>NZ_LVYD01000052.1 GCF_002077945.1 Niastella vici
ATTCAAACCGGCACTTTGGCTACCAGCAGCACCAGCGACAGCCGCATAACAGAAAACGGTACGTTGAAGCTGGCGCCCAACCCGGCAACAGGAAGCGCTGTCACTATTGAATATACGCTGGCCGATGCTTCGCAACCTGCCAGCATTGTAGTGACCGACAATTTTGGACAGGCAGCGCAACAACGCAATGTGGTATTGCAACAAGGGGTGAACCGCCTTACCATCAATACCGGCAGCCTGAAACCAGGCATCTATAATGTAACTATCCGTTTGGGCGCTTCTGGCAAAACAACCAGCAAGAAGCTATTGATAGTTAAATAACCTATGAGTTTATAATTCTAAAATAAATGAAAACTATGAAAAGAAACACCGCAAGAAATGTGTCATTAGGTCTTTTGGTTCTAACAATGGCTTTTATGGCCTGCAACAAAGGAGAGACCTCTGCTGCTACAGAACAGCAGGATTCAGAAGTTGCCCTAACACCTGTTATCGCTGCTGAAGAAACCACCGCTACTGCAGCCGTGGCCGCAGCCGCCAAAGTAAAATCGCCGGTGCCGGGTTATGGCATCAGCTATCCTTATGGCGTTAAGAATCCACGGTATGCCGCCGGCTATCATACCGGTGATGATTATGCCTCCCCTACCGGTACCAAGGTTGTAGCCGTGCTGGATGGCACCATTGCCTGGTCGAACAATAATGGTGGCGCCTATGGCCGCTGGATCGGGTTGCGCGCTTCTAACGGCCGCGATTATGTGTATTGTCATTTGAGTGTTCGCTCGGTAAGCGCCGGCACTAAAGTAGTTGCCGGCCAAAAGCTGGGTGAAGTAGGCGCTACCGGCAATGTTACCGGACCTCACCTGCATTTTGAAGACCGGCCCAAAGGTGGTGGATATGGTCAGGTGAGAAAACCCAGTTGGTAAGTTATTTAGTTTTTAAGTTTAAGAACTAAATAACCCAACAACTCAATAATTAATAAACTCCCCGTCAGGGGTAAACAACCCTTTACAAGACGCCCCTCTTCCGGGAAACTGAGGGATTCACCAGTGCTTCTTTAAATGGTTTGTTTCACCAGTAAGCTATGTTCTTTATTAGTGTGACCCGGTTTGTTCGCCGGGAACGCCGGGTACACTTGTTTTTAAACAGTAAAACTTAACAAATGAAACAAACAAAGTTTCCGGAAACAACAAGCATTAACCGGCTGCCGGGCCTGCTCACCTTTATTACGGTGATGGCCCTATCGGCCACCGCCTGCAAAAAAGGAATTGCAGACAACAAAGCAGCCACCGGTTCAGCGCGAAAAGCCAGTACCGAGGCTACCCAAACCCATACCTATGTCAAGATCTTTGATGGCGGTACCGACGGGTATCATTCCTTCCGTATTCCCTCCATTGTACGCACCAACGCCAATACATTGCTCGCTTTTGTAGAAGGACGCATGAGCGCCAACAAGGATTACGGAAACATTAATGTGGAGTATAAACGTTCTACCGACAATGGCGCTACCTGGTCGGCCATGAAGGAAGTGGTAGGCGCGGGTCAGGTTACCTGGGGCAACCCAACGGCGGTAGTTGACCACACTACCGGCCGCATTTGGGTATTTATGAGCTGGAATTCTGCTACCAAGAACCAAAGCGGTACCGATGGCTACGATAAAATTGATACCTGGGGCGATCGCCGGGTATATTCTTCCTACAGCGACGACGATGGGCTCTCTTTTTCTACCCCCGTTGATATGACCAGCACCCTGCTGCCACCCGGGCGCACCTGGGATGCCATGGGCCCCGGCGTTGGTATTCAAACCAGCAATGGCACGCTGGTAATTCCCGCCATTGGCAGAAATATTTACAGCACCGATCATGGCGCAACCTGGCAATACCAGCTGATCCCCGGCGGCACCAGTGAAGGCGCTATTGTAGAATTGAACGATGGCCGCCTGATGCGGAACGACCGCGCTACCAGCAGCACCTGGGCAACGGCCAAACGCCGCTGGGTATCGCGTGGTACACTCACCGGTAGTTTCAGCGCTTTTGAACCGGATGATGTGCTGCTCGATCCTGCCTGCCAGGGTTCTATTGTACGCTACACCGGTTCGCCCGACCGTATTATGGTATTAAATTCGGCCAGTACAGAAACCCGTTGCAAAATGCGGGTACGTATTAGTTATGATGGCGGCGTTACCTGGCCACTTAGCCGTAAAATATACGATTGGTTAACCGATGACCAAGCCTGGTCGCAAGGTAAAGGCGGTTATAGCAGTATGGTAAAAACAGCCGACTATACCATTGGCGCGTTGATAGAAGTGAATGAGAATACCAGTGACAGCGAGAACAGTCACCGCTCTATAGAATTCCATAAATTCAATTTACCGTGGATGACGAGTGGCGCTACCGAGCCCATTCCATAACGGTGTACCTATTTAGCATAAAGGGTAGAAGGCGCGCCTTCTACCCTTTTATTTTTATCAATTTGCTTACGCCCGCTTCAATTCACCTTCTATTGTCAGTAAACGGGGCAGCAGGATATTTTTCTCCAGGTGCATGTGCTGCACCAGGTCATTATCGAGCTCGCGCAATTTCATAAACACCACCCAGTGACTGCGGCAGGCATTGGCCGGCAACGTGTAATCATTGGTAAGGGTACGCATGCGGTGCAATACGCCCATAATGAGCTGGTGCTCCTGGTCCATTACCTTTTCAACGGGTTTGCGCAGGGTGCGGGTATATAAACCGGCCAGTGAATCCTTTGAGGCCCAGGCCCGGTTCAATTGTTTTATATAGGGGAAAATACTTTCTTCTTCCTGTATCATGTACAGGGGCAGCTGGGCATGCAGCCGGGTAAATTGTTGCTGCAGCTCATCGAGCCAGGTAAATTTTTTCCGGTGTTCGGCAATGAAATTTGCCAAGTGAGTTTCAAGCACCGGCAGGGTGTGGCGCAAATAACTGTGGTGCACCTGAACAATATAATCGGCCAGAAAATCGAGCGGCCATTGCGTAAAAGGCAAAGCCGTGGAAATTTGAACGGTTCGCACCGCTTCTTCCAGTTCCTGTTTTACGATGGCCACATCCAGTCCGCGCATTTCACAGGCTGTTTGCAAAGGCCAGCGGGCCCCGCAGCAATAGTCGATATTATACTTTTTAAAAATATCGGCGGTGCGGTAATCGCTCAACAGGATCTCTGTCACCAATGCCTGTTCATCAATTTTATTCAACGGATGCATCATACTCCCGGGCTTTCTGTTTGTGCTAATGAATTAGCAACAAATTAAATCCATTGCCCGCAGATTCTACCTGATTTTCGTCAGGTCACCGGTATTTGCACCAGAATTCGGCAGCCACCCATTGGTTTTGTATCAATTATGAGGGTTCCACCCAGTGTTTCGGCCCGGTTCAGGATGTTGAGCAGGCCAATGCCTTTGGTTTGTTTGGTTATATCGAATCCTTTTCCATTATCCTGTATCAGCAGGGTAAGAGACTGTTCGTTCTTTTCTATGGCTATTCTTACATAACCTGCTTCGGCATAGCGCAGGATATTATTGGTTTGCTCCTGTATAATACGGTACAGCATCAGCTGCACATCGTGACTCAGTTCATCTTCCAGCTCAGGATCGCACTCAAAATCAACCACCACCGGCCGAACCAGCTGCATATTCTTGATAATGTCTTCAACCGGATCAATAAGGCCCACCTCTTTTATGATAGAGGAATTCAGTGATTTGGAGATCTTCCTTATTTCCTGGATGGCCAGGTCGATATACTGGGTTGTTTTTTCGATCAGGAATTCCTGCTCATCGGCACTGCTGCGGGCAGTGGTGAGCATGATCATGGCCGATGACAGGATCTGGTTCACATTATCATGCAACTCTTTTGAAATTTCGTTCCGTTCAAAATCCTGACCGGCGATCATGGCCTGGTTAATGCGCAGGCGCTCCTTTTCTTTTTGCTGGGTCAGCTCTGCTTCCAGCTTTCTTTTTTCGGTAAGGTCCTGAATGGCGCCGATCGCGCGTACGGCTATTCCATCTTTATAAATGATATACCCTTTATCTGACAAATATTTATAGCTGCCATCGGCACAACGGAAACGGTATTCATCGTGCCAGTAATTATTGCGGGCCATTAAACAGGCATTGATGTGCCCCATTACCCGCTGGCGGTCCTCGATATGGATCTTTTCCAACAACCAGTAAAGGTCATTGTCCATATCGTTTTGCATATACCCGGTGAGCTGGCTG
The DNA here is from genome assembly GCF_002077945.1 of Niastella vici. Lineage (GTDB taxonomy): Bacteria > Bacteroidota > Bacteroidia > Chitinophagales > Chitinophagaceae > Niastella > Niastella vici. The sequence continues at coordinate 4,229 of NZ_LVYD01000052.1, forward strand.
AAGGGCTCGCTGCGGTAGATGGTGCCTTTTTCAATATTCCAGTCCCAGATATAATCAGAGGAGGCCTTGGTGGTATAGTAAAACCGTTCGTTGCTTTTTATGATCTCTTCCTGGGCCTTTCTTTCTTCGGTGATATCGATCGATTGTCCGCCAATGAGCCGTTTTGGTGTGGAGGTTTGCAGCAGGAACTTGAACACCAGGTATACACCGGGCGTGCCATCGCGCCGGATGGAATTTTCAATGGTGATGAGGGGCTGATTCGTATCAAGCACCTTGCGGTTGTTGGCCATATACTCTTCCACCATTGCTTTCGGCATCAGGTCGCGCATATTGCTGTACAGGTGGGCATCGTTCAGTTTCCACACCCGCTTGAAAGTATCATTCATGTAAATTATAAAGCCATCCTCGTCGATGATCCAGGCCGGGCTGTGCGTATTATTCATAAACGACTGAAAGATGTATTCACTTTCAGTTAAACGCGATTCGGCCTCCTTGCAGGCGGTGACATCATTAAAGGTAACCGCTACCAGTCCCGGTACCCGGGCATTGTATTCTTCGAGCAAACAGGTATTTATCGATAACCAGGTGAGCCTGCCCCTGGCATTGATGAAACCCAATACCCTGTTCTGGATAACTTCCCCGGTACGCAGGGTCACCATGGCCGGATATTCCTGAACCTGTAGCGGCGTGCCGTCTTCCTTGAAAAGTTTGCCGCCCAATTCGGTCAGGTTCCGCCCAATGATTTGCTCATGGCTGAAGCCGGTGATATCGCAGGCCTTGTTATTGGCTGAAATAATGGTCCCCTGTTCGCCCTGCAACAACAGCACCCCTTCATCTAATGAGTTTAGCAGGGTATTATATAATACGCCGGGTGTGATATTTTTTTTGCGGTGAATGGTGGCCTGCAGGTCGCGAATGATGATCACCACATCGAGCAGGTACTGGGTGCCCGGAAATTTATGCGTATAGCACGAGACCCGGTAAGTGCGGTCATCGGGGGCAGCCACAAAAATATCCTCTACCTGTTCATCGAGCGCAATGGCCCGCTGTAACTGGCTATGCACTTCGGCATGCCCCGGGAACAGCGTGTTGAGGAAATCGACTATATTTTTTTTAGCAGGTCTTCGCGATTGTTTAAACCACATTTCTTCTGCTGCCACATTCCAGTGCAGCAGGTTAAAATGCCTGTCGGTTATGAATACGGAATCCTGGCAATCATTCAGGATGGCTTCCAGCCAGGGGGCCATCTCTCGGTAGTTGGTTGTAAAAGACGGGTTCATAGGGATCTCTGTAAAATGTTAAATCAGGTGGAACGCACTGTTGCTACTACCCAAATTGTGCCAATGATGTAATCACTTTACTTTCAACGCTAATCAAATCAGGCACCGGGTTTTTCTTTCCCACAAATAGAAAAACGTTCCCACATATTAGTATCTTATGTGGTTGTTTTGTTTGTGCGAAAAAATTTATTAATCACAGAATTACATACAAGTACTTACCATGCGGTACGTACATCTTCAGGTTGTGTAGAATTGTATTAACCGTCTGTGATACATGTATTAATGCTGCGTTTTGTGGTTCCATTCTTCTTTTAATACAGAATACACATACAGATCAACAAACTGATTGTTCACAAACTCTCCCTGCCTGATGATGCCTTCTTTTTTAAAGCCCAGCCGTTCGGGAATGGCCTGGCTTTTATAGTTTTCGAGAGCGGCCCTGATCTCTATGCGGTTTAAGTGCAGGTGCCTGAACCCTTCATCGATCACGGCTTTGCAACACCGGGTGATGATGCCCTTGCCCAGCCATTGCTGACTAAGCCAATAGCCAATGGATGCCGACTTGTTGTGCAGATCAATATTGTACAGGCCCAGCCGCCCGATCATTACCCCATTGGCCATGACCACATACCCCATTTCAGTATGATTGACATACCGCTGTTTTGAGCCGTTGATGTATTTTCTGAAATCATCAACAGAACGCATGTGATCGACCCAGGGAAGCCATTCCCGCAAATGCTGCCGGTTGACCTTCACCAGCTGGCACAATGTTTCAGCATGATGATGATCTATGAGCTCAAGAACAATTGACTCATCCACTTTTAATTTAATTGCCATTGCAGGAAGCATGTTGTGATTTTTCGGTTTTTGGATTTTGGGATTTAGAGATTTCAAAATTGCGAATAATTGAATTTACAGATTTATCAGGGGTCCCCAAATAAATAAATCTCAAAATCGCGAAATCCCGAAATCAGCAATTAACAATAATATCATTTTCTGTAAACAAGTCGTCAAGAACCATTAACACATTTACACGCAGTCAATATAAATTCGTACTCATGGGGAGCGTGCACTCTCCCGACCCCGTCAGTCACTACCAAAACCTGGTCCAGTACTCTAGCGATTGCCCAACCGAGTAACCGAGTAACACAACCGAAAAACACTTTCCGTAGCATTTTACGACATACAACCAAAACAATACAACATGCAATCAAAACTGCTATGTATAATGGCATTCACTGCAGCGCTGTTCATTTACACAGGGGCCCTTGCCCAAAGCAAACTGGTAAAGGGAAAGGTACAGGATGAGAACGGAGGCCCCGTACCCAAAGCATCTGTGCTGTTGAAAGGTTCAAAATCGGGCACCAGCACCGGTGATGACGGCTCGTTCCAGCTCAGCGTTCCGGCCAATGCCACGCTGATCGTTACCGCCATAGGTTATAACCGCAGCGAAATAAAAACCGGTGCACAGGAATTTGTAACGGTATCACTGATGCCCGATGGCCGCGCGTTGAATGAAGTAGTGGTTACCGCATTGGGCGTTAAGCGGGAGAAGAGAAATCTTACGTTCAGCTCGCAGGAGATCAAGACCGATGAACTGGTTCGCGCCAAGGAACCAAACATCCTCAATGCCATGACGGGTAAAGTGTCCGGTGTGCAGATCACCAGCTCATCGGGTACGCCCGGCGCTTCGAGCCGCATTGTGATCAGGGGCGTTACTTCCATCACCCGTAACAACGAAGCGTTGATAGTGGTAGATGGCATACCGGTAAACAATTCCGAAACCGGCGCCGTGAACAGTGGGCCCGGCAGCAACCGGCTTATTGATTTTGATCCTTCTATTATTGAAAGCGTGAATGTGCTGAAAGGCGCCGCCGCCACTGCCTTATACGGCTCTGCCGGGGCCCGGGGCGTGGTGATGATCACCACCAAAAGCGGGTCGGGCAGTAAAAAACCAGCCATCACTATTTCGCAGGACCTCTCGTTCGAGAACGGCATCTTCCCCAAAATACAAAACAAGTATGCCCAGGGCGACCGCAAAGTAATTAATGGTGTGTTGTATGACAACGTATATTATGATGGGGAAACAGATAAAGCCAGCAGCTCCTGGGGCCCCCTGATGGATACCCTGCGGGTGAACGGCCAGCCGGTGCAGAAAAGGAACCAGGTAAAAGACTTCTTTCAAACCGGTGTTACCAGTAACAGCACCATCAGCTTCTCCGGTTCAAACAGTCCGGGCTCCAATTATTTTGCGTCATATTCATACCTCGACCAAAAAGGCATTGTACCCACTACTTACCTGAAGCGACATACGCTTTTTAGCAAGTTCACCACCAAACTCACCGACAAACTATCGGGTACTTTCCAGTTCAACTATGCCAACAGCCGCACCAACCGCATGCCTGAGGGATATATACTGGAAAGCCCCATCTGGACCATTTATACAGCGCCCATATCGTGGAATCCCCTGCCCTACCTGAATACCGATGGTACGCAACGGCTTTACCGGTTCTCGCGCAATAATCCCTACTGGGTGCTTGACAATGTGTATACGCATGGTACGGTTAATCGTTTTGTACCGGTGGTGACCCTGAATTACGCCCCGTTCAACTGGATGAACATTACCGAAAGAATGGGCGCCGACATTTACACCGAGCAGGTGAAATATTATGAAGCCGTTGGTTCGGTAGCCAACCCCAATGGGGTGATCGTTGACCGGGTGAATACGTTCAGGCAATACAACCATGATCTCATCATCGATCTGCATAAACAGTTCAATAAATTCAATGTACAGTTGTTACTGGGTAATAATGTGCTTTCGACCTACAACCAGGATGTGCAGGGCCGCGGCGTGGGTTTATCGGTTACCAGCGGTTACGACAATGTGGCCAATGCCTCGTCCCAAACCTATAGCGAGAAGCATTACCTCACCCGCAAAACAGGTTTTTATTCGCAGGCGAATATCGACTACAACCATATGCTGAACCTGGCTTTGACCGGCCGGTACGATGGCACTTCGGTGCTGGCCCAGAAAAAGAACTTTTATCCCTACGGATCAGTGGCGGCCGGGTTTGTTTTCTCAGAGCTGTTCAACCCGAAATTATCGTCGGTGATCAACTTTGGTAAAGTGCGGGCCTCCTATGCAACGGTGGGTAATGACAATGTGGATGCATATGCGCTCACCACACCCTACCTCAGCGTCAACAGCATCAATAATACCGATGTTGGAGGCATCTCCTTTCCTTACCAGGGGCAAAATGGTTTCCTGTTAAGCGATATACTGGGCAACCCGCTGCTCAAGAATGAGCTCGTTAAAGAATTTGAGACCGGCATTGAATTGAAAGCATTGAACAACCGCATTGGCGCCGAGATCTCGTGGTTCTATAAAAAAGTGCAGGACGGCCTTATACCGGTTACCATTTCACCAACAACCGGGTATAACCAAACGACCATCAATACCGCCCGCATGCAAACGAAGGGCATTGAAATATTGTTGAACGCCAATCCGGTGCGGACAGGTAAATTCAACTGGGACCTGGTATTCAGCTTTACCAAACTCAGGAATAAAATACTGGCCCTGCACGAAGGCCTTAACAGTGTGAACATTGGGTTTACACAAGCTATTGTAGGCGAACCTTATGGTGTTAAATACGGCACCCGCTTTGCCCGCGACAGCGCCACCGGCAAATTGCTTATAGATGCCGATGGCCTTCCCTTTGCCGATGACAAGCAGGGCATACTGGGCACAGTTACGCCCGACTGGCTGGCCGGGCTCACCAATAACCTGAGCTATGGCCCCTTCAGCCTCAGCTTCTTTTTTGATATGAAGAAAGGCGGGGTCACCGAAAATAACGTAGATGGATACGGTTATTTTTATGGAACGCCCAAAGTAACCGAAGACCGGGGTGTTCGTACAGTAGCCGGCATCAGTATCGTCGACGGCAAAGACAACACTGTTGCGGTAAAAGGACAGGATTACTGGCGCCGCGTATCGGGCGTGATGGAATCGGTGATACAGGACGCCACCTACATCAAACTGCGCAACGTAACCATTGGTTATGTGCTGCCCGCCAAACTGATCGAGAAAACACCGCTTAAATCAGCCTCATTGACCGTTACCGGCCGAAACCTGTGGATACACAGTCCGCACTTTACCGGCGGCGACCCTGAGAACAATTCATTCGGTTCTTCGAATGGGTCGTTGGGCCTGTACTCTTTTTCAACCCCAACCCCACGGTCGATCAATATCAGTTTGAAAGTTGGCTTATAATCCGGTTCCGAACCATTTAAACAAGATCAATATGCGCACTATATTATATGCAGTTCTCTTTATATGTTGTTTCATTCACCTCACGGGGTGCAAAAAATATACAGATGTAAATAGCAATCCCAATGACCCTGTAAGCGTACAGGAAGCGTTGATACTGTCGCCGGTTGAATTGAATATAGCATCTGTAATTAACAGTGGCGCCAGCACCGGTACACTCACCAGTGGCTTTGCTGCCGTACTGGCCAACCATTATATGCAAAACATTGCGTTGAACCAGCCTGTGCCTAATGAGGGCACGTACCGGTTGTTCAACCCCGATATCAATGACAGCTGGAAGAATATTTATGTAGCCTGCCTCAATAACCTGAAGGCCATGAACGACAAGGGCACCACCAATGGCAACTATAACTACAGCGGCATTGCCAAAATACTCACGGCCTATTGTTTGGGGGTTGCTACCGATTACTGGGGCGATATTCCTTATTCAGAAGCATTGAACGGCAGCAGCAAACTGCAACCGGCTTATGACTCACAGGAGAGCATTTATAAGGCCATGCAACAATTGCTCGACGATGGTATTGCCGATATCAATAAGAACGCCGTTAAAACACCCGGAACCGACGATTTTTTTTATGGCGGGGACATGGACCAATGGAAACGGTTCGCCTATACTTTGAAGGCACGGTATTATATGCATTTGACCAAAGCGCCGGGTTACACCGCACTGGCGCAGGCCAACCTGGCTTTAACGGCCCTGCAAAACGGCATGGTGGATAATAACGACAATGTGAAGATGACCTATACGGGCGGCGCAGGTGAACAAAACCCCTGGTATGTAAACTTTCTGCCGGTGAGTACGCTGGTATTGTCGTCGACCTGTGTTGATACGCTGGTAACACGTAATGATCCGCGGTTGCCGAAGCTGGTGGCAAAAGCCAAACAAACGGGATTGTATACCGGGCGGCCCATTGGTTCTATAAATATCAGCGGCAGCCTCGATGTGTATTCGCTGCCCGGTTCGGCCTATGGCGCAACCGGCTCACCGGTGTATGTATTTAATTATGCCGAAGCGTTGTTCCTGAAAGCCGAGGCCACGCTCATAAAATCGGGGTATGCAGCAGCGCAACCGATATACCAGGATGCCATCAGGGCCGATATGAACAAACTGGGCATTGCAACCAGCGATGCCGACAATTACCTGACGGCCCGCGGCACGCTTACTGCCGCCAATGCGTTGCAACGGATCATGGAAGAAAAGAAGATCGCCAACTTTTTATCGATAGAGAATTTCAATGACTGGCGGCGGACGGGATTTCCGGTGCTCACCAAGGTGCCCAATGCGTTATCAGAGATCCCGCGGCGGTTGTTATACCCGGAGGTAGAGGTGCTGAGTAACCCGCAGGCGGGGCAATCGGCCAAGCTGACTGACAGGGTTTGGTGGGATAAGTAACGCCCCCCAGCCCCCCTAAAGGGGGAGCTTGTACCCGATAATTGGTTGCCGGTTCCTGGTTTCAAAGCTTGCTCCGACGCCAGGTTCCAGTGCTGGGCGCTACATTTCACGTTTGCTGTTTCACGTTTCGGATTCATTCGCAGTTAGTTTCATATGGCAAGTCAGGGTGAGTCTTTTTAAGGCTCACCTTTTTATTGCCCACCAGCTAGCCGGGTTACCGGGTTCAACCCATTCAAGTTCAACCAACTTTCTTTTTGTCGCCATTTGTAGAAGCTTTATTTTTGTACCCGCCTTTTTGAACAAGGTGTGTTCTTATTCTGATTGCCCGATAGTATAATGGTAGTACGTCAGATTCTGGATCTGAAGGTTGGGGTTCGAGCCCCTGTCGGGTAACTTTCTTGCATGCCAAAGGGCTCTTCTGATTTTATCGGGAGAGCCCTTTTTTTATCGTTCAAATACTAAAATGAGGCAATGATCTACCCTTTTGGCCGGTCTGTCTCGTTTTCCCCTCTCATATCGAATGATTTCGTAAGTTGTAGCCTCAAATTTAAACGGCCGTCTTTTTGAACGAACTGGAACTGATACAACAACTCCGGGCAGGAGACGAACTGGCATTCAAATCCCTGGTAGAAAACTATCAGGACCTCGTTTACAATACGGCACTGGGCGTTGTACAAAACAGTGAGGATGCCGAAGACGTAGCCCAGGAAGTATTTATTCAGGTATACCGCTCCATCGATCAATTCAAGGGCGATGCCCGCCTCAGTACCTGGATCTACCGCATTACCACCACCAAGGCCCTGGACCATATTCGCAGCCGCAAGCGCAAAAAGCGTTTTGCCTTTATTACCAGTCTCTTTGGCCCCAACGACGAGCTTATTCATGAACCCGTTGATTTTCAACACCCGGGAGTGGCTTTGGACAGAAAGGAACAGGCCGCCCTGTTGTTCCGGATGATTGATCAATTGCCTGAAAATCAAAAAGTAGCATTTACTTTACATAAATCGGAAGAGCTGAGTTACCAGGAAATCGCCGACGTAATGCAACTGTCGGTATCGGCCGTGGAGTCCCTGTTGTTCAGGGCGCGGCAAAATCTGCGTAAGTTGCTGGAAAAATATTATCAACAGAATAATTCACAAGGCAAATAAGCGTTTCGAAGGTTTTGCTTTTTATTAGCGTCAAATGTATAAGTTTACATCGTAAATTAGATTTATGTCAGTCGATTCAAATAACAACTCCCGGATAGATGCGGTGCTGAATAGCCTGGAGGGGATGCAGCGGGCCAAAGCGCCTGATTTTCTGTATACCCGGCTCAGGGGGAGAATGGAGCAGGAGTTTGACCAGGGCGGACGGCTTGGCCGTTGGCTTACCCGGCCCGTGCTGGCTTTAACGATTGCAGCTATTATTCTCATCATAAATGCTACCACTGTGCTTAAAATGTGGGGCAGCAATAACGCCGCTAAAAGCAATATTGAATCAGGTCAGATAGTAGCTGCTGATTACCCGGCAGGAGTATATCCTGTATATAATGAAAATTCAGTGGAACCATGATGAGGCCCCCCCGACAAAAATGGCTGTTGGTACTTGTAGCGATCTTACTTATAACCAATATTGCCACCCTTTCTATTTACTGGTTTAAAAAGCCCGACCACGAAGGCGGTCCCGGCCATGGCGAACCCGGCAACCGGGAAAAAAGATTCGGCCAGTTTATGGTTGACCAACTGAAGTTCGACACTGTTCAGGAGGCTGCCTACTGGAAGCTGCGCGATTCTATGATGGCCATTCAAAAACCGGTGATGGATAGCATGCGCAGCTCCAAAAAAAGATTTTTCGACCTGCTGAACGAACCAGGTGCAACAGATTCCATGCTCACCGCCCGCAGCAATGAAATAGCTATTATGCAGAAAAAACTTGATTCGGTAACCTTCCGGCATTTCCAGAAAGTACGCGCTATCTGCCGGCCCGATCAATTGCAAAAGTTCGATACGGTCATCAAAGAGATCGTAAACCGTATGACGCCGTTCAGAAGAAACAGACCAGACTCTACATTTAATAAAAAATAGTTCGCTCGATAGTTTATAGTTCCTAAATCCTTTAAGCACCATTCAGGTGGGCTATTAGCCATCATCAACCTTCATTTTTACGGTTCAACTTTACCACTAAAAGGGTATTATCTCATACTCATTTTGGTTGTTACTTTGCTCATGCAATAACACCAAAATTATTGTTTATGCGATTGACCTTTTTGTTGGCCTGTAGTTTCGGTCTGCTCACAAACGCCAGTCAGGGCCAGGACTGCAAGAGCTATTATTTCCTGCAAAAAAACAAAACCATTGAAATGACCATCTACAACAAAAAGGGAGAGGCCAATGGAAAGCAGGTGTATACCGTTTCGGATGTCACCAATAAAGGCAGCAACACTACAGCTACCGTTAATTCAGAACTGTTTAATAGTAAAGGCAAATCAATGGCCAAAGGCCATAGTGAAATTGCGTGTTCCGGGGGCGTTATGATGATAGATATGACCATGCAGTTACCGCAACAGCAACAGGAACAATATGCCAAAGCAGATGTAAAGGCCGACAAGATCTATATAGAGTACCCGGCCAATATGAAGGCAGGGGATAAATTAAAAGATGCCACACTGGATATGACGATAGACAACCAGGGCATGAAACAATCCGTAAATATGGTTACCAGCGATCGTGTTGTTGAAGGGAAAGAAAGCGTTACCACCACTGCAGGCACCTGGGATTGTTTCAAGATCACGTTTAAAAGCAAGATCACCATAAAAACGATGGGCATTGGAATGCCATTTAACATGGAAGGAACAGAATGGTTTGCACCCGGATTCGGCATTGTAAAAACAGAAAGCAAACATGGCGGCACAGCCATAACAGCCATCAAATAAGTAATATCCTCAGTACGGAAACCAGGCCCCGATGTTCAGTCGGGGCTTTTCTTTTGGCGGCAACAGATGCGTTACTACTTTCATTAATAAACAATGAGGCTTCACCCGTCAATGGTGAATGGTCAATGGTGAATAATACCCGGCGGCGCGGCCTACGAAATAATAGCGAGGCCCAAAATTGAGCAAACCTATTCACCATTCACCATTGACCATTCACCATAAAAAAACCGGGACCATTGAAATGGCCCCGGGTGTTCTGACTTGTGTATGTATGAATTACCTGTTGTTCGAAGCGTTTATATTGCTCTTATGTAACTGATCACTGTTTCACCATCTTTATGCGGTATTGACGGCTGCCCTGCTGTACCTGCAGGTAATACATGCCAGCCGTCAGGGATTGTGCATTTACCGTTTGCCCATTGCTGATAGTTTGTTTGTGCACCTGTATACCGGCGGCATTGTAAATGACCAGTATGGCCGGCGCGCTGTTATCGGGCAATTGCACGCGGAAATTGGTTTGAACCGGGTTGGGTTGCAGGCGGGCTACCTCCTGCTCACCGGGCTGCACGGTCACGATCTTCGAAAAGCTGTACACCCCATCTTTATCGGTTTGTTTCAGGCGGTAGAACCATTTCTGTTGAACCGGTACGGCATCGGTAAAGCTGTAATTGGCAGATCCGTTGTGGTTTCCACTGGCGGCCACCCGGCCTGCTTCGCTGAATGCTGCCCCATTTTCGCTTCTTTCCACGATAAAATATTCGCTGTTGATCTCTGCCGAGGTGCCCCAGGTAAGCACTACCTTATCACTCTTTTGAGTGGCATTGAAGTATAACCAGGTTACAGGCAATGTTCCGGTAGCGATGTTGCCACTTAGAACGCTGCTGGTATTGTATACCGGCGCCATTGCTCCATTGTATTCAAATACTTTGTAATAGTATACATCGCCGGCGTTCAAACCGGTCACTGTTACGCTGCTGCCATTGCCTGCATACACCACATATTCATCAATAGCGATCTGTGATCCCGACTTAAATACGGTGTTGGCAGGATAAGCACTCAGGTCGGCCGGCATTGCTGACACGTTACTTCCCTTTTTCAGCACCACCAACCTGTTAGCACCATTTCCATTTTGCCAGTTCAGGGTAAGGCTGTTGGTAGTTGATGAAGCTACCCCGTTGCTGGCTCCCTGTGTAGGTGCAAACACTGTGGCCCCGGTAGTGGCCAGCACGCTGCTGGTAAGGTAACGCTGTAAAGAGCCGGTTCCATTATATTCAAAAACGGTGAGGTAATAGGTAGTTGATGGCAACAGATTCGTTACAGTTACGGTATTGCCGGTAGTATTATTAAACACCACATACTGATCATTACCCAGGTTGCTGCCACTGCCAAAAGAAGCATTGGCAGTATAATTGGTGGCACTGGCCGGTGTAAAGTTCACTGCACTGCCCGCACGCATTACAACCATGCGACCGGCGCCATCTCCGTTTGTCCACTTGAAAGTGAATTTATTGCCATCAACTGCCGAAATAAGCGGCGCTGAGGCAGCTACAGTAGGTGTAGTGGCGCCAGGCAGATCGGTGGTCGTAAAGCTGAAACTGTTGCCGGGCACCAGATAAGCCAGGGCTGATGACCCATTGAATTCAAAAGCCGTTACATAATAAGTTGTGTTAGGCGACAGGTTAGTAACAGAAAAAGGTCCAACAGCGCTGGAAGTACGGTATACAATGGCGTTATCGGTGGCGCCAAACTTTACCGTTCCAAATGTTTGACTATATCCAAGGTAGCTGGTCATATCCTGTGGCACCGCATCAACCGGTGTATTGGCCCTCATGAAGAAGATACGTGAGGCGCCATTGCCGGCTGAGAAATTGATATTCGCCTGTGTTGCCTGAATACTGGTTGCATTTAATCCACTGGTTTGAGTAACAGGCCAGGTAATGGTGGCCGCATTGCCAGCTAAAAATGATGACGTCAAATAATCATTCGCACCAGCAACAGAAGTATTATAGTCATACACAGCAAAATAATAGGTAGCGCCTATTTCAAGCCCGGTCATATCAAAATAATACGTGGTTCCATCATATACCACAAATTCACCGGGAGCTACCTCTGTACCCTGACCGAAAATAGTATTGGCAGTGTAGCTGCTTCCATCAATGGGTTTATAGGTTACGGCCATGCCTTTGCGGGCGATCACGATCCTTTTACCGCCGTTTCCGTTTGTCCACAAAACACGCATTCTGTCTCCATCCCGCGATATCTGGGTAAAACCAGTGGCTGCCTGGGTAGGTTCCAACGGAATGGAAAAGTTGATAGTAGCCGGTGTTTTATTATATACCGGGTAATTAGTGCCGTTATATTCAAAAATGGCGGCATGGTATGTAAAACCCGCTTTGAGCGAGTTGAGACTAAAGCTGGAGCCATTCATTTGACCGGCCACAGAATAATTGCCGGGGGCTATCTGGGGACCGCTACCAAATGCAGCGTTTCCTCCGTACAATGTAAGATCATTAGGAATAGCATCTACTGCACTGCCTTCTTTCACTACCGCCAGGCGGTAATTGCCTGAACCAGGGGTAAAATTAACGGTTGCCGTAGAACCGGTTATATTGCTTACGCTAAGGTTCGTGGCAATAGAAGCTGGCGGAATGGCCGTGCTTTTGTTGCCATCGACTGGTGTATTTAAATAATACGGATAATTACCCGCTGTTTCATCAAATTCGAATATCCGGAAATGATAAACGACACCGGGTTCCAGATTAGTGACAGTTACACTGTTAGAATTCGTGTTGCTCACTACAAATTCACCCGTTGCGATCTCCTGTCCTGAACCAAATACGGTATTCGCAGTATATACTGCTCCGTTAATGGGTGTAGCCGTTACAGGAGATCCTTTACGGGCAATGATCAGCCGTTTGCTGCCATTGCCGATAGAACAACCTACAGTAAGCCGGTTGCCTTCAATATTATTAAATACGATTGACTGGGTAGGTTTGGTTGGACCCGCATTGGTTGTAGTGTTCCAGTTGGAAGCGGGTTTTAAATATACAGGGGAGGCACTTCCATTGTATTCAAAAAACGCAAAATGATAGGTTGTGTTGGGCTCTAAATTGGTAACGGTCGTGACTGGACCACTACCTACGTATAACGTATAATTATCCACGTTGATCACGCTACCGGTTCCATATTCACCGTTCCTGACCGTAGAGTAACTTTTAAGGTCTACCGGTTCACCATTTACCGGCGATGTTTTGCGGACCAGAATAAGCCGGCCTGCGCCATTACCATTTACCCAGTTCAATTTTACCGAATTGCCGGTTGCTTCAGAAAAGGTTACGCCGCTGGTTTGTACAGTAGGGGCGGTTGCAGTAGCCTTGTTACCTGCCAATGGTATCATCAGGTATTTTGTAGCAGTACCGGTACCATTGTATTCAAACACGGCTATATAGTAGGTGGTAGCGGGTTTCAATTTATCAATGGTTACGGAGTTCCAGCTGTTTTTCTGAACCACATATTCACCAGCCATAGTAAATTCAGAGCCTGCGGTTCCAAAATTTGAATTGGCTGTATAATCTACACCGTTCACCGGTGTGCCCATAACGTCACTACCTTCTTTAACAACAATGAGGTGATTGGCGCCATTCCCTACATCAAAGAGAATAGTTAATCTTCCGCCATCGATGGTAGTAAACCTCAGGTTGCTGGCCGGTACGGTTGGCGCTGTTTGCGCAGTGGCCATCATACTTAATAAAACAAATAAAAACGTACAAATGGGTCTCATGGGTCAACTAAATTGTATAATAAATGATTGATTGGCCCTGCTACAGGGCATGCATGGTAATGCTGCATGTAATCTGCGCACGATTACATTAGTGAATCATTGGATCATAAATGAGGTCATAACCGGTATGCGGCAGCAAATGTAGGCGTAGCCAGAAAGTATAAAACCAACCGGGTCATGGAATGCCAAAAAGGAGTTATGAATTGTAGTAGGGTGGAACTGGAATGGGACAGCGAAAACAGCTACAGCAATAGTTTTAAACATTCCTGCAACGAATCCTTCCATTCAGGAATGGTACAATGAAATGTGTGTTGAATTTTACTGGTATCCAGTAAAGAGAAGGCTGGTCTTTTGGCCGGTGTGGGATATTGTTCGGTAGGAATGGGATTCACCGTACAGGCACTGCCGGTCAGTTCCCTGATGGCAACGGCAAAATCATACCAGCTGATGCGGCCCAGGTTGCTGTAATGATATATTCCGGGAACCCAATTGGTAGCGGAGACCTGGCTATTGGCCACTATCGTCATCATGCATTTTGCCAGGTCGGCTGCATAGGTTGGCGCCCCCACCTGGTCGTTCACTACATTGATGGCGGGCCGGTCGTGCATCAGCTTCATCATGGTCTTTACAAAGTTCTTACCAAATGAAGAGTATACCCAGGCGGTTCTTATAATGATGGCTTCGGGATTGGTTTGCACACAAAGCTGCTCGCCTTTTAATTTGGAAGCCCCGTACAGGTTAACGGGGTCTGTTGCCGCCTCTTCTTTATAAGGTGTGGGCGACTGGCCATTAAAGACATAGTCTGTTGAAATATGAATGAACCGGGTATTAAATGTTTTGCAGGCTGCAGCCAGTATACGTGTGCCCTCTGCATTTACCCTGTAAGCGATCTCCTGTTCCGATTCAGCTTTATCAACCGCCGTATAGGCCGCACAGTTCAAACAATACGCCGGGCGGTGGGCAGCAAAAGTTTGCTGTACCGCCGCTTCATCGTGCACCGGCATAGTATCATGCGAGGTAAAAACAAATTCAAACGAGGGATATAATGCCGCCAGCACCCGCAATTCCTGCCCTACCTGTCCATTGGCGCCGGTCACTAATATAACTGGTTGCGACATAGTCAATGATTATCCTTTAAATTCAAATGGATTTACGCAATTGGCCAATCCGGGCAATACCAGGTCTTTATCTGAGATAATAGCTTTTTCAAGCGGTATTTGCCAGTCAATGTTCAATGTGGCATCGTTGTATATAATACCATGTTCATTGGCCTTGCTATAGAACTGATCGCATTTATACATTACTTCTGCCACCTCGCTTAATACGGAAAAGCCGTGCGCAAAACCTGCCGGTATAAATAATTGCTTTTTATTATCGGCCGATAATTCAATAGCGAACACTTTACCAAATGTGGGTGAGCCTTTTCTGATATCAACGGCCACATCGAGTATAGAGCCTACCAGCACCCGTACCAGTTTTGCCTGGGCAAAGGGCGCCACCTGGTAATGCAATCCCCGTATAACGCCATAGGTTGAGCGGGATTGGTTATCCTGTACAAACTGGCATTCAATTCCGGCACCGCCAAATATTTTCTGGTTATAGGCTTCGAAAAAAAATCCGCGGCTATCTTCAAATACCATGGGTTCAAATACCAATAAACCTGGCAACCCTGTTTCAATAAAAGGCACTATAAAATAATTTTTGATTTAGAGATTTTTTGATTTTTCGATTTTGAGTTCGCGAGATTTAAAAAAGAAGCACAAATTGAAGAAATCCCGAAATCTCAAAATCTCCAAATCAGCAATAATAAGCTCCTATCTGCGGGCATATTGCTCTTCATAATAATGCTGGTAGTCGCCTGATGTTACATGCTTTACCCAGTCTTCGTTTTGCAGGTACCAGTCAACCGTTTTTTCGAGCCCTTCTTCAAACTGAAGCGAAGGCTCCCAGCCCAGCTCTTTATTCAACTTGGTAGCATCGATGGCATACCTTAAGTCGTGGCCGGGACGGTCGGTTACATAAGTGATCAGTTTGGCTGATGTGCCTTCAGCCCTGCCCAGCTTGCTATCCATTATTTTGCACAACAGATGCACCAGGTCAATATTCGTCCATTCATTGAAACCGCCGATATTGTATTTATCACCGGTTTTTCCTTTATGGAAGATGACATCGATGGCCCTTGCATGGTCTTCAACAAATAACCAGTCGCGTACGTTTTCGCCTTTACCATACACCGGCAGTGACTTATTATTTTTGATGTTGTTGATCATTAACGGGATCAGCTTCTCGGGAAAATGGTATGAACCGTAGTTATTGCTGCAGTTGCTCATAACCACAGGTAAACCATAAGTATGGTACCAGGCACTTACCAAATGATCTGAGGATGCTTTGGAAGCAGAATACGGCGACCGCGGGTCATACGAAGTTTCTTCGGTAAAGAAACCTTCTTCGCCCAGCGAACCGTATACTTCATCGGTTGAAACGTGGTAAAAACGTTTCCCTTCCATCTTGCTTTCTGTTTTTGCCCAGTACTTGCGGCTGCTATTCAGCAAAGTAGCCGTGCCCAGTACATTTGTTTTTACAAATGCCAGCGGATCAATGATCGACCGGTCAACATGGCTTTCTGCCGCCAGGTGTATCACTGCATCAAATGCATATTGCTCGAACAGGGCATCTATTCTGGCCGCATCGGTAATATCGGCTCTTTCGAACCGGTAATTGGATGCCTGCTCTACGTCTTTCAGGTTCTCGAGATTTCCTGCATAGGTCAATGCATCGGCATTTACGATCAAATAACCGGGATACTTGTTTACAAATAACCGCACCACATGTGAACCGATAAAACCGGCTCCCCCGGTAACCATGATCGTTTTCGAAAATGTACTCATAGATTATTTATTAAAGTTGCCTTCCGATAGCTATCGGAAGGCAAACATAAATTTATGGAACTAAAGCTGCAAGCAGTATTATTTCTTCGCTACAAACTCTTTCGGTTGTTTAAACCATTCTTCCTCAGGCAGCGATTTAAAATATTCATAGGTCACTTTCAATCCGTCTTTACGGCTTACTTTAGGCGACCAGCCGAGGATCTCTTTTGCCCGGCTAATGTCGGGCTGCCGTTGCTTGGGATCATCTACGGGCAGTGGCTTGTATACGATCTTTTGTGTGGTGTTGGTAAGCGTAATGATCTCTTCGGCAAAGTCTTTCAGCGATATTTCATCGGGATTGCCCACATTAACAGGCAAATGGTAATCGCTCATCAATAACCGGTATATTCCTTCAATAAGGTCATCAACAAAACAAAAGCTTCTTGTTTGTGAGCCATCGCCGAATACGGTGAGGTCTTCGCCCCGTAATGCCTGGCCAATAAAGGCGGGCAGGGCGCGGCCGTCGTTCAACCGCATGCGCGGCCCATAGGTATTGAAGATACGCACAATGCGGGTTTGCACCCCATGGAAGGTATGGTACGCCATGGTCATGGCTTCCTGGAAGCGTTTGGCTTCATCGTACACACCCCTTGGCCCTACCGGGTTTACATTACCCCAGTATTCTTCATTTTGCGGATGCACCAGCGGATCGCCATAGATCTCTGAAGTAGAAGCAACCAGAATGCGGGCGCCTTTTGCTTTGGCAAGCCCCAGACAGTTATGGGTGCCCAATGACCCTACTTTCAATGTTTGAATAGGAATTTTCAGGTAGTCGATGGGGCTGGCTGGAGAAGCGAAATGTAAGATATAATGCAGTTCGCCGGGAACATGAATGAACTTCGATACATCGTGATGATAAAATTCAAATTGTTCCAGCTTGAATAAATGTTCAATATTGCGCAGGTCGCCCGTGATCAGGTTATCCATACCAATAACATGGAAACCTTCTTTAACAAAACGATCGCATAAGTGTGAACCTAAAAAACCAGCAGCTCCGGTAATAAGTACTCTTTTCTTTGACATGGGAAAGGTTATTTATTTTTGTTTAACTGCCGGATCTGCTACGGCCCGGCCCACACTTTCATAGTAAAAGCCTAATTCCTTAATAGCATCCGTTTCGAACAGGTTACGTCCGTCGAAGATCACCTTATTCCTGAGTGCCGTTACGATCTTCAGGAAGTTGGGCGTGCGAAACTCATTCCACTCGGTGGCAATGATCAGTGCATCGGCGCCTTCCAGACAATCGTACTGGTTTTCGGCATATACAATTTTATCGCCCAGCAAATGGCGCACGTTGTTCACCGCTTCGGGATCATAGGCACAAACGGTTGCACCTTCTTTTACCAGTTCATCGATGATGTATAAAGCCGGGGCTTCGCGAATATCATCGGTGTTGGGCTTAAAGGCCAGTCCCCACAGGGCAAAACGTTTGCCTTTCAGGTTATTCTTGAAATAGCTTTTGATCTTGGGCAGCAGGTGCAGCTTTTGTTTTTCATTCACATCCATCACGGCATTGAGGATCTGAAAATCGTACCCTACTTCATTGGATGATTTCACCAGGGCCTGCACATCTTTGGGGAAACAGCTTCCACCATACCCAATGCCCGGGAACAGGAAGCGTTTACCAATGCGGTCGTCGCTGCCGATACCACGGCGCACCATATCTACATCGGCGCCCAGGCGTTCACACAGCTGGGCAACTTCATTCATAAAAGAGATCTTGGTTGCCAGGAAGGAGTTAGCGGCATATTTGGTAAGCTCGGCCGAGCGAACATCCATATAAATAACAGGGTTACCCGAACGTACAAAAGGGGCATACAATTCACCCATTACCTTGCGGGCCCTTTCAGAAGAAGCGCCTATTACAACGCGGTCGGGTTTCATGAAATCATCCACAGCCACCCCTTCGCGCAAAAACTCGGGGTTACTCACTACATCAAAATCACCTACATATGTTTTGGAAATTGCATCGTATACTTTTTCAGCAGTACCTACAGGCACGGTGCTTTTATCAACGATCACTTTATAATCGGTCATCAGCCCGCCCAGGTCTTTGGCAACGCCGAGGATATATTTAAGATCGGCGCTTCCATCTTCACCCGGCGGTGTGGGCAATGCCAGGAAAACGATCTCGGCATCTTTTACGCCATCATACAGGCTGGTGGTAAAGCGTAACCGCTCTTCTTTTACGTTGCGCAAAAATAATTTTTCGAGTCCTGGTTCGTAAATAGTGATCTGGCCTGAAGAAAGTTTCTCAACTTTTACCTTGTCAATATCTACGCAGGTAACATCATTACCCGTTTCGGCAAAACAGGTTCCTGTCACCAATCCTACGTAGCCCGTGCCTACTACAGCAATTTTCATTTTGAGGATGTTTTAATAGTGCCTTAATAGAAATAAGGTTACTGGTTATTAATAAACTCCAACACTTTGCTGGTAATGAACTGGAGCTGCTCATTACTCAGTTCGGTATGCATAGGAAGGGATATTACCCGTTCGGTCAACCAGTCGGTTGTTTTCAGTTCGAATTGGGAACCGCCAAAAGCTGCAAACATTTGCTGGCGGTGGGCAGGTACCGGATAATAGATCATGGAAGGAATGCCATGGTCGGCCAGGAATTTGTTCAACGCATCGCGGTCAACGCCTTCAAGCAACAGGGTATACTGGTGAAACACGTGGTTGCTGTAAGGCGCCCTGTAAGGTACCGTGATCTTTTTATTTCCGGCAAAGGCCTTATCATAAAAATCAGCGGCACTGCGGCGTGCGGCAATATATTCATCCAAATGCGGCAGCTTTACGTTCAATACTGCTGCCTGTATAGTATCGAGCCGGCTGTTACAGCCAACACGGTCGTGGTAATATCTTTTCGATCCTCCATGGTTGGCTATCATCTTCAACACAACAGCCAGTTCATCATCATTGGTAAAGAGGGCGCCGCCATCACCATAGCAACCCAGATTTTTTGAAGGGAAAAAAGAAGTGGTACCAATAGTACCCAGGGTGCCGGTCTTTTTCGTTGTGCCGTCGTTCAACTGAATATCACCGCCAATGGCCTGCGCATTGTCTTCAATAACATAGATCTTATGGCGGTTGGCGATGTCCATGATGGCTTCCATATTGGCTGCCTGTCCGTACAGGTGAACCGGAATAATGGCTTTCGTTTTTGGCGTAATTGCCTTTTCAATGGCAATGGGATCTATACAGAAAGTTTTAGGGTCTACTTCAACAAAAACAGGTTTCAATTGCAACAGGGCAATCACTTCTGTGGTAGCAATAAAGGTAAAAGAAGGTGTTATCACTTCATCGCCCGGTTTAAGGTCCAATGCCATTAAAGCGATCTGCAGGGCATCGGTTCCATTGGCGCAGGGAATAACATGCTTAACCCCCAGGTATTTGCTCAGCCCGGCAGCAAAGTCCTGCACCGCCTTGCCATTAATAAAAGCAGTGCTGTCGATCACCTCTTTTATAGCTAAATCTACCTCAGTTTTTATTTTTGCGTATTGCTGCTTTAAATCAACCATTTGTATGGGCTGCATGCTATTCTATTTTTGATTAAAAACGGGCACAAACGTACTGCAAAAAAACGGTGTTAGCAAGCCTATCACAAAGTGCGGCAGCCTTACAACCCAATTGGCTGCAACCATATAAAAAATATTTATAGTACATATACCTGCGGCCCGAATTAACGTTTTGGCAAAATGAACCATTCCGGAGCTGAAAAAGGGGTGGCAGCACACACTATAAAAACAACCGCAAAACCGCTATTTTGCGCTATTTGACAATTCTGACGATAAAAACGACATTTGTTTTTTTTTCTGGATTAAATTATTACCGTGCACCTGTTTATTTATAATATCTTTTTGATTATATATTCGATCGGCATCCGTATTAGTTCCCTTTGGAACCCCAAAGCGCGTTTATGGCTCAGGGGCCGCAGGTCAATATGGACTGAATTACAGGAAATAAGAGGGCAGGAAGTTGGAAAACAACTCCCGGAAATCAAGGGGCCGAAGTCGGAAGTAAGAAGTAAGAAAGTGGAAAGCGAACCCGAAAACCCGGAGGGCGCCCACTCACCACTCACCACTCACCATTCGCCCCTCGTGTGGATACATTGTTCTTCCCTCGGTGAATTTGAACAGGGCCGGCCGGTGCTGGAAGCCATCAGGCACCAATATCCCACCGCCAAAATTTTACTGACCTTCTTCTCCCCCAGCGGTTATGAAGTACGTAAAAACAGTTCCGGGGCCGACTATGTAATGTACCTGCCACTGGATTCGAAGCCAAATGCCCGCCGGTTCATCAAAACGGTTCAACCCGATCTGGTGATCTGGATCAAATACGAATACTGGTTCTATTATTTAACTGAATTAAAAAAGAAGCAAATCCCGCTGTTACTGGTATCGGGTATTTTCAGGAACGACCAGCCATTTTTCAAATGGTATGGCCGCCTGCACTGGTACATGCTTGAAAGTTTCAACCACCTGTTTGTTCAAACAAAAGAGTCAAAACAATTACTGGGCACCATAGGCTTCAACAATAATGTAAGTGTAAGCGGCGATACGCGGTTCGACCGGGTTGTACAAATAGCGGAACAATTCAGGAACATTGACCCAATAGCTCATTTTTGTGGCGATAGTGCCGTGGTGGTGGCCGGCAGTACCTGGCCCGAGGATGAAGAAGAACTCGATCATTATGCCAATACCCACCCCGAAATAAAGTTCATTATTGCCCCGCACGAAATACATGAAGAGCATTTGAAAGAAGTGGAGAAGCTGTTTAAAAACAGTGTGCGTTTTTCGGGCCTGCCCGCTAACCCCGAGGCGCCCCGCCCGGTGCCCAGAGGCCGGCAGCTCGACAGCCCCGCCCCGGCGCCCAATACTCTTATTATCGACAATATTGGCATGTTATCGAAACTGTACAAATATGCCACTATTACGTATGTAGGCGGTGGATTTGGCGATGATGGCGTACACAATGTGCTGGAGGCTGCGGTCTATGGCAAACCGGTAGTGATTGGTCCGGTGTACGATAAATATATAGAAGCGGTGGAACTGGTTCAGCAGGGTGGCGCGTTGGTGATCAATACGGCCCTTGAACTGGAGAAAACATTAAATGACCTGCTATCCGATGGCCCTGCGTACAGGGCAAGCTGTGAAGCCGCCCGTAATTACGTATATAATAATAAGGGAGCTACAGAAAAGATAATGCAATACATTCAGGAGAACCGTCTTTTAACCAGCTGATAGAAGTGGCGGGTGCTTTCTTTATTTTCATCCCAGCCCAGTTTGACCTTTAATTCCCGTTCGATCCAGTATTGGGCTTCGGGCAATATGCGAAAACTGTTAATGGTCTTTATGCTGCGTTCGTACATCACTTCGTCGTTGCGGAAGAGTTCGCTGATAAATACAAAGCGGTCGTTGATGCCGATAGCCCGGCGCAGATCGCGTACCGGTGCATCGTTGAGCACATGTGCTACTTCCTTTACCTCTTCTTTTAACTTTTCATTAAGGGAAGCGTCTTTGGTAGCCATTACCTCGTTCAGTTCTTTTACCGCATGTTGATGAGCCAGGGTAGGAATTTCGCGCAGGGGGTCGAATTTGTACCCATATTCGGCCTGTTCGGCCTCGTGGTGATGGCCATTATTTTTTTCCACAGTTCCGTTGGTTCCGTTTACGGTAGCATTTACCACGGGCTGGGTTTCAACCACTACCGGAGCTTCTACCACCACGGGGGCGGCAGCCACAATGGCTGGTGCAGTTACAACAGTTGAAGTTTCTTCAACGGTTGGGGTTTCTACTACAGCCGGTTTATTTACCACTGGCTGATGTCTTGCTTCATCCGCTGTACGCCGGTTGGGGTAGGCATGCCCATTAGCCGCCGGCATCACCACTGCCACTTTAGACGAATTGACAGTTCGGTGTGTGGACGTCGACATCTGTACCAATTCTGTTTCAATTAATTGGGTAGTGACTAATAGTTGAAACGGATCGGCATTTTGTGCAAATTGTTCATTTAATTTGCCAATAAGTTGTGCTAAACGTTCCATAATAAGCGGGTACTTTTTTATGGTTAGAGTTAATTGATAAAGTTAACAATTATTGTACCTATTTCCGTTAAGATGTTTATAGAACCTAATATATCAGGTGAACGCCGGGGCAGTATTGAAGTAATTTGCGGGTCTATGTTTTCCGGAAAAACCGAAGAATTGATCCGGAGACTAAAACGGGCAAAGATCGCCAACCTGCGGGTAGAAATCTTTAAGCCGAAGCTGGATGTGCGGTATGATGTGCTGAACATCGTATCACACGATGAGAACGCCATTCTGAGTACCCCTATTGATAACTCCCAAACAATATTATTATTGCATGGGGAGGCTGACGTTATCGGCATTGATGAAGCGCAGTTCTTTGATGATCAGCTACCCGATGTTTGCGATCAGCTCGCATTAAAAGGAATAAGGGTTATTGTAGCCGGCCTCGATATGGATTTTACCGGTAAACCGTTCGGGCAAATGCCCTTTCTGTTATCAAAAGCCGATTTTATTACCAAGCTGCACGCTATTTGCGTAAAATGCGGCCATATCGCTAATTATTCCTTTCGTAAAAAAGCGGTCAATGCACAGGTCTTGCTGGGTGAAAAAGATCTGTACGAACCAAGATGCAGGAAGTGTTATTATGAACGGCAATAAGCAAGCCGGTGAAATGTAAGTAAATAGTTAAAAGTAAATTTCAGGGCATTGAATCATATACTGGCACTTATTAAAAAAGACCTGCTGCTCGAGATCAGGCAGCAATACACTTTTTACGGTATTTTACTGTATGTAGCCTCCACCATCTTCGTATTGTACCTCGCGATGGGACAACCCGAAGAAAAAGTGTGGAACGGGTTGTTCTGGATGATACAACTGTTTATTTGCGTGAATGCGGTTGCCAAAAGTTTTTTACAGGAAAGCCAGGGCCGCATGTTATACTTTTATACAGTAGCCGGTGCACGTGATTTCATTCTTGCCAAATTATTATTCAATGCCGGCTTAATGATACTTATGAGCATTGTAAGCCTGTTGTTGTTTCAGGTGCTTATGGGGAACCCGTTGCAAAATCCCGTACGGTTTATCGGGTTTGTGTGCCTCGGCGGCTGCAGTTTAAGCCTGGTATTTACCTTTTTGGCAGCCATTGCCGCCCGTGCCCGCCAGGGCGCTGCCCTTATGGCCATTCTGGGTTTTCCGTTAATAATTCCCCAGGTATTGTTGCTGATGAAAATGTCGAACACCGCCTTTGCCGATGTAATACAGGCAGGTCTGCTGCAGATCGTTCTATTGCTGGTGGCGCTTGATGTGCTCGTCATTGCACTGGCGGTCATTCTTTTTCCATTCCTCTGGAAAGACTAGGGGCCTGGTAACTGGAAACTGGTAACCGGAAACTACGGTACAATTCATCCAAAGAACTTGCAGGTAATCCAAAAACCCCTTCTAATTACTTTCTTTCCCCTAATTTTGCCCCACCTATTTCGGATCATTGGGTTGGTCGGATTGCTTACAGGTACCAATGATCATTCAACAAACTACAGGACTCTATGCGCCTCCAATGGTGGAAAATACTGAGTATCATATTACTGCTCTATACTTTTATTGCAGGCCTATTAATTCCCCTTCCATACGAAACGGCGTATGCCAACAGTAACCTGTACGAAAGCATGCGCAATTTCTTCTTCCATGTGCCCATGTGGTTCGGCCAGTTAATATTAATTACTGTATCGCTGGTGTATTCCATTCTCTACCTGCGTAAACCCAACCACAGGTACGACATTATTGCCACGGAATTTGCCCGTACAGGAACAGTAATGGGCTGCCTGGGTTTGCTCACCGGGGCCATTTGGGCCAACTATACCTGGGGGGCAGCCTGGAGCAACGACCCCAAACAAATTGGCGCTGCCATTGCCCTGCTTATCTATATAGCCTACTTTGTACTGCGCAATTCCATGCCCGATATGGATAAAAGAAGCCGGGTGGCGGCTGTTTATAACATATTTGCCTATTTTATTTATATACCCATGATCATGATCTTACCCCGGTTAACAGAATCCCTGCATCCCGGCGGTAAAGGAAATGAAGGAAACCCGGGGTTAGGCGGCAGTAGTTTGGATGCTACCATGGAAACCGTTTTCTGGCCTGCCGTATTTGGCTGGACCCTTTTGACCACCTGGATATCTACCCTCAGACTACGTGTTCGTATACTGGAAGAGAAAAAACATTCTGCATAAATTTTAGTATGAAGCAACTAATTGTCACCCTGATCGTTTTATTTGTCCAATTACTGGCCAAGGCCCAGGACACCGCGAACCATACAACAGCGCAAACCCCTACCGGTTTGGGCGCAGGAAACAAGATCTATGTTGTGCTGGCCGTTGCCGTTACTATCCTGATCGGTTTATTCCTGTACGTGATCCGGCTCGATAGAAAGATCTCAAAGTTGGAGAAAAGCGCTTAAAGCGCCTGGTGAAGCAGATGTTGTATAGCCGTACCATTTGTATCTGAATCTATTAACGGGGCGGTAGTTTTTGGTTAGAACCGGAACTTTATTCCGGCAGCTACCCGACTATTAGCCATCAGCTTGTCATATACTGCTCAATACATAAACAAAAACAGCTTAAGTCATGTCAGATTACAGTTTTTTTGGCGCGGTTGAAAAAAGCTTCGACAAAGCCGCCCAATTCACTACCTGGGATCCCGGTATCCTGGAACAGATCAAACAATGCAATGCAGTATACCGCATGCATTTCCCGGTTAAGATCGGCGATAAGATAGAAGTGATCAAGGCTTATCGCGTACAGCACTCACATCACAAACTGCCCTGTAAAGGGGGTATTCGTTTTGCCCTTTCAGTGAACCTCGATGAAGTAATGGCCCTTGCCGCCCTCATGACCTACAAATGCGCCATCGTGAACGTGCCATTTGCAGGCGCCAAAGGCGGTATCACCATCGACCCCAAAAAGTACACGCCCTATGAACTGGAAAAAATTACCCGGCGATATACTTCCGAGCTGATCAAAAAGAACTTTATTGGCCCCGGCATCGACGTACCGGCCCCTGATTATGGTACCGGCGAACGTGAAATGGCCTGGATCGTGGATACCTATACCAGCATGCGCCCCGGCGAAATTGACGGACTGGGTTGCGTAACCGGTAAACCCGTTACGCAAGGGGGTGTACGCGGCCGTCGCGAAGCAACCGGTTTGGGTGTTTTCTTTGGCCTGCGCGAAGTACTGTCAATGCATGAGGTAATGGATAAACTCGGTTTACCCGTTGGTGTTGAAGGTAAACGCGTAGTGGTGCAGGGTTTGGGTAATGTGGGCTACCACACCGCCAAATTCTTCCAGGAACACGGCGCTAAAATTGTAGGCTTAAGTGAATATGAAGGCGCTATTTATAATATGGACGGGCTCGATATTGAGAAAGTGATAGAGCACCGCAAAAACAAAGGTTCTCTCCTGAATTTCCCCGGCGGCACCAATTTCGCCAAAAATACCGACGCCCTGGAAATGGAGTGCGACATCCTGATCCCGGCAGCGCTGGAGAACGTGATCAATGGTCAAAACGCACCTAACGTAAAAGCAAAGATCATTGGTGAAGCCGCGAACGGACCGCTTACGCCTGAAGCCGATGAAATATTTGCCAAAAGAGGCATACTGGTAGTGCCCGATATGTACCTCAATGCCGGTGGGGTAACCGTTTCTTATTTCGAATGGCTGAAAAACCTTAGCCATGTGCGTTATGGCCGTATGGAAAAACGCTTTACTGAAAATTTGAACACACATATATTGGGAAGCATTGAAGATCTTACCGGTAAAAGAGTGGATGGCAAAGAGAAAGAGCTCATTCTGCATGGTCCGGAGGAAGTTGACCTGGTGCGCAGTGGTTTGGAAGAGACCATGATCACCGCCACGCGCGAGATCATGGATGTGTGGAAAAAGAACCCGCAAATTCCTGATATGCGTACCGCCGCCTATGTAGTTGCCATCAACAAAGTAGGTACCAGCTACGCTGAGTTGGGGATATTCCCATAGAAGAATGCTGAACACATTTTAAAAGAGCCCCGATGGTACCGTCGGGGCTCTTTTTGTACCGGCACTAAATAAAAAGACTCTTTGATCCATTATTCATTTCTTTAAGATAATTTTATTTATACAACGCCTGGTCCTTCACATAATCGATCCCATTCTCTTTTAAATAACCGATGCCCCATTCACTAATGAAGGCGTAAAGCGGCGACAGGCTTTTGCCAAACGCCGTTAAACTATATTCCACTCTATACGGCTTAAGTGATAATACTTTCTTCTCAATTAATTTATCACGCTCCAGCTCCTTCAATTGCTGACTTAACATTTTTTCAGAAACCCCGGGCAAATTATCCCTGATCTCACTGAAGCTTTTCTTTTCAAACTGATGCAGGTGCGATAATATCAGCAACTTCCACTTACCGCCAATAAAGCTGAGCGTAACATCAACCGGACAGGTATAGGTTTTGTTGTGCAATTTGATCATGAGATAACAGTTTCTGCAATTTAATAAACAAACAACAGGCCGGGCTTACTTTCAGGTAAGTTATTGTTTCACCCATTTGTACCGGCTAACTTGGACGCCGAAATCTTATACAATGAAACATGCACTATTACTGCTGCTGTTAACAGGCGGCCTTTTATCGAAACACAACTTTGCACAAACCAATAGTAACAAAATGGAAAAGAAAAAAGATTATTCCGTTGAAATTATCCGGTACAACATTGCTGCCGGTCAGCAAGCCAGCTTTGAACAGGCGTATACCAGCGCCGGCAAATACCTGCAATCATCACCCTATTGTTTAGGATATAAAGTGGTGCATGGTAAGGAAGAACCCAACCGGTATATCGTTATCATTCATTGGACCTCTATGGATGAGCATTTGAACGGCTTTAGAAAAAGCGCTGACTTCATGCCCTTCTTTAATCTCGTAAAACCATTTTTTAATAACATAGAAGAAATGAAGCATTACGAAACAACGCCTATTGAATGGAATAAAGAATAATAACAAGGCGGGAACCTGTTCCCGCTCTTATTCCCCACTCCTGTCTGGTTCACCAAACAATACTTCCTTATACTTATTATACAGGAACGACACTACCAGCAACAATACACCCAGCGAAATGAACGATACCGTTTTGGTAATGGTGCCGGCACCGGCCAGGTCGTACAGGAATAATTTGATCAGCGTAACGGAGAACAATACAATACCGGCCAGCCGCAAATGCTTTTGCTTTTTGCGGATGCCCAGCACCACCAGCGCCAACGCATATATGCCCCAAAGAATGCTCAATCCTAATTTGTATTGATTGTCGGAACCATCGGCAGTCGTCCAGCTCAGGTACTCCGCGCTCATAAAAGAAAATATAATGGTATGCACCATCAATGACCAGGCTTTTGGCACCCAGGCCTCCCGTACAAATGCCAACCGGGTTTGGTTCCCGGTGTACAGCATAATAGCTGTGAATGCGACCACGGCATACCTGATAATAAATTCCATTACTCCAAAATAGCCCGGCCCATGTTGATGGTAAGTTCGCGTTATTTCGTTCAACACCGATAAAGCCTTCGTCACCAGCACGATCATCATCAAAGCAATACCAAGTTGCGAAAAAGCCGCCAGTATTTTATTGCGTACCCATCGCTGGTTGATCAGCATTAGTACAATATTAAACGTCATGGAATATAACAGCAATACAATAAATTCAAACGCTTCATAGCGTGAGCCCCAGACTCCCTCATATATACCATACGAAAGATGCTGTGTTTCGACCTGCAGGAAATATCCTCCAATTTCAAAAAAGAATAAAAAATAAGCGGTAACAAGGAATA
The DNA here is from genome assembly GCF_002077945.1 of Niastella vici. Taxonomy (GTDB): domain Bacteria; phylum Bacteroidota; class Bacteroidia; order Chitinophagales; family Chitinophagaceae; genus Niastella; species Niastella vici. Next base: position 32,735 of record NZ_LVYD01000052.1, read on the forward strand.
TAGCCGGCAAGGCATAATTATAAAAACCCCGGTAAATACTGCCGGCCGGTAATTCAGACTGGTATTTTTTATTGTTGTTATAAAAAATAATGGCTCCCTGCGCCACCGCTACCAGCACCCCGGTGGCAAATACAATATTTATAAAAGGATGAACCGGATTTTTATCGGGATAAAGGAACGTGTTTGTGTGGTTGAACCAGTCCTGCACCAGGCTTACAAAGCTCAGTATCACCAGCCCGGCGCCCAGCTGTTCATAAGCAGGCGCCTTTCGCAACCGCCCTATTAAAAATACCAGCACCGCTTCGGCGGTCCATAACAGGGTAACCCAGTTACCATCCAGCTGCACAGGAATGGCAATGGTACAAAATACGATCACCAGCCCCAGCACCAGGTAATATAAAGACCGGTCGGCCAGTTGCAGCCGCCTGATCACCTGGCTTACCACCAAATGAATGGCCGCATTGACAAGCGTAAATGCGCCGGCGTAATTAATACCCGTTTGCTCATACTGCAACAGGCTATACCCAATACCATAAAAGATGAACGCATTGCTCAACAGCACAAACACATCATGCAGCTCATACTTTTCTTTCCTGATGATCTTGTACGCGAGAAAGGTTATATAAAAGATCAGGAAGAAAATACTGAGGTAGGTCCAGGCAATGGTGTTATGCAACCCGTTTTTAAAACTCAAAAAATACCAGGAGCCATAAATGATCCAGGTAAGTATAAAGGCGGCATAGAACAACGACTTCCAGTACTTGTACAGCGACACTACCAGTATGCCGGTATTAATGACCGCCATATAGGCAAAGAAAACGGCATACCGTCCTGAATTATCACTTAATAAGAATGGGATGGCATAGGCGCCTATTTGCGCCAGGTGTGCAATAATAACGCGGTTATATAACAAGGCGGCATATACAGTGCCGGCGGTAAACACCAGCATCAATCCAAAGGCTGCCAGTTGTGGCATCAGTGCGTAAAAGCTGTACCCAATGTAGGTGATGAAATACAATACTGCCAGTCCGCCCCCCATTAATACACTGCTATAGGCTTCATATTTCTTCTTTAACCAGGCGGCAACGGCAATCAATGCGGCCCCGCTTATATACCCGGCCATCACCCGTACCGCCGGGCTCACCATATCATGGTCAATAGCGTATTTGGCGCCAATAAAAATACCTATAATGGTAACCAGTATACCTACCTTGCTGGCAACATTCTTTCCAATGAATTCTTCAAAAGAGGAAGACGAACGTGGCGCCGCCGGGCGAACTATTCTGCGCGGTGGTGGTGGCGGTGGTGGCAAATGCGTGGGGGCTTCTATTACCTCATGTACTTCAATGGTTGTTACCGCGGGTTGTTCTATTGCAGATCCGGTTACGGTTGTTGACGTATTAATTGACCGCTTCAGCTCGTCGAGCTCATTGATCAACTGTAGCAGTTGATTGCTGATGGTTGTTTGCTGCCTCGCCAGCGCCTGAATGCGGCTGGTGAGGGCTTCAATTTTCTCATGGATAGATCTATCCATAAAACAGGTTGTTGGTTAAGCTAAAGAAAGCATAAAAAGCGTTAACAACAACTTAAATTCCAAACTCGGGCAAAGCCTCAAGCAATTGCAGCTGGTTATTTTTTCTAATATAAGCAAAACAGGCTGAACCATTGGTAATTACCAAATAAGGAACGGGTACGGCTATGTTATATCGCAATACCTGTTGCAATACAGCATCATTTAATGCAACCTCCATTCCTTTGCATTCAACCATTAACCAGGGTTGATGCTGCGCATCATATACCAGTATATCGAACCGCTTTTTCAACTCCCCCAGCCTGATCTCTTTTTCAACAGCAGTGAGCGAACCCGGATACTTCTTAACCTGTAATAAGTATTGCATAAAATTCTGCCTTACCCATTCTTCGGAGGTCAGCCGCAGCCATTGCCGGCGGTTCTCATCAAAAATAAATTCCTTCCCTTCTTCCTTTTTCATCCGGAACGGGAAGTCGGGATATTCAATCCTGATCATAGCCTCAAAACTACTATTTGTTGTACAAAAGGCTGCCGGTTACAAATCACACGCTCCCCTACTTCATAACTAATTAACCAAAAAACACCGCCTGTTTGCCTAAAATAAACGAAATTTATTGATTAACTTAAACGGTATCATCATCTGCGATCAGCAAATGCCCACCGGGAATAACGATTGACCCAACTAAAAAAGAAGAATAAAAAAGATGAAACGTCAATGGCAAAATTTTCATTATTACATTCAGCGAAATGAAAATTTTGCCATTGTAAGTTCCATCTGGCCAAAAAAAAATAATATATTTTCAGATGAAAACAAAAGATGAAATCGTCAAAAACTGGCTGCCCCGTTACACCGGAGAGTCCCTCGAGAATTTTGGTCAATACATTCTGCTCACCAACTTCAGCGGTTATGTAAAAATGTTTGCCGAATGGAACAATGTTCCCGTAATTGGCAACGACCGCCCCATGCAATGCGCCACTGCCGAAAACATTACCATCATCAATTTTGGTATGGGCAGCCCCACCGCAGCTACTGTTATGGACCTGCTAACAGCCATTGAACCCAAGGCCGCCCTGTTCCTGGGTAAATGCGGCGGATTGAAAAAGCGCAACAACATCGGCGACCTCATTCTCCCCATTGCAGCCATTAGAGGAGAAGGTACTTCCAACGACTATTTTCCACCCGAAGTGCCTGCCCTGCCGGCATTCGCCCTGCAAAAAGCCGTTTCCACCACCATTCGCGATTATGGCATCGATTACTGGACCGGAACCGTATACTCAACCAACCGCCGGGTATGGGAACACGATGAGAATTTCAAGGAATACCTGCAAAAGATCAGGGCCATGGCCATTGATATGGAAACAGCCACCATCTTTTCTGTAGGCTTTTACAACAAGGTACCAACTGGTGCGCTGTTACTGGTAAGCGATCAGCCCATGGTGCCCGAAGGCGTAAAAACCGAGGAAAGCGACAAAAAGGTTACCGCTAACTTTGTAGAACGTCATGTACGCATTGGCATCGACTCGCTGAAACAGCTGATCAATGATGGGTTAACTGTAAGGCATCTGAAGTTCTAACTACCTGCCCCAAAAAAAGGAAGAGCCTCCGCAACTGGCGGAGACCCTCCTTATCAAATACCTGGCTGTTATCAACCCATAGCTATTGTTTAACCAGCCGGAACACCCTTTTATTTTCGTTGATAGAAAGGGAAAGCATGTAGACACCCGTCTTCAGGGTACCTGTTACAGGAAACCGGTAAGTTCCCTGGGTCATATTTTGTTTGCCTGTTACGCCAGGAACCGCATACCGCCGGCCCATTGCATCGAACAGGGCTAATTCCACTGCTGCATGTTGGGATAATTGCAGGAACAACTCCGACTCCCCGCTTGTGGCATCGGTTGCCAGCCGAACCAGTTCAGTTCCACAATCAACAAACGTCATTATGGAAGAATAACTGGTTGTATTATCGGCACCGGTGGTTTTTATGCGGTAGTAACTAGTTCCAGCCAGGGGCGCTGCATCTGTCCAACGGTACGACTGCTGCCCCGTAGCAGCACGGCTTTTTACATCGGCCAAAGGTGTAAAGTTCCTTCCATCGGCACTGCGTTCAATTGAATAGCGATCAGTATTTATTTCATTCTCGGTCGTAAAGTTTATTTGAGCCGTACTGCCGGCACAATTGGCATTCAATTTCACAAACCGTAACGGCAATGGCGTGCTGGCCGATACAGAGGCCAGGGTAAAGTAGGGCGTACTGGTGAAATTGGCCGCCGGCACCGTAACAGTAACAACACTGGCCGAAACGGTGATGGTTACGGCCGGACTGCCCAGTATGGTGGCATTGGTAAAGTTTCCGTCATTATCAACCAGCAAACGCAGATCGGCCGTGTTCAATGGCGAATAGCCCGGAGTGATCACATTAAAATCGAATTCCAGTTTGAGATCGGTATTGGTGAAATTCGTTTTTTGCGACAACCACTCCCGTTGCAACCGGCAGCAAATACCGGCTGGCACCTCAGTGGCAGCGCCGGTGTATAAATAAGGGTCACCGTTATGCGCAGCCATAAAGAACGATTGATCGCCGGCAGTGAACGTTCCGGTATTACCGGCCTGGTTCACTATTTTTGACGGCCCTACATACAGTGTAAGAATATCAGGCACCACAGCCGTGCTTTTCGATTGCTTCTGGTTCAACCCGCTGTTATTATCCTGCGCAATGCCAATGATATTGTTATTGTATACCGTATTTATGCTCCGGTTCCATACCGTAGTACCTACTGACGATAAATAGTTATGCGAAAGCGTAACCCCGTATTTGATGGCGAGGTACGATTCAATCTTATACCGGGTAGTGGCGTCGTGCGAAGTATTTGCATAGGAAATGATCTCGGCAATACCGCCATCATAAAATTCCTTGTTGGGTGTAACAGCCCGTTGACAACCCAGCGCACAATTGAGGTCACTCGAATTGCGGGCGCTGCCAACTTTTGCGCCCACCGATGTACCGGCGTTAAACATCTGCCGTTGTACCGAATTAAAATCATAGGTAGCCAGGCTGGGATAGCTGGCCGTCCACTGACCAGTGGAGATGAGGTCATTCAAACACCACGAATCGTTAAAGGATGTATTTGAGCGGATATCAAAAGAATTAAAAGTATTACCTGCCGCATCGAAGATCCCCGAAAAAAGGAATTTACCCGGCGTACTCAGGTTACCGGTACCCGGTTTTAATACCGCATATACCGTATAAGGATTATTGCCCGATGATAAGATCCCGTTTGAGGAGATGTCCATAAAATCGGCCAGCGCCGTGTTTTGGGCAGCCGCATCAAAATTTACAACCGGATTGAAATTTATGTTGTTGGTGCTGTTATCATAATACACCGGACTGGTTGCAGCAACTGCGGAAGTGGCATTGCGGCTGTTACCCGATTGATCGCTCCACAAGGTCAATGCAGTAGTATTGACCGTAGAGGAAGTGCCTGCATTTGCTTTCACCCAGAAGGCCAGGTTGCTCTTCACACTGCCCGGCGCTATTGCGCAGGCGGCAATGGCGCGGTTGCCTGCCGGGTTGGTGGTTACAGGTGTATAGTTGAGGCCGGTGATCGTGAGCTGGGTACACTGCGCATCGAGCACATTACCGGTAGTGGCGGTAGCCGTATTGATATCATACACGATCCAGAAATAATTGATACCGCTTACCAGCGCCTGCGAGCCGCTGGCCGTAACAGTACCCGTAGCCGGTGTTACACCGCCGCTTACAAATTCATTGGCAGTGGCCGCAACCGCAGAATTGCCGGTATAATAAATATGGATCTTCGATACGTCGTTGGTATTGGTACCCGCAATGGTTGAACCGGTCATATTGAATTGCAGCTGTGTAAGGCTTTGCGATGCTGCGCACGACGAAACCGTAACCTGTACCCCCAGTATAACCTGGTTCTGCTCACATTTGGGAACAGCAGCTGTGCTGGCCTGAACCGCCGTGACCGTACCTATGCCCGGCACAAACCGGTAGACCTGGTTGCTGGCAGGTTGACTGTTAAGATCGTATTTTTCTATGCCATACACCGCTGCAGGGGCTGTACCAGTCCCATTCAGCGAATAATAGTCAGTAGCACTGCTGCCTCCATTTATCCCAATGGAAGCCGTTGGATTGTTTAAAGTGGTTGATTCACGCCTGTAAATAAACTCAATAACATTGGAGGTTTCATACAACTTAACCTGGAAAGAAGTGGAAGCTACGGGGGCCTGGTAATTCCATTTCATATTCAACCATTCTACGGTGAGCACCCGGTTGGGCGCGGTGCCGGTAAGCACATAATTTACACTGCCGCCGGTACCAACGACAAGATCATCCCATAGCGGCGCAATAAGCGGCCCCTGGCCGGTTGTTGCAAGTGCATTAGTATAGGTATTGTTGGTTGCAGCTGCTCCCAGACTTATAAATCCGTTTGAACACACTTTAAATTGCGTATAACTGTTGCAGCCATAAACAAAGGTGAAGCCGATATTCTGTGCGGCCGACAGCTCATCATCGGTGCCGGCGGAATACAAAGTGGTGGCCCCGGTATTGGGAGTGAACGTACCCGTAGCAGCGGTAAATCCATACTGGATCTGCGCTTCGGTTACAGCAGTGAATAAAGTTGCCAGCCACAGTAAAGCAACTTTACCAAAGCTTTGGTTCAGGATGGTTCTCATTGGGATACGATTAGGGTTACGGTATCCTTAAAATTGTAGCTTATATTTTTTAGCTGCAAACGGAAAACTACGCATATTACAGCCCGTTGTTTATTTTAATAAGTAATCGTTTGCTGTGCTCCGTATTACAAATTAGAAGTACATCGAAAAACTTTGAGAAACCGCTCAAAAAACGTTGAGGCATTGCTAGAAATAACAATGTAATGCATATACGAAGAAACCTGTTAAGGCCTACAGTACCTCTCTGTAAACAGGATACCGCAGGTATTCCGGTTCAAAATAAGGGGAGTTCTTATAAATAAAATCAAGCTGTGCCGATGCGCTGTTGGCAAAAGTGGAATCGCTGGCCTTACGTGCTTCCAGTTGTTTTTTAAGCTCAGGATGTTCATTCAGGTACGTTGCCGCAATGTCTTCAAAAGCGTAAGCGCTGTAGCCTTCCTTGCGGCCGAGAATGCCATCAAAATAATTCCAGGCAAAATAAGAGTCGTCTGACTGGGGTTCCAGTACGGTTACGATAAAACGCGCGTCGGTCCTGAATGTAGGAATATAATAATCCCCTTTGCGAAATTTCACCACCTGTTTGGTGGTACTTACTTTCACCTCGGTGTTCAAATGATGCATCTCGTACGGGCGGGGTAATGTTTTATAATCCTCGATATGGTATACCTCCACTTCAATGCTCGTATCCTGGCGAAAGGCCATCATGCCCACCTGGTTCAGCTTCAGCAGTTCTATCACTTTATACCAGCCTTGCGGAATAATATAGGCCATGGGTTTTTGAATGGTGGTCTTCGGCGTATAGAAGTTATAGTAAGGCAATTGCTTTACGTAAGGTTTGTTGCGGTCGTAATACAACCTGGGCAGGCCCGATACGTCGCTGTTCTTATAGCCAGCCTCATACCCTTTGAATTGCACCTGCTCCTGGCGGGTGGTATCCAGCTTCCAGCTCACCGGGAAACCGCTCGCCTTCAGATCATTTATTCGGGCATTAGACCGTAATTGACTAATGGCAGCGCTGTTGGTGGAAGTAAATTCAATAAACGACCGCATAAGGGCATAAGTAGCTTTTACGCGTTGCTCATAGGGCTTCAACATATGGGTTTCGGGCACAAATGCAAAGGTGTGCCACAGCGAGGCGTATCCGCTGCTGTACCGGGGGCCGTCGAAATAAGCGGTAAGCCCCGCATCGGGGGTATTGCCGGCAAAATCAACATAGGGCACCAGGTCGTACCCTTTATCCTTCATCAGCCTGTACAAACCGGGTTCAAAAGTATTATGCAGGTATTCGCCCATAACACCGCCCAGTTTATTATACTCACTGGTAAGCAGGGTCATTACATGCTGGTAATCGGCCCCGTTGCTTACATGGTTGTCAACAAATACATCGGGATCGCACAGGTGAAAGATGGCCGCAAAGGAGCGGGCTTCTCTGGAATCGCATTTTATAAAATCGCGGTTAAGGTCGAGGTTTTGAGAATTGCCACGGGAGCCAAAACTGTCGGGCCCATTCTGATCGGCCCGGTACCAGGGGCTGCGGTTCAAACAGCCGCCGATATTGTAAACCGGTATAATGGCCAGCACCACATTATCGGGCAGGGTTATTTTATGAACAGCAATATCGCGCACCAGCAGCATGCTGGCATCGATGCCATCGGGTTCGCCGGGATGAATGCCGTTGTTGATAAGGATAATGCGTTTGTTCTTCCGGCGCAGGCTGGCCATATCAAAATCGCCATCGTTCGACACCACTACCAGGTGCAGGGGAAAACCGGCATCGGTGGGCCCCATGGTTTGCATTTTTATGGTGGGGAACCGGGCATCCATCATTTTCCACCAGGAAATGATCTCGCTATAGGTAGGCGTTTCTTTTGCCTGGGTTTGTTCGAATTTGGTTGGAATGGATTGGCTGAAAAGGGATACAGGTAATAAAATAAGCAGCAGTATTCTCATAATGTGACTGTTGGGCCTTAAATATAGGAAAACTGCCGGTTATTGGATGCCAGTTTGGAGTTCAAGGGTACCTCCACGCTCCCGATACGGTATTTTAGGACGAGACATTTGTAGCAATTTGCTGATAGGGGTTGCACCGGAGTTGCACTGGGGTTGCACTGCAGCCTTAACATCCAGTGCAACTCCGGTGTAATACCCAGGCCATTAGACTACCATGCCCAGGCAATAAGAGCACCATTGCACTACCATCAGCGCCTACAATTACAAGTGTTTGAAATGGGGCTTCCTTTTTTCATCCTCAATATTAATATGTTATACGGCCGGGGCCCCTGAACCAGCCACAAATAAAAAAACCTCCCGCGTGAACGGGAGGAAAAAACAAAAAAAATAATATCTTCTAATCTATTGTGTTGGCTCATTATGCTAACGCATAATTAAAAGCAAACACAACTTATTTTGCCAAGGTATTGATTTTCTTAGCCAGCTTACTTTTCAGGTTAGCGGCTTTATTCTTATGGATAATACCTCTTTTAGCTAATTTATCGATCATAGAAGCTACTTCAGGAAACTCTTTTGTAGCTTCAGCGCCAGTCTTGAGTGCTTTCAGATCACGGATGGCATTACGGGTAGTTTTACCGTAATACTTATTTCTTTCACGTCTTTTAGCAGCTTGACGCACGTCTTTTTTGGTAGCCTTATGATTTGCCATTTCGTTCCAATGTTTAAGTCCGAATAATTTTCGGGGATGCAAAGGTAGGGATTTGCACCAAAAAACGAAAAATAAAACTGGAAAAATCTTGAACCCGGTCGCCTGGCCATGAATAACAATCATTTAACCGGTCTTTTATCCACTAAATTACCATAGAATGCCCGTCCCTTGCAGGTTTTAGCGGCGGCCTGGTAATATTGCGGGCAAAAAACACAAAATCAGGGAAATTGACTTCCGTTCCTACCTTTTTTGACCGATATTTGTACCCCGATTTTAAATAACTCAATACACATTAAGTTTCAATTGCATCCTCATGAAGGATTTTTCGTATATCACCAATTCCCACCCGGCCTTTATTGAAAACCTGTATCAGGATTTCTTACAAGACCCAAACAGTGTTGATCCCGACCTTAAAAAATTTTTTGAAGGATTTGACTTTGCCGTGGGACAAGGCAAAAATGGGACAAACGGAACCGCAGTAGCCGGCGAAACGACCGGCGCCACAGAAAGTTTCGACTGGAAAAAAGAAGTGGGCGCCTACCGCCTCATTCTGGGTTACCGCAACAAAGGCCACCTCATCGCTAAAACCAACCCCATACGGCAACGGAAAGACCGTGGCGCCAATCTCGACCTCGGGTTCTATGGTTTTACCGAAGCTGACCTCGATAAAACTTTACATGCAGGCAATATGATCGGGCTGGGTACCACTACCCTGCGCAATATTCTGCAGCACATGCAGAATACCTATGCCGCCCATGTAGGTATCGAGTTCAAGTACATCAGCGAGCAGAAAAAGGTTGACTGGCTCACCAATGAAATGGAACGGAGCTTTACCAAACCATTGGCCATCAACCAGAAAAAACGCATCCTCGACAAACTCAACCAGGGTGTCATCTTCGAAAAGTTCCTCCACACCAAATATATCGGCCAAAAGCGGTTCTCCCTTGAAGGTGGCGAAACCACTATTGCCGCCCTCGACGCTATCATCACTACCGCTGCCAATAACGATGTGCAGGAAGTGGTGATCGGGATGGCGCACCGCGGCCGTTTGAACGTGCTGGCCAACATCATGGGTAAAACCTATGAGCAGATCTTCAGCGAATTTGAAGGAACCGCAACGCCCGACCAAACCATGGGCAGCGGCGACGTAAAATACCATAAAGGCTACGGCAGCGTGGTGCAAACAGCCGATAACAAGGAAGTTCACCTGAAACTGTTGCCCAACCCATCGCACCTTGAAGCCGTTGACCCGGTTGTAGTAGGTTTTGCCCGCGCAAAAGCCGATGTACTGTACAAAAGCGATTTCGACAAAATACTACCCATACTCATTCACGGTGATGCGTCAATTGCCGGACAGGGCGTTGTTTACGAAGTGCTGCAAATGAGCGACCTCGATGGCTATTACACCGGTGGTACCATTCACTTCGTGATCAATAACCAGATCGGTTTCACTACCGATTTTGAAGATGCCCGCAGCTCCGACTACTGTACTTCACTGGCAGCCATGATTCAGGCGCCGGTATTGCACGTAAACGGCGATGATGCAGAAGCGGTGATCAAATGCGTGGAAATAGCAACCCGCTACCGCCAGGAGTTCAATTCAGATGTGTTCATTGATATGGTTTGTTACCGCCGTCATGGACATAACGAAGGCGATGATCCCAAATTCACCCAGCCTCAGCTGTATGCACTCATCGAAAAACACGCCAACCCGCGTGAAGTGTATACCAACTATTTGCTCGAGAACGGGGAATCAGACGCCAAAGACCTGGCCAAGGAAATGGAGAAGAAATTCTGGGCCGACCTGCAGGAACGCCTCGATGAATTAAAGCAGAAACCACTGCCCTACTATTACCAACAGCCTGAACTGGATTGGAAGAACCTGCGTAAAGCCACTGAAGAAGACTTCGACAGATCACCTGCAACCGCGCTTAGCGAAGGCGATTTCAAAAAAGTGTTCGACGCCCTCATGAAATGGCCTGCCGATTTCAAACCATTGAAAAAGGTAGAAAAGATCATAAACGATAAAGTAAAATTATACAACGAGGAAGGCAAGGTTGACTGGGCTACCGGTGAACTGCTCGCCTATGGCAGCCTGTTGCTCGAAGGCAAGGATGTGCGTATGAGCGGACAGGATGTACGCCGCGGCACCTTCTCGCACCGCCACGCTGTACTGCGCGACGAGAACACCGACAAAGCCTACAGCCGGTTAAGCCAGATACCCGATGCCAGCGGTCAGTTCAGGATTTACAACTCCCTGCTGAGCGAATATGGTGTACTGGGTTTTGAATATGGCTATGCCATGGCAAATCCCAACTCCCTGGTATTATGGGAAGCCCAGTTCGGCGATTTCTGTAACGGCGCGCAAACCATGATCGACCAGTTCATTTCGGCCGGCGAAACAAAATGGCAACGCATGAACGGTATAACCATGTTATTGCCCCACGGTTATGAAGGACAGGGTCCTGAGCACAGCAGCGCCCGTATGGAACGCTTCCTGCAAATGTGCGCCGAAAACAATATGGTGATCACCAATATTACAACGGCCGCCAACTTATTCCATGCCCTGCGCCGCCAGCTGGCATGGCCTTTCCGCAAGCCGTTGATCAACTTCTCACCCAAAGCCAACCTGCGCCATGTAGGCTCCTATTCACCCGCACAGGAATTCCTGAGCGGCGGCTTTAAAGAAGTGATCGACGATACGTATGCAGATGATGCCAACCGGGTTCGGAAAGTATTATTCTGCACCGGTAAAGTGTATTTCGACCTCGCAGAACGTCAGCAAAAAGAGAACAAGAAAGATACCGCCATCGTACGGCTCGAACAGTTGTATCCTTTACCTGTTAAACAACTGGAAGAACTGTATCGCAAATACAGCAAAGCCACCTGGTTCTGGGTACAGGAAGAACCATTGAACATGGGCGCAGCCAGTTTCCTGCAAATGAACCTGAAGAGCATTAACTATGGTGTTATCAGCCGCCAGCCAAGCGCTGCCACGGCTACCGGTTATGCCAAAGTACATGCCCAGGAACAAGCTGAAATTATTGATACTGCCTTTTCGATTTAACACGTAAACAAGCAAGAAACGTTTTTTATGATAGATATAAAAGTTCCGACAGTTGGAGAATCCATTAGCGAGGTTACTTTATTAAAATGGGTAAAGAACAGCGGAGATTATGTTGAGCGTGACGAAGTGATCGCTGAGCTGGAAAGCGAAAAAGCCACGTTTGAAGTAAATGCCGAACAGGCAGGCGTGCTGAAACAATCAGCCCAGGAAGGCGACACCCTGAAGATCGGTGACATCCTGGCTTCTATTGATGAAACAGCTGCCAAACCCGAAAAAGCAGCCTCCAACGGAACACCGGCAAAAGAAGAAAAAGCGGAACCTAAAAAAGAGGCCCCCGCAACACAAACTTCACAAGCACCTGTAACAGCTGTATCAAACGATATCAAAGCTACACCTGTTGCTGCTGCCATCATTGCCGATAAAAAGGTAGATCCCAAATCAGTTACACCCAGCGGATTCAGCGGAAAGATCGTGAAGAACGATGTACTGGCCGCCTTATCAAATCCCGGCAGGGTAACCGGCGGTAAACCGCTGTTCGGCCGTGAAGAAAGAAAGGAAAAAATGAGCCAGCTGCGCAAGACCATCAGCCGCCGCCTGGTTGAAGCCAAGAATACCACGGCCATGCTCACCACCTTTAATGAGGTTGACATGAGCCGCATTATGGAGATCCGCAGCAAGCATAAAGACAAGTTCAAGGAAAGCCATGGGGTTAACCTCGGTTTCATGAGCTTTTTTGCCAAAGCCTGCGCCATCGCTTTACAGGAATGGCCCGCCGTTAATGCCTATATCGATGGCGACCACCTGGTTTACCACGACTACGCCGACATTTCTGTTGCCGTTTCTACACCCCGCGGGTTGACCGTTCCGGTTATCCGTAATGTAGAAAGCCTGAGCATGGCTGAAATTGAAAAGAAAGTGATTGAGCTGGCCGGTAAAGCAAGAGATAATAAATTATCAATGGATGAGCTCACCGGCGGCACCTTTACCATCACCAATGGTGGTGTGTTTGGTTCTTTAATGAGCACACCCATCATCAACCTGCCACAAAGCGCCATCCTCGGTATGCACAAGATACAGGAGCGCCCAATGGCCATAAACGGACAGGTAGTTGTTAAACCCATGATGTACCTGGCATTAAGCTACGATCACCGCATCATCGATGGCCGTGAATCAGTAAGCTTCCTGGTACGGGTGAAAGAATTGCTCGAAAATCCTGAGCTGTTGCTGTTTGGTAAAGATCCGGTGAAAGCGTTACTTGAGTTGTAATTGAAACCTGAAATAATATAGAGAAGCCTTCGCAGAGAGCGGAGGCTTTTTCTTTTAAACTCGTCAATGGTGAAAAGCTCGCGAATTTTGAATTAATGGAAAATCTCGCGCCGCCGGAGATTCATTGACCATTCACCATTGACCATTCACCTTCATACAATCCTTTCACTCAGCGCCTTTGCAATTGCTTCCTTACCGCAGTTCACATGCAGTTTCTGGTAAATATTCTTCAGGTGCGAACGAACTGTATCGAAGGCCAGTTTCATTTCAGCAGCAATGATCTTGATGCTATAGCCCTTTATAAGCCATTGCAGCACCTCTATTTCGCGGGGCGACAAATTATACTTATTGGAAGTTGCCTTTACCTGAAATGTGTTCAACACCTTACGCGCAATCACCGGGCTCATGGGCGCGCCGCCTTCCAGCACTTCCTGTATGGCATCGAACAACCGGGCCGGGGGCGTTTTCTTGAGCAGGTACCCATTGGCGCCGGCGCACAAACATTCGAAAAGCTTTTCATCATCCTCAAAAACCGTATACATGATCACCGAGGTTTGCGGGCGCGATTCCTTGATCCACTGCACGCCTTTTATGCCATTATCGCCCGGCATGTCGATGTCCATCAGCACCACATCGGGCTCGTACACCCTGGCAATATTGGCCGCATCGGTACACTGGTTATAATCCCCCACCACATCGTACCCATTCATCTTTAGCAGATAGGCCAAAGACTCACGCAACCGGTCATTATCTTCAAATAATACGATCTTTATAGGCATATACAAATGTAACTATGTTATACAACTTAAGGGTATCGCTCATTAGGGGGAGTTTGTTAGTTCATGAGTTTACTCAACAACTTAATAACTCAAAAACTAACGAACTAAGAAAGCGGAAAATGAACCCGGGTTTCTGTCCCCTTTCCCGGCACTGATGACAACGCGATGTGACCGTTCCACTTTTCTATCCGGTTACGAATGTTCTTGATGCCGTTGCGATGGGTAGCGGTATTGATATCGAATCCTTTGCCATCGTCCTGGATAACCAGGTGCAACCGGCTTTTCTCAATCCATACTTTTATTTCAACATGTTTTGCATTGGCATGCTTGTAAATATTATTGATGGCCTCCTTAAAGATCAGAAAAATATCGCGCCGCTGTTCCATATTCAGCTTATACTTTTCGAACTGTTCATCGAGCTGCAGGGTATAGGTAATATTGGCAGCGTCAAATACTTCCGCCGCATACCGGCGCATACGCGCTACGGTTTGCTCCAGCGTATCGTTCTTGGTGTTGATGCTCCATACAATATCATCCAGGGCCTGGCTCGAATTATGCACTTCTTCAGCAATGCGGTCGAGGAAGGTGCCCGCGTCTTCCTTTTGCAGCAGCTTCTTTTTACTTAGCTCAGACAGGATGCTGATATTGGTGAGTGTAGTGCCTATATCGTCGTGCAGATCGGTAGCTATGCGGTTGCGAACCTTTTGCAAACGCAATAGCTGGTTAATGCGGTACCGGTAAACGGCATACAGTAAACCCGCCAGTGCCAGCACACACAACAAAACAAACCAGGGCGTACGCCAGAAGGGCGGATCAATAATGATGGTGAGCAGGGTTACCGGACTGTTCTCAGGCAACTGCATGGCCGCTTTTACCTTGAACACATACCGGCCCGGCGGCAGGTTGGTATAGGCCACATAATTTCTGTTGCCCGCATCGATCCATTTGGTATCGTAGCCCGAAAGCTGATAATAATAGTTGAACCGGCGGGGCGAAACAAAATCAAGTGCGGCAAAATTGAAAGAGACCGCATTCTGGCTATACGGCAGGCGCAGGAATTTCTTATATGCCATACCGGTATCGCTCAACAACGGCTGATTGTTCACCATCGCCTGGGTGATCACCACCCGTGCCGGCTGGTTAAGCAACGCAATTTGATCTGGTTGAAAAATAGTAAGTCCATTGATGCCGCCAAACAAAAACCGGCCATCGGCTGCCTTGTGATACGCGCCGGTATTGAACTCATTGCTTTGCAATCCGTCTTCTGCCAAAAAAGTGGTAAACGCAGAACGGTTAACCTGGCCCAGATTGCCAGGCGATACAAAACGGCAAATGCCTTTGTTGGTGCTTATCCATACATGCCCCAGCTCATCGCACAACATACCATATACCGTGTTATTGGGCAATCCCTGTTCATCGTTGATGACATGCGTTTCACCGGTATTGAGGTTACAGGCTACCATGCCCCGGCCCAGCGTACCGATCCATAAGACAGGCTGCCGGTACCAGCAGCATTTGAAAATGGTTTCCTTCGCCATCATACCATCGAGCGTAGCGTTGGGCCTGGTAAATAAGCGGCCCGTTTTTGTTTGCAGGAACTGGATCCCTCTTTTCTCGAACCCTATACAAAGCGTGGTATCATTGATAAGGGTTAAAAAGCGCACATTATTCTCCAACGTACGGTAGCCCGCCTCACCGCTGGTATTGTAATTCTTTATAAGTCCTTTTTGTTTATCCATGAGGCAAAGCCCGCCGTTGCGGGTGCCGGCCCATACCTGGTTGTTGGGCGCCGGCAACATACACCAGATGGTATGATCGGGAATATGCTGTACCCCTTCCCCATCGGGGAAAAACCGGGTCTTTATTTTTTTGGTGACTGCATCAACCACCAGCAAGCCATTGCCTTGTGTACCCACCCATATATCGCCCTGCGCATCGGTGAACAGCGATACCACCCGGTCGTAATTGCCCTGCGCCCAGGGCGCCGGTGGGTAATGGAATGTTTCGAAGGCATTATTTCGGATGTTGGCAAAGGTGAGCCCACTATTACTGGTGCCTATCCATACATTCCCTTTTTGATCGGTGGTAATGGCCCGCACCTGTTCAATGGAAATGCTTTGCGGTACATTATTACTGGTAAGCATTGCAAAATTATTCAGGCGCTTGTCATAATGACTTACACCGCCGCCATCGGTGCCGATCCAGATACCGCCCTGTTTATCTTCTTTAATACTCAGGATATCGTTATAACTTATGGAGAACGGATCTTTTTTATTGACCAGGTAGTGTGTGATGGTAGCTTTGGCGGGGTTGATCAAATACAACCCATTGCCATAGGTGCCCACCCATATTTGACCATCTGCATCTGCTTTTACCGATTCAATCACCAGGTTGCCTGGTAAATTGTTCTGGCCGCCATAACCGGTAAAGGGGACAAAATCAAAATTTTGCCCTTTTTGCATATAAAGTCCTTTACCATATGTTCCTATCCACAGCGTTTTGGCTGTATCTTCATCCATAACACTAAATGGAATACCTTCTTTCATGGGCGACATAGAACCCATCAACCCGTTTGATAACGGAACAAGTATTGTATACCCGTTGTTTGTTAACACCCATATTCCTTTTTGGCTGTCCTGAAAAATGTACAGAATTGAACTTCGTTGGTTCCGGCCGAAATCATCAACGTTTACATGATCAACCACTTTATTTTTTGCAACATCATATTTATACAACCCATCATTTTCCGTTCCAATCCACAGTATATTTTTTTTATCCGGGAGCAAACTGGTCACCGGCGGCGGCACCATACTATCGGCGCCGATGGTACGAATGGGTGTGAATTTCTCATTATACAGATCCAACTTTTCGAGCCTGCCGCCACTGGTGATCAGCCACAGGGTGTTGTTTCGCCCGTTCACGATCTTGCCCAACCGGCTGCCGGTGGTAGTGGTAATATCATCGAAGTTCTTTTTGAAGATCACCAGTTCGCGTCCATCGTAGCGGTTCAGCCCATCCTGCGTGGCCAGCCATAAAAAACCGGCATCATCGGTGGCAACATCCACCACGCTGCTTTGGGAAAGCCCTTCATTGATGCTCATATTCCGGAAAGAAAAAGGAACAGCCTGGCCTTCTGCAAACAAATGCCATAAAAGCATCGATACTATAAAAAGCCATGTACGCATTCCAGGGAAGTATTGAAGATCAAGTTATTATTTTTTTGGGAAAGAACCGGTGGTGAATGGTAACTTGCGCCTTATGAAATACTTCTCCCATTTGAACACCGCTGTGCAGTTGCTGCAACAATACAACGGCAGCCAACCGTTCGGGAGTTTTATTAAACAATTCTTCAGCCAGCATAAGAAATACGGGTCAAAAGACCGCAAGAATATTTCCCAGTTATGTTATGCATTCTTTCGCCTGGGCAAGGCATTGCCGCAACTGCCGGCAGAAGAACGCATCGTCACAGCACTGTTCTTTTGCAGCCACGAACCCAATGAACTGCTGCAACACCTGAAACCGGCATGGAACGAAAAAACGCGCTTACCGTTACCTGAAAAAATACAGGTCTTTAATGATGACCAGGGTGCAGCCGGACAAATATTGACCATGTATGACCTGTTTCCCTGGCGCGAAGCCTTAAGCGATGACATAAACTATGAACATTTCTGCGTTTCCTTTTTCACCCAACCCGATCTGTTTTTGCGGGTACGCGCGGGTGCAGGAGCAACCGTAAAAGGGAAACTGCAACAGGCAGGCATTCCCTTCGGCGAACCAGGTGCTTCCTGTGTGGCCTTACCCAATGCATCGAAGATCGATGGAGTGATTGAAATAGATAAAGAAGCAGTGATACAGGACTTTAGCTCGCAAAGGATTGGGGAGTTAATGGAGTATATACGCGATTCAATAGAACGCCCCTCGACTACGCTTGGGGCCCGCGGTTCCGCCCCTTCCACTTCGCCCAAAGCGCTCAGGATCTGGGATGCCTGCGCAGCCAGCGGCGGTAAATCTATTCTGGCCCATGATATCTTTCCGAAGATCGACCTCACGGTGACGGATGTAAGAAAATCGATCCTTTTTAATCTGGAGAAGCGTTTTGCTGCAGCAGGCATCAGGCATTATCATTCCTATGTAGCAGACCTTTCCTCTTCTATGCTTCCGGGCGAACATCCATTATTCGATATCATCATCACCGACGTGCCCTGCACCGGTTCCGGCACCTGGAGCCGTACACCCGAGCAATTGTATTATTTCGATCCGCAACAAATAGAAAAGTACAGCAACCTGCAAAAAAAGATCGTCAGCAATGCCATTCCCCACCTGAAGCCGGGCGGCTTTTTTTTGTATTGTACCTGTTCGGTATTCAGAAAAGAAAATGAGGAAGTACTTCAGTTCATCCAGGAACAGCATTCGCTGCAACTGTTACGCTCAACCTTGCTGACTGGTTATGATCAAAAGGCAGACACCTTATTTGGAGCGGTATTTCAAAAACAATAAGCAGGCTTATTTCTTCAACACCTTACGGTTGTAGATGCGTTTGGTATTGTTGTACAATGCAACATCATAAATACCGGCGTTCCAGCTGGCTGTTTGCACGGTTGTGCTATAATAGCCGGCCGGCTTATCAGCTTTTTTCGAATATACAATACGGCCCATCATATCAGTTATCTGGATACCCATATTGGCGATCGCTTCCGGTAAATTAACCACTACCTGCAACTGCTGATTGAAGGGGCTGGGCAGGGCCATTAACGTATTATCGGGAAAACAAACTGTGTTAACCGTCTGTTGCAGGTTGGCTATTTCAACAGCCGTATCGGCCGACCGTATGGTTTGTACAATACGGTACTGAATAATTCCGGCGCCTGCTGCGCGTAAGGTATCGTTATAAATATAACTGTTCGCTTTAAATGACAGGGAGGAAGAATTGATCTGATTAACGGTTGAAAAACCGGCCTCGCCTGGCAATTGCCGTTGCAGGGTATACACCGAGCTGGTATCGTCCCTGCTCTTCCAGTTTATGGTAACTACGCAATTGTTTATTGAAGTGCCGGCCGACGCAGATCTTTTGATCAACAGGGCCACCCCTCTTTTGAAATTGGGAAGGCCATAGCCGAACCGGAAATCAGGATTGGTGTATTTGCTGGCGCTTTGTTGAATGGCGTCGATGATCTGCATATTACCGAATTCGGGGAACATCTGCCATAAACAGGCTGTCATGCCGGCCATGAGCGGACAGGCATAGGAAGTACCGCTGCCCGTAGTAGGATTACCCGTTGTTAAGGTGGAGATCACGGCGTTTTGCCCAACAGATACTACATTCGGTTTTAGCAGTCCGGCCCCGTTAGGTCCCCAGCTGCTCGATGACGCAATATTCTGGTTTATATCAATTGACCCTATTGTGAACACGCTATCGCCATCGGCCGGGCAGCCCACATATTTCGTGTCGGTTGAACTGCCACCACTGTTACCCGCAGCCACTACTACCAGTATACCCTTCTTTGCAGCCAAATCGGCCGCGATGGTGATCATAGCCGTATTGCCATTGCGTTGTGCGTAAGCATGATTGAAAACAGAATTATCGAAATCAGTATAACCAAGGGAGCTGGAGATCATATCGACCCCGGCGCTATCGGCAAATTCAGCCGCTACCGCCCAGTTTTGTTCTTCAACCGGGTATTCGCTGCTCACGTCTTCTGTACGCAACAGCCAATAACTGGCATGTGGCGCCGAACCTATCAGCACACCCGGCCGGTTACTGGCCAGTAAGGAGAACACATAGGCGCCATGCGAATAATCTTCATTTACACTGGCTTCATTATTTACATAATCCCAGGTGCCCAGCACCCGGCCCTGCAACCGCACACTGTCAAAAGCGGGGTTTACGAGATAGTTATTAAAGCCCGCATCGAGTACGGCAATGGTCATGCCCCGGCCCGTAAAGCCAAGCTTATGCATGTAATCGCCGTTAAAGAGATGTATCTGGTTGTACATGCTGCCATAATCCGCGGCAGTATAGGTAGTGGTACCGAAAGACTGTTTAACCGAAACGGGCGATTGGCCGCTTTCATTTGGCTGTTCGGTCGAGAGTATATGTCTTGTACTGCTGCGGGGCGCAATACCGTTCGACTTTTTTACAAAAGGCAATGCATTGATGGTGGCAATGGCATTGGCGTCGGAGGTTTTAATAAGCACCTGGTTCAGCCATTTGGAAGTATTCAAAATGGTCACATTGGGAACATTGCGAATGCTTTCGAGATAAGCGGGGTTTACCGGCAGGTCGGTTGAATCAAGGAGGATATTCTGGTTGATCCTGCGGGTAATTGATTTCGGTGATAAATAGGCAGCTGGCGAAGAAAGCGTATAAGGCGTTCCATTTTTATCGGTAAACTGAACTATATATCGGGTAAACTGAGCTTGCGTAATACCGGTAATTACCGTCAATCCTATTATCAGCGTAACTATTTTATTCATGGAAGGTTATCGTTTTGGTAAGGATCCCATGCCTAACCGGAGATGTGCCCGGTTAATTATGATCAATAATAGTCATTTTCACGCCAAATCCATGCCGGTAACCAGAAACATTGGTGGGCGGTTGGTATTCCCACAGTTCCACTTCTTTATAAACAAGGCCTATTCCTTTTGCATATTTTTCAATCCAATATGATTTGGAAGCAGGTACGGTTACCTGAATGGGCAAATTGGTTGAATCGGCTATCTGTAAAACAGAAATGGTGCTGTCGTAATTCTTGTTATTCAGCGTAAGGCTGGCGCCAATATCCTGGTAGGTATAATCCCATTTCTGAATATCTTCATCGTTGCTGAAATCGTACAGGTCCTGGTAAGGGTTATCGGGTAAATAGCCATTACCCCGCCAGGTATGCCCATCCGTTACAGGGGTGGTAAGCTTTATGTACCGGAAATTGCTCTCACTCACTTCAACCTGTTGGTGCGAGGGGATCACCATATAGGTCATTATCGGCCTCCAGTCGTTTTCGTTGGTACTGTTGACACCACGCAGGTACCTTATAATTCGCCAGCCGCTGCGGCCCAGGTTATCGGTAGCGGGCCCTTCCACCATATCTTTTGCCTGGTACGACACAATGGTATCTTTTTGCCCGTAATTGGTGAACCCCAGGGAATCGTACCGGTAGGTGATGTATTTACCGGTTTGCAGATTCATATAATCTTCCAGTGCTATGGAGGAAAAACTATCATCTTTCTTATCGCAACCGGCAACCAGAAAACTTACAACCAGCACACCGGCGGCAATTATGGAGATAAAACATTTCTTCATACAATGATTTGTAAAACAGCGACTTTGTTACAGGACAACCTTAGGGGTTATTTAGTTGCTTTATAAAAGAACCGTCCCGGCAAAACCGGGACGGTTGGTAACGTTCTATAATATTTATTTATTGCCTGAGAATCAGGCTATTTGTCCGCGCTGAATTACCCCGCCGCCGATCACATCATCGCCTTCATAAAAAACCGCGCTTTGGCCGGGGGCAATGCCTTTGGCATAATGGGAGAACTGTACCCGTACGCCATTATCCTGGTTAAACAGGGTGGCCAGTGCCCCTTTATCTTTATAACGGATCTTGGTAAGTGCTTCCAGCCCGTCGGTTATACCTTCGTATTTTATCCAGTTTATCTTGTTCACCAGCATATCCTGGCGGTTCAGGTCATCTTCTTCGCCCAGCATCACGGTATTGGTTTCGGGTATAATGTTGGTTACATAAACCGGTTTGCCAAAAGTGATATCGAGGCCCTTCCGTTGCCCGATGGTATAAAAAGGATAGCCTTTATGTTTTCCCAACACCTTACCGGTTTTGTCAACAAAATTGCCACCCAGTACTTTTTCTTCCAGCCCTTCTACCCTTCTTTTCAAAAAGCCCCGGTAATCGTTATCGGGTACGAAGCAGATCTCATAGCTTTCGCTCTTTTTTGCCAGTTCGGGATAGCCGTAATCGAGCGCCATTTGGCGGATCTCGGTCTTATGATAGGTACCCAGTGGTAACAGGGTACGGCTCAACAGGTCCTGCTGTAAACCCCATAGTACATAGCTCTGGTCCTTGGTTTCGTCGGCTCCCTTGCTGATGTAAAAACGGCCATTGTTATGCTGATGCACATTGGCATAATGGCCGGTGGCAATATAATCGCAGCCCAGCGCATCGGCCCGCTTTAACAGCGCCCGCCATTTGATATGGGTATTGCACATAACGCAGGGATTGGGGGTGCGGCCAGCCAGGTATTCTTCTACAAAATTCTCGATCACAAAATCGCCGAACTCATCCCGTATATCGAGGATATAATGCGGGAACCCATGCTGCACCGCAGCCATGCGCGCATCATTGAAAGAATCGATATTACAACAGCCGGTTTCTTTTTTACTGCCGCCACTGGCAGCGTAATCCCATGTTTTCATGGTAATACCCACCACTTCATATCCCTGATCATTGAGCATCAGGGCCGTAACGGTACTGTCGATACCGCCGCTCATTGCCACCAAAACTTTTCCTTTCCGGCTCATATCATAATAAAAATTAGCGTGCAAAGATAATCTGGATTTCTGATTTCGGGATTTAGAGATTTAGAGATTACCTATTGCTCAGCAGTTCAACTAATTGCGAAATCCCAAAATCCCGAAATCCCGAAATCTCAAAATTTGTGTCTTATCTTCCCGGGCTAAACCTAATCAAACCACAAACGTAGAGTCATTATGAGAAGACCCGATTTCAACAATCGTGCATGGGCGATTGTTCCCCTGTTTTTATTTATTTTCTTCCCCTCCACGGCCCAGGACCTTAGCTATTATCTTCCCGACAGCGTAACGTACAACCCGGCCATTCCCAAACCAAAAGAGATCATTTACCATGAACCCGGCGAATGGCATGTTACCCACGACCGGCTGGTGAATTATATGCAGGCCATTGCAAAGGCGGCGCCCGACCGGGTAAAGCTGGAGTTGATGGGATTTTCGTATGAAAGCCGGCCGCAGGTGTTGCTGATCATTACTTCGCCCAAAAACCTTCAACGGCTGGAAGAGATCCGGGAGCAGCATATTCAGTTAAGCGACCCGCGCCGTTCAGCCGGTCTCGATATAGAACATATGCCCATCGTGGTATACATTGGTCATAGCATTCATGGCAATGAATCGAGCGGGGCCAATGCCGCCCTGGTAAGCGCCTATTACCTGGCGGCGGCCCAGGGAAAACAAATTGATGAGTTACTGGAAAATACGGTGATCCTTTTTGACCCTTCCTTTAACCCCGATGGATTGCAACGCTTCAGTACCTGGGTGAACCAGCATAAAAGCAAGAACCTGGTCACTGATCCGGATAGCCGCGAATTCAATGAAGTATGGCCCGGCGGCCGGTTCAACCATTACTGGTTCGATTTGAACCGCGACTGGCTGCCACTGGTACATGTTGAAAGCCGGAACCGCTTGCAATGGTTCCACAAATGGAAACCCAATATTTTAACCGATCACCATGAACAGAGCAGCAACGCCACCTTCTTTTTTCAGCCCGGCGTGCCATCGCGGGTGAATCCATTAACGCCAGCTGGCAACCAGGAGCTTACCGGCAAACTCGCTGCATACCATTCGGCCTTTCTTGACCGTATTGGTTCCCTGTATTTTACGCGTGAGAATTATGATGACTTTTATTATGGTAAAGGGTCTACCTACCCCGACATCAATGGCGCCATTGGAATTTTGTTTGAACAGGCCTCTTCGCGCGGGCATGCACAGCAAACAGAGAACGGCATTTTGCGTTTCCCCTTCACCATCAAAAATCAATTCACCACTACGCTCAGCACCCTCGAAGGTGCCAAAGTCCTGCGTAAGGAATTTCTGGCCTATCAACGCGATTTTTATAAGAACGCGCTGGTTGAAGCAGCGGTCGCACCGGTAAAAGGATATGTATTCGGAAGCGTTCGCGATAAGAACAAGACTGCGTTGTTTGTTGACCTGTTACGCCGCCAGCAGATCGATGTATATGAACTGAACACGGCCCTGCAGGCAGAAGGGTTTTCGTTTGAAAAAGGCAATGCATTTGTAGTGCCCGCCAATCAAACCCAATACAAAGTGATCAGGGCGATCTTTGATAAAACGCTCAACTATAAAGACAGTTTGTTTTACGACATTACCGCCTGGACGTTGCCGCTGGCTTTTGGCCTGCCTTATGCAGAATTGAATGCCACCCGTTTTAATACCGCGTTGATGGGCGCAAAAATTGATAAAGCGGTTCTACCCACCGGCACTGTATCGGGTGGGAAAAGCCAGTATGCCTATCTGTTTGAGTGGGATGAATATTATGCACCACGTGCGCTATACGCCTTGCAGCAAGCCGGCGTTTTGACCCGCGCCGCCACCAATACATTTGATATACCCACCCATGATGGCGACCGGACATTCAATTACGGCACTATTTGTATTCCGGTAAAACTGCAGCAAATGGATGCCGACAAATTGTATCAGCAGATGCAACAGGTAGCCGCACAAAACGGCATTACCATTTATGCCATCAATACCGCCAATGCGATCAGCGGCAGTGATTTGGGCAGTCCGAAAATGCGGCCGCTTGTACAACCGGCCATTGCCATGCTTACCGGAACGGGCGTGAACCCAACTGATGCCGGTGAGATCTGGTTTATGCTCGACCAGCAGTTTAATATGCCATCTACACACCTGGAAGTGCCCGTCTTCAACCGCGCCGATCTGAGCAAATACAACACGCTGATCATGGTGAGCGGTTCGTATAATAACCTCGACAAAGAGAAGCTGCGCAACTGGATACAGGCCGGCGGCACTTTTATTGTTACGGAAGAAGCGGTACAATGGGCCGCGCAAAACGGGTTCACCAATATTACATTTAAAAAGGCCAAAGAAGATACGAGCAAACAGATCGCTTATTCGGAACGCGATTACCGCACCGGTGCGCAAAGAATGAATGGCGCTATTTTCAGGGCCATCACCGATTTAAGCCATCCATTGGCTTACGGCTATAATTATCCGTACGTTGATCTGTTCAAGGCCAACACGGTGTATCCTGAGCGGAATAAAAATCCGTATTCCAATCCGTTTGTGTATGGCGACAAGCCTTTGCAAAGTGGATTTGTAACCAAAGAGAATTATGATGCCATTAAAAACTCCGCAGCGGTGCTGGTAAATACGTTGGGGAATGGGCGGGTGATCTCCATTGCCGACAATCCCAATTTCAGAGCGTTTTGGCTGGGCGGAACGAAGTTGTTTATGAATGCGATATTTTTTGGAAGATTGATAGAATTGGGATCGGGAAAGAATGAAAAATAATTTTCTAATAGGCTAATAGAAAGGCATCTACGAAACCCAGGATTGTGTAGCAGGTACAAAATCATATCTGGGGAAGAGACTTAGCAAGAATTTTTCCCCACGCTTAAACACCCTGTTGCCACTAATGCGGGAAACCGTAAATTGCCCCACAAACAATATTTAAGTACGAAGCTAAATTTATTAAGTATGATCAAGTTACAAGTAATCGGCAACCTGGGTAAAGATTGTGTTACCAACAATGTGAATGGAAAAACAGTAATGAATTTTACGGTAGCCCATACAGAAAGATTTCGTGATGCCCAGGGGAACCAGAAAGACAAGACCATTTGGGTGGATTGTGCTTACTGGAGTGACCGTACAGGCATTGCGCCATATTTGCGCAAAGGCACACAGGTGTATGTAGAAGGAAATCCAGAATTAAGAACATTTACTAAGCAAGATGGTACATATGGCGCTTCGTTGACGCTGCGGGTAATATCGATTCAATTATTAGGTGGTCGTCCTGAAGGTGGTAGCGGCGGAAGTGATTTTAGCGGCGGCAATCAATATTCAGCACCAGCGGCGCCTAAAGCAGGCGCTAATGTTTCATCGGGCGGCGGTGGCTTCAATGAGCCGGTTGATGATCTGCCGTTCTAACTTAAGAATAGAGTCGCCTAAAGTTTTGGCATAATAAAACGGGTAACGTCATAAAGAGGTTGCCCGTTTTTTATTTCGTAATTTGCAATAAAGGAATTTTATGGAAGGTAATGCTCCAAACTTGACGCAACTCAATTTATTGTGTTCTGTTCTTTTCAAACTCCTTCACCAACCTTTCCACCTCTGCCTTACTCACCGCCTTTTTCTGATCATCAAGATCAATCACATACAAATATCCTTTGTTGCCGGCAGTGGCGCTGAACGCACTCACCAAATTAAACTGATCGCTTACCAGTAAACGCCCGTTCGAAACATTCCACAATTCTTTCGCACACAAACAACCCATCGTAGGCGTCAATGGATAATACGGCTTGTTCCTGAAATACTCCGGATCAATTGTAGTACCATGGGCAATAATGGAATTACGCCCCACCTTGCCGGCATAAAATGCTTCTGTTACCCAGGGCATGGTTCGCATGGCTGGCGGCAGCAATTGCAAATACCCCCAAAGCATATCATTATTGGGCGTGTACACCACACTGTCGCCTGCATGAAAAAAGGTGGTCCATTTTCTTTCAAACGGCATTACCAGTTGCAGATTGGGCGTGGGCCCAATAAGTTTATTATACGTTACCGCAGTGCCCTGAATACTGTAAACACCTTGTGGTGTATTGCCATCGGGAATAAAATAGGGAAGTCCGGAAGCAGAGCGGGCCAGTTGCTCAAACACCATTAACCGGCCATCGGCATACCGCATAAAGCTGCCATCGGCATTTTGAACGATGGCCAGTCCGGCATAATCGCGGTTATGCCGCTGAAACGAATACACGGCTTTTTTCTTAACCGTTTGCTGATAGCGGAACAATTCAATGAGGTCATTGACAGCAGGTGCTTTATAGCGGGTATACGTGTTCAGGTATTTATCCAGCTCGGCCAGTATGCTGATATTACCATAATTGGGGAACTGTTCCCTGATCCTTTTGCGGATCGTTGCTGCATTTACGGCAGCGGTATCATACCGTAAACAATAAGTGGCGGCAATGGCGAACAAAATGGGATTCGTTTCTTTGGCCAGCAGCAGCTGAATGCTTTGAATGTATTGATCGGGATATACGCCATACACGGTTTCGAGCATGGCCCGTTTGGTATCGTATTGTAATGAATCGTACTGAACGAATAACTGGGTAATACCCTGCTGGGTTGTATCATTATCCAGCGCAAACTGAACGATGGCCCGGCAGGCTGCTTCATACCGGTATTCTGTATTGCTATCGAGGGGCGACAGAAAAGCTTTTCCCACCACATTCTCATGCAGGTCTTTTACCAGTAACTGCCGCTTTTTATATAGCACAAAATCGCTATAAATATCTTCCCGGCGCGGCTGGGCATCAATATCATATTGTATTAAAAAAACAAGTAGACAAAGAAGTACGGCCTTACCATTCATATTTATCAAATATACTTTTACCGGCTGAAAAAAGTCTTTAATAATTGGTAACTTCCCAAGCCTGTGTGCAATTAGCAATGCTTACTGGCGGGTACTCAGCAAGAAACGTGCAGTTATTAATTTATTTAGTTTAAATCTGATTTTAATGTTTGTGGTTTGGTTTTTGCACTTTGCCCTTTGCCCGCCAACCCCACCAGCCGGTGGAGAAAGCGGGTTGCCCAATTGCTCCTGAGCGCAGTCGAAGGATCCGCCCCCTACCCGATACCTTAATTCTATTGAAATATGTCAAAAGATTACGCATCTACCCGCCGTAAATTTTTAAAGCAGTTAACAGCTTCTTCCGCCTTGCTGGCCGCTGGCCCGTTTGCCTCTGTAGCCAACCAGGAACAGCTGGAAGAACGCATCATCCGTTACCAAAAACCCATCAGCGCAAACGACACCATTCGAATAGGCATTATTGGTACCGGTATCATGGGCCACAATGATCTGCAAACAGCCCTGAAAGTCCCCGGTATTGAACTGGCCGGCGCCTGCGATCTGTATACCGGCCGGCTCGAAAGAATAAAAGAACTATACGGCAGCACTATCTATACTACACAGGATTACCGCGAACTGCTCAATAAAAAAGACATTGACGCCGTGATCATTGCAACCAGCGATCACTGGCATGCCCGCATAGCCACCGATGCATTCCGCAAAAACAAACATGTGTATTGCGAAAAGCCCATGGTGCATAAATTATGGGAAGGCCTTCCATTGATAGGCGCCCAGCGGTTGAGCAAAAAAGTAATGCAGGTGGGCAGCCAGCGCGTAAGCAGCATGGCCTACATAAAAGCAAAAGAATTATACAAGGCCGGGGAAATAGGCGCCCTCAATTGTGTGGAAGCCACTTACGACCGGCAAAGCGCTATTGGCGCCTGGGAATATACCATGCCTACCGATGCTTCGCCGCAAACCGTTGACTGGCGGCGGTATATCAGCGGCATGCCGCAGATACCCTTCGATCCTAAAAAGTTTTTCTGGTGGCGCAATTATAAAGCGTTTGGAACCGGAATGGCCGGCGATCTGTTTGTGCATTTGCTCTCGGGCATTCATATGATCACCGATTCAAAAGGCCCTACCCGCATTGTTTCGAGCGGACAACTTTCTTACTGGAAAGACGGCCGCGACGTTCCGGATGTAATGACGGCCATTATGGATTATCCGCAAACCAAAGAGCATCCTGCATTCCAGGTAATGTTACGCGTGAACTTTATCAGCGGTGGCGGCAATAAAAGCGTTATCCGTTTGTACGGAACCGAAGGGATGATTGAAATGGAAGGGAATGGTTTCACTGTTACGCACAGCCTGCTGCCCAAAGCGCCGGGTATTGGCGGCTATGATGCGCTGAACACCTACCCCACCGCCATGCAGGAAGAACTGAAAAAACAATACAGCGACCGCTGGACCAAAGACGACGAAAAAAGACCCGAAAAAGCACCGGTGAAATATAAAATGCACGAAGGGTACAGTGAGCACCTCGATCACTTCACCAATTTCTTCGACGCCATTCGAAACGGCACCCAGGCCAATGAAGGACCCGAATTTGCCTTCCGCGCCGCGGCGCCCTGCCTGGCTGCCAATGACAGTTATTTTACGAAAAGGATCATTTACTGGGACCCGCTGAATATGCGGTTGAAAGGGGCGTAAGCAGCATGGCCTAAACGCTGCGGTCATGGGTTAATTGAATTCGAAAGCAGGAACTTTCTTTTCTTTGCACCATGGCTGAAAAAATATACTCGTACCAACATCTATTCAATTTTACCAACCAGGTATTCCAACAAATAGGCTGTCCGGCAGAACAGGCCGAACTGGCGGCCGAAGTACTGTTAAGCGCCGACCTGCGGGGTATTGACTCCCATGGCGTTGCCCGCCTCAGCGGATATGTGCGCCTGTGGGAGGCCAAACGCGTGAACGCCACCCCCAATATCAGGATCATTCATGAAACCCCCTCCACCGCAGTCGTTGACGGCGATAGCGGGCTGGGCCTGGTAGTGGCGCCCTTCGCCATGCAGGTGGCCATTGAAA
Source organism: Niastella vici (assembly GCF_002077945.1). Taxonomy (GTDB): domain Bacteria; phylum Bacteroidota; class Bacteroidia; order Chitinophagales; family Chitinophagaceae; genus Niastella; species Niastella vici. Next base: position 62,203 of record NZ_LVYD01000052.1, read on the forward strand.
AAGCAAAAAAAGCAGGCACCGGCTGGGTCAGCGTGCAAAACAGCAATCACTTTGGCATCGCCGGCTACCACGCCATGATGGCCCTTGAATATGAAATGATCGGTATGGCCATGACCAATGCCAGTCCGCTCGTTTCTCCCACATTTTCTACTGAACGCCTGTTGGGCACCAACCCCATTTGCGTAAGCATACCCGCCGGGGAAGAACCGGCTTTTGTAGCCGACCTGGCCACCACCACCGCCGCCAATGGCAAACTGGAAATTTTACAGCGCAAGAACCAGGAAGCCCCCCTGGGCTGGATCCAGGATAAAGAAGGAAATCCTTCGACCAACGCCCATGAATTAAAAACCGGTGGCGCCCTGCTGCCCCTGGGTGGCGACCGTGAGCATGGCAGCCATAAAGGCTATGCGCTGGGAGCAGTGGTCGATATTTTCTCCGCCGTATTAAGCGGCGCCAATTACGGCCCCTGGGTGCCCCCCTTCCCGGCCTATGTGCCCATGCCAACCGGTATGCCCGGCAAAGGCATCGGTCACTTCTTTGGCGCCATGCGGGTTGATGCTTTCAGGCCGGCCGCCGACTTCAAACATCATATGGACAACTGGATCAGGCGTTTTCGCAGTGCCAAAACCGTAGCAGGAGAAGAAAAAGTGCTTATTCCAGGCGATCCCGAACGGGAAATGGAAGCGCTGCGGATGAAGGAAGGCATTCCTTTGCTCGATGCGGTAGTAACTGACCTAAGCGCTGTTGGTGAACGATTTGGGGTAAAGTTGTAATGGTGAATATTGATTCGCCCCGGGCCGGGGGTGCGCAACCATCCCGTAGCGTCCTGTAATGCAGTCGCAGCAAAGGCCTTCACCAAAAACGAGATGGCATTATCCTGCAAATACAACACACAAACTACGATCTGTACCTTATCTTTGCAGCCCTTAATAAAACGCAACTAAATATCTTTAGATGAAACGAGCCAGGCAAAAATTTTCATTAACCCTTTAATGCAATTTAATACAATGAAAATTTTTGCCTGGGGAGTTCCATCAGGCAAAAACAAAAAATTAATATTTTCTGATGAAAATCATGAAGTTTGGCGGCACCTCGGTGGGCAAACCCGACAGAATGCACCAGGTAGCGCAACTGATAACCAAAGACGACAGTGAGCCAGTTATCGTAGTGTTGAGCGCATTAAGCGGCACTACCAATTCACTCGTAGCCATTGGCGAAGCTATGGCCGCCGGCAGTCGCGACCAGGCTAAAGAACTGATCGACAAACTGGAAGCCCATTACCAGTCATTTATAAAGGAACTGGTGAAGACCGATAAAGCTTATGCCAAAGCCAGGAGCATCGTATCTGAACACTTCGAGTTCCTGAACATCATATTGAAGATCTCTTTCAGCGAAGCCCTGAGCAAGGATATTCTGGCACAGGGAGAATTGCTTTCTACCAAATTATTCAGCGTATACCTCGAAGAAAAAGGTATCGATCATATGCTGTTGCCCGCGCTCGAATTCATGACCATCGACGCACAGGATGAACCGCAGCTGAGCACCATCAAGGTGAAATTGTCGCGCATTCTGCAACAGAACAGCAATAAAAAATTATTTATCACCCAGGGCTATATCTGCCGCAACTCCCGTGGTGAGGTTGATAACCTGAAACGCGGTGGCAGTGATTATACAGCATCACTGGTAGCCGCAGCGGTGAATGCTTCGGTTTGTGAGATCTGGACCGACATCGACGGCATGCACAACAACGATCCCCGTATCGTTAAAAAGACCGTTCCTGTTGAACAGCTGAGTTTTGAAGAAGCTGCCGAGCTGGCTTACTTTGGCGCCAAGATCCTGCACCCAACCTGTATTTGGCCTGCCCAGCAACAAAAGGTTCCGGTGAAGTTGCTGAACACCATGCAACCCGAAGCCCTCGGTACTACCATTACCCAGGAGGCCGGTTCTGTAGGCGTTAAAGCCGTTGCCGCCAAAGATGGTATCATCGTGATCAATATCAAGAGCAGCCGCATGCTGCTGGCCTATGGCTTCCTGCGGAAGATCTTTGAAGTGTTCGAAAAATACCGCACTTCAATTGACATGATCACCACTTCAGAAGTTGCGGTATCAGTAACCATTGACCATGGCGGTAACCTTACTGCTATTGTAAAGGAGCTGGAACCATTTGGCACCATCACTACAGAAGATAACCACACGATCATTTCGGTAGTAGGTAATGAAATTGCACAAACCAAGCATATCCTGAGCAAATTGTTTGAAGCCCTAACACCCATTCCAGTACGAATGGTTAGTTATGGCGGCAGCAAGCACAACGTATCGATGCTCGTTCCTTCTTCTTACAAAACCCAAACCCTGCAATTGCTGAATAAGGGTTTGTTTGGATTGGAATAGGTCAATGGTGAATGGTCAATGGTGAATGGTCAATGGTGAATGGTCAATGGTGAATGGTCAATGGTGAATTGACTCGCGAATTTTGAGCAGACCTTTATTAATATTGAAAGCCGGTAATATCGAAAGACATTACCGGCTTTTTTTTGCTCCCCCTTTAGGGGGCTGGGGGGTATTACTTTATCCACCCACTCTTCGTCATCCACTCCTGCACCAGGTCCATCCACTTCACCTCACTGGTTGAGTTGTTCATCCCGAAACCATGACCGCCTTTTTCGTACAAATAAAAATCAAACGGCACCTTGTTCTTCTGCAGGGCGGTAGCAAACAATAACATGTTCTGCACTTTAACGGTGCTGTCGTCTTCGGCATGCACCAGGTAAGTGGGCGGTGTTTTTTTCGTTACCTGCAATTCGTTTGAATATTCCATCTTCTTTTCAGGCGAAGGGTCTTTGCCCAGTAAATTTTCTCTCGATCCCTTATGGCAGATGCTGTCGGCAAAACTGATCACCGGGTAAACCAGGATCATAAAATCGGGACGCAGGTTTGCTTTTTTACCGGCATCAATATAGGCATGATTAAAATGGGTGCCGGCTGCGGAAGCCAGGTGCCCGCCGGCCGAAAAACCAATGATGCCTACCCGGTTCTTATCAATTTCCCATTCTTTGGCCTTTTCACGCACGATCTGAATAGCCCGTTGCGCATCCTGTATGGGACCTATTTCCTTATTGACCATGGTAACATCACTCGGCAACCGGTACTTTAGTACAAAGGCGGCCACGCCCATTTCATTAAAACGTTTGGCTACATCGTACCCCTCATGACCAATAGCTACATTTCTGTAACCACCACCGGGTATAACAACAACAGCAGCGCCCGTAGCTTTTTCTTTTGGTGGCAGATAAATGGTGAGCGTGGGTATACTTACCTTGCTGATCATGGGAACACCTCTGTGCGAGGTATCTGTTTTTTCTTCATCAGGTGCCGGTTTTGAATTAGGAATGGAATCGGCATATAACGGCATTACGGTTTGAGTGTAACTGATCAAAACAAAGCAAGTTAAGGTTACAAAAAGGATGAGTGGTTTTTTCATACACGGCTACTTATAACCAAATTTACTTGTTTACATTAAAAATTACAGCCATTCTTTTACGCGTTGGCCAAATTCATCCGCGGGGAACAGTTTTGGTAAATATTAAGTTAATACGCCGCCCGCCTGGTTGCAATGACCGGGAATCGGATCAACTTTGTTTTAACACCAAAAAACCTATGATATGAAAAAAATTTACTTAGCGTTTATCCCCATTCTTATTTTCCTCATTGCAGCCTGCAGCAAAGATTTTTTGAAATCATACGACAAACGCATTACCGGCGGCACCTGGGAATTATATGATGTAAACAATTTTGGCATCGGCAGCCACTATTCGCCGGTGTTTAACAGCGGCCGTTTTACTTTTGAATCAACCGGCCAGGTGACCTATACCACAAACCTGGGTGAAGAATATACCGGCAGTTGGGACATCAGGCACGGGTGGCGGGGCAAAGAACTGAACATCACAGTTACCAATTTTCAAACCCAAAAAGTATTGTCAGAACATTTCGACCTTATGGAGTTCACCAGCACCAACCGGTTCAAAACCCATATATACACTGGCGGGCGCACGTATACTTTTAAGTGGAGGAGATAGCTTTAAAAAGGCAATAAACAGCAGGTAATGGTAAAAAAGAAAAACCGGCAACCTCATAAAGAAGTTACCGGCTGTTATTATGCTAAAAAGTGAGGCGACTCAACTTAAAACCAAAAAACAGATTAGATAACCAGCATGGCATCGCCGTAGCTGAAGAAACGGTATTTATCCTTGATGGCTTTTTTATACGCCTCCATCGCCAGGTCGTAACCGGCAAAAGCACAAGTCATGATCAGCAGACTGGTCTTGGGCAGGTGCAGGTTGGTAACCAGTGAATCGGCAATGTTGAACTGGTAAGGCGGATGAATAAAGATGTTGGTCCAGCCCTCAGAAGGCTTCAACAGCTTTTCAGCTGTATACGAGCTTTCAAGTGCCCGCATGGTGGTAGTACCAATGGAGCAGATACGGTGATTGCCCTGGATCGCTTTATTTACAATTTTGCAGGCCAGGTCTTCAATTTTATAATACTCCGCATCCATCTTGTGCTTGCTGAGATCTTCCACTTCAATGGGACGGAAAGTACCCAACCCCGTGTGCAGCGTTACTTCGGCAAACCGAACGCCTTTGATCTCGAGCCTTTTAATGAGCTCAATGCTGAAGTGCAAACCGGCGGTTGGCGCCGCCACAGCACCTTCATGCTTGGCGTAAACGGTTTGATAGCGTTCTTTATCGTCTGCTTCAGGCTTACGTTTAATATATTTTGGCAGGGGCGTTTCACCCAGAAATTCCAGCATATTGCGGAATTCTTCATCGGTACCATCCCACAAAAAGCGAATAGTGCGGCCGCGTGAAGTTGTATTGTCAATTACTTCGGCGATCAGTTCATCGTTCTCGCCAAAGTAGAGTTTATTACCAACACGAATTTTACGGGCGGGGTCCACAATCACATCCCACAGCCGGTTGGGTTTATTTAATTCACGCAGCAGGAACACCTCAATTTTCGCCCCCGTTTTTTCCTTCCGGCCGTACATGCGGGCCGGGAACACTTTGGTATTATTCACTACGAACACATCCTTATCATCAAAATAATCCATGATGTCGCGGAAATGTTTGTTCTCTATCTGGCCGGTTTGGCGATGAACAACCATCAAACGCGCATCTTCACGTCTTTTTGTAGGGTGTTGGGCAATAAGGTTAAGTGGTAAATCGAACCGGAACTGTGAAAGTTTCATGTGTATTTTTAAACTGTTTTTAAAAGCCACATGATACGAACAGGGGGAGTAAGATCAGGGTACATCGGGGTGGTATTCCGATACAAACGAGGTCTTACGGCACCAGGTTTGATATCATGTAAGCTAAAATTCGAGCGGGCAAAGGTAATTAAAAAAAGGGCCGAACCCAAATTTAAAAATCAATAATATGATAGAATTGTCGCCGGGTACAGAAAACTCCTTACAGTAGTGTATCCCTGACAAGTATTGGCCCCGGAAGAAGCTGGTTGGAACCGGAGGGCACAAATTAGGAGCCGGCAATAGGCAGCCGGCAATTAGCTGCGCCCACCGCTCATCAAAAACAGCCAAACTTTTATGGCTTTTTCCCATTTTAACATCTCTCCTATGAATTCACCCCGCTGACATTTGGTTTATTATTACGAAATTTATAAAAGGGAAAAGTGCACTACAGAGAACTCATCAATCGCGCCTTTTAAAATAACCAGGTACCTCCTTCCCGGTAATTACCGGGAGGCATTTCAAGTCACCGGTCATTAATTATTGAGTATGAGAAAATCGATCTCCTTCCTGCTTGTCGTGCTTGTAACCATCGTTATGCCATCCATGGCACAGCAGCCAGCCCATAAACCTAAAATGTCGCCCCAGCCCTCCATTCCGGTTCCGCCCAAACCCGCCTCCAAAAAATATCCCAGCCTGTTGTGGGAGATCAGCGGCAATGGTCTTAAAAAACCGTCCTACCTGTTTGGCACCATGCACGTGAGCGATAAACTGGCTTTTCACCTCGGCGATAGCTTTTACACCGCTATCAAAAGCGCCGATGTGGTGGCGCTGGAAACCAATCCCGAAAGCTGGCAGGACGATTACAGCCAGTCAGTTTTTTTCAGGGGCGGCCGCCGCAATGGCAATAGTTTAATGAACCTGTACTCGAGCCGGTGGGAATGGCCGGCAGACCACATGCGCATCACCACGTTTGCCATCGACCGCTATGAAGAAGCCATAAAAGCCGCGCTGGCGGTAGAACCCTCCATGATCAATGGCATGCTGTACCGCACCTATGGACGCCAGGCCGAAGATTTTGAAGAAGACACCTTCCTCGACATGTACATTTTTCAAACCGGTAAAAAACTGGGTAAACGGGTAAGCGGGGTAGAAAATTTTCAGGAAAGCGAAAAGCTGGTAATGGAAGCCTACAAGGCCATGCTGCGCGATCAGAACAAAAAAAGAAGAAGCTACGATTACGAAGGCATGATGACCAATCCCAAAAAAGTGGAAGATGCCTACCGCAAAGGCGATCTCGACCTGCTCGATTCCCTGGAAAGCCTCACCGTGTTCTCCGATGCCTTCCAGGAAAAATTCCTGTACAAACGCAACGAGATACAGGCCAACTCCATTGACTCCATCATAAAAAAAATGTCGCTGTTCGTAGGCGTGGGCGCAGCTCACCTGCCGGGCAAACGGGGCGTTATAGAATTGTTGCGCCAGAAAGGCTACACCATGCGCCCGGTTCGTATGGACGACCGCAACAGCATGCAAAAAGAAAACGTTGACAAAATACGCATCAATAATACATTCACCACACAAACAGGCGACGATGGCTTTTACAGCGTTTCCATTCCGGGAAAAAAATTCTACCGCTTTACCGACTGGAACGGGATGGATGTAGTGCAATACGCCGATATGGTGAACGGCGCATATTACATGGTAACCCGTATAAAGACCAACAGCCTGTCGTTGGGCCATAGCAGTGACCTCGTATTAAAAAAGATCGACAGCCTGCTGTACGAGAACATCCCCGGCAAGATCCTGAAAAAAACAGCCATTACGAAGAATGGCTACAAAGGACTTGATATCATCAACCGCACCCGCCGCGGCGATTATCAACGCTACCAGCTATACATTACGCCCTTTGAAGTGCTGATCTTTAAAATGAGCGGCAATGGCGAATACATAAATGCCGGCAACGAATCACAGGAGTTCTTCGGTTCCATTAAACTAAAAGAATACGCAACAGCCGGCTGGCAAACCTGGCAGCCGCCAACAGGTGGCTTCAGCGTACAAATGCCCCACATCCCAGCCCTGCTTAAAGACAATGGTTTTGGCACCGACAGGCTTGAATATGCGGCCAGCGATGCGGCTACAGGCAACAGCTATCTCATCATGAAAGCCAACCTGCACAATTATTCTTTCATTGAAGAAGATACATTTGAACTGAACCTCATGGATGAAAGCTATGGCTATTCCGACTTTATCGACAAACAGCTCAGCCGCCGCTTTATATCGCTTAACGGATACCCCGCGCTGGAAAGTAAATACAAACACAAGGATGGCAGTTTCAGCAGCGTGCGCTATGTAATACAGGGACCGGTGTACTATGCCATAATAGCCAGTTACAAAAACGACAATCCCGATACACAACGCTTTCTGCAATCATTTGCCATTACGCCCTATATTTATCCGGTCCCGGCCCCACGCACCGATACAGTAATGAGCATCACTGTTACAACGCCCATATATGCGCAAGCCGATAAAAAGAACGACTCGCCCGGCATGGAAGAATTACTGCAGCTATCGAATGGTATGATGGATGATGACGCAGACGACATTAACGTACCCGCATTCAGTACCCGCCTTATAGGTAACGATACCATCGGCGAAAAAATACTGGTGATGCATTTCAAAGTGCCGCAATACAGTTATAAAAAAGACAGCGCCACCTTGTGGAAGAATGCTTCAGTAAGCACCTGGTTCTCAGACAGTACTTTCATCATAAAACAAAGCAGGGAATACACCCTGCCCAATGGCATGCGTTGCCGCGATCTGCAGCTAACCGATACCAACAGCAGCCGCCTCATCATCTCTAAAATGTTTTATAACAACGGGCATTTCTTCAGCATTACAACCCTTACCGATACGCTGAGCAAACAAAGCGCCCTGCTCTCGAATTTCTTCAGCAGTTTTAAACCAGTTGATACGCTGAAAGGCGAATCGCTGTTTGCCCGCAAATCGGAACAGTTCATAAAAGACCTGTTCAGCAAGGATTCCATGACCGTTAAAAAAGCCCGCAGATCATTGTACCAGGTTGCTTTCGACTCAACAGATGTACCGCTGCTGAAAAAAGCCATTGACTCGCTCAACTGGAAAATGAAAGATTACCTGACCCTTAAAAAATTCTTTATCGACAACCTGGGCCGCATCAGGGATACCAGCATTGTATCTTATCTGCAGAAATTATACTGGAAAGTGAAAGACACTGCCGACTGGCAGGCGGCTATTTTAAATGCCTTGCTGAACCAGCGTACAAAAACCGCTTTCCTGGCATTCAAAGACCTGGTGCTGCAGGAACCACCTGTCATGGACGATGACTATACCTACAACCGGGGCTTCAGACTGCCATCTGTATACGTAGATTACACCACAGTAACAAAAAGTAAAAAGACTTCTTATTTCGGCAAGTGGGCGCCCCTGTTCGATACCCTTTCGCTGTCAAAAGTTATTTTCCCTGATATTTTACAACTGATGAACATCGACGATTACCGCAACGATGTCATGAATTTACTGGTGACCATGGTCGACAGTGGTTACCTGAAGACGGAAGATTATGAAACCAGCTTCCCGAAGATCTACCTGGAAGCAAAACAACTGCTGAAAAAGCAATTGGCCAAAGAGAACAAGGCCAACATGGAAAAAGCCGCCCGTAAAGAGGCGCCCGTAGCATCCCTGTACCCTGCTGATGATGACGATACCGGGGTTTCCGATGCCGGCAATACCGACCTCGACCGCTATGCCATTCTGCTGTTGCCATTCTATAATAAGAACCCGGGCGTGCAAGCTTTCTTTGAACAGTTGCAAACCACCCAGGACCGGCGATTATTGTACAATACGTATATCCTGTTGTTGCGGAATAAATATAAAGTGCCCGATCCCTTCTTTACCAAATACGCCAAACTCGATGAATACCGCAGTGAACTGTATATTGACCTGGAGACCAACAAAATGACCGACAGGTTCCCGAAACAATACAAAAACCAGCTGGATATTAGCCGGAGCCTGATCGTAAAAACGCTGACCAATTACGACAAGATCGACACGCTGATATTCATTGACAAACTGCCGGTAGCCTATGAGCAGAAAAAAGGCTATGTATACTTTTTCAAATACAAACGCATGCGCGATGATCTTACCTGGCAGGTGGCTACGGCCGGCATGCAACCCGAAAAAACAGAGCTGGTTGATGTGAAGAATGATGATTTTACCTCGGTAGATGAAGACCGAAAACTGGAGAGCGACAAACCGGTTAAAGAGCAATTACAAAAAATGCTGAAGGAAATGTTGTATGCACGCCGCAGCAGCGCTTCGGTATTTTACGATGCCAGGTCGTTTACCCTGTACCGGAATTATTTATCTGAAATGGTGAAGAGCCAGCGATACCGCGATTAAGTTCACGGAGCATTCATGTACCTTTACCGACATGACAGATGAGCTGCAAATTATTGAGCAAACAAAGAACTGGATCAAAGCAATAGTGATCGGTTGTAATTTTTGTCCGTTCGCCAACCGGGAATTTACAAACGATACCATTCGCTACCACGTTGAATTCAGCGCCAAACGCACCGATGCACGGGAAACATTATTAAAAGAATTAAAGCAGCTCGATAAGGACAAAACCATTGCCACCACCTTACTTATATTTCCAAACGCATTTGCAGCGTTCGACACCTACCTGCAGTTTGTTGCATTTGCCGAAAACCTGTTGCAGCAAAAGGGTTATGAAGGCATTTACCAGTTAGCCTCCTTTCACCCGTTATACCAGTTCGAAGGCAGCGCCCCCGATGATGCCGCCAACTATACCAACCGGTCAATATACCCCATGCTGCATTTACTGCGCGAAGACCAGGTGCGCAAGGCTATTCAATACTATGGCAATGCCGATGAGATACCCGAAAGGAATGTTCAATTCGCCCGTGAAAAAGGGGAAGCATATATGAAGATGCTTAGGGATAGTTGTTTGTGATGCTTATGCTATAATGCCTTTCGGAATGGAGGCGATCAATTGTTTGGTATACTCTTTCTGCGGATGAAAATAGACCTGCTCCGCATCCCCGATCTCTTCTATCTTTCCTTTGTTCATCACCATAATGCGGTCGCTGATATACCGCACCACCGACAGATCGTGCGAAATAAAAACAATGGTAAAACCCATTTCTGCTTTCAGATCGTTCAGCAGGTTCAGCACCTGTGCCTGTACGCTTACATCGAGGGCCGAAACCGATTCATCACAAACAATGAACTCAGGATTCAACGCCAGCGCCCGCGCAATAACGATCCGCTGCCGCTGACCGCCCGAAAACTCATGTGGGTAGCGATGAAAATGTTCTGCTTTCAGGTTTACCTTTTCAAGCAGCTCCACTACCCTGTCTTTCCGTTGCCCGCTATTGGCAATGATATTATGTACTTTTAATGGTTCTGCAATAGCCGACCCTATCGTTAATCGCGGGTTCAGGGAAGAATAAGGATCCTGGAAAATGATCTGGATATCCTTCCGCATGTCTTTCATGGTAGCGGCATCTATCTTCGACAGGTCGGTGCCATCATAATACACCGAACCCGAAGTAGGGGGTATCAATCCCAGCAAGGTTCGTCCAAGGGTGGTTTTACCACAACCCGATTCGCCTACCAGCCCCAGCGTTTCGCCTTTATAGATCTCAAACCGTACATTATCGATCGCCTTTACATATTCAAGCGGTTTACCCAGCAGGCTCTTTTTTGAGGGGAACCATACATTCAACCGCGACACCTGTATAAAGGGCCGTTTAACCACAGTTGTCTCCGGTTCGTCGCTTACTATTGGCGGAACCGCAGACTGTATATAACGGGCGGCCTCAAACGGCCGGTTGTGTTCCAGAAAATCGCTGACGATGGGCAGCCGTTCTCCCTTGGGATGCAATACCGGCCGGCAGGCCAGCAGTCCTTTTGTATAAGGATGTTGCGGATTGCTGAAAAGATCAGCCACAGGGCCGGCCTCTACAATTTCGCCCCGGTACATCACCACAGCGCGGTCGGCCACTTCTGCCACCACACCCAGGTCGTGCGTAATAAAGATGACGCCCATCTGCTTTGTCTGTTGCAGTTCTTTAATCAACTGCAGAATGGTCTTTTGCACCGTAACATCCAGGGCCGTGGTGGGCTCATCACAGATCAGCAGGGAGGGCTCGCAGCTCATGGCCATGGCGATCATCACACGTTGCTTTTGCCCACCGCTCAATTGATGCGGATAACGGCGAAACAACTGTTCGGGATTGGGCAACTGCACCTGCCTGAACAGATCGATCGTTTTTTGCGTTGCTTCTTTTTTACCGGTCTTCAGGTGCAGCCGCAATGCTTCCTGCACCTGGTGCCCGCAGGTGAACACGGGGTTCAGGGAGGTCATGGGTTCCTGAAAGATCATGGCGATGTGGTTACCGCGAATAGCCCGCAACTGACCGGGTGTTTGCGTTAACAGGTTCACCGGTTCATCTCCATCAACTGAAAATAATATTTCTCCATTTGTATACCGCGCCGGCGGTTTGGGTAATAATTGTAATATGGATAATGAAGTCACCGATTTGCCAGAACCCGATTCGCCTACAATAGCTACGATCTCACCACGATTTACCGTGAGCGAAATATCCTTTACGGCAGTGGTGGTGCCAATGTCGGTAACAAAATCGACCTGCAGGTTATTTATTTGTAGTAAAGGCGCTGGCATTTTGTGGTATAGGTATAAACAAATATCGGGAAAAGCAGGCATATAACACGACAGAAACGACAACGGTGAGCCCAGTTAAGCGCTCACCGTTGTGCATATTGTTTATTTCTTCTTTCCTACTTCTTACTCACCCTGATAACTCCTCCTCCATTATAAGAATGGTAGTCACCATTATACATCGCTTCGGCACTTACGGGTCCCATACGGTAGTTACCCGGTGAAACGGCCCGCACCGCATAATAATAGGTTTGCCGGCTGTTTCTCAGATCATCAAACAAATTAATACGATCATCCCGAACATCCAGCGCAACAGGTGTGGCTGCGTCTTTTATCCATTCCATACCCGGAATTTCCTTGGTACGGGGGTTTTCAATTTCAAAACCTGCAGGCAGAATATCTGTGATCACCACATTATCAACATAACCATCGTACGCTTTCTCTACCGTTACCTGAACGATCACCAGGTCGTTCTGGGTAAACGAATTGCCTTCTATTGTGCGGCCATAACGATCAAAGAAACGGCGGCGTACCTTGATAAAATTATCTTCTTCTTTATAGGCGCCGCTTACGCTTATGCCTTCGCTTTGCCAGTAATAATACAACCGGCCTTCGCCTTTCGATGTAATGTCGATATTGGTTCCACCCAGTTGTTTGGCGGTTAACTTCAACGGACTGGCTTCTACACTGCCTACTGTTTTACCGTTCACTTTTACATCGGCGCTCACTGTTGCCTTGTTGGCAGCGCGGGCCATTTTACCCAGCGCCAGGAAGCTGAACGAACATTCCTGTGTGCTGTACCAGCGCCGTTGTTTTAATTTATCGGCCACATGTTTTGCCATCACCGGTATTTGCGCATTGGAAGGGTCCGCATCAATGAGGGCATTCAACGCAATGGCCTCGTCACGAATATCAGAATAGAAGCTGCCGCCGGTTTGTGCAACCGATACTTCACCACTGAACGAGGAAGGCAGCATTTCGCGGAACTTCGCCTTATCACCGGCCACGGCATAGGCCACACTCAACAGGTATTTACAATCAAGGCTCAGCAGCATGGCATTCGACTTGTAATAGTTCATGGCGCTTACATTGGGCTTACCGGCCAGTGCCAGCACATACAAACTATAGGCAACCTCTTTGGGCGCTATTTTCTTTTTATCGTTCTGATTATAGTAGTATAAAACAGTTTCCTTGTTCTTCAACTTGTTGTTCAGGTAATTGAGAATACCGTTCAACACGTTCTTGTCAACTTCGAACCCGGCTTTTTGTGCTTCGAGTAAGAAATGGCCTGCATATACTGTAGCCCACCAATGTTCGGTACCTTCTCCATCCCACAGGGTAATGGCGCCATTGTACAACTGCCGCAGTTTTATTTTGCGGATGGCTTCGGCTATATTCCAGTTGGCGTTTGCTTTATTCCCCTGGTTGCTTTTCATTTGATCGGCCAGGTCGCCATAATACAATTGCGGGAAGGCGGTTGAAACAGTTTGTTCGGTACAACCATAAGGATATTCACACAGGTAGCGCAACTGCTTACCCAGTTCCAGGGCCGGACTGCGGCTTACCACCAACTGGTAATCGGTGCTGTTGGGCATAAAATCGTTCAACGGTATACTGATGCGTTGTACACCACCACCGGTGAGTGAACCGCTGCCGGTAACCACCTGCAAGGGTGAGGCCGGCCGTATACTGATCTCGGTTTCATCGGTGAACTTTTCACCCAGTCCCTGCACTTCCACTTTTATTTTTCCCACATTAACAGCAGGCGCAGCCACTACCTGGAAGATAGCCTGTCCTTCGCTGTTGCTGTTGATACTGATCGACTGTTGCTTATCGCCCAGTACATTCAGCGGTCCGCTTACGTTCAATGCAGCAGTGGCCGATGCTGATTTGTTAGTGGTATTGGTAATAGTAACCGGTACATTCACTGTATCGCCCGGGCTCAGGAAGCGCGGCAAAGCAGTGCTCAGCACCAACGGATCGGCTACGGTCATGGCAGCTTCGCCGTTACCAAAACTTTCATCCTTATACGCCACCGCCATCAAACGTACTTCACCACTGAACTGCGGAATATCAAACTCAAATTCCGCTTCCCCGCTGCCACCGGTTTTGGTGGTACCGCTCCAGTAGGAAACGATCTTGAAGCGTTTGGCCGGCATGGGGTTGGTGCGTTTATTTGCTTCCAGTTCACCGTCGCCACCCGTACTGCTCAATGTGGCTTTTAATTCGGGGAACAACAACGGGTACAGATCATAGGCATTTACCTCCAGTGCTTTAGCAGCATAGAAGTGATTATACGGATCGGGTGTTTTAAAATCTGTTATCTGCAACACGCCGTTATCAACTGCCGCCAGGGTTACAAAACTGTTGGGCGCCGCTTTTACCGTCACCTTCTGGTGTGTACGCGAGCGAACCGATTTTTGCGCCACGATCTGCACATCAATTTTGCGGCTCTTTTCTTCTACTTTCAAACTTTGATAACCATGTGCTACTGTTAATGGAATATCACTTACCTCGTGCGGTTTAATGAGCGTTGCGGTAACATATACGTTTGGTAAATGCTCGGCAGAGATCTTCAGATCAACCGAAGCGGTGCGGTTCTCCACATTTACATACTGGTACGAAACCACTTTATCGGTTTCCATGGTCACCAGCATGCGGCCGCTGAACGGCGTTTTGAACAACAGCTTCGCATTATCGCCGGCCTGGTAAGAAGATTTATCGGCTTCAATATCAATATTACCTTCTGTATTTACTTCAAACGAAGAGTTATCGCCGCCCCAGAAACCATAACTATAGAAATGTTTGCTTACATAGCTGCCCGAGCCGGGGATGCTCACCTGCAATTCATAGTCGCCGGGCGAACGGGGCACAAAGCCATAGTAAGCGCCTTCGCCGCTGATGGTAATATTCTGATCGGTCACTACTTTATTATCTTCCTGTGATTCGTACCGGAAATAATCCCCGCTCTTGGTGAGCACCGTACGATATTCATGTTTTATCACTTTTACCTGTGCCTTTGCGCCATTCAACACATGCTCGTCTTTATCCAACGCAATAATGGGGAATTTCACCTGCTGGTTCAGCGGGTAATACCAGTACCCATCGCTCCCCACACCAAAGAAGATCTTTTGCGTGTAAATATTGGCGGTGGCGCTGCGGCTCACCGGCCGGCCGGTTTCATCAAACACGGTAGCATAGAACGTTGTCTTCAGCAATCCTTTGTTGGCATACAGGGCGGGCACTTCAAAGGTTTGTTTGGCATTACCATTTTCATCGGTACTGCCCTCGTTCGTTGTTTTGTCGAACGACATGCCCTGGTTCACGATACCAAAGTCAAAGCGTTCATATTTTTTAGGACTGAAATTGGCCGCGCTGGTCTGGATCTCCGTTTCATAATTGCGGTTAGCCGCCGGCGGTCCAAAAAAGTTTACGGCATTTATCGCCAGGCTGGCTGATTGTCCGGGCTCAAGTGAGTTCTTATCCAGTTTGGCAGTCACCTTAATGCGATCGGGCACAAACTCTTCAATGCTGAAATTCTTGCTGGCCAGCAACACATCGTTCGAGGTATATACTTCCAGCGTATAACTACCGGTAATAGCCGACTCTGAAATATCTACATCCCCATCGGTAGCGCCCTGTACATTCAAGGTTTTGCGGAAGGTCTTCAACTCTTTACCATTCGGCAGCAGGAATTTCATTTTTACCGGCAGCTCACCCGGTGATTTCCACAACCGGTCGCGCAGCACAACGGCAAAATTCACTTTTTCACCCGGGCGGTAGATATCACGTTCTGCATATATAAAGGCATCGAGTCCCGTGCTGTTGCTGCGCTTGCCACCTACCTCAAACCGCGAGGTGTTCACCCTGGTGGTGTTGAATGGCAGATAATTAAAATCAGTAGCGGTCTTGGCAATGATCATGGCAGGCTTGAACCCGGCAAATTCCTTCCGCGCAAAAACAACTTCGGCCACGCCATCGGCATTGGAAGTACCGGTTCCCAACACCTGGTTGTTGTTGCCATACACCACTACATTCATCCCATTCACCGGTTGTGCGGTTTTAATGGAGTTGGCAAATACAAACAGTTTATCTTTTCCTTCCCGGGCAATTAACCCGATATCTGATTTGGAAATAAAGCGGCTGTCGCTGATCCAGTAATCGGTAGCCGACCGTATTTTAATATGATAAATACCTTTAAAGTCGGGCAGGCGGTCTTCTACATTAAAAGTGAACAACCGGCTGTTGCCGTACTTAGGCAGCGAGCGCGTATCGATCTCCTGTTCATAGATCACATCGCCGAAACTAACATCACTGCTATAATCATAATCACCGCCATAATATTCTTCATCGTCACCGCCACCGCCGTTATTCTCATCTTTCGGCCGGTAGCCATAACGTTGCGCCGCCAGCAGGTTGCTTTCATAGATCTTTGAAATGATCACTTTTACCTTGGGAATGTTGGTAACGCGCACTTCAATATTCTGGTTACCCAGGGCGCTCAGGTAAACGGCCTTGCTATTGCCAAATTTCAGCGAAGGCTCCAGCTCACCAAAAGCTACATTATTATCGTACTGTTCGCGCAGCACGCCACCAATACGGCCACGCAATCCTTTGGCAATGGTGAATACATAACTTTTATCGGCATCGAAATTATCGCTGGTCACAGTGAAACCATCTTCGGTTTGCTGAACAGAGAATTTTACCGCAGGGGTGAAATGGATCAGGGAAGAAATGTTCTCCATAAGCACCTGCTGGCTGGTACGCACAAACACAGTACCCGATAACCCGTCGTGCTCGGCATGCACATCATTAATAGTAAGGTTGTAGGGCGAAGGGATCACCACTTTGTTTTCAATAGCCTCCTTCGTTCCATTCACACCACCATCAGGAACCAGTCCTTTATCGAAAGCCACTTTTGCATCGAGGTCTTTATCTTCCAGTTTCATCCCTGAAATGCGCAACGAAATGCGGCTATCGGGTCCTTCAGTTATGATCTGGTAAGCAAGCGGCTTGCCATCGATCTGCAACGTCATTTTGTCTTTTATGGTAGCCGGACTGATCGCATAATTAAAATACAGATCAACCTGCGGGTAAGCGGTAGTGGAATGCTGATCAGGAAGCATCCAGGTTACGTTGGTATTATCCAACTGCAGGTAAGGCGTATAAAAGGTGATCTCCTCCCCTTTATCGAGCTTGCCAATTTTGCTGTGGTCAAGCAGATCACCACGCAATTTGGCCTGATAGCTGGTTGCAGGCGACAGGGGTTGTGCGGGTGAGAAAACGAGCTCATCCGGATGTTCCCACCGGAAGCGGCCCTGGATCTTTGGTTCAAAAGAAACATACTCAGTAGAATCCCATTGATTTAACAGTGAATCGGGAACAAGGGATTTGTTGAAGCGGAATACCAGGTTACCGAGGGATTGCACTTCACCTTTGGCATTGGTATAACTAAGAGAGACAGCGCTTCGATTACAGGCGGCTATTACTGTTACAACCAGCACGCCTAGTGTAATCAGGGCGATCTTTGACTTACGCATATAGGGTTAAAGTTATTAGCATGATTAGGCCCGTCTGTACCGAACGTACAATTCGGGCAGGCTTGGGCGCGTTAAAATACAAAAAGGAATTAAATATTTACCGGAACCTTTTGTTGATAAAAATAAAAGTTGAAATTAGCAGGGAAACTATGGAGGAAGGCTTGACAAAGCCATAGAATTGAAAATTGTACCCGAAAGTTACAATCAATTTTTTCACTCCGTTTGTTAATGTGTTATTAAAGTAAGCAATATATGCGCACAAAGGCGCCATGGCGTGAAAGTATAATTAATTGGAGCAAGCGTGTCGCTACCTGGAGCCGCAGTACACCCGCTAAACGAAAATCCCTGAAATACGGTAAACGCCTGCTGATCACCATCGTAGCATCAGTTATTACTTTTTTATTACTTAACTGGGTATTTCCGCTGCCCGATAAAATTGAATACTCCACCATCATAACCGATAGCAAGGGCGAAGTGATACATGCCTTTTTGACCAATGATCAGAAGTGGCGCATGAAAACCGAGCTGGAAGAGATCTCGCCCCTGTTGCGCAAAACGATCATAGAAAAGGAAGACCGGTATTTCTATTCGCACCCCGGCATCAATGCGTTGGCCATTACCCGGGCTTTTGCCAAAAACATCTTCCGTCTCAAACGCACTTCCGGCGCTTCAACCATAACCATGCAGGTAGCCAGGGCGCTGGAACCCAAAAGCCGCACCTACTTCAATAAGTTCATTGAAATGTTCAGGGCTTTGCAACTGGAATACAGGTACAACAAGAACGAGATCCTGCAACTGTACCTGAACCTGGTGCCGTATGGTGGTAACATTGAAGGCGTAAAATCAGCCTCTATCCTTTACTTCAAAAAAAATCCCGATCACCTGTCGCTGGCCGAGATCACTGCGCTTTCCATAATACCCAATCGCCCTTCTTCCCTGGTTATGGGCAAACACAATGACCGTATTGTGGCCGAACGCAACCGGTGGCTGCAAAAATTTGCCAAAGACAAAGTGTTCACCCAAAAAGAAATTGCCGATGCGCTTAGTGAACCGCTCACCGCTACCCGCGGAACCGTTCCCCAACTGATACCACACCTTGCCTGGAAACTGAAACAACAGGGCGGCGATATCATAAAGACCAATATAGAATTGAACACCCAGCTAAAGACAGAAAAGCTGGTGGCCGATTATTCCCGCATTCTTACGCTGAAAAACATCCGAAATGCAGCGGTGGTCATTATCGACAATAAAACGCATAATGTAATTACCTACGTTGGCTCGGCCAATTTCACCGATACCATCGATGGCGGACAGGTGAACGGCGCCAAAGCCATTCGCCAGCCGGGCAGTACCTTAAAACCCTTGCTGTATGGCCTTTGCATCGATGCCGGACTCATGACACCCAAGGCCGTTATCACCGACGTTGCCGTAAATTTTGGCGGGTATGCACCCGAGAACTACGACAAACAATTCAACGGATATGTGACCATGGAATATGCGTTGGAACATTCGCTGAACATTCCGGCAGTAAAAGGATTGCAAATGCTGGGCAAAGACCCCTTCATTCAAAAACTGGGTGAGTGCGATTTTCAACAGATCAAAAAAGACCAGCGCAAGCTGGGATTATCATTGATCCTCGGCGGTTGTGGCGCCACGCTCGAAGAGCTGACCGGATTGTATTCGGTGTTCGCCAATAACGGACAATACCTGCCGCCCCGGTATACGCAGGATAGCTTTCAGCAAGCTGGCCAGGGAATAAAGATCTTAAGTCCCGCTGCCACATTCATGATCAATGATATTTTATCGAAGGTTAACCGCCCCGATTTTCCGTTGAACTGGGGAAGCACCGAACACATGCCCAGGATCGCCTGGAAAACCGGCACCTCCTATGGCCGCCGCGATGCCTGGAGCATCGGGTACAACCGGAAATATACCGTAGGAATCTGGACGGGCAATTTTTCGGCCCTTGGCATTCCTGAATTAAGCGGCGCGAATATTGCCACGCCACTGCTCTTTAAAATTTTCAACACCATCGACTACGACAGTGATGAGCAATGGTTCACCCAACCGAAAGATTGTGATATTCGCATGGTGTGTTCAGAAACAGGTTTACCGCCGGGCGAACATTGCCCCAATACAGTAACCGATTATTTCATTCCGCTTGTTTCAACAAGCCAGTTATGTAATAACCTGCAGGAAATAGCGATCTCGGCCAATGAAAAGATCTCGTATTGCAAAACCTGTCAGCCCGCCGAAGGCTATAAAAAGAAATGGTATCGCGTGGTATCGCCCGAAATGCAACGCTATTATGAGGAACGGCATATCGTATACGAAAAAATACCGCCGCATAATCCCGATTGTGAGCGGGTGTTCAAAGATGGCGGACCGGCCATTACTTCTCCGCGCAATGGATCGGAATACTTTATCAGCAAAAAACATCCGGAACCTTTACAACTTTCGTGCAATGTGGGCAACGACGTGCATAAAGTATACTGGTATATAAACAACCAGTTCTATAAATCAGGCGAAGTGCACAACCGCCAGTTCTTTATGCCCGAAGAAGGGCCGGTGAAAATTTCCTGTACCGATGATAAAGGACGGAACCGCGATATCTGGATCAGGGTAAAGTTTGTTGATCTGTAAGTAACTAATCAACTTTCGTTACTTCACCACTACCCGATATATTCTTATTTACCTGGGCAGTGCCTTTATAGCGAATTTTGCCGCTGCCTGAAATATTAGCATCCAGCTTTATACTGCTGTACACATCAATATTACCGCTGCCCGAGATGCCCAGTTCAGATTCTTCTGACTTTAAATTCAGGGCGCTGATACCACCACTGCCCGAAACATCAGCATTGATCTTTTTTGTATCACCCGAAAGGCTCACGGTGCCGCTACCCGACACGTTGGCTTCAATTTCAGGCGCATCCACATCAAGCGACATTTCACCACTACCGCTTGAAGAGATGTTTAATGTGCCATCATGGGTGATCTTTGTTTGGCCGGTTACATGTCCCGAACCGGAATTTTCAATGCTCTTGTAAGTAGGAGACGTAATATATACTTTCACTGTACGGCTGGGATCGAGCCATACGTGTTCTTTTGAATCAATATCAAGCACCCCGTTCTCAACACGTACATCTATATAGGAAAGGATATTTTGTTCTGCCTCTATTCTTACATCCGCCGCACTTCCCTGAGTAAGAAATACATCAAAACCAGCACTCAATTCAACCCCGTTAAAATTGCCCGGCTGAAATGTTTTGGAGGTCATACTTCCATCTCCTTTTACCCGGTGACCGTCTATACAGGCGTTCAGTAAAACAACAGCAGCGAGCAAAACAAAAGCGATCTTTTTCATATAAGAAGGTTTGGTTAAATGGATGATTCAATTTTTATTTTACCTGGGTAATGCTTCCATTACCCGTAATATGAGTAGAAGGTTGTGCATTTCCTTTATAGCGCACATTCCCATTGCCACCAACCGATACATCCAGTTTCAGGCTCGCATACACATCAGCATCACCATTGCCCAGTATCTTCACCTTCGTTTCTTCTGCCATAAGGTCGAAAGCTTTCAGATTTCCATTGCCATGCAGGCTGCAATCAAAATATCTTGACTGACCTTTTAATTTAATGCCACCATTACCGGTTAACTCGGCGGTTACCTCGGGGGCATCAACATCCAGGTTGATATTCCCATTCCCCTGCACGCCCAGATCAATTTTTGAAGAATCGGTGATGGTTCCCTGGCCAATTATATCGCCAGTACCGCTGGAGTGTATTTTCCGAAACCGGGGAGCGGTCACAAAGATCTTTACTGATCGCCGGGGCCTCAGCCACACACCTTCTTTTGTACGCACCTGCAGTATATTATTATCAACATACGTTTCTATATAAGGTAAAATATTGCTTTCTGCTTCAATTTTCACAGTGGCAGGGCTGCCCACAGCAACATATACGTCAAATGTGCCATGCGACGAAACGCCTTCAAAAGAACTGGCACTCCTGTTCTCAGTAGTTACCTGGTTATTTCCTTTTATGCGGTGACCAACGAACCGGCAATTAGTAAGAAGCATGGATGATAATACAAGAATAGCAGCCCATTTTTTCATGTGTGGAGGTTTTAGTTTGATTACGTTCTACAAAATAATCTGTTTTCACTGCATTTGACGCGGAAGGAGCAAAAATGTTACAGCAAATGGTTGACAAATAATGGATTAATTTAATAGAAGCAGGATACCAATTGACGGTTACCGGGGAAACAAACTCTAAAAATCAGGAACTCCGGGCCTTTTTGGAAAAATTGATGATCGGGAACTAATTTCTCCCCCTGTAGAGGGCTGGGGGGATACCTGTATTTTCTTACCTTCGCACCACCATGACGGAAAAGATTTTAATTCTCGATTTCGGCAGTCAGTATACTCAGTTGATTGCCAGGGCCGTCCGGGAGGCCAACGTTTATTGCGAAATAATTCCCTACCACAAAAAAGTTGACTTTGATCCTTCACTGAAAGGTATAATCCTGTCGGGTTCGCCCTTTTCTGTGAACGACCCCAAAGCGCCGGAAGTAGATGTAAAAGCCCTGCACCAGCAATTGCCAGTACTCGGCGTTTGTTACGGCGCTCAGTTAACGGCCAAACAATTTGGCGGACAGGTTGCCAAAAGCAACAAGCGGGAATATGGCCGCGCCCTGATGCACAAACAAACCGACGACGTGTTACTGAAAGATGTAATGGAACAATCGCAGGTTTGGATGAGCCACAGCGATTCGGTGCTGGAAATGCCCGCCGGCTTTAATGTGCTTGCTACTACCGACAGCATCCCTTATGCCGCCTTTAAAAAGAACGGCGAAGCCAATCCGCTGTATTGTGTGCAGTTTCACCCCGAAGTTTACCATTCGGTTGAAGGCAAAAAGATCATCAGGAACTTCCTCGTAAATATTTGCGGTTGCCAGCAAAGCTGGACGCCCGCCCATTTTATCACCGATACGGTAAATGCCCTGAAACAACAGATCGGCAATCGTAAAGTGATCATGGCGCTGAGCGGTGGCGTTGATTCTACCGTTGCCGCAACCCTTATACACAAAGCCATCGGCAATAACCTGTATGGCATTTTTGTTGACAATGGCGTACTGCGTAAGAATGAGTTTGAGCAGGTGCTCGACACTTACAAGACCATTGGCCTGAATGTAAAAGGAGTAAATGCCAAACAGCTGTTTTACGACGAACTGAAAGGAAAGACCGATCCCGAAGCCAAACGCAAAACCATCGGCCGCCTGTTCATTGAAGTATTTCAGGCCGAAGCCAAAACATTTGAAGGGGTTGAACTGCTGGGCCAGGGAACAATTTATCCCGACGTTATCGAAAGCGTTTCGGTACATGGCCCTTCAGTAACTATTAAATCGCACCACAACGTAGGCGGCTTACCCGATATCATGCACCTGGAACTGGTAGAACCTTTACGCTACCTGTTCAAAGATGAAGTGCGCCGTGTTGGGCATGAGCTCGGTATTCCCGCCGACCTGCTGAACCGCCATCCCTTCCCCGGGCCAGGCCTGGCCATTCGCATTCTGGGCGAGATCACACCCGACAAAGTAGCCTTGCTGCAGGAAGCCGATCACCGGTATGTACAGGGCCTGAAAGAACATAAATTATACGACCAGGTTTGGCAGGCAGGCGCTATTTTGCTGCCGGTGAAAAGCGTTGGCGTAATGGGTGATGAAAGAACGTATGAATTCACCGTAGCTTTACGTGCGGTAACTTCCGTAGATGGCATGACCGCCGACTGGGCTCATCTTCCATACGAATTTTTGGCACATATTTCGACTGATATCATCAACAACGTTAGAGGTATAAACCGGGTGGTATACGACATTAGCAGTAAACCACCTGCAACGATAGAATGGGAGTAACCGTCTTTTATGTATTACCATCCTGATAGCGATCGGGATGGTAATATTAAATTTCGGCGGCGTGCGTATACAAATGACATTACAACAGTTAGTCAATAAAGCATTCCCTATGATGAAAAAATGGATCGTATTATCGCTTTCATGTCTTGCCATGGTCCTCGTAGCGCCTGTATTTGCTCAAATAACACCAGCTGTACAACCAGCACCAGCCACGCTTACAGATTCTACCCGCCAGCAAGTAGCGATCTTTACACCACTTTACCTTGATTCGGCATTTGATATGGCCGGCAATTACCGGTACGACGCCAAAACCTTTCCCCGAATAGCCAGCGCCGGCCTTGAATTTTGGGAAGGCGCCGAACTGGCCATTGACTCCTTAAAGAAGGAAGGTATTAAACTGGATATTCATGTATATGATACCAAAGCATCGCAACAACAGCTAGACTCCCTGCTCACCAGCGAAGCATTCCGTTCAACTGATCTTATTATTGGACAGGTTACCGGTGCTGAAGCCGCAAAATTTGCCGGTATAGCTGCCTCGTTGGAAATCCCCTTCATCAATACCAACTTCCCCAGTGATGCAGGCGTTACCAATAACCCGCATTATGTAATTCTGAACTCTACGCTGGTTACCCATTGCGTTGGTATTTACCGGTGGCTGCAAAAGAATTATTCTTTACAGGACATTATAGTTTTCAGAAAGAAAGGGGTGCAGGAAGACCGCATACGAACTTACATTTCCGACTTTGAAAAAAGCACAGCAGTAAAGCTGAAACTGAAATACGTAACACTCGACGATAACTTCACACAGGAAAATCTCGAACTGTATCTCAACAGCGAAAAACCGAATATTTGTTTGGCCGGCAGCCTCGATACGCATTTTGCGCAAAAGCTTTGCCAGCAACTGGCCCTCTTAAGCAAAGCAGGCAGCCCTAACGTGATCATTGGTATGCCTACCTGGGACCAGATCGATTTTACACAAACGCAGTACAAGAACCTTGAAATAGTTTACAGTACGCCGTTCTATGTAGCGCCCACGGGTAAACTGGCAGCATCGGTACTGGAGAACTTCAAAACAACTTATTATTCACGACCAACGGATATGGTTTTCCGTGGTTTTGAAACCATCTACCACTTTTCGCATTTATTAACGCTGTATGGCAAGAACCTGGGTTCAAGCCTGAGCGATAAAAAATATATGCTGTTCGGTGAATTTGATATTCAACCGGTCATCAATAAAGCCACCATGACCCTCGATTATTTCGAAAACAAAAAGCTTTACTTTATCAGAAAAGCCGATGGCATTGTAAAAACAGTCAATTAGTTTCCGGTTACCAATTTCCGGTTACCGGACCAGAAAGCCGTACCATGGGCATAAACCGTGGCACGGCTTTTTTGTTTACTAAATGTTATGTATTTCGGGTACCAGGCAACCGGTACCTGGTAACTGGTAACCGATTTTATGCCACTCATATCATTTACAGACAAAGGACTTTATTGCGAACAGGGAAATTTTTACATAGATCCCTGGCAACCGGTCGATAAAGCGGTGATCACCCATGCCCATAGTGATCATGCCCGCGGCGGCAGCCGGGCCTATTTATGCCACCGCGATTCCTTACCCCTGTTAAAGTTGCGGTTAGGCCCCTACAATTACCAGTTGGTTGAATGGAATGAAAAAGTAATCCTGAACGAAGTAATAGTATCACTTCACCCTGCGGGGCACATCATCGGTTCTTCGCAGGTACGGGTTGAATACAAAGGAGAAGTATGGGTGGTAAGCGGTGATTACAAAACGGAAGCCGATGGGCTCAGCGGCATATTTGAAGCCATTCCCTGTAATACGTTCATCACCGAATCAACCTTTGGCTTACCCATTTATAACTGGAAACCACAACAGGCAATATACCACGATATCCAAAACTGGGTCCGCAGCAATGAACTGGCCAATAAAACATCTGTATTGATCGGCTATAGCCTGGGCAAGGCCCAACGGCTGTTAAAAGCGGTAGAAGAAGTACCCGGGAACATTTATGTGCATGGCGCTATCTGGAATGTACATGAAACCTTATTGCAGGCGGGTTTTAAATTACCTGCCGTGCAACGTATTACGCCCGACACGCCCAAAGAAGCATTTAAAGGAAGTGTGGTAATAGCGCCGCCTTCTGCGGAAGGCAGCTTATGGATGCGCCGCTTTGCTTCGTACAGCGTTGGCATTTGCAGTGGCTGGATGCAGGTGCGCGGTAACCAGCGCCGAAGAAATGCAGATGCAGGTTTTGCGCTCAGTGATCATGCCGACTGGAATGGTTTATTACAAGCGGTAAAAGCAACCGGGGCCGAAAAAGTGTACATCACGCACGGATTTCAATCGGTGTTCAGCAGGTACCTCAATGAAATTGGAATAGATGCCAGTGAGGTGAAGACGGAGTATGGAACGGAGGATGAAGAAACCCAATCAGCTAATTAGCACGTTATGCATTCTTTCGCCCAACTAATATATACGCTAAGTGGTAGTACCAAAACAAACGAAAAACTTCAGGCGTTGGTCAACTACTTCGCGCACGCCAATGAAAAAGATAAGGTATGGGTAATTGCCCTGTTCAGCGGACGCCGCCCACGCCGTACCGTTAGTGGCACCCAACTCGCCGTTTGGTGCGCCGAGCTGGTGAACCTGCCCATGTGGCTGTTCCAGGAATGCTATCATACGGTGGGCGATCTGTCAGAAACCATTGCCTTGCTGATCCCCGAGAAGACCAACGGTTCCACACAACACCCCGCTCAACCCCTTCATTACTATGTTGAAAAATTCCAGCAGCTCGAAAAAGCAGCAGAAGCAGAGAAGAAACTATTCATTTTGCAATCGTGGTTGGAATTGAGCAGCCGCGAACGTTTTGTCTTCAACAAATTACTGTCGGGCACTTTCAGGGTAGGCGTGTCGCAAAAACTAATGGTGAACGCCCTGGCCCGTACCGTTCAGCTCGACGCCAATGTTATTGCCCATCGTATCAGTGGCAACTGGGACCCTTCCACCACTTTATTTTCAGCGTTGCTGAGCGAGCAAAGCACCCAAACAGATCTTTCAAAACCCTACCCTTTCTACCTGGCCTATGCGCTGGAAGGTTCATTGACCGAACTGGGCGAGCCGGCCGACTGGCAGGCAGAATGGAAATGGGATGGTATTCGCGGACAGGTTATAAAAAGAAATGACCAGTTATTTGTCTGGAGCCGCGGCGAAGATCTTATCACGGAGAAATTTCCCGAATACACCATCCTGCAAAGCAAACTCCCAAACGGCGTTGTAATAGACGGAGAGATCTTACCCTACAAAAACGGACAGGTACTTAATTTCAATGTACTGCAAACCCGCATCGGGCGAAAGAACATTACCAAAAAACATTTGCAGGAAGCACCGGTTGGCCTCTTTGCATACGACCTGCTTGAACTGAACGGTGAAGACATCCGTCACCTGGCTTTGGCTGAACGCAGGGCGGCGTTGGAAGAGTTGATCGGCATGTTGCAATTGCCCTGGTTGCAACTATCCCCCATAGTTACTTTCAGCAATTGGGATGAACTGACCACCATTCGCGAACAAAGCCGGGCCATCAACAGCGAAGGCCTGATGTTAAAAAGAAGATCATCGGCTTATTTGGTTGGCCGCCGCCGGGGCGACTGGTGGAAATGGAAAATTGACCCGCTCACCATCGATGCCGTAATGGTGTATGCACAAAAAGGCGCCGGCCGGCGCAGTAACCTGTATACCGATTATACGTTTGCCGTAAAAGACGGCGATAAACTGGTGCCGTTCACCAAAGCTTATTCCGGCCTAACCGATAAAGAATTTGCCCAGGTTGATGCTTTTGTAAAAAAGAATTCGCTGGAGAAATTCGGGCCGGTGCGCACCGTAAAACCCGAACTGGTATTTGAAATAGCCTTCGAAGGCATTGCCGCCAGCAACCGGCATAAATCGGGGGTGGCCCTGCGTTTTCCCCGCATCAGCCGGTGGCGCATCGATAAACCACCCGATGAGATCAATACGCTCGACGACCTGAAGAAGATGTTGGAACTTTATGGCAAATAGGCCTGGGGTTTCAGGTCAGCGCGCAATCGAAGGCGCCAAGACACACGCATCGAGCTTCCTGAGCGTAGCCCGGGAACGAGATGCACATTGCCGGTTCACATTTAACACTCCCCGCTTTCCTGCCAAATTTCAAATTCGTAAATTCGAAGTATAATTCCTGCACATGAACAAATGGATGGTACTGGTAATCATTGTAGTAAGTGGCGTTGCGTTTACGAGCGTGTTGACCAATGTCGATTATGAACCAGTTCCTATTCCCCCCAGTGTACAACGCACGGGCGGCGATGTGCAAAAAGGATACGAATACCTCACTACCGGCGACTATGTAAAAGGCGGTATTCCCTACAGCATGTTCATCATGGGCATGGGGAAAGACAGAACCAATTACCTGAACCGTACCGGAAAAAATGAGAAGATCTCACATGAATATACGGCCGTAACTTCTACCAATGGCGAAATACTGGTAGCACCCAATTGCATGCAATGCCATGCACAGGTGTTTGAGAATAAACTGGTGATGGGCCTCGGCAATACATTTATTGATTTCACCGAAAATGAAAAGCTGAATGTAAAGAACCTGAAGACGGCGGAAAGCATGTTGAAGCTCACAGCCCCCAACAAGTACAGGGCCGCCAAACCATTTCTGGATGTAGCAAAGACCATTACGCCCTACCTTCACACCGATATCAGGGGCGTTAACGCAGCCGATCGGCTGGCAGCCGTGCTGGTAGCCCATCGCGACCCGGTAACCTTTAAATGGAACGCAGAAACCCAACTGGATATTCCGCCGGGCGTTATTCCGTCAGATGTACCTGCATGGTGGTTGCTGAAGAAAAAGAATGCCATGTTCTACAACGGGTTCGGCCGGGGCGACTTTGGCCGTTTTCTGATGGCAAGCAACCTGCTTACTGTTAATGATACGGCCGAATCGCATGAGGTAGACAGCCATATGCCCGATCTGCTGGCGTATATATATTCGCTGGAACCGCCCAAATATCCCGGCGCCATCAACACGTCACTGGCAAAAGAAGGAGAGATCGTCTTTATCAAAAATTGCTCCCGCTGTCATGGCTCCTACAGTGGCGACGAACAATATCCCAACCTGTTGATACCAGAAGCGGTTATTCAAACAGATTCGTTTTTGTGTAAGAATAATTATTCCAGTCCGCAGTTTGTGAACTGGTTCAACCAAAGCTGGTTCACTACCGGCGATCACCCTGCCCGGCTGGAACCCTTCATGGGTTATATAGCCCCACCGCTCGATGGCATTTGGGTAACCGCTCCCTACCTGCATAACGGCTCTGTGCCAACGCTCGAAGCCCTCCTCAACAGCGATCTGCGGCCCAAATACTGGAGCCGGGATTTTGACAAACCTGAATATGATTATCAAAAGCTGGGCTGGAAGTTTAAAAAAGAAGAAAAGCCTGGTGATAAATCTATTTACAATACCGACCTGCCCGGTTATGGTAACTATGGGCACAACTACGGTGATAAGTTAAAGGAGAAGGAGAGAAAAGCGATCATTGAGTATTTGAAAACGCTTTGATCCGAAACGAAAATCGGCAATCCTGCTAACCGGGAACTGGTAACTGGCTTTCACTCCCCCTTTAGGGGGCTGGGGGGTAAAAATGCCTCCCGAAAAATCGGGAGGCCTGATGTGCAAAATAACCCTCGTGTAACATCATTTAGCCAGTTTACGGAACGAAGTATTTTCGCCTGCTTTCACCTGCACCAGATAAGTACCGGGTAGCAGCGCCGACAAATTACTCATGACAATGGTATTTCTGCCCGTCAGCCCTGACTGCTGAAGCTTTCGTACCAGCCTGCCACCTGCATCGTACAGCGCTACCTGAATCATTCCGGCTTTCTCCAGTTGCATACTTATTTGCAGGATATCTGTAAAAGGATTGGGGAATACCTCGCTTGTCAGTAAAGTATTCCCTGTTCTTACTGCCACCATATTGCTATAATACATATTTCCATAATAATCCGTTTCACGTATACGGTAAAAAACCGTTCCCGTGATACCAGGCGTATGCATGTACGAATATGAAGTGGTTTGGTTATCATTGCCAGTGGCGGCCAGTTCACCTGCTGCGGTAAACGCCTGGCCATCCTGGCTATATTCAATGGTAAAGGAGCGTGCATTGGATTGTGCATAGGCGAACCAGTTCAGTTGCACCTGACTGCTATAATAATTTGCCTGCAGCGAAGAAAGTTTTAATGGCAACACCGTGCAAATATCGGGATTCGCCATAGTGGGCACATAGGTGGTGGTATCGGCCGCAACGAGGCCTGCATTGACGTTCAGGTTACTGAAAGTGCCATTGGTTACCGCCTGGTTAATGTTTAATCGTTGAGCG
Organism: Niastella vici; assembly: GCF_002077945.1. Taxonomy (GTDB): domain Bacteria; phylum Bacteroidota; class Bacteroidia; order Chitinophagales; family Chitinophagaceae; genus Niastella; species Niastella vici. The sequence goes on from NZ_LVYD01000052.1 coordinate 92,091, forward strand.
CCTGCGCCATAGCCTGCAATGGTTTGGTTATTGCCAATACTACCCGCCACATGCAGGCTGCCATTGCCCGTTAGCTGTCCGTTATTGCTAAAGGCGCCGCCTATTCGCAATTGCGCATTGCTGTTATCGATGCGAAAAGTACTTCCATTGATCGTATATGAGCCATGTACCCGCATCAACCCTTCATTACGCGTACCTATTGAACTGGTAAGACTGTTTGAAACTGTCAACTTCCCCAGATTGATCAGGGAATCGCTGGTACTGCCGCCGCTGAACGTGTTATTGCTGCCCTGAAAAACTGCTATATTCTGATTTTTTAATGTACCTGCTATATTAACGTCCCCGGAAACAGTTACCCGCCCCCGGTTATCAATGGTAGTACCACTGCTGGTAGTAAGGCTTTGTGAAAAATTTAAAACGCCATTATTGTTGATGGTGGCGCTGCTGCCCACATTGGTGCCCTGGCTGAAGGTCATAGTGCCACAGGCAGTATTCGAAACCGTTAGGGTAACGTTCTGGTTCCAGCTGCTTGCCCAGGTAAAGCTGCCGCTGTTGGCGATGGCAGCACCGTTACTAAGCGATACGTTGTTCATGACAACCGTACCATTATTGGTTATGCTGGAAGAGAAACTATTGGCCTGGCTGGGAGCAAATTGTCCGCCCACCTGAATTTGAATGATTGATCCCTGATTGGTAGAAAGATTACCGGTATAATTTCCGCCGTTAATGACCACCATTTGGCCGCCATTATTTATTTGAACGGCTCCGCTTACTGCACCAGTAATACAGGTAGTAGTTCCATTGGTAATTGTTCCCGTGCCATTGACAATACTGCCGGCAGGGCATTGGGCTGTTACAGCCTGGGTGGTAAATATTAACATATTTATCGCCAATAACCACCTGATATTGGCGTGGGTACGAAATAAGGGGTTCATGCGGATCGAGGGTTGGGTTGCGGCCCCTACTTCTCCAATCCCGGGCCAAATCAAAAAAGATTACTATCTGTTTTCAGCATACATTTATTCACTCATATTTAAATACCTGTACACTTTACATTTATACCATTTATAATTTTTAATGAAATACCCTTAGCGATCCTGTAAAAACATATATCAATCCATATTTATTTCCCCGTACCGGAATTTTTTTCCAAAATATGGAAGAGGGCATTAAAAGGGCTTATCCCTCCCCACTCCCCTGTCGCCTACGCAAGGCTCGGCGACCAAAGGAAAATTCACTAAATTACCCCGCAAAGGAAAAGGCATCCGGTACACATAGAAGTGTTGCGGCATGCCCTTGTGTTATGAGGCTTCAAACAACTACCGGATATACAATTATTTCAAACTGGCTGGCAAACAAAGGCCTTCACCCGTTCCCCTTCCAGGAAGAAACCTGGCAACATATAATCGATGGCAAAAGCGGATTGGTAAATGCCCCCACGGGCTGCGGAAAGACCTTCTCTGTTTTTCTGGGTTCTGTTATTGATTTTATCAATTCGCATCCCAACAACTGGCAATCAAAAGCAAATAATGGGTTACAACTATTGTGGATCACCCCGCTACGGGCCCTGGCGAAAGATATAGGCCGGGCTATGGAAGAAGTGATCAGGGAGTTGGGTATGGAATGGAAGATCGGCATCCGCAACGGCGATACCGACATCAACGAACGGCAGCGGCAAAAACGCCGCATGCCCGAGGTGCTGATCATTACGCCTGAAAGTTTGCACCTGCTGCTTTGCCAGAAAGGATACCCTGCTGTATTTGAAACCCTGCAGATCATGGCAGTTGATGAATGGCATGAGCTCATTGGTTCAAAAAGAGGCGTGCAGGTTGAGCTGGCTGTATCGCGATTAGTGGGCATGCGGCAGGCTCAATTAAAAGTATGGGGCATCTCTGCAACCATCGGTAACCTCGATCAGGCAAAAGAGGTACTGCTTTCCCCTACCGGCCGGGCCGGCGCCATCGTAAAAGCCAATATTCGCAAAGACGTTGTTATTGAATCAATCATTCCCGATGAAATAGAAAAATATCCCTGGAGCGGTCACCTCGGGCTCAAACTCATTCATAAAGTATTGCCCATCCTGAATACCAGCCGCACTACGCTCATCTTTATCAATACCCGTGGCATGAGCGAGCAATGGTACCAGGCCTTATTAACGGCAGCGCCCGACCTGGCCGGCGCCATTGCCCTGCACCATGGCAGTATTGAACAGGAGCTGCGCATTTGGGTGGAAGAAGCGTTGCATACCGGCCGCCTCAAAGCAGTTGTTTGCACCGCCAGTCTCGACCTCGGTGTTGATTTTCGGCCTGTTGAAACCGTGATACAGGTAGGATCGCCCAAGGGCGTTGCGCGCTTTCTGCAACGCGCGGGGCGTAGCGGGCATAGCCCGGGCGATGTAAGTAAAATTTATTTTCTGCCCACCCATTCGCTCGAACTGGTAGAAGCTGCCGCTTTAAAGAATGCGGTGGAAGAAACATTCATCGAAAGCCGCGAGCCCATGCTATTGTGCTTCGATGTACTGATCCAGTACCTGAGCACGCTGGCCATTTCAGATGGCTTTAAACCCCATGAATTAATTGAAGAGATCAGGTCAACGTATTGTTACCGCGATATCACTGATAGTGAATGGATGGCCATTCTGGAATTCATCACATCAGGCGGCAATGCCCTGCAGCAATACGATGAATATAAAAAGGTAGAGATCATTGATGATATATACAGGATCACCAGCCGGCGCATAGCCATGCGGCATCGCATGCATATTGGCACTATTGTAAGCGAAGCTATGATGAAGGTGAAGTTTGTAAGCGGTGGCTTTATTGGCGTTATAGAAGAATGGTTCGTCACCCGCCTGTCGCCGGGCGATGTGTTTACCCTGGCCGGGCGTAACCTGGAGCTGGTGACCATCAAGGACATGACGGCCCTGGTGCGGAAATCAAATGCTAAAAAGTCGATCGTTCCCAGTTGGCAGGGTGGCCGCATGCCATTGAGTGCGAATTTGGGGAAGAAGCTTCGCGAGAAATTTGAAGAAGCTCAACACCTGGGGCAGTCAACCAATAGTGGCAAGCACCGAAAAAAGGACAACCATTCACCACTCACCACTCCAGAGCGAAGTCGAAGCGACCGTTCACCCGACATTGAACTGCAGGTACTGCAACCGCTCTTCAACCTGCAACAACACCTCTCCCATGTGCCTGGGGCCAACGAGTTGTTGATTGAACAAATTGAGACCAAAGACGGATACCACCTGTTTGTTTTTCCGTTCGAAGGGCGATTGGTACATGAAGCCATGGCAGCTATTTTGGCCTGGCGCATCAGTAAAATAACCCCTATCACGTTTTCCTTTGCCATGAATGATTATGGGTTTGAATTGCTCAGCGATCAACCCATACCGGTTGATGACACCAATGTATATGAGTTGTTCACCCCCGATAATTTACTAGCTGATATTCAGCGAAGTGCCAATGCAACAGAAATGGCAAAACGAAAATTCCGCGATATAGCAGTTATTGGCGGCCTCATATTCCAGGGTTATCCCGGTGAGCAAAAAAAAGCGCGGCATTTACAATCTTCGGCCTCCTTGTTATTCAATGTATTCTCAGAATATGAGCCGGGGAATTTATTATTACGGCAAAGCTATCAGGAAGTGTTCGATCAGCAGATGGAAGAAGTACGATTACGGAATATGTTGGAAAGGATACAGCGATCGACCATTATCATAACTTTTCCACAGCAGCTTACCCCATTCTGTTTTCCGATAAAAGTTGACAGTATGCGCGAAAACCTCACATCGGAAAAGCTCGAAGACCGGGTAAAGAGAATGCAGGCGCAACTGAACGCGCCGGGTCCATAAAAGGGAATAAACTAGCTGATCTGTAGACTGAGTTGACTTAAATTACGATTACAGGTTTCCACATTGCTCCCAAAATGAGAATCTGACCATGCACTCAGCCAGTTGTTGGACCAGGAACAAAAAAATGCCTGCCTTTTTATTGCCGCACCGATAAGCACGAAAAAAAAGCAGGCATAGTAAATTTACACACAGCACTAACCAACAACGTTTAAAAACTTTCAGAGGATCAACAGGTTATTGACAATGGCACTCTGAAGAGAGATTCCATAAGCTAGGGATTAATACGAGCCAAACAGCCAGGCCTTTCCAGGAATTGATTTTGGGTACGCTGTTTTCAAGGGTTCACAGATGATGCAGGGAATGGATGTACGTGTTTTTACAGGGACAGTATATATTGACTAAGAGTAAAAGGCTAAAAAGAAGTTGATTGACATTGGATTTCACCGGTATTCATTGGATATTAGAATGACTTTTGGACGGTTGAATTAAAGGACTCTGGACGATACGAGGTTGCCAATCCCCGTCAATCAACTTGAATTCAAATATACTTGTGGATAACTATGTGGACAAGAGCAGAATTGCCCTATTTTATTTATTCAGTTTTTACCTGCTCAACTAGTAAGAATCACATATATCCGGGATATTAAACACAAACACACATAGTAAACTTACCTTTCAAATAGTTTTACGTATATTCCGAAATAATATAATTTCGTAAATCTGCTATAGTATTTGTCACGAAAATTTAAGACTTTGGGGGCGAAAATGAAAGTAGTGTAAACAGACATTTTCAATCCCTTATTCTATTAAAAATACAACCCGCATGAAAAAACCTGACACCGAAGGCGTTATTAAAGTAGCTATTGCCGACGACCATGCCCTGTTCAGGGCAGGCGTACGTACTGCTCTGGCTGCTAAAAGGGACGTAGAGCTCATCGCCGAAGCCGACAACGGCATGCAACTCTTGAACCTGCTCAGACACATCGAACCAGACATTATTTTGCTGGACATTCAAATGCCTATTATGGATGGTATTCAAACCCTGCCTGAGATTCGCAAACTTCGGCCAGAAGCAAAAGTGATCATTCTTTCCATGCACAATGATCATTCAATGATCAGTAAGCTCATGGAGATCGGTGCCAATTCTTATCTCACTAAAAACTCCGATTCGGAAACCATTTACCAGGCCATTAAAACCTGTTATGAACAGGAATTCTTTTTTAATGAGCTTACCAACAAGGCTTTACTTACTGGTTTGCGTACCAAGCGCACAGATATAGCGGGCCCACAGGATGTAAACCTCTCCGAAAAAGAGATCCGGGTTTTGAAACTCATGTGTGAAGAAAAGACCACCAAGGAAATTGCTGATATCGTAGAGATCAGCCCCCGTACCGTTGAAGCTATCCGCGACAAACTCAAAACCAAAACCGGCGCCAAATCAATGGCCGGGTTGGTTATGTATGCGGTTAAGAATGGTATAATAGCCCAAGACTAAATAGTTCAACGTTCCATCATCAGTCAAAATGTCTGTAAAAGTCCGAAAGCAGGTACACTGTTTTCGGATTTTTTTTGCCCGAAACCTTTGGGTAGAATAATGATACATTGCCCATAATTTATTGGCTCTTACAAGGGCCTCACAGGGACATAGCAGGGACCTAACAGGGAGCTTACAGGGAAAAACTCCTTATGAAGTCCCTTTTAGTTCCTGGTAAAGCCCTTGCAATAATCCTGTAAAATACACTATCGACCCACCATATTCCCACCCAACAATCGCTCCCTACCCAACGACTTTTTGATCATTTGTATTCTTTCCAGAACTTCACCCCATGAACAACTGGTTGTTTTACAATGAAGAGATCATTCCGGCCGATACACCCATCATATCAGCCGGTAACCGGGGATTGCGCTTTGGTGATGGTTTGTTTGAGACCATTAAAGTGGTTAATGGTAAAATGCCCCTTTTCGATCTGCATAAGGAGCGCCTGAACCAGGGGCTGGCGGTTCTGAACATTCAACTGCCCGAACATTACACCGCCGATTACCTTACCCAGATAATTCTTGACCTCTGCGGCCGCAATAATATTCCCGGCGCAGCACGCATACGCATCACTATTTTCCGGGGCAACGGCAGCCTGTTTGCCACGGAAGACCCGTATGCATCCATCATCATTCAGGCTGAACCGTTGGCCAGCGACTATCTCGCACTCAATGACACCGGTTATAGCATTGATATTTGTCCGGGTATACAGAAAAGCTGCGATCAACTGTCAAACATCAAATCGAACAATTACCTGCCCTACGTAATAGCGGCCCAATACGCCCGTCAACATCAGTTGAACGAATGCCTGGTGATGAATACCCATAACCGCATTTGCGATGGTACCATCGCCAACATCTTTCGCTTACATCAAAACACGATCTATACGCCACCTTTATCTGAAGGCGGTATAGCAGGCGTAATGAGAAAATTTTTATTGAACGAATTACCCAAAGCAGGCTATGCCATCCAGGAAAAGATCTGTACGCCCGAAGAACTGGAAGCCGCCAACGAGGTATTTCTTACCAATGCCCTGTATGGTATACGATGGGTAAAGCAGTTCAGGAACAAGGTGTATGGCAATCAATTTGTAGCAGGTTTATACGAAGCATTTATAAAACCGCTGAACAATGGGTAAGAACCAGGCTGTCAACATCTTTTGGTTTCGCCGTGATCTGCGGTTACATGATAATGCAGGGCTTTACCATGCCTTGAAAAGCGACAACCCCGTTCTGCCCATTTTTATCTTCGACACAAATATTTTAACTCAGCTGCCGGCCAGGGCCGACCGGCGGGTTGAATTCATTCATGAGGCATTAACACAATTGCAACAACAGCTGATTGAATCAGGTTCCTCTTTGATCGTATATCACGATACACCCCTCAACGCTTTTAAAAAACTGATTCAGCAATATACCATCGGCAAAGTTTTCACCAACCACGATTATGAACCCTATGCCCGCGAAAGAGATGAAAGCATTGCCCGGTTTTTAGAACAGCACCAGGTGTCATTTCACACGTATAAAGACCAGGTGATCTTTGAAAAACAGGAAGTGGTGAAAGATGACGGCAGGCCCTATACGGTGTTCACTCCATACAGCAAAAAATGGAAGGCCACGTTGAATAAGTTCTATCTGAAAACTTATCCCACTGAAAAATATTTCAGCAACTTTCATCAGCTGGCAGCCAAAGCGGTGCCTTCATTACGAGCTATAGGGTTTACCAAAACAGGGGACTCCTTTCCGTCGGCCACTGTTGATAATAAGATCATAAAACTATACGACCAACAGCGCGATCTACCGGCCATCGCAGGCACCACCCGGTTAGGCGTTCACCTGCGCTTTGGCACCATCAGTGTGCGGCAACAGGCGCAAAAAGCCATTAAGCTCAATGAAACATATTTGAACGAACTCATCTGGCGCGATTTCTTTCAAATGATCCTTTGGCATTTTCCGCATGTAGGAAAGGGCAAGGCCTTTAAAGCGGAATATGACTTTATAAAATGGCGTAACAATGAAGAGGAGTTTACCCGCTGGTGCCAGGGCAATACCGGTTACCCCATCGTTGATGCGGGTATGCGCGAATTAAATACCACCGGTTTTATGCACAACCGCGTGCGCATGATCACCGCCTCCTTTCTGGCCAAACATTTACTGATCGACTGGCGCTGGGGCGAAGCCTATTTTGCCGAGAAGCTGCTCGATTTTGAGCTGGCCAGTAACAATGGCAACTGGCAATGGGCAGCCGGCTGCGGTTGTGATGCTGCACCCTATTTCAGGATTTTCAACCCATATTTACAAACAAAAAAGTTTGACCCCGAGCTGGCATATATCAAAAACTGGGTGCCTGAATTTGAGGGATCAAACTACCCCGCTCCTATTGTTGATCATGAAACAGCCCGCAAGCGTTGTTTGGAAGTATATAAGAAAGCGCTGCAGCGCTAAACTTCAATGGCGGGCAACTGCCAATGATCGTACAGCTTTTTTATAAACACATTGATATACCGCTTCAAATACGTTTCATTCAGGAAAGTATTCGTCCAGTTTTCAAAACGATGGCTTTGCACACCCAGGTAAAAGAATAAAAGGCTTATACTGGCAGCAGGTATCAATTGCTTTTCTGCTTCGGAAATGGGCGTAACAGATTCGTAGCCTTTTAAAAAGTGTTCCAGCTTTAATTCATATTGTCCTGGCTCTCTTTCGGTATTGAATAGCTGTAACATGTAATAGGCAATATCATGCACCAGCCAGCCATTGCCACAGAAATCAAAATCAAATATGGTCACCTCTTCATTGTTGTGAATATTCATGTTATCGAACCAGATATCCAGATGCACTACCCCTTTTCGAAGCAAATGCGCGGGTGCGTTATAATATTGCCGTAACATATACCGCTGCACCCGGTACATCCATTGCATTTCTTCTGTATCAATGGATAAATATTGCTTTATCAACTCAAATGAATCCATCAACAGCACCTGTGGCGTGTATCGAACCCGTTCAATTACCAGGTCCTTCGTTACCTGGTGCATACGGGCCATAATTACGCCCAGCTTATGATGAAGCGTTTCAGAAAAGCTCAGCGTCTTTTCTCCTTTTGCATACGAGAATAACACGCCCATACGCATACCTTCAGGCGCCGGTAGTTGTTGAATATAATTACCCTGCGGATCGGGCAGGGCGAAAGAAACAGGAATGCCATTTTCTTTTAACAGGTCCAACAGTTTAAGCTCTTCAGTGATCTCGGTTTCGGATCGCCAGTTTAAACTGTATAACCTGAAAACATATTGCTGCTTACCATCTGTTACCAGGTAAACATGATTGATGGCGGCACGTATTAAACGGCAGGTAGTGCCAGCTCCTAAATGATATTGCTGTTGCAGGTACACAGCCAAATGTGTTGCCGACAGCGTGGAACACACAACGGGGAAAGGTTGCATAATTGATTATTTTTTAATATCAGCGAATTGATTAAGATCCCGTAGACGGGAGGAGCAGAGGCTGATAAAGAAGGGGCAGCGTGCAGAAAGGAACCCGACCTTTGCCGGGACACCCCACGGAAATGGGGCAGCGAATTTAAACAGTTCCGGCTTACCAGCAAAAAAAATCGAACCGTTAACAGGTTCGATTTTCAAAATTCATCTTCAATATGTTTTACTGCTGCGCCATTCTTATTGCAGTACTGCGCAGTTTGTAGTAGTAATCGTCGATATCCTGCCCCGAGCGCACTGTTAATGCAGAACCATAATTGTCTGGTTCAAGGGAGTAGGTAACACAGGCCTTGTCGTATTTGCTGCCCGATGCCCGGGACGAAAAAAAGGCATTCAGGATAATATCATTTTTGCTAAAGAAAAGTATTTGACCGGTAGAATCGCATTTGATCTTTTGCTTGGGATCGCGTTTTCCATTGATCAGCTCTTTATAGATATTTATTTCCGATTGATCTGTAATGGTTTCAGAAAGTGTATCGCCGTGGTTAAAGAATTTCAATTGCACTTTATCCACATCTTGCAAAAGTTCTGCAAAAAACTTTTTGCCTTTGTTTTTTTGGCTAATACTGCCGCAGGAAAACAATGTCAGGAGAGCTAAACCAAGGGAAACATTTTTCATATAATTACTTTTACAGTACAGCACTCGCTTTACAGATCAGGCACCCGGGTTCAATTCACATTTTACATCCCGGAAATTCAGCAAAGGGCATACCATATTCCTAAACTGCCAGAAAGATATTTTCTGTTTTTGATTTTACCTGTTTTAATTGCTCGTAAATATCCAGAAAAGTATTTACAGCGGCTCTGCCATCGGGTCCCAATTGCAAAGAATAGTTATTCACATACAGATCGATATGCTGCCGCATCACCGTTTCACTCATTTCCTGCGAATGCTGTTTTACATAATCTGTTATCAATGGGTAATTTTTGAATGCGTACTCCAGGCTTCGTTTAATTATGGCGTCTACTTTTTGCTGCAGGGCGCTGGGGAATGTTTTTTTCATTACAATGCCCCCCAGCGGAATGGGATTACCGGTTTTTTGCTCCCAGTATTCGCCCAGGTCAACCAGTTTATGCAAACCCTTTTGCTGATAAGTAAAGCGGTTTTCATGAATGATGACACCCGCATCCACTTCGCCACTCAACACAGCATCTTCAATGGCAGAAAAAACCATGAATTTCTTTTTGGCAGCCTGGGGATAAGCCAGCGAGAATAACATATGGGCAGTAGTATGCTCACCGGGAATGGCAATGGTCATGTCATTCACGTCTTTAGATTGAGCGCCTCCCTTTTTCGTAATTAACAGGGGCCCAACGCCTTTGCCAAGGGCGCCGCCGGCATTCAAAACAATATAATTATCAAGCAACAACGGCAATACGCCATAACTGATCTTGGTAACATCGAGCCGGCCCTGCAGCGCCCATTCGTTGAGCGTTTGTACATCTTCAAGCACCGGTTGTACCGTTATACCATCGGTATCGATCTTTTTGTTTACCAGGGCATCGAAGATAAACGTATCGTTGGGGCAGGGAGAAAAGCCAAGAGTAAGTTCCATTATGTTTGAATTATGTGCTTTTATTTTTAAAAGATCAGTTACAGGGTACAAGTTTCAGGTTGCCGCTTACCAATTGCCAGGGGTTCCCTTGTAACCTGAAACCTGAAACTTGCAACTCCTTCTTATCCCAAATCGCTATTCACTATCTCAATTAGCTTTTCATTTAACAGCTGAATCGCTTCTTTCATCTTCCATTTAGACTTGTCACGCTCTCCTACCATATTTGAAATGGCGCGCAATTGTATATATGGAATTTTTTCACTCAGTGCTATATAATGGAATGCAGCACCTTCCATCGATTCAACAACCGGCTGATACTTTTGTTGTAATTGCCCGATGCGTTCCCGGCGGGTAGTGATCTCATTGATAGTGACGGCTTTTACCATCGGCAGGTTGTATTGCCGTAATAATGCTGAGTTATTATTCACCAGGCTTTTACCCGTATAGGGAGTGGTAATCTGCGGCAGGCCCATATCAAAGATATCTTTGAACTCATTGTTTTCTTCGACCCCCAGGTCGCCGGTCACTTCTTCGTTCACCAGTACCAGGCTGCCGGGCGGAAAGGCAGTATCATAACTGCCGCCAACACCGGCCTGAATAAGCATATCGGGCCGGCGATTGAGAATGGTTCTGGTTAGCCAGTAGGCCGTGCTCATAGTACCAATGCCGGTGATCAGCACATCAAAGCGGTTCCTGCCAATTAAACAATCCCTTTCTGCCAAATAATTAATTGTAGGTTGAATTTCGAAATTCGTAGCGGCCGTTAGCAAAATTTCCATGGTGCAAAGAAAAGAAAGTTTGTAGTACACAGTACGGCGTTTTTAGTTCCCCGGTCCGGGGTTTTCCTGTTTGGTCGGGGGGAGTGCCGCCCCCATCCCGGTTCCTTCCTGCTATAAAATGGAGAAGCATTACCTTTGCGGCAAATTTTCGTGACAACAATGGTGTATTTGACTCGTGTTGAACATTTTAACGCCGCCCACAAACTGTACAACCCTAACTGGAGCCAGGAGCAGAATGAACAGGTCTTTGGAAAATGTGCTAATCAGAACTGGCATGGCCATAATTACGAATTATATGTTACCGTAAAAGGCCGGCCCAACCGGGATACCGGTTTTGTATGTGATGTAAAGGAATTGAGCCGCATCATTAATCAGTATGTAATTGAACATATTGACCATAAGAACCTTAATGTGGATGTACCGTTTATGAAGGACCAGCTTTGTTCAACCGAGAACCTGGCCATTGCGATCTGGAAGCAATTGCAACCCCAGTTACCGGCCGGGGTACAATTACATGGGATTAAATTGTATGAAACTCCCCGTATATTCGTGGAGTATTTCGGCGAATAGCCGGTAACCAACCCAAACAATCACAACCACAGCCTGTTATATTTTATGCTTCATACAATTTAAGGGTAAGGCAGGCAACCTGATTGGAGCGACCCTGTATCTTCAGAATATTGAATGTCGGGCAGACGACTTATAAATGATAAAAAGCATTTTTACTTTGTATCTTAAATAACATGAGCAAAAAAGTAGCTGTTTACCGTAAGGAACATTTTAATGCGGCCCACCGCTTATATAATCCTGCCTGGGATATGGCTAAGAACGATGCCGTGTTTGGGAAATGTAATAATCCCAGTTTTCATGGTCATAATTATGAGGTGATTGTGAAAGTGACCGGCGTACCTGATCCGGAAACGGGTTATGTGATGGACATGAAAATATTAAGCGAGTTGATCAGGGACCATGTGCTGGAAAAATTCGACCATAAAAACCTGAACCTCGATACTGAATATTTTAAAAAGCTCAATCCAACAGCTGAAAATATTTGCCTGGTGATCTATGATCTCTTGCGTGCGCAAATTGATGCCGGGCTCGACTTGCAGGTACGATTGTATGAAACAGAAAGGAATTTTGTAGAATATCCGGCAGAGTAAGCGGTGAATAATAGAGATTGGATATCAGCAAACATTCCGCATTAACCAATAAAAAACTAAATCAACGGAAATGGCTTACAAAAAAATTGAACACTATGAAGATAAGCTCATGCCGGGCTTAACCCACCATTACCGGGAAGCGTTGGCATTGTTGGGCGAGGATCCGGAACGCGAAGGCTTACTGAAAACGCCGGAGCGAGTAGCCAAGGCAATGCAATATATGACCCAGGGATACGATATGGATGCCAGGGCTATCTTAAATTCGGCCAAGTTCAAGGAGAATGTAAGTGAAATGATCCTGGTAAAGGATATTGAATTGTACAGCCTGTGCGAACACCATTTGCTGCCTTTCTTCGGAAAAGCGCATATTGCCTATATCCCTAATGGATATATTACCGGTTTAAGCAAACTGGCCCGGGTAGTTGATGTATATGCCCGGCGGTTACAAGTTCAGGAACGGCTTACCACCCAAATACTCGACGCCATCAAAGAAACCCTGCAACCACTTGGCGTGGCGGTAGTTATAGAAGCATCGCACCTGTGTATGATGATGCGGGGCGTACAAAAACAAAATTCAGTGACCACCACTTCGGCTTTCTGGGGCGAATTTGAGAAGAACGAGACCAGAAGCGAGTTTACCAAATTGATCTCTTCCAGGTTACATTAACAGGGGGGCTGGAAGCGCTAAATTGGCGGTAACACGTTGGAATCAGGAAACTTGTAAGACATAAAAGCATCTCATAAAACAAAGGGTGGGCGGCACGGTCGCCTGCCCTTTGATTTTTTATGAATTTTCCAATTTTTTATTTCAGCCTTAGGGCCCCGGACGGGGACTTCTTTTTTGGATAGTTAAAACCTTTGTGGCATTTTTGTTTTTTAAACCCCTTTTTACATTATGACACATGCTTTTGTGTTCCCGGGACAGGGGTCCCAGTTTCCGGGGATGGGAAAAGACCATTATGAAAACAGCGCTTTTGCGAAAAGATTATTTGAACAGGCGAATGAGATCGTGGGGTTTCGTATTTCGGATATCATGTTTAACGGCAGTGAAGAAGATCTGAAGCAAACCAGGGTAACACAGCCCGCCATCTTTCTTCATTCTGTTATTGCCTTTAAAAGTATTGATAATGCACGCCCCGAAATGGTTGCCGGTCATTCATTGGGTGAATTTTCGGCCCTGGTGGCAAATGGCGTTTTGAGCTTTGAAGATGGATTAAAACTGGTAAGCATCAGGGCACAGGCCATGCAAAAAGCCTGTGAAACAAATCCATCTACCATGGCGGCCGTATTGGGTCTTGAAGATGCCAAAGTTGAAGAGATCTGCGCCCTGGTACAGGACGAAACCAATGAGGTGGTTGTGCCGGCCAATTATAATTGCCCGGGCCAGCTGGTGATCAGCGGCAGCATAAAAGGTATTGAAGTGGCTATTGAACGCCTGAAGGCCGCCGGCGCCAAACGGGCACTGGTATTACCGGTAAGCGGCGCCTTTCACTCACCTTTAATGGAATCAGCCAAATCCGAATTGTCAAAAGCTATTGACGCTACGACCTTCTATCATCCTAATTGTCCTGTTTATCAAAACGTTGTGGCGAAAGCGGTAGGCAACAAGGAAGATATCAAACAAAATTTGATCGATCAGCTTACAAGCGCAGTAAAATGGACGCAGAGCATCAAGACGATGATCACCGATGGCGGCACCCATTTTACAGAATGCGGCCCCGGTAAGGTTCTGCAAGGTCTTATTGGCAAGATCGACAAGAAAGTTACTACGGATGGAGTAAGTTAGTTTTGAGCTAAAAGCTGCCCCTAAAACAAAAGTGGATCACCGTTATCGATGATCCACTTTTGTTTTGTTACAGGTTTCAGGTTCCAGGGCATGTGCAGTTCTCCCTTGTAACCTGAAACTTGCAACTCATTCATATTTTAACATTGACCCGTTTACAGTTCCTTATGTTACTTGCTACCTGATCATTCCTTTAAACTTTGGTTCGCCCAAACGAACATTCGAGTGCAGCACTTCTTCGGTTAACCCGGCACGTTGTTCTACCGTAAAACCCAGGCGGGCATAACTGCCACTATTTATATAACTAAGAACAGAGCTCAGGCAGGTTTCATGGGCATCGCCCCAGTCCTTATCTAACCCATCCGCTACCTGGTAATTCAGGGTCAATCCATTAAAGTAATTCCCTTCCCCGTTCTTGTTCACCGTACGGAAGGAAACCGGGAAAACATACCAGTCGAATACAGAAATAGGATAAAAACCAACCGGCTTGCCGTGGGTATGGGTAGGACCAATCAGCTGTACATCCATATAAGGCACCAGGCTGTTTATCAGCAATTCACTGGCCGATGCAGTATTCTGGCTTACAATAAAGAAAAGCCTGCTCAGGTTGAGGTTTCCCTTTTTGGCAAAGTTCTCCGTTGCATTATAGGAGGAATAGTGGTTGTTAAATTCTTCCGTTAGCATAACGCCATGATCGCCGGCAGTGGGCACCAGGTAATTGGCGAGCAAATTCTGCACCGCCACATAGCCCCCGCCGTTATACCGGAGATCTACTACCACATCCTGCACCTGTTCATTGCTGAACCGGTCAAAGATGCGTACAAATTCATTTTTGATCTCATTGGTATCGCCAAGGAAAGAATTAAATACAAAATAACCGGTCTTGCTGCTGCCGGTATTATATACAGTATCGAATAACAGGGGATGTTCTTTATAAGAAGCCGCTTTTAAAGTAATAGTAGTATCGGACCCTGTGGGGCGGCCAAATAAAAAAGTTCCGGTATTGCTTTGATATACTGATTGAATAATTGCGGTGGCATTGGCCGCGGTGATATTGGCATCACCATTGATCTGCTTAATGTGCCAGCTGCGTTTGATACCAGCTTTGCCCGCGGGAGATTCCTTTTCTACATACGATACCCGCAGATCGTTATTGGTATAGAAAAAGATGTTCAATCCAAAATCGCCACCAATGCCGGTGCTCAGCTTCTCCCAATCAGATTTCAAGATGGCAAAACTCCAACGGTCAACGGGCATAGAGAACCCGGGTTCTGAACTGAAGGTCCTGATGCCTTCCATTACGCCGTTAGGATCGGTATAGGTATGAGCGTCGAATGAAGAAGGGATATGATCATACCACAGGTAAATATCACGGGCAATGTTGGCAGCCGTATCATTCTTTACTTCACGGCTAACAGCATCATGCTCTTTTCTGCAGCTAATTAAAGTAAGTCCTATAAAAATTGCAGTCCCTGCAACAAGCGTTTTCATAAAAGAAACTGAACGTTTTTCTATGTGACCAATATCCGATATAAATATC
Source organism: Niastella vici (assembly GCF_002077945.1). GTDB lineage: Bacteria > Bacteroidota > Bacteroidia > Chitinophagales > Chitinophagaceae > Niastella > Niastella vici. The sequence continues at coordinate 107,789 of NZ_LVYD01000052.1, forward strand.
CTAATTAAAATATAAAGAAAGTAAATCAGAATCACAGGGAGAAGGCAACCCGGATAACTTTAACAAGTTACAAATAATTGAGGAAAAAGTTTGGGTGCAGGGGGAATTTGGATTTGAGAATTGGGCAGGAAACGGAGGTTGGGGACCGAACCAGGAGATCGATTTCTGATTTTTAGATTTAGAGATTTTGCGATTTCCCCTGGTTTGAACTTTCCGAAAAATCTCAAAATCCCTAAATCCCGAAATCTCAAAATCCTACACAGTGATGCTGCAATTGATCCACTCGGGATCAAACTGCGCTTTGTATTTTTTGTAGAAATTGATAGCGGGTGCATTCCACTCAAGCACCTGCCATACAATACCATTGAATTGCTGAGCTTTAGCTTCTGTTATCAATTGATCGAACAGCATTTTGCCCAATCCATTACCCCGCATTTTTTCCGTAACGATCAGGTCTTCGAGGTACATCCGCTGCCCCTTCCAGGTACTGTACCTGATGTAGTAAAGGGCAAATCCTTCTACCTGTCCATCGGCTTCGGCCACAAAAGCCCACCAAACCGGCTGGGCGCCAAAACCGCTTTCAATAAAATGTTCCAGTGTAACAGTGACTTCATCGGGGGCTTTTTCATACACCGCCAGTTCATTGATCAGTTCCAGTAAACGGGCACAATCTTCTTTTACAGCACGTCGAATTCTTATTTCCATTGTTGTTTTAATATATTACAAAATTAACTCAATCAATTATCTGCTTTCTTACTCCCGGTCCTTTTACAAACCTGCCGGGTTTGGCGCCGGTATGTTTTCCATTTGTAAACACGGGTACGCCATTTACCAGCACCTGCTGAACACCAGTGGCAAACTGGTGCGGCTTTTCATAAGTAGCATGGTCCTGTATGGTGGCCGGGTCAAAAATAACCACATCGGCATAATTACCGGCTTTAAGCTCACCGCGGCGTTCGATCTTCAAATTGGTTGCCGGCAGCTTCGTGAGTTTGCGAATGGCTTCTGTTAATGATAACACTTTTTCGTCGCGCACATATTTTCCCAGCAAACAGGCTACGTTGCCATAAGCCCGGGGATGACAATTAAATTTCAAAAAAACGTCTTCGGGCGAAAAAGAACCTTCATCACTGCCAAAGCTTACCCAGGGTAATTGCAGTTGCTTTTTAATATTGGCTTCATCCATCAGGAAATAAATAGATTCTATGCGGGAGCTATCCTGCACAAGGAGGTCAAGCACCGTTTCTTCCGGTGAAGCGTGCCGCATGCCGGCTATTTCACTCAATGATCTTCCAATGTATTTTTTCAGGCTATCCTGTCGAAAGCCAACCAGCAAAATATGATCGGGCGAACCGGCCGCCACATAAAAGTTTTCCCAGGTGGTAGTTGGCGTAACCATGTCGTGAAGGGTTTGCTTGCGAATGGCAGGGTCCTGCAAACGCTCACGCATTTTTCCAAATCCACCATCCTGTAAAGCAGGTGGTAAGCAGGCAGTGAGGCCCGTTCCACCGGCCAGGTAGTTGTACATATCGGCCGTTATGTTCAGTCCTTCGGCGCGTGCGCGCTCAATACGGCGGATCACGCTGTCCATTTTATACCAGTTGGTTTTACCTGCCGCTTTCAGGTGATATATTTCGGCATGAATGTGTGCGCGTTTGGCAATATCGATCAGTTCTTCCACCGCTTCATACAACTGCGTGCCTTCGCTGCGCATGTGTGAGATGTAAGAACCGCCATAGCGGGCCGCTTCATCGCACAATTCAACCAGCTCATCGGTTTTGGCAAAAAAGGCCGGCGGGTATATGAGGGAAGAGCCAACGCCCAGCGCGCCTTCCTGCATAGCCTGTGCAACCAGTTTTCGCATGCTGTCTAACTCCGGGGCTGTTGGCTCACGGTTATCTTCGCCCACAATATAACGGCGAACCGTAGTGGCGCCAACAAATGAAGCCACATTGCAGCTAACGCCTTTTTGTTGCAGGTAATTCAGGTATTCGCCCAGGGTGGTCCAGTTTACTTTGTATTTAATGTCGGTTTGGTATTGCTCCATTTGTTTTTTCATGGCCGGCGTCAGCGGGCCCATACTCTCCCCTTCGCCCATTACCTCCAGGGTAACCCCCTGACGAATGTCGCTTTGCGAACGGCCATCGAGCAATAATGATTCATTGGCCCAGCTTAGCATGTTGATGAAACCGGGCGCTACGGCCATACCTTTGGCATCGATCACCTGTTGTGAATGGGCGCCGCTGAGGTCGCCGATAAATGCAATGGTATCGGCATTGATAGCGATATCGCCCTTGTAAGGCATTTTGCCATTGCCATCATAGATCATCCCATTCCGGATGATACAATCGAATTTGTTTTCCGACGATAATTTGCATGCGCTACCTGTTACAGCTATGCAACCGGCCATTAACCAGAAAAGAGCCTTCATTGTATTTCAGTTAAGATTAGGTTCATTGTCAACTACAAACCCTTCAACGACTGCTCCAGATCGATGAGAATATCCTGCACATTCTCCATACCGATACTCATTCGTATAAGCCCATCCGTAATCCCATACCGTTCACGTTGTTCTTTGGGCACCCCGTAATGCGTCATGGATGCGGGGTGGCACAGCAAGGTATCGCAGGTGCCCAACGATACAGTGCGCGTGCACAATTGCAGGCGGTCCATCATTTTAACACCAGCCTGCAGACCACCTTTGAGCTCAATGCTCATGATGGCGCCGGGATGCCGCATTTGTTTGGAGCTAATATAAAAATCAGGATGCGATGGAAGCCCGGTATAGTTCACTTTTGAAACAGCCGCATGCCCTTCGAGGTAATTAGCGATCTCGGTGGCGTTGTGGCAATGCCGTTCCATTCGCACTTCGAGCGTACGCATGCCATTGATAAGCAGGAACGCATCGAACGGGTTGCTGTTACCGCCCAGCAATTGATAGGTTTTAGCCGCCCGCGTATTCATGAATTCAATATCGCGGCCAATGAACACCCCGCCTACCGCCGTTCCATGACCGTTCAGGAATTTGGTAGTGGAATGTATAATAAAATCAACCCCGAACCGGAATGGCTGTTGCAGGTACGGTGTGGCAAACGTGTTATCGCAGGCCACTATTTTGCCGTATTGCTTCGCCAGTTTGGTGAGTTCCTCAATATCTACACATTGCACCGTGGGGTTAGCCGGCGTTTCGAGATACATCATTTTTATTTGCGGATCTGCTTTCAATGCTGCTTCTGCTTTATTCAGATCGCGCAAATCGACGATCACGGCTTCAATACCCAGACCGGGTAATATCTTATCCATCATTTCCTGCGACCCGCCGTATAAGGAGTAATGCGAGAGAATTTTATCACCGGCTTTCAGGTTCGATAAAAACAAAGTGGTGATGGCCGCCATACCCGATGCATGGAGCAATGCTTTTGTCACTAACGGCCTGCCGCCGGCATCGGTTACGCCAAAGCATTCCATGGCCGCGATCTTTTTTTCGGCCTCGGTAAAAGTGGGATTGCCCCAACGGCTGTAGATATAGCCTTCCTCCTGCTTGCTAAATCGGCGCATGCCCTGTTCGGCAGTGTCATAAACAAATGTGGAGGAAGCATAAATAGGTGTCAGGTGTGCATAGTTTGGGTCCTGCTCGTGGCCGGCATGTATTGCCAGTGAGGTAAAGCCTGTATACGGGAATTCTTTCTTTGCCATGTGTTCGAAGTTAACAGGTTTCAACTTTACAACATAAAAAAAGCCGGTAACATCACAGATGTTACCGGCCATTATAGTAATATAGTAAGCCCGCAAATTCAGGCATGCCGCTATTAATAGCGAGCCCCGAAATGCATTAGCCCATTAACTAACTGAATAACTTACGAACTTTTTAGTACCCCCACTTCACCAGTGTGGCGCCCCAGGTAAAGCCGCCGCCAAACGCAGCCAGTACAATGTTATCGCCTTTCTTCAGCTGACTTTCCCAATCATATAAACATAAAGGAATAGTACCTGCGGTGGTATTGCCATAACGCATAATGTTCAGCATCACTTTATCGTGGGTAAGGCCCATGCGATCGGCAGTGGCATCAATGATGCGTTTGTTGGCCTGGTGCGGAACCAGCCAGGCAATATCGGCCCCGGTGAGTTTATTTCTTTCCAACAGCTCGGCGCTAACATCGGCCATGCCTTTTACGGCTGCCTTGAATACCGGCTGTCCTTCCTGGTAAATGTAGTGTTCCTTATTGGCAACTGTTTCGGCCGAAGCGGGGCGTAATGAACCGCCGGCTTTCATGTGCAGGTGCGCACAACCGGCCCCATCGCTTCTCAAAATGCTATCCAGCACGCCGTACCCTTCGGTATTGGCTTCCAGCAATACAGCGCCGGCGCCATCGCCAAAGATGATACAGGTGGTACGGTCGCTGTAGTCAACAATTGAGCTCATTTTGTCGCCCCCGGCCACAATCACTTTTTTATAGCGGCCGCTTTCGATCATCATGGCACCTGTGGTAAGGGCATACAGAAAGCCGCTGCAGGCTGCCAGCAGGTCGTACCCCCAGGCATTCTTAAGACCTGCCTTGTAGCAAACCATGTTGGCAGTGGAAGGGAACATCATGTCGGGTGTAACCGTTCCTATCACCAGGGCATCGATCTCATCGGGGGTTATGCCTCTTTTCTCTAATATTTGTTTTACGGCCGGAACAATGAGGTCTGAGGTACCTTTCTGGCCTTTCAGGATTCTTCTTTCTTCAATACCGGTACGGCTCCGGATCCATTCGTCGTTGGTATCTACAATTTTTTCGAGGTCTGCATTTGTCAGCTTGTCTTCAGGAACAAAGCCGCCAACAGCTGTGATGGCAGCAGTAATTTTTTGCGTCATGCTTCTATTATACAAGTTTGATATTGAATCATTTTTGAGAACAAAGTCGCTATCAATAGGGCAAATAAGCTGGCAAAGATAATATAAACCCGGTTACCAGTTACACCCGCGGTTCGCAGGGAATTCGCCAGGTATTCGGGTGTAGTTCGCTACCATGCCCCTTAGTACACCCCTGGTTTTACCGGAGTATACCCGTACTCTCTACCGGCTGCACCTTGCTGTGTTGGGGCTACACCTCACTTACACCCTTGCCTGATGACTATAACGCATTCATTAAGTAATTGTTATATACCCCAAAAAGTGCAGCCAAATAAGCGCCTGCTAAAAATTCACAAACCCCAAACTTCAAACGATAAAGCAGAATCCTTTCCCTATTTTCGTAACATGATCGCATTTGTAAGAGGACAATTCGTATTAAAAACGCCCGCCGTTGTTCATATAGAAGCCAACGGTGTGGGATACGAGTTACAAATAAGTCTCAATACTTTTTCTCACATTCAGTCGCTCGACAATGGACTGCTATATACACATTTGCACATTAAAGAAGATGCTCATACGCTGTATGGCTTTTATGATGTGGCAGAAAAGGAACTGTTTTTGCAATTGGTGAGCGTCTCGGGTGTGGGTGCAGCTACTGCACGAATGATGCTGTCTTCCCTGAAACCCGATGAGTTGTCGCGCGCTATTGTTCAGGGCAATACCAAACAACTGGAAGCCATCAAGGGGATCGGAAAAAAATCGGCCGAACGTATCATTTTGGAGCTGAAGGATAAACTCAGCAAAACCAAGCCAGGCCTAAATATTTCGCCCTTGATAAACAATACGTTGGAACACGATGCGTTAAATGCCTTGATTGCACTGGGAATAGCCCGGTCTTCAGCCGAACAGGCCATTCAACGTGTCATAAAAGCGGAACCTTCTCTTAGTGCAGTTGAAGATATTATTAAGAAAGCTTTAAAAACCATTTAAGCCTATCGGTCGGAACTCTACCTAACTAATTCTTTAGAGAAGATTGTTACCTGCACTTTACAGAAACCGGATAACACCTGTGTTAATCGCCGTGTGCGTTGCATTGAGTTCAACCGCTAAGGCTAATTATGCGCCCTGGCAGGATACCAGCAAACCACAAAGCACCATTGACACACTGAAATATCCCCTGCACGACCGGCGGGGCGATAAATTTACCTTTCCTGAACGGAATTCGCTTGGATTGAACGACCCGGCCAACATCCAGGATTCCATCATTTACGATCCCAAAACAAGACAGTACTACATCATTGAAAAGATAGGCAACTTTTACTATCGTAAACCTACCTATCTCACCTTTGAAGAGTTCATGGCTTATCAGGCGCGAAAACAGGAAACGGATTATTTCAAGAAAAGATCGAATATTCTCAGTGGGCTTAACCGCAAAATGCTGAAGCCTAAGATGTCCATGACCGATAACCTGTTCAACCGCATTTTCGGGAACGGTAAGATCGAGATCAAACCCCAGGGTGAGGTGAATATCATCGCCGGCTACCAGGGGCAAAACATCAAGAACCCGGCGCTGCCCGAAAGGGCCCGCCGTAACGGTGGTTTCGATTTTGACATGAACGCCAACCTGAGCGTGATCGGTAATATTGGTGACAAGCTTAAACTGCCCATCAGTTATAACACCCTCGCCAATTTCGATTTCGATAACCAGCTCAAGCTCGATTACACCGGTAGCGATGACGAGATCATAAAAAAAATTGAAGCGGGTAACATCTCGTTCTCTTCAAAAGGAACGCTGATACCCGGCGCCCAGCAATTGTTCGGGATAAAAACCTCGCTGCAATTCGGGAAGCTCTACATTACCGGCGTGCTCGCCAACCAGCGTTCGCAAAAACAATCGCTGGGGCTGCAGGGCGGTTCGGCCAACACCTATTTCGAGTTCAAGGCCGATGATTATGAGGAGAACCGCCACTTCCTGTTAGCCCAGTACTTCCGCAAAAACTTTAATAAAGCCATGTCGAAGTTGCCTGTGGTAAGCTCACAGGTACAGATCCTCCGTATGGAAGTATGGGTAACAAACCGGAACGGTTCTACCACCGAAACCCGCGACGTGGTAGGCCTTATGGACCTTGCTGAAATACATCCTTACGACAGTATCAATACTCAGCCCAACCCCGGCAACGGGAATGGATTGCCCTATAACGATGCCAACGACCTGTACCGCCGCATCATCAAAGACCCCGCCAGCCGGCAGCCATCGTACATTACCAGCAAGCTGCAGTCGTTAGGTTTGCGCCCAGTACAGGATTTTGAAAAAACATTTGCCCGTAAGCTAAGTGCAAGTGACTTCGTTTTTAACCCCCAGATCGGTTTTTTGAGTATCAACCAACCGTTGCAACCCGATGAAGTGCTGGGGGTAGCTTACCAGTACAGCTATAACGGCAAAATATACCAGGTGGGTGAATTTTCGCAGGATGTCCCACCCGATACCACCCAAAAGGCCGCGGGCACCCAAAAGGTACTTTTCCTGAAATTGTTAAAAGCCACCAGCCAACGTACCAACCTGCCGCTGTGGGACCTGATGATGAAGAACGTGTATACGTTGAAAACAAAAGACGGAAGTTATCTTTCAAGCGTACAGGCAGCCGATTTCAAGCTGAACGTATTATACGAAGAACCGAGCCTGGGCCAGAAGCGCTTTTTACCTGAAGGCGATAGACCCGGCACCCCCTTGCTCACCCTGCTGAACCTTGACCGGTTGAACTCCCACAACGATCCCCTACCCGATGGGGTATTCGATTTTCTGGAAGGCTTTACCATACAATCGCAACAGGCCCGTATCATTTTCCCCATGCTTGAACCATTCGGGCGCGACCTGCAGCAAGTGGCCTTCAGTGGCAGTACACCCGATATAATTCAAAAATATATTTACTACCCGCTTTATGATACCATCAAGGAAATAGCCAAGACCTACGCCAACCTCGACCGGTACGTCATCAGCGGGTATGCAAAAGGCCAAAGCACCTCCGAGATCTCACTGGGCGCCTTTAACGTACCGCAAGGTTCGGTAAGCGTAACAGCCGGCGGCCAGATCCTGAAAGAGAACCAGGACTATGTGGTAGATTATAACCTCGGTACGGTAAAGATCATAAACCAGGCCATTCTGAATGCCGGTTTGCCGGTGAACGTGCAGTTTGAGAACAATGCGGGCTATGGTATTCAGCAACGAAACTTTATGGGCCTGCGGCTTGATTATATGGCCAAACAAACCGCACGCGAACAATTGAGCATTGGCGCCTCACTGGTACGGTTGGGCGAACGCCCCTTCTTTACCAAGACCAGCTATAACGAAGACCCCATTCGCAACACCATGTACGGGGTCGACTTCAACTACATGACCCAGGCACCCCGCATCACCAGTTGGTTAGACAAACTACCCTTTTACCATACCACTGAAATGAGTACCATCACCGCCTACGGTGAAGCCGCTTACCTGAAACCGGGCCACCCCCCGCAAATTGGTAAAGGCAGCAGCAGCCAGGTATTCATTGATGACTTTGAAGGCTCGCGCAACGCTATTGACCTGCGTTTTCCGCTGGTAAGCTGGGGGCTTTCTTCAACCCCCGCCCATAATGGCCTGTTCCCCGAAGCCGATAAACGCGATTCGCTGGAATATGGTTACAACCGCGCCAAACTGGCCTGGTATAACATTGAACCGGTATTGCAGGACAAGACAAGCGCCGACAACCCCATCAGCAGAAATCTGCTGAACGACCCCCGGGTACGTTCGGTGAACGTGCGCGACATCTTCCCGCAACGTACGCCCGACCTGGGCCAGGGAAGCCTGGTCACCTTCGACATGGCCTACTACCCTACCGAAAGAGGTCCCTATAACTTCGATGCCCGCACCGGCAGCATTGCGCCCACGGGCAGGTTACTGAACCCCAAAACCCGTTGGGGCGGTATCATGCGCGGTATTGACCAGGTTGACTTTGAGACCGGCAACGTGGAGTTCATTGAATTCTGGTTACAGGACCCCTACATCCTGAACCCCGGCAGCACCGGTGGTGAACTGTATTTTAACCTCGGTAATATTTCGGAAGACGTGCTGAAAGATGGAAAACGTTTCTTTGAGAACGGTATCAGCGGTGCTGTTACCACCGCCCTCGAAGATACGGCTACCCGCTGGGGTAAGGTTCCGGCCAACCCCATACAGGTAACCCAGGCCTTCAGTAACGATCCCGGCGACCGCCCCCTGCAGGATGCCGGTTTCGACGGTTTGGTTGATGATGCGGAACAAATAAAATTCCAGGCATACTTAAACCAGCTGCAGGCTATTGGCAGCCAGGCCTATCAAAAGGCATTGGCCGACCCTTCGAGCGATGACTACATCAACTACCGTAATTCACAATTCGGTTCAAACGACGGTATTCTTGCCCGTTATAAGAACATCAACAACCCGCAAGGCAACTCACCCGTTGCCGGCAGCGGCGATAAATTTGTAAGCGCCTTTACTTTATATCCCGACCAGGAAGAATTCAACCGCGATAATACGCTGAACGAACTGGAAGAATATTTCCAGTACCGCGTTGAACTGAAGAAAGGCAATATGCACGTAGGTTCCAACTACATTACCGACAGTATTGAAGTAAGACCCAGCGGCAGCCCTGCCGAAACCTGGTACCTGTTCCGCATTCCCATCAGGGAATACCAGCAGAAAATAGGCAGCATCCCCGACTTCAAGTCTATTCGCTTTATCAGGATGTACCTTACCGGTTTTGAAGATTCAGTGGTATTGCGTTTTGCCAAACTGGAACTGGTACGCAACCAGTGGCGCCAGTTCAATTACCAGCTCGATACAACCAGCCAGTATGTGCCCATTCCTACCACCACCACTACAACAGTAAAACAGCTGGCAGTGAATGTGGAAGAGAACAGCTCGCGGTATCCGGTGAACTATAAAACGCCACCCGGTGTTATTCGTCAGCAACAGCTGAGCAACAACAACGTAAACCTGTTGCAGAACGAGCAATCACTGAGCATGCAGGTGTGTAACCTGGCCCAGAAAGATGCAAGAGGTGTTTTCAAAACCCTGAGCCTCGATTTGCGCCAGTACAAACAATTGCAAATGTATGTGCATGCCGAGTCGGTGAAAAGCAGCGGCGATATCAAGAACGGTGAGCTGTATGCCGTGGTGCGCCTGGGTAACGACCTCATCAGTAACTTTTATGAAATAAAGATCCCACTCGATATAACGCCCTGGGGAACTACCGATGATGAGTTAATATGGCCGGCAAAAAACAATCTTGACCTGTCGCTCGACCGGTTGACCACGTTAAAAGTTTCGCGTAACAGCAATGGTAACGCGTATAAATATTACCAGGAAACCGATGGCGATGGAAGGCAATTTGCCATCCTTGGTAATCCCAACCTTGGTGAAATACGCTCCTTCTTCATAGGGGTACAGAACGTGAACCGTTTGGATGCCTGTACAGAAGTATGGTTCAACGAACTTCGCCTGTCGGGCCTCGATGAACATGGCGCCTGGGCAGCCACCGGCCGTTTGGATATTAAACTGGCCGACCTGGGAACCCTGTATGTTGCGGGTACTGCCAAAAGCGCCGGCTGGGGAACCATTGAACAACGGGTAAATGAACGCTCACGCGAAACCTTTACCTCGCTCGATGTAGCTACCAACCTGGAGCTGGGTAAACTGTTGCCGCCCAAAGCAGGTATTTCTATCCCCGTGTATGCCAGCTATTCAAAAACGGTGACCACACCTGAATACGACCCGTACGACCTGGATATAAAACTGAAAGATAAACTGAAGGCCGCATCGGGTTCTGCCAAGGATTCTATTCGCAACGACGCAGTTGACGTAAAGACCATTAAAACGGTCAACTTCACCAATGTGAAGAAGATGAATACCACCGGTAAAAAGCAGCAGATCTGGAGCATTGAGAACTTCGACGTCAGCTATTCGTATTATAAAGAAGAACAGCACAACCCGCTGATCGAAAGCAATGAAGTGGTACGGCACCGGGCCGGGTTGGGTTATAATTATACCTCAACCCCTAAATACTGGGAGCCGGCAAAGGGCATTATCAAAACAAAATCGCCCTGGATAGCTGCCTTTAAGGATCTCAACATCAACCCCCTGCCTTCGCTGCTTGGCTTCAGGGCCGATATAAACCGCCAGTTCGGCACCTACCGCCCCCGCAGTGTTGGTACGCCCAAAGGCTTCATCCCCGAAACATACGACAAGTACTTTACGTTTGACCGTACCTACAATTTGCGTTGGGACTTCACCCGTTCGCTGAACCTCGATTTCACTGCCCTGAACCGGGCCTGGGTTGATGAAGACAGCGGACGCCTCGGTGAAGCGGAGAAAAAACGGATGTGGCATAACTTCTGGAAAGGTGGCCGCACCATTCAATACAATCACAAGGCAACGGTTTCGTATACCCTGCCTACCAGTAAAATACCATTCCTTGACTGGACAACCGTTCGGGCCGGCTATACCGCCACTTTCGACTGGCTGGCAGCTTCACTGCTGGCAAAGGAACTGGGAAACACCTTATCGAACAGCCAACAGAAAAACCTGACGGCTGAGCTCGACTTTACCCGGTTGTATTCCAAATCGAGACTGTTGCGGGCCTTTGATGAAGATGCCCCCCCAGCACCGGCGGTACCACCGGTGCCCGGCGCCAAAACCGATTCAACCGGCAAAAAGAAAAAACGCGACAAAAACGCACCGCTTGAATTAAGCGGCCCGGTTAAATTTGGCGGCCGCATTCTCACCATGCTCAAACGGGTGAATGTTCAGTATACCGAAAATGCCAGCGCTACCATTTATGGTTATACCGATAGCACCCGCATTCTGGGTATGAACTTTAAATCGATGGCGCCCGGTCTTGGATTTATTTTCGGCCGCCAGCCCGATACCAACTTTGTAAATATGATGGCCTCCAAAGGCTGGCTCACCGCCGATTCCAATTTCAACTACCAGAACCGGCAGGATTATCAGCAACGGTTGAACATCACGGCTACCCTTATACCCATACGTGACCTTACGATAGATCTTACGCTCGATAAAACGTTTGGTAAAATGTACAGCGAGCTGTACAAAGACACTACAGGCACCGGCGCCCATTTTGCCCGGTTGAACCCGTACACTTCGGGTAGCTTCAGTGTAAGTTATATTGCCCTGAAGACCATGTTTACGCCGGTTAAACCCAATGAGGTAACCAGTACCTTCCAGAAATTCCAGGATTATCGCATCCAGTTATCACAGCGCCTGGCCGAGCAAAACCCCAACTGGCAAAAATTGGGTCCGGGCCAGCAGTTCCAAACCGATGGCTATTATACCGGTTATGGCCGTTATGCCCAGGAGGTTTTATTGCCCGCGTTCCTCGCGGCCTATACGGGCAAGAATCCCAATTCGGTGGCGCTCATCAAAAATGATAACCCGAATATCCGTTCCAATCCATTCTCGGGCATATTGCCCAAACCCAACTGGCGTTTAACGTATAATGGATTATCGCGTATAAAAGGAATGGAAAAGATATTCACCAACTTTACCATTACGCACGGTTATACCGGTACGTTAAGTATGAACAACTTTACTTCGGCCCTTTTGTACCGCGACTCGGCAGCTTTTCCATCATTTATAGATACGCTCACCGGTAACTTTGTGCCTTACTTCCTGGTGCCCAATATCAGTATCAGCGAGCAGTTTGTGCCGTTGATCGATGTTGATATGCAATTCACCAACCAGGTTACGGCGCGTTTTGAATATAAAAAATCAAGAACGGTTAGCTTAAGTTTGATCGACTTCCAGCTCAGTGAATCCCGCTCAACGGAGTTCACCATTGGAGCCGGCTACAGAAAACGAGGCGCCTTCTCGTGGATCAAGTTCAAAGGAAAACCGCTGCAGAACGATGCCAGCTTCAGACTCGACGTAGGGTTACGGGACGACATAACCGCCAATAGCCGTTTGGACCAAACACAGGCCTTGCCAACGAACGGACAAAAAGTGATCACCATTAACCCCACGGTCGATTATGTGGTGAGCAACCGGGTTAATTTGAAATTCTATTTTGAACAGCGGCGGGTTGAACCGAAGATCTCTACTTCACCCCCCATCACAACCACCCGGGCGGGCGTACAAATAAGGATCTCACTGGCGCAGTAAGCTGAAACATAATTAAAATAAAAAAAGGTCCCACACATTAACGTGGGACCTTTTCATTTTATAAACTTTTTATTGAATTATTTTCTCGCGGTAGGCTCCGGCTTTTTCATCAGCATTACATAACCGCACAATTTCTTTTTCTGCTTGTTCACCTGCACCGGTTTTATCATGTGGTATTCAGAAAACTGGGGAACATAGGTATAACTGATAACACTACCATCTATATCGCCCCACTGATGGCGTTTGTATACAACCTGGCGTTCGTTAAAGTCGTACATCCGTACCTCATACAACTTCGAGGTGGGGTCACCGATAAAAAAAAATTGATACACAGTACCGGCCTGCATTGGTAAAACTACTGGCAATTCATACTCACTCTCCATTTGAACGCTCGCTTCGCGTAATAGTATATATCCCTGATCGACACTCGCTTTTTTAATGCTGTCGACAGTTTGCTGATAGGGATTGCCTTCACAGTTTTGTAATTTAATTACATCGCTTTGGGCTCGCAATGGAGGGGAAAACAATAAGGTTATGCATGACAATAGGCATGCGCATAGGGATTTACACATAGAAATTGGCTTTAAGCAGGATTTTGGAATAGTGCAATAATAGTAGCTAATATAAAACTACGCAAATTAACGGTTCATGCAAGTAGATTTGCTAACATTTCACATATTCTAAATGAATTATGTATCAGTCATTTAAAATAATCATTATATTTTATACTGCACTAAAGGGAAAGTACTAGCAACAGGAAAAGTATTTCAACGCAGCAGATCACCGGTGCAGGTAAAAAGAGTTTGCCTGGGCCTGGCAGGTAAGCACCAGCTCGTTGATGCACACATGTGCGGGTAAAGTAGTTGTATAAAAAACGACATCTGCGACATCTGCGGCACTCAGTGGTTGATACCCTTCATACATTTTTTCGGCAGCCGCTTCGTTGCCTTTAAAGCGAACCATTGAAAATTCGGTTTCTGCCGCCCCGGGATGAATAGCCGTTACTTTTATTTTGTGCCGCAACAGGTCGACCCGCATTGATTGAGAAAGTGCATCCAGGGCATATTTTGAGGCGCAATACCCGTTCCCCTTTTCATAAACCTCCTTACCGGCAATAGACCCCATATTGATGATATGCCCCTGTTTCCGCTCGATCATTCCGGGCACAACAGCCTTGGTTACATACATTACGCCTTTTACATTGGTATCGAGCATGGTATCCCAATCGTCAATATCGGCATCTTCAAAATAATCGCGGCCCAGGGCCAGTCCGGCATTATTGATGAGAACATCAATGTTTGCAAAGGCAGGTGGTAATTGTTCAATAACAGCAAAAACAGCAGCGCGGTCGCGCACATCAAACACCAGGGAATGTACGGGTACTTTATAAGCAGCCGTTAATTCACGGGCAAGTGCTTCCAGGCGATCGGCCCGGCGGCCGGTGATAATAATAGTATTGTTGTTGGCCGCAAATTTTTGGGCCATAGCCTTTCCAAAACCTGAAGTGGCGCCGGTGATCAGTACTGTTTTCATGAAGGAAGAACAATTTGGCAGCAAAAGTAAGTTGAAATTGGTAACAAGCTACTATGTTAGCCTTACAACCTATTACCTTATCGTAACAGGATCGCCGTTCCTTTCCGCATTACCACCTTACCGGTATAATCGGTGCCGCGCACCATCCAAACATAGGTTCCGGCATCCTGTGGCTTGCCGTTAATGGAGCCATCCCAGCCCGATTCGGGCGAGTAGCCTCTGTACACCATTTGGCCCCAGCGGTTGTAAATGCAGAAATAATCAATAGTGGCTATACCTACCGGTATCGGCCTTAACCGGTTATTACGGCTGCCATCTGGCCTGAACGCATTGGGAACAAAAATATCGGGCGCCGTTTTAAATACTTTGATGTTGATAGTGTCCAGGTCGTAGCATCCTTCAGCCGTATAGGCCTTTAACTGGTAAGAGAAATTATCTTCCAGCAAGGCAGTGGGATTGGCAATATCATTTCTATTGAGGTGCAACGGCGGCTGCCATTCATAGAAATCGGCCCCACGCCCATTCAATAGCAGCGGCTGATTAACAACTACAGAAGTATCGTTTCCTGCAAAGGCAATTATTTCATCTTTTACATTCACGATCACGGTATCGCGCCCCGGTTTGGGACAACCCAACGTATCGTAAACACTAAGCACATACGCAGTGGTCTTTTTAGGCCAGGCCAGCGTATTGAGGCTGTTGGCATTACTTAATGTGCTTATAGGACTCCAGGTAAACCGGTATCCAACCATGCTGGCATGCAGGCTGGCGGTATCTTCGTAACAGATAAGCGTATCGGCTCCCGCCCGCGCAATGGGATATGGAATGGTGCGAATGGTAATATCATCTGCCGCACTACATTTACCAACATGGGCAACAACATGATAAGTAGTGATTGACGAAGGTTTTACATATGGTTGTTTTACATTCGGGTCGCTGATGTAACCCGGTGTATTGGCCGTCCATTCAAATTTCAACCCGTCTGATTGCGGGTTTAACCTTATGGTATCTGTAAGGCAAATGGTGCTGTCGGCGCCCGCATTCAACGTTACAAAATCAACAACCCGTACCTGCACATTATCTGTGTTAACGCAACCATTTTCGTTTAGGGTTATGGTATAGGTGGTAGTTTTTTTGGGGTACACCGATGGCGTGAAGGTATTTTCATCGAAGATGTTATACAAAGGCGTCCAGGAAGCAATGCCATTACCGCTTGCATTCAGCTTCAATGTATCAATACTACAGATCAAAGTATCTTTGAAGGCAAGAGTGATCGGAGGTTTGTCCCGTACATCGGCAGTGCCTGTTACGGTTCCCACACAACCTTTATCACTTTCAACCGTGAGCGTAACTGTTTTTGTACCGGTGCTGCTGTATTTCCACGAAGGGTTCTGCACGGTCGATATATCGGTGGTAGTGGTTTCATCACCAAAATCCCAACTCCACTTGCTGGCCTTGCCATATTTTGAAGTGGTTTGATCAATAAACTGTATCGGCAGCAATACGCAGGTGCCCTGCACTTTAAATGCCGGATAAAAACCGGGATATACTTTTGCCAGCGTTACGGTTTCATCTTCACACTGCCCGGCCAGCACTACTTTCAGCTTAACGGTATAGGTACCGGTATCGGCATACTGGTGCTGGATCGTTCCTTCAATATCGGTAGTGGTAGCCGGTGGGGTTCCATCGCCAAAATCCCAGGTGTAAACCGAACCGGTGGGGTTCACCTGTTCATTTTTAAACGTTACCAGGAAGTCATCGCAATAAGCATAATTAGGTTTTAACAATGCATCGAGCGGAATACAATCCGACACTTTAACGTGTACATCTTTGCGGTGAATATTGATCAATACGCCCTGGCGGTATTCGTACGCGCAAACGGTGATCACATATTGCCCGGTAGTAGATGGCGCAATACCACTGATCAATCCGGTTTTGTCGTTGATGGTCACCTGGCCGCCCAATGGGGCGTTGCCACCATAAGGCGATTGATAATTCAATTGGGTATAGGGCGGAGTAGAAGCAGTTTGCGGAGCAGGCGTTCCGGTTGATCCGCCTACAAAACCACTGCAAAAAGTGTATTTTATTTCATCTGTTCCATCGGGTTCAGTAGCAGCAAAACTTAAGGTAAAATTACTTCCGCGGCAAATGGCAGTGGCATCGTTGGGTGTAAACCGGGGACTGCTATTCTTATACGCTTCGGGCAATAGCTCTGTACCCGGAATTTCACACATGTAGGTGGCGCCTACCGAATTACTGGGCGACACCAGGTTAACGATATTATTAATACGGCAGCACCGCTGGTAAGCAATAGTATACCCCTTTACATTAATGGGCAGGGTAACGGTGGTGGAAAATGAACGTACCCGGTAACATACATCGGTGGGGGGATTATTGATACAGGGATTTGAATTGGGATCGAATTTTAGAAACACGTCACCGGTGGTAGGTGCGGTGAACGGACTGCCGGAGATCTGACTGTTGCTGTTGTCCTTATCAAAAATGGTCAGCTTTATTTCCGTATCAAGCTGTCCGCTGCTGTTAGCATTACAGTCGATGTACAGCTTTAAAGTGATCCTGTACAGTGATGTACCCGCAGCACTACCGGGGCCCATGTAATCATAGAACATCTCCCCTCCCTTAATATGCTCGGCAAACAGGGACTGGATCGTTCCAACTAACAACAAAGCTATCGCGAGGGCTTTTCTCATTCAACTGGTTAACAACTCACTTTACTTTATCCTAATTATTCATGCATCAAAAAGGCGTCAACAAAAGAATTACCCGGCACCGGTTCCTCCCACATTCCCATATGTCCACTATGTTCCAGCGTATGGAAATAGGACAATCCCGGTAAATAACACTGTTGCAAACCCTGCACATATGGCACTGCTGTATCGTATTTTCCTAATATGAACAATACCGGGCGGGGAAAGTTTTTAAGCACATGGGTGCGGTCGGGCCGAACCATCATGCACTGGTAGTAATTTACGAGTGATTGCCCAATAAAGTTGGAAAACCGCGCTAATATTTTCCCCACCAGTTCGGGTTGTTGCTTTTTTGTTTCTTCAGAAAAAAGATTGGGAATCGATTGCGCTAAAAATTTTGCAGGGCCGTTTTGCTCAATGAACTCAATTCCGCGGCGGCGGGCAGTCTTTTTTTCTTCACTATCAGCAAAAGCGGTGCTATGAAATAAACCAAACGAACGAAGTCTTTCGGGCCAGGTTTCGGCAAATGCCAGGGTAATATATCCACCCATGCTATGGCCGATCATACTTACCGCCCCAATTTTTTCGGCATCCAGTATAGCACGGATACATTCCGCAAAATATTCCATCGACCAGTTTGCATCGTTGATCGGCGATTGCCCACTGCCAGGCAGGTCGGGAACAATGAGCTGATATTTATTTTTGAGGTATTCAACCTGGTTCTCCCAAACGGTTCCATCTTCTGCAAATCCATGTACCAGCACCACCGGCTTCCCCTTCCCTTCTATGCGGTAATATACCGGCTGTCCGTTTAGCTGGATATTATTAATTGTTGCTGCCATGCCCTGAAGGTACTACAATTCTATGTTTACGCTTTTCGAACTATGCAACACTTTAGTGCTGTTATTTGCTGCTGCATCTTTCTTATTCAGATTGCCTCTGAAATAACTGCGCAGTAAAATAATACCCAGTATGGGCAACACCGCCATATTGAATTGTTGCGGAATAAAAAACCACGAAACAGCAAATAAAAGCGTGAGCGCAAACACAACGCGGAAGTATTGCTGCAGCCATCTTCTTTTTAAATACACAACAAAGGCAATGAAAAAATGCGTTGGCAATGCCCATATAACGTTGAAATTATTACGGCAAACAGTATCAATGCGTATGGTCCATAAGGTTACCATCAAGATGCCACAGATGCCAAGGAATAAGAAAAAGATACAGTCAAATACATTCAGGCACCGTTGCGCCCAGCTATTGGTGCTGAATGATAGCAGCCCTGTAATGATGAGCAGTATGGAGAAAATAAACAAAGGGGTCATTAACGCACCGGCCGGCGGTTCGGCAGTCATGGCCAACACCGTTTGTGTTTGCGCAACCAGCGGGTGGCCATTGGCGGTGGCGCTATCAAAACCTTTCATCAGGTAATCGGGCAAAAACATGGCTTCGTCATTCGTTACCTTTTTATCGAAAGTGCTGCCCAATAAAATATCGATGCCCAGCTTGCTCCAGTATTGATTGTTTTTATCGAGATAGGTATGTATCAGGTTGCGGTAGGTAGGCGTTTTTTGGGGCAGAATATTTTTAAACACAACCGCTGCACCTGCTTTTTGGGCTATCACATCCCGGGCGCGGGTAGTGCAGTTATCTGAATGAAAATAATAATTGTAAAACCGGTTCTGTTCCTGTGCATTTTCCTGCAATGCAGCATACAGGTGTAGTTTTTCATCGCCGCTCAACGCCAGGTTCTGCTCAATAACACCGCGCTTTTCGTATTGGTATTCCCGCAAAAAATCGGAAAACGAATAGTTTGAAAGGGCATACACCATTATGCCTTTGGTGAACTTCGCATAAAAGTTGGGATCGCGGTCGTCGAAGGTGCCATAATTATACACCATATCAATGCCGCGGGTACTGTCGGTGACCCTGATGGCGGTATGACCAAATGTTGAATACAGTTCGGCCCCGGGGCTGCAGGTAAGTAAACTAATGCGCAAATGGCTGATATCGGGTTGGGCAGTGGCAGGCAGGCAAAAGAGCAGGCAAAGAAATGGAAATAATAGACGGAACTTCATTAGGAGGAATTTATAAATACAAGTTACAGGTTGCAGGTTGCAGGTTACAGGGATATCCTAAGGCTGAGGATGCTACTAAAGCATGGGAACCCCGAATATCACGACCTGTAACCTGAAACATGTAACCTGTAACCAATTACTATCGTCTGCTGTAATTGGGTGCTTCTCTGGTAATTTCAATATCGTGTGCGTGGCTTTCTTTCATCCCGGCATTGGTAATGCGAACAAATTGCGCCTGCTGCAATGCTTTGATGTCTTTTGCACCGCAATAGCCCATACCCGAACGCAATCCGCCTACATATTGATAAACGATCTCACTCAGGTTGCCTTTAAATGCCACCCGGCCTTCAATGCCCTCGGGTACATATTTTTTAATATCCGCTTCCACATCCTGAAAGTACCGGTCGCCACTACCCTGGCTCATTGCGCCCAGGGACCCCATACCACGGTATTGCTTGAATTTTCTGCCTTCGTAAATAATGGTTTCGCCAGGGCTTTCTTCGGTTCCGGCAAAAATACTTCCCATCATTACCAGGTTGGCGCCTGCGGCCAGGGCCTTCACCATATCGCCGGTATACCTGATGCCACCATCCGCAATTAACGGAACGCCCATTTTATGCAGTACAGAAGCAGCTTCCATAATGGCGGTGATCTGTGGTACACCTGCTCCGGCTACAATGCGGGTTGTACAAATAGAACCGGGCCCTATCCCTACTTTTACTGCATCTGCGCCGGCTTCAGCCAGAGCTTTTGCACCGGCGGCGGTTCCTACATTCCCCGAAATAACCTGCAGTTTTTTAAAATTCTTTTTAAGCGTTTTCAATGCATCGATCACGCCTTTACTATGACCATGCGCACTATCCAAACAAACCACATCAACGCCAATTTGTTGCAGGGCGGCAGCACGGTCGAGCAGGTCACGGGTAATACCCAGCGCTGCGCCCACCAGTAAGCGGCCGTATGAATCTTTTACCGCATTGGGATAACTCACCACCTGCAGAATATCGCGGTAGGTGATCAGTCCAAACAAGGTACCGTCTTTTTTAACGACGGGCAGTTTTTCAATCTTATGTTGTTGTAAAATCTTTTCGGCTTTTTTCAGCGTAGTGCCTTCAGGAGCGGTGATCAGGTTTTCGCGGGTCATTACCTCGCTTACAACACGCTTGTTATCAGTTTCAAAACGCAGGTCGCGGTTGGTTAAAATACCAACCAGTTTCTTATTATTATCAACAATGGGAATACCGCCAATGCGGTTCTCTTTCATTAACCGCTGGGCATCGCTTATTGTGGCTTGTTCATGCAGCGTAATAGGCTCAAGAATGAGCCCGCTTTCACTTCTTTTCACTTTCCGCGCCTGTTCAACCTGCTTTTCAATGCTCATATTCTTGTGCAGAATACCCAAACCGCCTTCGCGGGCCAGGGCAATGGCCAGGTTGGCCTCTGTTACCGTATCCATTGCGGCCGATAACATAGGGATATTCAATTGAATGTCTTTGGTAAGCCAGGTACGGATCTCTACATCTCTGGGTAGAACCTGCGAATAAGCGGGAACCAGTAAAACGTCGTCGAACGTTAAACCTTCACCAAAAAACTTACTTGACTTGGGGGATTTCTTCTGAGAAGCGCTAATTCTTGTTGCCATGTGCAAAGATAGGATGACCGCCCAATATGCTCCAAATGAAATTTTATTGCATCATTTAATGCTTTATGATAAAATAATTAGTATTTTAGCGCTAAACTTATTAGTCTATGTCAACGGCCGGTAAAAATCTGAAATATCTGCGCAAACTGCGTGGATGGACCCAGGAAGAATTTGCCACCAAATTACAGATCAAACGATCACTGCTGGGTGCTTATGAAGAAGAGCGGGCAGAACCCCGTATTGATGTACTGGAAATGGTAGGCGAGCTGTTCAAGCTTACGCTTGACGAATTACTGCTCAAGGACCTGGCAGATACCAGGGGAAATTACCTGGCCAAACGACGCGCCCAAAAGCTGGCTGCCGGCACCAATGAAATACAGTTTGTACCAATAAAAGCAGCAGCCGGTTACCTGGCCGGTTATGCCGATCCCGAATTTATAGATGAGCTCAACACTTTCACCCTTCCCATGCTGGCGCCGGGCCAGTACCGTGCTTTTGAAATTGTGGGAGACTCCATGTTGCCAACACCCAGCGGTTCTATCATTGTGGGCGAAAAAGTAGACGACATCAACGATGTAAAGAATAGCTTCACGTATATAGTTGTATCACGCAACGAAGGCATTGTTTACAAACGGGTGCTGAAGAACAACCGCACAAAGAATAAATATACCCTCGTTAGTGATAACCCATCTTATCAGCCTTACCAGGTAAATGGTGAAGACATACTGGAAGTATGGAAAGCCATGATGATCATTGGCAAGGCCAATGCACAACCGCACTGGAACGTAAATCAACTGGCCAATGTGGTGAACACCTTACAGGAACAGGTAAGCTATTTAAAAAAGAAGATCAACTAACCAGGAACTACTAACTCCCGTTTAATACCGCACTTCAAAACCCCAAACCCGCCGGGGCAGCTATTTTATTGCCATAATTGTCATAATTGTCATGAACTTCTTATATTGAGCGATATTTAAAGGGCTGTCTATGCGCGACCAGACATTCCCGCCGGTAATTTGTAATACTTTCCTTTCCTATTAACCAGTTAGTCTAATAACCAGGCTAACCTGCCTGCGCATACATTACCATGCACATCAGGAATGGATTTGATGATCCTACCAGGTGACGGATATACATGTTTGTTAAAAACATTTTATCTGGCGCTAAAGCAGCTTTGGCTCTGGTGCTCAAAAATGGTGTATAATATGACCCTCTGTCAAAATATAAATCCGGCTATTGCTGCCACTCTTAAAATGACCTATGCATAAAGGCCTGGTTGTTATATTACTGCTCACGATGTATGCGGGGCTATTGAAGGCGCAGCCCAAAGTAACCCGGGCCATCAAGGTTACCCAGGCGCCGCGGATCGATGGCTCATTAGATGACTCCGCCTGGCAGCACGCCCCCCTGGCCGTTGATTTTATCACCAATTCACCGGTATATGGCAACCCTGCTGCAGTAAAAACTGAAGTGCGGGTTGTGTACGACAATACCTCCATTTATATAGGCGCTTACCTGTACGACGATCCGGCTGAAATACGGCGGCAGTTCACCACGCGCGACAACCTGCAACGCGCGAACGTAGACTATTTCGCAGTATTTCTTGATACCTATAAAGACAGGCAGAATGCCTTTCAGTTCCTGGTAACCGCCCGTAACGTGCAAACCGATGCGCGGGTAAGCGCCAATTATGATGGCGAAGAAGGAAACTATGGCGATGTAAGCTGGGATGCCGTTTGGGATAGCAAAGTGAGCATCAGGCCCGATGGCTGGATCGTTGAAATGCGTATACCGCTTTTTTCCATCCGGTTCTCCCGTAAATCAGACGCCGACTGGGGTATCCAGTTCATGCGTTTCAGCCGGCGGCATAATGAAACTTCGTTCTGGAACCCTGTAAACCCCGCTGTTAGCGGTTTTGCCAACCAATTTGGCGACATTACCGGTTTCAATAAACTGGTGCCGCCATTGCGACTGAGCTTTTCGCCCTATGTAAGCGGTGGCTACCGGCAAACGCCCTACGCCAACAGCGCCAACCAGTATGAAACACTGAAAAGCGGTGGTATGGATGTTAAATACGGCATCAATGAAAGTTTTACACTCGATGCAACCCTTATCCCCGACTTTGGACAGGTGATCTCTGATAATGTGGTCAACAATCTTAGTCCGTTCGAGATCAGGTTCCGGGAAAACCGCCCCTTCTTTACCGAAGGCACCGAACTGTTCAATAAAGCCGGTATTTTTTATTCGCGTCGCATCGGGAAAGTGCCCGACCTGTACGATTCGCTGCAGGATAAAATAAGCTCCGGTGAATTAGATGGCTACCAGGTATTGAAAAATCCTTCGGTGACCCGGTTGTACAATGCCGTTAAATTTTCAGGACGAACAGCCGGCAACCTCGGTATTGGCGTTTTTAATGCCGTTACCGAAAATGTAAAAGCCACGCTGCGTAACCGCGGCACCGGCAAAGACTCAACCGTAATAACAGAACCGCTTGCGAACTATAACATCATTGTATTGGACCAGGCCCTGAAGAACCGCTCGTACATTACATTTACGAATACCAATGTAATGCGTAACAGCCACGAACGCGATGCCAATGTAACCGCATTGGATATTGCCCTGTATGATAAAGCCAACCGTTATGGAATAGTACTAAAGCCGCGGTACAGTGTAGTGTATGATATCCCGGGCCGGTACAATGGGTTCGCCAATTACCTCGAAGTGGGCAAAGTAAGTGGCAACCTGCAATATTCCTTTACCAATGAATTGAAATCAGACCAATACGATCCCAACGATATGGGCTTTCAGTTAGCGCCGAATGTGTTTGCCAATACCGCTGCGGTAAGTTATCATATCTATCAGGCCACACCCGCTTTTTTAAACCAGAGCTACCAGGTAGCTGTAAAGCAGGATTACCTGTACAAACCCTTTAGTTATCAAAAAACGGCTTTTGTGGCCTCAGCCTCCTGGCTGTTTAAAAATTTCCTGAACCTGATCATCAACACAGATATTGCACCCCGGTGGTATAACGACTTCTTTGAAATGCAAACGCCAGCGAGCCTGTTTAAAACTCCCCGGCAACAATTAAAGCGCTCGCCTTATTACAGCCTGTTCATTGATGGCAGCACCGATAATCGCAAACCATTAATACTAAGCTGGCATATAGGTGGAGCAGAAGGTCCCCTGCCCAATGATCCCTATTACGCGCTGCAATTTGGCATCAGGTACCGGTTCAGCGACCGGCTCATGCTTGAACTGAACTATAAACGCCAATATGATAATGGCCAGTTCGGCTATGCATTCATTCGCGACCCATCAACCGCAGCGCCGGTACTTGCCCGCCGTACATATGCCGATGTAACTTCGGTGATCAGCGGTGTGTATAATTTCACATCACGCATGAACCTTACGTTCAGGGCCCGCCATTACTGGAACCGGTTACAGAACACCAACCTGTATACCGTTCATAACGATGGGTACTGGACAGAAAGGACCGATCTGGTACCGGCCGATTATAACATCAATTACAATGCCTTCAACCTCGATGTTTTCTATACCTGGGATTTTCGTTTAGGCAGCCGCCTGATACTGGGCTGGAAGAACTGGCTGGGGAAAGATTATGAATACGCGATCAATGATGTTACCTATAAATACTACACCGCCAATGCCGGTCAGTTGTTTCGTACGCCGCATGGCAATGAATTTACTATCCGCTTTATTTACTTCCTCAATTACCAGCAGCTGGTGAAAAATAAAAGATAGCCGGCCCCGGCAGGTTACAGGGAATAAATATCCTTTGCCACCCTGAACGTATTGCAATGCGCTTCTACGATCGTTTTAATATCGGGCGAATAACCACCGCCCATGGCCACTACGCAGGGAATATGCTGTTGCTTCAGTTTTGTAAAAACCATTTCATCACGTTGCCTGCAACCTTCCATACTTATTTTCAGCTTTCCGAATTTATCGGTCCACAGAATATCTACCCCCGATAAATAAAAAGCAAAATCAGGCTTTACCTGCTCGAGCAAACTATCCAATGTATTTCGCAACAGGCTTAAATATAAACCGTCTTCGGTACCATCGTTCAGGGCAATATCCAGATCGCTTTTCTCTTTATGAAAGGGATAATTATGGGCGCCATGCATACTGAAGGTGAACACGCGGGGTTCGTGCTCAAACAGGCTGGCCGTTCCATTGCCCTGGTGTACATCGAGGTCAATAATTAATATTTTATGCGCAAGCCCTTTTTTAAGCAGGTAATTGGCGGCTACGGCAAAATCATTCAACAAACAAAACCCTTCTCCCCTATCGGCAAATGCATGATGCGTACCACCTGCCACATTCAGGGCCACGCCATGTACCAGTGCGTAATGACAGCAATCGATAGTTCCCTGTGCAATCACAAATTCGCGCCGGGTAAGCTGGGGTGATTGCGGAAAACCTATATGCCGTTGTTCGCGTGCCGATAAAGTTTGCTGATGCAGTTTTTGAATATAGGCGGCATCGTGCGTCCATAACACCACTTCATCTTCACAGGCCGAAGGCGTAAACAGGTTATGGGAAGTTATGGTTCCCTCATACAACAATTGTTCGGGTATCAGTTCATATTTAAGCATGGGGAACCGGTGCCCTTCAGGCAGCGGGTGCGCATAAATGGGATCAAATGCTATTTTCAATAAAGGCGGTGTGAAACTCATTGCAATTGTACAATATGATCATTTACGATAGCAAATACATTTTCTTCATAATCCGGTTGCACCAGTGCAATACCGGTAAACCGGCTAAAAGCCGGCAATACACAAAATGCCTTTGCAAAGTAAAAACAGGGAAAGCTAAGCGATTGTTTGGCCGCGCCCTTAATACGAACTCCGGGATGTATATGACCCGAGAAAAAATAAGCATCGTCCCGGGCTGTCACTTCATCGAGGTCATGGCGAAACCGGAAACAACCCAGCTGCAGCTCATCTTCCGTAACATGAATGCCGCATTGCTGGTACCAGCTATCGTGCAGAATATCGTGATTGCCTTTTATGAGGTGGATATGCAGACCGGGAAAATCGTGCCGCCACCGTTGAAACAGCTCCAGTTCCTTGTTCTGGTGACTGTGAAACAGATCGCCCACCACCATCAATTGCCGGGGTTGAAAATATTGTATGCCGTGTACCAGCCGTTGCAGGTCTTCTTTATACACAGCCTGGGGAACGGCAATACCCGATTTGCGAAAATGACCTGTTTTGCCAAAGTGCAGGTCCGATACGATGAGCGCTTTTTCTTCTTCCCAAAAAATATACCTGTGCGCCGACAACCAAAGCTGCTGCGTTAATAATTTATATGAAACCGGGGCCTGCATCCGCTGATCTGTATTAATTCAATTATAATATACGATGTGTTTACCATCCATGAGGGAAAAAAACAAATTTCCCTGTGCTTTTTCACCAGCCTGTTCTTTTAAAACACATTAGCTTGGGCTTGCAATATTACTACAATAATGCCGCTGATAACCCTTAATATTGAGTATCCGTTGCCTGTTTTGGAATATTAATAAAATTTACCAACCCTGCCTATGCCCGGCGAGAACCATAACATTATCATATTCATAATAGTCACCACGCTCGTTATACTTATTCTCATTTTCTTTGTTGTATTTATCCTGTTCCTGTACCAACGCCGGCAGATCGCCTACAAAAAAGGGCTTGAAATACTGAAATCTGATTTTGAGAAAACCCTGCTAACCACCCAGCTCGAAATACAGGAGCAAACCTTTCAGAGCATTTCGCGTGAAATTCATGATAATATCGGGCTTTCGCTTACCCTGGCCAAGCTGAACCTGAATACCATTGACTGGAATAACTCCGGTTATTCGCGGGAAAAGGTCGATGGCTCAGTAACATTTATTTCCCGCGCCATTGAAGACCTGAGCTATATTTCCAAGGCATTGCATACCGGTTTTATTGAAGAGAATGGATTGCTGAAAGCGCTTGAGCTGGAAATAAATAAAATTCAAAAGCTGGGTATTTTCAATGTGCGTTACGATGTAACCGGCTCGCCTGTTTATATGCAAACACAAAAGGAGCTGGTAATTTTCAGGATCATTCAGGAAGTGCTGAACAATTGCATCAAACATGCAGAAGCAACGGCCATTGAAGTATTGTTGAATTACCAAAGCGATTTTGTAGAAATTGAATTGAACGATAACGGGAAAGGATTTACATACAAAACAACCACCAATAAAACAGAAAAAGGTACGGGGTTAATGAATATCGTAAAACGGGCAGCCTATATCAATGGTTCCTGCCATATAAATAGTTTTCCGGGAAAAGGCACAACCGTACATTTGAAAATTCCCTATTGATAAAATTTATGACGAACCAGGATTCCCCTATACAGGTAGCGCTTGCTGATGACCATATTCTGTTGCGCGATGCGCTGGCCTCACTGATCAATACTTTTGATAATTGCCGGGTGACATTTACCGCTTCGAACGGACAGGAAACGCTTGAAAAGATCAAAAACGGTCAAATACCCCAGGTGCTTATCCTTGACCTGAACATGCCCCTGCTCGACGGGTACGACACTTCTATGTGGCTGCACAAGCATTATCCGGGCATACATGTATTAATGTTAACCATGTACGATACCGACCTTACCCTTATCAGGTTGTTACAGGCCGGGGTTAAAGGCTTTTTGAAAAAAGACATCCATCCCGAAGAACTGAAATTTGCGATCAGGTCGGTTATGGAATCGGGTTATTATTATTCGCATCATGTTACGGGCAAGCTGGTGAACCTTTTTCGCAATACCCTCGAAGACCTGGCGCAAAAAAAGAACCTGCTCAATGAACAGGAACTGCAATTCCTTAAATTAAGTTGCAGCGAATTAACATACAAAGAAATTGCCGGTAAAATGCAGCTCAGTCCGCGGGCGGTAGATGCCTTGCGTGATCAGTTGTTCAATCGTTTGGATGTAAAAAGCAGGGTGGGTTTGGCCATGTATGCCATACGGCATGGGCTGGTAAGCTTTTAAGAAAGCGGGATAAGGAGTGGTAAAAGAGTTTAAGCGGTCGGTTTTGCCGGTTTCTGCCATCAACATTAATCGATGAGCTTGTTGCGCATACCATACATAATGAGCCCGGCAATGGTTTTGGCGCCTACTTTCGATTTCATGTTCTGACGAATGGTTTCAATAGTGCGGGGGCTCAGGAACACTTCTTTCGAAATTTCTTCCGTGGTTTTATCGGCCGCCAGCAGCTTCAGTATGCGAATTTCTTTCTCGGAGAATTTTACGGGATTGGGATAAAACTGCCGTACCTGTTTTTTGGTTTGCAGTTTCGATAATACAGCCTTATTAACAAGATCATTAAAGTAAAAGTCATCATTCATGCAGGTGAGTATGGCCTGATAGATCTCTTCAGGGTCAGAGGTTTTGGTTAGATAAGCGTTGGCACCCATTTCCATCATCTTGGTGATCATTTCCTGTTCGTCGTACATGGTAAGTACCACGATCTTTACATCACTGTATTCTTTACGCAGGATCCCAATTGCATTCACTCCATCTACCTCGGGCATACGAATATCCATCAACAAAACATCAGGTTTTTTGATCTGCATTTTATGCATCAGATCTTTGCCATCTTCGGCTTCCCAAAGGATCTTCAGGTATTCTTTTCCTTTCAGAGCCATCTTAATGCCGTCCCGAAAAATTTTATGATCGTCGGCAAGTGCTACTTTAATAACCAGTTCAGTGCTCATAATGGGTAAGGTTGGCTTATTAATGGGTTATAAGTTGTTCCGTTTCAGGTACAATACGCCCTACCGTTAACCCCAGATCAATGTTCGATCTTATAAGGGCCCTAACCTTCAGGCAATATCGTATAAAAAAACGATTCCACTCACTTTGTAAACGTTAGTTTACCAGGATCAATCGAAATTGTACCAGTTTATACTACGACACTTTTACGTGTTTACCGGTAATTCCCGAACAATTAAAAAAGAGCAATTCCGCTATTGCGAACAGGCGGGTGGCCGATTATTTTTGTTTCAGAAGTTGATTGGTAAGGAATGGCAACCTTAAAACATCCAATATTCTGATTACCGTCCTAAAAAATAATTTCCAACGATCTTATGAAAGCCACCTGTCAAATCCAATATCAGTCAACTTCTTCTTTCTGTTTTTAATCACACCGCTTTCAACCATTACCTCATCCTGACAACACAAGATCATACCCTTCGAAAACATAGTTCTATTGATACCTGTTTTATTCAAGTTGTTTTGCAATCACTCAGCCGATAAATAAGAAAAGGAAATTTTTATTGCAAGAGCAGCTACTAACTAAGCCCCGTTTTTAAAATCCGACATTACTTAAGCATTAATCCCATCATTCTTAAGCATTTTCACTTATCCACACATGTGAACAACTGCATCACAAATGTCGGCTTCACGAACTTTTACGACAGTAAATATACGGTAAATCACGAGAAAAATTCCCCCATTTCAAATCGTAATATTTCCTAGTAAATCCCCCCGAAACGTAGGCCCGTAGAGCATTTCGAGCAAAATTACACCATTTAGCGGTGCTCGCAACCCGTTGTATATCTTTTTTTTTGGAGGTTTCTTACTAACCGGAACCACTATTTACAACCTCTAAAAACTTACTACTATGATGCAAACTGAACTCCTCACTAAACGTAACATTGCTACGGTTGGTGAAGAAATTACCCATGAACTCGGCGCAAAAATGATCCGGGACTACGAAAAAGCAAATCCGGCTGACGTAAAATCCTTCATTATTGGAAAAGACATTATCAACCAGATCCTGGCCCAGCCCGGTTGTGTTGGCATTCAATTGTTTAATGCTTACAACGAGGAAGGCAAAAAAACACTGGTGTATGTTGGTTTAAATGCAGATGAAAAACCCATTTTGCAATATTCCCTCATTACCGGTAATGGCGCCCTTGAAACTAAAAACGGATTGGTTGGTGACAGAATCCCCCAGGGCGATGGCATCGAAGATTGGGGCTGGTTTTTTGACGAATAAGCATGCCGAACAGCTATGTTTCCTTCTAACTATTTATATTATATTTGGCGTATAATATAAGTACCTTTCTGAGATTACTTGAAACTATAGCAGTTTACTCAAGCATTATACCAATATTACTTTTCATTTTACTTTTCAAAAAAAGTAAAATGAAAAGTTTTTTTATAATAACAAGCTATTCAATCGCTTCCTTTGCCAGTGACCAAATATCCGGCTGGCTGTTTGTAATTGACCGTAGTTCAGCAGCTTATTCTGTTCAAAATGCATTTACCTTAATAGAATATTCTTTATTCGCCCTGCTTATATATCTTGAAATTCATAATAAAAGAGTAAAAAAGATCGTATTATTCCTTTCTTTCAGTTTTTATTGTACGTGTATTTATAACTATATATCCTCACCGCCACATTTTGATTCGCTGAACGTAACATTAGAATCTATATTAATAATTGCCTATTGTATTTACTTTTTCTTTGAGCAGATCAATATTCCCAGAATTACGTTTATCTATGCTTTTCCTCAATTCTGGATAACCGCCGGAATATTGATTTACCTGGCTTCAACCTTTTTTTTATTTATGCAGGCAGATTCGCTTACAAGGGAAGCGCGAAGAGGCTATTGGATCATTGCCATACTAAGCCAGATCATAAGAAATGTACTTTTTATAATTGCATTTTTAACTAAAAAACATAAAGAGAACTCATTAGACAAGTTTGATAACCAAAGCATTTATACGGAATTCTAAAAACTGCCCTAACCCCTGAGAAAAATGATATTTCTACAAACAGTAAATACGACCGGAGTTTCAGGAGTATTATTTTTCGGCACCATCGGCATGCTGGTTCTTACCATTGGCCTGATCGTATTTATCATTTTCCACCAGCGCAAGGTTATCCGTTACCAAATGCAGTTGCAGCACATGGAGCAGGAGCAGCAAAAAATGTTACTGAATGCCTCCATTCGCCTGCAGGAAGAAGAACGGCAACGCATTGCAGCCGATTTACACGACGACGCCGGCCCCCTGCTGGCCACTGCGCGTTTATACCTTAACGAAAACCTGGTAAACCTCGATAAAACCACGCAACTGCAAAGTATCTACAATGCCAAGCAGATCATCGACGACACCATTCAACTTATACGTAATATTTCCCACAGCCTCATGCCGCCCACCCTCAAGAATTTCGGACTTGAATCAGCGGTGAACGACCTGTTCCAGAAGATCAGCGGTTCGGGCAGCATGAACGCCAGTTGCCGGTTTCACGATTATCGCGAACGCCTGCACGCCGACCAGGAACTCATCATTTTCAGAGTAATACAGGAACTGGTAAATAATATCCTGAAACACAGCAATGCCAGTTTTATTCATCTTACTCAAAACCTGAGTGGTAATAAATTGTATATTCGCCTCCATCATGACGGCCGCGGTATTACCCAGGCCGATTTTGATAAA
Organism: Niastella vici; assembly: GCF_002077945.1. Taxonomy (GTDB): domain Bacteria; phylum Bacteroidota; class Bacteroidia; order Chitinophagales; family Chitinophagaceae; genus Niastella; species Niastella vici. The sequence goes on from NZ_LVYD01000052.1 coordinate 139,263, forward strand.
TTGAATAAAAGCAATGTTGGGTTAGGTTTGAAAAATATCCAGAGCAGGTTAAAATTGTTGCATGGACGCATTTATTTCGAAAAAGATATTTCGCAAACTTACTATAAGGTTACTATCGAAATTCCACGAATAGAGGAAGAAACGATAGCACCACAGATATAAAATAATTGGTTCATATTTTGATAAGGGCTAATAACGTAAATAGTGGGGCGGAATAAGTGTTTACACTAACGTATTTATGCGGTACCCCCTGAATGCCTAAACACTGAAGATTTTTAGTAATTTAGTTTTGCCAATATCATAAACAGATGGGACCTATAAAAGTGGCTATTGCTGATGACCACAAAATATTCCGTAAAGGAGTAATATTGTCGTTAAGGCCTTATACAAACATTAAATTCGTACTTGAAGCTGAAAACGGTCAGGAACTGTTGGATAATTTACCAACTGCCCCTGAACAACCCGATGTTATTTTGATGGATCTGCGAATGCCCCTGAAAGATGGCATCGAAACCACAAAAGTAATCGCCCGCCAATATCCTAACATTCATGTCATAGCTCTTACCATGTATGAAGATGAACGGTTTGTGAGCCATATGATGGAAATAGGCGCCAATGGCTACCTGCTTAAAAGCGCCGACCCTTCCGAAATAAAGAAGGCCATTATGGAGGTAATGAGCAAAGGTTACTATCTGAACAACTTTGTGAACAGGATCCTTTTAAAAAAATCACACGCGCGGGTAAAAGTAGTACCAAGCCTGAACAGCGAAATTACCCTCAGCGATCGCGAACGCGATGTGATCAAATATATTTGCATGGAGTTTACCGCCCATGAAATTGCACAAAAATTAGAGGTAAGTCCGCGCACTGTTGAAGCCATCAAAGACAGATTGATGGAGCGCTTCGGTGCTAAAAACACGGCAGGCCTGGTTTTTTTTGCAGTTAAGAATAACCTGATTGACTAAACTCCCGGCAACTTTTGACAAATAGCGGAAACCCTATTATTTGTTTAACGCATAACAGCCGGCATTATGTTGATACCCTTTTTTCCAGCGACAAAAACAATTGGAACCCCTATGAAGAACCGGTTTGGCCCTGAACTGTTTGACCATGGTAAAAACCGGTGGAAGTATATTTTTTGCCCTGCCGCTGGTAGTAATGTTACTGTCATTACTACCCGTATGTATTCTCTTTGTCCGTAAAGTAGCCCCTTCCGCCATCCTTAACGTTCTGAGAACCCTTTGCCTCCTTGTCTTTCTGCAATACCTCACCATTTATTTCTTACAACCCGGTACGCCATCCCTTCAAACCGGTTTCAGACTGGCAGAATTCACGTTGATATTTTACCTGTTCAAATTACTGATGCCTGCCCAACAGGGAAAGGATCTCATGAACATGTTCCTCGTTTCCTTTCTATCGGTAATAATTACTATATACTCGCTCAAAGGCATTTCGGCTTATGCAGCCACCATCACCATTGTTGAGGCGGCCCTGCTCACCATACTGTCGCTGGCAGCGCTTTTTCAGCTTATCAATAACCGGCACATTGTGCTGATGAACGAACCTGCCTTCTGGATGACAGGTGGGTTGTTATGTTATTTTGGGATGGTAGTGTTTATGGAATCCATTGCAGGCTATCAAAGCGGCCTTTCGCAACAGATCCTATCCGAAAAAGACCTCATTATAACGGTTGCAGATATGTTAAGAATGGTGTTTTTAATTGTGGCGGCCGTCGTAGCAGGTAAAAAAGATAGTAATAACAATGCAGAAGATCATACCCCGCCCCCGCCGCCTCCGCAGGTTCCCCGGCGTACGATCAAATATTAGTCATTAAATCACCATCTCCGGTATATTTCCTTCAATTAATAATTTGCCCAATGTTTTGGCCTTTATTTCTTCTACCGTTATGCCTGGCGCCCGTTCAATAAGTTTAAACCCGCCCTGTGGCAATACATCAAGCACAGCCAGGTCACTTACGATCCGCTTCACACATTTTACGCCGGTTAATGGCAATGTGCAGGCAGGCAATAGTTTTGATTCGCCTTTCGGATTGGTATGCATCATGGCCACAATGATGTTTTTAGCGCTTGCCACCAGGTCCATAGCCCCGCCCATTCCTTTCACCATTTTACCGGGTATTTTCCAGTTGGCGATATCGCCATTTTCCGAAACCTCCATGGCGCCCAGTACAGTGAGGTCAACCTTGCCGGCGCGTATCATGCCAAAACTTTCGGCACTGTCAAAGAAAGCACCGCCAGGGATCACTGTTACTGTTTCCTTACCGGCATTAATGAGGTCGGCATCTATTTCTGCATCAACAGGGTAAGGCCCCATGCCCAATAAGCCGTTCTCCGACTGTAGCATGATCGTCATGCCATCGGGAATATAATTAGCCACCAGTGTAGGAATACCAATTCCCAGGTTCACGTACATGCCATCCCGTAATTCCTGTGCTATCCGCTTTGCAATACCGTATTTATCTAAAGCCATTGTAGTTTTTAGTTTTTTAGTTCTCAGTTCTTAGTTGCTGCCGCGCCTTGAGATTTCGCTTTTCATTTCTTCTTTCCTCATTTTTCATTCCTGATTTCTCATTTACCGTTTATCTGCACCGTTCTGCGCTCAATTCGTTTCTCATAGTTGCTTCCCTGAAAGATCCGGTGCACATAAATACCCGCCACATGAATATGATCAGGGTCAAGCTCACCCGGTTCAACCAGGTGTTCTACTTCAGCAATTGTAATGGTGCCGGCTTTGGCAATTGAGGTAGAAAAATTGCGGGTTGTTTTACGAAATACCAGGTTGCCATATTTATCCCCTTTCCAGGCTTTTACAATAGAAAAATCAGCATACAGCGCATGCTCCATCAGGTACATTTTATTATTGAACTCACGCACTTCCTTACCGGTTGCTATTTCAGTACCATAACCAGCCGGTGTATAAAACGCGGGAATACCCATGCCGGCCATTTGAATACGCGTGGCCAGCGTGCCCTGGGGTATCAGGTCAACTTCCAGTTCACCCTGCAACAACTGCCGTTCAAATTCAGCATTCTCGCCCACATAGGAGCTCATCATTTTTTTTATCTGACGGGTCTTTAACAGCAAGCCCAGGCCAAAGTCATCAACGCCCGCGTTGTTGGAGATACAGGTGAGATCTTTTACGCCTTTGCGCACAAGCGCAGCAATACAATTTTCGGGAATGCCACATAAACCAAAACCGCCCAGCATAATGGTAGCACTATCCCTTATGTCGGCGATGGCTTCATCAGCATTGGCAACAACTTTTTGCATAGCAAGCAATTTATTGATAAAAATAAGGGAACTGCCGCGCAAACGGTCAAAAAACTAACAGATGTTTGTAATAAATTTCCCTACCCCACAAACGGGGCTCATAAGAGAAATTATCAGCAAAACTTTCTCAGGAAGTTTTTTTCGGTTGGAACCGGAGCCTACGCAGGCTGTCGAATTTGAGGCGTTCGAGCGGTGGCCGCCCGTGACGGAAATCTGGTTTAACCATTGGGGGCGGAACCGGTGTTGGCAGTGCAGCCGGTAATGGCGCAGCTTTAATGGAATCAATTTTAACTTTCGCAGAATCGGCTTTACGTATAGCTACCGAATCCATCTTTAGTTTGGCGGTATCGCTCGTTTGAGGTTTGTACAGTTCTTCCCGGCGCCGGTTGGCCCTGGTAGCCAGGGAATCGAACATATCGCGGGCGATATCGGGACGGCTCATGTAAAATTTATAGCTCTTTATGAATTCATCTTTTGAAACCTTGTGAATATCAAAAACCTGGGCATATAATTTAAATGTTTCGGCTTTCAGGTTTTTAGAGGAATCCCTTATAAAGGTTTCCCTGAAACGCTCGGCCTGTATCATATCCCACAACACCTTTTCCATTTTGTCCTTCGGTAAAACCCCTTTGGGTATCTTATCCTTATCTGTACAACTAATACTAAAACACACTATAACGCTCAAACATACCAGTAATAGCCGGTTCATTTTAATTCCGATTTATACGTATTGGAATTGGAGATATCTATCTTTTGTAATATTTCTCTTGCTTTCTGTTTGTCTTCGGGCGTACCTTTTTTAAATATCCTGATGAGCTCGGTCGATTTTCCCTGGAAGAAGAACTGAACGATCATGGTATTGGGAATATCGTTATTCATAGTATTGATGAGGCTCAGGGAATTCAGTATGGCGCTGCGGGCTTCCGTTTCATTTTCATACATGTAATCCATACCCAGGCGGTAATAGCTGTAAATGGCATCATGCATCAGGTTGTACCGGTTGTTGGTCAAATTTTCCATTAACCAATAGCGGTTGCGCAAACCATCAAATGCTTTCCAGCCGCTGATATCCCTTCCTTCTGGTGCATTGTTCACAATATTCATGGCTTTCTGGTACCAGGGATCGCCGCCACGTAAAGCAAAAGAATCGAAATCGAGACCCATAATTACATATACATAATAAGCGAGTATGGCCGGCAGGTTCCCCACCATTGGGTCAGAACCCGAGATCCGGTTCTCATTAAATTCAATTGACTGGTATTCTACATATTTAAACAGTACGTTCTCGTCCATGAAATTGATCAGCGGACATTCGTAATTGGTATTATACACCGGACGGGCAGCCTGTACAGTAAGTTTAGCTTTATAAACATTGCTTCCCTGGGCTTCCGTGATCATCAACAGAAAATTACATACGATCTTTTCATTGGGTTGAAAAGTTTCTTTTGTCCATTTTCGGTTGTTGAGGAAATTGTTAAGCGCAGCCTGGCAGGTTTGAAACGCTTTTTTATCGGCTGGTGTACCCAGCGCCTGGGTATTGATGGTTATACGGGCTTTAAGCTCCTGGGCGCACAAACATACCGGCGCCACCACCATCAGGCATAGTATCCATACGGTCTTTCTACACATATAGTATGTTTACGATTCTATCAACGATATCTTTAGCCACTTGTTGTTTGGGCTTGCGGTCGTACACGAGCTCGTTACCGCCTTTTTCAAAAATAGTTACCTTGTTGGTATCGTAACCAAAGCCGGCCCCTTCATCGTTCAGGGAATTCAACACAATAAGATCGGCATTTTTTGAAGCCAGTTTATCCAGCGCATATTGCCGCTCATTGGCTGTTTCAAGGGCAAACCCCACCAGCAATTGCTTATCGCGTTTCAACTGGCCCAGGCTTTTCAAAATATCCTTTGTTTTGGTTAGTTCAATTACCAGGGTGCCGCTTGTTTTCTTGATCTTTTCGGGTGCCGTTTCAACCGGGGTATAATCGGCCACGGCCGCACTCATAACGGCAATATCGGCCGAGGGGAACTCAGCCATACAGGTATCATACATTTGACCAGCTGTTTGCACCTTGTGTACGTAAATACCAGGGAGTGTTGTTTTTACTGCAGAAGGTCCCAATACCAGGTGCACCTCAGCCCCCCGCCGGGCCAGCTCTTCAGCAATGGCCAGTCCCATTTTACCCGAAGAATGATTTCCAATGAACCGCACGGGATCAATTGGTTCGTAGGTTGGGCCAGCCGTTACCAGGGCCTTTTTACCGGCCAGGTCTTTTTGCCCGAAAAAATTGTCGCCCAGGAATTGCATAATAGCCTCAGGTTCGGCCATGCGGCCATCGCCATACAGGCCACTGGCCAGTTCGCCTTTATCAACGGGAATAATGCGGTTGCCAAACGACTCCAGCTTCTGCAGGTTGCTTTGTGTAGCGGGGTGATGCCACATATCTTCATCCATGGCCGGCGCCACTACCACAGGGCAGGTGGCCGACAACCAGGTAGCTAATAACATATTGTCGCATAACCCATTGGCCATTTTTGCCAGGGTGTTGCAGCTTAAAGGTGCCACCACCATCACATCGGCCCAACGGCCCAGCATCACGTGGTTGCTCCAGGATTCGTTACTCACCAGTTCAGTAATGACTGCATTTTTTGACAGGGTGGCCAGGGTAAGCGGTGAAACAAATTCCCTGGCGGCCGGCGTCATTACCACCTTTACTTCGGCCCCTGCTTTAACCAGCAGGCGCACCAGTAAAATGGCTTTATAAGCAGCGATACTTCCGGTTACAGCCAGCAAAATTTTTTTATCCTGGAACATAATTGGTTAAAATTAGGTCATTTGCGTTAAACAAAACGGGTAGCATAGTACCCGGTTTATCAACAATAACATTATTTCAACAGGCTCTCACTATCAATAAAGTATCTATAAAACTAAAAAGCGACAGGTATCTTCTGTCGCTTTCCATACATTTTTAACCGCTATATATTAGCTGAACAGGTCATCTTCATTTTTACGATAATAGATCTTATCGTCGAGGAATTCCTGGGTAGCCAGCAATGATGGGTTAGGCATACGCTCATACGCCCTTGAAATTTCGATCTGCTCTTTATTCTCGTGGATCTCTTCCAGGCTATCGGTATGGCTGGCGAACTCTTCCAGTTTATTATGCAATTCCTCTTTCAGGGAGATATTGATCTGGTTAGCCCTTTTGGCAATAATGGCAATAGATTCGTACACATTGCCGGTTTTGCCTTTAATGGCGTTCAAATCTTTTGTTTCGGCCGTATTAGCGGTATTGGCGCTAATTTGTCTTCGTAATTTGCTCATTATTGTTGGCTTTAAGATTGTTTTTTGACAATGTCTCGTAATTCTCTACTTCCTTTTTAAAACTGCTTTCAGGGAAGCGGTCAATAAAATCATGACACTCTGTAACCACCTGTTCAAAGCGTGCAGCCTTCTTGTCTTCGATACTATTTACAGCAAATAAATAATATGACTTGATAACCTGCAACTTATACGCATCACTTTTTTGCGAATCAGGAAAATCATTCATCAAACTGGTATAGGCGATAGCCGCGGCGCGGTAGTGACCCATATTGTAATATAAGGAGGCGCTGCCATATTCCTTATCCTCCAGTTTTACCCGGCATTTATCCATGATCTCCGACGCCTCTTTGTTCTTGGGCGAATTGGGGTGTGTATTGATAAACGTCTGCATCAAACCAATTGTTTTCTGGGTATTGGTTTGATCGAGCTCGGCCTTGGGCGATTGGCGATAATAAGTATACGCCCGCATAAATTCCATTTCCTCGGCCTTTGGGCTGTTGGGGAAAACCTCTACAAATTGCTTGAAAAGATTTTCGGCCTGCAGCCAGTCGCGCAGGTAATAGGAACAATACGCATATTTATAAAAAAGATCTTCAAACTGAGGCTGTCCTTTCATCAAAGGAAAGAGTTCCTCATATAATTGCTGGGCATAATTGTACTTCTTGGCTACATAGTACTTTTCGGCCATGCGCAATTTATAGTCATAGTCGGTACTCTTCTGCACCTTCGAAAACTTCGAGCAGGACACTACTCCCAGGGCAATGATTGCAATTAGTAAAGCTGAACGCATAAAAGTGGGCAAAGTTAAGGTTTTCCTGCAAATATGTATGGAAAGGTGCTTTATCCCAAAAACAAGCCGTTAAGATAAATATAAAAACCTTCCCCCGGCAAAACGGGGGAAGGTTATACTATTAGTTAAAGCAATTTAAGCTAAAGTACTTTTTAACGGCCACGACGAAGGTTCGGGTGTGGAGCAGGCACTGTAGTAGGACCTTCTTCATTAGTTCCATCGCGCAGGTCTACAGTGTTGCAATCACCACCGGTTTCACCATACTTGAAGATGAAACGATCAGCGTTAATGCCTTCTTTATCAACCAGGTAGCTGATAACAGCATTCACGCGATCCCAACTTAACTGTTGTTCAGATTTGCTTGAAGAGCAGTAACCGATAACAGCGATCTTACAGTTAGGATTATCTTTTATCTTCTGAGCAGCTGAAGCCAGTAATGCTTTGGCGTCGTTGCTTAATGTGATAGATTTCGGTTTGAAGGTAACGCTTGGTAAGTCACCGATACCGCACTCGCCTTTGATACCACCTTTTTTAATGATCTCCATCAGAGAATCGCAGCATGCAGGCGGAGGACATTTACCAATACCATCAGCATCAACAGGTTGACATTGTGTTGGTGTATTCAGTTCCTTGTCTTTGTAATCAGGAACACCATCACCATCAGTATCGCGGCTAACACCATGAGTATCAACCGGAGCACCAGCAGGTGTGTTAGGCTCCTGATCGAACTGGTCAGTTACACCGTCGCCATCAGCATCATCCAATACTGGTTTGGGGAGCTTCATGTGGCGGGGTTTGTTAACCTCGTTGTAAGCGTAATCCAGCGGATTCAGCCACCATAAAGGTTCAACAGCTTTGTTTCCGATTGCCATGTTGAGACCAACAGACAGGAAGTTGTAAGTGTCGAAATCTCTGGTCTGTGCAGGAGCACCTGTTGAACCGGGAACAGAGGTAGCAACGCCGTTTTCCTGCCATTGTTGACCATCTAACAGGTCAGTTTTTGGAATAGTCAGCTTGTCTTCAACAGCAAAGCTGAATTTCTTGTTGATTTTGAATTGAACACCAGCACCTACGTTAGCAATAAAACGGAATGGTTTTTTGAACAGTTTAGGCTGGCTGGCATCTGTTTCGGCCTCAGTTTCGTATTTACCGTCCAGAGCATCTTTCAGATCTTTTTTGATGTCTTTTCTGTTCTTGTAACCGAAACCATCGGCAGTAGCAGCATACTTATTATAGATATTCTGAAAATCTGTAGCGTAAGTTGTGCCATCGCCTTTCTTTGCATCTATTTTAGTATTATAGATCATACCGCCCAAACCAGCAAAAGCATACACATTGAAGCTGCTTTTTGATTTGTGAAAGCGAATGTTACTCAAGGTTACCACACCCTGTAAGCTCAGATCGTATATATTCGTTTTGTAGTTGTAGAATACAGGGGTACCTGGCGCATAGCCAGTTTTTGACCATGCTGGATTCTTAGACCATTGGGTCGAAGGTTGGAAGTTCAACCCCTTTGTAGTTCCAAAACCAAGCTGACCTCTTAATGAGAAAACATAACCCAGCGCTTTGCGTACATGTAACGCGACGCCGCCTATAGGCGTACGGTTACGCACATCACCTGAAATGGTGAAAGCCCCTGCCTGCAAACCTATTTCCCATTGGTTACGGGGTTTGGCCGGATAAGGGTAGTTGTTTGCCATGAACTCCGTGTGCTGGGGCAATCTTTTAGAAGGTATAACTGAAGAGTCCTGTACATCATACGAACCACCCAACTGTGCGTGGGAAGCAGCAGATGCTAACAGAAACGATAAGCTTAAAAAACTTACGTACTTTTTGCTTGCCATAACTAAATTTTATGTGAAGGATTAAGTAACCTGAACTCAGAATCTGTGCAAAAATATTAATTGACAGCTAACTACCAAATTTTTTTCCCCAACACAATGTGCATTATCTTGCTGTTTTTCACACAGTAAGATCATTACAGAGCAAATTAAATGCCTCTTACGATATACATTAATAAATAGTAATTTGCTCCTCTTATATTCCGCATGAAGTTATCACTAGCAATATTACGAGAAGAATTACCCGAATTTGAAAAGCAATTTCATGAGGCGGTAAAGAGCCAGGTCCCGCTCCTGAACCGCATTATGCGCTTTATTGTGAACCGGAAAGGGAAGCAATTACGGCCTATGTTCGTACTGCTTTCGGCCAGGCTGTGCGGGCCCGTTAATGATACTACCTACCGGGCAGCCTCCTTAGTAGAACTACTACATTCGGCTACCCTGGTGCACGATGATGTGGTAGATGAATCGCTGGAGCGCAGGGGATTTTTCTCTACATATGCGCTGTGGAAAAGCAAGGTATCGGTTTTGGTAGGCGATTACCTGCTGGCCAAGGGCATGCTGCTTTCTCTTGATCATGACGACTACCGCATCTTAAAATTACTGTCAAACGCCATCAGGCAAATGAGCGAAGGCGAACTGTTGCAAATGGAAAAAGCGCGGTCGCTCAACTTTGAAGAAGATACTTATTTCGAGATCATTAAAGGTAAAACCGCCTCCCTGCTGGCCTCGGCCTGCGCCTCCGGCGCCTGGTCTACCTCTCACGACGAAACCATTACCGAAAAAATGCGGGTATTTGGTGAAAAAGTAGGCATGGCCTTCCAAATAAAAGACGACCTCTTCGACTATGGCAATGAAGCCGTTGGAAAACCTACTGGTAACGATATCCGGGAAAAGAAACTCACCCTGCCTTTAATATACACGTTGCAGCATACCGATGCCGCCACCCGCCGCAAACTGATCTATATTATAAAAAATCAAAATAAAGACCCCGAAAAAGTTCAGGAAGTAATTAATGTAGTGAAACAAACCGGCGGTATCAGTTATACTGAGAAAAAAATGTTTAGCTTCAGGGATGAAGCGCTGAACATTTTACAGGGCTTCGATAATCTAGAAATACGTAACGGTCTTGAAGAACTGGTACGGTATACTACAGATAGAAAGTATTAGTAAGTAAACATCCACAACCAAAACAGCGGGCAATTGACAATGCGCAGTTGGCAGTTAGTTGGAATTTATTAATTGAGATTTGGTATTTGTGATTTTTATTATGTTATGTTACAAAAGAGATGGAACATACTAACCGCAGATGATGATAAAGTGCAGCAATTGTATGCCGGACTTAAAATACACCCTGTTCTTTGTAAGATTCTTACCCAGCGCACCATAGATAATTACGATAAAGCAAAACAATATTTTCGACCTGCATTAGCCGACTTGTATGATCCCTGGCTTATGAAGGATATGCTTAAAGCCGTTACCCGCATTCTTTCAGCATTTGAAGACCAGGAAAAAATATTGGTATTTGGTGATTATGATGTTGACGGCACCACCGCCGTATCGTGCATGCTGCAATTTCTGCAAAAAGTGTACACCCCCGAAAAAGTCGACTTCTATATCCCCCACCGTTACCGCGAAGGATATGGCGTATCACAAAAGGGCATCAATTATGCCATTGAGAACGGGTTCACCCTTATTATTTCGCTCGACTGTGGAATAAAATCAGTTGACCTCATTCAAAACGCCCGGGAAAATGGTATCGACTTTATTGTATGCGACCACCATATGCCCGATGACCAGCTACCGCCGGCCATTGCCATTTTAAATCCCAAACAAAAAGACTGCACCTACCCTTTTAAAGAATTGTGCGGTTGCGGCGTTGGCTTCAAACTCATCACTGCACTGGCCCAGGAGCTGCAGCTCGATGAATCGGCGCCCTTTGAATACCTCGACCTGGTAGCAACTGCTATTGCTGCAGACATCGTTCCCATGACGGGTGAGAACCGGATCCTGGCCTTTTATGGCTTGAAGAAGGCCAATGAAAACCCCAACTACGGCATACTGGCACTAAAGCAGCTCAGTGGCGTTCAAAAAGAACTGTTTATCAATAGCCTGGTATTCATGATAGCGCCCCGCGTAAATGCGGCCGGGCGTATGGATGATGCCCGCAAGGCAGTTCAGATGTTTATTGCCAATACCCCGCAGGAAGCCCTGCAGTTTGCCGAAATGCTGCATTCAGACAATACCGACCGCAAGGAAGCCGATAAAAATATAACCGAAGAAGCCCTGGCCATTATTGAGAACAACGACATGTTCAGGACCAGCAAGTCGACTGTTGTTTTTCAATCGCACTGGCATAAAGGCGTGGTAGGCATTGTTGCCTCCCGGCTTATCGATTATTATTACCGCCCTACTATTGTACTTACCCAGTCAGGAGAATACGTTGCCGGTTCGGCCCGCAGTGTAGCCGGCTTTAACGTATATGAAGCCATCCATCAGTGCAAAGACCTGTTATTAGGGTATGGCGGCCATTTTTATGCGGCCGGCATGACGCTTGCCCTCGATAAGGTGGAAGCATTCCGCGACCGGTTCGAAGAAGTGGTGGCAGCCACCATAACCCCCGAATTGCTGACGCCCGAAATAATCATCGATGCAGAAGTGGAATTCAAAGACCTGAAGCAACCCTTCTACAATATCATTCACCAGATGGAGCCCTTTGGGCCCGAGAACATGCGCCCCCTCTTCGTTGTGCGCAATGTTACCGACTCAGGCTATTCACGCATTGTAAAAGAGCAGCATATCAAATTCTCCCTGCGGCAGGATAATATCCTGTTTAACGGGATCGGCTTTGGTATGGCTAAAAAGTTCCATTTGCTTGAATCAAAAAAACCGGTAGATGTGGTATTCACCCTGGATGAAAATGAGTGGAACAATGAAAAACACTTACAGCTTCGGGTTATAGATTTCAGGTTATCGGAAGATGCTAATAACCTGCAAAAACCTGCAACGGGATCATAACAGGAAAATGCTCATACGGGCCTTGTTTTTATGAACATTCGTTTGCATTTGCTGCCCATTCTGTGTTTCAGGCATTGATAATGAGGCAATATGCGTTAACAATCCATCCCCACAAAAGGTTTACCGTTTAAAATTTTATGGTACAATAATATTTTCGGCGTTAGTAGTTTGCCATTATTATAATATTTTTACTATCCACCCACAGGGTTGGTTTTCACTTGCTACCAACGTAGATTGTATGAAAAATAACCAGGCACTGATACCGGTATATGATATGGCCGCCTGCATTCCGGGCACCAACTTCATTATTAAAAAAACAGAAGGTAATTCTGTACCATCTTATATGGCCATCCCGCATCGCCATACTGATTACAAGATCAGTTTTTTGCAGGAAGGCGAAGTAACGCATTATACCGACTTTGAAAAATATACCATCAAAGCACCCGCATTATTGATGCTGGCGCCCGATCAGGTACACCAGCAAACAGGCAATTCCTATTATAAAATGATGCACATCTCCTTTAACAAGGAATTCCTGCTTACCGAAACTCAGGGTGTTCTTGCCTGTTGGGAATGCATGTTCAGCCAGGTGGTATTACCGGTTATCAATCCCGAACAAATGCAGGAGATAACTGTTTATCTCGATTTAATGTACCAGGAGTTCAGGGATAACAAACCACAGAAAGGTGTTATCCTTAAAAACCTGTTGAATGCATTTATCATCTGCGCCGGCCGCCTGGTGAATTGCAAAAATGAAACAGTGGTCACCAATGTGGTGAATATGGACTACTCACAAAACCGCATCGTACGTCAATTCAAATCACTTATAGATGAAAACTTTGTAAACTCTACCCAGGTAACGCAATATGCCGATATGCTGTATGTTACCCCCGGCCATTTAAATGACCTCATAAAAACTGTTACCGGTAAAACTGCTAAACAAATTATCGACGAAAGACGAATACTGGAAGCTAAACGGCTTTTATTCTGGGGCGAACATTCTGTAAAAGAGATCGCCGGCCGCCTGAACTTTGAAGATGACGCTTATTTCAACCGTTTCTTCAAAAAACATACAGGCAATACGCCTGCCCTGTTTCAAAGACAAATCCGGGAAAAGTACAATTAATCCCCCAATAAGGTAAATTATTGGCTCCTCAATCGTTATTACTTTTACGGGATGATTTTAATGGGCAGGTTATATGATAAAAGCTTAGTATTACCCAACAGCATGGCAACAGCTACCTGTTAATTTATTGCATTCTTCAATACCTATTACTCTCCGGAACCTGGAATCGTTCACGTACCCAACGCCAACTGATCCCGGTATACTGCTCCGCATCTGAACCTGCGCACAAGCTGCGCGCCGTAGTCTTATCGCAGTACGCGATCTGCTTGCCTTTAACGATTTATTGTATGTCTATTAAACCATGTATGATGAAACCTTTAGATAACATGAAGACCAATTACAGCTGGGTTAAGTTACTTACAGCTATCAGTGTTGCAACAGTCTTGTATAGCTGCAGCAACACCTCAGCAACCCCCGGAATGCCGCAACAAGCTATGGCATTACCCGTAGTACCCGTAACCACCACGACGGCAACTACTTTTAGGGAATACCCTGCATCACTCGAAGGAAAAGTGAATGTTGAGATAAAACCTCAGGTGGAAGGTTATCTTGAAAAGATCTTTGTTGATGAAGGCGCCTGGGTAAAAACAGGGCAGCCTCTCTTCAGGATCGACGCCCGTATGTACAATGAAGCATTGAACACAGCGAACGCGAGCCTGCTTGCAGCCAAAGCCAATGTGGCCAAAGCAAAAGTAGATGTAGACCGCCTCGTTCCGCTCGTAGAGAACAAGGTGATCTCTGATGTGCAGCTTAAATCGGCCCAGGCCGTTTACGATGCAGCAGTAGCTGCTGAAGCGCAGGCAAAGGCTGCCATCGCCAACGCACAGATCAACATTGGTTATACCCTTATAAGAGCTACCGCCAATGGATACATCGGCCGCATACCTTTTAAAGCAGGCGCTCTTGTTACAAAGAGTGATGCCCTTACTGTACTGTCAGACATTCATGAAATGTATGCGTACTTTTCATTGAGCGAACCAGACTTTATTGCGTTCAAGAACCAGTTTGCCGGCAACTCAATTGAGGAAAAAGTAAAACAGGTTCCACCTGTTGAACTGGCGCTGGCCGACAACAGTATTTACCCCGTAAAAGGAAAGCTCAGCACTATCGAAGGACAATTCGATAAAACAACCGGTGCTATCAGCTTCCGCGCTACTTTCTCTAACCCCGGCGGTATACTGCGTACCGGCAATACCGGAAAGGTTCGCATTCCCCAACAATTTAATGATGCGCTTATTGTGCCCATGGAAGCCACCTTCGATGTACAGGATAAAGTGTTCGTGTTTGTTGTGGGCGACAGTAATAAAGTGGCCAGCAGGCCCATCACCGTTACGGGTAAAACCACCAACTATTACTTTGTAAAAGATGGGGTGAAAGCCGGTGACAAGATCGTATTCTCAGGGGTAGGTAACCTGCAGGATGGTATGGCAATAGTGCCCCAGCCAATGTCTGCAGACAGCTTGTTGAAAGCGAAACCTCTTTAATTCACGAAGTAGAAAGTAAGATGCATGTAGCCAGAGAGCGCCCCTCTCTGTCTGTAGGGAGTTCTTGTGCCTGATAAGCCTTTTTTGCATCCTGCTTCTTACCTCATCCTTCTGAATGCTGACATCAGACATCAGAATCAAATTCAAATTATTCACTCATGTTAAGAAGATTTATTGAAAGACCGGTTCTGTCAACGGTAGTTTCTATCATTCTGCTTTTATTAGGCGGGCTGTCGTTGTTTACATTGCCAGTTACGTTGTTCCCCGACATTGCGCCACCAAGCGTACAGGTAACAGCCCTGTATCCCGGCGCCAATGCCGAGGTGGTTGCCCGTTCGGTGGCCACCCCGCTGGAAGAAGCGATCAATGGAGTGGAGAACATGACCTATATGACCTCCAACTCCAGTAACGACGGTAGTATGACGCTTACCGTTTATTTCAAACAGGGAACCAATCCTGATATCGCATCGGTAAACGTGCAGAACAGGGTATCAAAGGCCGTAAGCCAGGTACCTGCCGAAGTGGTGCAGGCGGGTATTTCAACCCAGAAAGTACAGAACAGTATCATCATGTTCGTGGCGCTCAGCAGCGACGACAAGAGTAAATACGATGAGCTGTTCCTCGAAAACTATATCAAGATCAACCTTATCCCTGCCATACAACGTGTACCCGGTGTAGGTCAGGCCCTGGTTTTTGGTACCAAGGATTACTCCATGCGTATCTGGCTGAAGCCCGACCGGCTTACCGCCAATAACCTGAGCCCCCAGGATGTACTGAGCGCCATCAGGGATCAGAACCTGGAAGCCGCCCCTGGCCGTTTGGGTCAAAGCAGCAAGGAAGTATATGAATACGTTTTGAAATACAAGGGTAAGTTGAACCAGGGCGAAGAATATGAGAACATGATCATCAAGGCCAATTCCGATGGTTCCATGCTTCGCCTGAAAGATGTGGCCCGTGTTGAATTTGGTTCCTATACCTATTCAACCAACGCCCGTATGGATGGCACCCCGGTATCGGGTTTTGCCGTGTTCCAGACAGCCGGTTCAAACGCCAACGATATCCTGAAAGAATGTGAACGCCTGCTGAAGGATTTTGAGAAAACCCTGCCCAAGGGACTCAAAACCACCATCATGTACAACTCGAAGGAGTTCCTCGATGCCTCTATTGACCAGGTAACAGAAACCCTGGTGATCGCCTTCATACTGGTGTTCATTGTGGTATTCATATTCCTGCAGGATTTCCGTTCAACCCTTATCCCGGCCATTGCCGTTCCTGTGGCCATCATTGGTACCTTCTTCTTCATGCAGTTGTTCGGCTTTACCATCAACCTGCTTACGCTGTTTGCGTTGGTACTGGCAATTGGGGTGGTAGTGGATGACGCCATTGTGGTAGTGGAAGCGGTGCACTCGAAAATGGAACGAACGAACCTGCCGGCAAGGGTAGCCACCGTTCAGTCGATGAGCGAGATCTCGGGCGCCATCATCTCCATTACGCTGGTAATGGCTGCGGTGTTCATTCCCGTAGGCTTTATGCAGGGCCCGGCCGGGGTGTTCTACAGGCAGTTTGCCTTTACGCTGGCCATCGCCATCCTTATTTCAGCCATCAATGCGTTAACGCTGAGCCCCGCATTGTGTGCCCTGTTCCTGAAGAACGAGCATGCAGGCGAAGGTGAGCATGCCCGCAAAAAAGGCTTTATGAACCGTTTCTATGCCGGTTTCAATGCAGGCTTTAACGGTATAACCAACAGATACATACGCAGCCTGAAATTCCTGGTACGCCGCAGATGGGTGGCAATAACTGCCCTCGTGCTCATCGCCGCCGGCGCCTTCTTCCTGGTGAAAAAAGCCCCCACCGGCTTCATTCCCACAGAAGACCAGGGTTTCGTACTGTTTGCAGTTAACACACCGCCCGGTAGCTCACTCGAAAGAACGCATGAGGCTACCCTGAAAATAGACAGCATCATTCAGCAGGACCCGGCCTACAACCACCTGTATGTGATCGATGGGTTGAACTTCATCAGCAATGCGAACGCATCGCCTTATGCAGCCGGCTTTATGCGGT
Source organism: Niastella vici (assembly GCF_002077945.1). Taxonomy (GTDB): domain Bacteria; phylum Bacteroidota; class Bacteroidia; order Chitinophagales; family Chitinophagaceae; genus Niastella; species Niastella vici. Next base: position 156,201 of record NZ_LVYD01000052.1, read on the forward strand.
TGAAGAATTATGATGAACGAGGCCCCGTGAAGAACCCTGATCAAATTGCCGCCGGACTTATCGGAAAAGTAAGCCAGGTGAAAGGCGCCAACGCCTTCTTCTTCAACTTCCCTACCGTACAGGGTTTTGGTAACGTGAGTGGTTTTGAGTTCATGTTGCAGGACCGCACCAACGGCCCGCTCGATAAACTGGGTGGAACCGCCTGGCAGTTCATTGGCGCATTGATGCAAAGACCCGAGATTGGATTCGCCTTTACCACCTTTGCCGCCGGTAACCCGCAATACACCATTGAAGTGGATTATGCAAAAGCCAAACAGCTGGGTGTATCGGTAAGCGAGCTCATGCAAACCATGCAGATCTACTACGGTAGTAGCTTCGTCACCGACTTCAACCGGTTTGGTAAATACTATCGCGTAATGGCGCAGGCCGATGTGGCATTCCGTGCCGATATCAACTCGCTGCAGGGAATATACGTAAAGAACAACCGCGGCGAAATGGTTCCAGCCAATACCATGGTGAACCTGAAACGCGTGTATGGTCCTGAAACCGTAACCCGCAACAACCTGTTCAACGCCGTTACCATCAACGGTTCGCCCAAACCAGGTTTCAGTACGGGTGATGCCATCAAGGCCATTGAAGAAACCGCTAAAAAGGTATTGCCCAGAGGTTATTCTTACGAATGGACGGGCGTAACCCGCGAAGAAATTAAAACCGGTAACCAGCAGGCCTTTATCTTCCTGCTGAGCGTACTGTTCGTTTACTTCCTGCTGGCCGCCCAGTATGAAAGTTACATTCTGCCGCTGGCAGTGATCTTAACGGTTCCAACCGGTGTATTGGGTGTATTTGCCTTTATTGGTTTTGCCGGTATCGACAATAACATCTATGTGCAAATCGGTTTGATCATGCTGGTAGGTCTGTTGGCGAAGAACGCGATCCTGATCGTAGAATATGCTGTACAACGCAGAAGAAGCGGTATGGGACTCATTGATGCGGCACTGGAAGCCTCGCGCTTGCGGCTTCGCCCCATCCTCATGACCTCCTTTGCCTTCATTGTAGGTCTGTTACCACTGGTTTTCACGCATGGCGCTTCGGCACTCGGTAACCACTCCATTGGTGTAAGTGCTATTGGCGGTATGCTTACCGGGGTAATACTCGGCGTGTTCCTGATCCCTGTGCTGTTTGTGATCTTCCAGTATCTGCAGGAAAAGGTTCAGAAGAGGCCGGTGTTCGACCAAACAAATTTGCCAGATGCTGAAATCGCAGCTGCAAAACATTGATAAATTAAAGATCAGCAGTGTACCGGCCTGCCGGCAGGCAGGCCGGTACACTCAATAACCTAAATAAGGAGATAATGCGAAAAAGTAATATCACTATCTATTCCACCCTGGCATTGGTGGCGTTGCTGGCAGCGTGCCGCATGGGTAAAGATTATCAGCGCTCCGATCTTTCTTTACCGGCACAGTTCGCCAATACAACAGCACCCTCCGACTCCAGCGTGGCAGATATGGAATGGAAAAAGTTTTTTTCAGATCCTACCCTGCAGTCACTGATAGGCCATGCGCTCCAGAACAGCTTTGATGTACAGCTGGCCATGAAGCGGGTCGATGAAGCCCGCGCCTATGCCAACCAGGCCAAAGTGAACTGGGGACCAACCATACAGGCAAACATCAATGCCTCTTCTTCTTTTCCCTCAAAGAACAGTTTGAACGGCTTAAGCCTGAAAAACTTTCTGGGAAAAGATCATATTGAAGATTATAACCTGGGAGCAGGATTAACCTGGGAAATAGATATCTGGGGCAAGCTGCGCCGTCAGCGCGAAGCTGCCGGAGCCAGCTATCTGCAATCATATGAAGCCAGCCGGGCTGTGCAAACCGCCCTGGTGGCCAATATTGCCAGCGCCTATTATAATTTGCTGATGCTCGATGCCCAACTGGCCATTGCCCAAAACAACATAAACCTGGGCGATACCATTGTACGGTTTATTGGCCTGCAAAAACAGGCGGGTCAGGTTACTGAACTGGCTGTACAACAGGCAACCGTTCAACAGCAAACAGCTAAGTTACTGGTGCCGCAGCTCGAACAGCAAATTGCCATTCAGGAAAACACCATCCGCATCCTGAGCGGCGATCAACCCGGCACCATTGCCCGCAATGCACAATTGAGCACATACAAAGTATGGGATAATTTGCCCACCGGTGTACCGGCTGCCATGGTAAGCCGCCGGCCCGATGTACGCACCAATGAAATGGCCCTGGTAGCCGCCAATGCGAAAGTAGGCGTAGCCGAAGCAAGCTTTTACCCAACCATAAGCATTTCGGCCAGCGGCGGATTAAATGCCTATCAGTTCAGCAAATGGTTCACCATGCCGGCCTCGCTGTTTGCTACCGGAACTGCCGGTATTACCCAGCCCATTTTTCAACGCCGGGCTTTAAAAACCAATTATGAAGTAGCCAAATTGCAACGCGACCAGGCAGCCATTACCTTCCGCCAAAGTGCGGTTACCGCGCTGGGCGAAGTAACGAATGCGCTGGTTAGTTTGGATAAGCTGAAATCACAATACCAGATCAGCACCGACCAGGTGAATACCTTGCACAGCGCTATTAGCCATGCACGACTGTTATTCCAAAGCGGTCTGGCCGATTACCTGGAAGTGATCACAGCCCAAAGCAACCTGTTGCAGGCCGAATTGAACCAGGCCACTATTGAACGCGATCAGCTCAGCGCTGCCGTTGAGTTGTACAGAGCGTTAGGCGGTGGCTGGAAGTAAGACCAGAAATGTAGTATTTATGGGGTGATGGGATATGGATAATTAAAGACAGGTGAAGTGAATATATAAGAATGGAAGTATAACGAATGGATAATTGGTTTAGTAGGTAAAAATAAAAAAGCCATCAGTGATAAACTGGTGGCTTTTTTTATGTCGTATTATTTCTTACTAGGCTTTAGCGCCAGCCAATTGTTCGGCTCCCATTAAATCAACACTGCGATTGATGAAGTTGGTAAGGTTACCCCCCTTCAGCAAGCCTTGCGACAACAAGGCCAGGTCGGCCAGGTTATGCACCATTTTCTCTTTCATTTCTTTATTATCGCTTTTCAGCACCTGCTGATAAATGGGGTGATTGCCATTAACAGTAAGCGTTACTTCATCGGGCATGTTGGCGTAAAAACTACCCATAGGACCACTCAAATTGGCCATGTCTTTCATGCGGCGCATGAACTCAGGGCGCGTAGCTACAACGGGCGGCGCATCGGTGCTCAGTCCTTTTACCTCAACCGTCATGTTCAAACCCGGCATTTTAAGATCGAACAGTCCTTTTAAAGCGCTTTCCTCATCCTTGCTCAATACACTATCCAGGTTCTCCTGTTTGTCAATAAGGTTATCGGCAATATCAGCATCAACCCGGTTAAAATGAACATCGTTCCATTTCGTTTCCATTTGGTTAATGAACGAAGGATCAATGAGCGTATCGAGTTTCACCACTATATAGCCCTTTGCTTCAGCCCCTTTGATGAATGCATCCTGTTGTACCATATCGGTGGTGTACAGGATAACCAGCTTCTCCTCTTTATTCTTTTGCAGGGTTTCAGCCGCCATACGGTATTCCTCAAGGGTGTAAAATTTCTTTTCAGCCCCTTCCGCATTGCTGGCAGTTTCGAACAAATGGAACTTGTTGCCCCTTTCCATGAACTTGTCATCGGTCATCATACCATACTTCACAAACAAGCCGAGGCTATCCCATTTGCCTTCAAATTCTTTTCTTTCTTTATTGAACAGCTCTTCCAGCTTATCGGCCACCTTCTTGGTGATGTGGTTGTTGATCTTCTTCACATTGGGATCGCCCTGCAGGTAGCTGCGGCTAACGTTAAGCGGTATATCCGGGCTATCTATTACCCCATGCAACAGCATCAGAAACTCCGGTACAATATCCTTTACTTCATCAGTAACAAACACCTGGTTGCTGTACAGCTGTATCTTGTCTTTCTGTATTTCGTAGCTCTGTTTTATTTTGGGGAAGTACAGGATGCCGGTGAGGTTGAACGGATAATCCACATTCAGATGTATCCAGAACAAAGGCGGTTCGTTATAGGGATATAATTCCTTATAAAAACTCTGATAATCTTCCGGGGTAAGCTCGCTGGGTTTCTTTTTCCAGGCAGGTTGGGTATTGTTGATAGGCCCGGTCTCTTTTTCTTCTTCCAGCTTTTCCTCTTCCTTATGACGGAAATAAATGGGTATGGGCAAAAAGCGGCAGAACCGGTTCAAAATACCTTTGATGCGATCAGCATCCAGGAACTCGGCGCTTTCTTCGTTAATGTGTAAAACAATGTCGGTACCGCGGTCTGCTTTTGTTGTTTCTTCCAGCATATATTCCGGACTGCCATCGCATTCCCAGCGAACGGCCGGCGCCTCTTCTTTAAAGCTTTTGGTAAATACTTCTACCTTATCGCTCACCATAAAGGCCGAGTAAAAACCCAAACCAAATTTACCGATGATGGCATTCTCATTCTGCCCCTTGTATTTTTTTACAAATTCTTCGGCGCCGCTAAAAGCCACCTGGTTCAAATATTTTTCTACCTCAGCCGACGTCATCCCAATTCCGCGGTCAGAAATGGTAATGGTCTTTTTTTCTTCATCGAGCTTTATCTCGATGTTCAGATCGCCGTATTCCCCCTTGGCTTCTCCAATGGAAGAAAGGGTCTTCAATTTCTGGGAAGCATCCACTGCATTACTGATCAGCTCCCGAAGGAAAATATCGTGATCGCTATACAGGAATTTCTTGATAATTGGAAAAATGTTCTCCGTTTGTACCTGTATGGTCCCTTTTTGCATATGTATCTTTTTTGGCAGTTAATAGTATGTGGGAGGAACCTCACCAAAGAGAGTGCCATTGGCCATCCGGGCCTGAAAATCGGCAATATTGTCAGCCCGGCAGCAAAAAAATACCGGCAACGCGCTGAATATACTGGCTGAGCAGCTTTTAGCCATGCCGCATCAGACAGCCGATCATTCTTATAATAATGAATGCGATCCAGATCCAATGCCAGGCTTTGAGGCCGGAATTATTGGCCGGCCTGCTTTGACCGCGCACCTGGCGGCGGGAAAAAGCGGTGGTGGCAGCCGCAGTGGTGGTTGTGCTGGTTCTTTCCCTGGTGGCATTAATGGCCTTTAATTGCTTTTCCGCCGCTTTCTGTTCTTTGGTGCGGTAATCGAATCCTCTTGCCAACAGTATCCGGCGGGCGGTATCCACTACGCCGGGCTGATAGTTTCCAGAAGTATCGGTAACTATCTGAACGAGTTGTTCGGTGCTGTAGGCGGCATACTTGTCATACGTGGCGTCTCCGGTTTTGAATAAAGACATATGCTGGTATTAAGGATTGGGGTAAAAATAACCTATTCGCTGGTATGGGAAAAGTGGTTATTTCGGGCACTAACGCATGCGCCATAAACGACAAAATATGACAGAAATGCGCTCAAAATAATTACAATGTCGCTTTTTTATATTTATATTAGTGTGTTCATGCGACCTGTACGTTTACAATTACCGATAAACGATAACATTCGCATAATACAGGGCTTATATCTTTGGCCCAAAGTACCACCCCCAAAAAATCCTTTACTGGTAGTATTTCCGCTTGCCCGCCAGATCCACTGAATAACCGCAAAATATTTTTCCTTCAAACCAAAATGCACAATGAGAAAATTTTACCTGTTACTAGGTATGCTCTTCATGGCATGTCCTGAAATCTTTTCCCAGGTTAGTTTAACCGCTTTGAACACAACCTATTCCCAGGATTTTAACACGCTGTCCAATTCCGCCGCATCATCAACAGTTCCCTCGGGGTGGTTGTTCAGTGAAAGCGGTACTGCTGCCAATACCACTTACAACATTAACACCGGATCAACCGCTACAGGAGATACTTACAGCTTTGGTTCTTCTGGCAGTACCGACAGGGCCTTCGGCGGAATTTTATCAGGCAGCCTCGTGCCCACCATCGGCGCTGCATTTACCAACAATACCGGCAGCACAGTTACCACGCTTACTGTTTCCTATACCGGCGAGCAATGGCGGTTGGGAACCACAGGCCGCACAGACAGGCTCGACTTTCAATACAGTCTTGACGCAACCAGCCTTGCTACCAGTACTTTTACCTGGGTTGATGTAAACAGCCTTGATTTTAATGCCCCGAATTCTAGCGGAACACTCGCTTTAGACGGAAATGTAGCCGCTAACAGAACTGCCATCAGCTTTACCATAACAGGTTTGTCAATACCCAACGGCGCTACTTTTTATTTCAGATGGAACGATTTCAATGCAGCCAGCTCTGATGATGGCTTGGCTATTGATGATTTTAGCCTTACGCCTGCAAATCCGGATGCAACCCTGTCGGCACTTGCCATCAGTGCAGGCTCATTAACACCCACGTTCTCCTCTTCCACTACCAGCTATACGGCATCTGTGGCCAATGGCATCAGTAGCATCACCGTTACACCAACTGCCACCAATGCATCGGCTGCTATTACTGTTAACAGCACTTCGGTGGTCAGTGGCAACGCTTCTGCACCCATCTCCCTGGCTGTGGGATCCAATATTATAACCACTGTAGTAACTGCACCCGACGGCATTTCTTCCCAAACCTATACAATAACCGTTACCAGGGCCGCTTCAGTGCCAACGGTTATCCTGAATTCAGGATTAACAGGTTTTGGGAATACCTGCATCAATACCACCGCAGGCCCTAACTCATTTACCATAGATGGCGCTGATCTGGATGGCACTGATATTACCATCGCCGCCCTTCCGGGATTTACGTATAGCGAAACATCGGGCGGAACCTATACCAGTACACTTACATTCTCTTATAGCGGCACGAGCTTTTCGGGCAAGATCATCTATGTGAAGTTCAGCCCTACCGCGGTTCAATCGTATGACGGCAATATTGCTGTGAGCGGTGGCGGAATCACCACATTGAACGTTCCCGCTACAGGGTCGGGCGTAAACGCAACTGCTACGGTAAGCACCGGTACAAGTTCGGCAATCACCTCTACCACAGCCACTGTTGCAGGCACCATTACCGACGCCGGTTGCTCAACGATCACCAGCTATGGCATCGAATACAGCACTACCCCCGGCTTTACAAATGGTACGGGAACGCAGGTAACGGCTTCGAACCTGAGCGGTGGTAATTTCAGTGCAGCGCTTACCGGCCTGGCCCCCAATCAAACCTATTATTACAAAGCATTTGTAACCACTGCTGGCGGCACCGGCTATGGCAGCCAGCAGTCATTTACCAATACGCCGGTGCCTGTACCTATGGGGTCACAGCCCGGCATGAGCTATACGCAGGATTTTTCAGATATCGCCTCCTGGACCAATTTCGTAACAGGTACCGGCGCCAACCATTTTGGCGGGTTGACTGCAGGGGGAACGGGAACAATTCCTACTCCTGGTTATATCACTACAACCACTACGTCCTTCATAACCGGCACTTCCGGTGGCGTACAAAAAGGTACACAGGCCATTGTATTATTATCGACCGGTGCCAGCGACAATACCACTTCAGCAGCGATAGACTTTTATATGGATTTTACCGGCGTAAATGCCGGCACCCTGAGCTTTGACTGGGCCTCGGTAAATAATACAAGTGGCGACCGCAATGGCTCACTGCGGGTGTATGCCAGCGTCGATGGCACCACCTTTACCGAGCTCACCAATGTGCTGAATTTTACCAATTTTTCACCTACCAGCGGCACAAAATCAAATATTGCACTGCCTGCTATCTTCAACAACAGTACAACCGCAAGACTTCGTTTTTACTATTACAACGGTACGGGCGGTGCCAGCGGATCAAGACCCAAGCTCAGCATCGACAATCTTACCGTAACAGCGGTGTCTACCACACCCTGCGCTACGCCAACTGCTGCACCCACAGCATTGATCTTTGGTACCATTACTGATGTATCAATACAGGCCAGCTTTACCGCTGCCAGCCCTGCGGCAGATAATTACCTTGTTATTGCCAGTACCAACAGCAGCCTTACTTCTGACCCTGTAGACGGACAGATATACAACGTAGGCGATAATGTGGGTGATGGAACGGTGATCGCCAATAGCAGCAGCACCACTTTTACCGCTTCAGGGCTCAATGCCTCCACAACCTATTATTTCTTCATTTATTCCCTGAACAACCTTTGTACCGGTGGGCCGTTATATTATACAGGCACAGTACTTACCGATCAGGCTACTACCAATGCAGGATTACCCCCCTGTACAGCACCGGCCACACAGCCAACGAACCTGGTTTTCGGTACTGCAACCACCAGTACTATTCCCGGTTCTTTCACCGCTACTACTGCAGATGAATACCTGGTATTGGTAAGCACATCCGCTTCGCTCAGCAGCAACCCGGTGAACGGAACGGCATACGCAGCCGGCGATGTAATAGGTAACGCAACCGTGGTTACGCGAGGCACCACTACTTCCTTTACAGCAAGTAACCTGTCACCCAACACAACCTATTATTTCTATGTATTCAGTCTGCAATTACAAAATTGTTTGAACGGCCCTGCATATAACACGGCGTCTCCGTTGTCGGGTTCGCAGAATACGCAGCCGCTGCCTCCCTGTACCACACCTGCAGTGCAACCAACTTCATTGACCTTCAACGCTTCTAATACCAGCATTTCCGGAGCCTTTACTTCTGCCAGCGGGGCAGATGGTTACCTGGTGATCAGAAGCACCTCTTCGACCCTGTCTGCAACACCAGTAGACAATACCGATTACAATGTGGGCGACAATCTCGGCGGCGGTATAGTAGTGGCCAATACCGCTACCACCAGTTTCCTGGCTACAGGGCTTACCCCGGTCACCACTTATTATTTCTTTGTTTTCGCTACCAATAAAAGTTGTACGGGTGGAACAAAATACCTGGTCACTTCGCCATTAACAGGAAGCCAGGCCACCACCAATACGCCTGTATATAATTACTATTTCGGTACCCTGCACGCGCATTCCGATTATTCAGATGGTAATAAGGACAGCGTAGGCTACAGGCCTGCCGAGGATTACAATTATGCCATGAACTCCCAGTGTATGGATTTCCTGGGTATTTCAGAGCATAACCATTATTCTACTTTCAACAACCCGGGCGACTCGTTACCCAATTATCATAAAGGTTCGTTTCAGGCCGATAGCTTCAGCGCCGCCAATTCCAATTTCCTGGCATTGTATGGCATGGAGTGGGGTGTCATCAACAACGGCGGCCATGTGATAATTTACGGCGATGGTATGAACGACCTGTTCGGCTGGGAAAGCGGCAGCGGCGTCTGGGGCTCAAGTAATAATTACGATATATATGTAGGCAAGTATGATTATACCGGTACAAGCGGTTTGTTCAAGACAATCAACGACTATGTAGCCAAAAATACATTTGCTACACTGGCCCATCCCAATTCAACCGATTATAACAATATCGCCAACATAGCCTATGATGCGGTAGCAGATAATGCCATTACAGGCTCAGCGGTGGAAAGCGGCCGTGCAACATCTACCAATACCACTTACTCCAATCCTGCCGCTTCCATGTCGTATCTGTCGTATTTCCAGAAAATGCTCGCCCTTGGGTATCACCTGGGACCCACCGTCGACCACGATTCCCACTATACCAATTTTGGCCGTGCCACTTATTCACGCACCGGGGTACTGGCGCCATCGCTCACCAAAACAGAGATCATCAAAGCTTTTAGGAATATGCACTTCTATGCAACCCAGGATTGCGACACTAAAGTTGACTTTACGATCAATACCCAAATCATGGGTTCTGTATTTACCGATCGCAATGCACCGGTCATTTCTGTGAACCTGACCGACAACACCACCAGCGTGAGCAGTGCGGTGATCAACGTAATGTATGGTGTGCCAGGCAGTGGAGTAACCGCGCAAAAGATAGCCTCCGCAACCGGCAGCAGCATGTCCTATACAGACAATAACCTGGCTAATCTTTCTACAGGTTATTATTATATCGATATCACCAATGGCAGCGCGCGGATAATTACTTCGCCCATCTGGTATACCCGGAACGATGCAACCACACCGCTTCCGGTGACCCTGGTATCCTTTACAGGCCAGAAAGTGAATACGTCAATAAAGCTTAGCTGGACCACGGCCCAGGAAAGCAACAGCAGGGAATTCATTGTTGAAAGAAGCACCGATGGCCGCACGTATACTGCAATTGGCAAAGTAGCCGCAGCAGGCAATAGCGACCACGCTACCACCTATGGCTTTACCGATGCGCAACCGGCTTATGGCGTTAATTACTATCGCCTGAAACAAGTGGATATTGACGGAAAAGCCACCTACTCAAATATCGTTATCATCAGAACTGATAACGAAGGCGGTTTTGTGGCCGGCCCCAACCCGGCCCGTTCAACAGTAACGGTTTACCGGCAGGGCAATACCGAACAGGCGCGTATTGAGCTGATGGATGTAAATGGCAAGCTCATCAAACAATTGAGCATGGCAGGCACAACGGCTTACACTACCATCAATGTAAGCGGCTTGTCGAAAGGCATTTATTTGCTGAAACTGACCACCACAAAGGGTATGCAAACCCAAAAGATTATGGTGGAATAAGCGCTTATTAGCGATAGAAAACCCCTCAGGCAGTATACCTGAGGGGTTTTTCAATTTACTACCACCCTGTTTATCATACATTTACAGCATTAACTTTTATACTTTTGTCTCTTTTTGCCCCTTTCGCAGATTTGACTTACTTTTGCAGCCCATTTTAAAAATTATTTTTTAACCAACAAACAGGGATCAATGAACAATTACGAATTGATGGTGATTTTTACCCCTGTGCTGTCTGACGACGATTTCAAAGCGTCTCAGAAAAAATACACCGACTATATCAAAAGTATCGGCGGTGAGATTGTGCACGAAAATCCCTGGGGACTGAAATCACTGGCGTATCCGATCCAGAAAAAGACCACTGGTCTGTACTGGGTTATGGAATACAAAGCGCCATCCAACCTCAATGAGCAATTGAAAATTCAATTGCTGCGTGACGACAATGTGTTGCGTCACATGTTCACTGTGCTCGATAAATACGCCGTCGAGTACAATAACAAGAAGAGAAGTGGTGTACCTACAGGAACTGAAAAAGTAGAGGGATAGTACTATGGCAAAAGCAAATGAAATTAAGTACCTGACCGCCATTAAAACCGAGAAACCCCGGAAGAAATTCTGCCGTTTCAAGAAATATGGCATTAAGTACGTTGACTACAAAGATGCTGAGTTCCTGAAAAAATTCCTGAACGAGCAAGGTAAATTGCTGCCCCGCCGCATTACCGGTAACTCTTTGAAGTACCAGCGTAAAGTAGCTCAGGCATGTAAAAAAGCCCGTCAAATGGCTTTATTACCGTACGTAACTGACCTTTTAAAATAGGAGGACACCATGGAAATAATACTGATACAAGACGTAGATAACCTGGGTGGGGCCAACGAGGTAGTTAAAGTACGCAATGGCTATGCCCGTAACTTTCTTATTCCCCAAAAGTTTGCAGTAGAAGCCAGTCCTTCTAACCTCAAACAATTAGAGGAAAAAAGAAAACAGATAGAAAAGAAAGAAAAGAAAATGCTTTCTGCTATCAATGAAGTAATTGCCAAACTGAAAGAAGGCGCCCTGAAGATCGGAGCTAAATCCGGCACCAGCGGCAAGATCTTCGGTAGCGTTACCTCTTTGCAACTGGCCCGCGCCATCCGCGAACAAAAAGGTTATGAGATCGATCGCAAAAAGATCACTCTGCCTGATGAAGTAAAAGAACTGGGCGCTTATAAGGCTACCATCGATTTCGGCAATGGTCATTCAACCGAGCTGGAATTTGAAGTAGTGGCTGAGTAATTTTGTTCCCACTTCAATAAAAATTAGCCTTTTCTGCCGCCTGGCAGGGAAGGCTTTTTCTTTTGCAACCATATGTAAATATTTATCATATTTCCGGCCCAACCCTACCTGGCCATAAACGGCCCGGTTTCCCGGAAAATACCCCTATTTTTTTCTAAGTACTTGTCTTAAATCAAGTCCGTATTTCCCGCAAACCCGCACCCTTAGTGCATGTCAGATTTTTTTTATTGTTTAAATCAAATTATTTCTCCTATCTTCATGTTTAGATTAATGTCTTAGTTCTCATGTTCTGCAGTGTCTTACCTGTTTTTCGGTTTCCTCAGTTCATTGTAGCAACTATTGCCATTATCCTTTTTTTCAGAACACTAAAATTTTCGTTACAATGAACATTTATGTAGGGAACCTCTCCTGGCAAATGACCGATGAGGATTTAAGAACCCTGTTTGAGCAGTACGGCTCTGTTACATCTGCAAAAATTGTGAAAGACAAAACCAGCGGACGTAGCAAAGGTTTTGGATTCGTTGAAATGCCTGAGGACAGTGAAGCTCAGAACGCACTGACCAGCTTATACGAGTCTGAAGTTTTAGGCCGTAAGATTATCGTTAACGAAGCACAACCAAAACCACAAGGTGGTGGCGGCGGCGGATTCAAAAAACGCAGCTTCGGTGGCGGCGGCGGCGGCGGTGGCTACAAAAAAGGTGGCTACAATCGCGGCGGTGGCGGCGGTGGATACAACCGGGATTATTAATAAATCAACAAAGCCATTATATAAATCCTTCCGGCATACCGGAAGGATTTTTTTTTGCCCCCAGCCCTAAAAGGTAGCATCCTCCTTTACGCTTCTAACTACAACTTACAATTTCATTTGCTATAGGATCAGCCCTGCTGCAACATCACCCACGCGGATCCTGGCCCGCACCCGTAATCGTTCACTTTGGGCTATAAACGGCGGTAACTGAGAAGGTCGAACGCATGAACTTACAAATTGCCGCCCTGACGGCCTCTGGCACACCCTTTTCATTTAATTCTCTTTTAATATCAACTTAACGCCCAGTCAACATTAAGAGCCGAACTTACAATACATAAAAGGTTAAGCACCGGCGGGCATACATGTGGATTTTTCCCCACATATAGGACATTTTAATGCCTGTAAGAAGGAAAGGCACATCTTTTGCCTTTCTAAAGCGGTGTACAATATGCGCCTTGGGCAGGCACTAATTTCAGACCAGATTTTTCCTCAACTGCTTACATTCTGTGGAATCGCATTTATAGACTGTGGAATCACTTGTAGAAATCTATAAACCGGAGAAAATATGCTAACTGTAATTATACCAGTTTTAAACGAAGAGAAAACGATTGGTAATGTGGTCAGGTTCTGTCAGCAATTTCCGCTGGTGAGCCAGATAATCGTAGTGGATGACAAGTCGGAAGATAATACGGTGAATATAGCCACTGAAACCGGTGCACAGGTCATCATCAGCCAGGTGCGCGGCAAAGGCATTTCCATGAAAGATGGTATTGCCAAAGCCACCAATGACATCATCATTTTCCTCGATGGCGATATTGATCCGTATCCCGAAGGCACCATCACCAATTTGGCCGCTCCCCTGCTGGCCGACGAAGCCGATTTTGTAAAAGGCAGTTTCGCCCGCAATGCCGGCCGCGTTACAGAGCTGGTGGCAAAACCATTACTGAACATCTTCTACCCCGGTTTATCCCATTTTGCCCAGCCACTCAGCGGCATGATAGCCGGTAAAAAATCATATTTCAAAAAGATCGATTTCTTTAATGATTATGGTGTCGACATCGGCATCCTCATCGATATGTACCTGATGAAAGCGCGGGTGACCGAAGTGAACATCGGCTATATAGAAAATAAAAGCAAACCCTGGCAGGCACTGGGCAAAATGAGTAAAGAAGTATCCCGCGCCATCATCAGCAAAGCCCAGTTGCAGCATTCAGATACCATTAGTGAAGAAGAGATGCATTCGCTGGAGACCATCAACCGCGAAATGAATAAAACACTGCGTGAGAAATTATCAGGCTTTCATAAAATGGCCATCTTCGATATGGACGATACCATTTTGCAGGGCCGCTTCATCGATGCCTGCGCTGCCGCATTTGGCTTTACCGCCAAGCTCGAAGACCTGCGCGCCCGCGAAAAAGACGCCATCATTCTTACCAAACGCATCGGTTCATTTTTAAAGGGCCGTACCATGGACGAGCTGCTCCATGTAGCCAGCCAAATTGAAATGGTAAGCGACATCAGGGAAGTGGTGGGAGAATTGAAAAACCGGGGCTATATCATCGGCATCATCAGCAACAGCTATACCCTCATCACCAACTTTGTACGGCAAAAGATAGGCGCCGATTTTTCCTATGCCAATCAGCTGGAGTTCTTTGAAGGAAAGGTGACCGGCGAAATAAACCTGCCCTCCTATTTCTTTGGTTCGCCCGAAAGTGTATGCGGCCATTCCTATTGCAAAACCAACGCGCTGCAATATGCCTGCGAAAAATACAACGTGCCGCTTAAAAGTTGTATTGTAGTAGGTGACAGCCGCGACGACCGGTGTATGGTAGGGCATGCCGGTAAAGGCGTTGCCTTCTGCACAAAAGATGAATTACTCGAAACCATAGCATTTAAAAATATAAAGGAGAACAGTTTTCAATCGCTCCTGGCGCTGGCCATATAAGGGCGCCCGGGGTCAAAGGTCTGATGAAGCGAATAGTAAACCACATTTCTAACAGTAAACCTAAAACGAACGTCTATGCCAGGAAAATTATATAACATACTGGTGCCGGTTGATTTCTCCGGCCGCAGCAAGTGGGCCATCACAAAGGCTATTGAACTGGCTAATACCTTCCAGTGCAATATTCACCTGGTACACGTAGTATCGAAGAACCTGCTGCCACTGATACCCATTGACGCCAGCATGCTGCTTCCTTACGACATTACTGGCGATCTTAACCATGCCCGCAAAAAACTGGAATTACTGAAAGAAACCTATCAGCATCATTTATGTGGTGAAGGTAAGATCGAGATCAGCCTGTTACAGGGCCGGCCAAGCCAGCAACTGGTAAAATACATTGAACAATACGATATGGACCTGGTGGTAGTGGGATTGTCAAAATTCAATCTTATACACCGGATCCTATCTTCCGTTTCTATCAGCCAGCTGGCACGCAAAACCAATGTGCCTGCGCTGGCCATCAGGTCGAGCGGGTTGGTGAGCCATTTTAAAAAGATCGTATTACCGCTCACCAATGAAGTACCGGTGCGCCGCATAAAGTTCACCACGCTGCTGGCACGTACCTTCCAAAGCACGGTATACCTCGTTAGTTTGCGCAAGGAAGATAATGCCGCAGAAATAGTACTTGATAAAACACTGGAAGTAATACAAAGCCTGAGCACAATACCGGTGCAATGCTTTTTGCTGGAAGGTAAGAACCTGGCCAAGAGCACGCTTGAGTTTTCAAAACGCATCAATGCCGACCTCATCATGGCTAATCCGCTCAAAGAATTCCATATGCCCGGTTGGTGGAACCGTATAACGCGTAAGTTGTTATCGTATGGTTCAAAGATCCCTGTTATCACTGTTGATAAGAATAGCGAACAGGCATCAACCAATCCCCCATCGTAACACGTTTTGTTTTTTTAGATAAAGAAAAGCACTGCCTCATGGCGGTGCTTTTGCTTTTGGCGGAATTCGTTTATTTTTACTGCACAAAACCCTTTCGCCCTTATATGAAAGCTTTTATCCTTCTGTTGTTTACTACTATCTGTCTCCGATCATTTGCACAAACCGGCAACATCAAAAGAAACGCCGTATTCCTGAGCTTTGAAGAATTTAAAAACAATACGCCTTCTATTCACCCTATTCATATATTCCTGGAACAAACCGCAGAGGATGAATACACCCTGAAGTACCAGGATTCAACAGGCAATACAGAAAAATATAAAAGATCTGTCTGGGGATTTTCTGACAGTGAGGATGTTTATATTAGATACAATAAACATTATGCAAAATTCATGGCCATCGGCAGGATCTGTGTATTTAAATATTTACAGGAGTCACAAACACAATGGAGTGCAAGTCAGCCTGGTTTTGCAAGTGTCAGATACAAAACCAAAGAAGTAGAAAAGTCATATATACTTGATGTTAATACCGGCGATATAATTACCCTAAAAGTATCTGCTGTTAAAAAGCTGATAGCTGATGACACGGAGTTATTGGCAGAATATGATCAGCTTCCTGAATATAACCAGGAAAGGGACAAGCTCACATATATAACAAAATACAACGAACGCCACTAAATCAATACAGCTTTATTTATGTTCAAACAACATAATGCAAGCGCCTGCTGTTCATAATTATTTTATATGAAAAGCAAAAGAATATAAAATATACTCTATACCTTTAAAAGGAGAAGTGGAGGGTAGTTGTTATTATTGCAAGGAAAAGTTTACGAGAACCATAACCGTCCAACGTCTTGATTTCACCTCATAAGAAGGCCTATGAGGATCTATAGAGGTAATTACCTCCCCATCATTATCCGGAATACTCAAAGGCTCTGTACCGGTCCCACGCTATTCATTGTTTCGGTTAATGAAAACTGTTAAACACCATTACCTCTCAACAAATCATCTCCCGTTACCCCATACATAGGTAATATGGTTTCACTGTAATGAAAGGTTAAGATCGATCATTAACGGATCTGCATTGCACCGTACTGTTTTATTACAGCACTGTTTGTTATGCCCTGCCGCTTCAGCACTTCATTACAATAACCAAAAAAACTAATTTATGAAGCCAAAGACTTTCTCTGAGACACTGCGACCAAAGAATGGAAACGACAAAGATCCAATTTTAGCCACAACGCCTACACCCAGTTTGATTGAAACCTTACCCGGCCAATCATACATGAGTACCGAAACAGAAACGGAAACAGAGATCGAGGCAGTAGAAGGCTTTAAGCTTACCAAACCAGGAGAAGCCGATAAGGAAGTGTATAACAAACTAAGTACAGAAACTGAAATGGCATTTTCTACTTCACTGGAAGAGGCCGGGACAGAATTTACAGAAGAAGTAACAGAAGGCGTATTTACCCGCGATGCTTTTTTTGCAAGCTATCCTGAATTATATGAAAGAAGCGTTGCAGAAGTCATCATTGGCACCGATGACCGTGTTCGCATTTCCCCCACCACCACCTTCCCCTGGCGGGCCATTTGCGCATTACGCATTACCGCACAGGATAACAGCCGTTGGATAGGCACAGGCTGGCTGGTAGCTCCCCGCACTGTAATTACTGCCGGGCACTGCGTTTATATGCATGCACAGGGTGGCTGGCCCAAGAGCATTGAAGTAATACCCGGTTTAAATGATAGTGTTCGGCCCTATGGCTCCTGCGTAGGCACTTCTTTCAGAAGCGTTGCAGGCTGGGTAAACGACAAAAAAAGAGAGTATGACTATGGTTGTATCATTTTACCACGCGATTGCCGGCCCGGCGATAAAACCGGCGTATTCGGCTTTGCCGTAAAAGACAATCCCTATCTCTTGAGCGCCTACCTCAACCTCTCAGGCTATCCGGGCGACAAAGGCGGCAACCAGCAATGGTTTATGGCCCGTAAAGCAAAATCTGTTGCGCCCCGGGTTATTTATTATGAAATTGATACTATGGGCGGACAAAGCGGTTCTCCGGTTTGGATTAAGGTTGGAAATGCCCGCTATGCAGTTGGCATTCATACCAACGGTTTAATTTCCGGAAATTCAGCCACCCGAATTGTACAGCCTGTTTTCAATAATCTCCAGGCATGGAAAAATCTGGGCATGTAACCAAACAAAAGAGGAAAGGATGGCTGTGGATCACTGTCATCCTTTCCTGCTTTCTGATCGCATACTGGTTGATCAAAAACAACACTTATACCATGACAACCGCTTCCACCTCTGTAAAAGGAGTGCTGTATAAATCTGCTACCGGCGCCCCCATTGAAGGGGCCATTGTTATGATCGCCGAAGGCAGCTATGAGCATCCTGATATCGCTGCACAAAGTGATGAACAGGGCAATTTTTACCTGCCCAACATTCAGGTTCCCGGCACATATACCTTGCTAATTAATTATAGCAACGAATCGAAAAGGTTAACAGTGCATATTACCAAAGACAGTGTACTAAGAATACCATTGTAAAACAGACACTTATTTATTTTCAATTGCGTTTAACTGGATTATTATACTGTAATGATGGAATATTTTACTGTACTGAAAAAACAGAATAATTGTTCAAACGCAGTTTAACAGACTGATTAACTATCAGTTAGGAAGATATTTTCTTTCGCCACATTTCAATTTCCTCCACATTTTGCTAACATTTCCTAGGAGTAAATATTTATTCCTGCAAAATCTTTATGTCAATCTATTTTTTGTTTGCATTATAATTTGCAACTTTGCAGTAGGATAAGGTTTAATGGTTAATGGTATTTGATTAGTGTAGGGTCGCCTGTAAAAAGGCGACCTTTCTTTTTTAA
>NZ_LVYD01000053.1 GCF_002077945.1 Niastella vici
TAGGGTCGCCTGTAAAAAGGCGACCTTTCTTTTTTAATACCCCGCCCACCAATTCACCAAAATAAAATACCCCTCGCGGCAAGCCGGGAAGGGTATCACAAACGTTTCTACAGTCTTTATAACTACTTCAATACTTTTATTTTAATACTCCTGAAACTTACCTCATTGCCGTGGTCCTGCAGCAAAATATGCCCTTTAGGCGCTTCGCCGAAGTTTTTCCAGACCTTGTATTTGCTGAGGGCAACCAGTTCCCTGAACGCCGGAGAACCACGATCGTATTCCAGCACTTTAACGCCATTCAGGTAATGCACCACATGGTTGTTGGGATATACCACTACACGCCCGGTATTCCATTGCCCGGGCTGATGAATGAACCGCTTTTGCTTATCGGCCTTTATAAGGTCGTATAAAGAAGCCAGTGTACGATTGCCATTGCGGCCCAGCTTGGCATCAGGATGCAGGGTATCGTCCAGCACCTGGTATTCGAGGCCAATGGCAGAACCGGCGTTATTCTCGCTCAGCGTAACAAAATACTTCACCCCGCTGTTGGCGCCGGGCGTTAATTTAAAATCGAACGACAGGTCAAAAGCGCTGTATTCTTCTTTGGTAACAATATCGCCGCCATTGGTTGACTCAGCGCCATTCGATGACAGCACAGTGAGGTTTCCGTCTTTTACTTCCCAGCCTTTTTCAGGAAACCCGGGTTTGTAAGCCCCTTTCCAGCCATTGGTTGTTTTTCCGTCGAACAGTAATTTCCAGCCATCGGTTTTCTCGTATGGAGAAAGCGTGTTGGGAATATAGTTGGCGACATAAACGCCTTTTGCGAAAGGCGCCGGCGACAGGCCTGTCGTTTTAATACGGATATTGCGCCAGTAGATCTTCTCCCCGGCCAGCTCGGGTTTAGGAATGGCATGCACCTGTAAGGCAATAAATCCGCTTTTATCAACGGTATCCACCACATAAGCACAGGCTTTACCGTTTACCCAGGTCCTGATGTTGTTACCAATACACTCAACCCGCACTTTGTTGTACTCGCCGGTTTTAAAGGCGCTTTGCGCAGCAGGGTTCAGCGACAATGGGTACAACCAATCACGGCGTGCTTCATCATACACCCCGCCCGTCCAGGCGCGGGAGGAGGGATCCAGTTCAAACTGGTAACCATACACCCGGCCTTTACCGCCGCGGCCATTACTCATCTCGGGATTGTAATGGCTTCTGAACTGAATGCCCGAATTGGAAGTAGTGTCTTCGATCTTTACTTCCAGCTCGAGTACAAAATCGCCGTATTCTTTTTCGGTAACCAGAAATGTATTGGGAGAATTAGGCACTGTAATACCTACAATGGCGCCATCTTCAATTTTATAATCAGCGCTGCCGGTGATCTTTTTCCAGCCATTGAGAGTTTTCCCATCAAACAAACTTGTAAACCCATTGCCCGGCTGGGCCAATGCTACTGTTGTTGAAACGATCGCAAAAAGTACGCAGGAAAGTTTTTTCATATGTCAGTTAAAATAAAGATTATAATAAGTTGTAGGCTGGTTTCCATTTTTCGATCGTGTGATTAAAAATGGCAGTATTGGCCATCGAAACACAAATGGCCGTGGTGGCGCCGGTAAGTATGTTTGAAGCCGGTGTTTTCTTATTGGTGATACAATCATGGAACCCGATCAATGCATACCAGGTACCGTCTTTAGTTGGCTCATTCAAAATATTAATACCGCCTTCCTTGTTCCACTCAATTTTTGTAGCGCCGGTTACGCCATCAACTGTTTGCAATTCTTTTTTAGTAGTTGGTTCGGGATAATAAACGCCTTCATGCATCAGGAGATGCACCGCGCCTTTTGTGCCTTTTAGCTTGAAGATATAACCGTCATGCGCGTTGCCACAGGTAGCTCCAAAATTTCCGATCATGTTTTCCTTTGCATACCGCAATACCACCTGTACATTATCGTAAGTTTCTCTTCCGTCTTTGTAGAAATCAATACCGCCGGTTCCCAGCACCTCATCGGGATGCGTATTGAATGCCCAGTTAATGAAATCCATCTGGTGCGATAACAACTCAGCCGGCAAACCACCTGAGTATTCCCTATACATTCGCCAGTTCACCTGTTTGTCGGTATAGCCATCAGGCACCGGGCGACGCCAGCTCCCGTTACGGTCCCAACGGGCATCAATCTGCGTAATTTTTCCCAGGTAACCTTTATCGATCATTTCCTTTACCTTAAAATATAAAGGGGTCGACCGGTATTGGTGTCCTATTTGCACCACCTGTGCAGGCCGTGCTTTTGCTATTTTCACCAGGTCGAGGGCCTGGTCAAGCGCATAGGTCATTGTTTTTTCGAGGTAAATATGTTTACCCGCCAGCAACGCATCTTTAGCAATGTGGTAATGTTCGCTGAGGGTAACTGCTATCACTACGGCGTGAACCGTTTTATCGTCGAGCAGTTGGCGATAATCTTTATATTCCTTTGGCGGGGTGGTAGCGATCTTTTTTGCATTCCCGAGCCTGAAGTCAAGCACATCGCAAATGGCTGTTACTGCAAACCGGTCGTTTAGCTCAGTAAGCATTTTCATAATGCCTGTGCCGCGGTCGCCGCAACCGATGATGCCGATGTTTATTTTTTCTGCTGTACCGGCAAAAGCCTGAACCCATTGGTTGGAGAATACCAGGCCACCGGCCAG
This sequence comes from Niastella vici, assembly GCF_002077945.1. Classification (GTDB taxonomy): domain Bacteria; phylum Bacteroidota; class Bacteroidia; order Chitinophagales; family Chitinophagaceae; genus Niastella; species Niastella vici. The sequence continues at coordinate 2,683 of NZ_LVYD01000053.1, forward strand.
TAATCCAGACTGTTTAATGAAATGACGTCTGCTCATATAGCAAATAGCAACATTTTTTGTTTAATGATAGTATGGGATCCCTGCTCCTGTATAAGTTGAAAAATTCCATTTATCGGCTGCATGCCGGCAATAATTTAATACGATTATTATGGCTGCAGTAATTTATAGAACCGGCTCGAAGCAGTATCTGCTATGGCGCCGGTGGGGGTACGGTAAATAAAATGAGCAGCCATCTCTTTTCGCTGTTCCACAAATTGCAGCGCCTTTTTCAATCCCATTACCATCAGGGCGTTGTCGTAGGCATCGGCAGTAATGGCATCACGGGCATATACAGTTACGCTGATCAATTCATTCTGCGCCGGGTAACCGGTACGCGGGTCAATAATGTGGGTGATCTTTTTCCCTTCGCTTTCATAGAACTTACGGTAGCTGCCCGAGGTGGTGATGGCGCCCTGTTCAACTGCAACCACTTTGCTGATCATTGATAATTCAAAATCGTTCTCTCCCGGCGCTTCTATCCCTATCTTCATTTTCTCCCCGCCGGGTTGCTTATGTCCTTTTACGCGGATCTCGCCGCCAACTTCTACCAGGTAGTTTTGGATGCCGTGCGCTTCGAGGTAATCGGCAATAACGTCAACACTGTATCCCTGGGCTATGCCGTTCACATCGATGCTGGTGCAGGGTTTTCTTTTTAAAAGGGTTTTGCCCTTTGTATAGAGGTTTAAAGAACTTACACAGGCTTTTAATGACCTGATGGTGCCAGAATCGGGCAGGCCGGTCATTTTTTTGGGACCAAATCCCCAGGCTTGTACCAGGGGTTGAACCGTAATATCAAAAATCCCCCCCGTTTGCCGGTAGGTATCCATTGATTTATTAAATACGTTCTGGAAATGATTATCCATTACAACGCCGTTGGGCGAATTATTGAACAGCGTGATGAGTGATTGCGGGTTGTAGATAGAAAGGGAGGTATCGATCTTCGCGAGGATGCTATCGATCTGTTGCTGGCCGATGGCGCTATCCCGGGCATACCAGGTAATGTGGTAGGAAGTGCCCTGGGCTTTACCAGTGATCTGTATTTTTCGCCATGCCAGTTGATGTATGAAAGCGGTACAGGTAACTAACAGCACACATAGATATCGCATTCGACAAATTTAATCAAAAAGCGATGTGTAAAATATGCGTTTAATTAAGTTGTATTGGCAAAGTGGGCAGATGCGGGCTACAGAATTGTTAATGGTCTTAAAAGCAAAAAGCCTCTTGAACACAAGT
>NZ_LVYD01000054.1 GCF_002077945.1 Niastella vici
ACTGTGTAGTTGTAATTACCGATTACACAAGGTCAATTTTGGATTTAGTTTGAGTAAATTAAATATTGCTCCTAAAGTCTTTTTCCCACTCTTTGATTTTGCAGCTTTATCAAGAAATTCTACAGTAGTTATTCCATAAAGGTCTTTATCAAATTCAACGAGGTGGTTAAGCAGTTGACTTGCAATGAATTCAACCCTCTGAGCAGAAGTTATAGCCATGCCAATGCGAGAATATACGAAATCTTCTTTCGTCATGACTGGTGGAAAAATGTCATTAGTAGACTGTGTCATGTTTTTTAGTTAAAGTTGTATTTGCACTCTATACATTTTCAGCAGAAAACGTTCATTCAAGTTATGCTGATCCATGTTCAGTTGCTTTCATTACGGATTCCTTAAATATTCTAATCAATGACAATGCAATAAAATTGATTAAAAAATATAAAATAATAATGCATATTAAAATGTAAATCGGATAGTCGTTATATATTCTAAGGATAAGCCAACATATTATTATATGCAAGCATGTACAAAAATCTGAGTATAGTTTTTCATGAAGTTGTTGAGTAGTAAATGGTTTATTACTTTTTTGGGATTTTATAAACCCAATTTTAATAGCCTTCCTTGCTGTACCTCTTATGTATTTTATAATGACGGTTTCAATTATTCGTAAATCACTTAGGCTAAATTTTGAAAAAAACCTTTTTAATATATTCGACAAAGGTCTATCGACTGTATTAAACAATAAAAACATGAGTACTTTATAAAAAAGGAAATAACAAGCCCCCAGCATTATTATTGATTCTATTGCACGTCCACTTGAAACCCATTCTTCAATTTGATTTTTATTGTATTCGTTAAAGTCAAGTAGATAAACATTAGGATGCCGTAATTTATAAAGCCAATATCCTGTTATCGCGCTTAATGAAAAGCGAAAAATAAATCTAATGTGATTACTTGCTAATGCCATGATAGCTACGATTATTGCTGCTATATTCATGTTTAGGAGTTTTAGACCTAAAAGATAATGCATAGACCCAAAAGCTCTAACTTGAAAGAATGTTAGTTGACGTCGGACAATTTTTTAAATCGGATGGATGCGCACAAGAGGTCGCAAAATCGGTTGTGTCAATTAACCGATAATTCCGAAAAATTATTTGGGAATCTCATTTTAAGCTTGGTAACAACGTTTCGGGCAATTTCCGGAGGCCGGAAATTACAGTACGAATGCAAAATAAATAAGCATTGTCAAACCACGCTTTGGCAATTCGGTGTTAGGCACTATTATTATATTCTTCAATCCAGTACCCCCAATCCTTTAGAGGCACAAAAATATCGTAGCTCGGAGAACTCTCGAAGTTGAAGGACTTCTTGATAAGAACGTACCGGACAGGATGGTCGTATCGTGGCACGTCTGGCACAGGTTGATATATCGAGCGGACGCCAATTTCATCCGGTGGGCACCGCTTGAATACCTCCTGGTAGCTATTAATCTCCCCGATCAAGTACCCGAGCTGGTTCGTCGACATGCCATCTTTACGACTTAGAAGTCTTGAGAGGATTTGGTTCTGCTCGTCGGTAAAATCAGCGATCACCTCGCCTTCTTTTGTCGCTTTCAGCCCGGCTCGCTCAAAAATGCCTGGCACCTGCAGATCAACAGGGTCCAACAACATCTCATCTTCCCATGTCTTCAACAATTCATATAAGCCGTCGATGTCATGGTTAAGGGCTTTACCGAGTTTGAATCTACCAATCTCCAGCAACTCCAATGCGTTGCGTAGGGCAACGTAGGCTTCATACTTCACGCCCTCCTCATTGAAATAGTTAACCGCATTGAGCGCCAGGTTGATATTCGCCTGGAGGTTCTTCTGAAAACCTTCAAAATTATTGCGCTCCGGTCGCAGGAACGAAGAGCCAATCTCCCGAGTCACCATGTGTTTGACATGGATCTGCAATGTATAGGCCCGTACCAATTTGCAACTCTGGCCTTCTACTCGCTTAGCAATCGTTTCGAGGAAATTCAACAACTCCTTGTCTAAAGCCATTATCCTTTGCATCGCCTGTACCCAATCGTTGAATGTCCCTAGATGTGCTGCTCTCGCGTTAACCGTAAAGGTGAGATTGATGAAAAGTGAGTAGTTGTCGGCATTCCAAAGATTCAACAGGAACTTTATCGAACCTGGAAGGTTCGACGCCTCTATTTGATCAAAGAGGGCAAAAATCTGCTGCCGGTATTTCTCAGTCACCGCATCCACGAACGTCCCGTTCGCCAATTGGGCCTGAAGCTGATTAACCGCAATGGTCAGCCTGCTTTGAGTGCTTAGCGGCCTTTCCTTCAGAGCAGCCATTTCTGTAATGGAATCTTCGAGTGATACTTTGCCGAGCTTAAACCGATTTTTTATGTCCTCATACAAGATCTGAATCCGTTGATCCTCTGTTAGATCGGATCTCCGCAATGCTTTTCGGCAAAGGACATGGGATTCATTAAACCTGCCGGCCTGGGAACGTGCCGTCGCAGCCAAGCATAGAATACTTGTATGCTCACTAATATCCTGGTCCGTCAACCTTGCAATCAGCCTCGAAACCTCTCCGAGCTGATAGTTGATCAAGAGATCCGTGCCATTCTTCTCCAAATATGAAATTATCCCTTGCGGACTATTAAGGTCAAAATCATCGGGCGAATACCGCATTGACGTCCGAGGGAGCCCATACAGCCCGCCATAAGAGTCGTTCATGCGGACCGCATTATTGAATACGCTCACCAACCAGGCATGCAAGGTAGGTATGGACTCGGAATCCAATTTATTGTTAGTTGGGACATGGATGTTCACGGTATCCTGTTGCTCCCAATCCGAGTTTCCTCGCTCGTCGAAAAGATGCTTAGTGATCAAAGAGGCCAGCTCGTAGTAACTTTGTTTCGTTTTGTAGTCATAAATAACAACCATGCCCAGGTTTGGCACGTTTACCCCAAGATAATGTAATCTGGATGTCTTGAAGCTGTAGGAAATCATCTGTCCTTGGTTGACGGTCTCGATCTCACTGACGCTTTTTAACTGAACCCCAAAATGCCAACCTCTGGCCTTCTGTCGCTCGGTAACCAACTCAACCATAAAGTCGACACCTGTGTCCCGCGGCAATGGGCGGCAAATAAAGCCGTTAGCCTGACTAAAGAGCGCCATTAGGGAAGTACTGCTTTCGTCAGCCCGTTCGGATGCATCGTCGACTTGGGGATAATCGGAAAACGCCATAGATTGTAAATTTATGAATACCTCGCGCCTTTACAAAGTTGGAGATTTCCCCCTCCGGCTGTTACCCCAGGCTGCCCGGTAAAACCTTATATCTATAATAGGGCTAACGAGAGGCATACCTAACCTACCAATAGTCTTACTCTCATTCAGATATGCTTTTCCTTTCCTAGGAAGTTCGGTCGGGCTACTAGGAAGAGGTGCCGGTTATTTTTGCTGTCGTTTTGACTAGAATCAATTCTTTGTGTGTTTCCAATAGTGCAGGCGGGACTTCGTGTGGTATTTGATTATGGATATCCGATAATATTCACATATTTCAGTAGAAGAAATACTAGCGGGGAAAACTATGTTATTGCCAATTTGGCTATATTTGTAATGACATGTCCGGATACGTATGGATGTGTAAGTTTTTTGAAAAAAGCAGGATTCGTCGCGTAAGATTTTAAACAGCAAAGCACATGCGTTTCATTTTCAAATAATTGTAACCGTTAGGGATAAGTCCCGTCCGGTCCGCGAAGAAGGTTCATCAGCAATGATGAACCTTTTTTGATTTTACTCCATTTTACTTTTAGCCGGTTGATTTTCAGGTATTCATAACAGCGGGCGATTTTTATTCTTCCGACCTTTAATTCAGGTAGACACATTGTTGAATCGACCAATGAATCGACCAAATTATGTTGTTACCTATCAGAGCGATTTGCCGCAGCAAAAGAGTTAAGAAAGATGGAACTGCGCCGATATTTCTGCAATATTGCTACAGCAGAACAAAGCGCACATTATTAAGCACAGGAATTGCTATACCGCCGGAATACTGGCAACGGAAGCAATTACGGATCTCCCCACAACTACCACCGCAGTTTGGCGATGCCTTAAAATTAAACGATGAACTACTCCGTCAAAAGCGATTGGTGGAAGACCTGGTTGCCGAAGCTACCAGAAAACAGATCACTGATAAAGGGACATTTGTAAAAAAGGCTTTTACTCCCACCCTCGATTTACAAGCCCTGGAAGAACGGATCACTATCGTCGCCAAACAGGAAACGGCAAAGAAAGAAGCGAAGCAGGATATTTATTGCCAGTTTGATGAATACATCAAGACGAAGGAAAGAAAGGTAAGCAAAGCCACGCTGACGGTATACGGTAACGTAAAAGCCCATTTACAGGCATTTGAAAAATACCGGCAGGAAAAGATCACCTTCGCCAGCTTTGATTTTAATTTCTATCACGACTTTATTGACTACCTCACCTTCGAGCATGTGCATATGCGTCGCCAGGAGGTATTAACGGGCTTAAAGCAGAACACCATTGGTAAAACCATCAAGCACCTGCGCGGCTTTCTTAAAGACCGGGTGAAAAGAAAGATCATTGCGCCCATTGACCTCACCGATTTTAAAATACCCGAAGAAGAATGTGATGCCATTTATTTAAGCCACCAGGAAATAGCCACTATTTACCAGGCTGACCTATCCGCCCATCCTCACCTGATCGAATACCGGGATCTGTTTGTGTTGGCCTGCTTAACCGGCTTGCGCTTCTCCGACTTCTCCACCTTAAAGCCGGAAGACCTGCAGCGGGATATGCTGTATAAGAAGCAGGAGAAATCCGATCACTGGGTGATCATTCCCCTGCGCGAAGAAGCCAAACATATCTTCACCCGGCAGTTTAAAGAAAAGATACCAGCGCTTACCAATCCCGAATTCAACCGCCACATCAAAACCATCGGCAAACTAGCTGGACTGAACCGCTCCATTAAATTCTCCTACAAAAAAGGAAACAAAAGTATTGAGGTCATAAAACCCAAGTACGACTGGATCACTTCGCATATTGGCCCGCCGATCATTTTGCACCAATGACATCCATAAGCGGATATTGTAATCAGCCGGCTCATACAATTCTTCAGTATTAACCGGTGTGGGTTTGAGACCGTAGTGGACAGTTTGCTGTCCGATTTTTCCTCAAACAGGGAAAAGATATTAGGAACGTTCTCCAATAAACACCTCAAGTTTTGGCAAAAAAGTTCTAACAGACTTCTATAAAACTTGATTCATATCAACCTCCCGTATTTCGACCTTGAAAATTTATCTGTTTATGATTGGAATATTGTAGAAATGCTGTCGACTTGAATATCAGAAATTTATGAGCTTGTTTGCATGGTTTTACATGGGATGGAGTGTAATATATTTAATTATTGTTTAGCAACAATTGAAATCAGGCTCTATATCAAGGGAACAAATAACCGTAGTTTTACCTAAAGTTGATTGCAGTTGAAACGAAACAATCTTAAATTTTGATGTTTATCTTAAAAATTTATAATTTACTTTAGAAAATATTTTTAACTCCCTAAAAACTAACAATTATCATCACATAATGTAACTTCACTTACCTTGGAAATTCACCTAAATTATTAAGAATATGAATAGTCACAGTTAGCTATTGAATTGTCTACTTTATTGGGATGCGATATATTTATATTACCTGAAAGATCTGATTTTAATAATTGTTTGGTTGAGACATGATGATGAAAAGTAATTTAAAGCATGTGGATGCCTGCACCGTAGCCGAAGCGTTGTCAGATGATTTTAATGATATTGACCCGACAGGGATTATTGAACGAAAGATAGAGCGCTTCAGAAATGGTGAGAATTTAAGACTTCTGGATTTGTTCTCAGGATGTGGTGGACTGTCGCTCGGATTCAGTAAGCAGGGGTATGAGAATATAGCAGCAGTGGAAATGGATCAGGAGGCGGCAACTTCTCATGCGCTTAATTTCCATAAGGATCATCCGTTGTTTAAGCAGTATGCAAAGGCCCGGGACATTACCAAAACCACCCCCGCAGGTTTGTTTAAGGACCTGGGACTGAAAGGCGAACCAGGAGACCAGGTGGATATTATTATTGGCGGGCCTCCCTGCCAGGCTTTTACCAGAATTGGAAGGGCCAAACTTCGTGCAGTATTTAGTGATGCAGATGCGTTTCTGAACGATCCAAGAAGCCAGTTGTATAAACGGTATCTGAAATATGTGAAAACCTTGCAGCCGCTGGCCATATTAATGGAGAATGTGCCCGATATGCTGAATTATGGAGGGGTTAATATTGCTGATCTGGTTTGTGATGATCTGACAGAATACGGCTATACCTGTCGTTATACGTTATTAAATACAGTGTATTATGGTCTCCCTCAGATGCGGGAAAGAATGTTTCTCATAGCCGTACATTCCAGCATTCGTGATGAAATTGAATTTCCATTACCAACACATTTCATTGATCTTCCCAGAGGGTATCACGGTTCAAGAAGCGTAGCCCTGAAACATATTGATAAAGACAATCAGCACCGGTATTACATGCCAATGCCTGAAGCAACTTCTGATCTTTTACCTGCTGTATCGGCTGCCGTTGCCTTGTCTGATCTACCGGTGATAACGGCCCATTTGAAAAATGGTTTGAAGAACGGTATTAGAAAAATGGATGAGCAGATTTCATATTCTCAGGAAACTGCGCAGAATGCTTATCAGACCCTTATGAGAAAATGGCCGGGTTATGAAACTAACGGCTTTATATGTGGAAATGTAATCCGTATTCTGCCAAGAGACTATCCTGTATTCAAAAAAATGAAGGCTGGTGATCAGTATCCCCAGGCTTTGGCCATAGCAGTAAAGTCATTTAAACGGAAACTGAAAAAGCTTGAAAAAGAACAGAAACGTAAGTTTTCAGAAAATTCAAAGGAGTACAAATTATTGCTGAAGCAAACAGTGCCACCCTATGACGATAAAAAGTTTCCGAATAAATGGCGGAAAATGGAAGCGGACAAACCGGCCCGTACATTAATGGCGCACCTTGGTAAGGATAGCTATTCTCATATCCATTATGACAGTAACCAGGCCCGCACCATTTCCGTTAGGGAGGCTGCCAGACTGCAATCTTTTCCTGACGGGTTTCAGTTTGCCGGTGCTATGAATGCTGCATTCCGGCAAATTGGGAACGCGGTGCCTCCATTAATGGCCGAACAACTTGCGGCTACAATCAAAAATATGCTTAATACTCCTTTAGATGTCAGATAAAAGCAATTTTCGCTATCTGAAGAAATTTAGGAAAGAAACAGTGGAGCCAAGGCCTGCTTCGTTGATTGAAACGTTCAGGGCTATTGGCTACAACCTTGCCAGTGCATTGGCTGATATTGTGGATAACAGTATATCTGCAGAGTGCAAATATGTACATATTAACTTTTTTTGGAAAAAAGAAGATACTTATATAACCATTCTGGATGACGGAAAAGGTATGAGCGAAGAAGAGCTGGTGGAGGCGCTACGGCCAGGCACTCATAATCCGCTGGGCGACCGGAAGAGCGAAGATCTGGGCAGGTTTGGTCTGGGATTAAAAACCGCCTCTTTTTCACAGTGCCGGGTGTTGTCTATAATTTCAAAGAATGCGGGTAACCCAAAGGTGCATTTGAGAGCTTGGCATCTGGATTATGTGGAACACTATAACATCTGGGAGATCATTGAATATATTTCAATGCCCGAACTCAAAGACCTTCTGAAAAATAAATCTAAAGGGACGCTTGTTGTTTGGGAGAATCTGGACAGAATCATTTATGACCAGAATGGTCATCTGATTACACAACGTAAGTTTCTCGAAGCTGTTCGGGAAATTGAACATCATTTATCAATGGTTTTTCACCGCTTTCTGGAATCGGGTAAAATAAAATTATTTATTAATGAACAGCCGGTTTCTGCCTGGGATCCATTTTTAAGAAAAGAAAGAGCCACACAGTCATTTCCTACAGAAACGTTTATGCAGGGGAAGATCTGTATCACCGGTTATGTTCTTCCTCATCCTTCTAAAACCACTGCTGAAGTGTGGAACGCTGCAGCAGGAACTGAAGGCTGGAATGCCAGTCAGGGATTTTATATCTACAGAAAGGATCGTATGCTGCTCGCAGGTGACTGGCTTGGCCTTTTAAAAAAGCAGGAATTCACCCGTCTGGCAAGGATAATGATCGATATTGATGCAGAACTGGATTTTGCCTGGCAACTGGACATTCGTAAATCAAGAGCCATACCCCCAAAAATGTTCCAGGATGATCTGAAACGTTATGCGCTTGAAATAACGAAAAGCGCTATTGATGTATATAAGCACCGTGGCAAACAAAAGCAGCGGAAAGCGGGTCGCTCCCACTTTGAATTTGCTTGGATGACAGTTGAAGAGAATGGGCGGGAGTATTACAGGGTGAACAGAAATCATCCTCTGGTACGATCTATGGCAGAAAAAATGGGTACGAAGAAAAGCGACCTGGAGAAACTGTTGAAACTACTGGAGATAACCTTGCCTGTTCCGGCAATTGTGCTAAGTGAAAGTCAGCATGCGGATAAACCAGCAGAATCGGGGACTCCTTCCAATGACAGTGAAGTGGCGGAATTGATGAAGGCAACTTATAAACAGTTGCTGCAGGATAAGCATACCCGTTCGAAAGCGCTGGAAGAACTGTATTTTATTGATCCGTTCAGTAACTATCCTCACCTGATAGAAAGCCTGAGCAAGTAATAATGTGCCACATGAAAAAAATGAATTTAAAAATTCTGGAAGATGGACAAAGTACGGGATTATCCGTACGGAATGGTGGTTTTATGGCAGAGGCAGCATCAGTTTGCCTGCATCATCATTTACATCCATCGCGGGTAAATTTTGCTGTGGTGGGTGCCATTCAGGAATCTTACCAGTTATCACGATTAAAAACAGATGAATTAAGTATTAACAGCTTTGCTGATATAGACGAAGCGGCTCAGTTTGGTGCAATGGGTATTGCTGTGGCTCTCATTCACGATCAGAAAGGATGGAAAGTGAAGAGATCATGGAAAGGAACCGGATTTGATTATTGGGTGGGAGATCAAAAAGAAAGTTATCCTTTTAAAGATACATTAAGATTGGAAGTGAGTGGTGATTTTAGGGGTACTGATGCCGAACTGAGGCAGCGGCTTAAGAGCAAGCTTGAGCAAACGACCCGTTCAGACAGTACCAACCTGCCGGCCTATGCGGTTATAGTGGAATTCAGTAATCCTAAAAGTTTAACAGGAGCCCGATGAGCGATAACATTCATAAAATAAATACTTGGCATGAGGAGGCCATGGATTTTGCGGAGATGGCATTTTTTGCCGGCCGCCGAAGTGAACAATACAGTTACTGGAAATACATTCAGCGCGCTTTAAACTATGAAAAGGCAGCTGCCAGATTGCTGAAAGATATTGACGATTCGGAACCTTCCAGATCTGTTTTGTACCAGGGGGCGGTACATTTTGCCTTAAACCTGGATAATTTTGAGGAGGCAAAAATATTACTCGCAGAGGCTTTGGAGGGCAATCCTCCTGCAGAGATCAGAGAAGATCTGGAATTGCAACTGAGCCTGCTTGGACGACGGGAAAAAATCAGAAATAGAATAGCTGACGATGCTCAAAAAAATCTCAGCTATCTGGAAGATGAAACAGACCCTGAGCGTGAAGATATTAACCATGCGCTTAATGCGGCAATTACAGGGGCAGAAGCTTTTTTGGGTAAGCAAATAATCTCACAGCTATTAAACAGACCTGCTTTACAAGTGTTACTGGAGAGTAAAAATCTTGTATCGAACCCAAATTATCAGATATTCGAAAACCAGAAGCCCAATGAGAAGTGGGTTGAGGGAAGAGGGGCAAAGATTACTTGGAATTTTTGGAAGGCATATAAGGAATACCTGGATCATAAGGGAATTGCAGCCTCTACTATTACCAAACTGGACCATCTGACTGATGATATCCTGAACCGGATTGGAGACCCCAATAAGCCAGGCGTGTGGGATAAAAGAGGAATGGTTGTTGGCGATGTTCAGTCTGGTAAAACCAGTAATTATATTGGTTTAATAAATAAGGCCGCTGATGCAGGATTCCGTATCATTATTATTCTTAGCGGTCTTTATGAGAACCTCAGGCAACAAACCCAACAACGTGTGGATGAAGGATTTTCAGGATTTATGTCCGCCCCTGGCAGCAACAGTGAAATAATTGGAGTGGGTAAGCACAGGAAAAGCTTTCCTGTACATCCGATTACACACACTAAAGACGGAGGAGATCTGCGTGCTTCCTCACTTCGAAACCTGCCACTGAATACGAACGATTATTACGCCATTGTTATTAAGAAAAATGCTTCGGTATTAAAAAATTTGCTGACTTGGCTGTATGCAAGGGGTGAAAAGGACGGGGAGTATCAGATCATTAAAAACATTCCGCTTTTGATTATTGATGACGAGGCTGATTACGCTTCTATAAATGTGGACAAGGATTTTGTTTCACGAATTAACGGATATATTCGCTCCACGCTGGGACTTTTTGAGCAAAGTGCTTTTATTGGTTATACCGCCACGCCTTTTGCAAATATATTTATGTCAGACCCAAATGATACGGAGGGAAAAGATATAATTATTGATGGTAAAAAGTTCCGGTTGGGCGATGAGCTGTTTCCGCGTGACTTTATTATAAATATTCCCCCACCTTCCAATTATATTGGTTATACGAAGGTGTTTGACACGGAGACCTGGCCGGAAGCTGAAGAAGAGAGTTTACCACTTGTAAATGAAATTGATGATTTTGAACCTTATATTCCCCAGACACACCGGAAAGATGATGATCTGCCGGCAGCACTACCCCCAAGCCTTGAATATGCTGTTTATTGTTTCATTATTGTTTGTGCTGTACGGATAGCACGCGGACGTGAAAAAGAGCATAACTCAATGCTGGTTCATGTGTCTTGGTATGTAATATGGATTAACCGGGTGGCTCTTCTGATCAATACTTGGTTATCCGCCGTTAAGGATAGTATCCGTTATGATCAGGGCGGAGCAGTTGCTAAGACATTAAAAGAGGTTTGGGAAAAAGAATATAAAGGACGTACTCATGTGGTGGCTGAACGCCTGGGGTACGATGATCCACGTTTAATAGATCATGACTGGGACGAGATACTGCCTTTCCTGTGCCAGGCGGCTGAAAAAATTGAAGTTCGCGCTGTTCACGGGGCTCAAAGAGGGTTGCCTTACGATAACACCACGCCGCTGAATTATCATGAATATGACAATGGTTTATCGGTGATTGCAGTCGGTGGTAATAAACTTTCGAGGGGTTTAACACTTGAAGGTCTCTCTGTAAGCTATTTTTTAAGGGCTACCAAATTTTATGACACACTGCTTCAAATGGGGCGTTGGTTTGGCTACCGATCTGGTTATGCAGATGTATGCCGTTTATTTACCACCGAAGAACTTATCACTTGGTATCAGTACATTGGCAATGCCACTGATGAACTTAAGGAACAGTTTGATATTATGAATCTGGCAGACAGAATACCCCGAAACTTCGGATTTAAAGTACGTTCGGCGCCAGGCATGCTGATGATCTCAGCTGCTGCCAAAATTAAAGGGGCCACCGATCTGAATCTGAGTTATTCAGGCGAACTGCTGGAAACTTATATAATCAGTAAAGACCGGGATACGTTAAGGAAAAATCTGAGTGTCATAAAAGAACTGGTAACATCTCTGCCGGCGCTATCCGGTAAAGTGCGGCAGGGCCAATCTTATATCTGGGAGAATATTCCATTTAAACCGGTTGATGCTTTTCTTGAACACTATCTCACAAAACAATCCAATATCCGTCCGGATTTTATCCGTAGTTATATTGCCAACCAAGTGAGAAAAGGAAATCTTATAAATTGGACAATTGTACTAATCAGTAATTCATCTCCCCAAAATTCATATGAATTAGCTACCGCTGAAAGCATGTTAGAGGTAGGGTTAACAAAACGTCAGGAGGCAATACATAAGAAAAATGGTGTTGAAACAGTAGATCCTGTGAATTATATCATCCGCCAATCACATATCATCAGTCCTCCGCATGAATATCTGGATATGGAAGAATCGGATGAGCGCTATCTGAAAGCCAAAGATGAAACCATACAAAACAGCCGATCAAGGGCAACTCCTAAAAATCCTGGCGGTAAATATGTAAGAAAGTACAGGGGAAGTCAAAACGCGCTTCTTATAATATACCTGCTGGATCCAACAGGGTTTAACGGTGATAAGGATTTACCAGCCACAGGTTATGCGATCGGCCTGCCTCAAATTGAAGGAGATACCAAACTTCCTTACAAAGTAAATGACGTGTTTATGCAGGAGTTGTTCAGCTATCCGGAAGATGCTGAGGAGAACCCTGAAACGGAAGATGAAATATAAGCTGTTATGAAGCAATTACCATCAGAGTTAAGCAATTTTTCAGCGTTTTTAAATGCAGAGGTATCAAATCTGCTGCAATCAAAAAAGGATGCGGGGTTCAGGGAGGTTGCCTTTACAGAGCTGGTGCTGGATTACCTTTCAGATACAAACGAAACTTCAAACGGGCAGATTTGTACTGCAGTTCACAGAAACAAGGCAGGAAACCGGTTACGACAAATAAACGCATACAGCATATGGGATAATTATGAAACACTGGATCTGTTTATTACAGATTTCAATGGTTCTGGAGAAGTATACACACTTGACAAAAGCAAGGTGGAAAGTAATTTTAATCTGGCACTCAAATACCTTGGTTACGCAATAAAAGGAAAAACAGAAGAGCTGGAGGAGTCGGCACCGGAAACAGAGTTTCTGCAAAACTTTAATGAGTACCGCAGCCAGTTGTTAAGGGTGAGAATTATCTTGCTAACTGATGGTGTTGTAAAATCAAAGCTTTCAAGACCTAAGACCAAGGAGGGCGACCTCACTGTTCTTTTTGATGTGTGGGATGTGGAACGGATTAATCAGTTGTGGTCTTCACAGAGAAAACGGGAAATAATTGAAATAGATGTTCACAAGCAATTCAACTACCAGATTAAATATTTGCCTCTTACGCAAAAAACAGAGAGTTACAGTACTTATGTTTCCATTATTCCGGCCAGTCTTTTAGCTGATCTTTATGATGAATATGGAACGCGATTGCTTGAACAGAATGTGCGCGTGTATTTGCAAAATGTAGGGAAAGTAAATAAGGAAATCAGGAAAACCATATTGGAAAAACCTGAAATGTTCATGGCTTACAATAATGGTATTTCGGCCACAGCAACTGCCATAAGTTTTGACAAAGCTAACAATGGTAATGGAGTGGAATTAATTAAGAAAATATCAGGTTTCCAGATTGTAAATGGTGGCCAAACCACTTCATCTGTTTATTATGCAAGAAAAAAAGACAGAGCTGATCTTAGTAAAGTTTATGTACAAATTAAAATCACGCTGGTCCATAAAGAAGAAGAGATGGAGAAAATTGTTTCCAGCATTTCAAAATATGCGAATAGTCAAAATAAGGTAAGCGAAATTGATCTGACCTCCAATCAAGCTTTTCATGTTGTTCTTGAAGAGTTTTCCCGCACCACCTGGGCACCGCCGGTTCAGGGAAGTACTCAGCAAACGCGTTGGTTTTATGAACGCGTGAAAGGTCAATACAAAGAGGAACTGAATAAAGAACATACAGGGGCCCGCAAAAAGAATTTTAAAAAGAGAAATCCTGCGCACCAAGTGATCAAGAAAGAGGAAGTTGCAAAATATAGGAATGCTTGGTTTCAATTGCCTCATTTGGTGTCGAGGGGCAGTCAGAAAAACTATCTTTACTTTATTCAGGCGAATGGGAATAAAAAACCCTCACGCATTTATTTCAGAGAAACTGTTGCAATGGCTCTTTTTTTTAATGAAGCTGAAAAACTTTATGGGAAAAAACCATACGCTTTAGGTGATTTGCGTTACATAGCAATTCCATATGCCATCTCCTGGTTGAATTGTCATTTACCTAAAGATATTAACCTTGGAAAAATATGGACAGCTCAGCGCCTATCTCCTGAATTAAGCACCTTACTGCTGGATGTTTTAAAGCATGTAAATATCTTTTTTCAAGAGAAGAAACCTGCTTCGTATTCTCTAATGGGGGAATGGGCTAAACGAGACGAATGCTGGCAGCTATTAAAAAGCATCAGCCCAAAAAGGTGGGGCATTGATTTTAAATCTGTTTCAAAGGATCTGAATCAGACGGCTTCGGAAAAAGAGGATGATGCAGATCTAGAGAACAGAATGGTATCGATTCCTTTAGAGAACTGGGAATTGATTGAAGAATTTGGAAAAAACAAAGGCAAATTCAGTCCATTGCAAATAGGAGTTATTAAGAATGTAATTAGCTCTATCAGAAAGGAGAAAGCAATGAGTAGTCAGCTTATTTCAGGCGCCAGAGAAATTCTGGCTATTTATAACCGGAAAGTCAAAGATCCGATTTACTTTTAAACTCTTTCCATCGCTTTATTAAGGCTTTTGTGGATGGATTGAATTTTTTGTTTCTCAACTTAATGCTCTTTCCTTCGAGCTTTTCATAATAAGAGTTCCGTAGAGAGGAATGCAGATGAACTTTCATGGTCTCCGGATGAATACCGAATAAATTGGCATCAAACAGGCTGTGAATGTCTTTTCTCAATAATAATCCATTGGCCGGATGATGGTCTTTTTTTCCTCTGTAGAAGCAAATATGACTGGCTTCAATAGTTTCTTTTATGTTACATCCTGTTAACATACATGTATCCCCATAAATGCCAAGTAGCTGCTCCTTAAATCGTTGCTGACCCTGCCTTGATGGAGTCTTTCTCAGTTTGTAAGTGCGTGTGTCTGCGCTATCTGGTTCGTAAGGGTGCAATACAGGTATTTCGAAAGCTGGCTTTGGAGCTATGGCAGTGGTCTTATTTTTAAGCCTGTTATATATCGGCCGAAAGTTGTCATTGAGAAATGTGACTTCTGCAGGCTGAATAGAATAATAGAGGTTCCATCGTATAAAGTAAGCTCTGAGAATTTTAACATCTGTTTTGGGTGGAGCTGGAATAAAAGAGCTGTTATAATGAGCTGTATATTCGTTCACCAGAATATTTTGTTCAATTGGATTATCAAATTCGTGTTTATTCCGGCATTTGTACGTTGGTGTTATCCCGACTCTTTTATAATGTTCCTGAGTGTTGCACTCAGGACAGCGATATCTGACCTTTGGAACGTTTTTTCGTTCCATTACAGAATTTATTTTCGCAAAGCCCAGGATGTATTTTTTGTTTACAATCACCACATAATCATTTACTTTAACCTTGTCGTGATTTTTCACGTTTGTATCATAAACATATACAGCATCTACTTTATCTGCATATCCGGTGTTTCCTCCAAATGCGCTATTTTCTCCTTTTGATTTAAGAATCCACAAATTTGCCGGGCTTGTTTTTTCAGGCATCTGACTATTGTTTTTTTAGTATGGATATTAACTTTTGAAGTTCTTTTACTGTCTTATCTTTTAAGTCACATTCCCAGATTTCAAACACTTTCCAGCCAGCCGCAATAAGTTTTTCTTTATTTTGTTCGTCAAGAAGTTTAGTTCTGTTGATCTTATCTATCCACCAATCCTTTCGTGTTGATGGAATTTTGAAGTATTTACAGCCGTCGTGTCCATGCCAGAAACATCCATGTACAAATAACACCGTTTTATATTTACTTAAAACAACATCAGGTCTACCTGGCAGGCTTTTAACATGTAACCGGTATCTGAACCCGTTTGCAAACAGAAATTTTCGCAGAATCATTTCGGGCTTCGTGTTAGTGCCTTTGATCCGGCTCATATTGAAACTTCGTATTTCCTTTGAATGAACATCTGCCATATAACAAAAGTACTCAATGTTGTTTATTTTTGCTTTTGTAATTTTGCAATCAATAAAATGAGTAAGTCTCACATAAGGATAAAGACTGAATATTAGAATGGCGAAATTTAACAAGTCGTTTGTGAGTGAGGTAGTTATATCGGAAGCATGTTACAGAACTCCTATTCGAAGCCAACTACTGATTTCCAATTTGTCAAAATAGTAACATAACCGATGTGAAGAAAAAGAAACTAATGCTAGAATATGAAAATATTGAAGGCAAGCTTAATGTCAAATAGTTGCTGTCATTTTGGAAGCCGGGAAACAACCGGTGTTATGTTTGTGCTTGATGGAGTGGGTTATATTTTCTACCGGATACTGAATGGGTAAATAGATTTCAGAATTCAGGCATTCTCCAAATAAGGTTCAAAAAACGAAAAATATTATTGAAGTTATGAAGTTTTCTTATAGGCGAATTTAACAAGTATAGAAGCGACTGCGTTTCAGCATTGGAAAACTTGATTCATAAGAGTAAATTAGACTATTACTTTTGTAAAGTAATAGTCTACCTGAATAAACCCAGGTAAGAATTAGCCTCCCTCGCTCATTAAATCGACCAAAAAATTAAATAGCTGATTTTCATGAAGATATAACGGCCGCACATATCCCGTCCGGTCCGCAAAAAAAGGATCATCAGCAATGGTGGTCCATTTTGCATTTTGGGTGTTTACAATTCCCCTTCCGGATTATATGGGATTTCACGGATCAAATTGTTGGGGGTTTGGGATCCAATTGAAGAATTGGGGGATTTAGGATAAAGTAGTTCTTTTGCAGGCGATAAAACGGCTTTGAACATTGGAAAAGGACAGGGAAAAAGAATTATTAGGGATCAAGTGAAAAAGTTGGGAGATTTTAAGAAAATTGGTTTCCCTATCTTCTCATAAGCCACTCACACTATTTCTATCTTTCTGTAATGCAATTATCCGCGCTCACTATGAGTTATCCCGTTGTCATTATAGATTATCCCTAACTCAAACATTGTATTCCTTTCTCAAGGATATATCATCCGTAACAAAGGTTGAGTTGTCTCTTTGCAACTTTGGTGCAATAGTCTACAACTTATGCTCGTATGTTCCAAACTTATTAACTAAAGTTGACCAGGAATGTTCCATTGTTCTTAGCCTTGTGTCAAATATGCGGTGGAATGCACACAAGTTAGCCGCCTATGCTCCAACGTTAGCGAGGAATGTTATATAGTTGCTTAGGGATGCGGTATCCTGAGCAACTTACCCCAAAAAACTGGAAACAAATGCTGAAAACAGCCTGGCATATTTCCAGACTGTTTTCAATACGAGGGTATCTTTTCAAAGAGATCACTCCTTCGTCATCGTAAACACCATCCTGTCCCCCTTCGTTATTAAATCATCATGATAAAACACCAACTGCTTACAATCAAAGGCCGAAACAACGCCGTTGTCGATAATACCCGCTTCGCTGGTGGTTAGTACATTGTCTTTTACATTCCAGGTGCCGTTACTGCTTTCGTTGGGGGAGCAGGTTACACCAACGTCGTTATAATTATAAGTGCCATTGGTGTGCAATTCTATTATATTATCTTTTTCACAGTCGTCTAAGTATGGCAGATAATCTATCTCCGTAGCTGTACTGTTTGCTTTATATTTTACTGCCGTTAATTTATAAGTGCCTGCAATATGTTGCATATCGGTTTTGCATTCATTGCTATCGCTTGATTCCTTCTTACAGGCGGTAAACGCCCCTGCAATTGCGGTAAATAAAAATATTGCCTGAATCTGTCTGATTATGGTATTCATATAATAATGTTTAATATTTACTAATTCATTTGAAGCGCTTCGGGAGTAATACCTGCATGTGCCACGCAGAGGTTGGGTAAAAGAAAAAATTATTTTTTTACCCCATTACCCAACCTTTGCATTGCATGTGGGGGTATTGCAGCAGAACCCGGAAATTAAACACTAACCTATATATGAAAAGTATAACAAGCCTGATCATTTCTCTGATATTTACTTCCTGTACAGCCATGAAGTTGTCGATACCCGATACCTTTAAAAAGCAGGCAACAAACTGGCGTGTGCAGGGCGCCCGGAAAAATAAAATGGTAGTAGGTGATTATTCAACCTCAAGAATTAAAAGAGGATTACATATTATGTCTTCGGGCACTAATGGTTTTTTCCTCGAAAATTTGTTGCTGGCGCCGGCAGGGGTGCAAAAGCAGGAACATGTGTCAAAGGATAAAACAAAATTCAGGTATACTATAACTGATCAAAAAAATACGGCTGACATTTCTGGTGAGGAAAAGGAACTGTCCCGAAGCATCGGCTACCATGGAATGAACAGTAATAGTATTTGGAACGGCCTGACACAGACTGAGCAACATGAATATATTTTTTCGGCACAAATAAAAACCAGGGGCGCCGATAGCACCGGCAACTGGCAACTGGTTATGAGTAACGCATATGACTGGCAAATAGATTCTGTAAAAAGCTTGTTCAAGTATGTACCGTCGAATGACAATGGTACTGCCACCAACGGTAAAGATACCATATTTATAAAATCCGTTTCGGTCCGAAATATGGAAGGAGCAAACGGTAAACAGGGAAGATTTCCCATTAAAATGCTGAGCGGCTATGAACTGAGCACTGCCGATGGCGTTATGGCGATTATTGATCTTATTGATAAAAGTGTTTGGATGTACAATGAACTGGAACAAAAAGACCGTTTTATAACAACAATCATTACCACCGCACTATTTGCCAGAAAGGTGAATGATACAAAATGGTAAGATTGTAAATCGATAGAAAGAAAACTGGAGCAGGACCTACATAGCATAATCGCTGATTGCACCACAGGCAACAGAAAGGCGCAGGAACATTTGTTCAGGCAAATGTATCCTTTTGCCATGAGTATTGCTATGCGTTATTCCAGAGATGAGCAGGATGCTGCAGATATTCTCAGTCATGCTTTTATTAAATTGTTTAAAAGCATCACTTCATTTGATGCCAATAAAGGAAGTCTTCACTCATGGCTCAAACGCATTGTTATAAACGAAGCGCTTGACCATATAAAGCAGCGTAGCCGGTTCTGCAGCGAAGAGCTGGATGAAGTGAACGATCCGGGTATTCCTAACAGCATTATCGAAAAAACCGATGCCGACCAAATCATGCGCCTGATTAAACAACTGCCGCCGGCTACTCATGCTGTATTTACCTTATTTGCCATTGAAGGTTATGGTCACAAAGAAATCGCACAACAACTTGGCATCAGTGAAGGAACCAGCAAATGGCATTTAAGCGAAGCAAGAAAAACTTTACAACAGAAACTATCAGGTAAAAATTGAATGAGCGTACATCATATGAACAATTGATTGCAGAAAAGGCCGGGCAATGCACGGTGCCCGATATGGCTGATGCCATCTGGGCAACTATTGATGCCGGACTAAACGAGGCGCCGGGTGATGCAAATAATAGCAGTCAGCCGGGCAATACAACCGTTAAATTTACCCAATGGAGAAAGCTTTGGCTTTTTGCAGGAAGCGGTATTGTATTAACGGCAATTGTTTTGATATGGTTGAATTATAAAAGCGAAAAAAGTAAACCGGAGAATTATCCGCAGCAGCCGAAAAACCAGCCATCACCCGTTCAGCCAAAAATGGATAGTCTGCAAATAGATTCGGTAACTTCGAAAAAAGCAACGCATAGATATTCGTTACCGGCTCCAACTGCTGTTCCCTTAAAAGCAGATAGTGCATCTGTCAAAAAAGATACATTAGCCAACTTACCTCCCGTTAGTGTTCCTAAAATTGATTCTGTACAACAACACCAACGGTTAATTCCTGATTCTTCGGCTTCGGTTCCCCCTCCCCATAAGCAACGGGGTGTAAAAGGCATCACGTTGGATGATTATAAAATAGTGCCGGTGAATAAGGATACGGGTAATAATAAAAACTGACACCTTGTAAGGAAAGCAGTTTTTCCCGTCCAATAAAAAAACCTGGATACAAAAAAGCCGTAAGCTTCACCGCTAATCATCCCAACCGCCCCCACACCTCCCTGAAATCCTCATCACCCAACGCTTCACCCAGGTCATAAGCAACATACCCTCGTGAACGGATGTCCTCTCTGCATTGCAGCAACAGGGTAACACACTTTTCTTTGTCGCCTGTTTTTATTGCAAGCCTTGCCAGCGTAAAGTAAGGTCGTGAATAATACCTGTCACCCAGCTTTATGGCCAATTGCAGTTTTTCTTCGGCACGGCGGTTGATGGAAGGCGACTTATAATCATAGGCCAATCCTGTATAGGCAACAAGGAAATCGCCCCAATAAAGATTCAGTGAAAGATCTTCTTCGTGCTTATATACCTGTGAAAAAAGCTGTAGCCCCTGTTCAAATGCATTGATCAGTTTTTCGTATGCACCCTGCTGATGATAGATCTGTGCCATGTCAAGCAGGGCATTGGTGGCGTATACGGGAAAGGTCCAGGCGGCTGAGGCCAACTCATGACCTTTCGTGAAAAAGTCAACGGCAGTTTTGTAATAGTCCAGACGCAACTCAATGTCTGTTGATCTTTTGGCAGTATCAGCAAATGCTTTCCCCAAGCGGTTCAGCAGATCTGCATCTTCCGTGTAATAACCTTCAAGCGGCTTCAGCAGCATGGCTGTTTGTGCCACCATGGTAGCCTTGTATTCGGAACCAATTTCAGGAGAATCGTGATAGAGAATGTAATGATATGTCTCTGCCCAATCGAGGTAAACGAGCAGGTCCTTTTCCGCGTGTTCATGCATGGCGCCTTCAAACTCACGCAACAGGCGCTCATACCAATAAAGGTTTTGTTCAAACGGGAGGAATCGTACCCTGAAGTATTGATGGATCAACCCTCCTATTTTGGTGGCATCGTTGAGCACCGGTCTGAAAAATGACAACACTTCAGTGAACGCTTCTGTGGTGTATTGTCCGGTGATCTCCATTTTATCGATCACCACCCTTACCATCGATATTTGATTATCGGTAGTTACCGGAGCAGTGTAGTAAATATGGAAGGCCTGCTGTTTGTAATGCAGTTTGTCTTCCTGAGCCTCTGCATAGTCTGACAGGTACTCGTAACAACAGGCACGCTCTGAGTAGTATATTTGATCGGGGAAGAAACGTTCTATGGAATCAATGATACTGAGCAGGAAAAAGGTAAAGTCCAGCGGGCCGTCTACCTTACTACAGTCAAGGTCGTGCATGCCATAGGAGTAAACCTGATAATAGGCATCAACGATCTCCTGCCTGTTTTCTTCCCGTTGAAGCGGAGTAAGGCTTTCAACGAGAATATCCATTGATTCCACGTCATAATTATTGGCAAGTTCTTTCAGTTGGGATAAATCACTCATGGCCTAAAAATAATCAAGCCTGCGTAATTATCGAACTCAGGGTAATGGGTATTTATTGGGTTGATTGGTCTGCTATTTTTAGTTGCGCCAACGCATCCATTGCCTTTGCCCGCTTTTTCGATGGACCGGCCTTTTGAGGAACTGTGTAAAATGAAATAATATTATTCCTGAGCGCCGGATCAACCGTTTCAAAATTCTTCGCCTTTAATTGCAGCAACAAATCACAATAGGTTATATCAGCCAACGAATATTCGCCTTCACTTGTTCGGATGCCCGTATCAAAATCTACATTATTCAGGGGAACAACGTGTTTGTGTAGTGCGATCACATTTCCGGCGTAATGCATGGAAACCGTATCAAAGCTGGCAATGAAATTCTTTTCAGCAACCGGCCCGGGGTCTTTAAACTTCAACACTTTTAACGCCCCCACTTTGGGAATAACATAAATGAACAGGGCAAATGCCCGGGCAAAAAACCCAGGCCGTTCATTTCTACCAAATTTATACCGGTTATTTTTTTGATGCATGCGGTAAATAAAATTGCGGCTGGTGACCGTTGCCTGCATTTTTTGAATTTCTTCTTTTTTGGTAGCCCACGCGGCTCTGGTGAAGAAAGGAAAAAGATTCATGACCGTAAACCTGAACCGGCCCACTGCCTTTGAAAAATTGCCAAACAATTCATTGGCATCTAACCCGTATGTTTCCCCAAATGCTTTCTGCAACAATGTGTCTGCCACTTTAAACCCTATAAAATCGTGATAAGCCGTAGAAGCATAATTACCCCGGGCGGTTTGTAATACATCAAACGAAAACTCAGTACGTAAATGCGACACGTGATCTTCTTCAAATGTAACTGTATCGCCAAATTTTCGTTTAAGCTTTGGGTATATCACAGGCACACTTACATTTATGCCAATACGATGACCATACACATCTGCATAATAATGGCATAATACCCCGAGGGCAAATGCATATTCATTCAGGTTTTTCGCATCGTTCAATACAGCTTTTACAAAATCACCACTGCGTACGTAATGAATTAAATTGGTAAATAATTTACTGCCGAAGGGATAATAGCCCATATCGGGCACCACAGCGCCGCCATAAACATAGGCATGGGCTTCTTTCAACGCTTCATTTGAACTTCCCGGGAATTTTTCTTTCAACAAAGGAAGCAGCACCTTATCCCAGTTAACATCAATAAGGGCCTGATGGGTTAAAACTGAGTAAGCCCTGCAAACCAACGAAGCATACATTAAAAGCAGGGCACTTAAAGCAAGCCGTTTAATAAAATAGCTGCTCAAAACTATTATTTATGTATACCCTGCAATAACTGTTCCGGGGTAGGTCAAACCGGCTGGCCGGAAATCCGCCGGCCCCCATGATAATTTAATTGGTCAATAAATCGTAACTTATCAGTTATATCTTACCACCAAAAACCTTGTCATGCTTGCTCAAAAACTTTCCTTCTGGGTTATCGCCCTTACGGTTACCCTCTCCCCTACTCAACATCCGCCTTTCCGCGATCTGAACAAGAATGGAAAGCTTGACGTATATGAAGACGTAAAGCAACCTATAGAAGCCAGGGTGAACGACGTGTTGCAGCAAATGACCATTGAAGAGAAAGCAGGGATGATGTTCATCAACGGTGCAAAAGTGAACGAAGATGGATCTATTGAAGATAAACCGGCTACCGGCCTATTCGCATTTGTTCCCAATGCGCTGGAATTAATGCGGCAGAAAAAGATGAACCACTTTAACCTGTGGATGATCCCATCCGTACCATCGCTGGCAAACTGGTATAACGCCATGCAGCATTTTGCAGAAGATTCTACCCGTTTGGGAATTCCCATCACCATTGCTTCAGACCCAAGGAACCATTTCAGCAATAACATTTTTGCCATGACTGCTGCTTCCTTTTCGCAGTGGTGCGAGCCATTAGGCTTAGCTGCCATTGGCGATGAAAAACTGACACAGGAATTTGCCGATGTGGTGAGGCAGGAATATGTAGCCGTGGGTATACGCGAATCATTGCATCCGCAAATTGACCTGGCTACAGAACCGCGCTGGCCGCGCATTAGCGGAACATTTGGAGAAGATGCGGCCCTCAGTGCAAAAATGACAAAAGCCTACATTCTTGGCCTGCAGGGACAAAAGCTGGGCGTAAACAGCGTGGCTGCTATGACCAAGCATTTTCCCGGCGGTGGTCCCCAGTTCGAAGGACTGGACCCGCATTTTCCTTTTCAAAAAGGACAGGTATACCCGGGCAATAATTTCAATTATCATTTGATCCCTTTCGAGGCGGCTTTTGCCCAGCATACAGCGGCTATCATGCCTTACTACGGCGTACCAATGGATGCCGCCCATGAGCACGTAGGCTTTTCTTACAACAAAGGCATCATAACAGGTCTGCTTCGTAATAAATATCATTTTGATGGGGTGGTTTGTACCGACTGGGGGCTGGTGACGGATGCACACATGGGCAATATTGTATGGCCTGCACGCGCCTGGGGCGTGGAGAATTTAAACCCGGAAGAGAGGGTACAGCGGATCATTGATGCCGGTGTAGATCAGTTTGGCGGTGAAAATATTCCTGAGGTAGTGGTGAAACTGGTGAAAGAAAAAAAGATCAGCGAGGTCAGGATCGACTCTTCGGTAAAAAGGCTGTTGCGACTGAAGTTTGAACTGGGGCTGTTCGACAATCCATATGTCAATGAAACAAAGGCCACAGCAATTATAGGCAAGCCGGCATTTATACAGGCGGGCGAAGCATCGCAACGCAGGGCCATCACCTTGCTGAAGAATGAAGCGAAAACTTTGCCCCTGAAACTGGGCAGCCTGAAAATTTACGTACGCAATGTAGATCCGAAAATTGCTGCGCAATATGGAACGGTTGTGAACAGGCCTGAAGATGCGGACATTGCCATTCTTCGTTTAAACACACCGGCGTACCCGGTAAAAACCGATATTCCCATTGCCAGTATGTTTCATCATGGCGATCTTGATTTCAAGGGTGTACAAAAAGACAGCATTCTGCAATTGCTGAATACTGTGCCCACTGTTGTGGACATTTACCTTGACCGTGCGGCGGTAATACCCGACATCAGCGCAAAGGCAAAAGCATTGATCGCTAATTTTGGCGCCAGCGATGCCGCTGTACTGGATGTGATCTTTGGTAAATACAAACCGGGTGGGCATTTACCCATTGAATTGCCTTCTTCTATGGAAGCGGTGCGTAACCAAAAGGAAGACGTGCCTTACGACTCCAAACAACCGCTTTACAAATTTGGTTTTGGGCTGAGTTATTAAAGACCTGATAGTCGGGAGGACAACCCCTGGTGAAACCTACTAATTACTTTGCAAATAACCTTTTTCTTTAAGCATCTTGAAGGCCTTTTCCCCTAACTTTTTACCCCACTCAGCTCCAATAAGATATGACTCCTGGGTTATTAAAGGCAGTTTTTCAATTACCTTTTTACCAAGCGGTGTTCGATAGAAGTCAATTAATTGAGTTACATCCTCATCTGTATAGTATTTCGCATAAACAGGAATAATTAGATCAATTAAAGTGTCAGGCTTCACTTCCTTCATATATTCGTCCCAGAATTCGTTCGGTACGTTCGGAACTGTTTTCTTAAAGGTCACAAGCATATTCTCCATGACCTGCACTCCAATTTTACCTGAACCGATCATCTCAAGCAAGGTCCTGATATGCTCTTTGGTTGCGGGCGTTTGAGAATAACAATTAGAAGAAAGAGAATAAATAATGATTATTAAGATCAATTTTTTCATACAATAAAGTTCATTTTTAATTCAGGGGAAAGGCAATTTCATTGTTACACTGTCGCCAATATACAGTTTTTTATTGGCAGCACAATCTTATACATTTTCAACTATTCCAGTATGCCATCGGTCATGGATAAAAGTTAATAATTATAAGATATAACTGGCTAGTCTGCAACTGGCAATTGTCCCGGGCTGGCCTTCGCATTCAAATGATCACTTTTATGATTTGTCGCATTCACACCCCTCTTTTGCCGCATCAACACCCCACTTACTTCTCCCGGCCTTTCTACATTTGTATTGAATATTTCACACACAATTAAAATTAATACCGATGACAAATAGATTTAGCAGGACGTTTAAATTCTTTATGTCAATTGCTTTTATTCTCTTTGCATCAGCGATCACAACATACGCCCAAAAAACAAATACAATGGAAGGATCAAACAAATCTGGATACGCCCCCGTGAATGGCTTGAACATGTATTATGAAATTCATGGCAAAGGCGATCTGCCATTGGTTTTGATACACGGCGGCGGATCAACGATTGAAAGCTCTTTCGGTAATACCTTACCCCTGTTTGCAGCAAAAGGTAAAGTAATTGCCGTTGAACTGCAAGCTCATGGCCGTACAAGCGACAGGAATGCGCCCGAATCTTTTGAGCAGGATGCTGATGATGTGGCTGCATTACTGAAATACCTGAAAGTAGATAAAGCGAACTTCTTTGGCTTTAGCAATGGCGGCACTACCACCTTACAAATTGCGATCAGGCATCCGGAAATAGTTAATAAAATAATTGACCTGTCGGGCGCTTATCAGCGGGAAGGATTTATTCCCGGCTTCTTTGAAGGTTTTCCAAAAGCTACATTGGAAACCATGCCTGCTCCTTTAAAAGACGCTTTTTTGAAAGTAACACCTGATAAAGACAAACTACAGGTTATGTTCAATAAAGATGTAGCGCGAATGATGCATTTTAAAGACATCCCGGAAAGTGATATCCAATCTATAAAGGCTCCGGCTTTAATTATGGTAACCGATAAGGACGTAGTACCGGCTGAACACGCAGTAAAAATGTCACATAAGATCCCTGGCGCCAGGCTGGTAATATTGCCCGGCTTTCATGGCGCCTGCATCGGTGAAATATGCTCAGCAAAGAAAGGCAGCAAAGTGCCTGAATTAACGGTTGCCCTGATCGAAGAATTCTTAAATGAATAGCGGGAACGGCAAACCACTTAATATTGCCCCCGATCCTATACAGCCTCTTTCTTTTTTATCTTTTATCTGTTGCAATGGGCAATCCCCTGCGCGACCATTCACTCCACGACCCTACATACAGCTTAGGTCCAATAATGCCTGCATGTGCCATACCTAAAAGCGTATGACAGGCTGTTACCCCCGATCCACAATGAACAATAACATTTTCAGGTTCTACATTTGTCAGCACTTCTTCATACGCCTTTCTCAATGCTTCGGCAGGTAAATAATTGCCGTCAGCATCCAGATTTTTTACATAAGGCAGATTAACAGCTCCGGGTATATGGCCTGCAATCAGATCTATAGGTTCCGTCTGCCCCAGGTAACGCGCTGTTTCCCGAACATCTATAACCAACCGGTGGTCATCCTGTGCGGCTGCAGCGGTTTCTGTTATATCAGCGGTACCCTTATAGGTTAAGGTAACCGGATACGGCACTGCGGGTACAGGCGTATATACATCTGTGCTGAGGGGAACACTGGCATGTATAGCTGCCTGCAGGCCGCCATTTATTACCTGCACTTTTTCGTGGCCTATTGCCTGTAGCATCCACCATAACCTGGCGGCGCTGTTGGCGGCCGATTTATCATCGTACACTATAACATGGCTATCGGGTGTAATGCCCCAGGTTCCCAACAAGGTGGCAAAATCTTTGATCTCAGGCAAAGGATGCCTGCCGCCTACAGCTGCATCAGTAACAGAAGCGGCCAGGTGTTTGTCGAGGTCGGCATAGATGGCATTTTTTAAATGCCCGGCCATGTATCGTTGCCAGGAATCCTTCCCGCCACGTGCATCGATGATAACTATACCGGGTTTATTGAGGTCTGTATCTTTAATTTCACAAAGTGGTAGCATGGCGATAGTTTAATGATGCATCAAATATAAATGAACCAGGAGTAATTGTCCGCGCTTCCCCGATAACAACCCGATAACAAACGCCAAACCTACTGACTTTCATTTATTTGTAATAACAAACCACCATTCCGCAACATCTTTCGCATACTCAATTAAACATTAATGAGTTTTTAATATCTACAGTAGTATAAAAAATAACACATCATGAAAACAATCATTCTCGGCATTGCCATATGCCTCTCTCTGACCGCTTCTGCCCAAACCCGTATTGCTCATCCTCACCGCGTAAAACAAGATACCCGCGACATTCGCAGCGACCGCCGCGATATCCGCAGCGATAAAAAAGACATCGCCAAGGATACCAAAGACATTCAGGGCGATAAAAAAGACCGCCGCCAGGATGTAAAAGACCGCAACCAGGATAAAAAAGATATTCGCAATGACAGAAAAGACCTGGCCCAGGACAAAAAAGATGGCAATGCCGCTGATGTTGCTGCTGATAAAAAAGACATCAGGAACGATCGCAAGGATATTACGAGCGACAACAAAGATCTCAGGAAAGACAACCGGGATATTCGCAAAGACCGTCGCGACAGAAGAGGTGATGTGAAAGATCTGAAAAAAGACAAAAAAGACCTGAACCAGGACAAAAAAGAAAGAGTAGAAGACGCTACAGGAAACTAATATCAACAACCAGGTCCGGGAGCTGTTGTTCCCGGACCCTTTTAATGTCACTACAATGCCCCTTGAAAATAAACCCCTGCTTTGCCTCATCATTTCCTTCCTGCTGTGTTCGGCTGTTACATACGCACAGGACTCCCTGTTAACGGCATCCGATTCTATTCCGGTAAAAAGAAGATCGCACCTGAAAATTGAGTTGGGTTACCTGAGCGATAATGTGTACCTCGGCAGAAGCGATTCTGTAAGAATACCCTATATCACTGCCGGTTTGCGGTATATTCATAAATCTGGCTTGTTTGCCGGTGTAAGCGCTAACTATCTTTCCACCGAAGGCAGAACAGATCTGTTTGAACTAACCGGCGGTTATATGCTGAGTAAAGGCAATTGGGATGCTGAAATTTCCGGTACCAAATATTATTACAATGCCAACAGTTATTCAGTAAACGCTGAAACCAAAGGCGAATTAAGCCTGTATGCAGCATATGACCTCGGGTATATTTCACCCAGCGTTAGTGCCGGCATGAAATTCAGCCAGTCAACCGACTACACAGCTACCCTGGGTCTGGAACATGACTTTTCGTTTTTAAATGAAAGATTGCAGCTGGAACCGGGTATCTATGTAAATGCCGCCACCCAGAACTATTATAATGCTTATTTCCAGAAACGAAAATATGCGACCAACCGTAAGGGCGTACAGAAGGTGGTAGGAACCGTAGCTGCCAGCACCGAAGACGCAGCGGCATTCAAGATCCTGGATTATGAGCTTACGGTCCCGCTGGAATATACACAACACCGTTTTACCATTGGCATTACTCCTGTTTATGCCATCCCGGTAAATCCAAACCATGTAAATATTACCGTTACCACGTCCAATGCAACGCGTTACAGGAATTATTATGAAACTCTCAGTAACCGGGTATATTGTTCAATTGATCTGACTTTTAAAATATAAGGGAAGCTAGATCTCCCCTTTCAGCGACTTTACAATCACTTCGCTTTTACTGTTTACCTGCAGTTTACGGTAAATGTTTTTGATATGCTGGCGAACCGTTTCCAACGTAATGCCCAGCCGGGCGGCGATCATTTTATAACTCAGTCCGTCGACCATGGCGGTAACCACCTGTTGCTCTTTGGCGGTCAAAGGTTCATTGTAGGTGCGTTTGGGCGCAAAATATTCTACCACTTTGCGGGCAATAATGGGCGACATTACCGACCCGCCTTTATTGATGATGTGAATGCATTCCAGGATCTCTTCCATGGCTGTATCTTTTTGCAGATAACCAACAGCGCCGGCGCAAAGCGCTTTAAAAACCCGGTCATTATCCATATACACCGAAAGCATGACGATGGAGGCGTCGGGAAATTTCCGCCTGATGCCGGGAATAGCCTCAATGCCCGAGGCACCTGGCAACCCAATATCAGACAATACCAGATCCACCTGCGCAATGCCGGCTGCTTTTTCAAAAAAATCTTCTGCCGAGCCCGCAGCTATCACACATTGTATAGCTTCCTGGCCTGAAAAGAAAGCCGCCAGGTGATTTCTTATCACATCATCATCTTCTATTATGGCCAGATGGATCATAGTTCGTTTTTTAAGTGGTTCAAAGCGGCACTTTCATGGTTACGGTAACGCCCTTTGCTGAAACAATATCAATACTGGCTTTCAACCGGCCGGCCCTTAACCGCATATTATAAAGGCCATGCCCGGTTTTGTTTTTTTGTTCGCCCATACCCCGGCCATCATCCTGGATCTGCATAATGAAATAATTGTTCTCTCTTTTCATATCCACCCATACCCTTGTGGCCCCTGCATGTTTTGCAATATTGTTGATCGCTTCTTTAAAGGTGAGGTATACATTCTGGCGAAATTCCATAGTGAGTTTTTCCTGTTCCGTAAAACCGGTATGATTCAGTTCAAAATCAATATTCGCCGGCATTAACATGTTGTGCAGGTGCTCCTGCATATACTGTATCATGCCGCCCATGGTATCATTTCTTGTATCAATACTCCATACCACATCTTTCATGGTAGAGACCGCTCCCCTGCTGATGCCGGAAATAGTTCCCAGTTGTTCCTGCATACCTGCATCTGCTGCGCCCCGCTTCATCACATCGGCCAGTATCGTAATGCGCACCAGCGAACTGCCCACATCATCGTGCAGGTCACTGGCAATACGGTCGCGCAGCACCTGAATTTTCTTTACCTGGCGAATACGGTAGTTCACTATCAGCCAGGCAATGGCTACCAGGGCGGCAATAACCAGCGCAATAAACCAGGTTGTTTTATAAAACACCTGCTTTACCCGGATGTGAATGGTTAATTCATTCATGGTTTGTGATCCCCGGCCTGTACTCCCTTTTATTTTCAGGAGATATTTACCGGGCGATAACCCGTTGAAAGAAACAAAATGCTGGTTACCGATATCATGCCAGGCATTGTCCACTCCCTGCAGATGATAGAAAAAACGATCGCCCGCCGGGTCATACTGGTCGCTCAACATGAAGTGAAACGAAAAGAATTTATCCTCCGGCTCTATAATGGCCTGGGTAAATGCCTGCAGGTTAAACAGGGAATCGTGTGGTACGCCGGCCCCGTTTATTTTACTGAAACGGGTAAGCGCTATCGTTACCGGCTGCTGGGTGATGAACACTTTCGCCGGATCAACCACCATATAACCATTCAGTCCGCCAAAGATCATTTTCCCGTCGGGCCCTTTATACAGCGCCTTCCTGTTGAATTCATTGGTATTTAAACCATCCTTTGCATAAAAGTTGGTGAATTGCCCCGTTTGCCGGTTCCAGTAACTTAACCCGGCATAGGTGCTGATCCAGCAATTGCGCTGATCATCTATCAGCAACCCGCAAACTGTATTACTGCTTAAGCCATCCCGGTTTGTATATTGTTTCACCTGCCTGGTATAGTCGTTATACCAAATGAGCCCGCCACCGGCCGTACTGATCCAGCAACTGCTGTCGCTGTCAAAAGCAAGATCATTGATCCCAAACTCAAGCACCTGATGCACCGGCAGCTTTATTACCTGCCTGGTGCGGGTGTTTATTTTGTATAATCCATTGGCGGCGCCTGCCCACAACCATTCACCCCGCATCACCAGGCTCCAGCAGGCCAGTTCTTCAAAGGGCATTTTACCGGTATTGTCGCGGAAAGGCTGCATTTGTGTAGAAGCCGGGTCGAACGTATACAGGTTGTGCAGCCCCGATGTCCAGAACAAACGGCCATCAAAAGCGATACTGAACTGGTTGATGCTTTTCTCCCTTTCCTGCTCCGTACCATTCACCAGGAAGATCTCCAGCGAATCGGTTTTCAAATTGAGCCGGCTGATGCCAAACCCTGCCATCCACAGATAATTGTTTCCATCATACCACATATCGTACATGTACCCGATATCATAGCGGCCATTCAGCAACAAACTGATCCGGTTGTTTACCACCGGTAGTTTAGATACCGGCGGCGCTCCAAAAGTTGATAAAGCGATGGTGGTATCCCTTCCGGTAGTAGTACGCATTTTTTTCAGCAGCCCGTAATTTTCAGTGGCAGCATACAGGGTATTATACCTGTCGGCCATGATGCGGCGGCAACGGATATTTTTCAATTCATTGCCCTGCAAGGTAAACGGACACCGGGCAAACACGGCTTCGCGGTTCGACAGCTTAATAATGCCGTTGTCGGTTCCTGCCCAAATGGTATTGTTGTTGTCTTTGTATAAGCAATACACCAGCGAAGCGTTAACACCGGCAATGAGCCAACTGTAATCGATCGCCTGCCGCTGCTGCAGGTCATATTTTGCCAAACCACCCCGTTCATTGCCCTGCCATAAATTGCCTTCCGCATCAATGCAATAACAGGTGCGCAGGTGCAGGTTGGGGCCACTCACCGCATGTTGGTTTTTTATATAACTGTCAAAAACCCTTTCCCGGTTGTTATACCTGCTGATGCCATAACTGGAAATGCCCCAGGTTACCTGTTGGTTATCGATATAAATTTTTGAATAGTCATTTGCCTGCAGCACCGGATCGCCCAACCGTTGCCCTGCTGCTACGGCCGATCTTTTAACCAGGGTTGCAGGCTGGTCGAGGTAAGAGATCCAAACCAACTGGCTGCCGGCTTCAGCAAGTGAAGTAAGCACCATATCTTTTTGCACCAGACCGCTATCAATGGCAACGGTGGTAAAATGCCGGCTGCCCGAAAATTCAACCAGCCATTTTTCGCCCATCACCCAAATGTGCCCGTATTGGGTTTTCTGAATAGCGCGGATAGCACCTGCCGGCAATGAACCCGGCATATCGTCGCGGTGAATAAATTGCCTGATGCTATTAGTGCGGCTATCGAGGATGTTGAGGCCATTCTCTGTACCTATCCAGATATCGCCATTGTCGTCCTGCATCAATGCGGTTACCGAACTGTTTGAGAGTGCGGGCATGCCAAGTATGCTGTACTGGATAAAATAAGCCCCGTTATACCGGTTCAGTCCGCCATTGGTTCCAATCCAAAGCATCCCTGTTTTGTCCTGCAAAATGCATTGAACCGAATTATTGCTCAACCCATCTTCTACTGTAAGGCGGGTATATTGCAGGGCATGCTGCGCCCCTGTATACAGGGGAAGCCACATAACCAGGACAAATATCAGTGCAGTGTTTTTCAGGAGAGTTAGTTAAGTACGGTTTCGATCCTTCGGCTCTGCTCAGGACCGGCCACGCTCAGGCCCTACATTCTGCTAATTTACCAATTTTTGTTATTTACCGCCGGCCTGAAATTGTCCTTCTGACACTGCTTACACTGAGCGAGTTCCTGCGCACAGCCGATGCGGCATGTAACCGCACCATTGAATTACTGTTTACGCGCTGTAATTCCCGCACATGTATGGTTACCTGTGAAATGCTTCGCTGGCGCTGAAATCCATGTTGATGAACCACTGAATTGCTTCTTTCCCGCCCATGTATGGTAACCACGTCATCCAGGTCGCGAACAGGTCCCTCATAATCACTTACATCGTGCGCCACATCACGGAATGGACTTTCTGCTGAACCCTTTGCCGGTCCATATTTATTGAACCGGTAATCGAGATTGCCATACCTGTTTGCCAACACCTTGCGCCGCGGTTTATTGTAAACCCGCCGGGTTTGTTCTTTTTTCTTTGCTGACTTATCTCCTTCTGCTTTATTTTCCGGCCATTGGCTTTCTGTTGCTGCCGAACCGCTGTACGAGATCTTGCTTACCACCGGGTTGGCTACGAGTTCATCGGCATCGTCCTCGTCATTGTCAACAACACTATACGCCATGGTGGCCTCGTCCAAGGAACCTTCGCCTGAGGGGTCCGTAACATTGAGCCATTGGCTGAGTGCGGGATCATAGTATTGCGGCCCATAAAAGTAGTAACCGGTTTCTTCATCGTATCCTTTTCCATTGAACAAATACGCCGTTTGAAAAGAACCGGCATGCTCACTCACTATGGTTTCGCCCGATGGCGCATATTCCATATGCTGAATAACCTGGCCCGCGAAATTGGTTACATAAGCCGTGCTGCCCACATTATCGAAGTGATAGAAATAAATGCTACCCTCATACAATTGCCCGGCATCTTCAAAACCATAGCCTGCTTTTACAGAATCGCGTGAAGGAATACCGCTTACATATACCGGCGGACCGTTGGGCGGCGCCGTGGTATTGCCCGGCCAGCCTGTTGGCACATTGGGCGATGTTGTATCTATATATACTGGGGCCGCAATGCCGCTGTTTTCAGGGCGCGCATAAAAATTCTTATCAGTGGGCGGACCAGGGCTCACGCCCAGCGATGCATAATAATCATTGCGGGCCTTTTCAATCAATGCCGCCCGTTTGGTATAGTCGATACCGCCGGCAGTAAGCCCCGTTTGCGGAAAGGAGATATTGGTAAAAGTGCCATGCCCCAGCTTGCTGGCCACACGCTGCCCGTCGATATAATAATGTTTGGTGAAGGTTGCTTTTTGTGCCGCCATATAGGGGCTCACATAAACGGTATAGTTATCGGCATGCGTTACGGCGCCGGCAGGCGCACCGTTCACGGTTATTCCCTGTACGCCGCCGCTGCTTTTTACCGCCCTGTTGTCATCGGCATCATAGGTATACTGGCT
This sequence comes from Niastella vici, assembly GCF_002077945.1. Taxonomy (GTDB): domain Bacteria; phylum Bacteroidota; class Bacteroidia; order Chitinophagales; family Chitinophagaceae; genus Niastella; species Niastella vici. The sequence continues at coordinate 34,042 of NZ_LVYD01000054.1, forward strand.
CATCACCCCTTTGTTAATTACCCGCACCAACCTGTTCTCTTCATCGTAAGCATTTTCGATATCGCCATACCCCAGTTGGTTGCCATTGAGATCATATTTGTATGTATTGCTTCCAATTTGTGTAGCCTGGTAAGGGGCGCGGCCGCCATAGCTGTACGCATGATCGTACCCGCTTTCGCTGGTGGCCCCAGTCATGGTCTTGTGCACAATATTGTTCAGGTTGTCATAGGCCAGCGTAAGTCCATATTTGGTAGAACCGCCCGGGCCGCTGAACTCGCCGGTAGCCGCCTCGAGGCGATTCAGCGCATCAAACTGGTAGCTTTGTTTTGCCGACCCGCCCAATGTACCAGCGGAAGGTTGCACATTATTAATAATACCCAACACCCTGCCTGTGGCATCATACGTATAGGCATTGTTCATCATGGCCTGCCCGGTGGGTGAAAGCGCCTGCAGCTGCGTAAGCAACCGGCGCTTGTCTTCGTACCGGTATACATTTTCTGTACCATTACTATAACGCATGTATACGCGCTCATCAAACTCATTGTACCCCACCTGGTTTACAAACTGGTACGCGCTTCCTATTTTAATGCCATCCATGCTGCTCAACGCGCCACTTTTGTTATAGTGGTACAGCATGGTTTCTCCATCGGGATACACCATCTTTTTCAGCCGGTTCCAGCTATCGTATTCCTGCTCGCTTATATAGGTGGTGCAAAACAACGGACTGGTAAGCACTGTACGGATCGTCTTCACCACCTGTCCCTGCATGCTGTAGAAAAACTCCTGTCCGCCGCTGGCGTCTTCCTGTAAGATCAACCGGCCGGCCTTTGTGCCGGTGCCCGGGGCGCCATAGGTATATTTTACCTTGTTCTGATAATTGCGGGGATAATCAATACCGGTGAGGCGGTCGTAATCGTATTGATATTGAATAGCGCCGTTGGTGGCAATCTGCTGGCGGATCTGGGCCGTGACCTTTTTCAGCAAATTACCGGCGGCATCATATTCAAAGGTGGTAAGGCCTGCATCCGGATGCGTTACACTTGTTCTTCTGCCCATATTATCATAAGTGGCCTGCAGGGCATTTCCCTTATCATCAACCACCTTCACCATTTCATTCAGCGCATCGTACTCGTAGCGGGTGGTAATGGGGCCGGCGGCAGCATATGCTTTCTGGAAACGTTTTCTGCCGCGTACATCGAAGCCGGTTTCTTTTTTATTGCCAAGCGCATCGGTGCCCGTTCTGCTGATCATACTACCGGCCAACGTATACGCAATAGTCATGGCACTGCTATCGGCCAGCACTCTTTTTACCAGGCGGTCTTCCGCATCATACACATCCCGGTAATGGAATTTGCCGGAAGCATAATTCAATAATGGATTCAGGGCGCCTATTGCTTCTGTAAGCGGATAATATTGTTCTATCACCCGGCCAAAAGCATCGAACGCAGAAGTGCCCGATACAACCATGGTTACCTCATCGGCAACACCTTTCCCTTTGAACAACGACACCTGTTTTTTTAACTGCACCGACCTTCCCAGGCCATCTGCAAAATTGTATAGGTTGATATCGTCGTTGTATTCGGGATCGTAATGCCGCGTTATGGTATAGGGCACCGTATCTGCCGTATGGTACTCAACAGCTATGGTATAAGGCTTTCCGGCCGCCAATTCATATGGACCGGTGAACCGGATGATACGGCCACGATTATCGAGTGCGTATTTTGTTTCTTCATTGTTCCGGCTTACCGTACGGGTAACTGTGCCAAACCGGTAGTCGTATTCATTGGTGGTGATATAACCAAAGGCATCTGTTATTTTCACCGGATAGTTATGCACCACGTTGTCATATTCAAAAGTATACGACATCCGCTGGTTTTTGTAGTTGGCAGGCTGGGTGAGTTGGGTGATATTTCCGTACCCATCATATTCCAGACTGGTAGTTGCCACCGTGCCATCGGCCAATACTTCACTGATGCCAGCAATGGCATTTGAGGTGTTGAGGGTGGTGGTGCGTTTACGCTTCACCCCTTCTACTGTAGTGATCTCGATATCGGATGGAATGGATTTAAGATATACACTGTTATTGCTGTGGTACGCGATGTTGGTGATCCGCAAGTCCTGGTTGCTGCCATCGCCCTCATCGGTGATGCGCGTAATATTGCCCACCGTATCATATTCATAATGCACCGCAGTATGCGCATTGGCGGTGGCGCCGCCTTCGTAAAATACCTTTTCGGTTGTTATTAATGCGGGGAACCTGACTGAGGTATCTTTTACCGTTGGGCGAATGTCGTAGGTGTAATTGGTTTGTGTATACTTATGGCCGGCAGCGTCTTCGATATACTCACTGGCCAGCAATCCTTTATTATAATAACTGCTATTGAAATATTGTTGTACATGGTTTCGGTAAACCGCATTGTTACCGGCGGTATTCAGTTCGCTGGTGATCACTTTGCTGAAGCCATAAAACTCCCTTTCGTACCTGTCCTGGTAGCCTTCTATATATTTAAACTGGCGGCGCATGGTATCTATACCATCGCCCGGCACCCCATCAAACACCGTAACATTTTTTAGCACCCATTTACTTTGTGGCATGGCATAGGTATTGCCCACCCGCTCATAATCCAGGGTGAAGGAACCATGCGCTATGGGTGACTTCACGGTACGCAGCATGTTGGTGCGGCCGATGGCTGAGGAAGATGCTGATAATTGTCCGTCGTTCTTTGACTCCACATAATCGGCATAGCCATCACCATCGAGGTCCATGAATGCTTTTTCCTGGCGGCTTGTACCGTGCCCGAAACTGCCACTTGGATTAATACAGATCTTGATGAAGAAAATGTAGATGGGAATGGTTACGGTAATAGCCAGGTTGTATGATTCGCCTACAGAGAAAAGCGAGGCTATATCATTGAAGCCATTCCATGGAATGGCGGGCCCAAAGCCATTGCCGGTGTTGAACCTGATGAGCACATCATTTCCGTTCAGGATCATCTGGTCGGGCAAGCCATCCCCGTTGATATCGTTGAGGATAAAAGAGTTTCTGCCATCGGTTCTCGAAATGCCAAAGCCGCCTTCAAAAGATCCGCCATTGATGTTGACTCCCAGTCCGGCCCCATACGCTAAATTCTTTGCATGGTCAATAGACTGCAGGCCCCATTGTTCCCGTGCAGCCAACCGGTAGCCCAGGTTCAGCATCACATTGCCATCATCAAAAACGCGGTCGGGCAGGCCATCGCCATTTATATCGGCCCAGGTGCTTCCGGTATTGTCTTCATTCCAGTTTATACTGCCCGAAACACCCATGCTGGCTTTGGCTGAATTCTGTGCGCCACTGGCGGCTTTAGTGGTTTTATTACCGGTGAACGCCTTTTCAAATTCACCGCCCAAACCAAGCCCTTCCTGGTAGCCGGTACTGTAAGAGAAGCCACCAGGCTGGCTCAGGGTCAGGTTACCTAACCCACCATGTGGCAGGGTATATTGGATATTAGGACCAGGCGAATTGTTAAAGATGGATGTAATGGATGTATTTAACACGTCGGGGTAACGGTCGCCATTCATATCCAGCACATCGGTATTGATAACAGTGGTTGCATCTGATTTACCTGCACTGGGACTAAAAGGGCCGGCCGATACACCCAATGAGTAACTATTGGTTTCAGTGGTGCTTATTTTATACACAGCGGTGGCGCCGGCTGCCAGGGTGTCGACCATTACATCGTGCATATACAGCCGCGAACTGCTCATAGTGCCGCCTGTGATATACACGCTGGTATCGTACCCCATCCATGACTGTTTTGGCAAATCGGGATATAAAGTTATAAAGTCGGCTTTGGAGGGATCGGGGATCTGGCTCATGGTAGCACTGTCGTAAAACACACTGGGATCGGTAGGATAATTATTGAATTCATTAAGGTTGAGCTTTGTTTCATCGAGCGGGCCATTTCCCTTATCGCCTTTGAAACCAAAAGCGCCCCAGCCGCGAAACAGGGGCCCCAGGTATTCCTGTGCCGGATTGGTGTACAAATTGGCCGGCAAAGCGCCGGTGAGAACGATCGTGTCTTTCGGGGCGCCGGTACTGTCAACATACAATGAATCCCTGTACACCTGTACGGTTGGCGGCGCCAGGGTTACGGCAAAGTCCATGGTGTCGGTAGCATATTCCATGAACAACGGCTCCCCTGCCTTACGCACCAGGTGAATGCTGTCCATTGCCGTGCTCATGGTGCCACCAGTAATATAAATGCGGCGCCGGGCATACACGGTATCATTGCCTTTCACCGTAAACCACAAGGTGCCATTGCCACCACCCGACACCTGTGGCCACAGGATCACGGTGTCCTGCTGCGCAACGGTAACCGGTGGGGCCGTAATGAGCCAGTTATTGAAATTGGCATTATTGGGTATGGGATAGCCCTGCATGGTAGGTGCTCCGGTAGAAGTAGTTACGGGCGTACCGTCATTAATGATAATGTAGGCATAGTGCGGTGTCCACTGCATGGCCGACCTGTCGATATAGGAACGGGATACCAGGGAAAAATTCAGCACATCGCCTGTGTCAACAGCAAATTGTCCGGGTACGGGCACCCCACCATTAAATACGGCATTGCCCGAAAAACCCTGTTGAAAAAATGAGGTCGTCACCTTATTACGGGTACGGGTAACCTGCAGGAATACAGAATCGGCAGTAACCTGTTTTGTAAAATTTCCATCAATTACAATGGTGCCGGCCTTACCCATTCCGCTTCCGCTGATGCTATGTAAAATAAAATCGGCGGAGGCCTGGTAGTAATTGCTGATCTTATGCTGAACATCTGATTGGGGAACAACCGGTGTGGTATATTGAATGACGGGGTCCCAGCTAACCAGGTCATCTTCGCCATTGTAAACAGACTGCAGGCGAAAATAAATGCGTTGTCCTTTTGTTACGGTGAGCCCGCTCACATTCGCAGGCGTTTTCACGGTAAAATCAGTGGGGCCAATGGTGGTGCTCCACAGCACGGTACCGCCCTGTTGTATGCTTGCCCGAACGCCATCTTTTTTATTATTGACAGCACCCGTTGTATTGGGCACATTTTGCAATTGAACCGGCGCAGTAATAGTAATAGTGCCACTCACAGGCGCTTCCCAGAAACGGATGATATCCTGCAAGGGAAAGTCGCGTTCCTGTTTTGCCTGCCGGGCAGTATCCTTCTGCATAAAGGAAGGGTCGAGGATGCCGGGAAAAACAGGGCTGGGCGTTAACCTGCTGTTGGGTGCAAATTCAGGATCGCCGGTGATCGCATTCAGGTGGTTGAAGTATACCATGCCATCGTTTGCGATATCAATCAATCCATCGCCATTGAAGTCGGCAAAATACACTTTGGAAGTAGTCGTGGATTTGGTATAGTTATAGCCAAAAAAACCAGCCCAGGGCAAAGCCTGAACGCCACCCCCTACATTATCTGTTGTGCTGGTGCCGAAATCGTTAGCGCCTGTTATGGGTCTTTTGCCGCCAAAGCTGTGGGTAGCTACGCCCAGGTTGGCGCGGTACCAGAGCTGCCCGCCGGCTTTGAAAACTTTATCGGGCAGGCCATCGCCATTTATGTCGATGAGGCTGGTGATCTCTTCCTGGTCGTCTTTTCCAAAAACAGGGCCGCCGCCTACCGACATTTTTTTGCTCCACGAATCATCGAGGATGCCGCCTACTGTAACCACCACGCCGCCTGTTTTGCTGGTAACCTTGGCGGTGCTGATCACAGAAGCCTCATCGGTGAATTGCGGGATGGGGTTTTGAATATCACCTTTGAGGCCATCGCCCTGGACCTGCCACGACCGGGCAGTGTCTTTTGACTTATAATTGGTGGCGCTATTGTTTATACGCGCATCATCATAGTAATCGAATTCCTGGTTGTAAAACACCTTATTGCTATCATCGATCTCTTTAATGCTTTTGAGAATGGTTTTATAAAAAGCGCCTTCTGCATAACTGAAATCGTAGGTGCGAATGAGCTGGTTATTAAAACTGACGTTCACTTTCCGCAGCAGGTCGGCGCTTACCATTTTAAAACCCAGCCGGGCGTCAATGGTCACATCTTTTCGTTGCGGTTCGCCCAGCGAGCGGTCGCTGATGAAATCCAGTTTATAGGGTGGGGTCGTAGTGCCGTTCCCGGTATACAAAATGCGGCTGAGGTACAGCTGGCGGCCCATTACGTTGCTTCCGGCAACACCGGCATTTTGCACCGTTTGGTATTCATAACTAATAAAGTTACCGTTCAGGTCCCTGCTTTCTGTAAGCGCCCAGTAAGCGATATTGCCTTTGTCGTCTTTGAGCACTGCGCTGTTGATCACCCCGTTCTTACCACCATAGTAGTGCCTGTTGCCATTTTTTTCATCCACTTCCCACCAATAATTGGCAGGACTGTTACCATGACGAATGATCTTGTTGAAGTTCCCTTCTACCCGCTCATAAAAACGCTTATCTGCCACCCGGGGCATAAGGGTATCGCGGTTATTCACGGGCGCCATCTGTTCGCCATTCAGCATATACATTTCAGTTTCCAAACCGGTATCATAGCGCGGCACACCCCACCGGGTATCTATGCTTATAGCAGGCGATAACAGGTTCCAGCCAGTACCCATCCACGTGGTACCGCCTTCGTTATTGTAGGTGATGCTGATGTCGGGCTCCATGCCACCACGTCCTTCGGGCAGGTTCATCGGGAAAGAAAGTACGGCATTGCCGAGGCTATTGGCAACAGGTACGCTCATCAGGGAAATGCCGGTGGCAGGGTCTGCCGCTTCAAAATCTTTAATGGAAGAGGGCGCATAGCCCTGCGTTTGCGGCTGTTCTGGCAATTGAATAAGATCGTTAACCGGGTCGCCGGTATGGCCTGTCCTCATTGATTGCTGAACAAATGAGGAGTGTACCCGCGTTGAACTGTCTTTATGTTGTTGTAGGTTCCTGGTATTAACCGGCTCCCTGCTGCTGCCCGGCCACTCTTTATGAATGTAAACTGCTGTAGACAGTACACCTGTACAATATAATAGAAGGGTAGTGTTTTTTATCATAAGAAGAGGCTATTATCATTTTGCGATTACCAGTCTTTTGCTCGTTTGCGACTGGCCCGATGTAAAGACCAGTTCATATACACCAGCTGACTTCAGATCGCCGGTGAATAAATAATTGGAACGATTGTCTCCTTTCTGTGTGGTGATCAGCCGGCCATCGGGTGCATACACCGACATGGTTACCGGCGCTGGTTTGGGCAGGGTTACCCGGGCATTAAAAGCAGCCGGTGAAGGATTGGGATATACCGTTACATCGGACAGCATATTATTCGGTGCGGCAGTCACTTTCAGGTCCTGCTGGCTGCCGCAGCCATTTGTACTGCACCGCACGGTGTATAACCCCGGTTCGGTTATGGTTACCTGCGGGTTAAATGATTGAAAGCCGTTGGGGCCGCTCCATTCCCACAATAAGCCATTGGGCATATTGTCAGCTGCATTGATGGTGAGCGGTCTACCTGCGGGCAGTTCATAGCTGGCAGCCAAAGCTGTAGGCACCGGTACATCATCGTTATTGAGATAAAACGAATCCCTGTAAATATGCTGTGCTGCATCGGTAACAACGAGGAAATATTTACCTGCGGCTAACCCGGCAATTGTAACCGGTACAGTACTGTTAGAAATGTTTTTGCTGGTTGACAATCCGCCGGTATTACGGACCTGCAGCAGAAAGGGCGACTGGCCGCCGAGGATCTTTACCTGCAGCCCGCCGGCGCGGGGCTGCGTACAGGTGGGTTGTTGTATGGTGGTTGCCAGCAGTAAGTCCTGCGCGGCTATAACAGCCCATACGGCTTTTCCCGAACTGTCTTTATTCCATACCAAATTCCTGAAATATGCTTTTCCCTGCGGGTCGAGCTTTTCCATTTTCACAAATTCCACCCCAGGCATATTGAAGCTGCCTTTCCCCGTGCGGTCAATAGCCAGCCAGTATACAGGTTGTACCGGCAAAGGGGCATCCACCGGTTTTGTATCAATCACTACATCGGTAGTGAAAGCACGCACATTGCCATAACTTTTCATCAGCCAGGTTGTTTGCAACATCACCGGCAGGCCTGCTATTTTGGGCGCAGGGGTTAACGGTTTTCCATTATCGCCCCACAACAGGAAGGAGTTATTATTTAGTTGATCAGCTGTTGAAACGGTAAGCAGGCCCGGATGGTTGCTGCTGGTGGCTTTAACCTGGTACAATGCGGCCGAATCATCGCGGCCTATGGCGGCAATGTTGTGGTGCCATTGGGGATAGTCATAGCCGCTCCAGATGGTTTCACCGGCACTGTTCAAATAGGTAGCGCCGGGTTCTGTTAAGGTAATTCCATATTTCAACGCCAGGTATGAAGCTACCTGTAAACGTTCCTGGCTGTTCAACGCCCTGTTGTAAGCAATCACCTCCGGCACATACCCCCTGAAATTCACAACAGGCAATTGCGGTGCAGTGGGTTTCATGCCAATGGTCCATGAATACATTCCGGTGTCCAGCGAGTCTTTTTCTTTGTTCTGCACATATACATTTACTTTAGGCTGTGCACGCACCACATCAATATAATTCATGTACTGATACGCCGAAAGATCGGCCATGCGGTTGGTAGTAAGCACCAGCCCTGTTCTGGTGTCGCTGCTGAGATGCCAGATATTATTTTCGTGGGCAGTGTCGAGCGACTGGTATACGGTAAAATAGCTGGCGCTGCACAGGTCGTGCCCGGCCAGGTTCACGTTAATAGCGTTTGCGCCTGTAAATACCAGGGCCGGATGGAAATTCAGCGATGCGGTGGTGGCTTTATCAAAGGTGAGGAGGCCTGTATCGCCGGGCAGCCTGCTGCGAAGGCCGGGCGTAGTAATGCCGGTGTCGGTGCTATACCATTGTATAGCGCCATGAATACCTCCTGGCGAGGGTGACTGGCATAAGGCAGTACAGGTAATAGCCCACAGCATGCCAAGCAGTGAGCCTGTTTTGAGGGTTGCCATATATTTTGTTGGAAAAGAAAACAACAACTAGTCGAATAGCTTCTCCACACTTACTGCCACAGACAGCTCGATGACTGTATTGTTGTTTTTCGCCGTGATAAAATTGTACGAATTGGCTTGTGTTTCAACGGTATTGGTGGCGCTGTAGTAATAGCGCGCCCCTATTTTCACATACTGGTTCACATCAAAGCCGGCATCAACGGCCAGGCCAAAATTATTCTTGCCCCTCAATACATTTTGCAGTTGTTGTTGTTGCTGCAGATCGGTCCCGAAAGCATCCTGTTTGCCCGTACCCCACGACTTGTATTTAATATTCCTGGAAGCTACATTGATGCCGAGAAAAGGACCGGCGCCAAAACTGAAGTGCCCATGACCGGGAAACCATTTTGCCAGTCCCACGATGTTCATGTACTGGTAGGCAAACTCCATTTTATAATGAAAGTCTTTTTCGTAATTGCTGAAATTAACATTGCCGCCCTGCCGGGAATACATGACCTCTGACTGAAAACCCAGGGGTTGTTCTTCAAAGTTGTATTCGTAAAAAATGCCCAGGTGCCAGCCGTAACGGCCTGTTTCGGTAATGCTGTAATTTATAAAGTAGGGTTCGCTGAGGATGATCGTAGACAGGTTGCTGACCTTTGAGTAGTTGGCGCCCCCTTTAAAGCCAAAAGAATAGATCTGCGCCTCGGTAGTTTTGACGGTGAAGAATAGTATCAATAAAATTACAGGGGTAATTTTCAGGCCCATTGATTAATGTGTTGAGCACAAAAATCGCCTATTCGTTTAAGTAAGGCAATCCCATAAATATGGGAGAATTGGTTATATTCCGGATATATGAATTTTTGTTTATGGATCAAGCGGGTCCATTGAATTGACCTGCCGGGAATTTTCTGTTGGAAGATATTCCGTTTCCGTGGCGCTTAATTTCTTCATAGAACTGAAAGGTGTATACCCTAATTCTTTCACTACTTTCTCTTTCATTGGGCCATTGATATAATTCGTTTGCGCGGCATCGGTTACAATCAATACCGGTTTACCTGGCGGGATATTTTCATTAAAAATAATGCGATTGGTATTGCGCAGGTTGGTGGTGGTATGCCGGGCGTAGGGCTCAACAATAAGGTTATCCATAGGTATATGACATACATCTATCAGGTAATTTACCATTTCATTCGCTTCGCAATAAGGCGTTTTATTGGGATGTACATGGCCGCCTGATACTACGATAAATGGCGCCAGCCCGGCCCGGAACCGAACAGCAGCGCTGTCGCATCGCCGGGCGCCACCAGGGTCCAGCTTTACGCCAGGCTGTTCAGGACCAAGACCCGGTACCAGGATCACACTATAGGGAAAAGAATCCCATTTAATTTCTTTTGCCTTTCCACCAACATAATCGTTGTAAAATGATATATAATCGCGTTCGTAACGGATGGCTTCATTACGCCCATTTAACCGCATGGCTTCCACCGCCAGCCGAACAGGCAAAGTGAAACAGTTCATGTATTTGCCATATTTATCCAATATTACATGAACGCCGGCGGCAATACTATCGCGAAAAGCCGGATCATCATTTTGAAAACTGATGGCATCTATTTTCGGGTACAGCGGTGCACGTCCTTCAATATAAACACCCAGGATATTATTAAGGCCGCGTACCTCTGTTTCCCAGGCTTTGCGAACAAAAGCTGTATCATCCTCCCCTTTAAAAAGAACGTAAGGACATACAATTTTAAAGCTGTCGACCCATTTCCTGCATTCGTATCGTGTTAACGATAAACGCACCAGCTCATCACCAATGGTTTTTATCTCTGCGCCCGTGAATTGCAATGAACTACCAAAGCAGCTTGCTGTTTCGCAGTTCTTAATTCCATCAAGAGCATCCCGCTGTAGCCTTGCCCGTATAGCATCCAGGGGTTTTGAATTCCTGATATATTGCCCCATAGGAAAATTAAGCTCGTAAATGAAAGGAAAGAGCTTCCTGTACAGCTTATCCTCTCTAACAAGATTGGCAAACGCATTGGTCGTTCCAACCAGTAGCACAAGGCAGCAAAAAAGAATTCTGACAACGGAATATTTCATCATATTTATTTCAAATCCATTAGTTCCGGAAAGAGGCCGGAGTGATCACCAGTGAAATCATTTACCAACATCCCTTGCTACTACTTCACCGGGCGCCTGCTTACAAATATAGCCCACTGCCCGCTTTTTTACTGAATTAACGGAGATACCACATGGCGCAACGGCGACATCCGGGTTGCAGCCATAACCTCTCAATGAAATGTCCACAACACACATTCCAGAAGCATCTTCTCCCGATAACTACAAAAGTTTAGAAGATCGGAGCTTATGTTGCTTCGGAAATGACTTACCAGGCTTCGGAAATGGCTTACCAGGCTTCGGAAATGGCTTACCAGGCTTCGGAAATGGCTTACCAGGCTTCGGATGCCGCATTTTGATGTAACTATGCCGCATTTTGATTCAACTTTTTGTACTCCAGGCTCACATTGGAGCATCCCTGCCCAAGGTTGGGTCATACCTGAATGGATTTACATCATACCCGAATGGATTTGCTCTATACCTGGCTAAGATTATACCATACCTTACTTAGGTATAGCCAAATCTTATGCTGGGACGTCGAATTCTTTGCTACTGATATCAAAAAGTTGGTTACTGATGTTCCATAATGAAATCTGTATACAATATTTTGAGATCGGGATTTTGTATAATTACAGCTGGATAATGTATAGTTAGTGCGGGGAGTTATAAAAATATCGACTTATAAATAAAACTTACCTAGTAAAAATCTCTAAGGATACAATCATGTAATTCCAGGGCGCTATCATACTCCATGTTAATATAACATTTACCTGCGGCGGGATAGCCACTGGTGTCATCCAGGCCTCCTATTGCAACATCAATACAGACATGTGTAAAACCTCGAAAATCAAATTTCATTTTAACGCTCATCACAGTAAATTCATCATGTATAGATAATTCCATTTCATATAACTCGTCTTTGTAATTGAATACACTGAAAATCTCACTTTCCTTTCCTTTGAAAAAATCATTTTTAAGTTTGTCCTGAGTAAAATAACTCCCAAAAGAACCCTTCACATTTTCAATATGCTGATTTAAAAGGGTTTTATTATTTTCCATATTCATTACTTTGATTGTCAGCCCCACCTGTTTTAAAAGGCTCCGCTGGTAAGCCGGCCTTATTGAAAAGATTCGGTTCGGCATCTTCCTTCCAGGCAAATTGCAGCGCCACCGGATCAGGCACTTCCCGTGAGCTTACCAGTACATAATTTTTCTTAACTATTCCTGTAGCCGCATAAAACCTGCCATCTGCTCCCGCCAGTTCAAAGCCTGTGATCTTGCTGCCATCATGTACTTCAAGTCCGGATTCAGGATTCGCGAAATTTACGCGGGCCTGATGATCATTGAAGCGCACGGTTGAAATGCGCGGACCTCCTGAAACCTGCTTTACATGATAAGTGTGGTCAAGTGCCAGCCAGGCCAGTCGTTTTCCAATTTCCCATTTGTAAGTAGGATGAATATCATCAAGATTGTCCTCGAGGTCGGTGGTAATAATGCGGGCCGTGTTTTGTGTAGAAGTCAGCACTTTATCCTGGGCCGCGCGGAAGAAAGCCAGGCTGCGGTCGTTCAGTTGCACCTTGCCTTTACCTTTGGAATGACTATAGTAGAATGGCGCAATTTGTACGTAATAAAAAGGAAGACTGCTATTATTCCAAAGACCCCGCCAGCTCTTAATAAGCAACAACATATTCCGGGTGTACTCCTCGCGCTGATCTAACATGCAATTGGTTTCGCCCTGATACCAGAGAAAGCCTTTTAGCGCATAGGGTGCGAGGGGTTGAATACGACCGGCGAAAAATTTACCAGCCGGTTCTTCCCCTGATTGTAAAGTATCCAGGCTTTTGGCAGCCGGATGTGCCGGCAACCAGGGCTCAATAGCCGAGCCGGAAACAGAGGCAGCTATCATGCCCACGGGCACCTGCAAGCGCGCTTGTAATTCCCGGGCATAATAGTAACCGGCTGCAGAAAACTGCCCTACCCAGGGATATTCCCCTCTTTGCCATCCTTTATTACGATCAGTAGGTTTGGTCAATTCCCGGTTCACCAGGAAGAGCCGGATTGCCGGATTATTTTCCTGGGTCACCTGCACCGAATCAAGCCCATGAGATCGTTTGGCCTTATAATAATGAGCGCTTCTGTTCATGGTGTATTCCATATTGCTTTGTCCGGAACAAAGCCATACCTCCCCTACCAGCACATCTTTGTATTCAATGGTATCTCCACTGATCACGAAAAGTGATTGCCCGTTGCTGTTTGCAGGCATAGCATCGAGCCAGAGTTGGAACGAACCATCTGCACCGGCAACCGCTTCTTTCACTTGTTTATCAAAGATCAATTTCACCGGAGCGCCTGCCGCGGCCTTTCCCCAAACCGGTACCGGCTGATTGCGTTGCAATACCATATGATCGCCAAAGACCAGGGGCAATTCAGGTTTGGCAGCGGCGTTCAATGCCCAAAAGGATGCGATGTAAAAAAATAGAGATTTCAGGGCTTTACTGTTTTAATGGAACAAAGATGATCAGCAGCTCATAGTCAGTTGCACCAGCTTCAAATTTAATTTATGGATGGCTTGCTACCATCATGCACCTTCGGCCTGAAATCCTTCACTACGGAGTGCATTGCGACAATGCTGTTTGTGAAGAAAAGCCTTTATTGTAAATTGTACAATATTACATTAACCTTCATTCTAATCTGAAACAAATGTACCGTCGAATACCTGTATGTATTAGCCTGCTGGTTTGTTGCGTTATCTGTTCTGTTACCGTTTTCGCGCAAAGGCAGGGAAACATTTTCACTTCTGATATTGATCATTTCTGGATAACGATGGGGCGTTATAAGGAAAGTCCGTAATCAACCAGGTGCGACCTAAGCTCCAACATTGCCTGTTATGATTTCTCAGGCCCGTTTGCAATTGGTTACTTTAAAAAACCGTTCAGGTAGGTCAAAATCGTTGTTGTCTGCATCATCAGGCTTACATGCCCTTGTGAAGGAACAATGGCCAATTGTGATTTTGGCATTGCTCCAAAATCAGCACATACAGCACCACCCAACAATTTATATGTTTTTATCAATTCAATTTTATCCAATCCATCATTGTCACCGGAGATGATCAATACAGGCGCAGAAATTTTAGAAATATTAGAATCGCCCTGGTTGAAAGGCACTCCGGCGTAAGCAATCATCTGCTCTAAGAACTTTGTCCATTTTGTTTTATCAGGTGCCACAGCATCGTATGCGGCTTTCATAGGAGTGTTCGCAAAAAGTTCAGGCTTCATTGCCTTAAACGCATTGTTTATTTCGGGTAGCCAACCATTACTTTTATAAGTAGCAGAAATGATCACTAATTTTCTTAACCGTTTAGGGCTTTGTATGGCAAACTGGTAAGCCACAGCGCCGCCAAAACTATATCCTGCTACATCAGCACTGTCAATTTTCAGGTAATCCATCACTCCTTCTACATCACTTGCTAAAGTAGTATGCGATAATTTTCTATCTGAAAACTGAGTATGCCCATGTCCCTGCAATTCAATGGCAATTACTTTCCTGGTTTTTGACAGCTCAGGGATTAACTGGCCCCAGTTCATATCAATTGTCATAAAAGCACCATGTAATAAAACTAAAGGCCTACCCTCGCCGTATACTTCATAATAAACTTTGATGCCATTAACAGGTGCGTAACCGCTGTTGGAAGGTTTGATTTGTTGTCCGTTTGACCGGGATGCTGCAAACATTATTACAATTAGCAGTATTGATTTAAGAGCAGTACGTGTTTTGAGCAAATTTTTCATTACGCTGGTTGAATTTTAGTTTGAATGTTATTGACAACTCAAAACTAGCATTCACGTCCGGATTTGATACGGTGTAAAAACGACAACTTAGGGGGTGAATTATGCCTAAACAGGTCTATTTCGTACTCATCGCCCGGTTACTATGGGGGGTAGACAATAGCTTATTTAAAATATTCATCAACTTCCATAACTTACACCCGCATTTTTTAACTAATAAATGCCCAAACAGCCAAACAGCAGAAATATTTAAAAGCAATTTAGCATGTTTATAGTTTCATTGTCATACAAAAAAGCAAACAGCGAGGTAGATAAATTTCTTGAATCACATATCAAATTCCTGGATAAATACTACTCGGAAAAGAAATTTATTTTTTCCGGAAGGAAAAACCCAAGAACTGGCGGAATTATATTAGTTCGCAACGTTGACAAAAACAGTTTGCAGGAAATTATCAAAGAAGATCCTTTCTACCAGAATGAGATTGCCGACTACGAGATCACTGAAGTCATTCCAACTAAATATGATGAAAATTTTGCCTGTTATATAGAGTAGCCCATTTATATTTTAGTTAAATTGCCGCCGTTGAAAAAAATACCGGTCAAACATATCGCTTCTACGCATAAAGAACAAAGCAATAAAGGTCGGTTCAGCATCAGAGAGCTATCAAAAGTATTGAAAGGGAAAGAACTGGTGCAGAAACTTCATAAACACGACTTTTATTTTGTTCTGGCATTGGAAAAAGGCGCCGGTGTTCATGAAATTGATTTTATCAGCTACAACATCCACAATTATGCGGTCTTCATTCTTCGCCCCGGCCAGGTACATCAACTTCAATTAGCAGCAAAGTGCACAGGTTATTTGATGGAATTTGATAATTTATTTTATCAGCCAAAGAATAGCATAACAGCGCAACGGTGGAAGAAGGCTACGAGTAAAAACTATTGTACAGTAAAGGATACCCGTTTCAAAAAACTACTTTCATTTCTAACAAATATTTCTACCGAGTATACTGCAAAACAGGAGGGTTTTATTGAGGCAATAAAGGCCAATCTCGATCTTTTCTTCATCGAATATGTGCGCCAAAGCAATAATCCAGCTCAAATTTCTAACACAACAAATACTTACACACAGGAACGTTACGAAGATCTGCTAAGGCTTTTGGAACTCAACATCACGAAAATAAAAAATGCGTCGCAATATGCCGACCTGCTAAACCTGTCTTCTTACCAGCTAAACTCCATTACAAAAGCTTCTGTAGGGAAAACAGTATCGGAACTTATCAACGATCAAATAATCCTGGAAGCAAAAAGGTATTTATTAGCCACTCCCAACCAGATAAAGGAGATAGCCGATCACTTAGGCTATGAGGACATTTCTTACTTTATAAGATTTTTCAAAAAGCATACAGGCTATTCGCCAGAGGCGTTTAGAAAGAACTTTAAATAAGTCCTATTCAACTTTATCGCTGTCCTACCATACCCCCTCCTGCCTGATCTACTTTTGCATATAAATAAAAAACACTAAAAGTAACAGGCATGAAAACAAAAGAAAAGCTAATAGCCTCTCTGAAGATCTGGATAGTAATATACCCTTCTATCACCCTATTCCTTTTTCTTTTTGGCAAACAGTTGTCAATACTTCCATTGTACCAAAGAACATTCCTATTGACTATTTCATTGGTACCCTGGATGATGTTTATTGCTGTGCCGCTCCTTGAATTTATGATCAGCAGGCTTTCAAAAAAGAGTGATGCAAAATAACGTTGCGCATCGCTCACGCTCAGGCTATAATAAACCAAACGGTTCCTTCAAAACCATATTTGTAAATATAAACGCAAAATCAGAAAATGAAAATTGTTATCGTCGGTGCATCAGGCACCATGGGCAGGCATTTGGCCAGTGCTTTTGAAAAAGACCATGAAGTTATAAAAGCAGATCGCCATAGTGATGACGTCAAGGTAGATATAACGTCGCCCGAATCAATTGAGAACATGTATAAGAATATTGGTTCTTTTGATGCATTGATCTGCACAGCAGGCCCAACCTATGTGGGTCCATGGAAAAATTTAACAGATAAAACGTTTCGCAATGGAGTAGAAGGTAAAATGATGGGACAGATCAACCTGGTACTTATTGGCCAACACTACATCAACGCCAAAGGCTCTTTTACATTAATCACCGGCGCGTTAACCCATGACCCGCAAAAGAATTTTGCAAACGCATCGGCCGCCAATGCAGCGGTGGAAGGATTTGTACGGGCGGCAGCCATTGAACTGGAAAACGGTATTCGCATCAATGCGGTTAGCCCGACCGTAATAGAAAAATCACCGCAATACTTTCCCTATTTTCCGGGCGAAATACCCGTTACCATGCAGCAACTTGAATACGGCTTCAGCAAAAGTGTATTTGGCGCGAATACCGGTCAAATCATCAAGCCTTATTAGCCCTTTTAGAAATACCAGGGTCGTTGCCATACAAGGTAACGACCCATAATGGTTCATTTTAGGGCAGCGTTATTGCTACGCTTTCCTGATTGTACGTGTATTAATTCCAAGAAGGGAATACAGCGGACATACCCCTACCAAACTGGTAAGCACAAAAATGACTGCTATCCCTATTAGTACGTATCCCCAGGTTCCGGTGATTATATTAGTCAGAAACAGAATAACAACAACAGCAGCTATCAATATCCTGATCATCCGGTCGGCAATACCCATATTTTTTTTCATAAAAAAATATTTTGAATGAAGAATATATTTTCTCTCATCACGCCTTCCCGATCTCCAACACTATCCGGCCTTCAATTTCTCCTTTTTTCATTTCTTCGAATATCGTATTGATATTTTCAAGCCGGGCGGCATGTACAGTGGCTTTTACTTTTCCTTCAACCGCAAATGAGATTGCTTCCTGCATATCCTTTCTGGTGCCTACTATTGAACCTCTTACCGTATAGCGGTTCAATACGGTTTCGAATATGGGCAGATCAAAACTTCCTGGTGGTAACCCATTAAGCGAGATGGTGCCTTTACGGCGTAGTGCGGAGAGCCCCTGTTTAAATGCAATGGGTGAAACAGCAGTAACCAGTACGCCATGCATACCACCAACCATTTTTTTCAAATATGCCCCTGGATCAGCCTCTCTGGCATTAACGGTCAACTCAGCACCCAGGCTCTTCGCCAGTTTCAGCTTGTCATCCGACACATCGATGGCTGCCACGTGGAGCCCCATGGCTTTGGCATATTGTACGGCCAGGTGCCCCAACCCGCCAATACCCGAAATGGCCACCCATTCACCGGGTTTGGTATCAGTTTCTTTTAGCCCTTTATAAACGGTAACACCGGCGCAGGTAATGGGAGCAATTTCAAGAAAATTAATATTGGGTGGGAAATGCGCAACATAACGCGCATCGGCAGTTACATATTCCGCATAGCCGCCATCAACGCTGTATCCGCCGTTCTGCTGGCTTTCACACAACGTTTCCCATCCCGTAATGCAGTAGTCGCAACATCCGCAGGCACTGTATAACCAGGGTACGCCTACGATATCGCCTTCTTTCAAATTCTGCACATCGCGTCCCAGCGCCACTACATAACCAACGGCTTCATGTCCGGGAATTAAGGGAAGCTTAGGCTTAACAGGCCAGTCGCCTTCACAGGCATGCAGATCGGTATGGCAAACACCGCAGGTTATCACTTTTACAAGTACCTGGTTAGCGCCCGGTTCTTTTACCGGCACTTCTTCTATTTGCAGCGGTTTTCCAAACTGATGCAGCACTGCAGCTTTCATTGTTTTTGGTATCATAAAAACAGGTTTGAAATGATTGTTACAAATTTATTTGCAACATCTCTGCTTTTAAATGATACCGGTCAAAGTGTGCACTGATTAAAATCACCGTGCTGGGGAATGCGCCACTCATTACATTAGCTGCCTGCAACTTTATATACAGTAACTGCATCAGGCACGGCACACCCATGCGGTTTCCCCTATTATTTATGAAAGTTGTAATCAACCACAATTCCGTTGACCAGCATTTTTGAGCCGCTATAGGTCGTTTTTCCGCCGGAAGGTACGCATACCAGTACAACCGCCTGCCGGGGAGATAATCTGACGCGTGTGGCACCTGAAACCCCATGTGCCATGTAAGCTTCAGAGATAGTATTATACAGATCAAGCTTTTTGCCATTTCCAAGTAACAGCTCCACTTCCCTGGATTCATTATAAGGATTATACAAAAGACAGGTAGGATATGCCTCATCGTGAAAAAAATCAGTAGCAAGCAGATCAAGCTGCAGAATACCGGCAACGTTAGTGTTATGTATAATGCTTCCAAAAATGCCTGCATGTGCGCTTCCATAAACACTTAACTGCGAAACCTCGGGATTCTTACCGGGAACCCATTGGGGGCCGTCGCCTTGTGCAACAGGTGCTAACAGGCCGGCGTATTGGCTATAACCTGAAGTATGAATTATTCCTTCATAACCAATAACGCCCCTGGCAATATGCGCCAGGTGGGGAATTGTCTGGTGTTCCTTTGGCATATATTGAGGATAAAAGAACCTGCAAGCATTCGCTGCATTCAACATCCATTTACCAATAGCTGCAGCATAGGCTTTGTTATAACGGACTATAGGCAGCAGCGGCAGGGCTGCATCATAGGTATTCATTAAAAAACCATATCCGCCATGATCAGTAGTACTGCCAACTATCCCTGAAATATCTATCCCATTCCAGTTCCCCACCAATACGCCCCAGCCTTCCCTGCAGGCTGCCGTTCCGTCAAATGTCCAGTCAAGCATTTTTTGCAGATTGAAGTTTTCGCCCAGCTCAGCATTCATCCTGGCAGCCAGATAAGCGGCGAAAGGCATCAATACTTCATAATTGGGATTGAACTTCACCTTCCCAAGCGATCTTAATGCATTGACCGCGGCCTTCAGGTAACGGCTGTCACCAAATTTCTTATAGGCGGCATATAAAACCCAGGCCTGCCCTGCCGCTGCATCCGGCTGTACGCAAAGACTGGATTTTACAGGTATCATGCGGGCATAATCGAAAAACGAATATTCATAATTACCCTGCAACACTGAGTCTGCCCGGCAAAATTTTTCAGCAATGCTGCGGGCCAGCGTATCGAGCCCTGGTTCATGCGGGTATTTATCATAAATGGCATAAAAAAGCACATTCGGAAAAACATCATACCACCAATCGCGACCATAACCACCGCCTAACATTCCAACCTGCGGGCAGGTATTATTCATCATGATATTCCACCCCGCATCTTTATTAAAATAATTTTTTAACATGCTTACATAATTCAATCCCTGCCGGTTGGTTTTATCAATATCAACCAATGATGCGCCCAATACCGAGCCCATAGTTGCTACGGCTTCATGAAACATCCCTTTATTATTTGTGGGCCCCTGGCGAACATCACCAATGGCAGTATATAAGCCAACCACCGGCTGAGGAAAATTTCTGCCGCTGCTGTCTTTCCATACCAATGGCCAGCAACTATCTGTAGCGTTAAAATCAAATACTGTACTGTCGAAACGCAGTGCCAGTTGCCGGTAATCTATTACATGTAAAGGCCGGGGCAGGTCAGGCATCTGATCTACCCGGGATATATGTTTTTGAATAACCTGTTTTTTCCCTTGTGAAAAACAGGTGAAAGAAAAAAAGCAGCAAACAGCTATATTGAACAGATATTTCATAATTATTTTCAGATAATATTTCGTTAATATGATCAATTAATGGAGTTTACTTTAGCCAGTAAATTTGCCTGCCTGATAATCTTCTTTGCCACCATCACCGATGCCAGTTGAAACAACGCTATAATTATAATTGCATAGCGTAACGCAATTTCGGTTGACAGGGCATAGGCCAGCACAATAAAAGTGCCCGCGCCCAGGAAACGGCCTGCATACAATCCTGTTTCATGGTTTAAAATGTAAGCGAATTCACCCCGGTTCTCTATTTTCGACACCACATCAATTACCCTGAACTGTATAGGAAAATAAGCCAAATCGAGCAGGGGTTTGGCAATAAGCAAACACAACATGAATAATAAAACCCCCGTCTTATTAAATAAGATACCATTTAATAAAGCGGCCAGTGCAAACAATACCAACCCGGCAGTAAAAATGCGTATGCGGTGAGCAGGGCCGGTAAAGCGTCCTAAAATATACATAATGAGTGCTGCAAATACGGCTCCCGCCGACTGCACAGTCCCCAGCGTGCCTTCCTTTCCGAGTATGAGCATAATAAGCATGGCTGGTGCGGTTACCAGAAAGCCCTGGGCGAGTCCTTTTAACAATGCCATTACCAACAGCCGGTTCCACAACGGATGAAACTTCAAATAGATGTACTTATTATTAACCGGGTTACCAAAGCTTCCTTTATAACAAACTACTGATGCAATAACAGTGATCAACAATACAAGCCCGGTTATAATTTTATACGCCTTGTGGATCTCTGTGTTCCCGTGGTGCAACTCAATGAACCAGCCGATAAATACCGGAACCACTACGGCAATGATGGTATAAAAAAATGTTTCGAGTCCATAGTAATAATTGCGGTTATGGTCGCTGGTGGTGGCCAGGGCCAGGTAATCGCGGTTGGCCCAATAAAACCCAAATGAAATGCCCATGATAATGCCGGCTATTCCGATACCCGTTAAATTGAGGGTTTTAAGCGACATCATAATGATCATCGAAACTGCACTCAACATCATACCCGCAGCATACAATGATTTTATATTAAAATACCTGAGCAATACTCCGTTCAATAAAAATGTCAATGGTATGCCGGTATAAATGGTAAGCTGATAAACAACTACTTTAACCGGGTCGTTTGAATTACGCATTACGTAGGCGGCGACAAAAATATCTATAACAGGAAGCACAAAAGCATATACCAGGTTTGTTAAAACAAGTATCCTGAAATTGTGCGGCTGCTTATTGAACTGTCCTATTTCGTTCTTTATTTTATTCAGCATGTTGCCATTTTAATTGTGAACATATTTCCTGTATAGAGAAAGTGGCTGCACAAACATGTTCATCAGAGGCGCCGTAATAGATCACCAGCCTGTCACCGTCTACAATATGCCCGTTGGTAAATACCACATTCCCAAAAAAGCCAGTCAGTTCATAAGGCGCCGAGGGTACCATAACTGGCAATTCGGTACGCGCCAGCACTTTTGTTGGTTCTTCCAGATCAAGCAAAAAAGCGCCCAGGCAATATTGGTGCCGCCCGTTGGCGCCGTGATATATTTGGAGCCAGCCCATAGCGGTTTTAACAGGGGCAGCGCCGGCACCCACCCGGGCGCTGTCCCAATATCCTTTGCGCGTTTTAATAATACATTGATGATCTCCCCAATGAAGGCCATCAGGCGAAGAGGCGATCCAGATATAATTACCACCTATATCTACACTGCTTGGCCGGTGCAATGCATAATATTTACCATTTATCTTCTCTTCAAAAATGGCGCAGTCCTTATTGTGCGGCGGCAATATCATCCCGTTCAATTGAAACTCTTTCCAGTCACGGGTAGTTCTCAAGCCCACACCTACCCCATTATCCGAAACGGCGGTATAGGTAAGATAATAAGTGCCATCCAGCTCTGTTACCCGGCAATCTTCAATTCCGAAATACTCCAGCGGCCCTTCCCCAACCAGTACAGGATATTCATTGGGCTCATAGAACTGTAACCCGTCATCACTGCAAAGCAATCGCAAATGTGAAAGGGTGGTAAGGTAATCGGTGCCTTTATACGTTATAACCCTGGCATCTGTGGCAACCAGGCCAGGATCATTCAATGGGATCTCAATAATTTGCATACCCGCGGCACTTAATACCGGAAAAGAAATATAACCCGGCTTTTGCTTTGGCCTTTCGGCAACTCTCACCAACAACCATACTTTGCCGTTAAAACGGAATACGCCCGGATTCAGCAGACAGGCAATTTCGAGGTACTCATGGCTGGGGTTCAGGCTGGCAGGCGATAACAAAGGATTCTGCTCAAATCGTTTTGCGATATCTTTCATATCAGTTTGCTTTCAAAAAATAATTGTATGTAAAATTGAGGGCATAACGGTACCGGATAAATAATGGTACGCGCAGGGCAAGGTTTTGTCAGGAGAGGCCATAAAGGCCTCTCTGATCTTAATACAAGCCTGCTATCTAATTAAAATCAGTACCCTGAATTCTGAGAAAGTCCTAACAGGTCGGCTTCGCGCTGAGGAATAGGCAACAGGGCATTCTTCGGCTGCCATCCTTCGCCATAATCTTTGTAACCCGTAAGCGGATTGGCCAAAGCAGATTTAGCCAGCACGGTGGCGGCGAGCCCCCACCGAACAAGATCGTAATAACGATGTCCTTCAAAAGCAAGCTCAACCCGTCTTTCGTGTTGTATTGCCGTGAGCAGATCATTTTTATTACCTGTAGTAACCGGTGGCAATACGCCTCCTCCGGCGTTTGCGCGGGCCCTGGCCCGAACTATTTCAAGTGCGGCTTTAGCGTTATTGAGGTCGTTCAACTGCAGATATGCTTCCGATTTCCATAAAAGCACGTCGGCATACCTGATATATACATAGTCAATGCCGCCGTCGTCGAGGGGATTGAAATTGCCCAAAAACTTCTTAACGCAATATCCCGTAAGCGAAGCCGATACATCGAACGCCGTACCGTCAAAATAGGTGTCGCCTGCTTTAAAAAGTGTTGCCTTGATCCTGGGGTCGCCTGCTTCATATTCATTTACCAGGTCCTGTGTAGGCAAATTAAAGCCCCAGCCAATGCCACGCGGTGCAAATACGGCGTTCAAGATGGATCCCTGCGAAGGTGTTTTACCCGCATCGTGCCGCGAAGCGAAAATGAGCTCACTCCCCTTTTCTCCCGAGCCGTTGAAATTGTCGGCATATTTGGGCAACAGGGCATAATTACCCGTGTTTTCGGCCAAAGTAATTTCGTCGAGGCATTTTTGCCAAAGCTTACGGTACAAATATGTTTTGGCCCATAATGCATGGGCAGCACCACTTGTTGCCCGCTGGTAATCAGTAACGGCATAAGAAGCCGGTAATACCGATGCAGCCGTTTTAAGGTCTTCGTCTATTTGAGCATATACTTCATCAACGGAATTTCTTTTTGTATTGTCGTTGAGGCCTTTCTCGGGTATTAATAAGGGCACCGCACCAAAGTTTATTACCAGACGGAAATAGTAGAAGGCACGTAAAAAACAGGCTTCACCTTTTATGCGCTTCAGTGTAGCGTCGTTGAGGTCAGGGGCTTTTAAACCATCCTGCTGAAGAACTGTGTTGGCAGCGTTGATACCTTTGTAATTGAACCGCCATATACCCAGCACATTATTATTGGTGGGGAATATAGCAAAGGTTTGCATCCGGCGCATATCTTCCTGGTCGCCGAGACCGCCGCCGCCTTTTACGGCATCATCACTCATTACATCGCCTGTTACCCAGTCGCGCGGAATGGCCGCGCCGGCATCCCAATCCCAGCTACCACGCCACCGGTTGGTTAAAGGTTCATATGCGGCGTCTATGGCTAAAAGAAAATCGCCGGCCTGTGTAAATACATTCGATTCGGTAAGTTGTCCCTGCGGAATTTTATTCAATTGTTTGGTACATCCAAACAATAATATAGTAGTTATTATAATTAATGTTTTTTTCATAAAGCAGTTGTTTAGAAATTTAGCTGAATACCTACGGTGAAAGATCTGGCGGGAGGATAGGTTCCCATGTCGATGCCAATACCCAGATCGCCATAATTGGCCAGATTGTCGTTGGTATACAACTCGGGATCAGCGCCTTTATAGCGGGTTATTGTTGCCAGGTTCTGTGCGCTTACAAACAGCCGGGCATTGGTTATTCCGATTGTCTGCAGCTTTTTCTGTGAAAAATTATATCCGAGCACCACATTTTTCAATCGCACATAAGCTCCACTTTCTATATAGCGGTCTGATGTACGCCTGTTGTTATTACCATCCAGATACGTTGCCCTTGGTATTTTGTTGCTGGTTCCTTCGCCATGCCAGCGATTGTTGTAAAAATCAAGTTTTGTATTAAAGCCCCTTGAATCAAAGCTGTTGATTATATTATCCACTTCATTGTAAATCTGGTTGCCACTTACGCCATTTACAAACACGTTCAGATCGAAATGTTTATAGGCTACAGTACCGTTTATACTGTACAGGAATTTTGGCAACCCATGACCAATGATGCTCCTGTCTTTATCATCAAGCACCCCATCGTTATTGATGTCGGCAAATTTAATATCGCCAGGTTTTGCGTTTGGCTGTATGAGGTTGCCGTTTTTGTCTTTATAACTATCGATCTCATTTTGGTTCTGGAATATTCCGGCTGTTTTATAACCGTAAAACGAGCTTACACTCTCTCCTTCCTTCAGTAATATGAGTCCATTGCCTGCACTGATCAATTGTTCTTTTGATTTATATAATGAGGTAACCTGGTTGTTTACGGTAGTTACATTACCGGTCACATTCCAGTTCCAGTCATTATGCGCCTGGCTGTAATTTACGGTAACATCAAGGCCCCGGTTGCGCATGCCCGCTCCATTTACATACGGAGGTGCAGCGTCGCCGTTGGTAAAGGAAACAGGCAATTGAATAAGAATATCGCTGGTATTCTTTATGTAGTAGTCTACAGATACTTTAACCCTTCTGTTCAGTATGGCAGCATCAAAACCTATATTGGTTTGTTCGGTAGATTCCCATTTTACATCGGGATTGCCTTTGCTGACGACCTGTAAAACATTATTGGTGGTTGAATATATAGTTGAAAACGGGTAAAAGCCAATTTCCTGGTTGCCGAGGCGTCCCCAGCTTCCCCTGATCTTCAGATCATTCATCCACGTAATTGATTTCATAAAAGATTCACGGGCCACATTCCATCCTAAAGAAAAAGAAGGGAAATAACCCCTGCGGTTCTTTTCGCTGAAACGCGAAGAAGCATCTGAACGGAGGCTGGCAGTGGCCAGGTATTTTCCCTGGAAAGCATAAGAAGCCCTTCCAAAATACGACATCAGTGCCCATTGCTGTTTTACTCCATCTGCAAATTGCTGTCCCGTGCCATACACCAGGTATTGGAGATCGCCATTGTTATCAGAACGGGCATCGTAGCCATTGCGGGAGGCAGACAGGTAATCAGCTGTGTAGGCAACGTATTCTGTTCCTGCAGTTATGTTTACGTCGTGGTCATCTTTAATATTCCTTGAATAGGTAAGCACGTTGGTCCAGTTCAGCGTGTTGAACCGGTTCCTGAACTTATCAACTGATCTGTTCAAATCTGTCAGCGTTGTTCTGTCGCCCGGGATCTGCCCGGTATAGGTCTGTTGTTCGTTGGTATAATAGTCAAGGCCAAAATCGGTCCTAAGTTTAAGTCCTTTCAGCAGCTTTGCTTCGGCAAATACATCGCCTACCAACCGGTACCGGTTCAGGGTATTATTTCTGTATAAAGCAATCGCCAAAGGATTTTTTCCGTCACCGTAAAGGTTAGGGTTCTTATAAAGGGAAGCGGGGGGCAGATCGCTCAATAACCCTGTTGCCGGATCATATACCGGAATGGCATTAGGTCTGATAAGGGCATATCTTACCACACCGGGCAAACTTCCGGCCCTTCCTCCATCGCCCGAAGCGCCAACGCTTTGATTGCGGTCGAACGTGATATTTATATTCTCCCCAATACGAAACCATGATTTTACATCTGACACAACATTGGTCCTGATACCATAACGTTTAAAGTACGAGTTTACAATGATGCCTTTCTGATCGACGGTATTGCCTGAGATGTAATAGCGGGTTTTATCATTACCACCCGAAAAGCTCGCATTGTACTTCTGGGTTATGCCCTGCCTGTAAATCACATCCTGCCAGTTGGTATTGGGTAATTTTGCGGGATCATCAGTATTCCTGTTACTGTTTCCATCATTGGCAAACGCTTCATTCTGCAACTGTATATATTGCGAAGTATTCACCATTTTGGGTTCATGGCTTACAGCGGCAATACCTAAAGAAGCATCTATGTTTATCATATTCTTTCCGGCAGCACCCGATTTTGTGGTTACGAGAATTACCCCATTGGCTGCCCGGGCGCCGTAAATAGAAGCGGCTGAAGCATCTTTTAAGATCTCTACAGATTCAATATCTGAAGGCGAGATGGTGGTAAGACCGCTGTTCACCGGTATGCCATCAATTATATACAGCGGGTTGTTATTGTTTAAAGTGCCGATACCCCTGATGCGAACAACAGCTTCGGTGCCGGGCGCGCCGGTTGGTGAAGTAACCGTTACTCCCGCAGCCATACCCTGCAATGCACTTCCCAGATCGGCCGATTGCGTTCTTACCAGCTCACCGCCCTTTACTGAAGAGGCGGCCGCAGTTACAAGCGACTTACGTTGCGAACCATAGGCTATTATGGTAACCTGTTCCTGCTGCTCGCCGGCATTCATTAACTGTACCTTTATGAACGACTTCCCTGAAATATTAACTTCCACAGATAGCCGGCCAACAAAACTGAATAGTAAAACGTTACCTGAATTGTCGGGAATTTCAAGCTCAAATTCTCCATTTGCGCGGGTAGTAGTGCCTATCGACGTTCCCTTTATTGAAACAGAAACCCCTTCAAGCGGTTTCCCGTCTTCATCAGTAACACGGCCCTTTACCGGTTTTGCAACCGGTTTTTGTTCAACGATTTTGGCAGGAACTGCCGTAACTACCGGCCTGCGTTTCAGCACTACTGTTTTATTTATGATCTCATAGGTGAGATCATCGTTTTTCAGCAGGAGATTCAATACCGTTTCAATAGACGCATCCTTAACATCTATGTTCACTTTTCTTTTTCCGTCGAACAAATTGTCTTCATACCAGAATACAAATCCCGTTTGTTTTTTAATTTGTCGGAACACATTTGATAAAGGTGTATTCTTCTCCTGAAGAGTGATCTTTTGTGCATGCACATTAGCACTTACGTGCAGGCAGGCAACAAACATAAAGATGGCTGTAAATTTCATTATCAACAGCGTTTTGGTTATAAAGCTTCGCCGGCAAAACGAAGCACCCTCCTTTTTGTAAAGGAGTTTACAATTAGCAGTCAATTGCATACATTTGTTTTGTTTGGGTTAATGAAAAAGCAGTCTTCGCCGATTGTGATTTTGGGTTAACCCGAACTTACCGCCGGAGGTGCTTCCATCACTTCCGGCTTTTTTTCGGCTTAACAAATCACTCAGTTAGATTTTTAAGTTGTTATAAAAAGCTTTACGATATAAATATTTTCATGGCCTTACCTTTATTTTTCTGCCTTCGATAGAAAAACTTATGTTACTGGCCTGAAGGATCTGTAATAATTGTGAAAGTCCCGCCGATCTCGGCACTTCCCCTGAGAAGGTCCTGTGGGGCATTACGCCGTCGTATTCAACATCTACATTATACCACCTTTCTATTTGCCGCATAATACCGGTAATATCCATATTCTTAAATGAAGTGTAGCCGTTTTTCCAGGCAACAGCCAGGTCTACATCGGCATTGGGGATCATTCTGAATTCGCCCTGATCGCTTAATTGTATTTCCTGTCCCGGCGACAGTAAACTGCTTTTATTTCCTTTGTATACTTTAACTTTTCCTTCAAGCAGCGTGGTGTTCAATGTTTTTTCATTATCATATGCCATTATGTTAAAGTGGGTGCCAAGCACTTCCACCTGCATTTGTTTTACATGTACTATAAATGGCAGGCGTTCTTTTTTATCATATGCTTTGGCCACCTCAAAATAAGCTTCACCGGTAAGTTCTACATCCCGCGTTTTTCCTTTGAAGGCAGTAGGATAACGCAGGGAGGAAGCAGCGTTCAGCCATACGCCTGTACCATCGGGCAATGTAACATGATACTGACCCCCGCGGGGCGTGCTGAGGATATTATAAAATATAGCAGACTGGCTGCCTGTACCAGTATAGGCAATAGCCCCGTCTTCCGTTTTAATAATGGCAGTATTATCTTGTCGTGTTATTTCGCCTGTATTGGCACTGTCAAGAACCATTACTGAGCCGTCGCCCAACTGCAAGGTTGCTTTGTTGTCACCGGGCGCCAGATCCTTAACCGGTAAAGCTTTCTGTTGCACAGCTACAGGAAGATCCTTTTTCGGCTTTTGATGAATGAAATAATAAACTATTGATGCAGATAAAGCGATAATCAGGATCGCTGCTGCCACCCTGGTTAAAGTAAACAACCGGCGTACCGGAGCGGCCCTGCTGCTTAAATCTCCTGCATTTTCCAATAACTTTCCGTACAACTGTTCCCAGTTAACACCGGTATATGCTGATGCGTCTTGTGTTTCAATTAATAAACTGGCAATATGCTCTTTAAGAATGGAAGTATCCTTTGCTGAAGCCATCCAATGAAATAGTTCCTGCTCTTCGGCGGCAGAAGAAATGCCCCGCGAATATTGCTGCAGCAAATACATGACCCTGTCGTTGGAGATAGGCATAGCAATCATTACTATTCTTTAAAACGGGTTGTTATGAACCCGCATTAAAATAGAGTCGCGAGACAAACAAATGTACCAGTGGAAAGAAAAATTTTTACGAATTTATTATAAAGAGGATGGCCGACAGTCCCGTAGCCTGTTGAAGATATAACCGAATGTTTTTCATAGCTTCCTGCAAATGATTTCTTACAGTATTGGGAGAAATGCCAAGTTGCCCGGCTATTTCTTCGCGGCTTAAACCGCTTTCCCTGCTTAATTTATAAATAAGTTGTTGCTGAGTGGGCAATTTGTTAATGGCGGCAAGGATCAATTGCTGACTTTCCTTTGCATCAAGCCAATTCTCCACTTCCTGATTATTTTCAGCAGGTGAGCCGGCTATTTCTTCGCGCATTTTCTTTTCAATGGCCAGCTTCCTGAAATATTTGGATACACTATTGTAAACCATTGTGATCAGGTAGCTTTCAGGCTTTTCTATATCCGGAAGCAGGGACCGCTTCAGCCAAATGGTAAGAAATATTTCCTGAACTATTTCTTCTGCAAGCACCGGGGATCGGGTCAACTTCAATGCAGTTGCATAAAAACGTACTTTGTGCCGCTCGAATAACTGCCTGAATGCCGCTTCATCTGACTGCGCAATACGAAGAAAAAGAGCCATATCATCATATGGTTGCAAGTTGGGCAAGCTGGTCGTTGATTTTGACAAATGTAGCCTTTTTCCCAACAATAAAAATCTGTCCATTTTCAGCACCAGAAATGGATATTAATTAACCCGCTTTTACCGGCTATTCATATAACCGCACTTTTTTCTGCAACTCCCGCATCTCCTGCTGCATTGCTTCTATCCGCCCGAGCAGATGAAAAATGGTTTCTATTCCTTCCAGGTTTATATCAAGCTCATAATGCAGCCGCACCATTTTTTCGAGTAAAGGTAGCTGTGTATCGGAAATAGCCAGTTGTTCGCCGATGGTAGAGATATTAATGAGGCCTTGTTGACCAAGGGATTCTATAAAAGAAATTTCTATATGGTGTCCGGCGCAAAATTCGCTTACGACTATCAGCTGTTCATTGTCCATGGCTGGCATTTTATTTCATTTCAGATAGTTGTTTAAATAATTTCTTCTGCTCTTCGGTAAGGTTAGTGGGCAACTTAACATGCACAGTTATATACAGATCGCCAAACCGGCCTTCTTCCCTGTATACCGGAAATCCTTTATCCTTCAACCGGATCTTTGTACCGTTCTGCGTTTCAGGTTTGATCTTTATTTTCACCTTACCACTGAGTGTATCAATGGTAACTTCGCCGCCAAGCAGCGCTGTATACAAATCAATATCCAGTGTTTGGTAAAGATCATTACCGAGGCGTTTAAAAGACGTATTATTAACAATTGAAAACGTGATATACAGGTCTCCGGCAGGGCCGCCATTCAAACCTTCGCCCCCATGCCCCTTGAGCCGTATTTTTTGGCCATCCTCAATGCCTGCTGGTACAGTAATGCGAATATTCTTTCCGTTTACCGTGAACGTTTGTTTATGAGTAGCATACGCATCCGTGAGATTAACTTTCATTTCCGTTTCATAATCCTGCCCGCGGAACTTTGATTTGCTGCCACCCCGGCGTGATTGCCGCCCGAACAACGATTCGAAAAAGTCGGAAAAGTCGCCCTCCCCAAAATCTTCCGATGAAAAATGCTGTCCACCGCCGCCAAATGGCTGCTGTTGCTGCCGGGACCTTTTCGCCTGCTCAAACTGTTCGGCATGCGCCCAGTCTTTCCCATACTGATCGTACTTCTTCCTTTTCTCCGGGTCACTCAGCACTTCGTTCGCCTCATTGATCTGTTGAAACTTTTTATTGGCGGCCGTATCATTAGGGTTGAGGTCAGGATGATACTTGCGCGCCAGTTTTCGGTATGCTTTTTTTACCTCGTCGGGCGAAGCGCTTTTATCGATACCCAGTATACTATAATAATCCACAAACTCCATAACGTTGTTTTTATAACATGTATGGTAAATTTACTGAAAAAGCGGGCTGGAACAAACCGTTACCACCGGGCAGGTTTAAAGGTGTTGCGGTTCACGAAGCCATGGGAAGCTATGTAGCACAGATTGCTGAGATCTCTGTTGAGAACAAACACATCAGGGTGCACCGGGTCGTATGCGCCATTGATTGCGGCGTGGCGGTAAACCCGGACGGCGTTATTGCCCAGATGGAAGGGGGCATTATTTTCGGCCTTTCGGCAGCCCTGTATGGTGAAATAACCCTTGAAAAAGGTAGGGTTCACCAGTCTAATTTTCATAATTACCGCCTCGTGCGGATGAATGAATGCCCTCATATTGAAGTATATATAGTTCCCGGCACCGAAAAAATGGGCGGAGCCGGCGAACCGGGCGTTCCCCCCATTGCCCCAGCCCTGGCAAATGCCATATTTTCTGCAACCGGGCAACGATTAAGAAACTTACCTTTGCGCTTATAAAGGCACCGGAAAGGTTATGAAGGCAACACACATGACAGGGAAGGACTTTGAATTTTTAATCACCCCTGGTGATTTGGAAATAAAGCGGGAAGATTTTGACAACCTGATGACCCCTGATTCCCTGACCTGGACAAAAGTTTCCAAAAACAACAGAACATACTACCAGGTTGGCAAAGATGAATTTTCGTATTCAACGGAAAAATCCGGAATACAAATGTCCTTTAACTATACGATCACCTTTGAAAAGGCCCGGCAGATCGTTGAGGAAGTATCCACTAAACTCTCACAATACACAGGAAAAGAAATTGATGTTCTTGTTGTATCTATAGATATTAATGCCTGAGCTGGCCCAACTTTTACATAAAGTGTGCCGGTATAAAAACCGGGCTTTCACTTCCCCTCCCTGTTATACGTCTTCTTCCCTACCCCCACTCCCGTGATCGTAAGTTTATTCCAGTTGGCAGGCAGTGATGATCTTATCTGAATAATTCCTTTAGGAGTAATTTCAAGCCCGCCGAAACCCATTAATACCGCTTGCAGAATACCACCTGCACCGGTGGCAAAATAGGGATTGGTTCCACCCTTTGTTTCGGCAATTACCCTGAACGGCGGATTCAGGTTTGGTACATAGGCATCTTTAAACCACTGATACGCTTTACTGCCATCGCCGAGGCGCGCATACAACAAAGTAAAAACAGCTTGCGTCATGGCCGGCGTTCCTTCATTGGGAATTCTTGTTTCGTAATACTCCAGGTCTTTACGGATCTGTTTAACATCAGTGATCTCTTTTAACGGATAGGCCAGCAGGTTAACATCGGCCTGTTTAATGCCTTCGCCTTTATATGTTGCATGTTCCTGTGTAACGCCATTGTCTAATTTTAAAATAGGAATATTATTGGCTACCGTCATCCATTCGGGATTGGGCGTTATGCCAAGTATACCTGCGGCCTGTGTGGCGTATTGTAAATTGGCTTTGGCCGCTGCATTGGTAAATGCATTGTTGTCTACATTCTCGGCCCATTCATCCGCTGCCACTACATTTTTTATATCATAATGTCCTGCTCCATTCCGTTCAACACGGCTTGCCCAAAAATCGGCTGTTGCTGATAATATCGGGTATCCCTTTTCGTGAAGCCATTGTTTATCCTGCGTTACCGCATAATAATTCCAGGCAGCAATGGCCACATCGGCGGTAATGTGATGTTCAAAGGGTCCGCTCAATGCCCACACCGGGGTTTCTTCCACCCCGCTTTCGGCACTTTCCCAGGGATACATAGCGCCCTTAAACCCATTGGCAAATGCATTTCGTTTGGCGGCATCCAATCGTTGAAAGCGATACTCCACCATGCTGCGTGCGAGTTCGGGATGCAACACCAACAAGGCCGGATACATCCATAGTTCTGCATCCCAAAAAACATGACCATTGTAGCCCAGTCCGCTCAGGCCCATGGGCGATGGCGAATTGGCGGTTCCTTCCCGTACAAAAGAATAAAGATGATACAGCATGCTGTGCACGTCCTGTTGCGCCTGCGCATCGCCATCAATAACAATATCACTTTTCCAAAGACTGTCCCAGGCCTGCTGATGAAATTTCAACAGCCGGTCACGCCCTTCCAACCGGGCAAAAATGGTGAGGCGCTCTGCTTCATTCAATGGATCGTCATGATGCGCAGAAGTGATTGAAGAACCAGCTATTGAATAGCGGTATTGCTCTCCTGCCTTTATATTCTTTGAAAACTTCATCAGGTGCATATTATTGTCCCACATTTCATGGATCACCCGCGGTTCCTGCCCATGCGGTTCCGCAAATAAAAATGTATTGGAGGCGCATAGCATTAATTTCCCCGTAGGTGATTTGGCCGATGAAGTAAGCAGCGACAACACCACATGCGGCCGGTCAATTTCGTTGTAATAATTCTGTACATCTTTCAACGCATCGGGCGCTTCCATTACGCTGGAGCCGGTAATAGTGAGATCTTTTTTGGCAGTGATGTTTACATCCATCAATACGGTGAACGGCAATTGACGCAATGAATAATAGGTATAGCTGATTGTAGCTTTATCGCCATAGTCAAATGAACTGGTAAATGCGGCATGCTGCATATCGAGTTCCTGCTTAAAATTGGTAATGCTGGCGGCATCAACCCGGCGGCCATCAACATCAAGGTTCATGTTCAGCAGGTTGAAGCTGCGCAGAAAATTGCTTACCCGGCCACGTCCATATAAGTCATAAGCCCCCGCCAGCACCACCTCTTTTACCTTGAACGGTTCCGGTGACGATACAATACCGATCATACCATTGGCAACGGTAATGCCATAATAGTTTGAGCGGTCGATCTGTGTGGCGGTGATCTTCCAGGGATCCTGGGAAAAAGAATCGTTCGACATGCTCAGGATGGAAAAGAGCATTACAATAATGATGAGGGCATGTTTCATAATGGCAATCGATTTAAATAGTTCATTGAATAGCTCTACGCTACTTTCGGCACGGGACCAGTTGACCTGTTTTAGTAAGGACGGAAGGTGATATTCAAATGTACCTGAATTCGCTAAAACATACGCTAAACCCTCTTTATTGTATTTAGCATTAATCCCAAATCATACATTTTTTTGGATGTTTGAAATATTGTAATAATTTAGTGGTATAGTATAGTATAGAACAGTACGTCGTGATACACCTTTTCTTTTAAAGTTTCCGTCGCATGGGTGCTGCCCATGCCAACCAAACCAACAATTGCTTGAATATGAATATTAGAATTGCCTGCTTACACAGCTGGAAGCGTTCATTTCATCGCTTGCCACCCCCTCTGCTTATCGTTATCGTTGTAAATTTCCTGTCGTTGCATTCATTCGCACAAACTGCCGGGCCGTTGACCGGGTTTGTACTGGATAGTGTTAACCACCAACCCATCAATGGGGTATCGGTGGTCATCAAAGGATCGAGACAGGGAACCAGTACCGACAAAAAAGGCGCCTTTGCCCTCGACATTTCAGGCAACCAGGCGCTGCTTGAGTTCTCTTATGTTGGGTACCGCACCAGGGAACTGATCGTTCAAAAAGGTAAAACAGTGACTGTAAACCTGGCGCCAATGATCGACACATTTGGCGCGGTGGTGGTTACCGCCTTCGGCCGCAAAGAACGGCGCGAAGCAGTGGTTGGTTCTGTTACCAGCATACAGCCGGGTGAATTAAAAATACCGGCCAGCAACCTCACCAATGCCCTTGCAGGAAAAGTGGCCGGCGTTATCGCCTTTCAACGAAGCGGGCAGCCGGGGCTCGACAACTCCTCGTTCTTCATTCGCGGCGTTACCACACTTGGGTATAGTAACAGTCCGCTCATACTTGTAGATAACATCGAGCTTACCGCCAGCGACCTGGCCAGGCTGCAGGTTGATGATATCGCCAGCTTTTCCATTTTAAAAGATGCCAGTGCTGCTGCGCTGTATGGCGCCCGCGGCGCTAATGGCGTAATTCTGGTGACCACCAAAGAAGGAAAGGCCGGCAAGGCAAAAGTGGAACTCCGGGTTGAATCGGCTATTTCTGAACCCACTAAAAATATCGAGCTGGCCGATCCCATTACGTATATGCGCACGTACAACGAAGCGCTTACCACCAGGGACCCGCTGGCTACGCCATTCTATAGCCCCAACAAGATCATCGGTACGCAAAAAACATTGGCGGGTGAAGGCGGTATTTATCCCTACATCTATCCTGCCACCGATTGGATGAAGGCTACCTTCAAAGAAAACACCCGTACCTACCGGGCCAACTTCAGTGTGAGCGGCGGTAACAACCTGGCAAAATATTATGTGGCCGGTTCGTATTCGAGAGACAATGGTATTCTGCAGGTGAACCCGGTGAACAATTTCAACTCAGGAATGAAATTTGAAAATTACCAGTTGCGGGCCAACACCAGCATAAAAGCCACTTCCACTACCGAAGTAGGTGTGCGCCTCTGGGGTAATTTCAACGAATACCTGGGCCCCATCAGCAACCAGGGCGGCACATTTGCCACCGATCTGTATTCGCAGGTGCTGCATTCGAACCCCGTTGCCTTCCCGGCCTTTTTTCAACCCGACAGCGCCAACCGCAATACCAAACACATTCTGTTCGGTAATGCCATTGACCAAACCGGCAATTTGCAGGCGAATCCCTATGCATCGTTGATGTATGGTTATAAAAGCTTTTCCGAATCGCGCATGAGTGCCCAGTTTGAAGTGAACCAGAACCTGAAGTTCATTACACCCGGCCTCACCTTCTTTGGCATGTTCAGTACCAACCGGTATTCTTATTTTGATGTAAGCCGCAATTACGCGCCCTTTTATTATAACGTACAGAGTTATGATGAAAAGACCGGCGAGTACAAGCTCAGCTGGCTGAACTCGCAACCAGGTTCGGCCCGTGAATACCTCAGCTACAACGAAGGACCCAAATACCAGAACTCGTATGTGTACATGTTAGGAAGGATCGATTACAGCCGCCTTTTTGGTAAACATAATGCAGGCGCTTCATTG
Organism: Niastella vici; assembly: GCF_002077945.1. Taxonomy (GTDB): domain Bacteria; phylum Bacteroidota; class Bacteroidia; order Chitinophagales; family Chitinophagaceae; genus Niastella; species Niastella vici. The sequence continues at coordinate 70,417 of NZ_LVYD01000054.1, forward strand.
GTTGGAACCCGGCAGCAGACCCTGAGCGGAAATGCCGGCAGCCTGCAGGCTTCCTTACCCAACCGCAACCTCGGAGTTTCGGGCCGCGCCAGCTATTCCTATGATAACAAATATTTCGTTGAATTCAATTTTGGTTACAATGGTTCGGAGAAATTTTCTCCTGAACACCGTTTTGGCTTCTTCCCCACAGTGGGTGCAGGCTGGGTAGTGTCGAATGAAAAATTCTGGGCTGGCAATCTCGCCAACCTCATTACCCGCCTGAAGCTGCGGGGCAGTTACGGCCTGGTGGGGAATGATGCCATTGGCGATCCCAATTCGCAACGGTTCTTTTACCTGTCGAACGTAGCGCCCGATGCAGGCAACAGTGCTTCCTTTGGTACCAATAATTCGGTGACCATGCGCGGAACAACGATCTATGCTTACCCCAATCCTGATGTAACCTGGGAAACTTCGCGCAAAACAAACCTCGCAGCAGAGATCACCCTGTTCAAAAAGTTAAATATTGTGGCCGAAGTATATCGCGAGAAAAGGTATAACATCCTTATTCAACGTGGTTATATTCCGGTCACTGTTGGTATTGAGACCACTGCTCAAAACAATTTGCGCAGTAACCTGGGCAAGGCCAGTTCAGAAGGCATTGACCTGAACATTAATTACCGGCAGGACTTTTCGAACAGCCTTTGGGCTTCTGTGCTGGGTAACCTCACCATTACCCGCAACAAAGTAACCCACCTCGAAGAACCGGAATATCACAATAGCTGGAGCTTCCATACCGGACAAATGATCAACCAGCCATTCGGCTATATTGCAGAAAGATTGTTTGTGGATGATAAGGAAGCCCGCAATTCGCCTGCCCAGATCTTTGGTAATTACCTGCCCATGGGCGGCGATATCAAATACCGCGACATCAATAAGGATGGCGTCATTAACCAGGATGACCAGGTGCCTATCGGTTTGCCTTCAACGCCGCAAATCATTTATGGTTTCGGATTTTCTGTAGGTTACAAGAATTTTGACATCAGCGCCTTCTTCCAGGGATCGGCCCGGTCAACTTTCTTTATTGATCCTACCGCCCGCACCGATTTCTACAATAATATCTTTGGAACCGCTCCTTTCGCCAACAATGCACAGATCTTAAAGGCTTATGCCAACGATCACTGGTCGGCAGAAAATCAAAACCTGTATGCACTGTGGCCCCGCCTGAGCACCTATGAAATTCCCAATAACCAGCAAACAAGTACCTGGTGGCTGCGCAATGGTGATTTTATACGGCTTAAATCGGTGGAAGCAGGTTATACCATTCCCAAAAAATGGAGCAACCGCATCTTTATGAACAGTGCGCGCATTTACTTCAGCGGACTGAACCTGTTCACCTTCAGCAAATTCAAATTGTGGGACCCCGAACTGGCCGGCAACGGTTTCGCCTACCCGGTTCAAAAAATATATAACCTCGGGTTGAAATTCGAATTCTAACCACGATCAATTGCCAGCAATTATTTGAACGAACTAAATAAAAGGACATGAAGACCTTCTTAAATATATTACTGACGGGTTGCATAGTAGCGGTTATGCCGGGTTGTAAAAAATACCTCGATGTAACCCCCGACAATGTAGCTACGCTTGAAAGCTCATTCAGCAACGCCAATGAAGCGCAGGCTTACCTGTTTGGTTGTTATTCCAATTTGCAGAACCTGGCCGATGTTCGACGCAACGCAGGCTTTACGGCTTCGGGCGAGATCTTATTCCCGATCAATATGCAGGACCAAACCACACTCGGCGGCGCAGGTGGCGATGGCGGCTTCAACCTCATGCGTGGGTTGCAGAACAGCCTCAATCCCCTGCACAATTACTGGGATGGTTACAATATGGGCCTTCGCTTTTGGGAAACTATTCGCCAGTGCAATATTTTCCTTGAAAATATCAACATACCGCAGGATGTAGAGCCTTTTACCAAAAAACGCTGGGTAGCCGAAGCCAAATTCCTGAAAGCCTATTACCATTACTGGTTGCTGCGCATGTATGGTCCTATTCCCATCGAGGATAAATCTATACCCATTAACGCCAGTTCGCAGGAAGTGCGTCAAAAGCAACAAACGCTTGATTCCTGTTTCAACTATGTGGTTAAAACGCTCGATGAAGCCATGGTTGATCTGCCGCCAGCCATACAAAATGCAGCCGCCGAGGCTGGCCGTATTACCCAAACGATCGCCCTTGCAGTAAAGGCAGAAGTGCTCACCACGCAGGCCAGTCCGCTGTTCAATGGCAACCCCGATTATGTTTCGTTCAAGGGTAAAGATGGCGAAAGTTTATTTCCTGCAGCAGCCGATCCTTCAAAATGGCAACGTGCCGCCGATGCATGCAAGGCAGCCATCGATGCAGCAGTGGCAATTGGCGCCAAACCTTACGAATTGCGCATACAGGGAAATATTGTGAGCATGAGCGACAAAACCAAACAATTGCTTACCCTGCAGGGCGCCTTTGTAGATGGATGGAACCCCGAACAGGTATGGACGTTGAACCCGAATTTTGGCTGGCAGTATATGGCCATGCCCCGCGTAACGGCCGATGCAGCCTCGAATGTATTTGCCGTTTACTCCAACTTCTCTGTGCCGGTTTCAGAATCAGAAATATTTTACAGCAACAACGGCGTGCCCATCAATGAAGATAAAAACTGGGATTACACCAATCGTTATAAGCTGATGAATGGCGACACCGCACACCGTTATTATATCAGACAGGATTATACGACTGCCAAAGGGAACTTCTACCGCGAGCCGCGTTATTATTCCAGCGTTGCCTTTGATGGCGCCAACTGGTTCGGTTCAGGCCTTACCGATGACCGCAACCCCAACTATGTGAATGCCGTGAATGGCTATGCTTCACCGCCCGACCGTACCCGGTATAATGCCACCGGTTACTGGGCCAAAAAGCTGTGTCATTACCAATCGGTTCCCGGGCAGAACACGGTATGGCAAACCTATCCCTGGGTATTCATCAGGTTGTCGGGTTTGTGGTTGTTGTATGCAGAATGTTTGAACGAAGTGAATGGCCCTTCTGCAGAAGTATATAGCTGGATAGATAAAGTAAGAACAAAAGCGGGATTGCCCGGTGTGCTGACGTCGTGGTCGCAATATTCGCGCAACCCGGGCAAGCCAACCACAAAAGACGGCCTGCGCCAGATCATTCACCAGGAAAGAAGGATTGAATTAGCTTTTGAAGGACAGGCCGGCTGGGACCTCCGCCGCTGGAAAGAATTGCAATCTGTACTGGCTACTCCTTTCCAGGGCTGGACCGTTTTCAACCGCACCGTATCGGGCTATTACCAATTGAGCACGGTATACCAGCCTTCATTCGGCTTGCGCGATTACCTGTTCCCCATTCAGGAATACGACCTGCTCACCAACCCCAATCTTGTTCAAACACCCTATTGGTAAACCATATCACGAATTGCTTAAAATATGATCATGACAAATCAATATAAAAAACTGGTACGGCCCCTGCTACAGGTAGCGATAACAGTGGTATTTTTTGCCTGCAGCAAGATCGACGATTATAAAGGCGTTGTTTCCAACGATACAACAAAACCCGACCCGGTAAGCAACGTACAAATAAAGAACGGGCCCGGTTCTGCCATTCTCACCTATGCCCTGCCCAAATCGGATAACATCCTGTATGTACAGGCTACTTATTTGATCAATGATAAAGTGAGCCGGCAAACCAAGTCCTCGTTTTATTCGGATACCATCAATGTAAGCGGTTTTGCAAAAAGCCAGGATTATAAAGTGTTGCTCTATACAGTAAGCAGGGCCAACGTGCAAAGTGATCCGGTTGAGGTCACCGTGCATCCCGATACCCCGCCTTACATCCAGGCTTTTAATACCATAAAAACAAAAGCCGATTTCGGCGGCATTAATATTAATGTACTGAACAGCTTTAAAGGCGACCTCGGCATCATCGCAATTAACAATAACCCGGTGACCAAACAATTTGAGATCGTCAATCAGAATTATACCAACAAGGATTCCATCAATTACAGCCTGCGCGGGTATGATACCATCCCTGTAAAATTTGGTTTTTACGTTACCGACCCGTGGGGAAATATCTCTGATACCTTTTTCACAACCGTGAAGCCGATCTACGAATTGCAACAGGATAAATCAAAGTTCAGCCGGTACGTGTTGCCTACTGATGCCAAAACCGGTTTTGGCTGGGAGATAGAATACCTGTGGAACGGCAATACAGGATCACCGGGTTATCATACCGAACAACCGATACAGCCACTGGTATGGCCAGCCGTGATCACCTTCGACATGGGCAAGGCAGCCAAGCTGAGCCGGTATACGATCTGGGACCGCGGCATCGATGGAAGCGGCAACTGGCTGTGGCAGGCTGGTGCGCCAACCAGTTGGACATTCTGGGGCCGGTTATCTGCACCGGTTGATGAAACCATGCCTACCGGCGCCAACGTTCCTGCAGTTGGACAGGCATCACCCAATGGATGGATCAACCTGGGTACTTTCCATTTGCCGGCAAAACCGTCAGGATTGCCCAATCCTCAATACACCAATGCAGACCTTGATTTCTGGAACGCAGGATTCTCGTTCAACTTCAACCTGGACCTGCCAAAAGTGAGGTACCTCCGCTTCCAGTGCCTCGAGAATGCATCCCTGACAAACAATTTTTTCAATATTACTGAACTGACATTCTGGGGCGATCCCCGGTAACCCATAAACGAGCTCATATGACCAAACATCATTCATCACTTATTTGGATAACAGCCCTGGTTGGCGTATTGGCTTCCTGTTCGCGGAAAGCCGATCAGTTCAAAGACTTCCTCAATAACCAGGAGATCAAATATCCCGGCGCCATTACCAAAACGTTCACCCGCTCAGGTAACCTTCGTTTGGGTGTAGGCTGGTCGCCAAGTCCCGATCCATCGGTAACAAAATATAAAGTATACTGGAACAATTATGCAGATTCTACCGAAGTAACGGCGGTAACACATAGTCCTTCCGATACGCTGTTCACCATCATAAAGCCCCTGCAGGAGTATACGTATTCATTCTTTGTATATTCTTATGATGAAAAGGGCAACCGTTCTATTCCAACAGAAATACAAAATGCCCGGGTATACGGCCAAACCTACCGGCAAAGCCTCATGAACCGGCCCATCGATCTTACCGATCCGTATAAATTGCTGAACGACGCCGGTAATCAGCTCGAGCTGCATTTCCTGACGCCCGATTCAACCAACACAATAACCTATGTACGGTATACCAATACTTCGAACGTACAGAAACAAGTGTCATTGCTGCCTGCGCAAAATACCCTCACGCTGACTGATTTTAAATACGGCACCAAAGTAGCGTACCAGTCGAATTATACACCCGGCAGCACTGCGCTCGATACCTTCTCCACCACTATCGTTGATACCTTTCCGAAAATTGAGTTCGGGATCGTAAAATGTAACAAAGCGCTTTTTCAGATAGTGAATATGCCCTATGATGTACAACCCTACATGAGCGGGACTGAGGTTTCCAAATTGTGGGATGGTTCTGTTGGCCCGCAAGGCTGGCCGAACGTGTGGCACTCGGATGGGAACAGTGCATTACCGCATCATTTCACCTTCGATATGGGTGTGGCCTACGACAGTTTGAGGACCATGGAAGTAACCGGCCGTAACTGTTGCCACAACCCGGTTGACTATGAAGTATGGGGTATTGCCGATATCACCAATGCAGCTACTACCGTACCAGGCAATGACCCCAACTGGAAAACCAATGCACTGGCCAAAGGTTGGATACTGCTGAAAGACGTAAGCCGTTCAGATGATGGCACAGGCCCCTACACGATCGATTTCGGAACCAATACCCCAACCATCCGCTACATTCGCATCAGGGTAAAAAGAGTATGGAGTGGTGATAACTATTACAGCAACATGAGCGAACTAACGCCGGCCTTTAAAAAGTAATAACACAGTAGTATGAAAATAACAACCAGCATGTATTTGCTGTTTTTTCCCTTAGCAGTTTTTGCACAAAACCGTCCTCTTGAAATCTACTTTGATAAACCTGCAGCTCAGTGGGAAGAGACCCTTCCCCTGGGCAATGGCAGGCTGGGTATGACACCCGATGGTGGCGTGGAGAAAGAAAAAGTGGTATTGAATGACATCACGCTGTGGTCGGGCAGTGCGCAGGATGCCAATAATTACCAGGCCTACAAACAACTTCCGGAAATAAGAAGATTGCTGGCAGTTGGAAAAAATGAAGAGGCGCAACAACTGATCGATAAAAATTTCGTGTGTCTTGGCCCCGGTTCGGGTGGCGGTCAGTGGGGCTGCTTTCAAATGCTGGCCGACCTCAATATCAGTTACCGGTATAACGATGGCGCGGCTTATACGGAATACCGTCGCCGGCTTTCGCTCGACAGCGCCCTGGCCACTACCACGTTGTATATAAATGGCGTTACTTACACGCGCGAGTACTTTACCAGTTTTGGCGATGATGTGGATGTGATACGGTTGAGCGCCAGCAAAAAAGGATCGATCAATTTTTCCGTTGGCATCAGCCGTTCTGAAAAAGGCGAGTCTGCGGTTGTCGGTCAGACAATTCAGTTAGCCGGACAGCTCGACAATGGAAAGGATGGCAAAGGCATGCAATACCTGACGCAGGTTCAGCTCATTAACACCGGCGGTAAACAAACAGTGAATGGGAAAGAACTGGTGGTGGAAGGCGCTGATGAAGCCCTGATCTATATTTCCACCGCCACGGATCTTCGCAACAGCAATTACAGGAACACGGTGGCTAAGAATATGCAGGCTGCCCTTCAAAAAAAGTATGCAACACAAAAGCAATTACACATTCAAAATTTCAGGAAGCTGTTCAGTCGCGTGAGCGTTGACCTGGGCGCCGGCCCGGCTGAAAACCAGACTACCGACAAACGGCTCGCCGCCTTTTATCAGCATCCTGAACAGGACAGATCATTGCCGGCACTTTTTTTACAATTTGGAAGATACCTGACCATCAGTAGTACCCGTGTTGGCCTGTTGCCACCCAACCTGCAGGGACTTTGGGCCAACCAGGTACACACGCCCTGGAACGGCGATTACCACCTCGATGTGAATGTGCAAATGAATCACTGGCCGGTTGAGGAGTCGAACCTTTCGGAGTTGAACCTGCCACTGACAGAACTGGTGCGCGGACTGGTAAAACCTGGAGAGCGCACTGCCAAAGCCTATTACAATGCCGATGGCTGGGTAGCCCATGTGATCACCAATGTATGGGGTTTTACCGAACCGGGCGAAAGCGCTTCGTGGGGCGTTACCAAAGCGGGCTCGGGCTGGCTATGCAATAACCTGTGGGAACATTATGCTTATTCAGATGACATCAATTACCTGAAAAGCATTTATCCTATCCTCAAAGGTTCAGCGCTTTTTTACAAGAGCATCCTGGTAAAGGATGAACAAACCGGCTGGCTGGTCACCGCGCCTTCTTCTTCCCCTGAAAACTGGTTCGAATTGCCGAACGGGAAGCATGCCAGCATTTGTGTAGGCGCCACGATCGATAACCAGATCATTCGCGAGCTGTTCAACAATGTTATTACAGCTGCACAAAAACTGGGGCACGACAAAGCGCTTGTGGCAACCTTACAGGCGATGATAAAACAATTGCCACCGGCCGGTATAATAGCGCCCGATGGCCGCATACAGGAATGGTTGCGTGATTATAAAGAAACAGAACCCCAGCATCGTCATATTTCTCATTTATATGGATTGTACCCCGCCAACCTCATCACGGCCAATGGCACGCCCGGGCTGGCCGCTGCCGCCAAAAAAACACTGGAAGTACGCGGCGATGATGGCCCCAGTTGGTCAATCGCATACAAACAATTATTCTGGGCACGCCTGCTCGATGGCAACCGTGCTTTTAAGTTATTGCGCGAACTGTTGAAGCCCACACTTCGTACCGACATCAACTATGGTGCAGGTGGCGGCGTTTATCCCAACCTGTTCTCTGCCGGACCGCCCTTTCAGATCGATGGCAATTTTGGCGCAACCGCCGCCATTATGGAAATGCTGCTGCAAAGCCATGCCGGGTATATTGAATTACTGCCCGCTATTCCCGATGGCTGGAAAGGAAGCGGGAAAGTGCATGGGCTGAAGGCCAGGGGAAATATTACTGTTGATTTTGATTGGAAGGATGGCGTGGTTACTCATTACAAAGTTTCGTCGCCGGTTAAAAAACAGGTAACCCTTAAAGTGAACGGACAAATGAAAACAATAGCCCTTACCCCCACACACCGGTAGCTACAGCTTTGCGCACATATTCACTGAAATCGGTTGGCTTACGACCCAGGGCTTGTTGCACCCCATCTTTGATACTTTCATTACGGCCATCGAGCACTTCAGTGAAAAGATAGGTAACCAGCCAGATAAAGTCTTTGGGTACACCATATTCAGCCAGCATGGCAGCATAGGCATCCATTGACACCTGTTCAAACCTGATATCTTTACCCGTGGCCTGTGCAATTTCCGCAATCGCATCTTTAAAGGTCAACAGGCGTGGACCAGTTACTTCATATATTTTATTGCTATGACCATCTTCGGTAAGCGCAGCCACTGCTACATCGGCAATATCATCGGCATCAACAAAAGGTTCGCCCACATTACCTACCGGAAGCGCCACCTCGCCGGCCAGTACAGGTTCCAGAAAATGTCCTTCACTAAAGTTTTGACAGAACCAGCTGGCACGCACAATGGTAAAATCAACACCCGCATTCATCACTATCTTTTCACATTGTTGCGCCTCTTCCTCGCCCCTGCCTGATAACAATGCCAGTTTTTGCACGCCTTTTTGTACAGCCAGGTCACAAAATGCTGCAATTACTTTAACAGCACCCGGCACCGCCAGATCAGGATAATATGATATATATACACCGTTGATATTGTTAAGTACATTTTCCCAGGTTGCACTGTCATTCCAGTCGAATTTCGGATTACCGGAATAGGTAGCCCCCACTACAGGTATATTCTTATCAGTGAGTTTTTTATAGATGCGGCGGCCGGTTTTACCGTTTGAACCAATTACAAGGATCCTGTTGTTGTTTGATGATGTGTTACTCATAGTTTTAAATTTTACTCAAAACTATTGGCCCCGCAACCGGGAAAATTGAACAAAATCGACAAAAGTGATTGTTGGCGGCGTTTGTTTTATATTTGAGCTACAACCCCATGAAACATGACCCCTCAAAAAATCAGATCTGTACTCATAATCTTTGGCATTCCTATCCTGGTGCTTTTTATCTTTTACTTTGCCTTTGCTGTCCTTAGCTCAGAAGATCGATTATACACGGTAATGTCAATTTCCTTTATTTTCTTTCTTCCTTTTGTTGCCGGGGCATTAACTGTTTACTTCTCATCTGTAAAGAAGGTTCAATCAAAGGCCTATTGCCTTTTTGCACCCTGGCTCCCCATTTTGGCTTTTTTTGTACTGACGCTGTTCTTTTCCCTTGAAGGCCTGGCTTGCTGGATCATGATACTTCCCATATTTTTAGTTACGTCTTCCTTCGGCGGTTTATACGGCGGTTATTTAAAGAACAGAAAAGCAAAAAGGACCGGACAGCTAAATATCTCTTTCCTGCTTTTATTGCCACTGATGACCTCGCCCATTGAAAGCATGATCAAATTCATTCCCGGCCAATATAAAGCATACACCTATATTGACATCCATTCAAATGCCAACAAAATATGGAGCAACGTAACACGGGTAAAAGAAATTAAAAAGGAACAGGACAAAGGCTACCTGACAAGATCCTTAGGATTTCCAAGACCAATAAAAGCTGAGCTTGATTATGAGGGCGTGGGCGCTTCAAGAGAAGCCATTTTCAGTGGCGGACTGGTATTTCATGAAAAGGTTATAAGTTATGCGCATCAACAGAAAATGAATTTTTCCATTACTGCCGATCCCCATGAAATTCCTTCCACTACCATGGATAAACACGTTGTTATTGGCGGCGATTATTTTGATGTACTGGATGGAACCTATGAATTGCAACAACTCAACGAAACAACTTACCGGCTTCACCTGTACAGTCATTTTAAACTAACCACTTCCTTTAACTTTTATGCAAGCTGGTGGGCCGGCTTAATCATGAAAGATATTCAGAATAATATTTTACAGGTAATTAAATACAGGGCAGAAAGGGAGTAATGCGGCATAGGCGGATTAGCAAGGAGGTTCTTCTTCTTTGAGATGAAAGGGACAATTTTCCATATTCATCAGTAAATTGCTTACCAATTCGCTGATCAATTATATCATGTCAAAAGACACCAACCATAGTTACCGGATCGAAGTGCCTGCGGAATTTTCAGCCGCATTCTCGCATTTTTACTTTGCGCAAAACACCTCGGCGGCAGCCATACACCAAACGCTGCTGCCCTCTTACCAAACCATCATGGTCTTTAATTTTGGCACCCCGGTTTCTTTCGTTACCCGGCATAACGATGCCATTGAGATTGACAAATGCCTTGTCATTGGCCCAATAAAACAAGCGATTGATTACACCTTGCCGCCCGGGTCAGAAATACTGGTGGCTAATTTTATAGATGATGCTTTTTTCCGGTTTTTCGGAACGGCGCCCATTGCCGGGCAGTGCGCTTTAAATCCCGACGATTTACTGAATGAAAATTGCTTTACGGCATTATGGAATGAATTGAATAAGATCAATGATACCAGTAACCGCGTCAATTTTATGTTGGATTTCTGTAAACCATATTTGCAACATCGTGATCCCATAGCTATACAAATTGCCGGCTTTGATGATAATAACCAAAGTCCCATTAAAGTCATTTCTGAGAAGAATGACATGACTGAACGTTCCATTCAATTACACCACAAAAAACAGTTGGGTTATTCTGCCAAAGAACTGGGCCGCTATCAGCGCTTCCTGAAAGCCATTCAACTGATCCAGACCATTGCGGCCAATGACACCAAAATGGATTGGTTTGAGATCATCAGCGAATGCGGCTATTACGATCAAAGCCAGCTCATTCACGATTTCAAGCATTACCTTAACCTGACTCCCTCCAAATACCTGAAATTCCAGGAAGGTATTTGCAACCCCAGGGGCTGATTTCGTTTTCTTACAATTTCAGCCGGCTGCCGCGGGCCAACTTTGTGTCATCAAATAACAACAAAAAAGCTTGTATGACACAGACAACCATCCTTCTTACAGGTGCTACCGGCAATGTAGGTTCTCACCTGGCAAAAAAACTGAATGCATTAAAAGTCCCTTTTAGAGCGCTGGTACGCTCAAAAGACAATAATGACCTGCTGAACAGTTTACCCTATGCAACCATCGTAACCGGCGACCTGGCCGATGAAAATAGTGTGGTAATGGCCCTGCAGGGCATTGAAAAAGCCTTTCTGCTCACCCATTCATCGGAACAATCAGAACAGTTGCAATTGAATTTTGTGAATGCCGCTCACCGGGCCGGAGTGAAACACATTGTAAAACTGTCGCAATTGGCGTCTGAGGAACAATCACCCGTTCGCTTTTTACGCTACCATGCCATTGTAGAGAACAGGATCAAAGAACTTGGCTTAACGTATACTTTCCTTCGACCGAACTTATATATGCAGGGATTCCTGGCGTTTAAAGAGCATATTAAGCATGATGGAAAATTCTATGCAGCAGTAGGACAAGCGCCCATCAGCGCAGTTGACATCAGAGATATTGCTGCCGTTGCAGCACACGCGCTTACTGAAGCAGGACATGAAAACAAGCTATACAATATAACAGGCGGTGAATCTATCACCCATTACCAGATGGCTGCTGTTTTTTCAACCGTACTCGAAAAAGAGGTCACATTCATTGACGTTACACCCGAACAAATGGAAGGCGCCGTAAGAGCTGCGGGATTTCCCGAATGGCAGGTTGGCGGACTGATAGAGGATTATGCCCACTATGCGCGTGGGGAAGCAGCCGCCGTTTACACCACCGTAAAAGATATTACCGGCACCCCTGCCATCTCCTTTGAGCAGTTTGCAAGGGATTATAAAGACTTGTTTATTTGATGACAGGTTGAATTGCAATGCTACGAACAACAACATGGTTGTCCTGAAAGAAGGCAACCATTGCTTTTTTATGACATAGCCACCCTGAAAATCCTTATCAACAATTTTCTTACTTTCGGGTATGTCATCGAAAAACCTGGTTGTAAAAACACTGAACGAACTGTATGAGCTCATGGGCATCCCTCATAGCATGGTCGATCAAACATCCGGCTTTACCATTCTTTACCTGCAGGACCAATTCAAAGAATTGCCCATTTCTTCCATCCCCTTCCGGCCCAATTATTTCAGTTTTGCTTTTATTAAAGACGCTTTCGGAAATTATACCATCGATGACCTACATTTTAACATGGTGCCGGGCACTGTTTATTTTACCAACCCCGGCAACTTCCGCAAATTCGAATGGCAAAGCATTACCGATACCTGCCTCATCGTTTTTAATGAATCCTTTCTGAAAGAGCAGGTGTATCCTGAGATATACCGCGATTTCTCTTTCCTGCTTACGGAAACTGTTGAACCCCGGGTGTTAAAACCCGAACAATTTGCGATCATAGAAGAATTGTACCGTTTTATTTATCGCGAACACCACGGCAATTCTCCTTATAAGAATAAGGTCATTGGCAATGCCCTGGTAGTGCTTTTACTGAAGATCAAAGAATATTTCTTCCAGGACTACAATCCCATTCATGAGGGCAACCGGAGCTCGCAGATCGTTAAAACATTCAAACAGAACCTGGAACAACATTTCCGCGACCTGGCAGGCGGCAAAACCGGCACGCAGCTTCGGGTACAGGATTATGCCGATAAACAATTCCTTCATGTAAATTATTTGTCAAGCGTAATTACCAGCAAGACCGGCAAATCAATTAGCGCCTGGATCGCCGACAAAACCATTGCCGAAGCCAAAGCCATGCTACAGGACAAACAAATGAATATTAAAGAGATCGCCGGTAAACTGGGTTTCCTGGAAGCCTCCCATTTCAGCAATTACTTCAAAAAACATACGGCGCAAAGTCCGGCCGAATACCGTAAGCAACTTGTTTAATAGCCGATCTTAGAAATTTGCAAGGCTTGCTGTAATTCTTGTACGTGCCAGGGCCTGTTTGTAAACCATCTTTGTGTTGTCCAAAACAATCAAACAACACAAATAAAAAATAATTTATGAACACGTTAAACAATAAAGTAGTCCTGGTAACCGGCGCATCAAAAGGTATTGGCGCAGCCGTAGCAAAAAGAATTGCCGGCGAAGGCGCCAAAGTGATCATCAATTATGCAGGCTCAAAAGAAGAAGCCGGTCAAACTGTACAACAGATCAAAGATAACGGCGGCGATGCCATTGCATTGAAAGCCGATGTAAGCAAAGCCGCTGAGGTAACTGCCCTGTTCGATGCAGCCATTGCGCATTATGGCAAAATTGACGTGCTTGTCAACAATGCCGGTATTATGATCACTAAATTGCTGAAAGATACTACCGACGAAGATTTTACCCGTCAGTTTGAGGTGAACGTACGCGGCACATTCAACACCCTGCGCGAAGCTGCTACCAAACTGGCCGACAAAGGTACTATCATCAACCTGTCAACCACGCTTACGCGCGTTATGATCCCCACTTACAGCACCTATGTGGCCACCAAGGGAGCCGTTGAACAGCTGACCCGGGTATTTGCCAAAGAAGTAGGGTCAAGAGGCATTACGGTGAACGCAGTATTGCCTGGCCCTACCAATACCGACCTGTTCATCAAAGGCAAAACAAAGGAAATGATCGACCGGCTGGCTTCGCTGAATGCGTTCAACCGTTTGGGTGAGGTAGATGATATAGCCAAAGTGATCGTATTCCTGGCCAGCGATGATGCAAAATGGATCAGTGGACAAACCATTGGTCTCAATGGCGCCATGGCGTAAAACACACTCCACATCGTCCCGATGCATCGGCACGATTACCCTTCTTATCCTGAAAAAACAATTTATTCCCCTGACCGGGTCGCATCCAACTTTTTTCTACATTTGTACTCCCGTCTATTACGTTCCTTCCTTATAGAAGCAATTACTTTATACTCTCTGTTAACGCCGCTTTTTGTTAACCTGTAAACTGCCATGCTATGGCTACCATACTAGCTGCTTTGAAACAAAGGCCGGGAGTTCACGTTGCTATCACTTTATTTTATTGCCTGTTTAGTTATGTTGTTGCAGCCCAATCAAAAGTGCAGGGCCGGGTGCTGAACAATAATGGTGAACCGCTGGCCAATGCAAGCGTATTATTATTAAGATCAAAAGATTCTTCCCTGATAAAAGGCATGATGACAGTCCAGGAGGGCAGATTCAGGTTCGACAAAGTGGCATCAGGCAGTTACCTCGTCACCAGTACTTTTATTGGATATAAACAAGTGTATTCAAATGTTTTCGTTGCCAATAACGAACATATTGAACTGCCGCCGCTAAGGCTTTCGCAAAAAGAAGAAAAATTATCCGGCATTACGGTTGCTGCCCGCAAACCATTAATTGAGCAAACAATCGACCGGCTGGTGATCAATGTTGCCGGTAACATTACGGCATCGGGCTCAACTGCACTTGATATACTGGAACGTTCTCCCGGCATAATAGTCGATCGCCAGAATAATTCCATTGCTATCAATGGCAAGGATGGTGTGGTAGTGATGATGAATGGAAGAATTACCCGTATGCCGGTATCGGCCCTGGTGCCTATGCTGGAAGGCATGCCTGCCGATAAGATTGAAAAAATTGAACTGATCACCACCCCACCCGCCTCCCTGGATGCTGAAGGCAACGCAGGATATATCAATATTGTTATAAAACGAAATGTGCAATATGGAACCAACGGATCTTATGCGCTTACTGCGGGGTACAGCAGGGGGATCATTGGAATAGGCTCCATCAATTTCAATCACAGGAAAAGCCGGTTCAACTTGTATGGAGATTACTCTTACAACGCAGAACACAGTAAACAATTCTTTTCATTTTACCATGCGGTTGCCAACCAGGGAAATTTCATGGAAAATTATACTACATCTGACAGACGGCCTATAACAGACTTCCATGATGGTAAAATAGGTTTTGATTATGATCTCAATAAAAAAACCATCCTTGGCGCCCTGATAACTATTTATAACCGCCGCTGGATCATGGATGCCGATAATAATTCAACAAATTTTACAAACCGGCAACCTGATACGCTGGTCGATCTGTTTGTTCATGAATTCCATTCAACTGCCAGTTATGATATTAATATAAATCTGCAGCAAACTTACAATGAGGGCAACAAGCTGCAGGTTAATCTTGATTATATGCATTATAAGGATGTGAACCCGGTTAATTATACCAACAGCTACTATGACAATAAAGGTTCTTTCCTGAAAGAGGAAGATATGCAGAGCAATAAGACCACTCCTATTGATCTTTGGGTGGCAGCGGTTGACTATTCAAGGAACTTAAATAAAAAACTGCAGTGGGAAGCCGGGGCCAAGGTCACCATTTCCGATTTTACCAATGAAGTCAGGGTTGCCCGGCTGCAGTGGGACCAATGGACCACTGATGCTTTGCTCAGCGCTACGTGGCAGTTGAATGAAAATATTTCTGCGGCTTATTCCTCTTTAAACTGGTCAGTTGATGCTAAAACCAAAATGAAACTGGGTTTGCGTTTCGAACATACCAATTCAAACCTGGGAACTGAAAGTGAAAAAAATATTGTAGACAGACATTATGGAAGATTGTTTCCCAGCTTCTTTTTAACGCGTACGATCGATGATAATAATTCAGCCGGCATTTCCTATAGCCGGAGGATCACCCGGCCCACCTTCTGGAACCTGGCCCCTTTTGTAATTTTCATGGACCCCAACACCTATTTTTCGGGCAATCCCGGCCTGCAACCTTCTATCAGCGATAATATAAACCTGAGCTATACGTGGAAAAAGAAAATACTGTCTGTTGCATTTAGTTATGAAGCCGACCCCATCACGAATTTTTCTCCAAAGATCGATTCGCTCACCAACAAAGAAACGCTGGCTGCTGAAAACCAGGACAACAGAAAAACAGTGACCATCAGCCTGTCGTTACCGGTTACCGTAACCAAATGGTGGAGTATGCAAATGAATATTAATGGAAGTTTTCAGCAGATCAATGGATCATATAATGAACAGGCCCTCACCATTGAGAATAAAACTTTCTTTTTGTCGGGTCAGCAGATCTTTACCCTGCCAAAAGAACTTTCGTTATCACTTTCCGGCTTTTACAATTCGGCCGGTTTATTTGGGGTATACAAATTCACTCCGGTTGGTTCGCTGGATGCCGGCATTCAGAAAAAATTCACCAGTAAAAAAACATCTCTACGGCTAAACTTCAGTAATATTTTCAATACGCTGAAATACAAACCTAAAATTGATCAACCCGATAAGAACCTGATTGCAACCGGGGAATTGATCTTTAGCCGCCCCGCCGTGAAATTCACTTTTACCCGAACATTTGGCAATGAACAGGTGAAGGGCAAAAGGAACCGGTCGGCAGGCACAGAAGAAGAGAAGGACAGGTTGAGGCTTTAGGTTGTTACATTGTATACATATACTTTATCGCCTGAGAATATTCGCAGTTGGCGCGGTTGCTTATCATCAAAACTCCTTTCAAAGGTTATGATACATTTGCCCGAATCGGGGTTATTACCCTGAAAAGTAAGCAGCTGTGTATCATTTTTCCTTGTATCCTTTAACATGTAAATATTGTAAGATATAACTCTGTAGGCTTGATCTTTATCGGAATAAATATAAATACGGTCTTTACTCATTACTATTATTGCGCTTGATTTCACCCATTGGATCTCAGACATCGCATTGTCTTTTCCTGCAATATGGGCCAGCCCGGCTTCATAGGCTTTATACCGGGTTTGCTGACTGTAACAAATGCTTCCAACAAGCAAACAGATCAATAATAGTAGGTTGCGTGGCATAGGCAAGATTTTCCCGTTTGAACAGTTCCTGTCAACCAGGTTTAAATATTAGTCAAATAAATATTCAATGCCATCCTGGTCTATTAAAATGTACTCTTCTTATCTATCTCCGGTAATGCTTCGTCTATACGTTTAGCCAACCCGGGAAGCTTACATTATCAACACAATCGTCCCCGCTATGATCAACACCGCGCCTATAGCGGCTTTCAGCGTTAGCGCCTCTCCTAAAAATACAACCGATAGCACAATTGTTAATGCAACACTCAATTTATCAACGGGCGCCACCCGGGAAACTTTTCCTATTTGCAATGCCTTAAAATAAAAGATCCATGACAACCCGGTTGCAATACCGGAAATAATAAGGAAAATTAAATTCTGCCGAGATAAAGATGATATTCCTTTCGCTTCGCCTCTTGCCAGCACGATTCCCCAGGCAACCAATAAAATAATTATAGTACGTATTGCTGTCGCCAGGTTGGCGTTAACTCCCGTAACACCCACCTTGGCAAAAATAGCAGTGAGCGAAGCGAACAGCGCTGAAAGTAAAGCATAGATCCACCACATACTGTAAGTTTTACGAAGCCGAAGTGAACCATAAAGATGTCATTTTTGACGCAACGGGCTAATTCCTGCGGGAAGAAAAGGATTAGTATCCTAATAAACGGTAATGGCATGCTCTTTTTTCATATGCCGCCAACACGTTATCTTACCTGATATATATCCTAATGCCAATGCAAGCGGGTAGTCGCCAACCCAGTGCACTTCAGTATTCGCCATCGCCCACCCGGTTAAACCGATCAATGTGTACCCCACAATCCCTATCCATTTCTTTTCGGGGTAATTAGTGGTAAGTACCGTAACCGTCGCCATCATACTGGCCAAATGCCCCGATGGGAATGCATCATAATTGGGCGTATTTACCTGGAATTCCTTAAACGAAGGGAATGGACGCCAGGCGCCGCCTGGTTGCGTTCGCACAAATGGACTTTCTCTTCCCGAAATGCGCTTTAACACCTGGGTTGTTATGCCCATGGTAATAAAAGTTTCTGCAATGTCACTGGCGGTTTGCAGGGCCCGCTTGTCTTTAGCTATTTTTCCATAAATAAAAAGACCGCCACCTACTAACATACTGGTGCCACCCTCTCCCATCTGGTACAGTGCCGAATTGAAGTTCCGCGGTATTTTGAGAACTTTTGTATCCCCAAACTTCACCACATCATTATAGTCAGTTTCATCATGAAGATGTATATTCCGGGAAGCCTGTCTTACGCCATCCAGTATTTGCTGATCGAATGGTAATATCAGGCCTGTTGAAACGGCCACCGCCACCAACCCGGGCAGGTTCTTCTTTTTAAATGGCGACTGGGCTATTTGCCACATATCAGCCGGTACATTGGTGATAAATCCCCATTTTTTAAGCTTGATATCCTGAGTGGGGACGGGCTGAACTGGCACAGATAAAGCAGTATCCTGTGCCATCGAACGGGAAAACATACATAAAATAAAAAACAAAAGAGGTAAAGCTCTACAAATCACCGGTTACTAATTTGTTCCAATATAGTACTTTATACGCTTAACAGGAACCGGCCGACCTCATTCACCAATCATTAACAAGCCAAAACAGCAAAGTTCAAAAAGAACACAGAATCTTTCCTTATCTATGTGCACCTTTAAGACACGTATAATATGAAACCGGTTGTACTCTACCTCTGGCTGACATTTGCTGCCAGTATGTCCCTATTTTCCCAAACGATCCCTGCCCCGGCCGCCATGGATAGCATTCCTGGTATTACCACTCCCCACTATACAAATGAGAAACAACCTTTTAAATGGACTGCCTTTATCATTCCGGGAGTTTTTATTGCCTATGGCGTGAGTGCCATTGAGAACCATCATTTGAAGGGATTAAATAACGAGATCAAGGATGAAGTATATGCAGAGAAACCACACCGGTGTTTTCATTTAGATAACCCCCTGCAAATTGCACCTGGCATCACGGTGCTGGCCCTGAACGCGTTTGGGGTGAAAGGCCGGCACAATGTAGTTGATCAGGCAGGTATGCTACTGCTTTCCAATATTTTTCTCAACGTTACAGTGAATACAGGAAAGAAAATTTCACGTCAGTTGCGACCCGATGGTTCAGCCTATAGCTCTTTTCCAAGCGGTCATACTGCGGAAGCATTTGCAGGCGCCGAGCTGTTGCGCCTGGAATATGGATCCGTTTCGCCCTGGTACGCCGTGGCTGGTTATGCGGCCGCTGCCACAACAGGTTATCTGCGCATTTACAATAACAGACATTGGTTCAGTGATGTGGTGGCAGGCGCTGGCGTGGGCATGGCTTCTACCGAATTTGCTTACTGGTTATATCCTGTTTT
Organism: Niastella vici; assembly: GCF_002077945.1. Lineage (GTDB taxonomy): Bacteria > Bacteroidota > Bacteroidia > Chitinophagales > Chitinophagaceae > Niastella > Niastella vici. Next base: position 89,817 of record NZ_LVYD01000054.1, read on the forward strand.
GAAAAATGCGTTGTTCAAAAACCGTCTTAAGAACACCGTTATACTGCCTTCTTATGAAAACAGGACAGCATCGTTGAACCTGGTCAGAAATCTTTGATATTACCCCATGATGGCAGCCGTTTCTTCAATCAACGACTGCATCAACGTGGTTGCTTTGGTGTGTTTGAGTATGGGCGCTATTTGTCCGCTCCAGAACAAGATCATTTCCCATTGCTGTTTATCGATCGCGGCCTTTCTTAGCGATGACATAAAATGCGATTGCAATGGGAAGGGAAGCGTTCCTTTTTCATTTCCTGCAAAATCTTTGATGAGCCGGTTGGTGATACCGCGGCCCGGCCTGCCGGTAAATGCACGGGTGAGGGAAGTATATTTGGCAGCCTCACCAAACAGCATTTGGCGGTGTACCGGCGTTGCACCCGATTCTTCGGTGGCCAGGAAGGCGGTACCAATTTGAACAGCATCGGCTCCCAATGTAAATGCAGCCGCCATGCCGCGGCCATTCGCAATACCACCCGCAGCTATAACCGGTGTTTTCACTTTTTCTTTTATCAATTGCAGCAACACAAACGTGCCGGTGTATGATTGTTCAACGGGCGCCAAAAACGAAGGCCGGTGCCCGCCAGCTTCAAAACCGGAAGCAATGATCATATCAACCCCGGCATTGTCGAGTGCGATGCCTTCATCGAGCGTAGTGGCGGCCCCCACTGTTTTTATTCCCAGCCTGCGGCATTGCTCCAGCACATCGGCCGATGGAATGCCAAATACAAAACTGAATACTTTAGGCCTGATGTTCAGCACCACCTCCAACTGGTTTCCGTACCTCGATTGAAAAGGCGCTGGCTTTGCAGGCAGCGGAATACCTGCTTCATCAAAATACGGTTTGAACAGTTTGCTGACCTCATTATACTGTTCGTCGGTTACAGCGCCGTTGGGGGCATCACTGTCGTTGACCCACAGATTTATATTATACGGTTTGTTGGTGGCCGCTTTGATCTTTGTATTCACGTCAATAATCTCCTGCGCACTTAAAGTATAAGCGCCAAAACCGCCCAGGCCACCGGCATTGGATACAGCCGCCAGCAATTCCACTGTAGAAAAATTACCGCCAAATGGTCCCTGCAGAATGGGATAATCAATACCCAGTATATCTGTCGCTTTTGTTTTGTTCCACATGGTGTTTGTATTTATTTGCTTACGTCGCTGATCATTTTATTTACAATAAGCCACTGGCCATCCAGTTTGTGGAAAGAAAGAAATTCATAATAGTTGAAATCGTATAGCTGCACTTTTACCGTTGCCACGGCAATGGTGTTCACTACTTCTACAGCCAGCACCTCTCCTTTGAATGGTTTACCCAAATCTTTCGGGCTTTGCCTGTGCTGAACCCCGTCAAGATATTGTTCCAGCGTTTTGGCATATGGCTGGCCTTTTACATCGCCAAACAATAGGGTACCGGTATGGTATATCTGTTTTAACAATGCGAGGTCGCCTTCATAAATTCCTTTGAAATAATACTGTTCAAGCAACCGGGCAATGGTTGCTTTTTCCTGTTCGTTGCCAGCATTTTTTTCAATACCGGCATTAACTATTTGTGTTTTCATTTTATATAAGTTTATTGATAACACAAAGTTGCTACGAAAACAGGCGGGAACTACGTGATGTGCATCACATTTTTCAGGAATTATAGAGCCGGCTCAGGGTTTCGCGCGAAACGCCTAAATAAGCGGCAATCAGATGTTTAGGCACCAGGTTATACAGGGCAGGATATTGTTCCATCAGTGCTTCATACCGGTGCCGGGCATCGTTGTTCATGAGGGATAACAACCTTTTTTGAGTGGCCACATACCCTTTGTTCGTTCGCCAGCGAAAAAAATGTTCCACCTGGTGCAGTTCGCTGCACAGTTTCTCCCGGTCGGCATTGGTAAGGCAAAGCACTTCGGCATTGGTTATGCAATCGATACTAATGGTAGCCTTCGCACCACTGTACAGGGCATTGTAATCAGACGCCCACCAGGTTGGCATTGCAAACTGCAGAATGAACATCTTCATATCATCATTTATATAAAAGGATTTCAGACAGCCATCCAGCACAAAGTATTCACATTCCACCCTGTCTCCTTCCCCGATAATGGTTTGCCCTTTTTTGTACGACTGCTGTTTGAAGCAGGAGAAGAAATAGTCGAACTGCTCATCGGTGAGCGAGGCGGTTTTCGCAATATGTTGCTTAAGCACTTCTTTTGCTTCCATGGAATGCTTTTATAGCTCAAATTTGCAACTATTTTCAACAAAAAACAGGCCCCTGTTCCAGCTAATCAGCAGAGATGGTTTATGAAGTTTCATAAGAATATTTTATGAACCGGGGACAAAAGAAGAATTAACCAGCACCCAGTTACCATTTAATTTTTTGTATTGATTCAACCACCTGTCTTTATTTAATGTAACAGAATCATGACTGTAATACATAAAAACTGATTGCCTGTCGTTGCTGTAGAAAGGGAGGGAGAAACGGTAATAAGGAGGTGCGCCGGCAGGCTTCTTTTCCATTTTATGGTATTCATCGAGTGTAATGACTTTGGCATTACCAAACAATTGATACGTCCACATACCATCTTTTATGATATCACTGTTGGCCCGCTTATAAGTTGTGTCGGAAATAGTTAATTCAAAGGTATTCCATTCGTCTATATTGGCTATAAGGTAATAACCACTCTTTATTGAGTCTGCAATGATCAAATCGGAAAAAAATTGCTGAAGCTCCTTTTTATCAACGTCAGCATAGCGGTCACATGATAAAAGCGACAATAAGAGAATGGTTACCAGTAGTTGTTTCATGGTTTTGTTTTACAGGGTCTATCGAAGCACAACCTTATTTACCTTATTCACTATTTCGCTCAAAGAGGTTTTACTGATTTCGTTCAAAGTTAACTTTGCAACAAAGTCAAAACCAGGATTACCCGGAATACTGGAGGAAATTCCAACAGCCCACACAACTTTCTTATTCAGGAGCTGCGGATCAGTCAACAATGTCAGGTACAGGTTGGTGTTAACAGGTCGCCAGGTGGATGATAATTGAAATATCTCAGTAAACCACCAATCTGAGATGTCAACCGGGCCTTTATAAACCCAGCCGTTTGATTCAAATGCATTAATTAATTTTCCTATCCGATCGTCCATATTTTACCAGTCTGAACTGGAAATAAAAATAAGTATATTTGGTTGAATCCCTTGCCATGACCATCCGTAAAGTACTGGTATATAGTCTAATCATTCCTTCGGTCCTAAGCTTACTATTTAATATTCCATCAATAGTAAAAAAAGACTTAGGCCCATTATGGCTGATCCCCGGCATTTTAGTGGCATGGACAATCGGTGTATTCATTGGGGTTATTATATGCGCTGTAGTTCAAGAGAAACGTGCTGAACCCTGGTTCTATATTGGGGGCCAGGTAATCACCTACGGCGCTGTAGCCGCCTTTATTTTGTATCAATTTTATTTAACGGAAAAACACGAGCTACGATTCGGGAATATTGAACACAATCATTCAATGGTTGGCCTTGATAGGGACTCCATCTACGACTCTTTTGACGTGAGCTATATCAAAACCGCGTTCCTGAAACTGGAATCTAAATTCAAAGATCCTAATAGTTTTCACCTGACTTCTTTTTTTACTATCCGCAGAGATACTGTTTCATCTAACTATAACGAAACAGTTTATACCGTTTACTTTGCCTATACCACCACTCCTGAAAAAAAACAGTTATTTTCCAAAATATCGGTTTTGGAAAACCAGCCCACCATTGATATATTTAATGGCGACGCCCTGCATCATGGTGAATATAAATACTTGAAGGCAAAAGAAAAACAACACCAGATTGAGCAAATGAATGAGATCAAAGAAGCATTAAAGGACCTACCCGATACAATAAAGCAACAAATGAGGGAGTCGCTGGAAGAGAAATGAGCAGGTTTTCCATATAAAATCCGAGGGTAGCCCATCCTCTTCAAAAAAATAAAATTCCCCCTGCTTTTCCTATTTTTACGGCTAACACCCTTTAGATGCAACACCTTTTTATCCAATACATTTATCTTATTTTAATTATCCTGGCGTTGGTAATGCTCGCCAACCGCCTTAAACTGGCCTACCCTATTGTACTGGTGCTGGGCGGACTGGCACTTAGTTTCACGGCCGCTTTCTCAAAGATCACCATCGATCCCGAATCGGTGTTCTTTATATTTCTGCCACCCCTGCTCTATGAAGCAGCCTGGCAGGTATCCTGGAAACAATTCTGGAAATGGCGGCGGGTAATTATGAGCTTTGCCTTTCCGATCGTAATTATTACCTCTACCGTAATTGCCTTTGTTTCCCGGGCCTGCATTCCCGGTTTTACCCTGGCTCTTGGTTTTCTGCTCGGCGGTATAATTTCGCCACCCGATGCCATTTCAGCCACTACCATTATGCGGCAGGTAAAAGTACACAAGGCCATGCTCAGTATTATAGAAGGGGAAAGCCTGCTCAATGATGCCTCCTCGCTCATTGTTTTTCGTTTTGCCCTCGCGGCAGTGATCACCGGTCAATTTTCTTTCCAGGAAGCAACGGGCAGTTTTTTCCTGGTTATCATTTTGGGCACACTGATCGGGCTCGCAGTCGCCTGCGTCTTCTATGCCATCCATCGCTGGCTGCCTACCACCCCCAGCATAGAGATCATGCTAACGCTGGTTACTCCTTATTGCATGTATTATTTTGCCGAGCATTTTCATTTCTCCGGCGTACTGGCCGTTGTCAGCGGCGGTATGTTGCTCTCGAGCCAACGACACAAATTGCTTAGCTATCGCAGCCGTATTGAAGGCATAAATGTGTGGGCCAACCTGGCGTTTGTACTGAATGGAATAGTCTTCCTTCTTATCGGTTTGCAGTTACCTTCTATTATCAGCCAGTTGGGTGATGATATGAGTTTGTCAGGCGCCATCGGGTATGGACTGGTCATTTCCCTGGCATTGATCGTTACCCGCATACTTTGTACATTAGGCGCTTCTGTTTTCACTCAGTTCATGAGCCATTTTATAACAGTGGCGCAAGATAAACCCGGCTGGCGGAACCCGCTTATAATCGGTTGGGCCGGCATGCGGGGCGTGGTATCGCTGGCTGCAGCGCTTTCCATTCCCTTACTCATCAATGGAAACCAACCTTTCCCCTTTCGCAACCTGATCCTTTTTATCACATTTATCGTTATCCTTGTTACCCTGGTATTCCAGGGTTTGACCCTGCCCTGGATCATTCGCAAAGTAAAACCCGAACCGGTGGAGGCCATCATTCCGGAACATGTGCAGGAACTGAAAATGCAGCGGAAAATTGCACATGCCTCTATTCAATACATGGAACAAAAAATTGCTTCAGATGAGAAAATAAGCGACCACCTGAAGAACCTGTACGAACGCATGAAGCTTGACCTGCATTCCTACAACGGCCTTCTTAATGGCACAGCCAGTGAAAACATGTTCAAAAACTTTCAGCAGGTTTACCTGGAACTACTGGAACAGCAACGCAAAGCACTGCTGGCCATGAATCATAAAATGGAATTTGATGAGGAACTCATCAGAAAATACCTCTCCCTCATCGATATGGAAGAGTTCAAGATCCGTGAAAAAGTGATCGAAGAAGTTACTCAGCAGCATTGACCTTTGCAACGGCCCCGCTGTTTCAACCCTGTTTTTGCCCGCTTCCCGTGAATTTGTAAAGCCGATGCCTGCCGAATTGAATAATTTTGTGTATGGAGCCCATTTTTTAGTACCCCTTCCCTACGTTACTTTTTTAAAAGCATAATGCGGCTTAATAACTTTATTCAAATAAACACCTTTACTCGGCGCCTTCTTCATGTTCTCATATACATTGGCCGGAACTTTTATATAATCATACTTTTCGCCTGAAGTATAGGTGATGCGCAGGACGGAAGTTCCTGGATAATAATGCATATGGGCAACCACCGATGATGGCATACAACACCTGCAAAAAAACTATGCCCGGCCATGGCATAATAATTATGCGTGTACGGGTATGGCAGTAATTTCCCATAGAAAGAAAAGCGCGCTATCATTGGGCCGTAAACGGCAAAAGCGCGTGCGCCCCGCCCTTGCAAAAAAGGCCGGTGTAAAGGCAAAATTTCCCGATAACTTTTCTCCCATGCTGGCCACCCTGGTCGATAAACCGTTTGATGCCGAAAACTGGTTGTTTGAAGTGAAATGGGATGGATACCGCGCCATTGCCATTTGCAATAAAGACGAGGTATCGGTTATCTCACGCAACAACAAATCGTTCAACAAAAAATTCTATCCCATACCCGCCGCGCTCGAACAACTCAACCTCAATGCAGTGCTCGATGGCGAGATCATTATCAGCAACAAAGAAGGTGTAAGCAGCTTCGGCGATCTGCAGAACTGGCGCAGCGAAGCCGATGGCGAATTGTTGTATTATGTGTTTGATCTGTTGTGGCTCGATGGCTATTTGTTATTCGATGTGCCACTGCAAGAACGCCGGGCCATTTTGCAGGAAATATTGCCCCCGGGCCCGGTGATACAGCTCAGTCAAACCTTTAATGCACCCGGCACTACGTTCTACGAAGTGGCCAGGAACATGAACATGGAAGGCATCATTGCCAAAAAAGCCGACAGCCTGTACCTGCCGGGCATTCGAACAAAGGACTGGTTGAAAATAAAGATCGCTCAACGGCAGGAAGTAGTGATTGGTGGTTTCACCCGCAACGAAGGCTCGGGCAAATTGTTCAGCTCCCTGCTGGTAGGGGTATTCGAAAATGGGGCATTGCATTATACAGGCAAGATCGGTACAGGGTTTACCGATAAAGCCCAACGCGAAATGATGCAACAGTTCAAACCGCTGATGCGGTCAAAATGCCCTTTTGAAAGAGAACCCGATTATAACAAACCATCCCGGTTCAGGCCCAATCCACCAAAGGCAACCGCCACCTGGTTAAAACCCGAACTGGTTTGTGAAGTGCCATTCGCCGAGATCACCAGCGATGGTGTTATGCGCCATCCATCATTTGAAGGGATGCGCATCGATAAAAAAGCAACCGACGTAAAAAGGGAAAAAGCCAAACCCACAAAGAAAGTAGTGGAAGACTCCATTCTGCATAAAGAAAAAATTATTACCCGCCGAAAACCAGGCGAACGCAAAACTTTATTAAACCCCACAGAGAAACAACAGGAACGCTCCATTAACGGATACCCCCTTAAGTTTACCAACCTTAATAAAATATACTGGCCCAAAGAAAAGATCACCAAACGGGATATGCTGAATTATTATTACCAGGTGGCGCCGGTTATACTGCCTTACCTGAAAGACCGGCCGCAATCGCTGAACCGGTTTCCCAATGGTATCGATGGCGAGAGTTTTTACCAGAAAAATGTGCAGGATAAAATTCCCTCCTGGATCGACACCTTCCCATATACGAGTGAAGGCATCAATAAAAGTTTTCTGGTTCCAACCAAAGAAGCAGATGTACTATACATGGCTTCGCTGGGTTGTATAGAAATGAATCCCTGGAGCAGCCGCGTGCAAAAACCCGACAATCCTGATTTTTGCATCATTGATCTTGATCCCGATACCAATTCATTCGATCAGGTGATCAAAACGGCGCAGGTTACCCGCGAAATATTACAAAGTGCCGGCATTCCCTGTTATTGCAAAACATCGGGTTCAACCGGCATTCATATTTATATTCCATTAGGCGCGAAATACCTGTATGAAGACTCGCGCGAATTCGGCCGGCTCATTGCCACCATCGTGCATGAACAAATACCGCACTTCACCAGTATAGAACGCGCCACCGCCGAGCGAAAAGGAAAGATCTATATCGACTTCCTGCAAAACCGCCCGCAGGCAACGCTGGCATGTGCTTATTCCCTTCGGCCAAAACCCGGCGCACCGGTTTCCATGCCCTTACATTGGGAAGAAGTAAAGAAAGGCTTGAAAATAAAAGATCACAATATCCGGAATGCTGTTGCCCGCATCAGGGAACAGGGAGATATTTTTAAAGTAGTATTGGGAAAGGGAATTAATATGAAGCACGCAATTGTTGAACTACAGAAACTCAGCTAACCTGAAGTGGACCAGGACCCTTCGATATCAATTTTGAATTGGAATAACCGCGTTTATTCCTGTAAGGTATGTTGAAGCAGGGCTTCCAGGTTTTTCAGCAGTTCATTTGCATAAAAAGATTGTACCTGCACCGGTTCCCCATCAGGCGGTTCTATTTTGCCCGATTGCAGAATTCTTCCCGCATAGGAGATCGCAAAATACGCAAACAACTCATTGTTCGACTCCGGCACTTTGGAGGCATAACCAGTAATCGCCAATCCCCAATCACTGACGAACAGCCTGCAAACTTCCAGGGCCATTTCAGTAGCTACCTGTTGCGATACACAATTACAGGTCATTGCATGAATAGGTTCCACATGCAAATGGCGGCTCTTTTGCCCAAGATTATATGCAGTTATGCCCCCCTGATAAAAATGGGCAGCATCCGGTGCGGCAGATAAGGCTACCTGCATATGCCCCGATGTTACACTTTCCGCTACCGCAATGGATTGCTGCCGTTCGATCAAAATATTGCTAATTGATTGAATAATATCTTCAGCCATATTATTCTAAAAAATAAAAAATTCATGCCAGCAACCGCTTACTTTCTCCGGTTCTGTAAAAGAATAACAGAACGGCCTTCTGCAGTTATGGTGTCGCCAGGCTTAAAAATATGTCCGTCAGGTGTTAAGCCGTTTCTGATGGTATTGATCACTTCAATCCATTTGTCGCCAAATTTTTTAACCGGTAATTTATATTGAAGGGGCTCGGCATCGGCATTGAAGATGATATAAAAATTGTCATCATTTATCACTTCCCCTTTTGCGCCTGTGATATTCAAATGTGAACCATTCAGGTATACTGCCAGGGATTTCGCAAAGCCCGAATTCCAGTTTTGCTCCGTCATCTCACTGCCATCGGGTAAAAACCAATCTATATCTTTTACTTTTACCTCTTTTATCAATGAACCTTTGAACCACCTGCGGCGACAGAAGATAGGATGATCTCTACGCCAGCGGATCAATTGCCGGGCAAATTCAAGCAGGTCTTTATCGGTCTTTTGCCAGTTGATCCAGGAGATCTCATTATCCTGGCAATAGGTATTATTATTCCCGTTCTTTGTTTGGCCGGTTTCATCACCCGCACGCAACATGGGCACTCCCTGCGACAACATAAGTGTAGTGAGCAGGTTCCTTTTTTGTTGGGCCCGCAGGTTATTGATTGCTTCATCATCAGTTGGCCCTTCTGCCCCGCAGTTCCAGGAACGATTATAGCTTTCACCATCCATGTTATTTTCCCCATTTGCTTCATTGTGTTTATCATTATAAGAAACAAGATCACTTAAGGTAAATCCATCATGGGCAGTAATGAAATTAATACTGGCGGTAGGGAACCGGTAATCACTCTTGTACAGGTCGGCACTGCCGGTAAACCGTTCCGCAAATTCAGCCAGCACACTATCGGCGCCGCGCCAGTAATCGCGCATGCAATCGCGGTATTTACCATTCCACTCAGCCCAGCCGGGAGGAAATTTTCCTACCTGGTAACCGCCCTCCCCTACATCCCAGGGTTCGGCAATTAATTTTACCTGCGATATCAGGGGATCCTGGTAAATGATATCGAAGAATGCGCTTAACCGGTTCACATCATGTAACTCGCGGGCCAGCGTAGCTGCCAGGTCGAACCGGAAACCATCTATATGCATTTCAGTGATCCAGTAGCGAAGGCTGTCCATGATCAGCCGCAGCACACCCGGTAAATTGGCATCGAGCGTATTTCCGGTACCGGTATAATCCATATAATACCGTTTATCTTCTGCAAGCCGGTAGTAGATCTGGTTATCGATGCCCTTGAATGAAAGAGTAGGCCCCAGGTGATTGCCTTCGGCCGTATGATTATATACCACATCGAGTATCACTTCAATACCAGCTTTGTGCAACGCTTTTACCATATTTTTAAACTCGGTAACCTGCTCTCCCTTTAAGCCGCCTGAAGAATACCGCGCATCGGGCGCAAAAAAACCAATGGTGTTGTATCCCCAGAAATTGGTAAGCCCCCGCTCGATCAAATGCCGGTCGGCCACAAAATGATGAACGGGCATTAACTCAACCGCTGTAATACCCAGCTTCTTTAAATAGTCGATACTGGCCGCATGTGCCAGCCCGGCATATGTTCCCCTCAATACCTCGGGTATATCGGCATTGAGTTCGGTAAATTCTTTTATATGCAGTTCATAAATGACCGATTTATCATAGGGAATTTTGGGTGCTTCATCGTTTTCCCAGTTAAACTGCGGATCAATCACCACCGACCTGGGCATATACGGTGCACTGTTGGTGGTGCTGAAGCTGAGGTCCCCATCGGGGTCACCAACCTTGTACCCAAATACGGCATCATGCCATTCAATGGTACCCGAAATAGCTTTGGCATATGGATCAAACAACAATTTATTGGAATTGAAACGATGGCCGTTCGGCGGGTCATATGGTCCATATACCCGGTATCCATATAACTGGCCGGGCTTCATACCGTCAATATACACATGCCATACATGATGTTCCCGTTCTTTTAATTTCACACTCAACACTTCAATTTCACTGTCAAGATTTTCGAACAGGCACAACTCCACTTCCTCAGCATTCTCGCTGTAGATGGAAAAATTGACGCCTTTGCCATCATAAGTGGCGCCTAAAGGAAAAGCCTTTCCCGGATAAATTCCCGAGATCGACCAGCCTGTAACGGTTTTGGCATCTGTACTAACTTTTGTTGTGATCATAAGTCTTTTATTTGTTGTAACCGGTAAGCAAAGCCACCGGAAATACATTGCATATTAAATGAAGCGGTAAACTGTTATCACCCATAATGGTTTCACCTGTAAACTCGTTTTTCCATTGACCGGGGGCGTTGGGCGGCAATAGTAAAAACAGGTCTGCTGGCACAATTACACTTACAGAATCACACAGAGGTGCCCATACGGTAAAGGTGCAATGTCCATTTTTATATAATGCGCCTATCGGGGTGTAATAGTTCAGGGTATTAGAATTCATCAATACTTTAAAAAATTTTATTGAGTAAATAAATACACGGTAAAAAACAATGTTGTATGCAGAGAATTGACTTTCCCTGACTGCTACCAGGCCTTATCGGTTATTTATAGAGTAGTAAAATAAAGCGTGTACTATTGCGGCAAAGGATATGCCATGGGTAAAATGTGCCCGGGCCTTCCAAAAACAAAAGGAACCATCCCGCTATTGCGGAACGGTTCCTTTGTCAGCATTGAACCATTTTTCACAAAAACTTTTTATTGCACAACCAGCTTCTGCGTTTGATCGGTCTTTGAATTTTTGATCTTCACCAGGTAAGTACCTGATTTCAGGAATTTGCTCTCAATTACATAACGCATACCTGTTGTATTGGTCTCCATCACTTTGGCGCCTTCGATCGTAAACAGGGTGATCGTTGTTTTCTCATTGTCTGCATTCAGAAAATCAAGCGTTACCTTACCGCCAATGCGGGCGGGGTTAGGATACATTTGCGCCTTCACCAGGTTACTGTTTCCTACAGTGCGGGTGGCTGGCACATCATGACCACAATACTTCGACCAGTCAATACCCACTGTACCTTCAGGCTCACCGGCCGCAGTTCTCGCTGATGATAAAGTGGCTGAGTTATACCATTTGGTATTTACGCTCGCGGTACCCGTAACACCGGTAACCAGGCGCAGGCGGTAATCATAATGAGCCTTGCGGGTTGTTTCGCCAGCATAGATATAATCAGTATTGGTAATAACGGCGATCACTACGTTATTGGCTGGTGCGCCGGCAGTGAGGTTCAGCGTACAGGCTCCGCTCGATACGGGTGCACTGTACACAGGTACGCCTGTTGTTGTACGGTAAACCAGCTGACAGGTCATGTTAGCCCCGATGGGTTCAAAATTAACAGTAACCGTACTGCCACTTACAGTAAGCGGTATCTGGTTGGCGCCTGACCATCCGGGTAAGGTGGTGGCATCAGGTGTTAACAGGCCGCTGTTATTGGTTGTTTTGGCATATGGGGTGGCTGTCCAAACGGGTGGGTTCATCCACGATGGTTGCCATTCAGCGCCAATCGATTGCCCGAAGTGCGCATTTAACAATGCCAGCACGGCATTCTTCCAGGGACCGAAATCAACGAGGGCCTGTTTGGCGCGGTATTCTGTAATTAAATGCCGCGTTTGGGTTGATCCCAAGCCTGAGGCAATGCCTTCCAGCACGCGACCGGCAGCATACCGCCAGATCCAGGGTACTGCGCCATCACCCAATGCGTTGCCCAGGAAGGTGGGGAAAGAACTGCTGTACTGGTGACCACCCAGGTACGTGCGCCAGGTACAGATCTGTTGGTTGCCATTGAACATATTTACGCCTTCTGCCGAAGGGCCGCCGAAACTGCCATCCTGCAACCAGCCGCTGTAACATTCTATTGGCATAAAGGGTGCAATGAAATCGGTTCCGTTCAAATCGCCCATGGAGCTGAAGTTATTGGTCCTGCGCGCATCAGCAGTTTGCTGTAACCAAACATTACCGCCTTCCTGGAACCAGGCCGATTGTTTTACACCTGGCAGGTCGGCGAGTAAGGCATGTATACCTTCATCTGTCATAGCGCCTCTCTGGAATTCCCTGTCGGAATAGGGGCAGGCCGGATCAAAACTATAAATGGGATAGTACGATGCCAGGATCATTGGCCAGTTTTGCCCATTATAATAGATAGCACTTTGCCAGCCACCCAGCTCGGTGTTCGGCGCATTGTCGGTACACAAGCCTGAGCCATATAAATATACCGAGCTGCGGTATCCGTTCTTCGCACGCAGGTCGGGCGGCCAGCCCATTTGATCGCGGAAGTACGCAAAATCGGTATTCAGCCGCGCCAGTAAAGGGGTGATGGCGTTCGTGGTCACCAGGGAATTTTTGTTTGGCCCCCAGCGGAAACACCACCAGTTCGATGACTGGGTACCTACTACCTGCGGGCAATCGTTCAATACGTTTGTGGGTGTAGGTAAGCTGGGAAATTCTGATTTGAAATTATAACTGATGGTAGGCGAATAGGCCGGCCAGGTGTATGGTGAGCCATTTCCACCACCGGTGCCTCCCGTATCAGCAACAGCAGTACCATATACCCGCCATTCAAGCAAACCGGTGCTCTGGGTAGTGTTGAGCATCGACACGCGCAAACGTGTCATATTAACATTATTTACCGCCAGGGTGTTGAACGCATTGGTGGCCAGGGGCACATTGCCCAGGTTCACCCAGGCAGAACCGTTCCAGTATTGTGCATAAGCGGTAGTAGGCGTTAATACCCCACCACTGTCATTGAACCAGTAAACCTGAATAGAGGACACCTTGTAGGTTTGTGACCAGTCGTACTGAACCCATTGTGTTGAGTTGGGGTTGTCCCAGTTTCCGTAAGCACCGTGTGATTTGTCGTTTGAATGAGCGGGGGTATACCCGTCATTCAATGCAGTGATAGTTTCCCAGGGCGATACATACGAAGTAGAGGATGCTGCTAATGGCGCAACGTTAGTTTGTGCGCCGCTGTCGTGCGGAGCCAGCATTAGGCCCAGGCACAGGACGGCCAGAGAAAATTGAATTTTCTTCATAAATAAAGTTTTAGGTGAAAGAAAACATTCTAATAGGGAAGTGAGAGGGGGAACTTCTTTCTGCAACAATCATACCGGTTACAAATATACTAACACGGTAAAATCGATGGCTTTCAAAAATTAACTCGTTATAGATGGAAAATAGCCTGTGGATATCTTCGTTTGTAGCACCATGTTACTAAATCGTTATTTGCAAAAATGGCGCCAATGCGCGGCATTTATTATTAATGTTTAAAATACAATTACTCAGCCTGGATTGTATTTGAGGGCATATGGAAAAACAGGTAACCTGCATTCCCGAACATTTAAGCTGGCAAATCGCTATATCGCATCAGGGAAGCCCTGATCAATTTCACGAAAAATGCTTGCGTTAAACGGAAAGGACAATTCGTTCTATGAAAAGTGTTATCCTTTAATCGATTTGATCATTTTGTATTGCAAAAAAAATTTCCCGTTAAACGATGTGGACATTTGAATACGCGGAAAGACCTTCTGTTAAACGATGTGGACATTTGATCACACAAAAAGACCTTTCGATCAGCACGTTTCATTTCACAAAAAACTGTTAACCGTTGAACCATGCGTACAGATCGGTTCCGAAAAGTCTTTTGTGTTAAATAGAATGAGTTTTTCGTTTAATTAAAAGACTTCTGGATTTAAGAGAATGCGCGTTGCGTTAAATTAAAAGTCTTTTGCGTTTAAAGAAATGGTCATTTCGTTTAATTAGAAGCTCTTTTGATTAAACGAAATGACCTTTCGATTTAATTAAAAGCCTTTTGCGTTAAAAGGAATCGTGTTTTGATTTAATTAAAAGCCTGTTGCGTTAAAAGGAATCGTGTTTCGATTTAATTAAAAGCCTGTTGCGTTAAAAGGAATCGTGTTTCGATTTAATTAATAGTCCTTTGCGTTAAACGAAATGGCCGTTTCGTTTAACGCAAAGACCATTTCGTTTAACGATTTTCGGCGCTTTTCATTGAAAATGATTGAATTAATAAAACTGCCTATATTTTCAGACCGCCCCGAGCTGTGACAAGCAAACCTGCCCGCTGCCCCATCGCAAACCGGCAATTGAACGCGGATTGTGAATTGAAATCCGCCCCCTTTAAGGGGCTGTGGGGTGAAACTTCTCCCCCTTTAGCACACCAGGAAGGTATTCTCCGCTTTTCGACCTACATTTGCAGCCTTTAAAACCGGAAAGCTATATCATAAATACCCCCGGAATTACGTTGATAGCTGCTCAGTAACAATGAGTTCTGTAAACGTACGTGAAGCAGGCCACTGTTTGTCAGGATCCCTGATCTTGCAGGCAGTCACATGAAAATGGGCGTTTAGAGAAAACTTTCATAAAAAATCCTTCATCCCTTAATTTTACAGCTTATTATCACTGCCTATGCCGCAAGATAAAAATCGTCAGTTCCTGGATTTTGAAAAACCGATCAAAGATCTTTTTGATGATATTGATGGCCTGAAACAAAAGGCCGAAAAGAGTAAGATTGACCTGGCTGACCCAATTAAGAAATTGGAAGAGCGCGTGATTGAAACGCGTAAGGCCATTACCCAAAACCTTACGCCCTGGCAAAAAGTGCAGTTGAGCCGCCACCCCGACCGTCCGTACACCATGAAATATATCTCCAAGCTTACCACCGATTTCGTGGAACTGTATGGAGACCGGAATGTAAAAGATGATAAAGCCATGGTGGGTGGTTTTGCCTCCCTCGATGGACAAACGGTAATGCTCATCGGTCAGCAAAAAGGTATCAATACCAAGGCGCGCCAGTTGCGTAATTTTGGTATGGCCAATCCTGAAGGGTACCGCAAGGCCCTGCGGCTGATGAAACTGGCCGAAAAGTTCGATAAACCAATCATTACCCTGATCGATACGCCCGGCGCCTACCCAGGCCTCGAAGCGGAAGAAAGGGGCCAGGGTGAAGCCATCGCCCGTAATATTTATGAAATGATGCGGCTGAAAGTACCGGTAATATGCGTGATCATTGGCGAAGGAGCCTCCGGCGGTGCTATGGGCATTGGCGTTGGCGACAAAGTCTTCATGCTCGAAAACACCTGGTACACCGTTATTTCGCCCGAAAGCTGTAGCTCTATTCTTTGGCGTAGCTGGGACCAGAAAGAAAAAGCAGCCGAACAGTTAAAACTCACTGCCGATTATATGTATGAATTTGGATTAATTGATGGTATCATCCCCGAACCTGTTGGCGGCGCACACTGGGATTATGATGAAGCCGCAACACTATTAAAGCCATACCTCATTAACACCATCAACGAGCTGAAACAGATGGATCCCGACGAGCGTGTTCGAAAGCGTATCGATAAGTTTAACAAGATGGGCTTCTGGGACGAATTACCCGCTTAGTTGCCTCAAGAGTGACCTTGTGCTGGAAGGGATCGATAAATATATATAGCCGGCTGCAGTAATTCTGCCCGGCATCGTTGCCCGCCCGGATGACCGGTCGGACGGGTGTCACTCACTTGTTCATCCTTATCGCTACTCAGCTTTTTCCAAATTTAACCGGACTTTCTGCTCAGCAGTCAGACCACAATCTAAAATCAGCTCCCGATAGCAATCGGGATTCAATCTAAAAATTATGTCTCTCCGTCAATCATTATATGGCACCGGCGTGGCGCTGGTAACCCCGTTCAAATCAAATGGGGATGTTGATCTCGATGCTTTAAGCAAAATCATTGATTTCGTCATCAATGGAGGTACCGAATACGTAGTTACCCTCGGCACTACCGGCGAAACACCCGCCCTTAGCAAAGAAGAAAAGATCGCCATCATTCGCTTTACCTACGAAAAAGTGAACAACCGCGTTCCGGTGGTAGTAGGTATCGGTGGTAATAATACCCCCGAAGTGATCAAAGAACTGGAAATTTTTCCTTTAGATAAAGCCACCGCTGTTTTAAGCGCCAGCCCTTATTATAACAAACCCTCGCAGGAAGGTATCTTCCAGCATTATAAAGCGCTGGCCGCCGCCTCGCCCAAACCTATTTTATTATATAATGTGCCCGGCCGTACCGGTCGCAACATGACCGCAGCCACTACCCTGCGCCTTGCCAACGAGGTACCCAACATTGCTGGTATTAAAGAGGCCAGTGGCGATATGGCCCAATGCATGCAGATCCTGCGCGACCGCCCCGAACATTTCCTCGTGGTAAGCGGCGACGATGCCCTGGCCTTACCCCAAATAGCCTGCGGTATGGATGGTATCATCAGCGTAGCTGCCAATGCTTTTCCCCAGCAGTTCACCCATATGATACGTCAGTGTTTGAAAGGTGATTTCAAAGCGGCCAAATCATTGAACGATGTGCTCATTGAAGCTTACGACCTTATGTTTGCCGAAAACAATCCGGCCGGCGTAAAAGCTTTTATGGCCGAAATGCAATTGTTGCAGAATTACCTGCGGTTGCCCATGGTTCCGTTGAGTGAAGGACTTCATCAGCAGGTAAAAGCGTATGTGAAAGATAAATAATTTGCCATATTTTCTAAGATAGCTGTATAGTTGCTGTACTATACAGCTTTTTTTATTATAGAACCGCACGATATACGCTATGATATAGTCAAAAACAATTTGCCGGAAAGTGCCTTGCAACCTGAACGTTCTTACCGCTCCCTTCTCGCCATAAATGTCAGTCCTTCCAATGCCAGACTGGTATTGGGAAACACCTCGCACGCTTCCTGTTCAAAAATGTCGAGCTTATCGTATTTCGAGCTGAAGTGACCTATGAGCAAACGGCCCACATTGGCACCCTTTGCTATACAGGCGGCCTGTGTAGTGGTGGAATGAAAACGAAGCGCCGCCCTTTTTTCGAGGTCTTTCAGGTAAGTGGTTTCATGGTAAAGCAGGTCAACCCCCTGTACCTTTTCTATCAGCGTTTCATCAAAAATGGTATCGGCGCTGTAGGCATATGATAAGGGTTTTACACCCGGGTTGGTGACCCATTCATTTTTGATCACTTCTCCTGCTTTGTTGGTATAATCTTCGCCCCACTTCAACCGGTCGTAAAAAGCGGCCGGCACGCCATGTTCAATGGCCTTTTCGGGATTTACCCGCCGCGGCGCCCGCACCTGGTCAAAACGGAAACCCCAGCAGGCTATGCGGTGTTTGGTACTAAAACAGGTAACCCTGAATTTATCGTTCTGCACAATTACCCCCTCCTTTTCCAACGGATAAAAATGCAACGTATACGGCAACTGGTTCGAAGCCGCTTCCAGTTGCAGGTCCAGGATCTGCTTTAACGGCGCCGGGGCAAACAAATGCAGCTCGTGCTCGCGATGCAGCAGGCCCATGCTGTGTAAAAAACCCGGTAAACCAAAATAATGATCGCCGTGCAGGTGTGAGATGAAGATATAATTGATACGTGACCAGCGAATCCGGTATTTCGCCAGCTGCTGCTGCGTGCCCTCCCCACAATCAACCAGGAACAAATTGTCATCCAACGTCACTACCTGCGACGTAGGATGGCGGTCGTATGCCGGTAAGGCCGAGTTATTTCCCAGAATCGTAACAGCCAGCATTCAAATCGTTAAAAGGTGATCAACTTTTTAAAGACGGCACTATAAATCATTCTGCTGCATTTCGTTGCACAAATTTATGCAATAGCCCGCATTACCCGTCCTGCACTTATTACCTGTTACTGGCCTCTTATTACATAATTCTTGCAATTCCCTCATTGACTGTTGACAGCTAAAAAAACATAACGTAAATCAATACCGCCGGATTGTATATAAAATATCTGACAGATAGCTTTTACCAAATAAATTCAGGTGTATCAGCAAGGGATATAAGTTACAGATCTCCCATTGTTGCCGGTAATTGGGGGGTAATGGAAAATAATGCTGGTAACTTTCATAAAACGGGGCGTCAAATCCGCCAAACAGCGTGGTCATGGCCAGGTCCATACTACGATGCCCATAATATACAGCCGGGTCAATCAACACCGGTTGGCCCGCATCATCACACAAAAAATTACCGCTCCACAGATCTCCATGCAAAAGGGCTGCCGGTTCGGCCGCAAATATACCGGCCAGCTGCTGATACAGTTTTTCAAACTGCGCAACATGCGCCGGTTCCAGCAAACGCCGGTCAAGCGCCAGCTTTACCTGGGGTTGCAGCCGTTGATGAATAAAAAATTCGGTCCAGCTACTGGTCCAATGATTGTTCTGTGGCAGGGCGCCCATATAGTTATCGCTATCAAGGCCGCACTGGTTATGCTGTATATGATGTAATGCGGCCAGTTGCCGGCCAAAGGTTTTCCAGAAGTCTTCGGTCTTCAATCCCTGCTCAATCCACTCCAGTATCAATACCTGGGTATCGCCGGTGTGGGCATGGGCTATTACCCGGGGCGTGCGAATAACCTGTTGCTGCGCCAGCAGCTTCAGGCCTTTTTGTTCGGCATCGAAGAGACCGGGAAAAGCAGCCAACTGGTTGAGCTTGCAAAAGAAAGTTTTGTTCCCCGCAACAATGCGATAAGTGTGGTTGATAGAACCGCCACCCACCGGGTTGAAAATACAGGGGCTGTTTAATGATTGTTCTATGAATGATTGAATCGCTGCGGTAAGCATAAATCAGTTTCTCAGTTTTTGAGTAATTAAGTTCCTGAGTTAGCCGTTCAACTTATTAACTTAAAAACTTACTAACTGGCTTCCTGGGGCTCAAAGCGCGCTCACGCAAGCAATAACTTACATTCGTGCAGAAGCCGTTCCTTATTCACCGCCGCCGTACCTACTTCTTCGCAAACCAGTCCGCCCGCAATATTGGCCACTTCGGCCATCAGGTCAATGCTTTTGGTAGCTGCATAAATGAGGGAGGCCACAGCGATCACCGTATCGCCCGCACCCGATACATCTGCAATATTTCTTAAATGCGATGGAATGATCTTCGCAGTGCTGTTCTCCTGGTAAAACACCCCTTTTTCCGACAGGGTGATGAAGGAAATAGAATGACCCAGCTTTTTTTGCAACTGCTGATGAATATCGTTCAGTGTAGGCAGGTTTACCTCATCAATGAGGAGGTTCAACCCGTCTTTTACTTCTTTCAAATTGGGTTTAAAGATATCCACGCCTTCGTAGGAGAAGAAGTTCTTTCGTTTGGGATCTACCGTAGTGATTACGCCTTGCTTTTTGCACAGGGCGGTCACTTCTTTTATGACCCGCTCAGTGAGCACCCCCTTATTATAATCTTCAAATATGATCACCTGTGGTTGCTCGCTGGTAATATACTGGCGCACTTTTTCAATAAGGGCATTTTCATCATCGGCGCTCAGGTCCTTTGTGATCTCGGCATCGAGCCGCATCATTTGCTGGTTGCGGCTTATAATGCGGGTTTTGGCAGTGGTTATGCGCGATGACTGCCGCGCAATCCAGGCCGTATTTATATGATGTTCGTTGAAAAGCTCTGTAAGGGTATTGCCGTTCTCGTCATCGCCCATAACCGACAAAATGGAAACATGGGCGCCCAGGGCGGCCAGGTTCAACGCCACATTACCAGCCCCGCCAATGCGATGTTCTTTTTTATCAAGCGCAACAACAGGTACGGGTGCTTCGGGCGATATGCGTTCTACATGTCCCCACCAGTAAATATCCAGCATTACATCGCCTATTACCCCTGCTTTTATGGTCGAAAAACCGGCAAAAAGTTTATCAAGATCTATCTTACTCATAACAATATTGGTAGTCTATGCAGTTTTCTTTGTTCGCACTGCAAGATAATATAAAGGAACTCCTGTCAAAACAATTCCCAGCCCAATTCCGGCATAAGTGGGTTTCATTTTAATAAGGAATATGCAAAATGTGAGGGCAAGAATAATATAAATGATGGGCAGCACCGGGTAACCAAATGCTTTATAGGGCCGTTCTGCATCGGGACGCTTTTTACGCAAAATGAAAATGCCCAGAATGGTAAGTGCATAAAACAGTACTACCACAAAGGAAATCATATCCAACAGGTCGCCATAGCTGCCGCTCAAACATAAAATGCTGGCCATGCCGCATTGTATCCAAAGTGCAAATTCAGGTACGGCGTTTTTATTCAGCACCCCGGTTTGTTTAAAGAACAGGCCGTCTTTGGCCATGGTATAGTAAACCCGGGCGCCTGCCAGTATCAGCCCGTTGTTACAACCAAAGGTGGAGATCATGATCATTATCGCTATCACATAGGCGCCATCGCTGCCAAAAATAGCATTGGCCGAGATCACTGCTAACCGTCTTGATGGGGCAAAAGCAATATCGTGCAGGGGCAGTACATTCAGGTACATGAGGTTGGCCGTCACATATATGATGGTAACGATCAGCGTTCCTAAAAACAGGCTCAACCCGATATTTCTTTTAGGGTTCTTTATTTCCCCGGCTATAAAGGTTACGTTATTCCAGGAGTCACTGCTGAAAATAGAACCCGACATGGCAGAGGCAAGAGCTCCTATCAACGCAATGCCGCTAATGGGCAGCCAGCTACCTCCATCGGGAGCAGTAGCTGCGGCATCTTTCGTAAAATGCATGGCATTCATTCCGGTTGCCCAGTTTTCGCTCCAAAAGCTGTGTTTTACGAGCAAAAATCCCAACAGTATCAGGCCAAATAAAGAGAACAGCTTAACGCTGGTAAATATGGTTTGAATGATCTTGCCGCCTTTAATACCACGCGTGTTGGTATAGGTAAGAAAAATGATCAGGAATATGGCGAGCACCTGTGCGGCAGAGATCTTCAGTTTTCCAAGGGTAAGCAAAATAACGTCTTCCCCCACTTCCGGTATCAGGTAACTGGTAAACCGGCTGAAGGCCACCGCCACGGCCGCAATGGTTGCAGTTTGTATCACGGCAAAAAAGCTCCAGCCATATAAAAACCCGGCGAGCGGGTTAAAAGCTTCCCTGAGATAAACATACTGACCACCGGCTTTGGGATACATGCCGCTCAACTCACCATAGCTTACCGCTGCTACAATGGTCATAAAACCAGTGATGAGCCAAACAGCAATCATCCAACCGGCGCTGCCCACATCTTTAGTAATATCTGAGGTTACAATAAAGATACCCGAACCGATCATGGAACCGGCTACCACCATGGTAGCATCTACCAGGCCAAGCGATGGTTTGAATGAAGATGCGTGTTCTGCCATATTAGTTATATAAGGGTAAGAAAATCAGGTTTTAACCTTCCCAAGATAAGGAAACTAACCCGAATCACGGCCACCCCAAATTTCCACACTGTTTACCTATTTTCACAAAAACATACAGTGGTTCACCAATAAAAATCCGGAAGACCATGCGCAACATGAACCTTCCGGATAACAATATTTCTTAATTTCTATTTCTTCTTCATCCCATTATCACAGTCTACTTCTTCTTGTCTCTGTACTGCGTATTCAACCCCGAGATCAGATCGCCGGTGATGTTATAAGCCGAATCCTTGTAGTAAATGATAAATCCGGGTTCGTAAGAAAGTATATAGGAGAACCGCTTATCCTTGTTGTAATCTTTCAAAAACTCTTCTACCTGTTTACGCAGCTCGCTCATGCGGTCAACCTGCAGCTTTTGCATCTCCTGCTCCAGCTCGCCTTTACGTTGCTGGTATTGCTGTTGCAGCAAACCTACTTCGCGCTGGGCCTGCTCTCCTTCCGACTGGGTAATGTTATTTCCTTTTTCCTGCCATTTTTTAATAGTGCGCTGGTACTTGTTCGTTAAATCGTTCAATTCAGCGTTCATGGCGTTTTCCTTTTTCTTGATATCGCCCGATACATCTTTGAAGTAATCATAATGTTCCTGCAGTGAATCAATATCAAAATAGGCGATGGCAAAGTTGTTAGCAGCGTTTTTATCGGCAGTTACCGTTGCCTTTTTGGGTGCGGTCCCTTTCGAAAAATGTAAATAAAAAAGCACACCTATGAGAGCAAGAGCGAGAATACTTAATATAGTAGAAATATTTTTCATGAACGCCTTTTTTGCAAGATATAATTCTAGTTGAAAAGAGAATTGTTAAAACTTTTAACAGTAACGGTATCTTATAAAAAAAGTAGGAAGCTTTCACTTCCTACTTTGTATTTCGTTTCAATGAATGATCGATCGATTACTCATCATCGTCAAAGCTCATCGCTTCGCGGGTTGTTTGCAGCAATTCATATTCTTCCTTGCTACCAACGATCATGTTCTCAAAGTCACGCAAACCAGTACCTGCCGGTATCGGATGACCTGTGATCACATTCTCTTTCAGGCCAAGCATATCGTCGGTCTTACCCTGAATGGCAGCCGATGACAATACTTTGGTTGTTTCCTGGAACGATGCGGCCGAGATCCAGCTTTGTGTACCCAGTGAAGCTTTGGTGATACCCAACAACACAGGATGTGAAGTGGCCGGTTCGGCATCGCGAAACTCAACCAGCTTTTTGTCGGTACGACGCAGCAGGGAGTTTTCTTCGCGAATTTCACGCAGGCTCACGATCTGACCAGCTTTCAAGCGAGCGCTTTCTCCGGGTTCGCTGATAACTTTCTTATCAAAGATCCAGTCGTTTTCGTCGTTGAAGTCAAAACGGTCAACCAGGTCTTCTTCAAGGAAGCGGGTGTCGCCCGGATCCACGATCTCAACCTTTTTCATCATCTGGCGAACGATCACCTCAATGTGTTTATCGTTGATCTTCACACCTTGTAAACGGTAAACCTCCTGAATTTCATTCACCACGTATTCCTGTACAGCGAACGGACCTTTAATTGACAGGATATCGCCAGGAGAAACCTGACCGTCACTCAACGGCGCACCGGCTTTAATAAAGTCACCGTCCTGAACCAGGATCTGGCGGGTTAACGGAACCAGGTATTTCTTGATAACACCGTCTTTCGCTTCCACCACGATCTCGCGGTTACCACGTTTGATGGCGCCAAAGGCTACCACACCGTCAATCTCGCACACGATAGCGGGGTTACCCGGGTTACGTGCTTCAAACAACTCGGTTACACGAGGCAGACCCCCGGTGATATCGCGTTGCATCCGCAGCGTACGAGGTATTTTCACCAACACCTGACCGGCTTTTACATCTTCAGATTCATCAACCACAATGTGTGAGCCTACCGGCAGGTTGTATTGTTTTACATCCTTACCTTCTACGATCAGGGTAGGTATCTTGGTTTTATCTTTTGTTTCAATTACCACTTTCTCGCGGTGACCGGTTTGTTCGTCGGCCTCTTCGCGGTAGGTAATACCTTCAATTACGTTATCGAATTTCACCTGACCAACGATCTCGGCTACGATTACGTTGTTGAAAGGATCCCAGGTACAGATGGTATCGCCTTTCTTCACGGTTTGACCATCTTTCACGAACAGGGTTGAACCGTAAGGAACGTTCACCACATTCAATAAACGATCGTTCTTCAGATCCACGTTACGGATCTCACCGGTACGGCCGATTACTACCTGAATAGGATCACCTTCATTGTTAAGCGAACCTACAGTACGCAAACCGTCGAACTGAATGGTACCATCGAATTTGGCAGTCAGTGAAGACTCAACTGATGCAGATCCGGCAACACCACCCACGTGGAAGGTACGCAGGGTAAGCTGTGTACCAGGCTCACCAATTGACTGGGCAGCAATGATACCAACGGCATCACCCTTTTGTGCCCGGTTACCTGTGGCCAGGTTCTTACCATAACATTTTACGCACACCCCGCGTTTGCTTTCGCAGGTAAGTACTGAACGGATCTCAACGGTTTCAATAGCAGCTTCTTCAATTTGTTTGCCGATCTCTTCGTTGATCTCCTGTCCGGCGCCAATGATCATCGTATCATTCTGCGGGTTGTATACGTTGTGGAGCGAAGTACGGCCAATGATACGGTCGTACAGCGGCTCTACGATCTCTTCATTATCTTTCAGTGCGCTGATGGCAATACCACGCAGCGTACCGCAATCTTCTTCTGTAATTACTACGTCCTGGGCTACGTCAACCAAACGACGGGTCAGGTAACCGGCATCCGCTGTTTTAAGGGCGGTATCAGCCAAACCTTTACGGGCACCGTGCGTAGAAATGAAGTAATCCAATACGTTCAGTCCACCTTTAAAGTTAGAGAGGATCGGGTTTTCAATGATCTCACTTCCGCTTGAACCTGATTTTCTGGGTTTCGCCATCAGACCCCTGATACCGCACAGCTGTTTGATCTGCTGTTTACTACCGCGGGCCCCTGAGTCAAGCATCATGTACACAGAGTTGAAGCCCTGTTTATCGCTGCTGAGCTCACGGATCAACGTTTCGGTAATACGGGTATCCACCCTTGACCAGATGTCTACGATCTGGTTATACCGTTCGTTGTTGGTAATAAGACCCATGTTATAGTTGTCCCATACCTCGTCTACTTCACCTTTTGCCTGATCAAGCACGTCGCCTTTGATAGACGGGATAATGAGGTCATTGATACTGAACGACAAACCACCTCTGAAGGCCGTACGGAAACCAAGTTGTTTGATGTCATCGAGGAACTTGGCCGTTTTAGGCACGTTGGTGATGGTGATGATATCGCCAATGATCTCGCGCAAGCTTTTCTTTGTAAGCAGGGCGTTGATGTATCCAACTTCCTTCGGAACGAATTCGTTGAAGATCACCCGGCCTACTGTTGTTTCGATCAGCTTTCTTACAATTTTGCCTTCGTTGTTGCGCACATCGGCTTTCACTTTAATGTGAGCGTGCAGGTCAACGCGGTCTTCATTGTAGGCGATGATCACTTCTTCCGTGCTGTAGAAAGCTTTGCCTTCGCCACGGATCTTTTCGGTTTCAGTCGATTTTTTACCCTTGGTGATGTAGTACAAACCGAGTACCATGTCCTGTGAAGGCAGGGTCATCGGCGCACCGTTCTGCGGGTTCAAAATGTTATGTGAAGAAAGCATCAGCAGCTGGGCTTCCAGAACGGCCGCGTTGCTCAAAGGCACGTGAACCGCCATCTGGTCACCGTCGAAGTCAGCGTTGAACGCCGAACACACGAGCGGGTGCAACTGAATCGCTTTACCTTCTATCAGTTTGGGCTGAAAGGCCTGAATTGACAACCGGTGGAGCGTAGGGGCGCGGTTTAACATAACCGGGTGCCCCTTCAGGATATTTTCAAGGATATCCCAAACCACTGCTTCTTTTCTGTCAACCAGCTTACGAGCCGATTTTACTGTTTTTACGATACCTCTTTCAATCAGTTTGCGAATGATGAACGGCTTGAACAATTCAGCCGCCATATCTTTCGGCAAACCGCACTCGTGCAGTTTCAACTCGGGACCAACCACAATTACCGAACGGCCTGAGTAGTCAACACGTTTACCGAGCAGGTTCTGACGGAAACGGCCCTGTTTACCTTTCAGTACGTCTGAAAGTGATTTCAGCGCGCGGCCACCTTCGGCTTTAACGGCGTTTGATTTACGTGAGTTATCGAACAATGAGTCAACGGCTTCCTGAAGCATACGTTTTTCGTTACGTAAGATCACCTCAGGGGCTTTGATCTCCAATAATCTTTTTAACCGGTTGTTACGAATGATCACCCGGCGGTACAGGTCGTTCAGATCTGATGAGGCAAAACGACCGCCATCCAAGGGAACCAGCGGACGAAGTTCCGGCGGAATAACCGGGATGTATTGCATTACCATCCACTCGGGGCGGTTGGTGATGCGGCTATTGGCCTCACGGAATGCTTCTACCACGCTCAAACGCTTCAACGCATCGGCTTTACGTTGCTGTGAAGTTTCGGTAGCGGCGGCATTACGCAGGTCGAATGATAAGCTGTCGAGCTCAATTCTTTGCAGCAGGTCATGTACTGCTTCGGCGCCCATTTTCGCAATGAACTTCTGCGGATCGTCATCGGGCAGGTACTGGTTCTCCTTAGGCAGGTTCTCCAGTATTTCCAGGTATTCTTCTTCAGTTAACAGATCGCCCGATTTCAAATTGCGATCTTCCCGGATACCTGGCTGAATTACTACA
Organism: Niastella vici; assembly: GCF_002077945.1. Classification (GTDB taxonomy): domain Bacteria; phylum Bacteroidota; class Bacteroidia; order Chitinophagales; family Chitinophagaceae; genus Niastella; species Niastella vici. The sequence continues at coordinate 116,487 of NZ_LVYD01000054.1, forward strand.
AAACGCTCGTAGTAAACGATGCTCTCCAGTTTTTTGGAGCTCACACCGAGCAGGTAACCGATCTTATTGGGTAAGCTTTTGAAATACCAGATGTGTACAACAGGAACCACCAGTTTAATGTGGCCCATGCGCTCGCGACGTACTTTCTTTTCAGTTACTTCAACACCGCAACGGTCGCACACGATCCCTTTATAACGGATACGTTTATACTTACCGCACGCACACTCATAATCCTTTACAGGTCCAAAAATACGCTCGCAGAATAAACCATCACGCTCGGGTTTGTAGGTACGATAGTTGATGGTCTCAGGTTTCAGCACTTCACCATAGCTGCGCTCCAAAATGGAATCCGGTGAAGCCAACCCGATAGTTATCTTGGAAAATGTGGCTCTGGGACGATTATCTTTTTTAATAGCCATATTTCGTGTTTCTTGTTTCTGATTTTTGTTTTTGTTACCGGCGACAGTAACCCTTTTCATCTTCCGTTGCGTCGCTCACTTCAACGTTCGGTTCATTATTCAGCGGGTTCCGTTATTCGAACTTCAGATCGAGACCTAACCCTCTCAATTCATGCACCAATACATTGAACGATTCAGGAATACCGGCTCTCGGAATATTATCGCCTTTAACAATGGCCTCGTAGGTCTTGGCACGGCCAATAATATCATCCGATTTAATAGTGAGCAATTCCTGCAGGATGTTTGAAGCACCATAAGCTTCCAGTGCCCAAACCTCCATTTCACCGAAACGCTGACCACCGAACTGCGCTTTACCACCCAGCGGCTGCTGTGTAATAAGACTGTAGGGCCCAATAGAACGCGCGTGCATCTTATCATCAACCATGTGGTGCAGTTTGATCATATAGATCACACCCACGGTCGCTTTCTGGTGGAAGCGGTCTCCGGTTTCACCATCAAACAGGTAAGTATGCCCAAAGCTTGGTAAGCCCGCATCGTTGATGTGTTTGGCAATTTCCTCGGTAGTAGCACCGTCGAAGATTGGCGTAGCGAACTTCACACCCATTTTCAAACCGGCCCAGCCTAATACAGTTTCATAGATCTGGCCCAGGTTCATACGGGAAGGTACACCCAGCGGGTTCAACACAATGTCAACCGGGGTTCCGTCTTCCAGGAACGGCATGTCTTCAGCACGCACGATCTTGGCAACGATACCTTTGTTACCGTGGCGGCCGGCCATTTTATCACCCACTTTCAGCTTACGCTTAACGGCGAGGTATACTTTAGCCAGTTTCAACACACCGGCAGGCAATTCATCCCCGATAGAAATGTTGAACTTCTCTCTTTTATATCTACCCAGTTCTTCGTTGTACTTGATGTTGTAGTTGTGCAACAGGGTGTTGATGCTGTCATCGATAGAAGCATCACCAGTCCAACCCAACGGGTTTACGTTCTGGTAATCAATTGAACCCAGGTTCTTTGGATTGAACTTGGCGCCTTTACCGATCTGCACTTCACCGAAGTTGTTGTTTACACCGGCAGAAGCTTTGTCTTTCAGCAGCGTTTGCAGTTTGCTCAACAATTCTTCTTTCAGGTCTTCAACATTCTTTTCATGCACTTTTTCCAGCTTTTCCAGAGCGGCCTTCTCACGGATCTTCGCGTTCTTGTCTTTCTTGGCGCGTTGGAACAGCTTTTTACCGATCACTACCCCTTCTACCCCGTTCGGCGCTTTCAAAGAAGCATCTTTGGCATCACCGGCTTTGTCACCGAAGATGGCGCGTAACAGTTTTTCTTCCGGTGTAGGATCGCTTTCGCCTTTTGGCGTGATCTTACCGATGAGGATATCGCCTTCCTTGATGGCGGCGCCCAAACGGATGATACCGTTCTCATCCAGGTCTTTGGTAGCTTCTTCCGATACGTTTGGAATATCGGGGGTCAGCTCTTCTTCACCCAGTTTGGTATCACGTACTTCCAGTTCATATTCCGAAATGTGAATAGAAGTGAACAGGTCTTCCTTGGCTACTCTTTCGCTGATTACGATGGCATCCTCGAAGTTGTAACCTTTCCAGGGCATGAACGCCACTTTCAGGTTACGGCCCAGTGCCAGTTCACCTCCCTGTACCGCATAACCTTCTGTTAGGAAGTCGCCTTTTTTCATGCGTTGTCCTTTTTTAACAGCCGGTTTATGGTTAATACAGGTTTCCTGGTTGGTTTTTATAAACTTGGTCAGTTTGTAAACTTTCAGGTCATCTTCAAAGCTCACCAAACGGTCAGCTTCTGTACGGTCGTAGCGAACATGAATTTCGCTACCATCTACGTACTCAACCACGCCTTCTCCTTCAGACAGGATCTGTACACGTGCATCGCGGGCTGCTTTTGCTTCCAGGCCTGTACCCACGATCGGGTTTTCAGGACGGATCAGCGGAACGGCCTGGCGTTGCATGTTCGATCCCATCAGCGCACGGTTGGCGTCATCATGCTCCAGGAACGGGATCAGTGAAGCACTTAAACCCACGATCTGGTTCGGCGCTACGTCCATGAATTCCACCTCATTCTGATCGAGGATCGGGAAGTCGCCGGTTTGGCGCGAAGTGATCTTCTCTTCCACGAAGTGGCCTTTTTCATCGAGCGGCGAACTTGCCTGGGCGATCTTGGCGTTATCTTCTTCTTCTGCACTCAGGAAGGTGAGCTTTTTCAGGTCAACCTTTCCATTGTCTACTTTATGATAAGGCGTTTCAATAAAGCCCATTTCGTTGATCTTCGCGTGTACGCAAAGCGTAGAGATCAAACCGATGTTCGGTCCTTCCGGTGTTTCAATGGTACACAGGCGGCCGTAGTGGCTGTAGTGTACGTCACGAACCTCGAAACCGGCTCTTTCACGGCTCAAACCTCCGGGTCCGAGGGCCGAGATACGACGTTTGTGCGTGATCTCACTCAGCGGGTTGGTTTGATCGAGGAACTGTGACAACTGAGAGGTACCGAAGAATGAGTTGATCACCGATGACAACGTTCTGGCGTTGATCAGGTCAACCGGTGTGAACACCTCATTATCGCGTACGTTCATTCTTTCGCGGATGGTACGGGCCATACGGGCCAAACCAACACCGAACTGAGCATATAACTGCTCACCCACGGTACGTACACGACGGTTGCTCAGGTGATCGATATCATCAATTTCCGCTTTACCGTTGGTAAGGCGTACCAGGTATTTGATGATCTCGATGATATCTTCTTTTGTTAATGTCTTTTGATCGAGCGGCTGATTCAGCATCAGCTTGCGGTTGATCTTGTAGCGACCTACTTCACCCAGGTCATAACGCTTGTCGCTGAAGAACAATTTATCAATGATACCGCGGGCTGTTTCATCATCCGGCGCATCGGCTCCGCGCAACTGGCGGTAGATGTGCTGAACGGCTTCCAGCTCACTGTTTGATGTATCTTTATTAAGGGTGTTATAGATGATAGCGTAGTCACCGCCCACATCTTCTTTTTGCACGAATACGCTCTTCACATCCATATCGGCGATCATATCAACCGCTTCTTCATCCAGCACGGTATCGCGCTCGAGCACCACCTCGTTTCTTTCGATCGAAACTACCTCACCGGTATCTTCGTCAACGAAATCTTCTACCCAGGTCCTTAATACGCGGGCAGCGAGTCGTTTGCCAAGATATTTCTGCAGTGATTTTTTATCGCCTTTCACTTCATCGGCCATACCGAACAGTTCCAGGATGTCTTTATCGGTTTCGTACCCGATTGAACGCAACAGCGTGGTAACCGGGAATTTCTTCTTACGGTCGATGTACGCATACATTACGTTATTGATATCGGTAGCGAACTCCATCCACGCACCCTTGAAAGGAATTACGCGGGCTGAATAGATCTTGGTACCGTTGGGGTGAATTGACTGCCCGAAGAATACACCGGGTGAACGGTGCAATTGGGAAACCACCACGCGCTCGGCTCCGTTTATCACGAAGGTACCGCGGGGGGTCATGTATGGGATATTACCCAGGAACACATCCTGAACGATAGTCTGGAAGTCAACGTGCTCTTCGTCATTACAGCTCAGCCTCAATTTCGCTTTAAGGGGCACCGCATATGTTAATCCGCGCTCCATACACTCTTCAATGGTGTACCGGGGCGGGTCAATAAAATAGTCCAAAAATTCCAGCACGAAGATGTTTCGTGTATCTGTAATGGGGAAGTTTTCCTTAAACACCTTGAACAACCCTTCAATGTTACGCTTGTCGGGTGTGGTCTCTAATTGGAAAAACTCTTTGAACGATTGAATTTGTACTTCGAGTAAGTCAGGTGCTTCAGCAAGGTTTTTAATTTTACCAAAGTTGACCCTGGTTGACAGTTTTGTTGAAGACATATTGCTTAAAACCGGTTTTTTTAATTGTTCGTACGACAAAACATCTATAGCCTAAAAAGAATTATCCTTGAGAATTTCCTCCGTTCTCGTTCAATCTGAACACCAACGGCTAAACTCCCAAAGAATTAAAAAAGAGGCAGTTATGTGAATATGGCCATGTATCAACTATACCTCTGCTAATTAGCTTTTGTGAAAAATGGAGGGCAAAGGTAATGAATATACCTTATAAAACAAGAATTATAACCAAAAATTGGACCGGAAACAATGTCAGGCAGGCAGTATAAGGAGTCAGGACAGGTTAAAGCGTCATGCCCCAAAGATAAAAACAAAGCCGCAAAGCATGGTGCTTTGCGGCTTAAAAATGTACACTTTATTTATTCACTTATACACCCGGGTACCCTGGGTTTTGGGGTCTCAGGTTTGGATTGTTTTGCATTTCGTAGGTGGGCAGCGGAAACAGCAAATGCTTGTCGGCCAGCACTGCCCCGCTTTCGGGCAATTTATGCCCGGTAAAATCCTCAAAACTGTTCGTGGTTTCGTTGTACGCCTTTTTCAGCCGAACCATGTCGAACCAGGTTACGCCTTCATAACACAGCTCATGCCAGCGCTCCTTCCATACCGCAGTCCTGAAAGAAGCCTGGGTAAAGCTTCCCAATGCGCCGGTAGTAAGCCCTGCCCTGGTGCGTATCGCCTTTAATGCATCCAGCGCCGGTTGTGTAGGGCCGCTGCCCGCTTCATTTTGCGCTTCAGCATAGGTAAGCAGTACCTGGGCATAACGAAGGTTCATCCAGTTCAAACCGCTGGTTGCTGAACCAGCTTTGCCTGCGGTACCGTTCGCCCCAATATCAAAATGCTTGAAAATATAAGGCGCGCCCAGCGAAACCAGCGCCCCGTTCCCCCCCGAATAATACGAGGTATAAAAGAAGCCCTGCCGGTCAACAGTTCGAAGATCGCCGGCCTCAAATGAATTATAGAACTGGTTAGTTGGTACGGTTGAGCCTATTTCGGTGCCAAAGGCCGAAACATCTTTAAAGTTTGGCAGCAGCACCCCCTGGTTGGGATTGTTGGCCACCCCACCCAGGTATTGTATTTCGAAGATCTGCTCGCCCATGTTCTCTTTCGATTCGTCGTGCAAACTCATATAATCCGGGAACAAGCTAAACTGACCGCTGGTGATCACTTCATTGGCCTTATCGGCTGCCAGCTGATAGTAAGCCGTTCCTTTGTTCATGGGGTAACCGGCCATGGTAAGGTACACTTCGGCCAGCAATGATTTCACCGCCCCCAGCGAGGTGCGTCCGCCGGCATCGGTCCAGGGCAGCCCTGCTGCTTCAGCCGCCTTCAGGTCGGTTATTATTTGCGTATAAATTGAATCTTTTGATGTTCTTGGCGAATAAACTCTTGGGTCAGTTGCCTGAAAAATTGAAGTGGTAAGTAAGGGCGCATCGCCAAACAACCGTACCAGGTAAAAATATGACCAGGCCCGCAAAAACATGGCTTCACCCAATACCTGTTTCTTTTTGGCATCGTTCATAGTTATACCGGGCACTTTATCCAGCACCAGGTTGGTTTGGGCAATTACGCTGTACAACCCATTCCACCAGTTGGCCACAAACACATTATCCCCGTTATAACTTAACCCAAGCAGGTTATTGAGGTCGGTGTTCTGTCCGGTTTCGGTCCTTGCCGTACCGGTAGGCATTTCAAGCATGGAGAAGTTATTGGCAAATATACCGGCGCCATTGCCAATGAACCGGGTTTGCGCGTATGCAGCCGCTATGGCTGCATCGGCATGACCGGGTAAGGTGTAATAATTGTCGGGCGAAAGGTTCGATGGGTCGTTATCAACCCTGACCAGCCATTTTTTACAGCCGCCTGCGGTCAGCGCCACAACACAGATCAGAAAAATATAAAGTGGATTTATTTTACAGATTTTCATATGCGAGTTATTAAAGTGAACATTTTATAAACCAACATTTATTCCCAGCATGTACGTAGTTGGCTTGGGATAATCGAAGAAGGTTTGTCCCTGTGCAAATGCATCGCCGTAAGTGGTTACTTCGGGATCGTTGCCCGAGAACTTCGTTTTCAGGAAAAAGTTCTGTACAGAGGCGTATACCCTTAGCCTGCTAAGTTTTAAGAAATTTGCAGTGCCGGCGGGGAAATTATAGGCCAGCAACAAATTCTTTCCGCGAATAAAGGAACCATCTTCTACCCAACGGGTATCTACATTGGTTACATACCCGGCCCTTGTATCCCTGATGGCCGCGATCATGGTATTATTATTATTCTTGCTGGGTTGATAATAGTCGAGCACCGAGCTGAAACTGTTGGCAATACCTGTTCTGTCTTCGCCTGAGTGGTGCGTTTGGTTCAGGATATCATTTCCGTACATATAGGCGATCTCAATAGTGAGGTCCAGATTTTTATACCGGAAGCTGTTGACGAATGAACCCCAGCCTTTTGGCGTACCGTGGCCAATGATCATGCGGTCGGCATCATTAATGGCATAATCACCGTTTACATCAAGGTATTTTAAATCACCGGGCAGAATGGGCTTACCGCCGCGGTAGCTGGTAAATTTCGCTGCTTCGGCTCTTTCTGCTTCCGTCCATACACCCAAACGCTTAAGCCCCCAGAAAGAACCCACCGGATCTCCCACTCTGATTATACCGGTGTTTGATAAAAAGTTCGGGTTACCCGAGTAAATGGGTGCCGGCGTAGCCAGTGAAAGCACTTTATTCTTGTTCAGGGAAATATTGAAAGTAGTGCTCCATGTAAAGTCCTTCTGGTTAATGTTCAACGTATTTATGGTAAACTCAAAGCCTTTATTCTCCAGGCTGCCTACGTTCTTGAAGACCGATGGATAACCGGTTGACCGTGGCAATGGCGCATCGAGCAACATGTCGGTGGTTTTACGGTAATACACATCCGCTTCCACCATGATCCTGTTACCCAATAAACCCAATTCAATACCGGCATCAGATTGCGTTGTTCTTTCCCATTTCAGATCGAGGTTACCCAGCCTGCCAGTGCCAATACCGCTGAACCGCGCATTGCTGAATATGGCTGTGTAGGAACCCAGTTGTGCGTCGGACCGGTAGGGTGCAATTTCCGAGTTACCGGTTAACCCATAACTGGCCCTGATCTTAAGGTTTGAAATGATATTGTTGTTTTTCAGGAAATCTTCATCAGATGCTTTCCAGGCCACCCCTGCCGAGGGGAAAAAGGCAAATTTATTATTGTCGCCAAACTTCGAACTTCCATCAACCCGGCCGGTAACAGTAAGCAGGTATTTTCCTTTATAGGCATAATTCACGCGGCCGAAGTAAGAGTTGAACGCAAAGCCGCTTTTGCTTGAAGCAGAGGCATTCTGTGTACTTCCCTGGCCGAGATTATACCATTGAAAAACGTCGGACGAAAAATTCTGGGAGCTGGCATTTACCGAGTTATAATTGGTTCCCTGCCAGGAAAGCCCGATCAGGCCATTTACAACATGATCTCCATGAAAGGTTTTGTTGTAATTCAGGAAAGTTTCGCTCGACCAGTATATTTCCCTGTTATCAAAAATACTGGCGGTACCATTCTGGTCGCGCGATATTTGATCGAGCGTACGGCCGCTGAACTGGTTTTCCTGCCGTTGAACAAAACTTACCCCTACCTGGCTTTTGATATCGAAGCCGTTGCCTAATAAAACATTTACATAGGCATGGCCCAGCATGTTCTGCACATTTACAATATACTTTCTGTCGGTCATAATGTGCACGGGGTTCGATCCGCCTTCTGCACCGGGGTACAGGTAGTTATCGCCCCAGGTTCCGTCGGCAAATTTAACCGGCAAAAAAGGAAATGATTCTGTGATCATCCGCACCGAGTTCAAACCGCCGGTACCCTGATCAACCAGGTTTTCTTCCTGGTTATTATAAGCCAGGCTCCCCCCTATCCGCAACCATTCGTTGGGTTTCAGGTCCTGAACAAACCGGGCCGAATAACGCTTCAGGTACGAATTGAGCAGTAAGCCATTTTCATCGCGGTAACCGAGGAACAATCCATATAAATTATTGTCCTTGCCACCGGTTACCCCTATCTGGTGATTTTGTGTGAGCTTATTCTGTACCGATTCTTTCAACCAGTCGGTATTATATAAAGGATTGCCATTTGCATCGAACAGGTTGGGTAAACTCTTTCTTTTTACCCGTGGGTCAACTGCGGTTGAATAGTTGCCCGCTGCCCAGCCTGCAGGGTCATACACTTTTATATTATCGAAAGCCAGGTTTTCGAGATCGATGTATTGTTGTGCATTCAGCATGTGCACTCTTTTGGGGCCAATGGTTGGCACACTAAAACTACCATCGTAATTAACCCTGGCAGGCCCATTTGTTCCACGTTTGGTAGTAATGAGCACAACACCGTTGGCGCCGCGGGCCCCGTAAATTGCTGTTCCCGATGCGTCTTTCAGCACTTCCACCGAGGCTATATCATTCGGGTTGATATAGTCAATAGAATTACTATTGAGTGTTTGGTTGCCGATGGGTATATATACCCCATCTACCACATACAACGGGTTGTTCGATGAGTTGATAGAGCTGAAACCGCGTACCCTGATGCGGGTTGCACCACCGGGCCGGCCCGAGTTGGTTGAAACCTGAACACCGGCGATCCTGCCCGATAAAGCCTCATTCACCGAAGCTGCAGGCCGTTCCTGCAATTGGGCCGACTTTACCGAGCCTACCGATCCGGTAAGGTCTTTTTTTCTTACGGTACCATAACCGATCACTACCACTTCGCTCATGGAACCTTTGCTTAACTGCAGCTGAACATTCAGCGTTTCTTCATTACCAACAACCTGTTGGTACCCATCATACCCTGTGTGGGTGAATACCAGTGTTGCACCCTTTGTAACGCTAATACTGAAACTTCCATTGATATCGGTAGATACACCGGTTGACTGACCTTTTACTGTAACCGATACACCGGGCAGTGGTGTACCATCTTTTGAATCGGTCACTTTTCCGCTAACTGGGCGGGTTTGAGAAAATACCAGTACTGAAGTTAAAAGTGCGAACAAGCTCAGAAGACATCGCCTTCCGAGGGAATAAAACTGCTTTTTCATACGCAAGTTTTGGTTTAATAATTAATACTATATCGATTGTGCAAGTGAAGCAAAGGGTATCCCCCTGCATCACATAACCTTATTCACCAAAAAATCACAAAAGGTTTTTTAAGTGTAATTGTAAAATATTCACATATGCACAGGAGCTTTACTTGCCAAACAGGAACTCCCGTTTCATCATACCAGGGGCCAAAAGGGGATTTATTATACAGGTATACGAATGTATCATGCAACTTAAATATCAGTTTAAGTACATGAATGCATTGTACCTGTTTTACAAGGGCAGAATTGTCTACTGAATTTATTTCAACCTATCAGGGAATAAAACAGAAACGGCAACAAGCAGTCTGTTTCAGGAAACTATAATAAAAATTGTCAATTCGCATATGGCAAACAGTTTGAATAAAAATCGCTTTATGAAATTGATTTCAGCGCAAAGTTAATTAAAGTTACTAATTCTAAAACGTTTTTGCAAAATATAGCAACATGATCTTCCGGTTAATTTTTGACACTCTAAAAATGTACAATTCAGGAAAATGAATGCATGGATTCACATAAGCCAATTACAGGCTTATATTACTCATTTTGTGCAGTAATGTGTAGGCGGCTATTGTATTATGTTAGCCATAAGATCAGTAAGGTCGCAAAATTTCGCAGGCATATCAGCCTGCCCCATTCCAATAAAAAAACCTATTTATTTACTTTCGGCAGGTACTCTGTGGTTCCCCTGATCACCAATCCCGGCGATATTTCAAGTTTTGTTTCTCCACCCAGATTATTGTTGCCTTTGCCCAGCTGGTCCATCAGCAGCTCGAGGGCAGTTTTGGCAATTTCCTCGGCCGGCTGGCGAATGCAGGTAATACCCGGCGGGTACAGGCGGAACACGTCATGGTCGTCAAAAACGATCATGGCCAGGTCGTCGGGCAGCTTCAGGCCCAGGCGGTGAATGCTTTCGAGGCCCAGTAAACCCAGGTAATTGGTAGCAAAGAACACGGCTTCCAGGTCGGGGGTGTTCTTTAAAAAGGAGGTCACCTGTTGTATGCCGATCTCTTTTTCTTTTTCTTCTTCATATTTAAGTGTCAGCACCAGGTTATCGGTGCTCAGGCCTTCTTTTTGCATGGCATCCTGGTAGGCTTTCAGGCGCTCTTCCATTTGCACCAGGTTCAGGTCAACGGTCACAAAACCAATGCGGCGGTAGCCCTTTTCGATCATGTGGCTCATGCCTTTCATTACGCCTTCATAATTATTTACCAGCACGTGCGGCACATCGATGCCGGGGAAATAGCTATCCATCAGCACCACGGGCTTATTGTCGGCGATCAGTTCTTTAATGTCCTGTTCCATACCCGGTGTAGGCGTAATAATATAGCCGTCGACCTGCCGTTGCGATAACATACCGATCAGCTCTTTTCCTTTCTGCCGGTTATTTTCAGTGCTTGTATAAACAATCTTATAGCCAAACCGGGCGGCTTCTTCTTCTATGATGCGTGAAAGGGAAGCAAAGAAGTTCCCCGATATGGTTTCAACCACCAGTCCAAGGATCTGCGATTTACCGGTACGCAGGCTTACGGCCACCGGGTTGGGATGATAGCCCTCTTTTTTGGCTACTTCCATGATCTTGCTGGCAAGCGTTTCACTGATACGCATTTGTTTAGCCTTGCCATTCAAAACAAACGATACAGTAGAGGGCGACACACCGGCAATGCGAGCGATATCTTTGAGGGAGACGCGTTTCATATTAAATTAGATGTTATATAAAGGAGACTACTAAACTATGAAAATAAAACTTAACAAACTTGATTTCCCCCATATAATAAAAAAAGTCCCGCGGGTAACGCGGGACCTTTTTATTGCTAGTATGAAGCTAATTATTTTACTTCTACTTCAGCGCCAGCTTCTTTCAGCTTAGCAACCAGAGCGTCAGCATCAGCTTTGCTGATACCTTCTTTTACTGGTTTGGGAGCGCCATCAACTAAGTCTTTAGCTTCTTTCAGGCCAAGACCAGTTAATTCTTTAACCACTTTCACTACGTTCAGTTTGTTAGCGCCACCGTTTTTCAGGATAACGTCGAACGCAGTTTTTTCTTCTGCAGCAGCAGCAGCAGGACCAGCAGGACCAGCAACAGCTACAGCAGCAGCTGCAGGCTCAATGCCGTACTCTTCTTTCAGGATTTTTGCTAACTCGTTAACTTCTTTAACAGTCAGGCTTACTAACTGCTCAGCGAATGCTTTTAAATCTGCCATTGTTGTAAATTTTTCCCGCCTTCATTGCCTGTGCTCCGGCGGATGTTTAAAAAAATTTGTTTAAAATAACCCTCAGGCAAGGGTTAGTATTTTGGGACCGTGATCAGTTATTACTGAGCGCGATCTTCTAAAGCTTTGATCAAACCAGCCAGTTTGTTGCCGGCGTTCAGGCCGCTGATAACATTCTTGGCAGGTGATTGCAACAGACCAATGATTTCGCCGATAAGGTCGTTTTTGCTTTTCAGCGTGGTCAGGGTCTTCAACTGGTCGTCGCCCAGGAACACATCGCCATCAATGAAGGCAGCTTTCAACACGGGTTTCTCAAAAACATTTTTACCCTTTGTATTGGCTGTACGGAATTCGCTGATGATCAATGCGGGCTCTTTTGCATTTTCACTGAACATTACGGCTGTAACACCGTTCAGTGATTCGAACATGCCTGAATACCTTTTTTCATCAAGGGCTTCCAGCGCCTTGCGGATCAGGGTATTTTTGGCAACCTTCATTTCAACTTTCTTATTGAAACATACACGGCGCAGGTTACCTACCTGTGCAACCGTTAATGATTCGGTATTGGTAACATAGAAATTGTTGTATTGAGAGAACTTCTCTTTCAACACTTCAATTACTTCGTTTTTTTCCTGTTTTGTCATAACGCTAAATTTTTGTTGGTTTCGCTCATAATGCTGCTTTTGACAGCACTACTTCGTCGCGTTATTAAAGTTTAGTTCATTAAAGATTTTGTTTCAACTGCAATAGCAGGGCTCATGGAGCTGGCCATGAACACGCTTTTCAGGTAAGTGCCTTTTGCAGAAGACGGCTTTGCCTTGATGATCGCATCAATCAGCGAATGGCTGTTCTCAGCAATTTTCTCAGGGCTGAAGCTTACGCGGCCGATAGAAGCGTGAATGATACCAGCTTTATCAACCTTGAAAGCGATCTTACCACCTTTCACCTCGTTTACTGCTGCAGCCACATCATTGGTAACCGTACCTGTTTTGGGGTTGGGCATCAGGTTACGGGGACCCAGGATTTTACCCAGTTTACCAATTTTAGGCATTACAGAAGGCGTGGCCACAATTACATCCACATCAACCCAGCCAGCTTCTATCTTCTGAACAAACTCATCGAGGCCAACAAAATCGGCGCCGGCTGATTTTGCATCAGCTTCTTTATCGGGGGTACATAATACCAGTACTCTTTTGGTTTTACCGGTACCATGGGGCAGGGTAACAGTACCGCGAATAGCCTGGTCGGCTTTCTTGGGGTCAACACCTAACCTGATATGAAGATCTACCGATGCATCGAATTTGGTTGTATTTACGGTTTTCACGATAGAGGAAGCCTCTTTCAGTGAATACTGTTTATTTTTATCGACTTTAGCGTCAACTGCTTTTCTTTTTTTAGGAATTCTTCCCATTGTCATTCAGTTTTAAAAATCCCGTCTTGCCGGGAGTGAACAATTAATTTTCCCAGGGAGCTTTGCCGTCAACGGTAAGACCCATGCTGCGGGCTGTACCAGCCACCATACGCATAGCACTTTCCAGGGTGAAACAATTCAGGTCGGGCATTTTATCTTTCGCAATAACCTCAACCTGGTTCCAGTTCACTTTACCCACCTTATTACGGTTAGGCTCTTTAGAACCGCTTTGGAGTTTAGCTGCTTCCAGCAACTGAACGGCTGCAGGAGGAGTTTTAATTACAAACTCGAACGATTTGTCTGAATAAACGGTAATTAAAACGGGAAGTACTTTGCCCATTTTATCCTGCGTGCGGGCGTTGAATTGTTTGCAGAATTCCATGATATTAATACCCTTGGAACCCAGTGCAGGACCTACAGGAGGCGCCGGATTGGCCTGGCCGCCTTTTACCTGAAGCTTTACGTAGCCGGTAATTTCTTTTGCCATGTTTACTGATTTATTGGTTCAAACGATGGTTCATCCCTTTTATCGGGACTACTTGATCTCCCAAATTCCTCTTTCCGCCAGTGGGCGAACTAAAAAGAACTTTCTTTTGGGGACGCAAAGGTAGAAAAATTTATCAAATAGACAACTTTATCTAACACCTAAATATTTTCCTGAGAAAAAGCTGCAATATACGCCGGTATTGGGATAGCGGGAGCATTGGGGTTCCCGGGTGTGGTTATATGGTTAAGGGGGAGAACAGGCCAGCGGGGGCAGTATCCCATTATCAAAAAGCAGGTTCCCGGATGCGGTTTCCGTTATTTGGGATAGAACCGAAGGCAATCGGCATTCCCCGATGGCACAGGCGCCGGGGCGCCGGGGTGCCGGCTTTCCGTTAACTAAACTGGTTGTACCAGAAACCAGCCTTCTGAGGATTGGGGAGAACTGGGAAGTTCAGCTTTACGAAGCCCGGGAGAGAAGCCGCGGTATCTGCCAAAATGACCTTCCCGCCCCTCCTAACCCGGGTCCCGGATACCCCTGCCGAACGCACACTGTTTGTATTTCCGTTAAACAGATCGTAGTTATGCCCCCATCTTTCAAACAAGGAAGTATTGCTAACAATACGCCTGTAGCTGCATTATAAAAACAGGCAACAGCCCTATCAATAAACCATCATACTCATGGATAACTGATCGTATAAAACCCATATGCTGTTCTTATTTACCGATAACCGTTGATGTATGCCGGTTAAACGCTTTATGCTGTTACATACAACAACCGGCCATGCAATAACCAGCCAGTGACAACGCAGTGAAGGGTTCAATTATACAGCCATTTGCCGGTGTTTTTTACCGCATCAGCCGCCCACCCGGCTGGCAGGGCTGCTGAAGCAAACCCAGTACAGATAAGGGTTTCAGCCTGGTCAAATATATCCAGGCCCGTTTGCCTGCGGCAACCGCATTAATTTAGCGCTATCATAAAAAACAGCATAGCCAAACCTACAAATGATGGCCGGAATTTTGCAAGAAGAGTATCATGAAATAACAGGATCACCAATGAGAAAGAGAGATCACTGTTAGCAAAAAGGTAGTAGTTTTTTATTTTTTGAATTTTTATACGTAGCTTTTGCGTTTAATTATAATAACGCTTCTTCTTATAGAAATTAACCAACAACAAAAAACACATCAACACTATGGCCAAAGCAAAGAAAAAAGCAGCAAAAAAAGCCGCTCCTAAAAAAGCAGCGAAGAAAAAATCACCGGCCAAAAAAGCGGCTAAGAAAGCCGTGAAAAAGGCTGCCAAAAAAGCTGTTAAGAAAGCCGCCAAGAAAGCTGCCCCCAAAAAAGCAGCGAAAAAAGCAGCAAAAAAAGCCACTAAAAAAGCGGCTAAGAAAGCTGTGAAAAAGGCCGCTAAAAAGGCTGCACCTAAAAAAGCCGCCAAGAAAGCTGCTCCCCCAAAAGCAGTAAAAAAAGCCGCTAAAAAAGCAGCGCCTAAAAAGAAAAGAGCGGTAGCTAAACCAGAGCCTGTTCAGGAAAAAGAACCAATGATCGTTCCGCCCGTAATGGAAGTAGATGTGGAGGAAACAGATGTTGATACTGATATCGATACAGATACTGACGACGATACCGATGCAGCTGTTGATATTGATGATGTAGATGTTGACACTGATTCTGATGAGGATGCCATCGAAGAACCCGTTGAAGACGAGGATGAAGATGAGGACGACGAAGACATTTAAGCAATTGCCGGCAATTGGCAACAATCGAAAAATATAACCTTTCCCGACACGGAAAGGTTTTTTTATTGGCTGCCCCTTCCGGGGGGTGGCTTTTCTCCTAAATCCCCCAACAATTCAACCTGATCCGTGGCCTTCCTTCCCGGGCAAAAAAAAACATCCGCCCCGAGGCAGATGTTTTATCAGTATTGTTATGGGAAATGATCTTAGCTCAGTTTCTCAACCTGCATGTAGTTCAGTTCTACCGGCGTAGAGCGGCCGAAGATCTTCACCGTTACTTTCAATTTCTTCTTTTCATCGTTCACTTCTTCAATGATACCGTTGAAGTCGTTGAACGGTCCTTCGATGATCTTGATAGTTTCACCAACGATAAATGGCTCGCTCATGCTCACACCGCCGGTTTCAGCCATTTCATCCATTTTACCGAGCATTTTGTTAACCTCGGCCTTCCGCAGGGCTATAGGGTTTTCCTTGCCCAGAAAATGGATCACATTGGTAGTATTCTTAATAGCTTCGCGTAAATCGTCAGACAGTTTATTTTCCAGCACTTCAATCATTACATAGCCTGGGTAATAGTTTCTTTCACGCATTACCTTTTTGCCATTCTGCACTTTATAAACTTTCTCCACAGGCAGAAACACTTGCTTAACCACTTCACCCCATCCACCGCGGGAGATCTCTTTGTCAAGGTATTCCTTAACCTTACGCTCTTTGCCGCTCACCACCCGCAGCACATACCATTTTGTTTCTTGTTGTTGAGTTGCTTGTTCCATCATTAAAAGAGTGAATAAATAAATTTAAGGGCTTGTTGGGCGGCGAGGTCCATAACCCATACAACCCCGGTGATCAATAAGGTAGCCACCAGCACAATCACCGTTGATTGCTGTAATTGCAACCAGGTAGGCCAGGTCACCTTTTCAACCAACTCCCTGTATGATTCCTTGAGGTATGTCGTTATTTTATTCATGTTCAATCAATTAGCCTATCAGCCAGCTGGCCGGCAAGCACATTAATAAAGCACGGGCACTAGGATTCGAACCCAGATCGAAGGTTTTGGAGACCTCTATTCTACCATTGAACTATGCCCGTAGGTCCTTACATCCCTGAGGAAATAAGGAAAGAACTTAGAAAACAAAGTACTTGAACGTCAAAAGCCCAAGTACTTTGCAAATATACTAAACACTAACCACTCTTTCATTCGCCATAAATGGCGAAGAAGGGGGCGGCGTGCTTTATTTCAGGATTTCAGTAACCTGTCCGGCACCAACTGTACGGCCACCTTCGCGGATCGCGAATTTAAGACCTTTTTCCATCGCGATAGGCTGGATCAGTTTTACGTGCAGGTTAGTGTTATCGCCAGGCATTACCATCTCAGTACCAGCTGGTAATTCTACTTCACCAGTTACGTCAGTTGTACGGAAGTAGAACTGAGGACGGTATTTGTTGAAGAATGGAGTGTGACGTCCACCTTCTTCCTTGCTCAGTACGTAAACTTCACCTTTGAACTCAGTGTGAGGAGTGATAGAACCTGGTTTTACGATTACCATACCGCGGCGGATATCTTTCTTTTCAATACCGCGCAACAGCAGACCAGCGTTGTCACCAGCTTCACCTTCGTCGAGCAATTTGCGGAACATTTCAACACCAGTTACAGTAGAAGTCAGTGGTTTTTCAACCAGACCTACGATCTCAACACCTTCACCTACTTTAATACGGCCTCTTTCGATACGACCGGTAGCAACTGTACCACGACCAGTGATTGAGAATACGTCTTCAACAGACATCAGGAACGGTTGATCAACCGGACGGGGAGGCAGCGGAATATAAGAATCCACAGCAGCCATCAGTTCTTCAACAGCTTTAACCCATTTTTCTTCACCAGCCAATGCGCCAGTAGCAGAACCTTTGATGATAGGAGTGTTATCGCCATCAAAGCCATAGAAGCTTAACAGCTCACGGATCTCCATTTCAACCAGTTCCAGTAACTCTGGGTCATCAACCAGGTCAACTTTATTCATGAATACCACCATACGGGGAACACCTACCTGACGGGCAAGCAGAATGTGTTCTTTTGTTTGGGGCATAGGACCATCTGTAGCAGCCACAACCAGAATAGCACCATCCATCTGGGCAGCACCGGTGATCATGTTCTTCACATAGTCAGCGTGACCGGGGCAATCCACGTGTGCGTAGTGA
Source organism: Niastella vici (assembly GCF_002077945.1). Taxonomy (GTDB): domain Bacteria; phylum Bacteroidota; class Bacteroidia; order Chitinophagales; family Chitinophagaceae; genus Niastella; species Niastella vici. The sequence goes on from NZ_LVYD01000054.1 coordinate 134,013, forward strand.
CGATTTGCAGTTTGATATTCCACGTGCGCGGTGTTGATTGTGATACCACGCTCTTTTTCTTCAGGAGCTGCATCGATTTCGTCATATTTTTTTGCCTGCGCCAAACCCGATTTAGCCAAAATGGTGGTGATGGCGGCAGTTAAAGTGGTTTTACCGTGGTCAATGTGACCGATGGTACCAACGTTAACGTGAGGTTTATCCCTCTTGAAAGTCTCTTTTGACATCGTTATCTGTTTTTAGTTGTGGTGTTTAAAATTAATTAAAAACGCCTCCTTTATAACCTCTTCAGGAAAAAAGGATTTATGTATCCGGCACCAGAAAGCCTATGAAACTTCTGTTGCGTCGCACACTTCATCTTTAGATCTATACCAGGCTGATCCTTCTCTCCGGTAACCTCCGGTCCGCAGCCGATACAGTAATTTTTCAAAAATCTTATGAGCCGTTAACGAGAATCGAACTCTGGAAACCTTCCCGACCACGGTCAGGATGCGCTGCCACTGAGCGGCAATTTCATCAACTTTTCAAAAATCTTATGAGCCGTTAGTGAGAATCGAACTCTGGCGACCTTCCGCCGAGGCGGATGCGCTGCCACTGAGCTACAATTTCATCAACTTTTCAAAAATCTTATGAGCCGTTAGTGAGAATCGAACTCACGACCTCTTCCCTACCAAGGAAGTGCTCTACCACTGAGCTACAACGGCTGATAGGTTTGTGAGGCAAATACCCTAAACCCAAAGAGCGGAAGACGAGGTTCGAACCCGCGACCTACAGCTTGGAAGGCTGTCGCTCTACCAACTGAGCTACTTCCGCATTTTAATAAGCCAATTAGCCGAAGCTAATCTGCACTATATAAAAGAACTTAACACAAGTGTGCCCGCCTTTTCCGCCGTTTGGCGAATCGGCGGGCGATGTGGGCAGGAGAGGATTCGAACCTCTGAAGTCGAAAGACAGCGGATTTACAGTCCGCCCCATTTGGCCGCTCTGGAACCTGCCCTGTTAAAAACGAAGGTAAAATTAAATCACGCAATGTGACATTGCTGAGCCACTTGTCGGAATCGAACCAACGACCTACTGATTACAAATCAGTTGCTCTACCAGCTGAGCTAAAGTGGCGAATACGCTATCAAAAAACTTTGAAACCTTTCACCTCAACTTTCGACCGTCCGCCGCGGCGGATAATCTGCAAGCTGAGCTAAAGTGCCTTTTATTATTCTATCAAAAAACTTATTAACTTATTTCCTCTTCATCTCTACCGGCCATTCATTTCGCAATATTAAGTGCTATTACCGTTATATAAAAATCCACATTTTTCAACCCAAATCTTCCGGCAAATCAACTGAAACTCAAGCCTGTAAAGAACTTCCTACACCTCATTTACTTACCCTGCTATTTTTGAGGGATGGCAAAGGTAAATGAATTTGTGTAATTCTGAAATTTTGATCAGTTTTTTTTTCTCTTGTTTTCAATGATTTGCAGATTCTTTCTCTGCACACTGCCCCACAACCGTTATCAAACCCAATTGCAACCTGACTTTTCTCAAAAATCAAACTCTTTTCTCCCCCATCCATCTTCGCATCAGGGCATAAAAAAAACCTCCCGCAGGGGGTCTTAATATGAGTTCATAGTGTCATTTGGAAAATTGAAACCGGCCTTCTCTTAGAAAACACTCTTTTCTCCCCTATCCATCTTCGCATCAGGGCATAAAAAAAATCTCCCGCAGGGGGTCTTAATATGAGTTCATAGTGTCATTTGGAAAATTGCAAACCGGCCTTCTCTTAAAAAATACGCTCTTCTCCCTCCCCTTCACATCAGGACATAAAAAAAACCTCCCGCAGGGGGAGGTTTTGCAAATGATTTAATTAATGTTATTTGAAAAAGGAGCTATGCTAATTATTGCTCAGGCCGCTTGTTTCTCTTTTTTTCTCTTAACCTGATTAACCAGCGATTCCAATGCATTGTCAAAAGACTCTTCAAATGATTTGGAACTCGATTTTACAAAGAACTGGTGGCGTGGGACCTGGACTCTAATTTCTGCGATTTTGTCTTTTATTGTGTGCACCACATTATCCAACTTCAGGTATACGTCAACCTTGATAATGCGGTCGTGAAATTGATTAATTTTTTGAAGTTTACGATTAACATGTTCAACGAGTTTGGAATCAGCAGTAAACCGCACAGACTGAATGTTTACGTTCATAACAATCGCATTTTAACAGTGAAACAATATTTAAACAATAAATGAAAGATCTTCTTTGGGACCACCACTGATATGAGTGAGAGAATAGAAAATTGGTGGCTAACATGCAGGAAATTATACTACTACATAAGCACTACATTTAAGCTCTATGAAGATAATACAACAAGCTGTTTTTTCCAAATTAAATATGCAGCGATTTTTGAAAAGAATTGTCCTGGATACAAAAAAACCTTTACCGGTTAATTAGCTTTTGTTTAGCATTGTTCCTTAAACATTTTCCGTTCTCAGTAACCCTGCATTTATACCACAAAATAAGCCCGTTCAAAGCAAACCCCGCCTGATGAACATCAGGTGTAAAGATGACATCGCCCCAATGAGAAACAATGCTCCGGACATTTAACAGTAAATAACGGAAATGCTTACGTTAAACCAACGCAATCGTTTTCGTAATTCAGTACTTTTATGCCTTGGGATGGGCCTTTTTATAGATATCCTTCAGCTTTTCAATTGTATTATGGGTGTAGATCTGGGTGGCGGCCAGGCTCGAATGACCCAGCAGTTCCTTTACTGCATTCAAATCGGCCCCATTATTGGTCAGGTGAGTGGCAAAAGTATGCCGCAACACGTGCGGACTTTTTTTATCGATGGTAGTAACCAGACTTAAATACTTTTTAACCGCCAGATAAACATACCGGGGATATAGCTTGCGGCCTTTCTCATTTATGAATAAATACACCCGGTCGGGGGAATCGAGCGTATTTTTTGATGCTATATAGTTACTAATCTCCTGTATCAAAGCCGGGCTTACCGGGATCACCCGCTCCTTGTTCCCCTTCCCCAATACCTTTATGCTATTGGCGGCCGCATTTACCTGGCTTTCCTTCAGGTTCACCAGCTCCGACAACCGCATGCCCGTATTATAAAATACCAGCAATATCAACCGGTCGGTTTTACCGCTCCAGTCATCGGGGAACTCCACATGGTTAAATAACGTATCGGTATCCTTTTGCTCAACATACACCGGCAGGCGTTTGGGTATTTTGGGCGATACAATGGTGGTCATGGGCGACTGCTCTAACTGGCCCATGCGCATATGATATTTAAAGAAAGATTTCAGGGAAGAGATCTTGCGGTTGATGGTCTTGGCGCTGTTCTTTGCCTCTTTTAATGAAGCCAGCCAGCTGCGGATGAACGCAGGGGCTATTTCGGGCAGAGCCGGTTCGGGCATATTGAACTGCTCGCGCAGGAAGGTAAAGAATTGCTGCAGGTCTTCCTCATACGCCAGAATGGTATGGGACGAATACCGCTTCTCGAACTGGAGATAGCTCAGGAACGACTGAATTATGGGATACGATGGTTGCTGAGGCATAATTAATTATACCAAAGCTACGTCATATAAAATAAAAAGATAGCTACAAAGCAAAACAGCTCTGCAGCTATCTAAATTATTTATAATAGCTTATAAAACAAGTCTATCCTTCGATCTGACCGCTGGCGATCTTCTGCTTGTAAACAGCTTTCAACACCTCGTTGCGACGTGATACCGACGGCTTGGTGTAAGATTGGCGCGCTCTCAGTTGCACCAGGATCTTGGCTTTCTCAAATTTCTTTTTGTATTTTTTGAGGGCCTTGTCGATATTTTCGCAATCTTTTGAATCGATAATCAGCATAATATTATATACCTCCTTTAAGGCTTTTTAGGACTGCAAATATAGTCCGAATTTCCAAAATATTCAAAATACGGCTGAAAATCCGGAATTTTGCCCCCATGTTTACAGGAATAATCGAAACCATAGGAACTATAGACGAAGTGCTGATTGCAGGTACCAATAAAACGTACTGGATCTCTTCTCCCCTGTCGGCCGAATTTAAAGTCGACCAAAGCGTCTCCCACAACGGGGTTTGCCTTACCGTGGAGGAAATTAAGGGCAGCCGCTACCGGGTTACCGCCATTGCCGAAACCCTGCAAAAAAGCAACATCGGCCACTGGAAAACCGGCGACCTGGTAAATATTGAACGCTGTATGCTTATGAATGGCCGCCTCGACGGGCATATTGTACAGGGCCATGTTGATACCACGGCCACCTGCATCAGCAAAACAGCGCTCGATGGCAGCTGGGAGTTCCGGTTCAGCTTTCCCCCGCAGTTTGGCGCCCTGGTCATCGAAAAAGGCTCTATCAGCCTTAACGGCATCAGCCTCACCATTTTCAATGTCACTGAAAATGAGTTTTCGGTAGCCATCATCCCTTACACATACGAGCATACCAATATCAAAACCATTCAACCGGCTTCCAGTGTAAATATCGAGTTCGATATGATGGGCAAATACGTAAACAGGATATTATCTTTAAACAGTCAGGTAAATCACTAGCCCAATCAATGGATATTACCGAGTTTAAAAGATTAACGTCAACCAATAATGTCAACAGGCATCCATGGGAGCTTACAAGAGTGCGGATAGCCCATTTTCTTTTGACGAGGTATAATATCCCATGTAATGCCATAGCCGATGTTGGCAGCGGTGATGCGTTTGTATTGAAATACCTGCAACAACTCAATCCCGGCAGCACGTTTGCCGCCATTGACCATGCCTATACGCCCGAAATAATTGAGCTGTTAAAGAAAGGGACCACCGGCGATCGCATTCATTTTTTTAATGCCCTTGAAAATGCCTTTGCCTGGTCGCCCTTTACCTGTGTTCTATTAATGGATGTGATCGAACACATTCAGCACGATTCAACGTTCATGAAAGACCTGGTAAAAGCAAGCGGAACCAACAACGAGGTGCGTTTCCTCATCACGGTGCCTGCTTTTCAGTCCCTTTTTTCAAAACACGACGAACTGCTGCTCCATTACCGCCGGTATAATATTAAAAGGTTAACGTCCTTATGCCGCGAAAACAATTTACAGATCATTGCAAGCGGCTATTTTTTCTTTTCACTGGTGCCTGCAAGGATATTACAATTGTTTGCGGAAAAACTCAGGTTACGCAAACCGAAAAAGGCAGTGGACAACTGGGAAGGCGGGCCTTTTATTTCGAAGATTATTTCTTTTATTTTGTGGATCGATTTCAGAATTTGCTTTAGTCTAAATAAATTAAACATAAGACTGCCAGGGCTTTCCTGTTACTGTTTATGCCAAAGATCAGCATCATAATCCCCTGCTTTAATGAGGAGCGCCGATTAAGAAAGGAACCCTTATTGCAATTGTTGCAAACAGGTGCCAACGTTGCTTTCATTCTTATCAACGATGGCAGTACCGACAATACAAACCTTTTACTCGAAGAAATAAGGAAGGCCTACCCACAAAACGTTACGGTCATTTCATACGCCCAAAACAGCGGCAAGGCCAATGCCGTACTGAAAGGCATGGAGCATGCACTTACTAAAAACAATTCGGCCTTTATAGGCTACCTCGATGCCGACCTCTCTACCAGTCTCGATGAGTTTTTAAAGCTGGCAGAAATGGCTGAACAGGAGCAGGCCGATTACGCGTTCGGTTCCAGGGTTAAGATGCTGAACCATTTTATTTCCAGATCGGCCATCCGGCATATTTGCGGAAGAATATTCACCACCGTTATTGACCTGCGTTACCAGCTCAGTATCTATGATACGCAATGCGGCGCCAAATTGTTTACGCCGGAAATAGTAAAAATCATCACCCGTACCCCGTTTAAAACCAGGTGGCTGTTTGATGTTGAAATATTCCTCCGGATCCGCGAGGCGAATATTGCAGCAAGGGGATTGGAAATTCCATTAAAAAAATGGACCGATCCGGGAAATTCGAAGATCTCCTTATTGTCGTTCCCCAAAATATTCGGCGAATACCTACAACTGGTAAAATATTATAAAGCAACCAAATGAATGAACTGAAACCATTCCAATCTGCTTATTCGCGCTCCACAACCCTGTTCTCATTGTTGCTCTTACTAACTTTTTGCCTGGTAAGCTACTGGCCGCTGACATTTCATGTCTTTAGCCTCAAAAACGATGCGTTAAATTACTTTCTTCCGGTTCGGTACCAGGTTAGCCAAAGCTTTTACAATGGCTATTTCCCGTTCTGGTCGCCCTATTTTAACCTGGGTACTCCGCTGTATGGTGATATGCAAAGCGGTGTCTGGAATCCCATAGTGCAACTGTTTTCACTGTTTGGCCCATACACCCTGTATACTTTACAAATTGAAACGCTCTTATATATTTTTATCGGTGGCGTAGGCATGTACTTTCTTTTACGGCAGTTTTCCATTCATCCACTGGTGAACCTGTTATGCGCCACTGCCTATATGTTGTGCGGGTTCAACAACGACACCTGTCAATATTTAAACTGGACAAGCGGCTCGGCGTTTTTACCATTTGTTTTCCTTTTCTATTTCAGGCTGCTGCAGTCCCCTTCCCTGTATGCCGCCTGCCTGTTTTCTTTATTTCTATGGTTGTTATTTGTAACTGCTTATCCGGCAGAATTTGTCATTACCGGGTACATGCTCATTGCCATGCTGCTGGTTAAAACCGCCAGGGTGCAAAAAGAAAACAGGATCCGGTTCATCAAAAAAACAGCCGGGTTTCATGGCATTGCCATCCTACTTTTTATTTGCCTGGCCCTGCCGGCTATTCTATCCTTTGCCACTTTTTTGCCGCTAACTGAACGGGGAACCGGGGCCAATTTTGAAGATGCCATGAGCAATCCATTGCATCCATTGCTTACCGTGGCTTATGTTGCCCCGCTGGCTGTTTTCGATGAATCCAGATTTGAGATAACTGATGGCCTTGAACGCAACTCCTATTTTGGACTGATCACCTTTATTTTCTTTATTTCAGCCCTCATCACCCGGTCAAAAAACAAATTCACGATCTTCTTTAAATATGGCTTTATTCTCTGTTTTATTTTCAGCCTGGGTAAACCAGGGGTATTAAGAGTGATAGCCTACTACACCCTGCCATTGATGAATGCCTTCCGGCATCCGGCCATGTTTAAACTATACAGCACCTTTTTTGGGGTAATACTGGCGGCCTTTTATTTGCAGGAACAGGCTCAACAAACAGGTACAGCAAAAAAACACAGCAAGGTATTCCGCATGCTGATTTTTATTATCGCAGGACTGGGCATTCTGGGGTTGGTGGGTGACGCAAATATTTACCAGGCAATCCGAATAATTATAAAAGGTCCGTTCAATGGCGATACCCTTGCCAGTGTGCTAAAAACATTTAAAGCCAGCTTATCATTTTATAACCTGCTGCTGATAAGTATCCTGATACAACTACCATTTCTGTTCTATTTTTACCGTTTTGCGATCAGACGGTTTGAGCTGAAAAAAATCGTGTACGCCGGAATTTTGAACTGCATGGTGCACGCAACCATATTTACTTTTTTCACGATCGTAAAAAAAGACCGTGCCCAATACGTTCAGGACATAATTGATACCCATTCACGAAAAGACTACCCCATTCCGTCCCTCACGGCAACGCTACAGCAAAACAGTGCGGATGGAATGACATATTTCAAGGAGATCGGCACCCTGAATATGTATAATAAAAAGATCGGCCGGGTCGATTACAGAATTACCCCATCGAACCTGCTGGTGCAAAATAATTTCTGGTTCAACGCCCCTTTGCGTGAAAGAATTATGCAGTACCCGCTCCTGTATAAACCCGACACCGCCTGTAACCTGAGCGACAAAGCAGCCATGCTTGCACCTGCAACAAAAAAAATGGTCTTTCTCACTGATTCTGCCAGTATCAATCAAATAAACCACCAGGCAGCAGGCAGCGTTGAACTCTCCATAAATACCTTCACGCCCAACTCTTTTCATTTTACCTGCACCGCAAAAGACAGCACATTACTGGTTTTATGCCAAAACCGTTATCCCTTGTGGCAGGCCAGCATTGACGGGAAAAAAACACCCATTATTACGGCCAACAGCAGTTTTATGGGCATAACCATTCCGGCCGGCACACACACCTTACATGTTGACTTCAGGGCCCGGCACATCCTCATCGCATTTATCGTTAACCTTGCTACGCTTCTATTCTTATCAATTTTTATAACATTATATATAAAAAAAAGAAGGATGGTCCCTGAGGTCCATCCTTCTGCTTAATATTATAATCTTTAACTACCTATCGCATCAAATACATTTTACCGTACCCGTTATTAAAGTACTTGTCTGTATTATCGCTTGCGGCCTTATACTTGTCCATTGTTTTACCGTTCATCGAAGTAATGATCCGGTACAGGTAAACGCCATTAGCCAGTTTATCGCCATACTGATCGGTTCCATCCCACTTGAACTCGGTTATGTTTCTACCAATGTGTAATGGTCCCAGCTCATTCATAGTTATCTCGCGCACAATTTTACCGGTTACTGTCAACACCTGTATCCTGATATTCTGCGGCATTTCACTACCTGTAATAGTAAATACGAACGCAGTTGATGTGCTGAAGGGGTTCGGATAGTTCAGTACATTCGAGATCATCGGTTTGGAAATTACCGTGAAAGCAATCCGGTAAGCGATATCCGATGCCTTATTACCGCTTTTATCTTTTCCTTTAACGATCAGCTCGTACACATCGCCTTCAGGATTGATCTGCCCCATAAATTGCGGCGTAAATTCAACGGTAGCCGTATTATTTGCACCACTGGTAGCCGGGATAAAACGTAAGGTATCATTATCAAAACTATAGGTGCGCAGGGTACCATCGGGATATTTCACCTGCACATTGGCCAGTGAGGTATCATTTAGTAATAGGTAATTCTGTTCATCCTTCAACTTGATCTCAATATGTGGTTTGGCCGAAACAATATCCCTGTTCAAAATGTGCACCCCGTCAAACGTAACATCCAGCAACGGACTTTTATTATCCGGATACACATAGAAGTTCTTATAGATAAAATTATTAAAGAGATACTGTTCTTTCTGATCGTTGTCTGGATTTACATTAACAAACAGCAAATTGTTGCCACCATAACTGGTCGTATTAAAGTCGAGCCTCACAATAATGGTATCCCCAACAATAAGCGGTTTTTGCTTACGTACGAACAGGGTATGTGCCACATTATTCTGATCAGTTACGATAGCTTTCACCTTAACGCTGTCGAACGGTGTTTTGCTCACATTTTTGAATGCGATGCCAAATGAGGCCGTTTCGCCCATGGCAAAAGTGTCTTTCATTTGAGTCAGGAACAAATTGGCTGCCATGCTTCCTTCAGGCACCGGTTCATAATAAATGCGCCATGACTTCAGCTGATAGGGCGTTAGCGCAACAGAATCTATATTCCGCATCCGCAACTTCATATAAGGATACTGAACCGGATCAACAGAGGAAACATCAAGATTATGGGTGTTCCTGTCGAGCGTATACAATACGGTTTCAGTATTAGTACCTGAGATCCCGATCACATCCACTGAAGGATTATCAGGTGACGGATTTTCCAACGACACTCCATTCCAGATAACCTGTTTCCATGCATGGGCCGGACCAAAAACCGGCGAGGTAATATAACCGATGGTATCAGGGGTTATACAATTTGCCTGCATGGTAGTTATATCATTAACCCCATTGGTAAATTTATATATAGGCGTGAAATTAATATTATCATTCTTTTTATACATGAAGATCCAGTTCCTTGACCTGTTGAATGAGTCAATTGCAGTAAATCCATACTTCATGAAGCTGTGATAAATTGAATTATAGGTGCCATAATACGCAGTGTCTCTTTGCCAGTCTGCAGCAAAAGACTGCGGGAAGCTCACAGGCGAAAACTGGGTTGAATCGAGCGCTGCCGAGCGGGCTACAACAAAATAACCGTTCGGGATCACGTTTTCCATAAAATTCCTCATTTTAGCCCGCCATGCCGTATCGGTATACCTGAACTCAAAATTATATTCCCGGCCGGTTGAACAATTATTCCAGCTTCCATATTGCCCGGCCCCGGTAACAGGGTCATAATTATTTTTCCATGGTTTGAAGGAAACCGGATCAAAAACCAGGAATGCTATAGAGGAGAATGCACAGAAATTATGCGCCACCATATTACCATTTACATCTATCTCCACCTGATTTTCATAAGTAGCGCTTCTACCCCATGTACCTGTAGTAATAAATATATTACTTGACCGCGTACCAAATTTCCACTGTCTCGAAGCACTGTCAAGCGAAACCCTTTCTGCAGTGGAGTTCAGGTGCTGAAAGTGATGGTCCTGGGCAAAGCCATCAATAGTACCTTTCATGTACATAAAAGAAGAAGTAACCCATTGGTAAGTACCACCTGCGTCGGGTTTTACCGCTATGCGCCAGTAATAAACGGTACTGTCGGCGTAAGTAATTCCCGGATTAAATTCCAATATTCCACCCGGTCCATTAATGGTCTTTGTGATCTTGATGGAAGAATTAAATAATCCCGTGGTATCCAATTCAAAAATATAGTCACGCGCCGCACTGAACGGATTGGCCGTTGAAGCAATTAAAGTTTGGGTTGGATTGTTGATAATTGCATACATGTATGGATATACAGGGCGGGCCTCATTTTCATAGATATAAAAATCTTTGGTCACTGAATTATTCGACTCGCTTACTTCATCAACAACGTTATCGGCATCAATTGTTGCAATAATTTTATTCAAACCCTTGTCATGGCTTGTAACAATGGGAACATCGAGCGTAATAGAATCAGCGTACTGAATGCCGCGGATCTTTTGGCGGTAAAGAATGGCGGTGCTGTTATCGGGATATACCTGTTTTACCTCAAACACAATTGAATCTTTGGGCGACCGGCCAAGGTTCACTGCTTTTACTTTCACCGTAAATTTCGTTTCAGCAACGGAAATAAAGGGCGGGTTTATTAGAACTGTTTGATCCTCTATCACATAATCGGGCTTGGGCTGCACATTGAACTTCACCGCAGGATCGCCATGCAGGGTTATTTGCTCGGCATGCGTACGCGAATAATAATCGTAGGTACCGGTAGCCTTTTGCATTTCGGCCAAAGCGTCCTTTAAAGTTTCACCCAGTGATTTATTATAATCCTGATGTCCCATAAGGTTGTACAACCCGGTCAAATACAGGTTCAGGTAGTTCACGATACCGAAGTGCGTACTGGCCACAAAACCAATAGCCCCGTGTTGTTTGGCCAATGTAAACTTTTCAGACAGGGTTTCATTCACCTGCAAACGTTGCGTATAAAAAGTGAAGAAATCACCGGCCTTACAACCGTTCACAAAGAAAACCGGGTATTTACCCTGGTTATTATAGTTATAGGGATCATCAATATTAAACTCAAGTATGGTGGCTGATGAGTGGCCAAAATAGGTAAGGAAACTGATCCCTGATGCAAACAGGTTCGATACTTTCTCTGGCGAAACCGCTTCAACCGGGTTAGTGGAGGTTTTACAGAACACATTTACATGGGCGCCATACATGGTATCTTCAATCATTGTTTGATACACCTCCATGTAATTACACAACACCGTACCCAGGTAAGCATCGCTGGTGCCCGTAATGTGCATCACATTTTTCATCCATTCACGGCCGGCCAGGGTATTGGGAGCGGTTTGTTGCGCCAGTTCATATTCTTTCACTTTTTCTAGGTAGTCTTCTACTTCCTTTCCTACAACAACCGATAAACGGCCAATGGGCGTAGCAGCCACCGGATAGGTAAGGTCTTTCGCACTTAAGAGGTTATCTGAGCCAGGCCAGCCAAAGGTGGGCACCAGGTTCAGGCGGTCGGCCAAATTATTCCCAGCCCTGTCGTATCGCTGATAATCCGAATAGTTCACCCCGCGTCCTATCAGGAATACATTTTTTATAGGTGCGCTAAAACTATCCCGGGCATAACGTATAAAGTTGCGGATCGACAATGGATGTCTTTTTATACCATAAGCAAACTGGTCTTCCAACTCATCCATATCAGCAACAATAGGCTTAAAGCTGCCACCGGCGGTTGAGGCACGGTAGTTTTTGTAATCCTGCACCGGATTGTTTCCGGATGTACCGGTATACAGGATAGAATTACTGATAATCAGGTAATCGCCCTGGTTAGCAGCCAGCCTGTAATTGGTAAATGTGCGGGTTGTTAACGCGGTTACTGTATTGATGTTGCCGGCGTCTTCGCTTACCAGCACCAGTTGCCGGTCGGTAGCCGTGCCCGGCAGCGCAAATTTTACTTTACCCATTGTTGAAATATCACCTGCATATCTTTCGCGGTTGGCAAAATCATACAATACAGGAACTGCACTGCCATTATTAAAGTTGGTGATCTCTAAATAATAGCCACCGCTTTTGGCCGGTAACACAAATTTAAAATTCGTGGTTCCGTTAAAATCGAATGTGCGCGGATAGCTGAGCTCAAAGAACGATACCTCCATGCGATCGTTCGAATTGGCAGAAGTATTGATGAACTGAACCGATGCGGAACCTGAACTAATGGAGCTTCTGCTTACGGGTGCTGTGGTAACCAGGTCGTTAAAATAATCCATCACCGTATCTTTCACCTGCACCGCATTTACCCCTACTCTTATATTCCGGGTATTTACGGCATTTCCTACTGCACCAAATTTCAGTACCCCATCGGGCCCACTGGCCGCCACATTAAGGTTCCCCAGGGTTGTAGTGATCGGACTTGAAGGGTATATATCACCGCTGGCAAAAAACTCGCCCTGATCATAAGAAGAAGAATATACATATTGCCCTACATAGGCGGCAAAACCCGGGTTGGGCACTGCCTGGGCATAATAATTACCAACCGTATGCATAAAATATGGCTCAACCGGCAATGCATTGCCAGCTACATTATTATAGACATCGGTATACCGGTAACCGGCCTGGTTGGTATTTACGCTTAAAAAATATACCGCAGTATCTGACAGTAAACTGAGTTTGGTGGTGTGTTGATAGGCGGGGTTCCGGTACAGGGCGTTATCGGGCTTGCCATCATTGGCCTCACCCCAGAATTCCAGGTATCCGTTCGCTGGTAAAGCCCCGCTGGAGACCGATGGGAAGAACGGCACCTTCTCACCATTACGCCAAAGCTCAAAATTTTGAACAGCCGTATTGCCTATACCGTAGGCATCGAGCAGGGATTTGGGAATGCGGAAGAGGCCGCCGTCTTTATTGGCTATCTTGAACTTATAATACGTTTGACCTTGCTTTATCCACTCATTGTTGTATTGCTGGGCAGAAGCAGCAAAACCTGCCACCAGCAGCAACAGGGTAAAAATCTTCCTCATAATTAACATGTTTCAGATTCCTATCAATAGGGGTTTATTTTTTATTACCCTTTTTCACCAGATCCACTCTTAATGAAAACACATGGGTATATAACGGATTCGATTGATTGGCGAGGTTAGTAAACGCATAATCGATCAGCACATTCGATAACCTGAACCCCGCGCCCACTGCTGGTTGATAGATCCACACTTTTTTAGTGTTGGTGATATCATTATCGTCGAGGGCCCGTTGAAAATTATTGATACCGCCCCGTACAAAAAACACATTCTTCCAGGAAGCTTCGAGCCCCAGCTTGGGGTCAACGCTTACCACACTGGAGCTGATCACGGTATTGCGGCGGCCATCGAACGTAAGGTCAAGATTGGCCTCGGCCATCAGGTTCAGGTTCTTGTTCAGCCTGAATATATAATCGCCACCCACTATCAGCTTGGGGGCGGTAAGCTCGGTTGATTTACTGGGGATATCATTACCGGTGTAGTAAAACACTTCACGCATTTTCTCGCTTAAACTGTACGACCAGGCATTGAAGGTAGTAGTTACATCGCGGGCCATTATGCCGATCTTCCATTTGTTGTTGACGATCTGCACACCGGCATCAAAACCAAAACCCCAGGCGGTGGCCATGTCACCGGCCTTGCGGTGAATGATCTTGGCATTCACCCCGGCGCTTATTTTACTTTTACCGGTTGTTTTTATGGGTTGGGCCAGTGAGAACAGGAATGCATAATCGGCCGAAGAAAAGGTTTTGATATTACTGAAGTTGATGGATCCGTCGGCTTCTACCAGGAAAACCGTATTGGGAATATCATCTACGGCAAACCGTAATAACGACAGGCCTAACACCCGTTTATTATCTTTTAAGGGAATGGCTAAGCTGCCATAGTCGTATTTACCGATACCTGCAAAGTATTCGGCATGCATTAAATTAAGCTGGGGAGCATCCTTTACGTTTACCAGTCCCGCAGGGTTCCAGTAACCGGCCGTTCCATCACTGACAGAAGCCACCTGGGCGCTGGCCATTGCCAGGCCGCGGGCTCCCGCCCCTATATTCAAAAATTCATTAGAATATTTACGGAACTGCGCATAGGAAAATTGCTGTACCATTAACACAACCAGGGTAACGTAAAAACGGGTCCTTTTCATGAATCCAATTTTCGAAATAAGCAACTTGTTGATTAGACTATTTCTTTAGGATATTGGCTGCACCCGTTGGCAAAGCGAGCTTAACTTATATTGAAAATGAAGCCTTTTTTATCAGGTCGGGGCCAACAGCTCCAAACGTTTTTACAATTAAAATATTGCATTTTAGGGGCAAACTTGCGGCATTCCTTACATTTGCATAATTCATTGATTTACTACATACAAATAGGTATTGAAGAATAGGTAAATCATGTAAGGCCCAGCAAATGTAATACGTTTGTGCGGTGAATCATAATCCATTTATTACTCGTTTAATGTCAATATAATATGAACCTGGTTGCAGAACTAAAATGGCGGGGCATGATACAGGATATAATGCCCGGTACTGAAGAACAGCTAAATAAAGAAATGACTTCCGGTTATATCGGGTTCGACCCAACTTCGGATAGCCTTCATATAGGGAGTCTCGTACCTATCTTGTTACTGGTACACTTACAAAAGGCCGGACATAAACCCATTGCCCTCGTGGGCGGCGCCACGGGCATGATCGGCGACCCTTCGGGCAAAAGCGAGGAAAGGAATTTCTTAAGTGAAGAACAGCTGCAAAAGAACCTCGATGGCATAAAAAAACAGCTGGAACAGTTCCTTGTTTTTGATGCGTCGAAACCCAACGCCGCCGAAATGGTCAACAACTACGACTGGTTCAAAAACATTTCGTTCATCCAGTTCCTGCGCGATGCGGGCAAGCATATCACCGTCAATTACATGATAGCCAAGGACAGCGTAAGAAAACGCATTGAAGGCGATTCCGGCATCAGCTATACCGAATTCGCGTACCAGCTAATGCAGGGTTATGATTTTTACTGGCTGTACCAGCATAAGAATTGCAAGTTGCAAATGGGCGGCAGCGATCAATGGGGTAACATTACTACGGGCACCGAGTTTATTCGCCGCAAGGCTGGCGGGGAAGCGTTCGCCCTTACCTGTCCATTGTTGACCAAGGCCGATGGCGGCAAGTTCGGCAAAAGTGAACAGGGCAACGTATGGTTGTCTGCCGAAAAAACAACTCCATACAATTTTTACCAGTTCTGGCTAAAGGCAACAGATACAGATGCCGAGAACTGGATCAAAATATTTACGTTCCTACCCAAAGAAATCATTGATCAGTTAATTGAGGACCATCGCAAGGATGCGGCAGCCCGCCTGTTGCAAAAAACACTGGCGAAGGAAGTGACCATTTTTGTACATGGGGAAGAAGAATACAGGAAAGCAGTAGAGACTACCGAAAAACTGTTCCAACAGCAAAATGCATCTGCCGAATCGCTCAGCCTGGAAGACCTGGAGAAAATGACCGGCGTAACCAAATTCGATTATGAGCTAACCAAAGTGCAGGGAGGTATTGATATCGTTACCTTTCTGGCCGAATCAAAAATATTCCCCAGCAAGGGCGAGGCCCGCAAAATGGTACAGGGCGGCGGCGTAAGCCTCAACCGCAAAAAGGTAGAGAATATACAATTAACGGTAGACGCCACTTTGCTTTTGCATGGCCAGTACATATTGGTGCAAAAGGGAAGAAATAATTATTATCTCGTTAAAGCAGTGTAAGCATACTTTGTTAAAACCAAAAGCCTGAAGCAACCTTGTTTTGCTTCAGGCTTTTTTTTGCTTTATTCCTTTTTAGCATATTCGTGTATGGCCTCCACTAACGTATCCAGCTGCGTGATGGAGGTATAAACGTTCGGGGTTAAACGCACCCCCAGAATGCCTTCATGATCTACATTGGTAGCATGGATCTTATAATTATTAAAGAGGTACACATCCAGGTCATCCGGTTTTCTTCCTGGCTTTGGACAATTTACCAGTCCGATGCCGCAGCCAAAACCAGGTTTCATGGAAGTGCCGAGCTGAATGCCGGGAATATCTTTCACCTTTTCCATCCAGTAATTTTTCAGATACAGCAGCCGTTGTTCTTTACGCCGGGCGCCGATCATTTCATAGAACTCGATGGCTTTGCCAATGGCCTGTTCAATAAAGAAAGGCCGGGTACCCAGGTTCTCAAATTTGCGAATGTCATCAACATGCGCATCCGGCGCGGCAAATAAGGGGAACAGGTTTTTGATCTTTTCTTTCTTCACATACAGAAAACCGCTGCCAATGCAGGCGCTGAGCCATTTATGCAAACTGGTGCCAAAATAATCGGCGCCCAGCCCGGGAACAGTAAATTCAAAATGTGCAAAGCTGTGAGCGCCATCCACTACTACCTCAATGCCTTTTTGATGAGCGGCATCGGCAATTTTGCGTACGGGTAAAATTTGACCATTCCAGTTAATGGTATGGGTCAAATGCACCACTTTGGTTTTGGGTGTGAAGGCCTGGGTGTAGCTCTTTACGAGGTAATCGGTGTCTTCACTGGGCAATTGCAGGTTCACCCATATCAGTTTAATGCCATCGCGCAGCTCGCGTTGTTTCCAGGCATTCATCATATTGGGGTAATCCTGTTTGGCCAGCACCACCTCATCCCCTGCTTTGAGGGGCAGGCCGAAGATGATAGTTTCCAGGGCTTCCGATGCATTGCGTTGAATAGCAAGCTCTTCGGGCAGGCAGCCGGCGATGCGGGCCAGGTTGCGGCGCAGGGGTTCCCGTCCCTGGTCAAGAATGCGCCACATAAAATGGCTGGGCGCTTCGTTCGAGAAATCGAAATAGCGTTTCATGGCCTCCTGCACGGTCCTGGGCGATGGCGCCACACCTCCATTATTTAAATTGATGATATTGGGCGAAACAGTATAAGATTGTTGAATATATGACCAAAAGTCTTCATCAGAAGCCAGTTGTTCCGGGGTTTTATTGGAAGCCGTTTCCAGGGCGCGGTGCAGGTTACGGCTCCATACCGGCTGGGTAAGGGTCGACAGTACAGAACCCGCGGTGAGGGCTTTACAGGTTTGTAAAAAAGACCGGCGATTAAATAGCGACATGTGACTGGGTTTGATAAGGCGTTGGTTTATAAAAAATTTTCACGGGAAAAATAATGAATAAATGTGATTTTCATTTGGGGAAAAGGATAGAAGCCCTTACTTTTGCACTCCCTTTCAAAAGGGACTAAAGGCTGCCCGATAGTATAATGGTAGTACGACAGATTTTGGTTCTGTTTGTCTTGGTTCGAATCCAGGTCGGGCAACAAGAAACCCCGGAGCTTCGCTCCGGGGTTTTGTTTTTGCGGCAGCGTGCCGAGCTCGCTCGGCAAAGCGGACGCAAAAACAAAACCATCCCGCCGAAGGCGGGATGGGGTTTCTTGAGCAATGCAAAGCGGTGTGGATCGGCGAAGCCAATCCAGTAACAAAACTTTATCGGCGTAGCCAATCCAGTAATGAAAGTTTATAATCCGCGGTTGCAAGGCCGTTGAGCAATGCAAAGCGGTGTGGATCGCGAAGCCAATCCAGCTCGGCAACTTAACAAAACACGAAGAAACGCTAATGCCGGGTCGTATCGGGTGTTGCGCGATTAGTTTTCCCGTTTTTGTATGTACTTATTTAATTTGGCCTGGTTATCAGCAATCCTGTTCTTTAGATCCTGGATGTCATTATTCAATTTATCCAATCTGTCCGATTCTCGTCTCGCATTCCTGGAATCACTCTTGGCATTACCGGCTTTAGTGTTGGCTTTTCTCGCCAATTTCTTATTCTCAGGTTTATCGCTTAATTTATCTGCTGCGTCTGAATTTTCATTCGCAGATTTCTGAGCCTGCGCCGAAGCGTCCTGTTTGTTTTTTGTCTTCTGTTCAAGCTGATTTTGTAGTTTGCCCAGTTTCAATTGATCCGAGCTAATCTTAGATACTAAGGAAAGGGAATCTGTATTGACCTTTTGCGCAAATGTAGACATACAAAAAAACAACAAACCAATCGAGGTTAATAACACTACTTTTTGCATAACGTAAATGTTCAATTAAAAACTTTAGATAAAAGTTTTCATTCAAAGCACAAACCATGATTCTTCAAGATGGCCGGAGTTCTTTTTATTTATTTCCCTTATTTAATGCATTTTCAATGTCCTTTCGAAACGGTCCGTATTTTTTAATGGCATCCTTTATTTCCTGATGTGTTTTATTGGGAATTTGCCTGTGCAAATATTCCACTTCCGATTGATCATTAAGATCTACACGGATATCATCCTGCCTGCCAATTTTTGATTTATCGTCTGACATAAAATTTCTTTTATATAATACTTTAAAAAATTGTGCCCGGTATCAAAAGGCTTTAAAAGCTGATTGTCACATTTGTATAAGAAGCAACCTATTTTTTTTGCCTGTCTTTTAATAAGGCTCGAATTATTTACTAATATATTTAGTATTTTTATGTCGAAATTTAGTAACATCAACCCAACCATTCATGGCTGCAAAAGCTGATATTATTGCTCAGTTGCAGAAGGAAATTCTTTTGCTGCAAGGGTTTAAACCCGCATCGAATGATGTGACGGATTGGGTAGGCCTTGAACAGATCAGATCTGCTTTTCCGAATAGTACTTTTCCCAAAGGAGCTATCCATGAATTCTTTTGCACAGGACCCGAAACTATAGCTGCTTCAACCGGATTTATCACCTGCCTTTTATCTTCTTTACTAAAACTGCAGGGCGCCACCATTTGGATAAGTTCAACCCGCATAATTTTTCCCCCATCGCTGAAAGCATTTGGTATTGACCCTGAGAAAGTGCTCTTCATTAATGTAAGAAGAGAAAAAGATAAATTATTTGCGATGGAAGAAGCCCTCAAATGCGATTCCATTGCGGCTGTTATTGGCCATATTGATGCAATCAGCTTTACTGAAAGCAGAAGGTTCCAGTTAGCGGTGGAACAAAGTAAGGTCACGGGCTTTCTGCTTCGCTGCAATCCTAAAAACCTCATTACATCCTGCGTCACCCGGTGGCAGATAACACCGGCACCGGGCAAAACTGAAGATAACCTGCCTGGCCTTGGTTTTCCCACCTGGTTTGTTCAATTATTAAAGGTGCGGAACGGAAAACCTGGTTCCTGGGAAATGCAATGGAGATCCGGAAAACTGCTGATAGTTCCTGAACCTATTATAAGAGTAGAACCATTAAGGAAAATTGTATGAGATGGAAAAAAGATATGTGGCAATATGGTTCCCCTATTTGGCAACGGATTGGCTCGAGCTCCGCAAGCCCGAATTAAAGAACAGTGCATTTGTATTTTCAGCGCCTTCCCATGGCCGGATGGTTATCACGGCAGTCAACCTCCACGCTCAAAAACTATTGATTAACACCGGAATGGTTTTGGCAGATGCCCGGGCCATCTATCCCGCCTTGCAATATTTTGATGACAGGCCAGGCCTTACTAACAAACTACTAAATAAGATCGCCGAATGGTGCATCCGTTTTACACCATTTGTTGCGATAGATACGCCTGATGGAATCATACTGGACGCCACAGGCTGTTCCCATTTATGGGGCAGCGAGGATGCCTATGTTTCAGACATCATAAATCGATTACAATCCAACGGCTACCAGGCAAAAGCGGCAATGGCTGCCTCAATTGGCGCCGCCTGGGCCATTGCCCGGTTTGGGTCAGCACCTGTGGTTGACAAGGAGAAACAGGTAACCGCACTGCTTTCTCTTCCTGTGGAAGCTTTACGGGTGGAACAGAGTACGGTGGATCGTTTACATAATTTAGGATTGAACCTTATCAAAGACGTGGTACCCCTACCCTCCACTTCCTTACGGCGCCGTTTCGGTGCACTCATTCTTCAACGCCTGAACCAGCTGCTGGGTAAAGAACAGGAATTTATTCAACCCATAACGCCCATTGAACCCTACCAGGTGCGTTTACCGTGCCTGGAGCCGGTTGCCCGCATTGAAGGAATTGAAATGGCGCTGCAAACACTCATTGAACAGCTATGCGGGCGTATGCAAAAAGAAGGTAAGGGATTGCGGACAGCGGTCTTTAGAGGGTACCGCATTGACAGCCATACCGTAGAGATATCGATCAGTACCAGCCGCGCTTCCTGTAATGTCAGCCACCTGTTCCATCTGTTTCAAATGAAATGGTCAACATTCGAACCTGACCTCGGCATTGAACTTTTTGTATTGGAAGCTACCCAGGTAGAAGATTATACCCCGGCGCAGGAAGGGTTTTGGAAAGAAAGTGCGGCCCTGAATGATGCGCCTATTGCAGAACTGATCGATCGATTATCGGGCAGAATACATCCCGATGCTATACAACGTTATTTGCCCATGGAGCATTACCTGCCCGAACGGTCTTTTAAAAAAGCAGCTTCCCTCAGTGAGCAACCCATTACAGAATGGAAAATCAATAAACCGCGCCCCGTATTATTACTGGAAATACCGGAACAAATCGAAGTAACGGCGCCTATTCCCGATTATCCGCCCATGAATTTCCGGTACAAAGGCAAATTACATAAAGTCGTAAAAGCCGACGGCCCTGAACGCATAGAACAGGAATGGTGGATAGAGGAAGGCGAACACCGCGACTATTATGCGGTGGAAGACGAACAGGGTTGCCGCTATTGGCTGTTTCGTGCCGGTCATTATGACCAGGAAAAGAAAACGGATTGGTTCATGCATGGCTTTTTTGCCTGAAAGTTTGTTATATGGGATACATAGAATTACAGGTAACTACGAATTTCTCATTTCTTCGCGGCGCCTCTCACCCTCATGAACTGGTAGAGCAGGCAGCGGCATTGGGTTATAAAGAGATCGGTATAACCGACAGGAACACACTGGCCGGACTGGTGCGTGCCCATGCTGCCGCAAAGGAGTTAGACATGAGGATCATCCCCGGATGCCGTATTGACCTGCTGGATGGCCCCGGCTTATTAGTATACCCAACCAATAAAAATGGGTACGCCCGGCTAACAAATTTGCTGACCCTTGGCAATACGCGTGCAGAAAAAGGCGAATGCTTTTTATATAAAGCAGATGTGTACAGCCATGCGCAGGAATGTAAATTAATTTCCATCCCACCCGGTCATTTGAATGCAGCATTTGCTTTTGACGATTCCTATATAAATTCGTTGAAAGAGTATCGTGACGTCTTTGGAAAAAACCTGTACCTCGGCGCCGCAAAGCCGTATGGTGGCGATGATCAAAAGCAGCTTTTCCGACTTGCTGAACTGGCGAACCGGTTTAACATTCCGCTGGTAGCCACTAATGACGTACATTATCATATGCCGGCAAGACGCCAACTCCAGGATATTCTTACCTGTATTCGCGAAAAATGCACCATCTACAATGCCGGCTTCCGCTTACATGCCAATGCAGAAAGATTTTTGAAACCTGCCGCTGAAATGAAAAGATTGTTCCGGCAACATCCTGGCGCTATACAATACACTCAGGAAATTGCAGCAGCCTGTACGTTCACGCTTGATGAACTGAAATATGAATATCCGGAAGAAATTATAACCGCAGGGCGCAGTCCGTTGGAAGAATTGACCCTTTTAGCCTGGCAGGGTGCGAAAGAACGTTATAACGACCTGGTACCGCAAAAGGTAATTGATAATATCAACCATGAACTGCATTTTATTGAGGAAATGAATTATGCCTCTTATTTCCTTACGGTATATGACATTGTGCGTTTTGCCCGGCAGCAAGGCATTCTTTGCCAGGGAAGAGGTTCGGCAGCCAACTCTACGGTATGTTACTGCCTGGGCATTACTTCCGTTGACCCAACGAAATTTGATCTGTTGTTTGAACGGTTCATCTCAGCAGCCCGCAATGAGCCGCCGGATATTGATGTTGATTTTGAACATGAGCGGCGGGAGGAAGTAATACAGTACATCTATAACAAATATGGCCGCGATCGTGCTGCCATAGTAGCCACCGTAACACAACAACATTCAAAGGGCGCTATCAGGGACGTAGCAAAGGCAATGGGGCTCTCCATGGATGCGATCAACCGCCTTGCCGGCTCTGTGGGGTCGCTCGGTGAATATCCGGAACAGCCAATGGATGTTACGCGCATTACAGAAGAAGGGTTCGACACACGGGATAAACACTTACAGAAAGTATTGGAATTAACGCGCCAGTATATTGGTTTTCCACGGCAGCTGGGCCAGCATACCGGCGGCTTCGTTATGACCCGGGGAAAGCTTTCTGACCTGGTACCGATCTTAAATGCCCGCATGGAAATCCGGACCTGTATTGAATGGAATAAAGACGATATTGATGCCCTGGGCTGGCTAAAAGTGGATGTACTGGCGCTTGGTATGCTTACCTGTATCCGTAAAGCGTACGATCTGGCCAAATCAAAATATGAGCTTGATCTTACATTGGCCAATATTCCACCAGATGATGCGGCCGTATACGACATGATCAGTAAGGCCGATACCATTGGGGTATTTCAAATAGAATCGAGGGCACAGCAAAGCATGTTACCGCGATTAAGACCGCGTTGTTTTTATGACCTGGTTATTGAAGTGGCCATTGTGCGGCCCGGCCCTATCCAGGGAGATATGGTGCATCCTTACTTACGGCGCCGCAATGGCGAAGAACCGGTTGAATATCCATCAAAGGAATTGGAAGACATTCTGAAAAGAACATTAGGCGTTCCACTGTTCCAGGAACAGGCCATGAAAATTGCGATTGTGGCAGCAGGCTTTACGCCCACCGAAGCCGATAAATTAAGAAAAAGCATGGCCACCTTTAAATCGCCGGGTTTGGTGTCTCATTTCAGGGAGAAACTGATCAGGGGCATGATGAAGAACGGTTATACGGCAGCGTATGCAGAGCGTGTTTTTAAACAGTTGGAAGGATTTGGCAGTTATGGTTTTCCCGAAAGCCATGCCGCCAGTTTTGCTCATCTTGTGTATATTTCTTCCTGGCTCAAATGCTATTACCCCGATGTATTTGCCTGCGCCTTACTGAACAGTTTGCCCATGGGCTTTTACCAACCGGCACAAATTGTGAGTGATGCCCAAAAACATGGCGTTGAAGTGAAGCCCGTAGATATCAATTATTCCGAATGGGATAATACACTTGACACAAAAGCCGGGAAGTATCATGCACTTCGTTTAGGCTTCAGGCATATCAGAGGCTTGCGGCAGAATGAGATCCAATTGCTTGTAGCCCACAGAACAAAATCCTTTTCTGGCATCAATGAACTGCGGAACATTGGCATGGCCAATACAACACTGGAGAAGCTCGCAGCGGCCGATGCGTTCAGGTCTGTTGGTTTAAACAGAAGGCAGGCGTTGTGGGAGGTGTCGAATAAAGATACGCCTACCGGTTTGTATGCAGAACAACCGGGTAATGCGCAGGAACAGCACATTGAGTTGCCGGAAATGGCGCCGTTCGAACATGTATTGCAGGATTATTATACAACCTCGCTTAGCATCAAAGCGCATCCGGTTAGTTTTGTCAGGGAAAAATTGAAACGTTTTAATATCTTATCCTCCTCCGAATTAGAACAAGGCAAAGATGGTGACCCGGTGCGGGTTGCAGGGTTAGTGCTTGTGCGGCAAAGACCGGGAACTGCCAAAGGCGTTTGCTTTATGACTATCGAAGATGAGACAGGTACGGTAAATGCGATCATTTTTGAAAATTTATTCAGGCTATACCGTAAGGAAATTGCTTTGTCCAAATTGATCATGCTGGAAGGGAAGTTGCAAAGAGAAGGTGAAATCATTCATGTGATCGTGGAAGCCTGTTATAATTTTTCAAAGCTTTTTGCGGAGGCAAAAAAGGGAATTTCCAATGTAAAGGATTCGAAAACCGGCGATAATCCTTCAATAATAGCAAATAAAAACGACGCAATAGTAAAACAGGAAGCAGAGCAATTAAGTATGTTTCCGAAAGGGAGGAATTTTAGGTAATCGCTTTGTCATCGTCGTGCAATAGTGACATTTTTCCCTACTTATTATGACATTCTTCCCGGCCTATACCTCTTACCTTACTTGTATTTCATTTTTCTTTTTTATTAGAATAACATAATGCTGCGGTTAAATATTACAAAATAATATATCGCTGGATTGACTCCGTTAGTGTTGCATTGATCAATAAATGTACTTATTTTCAATACTGTAGTTTTGAGGTTATTTAGCTCATACACCTCATCTCATTATATCTTCCCATTAATAATCATCTATGTGTTGATTTTAATAAAAAACAATAAACCCAATTAAATTAATTTATTGTATGAGTACTCCTAAAAATTCTAATCCGATTGTTGAAAACGTCCGTGCTGTTTTTGACGCTATTCCAGCAAAAGGAAAGAAATATAAACAAAAAGGATATTGCCATGTTGGCACCACTGTGCAGTCTCACGTTCAGGGTATGGCTTTGTATAGCAATCAATTTGGTGACTTTATTATCTTAACTCATAATAATAAAGGATACTCGAAGGGCAAGTTTATTACAATGCATGTTGGGCATGATTCTACGAATTGTCACGACACTCCTTATGAACATTATAACCATCCCGGAGGAATGCAAGTGATTGGTGATTTTGTTGCTGTGGCATTGGAAAATAGCAGTTATGATAGTGGGTATGTATTATTTTATAGCCTTTTTAATATGACCGATAAGAGGGAGCCGACTCTTTTGAATACACAGATAAGGAGAGAAAGCAAAGGTAGTGGAGCTGCTGGTATCACCTATATAAATGGTACATTTATAGTCGGGGTTACGGACAGTGGTGAACTTGACGTTTATTTGTCAAATTCAGTGCCATCATTAGACGATCCAAATATAAAATGGTCAGGGCCACTTTCAATAAAGGGGTTGAAAGGAGGAGACAATATAGCCTTAGCGTCAGACTCCCTGGGTAATGTTTATCTATTCGGTTTCAGGACAGAAGACCTTGGTGGTTCAAATAAGGATTATATTGACCTTTATAAAGTGGACCTCTCTAGTCTAACCCTGGACCATATCGAAAGTCGCCATATGTATACTAAGGGCGGTGCATTAGGTGCTTTAGGGGTACATTTTAGATATGGGGCGGGTATTCAGATAATTGACTCTGCAACTATAAATCTTTGTGCATCCGAGCGAAACTTTGAATGGGAGGGGCCTGGCCCGACTGCCTTTTGTATATACTACAATAAGTTCGAAAAGGGTAATGGCGAAGCAGAAGGCGTTGATGAAATTGATGAAAATTAAAATCAGAAGAACGGCGAAATGGCCTACATAAAATTTGTAAAACAGTAATCCCGCAATTTTTTTAAAAGCCGCCCCGCAACCGGGGCGTTTTTTTTATAAGGGCTGGCCCCCGAAGGAACCAGCCCCGCCTTTCAGGGGTTAGCTTTAAAATATAAACGTAACGCCCAACTGCAAGGGAGAAATTCCATATCCTACTTCAGCATAAGCGCCTATGTGCTCATTAAAGAGATAACGGCCGCCGGCATGCAGATCAACAGTGACCGAACCGCCCGAACTTTTATAATCATCCACCGCATCACCACCAGAATGGGTATACTTGAATTTCCAGTGCCGGTACAACAGCCCGGCGCCGCCATATACATCCAATTTAGGTTCCTGCAAATTCAGGAGTTCATTAAAGTGGTATGAACCTCTTGCGCCGAAAATGAGATAGGTATATTTCCAGTCGTTTACATATTTGCGTTGTACATAACCAAGGCTTATGCCTGCGCTTATGTTTTCGGTAATACCATGTTCAAAAGAAGCCGTGAGTGGCAATCCGCCGGTTCCATACAAGCCATAACTGCCGAGGCCGATACCGGCATTTAAAAAATTAACGCCTTTCACATTGGTAAAACCATCGGCATTTTGTGCCATCAAATTGTCCTGTGCAAACAGGAATACAAATGCAATTACAAGAGACCAGATTTTCATTTTCTTTTTTTTAATGGCGCAAAAATATTGTTGCACCCAACCGGTCGCGTGCCCATTCAGCTAAACCCACAAAATGAAAGGATGAAATGTGAAAATACCCTACCAAACTGTAACCGGGGTTCTGTAACTTTAGTACCCTTTCCTTTTTGCATTCAATAAGGTTAATCTATAAAAACTGATATCATGCAAAAGATCATTCCGAATTTATGGTACGCTACTGAAGCCATTGAAGCCGCAACCTTTTACACCTCCCTGTTTCCGCAATCATCAATAACGAATACCACCGTACTGCATAATACCCCGTCGGGCGATTGCGACCTGGTAAGCTTTACACTATGGAACCAAAAATTTATGGCCATCAGTGCCGGACCGCTGTTTAAATTCAATCCATCCATCTCTTTCATGGTAAATTTCGATCCGCTGTTCTTTGGTTCGGCCCCCGGCGGCGAAGCAGTGGCCCGCGAAAAACTGGACGCTATCTGGAACCAGCTGGCGGATGGCGGTACCGTGCTGATGCCGCTTGGCGAATACCCTTTCAGCAAACGGTTTGGCTGGGTAATGGACAAATACGGTTTATCGTGGCAACTGATCCTTACCAACCCCGAAGGGGAACAACGGCCGCCTATTATACCTGCACTTATGTTTGTAAAAAGCAAGGCCGGACAAGCAGAGCAAGCCATCAATTTTTATTTATCGGTGTTTAAGAATACCAAACGCGGCGCTACACATCGCTATCCGGCCGGACTGGAGTGGGAAAAAGAAGGCAATATTATGTTTGCCGATTTTATGGTGGAGAATACCTGGCTTGCTGCCATGGATAGCGCCGGCGAACATAATTTCGATTTCAACGAAGCCATCTCGTTCATGGTACAATGTGCCGACCAGGCAGAAATAGACTATTACTGGCAAAAATTATCTGCCGTTCCTGAAAGTGAGCAATGTGGTTGGTGCAAAGATCAATTTGGCGTATCCTGGCAGGTAACGGCAGCCAGCATGGAAGAAATGTTGAGCAAAGGAACCCCCGAACAAACCGGTCACGTTGTTGATGCACTTATGCCAATGAAGAAGATCGATGTGGCGAAATTAAAAAAGGCGTACGAAGGAAAATGATCCTTTGTACGCCTTTTCAGCCGGTTCCGCCTTTCTAGAATTTAATTTCCAGCTTTTGCGAAACCAGTTTATTGTCTTTATAATATTCTAAATACCAGGCGCCGTCTTTTTTGAACACAAGGCCATTGGCGCCTTCAGCAATAAAATAATCGGGCACTGAGGTTTTGAGGATGGTCATTACTTTTTTCGGCGAGGTATCAACCAGTTGAAAACCGTTAGCCGTCGGCTGTGCATACAGGATACCGCTCATCTCGGCGGGCGGTGCAGCCGGGGTTTGCGCAGGCACCGGAGCTATAGCCGGAGTAGTTGCCGGCGCTACAGCCGAACCAGTGGTGGTGGCAGCAGCCTGCGGCGTTTGATTATTAAATACGGTACCATCGTATTTGTAGTTTGCCGCATTCAATGAGGTGAAAGCATCCCGCAGCGCTTCCTGGTAGGCGGGTTGCCATTCTTTTTCGCGGCTTTTACCTTCCTTGCTTTTGAAGACGATATTGCCCTGGCAGTCTTTCAGGACCAGCGACAGGTTGGTGACGAAGATGCCTTTTTTCTGCGTTACCTCGGCCTTCAGGGCATTGCATTTATTGGCAGCTACTTCAGGTGGGGTTTGATCGTTGCTCATAAGGACCACAAATCCCTTGTCTTCAAGCAGCATTTTTGCGATCGTATTCAGTGCATACTGGTTGTCTTCCTTCTGGCAATCGAACCGCTCGGGCACCAGCACATATTTATAATTGTTGAGGTTGGTTTGGGCATGGCCCGCTACAGCCAGTAATACAAATGCAAGCAGGGTATATACTTTCATATTAGTCCTTTCTTTAGAGTAGGACGAATATAGGTAAAAATATTATTGGGCAGCCAGTTCAAAAAACACATTAAACCTTCCCCTTTTTTAACAATCTATAAGGAACACTTTAAAAAACCCAACCCTATGCGTTTACAAACGTTATCCTTTGCCTTGTTCCTGTTGGCCCTTTGCGCTTGTTCCAAAAGTAATGACACTGGTTCACAACCATTAACAGCACTTACCGATGTACAATATGGTACAGCTCCCGATAGTGGCGGTGTAAGCACTCCCCTGCTGATGGATGTCTACTTTCCCACAGGCGCCACAACAGCCGGTCATTATCCATTGGTTGTAATGATACACGGCGGCAGTTTTGTTTCAGGCGACAAAAGCGATGAAAAGACCCATTGCAGCATATTGGCCGACTCAGGCTTTGTGGCCGTTTCCATTAATTACCGCCTCGGCTGGCGCACCGGCCCTAGCCAATGCACGGGTGACACGGCTTCCAAACGGCTGGCAGTCTATCGCGCCATGCAGGATGCCAATGCAGCCTTGCGTTTCCTGGTATCGAAGGCCGGTAGTTATGCCATCGACACCAGCTGGATCTTTATCGGCGGCAACAGCGCCGGTTCCGGCACGGCCCTCACCACTACCTATATTCCGGATGCGGTTGCGCAACAATTGTGTGTTGCCGAACGCGCTCAGTTGGGCCCGCTGAACACCAGTGGCAATAATCTCACCAATGCGTTTTCCATAAAAGGCGTTGCCAATTTGTGGGGCGCGCTGCCCGATTCCAACCTGGTATCGGGTTCCACTGCCCGGCCCATGATCTCTTTCCATGGCACCTATGATGGCGTTGTGCCGTACGATTTCGGGTATGCGAACAGTTGCTCCAACTATGGGGTTGAATATGGCTCTGCCTGTTTAACCCGGCGGGTGTATGCCGCCAAAAAACCCTATCAATTGTACCTGAAAGTGGGCGGCGGTCATGGACCGAGTGAGTATGGTCCGGCCTTTACCATGCCGCGTGCGGCTGCTTTCTTCAAAAAGCTGGTAAAGGGTGAGGCCATCACGAATAAGGTAGAAATGGATTAAAACTGCTATAAAGAAAAGCCCGCTGCCTCAACAAAGCAGCGGGCTTTTCTTTATTGATCAAATAAATTACAACAACGCATACCTGATCTCATTGGCAGCAAAACGCAGGGCGCTTTGTACCGCCGGTATACTGGCCAGGGGGTTCAACAGGCCATAATCATGGATCATGCCCTGCACGCGCACCAGGGTTACGGGCACACCGGCCTCATTCATCTTTCGCGCATAAGCCTCGCCCTCATCCCGTAGTACATCATTTTCTGCCGTTTGCACCAGGGCGGGCGGCAGTCCTTTCAATTGATCAACCGTAGCCCGCAATGGCGATGTATGAATGTCCTGGCGATGGTTGGGGTCCATGGTATAATGGTCCCAGAACCACAACATCATATTGCGGGTGAGAAAGCGCTGGTTGGCGTATTTCCAGTACGAGTCGGTATCAAAATTCGCATCGGTCACCGGCCATAATAATACCTGCAGGCGAATGTCGGGTTCCTTCTTTTCCTTTGCCATCAGCGACACCACGGCCGCCATATTACCGCCCACGCTGTTACCCACCACGGCGAGCCGTTGTCCATCCACATTTATTTCTTCGCCATGCTCTGCCACCCATTTGGTAGCTACATAGGCTTCTGTAATGGCCACGGGATATTTTGCTTCGGGCGAAGGCGTATAATCAACGAACACGGAAGCCATGCCCGATTGTATTACCAGGTCGCGCACCAGGCGTTGATGCGTGGGAAAATCGCCCAGCACCCAGCCGCCGCCATGAAAGAACATAAATACCGGCAGCGTCCGCGTTACGCCTGCCGGCCGCACTACATGAATGTTGACCGACAATCCATCCTGCGTAATGGTGCGTTCGCTTACGTCAATGCCGCTAAGGTCAACAGTCACGGAAGACTGGGCGCCCTCCAGCACTTTGCGGGCCTCGGCGGGTTGCATGGTTTCCATGGGTTTTCCACCACCCGTGTTCAATGCTTTCAAAAAGGCTTTTGTCTGCACTTCAATGGCGTTGTCGGTAGCATAATTCGCTACCTCTACTGCTGTAGTTGGCATGAGTAAATGTTTTAGATGTGAACAATAATTGTTTCAGGAATTCCGGCTGCGCTACAATCAGGAGGTATAGATTGAAATGAAATGTTGCCCAAGGTAAGAAAATAAAAAACCCAAAATTCAAACCCCTAATTTCCTAATAGAAATTTCAAAGTCCCAACATCCCAAAAACCCAGACATCCCAGTCATAAATCCCAGGCATCTCAGTCCGGATATAACTGACTTTGTGGCACCAGTTCTTTTGGCAGGGAGGCGCTTTGCCAGAAGAGGTATAAAGAAGAGCGGTCGTCGTTGTTGAAGTATTCCAGTTTTATGCGGTATTTTTTTCCCGCTTCCAGGGCAATGGGGTCTGCGGTATAGGTGGTGGTATAATGTTCCTGCCAGTGGTCGATGAGCAATTTATCATTGATCCACAACCGAACACCGCCGCCTACTTCGGTGAAGAAGATATAGTTCTCGGTAAACTGGGGTTGAACCGATCCGGTAAAGCGGATGCTGTACCGCGTGTCCTTTATTTTATAATGCACGCCAGTGGCCAGTCCCGGCAGGGGGAGTAACCATTCGGGAAAACTGATGAGGGGATCGATGCGCGTTTCCGCCGAATCATCAAACGCATTCCCATTATAATACACGCCGGTTAATCCTTCACCGCTGCCCCACGCTGCCGGCGCAAAAGACGTTATGTTGCTTTTGCCGTGGTGCGTGAGCTCATAGGCGGGTCCTTTTACCGGTTGCACGCGGATCACTTCTTCCTTCCCGGCATCGGGCGAAAATATCATAGCGCCCTGAATATCGCATTGCACTACATCCAGCGATTTCACGCCATTGTTGCTGGCATTCAGCACGGCCCCTTTGGCGCCGCCTTTGATGATGCAGTTCCGCAGCAAAACAGGCCGCGCGCCTTTACCCGGGCCTTCCACCATACGGAAAGGATACGGCACCTGATTGGCCCCATCGAGTGTCAGGTGCTCGATGCGCACGCCGTTCTCGGCACTGGCCGCATGGTCTTCAAACACGCTGTTGTAGATAGTGCCGCCGTTGTAAGTATAGTTGTTGGCATAGGCGCCGTGAAATACGCCTATGTTGCAGTTATAGATAGTAGTTTGTTCCAGCACGTGGTTCTTGCCATTGTTCTGCCAGCTGCGGATGCCGCCATCGCAATTATGCGCGAGGTTGCCTTTAAAGATCCAGGCCGATTCAATGGGCATTTCTTCCCAGTCGTAAGCGGCGTTGGTGGTTTCCAGTCCGGCCTGCCCTGCTACCACATTGCTGTCGCAACGGTTGTCGTCGCCCATGCTCAGCATAAAGCCGTTGGTGCCGAAGGTAGGCGCGCCTTTGGTGTCAAACGAGACGGCGCCCTGAAGGAATTTCGCAGCTACCACCAGGTTATGCGCCCATACGGTGCGGTGCGAGGCATCGGGCATGTCCCACCAGAAAGGGGTTTCGGTACAATTAAAAGCAATGTTATGCAGCATGGTAATGCCGTTGCTTACATGGGGTACGTAGGCATGATTGTCGATATCGCGCATTACACAACCGTCGACTATGGAACCATCGCTGCCTTCGTTACAATGATGAAAATGCAGGCCATAGCGGCCGGGCACCAGGTCTTTCACGGCGGAGCCACCCTGGTCTTTACGCGGACCTAAATACCGGAAAGCTACCTGTTGAATGGTTTGCGGAACCGTAGAGCGAATGAAGATGTGCGATTTGCCGGCGGCTGTACCCTCGATGCGGACGTTGCGGGTAAGGTTGCCCACTTCGGCGGTCCAGCGGTTATTGATGAGCGGATGCGCCGTAGTAGCTTCATTCAATGTTATGAGATTGCCGCTGATGGCGGTAATGGTGCGCAGGTCTGTATTACGGGCCTCATGAGCGGTAGGCGTTATAATGAGCTCATCGCCCGTTTGCCAGCCGCGCGCGTCGTGCACGGTTATTTGGTTGGAACCGGCGGCAATGGCGCTTATGGCGTTTGTCCAGGCAGTCTTCGGCTGACCGGTCAACAGCAATTGGCCCCGTTGCATTACCCATAAGCCGATATCGCTGGCGAGCATGTCCATACCGCCGCCTTTAAAATTGTCCTCATTGATCCCGGTAAAGCGAAGCGCGTGTATAATGGAATGTTTGGCCGATTGCATCAACAGTTGCCCCGTAACCAGCACATTCTTTGTTGATTGAATGGAAACCGAATGCATTGGATCGAAGATGAGTTCACCGGCCACCTGCATACCCGCCACACTGGTATTTACATCGGCGATCACGGTATTACCAGCTGCTATTACCGGTGCATCGGTTGGGCCTGGTAAGCGGCCACCCCAGGTAGTTGGGTCGCTCCAGTTGCCGCTGCGTACGCTGGAGATGGAGCCGGTGAATGCAGAGGTTGGGCCGCAGGCAATCACGGGTTTCGGGGGCGGGTTGAAGCTCAACGCCATCCATACAGTATAGAATATTACAAACAGCCAGGGGTGCATATGAGGTTGTTAGTACAAAATTACCCTTTTATGAGAAAAGACTTCGTTAATCATAAAGCCGTTACCGGTTACTGGTTGCCGGTTTCCCGTTTCCAGGCCCTGGTAACTGGCACCTGGTAACCGGTAACTTCACCCTTTAAAAATACAGCCTCACCCTGTTTTACCAGAATATACACTCGTTCCCCATGCAACTTTGGGAAAAAACATGAAACAACTTATCGTGTACCTGGTTCTGACGCTTTTGACGTTCCCTGCCACCAGTTGCCGCAAAACAGACACTCCACCCATTACCGTTTTTCATTTTTACGACACCCTGGCCGTAGATGGCTATTCGCGGAGTTGTTTAATAAACCTGCCCCCCAATTATAACGACAATCCCCATTTCGCGTTGGTGATCGCGTTGCATGGCACGGCAGGCAGTGCCGCACAAATGGAGACGGATTACAAGCTGACCAACAAATCGAACAGTGCGGGTTTTATTATTGTGTATCCCGAGGGTGTGCCCAGTGATGGACTGTTGGGCATCCGCACCTGGAATGCCGGCAGTTGTTGCGACTTTGCGATGCAGCACAATATTGATGATGTGAAATTCATAAAGCTGTTGATCCAGAAGTTGACGGCTAACTACAAGATCGATCGCAAAAGGATCTATGTTACGGGTATGAGCAATGGCGCGATGATGGCATACCGGTTGGGTTGTGAGTTGAGCGACCAGCTGGCGGCGATTGCCCCAGTAAGCGGTACGTTGATGACTACGGCGCCTTGTGAGCCCGCCCGAAAAATGCCGGTGCTGCATATCCATTCGGCTATGGATACCAAAGTACCCTTTGCCGGCGGGGTTGGGCTGGCCGGTTATTATTTCCACCCCGTTGATTCCACCTTGCGGGTATGGGCAGGCATCGATGGCTGCGCCGCCACGCCGCAGGTAGTAACTGACACCGCCCTGTATACGCAAACACAATATGTTAATTGCAGTAATAACACAACGGTACAGTTATATCTTACCAAAGATGGTGGCCATTCCTGGCCCGGCGGGTTGCCCGCAAGGCCGGCAGCAGATGCGCCATCGAATGCTTTTGACGCCACTGATTTAATTTGGGAGTTCTTCAAAAAATATGAGTTGCCGTGATCAGTTACCGGTTACCAGTTGCCGGGTACCGGTAACTGGTAACCGGTATCTGTTCTATAAATTTGCTATTGAAACAAGATACCTGCAAGTGTCCTTCTGGTGCCCATTACAACCAAATTTCGCCGTTTTGGCAAAATGTCAAAAATTACATTATTAATTTACAGCCCGGTACATAGAGTTCAAATAAATATTAAATCGTTATGTAAGAGTGTACTTAAATTTACTTCACAGAAACGGCCAGAGACAACACAGCAAGAACGCTAACGGTGATATTTAGTCTTTTCGTGGTCCATGATACAACCTTAACTTTTTGACAATGTAGTACCAGCTATCAACAACAAGCAAGTGAGCCTGTCTGTTGTTGAAAGGGAATGTTATAACCACATCTGTTCATAAACCTTTACCTAATTTATGGAAAAGAGAATGATAAATCTTGCCCCCGCCGATCTGAAGAAAGTAAAAAGAGCAAGCGATATTATTTGTGAAGAATTAGAGAATAATTTAACCGTCACCTACATTGCCCGGAAGGTAGGTCTGGAACCACGCCGCCTGTGCAGATATTACCGGAAGGTGTATCATATGAGCATCAGGACGAGTATCATGGAATTAAAGGGCGCTGAGGCCTGCCAGATACTGCTACGCAACAAACAATCCTTCACCGACACTGCCCATGAGCTGGGTTACGCCACGTACCAGGGCTTTGCACGTATGTTTAAGAATTATACCGGTCTATGCCCTTCCCACTGGCTGGCCTGGCATTTAGCGGTACCCCGCTTTTTCCCCTGGATCTTCAAACACATGTTCCCCGAAGAAGGTGTAAACCCTCAATAGTTATACACTACAAGCTCTACCCGCCATTGCTATTTGCGGTATACGACACCGTTTTAGCAAAAACCTTTATTAGCTGCCAAAATAAATTCCCGATCGTGATAAAGGCGTTGCAAAAGATTCGTGTTTTTATAAAAGCGGGCAAATTATGACTTTGGTTAATCATCAACCTTCGCTATTAAGCATCATTACCTTCTATAAGAATCCAACCCGGCATGTGATCATTAAGGCACCCAACATGACATCAATTGAACTAGTGTCATTAGACAGTTTTTGAATTTTCGAACGTGTAATATCGAAAAGCATAGGAAGTATTATTATTTCACAGCTCAACCTTATCCACTATGCAACTGAAAGAGTTAGATCTGCAAACGGCACGAGAAATCAAAGCCTTTCTTGAAAAGAATTACCGGGATCATTATGATTATGATTCCCTTTGTCAAAAATTTGGAATCAATAAACGAAAGTTAAAACTGG
Organism: Niastella vici; assembly: GCF_002077945.1. Taxonomy (GTDB): domain Bacteria; phylum Bacteroidota; class Bacteroidia; order Chitinophagales; family Chitinophagaceae; genus Niastella; species Niastella vici. The sequence goes on from NZ_LVYD01000054.1 coordinate 169,328, forward strand.
CCTTTAAGGAAGTGACCAAGGAGAATATTCATGCTTTCATTAGTAAAATAAGGATACAGCGAGCCATGTATCTTCTTAAAACATCAGACATGACCATTGAAAACATTGCGTCGAAGGTCGGACTCGAAAAGAGTAATCTTAATATACAGTTTAAAAAATACACCGGGGATACACCTGCCCGGTGGAGAAGAAATCCGGTATCGCTAACAGTTATATCCTGAAATTTTAAAAAAGTACCGAATCACTTCTTCTTTGTACCAAATCACTTCTTTTCGGGCTGTATCTTGCATGAGGATTTAACGGTAGCACTAAATTAAATCCTGAAAAAACAAAATGAATGAATGGTTGTAGATAGTTTGGTCAAAAATCACGAACACTTCTCCAACCTTCACTATTGCTTCTAGCTCCAGACCCTTGGTTCAAATTGTTCACCTGAAACTTTATCCAGTTATGATTACGAACATCTTCATTAATCCGAAGCAACCGCCTGGCCACTCCATATCAGGCATAATACACAACATTAAATCAGCACGATCACCATTTTCCTGATACGGCATTTCACGTATCGGACCTCTGCAACCAAAACCATGTAACAGTATTGTATTGGGCTATGGCATTCCATTACCCAATCGGGTAAATACTGTGATGAAAAAGGAATGTGAATCTTTTAATGATCACAAACGTAATTTTTATGCGTACAACAGAAGGGAATATCAATACGCCGATAACGATTCAGGCCGCCCAGACAGAAGCCAATAACGACACCAGTAGTTATATTGAAGAAGGAACCAGATCAACCGGACAATCTATTCAACGTTTGTCAATTATCATTCCTGCTTATAACGAAGAAAAGACCATTTCATTGATACTGGACCGTATCAATGAAGTGAAGCTGATCAGGAATATAGAGAAGGAAGTGATCATAGTGAACGATTGTTCAAAGGATAATACAGAAGCTGCAATACAGCGCTATATGAGTGACACCCCTAACCTTACCATTAACTACTTCAAATATATAAAGCACGATGTAAACCAGGGAAAGGGTGCGGCCATCCATACAGGTATAGCCCAGGCAACCGGCGATTACCTGTTGGTACAGGATGCCGACCTTGAATATGACCCGGGGGAATACAATACACTCTTAAAACCAATTGTATTGGCCTCGGCTGATGTGGTATACGGCTCAAGATTTATGGGGGGAAATCCTCACCGCATCCTGTTCTTCTGGCATTCGATCGGCAACCGTGTGCTTACCTTTCTTAGCAACATGATGAGCAACTTAAACCTGACCGACATGGAAACCGGTTACAAGGTATTCCGTACGGCTATTATACAACGCATTTATCTGCACGAGAAACGCTTTGGCTTCGAACCCGAAGTAACGCAAAAAGTCTCCATGATCCCTGGCATCCGGATCTATGAAGTGGGGATCAGCTATTATGGAAGAACATTTGCTGAAGGAAAGAAGATTGGATGGAAGGATGGCTTTAGGGCGATCTATTGTATAGCGAAGTATGGGTTGTTTAATAATCAGCTATTCCGCAAACCATCAGAAATAAAAGCACCTGCACAAACAGTTGGATAGTATTCAATAAAAATGATTGTTCTCATTTTACGATTCTCACAATTTAAATTGATTAGCAATGATCAAGCGTACAACTATCATCGAAATAGTCACAGTACTTAATATAATATTGTTCCTCTACACCGGCATTGCCAAGATTATGGATTATAGTGTTTTTAAAGAGCAACTGGCGGATTCGCCAATACTTTCATGGGCCGCTAAACCAATCGCCATATTCCTACCCATTGTAGAATTTGCCATAGTACTAATGCTTGCTATTCCTAGGTGGCGATTGAAAGGGCTGTATGCTTCTTTTGGAATCATGACACTATTCACTGCTTATATTATTGCCATGTTTATTGTTGCGCCGGAAATGCCTTGTAGTTGTGGAGGAATTATCGAATTGCTTTCGTGGAAACAACACATTGTGTTCAACAGTGCATTTATTATACTTAATATGGGGGCCATCATTTTCCTTAAAAAGGAAAAAAAAGAACAACAAAAAGGATGGAATAAAGAGATTAAATATGTTATTTCTTAAGGATAAAGAATATTCAACTTATTGAACAAAACACAATCTGTTTATCTATGAGTAAAGAACCTATTGACAGATAATTAAAGTTGTTCAAATCTTTAAGGCATTACATCTAAACGAAACAACGTATACTAAAGCCAGAAGCCTGCCTAGAAAGATGAGCATATAATCAGCTTAATGAGTTGAAACTTATTTAAAGAGACATTTTTATTGAAATATAAAATGAAATTACACTCCATTCAATTTTTACGAGCCGTTGCAGCTATACTTGTTGTATATACTCACTCTATAGGTATGCAAGCAAACTTCTCAAATTCTTCACAACAGTCATTCTTTTATTTGAGGAATTTTGGTTGTATTGGAGTTGATCTATTTTTTGTGATATCCGGATTCATCATAACATTAATAGCTAATAATTATACAGGAACCTCACAAGGTTTACTTTTTTTGAAAAAACGCTTCATGCGCATTAATCCCATTTATTATATTGCCAGCCTCCTTTATTTAGGCGTTCTTGCAGTACAAATTTGGGCAACAAATAAATCGTTCTATTTGCCACTAGGCAGTATACTAAATTCACTTTCGGATACAATAATGATATTCCCGGTTTCCGGTGATATGAGCGTGTACTCTCCGCTGTTACTGCTTGGCTGGACTTTATGTTTTGAATGGTTTTTTTATATTATCTTCTTTACATTAGTAATCTTCAATACAAGGAATAAAGTAATATTCTTAATATTAGCAATGACATTGCTCACAGTATTGGGCTACATAATTAAGCCATCCGACTTTCGTCTTATATTCGTTACTAATCCCATTATACTTGAATTTTTATTAGGCATCATTATTTGCTGGATTTATCTAAATACAAAAACAATATCAGTCCCAATAGCCGCAACATGCTTATTGCTGGGCCTCGGATGTTACATCTACTTAATTTTTTATGGTTATGGCGACGTATATCATTATAAAAATGTCTTAAGCGGACAATTAAGCATGAAAAGATTTCTAATTTGGGGGATTCCAAGTTGCCTTATAGTAGCAGGATCTATTTTTTTGGAAAGAAATGGCAAAGGTAATTGGATATGGAAAAATAAATGGATGCAATTAAGTGGAGATGCATCTTATTCAATTTACTTGAGCCATCTTATAGTATTCGAGCTGTTTAACATATTATTCAAGAAAAATGGGTCTTTCTTACCCGCTGATATGAATATCATTCTTGTATTATCAGTATCACTTTTAATGGGACTTGGATTCTATAAAATAATTGAAAAACCTTTACTTCAATATATTAATAAAATACCAATAGAAAAACAGCCCCCCCTTACGATTCCTTCAGTTACTTAAATAAGAATCCGAACTGCAGGCTTATTTCTATGCTTCCTATAAATATTATTGCATAATAATTAGAAAAATAATAAGTGCAGTATATACAACTCATAAATAACGATTTCAATGGAAAAGCAAAACTCATTTAAATATTTTCTTTTAAATACCAGGTTTAATAAAGCCGTTTTATTTCTGGCAGCGATAGCAATCTTACTTCAGTTTACAGTATTTAAATATTTCTACCCTTATGCAAGCTTTATATCAGGTGATTCTTATGTTTATTTGGAAACAGCACATTTAAATCTGGATATAAATAATTATATGGTCGGTTATTCTAGATTACTAAGGCTTTTTAGTGTATTTACACGTTCAGACACAGCACTAGTAGCTTTCCAATATTTGCTCATTCAAAGCAGTGCATTGTTTTTCTTGTTTACCCTATTTTTCTTTTATAATCCTAGTAAGATAATCCAAATTGCCCTAATCTGTTTCATAGTACCTAACCCTCTTTTTCTCTATTTAGCAAATTATATATCTAGCGATGCTTATTTTCTAGCCCTAAGCCTAATCTGGTTTACGATTTTACTCTGGATTATTCATAGGCCAACAATGCGACTTATAATATTTCAAACACTTTCAATATACATTGCCTTTACCGTTCGCAATAACGCTCTGATTTATCCTTTGATTGCTGCATTTGCATTCATAATATCTCCGTTTACAATAAAAAGGAAATTTCTAGGCATAATAGGAAGCTGCTTAGTAATAGGTCTTTTTATTGCTTATACTGGAACAAAATTTCAGTCGTTAACTGGCACTTGGCAATATTCCCCTTTTAGTGGTTGGCAAATGGCCAATAATGCAATGTATGCTTATAGGTACGTGGACAACAAAAATGTGAAACCTGTTCCGGAAAAGTTTCGAAAGCTAGATAATATGATCCGGAATTATTTTGATTCTACACGGGACTTAAAAAAGCATCCTGAGGAAGCGCTACTGGCCAGTACCGTATATATGTGGGACAGGAGATCTCCTCTTCAAAAATACATGAACCTGCAGTTTATTAATGATTCCGTTTCAGACAGTAGAAAAAAATGGGCCTCCATGGGCCCGCTCTACGGAGAGTACGGGCTTTATATTATTAAAAAATATCCGTTATTATTTTTCAAGTTCTTTCTGTGGCCAAACGCAAATAGATATTTCGCACCACCAGTTGAGTTTCTGGAAGCTTATAACATGGGAAAGGAGAACGTAGCGCCGATAGCTCAAGCGTGGTTTGGATATAAAAGCCATAAAGTAACCACACGACTGAAAGATTTTAGAGTTACACTCCTTGATTTTTATCCTATACTTACAGGTATTATGAATGTGGTATTTCTATGCAGCCTTATATGTTTTATCATAATTAATGGATTTAGAAATGCTTTTCCGTTTCGCAAAGGTTTGCTATTAGCAATTTCAGTATGGATAATCAATGCAGGGTTCACAATATTTGCTTCCTCTGCCGCTTTGCGATTCCAGGCATTTCCAATATTATTGGTTTCTACTTTTGCATTACTGCAAGTTGACTATTTATGGAAATCATCAGAAAGAATTGAAAGATCTAAACTCAAGGTTAAAAATCAGGAATTATTAATTGCAAGCGGCGATATATGAAATGATGAATGAATAAAATATAATTCTATCACTTAAGACAGATACAGCAATTCTATAGATTATCTAGAAAGAATCTTAGAATAAGATATTAATAATCAAAATTTATTTTTTATAAAAAACATCATCATATATGAAGGGGCTAATCTTCCTTTTATTATTGTTCAATTGTTTACTTGGCTGTAATGATCACCCTGCCTTCAAAACTGGCCTGGAAGGAAAATTAATGCCTTCTTTTAATTTGTTATTGATGGATAGCACTAGCAGGCTCAATACAAATTCTATACCAGGAGGGCAACCTATAATACTTCTATATTTTTCTCCAAACTGCCCATATTGTCGAGCACAAATCCAAGAAATAATTTCAGATATAAAGTCTCTTAGCAATATTCAGTTTTATATTCTTTCTTCATTTCCTTTTGACCAAATAAAAACCTACTATAATAATAATCAGCAGCTAAAAAGATATTCAAACATCACTGTATGTCAGGATTACAATTTTTACTTTGGAAATTATTTCAAAACGAATGGAGTACCATATATGGCTGTCTACGAGAAGAACAAACGATTAAAACAAGTGATAGCAGGAAACGTGAGCACCAATGTCATAAAAGACATTGTACATGAATAATAATTATTAAATAAATTATATTCACTCGTTCATGAAAGAATTAGTGAGTTCAACTTGTTCATTCGGATTACAACATCTCTTGATGCATCGGAGAGAAAAATTTGGGTGAATAGTTAGTGTTTCGCACAGAACGAAACGTACAAAATGGGATAGCCGAAAACCATTAGAAC
>NZ_LVYD01000055.1 GCF_002077945.1 Niastella vici
TCCACATTTCTGTGAAGCTCTCTTCGTGATCCCGTCAGGATTCAAACCTGAAACCTTTTGATCCGTAGTCAAATGCTCTATTCAATTGAGCTACGGGACCATCTTTTTTCGTGAATGGGCGGCAAAGATATACATCTTTCATATTCAACCCAAAAGAAAATAAAAAAATGGAAAACTGCCTAAATTCCAATCTTTTTAGATGGTTTAGCAATATATTTGCCTGGTACAATCCTTTCCGATACTTCCACTTAGAAAAAGCACCAGGCTGCGATACTTTACAGTTTTATAATTCAGGGTTTATTTAAACAAAAACTGGAAAAGATGACATTTTTTCAAAAGAGCTCAATTGCGCTACAATTTTTTAAAAAGCTTATTGTTAGGTTGTTTTGTACAATATACCTGAGCAATTTAAAACTCAATTTGAGTAAAAAGAAAACCAGCAACACCAGGTCTGGCATATCTCGCTCTATCTACGCGTTTAAATTAGAAATAGTACGTATCAATAAAAATAAGCCATAAGATCTTTGCAACTAAATAATGCATTGTTTTTGTCTTTTAGCAGGAGGGAATAAATGATCTTTCACAAGTTTAACAGGTACATTTAATTAAATAATCACAACTGTACGGCATGCCCAATAAGCGTGTCTTTAACAATGAAAAAAGCCTTGTTTATTCATACTATAAGTAGAATAAATTGAGGTGATTTTTTTCATTATCAGAAGATATGTTTATCAAATTTGGCAAATGACCGTTCCCATTCACATTGGTAAAATAATACAGGCAGAAGTAGAGAATAAACGGCTTACTCAGAAAGAATTTGGTGCCCTTATAAATAAAAACGAAAAAACGGTGCCAGATATTTATGCTCGTGCTTCTGTGTCAATCGATCTGCTGGTAACTATTTCAGTGGCCCTTAAAAAAGATTTTTTAAACGTCTTTTACAGCGAAGAGCCCATGAAAGGCTTACGCAATGATGAGGTGTCGGCATTAAATGGTCAATTACAAAAGGTCATCGAAGAAAATAAACGCCTGCAAAAAGAACTGGCATTAACGCAAAACCTCGCCGAAGCCCAAAAAGAAACTATTACTTTAGCCAAAGAGCAAATAGAACAGTATAAATTGAAGCTGACAGAGCAGGTAAACAAAAATTGCCCCTGAAATCTCCGCCTATTTTCTCCGCTTTTACAACTCCCTGATATTCCTTAAATTGCATGAGCATTCTACAGCGGCCTATTTATAATGCTCAATCTTCATTATGAAAATTCAATGCTGGTCAATCGGTAAAAACCATGAACCATATGTAAAGGAAGGCATCGAGGACTTTACCCGCCGCCTTTCAAAATACTTTCCCGTTGAATGGAACCTGATGCCCACTCCCAAAAACGCCGGCATGCTCAGTGAAATGGACCTCAAAAAGAAAGAAGGCGAAACCATTCTCGAATGGCTTAAAAAAGATGATTATCTGGTATTGCTCGATGAACGCGGCAAATCATTCTCTTCTCCCGAACTGGCCGATTTTTTACAGGCCCGCGCCAATGAAAGCACTAAAACCCTCGTTTTCCTCATTGGTGGCGTTTATGGTGTCGATGAAGCCGTTTTTAAAAGAGCCAACACCACCTGGTCGCTCTCGAAACTGGTATTCCCACACCAACTGGTGCGCCTGATCCTGGCCGAACAACTCTATCGCGCCTGCACTATTTTACGTAACGAAAAATACCACCATTCTTAGCTTAAATTTTATTCTTCCCCTTTCGTAATAAGCTCACAAACTTTTCAAAGGGATCATCGCCCCTGATATCGAGCCGCTGAATAAGCAATGGATTGCGAAGCGGCAGCCTGTTTAACCGGTTGCCTATGCGAAAAGCCAGCTCAATGTCATTGGCGGCAAGTGTTTTGTAAAATTGTAGCCGTTTAACAGGGTTTCGTTTTGGAAAAGCGCCATAGGGGAAGGCCAGGCAGGGCTGATAGCTAATATCCATGCTTTGCAACAGTCTCTTGGTAGCTATAATATCCTGGTTAATTTCGTCAGGTGTTAGTTTTTTATAACTCTTATGGTCATAGGAGTGCAGCCCGTATTCAACCAGCTGTTGGTCCATGGCCTGTATATCACTTAACTGCAGGTATTCATTGTTTGCATGATCGTGTGCCTGTTCGGGCTGCAGGAAGGCTGGTACTAAAAAAATATTCGCCTTCATGCCATATTTTTTCAGCAGCGGGTACATGACCGTAAAATTGTCGCGGTACCCATCGTCGAATGTTATAAGTACAGGTCTTTGCGGTAAGGGAGTTTGGGTACGGGTATAATTAAGCAGGTCGCTTAATAGTAACGGCGTATAACCCTGCTTAAGCAGGTAATTGAATTGTGCTTCGAGGCTGTTAGCGGGCACCGTTAACCCATCACGATCGCCATTACCCGATACCTTGTGGTACATTAATACCCGTAACTGCGGGATCTTTTCTCTTACAAGCACCCGCCAAACCAACCATGACAGCAACATCAAAGCTGAAAAAATATACCAGTATATCATTATTGTTGTGCCCTGTCGTGTAGCTCTTTTATTTTTAAATATTTGGCGAAATGAGAGTAGGCCGAAAAGGTTGACCAGTACAGGCCTTTGGCGCCATTCAAAAAATTCCTTTCCAGTAAATAGTATTTGAAAAAGTTAAAAGGAATGGCGATCACCACGGCTGCCAGCGATTTGTTCTTCCCTTTCTGAAAAGCCATTTCCGCTGAATAAGAGGTGTACTTGTTAAACTTTTCGAGGTATTGATTAATGCTGGAGTAGCTATAATGCTGTATAATGTGCCGCATTTTTTTTACGGGACCGCTCACCTGTATACTTTCATGCACCTTATCATGAGTAAAACCACCTTTTTGCCGGTTGAACAGTCGCAAAAAATAACGCCTGCTTTCTTTACCGTGGGTGAACTCCTTGTTCAGGAATACCAGGTTCATGGGAAATGCATAACCGGCATAGGGGCTATCGCTCTCCGTTATGCTGATGATCTCCTGTACGAGTGCATCGGTTAACACTTCATCGGCATCAATACACAGTACCCAATCGTTCTTTACCAGCGATACGGCAAAGCGTTTTTGGGAACCATATCCATCAAATTGTCGTGAATAAACCGTACATCCGAATTGCTCACATATGGCAACGGTGTTATCGGTACTATGACTGTCAACTATAATGATCTCATCGCACCAATATAATTTCGACAATGTTTTGCGAATGATGTGCTCTTCATTATAGGTAATAATAACAGCGCTTACCTTCAGGCCGGTTACACGCATTTTGGGTACAGGCAATAAAGTCCTGTGAATGGCAGGGGCTTCTGCAATCATCATAAAGTAATGATAAGATGAGAAAAAATTATTATACCAAGGTCTTGCTAAAGGGTTTTCAACGTCGCAATAGGGTACTGGATCGCATCTGTGACATTGTGCAATTATAAAATGGCAGAATGAACAATACCCCTATAAGATCAAATGAAAAAATTACTGGAGCACATCAAAATAATAAACCCGTTCTCTTTTGGCCGAGCCGCCAAAAATGCCAAGGCCATTCGCGATATTCCCGGAAGGGGAAATGAGCTGGTTGGTAGGCACCGACCCAAAATCGGTCTTGTATTTTTCGTACAACTTCAGGTAATTGTACAGTTCCCTGCTTACTGATTTTAATTGCAGCCGTACGCGGCCTTTTTGCGGGGGATTTACAAAGAATTGTTTATCGATATACACTTTCGTGGTGTAAAGCTCGCCATTGAATACGGGGTCAGAGAAGAAGATACGCCGGAACGGATTGGTGAGCTTGTCGATCTTTGCATTTTCCGACTGGCCATCTTCAGTATATACGTTTAACCGAACAAACTTGTTGAGGCCAACGGTGTCGGTCAGGATCTTTATCCCCGGGGTATTCTTTACCTGTTGATAAAACTCTTTTCCCTCTTTGGTGTCGTAACTGTACCGCTTGTTCCTGTACCAAAACCAGTGATTGTTCTTTACCAGTTCCTTTACGGCTTCAATAATGTAAAACTCTTCAAAGTCTGCCGAGTCTTTCCAGGTTATACTGGCGGCAAATACATCTGTATTGTTGAAAGTGGTGGAGGCGGAGTCAACCGAAATAAGCCGGGGAAACGGGGGTATATGGGTACTTGCTTTTACAATGCCGAGGGTAGGGTGGTTGATCTCGATCTTGTAAGTGGTATTTGATTTAAAGCGGTTCCTGTTCGTAAATACCGAGGTGGGGTTGTTTGCATATTGCGATGAGTAATTGGGTTGGCATACCCAGCTCATTGTATTGGTGCCGGTAATGGTAACGGTGGCGTCGTTCACTTTTTCAAAACGTATCAGGCTGCCGTTCTCTACCTTAATGGTTTTGCCGATAGGGATCTTTACCGAATCACCCGCCGTGATCTCTGCCAGTACCACCAGTTTATCGTCTTCGAACTGGTCGCTCGAAAAATTCTTTTTACAGGCGCTTATCAGCAGCACCCCAAAAAAGATCAACAACTTATATGGTGGTTTGTTCCTCGTCATGTTTAAAATGTCACAGTATACGATACATAGGGTGTTATTTTAAAAAACTGGTACTTGGTGGTTACGATCAGCGACCGTTTTCCAAGGGTCCCTTCCAGGTCATAAACATACTGGCTGGGTGAACCATAAATATTATAAACCCCTGCTGTTAACCGGCTGGTGACATGGTTGCCCAGCGTATGATAATTGCTGGCCGAAACATCGAGCCGGTGATAAGGCAGGGTTCGGTACATTTTGGCGTTCGATGAATGATAGATCAACCGGTATTCCCGCGGCGCCAGCGGATCGCTGATCTGCTGGGCATCGTCAAAATCGGGATATACCTGATTGGGCAAACTGTACACATCGCCGGTGGCAAACATCCAGAATGCTGAAAAGGTCCAGTTTTTATTGTACTTGTACGTAGCCGCGGCATTGATCTCGTGGCGGCGGTCGTATTTAAACGGAAATTTGGCGCCATTGTTCAAATCGGCAAACTTGCGCCAGTTCCACGACAGGGTATAGCTGAGGTGTAAATACCAGTTTTCGGTGTTGCGTTCTGCTTTTGTTTCAAATCCATAACACCAGCCATTGCCCAGCTGCACGTTGTCGCCCCAGTTGGCCGTATTCAGGAACAGGTTCTTGCCTTCGGCGTAATTCGTAACCCGCTTCAACTGTTTATAATAAACGTCGGCATAAATGTTCAGCTTTTTATTATCGCGATAGCTGTAACCCAGGTTTACCATATCGCTTTCTTCGGGGTTGAGCTCGGCCGTGCTGGGCACCCAGGCATCACTGTTAATGCCCATATAGGGGTTGGTTACCATGTGCAGGTACTGGGTCATGTGGTTATAGGAGAAGTCGAGCTGGTTATGTTTGTCGAGTTTGTATACCGCATACAACCGCGGTTGCCAGGAGGTATATTTGAAATCGTTATACTGGTAAAAAGATACGCGTACGCCGGGGCGGAAAAAGAATTGTTTATCGGGCCTGATCTCATTTTCATAGAACAGCACCATTTCGCGGAACGATAGCGGGGGAAAGGCCTCAAAATCGCCCGGCTGGTCAATGAATTCAGCCGACACGTTGCTTTCGAATGGGCGAATGCGCGTGTAGGAAGCTTTTCCGCCTATATTGAACTTTACGTTATTGTTGGCCGAAAACTCCAGCGCGGTGCGCAGGTTGTATTGCCTGATGGATGAATATGTGTTATAAACCCTGTTTTGCATCAGCCGGCCCGTACTGTCGTACAGGGTATACCTGAACCCGGCTATATTATCATAATTACTTACGTTAAAAGAGGAATTGATGAAAGCCCGTGAGCTAAGCAGGCGGTTCCAGTTCAGCGAGGCGGCCTTGTTGCCCCAGCGTTGCTGGTTATTGCTATAGTTCTGGTGCAATTGCATTTCATCGTGTCCGGCATAGCCGTTGATCATGATCTTGTCTTTCTTCCCCAGCCATTGCGTGTACTTGAAGTGCAGGTCATAAAAATTTACGCCAATGCCCGATTTCAGCATGCGCAGGATGGGGTTGATCCAGCTTTGGCGAAACGACACCATGATCGAGGAACGGTCTTTTTTTATGGGACCTTCCAATGTAAAGGAGCCGGCCAGCAAACCCGCATTGGCTTCGCCTTGCCATTTTTGCATATTACCGTCCTTCGTCATTACATCTATTACCGACGATAAACCGCCGCCATAGCGGGCGGGAAAATTCTTTTTGTACAGGTACATCGATTTCAGCGAGGTCTTATTGGCAATAGACAGGGTGCCTAACAGGTGCGTGGGGTTGAAAATTGGATTGCCATCGAGCAAAAAAACGTTCTCATCGGGGCTGCCCCCGCGTACCAGCATACCGTAAGTGATCTCGGCAATGTTCTTTACGCCCGGGTCCATATAAAATGAGCGCAAGGCATCCGATTCGCCGAGGATGATGTCGTACGAGTTGGCTTCCTTCGAGGCCTTGTTCTCTTCAATTTCTGTTGCTGCCGGGGCCGGGGTTACTGTAACTTCCTCGATCTCGCTTTTGGGGGTCAGGTGCACATCCATACGGGTGCTTGCCTTCAGGTCGATCTCCATGCGGTGGGTTTCGTAACCCGCATACGACAGGTAAATAACATTTCTGCCTTCAGGAAGTAATATAGTATAATACCCGTGGTTGTTTGAGTAGGTGCCACGTTGCCGGTCGGGTTGCCACACGGTGGCGTCGGCCAGTGGTTCCCCGCTCACGGTTTCTTTTATGTAACCGTATACCGAATACCAGGAAATAAAAAAGTCCTCCGGCAGGGGAATGGGGGAGGGCGTAAGAATGAGTTTATTATTTTTTTCGAGCAGGTTTACCTTCTGGTCGGCCAGTACCTGCTGCAAAACGGCGCCAATGGTTTCGGGCGAACCCCGCAGGGTAATGATCTTGCCGGTATCTATAAAATTGTCGGCATATTCAATAAAGATGTGGCTGTTGAGGTTAATATCATTGAGAAAATCGCGAATAGAACCGTGGTCAAAGGTGGGGGTGTAGGGGCGTGCAAATAGGCTAAGCCGTTGAGCCTGGGTCAGTTGTACACTAATCAAAAGTACCACCAATATACAATAAAGTCGTTTCATGCTATAACTGAAGCTATAGCCTGCAGTTCATCGGTTTTTTTATAAGCCCAAAAATTACAAAGAACTTGCTTATTTCCGATAAAATATGACTTTATCTTTTTCTTTTTTTATCTGCAGCCCGGTGATCAGCCTGAGTTCTTCCAGGGCCTGGTCTACAGGTTGGTTGTTGAATTCAACGGTTACGCGCACGGCTGGGGCAATGGCTGTAAGGGCGGGTGCCAGTTTCAGCTCAACACCATAAAAGTGCGATATATCCTGCAGTACTTTGGGAAGGGGGGTATTATTAAATACCAGCTGGCCGCTGTTCCAGGCAATAAAATTGGAATCGGTAACGGGCGACTGGTAAATATGTCCCTGCGTTAACAATGCCTGCTGGCCTTTGGTAAGAATAACCTGGTTACTGCTTTCAGTAGTGTTTTTATAGGTCACATTCACTTTTCCGGTCACCACTACCACTTCATCGGTGGCCTCGCCTGAATTTACCAGGAAGGTAGTGCCCAGCACCTTTACCTCCGATTTATCGGTAGTCACCAAAAAGGGTTGATCTTCTTTATGTTGCACTTTAAAGAATGCTTCGCCTGTAAGTTCTACGCGGCGTTCTTTTTTGTCGAATTTTTTCAGGTATTTGATCGAGCTGCCCTTGCGTACCAGTACAACCGACTGATCGGGCAGGGTGAGGGTTTCGTTTTGATTGGTGGCGGTAAATGTTTTCCATTGTGTCTTTACACTATACCAGTAGCCGCCGATGGCTATCACGGCCAGCACCAGTATTGCTGCTACGGCGCGTTGGGTGAACAGGGTTGAAATAAGGGTGTGAAAAGGCAATTTGGGCCTGGGGTTCAGCTGCGTGATTTTGTCGTCGAGGTTCAGCCAGGCTTTTTCGGTATTAAATGAAGGGTTAGCCAGCAAAGGGCCGGTTTTTTGCCAAATGACCGCCATGTCATCATACACCTGCCGGCATTCCACATCTGACTGCAGCCATTGCTGCAGTTCCGCAGTTTCCTCAGCAGTTGCCAATCCTCGCAGTTGTTTGGCAATAAGGTTTATAATATGTTCATGTTGGTTCATATGGGTTATCCTGTTGTAATAACATAAAATTGTTGTAAACCCCTACTTATGACGTCAAAAACAATAAAAATATGCAGAGAATTACCGGAAATCCCTGTTTTTGTCTGATGTAGGCCCGCAGGATCTTCAGGGCTTTACCCATTTGGTTCTCAACAGTTTTTATTGAAATTCCCAGGGAGTCGCTGATCTGTTTGTAGGTGAGGTTGCTTACCCGGCTCAAAACGAATACTTCGCGGCACTTGGGCGGCAGGTTTTCCAGGGCGTTTTGTAAAAGGGTGTCGTAGTCGGTTTCGTTGGTTGGAACCGGCGGGCGTTCGCCGGGCGTTTCAATGATCTCCTGTCCGTTAAATTCACCCAGCACGGTTTTTTGCTTTTTTTCCAGAAAGCTGAGGCAGTTATTGCGGATGGCAGTATATAAATACCAGGTGAGCTCTTCGGAACCTATGAGGTTTTGTTTTTTTTCCCAAACGCGCAGAAAAGTTTCCTGAACGATGTCTTCACAACTATGTGGTTCTTTTACAATGGTAAAAGCATATTTGCAAAGCGGCTCATAGTATTTATAAAAAGTTTCCTGGAATAACCGGTATAATTGTTCAGGTTCCTGCATAACCGTGTACGGCAATCATTTCAATAAATGTAATAAAAACTCGTAATGAAAACGTTTAATGTATTTGATAGTGCCACAATATACAAGTTACGCGCCAATACGCAATACTGGCAAATTGTTGAATTATATACCCCGGCAAACGGGTTCGGACAGATTTTCGTAAATTAACTTATATATACATGTTATTACCGGTTTGTTGGCGGCCACCGTATTTTTCAGCAAACTTTTTTTGGGCGTATGCTTTAATGATCGATATTCGTCAGTTAGTTATACATGCATAAAGGGGATTTTTAATAACTGCACATAAATTTCAGTACCCCTGGTTTGCGCGGGGCCAGGGATGACAAGCATTGAGGAATGAAACATAATTTTCAGGATAAGTCTCTTTTACTGGAGTTTAAGAGAGGGAATACACATGCGTTCAGGGCCGTGTATGATCTGTTTTTTCCCGGTCTTTGTTTTTTTGCAAAACGATTGGTCGATAATGACGGCGAAGGGGAAGATATTGCTGCTGATAGTTTTGTAAAATTATTGAACCGGCACGACTCCTTCGATACCCTGCCAAATATTAAAGCCTTTCTGTACATAACTACCCGCAATGCCTGTTTGAATTACCTGCGCTACTCGCAACGCCAGCATTCATCAAAAAGAGAATTGAACCGCATACAGGAAAGAACCGATGAGCATGCCTTAAGTCTTATGGTTCATGCAGAAGTGCTGCGCGAAGTGGAATATGAAATTGAACAGCTGCCCAATCGCTGTAAAGAAATTTTTAAACTGATCTACTACGAGCGCCGCCCCGCCGATGAAATAGCTACCATGCTTGGGATCTCTATCAACACGGTTTGGGTGCAACGCGCAAAGGCCATTCAACTCATCAGGACCAACTTATTAAAGAAAGGTTTACTATCGGCATTGCTTTGCTTTCTGGCAATGAATAGTGAAAGTTCATAAGTTATTGATTTGAGCGCAATCTGTGCAAACTATGAACAAACCGGGAAAATTACCATTCCTCCTTTTGTTAATGCGCCCAATTATTTACGGATATTGTAAAGGAATAGCCCCGAAATGGTGTTTCTATATCAGGGTATTGAACTATGGACACTGAATTGAATATACCGCACATGGGAGAAGTAGATTATTTCGCGGCCTTGCTGCTGAAGCAGTTACGGCATGAAATAACCGAAGCAGAATTGCAGGAGCTGGAAAACTGGAAAGCGGGCCATCCTTCGTTTGCCCGCGTATGTGAGCAGGTGAATGATGGCGAACAATTGCTGGCCGACCTCATTGCATTGAAACAGGTTGATATGGAAGGGTGGTGGCAAAAGATCAGTGACCAAATTGAAACGGTAAAAAAGCCGGTGCCCGTTTATCGCCGCTGGTATGCCTATGCGGCTGCCGCTGTGTTATTGCTGGCGGCAGGAACCTTTGCCTGGAAATATTTAATGCCTGATAAAACACCCGCCACTGTAAATGGGAAAAATGTACCTGTGGTGGCAGATGTGCCGCCCGGTGGCAACAGGGCAACACTCACTTTATCAAACGGGGCTGTTATTGACCTGGGCAATGCCGGCAACGGCCAGCTGGCGCAGGAAGGCAATATGAATGTTTTGAAGCCGAAGGAGGGCGAATTGAAGTATGAACCGGCAACCAGTAATCCCCGGCAAGCAGGGGCGGGCAGGCAACCGGCAGTGATCGCATATAATACCTTAAGTACTCCAAGAGGGGGGCAATACAGCCTGGTGTTGCCCGATGGCAGCCAGGTATGGTTAAATGCCACCTCCTCTATAAAATATCCCACACAGTTTACCGAAAATGAACGGCGGGTGACCATTACCGGCGAAGTATATTTTGAAGTAAAAAGCCTGGCAAAAAAACTTCCATTTATAGTTACTGTGCAATCGCAGGCCGGAGCAAATTTAGAAGTGGTGGAAGTGCTGGGAACACGTTTCAATATCATGGCCTATGATGATGAAGCAACAGCCAAAACAACTTTATTGAAAGGAAAAGTAAAGATCTCGGTGCCGGGTGATAACTTCAGGCTGTTACAACCCGGTCAGCAGGCGCAAATACCACAGCAGTTGGCGGGTAATGGCATCAAAGTAATTGAAGTGGAAGATGTGGAAGATGTGGCCGGCTGGAAGGATGGGTTGGTTACGCTGAAAAATGCCGATGTAAAGACCATCATGCGCATACTGGCCCGCTGGTATAATGTAGAAATAAGCTATCAGGGAAATACCTCCAACTATACATTTACAGGAACGCTCCCACTGAAAAACAATCTCTCCGTTGTTATGAAGCTGTTGGAGTATAACGGTGTTCACCTCACCTTGCAGCAAAATCACAAGATAATAGTTAAGCCATAATTTGATAGTGAACTAAGGGTTTGAAGTTCTTACTCCCCCTTTAGGGGGCTGGGGGTAAAACACATGCGCCGGTAATGAGCATATAACTAACCGGATGATGATGTGCGAAAGGAGCGAGTGTTAAATGAGTAAGGCCAAGCAAACCCTCACAATAGCATGCTTTGGCTTAACCAATTTACCGGTTATACTGATATGCGTTCACTACCAGCGCAGGAGTATTACACTATTCAACCAATACCATGATAAACCTTATCTTATGAAATGTAGACGATGATTTTTTACGTTGTTTCCTGAAATTTGGCAACCAACAGGGCAGGTGATCAAAGGTCTTTAGATAGTGACGGATTGGAATTTTCGGGCTTATACTGATATAACAATTATCATCACCTGACGCAACGCCAATTCAAAGGTACAAAGCCTGCTGCTCCAATTCCAAATTTCACCTGCAAAAACATTTTGCCAAAAACGCGAAAAGGCAATATTTTTTTTAAGCCTATATATAGTTTATTTGTTTGTCAGTTTTGCCAAGTTCTCATAGCGAAACTACAGTTACAAGTTTCAGGTTTCAAGTTGCAGGGAAATACGGATTAACTTGAGGCTGGCCCTGTAACCTGTAACTTGTAACATGTAACAGAGAACCGGTAACGGCATTACTCACTATGTTCCTTACTTCGTTCACGGGCCGTTATATTATAGTACTTCTTAAATGCCTTCGAAAAAGCACTTAAATTAGTATACCCTACTTCTTCTGCCACTTGCGATACCGAATATTTTTTCCCCGATAACAACTGCCACGCTTTTTCCATTCGTATATCGCGTAAATAATCGGCCGGGCTGCTCTGGTACAACTGGTGAAATCCTGTCTTGAGTTTATAATCATTCAATCCCGTTAGCTGGGTGATCTCTTTGAGCGTCCAGTCGTGTTGCAGATCGTCTTCCATTTTTTTTCTGATCCCGTAAATTGCCTGCGCTTCCTGCATGGAAAGGGTTACAGGTTCCCATAAAGGACGTTCCGAAATATTTTCAAGGCATAACGTTAATAAACCCATGCTTTTCATCTGCAGCACAGATGTTGACCGTTTACCCATTTGCAGTAACTGATGCACTTTTGCCAGCAGCCCCCGGTCGGCCACCTGGTTAACCGGTACCAGCATGGCCGGTTGTTCGTGTAAAACTTTTTTCTGAAAATCATTCATCAGAACTAAAGGTGGTAATTTTTCGTCCAGGGTTTCAGTCGGAAATTCAATGTCTACTGAAAAATAAACACCCGCATGTTGAAAATGCAACCGGTTATGCTGAAAAGGAATATACAATAGATTATACCCCTGTTCATAAAATACCAGATTGCCCAGTCCTTCAATATGATACTGTATATGATTGGTTAAATGAAAGCGCAGCTTCAGCATGGGGTCGTACTCCTGCATAACGATGGTACAGCCCCGGTTCAGTATAAAATGTTGCAACCGTACAGTTATTGCCTCACTCTGTATTTGCTGAAACAGCACATGGCCAAAGGTGCCCGATGCCGAAATACCCGTTGCACCCGCAACCAGGTATTTATCCAGTACTTCCGGAAGTTGATCTGTTAACACCAACTCTTTATCATTATCAGCGATCAATTTTATTAGCATACCTACCAATGATTTAATGGGCTATTTTTCACACAGTGGTTTACTGTGCAATGCCATATTGAAATAGCATGCGCCAGAGCCAGGTGAACTGTCATTATTCTTTTGAGAACAGCCTACTGTAAATGATAACCAGATAGGTGAACCACCTATTGCCAAACGTTAGTATCAGATCCATTGTGCAGCGCGATCATCAGGCCCTTGTGGGGATGTTGTAGGTATGCTATAATATGCATGGTAGAGAAAGACGCAGCACCGGCTAAAGGTAAGGGAATTTTTTTCCAATCAATTACGAATTCCGCTTTAAAATTTTGTGAAGAGCAGTGCTAACGCGGGTTTCAATTAGTGCCTGCAGATAGCCTCATCAGCTGATAGTACAGGTAACAGTGGTATTCAACCGGAGTTTATTAAAAAACACGTGTCTGTTTAGTATTACCATAAAAAAATAGCTTATTTTACCAATGAAGTGTTGAACCCCGCCATTTCATTAATTCCGATACCTGCAAAAACACCACCTTTATCCGATCTCCCGGTTTTTTTTAAAAAAAATCATGTTTTCTTATCTAAATTATGACAACCCCAATCCCCGATTCCCTTTGCCAATCACTCAACGTACGAAAAGAACAACCCATTGTACTGCAAAAAGAGCTGGTACCCGGTTATTTGATCAGTTTACGCCCGGTATCGATGCATGACAATAACGACATTAACGTCATTCAGGAATGGCTAACCGATGGGTACCCCGGCAAGGCCGGTTTGCCGGCCGACCAGTTGCGGGTGTTCTTCATACTGCTGGCCGAAAGCACCTATGCCCAGGCTTTTATGGTATTGCTGAACGGTATTACGCCTATTGGTCAGCTGGAGGTATACCAGGTGTTGCACGACGAGCTGAAAGATGCTGTTGATGCCCGGGAAGGCGATTTCAGAATATATGTGCCGGTAATGCCTGTCATCAGCGACTTTCCTCAAATAACAATACAGATCTTACAAACCTGCCTCAGTTACTTCTTTTCCTGTATTGAAGTAAAACGCATTTTTTGGGTGATACCGGTAAGCGATGCGGCCCGAAATAAAGTAGCCCTCAATACCGGCTTCGGCTTACACAAATCACTGCGCGAATTAACCATCGATGGCGAACAGCCGGCGAAAGTATATCAGTATACGCGCCTGATGTAGGCATATTTATATTAAATTGTTTTGTTATCTTTTTTGGTATCTGGCCCCGTAATTAAATAGATACATTTTTCAGTAGACGATATGATTTTTTATCAATTGTTTGGGTAGCGCTTTGCCCATTTTGGGGTGGCGTAGCCTAAATGGGGATTATATAGTAGTTTCTGATTTAAACTTTTTGCCCAAAAACCTGGAAAAAGCTGTATGAATTATTACCAAAAAAACGGAACGCCGTTTGTTTCAAAAGACGGCAACATTGTACCGTGCAGGATCGCTATCTCCAAACATCGATTGTTGGCTCATCAGCTCCTGTGCAATTCTCCAGCAGACCGGTTTCTCAATTTTAAAAGTAAACATTAAAAAACCTGATTATGGCGCGTTCAAAACCCAATACTACCCGCCCGGCGAAGCAAGAAATAGCGGCAGTGCCTGTGAATGGTAAACATCCCTCTTCAAAAAAGAACTCCAAAATATCATTAAGCGAAGCAGATATAGAGAACAATCAGCGGCAGCTAAGCGGCTTTCTCGATTCCCGCGAGTTGTTGCAGGTGCTTACCCAGGTAAAGAACGGGAACTTCAGTGTGCGCATGCCCATTGACCAGGTAGGCCTCAGCGGAAAGATCTGCGATACGCTCAACGAAATAATTTCCCTCAACGAAAAAATGATGATGGAGTTTACCCGTGCCGGTAATACCATCGGTAAGCAGGGTAAGCTGAACCAGCGTATTGAGTTGCCCAATGCCCGCGGCGCCTGGCGCACCGGTGTTGAATCGTTGAACATCCTCATCAGTGACCTGGTGCACCCCACCATCGAGATCGCCGATGTAATTAGCTCGGTGGCAAAAGGTAACCTGTCGAAAGAAATGCCGCTCGAGATCGGTGGCCACGTATTGCAGGGAGAATTTGCCACTATTGCCAAGGAAGTGAACGACATGGTGAAACAGCTGAACCTGTTTTCCATGGAGGTAACGCGTGTGGCCCGTGAAGTGGGTTCTGAAGGTAAACTGGGCGGACAGGCAAAAGTAAAAGGCGTGGGTGGGGTATGGAAAGACCTTACCGACTCGGTGAACCAAATGGCCAGTAACCTTACCGGTCAGGTGCGTAACATTGCCGAGGTAACCACCGCGGTGGCAAAAGGTGACCTGTCGAAAAAGATCACGGTAGACGTAAAGGGGGAGATCCTCGAATTGAAAAATACCATCAACACGATGGTTGACCAGTTAAACTCCTTCTCTTCAGAGGTAACGCGTGTGGCGCTGGAGGTAGGTACCGAAGGTAAACTGGGCGGGCAGGCGCAGGTAAAAGGCGTGGCCGGAACCTGGAAAGACCTTACCGATTCGGTGAACCAGATGGCGAGTAACCTTACCGGCCAGGTGCGCAACATTGCCGAAGTAACCACCGCGGTGGCAAAGGGTGACCTTAGCCGTAAGATCACAGTAGACGTAAAAGGGGAGATCCTCGAGTTAAAAAATACGATCAATACAATGGTTGACCAGTTGAACTCCTTCTCGGCCGAGGTAACGCGTGTGGCGCGTGAAGTAGGGTCAGAAGGTAAGCTGGGCGGCCAGGCAAAAGTAAAAGGGGTAGGTGGGGTATGGAAAGACCTTACCGACTCGGTAAACCAAATGGCGAGTAACCTTACCGGTCAGGTACGTAATATCGCCGAGGTAACCACGGCCGTGGCAAAGGGTGACCTTAGCCGTAAGATCACAGTGGACGTACGCGGTGAGATCCTCGAATTGAAAAATACCATCAATACGATGGTTGACCAGTTGAACTCCTTCTCGTCTGAAGTAACGCGTGTGGCGTTGGAAGTAGGTACCGAAGGTAAACTGGGCGGGCAGGCGCAGGTAAAAGGCGTGGCCGGCACCTGGAAAGACCTTACCGACTCGGTGAACGGGATGGCCAGTAACCTTACCGGCCAGGTGCGTAACATTGCCGAGGTAACCACCGCGGTGGCCAAGGGTGACCTTAGCCGTAAGATCACGGTGGATGTAAAAGGAGAGATCCTGGAGTTGAAGAATACAATCAATACGATGGTTGACCAGCTGAACTCATTTGGGTCTGAAGTAACGCGTGTGGCGCGTGAAGTGGGATCGGAAGGGAAGCTGGGCGGCCAGGCCGAAGTACGCGGTGTGGGCGGAACCTGGAAAGACTTAACAGATAGTGTAAATATCATGGCCAGTAACCTTACCTCACAGGTGCGTAACATTGCCGAGGTAACCACAGCGGTGGCCAACGGTGACCTTAGCCGCAAGATCGATGTGGACGTGCGCGGTGAAATTCTGGAGCTGAAGAATACGATCAATACGATGGTTGACCAGCTGCGTGGTTTTGCCTCTGAAGTAACGCGTGTGGCGCGTGAAGTGGGGTCGGAAGGAAAGCTGGGCGGCCAGGCCGAAGTGCGTGGTGTGGCCGGAACCTGGAAAGACCTTACCGATTCGGTGAACATGATGGCCAGCAACCTTACCAACCAGGTGCGTAACATTGCCGAAGTGACCACCGCGGTGGCCAAGGGTGACCTTAGCCGTAAGATCACGGTGGATGTAAAAGGCGAGATCCTGGAGCTGAAGAACACCATCAACACGATGGTTGACCAGTTGAATGGTTTTGCTTCGGAAGTAACGCGTGTGGCGCGTGAAGTGGGATCGGAAGGTAAACTGGGCGGACAGGCGGATGTGCCCGGTGTGGCCGGCACCTGGAAAGACTTAACGGATAGTGTAAATAAAATGGCGAGTAACCTTACCTCGCAGGTGCGTAACATCGCCGAGGTAACCACAGCGGTGGCCAATGGCGACCTTAGCCGAAAGATAGATGTGAACGTAAAAGGGGAGATCCTGGAGCTCAAGAACACCATCAATACGATGGTTGACCAGCTGCGCGGTTTTGCCTCTGAAGTAACGCGTGTGGCGCGTGAGGTAGGTACCGATGGTAAATTGGGCGGACAGGCAAACGTGCCCGGTGTGGCCGGCACCTGGAAAGATCTCACCGACTCGGTAAACCAGATGGCCGGTAACCTTACCGACCAGGTGCGTAACATTGCCGAAGTGGCCATTGCGGTGGCCAATGGCGACATGTCGAAGAAAATTACGGTTGACGTACGTGGTGAGATCCTGCAGCTGAAAGAAACGCTGAACACGATGGTTGACCAGCTGCGTGCCTTTGCCTCTGAAGTAACGCGTGTGGCGCGTGAAGTGGGTACCGATGGTAAACTGGGCGGACAGGCGTTTGTGCCGGGTGTGGCCGGCACCTGGAAAGACCTTACCGACTCGGTGAACCAGATGACCGGTAACCTTACCGACCAGGTGCGTAATATTGCCGAAGTAACCAAGGCGGTGGCCAGTGGCGACCTGTCGAAAACCGTGGCCATCGACGTAAAAGGGGAGATCCTCGATCTCAAAAACACCATCAATACCATGGTGAACCAGCTGCAGAGCTTTGCCTCTGAAGTAACGCGTGTGGCCCGTGAGGTAGGTACAGAAGGTAAACTGGGCGGACAGGCTGAAGTACGCGGGGTTGCGGGAACCTGGAAAGACCTTACCGATAGTGTGAACATGATGGCCAGTAACCTTACCAACCAGGTGCGTGGTATCGCCAAGGTGGTAACGGCGGTGGCAACCGGTAACCTGAAACAAAAACTTACCATAGTATCGCGCGGTGAAGTAGCGCAGTTAATTGATACCATCAATGAAATGATCGATACGCTGGCGACGTTTGCCGACCAGGTAACTACCGTTGCCCGTGAGGTGGGGGTTGAAGGGCGGTTGGGCGGTCAGGCCAGTGTGCCCGGTGCAAGCGGTATCTGGAAAAACCTTACCGAGAACGTGAACCAGCTGGCGCAGAACCTTACCACCCAGGTGCGTTCTATTTCTGAAGTGGCCTCGGCGGTAACAAAAGGCGACCTTACCCGTACCATTCGCGTGGAAGCAAAGGGCGAAGTGGAAGCCCTGAAAGATACCATTAACCAGATGATCAGCAACCTGCGCGAAACCACCTTGCGTAACCAGGAGCAGGACTGGCTGAAATCGAACCTCGCCAAATTCGGGCAAATGCTGCAGGGCCAGCGCGACCTGAAGACGGTAACACAAAAAATATTATCGGAGCTGGCCCGTGTGGTAAGCGCGCATTTCGGCGCCTTCTATATCCTGAAGCAGGACGATGATACCCAGGTTGTAAACCTGAGCCTGTTTGCGGCTTATGGTTATAAATCAGATAAGAACTTTCAAACCGAATTTGCGATCGGCGAAGGGCTGGTGGGGCAGGTGGCCCTCGATAAGGAACGCATTATTTTGTCGAATGTGCCTTCCAATTACATTCGCATCAGTTCGGCGCTGGGTAAAGCCAAACCAGCCAACGTGATCATTCAGCCGGTGTTGTTCGAGAACAATGTGAAAGCGGTTATTGAGATGGCCTCGCTGGAATCGTTCAGCCAAACCCACCTCGACTTCCTGAGCCAGCTTACAGAAAGTATCGGTATCGTGTTGAACACCATTGAAGCGAATACCCGTACCGAAGAGCTGCTGACCCAGTCGCAATCGTTGGCCAGTGAGTTGAAAGTACAACAGGAAGAGTTGCGCCGCACCAACGATGAGCTGCAGGATAAAGCGCTGTTGCTGGTAAAACAAAAGAATGAGGTGGAAGCCAAGAACAAGGAGGTGGAAGAAGCGCGGCGCTCACTCGAAGAAAAAGCAGAGCAGTTAACACTGACCTCGAAATATAAATCGGAGTTCCTGGCGAATATGTCGCACGAGTTGCGTACGCCGCTGAACAGCTTGCTGATCCTTGCGCAGCAACTGTACGAAAATGCCGAAGGCAACTTAACCGAAAAGCAGATCCGCTATGCGAAAACGATCCACTCCTGCGGTGATGACCTTATACAACTGATCAACGACATCCTCGACCTGTCGAAGATCGAATCGGGGTTCATTACGGCCAACATAGCGCCGGTACGGTATTACGAGATCACCGGCTTTGTGGAAACCACCTTCAAACCCATTGCCGAAGCACGGCATTTGCGCTTTACCATTGAAACCGATACCAAGTTGCCGGAGACAATGGAAACCGATATACAACGGTTGAACCAGATCCTGAAGAACCTGTTGTCGAACTCCTTCAAGTTTACAGAAAAAGGAGAGGTGAAGCTGAAGATCTATGAAGCCAACCGCAACTGGAAACCCGGTAATTCCTCGCTCGACAACGCGCAACGCGTGGTGGCCTTTGCCATCAGTGATACGGGTATTGGTATCCCGCTCGAAAAACAAAGCATCATCTTTGAAGCCTTTCAACAGGCCGAAGGAAGTACCAGCCGTAAATATGGCGGAACCGGTTTGGGCCTGTCGATCAGCCGCGGGTTGACCGAACTGTTAGGTGGAACCATTGAGCTCGACAGCACGCCGGGAACGGGAAGTACGTTCACCCTGTTCCTGCCTATTGATAACGTATCGGGCGTGGTAACGCGCGAAGCACCGGCCAACCTCAACCTGAGCGAATACCAGTACCAGTTGGGCAGCGACAGCGGGGAAATTGATACCCTGTTAAATTCAATAAGGGTTACCGGTGAAGGCAATGATAGCGGTGGTTTGCATATTGTGAGCGAAATGATCAACGATACCGGCGACGACCGCAATAATGTACAACCGAACGAAAAAGCCCTCCTGATAGTTGAAGATGACATCCGCTTTGGTAAGATCATCATTGAAAAGGCGCATCAATATGGGTTGAAGGCGATCGTAGCCACCAACTATATAGAGGTATTCGATTTCATCAACCGCTTTACCCCCATCGCCATAACGCTCGATGTGAAGTTGCCCGATACCAGCGGCTGGAAGGTAATGGAACTGTTGCGCAATGACCTCAGCTACCGCCATATACCCATACATTTGATCTCGGGCGAAGAGAACCGCAGCCTGGCTCTGAAACGCGGGGCCCGCAGCTTCAGGCTAAAACCGCTGGATAATGAATCGCTCAACGACCTGTTCGATGATATTATCTCATTCAATAAGAAAGATGTAAAACAGATCCTGGTGGTAGAGGATAACGAAGTAGACGCTTCACAGATCGTTAAATTGCTGAGCACCGATAACATGCAGGTGACGCTGGCCGAAACCGGCGAAAAGGCCATGCATGATATCAACAGCAGGGATTTCGATTGCATTATCCTCGATTATTCGCTGCCCGACCTGCCTGGTCAGGATCTGGTGAACCTGGTGGCTGAAAACAAACCCCGGTTAACCCCGGTGATCATGTACTCGGCCCGGGAATTCAATAAAAAGGAATTGCAACAATTGAACAACGTGTCGAGCAAGATCCTGTTAAAAGGAGTGAACTCGCTGGAGCACCTGCTCGAAGAAACTGTGCTGCACCTGCACATCAACCACAAAGACCTGCAGGCCGAAAAACGGAAGGTGATCGAGAATATTCGTAAAAAGGAAGATATTCTCACTGGCAAGAACATATTGGTAGTGGATGACGATGTGCGTAATTTATTTGCACTAACCACTGTGTTTGAGCGTTATAATATCAATGTGATCACCGCCGAAAGTGGAAAGGAAGCTATTAATATTATCCGGGACGACAATCCGAAGATAGATATGGTACTGATGGATATCATGATGCCTGAGATGGATGGCTATGAAACCACGCAAAAGATAAGGCGCGAACATAAGAACAGTACCTTGCCTATAATTGCAGTTACGGCAAAAGCGATGAAAGGCGACAGGCAGAAATGTATTGAAGCAGGAGCCTCGGATTATATTACAAAGCCATTGAAGATCGATCAATTGTTGTCTTTAATGAGAGTGTGGTTCTATAAATAGTTAGTAAACCAGGAAATCGTAACCATGCGTCCAAAAATTCTATTAGTAGATGATCGCGAAGATAATTTAATGTCTATGGAGGCCATTCTGGCCCCTGATGGATATGTTTTTATCAAGGCAGCTTCGGGCAGCCAGGCATTGAAGATCCTGTTGAATGAAATTGACTTTGCGTTGATTTTAATGGATGTTAAAATGCCCAACCTGAACGGGTTCGAAACAGCTGCCCTTATTTATGAACGCGAAAAACTAAAACACATACCCATCATTTTTATTACTGCCAATAATTATGGTGAGGATAATATTTTCAAAGGCTACCGCATGGGCGCGGTAGATTACATCTACAAACCCATTAATTCCGAATTACTGCGGGCGAAAGTAGGGGTGCTGGTTGACCTGTACCGAAAAAATCATCGCCTCATTGAGCAGGAGAAGCGGCTGACGATCATCAACCGCAACCTGGAGATGGAAATAAACGAGCGTAAGTCGAGTGAAGAACGGGTGAAGGAGCTAAACCGGCAGTTGCTCGAGAACATAGCGCTGCTCGAATCGGCCAACCGCGATCTCGACCGGTTTGCGTTCATGGCCTCGCACGACTTGCAGGAGCCCCTGCGCAAGATCAGGACCTTCAGCGATCTGTTATTTGTAAAATACCAGGCGGTGCTCGACACCCCGGCCATCAATTACATCAACCGTATTCAGAATGCCGCCATTCGCATGCAAACGCTCATCAGCGATATCCTTGCATTCTCGCGTATCAATAATGAGAAAGACATTTTTGTAAATATCAATCTCAATATCATTGTGCAGGAAGCGATGGATGAGCTCGACGCCATCATTCAGGATAAAAAAGCCCGCTTTGAAATTGCCGAGCTGCCGGCCATTGATGTAAACCAGGGATTGATGCGCCCCCTGTTCGAGAACCTGCTGAGCAATGCGCTGAAGTACAGTAAGAAGGAGGAGCCGCCGGATATCAGGATCTATTCTGAAATAATAACGGCCACCACTTCCAATAAGGAGCCGGTGCAGTATTGCCGCATCTATGTTCAGGATAATGGCATTGGGTTCGACCAGGTATATGCCGAACAGATCTTCGACATGTTCAGGCGGCTGCATGTGCATAGTGAATTTGAAGGCACGGGTATTGGCCTTACGTTATGTAAGAAGATCGTTGAAAAGCACAACGGCTATATCTCTGTGCAAAGTAAAGTAGGCAAAGGTTCTACCTTTATTATTTCATTGCCTGTTCACCAGGCCAATGTTGAAAATACAGGGGAGCCCAATGGGGATACAAATGCGTTTTTGATGTTGGGAAAGAAATAAGGAATTCCGCCCCGGCAATAGCCGGGGCGGGTATAAATATTTTATTGTGGATTCAACACGAACATGGAACGGGGCGGAAAGTAAAGCACCTTCTTCCAGTCGATGCTGAAGATCTTCTCCAAAATTGTTTTTAACTCCAGTAAGGTATGCGGTTTTATCGCATACAGGTTCGATCCCTCCCGGTAACAGAACTCAATATTTTGCAGATCGCTCAATGATGTATATACGATAATGGGAATGGAATCGTATTTCCGGTTCGACCTGATCTCGCGCAGGCATTGCCGCCCGTCTTTGCACGGCATTAACAGGTCAAGGAAAACTATATCGGGGTTTTTTTCGTCCAACAATTTAAAAAGAATATCGCCGTTTTCTGCCCTTGATAATATCACTTTAAAGGAAAGTTCTTCGATCGCCAGTGAAAAGATCAGGTAGTCCTCGTCGTCATCTTCCGCAATTAGTACATTTGTTGGATACTGATTCGAAACGTTCATATATTTACTTTTTTTAACCTGCTCTCTCCTCCCGATTTGGTCCGGAGAAGAAAATCACAAACCAGTTACAGCACTTTTTTAAATGTTAAAACCGGTAATTTACGGCAATAAGAATACCGAAAATACAATCTAAATCCCAATGATGGAATACAATTTTTAGGTTATTGCCGTATAAAAACAGTAAAGTATGCAGGCAAAATCCAGGTATATTATATTGTTTTACGACCACAGCGAAAAGGTACACACTATGAAACAGTTGTTGCAGCATCTGCCGGTCCCTGTTGAAACGGATTATGTAGAGAATTTTCAACAACTGGAGGAAATGCTCGACAGCAGGGTGCCGGACCTTATTATCGTATATGTTAATAATCCGGAAGTAGGGTATGTTGATCACCTGAAAACCCTGCGGGTAAACAACGAAATAGATGAAATTCCGGTATACGTTTTTACCGAATTACCCGAAAAGCAAACCCTGATCAACCTCATGAACTGATGCCTTCCCCGAGAGTTGGGGGAAGGTATTATGATAGCAAAAAGGCACCGGGAAACCCTGGTGCCTTTTTTATGAAAATAACTAACCTTTTTGAGTTAGTCATTGAAAAATAGCGATTAAAAATGCCAGCGTACGAAGGCTTCCATGGCCGCGTACTTGGTAAGCCCTAACTGGGCATACAGGCTGGCCGTATTGCCATTGCGGTCTTCAGCGCGTTGCCAGAACTCCCGGCTATCGCTTCCCTGGAAGGGCACCATGTCTTTCTGCGACTGGTGAATGAAGATGCCAAAGCGTTTTTTCAATACCTGGTCGGGGCTCATGGGAATGGCCATTTCAATTTCGCTGAGGTCCCATTCCTGCCAGGCGCCTTTGTACAACCAAACCCAGCAGTCTTTTATCCATTCATCACCGGCTTCCTTTATGCGGCGTAATGATTCAAAAACGATATCCAGGCAAACCTTGTGGGTGCCATGCGGGTCGGCGAGGTCGCCGGCGGCATACACCTGGTGCGGTTTTATTTTACGCAACAGCTCCATGGTGAGCTTAACGTCCTCTTCACCCATTGGTTTCTTTTCAATGGTCCCTGTTTCATAGAAAGGCAGGTTCTGAAAATGGATATTTTCATCCTTGATACCCACATAGCGGCAGGTGGCCTTGGCCTCACAACGGCGTATAAGCCCTTTTACCGACCTGATCTCGGGGGTGTCTATCTCGTTCGATTTTTTGAATTTCAGGTACTGGCGGGCCTGTTCCAGGATCGCTTTTGACTTTTTACTGTCAACCCCGAACATATCTTCAAACCCTACGGCGAAATCCATAAAGCGGGTCACGAATTCATCGGTGACGGCAATGTTGCCCGAAGTTTGATAGGCCACATGTACATCGTGCCCCTGGTCGTGCAAACGCTGAAAGGTGCCACCCATTGAAATGATATCATCATCGGGGTGTGGCGAAAAGATCACACAGCGTTTGGGGTAGGGTTTGGTACGCTCGGGATGATTGGGTAAATGTAAGTCGGGTTTACCGCCGGGCCAGCCGGTTATGCTGTCGCGGAGCATATAGTACACCTGCAGGTTGATCTCATAGGCATCGCCTTTTTCAACCAGCAGATCACCAAGGCCATTATCACGGTAATCAATATTTGTTAAACTTAATAAGGGCTTGTTCACTTTCAAGGCCATGTTCACCACTGCCTTGCGGATCATCTTGGGCGTCCACTCCGTATCGCCTGTAAGCCAGGGCGATTTGTAACGGGTAAGGTCGGCGGCAGCCACTTCATCGAGTATGAATATACTGTCGTTATGTTGTTGTAATAAAGAAGCCGGTATTTGTTCCGTAACGTTATCCTCAACCGATTTTTGTACAACCGCTGTTTTGGCCGGGCCCCAGGCCATTAATAAAATGCGTTTTGCTTTTAAAATGGTGCTGATACCCATGGTGACGGCCAGGCGGGGTACTTCTGAAATATTGGCGAACTCATGTGAGTTTGCTATACGGGTAGAAGTGTCCAGTGTTACCAGCCTTGTACGGGAAAGTATGCTGGAGCCGGGTTCGTTAAAACCGATATGTCCATTGTTACCGATGCCCAGCACCTGCAGATCGATGCCGCCGGCATCTTCGATCATATGTTCATATTCCAGGCAATGCGCCTTGATGTGCTCTTTGGGCGTTTCACCGTTGGGAATGTGAATGTTTTTGGGATCAATGTCAATGTGATCGAACAAATGCGTATGCATAAAGCGATTGTAGCTTTGCAGCGCATCTTTCTCAATGGGATAGTATTCATCGAGGTTAAAAGTGATCACGTTCTTAAAGCTTAAGCCTTCTTCTTTGTGCATGCGTACCAGTTCGGCATACATGGAACGTGGGGTTGAACCGGTGGCCAAACCTAAAACACAGGACTGGCCGGCTGCCTGTTTGCTGCGGATGAGGTCCGCAATTTCCCGGGCGGCGAATTTTGACCCTTCTTTTAAATCGGGATAAATACGTACAGGTATCTTCTCAAACGAATCAACCATGCTCATAATTAATCGGTTTTTTTATTGCGCGAAATTAAAGTTATTTCCAGTATTCAGGGGCAAATGCGGTTTCTTTCGGGTAATTTAGGTCAAACGTTTGATTTAACGATTATGCATTATTCAAACACTTTATTATAATTGGTTCCCCATAAAGTATATCGTTTGCATTGTGTTTGCAGGCGGTTCTCAAAATCGCTCCAGTTGCGTTTGTCTGCAGGGCTCCACAGTACTTCGCTCAGCGCACTCAGGCGGGGGAATACCATGTATTCTACCTTTTGGGTATAGCCCATGTATTCGGTCCATACATTGCCCTGGGCGCCCAGAATATGTTTGCCTTCTTCAGCGCTTAATTCTTTGGGTACCGGTTCATAACTATATGCCTGTTTAACCGGCAGATAACCACCTATTGTTACTGAATCTTCTTTTTGGGCCTGTGCATGATCGAGATAAACATATTTGCCCGGCGTCATTATTACATCATGATTTTGTTTGGCCGCATCAATACCGCCCTCTTCGCCGCGCCAGCTCATTACAAGGGCATTGGGGGCCAGCCCGCCTTCCAGGATCTCGTCCCAGCCGATCATGGTTTTGCCTTTGCTGTTGATGTATTTTTCCATGCGTTGTACAAAATAGCTTTGCAACTCATGCTCATCTTTCAAATGGTTATCGGCCATTCGCTTCTGGCATTTTGGACATTTCTTCCAGCTTTCTTTGGGGCATTCATCACCGCCTATGTGCACGTATTTGGCAGGGAACAAGGGGATCACTTCATCGAGTACGTTTTGCAGGAATGTAAATACAGAGTCATTGCCTGCGCAAAACACATCATTGAAAACACCCCAGGTTTGTTGCACCTGGTAGGGGCCGCCGGTGCAGCCCAGATAAGGATAGGCAGCTAATGCAGCAGAGGCGTGGCCGGGCATTTCAATTTCAGGTATAATGGTCACATACCGTTTAGCGGCATATTCAACAATTTCCTTCACTTCTTTTTGTGTATAGAAACCACCATGACGAATGCTGTCGTTACCGGTACCGGGGTAACGGCCAATGATGGTGCCATTGCGCCAGCCGCCCACTTTGGTTAGGTTGGGATATTTTTTGATCTCTATGCGCCAGCCCTGGTCTTCTGTTAAATGCCAGTGGAAGTAATTCATTTTATGTAAAGCGATATAATCGATATACCGTTTTACAAAATCGGTTGGAAAGAAATGACGGCCTACATCGAGGTGCAAACCGCGGTATTGAAAACGCGGATAATCTTTTATAGTGAGATAGCTTACCGGTAAGGTAGTTGCTTTTTCAACCGGTAATAACTGCAACAGCGTTTGTACGCCATAAAAAGTGCCGGTTTCATTATCACCGCCAATATAAACGCCTTTGGCATTTATCTCCATGTTGTAAGCGCCGGGCAGGGTATAGTTTATGCGGTCATAATTGAGGCGAATGCCGGGCACCTTGCCTGCTTTTTTAATAATGGGTAAGGTAAAGCCATACAATTGTTTCAGGTAATCATTCAGAAAACGGGCTGAGTTTTCCAGGCCCGAACCTTCAAGGATGATGGGCGTTTTAGCCGTTATCACAAACTGACCGGCTGTTTCCGGCATCTTCAGTTCGGCAGCCTGCGGAATAATGTTTACCTGGGCATAGGTGTTCATTGTCAACAATAAAGAGGCGAAAACCCAAATTTTTTTCATAATGCATAAAATGTTAATACCCTTTGGCACTAAATAGTGTCAAAAGCGGGTGTTTTGTAATGAAAATAAATGAAGTATACCGCGCACGCGCAGTACTGGCGTTTAGCCTGGTTTTAAGTGTTGAGAGTGTAAGAGCTGTGCATCAGCCAACAACAGAGAGGGTGCAAGATAAGGGAAGAAGTTGAAAAGTTAACAAGTTAACAGGTAGAACATTTCGAATGATGTGCACCTGTTAACTTGTTATACAATATACCTGAAAAGCTTATTTTAATACGGGAAGAACAATTGAACTGCTATTGGTGCCATCATGATATATACGTATGGCCGCCTTCTGAAAATCGCTGTCATTACATTCGTAAATATTTACGAATTGCTGTGGATTGCGGTCAACCAGTGGAAACCAGCTGCTTTGGATCTGGATCATTAACCGGTGTCCTTTTTTAAAGGTATGGGCCACATCGGGCAATTCAAATTTTACGGGTTCTATCTTGTTGGGTTTAAACGCTTCGGGTGCGGTAAAGCTTTTGCGGTAACGGCCACGCATAATTTCACCACGCACCAACATCTGGTAGCCGCCCATTGGGTAAGCGCCGCCGGCGTCGCGGCTTTGATTAAGGGCAGCACCGGGATATTTAAAATCATCGGGGAACACATCGATCAGCTTTACTACAAAATCAGCATCGGTGGTTGTAATACTGGTGAGCAGGTCGGCCACTACGGTTCCGGCCAGTGTAAGATCATTGCCCAGTTCATCTGTTTCAAAGGTCAGTACATCGGGGCGGCGGCTGGCAAAACGCTGGTCATCGGTCATATAATCGCGTGTGCGCGTAAAGTGTACGTTTTCAGTATAAGGCACCGGATGCGCCGGATCACTGATGTATTCACTGTAACTGGTTTTTACCGCAGGCTTTTGCCAACCCAGTTTGCCGCCGGGTTGCAGGTAAATGGGTTCTTCTTTTTTATCTGCAGGCGGCCAGGTCTCAAATTGTTTCCATTCATTGGCGCCGCTGAAGAAAACAGTGGCTTCGGCCAGTTTCGAAATATCGCCTTTGCCTTTTAGATAATAATTAAAGTAGGGGATCTCGATATTGTTCTGGTACCAGATGCTGGTGTTGGAACCAAATTGCACATTCCCTAAATGCGTACCATTTAATGATGACCATTGCCCATGGTACCAGGGACCCATTACCAGCCGGTTGTTGTTTTTGGCTTTTTGTTCAATAGCGCCGTAGGTTCGCCAGGCGCCAAAACAATCTTCAGCATCAAATAAACCACCAACCACCAGCGTGGCGGTGCCGGCCGGTACATTATTTACAAAGTTCCTGATGCTGCGGGCCTTCCACCAGTCGTCGTAATTGGGATGCGCATACAGGTCTTTCCAGAACAACAGGCTATCACCGGTGAGCTTCATAAAATTTTTCAAAGCCCCGATGTGTAAGTACGAATCATAATTATCGTTATCGGGAATTTGAATGCTTTGTTTGGGTGCTACTTTGGTGGGAACCGGACGCGGATAGCCAAAGCCGCCGCTGTAAAATGCAAACCCATCCATTATAAAGAACGCGCCATTGTGATGAAAATCATCGCCCATAAACCAATCGGTGACCGGCGCCTGCGGGCTCACCGCTTTTAATGCCGGATGCCCGCTCAGGGCTGCCATGGTAGAATAAAAACCGGGATAACTAATGCCCATCACACCCACGTTGCCATTGTTATTTTCAAGGTTCTTTACAAGCCAGTCGATGGTATCATACGTATCGCTGGCTTCGTCAATATCCTGGCTGGTTTTTTTATTGGGGTTGAAAGGCCGTACATCAACAAACGTTCCTTCGCTTGCCCAGCGGCCGCGTACATCCTGAAAGGCGATCACATAATTTTCCCTTGCATAATACCGCAAGTGACGCAGCCACAGGCTGGCGGGGAATTTGTTTTCTCCGTACGGCGAACACGAATAAGGCGTACGCATTAAAAGTATGGGATGCTTTTCAGTAGCATCTTTTGGTACATACAACGCGGTAAACAGCTTAACGCCATCACGCATGGTGATGTACATTTCTTTTTTAACATAATTGTCACGAATCCAGGCCGAATCCTGTTCATTTTGCGCTTTACCGGAAAGGATAAAGTGTAAAGCAAAAATTAAAAGAAATAAATTTCTCATGTTTAGCTCTTAATTTAGATTTTTAAAGATAAGGCGTTAGCTGATAAACTACATAAACCAAAAAGATATGTCAACGCGTAGGAAATTTTTGCATACATCGTTCCTTGGTTCACTGGGTTTGTTTACCGGAAAAAAGCTCATGGCCCAAAATAGCGAAACCAGCTATCCAACTGTAAAGAATGAACCCATTGTGCTTTCGACCTGGGATTTTGGAAAGGCTGCCAATGCCGAAGCCTGGACCATCCTGGGCAAGGGCGGCCGTGCGCTCGATGCGGTAGAGGCGGGCGTTAAAATACCGGAAGCCGATCCCAACAATCAATCGGTGGGTTACGGTGGTTTGCCCGATCGTGATGGGCGTGTTACCCTCGATGCCTGTATCATGGATGAACATTACAATTGCGGGTCGGTGATGTGTTTGGAAAATATCATGCACCCGATATCGGTTGCGCGGCTGGTTATGGAAAAAACACCGCATGTGGTGCTGGTGGGTGATGGCGCTTTGCAATTTGCCCTGGCAAATGGTTTTAAAAAAGAGAACCTGTTAACACCCGAAAGTGAAAAGGTTTGGAAGGAATGGTTGAAAACATCGAAGTACGAACCTGTTATTAATATCGAAAACAAGTTGCATAAACCTGCAGGTGAAGGCGTCATGCCCGGCGGTAAAGATAACCATGATACAATCGGGATGATCGCCATGGATGCCAATGGTAATTTAAGCGGCGCCTGCACTACCAGCGGCATGGCGTTTAAAATGCATGGCCGGGTAGGCGATTCGCCCATCATTGGCGCCGGTTTGTATGTTGATAATGAAATTGGCGCGGCTACCTCAACGGGTGTGGGTGAAGAAGTGATCCGTATTGTAGGTTCGCACCTGGTAGTGGAGTTAATGCGTCAGGGGCTGGCGCCCGAAGCGGCTTGTAAAAAAGCAGTAGAGCGCATCATCAGCCGCAACCCCGCCAAAGCCAAAACCCTGCAGGTTGGTTTTCTGGCCCTCAATAAAAAAGGCGAGTACGGCGGGTATGCTTTGCAGAAAGGGTTTACATACGCGGTAAAAACAGGTAAGGAAGAGAAGCTGATCCCGGGTAAGAGTATTTATTAGTGGTGAATGGTGAATCAGTTGCCGGTTACCGGTAGCTGGTTCCCAGGACCTAAATTCGAGCATGGATGTGAGAGGTCGGGCTGTCTATGGTTTTTGCCCGGTAACTGGTAACCGGTAACTGGCGACCTGCAACTTTTTATAACTCAGATAAGCTACAATTAAAAACAGAAAGTTTTAAAAATAACCATGTCTCTTCAATTAGAAGTTTGTGCATTCAATATGCCATCAGCTGTAATTGCCGAAAAAGCCGGTGCAAAGCGGGTTGAGTTATGCGAAAACCCGGCCGATGGGGGTACCACGCCTTCCTATGGCACTATTAAACATACACGCGAAAAAATAAGCATCGCTTTATATCCCATCATCAGGCCGCGTGGCGGCAACTTCTTTTATTCTGCCGAAGAATTTGACATTATAAAACAGGATATCCTGCTTTGCAAACAACTGGGTTGCGATGGTATTTCAACGGGTGTGCATTTGCAAAACGGTGAAATAGATACGGAGCGGTTAAAACAGATCGTTGAATGGGCGTACCCCATGGGGGTAACCTGTCACCGCGTATTTGATGCTACGCCCGATCCTATGAAGGCATTGGAAGAGATCATTGATTGCGGGTGTGAACGTGTATTAACGAGCGGACAAAAAAGCACCGCTCCCGAAGGCATTGAATTGCTGGCGAAGCTGGTACAACAGGCGGCCGGCCGCATTATCATTATGCCCGGGGCAGGGGTGCGTTCTTCCAATATTGAAACGCTGATACAGGGTACCGGCGCAACGGAGTTCCATACTTCGGCACGGATAACAGCGCCTGATCCCGTAACCTTTCGTAACCCGGCCATTACTGATGCCACACCCTGGTACATTGCCAATGAGGATGAATTAAAGAAGATAATAAGTGTATTAAACAAAGCCACGCAGTAGGCTGAATTGGTGAATGGTCAATGGTCAATGCTTTCGTTTCCGGTTGCCAGGCTTAAGGGGTCAGCATTCCCGCAAATAATAAAGCAGTCCTTGTTTTCAGCCCCGGTACCTGGTAACTGGAAATCTCTTTATTGTATCTTCCCCAGCTTTCCTATCACGCCTATATGACCGAACCAGGGCCATACCTGTACGCCGTGGCTCCATTCGCCGGTGTTCTTGATGGCGAGGCCCGTCAGAAATTCGAAGCGTACATTTTTGCTGCCCACATTAAAACCCAGATAGGGTTCATAATAATACAGGATGTCATTTAAAGGTTTATCCTGCCGGGTGCCGGTATAATCAAGGTAATTTACCCTAATGCCAAAGAAGCCATCGAAACGGGCATTGCCCAATGGGTTATTGATGACCGATTGTTGTATTTGTAAAAATAACCGGTTGAAATGGCCGCTTAGGTCTGTGCGCACCTTTTTGTTGCTGCCATTACCAAGGCCCACCCAAAAACTGGTGACCTCCCGGTTTTTGTTTTCATTGGTTTGCACGCCGATAGAGTATTCTGATTCTTTACTGCTGTAACCGCTGTCCGAAGGCAGCGTAGCCGCCCAGGCATTCACATTAATGTTACGGGTAACCGCAATACCGCCTTTGCCGGCGAAACCTGGTGAACCAAATACCAAACCAAGCTGGCCCTCACCGCCATGGCTGTAGGCAGTTGTGTTCATGGTTGCAGGCACATAACTGTAGCTGGGCGCTTTACAGGAATACAGGGTATAACAGGCTCCGATAAGGTAAACATATCTTTTCATATGCTGGTTTTTTGCATGTGAAAGGTAGTTACATTATGATTTATAAGCAACTGTGTTGAAAAGAAAATCCCGTCAGCGGGTAACGGCTACGGCTATCAACTGACGGGATTTATAATTTGTAAATAGTTATTATTTGATCTTTGTGCCCAGCCAGTTGTTGCGGAAGTCCATCATTTCTTTGGTCACTGATAAGCCGGCCTGTTCATAAGTGGTGAGTGTATAGGTGGGGTTCTCCCCAAGTGTAAGCGGTACTGTTTTGCTTTCAGTGCGGTGTTTGTATGTAATGTTGATGACATCACCGGGTTTATGTGTATTGAGCAGTTCGTTTATATCGGCCGGACGGGCTACCAGGTGGCCATCGATCTGCACGATCACATCATCATTATCAAGTCCGGCATTGTATAGCGGCGAGCCAATAATGGTATTGGAGCTAATGGTGGTAGTGCCTTCAGTAAATGACACCTGCCCCAGCCAGGCTTTGCCGGCATATTGTTTTTTCAGGGTCAATCCGGCTTTCTCTAACAGCGGTTCATAATTGAAAGATTCATGACCGGTAACAAAGCGGGCAAAAAAATCGGAGGCGAAGGCTTTATCGTGTGTTACATCTGCCAGCACTTCTTCGAGCCCCGTAACGGTATAAGCGATCTCTGTTTTGCCAAAGCGTTTCCATAAAGCCGTCATATAATCATCGAGCGTAAGCTGGAAGCGGGTGCGCAGTTGCAGGTCGAGCGCCATGGCAATAGCGCCGCCATAAGGATAATAGGAGCTGAACATGTTGGGATAATTGGTTCTGTCAACCGCAACGCCGGCATCAACAAAAACTGCATGGCGGCTCATTTCAACCGGTGAATACCGTTTGGCGCCGGGTGTATTTTCCTTTGTATTGATGAGGTTGCTGAAGGAGGCCAGTATTTCGCCCAGTGGTCTTAAACCGGCGCGGCATAATAACAGCTGTCCATAGTATTGCGTAAACCCTTCAGCACACCACAACTCATTGCTCATATTGCTTTTTTCGAAATTGAATGGCTCCAGTGTTTTGGGGCGAATGCGTTCTACATTCCAGCAATGAAAGAACTCATGCGCAAATACGCCCAGCAGGCTGTTGTCGCCATTAAATGCATAGGGTATGCTTATCATGGTTGAATTGCGGTGTTCCATGCCATCGCCTTCTACATATGGATTTATGCTGGCAATAAAGGTATAGGTGCCGTAATCGTAGGCAGGCACTTCACCAAATACGGCCTGCGCCTCCTGGGTAATGCGTTTTACTTTGGTGGCAAATGTGCCGGCAACAGTATCTGTGGCATCTGCTTCCAGTGCCAGCCTGAAGGTATAATCATTGCCATTGGGGTTTTTGATATTCCATTCTTTCCAGGTAAGGCTGCCTATTTTGGTGGGGCAATCCATGAAATATTGTAAACCGGGGGCCGTGAATTCAATGGGGTTGCCGGTGGGTTTCAACTGCGTGGCAATGGTCCATTTTTTATCGGTGGGAATGTTGAATGTAACAGTGATGGGTGCTTTGTCGAAACCTTTGATCCACATAAACGTGGCGGGCATATTCAGGTGAACGCTGGCGGGGTCAATGCCGGAATAGGTGCCATCGGCATAAGCTGCGTATAGGGTATAATCAACCCGTACAAAGCCGTTTTGTTTTGGCACTTCATATACATCGCCATCGATGCGGTTAATGGTAACCGGGTTGCCGCCCTGGTCAAATGCTTTAACGTCGTACACGTTCTTGCCAAACTCATGGGTGGCGTAGCGGCCGGGGGAAGAACGGCTCATGCGGAAAACCGCTTTTCCGGCGGGAATGCCCGATGCAGCTATGCTTATATTGGCTTCGTGGTGAACAATATTGGGAAATGAAACTACATAATTGATCTTTTGGGCATAGGTATGCGAAACTGCCAGTAGGGTCAGGAGCAGGAATAACTGTTTTGTCATAATCGTGATTATATTACCGGGTTTAAATATAAGGAATATTTCAGGCAGGGTGAAGCTCGTTACACAGATGGCGCACCCTTCATCTTTTTCAGTTAAATTTGATAACAAAAGGAATTATATGACGGAACGTGAGCTTCATTATATGCAGGCAGCAGTTGACCTGGCAAGACAGGGAATGAACCATGGCACTGGCGGGCCCTTTGGTTGCATTATAGTTAAGGAGGATACAATAGTGGGAAAAGGCTGTAACAGTGTGGCCAGTACAAACGATCCTACTGCGCATGCCGAGGTGGTGGCCATCAGGGATGCCTGTAAGCATTTACAAACCTTTCAGTTAACCGGTTGCGAAATATATACCTCCTGCGAACCCTGTCCCATGTGTATGGGCGCTATTTACTGGGCCCGGCCAACGAAAGTGTATTTTGGCGCTACCCGGCACGATGCGGCGGCTGCCGGTTTCGACGATTCGCTTATTTACCAGGAATTGACGGCCCCGCTGCATGAGCGCATCATTGAGATCATTAATGTAGGACGCGAGAAAGCGATTATTGTATTTGATGAATGGGTAGTGAAGCCCGACAGGATCAGTTATTAGTGGCTGAGGCGGCTGATGACCATATAGGCCAGAATGATGATGATAAGGATAAATGCAATGGCCACATAGATCCAGAAGCCGGTGTTGATCCTTCTTTTTTCGCGGAGGTTCTTCTTTTGTTTTATGTATTGGGTCAGTTCCTTGTTGAGCTGGTCAACATAGCCTTCTAATTTTTTATTATTAGAGCCGGCCATTTGCTGCAGCCCTTCCAGCGCTTCATTTTCAAAATCATTGTCAACCATCCACATTTCCACCTCATGCTTTTCCTCCTCATTCAGCTTGCCGCTGAGGTAGTCCATCAACTTCTGGTTGTCAATGTCTTTGTTACTATTCGATAATATGTTCAGTAAGTCGTTATTCATTGTTCAAGTCGTCAATGTATATTCATTAGACCCGGGGTTTTACGATTGGTTTAGTTTCCGTTCCAGCAAGATCTTCAGGTTGCGTTTGCCGTTCTGGATATAGCTTTTTACCTGCATCGACGTAAAGCCCGTTTGGTCGGCAATCTCATTGTACGACCGTTTTTCAAGATAGAACAAAGTTACGCACTGTTTTTGTTCTTTGCTCAGTTCCTGCAGGCAATCAGTCATTAAATCAAGCTGCCGGTCTTTTTCGAGGTGGGGCGCCAGGCTGGCGTCATCATCCTGGGCAATGGTCATTTCCTCCCTGATCTCGGCCGGCGTACGGGCCTGTTTATCGCGCAGCTTCATGAGGCAATGGTTCTTGGCCACCATGTACAGCCAGGATTTAAAGTATTCAACCTTGTATTTATGCAGTTCGGTAATGGCTTTTAAAAACACCTGTTGCACGCAATCTTTTGCTTCTTCCTCATTTTTCAGGTATTTCATGCATACCCCCAGTAATAAAAGGGTATAGCGCTGCAGAAGTATCCCAAGCCAGTGGTTATCGCGACTGGAATAAAAGGAGCTGAGCAATTGCTGATCGCTGATATGTGAATTAGGGTCTGGTTTCACTATGCGAAAATGCTGTTTTCTTATTACTAAGATGCAGTTCGTTCAAAAATTCCACAAAATTAATTCGACACCCTTAACGGAATAAGTGATACTTTATTGAGTGATCGTTCAGGTTTCCGGTTACCGGTTTCCAGTTCCCGGGATTTGGGCATAGGAAGCCCGCCAATAATCGAACTTCCATTGATTTGCGACCTGGTAACCGGTATCTGGTAACTGGTAATTTGCCTTTTGCTTATTGTCTATTGTTCATTAATTACATTTGCAACCAAATTACTAACTATGGCCTATGCCGTTTGCAAAGTACCGGTTGCGCCTTTACGGGCCGAACCGGCGCATAAAAGTGAAATGATCAGTCAGTTGTTATTTGCCGAGGCCGCCCTGGTGCTGGAAGAAGGAAAGGATTTTATAAAAGTACAGGGTGTATATGATGGCTACGAAGGCTGGTGCCAGCGCAGCCAGCTGGCTATTATCGATAACTGGGCGAACAACACGCCGGCGCAAACTTTTACTGCAGAATGGATCAATGCCATTACTATCAATAATCTCCCTTCGAAGGTGCCGTTGGGCGTACCGGTATTGAATGGTGTAAACCGGCAACAGCTGGCGGCTGTTTTGTCCATCGATTATAAAGAGGCGGCTACCTGGAATGCTGCCGGCGCCAAACCGGGCGCCGATGCCATTAAAGAAAGAGCGATGCTGTTTTTAAATACACCCTACCTCTGGGGTGGACGGTCGGTTTTTGGGGTCGATTGCAGCGGCTTTACCCAAATGGTGTTCCGTTTTTTTAATATTCCGCTGCTGCGCGATGCGTATTTGCAGGCCACCCAGGGCGAAGTGGTTGGCTTTTTACAGGAAGCCCGCTGTGGCGATCTCGCATTTTTTGATAATGCCGAAGGAAGGATCACGCATGTTGGTATTTTGTTGAACGATCATGAGATCATTCATGCTTCGGGCAATGTGCGCATCGATAAAATTGACAACGCCGGTATCCTGAATGTGGAAACAGGGTTGCGTACGCATCAGCTGCGCATTATTAAAAGATATTTCTAAATTGATCAATCTATGGCGGAGATGCCTTTTTTCATTTTGTCGAGCACTGCCATATGTGTTTCTGTGGGCATGTCATGTTTTTTCAGAAAGTCAATAGCCCTTTCTTCGAGGTGTACGGCTTCTTCTTTATTATTCCCGACCTTATATAATAAACGGGCCCAGATGTCGAGGGCATAGGCGCTTTCATAAAATTCGTTGGCATAAGCAGCCCATTGCAGTGCTTTTTTCAGGTAAATGGTGTCGTTTGTCATGCGGTAAAAAGTACGGGCGGCGTAATGCAGCTCTTCGCCATAGTGCTGGGCAGTTGGGGTATAACGGGTAGTGGTAGTGAACACTTTGCGGGTTTCCGTCCACTCAAGGGTATCCCTGATTGAAATATTCCTGACCGGATCTTTTTTAAGCTCCGC
The DNA here is from genome assembly GCF_002077945.1 of Niastella vici. Taxonomy (GTDB): domain Bacteria; phylum Bacteroidota; class Bacteroidia; order Chitinophagales; family Chitinophagaceae; genus Niastella; species Niastella vici. The sequence goes on from NZ_LVYD01000055.1 coordinate 36,750, forward strand.
CATTTTCAATGAATCTTTCTTTTTGATGGCGGTGGCATTCACCGGCATCTGATACAATTCATAATAGTTTACGGCTGCATTTAAATAGGCGGCGGTATCATTAGCACCCCTGAAATATTCCATGAGGTTATAATGGTAGGCTTTATTGACGGGCGGCTTCCCGCTAAAAATGGCCCCGCTATAAGTGAGGGCGGCAAATTTTGCCACTACTTCGGCTTTGGCTACATTCTTTTCACTGATGGCCTGGTGACGGCTTTTAATAATGATCTGGTTGTTGATGGTTATGCGGTCTTTTTCGGGCAATGCGTACCAGGCCTGGTTAAACAGCTCCTGGTTATTACGCAATATGCTATTGGCGTTGGAGCCTAATAACGGGCTCATGCGGGCAATGCGTTGCAGGGTACTTATTGACGTAAGCGAGTCGGCCGGTAGTTGTTTCACATATTGATCGAGGTGTTCGTCAATAGGTAAGGAAAGCGTTTTTCGCGCCTCCATCAGTTCATACAACTTATCAGATTCCATCTTTCCCGCCAGCGCATCCTGTTCTAATGACCGTATGTAATCTGCCTGTATTTCATTCAGGTATGCCCGCTTTGACTCGTAGAGATATATAGTAGCTGCAGTAGTGCTCATATTCATGCGGTGCACCAGCGTACCCCATTTATCTAAATACAATACCACATTGCCACCAATGTAATTGTACTTATCCTTTATGTAATTACGGTCGGGGTGAAACGCCGGAATGCGAAGGGCGATAAAATTCCGTTTGAGCTCATCTTTCAAATCATTTTTTTGCAGGGCTTTACCGGCCACATCATTGCATTGCTGGCACTGGTCGCTTTCGATCATCAAAAAAATGAGTTTATCTTCCCGGGTGGCCTGTACGAGCGCTTGTTGTAAAGTGGTTTCGGGAGCGAGGAACTGTGCCCGGGTGAACGCAGGCAACAGCAGGGTGAGTAACAGCAAGCGGGTCATCTGAATAAAGTTTTGGGTATTGCTAAAATACCCAAATAAACAGGCTGTACCGGCCCGGCTTCCTTTTTTAAGAAATTTTTACCGGCTGCTTTTCTTGTGCGGGGGTATATGCGAAGATCTTGTAAGGTGTGCAGCTCGGGGCGTTATTTATCGAGGAACAGCATTTTGCCGGCTATCAGCAACAATACCACGGCAAAGATCTTTTTTACGGTTTCCTGGGGTATGGAAAGGGAGAATTTGCTGCCGAACCAACCACCGATCACAAAGGTGACGAACATAATGGCCACTACTTTTATATCAATATAGCCCTGTTTGTAATAGTTCATGACAGCGAGAATACCAGCGGGCAGCAGCAACAGGCCTAACGAGGTGCCCTGGGCCTTTAACTGCGAAAAACCGAGAATATACACAAGGGCGGGAACGATAATAATGCCGCCGCCAACGCCTACCATACCGCTTAATGCACCTGCGGCCAGGCCTACGAGGATGAGTAATAGGATCGTTTGTATGCTCATGGTTATTAAGTTAAGTAGGTTTTTGAAGTAGGAGGTAGGAAGTAGGATGTAAGAAGAGTCTGACATTCGTACTTTCTGATTTTTCTTTGTCTTTCTTACTTCTTACTTCCTACTTCTTATTTCAGCCTTTCACTATATAAACTACCCTTCTTACCACTTACTTACTTGGTTTTCGAAAATGCTCCTTATACAACTCCAGGGCTTCCTCGATGATCGTAAGCGCTACGGCTTTATCGCCGAATTCGTTCACGGTTACCGATTTATTCTCGAGGCGTTTGTATTCTTCAAAGAAGTGGCGCAGCTCTTCAAAGAAGTGCGGCGGTATTTCTTCAATGTTGTTATAGTGGTTTACGCTGGGATCGTTGGCCGCTACGGCAATGATCTTGTCATCGGCATCGCCACTGTCGATCATTTGCATAACCCCAATTACTTTGGCCTGCATCAGGCACATTGCCTGTACGGGCATGGAAGTGATTACCAGTATATCGAGTGGATCTTTATCGTCGCCGTAAGTTTGTGGAATAAACCCGTAATTACACGGATAATAGAAAGAAGAATAAATGACACGGTCCAGCTTTAATAAACCGCTGTCCTTGTCGATCTCGTACTTAGCCCGGGAACCCTGCGGAATCTCAATTACTGCATTTACAATGCGTGGAGACTGATCTCCAGGAGGCACACCATGCCAGGGATGGGAAACAGTTATCATATTGTTTTTAAAATTTAAGCAAATCTATAATAAGTTCTGTTTCATATGGCTGTTAATCGTAGCAGTTGCCTTTACTGGCCGGGGCGCAAAATAAACCAATTAAAAAACATCCGGCAACATTTACTGTCATGGTTGCGGACGGGTAGGGGTTGTGCCTACATTTTTATAACTGACTTCAAATCAACCAGCCAGGTATCCTGGCGGCGTACAATGCGCAACGTGGTGGTATCGGCAGGGTTCGAGGTTTGGTAATATTTATACAGGGTAGTGGAATCGTTTTCGGTGGTTATGGCAACCGGCCGTATGGTGGCAGCTTTCTGGCTGCTTTTTTCCTTGCCGCTCATTTCTTTGTAATTGGCCTGTTGTTTATCGAACAGCAACTGGTTGGTGGTGTCTTTTAACAGGTAAAATGCCGCTTTATCAAAGTCTCCATCCAGTGTAGAACGAATAAACAGGGTGCCGGCATCCTGTGCATCCTCTGCTTTTTTGTACCCGCCTCCTGAGGTGGAATTACAGGATAAAGTGGCAAGAATGCATAAACTGGCAATTAATTTCTTCATAATCAACAAAAATATAACAGAAGAGGCATATATGGAATGCTTTTTTGACCAAAGTATGTTGTGTGGAAGGTTCGGCAAATTTTGAGATTTTGGGATTTATTGATTTTGAGATTTATCGAAAATTCTAAACCCCGGCAAATCTCAAAATCCCGAAATCTCTAAATCAGAAATAAAAAAAGCAGGAAGTATGAATTATTATCGGTTCATACTTCCTGCTTCGTATTTCAGGTTTATTCTGACCGGTGTCGTTGGTTCCGCCAACTGCCACCTGAATGCCCCTGCTGCAGCTGATCGCCACTTTCCTGGTGATCTTTGTCGTAAGCCCTGATGATGGCTTTTACCAGGCGGTGACGCACCACGTCTTCTTCATCGAGCTCAATATGGGCAATACCGTCGATGTTCTTCAGGATCCGCGCAGCTTTTTCGAGACCACTGCGTTGATTTTTCGGCAGGTCGATCTGTGTAAGGTCGCCGGTGATAATGGCCTTGGCGTTGGAACCGATACGCGTAAGGAACATCTTTAATTGAAGATCGGTCGAGTTTTGCGCCTCATCCAGAATGATGAATGCATTATCGAGCGTACGGCCACGCATATAGGCCAGCGGGGCAATTTCGATAACGCGGGTGCTCATATAATAACCCAGCTTATCGGCGGGTATCATATCGTCGAGCGCATCATATAAGGGACGCAGATAGGGATCGATCTTTTCTTTAAGATCGCCCGGTAAAAAACCGAGGCTTTCGCCGGCTTCTACTGCGGGGCGGGTAAGAATGATCTTCTTGACCATTTTATTTTTCAATGCCCGAACGGCCAGCGCTACGGCTGTATAGGTTTTACCGGTACCGGCCGGACCGATGGCAAATACGATATCATTTTTTTCTGCTACCTGCACCAGTCTTTTCTGATTAACTGTGCGGGCCCTTACCGTTTTGCCATTGGGACCAAATACAAGTATGTCGTTGGGATTGCGATCGATAAAATTGTCAACTGTTTCGGCATCGTCGCCACCAAGGATCTGCTCAAAATAGTTCTCGCTCATATGGCCGTTGCGCTCGAGGTATTGAACAATGAGTTCAATTTTTTCCCTGGCGCTTTCAACCTGCTCGGGTGAGCCGCTCAATTTGATCTGGGTGCCTCTGGAAAGGATTTTTAAAAGCGGGAATTTCTTTTTGAGAATATCCAGTTTTCCGTTGTTTACACCGAAAAACTCAATAGGGTTTACAGTTTCAAGGCTGATTATAGTTTCTGTCAATGCACATCAATTTAAGTTTCACAAATACAGGATAGTTTCCTGAAGTCCTCTTGATTTTCCTCTATTCCAAATATAATTATTTAGAACAGCATTTTCGTAAAGTTACTTATACACAACATGTGGAAAATCGAAAAAGTTGTAGTGTTTTCGTTAAATAATTACTGATGATTTCACATGATGAAATAAAGAAACTGTAGTGCTTTGATTAATGTGATTGCAGTGTGTTACCAGTTACCGGTTGCCAGTTGCAGGGCCTTGAATGTCGATCATTTTAACTGTAGTCGGAGTCTCCGAATTTTTGACCTGGTAACCGGAAACCAGTACCCGGGAACAAATAAAAAATGCCCCGTTTTACCAGGGCACTCTTATATGGTTATTATGATAGTAAGTGGCTTATCACTTATTTACTGATCTTAATTTCTGTTATTTTTACCGGTACTCCGTTTTTGTCGTAATCGATCTTGGTGAAATGTTGCAGGATGTTCGGTTCGCTCACATCTTTTGAACTGATCTTTTCGAGCTGGTTGCTGGCATTGTAAGTATATTCATTGAGCGGAACGCCAGTCATATAAGGCAGTACGGCTGCAACTGGTTTTGAGCTGCTGTTATATTGCCACATGGGGAAGATGAACGGCACTTTTTTCTGTTGACGGGCATCTACTTCCCAGTTGTCGTTATCGAATTGTAATACTCTGCCGGGCGAGCTGATCTTTTGCAGCTTGTCACCGTTGTAAGAGTACGTCCAGGTATCGGTTTCCTGAGCACCACCGTTTGGAATTACCTGTACGGTTGTGATCTGGCCGGTGCCATTGAAATTATAAACGAGTTCATATTCTTTTTGGCCGGTAGGCTCGCCGTTTGCGCTTGCACGCAGGAACCATTTTTCAATTTTTACCTCTTTTACTTTCTTCTTGGTGATGAAAGCGCTATTAGGCATAAATGGCAGGCCGGGGTGCGATGACAGGTAGAAATTGATCCCTGCATAGTAGTTGTTGGTGCTGAAATCAAAAAAGTCATCAGCAGATGCAGCTACAGTTTTGCTGTTTACAGGCGACTCTGAAGTAGTTCTTGAATACTTTTTGCCAGAGCTGGGATCTGTAATGGTTTTACCATCGAAGCTTAATGACATCTTGGATGCATCTGGTTCAAAGTGCACCAGCTCGTTTCCGGCGGCACTTAAGCTGAACGGTAAGAATTTGGCCTTGCTGGGAAAATAAACGAATACTGCGGGGTTGCTTTGTCCGCTTGTGCTGATTAACAGGGAATCCTTTTGGTCCTGGGTTTTCCATACTCCTTCAACCTCGGCTTGTTTTTGCCCGAAGCTGACAGCGGAGATGATGAGCAGAAGTGTGGTTAGGGAACACTTACTTATCATAGAACGGTTTTTAAAATTAATTGATAAAAATAATTGAAACCATATTGTTTAAAAGTTCACACATTCACTTGTTTAGGGGTTGTCCTGCTTTTTCGCCGGACCGGGGGCATCCCGCGGAAGTGCGGAAAATCCCAAGTTGCACTGATTCATGGACCGTTTTTCACTTTTGAAAAATTGTTACATTTTTTATTTTGACTATTGAATTTTATTGTAAAAGAACTTCCGGTGATTGGTTTGCAACAACCTCACACAAAACCTGCTTCGCCCATAATTATGCGCGCACATTACCAATTTTAAAAAAAGACGCTGAATTATCTGATGAATTGAGAGCGGGAGAATGAAACACACAACCAGGCTCGTCTGCTTTCCATGTGGCAACTGTACCATGTTGCAGTAGAACTGCTAAACAGGGTAAGGTCGGGGCACAGATCAAAGAAAGTAGAATTATATTCATCATAGGGTATTAGTATGCTGCGGCAAATTAGTAAATTAACTAATTTAAAAAAATGGTAAATCGGTTTTTATTATTAAAAGATACTGTTATTATTAATAGTTAACATACAAAGCCACCCGGAATAGTACCTACTCCGGTATAAAGATATAACGCAAAATTCAGATCGGCAGTATACAGGAATTGAAATATGTTACGACAATTTGCCTTATATAAAAGCTTATTATATACGTTTTGAATGGGTAAACAGGGAACAAGCGCGTAGCAGGCAGTTTAAAACCCTTCTTTATCCTTTTTGGCGGCCCGCATCATTTCAGAAAAACCCCATCCTTTTCCCAGTGCAACAAGGGCTTTGGTGAGCCGGTTGGTCTTCGTGGGCTCGGTTTTGGCGCTTTCGATCCATTTGCTGAAATACTGCTGATGACCTTTGGGCAGTTTGTTGAAATGGGTCTGGGCATCGGGATCTTCCTGCAGGCAGGCCAGTAGATCTGCGTTCAGTTTTATTTCGGCTTTATCTTCCTGTAACTGTACTTTTACCATCGCACCTTTACGTTTTCCTATGCCTTTTCGCATGGTGGCATTAACGGCCAAAATAAAATTGCCGCCACCCATCGGTAGCACCGATACGGCTTTGATGGAAAAATTATCGAGTTTACCTTTTACGCGGAACGACTTTTTGTTACCGGGCTTTATCTTCCCTGCAATATCTGCAGGAATTTCAATGTAGGTCCAGCCGGTTTTTTCGCCCTGCTTGTCGAATTGGAGTAATGTAGCAATAAAAGATACCATGTGAATGCTAATATATAAAGTTTCTGGTTTAGTAGCGTCAATGGTCAATGGTCAAAGGTGAATGGGCCGCTCAATTTTGAGCTTCGCTAATATTTTCGACGCCTGCATACCCGGGGTGCTATTCACCATTGACCATTAACCATTCACGAAAAAGCAACAGGCGATGCTAAATTTCAATAGCATCGCATCGCCTGTGTTGCATATGGCTAACTGACAAAGTTTATTGCTTAACGACCTTTATCGATTGTAGCCACTGCCGCAATAAAGCGATCGACGCGGGTTTTAGTTAGAAAATCAATCGGAGTGACCTTTTCCAACCTGGCTGGGTTGCTGGCAATCGTTGATTTAGGACCGGGGAGAATACGGATAGTGTAGGAAGTTAGTTTAGGCAGGGGGCAAAACCATCCTGAACTTACCGGGTGGTGAATGGTGAGTGATTCCCGAAACTTTAGCAGTCTGAAAATTCGCGAGCTTCGCCATTGTTTAGAAATATTTAAAATCGCGAACACACTCACCATTGACCATTGACCATTCACGATTGCCTGTATTCTGAGTATTAATTGTTTAAAAAACCATAATACATGGTAGGTGTAACCTGGTTACATTTGCAAACAAAAACACACACATGAGGATTTATCTTGCTCTCCTGGTCCTTTTTATGCCCGTATTCCTGGCTGCCCAGGTTGATATTACGCAACAGGTGATCCCCGGTCGCAGCAACAGTGCCCAACAACAGCAAAAGCCCTATGTGATCGTGATCTCGGCCGATGGTTTCCGCTATGACCTGGCCGATAAATACAATGCTACCCACTTGCAGCAGCTGCGCAGCAGCGGGGTAGCGGCCAAAGCCCTGATACCCTCGTATCCTTCGCTTACTTTTCCCAATCACTATACCCTGGTCACCGGTTTGTATCCCTCGCATCACGGACTGGTTGATAATTCCTTTTACGATAAAAAAAGAGACGAGAGCTACCGCCTTGGCAATCGCAAAGCGGTGGAGGATAGCAGCTGGTACGGCGGTACGCCATTATGGGTACTGGCCGAACAACAGCAAATGGTTTCGGCCAGCTTTTACTGGGTAGGTTCAGAAGCGGCGATAAAAGGCATCCGGCCCACGTATTATTACCGGTATAACGATAGCATCGATATTGATACCCGCATACAGGATGTAAAGAACTGGTTAACCCAGCCCGAAGATAAGCGGCCACACCTCATTACGTTTTATATGTCGGAAGTTGATCATGCCGAGCATATGAATGGGCCCGATTCAAAACAAACGGAAGAAGCCGTACATTTTATTGATGAAAGCATTGCCAAAATGGTGCGGATGACCGATTCATTAAAGCTGCCGGTAAATTATATTTTCCTGGCCGATCATGGTATGCTCACGGCCGATACCCTGAACCTGATGCCCAAGCCCGCCGCGCTTGATACCACCAAATTCAAAGTGCCCGATGGTGATGTGCTGGTGCATTTGTATGCCTATAATGAAAAAGATATTCAACCAACTTATGAAGCGTTGAAAAAAGAAGCGGTTGATTATGATGTATACCTGGCCCGTGAAGTGCCGGCCCGCTGGCATTATGGAGCTGCCGACGACCGGTACCAACGCATTGGCGATATCCTCCTGGTGCCGCATTCCCCCAAATCGTTCAGCTTTCGCAAACGCCGGCCGCTGCTCGGCAAGCATGGGTTCGATAATGCCATTCCCGACATGCAGGCCACCTTTTATGCCTGGGGACCCGCCTTTAAAAAGCAAGTGCAAATAGATGCGTTTGAGAACGTGAATGTATATCCGTTAGTGGCTTATATATTGGGGCTTCATATTACTGAAAAAATTGATGGTGAGTTGAAGGTCCTTCAGCCTATATTGAAGTGATGTAAGAAGTAGGAAGCAGGACGTAAGAAGGGTCTGTATTTCGAGCCGCAAAACCAGCGGCCTGATTTTTTATTATTTAAATAATAGTAAGAGTTTTGAATTATTATTAGCCATCTTACTTCATACTTCTTACTTCGGAAACAATGCAACACTCAATACTCGTTATAGGAGCAGGCGCTTCAGGATTAATGGCAGCCCGTAAACTATCTTCTGCCGGCCACACCGTAACCGTGCTGGAAGCCAGTGACCGCCTGGGCGGAAGAATTCATTCCATTCAACCCTTCGGGTTCATGCAACCCATAGAAGAAGGCGCCGAATTCGTGCATGGCAAACTGCCGCTCACCATACAATTGCTGAAAGAAGCGGGGTTGGCCTACCAGCCGGTACAGGGAAAAATGATCCGGGTAAAGAACGGTGAGTGGAGTGCCCAGTCGGCATTCACCGAGGGCTGGGATGAGTTGATGCACCGCCTGGCGCAGTTGCAAACCGATATGACGATGGCCGATTTTCTGCAGCAATATTTCAGCGAAGAAAAATATGCCGCCTTACGTAATTCTGTACGGCGTTTTGCCGAAGGCTTCGATGTGGCCGATACCCAACAGGCGAGCGCCATGGCCCTGCGCGATGAATGGATGCACGAACAGGATGAACAATTTCACCTGCCACCCGGCGGGTACGGCCAGCTTGTAAATTATCTGCAGCAGGCTTGTACCGCCAACGGTTGCCGCATTCATACTTTGCATGCAGTAAGAACGCTTCGCTGGCAGCCGGGCAGGGTAGAAGCCATCACGGCCGATGATCAAATAGTCACCGCCGAAAAAGCGATCATCACAGTTTCGTTGGGCGTGCTGCAGGCGCCCACGCAACATAACACCGCCATTACCTTTGAACCGGCCATCAATACGCACCTGCAGGCCATACAACAGATCGGGTTTGGTTCGGTGGTAAAAGTGATCCTGCAATTTGCAGAACCTTTCTGGCTGAACTATGACAATAATATCGGGTTCTTATTAAGTGAAGAAGCCATTCCAACCTGGTGGACGCAATCGCCCAACACCATACCCATATTGACCGGCTGGCTGGGCGGGCCGCAAACTGAGCGTTTCAACAACAGTGCCGATGAAGTGGTGTTGCAACAGGCCATTCAATCACTGGCTAATATTTTCAGGCAAACTGCCGAACAAATAAAAGCGCGCATGACTGCTTCGCATGTGGCGCGCTGGCAAACCAATTCCTTCTGCCTCGGCGCTTATAGTTACAGTAAACTGTTCACTACCGATGCACGTACCCTATTGCAGGAACCGGTTCAGGATACCCTGTATTTTGCCGGTGAAGCATTGTATGATGGTATAAATGGCGGTACAGTAGAAGCGGCGTTTGTATCGGGTTTGGAAGTGAGCAAGCTGATAAGTTAATAAGTTTAAAGTTTACAATTCACAGTTACGAATTCCCTTGCTGATTCAATAACTATAAACGTTGAACTTGCGAACTGCTAAGACATCGTAAAATTACTAGTTCAATAAAAACATTGATCATCCTGCATAGTTGTTTGGGTATTAAGGATAAGCTGCTAAAAAAAATTGCATCGTTTCCGTTAACATTATGTTACAAGTGGCACCATTTTGGATATGAAGTGGTCGACTAATTGTTACTTAACCTATGAAGGAGATTGGTGAGGCAACCATTCTGATTGTAGCGGATGTTTTGTATCGTAATTTCATTTCCATCCGTTCTTTATTTTTTTGTAGCAGATCTATTGTTTATGAAGAACAATCTTCTTTAAGGAAGACCTGTTTCACCGATAGGTTCTTCCGTAGTCACGCCTTGTTTGAATATCCCCCTTTAGAATGTAGATGTATTCCATTGTATTGTCATAACGGTACCTAAAGCCGGGTACCACGGAAATCTTTTGTTTAATCCATACCCCCTTATCTCGGGCGTAGCAGCCTGAACAGCCGGCTTATGGGCTTGCTACGCCCTTCATGTTAATTGTATTACCTACAATAAACAGGTCTTATCCTATATTGATACTACCCTTTAGCTATCAACAAAAAGGCAGGGAGAAAACTCTCTGCCTTTGTTGTAGCGTTGTTCAATGCTAAGATAAGTATGGTGTAGTCATTATTTGCTCAGAAAGCCATCGATGCCAATATATATGCAGGAAGCAACAAAGGTGGTAATGAGGAAAACCACGAAAGTGATCAATGCAATTTCTTCCGAATTTTTATATAAGTTATTATTCCCACTGTATCTATTTGCCGGTTTCATGGTTGTAAAGTTTAGCGTATATAATTAAAAAAGATGCCACTGGCATGGCGGTTTGATTATCAGTAGTTTGTAAAAATGAAGTGTGGAAAGGAATTGTTAAAAACGGGGAATGGAACCCCCACTTTTCTTATATGCTTTATTGCTAATATACAAATCCCATGACTTCAATACGCCGTTGAAACTTTACCGCTTTTGCCCGTGCTTGCCCAGGCCGGTGATTTGCCCGGGACCTTCGCCAGCACGTTTTACAAGCATCGGGGTTGGCGCCCGGTTGGCAGGTGGTGTAGAAGCCCGAAAGGGCATAAAAAAAAGGAAGTTGCCTTCCTTATAGTTGTTGAATTATACACAGGTGTTGCCTGGCAGTAAATGGTAAACAATGGGCCTGTAAATCAGCCTGTTAACCAGTTGGCTGTTGATCCCGGCCAGGTTGGGACAAACCCGACAATGTACCTCAAGGTGCCCCCCGCACACACAGGCGGGAACCAGGCTTTGAGGGAATAGGTATCCCGATTTGGTGATACCGGGCGGGTGAAGCGGTGAGGTATGTTACAGGCTGCGCATCTCTTCCTCTATGAGATCATGGAATGTGGTCTCCTTTTCCATTACCCAATTCGGCAGTTGCTGAGCCACCACTATCTTCCAGGCGTCTTGTTCTTTTTGCATGCGAAACAGGATGCGATTACCCCTGTCGTCGCTAACATCCACCGTAAAAAGACCTTCATTAGGGCCGCCCAATTTCCTGAAGTTAAATTCCTTCAACCGTCCATTCACTTTCACCAACTTGGTGAAGTGGATATTTTTCTTTACTTCAATTCGCATAGTCCAAAAATATGTAACAAGTGAAACACAAAGGTAAAAGCAATTCTCGTGCTACGATTATAAAAATTTACTAATTAATAGTTTTTTACTTGCGAAACACCGCTACAGGCCTACATTTTACAAGGTACTGACTATTTGTTGATCTATAACAAGCAAATATGTCACGTCAAATTGTGTGGTAAAACATTTTACTCAATTCGCTGTTAGCGTACATAAAACGGTTTAGGTCTTGCTACTTAACGCTGAATACTAAACGCTTAATTATGCGCAATGAACAATGAACATGTATATTAAATATCCAATAAACCGGGAATCGTTTACAGCTGCTGCTCTGCCGTATTCAGGGTGATGCTGCATTGCAGGCCTTATAGTGTCTGCCGTATTGACCGCGCATGGCGCCTCCATAAAAAATTTTGACCGCGCATTTGATCGCATTTCGGGCAGGCATTCTTTCTACTCAAACAGCCTTGCTGTTATATCTTTATCATGTCCGTATACATCCTGTCTGAAGTTTAAACGCCCCTCCTCATCAACCCAGGCGGTGTAATAAGTGATAAACACTTCAGCGGTATTTTTAAGCTTTACAAATTTCTGTTCTTTCGCATTCATGGCTTCCTCAATTTTCGCTGCATCCCAGTCGGGATCATTGCGTAGCAGGTACTCAGCCATCTTTTGGGCATCGGCCAGTCTGATGCAGCCATGGCTAAAGGCCCGTCTTTCTTTATTGAATAAGCTTTTGGCCGGGGTATCGTGTAAATAAATATCAAAGCTATTGGGGAAAAGGAATTTCACCTTGCCCAGTGAATTTTTATCGCCCGGCAATTGTCTGATGTCGGTAATGCCATCTCCATCTTTATCGCCCAGGTCTTCCATCTCATTTTTCCTGAGATAGTCTTTATCCTTTTGTATTTCGGGCAGAATTTCATGGGTGACAATTTTAGGCGGCACATTCCAGTAAGGGGCAAACACGATCTGGTTCAGGGTGCCGGTGAACTGCATGGTGCTATGTCCTTCCTTGCCTACCACCACATTCATATCAAACACCTTTTTGCCATCTTCCAGCATATGCAAATTGAATTCGGGAATATTCACGATGATCAGCGAGCCCTTTGGTTGCGAGGGCATCCAGCGCATGCGGCCCATATTGATCAGTAATTGCTCAATACGGTCGCGCAGGGGTATATTCATTTCCTGGAGCAGGTCCTTTGTAAGGTGGCCGGTGGGGTTCAGTCCAAATCGTTGTTGTATGTTGGTTATGCCTTCGGCCAGCGCATCGTTGTATACGGCCGAAGTATCGTTGCCCGCCATGTCGCTGGTAATGGCGAGGTATTTTTTTATAAGAGGTATGGTGGGGGAGGAGCTGCCTTTCTTTGGCAGCTTTTTCATGGGCGGAATAACAGGCCAGCCGCCTTTTTTATAGAGGTCGGTATATTTCTGCAACTGGCCTTTCAGCGATTTATACGAAGGGTTAATATCTTCAAAATATTTATTATCCTTATGCTTTTTCGATAATAAGGAATCGGCCAGTTGAATGGGATCTTCTTTTTTTATGGGGATGAACCGTTCCAGCTCTTTGCGTTTTACATATCCTTTGTCGAAATGCTTCAATGCATAACCCATCAGGCTTTCGGTTAACCGCAGCTCGGTTTGCTGATAGCTTTTGTCGCTGGCGCTTACGGTAAAACTATCAGGAAGCAGGCGGTTCATTTGTTTTTCGAGTGGTTTGTTCTTCAGCGAGGTGTCGCCTGAATAGGTGAGGTAATGATCGAACATATTCCAGAAGGCCTGGGCCTCTTCGGTAAAACCATCGCTGTTGAACCAGGCAAACTGGTAATTGCGGGCATTGTAAAAACTGATCATGCGGCTGGCAATGGAATCAGCCGGTTTATTTTTAGCAATATAATTACGAAGCAGGCTGCTGTCGAAGAACAGGTCTGAATACGAGTTGGCTTTTGTAATACTGCGATCGCGCGAGGATATATTCTTTGGTTGGGCGGGCTCGCTGCCGCCTGCTGCTTCGCTATTATCATTATTGTGTTCGGCGCTGTTTAAACAACCGGCTAACAACAGGGTTAACGAAAACAGGTACATGAGGTGTTTCATACGGGTATACTAATGAAATCTTATACCATCAATGGTAATGGTATAAATTAAATTATTGTCTTTCAATTTGCTGCAAGCCTGTTGTAGTGGGTTTTATAAGATTTCTGGTGTGGAATTAGTTCTACATCATTTGGAAAACCTCTTATAAACTTCGGGGCACGCGCTATAACCGCATTTCCCCGCCTTCGCCTGGCTTCGGACGGGCAAGCATTATCCAATTATCATTTTATCACATTATTGAATTACCCCATTGACTAACTTTAGTTTACAAAACAATCATATGAGAAGATTTCTGGTCCTTTCCATGAATCTGTGTCTCTTTCTTTCCCTACAGGCACAGCAAACCCAAAAACCGCCCCTTCACGGCAAAAACTGGATGGCCATCACCGGTAAACCGCTGGCTGCCACTGCCGGCGCCGCCATCTTTCAAAAAGGGGGCAATGCCGTGGATGCCGCCTGCGCCATGATCGCCGCTACCTGTACCATGTGGGATGTGCTGAGCTGGGGTGGCGAAACACAGGCGCTTATCTATAATCCCCATACCGGCAAGGTCATTGGCATTAATGCCCTGGGTATGGCGCCTACGGGTGCTACGGCCGATTTCTTTAAAAATAAAGGCATGCATTATCCGCCCGAATACGGTCCGCTCGCCGCGGTAACGCCCGGCACGCCCGGCGGCATATGCACCATGCTGGCCGAGTACGGCACCATGAGCCTGAAAGAGGTGCTAACGCCAGCCATGCAAATGGCGGCAGGCTACCCCATCGAAGCGCAAACCGCCAACAGTATGGAACGGGGAAAGGCCCAGATAAAACAATGGCCCTATTCAAAAGCGGTGTTGTTACCGCATGCCGGTCAGGAACGCGAGGCGCCGGAAGCAGGCGAGATCTTTAAACAAACCGATCTGCTGGAAACCCTGCGCAAAATGGTAGAGGCCGAACAGCAGGCATTGAAAAAGGGGAAGAACCGGAAAGAAGCGATCTATGCCGCCTACGCCCGGTTCTACACCGGTGATATCGCCAAAGAATTTGTGCGTGGCTGCAAAGAGCAGGGCGGCCTTATCACAGAAGAAGACCTGGCTAAATGGAAAGTGCAGATTGAAGAACCGGTGAGCGTGAATTATAAAGGTATTGAAGTATACAAACTGCAACAATGGACGCAGGGGCCGGCCATGTTGCAGGCGCTGAACATTCTCGAGAATTTTGACCTTAAAAGCATGGGCTATAATTCAGCGCGTTACATACACACTGTAACGCAGGCCATGCAGCTGGCATTTGCCGACCGCGACTTTTATTATGGCGATCCCTATTTTGCACCGGCAGAGCCGTTGAAGGGATTGTTGTCGAAAGAATACGCTAAAGAAAGGGCGCGGTTAATTGATCCGGCGAAGAACCTGTCGCCAGCCCTGCCGGGCGATCCCTATCCGTTTGAAGGGAAATCGAACCCGTTTACCAATTACCTCAGCAAGTGGAATACCAGCAAGCCCCTGGCTTATTCGCCCGTTGATGAAAAATACCTGGAACAGGTTTGGCGGGGCACTACTTCGGTAGAGGCGGCCGATTCGGCCGGCTGGGTAGTGAGTGTTACGCCCAGCGGTGGCTGGCTGCCCGCCTGTATTGCCGGCCATACCGGTGTGGGCATGAGCCAGCGCATGCAAAGCTTTGTGCTCGATTCGGTATTCAATCCGTTCAATGTGGTAGAACCGGGTAAACGGCCGCGTGTAACGCTAACCCCCACCCTGGCCATGAAAGATGGCAAACCGTACCTGTCATTTGCAGTACAGGGTGGCGATACGCAGGACCAGAACCTGTTGCAGTTCTTTTTAGATGTTACCGAGTTTGGGATGACGGTGCAGGAAGCGGTGGAAGCCCCCAACGTGAATACTTATCAGTTATACCTGTCGCTGGGTGGCGAAGACCGCAAACCCAAGCCGGGCTCTCTATTAGTGAATAGCAACACGCCCGACTGGATCAGGCGCGAGCTTATTAAGATGGGTTATAAGTTAACTTATGAAGATCGTACATCGGGTCCCGTGAATGCCATTTACTTCGATAGCAGGCATGGAACGCTTTGGGGCGGATCGAGCAATCATGGTGAAGATTATGGGGTAGGCTGGTAAAAAAATCGTGGAAAATTAACTACATATCATGTGGTTATATATGCAATTTCAGGGTAAACCGGTTGGCATAATTTTGTTGTTTACTAAGATAAATTAGAGGGTATTACAGATTCGTGACGAATGAAAGCAAAATCAAAGTCGACTGAATTCAATTCAAAAATAACGCATGGAAGAATAGAGATGTGGTAGCACGCCGGGTGCCTTGATGGGCATCCGGCTTTTTTTGGGGCAATGGTCAATGGGCAATGGTCAATTGTCCGCTCATTTTGAGCCTCGCTAATATTTTAGGTGCCTGTCTGGTCGGGTTCTATTCACCATTGACCATTCACCACTGACGATTAAAATTTTTTCTCCACTAACACACTGCTCCGCTCAATCATCAACCTTTGAAGGAGGTCCTTTTCTGTTTCTCCGATATTGAGCAGTTTGGCAATGCGAAAAAGCAGGGCGTCTTCTTCCGCACTTACACCGCTGTCGCTGGCGCATAACTCAACACACCAGGAAAACAGGGCCAGGGCGTTGGTTGGTTGTATAAGGCTGATGAGGTATTTCAGATACATGTCTTCATCGGTGAGGCTGCTCTGGTACGATTTGAACTTGCGCATCTCATCTTTGAAGTTGAGCTTTTTGTGCAGGTCTATTGAAACCAGTTTATCAGAAATGGTGTTCAGCTCCGATTCCTGAAATTGTCCATCCTTCATGCAGCAATAATAGAACAGGTGGCAGATGCCCTCTTCAGGGGCTTTAAGCAAACCGGTATACATAAGTAAGTTTGTTTTAAGTAAGCAATGATTCAACTATGGTGCCAGTGGTGATCGGCTGTTACCGGTTGCCAGTTTCCGGTTGCCAGGGACTTAATGCGGGTTGCCTGCCTGTTTTCAGGCTTCTATTGATTTGAGCCCCGGTAACTGGTAACAGGTAACTGGTAACCGAAAAGAAATTTACGATTTTTACGGGCAATTGCCGCGGGGAAATGGTACAATTGTTATATTTACTTTATAACGGACCACCGCACTTCATGATCTGCATCATGTCAATGCTAAACCATCCCTCATCCCAACCTTATCTGCCCAAAGTGTAATTACTGCGAATCACACTGTTTATTCAACAGCTTTATCCGGAAAACATTGCTTTCAATCTTTAACTATGCCCATGACCCTATCGCCCCAAAACCAGGATGCTATCGCTGTTTTTCAGCAAGGCAGCTATGTTGCAGTAAAAGAATTATTCGATGAACATTACACCGTGTTGATCGATTTTGCCACCCAGTTGATCTTAAATAAATCCGAAGCGCATCATATTGTGCAGGAAACTTTTATAAAACTGTTCCAGATGCGCGACCGGTTCAACAGGGAAGCCGATATCAAAGCCTTTCTGTTCATAACGGTCCGGAACATTTGTTTTGCCTATATAAGATCAGAAAATAAAAAAGGATCTGACCAGGACGTTACCTGGTACCAACAATCGCTGAAAACCACGGCCCGCTACGACGCCGAAACGCTGCGCAACCAGGCGCTTGACGATATGCAACGCCAGGTACAGGCCCTGCCCGAAACGGAACAAAGGGTGTTCGCCCTGCTTTTTTGCGATCAGCTTACCATACCGGCGGTGGCCGGTCAATTAGCGCTTACTCCCGTAACGGTTACCCAGCTTCGAATAAAGGCCATCGCATTGTTGCGCGAAAACCTGATCGCGGCGGATCTTTTTTCCATTCCCCTCTTTATTTATTTTGTTGCCGTTTATTCAGGTTTATAAGTTTTTTAGTTTTAAGTCTCACTAACTAACAAACTAATAAACTGACAAACTAACAAACTGGGATTCAGGAAATATAAAATTATCCCTTAATAGATTCAGCTGCATAAATCAGCTGGTCGAACTTACATTTTCGGATAAACGTTTGTAAGTTTCAAAACTTTTTCTGTACATTAGGCATCCAATCCGCTGTTAAATAATCCAGTACAAAAAAGAAGACCTGAAAGAAGCAGCCTGAAAAGGCAGGGGATAGCATCTATGTAAATGTCAGTCAGTACCCGTTAAAATGCCTTCTATATTGCTTGTCAAACAAACGTAACTAACGGAATGCACGAATCATAGCAACTCATTTCCGCGCCCGTCCATCGTGAAGTGTGCTCATCCTCTTTGAGTACCTGCTTTACGTTTATGTACCTGGTCGAAGGACTGGTATGTAAAACTTAACTATTAATGGCATAAACCTTAAACGAATGGGTGCTGAAACAGACCATATCCTACTACAATTGCTCAAAACCTCGGACCCACAAGGGTTTAAAGCGTTATTTCAACGATATTACAAAACGCTTTGCATACAGGCATACCTGTTATTACAGGATGAAGGAGAAGCTGAAGACCTGGTGCAGGACGTTTTTGTAAAATTCTGGCAGGAACGCAAGTTTGAGATCGTACAGCAATCGCTGGGTGCTTACCTCACCACCATGGTGAAACATGCTGCTTTGAATTTGCTGAAGCATAAAAGCAGGGTGAACCGGAAAGAAAAGACTTACCAGGAACGGATCGATATCATTGAAAATACCCACGTAATGGAGATCCAGGAAATGGCTCAAATGGTACAAGGTGTTATTGCCCAGTTACCTGAGCAATGCAAACGTATCTTTGAGCTGGTTTGCGTGGAAGGCAAAAAATACCAGGATGCGGCTGTTATTGCCGGTGTAACCGTTAATACGGTTAAAACACAGCTGCGCCGGGCTTTTGCAAAACTCCGGGAAAGTCTGCGCGACTATTATTATTTTACCGGCTTGTCACCTGTTTTGTATATTTTATTGTCATAATATTTAACACCCCCTGATGTTTGATTCATACTTGCCATGAACAATTATATTGATATGAATGATGTCGAGCAACTAATAATTGATAAACTGACGGGCCAAATTGGTGAGGAAGATGATTTAAGGCTTGAAGAGCTGATCACCCGCCACCAGGAGGTTGAACATTTATGGCAGCA
The DNA here is from genome assembly GCF_002077945.1 of Niastella vici. Classification (GTDB taxonomy): domain Bacteria; phylum Bacteroidota; class Bacteroidia; order Chitinophagales; family Chitinophagaceae; genus Niastella; species Niastella vici. The sequence goes on from NZ_LVYD01000055.1 coordinate 55,542, forward strand.
AATGCAACAGGTATATGCTATGCGCAAGGCAGTGAGCTTCGATCAATCATTTAATGTAGAAGATGCCTGGCAGGCTTTACAACAAAAAGTGAACCTTCACGACAGGCCAACAGAACCTGTTACCGATACAGTCGCTATGCCCGAACGTACCACCGGCACCGGCTTCATGCGTTATGCAGCTGCTGCGGTTGCCATTGGTATTATTATAATGACCGTGTATTATTTTTTGGGGGTGAACCGTTCGCAAACAACGGCATCAGGATCAATAGATATTAAACTCGCTAATGGTAATATTGTGCATACCACCGCGCAGGATTCGCTGGCGCGCTGGATGCAACATGCGCGCGATGCCAAAATTGATCCCGGCGCCTGGAACACGCTGATGGTGCCCGCCGGCAAAAGCTATGCATTTCAACTGGCCGATGGCAGCAAGGTATGGCTGAACGCCGTTACAGAATTCAGGTTCCCATTATCATTTACGCAGCCCGAACGCAAGGTGGAATTAAAAGGCGAAGCTTATTTTAAAGTATCGCACGATGCGCGGCAGCCGTTTAGCGTACAGGTGAACGGTTTAACCGTACGGGCACTGGGTACCGAATTCAATATTAAATCATATAATGGCGAAGCTACTTATATCTCGCTCGTGAATGGCTCGGTATCTGTAGAGAATGCCAAAGGCGAACGTATTATATTACTACCCGGGGAAGCCGTGATCGCTGCCAACAGCAACAGCGCCCTGCGTAAGGAAAACTTTGATGAAACAATGGTATTGGGCTGGTTGCAGGGCCTGTACTATTTCCGCAATGAAAAACTGCAGCAAATAGCCGTCGTTGCCGAGCGATGGTTCGATGTGCAGGTAAAATTGAAAGATCCCACACTGGCCGGCCTTCACTTCTCTGGCGCCATGAACCGCAATAAACCTGTAAACGCTTTCTTCAACATGTTAGCTTCTTCGGGTGATATCACTTATGATAATAAGGATGGAAAAGTAACTATTACCCGAAATTAAACTTTATTAGTTGCCGGTTTCCAGTTACCAGTTGCCAGGCTTGAATTTCGATCATTCTGCCAATTGTCGGGTTGCTCAAATTTTTTGCCCGGTAACCGGGAACTGGTAACCGGTAACTTTCAATAATGTTTCCCCTTTGATTTTAATTCCACAATTTAACTAACAAGTCTACACGTAAATAACTCTTCTGCGTTTTTGTGCCGCCGTATTTTCTGCACATCGAATACAAAAAATAAAAATTAATTAATCGCTGTCACCCGATTCAAACGAATGCTTGTCTAAATAGTATAACCGTTTTACAAAAACTAATTGTATTATGAGATTTCCCTCCGGACGTTGTCCCCACAATATCCGGGTAATGAAATTGTTTTGGATATCCATTTCCATATTGGTTATTCTTTCAACATTACCCTTTTCCGTACAGGCCGATCCCCGGCAGGAGTTCAAAGTAACCCTGCAGGCTAAACGTAAAGCCATCAGCGAGGTATTCAGTGAAATACGCCGCCAAACCGGCTTCGTGGTCTTTTACAGTAACGATCTTGTAAATGATAAGGAAAAGATAAACGTAAGCTTTTTCGAGGCCGGTTTAGATGAAGTGATGCGCAGTCTGTTGCGTGGCCGCTCACTCGGTTATAAGATCACTGAAAATTTCATCATCATCATTAAGGCCGTTGATAAAAAGAAAGAAAGCAAGGCCGGTATTATTAGTCCTGCCGCCGGTGCACAGGTCACTATCGACTCCATTCCAACCAAACATGTAAAAGGAAAAGTAACCGGCAAAGAGGAGGATGCTCCGCTGGGCCAGGTATCGGTTGAGAACCTGGGCGACCACAAGGGTGTGTTCACCAACGGTAAGGGCGAGTTTACCATCAATGCGCAACCGGGTGACAGCATCCGGTTTTCGTACGTGGGTAAAGCGCCCAAAGTGATGCTGTATAAAGGACAAACATTCTTAAGTATTGAATTATTCAATGAAGAAGAAAGGGCGTTGAGTGAAGTGATCGTTACCGGTTTTCAGAATATTGACAAGAACAAGTTTGCGGGGGCTGCTACCCGCCTGAAAGCCGATGAGATCAAATTGCAGGGCGTACCCGATGTAAGCAGGATGTTGGAAGGGCGCGCTGCCGGGGTTTCCGTTCAAAACGTGTCGGGCACATTTGGAACCGCGCCAAAGATCAGGGTACGCGGCGCTACTTCTATTAATGGCGATAACAAACCATTATGGGTAGTGGATGGCGTGGTGCTCGAAGACATCGTAAATATTTCGAATGATCAGTTATCGAGCGGCGACCCAACCACCCTGTTGGGATCGGCCGTGGCTGGTTTAAATTCGAATGATATTGAAAGCTTCGATATTTTAAAAGATGCATCGGCCACTGCGCTGTATGGCGCGCGTGCGATGAACGGGGTAGTGGTCATCACTACCAAAAGAGGAAAGGCCGGCCGCTTCTCAGTGAATTATACGGGTAACTTCACCACCCAGCTTAAACCGGTTTATAATGACTTCAACATTATGAACTCTGCCGAACAAATGTCGGTGCTGGCCGAGCTGGAACGCAAAGGCATCTTAAGTCCGAATGTGCTCGACAAAGCCGACAATGGGGTGTATGGAAAAATGTACGACCTCATGAATGGCACCAACGGCAATTTTACATTGGAAAATACCACCGAAGCGCGCAAGGCATTTTTAACCCGCTATGCCATGGCCAACACCGATTGGTTCGATGTATTGTTCCGGAATAATTTTGTACAGGAACATTCGCTGAGTGTTTCATCGGGTACCGAAAAATCGCAATCTTATTTTTCGACCAGTTATTTAGGTGATAATGGCTGGACGATCGCCGACCGCGTTAATCGCTATACACTTAATTATCGCAATAATTATAAGTTCAATGAACGCCTCTCGGGCGGGTTTGCTACGGTGGGTTCTGTTCGTCAGCAACGGGCGCCCGGCGCCCTGGCCCGCAACAGCAACCCCGTGGAAGGAAAGTTTGACCGCGACTTTGATATCAACCCCTTCAGCTATGCGTTGAATACCAGCCGCACCATTACGCCGTATGATGATCATGGCAACCTCGAGTACTTCAGAAGGAATTTTGCCGGTTTTAATATCATCAACGAACTCAAAAATAATTACCTCGATCTGAACCTGATCGATCTGCGTTTGCAGGGCGATATCTCTTATAAGATCTTTAAAGACCTGAAGTATGAATTTGTAGGCGCTTTTCGTTATGTGAAATCTTCGCGCGAGCACATGATCACCGAGCATGCGAATATGGCGGAAGCTTATCGCGCGGCAGGCAACTCAACCATCAGGCGCAATAATAAATTCCTGTACCGCGATCCCGATGATCCCGAAGCGCAACCCGTTGTGGTGTTGCCTTATGGTGGTTTTTATAACCGTACCGAAGATATGTTGCAGAACTATGATTTCCGCAACAGCCTTAACTATTCAAAGGTTTTAAAAGAAAAACATACTATTAATATCCTGGCCGGGCAACAGGTTAAATATGCCGACCGCCAGCATTTTACCAATACCGGTTATGGCTATCAATACGACAATGGCGGCACTCCCTTTGTTGATTACCGCATTTTAAAACAAACCATTGAAAATAATTTTCCCTACTATGGCATGAGCAGGGATTACGACCGCTTTGTTGCCCTGTATGCATCGGCCAACTACTCCTATAACCTGAAATACAATTTTACCAGTACCATCCGCTACGATGGGTCAAACCGGCTGGGGCAATCGAAAAAGGCGCGCTGGCTGCCTACCTGGAGCGTGGCGGGGTCGTGGAATGTAGAACAGGAAGCCTTTATGCAGCATGCACTCTGGGCCGATTACCTCACCCTGCGCGCCAGTTATGGGTTAACGGCCAGTATGGGGCCCGCTACCAATTCGAGCATCGTACTGAAAAACATAAATACGCGGCGGCCCTATTTGTCGGAAGTGGAGTCGGTGATCAACCTCGCCAACCTCGAGAACGCCGACCTTACCTGGGAGAAATTGTACACTACCAACCTGGGGCTTGATGCCGGTTTCTTTAAACGCCGGCTCACCATGAGCCTGGATGTATACCAGCGCCGGAGCTTTGATTTGATCAGTTTGATAAAAACATCCGGTATTGGCGGCGAAACGCCAAAAGCGGCCAACTACGCTGATATGGAATCAAAGGGGTTGGAACTGTTAATAGGCGGCGAGATCATAAAACAAAGAGACTGGGGCTGGCGGGCGAATGCCACCTTTGGGTATAATACCACAAAGATCACCAATGCGCGAAACAGGCCGCTCATCTTTGATATGGTGATCGCAGAAGGCGGCAACCGGCAGGGTTATCCCGTGAGAAGTTTATTCTCGCTGGAATATAGAGGACTTGACCATAAAACCGGTAAACCTACGTTCACCGATCAAAGCGGTAAGATCAGCAGTGATGTTTATTTGCAGGATGACGATATCAGCCATCTCGTTTACGAAGGACCGGTAGATCCTACCATTACCGGTGGCTTTTCAAACACCTTTCATTACAAGGCTTTTTCCCTGAATATCTTTTTAACCTATCAGGCTGGTAACCACATCAGGCTGTACCCGGCTTTCCAGGCCAGCTATTCAGATATGAATGCCATGCCACGGGAGTTCACTGATCGCTGGATCATGCCGGGCGATGAAAAATATACCAATGTGCCCTCCATCCTCGATGCCTATACCCTGGCGCAAAATGGCGGGGCATATCCATACAACGATTATAACTATTCAACACAACGGGTGGCCAAAGGCGATTTTGTACGCCTGAAGACCGTGTCGCTCACCTGGCAGGTACAGTCGAACTGGATCAAAAAAGCAGGGGTAAGCAACCTGGTACTTTCAGCCGCTGCTACCAATCCCTGGTTGATCTATTCAGATGAAAAGCTGAAAGGGCAGGATCCTGAGTTCTTTAATTCAGGAGGAGTTGCACAACCTATACAGAAGCAAATGACGCTGTCAGTTAGAGTAGGAATATAGTTATTGAGCTTACAAATTAATTAGTGACCATGAAAAAGTTTTTATTATACACCTCATTAATACTGCTACTGGGAACCAGTTGTAAGAAGTTCCTGGAACAGTCACCCGATAACCGGGCCGTGTTGAACTCGCCCGAAAAAGTATCGCAGTTATTGGGCACGGCCTATCCGCAGGCCAATTACATGGCCTTTGCTGAATCTATTTCAGATAATGTGGCCGATAAAGGCATTGGCCAGTTAGACCGCACCAATATTGATCCCTTCTTTTTTCACGATGTGGCCAATACCGAGGAAGACTCGCCTGAGTTTTACTGGAACGCCTGTTACAAAGCGATCGCTGCCGCCAACCAGGCGCTGGAGGTTTGTGAAAAAGAGCCTGCGAAGTATGCAGCGCAAAAAGGCGAAGCGCTGGTATGCCGGGCCTATGCGCATTTTATGCTGGTAACTTTTTTCTCAAAAGTATATGACCCCTCAACTGCCGGCACCGACCCCGGTATTCCCTATGTGCTTAAACCCGAGAAAGTGGTGTTTGAGCAGTATGAAAGAAAAACGGTGCAGTACGTGTACGACATGATCGAGAAAGATCTTACAGAAGGATTACCGCTTATAGACGATAAATTATACACGGTGCCCCGCTATCATTTTACCAAAGCGGCGGCACATGCTTTTGCTTCCCGCTTTTATTTATTCAAACGGCAATACAGCAAAGTGGTGGAGCATGCCTCAAAAGTATTCCCCAACAACAACATAGTGGCCATGCTGCGTCCCTGGAATACCGAATACCGCGTGCTTACTTATAATGAACTGTGGGCCCGCTATGCCAAAGCCACCGAAGCGGCCAACCTTTTATTGGTTGAAACCAGGTCGTTATGGGCGAGGAATTATGTGGGCGTACGCTATGGGCTCGATGCCGTAAAATCGAACGAAATATTGCTGGCGCCCAATGTCACCGGCGGCACCCGCATCTTCCGGTACCAGTTGTATACGGGTGGTACCAATAATTATTTTATACCCAAGGTCAATGAATATTTTGTTCGGGAGTCGGTGAACGCCGAGATCGGGTATCCCTACGTGATGGTGCCCCTGTTCACTGCCGAGGAAGTGTTGTTCAACCGCGCCGAGGCCAATATTTTTCTGAACAATATCAACGATGTGCTGAGCGACCTCAATGCCTATGCCAGCACCCGCATTTATAACTACAATGCGGCTACGCACGATGTGTCGGCCAGTAAGATCAGATCGTTTTACCGCACCAGCGATCTACAACAGGGCGCGCTGTCGGCCCTTATGGATTTTAAACGGGCCGAGTTTGTACAGGAGGGCATGCGCTGGTTCGATCTGTTGCGGTACAAAATACCAGTAACGCATCCCACTGCAGAAGGCCCCATACGTACGCTTAAGGCCGATGATCCCATGCGGGTATTTCAGATCCCCGATGTGGCCAAGCAATCGGGCATTGCGCAAAACCCCAGGTAAGGACCATTTAAACTTTGAACTGTGAACTTTAAACTGATTCCTATAATGAAAAAAGTTACAATAATTATCTGTGTTGTTTTATTGGCGGTAGCCTGTAAAAAGAGTGAGCATTTGGGGAGTGTAGACAATATACCTGGTTTAGGTGGCGATACCTGGGTAAAAGGCTCCATCGATAACTGGATCTACGACAATTTAACCAAACCCTTTAACATCTCAGTCAAATATAAGTGGGACCAGTTTGAGCTGGAGTTGAACAAGGACCTGGTGCCGCCGATGGAAGAAAAGATCGTTCCGGTAATGGAAGCGGTGAAAAAAGTTTGGATCGATACCTATATCGCCGAAGCCGGCGACGTATTCATGCGCACCTATTGCCCTAAGTTCTTTGTACTATGCGGCAGCGCCAGCTGGAATACCGATGGCACCATTACGTTGGGTACTGCCGAAGGCGGACGTAAGATCGTGCTGTACGTGCTGAATGATTTCAGAACAAAAGCAATGGCCGGTTATACGCCATCCGATTCAGCCACCATAAAACAAATGTTCCACACCATTGAACATGAGTTTGGTCATATCCTTCATCAGAATGTTTTGTATCCCGAAGATTTCAAACGCATCACACCTGGGTTCTACACCGCCAACTGGAACAATGTAAGTGACAACGCTGCCCGGCGGGATGGTTTTGTTACCGCTTATGCCATGAGTGCGCCCGATGAAGATTTTGTGGAAATGATCGCGATGATGTTGATAGAAGGGAAAGCGGGTTTCGACAAGATCGTAAACTCCATCCCGGCCGGTGCCAGCCAAAATGGTATCAGCCAGGCAGATGCGATGGCCAAATTGCGCAAAAAAGAATCGATGGTAGTGGCCTATTATAAAGATGTGTGGGGAATTGATTTCTACCGGTTGCAAACAAGAGTAAGAGGTGCGGTTGATGCACTGATAAAATAAGGAATCAATTGCTGATTTCGCGATTTCGGGATTTTGAGATTTGAGGATTCGCTAAACAGAATGAAATCCAGAAATCTCAAAATCTAAAAATCAAAAATTAGAAGAAACATGATTATGAAAAAGTATTTAATATATCTATTGATTGTAACAACAGTCGTTGCCTGTAAAAAAGATAAGTCGGCCTTCGACAAAGGCGCCGATGACCGTATCAACGAGCAGTTGAAAAGCTATCAATCTACGATCACCGGTTCTACCAATGGCTGGACGGCCACACTGGTAACCAGGCTGGGCAATACCTATAGTTTTTATTTCCGGTTTAACGAAAGTAACCGGGTATTTATGTATTGCGATCTTGATTCAACTACCGCAGGCGTGCAAAAAGAAAGCAGTTACCGGTTGAAATCATTGCAACAACCCTGTTTGCTTTTTGATACCTATTCCTATATCCATTTGATTGCCGATCCTGATCCGCGGGTGAACGGTGGTTACCCCGGCGCCGGCATGTTATCCGATTTTGAATTTATGATCGATACGGTCACTACCGACAGTATCAAACTCACCGGCCGCTTTAACGGCAGCAGCGCCGTTTTGCGAAAGGCTTCTGCGCAGGACAGGGCCGCCTGGGAAAACAAACAGGTACGCAATAACCTGGTTGGCTTGTCAAATCTTGGAAAGATCCTGAACTATTTTAAACGCCTTACTTATAACGGTACCGAATATGAGATCCAGATCAATACCATACTTAAAACAGCTATCATTACCTGGAAGGATGCTTCCGGAACAACGCATACGATTACCACACCTTATTATATTTCCGCTACGGGTATTCAGTTCACGATCCCCGTGGTCAATGGAAGTACAACCATTACCGGTTTTACTATCACCGGTTTCAATGCAACGACGAACACTATACAGGTAAAAGTGAATAATACGGATGCTACTATCGCCGGCGCCATCAGGCCTGTAAATCCCGATGTGCAGGCCGGCCGGCGCTGGTGGCAGTGGGGCGCTACCGCACAGAGTTACTGGTTTTCGCCAAATGGCTTTCATGTAGATGGGGTTGATGATGCATTCAATGTGAAGAGCCTGAAAACCGACTCTGCTACCTATTATTACTTTACTTACTGGCCGGGTATTCAATCTTCCTCCGGATCTTTTGATGCCCTGGTGCCGTTCTATTTTTTCCCCACGCAAAATGCGCTGGATTGGTTGTATGGTACGGCGCCAAAAGCGTCATTTCAATCAGATGGCCGGGTAATATTTACGTTGCTGGGCGATCTCAATGCAGATCCATATCCCACAACAGGGCCCGCTTTTAAAACAAAAGATCAGTTATTTATCACCAATGGCTATTGGTTTGTACAAACCAGCGAGACCACATTTGATATGGTGAGCGCCAAAGATGCAAAGACCTGGATCAGTTGGCGAAACCAATAGGTTGGAAAACGGTTGCCAGTTACCAGTTCCCTGGTACCGGGACCTTAAATTAAGGAACGGCTGTGCATTGGCGGGCATTCTGATAGTAAGGGCCTGGCAACCGGTAACCTGTAACAGGAACACCAACATTCCAAAAGAAAGAATACAAACTAAGTATTCATAAACGAATTGTATGTCCTATTTAAAACCTACGGGTGATTCGGCCCTGTGAAAACCTGGTGAACACCCATAACTACGAATTCCTAAATTGAAAATACTGCTCCATGAGAAACGGCTACCCATTCAGGTTTATTAAACACATAGGCTGTTTGTTGTTGATGCTATTTACAATGGCACAACTAAAAGCCCAAACCGATATTATTATTGGAACCGGTACAACCGGGAATGCCTCCAGCTCTTATCCTTGTCCCATCCAGGACTATTGGGAAGGAGACCGCGCGCAATACCTTTACCTGGCGTCTGAGCTACAGGCTGCAGGTATGGCGCCCGGTACCATATCTTCCATCAAGTTTAATGTGCTCAGCCTGAATGGGGCGGGCTTAACAGAAAAACTCGTGTTCAAAATTGGCGGTACAACGGTGGCAACTTTGTCAACCAATTCCTGGGACGATTTCACCAGCACGCCCGTTGAGACATCGCCGGTAGATTACCAGGCTGTAACAGGTTCCAATGAATTTACATTTCCAACGCCGTTTTTCTGGAATGGCACCGATAATATCCTCATCGAAGTATGTAATGGTGATCCAGCAAGTTCCACGGGTACCTTTTGGACGGCAAATCCTACCATCTCGTGGACAACAGGTTTGTCGTTTAATGGGTCGCATACTTTTGTAAACGATGACCTGGGAAATGTATGCGGTATAACTACTACTACCAATACCGGTTCACAGACTACCCGGCCCGATATTATTTTCTCCTGGACGCCGGCCAATGCCTGTACCGGTAAACCAAAAGCAGGCACTGCCGCCACCACATTAACCAATGTGTGCCTGGGGCAGAATTTTACATTAAGCCTGAGCGGCCAAACCATCGCTTCGGGCATCAATTATAAATGGCAATCCTCAACCAATAATACAACGTGGACCGATATTACCGGCGCCACGACTTCCAATTATACAACCGGTCAAAACATAACCACCTGGTACCGGGCCATTGTAACCTGTACCAACGGTGGTTTAAAGGACACCTCTACTTCGGTGCAGGTGATCTCGCCGCCATTGGTGGCAGGCACCTATACCATCAACAGCGCCCAGCCAACAGGTGGCACCAATTTTCAATCGTTCAACGATGCTATCAATTATATCAAGTGCGGTATCAGCGGCCCGGTCATCTTTAATGTAGTGGCCAATAGTGGGCCTTATTCCGAACAGGTGACCATTCCTTTTGTGGGCGGCTCTTCGGCCATAAATACCATCACCTTTAACGGCAATGGAACAACCCTGGCCTATAATACCTCCGACGCCAACAACCGCACGGCCATTATTCTCAATGGGGCCAAACACCTTATTTTCGATAGTTTGAATGTAGATGTATCGGCCGGCAGTTATGGCTGGGGAATTGTGCTGATGAACAGGGCCGACAGTAATATCATTAGAAGATGTACAATCACCACCAATACATCTTCTACTTCCGGCAACTATGCCGGCATCCTGATAAACGGATCGGCTAATGGGTTTACTACAGGCAATAACGGTAATGGCAACCTCATCAGTGGTAATACCATCAATGGCGGTTATTACGGTATTTACCTGTATGGAAGTACTGCGCCCTATAATACGGGAAATGTTATTGAGAAGAACAATATCCGCGATGTGTACTCGTATTTTATTTACGCGTACGGCAATACCAGTTTTATTGTAAGGGGAAATGACCTTTCGCGGCCATCGCGGTCAACGGTGACAACCACCTATGGTATTTTTGTCACTACCACTACCGGTACGCTGATAGAAAAGAACCGCATCCATAACCTGTTTGATGGCGCCACAGGCAACAGTTCGAGCGCCTATTGTATCTATTTGACCGCTTCCGGCAATTCAGCGGCAGACCCCAACCGGGTCGAGAATAACCTGATCTATAATATCAATAATGGCGCAGGATACATCTATGGCATTTATTCACCCGGCTACAGTAACTGGAACATTTATCATAATAGCATTGTGCTCGATGATGCAGCTGCCACAGCAGGCGCTACCTATGGCTGTTATGTATTCGGTTCCAACATATACCTGAAAAATAACCTTATTTATATAACCCGGAATGGTACGGATGCAAAATATTGCCTTTATTATTCTACCACCGGTGTTACGGCTTCGGCCAACAACGATCTGTACATGAATGCGCCGGCTGGTACCAATAATATTGGTTATTACAATGTGGCCTGGTCAACCATGGCAGGCTGGCAGGGAACGGGTTTTGATGTGAGCAGTGTATCGGTCGATCCGCAATTCGTGAACGCCGGCGCCGGCAATTACCGGCCCACCAATGTGTTTATGGATAATATGGGCGCAGCGTTGGGGGTTACCAGTGATATCCTCGGCGCGGCACGCAGCTCTTCAACCCCCGATATTGGCGCCATTGAATTTACCTCAGCCGCGTGTACAACACCGCCTGTACCTGGTACAGTCACCAGCACGTCCAACCCGGTGTGTGCGGGCATCACCTTTTCGTTAAGCCTTAGTGGCGGAACGGCCGGTTCGGGACAAACCTACCAATGGCAAAGCTCGCCCGACAATGTAACTTATACAAACATAACCGGCGCAGTGAGCGCCGTGTATGCCACTTCGCAAACCGCCAGCACCTGGTACCGGGTGGCCGTTACCTGCGGTGCTTCAACGGTGTTGTCGGCGCCCTTGCAGGTGAACACTTCACCGGTATCGTATGCCACCTTGCCCTTTACAGAAAGTTTTGAAGGTCCCTGGATAAATGGTTGCGATACGCGCGATATCCCCAATAATTTCTGGCGCAGCCAACCTGTTACAGGTAATAACTCCTGGCGCCGGTACGATGATGGCGCTGCAGCTGCCTGGGTAACGCCTGCAGGCGGTGCGTACACGCCACCGGCATCACATGGCTCGTATTCAGCGCGCTTCCATAGTTACTATGCTTCAGCCGGATCAAAAGGCTGGCTCGATTTCTATGTGAATTGTAATACCAGCGTTGCCACCAAACGCCTGCGGTTCGATTATATTAATACCTCGGGCAGCGATAGCCTCGAGGTGTTGCTGTCGACCGATGGGGGAGTGACCTTTACGTACCTCACCGGTTATACCCTGAATGGTACCTGGGACAGAAAGGTGGTCAACTTCACTTCTTCTTCCGCTACCACCGTCATTCGCTTTAGGGCAACCGGTGATGGCGGATTTGATTCAGATCTCGGCATAGATAACCTCATGCTCTTCAACCTGGAAAATTGTTCAGGAACACCGGTGCCTGGTACTACCGTATCGAGCAACACCATGGTGTGCCCGGGCTCGCCGTTCTCGTTGAGTGTAAATGGACTGCCGCTGCAGAATGGCCTTACTTATCAGTGGCAATCGTCACCGGATAATATCGTATACACAAATATTTCCAACGCTACCGGCGAAACGTTGACCACTTCACAAACAACAGCTACGTGGTACCGCATCCTGATCACCTGTGCCAATGGTAATCAATCGGCCACCTCAGTACCGGTATTAGTGCCCATGCGGGCGCCTTCCTATGCACCATTGCCTTATACGGAAAGCTTTGAAAATACCTGGGTAAATGGTTGCGATGTGCACGATGTGCCCAATAATTTCTGGAACAATAATCCCGCTACCGGCGATGAATCGTGGCGAAGGAATGATGATGGTGTTTCTGCAGCCTGGACCTCAAATACCGGCGCGTATACACCGGCGGCTGCACAGGGAACTTACTCAGCCCGCTTCCACAGCTATGATGCCAGCAACGGAGCACAGGGCAAGTTCGACCTGTACATCAATGCCAGCACCGGTGCTCCCAATAAACGATTAACCTTTAGCTATATTAATACCAATGGTAATGATATCGTCACCATTCTGTTATCAACAAACGGTGGCGCCAGCTTTACCCGCGTCGATAGCATTGGCACCCGTGGCAGTTGGTCGCAAAAGACGCTTTATTTTAATGCTACTTCAGCAACAACAGTCATCCGCTTTCAGGCAACCTCCGATTACGGGGTTACCGATATCGGGCTCGATGATATCCTGGTGGCCGAATGGCCCGATTGTTCAGGTACGCCTAATAGCGGTACAGCTGCTTCCTCAACCAGTACTGTTTGCGTAGAACCGTTTACGTTAACTTCATCAGGTATCAGCACCGGTAACGGCATTACCTACCAATGGCAACAGAGCGCCGATAGCACGGTGTGGACCAATATTACCGGCGCTACCAGTCTTTCCTATACCACTTCACAGGTGGGTACACACTGGTACCGCCTGGTTACCACCTGTACCGTTAGCGGAACATCGGCTAATTCAACTACGGTGAAAGTGATTTCGCCTGTACCCGTTCATGGTACGTTTACCATTAACAATACACAGTCAACCGGCGGCACCAACTTCGCCAACTTTAACGACGCCTATCAATATATCAAATGCGGCATCGACGGGCCTGTGCTGTTCAATGTAGCAACCGGTACGGGAACGTATAATGAACAGTTGATCATGACGGCAGTACCAGGCGCATCGGCTGTTAATACGGTCACCTTTAAAGGTGTTGGCAGCGGCGTACTAAACTTTGCTGCTACCAATACCAATGAGCGCGCTGTAATAAAACTAAAGGCCACTAAATACATCATTATTGACAGTCTCATCATCAATGCCAACCTGGGTACCTACGGTTACGGCGTGCAATTGATGCCCAATACCGATTCGAACGTGGTTAGGAACTGTACCATCAATGTGTCAACCACTTCCACCGCGCAGAACTTTGCCGGTATCGTGGTAAATGCCACTGATGCCGGACCGGTAGCAACTGGCACCGTGTTGAGTGACTATAATACTTTCTCGGGCAATACCATTACCGGCGGTTATTATGGAATTACACTGGCAGCCACTTTCAGCAATGGCGCCAACGGAAATAACCGCATCAGCAATAATATCATTAAGGATTTTTACTCAACCGGTATCTATGTAGCCGGCAGTTATGCAACCGTCATTGAAAAGAATAGCATCAGCCGGCCGGCACGTACCAGTGTGACTGACTTCTATGGTATTTATTTTACCACCGAGAAAAACGCAGGTTGTCTGGTGTCGAAGAACCGCATCACCAATCCATTTGGCGGCGCGCCTGCCAGTACGGCGGCTTTCTATGGTATTAACTTTAATAATTCCAGCGGTTCTACAGGTGGAACGAACAATGAAAATATCGTCAGCAATAACCTGATCTATAACATCAATGGAAATGGATTGATCTATGCCATTGCGAATACGGGTTCAGGGTATGCCTGGTATTTACATAATACCATTTCACTCGATAATATAAGTGCTACCGCAACTGCGGCAACAAGAGGGTTCTACCAAACCACTACTGCCAGCGGTATCTTCTTCTTTAACAATATTATTTCCATTACACGGGGTGGAACCGGAACGAAGTATTGCATTTACCTGGCTTCGAACCTGCCTGCCGGTGCCGATAACAATGATTATTACATCAAGGCAGCAGCCGGAACAAATGCAGTAGGTTATTACACCGCAGCCCGTGCCACCCTGGCCGTTTGGAGAACGGCCACCGGTTTGGATGCAAACTCTTTGTCTATTACGCCCGCCTTTGTGGACCCCGCTACTGGTGATTACACTCCGGGCAATGCGGGTATTGATAATAAAGGCACCGGCATTGGTGTGGCCGATGATATTAAGGATGTGTCACGCAACAGCACCACACCCGATATTGGCGCCTATGAATTCACGCCATCGCCCTGTAGCCTCCCATTGGTAAATGGCACCGTGGATATTACACCCGGTACCATCTGTCAGTACAAACAGGTATATCTCCATGTGAACATCGGGGCCTTTGGTTCAGGCCAAACCTTCCAGTGGCAACAGGCCAAACAGTTGGCAGGCCCCTACACCAACATCGGCGCGCCGATGCTGACACCCGATACCACTATTATTGCCGATACCACCAGCTGGTTCAGGGTGCTAATCTCCTGCGGCGCCAATACCGTATATACCGATACGGCTAAACTGGTGGTGAACCCGGCCCTGCCCAATGGAATCTATACCATTAATAAAAATGGCACGTCTACCTATATCCCTGGCAAACCAGGCGGTAACTTCCTTTCCTTTAACGATGCCAAAGCAGCCATGGGTTGCGGCATTGGCGGTCCAGTTGTGTTTAATGTAGTAACGGCATCGGGTCCGTATACAGAACAACTGATCCTGGATAGTATTTACGGAACATCGGCCATCAATACCATTACCTTCAATGGCAACGGCAATACCATCACGTATAATGCTACAGCCACCGCACAGCGGGCGGTCATAAAATTGAATGGCGCCGACCATCTCATTTTCGACAGCCTGGTGGTGGAAGCAGGCGGCGGCACCTATGGTTATGGGGTGCAACTGATCAACAATGCCGATTCAAACACCTTCCGCAGGTGTACCATCAATACATCGGTGGCATCAACCAGTAACAACTACGCCGGTATAGTCATCAATTCAGTTGATGCGGGCGCAATTACAACCGGTAATACGTTGTGCGATGGCAATGCCTTCGATCGCAATACCATTACCGGTGGTTATTATGGTATAACCCTCGTGGGTAATACCGCCACCACCGGTTTCCTGAACAACAACAGCTTTACCAATAACACCATACAGGAATTCTATAACTATGGATTGTATATAACCGGTACCAATTATACCGCGGTAGCAGGTAACGTGTTTACGCGGGCGGTGCGCACCAATACGGCCACCAGTGTGTATGGTATTTATGTTAACACCGCAGCAAGCAACCGGTTAAGCATTACGAAGAACAGGTTCTCCCGTTTCTTTGGCGGCATCAGCGCCAATACCGCCACCTTCTATGGCATCTATCACAACATCTCTGCTGCCACAGAAGATACAGTGAGCAATAACCTGTTCTATGATCTCGATGGCAACGGGCCCATCTATGCCCTGTATAATGCCGGTTCCAACAATATCTGGTATTATCACAATACCATTTCTATCGATAATACGCTGAGTACGGCCACCGGTGTAAGTGTGGGCTTTTACCATACCACTTCAGCAACCGGTATTCAGTTCCTCAATAACATAGTAACTATAAATAGGGGAGGAACCGGCACCAAACACGCCTTTTACCTTGGCTCAACCACCAGTGAAGTGCTATCGAACTACAACGACTTCTTTGTGAATGCCACCAATGCGCATGTGGGTTATTATACGGCCAACCGTACCACGCTGGCCGACTGGGTGGCGGCAACAGGTAAAGATTCCAGTTCGTACAGCCTGAACCCGCTGTATACCGACGTAAGCAATGGCAACTATATGCCATTACTGGCCGCGCTCGATAACAAGGGTACGCCCGTAGGCATTGGAACAGATATCCTGAATGCAGTCCGTTCGGCCAGTACGCCCGATATAGGCGCGTATGAATTTGCACCGCTGCCTTGCGCAACCCCACCGGTGGCGGGCACCGCAATAGTGACGCCTAATTCCGGTGTATGTTTGGAAACGCCGATCGTCTTAACGGTGACCGGGCATTCACCGCTGGGAGCTATTACCTTCCAATGGCAATCATCGTTCGATGGAGTGACCAACTGGACCAACATCAGTCCCGTGCAATACTTCCCGCAATTCAATACAAAAACCGGGTTAAGTACCTGGTACCGCGCAGCAGTCACCTGCACCAACAATACCGTGTATACGGCCCCGGTACAGGTGATCCTGAATAAGATCCTGCTGGCTGGCACGTATACCATCGATCCCGGCCTGCCAGCCTCGGCAACCAATTTTACATCCTTCCAGAGTGCAGTGGATGCCTTGTTATGCGGTATTACCGGTGCCGTAGTGTTCAATGTGGCAGCCGGTACTTACAACGAGCAGATACGAATACCTTATATTCCAAATACCTCAACCATTAATACCGTAACGTTCCAGAGCGCCAATAGTGTGGCCAGTTCAGTGAACCTGACTAATGCGGGCACCACTTCGGCTAACTATACGCTGAAGCTCGACAGTGCCACTCATTTCATCTTCCGTAACCTCACTGTTTCCGGTACCAACACGTCGTTCGGCAGGGTAGTGGAGTTGGCCGGTTCTGCTTCCTATGACAGCATTGTGAATTGTATTGTAACAGCCCCGGTTGTTACGGTTGCTTCGAACAACATAGCCGGTATTTATGCTAATCAGTTGAAAGGGACCAGTAACGTGATCAAAGGCAATACCATCAACAACGGCGCCAGTGGAATTTACTTTGCCGGTACGGGAACAGGCGCCGGGCTTACCCCCGATCATGTGATCGACAGCAATACCGTGAGCGGCGCCTGGCAATATGGAATTTATGCCGCCAGTATTAAACGCGTGCGGTTGAATAAAAATACAGTTACCGTGAACGGTCCGGTGAATGCACAGGCTTATGGCATCTACGCCATCGATTGCGATTCCAGTTACCAGGTAACCGGCAACAACGTGACGGTTAAAAATGCCACCACTATCGTGTATGGCCTGGCGTTGATCAATTGCGATTCTTCCCTCACCCTTCGGGGCAAGCTGGCCAATAACGGCGTAACGGCAGTAAACAATAACAGCGGGACCCTGTACGGTATTTACCTCTCGGGCTCACCGGGCATCGGGGTGCAGAACAACGTGGTGGCCATCAATACAAGCGGTACCGCTTCGTATGGCTTATACCATAATAATTTTAGTGTAGCCAATTATTATAATAATACGGTGAACAGTACAACGGCGGCAACCACCAATAACTACGCCATGTACCTGTTGAATACCGCATCAACCAATGTGCTGTTACGTAATAACATTTTCTCGGCAAAAGGCGGTGGTGCAGCCCTGTATGTGAACAACAGCAGCCAGTCGCTCACCAGCGATTACAATATGTTGTATACAAGCGGAACCACGCTGGTGCAACGGGCCAACCCTGTTGGGGCGTTTGCTACGCTGGCCGACTGGAAAGCTGCTTCTTACTGGGATAAATATTCAATCGTATATCCGCCGGCATTTGTGAGCGATGCCGACCTGCATCCCGATTTGGCCAACCCCGATGTATGGGCCATGCATGGCCGTGGGGTACAGATAGCAGGCAATAACCGCGACTTTAACGACAGCACCAGGCCGGTGACGCTTACGCAAGGGGTGCCTGACCTGGGTGCATACGAGTTCTATCCAACGGCATTGCCAACGATGCTGACGGCCACCCCAGCCGCACCGGTTGCCAACCAGTTGCAAACATTTATGTACGGAACCGATACGGTAATGAAAATTACCTGGGGGCCAACCGTGCCCACTGCAGTGGAAGCGCGCCGGTACTCCGGTGTGGTGCCCGCAGGACTGTCGCCACGCCCCGATTCCATGTTCTTCTATACAAAAGTGGATATGCCCGGCGGTGGTAATTACGATTACAATATGGAATTGTTCTACCTCGATCCCTGGCAGGGTTCGGTTCCTGACCAGTACCAATTGGGCCTCGGCAAAACAACCGTGTCGAATGCCTGGGTAGTAGGCCTCAGCAGCCGCGTAGATGTGCTGAAGAAAAAGATCTGGCAAAATTCTGTGAACTATATCGATCGCTTCACCGGCCTGGTGAATCCATATGCGCCACCGGTACTGCCCGATAAAGACAGTTCGAACCGTGGCAAGCGCTTCTGGGTAGGGTACCAGCGCAGCTATGATTTTAACCCCGGTTCAAATAGCCAGGAAATGGTATTGTATATGAGCACCACCGACCAGCCGGCCAATGTGCAGGTGCGCATCAATGGCACCAACTGGGTACGTAACTATACCATTCCGCCATTTACAACAAAGGCTTCTGATTATATGCCGAAGACGGGGCTCGATGATGCCCGCCTGCTCGATGAAGGGTTGTACGACCGCGGCATCAGCATTGTGAGCGATGTGCCCATTACCGCGTATGCGCATATTTTCGCCAGCGCCAACTCCGGCGCCACCATGTTGTTCCCGGTTGGGGTATGGGGTTATGAGTATTATTCATTGAACAACCGGCAGAATTATAGCAGCACGGGTGCTTACACTACCATTATGGTAGTGGCCGATAAAGACAATACCGTGGTAGAGATCACACCCTCGGTTCCCACCCTGGCCGGCAAACCTGCCAATGTACCATTCACGGTTACCTTAAATGCGGGCGAGGTATACCAGGTGCTGGGTGCCATGATCGGTGGCAGTGAAGGGTACGACCTTACCGGTTCTATTATAAAATCAATTCCCAACGCCAATAACGAATGTCATCCTATAGGCGTGTTTACCGGTAGTTCGCGTACAGGTATAGGTTGTGGAAATGGCACCGGTTCATCGGGTGACCTCTTCCTGCAACAGACCTTCCCGTACTCGGCCTGGGGCAAAACCTACCTCACGGCGCCCACTTCCAATAGCACCGGTATCAGCTCGCTGATGACAAATATCTATCGCATCCTGGTAAAAGATCCGGCTACGGTGGTAAAACGCAACAATGTGCAGTTGCCGCTCAGCAGCCTTATCAATAACCGGTATTACCAGTATGAAAGCAATACGGCCGATATTATTACTGCCGACAAACCGGTAACCATGGTGCAGTATATGTCCTCATCGGGCAGCTGTCCCAATACCGGTGGGTTGGGTGATCCGGAAAGTAATATTTTAAGTCCGGCCGAACAGGCAATCAACAAGTTCTCCGGTTTCTACCGCAATAATTTATCGGCCATTGATATAAATTATCTCACGCTCATTTTACGCGACAGTGGCATGAACTCCCTGAAGATAGATGGCGTGCCCTGGAATTTGATCCCGGCTGCCGACAAATACAGTTATGCGCATTCGCAGCCTGGTTATACCGTAGCCATCAAGAAATGGCCCACCGGGGCAGGACAAAGTTCTGTGGAAAGTGATTCTGCGTACCTGGGGCTGGTGTATGGATTGGGCAGTGTGGAAAGCTATGGGTACAACGTGGGCACCATGGTGAAAACGTTACAGGGGTTGGGCACTATTTCCAATACGCTGAACAATGGCAACAAGGTTGATTATACCTGCGCAGGAACGCCATTCCGGTTCACCGCCTACCTGCCATTCATTCCAAATACATTAACGTGGAAATTCAGCCGCGTACCGGGCCTTACACCCAATGCAGATGTTACGGTGACCGCACCGGTTCCTGCAGACAGCACTTATATAAATGGGGTTCAGCATTATATATTCCCGCTTAACCAGGATTATACGTTCGGCGCGCCTGGTGTATATACCATCGAGATCGTGTACGATCATCCTGATATTGAAAGTTGTGATCATACCGGCCGCGACCTCATCTATGTACAGGTAGTGCCGGCGCCGAAAGCCGACTTTACCGTGAACTTCTCCGGTTGTGTAAAAGACATCGCAACGTTTATCGGCGAAGCAACCGCACAGAACGGTATTGCGGTGAATTCGTGGAAATGGAATTTCCATGATGGCACCAAGGCGACCGGAAAGCAGGTTACTTACACGTA
The DNA here is from genome assembly GCF_002077945.1 of Niastella vici. Taxonomy (GTDB): domain Bacteria; phylum Bacteroidota; class Bacteroidia; order Chitinophagales; family Chitinophagaceae; genus Niastella; species Niastella vici. Next base: position 76,070 of record NZ_LVYD01000055.1, read on the forward strand.
TAATACACCTGGCACTTACAACGAAAAACTACAATCAATAACTGCAGATGGCTGTGTGGGCGATACCACCAAACAAATAGTGGTGAAACCGCTGCCCATTGTAAAAGTGAATTCGATAGCCATCTGTACCGGAACCGATACCACGCTGAAGGTAGAAAACCCCGATGCGGCCGCTACCTACACCTGGTATGCCTCGCCAAACGGTGGCGCGGTAATAGGCACCGGACCAACATTAACATTGATCAATGTAACGGCTGGTACCGATTACTATGTGCAACAAACTTCAACAACAGGTTGCAGCTCCGAAATGACCAAAGTATCGGTGGCCGTGCAGGCCGGCGTATTGCAGCCGGTAGTGGCAGTTGATTCGGTTTCGAGTAACCTTGTACGGTTCAAATGGAATGCAGTGCCCGGCGCCACAGGATATGAAGTGTCGATCGATGGTGGCAATACGTGGACGCCTCCATCTTCCGGCTCAACCGGATTGACCCATACAGTGGCCGGATTGCAACCACTGCAAACCGTTACCATCATCGTGAAAGCGCATGGGCCTTGTTCAGCGACGGTGTCGGCGCCTGTATCGCAACAGGTATTGCCCGATGGCGTCTTCATCCCCAACAGCTTTACACCCAATGGCGACGGATTGAACGATGTACTGAAAGTATATGGCTACAAGATCGCCACATTGAAACTGGTGGTATTTAACCAGTGGGGTGAGAAGTTGTTCGAAACACAGGACCAGAACAGGGGATGGGACGGCACCTACAAAGGCAAACAACAGCCAAGCGGTGTGTACATGTATGTGTGCCACATGGTGCTCACAGATGGAACTACATTGAATAAGAAAGGAGCTATAAATCTGATAAGATAGTGGTGAATGGTCAATGGTGAATGGTGAATAAATATAATGAATCATCTAAAAAATAGGCAATATGGCGAGTTGTAGTGAACATAAGTTGGGCAAGAGCATGTTGTTGGTGGTTGCATGTTTGTTGGGCAGTATATGGTCGCTGGCACAGAATGTATCGAACCGGGGAACGGAATTCTGGGTAGGGTATGGCCATCACCAGTTCATGGAAACCGGCACCAACGATATGAATATGGTGTTATACCTGAGTGCCGAAGATCAGCCCGCCACGGTTACGGTAACCATCGACAGCAGCGGCCTGGTGCCGGCCACCTGGTGGCGGAAAACCTATACGATCCCGGCCTATACGGTCATTGCCTCCGATATTATACCCAAGGGCATTCCCAACGTACCGGCGGTTACCGGCGATCCGTTAAGTGATCCCAATTATGATGCGCGCCTGATCACTGACCCGCCGCCTGCAGGCACCGGTGGCGCCGGTGTATTCAGAAAGAAGGGAATTCATATAGAAAGTAATGTGCCCATTGTTGCTTATGCGCTTATATATGGACTAACCTCTTCCGGTGCCACTATGTTATTGCCGGTCACTGCCTGGGGCTATTCGTATGTATCATTGAACAGCAAGCAGGATTATGCGAGCAATTGTTACAATTGGATCTATGTATTAGCCAGTAAAGACAATACGGTGATACAGGTTACGCCTTCGGTGCTTACAAGGGCGCAGGATAAAACGGGGTTGCAGCCAGGGGTTACGTCTACCATCACGTTAATGAAAGGACAGATCTATCAAATGATAGGCGCCAATGACGGGGCCGACGCGAATGGTAATGGCGGTAGTGCCAGCTCGGGCCGGCAACTAACAGGTACTACCATTCGCTCCATGGCCAATGGCGCCAATGATTGCAATCCCATTGCCGTATTTGCCGGCAGCAGCCGTACAGCCAACCCCGCCAGTTGTGGTAGCGGTGGCGGCGATAATGATAACCAGCAATTGTTTCCGCAACACGCCTGGGGTAAAAAATATTTGACCGCACCCTTCTCGGGTTCTTCAACACCAGGCTCTTTTGCCCGAAGTACTTATAAGATCGCCGTGCGTGACCCGGCTACGGTAGTCAAAGTGAATAATACACCGATCAGCAGTCCGCCATACTCCGCTACATTACAAAACGGCAACTTTTATGCATACGAAAGCAGTACGGCCGATGTAATAGAAGCCGATAAACCCATTGAAGTGATGCAGTTTATGACCGGCGGGGGCTGTTTGGGAGCCGGCGGTTTGGGCGATCCTGAAATGGTGGTGCTAAGCCCCATTGAACAGGCTATCAAAAACGTGGGCTTCTTCCGCAACAATAAAGTAGGCATACAGGTGAATTATGTAACGATAATTTTGCCATCGCCGGGAGTAAGTTCTTTAAAGATCGGTGGCAACTCCCTTTTTAGTTTGGTGTATCCGCATCCTAATATGCCCGGTTATTCGGTGGTCATAAAGCGATGGGATTGTCCATTGCCACCGGCGCCGCCATTGGGGCAATGCCTGGTAACCTGTGATTCCGCATTCACTGGCATTACCTACGGGCAGGGAGGTGCAGAAAGCTATGCTTATAATGTAGGTACCTATTTAAACAACCTGAATGCAGTAGGCAGTGTGCACAACGAACCCGATACGGCCAATGGCGGAACGAACATGCACAAATACACCTGTGTAAATACGCCGGTTAAATTGTCGGCGCTCATCCGGTACCAGCCATTGAAGCTGGTATGGAATATCAGTTCACTGGGGGCAGTTGTTACACCCAATGCCAATGTGACATTAGATCCGGCGTCAACCGGCTATGGAGGCACTGTAACGGTAAATGGTATTACCTATTATAAATACACGTTGCCCGGCACCTACGTTTTCAACACGCCCGGCACGTACACCATACCTATAAAATCAACCAGTTTATCATTAGACAATTGCAACAATACCGAAGAGTTAAAGATCACGGTGGAAGTTAAGCCAAAGCCTACGGCCGACTTTACCTTTGCCCATCCCACAGGCTGTATAAAAGATACAATAGCGTTTACGGGTCCGGGTTCAACGGGTACCTATACCATCGGCCAATGGAAATGGACCTTTGCCGATGGCAGTACCACCGGTTTGCAGAACCCATTCAAATTATTAAGCCCGGCCGGTACACAGCCTGTGCAATTGCAGGTAGTTACTACTGATGGGTGCGTGGCCGATGTTACCAAACCCATTACCATTTATGCGGTACCGGTAACTACGTTAACCGCAACGCCGCTGGCTGTTTGCGAAGGCAGCCCCATCACCTTCAATGAAACATCTTCTTATGGCGGTCCGGTCCCCATCAATAGTTGGTATTATGATTATGGGAACAATACCAATACCACTGCTGCCAATGGAAATGCGCAAACAAAATTATATCCGGCATGGGGCCGCTATACCGCCAAACATGTGGTGAAAGTGAGTAATACCTGTGTAAGTGATACGGCGCGGGTTGATGTTACGGTATATGCCAAACCAAAACCCGGCTTCAGTTATCCTGCAGGTTGTTTGCCCGATAATGGTATTGTACAATTCACCGATACCACCAAGGTGCCCGATGGGCAAACGCTGAGTGGCTTCAGCTGGAACTTCGGCGATCCCAGTGCCACACCGGCTAACCCGAATACATCTACGCTGCAGAACCCATCGCATACCTATTCGTTCGGTACTTATAATATTACGTTCAGCGTAACCACGGCCAATGGCTGTACAAAAGATACAACGGTTGCCGCCACATTCAGTTTGCGGCCGCGGTTAAATTATCCGGCACTGGCCCCGGTTTGTGCCAACATAAGCACACCGGTATCGGTGGCCACCGCTGCGGTAACCAATGGCGTACCCGGAACTGGTGTTTACAGCGGTCCCGGCACAACGGCCAATGGCAACTTTACGCCATCTGTTGCCGGGGCGGGAACGCACACCATTACTTATACGTTTACCACAACGGCCGGTTGTACAGAGAGTGTAACGAGTACGATCACCGTATATCCAAAACCAACGGCGCTCTTTACGGCCACCGGTGATATTTGCCTGGGCCAGTCGGCCACCATCACCGATCAATCAACCATTGCCTCCGGCGCAATAACCAGCTGGCGATGGAATTTCGGCGATGCCAGCTGGGTGCCGTATACCAATGGAAATCCGTTTACACACACATGGTCTATATATAACACGTATGCTGTAAAGCTGGTTGCAGTGAGTGATCAGGGGTGCACCAGTGATACAGTAACCCGGTCAGTAACAGTACATCCGCTGCCGGTAACTGATTTCAGTTTACCAGCAGCGGTATGTATGCCGGGTGGGTCGGCCGAATTCAAAAATGCTACCACCGTAGCAGATCAGAGTGCCCTTGGGTACACCTGGGATTTTGGCGACAACAGTACCGTGTCGCATGCGACCAATGCTACGCATGTGTACAATGCTTCCGGTTCTTATACCATCCGGTTAGATGCCACTTCCGCCTTCGGTTGCGCAGGCAGTGCCTCAAAAACGTTCGCCTCGTTTTTTGATAAACCAGTTGCAGCGTTTACTGTAGCGCCCGATACTCTGTGCCAGGGATCAGATAATGCATTCAGTGATGAAAGCACTTCCAGCAACAGCACTATTAATAAATGGGACTGGAACTTTGGCGATGGTACCTCCGCTACCAAACAGAACCCGGTGAAACGCTATCAGCTACCGGGTACCTATACGGTACAGTTGCAGGTCACCAATGCAGCGGGTTGCACTTCGCAGCCGGTTACCAAACCGGTGGTCGTATACCTGCAACCGGTCATCGATGCCGGGCCTTCCTTCACCGTGCCGCAGGGGACCGTGGTGCAATTCAATCCCACTGCCAACGATTCAACGGTGCTGGTGTTCAACTGGTCGCCCCCAACCGGTTTAAGTAACCCCCATGTGTTACGGCCCCTGTTGCCCGCGATGATGGATGAAACGTATACGTTAACGGCTACCGGGGAAGGACAGTGCACCGCAGCCGATTTTCTGAAAGTCAAGATCCTGAAACCGGTCAATGTGCCCAATGCCTTCTCGCCAAACGGCGATGGCATACACGATACCTGGGTCATCACCAACCTGAGCGATTATCCCGGTTGTACGGTGGAAGTGTTCAACCGGTACGGGCAGCGGGTATTTTATTCAGCTGGTTACGGCACGCCCTGGGATGGAACCGTTAGCGGCAAGCCATTGCCCATGGCCACGTATTACTATGTCATTCACCTTAGGAATGGGTTCCAGCCCAGGACAGGGTCTGTAACGATAGTGAAGTAGGAGGTAAGAAGTAGGAAGTAGGAGGTAAGAAGTAAGAAAAGCGGAAAACATCGCGAGCTATGAAATTCGGGTTCTTCGTACTTCCTACTTCTTACTTCGGGATTTTTTCAGGAAGAGAAAGAGGTATGAGAAAGGAAATTTAAAAAAACGATAAGATTTAATTCATACAATACAAAACTATACGCGATGAGAAAGAATTTAATACTGTTGATCTTAACTTGCCTGGGAACACACCTCCTGCAGGCCCAGGTTGATCCGCATTTCTCACAATACTATGTATATCCCGCCTGGTTAAACCCGGCATTGACCGGCGCGTTTGACGGCGATTACCGCATCTCGGGCATCTACCGTTCGCAGTGGGGTAATATCAGCAGTCCGTTCACCACACCGGGTGTGGCGGTTGATTTCACAACGAACAAGAACTCCAGTTTCGGGTTGAGTGTATTGAACCAGAAAGCCGGGGATGGCGGTTATAATTATTTCACCGGTTATGCAAGTTATGCCTATAACGGCGTACGCTTTGGCCCGCAGGAATACCACCGCATTGTGATGGGGATGCAGATCGGGGTTATACAACGGAAATTCAACCGTTCCAAGCTCACGTTTGGCGATCAGTGGAACCCCATCACCGGCTATAACCCGGGCGCTACATCGGCCGAAAGCTTCAGTAAAACGTCTGCCACTTCATTCGATGCTACTGCCGGCATTCTGTATTACGATGCCCAACCGGGAAAGAAAATGAATTTGTTTGGCGGGTTCTCTGTGGCGCATTTGACGCAGCCCGATGATAAGTTCAGTGAAACCGGTAATGCCCGCCTGCCCATGCGGTTTACAGCGCATGCCGGGGTGCGCATTACGTTGTCGGATGTGTTAAGTCTGACGCCCAATCTCCTGTACCTGAAACAGGGATCGGCCTCAGAGAAAATGGCCGGCGCTTATGCCCGCCTCATCGCAGCGCCCGGAACGGATCTGATGCTGGGTGCCAACTACCGCTTTAAAGATGCTTTGTCACCCTTTGTAGGGTTTGCTCATAAAAATATGGTGCTGGGGGTTAGCTATGATGTCAACACCTCTGAACTGGGGAAAATGGCGCATGGCTCCAACAGCTTTGAGATCTCATTGTCATTTATTGGTCGAAGATCAATAAAGACACCCGAAGTGGATTTTGTCTGTCCGCGCTTATAGTCATAGGTACACCAATGTCCTAACGCGGTTGGTTTCTACCAACCGCTTATTTAAAAACAATACCCTGTCATTATATACCAAGAGGAAACGATTGCTGCCTATGAAAACAATAGACATTGATCTTATAAAAACGTAGTTATGAAAAAGATATTTGCCACCGGCATTTTGTGTTGCAGCCTCATTGCAGTAAAGGCCCAGTTCACCTACGATTATTTGCGGGCTGCAGATAATTATTATAAAAAGGCCGACTATTATTCTGCGGCGCAGTACTATGAAAAATATTTAGGCACTGCCAGCCAGCATTTAAAAAAAGAAGAATACAGTCCCTATACGGTTCCTTCCTCAGCTATCAAAAAGAACAATGGGCCGGTAAGCAGCCGCCAGCAGGCTTTGTACCGGGTAGCAGAGAGTTACCGGCTGTTGCACGACCATGCCAAAGCGGCTGATTATTACAATCAAACCCTCGAAGCCGGTGCCACTGAGTTTCCGCTGGCCCGCTATTATTATGCATTGGAGCTGCGGGCGCTGGCTAAATACGACGAGTCGGAAAAGGAATTCAACCATTTCCTCGATGAACACCGCAGCGATGATCAGTATGGGGAGTCGGCGAAAAAGGAATTGATGAGTCTGCGGTTCATTCAAACCCAGTTAAAAAAGAAAGACCTGAAACTGTACAACGTGCAAAAGGCGGCTACGCCCCTGAATACGGAAGGCGCCAATTATGCACCGGTATGGCTGAACGAAAATACCCTGCTGTTCACCTCCACCCGCATCGATAGTACGGGTGCTCAGCACCAGTCGCACATAAACCGGGTGTATACCACGCCGGTAACAGATGGCGTAACCGGCGACGTAAAACCATTGCCGCTGCCACAGGGCGCCACCATACACCAGGGCGTGGTGAGTGTTACGCCCGATGGTAATACCCTATTCCTGACGCGTTGGAATATTGTAGGAGGTAAAAAAGTATCTGCCATCTATAGCAGCCGCAAAAAAGGCAATGACTGGGGAGAACCGGAATTGTTAGACAGCACCATCAACGCAACCGGTTTTAGCACGCAGCAACCTTTTGTAATGCCCGGCGGAAAATACTTACTGTACGCCAGCGACAAAACCGGCGGTTTTGGCGGTTTTGATCTTTGGTATGCCGAACTGGATGCCAACGGTAACCCATTTCGCACCGCCAACATGGGGGAGGTGGTCAACACCGTATATGATGAACAGGCGCCTTATTATCACGAGCCTTCGGCAACGCTGGTTTTTTCGGGGAATGGCCGTGTAGGTATGGGTGGGTACGATTTCTTTTACAGCAAAGGGACTATCGACAAATGGGCGCCGCCGGTGAATTTTGGTTACCCCGTCAATTCGGTGAAAGATGATATTTACTTCGTAAGCAAGGGCAGCGCCCGCAATGTGCTGGAAAATGTTTGGCTCAGCAGTGACCGCGAAGCTACCTGCTGCCTGGAGTTGTTCTATTTGAATAAGAAACTGCCGCGCAAACAGGTGAGCGGGCAGGTTGTTAGCTGCGACGATAAAACGCCTTTACCAGGCGTTACGATCAACATCCTCGATACTATCCAAAATAAAGTAGTGTACACCCAAACCACGGCCAGTGACGGCAATTATTCCTTTACGCTCGATGAGTTTCAGCCATTGAAAGCAGTGGCCACTATCAGCGGGTACAGCGGTGGTTCCTTACCGTTTTATGCACCCGGCGATGAAGACGCTGAGCTGCTGATCAATCCGGCTATTTGCCTGGTAAAAGATGTGCCGCCGGTTTCAGCAGCAGTGGTTATGGATAATGTGTATTACGATTTCGATAAGGCCACTTTGAAACCCGAATCCCATGCCTCGCTCGATAAACTGGTGGCGCTGTTGAATGCGCATCCCGATATTGTTATTGAGCTCAGCGCACACACCGATAATATAGGTAACGAAACCTACAACCAGCGCCTGTCAGAAGCAAGGGCACAATCCTGCGTCAATTATCTCATCAGCAAAGGCATTGACCGCAACCGCCTGCAGGCAAAAGGATACGGTTCCACCCAACCCATTGCCCCGAATAAGAAGGAAGATGGCAGTGATGATCCGGAGGGAAGGCAGCAAAATAGAAGGACGGAGTTTAAGATATTAGGGAAATGAAGTTGCCGGTTACAAGTTACCAGTTACCAGTTACCAGTTACTGGTTGCCGGGCCTTACATGTCGATCGATTTATCTATAGTCGGGGTTCTCGAGTTTTTTACCCGGTAACCGGGATCCGGTAACCGGTAACATTCAAACGTAGCACATGAAAAAGTTACTAGCACTCTATTGCGTTGTGGCTTCCATACAGGTAGCCTACCCGCAGCAAAAACCGCACTACACCCAGTATATTCTCAATCAGTACATCCTGAACCCTGCATTAACAGGCATCGAGAACTATACCGATGTAAAGCTCAGTCACCGCCATCAATGGGCCGGTTTGCAGGATGCGCCGGTGACCTCGTATTTGACCATCCATACGCCGTTGAATAAAAAAGATTACCGCACCACGGCCACTTCTTTTGATGTACCGGGTGAGAACCCGCGCGGAAAGCGGTATTGGGAAGAATATACCGCCGCAGAGCCGCATCATGGCGTGGGCTTGCAGGTGATCAACGACCGTACGGGCCCACTGAATTATTTTTCAGCCTATGCCACTTACGCCTATCATATAGGGATAAGCGTAAGAACGAGTTTGGCCGCCGGTTTTGGCGCCGGGTTTACAAATATCAGCCTGAACAGCAACAAACTTGATTTTGGTAATGTACAGGTAGATCCTGCTGTGTACAACAATGGGTTAACCAACACCATGAAGCCCGATTTTATGGCCGGGGTGTACCTGTATTCGGCTGATTATTTTGTGGGCCTCTCCGCACAACAGATCATTCCGCAAAAAATAAGTTTTTCCGACAATGCCGTTAAAACCAGCAATGGAAAAATGGTGCCGCATGTATTTGCTACGGCCGGGTATCGCTTTCTGCTGGGGGAAGACTTTAACCTGATCCCTTCCATTATGGTAAAGTATGTGCAGCCCATGCCCACGCAAATCGATCTCAACGCCAAACTGCAGTACCGCGATGTGGTTTGGCTGGGGGGCGGTTACCGGCTTAACGATGGGTTTGCCGCCATGATAGGGTTGAACATCAGCCACAAGGTCAATATCGGGTATTCGTACGATTATACCACCTCGGGGTTAAATATTGTAAGCAAGGGCACGCATGAATTTATGGTGGGCTTTCTGTTGGGCAATAAATACGACGATGGTTGTCCGAAGAACGTATGGTAAGCAATCATTAAACCAAAAACATAAAAAACACGAACATCATGAAACGCACATTTCAATGGAGTCTGCACCATTTCTTTTATTGTATGCTGGCTATTGGGCTAACGTTCACTGCCTGTAAAAAAGGCGATACCGGCCCGCAGGGCGACAAAGGTGATAAAGGAGAAAAAGGCGATAAGGGCGACAAAGGCGACAAGGGCGATGCCGGTACGGCCAATGTACTATATTCGGCCTGGCTCGATCTCACCTATCAGCAGGATGCTACCAGCGGTACTTTCTTTACGCAGATCACCGAACCAAAAGTGACCGATAATTTATTGTCGACCGGTGAAATAAAAGTGTATATAAACTTTGGTACGCCCGACAATAAAGTAATTACACCGCTGCCATTTGTTGAAGGTGATGTACAGATCTCACCTTTTTATGCTCCCAATACCATTGAGATCGATGCCAATGTAAATGCTTCAACGGTTACCAGTTCTACCACCGGCAAAAAGTCGCGGCAATACCGGTATATCCTGATCCCCGGTGGCGCTTCGGTGCGCAAAGCGGTTGACTGGAATAATTATGAGGCGGTAAAGGCATATCTGGGATTGAAAGATTAATAGGAGCGTAACGGGTTCTGTCGAAAATGACCTCCGCATTTAATTGTAAAGTAAGTATATAATAGCGGGCGAAGTAGGAAGTAAGAAGTAGGAAGTAAGAAGTAGGAAGTAAGAAGTAGGAAGTAAGAAGTAGGAAGTAAGAAGTAGGAAGTAAGAAGTAGGAAGTACGAAGATCGAGAATTTCTTACCTCTTACTTCTTACTTCATATAGCTACTACCTTACAGGTGTAATTAATGTATTAGCACGTAACGGAATTCAAATAGGTATGGCAGTGCTTTTTCTCGTGCGTTACGTTTGGCCCCCCGGCTTGGCCGCGGGGGTTTTTGTTTTGTTGAGCCGGTTACATCCTGTAAATGATGGCAATACTTGCGGCCCTTGATTTAATGGGCACAGTTATGCAAAAAATTGTAGCCTTTAGCGTGTAAAATACATTATCGAAGGAGTCAACTTTCCTCTCTTTATGGCGTGATCGCAAATTGTAAAATGGGCAACTTATCTTTTGTGATTCCATTTTAATTGCCGGCTTGTGACTCTTTTTCTAATTTTCACTAAGAAGTTTATCAAATTACACAACTGTAAGTTAACCGGCGCTATCTTTTTGATTTGCCGCCCCAAAGTTGCTAATTATGCCGCATATGTCGCAAAAGATGAGGCACTTGTTGCGAACTATGGGACACTTGTTGGGAACTATGGGGACACTTGTTGCAAACGGTGAGGCACTTGTTGCAAACGATGGGACACTTGTTGCAAACGATGAGGCACTTGTTGCTAACGATGGGACACTTGTTGCAAACGATGGGGCACTTGTTTGCAACTTCTTGTGGAAAGTTTAAAAGATTGGGGTGGAAAGTTCAAAACATTGGGGCGAAACTTCAAAACATTGGGACCAAAGTTGCGAACACTGGGGCCAAAGTTGCGAACTCCTATGTAAAGTTAATGACTGCTACCACCAGGTTGATCACTGCTTCCACCACATTGTTACTTATACGCAGACAGTGCGAACTTATTTCATAAAGTTAATGACTGCCATCAGCGCCTTGTAACTAGTACGCACAACGTTTTCAACGGCCTTCGTATATCTGCAAAATGTCACCACATTTTCTCTCCAGTCACTACATAAGTTTAAAGTAAAACTGTTCATTAACGCAAGAAAGGTCTGCAATAATGCAAAGCTGCCTGTAAGTATCAAACTACAGCTTACAATATGATTACCAGATTACCATTCATAATCAGCTTTTTACAATTCTCATACAGTCCATTTTCAGCACTAACTTCCTCATTTACATTTTCTTATCACCCTTTGCCTGGTTTCTGAAACTTTTTTTAAAAAATATCTTGCTGAATATCATTGCGTTAGGTGGGGTACTGGTACCGGTTATAACCTGTATTGTATTGTTTGGCGGCGTTTATTTGCATTGTCAACAGCGCGCAAGTATAACCGCCCTGCTGGTACTGAAAATCGCTGATGAAGTTCGTTGTTAGTGATGTTTCCAAAATCAATAGGCAGACTGTAATCAACATTCGTTACAAAGCTGCCGTCCGCCATGCGGAACCTGAGAACATACACCCGATAACGAACCATACAGCAAGCAACAAGTATCAAACAGTTGATTGTTATTCTGCGAATTGCTTGTTCAGCTTTATTGGCCAATCAAGTTTGTTTAAGGTTCTGTTGTAGCTGGTATCTTAATTTTTTAACCTAAAAAATTGTATATGCAAGACGTAATTGTAAGCACGTACAAAAACCTGGCCGACAGTGAAACGGCAACCTTTGGTTATCGCGTGCTGGGGAAAATGGAAGGTAACCCCAATTTTCCGGATCCGCCTGCTGCACTGGCCGCAATGAAAAAATTGTTGCCTGAATTCCAATCCGCGCTTGGCAATGCCAAAGGCCGCGATATGGAAGATGTTGCCCTGAAAAACAGCAAGAAAGCAGAACTGGTTGCATTGTTAACCGAATTGGCCGACTATGTAAACCTCACCAGTAAAGGGATTCGGCTGAAGATCTTAAGTAGTGGTTTCTTCATCTCAGGTGGAAGCAGCAATGCGCCAGATCCGGTTATTAAACAACTGGATGTTATGTTAGGTGCTCCTGGCGAGGTCTCTATCAATGTAAAACGGTTACGGGGCGCGCGCATTTATTTCCACGAATACACTGCCCAACCGCCTACCGATGAAACAGTATGGCACAGTGAAATGAGCAAGGACCCGTTCTACACGTATAGCGGTCTTACTTCCATGGCTAAATACTGGTTCCGGGTTGTAGCTATAAGCCGCGGCGGGCAAAGAGTAATATCTCCGGTTATTAGCAGGGTTATTCAGTAAACCGGCAACCACCTTATCCTATGTGCCTGTTTGCCAACTGTAGGTATGCATATATAGAAGCTTCCATACCTGCAGAAAGCAAACCTTACCGGCCACGGCCCTATGCGCTGGAGCCCCGGCCGGTAAGTTACACAGGCGCGGTTATTGCGGCTGGTTAGTGGATAGTGTTTTGTTGTTTATTTATTAACCAGTCAATTTTTCATTATGAGGAAGATCATGATTCGGATGCAGGGGCCCACGCCGAAGTTTTTCATTAGGAAATAAAATTGAAAAAGTCATAACAGAAACAGGAAAACCAACCATTAAAAATACCTACATTGGTCCCTTTGTTTATCAAAACGATCAATTCCAGCAAATGGCTCATGACGAAGGCCGCATACGTCGGATAATGAAACATCTTTCTAATTGGGATAGTGCCTGGAAGTATTTAGTGGATTATTTTGCCAAGGACCACCTGGGCAACGTGCGGATGGTATTAACTGATCAAAAAGATACAGCCAAATATCTGGCATCGATGGAGCCAAACTATCGCGCAAAGGAAGACGCACTCTTTAATAACGTTACCCTGACGGCATGTAGTACAGCAGTTGTCCCTGGTGGTTATCCGGTGGATACATCTATAACGAACCCAAATGAATGGGTGTCATGGGTTAACGGCAGTGGCAATAAAATTGGTCCATCGCTAACTCTCAGGGTTATGGCTGGCGACACGATCGATATTGGGGTAAAATCTTTTTATCGCCCCTCTGGTGCAGGCATTGGGAATAATTCTGCTCTTAATGACATTCTGGGCTCACTTGCTGGCGGTCTGGTCACGGTAGCCGGTGAAACAAAAGCCACGCTCAGCGAACTTGCCAACACGGGTTCCAGCCCGTTGATTGGGCCGATTAATTCTTTTCTAAACAGCCGCGATACCAGCAACGCTACTAAACCGAGGGCTTATCTAAACTGGATACTACTGGATGAACAGTTTACCTATGTCAATAGCTTTCCGCAGTCCGGAGCCATACCAGTTGGAAGCGCTGATGTGTTGACCACGTTAGCCCAATCAGGCATTCCTATTACCAAGAACGGATACTTATATGTTTATGTAAGCAACGAGACAGGGAACCGGGACGTATACTTTGACAACCTTTCGGTAGTGCACCGCACAGGCCCCTTGTTGGAAGAGACCCACTATTATCCTTTTGGGCTTACCATGACAGCACTATGTTCAAAGGCGTTTGGCAGAGAGGAAAACAAGTATAAATACAATGGAAAGGAGAAGCAAGATAAAGAGTTTAGTGATGGCAGTGGCTTAGAATGGTATGATTATAGCGCCAGGATGTACGATCCGCAAATTGGTAGGTTCCACGCCCCAGATCCGCATGCTGGTTCATATCCAGCGGTCTCAACTTTTAGTTATACCTTTAATAACCCGATAAAATTTGTTGACCTAGATGGCATGGACCCTAAATCATTAAATGAGGATCTAGGAGGTTTTAAATTTAATTATTGGGACAATCTAATAAACACTGGTAGAATTGTCTGGAACTAGGTCTACTGATGTATGGGAGTGCAGTCAGGAGACAAAAGTAGGAGATGGAAGGGGGCGTACCATTACATTTGATTTTGAAGAAGTGATAGAAATCCCTGTTCCGGGAGAAGATGACGAAGATAAGTGGGAAATAACTTCTCAAAGAATTCAGCTGACAGTTCAATATACAGAATATAACAAGGTAGATAACCCTAATCATACGTTTATTGAACCTAATAGTGTTACTGTTTCCGGTCAAGGATGGCAAATAACACCTATGTCCTATTGGACCGCCCAGGAAAATACTAATACATGGTCAGTCCTGCTTAATAACCAAAAGCAATACATTGGAAGTGCGATCACTGAAAAGCAGCGATCGAAATACATTTCTCTTGTATACTTTGCTCATATCATTCATCCCAAAATTTGGGAAGAGATCAAAAAAATACAGTCATCGGTTACTCTCAACGAACATTTCAACATCATTGAGAATTTTTTACCTAATAACGCAATTGATGGCGTTATCTGGACTGAAGACAGTAGCTACTATGCTTATCATTATAGGACTGGCAAAAAACTCGTGGTGCAAGCGCTTTCGCTGCAACAATTGGGTGATAGTTGTCGTACCATCGTCTCCCATTTTGATAATTGGGAGCATCCAACCTTCGCCACAAATGGCCCCGCATTGGGTGCGCCCACTGAGCGGCCTTTTTATCTTGCTTCAAAATATACTTTAAATACTATTCAGACGATTGGATTTTATTATCAATAGAACTCCGCTTATTGTCCGGATTATTCAGGGATAGATAAATAACCAATATATTTCCCAATAGTTAGGGGCTGTCGAAGGGCAGCCTCTTGTTTTTAGTGTTGGTCGCAATCTTTTGCCGGTTGGTCTCATATACAAATTGCCCCGAAAAAAGCAAAACTACATTTGGGCATTAGTATCAGTATATGAAGACAGGAATAATCACCATATTAACCGGCATCTGTTTGCTTACAAGGGCTGTTCAGGCGCAGGACAGCACCGCACAGCCCTTGCCACAGCAATGGACCTTGCCCGATTGCATCAACTATGCATCGCAGCATAATATTTCCATAAACACTTTACAACTCACCACAAAGTCTACGCAACAGGACCTGCTGCAATCCAAAGCGGCCCTGTACCCCAATGTAACGGGTTCGGTTTCGCAGTCACTCGTGAACAGCAAGGGTGCCGACCCGGTAGTGGGCGGCTTTGCCACCCAGGCCAGCTTTAGCAGCAACTATGCCATCAACTCCTCGGTGACGCTTTACAATGGCGGTTACCTGAAAAATAATCTCAAATCAAAGGACCTGAGTGTACAGATCGCCAACCTCAATGTGCAGGAAACGCAAAACGATATCAGCCTCAGCATTGCCCAGGCCTGGTTCAACATACTGCTGGCAAAAGAAAATAAAGTGTCGCTGGAGGCCGTGCTCACTACTTCCAAAGAACAATTGAAGCAGGGACAAATAAAATACAAGGCCGGCAGCATTGCCCGCAAAGACCTGGTGCAAATAGAAGCGCAGGTGGCGAGTGATGAATATAACCTGGTAAATGCCAATAATACGGTGCGCCTGAATTCGCTCACCTTAAAACAATTGCTGCAATTGCCGCCAACATACGAATTAACCATTGCAGCACCAGATACAGTTGCCGTGTCACCAACCGCGCCGGCATTAGGAAATGCGCTGGAAGATGCAATGAACACCCGGCCCGAAGTAAAGAATAAAGACCTGAGCATACAACTGGCGCAAATAGAACTGGAAAAGGTAAAAGCCGGCAGAAAGCCAACGGTTAGTTTAAGCGCCGCGCTGGCAAGCGGTTACAGTAACAACCAGCACTACCATTATTTCACCCAGTTGAATAATAACTTTTACCAGTCGCTCGGGGTTTCGGTAAGTATTCCCATCTACAGCCGCCGCACGAACCGCACCAATATAGAGAAATCAAAGATCTCCATTGAGCAGGCCAGGTTATCGTTGCTGGAAACAAAGACAACCCTGAGCCAGCAGGTAGAGCAGGCATTTATAAACTGGCAGAACGCCATGGCGCAATACAAGGCGGCCGAAGCTCAGTTGAATGCCAGTAAGGAAAGCTATGATATTACCAATGAGCAGTTACGGCTGGGAGCCATGAACCTTCTCGAATGGCAGCAACAGAAAAGTGCATACGTACAGGCGCTGCAGTCGTATGTACAATCGAAATACTCGGCATTGTTGTACAATAAGGTGTATTCGTTCTACGCCGGTAAAGGTATTTCAGCAGGCAATTGACAGTGAATTTTAAAATAACGCAGATGAAACGATACAAATGGATCATATGGACGGTACTGGCGCTGTTGGTGGCAGCCGGTATCTGGGCCTGGAAGTTCAAAAAAGAAGCCAGCGTGCTGGTGCTGCATACAGCGCATCCTGCCATTGGTACTATAGCCAATACCGTTACTGCCACCGGCACCATACAACCGGTTGATACGGTAGCCGTAGGTACGCAGGTTAGCGGCACTATTAAATCGGTGTTTGTTGATTTTAATGCTCCCGTTAAAAAAGGTCAACTATTGGCGCAGCTCGATAAAGCAGTGCTGCTGGCGCAGGAAGAACAGTATATGGCCAACCTGTCGCAGGCGCAGGCCAACCTGGTTTTTCAAACCAGTAATTATAACCGGCAGCAGGAACTGTTCAATGCCGGCGCGGTGAGCAAATCGGAGCTGGAAAATGCTTTATACCTATACACCAATGCGAAGGGCAATGTAGCCAGCATTAAAGCGCAGCTGGCTTCGGCACAGAGGAATTTATCCTTTGCCGATATTTATTCGCCCATAGATGGAACCGTATTGTCGCGCAGTGTAAGCGAAGGGCAAACGGTTGCCGCCAGCCTCAGCACACCTACCTTGTTCAGCATTGCCAAGGACCTTACCAAAATGCAGGTACAGGCTTCGGTTGATGAAGCGGATATCGGCAATGTAAAAAAGGGTCAAAGAGCGATCTTTACAGTCGATGCCTTTCCCAATGATACATTCAGCGGCACGGTAAAAGAGATCAGGTTGCGACCAAGTGTATCGAGTAACGTAGTTACGTATACCACTATCGTCGATGCACCTAATGCGGAGTTGAAATTAAAACCCGGGATGACGGCCAGCATCACGGTGTATACCAAAGAGATCAATAATATTTTATTGGTGCCGGCGCAGGCGCTTTCCTTTCAACCCGATTCAGCGGTGCGAATGAAGTATGCCATCGCGGGCGGACCGCCCACCGGCAAGCCCGGTGGTGAAGCGCCACCGGCGCCACCAACTGGTATTAATGCACCGCCAACCGGGGGCAAGAAACCAACATTCGTGTGGTTGAAAAAAGACAGCAGCCTGGTGTTGCAGCCCGTAGAAACAGGGCTTACCGATGAAACCAAAGTACAGATACTGTCGGGTATAACAGAAGCCGATGAGGTGGTGACCAGTTACCAGGTAACCAATCCGGAGAAGGGCAGTGGCAGTAAAGGGGCGTCAAGTCCGTTTATGCCCAAACCGCCGGGCGGTAATAATAAGAATAAGAACCAGGGACCGCCCCCACAATAACAGTTAATAAAAAAAAGGACCATGTCATCAACAATTCTTGAGATAAAAGAGCTGAAGCGGGAGTTTGTAATGGGAAGCGAAACGGTGCGTGCATTAAAGGGCGTATCGTTCACCGTGCAGCAGGGCGAGTTTGTTACCATTATGGGCAGCAGCGGTTCCGGTAAAACTACTTTGTTGAATATGCTGGGTTGTCTCGATCGGCCGGGTAATGGTTCTTACCTGCTCGACGGTGTAGATGTGAAAGGATTGTCGCGCAATGAACTGGCGCGCCTGCGTAACCAGAAGATCGGTTTTGTGTTTCAGGCCTACAACCTGCTGGCTCGCACCTCAGCATTGGAGAATGTAGAGTTGCCCTTGTTGTACAATAGCAAGATCTCAACTGCTGTACGCCGCGAAAAAGCCTTGCAGGCCTTACAGGCGGTAAAGCTGGGGGACAGGGCCGGTCATTTGCCCAGCCAGCTTTCGGGCGGTCAACAACAACGCGTGGCCATTGCCCGTGCACTGGTGAATGAACCGGTAATGATCCTGGCCGATGAAGCTACCGGTAACCTGGATACGCGCACTTCCTATGAGATCATGCTGTTGCTGCAGGAATTGAATCAGCAGGGGAGTACGATCGTGTTTGTTACCCATGAACCCGATATCGCAGCTTTCAGCAGCCGCACCATTACATTGAAAGACGGCAGGATCATAAAAGATGAACGGAATCAACAGGTGAGATCGGCCCGTGAAATGCTGGCGGCTTTACCGGTAAAGGAGGATTATTAAAGTTACCAGTTACCAGGTACCAGTTGCCGGGCTCAAATTTATGGCATTCTGATTACTGGCAAGCATTCCCCTTTAAGGGCCTGGAAACCGGACACCGGTAACCGGTAACTGACAATCGCCAGTTGAGAACGGGTAATGTTCCAATTAATAACACTATAAAGTTTATGAAAACATACAATCTCTTCCGCATTGCACTAAAGGCCTTGCAGCGAAATAAATTACGGGCTTTTTTAACAATGCTGGGGATCATTATAGGGGTTGGTTCGGTGATCACCATGGTGGCCATAGGGCAGGGTAGTAAACAAAGCATCCGCAGCCAGCTGTCGGGTATGGGCTCGAATATGATCAACATTCGCCCCTCGAGCAATGTTACGGTGGGTGGCGGGGCAAGGCTGGGCGCTTCTGATCTGCAAACACTCAGGGTGGAAGATGCAAAAGCCATCCAAAGTAAAACGCATTTTGTTACCGCAGTTTCACCGGCAGTAAATGCAAGCGGACAGGTGATCAATGATTCACAAAACTGGCCTACCACCATACAGGGCGTTAGTCCGGGTTATTTGACCATCAGGGAATGGAAGTTGAAGTCAGGCGTATCATTTACTGAGACAGATGTCAATGCTTCGGCCAAAGTGTGCCTGATAGGGCAAACCATTGTAGAGAACCTGTTTGCGGCCGGCGAAGATCCGGTTGGCAAGATCATCCGGTTTAACAAGATCCCGTTCAAGGTAATTGGCGTGCTGGAAGAAAAAGGGGAGAATACTTTCGGGCAGGACCAGGATGATATTATGCTGGCGCCTTACACTTCAGTGCAAAAAAGGATCCTGGCCATTACGCATATTCAAAGTATTTATGCTTCGGCCGTCAATGAACAAAGTTCCGATACGGCTACGAAGGAGATCAGTGCCATTTTGCGCAGCAATCACAAACTGCAAGCCGGCGATGAAGATGATTTCAGTGTGCGTACCCAGGCCGAGCTCATCAGCACCATCAGTTCAACCAGCGAACTGTTGACCGTATTGCTGGCTGCGATTGCAGGCATCTCCTTATTTGTAGGCGGCATCGGTATTATGAATATCATGTACGTTTCGGTAACGGAACGTACGCGGGAGATCGGGTTGCGTATGTCGAT
This sequence comes from Niastella vici, assembly GCF_002077945.1. Taxonomy (GTDB): domain Bacteria; phylum Bacteroidota; class Bacteroidia; order Chitinophagales; family Chitinophagaceae; genus Niastella; species Niastella vici. The sequence continues at coordinate 95,683 of NZ_LVYD01000055.1, forward strand.
AGGCGCCCGGGGTATTGATATTCTGCTGCAATTCCTGGTAGAGGCCGTTCTCATCAGTATAACCGGTGGCCTTATAGGCGTGTTACTGGGTGTTTCGGCAGCCAAACTGGTGTCGGTGTTCCTGTCGTGGCCAACACTTGTTTCCGAATCCTCTATTCTGTTAGCCTTTTTGGTTTGCGCCATCACCGGCGTGTTCTTTGGGTATTACCCGGCGCAAAAAGCATCGCGGCTCGATCCTATTGAAGCATTGCGGTATGAGTAAGGTGAATGGTCAATGGTGAAAAGGCCCCTGAAACCTGTAACTTGCAACCTGTAACCTGTAACTGGAAACATCATACAGGCGTGCCGTATGAAAAAGATCAACAAATTATTATGAATAGCGCTTCCAATAATATACCATGGCGAAAGATCGTGTTGCACGTAGCAGCATGGGCCATTGTATTATCGCTGCCTTATTTAATGCGGTACGATGGTTCAAGACCCAAAGACCCCGATGACAATGGATTTTTCCTGTTGCATATTCTTACCAGTTTAATGTGGGGGCCGGTGTATTATTTTAATGCGCTGGTGCTTACGCCGAAATTGATCTTTACGCGCAAATATATTGCCTATGCGGGAGCAGCGTTGGGCTTGTTTGCCATTATGCTATTCTTTCATGGCTGGCTATTCACCAACCTCATCCATAGCCACCCATTCAAAATATTGAACAGCGCGCTGTTTAACCTGATCCCTTTTATGGCAGTGCTGGCAATTGGCACCGCCTCAAAACAAGCGCAGGATAAAGTACGGTCAGATAAACTGATGCAACAACGGCAGGAAGAAAACCTGAAGACGGAATTGTCGTTCTTACGGTCACAGATCAGTCCGCATTTTATGTTCAATGTGCTCAATAATATGCTGGCCATGGCCCGCTTAAAAAGCGACCAGCTGGAGCCCACTATTATAAAACTGTCGTCGTTGATGCGGTATATCCTGTATGAAGCCGACGAGGAAACCGTTTCGCTGAAAAAGGAAACGGAGTATTTGCAAAGCTATATCGACCTGCAGCGCCAACGGATGGGCAATAAAGTACAGTTGAAAGTGCGCATGGAACCCGGTGACGAAGAATACGTCATCGCGCCTATGTTGCTGATCCCGTTTATTGAAAATGCCTTCAAACATGGAACCGGCGCTGTAGATCTTCCGGTGATAGATATTGAGCTGTACACCAGTGGCAATATGCTTTATTTCAGGGTGGCCAATACGTTTAACAGCAGCGCCAATGAAATAAAAGATAAAACATCGGGCATCGGGTTGCAGAATGTAAAAAGACGTTTAAATTTATTGTATGAAAACCGGTACAGCCTGTTGATAAACGATATTGACAACTGGTTCACGGTATCGTTACAATTAAACCTGCAACAACCATGATGAAATGTATTGCTATAGATGATGAGCCTTTTGCCCTGCAGTTATTAAAAGATTACATCAGCCAGGTTCCCTTCCTGGAGCTGGTGGCTTTATGTGAAGATGTAATGGAGGCCAATAAGGTGTTGCAGCAGCACGGGATCGACCTGGTGTTTACCGATATCCAGATGCCGCGGCTCACCGGTTTGCAGTTCATTCAAAGCCTTACCGAGCGGCCCATGTTCATTTTGATCACCGCGTATGAAAAGTTTGCCCTGGAAGGGTTTAACCTGAATGTGGTAGATTATTTATTAAAGCCGGTTGAGTTAAGCCGCTTCCTGCTGGCCTGTAACAAGGCCTGGGAATTGCACCAGTTGAAAAAGGCGGCCAAACATTCCCCCGAAGTGGCCCCCGCTTATTTCTTTGTGAATGCCGAATACCGGCAGGTGAAGTTATTATTTAAGGATATTACCTACATAGAAGGACTGAAAGATTATGTCAAGATAAATTTTGTTGCACCCGCCAAACCATTGCTGGTACGCATGAGTATGAAAGCGATGGAAGAAGAGCTGCCGGCTGCTCAATTTATCAGGATCCATAAATCATACATTGTCTCCATCAATAGTTTAACTGCTGTCCGCAAAACCAGCGTATTTATCGATAAACTGGAATTACCAGTCGGCGAAACGTATCAATCTGTAATAGAACAGTTGACAAAACGTAAAAGCCAGGGATAAAGAACGCACGCCACACCAGTTATAGTATTTAACAAAAGTACAAACTCGGCTACTGTTGCAATCACATCGACGAACCGCCCGGTTGTATCGGTGATGCGCCCGTATGTTTTGTTGTGAGATAGTTCGCTTGTTTGTTGTAAATATTTAAAATAAAAAATCTATTCTTTTTTCCAACGCTTTGCAGTGCTGCCGCGTATCATACAATAACAAGGATCATAAACTACGAATACTTATTGCTGATATAAAGCAGTTGCCAGTTACCTGTTACCAGTTACCGGGGCTCAAATTTATCGCAGGTTGATAATAGGCATTCTGCATTAAGGGCCTGGTAACCGGGAACAGGAAACCGGTAACTGATACATTGAGCATTAACCATTTTACCATTCACCAATAAACTTACTGCTTATAGATCGCCCTTTACCTAACTAATAAAGTCTCTCTTGATCCGTAGCATAATCGTGGTGATGATTGCAGCAGGCATTGGATTCGTGCGGCCTGCTGCTTTTTCTATGCCACGTGAAAACAAGAACCCATATCATTCGTTCCGTAATTTGCCCGATACAGCCCGTAAAGATACCGTGCCTGTTATCGCATTGCCGTATCCCATCAGCGACCGCCGGGGCGATTTTTTATCGAACCCCGGCAGGAACCCTTTTGACCTGCACACGCCGGCAAATGTGCAGGACTCCGTTGTGTATGATCCCAAAGAAAAAAAGTATTACATCCTGGAGCGCGTAGGCAATTCCTGGTACCGCAATCCTACCTGGCTTACCTTCGATGAAGTAATGCAGCTGAAGGCGCGTAAACAGGAACAGGATTATTTTCGCACGCGTTCCAATGTGAGCAGCATGCTCAATAAAAAAATGCTGCATCCGGATCTGGTCGCAACAGATAATTTATTCAACCGCATTTTTGGTACTGGTAAAGTAGCGCTTAGTCTGCAGGGCGATGTAAACATTAAGGCAGGCTATCAGGGACAAAAAACCGAAAACCCGGCATTGCCGGAGAAATCCCGTAAAATGGGCGGTTTCGACTTTGACATGAACGCAAATATCAATGCCAATGCTTCCATTGGCAATATGCTGAAGTTGCCCATCAATTATAATACGCTGGCGAATTTTGATTTCATGAACCAGTTAAAGCTGGAATATACGGGTACCGATGATGCCATCGTAAAAAAGATAGAAGCCGGTAATATTTCCTTCTCTACAAAAAGCACCCTGATACCCGGGGCGCAATCTTTATTTGGCGTGAAGACCAGTTTGCAATTCGGTAAATTGTATGTATCGGGTGTACTGGCTTCCCAGCGAAGCCAAACGCAAAGCATGAATATGCAAAGCGGCGCTGCCACCAGTACGTTTCAATTCAAGGCATCGGAGTATGATGAGAACCGCCACTTCTTATTAGGGCAATACTTCCGGAACAACTATAACAAAGCCATGAGCAACCTGCCGGCTGTGAATTCTTCTGTGCAGATACTGCGGGTTGAAGTGTGGATCACTAACCGTACCGGCGCCACTACCAATGCCCGCGAGATCGTGGGGTTGGCCGATCTGGGGGAAGCCAGTCCGGCCAATGCCAATGTACATGCGCAAAGCGCGGCGCCATACCCGTACAACGATGCCAATGATGTGTACCGGAATATTGTCAACAGTTCGGGCGGGCGGCAATCATCGCAGGTGGTAAATATAATGACCACGCTGGGCCTGCAACAATCAAAAGATTTTGAAAAGGTGTATGCCCGCAAGCTCGATTCTACCACCTATAAAATTTATCCGCGGCTGGGATTTATTTCACTGAACCAGACCCTGCAGGCAAATGATGTGCTGGCCGTGGCTTATCAATACAGCTACAATGGCCGCATTTACCAGGTGGGGGAGTTTTCGCAGGATGTACCGCCCGACACCACTACTGGGAATTATTCCGGAACGCAAAAAGTACTGATGGTAAAACTGTTGAAAGCCACTGCGCCCAATACGACATTGCCCCTGTGGGACCTCATGATGAAGAATGTGTATTCGATCAGGATGGCAGGTGGCAGCTATATTTCCAATATTCAGGCTGATGGTTTTAGGTTGAACGTATTATACGATGAACCGGGCAAAGGCAGTAAACGGTATTTGCCCGAAGGAGATAAAACCGGCGTGCCCCTGATCAGCGTGCTGAACCTCGACCGGCTGAACAGCCAAAGCGATCCTTCGCCCGATGGTGTTTTTGATTATGTGGAAGGTTATACCATTAACTCAACCAGCGGGCTGGTGATCTTTCCCCTGTTGGAACCGTTTGGTCATGACCTCGATTCGCTGGCATTCCGCAACTCGGCCACTGTTGCGCAGCATTATTTGTACCAATCCCTGTATGATACCATAAAGGCGGTGGCGCAAACCTTTTCAAATGTAAACCGCTATATCATCAGCGGTTCCGCCAAAGGGCAGGCGGGCGGCGATCTCTCATTAAATGCCCTGAATGTGCCGCAGGGGTCTGTAAAGGTGACGGCTGGCGGCACCACGCTAACGGAGAATGTAGATTACCAGGTTGATTATATATCAGGTTCGGTGAAGATCATCAACCAGGCGATCATTAACTCGGGCGTGGCGGTGAATGTACAGTATGAGAACAATGCGACGTCGGGCCTGCAGCAAAAGGGATTGCTTGGCCTGCGGCTCGATTATATGGCCAAACAAAGCGCCCGCGAATCGCTTTCCATTGGCGCTACCATTGAGCGGTTGAATGAACGCCCCTTCTTTACCAGGGTAAGTTATGGCGATGACCCCATTCGTAACACCATGTATGGGTTAGATGTAAACTACTTTGCCCGGAGCCGCCAGCTAACCCGATGGCTCAACCGCCTACCATTTTACAATACAAAGGAAGTGAGCACCATTACCGGTTATGCCGAAACGGCTCTATTGCAACCCGGCCATGCCAAACAAATAGGGAAGGGGAGCGACGGTACCATTTACATCGACGATTTTGAAGGTACGGCCGGTAGCATCGATCTGCGTTACCCGGTCACCAGTTGGGCGCTGGCCTCCACGCCGCAGGGTAATGGCCTTTTTCCCGAAGCCAGTTTAACGAATGACCTTTCGTACGGCTATAACCGCGCCAACCTGGCCTGGTATAATATTGAGACCAACCTGCAAAGCAAAACCACCACCGATAACCCCGTGCGCAGCTATGAGAACTTCAGCGACCCGCGCATTATGTCGATCATAGAGCAACAATTATTTCCGCAAAAGTCTTCTGAATACGGCACAACCCAACTGGTCACTTTTGACCTGGCCTATTACCCAACTGAAAGAGGGCCCTATAATTTTGATGCAAGGGCGGGAAGCATCAACGATAAAGGACAATTGCTGAACCCCGAAAAACGCTGGGGTGGTATTATGCGGTCGATCGATCAACCCGATTTTGAGAGCAGCAATATCCAGTATCTTGAATTCTGGTTGCAGGACCCATTTATTACCAATACCAGTAGCCGCGGCGGTAAATTATACCTTGATCTGGGCAGTGTTTCAGAAGATATTCTGAAAGACCAGAAGCGGTTATTTGAGAACGGATTGCCTTCTGCCAGTACAACTACCTCAACAGATACTTCGAGGTGGGGAAAGATGCCCCTGAACTCCCTGCAGGTAACCAATGCCTTTAGTAATGAAGCGGCCGACCGGCCGTACCAGGATGTGGGTTTTGATGGGTTGGACGATGACAGCGAACGCATTCAGTTCAAAACCTACCTCAACGACCTGTCGGCCCGGTTTGGCGCCGGCTCGGCAGCTTACCAGTCGGCATACAACGACCCCTCGGCAGATGATTACAAATATTATCGCGATGATTCGTACGACGCCAGTAAAACAGGCATCCTGGGCCGGTATAAACACATCAATGGCACCCAGGGAAATTCACCGGTGGCCAGCAGCAGCGACAAATACGCCAAAGCCTTTACATTGACACCCGATGAGGAGGATATTGATCACGATAATTCCATGAATGAGCTGGAATCGTATTTTGAATATGCGGTCGACCTCAGTCCATCGGCATTGACCACCGGTTCCAACTATATTACCGATAAACGCACTTTTACGTCTGCCGGCATAACGCAAACCTGGTATCAGTTCCGCATTCCCATCAAAAATTATAAACAGGCAGTGGGCGGTATTACCGATTTCAAATCGATCAGGTTCATGCGTTTATTCCTGACCGGTTTCAGCGATTCGGTAGTGTGCCGTTTTGCTTCGTTGAACCTGGTGCGCAATTCCTGGCGTACGTTCGATTATAAGCTGGACACCACCGGTACCTATACCTCGCTGCCGGCTGCTTCGGCCACCACCTTAAATATAACCGATGTAAATGTGGAAGAGAACAGTTCCCGCACGCCGGTGCCCTATGTATTGCCACCGGGCATTCAGCGGCAGGAGTCGTTAAGTAATAACAATGTTACGGTGTATCAAAATGAGCAGGCCATGAGTTTGCAGGTCTGTAGCCTGGCGCCCAATGATGCCCGCGGCGCGTATAAAAACACTTCACTCGATCTGCGCCGCTATGGCAAATTAAATATGTTCATTCACGTGGAAGGCGCCGGCAGCAATGGCGCCATTGTTGACGGACAATTATATGCCGTTATGCGGTTAGGCAGCGACTTTATCAATAACTTTTATGAAATAAAGATCCCGCTACAAAAAACGAGCTGGGGCGCAACGGCTGATACAGATGTATGGCCTTCCGTCAATGAACTGCAACTGACGTTACAGGACCTGGTGCAATTAAAGGTCCGCCGTAATAATGCAGGCGCGGCTAATGTCTATTATGAAGAAAAAGAAGCCAGCGGGCGCATACTGGCGATTTATGGCAATCCTGGCCTGGGGCAGATTGAAGCATTTTTTCTCGGTGTTCAGAATAAAGGCGATCAAAATGCCTGCGCCGAATTGTGGTTCGATGAATTGCGGTTGTCGGATATTGATGAAAAAGGCGGCTGGGCCGCAGTGGGAAAAGTGGATGTAAAGCTGGCCGACCTGGGTACGCTGAACCTGGCGGGTAGTTATAAAAGTTCGGGCTTTGGCACCATCGACCAGCACATCAATGAGCGGTCGCTGAATAATAACCTGCAACTGGATGGGGCCACCAACCTCGAGCTGGGCAAACTCTTGCCAAAGAAGGTTGGTATTTCCATTCCAACCTATGCCGGCATTTCAAAAACAGTGAGCACGCCGGAGTATGATCCCTTTGATACAGATATAAAGCTAAAGCAAAAACTAAAAGGAGCAACGGCTGCCCAACGCGATTCCATATTACGGCAGGCCGTGAACACCACCCAGGTACGCACCCTGAATTTTACCGGGGTGCGAAAGATGAATACAACCGGAAAAAAGCTGAAGCCCTGGAGTATTGAGAACCTCGATCTCAACTATTCTGTTACCATCACCGATCACCGCGATTCGGTAACAGAAAAAGACCTGCTGAAATATTATAAGGCGGGCCTCGGTTATAATTATACCTCCATACCCACTTTTCTTACGCCCTTTAAAAAGTTGATCAAATCCAGGTCGCCCTGGCTCTCGATCCTGAAAGACTTTACTATTAACTTCCTGCCTTCCACGCTTGGCTTCAATGCTGCGGTGAACCGGCAGGTGGGTATTTATCAGAGCCGCAATATCGGGGCATTGAAGAACTACCTGCCCGAGAGTTACAATAAGTATTTCCGGATAACCCGAACGTATACCTTTCGCTGGGACCTCACGCGTTCACTGGCGTTGGATTTCACGGCCGACAATCATTCAGTAGTTGATGAAGACAGCGGCGCTGTTAATAAAGCGGAGATGTGGAAACGGTTCTTGAAAGGCGGCCGAAATACGTTGTATACGCACACGGCAGGCGCTACCTATACCTTGCCTTTAAGCAAAATTCCCCTGCTGAGCTGGACAACCATTCGCGCCGATTATCATGCCACCTATGGCTGGACGGCCGCTTCGCGCCTGGCTACGGCGTTGGGTAATACGTTGCAAAACACTTCGCAGAAAGGGTTGACGGCGCAATTCAATTTTACCGAACTGTATAATAAATCGAAATTATTGCGGGCAGCGCAAATGGATAATGCCGCAGCCCCTGAGCCTTCACCGGCAGGAAAGGATACAACCGCCGGCAAGCGTAAAAAGAAAGACCTACACCTGTCGCCACTGGCAAAGGGAATGTTGAATACATTGATGGCGCTTAAGCAGGTGATGGTACAATATTCGGAAAATGCTTCCAGTACTATTTATGGGTTTATGGACAGTACCCAGGCATTGGGCATGAACGGGCACAGCCGGCAACCCGGCTGGAAGTATGTGTTGGGTGGTCAGCCCAACGCTGCGTTTATTGATCAGCTGGCGCAAAAAGGATTGCTGTCGGGCGACAGTACCTTTAACTCCCCCAATCTGCAAAATTTCAATCAGCAGTTGACCGTGTCGGCGCAGGTGCAACCGGTGCGCGATCTGAATATCGATATCAGTATGACCAAATCGTTTGGAAAGGATTTCACCGAACTCATCAGGGATACGCTGGGCAATGGCCAGTTCTCGCACCTTAATCAATACACAACCGGTTCTTTCAGTGTTAGCTATGTATCGGTGAAAACCCTGTTCAATAAATCATCGGGCAGCAGTATTTCTTCTACCTTCCAGACGTTTGAAAACAACCGGCTTATTATTTCCCGGCGAATGGGCGGTAAGAATGGCTATTCGGGTACACAAACAGGTGATGGCTATTATAAAGGCTATGGAAAATATTCGCAGGATGTTTTGATCCCCGCCTTTTTGGCTGCCTATACAGGTAAAAGTGCCGAAAGCATTGCCCTCATCAGCAGCAGTAGCAGTAGCATGCGCAGCAATCCGTTTGGCGGTTATTTGCCCAAACCCAACTGGCGGCTTACTTATAGTGGACTTACCCGAATTCCCGGAATGGAAAAGATCTTCACCAGCTTTACGATCGGGCATGCGTATACCGGCAGCCTGAGTGTAGGCAGCTTTAATGCTGACCTTTCCTATAAAGACCCGTTGGGGTTAAATTATCCGGGGTTTATTGATACGGCCACCGGCAATTTTGTTCCTTATTATGCGGTGCCCACTATTACCATCAACGAACAGTTTGCGCCCTTGTTAAGCGTGGATATGCAACTGGTCAATAATATAGAAGCAAATGTGGAATACAGTAAATCGCGGCAACTGAGCTTAAGTTTAACCGATTATCAAATGACCGAAAGCCGCAATACCCAGTTCACGCTGGGAGTGGGCTGGCGCAAAAAAAATGTGCCCTTACCGTTCAATATACAAATAGGTAAAAAGGCTGCGGCGTCCGGTAAAAAAGGGAATGATATTAAAATGCATTTGGACATGAGCATTGCCGATAATGAAACGCGTAACAATTACCTCGACCAGGTAAATGCCATTGTTACCGGCGGGCAAAAGGTAGTGCGTATTCAGCCATCGGTAGATGTTGTGCTCAGCAGCCGGGTAAACCTGAGACTGTATTATGACCGAACGCGTACCGTTCCAAAAATTTCAACATCGGTTCCCATCACAACAGTGAGCGCGGGATTGCAAATAAGGATAGTTCTGAATCAATAAACAATAATCGGTAACCCGCTAGGTAGTTTTATTTATAGTTGCTATAACCCGCTAAAACGATACCCGTTTCCGGTAATGGGGTACGTTATATCATGGTAACCGTAACTCCCTATGAGTAACCCATTGTTTAAAAAGATCAATATTTTCCTCAAAGTCAGTGAAGAAACCATCGACAGTTACTTCAATGCCAATGACCCGGCGCCCATTTACAAACGGCAGCTGAGCCAGGAATTTGAGGAATATATCATGAACCATGCTCCCAGTATTAAAAGATATTCCACCGTTACCTATAAACTAAACTGTGTGAACGAATCAGACAGGGAGTTTATAGACCCGCTGGTGCATGCCATACGACGGCATTTTTCCCTGAAGAAATCCATTAAAGAAGCAGAATTCAAAAAGTTTAAACGGCGTAACTGGTTTTTATTGGTGTTTAGCCTGTTGGTCGTGATGTTCTTTCAGGGTGTAATGCCTTATTTATTAAATATGGAACACCGAATACATTCAGCCTTCAGCAACGCCATCGACGTATTTAGCTGGGTAATACTGTGGAAGCCTATTGAAAAGCTCATCTTTTACTGGAATCCTTTCCTGAAAGAAATTTCCATATTCGATAAACTGATCAATGCACCTATAATAATAGTGGGAGAAAAAAAGGAAAAAATGGCTGTTGAGTATGCAGCATGATAAGATATGCTTCCATATTATTAATGGTGCTGGTATTGGCGGGCAGGGCAGCCCTTGGTCAGTCGGAAGTTACCTTTGAACAATACCATGTTGTATATTCTGCGCCTCTTTCTACACAACCCTATTTATATATGCCGGTGTTGCATTATCTGCATCCTTCGAAATGGTATGCCGAAGCCCGGTATAATTATGAAGATGCGGATACGTATTCACTGTACTTTGGGCGGGCGTTCACCGGCGGCAAAAACCTGAACTATTCTTTTGTGCCCCTGCTGGGCGCCTCGGTAGGAAAGTACAAAAGCTTTTCAACTGGTTTGAATATAGATATGGAATTGGATAAATTCTTTTTCTCATCGCAATCGCAGTATTCCCGGTCAACCAGTGTATATGGCGGAGATTTTGTATATACCTGGAGTGAGCTCGGTTATCAAAGCCTGAAGTGGTTGTATGCCGGTGTTGCAGCTCAGCATACGCACGTGTGGCAGGAAGGGCATGAACTGCAACCCGGGTTCATGCTTGGGTTTACGTTCAACCGGTTTACCGTTCCCATTTATTCTTTTGAACCGTTCAATAGTAATGGCCGCAACTTTATTGTAGGGCTTACCATGGCCTGGAAGCATTCAAAAAGAAAACAACCGGCATTCCCGGTAGTAAAAGGCGATGCCCGGCCTGCAAACGGTAATACTGCCAATTAGTTGGTTAACTCCCTGTTAATACGATAAGCAATTTTACTTACAGCACTTATGATAAACCAGTAAATAGGAATTAGACAGGTGGAAAATTGAATTTGCAGGTGATAGCCACCGTTATTTTTGGGCCTGAAAAACCATTCTGAAACTATCATTATCTGATGTCCTAAAATCAACCCTGATGAAACGACACCTTATTATGGCATTGGCCACCTTTTTTGCCCTGTATGCAAATGCACAAGTAAAGATCGGCGATAACCCCAATACAATTAATGCCAACTCCCTGCTTGAACTCGAAAGCACCAATAAGGGTTTTTTACCGCCCCGTGTAGCCCTGAACAGCACCGCTTCAGTTGCCCCATTGACCGGAACCGTTACAGCCGGTATGCTGGTATACAGCACCGGTGGTACCCTGGCCGATGGCTATTACTACTGGAATGGCACTGCCTGGCGCCTGGTTGCTACCAGTGAACTCAATACAGTGACCAAATCGGCTACTACAACACTTACCAAGACAGAAACCTTTGTACTGGCAAGCGGCGATATCACGCTCACCCTGCCTGTTGTTACCGCTTCTGACAACGGGTTAAGCATTACCATTAAAAATGTTGGCACGCATACCGACCTGGTAACGGTTGTTGGCAGCAGCAGCGCTACCATTGATAACAAAACAACCAGCAAATTAACCCGCTACGGTGGAGTAACCTATGTTGCCAATGGTGGCAACTGGGTGATAAAAAATAAAGACAGGCGTTTGGAGAATGTACTGGATGTAAATGCCAACAGCAGCTGGACCACTTTGCAGGAAGCTGTTGAATACCTGAACGCACATATGTCGGCGCCTACTGTGGTACGGTTAGATGAAGAGACTTACCAGGTTGCTGCTACTTTAAATATCAACCTCTCGTACCCGGTTACCTTTCAGGGGCCATCGTATGGCCACTCTACCATAGCGGCCGCTAGCGGGTTATCGGGTAAGCCCATGTTCCGCTGTGCAACGGAATGTTATTTCAAAATGTTGCAGTTTGATGCCACTACATTATCTGGGTACGGCTCTTCGGCCAATGAAGATGCCATCCATTTTGCAGGCAGCGGCACTTATAACGAAATAAAGGATTGTACATTCGACAGTTTTTATAAAACCATTTTTGACTCTACGAATGCCGAACTGTGGATCTTTGAAACAGATATCTCCAATGCCCAGCATAGTGGTCTTATGGTGCATGGTAATACGGCCGGCGTAACAGTGAAAGTGGCAGAGACCGATTTTATTCATTGTGCGCGGGGCATCAATCTCGATAAAGCAACCAGCGCCACTATTCAGTTTGCATCGGGCGGGTATTACAATGCCAATGCCACTGATACTGCCATAGTATATCACCCAACAACCTTCACCAGCTTTACCAGCATTGCCATTACCGGTAATTCCTGGAACAATGTGGGAAAATATATTGAAGGATTCGATTTTACCCGTACAGATGGCCGCGATGCCAATGCAATATTGGAAGGTAATGCCGGTATGGGTGATAAAAAACCATATGCATATGTTACAGTATTGAACAATACTGCAAGCGTTTCAAATATTGCAACTGCCAATACCTGGGCCAAGGCCAACTGGGGCCCGAACACCACTTCCACCACCTGTAAATGGACGATAGTTGACAATAAGATCACCTTTCAACCAACTTATAAACGAAACGGCTGGTTCACGATCACTGGTAACCTGTCTGTTGATGGTTCAAACCGGGTTGTGTCAATTGGTGTAGTAAAGAATAGCGCGAGCTCAACGAGATATGGAGAAACCACCATCCGTACCGGTACGGCCAATCAACCATATCCCTTTGCGTTTGTGGTATATCTGGAAAATATTTCTCCAACCGATTATTTTGAAGTGTATGTTACCTCTTCATCGAACGGCGACAACGTAAAGATCCAGGATATTCAATGGCTGGCCAATGCGCAATAGTCAATGGTCAATGGTCAATGGTCAATGGTCAATGGTCAATGGTCAATGGTCAATGGTCAATGGTCAATGGTCAATAAATTTTTGGTGGCGCAAGATCAGTCATTATTTTAAAAATTCGCGAGTTATTCACCATTCACCATTCACGACTCAAAACAACTGTGATAACCATTTAACGAAGTTGATATTATGAATAGGATGATAGTGGCCTTTGCATTATTGCTGACAGCTGTTGCTGCCAATGCCCAACAGGCAATGGTGAACAACGGCAACCTGCAAATATATTCCGGCGCCTCCTTTTGCAGCTATGGCGGTTTTACCAACAGCAGCTCCGGCGTGTTGGTAAATAACGGCAACCTGTATCTAAAGGGAGATGTAAGCAACGACCAGGCGGCCATGACGGCCGGTTCGGGCATCTTATACCTGAATGGCAGCGCGGCCCAGGCCCTTAACGGCGCCCAGTCATTAAAAACCTATCAGCTGGTCACTAATAATGCCAATGGTATTACTTTAAATAATAACCTGAGCGTAGCCGATGTACATACGTTCACCAGTGGCATGATCGTAACTTCATTAACACCCAATTATTTGATCTACGAAGCCGGCGCTTCCTATACGGGAGATGCCGATACCCGTCATGTGAACGGCTGGGTAAAGAAGTTCGGGAATACGGCTTTTTCATTCCCCGTGGGCAACAACAGCTACGAACGGCCGGTTACAGTAGGCAGTTTATCGGCAACGAGCGAACTGAATTGTCTTTACCGGTCGGCCACGCCCAATACTGGCAGTGTGCAGGCGCCCATTTTGCTGGTTGATGCCAATGAATACTGGGAGATCAATAAGATAAGTGGTGGTACGGCCCAGGTTACCCTGAATTGGGACAATACAAAAGTGGCGTTCCCGCCTTATACGCTGGCCGATATCAGGGCTACTTATTATAATGGCAGCAGCTGGATAAATGAAAACGGCACCGCAAGCGGCACTGTTACCACCACCGGTAGTATTACCTCAGGCGCGGTGAGCTCGTTTGGCTATTTTGCCATCGGCAGTGTTGCGTATATACTTCCCATACATTTCATTAGTGTAGGCGCCCAGCGCAAAACCGGCACTACCGTGGTGCGCTGGAAAACAGCCCGGGAAACAGACGTTGACCATTATGAAGTGGAACGCCTGAATACCAGCGGCAGCTTTAGTGAAATAGGCAGGGTGAAAAGTCATAATAACATTGATGAAACCGATTATGAATATGTTGATGGGTTGCCCCTGATTGGTACAGCCATGTATCGCATCAGGTCGGTTGATAAGGACGGTCAGTACATTTATTCGCGCATTGTATCTGTTTCTGAAAACAGCAATGTGGCTACGTTTATGGTGTTAAACAACCCGGCGCATGAAGCCATTTACCTGTCGGCTTCGGCCGCCTATAAAGGGCAGTATCAATATGAGCTGTATAGTACATCGGGCCAGTTGGTGCAAAGCGGACCGTTAACCATCAATGGGCTGGATATTGTCACCATTCCGCTGATGATGAAGACCATGACGGGGATATACATGTTGAATGTGCGGAATGAGCAGCATCGCTTTGCAAAGAGGATACTTGTGAGGTAGGGGTATGAAGTAAGAAGTAGGAGGTAGGAAGTAAGAAGTGCCTGTATTTCCTAACTCGTACTTCATACTTCTGAAAATCACGAGGAATGAAAATAGTCAGGAAGCATAAATAATAGGAAACAATAGGTACAGGATAGATTATAGGATCAGAACCCTATCAGGAGGTTCAGCCACCTTGCTTTTGCCTGGTGGCTTTTTCTTTGGCCGCCGGAGTATGCCGGGAGCCCCTTAAATGAGGAACGCCCCGGCAAGTGGGGCGTTCAATTCCGCATATAGTATTGGTTAGTAAGCGAATCGTTAGAGGCAAATTTTTATATTCCCAATCCAGACTTCACTTTTTCAAAAAATGACTTTTTATTTTCCTTTGGAGGTATATAATAGCTTTCTACCCGGTTCATGATAGCCGCCATTCTTTCGGGGCTCAGGGAAGATTTCACCACATAATCCAGCGCGCCGTATTGCAGGGCTTCCTGGGCAACCTGTTTATTTTCCTGTCCGGAAATAATATAAACCATGATGCCCGAATTGAAGGCCTTGATCTTTTTCAACACTTCAATGCCATTCATGCCTTCCATATTATAATCCATAATAACCAACGCAGGCCGTTCTTTGATCTGTTGCAGGCATTCATCACCTGCATTGAATGAGGTCATATCGGTATAGCCCAGGTTACGGAGGAATTGCTCATACAGGGTCAGGCAAAAGATATCATCATCTACTATAAAGATCTTCATATCCGGATACTGGGTCATGGTTGTGGGTTTTATAGGTTGATTATTTTAAATGTTTGCTTTCCGGGCATAACAGGTTCCGGATAAAAACACGTATTAACAAAACGGTATTTAATACAGGCTATTGCAACATAATGACCGGGAAAATCAAAACTAATATTTGTATTTGCCGGCTGGTAAGTGTTTGTGCTTAAAGTCGGTTGCCGGTTTCCGGTTCCCAGGCCCTTAATGCGGAATGCCCGCCTATAGTGTCCCTGCCATTAATTGAGCCCCCGTAACTGGTAACCGGTAACTGGTAACTCATTGGATCACGATCGGTTGCACATAGTGGCTGTCGCCATACCTGATCGCAATTTTATAGATACCCCGGGGCAGGTGCCAGGGAAGCTCTACCGTATGCGTGGAATGTAAGTCGGAATGATAAATATGATGTTTAAAGACCTGCTGGCCGGCGAGCGAGTAAAGATGTACCGTGAAAACACATTTTTCAATGTTGTACAATTGCAGCCAGAATTTTTTCTGTGATACCAGGTTAGGGTATACTGTTATTCGTTCTAAACGTTTTGTCAAACGTTCGGTTTGTGGCAGGGTATTCATAGGAGGCGGACTATAAGGATAATGTTATTTGTTGTGCGCGATGAAGTTAATACTTATTCTGAACGATTACAATAGTAATTGTTGGAGATTCTATCGCGTACCCCTGCTGTCCTTCCTTATGATAGAACTGAATTAAAATAAAATTAATGAATTCGGTTATCCGATCATGGTATTTACTGTGGGTTATAGCTTATTTACTGTTAGTGATTGCAGAATACCCTGTGTTAATTGCGTGTTATCTATAATTTTACTATGCGAACCTGCTGGCGGGCGACCCCCTTCCCTAATAAATATTTTTGGAAAGTGCCGATCAATGTTGCGCCGCCTGATAAATAGAAGGTTGCTTTTTCCCAGGCCATCCAGCAATGGGGGTGCATATCTTCCATCCAGTAAATGGCATTTTGCCCGGGTTGTTCCGGTAACTCGGGTACACTATCGACCAGCAGTTTTAACATATTGAGAACAGCTTCATACTCCGGGTGTAATTCCAGGATACCAAAATATTCATGATCGTTTTCCAGTGCGATCGTTTTTAATGCATTGAATAATTCTACCGTGCTTTCATCGCCTACAAAGAAATGATGGGTAGCCTGCTTGTTGTACAGTTCTTTTGCCTGGGCTATCATCTCCGGTTCCTGTTCTCTAAACACCGGCATATCGCTGTTCACCGCTTCTTCGAAAGGGGAATTGCTTATCAGTTTAGATATGTGAAACATTGTATATGTATTATTTGCGAAACAGATAATTTACCTTTACAAAAATAGAAAGGGGTTTCAAGCGCGTTTTTATATAATACGGATAAACTTTTACATTAAACGGATTATATGGGAGTCAATGTGTATGACGAAGCGGGCCGGTTGTACAAGGTAGGCGATGTGTTTTCAACGAAAATAGTAGAACAGCCACTGGTCACTGAACGACGGGAAATATACAGTTTCCCTTTTGGTAATGCCGAAATGGTGCAACTGGCTTTTTCAGGCATTTATATAGTGTATGGCGATATGGTAATGTATGAGACCAAGCGGTTAGACTTTGAGATTACCGGTGATGTGGATCTTGTTGAAATGCATTTCACCCTGCAGGGGGCTGGCAGCATGAAGAACCTGGTTAGCGGTAAGGAGCATCATTTTAAGACCAACCAGCATAATCTTCATTACGTACCCACGTTTGCTGGTACTGGCATATACGATTCGCCCGACCGGTATAAATTCTTCGAAGTACATTTCACCACGCGTTTTTTCCTTGAGCTGGCCAAAGACAGCTGCCCCTCGCTGATGCGGTTTGCCGAAAAGATCGCCAAAGGCAATGAAAACGACCTGAGCCTCGATAACCTGCCGATCTCCTTTGGCATGCACCAGATCATTCATGATATCATGAATGCCAACTTTACCGGTGGGTTGAAGTTGTTATACCTGCAATCAAAATGTATTGAGCTGCTCACCTTACAGTCGCAGATGTATGAAAATGCTGACCGCACAGGTGCCACACCTTCCCTTATTTGTAAACCAGGGCACGATACCGATAGTATTCACTTTGCCCGGGAATACCTGTTGCAGCATGCGGCGCAACCACCTTCTTTAACCGAGCTGGCCCGGGTTGCCGGTATCAATGAATTTAAACTGAAACAGGGCTTTAAGGCTTTGTACAATAATACGGTATTTGGTTACCTCACCGATTATAAGCTCACGCAGGCAAAGGAATTGCTCACCGGCAATGTGCCTATTAAAGATGTGAGTGACCAGTTGGGCTATTCTTCCGTACAACACTTCACCAGCGCTTTCCGTAAGAAATTTGGTATGCCCCCGGGAAAGGTAAAGGAGGGGTGAGGGCCGTGAATGGTCAATGGGCAATGGGTTTCCGGCGGCGCAAGCTCGATTATTAATTTGAACAATCGCGAGCTATTCACCATTGACGATTCACCATTCACCATAAAATGCTGTATATTCAATATTACGATTAAAGCTATATGATCATGAGTATCGTAGTAAAAAGAATATACGAACCCGCGGCCTCGCAGGATGGTTACCGCATTCTGGTTGACCGCTTATGGCCACGTGGTATTAAAAAAGAAAAAGCCGGCATCGATACCTGGCTGAAAGAAGTGGCGCCCTCTACAGAATTACGCAACTGGTTCCATGGCGGGGAGGGGAGCTTTACCGATTTTAAAAAGAGATACCTTACTGAGCTAAAGCATAATCCCGCACTGGATGCATTGAAAACACTCGTTCATGAACATAAGAAGGTAACGCTGTTGTATGCGGCCAAAGATGAGGAACATAATCATGCGTTGATATTGAGAGATCTGTTAAAGTAGGAGGAAGTTCCCGGTTGCCGGTTTCCGGTTCCCAGGTCTTGAATGCGGTATGTTCTCCAATAGTCAACGTGCCGTTAATTGAACGCCGGTAACTGGTACCCGGCAACTGGTAACTGTATTTTTATTATTACATTGTCTTTTGCAGTCTCCATATCTGTATATATGGAAAACAATTCCCCGCGCAGCATTCATCGGGTTTCTGGTTGGGCCGGCCGCAATCGCACCAGAACTTTTTGTTGGCGTACAGCATATAGGCATCGAGCCCGCGCGCGCTGCCATTGAGGAGTTCCTCCGGGCCGGTGGCATGCATTACTTCCCACCCATATTTGCCCGGCACTTCTTCCAGTTTATTGTTCACATAAAAACGCCAGGGGTGTTTATGTGTTTGATCACTCCAATACACTTTTAATTCCGAGGTGTTCCGGTGGTCAAGGGTAAGCAGGGCCGCATGGTACCCATCGCATACCGAAACCAGGAACACGCTAAAGCCACGCTCTTTGCCAACCCGGGCAAGCAGGGTGTTCCATAAACTTTTTTCCATGGCAACGGGTTGTAAGCCGCGCGAAACAGGATCTGCCTTGGTAATGGGCACCCATTCGCCTTTACGCATCGATAAAAAACGCACAGTGTCGTAGCTGCGGATGAAATGACTATCGCGCAGCCGTTTGGCCAGCGCATTGATATCATTGTTCAGGAAATTGCCGTTCAGCACAGGCTGGCGGCTGTACAGGCTGTCGGGAATACTTGATTCGCCAAAGAGCAACAGATCAAGGGCGCCGCGAACCGTATTGATACATTTATGCCGGTAGCCGGGCCGCCAGTTTGAGTCTTTGGGTTGCTCGGGCAGCGCAGCGTTGCTGATAAAGAATTGTTTTATGCGTTCCACATCATCGATCGAGAAAACGGATGTGCGGGTAAGGGAATCTTTTTTTATTGCAGGGACAGGCTCGCCATGACGGGGCGTGTTAAAGGCCATATGCAGGGAGCCTGACAACACAGCTACAACAACAGGATACACAACAAGCAGGTGAAATTTCATAAGGTAATTGGGTTTAGGAGCGCTATTCAGGCGCAATATCCTACTTATTCGGCAATCCTGTAACGCCGGAATAAGAGAATTGTTTTTTTCTTTATTCACTAACCGCCTGTGGTAGGTAGGTGTATTTATGTAATACTATCTATTTTCTGTTGAATACCCTGTTTTTCTGCCTGCGTTTTGGCAAGGGCATATGCTTTTTTGTAATAGGCCAGGGCCTGTTGATTATCGAGGTGGCTGTACAATTCGGCCATCAGCACAAAGTAAAAATGGCTGTCGCCGGGTTGCAATAAAAGCGCTTCCTGTAAAGCGGTTTCCCTTCCTTTCACCTTGTATAAGGCAAATAGCCTGTTCAGCGCCACTACAGGCGAATAATTGATCAACTGCAACTGATCGTACAGGTGCAGAATGGCTTCCCATTTTTCGGGCGTATCTTCTTTTATGCAATGCCAGTATGCGATGCCGGCTTCCAGGTGATAGGAGCTTACTTCGTTGCCGTTGGCGCTGTTGTTCAGGAATTGGATACCCTGGTTTATGAGCGCGGCATCCCACAGGGCGGTGTTTTGGTGTTCGTATAATATCAGGGTGTCGTTATTGTCCTTACGGGCATTAAAGCGGGACGCATGGAAGCTCATCAGGGCCAGCAGCGCGTTTGTTTTGGGGCGGTTGGTAGGGTCGTATTCAACCAGCATAACACCGAGGCGCATGGCTTCCACACAAAGATCTTTGCGCAGGATGGCATTGTCGGTTTGTGAATAATACCCTTCATTGAAAAGCAGGTAAATGATGTGCAGCACAGTGTCGAGCCGGTTCTCCAGTTCCTGTTTGGGCAGGTTGTTGTCAATGGGGATCAGCTGTACCTGTTCGTTCCGTAATTTTTCCTTTGCCCTGAACAGGCGTTTATTGATGGTTTCCTTATTGGTTAAAAATGCTTCAGCGATCTCATCGATACCAAAACCGCAAAGGATGCGCAACGCCAGGCCGATCTGCGCTTCGCTGGCAATGGCCGGGTTGCAAATGGCGAACAGCATTTGCAGCTGGCTGTCCTTAATATTTTGTTGAGAGAAGTTGATGAGCTCAGGTTCCTCGTCAGTGGGTTGCTGTGCTTTTATTTCGGGTACCACTTTCTGTGCATAGATCTTGTGCCGTCTGAAATGGTACAGCGTCTTTTGTTTGGCAACGGCATATAACCAGGCAGCAGGATTGGGCGGAATGCCTTTGATGCCCCAGCTTTCTGTAGCGGTGAGGAACGTTTCACTTACAATATCTTCGGCCAGTTCAATATGTTCCAGACCGAATTGCTTACTGATGACCGCCACCATTTTGGCAAACTCCTGCTGGAATAACTGTTTTAATGATTCGTATTCTTTTTCCATAGTTGAAAAGTAGGGTCGTCCCGGTAGTTATCGGCACGGCTCACCTTGCAAATTAAAAGGTGAGCCTTCCGCCAGCTGACGAATGACCCACCTTCTAAATAGTTATTGAAATATTGGGCGAACTTCAACGCTGCCGTCTGCATCCAGAGCCGGACAGCCATGGGCCAGCGTAACCGCTTCTTCCAGGTTTTCAGCTTTAACCGTTGCAAAACTACCGAGGCGTTCCCTTATTTCTACAAAGGGCCCATCTGTAATAACCCCTCCTTTTCTCAATACTTTGCCTTCGGTGGCCAGGCGTATACCAGTGGAAACTAATTTTCCTTGTTCCACCAGTCCGCCAACCCAGTCCTGCCATTTTTTAGTGAGCGCCTGCATTTCGGTGGGCGATACATTGCTGAAGTCGTAGCTGGGCTGTCTGAATATTAATAAGAATTCTTTCATACATGTTGTTTTTGAATCCGCCAGGGGCGGGAAAGTTAGGAATTATAATCGTGAATGGTGAATGGTGAATTGTCAATAGTCAATTGTCAATAGTCAATGGTCAATGGTCAATGGTCAATGGTCAATGAATTTCAAGCGGCGCAAGATCGAATATTAATCTCAAAATTCGCGAGCTATTCACCATTCACCCTTGACCATTCACCTTAAGCATATTGACCCGGTTGATAGCTTCCCACCGCAGCCGGATTAGGGAAAGCGAGGTTTACGCGGTTATAGCTGTTGATAGCGATAATTGCAAATGTAAGATCGATCAGTTCTTCTTCAGAGAACTGGCTGCATGCTGCTTCATGTGTAGCTTCATCAACAGGTTCGCCGTTCAATTTTGTCAATGCATCTGCAAAGGCTAAAGCAGCGCGTTCGCGTTCGGTGTAAAAAGGCGCTTCTTTGTATGCGTTCAGCACCAACAGACGTTGTTGGTTATCTCCGGTGGCCAGCAGGTCTTTCGAATGCATATCAAGGCAAAATGCGCAGCCATTGAGTTGTGAAACCCTGTAGTAGATCAAATGTAAGAGCGGTTGTTCCACACATGATTTCGACAGGTAAGCACCCAGGGTGTTTAAAGCTTTCAATGCGCGTTGTCCTTTTTCAAAAACGTTTATTGACTGTTTCATTTGGTTTGATTTTATCAGTTATTAATGTGTTTATACATCAATAATGACCGGGACGATCCCGATTGGACAGGTCCCGGAAAAAATCCTGAAATATTTTTTTGGGGTGAAAATCAGGATAAGTATCCCCATCATATAATAAAAAATGTGTTTTTAACGTATATAAGTGGCCAGAAAAGCCCGTAGTCCAGTATTCTGTAGGAAAAAATTGATTAAACCCCTGAAAATGACTAAGTTCTACTCTTTGGTAGCATTAGTGACCCTGCTTTTGCCTGCCAGCCTGTTAGCCCAGGAGAGGATATCAGCCCAACCCGTTTCCCAAAATTCAGCCCTTTCTTTATCGCACATCTTTACTAAGTATGCGCTGTATAAGATCAATACAGGCGATGTGGCCCAATATGTAAAAAAGGCGGCTGCCAATGGAGATATCCAGGTAACGCTTGATTTACCTGGTTATACTTCTTTCCCGGTCTCTATGCATGAACACGACATTCTCAGCAATGATTATAAATTGATTGCCAGTACTCCGCAAGGCCGCCAGGAATTCCCCAAACCGGCCTGTATGACCTATGCGGGTCTTTTGACCAATCAGCCCAACAGCAGCGTATACCTTACTATTACCAGCGATCTTATATACGGTATGCTTACCGGCACCAGCCAAAGCTGGTTTATAGAACCGCTGCGATATTTCGACAACAAGGCTGCTGATGATATCTATGTTGTATATGAAACCAGTGATGTGATCCCCAACAGCAAGATCTCATGCGGGGTAACAGAAGCGATTAGCCGGCGCATAACCAATAACAGCACTGCCCGCGTGGAAGGTTCAGCTACCGGCACCTGCAGAATGACGGAACTGGCCATTGCATCGGACCATACCATGATCGACCGCTACACTACCACCGCCCGGGTGCAGGAACACAATATTGCCGTTGCGAATACCATGGTGGGTTTGTATAGCAATGCCCAAATTGGTACACAATACCTGGAGTTCAAGATCAATGGCCAGTATATATCAGGTGCAGATGTAAACGATCCGTTCTCGCCTGCGTATACCGGCAATGATGCTACCGTTTTGTTGCCAAACTTTACCAGTTGGGGACAGGCCGGGAATTTTGGTTTTAGTTATGATATAGGCGTGGTATGGACAACCAGGGACATTACTGATAATCTCGGAAATACCGGCGTAATTGGACTGGCGTATGTAGGAACGGTATGTACTACTTTTGGCTATCAAATTCTGGAAGACCTGCTTTCATTGTCAGCCGACAAATTAGGCGCCCTGGCTGCGCATGAGACCGGTCATAACTTCAATGCCAATCACGATGCGGGTTCTGGTTTTATTATGCAGCCATCGATCGGCGCTACGGCGCCCACCAGTTTCAGCGCTACCAGTTTAACCGACATGGATACCTATATTTCTGCCAACAACAGTTGTTTGAGCGCCTGTAGCGCCATTACTCCAATTGCCCGCTTCAATACAACCAGTGCGGGTACCTGTACAACCAGCGGCAGTATTACTTTTACCAGTTACAGCGAAGGCCAGGTGACCGGCGTTAGCTGGACGTTCCAGGATGGTACGCCTTCCACTTCAACCAGTGCTTCGCAAACAGTAAGTTTTTCTTCTACCGGTTACAAACAGGTAACCCTTACCGCTACCAATGCAACCGGCTCCAATGCTATCACCAAATTTATTTATGTAGGAAATAGTACACATGCTACCAGCGGTTGCCGTTCAACGTTTGCAGGAAGTGGAAGTGATTTCGGCATATTGCAGGCCTTTATGCTGCAGGATGTGAAGTATGCCAATAACCCAACGGCAGGCAACCTTTATTATAATAATACCTGTAGCAATGTCACTGCTTTACAGCCAAGTACCACTTATACGGCCGTCGTAAACATGGGCTATGTACCTAATGGCTGGCCAAACAAGGTGCAGCTGTTCATTGATTATAATGACGACGGTGATTTTCTGGATGCCAATGAAGCGGTTTATACCTCGCCCTCCCTTACCTACGAAGAGACGTTTACATTTACTACGCCTACTTCCATTCCGGTAATGGATGCCTTCCTGCGTATGCGGGTAATAACGCTTAACTCAACAGCAGCCAGTACAAACGGCTGTTCGGTACCCAATAACGCCACTACGGCCGATTTCTCAGCATTCTTTTCATCAATGGTATTGCCATCATTGCTGACGCAGTTTGATGGTTTTTATAACAATGGCAAAAGCGAATTGAACTGGCAAACGGAAACGGAAGTGAATACCGATCATTTTATAGTTGAAAGAAGCATCGATGGCCGCAGTTTTACAGAAATTGGCAACGTGCCGGCAAAGGGGCTCGCCAATTCGTTGTACAACTACTATCAGCTTACCGATCCGTTGCTGAATGCACAAAACGTGAACCGTTTCTATTACCGCCTGAAGGTTGTTGACCGCGATGGTTCTTATAAATACAGCAAGCTGGTGATCACCAACCGGCCGGCCGGTGACAAAGTGAAAGTGCTTGTGTATCCCAACCCGGTAATGCGGAGTACGACCCTGCAGATCGTGAAAGCCAACAACAATAGTTCGCTCATCGAGATATTCAATAGCATGGGCCAACGGGTATATGGCAAACGGATGACCGCTTCTTTGTATAATGAATCAATCGATATTCCATCAAACTGGAGCGCCGGGGTTTATATGATCCGCGTTTCGGACAATAAGGAAAGCTGGTCGCAACCTGTGCTTATCAAATAAAAAATAATTCTTCCATAAATAATAAAGCCCCCGGTTACTGCCAGGGGCTTTGTTGTTTATGGGTATTGAAATTGTTTTCACGTTTTTTTATTGTTAAAGGTATCCTGGCACTTCAAATTTTTCCCAATATTTGTGTGCAAATGACCCTTCCTATGAAAAAAATTGGCTATGCATTCATGATAGGTTTTGCCGCCCTGACCGCCTGCAAAAAATCGGGCAAAACCAATGAGCCACCGGCATTGTTTCACAAAGACATTACGATACATGAAACCATCAAAGGGAGTGAACAAACTCAAAATACGTTAGGCCTGTACCAGGCGCCCGATCAGCAACAACTGCTTTTTATAGCCAGTCGTGGAACCCGGTATAACGGTGCAGAATATATCATTCCCAACCCTGAGCAATTTAAGCTGGCAAATGACATCGGTTAGCTCGATGCAGACAACTTCTTGTTCAAAATAGAGACTGTCACAGTTCTTTTTCCATAAAGATAGCGCCGGCAATGGGGTTGAACCGGTAGGGCTCAATTTCGTAAAAGCCGGCCGATTGATACAGCCTAATGGCGGAACGCATTTGCGGAACCGTATCGAGGCGGATGGAACGATAGCCTAATTGCCGGGCTTCATCGAGCGCCAATTGTAAAAGTTTATGGCCCAGTTGCAGGCCCCTGTAACCGGGGTCAACGAACATTCTTTTCAATTCAGCAATGTGGTCATCTATTCTACGGATGCCTGCACAACCAATGGCTTTGTCGCCATCATAGGCCAGCAACAGCGCGCCGGTTGGGTGGTTGTATTCGACAGCTATTTCATTCAGCTCCCGGTCTACATCCTGGAAATTCAGTTCAAAATCGAGCGATTGAATATATCGCAGGAAAAGCTGTTTGCCGTTTTGGAAATCGGTTGCGGTGGCTGCCTTTGTGAAAGTGAGGTTATTTCCGTTGATCATACCAGGCAAAATTAATAGTATCACCTGACTTGAAACAGGAGCAGATGGGTGGGGTTGGGGTGGATCAGATTGGCGGCTGATAACCCATTTAAAAGCATTTTGGTAAATTGCCTATAAATCTTCCTCCCTTCATGCAACTGCAACCACATCCAGCTTTAAAGCGCTTTGTCAGGCATTACCTGATCCTGGATGGGCTGCACCCGGTTAATGGAATGCACCGGTTGTTTGCAGATGGTAATACCGGGCTTGTATTTAATCTTGACAATGCACTAATGTGCGCAGCAGGTAATAAGCCCGCTCAACATACCTGTTGGTTGTATGGACAGGTAAAAACGTATCATGATCTTTCGCTCACCGGTAGTATCAATTGGATCGTAGTGGTATTGCAACCTTATGGCGCCTATCCCTTATGGGGCGTGCCGGGTAGCGAATGGTATAATTGTTTCTTTCCCGCCACTGAGATCCTGGGCGCCCGTATCAGTGATATTTCCAATGCATTGGCAAAAGCAAAAGACCTGCCGCAACGAATTTGTTTACTTGATAATTATCTCTTGCAGCTGGTTGATCAAAAATGCAGGTCCGATGAGCAGGTCATGCAGGCAGTACAACATATTATGATGCAGGAAGGGGCCGTATCAGTAGAAGCACTCACGCAAGCCTTAACCATCAGTGAACGCACACTCGAAAGAAAATTCAATTTGCAAATTGGTATTACGCCCAAGCGTTTTGCCGATATCGTGCGGCTTGGCTTCAGTGCAAAAAGAATGCAGCGCATGCAATCACCACACAGCTTCACTGGTATTGCGTATGAGAGCGGTTACTATGATCAGGCGCATTTTATCAATGAGTTTAAAAAATATACAGGCATCACACCGCAGCAATATCATGCCCAGGCCAACCCGCTTGCCCTGAATTTCCTCGCCTTATAAAATTGTCGGTTTTTTACAATCTGCCGCTACAGGCTGTATTTAATTTTGCTTATTATGCAAAACATACAAATCGCCACCGCTCAGTTTGAGCATCGCAGTAATGATAAGTCGTATAACCTGGGTGTTATCCGCAACCTGGCAGCACAGGCAAAAATGCAGGGCGCCCAGGTGATTGCGTTTCATGAATGTTCCATAACGGGTTATACGTTTGCCCGGCATCTGGATAAAGCACAGTTGACGGCTGTTGCAGAACCGATCCCTGAAGGAGAGAGTGTACAGGAATTGATCAGGATCGCAACAGAAATTGATATCGTAATTTTAGCCGGTTTGTTTGAAAAAACAGCAGAAGGCGTCTTGCACAAAGCATATGTATGTGTTGATAAAACCGGACTACTGGCTAAATACCGCAAATTACATCCTTTCATTAATCCGCATTTGACGCCCGGTGATGCATATGTTGTCTTCGATCTGTTGGGTTGGAAGTGCGGGATTTTGATCTGTTATGATAATAACATCATTGAAAATGTAAGGGCCACTGCTTTGTTGGGAGCCGATATTATTTTTATGCCGCATGTTACCATGTGTACCCCATCGCCCCGGCCGGGTGCCGGGTTTGTTGATCCTGCCCTATGGAAAGCAAAGGAGGAAGATCCTACTTCATTGCGGGCAGAGTTTGACGGGTTAAAAGGCCGCAGCTGGTTAATGAAATGGTTGCCGGCACGTGCTTACGATAATGGCGTGTATGTAGTGTTTTCAAACCCTATTGGTATGGACGATGACCAGCTCAAAAATGGCTGCTCCATGATCATCGATCCGTTTGGCGATGTGATCGCTGAATGCCGCAAGTTAGGAAATGACCTTGCCATTGCTACACTTGTGCCGGAGAAGTTGCAGCAGTCGGGCGGCCACCGGTATAAAAATGCGCGGCGGCCCGAATTATATGGAAGCATAATAGCTGCTCCGCATACTGCCGTACAAAAGGTGGCCTGGGTGGGGGCGGAGTAGATATGCGTTGCATAATCCTGGTTCAAGTCATATCTTGTGAGGATGGAAGAACAATTAGTACCGGGATTTCATTCAGAAGATATTACATTGGTGATGGAGAAAGCCAGAAATCTGGCCGTTCAGTACCGCCATGGATTGATAGATTTTGCCCATCTGTTTGTCGCAATATTAAGTACTGACAGCGAAGCACGGGCTTTTTGTCAGGATTTCAATAGTGAAAAATGGAAAGCCTGGCTGCAACAGCATTATAAAGCCGACAGCAACCTGACAATGGATGATCAGGTGCCATTAACAGTTTTAGCTGAATACATAATTCGTCATGCCAATGCCATAAAGAGCACAAATGGCGAAGTGTCGGTTTGCAGTATTCACATTTTGCTAGCCCTTTTATGCATAATTAGTGAAGTTAATGAAGCTTTTAGCCGGAAGGGAATAATGTTTGAAGATGTAGCGGAACAATACTACAGGAAACGCGTTGAAAGATCATTACCTTTTATAGCCGTATTGCCTAAAGGGCCATATCCGGCATGGAGAAAATTCTTTATTACTGGTAAATCCAGGAAAGAGAAAGTCCGTAAGTTATATCGTCAGGCCTATTTATTATTTATGTACGAGCAATATGAAGATTGTTTGTCAGTTTGCGAAGCTGCATTAAGCCTGGACCTAGGCAATCTGGATCTTAGATATTTGCAATTATATTCCAGTGTTAATACCCGTGATTTCCATCCTGCACTTACTTTTGCAAAGACGTTTATAAACGATCATCCCAACCCCAATGAATTCAGGATCACATTGGCCTATATTTATGATGAGTTGGGGCAGTATGATCAGTCGGCCAGCATGCTTGATGAAATACTGGCTGACAATCCGGCAAGTCCAACCGCATTAAACAACAAGGGATTCAGTCTTTACCGGCAGGGGAAATTTGCAGCGGCTATTCCTTTTTATGAAAAGGCTATCGAGGCAGACCCATCTTTTGCTTATCCCTGGGATAATCTTGGCTTTGTCAAATATAAATTGGGTAATATGGAGGAAGGGCTCAGGCTTATTGAAAAGGCATTAGAACTTGATAAAGGGAATTCTTATGTATATAAGTATAAAGGAATCATCCTGCTTGAGCAAAATAATAGGGACGAGGCTTTAAAAAATTTCCAGCTTGCTCTCAGGTATGGTTACACAAAGAAATATGGGAATGAAGTGCTGGAGTTAATGAAAAATATCCGTTGATATTGAAATGATCTAATAAATCTCATTGTTATAGCAACACATGATCAAACGAGTAATTCCTTCTTCCGGTGAATTGATCCCGGTGATAGGCATGGGTACCTGGCAAACTTTTGATGTTAGTGAAAAAACAGCCGGCGAAAAATTGGGGGCGGTGTTGAATGCATTTTATACCGGTGGTGGCCGATTGATCGATAGCTCACCGATGTATGGAAATGCAGAAAGGATAGTGGGTGCTTTAACCAGTAAGCTGGATTACGCCAATGAACTATTCTACGCTACCAAAGTGTGGACCACAGGCCTGCAGCAGGGAATACAACAAATGGAGCAATCCTTTGCCGGGATGCAACGTCCCGTTATAGACTGTATGCAAATTCATAACCTCACCGACTGGCGCACCCATCTGCCAGTATTACGTAAATGGAAAGATGCCGGAAAGATCCGGTACATTGGCATCACGCACTATACCGATTCCAGCCACGGAGAGTTGGAAAAGATCATGCGGGCCGAACCGGTCGATTTTGTTCAGTTCAATTATTCCATTCTGGAACGCAATGCAGAGAACCGGTTGCTTGCTGTGGCTGCTGAATTGGGCGTGGCTACGCTGATCAACCGGCCATTTGATACGGGGCGGTTGCTTGCGCAACTGAAAAGAAGGCCCCTGCCACCCTGGGCGCAGGAGCTGGAGATCGAAAGCTGGGGTACGTTCCTGTTAAAATACCTCATTGCCCGGCCCGAAGTGACCTGTGTTATTCCCGCTTCTTCCAATGTGCAGCATGTAAAGGAGAATATGAAAGCAGGCGAAGGCCCGTTGCCCGATGAAAATAGCCGGGCCAGAATGGTGGCGTATGTAAGATCGTTGTAAAATGCATAGTCAGGAGCCGGAAAATGTTGGGTGCGCCTGTAGTACAGGATGCCTGATATAATTAAAGGCTGTATATTTCCGCCTACAATTAAACGCTGGGTTGCCATTATGAATATCGCTGACCGTTCCTCGCTTTTTTTGTTTTTGTTGTTGTTATTTGCCAGTGCAGGCAGTGCGCAGGATTTTTCCTTTACCGATAAAGAAAAGGGCTTGCAAATATTGTACAGCCCGCAAGGTTCGAAGCTGGATTCTGTAGCGGCACACCTGCTTGCCAATGATATTAAATTGGCAACTGGTTCTCTGCCGCCAGTGATAACTGATAAAGCCCAGGCGGCTGGAAATGTGATCATCATTGGAAATATTGCTTCTGCATTTATTCAACAATTTACCGGCAACAGTTCCTCAATGGTTAATTCGCTGAAAGGGAAATGGGAATGCTATGGAATGAAAGCGATCGATAAGCCGGATAATAAAATAGCAAAGGCGTTGGTCGTTGCCGGCAGCGATATGCGGGGAACAGCATATGGTGTTTTTTCTTTGTCAGAAAAACTGGGCGTATCGCCCTGGTACTGGTGGGCCGATGTGCCGGTAAAACAACAAAAGGAATTAATCATTCAGCAACCTGAATTCATTGCTGAGCCACCTGGTGTTAAATACCGCGGCATTTTTATCAATGATGAAGATTGGGGACTGCAACCCTGGGCAGCGAAGACCTTTGAGCCCGAAACCGGTGATATTGGTCCGAAGACCTATGCAAAAGTGTTTGAATTACTACTACGGTTAAAGGCCAATCTCATTTGGCCGGCCATGCACCCCAGCACCAAAGCGTTTTTTAGTTATCCTGAAAATGTAAAGGTTGCGGAAGCCTATGGCATTGTCATTGGTTCATCGCATGCAGAACCTATGTTGCGGAATAATGTGGGGGAGTGGGACGAAAAAACGATGGGCCCCTTTAACTACATCACCAATAAAGAAAAGGTATCTCAGTATTGGGAAAGCCGGGTGAAGGAGTCAACCGGTATCGATGCTATTTATTCCATGGGGATGCGCGGCGTGCATGATAGCGGAATGGAAGGCGTCAAAAACGCCAAAGAAGCCGTTCCGTTGCTGGAACAGATCATAAAGGATCAGCGGGGTTTGCTGGAAAAATACCGGGGAAAAAAGGCTGATTCCATTCCGCAGGCGTTTACTGCTTACAAAGAAGTACTGGATATCTACGATAACGGATTAAAGATCCCGGATGATATAACCCTCGTATGGCCCGATGATAATTATGGATATATCCAACGTCTGAATAATGAGGCTGAAAAAGCCCGTTCCGGCGGGTCAGGGGTATACTATCATGCTTCTTATTGGGGCCGCCCGCATGATTACCTGTGGTTGAACAGTACCCATCCCGGACTTATGCGTGAAGAAATGATCAAAGCATTTAAAACAGGCGCCGATAAAATTTGGATATTGAATGTGGGTGATATTAAGCCCCTGGAATATAATATCGGGCTTTTTCTGGATATGGCGTATGATCCAACCCGTTTCCGGGAAGACAGTTCAGTAAAACCCTACCTGGACCACTGGTTGACTGCCTTATCCGGGAAAGACCAGGCTCAAGGTATAGGAGATGTTTTGTGGCAATACTATCAACTGGCATTTGAGCGAAGACCCGAGTTTATGGGCTGGAGCCGTACTGAACCCACTACCCAAACAACCACTACCCGGTACAATCACTTTTATTATGGTGATGAAGCACAGCGGCGCATTGAGCAATACGAGGAGTTAGAAATGAAAGTAAAAGCCTTACGCCTGAAAATAACAGGGGAGCAGGCAGCTGCATATTATCAACTGGTATATTACCCGGTCATGTGCGCTTCGTGGATGAACAAAAAATTCCTGTACCGCGATAAAGCCATTTTTTATGCAAAGCAAAACAGGTTAAGCGCAAGGGAATATGCAGAACGGTCAAAAGCAATGTACGACAGCATTGTAAAAGAAACAGACTATTATAATAACGGGCTGGCCGGCGGCAAATGGAAAAATATTATGTCGATGAAGCCCCGCAATCTTCCTGTTTACCGGGAACCGGTGATCCCTGAGATCACGATCGATGGTTCTGCCGGCTGGAGTATTGCGCCGGAAGGATTTGTTACGAAGGACTCGTCGTTGCCGGGAGTCACCAATGCCATGGCATTACCTGCATTTGATAATTTAAATCAACAACGCTATTTTATTGATGTTTTTTTGAATGATAAAAAGCCGGTTACGTGGAGGGCTACCCCATCTCAAAATTGGATACGCCTCTCCTATAGTAATGGCTCCCTGAGTGCGAACCCGGGAAAGAGCCAGGTTCGTATTTGGGTTACTATTGACTGGGATAAAGCGCCGGTAGGAGAAAAATTATCAGGTAACATTATTTTCAAAGCCGGTAGTAAAGAAGTTAAAGTGGAAGTGCCTGGCCGTCAATTGCTGAAACCGGTGGCAGGTAATACTAATGAATATATTGAAAACAACGGCTATGTTTCCCTATTCGCTGCGGATTACACCAGGAAGCAGAATAAGAAAGGATCCTGCAACTGGGCGTATATTTCAGATCTGGGCTATACAGGAAAAACTTTGCAGGCGTTACCAATAAGTATAAAAAGCGAATCTTTGGTAACCGATCCTGAAGTCTTAAAAAGGGACCACTCCTGTGTTGAATATGATTTTAACACGTTCACTGCCACAAAACCGGAAGTGCACGTATTTACGTTGCCTACCCATCCGCTCAATAACAGCTGCAGTATGCGTTATGCAGTATCTATCGACGATGGCCCATTGACCGTAGTAGATTTCAAAACAATTGGCCGCAGTGAAGAATGGAAAAATAATGTGTTAAGCAACCGGGCAGAACGTACCATTCAATTGCCCTATCTCCAAAATGGCCGGCATACATTGAAAGTCTATTGCATAGACCCGGGTGTGATTTTGGATGAGATCAGCATTGACCTGGGTGGATTGATGAAATCGTATAGTACTATCCCCGAAACGAAACCAGCGCCAATGCAGGGCGTACCATCACATTAGGAAAATATCCATACCGCGCGGTATAATATTGGCACAATTTCCGGCTGGGAATTGTGCCAATGTTTTTTGGGGTGGCGTTCATGGAAATTTGATTTATTGTTTTATATTGCGCCCTGTTGGTATCTAACGGCTACTGACATGTATAAACGAACTATTAAAAAAATATATACCAGATAAAGGCAATTCTCTCCGCTGTTAAATACAAATACATTCCTTTTTTATAGCATGTAAGCTTTTGGTGTAAGCTGTTATTTTTTATAAAATCAATTCATTTTCCCTGAAAAACCTGTGTTTGCAGCAATTGAATGCTGCCGGAAACACATGCGCATACGTTGAAAAAATAGTTAAGTCAAGCAGCCGCTGTTAGCGGATGGATGATAACAGTAGACCTATTTTTTAAAATCAAAACAAACCTTTAATTGTATGAAAAAAAAGAGACAAAGTTTATTGGCCTGTTTCATGGCTATGCTATTGCCTGCAGCGGGTTTTAGCCAGGTAACACAAACGGAAATGACTTTTCAGCCGGATGGCTGCCGGGGTAAAGATGCCTATGTAGAAATGGTCAACGGATTGCCTGCCTATGCATCAAACAACTACGGTTCATCGAGCCAGTTATTGGCAATGGCCTGGACATTCAATGGAATAGGCGGAACAACCGGCTTCCTGAGAACATTTATCGATTTTACCGATCTGCAATCTATTCCCCAGGGTACAACCGTTAACTATGCCTATCTTTCGCTCTATGGCGTGCCAACATCGGGGGCCAATGATTTAGGCAGCTATGGCAGCAATGCCTGCTATGTGCAACGGGTAACTTCTGCATGGGATGAGGCAACAGTAACCTGGAATAACCAGCCTACAACAACCACCACCAACCAGGTTACCTTACCCGGCTCAAATGGTGTACAGTGGAACTACCATGTTATTGATTTGAATATTACCACCTTGTTACAGGATATTATTAACCTGCCGCCTGTGCAACGTTATGGCTTGTGCGTACGCCTGCAAACCGAAGTGTATTATCGCTCTATGTTATTTACCAGTAGCGAAAATACAGATGCTACCCGGCATCCGAAATTGCGCATTGGTTTGAACTATTGTTCTGCGTCCGCTGCTGCACGGGAATCAGACGATCATCGGGAATCACCAAAACACCCACCAACAGAAGAATCTCCCAGGTTAGATGTAAGCGGTAAATCAGATAACGGGCTGAAAGCTGTTGTAAAAACAAACCTGTCTTCCAGTCAGATCTCGGTAGATTACGATTTGCCGCAGGATGGTAAAGCTGTTCTGGAGATCGTTTCGTACGACGGAGCTTTGCTGAAATCTGTTGAAGTAGATGGTGTTAAAGGTAAACATAACAAAATCATCCTCCTCGATGCGCCCTTGTTAAAGAACAAGATGGCCGTGCTGGTAATTAAACAGGGTAATAATAGAACTTCCAGTCCTTTCCTGATTTCACAATAACTGGTTTTAATAAAAACCACCTGTATGCTGCCTTCAAATGAAGGCAGCATTTTTATTTTAAGAAGCGGTAAACACCGGCAGTGGTCATATAGGGTCAAAATATATTTTTCTTTGTCCGGTGAAAGTTTGACATATTGCTTTTAACTTGCAGCCTGTTAAGATACTAACGTATACTATAATGGATAAACGAATTCATAAATGTATACAGAATAGCTACCCCGAACTGTTGAATACAATCCTTCTTTTTAATGGTCTTTAAAGATTAGCATAGCGAAACCAGTGGATCAGACAGCCCTGGTAAATGCATTAAAATTGATTGACCGTTTCAGACGGCCTAAGTAAATTATTCCCCTTTTAAATTATTGAAATTTCAGGTAATGCAACCTGTTGTCTGTAGTGTACGACCGCTATGGTCAATGCGGTAATGCCTATGCTTATCCTTTAACACAAAATAAAGACGTATGAAAAGAACACCTATTGTAACATCGTTACTGTTGGCAGGTCTGCTCCTTACTTTTAATGCCTGTAAAAAAGGTGCAGATGCCGTAACTGCCAGTACATCCAAATCAAAGGGTGTCAACGGCGTTACTATCGAAAACGGCCGTTTGGCTTTCACATCACACAAGGAGTATTACAAGTTCATTGAGACGGTGAAACCCGGAACAGCTGATGATGCGGGCTTCCATTCCCTTTACACTGCGCTGAATGCAGGGTACAAAAAAAAGGACAGCGACCCAGGTCTGTCTTCCACGCTGAAAGATCTTGATCAGTTTGGCTTCCCTGAAGGTTTTCTAGCCACGTTGAACGAAAAAGGGGAAGTAAAAATTGGGGATGAGATCATCTGGTATCATGATGGGGACAAGTATTTTATTCCGGCCAGTGAAGAAGCAAACCTTGACCTGGTTAAACAAAACCCGGTGGGTATTAAAAAAATGGCTTTTGGTACTTCAACGCCGAATAACGCACGGCCTTACATCACTGTCACCGGCCTCGATGCACGGAATCAGCACGAATTTTTTCCGTTAGATGCTAATGGTAATGGCCTTGTAGGCAGCAACCGGAAATACGTTCATGAAATATATGGCAGGTTCGATCCCTATACCGATCCCAGTTTACCTGGTATAGATCTGCATCATGCCTATATAATGCTGCGTTTGAAAATGGAATGGAGGGGCTGCTGCGACTGGAACCCGAACGCCAGCGAACCAAGAACTGAAACCGTAGCGGTAAGTGGATCTGCCACGCTTCCGGGTAAGAGCCGTTTGAGTAGCTATTTGCAAGGTCCTACTTTCACTATCAATGATACAAGGTCTAATCTTCGCGAGAATCTTGAATATACATTGGTGATTGCTGATATTGTGGGTGGATTTACAAATGGTAATAATGTTTGGGATGTTGACATGACCGGAACTATCACCTCTTACTTTGAGGGCTCTACTAATGCAAGTGGTCAGTGGATCAATACGGGTGCACTTTGGTAATAGTGTTTACTTCTGCTATCAGAAAAAAAGCAAAAGCCTCCCGGCCTTCCGGGAGGCTTGCTTTTGGTTTTTCATTTATTTACTCATTTTACTTAAACTTCTCTTTGTCGCCGGCGCACTGGCCGAACCCATCGCAAAGCTGAAGTCGCTCGCAAATGTGGTTGAGCTGGCTACCGTCGCCATCTTGTGACAGCTGAAACAGGCGCTGCCCTGAATATACGTTTCCAGCGTGGTGTTTGCCACGTTAGTGCCAGGCTGGTTCAGGATGGTGGTGTTCAGCGGCACCCGCAGGCTGTCCTGCGATGTTTTGCCATAATTCTGCGACCATATCACATTTACCAGTTGATAATATTGCCAAACGGAACCGGGGTAATTTTGCCCAATGAATTTTTGCACCGTGGAATTTACGCTGGTGGCCGATTGGTCCAGTGCATTTACCCGGGTTACCTGAATAGGCGAGGGGCCCCGGCCACCCGGTGTTATATAATAGGATGGTGGTTGGTTGGGTGAACAATTCGTACAATGCGGATTGTAAAAATTATAACCGCAGGTATCGCAAACATTGCCGGGGTTCGCCGGTACGTTGTCTATTTGCTCAAACGTAGCCCATACCCAGCTTTGCTGGCTTTGCGTTTTATGCAGAATGTGCAAGCCTACCAACGCCAGTACCGTATTGCGGTATAAACCGGTGTTCAGGTCCTGCACAACCGCCTTTGATAATTTATACCGCTTCCATTTCGGGTTTTTGATATCGTTCACTTCCATCCAGGCAGCCTTGCATTCAATAGCGCCAATAGTATCGGTGTTGGGAACCCCATAGGGCAGGCTCATGCGCGTCCCCTTGCTTACATAGGTCACCTGGTTATTGGCGTTATAAAATTGATTGGCCACTACATAATTGTACAGGTCTTTATTCAGGCGCACTTCATACCATACATTGGTATTGTTCTGCGCGCCCAGCCAGTTGGGCCCATTGAACGGAAACACCTGTTGCGAACCACCTGAATCAATAACGGTGGAGTCAAAACGGCTTAGGGCTTCGGGGGTGAATTTGCTGCTAACGGTAAGTATCTTCGCTGTGGTGGATACCCGCTTTCCAGCCAGTGTGATATTTTTTTTAACCGCCGCCAGCGAATTCCAGGAAACGGGCGGCGCGCCTTTGGGTGGGAATAATGCTTCTTTTGTAATATAGGTTTCCCATTGCACCGGATACAGGGTATCAAAAGGCTTTCCAAAAAAATCGCCTTCGGGCAAACTCCAGTTCAAAGCAATGAATTCCCACCAGGCAAAGCAATTGATGTCCTGCTGGTTCGAAACGTTGTTGATATACCGGCCACCTACATCTGGCGGCACTTTGGTGGTAAAAGGAATGGTGTCAAAACCGATGACGCAATATTTTATAACAGCATTCGGGAGTTTTTGCGGGTATAGTACAAAGGAAGCCAGGTACAGGGAAAAAGCGATCAATGCCGCATATATGAATATACGATTTCTTTTATAAGCCTCTTTCATGATGTGGTATTGTAGCAACAAGCTTTGGCCAAATACCTTACTGTCAAATGCAACAACCCGCTATTCAGCCAAAGCTTGTTTGCCGGTGATTAGTGCTGGTTTTAATGCAGGAATGTTTAATTAATCACGTTTAACAGGGCGGGCATAATGGCGCCTTTGCCTGTTTGTTTTACATCGGTGACATACAATCCCTGCAAACCGGTTGATGCAGCGCCTACGCTAAGGGAGAGCATCAAGGCAACGGCCGGTGAAGGATAACTGTTGCCTGGAACTGCATAAGTAAGGTTGTTGTTCACTGCTTTGATAGTGGCTTTGATGGCTGAATCTGCAAATGTTACAGTTGGCCAGGTAGTTGGGTTTTTAGGGTCAATGTCTGATGGTGAGGTGGATGGTGCGTAGGTAAGCACCATATTGTATTGGGTGTTGGGTTTTACAAGTGGGGCAATATAAGTGCTGTTGCTTAACAGCGACATGGTAAAGCCAACGGGGTTGGGAATATTTTGATTCACCATGGCTGTATAAATGCCTTCATGGAAAAGCTGCAGCGGTTGGGCATACGCAGTAGTCAGCGGCGTGTTACAGGCATAGGGTGTTTGTGAATTTGATTTAAATGCCTCTGCCAGGATCAGCATTTGCAGGTTTTTTGAAATTTGTCCGGCCCATTGCAGGGAAGTATACTGTTGTGTGTCGGGATCATAACATTGCAGTTGGCTGAGTGGTGGCATACCCTTTGGCGCCTGCACGGTGAGGTGGAGGTTCAAACTATAAGTAATGCCGGTTGAAATGGTTACTTGTTTGCCGCCCCGGCTGATGGTAAAGTAAGGTGTTACATCGCTTACGCCTTGCATTTTAAATACGGAATTCAAACCGGTTGGTGGCAATTGCAGATACAGGCCTGGCGGATTGTACAGGGTAGCGGAGGTCCCCAACGCGGCCACGCCGTTTACTCCGGCGCCAATATTGGGATCGCTGTTGCGGCCAAACTGACCATATTGCGCACTGCAGATCAAACTTTGAATATCACTGGCGGGAATTTGTGCGCCTCCCGGATAATTACGTAATACGGTAGCAGCCGCTGCCAGCCCGATCTCGGTTTGCAACGTATTCGGAGTGCTGGTGAGGTGCATGGCGCCACCGCTGGTGCTGTTAGAGACAGTGCCGCTGTTCCATTTATTAAGCGGGTTATAGGCCGCGCGGCCGGTGCCGGGGTCAATGACCGGTTTGCCGTTCTGATCCAATAAATAAAGATCAGCCAGTTTTATCTGTGGCTTGCCCAGCGTGTTCTGGTAAAGTGCCAATACGGTTTCGGGGTCAATCATCCACAACGTGTTCCAGTATTCGGGATTCTCGCAGGTGAATTCTATTCTGGTAATATTGTTATTGGTGTCGCGTTCTACCGACCATTCGCAATACTCATCCTGCCAGCCCCGGGGGCCATAAGGACCATAAGGAATGGTTGCTTTAGGACTGCCTACGCAACCGCAACTGCCCGAACTGAAGTATTGGCTATCAAAAACGGAGCAGGGATACTGGGGAATAACCGGGAAGGTTTGTTGTTTGCCTGCCCCATCGGTGTAATAGCCTGTATCGGCCAGTTCCAGCAAATTGGTTTCTGTAAGGTGTTGATTATTTCCAAAATAAGTGCGCAGCCGGCCGGGAAAGGGAAGCCAGGTAATGGCCTTGTCAATCGTTGAAGGCGGCATGGTGTTCACGGGGTTATAATAATTGGGTGGCGGGGGCGTGTTGGCCGTATTCCAGGGATTGCCGGCCATGGCCTGTTGGGTGAACCCGTTTAAATTGATGGTCCATTGTTCTGCGAGCAATTCCTGCAAGGCA
Source organism: Niastella vici (assembly GCF_002077945.1). Taxonomy (GTDB): domain Bacteria; phylum Bacteroidota; class Bacteroidia; order Chitinophagales; family Chitinophagaceae; genus Niastella; species Niastella vici. The sequence continues at coordinate 134,581 of NZ_LVYD01000055.1, forward strand.
GGATTGTTCGGGAAATCTTTGATCATGGCGGGCGTAAAAAACTGAAAAGCAGTTTGCGTTAACATAATACAATTTTTACTGATTAAAAATTAAGATGCCAACGGGAATCCTTATCAGAGTTGAACCAGTAAATGCTACTAACAGCGCAGATGTATTAATGTATCCCCTATCTTTTCTTCATTGTATCTTATGCTGTGCCAGCATTGGGCTACTGAATAAATTGAAAGCAAATCACAGCATAACCAGATGAGGTAACCGATAAACCTGAATTTGAAGGTATATAATTAATAAATAAGAAAAAACCGTAATTAAACGGTTTTTGATCACCGCTGGTTTCCCGCTAAATGGTAACTGCGAGGCGTTTTCCGTTAATGTAAAGTTTACGCTTCTGAGCATGGCGGCAAAATGTAAAAGCAGCCGCGATCAAATGAGCTGTTATATAAGCGGTATACGGGGTACAAAAGATTTCATTAATTTGTCACAGGGGCCCTATATAAACAAGCAAAGGAATGACTGAAATATTCGATAATATCAGGAAATTATACCGGTTCAAAGCACCCGGCGAAGCGCTGGCCGCTCATATTGAATTTTTTTCAGAATCTTCCCTGGATGCAATGAATGAGTATATTGGCCCAACGGAGTTTACCGTAAAATTGTTTCCCAGTTACACGCCAACGATCTGGTTGAATTTAGGTTCTCCTTATCAGTTAAAGAACGGATCAACCTGGCATACCGTAAATGAGCATACTGATATTTTATTGCTGAGGAATGAAATTGTGGAGCGAAGGAATTTGCCCACCGATAATATTTTTACAGTCAAGTTCAATCCCGGCGGCTTTGAAACTATTTTTGGGATAAGTCAAACCACCATTGGCAGCGAGATCATTCCGGTTGAACAGGTAATTCCGGCTTCCTTTATTAAAAAGCTCAAGGGGCTGGGCTCGTTTGAAGACAGGCTGGTATCGTTCGAAAATTTTTTACTCGATAAGCTGGAAAGGAATTCAAAACGTGAAGGCTTTTACCTTCAATGTATAAAAGATACGGTGAACGCATTTGCCGGTTCGGGCCAGGAAGCGGCGATCAGTGAATTGGCCGGCAAATTGTACATCACCGAAAAAACATTGTATCGTTGTTTTACAAAAGTGGTAGGCACCAGTCCGAAAAATTATCTGGCCATTACCCGGGCAAGAACGGCTTTGACGGCTTATGTAGCTGACCCCACTGGTTTTTCGCCGTTTAACCATGGCTATTACGACAGGAGCCATTTTTATAAAGATGTATTGAAGTTTACCGGCCAAAAGCTTTCCCATTATCATTCCCCTGCGTTGTAAGATTGTCCGATTTTTACTTGCTGACCTTATCCCGCGCTTTTATTTTTGTTCAAAATGGAAGTATGAGAATTGGGATTATTGGCATATGGCTGCTTTTATATTTCAATGGCGCTTTTTCACAAGGGTATGTGCCAACAATTGAACCATGCCCCTGTATGATAAAGGTTGATTCGGCATTGATCTCGAAATGCGGTTACCTGATAGTGCCGGAGAACAGGGCGAAACCGGCTGGTAGAACCATAAAGCTGCCGTTTGTATATCTTCGACAATCCCTTGCCGATTCAAACATAATGTTGTTTACTACCGGCGGTCCGGGCTATAGCACCATTGCAAATTTTACCGAGATCACTGCCAAATCAGATTTCTTCCTGTTCGGCGGGGTGATCCTCTTTGATCAGCGCGGTTCAAAAAAAGCAATGCCCTGTTTGGATTGTCCGGAAGTAAATGCAGCACTGAAGAAAGCCTATAAAGAAAACCTGCCGCAGGACAGTCTGAAACTATTGGCCATTCAACAATGCAGAAAGCGATTGGTTGATAAGGGGATTGATCTTTCTGCCTATACTACTATCGAAAGTGCGGCTGATATCAATGACCTGCGCCAGGCTTTGCAAATTAAACAATTGAGTTTACGCGGAATTTCCTATAGCGGCGGTTTAATGTTAACCGTTGCAAGGAACCATCCCGAAGGCGTACGGTCGCTCGTTTTAAGTTCGCCCCTGCCTGGGTATACAAATTATGAAGAAGAAGGGTTGTTCAATATCAACGAAGCGCTTGAGCAGGTGTTTGCCGATTGCGAAGCAGATTCGACTGATAAAAACGTATACGGTGCACTGAGAGAACGGTTCCACCAGTATTTTACAGCAATTACCGGCAAAACCTTTACTATTTCCTATACTGAAAAAGACAGTGCCCGAAAACTGACAGTTAATTATACAAAGAATGAGCTGTTGGATGCCATCCTGAACCGGATGAACAGGTGGCAAATAAGCACTGTGCCATTTGTTATGAATGAAATAATTAATGGCCGCCATGAAGTATATGTAAAGGAGATCCTGGATGGTGTGTTTAAAGACAACGGGAAACTGTCGCACGGCATGCGGTATTCAATTTATTGTTCAGAACAAATTGCGTACGCCCGTCAGGAATTGATAAAAAAGCAGGAAGCCGTTCTGCCCTGGCTGGCGAAATATGCGTTTAACGATGTAGACCATGCGATCTGCGATTGCTGGCGGGTAAAGCCGGAACCAGTAATTGCCAAAACCCCTGTGTATTCGAAGGTCCCAGCCTTGATAAATGCGGGCGATATTGACCCCTGGTGCCCGCCTTTCTACAACAGACTTATCAAGCGTTATATGCCCAATAGCCAGGTGTTGATTGTGCATGACCAGGGGCATGTGCCTTCATTTTTTGTGAACGGGGTCGATTATTTAAAGACGTTTATGCAGGACCCTTATAAGAAACTGGTTGCCGGGAATGGGGCGATAGTGGAGTGAAGTGTTGGGATTGGATTTTCGGGAAAGATACTAATTGCTATATTTTTTACGATAATCAACCGGCGACAGATCAGTGAACTTTTTAAATACCTTTCTGAAGGCATCGATGTCGTTATAGCCCGTTTCGTAAATGATCTCGTTCACTGTTTTTTGTCCTGTTTCCAGGTGCTTTTTAGCAAATTCAACTTTTACTCTTTGCATATATTCCGCAATAGAGTTGCTAGTGCATTTTTTAAATCGCCGTTCAAATGTTCTTCGTCCAACTGAAAACTGTTCGCAGACTTCGGGTACTGAAAAGGTGGCCGTAGGGTTTGATTCTATGAATTCCTGCGCTTTCAAAACAAGCTCATCGTTGTGTCGTTTCTGTCCTATAAATATGGCAAAAGGATTCTGGCTTTTACGTTCAATATCAATTTCAAACATTTTGGAAGCAAGGATGGAGATCTCCCTGCCCAAATGTTTTTCAAGAATATAGAGAATAAGGTTCAGGTACGAATAGCCGCCACCACAGGTGTAGATGCCTTTTTCATCGGTAATGATGGTATCGTCGATGATCTTTATAGCAGGGAACATGGCCTGGAACTCATTTTTGGCGGCCCAGTGAACAGCACATTGTTTGTTATTGAGTAATCCGGTTGACGCCAGAAAAAAAGAACCTACACATAAACACACAATTTCAACATTGTTGTGATAATGCCCGATCAGCCAGTCGGCATACTTTTTATTTTTTGCAATGGCTTTGGGAAAGTCGCCACATAGCAAAGGCAAAACAATCACATCTGTTTTATTGACCTGGTCAATGGTTTTATCAACCCTTATGGTGTAATGCCCGTCACCCAGTTTCATATTCTTTGTAAGTCCTACGATCTCAACCTGGTAAAAGGGTGGCTTGCCCTGGTACTTTATAAAATCGTTCACCCGGGTAAAAAGCTGATGACTGCTATCAATGCTGGTTAGCGTAGCATCGTAAAGCGATAATATGGAAATGTGTTTCATGGCTGTACACAAATTTAAACAATCCGGGTGTCGCAATCATCAGGTAAGAATGACGCTTTTACCGGGCCTCAAAGGTGCTCCCGGTTTGTAATTTCGGGTATTATTTTATTCATTTTAAAAAAAGAAAAAATGAAATCAGTTGAGATCATTATGCTGCCGGTGACAGACCGGCAAAAGGCAAAGGAATTTTACCTGCAGCTGGGCTTTCAATTACTTGTTGAGGCGCCTATGCCCGAAGGAGGCATGTGGATACAGATGGGGCTTCCGGGTAGTGAGACTACCATTTCGCTGGCGGGTTTTCATGGCATCATTTGCGAGACTGCTGATATTGAAAAAGAAGTTGATGAACTAAAGGCAAAAGGTATTGAGGTGGGCAAAATTGATGATACGCCCTGGGGCAGGTTCGCCTGGTTGAAAGACCTGGATGGAAATGGCTTGTGTCTTCATCAAAAAACGGTGTAAATAAAAAAGGAAGCAGCTGCGCTAGGCTCTTCCTTTCAATTCAGTAGTGGAGAAACCAGTCAATGCTTTCAATACGTTTATATTCTGCTGGCAGACCGTTTAATACCGTGCCATCATCGGCTGTCGGGTTTTTAGTTTGCGTTTTTGTTTTTATGAATTTGCCGGGGTTATTGAGGTCGGGATAAACGAACTCCAATGTATCTACGGTGAGCTCATTCCATTTGTATTTGTAAAGGCCTATTTTACCTGGTTTGCCAAATTCAAGACCACGAACAATTTTTTCTTCAGGGAAAAAGGTTGGGTTTATAAACTCAAATTTCCTTGAAAAACTACCGGTATTGGGTTTATACAAAAACACGTTGACTATATGCCTGCGGCAACAATCCGAATAAGGATACCAATGCACCAGGAAGTCTTTGTATTGGTCGCCATTGACATCTTTGATGGAGTCTTCATCATGGGTTGAACCAATTTGCTCCTGTTCGCATACCTTTTTGAAATTTTCATTTTCAAGCAGGTAGATGCTGCAAAAGGTTTGGGTGGAAGAGATCCGCCGGATCAATAAGTGTTTTTTATTTTGAGCGAATAAATGGCCGAATATCATTTGGGTGGTCACTATGCCGGAACTGTCTTGTGGTGTCATCCTGAATTCATGCTGAAATGAATGCAGGTTTTTGTTTCGGTTTGCATAGGTTAACGCATGGTCAAGGATAATTGATTCCCGGATCCGGTACGTATTATCCTGTTTTTCATAGGCCATTCTTTTCTGTTCCTGTTCTTCATCGGTCATTACCTCGTTTGGGGAAAGGGTATCCCTGGGCGGTGTTTTTTGGGATGAATCAATAACAGTTACTGGCTGGGGTTTAGTTGCGTTCTGGCAGCTAAATAAAAGGGCAACTATAGTGATCAGAAAAAGTTTATGCATTGGCCTTTCAACTATTATTCGGTGAGTTTAATCCTTTATAATTTCCCATTTCGAAACGTAGGCTAAGTATTCATTATTACTGCCGGGTATTGAATTGGAAATTACCAGGCTGCCGCTTCTGGCTTCTACCTTTAGTGTTAGTTTGGCTGGCGCGCCTTTTTTTTGAGCGATATAGCCGTGGTATATAGCCTCACCGGCTGTGCATTTTTCGTTTAAATTACATTCAATACTTTCAATTGTTATATTGAAGTTTACCTTCTCCTGGGTAACGGTTTCACCTGATACGTTGATGATCTTTGTAGCAGGGTTTATTGTGATTGTTGTGTTGGAACCAGTTTCGAGTCCATTACCAAGGAGCTTTAATTTGCCTGAATAGTATTTGATTGCCAGGCCGCGGATGTCAGTTGAAGGAGTTGTCTTAATATGGCTGGATGTATAAGCTGGCAATACGATCATTCCTATGCCTATGACGAGCAGGGTAAGGGTTGTTTTGGGTTTCATAAGAGTAAATGGTTTTTGGTGTTTCGAATATACTTAGAATTTATGCCATTTTATATAGGCGATCCGGGGAATTCTGGCATATTTCGATGAATGTTAGGATGGCCTATTTAATCGTCGGGACGATTGGTTCGTTCCAGTATTTCTATGGCAAATTTGCGGATGTCGGCAGAGAAATATAATGCCCGGCTGCCATCGGCCTGTGGATCGTCGGCATACTGGTTTAATGACGCATTAAAGATGGCTGCTGAGAAGTCGATGGAAGGGTTGCTTTGCATTATTAAGTGCGCTTCGCCGGTACCTCTTCTGATAGAACTTTTGAATCGTTGTTTAATTGCCTTCGTGTCGGTCATCTATGTGCGTATGGGTTATACGCGCTCCCTGGTTTCGAACTACAAATTAATGGGAATTCTTTGTGATTTGTTGGGGCAGGGGGGAAACTGACTGGCTGTTGGATTAAAAAGAATGGGCATTTTTTTCAATTGGAAGGTCGTGCAATTGAATTAAAGGGACTTTCAATTAAATTGGCGGGCCGTGTAATTCAATTAGCCGGGCTTGTAATTGAATTTGCAGAGCGTGTAATTCAATTACAAGGGCATGTAATTAAATTGACGGACCGTTCAATTCAATTACAAGGCTGTTCAATTCAATTGAAAGGACGTCCAATTAAATTACAAGGACATCAAATTTAGGTATTTGGTATTGATAATTAACGTTTTATGCGGTTTGTGAATGATGTAGGGCCATACCAGGCGAATTAGCGGCCGGGTTGGTGGGGGCCGGGTATAACACTCCTCGAAGTTGTTGAACCAGCGTTATAACCATCGGTTTTCAGTTGACCGGGCGGGTGATTTTTCCGCGCGGATATTACTTCAAAATATTGAAATAGTAATGGTTACGCTGGAAAAATATTCCAACTTAATTTTTCATATTTTTTTGTCAGTTTAATTGCTACCCCTATTTTTGCCCCGGAGAGATGGCAGAGCGGTCGAATGCGGCGGTCTTGAAAACCGTTGACTGTCACAGGTCCGGGGGTTCGAATCCCTCTCTCTCCGCCAGCCTCAGTTAATTGAGATAAACTTAAAGTAATAAAACCTGCAAAATCAATGATTTGCAGGTTTTTTGCTTTTTAGGCATACCTGTTTTTACTGCACTTTATGGGT
>NZ_LVYD01000056.1 GCF_002077945.1 Niastella vici
AATCTTTGATTAAAGACGCAACGCTTGTGGTTAATGGCACCTGATCAGTTTTTAAAAAAAAAGGCCTTAAGTCTTGTTTTGACCTAACGCCTTTGTCTTTCATTACAAATATAAAGAACGGGGGCACATCGGCCAACATTCAATGTACACATACAGTAACTACTTGTGCATCATCAGCTTGCATTTCCGGCTCCTACCAAATAAACTGTAATAAATATGGAAGTAAGGTAAGTCCAGAAAATAGCGAATACGATGTGCACGGTGGTTTCAAACGTCTTGCCTTTCCAGAGTTTTGGAGAATAGCCAAAGAACTGGATCACCAAACGGGCGCCCCAGAATACGCCGATGCCTAATGAAATTCGTTTACCCAAAGCGGTATTTACCAGTTCGGCAGCAGAAGAGATACAAAGCACACCCAACAACAACACCATAAAGGCAATAAAGAAAGAATGCACGTACATGATCTGGCGATTTGCCAGGCTCAATGAACTTAACTCCTGCTTCCAGTTAAAATACCTTGGAAAAACGACGTGGATCAACGCTAATACGATCAATAAGCTACCAATAACTTTTAAATGAGTTTCCATTTTCAGGTCTGGGTTTAGGGTTTTATGGGGTACAGTTAAATACAGACATAAACGGCGTGAATTTCGTTTCCCGGAAAGTAGAAAAGCCCGCGCTTTCAAAAGCGTTCTTCCAGGTTGCGCGCGAAAAAAAATGTGTAAAGCCCACAGAAAAAGCCAGCAGGTTGGGGAAGTCGCGCAGGTGTTCAACCATGATCACTTTTCCCTGTGGCTTGCAAATGCGGAAGCATTCTTTTAGGAACCGGACCTTCTCTTCGTGCGAGCGAATTTCATGCACTGCCGACAGCAGAAAAACAATATCGGCACTTGCATCTTCCAACGGTATGGCGTTGGAGGCTATTTGCTGGGTATTGGGATATACCCAACTCACTTTGCGGGCCCTCTTTATGGCCGGCTCCGTATGTTGCCGGGCGTTATAGAAATCAAACACGCGCAAATCGGCTTCGGGATACCTGTTCTTTATAATAAAACTGGTTTCATCGAAACCCGCGTTAATATTTACGATCTGCATTACCGGCTCATCGCCCCTCACCTGTTTATTCAACCATTGAAAATTATAATAACCGGAGAAATCATATACCCAGGCCGATACCAGCAGCGGCATTATGAAGCCATACAAAAAAGCGATGATGATCAATTCAAAGATCATGGGCGGCCAGGCAAAAAACAAGCGGCTGGCAAATAGTAATGCTAAAACGCCCAATCCTATTATATAGAAGTGCCGGTTAAAGCTGAGAATATTCAGCACGCCCTGAAATTTTCTTCTTCTTATTTCCATTGCTCAATTTTTCCTTTTTTCCAGTAATAGGGAATATTGCGGATAACAAAAGCATTGGCCAGTTGTACACCGGTTAATTTCAAATTGTCAATGAATGAAAACCGACAGTCAATGACCTTAACGGGCGCCGGCTTCCAGTTTTGCCGTACGCCTTCAATGATCAGCACTTTCCGGTTGGGTTCATCATAGGTAAAAGTAAAAGGCAGGGGCCCGGCAAAGCGCCGCGCTTCCTTCCAATCGGTAAAGGGTGAACCGGCGGGTAAAGAAATATTGTCATCGGCTCCCTCTTCAAGTTGTATATGGAATGCCGACCTGTTCGACTGAATGGCGGTTACCCCGTTTTGCACCGATTGTTCAATATCGGTTGTTGTGTAATTATAATGCGTGAAAATATTCCCGAAGAAGGTCATTTTCTTTTTGTCTGTCTCTGATTTCAGGATATACAAACCGCGCAAATTTTTGCCGGCGCGGTTTATATATCGTACAAATACCCTGAAACCGATCAAAAAGAAGTCATTGCCCAGCATTTCAGGAAAACCTTTTGGCCGCAGCCCTTTTGTTTGAACCATGGCCACAGCAATGAAAGCCCACTGGTTGTTCAGCGTATCCAGCTCAAGGCATGGTGGTATAAGCGGCTGCACCTGCCCTTTAGGAATGGCGTAGGTAACAACCAACGATTGTTCAAAAAATGCTTCAACCGCAAAGGGGTGATTTTTCAGAAATGAAAGCATGTCAGGGGTTAGGGCTTAATTCAGGTTTCAAAAAATATTCGTTGTACAATATCAGCAGCATGAACAGGCAGGCAAACAATAAATTGAACCGGCCCCACAATAACAGGTCGGGCGCCAGTATAAATTCAAGTACATTCATTGTAGCAATGATAAGCACCTGTGTAAGGGCATTCTGCCTGGCCCGGTAACCGCTGATGATCCAAACGGCCATTGCTATTTCAGCCATTCCTATAAGCCGGGTCAGCAGGGTTGCATGGGCATTACCAAGAATTCTGGCAACAATTTCCTGGTGACGGGGTACAAGGTTCAGCAGTTTGCAAAAAAGGCCATTTGCTATCCAAACAGCGGCAATAAGAAGGTTTAACAATCTGTAAGTTGTCATCTGTCAATATGTATAAACTGTTTTTAGCAGTTATTATTTTTCTGACAGAAAAAAAGGCCTTAAGTCTTTCGACCTAACGCCTTTGTCTGATGGTGCAAAGATATACAACACCTGCCATATCCTTACAAAAAATAATGGCCCGGTAAGGCCACCTGTTGCTTTTTTTACTCAGCACCCATGGCATGCGTTTTTCAACTTTGTAGATGACAATCCAGGCCTACGGGCTTTTGCCCGGTACCTCGATCATATTTCATTCATTTAAAGCAAGTTTAAATGAATACAGTGTCCCAACCAGACAAAAACATTATTTCAAAACGGGTCGACCGGTTCTTCATTGATCTTTATTCGGTCACCAGGTTCGCCCTTCTTTTCTTTAAGGAAGCCGTTACGCCTCCTTATGAATTTCAGGAAACTATAAAACAATGCTTTTATATAGGCTTTAAATCGCTGGGGCTGATCACTGTAACCTCATTTATAATAGGAATGGTGTTCACTGATCACTCCCGGCCGGCGCTGGCTGATTTTGGCGCCACTTCCTGGTTGCCTTCCTTAACAGGAGCAGCTATTATAAAAGCGCTGGCGCCCCTGATCACCTCGTTGATTTGTGCCGGTAAAATAGGCTCCCAAATAGGCGCCGAACTGGGATCAATGAAGGTTACTGAACAAATAGATGCCATGGAAGTTTCTGGCATCAATCCCTTTAAATTTTTAGTGGTGACCCGTATTATAGCCACTACGTTCATGGTGCCTGTTTTAATGTTCTACAGCGCTTTTATAGGATTGACAGGGTCATTTATGGATATACATTTTGCCGATCAGGCCAGCTTTACCATGTTCATTCACGACGTGTTTATTAAGATCGACTGGAAAGAGATCATTTCAGCGGTTGTGCGTACTGTATTTTTTGGATTCACTATTGGTTTGATCGGTTGTTATGAAGGATTTAATGCCACCAAAGGCACTGTAGGGGTGGGCAAGGCAGCCAACTCGGCAGTGGTAATTATAATGTTGTTGATATTTATTGAGGAGATGACCATTGTGAAATTATTCCGTTAATCATATGTGCAGCTATGAATAGCCAGCAGAAAGGTAATAAAGAGGAGGTCCTGGTGATCCGCGACCTGTACAAATCGTTCGGAAATAAACATGTTCTGAAAGGAATAGATTTTGATTTATTCAAGGGCGAGAATGTAGTGATCATGGGGCAATCGGGTACCGGTAAATCGGTGCTCATCAGGATCATTGCGGGTTTGGTAGAACCGGATAAAGACATGGTAAAAGTTTTTGGACAGGAAGTTGATAAACTTGACCGGAAGGAATTGATAAAACTGCGTTTAAAGATCGGCTTTTTATTTCAGCATAACGCTTTATACGATAGCATGACGGTACGGGAAAATCTTGAATTTCCATTGATCAAAAACATCCGGAATATTACGCAGGATAAAATTAATGAAGCGGTAGACGATGTGTTAGATGCCGTAGGACTGGCAGAAACCGCCGATCAATATCCATCGGAGCTTTCGGGCGGACAGGAAAAGCGGATCGCCATTGCGCGCACGCTTATCCTGAAACCTGAGATCATCCTGTACGACGAACCAACCTCCGCACTTGATCCTATAACCAGTGTAGAAATGAACAACCTGATAAACCAGGTGAAGAAGAGATACAAAACAGGATCTATCATCATTACCCATGACCTTACCTGTGCAAGGACCACTGGCGACAGTATATTAATGCTGAACGAAGGAAAGTTTATCAGGAAGGGAAATTTTGAAGAAGTGTTTGATACGGATAATGAGGTAGTGAAAGGATTCTATGATTATTACTTTATAAAATAGCATATGATGAAACCAGCACAAAAAAAACGGGCCGTTATTGTGGGCATCTTCGTTTTGCTGGGCGGCCTGTTCCTGATCGCAGGCCTGTTTATGGTAGGCGAAAAAAGGAGCAGCTTTGATAAAACGTTCCGCTTACATGCCGTTGTTGACAATGCGAACGGGCTGCAAAAAGGAAATAACATCTGGTGCTCAGGTGTAAAAATAGGGATCGTCAAAAAAGTACTGCTCATCAGGTACGACAAGGTACTGGTATCAATGAATATAGATAAAAAATCGCAGGAGCTTATTTACGGGGATGCCAAAGCAAGGATAGGAACCGATGCGTTGGTGGGCAATAAGATCGTTATCATTTATGGCGGCACACCAGGCGTTAAACCTGTTAAACCAGAAGATACGCTGTTCTCGGAAAGTAGCAGCGACGGGGAACAAATGATGACCACGTTGAATGAAAGCAGTAAAAACCTGAGTGCCATTACCGGTGATTTCAAGATCGTTAGCAAGCGAATGGTGGAAGGCCAGGGCACGCTTGGCCGCCTGCTTACAGAAGACAGCCTGTTGAACATTTTACAATCAACAGCAGAAAGGTTAAAGCAGGGGTCTTTGCAGGTGCAAAAAATGGCAACGGATGTTTCAGATTTCACCTCAAAGCTGCATACGAAAGGGGCGCTTGCCAATGACCTGGTGACCGATACCGTGTTTTTCAGCAAATTAAAAGGGGCTGCAGAGCAAATACAGGAGGCATCAGAGAACGCAAAGGAACTTACCAATAACTTAAAATACATCAGCTACAATTTAAAAGACAGCAGCAATTTAGCGGGCGTTTTTTTCAATGATACGGCCAGCGCCAACAACTTACGACTAACGGTTGAAAACCTGCAGGCCGGCACCAAAAAATTCGATGAGAATATGGAGGCGCTTCAGCACAATTTCCTGTTCAGGGGATTCTTCAGAAAAAGGGCGAAACAACAACAACAGCAGAAGCAGCAGGAGCAAAAGGTAGCGAATAAGTGAAACATGCCTATCCCTTTCACTCGCTTTGTATTACCAGGGTTTCCAGCTGTTCCCAAATTTCAACTGAATTTTCATCATACTTACTTACTTTAGCCGCATGAAATCGCGGTTCCTGATTGCTGCAGCGCATAGTGGCGCCGGCAAAACCACTGTTACGCTTGGTTTATTAAGGGCTTTGCAGAAAAGAGGCTGCCCTGTTCAGCCGTTTAAATGCGGGCCCGACTACCTTGACCCCAAACATCATTTTGCAGCGTGCAATAATGAAAGTATCAACCTCGACCGGTTTATGATGAGCGATAGTCATATACTGCAATTGTATCAGGATAACAGTATCAATGCAGCTGTATGTATAACCGAGGGGGTAATGGGTTTATTTGATGGCTCACTTAAAATGGAAGGCAGCAGCGCAGACATTGCCAGGTTGCTGCAAATGCCGGTTATACTGGTACTCAATGCCAAAGCCATGGCGTATTCGGCCGCAGCTATTTTATATGGGTTGAAAAATTTTTGCCGGGACATTCATATTGCCGGCGTAATATTCAATTTCGTTGAAAGAGAATCGCATTACCGGATCCTGGAAGAAGCCTGTAATGATGCAGGTGTTAAAGCGCTTGGCTATCTTCCTTACAATGAAGAGGTGGTCATAGCTTCCCGGCACCTGGGGCTTGACGCCAGTTCCGATTCAAAAATGCAAACGATGATAGCAGCCGCAGCTATCCACATCGAAAAACATATTGATATTGATACATTATTACAGTCAACGCAAATAAGAGAACAGCCTGTTCCCTCTTCTACCCCAGCTCTTTCGGCTGGTAAGCTGAAGATACTCGTGGCCAGGGATGCAGCATTCAATTTTATTTATCCTGAAAACATCCGTGCACTACAAAAAAAAGGCACGGTGCAATTTTTCAGTCCTTTAACCAGTGACCAATTACCAGCTGCAGATCTTATTTATCTGCCGGGAGGGTATCCTGAGTTGTACCTGCAACAGTTATCAGCAAACCAGTTCATGCAGCAACAACTGCAGCGCTATTATGCCAATGGAGGTAAAATTCTTGCAGAATGCGGTGGCATGATGTATCTCGGCAAATCCATAGCCGATGAACAGGGGAAAACCTATCCCATGACGGGTATTCTTGACATTACTACCAGCATGCAGCACAAAAAGATCAGTCTTGGTTACCGTACCATCAGGGCGGGCGATCTTTCTGTTAAAGGGCATGAATTTCATTATTCCCGGTTTACCGGTCCTGTTGCACAACGCGGAAACATACAGGTATACAGCGTGCGTAATGAGCCTGTTGATGCCGTAGTGTTTAGTAATGAGCAATTGTTTGCCAGTTATATCCATTTGTATTGGGGCGAAAACCCTGATCTTATTGATTCATTATTTCATTTACCATGACATTCCATTTAACGGATTGTTGCTATTTTAACAGCCTTATATGCAACCATTAAACGGTAAATTATTTACACCCGAAGACGTGGCTATATTGCGCGATATCATTTGTAACCGGCGTGATGTACGCGGCAATCGTTTTCTCGACAGGCCGGTTGAAGAAGATGTGCTGCAACAGTTGCTGGATGCCGCTATGCATGCGCCTTCCGTTGGTTTTTCTCAACCCTGGGAGTTTGTATTGATAAAAGACACCGGCATTAAACAACAGGTAAAGGAAAGTTTCATTATAGAAAATGAAAAAGCAGCCCCTGTCTTTGAAGCGGAGAAACAGGCAACGTATATTCACCTGAAACTGGAAGGCATTATGGAAGCGCCACTCAACATCGCCGTCTTTTATAAACCTGCTGACCGGCCGGTGCTGGGGCAAACATCGATGGAAGAAGCAGGCATGTACAGCGTGGTTTGCGCCATCCAGAACATGTGGCTAATGGCACGGGCATTGAATTTGGGTATCGGATGGGTGAGTATCCTGGATGCCGAAAAGGTGAAACGCATTGTAAAGGCTCCGGAACAAAATAAACTCGTTGCTTACCTGTGCGTAGGTTATACAGACGGCTTTTATACGCAACCAGAACTGGAGCTGGTACACTGGGAGAAACGGAAAGCTGTGGAGAAAGCTGTTTTCTATGAAAGGTATTAGGCGTTCAGGACCCCTTAATAAGGGCCTCTAACCTACCTGTAGACTGCCCGCGAACTTCAACTTTCGTGAACGAATTGGGGTAATACCTGCAAATTACAACAGGATCTATTTTTATTGTGGTTGCACCTGCTCCTGTTTCCAATATCCGGATGTTCCATTGACTGTATATTGTTTTCGGGATCCATTCTTTTTCTTTTACAGATACTTTATTTAAAACTACCCAGGCATCCCCATTACTTATTTTCCCATTATTATCTTCGAATGTATAAGCAGGAATAAAGGAGGTTTTCTTTGAAACAATCAGCCCTTTCTTTTTGTCGACTTTGTCAATAGCCAGCCCTTTTTCTGCAAACAATTTCGTTACCGTTAACCAAAGTGTATCTGCTGATTTATTTGAGGTGATTTCGAATTGGCTGGTCCCATAATTGCCTTTAAGAGCCATCATATTGGGAGTACACCCATTAATAATTATTAATGCAAAGATTGCTGGTAATGAATACACCTTAGTCAAACTTTTCATAAGCAGTTGAATTATAAATTGACGATCACTTTAAGGACCAAGGTTAAAGATAACGACTATACGTCAATGATTCTTCCACTTTAATAACGCTTACTGTACTTTGTTTCACCTTTTTTTTCGCTAACATCAGTGAATAAAACGCCAACAGAGACCTCTGTTCGTTACAGATCTTTTCGTTAGTTAGTATCAAATAAAACGATTGCCTGGCACTGCTTATTCTGCACGATCATACCATTCCAAAGTACGCCACCGGTTTACTTCACTACCGCTTATTTCCTAATCATTAAATATTATCAAATGAACCAATTCAATTGCAAATGCCATTGTTACAGGATCACAAAGATATTTTTCCAGCTATTACAAAAAGGTTGCATTCTGCTTTTGTTTAGTATGCAGACATTTCATCTGCACGCACAGGCTACATTAACGGCCACAGCCAGTTCGGGTAGCGCCTACCCGGTAATTTCAGCGGCCGGTTTTGGCAATGAAAACCCCGATTGCATACATACCTCTTTCGGCCCCCATGTTACCCAGGCCTTTGATTCGGATCTGGGAAAGAACGTATTTGTTTTTCATAGTCATATCGTTGATGACAATGATCGCTGTATCAATCTTGACCGGGTTCGCATGGAAATCAAGGGAGGAGGCAGCACAGAAGAGCAGGCACAGGGAGAAACAGGCTATTTCAGGTGGAAATTTAAGCTGGACGCCAATTTTATCGGTGGTTCTTCCTTCTGCCACATCTTCCAGATCAAAGCTGTAGGCGGTGATGATACCGGTTCTCCGCTTATTACAATTACCCCCAGGGCCAGTATTCTGGAAGTGATCCATGACGGAGGTGATGAAGCAGGCTCGGTTGATCTTGGGCGGTTGGTGTCGGTAGACCTGGCACCGTTTAAAGGTACCTGGGTAGAGGGTTATATAAAGTATGTAAGCAGTGATAATGGATCTTTCGAGATCACTTTGAAAAGGATCAGCGATGGCGCTACCCTGCTCAGCTATAGCAAAACCAGTGGCATTGATCTCTGGCGTACCGGTGCCTCCCGCAACCACCCAAAATGGGGCATGTACCGCTCTAAAAACAGCACGGGCCTGCGCGATGAACAGGTTCGCTTTGCCGATTTTTGTATCTCAGAAAGCAGTGCGACCCAATGCCCGTCAGATGCAGGCACAGGAGGTAGTACGTTTTCGGGATTTTACCGGTTAACTCCCCGGCATAGCGGCAAAGCCCTGGTGGTGCAAAATGCTTCTACCAGCAACAGCGCAGCAGTTATTCAATATACTTATGGAGGTAGCGCCACCAACGATGAATGGCAGTTGATGAGCATAGGCAGCGGCTATTACAGGATCATCAATCGTAACAGCAGTAAAGATATGGTTGTTCAAAGTGCTTCAACCAGCGATGGAGCGGCCATTATTCAATATACTTACGGTGGCAGCACCACGAATGATGAATGGCAACTGGTAAACGCCGGTGGGTCGTATTATCGTATTGTAAACAGGAACAGTGGCAAGGTAGTGGAAGTAGCCGGTAGCTCTGCAGACAATGGTGCAACCGTTGATCAGGCTACCTGGAATGGTGGAGAAAATCAGCAATTCCTGCTCGAAAATATCAGCAGCGCCCGTATAGCACAAACAGCAACAAACACCTTACCGGATGCGGAAAAAGGAACAATGGCTTTTCAAAATCCCTTACCAGGTGCGGGCGTAATAAATATTTACATTGAACAGGATGGGCCCGTTAATCTTACACTTTATGATATGGCGGGGCGACCGGTATCTGTACTGGTGAATACCAATTTGCAAAGAGGCTATCATTCGGCTCTTTTAAATGGGAAGAAGCTGGCAACGGGGGTGTACATATTAACGTTGTCGCAAAATAATAAACGGGTTTCAAAGCGTTTTATAGTTCCATAGTGGATCATTCCCCTTTTGCTTTTTTAAGATTTTGTCAAAGAATAAGCCCGGCCTTCTGAACTCATGTTCAAAAGGCCGGGCCTTCCCCTCACCTCAATAACATCACCACACCTTTCAATATCCTTTTGCCATTGCCAATGTTAAGCATATATGCATATCCGCCGGAGGGTTGATCGATGCCTTTGAACTGTCCGTTCCAGCTTATATCATTGTTTTTAACATGATAGATCAGTTGGCCCCAGCGGTTAAAAACACTTAATTCAAAGACCGGAATGGCCTTTAAGGCAGGAATATGCCAGGTATCATTATGGCCATCTCTATTAGGTGTAAACGCATTCGGTATATAAATATCGGGAAAAACAAATACGTGCACAGTATCGCTCGCTATACCGCAAAAGCTATTGGAGGTGGTTGATAAAATGTAATCAATATCCGCCGGAGGGCTAACCTGGGGTGTAAGCGAGGTTGCATTCATTATGTAGGCAGTGGGCGTCCAATTGAATATACTATTCGCGCCATTTAGGGTACCGTTCAATGTTGTGGTTTCTCCTTTTAAAATGCTTCTGTCGGGACCGGCATTTACGGTTATCCTGGCACCCACATTAATCACTACATAAGCGGTATCCCTACAAGTAGGGGCTGTTGATACAATTACCATATAG
This sequence comes from Niastella vici, assembly GCF_002077945.1. GTDB lineage: Bacteria > Bacteroidota > Bacteroidia > Chitinophagales > Chitinophagaceae > Niastella > Niastella vici. Next base: position 10,523 of record NZ_LVYD01000056.1, read on the forward strand.
CTGGTTGTATCGGCTGGCCTGGCTACCGGGTTGGCAATATTATCTGCAGATAGGCCGGTGGATGGCAGCCATTGGTATGTGGTACCGCCGCTGCTGGTTAACTGCACACTTTCATTTTCGCAAATACTGGTATCGGCATTTACGGTTGCCACCGGGGCCGGACTGATGCTCACATCAATAGAATCTGAATACGGGCAGGCGCCAGGAGCGTTTGCCTGCACATAATATTTACCCGATTGCGCCGCCTGAACATTAGGGATGGAAACGGAGGCGCCGGTAGCGGTAAACCCATTAACACCCGTCCACTGATAGGTTGCACTGCCTGTAACTGATAACAACAGGGTACTGCCTGCACACAAAGGAGCATTGCTGCTGACGGCGCCTGTTAGTGTTGGCATAATCGTTACTGACAATACCTGTGAAGTAGTTCTGCATATGGAAAGGCTGCCTGCCGCTACCGCGCTCAGCCGGTACTGGAAGGTGCCAGGTGTTTGAGCGGCAACGTAGTTCTGCAACAAAGTAGTGCCTGTTGCACCTGGGATATCCTGCCAGCCGCCGCCATTGATATTCTGCTGCCATTGCATAACCGGGTTAGACAGACCCGACATCACATTACCCGTAAACGTTACTGAGTGCGGGCTTCCTGCGCATAAAGACAGGCTGGTAGCCGGTGATCCGTCAATACTCGCCATAATGGTGGGCCCGCAGGGACGAAACGTAATATCATCCAGCGCCAGGTCGTTACCACAGCCTCCCGAAGCATTGTTTACGATACGTAATACAACATCCTGGATACCCGGCGGTGTTGTAAAATAAAAACCCATCTGTTGCCAGGTGAAAGTGCTTTGTTCAGGAATACCGCCGGTATTAAAAGTTTTTAATACTGTACCGTCTGTTTTTTCTATAGTAAAAGTAAGATCAGGTTGTATACTGGGCTGGCAGCCCTGGCCAGCCATCAGCACATTGGCTATCCAGGCGGCAAATTCAAAAGTGGTATTGCTGCAAAGCCCATGCACGGTATCGAGGTAAAAAGCGCTGGGGTTGTAAGAGGCGTTGACAAGCATAAAATAACCATTGGGATCACCGGTGTGGTCGGCAGCGATCGTATGCCAGGCGCCAAAACAACCACTGGTGCTATTGCGAATGGCATAATAACCGTCTGAAGGACAATCAGCCGATGTATACACGTAGGTAGTAGTAGCTGCAGAAAATGGTTGGCCCGGGTTAGGGCCGCTTCCAAAGGTGATGTTTACGATAGGATCTCCCAGACTGCCCTGGCAAAGCTGCGCATTCGCCAGGTTGGTGATCAATAGAAATAGAACGGTTATGGTGTAGGTATGGATAAGCGTTTTCATATGATACAGGTACGGATAAGCGAATTAACAGGATCATTCACTTCAACAATTTAAAAGCCAGTTTTACCTACAGACCAATTATGTTAAGAACTTTTGGAGAAAGAGGCCAATTTTATTGATTCACTTTCATTAATAATTTAATACCAGGAAAACGTCCATTGAAATAAGATAATAAGTCAGGTGTTATTACTGCTATAGATCTGCCAGTAAAAAATGAGTTAGCAGTCAGCAAAAAAATTTTTAGCAGCGCTCTTCGCATTGGCTGGAGTATGTCGCCAACACCTATTGTTTAATCACCTTCTGCATAAGTTTTTTATCGGAACAAATTGCCTGTACAAAATATACGCCGGGGGCAAAACGGCTCATGTTAAAAGTATATTGGCCTGTACCATTCTCCCTGGCAACCTGCTCCCCTATTTTTTGTCCCGCACTATTATATAAAATAATGGCTTTTAAAGTAAGCGGATATGGATAAAATTGCACCGTAATGGCATCGGTAGCAGGATTCGGTGTAACCATAAAACCTTTTGATATAAGATTGGGATTGGGTACCGGATCGGCGCCATTGGAAGTATAATAACCCGCATGGTAATTGTTTAAGGCTGTCTCCATACGTGCAACCTGTCCCCAGGTAAACAGGCACATACAGGCATCATCTGTATAATCCATATAATCCTGGTACAAAATACCCGGAGCAGCAGGGCTGCAGCCATCCGTTACCATAACTCCTCCAGGGCAACCGCTGGTGAGTGTCGCCTGGTTAGGGGTATCATCTACAAAATCGGTTCCAGTGCAACCATTTTCATCGCCCCATATATGATACAGATAAAAAAAATGACCGGCTTCGTGGGTAAGCGTACGCCCTCTATTGATGGGAGTAAGGGAGTCGGCGGGCAGTGTTGCATAATGAATAGCTATTCCCTCTTCGGCAGGCACGCTGCTGCCGGGCAGCGTGCTATACCCTAAAACATAACCACCAGATAAGTTGGTAATCCATACATTAAGGAACCGGTTGGGGTCCCAGGCATCATCTCCTCCCAGCGTGCTGTATTTAAGACTTGTATCAAAAGTGCTATATACAGAACGCGCAGCAGTAACGCGTACAATGCCCTTAGAAGGTTCATTACCGGGTGTTCGTTGCGCCAGTTTAAACTGAATCTGGCTTTTGCCAAACAAGGGTTTAAAAGCGGCAGGTATGTTTACTGAATCACTGTTCATACCTGCAAAATCTTTATTCAAGACATTCAGCTGGGCCTGTATTTGTGCATCGGTAATTACAGCCGGGTTGGTGAGAACAACATGAAATACAACCGGTATATAGATAACATTTCCCTCAATACGAAAAGAGGGATCTGTTGTTTTTCGTTTATTTACTGACTGCTGAAATTCGACGGTTTGTTTTTGAAATTTTGTTTTCAGTAACGGACTATTCCCGAAGGCATGTTCCAATACCTGCATGGCGCCGCATGAACGAATCAATCCCTTTTCCTGCGCAAGTAAGCAATTCCTGTTACCCAGCACACAGACACTCAAAATTGCCAAACGGCTGATTACTTTTACATATATGATCCTTTTCAGATGGTAACTCAAAGATGTCAATTGAATAGATTTGTAGTTCTATGGCTGACACCTAAGTTTCGAATAAGGTTGCATAAACCTTCATAACTATCATTTTCTAATAAATCAACAATGGAGCTACCACCTTTATATCACCTGACGTTAACAAGGTCTTAGCAGTTCCCAGCTTTATTACCCCTTCTTCTCTTCCATCAATTCCATTTCACCCTGGCATAACCTTACTTTTTTCCAGCCTGCATCACCCTGCAAATTGATGATGTATATGGTTGGATGATCGGGCGTTTCTATTTCCTGCACTATAAAGATCTTGTAATCGTAGTAAGTGCTTTTTACCTGGGCACGAATATTACGGGCCATCTTTTTCTCTTCATAATACTTCATTGTATAACTTAATTCACCGCGATTGGTATATATAACGCGGTACCGTACACTATACCGGGTAAACACCGCCACATAACTGGTATTGGTTTGATGCCATTCCGCTTCTTCCGCATCGCCATAGCGGCTTATAAAATCACGCATGGCCCGCACATTAACATTATTCAGATATTGGTTCTCCGGCCTCGCTGTTTTCACATTGGCAGTAGCCAGTGAACGGCTGGATAAAGGCTGCCGGGCAGCAACGTACAGGCACGGTAAAAGTAGCCCCAATGCCATTAATAGAGGTTTGCACATAGTTATTTATTGGATAATGGTGATTATAATATTCCCTTTGAAATGAGCAGGTTTACAATCTGGTATTCAGCATTGGTGTGGTCGCTTGTTTTAAACTTGATTATGCTTTTGTCGGTCATAAGCACCAGTTCATTATCAAATTCGCTGCTACCGTCTTCAAGGAAGGCAAGTATGCCAAATTTCATTGTTTTTCCTTCGAATGTATAAGGTGTAAGTACCCGTTTCCAGATGACATAATAGGCTTTGATGCCAAAGTTCAGGCTGGGGATGGTCTTTTTCTCTACCTGTCCTAATAAAACGCCATCCTGGTATATATCATACCTAACAGTATATTCCGTGCCGCGACCTGATGTTTGATTGCTTTTTCCAACTACATTCAATGTGGTGGCCACCTTTTTATTACGGCTCAGCGGTTCCATGATCCGGTCTTTATTATCTTTCTCGAACTGCCGGATGTACTGAGAGTCGGCTACAAAATCGAAATTATTCGCTTTTATATAATCATTTACAGCCTGTTCATTCAAAGCTTCACCCTGAACCAGTGAGGTAGTACCGTCTTTAAATAATAAGCCGATCAGGTCTCTTTCAATTAAGCGGCCATCATTAGGAAAATGGTAGTTCATTTTTTTCTCCGGATCATTCAGAAAGGTTATTTCGGCCCAGCGATCGCCATCACGACGCAGGGGATTTTTAAAATCAACCCATTTTTCCTGAATATGAATGAGTGGTTTTTTGCTGGGTGAACTAACAGTAAGGTCAAAAAGTTTAAAGATGCTACCCTTGCCATCATAAGTTGCTATAAGGTTTTTCTCTACCGATATCTTCCCTTTCTTTACATCATAGTTTTGGGCAAAAATCAACGATGGAATGAAGGCTACTGCTGTTAGTGCGCTTTTAATTTTCATTGGGTTGATCATATAAAGATTTAAGCGCAAATGTAATATGGGGGCTATTGTTATTTAAAACAAACCACTGAATGGATGATTATTCTTTGTGAATGACCAAATAAAGGATTGGGCAGCAATTAATATTCAGAAATGAAGTGTTATTCAATGCGACTGTAAGGTAGTATAATCTCTACCCTTGTTCCTTTTTGGGAATAACCCATTTCCTGTTTATCCCGGATCGTAAACGCATGTCCTTTTCTGCTTTTATTCAGCAATGCAAACCGGCCCTGGATAATTTTTAATCCACGGGAAGGTTTTTCCCGTTGTTCCGCTTCCTTTCTTTTTAGAGATGTTGTTAATCCTATGCCATCATCTTCAATAAGAATATACAAACTGTGCTCTTTGCGTAAAACCCTGATTGAAACACAGCCTGGCATCTGTGCTGGAAGAACGCCATGCCATATAGCATTTTCTACAAATGGTTGCAGCACCAGGGAAGGTATCAGCAACTCATCGGCATTGATACCAGGCTCCAGTTCAATGGTATAGGTAAGATTATCTGAAAACCGCAGCTTCTCAAATGTGAGGTATAATGTTACATTCTGCAATTCCTTTTCGAGCGTAATGGTATTGGTTTCCAGCAATTCAAGATTTACACGCATCAATTTTGCGAACCGCGAAAGATAGTTCAGCGTTGCACGCTGGTCATTGCGGGTTACAAAGGTCTGGATAGAATTCAATGCATTGTTCATGAAATGCGGGTTCAGCATATTGAGCAATGCTTTCTGTTCCAGTTCAAGCTGTTGCTGCCCTGCCAGCAATGCCTGTTCCTTTCGCCGGCTATTTCGCCTGGTGATATACCTGGTAACCAGTATTACCGGCAACAATAAAGCGCAACCTGTTAGTAATAGAAACCAGTACCGCAGGTACAAAGGCTTTGGATTATTAAATTGCACTGTCGCCACAGGAGTCGCACGCAATTCTTTATCCATTGCTTTCAATTCAATATTGAACTTCCCGAAAGGCAGTTTGTAAAACAACAGCTCATTCTTTTTTTCCGATAGCTGCCATTCCCTTCCATTAATACGGCTGTAAATATTCCATGCCCCCTGTTCTTAAGAACAGGTATCGATATTTTCAGGTTTACATATTCAGGAATAGGTGAAAACGAGATAACGCCCCTGGAGTGGGGTATATTTTTACCATCTGGCAGAATTGCATCGACTGTCACCGCAGGAATACGTTTAGACTGCTGTTACAAAAATTGCGCTACGTCAATTTCCAATAGCTGATTAGGGCTAAGCATGTACAGCTTATCTTCTTCCTCATTGTAACACAATTTGTAAATATCTGATGGCATACGATCCTTTTCGTTAAAGAGAGAAAATATGCCATGAGCATACTTCACCAGCCCTGCTGTGGTTGCAATCCATACATTGTTTTGCCGGTCGCATGCAAAGGCATTGCAACGCAGCTTCGCCAATGGGTCGTTAAAATTGATGACCTTTCGCCCATACTGCAACAAACAAACTCCTGCATTGGTACCTATCCAGTGGCTGTTATTTTTTCTGTCAAAGAACACTGCGTTTACATAATCATCGGGAAGTCCGTTAAGCCGGTCAATGTGTTTCCATACTTTTTCGCTTTGCAAAAAGAGCCCATGATTCGTGCCTGTCAGTATACGTCCATTACCATCTCCAGCAATGCTTCGAACAATATAACCATCGAATTCCTTAAACAGGGTGATCTGTTTAAAATCGGGATGTATCTTTACCAGCCCAATGCGCAGCCCTGCCCAGCAGTAGCCATCTTCGCTTTTATAAATAGAAGCAACCACCCCTTTTAGCAATATGCTGTCAATATGGTTGTTTCGCTGACGAAACAATATTTTTTTTAAACCACCGGTGATATATTCATTACCTGTGCAAAGCATGGTAGTGAGAGGATCGTATGATCTTTTAGCTCAAGTAAGGCATTGAACATAACATTGACCGGCAGCCCTGGTATACTGAGTTTTTCCAATTTATTTCCGGCAACATACCTGCACAGATAACCACCTGTTGCCAGGAACAAGTCGCCGGAGCTGGTTTCCAATAACTTTGAAGCAATACATTTTTCCATTCCCGGAACAAGGAACCGTTTAAACCTGTTTCCCCCGAAACGGTAAACAATACCATTGCGGTCGATTGACCATAGCCCTGCCTTGTTGCGAAAAAGGTCAATCGGGTATTTCAGTTCATCATTGTCGCTGCTTATCCGGTAACAGGTATCCGGTAAAAAATTAACCACTCCTGCACCATATGAAGATACAAGCAGTGAACTGTCTGTTTCGAGTGTGCCGAAAATAAAACTTGATTGCAGGCCATCCTTAGTTGAGTAGGAGGTAAAATCTGAACCATCGTAACGCATGAGTCCATCGTCGGTAGAGAACCAGAGAAAACCATCGCGTGTTTGTGTAATGCGATATACAATAGAATTGCTCAATCCGTTGCGGGTGGTGAATTTTTGAACAGGTAAATCCTGGGCAGATACAACAATGGAGAAACAGGCAATAAACAGGCAGAGCAGATACCTCATAGTGCCAGTATCTTTTTAATAATGGGTTTGTATTGCCTTGAAACCCTGGCTTCCAGGGTTCCGTTCAACTGCACTATCCAGTCATTTCCCGAAGTACTATAGCTGGTAATATAGCGGGTGTTGATTACATACGAACGATGTATGCGTACAAACCAACCCGCCGGTAAATCGGCTGTTACCTGTTTAATATTTTTTGCAGAGATTATGGATGGGGCATTCGCGAGAAATATTCTCACATAGCTGCCTTCTGCTTTCAGGCAAACGACAGCATATAGTCGAACACCCCTGCCTTCACAGCTTTTATGCCATAATCAGGGTGGCCGGTAGTTAATACGGTATAAAAGTTTTTTTCAGGAAAGCGTTCCAGTAAATTGAAACCATTTGCTCCGGGCATGTGAATATCGAGAAATTCTGTTCAAACCTAAAAACGCCTCCAAATCGAACGACTTGAAGGCGTTTTATCTGTTTCACCGGGGGGTGAAAACCCGTTTTAAACTAAAAAGGCCTTAAGTTCAACGACTTAAAGCCTTTTTTGTATCTTATATAAAGCCAGGATTATTCGGTCTTGAAATATTTATATACTAATCCTGCCAGTGCCGCACCAGCTACAGGGATTAAAATAAAAAGCCAAAGTTGAGACAACGCCCAGCCGCCCACAAACAATGCCTGGCTAATACTTCTTGCCGGATTAACGGACGTATTTGTTACAGGAATGCTTACTAAATGAATCAATGTCAACGAAAGTCCAATTGCGATACCAGCAAATCCTTTAGGTGCCTTTTCATCAGTTGCACCTAAAATCACTAGTAAAAACATAAACGTCATTACAAATTCTGTAACTATAGCTGCAAGCATGCTATACTTCCCTGGTGAATGTTCTCCATAACCGTTAGCAGCAAAGTTGCCAATAGAACTTTCATTGCCGGTTACAATCAGGTAAAGAACAGCCGCAGCCGTTATTCCCCCTGCTACTTGTGAAATAATATATGGTACTATTTCTTTAGAACTAATTCTGCCACCCGTCCATAAACCAATTGTAACGGCTGGATTTAAGTGAGCTCCGGAGATATGTCCAAATGAATAGGCAATTGTTAATACGGTCAAACCAAATGCTAAAGAAACACCTAATAAACCAACCCCAACATTTGGAAAGCCTGCGGCCAGCATTGCACTACCGCACCCGCCCAGGACGAGCCAGAAAGTCCCGATAAATTCTGCAAGATATTTTTTCATTTTTTCTGATTTTAGTTTTTCTGCTCTTGTGATTATCTGGTGATACCCCGTTTTTTATATGCCGGATATCCACTACTTTCTATAACAGATGAGGACGGATAGTAAATAGTTGATATTAATACGCTGAACTTAATCCGGAACAAAGAAGGGAATCAATCAATACTTTGGTTGGGATACTGATGGCTCAAATAATACCACCGTTATTTTCAATGTTTGCGGGATTCTATAGCAATATAGCATTCCTTCTTCAGACTCCCAAATACACGCTATCGACCAAAAAAGGCTTTAAGTGCAACGACTTAAAGCCTTTTAACAGCAGTGAATTATCTAATCTATATTTTTATTCCACTAAAATCCTGCGTAATTGCTGCTCCACTTGTTCTCCAACGATGGATTGGAGATCCTGTTTGTTTAGTTTAGCATACGCTCTTTGGGATCAATGATCCCGAGGCTCTTTACAATTTTGAACTTACCATTGTTCGCCTGGGCAATGTACATGTTCATTCGAACGTGATGCTGACCGGGCACCATTTCAGCAGCACCACCCGGCCCCTCAGCAATCTTTGCGTGGTCCAGTGCCCTGATCACATCTTCCTGCTTTAGCGAGCCAGCCTCTTTAACAGCTGCTTCCCATAGTTTTAATCCCCGGTACATGCCTGAACACGCACTGCCGGCAGTGAACCTGGCGCTGCCCGGATAGAGCTTGTTGTACTCATCGATCAGTTTCTTACTGAACGGATCGCTGACGTTCTGGTAGTAGTCGAGGCAACTGTACAGCCCTTCCACATGTTCGGGTGGCACTAAATTGAAGAAGTTCTCGTCGAAATACGTGCAGACGATATGTCCACCCTTTTTCGAGAAACCTGCTTTGTAAAGTTGTTCGAGGAATGGCGTGAGCCCGGGCGGAACGATCGTATTAAATACTACCTCTGTACCACCAGACATTACCTTGTGAACAGTCTTGCTATAATCAGCGTGATCAAGGGGAAAGTATTCTTCTCCCACTATCTCGCCACCGTGGGCCGTGACAGCTTCACGCACTTTCCTGTTCATCGTATGTGGCCAAATATAGTCAGCCGACGGCAGGTAAAATTTCTTTGCTCCTGTTTCCTTCATCAGCCAGGGAATAAGCGGGTCAACCTGCTGCGATGGCACGGGACCGGTACAGAAGATGAGCGGGTCAGATTCCTCGCCCTCATATTGCTCGGGGTAAATGTACAATTTCTTACCCTTCACTACAGCAGGCCCCTTTATTGCCTGTCGCGTAGAGCTATAAATGCCACCAAAGATCACATCTACATGATCCTGTTGAACAAGCTTGGTAGCTTTGGCTTCCGCAACACTATCTGTAGTTGCACTGTCCTCAAGGTAAAGATCTATGTGTCGGCCCAACAAGCCACCCTTTGCATTGATGTCATTAATCACCATCTTAGCTACGTTTGCATCGGCTGTACCCATGAACGAGAGTGCACCTGTTTGATCGGTGATGACTCCAACTCTGATGGTTCTACCATCTGAAGCAGTTGTTTTTTTCATTGCATCCTCCTTTTTAAATTTTGCTTCTAGTGAATAGACTTCGGCTTTATAAGATAACTTAACTGCATTGCACGATCTTTGTTTTTAATTTACAGCGTTCGCGCAGCAAATACCTATTTTCCGTTGGGGTAAATGACTAATGTTTATCCGCCAAACATACTTGCTGAAAGGCGGCGGCCTGGAACAGGCGTCTTATTCAAATGAAGATTCTTAAGTACAAAAAACTTTTATAAAGAAAGCTGGTAGAATAGAACTCGGCTAATAAATATACCGAAAAGGCATATCAACTCCAAAAAATCTTATATCCGGGTTACCTTAACTATTATCCCAGATACGCAAGCAGCAGTTATTTAATTCAGTCTTGTAAAACTATTAAGAAATAGTTCGAGGAATATTTTGGGGTATTCAATCTTTCCAACTTTTTATCAATGGAAAGCTGTCGTTCCTGAATGTAAAGCTGACCTGATTTTTTATACCGCAAGAATTATTTCGGCTCTCTCTTTATCCTTAGCAAATATTTTCAGCTCTATTCCGCCCAAAGGGTTTAAACCGATGGGATTCTCATTTTCCAGAAAAGAATCTATTCCGTTTGCCTTCAGTTTTTCCTGAACGAAAGTAGCTTCCAGCGTATCATTGAATGTACAAAGTACGATGGTCGTGTCATGTGTCATATGTGTGGCCATTGAATATGGTTTATTAATTTATGTTTATGAAAATGCTATTTAAAAAGAATATAGCCATACAAAGATAGCCCGTTTCAGGGAGTATAAAATGGATTCTAAAAAAGGCAATTCATCTATAATTGAAAGGGTGGCTGAGAATGCATCCCAGCCACCCTTTACATCGAATTGGTGAATAGTTACAACTTGATGATCTGTTTGGTTATATGTTGTTTACCGCCAACAATTTTAACCAGGTAAACCCCTGCAGGACCCGAAGAACCTGAAAAACGCTTATCATCAGTTATGATACGATACCAGCATTACTCCGCGCCAGCCCAATACGCCCGTATATAAAGCCGATATTATTGCAACAGGCTGGTATAATATTGACCGGGCTGTATACGAATCAACGGCTAGCCGTACAACGCTCAATGTTACTGATTCTACAACCGGCAAAACCGCCACGTTCAAATACCAACCGGTTACATTCCAAATAAATAAACAGGAGCAGTTCGACCATCTGTATGTTTACTTGCTTCCTGATAAACTCAACAGCTTTATGCGACTGACTAACAACAATGGAAAATACACCGAACAACTGAACGAGCTGATACAATATAAAATGATATGTATTGCTTATAAAGGGGAGCAGGTATTCTTTTACTCACAAGCCGTAATTGAAGCTAAGGTGTATACGGCTATTGAATTATCACCAATTGACCGACAAGAGTTAAAGCAACAATTAAACCGCGCAGGAATAGGCCATCAGGGAACCGACCTGCAAAAAGACCTTGAATTTTACCAATTCATGAATAAGGATGCCCAAAGGCAGCAACATTACCAGGACTTGCGGGAGTTAAGGATGAAAACAGCAAATGTATTATTTAGCTGCAAAGAAGGTATATCCTGCTGTTATTTTGTTCCGGCCAAGTAGAGGGTATATAACAGTAAGGTTCAATTTCCATTTACCAAAAATATCAACAGCGAGGTTGCTGCTATTCAACAGCTTCTGCCCGGGCGGCTTTATCTACTCAGGCTCCTGATCTTTTTTATACTCAGAAAACGGGCAACTTTATAATAGCCTGATGATGCAGCGAATGATCCTGTGCCAGGTAAGTACTGCGGATGCCGGCCTCGAAAGGAATCAGGAAACGCATAAAATTTACATCTGCCATGAATTCCATTCCTACATTAGTATAGCGGCGCAGATGCCCGTCAACCAGGTCATTATACAAAGATTTTCCGACAGCCCATTCGGAAAACACATCCAGTTTCAGCCGCTGAAAATAGAGGAAGCCATTCAATACAGACAAATCAGGATAACACAGTGGTAGTTTATAGTCAATTGAATAGATCTGCAAATGATGGAACAACTGGTCTCTCACATTCCGCACAAATAAAAAGCGGTTTTCGAAATGATAATTACTGCTATCATCACGTTGCAGGCAGGCCCTGAGCGTTGCAGCATGATGTTTGAAGAAGCCGGGTAGATACACGTTTATATTTACCGCAGTTTGCGAAGCGTTGAAAAAACTATGGAAAGGTGCGTTCCGGAAACTGTAGGCGGTGATGACGCCTGCCCTTGGCCCCACATCCCGGATACTTTGCCGCAGCCGCCATTCAAATGATATATCATGTTGAAGAGAAAAAAAATTCCCAAAGTATTCACGTTTATATTGATTTTCATCAGGCTGGTGCACCAGTTTGTTAAAAGAGTTGTATACAACCTGTGATTTCAGAACCAGATTCCGGATATACGCACCGCTTGAAAAATTGAGCGGCAAGGCTGTCCCGAAATTAAAATTCCTGAATGCGATGAGATCGTAATAAACGGAATACGCCAAACCGGCCCCGGCTTCTCCCTTTGAAAAAATGGCCTTTCGCTTTCCATCGGTATAAGAAATAAAAAATTCCGGATAAAAACCATTATAACTCAGCTTCGCATATTTCCCCCACTGTTTTTCATTGTTGTCATAACTAAACCCCGCTTCCAGTAACGTTGTGCTTAACATATCCTGCGATTTAACGCCGATGTTCAACAACCGGGGCAGATTGGACAGGGGCTCAGCACCCCAGCTGTAAATATTAATGGCATGTTTAAGTTTGTTATACCGAGCAGAAGGGTACACCGAATCGGGAATGCGGGATAATATATTGCCTGCTTCCTGCTGCGCAAATCTTTTATAATACTCTACTTTGTTCGCGGAATTCTCCGCAGTATCTATCTTTTCCCATGTATTTACATCTATGGGTATGGTAGCGATACGAAATCCGTCGGGCATAAAATCCTGAAAGCAGAGCGTTGTATTATCGGGAGAAACACAGGCATTAAAAGCCCCGTATTTTCTGTTTGTTACCCGGTATTGCTGACCTGTAATGGTATCAATGGCATAAATGTTATCGGTACCTGATCGCGGAGAATTGAACAATACGTAATTCTTATAATCCGCCGGGGCGGAAATATTTTCCGGAACAGAAGGCAGCACTGTTGAAACAGTTCCGGTTTCGAGGTTTACTTTCACAATACTTTTTGATCCCGCTTCTGCTATTATCAGCAGAATATTTTTGCCATCACTGGTAAAATGTGGCTGAAGCAATTGCAGGTTTTCGGGGTTGGGAAATTTTCTGATCAGTGCACCGGTATTCCCATCCATCAATACAAGAAAATATTTGCAGGCAGTAGTGTATTCAATGGCAGCAATAAGTGTTCCATTCGGTGAAAAACAGGGGGCATGCAGGCGGCTGCGGTGAGTGAGCTGTTTTTGTTTATTGGTTTTTACATCCAGCGTTTTTACTACGGTATAGTTGCGGGCGCCCCACCGCGGATCGTAAGAATATTCTGTCCATACTACTTTGTTACCGGCACAGCTCATTATGCCATTATCATCCAGCACACCCGACATGCAGATCCTTTTTTCTTTGCCGTCATTCGTGAGCAATACAAAAGCCGACTGATCTACGATGCTTGACTTGTAGGCAAGAAAGCTTCCGGTTTCCAATCCTGCTTTTTGCGCTACAATGCTGCCGTCTGACAGGTATTGCGGAAATTTATAATTGGAAAATACCTTTTCCTTCGGCTGATGAAAATATGTTACCGGTGTTTCTTTAACGTTGCTTACCTGTTGCCCCCACAGGTCTTTCAGTTCTTCTGTCATGGCAACATAGGCTTGATTGGCGTTAAGCCCGGTGATTTTTTTCATGCTGTTCGAAAAACAAAAAGGCAGGGGTGGCGTTCGGTAAGTGCGGTCGAGGATTTTTTCCCATACATCGGCACCATAATGATTTTTGACGTAAGTGGTCATCAGGTAACCGAGCAAATAATGATTTGGAATCGCATTTTTCATTGAGCCGCAGGAGGCTTTGATGTAAGAGAAAGCACCCCGGGAAAGCAACTGGGTACGAAATGTTAAATCAAATGCAGGAATGCGGCCTCTGCCGCCGTAGCCTAAAACGGATTCTATTCCCACGGCATCACCTTCCCAAAACCACCAGGGATTGGTAAGCCCCTGCATAACAGATGTTCCGGAGTTACCAAATAAATAAAAGATGTATTTTCCCCAGCCCTGTATGGTGTGATCCATCTGCACTACATGCCGGTACTCATGCAGCGATAACTCATCAAACCAGTTGTTCATCCCCATATTTTGTGGGTTTTGGGGAGGAGTGGAAAAAAATTCGGCCCTCCTTCCTTCTGATGTCACAAAGGCATTGTTATCTGTTGTCTGGTTTTGTAGTACTATGGGTATTTTCCTGGGCAGTACGTTTAAAGATTTGGCCACGTCGCGGTAAGCATTCATCATAGCATTGGCTGTTCGCTGTGCTACCGAATCCATTTCTTCCGGATAGATAATACGAAAATGAGGTGTCTGGATCTGCCGCCATTTCAGCTTCCAGGGCGATTGGCCTGGCGACTCGATGATTTGTGCCCGAAGTACGAAGGGGTAGAACCAAAATACAAGAAAAGTGTATTTCAAAAGCATACCTGAACAAAAATAATTGAATTTACCAATCGCAACAATGGTAATCACTAAGGCATAAATGCTATAAGCAATGCCTGAAGGTATATTCAAATCCTGAATTACTTCTTTAAAATTGTAGCAAAGGGGAAAACAGCATAAAACAAAAAACCTCTCAAAAAGAGAGGCTTTTAAAGCTGTGTCCCTGAGAATTGAAAACTCGAACCTTTTGCTGCTTGATTTGGTGAAATTGGGTGCATTTTTTGAAGCAATTGGGTGCAAATCGCAACAAAAAAAGTTCGTGGTGAATTTTGGGGTTGAGGCCGGACTATCCGCAGCAATACTTTTGGCTTGTGGTTATAATTCCCGGTTTCCGGTAACGGGGCGATTTGAGCTCATGTAAAAAAGGTGAAAGAGCTGCCCACTAACGTCAACGCACTCCAACAAAGGATTTACCAATAAAAAAACCAGCTTTTGCAAGCTGGTTCTGTTTTGTGTACCTTAAGTTACAGATTTCGAACTTTTTTCTGTCGGATTTGAAGCTCTTGGCCAATATGATTGCTTAAGCTGGGTTGCGTATTTCATTGATAATCAAACATGTTCAAACTTACTGTATTTTGTCTTTTGGCCTCCTTATCTGACCGAAAAAACGTCTGCCAGCAACCATTGAAAGAAAAGTAGTCTTACCAAACCGTAAAAAAGAAAATTTTTCGTGTGCCAGGACACACGTATATCACAACCGCCTTCGGCCTACACTTCAGCAAATATGCTGCTGCACCTGGCAGCTTTTGTTAGGTTAAAGAAATGAAGTGTTTTATAACAGAACACAAACATGTTGAAGAAAAATTTTTATTGATAGAAGTTTGTAACGATAGTTTTAACTTTATACAAATACATCATTTATTCTTCACCTAACAATCAACGATTATGCCGGCAGAAGCAATACCCGAAAAAAAAGTTGTGGAGACTCTCAATCCTTCCAAAATCATGCAAGTGGGCATGGGCTACTGGGCATCGAAAGTAGTGCTAACCGCCGTAAAGTTTGAGCTGTTCACTTTGCTGGCAAATGAACCTTCATCGGGCAAGAAAATTAAAGAAAAACTTGGCATGCATTGTTCCGACCGCCATGTGTATGATTTCTTAGACGCCTTGGTATCGTTGGGATTTTTGCAGCGTAAAGGTTTATTAGATGATGCAATCTATTCCAATGCCGAAGACACAGATTTGTTCCTTGATAAAAAGAAGCCCTCTTACATGGGCGGCATCCTGGAAATGGCAAACAATCGCCTATATAAATTCTGGGGCGATTTGGATGAAGGATTAAAAACAGGGCTGCCACAAAACGAAGGCAAAGGCAAAGGCCGTGGCAACATGGAATTTTTTACCGAACTATATAAAGACGAAATTAGGCTAAAAGAGTTTGTTGATGCCATGACCAGCATACAAATCGGCAACTTCACTGCATTGGCAAACAAATTGGATTTCAGCAAGTACAATACGTTGTTTGATGTGGGGGGCGCCGACGGATGGCTGAGCATTCAAATTTGTTTGAAACATCCCAACATTCAATGCACCACGTTTGACTTGCCTCCTGTTGAGCCGCTGGCAAAAAATAGAATTGCATATTTCAATTTATCCAATCGCATTAATGTAGTAAGTGGTGATTTTTTGAAAGATGACTTTCAAAAAGCCGATGTGATTACCATGGGAAATATTTTGCATGGGGTAGATGAAGAAACCAAACAAAAGTTAATCAACAAAGCATATCAAGCTCTGAACGATGGTGGTGCATTGGTAGCCATTGAAAACATTATTGACAATGAACGGCGCCAAAACACCTTCGGTCTGCTTATGAGTTTAAATATGCTGATTGAAAACGGCGATGCTTTTGATTATACCCTGAGCGATTTTGAGCGCTGGACAAATGCCGCCGGTTTCAAACGCACAGAACTTATTTCCCTGGCGGGACCAACCAATGCAGCGGTTGCATACAAGTAATTTACGAAGTTGGTTTCTATAATCATACCGTATTGAGCCGCATAGTTATAAAACAACTCATACTCCCGTTTCTTCTGTGTATAAGAGCTTCCATGCAATCCTGTACTTGTAAATTTTGTATGACCATTATTGTGTTGATACAATCTTCTGCCCGCATCAATGCAAGCCCCTATAATACTTATACAATTTTTCCGAATATAGAGGGATAATAAATTTACTGAATAAATGATATAAATCATATAATCTTATTCACTTAATCACATTTTAACTTTTATATGTCCAATATACCCAAACAGTTTAAGGGTAGGATTAATTAATATACTAACTATAACCTATATGAATAGACTGTACTTGTCTTGTGTGGCCCTCTTACTTTGCAAAGGTGCCGCTGCGCAACAGCGAACTGACACCATTAAATGCTACGTTCAGGTGATGATCCCCGCCGATGGCGCGTTAGGCATCAGCAAACAGATAGAGAACAACCAGGTGTATATGAATGGCGGGATGTTGATCTACACGAAAGCCTATGCGATAATGGAGGGCGGGAAGTATGTGAAGTTTCTCAGCCCTCGCAGGAAAGAATTAAAAGATATTTGGACCCCGGACGACAAGCCGGTGATTATGAAAAAGGATTGGTAAATCTAAAAACATATCATGAAATTAATAGCACTTATAACACTTGCGCTGCTTGCTTCAAATTGTTTTGCTCAGCGATATGTAATTATTGATCGAAAGCTAAAGAAGCCGCTCCGTTTGGCAGACACCATTACAAAGGCGCAAATGGATAAAGGCTTTTTTGCGGTCGAGAAACAGAATACCGATACACTGATAGCCAAATTGGAATTAATCAGGGAAAGGCTGAAACAGGTTGCCAGGGAAAAGTACGATGAAGTCAAGTGGAATGTTGGCTCTACTTTATTAACGATCCGGGTGGTTAAATGGACCTATGGGGATAGGCTCAATGTTGCGCTAAGTACCGATACCGGCAATGGCCATGACCGGGCATTCTACATAGTTGATTCCAGATATACCAACCATGATAATGCAGGGTACCTTAAAAAGTTAATCGCCTATATTGAAAAAGGGAAGTCGTAATAATGTTCCCTCGCATTCCCCCGAACTTTTATAAAACAAAAAAGCCAACTGAAGATCAATCAGTTAGCTTTTTACTATGTGTCCCCGCAGAGACTCGAACTCTGGACCCATTGATTAAGAGTCAATTGCTCTACCAACTGAGCTACGGAGACATTTTATCTAATCTCGTTTTCCGAACCCTGAACCCTCCCGACTAAAAGTCGGGATGCTCTATCAACTGAGCTACAGAGACGAAAACTTTCCTTTCGGTATATCCGGGTGGAAAGGGCTGCAAAAATAAGGAGTTAATTCATTCCCGCCAACATCCTGAGGTCGAAAAATGAACAAATTGTTATTTTAAGCTGCTGATTTGCAAGGAAAACGGAGTGTAACAGGTACATTCAGCCCGCATTTTGATGCATATCTCGCTTAAAATTCAAAAAAATGTCGGCGCTCATGGGTTTAATCGGCTACATCAATCAATTCCCCGCCGCTTTCTCCCAATCCCCTTCCCCATTTGGCAATTGCATTTAATGCAGGAATGAGTGTAGCCCCGAATTCTGTAAGTGAATATTCAACCCGCATTGGCGGTTTCTTTCCATAAACCTTTCTCACAATCAGCCCATCTTCCTCCAGCGCCCGTAATTGAATACTCAGCATTTTTTCCGTTATATCCGGAATTAACTTTTTCAGTTCCGCAAAACGGTGCGTACCATTTTTCAAATACCACAACACTACACTTTTCCACTTTCCACCAATATAATCCATGGTAATATCCATGGCGCAGTGATACACTTTTCCCTGTAGTTTATAGGCAACATTTTTCCCCTTGATGATCATAAACAGCAATTATTTTAACCTGTCAATTTTGACAGTTATTGTCTTGTAAATATACAATACTCATTTTTGCTACTGTAAAAAGTATAGTTCAAATTAAATATTTATCAATGTTGACAAAAATTCATGCATACACTTCGAAGGAACCTATGCTACAGGTGAATGCTTATATTGTAGAAACCGTTAAGGAACTTATTATCGTTGATACTACGTTAACGATGAGCGATAGTAAAGCGCTTAAACAAATGACCAACAGCCTGGACAAACCTGTTGCAGGTATTATTCTTACCCATGGTCATCCAGACCATATTGCCGGCACCTACAACATTGCTCCTGAAGGCGAGGTCCCGATCTATGCGTTATCCTCCGTAAAAAAGCTGATGGAAGAAACAGAAGCTGCCAAGCACAGCCAATGGTCTGCCCTGTTTGGCAATGAATGGATCCCCCGATGGGTTTACCCCAATCACCTGGTACGTGACGGTGAAACAGTTTCTATTGCGGGAGTAAACTTTACGGTGCTGGATATTGGCTCCGGCGGAGATTGTGATGCCAACTCCCTTTGGCTGATGGAGGATGATAATAAAGCCGCATTTATCGGTGATTTTATTTACAATAACAATCACACGTATATGAATGACGGCAGCATCCTTCGCTGGCTGGGCAATCTTGAAAAATATGCTCCCATTTTAAAAGCATTCAACACTTATTATGCAGGCCATGGCGCTCCCTGTAATTACCAGTCAAT
Organism: Niastella vici; assembly: GCF_002077945.1. Taxonomy (GTDB): domain Bacteria; phylum Bacteroidota; class Bacteroidia; order Chitinophagales; family Chitinophagaceae; genus Niastella; species Niastella vici. The sequence goes on from NZ_LVYD01000056.1 coordinate 29,636, forward strand.
CAACAAACAGAAAGAATATTTTATTACTTATTGTGCCCAGGTATTAAAAGCAACAAACGGCACCGGTATTTTTACCGATGAAACAAAAAGCTCATTTGAGCAGGCGATGCTTTCGGCATACCCCCATTATGGCTGCCAGTTCATGGTGGCTCTTTCGGCAGACCGTATCGGAAAAGAACTCGTAAGCCAATCTCATTGACCACTGCAGAAACAAAAGGCATCAATTCTTTCGAACCGATGCCTTTTGCTTTATATATTTTACCTTACTCTGGCGGTTATTTCACCCTGATAACCCCCTCCGTTATTATCGGAAACTTCGAAAAAGTGGCGGCATCATAACCGGGCATAATGAGTTTTTCATCTGTCACCAGCATCTGCATCCTCTGCATGGCCTTTATATACCCATTGGCATCAAAACTGCTGAAAGTAGGCGCCGGCGTTACAAAATTTGAATTGTAATAGATCCATACATTATCCGAAGCAAGGGCCATATTGCCAAGGGTCGTTTTTACCAGCGCATATTGAGGCAATGAAGGTTTTCTGGAACCGGGGAACATCCTGAGCCCCGGAATGATCTCTTTGTTATACCCTTCTATCAGCGATACACGGCCGGCAGAATGCAGCTCTATCAGTTTCTTCACTTCCTTCTTATTGAACTCACCATTTGTTCCTCCCTTCTGCCAGGCAGTGGTCGTGAAATAATTGTAATCATCCTGCTGTACCCATACCTGTGCATTGGGGAACTGGTCGATGCTGTTCACATGGTCAAGATGCGGATAACTTAAAATGATATCTGTAATTTCTTCCGGGCGAATAGTAATCTTTTGCAAAGTAGAATCAGGCCGCAGATCATCGATCATATCAAAATTCTTTGCCGATTCCACACTATACAAATAACCGGCATCCATTAAAATGTTCTTGCCATTGCCTTTAATGAGCCAGATCATAAAATCAATGCTCACACTGTCTTTTTCTGTTCTTGTAGCAAGGGAATCATGCACAAAAGAGGCGTATTTCAATGCATATACTTCAACTGGAGTGGTTTGGGAAATAGCGACACACGAAATAAATAACCCTAACAGAATCAACTGGATTTTTTTCATAGTACTGATTAAATGCTATTTAAAGGGGTGGGCTCACCGCCCTGATCATACGGCGAACAAATTTACTAATTAGCAGCAATTAGTAAAAAAAGTCCCGTTTAAAGTCGGGATGATATTACAACTTATATGCCTGTTTTATTAATAAGAGGCATTGGACTTATATATTGTTCTCTTAACGTTTATTTTTTCCCCATTTTTATGTTATACCCACTGACCTTGAGTTAGTCAATGTTTAATGACATCTGCGACATTGGCAGATATTATATCGAAACAATAAGTGTCTTCTCTTAGGACAAACATAAAAAAACCGGCAGCTCAAAGCACCAGGGTGCTTCAAACTGCCGGATATAATAACTACTAATCCCGATGCCCGGGAACTTAATATCCAAACACTTCTTCCAGACTCAGCTGCTTCACTTCACCGATCGACTTCAGGTCATCGAGCTTTATTTTTTTATCTGAAGCCACTACACAATAAGTATACGGCTTGCCACTGATTTGTTCCTTATGCATTTGCTGAATGTCCTGCAATTTCAGGTTCGAGAGGGAAGCGTATTCATCCTTGCGGTAATCGCCTTTCCAGCCTTTTTGCTGGGCTTTCAGGTAAGATGCAATGATACCTTCCTTGGTAATGCGTTCCGTTTCCAGGTCTTTCTTAAAGCCGGTACGCGCCAGCTCAAAACGTTGATCCGATGCAGGCAGCTCATTCAATAACTCATTCATGCCTTTGATAGCCTCGTTCATTTTATCGGCCTGGCAACCTACATAAGCCACCATGTAGAAAGGATACTCTTTCTTTGTTGGCGTACTATAATAAGCATAAGTTGAATAGGCCAGCGCTTTTGATTCACGAATGGTCTGAAACACCACAGAACCCATACCACCACCAAAATAATTATTGAACACATTCACCACCGCTTCTTTACTGGCATCATACCCCACATCATTTCTTACCCAGGTAATTTCACTTTGTACCATTTCATAATTGGCAAACAACAACTGGTTTGATGATTGTACCGCAGGGGCAAAATTCACTTTTTCGGGATAATCAGTGAACGCAGCCGGTAAGGGATGCAATTTAGCCACAGCCGCTGTGAAGGCGCCATTTTGGAGCGGACCATAATACATAATGCGATGCTTATACTTCATGAGATCATGCAATACTTTCACCAGGTCATCGGCTTTCAACGAGTTTATCTCAGCATCAGAAAGCCCGGCATTGAACGGGTTTTTGGCGCCATACCGCGCATAGGAGATCAGGCCCTGCATAATGCTTTGCTTATCGGTTTTGGCGTTTGCGCGGGCCTTCATCAGGCGGGTCTTCAATGCTGCCAGTGCCGCTTCATCGGGTTTGCAATTGGTGAGCACTTCTTCAAACAAACCAACCGCCTTATCAAAATTCTCCTGCAAACCAATGATGGTTACTGTAGTAGCTTCATTGGTTGCGTTTATGCTGAAGTTACAGGCAATATTGTAAAACGATTTACTGATCTGTTCGGCAGAATATTTATCGGTGCTTAAGAATTGCAGGTACTGGGCAGCCAGGGGCAACAGTTTATTGTTCCAGGTACCCATATCAAACTGATAGTACAAAGAGAACAGTTCGTTCGATTTGTTCTGTACATACAATACATCGGCAATGCCCGATTTGGAAAGCGTGATGTCTTTATCGTAATCGAGCCACAGCGGTTGAATGTCTGATACAGGGATCGCTTCCATTTTCTTCAGAAAATCTGATGATTTGCCGGCATTCGTCTCTATGGGGGTGATCAGTGGCTTTTCCACTTTTGCAATGCTCTTGTCATCACCTTTTCTTTTATAGATGAGTACGTAGCTATTCTCGCCCATGTATTTGTTTACGGTAGCTACCAGTTCAGCCTTCGTTACTTTCGCCATATCATCGAGGTACGATACCTCTTTATCCCATTGCGTGCCACGGTTCTTGATAAAAGCATCCATCAATTGCTGTGCGCTGTTGGTGCTGTTATCGAGCCTTTGCAACATGCCTAATTTTTCGTTGGTAACGATTGCCTTTATCATGGATTCTTCAAACGCTCCTTTTTTCAGCAATTCCAATTGCCCCATCAGCAGGTCTTTCACTTCTTCCAGCTTTTGCCCCTGCTTGGGTGCACCCACCATCATGAAAATGCCATAGTCTTTATATTGCTGTACACCAGCCTGTGTTCCCTGCGCTTTTTGCTGTTTGTTCAGGTTCAGATCGAACAAACCGGCCTTACCATTCGATAAAATGGAAGAAGCGAGGTCAAGCACCATGGCATCGTGCGTGCTGGCAGCCGGTATGCGAAAACAAATACGCATGTTCTCGGCTGATGGTCCAAACACTTCCTTCACAACAGGTGCGGTGAAGGGTTTCTCGGAGGCAGCTTTATATTCCTGTACCGGTTTGGCTTGCATATAGGCAAATGCCTCATCAATCTTTTTGATCATTACATCGGGATCAAAATCACCCGACAATATTAAACCCATGTTATTGGGTACATAATATTTGTTGTAATAGTTCCTGATGGCTATCAGGGAAGGATTTTTCAAATGTTCAACCGTACCAATGGTTGTTTGCTGACCATAATTATGGGTTGGAAACAAACCGGCCATCATGGCTTCCTGCACTTTGGCGCCATCATTATCGAGTGTGCGGTTCTTTTCTTCATATACTGCTTCGAGCTCGGTATGGAAAAGGCGGAAGACCGGACTGCGGAAACGTTCTGCCTGTATGGTCAGGAATTTGTCGATGGCATTAGCCGGAATATCTTCTTCATAAACCGTTTCTTCAACCCAGGTATGGGCATTGGTTTTTTGTGAGCCAATATTGCTCATCATTTTATCATACTCATTGGCAATGGCAAAATGGGAAGCGACGCCTGAAATGCTGTCAATGGTTTTATAGAGCGCCTTGCGGGCTGCTACATCTTTGGTAGCACCGTATTGTTCGTACAGGCCGTCGATATTGTCTAAATAAGGTTTTTCTTTTGACCAGTCGAGCGTACCGAATTTATCGGTTCCTTTGAACAACAGGTGTTCGAGGTAATGGGCCAGCCCGGTATGATCTTTAGGATCATTGTTGCTGCCGGTACGCACGGCCATACGATACACAATGCGCGGCTCTTTGTGATTAACAGTCAAAATAACAGACAACCCGTTTTTCAGGGTATAGAACCTTGTCTGAATGGGATCATTGGTTACATATTTATAGGTGTAACCACCAGCGGATGCCTGTTTCCACTGGTACTTGTTCTGCGCAAAACTTCCGCAGGCGACCGAAAGGAGCAGTAGTAGAGCAAAAACCTTGTTTAATTGCATAATAATACGTGGTTTACTTCATTTAAACTGACCGGGCGTGCAATCATGTAGTAAAGCAGGCACTTGGGGTCAGCAGGTGAAAAAATAAGACTATCTATTAAGACGCTTGGCGGTGTGCAATGTATTAGCCGGTGACAAAAATATTTTTCCGGAAACTGTATAACTGGTTTATATCCCATACGAACGGTCATTGAAAGCAAACATTACCCAAAAAAGCGAGCAACACTACATATATTAATAAAAAACCCTCCCGATGTATCGGGAGGGCATTTTCCCTATTTGTATGGAAATTATACCAACAAGGTCAAATTGCGATGGTAGGTTGAATAGCCAACATAGCCATAGCCATTGGTTGTGCGGGCCCAGGCCTGCACAATAAAGCTGTAGGCGCATTGAACGGGCGGCCGCCAGGCTGCAGGCACCGTAGGAACGGCGAAGTTCAGCACACCGGCCCAATTGGTTCCCGGCGGAACGGCCGATTCATAGGCCTGGCTGTAAATGGCCACTGATTGGTTCTCACCATATGTTGCGCTAAAGCTCCAGGCGCGCAGATTGCCTTCGGGATCATTGGCTGTAACATTGAAACTTATGCCATCTGCTCCCGGGCCTATTTTTTCAATGGCGCAGGCCGTTACTTCCGTAGCGCCATGTTTTATACTATTGATGTTGACGTTGGGCACATTGTTATCGATATACAGCGTCAATACCTGTGGAGCAGAAGGTACCGGTGTTACGCCGTCGGCCTTAAAGAATTCTACCCTGAATTTATGCAAACCGGTATCCATGCCGTAGGTAGAGAACTGGATCAACAGGTCATCGATCGAGTATTCTGCAGCCGGGTTCACCAGCGTATATTGTTTATTGACATCGGCCGAAAATGATTCCGGCACATAGTTCGAGCCCGTCCAACGGTAATTGGTCCACGCCGATACCAATGGAAGGAAGGTAGCGCTGCCGGGTACTGCATGCAGAATGCGGTATTTATTGGCGCCAATGCCAATAAGCGCGGTAACATTTACACGATTGCCGATAAAATTCAGCACATCGCCAAAAGCGGCGTTATGCGCTTCTACATAATAACCGGGTGTAGTAGTTGCGCGACCGGTAACAGCATTCAATACAGAAGCGGAAGTAGGGATCAGGCCAACCGTACCTATGATGGCTCCCAGCAATGCCGGACTGACCGCTGGTTTGCGGGCAAAGTACAACTTCGTAAGATTGGAAAAGTTCTGGTAGAAGTTGACGGGATCATCGGCAGTAAAGGCGGGATTGGAAGAACTTACGCGGAAACCAAAATACGTATAGGGCAAACCGAATGGTGAGAACAGGCTGGCGCTTATTTCAGTTAACGCAATTTTGAATTTCCAGATGCGGTGCGGAATCGCAGATTTTGGCGAAGGGCCAAACTCAACGCGGCTCTTTGATTCGGGCGGTTCAGAAATGCCGGTCCACACGCCGGGGCCCAGGTATTTTTGGATACCCATTTTGTTGGGGAAGCCGGGGAACAGGCCATAGTTCACGTCTTTATTGGCCGAGATGCCGCGGTTCTCATCAACATCAAAGCTAAGCCAGTAATAATCGTTGGTGCCGAAGTCGTTTCCGGTATCGGCAGTAACATCGAGTACCATGTACAGGAACTTAGCATCGTTCTTGGCATATACCCAACCTTTGGGGAATTGGTATTCACCGGCCCCGTTCCAGGCGCTGTCCATAACGGAGGTGGTAGGATCGATCGGAGATTCGGTCCACTTACTGATCAACGCTGTAGCAGCGGTAAATGAGTGCGATAGGGAGATACTCTCTTCTGTTAGCATAAATGGGAGATTTGTTGGTTATTGACAATAGTGATAAAACATGACATGGCAGCTCATCATGCAACTGTTACAGTATATGGTTGGATCAATGTTCGGGAAGCAGGGTGAAGCGGATCAGGCTACAAATAAAATAAATGCCATTAACCAGAGAGAGATTACTTACGTGGATGGTACAAAGGTTCATGATTTTATTTAAACATGAACCCGTACTAGCACGGGAAACAAAACGTAATACTACGGGAAATTAATGGAAGAACATGAATTCGCAAGATTTAATGATCATGGTCATTTTTTTTAACAACTTGTAGTACTTAATAAGTGTTACCGAACAAGCCCGGCCCTTTGATTTCGTTTATAACGGTGGCGTGGTCTTTAAGCTTTCCCTGTTCGTCAATATGCTTAACGATGATATTACCGGCGGTTAATACGGGAGCAATCAGTTTGCTTCTATGGCATTCGCAGGGATTTCTTTCACTGCACATGATGGCGAGGTTGAGATCTTTATTGTACGCTGTTTTAAGTCTTTCAATACCACTTTTAAAAAATTCCTTTGTCTTCAATATATCATAATCGACCTTTCCTTTTATATAGCAGGAAACATCTTTAGGCCGGCCGCCCAGTTCATCGCTCATGAAAACATAACGAATGCCATGCTGCGCTAAGAATGACTCCAATGCATTCCGGTTGAATTGGGGATGAAATCTGGAGAAGGGAACAGAGCGAACATCAACGAGGTATTCAATACCATACTCTTTCAGCAGGGCAAGAAAGTCCTCCGCTTTGCGATTGCCATGGCCGATGGTGTATAGTGGATGGTTGTTCACAATGCAAAATTACTGCATTAATTGTGCCTGCTAAAAAGCGTAACCATTATCAGAAAATGGGAATATTAGCCGACATCTCCTACACACAACATACACCGAACATATCTAATCCATCTTCATAAACTCCACATTCCTCGCCCTGCTAACACTGATCTTCATCTTTACGATCTTGCTTTTTTCATTCCTTTCGAAGGTGATCACACCATCCGCATCTACAATGCGAAAAGCATCCTTATATATCGGTTTCAAATCGTAAGAAGTATAACTGTTTACCTGCACAAGCAATGTACCGTTTTGTTGGGCAACGGTGAGGCCCGACTGGGTTTCATCTGAAAAGTACTTTCCGGTGTACGCTCCAATGGTGGCTGCTGAAACGTCTGCAGGCTCAACTCGAATGTATCTGACCGTATCCTGATCTTCATTCCCCCAACAAAACGCATCCGGCTTATCAAAGGATAATAAATCGTTCTGTACTTTAAAAACATTTACCCCCACCGGTTTAAGAGGCATTCTATTATCAATAAATAATTGCCCGTCTTTTATTTCCAGCTGTATGACATTGGCGGTTCTCTCATTACGATACCGCCCTGAATAAACTTTAATTTTCTCCAACGGAACAGTCTGTGGTTCGTCTTTTTTTGACAACAAGGGAGCTTTTTTCCTGAAGAATAGTTTTTCGACTTCTCCAACGACATTATATTTTGATGTATCGAACTGCGAAGTATTGCTAAGCCACGCTATAGACAACTTCAGCTCAGGATAATACCCCAAATAACACCGGTAACTACCGGTGGCACCGGTATGCCTTATAACTTTTATGCCACCAACCGATTGAATAAATAATCCAGCGCCATAATAATTTATAAGCTTATTGTTAAACGTATCCACGGCAGTTTGCTTTTGCAACAATGATGGATTTCCAAACTTTCCTGAAAAATGCCAGGCATTCCATTTAAGCAGATCTTCGGTTGTTGTAAGCAACCCGCCATTGCCATATACATACTCATTCGGCATATCAGCCTCATAGCCTGAATCAACTTTTACATACGCTATTGACCGGTTGGGAACAATTCTTTTGTAATTATCCCGCCATTGCGTTTGGGTCATTCCAGCCGGTATGAAAATATATTCCCTGGTAAACGCTGCCAGACTCATTCCACTGGCTCTTTGAACAATGATGGCTAATAAATTGTAGTTCGAGTTGCTATAAAGAAATTCTGCACCGGGCACATTATTCAATGTCTTTTGCCGTGCCACTATTTCCAACGCATCTTCATTGCGGTAAGCTTTTGTGCCGCGCGCCCACCCTGTCATTTGCGCAATGCTTCCCCAGTCTTTCAGTCCACTGGTATGGTGTATCAGATGTTTGATCCTGATCACTATTCCGTAATTGGGCAATTCAGGGATAAATTTCCGAACATCATCATTCACGGAAAGCTTTCCCTGTTGTTCCAATAAAAGGATCGCTGCTGCAGTAAACTGTTTGGATACAGAGCCTGCTTCAATAATAGATCTTGTCGTTAGCGGGACATTATTTTCAAGGTCAGCATTTCCCCAGGCCCTGGAAAAAATAACCTCATCATTTCTACTGATCGATAATTGACAGCCTGGATTTTGTGGTGTATAGCGGGAAAAGATCTTTTCTATTAAAATGGCGGTATCTGAAAATGCCTGTGAAAAGGAAGCAAACGGAATAATTGTACAAAGAAGGAAAAGGATGCGACTCCTATAAATAATTTTCATGATAAAAGTCATACCGGTAAGTGTGTGCGATAAATATACGCAATGCAAGCCAAATCAAGGGCTCATTTGAGCACTGCGTGGCCGTTGCCACAAAAATTACAAATCGTTAACAACTCGGGCACCAAAAAGCGCAATCCCGGCCAAACCGGGATCACGCTCACCTATGTCAATACTTTTTACTAAGCAATAGCTGCTTCTACTTTCTCCTTCGCTTCACTTAACGTAACGGTTTTTCCCAGCGCTCCATATTCGTGCAGGTCGCCAAAAACTTCAATGCGAATTGACTGATCAAGACCGCCCACCCGCACCGGTGCAAAACCGCTGTCGTGGAGCAGTTCTTCAATAGCCGCATTGATGCTGGTATCGTCTGTTGCATAGAAAAGAACATTTTCGGGGTTTTGATGTGCCGCACTGGCCAATGTTGCAGCGCCCAATGTACCCAATGCTTTGGCCAGCCTGGCGCCTTTGGGTAATAAACTGGAAAGGATCTGTCCGGCCGACTCCTTCTCCCCTATCGCTTTTACAAAACCACCCTTGCCGTCCGGCGCAATGGGGTTCGAAGGATCAATGATGATCTTTCCCTGCAGTTCAGCCGCATATTGCACGAGGAACTCTTTAATAACGGAGAACCATACCGACAAAACAACAATATCTGCTTCTTTGATAGCGGATGGAATATCTGATGGCTTTGCCAGCTTGCCCAGTTTGCCTGCCAGTTCCTGTGCTTTTGACAAGGTGCGGTCGGCTATAATTACGGAACGGTTTCCTTTTACCAGGTTGGTGGCCACTATCTGGCCAATATTGCCTAATCCTATAACTGCGATCTTTTGTGTCATAACTAATTTTTTGAGATTTAATAGTTGTTTGATGACACAAATTTCCGGCAAAGACTGTCCTGCGTCCAATGACCTGAATTAAGAAAAAGTATTGATCTGGTTTAAGATTTTGTCTTTGGCGGTTTGCTCATCCGGTTCCGTAACCGGCTCAGAAACTCGGGCGTAATCCCTAAAAAAGCAGCTATTTGTACCTGTGCCAACCGGTTGGCCAGGTGGGGGTATACCTCGAGGAAGGACTTATACCGCTCTTCTGCGGTGGAACTAATATTCTGTAACAATCGTTGCTGCAACCGCACATAACTGTTTTCAATCAGTACGCGAAAGATGCGGTCGAACTTGGGCGCCTGGGTATACAGCGTGATCATGTCGTCCCGGCTGATCTGTAAAACAACGGTATCTTCCAGGGCATCTATATTCAAACCAGAGGGGTGCAAGCCATGAAAGCTACCCAGATCATTGATCCAGTAATTTTCGGCGGCAAAATGCAGAACATGCGTATTGCCCTGGTCATCTATTTTATACATCCGTAAACAGCCCCGCACCACAAAATTTATGTGAACACATACATCGCCTTCCTGCAATACATATTGCCGTTTTCGATACAGGCGGTGATGAAACGTCTTTTTCACCAATTCCTTTTCATCATTATTCAACGGTATCATCTTGTCGAAATAGCTGATCAGTGCATCAATGGAATCCTGTGCGGGCATAACTGGCTTTTGATGGAGTCAAATATACCAATTAGCCAATAAAAAACGTGGCCCCGGCAAACCGTACTACGGCATGGGTTCGTTGGCTTTTATTGCATTATTCAATTACTGCAACTGGGTTATACCGTAAAAACAACCGTGCACCTTTTTGCCGTGCTCAACCCCGTGCTTACCGATATTATTGCCCGGTTTTGCAGAAACAAGAAAGCAAGCAATAAAAAAGCAAAAAAATTACCCGGCTGGCAACCTCGCAATCATGAAGAAGTTATCTTAGCAGTTGCCGGAAGCCTGTTCCATTAGCAGACTTTAAAAAGAACAGTAATTAAATACGCATATACTCAATATATTTTTATGAAGCTATACTGTATAATCGCAATACTGTTGATTGTAAGTTGGACATCGCCCACTCATCATTCACCACTCGCCATTCACCCAATAATCACCGGCGCCGATCAAACGGAGAAATATATTGATCTTCTTAAAAACAAACGTGTAGGCATTCTCGCCAACCCTACTACCACCATCGGTAAAAAACACCTGGTCGATAGCCTCATTAACCGCGGTATCAAATTCGTAAAAGCATTTGGTCCCGAACATGGTTTCAGGGGCAAGGCCAGCGCCGGCGCCCATGTATCAGACGAAACCGATGCGGCAACCGGCATCCCTATTATCTCTTTATACGGTAATAAAAGAAAACCAACAGAAGCCGATCTGGCCGATGTTGACATCATGATCTTCGATGTACAGGATGTAGGTTGCCGCTTCTATACCTATATTAATATTCTGCGCGATGTAATGGAATCGTGTGCCGAGAACAACAAACCACTGCTGATACTCGACCGGCCCAATCCCAACGGTTACCTGGTTGATGGGCCTATTCTCGATATGAATTATAAATCGGGGATCGGACAATTTCCCATCCCGATTGCGCATGGCATGACGATTGGCGAATTTGCCCAAATGATCAATGGCGAAGGCTGGCTGCCCGGCAAAAAGAAATGCCAGATCACCATTATTCCGGTAAAGAACTACAACCATGACATGGAATACGTGCTGCCGGTAAAACCCTCGCCCAATTTAAATACCCAGCAAAGTATTATGCTGTATCCCTCCACCTGTTTGTTCGAAGGCGTGGCATTAAACCATGGCCGCGGTACCCAATTTCCGTTCACCGTTCTGGGCGCTCCTGCATTGAAGGGCAAATACGCCTTCTCCTTTACCCCGGTTAGCATTCCCGGCATGGCCGAATCGCCGCTGTATATGAACGAGGTTTGTTATGGACTCGACCTTCGCCCCTACGATGTTTCGAAATTGCGCAAAAGCAAAAGGATCAATATTGAATGGATGATCGAATTATATAAGGCATACCCCGAAAAAGAACGCTTTTTCGACCGCTCCATCAGCAAACAGATCGGCAATATCGACTTCCTCGCCGGCACGGCCGAATTCAAAAAACAAATTATGGAAGGAAAAACCGTAAAACAGATCCAGAATTCCTGGGAGCCCGGGCTTTCCCAATACAAAATAATGCGGAAAAAGTACCTGTTATACCCGTAAGCAGAAAGTATTTGCTGATCTTGAGATTTTGGGATTTGCTCAGGCTTGAACATTTTCGGCAAATCTCAAAATCTCTAAATCCCCAAATCTCAGAATATTTTACTTCCTGCCTGCTGCTTATTTTTTCTTCCCTTCATTTTTTTCCTTAACTTAATAGAGTATTAAACGATTGCCTTCAACGCTCATTATCATTAGTCCGTTCCCTGCGGTCTTTAAAACCATGCCATATGCAACTAGCGGGGAAATATGTATTACATGCAGCACCACCCAAAGTTTGGGCGGCCCTGATGAATCCTGATACCCTCGCCCACATTGTGCCCGGCATTTCACGCCTTGAAAAAACAGGCGATCATACCTTTAACTCAATTCTCGATATTAAACTGGGTCCGGTTAGCGGCTCTTTTACCGGCAACCTGCAACTCGACGACCTGCAGGAACCCAATGCATTTACCCTAAAAGCACAACAGAACAGTAAAATAGGCAATGCCAATGCCGCCGTTAAAATTAACCTGTCGCCCATAGGCGACAGCGACACGGAGATCGCATTTGATGGCGATGTTAAAATCAGCGGCATGCTGGCTTCGTTGGGACAACGGGTCATGGGTGGGGTTTCGAACACGCTCACCAAACAATTTTTTTCAAACCTCGAAAAGGAACTGGCCAAAACATCAGCATCTTAGAAAATAATATTGTTCATACATAATTAAACCACACTACATGAGCACCAGAATACATGTTACGGTCAATGGTGTTGAATACAGTCACTTTGTTGAACCCCGTTTACTGCTCGTAAACTATTTACGCGATGTATTGCGGCTGACAGGCACCCATGTGGGCTGCGACACCAGCAGCTGCGGCGCCTGCACCATACACGTGAACGGCAAAGCCACCAAATGCTGCACCATGCTGGCCGTGCAGGCCGATGGCTGCCAAATAACTACCATTGAAGGATTGTCGCACAACGGTGAGCTGCATCCGCTACAGGAAGGATTTAACGAATGCCACGGATTGCAATGCGGCTTTTGCACACCAGGCATGATCATGACGGCTGCCGATCTGCTGCAACATACCCCCCAGCCAACGGAACAGGATATTCGCCATGCACTGGAAGGCAACTTCTGCCGTTGTACGGGATATCATAATATAGTGAAATCTGTACAGTATGCAGCTAAGAAAATAAGTGAAGCTGCTGTGGTACATTAAACCAGTTGCCAGTTACCCAGGTACCGGTTGCCGGGCCTGGTAACAGGAAACCAGTAACCGGTAACATTCATCATGCCCTCAAAGCAACATTAATAACGATTCAACATTATTATATATGAGTACCAACGGACTGATAGGCCGAGCCGTTAAACGCGTTGAAGATAAACGGTTCATTACCGGCCATGGTAATTACACCGATGATATTGTACTGCCGCATCAAACCTATGCGGCATTTGTAAGAAGCCAGTATGCCCACGCACGCATCCTGAATATTGACACCAGTGCGGCGAAGGAAATGCCGGGCGTTATCGCCATTTTCACCGGCGCCGACCTGGCAGCAGTAAATGGCGTTCCCTGCGGCTGGCAGGTGAATTTCAAGAACGGCGATACCATGAAGGAACCCAAGCATCCCCTGCTGGTGGCCGATAAAGCCCGGCATGCCGGTGATGCCATTGCCGTCGTTATTGCCGAAACAAAAGAACAGGCCACCGATGCCGCCGAAGCAGTAAAGGTTGAGATGGAAGAATTGCCCTGCGTGGTAGATGCCGCCAAAGCGGTTCAGGCCGGCGCCCCGCTGGTGCACGATGACGTGCCCAACAATAAAAGTTTCGACTGGGTACTGGGCAATCCCATTGAAGAAGTGAACGAGGCCATGGACAAGGCAGCACATGTGACCACGCTTGATTTTGTGAACCAGCGCCTGGTGCCCAATGCCATTGAACCCCGCAGCTATAACAGTTCGTACGATCCTGTTAGTGAGAAGTACACTTTATATACCAGCTCGCAAAATCCGCACCTGATCCGTCTGCTGATGTGCGCCTTTGTACTGGGCATTCCGGAACACAAGGTACGCGTGGTGAGCCCCGATGTAGGCGGCGGTTTTGGCAGCAAGATCTTTCATTATACCGAAGAAGCATTGCTCACCTGGTGCAGCAAAAAGATCGGCCGCCCGGTAAAATGGACTTCTGAAAGATCCGAAAGTTTTTTACTGGATGCGCATGGCCGTGACCACGTTACCAAAGCCGAAATGGGTTTCGACGCCAATGGAAAAATAGTGGCGCTACGGGTAAAGACCTATGCCAATCTCGGCGCTTATCTTTCTACCTTCAGCAGCTGCGTACCTACTTATTTACATGGCACTTTGCTGCAGGGCTTATATACCACACCCAAAATAAATGTAGATGTAACGGCCGTATTCACCAATACCACTCCTGTGGATGCTTATCGCGGCGCCGGCCGCCCCGAAGCCACCTACTTACTGGAACGGCTGATAGACCTGGCCGCACATGAAATGGATATGGACCCGGCCGAATTGCGTTTCAGGAATTTCATTCCGCCGTTTGATGGGGTGCAACAACCGGGCTATCAAACCCAGGTAGCGCTGCAATACGACAGCGGTAATTATGAAGGCGTTTTAAAGAAAGGGTTGGAAATGGTGAATTATGCCGATGTACGGCGCGAACAACAGGAAGCGGCGCACAATGGAAAACTGGTAGGCATTGGTTTCTCCACATATATAGAAGCTTGTGGCATTGCCCCTTCGGCCATTGTAGGTTCACTGGGTTGCCGGGCCGGCTTGTTTGAGTCGGCACAGGTACGGGTGCAGCCTACCGGCAAGGTAAGTGTGTATACCGGTTCGCATTCGCACGGTCAGGGGCACGAGACCACCTTTGCCCAGATAGTGGCCGATAAATTAGGCATCAACCTCGATGATGTGGAAATTGTACATGGCGATAGCGAAGCGGTGGCCTTTGGTATGGGCACGTATGGATCGCGGAGCCTGGCAGTAGGCGGAAGCGCTATTATGAAAAGCATTGATAAAATAATAGAAAAGGGAAAGAAAATTGCCGCCCATAAACTCGAAGCCAGTGCAGACGATATAGAATTTAAATCGGGCAATTTCACCGTAAAAGGAACCGACAAATCGATCGGGTTTGGCGAAGTAGCCCTTACGGCCTATGTACCGCATGTATATCCGAAAGACCTGGAACCGGGCCTTGATTTCGCCAGCTTTTACGACCCGGCCAACTTTACGTATCCATTCGGTTGCCATATTGCGGTGGTAGAAGTGGATAAGGAAACCGGCAAAGTGTCGCTAAAGCGCTTTATTGCGGTTGATGATGTGGGCAATGTGATAAACCCCATGATCGTGGAAGGACAAATTCACGGCGGTGTAGTGCAGGGCATTGGGCAGGCCTTGTTCGAAGGCGCTGAATACGACGACAACGGCCAGCTTACCAATGCTTCGTATATGGATTACTGCATGCCGCGGGCCGATGACTTCCCGATGTTTGAAACAGCCAGCCAGGTAACGCCTTGTCCGCACAACCCATTGGGCGTAAAAGGTGCGGGAGAAGCCGGCACCATTGGTTCTGCCCCAGCCATCGTGAATGCCGTGATAGACGCGCTCTGGAGCGGCGGCCACAAGGTGAAGGATATAAGAATGCCATTGACACCTGAAAGGGTTTGGCATGCCATGGTAGATGCGTAATTCTCAAACAAGCAAATTAGTGTTATGATCCCAGCAACATTCGAATACGAAAAAGTAACAACAGTTGATGAGGCCATTGCGGCCCTGTCGAACGACGATACCAAAATACTGGCCGGTGGCCATAGCCTGATACCAGCCATGAAGCTGCGACTGAACCGTCCGGCGAAACTGGTTGATATTGGCGGCATCAGGGGCCTGAAAGATATTAAAGAAGAAGATGGAGAAATAGTGATCGGCGCAGCAGCCTCGCATGCCGATATTATGTACCACACACTCATCAGGCATCACCTGCCCCTTTTTACCGAAGGCGCAGCCATGATCGGCGATATGCAGGTGCGCAATCATGGTACCATTGGTGGCAGCCTGGCCCATGCCGATCCTGCAGCCGATTGGCCGGCCATGGTGCTGGCAGCCGGGGCAGCCATTGAAGTACAGGGCCCCAATGGCCGCAGAAGAATTCCTGCTACAGAATTCTTTACGGGTTTGTTCTCCACAGCTCTTGAACCAAATGAGATCATCACCGCCGTTCGCATTCCGGTTCCAGCCAATGGCGCCAAAAGCACCTATCAAAAATTTGCGCAACCCGCCTCGCGTTTTGCCCTGGCTGCCTGTGCCGTAATGCGCTTTGCCGATGGTAAAACGAACATAGCATTCACCGGCGTAGGAGAAAATGCATTCCGCGATACGGGCGCCGAACAGGCGATTACCGGAAAAGCAATTGATGAAAACACCATCAACGCGGCTGTAAATGCAGCATTAGAGGGAGTAACTGTAATGAGCGATCATTATGCGTCGGAAGCTTACAGAAAACATTTGGCTAAAGTTTACCTTAAGAAAGCTTTGATGATGGTAAAGTGATATGGGTTTGAGAAAGATCCGCTGTGATCAAAAACTGTTACAAGTTACAGGATTCAGGTTGCAGGGATTGGAGAACCTGAAACTTGTAACCTGCAACCTGTAACATTCATGCCCAGCAATAATTTACAACTTTCCGACATTCAGTCGATGCTACAACAACAGGGGTACATTACAGACAAATCCGTTGCCATGTCGGTGTTCCTTTCGTTGCAGTTGAATAAACCCCTGTTAATTGAAGGGCCGGCCGGCGTGGGTAAAACCGAAATTGCCAAAGTGATGGCCAATGCCCTGCAAACCGATCTAATTCGCCTGCAATGCTACGAAGGACTTGATGCCACGCATGCCCTGTACGAATGGAATTACCAGCGCCAGTTGCTGCACCTGAAAATGACGGAACACGACACCCACACCATTGATGAAAAGGAAAGAACGATCTTCAGCGAACCCTTCCTCATGAAGCGGCCCTTGTTGCAGGCTATTAGCCAACCCAAAAAACCGGTACTGCTGATAGATGAAGTTGACAGAAGCGATGAAGAGTTTGAAAGTTTTTTGCTGGAAGTGCTGAGCGACTGGCAGATCACCATCCCCGAGATCGGCACCATTAAGGCCACGCATATTCCCCAGGTAATTTTGACCGGCAATCGCACCCGCGAATTAAGCGAAGCGTTGCGGCGGCGATGCCTTTACCTGTATATCGATTATCCCGATTTTGAAAAAGAATGGCTGATCGTAAAAAATAAAGTACCAGGTATTGATGCAATCCTCAGTGAACAGATCACCCGGTTCATGCAGGAATTGCGTAAAATGAAACTGGAGAAAACACCCGGATTGGCCGAAACCCTCGACTGGGCCATGGCGCTATCGGCCCTGCACATAGAGCACCTTGACAAAACAATCATAGAGCAAACATTAGGCGTTGTGCTAAAAGAATGGCAGGATACAAGGCAGGTGCAGGTTTCGTTGGGGGAATTGTTGGAGAAAACAGGGATAATTGCAAAAATTGAAACATAAAAGCCTTGTAGGAAAATTGCTGATTTTGAGATTTCTTGATTTTGGGATTTGTACAGGATTGTATTTTCCGATAAATCTCTAAATCCCGAAATCTCTAAATTTCTTACTTCTTACATCCTATTTCTTTTACCTATGAGCACGCGTCTTACAGCACTTTCCCAGAATATAGTCCAATTCGCCCGCTTCCTGCGGCTGCAGGGGTTTACTGTGGGCATAGAAGAAGAAACGATGATACTGCAATCGCTGCAGCATTTTGATTATACCAGTCACGAATCATTTTTCCTGTTGTTGAAGATGATCATCTGCCGCAGCAAGAGTAACCTGAATGATTTTGATGAGCTTTTCCGCCAGTACTGGAAACAACTTGACAAACTACTTGATGCCAAACGAAAAGAAGGCACAAAAAAGAAAAAACCGCCCACCCCCAAAGCGCAATTTGCGGCGCTCAATGCCTGGTTAAAAGGCCGGCCTAATAAAGAAACAGAAGAAACCGCCAGCTACAGTGTAAAGGAATCCCTGTCGCAAAAAGACTTTTCTGCCGTTCCCGATAATGAAGTAGCGGAACTGATGAAATGCATCCGGAGCTTATCGCGGCGGCTGGCAGCCAAAGCGAACCGCCGGTATGAGTTATCGAATAAGACCGACCTGCCCGATCTGCGGCAAACCCTGCGCAAGAACCTGCGCCGCGGCGGTGAGCTCATCGACATTATGCATCGCCGCCCCAAACGCAACCGCGTAAAGCTGCTGATGTTATGCGACGTAAGTAAATCAATGGAATTGTATTCTTCCTTCCTGCTGCAGTTCATGTATGCCTTTCAACAGGTATACCAGCGCATGGAAACATTCATCTTCAGCACCTCCCTGCAACGGATAACGCCCATGCTGAAACAAAAACATTTCGGGGAAGCCCTTGAACTGCTGAGCACGGCCAATGAAGGCTGGAACAGCGGCACCCGCATCGGCGAATCGCTTAACACATTTGTGAACGAATACAGCCACAAACTGATCGACTCAAAAACCATCGTCATTATTCTAAGCGATGGCTGGGATACAGGTAATATCGAGCTGCTGAAACAAAGCATGCATCATATTCACTACAGATCGAAAAAAGTGATCTGGCTAAATCCACTGGCCGGCTACACAGCCTACCGGCCCGAGGTGGCCGGCATGAAAGCTGCCATGCCGTTCATTGATGTTTTTGCTGGGGTATACAATATTGAAAGCTTGAGAAGGCTTTCGAAGTGGATATAAAAAACCGAAGTAGGAAGTAAGAGGTATGAAGTTCCCGAAATTTTAGAATTCCTACTTCTTACCTCCTACTTCATAAACCTATAATCTCAAAGGTTCATTATTAGCAGTTAACATTCATAGACCACAAACTAACCCTTCTTATAATGCAAACACACTACCCCCGAAGCAAATTGATAGCTTTTCACCAGGTTCAATTTGGTGACCTCTTTTACATCTTTAAATAAGGGAATGCCCTGGCCCAGTATAATAGGATTTATAAACAGCCAGAACTCATCTATGAGGCCATGATGCATAAGCGTATGCGAGGCGCCGGGACTGCCAAAAATAATGATCTCCCTGCCTGCCTGTTGTTTCAATGCCTTCACGCGGTGAGCAATATCCTCGCCGATAATAATGGTATTCGGCAATTGTTGTCCCTGCATGGTCTTTGAAATGACAACTTTGTCAACCTTTTTATACCAGGCAGAATGCTCTTTATCATGTTTGCTGGCATTGGGCTGATCGGCTGCCGTTGGCCAGTAAGCTTCCATCATTTGGTAAGTAACCCGGCCATATAAAGCGGTATCGCTTTCATTGGTGCGCTGGCCTGCATAGTCAAACATTTCATCATCTACTTTTATCCAATCCATTTCACCATTTGGGCCGGCTACAAAACCATCCAGAGAAACGTGCATAAATTGAACCAGTGGTCGCATATACTTTTGTTTTAATTGATAGAACAAAGCTATACATGAAAACCGGTTTTACCGGGGGTGTATTGCGACAATCGCGCGGGGCAATTCCGTCAATTAAAAATAAGTAGAGAACCCGAATTGAAAACCTGCCGTAGTCGCTGGAGGATTGCCTAATATATCCTGTTGCTGGTTGCGGCGGTAATTTAACCGGATCACCGTTTGTGACGTTGGCCGCCAGCTGATGGCGGGAACGATCGCATATACATCATCAGAAATATTGCCACCGGTTGATTTAAACGTTCCTTTGTTCCAGTCAACATACTCGAGGCGAACCGCAAGGTTCAGCATGGCGTTTTCAAAACCCATCATCGGCTTTTTAAGCACAGGTTGAACAATATCTACAAAACCACCCTGCTGTTTGCGGCCAAATTGTTCGGTATAGGTATCGGGTACATCTACATGCACCCAGGCCCATTCGCCATTGATGTAGGTATTCATTTTTGGTAAAGTGGTATTGAAGTCAACCGCCACTACATTCACCCTTCTTTTTTTGTCAATAACGAGGCCGTCTTCCTGGTATTTATTGTAAACGCCGCCCATGTACGACAAACCCAACTCCCCTATTTTCCGGTTCTTCACGGCTACTTTACCGGTGAACAGCGGGCTGCCATTAAAGCTCTCTTCAAACCGGTCGGGATTTTCTTTTGATGCCGGCAGAAAAGTTTTACCAGTCTTATTATCGATGATCTTGTCGTCGAACCCATTGGTGAAATAGGCTTCATAGGCGTATACCCAGTCTTTTGAATACTTCTTGCCAAAAACGCCAAACCCCACATTGCTCCAGGTAGCGGGCAACATTTGAGTGGCAGAAATCGGCCGGTCAATAAACTCCCATTTGGGGCCATCATGGTTCTGATTAAATGCACCAATAGGGTTCATGATCACCCCACCGCGGAAATTCAGCAGGGGCGACAGCTCAAAATCAACCGAAGCAAATTCTATACTGATCTCTTTTGCGCCGTCCTCAAACTCAATCTCACTCAGGAATTTTATGCGTTTGTAAATAGAAGAAGAAACAAACAGGGTCATCCGCCGCATCTGGAACTGGTGGCCTTCACTGATGCCATTTGTTTTCAGGTACTGGTAATTCGCTTCCACATACCCGCCCAACGCCACGGGCAGTTTGCCCAACTGCAGGAATGGGCGGTTATATACCGCATCCATATTCATTTGTACGCCGCCGGTATCTTTGGGCGTGCGCCGCAACAATGTTGGATCTATTTGGGCAACCGATGCAGAAGCTGTATAAAGGGCTACTAACAGTGTAAAATACTTTTTCATACTTTTCTGAGATCAATAAATAACTCATTATTGTTTACCGTAACAGGGAAGTTGCGCAGGTCTTTATCGGCAGGGCCGCTGGTCACTTTTCCTTTGTTATTGAATTCGCTTCCATGCGCCGAACATTGCAGCTGATCGCCCGAAGCCTGCAGTTCCGCTCCCTGGTGGGTGCAGCGCATCCATAAAGCGCTGTATTCGGTTTCACCAAAGCGATAGACGTATATATTATATTGAAGGCTTTCGTTATTCACAATGATAAACGGCCGGTAACCGGCGGGTTTGCCTTTCTTTTTTATTACAAACTCTTCCAGCCCAACGGTCAATCCATCTTTTCCCATGGTGCCTTTTGCATAGCGGGTGGTTGCGCAGGACGACAACAAACCCGATACAGCAGTAGCACCCAAACAGGCTGAACAACTATTTACAATGAATTCTCTGCGGTTCATCTACTTGTATTTAGTGATTACAATGATTCAAGGAATTTGATCAGCAGCGATCTGTCGGCCGCCGATAATTGCTGAAAACGCGTATTGCTGGTCTGCCCTTCCCCACCATGCAGCGTGATCGCCTGTTCAATACTGGTAGCACGCCCATCGTGCAGCAAGAAGTATTGCTGGCCCTGCGAGTTTTTCGAAAGCCCCAGTCCCCACAGCGGCGGCGTACGCCATTCAGCAGGCAATGCAGAACCTTCAGTATAACCATCGTTGAGGCCGCTGCCCATATCGTGCAGCAACAGATCAGTATAAGGTTGAAATGTTTTATTGGCCAGCGCAGCAATGGCGTAAGTACCTGTTTTCAATTCGGGGGTATGACATTTGGCGCAGCCGATATTGATAAAGAGTTGTTTTCCGCTCATTACATCGCCATTGTTCTGGTTGCGTTGTACCGGCGCTTTCAGCGTTCTTAAATAAAATACCAGATCAAGCACTTTCTGGTTTGTTACTTCCGGATCTACTACCTCGTGGGTATACGAATCGTATGGTTCATAATAAGAACAAATACCCATATCCTGGTTGTAGGCATTGGCCGTTTGCTGCATCAGGTCGTACACGGCTGCTTTTTTACCAAAGCGCCCGATGTATCTGTTATTATGCTCCACGGTGCCGGGGCGATAAGTAATATACGAGGGTAGCGTTATCCAGTTTACCCGCCCCGATATTCCATCGCCGTCGGCATCGTTAGGGTCAGCCATTGATAATAGGGTATTGTCGGGCACCGCATCCAGAAAACCAAGCCCGGTATTGGCGGGTGGGGTGAATTTGGAAAAAGTGGCGCCAACAGGTATTTGCTCCGGCATAAAAGAAGGAATGGCGCGGTTTTGCAATTGCGGACCGCCCTGGTCCTTAAAATGATTTCCGGTACTATCGGTTTGCCCAAACCGCGTTAGCGTGGTAAACGGGTGGCCCTTGCCATCACCTGCATGGCAACTGCCGCAGGAAGTGGAAACAAATAAAGGCCCCAGTCCGTTTGCGGCGGTAAATACATCATCGTTAAACGCTACATCGCCCCGCAGGAAGATCTGGTGCTGCTCGCCGGTGAGCCCTTCCACCGGCCCGTCGAGGATTGCATCATTAGCCGGCTGTTTTGTAAGCACTTTATCACAAGCCAGCGCAGCCAGTATAATAGTAACGAGCGAGCCCATCACCACCCATTTCTTTGTCATACAGAAGAATTAAAGTTGCCCAAAAATATATAATTAGATCAATAAAACAATAAAAATTAGGCAAGCCTAATTTTGCAACTTTTGTGCATCTTTCCCTAATTTGCCCGAAAATTGGGAGCCCGTGCATTCATCTGCCGAAGAAAATTATCTGAAAGCCATCTATAAATTACAGGAAGCCAACGGCGAAATGGTTGCCACTTCTGCCCTGGCGCAAGTTTTAGGCATCCACATGGCCTCGGTGACCGACATGCTTAAAAAGATGAGCGCCAAAAAATTGGTAGCCTATCAAAAATCAAAAGGATTCAAGCTTACCGAAAAGGGAAGGCTGGCGGCCATTGGCATCATTCGCAAACACCGCCTGTGGGAAGTATTCCTCGTAGACAAGCTGGGTTTCCGGTGGGATGAGGTGCATGAGATCGCGGAACAGCTGGAACATATCCATAGCCAGGAACTGATCGACAAGCTGGATGCCTATCTCGATTTTCCCAAAGCCGACCCCCATGGCGACCCCATTCCCGATGCCAAGGGCAATTTTGCCCTTAACAAATCGGTGCTGTTGGCGGCTTTACCGCCCGGCAGCCAGGGCAAATTCACGGGGGTTACCGACCACTCCTCGGCTTTTTTAAATTACCTCGACAAGATCGGCCTGTCACTTGGCGACCCGGTGAAAGTGAAAGAGGTGGAAGAATATGATAAGAACTATACCCTGATGCTTAAAGGAAAGAAAGCAGTGGTGGTGAGTTTTAAAGTAGCCAACAGTTTATTGATCAGCGAGTAGATCAATACCATAAAAAATATTTATTATTGGGTCCTGTTAACCAATACCATGGCCGTTACTAATCCATTGCTGGAGCTACCCCAATCGGTGGTAAATGTACCTTTCGAGATACATACCATGGAGTGGATAGCCCAGAACCGGTTCCAACAAAATGAAACCCCGCACCGGCATAATTACTTTGTGATCATCTGGGTAAAAAAAGGAACAGGCCAACACCTGATCGACCTGGAAAAATATGCGCTGGAAGACAATACCGTTTATTGCATTACGCCCGGGCAGGTGCATCAGCTGAACACTACCGGTGAAACTGAAGGATATGTGATCTCGTTCATGGCCGAGTTCCTGGGTGTGGCTGAAGAAAATTACGATCTGCTGTTCAATACCGGGCTCTTCTATACCTTTTCCAATTCACCGATGATAAAAGTGAACGCGGAAATGAGTGCCGAAATGCAGGATGCCGTTGACAAAATGCTGAAAGAGTACAATAACTTTTTTATTTTAAGGGCCGAGATCCTGCGTGGTTTTCTGAAGATATTTCTCATATACCTTACCCGCCAGTTCGAAAGACCACGCGAAACTGAAGCACAATCAAAAAGCATTGACCTGGTAAAACAATTCTTTGCCCTGGTTGAAAAAAATTACACCACAAAGAAAATGGTTACCGATTATGCCGAAGCGCTGGCTGTTACGCCTAACCATTTGAATGAAGTGGTGAAAAAAATAACCGGTTCCCCCGCCAGTCATCATATTCAGCAACGCATTATCCTGGAAGCAAAACGCCAGGCAGTGTATTCACGGGTTACCATGAAAGAGATCGCCTATGAGCTGGGATTTGATGACACGGCCCATTTCAGCAAGTTCTTCAAAAACGCTTCAGGGGAAAGCTTTTCGGATTTCCGGAGCCGGAACCAGAAGGAATAATTGCTGATTTAGAGATTTAGAGATTTTGGGATTTATTTAAAATCAGGGCCGCACTATAATTCTCCAATCTCAAAATCCCGAAATCCCGAAATCTAAAAATCCCCAAAATCTTATCCATGATTTGTACAACATTATCCTGCGATCATCAATTGCCTGCGGGCCCCATTTTTTGTTATTTTGACAGTTGAAATTATGAGTACAACAGTAAATAAAGCAACCTGGGCCATCGATCCCGTTCACTCAACCATCAGGTTCGATGCCAAATACCTGTTGATCACGTCGGTATCAGGCTGGTTCAGGGAATTTGAAGGAACCCTGCTGAGCGACTGTACTGGTTTTAACAACAGTGAAATTCAGCTTACTATATATACCCATTCGCTGAATACCGGCAATAATGAACGCGATAACCATTTGCGTTCACCCGATTTTTTCGATGCCCGGCAATTCCCCACTATACAGTTTCGCTCAACCGCAGTTACCACCAACGATAAACGTATTGAGGTAACCGGCATATTAACGGTAAAAGGCATTGAGCATCCCTTTACATTTAATGCCACTTTCCTAGGTATGTGTGCCGATCCCCTGGGCAATACAAAGGCCGCATTTGAAATGGATACCGTGTTGAACCGGAAGGATTTCAATATTACCTGGAACCAGTTGTTCGATAAGAACGGCTTATTATTAAGCGATGAAGTAAGGGTGCATTGTGACCTGCAATTGTTAAAGCTTTCTTAACACAATTATTAAATAGCATATATGAGTGGCGAGCAGGGGTCCTGTTCGCCATTCGCTTTTAATGGCTCTTCTTCAGGAAGTTGTGGGGCTTCCATAAAATGTACAACAGATTCCAGTATATCACTATTCTCCAGCCCCTGTTTCCTGACGACATTTGTGATGTCAATTAAACAATAAATAATCAAAAAAATAAAAACAATGGCACAAGTTAAATGGACCCTCGATCCGATGCACAGTGAAATTACTTTTAAAGTAAAACACCTTATGATCAGTACTGTTACCGGTCAGTTCAGAGCTTTTAATGTAACAGCAGAAACAGCTGGCAATGATTTCAGTCAGCCCGGTTCAATAGATGTAACCATCGACGTTTCCTCTATCGATACCAATAACGAACAAAGAGATGGCCACCTGAAATCAGAAGATTTCTTCAGCGCCGCCAACCACAACCAGATCGTCTTCAAAGGAACCAAACTGGATGTTAAAGGTGATGAAGGCAAACTCCATGGCGACCTTACCATTAAAGGCATTACCAAACCTGTAGTGTTGACTGTAGAGAACGGCGGTGTGGTAGTTGACCCATATGGACAAACAAAAGCTGGTTTTACCGTAACCGGTAAATTGAGCAGAAAAGAATTTGGTTTAACCTGGAGTGCAGTGACTGAAGCTGGTAATGTAGTGGTAGGTGATGATATTAAGATCACTGCTGAAATACAGCTGGTTAAACAAGCGGCCTAAGTTGTACCATCCCAAACCGGTGAAACACCGGCTTTCAACAAGGCTGGTGTTTCATCCGGTGATACAACATATTAAACCTTATCGTAGCTTCATATAAGAATTTACAATTATGGAAGATAAAATTTTGGGCATACATCACATTACGGCGATAGCCGGTGACGCCCAGCGCAACTACGATTTCTATACAAAAGTGCTCGGTTTAAGACTGGTAAAGAAAACGGTGAACTTTGATGACCCGGGCACTTACCATTTCTATTATGGTAATGAAAACGGTACCCCTGGTACCATTCTTACCTTTTTTCCCTGGACGCATGTAAAACCGGGACGTGTTGGAACGGGTATGGCTACCGATATCGGCTATGCGGTTCCCGCCGGCAGTCTCGATTTCTGGAGCGATCATTTTGAGAAATACCAGGTACGGTTCGGACAAAAAGACGAACAGTTTGGCGAACAGATCCTTCGTTTTGAAGACCCGGACGGTTTACGTATACAACTGGTTGAGCCTAAAAAGGCCGACAACCGCACACCCTGGGCAACCAGTGAGGTAAGCAAGGATGTAGCGATAAAAGGATTTCACAGTATTGTGCTGACGTTGCGGAATATAAAACCCACCGCCAGCATTCTCACCGATATTTTCGGTTATAAATTGTTACAACAGGAAGGTAACAGGTACCGCTTTGTAACTGATGCCATAGAGAACGCCGCTATAGTTGATCTGGTTGAAGAACCGGAAGTAACCCATGGACTGGTAGCCGGTGGCACCAACCACCACGTAGCCTTCCGCGTGAAGAATGAGGAAGTACTTATGAACTTCCGTGAAAAAATTGTCAGCAAGGGACATAATATAACACCGAAGATAGACCGTAATTATTTTTACTCTTTGTATTTCCGCGAACCCGGCGGCGTGTTGTTTGAACTGGCTACAGATAATCCGGGTTTTGCGATCGATGAGCCGGTGAATGAACTGGGTACGCATTTGAAACTGCCTGTGCAGTATGAACCCGAACGGGCCACAATTGAAAAAGTGTTACCCCAACTGATACAGTAATACTATGCATACAAAACAAATTATACAAACTGGAAAGCAAACAGGCGAAGCCACAAAAGCATTGGTGATGGTACATGGACGAGGCGGCAGTGCAGAAGACATTCTGGGGCTTGCGAATTATTTGCCGGTAAACGACTTCGCTTTGTTTGCGCCCCAGGCTACCAATAATACCTGGTATCCGTATTCATTTCTTACGCCCCCCAAAGAAAATGAACCCTGGCTATCCAGCGCCCTGGCGGTGTTGAAAGATACAGTAGCAGACGTGCAGGCCACCGGTATTAAAACAGAAAACATCTATTTCCTCGGCTTTTCGCAGGGCGCCTGTTTAACGCTGGAATTTGTTACCCGCAACGCCACTAAATATGGCGGGGTGGTAGCCTTCACCGGCGGACTGATAGGCGATAAAATATATGATCAAAATTATGCCGGTGATTTTGCCGGAACACCCGTTTTCATTGGCACCAGTGATCCCGACCCGCATGTACCGGTTGAAAGAGTGCATGCCACGGCTGAGATCTTATCGGGCATGCACGCAAAGGTGACAAAGAAAATTTACAAGAATATGGGGCACACCATTAGCCAGGATGAGATAAACCTGGTGAATGAATTGATCTTTAAAGAATTGTAACTTTGGAAAAACCATAGTTATGTACGCATACGATACCATTACCGAAGCGGTTGCCGAATTAAAGAAACGCGGTTATACATACGATTTCAATATCCGCGACAACCGCCTTGCCAGCGATCACCTGGGTGAGCATTATGGACACGATGATTTTGAGATCATAGAAGTGTACCGCTTTGAAGGAGAATCCGATCCCGCTGACGAAGCAGTGGTTTATGCCATTGAAGCGCCTTCCGGTGCAAAGGGTATTTTAGTGAATGGATACGGTACCTATGCCGATGATAAGAACACAGAATTTTTGCAACAGTTACATGAGAGAATACAAAAACTCTAAGACCTTAGTTATAAGTTCTTAGTTGGTTCAGCAATTTTAAAGCCGCGCTACAGCTTGATTTCTCAAACCGTGGCACGGCTTATTTGCTTTTTTTCAAAACTTAATAACCGACAAACTAAAAACTTACTATCTATTGCTTAACTGTTACAGTTGAACCATTCCGCACTTCTTCACTCCCCTGCTTTACGATAAGGTCGCCGGCAGCCAGTTCGCCAAACACTTCCACCTTTCCATCATTTTCGCGGCCCTTCTTTACATCAACCCATTCTGCTTTATTATTGACTACCTTAATTACAAACACGCGTTCCTGCGAGCTTACGATGGCCGATTTGGGAAGAATATAGGTACTGTCCTTGGTTGACAGTGGTATACTTACATTCGCTACCATTCCCGGTAATAATTTTTTATTATCATTGGTCACGTCCATTTCAATCCGTTGCGAACGCAGGCGGTTGTCGAGAGCGCCGGCCAGCCTTTTTACCTGGGCCGAAAACTTTTCGTTGGGGAAAGCATTCACATTAAATTTCACTTTATCCTGTTGGTTCAAATAACCGGTATACGCTTCAGGTACGTAGATCACCAGACGCAATTTCTTTTGCTCCTGCAAAGTGAACAGCGGAAACTCTGATCCTTTACCGGAGGGGCCAACATAAGCGCCGGGGTTGGCATTACGGGAAGTGATGACTCCGTTGAACGGCGCCCTTACTTCCAGGTAATTCCTTCTGTCGGCAATTTCGCGGTATTGCGCTTTTGCTGCATCCCATTGAGCAAAGTCTGAGTTCTTTTTAGCCAGCGCCTGGTCAAGGTCATTTGATGAAATGGTGCCGGGCGTTTTGCTTGTCTCCAGCAAACGGTCATAATTTGATTTGCTGGCGATGTAGATCGCTTCCTGCGATTTCAATCGTGATTGTGCAGCTGCTTCCAGCGAATTCAGCTCAGGCGCTTCCATGGTCACCAGTAATTGTCCGGCCTTTACTTCAGAGCCCACATCAACATACAACTTACGCACAAAGCTGTTTTCCTTTGCATACAGGTCAACCTGTTGAAAGGCAACCAGCTCACCGGGTATTTGCAGGTCTGAAGACAGCATGCCCTTTTCCAATGGCACTACCGGTGTAACAACAGCTGCCACGGGAGCTGCTATTGAATTGTTGGCTGGTTCTTTTCCGTTGGTTGAACTGCAGCTTTGTAACAAACCCAGCAACCCGGCAGTGGTTATC
This sequence comes from Niastella vici, assembly GCF_002077945.1. Taxonomy (GTDB): domain Bacteria; phylum Bacteroidota; class Bacteroidia; order Chitinophagales; family Chitinophagaceae; genus Niastella; species Niastella vici. Next base: position 58,429 of record NZ_LVYD01000056.1, read on the forward strand.
AAAACCATGCCGGCAGAATAAGGCGTATTGACTATTGCCGTCAATCCCTTTGCTTTACGTATTAAATTTCTAAGTTGCATATGCGCTCTTTTTCTATAATGTCTTTACAAAATTACTAATTGCATTGTCGATTGCTTATTGTCTATTCCCCTTCTTCATAAAACTTGCTCTCCTTATCTGTGGGGTCTAATGAAACTGACTGCGTTGAAGCTTTCCCCTGCACCCACGCAAATACCATTGGCAGAATAAATAAAGCTGCAAATGTAGAGGCGATCAAACCGCCAATTACGGCGCGGCCCAAAGGTGATGCCTGATCGCCGCCTTCACCTAAACCCGAAGCCATGGGGATCATACCTGCCACCATCGCAATAGTGGTCATTAATATGGGGCGTAACCGCAATGCCGCCGCTTCTTTGGCCGATTCCCAGGCATTGCCATTGTGCATGCGCAAATGTTCTGCATTGGTAATCAACAGCACCGAGTTGGCAATGGAAACCCCTACCGACATAATGATACCCATATACGATTGCAGGTTAAGGGTAGAACCGGTTAATTTCAACATGACCAGCGAGCCTAAGATCACCGCCGGGATGGTAGCCAGGATCACCGCCGATACTTTGAACGACTGGAAGTTTGCCGCCAGCATCAGGAAGATCACCACAATGGCCACCAACAAACCACCCTGCAAACTATCAAGCGTATCGGTAAGTACATTACTAAGCCCTATCGGTTCAACCGTTAAGCCACGGGGTAATTCACCCATCGATTGAAGGGCTTTTTGAACATCACGGGTGGCAGTCCCCAGGTCTTTATGATTCAAATTGGCAGTAACACTCAACACAGGCATGGCGCCCAGGTTGTCGTTTTCGCCATAAGTAATATCAGGCGTAATTGAGGCTACGTCGCTCAATACCGGCCGGGGCTGATTGTTCAGGATGGGGATTTCACCAATGCTGCTCACGCTGGTCATTTTGTTTTCAGGTACGTACACCATCACACTGTACGACAGATTTGATTTCTCATCAACCCACACGTTCTTTTCAGTATACCGGGAGGAAGAAGTAGAGGTGATCAGCGAACGGGAAATATCATTGATATCAACACCCAGTTGGGCAGCCCTGGTCCTGTCAATATTGATATTGATAGCAGGGTATTTGGTACTCTGGCCCAACTGTACATCACGCAGGTAAGGGATTGTTTTTAATTTATCGATCACCTTATTGGCGTATTCTTCATTCAGTTTTTTATTTCTCCCCGCAATGCGCACCTCGATCGGTGTAGGCGATCCCTGGCTTAATATTTTATCGGTTAACTGAATAGGCTCAAACGAAAGTTTTATCTCTGGCATAACCGTATTCAATTTCGCCCTGATCTTTTCCTTCAGGTCATCCAGGTCTTCTTCATAATCTTCACTTAACTGTACCTGCACAACGGCTTCATTGGGACCAGGCATAAACAGGTAGATGGGGCTGGAACTGAACAAAGCAGGGTGTTGACCAATAAAAGCCGATGTAACGGAAATATTCTTTTTGCCAACCAATTCATCCAATGCACCCAATGTTTTGATCATGAGCGCTTCCGTACGCTCGATACGTGTACCCTCGGGAGCCTTTATGCGCAACTGGAATTGCCCTGAACTGGTACGGGGCAGTACGTCGCGGCCAATGTTCGCAAGCAACAGCACCGCAGCGCCGCTTACCAATACAATATAGGCCAGCACTACCGGTTTACGGTAAGGCAATATCCGTTGCAGGAAACGCAGGAACCGGGCGCGTAATTTCTCGAAGCGGGTAGCATCCTTATCTGCTTTTTCCAACAACACTTTCTTTTGGTCCCAGGTATCGGTATTGTGTGCTGTTGCTGCCTTTACCTGTTCAGCCATACTATGATTGACAGGATGCGCTTTCATCACCCAGTTAGCCATGATCGGCACAAATGTTTGCGCCAGGAAGTAAGAAGTGATCATAGAGAATGCAATAGCGAGGGCCAGCGGCAGGAACAGGGAACCCGGTATGCCCCCCATCGTGAATGCAGGCGCAAAAACCGCCAGGATACACAACAGGATAAGCAACTTGGGGAAAGCAATTTCCTTACACGCATCCCATATGGCCATTGCCTTGGGCTTACCCATCGCAAAGTGCTGGTGTATATTTTCGATCGTCACCGTACTTTCATCGACCAGGATCCCAATGGCGAGTGACAGACCGCTTAAGGTCATGATATTTATGGTTTGACCAAACAGCGAAAGGAATAATACCCCTGAAATAATTGAGGCAGGAATGGTCAGTATCACGATCAATGCGCCCCGGGCATCACCCAGGAATAATAACACCATTAAACCGGTGAGAATAGCGCCAATAGCGCCTTCAGAGATCAAACTCTTTACCGAGTTGATCACATATACCGATTGATCGAATTCGTACGACAGCTTTACATCCTCTGGTAATTGGGCCTGGAATTTTGGAAGGGCGGCTTTCAATTTCTGCACCACTTCCCAGGTGCTGGCATCGGCCGATTTGGTAATGGGGAGGTATACCGACCGTTTCCCGTTCACCAATGCATAACCGGAGGTAATATCGGCGCCATCTTCCACCGTAGCCACATCACGCAAATACAGGTTCTGCACCCCCCCTTTAAATAAAGGAATATTCTCAAAATCTTTTATGGTCCTGATGGTGGTATTGGTAGGCGTTATATAGTTTTTATCTTCGATACGCACATTACCCGAAGGGGACGTTTGGTTATTGATGCGGAGGGCCTGCACCAGCTGATCGGGTGTGAGGTTATGCGCCCGCAACAGTTCCGGATCGGCCTTGATAACAATGGTACGCACGTTACCGCCAAAAGGCGCGGGCGAAACCAGACCAGGAATGGAGGTAAAGGAAGAACGCACATAAACGTTGGCCATGTCCAACAATTCGTTGTTGTTACGGGTAGGGCTGCTCAATACCAGCTGACCTACCGGCAGCGTCGACGCATCGAAGCGTAGAATAAACGGCGGCTGCGAGCCATTCGGGAAGATCGCCTGCGCCCGGTTACAGTACGCGCTCACTTCCGCCGCTGCCTGCGCCATATTGGTGCCGGGGTAAAAGGAAAGCTTCATTAACGTTAGTCCCTGTATATTCTTTGTTTCAATGCTTTTTACGCCAGATACATACAATAACAGGTTCACATATTGTTTTCCAAAGAAGGCTTCCATTTGCGTAGGGGTATAACCGCCAAATGGATGGGAAATATAAATAACCGGCAGATCGAGCGAAGGGAAAATGTCGATCTTGATATTGCGCACTGCATTAACACCAAAAAAGCAAAGCCCCGCTACCAATACCAGTATCGTTATAGGTTTCCGTAATGCTAATCGAATCAAATTCATAAATTACTCTTATTTAAGGAACGCTTGTCTTTGTCTATTGGCCCTGATCCCGAAGCTCACATTGACCATTCACTACTTAACTTGCTTTACAAACAGCTCAAAATCACCCGAAGCGGCCGCTTTTAACAACAAGGCCTGCCACACATTTAGATAAGCCACATACAGATCGGTCTCGGCGCGGTTCAGGGCAAACTGGGCCTGTTGCAGGTCGACCAAATTGGTAAGCCCGTTCCTGTACAACACGCTCTTTTGCAAAAATGCATCGGCAGCAGCCTTGTATTGTTGCGGCACCTCGTGCACACTTTGCAAACTATTCTCGAACCGCTGATCGGCCAGTATCAATTGGTCCTGCAATTGCGTGGCCACCTGGTCGTATTCATTTTTATAGGCATTGGTAACAAATTGCTGCGCTTTCACCTGTTGTTTGATCTTTGCAATGCTGGTGATATTCCAGGCAATGGACAACCCGGCCACATAGTTGGTACGGGTTGGCTTTATGCCATCCATAACATCATGTGAATATTTGGGATTGGTAGCCGGCGAATAATCATAATTAAAACCGGAGCCCCGGGTTTGAATAATACCAAAAAGGTTCACGCCGGGCAATATGCTTCTTTTAAGGTACGCCGTAGCCACATCGCTTTGATTAATGCGCGACTGGAAAAACTTCACCTGCGGGTTTTGCGTAATGGAGCTGTTGGTTTTCGCCACAGCAGGTATGGTAATAAAAAAAGTAGTGTCTAAATTGAAAGCTGCCGGTGACATGTTCAGGAATTGCGCCAGTTGGTTGCCTACCTGCAGCTCGCCATTCCGCGCTTCTATCAGGGCCAGCCTTGCCCGCGACACTTCGGCGTTGGCAATGGAAGAATCAACCCCGGCATTTAAACCCGAACGGGTACGCGCAATTACTGCCTGCTGCACATACAGGGCCCTTTCCAGATTCTTCTGAGCATTGTCAACCAGCTTTTGGGTGGCCAGCAGGTTCAGGTAAGCGCCCGAGATCTTTACGCTATGAATAAACTGTTCCTGCACCAGATCGGCCGAATCTTTTTGCACCTGGGCATTGGCCAAACTGATCTTTGACTTCAACCGGCCGAATGTAAAAAACTCCCAGTTCGTATTTAAAAAATACAGCGAGCCAAAGGCGGCATTCCAATTTTGCGAAGGGGTTATAGGGCCACTTGAAGAAACACCCGGTACGCCCACAGCGGCGAGCGGACCGTACTGCCCATTGATGGTACCATAATCCTGTTGCACCGAAGCAATCACATTCGGCAGGTACTCATTACGGGTATTTTGCACCAGGGCTGTGGAAGCCTGCAGGTAATTGCGTTTAGCCTGGATGCTTTGATAATTTTTTAACCCGGTATTAATGGCATCAGACAATAATAATGGTTGCGATGACTGGGCTGTTACTGTTTGTTCTCCTGCCAGCAAAAGCATTAGCAAAATGGCGACACCCGGGAATGCATGCATAGTTCTTTGGGTCATAGCTGTAATGATAACTTTTACCCCGTAACTTCTTTCGCGTAAAACCATGGTTGGTTGTTAATTGAGCGTTAACGGTAAAACAACCCTTCCCTGTTGAAGAGGATGTGCTTCACCTTTTTTAATCTATTTTTAATGGCAGCATCGTTGAAGAGACATTATGTTTGTCCGTAGTTCATTGAGCAGATTGTCAATAGATCAGGTAGTTACCAGGACGTATACTTTTAAAACGAGGATGTAAAGGTGCGAATACGGTAGCGATTTTCTGTTGTACAATTTTGGGTTTATTCTGTACTTTTACAGGTATGAACGCGGAGAACCTTCACCAACCATTTGAAATAGTATACAAAGAAACAGACGAATGTCTTAAACCAGCCCACAAACATAATTTTTTTGAACTGGTATATATTATTGATGGTAGCGGCACCCACTGCATCAACAAGAACAAATTCGAATACAGGAACGGTCATTTGTTTTTGCTTACCCCCCAGGATTTACATAAATTAACGGTCAGGACAACCACTAAATTTTTCCTGATCCGCTTCAACGATATTTACTTCAAATCACAGAACGAACAGGCGAACAGCCAGCAAAGCGAATGGATAAAAAAGCTGGAGTTCATTTTTCATAATACCACGCATTCACCCGGTTGTATCTTAAAAGGTATGAACGACCGCGTGCTGGTAAAGGCGTTGATTGATGGATTGATAAAAGAGCACATCAATAAAGATCCTTATCACCAGGAGATCATACACCAAATGGTGAATACCGTGATCTCGATAGTGGCGCGCAACCTGTATATCAAATTGCCAAACAAAATGAGGTACGATTCAAACAATGATGAAACCACATTAAAGATCATTCATTATGTACAGGCCAATATTTACAAACCGGAACTATTAAAAGGGGAGCAAATTGCCAGCGCTTTTCAGATCTCAGTCAATTACCTCAGCGAATATTTTAAAAAACATACCGGCGAAACCTTACAGAATTATATTACCAACTACAAATTAAAGCTGGTAGAAACAAGATTGCTGCACAGCGATATGCGCATTAACGAGATTGCCTTTGAATTACATTTTACTGATGAAAGCCATTTAAACCGCATCTTTAAAAAATACAAAGGCATAAGCCCTACCGGCTACCGTAAACAAGTAATGTTTGACAGGAAAATGGTAGTAGCTGCTACAGCCTGAGCCAGGTACCGGTTTCCGGTTGCCGGTTCCCGGGAAAAACCGGTACCTGGTAGCTGGTAACCGGTAACAGTAACTATTATTACATTGAAAAATTAACTCTGGTATTTCGTTATTATGTCTGGTGCATTACTTACTGACAATCCCCGCAAATCCCGTATAGCAACGGCGGTATTCTTTTTTGTTTCGGGTTTTGGTTTTTCATCCTGGGCCTCCCGGATTCCCACCATTCAGCAGAACCTGCATTTAAGTGAAGGAAAGCTGGGTGCGGTATTGTTCGCCCTTCCGGCCGGCTTAATGTGCACGCTGCCGGTTACCGGTTATTTATTACGGCGGTTCAGCAGCCGGCATATTATGTTTACCGGTGCGGTGCTGTTCAACATCATGTTGTGCCTGGTAGGTTTTGCCCAGCAAACCTGGCAACTGGTGCTGGTGTTGTTCTTTTTTGGTTCATCGCGCAACCTCTTTAACATTTCGGCGAATGCGCAATCAATAGGTGTGCAAAAATTATACGACCGTTCCATCATTGCCACCTTTCACGGCATCTGGAGCGTGGCCGGTTTTGCTGCAGCAGCCGTAGGGTCGCTGGTGGTTTCGTTCAGCGTTCATCCTTCCTGGCATTTTCTCACGGTTGCTATTATATTAACCAGTCTTTGTACTTTCTTTTTCAGGGATACGGTAAATCAACGGCCGCAACCCCACGAGCGTTTACAGAAAACAACCATCCGCATACCCGATAAAGCCCTGTTGAAACTCGGCTTCATTTGTTTTGCTTCCATGGCCTGCGAAGGCACCATGTACGACTGGAGCGCCATCTATTTAAAAAAAGCGGTTCATGCTTCCAAAGAAATGGCAACCGCCGGTTATGCGGTATACATGGTGGCTATGATGTTCGGCCGTTTTACCGGTGATAAATTAGCCAACAGGATCGGGGTGAAAGCCATGTTGAAATACAGTGGATTGTTCATTATGGCAGGACTGTTGCTCGCTGCTGCCCTTCCTTATACAGTGACCACTGCACTGGGTTTTATGATGACGGGCTTTGGCGTATCGTGTGTTGTGCCCATGGTGTTCAGTATGGCGGGAAGAATAAAACACATGAGTGGCGGACCCGCCATTGCAGGCGTTTCAACCATTGGTTATTTTGGTTTCCTGATAGTACCCCCTACTGTTGGGTTTATTGCAGAACAATTTAACCTGCGCTGGTCAATAGCATTGATTGCCCTGTTCGGCGCTTTGATCACCTGGCTGGTGAGTGAATTGAAAGAAAACTAAAATAAAAAAACAAGGAACATGGAATATTGGGTGGGGGTACCCGCAATTCCTGTTCCTTGTTTGGTTTTTCCAATAACCTGTACGCCGAAGCAACCAGGAATACACTAACTCCTAACGCCTCGCTTCCTCATCGTCGTTTATAGTTCCATTCTACAGTTTCACCAGGCGGGTTGTGCTCACATTGCCTGTTTTCCTGTTGGTAATGCGAACGATCCAGATCCCTTTCGACAGGTTACCTGTTTGAATAGTGATGGCACTTACACCGGTAGAAGAAGCAGTAAATGAACGGCTGCTCACGGAATAACCACGCACGCTTTGTACTTCTACAATCAACTGATCGCCGGCTTCTGCATACTTCAACACCTGTGCGGTGGTACCCTCTGTGGGGTTGGGAACAACAGCTGCTCCACCTACTGTAGTGGCAAGGCTGGTTGCTGCACTGGTCCTTGTAGTAGCACTGCAGGCGCCTAATGGCTGCCACCAATAGTCAGCAGTGCCAGGTGTCACGTTGTACAACGCATCAGACAGGCTTACATACAAATAACCATTGTAAGTTACCTTATCACCTTTGTTGTAAATTTTTGGATAAGGCTGGTATGCAGCCACACCGGCGCAATTCCCTGTATTGGTGCTACCGCTTACTGTTACAGTTGCAGCAGATGAAGTGGTAACGGCACCTGCATTATCAGTTGCTTTAGCCGTAATGGTATACGTACCGGCTGCTACATTGCTCCAGGTATAGCTGTAAGGCGCTGCAAATACTTCACTCAACAGTGTGCTGCCATTGTAGAAACCTACTTTGCTTACAGAACCATCTGCATCACTGGCAGTTGCCGTAATAGCAATGCTGGCCGGTGCCGTGTAGCTGGCGCCTGATGCAGGAGCTGTAAGGGTTACAACAGGGGCTGTATTGGTACCGCCACCGCCGCTGCAATCACTCACATATTTCCAGGGCATTCCATCGCCGGTGTTCAGGTCGGGCTGTTGGTTTTGCGTCCACCATTTTGCTTCATAGATCTTGTTGTTATATACCACCTGGTTGCCGCCTACATATACAGCAGTTGCGCTGTAAGCTGCAATACCACTGCAACCGGTACCACCGCCGGTTCCAACCACAATGGTAACAGCTGCTGATGTTGTAACAGCGCCGCCATTATCGGTTGCTTTGGCAGTAAGGGTATATGTACCGTTTGTTACGTTACTCCAGGTAACAGTATAGGGAGAAGCTGTTGCAGAACCGATGCTGGTGCTGCCGTTAAAGAATTCCACTTTAGTTACAGAACCATCGGCATCGCTGGCTGAAGCTGTTATTGAAACAGTCGCAGGCGATGTATAGGTAGCATTGTTAGCCGGTGCAGTAATGCTCACCGTGGGCGCATTGTTGCCGGGTGTGCTACCGAAGAAATAATCATAATAATTATTGGCGAACTCATCACCATTGGTCTTATCCCAATTGATTGACCAGGTCATGATACCTCTTAAATTTGGATAACCGCCTGCTTTCCGCAATGTATAACCACCACCAAATGAAGTTCCTTTGGTCAGGTAATTCAACGCTTGCTTTACACTGGCAGGGGCCAGGTAACCACCGCTTGGTGCAGCAGCTGGTACTGCAGGCAAGCCAAACGCTACCTGGTCTTCACGCAATGCAGGGAAAGTTTGATTTGTTCCTGATACGGGGAAACCGTACAGCAACATTTCTGTCATAGAAACAATGAAATCAGGCGTAGCCTGTGAGTATACTTTGTTATCCATGCCGGTTACCGAACCGGTGTTGTATAACTGGGGATGAATGAAAGTAAGTTGGTCGCGTAACCCATAGATCAGCGGCAGGTACGCACCCACCAGCGGTGAATATTGTGCGCCATATGCTGTTTGCACATAATAAGTTTCTGGCGCCATGGTAAGCCAGCAGTCTTTTCCTTTCGCCTTCCGGTAGTTAATGATCTCTTTTACGGCAGCGATCAGGTTCACCACTTTGGCCGTTGTGGGGCTCATAAAGTTATTATCGCCGTTATCCAATTGCAGGGAAAGACCGCCTTCGAGGTCAAGGTCAAATCCATCGAAATTGTAATTATCGATAATGGATTCCATAGAACTTATAAAGGCCGCCTTGTTAGCAGCAGTCGCCAATACAACAGTACCGTTTTGCCCGCCCAATGACAACAACACTTTGCGGCCTTGTGATTGCAGGGTGGCAATGTCTGATTTGAAATCAGCATCGGTTGTACCTTCCGGCGCAAAGCTGATGGTAGAATAATCTGAACCACTTACGCCAAAGGCCACCTGTATAACATTGTATTTCGAATTCACATCGCGCAGGCGGATGTAAGGCGGCGTGGTGGAAACCCAGTTATGCCAGTAACCTACGATCACTTTTGAGGTATTGCCACCACCGGTATTGCTGTTCACCGTTACAGCAACGGCTGAAGAGGTAGTGGTAGCGCCACTGTTATCGGTTGCCTTTGCAGTTATTGAATAGCTGCCGGCCGCTACATTGCTCCAGGTAACAGTATAGGGAGAAGAAGTTGCAGAACCAATGCTGGTGCTGCCGTTAAAGAATTCCACTTTTGAAATGGAGCCATCAGCATCTGCTGCACTGGCAGTAAGCGTAACGCTTGCTGGTGCTGTATAGGTGCTGCCACTTGCAGGCGCAGTGATAGAAACAGTTGGTGATTGATTACCGGTGCTGCCGCTGGCAAACACCTGGTTGATCTTGTTCACCAGTTTTGATTTGGTATTGGGACAGAAGATCAGCTTTCCATAAGCCGTGGTGCTGCTGGTCATATCGGTCATGTCGCCAAATACCTGCCACACAATTACACCAGCCAGGCCATTGTCTTTTATATATTGTGCCTTGGCACCAATTGACTGTTCGTTATCGTAGCTTAAGAAATAATTGCCTTTAACTTTATAAGGCACTTTCGCTACATCATCCCAGTATTCTGTCCAGCCCGAACCACTGCCGGTTGCCAGCTGAATTTCGCTGTAGGCCGGGGTTCCATCCCACAGGTCTTTTTGCCAGTTGGTAAAGTCGGCGCAGGTTTGAATGGGGCCATCGGGTTGAACCGTTTCGGCGCGTTTTACCGTAGCTGCATTCACTGCAGCAGTGCCGCTACAAACCACCCCTCTTCCGTAGAAGGGAGCGCCCAGGTTCACTTTGCTCAGGTTAACACCAATGGTACGCAGCCCCTGTACGGTTCCGTTCAAAGAAAAACCGGTATACTCCATACCGGGATAATCGTACAAAGGTGCATTGTGACCTGCCTTGTTGCTCCAGCCGCCATTATAGTCATAGGTCATCATGTTATAAAAATTCATAGCACTGTTCAGGCGGCTCCAGGGAAAACCGGTTAATTTGGAAGGTACTGCAGAAAAAGCAGCGGTGATCAGCTTGCTGCTGCCGATGGCTGCACGTACTTCTTCCACTATAGTCGCAAAGTTGTTATAATCAGCCGCGCTGTAATGCTCGATGTTCATACCGGGATCGTTGGGATATTCCCAGTCGAAATCAATACCATCAAAACCCATTGCGATCAGGTCTTTACAATTGGCCACAAATTTGGCGCGCTTGGCAGCATCAGCAGCCATTTCAGGATAATGCTTACACATGCTCCAGCCACCAACAGATGCCATTACTTTCACGCCTTTTGAATGAGCCAGCTCAATGAGGCCGGGCGCCCCACCCTGTTTATGAATAGCCAGCGGGAACGAACCGGTTTTGCCGGTATTTACATTCGACCAGCCGCTGCCTGAGTTACGGTAACCCTGGTTGTACGCATAACTGCCGTCAGAGATATAATACAGGGTTTCCAGTTCACCTTGCAACAGGTACAGGTCCCAGCTGCTGTAGATGTCTTCATTTAGCAGCGCCGCCGGTTCCTGCACCTGGCCTGCCTGGTAAATGTTTTTGTTACGAAAATCACCACTGTGCAATGAACCGTCTTTCGCAACACCGAAAAAAGAAAAGTTCAGGATGGTATACTGCGAGTAATCAACGTTCAATTGATTAAACCCGCCCTTGGGAACCAGGTTCGCCACTTCCTTCCAGGCGTCCCATTGGGTAATATACCCGATCACCTGTTTGGTGTGCTGGGCAGTAGTGGCCGGCACACTGGGGCTCACCTGCGCCCGGGCCGTGGAAAACAAACAGAACAAAATAGCCAAATGAACATACTGCAAAAAACGCCAGGGGCGCCTTTTGTACAGGGTAGACAACACTTTCATACTGTAAAGCATTTTTTAATTAACAATACATACATAATAAATGGAACAAAAAATTTATAAGATCCTGTTGGGCCAAAGCAATACCATATGCATGCGCGTACAGGCACACATAGTACAGCAGGGAACCCAACAGGATAGCAAAGGATAACGGGAATGGATCATAAGACAGGCATACAGACGCCGAAAAAAGGCAAGCCTGTTACCGGCCCATTTCATTCCGTTGTAATAAATCGACTTTGGTTGAGAAATTGTAAGCAGCCTGTAAACACCCGATGGCTATACAGATCATAACAGCTGCAACAATTGAAGAAGGTATTTAGTAAAAGCGTAATGTAGTTGAAGAAGCAGATGCAAAGTAAAAACTGTTTAAAATACTTTTATTACGAAAGCAGTTTTATTTTTTTCCACATTATTGGTCGCCGTTATACGCAGGCTGATAATCAGAACAGAATATATATACTTCAACAAAACATTTCTGCGAACCCGTATTCTTAAGATATTACATTAATGCATTGTTATATAGGAGTGCTAATTAATTGTATCAGCTATGAATGCCGCTCACTGAAATTATCGAGTAATTTTACTCTTTTTCATCCTGAGAATCATTTATAGCTTTGAAATTCCAAAACGATTTAGCGGTTATGAGTTAATTGGAGTGATTTTTGTCTTTTACCTTCTTTGTAAAAATCACTTGACTGTAAGTAGTAATGTAAGTTGTAGCAGCGTCCCTTAGCACTAAGCGGGAAATATGCCCGCATCCCTGGAATATCCATTTTTCCCCTTTCATTTTCTATTGTCACCCTATACCGGGTTACGGTTGCACGTTTCGTATTACGCATACCGTGCATGCCTGTACCGCCCGGTTCCCGGCTTTAGCCGGGAGTTACCAAATGTCTATAGCCAGTTGCAGGCTTAGGGCATGGGTACGTGTTATGCATTATGCATAAAGCATGATGCGTGGCTATTGCTATGCTTTTAACTATTCACCATTAAAACCAAACTGTTTTTCTATGAAAAAGTTTTTACCCACCTGTTTATTATTGGGTGCGCTGACCACACTGCAAAAAAATGCCGAGGCGCAGAACTGGCAGCTGGTGTGGCAGGATGAATTTACCAATGGCATCAGCTCCGACTGGGTTTTTGAAACGGGTAATGGCAGCGGCGGCTGGGGCAACAATGAACTGGAATATTACCGCGCCGAGAATGCCACCGTTGAAAACGGACAACTGGTAATTACCGCCAAAAACGAATCGTATGGCGGTTATAATTATACATCGGCCCGCATGAAAACCCAGGGTAAAAAATCCTGGAAATTCGGCAAAATAGAAGCCCGGATAAAAATGCCGGCATTCTCAGGCATCTGGCCGGCATTCTGGATGCTGGGCGATAACATCTCCTCAGTTGGCTGGCCTTCCTGCGGTGAATTGGACATCATGGAACATATCAATTCCGAAAACATAAATTACGGCACAGCACACTGGTCGGACCCCAATGGCCAGCATGCTTCCTATGGTGGCAATACCGGCGTTACCGTAACCGATTATCACGTTTACAGTATTGAGTGGGATACCAACTACATCCGCTGGTTTGTAGATGGGGTTAAATACCATGAAATTTATATTGGTGGCGGCATCAACGGCACCAGCGAATTCCAGAATAATTTTTTCATTCTGTTGAACATGGCCGTAGGTGGCAACTGGCCCGGCTTTAACATTGACAATGGCGGTTTCCCTGCCAAGATGTATGTTGACTATGTGCGTGTATACCAGGACGGCGGCGGCTCTGTAACCGGTCCTGTAGTTGTATACCAGGATTGTAATTACGGTGGAACTGCAGTAGCATTGAATCCGGGCAGTTATACCCTGTCGCAATTACAGGCCCTGGGCGTGGCAAATGACTGGGTTTCTTCAATAAAAGTGCAAAGCGGTTACAAAGCAACGTTGTATTGGGACGACAACTATAGTGGCAGCACGCTGGTTAAAACAGCCGACGACGCCTGTTTGGTTGATGACGGCTGGAATGATAAAGTATCTTCTATAGTGATCGGTTCCAACACCGCTTCCAGCACGCTGATACAGGCCGAGAGCTACAGCAATATGTCGGGCGTGCAAACCGAAGCCACTACCGATGATGGCGGCGGACTGAACGTTGGTTATATTGATGCAGGTGACTGGATGGCCTACCCTGCTGTAAACTTCCCCACTTCCGGTTCTTACCTTATTGAATACCGCGTGGCCAGCCTGAGTGGCGGCGGCCGTTTATCAACTGACCTCAACGCCGGTTCTATTGTACTGGGTCAACTGGATGTACCTTCTACCGGTGGCTGGCAAAACTGGACCACCATCTCACACACCGTAAATGTAACTGCAGGCACTTATAATCCGGGCATTTATGCCGTAGCAGGCGGCTGGAACCTTAACTGGATCCGCATTACACCGCTTAGCACCGCCAAATCGGCTGCAACCACCGGCATGGTGAACAGCCTCATCGATAACTCTGTACAGGCAGGAAAAGCATTTACCATTTACCCCAATCCGGTTAAACAACTCCTGAACATCAGCAGTGGAGAATCACTGGCAGGTGGGCTTATCCGCATTTATGATATTAGCGGCAAACAGGTTATATCTGCACGGCCTGCCAGCAACCACATTGATGTATCGGCACTGGCGCCGGGTGTATACACACTTTTATTCTCCAAAGACAAAACAAGGATCACTAAAGAATTTGTGAAATAAGTTCCGAACCTTAAAAATTAAAAATCTAAGATCATGAAGAAAAATCTACCGGTCAGCATTTTCCTGTTATTATTGCTGTTTGCCTCCGTGCAACGCGTAGCCGCGCAATTCAGGGTCATCGGCTACATGCCCTCCTGGACGGGTGATGTAAATGCTGTACAGTACAGCAAGCTCACCCATATTAATTATGCATTTCTGTTGCCTACCGCAACGGGAGGAATACAGAGCATTGAGAACCCATCCAAACTGCAAAGCCTGGTTTCCCTTGCCCACTCCAATGGAGTAAAGGTGATGATCTCTGTAGGCGGCTGGAACAATGGCGATGACAGTGGTTTTGAAACACTGGCCGGCAATAGCAGCTACCGCAGCACTTTTGTGACCAATATGATCAATTTTGTGAATCAATATGGTTTGGATGGTGTTGACATAGACTGGGAATATCCCGATGCCGGCACCTCAGCCAATAACTATGTTACATTGATGACACAACTGGCTACCGAAATGCACAACCGCGGTAAATTGCTGACTGCCGCTGTAGTGGGCACAGGCGGCAACAGCATTCTGCCTGCCGTTTTCAATGTAGTTGACTTCCTGAACCTGATGGCATATGACTATAACAACTACGATCACTCAACGTATGCATACGCGCAGCAGTCAATGAGCTACTGGCGGGGTCAGGGTTTACCACAATCAAAATGCGTTCTGGGTGTTCCATTTTATGGCCGGCCCAGCTGGGAAACATTTGCAGCATTGGTTGCCCGTGGCGCCGATCCCTATGCCGACACCTATAATGGCGTTGGTTATAATGGGATCACCACCATCAAGAATAAAACCAACCTGGCCTTCGATCAGGGCAGTGGTATCATGATCTGGGAACTGAGTGGCGATGCAACCGGTTCCAACTCATTGGTATCGGCCATTCATGATGTAGTGTTGACCCATGGCGGCGGCAACACAACAGGCGTGGCTACCTTCTACAAAGATTGCAGCTACGGTGGCTATGCCGTTTCATTACCTGTTGGCACCTACACCCGGACGCAAATGATAGCCAGCGGCATTAGTGACGACGATATCTCTTCTTTAAAAGTACAAAGCGGTTATAAAGTAACGTTGTACTGGGACGACAACTTCACCGGCACCACGCTGGTTAAAACCGGTGACGATGATTGCCTGGTTGATGATGGCTGGAATGACAAAGTAACATCTATCGCGATCAGCACCAATACCTCAGCAACGAGCATTTTGATACAGGCCGAGAATTATAACAATATGGCTGGTATACAAACTGAAACCTGTACCGATGATGGTGGCGGGTTGAACGTTGGTTATATTGATGCCACCGACTGGATGGCTTATTACAACATTAACTTCCCTGTTAGCGGCACCTATAAAGTGGAATACCGCGTTGCGAGCCTGAGCGGTGGCGGCACTGTTTCCTGTGACCTGAATGCGGGTTCCATTCAACTGGGCCAACTGGCTGTTCCTTCAACCGGTGGCTGGCAAAACTGGACAACCATTTCACACAACGTTACCATTACTGCAGGCACTTACAACTTTGGTGTATATGCTCAGGCTGGTGGCTGGAACCTGAACTGGATCCGTATTACACCACTCAGCACCGCAAAAGTGGCAACCACTGCCGGCATGGTAAACAGCCTGATCGATAATTCTGTACAAACCGATAAAGCATTCACCATTTACCCCAACCCTGTTCATCAACAATTGAACATTTCGAACGGTGGCGAATCTTTGTCTGGCGGCATTATCAGAATTTATGATATCATGGGCAAACAGGTGGTAACAGCCCGCCCGGCTGCGAACCAGATCAACGTATCATCTTTGGCGCCTGGTGTATATACACTGGAGTTTACAAAGAATGGTAAGCGCATCGTTCGTCAGTTCATTAAGTAGTATAAGCGCTCCTTTAAGTTAAGTAGTTAATAACCCTGTCAGGTCTTAAGCCGTGCGCACACATATTTATAATATGTATGCAACATGGAATGCTTTTTGACCTGACAGGGTTTTCTTTTACATCCATACCAAAACTTAATCACGCACCATGCATAAACTAAATCTGTACCTGATGATAGGCCTGTGTATAATAGGCTCCGCCACCTATGGTCAGGACAAACGTTATCCCATTGGCAGTAGCACCAATGTCTTAAGCAGCTTTCGCAAACAACTAACGGCCACACAAAGGCCCAATGGACTCAGCCGTTTGCAGTTAAAAATTTCATCAACTGTTTCCATGCCGGCAAGCATCAATTTCCGCCGGTCAATAAGCGCCACCTCAGAACAACTGGCAGGTAGCATTGAAAACATACCTAATTCTTCTTTCTACCTGATGATCGAAGGCAAATCGGTGAACGGGCACATCCTGTTACGTGATAGTAAAAAAGCTTATAAGTATTTTTCCGATAATGATGGCGCTGTTTTTATTGAAGAAACAGATATCAACAAAGTGGTTTGTATAGATTATCAAAAAGCAAACACGACTACTACCACGGAGGCCAGCACGACCGACGCTCCTGTAGCTAATGCACCAGCAGCTGTCACCGACCTGCAAAGCTATCCGGGTGGCAATGGCTGTGTACTGCTCGATTTCGATGGGCAATATGTTTCAGGCACTGGCTGGAACAACGGTAATCCGATCACTGCAGCCCCGGCTAATTTAACAGATGCAGAAAAGGAAACCGTATGGAAATTGATCAGCGAAGATTACCGCCCATTTCATGTGAATATCACAACCAGTGAGGCCGTTTTTAATACGTACCCAAAAACGAAAAGAATGCGTTGCATTTTTACACCTACCAATACAGCTGCCCCGGGAGCCGGCGGGGTAGCGTATTTAAATTCCTTCAGGTGGAATGATGATACCCCCTGCTGGGTTTTCAACAGTGGCGCCAAAGCAGCCGGTGAAGCCGGTTCGCACGAAGTGGGCCATACATTCGGTCTTTCACATGATGGCAGAACATCGCCTGTTGAAGAATATTATGCAGGCCAGGGCAACTGGGCCCCCATCATGGGTGTAGGGTATTATGTAACCCTGGTACAATGGAGCAAAGGAGAATATGCCAATCCCAGTCAAACCCAGGACGACCTGGCTATAATCTCCAGCACTGCCAACGGCGTAGGTTACCGGGCCGACGATTATGGCAACACGATATCTGCCGCCGGATCGCTTACTGTTGATGGCTCGGGCAATGTAAACAATGCAGGTATTATTGAGCGCACCGGTGATGTGGATATGTTTGCATTCACCACTACCGGCGGTAACCTCAGTCTTACCTTCAACCCCAATGCCACGCATCCTGATCTGGATATTCTGGCTACTTTATATGATAATAACGGAACTGCCATTACAAGCTCCAATCCCACGGCCCTGAACGCCAGCATCAGCAGTACGCTGGCTGCGGGCACGTATTATGTTTCGGTTACAGGTACGGGTTCAGGCAATCCTGCTACCACCGGTTATTCCAACTATGCTTCGCTGGGTACTTATACCATTACCGGCACCATCGCCGGCGGTTCTACCCCAACCGGTATTGCCATCTTCTATAAAGATTGTAACTACACAGGCACTTATGCAATCGGACTGAACGAAGGCAACTACACAACAGCGCAGCTTACCGCAAAAGGAATATCCAACAAAGACATCTCTTCCATTAAAATAACTTCAGGCTATGAAGTAGTGTTGTACAAGAACGACAATTTCGGTGGCAGCGCTGCCGGTTATACCGCAGATGTTTCCTGCCTTGTGAGCAGCGGCTGGAATGATTCTGCTTCTTCGTTACGCGTTCGTAAGGTGGCCAACACCTTACCTACAGTAAGCATTACTTCACCAGCCAATGGCAGCACATTTACCCCACCGGCCAGCATTACGATCAATGCAACCGCCGCAGATGCCGATGGCGCCATCAGCAAAGTGGAATTTTATAATGGTTCTACCAAACTGGGTGAAGATGCCAGCAGCCCGTATTCATATACCTGGGCCAATGCAAGCGGCGGCACTTATACCATTAAAGCAGTGGCAACAGACGATCGTGGCGGACAGGCCACAGCACAGATCACGGTGGCAGTCAGCAACCCGGCCGGGGCTACTGTGTTCAAACATTGCAGCTATGGCGGCTATACGATCAACCTGCCGGTTGGCACCTACACGCTCAACCAGTTAATAGCACTGGGCGCTTTGGACAATGATATTTCTTCATTAAAAGTGAACAGCGGCTATGAAGTGATCCTGTACCGCGATAATAATTTTGTAGGTCCTGCTTATTTGTTCAGAAGCAATTACGAATGCCTGGTGAGCGTTGGCCTGTCGGGCGGTTCAACCGTTAACTTAAACGACTGGACCAGTTCCGTTGTGGTTCGTCAAACTGCTGCACAAGCTATGGCTGCATCAGAAAATGGCGGCGTAATTCCATATATTGAATACGCATCAACCATGCGCATATTGCCTAACCCCGTCATCAGTGAAATGGTTATTCAATATGGCAACATGGGCGATTATTTTGATGTGAAGATCGTTGACGTAAACGGCTCCCTTGTTTATACTGCTCCGCGTATTTTAAGCGGACAGGCCATCAACATCGCGAACCTGCGACCAGGCCTTTATTTCGTTAAAATAAATACGGGTAAAGAAACAATCACGAAAAAATTGATCAAGCGTTAATAAGGGAACTATTCCTTTACACGCGGAAGATTCTGGCATGAAAGAATAGTCCACAGTCCATTAGTCATAGTCCGTCATCACGGAGCGGGAGCATGCCACCCGCTCCGTTTTTTATTTTACACCCCCCGGCCCCCTAAAGGGGGAGTGCTGGCGCGTTTTGAGAAGTCACTACTCAATTCAGCAATCTGAAATTCTAAAAAAATATGTAGACTTAAGCTATGTCAGCCTGTTGAATTTTGTTATGTTTTTTAAGGTGGGGTAGTTCACCCCCATTAGGGGGCCGGGGGTATTAACCAAAAACTTGCAAGCCGTTAACAATATTGCGCACCGTTAACCGTCTAACCTTACATAAACTCGGCATTATGCATTCAATAGCTTTCCCTATTATTACCGGCGTTGTACTGATTGGCCTTATTTTATCATTTTACCTAAACAACAGGGGCAATAAAAACGACAGCGACCTCAATATTTACTCTTAGGTGCTGCTTTTAATGGATAAATGATCCAGGTTAACTTCTTGATGTATTCCCCCGCCATCGCCGGCCAGGCGATGACAAGTTTTTTACTTATCAACTCTTTTTTGTAACTTAGTGATAATAGGTCATTTCCTGGGAAAAACCCCAACGCTTCCATTAAATAACTACGATAGAAAGAACTGTACTATTTTATACTTATAGTTTTCCATTTCCAATGATTAGCTCCATACAGCTGATGGGGGAAAAGCTATTGCCATTCCAAAGCTGACTGCTATTTCTAAACGGTAAAAAACTATGTACTTATGAATTTATTAATAATGAATAAGCAACGCCGGCTCGTTTTATCTGTAGCGATCATTGGCATTGTAGTGGCGGCATTTGGAACAGTATCTTCAGGCAATGGCATATGGCTGTCGTTACTGGCGCCTTTAACGTTGATCTTATTGGCACTGTTGATTAAAAGTCCGGGTAATGCGAAGCCAGCAAATACACCCGTCCCCAACCAGCCACCCGTGGCTACGATCAATAAGCTGGAAGAGATGATAAAACTGATAGACCTGAAAGATGCGGGAAAAATATCAGATGTAGAATACCAGGAAAAGAGAGAACATTTGATCTACTATAGCTAAGCTATAAAATTTATTTTCGCTCAGGTATCAACAACAGAGCATCGGCCACCACTGACCCACCGGCATTGGCTGCCTGAATGGTTACATTTGATCTATTTTCGCTCAGGTATCAACAACACAGCATCAGCCACCACTGCCCCATCGGCATTGGTTGCCTGTATGGTTACATTTGATCTATTTTCGCTCAGGTATCAACAACACAGCATCGGCCACCACTGCCCCATCGGCATTGGCTGCCTGTATGGTTACATGCGCTTTGGAGCCGGCCGGTAATTTATATTTTCCCACTGCTATCCATTCGCCTGAGGTTTGTCCCTGTACCTGCATATCCCTTTTCTTCAATGTAATGCGGGTTTCCCGGTTGCCATCATAAACAGCCACCATAGTTTGCGAAGCCAGCTTATTATAAGCAGGCAGCATATATACATAGATGTGATAGTATCCTTCCTTCTCAATGACCGGCTGGTATTGCACTGAACGTTCTTCGGCAGAAGGCTCATCGGCAGTAAGCACCGAAGGGCCATACCCCAGATGCTCTTTAGTTGTCCAGCTCCCTTTTATTTGTACCTGCGCTGTATTGTCATTATCAATTACGATCTCTGGCAGGCTGCCATCAGCAAGCGGATTTGTTTTAAGCGCCTGCTGCAGTTCGGGCACATTTATTTCCTGTACACCGGCTTTGGCTTTAATGGCCATGGAAGCAGCCGTGGCAGCAACCTGCCCCAGCACCATAAATACCGGTTCCATACGAATGGAACCATACGCTATATGACTGGCAGATAAACACACCGGCACCAGCAGGTTCTTACATTCTTTTGCCCCTGGAATGATGGAACGATATGATATCGGGTATGGACCGAAACCGCCTACCTGCACATCCCCTTCATTCTTCACCATGTCATTCACCACAATGCGTTCGCAATTGTGTGAATCCATGGTATAAGCAGCCAAACCAATACCATCCGTTACAACTTCTTTTCCCTGGCAATTAGCTTGCGTCATTACATAGTCGCCGATCATTCTGCGTGCTTCGCGCACATACAATTGTGGCGTAAAGTTATTGTTGTTGGTAAATTCATCTTTCGGATAGCCCCAGTTCAACATCTCCTTCCGCAGGTTTTCAGGCATCCGCTGATCATGACCAATGAAATACAACAGCCCTTTTATGTATACCTCATGTTGGTGCCTGATGGTATTCCGTATTTCCTGATCTCCTTCGGGATAGCCATAGTTCATCCCGATCATATCGGTTGAAAAAGGACCATTGTTATTGATATCTGTTTTGTGATTGGGCATGCGGTCGATCTTCAAAATTGCGCCGAGGCTGGCAGCGGGCTTTTTTTGCAGTAAACGCAACAATAATTCATACCTGGTTGAATCATATGCTGAGGGCCGGGTAATGGCAATGCGGTTGGCTGCATCGTCGGTAAGGCAGATCCTGAAATTATAAGCCTGCACTTTTGTGTCGGCCGAACCGTTTGCCAACAACATGGCATCGGAAATGCCCCACAATAAACCGCTCTCCCGCCTTCCGGGTATCTTATAAGGATCAACCCCATCGGGGAACTGGTGTTTGTCGCGCAGCTGTACGCCATTAAAAGATTCATTGTACAGGCTGCCCGATTCACGGCCCACTGTAAACGAAACCCCGGCCTTGGCCATCAGATCGCCTTCATAAGAACAATCGATGAACATTTTCGCTGCTACCCTTTTTGTAAGGACCTGTCCTGCTGCATTACGATAGTTCAGTTCTATTTCTTTTATATATCCGAATTCATTGCTAACGTGCTGCAGCGTATGTTCCAGCGCCACTTCCACCTTAGCCAATTTAAGGTATTGTGAGAACACGGCTGTGGCCACGTGGGGTTCAAAGATCCAGGATTCAAATTGTCCATATTGCTTACCAACCCGCCGGTAAAAATCAAGCCCTAACCCCGATACAGCATATTTATTACCAATATCGGTAAATCCCAAGCCACCCGAAGTTAACCCGCCAATATGTTTGCCGGGATCAATCAGCAATACAGAATGATGTTGCATTTTAGCCGTATAGGCTGCAATTACACCAGCCGAAGTGGCTCCATATATACAGATATCAACCTGTACAGGTTTTGCATGTTGAGCATAAGCGGGGAAAACAAAGAAGAGTATACCAACGGCAAGCATGCGCAACTGTAGCATAGGCAATCGTTCAATTGAAGGTTATATTAAAAGTAAAGCTACAACGCAGGCCCCTGACTAACTATTTTTTACTAAGGGAAGGATCAGTGATCACCAGGAAAGGATCAACACCATTGGTCAGCGGCTTTTGCTTAACCTCTTGATTGTTGAATAAATGCTCGTACCGCCCTTTCGCGTTTATGGTTTGAACCGACAATACGATCTGGGTAAGCCGCAGAAATGCCTGTTCCCATGTTTTACGAACCAGCTCACACCAGGCAGGATATTGCTGCAGCAAGGTATTCATATTTTTTCTGGATATATATAATAAGGTACAGTTTTCAATGGCTTGTATATTAAATTTTGCCTTACATTGATAGGTGTAACTTTCAAGATCAGTAAAAAAATTGCCTTCAAAAGCAAACCAATTGGTAACAACCAGGTTATCGACCATCGTATAAATACGAAGCGAACCGGCTTCAACAAAATAATAATTATCGCAGTATTGTCCGGCTTTAAGCAGGTGGGTCTCTTTGTCAAGGGAGAGCGGCTGAAATGAACCGACCATATGTTCCAACTCCCTTTCCGTAACGGAAACAGTGCGTTTTATATGATCTTTGAGCGTTTTCATTTCAATTCTTTTATAAGGACGGGATGGTGCAACAGGCGGGATATGCACATTTCAACAGGACCATAACCGGTACTCAAAGGTATGATTAATAATATCTGATTCACATACGTGAAAATACTATTTCGGAATTAATAATTTGTTTTCCCTGAATCGTAAGTTCATTATGATTTTTACGCCTATGTTTGTACCTACGCACACATTACAAGACCAGCGGAACCCCAGGATGATCCCGGGGATTCCGCCTGGCACAAGATCCTGAGCGAAGTCGAAGGATCGAAGGGTCGAAACGCTTCTGTAACTACTCAAATTTTTCTTTCCACTTCAACTTGCAATGTCACCCATTAAACAGCTTATGCCTTTTGATGGCTTTCCCCTTTCTCAACAAAATGGCATGGTAAACCGAAGGAACATCATTCGTCCATTCACGCAAAAAAAGCAAAATAGCGATGATCTCCAACCGGGAGAGCATGCCCACATAAAAACACCATTGAAACAAGGCTGGCGCCTTACACGCCACCATTATCTGTATGAGGGTGGCAAATAAGATCAACGTCCACACCTTTGATGCAATAGCATGTGTAGCCACTTCTTTTTTAAACTTTATAAAACTCACCACGTAGGTCAATGCTTCAGTGCCCAGCAAAATAGCCAGCTTTACAGCGTTGTTATAAAAAAATTCCCTGCATTGAATATAGGTGGCTATGGCTACCATAATAAAAAATACCTGGTCAATGGTAGAGTCCATTCTGCGTAGTTGCGGGGACGACACATTCAAACGCCTGGCAATGATACCATCGAAAATATCGGTCAGTAAGCCGGTTGCAAAAAGCACCACGGCAATTACGTTGTAATGATCTATCTGTACAATACTCAAAAGCAGGATACATACACCCAAAAGCAATCTTGTATAAATAAGTGTGATGGGGATCTTGTTCATATTCAATAGCATGTTGTCACGAAAATAGCTAAAATGTTTTGCAATGCTGCGCGGGCGCACAGCAATAAATTAATACACGCTTCACATTGTAGTAACATCCAAAGTTTCCCTTTGGCCTTCCCAAAAAGTAAGATTAACCATCCTTTCCTATCGCTAACGGAGCTATGCCTGCATTTTAAAATTTAAATTTATAGTGGTTCACTGATTCTCAATCTCGTAACACCAAACAATTTATCTATGAGAAAAAAAGTCATGCGTTTTTTTTGTTTTGCGCTTGTCCAAAAAACAACCTTATTCTTTCTAATAACCCTTTTGCAGTTTTTTGCAACCCCTGTTTTAGCCTTCCAGCAACAGGAACGTACAATTAAAGGAAAAATTACAGACGAAAACAAAGCACCGCTGGCCAATGTGAGCGTAACCTTGCAGGGCAGCAGTAAGTCTGTAATGACCGATCCCGATGGAAATTTTGAAATAATTGTTCCATCAGCTAAAGCTGTTTTGCAAATTACTTCCGTAGGCTATGTAGCTAAAGAAATTGCTGTCGGCAGCCAGACTACTATCACCGTGGCACTCACGTTAACATCGAAACAATTAAGCGATGTGGTGGTTACCGGTTATGGCAAAACGAGCAAAAGGAATATCACCGGTTCCGTAACCAGCATCAGCAGCGAAAATTTCAACCAGGTAGTAACCGGTTCACCCACCCAATTACTACAAGGTAAAGTGCCAGGTTTGAACATTGCCCGCAGTGGCGACCCCAACATAAAGCCTACTGTAATTCTGCGTGGCCCTTCTACCCTGCGCGATGGCGCCAACGAGCCATTCTATGTGATCGATGGCGTACCCGGCGCTGCACTGGAACTGGTAGCGCCCACCGACATTGTTTCAATTGATGTATTGAAAGACGCTTCTTCAACTGCTATCTATGGTTCCCGTGCTGCCAATGGGGTGATCATGGTCACCACCCGCCGGGCAAAACAGGGCCAAACCATCTTAACCTATAACCCATATGTAGCCTTTGAAAAAGTTGCCAATCAAATTGACATGCTTACCGGTGATGAACTGAGAGATTACCTGAGCCAGAACGGACAAACCTTATTATCGCAATACAACGACAGCGGCGCCAACACCAACTGGCAGAAAGAAGTTATGCGGCCAACCGGCGTTTCGCATAACCATAACCTTGCTATCAATGGTTCTCAGGGCAATACCCTGTTCGGCGCCAGCATCAACTACTTCGATAACCAGGGTATTGTTAAGATCTCCCGACTAAAGCGTGTTACTGCCAGGGGAAACCTCGAAAGCAAGTTCTTTAACGAGCGGTTAAAACTGGGTATATCAATAACCAACAGCACCACCCGGCATAATGATGTTGACCAGGGCGCGCTGTTTAACAATATGCTTACTTACATGCCTACGGTAAACGTACGCCGCCCCGATGGTTCTTTCACTGAAGACTTCAGCCGCGGTGGTTACTTAAACCCGGTAGGCATCCTTGCCAACAATGTACTGAAAAGCAAAGAAGAAAAAACACTGCTGACCGGACTGGCAGAAGTAAAGATCCTGAAAGGACTGGTGTACACCCTCAGTATTTCGGGACAGAAAGAACAAACCACCCGCGACATCTACTATAACGCTTCTTCAGGACAGGCAGTAGGCGCCAATGGCCGTGCTTACCGCAGCAATTTTGAGAATACCAAACAGGTGATCGAGTCTTACTTCAACTACGACAGATCATGGGGACAGCATAACATCAAATTACTGGGCGGTTACTCCTGGCAGCAGGACCGCATTGGCGACGGCTTTGGCATCTCAACCCAGGGCTATACCAACGACCTGCTTACCTATTATAACTATGCAGTAAGTAACCCCTTTACAGTTGGTAATGTAAGATTTGACAATGCCATCATCTCTACCTTGCGGTTGATCTCTTTCTACGGCCGTATAAACTATCAGTACGACGACAAATATCTGTTACAGGTGTCATTACGTAACGATGGTTCTTCAGCTTTTGGTAAGAACAATCGCTGGGGTTATTTCCCGGCCGTATCAGCAGGCTGGCGCATTACCCGCGAATCGTTCATGGCCGGTCAAAAGATCTTTGATGAGTTGAAATTAAGAGCCGGTTATGGCGTATCGGGTAACTCACTCGGCTTTGATGCCTTTACCTCTATTGTACGATATGGCCTGGGTGGAAAGTTCTACCTGAATGGTAATTACCAAACCGGGTTACTCCCTGTACAAAATGATAACCGCGATCTGAAATGGGAAAGCACAGCCATGACGAACATTGGTCTCGATTTCGCCATTTTCAATAACAAAGTGAGCGGGTCTATCGATTATTATATCAAGAACACTTCCGACCTTATCTATAACTATCCCGTATCAACAACCCAGTATTTTGTAAGTACAATGACTGCCAATGTGGGTAAAGTAAAAAACACCGGTATTGAACTAACCCTTACCGCCATCCCGGTTTCAACAAAAGGCTTTACCTGGACCACCTCAGCCAACCTGGCGCATAATAAGAATGAAGTGACCTCGCTGGCAAATGACAAATTCCCTTCTTTAACAGTTATACCAACGGCTTACCTGGGTGGTAAAGGACAAACAAATGTCTGGAGCCAGGTGATCAGGGAAGGTGAACCGTTGGGAACATTCAGTTTATGGCATTATGCTGGGAAGAACGATGCAGGCACCAGCACTTTCTTAACAGCCGATGGAAAGGTAATTGCCAGCCAGCCTTCAACGAACGATCTCATGATTGCCGGCAATGCACAACCCAAGCTGATGTTTGGCTGGAATAACAGCTTTACCTATAAGAATTTCGATCTGAACTTCTTTTTACGAGGCGTAACCGGTAACAAGATCCTGAACAATACACTGGCTCAGTTAAACAATCCGGCCGATTCAAAAACCCTGAACATCCCCAAATTCACCCTGGGCGAATCATACAAGGACAATATCGCCTACCTGACATCAGACCGTTTCCTGGAAGATGGTTCTTACATCCGTATGGATAACGCCACACTGGGCTATTCGCTGAATGCAAAGGTCAAATACATCAGCAAAATGCGCTTTTATCTTTCAACCAACAACCTGTTTACCATAACCGGTTATCGCGGTATCGATCCTGAGATCAGTATCGGCGGTCTTACACCGGGACCGGGTATAGATGCCAAGAACTTCTATCCCAAAACAAGATCGTTCATCTTTGGCGCTAACCTCATGTTCTAGCTTAATTAATTTATTCAGCATAATTCAAGTAAACGACAACATAAATAATTACCAGTATGAAAAAGATTTTGATCGCATTAGCAGCTATCACCATAATAGCTGGTGCGTGTACCAAACTGGATGTTACACCCGAATCACAATATGTTGACAACAACTTTCCCAAAACTCCTGCCGACTACCAGGCGCTGATCGGGCCCATTTATACGCAGCTGGCCAGTAAATATGCCATTGACTATTTCCGGATGCAGGAGCTCACCACCGACGAATTGATCCTTCCCGGCCGCGATGGTAACTACGATGATGGCGGTCAGTACCGTCAGCACCACCACCATACTTATACGCCCGACCATGTTAACGTAAACGACGTATGGCAATGGGGTTTTGGCGCCATCAACACCTGCAACCGGGTATTGAGCAATATTGCCAATTCATCAATGGCGCCTACAGATCCTTCCCGCATAAGCTCCGTTGCTGAAGTCAAAGCCATGCGTGGGTTGTTCTATTACTTTATGATGGATCTCTATGGAAATGTGCCTATTGTAGATACCTTTCCTGTTCCGGAATTACCCAAAACAAAATCAAGACTGGAAGTATTTCAGTTTATTGAAAAGGAGTTAAAAGCGGTAGTTAAAAGCCTGCCGGTAAAAAGCAGTACCAATGCCATCGCAACCTATGGCCACCCTACGCAGGGAATGGTGTATGCCCTCCTGGCAAAAATGTACCTCAATGCGGCAGTGTACACCGGCACTCCCAGACCTGCCGAAGCAGTAGCCATGTGCGACAGCGTTATTGGCTCTAAAAAATATTCCCTCGATCCTGTGTATGCCGATGTATTTGCACCCGATAATGGCCCGGCTACTCTTGAAACCATTTTTGCCATTCCATATGATCCGCTGCTGCTCGATGGAAACCAGTTTACCCGTCATGGCATTATGGCCTATCTGTGGCCGAAGTATGGCGTGCCCAACAACCTGAGTATTTCCATGAGCACCACACCGGAATTTTATGACCGCTTCAACTTACCCGGTGATGAAAGAAATGCCACCTGGCTGGTTGGTAAACAATACAACCTGGATAGTACGCCATTTACGATAAAGATCCCTAAAACTGACCTGGATGCCAGCTATACAGGACCTAAAGGCGATACCACCTGGCAACTGGAGATCACAAAAGCCATCAAAATGACCGGCAAAAAGCCATTCGATGTTGGTAATGATTACCTCGCCCGTTGTATGGGAATCCGGTCTATCAAGTACTACCCCGACAGAGCGACCACAGCCGCTACGCGTATGAGTGGTAACGACATGCCAATATTCCGGTTGGCCGATATTTATTTGATGAAAGCAGAAGCCCTTATACGCGGTGGCATCCTCAGCACAACGGTGAACGGAGAAGTACAAACACCGCTTGTATTACTTAATAAAGTACGCGCCCGCGCCAAAGCTCCATTGGCAACTTCCCTTACCCTCGATGACCTGTTAGATGAACGCGCCCGCGAATTGTACTGGGAAAACTGGCGCCGCAATGACCTCATCCGTTTTGACAAATATGAAATTGAATATCCCATTCCCGGTGATGTGGCTACATCGGGTTATACACCCGGGATGAACAAAGATCCCCGCAGAAGGATCTTCCCCATTCCTACTTCGGAAAGAAAACTCAATACTTTCCTGGATCAGAATCCTGGTTATTAATTCTTCTTTCATAGTTGCTAACTACTAATAAAAAAGGCCGCCCCGAAAAAATCGGGGCGGCTTTTTTATAGGGTTGGTATTTATTCTAAACGCACTCAATACCCCTGGTTCTGGTCAAATAATTTGGAGGCATCCCTGGTACTCTGTGGGATGGGGTAAATACGGCGGAAAGGCTGAGAGACCGGCTTGGCGGTGCCAGCTGCTTCGAATTTACCAAAGCGGATGGCCGCTTTTCTTCTGTACATTTCCCAGTACATTTCAAACCCGGTTTCATTGTAAAGGGTGTTCATGTCGATAGACGTAAGCGCTTTTCCGGGAGCATTAGCATAGAGCGCTTCGCGCGTTCTGCTTGTACGCAGCATGTTCACATCGGCCAACGCCAGACTGGTTTGGCCTTTGCGTAAATACGCTTCAGCACGCATGCAATACATACCGCCCAAACGGTAAACCGGCAGATCACAGTTGCTTTTGCTATTAAGGCCTTCGGGATCAAACTCAAATTTGAATGGCCGAACACCCCGATTGATCTGCGCCTGGGTGAATACACTCTGGCTGGGATCATCAAAATTAAGCTCTGGTGTAAAGTCCATCAGTTGTGTGGAAGCCTTTTCGCAATACAGCTTATTTACTTTAATACGCCCGTCGGGTGTATGCTGAAAGTCGGTTCCCACGATGCTTGGTCCATACTGCTGACCATACTGCATGCCGCGGTTGAAATGAAACCATGACAGGGAACCACCTACTACAAGGCTGTTGGCTGGTACGCTTACATCAGTGCCATCGTTCATGAACCAGGTTCCATCGGCATATTGATAGTGCCGTTGAAAGCGCGGATCATCCCGGTTATTATCCCACGTATGAAAAAACTCAGGCGTAGTGCAGGAAGCATTGGTACCCCGGTTAGCAGTAGAAGGTTTCTGATTCCTTTCCATAGGCATGTAAGCAAAATTATTACTGCTGGTGGTCAGGGTGTTTACATCCTGGGTTATAACAAAGATCAGTTCCGTTCCGTTCCCGTTCTCAATATCGAAATTGTGGAAAAAGTTGCTTTCCAGTTGATACTTTCCTGACCCAATGAGCTGGGAAGTATACGTGATCACTTTATCCATGTCGGTTCCGTTACCATCCACCGCCTGTTCATTAAAATTAAATGTAGTGGCATAACGGTCTTTGAACACCGCCCGGTTAAGGTACATTTCTGCCAGCATGGCATAAGCTGCCTGTTTGGTGAAACGCCCGTTGCCGGTATTATTCTGGCCTGAGTTCGACAGATCAGGTATTAATGATTCTACATCTTTGATCAGATCATCGATGCCGGTTGCCGCTTTTCGCACCTGCAGCGGTCCATTATCTACACCTGGGTCGCGGTAAGGCGCCTGGCCAAACAGGTCAAACGCATGAAAAGTGTATAAATCCAGCAGGGCTTTGGCTTCGGCCAGCAGTTGGGCCTTATTGGCAGCAGTCGATTTGTTAATGCTGCTGATGGCCGTGAGCGATAGGGTGATACCGGTATTAAGACTGTTCCAGGTGTTGGTGATCATGGAATTGTCGGGCCCCCAGGTAAATTCATGAATAGCCCGATAAATACCACCGTCGCCCCAGTCGCTGCCACGTGTAGGCAATATTGCCTCATCAGTTGAATATTCCTGCAGGGCAAATGCCTGGGCATGGTTTGTAAAAGTACCATTGTCCATTTGTTCGTATGCGGAGGCCAGTGCATTTTCGGGAGCTGCGGCATTGGAGCCCAGTACTTCGTCAATTACTTTTTCATGAAGCTTGGTACAGCCTGCCGTGGCCACTAACAGAAAGGCGCAGGCTATTGTATGTAGTTTAAATGATTGCTTGTTCATATTCCAAAAAATTTAAAATTTGATCGTTGCGCCTAACAGGAATGTTTTTATTGCGGGATAGGTAGTATAATCAACGCCCAGCGACTGGTTACCGTCTACATTTTTGGTGGTATTCACCAACGGATCGTAGCCGGAATATTTAGAAATGGTAAACAGGTTCTGCGCGCTTACATAAATATTAAGCGATTGCATCCAGGGAATTTGTTTGAACTTAAAGGTATTTCCCAAACGCAGGTTGCTGAGGCGGAGGAGATCTGATTTCTCCAGGAACAGCGACGACACTACTACCTGGTTGCCAAGGTCGGCTTTGGCGTCAACATATTTTTTCAGCGTATTACGATCTGTTTTCAGGTTGTTGATGCTGAGGTCAAGCGCGGTGTTGTTAAACAGGTACCCACCGGTTTGGCCAATGAAGGCAACTGCCAGGTCAAGGGTCTTATAGCGTAACTGGCTATTGAAGCCGTAGTTGAATTTGGGAATAGCGCCC
The DNA here is from genome assembly GCF_002077945.1 of Niastella vici. Taxonomy (GTDB): domain Bacteria; phylum Bacteroidota; class Bacteroidia; order Chitinophagales; family Chitinophagaceae; genus Niastella; species Niastella vici. The sequence goes on from NZ_LVYD01000056.1 coordinate 89,493, forward strand.
GGGAAGATCTGCCTGTCATCTGCATTGATAATGCCGTCGCCTGTTTTGTCTTCGAAAATATCCTTGCCATTTTTGTCGTAGCCCAGGTGCTTCAACATAAAGAATGAACCTGCCGCATACCCATTTTTATAGATGTTGGCGCTTACACCAGAAAGTCCCGGACCTGAGATATTACCAGAATATAACTGAGAAACCGGCAAATCTTTAATGGTGTTTTTCAAGGTAGCCCCGTTTACATCAACTGTTAAGGAGAGGTCTTTGGTGTTGATGAGCTGCGACCCCAGTGTAAATTCAATACCCTTGTTCACGATCTGTGCGCCTACGTTCTTCCATACCATAGAGGTAGGGCTCAATGGTTCAGAAGGTATGTACAGGATAGGGTCTTTGGTGGTCTTGTTATAATATTCAATTGATCCGTACAGTTTGTTCTTCAAAAGCTCGAAGTCAACACCTATGTTGTACTGTTCAACCAGTTCCCATTTAAGATTCGGGTTAGCGGTACGGTTCACCGTAACGCCGTTTACCAGGTTGGTACCATCGAGGTAATAACCTGAGGCTGATGATAAGGAGTAACTGGCCTGGGTAATTTTGTTGGGTACTTCCTGGTTACCGGTTTGTCCCCAGCTGGCACGCAGCTTCAGGTTATTGATCACTGAAACATTTTCAAGGAATTTTTCACGCGTAAGGTTCCAACCTGCTGCAAAAGAGGGGAAGTAACCATACTTGTTGTTTTCACCAAAACGGGTACTACCGTCTGCACGGATAGAGGCAGTAAACAGGAACCGGTTGTCATAGTTATAATTCACCCGGCCGAAGTAAGATTGCAGCTCGTTCTCCTGCGCATATCCGCTGGGAGAGCCTGGCGTTCCGGAATAACCCGGGTTATACATGGGTGGTACACCTGTACCCTGTGCTGCCAGGTTCTGCATATTGAAAGCTGTACCTGCGAAAGTGAACTTTTGATAGGAGAAACCACCCAATACTTCTACCTGGTGCTTTTGAATAGCCAGGTTATAAGTGAGGTAGTGCTCCAACAAAGTTGTCAATGATTTCAGGTTATTTTGTGTATAGACGCCTTTAGGGGTACGGTCGGTAAGGTTCGGGTACATGGTGGTGTTACGCTCAGAGGTTGATTTGTCAACACCCAGGTTGAAACGGTAGTTCAATCCTGGCAATAAACGCAAGGAAGCTTCCATATTGCCCAACACCCGGAAAGTATTGGTTCTGTCATCATAAACGCTCAACACGTAAAGGGGATTGAAGATCTGAACCTTTTTGAAATTGGTAAAGTTGCCGGTAGAATCATATACGTTCCAGGTGGGGTTGGCCATCAGGGCATACATGAGCACCTGGCCGTCTGACCCGGCGGTACTTCCATTGGGGATCCCTGTTTCGCCGATATTACTGGCGGTAAGGTTCATTTTAACGGTCAACCGCTTGTTGTCGAAGAACGACTCTTCGGCATTCAACCTGGCAGTTGTTCTTTTGAACCCACTATTCTTTATAATACCAGTCTGGTCAAGGTGAGAAAGCGATGCCAGGTAGCTGCCAGTACCAGTAGTTTTTATAAACGACAAATTGTGGTTCTGTACAAAACCGTTGCGCATGATCGCATCCTGCCAATCGGTATTTCCACCGTGGTCAGAAGATGGGTCAACAATTGCATTCCTGTACTCCGATGCAGAAAGCAGTTTCAGTTTTTTTATAACTTTAGAGGTGCCTACATACATATCATACGTTAATGAAGGATCTCCTTTTTTACCACGTTTGGTTGTAATAAGCACCACCCCGTTTGAACCCCGGGCGCCATAGATGGCCGCAGCAGAAGCGTCTTTTAACACCGTGATGGTTTCAATATCACTGGTATTCAAAAAATTCAGCGGATTCTTGGCATCAGTGCTACCCATACCTACATCAGTACCGGCTGCGCTCACATTATCATTACTCAGGGGTACGCCATCTACTACAAAAAGTGGCGTGCTTCCGCTGCGGATAGAGCCCACACCACGGATGAATACATCAACACCAGCGCCGGGTTCACCGCTGGATTGAGCGATGCGTACACCCGCTACTTTACCCTGCAGCATGTTATCTACAGAAATGTTAACGCCCTGTCTTATGTTATCGGCCTTTAACTGGGTTAATGCACCCGTTACATCGGCTTTAGTACGGCTACCATAACCTACTACAACCACCTCGCCCAATTGGCTATTGCCAACCGTCATGGTTACCTTCAGTGAGGTACCACTTACGGTAACTTCCTGATCGCTGTAACCAACAAATGAGATCATCAATTTTTCACCTTCAGCTGCCTGCAGGGTAAACTCTCCTTTTTCATTGGTTGTTGTACTGTGTTTGCCAGAAAGGGATCTAACTGTGGCGCCGGCAATTGGTGTGCCGTCTGTGCCAACAACTGTTCCTTTAACAGGTTCCTGTTTGGTAACCTGGTCATACTTATTGTATGGAGCATTAGCCCGGGAAAAGCTAACGAACGAAAGCCATACCGCTACCATTAAAACAAATCGAATGTTCATACTTTACGCTATTAATCGAGGTTGTTTAAAAAACAAAAGAATTAATAGCCGCCCGTGAGGATTATACCTGAATGACTACCTGCTGCATTCATAAAAGCAAACAGCTGTACTACTAAACAGAGCTATAAGTAGTACAACACCTGCCTTATATATTAAAAAACCTCATAAGCGGCTACTTTTGCAAAAACGATGCAATGTTAGTTTTCAGAAAAAACCTGTGTGTTAAGCGCACATTATGTTAATTTTAATTCTAAAGCTTACTTTTAATATGAGGTACATAATTTATTTTGAAGCCTGAGCCTGAAACGAGGGGCCTGCACTTAGCACTTAGCGCTTGGGGCCTGCAGCTTTCCTTCTTATCTTCAATCCTTAACGCATCATTGCATGTTTTCAGCTGATCTTATCAAAAACAAAAGCACAATTACCACCGAGATCATTGCCGGTACTTCTTCGTTCCTCGCAACTTCCTATATTATTGTAGTGAACCCTTCAGTGCTGAGCCAGGCCGGTATGCCTTTCAGCGGGGTATTAACAGCCACGGTGCTGGTGTGTTTTTTCAGCAGCCTGATGATGGGTTGGTATGCGAAGAACCCGGTGCTGGTAGCACCCGGCATGGGGCTCAATGCCTTCTTTACATTTTCGGCAGTGATCGGTATGAAAGTGCCCTGGCCCGTTGCCCTGGGCGCCGTTTTCTGGAGCGGCATTTTCTTCCTGCTGCTATCAGCCTTCAATATTCGCACCTATATCGTGCGCGCTATCCCGCGGCCCTTGCGGTACGCCATTGCTGCAGGCATCGGTTTATTTATAACACTCATCGGTTTTGTAAATGCCGGTTTTATTGTACACAACCCCGCCACCATCGTAGGTATCGGAAAATTGCAGCCGGCCCTGCTTACCTTTTTAGCGGGATTGCTTTTTACCGCCATACTGGTAACCCGGCAAATAAAAGGAGCCATTCTTATAGGCATTGTGTTCACCACCCTGGCCGCTTTGCCATTGGGCCGCTGGTGGGCAATGGGTACGCCGCCATTAATTACCTGGAAAGGAATTTTTGCAGCGCCCGATTTCAGCCTGCTGTTTAAACTCGATCTCATTCACTCCCTGCAATGGTCGGTAGTACCGGTGATCTTTGCCTTTGTGTTTACAGATATGTTCGACAGTTTGTCTACATTGGTAGGTTTATCTGAAGCAGCGAACCTGCTGGATGAAAAAGGCGAACCCCGCAATATAAAGCGGGCACTCATAACCGATGCCATGGCCACTACTATTGCCGGGTTGGTTGGTTCCAGTCCGGGTACAGCATATATTGAATCAGCCGTGGGAATTAAAGAAGGGGGCAGAACCGGTTTAACGGCCATCACCGGCGCCTTGTTGTTCTTACCATTTTTATTTTTAGCGCCATTATTATCTGTTGTACCAGCAATTGCCACGGCGCCGGCATTGGTACTGGTGGGCGTGTTCATGGTGCAACCCGTTACAAAGATCAACTGGACACAACTTGATGAAGCCATACCGGCCTTTCTGGCTATGGTGATCATTCCGTTTTCCTATAGCATTACACAGGGGATCATTTGGGGTTTCCTTAGCTGGACAGCCATCAAGCTCATCATTGGTAAAAAGAAAGATATCAGCCTTGCACTCTATATAATTGATGCCTTTGCTATTTTAGCGTTAGTGCTTGAATAGGTTCCCCTTTAACGTTTGCTGCCTGCCGTTTCACAATTAACCAATTATTATGCGCACAACCATCTTATTGTTTTTTTGCATCACCACCATCGCCACGCAGGCACAAATTAAGAACACAACCGCCGTCACCGGCATACTCGGTGCATTTGGCGAGGAAATAAAATACCTGTTAACGCAGGTTCAGCAACAAAAAGAGACCGTTATACAACAGGTGCATTTTACCGAAGGCATTTTACAGGGAAAGAAAGTAGTGATCGCGCAAACCGGTATTGGCAAGGTGAATGCGGCCATTACCACCACGTTGATGCTGGAGCATTTTCAACCCCGGGCCATCATTTTCACAGGCATTGCAGGTGGTGTAAACCCCGTATTACAACCCGGCGACCTGGTGATAGGCACCCGCGTTGCGTATCACGATTATGGAGCCATAGTGCCCGATAGCATTATAAGAAAACCTACCCGCAACCCCTTTACGCTTTCAGAAAATCCATTATACTTCACCTGCGATTCGGCGCTGGTAGCGAACGCCCGCATTATTGGCAACAGTATTCCACTCGAAAAGATCACCCGATCAACCGGCGAACAGGCGCCCCGGATCATTACCGGTACCATTGTAACCGGCGATGTATTTGTATCATCCAATAAAGCAGCCGGGGACCTGGTTCAACAACTACAGGCAGATGCCACTGAAATGGAAGGCGCCGCTGTAGCACAGGTTTGCTGGCAACAAAAAACACCGTTCATAGTTATCCGCAGCATGAGCGACAATGCCAATAACAATGCGCATACTGATGTAGCGGCTTTCTATCAAATTGCAGCCCGTAACTCAGCAAAGTTTGTGATGGCGATTTTAGAATACCCCGCAGCGCCCTAAAGGAGGAGCCGTTAATCGTTATGCCGCTTTGTTTGTAACCGGTATAAAATCACCGATAAACTTAATAACTGAAAAACCTATAAACTACTGGATCTGATACACCCTGAACTTACTGATCTCCTGGTGCGATTTGGTGCTGCGGAACCCAAAATAACCTTTTTGTAACGGCGCAGCATCTTTATATACGAAATAACACTGGCCATTTACCCAAAAAGAAGTGACGCCGTTCTTTACAACAATGGCAATATGATACACTTTATTTGCCTGTAATAAATGCGCCGTATCGGTATATTCCTGTATCAATCTTCTTTCTCCATTTCCTTCATATTTGCGGAACCGGTTGGTGCGATTGCTGTTACCGCCCATGCCTACATAATATAATTGCAGGGAATCGTATGACTCCAATACTCCATTTCGCGTAAACAGGTTTTTATTATGGGGATCGCCGGCCATCCAGAAATTATTGAGGTCACTCAGGCGGTCGTTCACGCCGCCAGCCATCACTACGTTACGATCGTATTCAATGCGGATATTCTTTTCAAGCAACCGGTTCAACCAAACAGTTACCCCGCCTTTGGTATCCAACACCAGTCTGTTGTCACTGGTGTATACTGATGAATTTGGTGCCGGCGCCATTTCAACGATCCATTGCGTGGTATCTAAACGCCCGGCAAAATCAGCAGCGGCAATCAGCTTTCCGCCCAACAGCACCGATGTATCTGCCGGTTGTTGCTGTGCTACCGCCGCCAACTGCATTGCCATCACCATCATTAACCCGATTGATCTCTTCATACACCGGTTATTTTTTTGGAATTGTAATATTGGGTACTGGTTGTTGCTTCATGCCGGCGCCCAGGTAAAAACCGGGATGCGGCGGCTGGTTATAACTCACATTCTGCCAGGCAATGGCCAGCCTGTATTGCGGATCGTGCATCAGGGTATAAAAACGATACGCAGTGGGAATGGCAGTTGTATAAATTCTCAGTTCTTTGTTGTCCGTTGTTCGCCAGATCACTTCTTCGCGCCAGTCGCCAAACAGATCGGCGCTTAAACAGGGCGTTGCCTTGGTGCCGTTGTTAGCCGTGCAGCCTTCGGCCGTAAGCAGGTTATTGGTTGTTTCCTGTTGCCAATCCCATTTATCAATGCGGTTCTTATCGAGCAACTCCCGCGTCAGGTCTCCATCCCACCACACCACGAAATTGGTGGAAGAAGGTGTTTTCTCACTGATCGTTTTTCCCTGTACATCGCGCAGTCCGCCGGGACCGCCCCAGTTCTCAAAACCTGCATGGGTGGGGTCAATGTCTGCCGCTACCCCACGCCCAACATCAACACCCGGCGCCATGCTCCACAATATCTTTCCAGTTTTTGCATCAAACATGGCCACACCCGGTGTTTGCAGGGCCAGCGTTTTTTCTTCACTTTCATGAATACCAAATACCTCCATACCCGGCCGGTCGGGGTCCATGCAGGTCATATGTAAAGCATCGCCATGCCGCAGCCCGGTTGTGAACAATCCTTTGCCATCATCATCGACCGTCATGGCGCCAATACAGATCTCATCTTTACCATCGCCATCAACATCGGCCACACTTAAACTGTGATTACCCATACCAGAGTATGGATTGCCTGCATCCTTTGAATCAAAGACCCAGCGGCTGGTGAGCTTTCCATTTCTAAAATCCCAGGCAGCCAGCACAGAGCGGCCATACCAACCGCGTACAAATACAACACTGGGGTGAACGCCATCGAGGTAAGCGATGCCGGCAGTATAGCGATCGGCCCGGCCGCCATTGTTATCGTTGCCGCCATTTCCGCCAATACCGCCCCAGCCATTCAATGGATAGCGGTTGGGAATAAACGGGCTTGTAGCCAGCGCCGCGCCGGTACGGCCATCAAATACAGTCAGGTATTCCGGTCCATTCACCACTTTGCCATAAGTGGGATCATTGGCCGTATAGGTTCGCCAGTCTTTTGTGCTATCGCCAATTATTTTGCCGGTTCCATCAATAGTGCCATCGGCTGTTTTGCAAACCAGTTCTGCGCGGCCATCTCCATCCAGGTCATATACCATGAACTGGGTGTAGGCTGCGCCGGCACGAATATTCTTACCCAGATCGATGCGCCATAATAATTTTCCTTTAAGCGTATAAGCATCCAGTATTTGGGAACCGGTAAAGCCCGGCTGCGGCGGATTCCTTGCATTGGAAGGTTCCCATTTTAAAATAACCTCATATTCGCCATCGCCATCCACATCACCCACGCTGGCATCATTGGCGCTGTATGTATACGATTGATCCATTATAGTTGAAGCCGCTGGTGGTTGCAAAGGGATGGAAAGGTATTGCTGTACAGGCGCACTGGCCGGCAGGGCGAATTCACCGGAACCCGCCATTGCTTCTTTTCCGTTCACGACCGGTTTCACCAGCCAACTTGTTGCCAGGGAGGCATCTCCCAATGAATCTATAAAACAGGTAACTGTAGTAAGCGGTGCTGTATTCAACAGTACCGGCGCTTTTGTCCCACTCTTTCTGTAGACGTTAAAAGCGGTTCCAACCGGCTCTGTGCCCAATAACCGCCAGCTGATAAATACCTGTTTTCCGGCCGCCCGCACGGCCACCACGCCACGGCCCAATGCTTCCATTTGCCGTTGTGCCCAGGTTGCTGTGGAGCAAAAAACAAGCGGGGTGATAAAAATAACAGCGAGGGAAATAACGCGTTTTTGCATATCTGTAACGGCAGGCTTTCGTTTAATTAAAACCGGAAATTAATTACCCATATGAAATCTCCATCCTGCACCTGCCTGAGCAATGCTTTCCATTCTTTACAGGCACTTAACAAATTATCTGAATAATTCTTTGATAACAACCAATAACCCACTAATTTTATAGAGTATTTAAATCAATACCATCATGCTTTCCCTGAATACCCTTTTTGCCCTTCGATGTTGCGCCAGCCGGCGAAACAAACACTAAACAGGCAGCGCTTACATGCTTAACAATTGTAAGTACATTGTTATTATATCCACCATAGCAGAGATTGGCACGCTTTTTTAATAGTTGAGGCCATTAAACAAAATCGCTTTATTCAATCAATTTGTATTAGCTTTTCATTTCATGGAGATAATTAATAATATCTTAAACAGGTATTAATACTCCGGTGATAAGTAATCATTTATTTCAAACCATTAAATAAACTATATGAACACATTTACTGCGCGGGTTGAATTACAAAGTGCGAACCCGGATGATTATAAGAGGTTGTATTCAGAAATGCAAAAAGAATCGCTGGTTGCCAGCGGCGACAAGGTAAACTCGGGCAATGTAGAATTCAAAAGCAAGGATAAAATATCTATACGGGAAGTGATCGATGCAGTAGTTCGCGCTGCTTCCAAAACAGGTAAGAAGTTTTCATTTACCGTGATGAAGGATAAGAACCTCGATAAACTGGAAAGCAGAATGCGGTATCATTTGCAGCATTGATTGCTCGTTGTTAGGGTACTAATTACTTAAAATGGGGCCCACCTTATCTAAGTAACAGAAGTAAGAAGTAAGAGGTATGAAGCGTACTAATTTCATAACTCGTACTTCTTCTTCTTACTTCCTACCTCCTACTTCTTACCTCCTACCTCCTTCCCCCCGGCATAAAAATGCATGTCGGCGGCATACTTCGCCCCGCTTTCGGTCAGCTTGTTTATTTCCCTGATCTTCTCTAACCAAAGTCCCCTTACCTCCAGCAGCTGTATATAATACTTATGCGTTTTATCCTGCTTATTCAAAACCGCATTGTATCCTTTTTTATTCAGATACTCATTCATACCACCGATCACCCCTTTTGCTTTCTTTACAAAACCGGGAAGGATGCGCTGATAAGCCTTTAGTATTTTTTCAGCCTGTATACCGTAATCGGTTTCGCTTTTGACAATAGAGTCCAATGCATTATTGATGACCCTTTGAAAGTTATCCAACTCATAAAAGTAATCGGTAGTTGCCGCCTGTTGTTTCTTTTTCAACTCCGGTTCTTCGGCAATAACCACTTTAATGAAATCATCGTACCGCTTTCTTTCCTGGTCAAAACGGCCGGCCAGCATCGATAACACCGCGCTCTGGTGCTGTGACTCATCAGCCAGTAAATTAATTTGAGCCTGAACAGAACTTTCATATTGTTGATAGACTGATTTTTTTCCTTTTGGATAAAACTGCCCGTATGCTTCGGTTACAGTGGCCGATACAGGTGGCTGCTTCTCCATCAACTGCATGATGTCAAATGCAGGCGATTGTGCATTGCTTATATAAAACAAAAGCAGCGCACCAGTTATCATTGGTATTTTGTACAACATGCTATAAACCTACGCAGGGCCGCTGAGGGGGAAAAGCAGGTTAATGATAAATTGGGAAAAAGGAAGAATGAATTGAGAAAATAAAAACTGAAGAAGGAATTAAGAAGTAGGAAAAGTATGAATTTCGGGCAGTACTTCCTACCTCTTACCTCCTACTTCTCAAACTTATTAACAAAAGAATCAAATACTGAAAGGTATCTTATACAATAAAAAGAACAGGGCACATACCTACATGCCCTGTTTTTTGTGTCTGTTCGCATTCCCCCCATTATTATTAAATGTCTTTATCAGTTAACTAATATATAGAATTCACCCAGTTCCGGAAACAGTTTAAACACGGTTTTTATAACGAAACCGGTTTCGTACAAACCCCAGCTATTTGCCCGGGCATTTTGGCCGGGATTAAAATTGGCTTTATCTTGACGGCGTAACCAATTTGGTATTGATAACCGGCCACCATTTATGCTAAAACAAGTACGAACTCCCGGATCATTCAGCTGCATGCTGTTGCTCCTGGTTGCACTGCTGCCCCTAACCATTGCTGCCCAATTAAACGCCAAAGCTTCTTACGCGCTTATTCAACGCGTTATTCCCAAACAGGCTGCCTCGTTTGTCGTAGAATCCGTAGCTGCTGAGAACGGAAAAGACCTGTTTGAAGTGGAAAGCCGCAACGGAAAAATCGTATTGCGTGGTAATAATGGCACGGCTGTGGCTTCGGCTTTATACCATTATCTTACCGAATATTGCCATTGCCAGATCACCTGGAACGGTAGTAACCTGAACCTGCCCGCCACCCTGCCCATTGTTACAAAAAAAGTACACAAGGCCACTCCCTATACTTATCGTTACTATCTCAACTACTGCACCTTTAATTACAGTATGAGCTGGTGGAACTGGGAACGCTGGCAAAAAGAAATTGACTGGATGGCCCTGCATGGCATTAATATGCCGCTGGCCATTACCGGCGAAGAATACACCTGGTATGTTGTATATAAAGAAATGGGATTTACTGATGAAGAACTGAAAGACTTCTTTAGTGGTCCGGCATATTTTGGCTGGTTCTGGATGGGCAACCTCGATGCCTGGGGTGGCCCGCTACCCCTGAGCTGGATGAAAAGTCATAAAGGGTTGCAGGAAAAAATATTGGCCCGTGAACGCGAACTGGGCATGAAACCGGTATTGCCTGCCTTCACCGGTCACGTTCCGCCGGCATTTAAAAAGAAATTCCCGAATGCAAAACTGAAAGCCACCAACTGGACGAATGGTTTTGCCGATACCTATATCCTTAATTCGGAAGATCCGTTGTTTGCCGAGATCGGAAAACGGTTCCTGCAAACTCAAACCAAATTATTTGGCACCGATCACCTGTATTCAGCCGATACATTCAATGAAAATGAACCGCCTTCTGATGACCCGGCTTTTTTATCGGCCCTGAGTGCGCGTATTTATGAAGGCATGAAACAAGCCGATACCGCCGCCACCTGGGTAATGCAGGGCTGGTTATTCTACAGTGACCGAAAATTCTGGAAAGCGCCACAAATAGAAGCATTGCTGAAAGCGGTGCCGGGCGATAAAATGCTCCTGCTCGACCTGGCCGCTGAAATTGAACCTGTGTGGAAACGCACCGATGCTTTTTATGGAAAGCCCTGGATCTGGAATATGTTGCACAATTTCGGTGGTAATGTAAACCTGTTCGGCCGCCTGGATGGCGTAGCGGGTGGCCCCGCGCTGGCCCTGAACGATAAAGCATCGGGCAAAATGTGGGGCATTGGGTTAACCATGGAAGCCATTGAACAAAATCCAGTGATGTATGAACTCATGATGCAACATACCTGGCAAACAGAACCCATTGAGCTGGATGCCTGGATCCCCAAATATGTGTTGAACCGATATACCACTACCAGCAAAGACCTTATAAATGCCTGGCAAATTTTACGGCAAACTGTGTACAATGGAAAAGAGATCCGCGATGGCGCCGAATCGATCATTACCGGCCGGCCAACCTTCGATAGTACCACTATTTGGACGCGCACCAAACTGAATTATGCCCGGGAAGACCTGCTACCGGCCTGGGACCTGTTTATACAGGCAGCGTCGAAAGGCGTCAAAACCGATGGTTTCCGTTACGACCTTGTTGATGTAACCCGCCAGGTGCTTGCCAACTATGCCGGGCCGTTACAAAGGAAATGGGTGAATGCTTATAAAGAAAAAGACACCGCTGCTTTCACTACATACAGCAAAGCATTTTTAGAACTGATCAGCGATATGGATGTATTGCTGGCCACCCGCAAGGATTTTATGCTGGGTCCCTGGTTAGCCGCGGCGCGCAGTAATGGCACCACGCCTGCAGAAAAAGCATTGTATGAGCAGAACGCCCGCGATCTTATCACCCTCTGGGGCGATGCCAACAGTCCCCTGCATGAATATTCAAACCGTCAGTGGAGCGGTTTGCTGAATGATTTTTACAAACCGCGCTGGCAGCAATTCTTTGCGCTGCTGCAACTGTCATTGCGCACCGGTAGTGACCCCGATCTGAAACAATTTGATGAAACCATCCGCAACTGGGAATGGAAATGGGTGAAGACGGAAATGGTGTTTCCGGTAGTGGCGATTGGCGATCCGGTGCAGGTTTCGCAAAAAATGTATCAGAAGTACAGGAAGGAGATGAAATAAGAGGTAGGAAGTAAGAAGAGTATTAATTTCGAAGTTCCCGACTATTTGTAGATCTTTTAATCATATTTGAGCTTCATACTTCATACTTCCTAATTCAGTATCTTAAAACAAAGTGGTTTCACCTAAAAGAAAAGCACTTTTATAAACTCAATTAAACTTATAAACAATCCCCGGCAACCACCTTCCAAATTGATACTGTGGAGCAAATGAAATGGTATTCTTGTGCCTGACGGCTTCCTGGGCTGCTTCGGTCTTCAATTTAGCATAGCGGTGGTAGTTATTCACTACCTGGCGGCCTATTAAATGGCCGAGAAGGCCACCTATCAGCACATCAGAAGCCCAGTGTTTGTTTTCTGTTATCCGGCTTAACCCAACGATAGTGGCCGCGCCGTAGGAAAGGATCTTGATAGCAGGCCGGTCGCTGTATTCCATGGCATATACGGTGGCAGCGGCAAAGGCCAGCGTGGTGTGGCCCGAAGGGAATGAAGTATAGGAGTAACTATTAGGCTTGTTCCCGTTTGCATCTTTTTTAAACTGATAAAATGGCCCATGCCAGGTAGGATCGTTTGAGTTGGTCTCCGGATCGTAATAGTAAGGCCGTTGACGGCCCGATAAAAACTTGGCGGCTTCAAAGATGACGGCAGAAGTAATATAAGCCTGTGTGGCGAGTAAGGTGGTGGTCTTTATTTTTGTATTCCTGAACACCCACCCATAGGTGCCCAGGGCAGCAAGGGTGATCACTTCATAGGGTCCGCCAAAATTCGTCACAAATTTACTGGTGTTCACCATTCCCGGACTACTCTTACGCCAATCTACGGCCGCGCGGCTAATACTTTCATCCAATAATAATACCCCACCGGTGACTGCCACTACAGCAGCTGCCCGGTACCAGAGACGCGGCTTTGCATGAAAAGGTGAAGTTACCTGTTGCTTCAGGTCGCTTGCCATTAACTTCCAGTAAACGGGAAAGCTGATCTTTGTGGTCTGATTGTAGAATTCCCGCCTTATACTGTCCTGGTTGCCTCTTTTTAAAGGCGGGGGCTGCCTGCTCATGCTATCCATTTTTCTAAAGATGTCACGCTGCGCATTGGCAGCTAATGGGAACAGCAGCAACAGGTAGAAACCATATTTATAATAGCTCCTCATAATCGTAGCTAATTTTTCAACCTGTGCCTGGTGAACACAGGAGCTTCCCAGGAATCATTAAAAAACTATGCCATGGAGTACGATGTAAGAAGTAGGAAGGAAGAAGTAGGAAAAACCTGGAATTTCCGGCCTCGCCTTGCTTATTTCTGCCTCACTAACATGAAGTTAAGCCATAATAAGGGTTTTCGAAAATAAGACTCTTCATACTTCTTACCTCCTACTTCCTATTTGTGGGCCCAATTCCAGCGTAGAGAAAGATTCACCACCCTTCCATCAATAGGTGCCCATAAGGGTTTAAATGTAGGATCGGTAATGGTGCCGGTATACAATGCTTCGTGTTTGCTTTGCCGGTAATCGAGTAAATTCTCACAGTTGAGCACCAGGCTCAGTTTGTCGCCAAATTTCTTTTCAACCATCGCCGCCATAAACATATAACCCGGCGTTTTGGAATCGTTGTCGCGGTATTGCCTGCCGGTATAAGAACCTTCGAGCCCAAACCGCCAGGCATCTTCAATTTCATACACCACCACAAAAGCCATGCGGTTGCGGGGGGTCAATGGCATAAACTGGTTATTGGGTAAATATTTCCGTTCAGCAACGGTATAAGTATAGCCGGCATACAATTCCAACGCATCGAGCTTTAATTGCACATAGGTATCAAAACCGCCGGTCAATATATGACTGCCGGTTGAAAAATCAACTTCCCCGTTCCCTTCCTCGGTGGTAATTACCGGATCATTGATGCGGGTAAAAAAGAAAGCATGATTTATGAATAAAGAAGCATGCTCACCGAATTGTTTTTTGAAATTCACTTCGGCATTATAGCCGGTTGATAATTCAGCTTTTATGCCGGCCGGCAATGGTTGAATATTCTCTATAGGATAATCCACTGTTTGAACGGCCAGCGGGTTGGGCGCTTTATACCCCCACCCTGCACCCAGGCGGGTAGCCCATTGCTCATTGAACCGGTGAAATAACGCTACACGTGGCAATAAAAAATTCCCATAGCGATTGTGATGGTCGGCCCGCAACCCGGCTTCCAGTACGGTGTTGGCCGGTAAATTAAGTGTAGCCTGTGCAAAGGCGCCGATGGTATTATTACCGTAGTTACGTAATGCAACAGCACCTGAAGATGGCAATACGTTAAACTGGTCACCGGTTACATTCATCCCGGCCACTATGCTGTACTTTTCTTTGGGCAGCAGCCAGGAGGCTTCGGTAAAATAATTTAACTGGTTCCCCTTAAAATAATGAACATTGGTAGTGATGGCCCGGTCGAATGAGCTTACACTGGCTTTCAGCTCCAACCTGCTTCCATTGCCCAATGTATGATCAACCAGCAGGTCGCCCGTATTCCGCATGGTCTTATTCTTTTCAAAAAACTGGTGAACCACGTCTTTATTTCCTTTGATCACCTGCATATCGCCACCATTACGTGTTTCAAAAGTACCGGTATATCCCATGGCAATGGTTGTATTGCTGCCGGGGTATATGAAGAACCGCGGATGCACGATCACCGCATCGAGTTTTGGTACATCTGAAAACGAATCGTCATTCACATCTACAGCGCCCTGGTGCGTAACCCCGCCAAAAAAAGTATAACCAACGGTTTTATTTCGTTTAGCGATATAGGTATTGACATTACTTTCTTTTAAAGTCGTTTGGTTAAGCGTAAGGATGCCTTCCTGTTCATAGCCGGGCTTTTTTGAAATTAAGTTGATCAATCCGCCAATGGCGCCGCCACCATACAATGTGGAAGCAGAACCTTTGATCAACTCTACCTGTTTAAGATCGAGCGGTGGTATTTGCAGAATGCCAAAGCCGCCGCTAAAACCGTCAAAGAGCGGCATACCATCGCGCAGGATCTGCGTATAGCGGCCATCAAGGCCCTGTATGCGCACATTTGCATTGCCCGATACGGCCGATGATTGCTGAATTTGTATACCGCTAATATCACCCAGAATGCTGGCGATATTCCCGGGCTTAATGGTATTTTCTTCATCCATTTCTTCCTTTCCGAGTACTTCCACTTTCAGGGGCGAATTTTCTATGCGCTGGTTATTGCGGGTACTGGCCACCACGGTTACTTCTTCCAGTGATTTTTGTACAGCGGTCAACAATACTTCATGCCAGCTGGTATCGGGCAGTTTGGTGGTGAGGGTATACAGTTCATACCCTACAAAAGAAAATTGAATGCTATGTTTACCGGCAGGCAATGATGCTGTTTCAACCCGGCCGCTATCGTTGGTCGTAATACCTTTACCGCCCCCGGTAATTACCGTTACGCCCGGTAATGGTAGTTGTGTTTGTTTATCTTTTACCAGGGCACGGAATATTTCCTGCGCAGAAGCAGGAAGCAGGAAGCAAGAACAAAATAGGAGAAGCATCCAGTTTTTCATGATGCAAACCTACTTAGGCATTCTGTTAAAAGTTTGAAGCGTAGATTATGGAATTATAACAAAATAGAGAAAATATGCATCCCATGCTGGTAATCATACTGCAACGTATACCCTGTTACCTGGCATACCTGTTTTACGATCGATAGCCCCAACCCATTGCCATCGGCTTTTGTTTCGGGATGTCGGTAAAAGCGCTGGCTTATTTTGCCGGCTTCCAGTGCAGGCAATGACGAAGTATTGGAGATGATCAGTTTTTGAGGGGTAAGGTTGATAATGATCTTCCCGCCTTCCACGTTATACCGGATGGCGTTTTTCAGCAGGTTATTGACGATCACTTCGGTTAAATGCTGGTTACCCGAAATACGTACCGGTACGGTTTGTATCTGACAGGTAATTTTTAATGAGGACAGTAACTCTGCCAGTTCCTCCGACTTCTGTTGTATGATCTTATCCAGTTCAATCTTTTCCTGTAAGGGAAACTGACCGTTCTCAATGCGCGCCAGTAATAGCAGGTCCTGGTTCAGGCGCGTTAACCGGTTCACCGATTGGTCAATAGTTTTTATGGATGCATTGTGTTGTTGCAATAATTGTTCATCCTGCATCAGGGCTTCGGTATGGCTCCTGATCACTGCCAGGGGTGTTTGCATTTCATGGGCGGCATTGGCGCTGAATTCCTTTACCACCTGGTATTCCTGCTGCGCCCGGCTGGTCATTGTGGTAAGACATTTATTCAGCAGGTCAAACTCATTGGTGCCGGTCACCGGTAGTTGCAATGCCTGTTGTTTGGCTAACTGAAATTGCTCCACTTCATGTACGGTTGTATAAAAAGGTTTCCACAACTTTTTTATCACCATGCGGTTAATTACGTATCCGGCCAGTAAGATCAGGGCGATCATTCCGGCGCCCACCATGATCACCATTTGTAACAGGTCTTCGGTTTCAACCTGCGATTTGGTAACAGTGGCCTGGTAATTTATACCGGCAACGGTAATACCAAAGATCAATTTGCGCGACCATTCAATTTCATCCTTTTCCCGGTCCCTGATCTTTTCACTTATATAAATAGACCCCCGCAATGGTTTTTCAATAGAAGTAAAAGTGATCTGCTGGTTATAGGCATTCACCACTTCGGGCAGGCGGTTATGCGATTGTACATAGGCTATAATTTCTGTTTGTTCGGTATGCAGGGCATCATCGAGCTGCCTGATCAACACCACCCGCAATACAAAATAAAAAGCGGCGCATCCCACTAAAAATACAATAATGGAAACAGCAATATTGATGCGGTTATATTTAGAGAAGAGCTTCATTTCAATGAAAATTTATACCCCATGCCATATACGCTGTGTATATAATCGCCGGCGCCATATTGTAACAGCTTTTTTCGAAGGTTCTTTACATGGGTATAAATAAAATCGAGGTTTTCGGCCAGGTCGGCATCGGCGCCCCACAAATGGCTGGCAATGGCATCTTTTGACAGCACACGGTTCCTGTTCACCAGAAAATACAAAAGCATGTCATATTCCTTACGGGTGAGGGTTATTTCCTTACCCTGTATGGTGACGATCTTTGCCAGCACATCTACTTCTATTTCTTCAAACTTAATAATTGTACTTCCCTGCAGATTCTTGCGGCGGATGATTGCCGCAATGCGGGCGCTTAATTCGGGCAAATGAAAGGGTTTGGTGAGATAGTCATCAGCCCCTAACTGAAGTCCGTTCAATTTATCATCCAGCTCATTCCGCGCCGAAATAATGATAACACCCTCGGTCTTTTTATTGGCTTTCAATTGACGCAACAACTCCAATCCATTGCCACCCGGCAACATAATATCCAGTACAATGCAATCATATTCGTAACTTTCTGTTTTTTCAAGCGCATCGTGAAAATTATTGACCGATTCGCACAGGTACTGCTGATGATGCAGGTAGTCGACCATAGCTTTGTTCAGTGATGGTTCGTCCTCGACGATCAAAATTTTCATATCCAACATTTCTTTATGCAAAGTAAGTTATCAAAATTGAAGGAATTCAGAAAAAAGGGCCGGCCGGGCTTCAGAATTCCTTCAAAATCGGCTGGTTCATTTGCGGTTTTATCCAATATGCACATACATAAATCGCGGTATTCTGTTTTGGCCAACTTCATTTTGTTCTTCCTGGTCATTTCCTTTATTACCAGAACGGTGTTTTTAGTGTTGTCGTTCCATAAGGCCGATCTGGGCTTTTTACCGGTTTTGCGCATTTATGGTAAAGGGCTGGTTTTTGATACCATCGTGGCGCTTTATTTCAGTGCTTTGTATGCCATTTACCTGCTGGTGCTGCCTCAACGCTGGAACCGTTCGCTCGCCAATAGAATATTTACCTACGCCGGCTTTTTTTTGGTGGTACTTATCCTGATGTTCTCCTTTTTTGCAGAATTCGCATTCTGGAATGAATTTGAAAGCCGCTTCAATTTTATTGCGGTCGATTACCTGGTATACACGTTTGAGGTAATACAGAATATCAATCAATCGTACCCGTTGCCCTGGCTTATCAGCGGCATGGTGCTGCTTACACTGGCCGTATTATTTATCTTCCATAAAAGAGGGCTGTTTAAACAAAGCTTTTATTCCAATACGCCCATCAAACAACGGTTGCTTTCTACAGGGATCGTTTTGGCCGGTGCCCTCATTGGTTTCCTTGTTCCCAATTCATGGGCTGAAAGCAGTCATAACCGCTACCAGGGTGAATTATCAAAAGCGGGGATCTTTTCCTTCTTTTCCGCTTTCAGGAACAATGAGCTGAACTATTATGATTTTTATGCCAAAACACCAGAGGCCACGGCTTTTTCAACAGTACGGAATGAGCTGCAGACGCCCAATACCCGTTATATTGATAATGGCTACAGCATACGCCGGCAGATCAATAATGGTGAAGTGGCCCAACAACCCAATGTGATCCTGGTGACCATTGAAAGTTTCAGCGCCGATTTTATGGCTCATTTTGGAAACGTTCAGCATTTGACACCAGTGCTCGATGCCCTGGCCGATTCGGGGATCCTCTTCACGAATATGTATGCCACGGGTACGCGTACGGTAAGGGGAATGGAAGCATTGACCTTATGTGTGCCCCCTACTCCCGGTAATAGCATCGTTCGCCGCAATGATAACGCCGGACTGTTTACCGTTGGTTCTATTTTTAAGAAGGCCGGCTATGCAAGATCATTCTTTTATGGGGGGGATGGGTATTTTGATAATATGAATAATTTCTTTGGCAATAATGGATTCGATATCGTTGATAAGGGCGGCCGGTTTGCACCGGGTGACAATTTCACTGGCAAACGTTCCATTATTCCCGATGAAGACATTCATTTCAGCAATGCCTGGGGTATTTGCGATGAGGACCTGTACGATGCGGTTATGCGGGATGCAGATGCCCGGCATGCGAAGCAGCAACCTTTCTTTGATTTTGTAATGACCACCTCGAACCACCGGCCTTACACGTATCCTGAAAAAAAGATTGATATCCCTTCCGGTTCGGGCCGCGATGGCGCGGTAAAGTATACTGATTATGCCATTGGTGAATTCCTGAAAAAGCTGCGGTCGAAACCCTGGTTCAATAATACAGTTGTGGTATTTGTGGCCGATCATTGCGCCAGCAGCGCGGGTAAGAACGAGATCGATGTTTTAAAATATCATATCCCCTGCATCATTTATAATTTAAAAAGGGATGGCTTACACACCATTCCGCAACAATGTTCGCAGATCGATCTGTTCGCTACTTTGTTTGGATTATTGCACTGGAATTATGAGAGCAACTGGTATGGCAACGATGTGCTGCTGCCGGGTTTTACCCCCAGGGCCTATGTTGCTACCTACCAGAAGCTGGGGTATCTGCAGCATGACAGCCTCACCATTTTAAGTCCGCAACAGCAGGTTACCAGTAGCAGGTGGAATGCCCAAACAGATGAGCAATCGCCCATAAAAATTGATCCTGCGATGAGCAATAAAGCTATAGCGGCCTATCAGACGGCGTATTATCTATTTAAGAATGGGGGGATGAAGGAAAAGCGGTAGTGCTTCTGTCAACATGGAAGAAGCCTCAACTACCTATTTTATTCCCCGGGTAATCAATGAAGCACTCTGATTTACTTCATAGTCAACCGAAGAAACATTCTTTACGTACGGGCGGCTTACAACAGCTTTTACCAGGTCAGAATTCATAAAATCTTCCATTGCCGATTTGCTTTCCCATAAATAGAAACCGCCAAAAGAGTTTTTTTCTATGTCTGCGAGCCAAACTTTTGAAATTAGCCCTTTTACTTTCGCTATAATTGGTGCATCTGGTTCCACCATTTGCTTAAGATATTCCGCCTGGGAAATATCATTTAATTGATAAGTGATTATTTGTGCATGCATTGTTCAATATTTTAAATAAATATTAATGCAAAGGTAAAAGTGTACCACCACCTAAAAATACACAAAAGTCTCTTTGCTCCATGCATTATTCATTCGTGTACAATCAACATAACCGTTACGTCATAGCATTACCGCTCTAGCTATTACTGCATAAAAGTACTTAGCGGGATCCTATTTTTCATGTTCCTTTGGCGAACCTCATAGGCAATCTCACAATCTTTGGGTAATAGCTTTTTAATTTCTGCGGCCCGGTCTGGTTGAATACGGGTTAACTGTATCTGTAACCATTTTAGTTTCCTGAATTCCTGAATTTCATCCGGAATATTTAAGAGCGGGTTCATGCTTATTGTTAGCCACTCTAAATTGGCTAACTTAAAAAAATCCTGGGGAAGACTGGTAATTTGATTATTGTCCAGCTCAAGTCTTTTTAGGCTCTTCAGACCAGATATAAACGCTGGAAATTCTGAGATTGAATTATTGGTTAATGAAAGCTTTTCAAGATTATTCAATAAACCTGCTTCCTGAGGGAAAATTTTGATCTTATTATCATCAAGAAATAATTGTTTTAGTTTAGGAAATTGTGTGTATTCTTCTGGAAAGCTGGTAAGCTTGTTCTGAGATAAATTTAGCAGCGTTAAGTTTTGTAAATCTTTGACCTCCTCTGGAAGGCTGGTTAGCTTATTACAGGATACAATTAGCACCGTTAAGCTTCGTAAATCTTTTATTTCTTTTGGAAGGCTGGTAAACTTATTGCAGGATACATATAGCCGCGTTAGGTTTTGTAAATCTTTGATTTCTTCTGGAAGCGTTGTGAGGTAATTTTCTGATAGGTCTAAAGTTATCAATCTGATAAGCCGTCCTATCGATGCCGGTAACACCTGTAGTCTATTGGCACTTAAACCTAGATATTCAAGACTTTTCAGATCCCCGATTTGGTCAGGTAAATATTCAATTTTATTGTCCTGGAATGAAACCTCTACAAGATTCTGAAGATTTCCAAACTCAACAGGTAAGCGTGAAATGTTATTATTGCCGATATGTAATTCCCGAAGATTAGTCAGTTCCCCGATTTCTGGAGAGATAACTGATAGCTTACAGCTATGTACTGAAAGATATTCTAATTTTTTGCAAAACTTTATTCCTCTTGGAAGAGTAGTAAAGGAATTATAATCTAAAAAAAGAGTTCTTAGATTTGGGAGCTTAAAAATTTCATCGGGTAAAGTTGTTAAGTCGCATTTCTCGATATACAAAAATTGTAAGCTATCTAATGTCCCGATCTTTTTTAAATCAGCCCGGGTAATCTTTTGATTATAAAGACTAAGATTATATACTTTTTCTTCCGCTTTAAAGGCTTCACTAAGACTCTTATAAACCTTTTTATCAGGAACATACCTCCAGTTTTGGGAATATCCTTTAAATGTGAGCAAGAGAAAAGCTGCTAATGTAAGTATACGGTTCATAAATGCCGAAAATTAAGAACTAAAGCCCCAATTGGATTGTCCAGCCCAAAACCACAGCCTGGCCAGGTAAAAAAGTTAAAGTTTAGTTTAGCCAGCCACACTTGAGCAAACCCTTTGTTGTGGGCAGGCAGTTAGTATTTGTGAATCACTATTGTACCTGCGACTAAATCTCCGATTCTCTTTTTCTTTTTGTTTATTGCTGCAACAATTAATCCAAGAAAAAGAGTTAAATCAACTATGTTAAATATATGTCTGATTAATGAAATCGGAATATTTGTTGGACTCAGATTATTTTTAACAACCTTAATTTTTAAAACCTTCTTGCCAATTGTTTGTCCAGATATTCCTTCATTTATTGGAATTATAACAATAAAACCCAAAAAAATGCCGGATATCCTTTTAAATGAAACCCAATGCTTTCACTGTCCTGATAAAAGTCGCCACCAATTATTCCAATTACAAAGCCAATAAACCAACATATAAAAAAGTCGATTAGCGCTGCGGCTATTCTTGTTCTTTTTAATGCAATTTTATAATCTACTTCAAATTCTGGTAAAAAGTTCATTAGTGTATAGGGTTGATTTTTTAAATTTTTGAAAGCGACTGCTTGCTTGCCCACAACGTTCAGGACTTTGCGTTCGGCGGGACGGATTTATTCGTCCCACCCATAACAAAAGCTGATTAAAAATAAAAAGTTGAGAACATATTCTATTGATGAGTTCCGTTGGGTCGAGCCAGAACTAAAGCTTACCGGAGTTACTGTTGCGGAGGCTCGACCTCGTTAGCCCTGCTGACGCAAAGCTTTTTGTTGTAGGCAGTTTTGTTACGATACCCAATCCATTGCGCCAATAAAATATTTCTTTTGACCTGGCAAAAAGTAAACTCTTCCACCAGTACCAGTAAAGTTCCCCGTTTTCTTTGAGCCTTTGTGTCGGATAATTATGAAATGTCGTTTATTGTCACTGCCAAAGATTGCACAATTATTCTTTTCAATCATGTCGGGAAAAAAGCTGTTTAAAGCGCCTAATCCTACTTTGTCAAATATTTTTTGAGTTAGAAATATTGTGTCCTGTGTCGTGACCTGCTTTTTTAAAAGCTGATATACTGAGTCAATTATTTTCCATCTTGGCTCGTAATCTGGGTTGATATACTCGCCTCTTCTTTTCTCTCGTTTAGTTCCTTTCATTCCATCATGATACCTTTTCCAACAAATATATAGTTCGTTTTTGTAGTCTTCATAATTGACAAAAAACGTCACGGAGTTAATCTGATACGAAACAACTTTCTTAAAGTGAATATCAGTCAATGTAATTGTGTCAACTGTATAGGTATCATAATATTTGTCCTGGCTTTGAGCCTTTAAAAATATTATCAATGTCCCAATAAGAAGAAGTATTCGCATAGGAGGTTAAAGTTGCCTACAACGTTAGCGGCATTATAAGGTGAAAAATTCGTTTTAAATCAATTGTATCCATGTACCTGGTTTTTAGCTTTTGGATGCGATGCGTGTTCAGCAAAGCTTCGCCCCATCAGCCACAGTATCGCAATTAATCAAATCCTTTGGAATACTACAAGGGGAGAGCCGTTAACTTAACGATCTCCCGGCACCGAGGTTACTAAAATTTGATGAATAACCGAAGACGTTTTCTCTTTTTTTGAACTTTTTATGAAATGGAAGAATCCGGTAAAGGCAGGAAATAATCTAAAAAGCAATATTAGAGTATATAAGTATTGATAATCAAACACCTATTAAGCCGAGGTAAGAAAACCTGTCAGGTCCAATTCAGCCTGATAATAATGCAAGCTCAGGTGATGGACCTCACAGGTCTGGTTACTAACTTATAAACAAACAAACTTAAAAACTTACAAACTTCTTACGATCCCCAACTCCAATCCCCGTAACTCTGCCAGTCCGCGCAAACGGCCAATAGCACTGTAACCGGGATAGGTCGTTTTTTTGAGATCATCGAGCATCTGGTGACCATGATCGGGCCGCATGGGTAACGACACGCCTCTTTTTTTCATCACCAGCACCAATTCCTTTATCACCGCATACATATCTACATCACCGGTCAGGTGATCGGCTTCAAAGAAATTACCGGCGGCATCTCTTTTAGTGGCACGCAGGTGCACAAAATGAATATGATCGCCATAGCGCTGTACTATGCCCGGCAGATCGTTATCGGGCCGTACTCCAAACGACCCGGTACAAAAACACAAGCCGTTCGATTGGGAAGGTACCGCCTGCAACAGGTCTTTTACATCCTGTTCGGTGCTCATAATACGCGGCAATCCCAATACCGGGTATGGTGGATCATCGGGATGAATGGCCATTTTCAAACCACATTCCTCCACTACCGGCATCACCTGTTGCAAAAAATAGAACAAATGTTCTTTCAGCTTTTTTGCATCAATATGATGATAGGTGGTGAGCGCGGCCAGCACCTGTTCTTTGGTAAACGGTTCATCGCTGCCGGGCAAACCCAGCAGGGCATTGCGGTACAGGGTTTCCTTTTTCTGCGGCGTTATGTTGTCGAGATATTGCCGTGCAGCACTGAGTTCTTCTTTTGTATATTCTTTTTCGGCCCCCGGTCTTTCCAGCATAAATACATCAAAGGCAATAAAGGCCAGCCGTTCAAACAACAGGGCCTTACTGCCATCGGGCATTTCATAGTTAATATCTGTACGCACCCAATCGAGAATGGGCATGAAATTATAAGTGATCACTTTCAATCCGCAGGCGGCTACGTTGCGCAGGCTTTGCTGATAGTTTTGAATGTATTGCTGGTAATTACCGGTTTGTTTTTTTATGTCTTCATGCACCGGTAAACTTTCAATGACCGTCCAGCTCATGCCGGCCGCTTCGATCATGGCTTTTCGTTTGTTGATCTCGTCTATCGTCCACACGTCGCCCACCGGAATATGGTGCAAAGCCGTTACCACACCGGTACATCCGGCCTGCCGGATATGTTGTAAAGGAACGGGATCGTTTGGCCCGAACCAACGCATTGTATATTCCATAGCAAGTTTTTTGTTACGTTTACCAACTGTCTGTTCTAAATGAAGAAGCCGGTAGACCTTCTTTATTATATAAATTCGCCTCCTCCGGGTTATCCGCCCAGGCGTATCGTACCGCCACGGGATCAGCCACCTGGTCACTCCACACCACTACACGGTTCCCCCTCAATGGCAGCCTTAGCCCATACAAACTTTTTATCGGTTCCGGCAATGGCAAAATATTTCAGTTCCCCATTTCCTTTTGCCATCAATCCGCTTCCGGTACTGGTAAATTGCAGTACGATCCTGTTGCCCTGTTTTGTCATTGACTGGTATAACGGACCTGAATATACTACCTTCTTATCGCCATACGCCTGCTTTTGCGCCCACAAGGCCGGCCGTTTTCCCACATCTTCTTTATTCAATGGGTGTATATCGTTCCATTCGCCAATGTCGGTTATTACTGCCATTCCGGTGTTGGGTAATGATAATGTTTTCAATTGCGCTTCGCGCGTCATGGCCCAGCTGCTTTCACCGGGCTGGTTGTCCTTTTCGCCAGCGGCCGCCCAACCCCAAATGGTTAATATTTGGCATCGCGTTGCAGCACCATGTTATCGCTGATGAGGCGGGGCAGTTTTATTTGGGCGGTTGCCGTTATGCCTAACGAGCAGAATATTATTAATAACTTTATTTTTAGGGAGCCTGATCTTTTTTCAATCGTTTTAATCATGATGGCAATCTATTGATTAACAATTCACGACGCTAATTTACAACCCAAAACGAAACAATGTAACCGATTACATTGTTTTTTTAAGAATATTTTTATTTTACCTTTACTATCAAGTATGTAAGCGATTGTATGACAAAACCAAAAGAAGTAACCATTTATGACCTCGCCCGTAAGTTGAACGTCTCCATAGCAACGGTAAGCAGGGCCTTAAAGGACGACCCGGTCGTAAGCAAAAAAACCAAGAAAAAGGTATTTGACCTGGCCGAAGAAATGGGCTACCGGTACAACCATTTTGCCCGTAATCTTCGCGAACAGCGCACCTATACCATCGGGGTCATTGTTCCCCGGCTCAACAGTTACTTCATGAGCACGGTGATCGCCGGTATTGAAAGCGTTGCCAATAACGAGGGCTATACCCTTATTATCAGCCAGTCGTCTGAATCGGCCGAAAAAGAACTGGCCAGCGCCAAAACCATGTTCAATAACCGGGTCGATGGCATCCTGGTTTCCCTCGCTTACGATACTGAAAACCTAAACCATTTCTCTCCCTTCTTTCAAAAGAACATCCCGCTTATCTTTTTCGACCGCGTGGCCGACCACCCCGAATGCACCAGTGTGCTGATCGACAATCGCAAAGGCGCTTATGAAGCTACCAGTCATTTGATAGCCCAGGGCTGCCGCAACATTGTGCATATTACCGCCACCCCAAAACGAAATGTGTATGTTGACAGGCTGGCCGGTTACAAACAGGCGCTGGCCGATCACCAGCTACCCTTCGATGAAAAAAATGTGCTCATCAATAACCTTAGCCAGGAAGCCGGCGCACAGGCTGCCGGGGCCATACTGCAGATGAATCCTTTACCCGATGCCGTTTTTGCCGCAAACGACAATTGCGCCGTTGGCTGCATGATCGCATTGAAAAAAGCAGGCATCCGTATTCCGCACGACATGGCTTTTGCCGGTTTTAACAACGACCCCGTTAGTACCGTAATTGAACCAAACCTCACCACCATTAATTACCCCGGTTATAAAATGGGTGAAATGGCTGCTGCCAGTTTGATCAATCACCTGAATGGCGTAAACAGTATCGATGCTACCAATACTATCTTGTTACGCTCGGAACTGATCATAAGAGCATCATCATTAAAAACAAGATCAGATAGTGAATGAAGCGTTCCCGGTTCCCGGTTTCCGGTTACCGGGTAAAAAATTCGGGCTGCCCGATTACAATTAGAATAATCAACATTCAAGGCCCGGCAACTGGTAACCGGTAACTGGTAACTAAAAGACATATGAAAAAACTGGTCATTGTAATAATAGGCATTTTCCTATATACTTCCGTAATCGCAGAAGACGGCTACCGGTTGTGGTTACGATATAATACGATCGACAATGCGACCCTGCTACAACAGTACCGGTTACAGATCACCAGCATAAACTGTGCAGCGGACAATGATATACTCAAAGCAGCACAACAGGAACTGCAAACAGGGCTTTCGGGGTTGCTGGGCAGGGAAATTCCCGCGCAAAAGGCCGTTACCAATGGCACCATCCTGATGGGCCTGCCCACGCATTTACCTTTTATTCACCAATTGGTAGACGATACGGCACTGGCGCGTTTGGGCGAAGAAGGGTTTATCATTCGCACCATACGGCACGAGGGAAAAAACGTTACGTTAATAACCGGCAATAAAGAAGCCGGGATCTTATACGGTGCTTTTCATTTTTTGCGGTTGCTGCAAACGCAACAACCAATTACCTCACTGAACATTTCCAGTGCACCCAAAATACACCTTCGCCTGCTTAATCACTGGGATAACCTGAACCGCACGGTTGAACGCGGTTATGCCGGTTGCAGTATCTGGGACTGGCAACGATTGCCCGGTTACATCGATCAGCGGTATCTTGATTATGCCCGGGCCAATGCGTCCATCGGCATCAATGGCACGGTGCTCACCAATGTGAATGCCAATGCCATGATCTTAACAGCACCCTGGTTACAAAAAGTGGCGGCGCTGGCCCGCGTATTCAGGCCCTATAATATAAAGGTATATCTCACGGCCCGCTTCAGTGCGCCGGTTGAGATCGGTAAACTGAAAACAGCCGATCCGTTAAATGACCAAGTACAAAAATGGTGGAAAGATAAAGCCGATGAAATTTATCGCCTCATTCCCGACTTTGGCGGCTTCCTGGTAAAAGCCAATTCAGAAGGGCAACCGGGCCCGCAAAGTTATCAGCGTACCCATGCCGATGGCGCCAATATGCTGGCCGATGCAGTAGCCCCGCACGGCGGCATCGTAATGTGGCGCGCTTTTGTTTACAGCAGCGAATCGCCCGAAGACCGGTTCAAGCAGGCTTATAATGAATTCAAACCACTGGATGGACAGTTCAGAAAAAACGTATTGATACAGGTAAAGAACGGACCAATAGATTTTCAGCCGCGTGAACCCTTCCATCCGCTTTTTGGCGCCATGCCGCAAACGCCGCTGATGATGGAATACCAGCTCACGCAGGAATATACCGGTTTTGCCACACACCTGGTTTACCTGGGGCCCTTATTCAAAGAAATACTGAACGCCGATACCCACGCGAAAAGTAATAACAGCAGCGTGGCGCAGATCGTTGAGGGAACCGCAGATAATCATACCCTCAGCGGTATGGCCGGGGTTTCGAATATCGGCAGCGATATCAACTGGACGGGCCATCCCTTTGGCCAGGCCAACTGGTATACCCTTGGCAGGCTGGCCTGGGACAATACGCTTACGGCGCAGCAGATCGCCAATGAATGGATAAGGCAAACCTTTTCCAACAAACAGGCCTTTGTTGATACCGTACAAAAACTCATGCTGGCATCACGTGAGATCATGGTGAATTATATGACGCCATTGGGCCTGCACCACATTATGGGTTATGGGCATCATTACGGCCCCGCCCCCTGGTACAACAAAGCGCCACGGGCCGACTGGAACCCGGTGTATTTTCATAAGGCCGATTCAATAGGTATTGGTTTCAACCGCACTGCCACAGGCAGCAATGCACTGGCCCAATACCAGCCGGCCGTGCAGCAACAGTTTGAGCATATGGCTACCTGTCCGGAACAATTTTTACTCTGGTTCCACCATGTGCCCTGGAATTACAAACTGCAATCGGGCAAAACGCTATGGGAAACCTTGTGCATTAAATATTACAGCGGCGTTGATTCTGTTCGCTGGATGCAACGCAGCTGGAACGGACTTCAACGTTTTATTGATGAAGAACGGTTTAAACAGGTGCAGCAATTGCTGGCCATCCAGGAGCAGGAAGCCGTGTGGTGGCGCAATGCCTGTGTATTGTATTTTCAAACCTTTTCCAACAAACCTGTTCCGGCAGGGTATGAGCAACCCGATCATACGTTGGAATATTATGAGGA
The DNA here is from genome assembly GCF_002077945.1 of Niastella vici. Classification (GTDB taxonomy): domain Bacteria; phylum Bacteroidota; class Bacteroidia; order Chitinophagales; family Chitinophagaceae; genus Niastella; species Niastella vici. The sequence continues at coordinate 118,133 of NZ_LVYD01000056.1, forward strand.
ATTAAGTTTTCCGTATGCGCCTAACTAATAGTTACCGGTTACCAGTTACCAGTTGCCGGGAAATTCAGTTACCGGTTGCCAGTTTCCGGTTACCGGGGTAAAAAATTCGGAAACCCCGACAGCAATAAGAGTGATCGAAATTCAAGGCCTGGCAACTGGTAACCGGCAACCGGGAACAGGAACATAGACCACTAACCCTGAAATTAAAGAATGATAAACCTGGTATAAATGAATAATCAATTAGTAGCGATCGTGACCGGTGGTGGTTCGGGCATTGGCCTGGCCATTACAGAGAAATTTGTACAGCACAACATCACTACGGTCATTGTAGGCCGTGATCCCGAAAAACTGCAACAGGCCAAACAAAAACTGGGCGCGCTGTGCATTCCCATGGTGGCCGACCTCAGCAACCTCGATGCCATCCCCAACCTGGTAAAAGAAGTAATTACACAATTTGGCCATATCGATATACTGGTGAACAATGCCGGCATCAATATGAAGAAGGAATTCACCGAGGTTACCAATGAAGATTTTCAAAAAGTGATACAGACCAATTTAGTGGGTGTATTTGTATTGACGCGTGAAGTGGTAAAGACCATGTTGCCCAATAAAAAAGGCAGCATTGTGAACATCAGTTCCATGGCGGCGCAATATGGTATTCCGAAAGTAATTGCTTACTCGGCTTCCAAAACTGCTATCGAGGGTATGACGCGGGCCATGGCCACTGAACTATCGCCACAGGGCATTCGCATCAATTGCATTGCGCCCGGTTTTATTGCCACCGATATGACCTCCAAAGCATTTAACCAGGATGTTGACCGTAAGAACAAGGCGTTGGGCCGTACGCCCATGGGGGTGATGGGGATGCCTGCCGATATCGGCGATGCCGCCCTGTTCCTGGCCACTGATAGTGCCAAATATATCACCGGCGTGGTATTACCTGTTGACGGCGGCAATTCGATCGGATTTTAAGTTTATCGAAATAAAGACGCAGCTAACCAAACAGCTCAATCAGCTGATCAGTTTGGTTAAAGCTTACTAAGAAAAGTATAAGGGCATCGTTGATTGTACGATGCCCCTCTTTTCGCTGAATTCCATATGAAAAGAACGATACTGACCATATTGATGGGGCTCGCCCTTCATTCCCTTTTTGCCCAACAACCGGTTGGCGCCTTCCCCATTGTTGCCAGCAAATCGGCTACCCCCATTTATGTTGATGCCGGCGATCACTGGCTGGTACAAAAAGCAGCCGCTTTACTGCAAACCGATATTGAAAAAGTTACCGGCAAAAAACCCGATACCGCCCATACGCATCCCCGTGGCACTGCCAAAAATATTATCGTCATTGGTTCGCTCGATCAATCCCTGCTCATCAGGCAATTGGTGGCCCTGAAAAAATTATCCGTCGACAGTATAAAAGATAAATGGGAAGCTTTTCAGCTCACCGTTATACCCAATCCCTTTCCCGGCGTAAATAATGCCCTGGTGATTGCGGGCAGTGACAGGCGCGGAACTGCTTACGGTGTTTTTGAATTGTCGAAACAGCTGGGCGTATCGCCCTGGTACTGGTGGGCCGATGTGCCGGTGAAAACGGCCCGCGAATGCTGGTATAACCCGCAAATAAGACAATACCAACACCCCGGCGTACGATACCGCGGTATTTTTCTCAATGACGAAGCACCGGCTTTAGCCGGCTGGAGCAAAGCTACCTTCGGCGGGTTCAATCATTTATTTTATGAAAAAGTGTTTGAGCTGTTGCTTCGCCTGAAAGCCAATTACCTGTGGCCGGCCATGTGGGGCAATGCTTTTTATGACGATGATACGCTCAATGCCGTGATGGCCGACCGGTATGGGATTGTAATAGGCACCAGTCACCACGAACCCATGTTGCGCGCGCATGATGAATGGCGGCGCTATGGCAGCGGTAAATGGAATTACGATAGCAACGAAATGCGTTTGAAGCAATTTTGGGCGGAAGGCATTCGCCGCAAACGGGGGTATGAAAGCATTGTCACTGTTGGCATGCGGGGCGATGGTGATGAGCCCATGAGCGAAAAAAGCAATATCGCCCTGCTGGAAAAAATTGTTGCCGATCAACGCCAGATCATTGCCGATGTAACCGGTGCAGCCGCTACGGCCACACCCCAATTGTGGGCACTGTATAAAGAAGTGCAGGACTATTACGACCGGGGCATGCGGGTGCCCGATGATATTACCTTGTTATTATGCGATGATAACTGGGGCAACATCCGCAAGCTGCCAAAACGGGATGCCCCTGCACGGGCTGGTGGTTATGGCATTTATTATCATTTCGATTATGTGGGCGGCCCGCGCAATTACAAATGGATCAACACCAATACCATTCCCCGCACCTGGGAGCAAATGCATCTGGCCTGGGAATATGGGGTGAACCGCATCTGGATCGTGAATGTAGGAGACCTGAAGCCCATGGAATTGCCCATCTCGTTCTTTCTTGATTATGCGTGGAACCCTGCTGCGTACCCGGTTGATCCTTCCCGTGGTTATACCGAAAAATGGGCGGCCCAGCAATTCGGAAAAACCTATGCAGCAGATATCGCTTACCTGCTTACCAAATACACGCAGTACAACAGCCGCCGCAAACCGGAGTTGCTGGCGCCTGATACCTATAGCCAGGTAAATTACCAGGAAGCAGATAAAGTGGTGCGCGATTACAATGAACTGGTTCTACTGGCTGAAAAATTATACAAGCTCATCCCTGCCCAATATAAAGATGCATTCTACCAGTTGGTGTTGTACCCGGTAAAGGCCAGCGCCAACCTGAATGAACTGTATGTTACAGCCGGCAAAAATCATTTGTATGCAAAGCAGAGCCGTGTAGCAACTAATGAGCTCGCCAACCGCGTGCAGGAATTATATGATACCGATTCCCTGCTGAGCCTGCATTACAACAAGGTAATGGCCAATGGAAAGTGGGACCACATGATGGACCAAACGCATATCGGTTATACCTGGTGGCAACAACCGCCGGTGAACAGGATGCCGGCTGTTAAAATTAGAAAGCCGGCCATTCATACCCTTATGGCCATTGCCATTGAAGGTTCAGAAACGGTGTGGTGGTCCAATGATACAGTTAAAGCTGTGCTGCCCGCATTCAGTAATCATCGGGGTGATAAACATTATATCGATGTGGTTAACGCAGGCAACGCTTCATTTAATTATACCATAAAACCAGCTGGTTCCTGGCTACAGCTATCACAAACCAGTGGCCGGGTTGAAAAAGAACAACGGATATGGGTGCAGGTGAAATGGCAGGCTGTGCCGGAAGGAAAGCACCAGGCGCCCATCACTATTAGCGGTCCGAATGGTGATGTGACTGTATTTGCTACCCTGGAGAAAACAACTGTACCGGGGCTCAAACAGCAAACACATGTGGAAGCAGATGGATATATTTCTATGGATGCAGACCATTTAGCAAACGTAGTAGATGATGCGGTCACGCATTGGGTCAGGATCGCAGATATAGGCAGGACCGGTAACGGCATGACCTTTTTTCCGCCATTTCCACGACCGGCCACCTTTAGGGATACTTCGGCCCATCTTGAATACGACCTGTTCACTACCGATACAGGCGCCACGAAGGTGATGGTATACTGCTCGCCTACCCTGCCCTTCAATGAATCGAACGGGTTACGGTATGGCATTTCCTTCGATGAGGAGGCGCCACAGTTGGTGAATTTGCATGCAGATAATTCTGAAAATGCCTGGGCGCAATCGGTAAGCGATAATATCCGCATCAGCACCTCTGTTCACACGTTGCATAAGGCGGGGCATCATATGTTGAAGATCTGGGCGGTTGATCCCGGTGTGGTGCTGCAGAAGATTGTGATTGACTGGGGTGGGGTGCGGAAGAGCTATTTGGGGCCGGAGAGGTAATTTGTATAGTTACCTGTTACCAGTTGCCTGTTACCGGGGCTCATTTGCAGGCCGAATATTAGCTAGCACGCTGACATTAAGGACCTGGAAACCGGGAACTGGTACCCGGTAACAAAAGATACATTATTTACGACTTAAGAACTAATTATATGAAAAGAACAGTGTCTGTTTCTATATCGTTGATCCTGTCTACAACACTTTTCTGCCAAAATATAACCAAAGGATTAAAAGACTATTACGCTGACTACTTCCCTATTGGCGTAGCAGTTAGTTGGCGCAATTTGAGTGGCCCCGATGCACAACTTATTACCCAACAATTCAATAGCCTGACACCAGAGAATGCCATGAAGATGGGGCCTATTCACCCGGCAGAAGACCGGTACAACTGGGGGCCGGCCGATAGCATCGTAAACTTTGCACAAAGACATGGCATGAAGGTGCGCGGCCACGCCTTATGCTGGCACGAACAAACGCCGGCCTGGTTGTTTAAAGATGCATCAGGCAACCTGGTTACCAAAGAAGTGTTGCTCAATCGCCTGAAAGAACATATCACTACCGTAATGAACCGGTATAAGGGAAAGGTTTATGCCTGGGATGTGGTGAATGAAGCGGTGGATGATAACAGCAGCCGGCTGTTGCGTAATTCGCTGTGGTACCAGATCTGTGGGGAAGATTTTATTGCGAAGGCATTTGAATATGCGCATGCAGCAGACCCCAATGCGGTGCTGTTTTATAATGACTATAATTCAGAACGACCCGAAAAAATGGAGCGCATCTACCAACTGTTGAAAAAACTGGTTGATGCCAAAGTACCTATTCATGGAGTGGGCTTGCAGGCGCATTGGAGCCTATACGAGCCTACCGAAAATGAATTACGCACTGCCATTGAAAAATTCTCCTCCCTGGGACTGAAAGTACAATTTACCGAACTGGATATTTCTGTTTATCCCTGGGAGAAGAATCGCCGCGCGAAGCGAGCCGATGATGTGGATACCTTTACACCCGAACGCGAACAGCAACAACTGGAGCAATACAAAAAAGTGTTCCGCATTTTCCGCGAATATAAAAATGTGATCACCGGTGTTACCTGCTGGGGTGTGAGCGACCGGCGCACCTGGCTCGATGAATACCCCGTTATGGGAAGAAAGAATTACCCTACCCTGTTTGATGTGAACGGGCAACCGAAGAAAGCGTTTTGGGAGGTGGTTGGGTTTTGAATGGTGGTGCCAACTTAATTTGGCAAGGGGTGATTGCAAAATTGCAAACCGTTTATTTTCAGCAAAATAAGTTGAATCGCTTAATTGTGCAAGTGGTGCTTGCACAATTGGAAAATAAGGATAGGCCCCAAAATTAAATCCCCGACGCATCAGGGGTCATCGCTAGTAGTACCTGACTGAAAATGAATAGATTGTTCTTCAAAATAAGTCGATTTTATTTTTGTTACGATTATTTTGCCCTTGTGAATTTGAAACTCCAATCCGGGATTGGCTCTTTGATAGATACTTAGCATTTCATCCACAGGAGTAATACGATAAGGGAATTCGACAACCCGACCATTTTCAACATCCCTATTATTGAAGAAAATGGGGTAATCATACCAGCGGAGGATTCGTTTCAGCGCGGAAGGAAGATCAGGAGCTTCCATTTTTCCATATACCCATTCGCAAGCTTTTTTCGCATGGCTTTTTTTTGTGCTAAGATGTAGGCCTGACTTATTGATATATGCCTCGGTATACTGAGGCAGGAGGCCTACGCTCCCCTGATATTTGATTTCAACTAATCCCTCTATACACGAAATGATAATGGGCTCGTCAGGATAATTGAAGATATTTAGTTTCGTCCCACTTCCTGCTTTTACGATACTCCCCTCCACCTCTATCGATACAGAATCGTTGCCGGTAGCTACATACAGCTCACCCCTTATAATTAATTTCTTTTTCCCTTCGTTTATAGAAGCAAACTGCAGAAAAGAGCCAGCATTCAACAGGATTTCGGTGCCGGTTTCAAAAGGAAGAAGATATTGTTCTGAAGGTCCGGCGCCGAGAAAATAAAACAGCGTATCATCACCGGTGAGCTGTTTTTTATGAAAAAAGCTCATTAGTGATAACGTATCCGCTGGACAATTGCCAATGCCATATTTCCAGACCGGCATTTCGGTATGATCATTAGGAAGAATGAGGCTGATCTTTTTCAAATAAAATGGTTTCGGAATCTGCCTGGGAAATAACGACAACAAATCGTTTTGACCATACAGGGTAGCAGATAAAAAGTGGAGTAGTAACAAAAGCGTCTTTTGCCTCATATCAAATAGGGTTAATAGTTCAATCAGGAAAAAGGAAGAGAGAAAAGCAAGCCGTTTAAAAACAGCCCGCATGGGGCGTCTTCAAGGAACTGAAAAAACCAGTCATTCATAGGTCAATGATGTTACCAACGATATCCTGATGAACATCATTGTAAATATCTTATGTTGTAAGGAAGGCCAGGCCATATCGCAATGACCTGGCATGCTCACATCCTTAGCCGGTTATGGTTGAATTGCTCTGGTAATCAACACCGGACTTTGTGCTTCTGCTATCAAAACGTTTATAGGAAACAATACAAGATCGCTGGAATGATTAGGTTATCCTCCATTTTAAAAACAACAACTCATAAGGCATAAAATAAAGTTTAGCCTGTTTTCAGTTGTTGCCCAAAAACTTTAATTATTTGGTTGAATTTTTATACCGGGTAGGCTGGCCTATAATATTAAAACGACGCGAAAGAAATTACTTACTATAGAAAAATGAAAGTTTTTTCAAATCTGAACTCCATGGATCATAAATAATTGAATTCCAAAGCCTAATATTATCAAACAAGGATATAATGAAGTGTGTAAAAAGCGTAATTCAATAAAGTTTGAGCCGGTAAAGGATGCGGGCCTACCCCAGGATTAGATGGATTACCTGGCGCGGGCTGGTAATAAAATTTAAAGGTTTTTCGGATCAATCCTTTTTGAAATACCGTCAAATTCTCGTACAAATTAGCCAGGTGATAAAAAGGTCGCTCATATTGAACCGAAAGGAGCTCGTTTAAAACTCCCAGCTCGTGGTGAATGCGCCGGTGATCATCACGCAAAGCCTGGGTATAACGAAGCAACCGGCTACGGACATAGCCGAAATAATATTGTTCTGAGGTGATACCCTCACAGTGGATCCAGCTTTGAATACAACTAAGCTGCACCCCGGTGATTGATTGTTCCTGATCGTTCACCAGGCAGGTTGCTTCATCAAGCAACTTGTTATAAATTTTCCTGTACAATTTTTGAAATTCAGAAGGGTCTCCAGATTGTATTTTTTGGAAATCAATGGGAGTAATGGCAGTGTCCGTAATGGCAAGCTCCATGGATAATAGTTTATTGACTGAGGTTAAATAAATGATGGTTCCCAGAGGATATATAAAAGGGGACACTAATCAGACCATACCAACGAGAAAATGCGTTAAAAAAATTGAGCCGGCAATTTACTGAGTTGCTTTCTATTGAAATTAACTATTTGCCACCACTAAATTGAACTAAATAGCAAGATATACAGGGTTACCTGTACCGCTATCCGGTCAAAGAGATCAAGCTTAAAAAAAGTCATCTTTTGCATTGAAAAACATAGTTCTATATATAGATAACAACAAATTAAACATCCACCTTTATTCAATTCTGTAATTTTTTTGTTAACAATTATTTACCAATGTAATTTTTAATCTAACTATAATGCTTACATTATTTTAGAACTAACGATAATTTAAATATTAATTTGTGACATCATCTTTTGCAATAATCCTCCTAATTTTATTTCACTCACAGTCCTGAAAACACGTTCAACCCATTTTCAGGAAAAGATAATCCTTATTGATGTAGACAAATGTTGTAGCTAGAATGAATGAATGTTACGACATGACATTTTTCTGACCTTAACCTTGTCCAGATATGCAAATACGAATCAGAAAAACAGACCTTGAAAAGTCGCGTCATGCAAAAGCACCGTCTGTAATACCACTAAAGGACAAAGACCTTGAAACAGCCAGGGAAATAAAAGCTTTCCTTGACAAAACCTACAGTGTGCACCACAGTTGCGATGACCTCGTAAAAAAATTCGGAATGAATAAGCTCAAACTTAAAACAGCGTTTAAGGCTGTTTCCAATACCTCCTTGCACGAATATGTAACCAGAGTACGAATAGAAAATGCTAAGGTACTACTTGAAAACACCAATAGAACCATTGCTGATATCGCAAAAAAAGTAGGACTTCATAAAACGAATTTTATCAAACAATTTAAACACTATACAGGCAAGACGCCCACAGAATGGCGTAACAATCCCGATTTAATTGATCTTGCATGGGAACGTTCAGGTTCATGAATGGGAACCGAATGGCCACCAATTAATACCGAATCGCTACCAAATAATACCAAATCGCTACCCTATCCATTTTACATTGCTATAAAAAATGAAAATAGTAGTGACTCATAGGCTAGAGCATAAAATACCTACCATCCGTTCTTAAAATCAACGATACTCAATCTTAAACTTTATCTACCATGATTACCGGAGCCAATATTGAACAGCAAGTATATGATTATGTAGACAACAGCGATAACTGCGAACTGGTAACCAGGAACGGGATCATTATAGAGTCGCTCGATGATAACTCACTTCAGGCAGAGTATAGATTTATAGACACAGAAGACACCCGTTTAAGTGTAGTGCTTTATGCCGAAAAGAAAAAATTTGTTGAAACCCTGAATATTAGAAGAATGGGCGACATAGATGCCTTGACACCTGGAGATTTAATAGAAGTATATGACAAAGGTTTAGCAGAAATGGCTTGCTTCATTACTTTACACTATTCTTATTGCCTGGTCTTTCAAAAAACGGGAAATGATATAGTTGCAACGAATGAATCGGATTGCCAACACATGGTTCCCGTTTCTCAAAAACTGGAAACACATGACCAGTTTATAGCCTATACAGAGCAATATTATAAATTGCTTGAAGCTTCCGAAAACTGAAAGGTTTACCCTCAAAAGGAACACAATATCGATCACTAATATAGTGCATTGTTGTTCATCATGAACTTAAATCAATTCTTACATCATTTAACCTTATTCGGCTATGCAATATCTCACCATTCAACGGGAAAAACAGGTCCTTGCAAAAGCAGAAGAGATCAAAGCATTTCTGGAAAACAATTACCAGGACAATCATGATTATACCTTCTTAGCAAAAAAATTCGGAATGAATAGCAATAGTTTGAGTATTGCATTCAGGATCCTTACTAATTCGAGTATACATGAGTATCTAACTAAAGTCCGAATAGAACGCGCCAAAAAACTATTGACGACAACCGATCTCCATGTAACATACATAGCCGCCCGCGTGGGGCTTGATAAAACAAATTTAAATATTCATTTCAAAAGGCATACAGGAATGACGCCTTTGCAATGGAGAAAAAACGAAATCCTGCATCAGCAAACTAATTAAGAGGATTCTTTAAGACAACATGGAGAACTTAAAACAAAGGCTAAATGATCACCATTCAAAAAAATACCGAATCGCTACCATTTTCTATGAAATCGCTACTTTATCGCTTTATTACAGTCGTATTTTGCATCAGGATTTGAACGATGAATGTTTCCGGCACTTTTGGAAACGACAAATCCAGGCCCATAGTTTCATTTGCTCAATTTTAAAAAACCTATCCATGCTTACGTACACCATCTTCATGAATTCACCTGTTAACTTCATTACAGGCTCATTACTCAAACATAAATTAAGACGAAGTAACATTTCCTGATAAGGAAAAGCGTTACACCCCAAGCCTGCAACTTTTAACAACTGCATTGGCAATACTTTCATTTGCCAGGTCAACAAATTGAAATTAATGCTACATGAGTGATCTTATGTAACTAATAAAGCATGTTATGCCTTAAAATATGTCCGTTATTCCTTAGCCGGACGATACAAATATTTAAGATAAAGTTTCAAATATTGCCGCATCCCACCCCGATTTCCATCAGGATGGCTCTCGCGGCATAACAAAGTGAACAGGTTTTTAACTTAAAAACACCTTTTATGTCAATGAGAACAGACCCTTTATCTCCGCTGGCATCGTTGCCCGTAGAGGAAGATCAAAATACGTCGATTGAATTGAATATCGGGAATAGAACCGCAGCGAATAATGATACAATTAAGCGTTTATCGATCATCATTCCCGCATATAATGAAGAGAACACGATCTCATTGATATTAGACCGGATCAATGAAGTGAAGCTGATCAGGAATATAGAAAAGGAAGTGATCATTGTAAATGATTGCTCAAAGGATAATACCGAAGCGGCCATCCAGCAATATATGAACAACAAGGAGAACCTGACCATCAACTACTTTAAATATATAAAGCACGATGTAAACCAGGGAAAGGGTGCGGCGATCCATACAGGTATAGCCCAGGCAACCGGTGATTACTTGTTGGTACAGGATGCCGACCTGGAATACGATCCGGGTGAGTACAACACGCTCTTGAAACCTATAGTTCTCGGATCGGCAGATGTGGTATACGGCTCAAGATTTATGGGCGGCAATCCACACCGCATCCTGTTCTTCTGGCATTCTATTGGCAACCGGGTGCTTACCTTCTTAAGCAATATGATGAGCAATTTAAACCTGACCGACATGGAAACAGGATACAAGGTATTCCGTACCGCTATTATACAACGCATTTATTTACATGAGAAGCGATTTGGCTTTGAACCGGAAGTGACGCAAAAGATCTCCATGATCCCTGGCATCAGGATATATGAAGTGGGTATCAGCTATTATGGAAGAACGTTTGCGGAGGGCAAGAAGATTGGATGGAAGGATGGGTTTAGGGCGATTTATTGCATTGTGAAGTATGGGTTGTTTAATAATAAGATGTTTGTTGAAAAGAATCGCAAAATAAATTCCCAGCAAGTAAGAGTTTAACAATTGAACATAATTTGGCTCCTTTAAAATTAACGGACAACTATAAAATCTTGCCATATGGTTAAGCGTACAACAATCATAGAAATAATTACTGTACTTAATATTATCCTATTTCTTTATACAGGTATTGCGAAAATTCAGGATTATGAGGTCTTTATTGAGCAATTAGGTGAGAATCCCATATTGGCACCTTTCGCAACGGCAATTGCTATTCTTCTACCAATTGTGGAGTTTGTGATTGTGCTGATGCTTGTTGTTCCGCGTTGGAGATACAAAGGTCTTTTAGTTACCCTCACTTTAATGATTCTGTTTACCGGATATATCATAGCCTTGTTCAGTATCAGTACAGAAATGCCTTGTAGCTGCGGCGGAATAATAGAGTTTCTTTCGTGGAAAGGACATCTAGCATTTAATGGGACCTTTATATTGCTCGATCTGTGGGCTATCATATTATACAAAAGACAGAAAAAAGAGAATCTACAGACATGGAATGCAGCGAATGAATATGGGGTTTCACACGGCTAAAGAAGGAAAGAGATCAATAGATAATCGACTATTCATTTTCACTTCTCACAATTCAAGTTATGACTGAACAAAGCTTAATATACTCAGAAGTTTCGTTTAAAGACTTTTTGTTTAAAAACCGACGCAATAGAACAATATTATGGTTTGCAGCAGCCGCAATTGTAATTCAATTTCTAGCGTTTAAATACTTTTACCCTTATGCCAGCTACATACATGACGATTCATTTGCCTACATCAAAGCCGCTGATAAAAATTTAGATGTAAATAGTTATTTAATCGGTTATTCAAAATTCTTACGGTTGTTCAGTGTGTTTAATCGAACAGATTATATGCTAACAGCTTTTCAATATCTTTTTATCGAACTTAGTGCATTATATTTTTTATATACACTAATCTATTTTTATAAACCAAGAAGGATAGTACAAGTTATATTGTTATGTTTTATAGCTTTTAACCCCTTATTCTTACATTTAAGCAATTTAATTAGCAGTGATGGCATTTTCCTTAGTCTCAGTTTTACCTGGTTTGCTTTGTTGTTGCACATCATTCATCGCCCTACCACTAAACTAATTATATGGCATGCCGTAGTAATATTTATTGCTTTCACGGTACGCTACAATGCTATCATCTACCCGGTTATCTCGGCATTGGCATTTTGGTTTTCTAATATGTCAATCAAAAGAAAACTGGCGGGACTTGGCTTCGCAGCAATACTAATAGGTTCGTTTACACTTTTCACTATGTACAAGTATGAAAAACTGACTGGCGACTGGCAATACTCGCCCTTTAGCGGCTGGCAGTTAACAAACAATGCGATGTATACTTACCGATATGTAAATGCAGCAGATCGGAAACCTGTGCCCAAAATATTTCAAGAATTTAACAATATGATCTGTGAGTATTTTGATAGCACACGAGATGTAAAAAAGTTTCCGTTAGAAGCTATTCAGGCGAGTACTTACTATATGTGGTCGAAAGAAATGCCCATGATAAAATATCGTGACAAAGTTTTCAAAAATGATCCAGCAGCCAATAACCTAAAAAAGTGGGCTTCTATGGGTCCTTATTTTAAAGTCTATGGTTTGTATATAATAAAACAATATCCCTGGCATTTTATCAGGTATTTCTTATGGCCCAACGCTCAAAAATACTATGCGCCACCATTAGAGTTTCTTGAATACTATAATGATGACAAAACCGGTGTAACTGAGGATGCTCGAAAATGGTTTGGCTATTCAAGCCGTTTAGTAAACTCCCGCTTTGAAAGTAAAAAATTATGGACATTAAGTTTTTATCCAATTCTATCAGGAGCAATCAATGTGGTTATGATTTGCTGTCTCTTATGTTACTTCTTATTAAAAGGATGGCAATATCATGGTGAATTTAGATATGCAGTCTGGATGGGTGGTTCCATATGGTTATTAAATGCAGGTTTTACAATTGGTGCATCTTCGGCTGCATTGAGATTCCAGGCATTTCCAATAATTATTACCAGTGCTTTTACAGCTTTGTTGCTTGACTGGTTGGTTCAGGTAATGAGCCTGATTAAATCACAAGAAACTACACAAGGACTTGAGACAAGAAACACAGTCGAAACAAAGCACCCGATAATAATGCAATGATCTAAAACACATTAATAACATAATGGAGTGATTAACAATATGAAAACATTACATTTAGCAGTACTCACCTTAGTATTAATATATGTTTCCGGCTGTTATAGCACAGAATCTGAAAAGACCGGATTAGAAGGTAAACCTATGCCATCTTTTACATTAATGCGTCCGGACAGCTCTAATTATTCAAATTCGAAAGACTTGATTGCAAATAATCCTGCGGTATTGTTTTACTATAGTCCGAATTGCCCATATTGCCGTGCGCAATTGAAAGGCTTTATTAAGGAGATGGATGAACTGAAAGATATCAGATTTTATCTTGTTACACAAGCTTCTTATCAGTCAATGAAAGAATTTGACAAAGAATATGGTTTAAATAAATATCAAAACATTATCAACGGAAAGGATATCGATAATAAATTAGCCACTTATTTTGAAGTAACAGCTGTACCTGTTATCGCAGTTTATGGAAAGGATAAAAAGCTTACTAAGTTATTTCAGGGGAAGACATATAACAGTCTTATAAAAAAAGCTGCCTTTCACTAGAATATTGATTTAACGGCATTCCATAAAATCAGATTTTATAAGCAGTCGCATGCGCCTATAATATCGGAAAAGAATTCGCCTTTGCTACGGTTAATGCAGTAACTCCAGATCCCTTCCTTGTAGTGTCGTTAACTGTACCGAAAACATATTGATAACAAATGAAGCAAATAAATAGGTAATAATCAACCAAAGTTTCAATAATAGTACTGATCGGTCTATATAAAAAAGCCCATACTATTATTATGCAGGAAAAGGATCCTCTTGCAGAAAGATAACATGGGAAAGTGGCAAAGCTGAAAACCACTATAAAAAAAGTAAGCATCATTTACAAACAAAAATTTAGC
>NZ_LVYD01000057.1 GCF_002077945.1 Niastella vici
AGTTTGCGCCCGTGCCGGGCGCACCAAAATAAAAAATGGCCCCCGACTTCAGTTGGGGGCCATTTTTTATTCATAATAACTTTCTTACTGATACTGAATATAGATCGGTTGCGGTTTTAATTTCAGCACTTCAGCCGGCGTTAACACATGGCTTTTTGCTTCGCGCAGATCGTTCTTATAAAACAGTTTGAAACCGGTGAACTGTACCGGCTCTTTGTAAACGAACTGTTTGTAGGTGTTGAATTTACGAGCCTGGTGTCCCCAGCCATCCATATCCATAACGATCTGAACTTCAGGCTGTAATTTGATCTGCTTATAGTTTGTCACCATACCCTGTGTAAAGCGGTGCACCACCAGGATCTTGGGCGGCAGGTTATTGGCCTTTACCAGTTTGGTGAGGTAGTTGGATGTCCAGTTAATGTCGGTGGCATCCATGGTGCCGATCACCGTACCTGGCTTTTTACCCGTTTTCATGGAGAATTCGGGGTCAATACCCAAATGCACATTCGGCATCTTCAGGTATTTTTCCAGCATAGGGATCTCTTCTTCCAGTGTACTTAAAGCAACCTGTACATCAATGAATACCAACGCATTCATTTTTTTGGCCATATTGATGGCCTTGTCGATCTGTGCAGGCCCCATACGCAGGCGGTATTTGCCAGCGTCGCCGGGACTGCCCTGTGCTGTTACTGCGATATAATGAATAGCAGGGATCACTTCCATGGAAGTATCGGCCGCCTGCCATTTTTTTATTTCTCCTTTTAATTTTTCAATGACCACATCCTCGGAATATTCACCCAGTACGCCCATTTTCTTTGAATAGAAATTTCCATAATAGGCTACAATGCGTTTAAATGGCAATAGAGCGCCTGCGTTTGGATAAGCCCCTTTTACCGGCCATTTGCCAGAAGAGTCGCCATTGGCGTTCTGTTGCAGTTTAGCAAGAAATAAAGCGGTATCCAGTGGTGGCAATGAAGGTCTTGTAGCGTCGGTATCATTTTTTGCCGCGATCTTCCCACTATCTCCGGGCAGGCCTGTTTGTCCTTTGGCGACACCAGGTTTACACATACTGAATGATAAAGTGGAAGCGGAGAGTACGAATAATGCGCCTGTCCAGATTAGGGCAGATTTCTTCATGGTTTTTGATTTTTTAACAGAAGGCCTTGGCCGTTTGGGTGAATTCATAAGTTGCACTACGGAAGGGGTAAAGATCGGGTAATTTGCTAACAACGCATTACATGTGAATATATTTTAGCAGCCATGTGATTTAGCAAGTCTTTCACAGTATATAAATTAATGTTATGACCGGCCTGTTATGGTTAAAACAGGTGTAACTTTATAGAACGTTAATAAGCTTAGGCAAAGGCCGGGGCAGTTACTGGGTCAACCAGTTAATAGGTTAACGGTTTACCCATTAGCATTTTTCAAATTTTAAATGTTATGCCATGGGTACGCTTCAACAAATTCAGCAGTGGAGCCTTACACACCATCCCCGTTGGCTCATTGTGTTGCGGGTAGCATTAGGGATCTGTCTCTTTTTTAAAGGCATCTTCTTTTTGGTAAATACGGCTACGTTGGAAGAACTGGTAAAAGGCAGCCTGGTTGCCAACCGCTCCGACTGGCTGGTAATTTTTATAACCTGGTCGCACCTGCTGGGAGGTTTTCTGATGATCATTGGCCTGCTCACCCGGTGGGCCGCATTGCTGAATATTCCCATTTTGATGGGCGCCATTATTTTCATCAATACACAGCGGGATGCTTTTGGTGCTTTTGAGCTGCCATTTGCATTTATCGTATTGCTGTTGCTGATATTTTTCCTGATCGAAGGAGGCGGGCCCATTTCGCTCGACAACTTTTTCAGCAAGCACGAGGCGTGAGGCACGAAGTATGAAGTACGAGGTATGAAGTAAGAAGAACCAGAATATTCCGGCCTTTGTCATACTTCTTACTTCCTATTTCTTACTTCATATTGTTGCGACATCAACACGTTCTATTCACCCTCATAGATGACACCCGAGGTAGGCGTTTCATGCAACTCAATGCGGTGCATGGCGGGCAGCGATGGCTTCAGTTGGTCCCAAATCCATACAGCGATCAGTTCGCAGGTAGGGTTTTGCAAACCGGGCAGATCGTTCATTAATTTATGATCGAGCTGGGTTACCACCGGTTTGATGATCTTTTTAAGTTCTGCGAAATCAATGATCCAACCCAGTTGAGGATCGGGTTTGCCTTTCAGCCAAACGCGCAAACGGTAGGTATGACCATGAATGTTTTTACACTTATGCCCATCTGGCACATTAGGTAAAAAATGGGCTGAATCAAAGGTAAATTCTTTATAAAGCAGCATAAGGCCCGCAAAGTTAGGAAAGAATTGGGAGAAGCCACTGAGGAGGATCAGCCTGCCCGGAATTTGCGGTCAGCCAGGTTCTGCCCCGCCCCTCTGGGCCTACATTTATTATTTGCCCTGGACCTCTTACCTATGGGCCCGCATACACAATTCACCATGGGCCTCTCACTTCTGGGCCAACTTTCATTATTTGCCATGAACCTCTTATCTCTGGGCCCATATTCATTATTCGCCATGAACGTCTTACCTCTGGGCCCGCATTCACCATTCACCATGGGCCGCTCACTTCTGGGCCAACTTTCATTATTTGCCATGAACCTCTTATCTCTGGGCCCATATTCATTATTCGCCATGAACCTCTTACCTCTGGGCCCACATTCACAATTCACCATGGGCCGCTCACATTCATCATTCGCTATGATCTTCCCACTTCTGGGCCCGCATTCATCCTGGACTTCTCGCCTTTGGGGCCCATATTTGCCCATAAAAAAAACCCCGGCAAACAAAGTTGCCAGGGTTTGTATGGGTTTTTCGTGTTTAACTTATTTATGCAGGGTAATTGTGCCAAGATCTGTTTCCTTGCCTACAGTTACCGATACATTGCTGATGGTTGTATCCTTGTAACCATTGCCGGCATTTACGAATACAGAATAAGTGCCTGAATTGAGCCCGCGTACTTTGAACTGGCCATCGCGCCATGGGAAGGCATAAGCCGTATCGGTTGCATTGTAAACAGAGATGATCGGATAGGCATCATTTGGCTTAACGATACCTTTCACCGCACCCGATTCTTTAATAATGAAAGCCTTGATAAACGGCGCCAGGTAGAACGCGCCATCGCGCAGGCGAACAATTGACCGGCCACAATCAAAATCAAGCCACAGCCTGTAGTGACCGCTCTGGAAATTGTCCCACTCATTACCAAACAATCTGATAGTGATGGTAGTTTGGTTATTCAGCAGGTTCAGCGGATAAGAAACGCTATCCTTTACAATTGAGTTGTTGGTTCCAAGCGTAATAACAATTTTTCGGATAGTGCCGTCTGTTACAATACCGCTACCCAGCAGGGTATCGATACCATTACGCAATGACAGCAGATCATATACACCGGGTTTTACCGCCAGTGAATCCCAAACAAAGCATTTCTTGGTGCTGTCCCAATTGTCCTGGCGTCTGCGGCTTCTGTCACAGGTATCAACCAATACCTTTACTGATTTAATATCGATCAGCACTTTGTCGAAAAAATCAGTTGGTCCGTCAGTAAGATAAAGGTTCAAACTTTGCTTACCTGAAGGCACAGATGAATTGTCGGAAGATTTTTCTTTAGAGCAGGCAAAAAAAATGATTGCTCCCACGGCAACAACCATTACATACTTAAACAGGTTTCCCATTGATTTCATACTTGCGTATTTAGTTGTGTTTAATCAAAAACATTTCACGAAAACTTTAACAATTTTCATGCCTGTGTATTGAAAACAAACAACTTTAAATGTTGTTAACGACCCAACGCAATCATCCTATATACGTACACGCAGTTTCACTGATAAAATTCACCCCGTTTCACTAAAAATTAACTACAACCCCATTAAACCTTCTGTAAAACGGGCAGTCTAACCCTTTTGCAATAAGCCCTGTTTTTATACTTTTTTAGTCCACCTTTTTTGTAGACTTAATAATTTGCTGTATCATTGTGATGAATTACACCACCATGCAACTATACTATTCAAAAGCCCGATGTTGATAAGGTATTAGCAGGCAGCTATACCATTTTCTTCAACTATTAAAAATATTGTCGCATGAATCGCACTCATCGCAACAGCTGGCTGATTGCGTTGCCAGCCTTTATTTTGCATACATCAGAAATATATCCTGAACGCCCGCATACAATAACAGGAGCGGTCAGGAACAGCGCCACCGATAAGTATATAGAGAATGTATATATCTATATTACATCGGGCGAAGAAGAAGCGTTATCGAACAATAAAGGGGCTTTTACCATTTCAACCTGGCAGGACCTTCCGGTAACACTTGTAATTGAACATCCAGTATATAAACAAAAGAAGATCCGCATTACCGATGCATCACAATATCAACTTATAAAACTCGACCCAAAACAATAAAGTAATTATCCGCACCAATCTTTACCGGTTATGAAATTGAATCTGCTTGCACTGGCAGTCCCTTTTTTTGTAGTGTTCATGGCGCTTGAATTTTTCATTGCCCGGCAGAAAAAAAAGCCCGTTTTTAATCTGCATCATTCTATTGCAAACATCAGCGTAGGAATTGCAGAGCGGCTGCTGGATGTATGGGTAACGGGGTTGTTCTTTTTCATTTATGACTGGTTGCAGAAAAAGTTCGGGTTATTCACTATTAAACCGGGCATATTGTTGTGGATCGTGTTGCTGCTGTGCACCGATTTTCTCTGGTACTGGTACCACCGGCTGGCGCATGTGATCAACCTGTTCTGGGCCGTGCATGTAGTGCATCACCAAAGTGAAGATTTCAATTATACGGTATCGGCCCGTATCACCGTATTCCAGGCTTTTGTACGCACCGGGTTCTGGGCGGTACTGCCACTACTGGGTTTTCCGGCATCTATGATCACCAGTATTTTGCTGGTGCACGGGCTGTACCCTTTCTTTATACATACCCAGCTGATAGGCAAACTGGGTATTCTGGAATACATGCTGGTAACGCCTTCGCACCATCGCGTTCACCATGCCAGCAACGAAAAGTACCTCGATAAAAATTATGGCGATGTGTTCATTATCTGGGATAAACTGTTCGGTACTTTTCAAAAGGAAGAAGATGGAGTTGCTATAAAATATGGATTAACGCATCCGCTGAAAAGCTATAGTTTTTTATGGCAGCATTTTCACTTCATTGCGGAACTGCTGCTGGCTGCCCGCAAAACACCGGGCTTTGGGAATAAAGTGAAACTGATTTTCGGTAAACCCGATCTGCTTGACCCCCAATTTCGCGAACAGGCCGAAGCAAGGCTGCTGGTACGCAAGAATGATATCCCGGTCAATAAGCCCCTGAACCGTTACGTAATATGGCAGATCGCACTGAGCATTGTATTACTGTTTGTGTTCATTCTATTTGACAGCTATCTGCCCCTGCATCAACAGGTACTGATCACTATTGCCTTATTGCTTACGCTGATCAATTGCGGGGCCATCATGGAACAAAAGCAATGGGTGGTACATCTTGAATTTTTGCGACTGCTGACCGTTACCATCGGGGTTATGATCGCATATTCATCCTGGCGGTATAACCTGTTGCTGATACCGGCGGCAGCTATCCTGTTCACCTGGTATTTTGAAGATATAAGAACCTGGTACCTGCGATGGGTTTATTGGCGCGACAATTAAAATAAGTTCACGAGTTACGTGGCCGAGTGGCGAGGCAGAGGCCGGCAAACCCTCCTACGGTGGTTCGACTCCACCCGTAACTGCTGTTTTTCATATGGCAAGCAATCATTCATTCATTCAGGGCGGTGTTTCTACACTGCCTTCTTTCTTTTTAGGCATAAAAAAAGCTCCCTGGCGGGGGAGCATCTATGAACAGGCAATCGTTATAATTTTAATTGATAACCAAAGTTTCTTTTTTCTATTGAAAATAACAAGCGTTAGCAGGTATAAAGGCGCCAAAGAGGCCTCTCAAACGTAATATTAAAATTAAATACATGTATGTGTTTTAAATAGGCAATCGATTGTTTAAGCCTCAAAACGCCAGTTCGAACAATAAATTATTCACATTATTTATTTTCACCCCTATTATTTCGAAAATTTTATTGCTTTTTAGTAAGGATTCTTAAAATCAAGAACCCTGAAAAAATATTTTAATTTTTTTTTTAAAATTATGCCCCGACATGGCGTTTTTGGGGTCCTTCGGCTCCGTTCAGGGTGCTTAGGGGGTAAAAGGGGATCAGGCTGGGGGTGGGCGCCAGTTACATGCTACATTGATGGAAAGCTGGCGCAGATGGTTGCGTAATGGTAGCCGCATTGTCAGAAACTGGCAGCCTGATGGCCGGGGTACTATACCGGTATTTTCCAGAGAACCTACAGGGACCCTAGTACGCGCCAGACAATACCCAGAGCATATCCCTACCATCTCCAGGCAATAACTCTACAGCCTGTCTACATATATCGCCCATCCGGGTGCATCCAGCACCATTTCTCGCGCACCCTTCGCTCACAAAAAAAGGTGTTGTAAAAACAACACCTCTGTTAGACTTTAAAACCATCGGCCTTTCGGCCCTTCGATCCTTCGACTCCGCTCAGTACCGGCTTCACAAAAGACCGCCAACATAAGAACAATCCCGCTCCCAACACTTAGGCCCTTTTACGTTTTGCACTATGGCACTCTTCCTCAATGGCCTTTGCCAGTTCGGGTTGGCTAAGCCTTCCATGATACTCGCGGTCGTTAATGAACAAGGTAGGTACCGACCGAACGCCTTTGTCAAGCGCTTCCAGCAAATCGGTCCTTACCGTCCAGCCGTACTTACTTTCAACCAGGTCGGGCAAAAAATTCTTGCTGATGACACCAGCTTCCCGGGCATACTCCCGTAAACTAATGCTGCCCAGGCGGCGATTATGCGCATACAACAGGTTATGCATTTCCCAGAACTTGCCTTCCTGGGCGGCGGCAACAGCCGCTTCTGCCGCTTTATGTGCATGCTGGTGTATCTGGGTCATCGGGAAATGACGGAAATTGAACCTGATCTTCTTCCCATGCGATTCGAGCAGCTTTACAATTACCCGGTGCACTTTGGCACATTCATCACTCTCGTAATCGCCATATAAAACCAGGCTCACCGGCGCTCCAGCGTCGCCGGTCCAAATCCCTTTTGTAGAAATGATCTCCTTGTTCTTGTCATTTTTTATTGGCATACGTACTCCTCTTTACTACTGCTTTTTAAAAACTGTAACGAATTGATTAAAAAAGGGCCGCTCTACTGGTAGCAGAGTGGCCCTGGTTCAAAAACTATCTTTAACCAACCTTTTGATCTTTCATATAAAGCCTGTCAGATCTTCCCCAAAATCCAATGCCCCGTAATTTCGATCTGACAGGCTTTTTGCTCACATGTTTTCTCTCACTCACTATTAAATTAATAACATACTACTGTCAATATGGTTTTTGAGCTACCGTAGTTTTCATTCTTTTAACGAATTATTGCATACTTCAACCGGGGTAGCTTATTTCACTTTTTCCGGCGCTTCATTCCTGAACACCACTACCCCATCAAATACGTCGACCATTACCGGCGTTGATCTATCGATATCGGCCGCCAGGATCTTTTTACTCAGCGGATTCACGATCTCCTTCTGGATCAGCCGTTTCAACGGCCGGGCGCCAAACTGTATATCGAATCCCTGCTCGGCCAGGTATTCCAGGGCATAATTGCTGAACCGAAGGTCGATGCCATTGGCTTCCACCTGCTTTTTGAGGTGGTTCAACTGTATTTGCACAATACCCACAATATCCTTTTTCAGCAATGGCTGGAACATGATCACTTCATCGACCCTGTTCAGGAATTCGGGCCTGATGGTTTGCCGCAGCAGGTTCATCACTTCTACTTTAGCCCGCTCAGTAGCCTTCTCCACATCCTGTTCTTTTACATCTTCAAACGCCTCCTGAATAAGATGGCTACCAATATTGCTGGTCATAATGATGATGGTGTTCTTGAAATTCACCACCCGGCCTTTGGCATCGGTGAGGCGGCCATCATCAAGTACCTGCAACAATACATTCCATACATCGGGATGCGCTTTTTCTATTTCATCGAGCAGCACCACACTATATGGTTTACGTCGAACTGCTTCGGTAAGTTGCCCGCCTTCTTCATACCCCACATAACCCGGAGGCGCACCAACCAAACGGCTTACGGTATGCTTTTCCTGGTATTCGCTCATATCAATACGGGTCATCATACTTTCATCATCAAAAAGGTAATCGGCGAGGGCCTTTGCCAGCTCGGTTTTACCCACACCGGTAGTTCCCAGAAAAATAAATGAACCGATCGGCTTTCTGGGATCATGCAATCCCGCCCTGCTTCTGCGAATAGCATCAGCTACGGCTGTGATCGCTTCATCCTGTCCTACCACCCGCTCGTGCAGCTTTTCTTCGAGGTTCAACAATTTCTCCTTATCACTCTGCAACATGCGGCTCACAGGAATACCGGTAGATTTTGCTATTGTTTCGGCAATATCTTCTGCATCCACTTCTTCTTTCATCAACCGTTTGTTCTCACTGATGGCATTCAGCTGCTTTGAATACTCGTTGATCAATTGTTCCTGTTCTTTTATCTTGCCATAGCGTATTTCAGCAACCATGCCATAATCGCCATTCCTTTCTGCCTGTTCGGCCTGTATCTTCAGCTGCTCTACCTTTGCCTTTGCTTCCTGCACTTTATCAACCAGGTCTTTTTCTTCCTGCCATTTTGCTTTCAATGTATCGCGTTCAACACTCAGGTTGGCGATCTCGGTATTCAATGCCCTGAGTTTATCTTCATCATTCTCCCGTTTAATAGCCTCGCGTTCAATCTCCAGCTGACGTATTTGCCGTATCAGATTATCCAGCTCTTCGGGCATTGAATTCATCTCGAGCCGCAATTTTGCCGCAGCCTCATCAATGAGGTCAATGGCTTTATCGGGCAGGAACCGGTCGGTTATATACCGCGACGATAATTCCACCGCCGCAATAATGGCTTCATCTTTAATACGCACATGGTGGTGCGTTTCGTAACGGTCTTTCAAACCACGCAGAATTGATATTGCATCCTCAACCGATGGTTCATCTATCATTACTTTCTGGAACCTGCGTTCAAGGGCTTTATCTTTTTCAAAGAATTTCTGGTATTCATTTAAGGTAGTGGCACCAATGGCCCGCAGCTCACCACGCGCCAGCGCGGGTTTCAGAATGTTCGCGGCATCCATGGCGCCTTCGCCGCCACCGGCCCCTACCAGGGTATGGATCTCATCAATAAATAACACGATCTCGCCATTGCTATCGGTTACTTCCTTCACTACGCCTTTCAGCCTTTCCTCAAACTCCCCTTTATACTTTGCGCCGGCGATCAGTTGTCCCATATCCAGCGCATATATAACTTTTGACTTCAGGTTCTCGGGTACGTCGCCATTTACAATACGGTGCGCAATACCTTCGGCAATAGCCGTTTTACCTACGCCCGGCTCCCCTACCAGTATCGGGTTGTTCTTGGTACGGCGGCTCAAGATGTGCAGCGTTCTGCGGATCTCTTCATCGCGGCCAATTACCGGGTCCAACTTGCCGCGGCGGGCCAGGTCGTTCAGGTTGCGGGCATATTTATTCAGGGCATTGAACTGGGTTTCCTGGGTTTGCGACTGTACGGTTCCACCCTTACGTAACTCCTTAATGGCGGCCACCAGGCCTTTTTCACTTAAACCGGCCTCTTTCAGTAAACGTGCGGTAGAATCATTGCCCTGTACAACGGCCAGCAGCAAGTGTTCGGGGGTAATGAACTCATCACCGAACTCTTTGAGGGTGGCGCCGGCTCTGAGGATCACGTTGTTCGTTTCCCGGCTAACCATTTGCGCCGCATCGCCACTGGTTTTGGGCAGTTTATTAATTGACTCCTGTAATTTGTTCTCCAGGAGATTCAGGGTCACATTATTTTTCTTTAATAAATATTCAACCGGCGAATCTTCCTGGTCGAGCAAAGCCTTTAACACATGCTCCGTTTCAATATTGGGGCTTTGTGAATTAAACGCCAATTGTTGCGCCTGTTGAAACGCCTCCGCTGCCTTAATGGTAAAATTTCCTAAGTTCATATGTTTAATGTGATAATTAGATAATTGAATGCAGTTCCGGTAATTTCGAAGGGGTTTCACCAACCCTTTCTTTTTACTGAACGTACAAAGATCAAACCCGGTTCAACCCGGGGTATCTTTTTCAAATTGTTTTATTTTACCTGCAAATCATAATCCAGGCCAAAATTCATGCATTTATGTCATTAAAAACCAGTCCCTTCTGCCTCAGTTGCAGTTTTTTAACCGTACTCCTGTTATTCTTTCAGTTGTCCTATTCCCAAACCGATTTCAGCCAGTTGGATGCCATGTTGCAGAAAAACCAGAAACTGCTGGGTAACGATGTGGTAGCCCTGGTATATAAAGATGGGAAGATCATTCATTCCAAAGAGTTGGGTGAGTTCAATGCCAAAACCCAGGCGCCCATTGCCAGTTGCAGCAAATGGTTAACAGCCGCGCTGGTAATGATGTTTGTTGATGAAGGTAAACTGAAACTCGATGACCAGATTGGCAAATACCTGCCCATTATGAATAGTTACATGAAGGGTTATGTAACCATTCGCCAATGCCTGGCCCATACCACCGGTATTGAAAATGATAAAGGCAGTTTGCTGAAGATCCTGCAACGCAGCAAATACGCAACACTGGAAGAAGAGGTGAATGCTATTGCCGCTAAAGAGATCTCTAACAATCCGGGTAAGGAATTCCATTACGGCTCCTTTGGCCCCAACATAGTCGGACGGATACTGGAAGTGATCAGTAAAAAATCTTTCGAGCGGTTGATCGTAGAGAAGTTATTCAGACCGCTTAAAATGCGCTCAACCACTTTTGCGAATGATAATGGCAATGGGCCCAACCCTGCAGGCGGAGCCCGCAGTACCGCCAATGACTATATGAACTTTTTATCGATGATCCTTAACAAGGGTATGTTTGAAGGCAAACAGATCCTGAGCGCCAAAGCCATTGAAGAAATGCAAACACCGCAGTTCACCAACCTGCCGGTGAAATACACGCCGAAAGTGGCCGAGGGCCTGCATTATGGTTTGGGAGAATGGATACAGGAAGAAGACGCCAGCGGAAAAAGCACCGTGGTAAGCTGCCCGGGATTGTTTGGCACCTGGCCCTATGTTGACAAGTGCCGCAATTATGCTGCGATCCTGTTTGTGAAGACCTTACTGGGCGAACAAAAAAAGGAGATCATGATGCAGTTCAAGAGCGCCGTTGATGATGTTGTAGGCGGCGGCTGTAAGTAAGCCCAGCCCTGAAAGGGGGAGTTATTACAATAAAAGAAGCTTCAATGAATAAGGAATATCACATTATTCATTGAAGCTTTTGTTATAAAAAAAGGGCATCCCGGAACCCACCGGAACGCCCATGTTCATCATCAGTCCTTATTCGTTATGCAATACCCAGCTCTTTATCGTTGAAGTATCATCTGTTTCTTTATGCTGCCCGAAAAATAATCACAATTAGTTGCCCCCGGGAGTGAGCTGACATTACAAATATTCCAAATACGCAAAATCACTTAATTCAGGTAGGAATTTATTCGGGCCGGTAAGTAGCTTTCACTTAGGCGCCTGCGTTGACGAACCGTGTCGCCGGTGCGCATACCCACTGACGCACCCGCCGGAAACCATAAACCAACCGGCCCGGTTCTTGCTTATATTTTTTTAACCAAACTTCTATACTTATGAAAACAGGAACCGTACTAACCGTGCTTTCCATTCCACTATTGATCTGCTGCACTACATTAAGCCCTGATCATATAAAAGACCACCAGTGGTTATACGGAGGCGGGTACCGCATTGGCGATAAACTGCAGTTTGATAACAAGACCTTTAGTTTTCACGGTGATACCATTCTGAAAAGCGACCTGCCCGTTGCGGTTGTGGTAATGACCTCGGGCGATCTGTTAGGGAGCAATAATGATATTACCATTCAATCACTTGCCACGGGCGAAGAAGGGTTGTACCATGAGAAATAGTTATTGAGTTTATTAGTTCGTAAGTTCATCAGTTAATCCCTGACAAGCGAACCAATAACTTAATAACATAATAACTCAAGAACCGGTAACCGATTCCAGTTCAATATCCTATCGCTATTAACAACCACTATTGTTAAATCCATGTATCCCCCTGTTCCGGGTATTGCAAAACCGGCCGGATATCCTTATATTTAGTAGAGCAGATATATTCCGTAATTCCGTAATTCCGTAATCAAGACCGTACTCTTATGAAAGTTATTTCCTACATGGTTCCCGTGGTAATGCTTTTATTGTCATTCCTGTACAATAACAACCCATTTATAGTTAAAGAGGAAGCGCAGCAGGCTTTCCTGTTGTTGAATACCATAAGAAGCAATCCCGATCAGTATTATAAGGAGCTACACCTCAACGCCCAATTAAAGATCACCAAAACGCCTTTGCGCTGGAACGATACCCTGGCCAGGGTGGCCGAAGCCAAAGCGCTTGATATGGCCAAACGCAACTACTTTAACCATGTGAGCCCCGAAGGCGTTGGCATCAACTATCTCGTAAACCAAAGCGGTTATACGCTGAATACCGACTGGCTAAAAGATAAAAAGGAGAATTTCTTTGAATCGCTGGGATCGGGTCATGATTCAGGCGTTGAAGCTGTTAAATCATTGATCATCGATAATGGAGATGCAGCCAAAGGCCACCGCGATCATTTACTGGGTATTGGCGAATGGGACGCCTCCCTGGCCGATATCGGCATCGGCTTTGTAAAATGCGATGGCGAAGGCGGTAAATACCAGTCATACACCTGTATCATCATCGCCAAACACAACTGGTAATAAAAAAGCCATCCGCCCGCAGACGAATGGCCTCACACTATGTTTCGTTAAATAAACACAAGTTATTTCGCAATTCCCAATGGCGAGAAGTACATAAAGGCGGCAATAATAAACACCAACACCACGAACGTCAATATCACATCTTTCCGGTTCCAGCTTGCGCGCGAAGCTTTTTTATCCTCGGCCACTGTAGTAGCAAACGTCAACCCTTTTATGTTTGCTTCGTCGGGCTTTTCTGAAGCCAGGCTCACTACGATCATCAGCACTATCGAGAATACGAATAAGGCAATACAGAAATATAAGAAGTTCATGGTGGCAAAATCGTACAATACGCCTGAAAGCTGGCCTTTCAATATTTCAAATGTCAGCTTCAGTATACCAATTATAAAGCCCACTACCATCGCGGTAAAGGCGCCTTTTGCATTGATGCGTTTTGAAAAAACACCCAGCAAAAATGCGGCTGCAATAGGCGGCGCCAGATACGATTGTACGCTTTGCAAATAACCATACAATCCTGCCGAGATATTTTTCATCAACGGAATCCATATCATGCCCAGCAGCACCACAATACCGGTGGCAATACGGCCAACCCGCACCAGTTCGTGGTTACTGGCATGCGGTTTTACTTTCTGGTAAATATCCATGGTGAATAAGGTTGAACAGGCATTATATACAGAAGCCAGCGAGCTCATTAATGCAGCCAGCAAACCACCGGCCAGCAGCCCCCTGAGCCCCACAGGCATGATCTCTTTTACCAGTGTGGGAAATGCCGTATCGGTATCGTTCAACACTAATTTACCCTGCTGATGCAACACGAAGGCAATTAAACCGGGGATCATGAATATAAAGAAAGGAAGCAGCTTTAAATAGGCGGCAAAAATAGTTCCTCTTCTCGCCTCTTTCTCATTGCGGGCAGCCAAACAACGTTGCACAATATGCTGGTCGGTGCACCAGTACCATAACCCCACAATGGGCGAGGCAAACAAGATACCGGCCCAGGGAAAATCAGGGTCAGATAGCGGATGAAACATATTTAATTTTTCCTTGGGCAATGAACTCATCAACGTTCCCCAGCCCCCTACTTTATCGAGGCCAATAAACAACAGCACAGCAGAACCCAATAACAACACGATGGCCTGAATGGCTTCGGTATACATTACCGCATGCAAGCCACCGAAGATCGTATACACGCCGGTGACTACAACCAGGATGATGGCGCCCGTCCAGAAGTCGATACCCAACAGGGAATTAAATACCAGGGCGCCTGCATAAATGGTTACAGCTGCCTTGGCAATAACATAGCTTATAAGCTGAATGATGGATAATAACCATCTTGCTTTTGCATTGAAACGCTTTTCGAGGAACTCGGGCATGGTATACACCATGCTGCGCATATAGAAAGGCACAAATACCCAGCCCAACGTAAGGATGATCCAGGAATGCAATTCATAATGCCCCATCACTACCCCGGTGTTGGCGGCGGTGCCGGCCAAACCCACAATATGTTCAGACCCTACGTTTGAGGCCAGAATGGAGGCGCCGATCACAAACCAGCCCAGGTTACGGTTAGCCAAAAAATAATCAGACGGTGAGTCTTTTGCTTTTTTAATTGACCAGATGGAGACGGCTGCGATCACAGCCATGTACAGGCCTATGAATAGCCAATCGATTGGACCAAGAAAATGCATATGGCAAGTTTTAGTTTAGTGTTTGTAACAATCGTTTTGCAAGGTTTAATCAATGGATGATGGATAAATGGAGTGTCCTTAAAATGAAGTAGGAAGTAAGAAGTAATTTCTGATTTTGAGATTTAGAGATCTTGTGATTTGCTCCGGTTTGAACTTTCCGATAAATCTCAAAATCTCTAAATCCCGAAATCTCTAAATTCTTTACTTCCAACTTCCTACCTCTTACTTCTTACCTCCTGCCTCTTATTCTTTTCTCCTCTATGTTTCATTTATCTCTTAACTCAGCTATCTACTAGATATACTGATTGATAATATTCTCCAGCCACTCCTGCTTACCGCTGGTTTGTTTGGGTTCGCCGTTCGAGAGCGCAAACTCGCGCAGGTCTTCCAGCTTCAATAAACCGGTTTCAAACTCTTTTCCTTTACCGCTGTCGAAAGAAGCATAACGGTCTTTGCGGAATTTCAGGTAAGGCGATTTCTGCATTATTTTATCGGCGATCACCAGTGCACGGGCAAAAGTGTCCATACCGCCGATATGTGCCATAAAGATATCTTCGAGGTCAGTTGAGTTACGGCGTGTTTTGGCATCGAAGTTCACGCCACCACCTGCAAAGCCACCGCCTTCGAGAATGATGAGCATGCTTTCAACCAGCTCATTCAGATCGATGGGGAACTGGTCGGTATCCCAGCCGTTCTGGTCATCACCGCGGTTGGCATCGATGCTGCCCAGCATACCTGCATCGGCAGCCACCTGTAATTCGTGCTGGAAGGTATGTCCGGCCAGTGTAGCGTGGTTTACTTCAATATTCAGTTTAAAGTCTTTATCGAGCCCGTAATGGCGTAAGAAACCGATCACGGTAGCGCTGTCATAATCGTATTGGTGCTTGGTAGGCTCACAGGGTTTGGGTTCAATAAAGAACACGCCTTTAAAGCCTTGTTTGCGGGCATAATCACGGGCCATGGTCAGGAACTGGGCCAGGTGATCGAGCTCGCGTTTCATATTGGTGTTCAGCAGGCTCATATAACCTTCGCGGCCGCCCCAGAACACATAATTTTCACCACCCAGTGCAATGGTAGCATCCAGTGCATTTTTAACCTGCGTGCCGGCATAGGCTACAGCAGCAAAATCGGGGTTGGTAGAGGCGCCGTTCATATAACGGGGGTTCGAGAACACGTTAGCGGTTCCCCACAACAACTTTACACCGCTGGCACTTTGTTTTTGTTTGGCGTAATCAACGATGGTTTGCAGGCGGCTTTCATATTCCTTTAAGTTAGCGCCTTCATCAACCAGGTCAATATCGTGAAAGCAATAGTAAGGAACACCCAGTTTGGTAATGAACTCAAACGCGGCATCCATTTTATCTTTTGCGCGTTGTACGGCATCGCCGGCCGCATCCCAGGCAAAATGTTTTGTACCGGGGCCAAACGGATCGGCGCCGGTGTTGCAGAACGTGTGCCAGTAGCAAACAGCAAAACGTAAATGCTCTTTCATGGTTTTGCCAGCTACTACCTTGTTTTCATCATACCATTTAAAGGCCAGTGGGTTATCGCTCTCCACGCCTTCATACTTAATGGAACCAATACCTTTAAAGAATTCCTTGTCGCCAGTAATGATTTTCATATGCGTTGTTTGTTATTTACTTGAGATTATTTTCTATTTATCCAGCACATTATCCAATAGCTCCTTCCATTCTTCATACACAGCCTTGTACTCTTTCTTCTTCGTGGGCTCAATGACTGTGAGTGGTTTTGCCTGGGTGAATGCTTCTTTCGGTGTTTTATATACGCCTGCGCCAATACCTGCACCAATTGCGGCGCCTACACTGCCATCGCAGTTGTATAATTCAACAGGAACGTGGGTGGTGTTCACAAACGCTTCTATAAACAGCTCGCTGAGGAACAGGTTGGCCTTACCGGCCCTTATCACCTGCGGGTTCATGCCATTCTCACGCATAATATCCAGTCCGTACCGGAATGCGCAGGCAATGCCTTCCTGGGCTGCGCGGAATAAATGCGCCTGAGAATGCAGGTTCAGATCAATATGATGAAAATGCACGCCAATGATCTGGTTATTCAACATGCGCTCGGCGCCATTCCCAAAAGGTAATACCCGTAATCCATCAGCGCCAACAGGCACTTTGGCTGCCTCACTGTTCATTTGCGAATAGCTGATGGCCGGCGTGAAAATATTTTTTACCCAGCGGTTCAATATGCCGGTGCCGTTTATACATAACAGCACGCCCAACCGCTTTTCATCATTGGTATAATTAACATGCGCAAACGTGTTCACGCGTGATTCGGGATCGCAGGTAAGTTCATCGCTTACGCCATAAATAACGCCCGATGTTCCGGCTGTGGCGGCTACTTCGCCCGGTTCCAGCACATTCAGCGATAATGCATTATTAGGCTGGTCGCCTGCTTTATAAGTTACCGGTATGCCAGCGGGTAACGACAGCGCTGTAGCCACGCTTTCTTTCAGGCGGCCATGGTCACTGAATACATCCTGCACAGCGGGGATCAGCTTTTCATCAAAATCAAAATATTCCATCACATCTTTGCTGATGCGGTCTTTTTTGAAATCCCAGAAAATGCCTTCCGACAAAGCTGAGATGCTGGTAGTGATCTCGCCCGTCATTTTCATGGCAATGAAATCACCGGGCAGCATGATCTTTACAGCCTTTTTATAAGTATCAGGCTCTTCATTCTTTACCCACGCCAGTTTCGACGCGGTAAAGTTTCCGGGAGAATTCAACAAATGACCCAAACTGGTCTTTTTGCCAATAGCTTTAAATGCTTTATCGCCAATTTCAACGGCCCGGCTATCGCACCATATAATAGAATTACGTAAAGACTGTTGGTTTGCATCAACCATTACCAATCCGTGCATCTGGTACGAAATACCGATGGCGCCAATATCAGCCGGGTTATAGGCCTTGCTGGCATGGGCCTTTTGAATAGCCTGCTGAACATGTTCCCACCACATTTCGGGCGATTGTTCGGCCCAACCGGGTTGAGGCGATATAATGGGCGACTCTGATTCGGGAAATTGGGCAGAAGCTTTGCACTGTTGTGTTTGGGCGTCTACTACGGATACTTTAATAGAGGACGTGCCTACATCAATTCCAAGAAGTAGCATATGGCAGCTGAATTACAGTATTCTAAGGTTGAGAAATGTGATTTGCAGATTCAGAAAAGGCAGCAAGCTTCGAGATGTCTGATTCTACACCCTACACCTGCTGCCCTGTTAACCAAAAACCTTTATCGAAGACTCGAAATTATCAGAAATTACTAATATAGCCTACCACTTTATTTTCGAAAACCTAAACTATTTTAATATAATCGAGATGTTATATGTTTATTTTTGCTTAATATAGTGTTCTTTTCACCCGCAGTCATGAAACCAATAGTTGAAAAATTACCGCTTTCGCAAAATACTTCTTTTGTGGCGCGTACCTACCGCACGCCGCATTTTGAAGTGCCCTGGCATCAACACATTGAATATGAGCTCATCCTGTTCCTTGAAGGGGAAGGCACCGCCTTTATCGGTAATTATATAGGCGAGTTCAGGACCGACGATGTGTTCTTTTTGGGCAGCAACCTGCCCCATACCTTTCAGAAAGCCCATAAAGACCTGGTCACCGCCGCCGTGGTGGTTCAGTTCACCGATGACTTCTGGGGACCCGGTTTTATGCAATTGCCCGAAAGCAAAAGCATTCTCAAACTGTTTACCGTGGCCATGCAGGGGTTGAATGTACAGGGCGCTGCGCGGCAGCAATTAAAGTCGCTGTTAATTGAGCTGGAACATTTACAGGGATTTGCGCGCATTATAAGGTTGTGCGAATGTTTACAGTTGATAGCCACCACCCATGAATACGAAACGGTGAGTACACAGGAAGTAAAGACCTTTCATGCAAAGAACAAGGACCGCATCGACAGAATATTCCAGTTTACCATTGATAATTTTCAGGAACCCATTGCCCTCAACGATGTTGCTTCAACAGCCGGAATGAGCGTGCCTGCTTTTTGCAGTTATTTTAAAAAATGTACGAAGAAGACCTATGTCGATTTTTTGAATGAAGTGCGTATTGGTCATGCCTGCAAACTGCTCATCGATACGCAAAAAACGGTATTGGAGATCAGCTATGAAAGTGGTTTCAATACCCTGGCAAACTTCAACAAACAGTTCCTGAAACTGAAACAGCTTACCCCATCGGGTTTCCGCAAAAATTTCCGTATACAGGAACAGTCCTCATATTCAACCGATGAATACCGCACACTAAATCAATAATCCTCTTTTTAAAGATGTACGAACACAAAAAACAACCACTGGCGCCCAGGAAAGTGTTCTATCAAAGGATCTTAAAAAATTTGATAGTGGCCCTTTTTATCATGGCTCTTTGTTTGTTGATAGGTGTTGTAGGATTTCACAGTACCTGCGCAAACATTCGCTGGCTCGATGCTTTTCATAACTCAGCCATGCTGTTATCAGGTATGGGCCCGGTATTACCCAATTTATGCGATACAGGCATTTGGTTCTCCTCGTTCTATGCTTTGTTCAGCGGGGTGGTTTTTATTACCAATATAGGCGTGATACTGGCGCCGGCCATTCACCGGTTCTTTCATAAATTGCACCTCGAAGCCAAATAGCCATCAGCATATCAACCATTTTTAAATTTGTCGAACACTTCATACCATACCCAACAAATAAAGAGTTTTGTGCGCGAGCTGGGGTTCGATTTTTGCGGCATAGCCCGGGCACAGCAACTGGATGAGGAAGCCCGGCGCCTTGAGCAATGGCTGAAGAAAGGATTACATGGCAATATGCAGTACATGGAAAATTATTTCGACCTGCGCATCGATCCTTCCAAACTGGTACCCGGCGCAAAATCGGTGATCACCGTATTACTGAATTATTTTCCGCAACAATCTCAGCAGGCGGGCACGCCCAAAATTTCAAAATATGCCTGGGGAAAAGATTACCATGAAGTGATCAAAAAGAAGCTGCATGCCCTGCTGGCCCTCATTAATGAGCATATTGGCGAAGTACAGGGACGCGGTTTCGTTGACTCAGCACCGGTGCTCGAACGCAGCTGGGCGCACCGCAGCGGCCTGGGCTGGATCGGGAAGAACGGCAACCTGATAACCCGGCAACAGGGTTCCTTCTTCTTTATTGCCACCCTCATCGTTGATCTTGAACTGGAATACGATGACCCTATCGCAAAGGATTATTGCGGCAGTTGCCGCCGCTGTATTGAAGCCTGCCCTACCGGCGCCATTTCGGAAGGCAAAGTGATCAACGGCAGCCAGTGCATCTCCTATTATACCATTGAATTAAAAGACCTGTTGCTGCCCGATGATAAAAAGGGACAATTTGCCGACTGGATGTTCGGCTGTGACGTATGCCAGGATGTTTGTCCCTGGAACCGCTTTTCCCAACCCACGCGCGAAGCGGGGTTTGCTCCCATACCCGAGATCCTGAATTTCACTACCAAAGAATGGGAATCACTGACCGA
The DNA here is from genome assembly GCF_002077945.1 of Niastella vici. Taxonomy (GTDB): domain Bacteria; phylum Bacteroidota; class Bacteroidia; order Chitinophagales; family Chitinophagaceae; genus Niastella; species Niastella vici. The sequence continues at coordinate 20,153 of NZ_LVYD01000057.1, forward strand.
AGAAGCGTTCAAACAAATATTCAGGCATTCCCCGCTGAAGCGGGCTAAATACCAGGGCATACAACGCAACGTAAAATTCCTTCAACACAAATAGCTTAAAACTGAAACCCCAGTTTTACCGTTAGCCGGTGGAAATATTTTTTGTAGTTATAATAAAGTTCACCGCAGGTTGGGCCTGTACAACCACTGCCTGGATTTATGACTTTATAGGATCCCTCTTTATAACTATAACCGGTGCTAAATACCCAGTGCACCTTTGAATGAAAACCAAAAGCATACCCAACGCCCCCATCGCCATAAAAACTATTACTATACTCGTTCTGCGTCCAGGCATTTATTTTTTCGTTTCTTTTAACAGGTAAATGAACGCCTGCATCTACGTACAGGAACAAGGCACCGGGGTTATCTAATATATTCTTTCGAATATCTACAAACAACGGAATGCCCGGCCGGTAATAGAAATCAAGCCCCGCTCCCAGACCGGCAAACCAGGTCTTATATCGTATACCATTAATGATCTGGGCCTGAAAATAACCGCCCCGGCTACCATGCAATATACCACCCTGAATAATAGCGCTGAAAGAACAGGAACAGCCTTTTTTTGCCGGCTGCTCCTGTTTTGCTTCCTGTGCACTGGTTACAATCACACATGAGATAAGAACAACTAAAAGAAGAAGGAATTTTTGCATAAGGGATGATTATTCCAAACCTATTTTGCTGAGTAACCTGATGTCGATCTTTGAATAATCATACTGGTACAGCCCATCTTTCGCCACTACCAACGCCCTCGAGTTTGTAGCGATCACATCATAACTTTCCATACCGGTTATCCGTTTTATCAATTTCGCATTATTTACATCTGCCGCATCATACACTTTAATACCATCTTTGCCATCACAGATAAATAATTTATTTCCATCTTTTCCCAAACCATGCGGGTTGGTCATGCCGTAGCTTTTTATTAAAACTGGTTTTAAAACATTAGAAACATCAATTACATCCAACTGGTTGGTAAACCCATTACAGGTAGTACCGGAACGCAGGGTTACAAAGGCGGTGTTACCATCTGCAATCACAGGATCACAACTGCGCGCATGCGCGAACTGGGCCTGTTGCACCGGGTTGCCGGGGGTTGATACATCATAGATGTACATACCGTTAGTTGACCCAATGAACAATTTATCTTTGAACGGATAGATGGTCTCAATATTCCAGTTACCGATGTTAGCTTGTTTTACCAGGTGAGGGTCCTGTGGAACCGAAATATCAAAGGCATACAGTTCACTGTTAGACACAGTGTACATATAATTGTTCATGAGGGTGAACCGGGCCATGGAACCGCCTGTACCCGTCTTGGTGCTGTTTGATTGTGCGGCATTGGCCACTGCCAGATAATCGAAATACATAGGACCGTTATAACGTTGATCAGGATCATAGTCGATAGTAGATTCGTGCCTCGTCCAGCCTACGACCACTTTTATAGAATCAGTATTGGCCGGCCTGCTGTTACCTCTATAATTGTAATATGGATTTCGATAAGGGAACATGTTATCGAAAAACTTTTTGGCAGTGACTGCCAGGGGGTTACTGATATTTAAAACTACCAGGTCACTGTACGAATCGGCATAAAGGGTATTATCTTTTACCGCCAGGTCAACGTTGCCGGGAACGGGAATAAAGGCGATGTTCTTTGGCGCTGTAGGCGAACTGTTATCAATAATATGGATGCCTTCATTTGTTTCGCTCAGGAAAATGTAATTTCCGAATATGTATATTTTGCCGGGGTTCTTCAAACCCCTGGCTGCACTGCTTACCATTTCGGCCCGCACTTCGGTAAGTGATTTGTAATTGGGCGTATACCAGATATTTGTTTGGGTGGCTTTTTCTTTATCGCAGTTAGTTAAAAGAAAAGACAGCATTACAGTCACCATTAACTGTAGTGTCAATGCAGGATGCTGTTTCATGAGTTTAGCGTTTTGTTAACTGACAAACCAGCTGAAACAAGCGTTGCCTCATCAAGGTAATTTGCAGAAAACTTTTATAACCTGCCCAAAGACATTTTTACGCTGATACCCGTTGACCACAGGTATTGCCCGGTTGATACTTCTTTTTTAACCAGTCCATTGAGTGAATAACGCAGGGTAGGACCAATCCAGATCGGATGTTTGCTTCGTTGTAGTAAGCCAACACTTAACCCGGTTAAAAAATTGAACTGGGTTTTATTGAAAAGATCGTCATTCTGATAGTAAACGCCTTTTATCCCTTCGTAATGCAACGCATTCACTGTAAGCAGGCGCGCATAGGATACACCGCCTTCAAATACAATTGGTGGTAATCTTCTTCCCTTATTCACCTGCCAGTTGACGGTCAGCGGAATTTCTATGTAATGAAAACGATACCTGTAAGTTTGACTGTAAAAGGTGCTTTGGTAGTTACTGCCATTAACGCCTGAACCTTCGTAGCCGGGGATCTTATAATACTGCCGAACCGTATCAACCATAGAAGTACCCATATTCACAACGATGGGCGCATCTACCTTTTGCCCTACCTGGGTATTCACGCTCATATAAGAATACTCAAGGCCAAGCGATAATTTTAGCCGGGGCGATAATGTGCGTTGCACAAAAACACCGGCTGAAAAAGAAAAATCGGCCTGAATGGGTGATGCAGTTTTTTTAGATGCCGCCGCTGAAGTACTGGACCCCTGATAATTGATGAATGCTGAACTGTTGGTGCCGGGAACATCACTTCGGGCCGACAGATCTTCGGCCAGGTATTTATCTTTACCCAGCAATCCCCGCAATTGAAACAGTTTGTTTTCAGAAATGCGCGAATAGCCCGCATCGGTTACCACACCCCAATGCCACAAAGATGGCCGGTTGCGTTGAATGGGCGTGGCAGTAGCGGTGTGGGAGCCTGCTGAATCGGGCGCCAGTAACAACGATTGAGTGTTAAAAGGTGTTACTGCAGCTTTGTTGGTGACAATGGACCTTTCCGCCTCAATTGCCTTTGCAGGCACGGTGGCGGTCAATTCATGTTGCTCCTGTTGAGCAGCCTCAGTGGTTGCCATAAGCGGTTGCTGAACGTTTTCGCTATGGTTAACAGCCACTGGTTGTACTGCATCTCTTTTTCTGTTCCCACTTTTTTTATGGGTATTCACCTTGTTAGGCCTGCTTACAAACGATCCCATTTCAAGATCGTAGGCAGTCTGTGGCTTGTGAACAGCCTTTTTATTATGGAACCCGATTGTTTCTTTCCTGTTAGTGGCGTTTGTTGAGGTAACAGCAATGGCCGGTTGTTGATCAGTTGGTACAGCGGTTACAGAAGCAGCCTTTGTTTCCTGTGTTTGCGGTAATGACCGGGTAGCCGCATTGCCGGAAGCTGGCAGATTGTTTTGGGAAGCAGGTTGTATAGGGGTTGTTGTTTGAGTAGAATTGGTCGATGATTCAGCAATGGTTTGGTTTGATAATACAGGAACAGCCTGAGCAATCGTAGCCGGTTGATTATTGGTATAACGATAGAGAAGATAAGCGCTTGTAGTTAAGAATATAAAGATGCCGGGTATCCACAGCCACAAAAAGCGGCGGCGGCGTTTATCCTGGCGGATATTTTTTTCCACCTCCATCCATACGGTATCAGAAGGCCGCAACTTCAGCTCCTCCAGCTTCTGATGTACCTGTTTCTCAAATTCATGGTCGGACATACGATTCCTTTTTTGTTTCTACGGTCGTTTTTTTTAACCAGCTAATCAATAGTGCTCTCGCACGGGCATATTGTGACCGGGAAGTTCCCTCGTTAATACCAAGCAATTTTCCGATTTCAACATGAGAAAAACCCTCAACGGCGTGCAGGTTAAATACAGTCTGATAACCCGCCGGTAATTGGCGGATCAGTTCAGCCAGGTCCTTGGCCTGCAATGTCACTTCGGGGTTATCATCTGACACGGGGTGCAGGCTCGTTTCAGTAAAGGATAGATCTGTTTGGTACCGGCTGTTCTTTTTAAGATAATTCAATGCTGTATTCACCATTATCCGGCGGATCCATCCGCCCAGCTCGCCTTCGAATTTAAACTGGTGCAGGTTACGAAAAATTTTAATAAATCCTTCCTGCAAAACATCCTCTGCATCGGCAACAGACTTGGTATAACGATAACAAACGCCCAACATACTCTCAGCAAAATGCTCGTAGAGCTGTCGTTGGGCTTCCGGCAGCCCCTTTAAACAATCTTTTACCAGCCTGTTATAATCCATTTCTTGATAGAGGTTGACAGCTACAGCAGGTAAACCGTTGCACAATTTTCAAAAACTATTAAAAAACAGAAAATATGGTGATTTTTAAATATAAGATAGCGAATGGTGAGTGGCCGGTGGTTAGTCGCCAGTTACCGGTTTTCGGTTCCCGGGCCTTTAATTACAGAATGCCCGCCTGAAATCAGCCTGTTATTAATTTGAGCCCGGCATCTGGTACTTGTAACCGGCAACTGATCTAAGAACTTAGAACTAAAAAACCAATGAACACTTACCTTTGCCCCCTTTATGGCAGCATCACTTACAGAAAGAGATAAACAGGTAGTGTGGCATCCCTATACCCCGCAAAAGGCTATGCCCGAACCCATTCCGGTTGTAAAAGGTGAAGGGGTGTATATTATAGATGAGAACGGAAAAACCTATATCGATGCCATCAGCAGCTGGTGGGTAACCATTCATGGCCATGCCAATGCCTATATCGCCGAAAAAATATACGAACAGGCCAAAACACTGGAACAGGTAATTTTCGCCGGGTTCACCCATGAACCGGCTGTTCGCCTGGCCGAACGCCTGCTTGAAATACTGCCCGGCGAATTCAGTAAAATATTCTACTCAGATAATGGTTCCACCGCTGTTGAAGTGGGGGTAAAAATGGCCCTGCAATACTGGTGGAATAAGGGCGATAAAAAAAGGAACAAGATCCTGGCGCTCAACCGTTCTTATCATGGCGATACGTTTGGAACCATGAGCCTCAGCGATCGCAGCGTGTTCACGCTCGCCTTCCAGGACAAACTCTTTGAAGTGATCTTTATTGATCCGCCTGTGCCCGGGGCTCCTTTGTACAACGGTTCCTGGGATGAGTTGGCCTGTATCATTTACGAACCCCTGTTGCAGGGAGCCGGAGGCATGAACATGTACGATGCCGGCGAATTGAACAGCCTTTTGCAACAATGCCATGCCCACGATGTAATTTGTGTGGCCGATGAAGTGATGACGGGTTTTGGCAGAACCGGAAAACTGTTTGCCAGCGAATACATGGAAGAAAAGCCGGATATCATTTGCCTTTCGAAAGGATTAACCGGCGGTACTATGGCGCTCGGCGTTACTGCCTGCACGGCAAAAATACATAGTGCGTTTGTTGATGAGGACCGGAAAAAAACCTTCTTTCACGGACATTCCTTCACCGCCAACCCCCTTGCCTGCACGGCAGCGCTCGCCAGTCTGGACCTGTTGCTGAAAAGGGATTGTCAGTTGCAAATTGACAGCATTGCCCAACAGCATAAACAATTCATTCAACAGTTAGGCGCCGATGCCCGGTTCGCAAAAAATGTAAAGAACCTTCGTTCAATAGGCACTATTATGGCTTTTGAAATTGAATCGGGCCGCGATGGGTATTTGAATAATATCGGTTTGGAATTTACGCGCAAAGCCCTGGAACAGGGTGTATACCTGCGGCCATTGGGTAATACCGTATATATTATGCCGCCATATTGCATAACGAAGGAACAATTGCAACAGGTGTATGCAGCTATTGATCAGGTGCTGGTAGCGGTTATATGAGTAGAACAGTTTACAATAGGGAGGTTCATCTCCATTTTCGTTTGGCAATTCTTTTTTCGCGTATTTGTTTTAGCGTTTCTTCTTTATGGGGTGCATCACCGGTTATTTTGGCAACCATAACCCGTTGTGCCGGATAAATGCCAGAATGACCACTGAAATAGTAAGCGGTAAAACAGGCAATGGCATAATATAGAATATTGCCTCCGCCAAATAATTCAACCCCCATTAATGTACAGGCTACAGGTGTATTGGTAGCCCCGGCAAAAACGGCAATAAAACCCAAACCGGCAAACAGATCAACCGGTGCGCCAAACAGAACGGCCAGCGTATTTCCTAAAGTGGCGCCAATAAAAAAGAGTGGTGTCACTTCTCCGCCTTTGAATCCCATTCCAAGGGTAATAGCCGTAAACAGCATTTTCAACAACCAGCTCCAGGTAGAGGCGCCACCTGAATGAAAAGCAGAAACAATACTTACACTGCCGGCATTTTTTCCATGTACGCCCAACCCTGTATAATCGGTAGTACCGGTTAAATAACAAAGTGCTATGATCAATAAACCACCAATTACCGGTATAAGCCATTTCATCCCGCTGCGCGGGATGAACCGATTGGCGTAATTTTTAATCGTATGCATTAGCCCGGCAAACATATAACTCGCCAAACCAAAACAAAGGCCCGCTATAATAACTTTTACGATCAATAATACATCAACATGCAGAAAAGAAAGCAGGTCGTTGGCAGAACCGGAAAAAAGAATTTGATAGTGAGTATGATGAATACCCCAGGCAGCAGTAGTGATATCGGCAAAAACGGCGGCAATAAGGCAGGGAATAAGTGCACCGTACCGCATTTCTCCGATGGCCAGCACTTCCAGCGCAAAAACAGCGCCGGTAACCGGGGTGCCAAATACAGCTCCAAAACCTGCGGCCACCCCTGTCATTAGCAGTATCCGCAGATCCTGTTCATTTAATTTGAACCATCGCCCAAATAAATTGGCAATGCTGCCACCCATTTGAACCGCTGTACCTTCCCGCCCGGCCGACCCGCCAAATAAATGGGTGACCACCGTAGTAAATAAAACCAATGGGGCCATTCGTGCGGGCACCCCACCGCCAGGCTGATGAATTTCCTCTATAATGAGGTTATTTCCTGCATCGGAATTTTTACCGAGGTATTTGTACAGTAAGTAGATCGGAATACCCGCCAGCGGCAATAAGAATAACAACCATTCATGCTGCCACCTGATTTGGGTCACTTTTTCAAGCAGCCAAAGGAATAAAGCCACGAGTGAACCAACCGTAAGCGAAATGGGAATTACGAGTAATGTCCATTTAACTAAATGAGAAACAATAGATATCTGCTCAAAAGAATAGAAGAATTTTTTCATTGCCTACAAACAATTAATAACTGAATAAATAAACCAGTCTATTTGTAGGCGCCATCAGTCGCGAGTTGAATCGGGACGGTTCAAATAGGAAGACACCATTTCCTTTGCGATGTAAAATAAGAAGGCTTTTTACTAATTGCCAAAAATTATTTTATCCGCATTTGCCGGGAAAAAAGGTGCAGGAGGTTGTTAAACACCCCAATCCTCAGCTGTTAATTCGAACCGCAGTTCGCCATTTGGCTGCACCCCGGCCTCCTTCCAGCCAAACGACCGGTAAAAGGTCGCAGCCCGGGTATCGGGTGCTGTACTTAACCAAATGGTTTCATTGGTATTGCTGTAATACCAGTCGAGCAGTAAAATAAGTAATTCCCGGCCTATGCCCTGCCCTTCGTAGCCAGGCTGCACAAACAGGGCCCATACATTATTTTTTACCAGGTCGCCAATGGCAAAGCCTACCACCTGACCATCGATCTCGCAAACCCAGCCTTTGCCGCGTTCTGATAAAAAATCAACATAATCCTGCTGAGTCACCAGGGCCGGATTGGATAAAACATTTTCTTTCACCGCCAGCCGCACTGCTGACATTTGTGGTATATCGGTTATTAGGGCTTCTCTGAATTGCATGTATTGATTTTATCTACGTCTTCTTTTTCCAAAAGACTTGATCTTTAATGTAAATATTATGCCTGATAAACTGGCTGTTATTCCGTTGGCCAACATCAAAGGCGTATCGTGAATATACAAACCATAAATGAACCAACAGATAGTTCCTGCAAAAAGCATTGAAAAAGTAACAATTGACAGGTCCTTCGTCGATCGTGTTTTAATGGTCTTATATGCCTGTGGAATATAAGCGCCAGTGGTCAACAAAGCTGCAACCATTCCAATAGTGGAAATATTTATCATAGGTGCGCAAAAATATTCATTAATTGCCAGTAAACCCAGCTCATACAGAAACAGAAAAAATAAAAAACCCCGCCGTAAAAACAGCGGGGTTGTTCATCTTAAAACGAAACTGTTGTATGACTAATTAAAAAGTTGGATCAACGGGGGTATTGGTGTTATTATCCCTTTCAATGAACGGATACGGGAAGAAGTTACGCTTACGCTCACCGTTTGGCCGGCTAAACCGGCGCATATCAGCCAGTTTTAAACCCGACAGATACAATTCAATGCAACGATGCCGGTATATTTGGTCGAGTAGCTGGGCCTGTGTATACGGACCAGGATCAGCCGGCAGGTCGGCCCCTACACCAAAGGGATCATTGGCCGGTTTTTTCGTAATGATCTTGTTCAGCTCAACCAGCGCATTCACCAGGTCGGGAGTACTCATACGCGCATAGGCTTCGGCTTTGATCAGCGTCATTTCACCGGGCAAATAAACAGGGAACGATGAATTCAAAGCTGCACCAAAACCATTTATGCGAAACCGCGGTGCAACAGTAGCATTGATTGCGATATAAAAAGGCTCCCGCTTATCGGCCAGGTTGGGTTCAAGTGCAACCGGTAAACCCATGGTAGAATCTATTGGCTGATACACATTGTTGGTAGAAGTAGCCGTTTCAAATATGGGATTCAGGGTAACTGCATCAAAATTAAATGTCGACTTTTTGGTAAGATCAACGGCATTGGCTTCTGACAGCGCCTGCGCATAATTACCTGCGTTCAGGGAATACCGTGCTTTTAATGCATGCAGGGTATTCACGATATCAATACCTGCCGGCACATTTGATACAAATGAAGCGCTGATGGGTGTTGCATTTACAACAGCCAGCGCATTATTCAACACGGCAATGGCCCTGTTGAATCCTTCGGCACTTGTTACAAAGCCAACATTGAGGCCAATTGAGTCAGGAACATTATCCCAATAGGAAGCCATATTGCCCAGCGCCAGTGCTTTAAAAATGCTGGCATAGGCAATTAATCCGCTGGCATAACCCTGATCGGCTAAATTGGGCGCATTTTTAATTACATTATTGGCATCATAAATTATCTTATTGCTGCTTGTCCAGAAACTGGCCAATATGGTATTGGTTCCGTCAACGGAGTTTCCGCCAAGGTATAACTGGTATTCAGCAGTATTACCCTGGTTAATGATATTAAGCAACCTGGTTACAAAGCCATCTGCCGTTACCTGGTTGTATAATGAACCTGCCCGGCCGGCAGTATATACGCGGTGAAGGCCGGTAACCACACCTGTTAATCCCCTGGCAGTCGTCAGCGCTGCATTCTGTGGCACTTTGGTTGGATCTGTATAATCCTTTTTACAGGATGTAGTTTGTATAAGTACTGCTAACAATAAAAAGTATGGTACTCGTTTTATATTGTATAATTTCATAAAATCTGATTTGAGGTGTTAAAATTTGGCGGCTACATTCAAACTGAAAGTGCGCGGAATGGGTACAGCGCCAAAATCAATACCACGTAACACCGTACTTTGCCCCGCGGCATTTACCTCGGGATCGTATCCTTTGTAATTATCCCAGGAGATCAGGTTGCGTCCACTGGCGCTAACCGTTAGATCATTGAAAAATTTCAACTTGCCAAAGTTATAGCTCAAACTCACTTCACGCAGCTTTACAAACGATCCATCGTCTATACGCCATTGCTCAATCTGGTATACACTGTTGATATACCCACGGGGCACCTGGCCCAGGTCTTCCTGTTGGGCTACTTTACCATTGCCAACACCCTGCCTTGTTCTAAAATCGGCATTGAACACATCTACTCCCTGAACAGCATCCAACTGCACACGAAGGCCAAACTTTTTATAGCTCACTTCGTTTACCAGCGAAGCGGTATAATCAGGATTCGGGTTACCAATGATCTTTCTTAATGTAGTACCGGTTGGCAACCCATTGGCATCACGTTGCGTGGTATACTCCATGGGCGATTTCTGGGTTCCCTTTTCAATTTGCGGAAAACCGGCGGGGTTCTTGACCTGGTTACCACTGCCATCAACGGCAAAGAAGGTACCGTAAAATACGCCTATCGGTTGGCCTTCCAGGATGGCCACCGGAGCGCCGGCGTTGGTACTTAATAAAGTGAGGGCCTGCCCTATTTTTACCGCTTTATTCCTGTTATGGTTGAAAATGCCGGTAACATCCCAGCGTATATCCTTATTTTTCACCGGCGTGCCGGTCAGTACAATTTCAAAACCTTTATTTTCCAGCGAACCCAGGTTATTCAGATAGCTGGAGAAGCCATTTGTAGGTGCCGTTACCCGGCTTATCAGCAAATCGCTTACTTTCTTTATATAGTAGTTGAATTGCAGTCCCAGCCTGTTATTCATAAATGCCAGATCGGTACCCAATTCCAGCTCATTTTGCCGTTCGGGTTTTATATCCGGGTTTACCAGCTGGCTGCTTGAATAGATCGCTGTTCTTCCAATAAATGCATTGGTGCTATAGGAATTAAAACGGGCATAAGGTCCTATACCGGTAAGGTTGCCCGATTCACCATAAGCGATACGAAGCTTGGCCAGGTTCCACCATTTTGATAGAGGCTGCTTATTCCAGAACTCCGATTCAGACAATACATAACTTCCACTTGCCTTTACATATACCTGGTTACGTTGATCCTTTCCAAAAACCGATGAACCGTCCATTCGCACTGCACCGGTTACAAACAACTGATTTTTGAATTTAAAATTCTGTTGCAGATATACACCGGAAACCGACAATTCACTTCTGTCATCTACTCCCGGCAAAATGGTGCTGGCGCCATTGGCTGTTTCAACAAACGGAGCCAATCCCCTGCCCTGCAATAATGAATAGCCGTTCTTTTCATATTGTTGCGAAAAACCAGCCTGCGTAGTAGAACCGAGGTCGCCGGTAATATTAAACTGGTAAGTACCATTCACTTCATTGTTTATCTGGAAGAAGTTATTGGTACCCGTACTGGCATATCCATTGAGTGTAGGATCCAAAGAAAGGCCACCACCCCAGAAAGCAGTATTTACGTTATAAGTAAATGGAGGCATTACCGTGGTACCCCGCTGGCTATAGTTATCGATACCCAGGGTATAATCGAAGGTCAACCCTTTAACCGGCTTTAGTTTAAACGAAGTGCTGGCTATAAGCCGGTTGGTTTCCTGGCGTTGTTTAAAATCTTCAATCACTGATACCGGGTTAACACGGCCACGTTCCCCAACAGCCATTAAGTTCCCAATACCATCGCGTTGCCAGATGTTATGAAAATTGCCCAGAATGGTAACGGAGTTCATAGGTGAAAAGAAGGAGTTGCCATCGGGTTTTTCATTGGCGGTGCTATTAACATAGTTGAGCCCAACGCTAAAACTCGCCCATTTGTTAAATTCATGGTCAAGGTTGGTACGGAAACTGAAACGCCTGAAATCGGTATTCTTAATAATTCCCTGATTAAAGAAATAGGAAGCCGAGGTATAATATTTGGTTTTATCTTTTCCACCGGCTACCGATACGTTGTTATCGGTTCCCAAACCTGTATGGAAAATATAATCCTGGTAATCGTAGCGGGTTACAGGCGTTGTATTGGTGGGTAACTGTGGAGGCGTACCAACAGCAGTGATAATATCCTGTGTAAGTGCGCCCGCTCCATCAGGCGGCCCGCCAAATTTTACCGGCGCCTCGTTAACATCGAGCTTTTTACGCAGGTGGCTAACCATAAAGCTGGTTGAAAAGTTAACAACGGGTGCTCCCGTGCTTCCCCGTTTGGTGAATATCTGGATAACGCCAGCATTGGCCCGCGAACCGTAAATGGCTGCAGCGGCCGCCCCATTTAATACTTCAATATGGTCAATGTCGGCGGGGTTTATATCTACCATCCGGCTTTGCCCTACGGTTCCAATAAAATTACTGCCATCGTAGCCACTCTGCGTATTGGTAACCCTGTTAGTAGCATTGTTTACAATAACGCCATCAACGATATATAGGGGGTCTGAACCGCTGTTTATTGAGCTAATGCCACGCAGGCGTACAGAAATTCCACCGGCAGGATCACCCGAATTCTGAATGATTTGCGCACCGGCTGTTTTACCTTGTAATGCGGCCAGCACATTACCCGTTGCACCTTTATTCAACTGATCGGCTTTGATGGTACTGATATAACTACCCAGTTGTTTACGGGTGGTACCCTGTGAAGTACCGGTAACCACCACTTCTTCCAACCCCAGGGCATCTTCGGCCATGGTAATATTTACGGTATAATTTTCGGCACTGCCGATCTGCAGGTTTTGCGTTATCGCTTTAAAACCCACACCCGAGAACTCAAGCTGATAGCTGCCCGGTTTTAACGGGGCAGTAATGGAGAAGTTACCCGATGCATCAGAGGCTGAGCCAAAACTGGTATTCCTGACAGTTGCTGAAATACCGGGCAGCGGCTGGTTGTTCGTCCCGGTTATCTTTCCACTAATATGAACCTGGGCCAGGGTCAGGCTCACCATTAGCTGACAGAACAGCAATAAGCCTATTGCTTTTACTGGCCGGCCATTCAATGATAAAAATTGGGTCATAATCCTTTTTTTCGAATTAATAATTAAATACCATGAAGCGGTTTAAGGACAGGTTTCTGAAATTATTTTTTCGTGTAGTTGTTGCTGTAGGGACCGGATGTTGCAAGGGTTCAATAAACCGGTTGATTGCAATAATGATAATGATTTGGAGAGGCGGCTGGATTAATTAGTTGGTATGTATTTCCGGTAGAAATAACAGGTTGGTTGCTGTTGCCGGAACAGGGATCAATTCGCCATAATTGTATATCCTTTCTAATGTTGTAATGCATGACATAGCAGTTAGTTGACACCAAATTCAGCATAAAAATGCAAAACACCAAAACAAAAAGCAGATACCTGCGGCTTTATGCAGGAATAAAATTAAACTAAATAGTAATACTTCTTCTTCCGGCTAAACCATGCAGAACTAGGAAAGAATTGGGGGGAATCGGGGTAGGTTGCCAGTTACCAGGTACCAGTTACCAGGTCTTAAATTAATTGCAGGTTGATTACAGGCAAACATTCCGCATCGTGGGCCTGGTATCCGGTAACCGGCAACCGGTACCAACAAAAAGAGCCATCCTTCGCTAACGCTCAGGACAGCTCCTTATAAGTTTTTTAGTTTTTAAGTTTGTTAGTTCTTTAGTTGGTTTGAAATTAACTAACAAACTAATTAACCAGGACTATTGTACATTGAAAGCAACCTGTTCATTTCCCCACAACAATGCTACCTTACCACTCTTATCAACGGTGAACGTCATACGTTCAGTGAACTGAGGCGCTTTACCGGGTTTTACCTTTACGCGTAATGCATCATCGGCTTCTGCGTATTTGGTACCCCACTGATTCCAGGTTTTATTGAAGATGATCACCCATTCGTCTTTGCCCGGAATGCTGTACAGGCCATACTTACCTGCAGGCAGCGCCTTTCCATCCACCTTTACATCCTTGCTTACTTCAAAAACGGTGGCTTCGTTGGCGCCTGTTCTCCAAACCTGACCATAAGGGGCAATTTCTTTTCCGATCTCCCGGCCTTTAACGGAAGGCTGGCTATAATCAATGGTGATCACTACACCACTCTTGGTTGTTTCAGTTACCTTGGCGGGCGGACTGGGTCTTTTTGATTTATCACCCTGCGCCTGAACGCCTATTGTTACCAGTGCTATGGCAATTAAAAGCAATACTTTCTTCATACGTTAAATAATTTAGGAATGAAAAATAGGCCATTATGGATTTTTCTCCAGCAACTTTTTCAGATTGCCCAGCGATTTCTCCATAGGCGGCCCCAATTGCTTATCAAAAACTATGCTACCAAATTTTTCCCAGGGATACCAGCGTAATTTTATATCAAAATACCATTGCAGCACCAGTTGGTCATTGACCCCGGTGCAGGTAAACCCACTGTTAAGCACCCGCGCATTCTTTTGCTGCCATTCGGTGAACAGGGTATCGCCCACCTGCCCTTTTCCCGTTATTTTCAGCAGATCACCCGAGATTTGATTTTCGGTGTATTGCTGATTACTACTATCTGAATTATTCACCAGCACATTCCATTGTTTCCATTGCCGCATATCGGCAACAGCCGCCAGTACACTATCCCTGGGGGCAGAAATACTGATCGCCCTTGAAATACGCACCGTAGAGGGTATCATTAAGGAAAAAAGATAAACAATAATAAAAAGAACGACCCCACTGATGAGGGCCAGTTTCACAAAACGCATAATGAAAATTTTTTGATTTTGGGATTTTTGGATTTCGCGATTTGAGATTGCGCTTGAGGCTTATGATTAAATAAATCCCAAAATCTCTAAATCTCGAAATCAGAAATCTATTCCCATTTAAATATCCTTATCAACAGGCTGTACCCCACCAAACACCATACAATAAGAATGGTTATTTCCTTACCCACGCCCAGCAAATGCATGCCTTCGAACGATACTTTACGCATGGCATCATTCAGCGCCGTTAATGGCAGGTAATTGATAATGGCCTGCAAACCTGATGGTAACAGTCCTTTCGGGAAAAAGGTGCCCGATAAAAAATACTGGGGGAACATGAACAGGTTGGCATAAATGGGAATCACATGCTGGTTTTTGGCAACACTGCTGATGATAAAGCCAAACCCCATAAATACAGCAATACCCAGAAAACTCAGCACCAGCAGCTCAAGGAAAGTGACGAACCCATGTGCAAGGGTGAAATGATAAAAGAGGGTGCCGAATAAGATCAATACAATGGAAGTGGTTAACTGGAATGCTACGCGGCCCAAACTTTCGCCCAGCACGATAAACGTTTTACGTACCGGCGTGGCAAACATGCGTTTTAATACCAGCGTTTCGCGTAAACTGAAAAAAACGAATGCAACCCCAAAAACGGCTGAACCGATCAGGGAGAAACCCAGCATACCCGGCAAATAAAAATCGATCATGCGGTAAGGACGGCCTGGAATCACTTCTTCTGAAATAAAAGCCACTTTATTAGACACGGCACCGGCGGTAGCCTCGTTTATAATGCCGTTTAAGATATTTCGTACTGCAGGCAGGTCGCGCTGACTGGCTGAGGTAGATTTTAAATGGATCTCATACTGGCTGGCGGTATTTCCTTTCGCTTGTTTAACGTCGATAATGGCAGTTATGCGGCCTTTCTTTAACCGGTCCATCAATTCCTGCTCATTGGCCTGGTTAATATCCAGCAACGGACTGCTTTTTATGCGCAAATACACTTCGTTCAGGGAATCGCTTTTGGCATCAAAGGCAACATCGTACCCTTTTCCCCCACCGCCGGCCAATGCGCCAAATACCATGATCAGCACAATTGGGAAGAACAGGCTAAAGAAAATGGCCTGGGGGCTTTTAAAAATGGCCCGCACCGTGGCCTTGCTGATAGCCCACATGGCCGTCCATTGGTTATATTGACCAGACATAAGTTGGTTGAGAATTAGGCCGCAAAGGTAATCGGCAATCGGCAAACGGCAATCGGCAAAGTTGCCGGTTACAAATTGCAGGTTACCAGTTTCCGGTTTCCGGTTACCAGGACTTTAATGCGGAATGACCGCCAATAATCAGGCTGTTCTAAATTTGCGCCCCGGCAACTGGTATCTGGCAACCGGTAACTGTTTTTATTCTATCGTCATCTCAAACGGTAACCTCGCCTGCGTTACGCCCATCATTTGTTTCACCCGTTTAATGGTTTGGTAGGTTTTCATGCCATCTTCGCCCAATTCAGCCTTCATAGCCGAATGGGTGGCATCCTTCTCATAACTACCGAAGATCATTTCCAGCACATTGTGTGGTTCGGGGTATTCCCGCAAACGGTAATCGCTTACCTTGGCCATGCGGGCGGCACAGGCAATGGCATCATCCAAACCGCCCAGGCGGTCAACCAGCCCCAGTTCTATGGCGCGGGCACCGGTCCATACCCGTCCCTGCCCAATGCTGTCGATATAGCCTACATTTTTTTTACGGCCTTCCGCCACTCTTTGTTTAAAGGTGAGATAGATGGAATCAACACTGTTTTGCATATAGATCCTTTGCGCCGGCGTTAACGGTTTGGTGGCAGATAACATGTCGGCCTGGGGCGCTGTTTTAACCCCATCGAAGGTGATGCCCAGCTTTTCGTTAAAAAATTTCTGCATATTCGGCAGCATGGTGAAAACCCCGATAGAACCGGTAATGGTATTGGTTTGGGCGAAAATGCTATCGGCATTGCACGAAAGATAATAAGCGCCGGAAGCGGCCACATCACCAAAGCTTACTACTACAGGTTTTGCTTTGCGGGCCAGGGATAGTTCGCGCCAGATGTTCTCACTGGCCAGGGCGCTGCCCCCGCCCGAATTAATGCGCAGCACAATAGCTTTTATTTTGTCGTCGAGGCGGGCTTTACGCACCAGCTCGCGATAAGTGGCGCTGCCAATCCTATCCCTGTCGCCTTTGCCATCGATGATATCGCCCTGGGCATAAATAACGGCGATCTTATCGCGGCCATCGCGTTTATAGTCTACTGCATTAACGTATTTCTGCAGGGTAACAAAATTGATCTTGTCGAGCTTTATGCCGCCGAGCTTTTTGGCGATCTCTTCCTTTACCTCGTCATCATATTTCAGGCCATCTATCAAATTATAGGTTACGGCATCGGCTGCCTGCTGAATGCGGTAGTCATTGGCGTATTGATGCAGCGTGGCCGTATCGATCTTGCGTCTTTCGCCGGTTTGCTGTAACAAACGGCCATACATATCGCTCAGCAGCACCGATAACTGCAGCCGGTTGGCATCGGTCATGGATGTTTCCCTGAAAGGTTCCGTAGCGCTTTTGAATTTACCGGCATAAAAGATCTGCGGTTCTATTTCCAGCTTTTGCAGCAATCCTTTTACATAGGCCATCTGAATGGCAAAACCCCGCCAGTCGACCCCACCCTTGGGATTGCAATATATTTTGTCGGCAACATTCCCTACCGAATAAGCGGTTTGGGTAATTACATCGCCATACGCGTAAATGAACTTGCCTGAGGTCTTGAAGTTTATCAAAGCATTGCGGATCTCCTGGCTGTTGCCCATACCATTGGCATTGCTACTGCACTTGAGGTAAATGCCTTTTATCGCCGTATCGGTTTTGGCATGGTTAATCAGCCGCACTACATCGTATAAGGATGGTATGTCACCATCTTCTTTATTACTCAGCCGGGCTAGCGGGTTCTCCACACCGATCTCGGGATAATCCCGGGCCAAATCGATCACCAATACGGCCGTGCCGCCGGTTTTCACCTTTTTGTCGGCGGTTAAACCGCTCACAATACCCACCAAAACGAAAAAGATGATCAAACAAAACACCACCAATGCCACAAACGAGGCCAGGAATATTTTAAAAAAGCTCTTCATTAACAAATTTATTTTAAACGAAATTCAAAGATATTTGACCCTTCGGGGGAATGCAATATATGAATAAAGTCTTTTTACTGATAGGCGGCAATATGGGGCACCGGTTGCAAAACCTGCACCAGGCAATTGACCTGCTGGCAGCTACCTGCGGCCCTGTTATACAACAATCGGCCGTGTACGAAACGGCTGCCTGGGGAAAAACCGACCAGGCTGCGTTCCTGAACCAGGCGCTTGCCCTTATGACCAACTTAACCCCACAGGAGCTTATAACCACCATTTTGTCGGTTGAAGAGAAAATGGGCCGCCACCGCACCGAAAAATTCGGCCCCCGCGTAATTGATATCGATATTCTGTTTTACAATGATGTAATTATGCAGGAGCCGCACCTCACCATTCCCCATCCGCAGTTGCAAAACCGGCGGTTTGTGCTGGTGCCCATGCAGGAGATTGCGCCCAACTATATGCATCCCGTATTTAAGAAGACTATTGAGCAGTTGTTAACGGAATGTACAGATGAACTGGCAGTAGCCCGTTTTGTTAACCATTGACCACTTGTTCGCCGAAGCACTGGCAAAGGCGGATCCATGATTCACAATATGAAGTATCACTTTATAACAATCGAAGGAAATATCGGGGCAGGAAAAACAACGCTCGCGCACTTGCTGGCCAAACATTTCAATGCCCGTTTGATACTGGAAGAATTTGCCGATAATCCTTTTTTGCCCAAATTTTACGAGAACCCGCAACAATATGCGTTTCCGTTGGAGCTGTTCTTTATGGCAGAACGTTATAAGCAATTGAAAGAGCTCATCCATACCAACGATCTGTTCCAAAGCGTAACCATTACCGATTACCTGTTTACCAAATGCCTGTTATTTGCAAAGATCAACCTGCCCGAAGAAGAATACAGGCTGTATCAAAAACTGTTCGAGATCATTCACCAGCAACTGGTGCAGCCCGATCTGCTTATTTACCTGCATGCACCCGTTAACCGCCTGCAGCAAAATATAAAGAAGCGGAACCGCTCCTACGAACAAAGCATCCCCGATGAATACCTGCTGAATATTCAGCAAACCTATACGCATTACATAAAGCAACACAATATCAAAACGCTGTTCATAGATGCCAGCAATGCCGATTTCCTGAGCAACCCCAAACATTTACAGGTTGTCATCGAAGCACTTGATCAGGATTATGAACAGGGGCAGCATTACTTTACATTACCATAAAGTTCATTGCTTATTACTGCTCACCTTTTCCTCTTTTTTTACTGGTGGAACGGGCGCCTGTACTTTCGGCTTCACTACATTATTATTATTGGCTGGCACAGCATGGTTGTTATTTTTGATAACAGGAACGACAGCATGATGGTTCCTGCCCATTTTAAAGGCCACATACAACAGGGACAGCGTAACAATAAATTGGATGAACGTGAGTGAATTGGAGATAACGTGTATGGCCGGACTGATCGCTTTTTTCATTTGCGATTCACTCATGGCCGACAGCGGTGGAAATACGCCGGAATCACCGAAATAAACTATCTCGGAAATGATCACCTGCTTATTGATAGTAGCAATCAGCAATATAAGAATGGAACCCGCTACAAGCATAATGATGTTCGACGCTCTGCGGCTGAACTGATGTCTTATTTCCTTTACCAGGTAAATAAAAAAAGCGAAGAACACATACAACGGTAAAACAATTTTCCAGGAAGAAATGGTAAAGTAGGTCTCGTGCAGGCGAATGTCGAAATGATTGCTGAGGAAGGTCCAGCCAAAAAGAAATATGGTCACCAGAACGGTTGCGTTCAGAATAAGACCCAACCAGATCAGTTCAATGAGTACCGGCTTAAATTTTTGCATAGGTTAATCAGGCTTGTGTTAAATATAACAAAAATCATGCGATAAAAGCCTGCCATTAACCCCGCGCAAATATTATAAAAAATGAACACACATAATTAACCTGAGTATCTAGCCAAACAGATCACTGCTCAGGTACCTGTCGCCCCGGTCGCAAACGATAAATACGATTACGCCTTTCGTAAGTTCCTTTGCCAGCCTCAGGGCAGCCGAAGCTGCTCCCCCACTGCTCATACCGGCAAAAACACCTTCCACTTTGGCCAGCTGCCGCGTCATAATGGTAGACTCCTGTTGCGATACATCAATGATACGGTCGACCCGGCTGGCATCAAAGATCTTTGGCAAATATTCCTTTGGCCAGCGGCGGATGCCTGGTATGGATGATTCTTCGGTGGGTTGACAACCCACGATCTGAATGGCCGGGTCCTTCTCCTTAAAGAACATGGAACACCCCATTATAGTACCGGTAGTACCCATGGAGCTTACAAAATGGGTGATCGTTTGATTGGTATCGCGCCATATTTCAGGGCCCGTGGTCTTATAATGCGCTTTGTAATTATCAGGGTTTGAAAACTGGTTCAGGATATGAAATTCACCGGTGGCTGCTTTTTCTTCCGCATAATCGCGGCATTTCTCAATACTTTCCAACAATGTTACTTTGGCGCCAAACGCTTCCATCGTCAACGTTCTTTCGCGGGTTGAAGTGGAAGGCATCACCAGTTCTATATCAAGATTGAACAAACGGGCTACCATCGCCAACGCAATGCCGGTGTTGCCGCTTGTTGCTTCAATTAATTTTGAACCTGGTTTAATTTCGCCCCTTTCCAATGCAGACCGTATCATGTTCAATGCAGGCCGGTCCTTCACACTACCACCGGGATTATTCCCTTCCAGCTTTGCATATATAGTGACATTCGGATTGGGATTGAGCTGCTTGATCTCTACCATCGGGGTATTGCCTACCAGGTCTATAATGCTTGCCATTTTGAGTATTTAAACAGATTGTTGAAATTACCACTTTTATAATTTCCATATGTGTTCAACCGGAAACTATTTATTCTATCAGTGTGATAGATTATAGCATTTTGCAGATCTCTCACGGCAGAAAAAACTTATATGTGGGATACAATCTTTACAATTACCGGAACAATTTGGTTCATTCAATGGACCTTAAATTTTCATTAGAATTTAATACGCTGGTTTAAAGCATAGTTACACACAGTTTTATACCGGTTGTACTTTATGCCGCTTTACATATAAGCAATAACCTTTAATTTTGCGATCATTTTCACTTTAGCTGATCATCAAATTGTTATAGCATGTCAACCGATCCTGGTACCAATAATCCTTCGAGCCCCTTTGTTTCATTGAGCGTTAAAGAATTTCGACTGTATATTATTCAACGGTTCTTTTTTATAATGGCCATGCGCATGATTGGCACCGTAACCTGGTGGAAAATGTACCAGATCACTAAAAGTCCGCTGGCATTGGCTTTTATCGGACTTTCAGAAGCCATTCCCGCCATTTCCCTGGCCCTGTATTCGGGCCATGTGGTCGACAAAAGCGACAAACGCACCCTGCTGTTCAGAAGCATCTTATTATATTTTTTGTGCGCGGCTGCCCTCATGTTCGTTACGTTGCAACACACCGAAGTAAGCCTGGGTAAACACTTCGTTCAGTTTGCTATTTACCTGGTAGTTTTTTGCACGGGCATTCTCAGGGCATTTTCGGGCCCGGCCTCCAGTTCCATACTGGCGCAACTGGTGCCCAAAACTATTTTACCCAATGCAGTGACCTGGAGTTCAGGTACCTGGCTGTCAGCTTCTGTACTAGGACATGCTTCTGCCGGTTTCCTCATCGCCTATACCGGTTATACCGGCACTTTTATTTTGATCATGTCATATATGGCCATTGCAGGTATTGCCATGTACCAGGTAGACCGTAAACCTATTGCACATAGCAACAAGGAACAAAACACCTGGGACAGTGTAAAAGATGGGTTGCGCTATGTTTTCAATACAAAAGAATTGCTGGGCGCTTTTTCGGTCGATATGTTTGCCGTATTGTTTGGCGGCGCGGTGGCCATGATCCCATTTTATGCCGGGGAGATCCTGCATGTGGGCGCCATCGGTTTTGGCTGGCTGAACGCGGCAGCCGATATTGGTTCCATCGGTATTATTCTCACCCTTACCTTTTACCCACTACGCAGAAAACAGGGACTTACTCTTATGTATGTGGTGGCTGGTTTTGGTCTCTGTATCATTACATTCGGGTTATCGAAAGTATACTGGATATCGTTCCTGGCATTGATGATGAGCGGTATGCTCGATGGCATCAGCGTAGTGATACGCGGTACCATTCTGCAATTAAAAACACCCGATGAAATGCGCGGCCGCGTATCATCGGTAAACTCCATGTTCATCAATTCCAGTAATGAGATCGGCAACTTTGAAAGTGGCGTTGCCGCTAAATTAATGGGCATCGTGCCGTCCGTGGTTTTCGGCGGCGCCATGACCTTACTGGTGGTAATGGTAATGTGGTTTAAGGCACCTACGTTGAGAAAGTTTGAATACTAATCCCCTGGTCTTCGCGGCAGGGAAGAAACCGAAGTAAGAAGTAGGAAATAAGATGTAAGAAGGGGCTGAATGTCGAAGCTCATAATCAATCGCTATTTGTTACGAGTCTCGAATTTCGCGTACTTCCTACTTCATACCTCCTACTTCATAAACCTATAACAATAAAACATTCACACGGCCACTTCAGCAGTACTGGGATCTATGATCGAATGCACCCGGCTTATTTTATTGGCAGGAAAACCAGATTGTTCCGCATGCTGTTTCACAGTGGCTTCATCAGGCGCCTGATAAATGCAATAAATCTTATTATCGGTTACATAGCTGTGGATCCATTGGATCTGCGGGCCCATATTCATTAAAACGTTGCAGGATGTTTGTGCAGCTTCGTGTAGTTGTTGTTGTGAAAGATTGCCTACTCCCGGCATATCCCTTTCAATAACGAATTTTGGCATGGCAATTAAAATTTACTATAAATTTAATTATAGCCGGCTTGCCAAAAAACTGACCTTGGACAGTATCTTATCTCATTCCGCTGTCTTTCAGCTCTTCTAACTTTTTGCGGTCGCCAACGATCCAAACAATATCATCCCATTCAAACACGGTAGTGGAATCGGGGTTCAGGATGCGTTGGCCATTGCGTTCAATACCCACTACCAGGCCATTGGTGGCCTCCCTGATGCCACTGGCGCGAAGGGTTTTCCCCCGCACAGGAATGTGTTCATCAACGATGAACTTGTTCAGGATGATCTCCTGCTCCCCATTCTTCGACGGCAAAATGGCCGAGTCGAGTATCGTGCGGAATTGCTCCAATTGCACATCGGTGCCTATCACGGCAATTTTATCGAAAGGATACAGCACATCTGACCGGGCCGGGGCAGTAATGGTTATTGAGCCGCGTTCAATATACGCGATATTAATGCCGTATTGCTCACGCCAGGCAAGGTCCTGCAGCGCTTTGCCTACCACCGTTGATTCGGCCGGCATGGTAAAGAACGCCATATGCGCATCCCAGGGCGACAGGTCGCCACTGCCCGATGACTGCATTTGCTCCCGCTGATTAAGATTTGATAAGAACCGTTTTTCGATGCGCGCATAAAAAGAATTCAACCGCCGGGCAAATACGAACAATACAATAACGATCACCGGTAAAATGGCTACCAGGGCAATCATGGTGCTCATCAGCCGGTCAACCATAAACCCAACCAGCACAACCAGCAATAGATTTCGCACTACTTCAAGCATTACCAGCGGACCATGGTTGTATTTTTTATCGAGCCATAAATTTCTATACGATAGGGAGTGTAACCGGCGAATGGCCAGTCCCCAGAAAAACGGAGCGGTTGCAAACAGGGTAATGGCCACGGTTAATATAGCCGGTAGTTGTTCACCGGAGAAATTCGCCTGTAAAACCGGCAATAAATAAGTGGCCGATAACAATATCATGGCAATAATGATCACCGAATTGGAAGCCATCATTAACAAATACTGCCGTAATACAATGCGCCAGTCGCTTTCGGCCTGTATGGTTTGCGCACCGGTACTGTACTGGTTAATAGCCGTTCGCCATTTCATGGGCAGTTTGGGCGCCAGCCAATTGAAAAAAGGTTCAGCCAGCCTTATCATATACGGTGTGGTGAATGTAGTGATCACCGACACGCCCACGGCTATCGGGTATAAATATTCGCTGGTAACCTGTAAACTTAACCCCAGCGTGGCAATAATGAAAGAGAACTCCCCTATTTGCGCCAGGCTCATCCCGGCCTGTAACGATTGCTTTAATGGCTGACCCGATAACAGGGCGCCAATGGTAACATTCAGTGTTTTTCCTCCTATCACCACCAAAGAAATGACGAAAACCGGCCCAATGTATTTCATCAACAGCTCCGGTTCAATCAGCAAACCCACCGATACAAAGAAGATGGCGCCGAATAAGTTCTTCACCGGTTGCACCAGGTGTTCTATTTTTTCGGCCTGTGTTGTTTCGGCCAAAATAGAGCCCATAATGAATGCTCCTAATGGGGCAGAAAAACCGGCATAGGTGGCTACCACCACCATCAGTAAACACAAACCCAGCGCAACCACCAGCATGGTTTCATCACTCATTAATTTGCGGCCCCACCGTAGAAAACCGGGTATCAGAAAAATACCGGAGAGGAACCACAGCACTAAAAAGAACACCAGCTTTAATACAGACTGCAACATCTCCATACCGGCCGACTCACGGCTTACCGCCAGCGTTGACAGCAACACCATCAGCAATACGGCCATCAGGTCTTCAACTACCAGCACACCCAGTACCACACCGGCGAATTGTCGCGTTTTTACGCCCAGCTCATCAAATGCCCTTATGATTATAGTGGTGGAAGAAATAGCAATGATGCCCCCGAGGAATATACAATCCATTTGCGGCCAGCCCATGAGCCGCCCGGTCAAATAGCCTAACCCCACCATACAAATGATCTCGAAGATGCCCGTTACGCCGGCCGTGCCGCCAATTTTTACCAGCTTTTTAAAACTGAATTCAAGGCCCAGACTGAACAACAAAAATATTACCCCTATATCGGCCCATACTTTCACGCCTTCGAGGTCAGAAATGGAAGGCAATAAGGAGAAATTAGGTCCTACCAGCAAACCGGCCAGAATATACCCCAGCACCACAGGTTGTTTCAGCTTTTTAAATAACAGGGTGGTTACGCCGGCAATGGCCAGTATCAATGCGAGGTCCTGTATGAGGGTTGGTAAATGCGACATGCAGGCGTGGTTGGTTAACGTGGTGAATCATGAATTCCTTCGGATGGCTTACGGCCTCTTACTTCCTTTATTTCTCATTCCCCAGCAATCTTTCCATCACATAATATACCGCGGGGCAAAATGTGGAATTCTTCAATGTCAGCTGAGGACGTTTCAGTATCACATCCTCATTGGTATACGGGAACCGTTCGCAATCACTGGGGCGAACTTCATAAATGCTGCAATAGTTATCAGCACCCAGGAACGCACAGGGCGTTTGCTTCACTACATAATCGCCCTCTTCATCTAACCGCAAATAAGTGTCAATAAAAGCACTCTCCTTCATTTTAAGATGCTTGCTGATACGCTTGATATCAGGCGTCTTAAAACGGGGTGAATAGTTTTTACAACAGGCGGCACATTGCAGACAGTCGATCTTTGAAAACGCTTCTTCATGCAGATCGGGCAAATTTTTCAACACTTTATTGCGGTCGGCACGTTTTAACAGATTTTTATACTGCTTCTGGTGCTCGGCACTTTTCTTTGGCCAGTTGCCATCCTCAATACCCGGAACGGGTTCATTTTTATCACGATGTGCTGCCATTTATTTCACTGTATTTCACCTGCAAGTTAACCTATCTGTGAAACATACATGGTTTGGTTTTTGATTTTTTAATACCTATGCACGTACTATATGATCAATTAGTGTTGCTTTTATCGACCCCGTTGTACATTGTAATTATCGGGGCCGAACTATTGATGAGTCACCTCGAAGGTGTTAAAGCCTATACCTGGAAAGATACCTTTCAAAATTTCTGTTTAAGCTTGTTCACAGGTTTAACAGACGTGGCCATGCGGGGCGTAAGTTTACTTGCACTCACCTTCTTTTTCAGCTATAGTTTTTTCAACTGGCAACATGCTGTTGCCTATTGGGTAATACTGCTGCTGTTTACCGATATGATGCATTACTGGTTGCACCGCCTGGGACATCAATGCCGGCTCTTCTGGGCAGTGCATGTAAACCACCACACTTCTACCCATTTTAATTTCACGGTGGGCTTTCGAAGCGGCGTGCTGGAACCATTTTACAGTTTTCTGTTTTTTATTCCCGTGGCGCTGATGGGGTTCCGCCCCGTGGATATCTTCTTTATGTATTCCGTATGCCAGGTATGGGGCATATTGACCCATACTGAAAAAGTTAAAAAGCTGGGCTGGCTCGAATATATTTTCGTGACCCCCTCCCATCACCGGGTACACCACGCCAGCAACCCCAAATACCTCGATAAAAACCTGGGCACCGTATTTATTTTCTGGGATAAACTGTTTGGTACTTTTCAATCCGAATTGCCACCGCAGCAATATGAACCTATTCGTTATGGCATCGTTCACCCGCCCGACAACGACTCTATACCTACACTTATTTTTCACGAATGGGCGGCTATAGTAAAAGATCTGCGGCGCCCCGGCACCAGTTTCCGGCAAAAATTAATGTATCTCTTTGGCCCACCAGGCTGGAGCCACGATAGAAGCCGCATGACGAGTGAAGACCTGCGTAAACAGGATAAGAATTTTCAGGACGTCAAACCATTAAAGAATGTAATATGTAAATGATTTACTAATGGGGGTAACCAAACTATGATATTTCAATTACAAAGTTTATTTTTGCCCCGCTCTACATGAACTCCCTGCGCGAACAAATATTGATTCTTACCAGTACGCCTATTTACGCGATCATTATCGGGTTGGAATTATTATTAAGCAATTACCATCACAAGAAATTATACAGCTGGAAAGATACCGCAGCCAATGTTTACCTGATGTTGCTGAATGCCCTGCTCGATCTGTTGTTTCGCGGGATTTATGTGGTGATCCTCGATTTCCTGTACCGCCACAGTATGTTCTCATTTAGTCATGTGGTGGTATACTGGGTAATGTTGTTATTGCTCGAAGATTTCATGTATTACTGGCTGCACCGCTTCGATCATGAGATCCGCTTTTTCTGGGCCGTGCATGTAACCCACCATTCATCGGAACATCTGAACTTTACAGTTGGCTTCAGGTCGTCGGTATTTCAACCATTATACCGGTTCCTGTACTTCATTCCCCTGGCATTAATGGGCTTCAAGCCAATGGATATTGTGTTCATTTATTCGGCCACACAGATCTGGGGTATTTTTGTACATACCAAACTGATCAATAAAATGGGCTGGCTCGAATACTTTCTGGTAACGCCCTCCCATCACCGGGTGCATCATGCTTCGAACCCCAAATACCTCGATAAGAACATGGGCATGTTCCTGATCATCTGGGACAAAATGTTTGGAACATTTCAACCCGAACTTACAGAGCAGGAATACCAACCTATTAAATTCGGGCTCACCAAACCCATTGAAAAGGAAACACCGCTTACGATCATCTTTCACGAATGGACACAGATGTGGAAAGACGTAGCCCGTAAAGACATTGGCTTTAAAGAAAAATGGAACTATCTGTTCGGTCCGCCAGGCTGGAGCCACGACGGCAGCCGCCAAACCAGCGAGGAAATGCGGGCAGAAGAAAACGGCGGGGTACCCGCTGAGTTACAAGAGGAACGGGTTATAAGTTCAAAGTTCTAAGTTATTAGTTTTTAGCTTGTTAGTTATTGGGTTGCGTTTCATCAGACTCACGAACTTAAAAAGGTACAAACTCAATAACTTATTAACTGCCAGTCATTAATACAATTCTTCACATTCTCTCCCAGTAGCTTTTCAACACTCATTCCACCAATGATCCCAAACAGGTGTTAGTCTGCCGGTTTAGTATTAACTTTGCGGCCTTATACCCTAAAATTCCAACAGGCCAGTAAGTATTAGGAAACATATAAACTACAAACATAAACGGGATTATGAATCTTTTTGAACAACAGAATACTGAATTCATCCGTCGCCACATTGGACCCACTGAATCTGAAACCCGCCAAATGCTTCACGCCATTGGCGAAAACAGCCTCGATGCGCTGATCGATAAAACAGTGCCGGCCGGAATACGCATGAACAGTTCACTAAACATTCCACCTTCTATCAGTGAATATGAATACCTGCAGCTGATAAAAGACATCTCGCTAAAAAATAAAGTATACAGGAACCATATTGGGCAGGGGTATTACGATACCATTACGCCCAGCGTTATTTTGCGCAACGTTTTTGAGAACCCGGGCTGGTATACCCAATACACGCCGTACCAGGCCGAGATCTCCCAGGGCCGGTTAGAAAGCCTACTCAACTTTCAAACCATGGTAAGCGACCTCACCGCCTTACCGCTTACCAACGCTTCGCTGCTCGATGAAGCTACCGCTGCCGCCGAAGCCATGACCATGTTCTTCAATTCGCTGAATAAAGATCATGAGCATATTACCCGCCCGAAATTCTTTGTTGATGTTGACACCTTCCCCCAAACAAAAGATGTGCTGGTAACCCGTGCAGTACCGGTTGGTATTGAAGTAGTGTTTGGCGATTACCGCACCGCTGCCATCGATCAGCAGTACTTCGGGGCGCTGGTGCAATATCCAAACGACAAAGGCGCCATTGAAGACTATCGCGACTTTATCAATAAAGTGCACCAGGCCGGCGCTTATATCGCCATGGCTACCGATCTGCTGGCACTCACGCTGCTGACCCCGCCCGGTGAACTGGGCGCCGATGTAGCCTTCGGTTCGGCCCAACGCTTTGGCGTGCCGCTCGGTTTTGGCGGCCCGCACGCTGCTTTCTTTTCGGCCAAAGATGAATTCAAGCGCAATATTCCCGGCCGTATCATCGGCGTAAGCATCGATGCACAGAACAACCGCGCTTTGCGCATGGCCCTGCAAACCCGCGAACAGCACATCAAACGTGAAAAAGCCACCAGCAATATCTGTACAGCCCAGGCGCTGCTGGCCAACATGGCCGCCATGTACGCCGTTTATCACGGACCTACGGGTTTAAAGAACATTGCCAAACGCATTACGGTGCTTACCAATGCCCTGGCCGAAGAACTGGAAGCAGAAGGCTATGAAGTATTGCATAAGAGCTTCTTCGACACCATCGTATTCAGAGCAACCAATGCCGATACCATTCGCCAGAAAGCAGAAGCAGCCCAATTCAATTTCCGTTATTATGGCAATAACCTCATCGGCATATCGCTCGATGAAACCACCGGCCTCAGTGATGTACTGGATATTCTGTTGCTGCTCGATCAGCCCAATGACCATAACGTAGCCAGCTTCGATGTAAGTGAAGATGCCGTTTTATACAATATTCCCAATACACTCACCCGTACCAGTCATTTCATGACCAACCCGGTGTTCAATACGCACCACAGTGAAACAGAAATGATGCGGTACATAAAAATGCTCGAGAACAAAGACCTGTCGCTGAACACTTCGATGATCTCACTGGGAAGCTGTACCATGAAGCTGAATGCCGCCAGTGAAATGATACCCTTAAGCTGGCAGCACTGGAGCAAAATGCATCCCTTTGCACCCGAAGATCAAACAGAAGGTTATAAGCAGATCACCGATGAACTGAGCCAGTACCTGTGCGACATTACCGCCTTTGACGCCTGCAGCCTGCAGCCAAACAGCGGCGCCCAGGGTGAATATGCCGGTTTGCTCGTGATCCGCGCTTATCATGCCAGCCGCGGCGAATCGCATCGTAATGTAATGCTCATTCCCATTTCAGCACACGGCACCAACCCGGCCAGCGCCGTAATGGCGGGCATGAAAGTGGTTGTGGTAAAAGCGTTGGAGAATGGTTACATTGATGTAGAAGATCTGAAAGCCAAAGCCGCCCAATACAGCAATAACCTGTCGGGCATCATGATCACCTACCCCAGTACCTATGGTGTTTATGAAGAAACAGTAAAAGAGATCACACATATAGTTCACCAACATGGCGGACAGGTTTACATGGATGGTGCCAATATGAATGCGCAGGTTGGTTTAACCGCGCCCGGCCTCATCGGCGCCGATGTTTGTCACCTGAACCTGCACAAGACCTTTGCCATTCCGCACGGCGGTGGCGGTCCCGGCATGGGCCCCATTTGTGTGAAAGCGCACCTGGCTAAATTCTTACCCGGTCACGTATCAATAGGCAATAAGCAAACCGCATTAAGCAATGGAAGCGCTGACGGTATTCAGCATGCGGTAAGCGCGGCGCCTTATGGTTCTGCATCCATCTTGCTTATCAGCTACGCATACATCAGAATGCTGGGCGCCGAAGGCGTTCGCAAAGCCAGTGAATACGCCATTCTGAATGCAAACTATATGCGTTCGCGCCTGGAAGGACAATACGAAATATTGTACACCAACCATAATGGCGAATGCGCCCATGAATTCATCGTTGACCTGCGTCCGTTCAAAAAGAGCGCTGAAATAGAAGCCGAAGACGTAGCCAAACGGTTGATGGATTATGGCTTCCACGCGCCTACCCTCAGCTTCCCGGTACCGGGCACTATTATGATAGAACCTACCGAAAGCGAAGACAAAGCCGAGCTCGACCGCTTCTGCGATGCGCTGTTAAGCATTCGCGAAGAGATCCGCGCTATTGAAGAAGGCAAGGCCGATAAAAAAGACAATGCATTGAAAAATGCACCGCATACGCAACACGCGGTTATCAGCTCGCAATGGGCGCATACCTATACCCGCGAACAGGCAGCCTTCCCGTTACCATACATTCGTGAAAATAAGTTCTGGCCCAGCGTGGCAAGAGTGAACAACACGTTTGGCGACAGGAACCTGATCTGTACCTGTGAGCCGGTGAGCTCGTATGTTGAAGAAGAAGCGTAATCCTTCGACTACTCAGGACTAATATAAAATAAGAAGGAGAGTCATCTGCCGGCAGATGGCTCTCCTTCTTATTAAAAAAGAGTTTAGATCAATTCAATGGTTATCAGCAATCCGGTAGTATCATTATAAAAAGTGCCGTTGGGGCCATACCCTACCGCGAAATAAAGCATCTCCCCTTTTTGCAGGGAAATGGAGTCTTCAAAAGTGGCTGAAGGATGTGCGCCAACAGTGGCATGAAGAACAGGATCGCCGCCATAGCCTTCGATCACCGCATCAAACAAATGCTGGCTATTCAGTAAAACATGTACATCGGTGGTGGATATTCTTACATGCACGCCCTCAAATACCGCCTTAATACGATACTTCCCCATTTTAGGAACTGTAAACCGCAAAACACTGTATTGACCGGTGTTGCTTCCCTCCATGCCTATTTCCCAGGGCCGTAATGCCCAGCTGTTACTTACATCAGTTTTTGTAACGGAATCCCTGTTTTGAGCAATATAGGGGTAATAGCCAGCCGATCCGGGGCCAGGGTGCCACATGTCGACCCCCCTGTGTTTTATCGGCATATTGCATTAGCTGAAATGCAGAAGGATCTAAAGTATTACCGGTAGTATAACCAACTGCCCAATTATTAGCCTCATTTTCTGAAAACGACAAATGATTATTAATTATAGTATCCGGTACAGCAGCGCTTTCATGTGTGCAACTGATCAAACCTGCCGGCAACAGAAATAAGTAACATATTTTCTTAAGGAGCATGGTTATAAAGCTAATGATTTATCGCAAAGAAAAAGCGAATTAAAAAACAGGCAATAAGCTGCTTTTAATTCGCCTTCCTATAAACCTATCCTGTATGGTCAGGTTATAACCAGGTTACATCTCTTACTCTTACATGATCAATCGTTCTGCGCCTGGTCCAATGCACTGCGCATATCTTTAATATCGTCTACAAGCCATTTTCCGTCCTTTTTCGAGATCCAGTACTTCAATCGCCCGGCAGAAGGTAATTCAATGATAATGCTTCCCTCATCGTTGGCAAGCTTCTCGAATTCGACTGTTGATTTTTCGATCTTCGCCAGGTCTTCATCGCAATCTTTCGACATCATTACCAGGTCAAAGTCGAGCCCCTGTAAAGGCGCCTGCGTTTGGGGCGACTTTTTGAGGTCGTCGTTACATTTCCTGAAATACGAACGCCAGCGGTTAATGTATTCGTCAGAAACAAACCCGCTTTTTTGCATAGCCGCCAGGTATTGCTCGGTACCTGTTTCATTGACAACATAATACTGCAAAGAATCAGGGTTGGTTGAATGACTCACCAACTGTATCTTTTTAAGCTGTGGTACATTAGCACGATACCATCTTAAAAAATTGAGGATGGTGCCCGCAGGTTGTTTGTTAAAAGCCTGATCAGAAGGTGGTGTAGCATTAACTGCATAACTGTTACTGATATCCGGCGTGTTGGGTGTGGAGGCTGATGAGCAGGCAGCCATTAAAGCCCATATGCCGACAGCAAGATGATTCTGGAGTTTCATGGGTAGGGAGTTTTAGGTATATGTGAATATAATATTTAAAAAAGGATAATGCAAACAGCTGTTTGTTTTTATTTTAGTATGTTTTGGACGGCATTTTTTGTGACGCAGGTCATAAAACTCTATAATAAAGCAGGTTACAGGACATTATTTTTGATAAACTATTACATTATCCATATATTAGATACACCTTATCTTTTTAATCCGGCGCCATCCCCTCTACAAAAACTTCCCACCCTGCCTTTTTAATAACCCATAAACAATTGAATTATGAGAACAATCCTTTTGGGAACAATTTGCCTTATTATGATTGCATCCTGTAAAAACGAAGCAGAAAAAGCAACACCGGCATCAACGGCAATAGCCAGTGAAACCACTAAAACACCACCACCTGTAGAATTTGCCGATCAGAAGTATGTTGACATGGGAAAGAAATCACTGGCTGCATTTGCCAGCGGTGATATTGACGGCTGGGTCAGTGGATTTGCTGATAATGTTGTACTCAGGTGGTCGTCAGGAGATAGTTTGGCCGGAAAGGAAGCGATCGCTAAATACTGGAAAGATCGCCGGATGAATGTGGTTAAATCCCTTGAAACCAGTAAAGAGATCTGGCTTCCGGTAAAAGTGAATCAGCCGCAGTCGGTAGAAACCCAGGGCACCTGGCTGTTAAGCTGGTACCAGGTAAAGGCTACTTATAAAAACAATGAATCACTAACGTTCTGGGTACATATCGATATGCACTATAACAATGAGATGAAAGTAGATGAAATGATCCAGTATGTTGACCGGGCGCCCATCAATGCGGCTATTGCGAAGAAGAAATGAAATTTAGTCAAACAAAAAGCATCATAAGAAATAATAGGATACAGAAGTAGGAAGTACGAAGTAGGAAGTTCCTGATATTCGGGGCTCAAACAAATAGCGAGGCTCATCATTCAGACTTTTCTTACTTCTTACCTCCTACCTCCTATTTCTTCTTCATGAACCAGCTTCCCACTCCCTTGTAGGCAACTGCCTCACCCTGTGCATCCATCACCGTGGTAACGATCTCCCATTCTCCTTCAAACCGGTCATTTACAAATGTGCCTGAATAATTGATCTGTTGGGAAGGCAATTTTGGCAGGAACCGCGGGCCTTCCATTTCATGTTGCCAGTAATGGGGGTAGCACTTTATAAAACTGATGTATTGGTCGTTTACAGAACCTTCAATAATAGCGGGTTGTTTAAAATGAGCAGTGGCCTCGCCATCGGTGCATTCGCCCATTATAATTCCATTAACAACTGTGATCTCCATTTCAAAAGCAACCGTTTTGCCTTTAACCGGTTCACCATAATCGGCCCCGTAGGAATAGGCCCCTACCCATTTACCGCTTAATTGCTGATCATTCATAACGAATTATATTAAACTGGTAGTTATAAAAATAGCATTAAAGTTGTATCAGGAAAAGGTAAAATACCGCTAATTATTCACGGGCATAACTCATACATCTCCAGCTTTTTAAATATGGTTTTGTTAGTGAAATGTTATCATTGGTTTTTTCAGTTAACCCTAGCGTACTTTTTGAAGTCTTATAAAGGAATAAAAACCAGTAGTATGAAAACAGTATCATTAATAATAATCTTTGCATTGGGTATAACCTTACATGCATCGGCCCAAAAAGTGGTACGGGTGGTTCCTCATTACCCGCGAACCCATGTTGCAGTAGGTGTTGGTTTAGGCTATGGTTACGGCTTCGGTCCATATTACCCATGGTATAGCCCATGGTATGCTTATCCTCCGGGATACTATTATGGTTCACGGCCTACCAAGCTCGACCTGGAAATACAGGATATCCAAAACGATTATAAGGATAAAATATGGTCTGCCAGGCATGATGAAAGCCTTTCCCGCAAGGAAAGACGGCAAAAAGTACATGAGCTGAAACACGAACGCGACAATGACATTCTGCAGGCCAAAAAAGATTATTATAAGCGCTAGTTAATCCAATGACCTATTCAAATGGAAATTTTGTGATCACAGGTTTATGAAGTATGAGGTAAGCTTAGTTCTTACCTGGTTGTTTAGGTTATGTTGACAAGGCCTCCCGATACACCGGGAGGCTTTTGTTATTTTAAAAACTTATGATTTTGATTGGATACTGTGTGAATATAGGGTTGAGAAGTAAGAAATAAGATGTACGAGTAGGAAATACAAAATTCAAACTCTTCTTACCTCCTACATCTTACCTCCTGTTTCATCTCCTACTATATCGCAGGATCAGGTAATATCTGCGGCTCCATTATTCCACGGGTATCTACCGGCGTTATATTCAACCGGCTGCACCATTGGGTAAAGCTGTCATAAATACCTTTAAGCACCTCTTTTTGTGCCGGCGTTAATTCCTGCACATAGGCCCGGCTGATAGTACGCACCGGTAAGCCGCGCAGTTGCAGAAAATATTTGGCGCTCATGGGATATGCCTGGTGTATCAGCGGGTCAACCCGGGTAAGCTCCGATTGCAGCCATTTCACATCTTCCTGCTTTGATGGGTCATTCGCGTTATTACACATCCAGACCAGCACTTCAGGATAAAAATTACCACTTATTGAAGACATGCCACGTGCGCCCATTTGCAGGCTGTACATGGCATTGGGTGTATGCGCATCAAAAAAGTCGAACCCCGGTACATTGGCGATCTGCAGCTTCTCCTTCACTTTGTCAAGATCAATGCTGGTATCCTTATGGTATTTCAACCGGCCCGATGACAATAATGTTTCAAACACCCCGGCCGATAAAATACGTTTGTAAGGCGCAGGGCACTCATAGGTACCCATGGGTATGTTGGGCGTTAAAGAGAACATTTTATCGAACCGCTTCAACAAAATATCATCGCTGTCATCCACATTGGCAAAATGACCGGTGATCAACACTACGGCATCGATACCGGTATCATAGATCTTTTTGCTGAACTCGGCTTTATCTTCAATGGTGAGCCCGAACGAACCCGTAGCCACCACCGGTACCCTGTTATTTACATACCGTACAATATGGGCCGTTAATTCAAGCCGCTCATCTTCACTGATGCTGTACATTTCACTGCTCAGGCAATTTGCAAAAAAACCACTAACACCAGCCGCCAGGTAAAAGTCGATCAACCGTTCCACCATATCAAAATCGATCTTGGCCTTCAGGTTGAACGGTGTTATCATTACCGGAACAAATCTTTTTTCCATCCGATTTATTTTGTGTGTTGTTATTAAGATTTCAGGCGCTTCCGCCTTCTAAAATTAAAAAGTAAATATTGTATTACAGACAATTACCGTATTAAAATCCGTTATTTAATATGCCTTGCCAGGCTATTGAAAATGAAGATATAGTGATTCTGCCGAAGTATCATCCTGATCACACCTGCATTGCCCGCCGAAGCCCTGGCGGAGGTGGGCAATTAGCTGGGCTTGCGCAAACCGGCTAAAACCCTGCCGGTCAAAAATATAGTCAGGGTTCCAATGACGATGGTCATATTGGCGTGCAAATTGATGCGCAGCCATGCGTAATTATCAGGCAACTGCCGCGAAAAAGTGATCCAGATGATCACCAGCACCCCTATAATGACGGCAATAACGGCTTCCATGTTCCGGGCTTTACGGGCCAGCAAACCCAGTAAAAACAACCCTAAAATGCCGCCCGAGAATATGCCTGCCAGCTTCCACCAGGCGTCGAGCAAACTTTTAACCCCGATCATCCCAATACCAAAACTGATGGCCATTACGCCCATAACGGCCGTAGCCAGATACAGCACCCGCATCTGCGCTTTTGACGAAGCGTTGGGGTTAAAATACCGCAGGTAAATATCTTTCAAAAAAACGGTGGCCGAACTGTTCATTCCACTGCTCATAGTGCTCATGGCGGCCGATAAAATAGCGGCGATGATCAAACCCAGCAAGCCGCGGGGCACTTCATTGCGCATAAAATAGGGCAACACCCGGTCGCCATAATCGGCCGGCGTCAGGTTTTGTAAGGCAATATTCTTTTCAACTGAAACCTGTTGCTGCAACGTCAGCATTCGATCAGGATGCTGATGGTAAAAAGCAAACAATGCGGTTCCAATAAAAAAGAACAGCATGCTCACCGGCACATAGAACAATACGCACATCCAGATGCTGCGGCTGGCATCGCGGCTGTTGCGCGCCGTATGATACCGCTGGATATAATTTTGATCGATCCCGAAATTATTGAGGTTGATAAAAAAGCCGTACAGGAAGATGACCCAGAAAGTTGACATCGAAAACCCCGTCAAATTAAAACTGCCCAAACTGAATTTATCATTTGCCTTACCGGTTTCAATGATATAATTAAAACCACCATCGAGTTGCGAAACAATGAGGTAAAGGATCAACAGCGCGCCCAGGGTTTTAATGATGGCCTGAAACACTTCTGTCCAGATGACCGCCTTCATACCACCCATCATGGTATAAACAATAATGCAGATACCGGTGGTGATCATGATGGCCGGCATCGAAAAACCGGTGAGCGCTTTCAGTGTAAGGGCAATGGAATAGAAAATAGTTCCCATGCGGGCCAGCTGTATCAATACAAAACAGATCATGGCATAGGTGCGCGCCCATGGGCCGAACCGTTCTTCCAGGTGCGTATACGCGCTGATAGCGGCACTGTTGCGATAAAAAGGAACGAAGAACCGCGAAGCAATAAATGCGGCAAATGGCATCGACAAACTGAATACAAATGAATTCCAGTTAGCTCCAAATGATTTTCCGGGATCGCCCAAAAATGTAATAGCGCTTAAAAAAGTAGCATAGAACGACATGCCCAAAGCCCAGCCCGGAATGGCGCCGGATGCTACCGTATATTGTTCAGACCCTTTATTTTTTCCGCTCAACACAATTCCCACACCTATCATGGCGGCAAAATACAGGACAATAATTGTTAAATCTACAGTTGGTAAATGATTCATGGTACAAGCAATCTATCCATTCAGGTAAATGTATGGATAAATAGACAACAGGCAATAGACAATTTGATTATTGCCTGTTGCCTGGTGACAGCTTAATACCCCTTTAATATTTTTTTAATCTTTTAAAAAAATGAGTGTAGAAAAGGCAATGTCCTTTTTATTAATTGTTTTACCATTCTTTTGCGGCTGGTTGACAGTGAATGTATTTCATGATACAAACCGGCGATGTGATTTTGTTTTTCGTGTACCTGTACATACAGGTTGTTGATATCGGCCTGTTTATGATCAAGCTCACCTTCCAGGGTTACCAGTTGTCCCTCGAGCGAAGCCAGTTTCATTTGCAGCGACTGAATTTGATTATGCGATTCACTGATCTCGTTTATAACAGGCCGCACCCGCAACCTTGAAACCGCGCCTTTCACTGTTGTAATGGAAACAGGGGTCACGCTACGGGTTAACCTCGCTTCATTTTCATAATAATTATCGAGCAGGGAATCATTCAGTGTAAAGCCCAGGTAAGCAAACAAAGCGTAGAGGATATTCTCCACCTCACTATATTTCATATCTGCCGGCGGTGCAACGCTCGATAATCTCGACAAACCAACATACACGGCCCTGAAAATAATATAACCCAGTTCAACATCTTCGTGCAGGTCGAGTTCCAGATCAATAAACCGGAAGCCATCATCCTGCATAATGAGGTTAATGGGCAATGCATCGAGGTACCGGCTTTTTACTTTCAGCCCAATGCGTGAAAAATCGGCATCCTTAAAACCATATGTGCCGGCCAGTTCCATCTTTAAACAATTGAACCAGGTCAATAACCACTCCCCAGCCTGTTCAATTGTCCAGTGGTTGCGGTTTATTGTTTCAACCAGACCATAATGGTGCAGGATGCCCGAATAAGCAGGTTCTTCCTGATCAAACGAGATCAACCCTTCGGCACGCAACGCATCGGTTAAGTAATTTCTTACCACTTTAACCGTATCGCCCTGCTGCCTGAATAATGTTTGTTTGCAATATTCTTTTTTAAGTTCGGTGCGATAGAAGGCGAAAAGCACCTCTTCATCGATCCTATGCTCAGGAGTATTCTGTGAAAAAATGCAAAAGGAATTGCTGAGATCGTATAACAGGTCATTCTGTGCAATTAGCGGCAATGCTTTGTCGAGTGAGAACAGGGGCATATTCTGCTGCTGGTCCTGGTACGAAATGTTCGACAGAATGCTTTCAATACTTACCTGGCAACGTTCATTTTTTTCGTTGAACCCGGGATAAAATACCAGCGTGGGCATTTTATAATCAGGAAAAGGAAGGAACAGCTCATTTTTTCCAAAGCCTGCCTGTTCAAAAACATTCAGCAGCTTCTTCCTGCCCATGGTAGTGGCTTCGCCGGGTTTGTAGTTATTATTTATGCTATGCATGATAACGCCGGCATGATCTTCCTGAAAGCCGGAGAAGTACTTTAACCCCAACTGGTTTTCTATAGCAGTAATTAAAAAACCATCGGCGGCTAAATATTTTTTCAGGTGAACCAGGAATTGAAAGGTAGCATCAGTTTCCTGCGAATACCGTGTAGCATATTCCAGCACGCCTACCTGTATTATGCCATCAAAAACGCGGTTACTTTGGAAATGAGCGATGTCATCACAGATTATAGTAACATTGTTCAGATCGCGGCAACGCTCTGCAGCGATGCTGGCCCGGCGCAAACTGGGCTCAATGGCATACACCTGTGCGCAGCACTCACCTAAAAAACGGGTTATGGCGCCGCCGCCACAGCCAACCTCAAGTATAGTTTTCCCCTTGAACAGGGCGGTAAAGGGGCGAAGCAGGTTGGCTCTTTTTTTTGAGAAAAAACATAAACTTATCCAGTCATGAATATGTGACTCCAGTTCATCAGACAGCACCGATACGTCACTACATTTTTTTAGCTGCTCATAGATGGCTGTTTCAACAGCTGCACCATCAGAATATTCGATTTGGTTTTCATAGTTTTTTCTGATCCATACTTTGGATTCCGGATCGAAACGATAAAGGCCTTCCATTTAACAATTTTTTTCATTGAATAATTTTGGGGGCCAGCGTTTAATTCAATCAATCAAAACATTGAATAAATTTTAGCGGCAGGGTTTAATTCATTCAATCAAAAAAGTTTGACGTTACTTTTTCTTCGTTCTCTGCGCAACGTTATATAACAATTATAATGGAAGAATATTAAGGGTTTCGTCGAAAAAATAGGGCAGTTCATCGATACTCATTCCATGTTTAAGGAAATATTTCACTTTCATCCCAACCCTTCCTGATTATTTTTCGTAACTTCTTGGTTGTATTTTTAAAATCGCACATTTATGAAAAAGCTTTTAATATGTGGGCTGTCGATCATGATGGCTATGAGTGTTTCGGCGCAATATCATGGCGGTTACTATTATGCAAGGCCAAGGATATCAATAGGGATCGGCGGGTATTTTCCTGTATATCCATACTATGGATATTCTCCATTTTATGGGTATCCTCCATTAGGTTATCCTTATGGATATGGTTATGGCTATCGCTATAACCGGCCTGCGCCTTCCAAACTCGATCTGCAAATACAGGAAATAAATAATGATTACAACCACCAGATCTGGGAGGTAAGGCACGACAAAAGCATAAAACGTAAAGAACGGAAAAAGCAGATCCATGAGCTGGAACATGAAAGGGATAAAGCGATCATTCAGGCTAAAAAGTCTTATTATGAAAAGCCACCGCAGCCGGCGCGCCGCCATAACTTCAACTCAAATAACGACTGAGATTTTTGGGATCAATGGGATGAGTGGGATAATACACTATGCCACTCATCCTATCATCTCATGATCCCAAATCCCGCAATCCCTTCATCTCATCGATCCCCGATCCCAACCATCCCACACATCACACTATCCCAGTAGTTAAACGCTCGTTAACCGGGCATATTATTATTGCTACTATCGTAACAATCTGCTTTTTTGTCTATTATTTACCGGCGTTGATAGATTATAACTTTTAACATGAAAGCCTGGTAAATATTTTTGACCGTCTCACAACATCATTCAAAACACATTCATTACATGACAAGCAAGCCCTTTAACAAATTCCGTATTATGATGAAGTCTTTAATGGTATGCACTGCTTTGTTGGGAACAACCTTTTTGGCAAAGGCGCAAACATGGCATTTTGGTCCCAAGTTCGATGCAAATTATTCTACGATGAAAGGAGAAGGAATAAAGAATAAATTTTCACCCGGCTTTCAAATTGGCGGTTTTGCTGAATATAACATCACTAAACACCTGGCCATTCAACCCGAGTTGTTATACTCCTGGAACTCTTATAAGAAGAGCGATGATTTTTTAACTTATTACGTTAACTCAGGCCGTAGTGCTGCCGGCAATAATGTAAATCTGGGTACAGTGAGCGTGCCGTTGCTGTTGCGTTATAACATAAATAACTTTCTCAGTGTGCTGGCCGGCCCTCAATACAGCTATAAGATATATGATGATGAAGACCTGATAAAAGAAGGTAAGGAAGCTTTTAAAAATTCTGAAGTAAGCGCCAATTTTGGTTTTCAGGTAAATTTGAGTAACGTTGGTTTTTATGCCCGCTTCAATAAAGGCCTTAATAATATAAATGATATTGATGATCGCTACGAGTGGAAATCGAGTCACATACAGGTAGGTATCGCTGTTAGAATAAAATAATAAAGTGTGACCACTAGTTGCCAGGCAAAGGTGGGTCGTCGTAGCCCATGACGCCCACACTTTGCACCGGCGAGAGTACGGAATACACAATGAGATGAGGTGATAATGCTTCAAGGTCGCGCAGTTCCTATAAATGCGATGCGCATGCGTTAGCATTCATTAAATGCGGTATTTCGTTATCACATTATCGAATTATCTTATTATCTAATTGACCAAACAGCTATTGCTAAGAACCACATCACTTAAATACCCGGTACAAATACCTTTAACAGTGATCTTCTCACCAGGTTTTACCGGTTGGGCGCCAGGTTCTACCTGGCTTAATGAGCAGGCTACCCCAAACAGGGGGTCGCCGGTATTCAATATCACTACCGGCCCCGCATACCGTGAATTTTTAATGGTGAGAACCTGACCGCTTACCTGCAGTACTTTATTCAGATAGGCCTGATTGGCCTGTATGTGATCGGAAGAAAATTGTGCATATAATTCAGTAGCAGTGACCGGAATACCGGTTTCTTTGGCCACATTGCGTGAAGGCTTACTATATAAGTGTATGAGAAGGCCGGCAAGAAATGCTACAAAGGTGCATCCAAGGGTGAAACTAATGTTCCTCATAAGGCGAATTTTACGGTTACAAACAGGCCCTACGATAAAGTGTTATTGGGGGGAATATTCATTGGAAATACAGGATAAAAGCACTTGTATATGGCCGGGAAGCGCATGCAGCCATTTGCGATGGATAAGGTAGTAACTGGTTCAACGCGAACGCGCGTTTATCTGTATAGGTAATGGAAGCGATTACAAAAATCCAAAAATGGTGCCTGAAATGGGATTGTTCAACCCATTGATGTGTATAGCAGTAATTATCAATAAGTAAAGCCTTTTCGTTGGGGATAAATCAGGGATCTGTTTCTGATTATACATCACAAAAACCGAAAGCTTCAATAAAAAAATTAACTACAAACCTGTAAGCCGGATTCTGTATCCCGATAATTACCGGGAGGCTATCATTTATCTTGCCCAGCCATTACTGACTGGATCGTTCTGCCTACCCACCCAACGTTCTTCCCGATAAATCGGGAAGGATCGAACGAGCCGCTCTTCAACGCTGGTATACATGGCATTTCAGCATGCAAGGTTTACCCGCCCCGCCGGTCACCCGGCAAAGCCGTGGGCTCTTACCCCACGTTTTCACCATCACTCTCCTCCCGGCTGAGCCGGGAAGACAAACCCCAACCGCAATGGCCGGGATGAAAGCTGTAATTTTCTGTGGCACTGTCTGTTCCTCTCCCCTGCGGAAAAGGACCCGGCTATTCACCGGTACATTGCCCTATGCTGTCCGGACTTTCCTCTTCCCGATAAATCGGGAGGCGATAGCCCGGTTTGTAGTTAATTGTAAAGGTAATTAATTGTTACTGAGTTGCTTCGTAAACATGCAAGCGCAGCGTAACACGCTTACCCCCTTCAGGGAGCTGGGGCTTAATACCCAAAATAGATCTCCGTAGCCCCATACCCATACGCCGGATGATACCGGTTGGTGAAACTCTTAACCTCTTTACGTAACCTCAGCTCTTCATGGATCTCGTCGCGCAGCTTGCCACTTCCCACCCCATGAATAACAATAAGCCATGGAAGCCGGTGCGCTATGGCCAGGTCGAAGTATTTTTCGAAGGTCTTTAACTGTAACGTCAGGATCTCGAGGTTGCTCATCGACTCCCAGTCGGGCGTAAGCTTTTCAATATGCAGATCGACCTCCGATTTTGCCGCCTCCAGGTTCTGCCGCACTTTGCTGGCATCATAGATCTTAAACCCGGCCTTTGACAGGCTCGAGAGATCGAGCCCCGAGGGTTTGTCTTCGTATGGCCGGCCCGGATATTCATCGAACAATTTATAGGAAAACGTAGCCTCCCCTTTCCTGCGCACCTCTTCAATGCGCGTAAAAACCTGTTTGGGCTTTAATTTGAGGGAAGCTTCATAATAGTCAGCCTTGTGCTTGTTGGGTGTAAGCAGGGAGAATTCAAAGTTAAAAACCGGGCTGTCGTTCAGGTTTTCAAAAGGTACATCGTGCAGATAAATATCTTCAAAAGGATGTATCTGCAGGTTCATCAGCTCAAAATTGGTTTCGCCGGCATAGTTCAATTTATAAGTGAACAGGTAGCCATGTTCGGTACGGTTCGCCAGGTGAACCTTTAACTCGGTTACAATGTCGTCCCCAAATTCATCATTGACCATCACCGGAATATATGTGAGCCATACCCCGTCAACCACCCGCTGGGTGATCTTTTTCTTTTCCCGGGGCACGTCATCAATAAATTGCTTTTCCTTTTTTGGCGGAAATAGCTTCTTCTCGGTAAATCGCTTGAAATATGGAAAATCAAGCTGATCTACGTAGGCGGGGAACTTCACACCCCGCACTTCCACCATCACCATTTTTTCGTTAATGATGTCTATTACTTCCCCTTCTTCGTTCGTTTGGTTCACCACAACCTTATCGCCAACCTCAAATTTCATCGGTAATTGTTTGATTGCTAAATCGCAGCCTATCGGTGCTTTCTTTAATTAATAAGCTGCAAAGTTAAGGTGGAGCGGTCGAAGTTGGAAGGAAGCTGTAAGAAGGGAGAAAAAACAGGGTTTAGTATCAAACAAACAAAGCTTAATTACATAGGAGGCCTTATTATCATCTCTGCCTTCTTATCACTAATTTTTTCGATTAAATCATTGTATTTCAACATAATAATATTCTTTTTACATCACATTATTACTTAAAATAATTCTCTTGCTTCCCTTTTAATATTCTCCCTGGCCCTTCCTGCATACAATTCCCTGAAAATTTCTGTTTGAAAAATAGATTCCGATTGTAAACAATGTTCCAGGAATTGCAGGCGGCCGAAATAATACAACTTGTCGGGGTAAATGCGGTATTCGCGGCGCACCTGCTGCGTATAGGCTTCATACTTTGCCCATTCAGCGCCAAGGATCGACATATCAAAATCGAGGAATAATTGCAGGTCAGCAATATGTTTTACGGCATCAGTAACTTTATGCGTTTGGGTAGCCTCAATGTATAGTCTTACCTGTTCCGTTTTTTCGGGTGGAACCGATAAGGCCCGTAACCGTTTTACCGCTACCTGCGCACTCCGCGGCTCGTTGTCTTTTCGAAGTACATTGTAAATGAGATCATGATAAAAGACCGAAAACTCCACCACATCCCGGTCGTGCAACTGCGTAGAATAC
The DNA here is from genome assembly GCF_002077945.1 of Niastella vici. Classification (GTDB taxonomy): domain Bacteria; phylum Bacteroidota; class Bacteroidia; order Chitinophagales; family Chitinophagaceae; genus Niastella; species Niastella vici. The sequence continues at coordinate 64,086 of NZ_LVYD01000057.1, forward strand.
ACTTCGCATAAATGCAATAATGCCTCTAAATGCTGCAGGTTATGATAGTGCCGGCGCGAAGTGGTATACTTCCTTTCTATCTCCTGGTAAAACCGGTCAATCAATGCAGCGTCATGGCAATACTTCGCGGCCAGTTGTTCCCATACGGTTCTAACCCTGTTCTGCATTGGCCAGCCTGCTTTTTTTATAGCCGTAGAAAAAATAGATCACAAGGCCCAACAACAACCAGCCCAGGAACCAGGCCCAGTTGCTTTTTGTCATACCCGTTAAAAGATATAAACAGGTAGCCACACCCATCAGGGGTATCAGCGAATATTTTTTAACAAGGGCAAATATGCTTAGGATAATGCAGGACAACCAGAAAATGATCAGCGAAATTTTCGGTGTGGCCAGGTCCATAAAGCTCACTTTATTGGCTGCATAATCTGCATTCGCCGAAAAATTAAAATTGAGTATGTCTGAAAAATAACCGGGCGCCCACACAGCCAGAATAATAATAGCTGCCAGTATCAACAACGGAAAAATAAACTGTGCATTGATATAGGGCATATTGAACCGACCTGCTTCTTTTTCTTTCCGCGGTATCAGCAATACGCCACCACAAACCAGTACAAACGCAAACAGCGTGGCAATACTGGTAAAATCCAGTACAAAAGTTTTATCGGTGAACAGGATCGGTAAACCAACCACCACGCCGGTAAGTATGGTTGCAAAGGAGGGCGTTTTATATTTCTTATGAATGCGCTGAAATACGGGTGGTAACAATCCGTCGCGGCTCATGCTCATCCAAATACGGGGCTGCCCCATTTGAAAAACCAGTAACACACTTGTCATGGCGATCACTGCACAAACCGAAACCAGTAATTGCATCCAGCCTACATTCTTTACTTCAAAGATCTTTGCCAGCGGATCGCCTACGTTTTCAAATTGCTTATAGTTCACCACACCGGTTAATACCAATGCCAGCAGAATGTATACAACCGTACAGATCACCAGCGAATAGGTCATGCCCCGGGGAAGATCGCGCTGGGGATTTTTACTTTCTTCGGCCAGCACGCTCACCGCATCAAAACCAATGTACGCAAAGAAAACGCCTGACACGGCTGCCATCACCCCGCCAAAACCATTGGGCATAAAGTTTTTTACACCCGCATCATTTACCGGAAACCAATTGTCGGGATTAATGTAATAAGCACCCACAATAATTACCAGCGCCACCACGGCCAGCTTCAGTATCACCATGGCATTACTGAAATTGCGCGATTCTTTTATTCCTATATACACCAGGGTGGTGATAAGCACATTGATGACCAGCGCCGGCAGATCGAAGATCATTTTCAGCGAACCCGCTACCGGACAATTATTCCAGGCATTTATTAATTCTGCATTGGCCTGGTTCTTCAAAAACTCCAATTGTTCAGGGGAAGTAAGTTCTCTATAATTCAGAAATGCCTTTTTTGCTTCCTGGTAACTACAGGTTAGGTAATCGGGCATATGCACATTCACTTTGTGCAGAAAGGAGGTGAAATAATCGCTCCATGAAAAAGCCACGTAAATATTTCCAATGGAATATTCCATGATAAGCGCCCAGCCAATGATCCAGGCAAACAGTTCGCCGAAGGAAGCATAAGCGTAGGTATAAGCGCTGCCGGCAACCGGAATACGGCTCGCAAATTCTGAATAACAAAATGCAGTGAAAGCACAGGCAATACCGCAGATAATAAATAATACCACTACGCCCGGACCGCCTTTAAAACAGGCATCGCCCAAACTGCTGAAGCTGCCCGCCCCAATGATCGCTGCAATTCCGAAAAAGGTAAGATCGCGTACATTCAACACCCGCTTTAACCCGGTAGCTCCATGCCCGTCGTCGCTTCCTTCCTTTAAAATAGATTCAATTTTTTTGGTGCGAAACAAAGAGTTTGGCATGTTGGCAGTAAGTTTTAAGCGGGCAAAATACTAAAAAATACGAATGAATGTTAGTATAATGATTGATTATAATGGAAGGCCCAACGTGCAATTTCTGATTTTGAGATGTAGGGATTTTTAGATTTCAACTAGGTTTAGCCTTCTGATAAATCTCAAAATCCAGAAATCCCAAAATCGCTCATTTTTGAACCTAATGCTCTCTTTGCACCAGGAAGTGTGCTAACTCACGTAGTGGTTCCTTCCGTACCGAAACCACGGCCATTTCTTCGAGGTGTTCAAATGCTTCGGCAATATATTTTTCCTTGAGGTTGGCGGCCCATTTATTAACCCCACAATCATCAAAAACCGATAATACGCGGGCAACTTTGTCTTCGGGATTTTCCTGCATCAGCCGTTTTAATTCTTTCAACTGGGCCGCGTTGGCCGACTCCAGGGCCTTGATCATTAAAAAGGTTTTCTTATTGGCCATGATATCGCCACCGGGCTGTTTTCCAAACTTTGCAGGATCGCCATAAGCGTCGAGGTAATCATCCTGTATCTGGAATGCGATACCCAGGTTGCGGCCAAAATCGTAAATATGTTCCTGGTTGGCTTGTCCGGCCCCGCCTAAAACGGCCCCCAGCTGCAAACTGGCGGCCAGCAAAACCGAGGTTTTCAGTTCTATCATCCTGATGTATTCATCCAGCTGAACCGTTTCCTGTTTCTCGAAATCCATATCCAGTTGCTGGCCTTCGCACACTTCCTTGGCGGTTCTGTTAAACAGCCTGATCACCTGATGCAGGTAACCGGTGCTTACTTTATTAAGGTAATCATACGCAACAATGAGCATCACATCGCCCGAAAGCAAGGCTGTGCTCTCGCCGTATTTTGCATGTACGGTAGGCTGGTTGCGGCGCAATGGCGCCTTATCCATTATGTCGTCGTGAATGAGGGTAAAATTGTGAAACAGCTCTATCGCTGCAGCCACAGGCCAGGCATCGGGATTTATATCATCGAACAGTTCATTGCCCATCAGGCACATGACTGGTCGCACCCGCTTGCCACCCAGGTTTAAAAAATATTCATCGGCATCGTATAAGCTGGCTGGTTCTGTAGGAAAATGTCGAACGTTGAAATATTTAGAAAATTGATTTGATAAATCTTCGAAGCTATTCATATTTATTGTTAGAATACGGGTTTAACTTAAAGAAGTAAGAAGTATGAGGTACGATTACTAGGTATTGAAATCTTTCCAGTTATCGTATAACCGACGAAGTTTTGAACCTAATACTTCAGCTTCAGCAAATAACTGATTGTATATATCAATGGCTATATAATTACAGTCTTTGGCAAAAAGCAACCACGATTTCGATTCTTCTAATGAGCCCATCCCATCTACCAAATGACGTTTAAAATTACCAACATATAGCCGTTTTCCCCATCCTTCCGCTGTATTAACCGCAATTGACCGGGAAGAACGCCTGATCTGATCTGTCAATGAATATTTCTCTTCAGGAGGAAAACGATGCGTTATCTCAAATATCTTCATCGCAAATTTATGCGCCAACTGGTATACTTCTAAATCCAAGAAAGTATTTATTGACATAGATAGCATTTTATAATGTAATAAATATGCTATTTAATCAGAGTCTTCTTACTTCTTACCTCTTACTTCTTATTTCCTACTTCCTACTTCCTACTTCTTACTTCTTACTTCCTGCCTCCTATTTCTTCTTCCTCGGATTTCTGCTTTTGGGATCGGGATGCGGCTTCGGATGCTGTTTCGGTTTTGGCGTTTTCTTCGCGTCGCCATGCTCATCCTTCATACTTGCCGCAATCACCCACTCATAATCGAGCTGGCGCTTGGTTAAATTGGCTGCCACCACTTTTATGCGCACTTTATCGCCCATGCCGAATTTACGGCCACTGCGCAACCCTACCAGGCTGTAATCACTTTCCACATGCCGGAAATCGTCGTAGTCGAGCAGACTGTTTATGCTCACCAGGCCTTCGCATTTGTGTTCAATGGTCTCAACCCAAAAACCAAATGCGGCCACCCCGCTGATGACGCCTTCAAATTCTTCGCCGAGGAATTCTTTCATGTATTCCACCTGCTTGTATTTATTGGCAGCCCGCTCTGATTCCATAGCGCTGCGCTCTTTTTCACTGCAGTGTTTACATTTCGCTTCCAGTTTTTTTTCGGGTTCCACACTTCCTTTCAGCACATCGTGCAAAATGCGATGCACCAGCACATCGGGGTAACGGCGTATGGGTGAAGTAAAGTGGCAATAATGTTTAAAGCCCAATCCATAGTGGCCAATGTTCTCCGTTGTATAAATGGCCTTGGCCATGGTGCGTATGCCCAGTTGTTCCAGTACATGCTGTTCGGGTTTGCCCTGCACATCCTGCAACATCTGGTTAAACGAGGCCGCAATGCCTTCGGGTGTTTTGGTATCGAATGTATGCCCGTACTTTTTGGCAAACTCTACAAAAGGCATCAGTTTCATTTCATCGGGCGTATCATGCACGCGGTATGGGAACGGCAGGTCTTTTTTATTGACCTTTACCCGGCCTACATTTTCGGCCACAATGCGGTTGGCCAGCAGCATAAACTCTTCAATAAGCTGATGCGCTTCCTTGCTCTCCTTAACAATAATGCCTATTGGCTTACCGGTTTCGTCGAGTTTGAAGCGTACTTCCTGCGACGAAAAATTGATGGCGCCTTTACTGAAACGCTGGGCGCGGAATTTTTGGGCAAGCCGGTTCAATAACAAGATCTCATCCTGGTACAGTCCTTCGCCTTTCTCAATGATCTCCTGCACTTCTTCATAGGTGAAGCGGTGGTTTGAATGGATCACCGTTTTACCCAGCCAGTATTGTTTTATGTCACCTGTATCGGTCATCTGGAAAATGGCGGAGAAGGTGAGTTTGTCTTCACGCGGCCGCAATGAACACAGTTCATTCGAAATGCGTTCGGGCAGCATCGGCGCTACGCGATCGGGCAGGTACACTGATGTGGCGCGGTCATACGCTTCTTTATCAAGCGCTGTATCGGGCTCCACATAATGACTTACGTCGGCAATGTGTACGCCTATTTCGTATTGACCATTCTTAAGCAGCCTGATGCTTAAGGCATCGTCAAAGTCCCGGGCATCAACCGGGTCAATGGTGAACGTAAGTATGTCGCGGCAATCTTTTCTAAGATTGATCTCATCGGGCGAAATGGTATCGGGTATTCTTTCTGCTTCTTCAAGCACATTTTCGGGGAAGAACAGGGGAAATCCGTTTTCCATCAGGATCTCCTTCATGGCCATATCGCCTTCGTTACCCGGTTCCATTACCTGTATTACGGCGCCCACGGGCTTTTTCTGTTTTTCCCATTCTGTAATACGCACAATGACGCGATCGCCATCTTTTGCACCATTCAATGCCTCGCCGGGAACCAGAATATCGGGCATTGGTTTTTCGGTATCTGCGATAAAAAAGGCGGCGCTTTTGCCAATCTCTATTTTGCCCAGGAACTCGGTTTGTTTTCGCTGCAATACGTCAACGATGGCCCCCTGCTGACGGCCGCTTTTTTTAGCGGCGCCACCAAATACTGTTACGCGAACCGTATCGCCATGCAGGGCGGTATTGAAATCGTTGGGCCGTACGAGTATATCATTGGGAAGATTCTCCACTATTACATAACCGATGCCTGACCGGGTAATATCCAGAACGCCTTTAAGCGCGTGTTGCGAAGCAGCTCCTTTTTTCTTTTTCTTCTTTGCTTGTTTTCTGCTCATTCAATCATTTTAATTCGTGATACTGAATTCAGTAATGAATTTACTGATAATATCAGTAAACTGATGCCCCTCATTGAAAAGGAATTGAATTTCAATGGGTATTACAAAAACGGGGTAATCCTGGAGGGTTTGTCCAAATTTGATCAGCCGAACGGCATCTTTTTCAGTAGTAAGTATAATTTTATTTTGGGTGGGGATGTTCTTGAAGCGGTTCACCATATCCTTCCAGTCGTCAATGGAGAAAATGTGGTGGTCGCTGTACAGTATTTCATAGTAGGTTTTTGCCGCTTCCTGCAAATATTTCTTCAACGGCAGGGGATTGGCAATACCGCTTACCAGCAATACTTCGGTTGACGTATTCAGCGTCATTTCTTTTTTGCTGATAATGTGGTAAGGCAATCCGTAGCGAATGGTGGTAAAGAACACCTGCTGATGCGGCAGTGGCTTTATTTCCTGCTTTATCGCCAGCTTTTCTTCAACCGGTAACATGGCCGGGCATTTGGTCACCACCATCACATTGGCCCGTTTGTACGACCGCCGTTCATCGCGCAGATCGCCTGAAGGCAGCACCCAGTCGCGGGTGAACAGGTTATCATAATTGGTAAGTACGATATTCAATCCGGCTTTTATGGCCCGGTGTTGAAAAGCATCGTCGAGAACGATCACTTTTGTTTGGGGCCGGTCGTGCAACAATTGCGGTATGGCCACAATCCTTTCCTCGCCTACTGCTATGCTAACATCGGGAAATTTGTTATGGAATTGCATTGGTTCATCCCCAATATCCAATGCAGTGGTTTTTTCGCCGGCGAGCGCATATCCTTTGGTGCGGCGTTTATAGCCCCGGCTCAACACAGCCACCTTCATATCGTTGTGCAGGTATTTTACCAGAAATTCTACCATGGGCGATTTTCCGGTTCCGCCCACCGACAAATTGCCGACACAGATAATTGGCAGGTTAAACCCGGTTGACCTAAATATTCCTTTGTCGTACAATCGGTTACGTATCCATATCGCTGCGCCATATAACAGGGAAAAAGGGAACAACAATATGCGGAAGGGCCGCAGCAACGGAGCATTAAAATTCATATTTACGATGCGGTGTAATGCAAAAGTTTAAAGGTACATCAAATTCGTCGATGTCCTCAATGTATTCTACCGCATCGAAAAACGAGAAACCTACCTTGATGGTATCGGGCCGGCATTGGGCCAGGTACCGGTCGTAATAACCTTTTCCATAGCCAACCCGGTAGCCGCGCTGGTCAAATGCGATCAGGGGAACAAAGATGATATCAAGGCTTGCGGGCGGCACAATGGCGCCGCCAATAGGCTCCAGTATGTTGAATTTGTTCTTGATAAAAAGTCCGTCTTTTTCAACCTGCACGGCTTCCATATCGCGCAGGTCAAGGTGTATGCGGGGCCATGCCACCCGCATTACGAAGTTCTGTTCTTTCAAAATGTCTTCACAGATGGAAACGTCAAACTCGTGCCGGCTTGCCAGCGGGTTATACGATAACAGGTAATTTACGGGGGGAAGTTGCAGGTTCCGGAAGTTGGCCGCTATCAATGCGGTTTGTTGTTGCAGATCTTCTTCCTGAATGCTCATCCTGCGTTGCAAAAACTCTTTTCGAACGGTATTTTTTATCATAAGAATTCTTTCAGTTGCTTTCTGATAGCAGCTGCCTGTGCATTGATAAATGTCCCGTTTATATTTTCAGAATAGGGTATGGATGCTATTCTGGGAAAGTTGCTCCATTGAACTATCTCCTCCTCATAATCGAGATACTGGTCATTAAATATCCAGCCGATGACCGGAAGTTGCATGTCGCGGCAAACCCGCGCCGTTAATAAAGAATGATTTATGCTTCCCAGGTAGTTGCGGCTAACCAATATTACTTTTGCGCCTAATTCTTTGATGAGGTCAGCCACAAATGCTGAATTATTCAAAGGCACCAATAATCCCCCTGCACCTTCTATTAGTAAGGTACGATTTATATCCGGAATTTGTTGGCAAATCTTTTTTACATCGATGGTTACGCCCTCCTCGCGGGCAGCAATATGTGGGGAAGCAGGTTTTACCAGCCGGTATACTTCGGGATGCACAACCGAACCGGTATCTTTTAGCCAGTTGCCCACCCATTCGCTGTCGGTTCCATCCTCAAACCCGGCCTGTACCGGTTTCCAGTAATCTGCCTCCAGGGCTTTGGCGAGAATGGCCGAGATGAATGTTTTTCCGATTCCTGTTCCTATACCGGTGATGAAGATTCTTTCCATTTTTTTTAGTTTCCGAAGTAGGAAGTATGAAGTATGATCATACCCTTATTTCTTAGCTCAAAATTATCCTCGGATACAAGTTCAAAGAAAAATTACGAGGCAAAATTTCGGACTCTTCTTACTTCTTACATCCTACTTCTTACTTCAGCTTCTTCTTTCTTCGAAGTCCCACTTTTAACTTTCACTCTCTTCTTTATTAACAAAGATGCTAAAAATAGTGGTGCCATAATTACGGCTGGTAACAAACAAAGGATACTTTTCATAATTGTTCCGGGGCGTATGTTCCAGCACAAACCAGCCGCCGGGTTGCAGCAATTGTTTTTCGGCGATCAGCTTCGGCAGGTCATCAATGGTTCCCAGCGCGTATGGCGGCCCGGCAAAAATAAAATTGAATTTGCTGGTGCACTGGTTTATAAATTTGAACACATCCATTTTCACTACTGTGAAATTTTCGAGTTGCAGGGCGGTAGATGTTTTTTTGATGAACTCATACATCGCAGTATCCTTCTCCACAATAGTACAGGCTGCGGCTCCCCGTGAGGAAAGCTCATAACTGATGCTGCCCGTGCCACCAAACAGATCGAGAGTATGTAAGGCAGTTATATCCAGATTATTCTCAATGATATTGAAAAGTCCTTCCTTGGCAATATCGGTGGTTGGCCGGGTATGCGGCATTTTACCGGGCGGGTTTATCTTTCTTCCCCCTAACTCCCCTCCTATTATACGCATAATGCCATTTTCAAAAGCGGTGAAAAGTAATGAACCGGAAATTCACGGAAGGCCGCATCCAGCTTAACGGTATCTGGCAGGCGGTCCCATTGTACATTCAGGAAATATTTCAGCAGCTCCTGGTACAGTCTCGATTGCTCATCGAGCAAACCGGAAACGATCAGGTTCACTTTATCCTGGCTTATATTAAAGCGGGTACAAATAGCCAGCAGGTAGTACGACACATCATCGGGTGTTTGATACGTGTACGACTGCACCAGCTGAATTTTTTCGCCATTGAAAACTGCCACCAGGAACTGATCGGCCCGCATAACCATTTTGATCACCTGCTCATTTGCCGCGGGCTGCGTTTGGCTGTCGTTCAGCAACAGCGTGTAATAATGCCAGTAGTTGCCCGAGGCAAACTTCCGCTGTAACAGGGCGTGTATTTCGCGGGGAACGCGGTAAATATTATACATTTTAAAGCCGATCACCTTCTCACTTAACAGCAAACCCTTTTTGGCATTTCCGTAAATGATCTCGGTAGCAGGCTGGTTCAGCTCAATATGAAAAACCTTTTCGGGCAAAAAGTTACTGTCGGTATAATTGTAAATAACAAATGCTTCTTTGAAGGGAACCTGCAACAGCTCGTCGTTCGTGATAATTTCAAGCAGGTTCTCGAGCATGGTTTTGCCAGGCGTAAAATCGAGATTGTACTGCCGCAACCCCAAAAAACGGCGTTGCTCTTTGTGATAGATCACATAGCTGAACATTTTTTCACCTACCTCGATCAGTAACTGACTGTTTCGAAGTTCTTCTGAATCCCTCGTTTCAGGAACAATATCAAAGTTGGCCTTAAGCATAGTTATCAAAAGCTGCAATGTTACGGAAAAAGTTTCAGGTTACAGGTTTCAGGTTGCAGGTTTCAGGGTCCGCAAATCGGGAACTCCGCAGTTATTTTAACTGCTCGCTATTTGAGCCCTGCAACTTGTAACATGGAACCTGTAACCTACCTTTGCCACCCTTTTATGAGCGCCTTATCTAAAAATACAGCATTCCAGGTACAACTTTCAACCCGGCAGATCATTAAAATGGCAGCTCCCATAAGCCTTGCCATTTTAATACCACAAATCAATTTTGTTACCAATAATATTTTTTTGGGGCATTACAGCAAACAGGCGCTGGCAGTGGCGGGGCTTACGGGCGTGTATTACCTCATATTTTCAGCTGTAGGCTATGGGTTAAACAATGGTTTGCAGGCATTGATCGCCCGCCGGGCGGGCGAAAACCGGCCCGAAGAGATCGGCAAGCTGTTCAGCCAGTCGGTATTTATCGGTCTTTCCATCTCTTTGCTGGGCATCCTGCTCACCTATACGGTCACCCCTCACATGTTCGGGTATTTTATTACCGATACCGAACGCTTAAAACAGGCCATCACTTTTTGCCAGATCCGGATTTGGGGATTACCCTTCCTGTACGTTTATCAAATGCGCAATGCATTACTGGTTGGAACCAATCAAAGCCGGTACCTGGCCGGCGGCGCACTGGCCGAGGCTGCCACCAATATTTTGCTCGATTACCTGCTGATCTTCGGCCATGGCGGGTTTCCGCAAATGGGGTTGAACGGCGCCGCGGTTTCTTCCATCATTGCCGAGGTCACCGGACTGCTGGTGGTTTACCTCATCATCTGGCAAAAAGGCATCAGCCGGCAATTGCACCTGTTCAAAAATTTCAAATGGGACGGTTATAATGCCCGGCTCATCTTTACCCTCAGCGCCCCGCTTATATTTCAGCATGGCATGAGCCTGCTGAGCTGGGAATATTTTTTTCTGCTCATTGATGCACATGGCGAAATTGCCCTTGCCGTTTCCAATACCATGCGCAACATACTTGGTTTGGCGGGTATTGTTATTTGGGCCTTTGGTTCAACCACCAATGCCATGGTAAGTAATCTCATAGGCCAGGGAAAGCAGAACCGGGTGTGGTTGCTGATCAGGAAGATAATGGGTTTAAGCTTTGGCTCGGCAGTGGTGATAGCTATTTTACTGAACCTGTTCCCGCAATGGTTACTCGCAGCGTACGGCCAGTCGGGCGAATTTGTAGCCCAGGCTATTCCCTGTTTGCGGGTGCTTTCCGTCGCCATTCTCACCATGTCGATCTCGGTAGTATTCCTCAATTCCGTTGTAGGTTCGGGCAACAGCCGGGTTTCAATGCTCATCGAAATGCTTGCGCTGGTTTTGTACTGTGTGTATATTTATCTCACATTAGATAAATTCTATTTATCTATAACCTATGGCTGGATGAGCGAATGGTTATACTGGCTGGGGCTGTTCGTGCCTTCGTTTTTGTATATGCGGAGCGGTAAATGGAAGAATAAAGTAATTTAATTATTTGTACTCGTCTAACAACTTCTTCCCCTTGGCTTTGATGTTAGCGTCCTCGCCCATTTTATTAGGCATTTTGAGCATGGTATCAAGCAGCTCGCGGGCTTTTTTATCGTTCTCCTTCCGGTGCCAGGCTTTGGCCAGTTCGAGGTAGTTGAGTAAGAAAGAAGGATTGAGCTGACGGCTTTTTTCAAAATATTTTATGGCGTCATCGAGGCTGGCCTTGGGCAACGCTTCATAGGCCACTTTCACCAGCCATTTCTCCACCGAGTTCAGGTCGCTTACTTCATAGTGCCATTTGGCCAGTACATGATAGCCTTTAAAATTATTGGGATCGAGCTGTACGCTTTTTTCTGAATAGGTTTTTACATCTTTGATCGCTTTGATCTTTTCATCGCCCGAAGAAATGAGCGCCATACGGCCCATGGCCAGGGCCATGGCCACATTGGCATCGGAACTATTGGCATTCACCTGCAGCGCCTTTTGAGCATATGCCCGGGCGTTACGGTAGTAATCTTTCTGTTTATCTTTTGTACCCTGGTGTTTGCCTAAAATGCTGTATAACTCGCTTACTTTAATGAGGGCGGTGAGGTTAGTGGGTTGAACCTTTAATACATCGAGGTATTTCTGCAGCGCTTCGGGTTCTTTAAATGCACTTTCGAGCTGTTGCGCATCCTTCAACAGCGGGTTGATATCCTGTGCATTGTTTTCGAATGGCAGGATTAACAAAAAAAGCATAAGCCCTATTGTACTTCCTATTTTACCCATCAAACTTCTTATGCAATGTAACGCCTATTTTCCCCTCAAAATTTTCTACAGGCGCATCTAATTTATAAATTGTAAGACTGACCTCATTGGTGAACGGATACTGTCGCCTGATCTCCTTTATAATTCCATCTGCCACCTTTTCAAGAAGACCTGTTGAATTGCGCATTCGTTGCTTTACTATTTCCAGTATTTCAACGTAATTGATCGTATTTTTTAAATCGTCAAATGTGGTATCGCCCTCTTCATAAGCTACCCGTACATTTATCTCATAGGTGCTGCCGGTGTATTTTTCCCCTTCATATACGCCGTGAAAAGCATGCAGCTTAACCTGGTTTAGTTCAATAACAACCATACATACAATTTGTTTTGCTAAAACAGTGCCATAAAACCGGAAAAATGCTAAACGCTGAACACCTAACGCATTAGCTCCCATACGGAAAGCATACGGCATTAAATATTCAGCGTTCTGCAATTCAATATAAAAAAAGCGCCTTAAACAAGCCCTTTGGCCGATAAATAACGCTCTGCATCCAAAGCTGCCATACAACCGCTGCCGGCTGCAGTAACCGCCTGGCGGTATATTTTATCCTGCACATCACCGGCGGCAAAAACCCCTTCAATATTGGTTTTTGAGGTACCGGGAATTGTTTTCAGGTAACCGGCTTCATCCATATCGAGCCAGCCTTTGAAAATATCTGAATTGGGCTGGTGACCAATGGCTACAAAAAAGCCGCTGATGGGAATGGTTTGCAGCTCACCGGTTTTGGTGTTCTTGAGGCGAACCGATTCTACCTTGTTTTCACCCACTATTTCATCGGTAGTGGTATTCCAGTACACCTTTATGTTGGGCGTACGCTGTACCCTTTCCTGCATCACTTTGGAAGCCCGCATTTCGCCACGGCGAATGATCATATGTACTGTCGTACATAATTTAGATAAATAAAGGGCTTCTTCGGCAGCAGTATCACCTGCCCCTACGATGGCCACTTCTTTCTGGCGGAAAAAGAAACCGTCGCACACGGCACAGGCGCTAACACCAAAACCGTTCAGGCGTTGCTCGCTTTCGAGCCCCAGCCATTTGGCCGATGCACCGGTAGCAATGATCACTGAATCGGCTTCCACCAGTTTTTCTTCATCGATCCAAACCTTGAAAGGCGGTGCTGAAAAATCAACCTTTGTAGCCAGGCCAAAACGAATATCGGCACCCATGCGAGCGGCCTGTTTTTCAAAATGTACCATCATTTCGGGCCCCTGTACGCCATCGGGGTAACCGGGATAGTTCTCCACCTCGGTGGTAATGGTTAACTGACCACCAGGTTGAATACCCTGGTACAATACCGGTTTCATATTTGCTCTCGCTGCATACACAGCGGCGGTATATCCTGCAGGCCCGCTTCCAATGATCAGGCAATGTATTTTTTCGATTTCCATAATGCTTTGTTCTAAAGAAAAGTTGACAAATTTAGCTGAAATTGAGTTACGAAAATGGTAAAGGCGCAGCAACCTGAATTAGGTGTGAATAACGAGGGACGGGGCCGTAATTTTTACGGCCGCTTCGCTTATTTTGGAATGATGATCGAAATATATTGGGCTGCATAGCCGCCAAAATAGCCTAATCCACCGCCCTTTATATTACTGAGCACTTTATTGGGGGAAGCAAACGGATTGCCGATGTTGGTATAGCCGTATTCCATCGTTCGCCAGAAGTCGTACGTAGCTTTATCGATATTACAATATTTTACCACCACCGAATCGCCTCTATTGAAAAAAGGATATTCCTCGAGGTTAAAACTGTTATTGCGGTCGACCCCTTTTTCGATCTGGAAATTATAGGTGGTGCCGTCTGTCAGCTGATCATCATACACCGAATTGAAGCCGGGGAAAAATTTCCAGCCATCTACCTGGGTGTAATACCGGGTATAGTTCCCAAGGCCGGGCGGGTCAACAAAACGGCCCATCAGGATCACTTTATCGGGATTGGGATTATTAGGCGCAGGTTGCCACCAAACAGAATCGATCTTTTTGGCCAGCAGGGGAATAGTTGTAGTGGCCGTGTATTCCCGTTCATTCACTTTTATGGAAATGGAATATCCTTTGTTGAACTCGCCCACAATACCGGCGCTCAAATTGGCCGAATCGGTAGTATAATAATAAATGAAATACCCGCGGGCTATGCGCTGGCGGTACTCCTTTAACTTTTGGGTTTTGGTACCGTTCGAAATGGTGATATCGGCATTGCGGACGAAGGAACTGGCAAGTAGTTCGGGCGTGATCTCGCTGAAATAATTAAGGCTTTGCGACAAAATAACCACGGGGGCCTGGCCATTTTCAATAGAAGCTTCCACAACAACGACAGGCTCCGAATCGTTGGGCCTGAACGAAATTGTTTTCTCGCAGGAAGAATAAATCAACCCCATTATGACTACTACTAACCCTATGCGACTGATCATTACTTACTAACAGCTTTCAAATAACGAACCAGATATATATAAAGTTTGCGTATTTCAATCACAAACTAATAAAAAAACCCCGGAAGGTGTGGGAGCCGACCGGGGTTATTTCTTTATAGTACTTAAACTAACCTAAATAAGCTTTTAAAGCATTGCTGTAGCGGGCTTTTTGCAAACGCTTGATCGCTCTTTCCTTGATCTGGCGAATACGCTCTTTGGTAAGATCGTACTTTTGGCCAATTTGCTCAATGGTTACACCATTTTCGCCATCGAGGCCAAAATAAGCATTTACAATTTCAGCTTCACGTGGACTGAGAGATTTCAATACACGGCGGATCTCGTTGCGTAATGAATCTTTCATTACGTCGTCATCCGTATCGTCACCACCTTCCAACAGATCACCCATAGCTACGTCTTCGGCTTCGTGTACCGGAGCATCGAGCGAAGTATGACGGGTATTGCTCTGGAAAATGTTGTTGATCTCAGTTTCACTCATTTCAAGCAACTCGGCCAGTTCTTCGGTACTAGGCTCCCGCTCATGTTCCTGTTCAAAAGCCATGTACGCTTTATTAGCCTTGTTATAGGTGCCAATTTTGTTTTGAGGCAGGCGGACTAATCTACCCTGCTCTGCCAACGCCTGTAAAATAGACTGGCGGATCCACCATACGGCGTATGAAATGAATTTAAAACCCTTGGTTTCATCGAAACGCTGGGCCGCTTTTATCAAACCGAGGTTGCCCTCGTTGATCAGATCGCTAAGAGAAAGACCCTGGTGTTGGTACTGCTTAGCAACAGATACCACAAATCGCAAGTTTGCCTGCACTAACTTATCCAATGCCTTCTGATCACCCATCTTGATCCGCTGGGCCAGTACTGTCTCCTCTTCGGGAGTGATCATCGGAATCTTTGAAATTTCCTGAAGATACTTTTCTACTGCCTGCGAATCTCGATTCGTAATCTGGGTTGCAATTTTGAGCTGTCTCATATCTACTTTATAAAAATGACTTTAATCGTCGATAATAAATCGCCTTTCTATTTGTTAAGGGTACTATACTAACAGTTGCAAGACTAACTATGTTCGGGGGAGGTTGCAATACAGGTGCTAATAACCTGTTAATCCATCCGGTACTGTCTGCAAAAATAACACTCAATCTTCAAACCTCATAGCTTTTGTGGATAATTTCGAAGCTATAATAGACAATAATTGATTAAGAATTAGTCACAGATACATATTTATTCTTATTGTTCTCCCCTGAAACGCCCGCCCACACTGCTCATTACCACATATTAGTGCCATTTTTAGGCCCGGCGTAACCCACTCCCAAAAAAAATTGTAAAAAATCAAGTCAAATATTTTGCAACTAAAGAATTAGTTATACATTTGATCAACAACTAAAAGATTAGTTATAATGAAATCCCTTACAAAAGCCGAAGAACAGGTAATGCAGATCCTGTGGCAATTAAAACATGGTTTTCTGAAAGATATCATGGATCTGATGCCCGAGCCCAAACCTCATTCAAATACCATCGCTACCATTCTTAAAATATTGATTGAGAAAGGATTTGTGAATTTTGAAGTACAGGGCAGGAATAATCTGTATAAACCCGCCGTAAGCAAGGCCGAATACGGGAAGAAAAGCATCAACCAGCTGGTGAAAGGGTATTTTGAAGGTTCGGCCGCCAACCTGCTTTCGCATTTCGTGAACGAAAACAAACTCAGCCAGCAAGACCTGGAGGCTTTGTTAGAACAGATCAAAAACGCCAAAAACAATAACCAATGACCTTTTTGCTGTACCTGGGAAAAGTAATGCTGTGCTCCGGCATTCTGCTGGGCTATTACTGGCTCTTTTTACGCAACCGGCGGTTTCACCATTATAACAGGTTCTACCTGCAGGCCACCCTGCTGCTGTCGGTGGTATTGCCTTTCGTAAGGATTCCGGTGCTGAATACGCCGCATAGCCGGATGAGCCATGCAGTTTATCAAACGTTGGAAGTGCTTACCGTAAATTATGGTGAAGAAGAGACCGGGAAGGCAGGCCCCGGCGCCCTGGAAAGGCTGCTCACGCTGGAAAATGCCCTGTATCTTTTCTATATTATAGGTATTGTGATCCTGCTGGGGCTGCTCATACGATCATTATTATATATTAAACGCATTTCGAAACAATACCCGTTTGAACGCATCGGGGGGTTGAAGTTCTTTTCCACCCGCGAACCGGGTACGCCTTTTTCGTTCTTCCGGTCAATTTTCTGGAATAACGACCTGGCCTTTAACAGCCGCGACGGGCAGCAGATCTTTCGCCACGAACTGTTTCATGTTGAACAAAAACACTCTACCGATATTATACTCACCGAGATCGTAACTGCCTTTTTCTGGTTCAATCCGTTCTTTAATCTCCTTAAAAAGGAATTGAAGGCCATTCATGAATTCCTGGCCGATCAATATGCCATTTCAGACAATGACCGCTACGCTTATGCCGAACTGCTGGTTCTGCAAACGCTGAAAGCCAATCATATTTCCATTACCAATTATTTTTTCCAAAACCATATCAAAAGACGTATAGCCATGATCACAAACAACCAAAGAACGCGGTACAGCTACCGCAGCCGTTTAATGGCCCTGCCCGTATTTGCATTGGTATTTTGCAGCATTGCATTGTATGCACAACGGTCAGCCAATTCTGTTACAAAGATCTTTCGTCCCGGTTACGCCGAAAAACCAATTACAGTGGTTATCGATGCAGGCCACGGCGGCATTGATCCCGGCGCTGCCAGCCTCGATGGAAAAGTGAAAGAAAAAGACCTTGCGCTGGACATATGCAAGAAAATTCAGCAGTTGGCCGCTTCTTACAATGTAAACGTTGTAATGACCCGCACCGACGATAATTTACCGGGTGGCACTACTGTTATACATGATGGATTAAGGGCCCGTACAGAAATTACAGAAAAGGCAAAAGCAGATCTGTTTATAGCTATTCACGTTTCCAGTACCGACCCTAAAAATCCAGACCCTACCAGAAGCGGTATTGAAGTTTATATTCCCAATAAAGAAAGCGACCGCACCAATCAATCAAAACAACTGGGTTCTGTTCTTGTACAGGAGTTAAGCACATTGTACGCGACCGACCCAACCTTAAAACAACGGCCACAGAATATTTGGGTGCTGGAACAAACGCCCTGCCCCGCCCTGCTCATCGAATGCGGATTCATCACCAACGATAAAGACCTTGCCTTTATCAGCAACAGCGGCAACCAGGAAGCCGTTGCCAAAAAGATACTGGAAGGCATTGTGAACTTTAAAAACAAACCGGCAGCAGCAGCTAATGCAATAACCACCGGCCAACCTGTTGTTAAAACCACACCGGTTGAAAAACCAAAACCAGCCACTGTCACGGCCGCCCCTGCTGTTCAGGTAATACCTGCCAGTATGGAGTTACCGGTTGCTCAAACCCAACCGGCTGAACCCACAGCTTCACTAATAGAATCTGCCATTGCAATTGCCCAGATACCCGACCCGGTGATCGCAAAAATTTCAAGACATTTCAACCGCAATACACGGTATCCCCAAAAATTGATGGAAAGTAATGCAGAAGCTGTTGTATATTTTTCAGTAAGTGTCGATAAGAATGGGGACTTCAGCAATCTTCAATTCTATAATGAGGCACCAGCCAAGGCTTCTCCCTTAAGCAAATTGACAGTCGTTGGCTATGGACCAGCACCTACCGGGCAACTTTCAGCCGAAGAAAGTCAAAACCTGTTCCGGGAAGAAGTGAAAAGGGTTTTTGAAAGGAAAGCCGATCTGTCGAACAGCGTTCCTCAGGCTGAACAATACTTCTTCAGGGCAGCATGGGTACTGGAGAAAGATATACCGAAAACAGTTTAAATATAATATTCAGTAACAGATCTGGGCCATCCCGCTTTGCGGGATGGCCTTTTTTAATTCCACTTCACCACGGTTGCCGGGCTGCTGAAAGTTTTCAGCCAAATTTTTACATTTTTTATACAGGATTTTCTATAGCTTTCACCCACAAAGCATTATACCCTCGATCATCATGTTAAAAAAAGAACGACAAGCCTACATATTGCATCAGGTGAACCTGCATAACAAAGTGATGTCATCAAACCTCAGCAGGGATATGAATGTATCGGAAGATACCATCCGGCGCGACCTGCAGGAACTGGCCGATGAGGGAAAGATCATAAAAGTGCATGGTGGTGCTTTGTCGCATTCCTTTAGCCAGGTGCATTACTCCAGCTCGCATGTATACTCGCAGGATCATAAAAAAACGATCGCCCGCAAGGCTGCATCGCTTATTCATGACGGCATGTTTGTACTTACCACGGGCGGTACAACCATCATTGAGCTGGCCAGGGCCTTACCTCCCCGGTTAAAAGCCACGTTCGTTTCGGGCAGCATACCGGCTATTCTTGAATATATGCAGCACCCCTCGGTTGAGGTGATCGCCATTGGCGATAAAGTTTCTAAAAATTCCAAGATAACTACCGGCGGCGAAGCCATTACGCAAATAAAAAGAATACGGGCCGATCTGTGTTTTTTGGGTGTTAATGCCATCAGCCTGAAAGACGGTATTACCGATAGCGACTGGGATGTGGTGCAGCTAAAAAAAGCGATGATTGAATCATCGCAAAAGGTGGTTTGCCTCAGCATCGCCGAAAAGATCAACAGCCTGCAACCGATACACATCTGCGACATCAGCAAAATACACATGCTGATCACCGAATTGCAGCCTGATGATCCTTTATTGAAACCCTACAGGGATGCAGGGATAGAAGTTATTTAAAATATAATTTCCTCTCCTTCTACCTTTAATATCAGTTCCTTTTTGTCACTGGCCTCTACCCGGCCTACGATCTGCGCATCGATGCCGAGTTTTTTACCCGCCTCGATGAACAAACCGGCCGAAGCGGCATCGGTAAACAACTCAAGGCGATGGCCCATGTTGAACACCTGGTACATTTCGCGGTTGTTTGAACCGGAAGCTTTTTGAATGAGCTGGAAGATGATGGGCGGCTCAAGTAAATTATCCTTTATAACTCTGAAATTGCCCGGCAGGTATTTCATGCATTTCGTTTGTCCGCCCCCGCTGCAGTGAATAAGGCCATGAATGGCTTCAAAATAATTTTCGAACAACACATTCAGCAACGGCGCATAAGTACGGGTGGGCGACAACAGCAGTTTGCCTACCTGGTGTTTTTCGGGACCAACCGTATCTGTCATGCGGTAAGGACCGATATACACTACTTCACTGGCCAAACTGTTCTCGTATGATTCTTTAAATTTTTCAGCGTAAAACTTGCTTAATACATCGTGGCGGGCGCTGGTTAATCCGTTGCTGCCAATACCACTGTTGTATTCCGTTTCATAAACGGTTTGCCCAAAACTGCTGAAACCGACAATTACGTCGCCAGCCTGTATTTTTTCATTGGTGATAAGCCTGTTTTTTGGCCAGCGGGCGGTCATGGTGCCATTAACGGCAATGGTTCGTACCACATCGCCTACATCGGCGGTTTCGCCGCCCAGGTAATGGATGTTTACGTTGAACTGTTTCAGCGAATCGAATAATTCCTGGGTACCGTTGATCACGGTTTCAAGTACTTCGCCGGTAACCAGTTTTTTATTGCGGTCGATGGTTGAAGAAAACAACAGGTTATCAGTTATACCCACACACAGCAGGTCGTCGAGGTTCATTACCACGGCATCCTGGGCAATCCCCTTCCAAACCGAAATATCGCCGGTTTCCTGCCAGTACAGGTAAGCCAGGATGCTTTTGGTGCCGGCGCCATCGGCATGCATTACATTCACCCAATCGGCGTTGCCGGTAAGGTAATCGGGGTATATTTTGCAGAAGGCATGGGGATACAGGCCTTTATCCAGCTTTTCAGTAGCCTTGTGAACTTCTTCTTTCTGGGCCGAAACACCCCGTTGTGAATATAAACTCATTTTATTATTTGAAGCGGCAAAGGTAATAAAAAGAGGCAGGAAGTAAGAAGTAGGAAGTAAGAAGTAAGAAGAGTCTTAATTTCGAAAAACCCGACTATAAGCAAGCCGCCACCCATTTGACCGGAACTTCGTACCTCCTACCTCCTACCTCTTACTTCAGATTTTTCTGGCCCCGGAGTCCGACTTCAGACAACGAACTTCCTACTTCGAACTTCCTACCGTATTTTCGCACCGCATTTATGAAAGTTTACTTTTCAACAGATACTATTCCGGCCTTTCAAAAGGCTGTTGTTACCATCGGCACGTTCGATGGGGTGCATACCGGCCACAAAAGCATTCTGGCGCAATTGAAACAGGAGGCTGCCCGTATTGGTGGCGAAACCGTTATTATCACCTTTCACCCGCACCCGCGCAAAGTGATCGTTAGCGGCCAGCCCGGTATTCAACTGATCAATACGATCGACGAAAAAATTGAGCTGCTCCATAAAAATGGCATCGATCACCTGGTGGTGGTGCCCTTTACCGATGAATTTGCCAGTCAAAGCCCGGAAGCCTATATTGAACAATTCCTGGTTGAGAAATTCCATCCACATACCGTTATCATCGGGTACGACCATCGCTTTGGTAAAAACCGCCAGGGTGATTATAAACTGCTGGAAGATTACAGCGCCCGGCTTGGTTTTAACCTGATGGAAATTCCTGCCCATGTTATCAACGACAACACCGTAAGTTCAACCCGCATTCGCGAAGCCGTTTTAATGGGCAACACCGATGCAGCCAATACTTTGCTGGGGTATGATTTCTTTTTTGAAGGTACCGTAGTCGATGGTAATAAGCTCGGCCGCACACTTGGGTATCCTACAGCCAACCTCCGCATTGAAAATGAAGAAAAGCTGATACCCGGAAATGGGATCTATGCCGTTGAAGTGGAGGTCAGAAACAAAAAGAATGAAATTTCTACCCGCCTGAAAGGCATGATGAGTATTGGAATTCGTCCAACCATTGGTGGTACCGACCGCGTTATTGAAGTAAATATCTTTGATTTCAATGCAGATATTTATGGCACTACCCTGCGGGTATACGTCAAAAAATACCTGCGGCCCGAGGTCAAGTTTAATGGATTGGAGGCATTGGTTGAACAACTGGCGAAAGACAAAGAGGATACCTTGAAGGTGTTGGGGGAATAAAATGATAATAAAATACAGTAACAGGTTACAAAAGAAATAGCTGCCTGGGCCTTCCTGAAACTTGTACCCTGAACCCTAACCGGCTCCCGGTAACTGGAAACCGGCAACTTTCACCATTGACCATTCACCATTCACCTAATTCACCATCTTCGCCACCATCTCCTTTAACAACGAAGCATCAGACGAGCCTGTATCATTCACCCCTACGCTGCGCAGGTTGTAATGATGCAATAACAGCAAGGCTTTTTCAACACCGTTATAACCATAGTTGCGCGCAACCAGTAAATAGTCTTTAACGAACCAGGCATTCACCCCAATATTGGCGGCAATGGTTTTATCATCTTTGCTGCTTTGCCCAAAGATCATATATGTTTTACTGAACAGATTGTATAGTGTTGGTAATACCAATTGAATGGGCGCCGCTTTGGGATTGGCTTCAAAATACTGAATAATGCGCATGGCTTTCGACAGGTCTTTCGCAGCCATGGCCGACTGCAGCTCGAAGGGATTATATTCCTTGCTTACCCCAACATATTTTTCTATATCGTCTTCGGTGATGTTTGTTCTGGTACCAAGGTTCACCAGCATTTTATCAACTTCATTATCGATGCGGCTGAGATCATTCCCGATATGATCAACCAGTAACAATACCGCCTTCTGTGATATAGTGTAGCCTTTACCTTTTACCAATTCATTAGTCCAGTCAGGCAGTGCGTTATCGTACATTTTCTTCGTAGTAAACACCTCGGCCTTCGTTTTAAGCAATTTGGCCAGCTGTGTACGGCCATCAACTTTCTTTTCTTTGTATGCTACAACAAAAATCGTTGACGATAACGGTTGCGAAATATACGATTCAAGCTTGTCAATATCCCGCATATGCTGGGCTTCCTTTAGTAAAACTACCTGCCGTTCGGCAAACATGGGGTATCTTTTGCAGGCATTGATCACCTGTGTCCAGTCGGCATCCCTGCCATAAAACACCGTCAAATTAAAACCGGCCTCAGACTCCGTTAAAATGTTATGCTCGGCATAATGCACAATTTTGTCGATAAAATAATCTTCTTCCCCTTCGAGCCAGTAAACAGGTTTAAAGAGCTTTTTCTTCCAGTCGGATATAATTTTTTCTGCAGACATGAATAAAAACGTGGTTTAAACTTTGCAATATTACCATAAAAAAAGCCATGACATATAATGAATTATGAACAACTGTAACACAATACTAACCCACCTTTCAGCGTTTTTCCCCGGCCTGTGGAACGGATATTTGCCAAATTCTGGCATGGTTTTGGTCAAACCCATATGCGAAACCCAATAAGTACGAACCCAATAATACTCGAATACTGAACCCGATTTCATAACCTTTCAAAATAAACATACACTTATTATGAGTACAACCAATTATCCATCCGCAAGTCCACAAGGTACGCCTCCAAAACGTGATTCAAAGAACCTGATCATCGGTTTATTAGCCGTTGGTATTTTGGGAACATGGGGATACTTTTTATGGGACAAAAACAAGTCTGATCAAAAGATCACTCAACTGCAAACTCAATACGTGGCAGTAGATTCATCAAAGAATGAATTACAAAAAAGTTTTGACGCTGCTTTAACCCGTTTGGATTCTTTAACCGGTTATAACAATGAACTGGAAGGAAAAGTGAACGACAAAACCAGCGAGATCTCAAAACTGAAAGGACAAATCGGTGGCATTCTGAAAAAACAACGTTTGTCTGAAGCTGAAAAGAAGAAAGCTCAGTCTTTGATCGGCGAACTGAACGACAAGATCGCTAACCTGGAAGCTGAAGTAGCTCGTTTGACTCAGGAGAACCAACAGCTGACTACTGAAAAAACACAGTTAACAGCTGACAAAGAAAAGCTCACTACTGACCTTACAACTACTACTCAACAAAAAGAGGAGTTAGCTGCAAAAGTAGATGTAGCTTCTACTTTGAATGCCTCTAACATCTCAGTAACACCAGTTAATGAAAAGAAAAATGGTAAAGAATCAGAAACAACCTCTGCAAAGAAAGTTGACAAACTGGTAATTGCCATGGATGTTAGCAACCGCATCGCTACAACCGGTTCTACCGATGTATACGTTTGCATCACTGGTCCTGATGGCCAACCTGTAGCTGTTGAAGCTTTAGGTTCTGGTAAATTCACTACCCGTGAAGAAGGTGAAAAACTGTTCACTGCAAAAGTTCCTGTTGAGTTTGAACAAGGCAAACAAAAACACGTTGAATTTGCCTGGAAACAAAACAGCCCTTTCAAACAAGGTAACTACAAGATCGAAGTATACCACAATGGTTTCAAGATTGGTGAAGCTACCCGTTCTTTGAAGAAAGGCGGCATCTTCGGATAATCTTCCACTGTTGTGATTGCTTTCACAATATTAAAAACATCCCTCCCGGTTATACCGGGAGGGATGTTTTTTTATACGATACTTAAGAAATGATCATCATCAATTTCGCAATAGGTATACAGGCTTTTCATTCCCCCTCGTTGAAATTTACGAAGCCATCATTGCCGGTTAATTAAAGTATTGCCCGTATCGAAGCTCTACCGATATGCACTATCCGTGAAGTCCCCGGTTTACGTCCTTCATACTCCATACTAAATTCCAGGTTATTCGAAAGCCTTTTGGTAAAATCTAGCGTCCATAAATAGTTTTTACCAGGCTGCAGGCCCTCCAGTATTATGTAGGAAGCGGAAGAGTTTACATTGGGCACCGCATCCAACGAAGTGAAACTTATATCTGCATAAGTGAATTTAGCCATTACAGAAGTGCTCTGCAAAATATTATACTTTATATCGGTATTCAAAGAATTCGATTTTGACCGCTCCTGGCTGCCCTGCTCATTGTTCTTATCACCGAATTTATAACCAACCCCCATCCTGAAATTGGAGCCTTTCGTAAGGGTTACCCGAGGTTCTGCCGAATATTGATTGACCTTGTAATTGCGGTTATCGAATTTGGCACTGGAGGTTATAAGCTGATTGATGCCAGTGTGGCCGGTAAACTCAATGGCAAATATTCTCGTAATATTCCAGCGGGTGCGCAACGACCAGTCATTGAGTTGATGGCTTTCATAACCGTATGTAAGCAATGATTTGGTATCGTTGCGGGAACTGGTTACATCAAAGCCCCATTTCGGACTAAACCGGTTAAACGAAAATGTATTTATAAAATTTTTAGTAAGGGTTATTAACGAAGTATCGTTCAACGGTGCTTTGAACGGGTTAAACTGTACAATATTATCGGCTATTTCTTTTTTACTGATCTGTAAAGAAGATTGCAGGTTGATCCTTGATACAAATTTGCGCAGCTTATTTGCCTTTGTTAAATTAATGGCTGCGCGCGGGTTTACATTAAGGCTATAGTTGAATGTATTGTAGTTGGCTTTTACATACACATTGGTGGGGGTAAATATACGAATGAACTTTGCCTGGTCCTGGAAAAGGGCTACTTCAAATTCATTCAATTGCTGAATGCCATCATTGTTATAATCGATCCAGGTATACTGCCCCTGACCAGCAGGTACTTCCAGGTAAGAATAATCTCTTTTTTGTTCCTGGCCCGCTCCTACTTCATACAACAGGTTTCCGTTCAGCAGGCCCTTCATTATATTTACCTGGTATTCGCCCCTGCCCAGCAGGCTTTCTTCGGGCAACTGGCTGTTGAGCGTTCCATTCAGGATCTGCAATTTGCGGTAGGTAGTGGTAAACCTGAACTGGTGACGGGGATCTTTTAATAATTCACTATTGAAGGTTACGTTCTGGCTTCTGTCGGCCTTTACCAGATCAGTTCCCAATGGATAGGAATTGGTACGGGTAAACCAGTTTATGCCCCAGCGATTGAGCTTTGCCTGGTCCGATTTAAGAAATGCCGATACGGTGGTAAAAGAGAAGCTTTGGGTGGCCATGGTATCGGTAAACTTGTTACGGATAGCATTGTGTTCTACCGAATAAGCACCTCCAATAGTATAGTGCTTCAATTTTGGGAACATCCGCGAAATATTTATGGTTGGCCGCCAGAAATAACCTTTGTTATCGGTGCCATCAATATTTGAAAGGGTGAACTGGTTATTCAGTATCCACCCATGAATGTTCTGCATTTGGGTTATACTGTGACGCAAACCGGTGAAAGTAGTGCCCCTGTTGTATTCTGTAAACTGGTAACGGAGCGAATTCATTTTATTGTCAGATAACTGCACACCGCCGGTTACAATGTTCTCATGCTCGGCAGTAGTTGTTACCAGGGGCAGCCCCCAATCGCGGGTAAACTCAATATTACGCAAACGCTCCAGTGGTTTGAACCGTGCATCCACATACTCGTACCCCAGATCGGTTGTTAGCCGTATTCCCCTTTTTGAATCTTTAAAGGGTAAGGTATTTTTAAAATCTATCTTGGTGGCATATCCCCGGTCGTTCTTCTTATCAATATCAGAGAAGGTATTTATATCATAATTGCTGGTGGCCACTTCGGTATTCAATACGGTATTTTTCGAGATATTATATTCCACCCCCAAATTGGCCACCTGTTGCTTTTTGGGTGTTACCAAAAATACGGCCGGCTCATAATTGCCCTGCTTCACGCCATTAACGGGTTGTACCCAACGGTAAACCTTTCCATTGGCCCCGTTGAGGTCGGGGATATAATTCCCGTTGTTGCTGCCTACTTCCAAAAACGACAGGATATATCGCGAACTGTCGGCGTTGGTGGAGTATACAAAGATGGAATCGTGGGTTTGGCCATTATAAACCGTATCAATTTTTTTGTACATGATGCGGCCGGTTGAAAAAGTATCTACGGTTGAATACGGATAATAAGCCTGGTTAATGCTATCGCCCAGGTTCTTCAAAAATAATTTTTGATCGGCATCGAGAGTTTGGTTAATGGGTGAGCTTTTGGCGTCGGCATTACTGAAATAACCCAGCCGCACTTTTACTTTCTTGTTGAAATCGGTTTCGTTGGTGAGGTAAATATTCGAGTTCAGGTAATTGCGGTCGGCATATTCAAATTCAACAACAAGCCGTTTGTCTTTGGTGACCATTTGTTTTGGCGTGAAGGTTATTTCGGCCGTATTGTAATTGATCACGTAATCCCTGTCTTCGCCACGTTGCATCAGTACCCCATCAATATACACCCGCTCGGTATTGGCCAGCACAACGAAGTAAAACTCGTTATTGGCGCCCTGTAGCCGGTAGGGTCCCTGGTTGCCTTCCTGCGGTTCAAGCACATTACGGGTAAACTTACCCTTGGCAATAGAACCGCTGATCATGCTTTTATTCGATATTTTATCGGTAATGGCAGTGGTTGTTTCAAAAGCTACCCCCTGCAGGCGTTTGTAAAAATTGAGGAAATATCCCTGCTGCTGGCGAATGTCAATATCGCCGAGGCTTAACTGCCAGGTCTTTTTCCGGAACTGTAAAAAAATACGGTCAAACTCGTTCAATTGCTGCGTGGTACCATCTGGTTGAATGGGAATATTGTTATCGGTAATGGCGGCAACGATCTCGATACTATCGGCCAGGTAACCACTTAACTGCAGGTTCAGGTTACTGGTAAAAACGGCGTCCTGGCTGTTACCAAAGGAAATGCCGCGGCCAAAGCTACCGTTGTAGGTGATGTTCCCGAAGTTGAAGAAACCTTCGCCCGGGCCCACTCCCACATAATCGGGGATAAAAGGCTGCCCCGCAAAATTATTCATGATGCTGTCGTACTGCATGCGGTTGATGGCGGCATTCAGGCGGGTCCTGAAAACCCGGTATCGTACAACTATACTATCCAGTGGGGGTAATTGCTTCCAGGTAAGGCGGGCATTTACAAAATCAATATCGAACAAACTATCGGGTATTCCGAGAATGGAAACGGTGCCGGGAACAATGCTCATACTATCGAGCACGATGGAATGTTGTTTGGCTGAAACCGTTTTTTTACGCAGGTTCGAACCCGGCGTAACCGGACGTGGGGTTTGGGCAGCGGCCAGCAGCCAGCCTACAGAAAAACAAAAGCACAGTATCAGGTTCTTCCCGATCAACAACCTTTAGTTTGATTTTAAGGCATCTTTTCAAAAGAGGGTATTCGGTATCTGTTGAAAAGACATTGGTTTTGAGGCTATTGTTTAATAGCGATTAAAGTTAGCATTTATTGCATGAAGATGGCTTTTTATCGACAGACGCCTGTTTTATCCCGGCTGCTGCAACGGGTTCACTACAATATCTGTCAATATTACAACGTTGACTGGCGGCTCATAACCCTGGCCGGTAGCACTATTACTATTTACCCACAACAACCAAATGAAAAAATGTACCTGTTCCTGGTGGCTGCCTGTTTGTATCGTATTGTTTAACCAGGTAACCGGCTTTTCGCAGATCAATTTTGGCACATACTCAATGAGCTTTCAATTAGGCCTCAACTACCGGTTGCATAGGCAATAATAAGGTTATTGTTTGGGGCTCAACACATAATTGCAACGTGTTTTTTGAATGGTTAACCCGTTTACCTTTTCGTAGGTTAAACTATTATTGACAGCAATATCGCGGATAGCCTGTTCTGGTATCAGTAACAAAGGCATTTTACCCGATACTTTGCGGTAATTTGAAAACAGCAGGTACAACATGAACCGTACAAATGTGGGAACCCTTCCTATTTTTATATAATGAAACAGCAACGAAAGCGCGTCTTTCAAGGAAGAGGTGTTGCCATCAATAATATCGGCCAGCACCAGCTTTCCGCCTGCCTTTAAATAGGTCAGCAACATTTTCACCACTGCTTCCAGCTCGGCTGCATTCTTCATATACTGTGCTACACTCACTACGATAATATAATCGAAGCGTTTGTTATTTAACGCCGCCGACAGTATTTGTTCATTAGCGGTAACTTCGGTTGTAATGTGAATGAACGACGCGGCGGGATGGTTCTTACGGCATTGTTCCAGGTAGAATTCGTTGATGTCGGCCCCGGTGATGGAGATATTATTTTTAGCCAGTGCGTCGGCCACAAAGCCCGGGCCACAGCCATAGTCAAAAATAGTATCGGTTTGTTTTATCTGAAACCGCTTTTGAAACTGCCCCGCAAAATAACCAGTGGCAATTTGCATGGCATGCCAAAAGCTTTGCCGTTGATCTTTCCAGAAATTATCCCAGCCGGTTGAACTCATAATGGAGCATTGGTTAGTAAAATGCCTGATCGTATCGCAGGTGATAGTTAGCAAGATAATTATAAATCATTACTGCTGATCCAAAATCATTTGGACCTTCGTCCCGATAGCTATCGGGATCTGGACAAAACCAAAGTGGCTCCCCGATGCATCGGGGAGCCACACTTAATAAATATTAACAATATCCTGATTATGCCAATTGCAATTTATTGGCTTGTTTTTTCTCGATGAATTCATCAAAGCTCATCAGCTTATCGATAGCGCCATTGGGTGTAAGCTCAATGATACGGTTGGCAACGGTTTGCATAAAGGTATGGTCATGCGAAGACAGCATTACAATACCGGTGAAATTCGTCATGCTTTCGTTGAACGACTGAATAGATTCCAGGTCGAGGTGGTTGGTAGGTTCATCAAGGATCACCATATTGGGATCCTGCAACATCATACGGCTGAGCATACAACGAACCTTTTCTCCTCCACTGAGCACGCCTGTTTTTTTCATGATCTCATCGCCGCTGAACAACATTTTACCCAGGAAACCGCGCAGGAAGGGCTCATCCACATCGGTAACATGCGGTGGTACATACTGACGCAACCAATCCATCAGGTTCAGGTTACCCTGTTCAGCAAAGTATTTCGAGTTGTCGTTCGGCAAATAAGCTTTTGTTACGGTTCCACCCCATTCGTATTTACCGCCATCGGCCGCAGCCTCGCCATTGATAATTTCAAAGAAAGCAGTGATGGCCATTTGATCATCGGCTACAATGGCGATCTTATCACCTTTATTTACGGTAAAGCTAACGTTGCTGAAAAGCGTTTTACCTTCTACTGATTTCGACAATTTTTCGATATTCAATATCTGGTTACCCACTTCACGCTGCTGTTTGAAAATGATACCGGGGTATTTTCTGTTTGAAGGCGTAATGTCTTCAATAACCAGTTTTTCCAGGGCTTTCTTACGAGAGGTAGCCTGTTTCGATTTGGAGGCATTGGCGCTGAACCGGGCAATAAACTCCATAAGGTCCTTGCGCTTATCTTCCATCTTCTTGTTCTTGTCGCTCAACTGGCGGGCAGCCAGCTGGCTACTTTCGTACCAGAAGGTATAGTTACCGGTGTAGATCTTGATCTTCTGACGGTCAACATCGGCCACGTGGGTACACACGGCATCGAGGAAGTGACGGTCGTGCGATACAACGATCACGATGTTCTCATATTCGGCCAGGAAGTTCTCTAACCAGGAAATGGTTACCACGTCGAGGTTGTTGGTAGGCTCATCGAGGATCAGGATGTCGGGGTTACCGAACAATGCCTGTGCCAGCAGCACCCGTACTTTCATGGTACCGCTGATATCTTTCATCAATAAGGGATGTACATCGTCTTTAACGCCCAACTCGCTGAGCAGAGTGGCGGCGTCGCTTTCCGCAGTATAACCACCCATTTCGCCAAACTCCCCTTCGAGCTCACCGGCGCGAATACCGTCTTCTTCGGTAAAATCGGCCTTTGCATAAATGGCATCCCGCTCGTGCATTACATCCCATAACTTTTTATGCCCCATCATCACCGTGTTCAACACAGTGCATTCGTCAAATTCAAAATGGTTCTGCTTTAACACCGCCATACGTTCGCCAGGTGTTATATCAACAGTACCCTTATTGGGTTCTATTTCACCCGATAAAATCTTCAAAAAAGTAGATTTTCCCGCGCCATTGGCGCCAATTACACCGTAGCAATTGCCTTTACTGAAGGAAAGGTTTACCTCATCGAATAATACCCGTTTTCCGAACGATAGGGTCACATTATTCACTGTTATCATACGTGCGCAAAAATTTTGAAGCGGCAAAGGTACAACAAACAACGGGGAATTTTGAATTAAGAGAAAGTTAGTTTAGGCACGTTTCCCCCGTCGATCCGGCTCAGGACATCAGGGCTTAACCTGGTTTAGAATAGCCGGCACATCAACCAGTAAGGTATTGTTATTCAATGATTCCCCCGAGCTAAGGTAAGCGGCTTTGCCGGCCCACTGCTTTACCTGCACCCCTGCAGCCTGCTCCCGGTTGCCGGTGGCCTCATAAATGAACTGTTTGGTCAACGATTCCGGCACCCAGTCCCAACAACTCGACGATACCCCGAATTCATCCATTGACCGGTTAACCCGGTATTTTTCGGCCATAAAATCTTCTGAGGGCCTTATAAAATGAACGGTGGTAATGCCCGGGTGGTAATGTTGTTTGAAATAATTTTTCAGTACGGCGGTTTCCTGTTGCACGGGCCGCAGAAATACATATTGAAAGTTGTAGCGGGCGCATACAACAAAGAACAGGGTCATGGCAACACCTGCTATTTGCAGCAACCGCCGGTCCTTTATGAAAAACAACACCATTTCCAGACAAACAATGAACACAAACAGGTCTAAAGCCATCAACGTTCGGTTAGAGGCAAAGCTTTCCTGGATCAACAGCGCGGGTAAATAAGACATTATGAAAATGCCACCCACCCCGGCCAGGTATTTTACCGCATTCCTCCACTTCGCTTTTCCAAACCTGATAAAGGTCAGCACCGAAAAACCCAGCAACATCAACGGATACAATACCTGGGAAATGGGACTGTCTTCATGGGTTAATAAAGTGAACCGGAAACTTCTTTCGAGCGGGCGGGCCAGAAAAAACTTCAGTTTCTCCCAGGGATGTATGTACAATGAATTGCGGGGATCGGGCGGAATATCGAGGAGGCTGAAACTTAATTTATACAAAACGAAGTAAACAGCATATACAAACAGGTAGAAGGCCAATCCCATTAGCAGCACTGTATCTTTCTTATATTTAAATGGGTTGATAAAATTGAGCAGGAAGGGAAGCAGGAAACAGGCAAATGCCCCCTGGTAAAAAAACAACGATACAACCCCCAGGAACAGGGCCGGCAGGGCGGTCCGGGCCGAAAAACGCCACCAATTTGCTTTGAAATGTATTCCCTGTAAAACAAGCGCACCCGATAACAAAGCGGCAGTGTCGGCAATAAAGAATTGCATACAGGTTGCCCATTGTACTGATACGATAAAGGGCAAACTGGTTATCAGGTACAGGCACGAAAAAAATGGCAGGTATTTATACCCCGATACTTTGGCGACCAGCCGTTTGATCACCATATACCAAACCGGTAAGCAGGCGAGCCAGCCAAAGAGGGAAACCAATCGGATGTAAGTAACGTCATGAACCCTATCAGTCATTCTGAACAACCAACCTTCCAGCACCTCTGTCAACCATCTTCCTTCATCAATAAGCATATAAAACCCCGGGATCGATTTGTATCCCCAGATCTGTAATGCCTCATCCATAAAAATATAATCGCTGTAAAAAAGCGGAAGAAAGATAAATAGCATTGCTCCCCACAAAATCCCCAGTAAGTAAAAATCTTTACGATGCATATATAGCAAGCCTTATGTAGTACACGCTACCTGCAACTGATCACACGATCTGCCGTTGCCTTTCTGGTTAAAAATAATAGTTGCTTATATAAAACGCGCAAACGGTTGCCACCCCTACTCTATTCAGGAATTTCTTGGAAATCTAATGTTGTTCTAATTTGTTTCTAACGAGCGGGTTTTGCAGCATTAATGATCTCAGGCATATTTACCAGCAAAACACTATCGGTTCTCGTTTCACCTGATTTGGAATACGTTTCCCAGTCATCCCATTGTTTTATTTCCAGTTGCTCTCCGGTTTGCCGGTTGCCGGTCATTTCAAACACCAATTGTTTGGGCAGAAAGTCCATTGTCCAGTAAGGGGCTGTTGATGGAACGCCATACTCATCCATACTCTGGCGAATGTTATACTTTTTTTCAAATGCATCTATAGGTGATTTAATAACATGCAGAGTTTTTACGCCGGGATGATAATGTTCTTTGAAAAATTTATTTAACGCTGCATATTCATCTGTAATGGGTCGTAAAAACTGGTACCGCAAATTATACCAGGCTGTTATTACCAGCGTACAGGCCACCGTTATGGCCCCTATTGTCAGCAGCATTTTTTTCTTTATGAAGTACAATAGCATTTCAATACAAACCAGCCAAACACAAAGGTCCAGTGCCATCATGGTTCTGTTGGAGGCATAGTTTTCTTTCACGATCAAACCTGGCAAATATGATAACAGGAAAACGCCCAGCATAACAACAATGTATTTGACCGCCTTCCAGTATTCCCTTCCATAGCGCACAAACGCAAACACCATCAGGCCTATCAGCATTATCTTGTAAAGCGCTCTTCCCACGCTGCTGAATTCATAAATATTGGCATTGAACCAGAAACTTCTTTTAAGCGGATGTGAAAAAAAGAAGGTGAGCTTATTTAAAAGATCAATGTGTATTTCTGTGCGGTCATTGTGCCCCACATTGCCAATCACCAGACTCAGCTTATACAAACCGAAATAAATAACATACATCAAAAAATAACCGATAACCCCCAATACAATTACCTTGTCTTTATTGGCATCCTTACGGCTTATATAATGAAACAGGAAAGGGATCAGGAAACAACCTGCAGAAGTTTGGTAGGTAAATAAGGAAATTATACCGAACGCAATGCCAATAATGGCCGGCACCCAGGCAATCCGGAATTTATTATCCGTAAAAAGGATGGCCTTATAAAATGCAAAACCAGCTACCAGTCCACTTGTTCCTGCAAGGAATAGCTCAAGACAGGAAGCCCACTGTATGGAGATACCAAATGGTAAACTGGTAACCAAATATAAACAGGTAAAAAAAGGCAGGTATTGATAAGCCGGGTCTTTGGCCATTAAACTTTTCAAAACAGCATACCATACAGGTAAACAAACCAGCCAGCCAACCAGCGAGAATATTCTGATATAAGTGACCCCGGCAACGGTTTTAACGGCGCCAAACAGCCAGATGAACAACCATTCGGTCACCAGGCGTCCCTGATCAATAAACATTCTGAAACCAGAACCCGGTCTGTATGCCCACAACTGAATAGATTCATCAGTATACAGATAGCTGGCTGTAAAGATGGGATAAAAGATCACCAGGGTTACCAGGAACAAAATGCTCAATAAATTAAGGTCTTTCCGTTGCAGGCCGGCCATAAGGTTAAATTATTTTTAAGAGCTGAATCAGTAGTAATGGTTAAAATTCAAATTAAGATACAAAAAATAAGGTTGATAAGTATCTGCGTCATAAACGCATCAACTTGTCAACCCTATCACGCCCGGTTTCATCGGGACTAACGCAATCAACTAAAAACTATATTATCCTTTATCTTCCGTTAAACCGGCAACAAGATATTCCTTGTTGAGGCGGGAGATATTTGTTACAGAGATCTCTTTGGGGCAAACTGCTTCACAGGCTTCGGTGAAGGTACAGGCGCCAAATCCTTCCTTATCCATTTGCTGAACCATTTTCAACACGCGTGATTTGCGCTCAGGCTCACCCTGTGGCAGCAGGGCCAGGTGCGATACCTTGGCCGAAAGGAACAACATAGCCGAACTGTTCTTACAGGCGGCCACGCAGGCGCCGCAACCAATACAGGCAGCAGCAGCGAATGCAGCATCTGCTTTATCCTTTTCAATGGGCATGGCGTTGGCATCAACCGCGTTACCGGTATTTACCGAAATAAATCCACCAGCCTGTACAATATTATCGAATGCCCGGCGGTCAACTACCAGGTCTTTGATAACCGGGAACGCATTGGCGCGCCAGGGCTCTACTACGATGGTATCGCCGTCTTTGTAAGCACGCATGTGCAGCTGGCAGGTTGTATTGGCTTGCCAGGGACCATGCGGGCGGCCGTTGATGTACATGGAGCACATACCGCAAATACCTTCGCGGCAATCGTGGTCAAACGCAATTGGTTCCTTTCCTTCTTTGATCAGTCGCTCATTAAGCACATCGAACATTTCCAAAAAAGACATTTCAGACGAAATATCACTTACCTGGTAAGTCTCAAATTTACCTTTATCGCTGCTGTTCTTTTGTCTCCAGACCTTCAAGGTAAGATTCATTGTATAGTGCTCCATTATATAACGTGTTAATTGAGATTAGAAAAATTATTTATAGCTCCGCTGAGTTGGTTTTGCAACTTCGAAATTCAACTCTTCCTTGTGTAACTGCCAGTCGCTTTCGCCTTTGAATTCCCAGGCGCTTACGTACTGGAAATGCGCGTCATCGCGTTTTGCTTCGCCATCTTCATCCTGCGATTCTTCGCGGAAGTGGCCACCGCAACTTTCGCTGCGGTTCAAAGCGTCTTTACACATCAGCTCGCCCAGCTCAATGAAATCGGCAACCCGGTTGGCCTTGTCGAGCTCAGGGTTCATTTCATTGATACCGCCGGGAATGCGTACATCGCTCCAGAACTCTTTTTTCAGTTGTTGTATTTCTACAATTGCTTCCTTCAACCCTTTTTCATTACGGGCCATGCCGCATTTTTCCCACATGATCTTGCCGAGGCGTTTATGCAAACTTTCAACAGATTGTGTTCCTTTAATGCTCATCAGCTTCTCAATACGGTCGCTTACTGCTTTTTCTGCTGCCACGAAAGCAGGATCATCTAACGAAATAGCTTTGGTGGCTATTTCATCGGCCAGGTAGTTACCAATAGTGTAAGGAATTACAAAGTATCCATCGGCCAAACCCTGCATCAGGGCCGATGCGCCAAGGCGGTTGGCGCCGTGGTCGCTGAAGTTGGCTTCACCCAGGGCGTATAAACCGGGCACCGTGGTCATCAGTTCATAATCAACCCACAAACCACCCATGGTATAGTGCACAGCGGGGTAAATACGCATGGGCACTTCGTATGGGTTTTCGCCGGTGATCTTTTCGTACATATCGAACAAGTTACCGTATTTCTCTTTCACCACATCAACACCATGTTTGCGGATCACTTCAGCTGAAGGGTTGTTGATACCCAGCTTGCCGCAT
This sequence comes from Niastella vici, assembly GCF_002077945.1. Classification (GTDB taxonomy): domain Bacteria; phylum Bacteroidota; class Bacteroidia; order Chitinophagales; family Chitinophagaceae; genus Niastella; species Niastella vici. The sequence continues at coordinate 99,597 of NZ_LVYD01000057.1, forward strand.
TCAATTTTACCATACCGCACAATGGCAGCTGCAAAATCGAGGTAAACGGCCTGTTTGCTGCTACCTACGCCATAACCTGCATCGCAACGCTCTTTGGCAGCCCGGCTGGCCACGTCGCGTGGTACCAGGTTACCGAAAGCGCGATATCTTCTTTCGAGATAATAATCTCTTTCTTCTTCAGGAATTTCGTTGGGCTTGCGGTTGTCATTCTGCTTTTGGGGAACCCAGATGCGGCCGTCGTTACGCAGCGACTCAGACATCAACGTCAGTTTCGACTGGTGGTCGCCGCTCACCGGAATACAGGTGGGGTGAATTTGGGTATAGCAGGGGTTGCCAAAATAGGCGCCTTTGCGGTGTGCTTTCCAGGCAGCGGTTACGTTGCTACCCATGGCATTCGTACTTAAATAGAATACGTTGCCATAACCACCTGAACATAACAATACGGCATGTCCGAAGTGGCGTTCCAGTTCACCGGTGATGAGGTTGCGCACAATGATACCACGGCACTTGGGTTCACCGATCTCATTACCGTTCTTGTCTTTATCCCTGATCAACACCACGTCGAGCATTTCGTGACGGGTATACTGGGTCACATTACCGAGGGCAACCTGGCGTTCCAGGGCCTGGTAAGCGCCTATCAATAATTGCTGACCGGTTTGGCCGGCAGCATAGAATGTACGTTGTACCTGTGTACCACCAAATGAACGGTTACTGAGCAAACCACCATATTCACGGGCAAAGGGAACACCCTGTGCCACGCACTGGTCAATAATACTGGCGCTCACTTCGGCCAGGCGGTGTACGTTGGCCTCACGTGCACGGTAGTCACCGCCTTTAATAGTATCATAGAACAAACGGAAAGTTGAGTCACCGTCGTTTTGATAATTCTTTGCAGCATTGATACCACCCTGTGCAGCGATGGAGTGCGCACGGCGGGGAGAATCCTGAAAACAAAATGCTTTTACTTTATATCCCAGTTCGCCCAATGAAGCCGCAGCAGAAGCACCGGCCAGTCCGGTTCCTATGATGATCACTTCCAGTTTGCGTTTATTGGCGGGGTTTACGAGTTTACAATGTCCCTTATAATCAGTCCACTTCAGATCTAACGGCCCTGCGGGTATTTTTGAATTAAGCATATCCTAAGTTTCTTGTTTTAAATTTCATTAATGAGGTGATGATGAGTGGAGTACTAGTTATTAGTGACCCAACCAAAATAAATACTAACCGGCATCAATGCAAAAATCAGTGGCACAATGATCGAAAAAGCAACGCCAAGCCCTTTTACCACACCTACCCATTTTTTATTGTGCACGCCCAGCGTTCTGAAAGAACTTTGGAAACCATGCAGCAGGTGCCATGCCAATGAGAAACAACCGAGGATGTATAATATTACCCATACAAGGCCCCAGGTAGGGCTTTTAAATACCTCTACCATCTTGCTGAACACATCGTGCATGGGCTTACCATTATAGTAAGATACCTCGCTTAAAGTTTCAGCATATGTTATACGTGAAGGGACCCAGAAGTGGGAAATGTGAATGATGAGGAAGAGTAAGATCAGGGTACCCAGCAAACCCATTGATTTTTTGTACCAGGCGCTTCCCTGGCTGCCCATGCTTACTGCATAGCCCTGTTTGCGGCGGGCGCGGTTTTGGAATTCCAGCATATACCCCTGAACAATGTGGGCGATGATGCCAACGAAGAGGCCGATTTCCATTATACGGATCAAATACGAGGATCCCATAAAATGAGCGGCTTTGTTAAACATTTCACCGTTGTCGGTGTCATCGACCAGGTCAGCGAAAATACAGGCATTGATCCCTACGTGTACGATCAAAAAGGAGATCAGGAACAATCCGGTAAATGCCATTACGAACTTTTTACCTACCGAAGACGTGAAGAACTCAGACCATTTCATGCGAAAATGAATTAATTGCGCAAATAGAGATCACACTGTTGACCTGCCAGCAAACAGTGATCCAGTCCTTGGTAAAATTTCATTGCCCTTTCTCAATAATGAAATTTCTCTCCAGGGACATTCATCTGAAAAAATGTTTAGGGCACAGGTATTAATTATACTTTTTTGAATGGAGTATAACCGTACACCTGCATCAATAAGATAGGTTGTAGAACAAAGAACTTCCAAAATTCAACGGGGTAACCGCCATTAAATTTGGCGCAAATTTAGCGCAGCAAGGTTAAAAATCAACATCCTGTTAAAATTTTCCTGCAAAAGCCCGGAAGTTAACCCGCCAATTGACCAGAATAATGATTTTCAAATCACATAAAATACTTAGCTACTTTGTACGTTCTGTGGTGTAATCAATTGAGTTTGGGACTCATTTTTGTTAAAATCCCTATCTTTAGCCCCTTTAAAACTACTTAATGAAACAGGAAGAGGATTTTGAAGCCAACTTAACAGGCGAAGATGGTCAGAGTGAAGAGGCCAAAAGAAGCTGGTTCAAACGCATTAAGAAAGGCATCCTTACCAGTACTGCTGAAAAAAAAGAAACACCGGAAGGATTATGGAGCAAATGCCCCGAGTGCGGTTATATATGTACTATGACCGAGCTTAGGGAAAATTTATTTGTTTGCCCCAAATGCACGCACCATCACCGTATTGGCAGCGCCGAATACTTTGAAATTATTTTTGACGATAACAAATACGACGTATTGTTCGAGAACATACGCTCGAAAGATTTTCTGAAATTCACCGATCTGAAGTCGTACGGAAAACGGCTCGATGAGATCTGGTCAAAAACAGATATCACCGACTCTATCCGCATTGGGAAAGGCACGGTAAAAGGGCTGAACCTGATGGTGGGTTGTATGGATTTCGAATTCATCGGCGGTTCGCTGGGCAGTGTAATGGGCGAACGCATAGCCCGTGCCATTGATGTGTGCCTCGAAGAAAAAATTCCCCTGATGATCATTTGTAAATCAGGCGGAGCCCGTATGATGGAAAGCGCCTTTTCACTGATGCAGCTGGCCAAGGTAAGCGGCAAATTATCGCAGTTAACAGATGCAAAAATTCCTTATATCTCATTGCAAACCGATCCATCATTCGGTGGTATTTCGGCGTCGTTTGGTATGCTTGGCGATCTGAACATTGCCGAACCAGGCGCCCTCATCGGTTTTGCCGGTCCGCGTGTAATTAAGGAAACCATCAAAAAAGACCTGCCCGAAGGTTTTCAGCGCAGCGAATTCCTGCTCGAACATGGATTTCTCGATTTCATTGTTCCGCGAAAGGAGCTGAAAGAAAAGCTGGCTACCGTATTGTCTTTGTTTAAAAACTAATATACTCATTGCTGATTTAGAGATTTCGAGATTTAGAGATTTTGGAATAATAATTCCCGGCAAATCGCAAAATCTCTAAATCCCTAAATCAGAAATTACAATCATGGCTGATATCAAGAACCGCTCGGCTTACCACGATTATTTCATCGATGATAAATACGATGCGGGCATGGTATTGACCGGAACCGAAGTAAAATCCCTGCGCGACGGACGCGCCAGCTTCAACGACAGCTATTGCTTTTTTAACAAGGGCGAACTCTGGATCAAAAGCCTCCATATTGCAGAATATTCCCATGGTACAGTGAATAACCACGACCCGGTGCGGGAACGAAAATTGCTGCTTAAAAAGAGGGAATTGCAAAAACTGGAAGCCAAGATCAAAGAAAAAGGATATTCCATTATTCCCTTGCGCATTTTCTTTAATGAGCGGGGATTTGTGAAAATGGAGATCGGTTTGGGAAAAGGTAAGAAGCAATACGACAAACGCGAAACAATAAAACAAAGGGATACTGACCGGGAGCTGAAACGGTACCTGAAGTAATGATATTGCCCGATTTCTGAATTTCGGGATTTTGAGATTTACTTATTATGCTAAACCCGAAGAAATCTCAAAATCGCTAAATCAGAAATGAAACCGTATAATTACGAACTGCGTACTGATTTTTACCAGTTTACCACGCCTCTTATCCAGCATAAAAATTTATTTTCCACAGAGCTATGCAATTACTCTGAGATATGAAAACTGCGATATATTTTTGTGCCGGCCCGTACCGCACGGTACGTTCGGGCGGGCATAAGCACCAGAATGCTTGTTTTTCCCGCCTTCGCTAAAGCTACGGGCGGGCAGGTAGAACACCCTTAATCTGTATCCTCCCGGTAAATATCCGTTTGAAAAACACCCACCCAGGAACAAGCCATAGGCCGTACAGAAAATCGTTAAGTACTCAACTGCACCAGTTGTAAGTTTAACGGGATCAACTCGTATTTAGGAATTTTGCAATTTATTGCATGGCTTGATTTTTCTACTTAAATTAACATATGCTACGCATTATTTTAGTTCTCTCTTTTTTAATAACCGGAAGGTTTGTTTTCTCCCAATCTATATCGGGTTCCTGGTATGGCAAGGCCGACGTTGTAGTACAGGGCGTTTACAATAACTATCTTACCGAATTGGTCTTAAAACAAAGAGGCGGCGAAATAGAAGGCGTTTTTGGCTATTACTTTAAAGATGCCTACCAGAGCTTTTTTGTTCGCGGCACCTACAATAAGGAAACCAGGGCCGTAAGCATTAAGAATTTACCCATGCTGTTCTACCAGTCGAGAAGTACCCAAACCGGGGCCGAATGCCTGATGGATTTTGAAGGCACATTACGGGTAAGCCAGGTGAAAAGCTCCATGAACGGTTCATTCTATACCATCGATAAATACAAATATACCTGTCCCGAAATGCGGGTAAGCTTTACCATGGACGTAGCCACCAAAAACCTCGACAGTATGCTCAGCGGCAGCATCGTTGGCAAAAGGTTCTGGATGCCGCAACGGGAAGATGTGGTGGTTAAGGCCAGCCAGCCTGTCGTGAACAGCAGCCCCGCTCCAACGAATATTGGTCCGAAAATAATTACCGATAGCGCTATCAATTACAATGAACGGAACCTGGTAGCGCAATTCTCACGCAGAACGATCATTTATACCAAAGACCTGGAGATCGGCAGCGACTCGGTGCGGGTTAGCCTGTACGATAACGGCGAAATAGACGGCGATACCGTAACCGTTTTCCTGAACGGTAAACCGGTGCTCACCCACCAGGAGCTTACAGCCCGCGCCATCAACATCTATTTAACGCTCGATAACAGTAAAGACGTGAATGAAGTGAGCCTGTTTGCAGAAAACCTGGGCCGTATTCCGCCCAATACGGCGTTGATGGTAGTCACCGACGGAATATCGAGGTTTGAGGTGTTCCTGAGCAGCAGCTACACGCAGAATGCGACGGTGCGAATCAAAAAACGAATATCGCGACATTAGCGATCACACTATATTTTATCAGAAACAACAAGGCCCCGATGATCGATCATCGGGGCCTTGTTGTTTATATCAGTTCTAGAACAATTCCGGCTGTTCCGGGTCTTCTTTCTGTTCTTTCATTACCCATTCAAATTCAGTGCTCTTGCTGAAATCGGCCAGCTTGGTTCCAACCGCTTTCCAACCCATTACTTCTACCATGTCGGCGATCTTGATCTTCGAGGTGCGGGCCTGGGCACCACGGCCTGCCTTAATTTGAATGATTGGTTCGGGATGCGTGGTCACCGCTTCCAGGTAATTGCCATCACCCTCTTTTATCATCATGAACTTACTGCGCAAGGTAGTGGTCTCTATCTTGAACCGTTTTGCGTTGAACTGTTGTTTATCGTTATCCAGGTAAATAGCAGTCAGGATCTTTTCAGGATCAAACTTTTCAATTTCGATCACTTTTTCAATATCAAACTTTTGCGTTAATTCCTGGTCGGTGATCATGTAATTGCCGTCGTTGTACACTACCAGTATCTTGTCGTCGGGCTGAAAACTACCGAGGTACTCCCCTTTCGATTCAGTGTTCAACCGGCCGAACTGATCATCGAACCATAGCTTTACACCGCCGAGGGTCGATTTACCGGCTTCTTTGAATTTAACCGATTTAACCCTGAACTTGGTTACCTGGTTACCCAAACTTTGGCGGGCTTTGATCTCCAGCTCTTCAAAATAGAAATCAAACTCCTTTTTTCGGGCCGTGCTGTTGGGGTCTAAGCTAACCTTTACTACTTCCGCTTCCCCATTGGGGTTGGCGCTGAAGTAATGCACCTTGGCTTTCTCGGCGCCTTTATTGGTAAGATCGTACTCTTTATCACGGGTAATACCGGTTACATTAAAGCGTTTAGCGTAGGTAATGCCGGTTTTTGCATCCACATACATCATATTGTAGGTGGTACGTTCATCGTTCTTCTGGAAAACGGCAACGTGTATGATGTCTTTACCTATGAAAGCCTTTTCAGATACTTTTACGATCTTCATTTTACCCGAACGGGTAAATGCAATGATATCGTCGAGCGAAGAACAATCAACCACAAACTCATCCTTCTTGAGGCCGCTGCCAATAAAGCCGTCGGCCCGGTTCACATACAGTTTGGTGTTGGCGATGGCCACCGATTTGGCCTGAATGGCTTCAAACAGTTTGATCTCGGTTTTACGCTCGCGACCTTTTCCGTATTTCTGCAATAAATTTTCGTAATAAGCAACGGCAAAATCAACCAGGTTATTCAGATCATGTTTTACCTGTTTGATCTCTTTATCAAGCCCCTTGATCTGGTTATCAAGCTCTTCAATATCCAGCTTGTAAATACGGCGCACCGGTTTTTCGGTGAGCTTCACAATATCTTCGCGGGTAATATCGCGGCGCAATTGTTTTCGGTATGGTTTGAAGGCTTCGCCAATGGCTTCCAGCACTTTCTCCCAGGTAGCATACCGTTTTTCCAGCTCTTTATAGATCTTTTCTTCGAAGAAGATCTTTTCGAGCGAGGTGTAATGCCATTTTTCCTGCAGTTCGGCCAGTTTGATCTCCAGCTCGCGTTTCAGCAGTTCCTTCGTTTTTTCAGCGGAAATGCGCAACAACTCATGTATGCTGATGAAGGTGGGCTTTTTATCAACGATCACGCAGGCATTGGGTGAAATGCTTACTTCGCAATCGGTGAACGCATACAGTGCATCGATGGTGATATCGGGCGAAATACCAGGCGCCAGGTCAATCAACACTTCTACATCGGCCGCGGTATTATCGGTTACTTTTTTGATCTTGATCTTACCCTGCTCGTTGGCTTTTACAATGGAGTCCATGAGGGCTGTAGTGGTAACGCCATAAGGCACGTCGCGAATGGCCAGTGTTTTTTTGTCAACCTCTTCAATACGTGCGCGTACCCGCACTTTACCGCCGCGTTTACCTTCATTGTAATTGGTAACATCGATCATCCCGGCGGTCTGGAAGTCGGGATACAATTCGAACTTTTTACCCCGCAGGTATTTTATAGCAGCTTCTATGATCTCACAGAAGTTGTGTGGTAATATTTTGGTGGCCAATCCTACTGCAATACCTTCAGCGCCATGCGCCAGCAGTAACGGGAATTTCATGGGCAGCGTCACCGGCTCGTTCTTACGGCCATCATAGCTCACAGCCCATTCGGTGGTTTTGGCATTGAAAGCTACATCCAGCGCAAAACGGCTCAGCCGGGCTTCAATATAACGTGGGGCGGCCGCTTCGTCGCCCGTACGTACATCGCCCCAGTTACCCTGTGTTTCAATGAGCAGGTCTTTTTGCCCCATGTTCACCAGGGCATCGCCAATACTGGCGTCGCCATGCGGGTGGTATTGCATACTTTGCCCAATGATGTTGGCCACTTTGTTAAAACGGCCATCATCCATTTCCTTCATGGCGTAGAGGATACGGCGTTGCACGGGTTTTAAACCGTCTTCAACAGCTGGTACCGCTCTTTCAAGGATCACATAAGAAGCATAATCGAGGAACCAGGTTTTATACTGGCCGGTAACACCTGTATCGTTGTGTTGCTGTAAAAAACTATTTTCTTTGCTTTTTGCCATCTTATAGTTTCTCGTTTCTTGTTTTTTGTTTTTGGTTGCCGATCAATCCCAGGTGGGTATTTTGAAAACTGTCAGGATATTTCAATCCATAACCCAACATTCTATCCATACAGGAATGACCAAATAAAATAACCCCGGTCAATTGCACCACCTCATTATTCAAATAAAACCCGGCAATATAAACTACGATCGCTACCGCTTTGTGATGAAAAAAATTGTACACGATAGCGCCGGTGCGTGTATTTGCCAGATACCCCAACATGCTCAAATCGGGTGTTAATATCAACAAAGCGTACCACCACCACGCAAAACTCAATTTACCAAAAAGGAAAATACTTAACCCAAACATCGCCATCTCTTCCAGTGCAATTGTTCTTTTCATAGTATTTCTTATTGCGGCGCCTCTTCGGTTACGGTGGCGGCCTGGGCCGATTTGGCCTTTACTTCAAAATCTTTTGGTCCCTTCAACTCGCCCTGCACATCGTAACCACCACTGGCCATCAATCCCTTCAAACGCCATAAGATGTACGCATCGCCGGTAGTTTGTTTACTCTTGTTCAGGAAATTATTAATGATCTTACTGGCTTTTTGCCAGTCGCTGGTAATGTATTTCTTCAGCTCATCATCATAAAAATCATAATCCTTTTGTCCCAGCTTTTTTCCACCTTCCAGCAGGCGAACGCCTTTGTCTTCGTTCTGCAGGCGCGTCCATTCATCGGGGTCCACTTCAAATTCACTCAGCGTAATGGGACGGGCCAGCTTTTTGGCCTTTAAGAATTCCCGGGGTGGTATCTGGCTCAACCATTCGGGATAAAAGATCAATCCTTTTTCGTTGATGAAGGGCAGGTTGTTCAAATAAAGAATGTACAGCCTTCCCTGAAAATCCTTTAGCTGGCTCATGAGCCAGTAATATCCGCTTACATCATGTTTATTTTGGGCAGCCCAAATGTACACGAGCTCATCGGCGGTACGCGCCAGGCGTACTATTAAATCAACCACGGTGGCCATATCATCCACCTCTGCGGTTTCTACCTTGCCTTCATTTTCGCTACCGGCCAGCACCTCGCGCCACCATTGTTTACGGGCCTCAATGCCTTCGTTGGTGTATATTTCTTTTATAGGACCAACCGCATAATCGTCTTTTATCAGGATCACATCGCCCTGTAATGTTTCATCGAGCTCAATGGCCTTTTTTAAAACATCTACATCGGCTTCGTTAAAAACAATATGGATCATTTGTTATCTGTTACAAGTGTGTTCATTCCTTATTTCGCAGGCTCTTCCTGTTCATCAACCAGGTCAAGCTCTACGCGCAGGTTATCGATGATAAACTCCTGGCGCTCCTGGGTGTTCTTACCCATGTAATATTCCAGCAATTGCTGAACGTGTTCACCCTGTTCAATGATAACCGGCTGCTTGCGCATTTCGGGTCCAATGAAGCGGGCAAACTCTTCGGGCGAAATTTCACCCAATCCTTTAAAACGGGTGATCTCGGGTTTACCGCCCAGCTTTTTAATGGCCGCCTGTTTTTCTGCTTCATCGTAGCAATAGAAAGTTTGCTTTTTATCGCGTACGCGGAACAACGGCGTTTCCAGAATATATACGTGACCGTTCTTTACCAGGTCGGGGAAGAACTGTAAAAAGAAGGTCATCATCAACAAACGAATGTGCATGCCATCCACATCGGCATCGGTAGCGATAACGATGTTGTTATAGCGCAGGCCTTCGTAACCTTCTTCAATATTCAACGCGTGTTGCAGCAGGTTGAACTCTTCATTTTCATACACCACTTTTTTGGTGAGCGAAAAACAGTTCAACGGTTTACCACGCAAGCTGAATACCGCCTGGGTTTCCACGTTGCGCGATTTGGTAATGGAACCGCTCGCAGAATCACCCTCGGTAATGAAGATGGTGCTTTCCTTGCCTTTCTCCAGGATAGCATCCTTATCGCGGCCTGTTGGCTCATCATTATGGTGATAGCGGCAATCGCGCAATTTGCGGTTGTGCAGGTTTGCTTTTTTGGCCCGTTCGTTAGCCAGCTTTTTAATACCGGCCAGTTCCTTGCGTTCGCGCTCGCTTTGTTCAATCCGTTTCTTTAATGAATCGGCTACCGTGGGGTTCCGGTGCAGGTAATTATCCAGCTCTTTGCTAAGGAAATCGCCTACGAAGTTGCGCATGGAGGGGCCGCCTTCATACACTACCTGCGAACCCAGCTTGGTTTTTGTTTGCGATTCAAACACCGGTTCCTGTACGCGTACCGATACCGCTGCGCATATACTGGCGCGAATGTCGGCCGCATCATAATCTTTTTTATAGAAATCGCGCAGGGTTTTCACCACGCCCTCGCGGAAAGCCGCCAGGTGGGTACCGCCCTGTGTAGTATACTGTCCGTTTACGAATGAGTAGTATTCTTCACCATACTGGTTTTCGTGTGTGAGGGCCACTTCAATATCCTCGCCCTTGAGGTGAATGATGGGATAGCGCAGCTCATCTTCGTTTGTTTTGCGCTGTAACAGATCGAGCAGGCCGTTCTTACTAACGTACTTCTTGCCATTGAAGTTCATGACCAGGCCGGCATTGAGGTAACAGTAGTTCCACAGCTGGCTGTCGAGGTACTCATGAATATAGTGGAAGTTCTTGAATACCGTATCGTCAGGAATGAAGGTAACGAGGGTACCGTTACTTTCTGCTGTTTTATTCTCTTTGTGCTCTTTGGTAAGCACGCCGCGTTCGAACTCGGCCGTTTTTTCCTTGCCTTCGCGAAAGGCGGTCACTTTAAAATAGGTGCTCAGGGCGTTCACCGCTTTGGTTCCTACCCCGTTCAATCCCACGCTTTTCTGGAATGCCTTGCTGTCGTATTTGGCGCCGGTATTGATCTTGCTCACCACTTCAACCACCTTACCCAACGGAATACCACGGCCGTAGTCGCGTACGGTTACTGATTTTTCGTTTATGGTAATGTCTACCTGCTTACCATGACCCATGGTATACTCGTCGATACAGTTATCGATCACTTCCTTGATCAACACGTAAATACCGTCGTCGGGACTGGAACCATCGCCCAGCTTACCGATATACATACCCGGACGCAGGCGAATGTGCTCGCGCCAATCGAGCGATCGTATCGAGTCTTCGGTATAATCAAACAAGTCGTTTTTTTCTGTCTTTGCCATGTTTATACGGATTCTTCTATGTTCTGAGTTTTGAGTCTTGCTGAGTTTTACAACTCAAATGTCATTTTTCTATAATATTGCCAGCTAAAGTACTACTATCACGGCCTTTTGTGCCTGTCCCCGTACTTTAGCCGGGATCACTTACTTGTACGTTCAGTTCACTATTCGGCACATTTGCCCCGCCCAGGAGTCAGCTATACAATTCATTTACAATCCATTACACTAAAATAAGCCGGAAATTTGAGGGCAGCCGCACCCTGTGTGCAAAACGTACACCAAAAACGCCTGAACGGGCAAATATAGCCAAATGACGGCAACCGATTTTTTAGAGAGTTATTAACGTTATGTGGAAAATTTAAAAAGACGAGTATTTCACGGTTCAAAATTCACGGTTCCCGGTTCACAATTCTTAGTTTAGAGTTTTCAGTTCCCAGTTCAAAGTTTACAGGAAACGCAGGGCTCCCCACCCCCGGCCAGGCTCACCGTTCAATTTCAGCGGGCGCAAGGTTCAAAATATAAGGATTCAATTACAGTTGTCAAGGGCAAAAGCGTACAAAGTTTCATTAATAATTAGCACAAGGTCAGGAGATTACAGTTTTGGTTTATAAATAAACAGGAATTTTTCCAGAGATATTCCGGCTCTTATAAGAGGTAGCTTATCTGCAGAACATTTGCGGGATATAGGTGGGATATCACCGGGATATCTCTACTTTACCTATTATTTATAATTCATCCGATTCTGAAGACACCATCACCGTGCAGGAAGAGCTGGCGCCGCTGATGGCCGCCGCGCCAAACAGCAATTGGGTAGAGCAACTGCACCTGACCCATGTACTGGACGAACCCCTGATACAGCTCTCGAACGGGGAAAATAAACGCCTGCAACTGGCCAAAGCCCTGTTCCTTGACCCGGCCGTGCTCATTATGGATAATCCCTTTGTTGGGCTCGATGTGGAAGGCCGCCAAACCCTGCACCGCATCCTCGATTCCATTGTTGCCAGCGGTATTGCCATCATCCTCATTACCCCGCCACAGGAATTACCCAATTGCATTACCCATGTGGCCCTGCTCGAAAACGGCAGCCTCGTGAAGGTCGGCAAAAAAGAGGAGATCCGCGCAGCTGCTCCGGTTCCAACCAATGCCCTGCCTGCCGGCATCATCAGCCAGCTAAAAGCATCGGGGAATAACAACCATTTTACCACAGCAGTAAAAATGGTGAACGTGACCATTCAATACGGTGAAAAAGTAATTCTGAACAACATAAACTGGGAAGTAAAAAAAGGCGAATGCTGGAGCATTTCGGGGCCCAATGGGGCTGGCAAAAGCACCCTGCTGAGCCTGGTAACGGCCGATAACCCGCAGGCCTATGCCAATGAACTGTACCTGTTCGATCAGCGGCGGGGCAGCGGCGAAAGCATTTGGGACATCAAACGCCGCATAGGTTTTGTTTCGCCCGAACTGCACCTGTACTTCGACCGCGGCACATCGTGTTTTGATGTGATTGCCTCGGGGTTGTTCGATACAATCGGCTTGTTCAGGCAAATATCAACCCAGCAACAGGAACAGGTACAGGCCTGGATAGAACTGTTGCAGTTACAGGCCCTGCAACGCCGGCCGCTTTTTCAATTGTCGCTGGGACAACAACGTATGGTGCTGCTGGCCCGGGCGCTGGTGAAAAATCCGCCCCTGCTTATTCTCGATGAACCCTGTCAGGGCCTGGATGAAGAACAGATCAGCTATTTTAAACTGCTTATTGACCAGTTGTGTGAAACGTTTAATACCACGCTGCTGTATGTAAGCCATTATAGTAAGGACCTGCCGGAATGTATTACACATGCGGCATCGATAGAAAATGGAAGCCTTACTGCTACTAAGTTATAAGGTGAATGTTGCAGTTACCAGTTACCGGGTTCCGGTTACCAGGCAAAAATTCGGAGAACCCGATTACAGGCAGAATGCTCGCAATTCGAGACCTGGAAACTGGTAACTGGCAACTGGTAACTACCGCTTAATCACTTTCTGCGTAATCACCTTATCGCCCAGCACTACCTGCACCACATATACGCCGCTGGCATAGGCGGAGAGGTCGAACCCATAATAGCTGCTGCCGGCCGCGTTTATAATGCGCGAAGCAACCCTTTCTCCTGTGCTGCTAAAGATGTTGATCCCTTTTACATAACCCGCATTGGGGTAGAACTGCACTGCAATTTTACCATTTGTGGGGTTAGGCGTTATCATAAATCCTTTTGCCTTCAGGTTGGTATTTATGCTTACGCTGTATACATTAATATCGTCGAGATAAATATTGTTCTCGTGTTGATTGGTGTTCATAAATGCCACCAGTATTTGACCGGCGCCAATGTACGGCGTCAGGTTCACCGAATCTTTACGCCATTCAGTAGAAGCAGGCGTAAAGGAGGTAACGGTGGCAGCGCTGCGTGTAATGAGGTCGGCCCCACCCTTGTGGTACAAACTGGTAAATGTAGCTCCGCAATCCTTGCTTACCAATACATCGAGCGTATCGAACGCAGCACTTGTTTTAGGATCGGTAACTACCGCCGCTGCAACCTGGAAGGTCATGAATGCCGAATCGGCATTGGTGATATTCATCAACGGTAACCGCAGGTAATCTTTTTGACCATTGGCTGAATAATCATAATTGCGCAGTACAACCGATGCGTTACCGGTCTTTGCCGCTGTAGCCGTTCTTTCCCAGGTAACTCCCAGGTCAGGATTTACTATATCCCAGGCAATTGGCGGGTAGGTAGTGCTTTCAAAGCTTTCGGTAATTGGCGGTGAGTATGGCAGATAATACAGGAATGTAATGTTGATGGCATCGTTGCTGGTATTATCATCGGTAGTACCATTGGCCGATGAAATATCCACATTCAGCACATGGATTCCTTCGACTGTAACGGTCATGCTATTCAATGTTACATTGGTTTCAGTCAATGAAGCCAGCGAGCCTGTCCAATTGGTGGTGATGGCAGTACCATTATCAATACTTGCCTTAATGGTAACCGCTGTCAATGTTTGTGCGCCGCGGTTCCGCAAGGTTATAACCGGCTGGAAGGTGGCGCTGCAAATGCGTTGCAACGGTGTATTGATGCTTTTGGCAGCTGCATCGAGGTTAAAGGATACAACAGGATCGGCGCCATTGGAAGTAATCAACGAAGCGCGGTACACATTTAAAGCACTCTCCATGCGGGCCTTTTGATCGAGGGTGAACATGACCATACAGGCATCGTCGGTATAATCCATATAGTTTTCATACATGATGCCCGGCGACGTTGTAGTACAGGCATCTGTGCGTGGTCCCCCGCTGGAAGTGGGGCAGCCGGAGGTATAGGTACCCTGGTTGGGGGTATCATCAATTTCATCGGTTCCCGAACAGCCGTTTTCATCGCCCCAGATATGGATCAGGGAAAAGAAATGGCCTGATTCATGCACCAGGGTGCGGCCTTTATTATAAGGCGCAGTGCCACCCGGTAATGAGGTGTATTTGATGACCACTCCATCTTCGGCGGCCGGACCGCTGTTTGGGAAGGTAGCATAACCCAGATACCCTTGCGACAGATCGGTGATCCATACGTTAAAGTATTTGGTATGGTCCCAGGCATTGGCGCCACCTGATGAGGTGTACTTTACGCTGGGATCGGTAATAGCAAACGAACTTTTGGAGGTAGTAATACGTTCAATACCCGTTGACGGATTATCATCGGGCGTGCGCTGCGCCAGTTTAAACTGGATACTTGTTTTGGCAAATAAGGGTTTGAACCATGACGGAATAAGGGTTGAATCTGGGTTCACCCCCCCATAGTCCCTGTTCAGCTGGTCAACCTGGGCCTGTACCATGGCATCGGTAACCAGGTTCGGATTGGTTAACACGATATGGAAAACAATGGGAATATAATAGGTTGTACCTTCGATCCTGAGCTGTTGGCTCAGGGCTTTTCTTTGCAGGGCAGCAATCCGGATGTTCTGATTCTGCAATTCGTATTGCGATCTCAGGGTTGGATTCCGTTTAAAGTTATTCTCCAACACAGGCATCGATCCGCATCTGTCCTGGGCCTTTACGGCAACCATACTTCCCAACACACTTACAACACAGGCTACAAGACATTGTAAATTTTTTCTCATCATATTGGTTGATTCATACGTAATACCTACGTAATATCCTTAAAAAATGTTGGTTTTCATACTGAAAAATAGATGTGTGCCCAAGTTTTGTCGGTGAATGCCCAAATAGTTGCCATGGATAAAAATAAGCCATTTGTTAATTACGGGCTGCCAGCCTGCATAACGCCTGTTGAAGAAATTCTACAGGCATCAGAAAAAATAATATATGCCACCCCCACCCTAAAAAATGTTAAAATAATTTCTTATAACTACAGCCTTGTTCTGGCATAGTCCTTGTCAACCATACACTATCTTAGTTGATCAATATCAATTCTACCCTTAATATAACCATCGAGTTATAGGCCTGATGAGCGATGATAAATGATGTGTGTAACTATTTTGTTTAACCTATAATTTGTTTGAGTTATGAAAAATGCCAAGATGAGCATGGCAGCTATAGCATTTGCGGCCGCCGGATTATTTGCTTTTAACGCTGTAAAAAACGGTTCCGTAAAGGGAACAGTGAATCCGGCTGACGCTGCAGTTAGAGCATGGGCCTTATCGAGTACTGACACCTTAAAAGCCGAAATCAATAAAGGAACATTCGAAATTACCGATGCCAAACCCGGCACCTATCGCGTAATTATTGAAGCAAAGCCTCCTTATAAGAATGCCGCGAAAGATGGTGTCACAGTGACAGATGGCCAGTCAACGGATATCGGCGAAATTAAACTGGAGCAGTAAAGAGTTTCAGCATTTAGTTTAGATATTAGGAAAATAAAAGGTGGGTCGTCCCTGTTAGGATGGCCCACCTTTTATTTTAATGTTTGAAAAAGCTGTCGGGGACCGGTATCACCGCCCCATTGCCTTTACTGTATTTCAATTGTAAAGTAAAGCCGCCACCGCCCTCAATAAAATTAAGGTAGAAAAGATGCAATCCTTTTTTCAACGCAACCTGTCCTGATTTCTCCTGCGGCGCATGTTGCCCATCGTTATTTACCACTTCCTTATTGCCAATGGTTAAAGTACCGCCATCATCGCACAACAGGTAAAAACTGTAAATGCCTGTTTCGGGAATATCAATATAACCGCTGTATTGCAAACCGAAGGAAGGCGCCGAAACCGCCGCCGGCACTATTGCATTGGGTGCAATAAACTGGCTGTCGGGTTGCAGCGTTTGCATGCCGAGGGTGTTCAGCAAATATTTTTTATAGTATTTGCATTGCAGGCCCGGGGCCGGTTGCGTAAGGGCCACCGGTTGCTGGTACACTTCTTTTTGATAGTTGAGGGTGTAAATATCGCCACGCAATCCTTTTGTGGTAAATGCGGCCAGTTTAATGGTGACCGGTTGTTTTATGACCAGCGGTTTGCTCAACACCGGTGAAGTGGCCACCGGCAGGCTGCCATTGGTTGTATAACGAAGGGTGAGACTGGGCAATGGCTTTTTAATATCAAGTACAGCCGAGTCGGTAAATACGTTGTGCTCTACAAAACCAGTCAGGTCGGGCAGGCGGTAATGTACCTGTAAAGCTTCGAGCCTGTTGAATTGCGCCGGCAGGCGTTGTTGAAAAGAAGCATAATCAAGGTTTTTGCTCCAGGTTCTTTCGGCCAGGGCAAGCAGGCGGGGAAAATATAAATAATCGGCGCGGTTCTCAGAAGGAACGCGTTCCGTCCACAAGTTAGCCTGGGCGCCAATAATAGAGTTAGCCTCATCAGGCGTTAATTTTTCGGGCACCACTTTAAACTGGTAAATGTTCTCCAGCGAATGGGCATCGGGTGGGTTATCGAAATACAAAGGGTTACCCGGGCTCATGATCACCCGGTTGCCATTACGGGCAGCCATAACCGGGGCATCTGGCACCCAGCTGCGCCAGTACATGACGTTGGCTGTTGAACTAATGCCACCTTCCAGTATTTCATCCCAACCGATCAGCTTCCGGCCTTTCGACTGAAAGAACTTTTCCATTCGTTTTACAAAATAGCTTTGCAGTTCAGCCGTGCTTTTCAACCCTTCTTTTTCCATCAACGTTTTGCACAAGGGGCTTTGCGCCCAGGTTTTACGGTCTACTTCGTCGGCGCCGAGATGAATGTATTCGGAAGGAAAAATATCCATGATCTCGGTAAAGATGTTCTGGGCAAATTCAAAGGTACTTTCCTTGCAGGGACAAATGGGGGTAGAAAACAATTCGCCCCATTTGCTGCCGCCTTCGCACGACAGATCGGGAAAGGAATGAATGGCAGCCATCATGTGACCGGGCATATCAACTTCGGGAATGATGTCGATGTAGCGGTCGGCGGCATATTTCACCAGGGCTTTCATTTGCTGCTGCGTATAAAAACCGCCGTACAGGGTTTTGCCGTTGCGTTGCACAAGATGTTTGGGATCGATGGCCATATCAAGATTGTCTTTCTGCTGGTGCATACAGGCCGAATCATTTCTATCGAACGTGCGCCAGGCACCCTGGGCGGTGAGCTCTGGATATTTTTTGATCTCGATGCGCCAGCCCTGGTCATCGGTGAGGTGAAGATGCAGCTTGTTGAGCTTGTACAGGGCCATGCGATCGATGAGCTTTTCGAGATAGGAAATACTAAAAAAGTGACGGGCCACATCGAGGTGAATGCCACGCCAGGCGTAGGCTGGTTCGTCGGTGATGGTGAGGGCGGGCAATCGCAGGCTTTGGGCGCCACCTGACCTCTTTTCAACAGATAGTGGCAGCAACTGCCTGATGGTTTCCACGGCACGGAACATACCGGCGGGGGTGCGGGCCGAGAGAAGTACCCGCTGCTCAGTGATTGCAATATGATATCCCTCGGGTGAAGTAATGGCGGCATCTTTCTGCAGCTCGATCACTTTAGTTGATGGTTTCGGTAATGATGTACCAGATGGAATGAGGCGTGACATTTCGGCCAACGCCTGTTCAAACCCGTCCTTTGTGTCATAAACGATACCCGTGCCGGGTGTAATAATGAATTCACCTTTCCCGGAGGTAAGGGAAGCGGGGAACGGGACCAACGGGAAATCAGCAGAAGATTGTGCCCTTCCTTCTGCAACAAGCAGCACAATGATGCATGTTAAAACCAATCGGTAAGGATGCTTTATTCTATTAATCTTTTTCATCATCATAGCATTAAATATTTCCAGTCAATCAGTGTATAAAAAGCACAGTTTGTAACTAACAGCATCCAGGCGCTTACCCTGGGTTCAAAAACGAACGAACATCAATATCAAATCGCCTGTTACGTTCATTAAACTCTTTTTCATCCAGGATCCATAAACCCGCTGCAATTCCGGGAGGAGCATGGGTCCTTTCTACCAGGTAATAACCATTTGACAATAGAATATAGCCCGAGCCCAGATCGTGAAAATCTCCATTGTTGTCATAACAAAAGAAAAAATCAGCAATGGTTTGCCCTTCCACTTTTGTTTTGGCTTCGTCTGATACCGGTTTTCCGCTATCAAATTTTTTCCGGTAATACGACAAATTTTCCGGGGTCTCCTTCCGAAATTCAACATCATCGAACATTGGTATATCGATAATAATATTTCCTGTTAGCCTGATAAAAGACTTATAATTTGATAGCCCCCACTCATTTTCATACTTGTAATGATATCTTATTTCGAGCACTTCCTTTCCTATTAATGAGGATAGCATTAAAACTTCCATAGTTTAGATTATTGAGCCCAAATTACAGGAAAAGCGCTGAATGCAGGTAAACCATGCCACTCATTGGTCATTTCCCTGGCTGCATCGGCTTTTAAAAATGGCAATTATATAACTTTCAATAAATTGCTCCTTAGTCATAAATACAGACAATCATTAATGGCATAATGATTGTTGCTACTAGACCCAATTATTCACCTTATTCCTACGTTTGAGATCAAAAGAAATCCGGGTACTCTACCAAGAAGACAGTACAACGAATAGTCCGGCTTATTTCTTTCCCGATCATTTGATGCTTAACCTGTTCCTTCCATTCACATTTGCAAAGGGTGCGGTGTGCCTTGTTGTACATCAGTTCCGTTACAAGTGCGATGCACGATATATCTGTGTAATTCAGTGTAATTGCACAGGAGCAAAGTATTTATGAAAACCCACAATAAACTTTGAAAAACTATGTCAGTACAACTATGGAAGGTGTTGGTACCAGCACTGGGGCTCTCTATGCTATGGACAGCCTGTAGAAAAGAACAATCCGCTACCCAAACTGAAACACAGCATTCGAATATCGCTATGTATTCGGGAACTGTTGAAGATGATGCTGCAATGGTAAATAAGACGCCATTGGTTTTATCGGCTAATCTTTTAACTAAATTAAGTACGGCCCGTAAAAGTAAACCAGGTACCACTACACCTACCGACACTACCACCACTACGGTTCCTACTACACCTACTGATACTACTACCACCACTACTCAACCTGTTGACACTACGGTCATTGCTCCTACTCCCTTACCTTCCAATTATTCGATCGTAATGCCATCTCCACGCTACCAGGGCTCAGAGGGTTCGTGCGTGGCCTTTGCAGTTACTTATGCCAGAGCGGCTGAGCAATATTATAAAACAGGCGCTGTAGCCTATAGTGATGCGGTAAACGTGTTTAGTCCTGAATATGTTTTTAACCAGGTTACCATGCCGGGTTGTACCGGGTCGGCAGTCACCACTTCATTGGACCTGTTAAAGAACCAGGGCGTTTGCACCTGGCAATCGATGCCATACAGTACCAATAACGGATGTTCGGTGTTACCAACCACTGCTCAGTTTACTGAAGCCGCTAATTATAAGATCGCTTCCTATTCAAGGCTCATCGATTCGGATAAAGTGGCTATCAAAACAATGATCTCAAAGAATCATCCGGTGATTGCAACGTTTACCATTGACCAAAGCTTTTATGATGCTTATCCCGGCTTTATCTGGAAGACATTGACGGGTAATTCCGGTTCACATACCATGGCAGTCTGTGGTTACGATGATGCCAAACATGCTTACAAGGCCATTAACTCATGGGGGCCCACCTGGGGCGATGCCGGTTATATCTGGATAGATTATGATTTCTTCCCGGTGGCTGCTTCGTATTATACATACGTAATAAATTTATAGGTATATGGTCCTTATGCAAACCAGGGTTGCCTCTTGCGAAGCAACCCTGGTTTGATTATCAAGATCCGAGGGGACGTTTATCTATTTAATTCCAATATTGTACCTCTTACTGTTTTTTCGCCTACTTTAAGCCTGTAGATAAGTGCCTGGTTATTTAAACGCGTACTGAATTGTACGAATTTAGTAATACCGGCATCTACCTTTCCATCAAAAGCAATTCCAACCCGTTGTCCCTGTGTGTTGAACACTTCAAGTATAGCCCGGCCGCTCACTGGTGATGTAAAGCGGAAGTTGACCGTATTACTGAAAGGATTCGGGAATGCCTGTACCTGCAGTTCCTTACTGGCTGTATTCAGTGAAGTGGCACTTGGCAGTGCAGGACCGTTGATCCTGTTTCGTACCGGACTGGAAACAGAAGGACTTGTAAATCCCTGTGTTGCCGGCGCCGGATCGCTGTTGGTGATCATCCTTGCCCCCGACGGAAGGGTATTGCTGGTTACACATGAATCGGTAACAGTGATAGTCTGTGTGCAGGTATCTCTGTGTCCACAGGCATCCTGTGCAATCCATGTTCTGGTGATCACATCTTTGTAATAGATCTTAACTCCACAACCATTATCCGCTGCTGTTGCTGTTCCGGTATTCGATGGATCTTTAGAATCAGCACATGCCACGTTTTTATTAGCCGGACAAGTGATATCGAGGGTTGAACTTACATTTACACCCACCGTCTTTGTACAGCTATCCTTTATTAAACCTGATGTGGAAGCAACCACGAGCTTTAATGTAAAATTGGTTCCACAAGTTGTACCTGCAGTTACAGATACAGTAGTATCGGTGGTGGACCCATTTATGGTAGCACCATTGGTATTGTTTATCAGGCTCCACTTTAAGGTGAAATTAGTCGGAATAGGATCAGCAACACCGTTATGATCCGGATCATACTTGTAGGTATTGGTAGAACCCGGACAAACTGGATCTGGGCCGCTGATACCACATTGTGGGGCGGCCGAAGTTACTTTAACGACCACGGTGTCTTTGGCTGAGCAATTCGGCGCTGCCCGCTGAGTTTTTGTTACAACAAATGTGTAAGTTCCTGCTTCAGTGGCGGTAAATAATGGATTTGTTATTGTATCCTTATCTAATGAACCGCCCGAAGGGGGATCTTGTGTCCACTTGTAGCTGAAATCGGCAATGGTACCCGTAGCACTCAACTGTGAAGTATTTCTAACAGAGAGGTCAAAACTGTCGGGCACAGCGGTAGCCACTACCTGTACATTTTGTATGGTTCCCGCCGGTGCGAGCGTACAGGAGTCTTTGAGACCATTGGCAGTTACTACAATTTTCAGGCTAAAGGAACCACCCGGCGTAAATCCACCCGAACCGGGAACAATAGTCACTGAAGAACCGGTATTGGAGCCGCTGATGGTTGCATTGGCTGTATTATTAAATATCGACCATACAAAGGTAGCGCCAGTTGTGCCGCCAGTGTAATTAAACGTGAGCGATGCCGTTTCCGGACAAGCGAGTTGTGCCGTACTAAGTCCACAAACTGGTGGTGCTATTACGGCATTAGCGCTCAATGACCTGTCCTGGTTACCTACGCCGGAAATATTAACCAAACCCGGGAAGGTATTCATGGAGATCTGCCTCATGTGGTAAGGTGAACCACTGATACCACCAGCTGAACGGGGTATACCACCTGCTAAGAAACCCCACTCGTTCCGGTTGGCAATATGCCCGCCCCAGGCTAATAGTACAGAGTCTTTAAGGGCCGTAAACGTGATTATAACCCGGGTCGAAGACTCTGTTGCACCATTTGTCAATGATTGTTGAAAAACGTACTGAATGTTAGTAA
This sequence comes from Niastella vici, assembly GCF_002077945.1. Classification (GTDB taxonomy): domain Bacteria; phylum Bacteroidota; class Bacteroidia; order Chitinophagales; family Chitinophagaceae; genus Niastella; species Niastella vici. The sequence continues at coordinate 121,766 of NZ_LVYD01000057.1, forward strand.
TATCTGCATTATATGCTGTCAGTACGCGTTGACTGTCGGGCAAGGCCAAAAAACTGTTTGTGGGCAGGTTTGGAACAGGACTGCCAACACTCGACGGTACGGGGAAGCCAAAAGTATCTTTATTTACCGTTTTCATTATATATTCACTGCTTCCGCTTACCATGATCAATGGATTTATCACTTCAGCAGGGTGGCCAAATTGCTGATGCGGTTCAAGCCGTTGATAATGGGTAAGGTAATCAATAGCCATTCTGTCGCTGTGCTTGGTATCGTATTCTATTACATATTGATACTGGTTATTAACAACAGCGCCCGTTATCAAACTCCTGTAGGCAATGGAATGGCTTTCAACATAGTGCGCATTGGAAGCACCGGCATTACCGTTAACCCAGCTTGGGTTAGGAAACGTTTTGTAAAAATTTTTGGTGGGGTCGTTAGCGGGGCCATTTCTTATTTGGTCGAGATTGCCCGACTGACTGAACATCTTTATTGGTGAAAGAAACAGAATAGCGAGCAAAATTGCCGTTATGTTCAAATGACTGGCTTTTGCACGCTGATAAAGTAGGGTTACTTTTCTCATAAAAATTAATTGAAGAGTAAAAAATTGCTTGCATAGTGGGGGCATTTTTTCACCGGGTGTTTTTTTCCGGATGCCTGGTTGTTAGAGAAGATGTACCATTAAGAGACGGTAGGCGACCGCGCCCGGTGGATATGCAGTGCAAACAATTGTAACCTTCTCCACGACCCATTTAGAAATGTAAAAAAATAAGGTGCATATAAATTGAATAGAAGATTGGATATGCAGTAGCGATAACACCTGAAATCAGTGATGCCTGCGTGAAGAAGTATGTTATTGTAATAAACATCGTGATTGCCACAAAAAGGATCGTTTGCCATACCTTCAGATTTATCGAACACACAAATAGCATCCCATTTGGCATTTTATGCACAAATGCGCATAACACGCCATCCCGGTTTCGGATAATAAAATTCCCAGGCGCCTTTATGGCACCACCTTTTACCGACACTGCTTAATAATGCTTACTGCGGAAATTGGATAAATTCGAGTACGCTCTCTTCTGTAACTAAACTTTTACCCAATACGGATGAATCGATGGTTGATGGATAGAATATGAACGAATGGATTAACGAGGGGGCGAATTGAAGGGGCGTTGTGTAACACCTTATTTAAGGAAGATCTAATAAAATTCTAATCAGGCCCTAAGGTATAAACAATATTTATATAACCACGCATTAGTAAAAAAATTAATCCTTTATTTTTTATTTTTTGACGGATGTCAAATAGAACTAAAAAAGCGTCCGTCAGCTGGCGGGCGCTTTTATTAAAGATGACTTACCGATATTATTGCTTCAACACTTTCAATACATAATTTACTTTATTATTATCAGTATATATTTTCACCAGATAAATACCATGCGATAAACCCGAAACATTCAACCTGTCACCGCTTCTGAGATATTTCCAGGCGCCAACGTTTCTTCCTTCGATATCAACCAACCCGATATTCAATGTATTTACATTATTAATATTAAAGCTTATGGCAAGCCAGTTGACCGCAGGGTTTGGATTCAACTTTATGTATTGGGTATTATCAATCACGATAATTCCTGTAATGGTAAAGCTATACTTTTCGGAGGCCACACCTGTACAACCATTCTCAGTTGCTGTTACTGTATAGTTGCCCGATTGCGTGGGTTTATAAACCTGGCTGGTAGCACCTGCGATGGCCACCCCTTCCAAGAACCATTGATTGCCCATGCCGGCACTTGAAACAAGGGTATTTCCGTTTACAGTTATAACCGGTTTGGCAGGTACTGTGTTTTGCGTAACAGTCACGATGGAAGAGGTACCACTGCAGCCGTTTGTATTTACACTCACTGTATAATTGCCGCCCGCTTTTGCAAAATATTCAGCTGTTGTTGCCAGCGGAATGGTTGTTTCATTTACATTCCATTGATAACCTGATCCGGTTCCGGCATTGACGGTTAAGCGGGCACTATCGCCGGCACAAAAAGCAGCAGCAGCCGGTGTTACAGTTAAACCGGGCAATGCACTAAAATTAACAACAGCTCCATTCGATGGCAGTGAAACACAACCATTGCTGGTGGTAGTTACTGTATATACAGCGCTTTTATCGGCCCGGAAAGTATTTCCGGTAATACCAGGCAGTACAACATTGTTGAAATACCATTGATTATTATCAGGCGAGTTGGCAATCAACAACACATTTTGTCCCTGACATAATGGGGTGCTGGTAATGCTGATCGCAGGTGCTGGCGGCCGGGGATTCACCGTAACAACCACACCGGCTGAAAGGGCCGTACTTACCCCTACTGTTTCCTGTACGGTATAAGTACCGGATGCAACAGCGGTATAGATTGAATCTATTGCACCATTTATAGCCGCTCCATTATTGAACCATTGATAGCCTGCTCCGGCTGTTGCAGCTGTTTTTAAAACCACCTGATCGCCCTGGCAAAAAGAAGTAGCACCCGTTGCCCTGATGGATACCGAAGCCATGCCATCACCGGGAATATTATTCAGGAACAGGGAAATGTTGTTACTGTTCGGATTGGCGGTGACCAAATCGGGACGGCCATCGCCATTGATGTCGCCGGCAATAAGATCTCTCATTTCATAATTAAGCGCAACATTCCCATATAAAGTGAAATCGGAAAAAGACAGGCCACTGTTCGTACTGGTATTCTTAAACAATCGCACCTGGTTATTATAAGTAGTGGTTACTGCCAGATCGGGTTTGCCATCGCCGTCCAGATCATTGATGGCAACATTATATGGATTAATACCTAACGGAAAATTAATATTCGGGGCAAAGGAGAACGAACCAGTGGTACTGGTATTTTGCAGTACAGATACATTGTTGTTACCGCCATGGCTAACTGCAATATCTATTCTGCCATCATTATCCAGATCGCCCAGCGCCAGGCTTCCGGGAGAAAAACCTGATTGTAACACCGTGGCGGTTGAAAACAATATGGACCCGCCGTTTGAAATATTCCTGTACAGCCGCAAACCATTATCGGCCACCGCCAGGTCAACTTTGCCATCGCCATCAAGGTCAGTAGCCGCGATGGCAGCTGCATAACCTAACGTATATACATTTATTTTCGGTGCAAAGGAAATATTTCCTGGTACGCTGGTGTTCCTGAACACCGCAACATAGCTGTAGGTAGCAATTGCAAGATCCGGTTTGCCATCCCCGTCAAAATCGGCAATAACGCCGCCTATCGGTTCAGCCTCATAGTCAAGATAAAAATCCTGCTTGTTATCGAATGAAATATCGGTTGTACTGGTATTTCGTAATACGGAAAAATAAGTGTTGTACTGGTTGTCCATTTTATTCAGCACAACGATCTCCGCTTTGCCGTCGCCATCCAGATCGCCTACACAGGTCCTTCCAATATAAGGATAGGTATTATAATCAGCTTTTGCAGCAAAAGATACATTTACATTATCGCTGGTGTTTTTCAGCACGGAAATACCGGTGGTAAAATCAGAAGCGATCACATCGGGCCTGCCATCTACGTTCAGGTCCTGCAACAGCACTTGCAAGGGAAAATAACCAACAGTTGAATCGAGCGTTTTCACAAAGGAGGATGCGGTAAAAGCAGTATGGTCGCCCTTAAACGTTACAATAAAAGGCTGGCGTGAATAAGCCGTGAGGGCGCCGGTTGTAACCGATATGGGTTGCCAGGTGGCGCCAGCCGGTACGGTTACCTGTAATGTAGCGGTATCGGCACTGGTTACGGTTGCTTTTACCGCACCAAAATAAACGATGTTATCAGTTGCATTATTACTGAAATGCCTGCCCGTAATGGCGATGGTTGAACCAACAGGTCCTGAACCGGGGGTAACCGAATAAATAACGGGACCTGCATAAAAACCGTTCATAGTAGCCCTGCCGCCCGGTGTAACAACCAATACCGGCATACTGCCTGCCTGAACGGTTGCTACCAAAGCAACTATCGTTGTGGGTGAAAGCACCTGGAATGAAACTGCCGGCGTTGCGCCAAAAGTTACGTCGGTGGCATTGGTAAAATTCGTTCCGGTAATGGTAACAACGGTTCCAGCCCCGCCCGTAACAGGTGTAAAGGAACTGATAGTGGGTTGTTTGCTGTATGTAAACCCGGTCTTTGTTGCCGTACCATGATTGGTAACCACTTTAACCGAACCGGTTGATCCCGTGTCAACAATTGCTGTAATACCGGTGACAGAGTCAATCGTAAACGATGTCGCTTTATTATCGCCAAAGCTGACTTCTGTAACCCCCGTGAAATTAATACCGCTGATCGTGACAATACTGCCATTACCGGCCGTTGCAGGAGTAAAGGAATTGATGAAAGGCAGCGTCACTGTATTTCTCAGCACGGTTACACTACCGGCGACATTTGCTGATAATATATCGGGTTTGCTATCGCCATCCATATCAGCAACAGACACGCCAAAGGGATTGGTGCCAATGGTGTAATCGTTTTTTGCATTGAATAAAATGGTGCCCGGCGTACAGGCATTCTTTAATACCGACACACTTGCATTACTGTAGTTAATGGCAACCAGATCGGGCTTGCCATCCCCGTCCATATCTGAAACCGACAGGTCAATTGATAAAGAACGGATGAGATAAGTGGCGGGAGATGCGAACGAAAGCACACCGCTGTTACGCTGGTTCTTCAATACAGATATGGTGGTATTACTACCGCTTACCACCGCCAGATCGATCAAATTATCGCCATCAAAATCACCGGCTGCAATGGATTCAGGATGCTGGAAGGCCGGGAAATCAGTTTTGGTGTTGAACCCGATGGTTCCGGCAGTACTTATGTTTTTAAAGACCGACACCGTATTATCACTGCCATTTGTTACAGCAACATCAGGTTTGGCATCGCCATCAACATCAGTAATAGTTACACCGGTTGGTGCATTACCAGTAGAAATGTCTACCCTGGCACCCAGAGCAATACTTCCCACGGTGCTTAAATTTCTAAAAACCGACACCGTGTTGGATCCATTGTTTACAACTGCAAGATCCGGTTTGCCATCGCCGTCGAGATCAGCAACAGCCAACGCTACCGGATGACTGCCAGCAGCCAGATCTGTTTTTGGTAAAAATGAAATTGATCCCGGCGTGCTGCTGTTCCTAAAAACTGAGATGGTGTTACCTGCCCAGTTGGCTGTAATTATTTCCAGTTTCCCATCTCCATCCAGGTCGGCAGTGGTAAGGGCCATACTTGTATCACCGATCGTATAATTCGTTTTTGACTGAAAGGAAAGAGCGCCAATGGAGCTTGTATTCCTGTATACAGAAAGAAGGTTGTTATACATATTTACGACGGCCATATCTGTACGGCCATCATCATCGAGGTCGGCAGTAGCAACAGCTGCGGCGCCTTTGCCAGTTGCAGAATCAACCCCTGGTAAAAATGAATTGGGCGAAAAACCACTATCGCCACCCGGGAAGGTAACCAGGAATGGTTTCCCAGTATAAGCGGTAAGATTATTGGTGGTAACAGTGAGCGGTTTAAAGGTAGCGCCCATGGGCACCGTAACCACGATGGTATTGGCCGAAGCGCTTTGCACCACTGCTTTTACGCTTCCAAACCTGACTATATTATTTGCGGCCACCGAGCTGAAATTACTACCAGTAATGGTTACCGTAGTACCCGTTGTACCCGATCCGGGAGAAAAAGCAGTGATCACCGGCGCCTGCGCCAGTACGAATTGCGTGATAAATAATCCTGAAACCAACATAAGCAGGCAACGTCTGTATGTTGCTTTCTTTACAAAAAGGTTGATCCTGATTTGCATTTGTACGGACATTAAATTTTCAATGTGTTAATGGCCACAAGCGTTGCGTTGTTGCAAATAGAAG
>NZ_LVYD01000058.1 GCF_002077945.1 Niastella vici
TATCCCTGCGGAACCTGGTAAGGATTGTTTGCTTTTGGCAGAACAGGAGAACCGGCATCCCCGGCTTTAACCAGTTGCAATAACTGATGGGCCAGCCCCTCAAAGTACCCGGCGGGCACTGTGTAAGGAACCTGGTGGCCGAGTTCAGCTACAACCGGGCTTATTTCCCTCAATTCATTCAATATGTTTTTCCTGTTTTCCATTGCACCAACTGAGACGTAATTTGTTAATTAAAGTTTAATGATTCAGGATGTAATCCTCAATTTTTTTCACCGCATGGTGGTAAGAAGCTTTCAGGGCCCCTTCAGAGGTTTCCAAAACCTGGCTCATTTGTTCATACGGCATTTCGTCATAATACCGCAGGGTAAATACAACGCGCTGTTTATCAGGTAATTGCTGAATAGCCAGTTGCAGTTTCCACTCCAGTTTATTAGGATCAAAATGTTTATCTGCTTTGATCTTGTTTTCCAGTCCACTTTCCACATCACTGAGCGATACCGAACTTCTTTTTTTCTGTTGTTCCAGGTAGGTGAGGCATTCATTGGTGGCAATGCGGTACAACCACGTATAAAGCTGGGAATCTTCCCTGAAATTCTCCAGTCCATTCCATACCCTTATAAAAACATTCTGTAATACATCGTTCGCATCCTCGTGTTCAACCACCATACGGCGAATATGCCAGTATAGTCTTTCCTGGTATTTTCGGATTAGAGCCGTATAGGCTTTTTCTTTAGTGGCCGGATCGCGGAATTGGATCAGCAATTCGCTGTCTTGCAAGGTCACCGACATAGGTTAGCTAGTTTTCTGTAAAAATGTGATAAATATTGGAACCCGCACAAGGGGTTTAGTTTAAACGCCGGAACAAATATATTATGATAAGATAAAAACCAGGCTTTTAGATTTTGTATTAAAGATTTTATATATGGAATGGGCTTAAAAAACAATGGTGAACGATCATTGATCGTTCACCATTGGCTATCGAATATCGACTATAAAGGATTATCCTTTTCTTGCTATTACTTTATGTACTGCATCTACGACATTTGGTGTATCGAGACCGTATTTTTTCAGCAATTGGGTAGGTGTGCCGCTTTCACCAAACGTATCATTGGTACCAATGTACTCAATAGGAATGGGGAAACTCTTTGCAGCAGTTTGTGCAATAGCATCGCCTAAACCGCCAATAATATTATGCTCTTCTACAGTAACCGCGCAACGGGTTTTGCGGATCGATTTCAGGATCGCCTCTGTATCGAGCGGTTTAATGGTGTGAATATTCACCACTTCAACGCTAATACCCTGCTCTTCCAGAATGCGACCGGCTTCAATGGCTTTCCATACCATGTGGCCGCAGGCAAAAATGGAAACATCTTTTCCTTCGCTGAAGAACTGGGCTTTACCTATTTCGAATTTTTGATCGGCTGCTGTAAAAATAGGCCAGCTGGGGCGGCCAAAACGCAGGTATACAGGTCCAACATATTCAGCCACGGCTATGGTAGCGGCCTTGGTTTGGTTGTAATCGCAGGGAACGATCACCGTCATGCCAGGCAGCATTTTCATTAAACCAATATCTTCCAGGATCTGGTGTGTGGCGCCATCTTCGCCCAGGGTTAAACCGGCATGTGAAGCGCAGATCTTTACGTTCTTACCTGAATAGGCAATTGACTGGCGGATCTGGTCGTATACGCGACCGGTAGAGAAGTTGGCAAAGGTGGTAGTGAAAGGAATTTTTCCTCCAATCGTTAAGCCGGCTGCAATGCCCATCATATTGGCTTCAGCAATACCCACCTGAACATAGCGCTCAGGAAACTCTTTCATGAACTGATTGAGTTTCATTGAACCAGCCAGATCGGCTGTTAAGGCTACTACATTCGAATTTTTACGGGCTGCTTCCACAATACCATCGCCAAAACCACTGCGGGTATCTTTTTGTCCGGTTACCTGTATTTCTTTGAGCATGTTTAAAATTTGGTGGTGCAAAGTAAGGTAAAAAAACGCAAATGGCTCAATGGCTGAATGGTTTGATGGTGCTAAATGCTAATATTTAAAGCTTTTCAAAAAAATGGGCCATTTTTGATTTTCATCCATCAAACTATTAAAGCATAAAGCCCCGCCCCGAACAAAGTGTTGCCGGGGCGGGGCTTGGGCCTGTATATTTTTTTAGGAAATTAATTCAGGTCTGCCGGTCTGCTTTGGTAAAAGCTGGCATCGGCTTTCAGCCGCTGCTCCCATTTCCAGGCAGTGGTCATCATATCTTCCAGCGAATATTGCGTTTCCCAGCCCAGCGTATTACGGGCGTGGTCGTTATTGGCGTAAATGGCGATAACGTCGCCTGGCCTGCGCGGACCTATCACGTAATTGAGTTTTACATCGCTCACCTTTTCAAAGGCTTTAATGGCTTCCAGCACGGTTACGCCATTGCCGGTTCCCAGGTTAAACACTTCACAACGCTGGGTGCTTTTACCTGCCTGTAGATACTGTATAGAAAGCGTATGTGCGTGGGCAATATCGCTTACATGAATAAAATCGCGGATGCAGGAACCATCGCGGGTAGGGTAATCATCCCCATGAACCTGCATTAAAGGTAATTTACCAATGGCTGTTTGAGTTATTACCGGAACCAGGTTGGCAGGTTTGCCAATGGGCAACTCACCGATGAGAATGGAAGGATGAGCGCCTACGGGGTTAAAGTAACGTAACAGAATGCATTTTGTAGAAGAGGCTTTTGAGAATTCATTAATGATCTGCTCGCCCATTTGTTTGGTATACCCATAAGGTGATTCGGCCGGTTTGGGTGGTGTAGCCTCCGTTACGGGTATTTTATCGGGATTGCCATATACTGTACAGGATGAGGAGAAAACAAAATGGGGTATATTGAATTCTGCCACACATTTCAGCAGGTTGATGAGCGAAAACATATTGTTTTCAAAATACATCAATGGCTGTTCTACCGATTCACCTACTGCTTTGTAGGCTGCAAAGTGAATAATACCGGTTATGTCGGTATTTTCCTGGAAAATGGCAAACGTATCATCAAAATCGCACAGATCAACTTTATAATTCTTGATCTTTTTGCCGGTAATTTTTTCAATACCTTCTAAAATACGGGGGGTTGACCGGGAATTGTCATCGACTGAAATTACTTCAAAGCCATTTTCTATAAGGTCAACTATAGTATGGGAACCGATGTAACCGCATCCGCCTGTAACCAGAATTTTGCTCATTGTATCGTTTTATTTTGAATCGTGAATGTTTAAGGTCAATGCCCGTGCCACCAGGGTCATGCGGGCGGGGTCAAAGGTGCAAAGTGAATTTTGTTTAATGCACACCCGACCTGTTCTCCAATTGCCAATTGTCCCTGGCGCGTGTTCGCGCACCGGCGCAAAGCCGAGGGATGGCCAATTGCTTATTGGTTTTCTTTCAACAGATTCATAAGATATTGTCCGTAACCGCTTTTCAGCAGGGGTTGGGCTACGGTGATCAACTGATCTTTTGTGATAAATCCTTTACGGTAAGCTATTTCTTCAATGCAGGCGATCTTTATGCCTTGCCGTTGTTCTATTACCTGTACAAATTGGGAAGCCTGCATCAGGGAATCGAAAGTGCCGGTATCTAACCAGGCGGTTCCTCTATCGAGAATAGAAACTTTCAATTTTCCCTTGCGAAGATATTCTTTATTTACGTCAGTGATCTCATATTCACCGCGGGGGCTTGGTTTAAGATCACGGGCAATAGTTACTACTTCATTATCATAAAAATATAAACCAGGCACAGCATAACTGCTTTTTGGCTGAGCTGGTTTTTCTTCAATGGAAATGGCTTTATTGTCCTTGTCAAATTCCACAACGCCATACCGTTCGGGGTCGCTTACATGGTAAGCATAAACAATTCCGCCTTCGGGTTGGGTGTTTTTGGAGAGTTGTTCTCCCAACCCAACACCATAAAAAATATTATCACCCAATACGAGCGCTACATTATCATTTCCAATAAAATCGGCGCCTATTACAAAAGCCTGTGCCAGTCCGTTGGGAACAGCTTGTTCGGCATAAGAGAAATTGAGACCCAGCTGTGAGCCATCGTTCAATAATCTTTTAAACTGAGGAAGATCGTGTGGTGTTGATATGATAAGGATATCCCTGATACCTGCCAGCATTAAGGTCGACAATGGGTAATAGATCATTGGCTTATCATAAATGGGCATTATCTGTTTGCTGATAGCGTAAGTTATTGGGTGCAACCGGGTACCAGAGCCTCCTGCTAAAATGATTCCTTTCATGTAAATTATTTATAAGGTCGTATTGTGCATAATAAATTATGCCAAAGTAATAATAAACGGTTGGAATACAAAAAGGAAGTGACAAGAAAGCGAGTGGGAGCAGGGAGTGGTGGGCAGGTATAACTGCTGTGTGGTAGTAGTGAGGAGTAAGCGGAAAAGGTAAGAAGTAAGAAAACAGGGTTCTTCTTACTTCTTACTTCCTGCTTCGTATTAGAATGCTGGACTTATCAGCTTTATAATATAATAAACAAGGGCGGCGAATAAGCCACTCACCGGAATGGTGAGTATCCATGCCCATAACAGGTTAATGGAAATGCCCCAGCGAACTGCCGATAAACGTTTGGTCATACCCACACCCATAATTGAACCCGCAATCGTATGCGTTGTACTTACAGGTATGCCCAGGCCTTGTGAAACACCATATAAGGTAATGGCGCCGGCAGTTTCTGCAGCCACCCCTTCAAGTGGCGTAACCTTGGTTATTTTGGTACCCATGGTTTTTACAATACGCCAGCCGCCCATCATGGTACCGCAGGCAATACATATGTAGCAGGTAATGGGGATCCATTGCGGTACATGTCCATAAGTTGATTTACCGTGTGCATCAACAATTTCCTGTATATGCGCCCAGTCAGGTATAGGATGACCATGTTGTATGCACCAGGCGCCATACACCACCATTGCTGCGGTGATAATTCCAATTACTTTTTGCGAATCGCTTCCGCCATGGCCTAAGCTGAATGCTGCTGATGAAACCAACTGCAAACGCCTGAACCATTTATCGGCATGATAGGGGTTGGCCTTTCGGCATAGGTTTACAATGAGCACCGTTATAATGAATGCGATGAACATTCCGATAAACGGCGCCAGAACAATAAATTTAACGATATCGAAAATTACCTTCTGGTTGATAACGCTAAAACTATGGGCATGCGCTACGGCGGCGCCTGCAAAGCCACCAATGAGGGTATGCGATGAGCTGGAAGGAATACCAAACCACCAGGTGAGCAGGTTCCACGCAATAGCTGCTATAAGCCCGGCGAAGATCACATATAAATTAATGGAATCGGCGTGAACGGTTTTGGCAACAAAATTGGCTACTTTCAGGTCGAAGATCCAGAAGGCGACAAAGTTGAACAATGCCGCCCAAACAACCGCCTGAAAGGGGGTTAATACCTTGGTAGAAACAACAGTAGCTATGGAGTTAGCAGAGTCGTGAAAGCCATTAATCAAATCAAAAGTCAGTCCGAGTATGATAATGATAACTAATAATGTAAACATTGATGCAGCGGTTAGGTAAAAAACAGGTCCTGTCTGTTACGCGTATTTAATAATGATAGATTCAATAACATTACCGGCATCTTCACATTTATCGGTTACGATTTCCATTACCTGGTAAATTTCCCGCTTTTTGATCACCTCTTTGGCATCGGGTTCGGTTTCGAACAGGCGGTCGATGCTCATATCAAAGATATCATCGGCCTGGTTTTCGATACTGTTCACTTTTACCAAAGCATCGGTGATCTGTCGCATATCGCGCATATCGCGCAGCTGCAGTACTGCATTTTTTATTTGCTCGCAACCCTGATCAATAAGATCGGCCATTTTCTGAATGCCCTGATCGTTGGGGTTTACTTTGTAGAAGTTGATTTTTTTGGCCGAAGCGAAGATATAGTCGGCAATATCATCGAGCGCGTTGGCGAGGTAGTGAATATCTTCACGGTCGAAGGGGGTAATAAAATTTCTGCCGAGTTCGGTAAAGATCTTATGAGTAAAGTCGTCATTAACATGCTCCAGGTCCTCAATTTGGGAAATTAAAGCAGCCCTTTTATCGAAGTCGGGTTCTGTAACAACTTCCTTCATCACCTTACCCATTTTAGCCACAGTGTGGGCAACCTGTTCAAATAAGGAATAGAATATCCTATCCTTAGGCATGAAAATCTTCATTATAGAGTTTAAACCCATTGAGAAAAATTTGTCGCAAAAATAGAATTAATACTATAGGATAAAAAAAAGGGTGACCTGGTAATAATTACTTAACACAAAGATAATATTAGTGGCTGGTAGTTCGAGTATGAATTTAAGTGATTGATTATCAGTTGTTAATTAAGCTATTGATCTGTTATTGACTATCAGCATAAGGCACAGGAGACCTTCTTTCCCATTATTTCTTAATAAAAATATTATACCAGATCAACTTCGTATGGAGTCGCAAGCCCTTAGAGCGGCCTTAATGAAAATTTAATCTTAAAATAATATTTGCTTAATATTGGGCCCCCAAAAAACTGCTATCATGCGTTCTGTACGATCGTTGGTATTTTCTGTATTAAGCAAAGTCGTTATTGTGCTGTTTTTTCTGCAAATCACGGCTGCAGCCCAGGCCCAGTTCCTGAACGACATGATCGATACCACCACCAACATTGGCAAGGGTATCTTGCAATTATATAAGAAGTTCGACCGCATTTATTTCACCGGCTATATTCAACCCCAGTTCCAGGTTGCAGAGCGTAAAGGCATTCCAAGTTTTAGCGGCGGCGATTTTGGCACCCATGTAGATAATCGCTTTATGTTGCGGCGCGGCCGGTTGCGGCTTGATTATGCCCGTATGAATAGCAATAATGAGATCTCCCTGTATTTCGTTTTTCAGTTCGATGGTACTGAAAAAGGGGTTTTCATCCGTGATTTCTGGGGGCGGGTATTTGAGAATAAATGGCAGGTTTTTTCTTTTACTGCCGGCTGGATGGCCCGCCCGTTTGGTTATGAGGTGAACCTGGGATCGGCCGATCGCGAGACGCCCGAACGGGGAAGAATGTCGCAAACATTAATGAAAGTAGAACGAGACCTGGGTGCCATGGTGTCTTTTGAACCCCGCCGGCCCGATCATCCTTTACGGTATTTGAAAATTGATGCCGGTTTTTATAATGGCCAGGGTTTGAACGCTACGGCAGAATACGATTCGTACAAAGATTTTATTACCCGTGCTTCGTGGAAACCTTACCCGCTTACCAAAACGCTTTTTTTGTCGGGCGGACTTTCCTATTTCAATGGCGGGTTGTTCCAGAATACGAAATATACCTATGAAATAGCGAAGGATGCCAATGGAAAAACATTTGTGGTTGACTCAGCCGACGATAATTTTGGCCGCAAGGCCCCCCGTAAATATTATGGGGCCGATTTGCAGTTGAAGTGGAAACACTCCTATGGTGCAACCGAATTGCGTGCCGAATACTGGCGGGGGACGCAAACCGGTTCGGCCGGCACTACAGAAACGCCCGCCTCCTTATTGCAGGAACCATACTATGTACGCAAGTTTGACGGCGCTTTTATATACCTGTTACAAAATATTGTAAACAGCCAGCATCAACTGGGTATTAAATATGACTGGTACGACCCCAACACAGAAGTAAAAGGGGAGGAGATCGGCAAAGGCGGTAATAATATAAATGCCACTAATATAAAGTATACAACTCTTAGTGTGGGATATAATTATTATATCAATGAAAATGTACGGTTGATGTTATGGTATGACTTTATAAAGAATGAAAAGACTTCCCTCACCGGTTATACCGGTGATCTAAAAGATAATGTATTTACTACCCGGTTACAGTTCAGATTCTAACAGCCGGGTAACCAGGTAAATAACTGATAATTGCTATCATTATTGTGCCAATTTTTTCTGAAAGAGCTTGAGTTCCAGCGATTTAATATTCCGTTAATATTGCCGTAACGTTCTCATAGCGTTCTGGTAACATTTGGCCTCTTAGGAGGGCCTTGACGGCGGTCAGTTAATAATTCCTTAACATAGGGGTAACATAGCGATAACAGCCCAGAGATACTTTTGCGACAAATAAAACTGTTTTTCGTGAGCAAAAAGTTCTTGTATACCCTGTTAGCCCTGGTTGTTACGGTTGCATCATTTGCACAAACTTCTCAAACCGGAAAAATTTCAGGTAAAGTTGTTGATGCCGAAAATGGTACGCCATTGGTTGGTGCATCAGTTGTATTGGCAGGCGATACTAAAAAAGGTATATTCACCGATGTGGAAGGCCGTTTCTTTGTAACGGTTCAAAAGAATAAAAAATATACACTTATTATTAGTAGTGTAGGATATGGCGATAAAGAAATAAGTGATATAGAAGTAACAGGTGCCGAAAATGCTACGGTAAGCGTATCACTGGAAAGAAAGGGAAAGCAATTACAGGGTGTTGAAGTAAAAGCCAGCATTCGTAAAGAGAACCTTTCTTCTTTATATCTCACACAAAAGAACAGCTCCTCTATCTCTGATGGTATTTCTGCAGAGGTAATTAAAAAATCGCCCGACCGCAACACCGGTGAAGTATTAAAACGCGTTAGCGGTGCTTCAGTACAGGATAATAAATTTGTAGTGATCCGTGGTTTGAACGAGCGCTACAATGTATCTATGCTTAATAACTCTGTGCTGCCCAGTACAGAGGCCGATAAAAAAGCGTTTTCTTTCGATATCATCCCTTCTTCAGTAGTTGATAACCTGGTAGTATATAAATCGCCTACACCCGATTTACCTGGTGATTTTTCAGGTGGCGCCGTTAAGGTAATTACGAAAGATTATCCTTCGCGCAAAATAAGCGAGCTGTCGGTGAATATCAGTTATAACTCGTTGACCACAGGCAAGAATTTTTACAAGAGTTATCCCGATGGCAAATACGATCAGGCAGGCTTTTTTGATAATTCACGATTAATTCCTGGTCCCTATCACAGGCACAGATATGATTTTATCAGCTATGATCAGCAATTTAAACAGGAAGTTACCAAAATGTTCCCCAATACATATGGTTACGAAGCAGCTTATAGAAGCATGCCTGCTGTGAGTGTTTCTTATACTGGTGGTAATACGGCCATTTTAAAGAATAATAATAAACTGGGTTACATTTATTCTATCGGCTATGGAAATGGCCGTGCGACCTCTGCAAAAGACAGGAACGAATATGATGGGCTTAAACAGCATCAGTATGATTATTTTACTGATAACTATGATGAAAAAAATAATCTTACAGCTCTTCTGAATCTTACTTATTCGTACGGTAAAAGCAAAATATCCTGGAAGAACCTGTTTAATAACACTTTTGTAAAAAATACCGGATTAAGGTATGGCCCCAACTGGCAAATTGATCCCAGTGCCGACCCATTTTATATTAAAAGTGCCAATAGTGAAGCCGCTGGTGCTGGTCTGGTGAACTCGGTAGTAGAAGGTGTGCATAAAATTGGTAAAGACTGGTCTGTCGATTGGAATGGTTCTTTTAGCTATACTTATAAAAATCAACCCGATCAACGCATTCTGACCTTCCGTTCAAATCAGGGCGATCAGTCGAATTACTGGTTAAAATTGAGTAATGAGAATTCACCCGAGATCAGGAATGCCGGCCGCGTGTATTCATTCCTGGAAGAATATATTTATGGCGCATCAGCCAATGCCACCAAACAGTTTAACTGGTTAGGCCAGGTTCAGAAATTCAAGTTTGGTACCATGAATTACTACCGCAATAGAACGGTTGAAGTTGATGCAGTAGGATATGCCTCCTTGCATAAGGACGGCCTTGTTGCTAATGGTGTCGTAATTCCTGAAACCAAATCAACAACCTTTAATACGCTTTTTACTCCTGAGAATATTGATGCCTACGAGCTTGTTCTTGCTAATATTGGCACTAACTCAACCGATTATAAAGGTAATGCCACGTTGAATGCCGGTTATGTGATGCTGGATAATAAATTCAACGATCAAATTAAATTAACCTGGGGTGCCCGTATTGAAAAATACCGCCAGGAGATAACTGCCAGAAATAAACCAAACAAGGTTTATGATAATACAGATGTACTGCCTTCATTTTTATTGACCTATTCGCTGAATAACAAATCGAACCTGAGATTAGCCGGATCAAAAGCTGTGAACAGACCTGAGTTCAGGGAATTGGCCGACTACGCTACTTATGACTATGAAAATAACGTAACTGTCAGAGGGTATAATGGCCTTGTCAGAAGTGTGAATACCAATGCCGATCTGCGTTATGAGTGGTTCCCCGCAGCCGGAGAAATTTTATCGGCCAGTGTATTCTATAAATATTTTAAAAATCCCATTGAGCAAATTAACCAGAGCAATGATGTGTTCTCCTATGCCAATGCCGATCATGCTACCACTTATGGTATTGAAATGGAATTGCGTAAAAAGCTTGATTTTATTGGCGGCGGGATCTTTGAACACCTTACATTTTATACCAATGCGGCCTATATAAAGGGATCGGTTCAGATTGATACGGTGAAGTTCAAAAGCCCCATGCAGGGCCAATCACCTTATTTGATCAATGGTGGAATGAATTACACATCGGCCGACGATGGTTTTTCTGTGAACGTATTATATAATAGGATCGGGCCGCGTTTACGCACTCGTGCACCGCTTTCGAGCCCTGCCCTTGATATATATGAAAAGCCAAGAGACGTAATTGACTTCCAGGTAAGTAAAAAGTTAATGAAGAACAAGCTTGAAGCCAAGATCACTGTTAGCGATATATTGGCCCAGCCTGTTCGCTGGTATTACAAGTATGATAAAGGTGCTTCTAACAAGAATTATAACCCTTCTGACGATAAAATTATTAATAGTACCAAGTACGGTACAACAGCAATGTTGTCGCTGCGATACAGCTTCGGTAAATAACATTTTGGTAAAACCTGGTTAACTATTCGGTAACAAAGCACGAATACTTTCGCCGAAAGTTTAATGAAATTCTGAATGAAACCGTAGACATACTGATCCCTTTTTAAATGCGAAAAAAGATCAGTGTGGGTGGTTCCAGACGGCCCATGTAAAAAACTTAAAAAAAGTCTTCTAATGAAAAAAATTTCAACAATCTATTTGTTGGGGCTTGTTATGCTCGGCGCCTGCAGCAAGAGCGATGACAAGAATGATCCAAACGGTGGCACTGGTGGAAACAACAGCGGTACTGAGATCCGCGGTACTATTACATCAGACCTGCACTGGACAAAAGACAAAACATACCGTTTGCGTGGGTATGTGTATGTACAAACTGGTGTTACACTAACTATTGATCCCGGTACTAAAATAGTTTCAAATAAAGACTCTGCCGGTGTTCTGGTTATTTATCGTGGTGCCAAGATCATGGCTCAGGGAACAGCTGCTGAACCGATCGTATTCACTTCAAACGAAACATCTCCTGCCCCTGGCGATCTGGGTGGTGTTGTTTTAGTAGGTCAGGCTACAGGTAATGGTAACCACTCTGTAATTGAAGGTGGTGTTGATGCTGCTTTCAGCGCATTCGGCGGTACCAATGATGCTGATAATTCAGGCATTATGAAATATGTACGCATTGAATATGCCGGTAAAGCGGTTAACCCCGGTGATGAAGTGAACGGTTTATCATTGTACGGCGTAGGTAGCGGTACTACGCTTGATTATATTCAAGTAGTGCGTGGTTTGGATGATGCCTTCGAATTCTTCGGTGGTACTGTAAATGCCAAACACCTGATCGCTTACAACAGCGCTGATGATGATTTTGATATGGACGACGGATACCGTGGTAAAATTCAATTTGCGATCTCTATTAAAGATCCCAAATTCACCGATGCCAAAGGAACAACCGGCGACGTTTCAAATAACTTCGAGGTTGATAACGTAAACCCCAGCAATGGTTTCCTGTTGACAAGAACGCCTATCACTTCCCCTGTTCTGTCAAACTTCACAGCTATAGGCCCCAACAACGCCAGCGGCGTTTCTAGCGACTACGGCTGGGGCATGCGTTGGAGAAGAGGTACCAAATTCATTTTGGCTAACTCTATTGTGATCGGCAGCCAGAAAGGTGGTTTCCGTTTACAGGAAGATTCAACCATCGCTTATTTTGCAAGAGGCATCAGCGGTTTCTATAACAGCTTCCTGCAGGCTTATCAAAATACAGTTGATGTTGAAACTGGTAAAACTATTCCTGGTGTAACATATGATGCTTCAACTATCACTGCTCAGTTAACAGGATCTAATAAGACAACTATCTTTACTGCTGGTACTACCGGTAATACTGATATGAAACTGACAGATCCTTTCAACAATACAGCGCCCAATGTTAAACCTGCTACCGGCTCTCCCGCTTTATCAGGTGCATTGTTCGACTTCAGTACTTCTTTGGGCGACGCATGGTTCGACAAAGTAGCTTACAGAGGTGCTATGGACGGTACTACTGACTGGACCGCCAGCTGGACTGTTTGGAATAAATAATCCATCTATAGATCATAGTCTCAGAGGAACTGTCCTGATCATTCAGGGCAGTTTTTCTTTTTAGCACCTGCCTGCCATTCATTAACCTTTACTTAATTGCGCCGTAACCATATACTCATATCCGGCTTTTATCTTGCACCCGATTCCGTCACAAACAATCCGTCCTTACCCTTTAATCAAAATGTCCTTGTTAAAAGGCCGTTTGGTGCCAGCCAGGCGGCTTTTTCATTGATGACAGTAGTGCTAATTATTTTTTGGAAGGGGTATACACATAAGCGACCTCATAAGGTGCTTTCTTTAATTCGGGAAGCAGCTGGCCCACCATCAGGTCTTCTTTTTGGGGAGTAGGTTCGCAGATGGTGTATTTATTGCCATTGTATACAATAGGCTTGCCCACGGGCTTATTAAACTGTACTGCTATGGTTACATGTTTGGGGTAGGTGAGTACGATCATTGGCAAATTATAGATCTCTTTTACCAGGCAGTAGAAAAGGGCCACCCTGTCCTCACAATCGCTTTGATCATATAGCAGGGTTTGTTCGGGCGACAGGCGTTTTTCGCTTCCGAATACTTCTGTATCGGGTTCAAACATAAAGGCGTAACGAGTGAACCGCATCAGGTAATCGACCCCATTTTTTACACTCATGCCTTTTACGCTTTTTCTCAATAATGGGATCAGCGAATAGTAGGTTTCGTGGCTGAGCGGAATATTGAGATACAATGCATAATCAACTACCGGGTAATTGATAAAAAGCGACTGTACCTGGTTATTCAGTTTTACTTTATAATGAAATTCATTTTCATTGTAATTGAAAACAAGGTCTTTCACTTTATAATCGGCCGTCTTGAAGTCGGGCAGGTGTGTGATCTTATAGGTAAAAGACTGCTGCGCATCAGGAACAGCGAGGCTGACTATGGTGAACACGTTTTTTTGAAAGTCGATATTGTTGCCATAATCGTGGTAATTCAAACATACATACTGGCTGCCCTTTACAACCCGGGTAGGGATATTATAGATATTCTCTTCACACTTTATATAAAAGAGGATATAGTTGCCCGCAGTGGTAAGCAGGGCATCGTACCCCGACCGGGTCAGGAAATACCATTTGTACATAGTATACCGGTGATAATCTTCCCCCTTAGGGCTTATTTGCTGGACTGCTTTTCTGATAAGCTGGTAATACAGCCAGTCGTCGGGTTTAAACTTTTCTTTATAGGCCAGCAGGGCCTTTATAATGGGATCGTAATCGGTTGGGTTAAGGCTTTGGTAGAAGGCTGTAATGGAAGCTTCGTTCGACAGCAGGGGCGATTTTGGAATGAGCGCCTGGTCAAAATCGAAGGTGATGGGCTCGCCGCAGAAATCAAATTGAATGGTATTGGCTGCAACAGTCAATGGGCGGATAGCAAAACACCCCAGGATCAGCAATATGGTGAAAAGCCTTCTCACAATTAAATTCCTGTATTAATATACGAAATTTAACGATAAGGTAATATTAAGGATTGCTTTTTTAGGGGTAATTACCCAGGTGCCTGTACGCCACCATGAATAGTTTCAGGTATCATTTACCATTTCGTAACACTGTTGTAACAGCCGGCTAATAGTTCGCAACTACCTTGCAGTGATTCCATTTTTCAATACCGTTCATGTTATTTAACAGATGCTGTTATTTAAAAAAGCCGTTCTGACCTCAGCGGAACGGCTTTTACTTGAAAAGTATGTTTATTAATGTAATGAATAAATATTTGTAAAGGATTTGACTAAGTTTCTGAAAAAAATTAAATGCAATCGGTTGTTTTTTTGAAAATTGTAAGAAAAAGGTAAAATTCTATAAAAAATTATGAATTATAGCTTATACGGGAGTATCTTTAATCATCTTATCCTCGCAGAAGACGCAAACCGGTACGTTTACCGTTACAATTAAGCACAAATTATACTACTAAGATTCTCTATAAAGTGAGAGTTTTATTTCTCTCATGTGACTGACGCCGTTCGATTTCTATCGTGACGGCTCTTTTTTATTTTATAGCATACAAACAAAATGTGCCATGCTTTTTAAAGTCATGGCACACCTGGTAAAATGGAAGAACGCGCTTTACCTAATTAAATATAAGATCGGGGTAAGGTATATCAAGTGTTGTTTTAAGATCGGTGCAACGCATCATAAGGATGTTGATAATAGCTTCTGTAGAATACCGGTATTGCACAGTGGGCGTTACCGGGTCGTTCACCCAATTATTAAACGTATCGGTGAAATCATCATCCAGTTTATCGAGGGTTTTAATGCCTATTTTTTTAAGCGCGGCCGCATTACATTGTTGCTCATATTGCCCCTGTATGGGAATGGCGATCATTTTCTTTTTCAGGTACAGGGCTTCGGCCGGGGTTTCAAAACCAGCGCCGCAAATAATACCGTGGCAATTGATCAGGCTGCGGTTGAAGTCTTTTGAATCAACCGGGCGGAAGTTCATATGATCAATTTCGTATGGTTTTACCGCCTGGCGCGAAAATACTTCGAACCGGTGGTCCCTGAACGGCTGCAGTAATTTTATCAATTGTTTATCGCAGTACGAAGGCAGGTAAACGGTAATATGGCCCTTGTTGCCTGCTTCAGCTTTTAATATTTCTTCTTTAATAACCGGCGAGAAAATGAAATCGTCATAATTCTCAAAGTGCAGGCCAATGTAATTGGTTGCCTTTGCATAATTGCGCAGTATCCATTCGCCCGCTTTACTGGGCTTCTGGGGCCGGGGTGTTTTATCGCTTAAAAAGCTGGCCTGGTGTCCGAAATTTACGGAAGGCACTTTTTTGCGGGCGCAGGCCAGGGAAGTGATGCATTCAAAATCGTTGATCACCAGATCGTACTTTTCAACCGGCAGGTCGCGCACTTCTTTCATTACCCTGAACGGTGAAATGCTGCGAACGATCTTGCTATAATCAAGGCTGCCGTCGCAGGTATAAAAAAGGCTCAATCCCTTGCTGCGGTATTTTATGGGCGCATTTAACGACAGGGTGCTGTTGGCGCCGCTTAAAAAAATATCAACTGTGCCATATTGTTGTAAATAAGGCAGTAATTCCATAGCCCGGCTTATATGTCCGTTGCCGGTAGCCTGTATTGCATAAAATATCTTCATATTGTTTAATGTTGTCCCCGTACTTAAATAGCCAGTGAATTAATGTAAAAGCTGATCTCGTCGGTCAGTACATTCACTTTGGCTGGTATATCGATAGCAGTTTGGGGGAAGTCTTTTTCGTTATATTCAAAAATGTTCCACTCATTTTGCCGGTATTCAAGGGCAGTTAAATGCTCAACCCAGTCGCCGGAATTCAAATAGGTCACTTTACCTTTTTCGTTTTCGATCACTCTTTTTTGCGGTTGGTGAATATGTCCGCAAATCACATAATCGTATCGCTTTTCGATGGCCAGCTCGGCAGCGATCTGTTCAAACTGGTCGATCTTGGCCATCTTGTTCACCCCGGCCATTACATTTTTTGAAATAGATAATTTTTCACGGCCAAAGGCTTTCAGCACGAAATTCACAAAACGGTTGAACAGTATCAGGGCGCCATAACCGTTGCTGCCCAGCTTGGCCAGCACTTTTGCTCCGCCTTTGGTGGTATTATCAAACACATCGCCATGGAAGATCCAGGTCATTTTATTGTCGATCTCAAGCACCAGTTTATCGGTAAGGGTAAAATGACTAAGCTGAAAATCGCTGTAACGGCGTAACAGCTCATCATGATTACCGGTGATATAGAAAACCCGCGTGCCTTTTGTGATCAGGTTCAGTACTTCCTTGATAACAGCCATATGCGAACCGGGGAAGTAACGTTTTGTGAATTGCCACCCGTCAATGATGTCACCGTTTAGGATAAGAATATTAGGCAGGATACTTTTCAGGTAAGCAACCAGCTCTTTTGCACGACATCCGTATGTGCCAAGGTGCACATCAGATATAACAACCACATCTACTGCTCGTTTTTCCATTGAGTTTGGGTTTATCAAAATTCCCATATATATATGACCTCATTGTTACAGCATTATTAAGTCCCCGTTAGCAATGTGTAAAGAAAATGTTATGTATTGGCCCGGGAATTAATATGACCTGCTGGGGTAAACGTAATATTTTGTTCACACGGGGGTAAGAATCACTTAATATGGTGGGTGTACCTTAGGGTCCGTTTTATTGCTGTGTGTTATACATAAATAACAATCGTAGCAGTTTCTTAATGTTGACCGGCGGAGCTTTTTTAAGTTTCGCCCTTTTTTTTGTCCCTGCACATTCCTGCAATACCCACTTACAATGCCGGTAATTCCTTATTTTACGAATGACAATTTTACGCCCTATTTTTCACCGTAAACTGCCTTCGTTTGTCAACACCAATGCCCTCCACTACTTCCTTCTCGCCAAGGCAGGTAAGCGTTGCTGTATACACAGCTGCTGTAGCTTTTTTAACGTATGCATGCATTTTTGCCTATCGCAAAGCCTTTACGGTAGCTACCTTTGACGGACAGGCATTTTGGGGAATAAAGTATCAAACCCTGTTGATCATTAGCCAGGGACTGGGGTACATGGCCAGCAAATTTTATGGCATCAAATTCATTTCTGAGTTAAAAAGACTGGGACGCTGGAAAACAAGCGCCCTGCTTATTGGGGCTGCCTGGTTGTGTCTGTTGCTTTTTGCACTGGTGCCGGCGCCCTGGGGTATAGTATGTTTATTTGGCAATGGCTTTATGCTTGGCTTTATGTGGGGGATCATTTTCAGTTATGCCGAAGGACGCCGGGCAACCGATTTTATTGGGGCCGCTATGGCCGTAAGTTTTGTATTTGCCGGTGGTTTCACCCGCTCGGTGGCCGTTTGGTTGCGCGATAGCTGGCACGTGGCCGAATCGTGGCTTGGTTTTACTACCGGGCTGGTATTTGCCCTGCCCCTGATCATTTTTATGTACCTGCTCGAGAGGGTGCCCGCCCCGGATGAAGCCGATATAAAAGAAAGAAGCATGCGTTTGCCTATGACCAGGGATGATCGTAAAAACTTCTTACGGCTGTTTGGGGGCGGGGTGGTTGCCGTGGTGATCACCTACTTGTTCCTGACCATTATGCGTGATGTGCGCGACAACTTTATGGCCAATATGTGGAATGAGCTGGGGTACGGACAAAAGCCGGCCATCTTTACCAGAACCGAAACCATTACCTCGGTAGTGGTGCTGGTGATCATGAGCCTGCTGGTGGTTATTCGCAAAAATATAAGGGCATTGCGGTTGATCCATTGGGTAATAGTAGCGGGGTTTTTGATCGCTGGTATTGCCTCAGCCTTGTTCTTAATGGGCGCAATGGCGGGTGTACTGTGGATGCAACTGGCGGGTTTGGGCCTGTATATGGGGTATATACCTTTTAATTGTATTTATTTTGAACGGCTGATTGCAGCATTCAGAATAACCGGTAATGTGGGGTTCCTGATCTATATCGCCGATGCCTGGGGATACCTGGGCAGCATGTTGGTTATGCTAACGAAAGAAATAGCCGGCCTGCAATTGACCTGGACGCAGTTTTACCCAACCAGTGTGGTTATCTTTTCTGCTATAGGAATTGTTACTACTATTTTTTCCCTGATCTATTTTAACCGGAAATACAGGGTATTGACACCGGATAAAGAAAATTGAGCTACGCTTCAACAATCTTATTGTATGATCAACTGTTGCACAAACTGCTCCTGTGTTCCCCTGTTCACCGATTTCACCATATAAACCCCTTTTTCCAGCTCCCCGGTAGTATTTAATTTTCCGGTAAGGGCATTGTTGAAATTATACCGTTTCAGTAAATGACCACTGACCGTATACACATTCACTTCCCAGTTTCCCCGTTTTGCATTGCTGAAAACCAGGCTGGTTACACCTTTGGCGGGGTTAGGATAAATTTTAGGTTGTGTATTGGCTATAGCGGCCAGCTTTACTCCATGAACAAGTGAATACTTTTCAGTACCATCGGCTTCTGTTTGTTTAAGCCTGAACAGGAGGGTCTTGTTATTATCGGCCGGTTCTACCTGGTACGAATAAGTATAGGCGCCGGTTTGGGAGCCGGACGAAGAATACTGCGTAACGTTTCCAAAAGATTTCCCATCAGCACTTTTCTGTAATTCATATTTGCGGTTGTTTTTTTCATTTTGGGTGATCCATTTTATGCCGATCGTGGCATTGTTTAATTTGTTTACCGTAAACGATGTTATATCTGCAGCCAGCACTACCTGCGGGCAATAAACATAAGTTATCGTAAAGTTCACTCCATCCTGTGCCGACCCTTCCAGGTTATTGTTGATACTACCCTGGGCGGCCGAATAAGTTGATGTTGTGTAGTCGAATTGTGCACTGTCCGATCCAAAGAAATCAGCTGTATTGGAAAGGGTATAATTAATGTTCTGCTGGTTCATTACATACAATGGTCCCTGTTGCGTATAATCGGGGCCTGAATTGGGGACGCCATTTGATCCTGCCAGAGAGTAATATCCGTATTGTTTCTGATAAGAATTTGTTAAAGGCGATAACAATGCGGTACTGCTGATTTCATCGTCGCGAAATACTTTAACCCGGTAATTGTTTACGGGGTTCACTTCGCCGTTCTCGAGGCTGAAATTATACACCAGGGTTACTTTGGTATTGATCTTCACCTCTGTAAGGGTACCCAGCTGGGGGTTAAATTTGGGGAAGGTAAATGTGAAAGAAGAGTTGCCTAATGCACTCACCGTAGTATCGTAGGAAAGCGTGTTTAACTGGCCACTGCATTGGGCCTCACTATCATTATATGTTACAAATAATATTACCGGTAGTAAAACCGCCAGTCTCAGCTTTTTCATGGAATTTGGATTGCCAAAGAAACGGCTGCTGGTGGTTTATGTGCATAGGTGCAAACCGCTATTCAGGGGAAATAAATAATTCTATGTAGCAATGGGTAGGAGAACCTTGTTTACAATCAGTCTCTTTTCGATTCCAAAGTGAAGCCAATAGTGGTGCCCACATCGGGCGTACTACGTACATGAATGCTTTGTCCGTGCGCTTCAATAATGTGTTTGCAGATGGCCAGGCCCAGGCCGGTGCCACCCTTATCGCGGCTGCGGGCGGTGTCGGTGCGGTAAAAACGCTCAAAGATACGGGGCAGGTGTTCTTCTTCAATACCAATGCCATCGTCACTGATCTCAACCAGTACGTGCTGGTCGTCGGTGTCGTAAATGCTGGCTACAATGGTTCCGTTCTGTTTGCCGTATTTGGTTGCATTTTCAACCAGGTTAATGAGCACCTGTTTTATTTTCTCTTTATCGGCAAACACGGTAATGGGGGCTTCACATCCTTTTTTTATTACCGTGCGAATGTTCTTTGCCTGGGTTTTAATTGACAGGGAATCGTAAATTTCCCTGATGAGTTCCTGAATAATGAAGTTTTGTTTGGCCAGCAATTGTTCGCCCCTTTCGAGCTTTGAAATTTCATCGAGGTCATTCATGAGGTTCACCAGGCGGTCAACATTTTTAGAAGTGTTCTCGAGGAATCTTTTGCGAATGGCTTCTTCCTCCATAGCGCCGCCCAGCAGGGTATCTACATACCCCTGAATGGCAAAAATGGGGGTTTTAAACTCGTGGGCGAGGTTTTGGAGGAACTCCTTGCGATAGGCTTCGTTCTGGCGCAACAGTTCTATTTCCCTGATGCGGCGTTCACCCCATTCCTCCACATCGGCCCGCACCTCGTCGATGCTTTTTTGGGGAAGAATGTATTTAAAATACATCTCCTCCTTTTTGGTGGCCTTGGTTTGGTATATAAGCTTGTAAATTAATTTGATCTTGCGGTAAATGAACCTTTCCATGGTAACCAGTATCAGCCAGTATCCGCCGGCGAATACTACCACCAGCGAGGCTAATCCTATTTGCCAGTTACTGGTAAGAATGAGAATGCCAATGGCTACGGGAAAAGCCAGTATTCCTGCAGTGAAAGCGGCTAATTGTCGTGGTGAAAGGTTTTTTGCTGAAGGCATAGAACTCCAATGTGATAATCCCGGCTAAAGTCGGGACAAGTTATGCTTATTAACCAATATGCTAATGAGAATACCGAATACAATAAAATTAGCAAATTAGTTAATTACCACCCTATTACATGGTGAATTTGTAACCAACTCCTTTTACGGTAGTGATGCAGTCGATGCCCAGCTTTTGACGGATCTTTCTGATATGTACATCAATGGTGCGGTCACCCACAATAACATCATTGCCCCAGATCTGATTAAGGATCTCGTTGCGTAAGAAAACACGGCCAGGTTTGGAGGCCAGCAGGTACAGCAGCTCGAATTCTTTTTTTGCCAGCACCACCGCCTTGCTATCAACCTTGGCTTCGAATTTTACGGGGTCAATTTCCAGGTTGTCGATCTTTATTACCTTTTCTTCGGGTTCTTTATTAATGCGGCGAAAGATGGCATGTATACGGCTGGTAAGGATCTTGGGGCTCACCGGTTTGCTGATATAATCATCGGCGCCGGTTTCAAGACCTTTAACGTGTGAGCTTTCATCGCTGAGCGCAGTCAGGAATACAATAACGGTATCTTTAAATTGCGGTTGTGCGCGTAAGATCTCACAAACTTCAACCCCGTTTTTGCGGGGCATCATTATATCCAGGATGATCAGGTCGGGCGAACTTAACTTGGCTTTTTGAATGGCATCATCCCCATTATTTGCTGTTACTATCTCGTATCCCTCTTTTGTAAGATTGTACCGGATAATTTCCACTATATCAGGCTCGTCGTCTGCAATCAGGATCTTGCCTTTAGCATTCATTAAAATAAAATTTTGGCAAACCTACTTGAATTGGAGCTTTCCTGTAAATGATAATATTGAGTTCACAATTTCTTAATATGTCAAGGTAGTTCTAATGGCTGAATTGGCCAAAATGGGCCTTCTTTGCGCGTATTTCCGCCGCCAACCGGCAAGATCGGGCAGCTGCCCCCGGTTCCAGCCAGTTCTTTCCCGCCTTCCGCCTTTTGCCTGCCTTCGCCCCCAGCTGGCAAATGCTGCCACCAAATGACCGCTGATTTCCCCAAAATCATCACCTCTTAATTCTTAACAATTAACCTTTAAGCCCAGTCAACCTGTCAACTTCTTTTATTACCTTTCGCCTGAATTTTAGTTTTTTTAATATGGCAAAGTGCTCACTGGGCCAGCAGGGGGACCAAAACCGGAAATTTTTTCGACCTATTTATTGTTATCATGTTCGTAAGGACAAAATGTCGTATACCGGTGCCGGTAGATTGATGTTGTTAAATTGGAGCTCCCTGTACAACCCTTTGGTCATATTTTTGCTCTACTTCATACAGATGTGCAGCATATGAGGATACATATACGTTTTATTGTAATTTGTTCACTGGTTTGCCATACCGCTCTTGCGCAAACTTCAGTTCCTATGAAAGTGTCGAGAGATCGGGAATTATGGCATGGCAATATCGATAAGCAGCAGAAAAAGATCATTCAAATAAATAGTCAGGGTAAAATTGCCGCCGATACCACTATCAGTCTGCATATAATGGATGCCCTCATAAGAGGTATTGATGAAATACAGAACGATATTGAAAGCGATTCTACCTTAAGCGGTCAGGGTAAGATAAAATACCTGCGCAGCATCGATTTTCTGTTGCAGGGTTATGTGTCGAATCTCAATCGCCGCGATTATCCCGCTTCGCTGGCGCCTGCCCTTGTTAAAGCTTTTGCCAGGTGTATGGAGCTCGACAAGCAACACCAAAGCTTTGCCCCTGTTATTCAAAATAATGATTATGGTGTTGGAAAGATCCTGGTTGATTGTCTTAAATATTCAGAAGATAACCCAGGTATGGCTGGCGCCCGCAACATACTTACGCGGAAGTACCTTACCATGCACCCCGATCAGATAATGCCGGAACTGGCTAAAAATCCCAACGCCTATTTTGCCGACAGTCTTATAAAGGAAGCATTAAAGATCGATATAGGCAGAGTATATGATTATGCACAGGCCCGGGGGCCGCTGGGCGACCGCATTCGCCATCACAGTGATTCAACTGTGCAATTGGTGGCCCGCATTGCCACCAGTAAAAGCGGCCAGTTGTATTTTCCTTTCCTCGATAACCTGATGCGCGGAAAGATCACGCTCGAAGCTATTGACAGCGTAAAAGATAATGACCTCAATTATTTCAGGTTGCTGGTTAAAACCCGTATTGAATATGTAGCACGCCAGTTACCGCCTTATAATGATACCGCCAACCAGATGCAGGCACTAACCGATATGATGTCGCGCAAGGCGCGGCAATATTTTATACGTGAAATAAATGCGTTACATACGGTACCAAACCCCAACATTCGCTTTCGCCGGCTCGAAGGCTTAACAGCGCAGGAACTTTATTACCTCGCAGTTTTGGGCGAGGATGAAATTTATACTTCCAGCTACGTGAGTGGGGTGTACCCGCGTATATGGCAACATATAGCTAAAGGCGACAGTTTGATCATGAGCGTGCGTGGCGACTACTTCAGGAAATTCATTAAAATGGCGGCTGGCTATAACGAGTTGAATGATTTTTTGGGCAGAATGGATAAAGCGAATGCCGAAACCATGATGAAAGCATTTGTGATCGGACTGGAGAAACCGCGTAAAATAAATGACCTCGAAGATGCCGTTGACGTGGCAGACTCATACAGCAGCATTATGGACAAGAGTAAAGAGCTGGCTGCTTTTATTTTGAACGAAGTGAATGTTAGCTATACTAAAAATGTGCAGGAGAATAATAAAAGAGGGATGGTAATTTATAACCTGCTGCGCATTTTGTTTGAATCGGCCGACACCACCAAGAAAGTTGATCTGTCTACTTTATTAGGTATTCCTTCTATTTATGGTAAAAATTATAATAATCTCGTTGATGACAGCGGCCGCGTAATTCAGCAGGTGTTCTTTTATGGCGATGAAGATAAGGACGGTCAATCCTCCTATCAGAATTTTATGACAATGTTCCGGGGCAAGCCGGGCTGGCGTATCGATGAAAGAAAAGCTGAATGGACGACCATAACTTCAACCAAAGGTAAACCGGTTTGGATATTTGCCAACAAGCCATTGTATGGTGAAGATGATCCTGATGATAAAGCGCAGGATAAACTGATCGAATACCTGCAAACACGCGATTTAAAACCCACCATGGTAGTACACCGGGGGCATAGCTATCACCTGTCAACTACTTTACACAAGTTACCGCCAAGCGCGCGCATTATAGTACTGGGTAGCTGTGGTGGTTATAATAACCTCAATGAAGTATTGACCGTTTGTCCCGATGCGCACATTATTTCTTCGAAACAGGTAGGAACAAAAACAGTGAACGAGCCAATTTTGCAGGCTATCAACGACCGGTTGCTGGCCGGCAGGGATATTGACTGGATAAGTATGTGGCGCGAGCTCAAAACTAAAAAGTTCGCTACCGGCGAAGCCAAAGAAAGATTCGACGATTATATTCCTCCATACAAAAATCTTGGCGCTATTTTTATTAAAGCCTACCGCAAAGCGATGGGAGAATAAAATAGTTTATAAGTTTTTTAGTTTTAAGATTTTAGTTTACCACCCGGGCAAATTACTGTTCATTTCAGGTTTCGCGAAATGCGGCAGCTATAATCTTATAAGCCTGTTAAATGTTATGCGTACCGCCTAAATTGGGGAATAACCATAACTCAAAAACAATACACCATAAGCCAACTAATGCTATCTTTGCAAACTCGTTATGGCAGGAAAAAGCTCGGGGAAGATCATATTTGATTTAAGTTTACTGAAGCGGGTATTTCAGTATGCAAAGCCCTATAAAACGAAATTCATTCTTTCGGTTATAATGGCTATCCTGCTTGCCGTTATTTCACCTGTACGGCCCTGGCTTATTCAGATCACCATAAATGACTACGTTCATCAGGGTGTTGTTGGCGATAAAGCAAAGAAGATCTCGGTTGAACAGGTGATCATCTGGATCACCGTACTGCAGATCGGTTTATTGTTGCTTGAAACTGCCTTCCGTTTTTATTTTTCCTATCTGACTTCGTGGCTGGGACAAACCGTGGTGAAAGACCTGCGGGTAAACGTTTACCGAAAAATACTGGGGTTGAACCTGTCGCAGTTTGATACCACGCCTATTGGAACATTAACTACCCGCACCATCAACGATATTGAAGCCATCAACGATATTTTTTCGGATGGGTTAATACCCATCATCGCCGACCTGCTGTCGATCATTGCAGTGCTGGTGTTTATGTTTTGGGTCGACTGGCGGTTGACGCTCATTAGCCTGGCTTCATTCCCCATTTTGTTAGTGGCTACCTGGTTATTTAAAGAAAGTGTGAACAAGTCCTTCATCAGGGTGCGTAATGCAGTGGCCAACCTGAATGCATTTGTGCAGGAACATATTACCGGTATGGCCATTGTGCAGGCATTTGCAGCAGAAACAAAAGAGTTTAACAAGTTCAGGGGCATTAATAAAGAACACCGCAACGCCAACATCAATGCCATCTTTGCGTATTCAGTGTTTTTTCCCGTGGTTGAAATTGTGCTGGCTGTGGGTACGGGTTTAATGGTATGGTGGGCCGCTACGCATGCCCTGAATATTTACACGGTAAATGAAGTGGAAGGCCGGCTGCTGATTGGCAAAATGTTCTCTTTTTTCCTTTGTTTGAACCTGCTTTTCAGGCCGTTGCGGGTGATCGCCGATAAGTTCAATGTATTGCAGATGGGTATGGTGGCCAGTGACCGGGTGTTCAAAGTGCTCGATAACGCGGATGTAATAAAGACCGAGGGCACATATGCGCCGGATATGGTAAAAGGCAGCATTGCTTTTGAAAATGTTTCTTTTGCCTATGTGGACGACCGTTATGTGCTCAAAAACATTTCATTTAAGGTACAGCCTGGCGAAACCATTGCCATTGTTGGACATACCGGCAGCGGTAAAACATCTATAATCAGTTTGCTCAACCGCCTGTATCATATTCAACAGGGCGCTATTAAAATAGATGAGGTAAAAGTAGAGGACTACAAGCTGGATGCCCTGCGTAAAAGTATTGGCGTGGTGCTGCAGGATGTGTTTCTGTTTTCGGGTTCTGTAGTGGACAATATTACCCTGCGCAACCCGGCCATTTCAAAAGAGCAGGTGATTGCGGCGGCCAAAATGATCGATATGCATGATTTTATTATGCAGCTGCCGGGCGGGTACGATTATAATGTAATGGAAAGGGGCAGCAGCCTTTCGCTGGGCCAGCGCCAGTTATTATCCTTTATCAGGGCGCTGTTGTACAATCCTTCTATTTTAATATTAGATGAGGCCACTTCTTCGGTAGATACCGAAAGTGAGCTGTTGATACAGAAAGCGATCGATAAGCTTATAGCTGGCCGCACCTCCATTGTCATTGCCCACCGTTTATCGACCATTCGCAAAGCCAGTAAAATAATAGTGCTCGATAAAGGCGAAATAAAAGAAATGGGCACCCATGAGGAGCTCATAGCCCGCCAGGGTTTTTATTACAAATTGCACCAAATGCAGTTCGAAAAGCACGCTCCGGTGCCTTAACCGAATAACCGGGAGGTATCCCGGATTTGAAGTTCTCCCCAAAAAATAATCATTAGGTAATGCTAACCCGGGAAGGTTGGTAAGGGTAATGTCATATATTAAAATATAATATTCGACTTTTAGGTACCTGTAATCTTTCTACGGTCCCCGGGTTATTCTGGGGTTATGCCAGGGTATTCCCGGGCTTATCTTAGCGTTTTAACTCCGGGAAAACCCCAGGATGACCCTAAGATGACCATAGGATTGAGCGGTGGTTTACAGGTGGTTTATACTGCTTTGTATCAGGGTAAACGGGGCGAAAAAAGCCAGCTGGTTTTGACACTGCAAAAGATGAATGTAAAGCCAGGGAATAAAAAAATCGCCAGTACCCCCAGGTTTTTTGGGAAAAATTGACCAATAAGGATATATGTGCGAAATTATAATATATAGTTTGCCAGGGTAAAAGCAGTGCTTTGGGTAAAACCGGTTGAAACCTTGACCGGTGTTGAATAAATACTTTGAATTCAAGTTCGTTTTTGGCCTTCCCCTGCTTATCTTTGCGCAAAATTTAAAAACAGGTATGCTGGTCAGAAGCGTCAAATCCTTATTGGTAGCGGTTTTCAGCCTGAGTGTTGTTTTTTTTCCATTATTAGTAAAAGCCGAAGGCGGTGGTGAGCCAAAGGAAGAAAAATTAGATCCTGCCAAATTGATCATTGAACACGTTTCTGATGGTCATGAATATCATTTCGCTACGCTTGGTCATAATCCGGTTACTATTCCTTTGCCAATTATTTTATTTGAACCGGGAAAAGGCCTGAAGGCATTTATGTCTTCTGAATTTCATCATGGAGCTGAGGCCCATGAAGGCTATGTGTGGGTTACCGAAGAGTTTTTAAAAGAGCATCCTGAGCTGGCAGAAAAAAAGGATGCAGAAGGCAAGGCGCTTTACAAGAACGAGAAGATCTATATAGCTGATGAAAACGGTTTACCCGTTCTCGATGGCAAAGTGTACGACTTTTCATTAACGCGCAATGCCACGCAAATGCTCATCTCTGTTTTGTTACTGGTATGGTTAATGACGAGCATTGCCAAAAAATATAAAAAAGGTATTGGACAAACCAGCGCACCCAAAGGGTTTCAGAATGCCGTTGAACCTATCATCACTTTTGTAAGAGATGATGTAGCCAAAGCCAACCTCGGCAATAACTACGAAAAGTATATGCCCCTGCTGCTGACCATTTTCTTCTTTATTCTTATTAATAACCTGATTGGTCTGGTTCCCGGATCGGCCAACGTAACCGGTAATATTGCGTTTACCGCTATGCTGGGTTTGATCGCATTTGTGGCGATCATGATCAGCACCAACAAACATTACTGGGGCCATATTTTCAACCCGCCGGTTCCCGGAGGTGTGAAGCCCATTCTGATACCGGTTGAAATTCTGGGTATTTTTACCAAGCCTTTCGCCCTTATCATCCGTCTTTTCGCCAACATGATCTCAGGTCACGTAATCATATTAGCATTTATTTGTTTGATCTTTATTTTCGGCGCCATGAACACGGCACTGGGATGGGGTACTTCCTGGTTCTTCATTCTGCTGTCTGTATTCATTTATGTGATAGAGATACTGGTAGCCTTTTTACAGGCGTACATTTTCGCCAACTTGACAGCGGTGTTTATTGGTCAGGCTTTTGAGGGTGGACATGAGCATCATGATGCACATGGTCATGATGAACCGGCAATCATTTAAACTAAGGTCTTTTTTAATTATAAACACAAGTATCATGAATTTGATGACTATTCTGTTGGAAGTTCAGCCTGGTTATGGTGCAATTGGTGCCAGCCTTGCTGCGATTGGTGCCGGTATCGGTATCGGTCAAATTGGTAAAGGCGCTGTTGAATCAATTGCCCGTCAACCAGAAGCAACCAACGACATTCGTGCTACCATGATCCTGGCTGCGGCCCTCGTAGAAGGTGTTGCCCTTCTGGCTGCTGTTGCCGGTTTGCTGGCTGTATTCCGCTAGTAGGTTTGCACGTAAAAACAGTACTGCATTCAATGCAAAGGGCGGCGAATGCAGTATTTTTCTCTGAAAAGCAATACAACACCATAAACATTAATTTAAAATGGAATTACTTACCCCCGGATTAGGCTTGTTCGTGTGGAACTTTATCGCGTTTTTGATCCTGTTGATCATTCTGAGAAAGTTAGCCTGGAAGCCTATTTTGAAGTCGTTGAAAGAGCGTGAAACCGGTATTGCCGATTCGCTGGCTACTGCCGAAAGGGTAAAAGCTGAAATGGCGCAACTGAAAAGTGAGAATGAAGCATTGCTGGCCAAAGCCCGTGAAGAAAGAGCCCAATTGCTGAAAGAAGCCCGTGATACAAAAGACCGTATCATTGCCGAAGCAAAAGAGCAGGCCAAGGTTGAAGCCAACAAGATCATCGTTGATGCCAATGCTGCTATTCAACAGCAGAAAATGGCTGCTTTAACTGATGTGAAAAACCAGGTAGGTTCACTGGTAATTGAAGTAGCTGAGAAAGTGCTGCGCCGTGAGCTCACTGATAAATCACAACAGGAAAAGTACATTAA
Organism: Niastella vici; assembly: GCF_002077945.1. Taxonomy (GTDB): domain Bacteria; phylum Bacteroidota; class Bacteroidia; order Chitinophagales; family Chitinophagaceae; genus Niastella; species Niastella vici. The sequence goes on from NZ_LVYD01000058.1 coordinate 28,679, forward strand.
GCAACTGGCTGAGGAAGTGAAGCTCAACTAGGCGATTTACTAATTAGTTAATGGGCTAACGGAATACAATATTCGCTTTAGCTCCATTATTAAAATAGCACATTAATAATTTATGCCCAATCCACGTTTAGCGGCGCGTTATGCAAAAAGTTTGATCGATCTGGCCAATGAAAGGAATCAGGTTGAAACAGTATATAAGGATATGTTGTATTTGCAGGCACTTTGCAAAGAAAGCCGTGATTTTTTAGCATTGATGCGCAGCCCGGTTGTAAAGGCCGATAAAAAAGTAGCGATTGTATTGGCGGTAACTAAAGGTAAAATAAGTGAACTTACCGATGCATTTAATAGATTAATGATTACAAAGGGCCGCGAATCGTACCTGCCTGAGATCAGTTCTGCATTTGTAGAACAATACAACAAGCAGAAAGGTATTCATACGGTTAAGCTTACAACTGCAGTGCCTGTTACCGAAGAGGTGAAACAACAGATCATTGGCCAGGTGCAAAAGCAAAGCAATATGAATAGCATTGACCTGAAGACCATTGTGAATGAGGATATTATCGGCGGTTTTGTACTGGAAATAGGCGATCAGCTGGTTGATGCAAGCATTGCGTATGATCTCAACAAGATCAAATCGCAATTCATGAACAATGACTTCATTTATAAAATAAGATAGTTCAAACACACACAAAAAACTATAAAAGGTTATATATGGTAGAGATAAAACCCGATGAGATATCTGCGATATTGCGTCAGCAATTGAGCAACTTTAACGCAGCTGCCGACCTGGAGGAAGTGGGTACTGTATTACAGGTGGGTGACGGTATTGCCCGCGTATACGGTTTAAATAATGTACGTTCAGGTGAACTGGTTGAGTTTGAGAATGGAGTACGTGCAATTGCGCTGAACCTGGAAGAAGACAACGTGGGTGTGGTATTGATGGGTGAAAGCGGTGATATTAAAGAAGGTGCTAAAGTACGCCGCACCGGCAAGATCGCCTCTATTAATGTAGGCGAAGGCATGCTGGGCCGCGTGGTAAATACATTGGGTGAACCCATTGATGGTAAAGGCCCCATCGCCGGCGACAGATATGAAATGCCCCTGGAGCGTAAAGCGCCTGGTGTAATTTATCGCGAGCCGGTAAAAGAGCCGCTGCAAACAGGTTTGAAAGCCATTGACGCCATGATCCCCATTGGCCGCGGTCAACGTGAGCTCATCATTGGTGACCGCCAAACTGGTAAAACCGCCATTGCTATTGACACCATCATCAACCAGAAAGAGTTTTACGCAGCCGGTAAACCGGTTTATTGTATATATGTTGCCATTGGTCAAAAAGCATCAACCATTGCCGGTGTGATGAAGACCCTCGAAGACAATGGTGCTATGGCTTATACTACTATCGTAGCTGCATCAGCTTCTGATCCTGCTCCGTTACAGTTCTATGCGCCATTTGCCGGTGCTGCCATCGGTGAGTTCTTCCGTGATTCCGGACGTCCTGCACTGATCATTTATGATGATCTGTCGAAACAAGCCGTAGCTTACCGTGAAGTATCATTGTTGCTTCGCCGTCCGCCCGGCCGTGAGGCATATCCTGGTGACGTATTCTACCTGCACAGCCGTTTGCTCGAGCGTGCTGCGAAAGTGATCAGCGATGATAACGTGGCAAAGAACATGAACGATTTGCCCGATTCAATAAAACACCTGGTTAAAGGAGGTGGCTCGCTCACTGCTTTACCGATCATTGAAACACAGGCCGGTGACGTATCTGCCTACATTCCTACCAACGTGATCTCTATTACCGATGGCCAGATATTCCTGGAGTCGAACCTGTTCAACGCAGGTATCCGTCCGGCCATTAACGTAGGTATCTCTGTAAGCCGCGTGGGTGGTAATGCACAGATCAAGTCAATGAAGAAGGTAGCTGGTACCCTGAAACTCGACCAGGCCCTTTACCGCGAAATGGAGGCCTTCTCTAAATTCGGTGGTGACCTCGATGCTGCTACCAAGCTGGTACTCGACAAAGGTGCCCGTAACGTGGAGATCCTGAAACAAACCCAGTATACGCCTTTCGCTGTTGAAAAACAGGTAGCTATCATTTACCTGGGTACACAAGGTCTGTTACGTGAAGTGCCTGTTAAAAAGATGAAGGAGTTTGAAGAGCACTTCCTGATGGAAATGGAAAACAAACTGCCTGATGTACTGGTTGAGTTCAAAAAAGGTAATTTACCTGATGATGGCATTAAGAAAATGGTTAATCTGGCCAATACACTGATACCTCAGTACAAAGCATAACATTCAGTATTAGACGATATAAGAGCCATCTGCTAAAGCGGGTGGCTTTTTTTATTGCAGAATTCCGACGTAAAAAAAATTGCAAAAAAGTAATATTACTATTGCATAATCAAAAACCAGTTTAGATATTTGTGCATCGATCGGGCAAGCCGGTCAACTTCTCACCAATCTCCTTTTAGAACCGTACCTGTTACTTCGAATTTTAATATTCCCCCAATTCCGTGAAAACTGATTGATTTTCCCAATCCGGTCCCTTTAAAACGTAATCTGTACGAACATGTACCTTTTGAAACACATATGTATTGAATTTAATTCAGTTATCACTCAACTGATTGTCGCACTGGTTCTTGCCACGTCTGCATATTTGTTCTCGCCTGGTACTACCGGTACCGTTTCTCAACTACGTTTTATACCTGGGGCCGCCATAAACAGCAATAACGGCCATGTAAATACTAATAGCATCCATTATGCACACATACCCAACCGTGCCATGAAGCGGTTACGTATTATTAAAGTGGAGGAGGTGTGGTGTTAAAAAATGGATAGTATGAAAGTGATTGTAAATCAGGTTTATATAAATAATTAGCCTTGCGTGTTGTGAAGAAAAAAGTGCGGTAGGCAATGCAACAAATCATAGAGAAATAGTGTAATAAGTGTTATGTATGTAATATAGTACCCCTGATGGATAATTGGTGCCGAAGCGAAGTGTGCGTTATAACCGAAAAAGATTAAAGTTTTTATTTTAAAGGGTACGATCAACAACACCGTCCCGTTTCTACGGGATGGTTTTTTCTAAAAACTCTCCATTCCTATCAGAATACCCCAACCGAAATTCAATTATCTGAAGCGCGCCTTGCGCAGCTGTAGTTTAACCACCTAGTTTTTTTACATAGACAATATTTACCGAATAATAAAGCGGCCTGGTGCTGTCACCGGTCCGTTTATATAAAGAGTTTATTTTAAAGGGTACGATCAACAACACTGTCCCGTTTCTACGGGATAGTTCTTTTTTAAGATCGAACCATAAAGAGATTAAAGAGTTTATTTTAAAGGGTACGATCAACAACACCGTCCCGTTTCTACGGGATGGTTCTTTTTAAAGATCGAACCACATAAAAAGATTAAAGAGTTTATTTTAAAGGGTACGATCAACAACGCCGTCCCGTTTCTACGGGAGGGTTTTTAAAAAAGCAAATGATCAATTCTCAGGATCAATCAGCAAAAGATCGTATTACAAAAGCCTGCATGCATTTTAACTTCTGTCAGTGAATAACTGAAATCCCATTTCCTTTTTACTGCCCCCGATATCAATTTGTGCTGAGCAAATACTTATGGGTTGCTCTGCAGAAAAGCCTCTTGTATTGCACTGTTTTCCTTCTGTGTTCATAACGATAATACAATAATAGCCTGGGCTGCAATGAGCCCGGTTACCCGCTTCCTATGAACAACTCATACTGTAACAAAAAATAAATTTTATCAGATGAGTAAGTTGAACCTTATTTCCTCAAAAAGGATCCGTTCTTTATTTAGTTCGTTGGTGGCCGTTATAATGTTGGCAGCCCCTGCAGCAACCAGGGCGCAAGGCCTTGTATTTAAAAATGCCACGTTATTTTCCGGCACAGAAGGCCAGGATGGGGCCGTATACAAATTTCCTGACGTTACATCGGGGGTTGATGGTTATATAACGGTCAGCGGCCGTTCCTCCTCAGCCGTAAAATTAGCAAGCATTGACCTGGAGAACACCGGTTGGGATAAAGCCTTTCAACCCCAGGTAGCTTACAAGAAAAAGAATGCCAGCTATAATGAACGGGACTGGTGGATGGAGTTCGAGATCTCTTTTGTTTCTGCAACCAATAGTATGCCGGTAACAATTGGCAACATGGACCTTACTGCTATTGATATTGATGGCGATAATAATGATCTCAATGAATGGGTATCGTTGTATAGCCTCGATTCATATACTACCGAGCAAAATACCAAATTGCAGATAACCGATCTGCTCGAGAATATCTTAAGTGTATTAACACTTACCGGTAAAAAATTCTCAGGACCAATTACCCAGTATAGTAATATCGATACCAATGCCACCCGGGTAATGACAACAGCCAAATACACGAATAAAAACAAATTGAAGATCCGGGCTGGCGGGCATAGCAGCGACGACGATATATCGGCTGAACGCATGTATTCGTTCTGGTTCAAATCATTTACTTACCAGGCACCGGCTCAAGGTACCCTGCCAGTAGTATTAAGTGCTTTTACCGCACGGAAGAATGGAAATCAGGTTGTATTGAACTGGAGCACCGATATGGAAAGAGATGTAAGCCATTTTGTGGTTGAAAAGAGTTTCGATGGAAAGGATTTTACCGATGCCGGGATTCTGTTCACTGATGGCAATAGCGATGCGCGCAGGGAATATAATTTCAAAGATGAGCTGCATAGTAATACAGGACTTGTTTATTACCGGCTTAAGATCGTTGACCTGGATGGAAGGTATAAACAGTCGGCCGTGCGAATTATTAAAGTAACAGAAGATAACGCGGCGGGGAGCATTACGGTTTACCCCAATCCGGTTGTAAATGAGATCAGGGTAACCCTCAACAGCAACTGGCAGGACAAAGCCCTGCAGATACAGGTTATGAATACCAATGGACAACCGGTGATACAAATGGCCGATACAAAACCCGGTCAAACCGAAACCATCAACGTCAATGAGCTTACACCAGGCATATATATATTTCGGGTTTCGGATGGAAAGGAAACAGCGATGCAGCGGTTTGTGAAGCTGAGATAGGTTGCGATCAAATAGTATAAAAGCAAAAGGTCCCGTCCTGATACAACCAGGACGGGACCTTTTTATAAAATTCTACCTTCCGGACCTATTATTTTTTCAGGAGTTTTTTCTGGAAGATCTGTTCGTTACCAGCTTTAACATCCAGCAAATAAATGCCTTTAGTTAAGCCGGCCGGTATGCGAATACTGAGTGAATTGGTTCCAATACCTAATTTCTCAGTGGTGCTGTATACTTCTTTTCCAAGAAGATCGAGCAACCTGATACGAACGGTTTCAGCAGTTTTTAACCGAACCTGAACGTTTAGATCGCGGTCGAACGGATTTGGCGCTGCTTCTATATCCAGGTCTTGGGCATTGAGCTTAATGATACCTGAATAGGTATAGTTTCCACCCTTTTGAATAGCCTTCAGGCGATAATAACGAATGCTAGCGAATGTATGCTGCGCGTCGGTGAACTGATAGGTGTTGGCCGAGCTGTTGGGACTGCCCTTGCCAGCCACGGTGCCGGTGGTGGTGAATTTAGTGCCGGTTTCAGAAAATTCTACTTCATAGGTAGCAACATTTTCATCGCCGTTCATACTCCATGTCAACAGGGACCGGTCGTCAACCAGACTGCCTTTAAATTTCAGGTTGCTTAAAGGCAATATACCATCTGAATAGAAGCAGGTTGGCGTTTGACCTACGTTGGTGGGGTCGTTTGAGTTTACGAACATCACATTACCATCGGCATCGAGCAAAGTGATCTTCGACTGGTTACAAACCTGCACATTGGGCAGGGTTGCCACCCGGAATTTTACCACCGCGGCATTGGCAACACCAGGCTTTATGATACCGGGGTCTTCGCCTTTTGTCATTACCAGCTTACCGCCAGATACTGCATAAGGCATTATACCACCGCTTGCATCGGGTATTAATGAGTCGTTTATTTTGGTAGTATGGGTTACGTATGTAGTGGCTGGCGGAATGTAATCATACATATACACACCTGCCGCATTGATGTTACCGTAATTGGTTACTGTAATGCTGTATTCAACGGTATCGCCCCCATTTACCACAGAGGTACCATCTATGTTCTTATATGATTTAGTGGCTATGATCGAGCTTGTTAATACGGGGAAACCGCAGGACGCGAAGTCACCGCTATAGTATACGTTGGAGGCGCCTGCAGCGTTGAACCTCGTTGTAGCCATTGTTGACAAATTAAGCGTATACACATCGGTGTATGCGCCACCGATATATACAGTACCATACGCATCGATGGCCAGTGCCTGGCTGGCTCCGCCCGGATAAGGGTTTACCGTACCCATGTACGTAGCTACCCGGGTTGAAGGGTTGATCTTGTACATGTTACCGCTGTTGGCGATCAGGTATAATTTACCATTACCATCGGCAAAAAGGTCACCCCCGGCATCGGCGAACACATCGCGGGTGCCATTGGTTGCCGCATTGGTAAGGGCCCCATAGCGGGTAATAACCGGCGTTACCAGTCCCGAAGAATCTTTAAAACCAATTCTGATAAAGTCCAGGGCATTGGAGGTAAGCCCATACAAATAGCCATCAGAACCCATGCCCAAACGGTTAACGTTGTAACCGTTGTTGGTATTTGTTTCAACCTGATATCCTGTAAATCTATAAGCAGTGTAGGGGCTACTGGTGCTAAGGTTTACGTAACTAAGGTCCTCTCCACCGGAGTTATTTATAAAAAACAGCCACTTTCTGGTGCCGTCATAAGCGATGGCTGCAGAACTGCTTAAGATACTGGCACCGCCGATGGTACTACCTGTAAAGGCGTCCTTTTGAGTGCCACCAGCATTATAATAAAGCGTAGTCGCCTTGCCATAATTACTGGAAGTGGAGTTATTAACGTTGCGAATATAATTGTAACTGGTAGTACAAGGCCAACTACAACCAGTGGTAGTAGATGGTGTAGTTTGGTAAATATTATTACAGGGAGCATCAACAGTAATATTTGTTGTTACTGTATTGGTGGCCTGTACGGTTGACACGCTGTTCTGGCTGGCGTCAACGGTAGCGTTATTGAAGACGCTTCCTCCATTGGCCGTAACCTTAACCTGGAAGATAATGGTGGCTGTTATGTTGGGAGCCAGTATACCTGCACCAAATGTGGGTGATTTAATATAACCGCCACTGCCTGCATACGGCATTTTACCGCCACTGGCATCTGCTACAGCTGCACCATTAAGGGTAGTTGATCCCGTTATATACGTAGTGCCCGCCGGCACGTTATCGTATAATTTGGTTGCAACATAGTTTTGGGCAGTTTTGTTGGTGACAGTAATGGTATACTGCAAAATTTCGCCAACTTTTGCTGAGGTACCATCACCACCCGTGGTGATGTTCTCCACAGCCTTCTGAAAATCTAATGACACCTGTGCCTGCGTACGTGCCTTGAAGCCCAATAGCAATAAGGCAAAGAGCGCGGCTCTCAAAGGGTAGAATTTTAAGTTCATAGGTTCCGGATTTACTCATGAATTTTTTATAGTTAATTCAGTCATCATAACCGGGAAACAGGCCTCGAGCTGCTTCATCGATTATAATCTCTACATTTTTTACTTACGGATTAAATTATATTTCTGTGTTACTCATTTAATTGCATCGGCCACATGTTTTAGTTTATCAGGTTATTGTATCTGTTTAGTTCAGTTCTGTATATGTTATTTTATTTTTTGAATGAGTTTGCTGGAACACAATGCTGGCGGCATCCCTGTTCTTGATCAGTTGATTATATCCGGTAAAACTTACTGAAGAGGAATGAAAGCGTGAAATAGTGTTGAGGCTATGGTTGTACAGGAAAACAGTTCCAGTAACCACGGGCATGATGTTACCAGCAACAGGAAGTTGACTGGCCGGGTTAGCAGGGCGGCAAAATCCATCTAAACGAATAGACGGAAATAAAGGAGTACGGTTCCTTTTCATAGTTTCAAATACGGATATGAATAATTAAAGGCGAAAGTTGCACTTTTTCGCCAATCGTACAACGCAAAACCCCTATGCATATTTTACAGGTAAATATGTAGATGACTTAAGGGTTTGATATTATATTTTGTTGCCTTGTGAAAAACGATACAAATCAAATGGAAACGAATAGTGTATAATTTACTATCAAAGGAAAAACGATTTATCAAATTGATTATCAAACAGATGATTGATTTTTTAATGATATTCCTTTATTAGGACAAATGTGGAAAAGTTTCACAATTAATTTGGTTTATATTATAAACTAATTTACGTTTGAGTAATAAATACACTGCAATGCATCACCTTTTGCCGCTGCTTATTTTACTCTTATCCTTTCTGGCCGGTTCGGGCCAAACCGTTATTTCAGGAAAAGTAAAAGATGGGAAAGGCCGTCCATTACAGGGCGCCAGCATTACCATAAAAGATACCTACGATGGCGCTACAACCGATTCTTTGGGTGCTTATCATTTCAAAACAACCGAAAAGGGGGAGCAAACCCTGCTGACCACTTCAATCGGTTATAAACTGCAGGAGCAAAAAATTACCATTACCGGCGCAACCCTGCATATTGATGTTTTATTAAAACAGGAGCCCAATGAATTAACGGCCGTAACAATTACCGCCGGTTCCTTTGAGGCAAGCGATACCAAACGCACCACAGTTTTAAATCCCATTGATATTGTCACCACTGCCAGTGCAAATGCCGATATCACCAGCGCTATTAAAACCCTGCCAGGCGCTCAGCAGGTAGGGGAGAGCGAAGGCCTGTTTGTTCGGGGCGGAACCGCACAGGAAACAAAAGTGTTCATAGATGGCACCCTGGTGAATAATTTCTTTTTTAGCAGTGTTCCCGACATTGCCCAACGCGGCCGTTTTTCGCCCTTTATTTTTAAAGGTACCGTTTTCAGCGCCGGTGGTTATTCGGCCTTATACGGTCAGGCGCTTTCTTCGGCCCTCATACTTGAATCTGTTGATTTGCCCGAACAGTCATCGGCCAGTGTTGGCGTTTCTACAGTTGGGCTGAATGCCGGCTTTCAAAAGCTGTCAAAGAAAAAGAACGCCAGCTGGGGTGTTAATTACGGTTATGTGAACCTGGCTGCCTATTTTGCTGCAGTTAAACAACGGCCCGATAATTTCAAAATACCCGAATTCCATAATGGTGAAGTTAATTTCCGCATCAAGACCTCTAAAAGCGGGATGCTGAAGTTTTATGGGTATTTCAATTTTAATGATTTGGGGTTACGCCGGCCCGATATTGATTCTACAGATCTGAAAAATGCGTTCAGACTCAGGAACTTTAATATATACGGCAATTTATCGTGGAAGGAAAAGCTGGGCCGTAAATGGCATTTATACCTGGGTGCTTCCTACAGCACCAACACCGATAAGATCGGTAATGAACTGCAAGACCAGCACAACGTGCCGGTGATCATTCCTTTTGAGCCCTACGATACAAAAAGTTTTAATGTTAAATCAACTGGTGAGCTGGCCCAAATAAAAACGGTGTTTGAGAGACGCCTGTATGGGTTAAGCGCCATTCGCTTTGGCGGCGAGTATATGTATTTTACCGATAAGAACGATTTTACCAATTACTATACAACCAATGGCATTGTTAAAGCCGATGATCATTTTAAAGCAGCTTTTGCAGAAGCAGACCTTTATATCACCAACGACCTTGCGGCCAAAATAGGCAGCCGGTTCGAACAAAGTTCCCTGCTCAATAAAGCCAACCTGGTTCCCCGCCTTTCACTGGCGTATAAAGTAGGAAATAAAGCACAGGCTTCGCTGGCGTATGGCATTTTTTATCAAAAGCCCGAAAAGGATTATTACCTGCGCGGTTATGCGTTTAATGACCTGTTGTATACGAGAGCCACGCATTACATAGCCAACTATCAAAAGGTTAGCAAAGATTACACTTTGCGCATTGAAGGGTTTTATAAGAAATACGAGCACCTGATAAAAACATACGGCAGCAATAACAACGGCATTATTGACAGTGTTGGCAATGCCGGTTTTGGCGATGCCAAGGGTATTGAACTTTTCTGGCGCGATCGAAAAACATTGAAAGATGTTGACTACTGGATCTCCTATTCATACCTCGATACCAAAAGAGATTACCTGAATTATCCATATGCCATTCAACCCAATTTTGCAGCAACGCATACTGCCAGCCTGGTGGTTAAAAAGTTTGTTACCAAAATAAAGACCCAGTTCAACGGTTCGTATACGTTTGCAACGGGCCGCCCCTATTACAATTTCCGTTATAACAATTCGGCCGGTAAATACGTGATTGCCGACCAGGGTAAAACCATTTCATACAACAATCTTAGCTTTAGTGTGAATTACCTGCCTACCATAGGGAATACCAAGGCAAAGAAATTTGTTGTGTGGGTTTTCTCTGTCAACAACGTATTAGGGAGCGATCAGGTGTTTGGTTATAACTATTCATACAATGGTCTCAGGAAAGATCCTATTTTGCCTACTGCCCGGCGGTTTTATTTTCTGGGTTGTTTCCTGAGCTTTGGCGTCGACAGAAGCGATGATGTGATCAATAATAATTTATAATACCTGTAATTAAACAATTTTCATAACCTTAAAACCAGTCACATGGAAAATGAAAAAGACCCACAATTGTGGAAAATTGCCCAACGGCGGGTTGGGTTTAAATATAACCTGATGTCCTATATTGGGATGAGCTGTTTCTTTTGGGGCATATGGCTTTGGGCCGGCATAAACGAAGGTAACATGGGGTATCCCTGGCCGGTATGGCCAATGGCGGGATGGGGAATTGGCCTGTTTTTCCATTTTTTAAACGCCTATGTTTATACCAATCCCAACAATAGTGTAGAACGGGAATATGAAAAACTGAAACAACAGCAGGTGAATTGAAATAACAAGAATGACCTGCCGAAATGAAATACACCTTAAAAAATAAAAACAGATCATCATGAAGAAAATCTTCTTTGCACTTATGTCGCTTGCTGTAGTAACCCAGGGGTTTGCACAAAGCGAAAAGTTCACCAAAGCAATGACCACTAACATTGCCCAGTTTGATTCGGCTAAAACTGCCGATGACATGCTGGCAGTATCTGCCAGCTTTGAGCGTATTGGCGATGCCGAAAAAACACAATGGCTTCCCTATTATTATGCTTCCTTAAGCGAGGTGATATATGCTTTTATGAAGAACGACATGGCCAATAATGATGCCTTTGCCCAAAAAGCTGAACAGTTGTTGAACAAAGCCGACGCCGCACAACCCAATAATTCAGAGATCAGTGTTGTAAAAGCAATGATCGCCACCCTGCGTATGCTGGTAAATCCGCAACAACGCTGGCAACAATACGGGGCTGTTATACAAACAGAAATTGAAAATGCCAAAAAGCAGGACCCCACCAATCCAAGACCCTATTACTTACAGGGCCAGAATTTACGTAACACCCCCGAGCAATTCGGTGGTGGTTGCGCCACTGCCAAACCCATGCTTGAAGAAGCCATAAAGAAATTTGACGCGTTTAAACCGGCATCGGGCATAGCCCCCAATTGGGGTAAAAGTCAAACCCAGAAAGTGCTTGATGGTTGTAAATAATTTTGAATTGTTCACGCACCACTATAGTGCGTGAACAATTTTTTTATTGTATCTCTACATCCGGTAATTTGATTATTGCCGGATTGACTATTATTAATTTTACTGTTATATGGAAAAAGACACTTCTTTTTCGCACACGGAAAGTTTAGCGTTGATTGAATCCATGATCAACCGGGCCACGAACCGTTTTAATGAAGATGGTTCATTGTATTTGTTATGGGGCTGGGTGGTATTTCTTTGCAGCATTACGGAATTTTTTCTGTTACGTATTCAATTTGAGAAGCATTACCTGGTTTGGACGCTTACCTGGGCAACCACAATATATCAGATATTCGTTTTGCGCAGAAAGCGGCGGAAACAAACGGTTCGCACCTATACTGATGATATTATCAAATATGTATGGCTCACATTTGTGATCATCATGTTCCTGGCGGCGGTGCTCATTGGAACCATTCAGGGAAAAGAGTATTATAAACTCATAGATCCCCTGTTTTTGGTCATTTATGGAATGCCCACCTTTTTGTCGGGCATTATTCTACGCTTTAAACCATTGATGTGGGGTGGCATCGGTTGCTGGGCGCTATCGGTAGTGACACCTGTAATTCCGTTTGAATATCATTTATTGCTGGTATCAGCGGCCATGGTCATCGCCTGGATTGTGCCGGGTTACCTGTTGCGAATAAAATTCAGGCGTTCGAACAGGGCGCTGGCGTAGCATTATATTTGTAAAAGATATATTCAATAAGGTTGAATGCGATTGAAATGGAGTTTAAAGATCTAGACCCGATTTTACATTCTCAACTGCGGCTGGCGGTTGTTTCACTTCTCATTAGCGTGAAGGAGGCGGAGTTTACTTTTATTCGCGAAAAGACAAATGCAACCGCCGGTAATTTGAGTGTGCAGATAAACAAGTTAAAAGAAGCCGGTTATATTGAAGTAACAAAACAGTTTAAGGATAATTATCCGCAAACCATGTGTAAAATAACCCCGGCGGGCGTTGCTGCGTTTGAGCAATATGTAAAGAACCTGCAGTCGTACCTGGGTATACATATAAAATAACCCCTGCCTTTTGGTAAAAGCAGGGGCGTATTATCTGTGAAACTTATTATTATTCCTTGATCAGCTTGACCATCATCCGCTCTTTGCTGTTCACGGTTACATCAAGCGTATAAGCGCCGGGTTGTAAATTATGCGTGCCTTCCATAATAAAACTATTTGCACCTGCAGCAACTTTCGATGTTTTATTGATCACAATGTCTCCATCGGCATTTAATATTTTCATAGCCACATAGCTGCTCTCATTCAATTGCGTTGTAACGGCAATATCATTTTTTGCCGGGTTGGGGGTAACGCTCACCATCTTCACTGTTGGTGTATTGTACACCCGTACTACCAGTAACCGGCTCGTGGCTACCTTACCGGCATTATCAAACTGTTTCAGGCGATAATACAGGTCTTTTTTAAGGGCAGTGTTCTTGCCCACTTCATCATTAAAGGAATATACTTTCCGCACATTTGAAGTGCCCTGTGCTTTTACAGTACCGGCTGTTTGCCATTTACGGCCATCGATACTTCTTTCTATCTCGAAGCGGTTGCTGTTGAATTCGTAACCGGTGGCCCATTTCAATTGAACCTCTCCGCCGTCGTTATACAACCCGGCGAAATCATTCAGGCTTATTGACTCATCGGGGAAATCAAGTTTAACGGTAGCATCCTGCGAGCACAGGCGGCCAAAACCATTATCACATACTTTATAGGTAAATGTGGTTGAATGCCCGGTAAAATCAGGATTGGGTGTAAATGTAAAGCTGCCATCTCCCTTCAATACCACTTTTCCATCGGGAGAGTTGGCGATCAGGTAGGCATTAAAATGATCGTGATCGGCATCCCGGTCATTTTCAGTGACCTGACCGTAAGCAGTATGATCGGGCAGTCCGGTAATGATGTCGTTTTCGGCAACAGGCGAGGTATTGCAGCCTTCGGCATAATGCAGGGAAGCTGAAACCACCAGCTGATCAATAGCAATACGCGTAGTGCCGCCTGTGCCCTGGTAATTCAGGTACAGTTTATATATACCCGGTTGAATATTTGAGAATGACTTATTATATGTGTGCGATGTTTGTGCCGAAACCGGGGCGCATTCGATACTGTCTAACCGGCTAACCAGCAAATTATTGGGATCGGTTAAATACAGTTTCAGCCACCTGCGGGTGCCTTTTTCAAAGGCCTGGTTAAATTGCCAGTTAAAGGAAATTGTAACCTGGCCGGTAATATCCAGTGCCGGGGTATAAATGCCGGTGCGTTGGTTCGCCGTTATGGTGGCGCCGGGAACCAGCCAGCCATCACTGTCGGTATTGGCGCGGGTGATGTCCACGTCAGGTAAAGTCCAGCAATGTGTTTGTAAATATCCTTTAAGCTGTGATAACGCAACACCGTCTCTTGTGTTGAAGTTCTCAGCAACCTGGGCGTTGGTACTGGAGGCCAACAGGCCGGTTATTACCAGTAAACAAAAAATGCGCTTCATTAATGAAAGTTTCAGCGATTAGTAAATAAATACTCCGGTGGTGGATGCAATGATCCATCAAGGGTATTCAAAGGCAAATACATTGTTTAAAGGATACCAACGAACAGGGTATGGGTATTACGAATTATTAGGGGATTACGTAGGAATTGGAAGTATTTATACTATAAAAAGCAGTTCCTGGAAGATATTAAACCGGCGACTTTTTTTATCTGAATACTGCTATCATTCAAATAGTCAGCGGCTTATGTAGGTTTTTGGAATTTATTACAGGAGCGATATTATATTCCTGCGGGTTACGGAATTATCAGAGGATGTAGTGGTACCTTACAAATGTAACTAACGGAATTGTTTTTTGCAAGCTGCACCACATAAAAATATATTTTGGTTAAATCGGTCTTAATTATAGCTGACTAATCCTTTATTTTTCAGGCCCGAACCTTTTCGGGTTGTAATTTGTACATTTTATTTACATATGTCTGCGATCATAAAGGTCAGTAATCTGAGTAAGCAATATCGTGAGGTGAAGGCAGTGAATGATATTTCATTTACTGTAAACACGGGCGATATTTATGGCTTTCTGGGTCAGAACGGGGCTGGTAAATCTACTACCATTCGCATGCTGCTGACCCTCATTGAACCAACAGCCGGCGCCATTGAATTGTTTGGTAGGAACTTATATTCCCACCGCAAAGAAGTATTACAGCAAATAGGGGCTGTTATTGAAAAGCCCGATCTGTACAAATACCTGACGGCTTATGAAAACCTTTCCCTGTTTGCGAAAATGAGCGGTGTTGCTGTTACTGATAAAAAATTAATGGACCAGTTAGAACAGGTTGGGCTTACCGAACGGGCCCATAGTAAAGTGCGCACCTTTTCGCAGGGTATGAAACAGCGTTTGGGAATTGCCATTGCACTGATCCACGATCCGCAACTGATCATTCTCGATGAACCAACCAACGGATTAGATCCCCAGGGCATAGCCGATATCCGTAACCTTATATTACACCTGAGCCGCCACCAGGGAAAAACCATTCTGGTATCATCGCACCTGTTGCATGAAATTGAATTGATAGCCAACCGCATGCTCATCATTGATAAGGGCAAAAAAATAATGGAAGGAACCGTTGCCGAACTGGTTGACCCCGCACGCACCATGGTGCATATTGAGGTCACCAATCCGCAACTCGTAATGGCGTGGTTGCAAAACAGCCGGTGGAGTGCCTGTGTTCAGGAACAGAATAATAACGTTATTCTGTTGCGTATGAACAAACCACAGGTACCTGAATTAACGGCCGAGCTGGTAAATGCCGGCGCTCATATTATGGCCTTGCAGCCCCAGAATTCATTGGAATCATATTTTCTGTCATTAACAACCGAAAACCGGCATGTGGACACTTTTACAAATTGAGCTTTTTAAAATATTCAAACGGCCGCGTACATATATTGCTTTTATTGCCATTGCAGCTATTGTAATATTAATTCAGCTGGCTCTGTACCTCGATGGCAAAACCTATATTGGTTTTCTGCTGCAAAGTATTGAACGGTTTAATGTGGAAGGCAAAATACTGAATGGGTATTTTGTGTGTTATTTTATTCTGCAAACCCTGCTCATACATGTGCCATTATTGATTGCGCTGGTTGGGGGCGATATGATCGCCGGCGAGGCCAATATGGGCACCTTGCGTTTACTGATCAGTAAACCCATTAGCCGGTCTACTTTATTGATCAGCAAATTTCTGGCATCTACCATTTATACCCTCATGTTGTTGATATGGATGGCCATTTTATCGCTGCTGGTGTCGCTGCTGATATTTGGTTCGGGCGACCTGATGGTATTTCAGAGCCAGGTGATCATTCAAATTCCACAATCGGATGTGTTCTGGCGTTACCTTGCTGCATTTGGGTTTGCGGCTATTGCCATGACAACCGTAGCTGCCCTGTCGTTCTTTTTGTCGTTGTTTGCTGAAAATTCAATTGGTCCCATTGTAGCGGCGATGAGCATTGTTATTGTGTGCACCATATTAACGACTATGGACCTGCCCTTGTTTTTATCGATGAAGCCCTTCCTTTTCACTTCGCATATGCTTGGCTGGAAAGGATTTTTTGATATAAAGGCAACAACCGGTAACAGTGCGGTACCCGGCAGTATACAAAACCTGCCGGCTATTCTTCGTTCGGCCCTGATACTGGTTGTGCATATTATTGGGTTTGTAGGGGCGGCGGTAATCATTTTTAGGAAGAAGGATGTTTTATCGTGATTTGCGAAACAAAAGTTCAGAAGCAGGAGGTAAAAGCGAGTCTGAAATTTCGGGATCTTCGTACTTCCTACGTCTTACTTCCTACCCCCGACAATCAATCAGCTATTGTAAAATGGAAAATGCTGCCTTTGCCGGCTTCCGATTCTACCCAAATAGTGCCACCATGCAGCTCTACTATTTTCTTGCAGTGCGCAAGCCCAATACCCGAACCTTCATAAACCGACCGGTTGTGCAACCGTTGGAAAATAATAAATATGCGTTGCTGGTATTGTTTCTCAATACCAATACCATTATCGCGGAACCGGAAATGCCAGTGGCCCATTTCGCGTACGGCAGAAATTTCAATGAATGGCGCAATGCCCTGTTTCTGGAATTTGATAGAATTGCTGATCAGGTTCTGGAATAACAATTTTAATTCGGTGGGAAATGCATTCACTACAGGCAGCTTGCCGGTTGTGATCACTGCTTTATTTTCCTTGATCACTTTGGCGAGGTCGGCCAGTACTTCTTCAAACGCAACATTGCAATCGACCGGTTCAAACTTTTTCTCCCGGCCAATACGCGAGTAATCGAGCAGGTCTTTGATCAGAGTTTTCATACGGTCAGAAGCCTGTATCACATAATCGATATACCGGTTGGCGTTGTCATCGAGCTTGCCATGGTATTGCTTGCGAAGCAGTTCCACAAAACTGGAAGTAGTGCGCAGCGGTTCCTGCAGGTCGTGTGAGGCCACATAGGCAAATTGTTCCAGCTCTTTGTTCTTGATCTCCAGCTCGCCGGTGCGTTGTTTTACTTTTTTCTCGAGGGTTACATTAGATTCCCTGATCTCTTTTTCAAGCCTTTTCTTTTCAGAAATATCGCGAATGGCGGCTGTGATCAGTAATCCTTCTTTGGTGTGCATGGGGCTTAAACTTATTTCAACCGGAAATTCTTCGCCGCTTTTGCGCCGGCCCAATAATTCAAGGCCTACATCGGTTGAACGCACGCCGGGGAAGTCGTAAAACAATTTCCGGTTTTCCTGCGGCGTGGTACGGAACCGTTCGGGTAATAATAACTCCACGTCATGACCAATGAGCTCATTTTTAGTGTACCCGAAAATATATTCACACTTGTTATTGACGAGTTGAATGATCCCTTTTTCACCAACAATAACAATGGCGTCGGGGGCCGATTCCAACAACCCTTTGAACTTTTGTTGCGCCTGTTCAATATTGCGGATACTTAGAGCCAGCTCTTCAGACATGGTGTTGAAGTTATTGGCCAGTATCCCGATCTCATCTTTTGAAAATGCTTTTGCCTTGCGGGTAAAATCTCTTTTGGCAACGGCCTTGGCCGATTGCAGGATCTCGTTCAGGCCTTTTTGAATGTTACGGCTCACCACAATGGCCAGGGTTAAACCCGTTATTTCAACAGTAAGGGCAATCGAAAATAATATTTTCAGCACCAGGTTCTCGAGCCAGCGCGACCCTTCACCAAGCGTATACGAAAAATCATCTTCCAGTTTGGTGAGGCGGGCATTTAAAGGGTCAATAGCCTGCACGATCTCATTGATCTTTTCAGTTGAAGGATGGCCAGAGTTAATTTCTTTATGTAATTGTTCCCCAATTGGGATGAACTCAGCCACCAGCGGATCGGCTTTTGACCAAATTGTGATGGCTTTGTTGATGTATGAAATGGAGTTGAACCGGGTGAACAGGTTGATCATGCCCTCTACATCTTCTTTATGATTGCGGCCTTCAATAAAACCCTCCCGCGCAATTTTCATATCAGGTTTTTTCCTGCTTAGCTCAACCAGGGTTTTGTGATCGCCCCGGGGCACATTCATAAAATATTTAAATTTATCATAATCGGTTTCATCATGACTGCGGCTGTATTTCAACAACTGGTACATGGCATCTTTTTGTGCTTTTGACCAAAGCCCTTCACCGCTTACGTATGCCCTTACTGAAGAAAGGGTATTTATGGAGAAAATGAGCGCCCCCAATTCAATAGCTATCAGGGTAGCCATAATGCCTACCGTAAAGTATAATTTTTTAGCAATGGATACATTTTTGAACCACTTGAAAAGCGACACACCCTTCATTTTACATTCGTGTTTTAATTACCCGTATATACATTGATATCATTGGCAAATACCCGGTACCAGCATGGGTACATCATACCATTTGCGTTGCACTTGTTGATTGGTTGAATAGTAACCTGGGAATACTTTCTGCTACTGAACGGAGCCTGGGCAGCGAAGCTGGCTGCCAGTAAGGGGAAGGTAAGTAAAATTTTTAAGGTATGCCAGCCGGCCGGGCAAAATAAAGCCCCGAAGAATGGTGCCGGTTGTACCTTTCTTCGGGGCGGGCTGACTATCAATATTTTTTAAAATCCATACTTCGTTACTCCGGGAATGGGAACCGGGTAATAGCCTTCATCATTGGGTAAAATGGGTGGCATGGCATTGAAATCGTATGATTGGGGTTGCAGGTTCAACCCCGAGTTCAATGCTTTGTCCCATTCAACTACCTGTCCGGTATAGGTGGCCATACGGCCCAGGATAGAAGTCATGGAGCTATGGGCGCCCATTTCGGCATCAGCGAACTTGTATTCACCTTTGGCAATAGCCGCAAACAATTCATCGTGTTCGGTTTGGTAAGGATTGTTTTCGGTTTGTTTATCGAACTGGTACAGCACTTTTCCTTTCGGGTCAACAATGTTGGCATCGCCGCACTGGATCTTTCCTTTTGTGCCCACCAGTAGTTCATCAACCTTGCTCATGGTGCCGGGAATATGGCGGCACTGGCTGTTGAGCACAGAGCCATCGGCATAGGTGAACTCAACGTAGTGATGGTCGAAGATCTCACCATTATCTTTGCCTTTACGCACCTGGCGGCCACCCATACCCTGGGCTTTCACCGGGTAACCCTCTTTGAACCAGTTCACCACATCAATATTATGGATATGCTGTTCGCAAATATGATCGCCGCATAACCATACAAAGTAATACCAGTTGCGCATCTGGTATTCCATTTCTGTTTGGCCGTACTGGCGTTTGCGCACCCATACGCCATCATTGTTCCACCAGGCCTGGGCCGATATAATATCACCGATGAGCTTTTTGCGTTTGAATAACTCGCGGTAAGAATTCTGGTAGTGGCGCTGCAAACCTACTACCACGTTTAATTTCTTTTGTTTGGCTGATTCGGCGGCCTCCAGCACCTTCTTTATACCGGCAGGATCGGTGGCCACCGGTTTTTCCATGAATACATGTTTGTTTTGTTTGATTGCCTCTTCAAAATGAATAGGTCGAAAGCCGGGCGGTGTTGCCAGTATCACTACATCGGCCAGGGCAATCGCTTTTTGATAGGCATCAAAACCGGAGAATTTTCTTTCTTCCGGAACATCGATGCGTTCGCTTAAATTAACACCACCATTATTTTTTGCGTTTTCGGGTGCGGTTAGCCGTTTATAGCTACGGTCGAGGTTGTCGCGAAAAGCATCGGCCATGGCCACCAGCTTAACGTTCTGTTTGCTTAATAAGGCCTGTTGTGCGGCGCCGGTACCCCGGCCGCCGCAGCCGATCAACGCAACTTTTATGGTATCGTCTGCACCAGAAAAGAAATTGGCTTTTGAGATCAATGGAGCTGCAAGTAAACCTCCGGCCAGCCAGGTAGATTGTTTTACAAAGCGGCGGCGCGAAGTGGCAAGGTTGTTCGATGTGCTCATTTGCATCAGTTTTAGTATAACAAAATCAGGAACCGTATGTATTTTTTATTCTTGAATCTTTTATTCATTCGCCTTTTGGCGGAAGCCTGAATTTCGGATTTCTGATTTTGCGATTTAGGGATTTTGCGATTTCGTTTAGGTTTTGCCTTCTGACCAATCTCAAAATCGCGAAATCTCAAAATTTCAAAATTCCCCTGGGTGTTACTCGCGGCAATATTTTTTATAAAAAGCTTCTGCTTCTTCTGCAGTGGGCGCCTGTACCGGACGAACGATCCTGAAGCCAACGGCCATGGCATCGGTTAACCACCATTTGCTTTTTGGCATTTGAGGATCGCGTTTATTCCATGACGCATCGGAGGGCTGCCGGGTTGCACAGCGAAGTGCATCGGCTTTGTCGGAATAACCGCCGCCGCGAACCGTGCGGGGATATGTTTCCGTTGGCGCCACCATTGGGTTGGTGCCTGTATCGCCCAAACTGGTAAAATAATCTTCGCGAAACTGATCGAGCGTCCATTCGCTTACATTGCCCAGCATATCATACAATCCCCAGGCATTGGGCTTTTTTTGCCCGGTTTTCTGGTACTTCTTATTGCTGTTCTCAGCAAACCAGGCATAATCTTTCAGTTGTTTGGGATCATCGCCAAAAAAGTAGGCGCTGGTGGTGCCCGCCCGGCAGGCATATTCCCATTCGGCCTCAGTAGGAAGGCGGTAAAAGATGCCGGTCTTTTTATACAGCCAGCGGCAATACATCATAGCAGTATATTGCGACATGCTATTAACCGGAAAACCGCCCTGTTTTCCCATGCCCCAGCTAAGATCAATATATTGCGGTGTAGGCCGGGTTACGGCATCCACCTCTGATTCGCGGGGGAGATTTTCATCATTGAAGAACAATAAAAATTCATCATAGGTCACTTCTTTGGCGCCCATCCAGAATGCATCGAGCTTTACTTTTTTTGCAGGTCCTTCCACCGGTTTATGACCTGTTTCGGTGGCAGGACTGCCCATCATAAAACTGCCGGCCTGTATTGGCACCATATTAAAGCTTACGTTGCTGCCGGGCATTGTTTGAGCGTAGGGTGCGAATGCGGTTGAGTTACCTGTTTGGGCAAAGGCACTAGCGCCTCCCAACAAAAATGACATTACAAATAATGCTGATTTCACAAGGTGTTCTTTTGATGAAGGAACGGAAATTAAGAAATTAAAACATGCGCGATGCAAACGCTGCCATATTAGTTAAGACAAACGTTTGCAAAATGCTAAACGCCGGATCCTCGTTTTACGAGCTGCTGATTCAAGATCATAGCCGAAAAGCGAACCGAACCCCGACGAGTGCGACGCAACCACGGTCAAATAGTAGTGCCAATGCCGGGCCCCAAACTGTTTTTCTGCTTTCCTTTTATATGTCGGTTCAGGGCCATAAACCCCTAAACCATAATGGCCTGTTTATTTTTGCTAATGGCTACAGGTGTTAGCGCTGCTACCACACCGGTAGGCCGAAATCCCGGAAGAAAGGAACTGGGGTATAAGATATTCAGGGTATGGAATACGGAAATTTTTAAAATGGGCAGAGGAGAGCTTGCCTTTATAAAAGCCTGCGGCCCTTGAGGCTGCTTTCTGTAAGGCTTCGTTAAAACTGCCGCTGGCTGATGCAGGTGTGTTAAATTTGTAGTATGAATATTCCCGGAATGAAATTATCTGTATTGGCCTGTTTGCTGATGCTGTTCTTACTGCCTGGTTTTGTGAGCCGTGCACAGGATGCCAATGATCTGATAAAGAAAGTAAAGGAAAAGCTGGCGCTTGTAAACGACTATCAGGCTGAGGGTGTAATGAAAACGGATGTGTCGTTCATGAAGGTTCCCGAATCGAAAGTGACCATTTTTTATAAGAAACCCGATAAATTCAAGATCAGAAAACAGGATGGTATTTCCATTGTGCCCAAAGGCGGTGGCAATATTAACCTGGCTTCTTTGTTTGAAGGAAATAATTATACGGCCGTGGCAGCCGGAAAGGGTACGGTGGATGGTTCGCCGGTTGCGATCGTTAAATTATTACCACTCGATGAAAAGAGCGACATAGTGGTTTCAACCCTGTATATTGATGAAAAAGAATCGCTGGTGAAAAAGGCCATTATTACCACCCGCGAAAATGGAACTTACGAAATGGAAATGCAGTATGGCAAATACGGCAACCGCGGTTTGCCCGATGTGATCACTTTTTTATTTGCTACCAAAGATTATAAACTACCCAAAGGGCTCGCATTTGATTATGATACCGGTGAACAAACATCAAAAGCAAATTCAGCAAGCGGTAATCAAAAAGGTAAAATTCAAATTTCCTACACCAGTTATATTATAAACAAGGGCATTGCCAACGAGATGTTTAAATAAGTGCTATAGCCCCCAGAAATGTTTTATTGTGCTATTGATCTATGTCAAATAATTTTGATGTATGAAATTTCAGTTTGGTGATAATCAGCCAGTTGTTGAATAAGTGCTATTCTTTATTATTTATTAGGGGAAATAATATATTCAACACATACGTTATATAAGCGCACTTTAATTGTGAAACGTACACCTGAAAACTGAAAACATGTCTTTATTTCTACGCATCTTCAAATTACCTGCCGGTTATTTTTATTCATTAAGACCCAGTGTTGTTGTAACTAACCAGTTGGTTGTTAAAGGCAACAGGTACCAGGTGCTTCGTAATTCAAGTTAAATCTTTCATTCAATATGTTCCTGCCCCGGAAGTGGGCGATTCCTGTGTATTTGGTATGAAATAGTTGTTCTGATGTGTGAACTTATTTCGTAAACCTTAGCCTATGCTTTGCATGAAGTGTATTGCTTAAACCTTGTCCTTATTTTTTAAACCTTAAAAGTTGCAATGACTGACATCTTATTCCTAAACCTTAGCTTATGGCAGAGATAGTTGTCCTGATCCCGATGATCCGGAATTATGAACAGGCAAACTTATTTCATAAACCTTAGCCTACTTGTCCTATCAAAATAAAAAATCCCCCGGAAGGCCGGGGGATTTTTGTTATTCAATGTTGTAATTTATTCTTCGTTGCTGTCTTCTTCAATTTTTTCATCTTCCACATTGGCGAGAATGGCCGGTGTAACTTTCTTCACGGGATTGCGATGGCTTTCAATATATCCATGGCGGCGGTTAATGATATCGATACATTCGAATATGGCTGTGAGAAATGAGGTATTATCGGCCTTGTTCTTACCGGCAATATCAAAGGCAGTGCCATGGTCGGGGGAAGTGCGAACGACAGGCAGGCCTGCAGTATAGTTCACGCCTTCGCCAATGGCCAGTGATTTAAAAGGTATTAAACCCTGGTCGTGGTACATAGCCAGTACGGCATCGAATTTTTCATACTGCCTGCGGGCAAAGAATGCGTCGGCACTGTAGGGCCCCATGGCCAGCATAAAATGACGCGCATCTTTAATAGCCGGCTTAATGATCTCTTCTTCTTCCCGGCCAATCAATCCTTCATCGCCGGCATGGGGGTTAAGGCCCAGTACGGCAACCTTGGGTTTATCGATGCCAAAATCTTTAATAAGTGAGTTATTGATGATGTTGAGCTTCGACAGAATGTTTTCCCGGGTAACATATTTTGCGGCCTCGGCCAGGGGAACATGTTCGCTTAACAAACCTACCCTGAACGAACCAGCCACCATAAGCATGGCTACATCCTGCACGCCGAAAACGTGTTTCAGGTAGGGCGTATGGCCCGTATAATTGAATTCGTTGCTGTGGGTATTTTTTTTATGAATTGGTGCCGTGATCAATCCATGGATCTTATTTTCTTTCAGGGCCTGCACTGCCATGGTCAATGATTTGATAGCGTACTTGCCACCTATATCAGACAACTGGCCGGGGGTAATGCCCACCTCTTCTTCCCAGCAATTGAAAATGTTGATCTGTTTAAAATTAACGCGGTTCAGTTCCTTGATGCTTTGATAGCTGAAATTGATGTCGGGCACCGATTTACGGTAAAAATTGATCACTTTATTAGAGGCAAAAATAACGGGGGTACAAAGTTCGAGCAGGCGATGATCGTTCAGGGTTTTTATGATCAGTTCAGCCCCAATTCCGTTCAGATCGCCGATCGAGATACCTATTATGGGTTTTTGTTGTTGTGCGTTCATTGTGAGTTTACTATTGAAGCGGCTAATTTACGATATAATGTTCAAGATAATGTTCCACCGTGTGTTTAAGGCATAATGCCAGCCAGCCTTTCGGGTAAAGGGTTAAAGACGGCTGCCTTAAAGGTATACCGGGATGTAAAGCCGGGAAACTCCATATCCTGGAAAATTAGTTCAACAATTAATCCCAAAACCGGCCGGCCTCTCCTTATTAAATTAAGTGTTAACACCTAAGTTACTGAAACAAAGCCCTTAGGAAAATATATGATTTAGTATATATACTATATGATATTAATATAATGTTATTTACATTTGACCAAAATCAATCCACCCTTATGAAAATGCTAAAATTATGTTGGCAATACTTTTCATGCGGACCTCCATTTATAAACGGGCTACCTATTAGACCTTCCGTGCAGACTGTTTCCCTTTAGAGTATAAATCCGTTTTTATGAAAATCCGTTTACGTGAAACTATTACCCTGATGTTACTGCTAGCCAGTTTATCCTGGTCGCAGGCTCAGATAACCGCGCCTGTGATCCGCGGTAAATTTGGTGTAGATGCCGATGTACAACTTGACTGGTTCAATGAAGCGCTTAAGACCAGTCCTGTAAATGATGACTGGTATTACCGGCTTGGTAGCGCAGCCAATACTGGTATTTTTATTATTGATACTGCCGGGGCCGGGGCTAAAATGGCGCAATATGCTGCAGGTAAAAACCTGACAACTCCTTTCTACAAGAAAATGCAATATCCCGCTTTTAGTATTGTAGGGAGCAGAACACTGATCGATGCTATTTTTGTGCGCGACTATCATGGCAATGATACTACTGCATTTGCTGCTGGCTCAGATAAAAATGGAGACAGTCCGGCCGATTGGACAGGTGATGTACAATCGATTCCCAACAAAAATGATATCCTCGACTCGTATGTGCATATTCGAAGGGAAGGCCCTACGGGAACTCTTGCCGATACGCTGTGGATGTATGGCGGTTTGGCCCTCGAGGCAACGAATGGTAACCGGTATTTTGATTTTGAATTATACCAGACCGATATTTTTTACACCCGCGCTACGAAAGCATTCACAGGGTATGGCCCCGATGCCGGGCACACTTCCTGGAAATTTGATGCTGCGGGTAATGTAACGCAGGTGGGCGATATTATTTTTTCGGCTAATTATGGCAGCTCGAGCCTTTCTTCTATTGAAGCCCGCATTTGGATCGACGAAGCTGACTTTGCTATAATTCCCAATGCATTTGACTGGACGTATACCTTTGATGGCGCAAACAGCGGTTCGCAATATGGCTATGCCGGTATAAAACCGAAAACCGCAGATCCTTTTTATTTTGGTACAACAAATTCAACTACCAGTTGGGCCGGTCCTTACGGAATAGTGCGGGCCGATAATTCAGTGCTGACGAGTTTCGCGGCAGGCCAGTTTATGGAATTTGGGGTGAACCTCTCCATTTTGGGATTGAACCCCGATAAACTCCTTGGAGTAACTAATTGCGGTATTCCTTTCAGCAAGATCCTGATCAAGACGCGTTCTTCTGTTTCTTTTAATGCAGAGTTAAAAGATTTTATCGGCCCCTTCGATCTGTTCCTGCCCGACAAGGCAGATGCTGCGGCCGATCAGCCGGTATTTTGCGGCGCTACAGGCATAAGTACTTTAACAGTTGTAAATCCTTATTCAACTTCTAACTATGCCTGGACCACAGCCAATGGCCACATTGTTGGCGCCACTACCGGAACAAGTATTACAGTTGACCAGCCAGGTACCTATATTGTTACGCAAACACTGGCCACCAGTTGTCCTTATTATGCAAGCGATACAGTAGTGATAACTTCAGATCCTACCTGTGTGGTACTGGCAACCAACGATGTAACCTTAAGTGGCGAGTTGGCAAAAAGTGTGGTGAACCTTGACTGGTCGGTATTCCAGAACCAGGAAGTGCAATCTTTCACCATTGAAAGAAGTATTGATGGCACACATTTTACGCTTGTAGATATAGTAAATAATCAATCGCCCACAACACGGTACCTGGCCTATAAAGCTACCGATAATGTAAGTGGGTTGAATGGTTCGTATGTGTATTACCGCATCAAGGTATCGGGCCGTAATGGCGGAGTTCAATACACCAGAACTATACGAGTGGCATTGGATGGTAATTCAACCGGGATAACCCTGTCGCCTAACCCCGTGCGTGATCATTTTCAGCTATACATGCATTCAGATGCCGACAGGGATGTGCAGGTACAGGTTTATAGTGTTACCGGCCAGTTGATGAGAACTATGCACACGCAGGTGAAAAAAGGCTATTCTACCATTAGCATGGATGATTTCAAAAGCTGGGCAAAAGGCATGTATACCGTTAAAGTGCTTGCGGGCAGCGATACATTTATAGAAAAGATGATCCTCACTAAATAACAACTGTTGTTTTTTTATGTTTTACTTGCAGCTTGAAGTGTTATGCTTTAAGCTGCAGGTTTTAACCACCACTCAAATGTATTCATGTAGGATTTGAATTAAACATTAAACAATTCCATTATTTAACTAGCGTATCTGTTGTTGGTAAGTGTTTATTTTAGTGTTGAGTTTCCAATAATATTTCGAAAGGTACGTTTATAGCTTGCCCTAAGATCCGTATATATGAAAAACGCCCTACTGGCTGTGCTGATCACAACAGTATGTAACGATCATGCACTGGCACAAATAACCCCAACCGGAGCTTATTCACCTCCGGCTACTGTAAACAGTAAAGTAAGCACTACAAATAAAGCAACTGGCGCCATAATAACCGGCCCGTTAACCGATGGCACTATCAGCACTGATAGACTGGCTAACGAACTACTCACCACCAACAAACTTACTGATGGTGTTGAAACCAGCAACAAACTGGCTGACGATATAATCAATTCATTAAAAACTATAGAGGATGCACGACCTGCCGGCAAACAGTCGGCGGGCATACAATGGGAAGCATTACCACTATCCGGAGTCATTACAGGCGAGGCCGTTGAATGTGGTATGCAGCAATTACATAAACCCAGACCCATTAGTACAAGAAAAAGAACAGGACGTTTACAAATATAAGGTTGACCAAGGTTTTAGTTTCATGCGGATCAAAGAGGTCCGGCCGGATTTCATTCCTGAATATTCCCCTACCTCTTTCTTATCTTCTGTTTCCGCACCCCTTTCAACTTCTCAACTTCTTTGTACTTTTGCCATGTGTATACACTAAAAAAATCGCTGGGACAGCATTTTCTGAAAGATGAAAATATTTGTCACAAAATAGTGCAGGCATTGCAGCAGCAGCCATTTCAACGGCTGCTGGAGGTAGGCCCCGGTGGCGGTGCTTTAACCAAATATTTACACCAATTGCCCGGTATCGACTTTAAATGTGTTGAACTGGACGAAGAAAAGGTGAACTGGTTACTGCAACAATATCCCGCATTGCAATCAAAGATCATTCACCAGGATTTTCTGACAATTGAACAGCCGTTTGGCGAACCGTTCACGCTAGTGGGCAATTTCCCTTATAACATTTCCTCACAGATATTGTTTAAAGTACTGGAATGGAAAGGCAGTGTGCAAACCGTTATTGGTATGTTCCAGAAAGAAGTGGCGCAACGGGTTGTTGCCCGCGAAGGCAATAAAGTGTACGGGATCCTGAGCGTGCTGGTGCAGGCATTTTTTGATGTGGAATACTTGTTTGAAGTAAGTGAGAATGCTTTTAATCCGCCCCCCAAAGTAAAAAGCGCCGTGATCAGGTTAACACCCCGGCAAACCGTGCCTGAAATGAAAAGCGAACGGGCATTTTTTGTACTGGTAAAAACCGCTTTTAACCAGCGTCGTAAAACCTTACGGAATGCGGTTAAAAGTTTATATACGCCCAAAGAACTGAAAGATCCCATATTTGATAAAAGAGCCGAACAATTAACGGTGAACGATTTTGCCCGGCTTACTTTCACCATGAAATAATAACCCCACCAGATACAGACAACAGGATGATGAAGAAAGTGATTATAACCGCCAAAGTACATGACTGGCTGATTGAGCAGTTACAGAAAAAAGGTTTTACCATTCAATATGTTCCCGCTGTTA
The DNA here is from genome assembly GCF_002077945.1 of Niastella vici. GTDB lineage: Bacteria > Bacteroidota > Bacteroidia > Chitinophagales > Chitinophagaceae > Niastella > Niastella vici. Next base: position 57,084 of record NZ_LVYD01000058.1, read on the forward strand.
CTTACGAAGAGCTGCTGAATATTATTCAGGAAGCGGAAGGCCTCATAGTAACCACCCGCATAAAGATCGATAAACCCATGCTCGACCGGGCAACGCAATTAAAATGGATTGGCCGGCTGGGCAGTGGCATGGAACTGATTGATGTGGCCTATGCCGAACGTATGGGCATAAAATGCGCAAGCAGTCCCGAAGGCAACCGGAATGCTGTAGCTGAACATGCACTGGGCATGTTGCTGAGCCTGATGAACAAGATGAACAGCAGTATGCAGGAAATAAGGGAGGGCAAATGGATACGCGATGCCAACCGGGGTATTGAGCTTACTGGTAAAACAGTGGGGATCGTGGGCTTTGGCAACACGGGCAGCGCCTTTGCCAAATTACTGGCTGCTTTTGATGTTACGGTGCTGGCCTGTGATAAATTTAAATTTGGCTTTGCCAAAGGAATTGTACGGGAAGCCAACCAGGAACAAATTGCCCGCTATGCCGATGTGGTGAGTTTACACCTGCCATTGACCGACGATACCTTTCATTATGCCAATGATGCATTTTTTAATGCGCTTGAACGCAAGCCGTTTTTTTTAAATACCTCGCGGGGTAAGGTGCAGGATACCGGGGCTATTATCAGGGCCCTGCAGAATGGTAAAATTGCCGGGGCCGGCCTCGATGTGCTGGAAAATGAAAAGCTGGAAACCTATTCCGAATCGGAGAAAAAGGAGTTGGACTGGCTTTTACAGCAGCCCAATGTGCTCATTACACCGCATACTGCCGGCTACAGTCATGAGGCTTTTTATAAAATGGCCAGTGTGGTATTGGAGAAACTGGGGATCTAAGGTTAGTAGCCCGTACATGCTAAAAAAATGCTAAATCAGGGACGCCAATTGCGCCAGGAATGGGCAAGGCCGCTGGTTTAACCGGTTTCCTTTTAAAAAATCGATCCGGGTAGCTAAATCATTCTGAAAAAAACTTTATTTTTGTTTTATACAGTAGTGCAACGCTTCAGCTCTGAGGCGTTGTTCTTTTTTTCTATTTATAGTAGAGAGCACCAAATATATCTGGTTTAAAATAAGGAGGTTTTTATGACAAGTGTTTTATACGTTACAAAAGAAACACTCGAGCAAATGAAGGAAGAGCTGCTGCGTATGCGTACGGTTGATCGTCCGGCGGCGGCCAGGGCTATTGCTGAAGCACGTGAAAAAGGCGATTTGAAGGAAAATGCTGAATACGATGCTGCCAAAGAAGCCCAGGGTATACTGGAAGCCAAATTAAAAAAACTTGAAAACGATATTGCCAGCGTTCGGATACTGGATACAGAAAATGTAGATACCAGTAAAGTATCTATTCTTACCAAAGTAACCATTCTTAATCTTGCTAATAAAAAAAGGATCACCTACACTATCGTTTCTGAAAAAGAAGCTGATCTGAAACAGGGAAAAATCTCAGTGACTTCCCCCATTGGCCAGGGCCTCCTTGGCAAGGTAGTAGGCGATGTGGCAGAAGTTCAGGTTCCTGCCGGCCTGCTCAAGTTCCAGATTGAAGAGATCACTGTTTAACAACCGTTACACCCCGAGATTCCCGGATATTTATTGCTAATTTCTTTTAGGCTGGTTTATCATTTACAGTAGCTTTGTGCGCCACTTACAATGGTTTTTATAAGGCATGTATAGTGCTTTCAACTCATATTAAAAACTACGGGGCATATGACTATTTTTTCGAAGATAATTGCCGGTGATATACCGGCCTATAAGATTGCAGAAGATGAACATTTCTTTGCATTCCTTGATATTTTTCCCCTGGTTGAAGGGCATGTATTGGTAGTGCCGAAGCTGGAAGTAGATAAGTTTTTCGATATGCCTGAAGATTATCTTGGCCGGATGCTGGTATTTTCACAGCCTATCGCAAAAGCTATTGAAAAAGCGTTTCCCTGTAACCGCTGTGGCATGGCCGTAGTAGGGCTCGAAGTGCCACATGCACATTTGCACCTGGTGCCCATCAACGGTATAAACGACCTGAATTTCACCCGTGGCAAGCTCAAGCTTACGCCTGAACAATTGAAAGCTTCACAGGAAAAGATCATCAAGGCAATGAAGGGGTGAAACGGAAAAGGGAGTGCCGCATTCGGGATCACTACTTTTTCGGCAATTGGCCTACGCCAGAACACCGGCGGCCAGAGTAGGAACCAGATAACCGGCAGCAGGCAATCGGCTATTTAACGATGCAAGATGCAGGTTGATCTCGAAGATCATGAGCATTTCCCGTTCAGCTTTGCCGTTTCGCTATTATCCTGTCGGGGTTTTTCGCAATGAAATCTTCCCAGCCTTTTAGTTTTTTGCCGGCGGTTTTTAACAGGGTATTGTCCTGGAAATGATGGCATACCGCCACCGCCAGCGCATCGGAAGCATCGAGGTATTTGATATCTGTATTATGTTGAATGGAAAGGATGCGTTGCAGCATTTGCCATACCTGTTCTTTTCCCGCATTACCATTACCGGTAATGGATTGCTTTATTTTTTTGGGGGAATATTCAAAAACTTCCAGCCCGGCATTTATAGCAGCTGCAATGGCTACGCCCTGAGCGCGGCCCAACTTGAGCATACTTTGTACGTTCTTCCCAAAAAAAGGCGCTTCAATGGCAAAGCTGGAAGGCTTGTGCGCTTTTATAAGTTCGCTTACTTTTTGGTGAATGAGCTGCAAGCGTTCATAATTGTCTTTACGACTGTTCAGCTTGAGTATGCTCATTTCGAGCAGTTTTATTTTTTGCGGCGATACGGCTATAATGCCATATCCCATTACCAGGGTGCCGGGATCTATACCAAGAATTATTTTTGAAGGTGTATGCAATGAGTGTGGGGATGTAATTACTTTGTAAACTTATTTTGGTGACGTCGAACAAAAATATCAAAATTCTTCTCAACTATGTTATAGGGCCGCTGGTGTTTTGCCTGCTGGCCTGGTCAATTTACCAGCAATTATTACGGCAGAACAACTGGAAGGCTTCCCTGCAGCATGCATGGCGGGCAACAACGGGTGTTGAATGGTGGAAGATGGTACTGGCAATAGTATTCATGTTTGTTAATTGGGGGGTGGAAGCCCGTAAATGGCAGATCGCCATAAAGCAGGTACAGCGATTATCATTTATACAGAGTTGCAAAGCTGTTTTTACCGGAACTACGCTGGCATTTTTTACCCCCAACCGTATAGGGGAATACATGGGGCGCATATTATATCTTGGTGAAGGCAAGCGAATAAAGGCAATTTCTCTTACTATTGTATGCAGTATGGGGCAGTTGCTGGTTACTTTGTGGGTTGGAATTGGCGGAATTTTATATCTGCAATCATATGGGAATACAGAATTGCTTCATACGTTTGCCGGGCTTTGGCTGAAATTGGTGTTATATGCAGCCATAGCTGGGGCAGTAATTTTAACATTATTTTATTTTCGTTTAGCAGGGCTGGTAAGATGGGTTGAAAAGATGCCCCGGTTGCGGAAACCTGTATCTTATATCAGGGTTTTAGATAATCTTAACGCAACTATCCTTTTACGGATCCTGTCTTTATCTGTACTGAGATACAGCGTTTTTTTAGGGCAATATTACCTGCTGTTCGATGTGTTTGATGTGCACATAACTGTTGCACAGGTTGCCGGTTCGGTTAGTGTAATATTCCTTGTTTTAGCAATAGTACCCACCATAGCAGTGATCACCGAGTTAGGGGTTCGATGGAAAGTCGGCATTGAAGTGGTACAACTTTTTGATAGCAATATTACCGGAATACTGGCCACATCGCTGGCCGTTTGGATCATAAACCTGGTAATACCAGCGTTGATAGGGAGTTTACTAATTTTAGGCATTAAAGTATTTAATAATAGAAAATAAATACACCGGCCCGGACGTCAACCTTATTAATTGGATTAATTGAATAGCGTTACATGAAAGTAAACCGACCACTCGTTTTTCTCCTGCTTTTTGTTATAAGTTTTCCGCTGAGAGCGGGGGACGGCTTTTGCGAGATCCGTAACTCGGCCTTTTCGAATGGAGAGGTGATCACTTTGAAGGTATTTTATACTGTAGTAGGCGCCTATTTCGGGGCTGGTGAAGCTTCTTTCACCACTACAGTGGAGAAAATGGCCGGTAAACCCGTATATCATATTATTGGCGACGGAAAAACCTATAGTTTTTACGATAACTTCTTCAAGGTTCGGGATAAGTATGAAACTTATATCGACACGGGAACCCTGCAGCCATACCGCTTTATCCGTAATGTGTATGAAGGTGGCTATAAGAAATATGAGAATGTAACTTTCAATAAGGCCGCTAATTCAGCGGTGACCAACCAGGGGGTTTACAAGGTGCCCGAGTGCGTGCAGGATGTGTTAAGCGCGGTTTATTATTCCCGGAATATTGAGTTTAATAAACTGAAGGTTAACGACAAGATCAATTTCTCCATGTTCCTTGACAATGAAGTGTATGAAATGTACATCCGTTACCTGGGCAAGGAAACCATCAAGACCAAATATGGGAAGTTCAGGGCTATTAAATTTAAGCCATTACTTATTAAAGGGACCATTTTTGAGGGTGGCGAGAAAATGACGGTTTGGGTAAGCGATGACCGGAATCATATTCCCATCCGGATTGAAAGCCCAATATCTGTTGGCAGCGTAAAGATCGATATGATCAGCTATCGTAATCTGCGCTATCCGCTCACTTCCCTGGTTAGCCTGTAGAGTGGGAGAGAATCGGTTTTGGTCGGTAGTAGCCTGATTTCCAATCTATAATGATTTTTTTCGACTGCAGTTTGCTTCAATTTAAACACTGTATACATCACTGAAAAATTTGTTGCCCGCCCCAACAGTACCGTTGGGGCGGTTTTTTTATGCTGCAGCCCGGTTTGAGCTTGCTGTTTGGTGAATTGAATGAGCTGTTTTCAGATTTGTATGCTTTGTTTGGTGGTTTTTTATGCTTTGCAGGGCGATTTTATTGGTCTGCAGGGCGGTTTTATGAGCCTGTTGCGCAAGTTTAAATGTTTGCAGCGCGGGTTTATGAGCCTGCAATACGAGTTTATCAGCTTGCTGTGCGGGTTGAAGCTTATTCAGTTCGGGAATTAGCTTACTCCTGACAAGAGTTCGTTAACTCAGGGAAAGAGTAAGCTGTAACTAAACACGTGCTGCGATTAACTCTGCATGCAATAGACTGAAATTGAAAAATTTTGCCACAAACACGATATGCGGCCTGTTCAAACTGAAAAAAACAATTCAAACTCGTTATGTTGGCTGTTAAACTCGTCATTTAAAACAGTGAATTCGTCATGTAAAACAATGAATTCGCCATGTGAAACAGTGAATTCGCCATGTAAAACAGTGAATTCGCCATGTAAAGGGGCAAACTCATTATGCAAAGCCTTAATGTTGCCAGCCCATTTTTCACCGAATGAAATCAGGAAAATATAACCATGAAGCATGAAAGTAAAGCCGCGGTGCGGAGTGATGAAAACACGAATTAGCGGTTCCAACCCAAAAAATAAAATAGATACACCAAATTTAAAACTCCCCATTTTTCAGTTGGCGCAAATTCTAATAAACCCACCCCATTCCTCCTAACCAGCATCCTCAAAAAGTAAGCAACCGGTCCCGAATTTAAAAAATTGACCGCCAGTAAAAAATAATCCGGAATCGGAATATTGCCCGGATCCCAAAATGCACGAAAGCTCAAAATTTGAAAATGTCAGTTTTGGCTCGTCGCCCGTGAATTCAACTCAAACGATGCGACACTCGCCCCTTCATGCAGATCGAATTTTTAAAAACCGGCCATTTTGCAATTTGGAAGATCAAAATTTAAAAATCGGCCGAAAATTGATTTTCAACCAATTTCAAAAAATATTATAAAAATGACGCATGCGAATTGTGTCGCACGAATGATATGTTTAAAAATTATAATGCATTTTCTGCAAATAGACCGGTAATACCATAGAAACGACAAAAACGTCAATTACGACAATTGCGTATCTGGTTGATTTTGAGTGTTTCTATGATGTGCTTTTACTGTTAATAACGCCAACGGATATCCATAGTGTTGTTTGTACGCGTATGAAGGATATGATAGCGTGTTTAAATAGCAGTCTGTTTTTATGCTTATGCCGTATACGAAATTCAAATGAAAATAAAGCCTGTAGCTGATTAATTAATAATGGTTTAATTAACATCCGTTAGTAACGGTTGATCAATTATCAACGTTCAGACATCTTACTGGCTATAAATAAAAAAGGTGAGTCTCCTTTAAAGGGAGGCTCACCTTGCAAAAAAAATGAGCCGCTCTTAAAGAGCGACTCACCTTTGCTCAAAACTTTTATCTCAGTTATTTCAGATCTTCCAATTTGAATACTTCCTTATGACGTACGCCTCTATCTGTTTGTTGTAACGAACAACATTCATTCACCGGGTCATGTTCAAAAAAGAGAATGTAATTGTTGTCCACTGCTTCGGTAAGGAATTGTTTTTTTTCCTGCATGGTTGAAAGCGGAAACATATCGTACGCCATTACGTAGGGAATAGGCAGGTGAGCTACAGCCGGTAACAGATCAGCGACATATATAACAGTATGTCCTTTGTAGCTGATCTGTGGCAACATCATCGCTTCTGTATGCCCGTACACGAACCGTACTTTCATGGTATCGGAAAATTGAACACCATCGGTGGGTTCAACAAATTTCAATTGCCCGCTTTCCTCGATCGGCAAAATATTCTCTTTCAGGAAGGAGGCTTTTTCACGGTCATTGGGTTGTGTGGCAGCTTCCCAATGCCGTAAGTTGCTCCAGTAGGTAGCATTTTTAAAAGCAGGCACCAGTTTATCGCCCGAACGAATGATACTGCCACCACAATGATCGAAATGCAGATGGGTTAAAAATACATCGGTGATATCATCGGCATGGAACCCGTATTTGGCCAGCGATTTGTTCAGCGAGTCGTCGCCGTTCAGGTAATAGTGTCGCATAAATTTATCATCCTGTTTATCGCCAATGCCGTTATCAATTAAAATGAGCCGGTTCTCTTCCTGTATCAGCATGCTGCGCATGGCCCAGTTACACAGGTTGTTTTCATCAGAAGGGTTCAGTTTATTCCATATCGATTTAGGCACTACACCAAACATAGCGCCGCCATCCAGTCTGAAATAGCCGGTATTTATTGAATATAACTGCATGTTATAAATAGTGTTTGGTTCTAAGTTTTTAATTCCTGGTTCATTGTATCCCTGCTGCACCAATGATCTCTTCTGTTTGCAAAAATACTACCACAATTTTTTACATCATTAGCCCTGGGCAGTGCCTGAGGATTGCTTTTGGGCCTTTTTTAACGCGCTCATTGTTAAACCCAGCCAAACAAAACCCAGCATAAAGAAAAACATGAGAGCCAGTACCGAGTTACGCATGCCGCCAAAATGAATGGTTTGTTCTTCAATAAAAGCAAACGTGAACATACCAATCACCAGCGCTACTTTTTCAGTAACATCATAAAAGCTGAAGAAAGAAGCCGTGTCTTTTGTTTCGGGCATGAGGTTCGAATAGGTAGAGCGGCTAAGCGATTGAATACCGCCCATTACCAGACCCACAACAGCGCCAAGAATATAGAATTGAATATCTGTATACGTGTAGTAGGCACCAATGCAGGCGCCTATCCATATCAGCACCACAGTCATTAAGGTTTGAATATTACCAAAACGTTCAGAGGCCCGCGAAATAATAATAGCGCCGGGAATGGCCACCAGCTGAATGATCATGATGGTAATAATAAGCTTATCGGTGGGCAGGTGCAGTTCTTTCGCCCCGAATTGTGTAGCAGCGAGAAAGACGGTTTGTATACCGGCACTGTACCAGAAGAAGGATACCAGGAACAATTTAAGAACGCGCATATGTTTCAGCTGGGTCCATACTTTCTTTAATTCAAGAAAGCCATTGCTGAATACATTTTTGAGCTCACGCCGTTCCTTCATTGTATTGATAGGCAAATACCGGAAAGGGATCTGGGCAAAACCAAACCACCACAAACCCACCAGCACAAACGAAATGCGGGCAGGCATAAAGTCTTTATCAAATTTGCTATGGAAGCCAAACGATTCCGGAAAGAATACAACTATAAAACAAAGTATCTGCAAAATAACGCTGCCTATATATCCCCAGGTATAACCGCGCGCACTGATGCGGTCGCGCTGGTTATGTGGTACCAGATCGGGTAGAAAAGAATTATAGAATACGAGGCTGCCCCAAAAGCCAATGCACGATAACACCATACAAAAAATGCCAATCGTTAAGCTTGTTGAAGAAAGGCGATTGGCGTTTTCCGGAACATATTCCGGCGCAAAAAAGTATAGCAGGCAACAGAATATAGCGCCCATGGTACAAAAAAAGCGCATGAAATTGCGCTTGTTACCCCGGTAATCGGCTATAGAAGTGAGTATCGGAATAATAAAGGCCACCACTATGAATGCGGTACCCAGGGCATAATTATATAAAGCCGTATTCACAAACCTGCGGCCCAGGAATTCTATTTCATTATCGGGCATCCGGTTTTTAGTGACGCCTTCAAAATAAGCCGGAAATATGGTAGAAGTAATCACCAGGTTGTAGGCCGAGTTGGCCCAGTCGTACATACACCAGGCGTTGATCACTTTACGGGGTGCAGTTTGCATAATAGTAGCTTTGGACAGTTTAGGGGAATACGAGTGGCTATCTCATTTATTAACCAATAACACCGGTATAAAAAAGGATGATTAAAGCCAGGCCAACAATGATACGGTACCAGCCAAACAGCCGGAAACCATGTTTCTGCAAAAAGGTAATAAAGAATTTGATGGCCAGTATGGCAACAATAAATGCGATAGCACAACCTAACAACAGCGTACCTATGTTTCCGCTATGGGTGAGTACTTCAGGTTGTTCTTTATACATCTTGTACAGGCTATAAACTGTTGCCGCCAGCATGGTGGGTACGGCCAGGAAGAAAGAGAATTCTGCCGCCAGGCGCCGGCTTAATTTCTGTTGCATACCACCAATAATGGTAGCCGCGCTTCGGCTTAAACCGGGAAAAACGATCGAAAGCACCTGGTACAAACCAATGATAAAGGCTTTTTTATTGCTGATGTTCGCTTCATTATCGATGGTTGATTTTTGAAACCATTTATCAACAAACAGCAGTACAATACCGCCCAGCAACATAATAAGTGCAATGATCATGGGCTTTTCGAGCATGGCATCAATGTGCTTTTTAAACAAAGCGCCAAAGGCCAGGGCCGGTATAATGGCAATAATGAGCTTTATATAAAAGGAGATCTTTTTAAAATCAAAAAATTTGCGCCAGTACAGCACCACTACCGATAAAATGGCGCCAAACTGAATAACGATCTCAAACAGTTTGGCAAAGTCGCCGTTATCGCCCATGATGGCAGAGGCAATGGCCATATGCCCGGTTGATGAAATGGGTAAAAATTCGGTTAAACCTTCAATAATAGCAATGATGATGGCGTGTAACGTGCTCATTTGTTGTTTTGTTGATCAGTTAACGAGTTAATGAATTAATTGGCTAACGGGTTAGCAGAACAGACAGGCTTAACTGTATAAAACAAATAAAGCGATACCTTATCAAGCATCGCCTTATTACCTTATTAATTAGTTTGTATTAACTATTCTTGGGCTTTTTGAAAATGGCATACACTTCAACACCCAGTCCCAGCAAAATCAAAATGGGCGCAATAGTGATTCGACGAGCGCTGTACACTTCATTTTCCCTGAAAACGTTGGGATCGTCGCTGTTGCCACCCGCCATTAAAATAATACCAATACCTACCAGAATAATACCTGCAATGATCCAGATATAATTTTCCCTGGTGAACAGGCTGGTAGCAGGAGCGGTTTGTTTTTTTGTTTCCTTCATTTGGGCCAATTATTAGGTGCGCAATATATGTAAACTTTGTGTGCCCGGTTCGTTAAAGGGGCATAAAAAATCTTTATCAACAGGAGCCAGCTGGCCGGGGCGCTTAATAAAGCTCGTCCAGTTTCATTTTCAGGTATTTTACCACGCTGCGATAGGTGCTGAACAGGGAAATGCTGATACCCAGCACTATCAAAAAGAGGAACAGGGTGGCCACCTTGCCATTATCCCGCAGGTCGCGGAGATAGGGTAGAAAATATTCCGACAACATCATCAACCCGTAAATAAGGCCAATAGCCACCAGGGCGGCGATCAATCCATTCAGTACTGCCCGCATATTCAGCGGCTTGGCTATAAACCCGCGGGTAGCGCCCACCATTTGCATGGTCTTAATCAGGAACCGGTTACTGTACATGGCCAGCCTGATGGTATTATCAATAAGGATAATAGATAAGATACAGAACAGGGCGGCCAGTGAGGCAAATACGATGAGCCCGGCCCGTACCGATGAACCCATTTTTTCCACCACAAAAGCAGGATATTTTACACTTTCGATCACCAGTTGCCGCTGCTCCAGGTCGGCCTTGATGGCCGCGATGGTATCCTTCTGCACATACATGTTCTTGAGGTTAAAATCAATGGAGGCAGGCAGCGGGTTCTCGTCCAGCAATTCCTGGAAATCGGTTTCCCCTTTGTCCATCCATTGCTTTTTGGCGGCCTCTTTGTCTATGTATTCAACGGTTTTGGTGTAAGGGCGCGATTTAATGTACTGCATCAGTGTATCCACATCGGCCTGGGTAGCGTTTCTGCGCAGGTAAACCTGAAGTTTGATGTCTTCTTTCAGTTCTTCGGTATACCGGCTGGCATTTAATAACAGCCATCCGAAAACGCCTACAAAAAAGAGTACAATGGTAACGCCCAGGATGGCCATAAAGTAAGATGGTTTGGAACGCTTGGCCGATGCTTTTCCGAATTGCGCCATGTATTATTTGTTTTTGAAGGGATAATAATGCGTCAAAAGAGCGGCAAAAATAACGGTTTTATCCCGGTAAAACGGTTATTATCCGTATTTTTGACATCCTTCTAAACGATTAAGATGGTATAAAAATTTCAGGGGTCGGTGACTTTTTAACGTTTCCTCAACGTTTGATTGTCAGAGAGAAAGGCAAAAAGCAAACCAAAAATTAAGCAGAACTAAAATATAAGAACCCAGAACCAAGCACTAATTATGGAATACAACTTCAGGGATATTGAAAAAAAATGGCAGGCACAATGGAAAGCGTCAGGCGCCTACAAGGTGAGCAATGATTCCCCGAAACCTAAATTTTACGTACTGGATATGTTTCCTTACCCAAGTGGGGTGGGTTTACATGTTGGCCATCCGCTGGGCTATATTGCCAGTGATATTTACAGCCGCTTTAAACGGTTAAAAGGGTTCAACATACTGCACCCCATGGGGTACGATGCGTTTGGGCTGCCCGCCGAGCAATATGCCATTGACCATGGCGTGCATCCGGCAGTGAGCACCGATCAGAACATTAATAATTTCCGCCGTCAGCTCGATAATATTGGTTTTTGTTTCGACTGGGACCGCGAATTCCGCACCAGCGACCCGGCCTACTACAAATGGACCCAATGGATCTTTCTACAATTGTTCCATAGCTGGTATAACCGCAAAACAAAAAAGGCCGAACATATCGATAACCTGGTAAAAGCTTTCGAAAAGGAAGGAAATGCAGGGTATGAAATTCCGCACGACAAATACCAGATCGCCAAAACCGGAAAGCGGGTATTCTCCGCTGCGGAATGGGCCGCATTTACAGAAAAGGAACAGCAGGATATTTTGATGGAATATCGCCTGGCATATTGCGGCTATGGCGAAGTGAACTGGTGCGAGGCATTGGGTACCGTGCTGGCCAACGACGAAGTGGTGAACGGGGTAAGTGAAAGAGGTGGTCACCCGGTGGTTAAGAAAAAATTAAGACAGTGGTACCTGCGCATAACTGAATACGCCGACCGCCTGCTGGAGGGGTTGGAACGCATCGAGTTCAGCGAATCGATGAAGGAAATGCAAACCAACTGGATCGGGAAAAGCTATGGGGCAGAGGTCAGCTTTAACCTGAAAGGTTCAAAAGAACTACTTACCGTATATACTACACGCCCCGATACCATATTCGGGGTCGACTTCATGGTAATAGCACCCGAACATGATCTTATAGAATCGATCACCACGCCCGAACATAAACAGGCGGTGGAAGATTATATTGCTTATGTAAAAAGCCGCAGCGAACGTGAGCGAATGGCCGAAAAGAAGATCTCCGGCGTTTTTACCGGGGCCTATGCATTGAACCCATTCGATGGCCGCGAAATTCCCGTGTGGATCAGCGAGTACGTACTCGCAGGGTATGGAACCGGGGCCATTATGGCCGTGCCTTGTGGCGATGAACGCGATCATAAGTTTGCACAACATTTCAGCATACCTATTACCAATATCATTGGTTCGCATTATGATGGTAAGGAAGCCAATGCTACCAAAGATGCCAAACTCGAAAATTCAGGCTTCCTGAATGGCATGGTAATGCGCAATGCCATGGAAGTAGTGATACAGAAAATTGAAGAAATGGGCATTGGTGTGCGTAAGGTGAATTTTAAAATGCGCGATGCGGCTTTCAGCCGGCAGCGTTATTGGGGCGAACCATTTCCTATTGTTTGGAAGAATGGTATTGCATATCCCATGGCAGAAAACGAATTGCCACTGGAATTGCCGCATGTAGAAAGTTATAAGCCGGGGCCGGAAGGCGAGGGGCCATTGGCGAACATTGCTGAGTGGACCTCACGCGATCTGGAAACGAATACCATGCCTGGTTATGCCGGCAGCAGCTGGTACTTCCTGCGTTATATGGACCCGCAAAATGCCACCGAATTCTGCAGCCGTAAGGCCAGCGATTACTGGGGCCAGGTTGATCTGTATATCGGTGGTACCGAACATGCTGTTGGGCATTTGCTGTACAGCCGTATGTGGACGAAAGCCCTGTTCGATCTGGGCTATATTGGTCACGATGAGCCGTATAAAAAGCTTGTTAACCAGGGTATGATCCAGGGCAGCAGCCGGTTTGTATACCGTGTTCATGGCTCAAACAAATTTGTATCGCTTGGGTTAAAAGATCAATATTCAACCGATGCTATACACGTAGACGTTAACATTGTTGATGGTTTAGAGCTCGATGTATCGGCATTTAAAAAATGGCGCACGGAATATGAAAACGCAGAATTCATGCTGGAAGATGGCAAATACATTTGCGGAACCGAAGTAGAGAAAATGAGCAAGCGCCTGTACAATACCGTGAACCCCGATGATGTGGTGAATAAATACGGCGCCGATACCTTCCGCATGTATGAAATGTTCCTGGGACCCGTTGAACAAAGCAAACCCTGGGAAACAAAAGGTATTGAAGGGGTGCACCGCTTCCTCAAAAAGCTGTGGCGCCAGTTCTTTGATGACATGAAAGGAAAAGTATGGAATGAAGAAAAGGCTACCCCTGCCGAGTTAAAAGTACTGCACCGCACCATCAAAAAAATTGAAGAAGATACCGAACGCTTCTCGTTCAATACCGGTGTTAGCGCCTTCATGGTGTGTGTAAACGATTTAATAGATCTGAAATGCAATAAAAAAGAAATTCTGCAACCACTGTTGATATTGCTTACACCCTATGCGCCGCATGTGAGCGAAGAGTTATGGCATTTGCTGGGCAATACCGGTTCTATACTGGATGCTGAATTTCCAAAATTCAACGAAAGCTACCTGGTTGAAAGCAGCAAGGAATATCCTATTTCAGTAAATGGAAAGCTGCGTACAACCATTCATATTGCGATGGATGCCCCACAGGATGATGTGGAAAGAATTGTGTTGAGCAATGAGGTCATTCAAAAGTGGATGGAAGGCAAGCCGCACAAAAGGATCATTTATGTGAAGGGTAAAATGGTGAATGTGGTAGTTTAAAAAATGTAGTTGTTTAAAATATGTAAGGTGGGTCACTAAAAAGGTGACCCACTTTTTTTCTTTTTCTGTTTTATAAATCTAATCAACGCACTACTGTTCTCTGTACTCTCTAACCGCGCTTCATAACGCTTGCCATCAACAATACAAACCATCAGCGAGGTGTTTGGCGGAATAGTTCCCAGGTTCTCGGCCACCATCACCATTTCATTGTCTTCCCCGAGCTCACTTACAGGTAAGGTGAGCGTGTAGGGCTTATTGTTCAACCGAACGTGTTCAAACACCATGCGGTCGTTAAGGAAAACGGCAATAGAATCCCCATCGACCACCGCATTATCATAAAACCGCAATTCAATGCTGTCGCCGGTAATGGGAATAACCGTTGCCAGCTTCTTTTCACGCGTAGAATATTTCTGCTGCGCTGTGGATGGGGTAGCTGGCGTTGGTTTTTTCTTCTCAACGATCGGTGGTGCTTTAACAGTAATGGAAGGATCATTTTTAGGAACAGACTTCACTGTTGTGCTGGCAAGCTCGGTCTCCCTTTCTTCAGTTACTTCATTGGGCACACCATGTAACCGGGCAATACTGTCAATGATCTCGGGATCATTGGCGCCATAGATATAATTCTCGATCACAAAATCCCATTCATCATGAAACCCCGAAGAATTGATCTTTTCAAGGGCAATAGTGCCTTTGGGTTTGTTTTTATTATCACGTTTGGTGCTTTCGCCATCGAGCCGCATTGTTCTTTCACCGGGGCAATTAAAGTCTGCCACCGAAAGCAGGGCTTCTTTATCATCACCGAAAATTTTGCCCGAGAGCCGGTCTTCGAGCATGGCATCGTCCCACCAGACAACACTGTTGTTGTTGGGATCAAAGTAGCCCTTCACCGCATAGCGAATATAGTTGCTGCGCGACGTGTAGTAATACGATGTGCCTAACAGGCTATCGCCTTTTTTAATGAGTTTCAATTCGGTATGGGCCGAACCGATCTTGCCTTTCCAGGCGCCCGTAATGGTTTGAGCTTGAGTTGACGTCAGAAAGAGACCACAAAACAGCAGGCCCAATAGCAGTGCGATACGTGTTTTCAAGGCAATTGATTTTGCAGGTGATAGAGTTAAACGCCGGGTGAAGGGGTATATTTTGCACTGTTTTTCATTTAACGTTTTCACAGGGATTTCCGCCCCCGGATCCTCCGCCGGCTGTAAACTAATCTTTTTCCTTAACTGTTTTATTAGGAAATTAGCAATATGGCACATCCAAATACTGCATTGATCGAGGGGCTGCGTTCAGCGGCAGCCGGGCTGGAAAATGGCAATTATTATGCCTGGGGGCATCATGGCGCCTGTAATTGCGGACATTTATTACAGGCTACTACCAAATTGACAAAAGAAGAGATCGTTACCTATGCCCATACCGGTACCGGTGAGTGGACGGAGCTGGCGCAGGAAGCCTGTGCGGTTACCAATGTACCGGTTAATTTGTTACTAATGAAGCTGCAACAATTGGGACTAACGCCTACGGATATTCATAATATTGAGTATCTCGAAGACCGGGAAGTGCTGAACCGGTTACCCGGTGGCTTTAGATGGCTGAAAAAAAATGTGCGTGAGCATGTAGTCTTGTATTTCGACACAATGGCGGCTATGCTGGAAGATAAATTGATCAGCAATATCGAAGTAAATTACAGCGAATTGATGCCGCAAAGAGAAGTGACAGTTGCCAGTGAACTGGAGTTAAAGATCAATGACTCTTTTTTGATTCCTCCTGGTCCCCGGTTCCCAACTCATTCTGATCTTTCTTGTAGTTCATCAGAATGGCATAAGACACAATCGTAGCTGCCAGTATCATATAAAATATAATCGTCCACGTATCCATACTCTGCAATGTTTATATATAGTAGTCAGAAATTATGCCATTTTATAATTTGTGTTGAAAAGTTCATGAATACTAAGTAGTTGTTTGTATCGTTGGATTTTACTTATTGCTTGATTATTAAGGAGATGATTGTATATTAGCGAAAGGTCATAAACAAATTCATTTTAACAGGGCTGATTATTAGCGCATTATAATTTTATCAACTTGGAGCCGGGCACATTTGAAAATATCATCCGCAAGTATCAGAATACCTTTCACGGTGTAGTGGATTTCAATCCGGGTAAAGACCGGTTATCTACGCTTGATTTTACACAGCAGAATAAGGAGCTTACACCCGAAATCCTTGGTGATGAGCGTGTTTTTAGCGATTACATTCAACAAAAACTGCAATCGTCCAACTCCCGGTATGGTATAGGTGGTTATGCCGAACACAGGACCATTTACAGCATCAGCCCACATTTTGATGGAAAACAACCCAGCGAGGAGCCTCGCCGGTTACATTTAGGCGTTGACGTTTGGGGCGCTGCCGGAACACCCGTTTATGCATTTATGGGGGGTATGATCCACAGTTTTGCATTCAATGATCAATTTGGTGATTATGGCGCCACGTTAATTTTATTGCATCAGTTGGATGGGGTGCCGTTTTATACATTATACGGGCATTTGAGCCTGCGTGATCTTCAATCTATTTCGGCCGGAAATTATGTTAGCATTGGACAAACCATTGCGCATTTTGGCGAGCTGCATGAAAATGGCCATTGGCCGCCGCACCTTCATTTTCAGATCATCCGGGATATGGAATTGAAAGAAGGTGATTATCCGGGCGTATGTAAGTATTCTGAAAAAGAAAAATACCTCGCCAATTGTCCCGACCCTGATCTTATTCTACAACTTAGCCGGTATCTGAAACACTGAGCATATACTGGGGTTTAATTATTCAGGTTGGCAAATCGTTGTTTCATTTGTAGCAGCCATTTTTTCTTTTCTCCTGAGAAACGAATTTTACCATGTTTAGTTCAAAACCATGAAACATGGTAACGCCATTTTAGCAATAAACGGGTTGAAACAGGCTTTTGATAGCTGCAATTTTGTATCACAAAAAATTGCTATCGATGAAGAAGTTTAAAATTGTTCCGTTATCAAAGGATTACGCAGCACATATAAGATCAACGGGTAAAGATGAATTTGGTCACTCAGTAATTGAGCAGGTGGCCACCGGATCGGGGCCCTGCCGGGTATCACTGAAGCCATTTAAAAAGGGGATCGATAAGCGGCTGTTGATCAGTCATAGTCCTTTCGCCGTTGACAATGCTTATAACCAGCCCGGCCCTGTGTTTATCAATAAAGAAGAAGTGGAGGAATACAAAGATGTGCATCGGTTCCCGCCAGAAATAAAAGCAAATAAGAAAAGCTTTCCATTATCATTGATCGGCTATAGTAAAGACCAGGTGATGGTATTTACACAACTGGTGGGCGATGATGATGTAGATGAATTAATTGCCCGTACATTTGAGCTGTATCCCGAAATTGAATACCTGCATGCCCGCAATGCCGAGGCCTGTTGTTATATCTGTAAAATTGAACGGGTTTAGTTTGGTTAATGCTCCAGTTGCTGCCTGTGCAACCGGCTTATATATTGTTTGGCGATCCTGTTCTCAGGTTTTCTGTCGAACGTATAAAGCGTTAATAAAAAAAGCCATTCCGCCGGTTTCATTAAAAGGTAAACAACGTCGCAGATGTATTTGTTGTTGAAAACACCCTAATAGCGGTGAATGATGTCACCAACCCGGTTATACGATTTACGGATGGGTTTATAAAGGTGCTATAATTATCGTAATGATCTCTGTAGTTCGAAATAAAGCGCCCGTCGCTGGTTTGCGGGTGGTGAGGTAGCGTGAAAAATAATAAATTACAAATAAGCAGGAAAGAGCAAAAGGAACGAAAATAAACGAAAGATCCATGGGTGTTTTAGGAATTGAGATATAAAAATACTCAACAGCTTAGGTTTTCCAAGTCTCTTCCGCTTTTATACTTCTTTATAACATCGCTTTCACAATTTCTTCCCATTCCTGTTCAAGGGAATAACCGGGCATTCGTTTACCGGCTTTGGTGTACCAGTAATTGGCATTCCACACATCACCTTCGCGGCGGTGCAAATAGGCATGTATCCAGGCTGCAGATTTATCAGGTACGTCCTGTATTAATGTGTGGGCCTGGTCCCAATCGCCCTTGGCATCGTACCATAAGGATTGCAGGTATACGTTGATGGTAGCGGGTGGCGTATTGGTTTGCAGGCTTTGCTGAAAGGTTTCGAAATTCATGGGTTAAAGGTATAAACTATAAGGTAGAAAACCTTATACCTTCAACAGCTTGAATGCATGTGTCCATTGGTTTTCGAGAAAACCCGGAATGCACCACAAAATGCATAATGGCTCTATGGCGCGGGCGGCAGTGGCTTTTCCCATATCAGCTGTGTCCCATCCAAAGGAAGTTAATATTTCCGTTACTGTTTTTTTGGCTTTTTCGTCGTCGCCGCAAATGAACATAGTGGGTGGTCCGCCTTTTACGGTTGGTTTGTACATTTGGGCGTTACCCACACTATTAAACGCTTTTACCATTTTGGCCTGTGGAATTTGTTTTTGCAACCGTTCCATCAGCGACTCATTCAAGTCGGTAAAAAAGGAAAGCACCCCGTCTTTCGGCGGTGCAGCTGCTATGGGGTTGGTAGCATCTATCACGATCTTGTTGTTGAAGTGAGAGGTGCCCGATAGCTTGATGGCCGAATCAGCTACTGAACCGGCAACGGCCAGCACCAGTATATCGCCGAATTGGGCGGTTACACCAAATGTGCCGCATTGCCCTTTGGGGTTTTGCTGCTTCCATTTCTTTACTTCTTCCTTGCCGGGGTTGCGGGTGCCCAGCATGACTTCGTGGCCCTCGGCTAAAAAAGCAGTGGCCAGTTTTTGGCCAACTTCGCCGGAGCCAATGATGCCTATTTTCATGATCCTGTTTTTTTGTTCAGAATAAGCACAGTACTCTATTAAGTTAGGGAATTTTGTGTTTCCATCCCGGTATGATTTAAGAACGGTACATTTGCGTAGTTTTACAACTACGTCCAATCTAATGGCCAATCCGAACTTAAATAACAATAAAGAAACGCTCAGTGCGGCGGATAAAGAGTTTGAGAATAATATCCGCCCCCGGGAAATAAATGATTTTTCGGGGCAGGGACAGATCATTGAGAACCTGACAATTTTTATCAAAGCCGCTAAAATGCGTGGCGAAGCCCTGGACCATGTTCTGTTCCATGGCCCGCCCGGTTTGGGTAAAACCACGCTCAGCCGCATTGTTGCTAATGAGCTGGGGGTGAATATTAAGGAAACGAGTGGCCCTGTTATTGAAAAGCCCGGCGACCTCGCCGGTTTGCTCACCAACCTGGAGCCCAACGATGTATTGTTTATTGATGAAATTCACCGCCTGAGCACCGTGGTGGAAGAATACCTGTATGCCGCGATGGAAGACTACCGCATCGATATTATGATCGACAGTGGTCCAAATGCAAGAAGCATACAATTGACGCTTAATCCGTTTACATTGATCGGGGCCACCACTCGCAGTGGTTTGCTGACGGCTCCTTTATTATCGCGCTTTGCTATTAAGGAACGTCTGGAATATTATACGGCCGAAACATTGCAAAAGATCATTCAGCGTTCTGCCGGCATCCTGGGCACAAAAATAACGTCTGATGCAGCCGGTGAAATTGCCCGGCGCAGCCGCGGTACTCCACGTATTGCCAATGCCCTCTTGCGCCGCATGCGCGATTTTGCGCAGGTGCTGGGCAATGGCGTTATCGATATGGGTATAACGCAGCATGGTTTACGGGCATTGAAGGTTGATGAACACGGTCTCGATGAAATGGATAACCGCATTTTGCTAACCATTATTGATAAATTCAAGGGCGGCCCGGTAGGCATTACGACCATTGCAACAGCAGTGGGCGAGGAAACGGGTACGCTGGAAGAAGTATATGAACCCTTTTTAATTCAGGAAGGTTTTATAAAACGTACGCCCCGCGGTCGCGAAGCTACGCACAAGGCGTATGCGCACCTGGGGCGGGTAGCGCCGGGAAGCGGCGGAACGAATACCTTGTTTGATTAGAACAAATTCTGCAATAGATAATAAAAAACGCTGAATATGTGGTTCAACCCATATACTCAGCGTTTTTTTATAAAAAGGATCTTGTAATCGATCAGGTACTCCCCCTTTAGGGGGCGGGGGCTACGCCACCGGTACTACCAGGCGGAAGCCATTACCATGTATGTTCACGATCTCAATGCTGTCATCATCTTTCAGGTATTTGCGCAATTTGGCAATATACACGTCCATACTACGGCCATTGAAATAGGTATCGCTGCCCCAGATCTTTTTGAGCGCCTGCTCACGTGGCAACAGGTCATTCATATGCTCGCACAGCATTTTCAGCAACTCATTTTCCTTGGGCGACAATGTTTGTGTTTTACCGCTGTGGCTCAGCTCGCGTAATTTGGGATTGAAGTGATAATCGCCCAGGTCGTATTCTTTATTTTCCTGTTCTTTATTCACTTCTTCATTCCTTTTCAGAATGGCCTTTATTTTCAATAACAATACTTCGCTATCGAATGGCTTGGTGATATAGTCATCGGCGCCCAGCTTGTAGCCCTGGATGATATCTTCCTTCATTGTTTTGGCGCTGAGGAAGAATAATGGAATATCAGGATCCACGTCGCGAATTTCTTCGGCCAGGGTGAACCCATCCATGTGGGGCATCATTATATCAAGTAAGCAAAGATCAAATCTTTCGCGTTGAAAAGCGGCAAGACCCAGGCGACCGTCACGTTCAAGCGTCACATCAAAATCATTCAGTTCCAGGTAATTCTTCAACACCATTCCAAGGTTCTGGTCGTCCTCGCATAATAAAATTTTAGGTTTCTTTCCTTCCATTGTGATGTAGATTTAGTTCGATAGTGTAAATAAAGTTAAATCATTTGCGAAAACCGGCAATAGCCGCGTAATTTTTTGTTAATAATCCCTGTTTACCGGTTGAGTGGCAATTAATAAGTATGATCAGTTAATTGGTTAATTTTACATCTTTAATGCCAGCTCATATGCGTTTGACAACCGATAACAAATTCAAAAAGCTTATTGTCATTGGCGACAGGGTATTGATTCGCCCTGCAAAGCCCAATGAACGTACCGATACCGGCCTTTACCTGCCACCGGGGGTGGGGGAGCGCGAAAAGGTACAACAAGGTTATGTAATAAAAACCGGGCCCGGTTATGCAATTCCCTTACCGGTTGAGGAGGAAACCTGGAAAAGCAGCGAAGAACAGGTTAAATATGTGCCCTTACAGGCGAAAGAAGGCGACCTGGCCATCTTTTTACTAAGTGGCGCTACCGAAGTGCTGTACGAAAATGATAAGTACTATATCGTTCCGCAAAGCGCTATTTTGATGCTGGAGCGGGAAGAGGAGATGTAATGTGCTGATGTGCTAATTAGCCAATCCCGACATTTGTAGGGACAAGTTGTGCTAATAAAAACACATACGTAATGTTATTGGGGAGTTATCGGTCGGTGGCGGATGGCTCCCTTTGTTTTTAATAGCCGGGCAATATTTAATTTGATCATTTTCAGCTTATTAGGATGCAGGCTAAGGGGCATTATACTTCTGTAAAAAATATAATCTGTTGCCTCCCACGGCTTGCTGATTCGGGGTAAACATGTATCTTTCTGCCACAAAATTCCATTATGCCTGATAAAGATGCATTTGTTCAGCTGGTAAAGGATAATTATACATTTAAAGGAGAATCATTTCGCATAGGTACTGCTGTATTGGATGGAGAGGTGCTCGCCGGGGCAGATGCATGCATCCCATTAAAAACAATGAACCGTCATGGGCTCATCGCCGGGGCAACGGGAACCGGTAAAACTAAAACCCTGCAACTGATAGCCGAGGCTTTGAGTGATGCCAGTGTGCCGGTATTGCTGATGGATATAAAAGGCGACCTGAGCGGTATTGCCGCCGCCGGTTCTGAAAATAATAATATCAAAGAACGCCTGGCAAAGATCGGGGGGGAATATAAGCCTGCCGCTTTCCCCGTTGAGCTTATGACCCTGAGCAACGAAAAAGGCGTGCGCCTGCGTGCTACGGTAAGCGAGTTCGGTCCCATTTTGTTATCGAAGATACTTGATCTTAACAATACACAGGAAGGCATTGTGTCGCTTATATTCAAATACTGCGATGATAATAAAATGCCTTTGCTCGATCTGAAAGATTTTGTGAAGGTGATACAGTATGTGAGCAATGAAGGCAAGAAAGAAATTGAGCAGGCTTATGGTAAAGTTGCTACCACCAGTACCGGTACTATTCTACGTAAAGTAATAGAGTTACAACAGCAGGGTGCCGATCTGTTCTTTGGCGAACCTTCATTCGAGATCGACGACCTCATGCGTATTGCCGATGATGGCCGAGGTATCATCAGCGTTTTACGTGTAACGGAGATGCAAAACCGGCCCAAAATGTTCTCCACCTTTATGCTGCAGATGCTGGCCGAATTGTATGCAACCCTGCCCGAAGCTGGTGACATGGATAAACCCAAACTGGTACTGTTTATTGATGAGGCCCACCTGGTTTTTCAGGAAGCAACCGATGCGCTGTTGCAGCAAATTGAAACGGTTATAAAACTCATTCGATCAAAAGGCGTGGGTATTTTCTTTTGTACGCAGAACCCGCAGGATGTTCCCGCTGCCATATTAAGTCAGCTGGGCTTGAAAGTACAGCATGCCCTGCGTGCTTTCACTGCTGCCGACAGAAAGACCATTAAGCAGGCTGCTGAAAATTATCCCGAAACCGAATATTATAAAACTGCTGAACTACTTACCCAGCTGGGTATTGGTGAAGCATTAGTGACAGCCCTGAACGAAAAAGGCATTCCCACGCCGTTGGTGCATACCATGCTTGTTCCGCCCCGTTCGAGAATGGATGTACTTTCTGATGCGGAAATTGATAACCTGGTGAATCAATCAAAACTGGTGAAAAAATATGCCAATGATGAAGACCGGGAAAGCGCCTGTGAAATATTAGCGGCCAAACTGAACGACGCCGCGCAAAAAGCAGAACAACAAAAAGAAGAAGAAAAGCCGGCAAGATCATCGCAAAAAGAAGAAAAATCAACCCTGGAAAAAGTGCTCGAAAGTCCGGTCACCAAACAAATAGGACGTACCGCCGCCAACGTTATCACCCGTAGTTTGCTGGGGGCATTGGGGCTGGGCGGCAAGAGTTCGCGCCGTAAATCGGGCAGCTGGTTCTAATAAGGCTTATTTGCAGCAATCATATAGGATCTTCTATTGTTTCCCGTGAGTTCCAACCTTACACCACTGGGTGTTCCCGGGTATTTATTCTTTTATTTAAAACAACAATTATGAAGAAAGTATTTCTATTGCTCGCAGTATCCACCACTCTTTTCACCGCTTGTGAAAGCAATGCCAGCAAAACAACCGGAACAGCTGGCACAGACAGCGTAAAGTCTGAGTCAGCTACTGGCATGACTGAAAACAAAGCCGAACGCAACAAGAAAACAATGATGGCCAGCTACGATGCCATGGCCTCGCATAACGTAAACGAAATGCTGAAAGATTGCGCAGCTGATTGTGTTGATTATGGCGATGGAAGCATGCCTCCTATAAAGGGAAAGGATAGCATCGCTAAAATGTTAACTACAATGTTCAGCGCTTTTCCCGACTACAAAGGCAGCGACCTGAAATTTGTTGCCGATGGCGATTGGGTAATGGTATGGGGCGACTGGACAGGTACTTTTAAAAATGATTTCATGGGCATGAAGGCCACCAACAAATCGTTTAAGATGAAAGATGTGGATATATTCAAATTGAACGATGCCGGTCAAATTGTTGAACATCACAATGTACAATCGCCCAATATGATGATGATGCAGGTAGGAGCTGCCATGCCGGGTAAAAAATAGCTTTAATAACAATTAATAATGATGCTCGGGTCTGGATGGTATCATATCATCCAGCCCTTTTTTATTAAGCCGGTTTCACGTACCCTTCTTTATCGATGTAGATCTTGTTCTCTGTTTGCAGAAAATCGAGCACTTTATAAAGCTTCTCTTTTTTTATATCCGGAAGTTGTTGTGGCAATACTTCGCTGGCCACCGGTTGCTGGTTGATGACATTGAAAATAGATTGGGAAATGTTTTCAAATTCAGCAGCCGATAAACCATGACCCTTTTGTTGCAGGCAATTGTCGCAAATGCCGCATGGCTTTGTTTTATCGTCGCCGAAATAAGCCGCTATATACTGACTTCGGCATTGCTTTTCGATACGGATGTACCCCATCATGATGCGGATGCGCTCAATGAACAGTTGCTTTCTTTTTTCATAGCTGGTTATGTCAAAACGCAGGGTGGCTGGCCTTACCCGGTTCAACATCACATATATTTGTGGACTATCCTTGCGTGGAATGTATTCTATGATGGCATGGGCATGTAATCGTTTCAGGTCCTGTATAATGGCGGCTTCCTCTTTGCGCAGTAAACCCGCTACACTTTTTTCATGAATGTTAACCGGAATATCGAAAATACCTTCGTATGTGCGTAACAGGGTTTTTATCAGTGGTTCCAGCAGCGGGTTGTCGCGCTCAAACTGGTATAACCATTCTTTATTGGTTATGAACTGCACACGGGCAGGTAAAAATATCTGTTCGTTATAAGATACCCAACCTTCCTGTTCCAGGGCTTTTATGGCATAAATGGCCATGTGAACATTGAGCTGGAATTTCTTTATAAAATCAGTGAAATCGAAATTATAATAATTGCCTTCCCCTGAGCCGGAGGGTATCTGCAAATAGTTCATCAACGCTTCATATACCTTTCTGATATTTTCCAGACTGGGAAAACGGATCCCGGGTAATTCGTGCAGTTCATCCAGCTCTTTGTGATCGAATAATAACACGGCGTATGATTTCTTTTCATCACGGCCGGCGCGGCCTGCTTCCTGGTAATAATTCTCCAGGCAATCGGGTACATCGGCATGCACCACTACGCGCACATCGGGTTTATCGATGCCCATGCCAAACGCATTGGTGCAAACGATAGTGCGTATGGAGTTATTGATCCAGGCAGCCTGCTTTTGCACGCGTACTTCCTGCTGAAGACCGGCATGGTAGAAGTCGGCCGATATGCCATGCATGTTCAGCAGATCGCTGATCTCTTTGGTGCGCTTGCGGCTTTTGCAATAGACGATGCTGCTGCCCTTTACTTTTTGTAATATTTCGGTGACCTTGCCGATCTTGGTATCTACATTGAAAACACTGTATGATAAGTTCGGCCGTTCGAACGAGCGGCTGAATACCTTGTGATTGTGAAATTGCAGCTTCTCACAAATATCTTTCTGTACTATTGGTGTGGCAGAGGCGGTAAGCGCCAGAATGGGAATATTGGGAAGTTCTTCACGTAAGGCAGCAATGCGCAGGTACGGCGGTCTGAAGTCATAGCCCCATTGCGAAATACAATGCGCTTCATCAACTGCTATAAGATTGATATCAATCGCAGGCAGGTATTCAAGGAACAATTTTGTTTCGAGCCGTTCAGGCGAAACGTAGAGGAACTTGCAATTGCTGTTGGTTGCGAGTTTGAGAATATTGATCACTTCCTTGCGGCCCATTCCCGAATTAATAGCAAAGGCGGTAATGCCTTTTTTACGCAGGTTATCAACCTGGTCTTTCATTAACGCTATCAATGGACTTATAACCAGGCATAGTCCTTCCCGGGCCATGGCCGGCACCTGAAAGCAAATTGATTTGCCACCGCCCGTAGGCATCAGGGCGAGTGTATCTTTTCCGGCCAGCACAGAATTGATGATGTCTTCCTGCAATGGACGGAACGCGGCATGGCCCCAATATTCTTTTAATATGGAATGGATGCTCAAGTGTATTATGTTAGCCGGTTACGCTACTTTCTTAACGAACAACCGCACCGAATTTATCGCCAGCACCACATCACTCAACCCCATTACCAATGCACCAAAAGTGGGAGTGAGCAATCCAAACGCGGCAATAGGAATTGCAATGATATTATAGATAAATGCCCAGAAAAGATTTTGTCTGATGGTAACAAAAGTATGACGGCCCAGGCCCAACGCAAGCGGAAGGTTTTTGATGCCGCTGTTCATCAATACCACATCGGCTGTTTGTACAGCGATCTGTGAAGCTTCGCTCAATGAAATTCCAATGGTGGCTTTTGCCAGCGCGGGTGCATCATTGATGCCATCGCCCACCATGGCAGTTGGGCCCTGCAGGGTGAGGTCTTCAATAACGGCAAGCTTTTCTTCAGGCTTTTTTTCTGCGATCACTTCATCGATGCCCAGTAAATTAGCCAGCTGCTTGCATTTGATATGCCGGTCGCCGCTTAATAAAATAGTGCGCAGGTTGCGGTGACGCAGGTATTGTACAATAGTAATGGCTTCGGGTCGTACTTCATCCTTTACGTCTATCCAGCCCAGCAACTGCCCGTTTTTCAGAATATATACATTATGCGTATCGTCGGTAGTTAATGCTATGGCCATCTCGAATGAACCGGCTACATAACTGTCGCCCGAGGCGGTAGTGGCAATCATGCCTGAGCCTTTTTTCTCTTCTATTGTAGCCCAGCGAATGGCATCTTTTCGTTTCCAGCTATTGGTTATGCACTGTGCAATGGGATGGTTTGAATATTTTTCCAGCGAAAAGGCAATGTGTTTGAATTCATCGGCATCCATATGCTCCCCAACCACTTCGTAATTGGCCAGCTCGAACCGGCCCGTTGTGAGGGTGCCTGTTTTATCAAACACCACCTGCTTAATGGTCCTGAAAAGTTCCAGGCTTTTGGCATTCCGGAACAAAACCCCGTTTTTGGCAGCCCGGCCCAGGCCAACAGCAATGGCGGCGGGGGTGGCCAGTCCCATAGCGCATGGACAGGCAATAACCAGAATGGCTATGCTGCGCATTAGCGCCCCGGTAAAGTCGTGCAACACCAGGTAATTCACAATAAAGGCAACTACGGCAATACCCAGCACAACCGGAACAAATATGGCACTGATCTTATCGGCCAGCTGCTGTACGGGTGGTTTTTCGCTTTGCGCCTGTTTTACCAAATTAATAATATTCGACAGCACGGAGTCCTTTGCTTCGGCCGTAACCTGGGCTTTTATAATGCCATCGATGATGATGCTGCCGCCGATCAGTTTGTCTTTCCCTTTTTTGGTAATAGGCAAACTTTCCCCCGTGATAATGGCTTCGTTAACGGTGGCTTCGCCCGATAATATTTTGCAGTCGGCAGGAACCTGTTCGCCGCTTTTAATGAGAATAAGATCACCACTGCGCAGCTGGGTATTTTCTATGGGGAAAATTATTTCCTGGTGGTGTTCGTCAAAAGCGATCATATTGGCCATCACTTTTTGCGATTTGGCCAGGCTGTTCAATGCCCGCTGGGTTGATTGAATAGAGGCATCTTCCAGAAAATTGCCCAGAAATACCAGGGTGATGATAGAGGCTGTGGTCTCAAAAAAAAGATATTGCGGGCCTAGGTTCAGCAAGGCGCCGGTAAGGCTATATATAAATGCCGCAGATGCGCCAATTGCAACCAGTACGTTCATATTAGGCATGCGGTTGCGAATGCTTTTAATGGCACTGCGCCCGAAAAAGTTCATACCTACTACATAAACAGGGAAACAAAGGCCCAATTGTAGCCAGGGGTTCATGAGCCAGTGAAAGTGCACCCATTTGTCGAACATATGCAACATCAGCGGCAGGGTGAATGCCAGGCAGAATAAGAAGCGTTGTTTATGGTTGGCCAATAACTTTTTGCGCTTTGGGGCGCCTGGGATGTCTTCGTTTTGAACGGTATAACCCAGCGATTCTATGCCTTTGATGAGCTGTTGTTCGTTTTTGCCATCGATGTCAAAGCTCACTTCGCCCCCCATCAGGTTAACTTTCACATTTTCCATACCCTCATGGGTGAGGTACTGCTGAACGGTCAGCGCACAATTTGAACAGGTCATGCCATCTACTTTCCAATTCACTTTATTCATGTTTCAATCCATGGGGTTGAGTGTTTGCAAATTTACCGCTCTATGGGTAAATGATCCCGGCATAAAAGCAATAATATGTCCACCGGGTTGCAATTTTAACTTAAATCTGTCTTTCGGGCCCGGGTGTTATCTTTGCGATCTATGCAATTGCAATGTACTTTGGATAACATCAGGCAAACTGCACGCCGGTTTTGGGAACTTATTGATGGGCGTAAGGTCATTGCCTTTTATGGTGATATGGGGGCGGGCAAAACTACCCTCATTCATGCCCTGTGCGATGAAAAAGGGGTCACCAGCACGGTGGGCAGCCCCACTTTTTCTATAATTAATGAATATATATACCCGGGCGGCAGGCTGTTTCATATTGACCTGTACCGGCTGAAAGATGAGGAAGAAGCTATCCGAACGGGGGTCGAGGACTGCCTGTACTCGGGCGATATTTGCCTGGTAGAATGGCCTGGCCGTGCAGAAGCGATTTTGCCCGAGGACGCGGCCCGGGTAGAGATCAGGGTGGTTGACCCGCAAACAAGAATTATTCACGTGTTGAACGGGTAAGGCGGGAGGCAGGAAGCGAGCTTCCTACTTCAAAAACACCGACTTCCGATTAAATTTGTAACTTGTGGCCCCAATAATGGGGGTAAAATCATTTACTGCTCACATGTCCCAGCAAAAGCCGATCATCAGCACTTCTTTTAGTTATGAAACATTGCAGGAAACTTTGGATATTAAACCCAAAGGGGCCGAGTTGCACATTGGCATACCCAAGGAAACAGCTTTCCAGGAAAACCGCATTGCGCTTACCCCGGAAGCAGTGGGGGTGTTGGTAAGTAATGGACATAATGTGGTCATTGAGCACAATGCCGGCGAGGCGGCCCATTTCCGTGATCGCGACTATAGTGAAGCCGGCGCCAAAATAGTATATGATAAAGCGGCTGTATATAAAGCGCCCATTCTGGTAAAAAGCGCCCCGGTGGTTGAAGACGACCTGCCTCATCTGCAATTTAACCAGGTCATCATTTCGCCCATCCATTTATCGGCTATGAAGGCTGAATTCCTGCAAAAGATGATGGAAAAGCGCATTACGGCCATCTCGTTCGAAAACCTCAAAGACGATAGCGACAGTTTACCCATTGTTCGCAGTATGAGCGAAATTGCCGGCAGTGCGGTAATGCTTATTGCTGCGCAATACCTCAGTTCGGCCAACCATGGCAAAGGCGTGTTGCTGGGTGGTATTTCGGGTATTCCGCCTACCAAGGTAATTATTCTGGGGGCAGGTATTGTGGGCGAGTTTGCTGCCCGTGCTGCATTGGCCCTGGGTGCTTCGGTAAAAGTATTCGACAATAGTGTATACCGCCTGAAGCGGTTGCAAAATAATATCGGTCAACGTATGTGGACCTCAGTAATGGAGCCCCGAATACTGGCCAAACAATTAAAGACCTGTGAAGTGGCTGTAGGCGCACTGGGTTCGCCCAGCGGCCGCTCGCCTGTTGTTGTAACCGAAGAAATGGTAAGCAATATGCGACCTGGAAGTGTGATCATTGATGTTAGTATCGACCGCGGAGGTTGTTTTGAAACATCCGAGATCACCAGTCATGAACAACCGATCTTTATGAAGTACGGAGTGATCCACTATTGTGTGCCTAATATTCCATCAGGATTTGCACGAACCGCTTCACAGGCTATTAGTAATGTATTGATGCCTTTATTGCTTGAAGCAGGTGAAGAAGGTGGTTTTGAAAACCTCGTATGGCACAAAGTGCACCTGCGCAGTGGGATATACCTGTTCAAAGGCGCCCTCACCAATTTTCATTTAAGCCAACGCTTCGATTTAAAATACACAGACCTCAACCTGCTGATCGCAAGTCAGCGTTAAAGGTTGCATGTAATACATAATTATTTTTCATTTCAGGTAACAATAATATTATTAGTATATGCTATACTGGTAATGTGCGTGTTAATTGTGGGTGCAACACTAAAACTTTATTATTTACGTTAATTAGTGCGTCAGACATTTGACTTTAACGAGTTTCCTATTATTTTTGCGCATTCCCCAATTAACAATTGCCGCCACATTAACAAGAAAACGTAGATTCCCGTAATAAATAAACGTTTTTCACGTTTTCTATGGCCCCAAAGTTGCTAATTGGAATCAAATACCTGTTATGAAGACAAGGCCCTATTTGTTAGCAGTACTCTGCTTACTGATTAATGAAATCACTTCTTTTGCCCAAACCGTTCCCCCCATATCAGGTTGGGATCTGGATGAAAAAAGCGGCAGTTATACACTGAAACCGAAAGTACCCGGTGATACCAAAGAATTTATATATGAAATAATGCCTGTTGTAAAAATTGATGGGCAGTCGGTTGACGAATGGTTTGGCGGCGCTATTGATAAAGATATCAAGGAATCGGGGTTTACATTACCTGCATCTTCAGGTAAAAGAAACATTTCTACCAATCAAACTATTTTCTCCTACTCATCTGAGCTTACTGATAAAAAAGGCAAAGCCTGGTATGTAACCTATATCGGTTATCAGGTAGGCAATGGCGAAAATCGCATGGCCCGCGTAATGAGCTCCCCCGATGTAAAATATTATTCAACGTATATGCGTCCTGTAGCCGATCATATTGGCCAGCTCGAAAAACTGGATGCATCTGCAGCAGCTGCCGGTAAGCTTACCCGGGCAACTCCCACGCATACCCGTCAGGAGGTAAAGGCCGCTCCTGTTGCTGTACAAAGCGAACCCATTCCTGAAAGAGGGTTGAAATCACAGGAAATAAATGGTATTCTCATTCATCTTGAATATAACACTACCAGCGATGGTAAAATGGTGCGCATTTATAAACCTTACCTGGTTTTAAATGATGGTTCAATTTACAGTGAACCGGTAATAAGCCCATACAGCCTCGATGTTGAGCAGTCGAAACAGAAAGAGCCTAAAAAATGGGGTACCTGGAAATTGAAGAACAACTCTTTCATGGTTGAGTGGACAGCCCGCAATGAAACAGAAAAATGGTTCAAGAACTGGTTTTGGGCAACACCTTCGCAGAAAGAAGAAAAGCTCGACGGTTCGTTCATGACGGTAAACGGCATCGATAACGATGGCCTGAAAAGCTACGAGAAGGCAACTACCTCCAAATACATTGCTTTCAACAATTCAGGACAATTCACTATTACAGGCAGCGACAATAACAGTAACGCAGCTGTGCCTTCTTCTGAGTTCAATAAAAAGAATGAAGCCGGTACCTATACGCTCAATGATTACTCTATTGAGCTGCACTTTAATAACGGTACCGTTATCCGCCGCATATTCTATTTTTACCTGCAGGGTAAAACGCACTTTGGCGTGGGCAATTCGGTGTATAGTCCGAAGCAGTATGCCGAAGCCAGCACCACCAGCAATTAACCGTTCTCTTTCGGTATAAACATATCTTATTTTGCATCAGGCACAGGAGCTTATCCTGTGCCTGCTTTTTTTGCGGTTATTTACAGGCGCATATACATGTTTAAAACATTTCTATGGAAAAGTTTTGAACATGTGAAAAAGATTTAGGCTGCGTAAACCTTCTTTCTTTTCTGTGGCCCGAAAATTGACTGACCATTCCCTGTAAATAACCTACTATGAAAAATACGCTCCTGGTTTTAGTCCTGATCATGGGTTTGGGTATTCCCACTGTTTTTGCACAGTCTTCCTCGGTTCAGCCAATGCTGGGCTGGAGGATGGAGGAAAACAGAGGGCGTTTTGTTTTTAAGCCTACCGCTGTTTTCAGTGATGAAAATAAAGAATTCTCCTACGAAGTAATGCCGCTTGAAAAGGCCGAAGGAAAAACCTTCGACGATTGGTTTAGCGGTTCTATAGAGAAGAATATGCGCCTGTCGGGATTTTCCCTTCCAAAAAGTAAAGACAAGAAAAATATCAGCTACAGCACGCTGTCGTCTTATTCGGGTAAAGTAACTGATAAAAGCGGTCATATGTGGTATGTAGCTTACATGGCTTACCGCACAAACAACCAGCAGTACCGGCTGGCCAAACTGTTCAGCTCACCTGATATCACCTATTATACTAATTGCATGAAATCGGCCGCCATGCATTTTGGAAAACTGGCAAAGCAGGAAGGGGCGTTTGACCCCACCGGGCTTACTGATGTAGTCAAAAATACTGCCCCTGCGCCGGTAACACCACCCAGCGTTACCGAAAAAGTGCCCACACCACGCACCATCACCGAAACTGGCACAGGGCCGGTAAAAGGATTAAAAGCCACAGAAATAAAGGGAGTTGTTATAAACCTTGAGTATAGCTATGGGGTAGGAGGCGCTGTTGAAAGCGAGTATATGCCTTATTTGTTATTGAATGATGGCAGCCTGTACAGCAATCCGGTGGTGAGCCCCTATGAATTTGATGTAGCCCTTTCAAAACAACGGGAACCAAAAAAATGGGGCACCTGGAAGTTAAGCGGTGGCGCCATCACGGTTAACTGGCCCGCCAGAAATAAGACCGAAAGATGGGAGAAGAACTGGTTTTGGGCCCGGCCGGCAGCAGGTAACGAAAAAATTGAAGGGGCGTTTACCAGTATTTCCGGAGCAGGTAATACGGCAATAGGCGGCAATGTAATGACAGTTTCATCAAAGAATATTTTATTTAATACGTTCGGCCGCTTTGCCCTCACGGGGGTAGGGGTTGGAACCAATTATACCGATTACAGCATTGCTACTTCTGCTTATTCTAAAAAAGACGAAGCCGGCGCTTATGCCCTGAACGGGTATTCCATTGAGCTTCGGTTTAATAATGGCACTACCATGCGCCGGGCGTTTTATTTCTACCCCAAAGACAAGGCTCATTTTGGAATAGGCAATCACGTGTATATTCAGAAGAGATAAGGCGGCAAACGGCAATGAAATTACAGCGGTGCAAAGCTGCAGCTTAATCTCAAAAATCGCGAGCGATTCACGATTTTTTAAAATCTGCGATGCTTATTTTCTCCTTACAGAACGAATACTCCTGTTCATCATTCGAGCTTACGATCACCAGGCGGTCATTGCAATGATCGTTTATCAGTTTATGATAGAGTGCTATGCCGGCTGCATCGAGGTTGGTACAGGGTTCATCGAGCAACACACAGGGCACATCGCTGAAAATGGCCTGCGCCAGTTTTACCCGTTGCTTCATCCCACTTGAGTAGAACCGGATCTGTTTTTGGGCGGCTGCCTGTAAACCAATGGCGTTTATAATTTCCGGAATGTCGTAATGAGGCAAAAAAGGCTTGAACTGTTTATGGAACTGCAGGAATTCATGCAGGGTCATTTCTTCAATCAGTTCAAGATAAGGAGCTGCTATGGAGATATATTTGAATGCCTGGTCAACGTGCACTTCGGTCTTTTGGGTTCCAACCTCATATTGCACGTTTCCCTCGCTCATCATCATGGCCCCGCCTATTACCTGTAATAAAGTAGATTTACCGGACCCATTGGGACCGGTAATAGCATAGGCAGCGCCTGAAATAAATTCCTGGGTAATTTTTCGAAAGATCCAGTCGCGGTTAAAGCGTTTACCGGCATTAATCAGCGATATCTTCATCCACACTATTTTTTGAATAGCGTTTAATGATGCCGCGGCCGCTTTCGCGAATAAAGGTTACAATTTCATCGCGTTCGTCGGTAGCGGGAAACTCTTCTTCCAGGTACTCGAGCGCCTGGCTGGTGTTTAACCCTTTATTATAAATTACGCGATAGATATCGAGAATATGATTGATCTTATCGATAGTGAATCCACGTCTTTTTAACCCTACAGAGTTTACACCGGCATAGCTCAGTGGCTGACGGCCAGCTTTTATATAGGGAGGAATATCTTTACCTACTAATGAGCCGCCGCTTATAAAAGCATGCTGCCCTACCTTGGTGAATTGGTGCACGGCGCACATTCCACCTAAAATAGCCCAATCGCCGAGGATCACGTGACCAGCCACCTGCGAGTTGTTGCTGAGGATCACGTTGCTGCCGATGATACAGTCGTGGGCAACGTGGCTGTAGGCCATGATCATACAATTTTTGCCGATCTTGGTCTTCCACCTGTCCTTGGTACCCCGGTGAATTGTTACAAACTCACGAATGGTAGTATTATCACCAATTTCTGTAATGGTATCTTCACCCTCAAATTTGAGGTCCTGAGGCATGGCTGAAATTACAGCGCCCGGGAAAATACGGCAGTTTTTGCCGATGCGGGCGCCTTCCATGATCGTTACGTTGCTTCCCACCCAGGTGCCTTCGCCTATTTCTACATTCTGGTGAATCACAGAAAAAGGATCAACTTTCACATTTGTGGCTAACTTGGCATTGGGATGAATATATGTATGCGGATGAATCATTTTGTTTACATTCTTAAGGGTTGTAGCAGGATATTCATTCATAGGCGTTACAGACATCCCATCCCCGGTGGGGTTTTGCTGGTGATCGTCACCTGAACTGTGTTTATGGATGGATTGACGTTTGATGTTAATTAATCTGCTAAAATAGACAAAACTAGTTCAATATACCCCTACGGCCTGATATATTTTATTGCTCATTATCCTTTTCAGGTATAATAACCAATTATTTATTTACCGTTTTACTACCTGCGCCATGAGGTCGGCTTCAGTGGCAATTTTGTTGCCTACATACACCGTTCCTCGCATTTCGCAAATACCACGCCGTATCGGGGAGATTAACTCCATTTTCAGGATCATAGTATCTCCGGGAACAACTTTTTGCTTGAATTTACAATTATCGATCTTCAAAAAGTATGTATCGTACTCTCCGGGCGGTAATGCATTGATACAAAGAATTCCACCGGTTTGGGCCAGGGCCTCTACCTGCAATACGCCGGGCATTACCGGATTGCCGGGAAAATGGCCTGTAAAAAATGGCTCATTGTAAGTCACATTCTTAATACCTACAATGTGTTTGTCGGTCAATTCTATGATCTTATCAACCAACAGGAACGGATACCGGTGTGGCAGGGTTTTCTCGATCTGCTGCAGTGTGAATACCGGTGGCAAATTGGGATCATACACCGGTACATCCTTTACATGCTTGTTTCTCTTTATGTATTGCTTGATCTTACGAGCAAAGTCAACATTGGTACTGTGGCCCGGCCGGTTGGCAATGATATGGGCCTTGATGGGGTACCCGATGAGCGCCAGATCGCCCACCACATCCAGGGTTTTATGACGGGCCGGTTCATTCGGAAAACGCAGTTCCAGGTTGTTGAGGTACCCTTCGTTCTTTACTTCAATGTTCTTGCGGTTGAATACCTTGGCCAGCCGGTCCATTTCTTCCTTGGTAACAGGCTTGTCAACTATCACGATGGCATTGTTGATATCGCCGCCCTTGATAAGATTGTGTTCCAGCAACATTTCCAGCTCATGCAGGAAACAAAAAGTACGGCAGGAGGCAATTTCATCCTTGAAATCGCGCATGGTCTTTAAACCTGCATGCTGGGTGCCCAACACCGGACTGTTAAAATCAATAAGGGTGGTGATCTTATAATCTGTTGAAGGAAGGGCTGTCATTTCAACCCTTTTCTTTTCATCGTAATGGGTAATGTTGGTATCAATGCTGTACCAGACCTTGGCCGCATCCTGCTCCAGTACGCCGGCTTCTTCAATGATCTCAACAAAGGGGGCGCTGCTTCCGTCTGCGATAGGAATTTCGGGCCCGTTCAGCTCAATAAGGCAATTATCAACGCCCATACCCACCAGCGCTGCCAGAATATGCTCCACTGTGCAAACTTTAGTCTCGCCTTCCTGCAGGGTTGTGCCGCGTGAAGTATCGGTAACCAGATCGCAATCAGCCTTGATAACCGGTTGTCCGGGCAGGTCAATGCGTTGAAACTGAAAACCAAAACCAGGGTTGGCTGGCTTCAGGGTCATATCCACATTAATGCCTGTATGTAAACCGGTACCGGAAATACTTGCAGCCGATTGCAGGGTATGTTGTTTATCTGGATTAAAGTTATTATTCATTCTATTTTTTATAAAGAATGCGCAAAGATAGGGATTCCGCAAAGACGAAAAGGTTTGAAAATGACCTACATATCGTACAGCTGCAAAATAGTTGTTCCCATAGCCGGTTTTTACCGGAAACGCTGTAAGGTTTAACCGGTACCGTAAGCCTAGTGACCTTATTATCACAGCTTTAATAAGCCTGCAAACGCACATTAGCGTGGGCAATGGGCTGTAATCAATTTTTTGATCAACTCATATAAGGGTTTTCTCAATTCATGTATGCTCCCATATGCGCAGCCTTGCCGCCACTATAGTTTTGTTGAACCCTGAAAAAAATCATCATGATACGTAAGATCTTAAAATGGACCGGTATTACTGTATTGTCATTAATACTGATTTTAGCGATTGTTGTTGCCAGCCGCCAGAACCTGCAGTTCAATGCGCCTTACCCGGCTATCACTGCTTCAACCGACAGTGCTGTTATTGCTCATGGTAAAGAGATCGCCTATGGCCCTGCCCATTGTGCCGATTGTCATTATGCCGGCAATGCCGACTCGGTGTTTAAACTGGGACAGGAACCGGCGTTGAGTGGTGGCCGTGTATTCGAACTGCCGCTTGGAAACTTTTATGTGCGCAATATAACCTCCGATCCTGTTGTGGGCATTGGCAGGTATACCGATGGTGAAATAGCCCGCGTGTTACGGTATGGTGTGCGGCCTAACGGCACAGCGGTCATTGATTTTATGCCTTTTCATAACATGAGTGATGAAGACCTCACAGCCGTTATCTCATTTTTACGCACCTCAAAACCGGTTCGCAACCCCGTGCCCGATCATTCAGTAACCATGCTGGGCCGCGTGATCAATGCATTTATGATAAAACCAGTGGGGCCCACAGGCGAAGTGCCCAAATCAATACCGAGAGATTCAACGGCTGTGTATGGAAAATACCTGGCCAACAGTGTAGCCAATTGCGTGGGTTGCCATACCAATCGCGATATGATGACGGGCGCTTTTATTGGCGAGCCATTTGCCGGTGGTTTAAAGTTTGAAGAACCGGGCATTCCTACGCTGGTATCGCCCAATATTAACCCCAACACACCGGGGCGTATATACGGCTGGTCGCAACAGGATTTTATTAACCGGTTTAAAATGGGAAAAACAATCCCATACAGCCACATGCCCTGGAATTCGTTTAAGCGAATGAGTGATAATGACCTGAAGGCGATCTATAATTTCCTGAAAACTTTACCGGCGGCAACAACAAAGAAATAAGTCGCAAGACAAAAATTTTTATCTCCGCTTCCACCCCGGTCGCCGAAGGCGAAGCTGGAGAGCCACCCCCCTCAGCGGGAGGGCCGGGGTGGAAGAAGGGCAATTGGTTGTAAACAAAAATGGGTTGGCGGTGTAAGAACCATCAACCCATTCATTTTAGGGGTGGGCATTCGCCAGTTGGCAAATGGCTAACCCTTGCATCTTTTAATCAAAAAAGTGAGCCGCTTCACCAGCGGGCGCAGCGGCTCACCTTGTAATTCTTTTCGTTAAGATATCTTCTCAGTCATCAACTGCTTCACCAACTGTTCCAATTCTTTAATTCTTTTTTCCAGATCGGGCAGTTTGCGGCTAACAGCCTGACTGCGCAGTGCGCTGGTGTATTCGAATGCGGGGCTGCCGGTTACAGCTGCATTGGGTGTTTTTATTGATTTGCTCACTCCGCTTTGCGCATTGATTTTACTGCCATCGGCAATTTGAATATGGCCTACAATGCCGGCCTGCCCGCCGATCATTACATTATTCCCGATCTTGGTACTTCCACTAACCCCGGCCTGTGCGGCTATTACGGTATTATTTCCTACTTCAACATTATGGGCTACCTGAATCAGGTTATCAAGTTTGGCGCCTGATTTTATTACGGTAGAACCAATGGTGGCGCGGTCGATGGTGGCGTTGGCGCCGATCTCAACAAAACTTTCTACCACCACATTCCCGATCTGCGGAACTTTTTTAAAGCTGCCATCGGCCTGGGGGGCAAAACCAAAACCATCGCTGCCGATCACTGTGCCGGCATGTATGGTAACATTTTTACCGATCACACAACCATGATAGATCTTTACACCGGGATGTACAATGGTATTATCGTCGATCGTTACATTATCGCCGAGGAATACGTTCGGGAATATCTTCACATTATTTCCCAACACCACGTTTTCACCGAGATAGGAAAAAGCGCCGATAAAAACCTGCTGGCCATATTTGGCCGATTTACTGATATAGGCCGGTTCCTGGATACCCGTTAATTTTTGGGTAGCCATTTCCTGGTATTTTGTAAGCAACGTGGCAAAAGCTGAATACGCATCGGCTACCCTTATCAATGTTGCACCCACAGGTTCTTTCAGTTCCTGTGAATCATTGATGATAACCAGCGAAGCTTTTGTACGGTACAGGTATTCTTCGTATTTGGGGTTGGCCAAAAAAGAGAGCTGACCGGGTTGGGCTTCTTCAATTTTTCCAAAGGAATGCACCAACGCATCAGGGTTTCCCTCTACTTTGCCATTGATGATCATAGCTATTTGTGCTGCGGTAAATTGCATAGAATAGTATTCAATCTGTTATAGAGATCAAAATAATAATAAAATTTGTCAAAGCTACTGCATATTGAAAAAACTGTAATATGTTTTGAAAGCTATGATACAGGAGTTAACATACCGATCAACATATCTGTTTAACAATTGTAGTAACAAATGTAATATTTTTTCACAGGGCTTGCTAATGCCTGATGGATCAATGCATTATCAACTTTTGATATATCTTTCACTGTTCCATTCTTAAATAAAATAGTGATGCGTTCTTCGCTGGGGTCGTAGGTGGTGTTTTCTGCTTCCCCCG
This sequence comes from Niastella vici, assembly GCF_002077945.1. Lineage (GTDB taxonomy): Bacteria > Bacteroidota > Bacteroidia > Chitinophagales > Chitinophagaceae > Niastella > Niastella vici. The sequence goes on from NZ_LVYD01000058.1 coordinate 95,861, forward strand.
TGAAAATTAAATAATCGCAATCCGCATCTTTTATGTTCAAATGGTGGCAAATGTTATTCCGCTGTGTTTTTATCCATTCCTGATCAAACGGTTCGGCCTGCAATTTAACTTTTAGTAAACGGCGTTCAATAAGGCAACGGCATAAAGTGCTAAGCACTGTGTCGGCATGAAATATCCAGTTTTTTATGGTAGCCAAAACGTCAAAATCGTCGAGCAGGCAAAATTTATCGAGATGTTGCTCTATAAACGCGGTGCCGGTAGCGCTTTTTAAAAAGAAATCAAAAGTCAGCGAGGCTGCCTGCACCTGTTGCCCCTGTTTAATTAGTTCTTTGGCGCGTTCGATGATCTTTACCAGTGTTTTTTCGGCGCCAAGTACCGTTTTGTGCAAATAAACCTGCCAGTACATAAGCCGCCGGGCCACCAGGAATTTTTCTATGCTGTAAATGCCTTTTTCTTCTACCATAAGATCGCCATCCTTTACGGCCAGCATCTTTAAAATGCGATCGTACCCGATAACGCCTTCCGATACGCCGGTATAAAAGCTGTCGCGGGTGAGGTAATCCATGCGGTCAACATCGAGCTGGCCGCTGATGAGCTGGTGAAGGAATGGCTTGGTATAATTATTGGTAAAAATGTCAATGGCTTTACACAACTGACCCTTCATTTGTTCGTTGAGTACACGCATGATCAAAATACTGATGGTTTCATGATGCGTATTGTTGATCAGTACATTTTCAAGGGCATGTGAAAAAGGACCATGGCCTATATCGTGTAAAAGGATCGCAATTTTAGCAGCCGTTTCTTCTTCAGGAGTAATATCCACTCCTTTATTTTTCAGCTCGTTCAACGCATTGCACATAAGGTGATAGGCGCCCAGTGAGTGATGAAGGCGGGTATGCACCGCGCCCGGATACACCAGGTGGGCAAAAGCCATTTGATGAACGCGTCGCAAACGCTGGTACCAGGGATGCGCGATTACCTGAAAAACTAGCGGATCGTCAATGGTAATAAAACCGTAAACGGGGTCATTGATGATCTTTCTGATGCGGTTTGTCATTCGCTGCCTGCTATTTTGTTAAAATTGCTGCCAAAAGCAGCGGGCAAAAGTACAAAGCCTGCGGGGATAAATTAAATTTGGTTAGATTGGTGCCGGAAGCAGATGCCCGGCACAGGCAAGTGAGAACTTAAAACTTAGCATACATATAAATAACTATACATGCCATTAGGTAAAATACTCTGGGTCGACGATGAAATTGAAAGTTTACAATCACAGATACTTTTTTTACAAAATAAAGGCTACGAAGTAACCGCGCTCACGAACGGTTTTGATGCCGTTGATTTTGTAAAAGAAAACCCACTCGATGTGGTGTTGCTCGATGAAACCATGCCCGGTATAACCGGACTGGAAACCCTCTCCAAAATAAAAGAGATCAATTCGCAGATACCGGTGGTAATGATCACCAAAAATGAAACGGAGAACCTGATGGACGATGCCATCGGCAGCCAGATAACCGATTACCTCATTAAACCGGTTAACCCCAATCAGGTGTTGCTGAGCCTTAAAAAGATCATTGATAAAAAAAGCCTGGTAGCCGAAAAAACCACCACTGCTTATCAGCAACAATTCCGCAATTTGTTTATGGCACTGAACAGCAGTCCCGATTACAACGAGTGGATGGATCTTTATAAAAAACTGGTGTACTGGGAACTGGAAATGGAAAAAAGCGACAGTCCCGAAATGCAGGAAGTGTTCCAAACGCAAAAGAACGAGGCCAATACCGAGTTCTTTAAATTCGTTTCAAAGAATTATGCACGCTGGGTAAATCCCAAAAGTGCCGATGCGCCGGTAATGTCGCACAACCTTATTAAATACAAAGTGCTGCCACATATTGAAAAGGGAACGCCTACTTTTTTTGTGTTGATCGATAACCTGCGCTTTGACCAGTGGCGGGCCATTTCACCCATCTTTGCAGAAAGTTTTCGTATACTCGAAGAAGACAGTTTTTACAGCATATTGCCCACGGCCACACAATACGCACGCAATGCCATCTTCAGTGGATTGCTACCGGTTGATATTGAAAAACATTTTCCCCAGCAATGGAAAAATGATGATGAAGAAGGTGGAAAGAATTTACATGAAGAAGAGTTTTTCCGCGGGTTTTTGAAACGGCAGCGGCGCGATGATATCAAATTCTCCTATACAAAGATCCTGAACAACCAGGCCGGGCAGGACCTCGTGAACAATATTCATAACCTGATGGGGAACGATCTGAATATTATCGTGTACAATTTTGTAGATATGCTGAGCCATGCACGTACCGAAATGGAAGTACTAAAAGAGCTGGCCGGCGACGAAACCAGCTATCGCAGCGTTACCCGCAGCTGGTTCGAGCATTCGCCCCTGCACCAGGCATTGAAAAAGGTGGCCGATAAAAAACTCAACCTCATACTGGCTACTGATCATGGTACGGTGCGTGTTAAAACACCCGCCAAAGTGATCGGCGACAAACAAACTACCACCAACCTGCGGTATAAACATGGCCGCAACCTCAATTATGAACCCCGCGATGTACTGGCTTTCCGCGATCCCAGGGAGGCTGGTTTGCCGGTTCCAACAGTGAATTCATCGTTCATTTTTGCCCGGGAAGATATGTACCTGTGTTACCCCAATAATTACAATTATTATGTGAACTATTATCGCAACACTTTTCAGCATGGCGGCGTTAGTTTAGAAGAGATGATTGTGCCGGTGATCAAGATGACCAATAAGTAATAGCAGCAGGAAGAAGGGCGCGATAGTTGCTTAAATGATAATAATGACACTTTTGGCTCCCATTTTAGGCCTTTTTTGCCGTTTTTTGGGCGCGGAGGCGTAATTCTCAACGTTTTGCGCTGTTTTGTGTGGAAAAGTTGTGGGCTTGATTTCAAGCACTAAAATTGTGAATAGTAACTTTGCGAAACATTTAAAGTCATTTACATCCAGACTATGAAATTTACGCAGGCAACATTAGATAAAATTGAAGCGATTCTCGATGAGGCGGAATATGTGCTACGCTATGAACGGGGTAATTTTCAAAGCGGATACTGTATTTTGGAACAAAAGAAAGTAGTAGTATTAAATAAATTCCTCCAGCTCGAGGGCCGTATAAGCACCCTCATTGATCTTATTCCCCAGCTGAATGTAGATCCCGAAATATTCAGCCCGGAAGTACGTAAAACGTATAACGATGTGCTGGAAAGGCATGCATTAGTGCAGGCAGCGGAAGGCCAGAAGTAAGAGATAAGCTGTATTTTTACCGCGTGAGCTATCCTTCATTAACCATTACATTTTTAGGAACCGGTACCAGTGCCGGTGTACCAATGATCGCCTGTGATTGTCCGGTTTGTACTTCGCCCGATAAAAAAGACAACCGGCTTCGTTCCAGCATTATGGTGCAATCGCAAAACACCACGCTTGTGGTTGATTCGGGGCCCGATTTTCGTTACCAGATGCTGCGGGCCCGTGTAAAGCATTTAGACGCTATTGTTTTCACCCATTCGCATAAAGACCACGTGGCCGGACTCGATGATGTTCGGGCCTTTAACTTCTTTTCGCAACAGCCCATGCAGGTGTTTGCCAGCGAGCCCACCCAGGAAGTGATCATTCGCGAATTCCCTTATGCTTTTTATGAATCAAAATATCCCGGTGTTCCCGATATTCAGTTAAATACAATTGGGTTGGAACCTTTTATGGCTGGCGATATTCCCGTAACCCCTGTCATGGTTTGGCATTTAAAAATGCCGGTACTGGGTTTCCGGTTCGGCCGGTTTACTTATATCACCGACGCCAACCACATTGAAGAAAGCGAACTGGAAAAAATAAAAGGCACCGAAGTGCTGGTATTAAATGCCCTGCGGAAAGAAAAACATATTTCACATTATTCCCTGGGTGAAGCCATTGAAGTAGCCAAGGGCTTACAGGTACAGCAATGTTACCTTACCCATATGAGCCATCAAATGGGCCGCCATGCCGATGTGGAAGCCGAATTGCCTAACGGCATCAACCTGGCGTATGATGGCCTGGTGATAAAAGTGTGAGTTGCCTACGCCTTCCTGCTATACTTTGAGATCATCTCATACAATTCACCTGGTTTAAAAGGTTTCGCGAGGTAATCCGTCATGCCAAACTCGCGGGTTCTTTGTAAAATATCCGCCGAGGCAGAAGCGGTCAATGCAATGATGGGAATAGCGTCATTAAAATTCCTGATGTGTTGCGTGGCATTATACCCATCCATTACCGGCATTTGCAGGTCCATCAGCACAATATCATATTCGGTTTGCCGCACTTTATTAATGGCGATGGCCCCGTTTTCGGCAATGTCAACAGCGCCATTCCAGTTGGTGATCATTTTCTTTGCTACCATAATATTGAATTCAACATCTTCAACCAGTAACACCTTAATTCCCGACAGATCATTTTTTCCGGCAAAGGCTTGTTGCTGCTGTGGTTCCTGTTTTCCTTTTTTAAAAGTTATGGTGAAGAAAAAGGTTGAACCGTGGCCCACCTCACTATTCAAATATATATCACTGTTATAAAGCGCCGCCAGCCGTTTAACGATGGCCAGCCCAAGGCCCGAGCCGCCAAATTCGCGGGCAATATCAACATTGGCCTGGGTGAACCGGTCGAATATCAACAACTGTTTTTCTTTTTCAATACCAACACCGGTATCGGTTACTGAAAAGTAAACGGTTGCTTCATCGGCCGTTGCTTTTTGTAATGCCATTTGCAAGGTTATTACACCGTTGCGGGTGAATTTAACGGCATTCGACAGCAGGTTATGTAATATTTGTCCCAACCTCACTTCATCGGCCAGCACATATTTAGGCAATGCCTCGTCAACGATCATATTGATGGTGTTGCCCCTTTCTGCGGCTCTTATGTGGTGAGCTGTTTTTATATTTTCAGCAAGCTGTTGTAAGCTGGTGTTCTTTTCGGCCAGTACAATTTTTCCTTCTTCTATTTTTCCAAAGTCAAGGATATCGTTGATAAGGCGGAGCAGGTTTTCGGCCGAAATGTTCAATGCTTTCAGGTTTTCGAGCTGGCTGGGCAATAGTTGGTCCTGCAACAACAAATGCGCAATGCCAATGATGGCATTGAGTGGGGTGCGTATTTCATGGCTCATCACCGACAGAAAATCGCTTTTCGCACGGGCGCCGTCTTCGGCCTGTTCTTTTGCCCTGATGAGCTCGGCTTCAGTTTCCTTTCTTTTCTGGATCTGTTTTTCGAGCCAGGCCTTTATGTTGATCAGTATATTGTCTTCCTTATCTATAATGGCGGCAGCCTGCGGATCGTGTGCAATGATGGCATCCTTTAATTTTTTTACCGACTGGCTGTATATATTATTCTGCAGCTGCAGGGTATGCAATATGTCCTGGTATTCTTTTTCACTTACAAGAAAAGCGTGCTCGGTCAGTTGCTGCTCGTTCTCAAAATTCTTATACGACTGATCAACCAGCTTTAAAAACTGTTGAATGACGGGGTCAAACTTATGCTGGCCGCCCAGGGTTTTCTCAATCTGCTTCTCCAATAATTTATGGTACTGCATAAGGGCTTGCTTGGATTAAATTTCCGTAAATGTGGTAATGGTCATGGTTTGATTATGCAGTAAGGGAAGGCTGCCGGTTTGTAAAGGCGATATTTCCCCATATGAATAAAAACCTGTGGTACAGGTGGCCGTTCCAAAAATTTCATTTACGGCATGTACTTCTTCTTCGGTTCTGTCGCGCAAGATCAGTTTGCGGCCAATACAACTGATCAGTATCGCCAAATCGGGTTTGGCGATCGTTTCATTAACAGTATGCTGCGCTGCGCGGGACGATCCATCGATCAGTTTATTAAAACTGGCCTTCATCAAACGCACCTGGCTGCCTTCAGGCATATTTCCCGCAAACACCATGAAACGTTCCTGTTCATTGATCGACAAAATGGTTCTAACCACTGCTTTATCGGCACCCGGTTCTTTAACCGCTAAAGGAAAAAGCATGGCCGAACCTGGCAATTCTTTTTTATAAGGTCCCAGGTAAGCCTGATAAAGTTCGAAGGCATTTTTGCCATCTATTTCGTGTAAGATATTTTTATCAGAGCGGGTAATGGTGCGGGGCGGCCCAAATTCATCCCAACCGCCAAATGACCCATGGCCTACCTGTAACTGCCGGCCATAAAAACCAATAGCTACAATGACCCCTTCGGCAGGCAATTGATTTAATCCCACAAAAGTTTTTGTAAAGCGCGAACCATCGCCTGCCAGTCCGCCCGTAACGGGAACGCTGTTCGTATTGGTTGTATTAAAACCGGCAACCAGTTCACTGCCATTGATATTTGTGCCATCAGAAATGATAAAGGCGGCGCTGAGGTCGTTTTGTTGCAGCTGCTGCATCAGGTACTGACCGGCATCATAACTGTTTTGGTGGCGATTGATAGTGGTTTCGGCACAATGGATAGTGGTATTGTCAAATTGGATGGCGGTAACTACAACACTATTGTCAAAAACATCGGTATGAATAATTTCGCCCGAAGTAGAAGAAAGAATAATGTGCGCTTCGGGATAGCTGCGTTCCAGGTAATTAAAAACAGCCGTGTCGGTGATCAGCGACGGTTCGCCAAATACCAGCACCAACTGGCATTGCATGCGGTCGAATTCGTCGGCGTGCACGTAAATTTTCCATGCCTTATCGTAGTACTGCAGTTGTTGAATTTTCATACGGGTTATTGTTTAAAGGGTACAGATAAGGATATATGTGTAACGTGGATTGAATCAAATACTTATATTTAGGCATAAAAAAGTAAGTGTTTTTTTCCCACCTTTTGAAAAGATTCTAATAAACCCTTAGTGAAAGGCAATGATTCGTAGTAAGAAGTTGAAAAGTTGATAAAGCTCAATTCTTGCTAATGGAAAGCAACTGGAAAGATTATTTCGCCTTCACGAAAAAGGAACGCGCCGGCATACTAATGCTGTTGGGGTTAATTGCGGCCGGTATTATGGGCCCTTATTTTTTCGATACTCCTGATCCTCAACCTGAAATACGGGTGGAGGCCATCCGCTTGCAGCAGGCTCAGCATGAACAGGCGGCCGACGACCAGTTCCGCCATGTGGCAGGATCCCGCTCACAACAACCCGCTTTTAAAGAAGGTTATTATAAACCAGGGCGGGAACCGGCCGTGACAGCGCTTTTCCCCTTTGATCCCAATACGTTGGATGCGGCAGGTTGGAAGAAGTTGGGTCTCAACGACCGTATGATCGGCACCATACAACATTATAAAGCCAAAGGCGGACAGTTCAGAAAGCCTGCCGATCTGCAACGAATGTATGGTTTGAGGAAAACTGATTTTGACCGGTTGGCGCCTTTTATAAAGATTGCTGCCCCGTCGCCTTTTGTGTATGCGGCAAGGCCACGGGTGAAATATGTAAAGGCCCCGCCGGTTATCATTGATATAAACCAGGCCGATACCACTGCTTTTATTGCCCTGCCCGGCATTGGAAGCAGGCTGGCCAGCCGCATCGTCAATTTCCGTACAAAGCTGGGCGGGTTTGTTTCGGTTCAACAGGTAGGGGAGACGTTTGGATTACCCGATTCTACCTTTCAATTAATAAGACCACGCCTGCAGTGCGCGCCCGTTGCCTTGCAAAAGATCAATATCAATACGGCCGATGCCAATACCCTAAAACAGCATCCGTACATCCGCTGGAACATTGCCAATGCGATTGTGCAGTACCGGCAGCAACATGGTATTTTTCATTCACAGGAAGAATTGCAGCAGATCGTGCTCATAACGCCTGAATTGTACCAGAAAATAGCGGCTTATGTAACGGTTGAATGAAAAGGCAGAAGGCTTCTGTGGGTTTGCCAATCAAAAGGTTATGACACTTATATATTAAAGTTTTGAAAAAGATTACTAACATTTGTTAGTGTGTCAAAAAAAGCTACTATATTGCATCAGCCTTTAACGATTCTTGCGATATAATCAGGTAAATTTAAGTATGAATTTTCAAACCTCTGAGCTTACAGATCAGGTTGCTCAAACCGCTCGTGACTTTGCGCTACAGCACATTAAACCTTATGTGATGGAGTGGGACGAAACCCAGGAGTTTCCCCTGCATGTTTTTAAAGAAATGGGAAAATTGGGTTTAATGGGAGTATTGGTGCCCGAGGCATATGGCGGCGCCGGTCTTTCTTATTACGAATATGTAGTTATTATTCAGGAGATCTCCAAAGTATGTGGTTCTATTGGCTTAAGCTTGGCTGCGCACAATTCATTGTGTACCGGTCATATTTTGAGCTTTGCTAATGAAGAGCAGAAGAAAAAGTATTTGCCCAAACTGGCAACCGGCGAATGGCTGGGGGCCTGGGGATTAACGGAGCCCAATACCGGAAGTGATGCAGCCAATATGAAAACGGTGGCCGTTAAGGATGGCGATCACTGGGTGTTGAACGGCACCAAATGCTGGATCACCCATGGAAAGAGCGCCGATGTTGCAGTTGTTATTGCGCGTACGGGCGAACCAAGGGCAAAGAACAATGCAACGGCCTTTGTGGTTGAACGAAGCATGCCGGGTTTCCGCGGCGGTAAAAAAGAGAACAAGCTGGGCATGCGCGCCAGTGAAACTGCTGAAATGATCTTTGATAATGTACGGATACCCGATGCCAACCGCCTCGGTAATTTTGGCGATGGGTTCAAGCAATCATTAAAGGTGTTGGATGGCGGCCGTATTTCAATAGCCGCGCTGTCGCTGGGTATTGCGAAGGGTGCTTACGAAGCAGCTATTCAATATGCCAAGGAGCGGCACCAGTTTGATCAGGCAATTGCCAATTTTCAGGGTATCTCATTTAAACTGGCCGACATGGCCACAGAAATAACTGCTGCTGAATTGCTGACCCTGCAGGCATGCGATCTTAAAATGCGTGGGGAATCCATGAGCAAGGAAGCGGCTATGGCAAAATATTATGCCAGTGAAGTAGCTGTTAAAGTGGCTACCGATGCCGTACAGATCTTTGGCGGCTATGGTTATACGAAAGATTTTCCCGTTGAAAAATATTATCGCGATAGTAAATTATGCACCATTGGTGAAGGCACATCTGAAATTCAGAAGGTTGTTATCGCCAGGGAAGTGTTACGGGCCTAATTGATGATGAATACTGCTCAAGGTTGCTTGTCATGACAGAGGACCCCGATAAAAGTCGGGGCCTTTTTATTTACGGCATAATATCATCATCATCATCTTTGGGGCCGTACTTATCGAACAGTTTATCGATAGCGCCACCGAAGATGGGGAATTTATCTTTTGCAAAATTCTTGATGATCTCAACGGCTTTATAGGCCTGTTGTTCTGTTAATCCTTCTGCCATTAACTGCTTTATCAGTTCCTGCATATAATAAGTTTGAATGAGATTAATTAATACGAATAAAAAACGTCAGTATGATGGCTGACGTTTTTTGAAATTCTTTTGTCAGCAAGACGAAGGTCCTGATGACTATTTTGATTATGCTACTTTCAGCAAACTCATCTTGCTCTTGTCGAAATTCTTCTGCGCGTATTCCAGGTTCAAATGGAAAACGGTTTGCTTTGAAGAAGGTAATTCAAACATGGCGTCGGTGAGTATGCTTTCGCAAATGCTGCGTAAGCCACGGGCGCCCAGTTTGTATTCAACTGCCTTATCAACCATGAAGTCAAGCACATCATTGTCGATGGTAAGCGCAATACCTTCCAGTTCAAACAATTTTTTGTATTGTTTGATCAGTGCATTTTTGGGTTCTGTTAAAATAGAGCGGAGGGTAGATTTATCCAATGGATTGAGGTGAGTAACTACCGGTAAACGGCCCAGTAACTCGGGAATTAATCCAAACGACTTCAGATCGGTGGCATTAATGTATTGCAACAGGTTCTTTTTCATGTGTTCCTGCAGCTCTTTATTTACATTAAAACCGATGGCATTGGTATTTACCCGGCGGGCAATTACTTTGTCGATACCATCAAAAGCGCCACCGCAAATGAAAAGAATATTCTGGGTGTTGATCTTTATCAGCTTTTGTTCAGGGTGTTTACGGCCGCCCTGGGGTGGAACCAGTACATCGGTGCCCTCGAGCAGTTTCAGTAAACCCTGTTGCACGCCTTCACCGCTTACATCACGGGTGATAGACGGGTTATCGCCTTTGCGGGCAATTTTGTCTATTTCATCGATATACACGATGCCTCTTTCGGCAGCGGCTACGTCATAATTACATACCTGTAACAAGCGGGTAAGAATACTTTCCACGTCTTCACCCACATAACCGGCTTCGGTAAATACGGTAGCATCCACAATGGCGAATGGCACGTTCAACAAGCGGGCAATGGTTTTTGCCAGTAAGGTTTTACCGGTACCTGTTTCGCCAACCATCACGATGTTGCTTTTTTCAATATCTACATCGTTTTCGGTGGGTTTTTGCTGCAGGCGTTTATAGTGGTTGTAAACAGCTACTGCTAATACCTTTTTAGCTTCATCCTGACCGATTACATATTCATCCAGAAAACGTTTAACCTCAATAGGTTTCTTAACGTTTAGCTTGAAGGAAGTGGAAGGTGGGGTACTTTCATGGCGGATCATCAGCTCCTGTTCAATGATCTCGCGTGCATGCTCAACGCAATTTTCACAAATATGTCCTTCCTGCCCGGCAATAAGAATCTTTACTTCATCGCGGCTGCGTCCGCAAAAAGAACAGTGTAATGTTGTTTTAGCCATGTTTAGTATAAAAATCGCTTACAAAGGTATCTAAATGATATGCCAAATCCCAATTAAAAATCCCAAACTCCTTTTTAAGAAAATTAGTATGTGGAATTTGGGACTTTTACGGGTTTATACGTACCTATAGTTTTTCAACTTGCTGATCTACAATGCCATACTCGATTGCTTCTTTTGCATCCATCCAGTAGTCGCGATCAAAATCTTTCATGATCTGTTCAAATTTCTTACCGCAGTTTTCAGCCAGAATGCGGGCACCCATTTCTTTGGTCTTGCGGGTTTGTTTGGCCTGAATTTCCAGATCAGCACTTACACCCTGCATATAGCCGCCCAAACTGGGTTGGTGAATCATTACTTCGCCATGGGGGAAAATGTAGCGTTTTCCTTTAGCGCCGGCGCTTAACAAAATAGAACCCATAGACGCTGCCAGTCCCATACACACGGTGCTTACCGGGCTTTTCAGCATACGCATGGTATCGTAAATGACCATGCCACTGGTAACCACACCGCCCGGGCTGTTGATAAAGAATTTAATTTCTTCACCGGGTTTATCGGCATCTAACAGTAAAAGACGGGTTACAATATCTTTAGCTGATTTATCTTCCACAACACCCCACAGGTATACTGTTCTTTTTTCAAAAAAGAACTTTTCCATTTTTTTGGCTAATACGCCGAAATCCTGTTTTTCCTCTTTGCCGTTTTCTTTTGGTTCATCTTCATCATCCATGCGAAATGGCTGGAACAAATGATTTGAATATATCTGCATGATATTTTTGTTTGAAGTTCGATTTAATAGTTAGTCAGAACAATGTACGCATCGCTTCGCCTGCTGTCCCCCGACTCGTCGGGGCCGCCAAAGCTTTAGCGGAGGCGCAAGCCAAGGCGCAGGCAGGTAACCGAATGGCCAGCTTAGTCTTTCTTGTCTTTCCGCGGGTTGATCAGCAACACTTCATCAACGAGGCCATATTCCTTGGCTTCGTCAGAAGTTAACCAGTAGTCGCGGTCGCAGTCTTTTTCAACCTGTTTTACTGTTTTTCCGGTGTGGAAGGAGATTGCATCATACAGGTTCTTTTTGATCTTTTTGATCTCCTGAACTGTGATCTCGATATCACTGGCCTGGCCGCCGATGGCGCCGCTGGGCTGGTGCATCATTACCCGGCTATGGCGTAAGGCAGTGCGTTTACCTTTTGTACCGGCGCATAACAATACAGCTGCCATGGAAGCGGCCATACCTATGCATATAGTCGATACATCGGGAGTGATGTAATTCATGGTGTCGTACATACCCAAACCAGAGTATACATTACCGCCGGGCGAGTTAATGTACATCTGAATGTCGCGTGTACGATCGGTGCTTTCCAGGAACAACATCTGGGCGGTTACGATGTTTGCCACTTCGTCATTGATGGGGTAGCCAAGGAAGATAATGCGGTCCATCATCAACCGGCTGTAAACGTCCATGACAGCGATATTCATGGGACGTTCTTCAATAATATTGGGAGTGAGGTTCGTAACCTGGTGCTTTTGGTAACTGTACAGGGTATTGCTTGAAATACCTCTGTGGTGTACCGCGTATTTTTCAAATTCTTTTCCAAGATTCATAGTACTTTTCTATTATTTGAGTGGGCAATTTAAGTTTTTGTCAAATACCAAATACCGTGCAATTTAAAAAAACAGTCATTTTGGCCTAATATCTTCATAAACAAGGTTTTTGGGCCTGCTAATGAGGCAGACGGACTGGCAGCCGGCGCCAGTTTTTACCCCTTCCGGCAGCCTAACAGGTACTGTTATGTAAAAAGGGAAGAACAGCAGAGCCGGACCCCCGCTGCGCCTTCGCGAAGGTTCGGCCAGGCAAGGCCGGTCAGCTTTGAAACCCAACCAGGTACACAGCTTAACCAAACAGTCATTAGTTTTATTCTGCATGAATAATAAGTGCTGAATCAACAATTGAAAACGGCAGTAGTTCAATACTGTCAAAAAGCAGCAAACGAACAATTGTTTGTAGGCTGGAATGTTAAATAAGATTTAGTCCACTCGTTTGGTAGAAAAAATTTTTAAGATCCGTCTTTCTGTGTTATCTTTGATCTACAAATTGAGTAGACTTATTATGTTTCGCTCCCACACAATACACATCATGTACATCTCCTGTTGCAATAAATATTGTTGTTGCTGTTAATACTCAATGATTACCCGCTTTTCAGCCGTCTTTGCTTCTCAGGTTCCAGATTAATGAATGAAATGAATGATAAACGTATATGAGCTCAACACTACAGTCAAACTTGTCAGATTTAACCCACCAATCAGATAGACTAAATATTCATGAATTTATAAAACTGGTTACGGAAAAATTCCCTGGCAAGGTTACTTTTTCAACCAGCTTCAGCTTTGAAGATCAGGTAATTGCCCACGAAATATTGAGCAATAAGCTGCCGGTGAACATATTTACTTTAGATACCGGAAGGTTATTTTCTGAAACATATTCTGTTTGGAACAATACCAACGAAAAATACCAGGCGAATATAGCAGCCTACTATCCCGATTACCGTTTGCTCGAAGAATTTGTCACCGAAAAAGGCCCGAATGCATTTTATGAGTCGGTTGAGAACCGCAAGCAATGCTGCTTTATTCGTAAGGTAGAACCGCTAAAAAGGGCACTGGCCGGCAACGCCATCTGGATTACCGGTTTGCGCGCCGAACATTCGCCCGACCGTAAAGACCTCAGCGTAATAGAGTGGGACGAAACCAACCAGATCATCAAGTACAATCCCATTTTGCACTGGACAACCGAGCAGGTACGGAAATACATCGACGAAAATAATGTACCATATAATATATTGCATGACCGCGGATTTGTGAGCATTGGCTGCCTTCCCTGTACCCGCGCTATTCGCCCCGGCGAAGATTTCAGAGCCGGCCGTTGGTGGTGGGAAGATGCAGCTAAAAAAGAATGTGGTTTGCATATACATAAATAATTATTAACTGAATTCCTGAAAACAGAAATATGAGTAAGTATAGTTTAGATTATTTGGATCATCTGGAGTCGGAAGCTATTCATATCTTCCGCGAGGTAGCAGGACAATTTGAAAGACCGGCTTTATTATTTTCCGGTGGGAAAGATTCCATTACGCTGGTACAACTGGCGTTAAAGGCTTTCCGCCCCGGTAAATTCCCCTTCCCGCTGGTACACATCGATACCGGCCATAACTTCCCCGAAGCATTGCAATACCGTGATGAACTGGCCAAAAAAATTGGTGAGAAATTAATAGTACGTAACGTAGGCGATACCATTAAAGCAAAGAACCTCACCGAACCCAAAGGAAAATTCGCCAGCCGCAACGCATTACAAACCTACACGCTGCTCGATACCATCGAGGAGTTCAAGTTTGATGCCTGCATTGGTGGTGCCCGCCGCGATGAAGAAAAAGCAAGAGCCAAAGAGCGCATCTTCTCTGTACGCGATGAGTTCGGTCAATGGGACCCCAAACTGCAACGCCCTGAGCTGTGGAATACCTATAATGGTAGAATAACCAAAGGGGAGAACGTTCGCGTATTCCCAATCAGTAACTGGACCGAGCTGGATGTATGGAACTATATCCGCCGCGAAAAGATCGAACTGCCTTCCATATATTTTTCACACGAACGCGAGGTGATCGATCACGAAGGACAACTGGTAGCTGTAAGTGATTTTATAAAACTCGATGCTACCGACAAGGTGCTAAGGAAGAATGTACGTTATCGTACTGTAGGTGATATGACGTGTACTGCCGCAGTAGAATCGCATGCTTCGAACATCGACGACATCATCAGCGAGATCACTGCAACAAAAACCAGTGAACGCGGTGAAACCCGTATCGATGACAAGGTATCGGAAGCAGCTATGGAAGACAGAAAGAAGAACGGATATTTTTAATTTCTGATTTAGCGATTTTGGGATTTTTAGATCTGATCAAATCCCCGAAATCTCGAAATCCCCAAATCTCAAAATTCTTAAAATGGATTTATTACGGTTTATAACAGCAGGTAGTGTAGATGATGGCAAGAGCACATTGATCGGCCGTTTATTATACGATAGCAAAAGTATAATGATCGACCAACTGGAGGCTATTGAGAAACAAAGTAAAAACAAAGAGCAGGGAGAAATTGATCTGGCCTTGTTGACCGATGGTTTACGTGCAGAAAGAGAGCAGGGCATTACGATCGATGTGGCGTACAAATATTTCTCAACGCCCAAACGTAAGTTCATTATTGCCGATGCGCCCGGGCATATTCAATACACCCGTAACATGGTGACCGGCGCTTCTACCGCCGACCTCGCCATTATATTAATTGATGCCCGTAATGGCGTGGTTGAACAAACCCGCCGCCATTCTATCATAACTTCTTTGCTGAACATTCCGCATGTGGTAGTGGCCATCAATAAAATGGACCTGGTCGATTACTCACAGGATGTTTACAATAATATTGTGATCGATTATGCCGAAGTGGCAAAATCGCTGGGACTGAAAGATGTAACCTACATCCCCATCAGCGCCGCGTTTGGCGATAACATCGTAGAAAAGTCGCCAAAGCTGAGCTGGTACGAAGGCTCATCTTTGCTGAACTTTCTTGAATCAGTGGAAGTAGAAAAAGATATTAACCTCGCCGATCCGCGTTTCCCTGTGCAATATGTGATCCGTCCGCAAACAGACGATCTGCACGATTATCGTGGTTATGCCGGTAAGGTCATCAGCGGTATTTACAAGAAAGGAGATGCCGTTACCGTGCTTCCCTCAGGAAGAACAAGCACCATTAAAAATATTGAACATAACGGGGTAGATGTAGCCGAAGTGTTTGCACCACAAAGCGCTATCCTGCACCTGGAAGATGATATTGATATCAGCCGGGGTGATATTATCGTAAAAAACGATAACCTGCCCAGGGTTACCCAGGAGCTGGATGTGGTGTTGTGCTGGATGGATAACAAACCACTGGTAACCGGTAACAAATATTTACTGCAGATCAACAGCCGCGTAGTAAAAAGTGTGATAAAAGAAATTGAGTACAAGCTGGATGTAAATACCCTGCAAAAGACCGATGCCACATCAGCCGGTTTGAATGATGTAATAAAAGTGAAAATAAAAACAGCATCACCCATTCCGTACGATTCGTATAGCGAATTGCGCGAGAACGGCGGTGCCATCCTGATAGATGAAACAAGCCACGTAACAGTAGGCGCCTGTATGATTAAATAGCCGGGTAGTAAACAGCGTGTTGAACTTTGAATATTGAATAACATGAGTACGAGCGAATTTATACAGCATTTATATGCACAACATAAAAAGGTAGATACCTCATTTCCCGATAAGGAAATGGCGGAGCAGTTCATTGATCAGGTTTTTAATTTTTTGTTCTTACCCAACAAAAAACATCAGCAGGTCAGCGATCTGGAAAAAGAGCTCAACATCTTAAAGAGCTATTTATCGAGCCTGGCGTATGATGTGGTGCATACGGAAGACAAGGCCGAACTGATCACAGAAACATTTTTTGCGGTCATCCCCGACCTGTATGCAACGTTGATGAAGGATGCAAATGCGTTGTTGTTGTTTGACCCGGCCGCGCGGTCAGTAGAAGAAGTGATAGTGGCGTATCCCGGGTTTTATGCAACAGCAGTGTATCGCTTGTCGCACCAGTTATGGGAGCAGGGTGTTGGAATTTTGCCCAGGCTGTTCACCGAATATGCGCACAGCAAAACAGGAGTTGATATTCATCCCGGCGCCCGTATAGGCGATGCCTTTTGCATTGACCATGGAACCGGAATCGTAATAGGCGAGACCACAGAAATTGGTAATAACGTAAAAATATATCAGGGTGTAACATTGGGCGCTTTGAACGTATCGAAAGATAATGTAACAAAACGCCACCCGACCATTGAAGATAATGTGACCATTTACTCAGGCGCCACCATTTTAGGAGGCACAACGGTGATAGGAAAAGATAGCATCATTGGCGGTAATGTTTGGCTAACGTACAGCGTACCCTCATTCTCGGTGGTATATCATAAAAGTGAAGTGAAAGTACGGGATAAAAATCCATTTCCCGAACCATTAAACTTTGTCATCTAATAAAACTGATTTGTTATGATCACAGAAAAAGCAAAAAATATTACAGATAACCAAAACAACCAGCGAATGAGAGCCGGTAACATTTTAGAAACGATTGGCCAAACCCCCCATGTTAAGATCAACAGGCTGTATGGCGAAGGACACGAAGTTTGGATAAAACTCGAACGTAACAATCCAGGCAACAGCATTAAGGACCGTATTGCATTGTCGATGATCGAAGATGCAGAGAAGAAAGGTATCCTGAATAAAGACAGTGTGATCATTGAACCTACTTCGGGCAACACCGGTATTGGTTTGGCCATGGTATCAGCAGTAAAAGGATACAAATTGATACTGGTAATGCCAGAATCAATGAGTGTGGAAAGAAGACAGTTGATGGAACTGTATGGCGCTTCATTTGAATTAACACCCCGTGAAAAAGGGATGAAAGGCGCTATTGAAAAAGCAAAGGAACTGGTTGCCGCAACGCCCAATTCCTGGATGCCCCAACAGTTCGATAATGCAGCCAACGTAAAAGTTCACCGCGAAACCACCGCACAGGAAATTCTGGAAAGCTTTCCTGACGGCATCGATTACCTGATCACTGGTGTTGGTACCGGCGGACATATCACCGGTGTGGCAGAAGTGCTGAAAGAAAAATTCCCTAACCTGAAAGTATTTGCAGTAGAACCCGAGTTATCGGCTGTGATCAGCGGCGGTGCTCCCGGACCACATCCTTTGCAGGGATTGGGCGCTGGTTTCATTCCTTCTATCCTGAATACAAAATTGCTCGATGGAACGGTGCTGGTAGGAAAAGATGAAGCATTTGTATATGCACAACGCCTGGCCAAAGAAGAAGGAATACTGGCTGGTATTTCAACCGGTGCCGCCCTGGCAGCAGTAGCAAAGAAATTAGCCGAGATACCAAAAGGAGCTCGCGTATTAACATTCAACTACGATACCGGCGAACGGTATTTGTCAATAGAAGGCTTGTATAAATAGTAAAGTAAGTACATGCAAACAAACCAAACATCTGGTAAAGTGATACTTGCTGCTGCCGGTCCCGGTGATCCCGAACTGGTAACGGTAAAAACAGTACGCTACCTGCAACAGGCTGATGTGGTGTTGGCCGACCGTTTGGTTAGTTCGGCCATCCTGCAGCAGTATGTGAACAGCAAGGCAGAGATCGTGTACGTAGGCAAGCAATGCAGCCGCGGTTCTTCTACTCCGCAGTATACCATTAATGAACTGATGGTACACTACGCATTACAGGGCAAACTGGTGGTGCGGTTAAAAGGGGGAGATGCCACTATGTTCTCGAACATACTCGATGAGCTGCAAAGCCTGGTGCAACACAATATACCCTATGAAATTGTACCGGGTGTAACGGCGGCGTTGGGAGCAGCAGCCTATGCAGGCATTCCTTTAACGGCACGGGGGTATACAACTTCCGTTCGGTTCCTGACCAGCTATAAACTGGATGTTCTTACCCCAACATACTGGAAAGAGCTGGCACAAACCAACGATACCCTTGTATTTTATATGTCGTCTGAAACATTGGACCATGTAGTGGATAGCCTGGTGCAGCATAATATCAGCAGCGATAAGTTGCTGGCAGTGATTGAACAGGCAACAACGCCCCTGCAAAATGTACATGTAACCAATATATATGAATATGACCAACAGTTGCGGGGAAAAACATTTGTTTCTCCTTCGCTGGTGATCATAGGAAAAGTGGTGGCTTTGCACGAACGGTTCAAATGGATTGCGAACAGCGAAAGTGCCGAGCATTATTTTAAACCACTGGCAAAACTGATTACAACGACACCCGATTCTGAAAATGCGGAAAAAGTAAATAAATATGTTAGCAGAGCATAAACTGAAATTGTTACAGGATTTAGTAAGGTCTTCAACCAAAGAAGAACTGGTTTGGATAAATGGATTCCTGGCCGGCGTGTTAATGAATTGCCACGATCAGCCTGCACTGGCTTCTACTGCAGCACCTGCAACAGCAGCTGCACCCGTGGCTGCCCCTGTTGAAAGCAAACCAACCGTATCTAAAATAACTATAGCATACGGTACTGAAACCGGTAACTCAAAAAAGCTGGCTACCGACTTGGCCGCTAAAGCAAAGAAAAGTGGTATCCAGGCCAAAGTGGTAAGCCTTGATCAATATCGCCTGAATGATCTGGCGAAAGAAGAATATTTCTTCACCATCATCAGCACACAAGGCGAAGGCGAACCACCTGCTACTGCAAAGAAATTTTACGACCACATCCATCAGAATGGTTTCAAGTTGCCTCAAATAAAATTTGGCGTATTGGCGCTCGGCGATACATCATACCCCCTGTTTTGCAAAGCTGGTGAAGATGTAGATCAGCAATTGCAAAAACTGGGCGGACAACGCGTTGTTAACTTAATAAAATGTGATACCGATTACCAGGGGGATGCAGATGGCTGGTTCTCGCAGGTATTGCATTCATTAACCACCACTACCAGCAGCAATGGTACAGCCAGCGTAGGCGCGGTAGTAACGGCTAAAAAGCCAACCGGCAAAAAAGTTTACAATGGTAGCATCATCACCAACGTAAACCTGAACGACAGAGGTTCTCAAAAAGCAACTCATCATATTGAAATAGTGGCCGATGAACTGGAATACCAACCCGGTGATTCAATCGGTATTGTTCCTGAAAACGCACCCGCTATTGTAGATTCTATTATCGCAGTGACCCGTATCGACAGCAAAAAGACAGTATCGTTTCGTAATGAATCTCATACCGTGCTTGAATTATTGAAAAAGAAACTGAACATCGCTTATTTGCCGGAAAGGGTGGTAAAGCAGTATGCATCTATTGTTAAACAGGATATTCCTGAAACAAAGATCAGTTTGCTCGATCTGTTGAAAATATACCCGGTGAACAATGCGGCCCAGTTTGAAGAAGTGATCGGCATTCTGGAACCCATAACGCCGAGATTGTACTCTATTTCTTCTTCACCCAATGCACACAGCGGTGAAGTACATATTACTGTAGCCCGCGACAATTTTAAAGTGAACGGCGAAGTAAAACATGGTTTGGCTTCAAACTTCCTGGCTGAACTGCCAGTTGATGGTTCGCTGGAATTTTATGTACATAAAAATAACCAGTTCCGGTTACCTGCTGAAGACAAAGACGTTATTATGATCGGGCCCGGAACCGGTATTGCGCCTTTCAGGTCTTTCATTGCTGAGCGCGATGCTGCCGGCGCCAGTGGTCGTAACTGGCTGTTCTTTGGCGACCAGCACTTCACTACCGACTTTTTATATCAAACAGAAATTCAAAACTGGATCCAGACAGGCGTACTCACCAAAGTGAACGTGGCCTTCTCAAGAGACCAGAAATCAAAAATATACGTACAACATAAAATGCTGGAGAATGCCAAAGCATTTTATGAGTGGTTGCAGAACGGAGCCTATGTATACATCTGCGGCGCTAAAGAACCAATGAGTGTAGATGTGGAATATACCATTCTGCAGATCATTGAAAGATTTGGAAGTAAATCAAGCGCCCAGGCGGTGGAGTATTTGAGCCAATTGAAAGAAGAAGGCCGCTTCCTGAAAGATGTGTATTAGAACGAAGCGGATGAATTTAATTTGAAACTTGAAACAGCATTTAACGATGAGTACAAACGATAATAAGAATCTGTCTTCTACCGAAAAAATAAAAATGGCCAGCGATGGCTTGCGCGGTACATTAAAAGAAAGCCTGCGCGATGAAATAACCGGTGCGATCCGTGAAGATGACACAGCGTTGGTTAAGTTCCATGGCATGTATCAGCAGGATGATCGTGACCGCCGCGAAGAGCGCAGTGCCAAAAAGCTGGAATGGCTGTATTCTTATATGCTGCGTTTGCGGCTGCCCGGTGGCTTTATGACCGCTGATCAATACATAGGCTTACATAACATAGCCGGTGAACATTCAACCGGAGTTATTAAGATCACCACCCGCCAAACCATACAGCTGCATGGTATTTTAAAATCGCATGTAAAACCAACCATTAAGGCTTTCAACACCATACTCATTGATTCTATTTCAGCCTGTGGTGATGTAAACCGTAATGTGGCTTGCGCATCACACCCCAAGTTCTCGCCAATACATGAGGAAATATTCTCTTACGCGGGAAAAATAAGCCAATTGGGTTTACCAAAAACAAAAGCATATTACGAAATATGGCTCGATGAAAAGCCATTGCTCGATAAAAAGGAAAAAGAGGAAGTAGAGAAAGATCCTTTATACCAGGATCGCTATTTGCCCCGGAAGTTCAAAATTGGTATAGCCATTCCGCCAAACAACGACGTGGATGTATTTACCAATGACCTTGGTTTGATTGCCATTATTGAAAATGGCAATCTGATAGGGTTTAATATTGCTGCCGGTGGCGGTTTGGGCACTACTCATGGTAACGCAGCCACGTACCCGCGCCTGGCATCTATGCTGGGTTTTGTACGTGGCGAAGAACAAACACTGAAAGCGGTACTGGAAGTAATTACTATTCAGCGCGACCATGGCAACCGAAGCGATCGTAAACTGAGCCGCCTTAAATACACCATCGACAAAATGGGTGTGGAAGCTTTCAAAGCAGAACTGGAAAAACGTTGTGGTTTCAAACTCGAAGAGTCAAAACCATATACCTTTACTAGCAGAAAGGACGAATACGGCTGGCACAAAAACCACGAAGGGAAATGGTATTATACCGTATTTATTGAAAATGGCCGTATAGCCGATGAAAAAGTTGCTTTAAAAACAGCTTTGCTCGAAGTGGCAAAAACCGGTAAAACCAATTTCAGGTTCACCAGTAACCAGGGTTTGATCATCAGCGACATTGCCCAAAAGGATAAGAAAGCTGTAGAAAAGATATTGACCGATTTCGGAATTATTGCACATACAGACAATGCAGGGGCTGTACGTAAAAATGCCATCGCCTGCGTAGCGTTCAATACCTGTTCGCTGGCGTTGGCCGAAGCACAACGCTACTTGCCATCGCTCATCACGAAAATTGAGCCTATCCTGGCTAAGTATGGCCTGGAGAACGACGAAATTTCTATGCGCATGACCGGTTGTCCCAATGGTTGCGGAAGGCCCTATGCAGCAGAGATCGGTTTTATAGGCACTGCCTATGGCCGTTATAATTTGCATTTAGGTGGCGACCGCGAAGGTTTCCGTTTGAATAAAAAGTACAAAGAAAATATTGACGAGCCCGCCATTTTGAAAGAGCTGGATGAACTATTTGAGAAATATAGCAAGAACAGGCAAAAAGGCGAAACTTTTGGCGATTTTGCAGTTCGGGAAAAGTTGGTAACGATTTAAAAAATGCTGGGAAGCATGACAACAGAACAAACAATACCGGTAAAACAAACGACTGGCGCAACAACCGACCAGGGCAATCTTTTATTTCCTGTTTTTTTAAAGCTGGAAGAATTAAAAGTATTGCTGGTAGGAGGGGGCAAGGTAGGTGCAGAAAAGCTTTCTGCACTGCTGGGTAATTCGCCGGCTGCCCCGGTTACTGTTGTTGCTCGTAGCATTTCTGAAGAAGTACGCAAGCTGGCAAAGCATCACCCCAATGTTACCCTTCATGAACGCGCCTTCATGGAAAGCGACCTGGAGAATAAAGACCTGGTAGTGATCGCGGTAAATGAAAAGGAATCGAGCCTGGCTATCAGGGCGGCTGCCAAGGAAAAAAAGATCCTGGTAAACGTGGCCGATACCCCTGAGCAATGTGATTTTTATTTGAGCTCCATTGTGCAGAAAGGCAATCTGAAGATCGCCATTTCAACCAACGGTAAATCACCAACAGCGGCAAAACGCATCAAGGAAGTATTGAACTATGCATTACCGGCCGAGCTCGATGACATGATCAATAACCTGCACGCGGTACGCAATAAGCTGAACGGGAACTTTGAATACAAGGTAAAACGGCTGAACGAGCTCACCCGCATACTTATTGAAAAGGATAATGTAGAACGGGAACGACGGGTGCGCAAAATTGTTACGTACTCGCTGATCGCGTTCGGACTGATGCTCATTGGCCACTTCCTCTTTTCTTATTTACCCTTTCAGCGCATAGCCGATGATACAGTAAAATGGTATCAGCAGCTTGACCCAAACTTTCACTGGATGTTGCTGGCCGGTTTCCTGGCGCAATTGGTTGATGGCGCTTTGGGAATGGGTTATGGCGTAACCAGCGCTACTATTTTATTAACAGCCGGCGTGCCCCCTGCCGCCATGAGTGGCAGTATTCACACGGCTGAAATGTTCGCCAGTGGCGCCTCGGGTTACAGCCACTATAAGTTTGGCAACGTAAATAAAAAGTTATTCAAGGCATTGGTGATTCCCGGGGTTTTGGGAGCTGTATTCGGTGCCATTCTGTTAGTAAAATTTGGTGATTCACAAACAGCCTATATAAAACCCGTTATTGCCACCTATACCATGTTGCTGGGTATACGCATACTATGGAATGCCTTTAAAAAGGAGCAGAAGAAAAAGAAATTCAAACATTATGGCTGGCTGGCTGGTTTTGGCGGCTTCCTCGATTCGTTCGGCGGTGGGGGTTGGGGTCCCATTGTAACCACTACGTTAATTACCAAGGGCCGTAGCCCGCGGTTTGTAATAGGTTCTGTAAGCCTGACCGAATTTTTTGTTACCCTGGCAAGCGCCTTTACATTCTTCATTTCCCTGGGTGTAACCCACTGGCAGGTGATCGTGGCACTAATAATCGGCGGTTTGCTGGCTGCTCCTGTAGCGGCAAAACTAGCTGGTAAATTACCCCGTAAAACCTCCATGATCTTATTAGGTTTTCTGGTAATATTCTGGAGCCTGAAGATCATTGTAAAGATCTTTTAATAGCATACTCCTGGTATAAATTGTACCGGGATTTAAAATAAATTATAAGTCTAGTAAAATAATGGACTATATTTGCGCATTATCATCCCGGTTTCTATAGTTACCGGGTTTTTTAAAGCCTGTTTAGTCTAGTGTAATTGTAGACATATAGGAATGAATGATCCCCCGGTTTTGATTATTTGAATAAGCGACCGGGTTTTTATATAAATTTTTAGTCTATTAAATTAATAGGCTTTTATTCGCAAAATCAACGAACATGAAAACAGCAAATCCTTCAGGCTGGATGCTATTAACCAAAACCTTTTACATAGGACTCTTTGAGAAATTAAATGGGGCTCAAAAACTGAAATACGGCGTTCTGTCGTCTCTCGTTCTGCTCATGTGCTCCGCTTCCTTTGCGCAAACAGTGGCCCTTATTGAAATATCTGGACAGGTGGTGAATCAGGAAAAGAATGAACCCCTGGGCGATGTAAGTGTACAGATCAAAGGTTCAGTAACAGGAACCATAACCGACAATACCGGTAATTTTATTATTCGCACAAAGCAAAAATTACCTTTTACCCTGGTGTTTTCTTCTGTAGGGTTTAAGCCGCAGGAACTGGAAGTAAAAAGCCTTGGTTCCAAATTACAGGTAGCCATGGTAACGCAAACGGTGTTGGGGAATGAAGTGGTAGTAACCGCTTCCCGTGTTCCGGAAAATATCCTTAAATCGCCGGTAGCTATTCAAAAGCTCGATATCCGTGCGATCAAGGAAACACCTGCGCCTAACTTTTACGATGCTCTCGAAAACGTAAAAGGTGTGCAAATGACCACTTCCAGCTTAACCTTCAAAGTGCCTAATACGCGTGGTTTCAACATCCCTAACAATTTCCGGTTTATGCAGCTGGTAGATGGGGTTGATATGCAGGCTGCCACCCTGGGTGTGCCGCTGGGTAATGCCATTGGCCCCACCGAGCTGGATATTCAAAGCGTTGAAATTACGCCCGGCGCGGCTTCGGCTTTGTATGGCATGAATGCGATCAACGGTATGGCCAACCTGCTTACCAAAAATCCATTCAACAGTCAGGGCTTGAGCATTTATCATAAAACAGGATTGAACCATGTTGACGGTATAGACCATACACCCGCATTTTTGACCGAATCTGCAATACGGTATGCGAAAGCATTATTCCATAACAAGTTTGCTTTTAAAGTGAACGTGGGTTATATGCAGGGGATCGACTGGCGTTCGAATTCCCGCCTCGATCAAAACCCGAATAACCTCAAAAGCGCTAACCCTAATTTCCCTTCTTTGGATGGTGCAAACAATATTGCATTTGACGGCTGGAATAAATATGGAGACGATGCGCTGGCCGGAAGTAATACTTCTTCTATCAGCGGCCTCACTATTGATGGTAAAACCAACCAAACCTTGCGCGTAGTGCGCACTGGTTATTGGGAAACTGATCTGGTAAGTCCGAAAGTGAGCAACCTGAAAGTAGATGCGGCCGTTCATTATCGCTTAACGGAGAATACCGAGTTATCCTATTCATACCGCTTTGGTAAAATGGACGGCGTGTTTCAACGCGGTAACAAGATCAGGCTCGATGGCGTTAAAGTGCAGAACCATCACCTGGAGTTGAAAGGTAAGGATTATGTGATCCGTAGTTATGTATCAATTGAAAATACTGGTAACTCGTATAATGTAAAACCGTTGGCCGATAACCTTGACCTGGCCAGTGGTGGATCGAGCACAGCCTGGGCCGCCAAATACAAAAATGCGCTTACTGAATATGCCAGCAATAATGGCGGATTAACATCAGCTAACCTGGCAGCGGCTAACGTGTATGCCCGGGCAAAAGCAGATGCCGGCCGTGTTGAGCCCGGCACCCCTGAATTTGATGCATTAAAGAATACCATCATTAAAATTAACAACTGGGATATAAAATCGAGCGCTATCCCTGATGCACCCGCGACCGGTGGTGCGGCCCTGATACAAAAAAGCCGCCTGTACCATACCGAAGCACAATGGGACCTGTCGAAATATACGAAAGTGGTTGACCTGCTGGTAGGTGGTGATGCCCGTATTTACGAAGTAATTCCCGACGGTAATAATTTTGTTGATTTCAGCCGTCCCATTGATGAAAGGAACAAGCCGGTAATGGTTGATGGCAAGGTGCCTGATAGCAGTAATTTTGGCAGCAATGTGTATTACAAAAAATTTGGCGCCTTTGCGCAGGTTACCAAAACCTTTTTCGATGATAAGCTGAAATTGTTTGGTTCATTGCGGTACGATTACAATCCCGAGTTTGATCCCAAATTCACGCCCCGCCTGGCAGCAGTGTATACCTTTAATCAACGTCATAATTTCCGCTTTACTTATCAGCAGGGATATCGTTTCCCGGCTTTGTTTGAAGCCTTATCGTATGTAAATAATGGCCGCGTAAAACGCGTGGGCAGCCTGTCGTACATCAACGATGGATTGGGATACCTGGAGAACAGTTATACACAGGCTTCAGTAGTAAACTTCAATGCAGCCGTAGCAGCAGCAGGTAATTCCGATGCGGCTGCGCTGGCTAATCGCGATCTGCTGGTTTGGGCGAACCTGCCTAAAGCGCGTCCTGAGCAGATCACTTCTTTTGAGATCGGTTATAAAAGTGTGCTGCTGAATAATACATTGATCATTGATTTGGATGCTTATACCAACAAATACGATGGATTTTTGGGACAGGTGCAGGTATTTGTACCCAAGGGTGAAACTGTGGGCAGCGATGCAGCGGTAATTGCCATGCTCGACCGCAATCGCGATGCTACCACTGCCAGTGGCGGCAATGCAGCCAGCAAAGGGCAGGACCGCTATCGTGTATACACCAATGCAAAGAATGCCTATTACAACTATGGTTCGGCGTTGGGCGTAACCTGGAATTTCTTTAAGAAATATACGGCATCGGGTAATTTGAATTTCAATCAAATGAAGGCAAACCATACCGATGATATCTTTGTAACAGGGTTCAATACTCCTAAATGGTCAACTAACCTGTCGTTCGGAAATCGTGAAATATTTAAGAACGTAGGCTTTAATGTTGTATGGAGATGGCAGGATTCGTTCCTGTGGGAAAGCCCGCTGGTGACCGGAAATATTTCTGCCTATAGCACCGTTGATGCACAGGTTACCTATCGTGTTCCTAAGGTTAATGCCAGCATAAAAGCCGGCGGCGCCAATTTGCTGAATCACCGTTATATTCAATATGCAGGCGGACCAACTATTGGCGGCTTGTATTATGTAGCATTTACAATTGACGGATTACTAAAATAAATTGAAAGGATAAGGAGCATTTGAGAGCAACCATCCACTGCAAGGTGGGTGGTTTTTTTGTGGAGTGGATTAAGGGAAGGCCGGGTTCCGCAAAGTTGCCATCGGCCGCAAGGGACAGAAGGCCTATTCACCGGTTGTTTCCCGATCGATTCAATAGTCGATCAAGACATATCTTAATAGTGAACGGGACTGCGAAGGCGGTCCCGTTGTTTTTTTATTACCTGTAAATGCGGCCTTAAAATTGAAAAAAAACCTTATAAAAAGAAGTAAGTATCATCGTTAATAAGAAAACCGGCGTAACACTGAAATTTGTATTGATAAAATTCGTAAATTTTAAAATCAATAAGTCTCCGTACCTCCTGACAATGTTATGGTATTGACAAATTCCCGGCTGGTTCTCATTTTATAAGTTATTCTGGATAGGGATGAAAAAGCTACCGGCTTTCATAATATTAATATCACATCAGAATTTTTCCATGTTTTTACCGGCTATGGAAGAAAAGGACCGTTATTGTGCCAACGAAGGCAGCTGCTCAAAAGACGGGTTTCCGCTGCTAAATGAAAACAAATCTGTACCGCCTGTTTTGAAGTTCATTTTGCGCCGTCAAAAGTGTAAAGATAGATGCTTGCCCCTTCCCTGATCAGAAGGGGCGTTTTGTATTTATATTTCTTATTGTAAAGGACCGAATCATGAATCATTGTAAGGCCATGCTTATAGGCTTTGCTACATTTTGTGCATTCTACGCAAATGCACAGGACAGTCTTTTTTTGACAATAGACAGGGCCGATAAAATATTTGTTGAGAAAAATCTTATGCTGGTTGCCGGCCAGTTGAATGTTGATGCACAAAAAGCATTGGAAATTCAGGCCAGGTTATATCCAAATCCCCAATTCACAGCGGGCTTTAATACGTGGGATGCAGACAATAAAAAATTATTTTATGCCGGCAAATCAGGTGAAAAAGCTTTTGAATTTGATCAGTTAATATTGCTGGGAGGCAAACGAAAAAAGCAGATCGAGCTGGCAAAACAAAACATCAGGCAGGCGGAGCTGGAGTTGGAAAACCTGATGAGAAACCTGAAATATGAGCTTCATAAAAGTATGTTCTCTGTTTATTTCGATCTTCTTACGTTAGTAAAGTATAATGGTCAGCTTCAGCAACTTGAAACCATAATCGCTTCCTATGAAGAGCAGGAAAAAAAAGGTAATATAGCTTTAAAGGAAGTGGTAAGGCTAAAATCAGTTTATATAAAACTGAATAACGACAAAACTGAACTTTTTCAGGCCATTCAGCAAGAGCAAAAAGATCTGCAATTGATTTTACAAACCAAACAGTTTATCACCCCCCGTTTAGATAGCCTGGCATGGGATAAATATGAACAACTAACTATCCTGGATTCACTTCAACAGCTCGCTTTGCAATATAGGGCCGATTATAGGTTAACCGCGCTCAGCAAAACGATGACTGAACTGAATGTTCAGTACCAGAAAAGCCTGGCCATACCTGATCTAACGCTTGGAACTTCCTATGATCAACGAGGCAATGCTTTCAATCGCCAACTTATGTTAACAGTTGGTGTGCCGCTGCCTTTATGGAACCGTAACCAGGGTAACATCCGTTTTGCTGAAACACAAACCAGGTTATCAGTAGTTAATCAGCAGACCATGCAGGCAGCTATTGAAAGCGAAGTGAATGCTGCCTGGTATACTATGCAACGAAGCATTCAGGAATATCAGAAAACAAAACAAATATATAACGCTGATTTTTTCGATGTATACAATGGCATGACCGTTAATTTTCTTAAACGCAATATCAGCCTGATAGAATTTGTTGACTTTTTTGAATCGTATAATGAAAGTGTTGCCGAGGTCAATCGCATCCGGAAACAATTGGTCTTATCTGCTGAGAATATTAATTACTCTGTTGCATACCCTTTATATTAAACTCATGTTTATGAAATATAACTTGTTTTGGCTGGCTATCGTGACCCTGACTTTTTCGTGCGGTAATCATAAACCAATCGACAGTGCAGGCAACGTCTTTGCTTTAACCGATACCATGTTATCAAAAACAAAGTTTGCGAAAGCAGCGGTGCAGGATGTAAAGAATGAATTGAGGCTGTATGGGAAAATTACCGCTGATAATAGTAAATTATCCCAGGTGTTTCCGATAGTAGGTGGAAATGTAATTAAAGTAAATGTAGAATTGGAAGATTATGTAAAGCAGGGCCAGGTACTGGCAATTATTCGTAGTGGCGAAGTGGCTGAATATGAAAAAGAGCGATTGGATGCAATTAGTGATGTGGCAATAGCTGAAAAGAACCTGCAGGTGGCAAAAGACCTGTTTGCGGGTAAATTAAATTCTGAAAAAGATGTGGTAGCTGCCGAAAAAGAACTTGAAAAATCCAAGGCCGCTTTGCAACGAAGTAATGAAGTCTACGGCATTTATAATTTGAAGAAGGGCGCCCTGTACAACGTTACTGCTCCGATCAGCGGATTTATTATTGAAAAGAACGTTACCCAGAATTTAATGTTAAACAGTAATAATGTTAATAACCTTTTTTCTATTGCCCAGATAGATGAAGTGTGGGTGCTTGCAAATGTAAACGAATCTGACATTGGCCTCATATCACAGGGCATGGACGCATCCATTAAAACCATCAGCTATCCTAACAGAACGTTTACAGGTAAAGTGGATCGTATTTTTAATATCCTTGACCCCGATACAAAAGCGATGAAAGTCCGTATTCGCATCCCTAATACCAACCTGGCATTAAAACCCGGGATGAGCGCTACTGTTTCATTACAGTACGCCGAACACAGGAAATTGATCACTATTCCATCATCGGCAATAATCTTTGATAAAAGCAAGAACTGGGTAATGGTATATAAAGACCGGAGCCATATTGAAACCAGGATCATTGATGTGTACAGGCAGATAGGAGATAGCACTTACGTGCTCGATGGGTTGCAGGAAGGTGAAACAATAATTTCGCAAAACCAGATGCTGATCTATGATGCTTTAAACGATTAATTCCAGGCTGTCTTAAAAAATCATCATGAACAAATTCATTCGAAATATAATAGGCTTTTCGCTCAGGAACAGGTTTTTTACTTTTTTTTGGGTAGGCATTATTATTATAGCAGGGATTGTCAGCTATATTAAAATTCCCATTGAAGCTTTTCCCGACGTCACGAATACCCAAATCATCATTGTTACCGAATGGAATGGCCGCAGCGCTGAAGAGGTAGAAAGGTTTGTTACCACTCCTATAGAAATTGCCATGAACAGCGTACAGCGAAAAACGAATGTACGCTCCATTACCATGTTTGGCCTTTCGGTTATCAAAATTATTTTTGAAGATGATGTAGAGGATTTTTTTGCCCGTCAGCAGGTAAATAACCAGTTGCGGAATGTTCAATTACCTGAAAATGTTGAACCTGATGTACAGCCACCTTATGGACCTACCGGAGAAATTTTTCGCTATACCTTACAAAGTGATAAAAGAGATACCCGTGATCTGTTAACGATACAAAATTGGATAATTGACCGGCAATTAAGATCAGTTCCCGGCATTGCTGATTTGGTAGCTTTCGGCGGACAGGAAAAAATTTATGAAATAAGCGCTGACCCGGTGAAATTGCAAAAATTTGACCTTACCCCATTGCAGGTATTCCAACGGGTATCGGAAAGTAACCTGAATGTAGGTGGTGACGTTATTGAGAAAAACGGGCAGGCGTATGTTGTGCGGGGACTGGGATTACTTTCTTCCATCGAAGATATTGAAAATACGATAGTAGATAATGAACATGGTAATCCGGTACTTGTAAAAAATGTTGCTACCGTCACTGAATCAAGCGCCCCGCGTGTAGGACAGGTTGGCCTTAATGAAAACGATGACGCTGTGGAAGGTATTGTAGTGATGCGCAAAGGAGAAAATCCCAGTGACGTTTTAAAAAGGTTAAAAACAAAAATAGAGGAGCTCAATACAAAGGTGTTGCCATCAGATGTAAAAATGGTGACGTTTTATGACCGGGATAAATTAATGGACTATTGCACACATACCGTAATGCATAACCTGGTTGAAGGTATAATACTGGTTACTGTAATAGTTTTTTTGTTCATGGCCGATTGGCGTACCACAGTAATTGTTTCCATCATTATTCCCCTGGCACTTTTATTCGCTTTTTTGTGTTTAAAGTTGAAAGGCATGAGCGCCAACCTGCTTTCATTAGGTGCGGTGGATTTTGGGATCATAATAGATGGGGCTGTAGTGATGGTAGAGGGGTTATTTGTTGCGCTTGACCACCTGGCGCATGAAAGAGGTATGGAGCGGTTTAATAAACTGGCAAAGCTTGGGTTAATAAAAAAAGCCGGGGCTGAAATGGGCAAGGCGGTGTTTTTTTCCAAACTGATCATTGTCACTGCATTACTTCCAATTTTCTCATTTGAAAAAGTGGAGGGTAAAATGTTCTCTCCCCTTGCCTGGACATTAGGATTTGCGCTGCTGGGCGCCTTGCTTTTTACCTTAACATTGGTGCCGGTCCTTTGCTCATTTCTGTTAAGTAAAAATGTAAGAGAAAAGAACAATAAAATAGTTTCATTCATCAACAGGGGCGTTGATAAATGTTTTCACTGGTCGTTTCATAATATGAGGACGAGCCTTTTACTGGCTTCGCTATTGCTGGTGGCTACCTTGTTTTCTGTTAAATGGCTGGGTACTGAATTTTTGCCTCAACTGAATGAAGGCGCTTTGTGGGTGGAAGCAAAAATGCCGATGAGCAGCTCGTTGAATGAAACCGTAAAAATGGTTAGCATACTACGCAAAGAACTGATGACCTTTCCGGAAGTAAATGGTGTTTTATCTCAAACAGGGCGGTCTAATGACGGAACCGATCCCAGTGGCTTTTATTATGTACAGATGCAGGTAAATTTAAAACCGAAATCAGAGTGGAAAAGGAGATTGTCAATGGATGACCTGGTTGAAGAAATGGATAAAAAACTAAGAAACTACCAGGGTATCGTTTATAACTATTCGCAACCCATAATCGATAACGTGGCAGAAGCTGTGGCAGGCATGAATGCCAACAATGCAGTCAAGATCTTTGGCGACGACCTCAATATGCTCGACAAGATCGCCAATCAGGTAGTTAAACAGATAGAAAATGTACCTGGAATAAGAGATGTAGGTATTTTGCGAAATATTGGGCAACCAGAGATTAGTGTCGATCTGGATGAGCAAAAAATGGCTATTTATGGGGTTAATAAAGCCGATGCGCAGGCAGTACTTGAGATGGCGATAGGTGGAAAAACCGCCACCGTAAAATATGAAGGCGAAAGGAAATTTGATATCCGGATCCGGTATCAGAAAGATTATCGAAAGGATGAACAGGATATCGCGAATTTAATGGTGCCTACTTTGCGCGGAGATAAAATACCCCTTAAAGAAATTGGGGATATTAAACGAATTACCGGTCCTGCATTTATTTACCGCGACAATACAAAACGTTTTATAGGGGTGAAATTCACCGTAAGAGAAAGAGATCTGGGCAGTACTATTACAGAGGCTCAAACCAAAGTGAACCATCATATAAAATTGCCTGAGGGGTACAGCATAGGCTGGGCCGGTGAATTTGAAAACCAGGTGCGTGCTACAAAACGGTTAAGCCAGGTGGTACCCATTAGTTTAATAACTATTTTTCTGCTATTATTCATCATGTTTGGCAATGTGAAAGATGCAGGTTTGGTTTTAGTGAATGTGCCATTTGCCCTGATCGGGGGTATTCTTGCATTGCATATCACCGGAATGAATTTTGGTATTTCTGCAGGCGTTGGATTCATCGCATTGTTTGGGATATGCGTTCAAAATGGGGTGATATTAATTTCCGAGTTTCATAAGAAGTTAAAACAACGGCATTCGTTGGAAAGATCAATTATTGAAGGCGTTAGAGTAAGGACAAGGCCAGTTGTAATGACAGCAATGATGGCTGCATTAGGGTTGTTACCCGCCGCTCTCTCCAGAGGTATAGGATCTGAATCCCAAAAGCCATTAGCCATTGTTATTATTGGCGGTTTAATTACTGCCACCGTTTTAACGCTGCTGATTTTTCCTGTTATTTACTGGTTATTTAACCGGAAAACATTTATACATCACGATGTAGTGTAAGAGTAACAGTATATGGGACGGTCTTACTGAACAACTTTCCAATATGCTGTACTGCCAGGTTTTCTTTCATCGGTACCCCTAACAACTAGAGTATCATTGTTGCTCAGATCTCCAAAAACCTCTATCCCTTTATCTGTCGACATTCCCTGCCGCACATCAACCCAGGTGGCTTTACCCTCTTTTACCTTAATAACAAATTTGCGTTCCTGGTTGGTGACGATAGTAGGTGGGGGCAGAATAAAGGAATTTCCGGTTCGCTGTAAACCCAATTTCACATAAGCATAAGAGCCGGTTTTAAGATCGTGATGGCTGTTGTCATATACATATTCCCATAACTCTGTTCTTGTTTGCGGGTCAATGCTTTCACTCTTGCGGGTAAGTGTTGCCTGAAATAACTTATTGGGGAACGCATCTACCCTGAAG
The DNA here is from genome assembly GCF_002077945.1 of Niastella vici. GTDB lineage: Bacteria > Bacteroidota > Bacteroidia > Chitinophagales > Chitinophagaceae > Niastella > Niastella vici. Next base: position 129,462 of record NZ_LVYD01000058.1, read on the forward strand.
TTAGCCGTTTTTGATACAGCGCCTGATGCCACATACAATTCAGGAACAGCAACCCGCAAACGCAGTTTATTATTTTGCTGTACAGTCAGAATTGCCTGATTGTTGCCAACCAGTGTTCCCCTGTCTGCATTCCTGGCCGTTACCATGCCATCAAATGGAGCGGTCAGCATTAAATAACCCGCCACTTCTTTGTACGACCTGGCTAGTTGCCGCGATGCTTCATAACTGGCGCTGTCGGCCAGGTACTGGTTCCTGCTTCGTTCCAGGTCAACAGGCGCTATAATGCCGGGTGTTTTTGCCTGGGCCGCTTTAGATAAGCGTTGAAATACATCGGCGCTGCTCATATATTTCGCTTTTGCCGCCTGAAGGGAAGCCTGAAATTCTGCATATTTTGTTTGCAGTTCAGGCGCTTCAATAATGGCAAGCGTTTGTCCCTGATGGATCTTGTCGCCCATATCTACTTTAAGGTCTTTAATATAACCCTGTACCCGGGCAAACAATGCTGCCTGTTCGTAAGGTAATAATTCAGCCGGCAATTCAAGATTCTTTGTCACATTCGTGTCGTGTATCACAAATACCGGAACGGTATCGGGTGCATTGGCAGGGGCAGCAACAGGTGAATGCGTATCCTCCTGACAGCTGATCAATGAGGCAATGCCCAATGCGGCAATAAAATATTTCATAAACCTATCGTTGGTTTTATTGTTCATTATAGTTTTTACTGTTCGAATCATCCGGGTCAAGAGATGCCGAAACATAATTTCTTTTTCCAACCGCATACTGGTATACCTGTGGTAAAAAAAATAAAACGCTTATCGTTGAAAATAACAGTCCACCAATAACCGCTATCCCCAGTGGTGCTGTTTGATCGGCGCTTTCTCCCAAACCTATTGCCATTGGTACCATACCCGCTATCATGGCCAGGCTTGTCATAATAATAGGACGTAGTCTGTTTTCTGATGCCACCAGGTATCCAGTTCTGATATCGCCATCTTTTCTGCGAATTTCTGCCGCTGTAATAAACAGCACAGCATTGGCAATGGCAACGCCGATCGCCATTATACACCCCATATAGGATTGTATGTTCAGCGTTTTACCTGTTATCAACAGGAAAAATAAAGAACCTGCTATTACGGCCGGGATCACCGAAAGAATAGCAAGAGAAGTGCGGAACGATTGAAAAAATACAGCCATTAATAAAAAGATGACCACTACGGCCACCAGCAGGCCAAACTGTAAACTGTATAAAGTATCTTTTAATAATTCAGACTGTCCGCGCAATAGTACTTTGGCACCTTTGGGAACAGGCGCCTGGCTTATAAGATCGTTCACTTTTTTGAATGCATTGCCCATGTCCTTTCCCTGCACATTGGCTGTAATGGTAATATACCGTTGCTGATTCAACCGGTCGTATTCACCGGGCATGGTAATGCGCTTCCAGGAAGCTACTTCATTCAACAAATGCAGGTTCCCATTGTCTGAAGCCACGGGGATCATTTCCAATTGAGTGGTATTGTTCATCCGGTATTCAGGGTATTGCACCTGTATTATATAGGCCGTTCCGGTTGCCTTATCGAGCCAGTAGGCCGGCGAGATAAAACGGCTTGAAGAAGTAGCGGCGGTAGTAGACCGCATTATTTGATCGGTAGTCAAATTTAATTGTCCCGCCTTTACCCTGTCTACATCAATTTTGATAGCCGGGTAATTGAGCGGTGTGGCGATCTGAACATCCTTCAGGTACGGAATGGCTGAAAGCTGATTGTACAACCAGGTAGCGGTTTTTCTACCTTCTTCAAGATTTTTATTTACTACAGCAATTTCAATAGGATTGGTAGAACCCAGGTTGAGTACCTGTTCTGAAAGATTCCCCGGTTCAAATGAAATTTTCGCAGCCGGAATTTCTTTTGCTACAGCAACTCTTAATTGATCTTTAAATTTATCCAGGGAAATAACACCTGGTTTCAGTTTGATCTTTGTAACCGATTCATGCGGACCGCCGGTCCACAGGTGAATGTAGTTTACCGGAAAACTGGATGGTTGTGTACCTACAAAAGCAGAAGAAATGAGTACATTTTCTTTACCTGCGATCTTATTCACTTCATCCAATAATTTGCGTGTGGCGTCTTCTGTTCTTTCCATCCGGGTGCCAACAGGTAAACGTAACCGTACCTGTGTTTGGCCGGTATCTGTTTTCGGAAATAATTCCGTACCAATGGTTTTGAATAGTAAAATAACAGCGCCAACAGAAAACACAATAAACAGGGCGGTAAATACGCCGCCCTTGCCCTGCAAGCGGCTGCCATACTGCGCATATTTATTTTTAAACCGGTCAAAAGCCCCGGTTGAATTCTTTGTATTACTCAAATGATGTTTCATGAGCCAGTTGCCCATTACCGGAACAAAGGTTTGGGATAACAGGAAAGAAGCGATCATTGCAAAACCAACTGCCAGTGACAAAGGCAGGAACATGGCTTTGGGAACCCCATTCATAAACAAAGCCGGAACAAATACTGCCAGGATACTCAGCAGGATCAGCAATTTGGGGATAGCTATTTCTTTGGACGCATCTGCTATGGCCCTTGCCTTGCTTTTGCCCATTTCCATATGCCGGTGAATGTTTTCAATAGTAACCGTGGCTTCGTCAACCAGTATACCTACCGATAAGGCAAGACCGCCCAGCGTCATAATGTTGATGGTTTGGCCGGTGAGGTAGAGAAAAGTGGCCGAGGTAAGCAAGGCCAGCGGAATAGTTAAAACAACAATTAACGCGCCTCTTCTGTCGCCTAAAAACAATAGAACCATTAATCCGGTCAGCAGGGCGCCCAGGCCGCCTTCGAAGAGTAAACTTTTGAGTGCACTGATCACGTAACCGGATTGATCAAATTCATAAGAGACTTTGATATCGTCAGGAATGGCGGCCTGCATATCGGGCAATGCGGCTTTTACCCGCTGCACTACATCCCAGGTTGAAGCATCGGCTCTTTTTGTAACCGGAATATAAACAGAACGTTTTCCATTGATCAGTGCATAACTGGTTGTTACATCAGCCCCCAATGATACGTTGGCTATATCCTTTACATAAACAGCAGGCCCGCTGCCCAATTGTAAAGGCATATTCTGCAATTCCTGCAAATTCTCTATGACGCTGTTCTGTGGTGTTATATAAGTACTATCGCCAATGCGTATGTTGCCGGCCGGACTGATCGTATTTGTTTTTACCAGCGATTGCACAACCTGGTCGGGAGTGAGGTGATAATTTCTGATCTTATCCGGATCAACAGTGATCAACACCGTTTTCTGATTGCCGCCAAAAGGCGGGGGAGCCGAAACCCCGGGCAGGGTCGAGAACATGGGGCGAACCCTGAATAAGGCCAGGTCAGAAATTTCGCCGAGGGAACGGGTTTCGCTGCTGAATACCAACTGACCTACAGGCACACTGCCCGCATCAAAGCGGGTAATGAATGGCAAAACCGTACCCGGGGGCATAAAGGCCCTCGAACGATTTACATAGCCTACAACTTCTGCCATTGCCTGACTCATATCGGTGCCCTCGTTAAATTCAATTTTTATGAGGGCTGCACCCTGGATCGATTTTGAATCAACATATTTCACCCCGGTGATATACAGGAAATGATATTCATAATAAGAAGTAATGAAGCCCTCCATTTGTTCGGGCGATAAGCCACCGTAGGGCTGCGCTACATACACGGTAGGCAAACCTAGTTTGGGAAATATATCAACCTTTGTATTGCGTACTGCCAGCCATGAAAAGAACAGGATCGCAAACACTGCTACCAGTATGGTGATGGGATGTCGTAATGCTGCTATAACGAGTTTCATACGATCAGTTAAGTTGGTCTGTAAAAATGGCCAGGTTTCCTTTTGCAACGGCAATGGACAATAACGACCTCCACAATTGTAATTGTGCCGTGGCGTTGTTGAGGGCCGCTTTGGTTAATTCATATTGCGACTGGTAAAGCCGGATGTAATCAATTAAACCCGCTTCATAGCTTAGTTTTAATCCTTCATACACTTCGGTGGCGATCTTTAATTGAACAGGCGTTTTTGCCGCAATTTTCGCATCCTGTTTATATTGCAGTTGCGCATTCTCTACTTGTTTTGAAATATCTAAACGGGCTTGCGCCAGCCTGGCTTCATCTGATCTCAACAACAGGTTGTATTGTTTTTTCCTGATATTGATCCTGCTGAATTGTAAAACGGGGAAACTCAATTGCAGGCCAATGCCTGCATTTGTTCGGGAAAGAGCCCAGCCATCGGCTTTATTAACAACACCATGCGCATCAACACCAGAGCCACGCGCATACACATTGCCCCAGATATCAAGTTGGGGAACCCAGGCGCGCTGTATCTCCCGCAAACCGGCAGCTGTTGTATTTTTCTGTGCTTCTATTGATTGATAGTATGGGTGATTGATGAGTGCAGCACTGTCGTCTGTAATTAAGGAAGGTTTGAGTATTGAATCGGTCAAAAGAATATTGCCGGCAGAGGCTGCAATACCCGTTAGGCGGGTTAGTTCTTCTATTTTCTGCAGGTAAGTTTTTTCAGTTTGCAGGTATTCAATTTCTGTTTGAATGATCACCGACTGAAATTGTGCGGTATCAATACCTGGCTTCAATCCATTTTTTGCCAGTACCAGCGATTGTTCAAGGCTTAATTTATATCTTTCGCTGGCTGCTGCAGAAATTTGTAGTAGCTGTTTCAGGTACAGCGCTTCGAGGTAAAGATTAACGGCTGCATACTGATACTGGAACAACTGTTCATTATAAGCCGCATTGGCCTGCCTGAATTGTGCAGCCGCTTTATCAATAGCTGCATTACGCTGACCAAACGTAAACGGATTCCATTTAACCAGCGCACCCAATGCGGAGCCGGGAATAAAATTCAGGTCGTTGGTTGTGGAAGGCGGACCACTAACCGGCAACAGGAAACCAGGATAGCTCATTCCAGTTATATTATTGTAAGTCGCCATGTTTACCTGGTAGCCTGCTGTAAGATCAGGCACCAAACTGTTTTTGGCTAATGAAATATTTTCTTTGGCAGCCTCTGCCTGCTGACGGTAAGCTTCCAGTTGCGGCAGGTTATGCTGCACTTTCTCCATAGTTTCTTTAATGGAAAGTTTTGCCGGTTGAGCGATGACAATGCCGGGAGCAATAATTGAAAGAATGGAAGCAAAAAGAATGATTGTAAGGTTTATGCTAAACCCTGATTGGCCTGGTGCTAACATGGCGCTTTATAATTTTGGTTGTGCTATGCTAATAGTAACCCGAACCGGTATAAATAAATAATTGCGGATCAGGCCGAAAAAGCCCAAATCCGCAATCATTCAGGGCAAATATACCATGAATTGGCTGGCTGATTCATGGTATATTTGAAAATAGTATGGTATTAACCATGAATTAACCTGTCATATAACAGCTACAGGTCCTGTTCATTTGCTAACCGGAACGATTGTGGTGTTATGCCGGCGATACGTTTAAAGTATTTTATAAAGTGCGAGGCATCTATAAAATCGAGCGTTAGGGCAATTTGAGAAACCGTATTGTTTGTATAAAGCAACAACCGTTTGGCTTCACTGGTAATAAATTCTGCAAGCACTTCAGCAGAAGATTGGTCAACCGCTTTTCGACAGGCAGCATTCAGATTTTGCGGCGAAGTATTTAATTGCTCTGCGTAGAATTGTACCGAATTTTTTACAACTGTACCCGCCTGTAATAATTCAAGAAAGGATTGATACAGATCTGACCGGTGTTCAGATGAACGAATAACGGGTTTTGCAATGTCAAGGATCTTTGCCAGTAATGCTTTTAACAATCCTTCAATTATATGAAAACTTTGTTGGCTGTTGACCTTATATTCTCTTACCAGCAATTGAAATAGCTGATCAATAGTTTCATTTTCATTAATGCTGAGACAATGCTGATTGCTGAATTTTGCCAGTAAAAGTTTTAACTCGTTATCCAGGCTTTTTTGAACAAAGCTCTTCTTGATGATTGCTACAAAACCTTCAGGTTCTCCTTCCAGGTTGAAGTGATGGGTTTGTTCCTTTCTGACGAAAAAAATAACTGGTGGCATTACTTCAAACTTGAGGGAATCAATCGTATGATATCCGCTTCCGGCTGAGAGATATATTATTTCAAAATAATTGTTGTGTTTGTGCGGGGTCGTTTTTCTAACCTCCTTTCTAAAAGGAGATATTTTAAAGTCCTCTGTCGGTTGGGTTTTATCCTTAATATCAATATTGGAAGGGTTCATAGAAGTTGCAATGAATTTAATTGGCTGTACTTCTGGTTGGTTGCATCGGGTTCATTGCAATATAATGATAAGATCATCAAATCACCGAAAAAGCAACTGAAACTATTTCAACGGAATAATATCACTGTTATTCCCGGCAATTCGCCGTGACCGGACCAGCGCAATCATGCCGAGAACCGCGCCAGCTAACCCTAGCACCAGGGCTACAATGGCCCCCAGTTTTCCTGAGCCGGTTCCAAAACCACCGGTAGAAAGTGCCAGATGAAGCACGCTGAGCGCCACGCCGGTAAGGCCTACCAGTAGAGCCGCCATCGCTTTAGGACGTCTTGAGCCAATTGGGCCGGTGGAACGTGCCAATGCCTGCCGGCCAATTACAAGGCTTATAAACCCCACCATCCCTAATATGATAGATGCCAATCGCCATATGGTAAAAACCTGTACAAATAAGCTGGCTTGAAGCAAACTTTGTATATTCATATTTTTGTCATTTAGATTTACAATTCAGATTGATACAAAACTACCAATAGCGATCATTGCTTTTTCGACGAATAGACCACCGTGGTAAATGTTGCGACAATGTGAAAACTTCTGTCGGCTTTTTTCCAATGGCAGAACAATGTCTACTGAAATGCCTTTTTTTTAGCGGGAATTATACCACTGGTATATTCATCTCCTTTTATTGAGTTAAATTCCTTTTTATTGCGTCAGTAATGCAGTCTATAGTTAAATACAGGCATTTTAATCTTATACTTCATGCACTGGTATGGGGCATCGTGCTCACTTTCCCGTATTTAATTTCCAACGCTGAGAACCAATATAAGATAGGCCCGCTTCCGGGATTCTACTTTACATTGTCAGGTATCATTCATATGATCATCTTTTATGCAGGTACACTTTTTCTTTATCCGAAATTTCTTAACAAAACTTTCTGGTGGTTATATATTATCTCTGCCATCTTATTGATTATTCTTTCTGTGTGGTTAAAATCCAATATGCTTGAATGGTGGTTTCCTGACGATTATTCCGATGCAAGAACTCATGTGCTTTTTCCTTCGGTAATGGCTTTTATTGCCAGTATATTATACAGTATAACAGCAGAAAAGATCCGCGCTGAAAAATTGAAGAATGAAAATGAGGCAATACAATTGGGAATGGAATTGAAATTTCTCCGTTCCCAGATCAGCCCGCATTTCCTGTTTAATATATTAACAAACCTGGTATCTCTGGCAAGAAAAAGATCTGAACACCTCGAAGCCTCACTTTTAATGCTTTCCGGTTTAATGCGCTATATGCTTTATGAGGCTAACAAAAAGATATCGCTACAGCAGGAGGTGGAATATCTGGAAAGCTATATGGAATTACAGAAATTAAGATTTGGCCGTGATGTAAAAATAATATTCAATAAGGAGTTATCACCTGAAGGAACTGACTTTAGTATTGAGCCAATGCTGCTGATCGCTTTTATAGAGAATGCATTTAAGCATGGAACGGGTTATACAGATCACCCCTTTATAAAAATTGATCTGGCCGTTAGTGAAGGCGTACTGTTTTTCAAGGTAAAGAATCAATTTGATGAATCAGATACCAACAAGGACGAAAGTTCCGGTATTGGATTGAGTAACGTTCGTTCGCGATTGATATTACTTTATCCTGGCAAACATGAGCTGGTCATACATAAAGACAGCAACCTGTTCAGTATTAATTTAACCTTGCAGCTATTATGAAAATGCGCTGTATTATTGTTGATGACGAACCCCTGGTTCGTGAATTGCTTGAGGACAATGTAAGTCAGGTGCCTTATTTAGAATTGGTACAGTCATGCAAATCTGCGCTGGAAGCATTGGAGACATTGCAAAAGGAGCGGATAGACCTTATCTTTCTTGACATTCAAATGCCACGGCTAAACGGTCTGCAATTGCTGCAATCACTAAATGATCCACCGCTTGTCATTATAGTATCAGCATATGAAAAATATGCAGTGCAAGGTTTTAACCTGCAGGTAGCAGATTATTTATTAAAACCATTTTCTTTTGACCGGTTCCTGAAAGCCTGTAACCGCGCTGCAGAATTATCTCGTATAAAGAAACACAAAATACCAACTGGCGACGTAAAGAGCTATAATTTTTTTGTGAACGTAGAATACTCGCACGTAAAAATCGTGGCTGACGAAATAAATTATATTGAGAGTTGTAAAGACTACCTTAAGATATATCTTTCTTCGGCTGTTAAGCCTGTTATTACAAGAATGTCATTGAAAAACATTGAAACCAAACTCCCGGAGAACGCCTTTATACGTACGCATAAGTCCTTCCTGGTGGCCATTTCCAGGATCACAACCATTAAACGTGACTATGTGTGTATTGGTGAAACGGAAATACCCATAAGCGAAACATTCAGGGAAAATATTACCAGGGTCCTGAAATCTCATTGATTATATGCCAGTATGGTGCTATTAAAAAAAATTGCATAAAAGAAATTAATCGTAATATTGCGATAGATATGGGACTTACAAGTTCTAAATGCTGAAACATGCAAAACATTCAATTAGGTTTAAGAGAAAACTGGCGGCAATTCAGTTTGCTTGTTATCGTCAACGCCTTTGTTGGTGGCATGGTTGGGCTTGAAAGGACCATTCTTCCCCGCATTGCTGAAGTGGAATTTCATCTTGCGGCCAAAACGGCCATCCTTTCATTTATCATAGTTTTTGGGATTGTAAAAGCCATAACCAATTATTTTACCGGTGCTCTGGCAAATAAAGTGGGAAGAAAAAAATTACTGACCATCGGCTGGCTTATTGGTATTCCGGTGCCATTTATGTTGATGTTTGCTGATAGTTGGAACTGGATCGTTGCGGCTAACGTTTTATTAGGCATAAACCAGGGCCTTGCCTGGAGCAGTACGGTAGTAATGAAAATTGACCTGGTTGGTGAAAAGCAAAGAGGGTTTGCGATGGGAGTAAATGAATTTGCCGGTTATATAGCTGTTGCCGTTGTTGCATTTTGTACGGGATGGATCGCTTCGGTTTACGGCTTGCGGCCTTATCCTTTTTATATTGGCATTGCATTGGCGTTTGCAGGTTTTTTCACCAGCTGGTTACTGGTAAAAGATACCAGGCACCATGTCTTTTTCGAAACAGCAACAAGTAATATTCCAAGACTCAAAAAGGTCTTTTGGGAAACTACCTGGAAGAATAAAAACCTGGGTTCGGTAACACAGGCCGGGTTGGTCAATAATTTAAATGATGGTATGGCCTGGGGACTGTTCCCGGTATTACTGGCATCAAAGGGTTTTACCATTGGGCAAATAGGCGTAGTGACCGCCGTTTATCCTGCTGTTTGGGGCATAGGACAATTATTTACCGGAAAAATGGCTGATCATTTCTGTAAGAAGGACCTGCTCTTTTGGGGAATGTTGTTGCAGGGAGTAGCGTTGGTTGCATTGATATTTGCAGATACGATGCTCCATTTTATTATTCTTTCTTCCATTCTTGGTTGGGGCACCGCCATGGTGTATCCTACCTTTTTGGCAACCGTAGCTGAAAATACCCATCCGGCCGACAGGGCAAACAGTTTAGGTATTTTTCGTTTGTGGCGCGACCTGGGTTATGCAATAGGCGCCATACTTACCGGCATCATCGCAGATCTGGTAGGGATCAACGCCTCTATCGTTGTAATTGGAGTATTAACCATTTTTTCTTCCGGAATTATTTTTTACCGTATGAAGTGCAGCGATCTGTCCGGAATGAAGATCACTACCGGAATTGCTCGACTGCTTCAAAGAAGGCATAGTTATCACTGATAGCGCTCGCCGGTTGAATAGCAGAACCTTACACATATGCCATAAAATAAACTTTTAAACTCTGCCCCGAGGGTATTATTTTAGCGACAAATACCCCTGAAATGAGCAGACCATATTTGTCCTTTTCCTTAGCTATGCTGTTATCGGTTGTTTATTTTGCCGGCCGGTGCCAGGATATTACCGCCGCAGAAAAACAACTCATCTTAAATCTGAATATTTTTTCAAACGATGCAGAGAAAAAGTATTTTAAAGAGATCGCTTCATCAGGAAGTACTGATCTGTTTCAATTAATGCTTGTAGCAGGCAACACGAATCGCCCAGCAACAATCAATGCTTCGGAAAGAATTGAAACTTTTATTCAACGAAGATCAGAACAGGGCAAAGAATACAGCAGTAAAGAGATAAAGAAATTATATGGGGAAATTCATCAGGTGTTTTTTACCCAATATGTAGACAACCCGTTTTTTGCGCAAATATTTATTAATGGCAATTACAATTGTGCAACAGCCTCTGCCCTGTATGCGATATTGTTGAACAAATTAAATATTGAATACAGCATCCGGGAAAAACCTACTCATGTATATATAGTGGTCGCTCCTTCATCGCAAAATATTGTGTATGAGACCACGGCGCCCGGTGCCATGGTAATGCAGCTAAATGAAAGTGCCAAGACCAAATTCCTTGAATATTTACATGATAACAAACTGATAGGGAAAGAAGAATGGGAAAACAGTGATAAAAATGCATTGTTCGAAAAATATTTTTACGGCGATAACGAGATCAATTTGCAACAATTGTGTGGTTTGCTGTATTATAACCTGGGCATAGAGGCGGCACAAAAAGAAGATTATGCAAACTCGTATAAAAATTTTGAAAAAGCATATTTTCTGCACCCCGGTTCCCGCATGAAGTATTTTGTATCAATGACCCTTGCTACTCATCTTTATAAAGCGGTTAATTTAAGTGAAGAAGAAAAACTGGCTGCTATGAACCGGTATATGCAGGTGGGTGACAGCGCTGCAGCAAAAGAAATGATCGGTGATTTTTTTGAGAAAGTTTCTAAAAAATATCTCTTTCAGTATCCTGATATGTTGCGGTATGTTACTATATATAACAGCATTGTAAATGTAGTGAAGGATTCTGCTTTCCTGCGTTATATTCATCACGATCATTATGTGGATATGGCCCACTATTATACGATCAAAGAAGACCTGGATTCAATAAAGCCATACCTCGATTCATTGTACAGCATGAATACAAGCGACCTGTTGGTGAAGGAGCAAATAACAACTACAATCTATAATATGGTGCGCAAGCTGCCCGAAGGAAAGGAGGCTGCGCTTGCATTAAAAGAGCATTTTAAATCGTATCCATTTTTAAAATCGAACAGCAACCTGCAGGAGTATTATGTTTACAGCATAGTTATGGAAATAGCTAAGAAGTATGGTGCAGATAATGAAAAAGAAGGCCGCATATACCTGGAAGATCTGAAAGCTTTTCTGGATGAGCAGCCACAATTGGCCAGGCGCTCTGAAAAATACCTTGAGGCCATGGTGCCGGATGTTTGCAGTTATTATGCCCGCAAAAAGAATTACAAAACCGTAAAGGAATTCCTGCTATACTTCAAAAAACTGCTGCCAGATAATGAAGAGGTCAACCGGCGACTGACCAATGTTGAAATACGGGTAAAGCAGCAATAAGGGCTGAACGACTGAAAGTAATTGACCATCTGCCAGTGGCAGGTGGTTTATTTGTGCTTTATCAATAGCGAAAGAAGTGAGACCGATATTTTATCGAATGAAATGCAACGAATATTTTTGTTGTGTCGTGTAAAGTACACTATTGCTGGGCAAAGAAAATGAAGAAGATCACCATGCCCCATATTTACTTGTTATCTGATCTTATCCCTTCAAGCCAACCAGCCATTTCCCAACCACATCCCCAATCTTCTTCACCTCAACCATAAACCCATCATGGCCATACACTGAGTCAATTTCAACCAGGGTGCAATCGGCCAGGTGCTGTTGCATATGGCGCTGTTCTTCGAGCGGGCAAAGTATATCGCTGGTGATACCAATAAGTAAGGTCCTTTGTTGAATGCTTTCGAGCATGGTTTCCACATTGCCCCCGCGGCCACGGCCTATATGATGACTGTCCATGGCTTTGGTCAGGAGCCAGTAGCTATAGGCATTGAAACGCTTTACCAGTTTATCGCCCTGGTAATTGATATAGGAAGCTGCTTTATAATCATCTAGTTTCTCGGTGTCGGGGTCGGTTTGTTTTTGCACCATAATGCCATAGTTGCGGTAGGTAAGCATGCCAATGGCGCGGGCTGCCTTCAGGCCTTTTTGTCCGGCCTCGGGCGTATCCTGCTTCCAGGTGCAATCGGCTTCTATGGCCAGCCGCTGGGTGGCGTGTACGGCAATACCCCAGGCGCTTTCGGTGGGCGAGGTGGCCAGCAGGAACAGGTTTTTGATCACGTTTTTCTCAATAATGCTCCATTCCATGGCCTGGTAACCGCCCATGCTGCCGCCCATTAACAGGTTAATAGACTCAATACCAAGGTGCTGCCGCAGCAAAATATGCGCATTCACCATGTCGCGGATGGTGATCAGCGGAAACTGGTGCCCCCAGGGTTTTCCCGAAATGGGATTGATACTCAACGGTCCGGTAGTGCCATAGCACGAGCCCAGGATGTTGGCGCAAACAATAAAGTGCCTTTCGGGGTTAATTACACAGCCGGTTCCAACCAAACCCTGCCACCAGTCGGCAGCGTCGGAATTGGCGGTTAGGGCATGACATACCCAAATGACGTTGTTTTTTTCGGCATTTAACGTTCCATAAGTATGATATGCAATGGTTAATGAAGGCAGTTCTTGCCCGTTTTCGAGTTTGAAAGGATGTTTATATTCAAAACGCTTCATTGGCCCCTGGCTATAATTAAGGGTGCAAAGTAAATGCTTGCATGAATTACATTTGCAAAAATCTTTACCATGATAAAAATTGAATTGGAAAGGGTAGATGGCGACTATGGATTTGAAGCGAAAGATGCCAATGGCCATACCGTACGCCTGGATACCAGTCTGGAAGGTGGAGGCACTAATTTTGGCGTTCGGCCCATGCAAATGCTCCTGATGGGCCTTGGCGGCTGCAGCGGCATCGATATCGTAAGCATTCTCAAAAAACAGCGGCAAACAATAGAAGGGTTCAGCATGAAGATAGAAGGGGAGCGGGAAGCGGGTAAAGAACCTTCCATCTGGAAAAATGTGACCATTGTTTTCGAGCTCACCGGCAATATTGACCCCGATAAGGCAAAACGCGCCTGCGAGCTGTCGATGGACAAATACTGTTCCGTAGCCGAAACCCTGCGCCGTGCCGGCGGAGAGCTGAAATGGGAAGTACGGGTGAACCAGGAAATAGGGAAGTAGGGGAAGGCTGCATTTTACGGAGCCCGGCTTTAATATTTCTATTGAGCTGCCGTTGCGCCTGTCCCGTACTTTAGTCGGGATCGCACTCGTCAGGGTTCTGTTCGCTGTTAAGCAGAAATAAAGGATCAAATAACTCAATTATTAAATAACCACCCGGGACTGTGTCACCACCTTAAGGGGGCCGGGGGGTACTAACAAACTTTTTCATGCATCCAATAAGCAAAGCCATCCGCATTCGCACCGATCAAACCAATGAAATGGAACATTCATCGCCCCTGTTCCTCACCAGCAGCTTCTGCTTCGATAATGCCGAAGACATGCGGGCGGCCTTTGCCGATGAAACCGATGACAATATTTACAGCCGTTTCAGCAATCCTTCGGTACAGGAGTTTATCGACAGAATGGTTGCCCTTGAAGGGGCCGAGGCAGGCTTTGCTACCGCCTCGGGTATGAGTGCCATCTTCGGCTCGTTTATGGCTTTGCTGAAAAAAGGCGATCATTTGCTTTCGTGCAACGCCATCTTCGGCAGCACCCATACCGTCATCACCAAATACCTGCCCAAATTCGGCATTGAATATTCTTATGTTCCGGCCGATAAACCCGAAGAGTGGGAAAAGGCCATTCGCCCCAATACCAAAATGATCTATGTAGAAACGCCCACCAACCCCGGGCTGGATCTCATTGACCTGGAAGCCGTATCGGCCATTGCTAAAAAGCATAACCTTATTTTGAATGTCGACAACTGTTTTGCCACACCGGTAAATCAGCGGCCCATCGATTTCGGCGCCGACCTCGTAGTACACTCCGCCACCAAATGGATCGACGGTCAGGGACGTGTGCTCGGCGGCGTTATAGTGGGTAAAAAATCGCTTATACACGATATTTATTTATTCTGCCGCAGTACGGGTCCGGCCTTGTCGGCCTTTAATGCCTGGGTATTGAGCAAAAGCCTCGAAACGCTCGATGTGCGTATGGAACGGCATGGTAATAACGCCTTGCAACTGGCTAAGGCGCTGGAAGGGCATCCAAAGATCAAATGGTTGAAATATCCTTTTCTGCCCAGTCATCCCCAGCACCGTATTGCCTTGAAACAGATGAAGAATGGCGGCGGAATCGTTTGTTTTGAACTGGCCGGTGGCTTGCAAAGCGGCCGCAAATTCCTCGATAACCTCAAAATGTTATCACTCACTGCTAACCTGGGCGATACCAAAAGCATTGCATCGCACCCTGCCAGTACCACACATGCCAAACTAACGGAAGAGGAACGGCTGGCTGTAAATATTACGCCCGGTTTAATACGTATTTCCGTTGGCCTGGAGCATGCTGATGATATTATAGGCGATATTCGCCAGGCATTGGAAAATTGTTAAGCGTTCGGAATCCTGCCATTGGGGAATGACGATAATCATCTTTTTGGATGCCTTTCGTCATAGTATAGGGTTAATCGAAAGCGTAAATTTATGACTGATTCTTTTTCATAATAAAAAGTTTTAAAAATTGAGCTGGTAAACGGGTTGGTTCTCCAACCCGTTTGTTTTTTATGTAGTTTTTAAAGTTCACCCCGGAAATTCGTAACTTAAAGAAAAATAGGTAGGTATGAAACGGGAAGCACTGGAAGAAGTGGTTAACAGGCATATCGGCAAAATTGAAAAGTGCAGTAGACAACTGCCCGGATCATTTGACCAGGAGGATATTCATGACCTGCGCGTTAATTACAAAAAAGTTCGTGCTTTCTTACGATTACTTCAATTAGAAAAAGGCGCCGGCGATCTGGATATACCGGCTAAATTAAAATCTCTTTACCATCATTGTGGCCATGTACGCGACTGGCAATTATTCCTCGATGAGCTGCATACTGTAGCCGTTGCTGCTAAAATACCGGCCTGTATGCACCGGTTAAATCAGCAATTGTTTACGTATAAAGAACAAGCCGTGTATGCTATTGAGATCACGCATTTCAAAAAACTACTTCACGGAATTGTAAAAGGGCTGCCGCGTCAGCTGCACGATAATACATTCAATAAATTTATGCAGCAGAAAATAGCTGCCATCCATATTTTATTATTAGCTGCCGATAATGAAAAAGACCTCCATTCCATCCGTAAGCTAATAAAGGACATCATCTACATCATGCGCATATGCGAAAGCGACTGGGGTATTCCCTTTCCCGGGGGCGAATGGAAAAGCGAAAAAGAATTAAGTGATATGGTTTCTGAGTTGGGCGATTTTAATGATCGCTGTCTGGCCATTTCGTTGCTGCAATCAGGTTATAGTGACGATTGTGATAATGATGAAAAAGATCAATTACAGGAACTGCAATCAATATGGGTGCAACAAAAAGAAAAACAGCAACGGCAATTGCTGCAGTTAGTGCAGGAGTTGCATATGGAACATGCGTATTAAGGAAGCACTTAGTGATCACCCCAACACTTTCTCCATTTGCATACTCCGCGATCCTTTTATCAGGAAATAAGTATCATTGAACAACTGGTCCCTGAACCAGTTGGCCGCTTCTGTAGAATTAGCCATTTTTATAAAGGGATGATCAAGCTTCATAAAATCTCCGCCTACCAGTACCACCGCTTTCCAGTTATGTTGCTTAATGAGGTCGATGATAGCTTCATGCTCCTGCAGGCTTTCGGCGCCCAGCTCGGCCATGCCGCCCAACATCAACACTTTGTTATTAGCCTGTATGCCCGCAAAATTTTCAATGGCGGCCTTCATACTGGTGGGGTTGGCATTATAGGCATCGAGAATAAATTTATTGCCGTTCTTCTCAATCAGCTGCGAACGGCTGTTAGAAGGTGTATAGCTTTCAATGGCCGCTTTAATTTTTTCATCGGGCATCCTGAAGAATTTACCGGCTGTTACGGCTACCAACACATTGGGCAGGTTGTATGCGCCTACCAACTGGGTATGTATAACAGGCAGTGTAGCGCCTTTTGAAATGGCTACGGTTAAAAATGGTTCGCTTTGTTGAACGGCGCCCTGCACGTCGGCCGCTTCTATTGTACCATATTTTATAACAGCTGGTATGCCTTTGCTCATGCTTTGCAGGTAATCATAATCCCACATAACAAAGGCGGTTCCATTGTGGGCGCGTAAATAATCATACAATTCGCCTTTTCCCTTGCGCACGCCTTCAATGCTGCCAAACCCTTCGAGGTGCGCTTTACCGCAATTAGTGATAATGCCATGCGTTGGCAGGGTATATTCACAATAACTGGCTATTTCGCGCAGGTGGTTGGCCCCCATCTCTATCACGGCCATTTCAGCATCGTATTTAACTGATAATATAGTGAGCGGTATACCAATATGATTATTCAGGTTGCCCTGGGTAGTGTAGGTTTTATAACCGGCCGAAAGTACGGCATGCACCAGTTCCTTGGTAGTGGTTTTACCGTTGCTGCCGGTGATGGCGATAAATGGAATGGTAAACTGCTGGCGGTGATATTTCGCCAGTTGCTGCAGGGCAGTGAGTACGTCGGCTACAACAATAATGCGGCTGTTGGGTGTGGCGGGCGCTTCATCAACCACGGCATATGCCGAGCCTGCCGCCAGGGCCGCTTCAGCAAATTGATTGCCGTTGAAATTGGGACCTTTTAATGCAAAAAAGATGTCGCCTGCTTTCAGTTTCCGGGTATCGGTTTGAACCGAAGGATATTGCCGGTATATTTCGTAGAGTTGTTCAATGGTCATGTCGCAAATTTAAGGCAGGTGGGTCAACCGCCAATCGGCGGAAGGCTCACCTTTTTTATTGCTGCTGATAACGGCAAAAGGTAAGCCGTCTTTTTTAAAAGCGCCCCCGCTTTCACGAAAAAGCAAAAAAACGAATTTCGGAAATCCCCTCACCACAGATCATTCTCCAACAAAAAAGCCATCCACGAAAGTGGATGGCTCCTTAAGAATTTGAAAAAAACCTTTATCGTTTTCTTGTGTTCTGTCGTCGTGTTGGGTAATTGATACCGGTTTTGTGGCCATTACCTTCAGGGCTACCCAGGCGGTCCATTGCGCAACGGAAACCTACTGTAGAACTTCCCTGATCTTCTTCCAGGAAGCGGCGGGCGCCGGGGCTTAACCAGTAAGGACGGTCATTCCAGCTACCACCTTTAATAACCCTTGATTTATCGCTGATGAGGGTGCTAACTCCATAACCACGACCAGTTTTCGAGTTTTCTGCAACATCAGTGCCACCATAAGTAACACCAGTGATCATTGAGTCACCATCGAGGTAGTTGATCACATTACCTTTTTGATAGTTACGGCGGTTTTTGCTTTCTTCATCAGTTACGTATACAGTCTTAACGTGACCGAGGCTGTCTTTCTCAAACTCGCCATCTTTATTCTTGTAAACGTTTTGGTAGTGGTTACCACGATAAGGAGATACGTCGTCGTTATCGGTAGGTGACAGCGGACGGTAAATATCACCAGTCCACTCACTTACGTTACCTGACATATTATATAAGCCAAATGAGTTGGGGAAGAACGAAGTTACCGGTGCAGTGTATACAGCGCGGTCGTTCAAACCACCAGCCACACCCATGTTATCACCGTTACCGCGTTTGAAGTTGGCCAGGAAGGTACCTTGCCAGGTGCCACGGCGGCTATCACGCAAACCGTTTACGTTTTGTGTCCAGGCAAATACCTGTTTGTTGGTGATCAACTCCTCTCCCCGTTTGCCTTCTTTGCGGCTGGGGTTGGGGTTTTGACCAACCAGACCCAGGGCGGCGTATTCCCACTCAGCTTCTGTAGGGAGGCGGTAGTTCGGTAACAAAATACCGTCTTCGAAAGTTACTGTAGTTCTGGGAGTACCGTTCGGGTTCTTTAAAGGGTTCTTTTTAGAACGAACCTGGTTGCCCGGAGTAGGTGTAGTTAAACCAAGCAAATATGCTTTGGTATTGAACGACTCGCTACCCTGGCCCTGAATATTTTTAACGGCAGTCTTATTGATAAAACCTTTATCAAGCAAAGCTTTTTCGTTTACACGATCGCTGCGCCATAAACAAAAGTCATGAGCCTGTCTCCAGGTTACGCCCACTACCGGGTAATAGTTGTAAGAAGGGTGGCGGAAGTAGTATTCAACCAAAGGCTCGTTGTAAGCCAACTCATTACGCCATACCAGGGTATCGGGCAATGCTTGCGATCTTACATCTTTATATTCATCGCCATCGAACACGTTGTTTACCCAGTACAAATATTCACGATAGTGAATATTGGCAACCTCGGTACGGTCGATGTAGAATGAGTTTACTGTTTTACGGGATGGAATGTTGTTCCAGTCGCCCATGACATCTTCTTCAGTGGCACCCATGGTAAAGGTACCGCCCTGAACAAACACCAGTCCGGGACCGGTACGTTGTTCTTTCTCACGGGATACCTGGTATCCACCCATGTTCTTGTCATTGTAATTCCAACCGGTAACGTCCGACTTTTCTTTCTTGTTGGACTTACAGGCAGAAACTGCGGCTGCGCAGGATAGTACGATAAATAGGTTTTTCAAATTCATTTTGATGACTTTTGCCTTTAGTTCAATTTGGTTAAACGCTATTACGGAGCAAATATTGTACGGATTTTTCGATTGCTTTTCCACAATCATTTGTGGGGTGGCGAATATACCTGTTTTTAGTAAAACAACCTGTGTAACAGGTGGTTTTAGCTTCGTTAATTTGTGAAAACCACATGACAGGTTTTACCGTGAATTCCCACATTCAATAATTGAGCCGGGTATACTGGGTGACGGATTATTTTTTTGCATGGTGCATATTTCCTACCGGAAACATGGTATAAAATGACCTATTTTTGACCGGATGCGCTGCAAACCTGTTATCCGCCTTATGATGGCAGGCATACTGGTTGTAAACTGTATGCCGGTCCTTTCTCAACGTTCATATACGGCCAATTCTGTGCTGGCGATGGGTAGTTGGT
Source organism: Niastella vici (assembly GCF_002077945.1). Classification (GTDB taxonomy): domain Bacteria; phylum Bacteroidota; class Bacteroidia; order Chitinophagales; family Chitinophagaceae; genus Niastella; species Niastella vici. Next base: position 148,886 of record NZ_LVYD01000058.1, read on the forward strand.
ATAAAATAAGTACAACAACCCCCGGAATTTATAAAATTGACCTTCCCTTCCTTGCTTCCCTCGGCATCAATACGGCTTCTCTTACGGCTTCTTCAATTCGGTTATATGGTAACGGCGGGCAAATGCTGCCCGAAAAACCGGTTAACACAATTCCCGATGACCTTATTGAAAACGCTTTATGGGTTGAAGATGGGGGGGATGGCCGCCTGAATGGTTCAGATTATATTCTTTTTTATGCGCCTGGCCCGCATGCCTGGCTCAAAGATTCGGCCAATAAAACCTTTCACCATCAAAAGAATATATATAGCGACACCTCTTATTATTATATAACCATTGGGCAAAACGGAAAAAGGATCACAACTGTCAATAGCACCACGCCGGCCAATACCTCCATTTCGCAGGTGACCCGCAGCTGGTTCTATGAGCTGGATACCGTTAATTTCCTGAGCAGCGGCCGGCAATGGTATGGGGAAGAATTTTCGAATAACGGTGGTAAATCGCTGACCCGCACTTATACATTAAGCATGCCCAATATACTGGCCGATGCCGCCACCCTGGCAACCAGTTGTGTGGCGCGTTCATTCGGTTCAAACAGCCGCTTTTCGGTAAGTGTTAATAACCAGCAGGCTATGCAATTTGATGTGTCTGCTACCGGTACCGGTTCTTACGATCCTTTTGCCATGAGCGCCCAATCATCGGCCACCTTCAGCACCACCCAATCGCCGGTTTCCGTTCGGTTCGATTATACACCCGGCAGTACCGGCAGCCAGGGCTGGCTCGATTGGTTTGAAGTGCTGGCCCGCGTCGACCTCTCTATGACTGGCAACAATCAGTTACTGTTCCGCGACTGGAATAGTGTGGGGCCGGGAAAAGTGGGCACCTTCGTCCTTAAAAATGTGGCGGCCGGTACACAGGTATGGGATGTAACCAATACGCTGGAACCCATTCAAATGCAAGGCAGTATGAACGGCAGCGAATGGCGGTTTGTGAACGAGTGCAGTCGCCTGCATGAATACGTAGCCTTCAATAATTCAGGGTTTTTAACCCCGGCAAAGGTTGGTAGTGTTCCCAATCAGAATTTACATGGAAGCGCCCTGCCCCAATATATAATTATTACCCATCCCGATTTACTGGCGCAGGCCCAACGGCTGGCCCGGTATCATCAGCAGCGCGAAAACCTTTCGACCCTGGTGGTTACAGTAAACCAGGTGTATAATGAGTTTTCTTCCGGTTCACCCGACCCCGCCGCCTTACGCGATTTTGTAAAGATGTTTTACGACCGGGCAGGTGGCGATAGCGCAAAAGCGCCCAAATACCTGTTGCTTTTTGGGGATGCTTCTTTCGATTACCGCACCCGTATCTCCAACAATACCAACCTGGTGCCGGCCTGGGAAAGCCCCGGCTCGCTGGATCCTTTGGCTACCTATACCTCCGACGATTTTTTTGGCCTGCTGGGCGATAATGACGATATCAATGGAACGGGCACTTACCTGCTCGATATTGGCATTGGCCGCATTCCAGCTAAAAATGAACGGGAAGCTCAGGCCATTGTCGATAAGATCGTTGCTTACAACGAGATCAAAAGCCTGGGACCCTGGCGCAATGAATGCACTTTTGTGGCCGATGATGAGGACAATAACCTGCATTTGCAGGATGCCGAGATCATGACGCAGGCGGTAACAGCAACCGCCCCGCAGGAAAACATCGATAAAATATACCTCGATGCCTTTCAACAGGAAAGCAATTCGGCCGGCAGCCGTTATCCCGCTGTGAACCTGGCCATTAATAATAAAATATACAACGGCACCCTGGTGTGGAATTATACCGGTCATGGCGGTTACCGCCGGCTGGCCGAAGAAGTGGTGCTTGACCAGGATATCATCAATGGTTTCAATAACCCCAATAAACTGCCCTTATTTATTACTGCCACCTGCGATGTGGCGCCTTACGATAATCCGCTGGTAAGTTCCATTGGCGAAAACCTGTTGCTGCGCGAAAAAACGGGGGCCATAGCCCTTATGACCACCACCCGGGTGGTTTTTGCATTCAGCAACCGCGTCATGAATGAGAATTATCTGAGAACGGCATTTCAGAAAAAGCCCGATAGCAGCTACCGGAGCCTGGGCGAGGCAGTTCGCCAGGCCAAGAATGTTACCTATAGTTTTTTAACTGATGTAGTTAATAACCGCAAATTCACACTGCTGGGCGACCCGGCTTTAACCATTGCCTTCCCCGGTTATCAGGTGCAAACCTCTGCCATAAACGGAAAAGCTGTAACGGGTACGCCCGACACATTAAAGGCCTTGTCGGAATATACCATCAGTGGCATTGTACAGGACAATACCGGCAATACCCTCAACGATTTTAATGGTACTATTTACCCCACCATATTCGATAAAGTACAAACAGTAAATACGCTCGGCAATGACCCCGGCAGCCAGGCAGTGCCTTTTCAGGTGCAGAAAAATATCCTGTTCAAAGGCAAGGCAAGCGTGAGCAATGGGCGGTTCACGTTCAGTTTTATGGTTCCCAAAGACATCAGCTATCAGTACGGCAATGGAAAGATCAGCTATTATACCGATAATGGCAGTAAGGACGGGAACGGGGTGTTGAAAAATATTATTGTCGGCGGTTCAGGAAATGGCGTTTTCGACCCCCTCGGTCCAACCATAAAAGCGTATTTAAATGATGAGAAGTTTGTGAACGGCAGCATCACCAACGACCGGCCCGTATTATTGTTAAAGCTATCCGATTCATCGGGCATCAATATACTGGGCACCGGAATAGGCCACGACCTGGTGGCTACGCTTGATAATGATCAAAAAAATGAATATGTGCTGAATGAGTTTTATGAGAGCGATCTCAACAATTACCGCCAGGGAACGGTGCGGTTTCAGTTGCCCACCATAGCGCCCGGGGCGCATACCCTAACCATAAAGGCCTGGGATGCGGCTAATAATTCAGGGGAAGTTACCCTCGATTTCAGGGTGGTTAAGGCGGAGAATTTTGCGCTGGATCATGTATTGAATTATCCTAACCCGTTCACTACCCATACCACCTTCTGGTTTGAGCATAACAGGCCTGGGGAAGAATTACTTATAAGGATCCAGATATATACGATTACAGGGAAGCTGGTAAAAACGCTGAACAAGACAATATTTTCCCCCGGAAACCGTTCGAGTGACGTGGAATGGAATGGCAGGGATGATTATGATGATAAAATCGGACGGGGTGTGTATATTTACCGTTTAAGGGTACAAACTTCGGATGGTAAAGCAGCGGAAAAGCTTGAGAAGTTGTTTATATTGTAGCCCAATTTTGAAATTATATATTTTAGCCAATCTATCGACAGGAAACTTTACCCAAAATTTTTATTGTTCCGCATCAACAAGCTTTGATACAAAAGCAAGGGTAATGTCTGTACTACCAAAATGCTATTGAGAAAAACGTTGAAGGCGGTTTGATCCTTAAAGACAATTCAAAAAATGAAACGAAAAATCTTAAAACTAACTGTAGGTATTTTCCTGTTGGTGGGCGGTATTTCTGCAAATGCCCAAACAACCGACAAAATTAATGTTGTAACGACCGCAGTACCTTTCCTACGGATTTCTCCTGATGCCCGTGCCGGTGGTATGGGTGATTTGGGAGTAGCCACCTCTCCTGATGCCATGTCTCCTATTTGGAACCTGGCAAAAGTACCATTTGCCCAGAAGAACTTCAGCGTGGGGTTAACCTATACGCCCTGGTTAAAAGACCTGGGGTTAAACGATGTGTACCTGCTGGCATTAGCCGGATACATTAAGCTCGATGAAGAGTCGGCCATAGGCGGTTCTATCCGTTATTTCAGCCTCGGTAATATCCAGTTCACCGATCAGGGTGGTAACGACTACGGTAATGGCCGCCCCCGCGAATTTGGCATTGATGCCGGTTATACCCGTAAGTTGAGTGACAAAATTGGTCTTGGTATTGCTTTGCGTTATATTCGCTCAAACCTCGCTGGTAACCTGGCCCAAAGCGGTACTGCTTACAAACCAGGTTCAACTGTAGCCGGTGATGTCTCCTTTTTCTATACCGGCCAGAATGAAGCGGGTGAAGGTTGGAATATCGGCGCTGCTCTTACTAACCTGGGTGGAAAGATCGGTTATACGAACGATGCAACCCAGAAGGATTATATTCCTGCCAATTTAAGCCTGGGTACAACCTACACCAAGGTTTTTGATGAACAAAATAAGATCACTTTTGGTTTAGACCTGCATAAACTGCTGGTGCCTACACCACCTAATTTTGTTGACCCCAGCGACAGTGCTACCTATAGCGCCCAGGTAGCCGATTACAGAAATAAAAATGTAGTAAGCAGCTGGTTCAGCTCATTTGGCGATGCCCCCGGCGGTTTCAAGGAAGAATTAAAAGAATGGCAGATATCAACAGGCGCTGAATATGCGTATAATGATCAGTTCTTTTTCCGCGCCGGTTATTTTTATGAAAATAAAGACAAAGGCAACCGTAAATATTTTACCGTTGGTTTAGGTGTTAAATACAATGTGTTTGGTTTGAATTTCTCTTACCTGGTTCCTTCCGGTTCAGGTGTAAACCGCAACCCATTATCTAATACCCTGCGTTTTGGCCTGATCTTCGACCTCGATGATCTGGGTGCTGAATCAACACAATAATTCGTTAATACGCTGATAGAATTGAATATATTTGAAGCGTTCCGGCTGACCGGGACGCTTTTTTCATTTTCAAATTATCACATAAGTATGCGAATTGGATTCGGGGTCGATTTTCATCAGTTAACAGAAGGCAGAGACCTATGGATAGGCGGGGTAAAAATTCCTCATCATAAAGGAGCGCTGGGGCACAGCGATGCCGATGTATTGTTGCATGCCATTTGCGATGCCCTGCTGGGTGCGCTGGCGCTGGGCGATATAGGTATGCATTTTCCCAATACAGATGCCACTTATAAAGACATTGACAGCAAAATACTGTTACAGAAAAGTTACGAATTGATAAAGGCCCGCAACTACCGGGTAATAAATGTAGATTCGTCTATTTGCCTGGAGGCGCCCAAGATCAAGAAATATTCAGATCAAATGCGCAGTGTGATTGCCGGTATCCTTGATATCACCTCGGAAGACGTATCGGTAAAAGCCACTACCACAGAGACAATGGGGTTTGTAGGAAGGGAAGAAGGGTTGGTAGCCTATGCAACAGTTTTATTGGAAAAAATGTGATAATTAGCACATTATGTATTTATTGCAACTTGTGCCGATAAAAATCGGGATTAGCATATTACATTTGCGCCATGTCAAAAGTAAAAGTCAGGATCATTAACCAGTCGAATAATCCGTTGCCCGAATATGCAACGGAGCAGGCAGCTGGCATGGATATACGCGCTTTTTTGGAGGCGCCCATTGTTTTGAACCCGCTCGAACGGTTCCTGGTGCCAACCGGTTTGTTTATTGAATTGCCCAAGGGGTATGAAGCGCAGATCCGCCCCCGTAGCGGTTTGGCCATTAAACAGGGGCTTACCTGTTTGAACAGTCCCGGTACCATCGATGCCGATTACCGCGGCGAGGTAAAGATCATTCTGATAAACTTATCACAGGAACCCCAAACCATTCATCCCGGCGATCGCATTGCCCAAATGGTTGTACACGATGTAGAACGTGTAAAATGGAAACCCGTTAAATCAATTTCGGTAACCAAACGCCACGACGGTGGATTTGGCCATACCGGTAAATCGTAATGCATGCAATATTTCCGTGTCATATGTATATTATCGTTGGCCATAGCAACCATAAGTAGCTGCCGGTCAACAAAAACGATCCAGACCGCCATTGCCAAAAAGGATACCACCCAGGTAATGATCCCGGTGGTTGATCACCATCGTGTAGACTCGATCCAGTATATTAAAAAAGTGTGGGATACCATTCTCAAGAACAATATTGATTTCAGGACCTTTTCAGCAAAGATCAAGGTGGATTTTGAAGGCAAGGATGGAAAAAGAAATGATTTCAATGCCTTTATAAGAATAAAAAAAGACAGTATTATTTGGGTGAACATCAATGCCGCCCTCGGTTTTGATGCTTTCAGGGTATTGATAACCCCCGACAGTGTAAAGGTCATCAACAAGCTGAACAAGACCGTGCAGTTCCGCTCGCTGGAATCGCTGAAGGAAGTAACGCAAATGCCATTGACATTTACCGACCTGCAAAATCTGCTGCTGGGCAATCCTATATTTCTCGACAGCAATATAAACTCGTATAAAAAAGACGATAAGTCTATTTCACTCATCAGCATGGGCACTTTGTTCAAACACCTGCTTACTGTTAGTAAAGATGATTATACCCTGCAGCATAGCAAGCTCGATGATGTGGATGCCATCAGGGCCCGTACCGCCGATCTTACTTATGGTGATTACCAGTATAAGAATGGCATCCGGTTTTCGGCCTATCGTAAAATTACGGTATCAGAGAAAAGTAAGCTGGATATAGAGATGGAGTTCAAACAATTTGATTTTAACGTTGATTTAAACTTTCCATTCACGATCCCGAAAAATTATAAACGCAAATAAGCGTTATAGTTTTAAATTACGTTCCAACCCTATTGACAACCACGATTGCCAATGACCCTGCCCCAACCCGTTAACACTTAAAATTTTTTCAGTATGCTGAAAATGATGCTTACCTGTTTTTTGGCCATGGCAGTTCATGTGGCGCTTTTTGCACAACAACAAGCCGGAAGCAGTGAGGACCTGAAAAGGAAGCAGGCTGATATTCAGCGTGAGATCGATGACCTCAGAAATACGCTGAAGGATGCCAAAAAGAATGCAAAGGCAGGTTTGTTACAACTGTCGATGGTGCAAAAAAAACTACGCCTGCGCGAACAGGCCATCGGTAACATCAATCAGCAGATAAACGTAATAGAAGGCAGTATTGGTAAATCGAAAAATGAGATCGGACGCCTCAAAACTGAGCTCGATACCCTGAAAGAGGGGTACGCCAAAAGCATTGTATACGCCTATAAAAATCGCAGCAACTACGATTTCCTGAACTTCATATTTTCTTCCTCCAGTTTTAATGATGCCTTGCGCCGGGTGCAGTATTTGCGCGCCTACCGGCTGTATCGTGAAGAACAGGCGACAACCATAAAGAATACCCAGTTATTGTTACAGAACAAGATCGCGGGGCTCGAAAGCACGCGTAAGGAAAAAGACGTGGTATTACAAAAACAGGAAAAGCAAAAAATAGAGCTGGAAGATGAGAAAAAAGAGAAGAACGAGATCGTGAGCAAGCTCAAGGCGCGTGAAAAGGAGATCTCCAAAGAACTTACTGTAAAACAAAAGGCCGACCAGAAATTAAAAGTAGCTATCAGAACGGCGATCGACCGTGAAATAAAGATCGCCCGCGAGAAAGCCCTGGCCGAAGCAAAGGCCCGGGAGGCCCGTGAAGCGGCAGAAAGGGAAGAAACTGCCAAAAAGAACGCAGCAGCAGAAGCGGCAGCCCGCAAAGCAGCAGAAAAGGAAAAAAATGCCAATGCGGCTTCTACACCAGCCACCACACCAGCTGTAGTAAAGGTGGAACCTAAGAAAGAAGCGCCTAAAAAGCCAGTGGAGAGCGTGCTGGAATCAACACCGGAAGGGTTCAGGATAAGTGGCAGCTTCGAAAGTAATAAAGGCCGGTTGCCCTGGCCGGTTGAAAAAGCCAATGTGAAGATCCACTTCGGTACCTATTCCATTGAAGGTACCAAGCTGCGTGGGAACAACCCCGGTATTACCCTGGCCACAGAACCAGGCGCAGTGGTAAGGGCAGTGTTTGAAGGCGAAGTATCGCGCATCTTTGACATCGATGGCAACTGGAGCGTGCTGGTACGTCATGGAAAATACTTTACCGTATATAGTAATCTGTCATCAGTAAGCGTAGCAAAAGACCAGAAAATTTCAGCCGGAACAATGTTGGGCCGTGCGGCCGCCAACGACGATGGCAACGGGGAGATCGAATTTCTGCTGATGCAGGAAAACCGGAACCTTGATCCGGAAAGCTGGATACGAAGAAGGTAGGTTGGTGCGTTATAAGCCTGTTCGGGCAATAATCGTGGTTGAAAGGTTAAGTTGAATGGGGATAACTTAAAGCCCGGACGAAAGACAATAATGGCGTAAATGTCGTATCGACAAAAAATCTAATCTGCCCCTATGCTCAAATTCACGGCCACCTGCATTGTAGCCCTTTTCATTGCCATTAACCTGCCTGCCCAGCAACAGGGTAGCAGTGAGGACCTCAAGCTGAAACAAAGCGAAATCCAGCGCGAGATCGATGAGTTGAAGAGTGCCCTCAGGAATACACATGATAATACCCGCTCGGGTGTTAAGCAACTGGAAATGGTGAAGGAAAAGCTGCGGTTGCGTGAACGGGCCATCAGGAACATCAATCAGCAGATGCATGCCCTCGAAGGGAATATCGGGAAATCAAAAAATGAGATCGACAGTCTGAAAGACCGGCTCGATACCCTGAAGGTTCAATACGCCCGCAACGTTGTATACGCTTATAAACTCCGCAACAATTACGAATACCTGAGTTTTGTTTTTTCTGCCACTTCGTTCAATGATGCATTGAACAGGATCCATTATTTCAAGGCATATCACGAATACTGCGAAGAAAAGGCTGCTGCCATCAGGAGTACACAACAACTACTTGCTGGTAAGATCACCGGGCTTGAAATAACCCGTAAGGAAAAAGATGCCGTAATACAAAAGCAACAAAAGCAAAGGGAAGAACTGGAAGAAGAGAAAAGGGAAAAGAATGCGGCGGTAAAAAGCCTTAAGAGCCGGGAGAAAGAAATTGCAAAGGCGCTCGATGCCAAAAAGAAAGCCGACCAGAAATTAGGGAAGGAGATCCAGAAGGCCATTCAAAATGAATTTAACAAGGTTGCGGGAACAGTTGCAACCACTGGCAACGGAACAATCATCAAGAAAAGTAAGTTGGAAACTACGCCTGAGGGTTTGCGCATCAGCGGTAGTTTTGAAAAAAATAAAGGCCACCTGCCCTGGCCGGTTGACAAAGCATCGGTGAAGCTTCATTTTGGACGGAACGTCCTGCCGAATGAAGTGATCATCAATAACCCCAGTTTAACGCTGGCAACCGAAACCGGCACTGCCGTGAAGGCTATTTTTGAAGGAGATGTGTCTTCAGTTTTTAAAATAGAAAGCGATTGGACGGTGATGGTAAAGCACGGTAAATATTTTACGGTATATGGCCACCTGAAATCTGTAAGCGTAGAAAAAAATCAGAAAGTAACGGCCGGCCAGGTGGTAGGAACTGCTGCCATTAGCGACGATGGTGATGGCGAAGTTGAATTTATCTTATTACAGGAAAGGACCAATGTAGATCCTGAGAAATGGCTTAGGAAGCCGTAAACGAGGGCTTGAAATAATTGAAAAAGGGGTGAACAGCGTATAGCAGTTCACCCCTTTACTATTCTGAGCGAAGTCTCAGCATTAAACCCGGTTGGTAATATTTTGTAAGAATCGATTATAAAGTGCTTCATACCGGGGTACAATAGTATCTATATCGTATAAACGGGCATGCGCAGCTGCCTTCGTTTTAAAACGCTGTAGTTTATTTTCATCCGATAACAGTTCAATGGCCCGCTGGCCCATGGTTTCCACATCGCCAACATCGGCCAGATACCCGGTTTCGCCTTCTATATTTACCTCAGGCAAACCACCGGCATTACTCGAGATCACTGGCACACCGGCCGCCATGGCTTCCAGGGCCGCCAAACCGAAACTTTCATAATCGGAAGGCAATACGAACAGGTCAGAAATAGCCAGCACTTCTTCAATTTGCTCCTGCCGGCCAACAAAACGGGTTTCATCGTAGATGCCCAGCTCCCGGCTCAGGCTTTCTGCTGCCGGACGTTCAGGACCATCGCCCACAAACAACAGCTTGCTGGGAACTTTTTTATTGATCTCAGCAAAGATGCGCACCACATCAGTTACTCTTTTTAGCTTACGGAAGTTAGATGCATGCAACACTACTTTCTCATTATGCGGCGCTATTACACGGCGGAACGCATCGATGGGTTTTTTACGAAAGCGTTTTACATCAACAAAGTTCTGAATGACCTTGATCTCTTTTTCTATCTTGAAATTGCGGTAAGTTTCATCGCGCAGGTTTTGCGATACAGCGGTAATGGCATCGCTTTCGTTGATGGAGAAGGTGACCACAGGGGCAAAGGTCTTATCTCTTCCTACCAGCGTAATATCGGTACCATGCAGGGTAGTGATAACCGGAAGGATCTTGCCCTGTTTCTCCAGTATTTTCTTGGCCATATAAGCTGCCGACGCATGGGGAATGGCATAATGTACGTGCAGCAGGTCGATATTATTATTTACAATTACATCAACCATTGTGCTCGATAAAGCCGTTTCATAAGGTGGATAATCAAACAACGGATAGGTGGGCACCCGAACCTCATGATAAAAGATGTTGGCATTAAATTCACTCAACCTCACTGGTTGCTGGTACGTGATAAAATGCACCTGATGTCCTTTATCAGCCAGGGCCTTTCCCAATTCCGTTGCTAAAACCCCGCTTCCGCCAAACGTTGGATAGCAAACAATTCCAATGCGCATATAGCAGTTTAAAATTAAGTGTGTGTGAAGGTAATTTAAAACAGTCACATAATGTTCCAGGGGATCATTTTGACTATTTTAGCGTAAAATAACGCACATGAGATTTAAATTGTTTACGCTATTGTTAACAATTATTACTTTAACAGGCCATGCCCAAAATGAAGACTCCCTGAAAATACGGGCCATTGCCAATGAAATACTGCTTAATAGTACCGCCTACGAAAATTTACGCGTGCTTACCAAACAGGTAGGGGCCCGGCTCACCGGTTCACCACAAACCTATAAGGCCGAAGCCTGGGGACAAAAAGCCCTGCAACAGGCTGGCGCCGACCGGGTAATTACCCAATCATGCCTGGTTCCGCACTGGATAAGAGGTGGTAAGGATGAGGCCTGGATAGCCCTGCCCGGTAAAAAAAATCAAACCCTCGATGTGCTCGCGCTGGGCAATTCCATGGGAACCGGTTCCAAAGGCATACAGGCCCCTGTTGTACTGGTAAATTCTTTTGAAGAGCTGGAACAGAAAAAAGCTTCGGTAAAAGGTAAGATCGTTTTCTACAACTATAAATTTAACGATACCTATGTAAAAACTTTTGAAGCTTATCGTGATGCGGTAGGGTACCGGGGCGCTGGCCCCAGCCAGGCTGCTAAATAAATATGGCGCGGTTGCGGTGCTCATTCGTTCCATGAGCCATGCGGCCGATAACAACCCGCATACCGGTTCAACCCGTTACAACGATTCTTTTCCCAAAATTCCCGCTGCAGCCCTGGGCTTGCACGATGCCGGCCGGCTGGCTGCCCTGCTGCAAAAGGAACCGGCAACCGTTTATTTGAAAACGATGGGGCAAATGCTGCCCGATACCGTAGCACATAATATCATTGGCGAAATTACGGGCAGTGAATTCCCTGACGAGATCATAACAGTAGGCGGCCACCTCGATTCATGGGACCCCGCCGAAGGAGCACATGATGATGGCAGTGGATGTGTGCAGTCGATAGAAGTGCTGCGGGCGTTAAAAACCATCGGGTATAAACCCAAACGCACCATCAGGATAGTGTTGTTTGCCAATGAAGAAAACGGAACACGGGGTGGCCTCAAATATGCCGAGGAAGCCCGCAGTAAAAAAGAGAAACATATTTTTGCGCTCGAAAGCGATGAAGGCGGCTTTACGCCCCGTGGTTTTGGGGTTACCATGAGTGCCGAACATTTAAATAAGCTGCGCAACTGGTTGCCCTTGCTTACGCCCTATGGCATCAGTGAAATAGAAAATGGCGGTGGCGGTTCTGATATTGGTCCATTAAACCGCGACCTGGGTACACCGCTGGCCGGTTTACAACCCGATTCACAACGGTATTTTGATATTCACCATGCCCGCAGCGATGTGTTTGAGGCGGTGAATAAACGTGAGCTGGAACTGGGGGCTGTTTCTATTGCCGCTTTGATCTATCTTGTGGATAAATACGGATTATAATACGCCTAGCCTAATGCTGAACGCCCGCCCGAACGACCGGTTGGGTGTTCAGCTTAACCCTTACATACAATGAAAAAGATCTTTATTATAGTTACCGCCCTTTTGTTAACAGGAGCCGGATTAATTATTTACTGGAAGTATTTTTTTGTGTTCGGACAGGGAGTGAAATCAGGTCATTTGAATTATGTAGTGCTTAAAGGCGACATATTCAAAACCTATGAAGGAAAATTGATCCAGGAAGGCATACGATCACGCACGGCCGGCAGCATTGCCTCCTATGAATTTGAATTTTCGGTGGCGAATAAAAGCATAGCTGAAAAATTAATGGTCAACAGCGGCAAATGGTTCGATCTGCAATACCGGGAATACCATAATGTAGTTCCCTGGCGCGGCAATACCACGTATATTGTTGACAGCATTATTTCCATGCGGGAAGATAAATGATCAGGGAGGCCCTGAGCATAGTCGAAGGGCGGGGCCTTAAGCGTTGGGCAGGCTCGCACCGGACGAAGTCGAAGTGTTGAAACGCACTTAGCTTGCCAGCATACAAAAGATCGTAGGGCGTTTATGCAGGTCTGGTAACTGTTTTTTCCAGTCGGCCAGTGTTTTGGTTTGAATGAATTCGGTAGCTGCGGTAATATCAGCAGCCACACACAACCGGGTAGTGGGCTTGCCGGTCTTTATGAGTGTTTCCAGTAATTGATTATTACGATAAGGCGTTTCTATAAATAGCTGCGTACAATTCTTTTTGGCCGATTCGGCTTCCAGGTCTTTTATGGTTTTGCTGCGCTGTGCTGCATCAATGGGTAAATAGCCAACAAACTGGAATTGCTGGCCGTTCATACCGCTGGCCATCAGTGCCAGTAGAATACTGCTGGGGCCCACCAGTGGTTTTATGGTAGCGCCGGCTTTATGGGCCGTTTCTGTAAGCACCTGACCGGGATCTGCAACACCCGGGCAGCCAGCTTCACTAATGATGCCAATGGTCTTGTTTTCCTGCAAATGTTTATTGAAAGCCGTAAGCGTGGCAATGTTGTTCGTTTTGTCGATGAGTACCCAGGTATAGTTATCAATGACCATTTCTTTCCAGATGCTTTTTAAAAAGCGGCGGGCAGTGCGTTCATTTTCTACAAAAAATACCTGGCATTGACCTACTGCCTCCTTAACATAAGCAGGAATGGTTTCTGTTGCATTTTCAGCTACAACAGATGGAATTAAGTATATGATGCTATTTGAAGTCATTACTCTACACCTACTTTATCGTCACGGTGATATAAACTAATGGTAGCCGCTACAACAGCATAGGCCGGCGCCAGCACCCAGCCAATAATAGGAGCGAGGTGCATGAGGTAAAACACCATGCCATTACCAATGGCCAGGCCTTTGTGTTTGCCAATGAAGGCAATGCTTTCAGAAGGCGACAGTTTGTGGCGCTCGCAACTGTAATCAAGCATCGAGAAACCGTAATAATAGCATTCAACCAGCAACGTGGTTACCGGTACCACCCAACCTACAACAGGAAAAAAAGAAAGTATCAGTAATGAGATGGTATAAACCGATTGCCATAAAGTATTGCGCAGGGCCAGCTTTATGCCCCGTATAATGTCGGCCATCAGTTGTTTGAAGCTGAAAGGAAAATCTTTTCCTTCCATGATCGATTCGGTTTTTTCGCTGAGGTAAGCGAACACCGGCGAACCTATAATGAGGAACAGATATTTGAACAGGGAGAAATAAAAGAGCATCATGATCAGCCGCACCATAATTTCTCCCATGAGGAATAAGAAATTGAGGATGGGGCTGCGTTGCTGATGAAGATAGCGGTCAATACCCAGCCAGTGATTGAAATAAGAAACAACCTGACTCGAAGAGGTCCAGAAAAAATACATGCCTGCTATAAATAACAGGGTATAAATAACACCCGGCACTATGATCCATTTCCAAAGGCGGTGCTCCCGTATAAAGCGATGTGCCCTGGCATATGACTGAATGGCTGTAACGATTTCTTTCAGCAAGTTTTATAAATTTGAATTTTCCGTTTACTGTTGTTGGGCGGGGTCAAACTTAGTAAATATTTCAATTAGGCCGTGGTAATCAGTAAATTTTGAGTATAATCATACTTAATTATTGATAAAAAATGCCAATATACAGGGTACGGGAGGAAATTTGCAACAATTATTGCCGATGAAAAAATTAGACACTGTTTTCTATAATCGTGCCGATGTGGTGAAGTTAGCAAAAGAATTGATCGGCAAAGTGCTTGTTACCCAATTTGGGGAAGTAGTAACGTCGGGCCGCATTGTAGAAACCGAAGCCTATGCAGGCGCCATTGACCGGGCCTCGCATGCTTTCGGCGGCAGAAGGACCAACAGAACCGAAGTAATGTTTCAACCTGGTGGTACGGCTTATGTTTACCTGTGTTATGGTATTCATCATTTATTTAATGTGGTCACCAACCAGCAGGATATACCCCATGCCATTTTGATACGGGCCATTGACCCCATACAGGGCATCAATACCATGTTGGCAAGAACCGGCAAAAAAAGCGCTGACTATACCCTCACCAAAGGACCGGGTAATGTTTCGAAGGCGTTGGGCATTCATACCGGTCATACCGGGTGGAGCTTGTTGCACGACGACATATTCATTGCTTCAGACGATTTTGTAGCCGGCAAAAAAGATATCATCGCCACACCGCGCATAGGGGTGGATTATGCCGGAGAAGATGCGAAATTACCCTACCGGTTTATATTGAAAGACAATCCATATGTGAGCGGAAAGAAATCGGAACGCGGAAAGCTTAACGCCTAACGCAACGCCAGCGATATGTTGGGTTTTCCGTTTCATTTGCCAACTGGCAACCGACTTCCTAAGAAACAGGCGCCACTTAAGGGAGGAGTTTCTTAAAAAACGGGATCAACTCACTGGCCAATATCGCATGATCTTCTATGCTGGGATGGCCGGTGCAGCCTTTGGCCTGCATGGGTTCAAAGAAGTACAGGGCAACCGGTTTGGCCGCCGGGTTTAACGAATCTACCTTTTCTTTTACGGCCGAAAGGCAATTCTGTAATAAAGAACGCTTGCGATCGTGCAGCATGGCGCTGCTGAGCAGGGCAATTTGTGCTGCGGGATATTTTGTTTTTACCAGCTGCACAAACTGTATGTATTGCTGAACAAAGGTCGTACTGTCGAATGGTTTGCGGGGCGTAACACCATCCCCATCACTGAAATCATTGGTGCCAAGGGCTATGCTTACGATCTGCGGAGTATAGGTTGAAAAATTCCAGCGTTGTTGGTCTTGCAACTGAAACCCGGTATTCTCATATACCTGTGGCATGGTGGGGCCATCGCTGTTCCAGTTGCGGTAAATGCCAATACCGCTCACGCTGCTCATAATGTAATTTACTTTCAACGCCAGGGCCACACGCGGCCCATAGGCCATATACGCATTATGCTGGTCGTGGTATACGCCGGTGCCACAAGGCACTTCCGATGCATCGGCGGCTGCGCCACAGGTAATGCTGTTACCGATGAACTCAATTAGTGGCGCTGATGGCCGTTGAAGGGCTTTTATATTTTGCGCGCCGGCAGCATGAATGATGATGGCGCCGGTATGTGCTTCGGTGGCTTTGTATATCCAAATGGTATGCTTGCCCGCCGAAGGGGCCTTTATCACCAGCGGTGCAAATGTGTCTGAATCGATGCGAATGCGTTTCTGGTATACGCCATCGAGCTCGTATTGCAGGTAATTGTGGTGCAGCCACGACGGCAAAGATACGTGCAGGTTAAAGGTGGTGCCTTCAAAACTAAAACCCACCTGGCAGGCAGAACTGATGAGTTCAAGATTATGTTGTTCGTTGATAATACTGCGGCCAAAAGGATGCATGGCCAGGCAGGATAGCAGGGTGTAAGGCGCTGTAGTACGTTTAGGGGCAACACAGCCGGCGCATAGAAGATACAATGCAATTAATACAAGCGGGAATTTGAAGGAAGGCATCACAATCATATGCCGCCAAAAATATTTGATTTGTTAATATGGGCGTGGTATTTTTTTAACTATTGCATGTGATATTTTACAAGGTGACCTTGCCGGGAAATTCGGGGAATAAAAAACTTTTCTTTTCCCGTGTGAAAAAAGTTACGCCATGTAAAAAGAGGATGTATCAAAAGTAAACGAAGGACCTGAGAACCACTTAAACGGCTACCGGGCTCCATCAGGTAGCCGTTTAAAAAGAGGCTGCATCAACTTTTGATACAACCTCTGATATTTTGTCTATTGATTATACGATGTTGTTTATATAACCCTGAGCTGAGTAAAAAGGGTTAAAAGTGCGGACACGGAATGCCTTTATTCCCCGCCGGGCGTTTAATGTAGATAAGCGAGATCTCAATACCGCCACGGCTTTGTGAAGCGGTTTTCAGACTACTGATATTAACGTCATAAGACGCGCCCAGTCTGAACCCACCAAACTCAAGACCCAGGTAGGGGATCAGCGCATCGTTCACATTGTTAAAGCGCGTCCACAAACCTGCATAGAAATTAGTAGGGTTTTCCTCATCCTGGTTCATGTTGAAGCCAACAGCACCACCCGCTACCATGTTGGTAGCACCAGCCTGCCGGCTGTACAGGGTACTGAAATATATGGTACGCGTATTATTGGCCAGCGGCAACGCGCCACCAGCGTGCACGGTTACACGAGGATTCAATGTATAAAAGATATCGCCCGTAAACGACTCTTTGGGCTTGTTTATGTGATAGCCCGATACACCAAGGTAGTAGTTGTTATATCCGTCGGTTGAACCATTGAAAAGGGCGCCTACAGACATATCGAAATAGCTAAGGTTGATCTGCCGGTCGTTCACCGTTTCGCCGCTGGGGTTCGTCCAGCCGCCAAATTGGTCAAGCTCATCTTCAAAGTTCAGTTTGGTTCCATCGAGGCGCTTGGTATTATACGTACCCTGAAAGCCTACGCCGATAGAATTCAGTCCGTCTTCGTCGATGCCTTTGTGATAGCTCGTCGATACAGAGATCAGGTTAGTGGATAGAATACCGTTAGCAGTTTTATCCGTCATTGCCATTACCCCAACACCCCAGGTATCGAGTTCCGAGATCCGGTTCCGTAAAATGGGGGCATCAAAAGATGCGGTGGAAGTAACGAATGCCTTACTGATTGCGGGCCATTGGTCCCGGTAATTGCCAGCTATGCGGAAATCGCCGTTGAATTTACCGGTCAAAGCAGGGTTCAGTGTAAGGGGGGAAACAAAAAACTGTGAAAAATTGGGGTCTTGTGCTGAGGCTGTCTTCAGCAGGGTGCAAGTCAAAATTGCAATATAAAATTTCCTCATCCGCATAGGTTTCGAGTCTAATAACAAAATACGAAAAAAAACGACAAGTCGGAACTTAAACGCCGTAAGTACGTATTAAATTTTAGGGTTGTTAGTAATTGCACAAAAAAAGAAATATCTGGGATATACTTGGTTTTTATAGAAAGGGTTGGTACAAGAAAAGAAAGTTACAAATAAGTGCTAAAACACTACTTACATCTGCACTTTTGTGCCGAAGGCGAGGTCACCGGCGTCTCCCAAACCGGGAACAATGTAACCTTTGGCCGTTAGCTCCTCATCAATAGCGCCGCACCAGATCTTTACGTGTGGTTCGCTGCGTTGCACATATTCGATACCTACCGAGCAGGCAATGGCGGCAACCACGTGAATTTCGCGGGGATGGCCTTCATCGCGCAAATACTGGATGGTTTTTACCAGGGAAGAACCGGTAGCCAGCATGGGATCTGAAATGATCACCACCCGGTTTTCGAGCTCGGGGCACGAAATATAGTCGAGGCTGATCTCAAAACTGCCGTCGTGCTGGTGTTTGCGGTAAGCCGAAATAAAGGCATTGTCGGCTTTGTCGAAGTAATTCAACAAGCCCTGATGCAGTGGCAGGCCGGCCCGCAAAATGGTGGCCAGCACCGGTTGTTCTTTCAGCACCTTGGTCTGTGAAATACCCAGCGGGGTTTGCACTTCTTTTTCTTCATATACCAGCTGCCGGCTGATCTCATAGGCAGCTATTTCACCAATGCGTTCCAGATTGCGCCGGAAACGCATGCGATCAGACTGGATTTGAACATCCCGGATTTCGGCGATCCAGTCACAAACCAGGGAACATTCGTTACTGAGGTTAATAACCATTTAGATCAGTTTTGGATTTTGGGTGGCGATATATGAAATTTGACGGGCAAATCTATTCTAATTATTCTTTTTTAATACCAGAAATCTACCAACAGTTATGATATATCGGGCAATCGGCATTATGAGCGGAAGTTCTCTCGACGGTTTGGACATCGCTTTTGTTGAATTTCACGAAAGTGCCGGAAACTGGCAATACGAGATAAAAGCCGCTGATTGCTACCCATATTCCGGGGAATGGGTGAAGAAATTACGGGGCGCTATACAGCTTAATGCGCTGGATTATCAGCTTTTACATACTGAATATGGTCATTATATAGGCTCGCAGGTAAATGAGTTTATTGTTAGTAATAATTTGCAATACCAGATACAGCTGATCGCTTCCCACGGGCATACCACCTTTCATGCACCCGATCAAAAAATGACCGGCCAGGTGGGCGATGGCGCCGCTATAGCCGCCGTTACCGGTATAAATGTGGTGAGCGACCTGCGGGCGATGGATATTGCCCTGGGCGGACAGGGAGCTCCCATTGTGCCCATTGGTGAGAAGTTATTGTTGGGCAATTATACATTTTTTCTGAACCTGGGCGGAATTGCCAATATTTCCTACAATCACCCTGAAAAATATATTGCATTTGATGTTTGTCCGGCCAACCGGGTCTTGAATATGCTGGCGCAGGAAGAAGGGAAACCCTACGATGATGGCGGACAAATAGCCGCAACAGGGACAGTTAATGAGATACTGTTGAAAACGCTTGATGAGCTGGAATATTACCAACGGCCCTATCCCAAATCGCTGGCCAACGATTTTGGGACCGATGTACTATACCCGTTAGTGAAAAGAATACCGGTGGCAGATGCCCTGCGCACCATGGTAGAACATATTGCCCGACAAATAAGCAAACCGGTTGTAAACATGCTGAAAGAGCAGCCACCGGCAGTTGATAATCCCAAAATGCTGGCCACCGGCGGCGGTGCGCACAATACATTTTTGATGGAACGCCTGCAGGCCTTGCTGCAGCCCGCTGGGGTAGAGCTGGTAGTGCCTGAAAAGAATATCATTGATTACAAAGAAGCGCTCATTATGGCCCTGATAGGGGTTTTACGCTGGCGCGAAGAGAACAATGTACTGGCTTCGGTTACGGGCGCCTCGCGCAGCAGCATTGGCGGCGCCGTATGGATAGGGCAGGAGGCATAGGCCTTCTCCCTCACGATTTAACGTACCTGTTTTCCCGGAATAATTATATTTAATTTACAATACCGGCCCTACAGTAATAAAAGCCTTATTCATGAACAAATTATTCACTTTATCCTTATCGCTCCTTTTTGTAACTGCCATTGAGCCGGCCTGGGCGCAACCTGCTGCCCGGGAAAAGAAATACTTCAAAATTTTAGAAACTACCTTCAACGAACAACAGGCATACAATACCGTTTGGTTTGTTGAACAACGCTGGCGTTTGGCCGGTAACAGTGGTTTTAATGAAAGCATTTACCATGTAGAAAAAATACTGCAACAGGCCGGGTATAAAAAAGAGACCAATGGCGAAGCAACAGGCACGCTTACCTACCGCATTGAAAAAAGGCCTATGAGCCGGGTTACCTGGGAACCGGTTGATGCCAGCCTGTTTATCGTTGGTGAAAAGGAGCCGTTACTACAGTTCAGGACCAACCGAAATATGATCGCCATGTATTCGGCATCAACACCTGCTGAAGGTGTAACGGCCGAGCTGGTATATATAGGTCATGGTTCGGCAAAAGAACTGGAGGGAAAAGACCTGAATGGCAAAATTGTAATGGGCGAAGGCGGTATAGGGGGTGTTTACGGCAATGCTATAAAGAACGGAGCGGTTGGGGCGCTGGCTTATTCCATGCCCGCCTATACGCAGCCGTCAAAAAATACCAACTCCATTCAGTTCCAGGGTATCAGTTATACAGATTCCCTGACGCAGAAATGGGGCATCCTGTTGTCATGGGCGGCCAAAGAAAAACTGAAAGTGGCTTTGGCAAAGGGGCCGGTTACTGTAAAAGTGGTGGTCAATACAAAGACCTACCGGGCCGAAGAGCTTACGCTGGTGGCCAATGTTCGGGGTAAAACACGGCCCGATGAGCGTTTTGTATTCAGTGCGCATGTGCAGGAACCGGGCGCCAATGACAATGCATCTGGCGTGGGTACGCTGGCCGAAATGGCACGCACAACCGCTGCGCTGGTGCAAAAAAAGAAAGTGGTGCCACAGCGTACCATTACTTTTTTATGGGGCGATGAAATTGTTAGTACCCGGCGCTATATAGTGGATGATTCCATCAGGGCCAAAGGCATAAAATGGGGACTGAGCCTTGATATGGTGGGGGAAGATATTCAAAAGACCGGCGGCACCTTCCTGATCGAAAAAATGCCCGATCCTTCGGCTATCTGGACGCGTGGTAAGGAAAAACACACGGAGTGGGGCGGTAGTGAGTTAAAGGAATCAGATATGTTTCCACATTATTTCAATGACCTGTTATTAAACCGTTGCCTGTTTGAAGCTTCCACAACCGGTTGGGTGGTGCGCACCAATCCGTTTGAGGGTGGTAGTGATCATACGCCTTTTTTAATGGCAAAAATTCCCGGCTTGCTGATGTGGCATTTTACCGACGTTTTTTATCATACCGATGCCGACCGGTTAGATATGGTGTCGCCTATAGAAATGAAGCATGTAGCTAAAAGTGCACTGGCCACGGCATTTCTGCTTACATCGGCTGATGATAAAACCGCCACAGCGCTCGTAAAAGATATTACCCGCAATGCCCTGCAACGGTTACAAACAGAGTATGCGCTAAGCAAAGAAGCCGTACAGGCGGGTAAGGAGAAAGCAAAGGAACAACATATACTGGAGGTATGGCGCGATTGGTATATAAAAGCACTGGCTTGCGCCATCGATATTCCGGCAGGGGAGGCAGGGAGATTGGTGAAAGAAGCAATAGAAAAAGGGCAGCAGCAGGTGCAGGAACAGACCGCTAATTATATTTCGCAATTATAGGCAAAAAAGAGTCCCGATAAAATCGGGACTCTTTTTTGTGAAAACACTATTTGATAGTTGAATGACTGAACATAGTTGTTTACTGGAGTTTGTTTACTACAGTTTCTTCAACATAAGTATGGCTTCTGTTGATGATATACACTTCAGTAGTGTTATTCTTCTTTGACTTAACTGCTACATGCAATGCAGTGTCACCGAAATCTTCAGATTTCAACATGAACTTCTTGGTGATATTAGCACCTTTGAATTTATCAGTATAGATAACGTTACCGGTTTCATCACGGAAAGTTACCGTGAACTCATCCTCATCTGTGTTTGCCAGGTCCAGCTGAAATACAGGCTGGTTTTCCATGTTTCCGATGAATTTCAGTTCGGTTGTATGTTTGGTTTTACCTTCGTCGTTAGCCAGTGTTACAGTAGTGAATCCTAAGGTTAAGGCGATTAATGCGATGATAGTGATTGACTTTTTCATAGATGAAATGTTATATGTTAATTGTCTGATTACGTATTTGCCGTATGGAGTTACAATCGTGGAGGCAGGCAATTCGTAGATTTCGTGGAGTGGGCAACGTACTTTTACCAGATTTACACCCTTTGGTGTGGTTTGTTGCGTTTCGTAATGCAAACATACGGCGGCATATGCTTATCCGAAAACCAATAAAAGTCACATTTTAGGATGGGTAAGGCCCCTATAAAAAGTTAAAACCCGCTGTGGTAGCGGGTTTTACTGAAAAGTGGTCATGATCTCCAACCTGTTTTCGTGTGATTAAGTAGCCATAAAATCATAAAAAACTAACGGAGAGGGGTGATGCTGGCAAAATCTTTTTGAACATAAAAATTCGGGCGCCCATTCACCATTGACCATTCCACCCCTCACCATTATTTATTTCTTCTGCACCTTCATTTTCCGGTTACCTGCACTGATAACATATATACCCGGTTGTAACTCATTGAAGTTGATGCTAACGGTATTATTTAATGCCGGAGGCGATTGATACACCTGCTGCCCGAACAGGTTGGTAACCGTTATCTGTTCACCAGCCGTAACACCATATACCGTAACAAGTGAAGTAACTGGATTGGGATAGCATTTTAGTACAGGGATGGCTGTTAATTCAAATGGCTGAACTGTTGAATAACGCACCTCACCTGATGCGGAAAGTGTTTTCAGCCGGTAGAACGACCTGCCGGTCAATGGATTTACATCGTTAAATGTATATGCCGACGTCAGGTTGTTTTTTTGCAGGCTGCCATTGACTGGTTCCCATTTGGTGCCATTAGCCGAACGTTCAACTGTGAACGAAGCAGCTTCATCGCCATTCCAGTTCCAGGAAAGCTGGGCCGAATTGCTGGTGGCATTGGCTACAGTAAATTGAATAGATTGGGCCGATAAAAGGCTGGGGGCTAAATAATAAACGGTCATGCTGATGTAATCGATGCGTGCAGCAGGAAAGAGCCCAATATCGCCTACTATTTTGGCAGAAATGGCAATACCGAAGTTCGCGCTATTTATATCAGACGGGGTCCAGCTGGTACCCCAAAGCTCACCATTATACCCATAGGTGGTATTGGCATCACCGGTAGGCCATACGACATTTGTTTTTTCCAGGTCTGATCCGGTGATCTTCCCGTTTTTAATAATGCGCACACTGTTGTCTGTTACATAGGCAGTATTGAGTATGAAAATGGAGGAGCTTTTTTCTATGTTTACCTCAATACCGCAAATGGTAGCAGCGGTGGGAATGGAAAAACCGAAATCAGTGGCCTTCAGGGTATCTGTTTCGCCGCTAAATAACAGGGATTGGGCTGTAGCACGGCTGTTATCACTGGAAAAACAGTTTGAAGGATTGGTAAAAGAATAATCGCCTGTGGCATCGCTGACTGCAGCGCCTGGGCTATTAGGCCCCGAAGCTATACATTGGGCCTTTACAAACTGGATAGAAAAAAGAACATAGCAGAAAAAGAACATAACGGTCTTGCCCGACCGGGTTAAGGGTACTGGATACATGGTTACTGGGGTTAATGATAATTGTATTTACGCGCTCATCTTTAACCAACCTCACATTAGCGTATACTAAAAACACCGGAAGTATACAGAAGAACCAGTATGGATTAAGGAATATATATGTATTAAGGGATATGTATATTTGTTTCTAAGGGAAAGGCTTTATATGTCTATGTTACATATGTAGTTGAAAGGTGGTTTAAATACCTAGTACAGACTTCAATTTTGCATAACCGGTTTTGCTAACCGGTACCTGTGCTCCGGTTGATAATTGCGCCAGAAAGTTTTCTTTTTCATAGGGATCAATGCGGGTAACCAGTTGCACGTTCACCATATAGGAGCGGTGGATACGTACAAACTGTTGAGGATTCAATACCTTTTCAAAATGGCCCATGGTCTTGTTTTTCAGGAATGAGCCATCTTTGGTATGGATCTTTACATAATCGTCGGCAGCCTCGAGGTAATGCACTTCATCAATGGGAATGATCTTTATTTTATTACCGGTCTTGACCACTATCCGCTGGTTTTGCTGGGGACCCTGCGCCGCAGTATCAAGCAGTTCGCGGGTATTGCTGGCTGTAGTGGCCGAATCGCGTTCGGTTAACCGTTCCATGGCTTTGTTGAACCGTTCCTGGCTGAAGGGTTTTAACAGATAATCCACCGCATGGCTTTCAAATGCTTTAATGGCATATTCATCAAAGGCAGTGCAAAAAATAACGGCTGGTGGCTGTTCTATTAGTTCCAGCATTTCAAACCCATTGATTTTGGGCATTTGAATATCGAGGAATACCACATCGGGCTGGTGCTGCATAATGGCTTTAATACCTTCAAATCCATCATTACATTCCTGCACCACAGTAATTCCGGATTGTTGCAGCAAATATTCTTTTACAACCATGCGTGCCAGTGGCTCATCATCTACAATAATAGCTTTTTTCATCTAAGTATGTGTTTTAAATGGGCTGTGGAATTTTTATTACAGTGGTAAACTGGTTTTCGGTGTGTTGGGTGTTCAGGAGATCGTGCCGGGCAAACATCAAATACAAACGGCGTTGTACTGAGCTCAATCCAAATCCCGTTCCCTGTTTAGGTGATGAGGTTTCGGGGTCGAAAGGATTTTGGATGGAAACAACCAGGTAATTGTTTTCCTGAACAACGGTAATGCTTATGGTCACTTCTTCAGTTGTATCGTATAAACCAAATTTGATGGCATTCTCTACCAGGGGCTGTAACAACATGCTGGGCAATTGCAGTTTGCCGGCTGCTTCAGAACTGTTGACTGCCGTGTTCAGGCGATGGCCAAAACGCACTTTTTCTATATCAAGGTATAATTGTAAATGTTGTAATTCATCGTCCAGACTGATCCACAGGTTCTCTTCTTTTTTTAATGTGCCGCGCAGGAAATCACTCAACTGCTGGATCATTTTGCGCGCCTGCGCCGGTTGTATGGTGATCAATGCGCTGATCGAATTCAGGCTGTTGAACAAAAAATGCGGTTGTAATTGCTGACGTAATTTATACAGTTCGGCTTCACGTGCCAGTTTCTCGGCATCTGTTTTCCGGAGGTCGCTGTCTTTCTGTTCTTCGAGTGTAAAATACAGTTCGCAGATAAGGGCCATGCAACAGGTTATCAACAGGGCTATATCAAATCGGATGGGCATGAACTTGTTGAGGAACTGCAGGTATACGGTTTCTCCGGGAAAAATGTTACCCATGGCATACTTTACCAGCGCGCTCCAGATACCACATTTAACCGCGCAAATGATAATGATATAGATGTATTTTCCTTTTTTAGGAATATAATACCGGAGACTATTGGCAATGATTATAGTTATAGCTGCCAGCAATGCATTACTCACGAGACTGTCAATGACTGCAACTTTTGCAGAAAATCCCCAATCCTGCAATATCTTCACCTGCATCAGCGACCAGGTAAGCCAGGCTGCCGCAAATATTGATTTGTTCTTTAATGTACCAAGTGGTGATGATGCCACATTTAAAAATTTAATGAACGCCGGATTAAAATAACTGCAAATATTTATGCGTGTTGTTTGCTTTTATATGGGCGGCTTTTTTATGCACCAGTTCCATATACAATCCTGCATTATCGGTTTCCTGTATCCGCGAATATAATTCTGCGCCGTCGATAAGGGCCGATATTTTATACAGCTCACACACATTCACAAACTGCCAGGTAACTAATTTTTGTTGCTGGTTCAGAAACATTTCCTGCTCCTGTTCACCAATGGCCTTTGCTTTATCAAATGCCTCGTTTTCGTCAGCGGCCTGTATCAGTCGCAATTGCTCATCAAACTGGGCTGTATGGTCACCTTCGCCACAAACGATCCTGTATACTATTTTTGCCAGAAACCAGTTCATACAATAGGTAATTTTAATGGTTGGGAGAAAAGTTTTATTAAAAGCTTTTTATTTCAATGCCGCCGAAGAAAGTGGTTCCGTTCAATATAACTACTTTGTCTTCGTCATAACTGTTTTGCGGAGCGCGTTTGTCTTCAATGCCACCGAACACGGCAACCATTTCAGAACGTATTTGCCAGTGGGGCGGAATGATCAGTTTGGCACCGCCGAATATTTGTACCAGTTCAATGACTATATTTCCTTTGAAATCGGCCTGCGTTAAATTGATCTCGGCGCCGCCGAATATGGTTACAATGTCGCCGCCTTTGAAGTTTTTTGAATACACCAGTTTTTTTACATTGCCGAAGATCGTTACCGTTTCGAGCCAGTTATCACTGTTCCTTCTATCGTCTTCTCTTTGGGGGGGTATTACAGTTGGCTGGGGTTCAGTTAGGTTTTCACCGGTTGACGTTTGTACTGTATGTGGCCATTTTTCCCAGTCCTGGTTATCATATCTTTCCCTGAACCTGTCCCATTTTTCATGCCATTTGCGGTGCCGGCGTGGGGCCAACATGATGATCAGGCCTAATGCAATGATCACCACCGGCCAAATGAAATGATGTATAGGAATGGCAGGCCATATTTTGTCGAGCAGGAAAACCGCACCTACTCCTGTGATGATAATCCAACCCGGATCGCGGAAGGCATTGCCGGCGCCGGCCAGCAAGCCAAACGCAACTAATATCATGGGCCAGGTGAAAAGCCAGTCTGGAAATGGGAAACCAAATTCTTTTAACAGTAAAATGCCGCCAATGCACAGTAACAACAAACCTGCCAGTACACTGCCGCTTTTTCTCCGCCTCTTCATGAATTCTTTACTTTGGGCTTTTATAAAGGCTTTCCGCCGCTGTTCTTTTAAACTCTTGTCGCGCATCGATTAATAATTTTACACAAAGCTATCCCTGCCAGCGTCATAAGACAAGCGCCGGCCGCCAGGCAGAACCTATAAGTCGGTAAAACCGGTTGTTTTACCGGTAAAAGCTCCCTGGCCCCCTAAAGGGGGGAATAATCCCGACTAAAATCGGGACAGGTTGTGTTAGTGTGATAACCAGACGGTCCTGAGTGGAGTCGAAGGACTGTCTCCGGCACGTACCTCGCCTATGGCGGGAAGCCCGGGGATTCCAATTCCAACAGCTATTGACCATTGTTCATTGACCATTGTCCATCCCCCCGTCCGAACGGTTCATCCGGGCGGGTATCCACCTCATTGATGGTCTTTGATAGCTTGCTTCTGATGCGGCTAAGCGTTTCGAGGGTCATACCCAGGTAAGAAGCAATGAATCTAAGCGGAACCCGGTTCAGCAGATTGCTTTTGGTGGCAATAAAATGTTTGTATTTGGAAGTGGCTTCCATGAGACGGGCAATGAAAGCTCTTTCTTCTGCATCGCGGTAATATTTTTCCAATACCTTTCTTCCCACAATATTTGCTTCGGGGAAATTATCGTACAGGTATTGCAGGTCTTCCAGGTTCAGGGCCGTGAGCTCGCAATCTTCCAGCGCCTGGATGTTTTCGCGTGCCGGTTGCTGTAAGCCAAAGCTGGTAATACAGGTAACCAGTTCCTGTTCACTCGATATCCAGGTAGTGATCTCTTTTGACCCTTCTTTTATATAGCTGCGCAAAATACCTTTCCTTATGAGGTAGATGCTGTTGCACATGCCGCCTGCATTTACAAGGTATTCGCCTTTATGCAAATGACCCGAATACGTTTTTTGGTTCATGAACTCCTGAACAGTTGCACTAATAGGATATATATTCTTTACAAAAAGTGTAAAAGCTGATTCGGGAATGGACGTTTTTATTTGCCTTTGCTCCACTGCCTGCGCATTGTTTACGGTTGATGTCGACATCTTCTAAGGTTTTTTGGTTCCTGAATGGGATTTGGTTTAAACCTTTTGGGATTCAGAGGAAAGGCGGAGTTAATAGTAGTAGCAGGTGCTATTACTAAAGATAAAAAGAAAATTTCAGTTTAGTGGTAATTATAATATGATATTGGTAACCTTAACTGGGTATTTCGATCATTATTTTACTGTAAAATTGATGCTGATTATTAAAGTGTTTTCTGAACCAGTTTAAACGCATCACCATCAAAAAGACCGAGGTCGCTTAATTTCAAATGCGGAATAACCAGCAATGCCATAAAGGAAAGGGTCATAAAGGGTGCCGCCAGGGTGCTACCCTGTGATTTGGCCATGGCATCAATGGCTGTATAGGAATTGGCTACTTCGTAACCGTCTTCAGCACTCATTAACCCGGCAACGGGTAAGGGCAATACCAGGGATGCCTGTTCACTTACACAACTTACACCGCCCCGTTCTGCTATAACCAGGTTAACTGCCTTACACAGACTTTCATCGTCAACACCCACCGCCACAATATTATGGCTGTCATGTGCAACGGAAGATGCAATGGCGCCCTGCTTCAATCCCGTATTCTTAATAAACGCCAATGCCACTACCGCATTGGTATAGCGGTTCACCACGGCTATTTTCAGGATATCCCTTTCCGTATCACTCACCATATAGCCATCGCTGGTTGCAGGTGGCAATAACAGTTTATTGGTGATCAGTTGTCCATCGAGCGCCTCAATGACTGGTATAGTGGTTTGGCCATTCCAGGGCAGCAGGAAGTCGGCCACTTTTTTAGGACTGCAATTGAAATTATTGATGAGTCCCGAAGTTTGAGAGGCTATGCGCGAATGACCGTCTTCGGCCACCAGTTCACCGTTGATATAGGTTTGCAGCACGTTGAACTGTTGCAGGTCGCTGGTGACAATAAAATCGGCGTCATCGCCGGTGCGCAGCAGCCCAACCGGTAGTTTGTAATGTAACACCGGGTTCACGCATGCGGCCTGTAATACGCTGAACACATCTATACCTTTGGCCACCGCCCGGGCGCAAAGCTGGTTAATATGACCGGCTACCAGGCTATCGGGGTGTTTATCATCACTGCCAAACATGATCTGTTGCGGATAGTCGTTCAGCAAATCGATCAGGGCTTCAAAATTGCGGGCAGCGCTTCCTTCGCGGATAATGATCTTCATGCCATACTGCAGTTTATCCAGGGCTTCCTCGCGGGTAAAACATTCGTGATCGGTGCTGATGGTCACTTTTCCCGGTTCACCGGCTTCAATGTACTTCCGGGCCTCATCACCCCGCAAGCCCGGGGCATGCCCATCAATGGGTTTGCCTGCCTGCCGGGCTGCCTGTATCTTTTGCATTACCGCCGGGTCTTTGTACAGCACCCCGGGGAAATTCATCATTTCGCTTAAGTAAGGTATTTCTTCTTTTTGTAACAGGGTGGCTACTTCTTCTGCATCGAGGGTGGCGCCTGCGGTCTCATAAACGGTAGCTGGTACACAACTGGGCGCTCCAAAGAAGAATTTGAATGGAACGGTGCGCCCGTTTTCAATCATGTATTCAACCCCCTTCATACCGCAAACATTGGCAATTTCATGCGGATCGCTGATGGTGGCAACGGTGCCATGTACTACTGCCAGCCGGGCAAACTGGCGGGGCACCAGCATGGAGCTCTCAATATGTACGTGACTGTCAATAAAACCGGGGAGAATAAAGCGCTTCGGTTCCAACCCTTCTTCTTCTAAAGGCGTTATGGATGCTATTTTCCCGTTCACAACGGTCACTTCAGCCGGATATATTTTTTTCTGCCATGTGTCTACGAGATTGCCTTTTATAGAATAGTTCATGCATTTTCGTTTGAAGTGGACCTATATCTGATTCCGACAAGCTGAAGTTAGAAGTACGAGGTAATTGCTGATTTTGAGATTTGGCGATTTGGGGATTTGCTTTGGTTTTGACATTTTCCATAAATCTTAAAATCTCTAAATTCCGAAATCTAAAAATCCTGACTTACTTCGGTTTTTCCAGGCACAATATTAATTTAAAAAGATATTGGCTCTTTGTAATATTTTAACAGGACAACCCACTAATTTTATAAATTCTCCCAACCGGGAAGCCGCCCGCCTGCCCGAATACGTTCATTCAGGCGGAAATGACCATTCGGATGGGTTAACTAAAAGGCCGATTTATAAAACCATTTTACCAATCAAAAAAGTTCAAAAAATGAGATCCCTGCGAGTAGTTTTGATGGCAGCCAGTATGCTGTCAGTAGTTTCATTACATGCACAAACCGCCGACGAAATCATCAATAAGCATATTGAGGCATTGGGTGGCAAAGAGAAACTGGCGTCTATTAAAACCGTTTATACAGAATATGAAATGGAAATTCCGGGTATGGGAGCTGCTCCCGGTAAAACCTGGCTGGTAAATGGGAAGGCCTATAAAAATGAAGTAGAATTGGCCGGTCAGAAAATAATTCAGTGTTTTACTGATAAAAGCGCCTGGGGGCTAAATCCGATGATGGGACAGGCTACTCCGACAGAGATGCCCGCTGAGCAGGCAAAAGTTGGGATGGGACAACTTGATCCCGGCGGCCCCCTGTTCAATTACGCTGCCAAAGGCACTACCGTTGACCTGGTGGGAAAGGAAGCGCTTAATGGCAAAGATGCCTTCAAGCTGAAATTAAAAACCAAGGAAGGAGTGGAAAGCCTGATATGGATTGACCCTACCACGTATTACATTCTGCAAAGCTCAGTTAAAGTAAGTGGAGGTGGTATGGATGTGGAAACAAACCTGACCTTTTCTGACTACAAGAAAACAGATTATGGTAATGTAATACCTTCCAAAACCGAAATAAACATGCAGGGTGTTGCTTTAAACCTTACCAACAAGAAAACGGAGATCAATAAAGAAATTGATATGAAGTTGTTCGAAATGCCGAAGCAATAAGTTTTAACATTTCCTGAACACATTCTTTTTGCAGCCACGGATACCATCGTTGCGCCCGCAGCACCGGTATCCGTGGTTTTTTTATGTCAACCCGTGTCGATGCAGCCTGCAAATAAGTTTGCCGGTAACGGTTGTTTTTTTAATTTGATGCCTTAATCAGGCAATATGGCAATCATCCAAAGAAGTATTTGCAGCATAATTTTATTGGTTGTTTTCGCAACGGTGCATGCCCAGCAGGCGATCATCAATACGGTAGGAAAAGATCCCTTCGTTGGCAAAACCACCGAAGTGGTGTTTAAGGCCAAAGAAGGCATCTGGACCTTTCATGGGTTTAACAATGCCGTTATTAAAACCACGTACAAACCGTATGATTACAGCAAAACCGAACAGGTATCTGATGCCGTTATTGCCAAACCGCCGGTGGTGAATACAAAGATCACAAACGCGATTTCGCAAACCGTGGAATGGGAAAACCTTACCAGCGTGGTGGTGCAACGCGATAAACTGTATTATAAAACCGGGAAAGAAGTAAAAGTAAAATCAGCCACTTATTTTACGCAGGGCGATACCCGGGGTTTCCGGTTTCAGTTGTTCGACAATGAACAGATCTTTGGCGGCGGCGAACGGGCATTGCCCATGAACCGGCGTGGTTACCGCCTCAATTTATATAACAGTTCATCTTATGGGTATGGACTGGGCGCTGAGAACCTTAATTTTTCCGTGCCGGTATTTATTTCTTCAGCCGGTTATGCATTGTTTTTTGATAATCCTTCCAAAGGATATGTTGATATTGGCCTAACCGATAAGAATATCCTTGAAGCCGGTTTTACCAGTGGCGAGCTCACTTACTATGTTGTATTCGGAAAAAACCTTGATGAGATCCTGAACAATTATACCGCCATCACAGGCCGCCAGCCATTGCCGCCCCGTTGGGTGTTCGGCAATTTTGTATCGCGTTTTGGCTATCAAAGCGAGGAACAGGTAAAGCAGGTTGTTGGTAAAATGAAACAGGACCGTTTTCCTATGGATGCGCTGGTGTTCGACCTCTTCTGGTTTGGCGATAATATCAAAGGCACCCTGGGAAATCTCGATTGGGTGAATACCCAAAAATGGCCCAATGCCAAACAAATGCTCACTGATCTCAAAACAAACAACAATTTGAAATCGGTACTCATCACCGAGCCTTATATTTTACAGAATACAAAAACATATACCGAGGCTACCCCTTTTATGGCAACCGGCGCCGATGGCAGTCCAATGATGATACCGGACCTTTATTTTGGGACCGGCGGACTGATTGATATTTTCCGCAAACAATCGCAGGACTGGATCTGGAAGTATTATAAAAAGCAGATCGTTACCAATGGGGTAAACGGCTGGTGGCTCGATTTGGCAGAACCGGAAAAACATCCTGCCGGTATGATGCATAACCTGAAAGATTATGGCGTTAACCGTCCCATGGCCGCCGATGAAGTGCATAATGTGTACGCACATTACTTCAGTAAAATGTTCTTTGAAAAATATTTGTATGAACAGGGCGATCAGCGGTTGGTGCTGTTGAACCGGTCGGGATTTGCCGGCAGCCAACGGTACGCGATTCTTCCCTGGACAGGCGATGTGGCCCGCAGCTGGAGCGGTTTGAAATCACAGCCATTGGTTTTACTGGGTATGAGCCTGAGTGGATTGCCTTACATTCATTCTGATGCCGGTGGCTTTGCTGCGGCAGAACAGGCCGACCCCGAGCTGTATACGCGCTGGTTGCAGTTTGCTGCATTCACGCCCGTGTTTCGCCCGCATGGCACTGCCCTGGAAGATTATGATAAAAGTGTAAAAAGCATTCCTTCAGAACCCTGCTTTGTTGAGGAACCTTATAAAAGCATCGTACGCAAGTATATCAATCTTCGTTACCAGTTGTTGCCTTATAATTATTCATTGGTGTACGATCAGGCAGTGTTGGGGAAACCATTGATGCGACCCCTGTATTATTACAATTTTGCAGACAGCGTTGCTTTAAAGGCCGATGAGGAATTTATGTGGGGCGATGGTTTGCTGGTAGCGCCGGTAATCAGCCAGGGTGCAACAGCCCGCATGATGTACCTGCCTGCAGGCAAATGGTACAGCCTGACTAACAATTCGGTTACAGATGGCGGTAAATTCATTAACCAGCCGGCTGATATAAAACAAATACCGGTATTTGTAAAAGAAGGCAGCTTTGTTCCTATGTGGATCACAAAGGATACCATTAAATCAACTGAAACATACAATTCAAAAGACGTTACCATCAGGTATTACCCGTCGGCCAATGCCACTACCTATGTTTGGTACGATGATGATGGCACCACGCCGCGTACTTTGGAAAAAGCCGATTATGAACTGGTGACATTCAAAGGGGTTACTGCGGGTAATAAAGTA
Organism: Niastella vici; assembly: GCF_002077945.1. Taxonomy (GTDB): domain Bacteria; phylum Bacteroidota; class Bacteroidia; order Chitinophagales; family Chitinophagaceae; genus Niastella; species Niastella vici. Next base: position 181,829 of record NZ_LVYD01000058.1, read on the forward strand.
GCCATCGATATCACTACCAATAATCCCAATCAATACGGCAAGAAATTCAAACGCAAATTCAATATTGAATTGCCGGTTGGTATTGCTGCCGGTCAGGCACTGGTTAATGGTAAACCTGTAGATGCTGCCAATGGAGGAAAACAAACCGACCCGTTTCAACAACTTTCCAATGATTTTATAACAGTGGAGTTTACTGGTAAACCCTTAAACGTAGTGATCACTACCGGTAAATAAAAAACGGGATAAGAAGAATAAGAAATGAGAAAGAGGCGGTGTGCAAAAAATTAATATTCCTAAAATAATTGATAGTCAGCATCAGAAGCAAACGGGTTAATTACGGTGCGTAAATCTCCTATATAAATAAATTCACTTTGGCACACGGCGTGCTTTTATATAGGCGTAAATCCACCCTTATGAAAAAGACGATCGTCCTTACACTCGTTATGCAGTTGGTAATTTACCTGCTTATTTTTTTGATAGCATAGTTTACTATCCTGTTACTTACAGCGGTTTGGTCTTTTGGCCGGACCGCTTTTTTTTGTCCTTCCCCTAACCCTTCCGACACGTGGGGAGGTTCAGGGAAATTTTGTTTGCGTAGCGATTAATGTTTATCTAATAAATCAGGTCTTCTTTCTTTGGTGCGTTGCAAGGATTGTTCATAGCGCCAATCCTCCACTTTTTTAGGATCGCCGCTCAGCAAAATATCAGGCACCTTCCAGCCCCTGAAATCGGCCGGCCGGGTATAAACGGGTGGCGCCAGCAAATTATCCTGGAAAGAATCGGTGAGGGCCGAGGTTTCATCATTTAATACGCCCGGTAATAAACGGCCCACGGCATCCACTACGATGGCGGCAGCCAGTTCGCCACCACTTAATACAAAATCACCTATTGAAATTTCCCGGGTAACAAAATGTTGCCTGATGCGGTCGTCGATTCCCTTATAATGACCGCAAATGATGATCAAATTTTCTTTCAGCGATAGCTGATTGGCTATCGACTGGTTGAACCGCTCTCCATCGGGGGTCATAAAAATAATTTCATCATATTTCCGTTCTTTCGACAACGTTTCAATGGCATTGGCCAGCGGTTCGCACATCATGACCATGCCGGCGCCGCCACCGTATTGATAGTCATCAACCTGTCCGTATTCGTTCACAGCCCATTGCCGCAAATGGTGCACCTGCACCTGCAGCAGGCCTTTGTCGCGGGCTCTTTTCATAATGGAATGAGAAAGCGGGCTTTCGAGCAATTCGGGTAAAACGGTGATAATGTCAATACGCATGGCACAAAGATAATATGGAACAGAAGAATATCGCCTGTTGAATTTTTCGGGCGTTTGCAGGGCTAAATGCAACATTATCTGTAATTTGTTACCGATTTTGTAAGCATATGTTTAAAGAGAAACCTTTTAATGTTTTGTTGTTTTGTTCGGTGGTCACTTTGAGTACTGCCGTATTGCAATACCTGTATCCCCAGTTCAGTTTTCTGGATGGCGGCCTTATTACCGCAATTCTGCTTACTATTTTTTTACAAAAGGATCTATATACTAAAATATTCGGGTTTGTTTCCCTTGCGCTCATTGTTGTTTCTGCATTTTACCCGCATGAAGGCATGGGCCGGCAACAGGTGATCATGCAGCATTTATTCAGCGGCATTATTGCCCTGCTCACCATGATCTCGGTGCTGTACGTAAAAAAACTGTACGGCTCCAGCGAATCGGATAAACAACAGGTGACGGCTTTGTTTGAACATGCTACCGAGGGCATTATCCTTACCAATCAACGCGGGGAAATTGTTCTCATTAACCCGGCCGCACTCAATATGTTCCAATACAAAAAAGATGAGTTGCTGGGCAAGTCAATTGAGGTGTTGATACCAGGGCGCTTTACCAATCATATAAAGTACCGGGAAGGGTTTTACAAGGCGCCGTCGAACCGGTCGATGGGGCATGGCCGCGACCTGTTTGCCCGCCAGAAAGATGGGGGCGAACTGCCGGTTGAAGTGAGTTTAAGTTTTTACAAACAGAAAGACCAATTCTATGTGATCGCTTTTGTAGTTGATATAACGCAGCGTAAGGAAAGTGAACGCCGGCTTATTGAGCAAAAAGAACAATTGGAAAAAGTATCGGCCGATATCCGCAAGCTGAATGCCGAGCTCGAGAACAAGGTAGAAGAGCGTACGCTGATCCTGAAAGAGGCGTTGCAGGAACTGGAGAAGTCACAGCAGGACCTGAACGAAGCCCTGAATAAAGAAAAGGAGTTGAACGAGATCAAATCGCGGTTTGTGTCAACGGCTTCCCACGAATTCCGTACACCGCTCAGCACGGTATTGTCATCAGCCGCTTTGTTATCGAAGTATGTAAAAACAGAAGAGCAGGATAAACGGGAACGGCACATCAGGCGCATAAAAGATTCGGTAAAACACCTCAACGATCTGTTGGAAGATTTTCTGTCATTAGGGAAACTGGAAGAAGGAAAAGTTCAGGTAAAACCCGAATCGATCGATGTAAAAGATTTCCTCGATGAGGTGGCTGAAGAAATGAAGGCCATTGCCAAAGCGGGCCAGCAAATACAGGTTGAACTGAATGGCGACGGGCAGTTCAATACCGATAAAAAATTATTAAAGAACATTCTCATTAACTTACTCAGTAACGCCGTTAAATTCTCTCCCGATGACGGCTGTATTAATTTAAAGGCCCTCAATGCCAATAACCAGATGGTGATCTCGGTAAAAGACCAGGGCATCGGTATTTCAGAAGAAGATCAGGAGCATTTGTTCAGCAGCTTCTTCAGGGGTAAGAATGCTATAAATATCCAGGGAACCGGTTTGGGATTGCATATTGTTAAAGGCTATGTGGAGCTGTTGCAGGGGCAGGTGAGGCTGCAAAGCGCCCTGGGTGAAGGAACAACCATTACCATTGAATTGCCTGCTATGACAGGTATTGAACCGTAACCATCCGGGAAAATTGGCGTAACTTAAGAGTACAATCTTTTGTTTATGTTACGAAGTCCCGTCTTTGCTACAACCTTTGTTACACTTTATCTGGTAATTTATACAGTATTGTTTCGTACAGGTGCTTCTGCAGCCGTTCTTACGATTATGTTTGCTGCTTCTCCGTTTTTGGTAATATGGATGGCGATAACAATCATGAAATATGGGAAATATCCGGGTCGCGAATTGGGTGATAATGAAGAATGGGGATATCAGGATGTGAATAGCAATGAGCTTTAGTAGCCTTTTCAATGACAGCTAATAACCGGTTGGGGCGCATCGGCCAGTACCGGGCTCACAAATGGAATGCCCAGGTTCAATCCTCTTAAGATAAGTAATACGGCCATTCCGGCAATTATAAATGGCACTGCTTTCCGCATTTGTTGCCGCAGTGATAATTTAATGTGAACGCCAAAGAAAGATAAGATGAGCATGGCCGGCAGGGTGCCGGTTCCAAATGAAGCCATAAACAGGATACTTTCTCCAATACCGGTCGTAGTTAGGGAACCAGCAATGGCCAGGTAAACCAGCCCGCAGGGTAGCAGTCCGTTGGCCATACCTAATAACAAATAATGATGCACCTGTTTTGATTGCAATAACCGCCCCATCAGGTGTTGGATGCTGCCATTAAATTTTCGTAACCAGGCGGGGCTGAACGGGCGGTTCAAAATATAATACCCGAAAGCAAATAACAAGATCACACTACCCATTACAATAGAAAACCATTGCTGAAAACCGGCGATATATATTCCCCTTCCCAACCAGCCAAATAAACCACCTAATAAGGAATAGGTGATCACCCGGCCCAGGTTATACAACAATACGGCAAACCCCTGTTGCATTTTTTGTAAATGATGAACCGGTAAGGCCAGCGCCAACGGGCCGCACATGCCTACGCAGTGAAAACTGCTTACCAGTCCTAATAATATTCCTGCTATTGATGCCTGCCACATGGAGCCGTGAATAATAGTTTTTAATGAATGGTTACCGGCACTTCAGTATAATATTGTACGCCACTGCTTTCCCAACCGATCTTGGCGGTATACCTGCCGGAGATGAATGAGCGGCTGTCAATGGTTTGCGCACCGTTGCCATCTATTTGCAACGGTATTTTTTTATCTTTTTGCGAATTGTCAATGCTGTAGAATAATATATTGCCGGTAATTGTTTTTTGCTGCATCTCATTGGGCAGCTGCACAGTGAGCTTATCATTTTTTTGCGTTATGGTGGTATGGCTGCTGAGCTGGTTAGCCCGGCTGGTACCATCTATCACCTGCTGGTATTGCAGTTCTTCCTTGTAGTATTCTTTCGATACCAGGTCGTAGCGGGTATTCATACTTTGAACAACCAGGTAAACGATCATTGAGGCAAAAGCTACAAAGCCGATGGTTAATTTATGTCCCCAGTTTAATGTCATGATTGTTTGTTTTAATAGTGAACTTACTCTGCTACCGGTCCCAGAAAATTGGTGCTGATCACATCAACCCGTTCATTTCCGTTATACAGGCCAATTTTGATCGGTAATTTTCTTTCATGAATGATATTCGCCGGTAATACCACAAAGAAAGTACCGGCGCCCTGTCCTTCTTCTTTAACGGTAATATAATTATGTTCGCCAATGATCTGTATCTGGCCACTAACGCCTTCCAGCTTCAGTTTTAACGGAATGCTACTGATCGTTTTATTGGCCACTTTAATATTGTACAGGTTGCTTACACTATCTGTTCCTCTTTGCTGATACAACATACCCGGCGTACGCATGATGGTGGCATCAACATCCTTACGGGTAAATAGCAATAAGCCCAGCAGAATAACCAGAATACTTAACAACACCGTATACAATTTCATACGGCCGGTATATTTCAGCGGTTCCCGGTTCTCGATGCCATTTTCAGAAGCATACCTGATCAATCCCAGCGGTTTATTGATCCTTTCCATGATGGTATCACAGGCATCTATACAGGCGGTGCAACCAACACATTCCATTTGCGTGCCATTGCGAATATCAATACCGGTTGGACAAACCTTTACGCATTGCATGCAATCGATGCAATCGCCATGATCTTCCGTTACCTTTTTTGTGTACTTGCCCCGCGGCTCACCGCGTTTATAGTCATAGGCAACGATCATGGAGTTGCGATCTAACAGCACGCCCTGCAGGCGGCCGTAAGGACATACAACCGTACAGGCCTGTTCCCTGAAAAAGGCATACACAGCATAAAATATTCCTGAAAAGATCAGAATAGAAAACAAACCGCCTACATGCTCATGTACCGGTTCGGTAATTATTTTACCCAGTGCTTTTACGCCTATGATATAGGCCAGGAAGGTATTGGCGATGATGAACGAGAACAGATAGAATACCACATGTTTGGTAGTCTTTTTGAATAGTTTTTTCCCGGTCCAGGGGGCTTTTGCCAGTAAACGTTGTTCGGCCGCATTGCCTTCAATGAAGTATTCTATTTTTCGAAAGAACATTTCCATGAAGATGGTTTGCGGACAAACCCAGCCACAGAACAGCCGGCCAAATGCGGCGGTGAACAAAACAATGAATACAATAAAAGTGATCATGGCCAGGCCAAAGATGAAGAAATCCTGCGGCCAGAACACTTTACCAAAGATGATAAAATGAGCTTCAGTTACATCGAACAGGAACAAAGGCCGGCCGTGCACATAAATAAATGGTAAGGAAAAGAAAAGGATAAAGAAGAACCAGCTTATATAGGTTCTTGCAGCATACCATTTCCCCTTTGGTTTTTGCGCAAAGATCCATTTCCGTTTGCCCGATTCATCAACCGTAGCGATGCGGTCGCGGAACGATTCGTTCTTTTCTATTGACACGGGGGCGCTATTTGTTCCTGTTTCCAATGATTGATCTATTTATTCGTGACTACAGCCGCTTTACTGGCAGCCGAATCAGTTTTATTATTGCTATTATCTTCTTTATACAACTCACCCTGCTGTGCTTTGGCATTGGGCGGGTTACTGCCATGTATTGATTTAATATAGCTGGCAACATGGGCTATTTGTACGGGCGACAGATCGTCTTTCCAGCTGCGCATACCTTTTTCGGGCCAGCCATATTTAATGGTTTTGAAAACATCTTTAATACCCCCGCCATGTAACCAGTAATCATCAGTTAAGTTGGGACCTACAATTCCTTCACCGGCTTTGCCATGACAGGCAGCGCAGTTTTGGGTAAATACTTTTTGACCATCGGTAATATCTGCGGCATCGGTTAACAGCTTTACGGTATTTTCATCTACGTTATTGGCACTTTTTTTCAGGTATTCGGCCTTTTGTTCTTCAGCCTGTGTCATGGCTATCTGCAGTTCTTCCCCGCTCAACGGCGCTGAATGTGAAACGTGGTAGCGCCACAGATAGATCACTGCAAAAAGGATAGATGCATAAAACCCATACAACCACCAGGGTGGCAAGCGGTTATCCAGCTCCCTGATGCCATCGTATTCATGCCCCAGGTCCATTTCTGCTTCCTGTTCAACCGGTTTGAATTTGTTTAATTTGGCCCAGATGGTAACACGTGGTTTTTGTACAGTGGCTGCGTTTGAGGCTAATTGTTGTTTAAGTTTTTCTTTTGCCAGGAAAGTGCGCAACTGATACAGGAGGGCAAGCAACACAAGGAGTTCAATGCCAATAACGCCTACTATAGCATAAAAAGCAGTAGCCGATAAACTGCCAAACGAAGTGGCGGTTTGTACTGCTGTGGTAGCTGGTGCATCGGCATTCTGTGCAAAAACAGGCGCCGCAAACAACAACAATGCAATGGTCGTTACTATTACAGTAGTGGAAGCGCCGGCCTTTTGCTGCTCGCGTTCTTTTTCCCTTTGATAATAAAAACTGGCAGCGCCTAACACCACATGGGCCAGTAACCCAATGGCCAGTAACAGAATGAGCATAATGATGACCATGAGTATTACAAACGGATCGTCAATCGATGATGGTTTGCCTGGCTGCCCGTCACCCGCTGCAAAAGCAGCAGGTGTTGCGCATATCAGGGCAGCCCCTATCATCATTGCTTTCCACAATTGATTGCTGATTTTTCTATACCAAAAAATACCGGGCATATAGTAATGTTTTTAGGTTCTTGTTTAGTCTAATGGAATACGGCTGATTTCATGGATCCTGTTCTTATCGGTTTTTATCACCCAGATCAACATGACCAAAAAGAACAAACCGAAAATGGTGAAGGAGATCAACGGATAAATGCTTACACCGGTTATCTTTTCTAAATAATGTATAAACTTCATGGTGTTTATTGTTTAGCGGTTGCTTTAATATCTTTTCCCAGCCGTTGCAGGTACGAGATCAGTGCTACGATCTCTGCATCTTTGGGCGTTTCTATTTTATCCATCTTCAGGCTCAGCCTGATACCATTGGCCTGAGTTAACAGGTCTTTGTTTGCCACCTGGTCGTAACCAGCGGGGTAGGGCACCCCCAGTTTTTGCATAGCCCTTATCTTGGCTGGTGTGGAGGCGGTATCGATCTTGTTATCGAGCAGCCAGCTGTACGATGGCATAATAGAACCGGGCGACATAATGCGGGGGTCCATCATATGGTTATAATGCCAGCTGTCGGGATATTTACCACCTTCACGCGCCAGATCGGGTCCGGTTCTTTTTGAACCCCACTGAAATGGGTGATCGTATACGAATTCACCGGCTTTGGAATATTCGCCATAGCGCGCTACTTCATCGCGGAAGGGGCGTATCATTTGGGAGTGACAGGTATAACAACCTTCGCGCACATAAATATCACGGCCCTGCAGTTCAAGTGGGGTATAAGGTTGTACACTGGCAATGGTGGGTATATTGCTTTTTACCAGGAAAGTGGGAACCATTTCAACAGCACCGCCAATAGCTACTACGATCAGGCTGAACACCAACAGGGTCATAGGCTTTTTCTCTATCCAGCGATGCCAGTGTTCTTTTACAGGAGCAGCATGTTTTTCCAGCGGTGCGGCTTCTGCTGCTTCGTTGGCAATGAATTTACCTTTCTTAATGGTTTTATAAAGATTGAATACCATCAGGAAGGCGCCTATCAGGTATAAGCTACCGCCAATGCTGCGGGTAATGTACATGGGAATAATGTGCGTAACGGTTTCAAGGAACTGGAATTTCAATTGCCCTTCTTCCGTAAACGTCTTCCACATTTGAGCCTGGGTAAATCCGGCCCAGTATAACGGTACTGCATATATTACGATGCCAATGGTGCCCAGCCAGAAGTGATTGGTGGCAAGTTTTTTTGAATGCAATGAAGTGCCCCACATACGTGGTATGAGCCAGTACAGCATACCAAAGGCCATAAAGCCGTTCCAGCCCAGCCCGCCAATGTGTACGTGAGCGATCGTCCAGTCGGTGAAGTGTGAAATGGCATTTACGTTTTTCAGCGACATCATGGGGCCTTCGAACGTAGCCATGCCATAACAGGTAACCGCCACTACAAAGAATTTCAGCACAGGTTCTTCGCGCACTTTATCCCAGGCGCCGCGCAAGGTGAACAACCCGTTCAGCATACCTCCCCAACTGGGTAACAACAGCATGATGCTGAAAACGGTGCCGAGCGATTGCGCCCAATCGGGCAAGGCTGTATATAACAGGTGGTGCGGACCAGCCCAGATATAAATAAAGATCAGCGCCCAGAAGTGAATGATAGAAAGCCTGTACGAATATACCGGTCTGTTAGCCGCTTTGGGCAGAAAATAATACATGAGACCCAGAATAGGTGTGGTAAGGAAAAATGCCACGGCATTGTGGCCATACCACCATTGCACCAGGGCATCCTGCACTCCGGCGTACCAGCTATAACTTTTGAATAATGAAACAGGTATTTCAAATGAGTTTACAATATGCAACAGGGCTACGGTTACCCAGGTAGCTATGTAGAACCAGATGGCTACATACAGGTGGCGTTCCCTTCTTTTTATAATGGTTCCAAACAAATTGATACCAAAAACGACCCATACCAGCGTAATGGCAATATCGATAGGCCATTCCAGTTCGGCATATTCCTTTCCGGTGGTGTAACCCAGTAACAGGGTGATGGCCGCGGCCACAATAATGCTCTGCCAGCCCCAGAAGTGGATCTTGCTTAATTTGTCGCTGAACATGCGTGCTTTACACAGACGTTGCAGCGAGTAATAAACACCGGTGAAAATACAGTTGCCTACAAATGCAAAGATCACTGCATTGGTATGTACGGGACGTAACCGGCCAAAGGTGGTAGGGGCAAAGTTTAGCGCAGCGCCCGGTGCGTAAAATTGGATAGCCACCCATAAACCGGCCACCATACCCACAATACCCCAAAGCGCCGTGGCATAGGCGAATTGTTTTACGATCTTGTTGTCATAATGAAACTGCTCTACTTGCATATTGGTATATTCTGATTTGAAAATATTGATAGGGTGATTGTTTATTGATCGGTGTTGGTTGGCTTTGCCGGAGGATTGTCGAACAGGATACGCTGTGGCGGCGAAAATTCATCATCAAATTGCCCATTGCGTACACTCCAGATAAAAGCGGCCAGAAAAATGGCTGCTACTGATATACTTGCGATCAACAAAATGACTATTGCGCTCATAAAGACGGTTGTTTGATACCTGTACAAAAATATTTGCGTGGGGATAGTAGTTTAATGACATGCCTCAGCGTGAAGACTGATTCTAATCATAAAGCCATCCCGAAAATTATTGGAATGGCTTATGATTATGAAAAAAGCAATATTCTAAGTATGAGGTGGGGCCTTTTTTGAAAAGGCTCACCTTGATTTTAACAGCGCAGCAGCTTCGCGGCTATATTGCTGGAACCGAAGGTCACCAGCAGAATGCTGAGCGAACTGGCAGGCATCAGGATGGCTGCGATCAGGGGCGACAGCACGCCCTGTACGGCAAAGCTGAGCCCAACGATATTATACACGATGGAAAGAACAAAACTGGCAATTACGATCTGTTTATTGGCTTTACAAAGGCGAATGAAGCGGTTCAGGCTACTCAATTCCCGGGCATCCATAATGGCATCGCTGGCGGGGGTGAAGTTGTTGCAATCATCGGTAATGGCAATACCCACATTGCTTTGTTTCAATGCGCCGGCATCATTGAGGCCATCGCCGATCATCATTACCCGTTCACCTCTTTGCTGCAGCTTTTGGATGTATTGCAATTTGTCGGCGGGTTGCTGGTTGAACAGCAGTGCAGCTTCTGGCCCCATTATGCGTTGCAGGGTGCTGTGTTCGGTAGCATGATCGCCCGAAAGCACAGATAATTTATAATGTGCAGCCAGCGACTGCACCAATGGCGCCACCGATTCGCGGTAATGATTTTGCAGGGAGAAATGACCGTATATTTTATCATCGATGGCAATAAATACTTTTGAACCGTTATCGCCTGTACCGGAAATACCTGAAATAAAGCGTTGTGAACCGAGTGAGATCCAGTCTTTCCCCACCATACCTTCAATGCCTTTGCCGGGTATTTCGCGGAATTCTTCAATGGGCAGGCGTTTCAGTTTGCCGAAATGGGCTGTAATGGCGCGGCTGAGCGGGTGATTCGATGCAGCGGCCAGGCTGGCAATGGCCTGTTGCTGCTGTTTGCTCAATTCAACACCTTCGTATACGATCTCTTTTTGATTGGTGGCTGTTAATGTACCTGTTTTATCAAAAACAATATGGGTAATGCCGGCCATGTCTTCAATGGTTTGCGCGCTGCGCAAATAAAATTTATTGCGGCCCAGAATGCGCAGGATATTACCATTGGTAAATGTATTGGAAAGCAGCAAGGCGCATGGACAGGCCACTATGAGCACGGCTGTGATCACATTCCATACTTTGTGGCTGTCGGTAAATGCCCAGTAGGTGGCTGCTATGGCGGCAATGGTAAATAATATCCAGGTGAAGTACCGGCTCAGCAGGTGCACAAAAGAAACGCTTTTGGTTTCATTGTTCTTTTTAAAGGTATCGGCCGACCATAACCGCGTTAAATAGCTTTGCGCCACTTCTTTTATAACCAGTATTTCCATGGCGCCGCCGGTTTGTTTGCCACCGGCGTAAACCATTTCGCCCATTTCTTTATTTACAGGTATTGATTCGCCGGTAACAAAGCTGTAATCGATACAGGCTTTTCCGCGGGTGCAAATGCCATCGGCAGGTATCAGCTCATTGCTGTGAATGAGCAGGGTGTCGCCTGCTTTTATTTCAGGCAATGATATGGGCGTTTCTATTCCATCTTTCACCAGCGTTGCCGCCACGGGAAAATAGGAGGTGAAATCGCGTTCAAAGGATAATTGCTGATAGGTTTTATCCTGCAGTACGCGGCCAATAAGCATAAAGAAAACAATACCGGTCATGGAATCAAAATAACCGGCTCCGGTTCCGCTCAATACTTCATACAGGCTGCGCGAAAAGGTTACGATGATGGCCAGTGCAATGGGCGCATCGATATTCAGGAATTTATGCCGCAGGCCTTTCCAGCCGCTTTCATAAAAAGGGAAGGCGCTGTAAAAGAAAACGGGCAATGCCAGCAAAACATTCAACCAGCGGAAAATGCCCTGCAATTGTATGTCGGCAGCTTCCAGTCCGAAGTATTCGGGGAAGCTCAGCAGCATAATATTGGCAAAACAAAAACCGGCTACGCCCAGCTGGTAGATGAGGCTTTTTTTAGCCCCGGGTTTATGGTGTTGCAGACTTTGTAAACTAATATAGGGTTCGTACCCGATGCTGGTCAGCAGTTCGGCCAGTTTTTGCAGGGAATGGGTATGGTGGTCGAAAACGATGCTCACTTCTTTACGGGTGAAATTCACCGTGGCGCTAATAACGGCCGGCTGCAGGTGGTGCAGGTTCTCGAGCAGGTACAGGCATGAGCTGCAATGGATCTGCGGCAGGTAAAACGTAATGTGGGTTTGTTGTTCGTTGCTGAAAGAGATCAGTTGCCGCTGAATTACGGCATCTTCCAGGAAGGCGAACTTGTCTTTACGAACGGGTATCCGCTGGGTAAGGCCGGGGTTTTCGTTGAGGTCGTAATAATTGCATAACCCGCTTTTATTCAATAATTGATATACCAGTTTGCAGCCTTCGCAGCAAAAATGTTTATCTTCAGCCGTAATGTTGGTGGTTGAGCAAACCTCGCCGCAATGAAAGCATACCAGTTGATTGTGTACTGTGGCTGAAGACATAGGTAAAATTTTTAAGCAACGAAAGTAAAATGGCATTGGGCGGGGGTAAATGATGATCATCAGCGGGGGGTATGATCTTTATCAAGAATTAAAAAATATACCTTTGTATTAATATTGAATCTTAACAATTTGTATAATATGAGCAGGATACTTGTTATAGACGATAATACTGACATCAGGGAAAATACGGCTGAAATTTTGTCGCTGGCCGGGTACGATACCCATACGGCAGAAAATGGCAAAAAAGGGGTGGAAGCGGCTATTAAAGAAAAGCCCGACCTGATCGTTTGCGATATCATGATGCCCGAGCTCGACGGGTACGGCGTGTTGCACATGCTGAAAAAGAATCCTGAAACCGAACATATTCCTTTTATATTCCTTACTGCCAAGGCCGAGCGCAGCGATTTTCGCAAGGGAATGGAAATGGGTGCCGATGATTATATCACCAAACCCTTTGATGATCTTGAATTACTGAAGGCGGTGGAGATCAGGTTGCAGAAACTGAATATTCTGCAAGCCCAGTACGAAGCAGGGGAGAAGGGCGCCGGCAAATTAATGAAGGACCTCAGCGGCAGCGGGTTAATATTTCCCGATCCTGAAAAATATGGCAGCGAAACCTATATGAAAAAACAGGTGCTGTACAGCGAGGGCAAACATGCCCGTTTCCTGTATTTTCTGAAAAGTGGTAAGATCAAAACCTTCAAGATACACGAAGACGGCAAGGAATATATTACCAATTTGTACGGAGCCGATGAATACATTGGTCATGTGGCACTGCTCGAAAACCAGCCTTATTCCGATACGGCGGAAGTGCTCGAAAATGCGGAAGTGATCGCCATTCCCAAAGACACGTTTACACAGGCTGTGTATAACGATATCTCGATCGCCTCCAAGTTCATCAAGCTTATTACCAATGATGTAAAGGAGAAGGAAGAACGCTTGTTGCGGCTGGCTTATGATTCGCTGCGCAAACGGGTTGCCAAAGCCCTCATAGATGTGCACCAGAAGTTCAATAAAGAGAAAAAAGATCCTGCGCTGATCGAGATCTCGCGGGAAGATTTTGCCCAATATATCGGCACCGCTACCGAGTCGGTGATCCGCACCCTGAGCGATTTCAAATCAGAAAAACTGATCGAGATCAAAGAAGGAAAAATAAAGATCTTAAACCTTGAAAAGTTGAATAACCTCCTGTTTTAAGTTCAGGAACCTATGGCCGGTTTACGGATTCGGGTCCCTGTTCAATTCATAATCAGGGTTATTATTGTTCTCTGTGTGGTGCCTGCCAACGGTTATTTCGCGGCCGTGTTCGTTCTGTTGTTTCAGCGTCCAGTAATCGGTAATGGTGGTTTCGAGCCACAGGTTGCCTGAACGGCGGAATACCTGGGCGGCCAAACCAAAATGCTCCATCAGGGCAGTCTCAAATTCTGTGACCGTCATAGCATCGTTAAAGTCCAGCTGGCCATTGTCTTTTTTCGAGTACCAGGCATTTTTTACCGGTTGTGTGGCGGGTATCAGTTTATTTAATGGATACCTGTCACGGCGAACCTGCCCGTTTTTGAAAAACTCTATTTTTAAAAAGGGATAAACAGCGCAAAAGTCCTTCTGTATATCGCTAATCAATCGGTCTCCGTTTATTTCCAAATACATACAGAATAGTTTTAAATGTAAAGAATCTCTGACACAAAACTATACTGTACGGGAGCGAAAGAAAATGATCAAAAGGCCCCGGGGTGCTGATTTTGGTCAGGTGGGAGCGGGGCCGGTTACCGGTTTCAGGTTACCGGTTATTAAATTGAGTCTTTACTGGTTTTAAGTATCCGTTGCAGGTTTCAGGATTCAGGTTGCAGGGCCGAATGCGTTGTATTCCCCTGTAACCCCGCCGTGCGGGGCAAGCTCTGCAACTTGTAACATGTAACTGGTACCTTACATCCGGTAAGCAATTACTAATCCATAAATTCATCTAAATCACGCCGTTCTTTCTTCGTGGGCCGGCCAACTTTGCTCAGGCGTTTACCGGTATGGAAGCTCGAGGCCTGACGCTGCAGTTGAAGGCGTTCCAGCTCTTCTGCAGGGGTAATATCAACATAAAATTTGATGGCTTCGCTATAAGCTACGCGGCTGTGCAAAAGACCGGTAACTTTTATGCGCCAGAGGCGGCCTTCCGTTCTCACATCATATTCATCGCCCACATGCACCTGTTTGGCTGCTTTTATCTGGCTGCCCTCCTGTTTAACTTTTCCGCTATCGCACGCTGCTGCAGCCAGTGAGCGTGTTTTAAATAAACGAATTGACCACAGGTATTTATCCAGTCGAAGTTTTTCTGATTTTTCAGTATTGCTGCTCATTGTTCCTCGTTTTTCTATTGTTTCAAAGTTAAAAAAATCCCGGCTGTTTTTGCAGCCGGGATCCCACATAAAACTTATATGATAACGGCTACGAGGCAAAATATTTATGGAAGTATGGAATGGTCTCGATGCCTTTATAGAAATTCACCAGGTCGAATTTTTCATTGGGCGAATGCAGGTTATCGCTATCGAGCCCAAAACCCATAAACACTATTTTTACACCCAGTTCTTTTTCGAGAATAGAACAAATGGGAATACTGCCGCCACCACGTACAGGGATAGGTTTTTTGTTAAAGGTGGTTTCTATAGCCTTTGCCGCCGACTGATAGGCTTTTGAATCAATAGGTGTCATGTAGGGCTCGCCACCATGCAGGTTATACGCATTTACTTCAACACCGGCTGGGGCTATTTTCCTGAAATATTGCAACAGCATTTCGGTGATCTTTTCAGATGACTGGTTGGGCACCAACCGGGCCGAGATCTTTGCATAGGCCTTTGATGGCAATACGGTTTTGGCGCCTTCGCCGGTATAACCGCCCCAAATGCCGTTTATTTCGAGGGTAGGCCGTATACCGGTGCGTTCATTGGTGGTATATCCTTTTTCGCCCCACAGTTCTTTTACGCCGAGGTCGTTTTTGTATTCGGTTTCACTATATGGCGCTTCGGCCATTAATTTTCTTTCTTCGGCTGTTGATTCTACCACATCATCATAAAAATTGGGAATGGTGATGTGATTATTGGCATCGTGACAGCTGGCGATCATTTGGGCAAGTATGGTAATGGGGTTGGCCACTGCACCGCCATATACCCCGCTGTGCAGGTCGCGGTTGGCGCCTGTTACTTCAACCTGTATATAAGCCAGTCCGCGCACGCCAATATCGATGGAGGGTGTATCCATGCTGATCATAGAACTGTCGCTGATGAGGATCACATCGCATTTCAGCAGGTCTTTATGAGCGGCTACGAAATTGGCCAGGTTGGGCGAACCCACTTCTTCTTCGCCTTCGATCAGGAACTTGATATTGTTCTGCAGCGAATTGGTCTTTGATAATATTTCAAGGGCTTTTACATGCATATAGAATTGCCCTTTGTCATCGGCGGAACCGCGGGCGTAAATTCGGCCGTCTTTGATCACCGGCTCAAACGGACCGCTGTGCCAGAGGTTCAATGGGTCGGGCGGCTGCACATCATAATGCCCATATACCAGTACGGTTGGTTTGGAGGGATCAACGATCTTTTCGGCATACACTGCAGGGTGACCGGCAGTGTCATATACTTTGGCTGTATCGGCGCCGGCTTCCAGCAAACGTTGTTGTACTTTTTCAGCACATTTTCTCATATCATTCTTGTGGTCGCTGTTGGCGCTCACAGAAGGGATGCGTAACAATTCCAGTAATTCATCCAGGAAGCGATCTTTGTTCTTCTCCTGGTATTCTTTCCAGGCTTGCATAATCATGAGTTTATTTGTTAATAAGAGGGAGTAAGATTTAGCGAATATATGTTTTTATTGATTGCAGGGTTCGCTACAAACTGTGTTTCTTGTCTTTCAACACATTCTCCAAAGTCCACTCAACCCGTTTTTCAAAGGGGCGTTTGCGAACGGTGCAATCGGTCTTATTGCAAATACTACACGAAAAATCGAGACAGGGATCGGTATGTACGAACATTTCGAATGCGGTTCCGAATTCATTTTTGATGAGCTTGCCCAGTTCTTCCACTTCTTTATGCGCTTCCACAACATTCAGGTACCAGGGCACGGTGAGGTGGCAGTCAATATGGAACTGGCCGCCATACTTTATTACGCGCAGGTTGTGCAGATCGATCCAGTTGGTGCGGCGGTTGGCATTGAGCACGGCCAGCATTTTCAGCAGCAGTTCTTTATCGGCTTCATCCATTATGCCGGCCAGGGAGTGGCGCAGAATATGGTAACCGGTATACATGATGATAAACGCAAAAATGATGGCGGTAACACTATCGAGCCAGGCGAGGTTGGTAAATTTTATCAGTGCCAGGCCCAGTATAATACCGAGCGTGCTGTAGGTGTCTGACTGCAGGTGTTTGCCGCTGGCCACCAGGGCAAGGGAATTGTTCTTCTTTCCCTTTTGAATGCTGATAAACCCTACAGCAAAATTGATCACGGCTGTAATGGCTACCAGTATAATACCTTTGTCGAGCTGTTGCAGAGGTTGCGGGTAAATAAAATGCAGAACAGATTGATAAACGATTACGAGCCCCGCTACAATGATGAGGGTGCCTTCAACGGCGGCCGATAAAAATTCAGCTTTACCATGACCGTAAGGGTGGTTTTCATCACGGGGTTTGGCAGCTACATACAAACTGTACAAACCAATAAAACCAGCGATCACGTTTACGGTACTTTCGAGCGCATCGGTTAAGATGGCCACTGAGCGGGTTACCCAGAATGCCGCTATTTTGATGATGAACAGCAGTACGGCTACTGTTACCACCAACTTCTGTATTCGAAGATTTTCCCTGCCTGAGTTCAATGCCAGTTATTTGGGGCGAAGGTAGGTTTTCAACCCGCAATGAGCAAAGCCAATGCGTATTAAAGCATGATTAAGATTGCCGGGAAATTTTAACCCGCCCTAACTCGCTGGCGCCGCCTGCTTTTCGGGCGCTTTATTCTTCCCCATCATCTTGCGCACAGCCCTGAATATGCGATAGTAAAATTCTTTATTAAATAGTTGTGAATCGTGTAAGGCTTTGTAGATAAGGAAAAGACCTATGGGAAACAGCACGGCTGTGGCCAGCCACATACCGGCTACCGGTTGTAGTACATCTTCCTTCACGAACTTCTTACCAAAATTGTTCAGCAAAAAGAAGATCACAAAGAACACCACGGCAAAAACCACCGGGGTACCAATACCCCCTTTACGTACAATGGAACCCAATGGCGCGCCTATCAGGAACAATACCAGCACGGCGATCGACATCGTGATTTTTTCGTGGTAGGTCATCAGGGTTACGCGATATTCTTTTCTTTTGCCGTCATAATCCCAGGAGGGGCCTTCGATGGTTGCTTTTATGGAATTGGCATAAGAAATACTTTGATCGATCACTTGTGTTCGTACAGCAGCAGGTATTTTATCTGTCTTCAAAATTTTCAAACTGTCGGGCAGCAGGTCAAGAAACTTAGCGCCTTTTTTTACTGGTGCAACTTTTACATCTATCCAACCGGTATCGAGGTATTTTGAAAACAGCAGATACCCCTGTAATTCGCGCTGGTCGCGTTCTTTGAATTTACCAAGGCTTTTTGCCAGCGAATCGGCGTTTTTGCTAAGCTGCCAGTTGTTTAACATTTCAGAACGGTCGCGGTAGGTACTATCGGCTGTTGGGTCAAGGATCAGCGTGCTGAGGTCGAGCACTTTTTTGTATTCTTTAAAACCCAGTCGGATGAAATCGGTGTTGCCGCCATAACGGTTACCGCGTTCTTCATAACGCCAGCCGTTGTACAGGGTGAACTCAAGGGCCCGTTTATCGGACGAAAGGCGCATGATGCCTTTTTCGGCGGCTACAATATTGTCCTGCGGGCCGCCGGGGTTGTTTTCATAAATGATCACATTATGTAAAATGGAATCCTTTTCTTTTTTCGACACCTTAATGGCATATTCGGGAATAGTGGTATAGAATACGCCTTCCTTGAGATCGAAAGCCGGTTTTTTATTTACCAGATCGTAGTGCAGGGTTTTCATTTTCAGGTTGGCTACCGGAATTACATAGTTGTTGAACAGGAAAGCCAGGCCTGAGAGAAATATGGCCACTACGGTGAGCGGAAGCATGAAGCGTAATAACCCAATACCGGCCGATTTAATGGCCACCAGTTCAAAGGTTTCGCCCAGGTTACCAAAGGTCATGATGGAAGATAACAGAATGGCCAGCGGAAGGGCCAGCGGCACCAGGGTAGCGCTGAGGTATACGATCAGGCGCAGCATGGTAAATGTATCGATACCCTTACCAACAAAATCATCGATCCACAGCCAGAAGAACTGTAATATCAATACGAACAGGGTAAGGAAAAAGGTTGCGATGAACGGGCCGATGAACGATCGCAAAACCAGTATGTCGAGTTTCTTTATCACGGATTTAAGTTATTTAGTTCGTCAATGGTCCGCAATCCATAATTTAACAACAAGCTTCTACTGTATCTTTATTCTATGGACGTCGCAAAAATACAGCTTTCAGCAGAGGAATTATCGCTGGTACAAAATGCCGGCTGGCTTTTAACAAAGAATACAATTATAGAAAAAGTTTTTGCTTTGTTTGGCGATATTGCCCATGAAATGCGCGCCGGTTTTACGGCCAGGCAATCGCTTCCGGAGGAAGTGCTGGTGCCATCGCCAAAGATCTCGAAAGGGGAGAATTACCGGGGATTGCCCTGGGTAATGCTCGATTACCCCCGATTGTTTAACCGGCAGGATACTTTTGCCATCCGCACACTATTCTGGTGGGGAAATTTTTTCAGTGTGACGCTGCATTTGAAAGGCCAGTATAAACAACAATACCAGCAAACCCTGCTTAACAACTTACCATTACTGGCAAAGCATACCTTTTACCTGTGTGTAAGTGGAGATGAATGGCGTCATGAATTTAATGAAGACAATTATACGCCGCTTACCCAGTTGAATGCTTCCGATGTAGAA
Organism: Niastella vici; assembly: GCF_002077945.1. Classification (GTDB taxonomy): domain Bacteria; phylum Bacteroidota; class Bacteroidia; order Chitinophagales; family Chitinophagaceae; genus Niastella; species Niastella vici. The sequence goes on from NZ_LVYD01000058.1 coordinate 201,008, forward strand.
AGAATTCTGCTGGCTAATGATTTTTGTAAGCTATCCGCCAAAATTTCACTTCCTCAATGGAATCACTCAAAGGAATTATTGATTGATCTGTACGAAACAATTATAACCGCTACAGGTCATTAATTACCGAGCCGGTGAAACAGGTCTTTTACCTGATATGCCCACAACTGACTCTGGTCTTTAACTTCTCCTTTTTCTGCAAAGTCTTTGATCACAAGGATGGTCTGATTCGTAACTTCTGATTTCTCAATTCTGAATTCGAAATATTCATCCTTGGGTGCATGCAACCAATGAAACCTAATAAATTTTTCTTCTTCACTCTCCATTACCTCTGCCTTGTCTGTAGTTCCGTTCCAGGAAAAACTAAAAACGCTGTCCCTTTCGTCTACTTTATCGGCAAACCACTCCTGCAAACCTGCAGGCGTACTTAAGAATTCGTATAAAATGGAAGGAGAACATCTTACCGGATACTCTAACGTAAATATGTGTTTCTTACTCATCTAACCCTTGTATTGATCTTTTTTGAAAATACCAATGGTGCAATTATAGAAAAATAATGCTACCCTCAAAATTTTTTTTTGGCTAAATCGCGTAAAAAGAGCTAAAAATGAATAAATAAGCAAAAAAAATTCATATATCTGACTGTCAGTAGATTACGAATATTTTTGAGGAAAATAGGATAATTGGCTATATTAGGTGGATAAAGTTTTTACGGTTTTTTAAGAACAAAATGCTTGTTCATATAACAAATAGGACAGGTATTTCGTTTTTTCTAAACCATTGACCGTTAAAAACCTAAAAAACCCTTTAAAATGACCTACCTATGAGTATGCGGCAACTCAAGATCACGAAATCAATTACGAATCGTGAGTCTCAGAGCCTTGAAAAATACTTGCAGGAGATCGGAAAAGTTGAATTGATCAGTCCCGAAGAAGAAGTGAAACTCGCGGGTTTGATCAAGCAAGGAAACCAGGCAGCCCTTGACAAACTAACGAAAGCGAATTTAAGGTTCGTCGTATCCGTAGCCAAGCAGTATCAGAATCAAGGCCTCTCTTTACCAGACCTCATCAATGAGGGTAATTTGGGTCTCATTAAAGCAGCGCAGCGTTTTGATGAAACCCGTGGTTTTAAGTTCATTTCTTACGCCGTATGGTGGATCCGCCAAAGCATTCTTCAGGCATTAGCCGAACAATCGCGTATTGTAAGGCTCCCATTGAACAAAGTAGGGTTAACAAACAAGATCCAGAAAGCATTTTCGCAACTGGAACAGGAGTTTGAACGGGAACCCTCGCCCGAAGAACTGGCCGAATTGCTGGAGCTGGAGACCGATGAGGTATCAGCTACCCTGGGCATTGCAGCCCGGCATGTAAGCATGGATACGCCACTGTCTGAAGGGGAAGACAATACCCTGATAGACGTGTTGGAAAATCACAATGCCGAGCGGGCAGAAACCAACATTGAGCACAAAGAGTCGCTCAAACAGGAGATCGAGCGCTCGATGAAAATGCTTACCGAACGTCAAAAAGAAGTGATCTGCTATTTCTTTGGTCTTGGAGTCGATCATCCCATGAGTCTGGAAGATATCGGCGAGAAATTCAATCTCACCCGCGAGCGGGTTCGCCAGATCAAGGACAAAGCAATTACGAAACTGCGCACCAATTCACGTTCCAAGGCCCTGCGGGGATTTTTGGGCGTTTAACCTTAAAAAATTATAGCCGGCAAAAGAAACTTTACACAACAAAATTTACTTACTGTAAATTTGCAGTCCTTAAGTGAATATAACTTACCTTATATTCACTTTTTTGTTTTTGTATGAGGTAGGCGTGCCACGGTTTATTCCCCTGGCGGGGGTAACCGTGGCACGCCTGTCAACAGACTTTGAACTGCGAAAAAACAGGAAATTATGTTTGAAAATCTTACCGACCGGTTGGAGTCGGCCTTTAAACAGATAAAAGGTGAAGGCCGAATTACCGACCTCAATATTGCTGCTACCGTAAAAGACATCCGCCGCGCCCTGGTGGATGCCGACGTAAACTATAAAATTGCCAAGGAATTTACCGACCGGGTAAAAGATAAGGCTATGGGTGAGAAGGTGTTAACTGCTGTTAGCCCCGGCCAGTTGATGGTGAAGATCGTGAAAGACGAACTGGTTGACCTTATGGGCGGCAGCGAAAGCGAATTCAACGCCAAAGGCAATCCCGCCGTTATTCTCATCGCCGGTTTACAGGGTTCGGGTAAAACCACCTTCAGCGCCAAACTGGCCAACTTCCTCAAAACCAGGAGCCGGCTTTCGCCTATGCTCGTAGCGGCCGATATTTATCGCCCTGCGGCCATTGACCAGTTAAAAGTGCTGGGCGAACAAATTCAGGTTGACGTTTACAGCGAACCCGAGAATAAAAATGCGGTGCAGATAGCTACCAATGCCATCAAGGAAGCCCGCAGTAAAAATAAGAACGTGGTCATCATCGATACCGCCGGCCGTTTGGCCATCGATGAGGCCATGATGACTGAAGTGGCCAATGTAAAATCGGCTGTAAATCCGCAGGAGATCCTGTTTGTGGTTGACTCCATGACCGGTCAGGATGCGGTGAATACGGCAAAGGCGTTTAACGACAGGCTTAACTTCACCGGTGTGGTGCTCACCAAGCTCGATGGTGATACCCGTGGTGGTGCGGCGCTTTCAATCAAATACACAGTAGAAAAGCCCATCAAGTTTGTAAGCAGTGGCGAAAAGCTCGATACGCTCGATGTGTTCTACCCCGAACGTATGGCCCAGCGTATTTTGGGTATGGGTGATATCACTACCCTGGTTGAAAAGGCGCAACAGCAATTTGATGAAGAGCAGGCCCGCAAGCTGGAGAAAAAGATCCGCAAGAACCAGTTCAACTTCGAAGACTTCAAGCAACAGCTGGAACAGATAAAAAAGATGGGTAATATCAAAGACCTGCTGGGCATGATACCCGGTGTGGGCAAAGCCATCAAGGATATTGATATCAGCGACGATGCGTTCAAGGGAATTGAGGCCATGATCAATTCAATGACCAGGCAGGAGCGCGAAGACCCCGATTTGATCAATATGAGCCGTAAGCAACGCATTGCCAAAGGTTCAGGCAAGGATCTCAACGAGGTGAATGCATTTTTGAAGCAGTTCGAGCAAATGAAACAGATGATGAAAATGATGAATAAAATGCCAATGGGAAGAATGGGAATGAAGCGATAATTTAATCCCGAAACATGGGTAATTAACGGAAATTATCCACATGAATTATTAAATTTGGAAAAATCATCCCGATTGCTATTTTTGCAATCGTTATAAATGGAAAGTAACCCTATTTGTTCACGCATTTAAATTTCTATTTAAGATGCCAGTTAAAATCAGACTGCAACGCCATGGGTCTAAAAAGAGACCTTTTTATTTCATCGTAGTGGCCGATGCACGCTCTCCGCGTGATGGTAAGTTTATCCAGAAGTTAGGTACTTACAACCCTCTTACAGTTCCTGCAACAATTCAGTTAGATCGCCAGAAAGCCCTCGATTGGCTGCACAAAGGCGCTCAACCTACTGATACTGTGCGCAGAATTCTGTCGTACAAAGGTGTACTGTACCTGAAACATTTGTTGCGTGGTGTGAAACTGGGTCTATTCGACGAAGCTACCGCTATGGAGAAATTCCAGAAGTGGCATGCTGAGCACGAGGTCCAGGTTAAAAAGCGCCAGGAAATAAATGCAAAGGATAGAAGACCCCGCAGACCTGCAGGTGGACCACCAGTGAGACCGCGTAGAGGAGAATAATCCTATGCAGTATAGCTAGCTGTCAACTTGTTAAATCCCGTTTTGCTTTTGCAGCGGGATTTTTTCGTTTTAAGGGTTTGTTAAAGTCGCCAGGGCGGCCATTCTTCACGGGATGGCCGCCTTTTTAGTGCATGGTTGGTGCAAGGTTGAGGTGTATTTTAAAAAAGAGATATAAAAGACTTAAATAAGACCAGATAAAGACCTAATAAAGGAAATATCCTTATCAAGTCTTTGTTTGGTCTTTGTCAGGTCTTTGGTTGGTCTTTGTTTGAGTACCTGGCAACCTTGCGCAAAAGCAACCCCTGGATAGGTAAGATTCAGGGACTGGGGTTGGAACGGGCAGAGATAAGTTGGGGATGAAAGTCAATAGTTTGCTGTAGATGAAGCGGCAAACTTCGGGTCATAGAGGCCTGATTGTCAAAAAACAGCCTTAAAAAATGAGTAGATTTGAGCCTATTCTTTCATTCATGAAAAACTTCTAATGACGCAAGAACTTAAAGAAAATCAAACCTGCGAAGCGGTTTTAACGGTTCAAACCAATGATTTGGCGAGCGCATTGTCATTAACTGGTGAAGACGCTTTTCCTGAAGTGTTTGCTACGTCGCGGATGATCGCTTTAATGGAACTGGCAGCAGCCCGGATGATGAAACAACTTTTACAGCAAGGGGAATTATCAGTTGGCGTAGGGGTTAATATTGTACATACCGCCGCAACACCTATTGGCGTGGATGTAAAAGCCATTGCTACGTTTATTAAACAGGAAGGTAAATTATACCATTTCAAAGTAGAAGTATTTGATGGGGGTGGTTTGGTTGGAAAAGGGGAACATACAAGGGCCGTTGTGAGCACCGAAAGGCTGGTAAACAGTGCTAAAAAAAGGCTGGGCAGGGGGCTTTAAAAAATTAGAAGCATTCCCTTGTATTTCGCCTCTTTAAGCTGTGGAGTATTGCTTTTTTATTTCTCCCCTTTAGAGCCCGGGGGTATCTTTGCCGCGCATATGACGAATTATCACAGCATTGGAAAAATAGTGGCCACTTTCGGGGTGAAGGGGGAAGTAGTGTTGCAGCATCAGCTGGGAAAGAAAACGACACTGCAAGGCCTGGAAACCATTTTCATTGAAGAAAAGAAAGAGGAAATGCTGCCCTATTTCCTGGAAGGCACCCGCGCAAAGAACGAGGAAGAGGTGTTCCTGAAATTCGAAGGCATCAATTCAAAAGAAGCGGCCCACCGCCTCATGCAAAAACGCGTTTGGCTGCCGCAGGAAGAATTTGAGAAATATGTTTCCAAATCGGCCCCCATTATGATGCTGGGGTATCACATCATCAACGAAGGCGTCGACCTCGGCGAAATATTAGAGATCATTGAACAGCCGCATCAACTCCTTTGCCGTATCGATCTCAAGGGCAAGGAGGCCCTGATCCCCGTTCACGAAGATTTCCTCATCAAGATCGACAAAAAGAAAAAACAGGTGCATGTAGAGTTGCCAGAAGGGTTGTTAGATATCTATTCCTAAGGTGATAATGGCTCACCACCTGAATTAACTTCACACCTCCTCCTTACAGCTCAACCTAACAAGGATGGTCATATTATTATCATCAATTAGCCAATTATATTTTCTATCTGCACAAAATGCCGTTGATGATGGGCAATGATAAAGCTGAACACATCACCCATTTTTAATTTTATAAAGGGCGCAATGGAGATAGGAATGCGGATGCGGTTGATATTAACTTCCCCGGCTTTATCGAGCAATTGCAGCAATAATATTTCCTGCTGTTCAAACTCGTGCAGGGCCTTACCGGCATCAATATCCGGTGCGGGGTTATGACCCTTTAATGTTTTCATTTTGTTGCCAATAGTTCCATCGGGTTTGGGCATCATACTGTTGGTAAAATAACCGCCCAGCCAGCCGGGCACAAACCATTCTGTAGGGGTGTGGCCGGCGTTGTTTATGGCCGCCTGTAGTTTGGGTAAATAATACCGGCCATAGGTGTTCAGGTGCTCTATAACCTGGGCAACACTCCAGCGGCCGGGGCCGGGTTGTTGTACCAGGCGGTTGGCGGGCAATTGCTGCAGCCGGGCCAGTTTAAGCAATAGGTGGCGGGTGTCGGTTTGTAATGTTTCAAGAAGCGATGATGCCTGTACTTTTTTCATTGAATTACTTTTAACGTGCACCACAAAGCTACCGGCGGCATTTTTTAAAAATCTTGGTGTGCACCAACATTTAATTGCAGTTACCAGTTACCGGGGTTAACGGCAGTACCTGTTATGAGTTGCGAATTGGGATTCCGGAAACCGGCGCCTGGGAACCGGTAACTTAAATACGCACCGTTGCCATCAGTTTGCTGAAAGTAGTGGCATCCATGCCCAGGTACGAGGCCAGGTATTTATGGGGTATCAGCTGCAATACATGCGGACTGCGTTTGAGCAGCGTCCTGAATTTTTCTTCGGCGCTGAAGGTTAATAATTCAACCTGCCTTTCCAGCACGCCCATAAGGGCAAAGGAAGTAAACGTACTGATCAGCTTTTCAATATTCCGGTATTTATCCATCAGTTGCTGTATCTGCGTATGCGTGGTGCGCAACAGGGTGCTGCTGGTGAGGGTTTCCAGAAAATAACGCGAAGGCAATTGGGTAAGAAAGGAATCGGCAATGCCCGAAAAAGAATACGGGTACGTGAATACCAGTGTGGCTTCATGATGGGCATCAATATAAAAAATGCGTTGCACGCCGTTGAGTACAAAATATACATGGCGCTCGGTTTCGCCGGCGGCGGTGAGAATGGTCTTTCTTTTATAATGATGCAATTGCCAAATGCCCGCCATTTCGTTCCATTCTTCCTCAGCAAGCGGGCGCATGGCGAACAGGTGTTTTTTGAGTTGGTTGAGTCCTTCTTCCATTAAAGTAAAATTAAAATATTATTAATCATGCAGGAAGGATTTGCTCTCCCATCGCAAGCTGATAATATTGTAAATTCGCAAACAAGCCATCATTCCCGCCGAATGATCTTCCAATGAGCAATTCCCAACGCATCATAGCACACTTTGACCTGGATGCATTCTTCGTTTCGGTTGAATGCCTGAACGATCCTTCGTTGAAGGGAAAGCCATTGATCGTGGGTGGGCGCGAGCGGGGTGTGGTGGCTGCTTGCAGTTATGAAGCCCGCAAATACGGTATTCATTCTGCCATGCCCATGAAAACGGCCCTGCGATTATGTCCGCATGTAACTGTTGTCAAGGGCAGTCGGGGCGAGTACAGCCGCTATTCCCGCTGGGTCACCGAAATAATTGCCGCCAAAGCACCGCTGTTCGAAAAAGCTTCCATTGATGAATTCTACCTCGACCTCACCGGTATGGAAAAATATTTCAATCCTTATCAATGGACCATCGATCTGCGGCAGGAGATCATTGATAAAACCGGTTTGCCTATTTCATTTGGATTGGCCGGTAATAAAATGGTGGCCAAGATCGCTACCGACGAGGCCAAACCGAATGGTTATTTATACATTGCTTTCGGACGCGAAAAAGATTTTCTGGCCCCTTTAAAAGTGAATAAGATCCCCGGCGTGGGCGAGCATATGTACCAGGCCCTGCGCGACCTGGGCATCGACACCATTGAGCACCTGGCAGCCCAGCCTGTAGAATTGCTCGAGAACCGTTTTGGAAAATATGGTGGCGATCTCTGGAACAAAGCCCACGGCATTCATAACGGGGAGGTAGTGCCTTATCATGAGGCCAAATCCATTTCTACAGAAAATACATTCGAAGAAAACATCCTCGATACCGATCGCCTGCTGACCGAACTGGTGGGCATGACGGAACGGGTGGCTTATGAGCTGCGTCAGGATAATAAAATGGCTGGTTGTATTGCGGTAAAAATACGCTATCCCGATTTTGAAACTACTTCCCGCCAAACCACAATTGCCTATACTTTTTACGACGATGAGCTTATTCCCAAGGCTAAAGACCTGTTTCACAAGCTGTACCGTAAGGGGCAGGGTGTCAGGCTGTTGGGCGTGCGGCTGAGCGAGCTCACCGATGAAGCGGTGCAAACGAATTTGTTCAGTAATGTTGAAAAAAAGAACGAGCTTTATAAGGCTATCGATGACGTAAAAAACCGGTTCGGCAGTAATTCCCTGACAAAAGCTACCCGGAGAAGAAAAAATTAGCCAACAGGCTAGTCTACTTTATGAGTAGGGAGTTGTATCTTCGTACCCCTTTTGAGGATAATAATCATTTTATCAACCTTAAAATACTTAGTATATGAGTTTAAGATTAGGCGACATCGCCCCTAACTTCCAGGCTAAAACAACCGCCGGTGATATTGATTTCTATGAATACCTCGGTAATGGCTGGGGAATCCTGTTTTCCCATCCTGCTGATTATACACCTGTTTGTACTACCGAATTAGGCAAAACTGCTTTATTGCAGGAAGAGTTTGCCAAACGCAATGTTAAGGTACTGGCTGTTAGTGTTGATCCGCTTGATAAACACCTGGGTTGGATAAATGATATCAACGAAACACAAAATTGCACTGTTGGTTTCCCCATCATTGCCGATGAGAACAAGAATGTTGCTACTTTGTACGACATGATCCATCCCAATGCTTCTGAAACTTTCACTGTTCGCTCCCTGTTCGTGATAGGACCCGATAAGAAGGTTAAACTGATGATCACCTATCCCGCTTCTACAGGAAGAAACTTCTACGAAGTATTGCGCGTGGTTGATTCACTGCAACTGACCGCTAACTACAGCGTGGCTACGCCAGCCGATTGGAAACATGGTGAAGATGTGATCGTGGTTCCTGCTGTATCAACTGAAGATGCAATCAAGAAGTTTCCCAAAGGCGTTAAAGTGGTAAAACCTTACCTGCGTTATACCCCTCAGCCGAACCAATAGGCTTGATAAAAGATATATTTTAATATATAGGGAAATCCCCTTCTGGCATGGCCGGGAGGGGATTTTGCTTTTTAAGCGGCAACTCTGAAATGTTTAAAAGTTTTATCTTCATAGAAACGCCGTCACATGAAGAAACTACTGCTCGCTCTATTGATCTGTAACCCTTTATTACTGCTTGCACAACGCACCATTTTGCATTGTGGTAAACTTATCGATGTTACCAAAGGGCAGGTACTTAATGAATATTCCATTATTGTAGAAGGAAACAGGATCACAGATATACAGGCCGGTTATGCGAAAGCATCGGGGGCCGATAAAGTGATCGATCTTAAGAATAAGACCGTGATGCCGGGCCTTATAGACTGCCACGTGCATCTGGAGCATGAAACCAGCCCTACCCGCTACCAGGAGCCATTTACTTTTAACCCGGCTGATTATGCTTTTCAATCGGTGGTATTTGCCGAGCGTACGCTGCGGGCCGGTTTTACTACCGTGCGCGATCTTGGCGGTACGGGAGTGAATATTTCGCTCAGGAATGCCATTAATAAAAGGCTTATCAAAGGGCCGCGCATATTCACCGCCGGTAAAACCATTGCAACCACGGGCGGGCATGCCGACCCTACCAACGGGTTCCGCGACGATTTGATGGGTGATCCCGGGCCGGCAGCAGGGGTGGCCAATGGGCCCGATGAGTGCCGCAAGGCGGTGCGGCAACGATATAAGGAGGGAAGCGATGTGATCAAGATCACCGCATCGGGTGGGGTGCTGAGCGTGGCCAAAAGCGGGGAGAACCCCCAGTTCACAGAAGAGGAAATAAAAGCGATTGTTGAAACCGCACATGATTATGGATATAAAGTGGCGGCGCATTGCCATGGCGCCGAAGCCATGAAAAGAGCGGTGAGGGCGGGCGTGAACAGTATTGAGCATGGCACTTTTATGGATGAAGAAGTGATGCAGCTGATGAAAGAGCATGGCACTTATTTCGTGCCTACCATTACGGCCGGGAAGTCGGTAGCCGACAGTGCAAAGAAACCCGGCTATTATCCGCCGTTAGTAACGCCCAAGGCGCTGGCGATAGGCCCAAAGATACAGGCCACCTTTGCTAAAGCATACAAGGCCGGGGTAAAGATCGCGTTTGGAACCGATGCCGGCGTATATGCACATGGTAAGAACTGGATGGAATTTATATATATGACCGAAGCAGGTATGCCGCCCATGGAAGCCATTCAGTCGGCCACCCTATCAGCCGCCGACCTCATTGGTATTTATGATAAAACCGGTAGTATTGAAAAGGGCAAGTGGGCCGATATTATAGCGGTTGATGGCGACCCTATTAAAGATATACAGGTAATGGGAAGAGTGACCTTTGTGATGAAGGATGGGGTCGTGTATGTAGATTAATTTATTAGTTTGTAAGTTATTAAGTTCGTTAGTTCTGAATTAACTAACGAACTTAATAAACCAATAACTTGCTAACTGTTTTTCCTTAACTGCGTCAACAGCGCCCGCATATCTTTCGGCATTTCAGCCTCAAAATCGTATGACTTGCCTTCCATATCGGTGAAATGTAACCGTTGGGCGTGCAGGCCGGTGCGGGCCAGAATAGGTTTTTCTTCTTCTTCGTTTTTAGAAAGCTTATAATTGCGTTTGAACGAAGAGATCTTTACCGGAATACCATCGCCGTATAATTCATCGCAAACCAGCGGGTGGCCAATGTATTGCATGTGCACCCTTATCTGGTGGGTGCGGCCGGTATGTATACGGAACTGCACCAGCGAGAATTTACCAAACTCTTCCTGCACTTCATAATCGGTAATGGCGGGTTTTCCTCTTTTATGAATGATCATGACGCCCCTTTTAACCATGTTCTCTGTAATAGGGGCTTCAATGGTCTTTTGTTTATCGGGTAAGGTGCCGGTAACAATACCGAGATAATATTTCTCCACGGCCCGTTCTTCAAATGCCTGTGACAGGAATTTATGTGTTTCGGGGTCTTTGGCAAATACAATGATGCCGCTGGTTTCGCGGTCGAGGCGGTGAACGGTAAATATTTCTCCGTATTTCTGCTGCAGCAACAGCTTCAGGGATACTTCTTTTCCTTCGCGGTCGGGAATGCTTAGCAGCCCCGGCGGTTTATTGATAACAATGAAATGATCGTTCTCGAAAATGATCTCGGGTGCTACTTTAACCACGTGTAACGGTTTTGTTTTTTGTATAAGAGGCGTTCAGGTATTTCAGCAGGCGCACTTCCTTTTCAGTGAGAAAACGCCATTTGCCTCTGTCTACATTTTTCTTGGTGAGGTTTGCATACATTACCCGGTCGAGGTTGCGCACATCGTACCCCATATGTTCGAATATGCGGCGAACGATGCGGTTACGGCCACTGTGTATTTCGATGCCGATAACGCTTTTATCTTTTGGATCGGCATAGGCCATGGAGTCGGGTGCAACAAAACCATCTTCGAGGGTAACACCGTTGAATATGGTATCGAAATCTTTTTTTATAAGGGGCTTATCGAGCTTTACTTCGTAGATCTTTTTTATTTCGTAGCTGGGGTGCGAAAGCTTTTGCGCCAGTTCGCCATCGTTAGTGAGTAACAGAACACCGGTAGTGTTTCTGTCTAACCGGCCAATGGGGTATACCCGTTCTTCGGTGGCGTTGCGTATGATGTCCAGTACCGTTTTACGGCCTTGCGGGTCTTCGGTAGTGGTGATATAATCTTTGGGTTTGTTAATGAGAATGTAAACGAGGTTGCGGCGAATGAACAGCTTTTTGCCGTTCACTTTAATGTCGTCTTTATCGGTTACTTTATGACCGGGTTCCAATATCTTATCGCCGTTCACGATCACTTTACCGGCCTTTACCATTTCGGCTGCATCACGGCGTGAACAAATGCCGGCATGGGCGATGAATTTGTTTAAAGGCATGGCAGTTCCCGGTTTTGGGTTGTCGGTAGCCGGTTTGGTCTCCGCTTTTTGAGCCTTATCAACCTTGCCCGTTGAAGTTTTGACGAAAGCTGGTTTTGCAGCTTCGTTGCCTTTGTTTGTCCCGCTCTGGAGGGATGGCTTAAAGCCTGCTCCTTTCTTCTCAATGGGTGGCTTAAAGCCGGCAGATTTTTTCTCGCCTTGTGGTTTGAACCGGTTGTCTTGTTGCTTGAAGTTGGCTCCTTTTCCGGCAGCCTTCTTTCCGGCCTGTTCATCTCTGCCTCTTTGCGACTGATAACCACCAGCCTGGCCCTGTGCCCTGGCTTCGCGGGCTTCCTGTTTTTTCTTTTCGAAGAATTCTTTGGTTTCCTGGCGAATCGCTTTCTTCTCCTGACGGATGCGTTCTTTCTTTTTGGCGCCGCTATCGCCTTTATCCATAAATTTCTTAAATCCTTTTGCCATGTGTAGTAGTTTGCTGTTTTTCAACAGTAGTGAGCGGCAAAGGTACAAAATAAAAAACTCTCCCGGTTTTTGGCCGGGAGAGGGGGTAAAATATAGAGATGCAGCATTTATGATTGAACAGGCGGTTGTTGCCCGTGATGTTTATGCTGTTGTTTTTGTTGTTCCAGCTTTTGCAACTGTTCGGGGGTAAGAATTGATTTCAGGTTGTCGTGTTGTTCCTGTTTGAACTTTTTCACTTCTGCTTTTTTCTGATCTTCGGTGAGGCTTTTATCGTCACGGATCGCTTTGAATTTTTGTTCCATGGCTTCATGGTTCTTCTTTAAAGCGTTCACCTGATCATCGGTAAGGTTCAGGTCTTTTTTCATTTGCTCCATGCGGTGGCGTCCCTGATGTCTCATCTCACCTCTGTGTTCGCGCATCATCTTTTTCAGGCTGGCCTTTTGATCATCGGTAAGCACCTTATCTACTTTTTCGTGATGGTCTTTGCGTATGGTGGCCATCTTGCTCTTCCATTCGGTAACGGTTATCTTGTCTTCACTTTTTTTAAGATCGGTCATTTGTTGTTTGAAGTCATCATTGATGGTCTTCATTTCTGTTTTTTGTTCATCGGTTAAGTTAAGCTGTTGCATAACGTCACCGCGGGGGTGGTGTCCTTTAGGACGATCGGCCAGGCTGTTCGACTGATCCTGCGCACAGGCGCCGGTTACTATAAATGCGGCCAGCGCCATTCCAATTATTGCTTTTTTCATAATTTCTTATTTTACTGTTTAGAAGCCGGGTGTGGGGTTTTTCCTCCGGCCGGTTTTGTTAAATAAATCGTGTAAACAGTAACATAGACGGTGGTGGAAGGGGGAAGTTTAATTGAAGTAAGAAGATATTCGTAGATGGAGGATTTTACGGATGAATGGCAATGAAAGTTAACCCGTTAACAGTTGAGCAGCGAACCGGATGTACAAGTCCCGACCGCGGTCGGGATGCCGATAAAATCGGCAGGGTGCGACGCAACGAATGCCTGATAGAAAATAAAAAGCCGGGACAAATGACCGGCCTTACTGTATTCAAAATCAATTAGTTCTTATAGCTGATCTTTATTGGCTAACTGTCCGCACGCGGCATCAATGTCCTTACCGCGGCTGCGGCGCAGGCGGGCGTTTACTTTGTGGCGTTCGAGGTAGGTCATAAATTGTTGAACCGTAGCCTCCTCGGGCTTTTCAAAGCGGGCAGCGTCGATGGGGTTGTATTCAATAATATTAACGAGGTCAGCGGGCACCTGCCGGTAGATCTTGATGAGTTCATCGGCATCCTTTAAAGAGTCGTTAAAGTCCTTGAAAAGAATATATTCAAAAGTGATCTCGTTCTCGGTTTTCTGGTAAAAATAGTTCAGGGCCTCAATAAGCGCTTTGAGGTTATTGGTTTCGTTAATGGGCATGATCTCATTGCGCTTTATATCATTGGCGGCATGCAGCGATAAAGCCAGCTTGAACCGCACTTTATCGTCGCCCAGCTGTTTGATCATTTTGGCCACACCGGCGGTAGAAACGGTGATGCGGCGGGGGCTCATGCCCAGTCCGTCGGGTGAGGTAATGCGTTCGATAGCGTGCAGTACGTTCTTGTAATTGAGCAGGGGTTCGCCCATACCCATGAACACAATATTGCTGAGCTTTTTATTGTATACGCGTTCGCATTGCTGGTTAATGAGCACCACTTCGTCGTAGATCTCATCGAACTCCAAATTACGTTTGCGGTCCATATAACCCGTTGCGCAGAATTTGCAGCTCAGCGAACAACCGATCTGGGAGGAAACGCAGGCGGTTTTGCGTTCGTCGGTAGGAATGAGCACGCCTTCGACCAGGTGGCCATCCTGCGTACGGAAACGCGATTTAATAGTGCCATCGGCAGAGTATTGCGTGGCGTCAACGCCTAAAGCCGGTAGGGAAAAGTTTTCAGCGAGTTTGGCCCGCAGGTCTTTGCTGAGGTTGGTCATGGCCTCAAAAGACTGGGCCTGTTTGAGCCAAAGCCATTCATACACCTGTTTGGCGCGGAATTTCTTTTCGCCCAGGGTTTCAAAATATTGTTCCAGCTCACTGAGGCTCAACTGCCTGATGTTCTTTTTCGCCGTCTTTAACATGCCGCAAAGGTACAAAGGGCCGGGCGGATTAGCTAATGGGGGCTGATTGATTTAACAGTTGCCGAATAAACGGTTTACCGTCAGGATGTTAAATAGTTACCAGAAATTTCGTCATTTATGTGCCGGTGGTGTGAATTTTTTGTTTGGACAGAGCGGTGGGAGAGGAGGAGGTGGCACAGGAACCCTATGCGTCATCTGTATTAAATTCGATCCTATCGGGTTGATTTCAGTCACCGACGAATCAGGCTGCTTGTTCATTTCCTTATATACATTCATCAACTTTCCAAACAAAAGGTGTAATTCAATCGGTTCCTTGTGATGGCCATAGGCAGCTGACATCGTGGCCGTATTTCCATGAGCAAAAGCAACTCCCAATGTTTGATCGTTTGACCACTCCGCTTCGTAGCCTTGTTGTAGAGAATCAACTTGAATATTCCTTATTTTACTGATAATCGAATTGTATTCGTTTTCACTGATCCTTCCGCTGAACCCTCCCTTTGAAATATACATTACTCCTAAAGTATCCATTTCCAGTTCGCCATAAATTCGAACATTCCGGGAAGAGTCGATCTCAAAGCTAATATTGGGACTGGTAAAATAGATTGTAGTTGGGGTGATGATGTTTTTAGGGTGGATTTTTGAAAAGTGAAAAGTGTCCTGCCAGCTCATAGTTGGCAGTAAAACGAGTGAATCTGTTGTAAGTTTTGCAATTGTATATTTTGCCATATTGCTTATTGGGTCACCATCCGGGCTTTCAATATAAAATGTATCTTTTTCAATCTCATATTTTAAAGCACCTCCCCCAAATGAGATCCGGCATGTGGAATCATCAAAAGATATAAACTTTGTTTCATTATGACTGTTTTCCTTGCTTTCATCGGGGCCCACCCAGTCGCCCTTAATAAGATCAGCAAAATTATTTTGATCTTTTTGTGGGTGACACGCAAAGAGAAAGCAGCTGAATGATAATAACGCGAATAGTTTCTTCATGTACGGCGGTGGGTTTATAATGAGATGCGGAAAAATAGATAATTCATAAATAACAATTACTTTGCGGCCCTGATAAATGCTCCAGGTTAAACAAAAAACTATATGAAGAAAGTATATGTCATTGATGCCGTGCGTACACCTATTGGAAAATATGGTGGCGCATTGAGTACCATCCGGCCCGACGATCTGCTGGCCCATGTGATCAAATCATTATTACAACGCAACGCCTCCATAGACGTTAATGCCATTGAAGATGTAATTGCCGGCGATGCCAACCAGGCCGGGGAAAGTAACCGCAATGTGGCCCGTATGGCCGCCCTGCTGGCCGGCCTGCCCGTAACGGTGCCGGGTAATACCGTTAACCGGTTATGCGCCTCAGGTTTACAGGCCATTATGGATGCTGCCCGCGCCATTATGTGTGGCGATGGCGACCTGCTGATTGCGGGTGGGGTCGAAAGCATGACGCGTGCCCCCTTTGTAATGTTGAAATCATCCGGCGCCTGGAACCGTACACCCGAAGTGGTTGATTCAACCATCGGCTGGCGTTTCCCGAATAAAAAACTTACTGAAAAATATTATCCTTATTCCATGGGCGAAACGGCTGAAAATGTGGCCAAACAATGGAACATAGGCCGCCAGGCACAGGATGAGTTTGCCCTGCAAAGCCAGGAGAAATATTTTGCGGCACTGGCAAAAGACAGATTTAAAGAAGAGATCAGCGGCGTAGAGATCTTTGGCGGCAAGGAAGAAAAAATATTCTTCGAAAAAGATGAACCGCCGCGCCAGACTTCAATGGAAAAGCTGAGCACCCTGCGTCCGGCATTTGTAAAAGATGGAAGCGTTACGGCTGGTAATTCTTCGGGTATTAATGATGGCGCAGCTGCCATGCTGCTGGCCAGTGAAGATGCGGTTCAAAAATATAACCTGCAACCCATGGCCCGCATTGTATCAATGGCCGTGGCAGGGGTTGACCCGGCCATTATGGGCATTGGCCCCATACCCGCCACGCAGAAAGCATTGCAACGCGCGGGTATTACTGTTCGCGACCTTGATCTTATAGAACTGAATGAAGCGTTTGCGGCTCAAAGCATTGCCTGTATCCAGGACCTGAAACTGGATATTACCAAAATAAATGTGAATGGCGGCTCTATTGCCATTGGGCACCCATTGGGTTGCAGCGGCGTACGTATTTCGGCTACATTGGTGCATGAGATGAAGAAGCGCGGTTCAAAATACGGGCTGGCCACCATGTGTGTGGGCGTAGGGCAGGGGGGCGCCATTGTTTATGAAGGTGTTTAGGAACTGAAGTTTATTTTATTATTTTTACTGCCATACCCCGGGGAATAACTTATGCAGGAAACTGTACTCACCACGCTTATTTATAAATACAATCCGTATGCGCGCTTCTGGATTGTGTTATATATTTTGAGCATCTTTTTGATGTGTGTGCTTCTCTGCGATCAAATACCGATGTACATTATCTGGCTTGTTTTGTGTATATGGGCTATTCCCCTGGTGTATGCCGGCATTTCAAAAATGACAGTCTTCAACTTCCGGGCGCTCGACAGGCGATTGCTGACTTTAACTTCCACCTATATAAGGGTAGGAAGGGAGAAGTATTCCATTAAGGATCTCACAATTGAAGTGCATATTAATGCGTATGATGATTTTATCTATCGCATCAGGCGCGAAGGATTGTTGAAACCCCAGGCCGCCTATGGCAACAATAATGAACTACTCTTTCTCTGTAACGGAGTTTCCTACGATTATGAATTCCATTTGCGCGGTTATAATGATTATGTTACGTTATGCCAGTTAGCCGATCAGTGGAAGGCGGCCGGTGTTAAAGTGATCACGAAAGAATCGTTTACAAGGGAGTTTGTTGATAAGCAGCATGCGAAAATGATGCGCCCGAAGAAAAGATAAATTCCCTAGTTTGCAGGTTCAATATTTACCATTATGAACCTGCAAACAGCCTTGATCCAGTTAAAAAAACATATTCAGGAAGTCCCTGAACGGTTTAGGCAAATGCCACTTGACACAATTTTACAAAAGCCTGCGCCCGGCAAATGGTCGAAACAGGAAATACTCGGCCACCTCACTGATTCGGCTATCAATAACCTGAAACGCTTTACCGATACTCAATACTTTCCGCAACCTTACCAGGTGATACGGTATAACCAGGATGAACTGGTGGTTATTAACGGGTATCAACAATTGCCGTTAGATCATTTGCTGAAATTGTGGAGTGCACTGAATGAACAGGTGCATTACGTCGTAAGCCATATTGCTGCAGAAAAATTAGCCTATATCATTATTACCCCGGCTGGTGATACACATACCCTCGAATGGCTGGCCATTGACTATGTTGAGCACATGGAGCACCATTTGAAACAGATATTCGGGTCCTGAACGAACCGGCTCTGAACAGAGCCGAAGAAGCTATACCAGCTTATACAATAACTTTTTCACCATGCGGTAATTGGTGATCAGTGACAGCGCTATCAATAAGATGGCGGTGATTATTACTGTCCAGTGCAGCAGGGACGACAGCTCTGGCCGGTCGAACATCGCAAAATGATGAAAGGCCCATTGCGTAACTTCAGTAAGCCCCAGTGCTATCAACACCACCAGTATGTATACGGGAATAAATTGTTTTGACACATTTTTACTGAGCCAGTTGGGCGAATAACCCATTTGCAGCAACAACTGCAAATTGTCTTTACTGCGGGCGATCATCAGCTGCAGGTAAAAAGAGAACAGCATCAGCGCCAGTATAACTACCAACAGTCCAAAAATGCCCAGTCCGCTAAAGATGCCCTGCAGCACCTGTTTTACGCGGCCGAATTTTGTTTTATCCTTATTGACCTTATAATTCTTTTGTTGCAAATAATTGAGGAAGGTGGGGTTGTTAGCGTCTTTGGTTCTAACATACAACCGCGAAGCCCTTACGTCGTTTGTGTTGCCGAATTTGTTATTGGCCCAGTCGAGGAAATTCTTGGGAACAATAATGCTGTTTACCCGGTCGCTGAGTGCTACAATGGAGCCGCGAAAGGTTTGCTTAACCCCATTCTCCCCATTACACGTAATATACACTACCACCTGCGATACCGTTGCTTCGGACAATTGCGGTAATCCATAACCGGGCGCAAACACGTTGTATATTTCCAAAAAATCGGAAGAGAAAATAATGGGGATATAATCCTGCCCTTCGTGCCAGGTAAAATTGGGCGGAACCGTATCGAGAAAATTATTATCAAGCGATTCAAGGAACAAATTGGTGCTGAAGGGAATTATATCGCCGGCGCTTAACAGTACCTGAAAGCGGGTAGCTACCAGCGGCGACACTCCCTGAATAAAAGGCTGGGCCGCCATTTCTTTAATATCATTTTCATTGAACAGGTTCTTATCCAGCTGCCCCATGGTTTCATTGGTAATGGTCTTGGAAATGGAAATGTAGTCGTAGCCCTGCTTGCGTGGGCTTTCACCACTCAGCAGTTGTTGAATATTGATGAACATTTGAATAGAACACAACAACAGCAAAACGCCAATGCCTAAACCAATATAGGAGAACCAGCGGGAACCGCTATTGGTGCCTGTTTGCAATAAAGAGCGAATGGGTTTAAATGATACTGCCACGACTAATGATTACAAATGAAACAATCGGGTGTACGGAAAATAATCGATGCGTTCCAGATCGGCAAAAATGATGGCGGCATTGCGCAATTTGGCTTCCTCCAGCATCAGTTGCATGGCATTCTGGGAGTTGACTTCATCGAGGTGACTGAATGGCTCATCGAGCAAAAGAAAATCGAAAGGTTGCATTAATGCGCGAATAATGGCCACCCGTTGTTGTTCGCCATAGGAACAAATGCGGCTTTTTGATGATAGTTTATTCCCAATGCCCAGGCGTTGGGCCATTTCAGCGATCTTTTCAACAGGATGAAAAGGGTTCAGCTGCCGCTTCAGTTCAAGATTTTCAAAAACAGTTTGTTCAGGGAACAGCCGCATATTCTGAAAAACAATGCTCACATGATCTTTGCGATAGCCGGCAATATCTTCTGCTGAATAATTCCGCAGGTTCTGGTTGTTGTAAACAATGTTGCCGCTGTACTCATTGCGCAGCCCATACAAAAAATGCATGAGCGAGGTTTTGCCGCTGCCTGAGGGCGCCACGATCTTTACATACTCTCCTTTCGAAAAGCTCAGGTCCCTTCGCCACACCTCCGAGGTGTGGCGGGGCGCTTCATCGAAATAAACCGGTAAGAGTTGTTGTAACTGAAGTTGCATATTGGCAATATAATTACTAATCATGAAACAAGCCTGCCCTGGGGTGTTGATCCGGTGAGCAGGCTTGTTCTTTATTAAAAAAGTTATTGTTTATGGATGCAGAACAGTTTCAAGCGCTGCCAGGTTCGCTGTTACCGGGTCGCTGAACGGTACCCGCACATTGTACTGGTTGTTTATGGGATGCACTATTTTTTGAATGGCATCAAGGTATTTGTTCAGTTGTTTCAGGCTGTTGGTGTTTTTATCGACCAGGTTTATTTCTGCTTCACCGGTATACGAATCATCTTTTTCGCCGGTGCTGGTCATGAAAATATCCTGCCACATATTGATGGAAGCGTCCAGCGCAGCTTTGGTGTTACTGTCAGAAAACGCAGGCCCCACCCGCTTCAGCACTTCCTGTAAATTGATATAGCCGCCAAAGGCATGGCCGCTGATACGGCTGGCGAAGGGAAACTGGTTAGTACCGCCGCCTTTTAAAAAGGCATTTACCTGCTCTGGCGAATTGCTTGCGGCAAACCAGTCGTTGCTCAGCTGAAAATGCACATTGCTGGCAAGGGGGCCAAAATCCTGCACCCTCGATTGCAAGATGTTGATCAGTTTATCAAAGGCCGGTTTATCATTGACCGAAGTTGCAAACAACACATTTGCGCTGGGCATATCGTCCTGCTTAATGGTTTGCTGATTGCCATCTTCGTCGGTAATGGTTAATTCCTGCGGCTTTATCTCAAAATCGCTTACCGATAACAGTACATCGCCTTTATTGGCTTTTACAAATTCATCGATGCTGGACCCCTCGCGGCCTAAAAAGCCATTAACAAAACCATCTACGCCAGCCAGTTTGATCAGGTCTTTCAGGGCCGCGGGCGGATATTTCATGGCAAAAACAGCCACTACATTTTTGGAAGGAATGCGGTTGATGGTAGTTTCGCTTACTTTGCCCTCCGCATATTGCTTCAACATCTCTTTCAACTTCGTATTGTAGAAAGCCCTTGATTTAAAAGCGATCTTCCCATTCTCGAAATTGATGGCAGTGCCATAAGCATTGCCTTCGAACAATACACTGAGCCCGCTGATGAGTGATAAGTAGCCGCTGAGGCTGCCATAATATTGCTCGGCATTTACCCAGTAATGGATATCACCGGTTTCTTTCATCAGGGATACAAAGCGGTCATCGTTCAGCAGGTTGTTTTTGCGAGGCAGGTCGAACAATTCCACTGCGAATTTTTGTAAGCTGTCTGTTGTAAAGGAAGATCCCTCAATAGGATCAGTAGGCCGTATAGGAGGGGAGGGAACATCCATGATGTATATAAAGCGGTTGTTGGTCCAGGCCACCAGGCTTCTGTGGCTGGTGTTCAAGATGTTTACATCGCCATCTTTAGATACCCTGCCGCCCTTATTAATTTTGGTAGCAAATGCTTCAAAGGCAGTTGCATTTTGCACGCCACCTTCAAACGCCATATACCCACCGCGCCCTTCTTTTTTTATAAAAAAAGCCAGGTCGCCTGTTATGTCGATGCCTGAATTAGCAGGGTCATCCAGTATTTGTTTGCCCAATGAATCGTTTTGCCGGGAGTACAGGTTTCTGAACCATTCGTTTTGTTGAATTTCCTGCCAGCTCACTTTTGAAGTAAGCGTTTTGGTATTAATGAGCACGGCTACTGATGCATCATTGGGTACGGCCATGCCTTTGTTGTCATGGCTGCAGGATACAATGCCGGTAATTATTACTGATAGCAATAATAGGATTATAAGGTTACGTTGCATATCATCTGTTTGATTATGATCGAACTCAAATAAATAACTTACTGGTAAGGTTGGCAACCGGAATAGTTTCCTGAATACCGGTCTTTAAGTTTTTAACAACACAGGTACCATTTTGTAATTCCTGGCTGCCAATAATTATTACAAAACCAATATTTTTCTTTTCGGCATATTTGAACTGTTTATCCATTTTCGTGGGTTCGTGAAATAATTCGCAACGCACGCCCTGCTTGCGCAGCGATTGCATATGCGAAAAGGCCATGGTGCTCTCATCAGCGCCCAGGTTAAAGAACAGCACCTGGGTGCCAATAGCCACGTTTTCGGGGAATAGCTGCAGTTCTTCCATTACATCATAAATGCGATCGACCCCGAAACTGATACCCACGCCCGGGATATTGGGCACACCAAACAGGCCGGTAAGATCATTGTAACGGCCGCCGCCGCCAATGCTGCCAATCTTAACGGTAGCCGGGGCCTTTGCTTCGAAAATTATGCCGGTATAATAATTAAGGCCGCGGGCCAGGGTGAAATCAAGAACAAGTGGAGAGTGCCGGTTGTCGATCTGGGAATTGTTATCCAGGTATTCCAGCTCTTCAATCCCTTTCTTCCCCGTTTCCAGGTGGCCGATCAGCGCGGTGATCTGCTGTAGTTTCTCCCTGTTGTTCCCGGTAATGTTCAGGTATTTTTCAATAGTGGAGATCTGTTCTTCGTTCAACCCCCGTTGTTCCAGTTCTGCTTTTACTTTGTCAAGGCCTATTTTATCGAGTTTGTCGATGGCGATGGTTATATCGATCATTTTATCGGCGCCGCCGCACAGCTCGGCCAGGGCGGCCAGTATCTTGCGGCTATTAATGCGCAGTTCATATTGATCAATACCCAGTTGGGTGAATACATCATTATAGATGTTTGCGAGTTCCACTTCATTCAGCAGGGAATTGCTACCCACCATGTCTGCATCGCATTGGTAGAATTCGCGATAGCGGCCTCGTTGGGGTCTATCTGCCCGCCATACCGGTTGTATCTGGTAACGTTTGAACGGAAAGGTGAGCTGCCCATGGTTCATGGCCACATAGCGGGCAAACGGAATGGTAAGGTCATATTTGAGGGCGCGTTCTGTAATACCTTTTACATTTTTTCCTTCCAGCACTTTTTCAAAATCGGCGCGGGCCTGTTGCTGTTTATCGGGATTATCGAGCCCATTATTAAGTATTCTGAAGATGAGTTTATCGCCTTCTTCCCCGTATTTGCCCATAAGCGTTTCGAGGTTCTCCATAGCCGGTGTTTCGAGCGGCTGAAATCCATACAATTCAAAAACGGTGCGAATGGTATTGAAAATATATTGACGTTTGCGAACCACTTCTGGCCCAAAATCTCTTGTACCCTGTGGTAGTGATGGTTTAGACATTATGCTGTTTTGCTAAGTTTAGTTGAATTAAGTTGTTTACTGCCGGCCGTTACTTCTACGGATTCAGCACCCGGTATTTATTGATGATTGTATCGCAAGCCTGGTCAATCATGGCAAACACTTCGTGATAACCGGGTTCGGTCCCGTACCAGGGATCGGGGACATCCATATTTTTACCGGGGTGCAGTTCATTCATCAGCAGATCAACTTTGCTGGCGTCAAAATCCTTTCGGGCAATACGCTGCATTTCATCGATCACATCTTCGGCCATGGCATAGATCTTATCGTATTGTTTAAAATCGGCCGCTGTAAAGCGGCGGGCGCGTTGATGGCTTATATCAATGCCGTTCAGGAGTGCCACCTTCTGCGACAACCGGTGTGGCGCTTCTCCCACATGATAGCCATTGGTGCCGGCGCTTTCGATGGTCCATAATAACCCTTCCTGTTCTGCCTTGTACTGCAAAATGCCTTCGGCGAGCGGACTTCTGCAAATATTGCCGAGGCAAACCATTAAAATCTTCATAGCCGGCAAAGATAATTGATAGTTTCTGGTTTGTTTCGATAGCTACCGGGAAGGGATTTTTATGGAAATCATTGCCTTTTGCATCTTATTTTTTGAATAAAGTCATGAAAACCGGGATTTTCGTAACGTGTTTATTTCTTATCTTGCCCGGACCCTAAATATGTACAAATGGCATCGGAGTTTGATGACAAAAAGCAGAAGGCATATGTTAACAGAAGGGCGATCATGGACCTTGGAATGGGGATCATATATACCGGTATGGCGGTGTTGATGCTCTTTGCCCGCAAGTTTGGGTTAGATGCTGTGTTTTCTGCCCCTTTTAACTACATTTTCGGTGGCATTTGTTTGTTGTATGGCGGGTTCAGGATCTACCGCGGGATAAGGAAAAACTACTACCGGTAAAGCAGCATGTGAACGCCGTCAATAAAAGACCGGCCCTAACATTAATTGAAACAGGAAAACAAACTGGCTTAAACCGGTATTAAAATCTGGTTAAACCAACAGGTTTAAACGCGGCCTTGCCAGGCTTTGATAATTAAAGAAGATACAAGATGAAATGGACAGGTTTAGCCCGACCGGTGTTCCGGATATTATTAGTAGCAGCAGGCATTAATTTATTCGCAACTGCATGTAGTTCGAACCGCCGCTCAGGGGGGGCCCAGGAAACTACAACCACTGGTACAATTCACATTAGTGTGGATGAAACCTTTAAGCCGGTGATCGACTCTCAGATCAAAGTATTCGAATCTTTATATCCCGACGCGCATATTGTGGTACAATACAAACCGGAGGCCGAATGCCTGCGCGATCTGAATGTTGACAGTGTTCGCATGGTTATTGTTACCAGAGGCCTGAGTGAAACTGAGGAAACTACGCTTACCAATAAATTGCAATTCAAGCCGGCATTTGGCCCCATTGCTTATGATGCCATCGCGGTGATCGTGAACAACCAGGTAAAAGATACCCTGTTTTCGATGGAAGATATTCGCTCAATGGTAAAAGGCACCAGTGGTTATAAATACAAAGTGCTGCTCGATGGAAAAACGGCTACCAGTACCGTAAGATATGTGGTAGATTCGCTGTTGAAGGGCCAGCCTTTGAGCGCTAACGTGGTGGCCGCAGCCAATTCGGAAGGGGTGATCGACTATGTATCAAAAAACCAGGATGCGATTGGTTTACTGGGTGTTAGCTGGATCGGTAATAAAGATGATACCACCCAGCGTAGTTTCTTAAAAAAAGTTAAAATTGCACAAATAGAGTGTAAGTCATGCGGGCAGTATGTTACTCCGGTTCAATATAATATAGCGTATAACAGGTATCCGATGATAAGGCCGCTGTATTATATTTTAAAGGAAAATTATGACGGGCTTGGCAACGGATTTGCTAATTTTCTTATCTACGAAAAAGGGCAGAAAATATTTAACCGGGCATATTTATTGCCTGCGAGAATGCGACTGTATTCGAGAAATGTGCAGATCAGTAATTAAAATTAAATCACGGATTCCTAATACATTATAAAACTTTAAAAAAATAGCGACTTACAATGAGCAAGCGATTCATCAGTTTTGTAACCATGGTTGTACTGGGTAGCAATGTGCTATTTGCCCAGAGTGTGGAGCAGGGACGCAAGTTTCTCTATTACGAACGGTACAAAAGTGCCAGGGAGAATTTTGAAAAGGTCCTGGCTGCGAATCCGAATAATATCGATGCAACATACTGGCTGGGACAAACCATGCTTGAGCAAAAAGATACAGTAGCCGCCAAGGCCCTGTATAAGAAAGCCCTGGAACAAAATGGCAATGCCCCCCTCATACTGGTTGGTATGGGCGAATTAGAGTTGCGCGAAGGGAAGACCAACGACGCCCGCCAGCGTTTTGAAACCGCCATCTCTTTAACCAAAGGGAAAGAAGTGGAAGTGTTCAATGCCATTGGCCGCGCCAACGTGGATACAAAAGCAGGCGATGCCATGTATGCCATTGAAAAGCTGAACCTGGCTACCCAGATCAAAGGATTTAAAGATCCCGAGACCTACCTGATTATGGGCGATGCTTACCGTAAATTAATTGATGGAGGTAATGCCATCATTTCTTACAATAAAGCCCTCACGCTTGATCCCAAAATGGCTGCGGTAAAATATAAGATCGGTAAAATTTATCTTACCCAGCGCAACACCGAGCTGTTCCTGACAAATTTCGATGAAGCCATCAAGCTCGATCCGGCTTATAAACCAGCTTATTTTGAACTGTTCTACTATTGGTATTACAGAGATGTAAACAAAGCCGCTCCTTACCTGGAAAGCTTTGCTTCCAATTCAGACCAGGGTCCTGAAACAGAATACCTGAAAACCGACTTCCTGTATGCTTCGGGCAAATTTGCAGAAGCAAAGGACAAGGCGAATGGTTTGATCACCCAGTATGGCGCAAAAGTGGAGCCCAGGATGTATAAAATGGTGGCCTATGTTTGCGATACCCTGAAGGATATGAGCTGCGCCAATAAATACATGGCCGATTATTTCGCCAAACAGAATCCGGATGATGTGGTGTCTGCCGACTATGAAGAGATGGCCAACATTAACCTGAAAACGCCAGGTCAGGAAGCCCAGGCTTTTGTAAACCTGCAAAAAGCAATTGAAAAAGATACGGTTGTAGAAAATAAAGTAAAATACATCACCAAGGCTGCGGCCCTGGCCAAGAAAATGGGCGACCGCAAACAGGAAGCCAACTGGCTGGGTGAAGCTTACAAGCTGAAGAAAGAGCCTTCACAAACCGATCTGTACAACTGGGGTTATGCTAACTACCAGGCTGCCAATTATGCTACTGCCGACAGCCTTTTCTGTGGTATTTATCAATCTAAATATCCCGACCAGATCTTTGGTTACCTGTGGTGCGCCCGTGCCAAACAGGCTATGGACACTGCCATGACCACAGGAATTGCCGTTGCACCGTATGAAAAACTGGCTGAAATGGCTACCAAGCTCGATTCAGTAAAATTCAAATCGCAGATTATAAATTCGTACATGTATTTGGCCCAATATTATAATGACGCTAAAAAAGATGCTAAAACAGCATTGTCATATGTGGAAAAGATTTTGGCCATCGATCCTTCGAATCAATTTGCCAATGCGGCCAAACCTGCATTGCAGAAACAGCTTAGCAGACCGGCTCAACCGGCGCCTAAAAAACCGGCTGGTAGCGGCAGCACAACCTCAAAATCGGGTGGTGCGGCTAAAAAGTAACGGTTAACAAACGGTAAACAAACAATTAATTGTATCATATTCAGCCCCCCAGGCGGATTTTTTTTAAAATCTGCCGGGGGGATTTTTATTTTAATTCGTTAAGAAGTTGAAAATATAAAACCCTGTCTTATTTTTGCGACTAAACCAAAACGGGTTATGATTATGTACCTGTTACAAGTCCAAGTTTCCACCGTTGCCCATGATTCCGATAGTTCCTACTGGTATCTCCCTATTGCTATTCAATTAATTTTCGCAGTACTCTTTGTGGCGGTTATGATGGGTGTTACCCACTGGCTGGGGCCCAAACGCAATACCGCCGATAAGCTGGAAACATTTACCAGTGGTATTAAAAGCCACGGTGATGCCCGGCAGCCTATGGCCATCAAGTACTTCCTGGTAGCGATCTTATTCGTATTATTCGATGTGGAGGTGATCTTTTTCTACCCCTACGCAGTAAATTTTAAAGAACTGGGTTGGAGCGGCTTTGGAGCTGTATTAATGTTCATTGCATTTTTTCTGTGCGGCTTTATATACATTATCAAGAAAGGAGCGTTAAAGTGGGAAGATTAATATGATAATGTGATAATTAGCTAATGTGCTAATGCTTTTTAATACCGGGTGCAGAAACATATGATTATGCCGGTTGTTATAGTAATATAGCATGTTATTCATTATCAAATTATCAAATTAACGCTTTATCAAATTAAAATTATGGCACGTCCTGTTCAATATAATATCTACGGTCAAACCGATGTGAAACTGGTTAAGGAAGGTCCTGAAGGTTACATGGGCGAAGGTTTTTTTGGAACCACCCTCGATAAAGTGGTTGGGCTGGCCCGGAAAAACTCCATATGGCCACTGCCTTTTGCCACTTCCTGTTGCGGAATTGAATTTATGGCCACCATGGCATCGCATTACGATCTGGCCCGGTTCGGATCTGAGCGTGTGGGCTTTTCGCCCCGCCAATGCGACCTGTTGATGGTAATGGGTACCATTGCCAAAAAAATGGCGCCCGTTGTAAAACAGGTATATTTGCAGATGGCAGAACCCCGTTGGGTGCTGGCCATGGGTGCCTGCGCCAGTAGCGGCGGCATTTTTGATACCTACAGCGTTTTACAGGGTATTGACCAAATCATTCCTGTAGATGTATATGTACCTGGTTGTCCTCCCCGGCCTGAAGCTGTTATCGATGGCATCATCAAAATTCAGGAGTTGGTAGGAAACGAAAGCTTGCGCAGAAGGAACAGCGATAAGTATAAACAATTAATGGAGAGCTACGGTATTCAATAACCCCCGGTTTTCGCCTGTTGGCGAAGCAGGGCAGAAGCCGTAATTGTCATTTTAACTATAAAAAACAAATTCCTCTTACAGGGGATGGGGTATGGCTTTAACGAACGATACTATCAAACAGCGGTTAACTGAAAAGTTTGGCGAACAGGTTCAGCAGTTTCAGGAACCTTATGGCATGCTCACTTTTGAAGCACCAAAAGAGCTTAACCTGAAAGTGCTTCAGTTCTTATTTGATGAGGATGACCTGGCTTTCCGTTTTATGACCGATCTGCAGGCCGTTCACTATCCTGATAATAAAGGACGTGAGCTGGCGGTTGTATATCACCTGCACAGCCTCACTGCCAACGTTCGCATCCGGTTCAAAGTGTTCACCGACATTCAAACCCCGGATGTATTCAGCGCCACTGCTTTATTTTCAGCGGCCAACTGGATGGAAAGAGAGACCTATGATTTTTATGGAATTAACTTTATAGGTCATCCGAACCTGAAGCGGATCCTGAATGTGGATGAAATGGATTATTTCCCCATGCGCAAGGAGTATCCGCTCGAAGAACAAACCCGTGTTGATAAGGATGATGAAATGTTTGGACGCTAATTTTCGAATTTATGAGTGATCATCATATAAAATTACCCGAAGGCTCCATTGAGAAGCAGACCACAACCCTGAATTTAGGGCCTACGCACCCGGCTACCCATGGTGTATTTCAGAATATCCTGGAACTGGATGGTGAACGCATCATCTCGGCCGAACAAACCATAGGTTACATTCACCGTGCGTTTGAAAAAATAGCCGAGCACAGACCCCTGTACCAGATTACCCCTTTAACCGACCGGTTGAATTATTGCTCAGCCCCCATCAATAACATGGGCTGGCATATCACCTGCGAGAAATTGCTGGGTGTAAAAATTCCCAAGCGGGTCGACTATCTGCGGGTGATTGTGATGGAACTGGCGCGCATAGCCGATCACCTCATTTGCAACTCCATTGTAGGGGTTGATACCGGCGCATTCACCGGGTTCCTGTATGTAATGCAATACCGCGAGCTGATCTACGAAATATATGAAGAAATATGTGGCTCCCGTCTTACTACCAACATTGGGCGTATTGGCGGTTTTGAAAGGAATTTCACACCCGTAGCATTTGAGAAGCTCGATAAATTCCTGCGGGAATACCCCAAAGTGCTGAAGGAGTTCGAGAACCTGTTCACCCGTAACCGCATCTTCATGGAACGTACCATTGGCTGCGGACCCATCAGTGCCGAAAGAGCGCTGAATTACGGTTTCACGGGGCCGAACCTGCGGGCAGCCGGAGTAGATTACGACGTACGGGTACATACGCCGTACAGCAGTTACGAAGAATTTGATTTTGAAATACCGGTGGGCAGCACCGGCGACTGTTACGATCGATACCTGGTGCGCAACCAGGAAATGTGGCAATCGCTGCGCATTATTGAACAGGCTTTACGTAAGGTGCGGGAGTTTAAAGGAAAAGAAGCTGAGATCTTCCATGCCGATGTACCTGAGTATTACCTGCCCGAGAAAAAGGATGTATATACGAAGATGGAAGCGCTGATCTGGCACTTCAAGATCATCATGGGTGAAATTGATATGCCGGCAGGGGAAGTATACCAGTCGGTAGAAGGCGCCAATGGTGAGTTAGGCTTTTACCTGATCTCAGATGGCGGCCGTACACCGTACCGGTTGCACTTCCGCCGTCCATGCTTTGTTTATTACCAGGCATACGAAGAAATATCGAAAGGCGCCATGTTAAGTGATGCCATCATTACCCTGAGTAGCCTGAATTTGATCGCAGGCGAAATGGACGCGTAAGCAACGTGATAAAGAATTAGTAAACATAAATATCAATAGTAAAGTGGCTCAATTTTCTGCAGAGAAATTAAATAAGGTGAACGAGATCATTGCACGCTATCCAACAGGAAAGCAAAAAAGTGCCCTGATTCCGGTATTGCATATTGCCCAGGAAGAATTTGGTGGCTGGTTGAGTGCAGAGACCATGGATTATGTGGCTTCCTTACTCAAAATAGAGCCTATTGAAGTGTATGAAGTGGCCACTTTTTATTCGATGTACAACCTGAAGCCGGTTGGTAAATATGTTTTTGAAGTGTGCCAAACCGGGCCCTGCATGTTGAATGGCAGCGATGAGATCATTGAGTATATAAAGAACAAGCTGGGTATTAAAGTAGGCGAAACAACCGCCGATGGTTTGTTCACCCTGAAAACAGTGGAGTGCCTGGGCGCCTGCGGTTATGCCCCCATGATGCAATTGGGCAAACATTACCGCGAGCACCTGACGAAAGAGAAGATCGACGCCATCATTACAGAGTGTGAGCGCAACGCCGTGACGAATAATTAATAAACCTGACAGCATAATTGCTGAAAGAAATATAGAATGGGAAGAAAATTATTATTAGAAAAAGCGCATGTTCCGGGGATCCGTAGTTACGATGTATACCGTCGTGAAGGCGGTTATCGCAGCGTGGAAAAAGCGCTCAAGACCATGAGTCCCGACCAGGTAACCGAAGAAGTTAAGAAGAGTGGATTGCGGGGCCGTGGCGGTGCTGGTTTTCCTGCCGGTATGAAGTGGAGCTTTCTGGCCAAACCCGAAGGCGTTCCCCGTTACCTGGTATGCAATGCCGACGAATCGGAGCCAGGAACCTTTAAGGACCGTTACCTGATGGAGTTCATTCCGCACCTGCTGGTGGAAGGGTTGATCGTAGCGTCCTATGCGTTAGGTTCGAACAGAACATTTATTTATATCCGCGGCGAATACGCGTGGATCGTTGATATACTGGAACAGGCCATTGCCGAAGCCAAAAACAATGGCTGGCTGGGTAAGAACATCCTGGGCAGTGGCTTCGATTGTGAAATTTATGTACAACGCGGCGCCGGCGCATACATCTGCGGTGAAGAAACAGCCCTTATTGAATCGCTGGAAGGTAAACGCGGTAACCCCAGGATCAAACCTCCGTTCCCGGCGGTAAAAGGTTTGTGGGATTGCCCCACCGTGGTGAACAATGTGGAAACCATTGCTGCGGTAGTGCCCATCCTCAATATTACCGGTGAGGAATACGCCAAGATAGGCGTAGGTAAATCAACCGGTACCAAACTCATTTCAGCTTGCGGTAATATCAATAAACCCGGCGTGTTTGAAATTGACATGACCATTTCGGTAGAAGAATTTATATACAGCGAAGAATATTGCGGTGGTATTGCCAATGGCAAACGCCTGAAGGCCTGCATACCCGGTGGTTCTTCGGTTCCCATTTTGCCCGCCAACCTGCTGTTGAAAACAGCCAAAGGCGAAGCGCGTATGATGAACTACGAAAGCCTGAGCGATGGCGGTTTTGCCACCGGTACCATGATGGGTAGTGGCGGGTTTATTGTGCTCGATGAAGACCAGTGCGTGGTGCGCCATACGTTAACACTGGCGCGTTTTTACCGCCATGAAAGCTGCGGACAATGCTCACCCTGCCGCGAAGGCACCGGCTGGATGGAGAAGATCCTGAAGAATATTGAATACGGAAAAGGCAAGAAGAGCGATATTGATCTGTTGTGGGATATTCAACGTAAGATAGAAGGTAATACGATATGTCCGTTAGGTGATGCCGCTGCCTGGCCGGTAGCTGCAGCCATCCGTCATTTCAGAGATGAATTTGAGTGGCATGTGCAGTATCCGAATGCCGCCCAGAACAGGAATTATGGACTGGCGCATTATGCTGATCCGTTGCCCGTAGCAGCAGCTCCGAAGGCATAATACCCCCTGTCCCCCTAAAGGGGGAATACCCCCGGCCCCTAAAGGGGAGGAGGAAATTTAAAAAAGGGATATGAAGAAGAAAATGTTCTACGGTGCTTCATGGTTGCTTTTTGAAAGAGCAAAGAAGTTTCGTGAGAACATGACACAAGCGGAATTAGTTCTTTGGGAATATTTGAGACAACGTCCTTTAGGATTTAAATTCAGACGGCAACATCCTTTAGGAATTTATATAGTGGACTTTTTTTGCCACAAATTGAAACTGGTTATTGAAGTAGATGGAAGTGTGCATGATCTGAAAGAAATAAAAGCGGCGGACCTGGAAAGGCAAAGACTGCTTGAAATGGAAGGATTGAAAGTTATTCGTTTTACAAACGAAGAGATACTTAAGACGAAAGAAGTTGTAGTAGAGAAAATAAATTTGTTAATCAACGAGCTTTCTTAACGGAAAGTTCCAAAAAGCCCCTTTAGGGGTTTGGGGTTTGGTTTTATGGCTGATCAACCAAAGTTATTTAAAGTAACCATCGATAACATCACCGTTGAGGTGGAAGCGGGAACCAGTATCCTGAATGCGGCCCGCATGATCGGGGGTGATGTGGCACCGCCCGCCATGTGCTATTACAGCAAACTGAAAGGCAGCGGCGGTAAATGCCGTACCTGCCTGGTAGAAGTATCGGCAGGCTCAACGGCCGACCCGCGTCCGATGCCTAAACTGGTGGCCAGCTGCCGTACCAACGTAATGGATGGCATGGTGGTGAAAAACATTACCAGTGAAAGAGTACAGGATGCAAGAAAGGGTGTGGTGGAATTGTTGCTCATCAACCACCCGCTCGATTGCCCAATTTGCGACCAGGCCGGTGAATGCCACCTGCAGGACCTTAGCTATGAACATGGCGCAGAAGGCACCCGCTACGAATTCCCCCGCCGTCAATTCGAAAAACATAACCTCGGCCCCTATATACAACTGCACATGACGCGTTGCATCCTGTGTTACCGTTGTGTATTTACGGCCGACCAGCTCACCAATAAACGCGTGCACGGTGTATTAGACCGTGGCGACCACGCCGAGATCGCTACCTACATTGAGAAAGCGCTCGATAATGATTTTATCGGCAACGTGATCGATGTATGTCCTGTTGGTGCATTGACCGACAAAACCTTCCGGTTCAAAAACCGCGTATGGTTCCTGAAACCGGTAGATGCGCATCGTAATTGCCCCAAATGCTCAGGTAAGGTTACCTTGTGGCACCGGGGTGATGAAGTGTTTCGCGTTACCGGCCGTAAAGACCAGTGGGGCGAAGTGCAGGACTGGATCTGTAACGACTGCCGTTTCGAGAAAAAGAAAACGAGCGACTGGGTTATTGATGGGCCAACCAAGGTAAGCCGTCATTCGGTGATAAGCGCCAACCATTATGTTGATACGGTGAAACCACACGAAGCCTTACCCGAAGTAATGGGTGGCCGTCAGCCCCGCCTGCTGATGAATATTCATTCGGTGAGTGAAGTGAATAAACCCACGATAGACCTGTCGAAAATACAGGGACCGGCGCATTCGGGAGATTTTAAGAAAGGGGAGTAGGGGACAGAACCCTGAAGTGCGCGACGCAACAGAAGACGAGAAGAGAATAAACAGTTGACTACATAAAAAATTAAAATGCATTCTGCTTTATTAGCTATTGACCTGTTTTTTGTAATTGAGAAACTGGTGCTCATTGTAGGCATCGTCACCATGTCATTGGTAATTGCCATGTATGAAACCTATGCCGAACGTAAAGTAGCTGCTTTTATCCAGGATCGCCGTGGGCCGAACCGGGCGGGCCCGTTCGGGTTGTTGCAACCGCTGGCCGACGGGTTAAAACTGTTCATGAAAGAGGAGATCATTCCTAATACATCGAACCGTTTCCTGTTCATTCTGGGTCCCTGTTTAGCGATGCTGGCCGCCATGATGACATCGGCGGTAATTCCCTGGGGCGGCAAGCTCAATGTTATGGGCCGCGAAGTGAACCTGCAGATCGCTGATATCAATATTGGAATTTTATACGTGTTTGGCGTTGTGAGCATGGGGGTATATGGTATTATGATCGGGGGCTGGGCCTCAAACAACAAATTTTCGCTGATGGCCGCCCTGCGTGGCGCCTCGCAGGTGATCAGTTATGAGTTGCCCATGGGCCTTTCGCTGATCGCCTTGCTGATGCTCACCGGTTCTTTAAAAATGAGTGAGATCGTTGCTCAGCAAATAGATAGTTGGTGGAATGTTGTTTACCAACCGCTGGGCTTCTTTATATTCCTGGTATGTGCGTTTGCTGAATGTAACCGTACACCGTTCGACCTGCCCGAGGCAGAAAACGAATTGAACTTTGGATACCACCAGGAGTACTCTTCGATGAAACTGGGTTTTTACCTGTTTGCTGAATACATCAATATGTTCATCAGCAGCGTAATAATGGCAACCCTTTTCTTTGGTGGCTATGATATTCCATTTTTTAACGATGCTGCCCATGCCGACTGGGGCAACTGGCTCGTGGCTTTACAGGCAGTGTCATTACTTGGAAAAGTGGCCTTATTTATATTCCTGTTCATGTGGGTGCGCTGGACCATCCCGCGCTTCCGCTACGACCAGCTGATGAACCTGGGCTGGAAAGGGTTGATACCCCTTAGCCTTATCAATATGATAGTGACCGCCGCCATAGTATTGCTGAAGGCTAACCACTGGAAGTTTTAGTACCGCGGAACGCGGGAGGAATTAATTGGCGTATTGAAAGGAGAAAAATACTTTTGCGGTTTTAGTAGTGAAGGTTGTTTAAGCAGATCTAAGTTAACTTTTTATAATGCAAGCATTAACAAACAGAGCCAAAGCGGTAGACCGTAAACCCATGACACTTGTGGAGAAACTCTACGTGTGGAATATTTTCAAGGGTATGATGATCACCTTACGGCATCTATTTAAAAAGAAAGCTACCATTAGCTATCCCGAGCAAAAACGTCCGTTTAGCCCGGTGTTCCGTGGTTTGCATATCCTGAACCGCGATGAAGAAGGACGCGAACGTTGTACCGCCTGCGGGTTGTGCGCACTGGCCTGCCCTGCTGAAGCCATTACCATGGAAGCAGCCGAGCGTTTACCGGGTGAAGAGAACAAGTATCGCGAAGAGAAGTATGCCGCCAAATACGAGATCAATATGCTGCGGTGCATCTTCTGCGGATTGTGCGAAGAGGCCTGCCCCAAAGACGCCGTTTATTTAAGTGAAACCTTTGCGCCTTCGAACTATCAGCGTAAAGGGTTTATATACGGCAAGGATGATCTTTTGATCCCGAACCCTAAAGACAACCCCGGCGAATACTGGAAGGCTGTGGGTAACCGGAAAGCAAACAAAGAACAAGGCAATTAACAGAACCAACAAGCTGCAATGGATATTACACAAGTATTATTTTATGCTTTAAGTGCAATGGCACTGGGCAGCGCCATAATGGTGGTGATCAGTCGAAACCCGGTACATAGTGTATTGTGGCTCATCATTACATTCTTTGCCATTTCAGGACATTATATTTTAATGAATGCCCAGTTCCTGGGTATTGTGAACCTGATCGTATATGCAGGCGCCATCATGGTATTGTTCCTGTTCGTGATCATGTTGATGAACCTGAATGCCGAAACCGAACCGCAAAAGAATAAATGGCTCAAGCTGGCTGGTGTGGTGGCAGGCGGCTGTCTGCTGCTGGTACTGGTAGCTGCATTGAAACAGGCCGAAGTAAAAGGAAAGATAGCTATGCTGGGAACCGGTGATATTGGTTTGATCCGCAACCTCGGTAAAGCCCTGTTCACCGATTACGTAGTGCCTTTCGAAATAAGCAGCGTGCTGTTCCTGAGCGCGATGGTGGGCGCCGTTGTGATTGGTAAGAAGTAATTTATTAAAAGAGATTTATGTTAATTGAAAGATATATCTACCTGGCTATTGCCCTTTTTTGTATCGGCATTGTAGGAGTGCTGGCCCGCCGTAATGCCATCATCATCTTCATGTGTATTGAGCTAATGCTGAATGCGGTGAACCTGTTGCTGGTTGCGTTCTCAAAAATGCATCTTGCGGCAGCATTACCCGGTAAAGCGAATGCCGGTATCGACGGACAGCTTTTCGTATTCTTCATAATGGTGGTGGCGGCAGCCGAAGTAAGCGTGGGCCTGGCCATTATTGTGATGATGTACCGCAATACGCATTCGGTGGATGTAAATTTTTTAAACAGGTTGAAGCATTAAAAACTGTATGAACAACGTGTTACAATTAGTTTGGTTGGTTCCCTTTTTTCCACTGGTTGGGTTTCTGATCAATGGGTTGCTCAGAAAACAACTTCCCAAATCGCTGATCAGTATTATTGGCAGCGGTATGGTATTGGCCTCGTTCATTGTGAGTGTGCTGCTTTTCATGGAAGTAAAGAACGGGAACACACAAGTGGTAAACCTGTTTGATTTTATAAACTCCGGTACTTTATCAATTCCCTTTGCCTTTCAGATAGACCAGCTTTCGTCTCTCTTTCTGCTGATCATCACCGGCGTGGGTTTTCTGATACATTTGTACTCAGCCGCCTATATGCACGAAGAACGGAGTGAGCATTTTGGCCGTTACTTCTGTTACCTCAACCTCTTCGTGTTCTCCATGTTGCTGCTTGTACTGGGCGCCAACTATGTGATCATGTTCATTGGTTGGGAAGGTGTAGGTTTGTGTTCTTACCTCCTTATCGGTTACTGGTTCAAGAATACCGAATACAACAATGCAGCCAAGAAGGCCTTTATCATGAACCGTATTGGTGATCTTGGTTTTTTGATCGCCATCTTCTGGCTCATTGCCAAGCTGGGCACCGTAACATATACTACACCCGAAGGCAGCGGTGTGTTCGACCTGTACAATAAATTAACAAGAACTGATATTATCGGTATTACCTTACTGTTGTTTGTAGGCGCTACCGGTAAAAGTGCACAGATACCTTTATATACCTGGCTGCCCGATGCCATGGCGGGTCCTACCCCGGTATCGGCGCTGATCCATGCCGCTACGATGGTTACGGCTGGTATTTACATGATCGCGCGCAGCAACATTTTATATACCATGGCGCCCGAAACGCAAAGCGTGGTGGCGGCTATTGGTTTGGCTACTGCCCTGTTTGCGGCCACCATCGCCATCAAACAAAACGATATTAAAAAAGTACTGGCTTACAGTACCGTGAGCCAGCTGGGTTATATGTTCCTGGGTTTGGGCGTGGGCGCATATACCGGGGCCGTGTTCCATGTAATGACGCATGCCTTCTTCAAGGCCCTGTTGTTCCTGGGAGCAGGTTCTGTAATACATGCCATGCACCATGAGCAGGACATTCGCAAAATGGGTGGTTTGGCAAAGCACCTGAAAATAACCCATGCAACTTTCCTGATCGGTTGTATTGCCATTGCCGGTATACCACCCTTCAGTGGTTTCTTCTCCAAAGATGAAATATTAGCAGCCGCATACGAAAAAGACCATCTGTATTATTACCTGGGTGTGGCCGGTGCTATGATAACCGCCTTCTATATGTTCCGGTTATATTTTACTACCTTCTGGGGTTCTTTCCGCGGAACCGAAGAGCAAAAGCATCACCTGCATGAAAGCCCTGCCGCCATGACCATTCCATTGATCGTGCTGGCGATATTGAGCATGATAGGTGGTTTTGTTGGCCTGCCCGAAGTATTCAATATGGGTGAGCACAAACTGGAACATTTTCTGGCCCCCATATTTGAGGCTTCCACTAAAGCAAAAGAGTTGGTACACCCCGAAGTGGCGACCCTCGATCATGGTACCGAAATCATGCTGATGAGCATTTCGGTTGGGGTGGCTGTAATAGCTATTCTGATTGCCTGGGCCCGGTACATCAAAAAGCCTGAACTCAATGAACCTGCAGGTTTTGGAAAAGTGCTGGCCGACAAATGGTACATCGATGAATTATACAACTTCATTATAGTTAAACCATTGAACGGGCTGGCCAAATTCATGAACAGCTTTGTAGAGAAAAGATTTATCGACTGGCTGGTGAACGGGGTAGGCCGCACAGTGAATTATACCAGCCGCCAGGTTCGCCTGGTACAAAGCGGACTGGTGGGCAATTATGTGCTGTTGATGGTGCTGGGCATGCTGGCCTTGTTCGTTGTGAAGTTCTTTTTGAAAAAGTAAGATGGTGAGTTTCACGTTTCACGATTCTTGAATATTTATAGCTTATTATGATACCTGTATTGCTGATAGTTATTCCGTTGGTGAGTGGTTTGCTGGCTTTCCTGATAAAACAGGACAAGAGTGTGAGGGTATGGTCATTGTTGACATCCATTATAACAATGGTTGTTGCTGTAGCGGGCATCGCTTTTATACATAAAGCGTCTTACTTTCAATGTGATGTACCCTGGTTGCCAAGTTTAGGCAGCAGCTTTTCGCTGACGATGGATGGCATGAGCAAAATGCTGTGTTTGCTCACAGGTATTGCTTACCCTGGTATCTTTATTGCCACCTGGAATTCAACCTACAGAAATCCGCATCAGTTCTTTGCCCTGATGCTGTTGATGCAAACCGGTTTAATGGGTGTGTTTGTGGCTTCTGACGCCCTGTTGTTCTACTTCTTCTGGGAACTGGCGCTTATTCCTGCTTACTTCCTGTGCTCTACCTGGGGTGGCGAAAGAAGAGTGGCTGTTACCTTCAAGTTTTTCATCTACACGTTTATAGGCTCGCTGTTGATGCTGGTGGGTATCATCTGGGTTTATTTTCATACCCCCGATCATTCATTTGCCATGAGTTCTTTCTACAAACTGAACCTGCCCGGCGCTCAACAGGGCTGGTTGTTCTGGATGTTCTTCCTGGCCTTTGCCATTAAAATACCATTGTTCCCATTCCACACCTGGCAGCCCGATACGTATGAGCAATCGCCCACGGCGGTTACCATGGTATTGAGCGGCATCATGGTTAAAATGGGGGTGTTCGGCATTCTGCGCTGGCTGGCGCCGGTAGTACCGGTTGGCTTATGGGGTTATGGTGATCCTGCTGCATCCATGTGTGTGATCGGAATGATCTATGCATCCATAGTGGCCATGCAACAGGACGACCTTAAACGCCTGATCGCCTATTCATCAATTGCCCACATGGGTTTAATGGGCCTGGCCATCTTTGTTACCTCTTCAGTGGGTATACAGGGTGTAATGGTGCAAATGTTCAACCACGGTATCAATATTATCGGTCTCTGGATCATTGTTGAACTGATAGAGCGTCAGTTTGGAACGCGTAAGATGAGTGAGCTGGGCGGACTGGCACAAAAAGCGCCCACCCTGGCCATTATGCTGGTGATAGTATCGCTGGCCAATGTGGCCCTGCCGCTGACCAATGCTTTTATTGGTGAGTTCATGATGTTCAACGGGGTGTTTGGCTCCAAGTCATCGAACTACCATTATATCTTTATGGTAGTGGGCGGTATCAGCATTATTTTATCGGCTGTATATACCTTAAATATGCTGCAAAAGGTATTGTATGGCAATACCAGCACATTGACCGCCAATGCCAAGGATATTCGTGGCAATGAAAAGCTTGTACTGGTTGTATTGCTGATAGGCATTGTAGTAATGGGTGTATATCCCAAGCCAATGATCGAAGCAACAAGGCATGCGGTAGATGCCATTTACTCAAAAATGTTTGTCAAATTACCATAAGCGAACGTATAGAATTGAATTATGAATGCAATTGTAATTTCGGCTGTTCTGGGTGTAGTGATGATGTTTTGTGGCGTGTTCACGAATAGTAAAACCGCTGTGCGCACTGTAGCTATTATTGGCCTGCTGGGTTTGGTAATAGCCAATGTGCTCGACATGGGCGGCTATCATTTTTTTAATGTGAACGTACGAGGCATGCTGTCGTTCGACATCTTTGGCCTGTTGTTCAATACCATTGCCTTTGGCAGCACCTGGGTGTACTTCCTGCTGAGTGGCCGTGATATGGAACGCGTGGGGGTAAACCTCGCCGAATACTTTGCCTTGATATTTTTTGTGCTGTGCGGTATTGCCATTGTATCGTCGTTCGATTCTTTGCTGATGCTGTTCCTCGGTATCGAGATCATCTCAATACCATTGTACATATTGACCGGTAGCGATAAACGCAATCTCAAAAGCAATGAGGCGGCGCTGAAATACTTCCTGATGGGATCTTTTTCAACCGGTATCATGCTCATGGGTATTACCCTTATTTATGGGGTAAAAGGCAGTTTCAATATGGATGTGATCCGAATGGGAACCACGAACCTTACACCCATGCTGGCTGCCGGTTTACTGCTGCTGTTGTTCGCAATGTCGTTCAAGGTATCGGCTGCGCCCTTCCACTTCTGGACGCCCGATGCGTACGATGGGGCACCCACCGTGTTTACTTCTTTCATGGCAACCATTGTAAAGGTGGCCGGCTTCATAGCTTTTATCCGTTTGTTCGAAGGCTGTTTTGGCGATGTAAAAAGCCAGTGGCAATTGCTGGTGGCTATCATTACAGCTGCCACCCTGTTTATCGGTAACATTACTGCCGTATTTCAGCAAAGCGTTAAAAGAATGCTGTCGTACTCAAGTATAGCACAGGCCGGCTTTATGCTGTTTGCCCTGGTTGCTATGAACGATATGGCCAGGGAAGGGATGATCTTTTATGCAGCTGCATACAGCCTGGCTACCATCGGTATTTTCGCAGTGTTGCTGAAGATGAAGGATTATACTTTTGAAGGTTTTAACGGACTGGCCAAGCGTCAACCGGTGCTGGCTGCTACCAATACGATCTTCCTGTTATCACTGGCTGGCATACCTGCAACGGCGGGCTTCTGGGCCAAATTCTATATGTTATCGGCCGCCATCAGCAATGGCAATGTAATGTGGCTGGTTATTGTAGGGGTGTTGTGCGCCGCCATCAGCGTGTATTATTATTTCCGCGTTATACAGGCCATGTATTTTAAAGAAGGGGAAGCCGAATCACAGGAAATTGAAACCTCCCGCAGCTTTAAAGGGTTACTGATCGTTATTGCTGCCGTGGTCGTGTTGCTGGGTATTTTCCCCGAATGGCTGTTACATCAGTTAACTTCTTTCTTTTATTTGTAGTTCTGAGCGGGCTTGCGCTGAGCGAAGTCGAAGCGCCGAAGAATCGAGAGCTCACCACTCATATAACTTACCGTTTTGCAAGGCGTAATATTTACTATATTAGGCACACTAATTTAGTATGACACTTCGCGATACGCTTTCGCTGTCTTTTCGTACGGTGCGCAGTAACAAGTTGCGTACGGGTATTACAGTGGCCATTATAGCCCTGGGTATCACCGCGCTTATAGGCATCAATACCGCCATTGTAGCCATTCAGCAAAAATTCCTGGAAAGCTTTTCTTCCATGGGCGCCCTGGGTTTTACCCTCCGCTACCAGGAGCCCCGCCGTTTTTTCAGAAATGAAGAGGTGAAAAAGGAAAAGAAGGGGCAGAAGAAGGAGAAGAAATCGAGCCAGGGCAAACCCATTACCGAAAATCAGGCCGAAGCGTTCAAGGATATTTATCATTTTCCGGCACAGGTTAGCACCAATATTATGGGCGTACGCGATGCCATCATTTCGTATGGGAACCAGAAAACCAATCCCAACGTATGGGTGGTTGGCGGTGATGAAAATTACACCAGCTTAAATGGGTTTTCGGTTTTATATGGCCGCGATCTGAATACATTGGATATTCAAACCAGCCGTAATGTATGTTTGATCGGAAAAGATGTGGCCACCCGTTTCTTTGGAGAGAGCTTTGAACGGCCGCTCGATAAGATCATCCGCATCAATAATATTCCATTCCGCATTGTGGGCACGTTAGAACCAAAGGGTTCCACCTTTGGCCGCAGCCTCGATAATATCATTATAACTTCTTATTCGAACGTGCGCCGGTACTTCAATAGCAATCCCAATGCTTCATTCAATATTCAGGTAAAGGTGCCCGATATCAAGCTTATTGATGGCGCCATTGGTGAAGCCACCGGTACTTTTCGCACCATTCGCAGGTTATCGGTTACCGAAACCGATAATTTCCAGGTCGATAAAAGCGACAGCTTTGCTGAAATGCTGATCCGCAATTTGAGCTTTATCACTTTTGCGGCCCTGCTTATAGGGGTGATCACCCTGGTGGGGGCAGCTATAGGTTTAATGAATATTATGCTGGTGGCCGTTACCGAACGAACCAAGGAAATTGGGCTGGTAAAAGCGATTGGCGGTAAAAAGAAGAATGTGCGGTACCAGTTCCTGTATGAATCTATCATTATCAGTATGCTGGGGGCCGGCTTCGGTATTGTGTTGGGCATTATACTGGGCAATGTGGTGGGCATATTGCTGAGTACCAGTTTTGTGATACCCTGGAACTGGGTGATCACGGGTATTGTCATTTGTTCGCTGGTGGGTTTGCTGGCCGGGATATATCCTGCTATAAAGGCTGCGCGGTTGAACCCGATTGAGGCGTTGCGGTATGAGTAGTTTTTAGTTTGTTAGATTTCAGTTCGAAGTTCACAGTTCAAAGTTACCCGAACGTCTATGGTTTTAGTGGTTACATGCAGGAGTACCGGTATATCTATAAACAATACCTGCAAGCATAGATCAATTTGCAGGTGCTGCAACGCGAAATAATCCCCGGTTGCATAGAATTGCGCCATAGTCAGTCATTTTGCTGGTACTTTAACGAGAAATAATCCTTTGTTGCATAAGATTGCGCCACTGTGAGCGATTTTCTGGTGCCACTGCTTAAATAATCACCTTTACTTAAGCACTTTGCTCCATAACTAATCGATTTACTGCTCTAGGTTTCAATTTTCATCCCAATAGTTACTGATTTACAAGCTACTCTGCGATTTTTTTGTGAAATGTTGGAAGGAATTGCGATTTCCCGGAAGCTTTTGCGGATTCCTGGAGGCAATTGAGAATTCCTTTCAACTTTTAAGAATTCCCGGAAGGAAAGGAGATTTCCCTGAAGCTTTTATGAATTCCCGGAAGGAAAAGAGATTTCCCGGAAGATTTTATGAATTCCTGGAAGGATTTGTGAATTCCTTTCAGCTTTTAAGAATTCCTGAAAGGAGGAGCAATTTCCCGGAAGGATTAGAGAAATCCTGAAAGGAAAAGAGGATTCCGGAAAAACGGCCGGTCGCCTGAAAAAAGAAAATCCCTGAAAAAAAGGAGTCCAACTTGCTGATTTTCATTGAACTGTAAGTTCATGAAAAGAAGGGACCGGGCCAAAAAAAGAAGGGTACTTATCCCTTTCGAGTTAAGTACCCTTAAAATTTATTACTCTGATGTTTATCGCGAGTCTGCCTTTACACCCCCGTTAGGGGGCTTGGGGGTGTGGGCCGCGCCCTACCTCGGGTTCAATACCCTGTCAATTCTTTCATTCAGATCCTGCAAATGGTACCGGCTCATTTTATCGCCATAAGCAGGGATCGCAGCGGCGATCTCGGCCTTCAGCGCACGCAGAGTGCCGCGGGCAACCGAAATGATATCGGTCTTCCGAACTTCTACCGAGGGGCCAAACGAAATGGTGATGCCACCGCCGCCGCCCATACCGCCAGCAGGAGGCGTATTGGCAGCCAGCGAGCTCAATCTTTCAACAAAAGATTTTTGCAGGTTACGGCGGTAATTATCAATAGGGGCGCGGGCGGGTAATTCGCTCCAGATGCCTTTTTTCAGATCGTCCATAAACTCATCGAGGCGGTAAGCCTGCGCATCGCGGTTAGTACTTGAAATCAGGCGTTGCAAACGTAGGGGGCTTAACAGGGCGCCCAACCATACATCCTGCAGGCTGCTGATCTTGTCCTCAACCGGTGAGGTTACCTTTTCCATAATGGCTTTGTTCAACAGCCAGGTAGGTGTTGCGAACAGGTTCTTTTGCAAAAAGGCCATGGCCTCTTTTTGCACGGCTTTAGGTACAACGGTATATACGGCGCCATCCTGGTCGGTGGTCTTGAGATCAGTATATACGCCGCCGATATGGGTAACGGCATGGCCTATATACCGGCTGAAGGTAGTATACACTTCGTCATACACCTCATCGAGGGTTTTGTAGTTCTCGCCCTTTTCATTCAGCCATTTAGGTAATTGTGGTACTATCCATTTCAGGTTTTTGATGCCATATTCATTGGCCTTCATATTATCATCGCCGAGGCACTCGGTTTGTGCGCGGGGGTCAACGCCGTCGGCATGTAAGAAGCGCAGGCGGTTATTACCGTAATGGCTCTTTACCAAATCGTTCAGAATGGCTTTTTCTTCATCGTCGGTTTTACCGGGCAGTAATTTATAGCCCCATTCAATACTCCACAGGTCGTACTCGCCAATGCGGGGATACAGGCCGGCAATGCCTATTTTATCTTCCGGTTGTGCTACATAGTTAAAACGGGCGTAATCCATGATAGAAGAAGTATGGCCATGCTCTTCTACCCAGGCCTTATCGCGTAGTTTTTCAACGGGGGTAGCCGAAGATGCACCCATGTTATGGGGCAAACCAAGGGTATGGCCTACCTCGTGAGAAGATACAAAGCGAATAAGATCGCCCATTAATGAATCGTCGAAATGCGCATGGCGGGCACGGGGATCGCTGGGCGAAGCCTGTATCAGGTACCAGTTACGCAGCAGCGACATTACATTATGATACCAGTTAATATGCGATTCCAGGATCTCGCCGCTGCGGGGGTCATGAACATGCGGTCCGCTGGCGTTGGGGATCTCGGAAGGTTTATAAACAATGGCCGAATAGCGGGCGTCTTCCAGGCTCCAGGTGCTGTCTTCCTCTTTGGTAGGCGCCCGTTTGGCAATGATGGCGTTCTTGAAGCCGGCCTTTTCAAAGGCTTTTTGCCAGTCGTTCACCCCCAGAATGAGGTAGGGGACCCATTTTTCGGGGG
Organism: Niastella vici; assembly: GCF_002077945.1. Lineage (GTDB taxonomy): Bacteria > Bacteroidota > Bacteroidia > Chitinophagales > Chitinophagaceae > Niastella > Niastella vici. The sequence continues at coordinate 245,393 of NZ_LVYD01000058.1, forward strand.
TGTTGGGGTCAATATAGTAAATGATAGGTTTTTTAGGCTCAACCTGCTCACCCCGTTTGTATTTCTCCATGTCTTCCTCTTTGGGCTCCAGGCGCCAGCGGGTAATGAGGCTGATGTCCTTAACGCCTTGCGGATCGGCATCAAAATCAGTGTACTCGGTAGTGAAATAGGCTACCCGGTCGTCGTAAAAGCGGGGCCGCATAGCTTCTTTGGGCAACAGTACCAGCGAGCTGTTGAGCTCAAAAGTGGCATTACCGGTAGGCCCGGTGGCCAGTCCGGGAAATGGGCTGGGGGCAGGCATTTTATTATAGGTCTTTACCGTTTTTATTTCGGTATTGATGGGGAATGACCGGATGTCTGCTATATAGGATTTATCCATTTGAACCCCGCCAATGCGAAGCGATGATTTAAAGAAAGAGGCAAAGAACAGGATATCATTATCGCTGTTGATGAAATCTGTTACATCTATAACGATACCGGTGCTGTCTTTACTGAAGGCTTTAATATCGAAGGCGGCGGCAATGGGTTGAATATTGCTGTTCTGTACCGACTTGTACATGGGTTTCGAAGAGTCGCGGGAATAAACGGAGTAGGAGATATTCCGCAGCCATATTTTATTATTGGGGCCTTTATCAAAACGGATCACGTTCTCATTGATCTCGTCACCGGCATAGCCAAAGAAGCCGCTTCGGGTATTGATGGGGGCCTTGGAAATGCGGTTCACCACCAGTACATCTCTTCCTAACAGGGTATCGCCAATTTCGAAGTACCATTTGTCGTCGAGCTTATGAACGGTGAAAAGACCTTTGCGGGTTATTGCTTTGTCGGTGATAACTTCTTTGTAGGGTTTAGGGCCGGTTTGCGGGGGGCGGGGAGCTAAAGGCACCGGGCGTTTAGCAGTATCTGCCGCCGGGGCTGGCGTGTTTGATTTTTTTTGCTGGGCAAATGTGAGTGCACTACAACAAATCAGTACCATCACCAGGAGGGACGAACTCTTTTTCATCATTATAGTTATTGTTTTTTGAGCCAGATGGATTTTTAATGAACACTTAATTTAGGGTGCCCTGGAACTATTTACGAAAACGTTGTATTAAAATATCCATCTGAAATCAGACCATGAAAAATTTTAATGGATGAAGGTAGGGTAATTCAATTTCTCTCAATGTAAACCTTATTACCGTTGATCAAAAATGTCGATTGTTAATTAGCAATAAACTATGCCTGATTAACAATCGGCAAGCAGTTCAATAGGGGGGAACCGGTAGTTGGTTGTCTATAGCCTAATGCTCATTGAGTCAATCACTTGTTTTGTTTCTAATTATGACATATATTGGGCCCGTTCTATTCAATCAAATCGCCTGTTTTTTAGGCGATCAGTTAAGAAATTTCTTAACTTGTGAACCTTATCAAAATTTTTCTTGATCTTTTTGATCGGGGGAAGTTAGTTTTTGCATAAAATTGTGGGCCCATTTAGAATCTACTGATAGCTTAAAATTTATAAAACACTAAAAAACACAATCATGGCTGAAACAAGACCCGTTGCGACTGCAACCGCAGCGAAGAGTAGTACATCCGTTCAACCAAAAAAGAAATCCAATGCTATTTCATGGGTAGCCCCTGTTGTTTGTATCATCGCTGGTTATTGTATCTGGCGTTTTTTGCTCGGTGACGCCAGTAACTTTTCTCAACCTGATACTTCTGGCGCTTTTTTCTGGCCTAAACATAAAGGACCTAAGGGTGGTTTGGTGAGAATGTATGATGGTGGTATTATTGTACCTCTTCTGCTTGCAACCTTTTTAACCGTTATTACCTTCGTTATCGAGCGTTTACTGACTATTACAAAAGCTACCGGTGCTGGTAACATTGCTGAATTCATTCGTAAAGTACAATATCACCTGGCTAACAAAAATGTTGATCAGGCTATTTCTGAGTGCGACCGTCAACGCGGTAGTGTAGGAAATGTGATGAAAGCTGGTTTGCGCAAGTACAAAGAAATGATCTCTAACACTGAGCTGGATACTGAGCAAAAAGTACTGGCTATTCAAAAAGAAGTTGAAGAAGCTACCGCTCTGGAACTGCCCATGCTCGAAAAGAACCTGGTGTTCCTGTCAACTATCGCTTCAGTAGCAACCCTGTTGGGTCTGTTAGGAACGGTATTGGGTATGATCACTTCATTTGCGGCCCTGGGTGCTGAAGGTGGTGGCGGTGCTGCTGCTGAGCTGTCAAGAGGTATCTCTGAAGCGTTGTACAATACCGCATTGGGTATCGGTACTTCAGCTATCTCCATCATCATGTATAACATCTTTACTACAAAGATCGACTCTATTACTTATGGTATCGATGAGTCTGGTTTCACCCTCACCCAAAGCTTTGCCTCTCTGTACAAATAAGTGGTAAGCCCCAAATTGGGAAATATTGCTTTTTTAAGAGAAATGCATATGGAATTTGGAAGGAAGTGAATCTTATACCAGAATCAGAAATAATTAAAATATGCCAAAAGTAAAATTGCCGCGCAAGAGTACCTCTGTTGACATGACAGCGATGTGTGATGTGGCATTCCTGTTGCTTTCTTTCTTCATCCTCACCACCAAGTTCAAATCTGAAGATGGTGTGGCCGTTGTAACCCCCAAATCGGTTTCAACCAAGCCAGCAGAAGCCAAGAATGTGGTGGAGATCCTTATGGATAAAGATGGGAAAGTATACTTTTCGGTTGGCGACGATAATATTAGTCAAAAGCAGGACATTATCGATATGATAGACCAGGGCAAAAACCTTGGGTTAAGCGCCAAAGAAAAAGCTGCATTTGCAAAAGCCGGCTCATATGTAGGGGTTCCTTTTTCAATGCTGAAGTCGTATTTGCAATTGACGCCCGAGCAGGTGAAAACCTACAAAGCTCCGGGTATTCCCATCGATACGGCTAATAACGAATTGAGTATGTGGATGAACGCTGCCACCCGCGCCTTCTCAGGTAAAACAATGACCCTGCTGGTAAAAGGTGACAACAGCGCTAAATATCCTACATTCAAAGGGGTGATCGACGCATTCAAAAAGAATGAAATATTTAAGTTCTCGATGGTGACCGATCCCGAGGGTGTTCCCGAAGGTACTGCCCTGGCTGCTAAAAGAGCTGCCGGAAAAAAAGAGGAATAGAGCGAATCAAATTCTTAACTTAAAAAAAAGTGCGATATGGCAGAAATGGATACCTCCTCCGGGGGGGGACATAAAAAAGGCCCAGGCGTTAAGAAAGGGAAGAAACTTTCTACACGCGTTGACCTTACGCCAATGGTGGATCTGGGATTCCTGCTGATAACCTTCTTCATATTCACCACAACCATGAGCCAGCCTACTGCCCTGAAGCTTTTCCTGCCGAAAGACACGGATAAGCCTGAAGAGCAGAATAAGGTAAAAGCGTCTGGCGCTTTGACCATTATGCTGGGTAAAAGCGATGGGGTGTATTATTATGAAGGGGAGTTATTACCAGATGGTTCCAACTTCAAATCAAGCAACTTTAAAGAGATCCGTGAGGAGATCATCAATAAAAAGAAATCAACCAATCCCCAGGATTTTGTAGTGGTTATTAAACCCGGCCCCGAGGCTACCTACAAAAACACCGTTGACATTCTTGATGAAATGACCATCAATGATGTTAAGCGCTATGCGATGGTAGATATTTTTGATGTTGAAATTCAGCTGATGAAAGCTACCGAAGCCAGCCAGGGGATAAAATAAAAGTTGCTTTATGGAAATTTGCATTCAAAGCATCTAATTACAAAGATATTTTTTAATATGGAAGCCAATAAAATATTAAGCGCTGATGTTCTTGACATCATCTTCGAGGGCCGGAATAAGGACTACGGTGCTTATGACTTGCGCAAAACCTATAACAAGCGATTGATAACATCGCTTCTTACAGTTGCCGCAATTTGTCTTCTGCTTTTCCTTGGATACCTGGTATCCAGCTTACTGGAAAAAAATGCAGAATCAAAGAGCGTGGTGGTGCAGGACGTTCAGCTCGAAGAAATAAAACAGGAAGAGAAAAAGGAGGAGCCACCGCCACCTCCACCACCAAAACCACCAGAACCACCCAAAGTGGAAATGGCAAAATTCACCCCACCCAAGATCGTAAAGGATGAAGAGGTGAAAGAAGAGGAGAAACCACCAGAAGTAGAAAAACTGGAAGAGACCAAGATCGGTACAATGAACCAGGAAGGTCAAAAAGACGAGGGTATTGTGGCCCCGCCAGTTGAAGATGCCGGAAAAGGAGTTGTGGAAGCACCCAAAAAAGACGATGAAGACTGGGATAAAACCTTTACCAAGGTAGAAATTGAGTCGGAGTACCCCGGTGGAGCAGCTGCCTGGCAGCGCTACCTGAACAGGAACCTCCGCTATCCCCAGGAAGCTATCGATAACGAAGTACAGGGTGCTGTAGTTGTACAGTTCATTGTGGACAAAGAAGGTAATGTGAGTGATGTTGAAGCCATCAGCGGACCGCAGGAATTGCGTTCAGAAGCTGTACGGGTTATCAAGAAGAGTGGTAAATGGACACCAGCTGTACAAAACGGACGCCAGGTTAAATCGTACAAGAAGCAACCGATCGTGTTCCGTCTCGAATCTGAAGGATAATTCATCTCAATAAAAAGATTCTAAATCCTCTCCAGAAATTGGGGAGGATTTTTTGTTTTTAAAGGGGTGAACAAATAATTACCCGGGATTTATGGAAAAGGGTGAAGGGATACATCTTAGTAATAGCGTATAGCCTTGAAAAGATCAACCCATTCTAATATTGTTCATCAGGAAAGTACCGTAAGCAACGCAGTTTAACGAATGAGTTTACATCCTCCCGATACATCGGGAGGATTTTTATTTTATATTATTATAACGGTACAATATAAGTGTAGTTGATAAACAAATACCCGCATAAGTAGTATGGAAACTATCAATAGTTACATCTTATTATAAAATGTAGCCATGGAAAGTTCAACCATTTTAACCGCAGACGTACTCGACATTATCTTTGAGGGACGCAACAAAGAGTATGGCGCTTATGATCTGCGACGCACGTACAGTAAACGATTAACCGTATCCATTACTGTTATGTTATCGGCGATTGGCATTGTGACTATGAGCTTTGCCTTTACCGGTAAAAAAACAAAAACAGATGCGGATCTCCCTGAGAAAGTCATTGAGTTAGCGAGCGTAGAACAGCCACAGCGACCAGTAGAGCCGCCGCCACCACCACCGGTAAAGCCTCCGGCCCCGCCTGCCCAGGTAAAGATGGCAATTTTTGTTGCACCAGTAATTGTCCAGGATGATCAGGTAAAACCCGATGAAATGCCACCTGCCAACGAAACACTGGAGAATTTAAAGATCGGTAACAAAAATGTACCCAATGGGGTAGAGGATGATGGAACCATAATGGCGCCTCCCGGCGATGGTAATGTGGTAACATTGCCACAGAAGGAAGAAGAAGACTGGGAAGGAACCTGGACCAAAGTTGAAATTCCTTCGGAGTATCCTGGTGGGCCAGCTGCCTGGCAGCGCTACCTGAACAGAAATCTTCACTTTTCGCAGGAAGCGATAGATAACGAGGTAGAGGGTACAGTTGAGGTACAGTTCATTGTGGATAAGGAAGGGAATGTTAGTGATGTAGAAGCTATCAACGGGCCCATGGAATTACGCGCAGAAGCCGTACGGGTTATTAAGAAAAGCGGCAGATGGACACCAGCCATTCAAAATGGTCATCAGGTAAAAACGCTTAAAAAGCAACCGATCATTTTCCGTCTTGAAAAAGAAGGATAACAGCCGCCGTAGGTATGTTACCCTCCTGAAATTGGAACAATGGCTCGCCATTGCGCTCTACAAGCGGCAAATTATTCAGGATCCTCCCGAGGTATCGGGAGGATTTTTTTTATTTCTAACGGTATACAACGTATGTAAATGGATCAAACAAATATTCATTAATAGTATGGAAAGTATTTGATACCGCATCTTAGTAATAAATGATAGCCATGGAAAGTTCAACCATTCTAACCGCAGACGTGCTCGATATTATCTTTGAAGGACGCAACAAAGATTACGGCGCATATGATCTGCGACGCTCATACAACCGGCGATTAAAAGTATCCATCACTGTTATGTTATCGGTGATCTGTATGCTATCGCTCGGTTTTGTTTTTGCCGGCAAAAGAAAAAAAGTAGATCCTGCTTTGCTGGCCATGAAAGACATTGAGTTAGCTGCTGTAAAACCTGAGCAACCTGTTGAACCGCCGCTACCGCCACCCCCACCGAAGCCCCCGGCCCCGCCTGTACAGGTGCAAATGCGACAGTTCACGACCATCAAAATCGTACAGGAAGTGAAGCCTGAAGAAATGCCTCCTGAGACCAAAGAACTGGAAGATGTTACGATCGGAAAAATGAACAAAGACGGTGTTAAAGATGATGGTATAGTGGCGCCGCCTATTGATGTTGCCGGTACAGGCGTAATTGAAGGGCCCAAAAAGGAGGAGGAAGACAAAGATCACATATTTGTCTCAGTTCAAATTGAATCAGAGTTTCCCGGTGGACCAGCAGCCTGGCAGCGGTTCCTGCACAAGAACCTGAATTACCCGCAGGAAGCCCAGGATAACGGCATACAGGGGTATGTAACGGTTCAGTTCATTGTTGACGAGTTTGGAAATGTAAGTAATGTGGTGGTATTAAGCGGTCCCGAAGAATTGCGCGCAGAAGCGATACGGGTAATTAAGAAAAGTGGCAAATGGACACCCGCCGTACAAAATGGCCGTAACGTAAAATCGTACAAAAAGCAGCCCCTCGGGTTCAAATTGAATGACGAGTAGGACCCCCCAACCCCCTAAAGGGGGAGTTACAAGGAACAGTGCCACGTTTACAAAGCGTGGCATTGTTGTTTTTTTACTTACCTCTTGCTTCCCGCTTCGCCTGCCTTTTACCAACCCGGCATCAATAAAAACACACTCGTTGCCTTTTCGTACTTTTGCTGCCGTTTAAATACATTGTATGCAGGGAAAATCAATCGGCTGGGAAGATACCATTGTAGCACTGGCAACCGCGCAGGGAATTGGCGCTATTGGCGTTATCCGCCTCAGCGGCAGGCAGTCATTCGGGATCATCAACCGGTTGTTCCCCGCGAAAGACCTTACCAAACAGGCTTCCCATACCCTGCATGTAGGTTATTTGAAAGAGAATGGCAAGGTGCTCGATGAAGTGGTTGTATCGCTGTTTAAAGGCCCAAAATCGTACACGGGCGAAGATGTGGTAGAGATCTCAGGCCACGGCTCGCCATTCGTTTTACAGCAAATAATACAGGCATGCGTGAACCAGGGCGCCCGCCTGGCCAAACCGGGCGAATTTACCCAACGCGCCTTTTTAAATGGCAAGCTCGACCTGGCGCAGGCCGAAGCCGTGGCCGACCTTATTGCCAGTAATACCGAAGCCTCGCGCAAAACGGCCCTGCACAATATTCGCGGCGGTTTTTCAGAACGGTTGAAAGACCTGCGCGAACGGCTCATTAAATTCTCAGCACTCATAGAACTGGAGCTCGACTTCTCCCAGGAAGACGTGGAATTTGCCGACCGCACCCAGTTATTCGAGCTGCTGGCCGAAGCGCAGCAAACCACCCAGCAGCTGGCCAACAGTTTTCAGCTGGGCAATGTGATCAAGAATGGCGTAAGCGTGGCGATCATCGGTAAACCCAATGCCGGCAAATCGACCCTGCTCAATACCCTGTTGAACGAGAACCGTGCCATCGTAAGTGATATTGCCGGTACCACCCGCGATACCATTGAAGAAGTGCTGAATATCGATGGCATCCTGTTCCGCCTCATCGATACGGCCGGTATACGCGAGCATACGCACGATGTAATAGAAAGCATCGGCATGGAAAAAGCCCTGGCCAAAATGCAACAGGCCGATGTGGTGATCTATTTGTTCGATGTAAACGAGATCACCATTGCCGGGTTGCAATCCATCGTTGACGAACTGAACGCCAAAAAACTGAAATACATCCTGGTCGGAAATAAAGCCGATATGGCGCCGGAGGCCTCGCTACGTGAAAAGTTCAGCACGATCCCCGGTATAATATTCATTTCTGCAAAGGCCCAACAGCATACCGAAGTATTAAAAGAGAAATTAGTCGACCTGGTACTACAGGGCAAAATACAAACCGACGATACCATCATTACCAATGCCCGGCATTACCATGCCCTGCAGGAAGTATTACAATCACTGATCGATATCCGTAATGGGTTCGAGAACAAGGTGCCCGGGGACCTGGTGGCGCTCGACATCCGCCGCTGCCTGCATTATTTAGGTGAGATCACTGGTGAGATCACAACGGAGGATCAGTTGGATTATATATTTAGTAAGTTTTGTATTGGGAAATAGGGCCTTTCTTTTACTTTTCCTTGTTTTCATCAGCTTTCTTAATGTAATGCTTATCAGGACTGTATTCTAACAGATTCCTTTAATTTTCCTGCGTTTTTTTTGTTGGACGATTTCTGTTAATTTCGGATAGCAGGTGCGAGGTACAATATTTAAAGATTTTGGAGAAATTATTGCACTAAGATGCTCTTTAGTGCTTTCTAATGCAATAATGGATACCTCAACGCACCAGCACAAATCGTAAGAAATGAGCAGTAATATCAGAATACAGAGAGTTTATTTGCATTGTAAAAAGATGTTTACGGCCAAGACCACCGTAACAAAATTCTGTTCAGATGATTGCGCAAAGCGTAATTACAAACTACGTATGAAGGGGCAGAAGGTAGAGGCATCAGTAAGCGAAGCCAGGAGTGAAATGGATCATAACCTGTGGCATATACGAGCAAATTTCGCCCCCCTGACCTGATTTCGATGCGGAAACAAAAAAAGCATTTCGCCTCCTGATTCCTACAATGGTAACGGAAAATGGTACATAATTGCCAATTGTCTTGGTTCATCTGAATATTGCCTCAATGCTTATAAAAAAGGCGAATTATTTGTACCTGTAGATTCCGTTTTTTCAGGCATAGACATTGAAGCATTTTTTCACAGGTCATTCAGAATTTTATTTCGATTGATTAAGGTCGAAGACTTTCCATAACTAAAAATTGGCAGGCGGCTTTTATTTTCATAAGCAAACAGTCAGTGAATATTTAACCGTTAATGTATATGATTATGTTTGCACTGGATCGGGGTTCCAATTGGTATTGATATTTATTGGATGATATGTCAGCATCAGGCCACAACATTTAATAATGAAGTCGGTGAGACTATTAATTTTATTGTGCGGTAAATGAACCAGGGAAACGTCCAAAGGTTTAACTGATACCTGGCACTGGGAAAAGTATGTATACGTTACTGTATGTGACTTATGGCTGTAGCTGTTCTTATGGGAAAAAGTGGTATCTTCGATTAATTCGGTACTTTAAACACTGAAGATAAGTATTTAAACCTCCTTCTTTCTATGAAACAAAGAACTAACTTGCTTCCAGTCATTTTATGCTTGAGCTTAATTGTAAATTGTGCCTGCAAATCAGCAAAAGTATCTAAGGGACAACCTTCTAACAATATTCAAACCGCAGCAAGTGGTAAGTGCGACCAGGTAATTAAATATTACTCGGAAAAGGCAACGGGAAAAGACGGAAACGAGACCACTTTTAATACAGAAATTATTATTGATCCTTCAGCTAAAGTGATCAGTCTGGCCAGCAGCCCTCCAAATCAGGAGCCTGTAAAATTTAATATGAAAATAGAAAGTATTGATTGCAATTTGAGCCCCGACCTAACAACTGGGCAGTCAATTTATAAGGTTTATATTAATAAACCCGATGGCACTACAACACTGGAGATAATCAGGTTAGAGGCAAAAGATGGATATATTACCATTTCAGGTGATCCCGAGAAGGAAAGCGCAATGATTATAATAGTATCAAAATGGGAAGTTGTACGGTCGTAAGCCCTGCTTAAGCAACTTATATAATTTTAAGGTTTGTTGAAATTGATCATACTGTTTATTGAAAAAGATGATCAGTAATCTGAAGCGGTTTATTACTTTCAAAATTGAAAAGCGTTAATCGCCTGATCAGGTAATATAAAGACCAGTAGCTGCGTAAATTATTTATATAATCAGTAACGGCCCGGTCTTTATCGAGTTGTGCATTATTAAAATCAGTATAATTAAGACTGCCTACAGAATATTTTTGTAAAGCGATGTCATAACGTTGTTGTGACAGATGGCTTGCTTCTTTGGAAATTTCCATTTGCTCTTTTTGCATACTCCATTTCATGATCTGGTAATTTACTTCCTGCTCGGCAGAGAGCAGTTGTTGGGTAATTGTATTCTTCTCAAGCTCAAGATTTGCCAGTGCCCGTTTTCGGTTAGATTTATTTACTCCCCAATCTACAAGGGGAACATTGAACCCAATAGTTATTGATTGGTTTCTTAGCGGGTCGGAGTAGGATTGCTGAAATGTATTACCTGTTTGCGTTAGACCAATGTTGGCGTTGAGGCTTATGGATGGACCTGTTTCTGATTTAGTAGCGGCGACCGCTTGTTCTGCTTCAAGCCGCCTTCGCTGAAATTCAATGATAAATTTTCTGTTGCTTTTCACTTTTTCCAACGCAGCGGCCGGACTTACATCAAAAAAAGTTATAGAATCAGGCAGCTCAATTTCCAACTCTTCAACCTTTTCAAGATTTAAAAAGCGTATGAGGTTTTGTTGGGCGGTTTGCAATGAAAGCAAAGAATTAGCAACCGCTTTCTTTGCATTCAGTAAACTGACTTTTGATTGAAGAACATCATTAAGTTGTACTGTGCCAATTTCAAACCGGGCCTGGGTGGTTTTTATAAGTGTATCAATATTCCTCAGGTTTTGTTGATCCAGTTTAAGCTGAATATCTGCAAATAATAAGTTGAAATAATAGTTTACAGTATTATAGGAGATATCTTCCAGGTTTTCAAGATACTCCCGTTGTGCTTCCTTCAATCTCAATGGTTCAATCTTTTTCTGCCACTTGATATAATTATAAAACAAATTGTTTTGGCGATAGCTTATTGTCAATGGAACTGAGGTATATAAAGTGTTTTTAAAGTTTCCGAAATTATCTATTCTTCGAAGAGATGAACCCACTGATATGTTGCCACCAGTTAGCCCTATATTCTGCGACAGATTCAGGTTAATGCCTGAGTTTGCGACGTTCTGACTTACAAAGTTATTTTGACCATTGGGCAAAGTGATTGAATTAATAGTCCTGTAATAATCCGGCAAAGTTCCGTTCAGTGATAGCTTAGGTAAAAAGCCCGCTTTATAGCTTTCATAATTCCAGTAAGAGGACCGTGCTCTGTTTACTGCAATTTTATAGTCAAGCGAGTTTTCCAATGCAATATGTATTGCTTCTTTAAGAGTTAACCTACTTGTAGATTGTGCATTGGCATAAGAGAAAAGTATGGAAAAGATAACAATAAGGGGCAATCGTTTTTTCATTAATTCAGTGAATAAGGGTAATGAATTTCAGGCAATCAATAGTAACACAAAAGGCTATAACTAAAAGTGAAAGTACAATTTTTGTAGACAAAAAAAATGCATCAATTGATATTAGATAATAAAATATTTGTGTCCTTTATTTGGTTGGGTGATTTTTTTATTTAAACTTGTCATAGTTACAGTTAACCAACCAACCTTTAAACGTATGCATGACATTTATCAGTTCCACCGCGCAATACCCATTTACCCCAATCGATGTATTGGTTCTCTTCCCTGATATATCCTACATATAGACATACTTTACTGATCATGCTTTTGCAATAAGCAAGCTTTCCCAATTATAACGATTACATATGAAAATAGCAGTAATTGGGGCTGGCGCTGCAGGAATGACAGCTGCTTACTCTTTAGTGAAAAAGAACGTGAGTGTAGATATCTATGAGGCAAGTTCTGACATTGGCGGTCTGGCCCGTACTCTTTCCTTATGGAACCAAAAAGTAGATATTGGTCCCCATCGTTTTTTTAGTAATGACAAACGTGTCAATGCGCTTTGGCTGGAAGTGATAGGTAGTGATTATGAGATGGTGAACCGGCTTACACGCATACATTACAAGAATGATTTCTATAGTTATCCTTTAAGTATATTCAATGTCCTCAGGAATCTCGGAATTGGAGAAACAACCCGTTGTTTGCTTAGTTATTTGGCCGAGCAGTTCAGGCCAACGAAACAGGACGGATCTTTTGAAGCATGGGTACAGAGAAGATTTGGCAAACGTTTGTTTGAGATCTTCTTCAAAACGTACACCGAAAAGCTTTGGGGAATAAAATGTACCGAGCTGGATGCTGACTTCGCCGCCCAACGGATCAAGAAGCTCTCACTATATGAAGCAATTAAAAATGCCGCTTTACAAGGAAAAGGTAATAAACACAAAACACTTGTTGATCAGTTTGCTTACCCGCTCGATGGTACTGGAGTAGTGTATGAAAGGATGGCCAGGTTCATAAAGGAATCAGGGAATAACATTTATCTGAATACGCCGGTTTACAGGGTTACCACTTCTAATGGGGCTGTAAATGGCATAGAACTGAAAGATGGTACCGGCAGGCAATATGACCATGTTATATCATCTATGCCCTACACACTAATGGTGGGCCGCTTGCCGGAAGCGCCGGTGGAAATTAAGTCGTTGGCGCAGAAATTAAAATACAGGAATACTGTTATTGTTTACCTCCTGGTCAATGCTGTTGATATTTTCCCCGACAACTGGATCTATATTCATTCTTCGGATCTGAAAATGGGAAGAATAACTAATTTCAGAAACTGGGTGCCAGATCTTTATGGCGACAAAAAGAAAACTATTCTTGCGATTGAATATTGGTGTAATGATGACGATGAAATATGGAAATCCACCGACAGCAGTTTTATTCAGCTGGCATCAACTGAAATATTGAAGACTCAATTATTGAAACAGGGTATGCTAGAAAGTGGTTATGTACATCGCATACCCCGGTCATATCCGGTATACAGTAAAGGCTATAAAGAAATTTTAAAGCCAATAGAGGAATATCTTTCTTCAATACAAAACCTTTCGGCTATAGGCAGGTATGGTGCTTTCAAATACAATAATCAGGACCATAGTATTCTTATGGGGTTATTGGCTGCGGAAAATATTGCGGATGGCGCGGGTCATAAGTTAAGTGAAATCAATACCGACTATGAAACGTATCAGGAATCATATATCATTACAAAATCAGGATTGCTCAAACAATGATAAAGACCAGCACATATATAAAATGGAAAACCATTGTTTCCGATTGTTTGCAAAGCCCGCTGTTTTGGTTATTACTGATATGTTTTACTTTCAGGAATTTTTATGAACATTTATATGTTCCTGAGATCAACTATTATTCAGATACTGTAACCTATTATTATGCCGCGCAGCATATTTTTAATGGCATTGTAGATGCATTCAGAACTCCTGTTTATCCGATAATCATTAAGGTTATTCAGGCGATAGATGAGCGTAGTGTTTTTAATAACATAGTTTACTTTCAGAGAACCGTTTCCTTTATCAGCATTATTCCCTTCTATCTTTTTTGCAAAAGGTGGTTACAGGCAAAATATTTGCAGTTCACGGCAACCCTTATTTATGGCTGTATGCCGGCTATCCTTTATTATAACGTTGGGATTTTTCCGGAATCGTTGCTTTTATCCTCACTAACATTCTTGTTGTATTTCTTTTCAGAATATATACGGCAACCAGGTCCTGGTAAGGCAATAATGTTGAACTTATTCATTCTTTACCTTGTTTTATTAAAGCCTGGTTGTATTTATTTATATGGGGTGCTGGGCATGATCTGGATATTGAAGCTGTTTTATGAAAAGGGCAGAACACACTTCAAATATGAGATCGCGGGTTTCATTGTAAGTATCTTATTGGTGTTTGGTTACTGCCTGTTGAACAAAAAGCAAAATGGCATTTTGGGATTATCTACAGTTAACCACGATAATAATTTTGCGAATATAATTTTAAGCAACGCATACAAAAATATTTCCGATAAAAGATTTGTTGCTGCAATTGATAGTGCTAAAGGCAAGGGGCATTATTACAGTGTATATTATTTAAACAACGATTTCTACCGGTACCAGAAGTGTTACAAAAGTTTTCCTGCATTTTACCCATTTACAGAAGATATGACCGGGGTTTCTAAAGTGCCGCCAAATAATTATGGGTATACAAGAGCGCAATTAGATGCATATATAAAGGAGGCAATGCTGTCCAAAACATATTGGCAATACATTGTCAGCGAATTTGAAACGTTTACTCACTTCAGGCTGCTATTTATTAGCGGGTATATGCTTTATCTGCTTTTTCTGATTGAGTTGGTATTAATACTTCAGTTGGTAATACGCCGGAAAAAAATATCATGGATACATCTTTTTTGCTTTCTCGTGCTGGCTGGCATAATAGGCACAACTTTAATCGGGGGTATTGATGATGGTACCAGAAGCAGGGTGTTAATGCCTGTAGCCCCATTCCTGATTATTTTCATAATTGGATTTATTGATAGGTTACAGATCACAATTTTTAATAAGAATGGATTTAGGAAAATGCTGAATTATTACTCATAAACCTTTTTTCCACCGTTGAAAAAGTTACTATTGATACTCCAAAATGTTATAGGAAAGGTTTGGACCTCTCTAATTGGCTTGCCCTGGAGAAGATATCTCAGATATGTTGCCAGGAAAGCCGTATACCTGCTTTTGATTTTTATTTTGATTGTGGTTTTGCGTGTTTTCGTATTCGAGTTCTATAGCGTTGATTCGAATAGCATGGAAGGTACCTTACTTAATGGGGACCTTATAATGGTTAACAAGATTTGTTATGGAGCAAGATTACCACGTAAACCAAACGAAATGCCTTTTGTGGAAGCTGCTGCTTACTTACTTGGCTTTCAATCATGGGCACAGGACGAGAGTTGGAGTTATCGCCGGATGCCGGGAACGGGTGGCGTAAAGCGTAATGATATCATCGTTTTCATGCATCCGGAAAATGAAAAATATATTGTTAAACGCTGCATCGGTTTACCCGGAGATACGCTTCAGATCAGCCATAACTGCAGGTATATAAATGGCATAATTCAACCAGAGTCTCAGGAGGCAAAATTCTCCTACAATGTTAAATCAAAAGCAGAAAATCTTCCAGTCGATTCATTAAAAGAATATGGAATTACCAACAAGGATTTTCTATGGAGGTACAAAAGCTATTTCCATATGTCAATGACGGATAGTGCCGCGGTTTCTTTAAAAAACTGTAGCCTCATTGATACTGTTGCTATTGATGATATGCCGGTAGGTACAAATGGGCCGGCTTTGTTTCCGCCGCATTATGATGTAAAATTTACGAGGGAGAACTATGGGCCGGTTATTATACCTGCAAAAAACAAAACCATCCTGCTTAATACCAGCAATGTGGCTTTTTATATTGATGTTATTACTAAGTATGAAAGCAACTTGTTGAACATTTCAGGTAATAAGATCTATATAAATGATAAAGAAACTGATCGATATACATTTAAGATGAATTATTATTTCATGGCAGGAGATAACCGCTACCATTCTATAGATTCCCGGTATTGGGGATTTGTGCCTGAGAACCTGCTTATTGGTAAAGTGTCGTTTATGTTTTTTTCATTAGACCCTGAACAAAGCGGCTTCAAAAAATTTCGTATGAACAGGATGTTTAAAAGTATAAATTAAGAGAAATGAATAGAAATATTTTATTGGTGATCATCGGAGCCGTTATACTTTGTTTCGTAGCGTTGGATAATAAATTTCCAGTACTAACGCAGGATACAGGAAGTTATATAAACTCGGGTTTTACCAGGGATGTTCCCTTCGACAGACCGGTTTTGTATGGCTTGTTTATTAGTCATGCCAGTTGGGGGAGTTCTTTGTGGCTGGTTGTTTTCAGCCAGGCACTTATTCTTTCCATTGTATTATTCTATTATTTCCGTTATTTCTCTGCAAACATTTATTTCAATTTTTTTTATCTGGCCTGTTTGTTCTTTATAACTTTTTGCATGACCGGCTCATTAGCTGCAAGCAAGATCGCACCCGGTGTGTTTGGTGGTATTACTTTATTAGGTACGGGACTCATGTTATTTGCGAAAGACCTTACGCAACGCGATTACTGGATTATCCTGTCCATAACGGTCATCAGCGCCGGAATGGATGTAGCTTATCTGATAACACTGGTATTGCTTGTGATAATTTATGGAGTTGCAGCATTAATTAAAGGAAAAGGTCAGGTTCCGCATGTAATCAGTGTAAATAGAAAAAGAGTATTACATACAGGAGTAATGGCGGTTGTTGCCTGGCTGTTGATCTCAATGATACATTTCCTGCTCGGGGCAGGTTTTGGCATCACCCGTGATAAGCATATTTCCGTTTTTCCCCGCTTAATTAATACTGGTTTGGCGAAAGAATACCTTGATCAACATTGTGAAAAAGGGCAGCCTGGTATTTGCGCTTATAAAGACAGTTTAAATAAGCTGATTACGGTGAACAGCAGACTTGTTAACGCAGCTTTAACCGATGCACAGATCAAAGCATTCAGGGAAATAGTTCCTGAGATCATTTCACAAAACGGATTTGCGCGTAAAATAGTGAAAAGATCAGTCATCGATTTTTTCTTACAGATACCTAAGATCAGAACTGCTAAATATACACAGCTCCATGAGCGTTCGGTAACATATACATCTATTTATAAATGGTATAACAGTTCAGTGAGAGAGACCTATCTCTCGCGGCAAATGGCCAGATGGTTGGATTTCTGGTACCTGAATTACTCTCAGATAATTTCTGTTATATGTTGTTTAGGAGTTTTTATACTGGTTTTCTTTAATAAAGTAGCATCGCGGCAACAGCCTTTATTTATGTATGTATTTATTGCATACATGGTGTATGCTTTCGCAGGTGCGCTTTTATATGGAAGCAGAAACGATTTTCAAAGCGATATCGTTTGGGTATTGTGTGTTCCGGTTTTTATTTATCTGTCTGAAGCCGGGTTTAAGAATAGTGCTCAAAAGTCCGGCAAGGGTTTAACTTCTCCACAGGAAAGTCTTTTAATTTAAAAATTGATAGCCGAAAATGAATAAACAAATAACACCTACATACAAAAACATATTAGCTATCATTACAGCTACTGTGGTATTATGTTTCATGGCATTCCATAATAGATATCCGCTTATTTTCAACTGCGATTCGGCTATGTACATAGAAGCTGCCAATATGGGAATGGTAAGGGCAGACCGCCCTATATTATATGGTCTTTTCGTTATGTTTATGAGTCTCCATAAATCGTTGTGGCTTGTGGTGGTTGTACAGGCTATGATAGTTGCTTTTGTTGTTAATTGTTATTTCCGGTACTTTACTTCCGCGGCGAACTATATTCCTTATTATCTGAGCTTTATTGTATTGATTTCCTTTTTTATGGGCGGCTCATTTGTAACAAGCTGGTTAATGCCCGATGTTTTTACGCCTCTCTCAATTTTATGCATAGGCCTGTTATTATTCATCGAAAAATTAAAGCTCGCGGAGTTAATTGTTATATCAATACTCACTGTTGTAAGCATTGCTATGCATAATTCGCATTTCTTCATCTGCTTAAGCTTTACATTATTGTTACTGGCAGGCTTTGCTTTCAGGCAAATAAGATATAAATATCAGGCAGCCGGCATTCAAATAAAACGGCTGCTATTCACCATTGTTCTTGTTGTTGTGAGCAATGTTTTTTTATCGGCTGTTCATTACAAATACAGTGGCGAATTTAAAGCCTCCCGGGGCGGCCCTATTTTTCTGATGGGCAGTTTTATAGAAATGGGTGTTGTTGATACCTACCTGGCTGAGAACTGTGGGCGAAAAAATTATAAGTTATGTCAATACAGAAAAGCTTTGCCTAATAATTTTATGTGGGCAAGTAAAAGCCCCATTCATAAAACAGGAGGATGGGAGGGAAATGAATTAGAGTACTCAGCTATTATTAAGGATATACTCACCACTCCGGCGTATTTGAAAACGGTGGTTTATAATTCCATTATACTAACAAGTAAACAGTTCTTTCATTTTGAAACAGGGGAAGCCGGTGTGCCGCTTGAAACAGTAGTTAATGTTATACAAGACTATTATCCCAATGAAGCTTTAAGGTTTATGAATGCACGGCAAAGCAATGGCACACTTCATTTTGAATTTATAAATCATACTCAAACTCTGATTGTTGGGATTTGTCTTTTTCTTTTTTTATTGGTTTTCATATACGGAAAGTTAACTGTAAGGTTCCGGTTATTGATCATTTTTATATTAACAGCGTTGCTTCTTAATGCCTGGTTCTGTGGTACTTTTTCAGGTGTGTATCCCAGGTACCAGGACCGCCTCGTGTGGCTGCTCCCTTTACCGCTTTTTCTCTATGCGATGGAGCTGGCTGTAACCGATAATCTTTTTTATTCGATTAAGAAGAAATTGAATTTGTTATATGTCGAAAAGAGAGGAATAACAGATTAAAAATAAATTAAGACGATAATTGTCATGGAATTTACAATCTTAATGCCTTGCCTGAATGAGGCGGAAACTTTAAAGTCCTGCATACAGAAAGCTAAGAATGGTATAGCGCATAACAATCTGGTAGCGGAGATCCTTGTAGCCGACAATGGAAGTACCGATGGTTCTATTGATATGGCACTACATTTGGGAGCCCGCGTTATACATGTTGATGACAAAGGTTATGGAAATGCATTGAGGGCAGGGATTGAACATGCAAAAGGTAAATACATCATTATGGGTGATTCTGATGATAGTTATGATTTTGAAGATATCTCTTTATTCGTAGCCAAATTAAGGGAAGGTAACGACCTTGTTATGGGAAATAGGTTTAAGGGTGGAATAATGAAAGGCGCAATGCCTTTTTTGCACAGATATCTTGGAAACCCCGTATTGTCATTTATCGGAAGACTATTTTTCAAGATAAAGATTGGTGACTTCCATTGCGGACTGCGGGGGTTTAACCGAAATGCCATATTGGATATCGGATTAAATTCAACAGGGATGGAATTTGCATCGGAAATGGTGGTAAGATCTTCATTAAATAATTTGAAAATTTCAGAGGTGCCGACGACGTTACAACCCGACGGCAGATCTAGACCACCGCATTTGCGAACATGGCGGGATGGCTGGCGTCATCTGCGATTCCTTTTAATGTATAGTCCTAAATGGTTGTTCTTATATCCCGGAGCAATACTCACCATTACAGGACTTATAATAACAGCTATCCTTTTTGGGGGACCTGTGCAAATTAAGTCGGTAACATTCGACATTCACACAATGCTCTATTCGTCTATTATGATAATAATAGGCTTTCAGGTGCTTACATTTTATTTCCTTTCGAAGATTTATGCCATTAAGGCCGGACTGGATAATAATAAAAAGTGGTTAGGCAGCTTTGATAAATTTTTCTCTTTGGAAAGAGCATTAATATCGGGAGGGCTGGTTTTTATGGCAGGTTTGTTTCTCACCATTTACAGTATCGGGGTATGGAATAGCAAATCATTCGGGAATTTAGATCCGGTACAAACCTTCCGGTTCGTAATACCATCATCTACCTTCCTGGTATTGGGAATACAAATGGTTTTTAACAGTTTTTTTACCAGCATTCTGAACATGCAGGCGCGTGGAACTATAAAGTATAGTTGATTTTTTAATAGACAACTCTTTTTTTTCATTCACTTAAATCAAAATTCCATGCAAAGAAAAATGGTGTTTAAAGTAGCGGCGGCCCTACTTGTGGCTGGCCTTATGTTTCTTAATGTTGTCGTTGTTTCGAAGGACAAGGCAACTGCTCACCTGGAGGTGAGTTCTATTTACAAGGTGCTGGCAGAAGGTGAATCGGCCGGATCTGCCGACGGTGGCACAAGCGCTGCTGGAATGTTTCAATACGGCACTGACAACGATATTACTGACTGTCCCATCGAAACTATAACAGGTGTGAGATGGGAGGGGGTATCCGGAAGTGTGCAGGTGGGTACCGTTATTAAGGGGGCAACTGTTCAGCTGAATGCCAGTGGTGAAAAGGGTTACTATGAAAGTTACACTAAAACGACAGATGGTAAAGGGACGCAGAGAACGTGTCACACTGTCCCTATTCTTTGGTATTGTACTCCAAGTAGAACATGTTACCATTAATTAGATGGCTTTTATCTGTAAAAAGTAGCATGCGTTTAATCTGAAACAAATGTGAAAAAACTCCGGAACAGGTGTTTGAACCTGGTTCCGGAGTTATATTGATAATAATATTATTTAATTATTCTTAAGAAATGCAATTGAAAGTATTTAGAGAAAGCTGTAAAGCCATATTGTTAGGTGTATCTTTACTATCAGTAGCTTGTGGCAACAAGGAGCAAGGAGAAGCAAGAGCGAAACGTTTTTTTAAAGGATATGAAGATGTTGCAGGCAGATCGACCAATGTACCCTCTGTTTTAATAGAAAACAACGGCGCCCCCACAATAAAAATAGATAAGAAGAGTATTGCTGAATTATTTCTAATGCAGGATATTGTTGACTCTATCCGGTATGTTAAGCTGGAAACGAATAACTATAACCTGATTGGAAGGATAGATGAACTGTATTTTGACGATGGGCTTATTTTTGTTGTAGACAAGGAGATTGCATCTTCTGTATTCATTTTTGACAAAGAAGGGAAAATTATTTCTAAAATACACAATGTCGGTAAAGGGCCGGGAGAATATTTGGGTGTCAATAATGTGGCCATTGATCGCCGTCATAAAAGAATATTGTTATATGATATGTATTCAAGAAAGATCAATTATTATGACTATAAAGGGAGGTTCCTGAAAGAAGAAAGAACAATGATCTATTTTTCAGATATTAAGATTCACCCGAAAACCGGCGAGTATGTTTTTGCAACATACGGCATCCCGAATCTACATATTCCATCATTAGCATACAATTATTTAATTGTAGGTGACTCAACAAAAAAGTTTAACCATAAAGGCATCCCCTTTACACCAGAATTGTCTGTTTTGTCGCTATGGGGTAATTTCGGTTTAAATGATAATAATAACTTAATTGGTTATACGCCACGATTTTCGGATAGCATACTTGCTTTTAATGTCGCGGCTGACAAGTTGTTAGTTAAGTATATATTCGACTGTGGCGCCAACGGGCTGAAATATGAGAATAAATATACTATGGATACCAAAGAATTGTATACCTATTTAAATAAGAAAGAATTACTTTATTTCAACGGAAAATATATAGAGACAAACAAATACTTATATTTTACTCTTGTAACGGAAAATAAGATTGTGCATGGGTTGTATGAAAAAGGCACGCAGCAATTAGTTGTAACATCTGGGGTAGGAAATGACAATTATACGGTACCGGTTTTTGCAATGCCGGTAACAAATTTTGATGATTGGTTCGTTGGTGTTGTGCCTGTTTCGCGTTTTATTTGGAACAAAAATAATTTTAACGCCAGAATGAAGGATGATCCGGGGTTTGCCAAACTGATCAATACTACTCAGGAAAACGACAATCCGGTATTGGCATTTTATAAATTTAAAAGTCTTAAAGATCTAGGCAAATGAAAATTGTTGCAATTGTTTTGATAATTATATTATCGATCGTAAACGTTCTTCTTTTAGGGCATATTCATGCGTATAAGAAAGAGGTATCGCTTGATGAGAAATATTTAAGGGATGATAAAAATATACTTGAAAACAGGGTCATATTCCAGGTTAAAAGCAGTAATGACCGGGTAGCCACAACTGCCATGTTGAAAGACGAGAACAGGAACACCCATGCGTTGTCTGATATTATTAATAATAAGGATAAGTTTGTACTAAGGTTTACTGAAAACAATTGTCATAGTTGTGTTGAGTCAATGTTTCGGCAATTGAGCGAACCTGCTATAGGATTAAAAAAAGAAGATGTAATTATCCTGGTTAGCTATTCAAATATGAATAGCCTTAAACATCTGCTTGAAAAGTACCGATTTGATGGGCATATCTATAATATTGATGAAAAAGAGATGGCTGATAATTTTGCTGAAAAGCTGAATGTACCGTATTTTTTTGTCATAAAGGCGGATGGTACAGAAAGGATGGCTTTTTTCCCTGAGGGTCCCATATTATATGATCTGACGGAGGAATATTTGAAGATTGTTTCTGAAACGCTGCATAAACAAGCGGCAGGTAGTCAATAGCAGGCGAAAACTGTTTTAATTTAATTCTTTACTTATGAAGGGGCTAATAGTGCTTATTTTCTTACTCTCTGCAGTTGCTCTTCAATCGTGCGAAAGCAGGAGTAATGAGCCTGCAGATCCAGACAATGCAGCGAAGAATATATTTAAAAAAGAGGCTGCGGTTGTAACTGTAGCCAAAGCCAGGCTCGGGAATTTTGATCTCGAAATAAATTGTAACGGAAATGTATATGCAATAAACAATGCTGAGATAAAATTTCCTTTTTCTGAAAAAATAAGTGCAGTACTGGTTAAGAACGGAGAAGTAGTGAAAAAGGGGCAAGTGCTGGCCAGCCTGGATGAGACTGAGCTGGCTAAAAGACTGGCAAGAAGCAGAGAAGCTTTTGGTAAAGCGCTGATAGATCTGGATGACCGTTTGATAGATTATGGATACCGTTTGAAAGATTCAGTCAGTATACCTACAGACATTATGCGAATGGCAAGGATAAAAAGTGGTTATAACAGTGCTCAATACGATTATGCCGATGCAGAAACGGCATTAAATAAAACCAGGATTTTAGCGCCGTTTTCAGGTAAAATAGCCAATTTGGAAGCCCGTGAATTTAATACCTCAGAGAATTTTCGCAGGCTTTGCACCCTTATTGATGATAGCAAAATGCGGGTTGAGTTTAATGTGCTTGAAAGCGAATACCGGTTTCTTTCCAAAGGTTCGCCTATAGAAATAGTGCCTTACGGTGATGGCGCATCGATAAGAGGAGTGGTGAACCAGATCAACCCTTTGGTGGATGCGAACGGAATGATTAAAATTATCGGAATGATTGACAACCAAGCAGGACATTTGCTGGATGGAATGAGTGTGAAAGTAGTTGTCAGAAAATCGGTGCCCGGTAAATTATTCATTCCAAAAGACGCTGTTCTGCAACGTCAGGATAGGGAAGTGGTATTTACTTATAATAATGGACGGGCAAAATGGAATTATGTGCAAACAGATCTGCAGAATAGTAAGTATGTGAGCATTAAGGATGGCTTGCGGGAGGGTGAGCAGGTCATCACCAGCAATAATATAAATCTTGCACACGATTTGGAAGTAAAAATTGACAAAAATAATTAGTTGTTGAATCATTCTAGTAAGCGTATAAAACTTCCTTTACCGCCTTTTACTATTATTACCTTGTTTGCGGCGTTAATGATCGCAGGGGTGGCTTTTGTGCCTTTGTTGTCTTTTCAATTGGAACCTTCGCCCGACGTTAATAATATTACGGTAAGCTTTAGCTGGCAAGGAGCATCCGCCGAATTGCTTGAGCAGGAAGTGACTTCGAAGATTGAAGGTGTTTTGTCTACGGTGAAAGGAGTAAAAAATATCCGGTCTGTTTCTTCCAATGGCTATGGATTTGTGCAAACAGCTTTAGATGAAGGCGTAAATATTAACCAGGTAAGATTTGAGATCGCGATGTTAATGAGGCAGGTTTACGCTGGTTTCCCGGGTGGTGTTTCTTATCCTATGGTTTCTGCGAATCAGCCATCGCGAAACGGTACTAAGTCTATCCTCTCTTATGTTATTAATGGCCCGGGAAGCGCTTCTGCAATACAGCAACTGGCAGAAAAGAGTATCAAACCGAAATTAGTACAGATAAAAGGTGTATACGAAATTAATATTTATGGAGCGCCGCCTTTAGGGTGGGAACTTAGTTATGATCCGCATGAACTCGAACGCTGCCATGTTTCTATAAACGATATCCGGTCATGTATCGGCAATTATTTCAGAGAGTATGAACTGGGAAAGGCTTACGATGTACCGCTTACCCGGCCAAGCCGTTCCTCATACAGCTATCTTACTCTAAAAACCAACGGAAGCAGGCAAATTGACCTGGCTAAAATACCGGTTAAGAAGATCGGCAACAGAAATATTTATTTAAGCGATCTTGTTAAAATGAGTTATAAAGAGCAGGACGCTTATTCGTATTATCGCATTAATGGATTTAATACGGTGAATATAGAGATCGTTGCAGATAAGAACACCAATTACCTGACCCTCTCCAAAACAATTAAGGAACAAATACAAAATATTCAGCAGCACCTTCCCCCGCAGCATGCTATAATGCTGGCATATGATGCAACCGATTACCTGCAAAAAGAGCTGAACAAGATCACATGGCGTACTGTAGCCACGCTTATAATATTGCTTCTATTTGTTTTGTTGGTGAGCAAACAGATAAGGTATTTACTGCTCATCACCATATCATTAATAAGTAACCTGCTGCTGTCGTGTATTCTGTATTATTTTTTTAAACTGAAGCTCCACCTGTTCTCACTGGCCGGTATCACCGTTTCAATGGGTATGATCATTGATAACAGTATTGTGGTGATTGAGCATATTCGCTACAGAAAAAACATGCGGGTGTTACTTGCAGTTGCAGGCGCTACCTTGTGTACTATTGGTGCTGTATGTATTGTTTTCTTTTTAGATAAGGAGCAGCAGATGAAACTGATCGACTTTGCCTGCATAATGATCATTAATCTGGGTGTTTCATTATTGATAGCATTGCTTTTTATCCCCGCATTAATGAACTGGTTGCCATTGAAGGTGCATGCATTATCAAAACAGATCAGGCGCAAGAAAAGGGTTGTTCACTGGAACAGATTTTATTTACGTCTGATCACTTTTTGCAGCCGTTTCAGGATACTGCTGGTCCCCGTTATTATTTTGTTATTTGGTATCCCGGTTTTTATGCTTCCGGAGAAAATTGAAAGTGATAGCCGGTGGGCCAATACATATAATGCTACCATTGGAAGTGAATTTTATAATAAGTCTTTGAGATCATGGGTAGATAAGGGGCTTGGCGGAACGCTGCGTTTATTTTTAACAGATGCAGAGCAGTTCTCTTATGACGATATACCCCTGGAAAGAACATGCTTAAAAGTTACTATTCATATGCCTAAAGGCGCCAACCTTGAGCAAATGAACG
Organism: Niastella vici; assembly: GCF_002077945.1. GTDB lineage: Bacteria > Bacteroidota > Bacteroidia > Chitinophagales > Chitinophagaceae > Niastella > Niastella vici. The sequence continues at coordinate 270,614 of NZ_LVYD01000058.1, forward strand.
ACCTGGTGGTTGAGTGGGAAAGTTATCTGAGCGGTTTCAACGAAGTGGCGCAATACCAAAGCAGGGTATACAACGGACAGTATGCGGATATAGAGATCCTTTTTAAAAAGCAATTTGAAGAGAGCAGTTTCCCAATTACGCTTAAAAATCAATTGGAAACCAAAGCTGCCTTTACAGGGCTGGCTGAGTTTAATATCACCGGAGTAGGAATTGGGTTTAACAATGAATTACATACAGAAACAACTAACTATGGATTAGAACTTAATGGATACAATTATGACCGGCTTCGTGAATTGGCCGAGCAGGTTAAAACCCTGTTAAAGGCGAATCCAAGGGTAGAAAAGATAAGTATTACAAGCACAGAAGATCAGAAAGGAGAAAGAAGCAACTATGAATATGTTTTTCGCGTTCATAGTCAGGATAAATTGCTGTTGCATTATCTATCCCCCCATATGATCAGTAATGCGCTTACAACGCTTTCCGGAGAAAAAAGAAGAATAAGCGATGTATTGTACCATGGAAATTATGTGCCCGTTATTTTATCCCCTGTTAATAAAACGGCAGATATATGGGAAGTTATGAATGGCGCTGTGCGTTCAGATTCCGGTACGTATGTTCGTTTAAAGGAATTTGCCGATATGGAAAAAGAAAAAGAGGGGGATCAGATACTGCGGGAAAACAAGCAGTATCAACTGGTGGTCAATTATAATTTCATTGGGGACCTTAATTTGGGTGAAATAGTGTCAGAACGCATAATCAAACAGGTAAGTGCCGACCTGCCTTTGGGCTATAGTCTTAAAGAAACCAAACATAATTTCTGGAGGGGGGCAAAGAAAAAACTTACGTGGGCCATATTGCTCACTATAGGTATTGTATTTGTTATTTGCTCAGTGTTGTTGAACGATTGTAAGCAGCCGCTCGCCATTATAGCAATGATACCCATATCGTTTATTGGCGTTTTCTTAAGTGCTTATTTTTTCAGGTATAAGTTTGATGAAGGAGGGTATGCAGGAATGATCATGTTATGCGGTGTTGTTGTAAACGCTGCCTTATTTATATTGAATGATTATAATAATTTACTCAGGGATTATCCGGCCGTACCACGCAGGCGATTGTACATTAAGGCTTATAATTCGAAGATCGTACCGGTTATGCTGAGTATTACATCTATGACGCTTGGACTGACACCATTCATTGTATATTCAAAAGATGAAACGTTCTGGTATCCTTTGGCAATGACTGTAACAGGCGGGCTGCTTTTTTCTGTTATAGCTATTCTGATATTTCTTCCATTGTTTTTAAAGAGAACGTGTAAAAAATAGGGTATGGTTAAATTCCTGATTCATAGGCCGGTGGCTGTTATTATGGTGTTTGTTGCATTGATACTGTTGGGTATTATTGCAGTTGAACGTATCCCTGTTTCGTCTTTGCCCGATATTGACATACCGGAAATCACCGTGCATGTAGATAAAAAAAATACATCATCCAAAGAACTGGAAAGTACAATAGTGCGAACCCTGCGTGCGCAACTATTGCAGGTACCCGACCTTAGTGATATACATAGTGAAACAAGGGACGGTTATTCAAACATTCGTCTGCGTTTTAATTATGGGGCGGATATCAATTACGCTTTTATAGAGGTCAACGAGAAAATTGATCTCTCCATGAATAGTTTTCCCAGGGATATGGAAAGGCCCAGGGTGATCAAAGCCAGTGCTACAGACATTCCGGCGTTTTATATCAACATGAGCTTAAGGGATACAGTAGGGTCGGCCGATAACATGTCGCGTTTTATTGAGTTAAGCGAGTTTGCACGCGAGGTGATCAAACGGAGGCTCGAACAATTACCCGAAATATCTTTTGTAGATATCACCGGTGTTGTGTATCCGGAAATTTATATTATACCTGATATGGCAGCCATGTCGGCCCTTAATTTAAAGGAAGAAGACTTTAGGCGCATCATTGAAACTAATAACCTGCTTTATGGTAATGTGTCGGCTATGGACGGCGCATTGAAGTATAATATCCGTTTTGCCTCAGTAAAACCCATTTCTGTTGATGACATCAGGAATATCAGGTTCAAATATTATGACAGAATATTTAAGTTAGGCGATATTGCCACCATTGGCCAGCGCCGGCAGGATCTGAAAGGTTGCTTTATCGCGAATAGTCAACCAGCTATAAACCTGGCTATTATTAAACAGCCTGCCGCTAAAATGAGCGACCTACGCAACCAGATAAAGGGAACACTGGAACAGTTTACGCGGGATTATCCGAATATAAGGTTTGAACAAACACAGGACCAAACAGAATTATTAGAATATTCAATCGGTAACCTGAAACAGGATCTTTTGATTGGCAGCGCATTAGCCTTTGTGTTAATGTTTTTCTTTCTGAAGAATATCAGGTCTCCTTTGTTAATAGGAATTGCCATTCCGGTATGCCTGATATTAAGTATCCTGTTTTTCAGTTTGATCCATCTCAGCATCAATATTATTTCACTTTCAGGCCTGGTGTTGGGCGTTGGATTAATGATCGATAATTCCATCATTGTTATTGATAATATTTCTCAGTGTCAGGAACGAGGCATGGAGCTTTCTTTGGCTTGTAGTAAGGGTACAACTGATTTAATAAGACCACTTCTTTCTTCTGCAATGACCACCTGCTCGGTTTTTGTGCCGTTGATTTTTCTGAGTGGTATTTCAGGGGCGCTATTTTACGATCAGGCAATGGCTATTACAATTGGTTTATGTGTATCTCTTATAGTTTCAGTAACACTATTACCTACGCTTTACCGGTTGTTCCATAACGGGAAAAGGAAATCAGGTTCAATTGAGCATGACTTTTTTGAAAAATATGGTATCGTTTTTTTTGAAAGGATGTATGAAGCCGGATTTCATTGGGTGTTCAGATACAAAGTAATTTCCTTAATTATTGTAATTATCCTGATTGCTGCCAATGCGGTTTTATTTGTCCGTTTAAAAAAAGAAAAACTTCCTGCCTTTGAGCAAACGGAGCTCGTTACGAATATTGATTGGAATCAGAACATTACCATTGAAGAGAATAAGAAAAGAATAGTTGAACTGGTTATAAGTATGGGTGATGAACTATCTCAATCAAATGGAATGATCGGGGAACAGCAATATTTGCTGGATAAAGAGAAGGAGTTATCATCTTCACAGGCACAACTTTATTTGAAAGCAAAAAATAGCAGGTCTGTTGAAAAGATCAAGAATAAAATAAAGCATTATCTCAATGAATATTTTCCTGAATCCAGCTTGAAGATCAACGTTCCTAAAACTATTTTTCAGAAGGTGTTTGGAGATGATGAACCAACTCTTGTTGTGAAAATTACGCAATCAGGAGATGAAATATTACCCTATAAGAAAGACGTAGATAACGTATCTCTGCTAATTAATAACACTTTTAACGGCGCTAATATCTCACCCGTTGCAATGCAGCGAACCACTGCGCTGAGTGTAGACCCTGATAAGCTTTTATTATATGATGTGTCGATGGATGCTATATATAATAAGTTGAAAAGTGGATTGAATGCCAGTGAGATCGGCAGCTTACAGACCGGACAAAAACGGGTGCCTATAGTAGTAAGTGACCAAAATAATTATTTAGATCATATTTTCAGAACAGGATCTGTAATAAACAGTAAAGGATCACCTGTTCCTTTATCAGCGCTTTTAGAGATGAGCCGGGAGGAAACCTATAAAACTATTGAAGGAGACAAAAATGGCAACTTTATTCCTTTGGCCATGGAGTCTGATAAGCCGGAACAGGTCATTGAATATCTTAATAAAAAGGTCAGGGGAAACGGTAATTTTGAGATCTCTTTTGCCGGCAGTTATTTCTCTAACAAACAACTTATTAAAGAAATGACTATTGTGCTGGGTGTGGCTATACTTTTATTGTATTTTATTCTTGCAGCGCAATTCGAATCGATGATCCAGCCTTTAATTGTATTGCTCGAGTTGCCGATAAGTATGTGGGGGGCTTTAATAATGCTGTATGTGTTTAATTCATCCATAAACTTGATCTCATTGATTGGGCTGGTGGTTATGTGTGGAATTATTATTAATGACTCTATTTTGAAAATTGATACGGTAAACCAATTAAGGTGGAAAGAAGGATATAAATTGATGGATGCTATACATACTGCAGGAGTAAGAAGGTTAAAATCAATTATTATGACTGCTATGACTACCATTCTCTCTGTAGCGCCGTTTTTATTTGGTTCCGATATGGGATCGGTACTCCAGCGACCTTTATCTCTGGCGCTTATCGGGGGGATGGTAATTGGTACTCCTGTGAGCCTTTATTTTATTCCTTTGCTTTACTGGTTCTATTATAGAAAATCAGAGAGCAAGCAGGAAGTAAAGGTGGCTTAAGTTGAATTATAACGTTGTTCGAGGGTTTATTATTCCCGCTTACAGATAGGAGAAAAATGGGAGAAATAATTTGCAAAAGAGGTGCCTGTCTTGTTAGTAAACTCCGGAGCTGTGATACTAGAGGAACCAGCTATACCATCGGTAGCATCAGAAACGCATAATCGCTTTATGGAGATGCCTTTCAGGCGTTAACGTAAAGCAAGAAGCGAAAAATGTGGAGATAGGCATGGCCGTGGATTGTACCTCTTAATATGCAAATGTTTGAAAGTCAAAGGAATGTAAATTCTGTATTGGGAAGTAGGGCCTTTCTTTTACTTTTCCTTGTTTTTATCAGCTTTCTTAACGTAATGCTTATCAGGACTGTAGTCTAACAGATTCCTTTAATTTTCCTGCGTTTTTTTTGTTGGACGATTTCCTGTTAATTTCGGATAGCAGGTGCGAGGTACAATATTTAAAGATTTTGGAGAAATTATTGCACTAATATGCTCTTTAATGCTTTGTTGTGCAATAAAGGAGACCCTAACGCATCAGCACAAATCGTACGAAATGAGCAGTAATATCAGAATACAGAAAGTTTGTTTGCATTGTAAAAAGGTGTTTACGGCCAAGATCACCGTAACAAAATTCTGTTCCGATGATTGTGCAAAGCGCAATTATAAACTGCGTATTAAGGTGAAGAAGGTAGAGGCATCTGTAAGCGAAGCCATGCTGTCAATTAAATAATAGTTTTTATGCTTTAGGAAGAATCGACCCTTTTAAATAGACCTGGCAATACCAGGAACCCCGTTGATTGGTTGATACCTGTTGCTCCCTGATCGAATAATTCATCCCGATGGAATTTAGTAGCCGCCGATTTTCTTCCGTATCATAGATGGAGAGGATCATATGCCCTCCCTGTTTTAAGAAATGCGCGTACTGCACCAGCAGTTTCACAGGTTCCCTGGCATAGTACAGTGATTCATTAAAAATGATCACATCAAACCTACTTTTTGGGATATAAGTTTCCATGTCGGCCCGCACATACTGTGTAGTTTGATCACATAGCCTTCCGGCTTTTTTAATAGCTACCTCTGAAATATCAATGCCCAGGTAACTTGAATAACTTCCTGGTGGCATCCTTGATTGTAATATACCTTCACCACATCCTACCTCCAGGATATATCCATTGCGTCCATAGGCCTGCACCGCCTGGATGATCGCATCATATCGTTGTGCTTCAAGGTCGTCGTTCAAATAATCCCACATGCCTTTACGGTACTGGTCGTTCCAATCGGATCTTCTGCGGCCGGCCAGACTTTTTTTCAGGAATTTCAAAATCATAATAATTGAAGATTGACATTAAAACTATACAGCTGCCAGAAGGAAGGGATACCCCGACGTGGTCAATTTTATCCGGATCTCATTCACCTCATAAAAATCGTCTCTTACCTTCAATTGGTGCAGAATATCCTTCATTTTAATTCCGGGATGGGCGGCCTGGTATATTCTCCTGATCAAATTATCAGTAATAGTGGCGGGTATAGGAAATTTCAGCGGTTTCTCATTCAATAAATACCCTTTGTTGTTGTCCAGATAATATGTGTTCAACAGCATGGAAGATTTGGAAAAACTTGTTTCCAGGAATTCACTGCAGATTGACTCTTCGCTGCTTCTTTTTATTGTTGCATCTTTTCTCTGCAAATAGAACCACAGCATCGGCGAGTTGTTCATCATTAATAAATTCGATATCTGCCAGCGTTTAACATCCGGTAAAGCGTTGTATTGAGCCTTCAGGTATTCATCTGTAAATTTCATATTCCATGTAACCCTGCCAGCGTCTATATCAAATTGATTCTGGCAGGGCTGTAAGTATTGCAGGTTGCAATTTTCCAATAATTCTCCCAGCGATTCAACCGTATAGCTGTATTCATTCGGTTGAATAAGCTGATCGACCATCTGTGCTTCGGGCATGTTGACATGTGCAGACAGATAACTCTTCATTAAGCCATCATATTGAAAATCGGCCAGCAATTTTTTGATCAGCGTAAGTTCGAGGTCGAGGTCGATGGTGGAACTGGTGTCATAAAAATTACGGATCGCCTTTTGACAAGCCACCGATGCTATCCGGTGATAGAAATTATATACCATGAATTCCATGATGCCATTTTTCTTCAGCGCCCTGGATATCCTGTTCAGGGTGATCTCAGGATTTGCATTATGGTGAACTACTCCCGTGCAAATGATATAATCGAACTCCTCTTCATAGTCAACCTGGTTTAAACTTTTTTCTTCCAGCACCAGGTTCTTAACGCCAATCTGATCTGCATTTTTTCTACAGGTATTGATCGACTGGGTTGACAGATCTGTTCCATATACCTGGGCCTGCGGGAATTTCAACGCCGTCAAAAGCGCCTGGTTGGTGCCGCAGCCGGCAACCCATATTTTAAGATCCGTTGGAATTCGTTGATGCTCCCAGTTACCTATATCCTGGTTCAGGAACAGGGTAGTAACATCCGCAGGATATGAATGAATAACAGAAGGAGGCCATGGATAATTAAATCTGCCGTAGAATTTTTTATTGATCTGATCAATTTCTTCATTGGAATCGATAAGGGTTAGGTTAAAAACATCTGTGTTGCTCATACGTTTGGTATTTGAAAGTAAAATAGTGTTTATGGTTTGGATGAAAATGGCGGTAAATACTCATGTTATACTTTCGGGTAGATTCCGCCAACCGAATGCTGTTCGATATCACATGATGTCATTGCATTGCCAGCGTTGTTTGGATGGATATGATCCCGTTTTTAAGCGCATGTTTGAAGAGCCCGATAATTGACTTTACCTCAAGTCTTTCTTTCAACTCCTGTTTCAATTTCTCGACGGAGCTAACACTTAAATACACGGCAGATGCGATCTCCTGGTTACTTTTTTCTTCCCATAATAACTGGACGATCTTTTTTTCCCTCTCTGTTAAAATGTAGGCGGGGCTTTTCAATTGCCTGTTGATCTTTTGTTCTTTGTCGATATAAAGCGCCTCGGTGAACAACTTGTTCCTGTAAATCCTGTTTTCAGATGCCGCCACAATAGCCTGCAGAAGATTGGCTGGCTCGTCTGCCTTGGACAGATAGGCATAAATGCCCAGGTCCAGTAGTCCGCTGATGATCTTCAGGTCAGTACACAGGGATACGATGATGATCTTGATATCAGGAAATTCATTTCGCAGGATAGTAACGGTGTCAATACCGTTCATTCCCGGCATGAACAGATCGAGCAGAACAATGTCGACCGGGACCTTTTTCAACTTGCTTAATAATTCGAATGCATCTCCTGTCTCCAGGTTGATGGAAAGGTTTTTTTTTTCAGAAAGAAAATCCACCAGGAGCTTTCTAAATAGAGCGTGGTCATCGGTAATGGCCACATTGATAGGTTTAAGAATCATGATAAAAGAATTTGGTTGGGTGAACCGGCATGGGCCCTGGTTCCATCATTGTAATTTAAATAGCTATCGATATTTATTTTTTACGGATAACCAGAAAGTATTTTATGGCAGCGCTCAATTATACTCGTAACCATGTCTCTATTTTTGAGAACGGACCCGGGCATAGATTTGTTGAGTCGAAATGTGAATACGTGAAGAACGTAGACCGGTGTTAAGTCACACGAACATGTACACACAAACATAATTGTATGAGTGTATATATACGAGTAATGGTAATGAAAACAAAATGTTAAATCCTTTTTAACATCCAGGCATGCGAATGCAAACTATTAATTTGGCTATTGTCGATCATCATACGCTGTTCAGAAAAGTACTGAAGAATTATCTTTCGGGGCAGGACAATATTTTTGTCACGATACAAGTACGCACGATGACTGAACTGTTGGAAGAACTTAAATACAAACCCGTTGATATCCTTCTGATGGATCTGTTCATGCCCGGGTTGAACGGACTTGAAGCTGCCGAAAGGATCAGGCGGGAATATCCGGCTATTAAAATATTGATCTTATCCGTAAGTATGGATATGGATCTTATCAGCGACCTCATCGATGTTGGCATCGATGGATTTGTATCGAAATCGGATGAGCCGGAAGAATTGATGCACGCCATTTACGACATTGCGAATAACAGGGTCTGCAGGAGCCGGTGGTTCACAGAGGCGTTGTACTGGAATAAACAAATTACTATCAAAATAAATATGAACGGCGGCCGTAGCATTCTGAGCGACCGTGAAAAAAAGATCCTTCAATTGCTATGGGAGGAAAAAAGCAATAAGGAAGTGGCGGAGGAACTTTTCCTCGGCATTCGAACCGTGGAAAGGATCAGGCAGGAAATGAAGGAGAAGGTCGGGGCCAGTTCAACAGTGGGGCTCATCAAATTCGGACTCGAACAAAAGATCATCAGGACGCTAATGAATACTGCTGAACGATTCTTTATCAGTTAGAAATACTACCGTTGAACGAACCTAACACCCACTATTAATAATATTAAAGCTGCTGTAATGACAGGCAACAAAAAGATCGCAGTCATTGGTGCGGGCACCATGGGTACAGGGCTGGCGCTGAACCTTGCTATTTTCGAATACGAAGTTATATTGATCGACGCCGATCCCCAGGCGTTGCAAAGGGCTGAAGCAAAGATACCCGGTGATCTGCGCTTATTCAGGATGATGAATTCCGAAAAAAAATGGCCCACATCGGCAGAACTGTTGGCACGCATCGTATTCACCACCGAATACAAAGAACTGGAAGATGTACGTATCGTTATAGAGAATATCCCTGAGGATTGGAACAAAAAGGAAGCCCTTTACAGGAATATCAGGGGTGTATTTGATCCGGAGACGCTGTTCGCCATCAACACGAGTTGTATAGCAATAACCAGGGCTGCAGCCTGTTTTCATCGGCCGCAGAATGTTATAGGAACGCATTTTATGAACCCGGTACCATTAAAAAATTTTGTAGAAGTAATAACAGGTTATCATACATCGGAGCATACGGTAAACACTATAAAGACGTTCCTGGCCTCTTTCGGAAAGAAGTGTGTGGTGGTAAAAGACTACCCGGGTTTTGTATCGAACCGTCTTTCTCATTTATTTATGAACGAGGCTGCTTTTTTGTTGCAAGACCAGGTGGCTTCTCCCAGGGACATTGACCTCATTTTCACAGAGGGGTATGGGCATGCCATGGGACCGCTGGCTACGGCCGATCTCATTGGCCTGGATACAGTGGTGAACTCCCTGGAAATTTTGTGCAATAGTTATCAGGACCCTAAGTTCAGGTGCTGTCCGCTTCTGGTAAAAATGGTGCAGGCGGGTATGCTTGGCAGAAAGACAGGACAGGGTTTTTTTAAATACACGTGAAAAAGAATTTATGAATGAGAAAGAGCAACGACACAGCAAGGATGTAAAATGTCTTATATGGGACCTGGATGATACGTTGTGGCATGGAACCTTGTCTGAGAACCCACAGGTAATTCTTAAACCAGGGATCACCGAAGTATTGGAAAGCCTGGATCACCGCGGCATTCTGCTTTCCATTGCCAGTAAGAACAATTTCGACGACTGCTGGAGAAAACTGGAAGAGCTGCGCGTGGCGCATTATTTCCTTTATCCGCAGATCAGTTGGAATGCGAAATCCGCCGCGGTAGACATCATCGGAAAAAAAATGAATATCGGTCTCGATACGATCGCCTTTATAGACGACCAGCCTTTTGAAAGGGAGGAGGTTGGCAGCACACACAGCGAAATACAATGTATTGATGCGGGCGATTATCTTAACCTGCTGAACTACCCGCGGTTTAATCCGAGGTTTGTGACCGAAGACTCGGCCCGGCGAAGGGAGATGTACCAGCAGGATATCCGGCGTAACGAGCATGAACAACAATTCTCAGGGCCGAAGGAAGCGTTTCTGGCAACGCTGAATATGGTGTTTCAAATATCAGACGCCGGGGAGTTTGATCTACAGCGTGCAGAAGAGCTGACGGTTAGAACAAACCAACTGAATGCCACGGGAGTTACTTACAGCTTCGAGGAATTGCATTTTTTCAGCAACTCTGACAAGCATGACCTGCTGGTTTGTGAATTGACAGATAAATATGGTTCCTACGGAAAGATCGGCCTGGCATTGGTAGAGAAGCGCGTAGATGCCTGGCAGTTACGCATGATGTTGATGTCGTGCCGGGTGATGTCCCGGGGGGTAGGAACTGTTCTGTTAGCCTATATTATGAATGAAGCCCGGCGAAATGGTGTAAAGCTGCGCGCCGACTTCAGGATGACTGACCGGAACAGAATGATGTATGTCACCTATAAGTTTTGCAATTTCTATGAGATATCCAATGATGGAACAGGCAATATAGTCTTTGAGAACGAACTTTTGCAAATACCGGAGTATCCCGATTACATAGATCTTAGAATAAACAGAAATGCAATATGGAAGTAAGAGAAAAAATCCGACACTTCATAACTGCCAATTTTATTATTTCAAATGAAGAGGCCGATGTGTCATTTGAAGACCATGAAAATATTTTTTCGCTCGGTTTTGTAAACTCAATGTTTGCCATGAAGCTGCTGAATTATATCGAGAGCGAGTTTGGGTTCAGGGTTGATAACGACGATATTAACATCAACAACTTCAAGAGTGTAGATAATATGGTGTTACTGGTCAATAAAATGAGAGGGGCACTGACATGATAACTGAAGTAGCCGGTCTCATTGATGAGGCAAGGGCCTTTGCTGCAATGGAAATACGGCCGTATGCTGCCACATTCGACGAAGAACAGCAAATCTCCGCCGGCCTGATCCGGAAGATGGCGGATAAGGGATACCTGGGAGCCAGTTTTCCGGCAATGTACAATGGTTTGGCATTGGATGCAGTGAGCTATGGTTTGCTGACCGAGCAGATCGGAAAGGCATGCGCGTCGACGCGATCGCTGCTGACCGTGCATACATCCCTGGTGGGGGAAGCGATCCTCCGGTTTGGAACAGAAAGCCAGAGAATGAACTGGCTACCCGAAATGGCCGCTGGCAATAAGATAGGCGCTTTCGCCCTGACTGAGCCGGGCGCCGGATCAGATGCCAGAAGCATCGTGACTGCCTACCGGCGGCATAAAGACAAATATGTAATCAATGGTCGAAAGAAATGGATATCCTTTGCCGCCATCGCCGATTTTTTCCTTGTGATTGCGAGGAACGGAACAGACATATCGGCATTTATTGTAGATGCGAAGAGCCCTGGCGTTTCTGTAGTTCCCATGAAGGGGCTTTTGGCCAACCGGGCAGCACACCTGGCAGAGATCGAATTCTGTGAGGTTGAAGTTCCGGAAGAGAACAGGTTGGGAAAAGAGGGATTCGGTTTTACTTATATTGTCAATACTGCACTTGATCATGGTCGATATAGCATTGCCTGGGCAGGGCTTGCGCTTGCGCAGGAAGCGCTCGAGGCAATGAATGCCTATTCAATTCAAAGAAAACAGTTCGGCCGGAAGATATTCCTGCATGCTCCGGTACAGGCTATCATTGCCGAAGCGACCACCGGCGTGCATGCAGCAAGGTCATTGTGCCTGCGGGCCGGCAGCATGCGGCAGACAAAGCATAAAGATGCGCTGATGGAGACGATCATCGCGAAGTGTTTTACCGCTAAATTGGCAATGAAAGTGACTACAGATGCGGTGCAGGTGCATGGCGGTAATGGCTGTAGCAAAGAATACCCGGTAGAGCGTCTTTTCAGGGAAGCCAAGATCCTTGAGATCATAGAAGGAACTACTCAGATACACCAGGAGGCCATTGCTGAATTCAGTGTGCGCCAATATGGAATGAGATAAAATAACTCGAATAATATGAATGCAAAAAAGATAAAACTTTTTTGTTTGCCCTATGCAGGAGGCACGGCTGCTTATTATGATAAATGGAAGCCATTACTGTTTCCATGCATTGAAATGATACCGGTGGAGCTGGCAGGCAGAGGTAAGCGTATGCATGAGCCTTTCTCTGATGATGTATCAGTTATGGTGGAAGATGTGGTTGCCAGAGTCAGTACAGAGATTAATGATTCAGCGCCTTACGCATTTTTCGGCCATAGTATGGGAGGCCTGCTGGCCTACCTGGTTGCCTGCCGGCTGGAAGAGACGAGGGGCACAACCGCTGCGCATCTGTTCATTTCTGCCAAGGGGGCGCCACACATTCAACGACCCGACAGAACACCTTATCATTCGTTGCCCCGGGAGGAGTTTGTTTCGGCAATTGTAAAACTGGGAGCCACACCGGCTGAGGTATTTGAGTATGATGAGCTGTTGGATCTTTTCATGCCGTTGCTGCGATGTGATTTCAGGATCGGTGAAACCGTGTTGGCCGAAAAAGATATCAGGCAGCTGAGTTCGGATATAACCATTCTCACCGGCAGCAATGACGATATTTTACAGGAGCAGGTAGAAGGATGGAAAAGCTACACCCGGAAGAAGTATAATATACATGTATTTGACGGCGGTCATTTTTTCATCAATGAACATGTGAAAAGTGTAACGGATCTTATCAATGATCAGTTTAAAAGATGCAGCCGGTGCCAGCTTCATTAGCGTATAATCCGCCATAAAATGGCTGGTTATAACAAACAGCGTTTTGTTTTTTTAAAATAATTTGAATAGCATTTCCCGCTCGGGAGATCTGTTCCTGAAAATTTCCTGACCTTTTATTTTCCTTTTTTTTTGCAGAGAAGTCCTGTTACTTACTGTAGCGATAGCCTTATTCTTTACTCAACCTTAATCCTGTTTCCGCATGAATGGTTTTAATACCGGCTGGTACCTGATCTATACCCGGCCACGCCATGAGAAGAAAGTATACGGTCAACTTATTGAACGGAGCATCAATTCCTATCTTCCTTTAAAGAAAACGCTCAAGACCTGGCACGACCGGAAAAAATATGTCGACGAACCATTGTTTCCCTCTTATGTCTTTGTTCAACTTGAAAATGGTGAAGATTATTACCGGTGTATGCAAACAGACGGGTATCTGTATTATGTCAGGTCTGGCAAGAGCGTAGCGCGGATCAATGACGCGTTGATAAATAATCTAAAGCTTACAGTAAATGATGAAAATGAGATCCAGGTGTCGGAACGCTATTTCGAACCAGGCAAACAATTGACCATTACCCGTGGTGTGCTCGCGGGTCTTTCCTGCGAGGTGGTGAGGCATGATGGCAAAGAAAAATTACTGGTGCGTGTAGAGCTCCTGAACAGGAGCGTTCTTATGACATTACCCGAAAAAAATTTAATAGCTATTTAATGAAAAATAAAAATAACAATAGTGGTTTGGAGATCGCTATCGTGGGTATCAGCTGCCGCCTGCCGGGAGCAGATAACTGGCGGCAGTACTGGGACAATCTGAAGAAGGGCATAGAATCGGTAGAGTTCCTGTCGGATCAGGAACTGATCGATGCGGGGGTAGACCCTGGTATGATGGCGCGTAAAAATTATGTGCCTGTAAGAGCTGCCATGAGAAAGAAAGACCAGTTTGACGCGTCCTTTTTTGGATACCGGCCAGATGAAGCAACCCTCATGCATCCTATGAACCGCATTTTTCACGAATGTGTGTGGGAAGCTTTTGAAGATGCGGGTTATGACCCCAGGCAGGTAAATGGCCCAATAGCATTGTTTACCGGCGGGGGAGATGATCTGAACTGGAGGATCCATTCGCATTTAAAAAATTCGCAGTTGCAGATAGATGGCCTTACGCTCAACCAGATCAATAATAAGGATTACCTGGGTCCGCTGCTGGCCTATAAATTTAACTTCAAAGGGCCGGTGGTAACGTTGCATACCGCATGTTCCACCTCGTTAGTTTCCGTTAACCTGGCCTGTAAAGCCTTGTTATTCGGTGAAGCAAAGATGGCCGTTGCGGGTGGGGTACATGCAGCTACCACCCGGGATGGAGGTTATTTATACCAGGAGGGAATGGCCAACTCGATTGATGGTCATTGCCGTGCTTTTGACAAAGATGCCAACGGAGCGGTCAGCGGTGAGGGTTCATGCGTCGTTGTTCTTAAACGGCTCGCAGATGCCATCGAAGAGGGAGATCATATTTACGCTGTTATCAAGGGCAGTTTCGTCAACAGTGATGGTGATAGAAGAGCTGGATTTACTGCGCCCAGTGTGGAAGGACAGGCTGAATGCATCAGGCGGGCGTATGCTTTTGCCAAAGTAACCCCTGATACCATCGGTTATGTAGAAACGCATGGTACGGCAACCCGCCTGGGCGACCCGATCGAGATCGAAGCGCTGAATATTGCTTTTAACAGGGCAACAGAAAAACATTGCGCCATCGGGTCGGTGAAATCGAATTTAGGACATCCCGATACGTCCGCAGGAGTGGCTGGTCTTATCAAGGCCTGTCTCTCCCTGAAATATAAACTAATACCTCCCAGCCTGCATTTCAATTCGCCCAATCCGGCTATTGATTTTGCAGGAGGGCCTTTCTATGTGAATACGGAACTGAAAGAATGGAACAGGAACGGAACGATGCCTCTTCGCGCTGCAGTAAGCTCCATGGGTATGGGCGGTACCAATGCGCATGTAATACTGGAGGAGGCTCCGGAAGAAACAGCATACGAACAGGGGTGGCCTTTCCGGATACTAACCTTATCGGCCAGAACGGACCAGTCATTAGCAAGATACACGAACGATCTGAAGACGTTTGTGCTAGAACATGAAGATATCAATATCGACGATCTTGCATTCACTTTACAAACGGGTCGCCGGCACTTTCCCAGCCGGTATGCCGGGGTGTTTTCAACCAGAGAGCAGTTGCTGTCCCTTTTGGATGCACAAGCCGGGAAACAATCTTCCGGTAAGATCATGGAAAAGCAATCGAGGCTGGTCTTTATGTTCCCCGGCGTAGGCTCGCAATACCTCAATATGGGAAAGGAGCTCTATCAGTCGGTGCCTGCATTCAGAACGGAAATGGATCTTGGATTTTCACTGATCAACCGGCTGATGGGTATTGATATCAGGGAAACGATCTATCCTACTGGCCGGGCAAAAGGGTTGCTCGATGAATCGCTGTATAATTATCCCCTGATCTTCCTGTTCGAATATGCGCTAGCGAAATGGCTGATGTCGACAGGAGTAATACCCGACTACATGATCGGGCATAGCCTGGGAGAATATGTTGCTGCCGTGATCAGCGGGATATTCACTTTCGAAGATGCGATGATGCTGATCCTCAAAAGGGCTGAAATAGTGATGAAACTTCCTGAGGGCGTAATGCTAAGTGTGGCAGCGGGGGAAGACGCTGCGGGTGGATATATCAGGGAAGGCGTTTCTCTCGCTGCGATAAACGGTCCGGGTCAGATAGTGCTGTCTGGAGAGCCGCAGGCCATGAACAGGCTGGCCGCTGAACTTGACCAGTGCAACACCGACTATGTGAAGCTGCGCACGGCACAGGCTTACCATTCTCATATGCTCGATCCATTCCTGGATGAATACAGGCAGCAGTTGGAAAAGGTACAATTTCATACACCCAAAATACCTATTATCTCGAATATGACCGGGGAGTTCGTTGAGCCGGAAGTTGCTGCCTCCCCCACATACTGGTTACGCCATATGCGTAATACCGTTAGGTTTTCTCAGGGGATCAAAACGCTGCTTAACCGGGATGAGGAGATGTTGTTTGTGGAGGTTGGTGCGGGCAACTCGCTCACCAGTTTGCTGAAGCAACACCAGGATGACGGCAGGGATATCTTTTCCCATTACCTGGTGCGGTCGCTGTGGGAAGAAAACAGTGATCTTCGGTTGGTATCGGCAACCCTGGCATCTTTATGGTCGCGGGGGTTAGAGGTAAACTGGAAGGCATTTCATGCGCATGAAAAAAGGAAGAAGATGCCATTACCTACCTATTCTTTTGAACCTGTTCGTTTTGATCATAAGGCTGATCTTTCCGCCGGTGCAGGCATGCTTGCCCTTCCGGGTAAAAGGTCCCTGGAAAACTGGCTGTATTATCCATCCTGGATGCAGTCAGCTACATTCCACCACATAGGCAGAAAAGATAAAGGGACATATCTCTTTTTTTCCCCTGGCAGGGAATTTTCCGGCTATTTTACAGGCCTGCTTGTGGCAAACGGTTGCCGGGTCATCGAAGTGTATACCGGTGAAGAATATTCTAAGACGTCTCCTGACTCATATATTATAAATCCCCATTCGCCAAACGATCTGCGAATACTGGTCGAAGATTGCCATCATGCCCGGGAGAACATTACTGACATCATTTATGCAGGGCATGAAGGTAATTTTTATACGCCTTTTTGGAAGGCTATTCAGGCCTTTTTGCAGGCCGGCCGCCTGGAAGGAAAGAGGATATTCCTTTTAACCGACAGGCTGTATAAGGTTTCCGGAACAGAGATGTTTTCAGCAGATGCTTCGCTGATGCCGGGCATACTGTCTGTTCTGCCCCAGGAGCAAGCGGTTACCTGTATGAATATCGATATAGATGTAAGCGCAGACCCGGCAACTTTTGCTGAAGCAGTAGTGGCCGAACTGCTGTGCGCCCGACAAATAAAACAACCATCCATTGCCGTCCGGGGCGGTCAGCGATGGGAGCTCGTTTACCGCAGGCTTCCCGGTATTGCGGATCATGAAAGAAAAATAATTAAGAAAGAAGGATGCTACCTCGTTACGGGTGGTTTGGGAGAACTGGGCCTTTTGCTCGCAACGTATTTATTAAAACAATACCAGGCAAGGATCATAGTGACCGGCGGGGAGGAACTCACCGGCGCCGGCATGAAAGACAAACTCCGCAGGCTGCAGAAGTTGAAGGAAATGGGAGGAAGTGTACAATACGTAAATACGAATATTGCAGACCGGGAGTCTTTCGAATCTGTGGTCACAATGATAGAAAAGGAACATGGACGCATTGATGGATTGATCCATACGGCGGCGATTATCGACAGAGCCCATGTTGAATTGGTAGAAGATCTTACTGAACAACGGGTACAGGAGATCTTGGTCCCGGTAGTAACAGCAGCAAAAAATATCTACGATGTTTTTAAGCACAAAAAACCTGACTTCGTATGGATCGCCAGCAGCCTGGTAGCTGCTGTGGGCGGACTGGGGTACAGCACTTATGCAGCAGCGTGTAGCTGGGTGCATCATTTCATAGCGTCGAAGTCTTCCGAATTACCTTCCTGGAAATGTGTGGGGTTGGGTGAGATGGCTTTTGATGAGATGGAATCTAATCCTGCTGTGCTGCATCCTTCAGAGATCAGGGGTTTGTTCGAGCGCACATTACAGTATAACAATTGCCCTGTCGTGTTCGAAACCATCACCGACCTGATGCAAAGAATAGAGGCTGTGAATAGTGCTGAAAATATTGCAGGTGCGGGAGAAGCTGTTGCAGAAATTGCGGCTGCAAAGACCGAGCGTCCCAGTTTAGAAACTAACTATATCTCCCCTGAAACAACTACGGAAAAAGAGGTGGTTAGCCTGATCGAAGGATTTTTTGGGATAGATGGAGTGGGTGTAGAAGACAGTTTCTTCGACCTTGGAGGCGACTCGCTGAAGGCAATGGTTTTCCTGCGATCAGTAAGAAAGAAGTTCATGGTCGATCTATCATTGAAAGCCTTCTTTCAGTTGAAGAATGTTCGTCAGCTGGCATTGGAAATAGATGATATCTGCTGGATCAATAGCAAGAAAGAAAAACAATTTGTCGTAGACATTTAACATACGTTTCTATGAATGTAAAAGAAGTACTGCGGGAGCTGAAGGAGAATAAGATCGACATCGCCCTGCACAATGGTGATATCCGGCTCAGCAGCGATAATCCGGAGATTCCTGCAGCGATGATCCGGCAGATCAGGGAGATGAAAAAGGAGGTGATCGATTATCTGAAGCAACATATTAGTGATGATGCGGTCATAGATGCTATTCCTTTGTTACCGCCTCAGGAGGATTATGTATTGTCATCTTCCCAAATGCGTTTGTGGATGGTGACCCAACTGGCGGAAGGAGGCACTGCCTACAATATGAACGGGGTGTATATTTTCAAGGGCCAGGTAGATGAACTTGCACTGGAATATGCATTCAATATCCTTATGGCGCGACATGAGAGCCTGCGGACTATATTCCGTAATAATACATCCGGGGAAGTACGGCAGGTGATCGTGCCCCTGAATGAGTTGGAATTTTCCCTTGGCCGCATAGACCTTCGGGACCGGGCCGACAGGAAGGAGCATGTAAGACAACTGCTTGATGCTGCATTCAGAAAACCGTTCGATCTTTTAAAAGGGCCGCTCATCAGGGCCTGTATTTACCGGTTGGAGGATGATGAATGGGTATTCTCCTATACCATGGATCACATCATCACAGACGGCTGGTCAATGGATATTTTGTTCGGGGAATTACAACTGTTGTACAATGCCCGTATTAGTGGTAAAGAGAATCCCTTATCCCCTTTGCGGATCCAATACAAGGATTATGCTTCATGGCAGCAGCGGTGGTTCCAGAAGCCTTCGCTGAAAAGACAACGGGAATACTGGATGCAGCAGTTTGCCGACAATGTGCCGGTACTGGAGATGCCTGTTGACAAGCCGCGCCCCATGGTGAAAAGTTTCAGGGGGGGAGAGATGCGCAGATACATCAGTGCGGAGAAAACAAGTGCTCTGAGAGATCTGTGCCAGGCAGAAGGAAGTACGCTGTTCATGGGATTGCTGGCTGTTATAAATACCCTGATATACCGTTATTCGGAACAGGAAGATATTGTTATTGGAAGCCCCATTGCAGGAAGGGTTCACCCCGACCTGGAAGATCAGATAGGATTTTATGTAAATACACTGGCGTTACGAACACGCATTTCAGGTAAGGATACTTTCCGGCAGCTGTTGACTACCGTTAGAGATATTACGCTCGGGGCCTATCAAAACCAGGAATTCCCTTTTGATGAGCTGGTAGCCAACCTGCCTATACAAAGGGACATGAGCCGTAACCCTTTATTTGATGTGGTGGTAGCATTGCTCAATCATGAGATCAATGGAGCCAGGAAAAAGCAAAGACCAGCGAATTTTGAAGCGACCCCCTGGAAGACCAATGAATATAAGATAAGCAAGTTTGACCTGAGCTTTGTGTTTACCGAAACGGAGAATGGCCTTACCGCCTATATCGAATATAACACCGACGTTTATCTCGAGGATTCCATTCGCCAAATGTCGGGCTACTTTGAAAATTTACTGGACGCTATTTTGAGTCAGCCTGACCAGTCCATCGGCCTGTTACCTTTGCTCAATGAGCAGCAGCAAAAAGAATTGCTGATATCACTCCAGGCTCCCATGGTGGCTGTTCAGGAAGAGGGGACGCGGCCAGGCGAAGAGGCGGCGACGGAAAAGACCGTCGTGAGGTTGTTTGAGGAGCAGGTGAATAAAACGCCTGATGCCATTGCATTGATCTTTGAAGAGAACAGCTTAACCTATAAGGAATTGAATGAGCAGGCCAACCGGGTAGCACATTACCTAAGAGAGTCGTGTGCTATTGTTCCGGATGACCTGGTAGGGGTGCGACTGCAACGTAGTCATCGGATGATCGTCGCGCTGTTGGGTATTCTGAAAGCAGGGGGCGCCTATGTGCCCATCGACCCGGAATATCCTGATGAAAGGGTACAGTATATCCTTTCAGACAGCAGGTGTACACTGCTGCTGGAAGAAGCAGAACTTAAAAAAGCTTTAACAGGGGAATATAGCGGGGAGAACCCAACGGCTGTTAATATTCCTTCCCACCTGGCTTATGTAATATATACTTCGGGATCAACGGGATTGCCGAAAGGTGTCATGGTAGAGCACAAGAGCATTGTGCGGTTGGTGAAGCCCGGTGATTTTGTTCCGCTGACCGGGCGGGAGACGTTGTTGTCAACCGGCTCCCTTTCTTTTGATGCAACCATTTTTGAATTCTGGGGCATGCTGCTCAACGGTGGGCGGTTGATATTATGCACGGCCCAAACACTGTTGAATGGCACTGTGCTGGAGCAGCTGATCAGGCGTTGGGGTGTAGATACGATGTGGTTTACAGTGAGCTTTTTCAATCAGCTGGTGAGCAGGAACATTAGTGTATTCTCCGGCCTGAAGACTATTCTTATAGGTGGTGAAAAGCTATCGGCTGAATATATCCGCATTTTAAAGGATCGGTACCCGCACGTGAAGATCATCAATGGGTATGGCCCAACGGAGAACACCGTTTTTACCCTGACCTGTGAAATACATTCGGCCGGCTATATTCCCATAGGAAAACCAATGCGGAATACATATGCCTATGTCCTGAACAGGAAGGGACAGTTGCAACCTCCGGGCATGATGGGTGAAATTTGCGCGGGCGGTTTGGGGGTTGCCAGGGGCTATTTGTACAGGCCGGAATTGACGGCGGAAAAATTTGTCGATGATCCATACCTCCCGGGCGCACGGCTTTACCGTACCGGAGATCTGGGAAGGCTGCTGCCAGACGGAAATTTTGAATTTCTGGGGCGCAGGGATGACCAGCTAAAGATCAGGGGATTCCGTATTGAACCCGGAGAGATCGAAAGTGTGTTGTTGCGGCATAAGGCTGTGAAGGGGGCTGTGGTAGTTGCTGTGCCGAACAGAATGGGAGAAAAGGAGCTGGCTGCCTATCTCGTTAGTGAGGAAGTGCTCCATGTATCGGAACTGCGATCCTGGCTCTCGGAAGCGTTACCCTCGTACATGCTGCCTGTTCATTATGTTCAGTTATCTGAATTGCCGCTGACGGCTAATGGAAAGGTCGACAAACGGGCCCTGCCTCATCCGGAAGGGATGGAAATGGCAACCGGAAAAAAATATGTTGCTCCACGTAATGAAATAGAAACAAAGCTGGTTGCCATCTGGCAGGAAATGCTGAGCAGGGAAAGGATCAGTGTGAATGACGATTTTTTCGAGCTGGGTGGCCATAGCCTGAAAGTATTCCGGCTGGCCAGTGTACTGGATAAAGAATTTGGCGTTAAGCTAAAGATGCGCGACCTGTTTATGCATGTAGAGCTTGGCGCGCAGGCAATGTTGATAGAGCGGGCACAAAAGGGGATCGATGCCCCCGGCCAGCAGGTGGAAGGAACAGACGGCATTAAACACGAAACACCGGTTGTTGTTCCCATTGAGAACATTCCGTTGACACCGGATTATATTTTATCCTCGGGCCAACACCGGCTTTGGGTATTGCAACGGTTTTCAGAAGACAGTGTTGCATATAATGTACCTTATGCCTACACGCTGCGCGGAAAAATTGAGGAAGACCTGCTTGAGCGGGCGCTTGGAATGATCGTTGAAAGACACGAGATATTACGAACAGTTTTCAGGGAAGACGGTTCCGGAGAAGTGCGGCAGTTGGTGCTTCCTGCAAACGCTTCCGGCTTTATAACTGTGCGGGAAGACGTACGTGACAGAATAGATAAACGGGAATATATAAAGCATAGGGTTGAACGAATGTTCCATGAGGCATTCGATCTGGCAAAAGGACCATTGGTAAGAACAGGTTTGTTCAGAGTGGAAGACAATGAATGGGTGTTTTGTTATGTGATGCATCATATCATCGTTGATGGGTGGTCAATGGCCGTTCTTATAAGAGAATTCAGTCAGCTGATGACTGAGCACAGCGGACAGGTGATGGCAGGGATCAATCCACTGCCACCGCTGCGTATCCAATACAAAGATTATGCACATTGGCAGCAGGAGCAACTTGCCGGACAGGTGATGAAAGCGCACCGGGACTACTGGATGCGACAATTCGAAGGAGAGTTGCCTGTACTTGAGCTCACCGGTTCCGGTTTGCGCAGACAGCTGAAAAGCTACCGGGGCGGTAAAGTACGCCGCGAGTTAGGAACTGCAGAACTGGCTGTATTGAAAAAATTCTGCCGGGAAGAAGGCGGCACTTTGTTTATGGGACTATTGTCAGTCCTGAATATGCTGCTTTACAGGTATTCGGGCCAACAAGATATTATAGTCGGCAGCCCAATAGCCGGCAGGGACAATGCTGACCTGGAGGATCAGGTCGGGTTCTATGTGAATACGCTGGCGTTGCGCAACAGGTTCGAAGGAACAGATGATTTCAGGCAGCTATTGCAAAAAGTGAAGAAGACCACTCTGGAAGCTTACGAGCATCATCCTTACCCTTTTGATCAGCTGGTGAATGCGCTTCCCTTGCAAAGGGGTATGGGCAGAAACCCTTTATTCGACGTACTGATCGACTTCTCGAACCTGAATGAAACAATACATACACAGATGCAGCAGCGGTGGTTTAAGGATTTCGAATTAGAAAAATTCGGGGCTGTTGCACCGTCGATCAGTAAGGTGGACCTGACTTTTTTTCTGGAAGAGAATAACGGGGCTTTGTCCCTGTCAATAGAATATGATTCAGATCTGTACAGTAAGGAATGGGTAGAGCGGATGTGCGTACATTACCAACAGCTGCTCGAGGCTGTGAGTGCTGATCCCTCAAGGCCCATTGAGCAGATAGATATCCTGGACGACCTGGAAAAACAGATACTGAAAGACTTTAACAAACCATCATCAGCGGCGCCAGGGTACACCAACGTTGTGACCTTGTTTAACAGGCAGGCTGCAGCGACGCCAGAGGCCGTGGCCGTGGAGTTTGGCGAGCACCGGCTAACGTACCGTGAGTTGAATGAAAGGTCAGATGCATTGGCGGCTTATTTTGCCGATGAGTATTCAATACGGCCCGGCGACCTTATCGGGATCATGCTGCCCCGTTCGGAAAAACTCATCGTCGCTATACTTGCTACGCTCAAGCTGGGTTGTGCATTCGTGCCGCTGGATCCTGAATATCCTGCCACGCGGAAAAAGTTTATCATAGAGGACACAGGTGTTAAGCTGATGGTTATACAGGCAGATGAACTCGCAACGCTCGATTATTACGAAGGTCAGGTCTTCGCCATCGACATTCAGCTCGATGCCATTGTGCCGGCAACACCATTTGCCATGCCACACATTTTGCCCGGCAACACCGCATATCTTATTTATACATCGGGTTCTACCGGGAAGCCAAAGGGCTGTGAGATCGCACATCAAAGCTTTGCTAATTACATTCAATGGGCCAACCGTTATTATTTCCCCGAAGGGCTGATCCCGAATTTCAGCTTGTTTACGCCGGTGACCTTCGACCTTACTATTACAAGTATCTTCTGTACGTTGACGAGTGGGGGCACATTGGGCATTTATTCACAACATGCCGACATTACGGAGATACTTGCTAACTGTATGTCCGGCAGATTTTCTGCCAATTGCGTTAAGCTAACGCCGTCCCATGTCGACATGCTGAGCCAGCTTGGCCTTGGCAGTTCACCGGTGGTTTGCGTGATCCTGGGCGGTGAGCCGGTTGACAGGCGGCACGTTCACTTCCTTAAGGAGTTGAACCCCGATATGCGGATCTATAACGAATACGGGCCAACGGAGGCAACGGTAGGCTGTACAGTTGCGCTGCTGTCGGCAGATGAGCCGGTACTGATTGGTAAGCCGATTGCCAATACACACATCTATATCACCAATGCCGCAGGCGTTTTGCAACCAGCGGGTATCGAGGGAGAAATATGGATAGGGGGAACAGGAGTTGCCAAAGGTTATTTAAACCGTCCTGATCTGACGAATGAAAAATTTGTAATGGATCCTTTTTTTCCCGGCGGCCGAATTTACAAAACGGGCGATCGTGGGCGTTGGTTAAAGAATGGAAACCTGGAATACTTGGGACGAATAGACGAACAGGTAAAAATACGGGGCCACCGGATCGAGCCGGCCGAGATAGAAACTGCCTTACAGCTGCATCCGGATATAGATGCTGCGTTAGTGACGGCTACATCCGGCGCTGCCAACGAAAAAGAATTGATAGCTTACCTCGTTACGCAAAAGGAGCCTGCCGTTGCGGACTTACGCGCGTACCTCAAAGGACTGCTGCCTGCCTATATGCTGCCGCAGCATTATGTATGCCTGGACGCTTTTCCCCTATCGGCCAACGGCAAAGTGGACAGGAAAAAACTGCCTGACCCGATGGTTAAAGGAGGGCGTAGTGCAGAGCAATATGTGGCTCCTGTCAGTGATACGGAAAAAAGACTGGCTGCAATCTGGCAAAAAGTGCTGGGGGCCGAACAGGTAGGCCTGAACGATGATTTTTTTGAAATGGGCGGGCATTCTTTTCTTGCCTTGAAGATCGGCATCGAGATCAACAGTGCGTTTAATACGAACATTGAAGTAAAACATCTGCTGCAGTATACAACCATCCGTACGCTGGCGGAATTTGTAACGGCACTTACTGCCGACGAACCGGGCAATGGCCATCCGGGAGCTCCGCATGACGAGGCAGACCTTTCAGGGCCACATTACGAAGTGACAACCACGCAGGTTTATTGGCTGAACGATGAGATCGATAGTGAATACAAGTTGACGGATCCCATGCACAGTTCCGGCGTTATGATATATGAGCTGCAGGGAGAATTGGACCTTGACATGCTGAAAAAAGCGCTGTACGACCTTATGCGCCGTCACGAGAGCCTGAATGCTTCTTTTCACAAAATGAACGGGCGGTTTGTGATGAAGGTGAACGAAGTAGACCCCGCTAAACTGCCTCTTCAGGTTCTGGAACAAAAGAATGGCGGGGCGGTCAATGCAGCAGACGCCGAAAAATTCCTGGCGTTCAACGACCATATATTGAAAACGACAAGAGCGCCTCTCTTCCTGATTCGGGTCGTTCGGCACAATGCCGGCTATTTTACTTTTTCATTGAACATCCATCACGTCATTGCCGATGGCTGGGCGCTCGACATCCTGATGAGAGACCTGGTTGCTTTATACAATGCGCATAAGACAAACACACCGGTCAATTTGCCGGAATTAAAATATCAGCTAAAAGAACATTTCGGGTTCATTAATAAACATAAAGCATTGAATTATGATACCCACAAAGCATATTGGCAGGGGCTTTACAATGACCTGCCGGCAAGGCTTACGCTGCCAGGTTGCAATGAAAAACGTACGGCGCTGAAAGATAAGATATGCAAAGAGGTGACATATTCTTTTACAGACCGGCATGCGGATAACCTGAATGTACTGGTGAGAGAGCATAGGGTTAACCTGTTTATTGTTTTACAGGCGACGTTCAAATCTTTTCTTTTCTATACCACAGGCCAAAAGGACCTCCTTATAGGCACCTACGTGTTGGGGCGGGATATCCCCGATTCGGAGAACCAGATAGGCTGCCTGGCGAATACAAAACTCATTAGAACAATATTGAACGGGAACGATACAGTCAGAGAAGCCATAAGGAAAGTACAGAAGTCAAATGAGGATATGAACACGTATAATGCCTATACGTTGAACGACCTGTTCTCTGCAATGCTGCCGGCCAATGAATCGCTGACAGACGGGTATTGGAAGATAAACATGCAGTATGTCACCGTCAAAGAAGAGACCTTAAGTAACAGCTATTCCGGCAGCGGTGATCTCATGGTAAAAAAGAGGCCTGCTGAAACGGATGCCGTTATTCCCATCGACATGCAGCTTCAATTCCGTGGTTCTTATAAAAATCTGAAAGTGGATGTAACGTATGACAGCAGCCGCTATCAGGAAGATGCCATACAACGGCTAATGTCCGGTTATTTCAACTACCTGGAAAAAATGACAGGTTCCGGGAATATTTTAAATCCTGATAAGATATAAATGGGATAATTATGACTTGTTCTGATATTGTTCAAGGGACAAAACTCAAGTGGTACAACAACGGGCTTGAAATGAAGAAGGATATATGTTTACTTGTTCCCCAATTCAATGAGGGTGGCAGAGAGAACTTCCTGGGAAGGCTGGATTATTTCAGGGAACTGGCCAGGGAATTCAAAGACCATCTCGACATTATCCTTATAGACGACGGCTCTACTGATGGCAGCTTTGCGAAGATAGATGGCTACCTGGGATCTCATCCAGATGCATTTTTCTTTGCTTCCGTGTCCCCGAATGCCAATAAGGTAGGGGCGCTGAGCCAGGTTGCCTTATCGGTGTCGCATGAATTCATTATTCTTTCTGATTTCGATACCAACCTCGACGGGCTGAAGGACCTCTTGTCAAAGATCGATCTCTGGCGTGCGAACGATTCTCATATGGGTTATTTTTTCAGGCTGGTGCCATTCGAAGGCTCAGGGAAGATCTTCCAGTACCAGCAGCTGGAATACTGCCTGGCGCGTGTAAGATATAAATTTCACCAGAGGGTGTACACCGTACCGGTAATGCCCGGAGCAGGTTGTTGCTTCAAGCGGGATATATTGAATACGATCTATTCCCGCCACAGTGGCCTTAGGAACGGGGAAGACAGGGAGGCTACGATGATCGGCAGGCGGCTGGGTTATTCGGTGTCCTATCTGAAGAATGTACAGGCCCTGACACGCACACCGCTTACAATGAGGGCATTGATAAAACAGCGCGTTCGCTGGAACCTCGGTTACCTGGAGACGGTATATTTCGAACGGCGGCAGTACTGGCGGGAGATTCAATCGTTCAGCGTGCTGGGTATGCGCACCCTGTTAGATATGTTTTCTGTCTTCTTTATTCTGGCACTGCCCTTTATTCTGTTGATCATCGGCATGAATGGGCTACTTCACCTGGCGCTCCTTTCCACGCTCTATATCGGATTCGTATCCTGGTGCTACGCGTTGCTGCAGGTAGAACCGGAAGAATGTGCAGAGTTCAGGCCTAAGCTGATCCCGATGTTGCTGCTCTTTCCTTTGATCAAGCTTTGTATCGACTACACCGCCTGGTTAGGCGCCTTCAGGCAGTTCGCAAAGAACAAATATTCCGGATTTGGGAGCAGGTATGTTTAATTGAATATTACAAAAAAGATTTAAGCCATGAACGGAAAAAAAGTTTATTTAAAACCCAACGTGGTATTGGAGCCATTGGTCATGAACTGGTATGCCTGGCCGCATCTTATTTCGCCGGCCACGCTGGCTATGAATATTGTCGGAAGGCATCTTAAAATAATGAATTCATATATACGGTCGCCGGAGATACATCGCAAGGCGACGCTGGATCCCAAAATGAGGGGTGGGCCCTTTATGGATTACAAGGAGTCTCGTCAGCAGGAGATACGGCAGCTGAAACAGGAGACCATTGTGCAGCAATCCAGGCAGATAGAGCTGGCAGAGGCTATCGTTGAATTGGATGAAATGATCAGGAGGAATGCGAAAGGGGCTTCGATGGAAAGTCTTTATGAAAAGGTGCCTGATCTGCTGAAAGGATATGTGGAGCTGGTGTATGACCTCAACAACAACGCATCGTTCAGGCTGTTTGAATCGCTGTTGTATAACAGTGAATTTTACAACAAGTCTTTCCAAAGCATTGCGCTCTGGACCACCTGCAATGATGAGCGTCCATTTTGTTTAAGTGTGGCGAGGCTTGAAGAGCCGGGTGTGCTTCAATTGAATATCCCTTTCGAGCATGAAGGGGTAGATGCCTTGAGCCGGATGAAGAAAGAAGCAGCGCCGCTGGAAGAGATTGCTGCGCTATTGAATGTTCCGGCGGAGAAGAGACCCTTGTTCAACAGTTTATTTACAGAAGAACAACCCCCGGCCTACAACAGGTATTCAGGTGATAAGGCCAGGATGCGGTATTTCGGGCATGCCTGCATCCTGATAGAAACCTCCGAGATCAGTATCCTGGTAGACCCGGTGATCAGCTATTATGGATATGATTACAGCGTTGACAGGTTCACCGATGCAGACCTGCCTGATCACATCGATTTTGTATTGATCACCCATAATCACCAGGACCATATCCTGTTCGAGACCTTACTTCCTTTGCGGCACCGGATCGGAACCATCATTGTGCCGAAGACGACAAGCGGGGCCTTACAGGACCCCGACCTGAAAAAAATGTTCAATGCAATAGGCTTTAAGAATGTGGTTGAAATTGACGACATGGAGAAGCTTGAATTTGGCGAGGTGGCCGTCAGGGGTATTCCATTTACTGGCGAGCACAGCGATCTGAATATCCGCACTAAAAGCTGTTATCATGTAGCTGTTGAAAAGTTTACTTTTCTTTTAATGGCCGACTCGCGCATCGTTGAACCGCGTTTGTACGGGCACGTTCATGATCTTATTGGCGACGTGGACGTGCTGTTCCTGGGAATGGAATGCGACGGCGCGCCCCTGTCGTGGCTGTACGGACCGCTGCTGACGGAAGAACTGTCACGTGACAAGGATCAGTCGAGAAGACTGTCAGGGTCGGATTGTAAAAAGGGAATGGCGCTTGTTGATATCTTTCGCCCTGCCGAAGTATATGTATATGCCATGGGGCAGGAGCCGTGGATAGAATTTATCAGCAGTATAAAGTATACACCTGAATCGAACCCCATTATCCAGTCTGATAAGCTCATAGCAGAGTGTACCGCACAAGGCCGTGTTGCCGAAAGGCTGTTCGGCGAGAAAGAATTATTGTATAGTTACCGTAACCGGCAGGTTTCAAAATTACAGCATTATGAAAAGTAGCCGCACAAATATATTGATTGGCACATTGGCCGTCATCTCCGTATACATATCCGGAGATGTAAAGGCCCAGCAAAACAATGGCATGCCTGATCGCATGGTCGATGAACGCTGGACAAAGCGCGAAGTGATCGGCAAGGCCCGGATGATCAGTGAAAGCATAGAGAATAAGAAGATTTTTGATAGTGTTGAGCGGCGCCTGCTTCGCCACATGCGTGCACTTCGTATCCCTGGTATGCAGGTGGCTGTGGTAAAAGGTGGAAAGATCATTTGCCTTAAGGCGTTAGGCATTGCCAATGTAGAAGATTCGATAGCCGTATCTGACCAAACGGTGTTTCCTGTTCATGGTGTTACCCGGGCCATCATAAGCGTATCCATCATGCAACTGGTTGAACAGGGCAGGCTTGATATATATGGTCCTATATCAAGGTATCTCGACGATCTTCCGCGCGACTGGCAAAAAGTGACTATCCTTCATTTGCTTACCAACAGCTCCGGATTACCCGACTGCTGGGACCCTATCGATCGCGTGCCTGACCATGACGACGATGTTTCCTGGGCAAAAACCCTGGGCACTTCCATATTGTTTGAGCCAGGTGGAAAATTCCTGCTTTCGCAAACTAATTATGCGTTGTTGGGTAAAATTATTGAAAGGGTCAGCGGAATGCCATTCGCTCAATTCATATCCACGCGTCAATTCAATGTCGCCGGAATGAAGTGCAGCGGATTTGGAGATGCGCGTGATGTTATACCACATTTATCCAGGGATTATTGCTTTTACCGGGAAATTCACGATCACAGGGAAGATACAAACAGGCTTCAGGTGGCTGCACGTAACTGGCCTGAATTTGTATGGCCGTCCGTGGGTTTAAATACGTCCGCAAAGGACCTGGCGCAATGGACCATTGCGCTACAGGAAGGCAGGCTTATAGGGAAAAATGCAATGGCGCAAATGTGGAAACCGGTGGTCGGATGGGAGTCATCCATGGAAAAAAATGGTTTAAAAGAAGGATATAGCTGCGGCTGGGAGGAGACAACCTTTGAGAAACGCAGGGTTCACGCTATCACCGGCGGGGGTAAAGCGGCGATCTATTTCTTTCCGGATGATGATCTTACCATTATTGTGTCGGCCAACCTGGGGGTTCATGCTGAGCCAGACAGGATGGCTGAGGCTATAGCGACTATCATAAATAATTATAATCCCTGATGAATACAGGACTTTGGCGCTTTGTGAAACCCTATTGGCACCTGATCGGGATGTTGATTGTGCTAATGCTGGCAGCCAACGCCATGAGCTTATGGATACCCGCTATTGTATCACAAGCCATCGATGCCTACGGCAAAGGCGGGTTTCATGCAGGGGCGGTAATTTTAAAATTCTCCGTCGCTGCTGTGGCCATCGTGGTACTGGCCTGCGTTCAGGGCGCGGTGCAAGCCCTTTTTTCGGAGCGGGTTGCAAGAGACCTGCGCAGGAAACTGTCAGATAACATTGCCCATCAAAGCTATGAATGGATGGAAGACACCGACCCCGACAGGCTGTTGACACATTTGACCATTGACGTTGACGCCATCAAAACATTCATATCCCAGGCTGTTTTCACCATTGCATCTGCCATCTTTGTCGTCATCAGTTGCAGTGTGATCATGCTGTTCATCAATTGGCAGCTGGCCCTGTGCGTAATGGCGATGGTCTTTGCCATCGGCATAGCGAATTTTACCATGCTGCACAAGATAAAAATATTATCCAGGGGTAGCAGGGAGATAATTGACCGGCTAAATAAGGTGATCAGCGAGAATATTACAGGCGCAGCATTGATAAGGCTGGTTCATGCCGGGCATGAAGAGCAAGGGAAGTTTATAAAGGCCAATGAAAAAGCAAAAGGCCTGGGGTTGGCAACGGTGAACCTGTTATCGAAGTTCATGCCGGTGACCCCCTTTGCTACCAATATAGCAGCCCTGACTATTCTGGTGCTTGGTGGGTATTTTGTTATCACGGGCAACATGAGCCTGGGTAATTTTGCGGCATTCAACAGCTATCTATCCATGCTGGTGATACCCGTCCTTCAGATCGCATCCATGTCGGGAGTGATTGCCGGGGCTACTACCTCATACGAAAGGATCAAAAATATTCTTGAAGCCCCTCCACCGGCTGAAGCAGGCACACTGGAAGGTCCCTTGCAGGGAGCGATAGGACTGGAGAAGATACAGGTGGCTTATGGGCCAACTACCGTATTGAAAAACATTTCCCTTTCCATAAAAGCCGGGTCCAGAACGGCCATCATCGGTCCTACCGGCGCCGGCAAAACGAAGCTGTTGTACCTGTTGACCGGCCTGATAAGGCCACAAACAGGATCGCTGAAATTCGACGGCGTGGATATAGAAAAATATTGCGCGGCCTCATTTCAATCCCAGCTGGGCTTTGTTTTCCAGGACAGTATTATTTTTAACATGACTATTCGCGACAACATTGCCTTCAGCGCCTGCGTAACAGCTCAGTCCCTCGAAAAGGCCATCGCGACTGCAGAGTTAAAGGATCTCATTGATTCTTTCCCCAACGGATTGGATACGGTGATCTCGGAAAGAGGTACCACCCTTTCGGGTGGGCAGAAGCAACGGCTTATGCTTGCCCGTGCTTTGGTGATCAACCCGAAGATCCTGCTCCTCGATGATTTTACCGCCCGGGTCGACAAGAATACAGAACAAAAGATATTGTGCAATATCGAGCGGAATTATCCGGAGCTGACCCTGGTGTCGGTAACACAAAAGATCAGTTCTGTGAAGCATTACGACCAGATCGTACTGCTGATGGAAGGGGAGCTGCTGGCTATGGGAACGCATGAACAGTTGATGCGCGTCAGCCCTGAATATGTTCAGTTTTTTTTCTCACAGGAAAATGTGGACAATTATGAATTACGACCTGAACAAGCTGGCTGAGCAACGGCGGCGCAATGGATCCATTGCCGGCCTCGGCGGATTCATTGCGTTTTTTTCCCGTGAGCGGAAAATCCTGTGGCTGGCGATACCTGCCATATTAACAAATGCTGCGTTGAACCTTGCAGGTTCATTCCTGATCGGCTATTCCGTGGATCAATTTATTCAGCGCAGACCATTGCACGAAGTTTGGAAATTTCCGGCTGTCTTGCTCATAGTTTACCTGGCGGCGTCGATGACCAGTTACTTACAAACGCGGCTTATGGGTACCGCGGGGCAACGGATCCTGTTCTCGCTGAGAAATACCGTCTTTCAAAAATTGCAGACTTTGCCAGTTGACTTCTTCCATGCCAACAGAGCAGGGGATATCGTAGCGAGGGTCAACAATGATACGGAAAGCCTGAACCATTTTATTTCGGGGTTGCTGACCATGATGATCGCCTGCCTGGCTGCTGTTATCGGGGCATGTATCTGTATGCTGTTCATTAACTTCAGGCTCGGCCTCGCCGGCCTGGTACCCGCAGTGTTGTATGTTCTTTTTGTATGGGTAATTTCTCCTTTGGTAAAAAGGAAAAATGCCGCCTGGTTGGAGATGGCAGGACAAATGAGCGCCGCCGCGCTGGAAAACTTTAAGAATTTCAAATTTTTTGTGGCCCACAAACGCAGGGATTATTTCAGGAAGAGAATGAATAGCGTACTGTCCCAAAATTACACGGTAGCCATGGAGGCAGGAGCGCTTAATAATATCTTTTTTTCTGTGTATGCCTTTTTTTCGGCGTTCGGTCAGCTAATCGTGCTGGTGTACGGTTTATCGATGGTTGCTGCCGGCGGATTTTCTACCGGACTGCTGATAAGTTATCTTATTTATTCAGCTTACTTATACAATGCATTGCGGATAGTAGCTTCCTTTTGGCCCAGTTTACAAATTGCCCTGGCGGCCTGGGACAGAGTCAACGTTATACTTTCTATCGATGAAGCCTCAACGCACGCATCTGAAGAACGGGGCGATACTTCCGGTGCGTTGGTGGAATTCAGGAATGTTCATTTTACCTATGAGGGCGGGAAAGAGGTCTTGCGGAATGTATCCTTCCGGCTTCAGCGCGGCAAGAACTATGCTTTCGTGGGACCTACCGGTGGTGGAAAAACAACTACCGCCTCGCTCATCGCCAGGCTGTATGATCCAACCCGGGGATCTGTATGGCTCAATGGAAGGGATATACGCAATTATGCCGGGGAAGAGCGATGCCGGAAAATAGGTTTCATTTTACAGGAGCCAGTCCTGTTCACAGGTACTGTGCGGGAGAATATCTCTTATGGCAACCCGTATATATTAGCCGGTAAATTGCTGGAAGAGCTGCTTGAAGAGTGCCGCCTAACGGACCTCCTCAATGTTTTCAAAAACGGCCTCGACACGGAAATTTCGCCCGGCAGCGACAGCATCAGTCTTGGCCAGCGGCAGCTGGTATCATTCATCCGGGCAGTGCTGCGTAATCCTGAAGTTCTTATACTGGACGAAGCAACAGCCAATATCGACCCGGTTACGGAGCGCCTATTGGAAACAATACTCGACCGTTTGCCTGGGGAAACCACCCGAATTACCATCGCGCACCGGTTGAACACTATAAAAAATGCAGATGAGGTGTTCTTTATCAACGCCGGGGAAATCTATCGTGCATCTTCCTTCAATGACGCGGTGAACAAGCTGCTCACTGAAACAAGAGTGAGCTGATATCACTTTAAACTTATCTAAAACTTTTACCTGTATGGAGAAACAATTTCGACCCGGAGCCAGCTACGGCAAAGCCGGCTATTTTTTCCTTCCCTTTATCGTTTTGATCATGTTCGGCTTTTATAAGTCGTATATAGGCATATTCCCTTCTTTTAAAGCTACCGTACATGATCATTTCATGATACATTTTCACGCCGCCCTGTCCATGATATGGGTGATCCTTTTGATCGTGCAGCCTCTTTTGATCCGATTTAAAAAGGTCAGAATACACCGCTTATTGGGGAAAATGACATATGTTGTTGCGCCGCTGCTTATCTTTTCTTTTATTGGCCTTATTATCTCCTATTGGAAGCAGGAGAATGTTTCAACCTGGCCCTTTTTTGAGATTGCCCTTCATTACTATTTCCAGGTAATGCACATCATTTTCTTTACAACATTTTATATTCTGGCGGTCATTAACCGGAAAAAAACGGCGCGGCATGCGGCATTCATGATCGGCACCGGATTGATCTTTATTAACCCCATCGTTCGCCGGGTGTTCAGTAATGCATTTGGGTATTCCTTTACCGTAGCAGAGACAATAGCGCTGGCTGTTACAGACATAGCTCTTGTAAGCCTGCTCATATATGCGAAGAGACGGAATCTGAACCATAAGATTTATTATCTCATTATGGGCATGTTCGTCTTCTACCAGGTACCTATGTTCCTTATCCTGTATTACTTTTTTCCGGGTCAGTAAAAGCATTACCCATGTTCACAGTCGATCAACTTTATGGCGGGCACCTGAGCGCTCATACCTTGTCCCTGACTTTCGACGACGGGCCTGGGCCGAAGACGTACGCGCTTGCCGAATACCTCAATAAGCAAAATATCCCTGCTACTTTTTTTATGGTGGGGAAGCATTTGGAGGAATACCCGGAAGCGCCTGAGCGGCTACGTGCGCTGGGCCATCTTGCAGGCAACCATACTTACAACCATTTTGACCTTACGGACAACCGCCTTTCGGGTAACGAGCTGGTTAATGAGGTAGAGCATACCACGACCTTGCTGCATACCCGGCCCGAGGACAAGACGGTTTTTTTTCGTGCACCCTATGGGTACTGGAACGAACAGGTAGCCACCTGTTTGAACAGTAAACTCGATAAAGTGCGCCGTTACCGCGGACCTTATTATTGGGATGTTGATGCCCGTGACTATTTATTCTGGCAACATGGCCAACAGTCAGCGGCTTGCGCGAACGCCTATCTAAACGATATTCAAAAAGTGGGACGGGGTATCGTCCTGATGCACGACAGCTGTGCCGACAATGAGGTTATAAAAAAGAACAACCTGACCTTCGAAGCCATCAAAATAATGGTGCCGCGATTGAAAGAGCTGGGCTACAGATTCGTCAGGCTTGATACAATTACAAACAATACATATGAGCCAGTCAAAGCATGAATGTTTTTCGAGCAGATCGACTATTATCGACCGGTTGCAATTACACGCATCCGTGAGTCCCGACAGAAAACTGTTTCGGTTTCTCGACGACCAGGGGATGGGCAGCGAATGGGCATTTTCCGATGTATGGCGAAACGTTGCCGCACTTTCGCAGTACCTATCCACCTTACACTTAAAGAGTCAGCGGGCGCTCCTTGTATACCGGGATGCGGGACAGTTTATCATTCCTTTTCTGGCTTGCCTCCATGAAGGCATTGTAGCTGTACCTGTGCCTTTTCCCCGGGGCACCAAACAATTATCAAGGATGGTAGGCATATTCATGGATGCGGAAGCAACAGCGGTCATGTGCTGTTCAGGTGACTTTCATTTGATCGGTGCTATCCTGGCAGATAAGTCGGAAAACAGCCGGCCGGAGATCATTTTTACCGATGGGGAGCGAGCTACCGGAAATTATGCCGGGCTGGAGCAAAAGGACAATGAGACGGCATTCATACAATACACCTCAGGCTCCACGGCAGAACCAAAGGGTGTGGTCATCGGCCAGGGACAGATCATGCACAACCAGCAGTTGATCACCCAGGCCTTCGGATGCGACGGAGATTCGGTGATCCTGTCCTGGCTCCCTTTTCATCATGATATGGGGCTGATCGGGAACATCCTTCATGCGGTGTATACTGGTTGTTGCTGTGTACTGATGCCTCCGATGAGCTTTATACAACGGCCTTTATTGTGGTTGGAAAATATTTCCCGGCTGGGCGTAACGCACAGCGGGGGGCCAAATTTCGCCTATGACCTTTGCCTGGAAAAGATCAGTGCTGAGGAAAGGGATAAGCTCAATCTTTCACGCTGGCGGGTAGCCTACAATGGATCGGAGCCGGTGAGGGAATCTACCATTCGGCGTTTTACCGATTTTTTTGAACCTGCAGGTTTTGAACCGGGTGCATTCTATCCCTGTTACGGCCTTGCTGAAGCCACCCTTATCGTCTCTGGAAGTAAAGAGCATAGGGCGCCTGGTTTTCTTACCATCGGGCAGGGCCGGGAGAAAGAAAAGATAGCCTTTGCAGATAAGCCCGCACCGCTGACCAGAACAGTCGTCAGTGCAGGAAAGATATTGGATGGAATGGAGGTAAAGCTGCTGTCGGACGGTGGTGGAACGGTTTCCAGCGATCTGGAGGAGGGAGAGATCTGTATCTCGGGAAACAGTGTTTCCCCGGGGTATTGGAATAAAGACAACCAGTCCTGCTATTATTTTGAAGGGCATCGCCGTTTTTTCAGAACAGGTGATCAGGGATTCATCTATAATAATGAATTGTTTATCACCGGTAGAATAAAGGAAATGTTGATCATCCGGGGTAAAAACTTTTTCCCTTATGATATAGAATATGCGATAGCCTGTTGTGATCCGCGCATCGAGGGTAATGGAGTAGCC
The DNA here is from genome assembly GCF_002077945.1 of Niastella vici. GTDB lineage: Bacteria > Bacteroidota > Bacteroidia > Chitinophagales > Chitinophagaceae > Niastella > Niastella vici. The sequence goes on from NZ_LVYD01000058.1 coordinate 307,022, forward strand.
GTATTTAGCATCGAGACTGATCAGTTGCCGGTAGCTGTAGTCGAAGTAAAGCGTACTTCGGTAGCAGGCCTGGATGCTGCACAATTGGTTGGTGTAATAAACGATGAGATCGTAGCCGTTTTTGGTTTCTCACCTTATGATATAGTGCTGGTGCCTCCCCGCGAATTACCCAGAACTACCAGCGGCAAGATCAGGAGAACGCTGTGCAGGGAACTTTATGAAGAAAAAAGCTTCATGCAACTGGGGTCCTGGCAACAGTTGATGAATAGTCGTGAAGAAGATAACAGGCATTTGCTGAATATGGTTATGACCAGGAGGGATGAAGAATCTGTTAGAAATTATTTGCTTGATCTTATAGGTCGAAAGACAGAGGTCAGCAAAGACGCATTTGATGGTGAAACGGAACTGGCGGCCCTTGGTATAGACTCCATAGGCACCATCGAGCTGGTAAACAGGATCAATACACAGCTGCATATCAACCTGGATGTAGCAGACCTGTTCAGGGCTAGAACGCTGAATGGGATGGTGAACCTCATAGAAAAGGTGCTTTGGTTGAAGTCTGCCGGCCAGGGTAATGAAATAACAATTTAAAACGACACGTATATGATCAAAATGTATAAAAATATCGGGTTTGTTTTTCTAATCCTTCTTGCTTTTGTGATGGCGGGATTTTTCAAAACATACTGGGTCTTTCTTCCTCACCTGAATTTTCCTGCGACGGCCACTGCCGTCACTCACTTTCATGCCATGGTCATGAGCCTGTGGGTGTTGTTACTGATTGGCCAGCCGTTGCTCATCAAATACAAAAAAACACAGCTTCATCGTATACTCGGCAAAGTGACATATGTTCTTGCCCCTCTTGTAGTGGCCTCTGTCATTGGATTGCTGATAAGGAATTATCATAGGGATAATATGCGCATCTGGCCTTTCTGGGATCAGATGCAGGGTGTTTATTTCGGCGCAATACATTCGCTGCAATTCATCGTGTTCTATATACTGGCCCTCATTTACAGGCGGAATACAGCACTTCACGGAGGGTTCATGATAGCTACCGGGGTCGTATTGATCAATCCCGCCGTGGTACGGATCTGGCTGCATTTGTTCCACCTGCCATTCTCTATTGCGCAAACGATCACCTGCTCTACAACTTTTACGGCTATGTTGTTATTAGTGCTGGCGGCCCGTCGCAGACAAATGGATTACCGGTTTTTGCTGGTGATCTGGTCTACCTTCCTGTTGTATGACATACCGATGCTTTACCTTATTTGGGCATAGATAAAAAAGGAACAGTTTTATGCAAATTGCCGAGATCATTGATAAGCTAAAAAAATATGGCGCCGTACCTCGCCTGGAAGGTGATATGGTTAAGCTGACAGGCGCTGTGGAAAATATACCATCCTTTATTCTGGACGCGATAAGAAGCGAAAAGCAGGCGTTGATTGAGTATCTGAAGGAATCGCACAGGAAGATGAACGCTGTGCAGATACCACTTGCTGCCAAAAGAACGTATTATCCCTGCACGGCTGCGCAAAGACGTATGTGGTTCCTGTGTCAGCTCGATAATGGCTCTGCGGCCTATCACATCGTTACCCGGCTGAAGCTGGGCAACGATATCGATCTGGCATTATTGGAAGAGGCTTTCAGACTGTCTGTCAAAAAACATGAGATCCTGCGTACAGTATTTAAAGACATCGATGGTGCTCCGTTCCTGGAGATCCTGGACGATGTTCCTTTTGCAATCAACAGAGAACAGCCGTCTCTTGATGAAGATTTGCCTGAGCCTGTTCTTTTCGACCTGGATAAAGGTCCTCTTTTTCATGTCCGGTTGATGACACCGGGCAATAAAGACTATGAGATGATTTTTACGATCCATCACATAATAAGTGACGGATGGTCCATCCAGGTATTGATGAAAGAAGTGATGGATAATTATCAACGTCTCCTGCGCAAGGAAACGCAGGCGCAGGAAATGTTGAAGATACAATACAAGGACTATGCACACTGGATGGAACAACGGCTGGCGGGTGAATGGGGACAGCGCGGGATCGGGTTTTGGCAGCGGCAATTTCCATCGGCTCCTTCCGTTTTATCCCTGCCCTACGACATTCCGCGCACCGGGACCGTTGAATTTAAAGGAGCCACCGAGCGGTTTTCTTTCCAGCGGCAGCAGTACCTCGATATGCAGGCGCTTTGCAGGGAAGAAAAGGCGACACTCTTTAATTTTCTGCGTGCTGTGCTTAGTATATTACTTGGCAGATTCTCCCAACAAAACGAATTTGTAATAGGTGCTCCGGTATCGGGCCGCACCCATCATGAGTTGGCAGATCAGCTTGGACTTTATGTAAATACTTTGCCCCTCGCTGTACATATCGAAGGGAACCTGCATTTCAAGGAATTTTTGAAGGAGGTATCTGCCTCAACGCGGGATGTATTCGAGTTTCAGGATATCCCGCTGGACACCATTATTGATAAGATTGCTGTCAATAGGGAAGTGGGCAGACATCCGCTGTTTGATGTGATCATGGTTTTTCAGAATCCTGTTACAACAAACGAACCGGCCGCCTGGAGCAGACTGGATATTCATGCGCAAGGTGTCGCAAAATTCGATCTCACCTTTAACTTCGACTATACTGCTGATGGGTTATTTTACCTGGATATCGAATATGCTACCGGGCTATTTGCTGCCTATACCATCAAAAGATTATTTACCGCCCTGCAACAGATAATAGAACAGGTATTGAAGACGCCTGATATAAAACTTAACCAGATTGACCTGTTGACAGCGGAAAAAAGGCGTGAGTTGCTTTATGAACGTAATCCGCTGGTGTCTGACATTCATACACCAAATATCCTTCAACTGCTCAACCAGGCCTTTGATCAATGGAAGAACAGGATAGCGGTGATCTTCGAAAACAAAAAAGTAAGTTATGGCGAACTGAACAGTTATTCCACCAGCCTTGGCCATCGTCTGGATATTGAGCTGAACGGTGACACCGAATTGGTGGGACTGCTCACCGCGCGTAATGAATGCACCATAGGCATCATGCTGGGTATATGGAGATCGGGCCGGGCATACGTTCCCATTGACCCATCCTACCCGGTGCAAAGGATCAGGTATATTATCGCCGATGCAGGTTTGAAAGTGTTGGTCATAGACAGGCAGTATTCAGCATTGGTCCCTGACGATTTGAAAATAACGATCCTGTTCACAGATGAATTGGACGCTAACACTGCTGCAGACAATTCGGCTGTTATTACTACCGACTTCAGGGAAAAGCTGGCTTATGTGATCTATACTTCAGGGTCAACCGGAAGTCCGAAAGGCGTGGGCATTTGTCACAGAAATGTGATAGCCTTCCTCCAGTGGGCAAAGCGGGAATTTGCGGCGACTCCTTTTTCTATACTGTATGCAGCAACATCTTATTGTTTTGATCTCTCAATATTCGAATTTTTTGCTCCCTTGTTGCTTGGAAAAAGCATCAGGATGCTGCCCTCCGCGTTGTCGATACCGGAATATGCACATTCGGAAGAGGGGCTTTTTATAAATACGGTGCCCTCGGTAGTACATAGCCTGCAGGAAAGCGGAATGAACTGGGATAATGTGACTGCGTTGAACATTGCAGGTGAACCGTTAAGTGGAAACATGCTCAGCGGGTTGAACATTGACAAAATAGAGATCCGCAATCTGTACGGGCCAACGGAAGATACCACTTACAGTACCGTATACAGAGTGACCGGGCAGTTGACAGCCGCCGTCCCAATCGGCAAACCTATCGATGACACCCGGTTGTATATACTCGACGGGAACCATTGTCCGGTTCCGGAAGGTATGGCCGGAGAAATATACCTTTCCGGGCATGGCGTGGCAAAAGGATATATCAATCAACGGCAGCTGACAACCGAAAGATTTCTTAATAACCCATTCGTGCCCGGTACTGTTATGTATAAGACCGGTGATATTGGCAAATGGCTGGGGGATGGCAATGTGGAATTCATCGGGCGTGCTGATCTGCAAGTGAAGATCCGGGGACATCGCATTGAACCGGGAGAGATTGAACATACGCTGGAACAATATCCTTTGGTGAACCGTGGTTTAGTGACGATCTTTCGCGATGGAGGGGAATTCAGGATCGCTGCTTACTACACGGGTTTGGGATTGATTGACTTAGTGGGCCTGCAGGAATTCTGCCGCCGGCAATTACCTTCCTGGATGATCCCTGATTGTTGGATGCAATTAGACGCTTTCCCGCTAACTACTAATGGAAAAATAGATCGCAGCCGGCTGCCTTCGCCGGAGCTGTTCTCACAGTCTGACAGCGTTATTGAAAAGCCATCCACACTGCTCGAAGAACGGCTGTTGGATATATGGCGCGAACTGTTAGATAAAAAAGACATTGGCATCAATCAGTCTTTTTTCGAGGCTGGTGGCAACAGCCTGATGGCGATGCGGCTTAAATTCCTGGTGGAGTCACGTTTGTACAAACAATTATCCCTAAGCGAGCTCTTTATTCATTCAACCATCCGGCAACAGGCGCAATTGGTTGAACAACGGCCGCAGATGGTGATGTCAAAAATTGAACGGGCGAAGGACGGTCCCTTGTTCCCGGTATCGCACGTACAGGAAAGGCTCTGGGTACTCACCAGGTTTGAAGAAGCATCCGTAGCCTATAATATGCCTGCTGTCTTCCGCATAAATGGCGTCTTGGATATACCGCTGTTGAAGCAGGCTTTCCGGTTATCTATAGAAAGGCACGAAGCATTAAGAACAATTTTTTTCGAAGAGGATGGGCGGCAGATGCAAAAGATTCTGACGCCGTCAGCAATGACCTTTTCAGTCTTGGTGGAAGATTATGAAGATGAGGCTGCCTGGATCCAAAAGCATGTTACGCTGCCTTTCAATGCCCAAACAGGCCCATTGATCAGGTGTGCGGTGCTGCGAAGAAGGTCGGCAGACATCCTGTTGTTTAATGTGCACCATCTTGTCTGCGATGGACGGTCTGTCGAAATCTTATACGAGGAGGTTATAGAAGCCTACCGGGCGCTAATGTCGGGAGCTGTGCTGGAAAGACCTCCGCTTTCCTTGCAATACAGGGATTTTTCGCTTTGGCAAAGAAAGAAGTGGCAGAATGGATTTTTCGACGAGGACCTTCATTTCTGGAAGAACCTTTTCAATGATGGTGTGCCCGTATTATCCCTGCCTGAAGATTGTAACAGGCCCGATATTAAAACCTACCGGGGCGCCAGTATTACCCGAACAATGGGCGCTGCTGTGCTGGAAAAGATCAGCCATCTGCAGGCGAAATCGGAGAGCAGCCTGTTTGCGGTGCTGCTGGCCTTTGTAAATATTCTGCTGAAAAAATACGCCAACCTTGACGACATTGTCGTCGGCGTCCCCGTTTCGGGCCGTGATCATCGTCAGTTGGAAGATCAGATAGGGTTCTATGCCAATACGCTGGCGATCAAAACGCATGTCGATGCCACGCTCGACTTCCTTTCATTTATACGTGTACAAAAAGATATTATTCTGGAGGCATTTGTACATCGGGAACTGCCTTTTAGCATTCTTCTTGATAATCTGGACCTGCCCAGGGATTTGTCGAGAAGTCCGCTTTTCGATGTCATGGTAGTATTGCAGGAGGGCAGCGCCCTGGATGGTGATGTTGCCATTCATCCCGGCCTGCACTTTACCCGCATGCCGGTGGCGGCGAAATCTGCTAAATATGATCTGACTTTTACTTTTACCCTGCACGCCGGAAAGCTGGTGCTTGAGCTTGAATACAATTCGGATGTATTTGTGGAGGATACTGTCAACAGGATGACAGAACACCTGTCTCGCATAATCGGCCAGGTTATTAATGACCCTGCTCTGAAGATCAGGGATATTAGCCTGTTGGCGGAAGAAGAAACCCGCATGCTCAAAGAAAAGACCGACAGAACTGCTGTTGACTACGATAGGTCGGCCACGATCGTAAGCCTGTTCAGGCAGGCGGTGATGCAATGGAAAAATAAGACGGCTTTGCAAGCCGGTGATAGAAAAATGTCCTATGCGGAATTGGATGGCCTTAGCAGCCGGCTGGCTTCCATACTGGTGAAAAAATATGGCGTGAAGCCCGAAATGCCGGTGCTGCTGCATTTCCAGCGTGGCGAGTGGATGCTGGTGGCCATTTTTGCCGTGTTGAAGGCTGGGGCAGTGTATGTTCCTGTAGATCCTGATTATCCTTCAGCAAGGATCGACTATATACTCGACGATACGGGTGGCCAGCTGCTTTTGTACGATGTAGAGCCGAGGTACCCGATACGGGCGAACAAACCTGATCTTCAGTGTATCGCCATAACCGGTGAAGAGCTGAACAATTGGGCGGAAGATACCGGTGAATCAGATGAACACGAGGCTGCAGTAAGGCCTGATGCACTTGCTTATATTATTTATACTTCCGGAACAACCGGCCGTCCCAAAGGTGTTATGATAGAACACCGCAATGTAGTGCGACTTCTTTTCAACGATGAAATGCCCTATGACTTCAACGATTCAGACAAATGGGTGCTGTTCCATTCTTACTGTTTCGATGTATCGGTATGGGAAATATTTGGCTCTCTGCTCAATGGAGGTACGTTGATCATTCCTGGCAAGGAGACAACACAGAACAGCCTGGTGTTTTATGATCTTTTATTGCGTGAAGGGATCACTATCTTAAACCAGACCCCCACTGCCTTCCGAAGCCTTGTGCAGAACAACCAGCAACGGTTTGCAACGGAACCGCTGGCCAGCATCCGGTGGCTTGTGTTTGCCGGCGAAGCCCTCATGCCCGGCATTTTGAAGGAATGGAAGAGGCATATGCCCGGCTGCAGAAATATAAATATGTATGGTATTACGGAAACTACGGTTCACGTAACCTTCAAAGAACTCAGTGAGCAGGATATTGCCCATAATGTCAGCAATATAGGTTTACCGCTCCCGACGTTGAGTTGTGTTGTGCTGGATAAGGACCTTCAACAGGTACCCGTAGGTGTTACAGGTGAATTGTTTGTTGGCGGAGCCGGGGTAGGAAGAGGTTACTGGAACCAACCTGCGCTTACGAACCAACGGTTTATTGAAGATCCCTTTCACCCGGGGCAGCGGTTGTACCGGAGCGGGGATTATGCCAGATTTTTAGCAAGCGGCGATATAGAATATATCGGTCGCAGGGACGACCAGGTGAAAATAAGAGGCCATCGGATAGAGTTGAATGAGATTGCAATGGCGCTGAGTAAACTGGATGAAGTAAAAGATGCTATCGTGCTGCCGGAAAAGAACAGCAGCGGGGAGCCGGAATTGATTGCTTATTATATACCGGCATCAGATACTGTTACTGTAGATATACTTCGAAGGAAATTGAACGAGATGCTTCCTGCCTATATGATGCCTTCCTGCTTTTTATCATTGGCTGCCTTCCCAACGAACAGCAATGGGAAACTGGATAGATCTGTTTTGCCACGTCCGGCGGAAAGCGGGGAAAGAGCATTGGCATTTGTGCCTGCGCGGAATACAATAGATACGCAACTTATCGACATCTGGGAAAAAATACTGGAAAGAAAGAACATCGGCATCAAAGATAATTTTTTTGACCTGGGCGGGCATAGCCTGAAGGCTACCCGTGTAATAACCAGTGTCATTGAACTATATGGGATAAGGATCGATCTCAAGAACCTTTTTATGGATCCCACTATCGAAAGCCTCTCGGATCATATCAGCGTATTGCTCTGGGCCACGGATGGAACCGAGACAGCCATGGTACAGGGTGAAGACTTAATTGTTTAATAATGGAAAATATTATAACTATCCTTTCAAATTGCCGAAAAAAAGGAATCCGGATTTATGCCGATGCATCGGCAACAAATGTGATACTCAGGGGAAATGTAAATGAACTTTCAGCAGCCGAGCGACAGCTGATCAGTGACAATAAGAAATCAATCCTGCAATTCCTTATGAATGCCCGTAACGGGCATCAGCCAATCGAATTATTACCAGAACAGGCCGATTATGCCTTGTCTTCAGCGCAACAGCGGCTATGGATGGTTAGCAGGAGAAAGGAAGCGAGCCTGGCTTATCATGTGCAGGGAGCGTATGTCTTCAAGGGCGATGTAGATGTCACGGCGCTGAACTATGCTTTTGACGAACTGGTGAAAAGGCATGAGATCCTAAGGACCATCTTCCGGGAGACTGCTGATGGGGATGTAAGACAACGGGTTTTACCGCCGCCGGTCGAAGGATTTAAACTTTTATATGAAGACGTACAGCATTTCAGTGATAAAGAAAATTATGTCCGGGGACGGGTAGCGGAAAATTTTTCCCTTCCATTTGATCTCACCTCCGACATGCCCGTACGAGCAGCCATTTACCAGGTACAAAAAGATGAATGGATCTTTTGTTGCACCATGCACCATATTGTCAGCGATGGATGGTCGCTCGATTTGCTTACCCGTGAGTTACTGGCATTGTATCATTCCGGGAAAACAGGCGCTGGCAACCCGTTGCCGCCATTACGGGTACAATACAAAGAATATGCAGCCTGGCAGCAGCAACAGTTGAAGGATGTAACGTTCGACAGTGACCGGGAATACTGGTTGAACCGTTTCAGCGGAGAACTGACGTCCCTGACCTTACCAACTGACCGGCCTCATCCGGCCGTCAGAAGCCATCGTGGTGCAACGATGCGGCGTACCTTAAGCCGCGAAGACACAGATGCATTTGTAAAGTTGTGCAGGCAGGAAAACTGTACACTGTTTGTGGGGTTGCTTTCCGTAGTGAATATGCTGTTACACAAGTATACCGGCCAAAGCGATATTACTATAGGCAGTCCCATTGCCGGCCGCAGGCATGTGGACCTGCAGGATCAGATAGGCTTCTACGTCAATACGCTGGCCCTGCGTAACCGGTTTTATGCAACAGATAATTTCAGGCAGTTGATGGGCCTCGTAAAAGATACGGTGATGGGGGCCGATGAACACCAGGATTATCCTTTTGACCGGCTGGTAGAAGAGCTTTCATTGAAAAGAGACATGAGTCGCAACCCGCTGTTCGATGTGTGGGTGGTGGTGCACGACAGGCGTTTGCCGGTAGATGAGGCTCAGGGGTTCAGCGTAAGCGAGTATAATAGTGTGGACAGCGGCATTAGCAGGTTTGACCTGTTGTTCGCTTTTCTGCCCGTGGATGAGGGTATTCAGATGGAGATCCAATACAACAGTGACATTTTTGAAGAGCAAACCATTTCAGATATGGTTGTGCGGCTAAGTCGCGCGATCATTTCGGTTACAGTAGATCCCGAAAAAGAGTTGAGTCAATTGGATTTACTATCACGGGCCGAGCGACATGAATTATTATATGATCTGGGCGCAGGCGGGGCAAGCGCAAGTGGTGACGGTACTATTTTACAATTATTCGAACAGCAGGCGGAAATGTCGCCGCATGCAATTGCCGTAGTGGCTGAAGAAGGACAGCTCACCTATGCCGAACTGAATGGCCGGGCGAACCAATTGGCTGATTACCTCCGGAAAAAATACCAGGTTACTCCAGGCGACCCCGTAGCCATTATGTTGAATAGGAACGTAAACCTGTTCATTGCATTATTCGGTGTCATGAAGTCGGGAGCGGCGTATTTGCCCATCGACCCTGCCGATCCGCAGGAAAGAATAGCGTATATGCTTGAGGACAGCCGTTGCAAACTGGTTGTGGATGATCAGTTGCTGGAAAATTTAGAAAAGGAGAGTGAAACTTATACCCGCGAAAATCTTCAACCGGTGAATAAGCCAGGAGATCTGGCGTATGTGATCTATACGTCCGGCTCAACGGGTAGGCCCAAGGGGGTTATGATCGAACACCGGGCGTTGTTAGACTATCACAAGGGCATCCTGGCTGAAACGAATATACGGCATTGCAAAACGTTCGGGCTTTTTTCAACCATTGCCGCAGATCTTGGCAACACGGTCATTTATACGTCCCTGTTGTTAGGCGGAACGCTGGTCCTGTTTCCTGTGACGGGGATAATGGAGGCTGCCGGCGGAATATATCAAACGGTGGATTGTATCAAGATCGTGCCTTCACATTGGAAAGCCCTTCAAACAAAAAAGAATGCTTTTCTTCCCAAAAAATGTCTCCTCTTTGGAGGTGAACGGCTTACCTGGGATGTGATTAACGCTATACCGGGGGATCGGCGGGAACTGCAGGTATTCAACCATTATGGCCCAACGGAGACCACAATTGGAAAGTTAATACATCACGTGCAGGTGACAGATAGTTCGCGCACGGTGCCGCTGGGGAAGCCTTTCGGCAACAATTGGGTTTACCTGCTTGATCAGCACCGGCACCTTGTTCCCCGTGGACTTGTCGGGGAGATCTGCATAGGTGGAGAAGGGGTGGCACGCGGATATCTTCATCAGCAGCAGCTGACATCGGAAAGATTTGTACCCGATCCCTTCCGGGAGAACGAACGTATTTATCTCACTGGTGACCTGGGCCGGTGGTTGCCTGATGGAACGTTGGAATTTATTGGCCGCAAAGACACACAACTAAAGATCAACGGTTATCGTATAGAGCCGGGTGAAATCGAGCACATACTGATACAGCAACCCGGAGTAGGGGCCGCCCTGGTGGCAGCGCGGGAAAATAAAGAAGGCCACCTCATGCTTGTGGCCTATGTTAAGCATAATGAAGGAGAAGGGTTGTGCCCTCATCCCGATGTACCAAAGCTACAGGAAGCAGTAAGCCGCCTGCTGCCGGCTTATATGTGCCCGGCCTTTTTTGTCATCCTTAATGAATTTCCCTTAACGGCCAATGGAAAGATCGACAGGCATGCTCTGCCTGCACCGGATGAGACCGATGATCGTAACGGAATAATTGCAGATACCCCTGCCAGTGAGATCGAACGCAAACTGGTAAACATTTGGAGTGAAGTGCTGCAAACAGGAATGGAGAATATAGGGATCAATAGTGATTTTTTTCAACTGGGGGGGCACAGCCTCAGAGCAATCAAGGTTATGGTCAGGATACATGACACGTTCAATGTTCGCATAGATCCGGATGTTTTTTTCGCAGAACCTACTATCGCGGCGCTTGCTGCAGAAATAGAGAATCTTTTATGGTTGAAACACTCCGCCGACAATGGTAAAGACATCGGCGGAGGTCAGCTACTCACACCGGTAACGGTATAAAATTGTCAACTATGTCAAACGAAATACAAATACAGGGAATAACCCAGGGCGACATGTCGCTGACATTGATCACGCCCGGGAAAGGTGCTCCGGCGGGGCTCGATAGCTTGCTGACTTATATGGATGACAAACGCGACCTGCTGAAAGAATTACTCCATATACAAGGTGGGCTGCTCTTACGGGGTTTCGACATACAACGTAATGAAGACTTTCAAAGCGTAAGGGACCGGTTTGCCGGTCTTTCAAATTTTTCATACAGAGATGGCAATTCCCCGAGAACCAAATTGTCGGCAGGCATCTATACCTCTACTGAATACCCGAAAGAGTACAGGATAACCCTGCATAATGAATTGTCCTATTCCAGTAAATGGCCCGCTTACATTTTGTTCTATTGCCATATTCCTGCTGTGGAAGGCGGGGAAACCACTCTCGCTGATGGAAGGAAATTACTGCAACGGCTGGATGCTTCACTGGTAAATAAGTTTCGGGAATTTGGCGTCAGGTATACCCGGTTTATGAATGGCAACGCCGCAATCGGTAAAAGCTGGGTCAGCACATTTGAAACGTCAGACAGGGACAGTATAGAGAACTATTGCCGTGAAAACGATATTGAGTTCCGGTGGGAGAAGGATGCGCTATATCTGGCGCAGATGGGTCCTGGTGTGGTCCGGCATCCGCTCACCGGCGAGGAAGTATGGTTCAACCAGGCTAACCAGTTCCATCCTTCCAGTTTACCGGAAGAAGAGTACAAAGGGCTTCAATTACTGTTCTCACAGAAAAAATGCCGGTATCCCCATTATGCCTATTATGGCAATGGGGAAGAGATCTCCGAAGAAGATCTGAAGAAGATCACGGAGATCCAGGAAAGTCAGGCTTTTAAACTGAAATGGCATAAAGGGGATATTGCGATCCTCGACAATGTATTGACTGCTCATGGCAGAATGCCTTTTAAGGGTGAAAGAAAGATTTATGTAAGCATGTGTTAAAATTTTGATATGCAGAATATTCGTTCGCTTATACGGCGGCTTAAGGAATTGAATATCCAGGTCAGGCTGAACGGAGAAGATCTCCGGCTTTACTCAATAACAGGCCATATAGACGAGGGGATCCTGGCAGAAGTGCGCTCTGTGAGGCCGCAACTGGTAGATTATCTGAAAAGAACTGCAGGCGCTGCTCATATCCCCCGCGTTCCGGAGCAGACTGATTATCCTTTATCTTCTGCGCAACGTCGTATGTGGATCCTTTCCCAGTCGGCTGCAGGATGTGCGGCCTACCATGTGCCCGGTATTTTCACGTTGAAAGGACAGGTGGACATTCATGTTCTCGGGCGGGCTTTTGGCAGTCTGATCGAAAGGCATGAGATATTGCGAACAGTGTTCCGTGAAGGAGATGACGGCGAAGTACGGCAGGTGATCCTGCCCGTGTTGTCAACTGCCTTTAGCATTTCCCGGGAAGATGTACGTAAGCTGAACGATAAAGAAAATTATGTGCGGCAGCAGATACAACAGTGGCTTGCCAGGCCTTTTGATCTTTCGCACGGGCCGTTGCTGCGGGCTTGTATCTACCATATGGAAGATGACGAATGGTTGCTTTGCTGTTCTATGCATCACATTGTCACAGACGGATGGTCCAAAGGGATCATGATAAAAGAGGTGCTGCAATTGTATCATGCCGGCATGAACGGGATAGAGCCTTCTTTGCCTTTACTGCCCATTCAGTATAAGGATTATGCAAACTGGCAGCATAGACTGTTGGAAGAGGGAACGGCTGCGGCCAACCGGAAATACTGGATTGACCGCCTGTCTGATGGGGTTCCGGTGATCGAATTGCCCGCAGACCAGGTGCGTCCTGCCGTGAAAACCTACAACGGCGGAATGATCCGCAAGATACTGGGGACTTCAGGAACAGCTACGCTGGTGCGGCTATGCGGGGAAGAAAGGGCGACGCTGTTCATGGGTTTACTGTCCGTTGTACATTTGTTGTTATACCGTTGTACGGGGCAGCAGGATCTTGTGGTCGGAACTCCGGTAGCGGGCCGCGACCACACTGACCTGGAATCACAGATCGGATTTTATGTGAATACCCTGGCGTTACGTAACCAATGCAACGGCACAGATACCTTCAGGGCCTTGCTGAAAAAGGTGCAATTGAACACGCTCGAGGCATATGCACATCAGCGTTACCCTTTCGACCGGCTGGTAGATGATCTTTCGCTGAGACGCGATGCAAGCCGTAATCCATTGTTCGATGTGATGGTCATTCTACAGAACTATGAAGAATTTAAGGACAAGGCGCTATCTGATGCCCTTCCTTTCAACGTGCAGGAATATGAAAGCGGTGAACATGTTGTCAGCAAGTTTGACCTCACCTTTATCTTTCGGGAGAAGGATGGACAAATATGCCTGAACCTGGAATACAACAGCGATATTTTCTCGCGTGAGGCAGCCGATCGCCTGTTGAACCATTTTCTCGCCCTGTTTGGCGCTATTACCGATGAACCTGAAAAGGCAGTAGGCTTGCACAATATATTGAATGACGATCAGCAGCAATGGATCCTGGCGGCCGCGCATTCAGAGATACCTGAGCGCAGGAAGCATAAAACGATCATAGAATTGTTCGAAGAGCAGGCAGCCCGGTCGCCCGATGCGATCGCCGTAAGTTTTCTGGGTCGCACACTAAACTACAGGGAATTGAATGAGAAAGCGAACAGGCTGGGCGACTACCTGCGTAAGAACTATCAGGTGAAGGCTGAAGACATTGTAGGCATTTGCCTTGAACGCAGTGAATGGATGATCGTTGCGATCCTTGGTGTGCTGAAATCAGGAGGAGCCTATCTTCCTATCGATGTCGAATATCCTGAGGACCGCATCGGGTACATGTTATCCGACAGCGGTTGCAGCATCCTTCTCGATGAAAAGGAAATGGAAAAATTTAAAAAAGCGGAAGATGAGTATGAAAAGAATGATCTGCCGCCTGTAAATATACCCGCTCATTTGGCTTATATCATTTATACTTCGGGCACCACGGGTAATCCCAAAGGAAGCCAGTTAGAGCACCGCAACGTAGTTAGTCTGCTTGTTAACGGCGAGCCCTTATTCTCTTTTTCTGAAGAGGATGTGTGGACAATGTTCCATACCTATTGTTTCGATGTGTCTGTATGGGAGATGTACGGGGCATTGTTATATGGAGGCAGGCTGGTCATTGTTCCTTCTGCAACAGCAAAAGATCCAAAAGCATACCGCGAATTGATCCGCAAAGAAGGTGCGACGATATTGAACCAGACCCCTTCATCTTTTTACAGACTTATAGATGAGGACCTTGAACACTCCGACGTATTGTCTTCACTACGGTATATCATGCTCGCCGGGGAGGCTTTACACCCGGCCAGGCTACAGCGTTGGTGGGAAAAGAACCCATCGCCGAAGCTTATCAATATGTATGGCATCACGGAAACCACTGTTTTTGCGACGTATAAGACAGTGGGAGAAAAAGAGATAATCGCCAACAGCAGCAGCATTGGCTATCCAATGCCCTCATTCAGTTGTTATGTGCTCGATGAATGGATGGGGTTAGCACCTGTGGGTGTTGCGGGTGAGCTGTACATTGGGGGCGCCGGCGTAGGCCGGGGATATCTTAACAAAGAAGCGCTTACCCGGCAGCGTTTTATAGAAGACCCTTTTGCACCCGGCAGCGGCGGTCGCCTGTATCGTTCTGGCGATAAAGTAAAGCTGCTGGCATCGGGCGAGGTGGAATACCTGGGCCGAATAGACGAGCAGGTAAAGATCCGCGGACACCGGGTAGAACCTGGAGAGATCGAAAATGCGCTGATGCGGCATCCTGCTGTGTCTGCAGCTGCGGTACTGACGGTTCAGGATTCCGCCGGGGAGAATGAACTGGTGGCCTATATGGTAATCGATCAGCAGGCAGATGCACCTGATTTAACTGCAACACAGCTATCGGCATATATAAACGAAAGCCTTCCCACCTTTATGGTACCGGCCAGGTATATAAAAGTGGATGAACTTCCCCTCACATTGAACGGTAAAACAGATAAGCGAAAGCTCCTCAGGTTGAATGGGCAACCGGTCGGGACGGGTATTGCCTATGAGGCTCCCCGAAATGAAATAGAACGTCGGTTGGCAGCTGTGTGGCAAAGCGTGTTGGGACTGGAGAAATTGGGGGTCAGGGATAATTTTTTCGATCTCGGTGGAAATTCAATGAAGATCATCGAGGCGGCAAGATTAGCGAGCACTGCCCTCCGTCGGCAGATAGACGTAACCCTGGTGTTCCAGTATCCTACTATTTTGTCGTTGGCCGGCCACCTGGCAGGAACGACGGACCGGCCGGCCGTGGATGACCTTGACAGGGAGGCATTGCTGGCTGATCTGGCCAAATTTAGTTAAGCCTGTATTTTTTTAATTGAAAAAACTAAGGATAATATGTCACCGGATAATGGATATAATGGATTGGAAATTGCCATCATCGGCTTGTCAGGTCGGTTCCCGCAAAGCAACGATTACCGAGAGTACTGGCAGCACCTGAAGGAAGGAAAAGAACTGATCACACACTATTCGGATAAAGAACTCATACTGTCGGGTGTGCCCGAAGCGCATCTGCAGGATGTGGCGTATGTAAAAAGTATGGGCAGCGTGGGCGGAAAAGAATATTTTGATAACCGTTTTTTCGGCTACACGGCGGAGGAAGCTTCGTTGATGGACCCGCAGATCAGGGTTTTTCATGAACATTGCTGGAAGGCATTGGAAGATGCCGGATATGCAGGTATGACACAGCATAGAAAGATTGGATTGTTTGCCGGGGCTTCGGGTAGTGATCTCTGGAAGATGAATGTGTATCAACAGATGGAAAATGCAACCATCGACCCGTTGTACCTGGGCATGCTTGCGTCGGCTAATTACCTGTGTACATTGGTGTCTTATAAATTGAATCTGTGCGGGCCAGTGTTCTTTGTGGACACGGCTTGTTCAACGTCGCTGGTCGCGATTGATACAGCATGCAGAAGCCTGTTGACCCGGGAATGTAATATGGCGCTGGCAGGTGGCGTGTCGTTGAAAAGCGCCAGGCGAAAAGGATATTTTTATAAGGAGGGTATGATCCGGTCGAACGATGGGCACTGCAGGAGTTTTGATGCGGCAGCAAGCGGCACTGTGTCTGGTGAAGGCGTAGGAGTGATTGTATTGAAGAGACTGGCCGATGCCATTAAGGACAGAGATCATATCTATGGTGTAATAAGATCCTCTTTTGTAAACAATGATGGCCGGCAGAGGGTTGGTTTTACGGCTCCCAGTGTGGAAGGGCAGGCTGAATGTATTCTCGGGGCCATAAAGCTGGCGGGCATCCGTTCGGAAGAGATCAGCTTCGTAGAAGCCCATGGAACGGCTACGAGGTTGGGCGACCCTGTTGAAATTGCCGCGTTGAACAAGGCATTCAGCGGAGGAACGCAACCCTGTGCCATTGGTTCCGTAAAAACGAACATCGGTCACCTTGATGCCGCCGCCGGTGTCGCTGGCCTTATCAAGGCTGTGCTGAGCCTGAAACATAGACAGTTGCCGGCCAGTCTTCATTTCCGGCAAGCCAACCCCGAAATCAATTTTGCAGGAGGACCATTTTATGTCAATACATCATTGCTTGAATTACAACCACACGCAGAACGTCCACTTAGGGCAGGCGTGAGCTCCTTTGGCATGGGTGGTACCAATGCACACCTCATACTTGAAGAAGCACCACAGGCAGGTGCGGCGAGCCTCTCCACAGCCATGAACACCGGTCGGCCATACCAGTTATTGCCTTTATCGGCGAAGACAAAAAGTTCGCTGCTGAACTATGTAAAAGATCTGAATAGATTTCTGCAAAAAGAACCACCGGCCAGTCTGGCTGATATGGCCTTCACCTTTCAAACCGGAAGGGAGCATTTCCGGCACCGGGCCTTTTTTGTGTGCAGAAATAATGATGACCTGATTAACACGCTAAAGAATGGAGAAGAGGATTTACCGGTCTATGAATTAAATGAATCAGACCCCGGTGTGAGCTTACTATTGCCAGATCGGAATTATCTGTACGCAAATATTTGCAAAGAGTTATACCTGTATGAACGTCCGTTCAGAGAGGTAATGGAAGAAGGATTTACCATGATCGAGCGCATAACAGGCGAAGATTTCAGGACTATTCTTTACCCGGATATGCCAACAGGCGATACCGGTAACGCCGATGCCCGTCTCGGTGAAATGAAATATGCAGGGCCGCTGTTATTACTGACCAGCTATTCAATGGTGCGCACCTTATTGGCATTGGGAATAAAACCTTCCCATATTTCCACCGGCGGTGTAGGAGAATTGGTAACGGCCTGCGTTGAAGGGAGATATAGTTTTCAGGCGGCCATGGAAAAGGTCATAACGGAAGGAATCCCGGTTGCCACCGGAACACAAGATGGTCCGGAGGCGCCTTCCATAACTGTTGCCGAACAAACGCTGCAACTCATTCCAACAGAAATGCAGCAACGGGAAGAATATTTCACTGAATGTATAGGTAAATTATGGGCCCTTGGCGTGAACGTCGACTGGATGGAATACGCCCGGCATGAGACGGGCCGAAGGGTATCCCTGCCCACTTATTCCTTCGAAAAAATTGAGTTTCCCGCAGAAACAGATATTTCATTAAACGAGCCGTTGCCGGCTTCAGCAAACCCACAAACATCTGCATCCGCTGCAAACGAAAGCGGGAAACTGCCGCATTCCGGCATGGGCCATTTAGACAGGGGCAAGCTCTCAACTCCGTATGCGCCGGCTGTAACCGACACTGAAAAACAATTGGTGGCCATAGCGGAACAAATACTTGGTATTACGCCCATTGGGCTGAACGATAATTTCTTCGAGATAGGCGGCACTTCGCTGAAAGGGATGTCTTTTATTCGTAGGTCCGAGCGGCAGTTCGGCAAGGGGCTGGCGCTGCAGGAATTCTTTTTCAATCCCACCATCCGGGCGGTAGCAGAAAGGATCGATAGGGCGGCCTGGTTCAATTCGGACCTGGAAACTACCAATGAAATCATTATTTAAGATCATTACTAACGTATAAAATCAACGTATGGAGCAGCTGTTGAAAAAATTAAAGACACAGGGAATTAAAATTTCTGTCCAGGACGGCAATTTGAAAATTAAATTCATTGGAGATAAGCTTCCTGACGACATAATGCAGGAGATAAAGGATAACAAGCCTGCTCTTATCGAATACCTGAAGAACATACAACGCCATTCCGGTACGATTCCTTCTTTGACCGCACAGCCAGACTATGCCCTGTCATCTTCTCAACGCCGGCTTTGGATAGTAAGCCGGCTGGTGGAAAGCAATGCTGCCTATAACATGCATGGGGCGATGGTATTCAAGGGACGTCTCGACGTGGGCGCTCTGGAAAATGCATTTCGTCTGCTGATTGAAAGACATGAGATATTGCGCACTGTCTTCCGGGAAAATGCAGCGGGAGAGGTACGCCAGATAATTTTACCGGCGGCTATGGCAGGCTTTAAGCTGTTCATAGAGGACGCCACGTTACAGCAGGATAAAACACAATATGTCAGGGATAAGGTTGATATGGATCTTGCCCGGCCCTTTGATCTGTCAGCCGGACCTTTATTAAGAGTCACCATCTTCCGGATGGCAAATGATGAGCATGTTTGTTGCTGTACGCTGCATCATATTATTTGCGATGGCTGGTCAATGGAATTGCTGTTCAGGGAGATGCTGGTCTTTTATCGTGCGGCAGCTGCCGGGGAGAAGGCAGCGCTGGCTCCCTTACGCATTCAATACAAGGACTATGCAGCCTGGCAGCAGGAGCAGATGGAAGAAAATATACTGGCCGACCACCGGAAATACTGGATCGATCTTTTTTCAGATAGCGTGCCGGTGTTGCAACTGGGCGATAAACCACGTCCCCAGGTGAAAACATATAATGGCATGACGAGCCGGCATTCGCTGAACCCGGAGAAGGTAGCCCAATTCGGCAGCCTGTGCCAGGAAGAAGGGAGTACATTATTCATGGGATTAGTTGCCATCGTTAATGTATTGCTTCACCGGTATACTAACCAAACAGACATTACCACCGGCAGCTCTATTGCTGGCCGGGAAGATACGGAGCTGGAAGAGCAGATTGGGTATTATGCAAATGTGCTTCCTTTGCGCAACCGGTTTCGCCAAACCGACAGTTTCAGGGAACTGCTGTCCATTGTGAAAGAGGCTACGCTAAAAGCATATACACATCAGCGATATCCTTTCGATCAACTGGTCGATGAACTGGGGTTGCAACGTGATCCCGGCCGGAACCCTTTGTTCGATGTAATGATCGATTACACGGAGCCCGGAAATGATGCATGGGAAAAGAGCATTGAAGGATTGGAAATACGTCCTTATACGAATATGACCAAGACGATCAGCAAATTCGATCTCACTTTTTCTTTTACGGGAGACAGTGATGGGTTGGTGCTTGCGGTGGAATACAACACGGATCTGTTCGGGACGGCAATGATCAAACAACTGTGCGGGCATTTCGACAATTTGTTTGCCGCCGTGGTTCAGGACCCTGCCATGCCTGTTAACCGGCTGAAGATGTTGACTACCGGAGATATTGATACGCTTTTGTATACTTTCAACCGGGTGCCGGGAGAATTGGCGTCCAGAGAAGTGCAGGCATATACCCCGGTGATAGCCCTGTTCGAAAGTCAGGCCATGCGCACACCTGACCGTACTGCCATAGTATACCAGGAGGAAACGCTAACCTACAGGGAGCTAAACGATAGGGTCAGCAGGCTGGCAGCTTATCTGCAACGGAATTTTTCTATACAGCCAGGCAATCGCATTGGTGTAATGGCCGACCGGTGTTCAAATACCATCATTGCATTGTTGGCGATCCTGAAGTCGGGTTGCGCTTATGTGCCAATAGACCCTGACTATCCGCAGTCACGAAAGCGTTATATCATGAAGGATGCCCGGCTTGACCTGCTGATCACCGAGTCGGATCATCTTTGGGACCTGGACTATTTCGACGGAGTTGCATTTGCCATAGACAAGGAACCCTGGCTTGCAGAGGATGCTGCTTCCATCCAGGATAGGCTGATCGCGGGTGATGCTGCTGCGTATCTTATTTACACTTCCGGATCAACGGGTGATCCAAAGGGCTGCAGTATCAGCAATCACAGTTTTTCAAATTATATTCAATGGGCGAATGGCTATTATTTCGGGGCGGAGATGGTCCCTGATTTCGGTCTTTTCACCTCGCTTTCTTTCGATCTAACGATCACCAGCATCTTTTGTACACTCACCAGCGGAGGCAGGCTCGGTATTTTCCCTCAACGGGAGGCGATCGTCGATATATTGCGCCAGTATGTTGAAGGCGCTTTTTCTGCCAACTGTATAAAACTTACGCCGTCGCATATTGACCTGCTGAGTAAGTTGAGTCTAACGGCTTCTTCCATTAAATGCGCCATTGTGGGTGGAGAGGAGATGACAGCCAGGCATGTCGCTGCGCTTAAAAAGCTGAATCCGTCGATGAAGATCTACAACGAATATGGGCCAACGGAAACAACAGTGGGGTGTATGGTAATGCCATTAGAAGAAGGTCAGCGCATCCTTATAGGAAAGCCTATTGACAACATGAGAATTTACATTTTTGGAAATGAACGCCGTCTGGAGCCTGCGGGCGTTGCGGGGGAGATCTGTGTAGGCGGCGCGGGTGTTGGTATGGGTTACCTGAATCAATCCCGGCTTACAGAAGAAAAATTCATCGAAGACCCTTATCGTACCGGCGAGCGTATATACCGTACCGGTGATTTAGGCCGGTGGCTGCCAGATGGAGATCTGGAATTCCTGGGCCGCAAAGATGATCAGGTAAAGATCAGGGGCTACCGCATTGAGCCGGGCGAAATCGAAGCGGCACTGTGCAGGCACCGTGAGGTGGAGTTGGCCGTGGTGGCAGCGGAGACGGATGAAAGCGGCGATCTGCAGCTGGTAGCATATGTTGCGGGCGACATGGAACTGGATGCATCAATGCTGGTGGAGCATTTAAACGGGTTGTTACCTGCTTATATGATCCCCATGCGTTTTGTGCAGGTACAGGATTTCCCGATTTCGCCCAATGGGAAAGTCGACAGAAAACAGCTACGCCATGCAGCCGGCCGGTCACTGGACAGGGAAGTGGTGTATGAAGCCCCCCGGAACCCGACAGAGGAACAGCTTGCCGCTATCTGGAAGCAGGTACTTGGGCGGGAAATGGTAGGTATCCGCGATAATTTCTTCGAGATCGGCGGCAATTCCCTCAAGGCTGCCAGGTTGATGGAACTGATCAACCGGGCCTTTCCGATGAATATCTCGTTGCCTATGTTATTTAAATATCCCAACATATATTCTCTGGCCGAATATATAGTGACAGCAGGGGAGGCGGAAGTCGCCCAACCGTCGGAAAACGAGCTGTCGGAATCAACAGCGATCATAGACAGAACTTTACATTTACTACAAGACAACGGTGGTTAAAATTACTTTAAGAAGTTGTATCTTTCAGGCATATGCTAAGATTGGAAAATGTCAGGAAATATTACAATAGGAATCTGGTAATTGATTCAACATCTTTAGAATTGGATAAGGGCATTTTCTGGATAAAAGGGCCTAACGGCTCGGGCAAAACAACGTTACTGAAAATGATCGCGGGCATGTTGCCTTTTGAGGGTGATATTGTGTTCAATAATATAAGCCTGAAACGCCAACCGTTTGCCTATCGGCAGATGGTTGGCTGGGCCGAGGCAGAGCCGCTTTACCCATCGTTCGTAACAGGGAAGGACCTTTTATCATTGTATGGTGGTATCAGAAAGATGACGGTGGATGTGCGTAATGAATTACTGGAAAAGCTACGCCTATCAGGATACATTAATGATCCTGTTGGCACCTATTCGGCCGGAATGATAAAGAAGCTGTCACTGGCGCTCGCTTTTTGCGGCTTTCCTCCCCTGATCATCCTTGATGAACCACTGATCACGCTTGATCCTGATGCCTTTCTCATTGTAAACAAACTAATCATCGAACATCATGAAACGCACAAGACGACGTTTTTGATCAGTTCGCACCAGGATGCGGCGCTCCTGTCTGCCGAAGTGGGAAAGGAACTTTTTGTTGGCAACCGAACAATCACCTATTCGAATGTTCAATAGAATCAATATCCTTTTTCAGTCGCTGGTAAAGCCTTTTTACAAAGAAAATGCTACGGTCATTTTTCTTGTCTATATGTTTTTCCTCCTGGGGGTTGGGCATCTCGACGGTGAAGGCATCTACGAAATGCAGATCAAGCTCGTAACCGCTTTGCTAAACAGCACCAGCTTCTTACTGATTGTGTTTTTTTGCTGGTTGCTCTATGTACGGAAGGTGGCCGCCTTTGTGCATAGCTGGTTTAAAAAACCGGAATTGGCCTTTCTTTCTATTTTCAATAGCCTGGGGGTAGTACAGCGGTTTTTTTTGTTGCTGCTCATTCAGGTCTGTCTGCTTTTACCCATACTTATTTACCTGACGGTCATCTTTGGGATCGGCTTATATCATCATTTTTACACCTCTCTCATATATGTAGCAGTATACATATGCCTGTTATGTATTGTACCGGTGTTTTACTACCTTTTCTCTTTGAACCCGTTGAATAAGGTTCCCTCTTTCGCCTGGAAAGGAATAGATATATCGGCCGGCTTGCTGCCTGCCTATCCCCGGATCCTGGTGCGGTTTGTCGCTGCCCGGCAAAAGGTGATCTGGCTGGGTATCAAGATCATCACCTGTGGTTTACTGTATGGCATTGCCCGGAATAATACGTTGTCGGAATATGACGTGGCCTTTCCCTGCATGTTCTTTGTTTTCGGCATCCTTACCAATGCCATCATTATTCACCGGATAAGAGCATTTGAAGAAAGCAATCTGTCGTTCTACCGGGGGCTGCCTGTTTCGATGAAAAGAAGATGGGGGTATTTTGCATTGGTGTATTTTATTCTGCTGATCCCTGAATTCATAACAGCAGCCTTGCTTACCCCTGTGCATCTCCATTATGCAGATGCGCTCAATTTTGCCTTATTAGGGTACAGCCTTACTTTAATGATGGCCAGTATTACTTACCTCGCCGATTTTACCATGAAAGGGTTCCTGCTGAGGATACTGCTGCTATTTAGTATACAGTATTCTTTTATCATCAAGAACACGCTGATCTATTTATACCCGTCATATTTTGTGCTCGCTTTCCTCTTTTACTGTTTCGCATATTACAGGTTCGAAACCATAGCGGAGAAATAAATATTATTACTCATTACACTTATTGCAATTACCATGTCAATAATGGATGGAATGACACCGTTGTACCCAGAGACCAGAAAAACCGGTGACGTACACATTTACCATGGAAGGGAAGTGGCTGATCCTTATAACTGGTTAGAGGATATGGATTCTCCTGAAACCTGCCAATGGGCCGAAGAGCAGAACAGGTTCACCCGCGATTATCTTGATCGCATCCCTTTTCGGGAAGCTATTAACCGGCGGTTAGAGACCTTATGGAATTATGAGCGTTATAGTGTGCCTTTCACAGCCGGCGCTTACCTGTATTTCTACAGAAACAACGGCCACGAGGCTCAATCGGTGCTATACCGGCAAACAGGCGGGAGGGAACCCGAGATCTTTTTCGATCCCAACGACCTTTCGGATGATGGAATTGTTTCCCTGACGGCGATCGAGTTTTCAGGCGATGGCAGCCTGGCAGCTTTTCAACTGTCGGAGGCAGGCTCCGATTGGCAAAAAGTTTTTGTGATCAGGTCTTCTGACCGGCAAATCCTTGCAGATGTTCTCACCAAAGTGAAATTCTCTAGAATGGCCTGGCGGGGCAACCAGGGATTTTATTATACCTGTTATGGCGAAGCAGGCGCGGAAGGTGCTTCCTCCGGCACACCATTGAATGCCCGGCTTTATTACCACCGGCTGGGAACGCTTCAAAAAGAGGATGAACTTGTATTCGAGGGGCGCGATGGCAACCGGCGTTTCATAAACGCGTATCTGACGGCAGACGAATCCTTCCTGGTCATCGGCACTGCTATGTCTGCTACGGGCAATGACCTGTATATTCAGAACCTGAAAGAACCTGACAGCGATATCGTATGCGTTGTTGACCACCTGAACAGCCGCACCAGCATAGTACACAACGATGGCAGCCTGCTGTATCTTCATACTAATATAAACGCTCCGAATTTTACAATTGTAACCGCTGAAGCCGCCGATCCTTCTCCCGGCCGGTGGCGTGTATTTTTGCCGGAAGCTGAGTGCGTACTGCAGGTATCCGTCAGCGGTGGTATGTTGTTTGCTCACTATCTCGAAAATGCCGTCTCGAAAGTATTGCAATACCGGCCTGATGGCAGCTTTGTACGGGAAGTTGCCTTTCCTAAAGGCGGTACTGTATCGGGGTTCTGGTCAAAAGCCATCGACAACAAAACGTATTATACTTTCTCCTCGTATACCTGTGCACCTGTAATTTTTGCTTACGATGTGGTTACGGGTGAATCGTCGCTATACAAATTTTCACAAGTCAGGTTCGATGAAAAGAGATATGAATCCAAACAGGTGTTTTATACTTCCTGTGATGGCTGCAGAATACCCATGACGGTTATTTACCGGAAAGGCCTGGTAATGAACGGCAGGAACCCGGCTCTCTTATATGGCTATGGCGGCTTTGGCACTAATATGTTGCCGGAGTTCGATGTTTCGAATATTATTTTGCTTGAGCAGGACGGAGTTTATGCGGTGCCGAATATACGGGGCGGGGGAGAATATGGGAGAAACTGGCATGAGGCGGGTATGCGTATGAATAAGCAAACTGTGTTTGATGATTTTATTGCCGCAGCTGAGTATCTGATAAATAATAAATATACTTCTGCAGCTTATATGGCGATAGCCGGCACCTCGAATGGCGGTCTGTTAGCAGGCGCAGTAATGGCTCAGCGGCCCGACATATGCAAGGTTGTCTTTCCGGCTTGTGGCGTTATGGATATGTTGCGGTATCATAAATTCCCGGCAGGTGTGGCATGGACGAAAGAGTATGGTACAGCCGACGATTCGAAAGAAATGTTTGAATGCCTGTTGAAATATTCACCCTATCATTCGTTGAAACCTGCTGCGTATCCGGCCGCACTGATCATGACTGCAGATCATGACGACCGGGTAGCGCCTGCACATTCCTTTAAATTCACTGCACAATTGCAGGAATGCCAGTTAGGTGCTGCGCCCGTGTTCGTTCGCATTGAAAAGAATGCCGGACACGGATCAGGAAGATCAACGGAGCAACTTATAAAAGAACAGGCTGATAAATGGGCCTTCTTCTTTGCCAACATCCCTGCCGGCTACTCATTGGTCTTTTAAACTCTCCTTCGGATTAGCCGTTGCCGCCTTTATTGATTGGTAGCTTACTGTCGCTATAGTTATAGCCAGGGTGCCAACACCGGTGGCGAGAAAGATCCACAAGGATATATTGGTACGGTACTCATAATTCTGCAGCCATTTATACATGAAGAGATATACAAGGGGCGAGGCAATCAACAGTGAAAGTATTATCAGCAAAACAAAATCTTTCAGCAACATTCCCCATAGATTGTATACAGACGCTCCCAACACCTTACGAACGCCGATTTCCTTTCTTCGCTGTTCCGCCGTGAAGGATGCCAGACCGAACAATCCCAGGCAGGAAATAAAGATCGCCAGTACGGTGAATACCATGGCCAGCTTGCCGATCTGTACTTCATTATCGAACTTCCGCGCATACTCCTCATCTACAAACTGATATTCAAATGCGCCTGGATTGAACCGTTTGAACACGGGCTCTATCCGGGCGATCGCATTTTGCAGGGAACCTGTTGGCCGAAGCTTTATAAAAAGAATATTGTTCTCTTTATAGGTCATGTAAAAAATTGTCGACTCCGGGTGGGTATAGGGTGATTGCGTGATCATATCTTTCACCACGCCTATGATCATATGATCTCTGCCACCGAAGCGTATCGATTCTCCAACAGGGTGTTGCATGCCGGTGAGCCTGGCTGTTGCTTCATTGATAATGATCATAGTAGAGTCAGACGGATAATCCCTTGAAAAATCCCTTCCTTCCTTTAAGTGCCACCCAATGGTCTTGCCATAATCGTGTGTTGCGCCTACGGTACCGATGAGCGCTGTCACATTGGGGTCTTTCCCTTTCCACGAATAATCGTTGTCGAGCCTAATGGTTTCAGTAGTGGTGAATGAGGATTCAGCTATATCTGACACCACGCCCGTCTGTATCAATTCGTCACGCAGCCTGTTGTAAGGAGCGCTGTTAAGTTCAGGCGTGTTCATAACTATGGTGAGGAGCCCATCGCGTTGATAGCCTATCGGTCTCTCCTTGGCATACTGTATTTGACGGTAAACGATAATAGTCCCGATCATCAGCACGATGGATACTGTAAACTGTATCACTAACAATATTTTCCGGGGCAGTGCAGAGCTGGGGCCGGCTGCAAAGCCGCCTTTTAACACTTTAATTGGTTGGAAAGCTGACAGGTAAAAAGAGGGGTAGCTACCGGCGAAGAGTCCTGTAACAAGGGATACCAGCAGGGTCAATCCCCAGAAAACAGGGCTTGCATAAGGGATCGACACCTGTTTATGGGATATTTCATTGAAAAATGATAAGGACAGTTGTGCGACTCCGATGGCTATTATGAATGCTATAACGCTTACCAGTATGGCTTCGCCGAAAAATTGTCCCATTAACTGCCAACGCGTAGAACCGATGGCTTTACGGATCCCCACCTCTTTGGCTCTAATGCTACTGCGGGCGGTGGTCAGGTTCATGAAGTTAATGCAGGCAAGCACCAATATAAAAACACCAATTATGGCAAACAGCCATACCAGTTTAAGCCGGCCTCCGTAAGCCTTGCCTTCCCGAAAATCATTATACAGGTGCCACTTGCTCATCGGATGCAGGAATATCTCTTCATTGCCTTCTTTAATAAATGGCTTGGCAATATTCCTGATTTTCGCATTGGCTTTATCCAGGTCAACGCCCTCATTCAGTTCAACGAACAATTTCCAAAAACGTGTATCCCATAGTGTTGTATTCTCTTTTAACCAGGGAAGCACGGTCAGTGCCTTGTTCCAGGGGAGGAATATCGTTGTATTGTGAAAGGTGGTGTTTTCAGGAAGGTCTTCAAAAACCCCGCCCACTTTGAGCACGACCGAATTGTCCATGGTAATGGTCTTGTTCGTTGCCTCTTCCTTACCGAACAGGGCTGTTGCAAGGGATTGGCTGATCAGTGCAGACGATGCATCTTTCAATGCATTTTGCTCACCGCTGATCATTTTAAAGGTGAGCATCTCTGGCAATTCGGGGTCTGCCCAGGTACCGGGGGCCGAAACCCGCCTGTCACCGACAGCCAGTGAGTGGGTGTAATTGGGAAAAGCAAGAACGACATGTTTGAAATCATCCCCGTACTTGGTGCGTATGGCGTCGGCCAGAGGGATGGCTATTGCTTCGCTGGTACTGGTATTGCCGTTGAACGTTTGAACGTCCATAGCCTGGGCAATACGTTTATAGCGTTCGTGGTAATGATCGAAGGATAGCTCATTCCAGATCCAGAGGCCTATCAGGAGGGCAACGGACATGCCTATAGTGAGACCTGCAATATTGATAAGGGTATTACTTTTGTGTTTCAACAGGTTCCGCCAGGCCGTACGTAGAAAATTTCTAAACATAATCTGATTATAAGAAAAGGTTGAAAATTTTATGTGCCAATATTTAAAACCAATTTACCTAAAAAAAAGAAGCGGTGAACAAAATGAGTACCTAAATGTAAATTCTCCTATGTGTAAAAATTAACCGGGGTAAACGATATCGGGCAATCTTTACAACTGGTGGCCAGGCTGGCGCTGTAATTTGAATCCAGGTCCAGGTCGGAAATAAACCATGTTTGCCCTTCTACCATTACGCTTTCACTTAATACATCCACTTTGAAAAGAGGAATGGTTAATCCTATTCCGTTTGCTTTTATTACACTTTCCTTTCTGGTCCATAGTTTATAAAACAAATCCATCTTTCCTTCCATGTTCTTCAGGAATTCCCACTCTGCTTGTGAAAAAACTGCTTTAAAATCATCAGGATTAACCTGTGATATTTTTTGTTCCAGATCCACACCCAGTTTTATCTCCCTGCTAATGGCGCAAACAATATATTTTCCTGAATGTGAAATATTGAAGTTTATATTATCATCGATAAATGGTTTATTATGATCATTGAATCGCAGGTTATTGAGTATGTTATTGCTAAAACCATATTTAATTAAAGCGTTTTGAAGTAAAATCTTGCCAAAGAGATGAGCATGCTTGTCTTGCCATCGCAGATATCTTTTGTTTTTTATTTGTTCGCTTTCAGGTAAAAAGCTAAAGTAGTGTTCCCATAGGGAAGAAGACATGGGACCATGTATTTCACTTGTATAAATTTCTACCATAAATTTCACTTATGCCTTGCAAAAATTACTTTTTTTTAAGGTTACGCATCAAATTTTCTTCCGAACGCATTTTAGCTTCATTGGATAACCTTTCCTCAAGTAGGATTGCATTTAAAAACGAAGCCGCCTTATTAGCAAGGTCACGATTACCTTCACATGCTGCTATCCATTTATTCCAATTTATAATTTGAGTTTCATCTTTTTTGAAATACCAGGCGATAAAACTTTCATCCACGATCAAATCTTCAATGGACTTATAGTTTTTTTTCATAAAACAGCCTGGGATAAATTTTAATGGAAATGATTTTCGAACATTTTTATTTCCGGCATCTGCGCAGTTCCCCTTTTATAAAAAAAACTTTAATAAATGTGCCATTTTCTTAGGGGGTTGATTTTTAATGCTTTAGTGGTTGTGAAATTGCGCTGGTGACCGTTTTTGAAAAAAAAGTGTTCGATTTTGATACAGGATGCTGTTATGAAATAAGGCTTGCCAGCTCTTTACGGTTTACTTTCCCATTTCCGGTAACAGGAAAAGCGGTTAAAAACACGATTTTTTTAGGAATCATATATTCAGGAAGGCGAAGGCTTAGAAAATGCTTTAATACCTGGGAGTCGATTTCGGCATTCGACGTATAAAATGCAACCAGTACTTTAATATTGTATGCAAAATCCTTAACTATAACAATGCAGTCCCTTACTAATGGATACGTATTTAAAATAGCTTCTATTTCTCCTAATTCTATGCGTATGCCATGTATTTTCACCTGCTGGTCTATCCGTTCAATGTATTCGAGGTTTCCATCGGGTAACAATCTTACCCAATCGCCGGTTTTGTAAAATTTTCCATTTATAATTTCCGGATTGGTATCGAAACGTTCTGCAGTTAATTCAACCCTGTTAAGATATCCTCTGGCAAGACCGCAACCGGCAATACACAGTTCGCCCGTTTTGCCCGGGGGGTGCACCATATTATCGTTTATTACAAAGGTTTGGATGCCCTGTATAGGTTTACCTATCGGTATAATGTCGGGTGTGTTTGTATCGATATCATAATAAGTGACATCAATGGTAGCTTCTGTAGGGCCGTAAAGATTGGTTAATGTAGTTCCGTTTTTGTTTTCCAATAAATTTTTAAAGTCTTCAACATGATTTGATTTAAGGGCTTCGCCACTGCAAAAAACTTTTTTTAATGATACCAGGCAGTCGGCAGAATCTGCATTGTTTACATAATGCAGGAACATACTTAACATAGAAGGTACAAAATGTATGATTGTGATCCTGTGTTGCTGCACTGTATCAGTGATGACCATAGGATACTTTTCCATACCGGGCATTAAAAAGCACATTTTCGCTCCCGTAAACGACCACCATAATAATTCCCAAACCGATACATCGAATGTATCAGGTGTTTTCTGCAGTATTGTATCGTTTTCGCCGATAGGGTATTTTTGTTGCATCCACTCCAGTCTGTTCAATAAAGAATGATGCTCAATCATTACCCCCTTGGGTTTACCCGTAGAACCCGAAGTATAAATAACATATGCCAGATCACCCGGATTATTAACATGTGGAGGATTACCGGCAGGGCAATCGGTGTAGTTACTGTTGTCGTCATCGAGCACCACGCAATCTAAATGCTTACTGAATGCAGCCTGGTACTGTTTTTTTGTAAGTACCAGCCTGATAGCGCTATCTGCAATTAAATCGCTTACTCTCTCCTGCGGATCATGCTCGGAAAGCGGTAAAAAAGCGCCGCCGGCTTTCAATATACCTAAAATGCCAATGATCATTTCCAATGATCTGTCAACCATAAGCCCTATGATCTCATCGGGTTTAACATTCTTTTTTCTAAGTATCCAGGCCAGACGGTTTGCCAGGCTATTGAGCATATTGTAGGTAAGACATTTGTCGTTGAAAATGACAGCAATCTGGTGAGGCGTTTTTGTTACCTGCTCCTCGAAGCTTTCTATGATAGTTGATTTCATTTCTAACAGAACATAATATTTATAAATACTTACAGAAGTGTATCGCCTAACGCATTTTTACATACCTGGGTTGTACCTTCAATAATTTCCATAATTTTAGAATCGCGGTAACAGCGGGCCACCCGCGTGTTTTCCCGGCAACCTGCTGCGCCCTGCATTTGAACAGCATTACCTGAAGCCTGAACTGCCTCAACCGAAGCCATCAGTTTCGCCATTATAGCTTTTTCAATAGCCTGCGGGCTATGCTTATCTTCGAGGTAACTGGCCTGCCAGCATAGCAAACTAACCGCTTCCTGCCTTGTGCACATGTCAGCTATTACTGATTTAACCGATTCCAATGAGTGGAGTAATTTTTTTCCTATCATCCGTTTTTTGGAATAGGCAATACTTTCTTCTACACAGGCGCGCATTAAACCGGCAGCAGACCAGGCAGTGCTTATTCTACCGTAATGAAGCCCCAGGTTGGCTACACACGACAAACCAAAGCCAGGCCGCCCAATCACATTCCATTGCGGTACCCGGCAATTTTGAAAAGTTATTTCGGATAAATGAGATGCCCTGAAGCCCATCATATCTTTTATGGGTTCAATGTGAATACCCGGGGTATTACGTTCAACGATACATGCCACCGGCAACTGCCCGTTTAATTTTCCGAACACCAGGAATATATCAGCATATTCAGAAAAAGTGATCCATTTCTTTTGGCCATTTATAACCATATCATCATCCTGTAACGAAAAGGATGTTTCAATAAATTGAATATTACTGCCCCCTGCCGGTTCTGTTAAAGCAAATGAAGCGATTTGTTCCCCTGCCGAAATCCGGGGCAGCCACTGATTTTTTTGTGCTGATGTACCCCATTTTAAAATGCATACAGCTACCATTGCCTGAACGGTAAACAATCCGGTTAATGAAGAACTGGCTCTTCCAAAAGCTTCATTTAAAAGGCCGAAAGTAATGTTATCCCATTCGCCACCGCCATACTGTTGAGGAAGAATACCTCCAATAAATCCTGCTTTACCACATTGCTTCAGTACGTTATGCGGGATGCGTTGTTCGTGCTCCCATTCTTCTGCAAACGGAGATACATACTTGTCGACGAATTGTTTGAAAGTGCTATATCTTTCGAGTTGTTGGTCGTTGAGCAAATGTATCATACAACTTTATTCTAAACTTGCTTTATATATGTATCGCCTCAATTTACCCGGCTAACCTTCCGGGTAACAAAAGACGCGATAGTTTTTACTGACTTAAAATTTGATATATCCAAATCTTCCATGGTGATCTTTATCTTAAAATCTCTTTCCAGAAACGTCATTAGCTGAATAATAAAAAGAGAATTTACAATACCGCTTTCGAAAATGTCGGTATTTTCATCAAGCTCCATAAGGCCGGCGCACCTGAGAATATAACCTTTGATGACTTCAGTATACGAAATTGTTTTTTCCATAATTTGATAACTTAATAATAAAATATATGCTATTGCAGATTTATATTATAGTCATAAAATCCTTTCCCTGTTTTACGCCCTAAATGCCCTGCATCAACCATTCGGCGTATTACCGGGCAACACCTGAACTTAGGATCTTTATAACTTTCATAAAGGACATCAATAGATTTCATAACAGTATCGAGCCCTATCAGGTCGGCAGTTTCCAAAGGGCCCATTTTGTGAAAAAAGCACTTTTTGAATATCTTATCGATGTCTCGTGCAGAGGCTACATTATCCTGGTACACAAAAGCTGCTTCGTTGATAAAAAGATGAGATATGCGATTCGAAACAAACCCTGGAAAATCCTGTACAACGATGGCTTCTTTGTTTAATGTTGCAAGGAATTGTATTATTAAATCCAGCGTATTATCAGAGGTATGTATACCGCGCATTACTTCTACTGTTGGCATCAGGTTTACAGGATTCATAAAATGCACACCGACGATCTTATCACGCCTACTGGTAACACCCGCCAGTTTTGTTACAGAAATACAGGAAGTATTAACGCCAAAACAAATATGCGGTGGGCAAATCTGATCGAGGCGCCGGTATACTTTTTCCTTAACAGCCCAGTCTTCATAAACATTTTCTATTATAAGATCACAATCTTCAGTATCTTCCATTTGCGTAGTAGCTTCTATGTCTGCAAGCAACTTTTCGTGGTTTGGATTTTCTTTAGACCGCCCACGCATGAGCAATGCAAATTTCAATTCCTGGTCAATTTTAATACGTGCAGCCATCAGCGCATCATCGGTTACGTCTACCAGTTTTACATGATATCCGTTAAGAAGCAAATCCACTGCCATGCTGCTGCCAATGTTACCTGCGCCGATAATGCCAATTTTTTTTAACATATATTCATCAATTTGTTGTACTAAAGAAACAACTTTCCCCTAAGGGGCTCTCCGGGCCTGCGGGCTGGCTAAAGAATATTCTTCTTTAGATAATCTCAAATAATTCGTGTTATGGGGGATGTGTTTTTCATCAGATATTATACTTCTGTATTGCTGTTATTCATTAGCGCATCATATTCTTCTTTGTTTACAGGAACAAGAAACCCGATGCCTTCCATCGTCTTAAGCGTTATATCTGCAACGCATTTTACTTTCTCATAATTTAAAGTAACGCCTCCTTCAATATGAAGTATCCCATCACCCGTATCAAAATCGGCCCTGGTAAAATCGCAATAATTCTTATTGAGCTTTATGCCCAGCTCAGTACCAGTTTCTTTAAAAAGAATATGAACATATCCAAGATCAATACGTTCTTTTAAAGCCTTTGCCGTTTTGTCTGGTCTGTTGGCCTGAACGGGATGATTACCGGCTGATAATTTTTCTACAAGTTCAATCATAGTTTTTGTTTTTCTTCGCTGAAAGTCAACCTGTATTGAAGTTCTGATAACATTTTTTCTTTATTTGCTCTAAAACTAAAATTCTCATACTTTGCCAGTTCCTGCCAGATACTTTCTTCTTTGTCTTCAGCAACTGGTGTAATAAAAAAAATAGCGGCGGTTCTCCTGGTCAGGATGTTTTCGTAGGGCAACTCCCATTTTTCTATTAATCCCTTTTTCATAAGATTTTCCAGGTGTTCTTTAACTTCGATTATGTCTGGAACATGCATAACTAAAAATTTTATTAATTAAACAAAAATGCTTGAATCTGCAGTTTGTAACATGTTCTCCCGGAGCCATACCTTAAATAATTGTGTAAAAAGGAGGCCTCAATCCTTTCATAAAAGATTGCAAAGAATCGGCAGCAACAAATCTGATCTTCTTACTAACAAATTACCGCCGTTACCTAAAAACAAACTTTTACGGAGTAACAGGCCTTGCCTCCCGAAAGCTGTTGCTATTACAAGTAACACGATTACAGGTAAATGAGCTATAATTGAAGGTTAAAATAAAACTACTTCTAAACCTAATATTCCCAACTATAAGTAATACGATTCTATTGGCGGGTAATACTCAATAATAATTTTAAGGCAACTGCAGGCATTTTAATATAAAGTGTGCAGCTAATTCCTGCCTTCAGGTGTTAACGTAAAGCAGGAACGAAAAAATGACATAGGTATGTACATTGATTGTACCTCTTTGTAGCTAAATGTATGAAAGCCACAAGAATGCAAATTCTGTATTGGGAAGTAGAGGCTTTCCTTTGCTTTCTCCTGTTTTCATCAACTTTACTAACGTTATGTTTATCATTACTGTGTAGAAGCAGGGTTCTTAATTATTCTGCTTTAAAAACTATTTGCCGCAACCCCTAAACCTGCATATCAGTAAAACCTCTGTCTGGTAAAATCATAAAACAAAGTTTTTACAGTGCGTAACTCAATTGCTGAGGCAACGATGTATTGACTTGCTCCATCCATTTAGGTATATTATTCCTTTTTAGTACTTTTATGCTATTGCTTGTCATTCTTACCACTTGAATAGTAACTTATCACATACTGATAAAGAACTTTTTACACGAATTTCCAGGGGCGACGAAGTTGCTTTTGCCGAAATTTATCTCAGGTATACTGAAAAGCTGTATCCTCATGTTACCAGGTTGCTCGATTCTGACCTTTGGGCAGAAGAAATTGTGCAGGATGTATTTACAAAACTTTGGCAGGTCCGTCAATCGCTTTCCAGTGTAGAGAATCCTTCTGCGTATCTATACCGAATGGCGGGTAACCGCACCCTCGATCATCTGAAACACCATGCTATTGAAGTAAAGATGCAATATCATATGGTGCGCGAAGCTGAATATTTATGGAATAATAGCCTGGAAGAACATCATGACTCCCGTATCAGTGGGATTAAGAGGGCGGTAGAACAATTAACTGCTCAAAAACAATTGATCTTCCGGTTAAAGCATGTAGAGGGTCTTACCTATGAAGAAATAGCACATAAATTACAGCTATCCAAAAATACAGTCCGCAATCACCTGACGGAAGCTCTGCATTTTATACGTACCTACCTGTTTAAAAAAGGCGTTTTCATTTTACTCTACTTATATTATTACTTGTACTACTACTTGAACTGCCCTAAGAAATAATTTCTTAAAATGCTGGTACTTTTTTTAAACCTGGTCGTCTTACAGTAAAAGAACCGGAGTTATTGAATAGTTCAAATGAATGATCAACAAGTATATATCACTTACTTATGGCAACAGTTTGTCGATAAAAAAGCTTCCCCGGAGGAACTGGATGCTTTGTTTAATTATCTGGGGAACGCGGAAAATGATGAAATAAACCGCGCTTTTCTGGAACAGTATTTTGAAGGTCTTACTACATCAGATACTATTGACAGGGAATTTTGGTTGAATAAATTGAAAGAAATAATGGAGCCGCCTGGCCGGCAGCCTAAACCTGCCCCGGTTCGTAGCATTTCCAATAAACGGTGGTGGGCTGCTGCAGCAGTTTTGATTATTGGGATAGGTACTGCCGCATTGTTTGGTGTATTTAATAAAATAAATAATAAACAGGCAACAACAAAAAGTAGCCCACAAGTACAAAACGATGTATTACCTGGCGGAGATAAGGCTGTACTTACCCTGGCCAACGGTAAAAAAATATTTTTGGATAGTGCAAAAGGTGATATTGTACGGCAGGGAAGCCTGAAAATAACTAATACTAATAATAAACTGGATTATGAAGGTCAGGTTGAGACTGTGGAATATCATACTTTATCTACTCCACGTGGCGGGCAATACAAAATACAATTACCGGATGGAACTGATGTTTGGTTAAATGCTGCATCAAGCATTACCTATCCAACTGCGTTTAAAGGAAGGGCAAGGAATGTGACGATCACCGGCGAAGCGTATTTTGAAGTTGCGAAGGATATAACCAAGCCTTTTCGTGTGCAGGTCCATGATATTGAAGTAGAAGTACTTGGTACGCATTTTAATATTAATTCCTATGAAGACGAGGGGAACATAGCAACCACACTTCTTGAAGGAAGCGTGAAAATTCAGACCGCCGACGCTAAGTCTTCTGGCCGGCAACAAACTTTGGTCTTGAAACCTGGTCAACAAGCCGTTGCTGCGCTTTCTGGCTTGAAACCCGGTCAGAAGACTGCGGCGCGTTTGATGGTGGATAACAGCTTCGACATGGAAGAGGTGATGGCCTGGAAAAATGGTTCTTTCTATTTTAATCGCGCCGGATTGCAGGTAGTTATGAGGCAGTTGTCGCGCTGGTACGATATTGATGTGGTTTTTGAAAGTGGGATACCGGATATTAAAATCTGGGGAGAGATGAAGAGGAATCTGAATTTGTCGGAAGCGCTTGCTGCTTTGGGTAAAATGAATGTTCATTTCAGGATTGAAGGAAAAAAGCTGATTGTGATGCCATGAACCACAGGGGCTATTAGTTCTAACAACAGCCTAAAGGTAACACTATTCAATAAATGAAGATAGAAGAGCAGGTAAAAAGAGTAAGACCCGGTTAATCCAAAAGGTACAAAACAAAAAATGGTGATTACCAGCACGAAAATATACCAGGATAAAATCTTGAAAGCAGATTATTGCTTCCGCAAATTACAAAGACAAAAACCTTCCTTCAAAAGAAAATGGCAATGTTGCTATCGTCGCTTTTAAACGGTAGTTAACATATGGAAATGTCGCGATCGGTGACCTTAATGAATCGTTACATCAATCTGTGTTGTGATGAGTTATAAAAGGTTTCTCTTGAAGGCTTCGGGAACTGCCATAGTTAAACACATAATGATTTAAAGATAATGTTATCTAAAACAAAAGCCAGAAGTGCTGGAAACACCTCTGGCCGGCGTTTGGGTAACATCGAACAAAATAGTCTTCCAGGACTGCTTATTCAATCACCCAAACTATGCAAAGTTATGCAAAAGGCTCTTTGTGACCTTACATTAAAAAGGCTTCTGTTTCTATTCAAACCTGCCGTTGTCATGTCTTCTGGTTCTCAATCCCGGAATACAGACCAGGAACCCACACGGTGGTTTAACACCAAAATGCTGTTAGTTATGAAACTAACTAATTTTTTTCTCCTTGTAGCTGTTTTAAATGTGTCGGCTAAGGGGTTATCACAGACTATTACTTTCAGTGGTAAAAATGTTCCGCTTCAACAGGTGTTTGTTGAAATTAAAAAGCAAACTGGCTATGGAGTTATTTGCAATGCCGACCTGCTGGATCAAACTTCTCCTGTGTCTATCAGTGTAAAAAAAGCTCCCCTTGAGGATTTTTTGGTAGCTGTTCTTAAAGATCAACATCTGGAATTTTCTATTACCAAAACCACTATCGTAATTAGTAAACCAGCTGTGGCCATAACTGCCGACCGTAACAGGTCCGGAACAGATGCGCCTGCTATTAGGTTGATCGATATTCACGGACAAGTGGTGAATGAAAAAGGGGAACCAATAGAGCGGGCTACGGTAGAGGTTAAAGGAATAGGTAAAGGAACTGTTACAAATGCGAAAGGAGATTTTGTACTTACTAATGTAGAGCCTGATGCCACTCTTATTATCAGTAGTGTAAGTTATGTAACGCAGGAGTTTAAATTGAACGGTAGAACAAATTTTACTATTACGATGGTATTGAATGCCGATAAGTTAAATGAAACGGTGGTAACCGCTTATGGCATTGAAAAAAGAACGAAAGAATTGGGATACTCAGCTATAAAAGTCAGCGGTGCGGAAATAAACCGCACAAATCCCGCTAACCTATTGACAGGGCTAACTGGTAAAGTATCCGGCCTGAGCATCAGTACTACCGGCGCCGGAGTAAACCCGCAAATAAGAGTATTGCTTCGCGGGATTCGCTCGTTTAGTGAAACCACTAATAATCTCCCGCTATTTATTTTAAATGGCTCACCGCTTTCATTCGGGGCCGATCAGCAGGCAGCCAATATCCTGATGGATTTTATCAATAATATAAATCCAAACGATATTGAAAGCGTGAATATCCTGAAAGGAGCCAACGGGGCAGCCTTATACGGACCTGAGGGGGTCAACGGTGTAATTATTATTAATACAAAAAAGGGGAAACTAAATCCGGTGGTCAGTTACGTGCATTCAACCATGCTACAGACACTGGATACAAAATATCCCAAAATACAAAAGCGATTTGGAAGCGGGGCTGCTGTAGATCAATTTGGGCAGGGCATCTATGATCCCAATATAACGCAAAGCTGGGGGCCTGAATTTAATGGGGAAATGGTATCTATCGGCCGCCCTGATGAAAATGGAGAACAGCAAATGGTACCCTATAAATACACAAAGGAGCGATTCAGATTTTATAATGTAGGAATAACCGCTCAGAATAATATTTCCGTTTCGCAGGGCGATAACCGTTCAGACTATTACCTCAGCGCCGGGCATACCTATATAACGGGGTTAAAGCCTGATGACAGAACCAGCCGTGCTTCGCTTTTATTGAATGCAGGCCGGCAATTTGGAAAGATCAGCACCCG
The DNA here is from genome assembly GCF_002077945.1 of Niastella vici. Classification (GTDB taxonomy): domain Bacteria; phylum Bacteroidota; class Bacteroidia; order Chitinophagales; family Chitinophagaceae; genus Niastella; species Niastella vici. The sequence goes on from NZ_LVYD01000058.1 coordinate 345,640, forward strand.
GGTGAATATGGGATATACAAAGTCCCACGCCAATTTAGCGGCTACCCTTGGTCTCGAACCTCTTTTTTTCCCGGCACATATTCCCATAACCAGGTATAAAGATTTCAGGAACGATAAATGGTCTGACCATAACCATTATTGGGCGGATGGTGTATCAAATCCTTATGAAGATATCGGTACACAGCGTTTGGTTCAGGACAATAACGCGTTGTTTGGAAATCTTTCCATTATTATGAAACCTGCCAGGTGGCTAACTGTAACCAACCGGATAGGCATGAATTACTACGGCATTGTGGAAAAAATCACAAAAGAGCCAATCCTCTATTCTGATTTTGGAAGGACAAATGGAAGGTCGATAAGTGCCAAAGGCGACATAAGGGCTTCTGTTATAGATGAACATAAAGTGAATCTGACGCTCAACAATGACTTGTTGATAAACACACAGTTTACAATGGGGAAGTTTTCTATAAAATCGACCATAGGCAATTCGGTTCGGGACAACAATTATGAAAATGTCAAGATCGCTGCCCTGTCTTTGCTTGTTCCCATTTATAACCCTTCGTACAATAGTTCTCCGCCCGGTGTCAGCCAGGTAAAAATCCGCGCCCGGTACTATTCTTTTTTTGGAACCAGTACAATTGGTTACAAGGACTGGGCCTTTCTTGAAGTAACCGGGAGACAGGATTGGGATTCAAAGATTGCCACAAGGGCAAGAAATGATAATTATTATTATGGGGTCAACTCGTCAATAGTGCTGGGAGAAGCAATACCGTCCTTATTAAAAAATAAATACCTGTCAGCCATAAGACTAAGGGCATCCGTTAACAGAACGGCCAACATGAATATAATACCATACCAGAACGAATCTTTATTAACACAAACCAATGTTTATCGCGATATTTTGTCTTATCAATTTGATCCAAGAACAATCGCCAACCCGGATATAAAGCCTGAAAATATTATCTCCCAGGAGTATGGAGTCGCCGCTGGTTTTTTGAAAGACCGAATTGGTCTCGACATCACGTACTACCGGCAAAGGAACAACGGCGTAATCGGGACGAGAGCTATTTCTATTTTTTCAGGCGGCGATAATATATTAGATAATATTGGGGATTTCCTGAATCATGGATGGGAATTTGATTTGAAACTGGCCCCCCTGTTCAAATTACCTAATGGCATTGCTGCTAATCTGGAAGGAATGCTTTCAATAAATGATAATAAGGTATTGGCAGTAAATGACCAACAACTGGGCAATGCTAATGGTTCGGGAGGCGGCCCAACATCAGTATCAGTAGGGGACAAACACGTCATTATGGTCGGCGGGCCCGCCTATGCCTTCAGGATGACTGATTGGAAAAAGGATAAGCAGGGAAGGGTGGTCGTTGACAGGGTTACCGGAATGCCATCAGTTGATAATTTCAATCCGAAAATAATAGGCCGGTCACTCCCCAAATATATCGGCTCATTTAACTTTCACCTTACCTGGAAAAATATCGGGTTGCATATGATTGGTGAATATCGTGGCGGATTTGACCATTATTTCAGAAATGCAACTTTATTCGTCATGGGTGGTATTGACGAAATGACAGCACAATATGGTCGCCGGCGTTTTGTATTTCCCAACTCCGCATACGACGACGGTACAGGAAAATATGTTGCCAACACGGATGTGCCCGTTCAATCGGCGCAGGCAGGACTGTATGATCTGTTTTCACAGGTAGAGACAAATTTCCTGGTAAGTGGTGCATTTTGGAAACTGAGGGAAATTTCACTGAGTTACAACTGGAAACTCAAAACAAAACTCATAAAGCAACTTGCCGTGACATTGGCAGGCAGAAACCTCCTGCGATTTTATCCTAAAACAAATCATTGGGGTGATCCCGAATTGGCTACCGGAGCTGGAACGGTAGATAGGGAAGATCAAAAAGCAGCAAGTAATCTTAATGGTCTTTTTTCAGACGGCTCCATTGGGGGTTCCCGCTTTTTGGGGATCAACCTGACTGCCGGCTTTTAGCGGTTAAACGAATGCTTTACAGTACTATAAAAAAGTTCTAATAATAATCAATATGAAAATCATTGCTTACTATATCCGCAGAGTAGTGTGCCCCGGATCTATTTTTATCATGTTCATCTTCACCGGCTGTAAGAAATGGGTAGATGTAAATTACGATCCCAACCTGCTGGCTGAATCAAGTGCTACTCCTGATCTTCTTTTATCACCGGTTTTGGAAAATTCGGCGCCACTACACGGACAATTATTAGACAATTGGATGGGATATACCTGTTCGCCGTTTCCCGTGGGGGGTTATTTTGAACAAACTTATAACCTCACTCCTTCCTTCGGAGCCGGCGAGTTGGCTTCGGCGACGATAAGAACATGCCGGGTTATTGAAAAGAAAAGCATGGCAACCAGTCAAACTTTTTACCTCGGTATTGCGAAACTCATGAGAGCGTTGGCCTTTTCGAATGGTGTTGACCAGCTCAATAACATCCCTTATACGCAATGTGGTGACCCAGTAAATTTTCAATATCCCCAATACGAGGATGCCAAATTAATATATGAAGACCTTATAAGGGTTTTGGACACTGCCATTCATTTTATTAAAAATGCCGATCCTGACAAAAACTTAAATATTTCCAGGGCTGATATCATGTTTCACAGTAATAAAAATAAGTGGATAAAGTTTGCCAATACGTTGAAACTCCGTTTGCTCATTCACCAGGCCAACAGATCAGACAGGACGGGCTATATACAAAACGTAATGGGCGGTATCCAGTCGGAAGGCTCTGGATTTCTTGCTTCCGGCGAGGATGCTGCGGTTAACCCGGGATATAAAGAGACGGATCCAAACCCTTTTTATAATTATTTTGGTTTTCTGCCCAGCGGCCTTTCGGGGCAGGGAAGCGAATCAGGAAGGGCCAATGTAACGGCAATGAATATTCTGAAGTCAAATAACGATCCACGCCTGGGCTTTTTTTATAATAAAATTGAGCAGCCGGTTCCCATAGGCGCTCCGGAGCCATTTGCGCAGCCGCAACCCAGCGACTACCGGGGCAACAAATACGGGTTTCAATTTGATACACGGTTTTTCATGTTCCAGAGCGCCCCGTTTGTTTCAAGAATTGGGGGGCTTACTGTTCACGGACCTGTGACTCCCTCTTCCTCCGGTCTTATCAAGGGATATGATATGGATCAGTGGGTGCTTACCAGCGTGGAAAGCTTGTTCCTGCAGGCCGAAGCCATTTTCAGGGGATGGATACCTGGAGATGCAAAGACTGCTTATCAAAATGCCGTACGGGAGTCATTCCGGTGGCTGAATGTTGGTGGGAACAGGAATGACCTGTCTCTTTCCAACCAGGTATTTACCAACTGGTATAATGCGCAGGATGCGGCCAACAATATAAATGTAAGCTGGGATGATGCACCGGATAAATACAAGCTGTTGATGTTCCAGAAATACATTGCCATGAACGGATTGAATTCGCAGGAAACCTGGACAGACTATCGCAGGAACGGCGGCTATTCATTTATCCCCCTGTCTGATGATCCCGGAAGAATTTCTTCAACACTTCCGGTTAGATTTCCTTATTCTGCAAGTGAGTATAAAATAAATCATGCGAATGTAACAGCACAGGGAGAAATCAATGTGTTTACCAGCAAAATATGGTGGATGCCATAAGATGAAAATAAATTTTGAATAGAAGTAGTCTTAAAATAACAATTTCATGAAAAAAGTTTTTTATCTGTGTTTGATGTTAGCATCAATCATTACAAATACCGGTTGTCTTAAAGATGATCCATATACAGCGTATGCTGATGGAGAACCATTGATCACTGTTCCCAATTCGAATTGGCCAGTCATGCAACAACAGCCGGATGACAGTTTGTTCAGTGCCTCTGCAGCAAAAGATACACTACTGTTATATGTAGAATTTTCCTGGAACAAAACAAAAGACGGGGAGCTTAAAGTTACTTTTCAAAAAGATAGTTCCCTGATCGCTGATTTTAACAGCAAGTGGAGGACAAATTATATCGAATTGCCTGCCGATAAATACCAGGCTCCCAATCTTACGGCCATTATACCTGCCCATTCACGGCGAGCTTCGATACCGATTGTTGTTTTTCCCAATACGATGAACATTTCCAACAACTACATGCTGGCTTACACGGTTGTCGACGCACAGGGAATTGTTATAGCATCCACCTATAAGAGTATGCTATTCCCAATGAAGGCGCAATAGCTCATCATAATAAATGATTTCGCGAAATATTAAAAGCTGTTTCCTGAATGGAATGCAGTTCCCTATTGCATTTTTTGTAGAGAGAAACGATTATGCTAAAAAAAGAAACAATGTTTACAACAGAATTAAATATAAAACGAACAATCTTGCTGTTTTTTCTTTCAGGGTTTGCCTGTGTTGTATTTGCACAAAGCAGCAATGAAAATGCAATACCGCTTGATCCAAAAATAAAAACCGGCAGGTTGTCCAATGGGTTCACCTATTATATTCGCAAGAACATCCACCCTGCCAACCAGGTTGTATTTTACCTGGTTAATAAAGTTGGCTCAATAGTAGAAACGGACAATCAACAGGGGCTTGCCCATTTCATGGAACATATGTGTTTTAACGGCACCAGGCATTTCCCCAAAAATGAATTGGTAGATTATCTCCAGAAGGCAGGGGTAAGGTTTGGCGCCGACCTCAATGCCTCGACAGGCTTTAATGAAACAATCTACCAGTTGCCGGTGCCTGCCGACAAAGAGGTAATAAGAAATGCTATCCAGATACTCAGGGATTGGGCCCGGGATGCCTCCCTGGCGGCAGACGAAATTGATAAGGAAAGAGGCGTTGTAATAGAAGAAAAAAGACAACGGCTGGGATCTTTCCAGCGGGTACAGGAAAAAGTATCACCGGTATTATTGAACCATTCAAGATATGTTACCAGATTGCCGATAGGGACAGACGAAGTGCTTAAAAACTTTGATCATGATACGCTTCGAAAATTTTATTACGATTGGTACCGGCCAAGCTTACAGGCATTGATTGTGGTAGGTGATATAAATGAGAAGGAGATGGAAAAAATGATCATTTCAAAATTCTCAGATCTGCAAAACCCGGTAGGGGCGCCCAATCGTACTGAGTATTCTATCGCACTTACAGGCAATAACCAATACCTGGCTGTTACCGATGAGGAGACGCCTGCAACTAGCATCAGCATATATATGAAACACGCCGCTGGTAAAATGAAAACCCTGGACGACTTTAGGAAACACATGCTACAGTCTTTATTAAATGATATAATAAGCAGCCGCTTTAATGAAATAAGCCAACAGGAACATGCTCCTTTTTATCAAATCGGCGGGGGTATTAACGCTGTTCTTGCCAATGTGAATTCTTTTACGCTGACTGTGCAACCCAAACAGGGAAGGGAGGAGGATGCGTTCAAGGCCCTTTGGATTGAAATGGAAAGAATAAAACGATACGGATTTCTGCCATCTGAGTTGGAAAGAGCTAAAATAAATTTTTTGACCCGCTATGAGGATATAAACAAAACAAAGGATATAACGCATTCGAGGCAATATGTGGAGGAATATGTAAGAAATTTTTTGGAAGGGGAAGCTTCACCAGGCATAAGCTATGAATATGAATTTTATAAGAAAAATATTGCAGCTGTTACGGTGAATGATCTGGCTATGTTATTCAACCAGGTCTTTAAAGAAACAAACAGGGATATAATAATATCGGCGAATGAAAAGGACAAATCTTTGATCCCGGCAGAGGATAAAATATTGCAATGGATGAATGAAGCAACAAAGGAAAACATGACAGCCTATGCAGACAAACCTGCTGCCGATGAATTGATGCCCGTTTTACCCGTACCGGGAAAAATTATCAGTGAAAAAAAACTGTATGGGAAAGCAGGTATTACAGAGATCAAATTAAATAATGGTGTACGGGTTCTTCTTAAATCAACCGATTTCAAAAAAGATGAGATCCAATTTGCTGGAATAAGCCCAGGCGGTACATCACAGGTAGGCGATAGCGATTTTTTATCGATCAGCCTGGCTTCGGCAATTATTTCAGCGAGCGGCGTGGGAAATTTAAGCAGGCAGGCGATAGGAAAAAAAATGGCAGGGAAAAAAGTAATAGTAGCACCTGTTATATCAACTTATTCTGAGGGTGTTAACGGTACTACGGATGCCAAGGACATAGAAACAGCCTTACAACTTGTTTACTTATATTTTACCAGGCCAAGAAAAGATATTGCCAGTTTTGGCCAGTTAAAAGAGCGCATGCTGGCCAGTTATGAGAATACTAAAAATTTGCCGGGGACCATATTTGGCGATACCGTTTCAAATGTATCATCTGGTTATCATATCCGGAACCAGAAGCCTACCCCGGGTCAGATAAATGCGCTGCAACTCGATACTATTATAAAATTATACAAGGAGCGGTTTAGTGATGCGGGCGACTTTACATTTGTTTTTGTAGGAAATTTTGATGTAGAAAAAATTAAACCACTACTGGAGCAATACCTGGGTTCACTGCCATCGGCGGGGCGGGTGGAAAAATTAAAGGATCTGAAGCTGGATATTGCCAGGGGTATTCATTCATGTAAGATTTTTGGAGGGAAAGAACCACAGGCAAGGGTTTTATTGATGCTCAGTGGTGCTTATCATCCGGATGCATTAATCAATTTTGAATTAAATGTATTGGCCGGTGTATTACGATTGCGGCTATTGGAACGGCTTAGGGAGGAAATCGGTGGAATATACAGCCTTGACATTAATCCTGTGTTAAGAAGGATCCCAACCGGGGAATATAATTTCAGTATCAATTTTATCTGTGATCCGGCGAATGTAGAATTATTGATATTGTCTGTTTTCGGGGAGATTGGCAAAATAAAGTCGACAGGGGCGTTGCAGGATGATATTGACAAACTTAAAGCTGCATCGAAACTGCAAAAAGCAAGAGCAATTAAAGAAAATGGTTACTGGTTAAGCCTGATTAGCTCATCCGTTTTACAAGGGACAGAAGAAGAGATTGAAGATGTATATAACGAAAATCTTTGGAAGGAGATAACGACTGAAAGTCTGAAGGAAGTTGCCATACAATTCCTGAATGGGGAAAACTATATGAGGTTTGTTTTATTACCGGAGAGATAAACAATGCCTGACCTGGTTATAGGGATAATTTTTCTGCATAAGCGCATAAACAGGCCGTCTCAGGATATGAGATGGCCTGTTTAAGGCTCACCCATTCTAATTGTCTACGAAACCCGAATAGATGATCGTCATTTTTCTCATGTGCCATTGGTTGCACAAGGGGGTTTGTGTTTACTTACCCCCTTTTTTAATCATAATAAAATGTTCCTATGCGAAGAACTGTTGTTGGAAGTAAGGGCTTTCTCTTATTTTTACTTTCATAACTGAATGCTTACCCTGCCTGTTTTAAATGCCTTTATTATGAATAAAATGTAATTACTTTTGTTGGTAATAAAGCCCACCCATATGCACCAATTAACGGATAAAGCACTACTGATTGCTGATGATGACCAGGAGGCTTTTCGTTTGTTGTACGAAAGATATTGGGACGCATTATATGTAAAAGCTTTGCATCGTACTGGTAATGATGCAGATGCGCAGGATGTTGTACAGGAAGTGTTTATTAGTTTATGGCGTAACAAAAAAAATATACAATCAAAAGATTCTCTTTCAGCCTACCTTTTTACTGCACTTAAATATTGTATCATTAAAAGGGTTTACCGCCAAGCCCAAAAAGGCATTGTAGTTCCCTTATCTGTTGAAGACCTGGAAAAAACAGATTTAACAGCTGAAGAGTTATTGCATTATAAAGAACTACAGTCGGCAATTGCTGCTGAGGTTGCCGGATTGCCTGAAAGAATGCGGGAAGTATACCGGCTTAGCCGGACAGAAAATCTTTCAATAAAGGAAATTGCACAACGACTCAACCTGTCGGAGCAAACTGTAAAAAACACCCTCAGTTCCACCCTCAAACGCCTGAGAGAGAAACTGGCCCGTTACGCCTGCTGGTTGCCTTTCTTTATTTGAGTATAAACCTTAGCCGGTTCCGCGAAATCTTACCCTTCGTTTTATTGAAAACCGCTTTCATAATTTTTTTTATTCCATTAGTACCACTATCTCTTTTTGGGTACTTTATCCTTGATCGGCATGGATACAGGGAATAGCATTTCAGTTAACCTTACCAAACTATACCATTATGAAGTATCGCAAAGCCAGTAAGTTATTATATAAATACTTATATGGTAAACCCACCGATGAAGAAAAGGCAAGGGTTGAAAAATGGTATGCAGCTGCTGATGGAATGCCATCGCATGTTGATCAGGATGCGTTGAACAATATTAAAGAACAGTTATACCAGCGTATACGGGCAGGGTTACAAACAGAAAGCAGCATTGTTCCTTTTTATAAACACTATGTATTCAGAATAGCTGCTGCTGCATCCATTTTACTGCTTATTGGTATAGCTTCCTGGTACCTGATAACAAAAAAGCCGCTTACAAATAAAAAAGACCAGGTAGCTACCCGGTCACAAAAAAATGATGTAATAGCACCTGTTATTAATAAAGCGGTACTTACGCTGGCAAATGGAACAAGGATCGTCCTCGACAGCGCTTCGAAAGGAGTGATGGCTACCGAAGGTAAAGCAACGGTAACAAAATTGAATAACGGTCAGATTGCTTATAAAACGAATGGACATGATGAAATAAGATATAATACCCTTACGGTGCCCAGGGGCAGCAAGCCGGTACAACTGGTATTGGCCGACGGCACCGAAGTGTGGTTGAATGTAGCCTCTTTTATAACTTATCCGGTTTCTTTTACCGGCAGCGAAAGAAAAGTACAGGTTAGTGGTGAAGCCTGGTTTCATGTAGCTAAAAATAAAACAATGCCTTTTAAGGTAGTAGCTAATGGTGTTGAAACGCAGGCACTGGGCACACAGTTTAATATCCAGGCTTACAGCGATGAGCCTGCTATACACACAACACTGCTTGAAGGATCGGTAAAAGTAACAGGGCATAACAATGCAGTTATTATTAAACCCGGCGAGCAAGCCCGGTTACAACAGGATTGCAGCAGTTGTATGCTTAATGTAGCGAATGTCGACACAGACGAAATAATAGCCTGGAAAAATGGCATTTTCCTTTTCGAGAAAGCAGATATCCGGTCCATTATGCGGCAGGTTGCCCGGTGGTACGATGTGGATGTAAAGTTTGAAAACGAAATTTCAACCCGGTTTGGGGGTACCATACCGCGGGATGTGAATGTTTCGAAATTGCTGTCTATGCTGGAAATGACGGGCCACGTGCATTTTAAAATTGAAGGAAGGATTATTACAGTAATACCTTAAATATAAATCGCATGCTATAAAATATCACCTTTTGGTTTACCTAAACAAAAGCCGGTAGTGCTGGTAACACTTCCCGGCCGGTAGTTCAGGTTAACCCCATAATACAATCCGCTTAGACTGCTTATTCGTTAACCTAAACTAAAAACAAATTTATGTTTTTAAAGGCTCTTTTTGTATCAAAACCGGCATCAATCTTCCGCTATGCCAGAGAGAGCGGGGGAGATGCCTCCAAACTCCTGCGGATTATGAAAATAACCGCTATACTGCTATTGGTCACAGCTCTGCAGGTGAGCGCCAACGGGTTTTCGCAATCCATTACGCTTTCTGTGAAGGATGCTTCATTGGAATCTGTTTTTAAGGAAATCCGAAAACAATCCGGGTATAATTTTCTGTTCAGCTATGATGAGCTGGATAAGGCCATGCCTGTTACCATACAGGTAAAAGAAGCGACGCTGGAAGAAGTATTGACAAAATGTTTCACTAACCAGCCGTTAAGTTACAGCATTGTAGATAAAGTGGTAATTGTTAAAAAAAGGGAGGAAGTGGCAGATCATGCAATTTCAAATCGTTCATTATTTATAGATATTAAAGGGATAATCAGTAATGAAAAAGGGGAGCCTGTAATAGCTACTGTTACCATAAAAGGCACAGATATATCTGTAACCAGTAATACCAAAGGTGAGTTTGTATTAAAAGGGGTAAATGAAAATGCCGTTCTGGTAATAACCGGTGTAAATTTAGAAACGCGCGAAATAAAAGTGGATGGAAAAATTAACCTTGAAATCAGTGTAAAAACAAAAGTTAAAGAAGAAAAGGAGGTGATAGTTACAGCATATGGTATTGAAAAAAGTACCAAAGAGTTAGGCTATTCAGCTGTAAAAGTAAGTGGGGAGGACATCAACCGCGCCAATCCCGGTAACTTATTAATGGGGTTGACCGGAAGAGTTTCGGGGTTAAATATTTCCCAGCAAAGTTCTGGTATGAATCCCCAGATGAGAGTGTTGCTGAGAGGCATACGTTCCATTAGTGAGAGCACCAACAATCTTCCCTTATTCATTCTGAATGGTGCTCCTCTTTCTTTTGGCTCTGACCAGGTATCTGCAAGCCTGGTAATGGACTTTGTAAATAATATCAATCCTGTAGACATTGAAGATGTTACCGTATTAAAAGGAGCTAATGGAACAGCATTATATGGTCCGGAAGGTGTGAATGGCGTTATCATCATCACCACTAAAAAAGGCAACAAAGGCTCTCCCTCTATTAATTTCAGGAACCATACTTCTTTTCAGAAATTAGATTTCCGTTACGTGACTTTTCAGACTCAGTTTGGATCAGGTACCGGTGGTGTGGATCAATTTGGAAATGGTGTCTATGACCCGATGGGCTTTAACGGGTGGGGGCCGGCTTATAACGGACAACTGGTGCCCATAGGATTTGAGGATGAAAATGGAGACATACAAAGAGTGCCTTATAGCTACACCAAAGATCGTTTTCATTTTTTTAGTGTGGCAAAGCAAGTTCAAAACAGTCTTTCCATTACTCAGGCAGATAGCAAATCCGATTTTTACCTGGGTTTGAATTATGCCAACCAATCAGGGCTGATACCAAAAGATGTGCAGAACCGGGCAAGTATTCTTCTTAATACAGCCCGGCAGGTAGGGAAGTTGAATGTAAGAACGAATATAGCTTATACCCGTACAAATGGAAATTATGGGGCACCACAATCAACGGTGCTGTCGCTACCAGCTCATATTCGTATTACTCATTATAAAGATTACGTAAATGATCATTGGTCCGATCAGAATCATTATCCTATGAATGGAGAAAATCCCTATGCCAATATTGACAGAGTTAGGGCTAAGACAACAGAGAACGCATTATTTGGTAATCTTACATTCACGGTCAAGCCTAATAATTGGCTCACACTGATAGCACGCCCTGGTATCAATTATTCCGGTTATTACGAAAAAGAAACAGCCGCCCCAATCAATTTTTCTGATTTTGCTAAAATGTTTGGAGGCGGTTTCAGAAGAAAAGACTGGTTGGCATCGGTGAAAGAAAAGATGGTTAGTACTACTGCACTTAATTCGGATTTTCTCGTGTCCACACTCCACAATACCGGCAATTTGTTGATAAGAACCAGCACTGGTGCTACAATCAGGGAAAATTATACCAAATCTATTAGAGCTGCTGCGCTCAGCCTGGCTGCCCCTGTATTTAATCTTGATTTCAATAGTTTACCCCCGGGTGTGGAAGAGAGGGCTGTTCTTTCCCGATTTTATTCTCTTTTTGGTACCGGTACCATTGGTTATAAGGACCGGATATTCCTGGAAATCACTGGAAGAAACGATTGGGATTCAAAACTGGCAAAAATTGCCAGGAACAAGAATTTCTATTATGGCGCAAATACGTCAGTGGTGCTGACAGAAGTGATTCCTTCATTGTCAAAAATAAATTGGTTGACCTCCGCCCGTATAAGAGCCTCAGTAACACGTACAGCCAATATGAATATTGAACCTTACCAGGCGGAAAGATTGTTTACATTAACAGCACCGTTCCCCTACAATAGCTTGTTAAGTTATAATCTTTTGCGCGGAGGTTACCCCAATCCCATGCTCAAACCTGAAAAAATAATCTCCCTGGAATATGGCGGCAATTTCAGTTTATTAAAGGATCGTATCGTTTTCGACGTTGCCTATTATCGTCAGCAGAATAATGGCCTTATTCTCAAGGTAAATAATGGCTGGCTGAGTACGGCACCGACTATTGACAATGCCGGCAAGTTTGCCAACTTCGGTTGGGAATTTGATCTGAAGTTGAATCCTGTATTCAAATTGCCCAATAGTATGAGTTTTACCGCCGAGGGACGTTTTTCTTTCAATAATAACAAAGTGCTGGAGCTATCTCCGGTATATGATGGAAGGCTACAGGCTACGGAAACCGCAGGTATGCCAGGCGCTGCTATGACTGCAAGAACGGGGCATTCCGCGTATGAATATGAAGTATTTGACTGGCTAAGAGATCCTTCGGGACGAGTGATCGTGGACCGGGTAACTGGTATGCCTTCAGTGGATCGCAGTCATCCTGTTGTTACAGGAAGAAGCCTGCCTAAATATACAGCAGCTGTTAATTTTAATTTTTCATGGAAAAAATTTACCCTGACCGCATTAGCGGAATACCGCGGCGGCAATCAGGTTTTTGCCGCCCAGCAGCAGAATATGATAAAAAATGGATTGCATCCGTTAACGACTTTAAACGGACGGCAGCGTTTTGTGTTTCCTAATTCTGTAGTTGATAACGGAAGCGGACATTATACAGAAAATACAGATGTTTTGGTAAGCTCTGCCGGGCAGGAGTTTTATGCCCTTGTTGCGCAAGCCAATATCCATTTTTTGAATAGCGCCGATTTTTGGAAGATCAGGGAGATTGCTATAAGTTATGAGATTCCATTCAAATCAAAATGGGCGAAAAAAGTAGGCTTTAATTTTTATATAAGGGACCCGTTTTCTTTTTATCCGAAATCAAATATCTCCGGTGATCCATTATTGATAAGGGGACCGGGAGACAGACCTTACCAAACTATCCAGAGCAATCTTTCAGGTGCCTATTCTGAAGTTGGCAGGTTACCAGGCACTGTATTGTGTGGATTTATTACCAATATCAGTTTTTAAGGATACTTATTTCTGTTAGAAAATAAAAAGAATTGTCATGAGGAAGATTTATAAATATTTCCGGCTTTCTGTACTGTTCTTTGCTTTTATCATCGTACATGCAGGCTGTAAAAAAGGATGGTTGGATGTAAATTACAATCCAAGGCAGTTGACAGAAAACAATACTACGCCCGACCTGGTGCTGCCGACGGTATTATTGGGATACTCCCAAAATGATATCCGGGTTTTAGAAGCGTGGATGGGCTATTGGTGTATGCCTTATGGATCATCTGGTACAGCGGATCAAACTTATAATGGAATTTTAAATAGCCTTTTTGGTGCGGGGCCTTCTGATGAGGTTTATTATCTCGAGGAAAAAGCGTCGCAAAGCAACCAGACGTTTTATGTTGGGATAGCCAAAATTTTAAAGGCGTTAGCCTGGAGCAGGTGCGTAGATGTCTTTAATAACGTGCCTTATACAGAAGCTTTTGATCGATCCATCAGACGACCGCGGTATGACGATGCGAAATTCATTTATGAAGACCAGATAAGGAACCTGGATTCGGGTATTGTGCTGATCAAAGGGGCGCAGGTAGATAGAAATGTGAATATTACCCACGCTGATATCATGTTTCATGGTAATAAAAATGGGTGGATAAAATTTGCAAACACACTGAAACTCCGGTTGCTGGTACACCAGGCCAACAGGCCAGACAGGGCTGCTTATATCCTGGCAGAGATAGCAAAAATAAAGGCCGAAGGTTCCGGTTTCTTAAATACCGGTGAAGATGCAGCTGTGAATCCCGGCTTTCAAGAGTTAAAGCCAAATCCTTTTTATGGAACTCATTGCAGGTATTACATTTTTCCTAACGTGGACTTAGAGATTGGCGTATATACCTGGGAGATTTCTTCGGCCAATACAACTGCTATGAATTTTCTCAAAGAAAATAATGATCCGCGATTAGGATTTTTTTACAGCCCGACTGTTTTCACCATGCCTCCCGGTAGTCCTGAACCTTTTACTCAGCCGTCACCTGATAATTTCCGTGGCAACCGGTTTGGGTTACCGGTATCGCCATTGCAATATCGTTTCCAGTCATCAAATTTTGTATCACAGGTAGGTGGTGTTACGGCACATGGTCCCAAAACCCCTGCCTCAACAGGTATTATAAAAGGGTATGATATGGATGCCTGGGTAATAACAAGTGTTGAAAGTTTATTTCTGCAGGCCGAAGCTATTCAAAGAGGTTGGTTAGCTGGCAATGCGGAAGAGGCATATAAAAATGCGGTAAAAGAATCTTTTCGCTGGTTGAATGTAGGAGGCAATAGCAACATGCCATCATTATCCGATGCTGTGTTTAATACATGGTATGGCGAACAGGTAACGGTGGGTAATCAAAATGTAAGTTGGAGTGCTGCACCTGATAAGTACAAAGTGCTGATGTTTCAAAAATATTTGGCCTTTAATGGTATTGAACCTTTTGAGATATACACAGATTACCGGCGCAATGGAGCTTATCCCAATATTCCATTATCCTTTGACCCGGGGCGTACTTCAAGAACGATGCCAATACGCATGCCTTACCCTGAAACTGAATATACGGCAAACCGGGATAATGTGAATGCACAGGGGGTGATCAATATTTTTACCAGTAAGATTTGGTGGATGCCATAGCCTGTAATGGGACTTAAATATTTGAATTCTTTAAAAATGTTCAATAATGAAACCAATTTTTTCAATACTGCTATTTGTTAGTATGTGCAGTGGTTGCCTGAAAAATGATATAGTACCGGGTTATTCAGGCATTGAACCCGTTGCAATTATTCCCAATTCAAATTGGCCTGTATCTTCTTTGCCTGCAGAAGATAGTGTATTTGATGCTGCATCATCTTCCGCAAAATTGAATTTATATGCAAAGATTTCATTTCAGGGTCCTCTAAATACAGATTTGAAAATAACTTTCCGGATAGATACCGCATTGGTAACCGAATATAATAATACATGGGCTAATAGCGGCGGGCCCGGTGGGCCTGGCGGACCCAGGCCAGGTGGTCCTGGTGGACCTGGTGGCCCCGGCGGTGGCAGTCAACTTTATGTTTTATTGCCTGATAGTGCTTACCAGCATCCCAACCTGCAACTTACCATACCTGCGGGATCACAAGAGGCTGTTTTACCCATTACAGTATATCCTGACAAAATGAGTAGTACACAAAATTATATGCTCGCCTATACTATTACGAACGCTGAAGGATGCACCGTTGCATCTAATTTTAAAACCATGATCTATGCGTTGAAGGTGCAATAACTTTTACTGTGTGTAAATTTAAAAACTGGGGGATGTGGTTTGTTTATGCATTCTGCTTATGTTGGAAAAACTACAGCCATGTATGGTTGAGTTTTCATAAGTGACCAGTAGCCCGAATGGAACTGGTTGAGTTTAAAAGTTAAAATTAAAATTAAATGTTCAAGAACAGTTTACTGATAACTGTTAGAAAAATAGCAGTCATCTTCATTGTTGAATTAATTACCCCGTGTTTATTTGCCCAACCGGGATCTGGTAAAATAGAACTTACAGGCGGTAAGGGACAAGTGAATAGCGGAACCCTTATTCCGCCTGATCCCAATGTAAAAATAGGCAGGTTGCCGAATGGGTTCACCTATTATATCCGTAAAAATATCCAACCTGCCAACCGGGCTGTTTTTTACCTGGTTAATAAAGTGGGCTCTGTATTGGAAACGGATGATCAGCGTGGGCTTGCTCACTTTTTAGAACATATGGCTTTTAACGGAACAAAACATTTTCCTCAAAATGAACTGATCAATTACCTTGAAAAATCAGGCGTGCGGTTTGGTGCTGATATTAATGCCTCCACCGGTTTTGATGAAACGATCTATAAGTTGCCTGTACCTGTAGAAAATAAAGAAGTGCTCAGGAACACCATTCAGATCCTCCGGGATTGGGCGCAGGATGTAACTTTGGATGATAAGGAAATAGACAAGGAACGGGGGGTAGTACTGGAAGAAAAACGGCAACGTCTCGGCGCTTCCCAGCGAATACAGGAAAAAACATTTCCGGTGATAGGAAATGATTCCCGGTATGTTAATCGGTTACCTATTGGGACAGAAGATGTGCTTAAAAATTTCAATCATGAATTACTGCGGAAGTTTTACATCAGCTGGTACCGGCCCAACTTGCAGGCTTTAATTGTTACTGGTGATATCGATGTAAAGGAAATAGAGAAAATGATTGTTGCCAAATTTTCCGACCTGAAAAATCCATCTTCTGCTCCTGAACGTACAGAATACACGGTTCCTTTGTTGAATAAAAACCAGTTCCTTTCGGTAACAGATGCTGAAACTCCTGCAACCAGCATTAATATTTCCATAAAGCACCAGGCAGCTGAAATGAAAACGGAAGCTGATCTCAGGGAATCTATGTTGCGTTTCCTCTTCAACGGGATTTTAAATGCCCGCTTTACTGAACTTGCCCGTCTGGAAAATGCACCATTTCAGACTATAAATTGTAATCTCAGTGGTTTAATAGGTAACCTGGAAGCATTAAACTTCAGCGTGCAGCCAAAGCCGGGCGAAATGGAGAAGGCATTCAAAGCACTATGGATTGAAGCAGAAAGGATAAAAAGGTTTGGTTTTTTGCCCTCAGAGCTCGAAATCGCCAAAATAAATTTTTTGAGCCGGTACGAATCCTTATATAAGGAAAGAGACAAACTCACATCCGAGCAATATGTAAATCAATATGTGCAGCATTTCCTGAAGGGAACGGCTATTCCCACAATTGAATATATGTATGATTTTTATAAAAAGAATATTGGTGCTATTACCGTCAATGATCTAAGTAATCTGTTTATTAGGTGCTTTAAAGATACCAATAGAGATATACTCATTACAGCCAATGACAAAGATAAAGCATCTATTCCTGCGGAGGATTTGCTGCTTCAATGGATGCGCGAAGTGGAGAAAGATACTATGACTGCTTATGTAGATAAACCCGTTGGTAATACATTAATGATTACACAACCGGTACCCGGCAAAATAACAAGTGAAAAAAAGGCATATGGGAAAACAGGCATTACAGAAATCTTGTTGAGTAATGGAATTCGGGTGCTGCTGAAACCAACTGATTTTAGAAACGACGAGATCCTTTGGATAGGAACCAGCCCCGGAGGTTCTTCACTGGTAAGCGACAGCGACTTTCATGCTATTAGCCTGGCTTCATCGGTTATAGCCGGTAGTGGCGTGGGCAGTTTTAACACACTGGCTTTACAAAGAATGCTGGCAGGGAAAAAAATGAATGTCACGCCGGGCATCGGGCCATATACGGAAGGCGTTAACGGAAGCGCCAGTCCAAAGGACCTGGAAACAGCTTTACAACTCCAGTATTTATACTTTACCAATCCCGGAAGGGACCCGGTTAGTTTTAATTTACTCAAAGAACAGTTAAAGGCCGGTTATGAAAATTCCAGGAATTTACCAGATAATGTGTTTTCTGATACCATTACGAGTGTAAGTTCAGGATATCATTTTCGCAGTCAAAGAGTGACGCCGGCAGAAATTGATAACATTCAACTGGATAAGGTAATGGCGCTTTATAAAGATAGATTTGGCGATGCCGGCGATTTTACATTTGTGTTTGTTGGCAATTTTAAAGTGGAAGAAATAAAGCCGCTGCTTGAAAAATACCTTGGTTCATTACCTTCCAGGGGTCGCATTGAAAAAGCAAAGGATATAAAACAGGATATTCCCCAGGGAACACAGTCCCGGAAAGTATTTAAAGGCAAAGAGCCACAGGCTAAAGTAGTATTGATGCTGAGTGGAAAATATACCCCTGATGCTGTAACCAACTTCAAGTTAAATGTGCTGACCAATATATTGCGGCTTCGACTGATACAACGACTCAGGGAAGATATAGGTGGAATCTATAGCGTCAACATAAATGCTTCTTTAAGAAGTGTGCCAACCGGGGAATATGCTTTCGATATAAGTTTTATCTGCGATCCCAAAAATGTAGAGTTGCTAATACTCACTACTTTTTCCGAGATCAACAAGATAAAACTTGAAGGCCCTTTACAAGATGACATTGATAAAATAAAAGCTCAGGCTAAAGTAGTAAGGCCTCGTTCACTCAGGACCAACGAATATTGGTTGTCTGTTATCAATGGGGCAGTGCAGCATGGAACAGAAGAGCTGCTCGAAGATATATTTAGTGATAAACAATGGAAAGAAATTACTACTGAAAGCCTGAAGGACGCAGCAATGAAATACCTGCGGGGTGAAAACTATATGCGATTTGTATTATTGCCGGAGCAATAAAGATGGATTCTTCTTCGGAATGTTTTTTAAAAGATCTGGTAAAATTACACTGAGTAGCATATTCTCTCTTGTGACCGTTCGATTAGAGAAGCAATCCTGAAAAGGGTTGCTTCATTTTTTTCTGATGCGATAGCTGGTTGAATTTTTAGTTCTATGCACATGTAAGACACATTGATTACAAAGCCTGCACGTTTATTTTGTTCTGCCTGCTTCTTTATCCATAATAACCCTTTATTGCCCTTCTTCATTTCTGTGTATGCCTGAAACATTTGATAACTTGCATTAACAATTTCATACATTTATGATTTCAAATTAAGATAAATGTTTGGTGGCAATAACCTCTAACCATAATGATATAGAATTATTTGAAGGTATCGCCGCTGGGGATGAAGGAGCTTTTTACCAGTTCTATAACCGGTACCGACCCCAATTGCGCAGTTTTGCTCTCAGCTTTACCCGCTCAGGGACCGACGCCGATGATATACTGCAGGAAACTTTTATGCGGATTTGGCTTAGCCGCGATACCATCAGTAAAGTAGAGAATCCCCGTGCCTGGGTATTTACTGTCAATGCCCGCGTTTGCCTCGATTATATACGCCGACAAGTCAATCAACGAAAAAAAATCGATCAGATACCTCAAATAGAGAATGCTGCTTTACCAACACCCTTTGATCTTGTTCATCTGAATGAGATCCATCACATTGTCCAAAAAACTATAAAACAAATGCCCCCTAAGCGGCGTCGTATCTTCAGAATGAGTCGCGACGAAGGAAAAAAGCCGGCAGAAATCGCCGAAAGCCTTGGTCTTTCGGGAGGTACGGTACGCAATGTGCTGGCAGTAGCTCTTAAGGAAATCCGGGATGGATTAGCGGCTGCCGGATACACCCTGTTAACCCTTCCTTACCTTATTTATATTTTTTTTTAAAAAAAGCTGCATGTAGAGTATTACGTTTTACTGTTTGCTGCTTCTTTATTAATAGACTATGGAACAACAACGTTTTATCTATTTGTTTGAGCGCTACAAACAAGGTATTCTCACTTCTGAAGAGCAAAATGAGTTCTTTATGGCAGTAGAGAATACCAACGATGCTGCTGTGCTGCAAGCCATAGCAACCATGGCAGATGCAAGCGCAGGTTATCCGGTGTTCGAAGAAAAATCACTTACTGATGCTGCTTTTAACCGGATCATTAATATAGATAAAACCCTGGCGGAAGAGGCTACTGATAATAAAAACAAAAAACCTTTGGTGCGTCTGCTGATCAATAGCAGGTGGTGGGTTGCCGCTGCTTCTGTTTTGCTAATACTGGCTGTTGTTGCTTACCTCTGGTCTGCGAAAAACGCTCAACCCGGTAAAACGGTAGTAAACAGTAACCAGCAATTAAGCAATGATGCATTGGCTGGTCATAATGGTGCTGTACTTACTCTCGGAAATGGCGAACAGGTAATGCTCGATAGCCTGGGTAATGGGGTAATAACCAAACAGGGAAAAACAACAGTTTTGAACCGCAATGGCCAACTGGTATATGATGCTACTGCAGTTAAAGGTGATGTTTTATTTAATACAATGACTACCCCGAAGGGAAGGCAATATCAATTGCAACTGCCAGACGGTTCAAAAGTATGGCTGAATGCAGCAAGCTCTATTACTTATCCAACTGCTTTTACCGGAAAAGAAAGAAGCGTCATACTGACTGGTGAAGCTTATTTTGAAGTGGCTAAAGATAAAAGCAAACCTTTCCGGGTTAATGTAAATAATCAATCCCAGGTAGAAGTGTTGGGTACTCATTTCAATATAAATAGCTATGGTGATGATGGTAAAATCAAAACAACGCTTCTGGAAGGAAGCGTAAAAGTGATAAGCTACGAAGGTAAGGTAGTAATTAAACCCGGACAGCAGGCCCAGGTGTCTTCAGCACCGCAACCTGGAAATAAAAAAGGTATTGCTGTGAATACAAATGTTGATCTTGAAATGGTGATGGCCTGGAAAAATGGTTCTTTTCAGTTTGACCGAACACCTCTTTCACAGGTTCTCAACCAGCTATCGCGATGGTATGATGTACAGGTTGTTTATGAACATGGGGTACCCGATATACGGCTGAGTGGTGAAATGAAACGGGATCTGAGACTGGCACAAGTGCTCAAAGGGTTTGGTAAGATTGGTGTCAACTTCAGAATAGAAGGGAAGAAATTAATAGTGTTACTATAAATAATCACATTTATGGTTAAGGAAATATCGAAAAAGTTGAATCAGATGGATTGAGATAATCAAAAATCAGCAGCAATGCTGTTACAATAAAGCTACTTAAACAAAAAGCCGGGAATGATTCGAGCATCCCCGGCAGGCGTTTGGGTAGCCTTTTAAAACATGTCGCCTATGACTGCTTTTCCATTCACCCAAACAATGCAAAGTTATGCAAATTGCTCTTTGTAACCGCCACTTTTCCCAATCCGCCTTTGTCGGACTATCTTACCAGGTTACAGCTGTTGTTTCGTTTTCTGATCAACAACTCAATACCGGCAACCGAAGGAAGATGGGGGCACCGTCAGGAAGGCTGCGGTTTCTGACCAAAACTCTTCTGATCATGAAACTAATAATGATCCTCCTTACGGCAGCAGCCCTCCATTTATCTGCTAAAGGACTGTCTCAAACCATCACTTTCAACGGTAAGGATGTACCGCTTGATGAGGTGTTTAAAGCGATTAAAAAGCAAACCGGTTATACCGTTATTTACAATTCTGATCAGTTTGGGAATACCCCGCCGCTTAGTGTGAACGCCATCAATACACCATTGCGGGATTTTCTGCAAACCGTGCTGCTGAAACTGCCGTTTGAATATTCAATTGAGAATACCACCATTTTCATTTCCAGAAAAAAAGCATCAAACAATAAACCGGCTGTTGTGATTTCTTCTGAACAACCCCGCTCTTTAATTGATGTTACGGGCCGGGTATTAAATGAAAATGGTGAATCTGTTGCAGGCGCCAATATTGCGATAAAGGGTTCCACAATTTCAGCAAATGCAAAAAACGATGGGTCTTTTCAACTTAATGGCGTAGACGAAAATGCAACCCTTGTAATAACCGGGATAAATATTGAAACTTTTGAAATTAAAGTGAATGGGCGTACTGATATAGGAGTCGTTCGGGCAAAAATAAAGTTTACTACACAGGATGAAGTAACAATAAACGCAGGTTATTATACTACTACGGCAAAGCTCAATACAGGATCAATAAATAAAATAACAGGAAATGACATAGAACGCCAGCCGGTGGCTAACCCAATTCTTGCATTGCAGGGGTTAGCGCCCGGATTACTCATCAGGGAAAGGAACGGATTGCCAGGGGCTATGGTTGATGTTCAGATAAGAGGGCAGAATTCACTTTTACAAGGTAATCAGCCTTTATACATTATTGATGGAGTGCCTTATGGCTTAGGTGGTCTGTATGGTTCTTCCTCAATTACAAGCATAACAACCCAGGGAATAACAAGTCCTTTTATAAACCTCAATGCCGCCGATATTAAAAGTATTGAAGTTTTGAAAGACGCTGATGCAACTGCTGTCTATGGTTCAAGAGGCGCAAATGGAGTGATTTTAATTACTACTAAAAGGGCAAAAGGCAACGGTCTGAATTTCTCAGCCAATGTGAGCCGTGGGCAGGCCCGTGCAAGCCGGTTGCTGCATTTTATGAATACAGAGCAATACCTTGAAATGCGCAGAGAAGCATTTAACAATGATGGCAGAGCAATCAACCTGATAAATGCCCCAGATCTGTTGATTTGGGATACAATCAGGTATACAGATTGGCAGAAAAAATTTCAAGGTGGCACTGCAATCCAGAATGATATTCAATTAGGCCTGGATGGAGGTAATGTGCAAACCAGCTTTCGACTCAACGCCGGCTATCATGACGAAACAACCGTTTTGCCTGGCGATTTTTCAAATAAACGGATCTCGGTAAGCCTGGGTGTCTCTCATAAATCTGTCAATCAAAAATTCAATACTACTATTACAACATATTATAACTCCGATAATTTAGGGTTACCACAATTTGATATAGGATCGTTACTGTATTTACTGCCACCAAATCATCCGGATTTGTTGGATTCCTCCGGAAAATTAATCTGGAAATATGGAGCTTACAATATTAGTATTAATCCATTCTCCTATTTATTTCAAAAACGGAAAGGCGCATTTGAAAATCTTGTAAGTAACGCAACTTTCTCTTATATGATCTGGCCGGGTCTTACGGCAAAATTGAGCATGGGCTACAACCGCATTCAAAGTGATGAAATAACAACACATCCGATATCATCTCAAAATCCCGCTGCCAATCCGTATAATTATTCGGATTTCAGCACAACACTTTCCAAAAACTGGATATCTGAG
Organism: Niastella vici; assembly: GCF_002077945.1. Classification (GTDB taxonomy): domain Bacteria; phylum Bacteroidota; class Bacteroidia; order Chitinophagales; family Chitinophagaceae; genus Niastella; species Niastella vici. The sequence continues at coordinate 368,404 of NZ_LVYD01000058.1, forward strand.
CCACAACTTGAATTTTCAAGAAAAATAGGCAATGGAAGAATAACTGCATTGGTGGGTGCAAGCTGGCAGGAAGTGATAACTACTGTCAGTAGAATTCAGGCGGGCTATTATCCAACTGAAGATTTAATGGAAACTATTGCAGCAGCGGGCTCAATACTTTTATCAGGGGCAGATGATACCAAATATCGATATCAGGCTGCATTTGGAAGAATAAATTATAATTGGAAAGATAAATACCTGTTGAATATTACAGGTAGGAGGGATGGGTCTTCTCGTTTTGGACCGGGAAAGCAGTATGCAAACTTTATGGCTGCAGGTTCTGCCTGGATTTTTTCGGAAGAAAAGTTTATTAACAAAGCGTTGCCTTGGGTTAATTTAGGCAAACTGCGTTTTAGCTACGGCATTACCGGGAATGACCAGATTGGAAACTATAGTTACTTGAATACATGGGACCTGTCTGCCAGGAGTTATCAGGGTGTTGTGGGGGTTGTTCCGGTTACTCCTTTTAATCCTGATTATGCCTGGGAGGAAGTACGGAAACTGGAATTGGGTTTAGATCTTAATATATTGAGTAACCGGATTCAATTAACTGTTGACTATTTCAATAACCTTAGCAGGAAGCAGCTGATCTCTTATACGCTACCTCAGCAAACAGGTTTTTCATTCGTTAAAAAGAATATTGATGCTCGCATTCAAAACAGTGGAGTTGAAGCTGTTATAAACGTTGCTATTTTAAGAAATAAGAAATATTCCTGGAATACAAGCATAAATTTTACGCGTGCTATTAATAAGCTACTCGCGTTTCCCGACCTTGAAAATTCCACCTATAGAGATAACTATGTAATAGGAAAGTCTCTAAGTATATTTAAACTGTATGATTATCAGGGGGTGGATCCTCAAACAGGGGTTATAACTTATAATGGTACCAATTCTCTTACCGACCGCACAGTGTTGCTAAACCCCGATCCTGCATTTTATGGGGGTATTAAATCTGTGTTTCAATATAAGAATTTTAGCTTCACCGTGCTTTTTAATTATGCAAAGCAAAAAGGTCCCAATTACCTGCAAACTGCACCCACACCGGGAGGCATGTATAATCAGCCAGTGCAGGTACTCGAACGCTGGCAAAAAGCAGGCGATATAGCGAAATTTCAAAAATACACAACTACTTCTTCAGCTGCAGGTATGGCATGGTCATCTTATTTTTCTAAATCTAGCGGTAGTTATAGTGATGCAACTTATCTGCGCCTGAATAATGCGTCATTTTCATATGCTTTCAATCAAAAATGGTTAAATAATATCAAAGTAAAAGAGATCACATTGTTTGTACAGGGGCAGAACCTGTTTATCATCTCAAAATATATTGGTGATCCCGAGGTTAAATCAGCCATTGCTACGCCAACACTTAAAAGATTTGTTTCAGGTATTCGTGTTAATTTATAATGCTTAAACCATGACTAAGATTATACTTTTTTCCATATTGACTGTTATAGGATTGAGTTCCTGTAAAAAATTTTTAAACGTTGGAAACCCTAAAACAAAATTGATAGATGAAACAGTATTCGAAAATGAGCAAAGCGCAACAGGCGTTTTAACAGGTATATACGGTGAGCTAAGTCAAAACACCATAGAATTAACAAGTGTAAAAGTTTCCAGCAATCTTGGTTTCGCCGCGGATGAAATGATTTATGCTGCAGGTAATAGTTATGATGTTTTGATCAATAATACTTACACTGCAGAAACGGGACAAGGCAATATTTGGGGCAGGGCTTACCGGTATATTTATATGGCCACTACAGCTATCAATGGACTTGAAAACTCCGGAATTTCGGTGGCTACCAAGAACCAACTGATAGGTGAATCGTATTTTGTAAGGGCATGGAGCTATTTTTATCTGGTAAACATTTATGGTGATGTTCCTTTGGTTCTTTCCACGGATTATCAAGAAACATCCTTCATTCCCCGAACGCCTAAACAGGAAGTTTATGCACAAATAATTGGTGATCTAAAATCGGCAAAGCAGTATTTGCAACCAACTTATCCTACTGCAGACAAAGCAAGGCCAAATAAATGGACGGCTACTGCTTTACTTGCGAGAGTTTACCTGTATTTAGGCCAGTGGGCTAATGCCGAAAATGAAGCAACCGATCTTTTGTCTTCCGGGCTATATACTCCTTTGCCATTACCAGAAAATACATTTTTAAAAAACAGTAAAGAAACAATCTGGCAATTTGCATCGGTAGTACCTGGCATTAATACCTACGAAGGCAATACCTTTCTTCCTGTATCTGCTAATACTATACCGCCATATCTCTTGCGACCAAATTTAGTTGATTCATTTGAATCAGGCGACAGGCGCAAACTAAACTGGATTAAGCAGAACACAATTAGCGGGCAGGTATTTTATTATCCGGCAAAGTATAAAGTTAGATCAGGAGCAGATATTTCAGAATTGTCGATTGTTTTCAGAGCGGCAGAGATATACCTGATCAGGGCAGAAGCAAGGGCTCAACAAAATAACCTTACAGGAGCCGCGGCTGATCTTAATGTGATCAGGAGTCGTGCCGGTTTGCCAGCTACAACTGCAACTACACCGACTGAATATTTGGATGCGATTTTTCGGGAAAGAAAATTTGAACTGTTTACCGAGTGGGGGCACAGATGGTTCGATTTAATAAGAACTGGCAATGCAAACACTGTGTTAGGCGCATTGAAACCAACATGGAGGCCTACCGCTGCGCTTTTTCCAATTGTCACACAGGTCCTTTTATCAAATCCACAACTTACGCAAAACCCCGGCTATTGAGAGGCTATTAAAAGGAATTCCAATACAATAATTCAATAGATCAACATTCTATTGACCAATAATTATATGCCCATTTAAAAAAAATAATATTATGAGCGTTTTAAAAGTATACAAGTATATACTCTTACTATTTATTGTTTTGAAAGTTACAGTTGGCCATGCTCAAAGAAAACATAAATTGCCATCAGTAAATATTAGTGACACAACCCAAAAGAAGGAAACCGATATAAAGATCAAACCTTTTCGCGAGCTCATTCCTCAAACGGCTGTTTCCGATTCCGGATTGTTCAATGTGTATAGGCTGGATGATAAATATTACCTGGAGATCCCGGACAATATTTTGGGAAAGGATATCATGGCTGTAGGACGTGTTTCAAAGTCGGCGGCTGATTTTCGGGTAAAAAGATTTGGATATTCAGGAGACCAGATCAATGAAGCTGTTATACGATTTGAAAAAGGGCCGTTGAATAAAATTTTCCTGCGAAGTGTTTCCTATTCTGAATTATCGAAAGATTCAACCCAGCCCATGTTCATGGCAGTACAGAATTCCAATTTACAACTTATTGAAGCCTCCTTTGATATTAAAGCATTTTCAGTAACAGGTCAGGGAAATGTAATTGATGTTACAGATTACCTTAATAGTGATAATAACGTGTTGTTTTTTGAATCCGAGTTAAAATCAGAGGTAGGTCTGGGTTTAATCCAGAAAGACCGCTCTTATATTTCATCAGTAAAGTCTTACCCGGTTAATACCGAAATCAAGACGGTAAAAACTTATGAAAGGAAATCTGATAAAGGTGCCACTACGGGGTATGTAACCCTGGAGCTAAACACCTCTCTGATATTGCTTCCTGAAAATCCCATGCAACCAAGGTATGCTGATGACCGGGTTGGGTATTTTACACAGAGAGTCCGGGATTTTGACAGAGATCCTCATGGAATAAAAAATGACGTTTATGTAACACGGTGGCGGCTTGAGCCGAAACCGGAGGACATGGAAAAATATAAGCGCGGAGAATTAGTAGAACCTAAGAAACCTATAGTGTTTTATATTGACCCTGCAACGCCCAAAAAATGGGTACCTTATTTAATAGCGGGTGTTAATGATTGGCAGGTTGCATTTGAACAGGCAGGTTTTAAAAATGCTATTATTGCTAAGCCCGCACCTACAAAAGAAGAAGATTCTACCTGGTCACTCGATGATGCGCGTTTTTCGGCTATTGTATATAAGCCCTCGGCCATCAGCAATGCAAGTGGTCCAAATGTGCATGATCCCAGGTCTGGGGAAATACTGGAAAGTCATATTAACTGGTATCATAATATAATGGATTTACTAAAAAAGTGGTATTTCATTCAGGCTTCACCCAATGACCTGCGCGCAAGAACAATAGATTTTCCGGATAGTCTGATGGGCGACCTGATCCGATTTGTATCCTCTCATGAGGTTGGACATACGCTAGGGCTGGCACACAATTTTGGCGCGAGCACCGCCTATCCTGTAGAAAAATTGCGCGATAAAGAATGGGTAAAAATTAATGGACATTCTCCTTCCATCATGGATTATGCACGGTTTAATTATATTGCCCAGCCGGGAGACGGTATAACCGGTTCTTTACTATATCCGAAAATAGGCGTTTACGATAAATGGGCTATTGAATACGGCTATAAATTAATTCCGGGAGCAAAAACTCCTGATGCAGAATATGAAACGCTGGATAATTGGATCCTCGAAAAGGCAAAGGACCGGAAATACTGGTTTGGTGTTCAAACGATAAGTCAGTCAGATCCGCGGTCGCAGAGCGAAGACCTGGGCGATGATGCTGTTAAAGCCAGTTATTACGGGATACAAAATTTAAAGTATATTCTACCGCATTTAAATGAGTGGACGGCAAAACCCAGAGAAGGATATGGTGACCTGAGAATAATGTACAAAGAATTGCTTAACCAGTTTAATACTTATCTATATCATGTTGAACATAATATAGGCGGCTTTTATAAAACGCCAAAAGCAACAGAACAACAAGGGCCTGTTTTTGAGATAGTGCCCAAAAGCAAACAAAAGCAGGCTGTTCAGTTTTTAAATGATCAACTTTTTAATGCACCGCTGTGGTTGGCAGATTCATTTATTATGGCCCGCATACCAACCTTTGAGCTTCCTTCCTCGGTGGGTTTATTCAGTGCCAGTAACATTGATATTATTGGTAATATGCAAACGCGCATGATTAAAAGCCTTTTGGAGCTTACTAAATTGACGAAAATGGTAGAGGAAGAAGCGTTATATGGAGACAAGGCTTATAGCGTAATCGAATTATTGACAGACTTGCGTAAAACAATTTGGAAATCAATAGACATACATGCTCCAATAGATATGTACCAGCGCAATCTTCAGAAAGAGTATATTGATAGATTAGGGTTTTTATCAAAACCAACAGACCCTATGTTATTGTTTGTGCTCAGGCAGGCTAATATACGATATCCAGACCCATATTTTTCAGATGTATCAAGTATTGTAAGAGGTGAACTTATATTGTTGCAAACAAAAATTAAAGGCGCCATTCCGCTGATGAACGATAAAATCAGTTTATATCACTTGCGAGACTTGTCGAAAAGAATAGAACTGATCCTTAATCCGAAATAAGGGAATAAATATAAATAACCTGTTTCCATGAATTAAGATCAGATCTTTAATAAATGATATAGAATGACTGGATGAGATATAGGGAGGAGGTTGTGGTAAAAAAATGAACTGAAAATGATGTGTTTTTTGCTTGGCGATCGGGATGCATGTGATCCGATTAAAATGCTTGCCCTGGTTAAGGATCACTCATTTTAATTGACTATGAAAACCAGAAAGGATGATCGTCATTTTTCTCATGTGCCATTGGTTGCACAAGGGGGTTTGTGTTTACTTACCCCCTTTTTTTAATCATAATAAAGTGTTCGATTTCTTAAAAAATATCTAGTACTATTTTCAAAATTTTATATTGATAATCAACTCCCTCCACTTTCTGTATCGGGAAAACAGGACCATTCTTTTGTTTTTCGTTGTTTTCCTACCCGCTGCCGGCCAGGAAAAATATATAGCCCCGCTTATTACAGGCGAATTGGCAACACGGTGATTTCTATAAATCTGCTTTTTGCTTATACTTTATTGAACAGCTGTACCATCCTGGTGAGTTCAATTACATTCGAAACCTCCAGCTTCAACATAATTTTAGCCTTATGCGTGCTGATCGTTGAAATATGAAGAAAAAGCATCTCAGCAATTTCTTTAACATTTTTTCCTTCTACCAGGTGATTCATGATCTCAAGCTCCCTGATAGTGAGGCAATCAAAAGGAGTGTTTGCCAGGTTGTCTTTATTCTCCAGGGTTAGTATATGCTTCATATCTGACCCAAGATATTTCCTGTTGTTCAGGATGGCAGCAATGCCAAGTCTGACCTCCGACGGCTCAGCTTCTTTATTTATAAATCCTTTCACACCCAGGGCGAGGTATCGCTTTGCATAAATGGCCACAGGGCTCATCGTGAAGATCATCACTTTCTGGTCGGGTCTATGGGTGAATATTTTTTTTAAGAGGAGCAATGAATCCATCGAAGGCATCGATATGTCTAGAATTACCAGGTCGTATTCTGTGCGCTGTATTTTTTCCCACACACAATTGCCGTTACTGCATTCATCTATTTCAGCAGTTGAGAACTCATCTTTTATTGTAAGGCCAAGCCCCCTTCTTACTATATGATGATCATCTGCAAGTAAAAATTTTATCATACGCTACGCCTTATTTTCAAAAGTTAAAGTTATTAAATTACCCTCGTCATTGCCCGAAACTATGTCGATTGTTCCCTGCAATTTGTTCAAAATTTCAAGAATGATCTTGTAGCCCCACCCCATGCCATGTTGGGAAGGATTATAACCTTTATCAAGAATACGTGCTACCAGTTCCTTATCCATACAACTACCGGTATCGGCTATGACGATGCGGGTGGTGAAAGCATCCTGAATGGCTTCAATTGTTATGGTTCCTTCGTAAGTATATTTATTGGCATTATCGGCCAGGTTTCTCAGAACCAGACTTAACAGGGTGGCATCTGTATGCAGCGTAATAGATGACGGAACCAGGTTGCTAAAGGTGTTTTTTTGAATTTGGGCTCCCACTTCACATAAGGAAATAATTTCACTGACAATATCACGCAACACTATTTTTTTCCGGTTGATCACAAATCCCTCTTTTTGCATATTGGTAAATACAAAAAAATCCTGGGTAAATTCATATATTTCATTGGTGGCATTATCGAATTGAAACAAGGTCTGCGAGAGTTCTTTATCTGCTGATGTTTTATAATTATTGTACATGCGCCGGGCTAAAATTTGCAGGAACCGTAACGGCGACCTTAGATCATGCAAAATAGCTGAGATCATTAACTCTTTTATCCGGTTGCTCTCAAATAATTGCATGGTTCTTTCATTCACCATTTGCTGCAGTAATTGCGCTCTTTTTACCTGGTAGTTATAGCGCAACCGGAAAAACAATAAAAATGTGCCAATTGCAAGTCCGCCCAACAGGCATTTGAACCACACCTGCTCATACCAGTAGGGAAGTATGGTTAATTGGATCGTACTATAAGTATAGCGCGTATACGGAAGCTGGCTTCTGACAGTCAGCGTGTAATTGCCGCTGTTCAGGTTTGTTAATATGAGGTTACCGTCATCAGGTACGGGGTACCAATTATCGTTCAACTCCTTTATAGTATATTCAAGGTGCAGGTTGAACCTGTTGCCAAAATAAGGAGTCGAAATTTCAAAGATCAATTGATTGGAATCCCTTGTTAACTCCAGTTTGTTTTTCAATAGCAACCTTTTGTCATTTGCCTGTAAAAAGTCTACAAATATTGGTTTATCGGGCAAAGGGATATGTACGCTATCGGGGTTAAACCGTACCAAACCATCCAGCGAGGGTAATGAAAAAAAATGATCACTTGTTACAATACCACAGGGTGTGCACCGGCCATTAAATTCATTGGTGCTAAATCCATACGATTTATCAACATAGTAATAATAAACGGACTGCTGTTGGCCGGCGGCATAATTATCCAATTCTTTTTTTGCAACCCTGAACAGCCCTTTGTTAGTGGGTATCCAGAAATAACCTTGCTGGTCTTCCATGAAACAATGAGCGGTAACAAGGCTTTTCCGGGAGTCCATTGGCATTCTGATGAAATGGTCATTATAAAATTTATAAAAGCCTTGTCCATAGGTGCCTACCCAGATACTACTATCCTTTGCAACGTGGATGATCTCTATATTCATTTTTTCAAGGCCGCCAACCGGGCGCAACAAATGGTTCGATAAATCATAAGTAAATAAACCTGCCGAGGTTCCAATCCATAGATTATTTCTACTCACTTCCCTCAGCGTTTGGATCTCTGCCTGCATGAGGTCGTTACCGTTCAGTAAAATAGTATCTTCTGTTCCGTGCCGCCTGAATACCTGGTGCTTGTTGCTGTAGATAATATCTTTATTGTCCCTTTCAATAATACCGGTAAGATAATGGCCCAGTGGTTTTAGGGTTACAAAAGAGGAAAGATGAATATCGGTCCTTTTTAAGGAGTCAAATTCCGACAGCCAGATGGACCCATCGGAGGCCTGCAGCCAGGCCTGTTTGCCGAAATTATGTGTATCCGGAAAAAGAACATGATCGTTATTGTAATAATTGAGAATGCCGGTTGGAGTAAGTATTCGGGAGCCTGGTAACTCAATCTGCAAGGACTGGCTATTGGCAATAAACCTGGTATCGTTAAAAAAAAGCCGTTCAAATTCATGCAGTTTCAGCACATACAACCCATTTGTAAGCGTACCTATGTAAAGCGCCTGGTAGCCTTCGTCATAGATCATGCATTTGATATCTTTTACAGGAATATCAGCTGCCAGTATTTTATAGTTTAATTCATTGTTGACCATTTTAAGCTGCAGAATAGTATCATTGCATAACATAAGGGTGTGGCGGCCATCTCTCCTTGTTTTCAATGATGCCTGCACCGGATCGGGGTTTGCGGCGGCTGCCCTGATGAAAAACTGGCGCAGGTCGGGGGCATACCTGATATTGTTCTGCAATACGCCGTTTTTGTACGCATAAACGCGATATTGATCATCAATATAAAAATAAATATCGCCTGTTATGAATTGAAGCTTCAGTTTATGGCCGGTAATTTCATGCAGCTCCTTAATGGTGCGCGTGTTTTCATCGAGGAAATAACAAAGGCCGCCATCATAAAAGTAAGCCTGCCGTTCATTCACCGTAATAGGTGCATAGCTTACAACCAGCTTATCGAACAGTTGTTTACAGGCAACGCCATAAGTATTGTAAAGACCATTATGAAAAAACAGGTGGTTGTTTGATGTCATGAATTGCCGATGGGGCCTGGCCGAACGAACACTATCTGTGGTGATCTGGTAATCATCGGTGGTCGTTAAAATATGCGTGCTGTCAAAAACCGGTTTAAAGAACAGCCGGTCTGTACCAGGTTCCCTTTGTGGCAGCGAATAATCATTCCACAAAAGAGCTGCACTGTTCTCCGTGTTGTATTCCCTGAAATTTTTACCATCAAACCGAACGATTCCCCATTTTGTGGCAAGCCAGAGAAACCCATTTTTGTCAAAGGCCATACCATTGATACTGTTCTGTGAAAGGCCATTATCACTGTTGTAATGGGTGATACTATACCGGTTCGTGGGAGTCTGCTCTTTTGACGGCAGCCATCGCAACAGGCAAAATACAAGCAATAACAGTGGCCTTAGCCGGTGGCTGTTCATGGGTGTTAATCAGGTCATTAAGTGTTATAACAACAGTTCAATATTATAATTTTTTACTTATATATACAAATAGCTAATTGTTTTTATACAACTAATACTAAGGAACAGCTTTTAAGAACGAACCACTTTTGCGGCGCGATGTCAAATCGCATTTACACAAATCAACAAAACGTACTTTATGAATCGGAAGAATTGTTCTATGGTGTTTTTATGTGCGACGCTTTTGGTAATCAGTTGTTCAAAAGACGGATCAAATGGAAAAGATGGTACCAACGGTACCAATGGTAAAACAGCTTTAACGAAAACTACAAAAGAACCGGCAGGTGCAAATTGTAAGTATGGAGGCACCAAATTTGAAACAGGGATAGATGCCAACAATAACGGAATACTGGATAGTGATGAAGTGACTACCACCCAAACAAAATATGTATGCGATGGGGCCGGTGCTATTTACTCATCCTGGATCGATGTGAACGTGTCAGATACATTAACAAAATTGAACGAAGAGAAGAATTTTTATTTTAAGCAGTTATTACCTGCAACCGCATTAACTGCCGATATCGTGAATAAAGGAATCGTTTTGATGTATTATAAAAACATCAATGGTGTAATTTATCCTGTAGATAGAGATCCTGCCAATACAATAAGAGATACTGATAGTACCGGAAATGATTTTGTCTTTGGTCCGGGGTTTGTATTCAAAGAAAAATACCTGTCCTTTTTAGTAAGTGGTTGGAATATGATGGATAAAATTAATGGTAACGGGTCGGCAGTCCGCTATGTTTTGATCCCTGGTATGGTTCAGGGCCGCAGCATTGCTGATGTGAAGAAGATGCCTTATAGCAAAATGGCCAAATTATACAACATCGAGGATTAAAGAAACTGTAACTAACGAAGCCCGCTATAACACTATGTTGTAGCGGGCTTTCATGTTCTGCCGGGGATCATAGAAAATTAGCTGTTAATAACCCAATATCCTTTATATGAAAGCTTCCAACCTATTATATGGGCTGATGCCGCTGATCATAGCATATACAACTGTACAGGCACAAAGCCCGCAGTCCCTGAAGTCGGTTTTGATTAACCTGGGGGAATCTTCCTGCGGTAATGGCTCACCAGAGCAACATTTACTTACTAATGTGTTCAGCAACAACCCGGCTTTACTGGAGGCCTGTGATCCCGGATTGCCTTTGTATTGGGCATCCCTTGCCTACAATCCCAAATACCGGAAAGTTTACTTTGCCGATTACCACGCAGATTCTACGCTCTTTTATATGCTGGATTACAATTTTTCAGGAACGATCAGTTGTCCTGCGTCTGTTTCTCCCCTATTCAGTTACAAAAGTGGCATCATTTATTTTTGTTTCGACGAAGACGGCAACAACCTTAGCCTGTCCAACTATAACGGTCCTGCAGCCCAGGGTACTGTAAAAAGGATCGATTTTTTGACCGGCAATGATATTCCGGGAACGGAGAAACTGATAAACTTTCCTCCCGGCAATGCACCTGGTTATTTTGGCGACGGCGATATTGTTAACCTACCTAACGGGCGGGTATTTGCCGTTTTGGGCGCAGGCCCCAGCCGGTTGTATGAATTTGTAAATTTAGACGGCCCGGGCAATGCCACTGCTGTTTATTTAAGTTCGCTGCCGCGTAACTGTTTTGGTATTGCTTATTTAGATGGCAACCTGTTAATGGCCGGCTATGATGGCAGCGGCTGTTATTATTATACCTGGGATATCAACAGCAACAGTTTAAGTGCTGAGGTTTCTTTTCCCCTGGGTAAAGGCACTACTGATCTCACACATTTAAACCTGGGCGCAGGTGTTGCCCAGGAATTGATTGGTGAAGTGCGGGTGAATGCCAATACTGCTGACATTTTTTACAAAGTGTATCTTAAAAATAAAGGGAATTGCGATCTGGTCAATGCACAATTACAAAGCAGGCTTACAGATGTTTTCGGGCCTGGTAATGTAGTGAATGTACAGGCAAGATTTTCAAGCAACCCCGCAGGGCTCACCCTTAACCCTGCCTTTGATGGAATAACAGATGTTAACCTGTTAGCTCCCGGGCAAATATTGCCCAACTATCCCACAGAGAATGACTCCCTGTCTATCATTGTTACGGTTCGTGCGACCAACCTGGTCATTGACCAGGTGTACCAGAGTTCAGTGATAGCCACCGGCCAGGTAGGCGCGGCATCAAACGTGCTTTCAGTGACTGATTCTTCAAACAATGGCAATGCCGCTAAAATAGATCCTGACCGAAACGGTGTTTCGGATGATGCAGGCGAAGGCATACCAACGCCTTACATGTTTAATGTTGTATTGGCATCAAAAGAATGGCAATTTAACGGCAACCTGCAAGAAAATACGGCCAGGTTACAATGGCGCCCTACCGGCCAGGCACCTGCAGTACGTTCTTTCGAATTGCAGCGAAGTACTGATGGCCTGCAATTTACAGATATTGCTTACAGGGCTCCTCAACCTGGCAACGAAGGCCTGTACACCGAAAGTGATGAGGTAGCCAATCTGCATGCGGCCAACGTTTATTATCGTTTAAAAATTATAGATAACAACGGTTTTTATACATACAGCCATCTTGTAACGATGCATTTAAAAGAAGCAAACAACAACCTGAGCATGTTCCCTAATCCATTTACTGATTACATTTCACTGAAAGTGAATTCCAGCCAAAAAACGAAGCTCCGGATAACCATTTATGATGCAGCAGGAAGGGCATTAAAGAAACAACTTAATGATTTGCAGCCGGGTGATAATATTATTATTGTAAGCGGACTGCAATTTCTTTCAAAGGGAACCTATATTTTAAAAACCCAAAGCGGCATGGAAACCTTTCAGTACAAACTTATTAAATAAGGTTAAATAATAGTTTAACCCTTCGTGGCATTCCCGGCTGGTAAATGCACTGGCCGGGGAATTTCTTTTTTCGAAAATCACTCAGTACGTCGGTGTTGTTACCAATTGAGTAGCTTTGTTCCTGTGCGTAGGTAACGCTACTTACTGCGAATACACATACCAGCATCAAATGAAATTTTAATTTGTTCATTGTGTCTGGATTAAAGGCAATGTATATTCCTTATAACTCCCGGCCTTACAAATTACATGTATATAAAATTGAAATAATAAAAAGAATTCATAATGATTAGATGATTAAAGAGAGTTACGTGCATACAGTTAACGATTTATCAATATCCAACTATTACTAGCAACCGATTTATACTAATGACTTATTGTTGTGGCGCCGTACTGTATGGTGTTTAAATGCTATACAGTCATATGTAAATCCAATAATCCGTAGAAAAATGAAAAGCAAACCTGTACCCTTTATTATTTTATTGATTATTTCACATTGGTGTAATTATGTGCGGGCAGAAACCAACTTTGATCCTGTATACCTGATAAGTACGAACCCCTCCAGTTGTAATGGTTCCGAAGGGTCAATTTCATTCAGCGGACTGGCACCCAACACCACTTACCAGGTAACCTATATTGATGATGGCGTAACAACAGCCCCTGTTGCTATTACTTCAAACGCAGCAGGCCAATTAACCATCACCGGGTTGAATGAAGGTATATATAACAATTTTATTTTTGACTTTAACGGCGATATAAAATCTGTATTGACATACGTTAAGTTATCAAACCCGATAACTGTTCCGCTTTTCTCTTCTTTTGCTTCTATTTGCCAGGGCAGTACACCACCGGCATTGCCGGTAAAATCGAATAATGATATTAACGGCACCTGGAGCTCAACGGTTATTGATAACCAGGCTTCAGGCACCTATACCTTTACGCCGACAGCCGGCACCTGTGGTATACCGGTTAAAATTAATATTACTGTAATACCAAAGGTGGTAGCAACCTTTTCGTTTGGAACATCCCTTACGATCTGCAACAAAGGTAATGTACCGGTATTACCCAATACATCAACCAATAGCATTACAGGCACCTGGTCGCCGGCTGTGATTGATTCTACTAAATCCGGCATCTATGTATTTACCGCAACGTCGGCCGGGTGCGTAACAGGAACAACGCTTAATGTCACTGTGAACCCGAATATCGTGCCCACTTTTTCTTTCGGCACAAGCGCTACTATCTGTGAAGGCAATCCGGTTGTTACTTTACCTGACAGTTCAACAAATGGCATAAAAGGCACCTGGAGCCCGGCGGTGGTAAGCAACACCGCCGGCGGAACGTATACGTTTACACCCAATAGCGGCCAGTGTGCTACAACGACAACATACATGGTCACTGTTAATCCGAATGTAACACCAACGTTTACGCCTCGTGTGCCCATCTGTGCCGGCACTACGTTGCCCCCTTTGCCCACAACATCCAGTGAAGGTATCACGGGCACGTGGTCACCGGCATTGAATAATACAGCCACTACTACTTATACATTTACGCCAACGGCAGGTCAGTGTGCCACCACAGCAACATTAACTATTACAGTAAACCAGAAAGTAACGCCGACGTTCCCGGCTGTTGCATCAATATGTTCGGGGGGTACGCTGGCAGCCCTGCCCACAACATCCACTGAAGGTATCACGGGCACGTGGTCACCGGCATTGAATAATACAGCCACTACTACTTATACGTTTACACCAACTGCCGGTCAGTGCGCAATGACTACCACGTTAACTATTACTGTTAACCCCATCGTTACCCCCACATTTGCCGTCGTTGCAGCAATATGTTCGGGCGGAACGCTCAATCCGCTGCCCACCACATCCATTAATGGTATTACTGGTACCTGGTCGCCGGCATTGAATAATACCGCAACTACCACCTATACATTTACACCGGCAGCCGGTCAGTGCGCAACGACTGCCACGTTAACTATTACTGTTAACCCCATCGTTACCCCAACATTTACCGCTGTTGCAGCAATATGTTCGGGCGGAACGCTCAATCCGCTGCCCACCACATCCCTTAATGGCATTACGGGTACCTGGTCGCCGGCATTAAACAATACTGCCACTACTACTTATACATTTACGCCAACGGCCGGGCTGTGCGCACCAGCAACAACGCTGACCATAACTGTTAATCCGAAAACGACACCGACATTCACACCAGTTGGTGCAATATGTACAGGCGGAACGCTCAATCCGCTGCCCACCACATCCCTTAATGGCATTACGGGAACCTGGTCGCCGGCATTGAATAATACCGCAACTACCACTTATACATTTACGCCAACAGCCGGTCAGTGTGCCACCACAGCAACATTAACTATTACTGTAAACCAGAAAGTAACGCCGACGTTCCCGACTGTTGCATCAATATGTTCGGGGGGTACGCTGGCAGCCCTGCCCACAACATCCACTGAAGGTATCACGGGCACGTGGTCACCGGCATTGAATAATACAGCCACTACTACTTATACGTTTACACCAACTGCCGGTCAGTGCGCAAACTCAACAACATTAACTATTACAGTAAACCAAAAAGTAACGCCGACGTTCACGGCTGTTGCACCAATATGTTCGGGGGGTACGCTGGCAGCCCTGCCCACAACATCGATTAATGGTATCACAGGTACCTGGTCGCCGGCATTGAATGATACAGTCACTACCACCTATACATTTACCCCAACAACCGGGCAGTGCGCAACAACGGCAACCTTAACGATCACCGTTAAACCGAATGTAGCACCGGTGTTCACGCCTGTTGCGCCAATCTGTTCCGGAACAACGCCAACTGCGCTGCCTACCACATCAAACAATGGCATTACGGGTACCTGGTCACCGGCTTTAAATAATACAGCAACCACCACCTATACGTTTACGCCAGCGGCCGGAGTGTGTGCACTAGCGACAACCTTGGCCATCACCGTTAATCCGAAAACAATACCGACGTTTACGCCTGTTGATGCAATATGTGCAGGCGGAACGCTCACTGCACTGCCCACAACATCGAATAATGGTATCACCGGTACCTGGTCACCAGCATTGAATAATACGGCCACTACCACCTATACATTTACCCCAGACGCCGGTCAATGTGCAACCACAGCAACATTAACTATTACTGTAAATCAGAAAGTAACGCCAACGTTCGCACCCCTGGCATCAATATGTTCAGGAGCGGCCCTCCCAGCATTGCCGTCAGCATCGACCAATGCTATACCTGTTACCGGAACCTGGTCGCCGTCATTGAATAATAATGCAACAACAACTTATACATTTGCCCCCGATACGGGGCAGTGTGCCAGTGCAACAACTTTTACCGTGCAGGTTGACCCCTTACCAGCCCTTATTGATATCACCAGGGATACCACCATTTACGACGGTACTGTTTTGGCGTCCTATAATTTTACAGTAAACAATCCGGGAGGCAGCATAAAATGGAATAATTCAAATCCATCTATTGGTCTGCCTGCTTCAGGCACCGGTTCGCTTCCTTCTTTTACGGCAACCAACATGGCCGATACGCCTTATACCGCAATCATTACCACAATTCCTTTCTCTAATGGTTGTGCCGGTGTATCTCAATCATTTAAAATAAAAGTATTGCCTTTGGCCAAAGATGTATTTGTGCCTAACATCTTTTCTCCTGATGGCGATGGAAAGAATGATCAACTTTTTATTTACGGAAATTATATCGTTTCTGTTGAGATGCAAATTTTCAATCAATGGGGCCAGCGCCTTGCCACGCTTAGCGATACTCACCAGGGGTGGGATGGTAAATACAAGGGGATTGCTCAGCCCGTGGGGGTTTATTTATATGTGCTGAAAGCTGCATTGAAAGATGGGCGAAAGGTTAGAATGAAAGGTTCTATTACGCTTATTCGATAAAAAACAATATCCTGAATATGAAGAACAAACGCATCAATCAATATGGTTGGTTAGCGGTCTGTTTGATAATGATAACTGCCATTAAAACAGTTGCCCAAACAGATCCGCACTTTACCCAGAATTATACATATCCCCTGTACATCAATCCTTCGCTGGCAGGCAGTGCCGACGGCGATTACAGGGCAACTGCTATTTATCGCAGCCAGTGGGGCAGCCTCAGTAGTTTATATCGAACCATGGGCGTTTCATTTGATGCACGTACCAATAAAAATGCAGGGCTGGGAATAAATCTCCTGAACCAGACTGCCGGTGATGGCGGGTTTAGTTACCTTACTTTATCCGGTTCTTATGCTTACACCGGGGTTAAATTCGGAAAGGATTTTAACCAGCGTATTGTTATGGCCCTCCAGGGCGGCATTATAAGCCGCCGGGTCGATCGCTCAAAATTCAAATGGGGCGACCAATGGAATCCTATTACCGGCTACCAGGAAAGTAACCCAACAACGCAAACTTTTGATAGAACTTCCTCCATCGTTCCGGATATAGGAGCCGGCTTTCTTTATTTTGATGCCACGCCCGAAAAGAAAACCAATTTATTCGGTGGCTTTTCAGTATATCATCTAAACAGGCCTAAAGACCCTATCGTCACTAACCACAATACCGATCTCAACAGGATCCCTATCCGGTATTCTGTACATGCCGGGGTAAGCTTTAATGTCTCAGCGCAAACCCGGATAATTCCGCATGTGCTATATATGCGCCAGGGTAGTGCATATGAAGCAACGGCTGGTATTTATGCACAAATGAATGTAAATGCAGAGACTGATTTTATGTTGGGTGGATATTATCGCATGAATGATGCCATAGCTCCTTATGTGGGTATTGATTACAGGAATTTTGTTATTGGCATGAGCTATGACGCGAATGCTTCAAAACTAAGAACATTGACGAAAAACGTAAACAGTTTTGAGCTCACTCTTTCTTATATAAAACGGTCGGGCACCAAGAGCATTGTTGATTTTGTTCGTTGTGCAAGACTTTAAAATTTGGATTGAACGTTTTTTGGAAATTAAACAATTGAGCATTCAGTTATGAGCAAATTTTTACATTGTAAGGTGAGGCCATTGGCCGGCAAATTATTGGGCGTACTGGTTGCAGGCATATGTTGGCTGCCTTTACGCAGTCAACAGGTTGTACATAAAAGTCCGCTACAGTTAGCCGATCAGTATTTTGAGGCCGGTGAATATTATACGGCTGGCTATTTGTATGAACAGTATCTGAAAATAGCAGGGGGAAATACAGGTGCACCTGCGTTTACAACCTATGCAAAAAAAGGTGCTGCGGCCGCAGGCGGTCAAAACAGGTCGCGGGCCAGCATCCTTTATAAACAGGCAGAAAGTTACCGGCTTGCCCATTATTGGGGAAAGGCCGACTCTGCATACAAAAAGTGTACTGATAATAGTGATGCTTTATATTGGAGCGCCGTTTGTGAACGCAGTCTTGAAAATTATGATGCGGCAGAAGAAGATTTACGCAAATATTTAAACGCTGGCGGAACAAACGGCCAGCTTAAAGAAGCAGCTGAAAAAGAATGGCAAACGTTGCAATACATACGCAAACAGCTGGCGGCAGCCGGCGCTGGCCAGGTGAACAGTTCGAAACTCAAAACACCCGGCAGCTTTGAAAAAGGCGCTTTTGCGGTAAGGGCGGTAAGCAGCAACAAGTACCTGGTAAGCAGTACGAAAACCGATACTGCCAGGGTTAAAGGCGTAAATCCGCATGCAAGCCGTTTGTATTATGCTACTTTGAAGAACGATAGTCTCGATCAACTAACCCCTGTTGTTTTACCGGTTGCCGGAATTTCAGATAATCAGGGGGTAGCAAGCTACACCGCCGACGGCAATCGTGTTTATTTCACTCAATGGAAAAAAGACAAGGGCCGCATAGTATCTAATATTTATTATATCATTAACCGCGGCGACAGTGGCTGGACCAAGCCGGTTTTATTGCCACAGGTTAATATCGACGGGTATAGCAGTAAGCAGCCATTTTGCTCAGCAGATGGGGTATACTTATATTTTTCTTCAGACCGTCCGGGCGGATCTGGTGCATTCGATATCTGGTATGCACCTATATATGAAGATGGCAGTGCAGGCATCCCTGTTAATGCAGGCCCGGGAATAAATACAGCCGGTGATGAGCAGGCGCCGTTTTATCATACCAGCAGCAGTACAATGGTGTTTGCTACAAACGGACGCCTGGGCATGGGCGGATACGATCTTTTTTCGGTGAAGGGCAGCGATAAACAATGGGGAGTGCCCCGCAATATGGGTTATCCCATTAATTCATCGAGAGATGATATTTACTTTTTTGCGCCTGAAGATACAGCACTGTTGGCAACTGCCATTGTTGGTTCCGACAGGGGTACCGGCTGCTGCCTTGAAAATTATCTCATTAAAAGATCGTTGAGGAACAAACCGTTTACCGGCCTGGTACGTGATAGCAAGGACAATACCCCCGTTGCCGGTGCCGACATTGTTTTAACAGACCCATCTGGAAAGACCTGGGCGACAAAAACGGATGATAAAGGCAATTATTCGTTTGATACCATCCATAATGATTATTCGAATTACCGGATAACTATTACCAAACAATATTATAACGATACCGCTGATGTCGTGAAAATTAATGATACCGCCGACGTGAACCTGTTCACCGATCAATTAGTCAATAGAGATATGTATATTGAGAAAAAATTCATATTAAACATTGCGAATGTTGTTACCGTATATTTCGATTTTGACATGAGCAACCTGAAAACAGAGGCGGTGAGCAAGCTCGATTCGGTTTACCTTGTACTGGTACAGCTTCCTTCTTCAACGCTTCAGATCTCAGCCTATACAGATGGCAAGGGTACCGATGAATACAATAAAAAGCTTTCTGACCGGCGTGCAAGGTCATGCGCCGATTATTTCATTGGCAAAGGCATAAAAGCCAGCCGCATTACCTTTGAATCATTCGGCGCCTGTTGTCCGCTTGAATTGGAATTGATCAATGGCCGCGATAATCCTGATGGCCGCAGTCGTAACAGAAGGGCGTTGATCAATATATCGAAGGAATAAAGAACAGTACTTACAGTGTTATAAAGAAAACCGCCCGCCTGAGCTTTAGCAAAGACGGGCGGTTTCAGTAAGTATTAATTTAATTATGTTATATTGGCTTGCGTATCCGGCACGTTCTCATAACCCACCAATCTTCATTCACTTTTCCCTGAACTCCTTTGGTGTAACCCCCACTTTTGATTTAAAAACGGTTGAGAAATAAGCCGGCGAGGTGAACCCTGTTCTGGATGCTATTTCTGCAATGGTAAAAGATTCATTCTTTATAAGGTATTTAGCCTTCTGCAGTCTCGTACTTAGAATATAATCATTGACATTCATGTTCATTAACGTCTTCACCTTCTTGTACAGCAGCACTCTTGAAATGCCCATGTTCTTACAAATGCTGTCTACATTGAGATCTTCGTTCGATAAATTATTTTCTACCAACGCTGTAAATTCACTAATGAACTTCCTGTCGGGTTTACTTATTGTTTGTGTATTTAAAGCAACCGGCATTTCTCCGGTAAAATGTTCCTTCAGGCGTGCGCGGTTGGCAAGCAGGCTTTTTATGGTTTGATCGAGGAACAGGGTATTGAATGGCTTTGTAACATAGGCATCTGCCCAGTTTTTCATGCCTTCAATTTGCTGCTCTATCGAAGTTTTGGCAGTTAATAAGATAACCGGGATATGCGAAGTGCGGAAATCAGTTTTAATAATACGGGTTAGCGCCAGGCCATCCTTACCGGGGATCACCACATCGCAAATGATCAGGTCCGGAATATGATCGAATGCCTGTTGTAAAGCCATTTGTCCGTTTTCTGCTTCCAGTATATCGTATTCAGCACTTAATTTATTTGCCAGAAATTGCCGCAGATCGGCATTGTCTTCGATGATCAAAATTGTATACTCTTTTCTTGTTTGATTGGTGTTTACTTCCTGTTTTACCGTTTGTTCGGTAATAAGATCGGCAGTAAATATTTTTTCATGTTCGTATAGAATGGAGTTGATTGCCTCAGGCGATGAACTCACCATTTCGTCTTTTGCAAGATGTTTGTTCCCCAGCGGAAGAAAAATTTCGAATGTAGTACCTTTCAAACTTTCACTTGCTACAGTAATAGAGCCTTTATGCAGTTCAATGAGGCTTTTCGACAATGCCAGCCCAAGCCCCGATCCTTTATAGTTTTCATATTCACCCTGGTAAAATACATCAAACGCGTGTTCAATAGCATCTTTCGACATGCCCACCCCGTTATCTTCAATTTTTATAATAGCATTATTGCCGCTTTCGCTTTTGTTGATATATACATGTATATAACCATTGTCTTTGGTAAACTTAAAGGCATTGGACAGTAAATTAAAAATAACTTTATCAAGCATAGTTACATCAATCCAGCTATTCAAATGCGATTCCGGCGTAATCAATCGTAAATCAATATTTCTCTTTTGAGCAATGCTTTTATATGATTGAATAATATCTGAAACAAAAACGATCAAATCGTTTTCGCTTGCTCTTAGTTTCATTTTATCCACTTCTATCTTTCTGAAATCCATTAGCTGGTTCACCAGCCGCAACAGCCGCAGCACATTTTTTCGAATTAAACCATGGGTTTGGCTGGTGTTGTACTGGTTTTTGTTGCTGCCCATCAATTCTTCCAGCGGCCCTAAGATCAGGGTTAAAGGCGTTCTGAATTCATGGGAAATATTCGTGAAGAAGTTCACTTTTGCCTCATTGGCCGCTTTTGCTTTTTCCGACATTTGTACCAATTGCGCCTGCTGTTCAAGGATCTCCTGGTTTTGCAACTGCAACTTTTTACTGATCTTACGATATTGCTGTAACGAGTAAAATGCCAGGCCGCCTAAAATAAGCGCTAAAAAAAGCGATGAGATCAGGATATAAACAAAACTGCGCTGGTTGTTATAGATCCTTGTTTGTTCCTTCAACATAGTTTTCTGCCGCTCAATTTGTGTTTGCTGACTGGCCGCTTTTGCAACCTGCAATTGCATAATACGTACGTTGGTTGAATCGATGACCGTAGTCTGGATCAGGTTTTCTTTTGGAACATTTTCTTTATTAAGGATCTTAACGGCGGTTCTGATAATTTCTTCACCCCCCGTTGGGTTTAGCATGGTGGCTGTTATTGTTTTGTTCGAAACGAATTGCAAACCGGTACTCGGCAAACCATCCACTCCAATGATGGCCGGTTTAATGCCAACCTTGTTTTTAAATACCTCGTAAGCAGCCTGCGCCATCATATCATTTTGGGCAAATACCAGGTTCACATCCCGGTACCGGGCTGCTATTTTCAACAATTCATTTTTTGCCGTATCAGGTAACCACTCGCCGTTTACCTGCTGTACAACCTGTAGCTGGGGATAGTTTTTAATGGCATCGGCAAATCCGTTGTGCCGTTCCATGGCAGGCGACGATTTAGGCAACCCGGTAATTTCAATGATCTTTCCTGTTCCGTGGAGCAAATGCACCGCATACTGGCCGGCCATTTTGCCAATTGCAAAATTGTCGCTGCCTATAAAAGCAGTGTAATGGGGCGTGGCAACCTTGCGGTCGACCACTATTACAGGAATCCCTTTTTTAAAAGCCTGTTCAACCACCGGGGTTAATGGCTCGCCTTCGTTGGGGGAAATAATAAACAGATCAATAGCTGATTGCAGCAACTCATTCGCCTGCACTACCTGTTTTTGACTGTTGCCATCTGCCTGCCGGTAAAGGAATTGAATGTTGGGATGAAAAGCCAGCTCGCGGTTCATTTCCTGCAGCATGGTTTTTCGCCAGTCGTCAGATTCAACGCATTGCGAGAACCCGATTGTAAAAGACCGCTGTTTTTGCTCACTGGTACAGGCCCCGAAAAATATAAGTAAGATCAGGCTGCTTACAACCAGGCGGCCTTTATAAAAGCTACCCCGTTTGGGTGATAACAGGTAATTAATTATTGGAGATAGTAAAGTCATACTGGCAGCAATGCAAAGTGAAAAAACAACCCATTTTAAATATATACTAAATATAAACAGCCACTATGAGGTGTTCAGTCTTTGTTCAATTTGTAAGGGTTTATGATAAACAAATTCTAAAGAACCATTACGATTTCTAAAGGCCCTAACCGGCCGGTAAAGGCATCAATTATTGAGTAGTAGTCCTTTATATGGAATAAGACTGTTTTTATTAATTAGAAATTATTATGAACAGGATTAGTATATCCGGAGCCTTCTGCTAAAGTATTTTGCAGAACATTAAGTGTAGTATGAACAAGTGAAAATGGCTTCTGTAGAGCTGACCGGGGTCATACTTTTTAATCTGCCTTATGAATGATCGCTTGCCAGGGTTTGTTTTTACTTACCCTCTTTTTCAATTATTTAAGAGAAAAATGTATGAAATACTCATCACAATTAACAGAGATCAGCCAGGTTTATAAATTAATTGTACAGGAAATTGAGCAAAATCCATCGGAAGCCAACGAAGGAAAATGGATTGAACGGTCCTTCGGTTTGGTAGTGAAAACCTGGCTCAACATAGAGGAGATGATCAGCAATTACCAGTTTTCGGAACGGGAGGAAGAGCTCTATTTTTATAAAAACCTGAAGCCGGAGTTTATTGGGTTGATTGAATACTTTACGCTGTTGTATAAATCTGTTGTGTTTCAGCCCGACGATTCTATGAAAAAGGTCGCATACTGGAAACATGAATTGAAGAGCTGCCGGGAATTGGTCGGCATATATAACTCTGGCTGCCAGTATTATGAGCAACATTTGTCGAACCTGGATATTTATTTTCTGGAACAAACCAATCAGCAACCCTTACTTTTTGGGCTTAATATAAGCCGGGTTAATGTTACTGATACTTCTTACAGTTATTTGCGCGGCAGGTTGATTGCGATGAAAAAATATGAAGCGTTCATACTCGGTAAATTGCATGAAAACACAGATTCCCTGGAAAACCAGCTATTTTTCGATCGCCATTCCTCTGCTAATTGATGATCAACCAAACAGTCATTTGTACATTTTTTTCGATTAGCAACCCCCGAACATGGAAAGCGCCTCTGATAGAAGACCGTTTGCCGGCTGGCAGACGGTTTTTTTTATTGGTTCAAAACGCCTTCACTGTTTACCGGCATAATACAAAAGATAGTCGTGTACGTGCCGGTAAATGGCGCTTTAGCCGCAAAAACACTGTCAACAATAACCCGTACCATTCCAACAACCTATTATATAAGACCAATTCCGCAGGTACAACTGGATGCTTTACAAATGAGCACCGAAGAAAAAGCCGCTTACCAGAATCCCGGCTATCAATAAACCCTTTTGAAAATAAAACAACGGGCCGCGCCGATTTTTTCGGGGCGGCCTTTTATTTTATGTGTAAATTGTTGAATGTCAGTTTAGGCTTTTTGAATGTGTACGTAATTGAACTATTTCTGAACAAATAGAAACCTCTACATGACAGCTAGTTGATAGTTTACACCTATATGAAACGGATCATTGTTTTGTTGGTGGTTGGTGCTATTATGATGGCCAATGCGATGGCCAAAAGTCAGGGGGCGCCACGCTATGAAAAAGATAAGCGTTATAATATTATAGAACGGGGGGCTATTGGCGATGGTAAAACCCTCAATACCCGGGCTATTCAGCAGGCTATTGATGAGTGTGCGCAAAACGGTGGCGGAACTATCATTATTCCCAAAGGCGTATTTGTAAGCGGCGCCATTTTCCTCAAACGCGGCGTCAATATAGAGTTACAGGAAGGCGCCGTGCTAAAAGGGTCAGCAAACATCAATGATTATCCAAAGTTGAACACCCGGATTGAAGGGCACTTTGAACCCTGGCGTGTTGCATTGATAAACGGAGATAGTTGTGACCACTTGCGCATCAGCGGTTCAGGTATGCTGGATGGCAGCGGCGAACCGTTCTGGGCAGCATTCTATGCACGGCGCGATGCTGATAAAAAGACGACCAACCTGAATGTAGAACGCCCCCGGCTTACCTTTATACAACATTCCAAAGACGTAAAAATAAGCGGCATTACCTTTCTGAATTCAGGTTTCTGGAACCTGCATTTGTACAATTGCAAAGAGGTGACAGTTGAATATTGTAAATTCCATGCACCATCGGGTCCCAAACCTTATCACCAGGCGCCCAGTTCAGATGGTATTGATGTCGACTGCTCGCAGAACATAGCCATTCGTTATTGCTTTTTTTCTGTGGGCGATGATTGCATTGCCCTGAAAGGGTCAAAAGGTCCT
Source organism: Niastella vici (assembly GCF_002077945.1). Taxonomy (GTDB): domain Bacteria; phylum Bacteroidota; class Bacteroidia; order Chitinophagales; family Chitinophagaceae; genus Niastella; species Niastella vici. The sequence continues at coordinate 393,199 of NZ_LVYD01000058.1, forward strand.
TTTGCCATGCAGGACCCGGATGGTTGGCCGGTAGAAGGAATTGAAATAAGCGATTGCATTTTTGAAGCAGGCGGCGGCATTGTTACATTTGGCAGTGAGGCAACCATAGTACGCAACGTGGTCATTCAGCGCTGCACTACGCTTCACCCCACCGTGTTGCGACTGAAGCTTCGCCCCGACACGCCACAGCAATATGAAAACATAACCATGAACGATATTACGCTGGTTGATGGCGGCGCTATTTTCAAAGTATCTCCATGGACCCAATACTTCGATCTGAAGGGGCAGGCGCCGCCAAAAGCGCTGGTGCGTAATATCAAAATTTCAAATGTGCATGGGAAAGGAAGTTCTTTGGGCGAGATCACCGGACATAACCAGGCAACAATAAGTGATATCCTGGTAGAAAATGTAAACGTTGATCTGAAAACCACTAATTTCCAACTCGGCAAAGTGCAAAACCTGCGCTTCGTGAATGTTACCGTGAACGGTAAAGCCATGACCACTCCCGAATTGAAACCCTAATCCAGTTAATCATAAATAATTAAGACGATCATGCAATTTGTGCGGTGTTTGCTCAATATGATAATAATGCTGTTGGTTGCAGCAACCAATGGAACGTTTGCTCAATCCCAAATTGACCGTAAAGCATTGGTTGAGCGGCATAAAATAGTGAACACTACAGCCGATACCCTGGCTTCCCTTACAGTGGGTAATGGAAAATTCGCTTTTACGGTTGATGTTACAGGCTTGCAAACCTTTCCAACAACGTATAAAAAAGGAATACCCCTCGGCACCCAGTCAGAATGGGGTTGGAATAGTTTTAAAGATACCGCCGGCTACAAACGAAGTGAAGCGTTAAAAGCCTATCATCTCAATGGCCGTGATGTAACCTACCTGGTACAGTGGGGTTCCGAAGGCGGCCGTAGTAAACAAGCCGCTGACTGGTTCCGCGCTAATCCGCACCGGCTGCAATTGGGTAACCTTGGTTTTGAGCTGCTGAAAAAAGATGGAACGCCTGTATCAATTGAAGATGTTCAAAATATTCACCAGGAATTGAACCCATGGACCGGTGAAATCAGAAGCCAGTTCTCAATAGAAGGAATTCCTGTTGACGTGCTTACGTATGTCCATGGCAGTGAAGATGCAGTGGCGGCTAAGGTGCAATCGCCCCTGATAAAAGAAGGCAGATTAAAAGTACGGTTGACATTTCCCTACCCAACAGGGGAGTGGGCCGATCATGGTACCAACTATAGCCATGAAAAACAACATACTTCTTTTATTGAAAGCAGCAATGCAACAGGCGCCTGGGTACGACACCAGTTACAAACGGCCGGTTACCTGGTTGGGTTTAGCTGGAATGCGAAAGCGGTTATCGCTAAAAAAGCGCCGCATGAATATTTGATAACGCCTGAAAAAAGTAACGGGGTGTTTGAATTTACCTGTTTGTTTACAAAGCAAAAGACGGCGGCCATTCCTTCTTTTGATGTAACGCAAACCAGTAGCCAAAAAGAATTACTCGCTTTCTGGACCAATGGCGGCGCTATTGATTTTTCAGGAAGTACCGATCCCCGGGCGGCGGAACTGGAGCGAAGGATCGTACTGTCGCAGTACCTGATGAAAGTACAGGAGGCGGGCAATTATCCGCCACAGGAAACCGGCCTTACCTATAACAGCTGGTATGGAAAGGCGCATTTGGAAATGCCTTACTGGCATTTGACGCATTATCCTTTATGGGGTAGAACCGGATACCTCGAAAAGGTAATGACGTGGTACGCAAAAGTGGCTCCGTTCGCTAAAGCCATTGCCCAACGCCAGGGATATGAAGGCGTGCGCTGGCAAAAGGTGGTGGAGAATACCGGGGAGGAAGTGCCTTCTTCCGTTGGCGCCTTCCTCATATGGCAGCAACCACATTACATTTATTTTGCAGAGCTCATTTACCGCAATAAGAATGACAAAACCACGCTGAACAAATACAAAGACCTGGTATTTGCAACGGCTGATTTCATGGCTTCGTTTCCTTATTATGACAAAGAAAAAGGACGTTATATTTTGGGCAAAGGCCTGATCCCGGCACAGGAGCGTTATAAAGCCGAAGACACCTATAATCCCACTTATGAACTGGTATACTGGCAATGGGGATTGGAAGCGGCACAGCAGTGGCGGCTTCGGTTAGGCATGCCCCGTAATAAGAAATGGGATGAAGTGCTCGCTAAATTGTCACCATTACCTGTACAGGATAGCGTGTACCTCGCTGCAGAAAGTGCGCCGGATTCATACACCAATCCCAAATACAAAACAGACCATCCCAGTGTATTGGGCGCCTATGGTATGATGCCCAAAAGCACCCTGCTCGATACCGCCACCATGCGGCGAACTTTTGACCTGGTGTGGAATACCTGGACCTGGCCCGACACCTGGGGTTGGGACTTCCCCATGACTGCCATGACTGCCACCCGGCTGGGGCTGCGGGATAAAGCCATCGATGCATTGTTCATGCCCATTAAAACCAATACCTATTTAAAGAACGGCCATAATTACCAGGACGACCGGTTAACCCTGTATATGCCGGGAAATGGCGGTCTGTTGATGGCCGTGAGTATGATGGTTGCCGGCTATGATGGTTCACCCGAATTGCCGGGTATACCTAACAACGGTAAATGGAAAGTGCGGTGGGAAGGATTGAGAAAAATGCCCTGATTACACTCATTTTGGTTAATACATCATTTTTCATTTCTTTTGGTTATATAAGTAGTGTGAGGGGGTGTACAAAATATATTGAAATGAAGTTTGGTGCCATATATAGTAAGCTTGCGGTGAAACAGGTGTGGGGTGTTTTTTCTTTTTTCTTCTTACTGGCAATTACTGTTCAGGGGCAGCCAAAATACAAGGTAGAACAATATTCTACCGAACAGGGCCTTTCGCACCGGCGGGTAAATTGTATGCTGAAAGACCGGGAGGGGTTTATGTGGTTTGGCACCTGGGATGGCATTAACCGCTTCGATGGTCATGCATTTGTTTCCTTCAAAAGTTCACCCGAAGATAAATACCAGTTGGGTAATAGCCGCATAGCCCGGATCGTGGAAGATCAATCGGGTCATTTATGGGTGCAGGCTTATGACTACCAGATCTACCGCTTCGATAAAAGAACAGAACAATTTCTGCCGCTGTCAACGCTGTTGAACTCCGATCATAAAATTGAATTCAATAACATTCTGCAAGCCGCTGACGGCTGGGTGTGGTTACAAACTAAAAACGATGGTATCTTTTGCGTATCCCAGTCTGATCTATCAAAAGAGCATATCATACAATATCAAAAATCCCATTCATCTCAATCATCCCAACCATCCCAGTCCTTTTTTCATACCGACAAAGAAAATCGCATCTGGATAGGCACGCCCGATGGGCTTTCCTGTTTGCAGCGGTCCTCAGCCGGCATTTATACAAATAGCAAAATGGTACCACCGGCTATGGCCGCCGGCATCAATTGTACGGCTGTTGAAGAAGATGCAGACCAGGTATATGTTGGACTTGCAGACGGCCGATTGATCATTTTTGAAAAGCGGTCAAAAACATTTGCGGTGCGAAAGATAGCGGCCGGCCGCATAAATGCGCTATTGCGGTCAACCCAAAGCGCTGTTTTGTATGCCAGCACTTCCCTGGGTGAAGTGGTAATGGTAAACCTCAACAACCAGCAAATTACTACCACTAATTACCGCCCTGCCGAAAACCTTTCTTCTTTGTATGAAGATAAAACAGGTGGATTATGGATAGAACCTGAAAAACTGGGCGCTATTCGTTTTGATCCGCAGCACCGTTCCTTTCAATTGTTTTTGCAGAATACAGGTAATATACTCAGTGATGTTAACAACAGATATTTCTGGGTGTTGGAAGATTACAAAGGCACTGTGTGGGTGAGCATGAAAAGCAGGGGCTTTGGTTATTTTAATGCAACCAGTAAATCGTTGGAATATGTTTTAACAACGCCCGAGGGTACAAATTACCAATTGCCCGCCAACATAATCGGGCATTATTATGATAGCGCGGGTATTCTCTGGCTTACCACCAAAGATGCCCGGTTGGTAAAAATTGTTATCCACGACAATGATTTTGAACAACAGCATTTAGTTGACCAGGAGTCAGCCACTTCGGGAAATGAAGTGCGGGTAATGTACAATGATCACCAGGGCCGGTTATGGCTGGGAATGAAAATGAGCCCGTTGAACGTGTTTCAGAATAATAAACCGGTAAAAGGGTTGTTTGAAAATGAGCCTGCGGAAGGCCTAGTAGGAGTATACTCCATTTTGCAGGATAGCCGGGGCAATATTTGGTTGGGTACAAAAGGGAACGGGCTTTACCAGGCCACCCCTGTAAATAAGGAACAAACAAGATACCGGCTCCATCATTTTCAATCGCATAAAGGTGTTACAGACAGTTTACCGTTTAATCAGCTCTATGCTTTACTGGAAGATAAGCAGGGCCGCATCTGGATCGGTTCGCTTGATAATGGGTTGGCATTAATTGAGCAGCACGCAACCGGCACAAGATTTATTCAAACCGGTAATGCCTTTACAAATTATCCCCAGGGTGCATTCCAGAACATTCGCACCATGAGCCTTGATAAAGATGGAAATATCTGGATAGGCACCACAAACGGTTTGCTGGTGCTCGATGCCAACGAACAGCATAATCCCGTTTATCAATACAAAACATACAGCACCATCCCAGGCAACAAAGAAAGCCTCGGCAATAATGACATTTTGTTTATTTACCGGGATACGAAAAACAAGATGTGGCTCTCCACTTCGGGTGGTGGTTTTTGTGAGGCAAGGGGCGACAAACCGTTCCAGGCATTACGCTTTAGAAATTATACAACCAAAGACGGGTTGCCCAATGACTATATTCTTTGTTGTGCCGAAGACAGCGAAGGAAATTTATGGTTGGCAACAGAAAACGGGCTTTCAAAATTCAACCCCGGAACACAGATCTTCAGGAACTTCGATTCCTATGATGCGTTACCGCCTAAGATAGCTTTTTCCGAAGCGTCGGTCACAAAGGAGCAGGCGGGTAAGCATTTATTTTTTGGAACCATTACCGGGTATCTGTCTTTTGACCCTCAACAGATCAATGCCAGCCGCATAAAGGCAGCTATTGCTTTTACCGGTTTGCAGATCAATAACGAAGATGTGGGGCCAAAAGCGAATGCACACCTGCTGCAAACAGATATTAATTACAGCTCGCAGTTGAGCTTACAGTATAACCAGAATATAATCAGCATTTATTACGCCATACTCGATCACCGGGGAAGCGGCGACCGGCAGGGATTTGCTTACCGCCTCATGGGCTTCGACAGTACCTGGCACAACGACTGGCAATTCAGAAAAGCTACCTATACCAATCTGCCACCAGGCAAATACGTATTTGAAGTAAAGAGCCTTAGCACCGATCTGTATTCCAATCAGCCTTATAAACGGTTGGCGATTACCATACTGCCGCCACCCTGGAAAACGGGGTGGGCTTATCTGATCTATGCCCTGCTCATTGGCGTACTTTTGTTTTTTATTCGCCGCTATGCCCTTGCCATGATACGGCTGCGCAACAAAATTGCGGTAGAGCAAAAACTGGCAGCGCTGAAGATGCATTTTTTTACCAACGTTTCGCATGAATTACGAACACCGCTAACGTTGATCGTGAATCCGCTGGAGCAGGTGGCAAAAAAGGGTGAGCTTACACCCGAAATGTCTTCTTATATAGAAGTGGCCCGCAAAAATGCCAGCCGCCTGGTGCGTTTTATAAATCAGTTACTCGATCTGCGAAAAGTGCAAAGTGATAAAGCAACCCTTCGCATCTCGAGGTTGGAGATTGTAACATTCGTTAAAAAGATTGCCGAACATTTTACCGAAGCGGCGCGAAGCAAACGTATAAACCTTGAAATTGTAGCCGGCGAAAAAGAACTAATTGCCTGGGTTGATGCGGAAAAACTGGATGTAGTAGTATATAACCTGCTGGCAAACGCCATCAAGTTCACGCCTGAAGGAAGATCAATAAAGATCTTTATCGGCACCATTGCCAACGACCAGCGTTTTTCCATTGCCGTGCACGACCAGGGACCGGGCGTACCAAAGGGAAAACTGGAGGAAATTTTTGAATTGTTTCAGGAAGGAGCGCATGCAAACGGCCGGGAACTCAAGGGGGCGGGCATTGGCCTCGCGCTTTCCCGCGAGTTCGTAGCGCTTCATGGCGGAAAGATCTGGGCTGAAAATAATAAAGATGGCGGACTTACAGTAACCGTAAAATTGAGGTCCGGTTCCGGCCATTACAGGCAAAAAGAAGTGTCGTTTGTTGATCTGCCGCAATCGGTTCCCGTTATCGAAAAACCAATTGAACAGCAGATCCTTTCTCAAATTGAAGGCAATGACCTTCCCCGTAACCAGGAAGCGCCACTGGTATTACTGGTTGAAGACAATGATGAACTGCGCGCTTTTATCAAAACACAATTGAGCGAGTATTATACGGTAGAAACAGCAAAAGATGGAGAAGAAGGGTTGCAAAAAGCCATCAGTTGTACCCCGGATCTGATAGTCAGCGATATCATGATGCCGAAAATGGACGGCCTTCAAATGCTCGACAAAGTGAAAAATGATGTGCATACCAGCCATATTCCGGTGGTATTGTTATCGGCCAAATATTCCATCGAAAGCCAGATCGAAGGGTTGAAATATGGGGCAGATTATTACATTACCAAACCCTTCAACAATGAGTTTTTGATCGCTTCCATCGACAACCTCCTTCGCCAGCGAAAGAAATTGTTTGAAGCACTGGTCGAAAAAAAGAAGACTATAGAACTAAGTCCCGAGCCGGTTGTGCTTACTTCCAAAGACGAAACTTTTCTCAAAGAGGTTATCAAAGTAGTGGAATCAAAAATGGAGGACCCTGATTTTAATATTGATGCGGTGGCCGAAACCATGGCGTTCAGCCGCACTAATTTTTATAAGAAATTCAAAAGCCTCACCACCTTAACACCGATGGAGTTTGTACGCGACATGCGGTTGCAGCGGGCAAAACAATACCTCGATGCCGGTGGCCACAATATTTCGGAGGTGGCTTACCTTACGGGTTTCAGTAATCCCAAATATTTCAGTACCTGTTTTAAGGAGAAATATTATGTGTCTCCTTCAGATTATATCAGGGGTAAAAACGGTTAAATACCAGTTACCAGTTACCAGTTTCCGGTTACCGGTTTCCAGGAAAACAAAATTCAGTCGGCCAACTGCAATAAAGGCCCGGTAACTGGGACCTGGTAACCGGTAACAATCCGCACTTTGCCTTTAATATTTACAATAATGTTAATTCATAGTGGCCTGTATATCCACGAAGTTTTTATTGATTGTACCCAATCGAACCATTTCTGTACAAACCTGAACCCCGTCACTCCGCCTAATAATTAGGTTTGTTTCCCCGATTGCCACAACAATTTAAACAAAGTTTAATTGTGAACTTGCTATGAAAAAAAACTACACTAACCGGCAGTATTACCTGCCATTAATTGCCCTTGTCTTATCTTTCTTTTCTCTTCAGCAAACACATGCCCAAACACTGGCTTTTCCCGGTGCTGAAGGTTTTGGCAAATATGCCAAAGGGGGAAGATATGGGTCAGTTTACCACGTTACCAATTTAAACAACTCCGGCACAGGTTCTTTACGCGATGCTGTAAGTGCGCCCAACAGGATCGTGGTCTTTGATGTGGCTGGTGTTATTAAGATCACCTCAAGGATCGTTGTATCGGCCAATATTTATATTGCCGGGCAAACGGCACCCGGCGAAGGTATTACCGTATATGGGAATGGCTGGAGCTTTTCGGGCGCCGACAATACCATTTGCCGTTACCTTAAGATCAGGATGGGTATTGTTGGCGATGATGGCAAAGATGCCAATGGATTAGCCGATGGCCACGACATCATTTTCGACCACTGTTCCGTATCCTGGGGCCGCGACGAGAATTTTTCCATCAACTCCACCACGGCCAAAAACATTACCATTCAAAATTGCATTATCTCCCAGGGGTTAATGACACACTCGGCCGGTGGTCTTATTCAGGCCGACAGCATCACGCTGTACCGAAACCTGTATGTTGACAATACCACCCGCAACAACAAGATAAAAGGTGTTAACCAGTACGTAAACAATATGGTTTACAACTGGAAAGACGGCGCCTACATCATGGGTGGTGAGTCGGAAGGCAACAGCTATGCCAACGCCACCAACAGTTGTTTTATCGCCGGGCCGTCACATGGCGTGCCGCCTTTTAATTTGGGTAACCTTAATTACCATATCTATCAAACCGATAATATTTTCGACAGTAGCCGTAATGGCGTGTTCGATCCTTATACCATACCGCCGGGTGAATATGTAGGCCCGCCCGATTTTCAGTTTACACCATATCCTTACCCGGTATTACCCACTGTGCCTGCCAATACATTAGTCAGCTCCCTGTTGCCTTCGGTAGGCGCCAGCCTGCCTTACCGTGATTATGCCGACTATTATGTGGTGAACGAAGTGAAGTCGTTTGGTATTAAGGGCGAGCTGATCGCCAATGAAAATTCATTACCCTTTGGCGCGCCCACTTCCTGGAGTTTATGGGCCGGTACCCCCCGCGCCGATGCTGACAACGACGGCATGCCCGATGCCTGGGAAACAGCTAATGGTACCAATGCTTCTGTGGATGATGCCATGGTGATCACCGCCACTGGTTATACGAACATTGAAAATTATATCAACAGTATTACCGCCAGCAATTCACAGGAGTATTTACGTACACCTATGAAATTGAAGCAGGATTCTGCTACCCAAACCACCCTGTATCTTTCCTGGCTCGATTATACAGAGAAAGAACAGGGCTATATCGTGGAAAGAATAGTGAACGGCGCCTGGGTGCAAATTGGCACTACCGGCGTAAATGAGAACTATTTTTCCGTAACAGGTATGCAGCCCGAAGAAGCAGATACGTTCCGGGTAAAAGCGTTCAATGCAGTAGGCGAGTCGGGTTACACCAATGAACTCATCGCCAAAACCAAACCGGTGGAAGTGCCTGTATTGAATCCCGGCACATTTGCACCGGCACTAACCTGGACGGGCGCCCTCAGCAACGATTGGGATAAAACAACAAAGAACTGGATCGACAGCACTAATACACCTGTGTTATTTACCGACACCAGCACGCTTACTTTCCCCGAAGCGGGACAAGCGGGAAGAACAGTGAACATTTCGGCGCCCATGGCGGCCGGTGACCTGCTGGTGAACAGCAATGGCAATTACACCTTTTCTGGTACCGGTTACATTACCGGCACAAAGTCGGTGAACAAAACCGGCAGCGGTACCTTATCACTGCTCACCAATAATACATACACAGGTGCTACCGTTGTGCATGGCGGTACCATTCAGTTGAATACGTTGGCAAATGGGGGAGTGGCCAGTTCCATCGGCGCCTCTGCCAATTACGCTTTCAACTGGGTTTGGAAGGGTGGTGGCTGGCTGTACTCCGGCGGTACCATAGGAACCGACAGGAATGTAGCCCTGGATGCCACTACTGAATTCAATGTGAGCAACCCGGCGAGCACTGTTACGTTTAATGGAGTGCTGTCGGGCGATGGCGGACTTATTAAATCTGGTCCCGGTAGAATGGTGGTAAAGAATGCCAATCCCTATTCCGGTGAAACGGTTATAAATGGCGGTATTCTGGAAGTAAGCCCCGTGAGTGCCGCTACCTTGGCCGGCGATATTATCGATAACAACCAGGGCATTGGAACTTCCAATGTATTGCGGTTGCACAATGGGTCCTACGTTACCTCCAACGGCAGTGGTACCATTTATGAGAACTATCCGTTGCAGCTGTATATTGACGATAGTACAGTCAATGGTTTTACCCCCGACCGCAATGCCAACCTGAATATGACCGTACATGGCGCTGGCACCCTGAATTATACAATTCCTTACTTAAGGGAAATAATCAAGGGCGACTGGAGCGACTTTACCGGCACCCTGGTTGCCAATGGCATTAATACAGATGACGTGTACAGTCTTTTGCCAATCGACAACGGCACGGGATTCCCTAACAACCGCATTGTTACAACAGGTAATACCAAAATTGCCGCCTATAGTAATAACAATGTATTTTCTATTGGTGGTCTCAGTGGCAATGCAGGCACCTGGCTCTCTTGCGGTGGAACAAAATCGCCCACCTTTGGCAATGGATTTACAACATATGTGGTAGGTGGCATGGGCACCAACGAAACCTTTAACGGCATCATCAATAACCACCTGTACGGGAATGCAGCTGATGGCAGCGGTACTACCACCATTGTTAAAACCGGTACCGGTTTATGGCGTTTAAACGGTAACAATACATACATTGGTACTACCACTATAGAAGGTGGTAAACTGATTGTGAATGGCGCCAATAGCGGTAATGGAAAAGTGACCGTTAATGAAGGCGCCACGCTGGCCGGTAAAGGCGCTGTCACTGGTGAAATAGCGGTGGCCGGTACGTTGGAACCAGGCGATAGCTCAATCGGCACCTTTACCGGTAAAGACAATCTTACCCTGCAATCAACTGCAGTAACTTCCATTGATATCAATAAAAGTAACGGAACCTGGGACAAGGTGGCCGTAACAAAAGATATTGTTTATAACGGCACCCTGAAGATCAGTTTCACCGGTACGCCGGCTTCAGGCGACAAGTTCAAAATATTTACGGTGGCCGGCGCAACAACGGGCGCCATTACCCGGTTTGATCCGGCAACACCTGCTCCCGGTTTGTTGTGGGTATTTAAACCTGCAATAGGCGAACTGGATATTCAATCGCCCAACTTTGTGGAGGCGCCCACCAGCCTTACGCTGAGTGCACCGGTTGCCAAAGCCGGCATGCCCAGCACGGTAAACGTTGGTTGGACAGACAATTCAGATAACGAAGATTATTTCATCGTAGAGCGCAGCGTTGACAGCGTGAACTTTACTGATGTGGCCCATGCTGCTGCAAATACAACTGCGTATACTGATGGCGGTCTGCAATCAGGCATGAAATATTATTGCCGGGTAAAAGCGCACAGCCCGCTGAACGAGTCGGCTTACAGTGCAATAGTGTCTGTAAGAACACCAGTTGAAGGCACACTGCCTTTAACAACAACGAACCCCTCACCGGCGCAAAACGCCACCAATGTGTTCCTGAACAATCAAACTACGGCATTCGGCTGGGAAGGCAATTATGCCGATAGTTTCGACGTGTACCTGGGAACCAGTGTCGATAGCCTGGTGAAAATAGGGGCGGTGGCTGCCGCAACAGCAACATTTACTTCCGGGAACTTAAATCCCAATACTACTTATTACTGGCGTATCGATGGCAAAAACAGCAACGGCACTACTACCGGTACCATATGGAATTTCCAGACGGCGAATATTCCTGTACCGGTAGCTGGCGATTACCGGTCAAAAGCCAGTGGTAACTGGGGAACTTCTACAGTAGCCACCGACATCTGGGAAACTTTTGATGGCGCCAACTGGCAAAGTACGGCCACGCCACCTTCCGGTTCAACCCCAACAGTAACCATTAAAACAGGTCATACCGTAGCGCTGAACGCTACTACCGGCGTTAATAATGTGGTGGTGGAAACCGGGGCCAATCTTATTTCCGGAACAAGCGACGGTGCAAGCGGCACCGCTTCGCAAAGAAACCTGAGGGTCATTAGCAGTCTCAATAATTTCGGTACAGTAGGCTCCAGCACTGTTACCACAAACCGGGTAAATTTTGAAGGGTATCGCGACAACGGTAAAGTGTATATTACGGGTACCGGCACCTGCTATCTGAATACATTTACTGTAAACGCCATTGCACAAACAATGGAAGTGGTGATAGATAACAACCTCAACCTGGCCAGTTACATGCGGGCCAATTATTCTACATCTACCACACTACCCTGGACGTCGGCCCCGCAAAATGACGACAACATTACCATCACTATTAAAGAAGGTAAAACGGTTGCCATCGGCAGCTCGGGTTATCTGCAAGCCGGCAGCAGTCCAACCACCAATACCATCGGGGAATTTGGTAACTATACTTTCAATATCAATGGTACGCTCGACATGCGTTCAACCGGTACATCCTGTGTGGTTGGGCATGCCACCTTGCCCGGTGCAACTACAATAAATGTAAACGGAACCTGGCTAATGGGGAATGCCATTCGCTTTATTACTTCTGCTACCACGCCTTCCATTGGTACCGTATCACTTAATATAGGTGCCAATGGGGTGGCAGATGCGGGGGCAAGAACGACCGGCAGCAGCAACACGGCCACCAATATTGTAGCAACCAACAGTAATTTTTCGCCAAACGTTTTCTTTAATATTACTGGTGGTGGCTTATTGAAAACAAAAGTGAGCACCAGTACCGTAACCTATCAAATAGGTTCCGATAAAATATACAGCCCCGTGAAACTTACCAATACCGGCACGGCCGATATTATTGCAGTGGGTGTTAAATCCGGCGTGAACCTGCCGGTTGCGGATAGTACAAGGCTGGTTAATAAATTATATTCTGTTGTACCTGCCATGCAGGCAACTACCAACCTCACCATTGGTTTGGGCTGGCTCGCAGCAAGCCAGGGCGCTAACCTGAACCCGGCTGCTTCAATGGTGCAGGGCAGGTATACAAACAATACCTTTACGGAATTCCCGGCTACTGTATCCGGCGCGGGCACAGCGGCCAATCCATATTATGCAACAGTGACTGGTTACTCCAGCTTTGGCCCTTTTGCCGTTGGGCAAACAGGTGCAGTGAAGGATGTGGAAGCGCCGGTCGTACGTACTAAACCGATAGCAATAACACTCGGATTGAATGGCACTGCGTCAATTACACCTGAACAGGTAAATGACAGTTCTTATGACCGCAGCAGTAATGTGACCTTGAGTGTATCACCAAACAGGTTTACAACAGCCGATGCAGGTGTTGATACGGTGACCCTCACCGCTACGGATGCCAGTGGCAATAGCGCACAAGGCAAAACCACCGTCACTGTAAAGCAACGCACCGCTATACTTAAATATACCGGTAACAGCACCGGACAATATTCCGACCAACAGGCATTGACTGCTGTTCTTACTGATTCAGCAACGGGTACGGTATTATCGGGCAAAACCATTCGTTTTGATCTTGGCGCCCAATCGGTAAGTGCATTAACTGATACTACGGGCAAGGCAGGCACAGGTTTGCTGATTACACAGGACCCTGCATTGACCTATACCCTGTATGCAACCTTTGCCGACAGCTTGTTTATAGCAGCCATTGACAGTGTGCCTTTTGTCATCAAACAGGAAGATGCCAGGGCTTACTACACAGGTACCCTGTTTGGGTCAACCGGTTCGGGCACTACCACTATTATTACGTTGAGTGCAACTGTTCGCGACATTACCGCTGAAACAACGGCTTCGTCAACAGATGCCTTTGCCGGTGATAGTAGAAATGCCAACGTTACTTTCATTGACCGCACTACGAATTCGGTTATCGCTACCGTTCCGGTAGGTTTGGTGAACCCGCAGGATACAAAAGTGGGCACTGCTACCTATAACTGGAATGTAGATCTTGGCAGTAACAATGCAAAGGATTTCACCATTGGCGTACAGGTAAGCGGTTATTACCAGCGCAATGCAGCAGAAGACAATACCATTGTTACAATATCCAGATCATTGAACGAATTTGTTAGCGGCGGCGGCTATATTCAGTTGGCGCATCCTACCGGGCAAATGGCTGGTGATGTGGGCAGCAGGAACAATTTCGGTTTCAATGTAAAGTTTAACAAACGCGACAGGAACCTGCAGGGTAATTTCAATACCATCATTCGCCGTACAGAATTGGATGGCGTGCATGTATACCAGGTACAATCAAATGTACTCACCACCTTGTGGGCGATCCCGGCTATAGGAGCAATACCGGCGCGGGCCAGCTTTAGCGGAAAAGCCAGCATTCAGGACATTACCAATCCTTTGGCGCCTGTATCAATAGATGGCAATGCAATAGTACAGGTTCAAACGACTGACCGTAGTGAAGCAGGTACTGGTGATGCCATTGCCATAACGGTCTGGAATAAGTCGGGCGGCTTGTGGTTTACCAGCAACTGGAACGGCATGCGTTATGATGAGCAGGTGCTTGCCGCAGGAAATATCAGGGTCAATAATGGCCCATCCATCTTTCAGACGATCATTTCGGTTATTACAGATATCATTGATGGGCATGGTAACCCTGCAACCGGAAATAATCCCGGCGGCCTCATGGAAATAGCATTGGCGCCAAACCCTGCTAATTCCTATACCAGGCTTACGATCAATGCCAATCCACAAAATGGGAACGTGTACATAAAAGTAACGGACCTGTTTGGGCAGATCATTGAAACAAAAGAGATCGCTGCAGGCCGAAATGCCATTCAGTTTGGGAGCGGGTACAGGCCAGGTGTGTATGTGATTGAAGTGAGTCAGGGCCAGGATAAAAAGACGGTACAGCTTATTAAATTATCCCAATAGCTTTGCCTGGAAAAATAAAAAACGGGGTCGCACAAGCGGCCCCGTTTTTTTTATTATACTACAGGTAATTATTTTGTAGAGAACAATTTCAATTTTCCTGCAAAACTGAAAGTGGTAGCTTCAGGTGCACCCTGATTAGGAGAGTACCAGTAAGATACTGAGTTTGTATAGGCGGCGGTTCCAGACGCTGCAAATTTTATAGAGGTAGCGCCCGTTGTCATATTAAGACTGTCAACAGTTACGCCTATGGTGAGGCCGGTACCGGTACCATAATAATAGGCATTGTCGTAATAAGAATCGGCATCACTCCAATAGTGACCACCTGATACGTTAGTTACTGCCTTTGACGTAGGATTATAGGTGAATGATGTATAGGCGCCTTCGTTCCAGCTAACATCGCTGAAACGCTCAATATAAATATCATAAGTGCCATCATTATTATTAGTCATGCTTTGCGTGGAATGATCTGAAGACTTGAATTTGTAAACGCCGGTTACAGTTCTGGTTTTGCCATCGTCATCAGTGAATGTAGTGGTGGCTGTAATTGGTTCATTAGAGCCTAATGAAGATACAACGCCATCTAATTGCTCCTGTAAAGCGGAGTTCTTGCTTTGCAGATCTTTAATGTCATCTTTCATTTTTTTACAAGATACAAAAGGAGAACCTGCGATAAGCACGCCGAAAATAATAGCTAACTTTTTCATTAGAAAATTGCTTTTTGGGGGTTTATTTAGGAAAAATAGTGAACTCGTTCCAGTTCTTTCAAAATGGGCAATAACCGGTCATACCGCTATTGTATAGCTGCTGCGGTACTAATAAATACAATAAATGATAGCGCTTATAATATTATCCAGGGAAACTAAAAGAATAGCTAAATCGCCTGCAATATGGTGGCTTTGTAATCGAATTATTTGTGTAAGAATTGTTTTTCATGGTTTGGAATTTATGGCTGCCGGTTAATAATTTGAATGCCGGCATTAATGATAGCGCAAATGTAATAGGAATACCTCACGCATGCAAGCAAATTTTAATAAAATGTAGTTTTCACAGTTCAAAATGATGATAAATGGGCATGAAATGTATATAACGAGGGCCCCATATTTGCACGCTTATCGCCCAAAACGACGCACCTATTGTCGAAAATGCGCGCTTATTAAATAGTGACTAACTGCGAAAGGTAACTGTATTTATTTTACCTACTTTAGATAGGTAATATCTATCACGTACAATACCTTATCTGGTGATAAAAGAACCTATATCCATCTTACATGAGCAGGAATACGAACATCATGGTTTTTATCTTCTCAGAACACCGTGCTTTCCCGTAAATTATCTTGAACGCCTGGCCGATCTGGCTTTAGTGCAAAACAAAGAGAACAACCTGTTCACCGACCCGCAATTCCTGGAAGCGTTGTTTTTGGGTTCCCACGAGTTGTACACACAATATTTAAAATACCTTGATGGCCGCCGGTCTGCAGAAAGGATCGACAGTAAGTTATTACATTCCATAGAGCGGTATTTTATCCGGATGTGTTCCCGCTGTACGCCTTATGGTGTTTTTGCTGGCTATAAGGCGGGGCAGCTAAGCGAGGCTACATCCATTACCGTGGGCGCGCGGCATAATTACAAACGGCATGTTCATCTCGACATGCATTATCTTACCGGTCTTGCCCGTCATCTTCAGTCATTACCGGGTATAAAGGAGCATATTCTTTTTTATCCCAACAATAGTTTATACAAGGTAAAGGATAAGCTCAGGTATGTTGAACCTTCAGACGCAGGCGCAACCACCAGCTACAGGATCTCTGCTGTTGATAATTCTGAATACATCGACGCCATTCTGGCCAAAGCTGAACAGGGCGCCTGCCTGCAGCAACTCATAAACACGCTCATCAGTGAAGATATTGATGCTGACCAGGCAGGTGCTTTCATCGATCTGTTGATCAGTAATAATTTGTTGGTGTCGGGGTTGGAGCCGGCCTTATCGGCGGAAGATGTTTTCGAAAACATGTTAACCACATTGTCTTTTTTGCCCGAAGAGCACGAAGTGTATAAGTGCCTGCGCAGCGTTGCACAACTATTGAAAAGCCAGGAGCCCGGTACCGGGTTGTATGAAAAAATAGCCGGCTTGTTGAAGACCGTGTATCCCGAAACACCGGTAAAGAACCTGGCTCATACCGTTCTGGAATTAGGAGGCGATGAGGCCCGGCTCAATGAAACAGTTATCCGCGATATACAAACCCATATTTCCGCTTTGCGGCCTTTATTCCTGATCACGGGCAACGAGCGGCTGAAAACATGGGCGCAAACTTTCAGCGAAAAATATGAAGACCTGGAAATTCCGCTGATCATGGCACTGGACCCTGAACTGGGCCTGGGTTATGGCGATTATGGAGAAGATACACTTGCCGAACTCCCCATGCTGGCAAGCCTGGTGTTTAACGGCAAACAGCCCGCGAAACAAATGAACTGGTCAAGGCTGCTTATATGGAAGAACAGAAAGCTGAAAGAATCACTTTTAAATAAAAAAGACTTTGCCATAACAGACGAGGATATTTTGACAATAGGCTTCCATGATATGGAGCTGAAGGCGCCCGAAAGTTGTTTTGTTATGGGCAGCATACTGGCGGGCAGCAGCGCGGATGTTGATAAAGGCAATTATACTTTTTCGCTCGACACATTTTTTGGTCCCAGCAGCATTAACCTGTTGTCACGGTTTGCCAATGGCGACCCTTTCCTTACCGGGAAACTAAAAGAATGCGTGGAAGCAGAAGAAGCACATCATCCTGAAAAAATATATGGGGAGATCATTCATCTTCCTGAAACCAGGGCCGGTAATTTATTATTACGGCCGCCTTTCCGTCAATATGAGATCGCCTATCTGGCAAGGCCATTTGCCAGTCCCGACAATCAGCTAACCATCACCGACCTTATGGTGAGTTGCCGGGCCGGCAAGGTGATCCTCAGATCGAAAAAGCTGAACAAAGAAATAGTGCCCCGGCTTTCCACGGCGCATAACTATACCCGCACCAGCCTGCCGGTATACAAATTCCTTTGCGATCTGCAGTTGCAGGATATCAATACAGCGATTGTTTGGGACTGGGACATCTTCAAAGAAGACAGGTATTTGCCCCGGGTCACCTATAAAAACCTCATCTTAAGTCCCGCTACCTGGAACATCAGCTTCGATGAGCTGGCAGAAGCAGATCCCGCTGATCTTTTCCCTGTATATGACCGGCTGCGGCAGCAGTTGAACATTCCTGCCAAAGTGATCATCGTTGACAAAGACCAGAAATTGTTCATCGATTTGGAAGATGAAGCTTATTTGCGGCTATTCCATAGTTATTTCAAAAAGAACCGGCAACTGAAGTTGCAGGAATTCTTCTTCACGCCTGAAAATTGTTTTGTTACCGGAGAAGGCGGTCAATATGCGAGTGAGATCATCGTACCGCTTACAAAAAAAGGGGGCGAAAAAAAGCCGCTGCGCACAAACACGGGGCTTCCCCCACAGCGCGATAGCGCCCCTAAAAGGGAATTTGCATTGGGCAGTGAATGGTTGTATTGCAAACTCTACACCGGAGCTGTACCGGCTGAGCACATTCTGAAGGAATGCATTGCTCCATTGGCGTTAGCCCTGAAGGAAGAGGGGCTTATAGAAAAATGGTTTTTTATTCGCTATGCCGATCCCAAACCACATCTGCGCGTCCGGTTCTACCATTCAACCGATAAAAAGTTCTGGCAAAGAACGATCGGTTACCTCAATTCGGCTCTCGCCGCTTATTCGGGCCCGGGCCTTATTGAAAATGTGCAGTATGATACCTACGAACGGGAGTTGGCAAGGTATGGGTATGAAAAAATTGATTGGAGCGAAACGTTGTTTTACCACGACAGCGAAGCCATTATACAATTGCTGGGATTATTGGAAGGAACAGAGGGTGAAACACTGCGGTGGCTGATGGCGTTGCGCAATATCGATATGCTGCTTTCTGAATTTGGGTTTCCGTTAGAAAAGAAACACCACAGGCTGCAATTGTTAAAAAATGATTTTTTAAAGGAATTCAGTGTCGACAAACCCGGGCTTTTGCAGCTCGACCAGCGGTACAGAATGGAATCGAAACAGATACAGCGTTTTCTGGACGAACGGTTCGACCACGATAACGGCATCGAATCATTGGTTGCTGTTTTCCGCGAAAGAGGGGAACGGAATAAAAGCATTATGGAAAACCTGTGTGGGCACAACGGTGAAAAGGGCAGCATCAACCTGCACTACCTGGCTGCCAGCCATGTGCATATGACATTGAACAGGTTGCTGGTCGCCGAACACCGGAAGCAGGAAATGGTGCTTTATTATCTACTGTGGAGATACTATGAATCAAGGCTGGGATTTATAAAATTTAATTGACTATAAAAATCAATGAATATGGAGACTAAGGAGAGGGTGGGATCAATGAGAATAGCTTTGGAAAGGATTGCAGACGACAGTAAGACATACAAACCTAAAAGATGCCCTGTAGGTCTTTTTAGCGGCAAGGCCGGGATGGCTTTATTCTATGCGTACCTCTACCGTTGGTCGGGAGATCAGGATCATTTTGAACAGTTTTCACTGCTGCTCGACGAGTGTTTGGCCGGGATGGGTAATGCAACAATGGGCTCAAGTTTTGTTGGCGGTATAGCTGGTGTTAGCTGGCTGGTACGGCACCTGATCGACATAGAGCTATTGGAAGAGTCGTCACTTGACTCACTGGAGGTTGTTGAAAAGTATATCCTGAAATCATTAGCAAGGGATAAAGAAACCAAACGATTTGAAATATTCAGGGGATTAACCGGGAAGGGACTTTGTTTCCTGGAGGGGCCGATGACGGCAGCAGGGCAGGAAGGAATAGAACAAATTCTGACCATCCTGCAATCAGGAGCAATACCCACAGATGGCGGTATCGCCTGGACCACAAAAAGCTGGCGTGGCGATGAACTGTATTTTGATCTTGGCATACCCCATGGCGTTACCGGCATCATCCTTTTCTTATGCCGGGTTAGCCGCACCAATATTCAGCGCGATCTTGTGCTTGAATTGATCGACGGCGCCGTTCGCTGGTTATTGGCGCAAGAGAAACACATGGGAATAGGATATTTTCCGCATATTGTAGGTCGCGAGTTTGCCGGCCGGCTGGCCTGGTGCTATGGCGACATGTGTGTGGCAACAGCATTGCTCGCAGCTGCCGAAGTTTTATCCCTGCCGCCGCTCAAAGAAAAAGCGATTGGGATACTCGATAAAGAAGTGGGCCGGAATATAGATTCTGCGCGTGTTTTTAAACATCCCCGGTATAACATCCACGACAGAGGGCTATGCCATGGCACGGCAGGAATCGCTTTATGCTTCAACAGCTTTTATAAAAAGACAGGGATCGAAAGTTTACGCGGGGCAAGAGATTACTGGACGGATATTACCCTTTCCATCAAAAAAACCGGTATAGGCAAAGGCATCGGCGGTTATATATTCCCTTCTACTTCAGACAAGAATATATGGCAAAAGAATCCTTATGTGCTCGACGGAGCGTTAGGAGTGGGGTTATCCTATCTGACCCTGCTAAACGAAGATCAGCTTCCCTGGGAAAGAATGTTCCTGTTGTGTTAAGCGGCAGAAAATATAAAGAAGGTTTTTATTATTAATCATTAAAACTTAAAAAGATGAAGAAGAAAATCGAAGTGAAATTGGAGCTGAACAAAAAAACAATTGCCAAGCTGGACCCCAATTCAATGAAAAAGAAAGGAAACGGCGCTGGTGATGGTGCATCGCAAACCGACGCCAAAAGCAACGGCGCCGATTGCAGCTGTGCCTGCTGTGCAAGCACAGAAAGCTAAAAGCAATCAATATTATCCCTTTCCCGCCAGGGGGAAGGGATAATATTAACTCCAATTTCTTTATAATTGTATATAATTCATCCTGCATGAAATACTCGTTAGGCCTTTTCCTGTTGATGATAACCGTTATTTGTCCCGGACTGATGGCACAACAAAACCCAGCTGGCCGGCCGGTAGTGGTACAGGGGAAAGTTGTTGGGGACGAACAGGTATCCTTTGCAACAGTAGCCTTACTGCGGGCCCGCGATGGGGGGCAGGTGACCCGTACTGTCACAGATTCGTTGGGCCGGTTCAATTTAACAGTCAATACCGGCGATACATTTCTTTTGGCAGTTAGTCATGTGGGTTTTATATCGGAGCGGTCGCCCGTTTTCAATCCAGATACAGCAAAAGAAGATGTGCTGCATTTTACAATCAGGTTGAACAGAAATGCGGCCGGGCTAAAAGAAGTGGAAGTAACGAAAATGCCGGTGGTGGAGCGAAAGCTTGACCGGGTAGTCATCAGGGTCGACAATAATATCGTTGCCAGCGGGGAATCTGTTATGGAGTTGCTCAGGACCTTACCAGGTATTGTTGTTGACGGTGCTAATAATGTTTCTATAAAGGGAAGATCGGATATCCGCGTAATGATCGACGGCAGAGAAACCTATTTGAAGGGGGAGCAACTGAAGGCTATGCTGGCAAGCATGCCGGCCAATAATATTCAAAAAGTGGAGGTCTTTTCAAACCCGCCTGCCCGGTATTCGGCTGAAGGTGCGGGTGGTTTGATCAACCTGATCACCAAAAACCGGGAAACGCCCGGTATCTCGGGCAATATTTATTCCAGCTATGCCCAGGGCATCTACGGAAGAACGACTGCCGGGGGTTTGTTGAATTATAAAAATAAACGCCTGCTGGTCACTGGCTCTTATGATCTCGTTCATGGTACAGGTTTTTTTAATGACGATGAAAAGCGGCGGTTCCTTTCCTCTTCTCCCGTCATTACCTTTCTCCAGCAAACACATCGTCCCACAACCTCAACCAACCACTATTATAAGGCAGGCTTCGACTATAGAATTGCCCGTAACCAGAATATCGCTGTTTCCTTTGATGGAACGGTGTCAGATTCGAGAAAGCCATATGACGCCACCCTGAAGGTGTACCATGACCCCAATGCCATCGACAGCTCCTATACCATTAACAATCTTACAAAAACACATTATACCAACACCAACCTGAATGCCGATTATACCCTGCGTATCGACACTACCGGTCAAACCCTGACAGCCAACTACAGCCATTTGCAATTCAATACCAAAGACACCAACAGCTATCACTCGCTGTTCTTCGACAACAATGGCAGTAATCCCCGCGCTCCGCAAATGGATGGTTCCTATAATAAGGCCACTATTCGTGTAAATGCGTATAAACTGGATTACAAAAGAAATTTGCCCGGGAAGGTGCAGCTGGAAACCGGATTGAAGTATACCTCTTCTGTTACTGACAACGACATTGCTTTCTATATTTTTCAAAACGGCGCGTATAAGAAAGATGTCAGCCGTACCAATCATTTTATTTACACCGAGAACATTGGAGCTGCTTATATTTCTGCGAGGCGGAATTTTAAAAAACTGGATATCCAGGCGGGGCTTCGTTATGAGGAAACCCGCGCAAAGATCGATCTGATCACCGACACCTTTCTCATCCGGCGTCATTTACAAAATCTTTTCCCCACTTTATTCCTTGAATACAGGATCAGTGACAACCATAAACTGAACTTTACTTCGGGACGGCGCATAAAGCGGCCCGATTATGCTTCGCTGAACCCTTTTGCTTTTTATTATGATCCGTTTTCTTATTCAACAGGCAACCCTTACCTGCTGCCTCAGTTTACGTTCAGCAACGATGTAACCTATACCTATAGGAATGAGAATACCCTTAGCCTGGGTTATTCTTATGTCACCAACCTGCTCAACGAGATCACTATCCAGAACGATACTACAAAAACAGTGATCTACAAAAACGAGAACATCAATAGCAGCAAAAGCCTGTACCTCGAAGTATATGTGCCATGGAAGATCGCTTCGTGGTGGAGCACCAATGCAGATGTGAATGTAGCTTATACTTCCGTTAAAGGCAATGCCGACTACGGCGTTTTCTCCAATAAGCGCACCGAAGTAAGCGTTAGCAATAACCATAATTTTACTTTACCAAAGGGATATACCGCCCAGGTCAACTTTCTCTATTATGGTCCATCTGTGTATGGTGTAACCGTATTTAAAGGCCGCGAGCGGCTTTCGTTGGGGCTCAAGCGGTCCTTCTTCAAAAAAAGCCTGACGGCGACACTGCGCTTTACCGACATTTTTTACTCCGATAAAGTGCGTACCACTACGACTGTACTGAATCAGGACATTGCATTTCGAACTGTGCGTGATACGCGAAAGGTAGGAATAACGCTCACCTATAATTTCAGGAGTGGCGCCAAATTCAACGAACGGAAAGTTCAGTTTGGTGGCCAGGACGAAAAGAACCGGATGAGTATTACACCGAAAACGAATTAAGTGCAGTCCTTCCACATCAGGGCTGCTTTTTACAGGTATACATTTGATCGATGTAAAAAATGCCATCATAAAGACGCGTCCATTGGGCTTCTACATTATAATGGTTGTACCCCGACATGTAGAATTTTCCGGGATCAGCAGCATGCGCCTGCTGGTATTTTTTGAAATCTACAAATGAATAAGCGCCTTTGGGGCGTACCCAGTTTTCGAAGCTTTCTTTTTTAGGTTTGGGCAGTGTATAATCAGGAAAACCAATTCGTCCGGCCGTTCCTTCATAACTGCTAAAACCCACTACATAGGTATTGGCAGCCAGTGAAGGGTCTGCAGTAAAGGCGCCACCCATAGAGATAACCTTGCGGGGGTTATCGGGCATATCTTCCCTCGTTTTCGAAATATGCTGACTGGCAGCCCACACAATGATCTTTTCGTTGGGATATTTCACTTTGCATAACCAGGCCAGATTGGCCGCCATTTGAAGGTCCCTGACATTATTGCTATGTTTTGAATATTTATCCTTATCCTTCAAAAAGCGGTAGTGTTCATTTTCCTGCAACAGGTTATCGATAACCTGTAACCAGAAATCATTTGCACTCAATTGTTGCGCCGCTTCCTTTCGTATCTGTTGCAACCAGGCAGCACATTGATCATATAATGCAAGATCAGGTTTTGAACGCCACCACATTCTCATTAAATCGATCGTGGGAATGATCTGCTGCCGGTATTCAGGTGTTTTGGTAACAGGTAACTGTAATGAAAGCAGCACGCTGTCGAGCTGGTGTGCCAGTTGGTTCGAATAGGGCAACATCATCTGGTTATCGAAGCCTGCTATTTGTATGGGCGATGCCGTTTGAAAAGTGCCGGGCAGGTATTGTCTGAACAAAGGGAAACAGGCATCGCAACCCGTCCACACAGTAAATATATTATTAAGCAGGTACTTGACCACACTGGCTGAATCTTTGGGCAACAGGTCCCAGCCGCGATTCAGGGCAAAGAAATCGCTTTCTATGGCCAGCACAGTAAATCCCTTTTTTTCGTGCAGGTATTTTACAAGCCGCGTTTTAGCCAGGTAGGTAGGTGCATCTCCATGGTCCTGCTCACCCAGCATCACGATCCGGGCATCGCCGATCGAATTGCCGATCACTTCAAGATCTGAAAAGTCGGTGGAATCAGGATGCACGGTACGTATGGCCATGGCTGTTCCCTGTATATGTTCCTTCAGGGACAATTGTGCGTTAGATACAGAAAAAGCTAAAATTGCTGATAGCAGAAAAAGAAATGGTTTCATGATAAGGTAATGAATGCAATAAAACTAATGATCTTTTACTGAACGGAGAAATAGCCTTTACAATAGGTGATCATGATCACTCCTCCTCATCACCCAGTCCATAATCATACGGATTCCCAAATTCATCATCATAATCCTTATCCAGATGATAGGGATAATATTTCATCCAGTCATTTTCGTACTTCTTTTTCAAATACTGGATCTCGATCTGTAAGGCCCGGGCCCGTTCTTCATCGGGACTCAGGTCTTCCTCAATACAGTCGGTAAATAATCCTGCATAAAAAGCACACTGGCAATGTTCACCCAATGCACATTTCTTATGTTCGGTACCTGGTTTACACAAACCGAAAAATCCCATATGCCAGGTCTTCACCTTTACCTCCTGGTTGAAATTATCTCTTATGGTGGCATATTGCACCCGCTCAGGTACTGTTGTTTGCAATACGAAACAACAGTTATAAATGTTCAACAGTTGATTTAACGCTTCAAGCAGGGCATATACCTGTTCATCGGTAAGCATATGGGGTGGGGGAAGCATTTCCTGGTAAATACCGGTCCAATCCTGCAGATTGCGAACAGGAGCTGTTCGCTCTTCCTCCTCTTCCGACAGCCAGTCACTCAGTTCATAGATGATGGCAGCAGAAGCATTCTTTTCATTGTCAATAGAAATGGCAATATCGCCAAGCAGTTGTTCAAAATAGCGCTGCATATAAAACAGGTTTAATGGTTGTTCTATTCTGAAGTTCGCAATAAATTTAAAATTGGCCAAAAACGGGTTTTCCTGTTCACAATCAGTAAAAGCAGCTCCTGTATTTGCCTGAATTAATGTAACTTAATACAGCCTCTTTTCTGCTTCTTTCTATCTCCCTTATGTGAATGAATTAACAGTGCATCCCTTATGAAGTAACATCGGTAGATCACATAACCCTCAAAGTGATTGTTGACCAAAAAATTACAGGTTATGGAAAAATTGTTACTTAAAAAGCTGTTGCTTTTATTATTATTTTTTGTTGACTCTTTTTGTTTTGCCCAGGTTACGCCCGAATGGGTGGCGCGGCAAAATGGGCCGGGAAATGGTACCGGCGGCGCGAGATCGCTTGCTGTAGATGATAACGGAAATGTATATGTAACCGGATCAGGTACAGGGACCGGATTGGACTATAGCACCATCAAGTATAATGCGGCTGGTGTGGTACAATGGGAGTCGCGCTACAATGGCCCCGGTAACGATGATGATGAAGTGATCTCCTTTTTATCGAATGAAGCACCCGCTGCCGACTGGACAAGTAAGAAAGCCTGGAGCGGCCAGCCGGTTAAAAAGGATTATAAGGTGGAATATTAATTTTCATAGCCCAATTGCCTTCAGAAAGGGTTCTTTAAAATTAACGCCTATAGGAACCGCTGTTTTTTGAATATAAACGGTATTGCCTTCAATATGGGTGATCTTCGATTTGTTGATGATGAACGAGCGGTGTACCCGTATAAATAAACCGGCGGGTAACAGGGATTCAAACGAGGAAAAAGACATATTGGGCAGCAGGGTAGTGTTGGCGCATACTACTTTTGTGTAATTCCCTTTTGCTTCGGCCAGCAGTATATCATTGTAATGCAATTTGTAAATTTTACCATCGGCCTTTATAAAGAAATAATCAGTGGGTATGCGCTGGTTTTCATTGGGGATAGTAATGGCTGCCTGCAGTTTTTCGGTTGCTTTATCCACTGCCACTATAAATCTTTCGAGAGAGAATGGTTTTACCAGGTAATCGCAGGCCGATAATTCAAATGCATCAACTGCATATTCTTTATAAGCAGTAGTGAATATTACCTGCGGCGTGTGCTTCAGGGTTTTTAAAAAGCCAATGCCATCCAGCACCGGCAGGTGTACATCCAGGAACAAAATATCTATAGGGTGTTGTAATAATATTTCTTTTGCCTCAAACACGTTGCCGCAGCTGCCGGCAACACACAGTTGTGACAGGTGGCTGCAATAATTTATAATAATTTCTCTTGCAATGGGTTCATCATCTACAACAAGGCAGTTAAACATGCTGTTAGTTTATTTTTAAGCGAAGTTGAACAATGTACCAATTGTCTTTTACAAACTGCTCCAATTCATAATCTTCTTCATACAACAGCTTAAGACGCCTGATGGTATTGGCCAGTCCCAAACCGGAGGCCGCCTGAAGAATTCGGTTTTGCTGTTTTACCTCACTGTAAGAATTTTCAACTGAAAATACAATAAAATAACCGGTGATCTTCAGGCTGATATGAATATATATCTTTTGGTCAAGGGTATTGCGGGCATGTTTAAAGGCGTTTTCAATAAATACGATCAGCACCATGGGCGCAATGGTAATATTCGGGTTGTTTATGATCTCTATATCGGTTTGCAAAACCAGCCGGTCGCTGATGCGCAACTTTTCAAAACTGAGATAATTCTGGATGTATTCCAATTCTTCTGTTAAAGGTACAAACGGCTTTTTGGTATCGTATACCGAGTAGCGTAACAGGTCACTTAATTTTAATAGCAGGGGCGGCACCTGCTCATGTCGGGTTATTGAGATGCCATAGAGATTATTAAGCGTATTAAATAAAAAGTGGGGGCTTAACTGCGATTGCAACAGGTTCAGCTCACTTTGTTTTTGTTCGGCAGTGAGCTGGGCTCCCTGTATTTGCCGTTTAATGGAGGCCCTGATCAGTTTTATAAAAATACCCATTATGAACCCTATGATAAAGAAGGGCAGGGTGGTTACGGAAAATTCAATAATATCGCCCGGTGAATGAAAGATCTTTTTTGCAAAAAGCGGCCAAATGATAATGATCGCCATCAGGGTGAGCACAGAATACAAACTGAAATGAAATGGCCGGTGGCGAAGGTAAAAGTTCTTGCAAAGCCATCGGCCCATGTAAATACAACCCAGCAATAAAAGGCAGGCAAAAGTGGATAAGCCGGTCCTGAATGAAATGAACCGGTAGTAATAATATATACCTGAAAGCACCAGCATAACAACGGCCATGCTGAAAAGGGCATGCAGTAGCAGGGCTTCGCTAACGATCTTTTTGGAGGCAACTCGCATAGTATAAAGATCGCTATAGTTTTTTGCATACCGGGGGTGTAAAATGTTGGAATTGGGAAAAACAGGTACGGATAATCAAAAAACGATGACGAAATTTTAAACCTCCAAAGCAAGGCATTCACCCCTTTTTTACCAGCATTGAACACAACGATTTTATTGGCTGGGTACAGCAGGTAAAATTTGTGGAAACAAGCACCATGAAGATCCTTCCACTATTCTTTGCCATTATACTTTTATTCGTTCTGCATAATACAGGCCAGGCCCAAAACCTTTCAGGAAAAATAACAGGCATTGTTACCGATGTACAAAACAGGCCGTTGCCCGGCGCCACTATTTTGCTGTTGCGTGCAGGGGATTCTGCAACAGTAAAAGCGGGCGCATCAGGAGAGGATGGAAAATTCATTTTTAAAAAATTGCCTGCCGGCAGGTATATTATCAGGATAACAGGCGCCGGGTTTAAAAAATTCACCAGTAGTATGCTGACCATTGATGCGCAACATGCCGACCTGGTATTGCCGGCTATTGCCATTGAACAGGCAAACCAGAAGGTCCTTAAAGAAGTAATTGTAACAGCTAAAAAGCCAATGGTTGAGCATAAGGTAGATCGTACTATCGTAAATGTAGATGCCATGATCTCCGCGGCGGGTAGCAATGCGCTGGAGGTGTTGTCAAAAAGCCCCGGGGTGTTCGTTGATATTGATGGAAATATAAATCTAAATGGGAAGGGCGGGGTACTGGTGCTCATCGATGATAAGCCTACGTATTTGTCGGCCCAGGACCTGGCGGCTTATTTACGATCGCTGCCAGCCGGCATGTTAGAGAAAATTGAGCTCATGAGCAATCCGCCTGCGCGGTACGATGCATCGGGCGGCGCTGTCATTAATTTGCAGCTGAAAAAGAACAAAGCGCCGGGTTTTAATGGCAATGTAAGTATTGGTTATAACCAGGGCGTATATGGAAGAAGCAATGATGCCTTGAATATCAATTACCGAAATAAAAAAATTAATGTATTCGGCAACTTCGGTTATGGAAGAGATGCAGGCTATAACAAAGAGATCAACAGGCGGAATTACTATAATACCATTGGCGATGATTCTGCTGTTACTTTACTCGACAGGAAATATGTTTATTCTTCCGATGGCTATAATTTGCGGACCGGACTTGATTATTACGTTTCTGCCAAAACAACATTGGGTGTTTTATTAACAGGCGGCATCAGGCCCCGCAGGGATCAGTTACATTACAGCAGTGATCAGTTAAACGCGCAGCAAAAAATTGATTCCACTGCTATGGGCGGTACTACCGGTGGTTATCAATGGTACAGCGGGGGTGTTAATTTCAATCTGCTGCACCGCATAAATGCCAATGGCGCTATGATCACCGCCGACCTCGATTATGTAAACCTGCATGCCAATGGCAGTCAGTTATTGAACACAGCCGTGTACCAACTGGATGGGAGCATAAACAGCGCCAATGAAATTTTGTACCGGTTACCGGCCGATATCAATATCTGGTCGGCAAAAACTGATCTTTCACTGCCACTGAAGGGCAGGACGAATGTGGAGGCAGGCTATAAATCATCGTATGTAGTTACCGACTATAACAACAACTGGTATAATGGAGTGGGAAATGATTTTATACCCGATTACGGCAGAAGTGACCATTTTATATATGGCGAGAATATAAACGCTGCGTATATAAGTACCTCAAAAGAATGGAATCGATGGGCCATAAAAGGCGGGGTACGCATGGAGAATACCCGCATGCAGGGGAAGCAGCCCGGTAATGTAGTTATCGCTGATTCTTCTTTTAAAAGAAATTACACCGACTTTTTTCCATCCTTTTATCTTTCCTGGAAAGCCGACAGTGCCGGTCACCATACCTTCAGCATTACCTATAGTAACCGCATCAGACGGCCCGGTTACCAGCAGTTAAATCCCTTTCTTTTTTATAACGACCGCTATTCGTACAATGCAGGCAACCCCTGGCTGAAACCACATTACCTGCATGGCATTGAGTTGAAATATGATTATAAAAGCTTTTTTATGGTTGAAGTGGCGTACCTGCGCATAAATAATCTCATACAAAACCTCATACAACCGTCGGGCGATATTTATATCAGCCGCCCGCAGAATTTCGGGAACAATTACTCATTTAATTTTATTTCGAATTTGTCAACGGATATAGTGAAGGGCTGGCATGTAAATGCGTTCCTCCTTGTTTTTCATTTGGTGAATAAAGGCATTGCCAATGGGCAGGTAATAAGCAATGCAACGAATACCGCTGAACTGGAACTGGGCAACCAGTTTCATCTGTCAAAAAGCTGGAGTGCAGAAATAAACGGGTCGTATGGCAGCCGCCATTTACAGGGACAAACACGAACCGATCCCTTCTGGCAATTGAATGCAGGCGTGCAGAAAATGATCCTGAAAGACAAAGGCAGCCTGAAACTAAGCGCCAATGATATTTTTCATACCATCATCAGGCGCGATAACATCACCGCTTCCCAACAAATGGTTGCCTGGCGAAGAACACAAACCGATACCCAAAGAATAGGCATCGCTTTCAGTTACCGTTTTGGAAAAGACACCAATACCCGCAAACGTAACCACAATACCGGCGGGGCGGCGGATGAGCAGGGGCGGTTATGAGTACCATTAAAAAGCTTACAAATAGTTTAAATATCTAAAATGACCGGTGCTATTCAGGCCGGTCATTTGTGTTTAAAAAGATTAAAACAGCTTTAAATTTGTTTAATTTCCGGAAATTATTGTTATTTTAGCCTGGTAGATAGTCCGATTGTCAGCCTGCCCCGGCTTGTCGGGGCTTAACGATTGCCAGAGTAAGGTTCTTTTTGCTTGTTGAATCAATGAAGTTGTCCTTCGGATAACAATTCTGTTTCAATTTGGTAGCAAAACCTTAACCTGATAGTTTAATAGTGCTTCGAATAGTTTAATTTATTTGCGACTCCTAAAGATTTCGTTAACAAAACTAATTGCCAGTGTATGAAGAACACCCATTTAAACTACCGGCGTACAGCTTTTACAAGCCGGTATGCCCGTTTTTGCTTCCCGGCTTTTACCTCCTTTTTATTTATTATGCAGATGCTGTTGCTACCCGGTTTCGGGATAGCAGCCCCCGTTTCGGGTCCCGAAGTAAAGGGAAAAGTATCCGATGAAAAGGGCGCGCCCATCTCTGGCGTGAGCGTAAATATAAAAGGGTCCAGCATTGGTACCTCTACAGGGCCCGATGGCAGCTTTACCATCCAACTGCCTGCCAGTGAAGCCACACTGGTATTTACCTATGTAGGCTATAATACAGTTGAACAAAAAGTAAACGGTCAAAACCCGGTTCTCATCGTGCTGAGGCAGAACGATGCCTCCCTGCAAAACGTAGTGGTGATCGGTTATGGCACCCAGAAGAAAGTGAACCTCACCGGTGCGGTTGACCAGGTAGGCAGTGAGGTGCTGGAAAACCGGCCCTTGCCTAACCTTACGCGTGGATTGCAGGGCGTTATTCCCAACCTGAATATTCGCATGACGGATGGCAAACCCATTCGCAGTGCTACATATAATGTACGCGGTGCTACATCTATTGGTGCCGGTGGAAATGCGCTGGTGCTCATCGATGGCGTACCGGGCGATCCCAATCTTATTAACCCCGACGATGTGGAGAGTGTGTCAGTGCTGAAAGATGCCGCTTCTGCAGCTATCTATGGGGCTCGTGGTACCTTTGGCGTGGTGCTCATCACCACCAAAAAAGCCTCGAAGAACAGAACGAAGATCAGCTACAGCGGCAGTGTATCGCTGAATAACAGAACCGTTAAACCCAACCTGGTAACAGATGGTTACAACTGGGCAAAAACGTTCGACTCGGCTTATTATTCCTGGAACGACTATAAAGCGCATCCGCCAAAAGCGAACAGCGTATTTCCCTTTTCACTCAGTTACCTCGATGAATTGAAAAAGCGGCACGACGATCCTTCGCTGCCCCGCACAGATATTGACCCCGTTACCGGTGAATACATTTATTATGGCAGCACCGACTGGTTGAAAGAACTGTATGCCGACCAGAACCCTTCTACCGAACAATCGCTGAGTGTTTCGGGAAGTTCAGATAAAGTGTCATATTATCTATCGGGCCGCTATATGGGCCAGCATGGGATCTTCAGATACAATCCCGACAAGTACAAAACCTATAACCTGCGCGCCAACGGCTCGGTGCAGGCATTTAAATGGTTGAAGCTGGAAAACGATCTAACTTTTTCACAGGTCAATTATTTCTTTCCCATCCTGAATCATCCTTCCAATACACCGGTATGGCGCCGGATCTCAGATGAAGCGTTTCCAATTGCCATGCTGAAAAACCCTGATGGAACGCTTACGCAGAACGCTTCTATTGTTTTCGGCAGTTTTGTATCTGGCAATAACTATTCTGATCTCAACCGCCAGCAGGTGCGTAATACTTCACGCTTCACGGCCAGTTTTCTACAGAATAAATTGCGCGTATCGGGCGACCTTACTTTCATGAAAGTGAATGAAACAGAGAACCGCCTGTATACCCCGGTTCCCTATAGTACAAAACCCGGCGCCATGTTGGAACGTGGTGAAAGTAAAATGAACCAGAATGAAAACAAGACCAATTATATCGGCGCCAACATCTACACTGAATATGAACAGCATTTTGGCAAACATTATTTCAAAGGGATGGTGGGGTATAACTATGAACATTCGCTGTTGAAAAGTTTGTTCATCCAGCGCGACGGCCTCATCAATAATTCACTGCCCGATTTCTCCTTATTAAATGGGTTGAATTATACTTTAACAGGTGGCGGCAGTGAATGGACTACCCTCGGCAGCTTTTTCCGGTTGAATTACAACTATGACGAAAAATACCTGCTCGAAATTAATGGCCGCTATGATGGTACGTCGAAATTTCCGGAAGACCAGCAATTTGGTTTCTTCCCCTCAGCATCTGCAGGCTGGCGCGTATCGCGCGAAGCTTTCTGGGAGAACTTTGAAAACATCATTCCCAATCTGAAGCTGCGGGCTTCATACGGAAGTTTGGGTAATGGTAATATTTCTCCCTATCAGTACCTGGAGGTAATGGGCGTAAGCAAGCTCAACAAAGTGATCAACGGCGTTATACCCGATTATACGAGCAGACCCAATGTAATTCCTAATGGCCTTACCTGGGAAAAGGCCACCAGTACAAACCTTGGTATAGATCTCGGGTTGCTCAACAACCGCCTTACCGCCACCTTCGACTGGTATACGCGGTATACCACCGATATGTTCACTACGGGATTGCCGCTGCCCGCCGTTTTTGGCGCTGCGGTGCCCAAAGGCAATTACGCCGATCTGAAAACAAGAGGTTGGGAATTCTCGATCTCCTGGAACGATGCCACTGCCTGGACGAAACCCCTGCGGTATAATTTCAGGTTCACCCTGGCCGATAATACTTCCTATATCAAAAAATACAATAACCCGCTGGGCCTCATCGATACCTATTATGAAGGACAACGCCTCGGCGATATCTGGGGTTTTGAAACCGAAGGATTATTTAAAGATGCCGATGATATAAAAGCACATGCCGATCAAAGTTATACGCGCGTAGCGGCCGCCAATGTACTGTTACCCGGCGATGTTAAATTCCGCGATCTGAACAAGGATAATGCGATCAACCTGGGAAGCAGCACGCTCGCTGATCCCGGCGACCGCAAGATCATTGGTAACGATCAACCCCGCTACCAGTTCAGTTTTAACATGGGGGGCGAATGGAGCAATTTCTTTATCAATGCATTTTTCCAGGGAGTTGGCAAAAGAGATTTCTGGCCCGGGGCCGATAATGCCTTGTTCTGGGGCGCATACAACCGGCCTTACAGCTGGCATCCCGTATCGGTTGAAAACAATATGTGGACACCCGAAAACCCCGATGCTTATTTCCCCCGCCTGAGAGGCTATGTGGCCCTGAACTCAAGAGGCGAATTGCAGGTTACGCAAAGCCGTTATTTGCAGAACGTAGCCTATGTACGGTTGAAGAATTTAACCCTGGGTTACAATTTGCCCAAGAGCCTGATCGCAAAAGCAGGTATCTCCTCCGCGCGGGTATATTTCACCGGACAAAACATTTGGACCTGGTCGCCCATGTACCGCGTCACCAGGGATCTTGACCCCGAAGTGATCGAGGGCGCCGATCCTGAAATGAACGCAGATGCGGGTAATGGAATGGCGTATCCCATGTTGAAAACCTATACCCTCGGTATTAATGTGTCCTTCTAAAAAACTACACAATGAAAAGAACATCCTTCATTATATTCATGGCCACCACCATGGCATTTGTGGCCTGCAAAAAAGACCTCGATCTGAAGCCTTTTGATAAATTATCGCCCACCACGGCGTTCAATACCGAAAAGGACCTGCAGCTGTATGCCAATTCATTTTATAAAATATTGCCAACCGGTAATGATATTGTACGCGGCGATGCCCTGAGCGATTATCTCGTAGGCAGTACGCCGAATACCTATTTGTACGGTACCTTCAGTTCAACCCTGGCAACGGGCTGGAAATGGGATAGTTTGAGAAACGTAAATTATTTCCTGGAACATTATCAACAGGCCAATGTTACTACTGAAGCCAGCGGGCATTACCAGGGTCTGGCGCGTTTCTTCAGGGCCTGGTTCTATTTCGAGATGGTTAAAAAATTTGGCGATGTACCCTGGTATGGAAAAACACTCACCGTGAATGACCCCGATCTGTACAAAAAGCGCGATCCGCGTACACTGGTCATGGATAGTGTGCTGGCCGATCTCAATTACGCCTGTGACCATATTCGCGATACCAAAGATGCCACGGCTTCACAGATCACCAAATGGGTAGCGTTGGCGTTTAAATCGCGGGTTTGTTTGTTCGAAGGCACTTATCGAAAATACCATGATGAATTAGGATTGGTTGCCACCGCCGATAAATGGTTGACCGAAGCGGTGAATGCGGCTGATGCATTGATTGCCTCAAAAAAATACAGCCTGCATACCAGTACGGCTACTACTGCCGATTACCGCGACTTGTTCAGGAATGAAACGCCGTTGAGTGATGAAGTACTGTTGGCAGCGGTGAACAATAAATCGTTGCGGGTTTTCAACGATGCCAACTGGTACTGGACGAGTGCTACCTATGGCGGCCGGTTTAGTTTGATCAAAAAATTCATCAATACCTATCTGAAACAGGATGGAACCCGGTATACCGATCAGGCAGCATACAATGAAATCCCTTTTGCTACAGAAGTAAAAAGCCGCGATCTGCGTTTGCAACAAACCATTCGCATGGGCAGTTATACCCGTGATGGGGCTGTGGCGCCGCCCGATTTTACGTATACCTATACCGGCTATATGCCGCTGAAGTTGACGCTCGATGCAAAGGCTACCGATGGGGTAGCTGAGAATTATAATTCCCTGCCGTTGATCAGGTATGCTGAAGTGCTGTTGAACTATGCCGAGGCGAAAGCGGAGTTGAACACTTTTACCTCGGGCGACTGGGATAAAACCATCAAACTGTTGCGTACGCGTGCAGGCATTACCAATGCAACAATGCCAACCACTGTTGATACTTACCTGCAACAGAATTATTACAGCAATATTACCAGTCCGGCGCTTTTAGAAATTAGAAGAGAACGCGGTATTGAGCTGGTGCTGGAAGGCTTCCGGTACGATGACCTGAAGCGCTGGAAAGCCGGCCGCCTGCTCGAGAATCAATACGATGGCATGTATGTACCGGCCATGGATACGCCTTATGACCTCAATGAAGATGGAAAGCTGGATGTGGCTGTTGTTACTAAAGTGCCAGCTACCAAAGTGCCCGGTGTTTATTATTTTATAATCGACAATGCGCAAAACAAATTGAGTGATGGCACAAAGGGCCGCCTGATCCTGATGGATAATTTAACCCGCAGCTACGATGATTATAAATATCTATATCCAATCCCTTATGATGAAATCGTGTTGAACCCTGCGTTGGCGCAGAATCCTCAATGGAAGTAATAGGCACTGGAGGAAATTCAACAATAAAAGGACTGTTAGCGATGGCAGTCCTTTTTTGTTTTGAGCGGCGCCGAAGAATGGGCGAAGCCGAAGGTTCTGGGCGCAACCGAAGAATGAACTACAGCCAGCCCGACCGGCGGAAAAAATAATAAAGCACAGCACAAGCACATAAAGTAAGGATCACCACAACCGGATAGCCATAGGTCCATTCCAGCTCAGGCATAACTTTAAAGTTCATCCCGTAATAGCCCGCCACCAGGGTGGGTACCGCAAGGATAGCAGCCCAGCCGGCGAATTTTTTCGACGTATCGTTTTGAGAAATGGAGATCAGTGCAAAATTGGCATCCAGCGCGGTGTTCAGTAATTCCCTCGTATTATCTACTATTTCATTGATGCGCAGCGCATGGTCATAGATATCGCGGAAATACGGCTGTGTATCGGGTGAAATAGCTTTCATATCAAACCGCATAAGGCGGTTGCAGATGTCTATCAGGGGCGATACGGCCCGTTTCACCAGCAGCAGGTCTTTCTTGAGCTGATATATTTCTTCTGTTGTTTCCCGGTTAGGCGTTTCTTTAAATATTTTGTCCTCGATGCATTCCAGGGCCGATTCCAGTTCCTCTACTACCGGGAAGTACATGTCGACTATAAAATCCATAATGGCATACAGCACAAATCCCTGTCCTTTCCCCAATAATTCGGGCATGGTTTCACAATGGCCGCGCACCTCGGTGTACGCCACCGATGAACCATGCCGCACCACTACAATATAATTGGGTCCTACAAAAAAATGGGTTTCGCCAAAATGGATCTGACATTCCTGGCCCATCTTTGCCGTTCGAAGCACAATGAAAAGCGAATCGCCATATAGCTCTATCTTGGGACGTTGATGCGCCCGGTGCGCATCTTCAACGGCAAGGTCGTGCAGGCCAAATTCCTGTTGCACCCGTTCCAGTAATGCTTCAGAAGGTTCGTACAAACCTATCCAAACAAATTGACTGGGGTCTTTTAATATTTCATGAATATCTTTCAGCTCAACATCGGCAGTGCGATGGCCGCCCGAATATGCCGCACAATTGACAATCTCTTTCATAACACGATTTTTTGCAAGTTGCTACTAAAAAGTTCGCATTATTTTTAATACGTACCAAATGGCTATGAAGTTTTAAGTTTTTCCTGGTAGGCATAAAATGAACTGGCGATCCTCCCGACGCGGCGGGAGGATCGTCAGTTTTTTAAGCGGTCGTTTTTTTGCGCTCAGTGGCCTGAATGTTCTACTGCCTGCTGCCGCCGATTATTAATTTCACCCGCTCTGTTTTGGTACCTATTGTAATGTTCGCTATATATACACCGGCAGCTTTGTGGCTGGTATTCCAGTAAACGGTTTGTTCGCCTGCCTGTTGGCGCACATTGATCACTTCTTCTACTTGTCCGCTGATGTTAACCATCGTAATATGTACCAGTTCTGGTTTTAACAGGGTATACCGGATAGTAGCCTGGTTCCCGGTTAAAGGGTTTGGATAAACCCTGATATTATTGTTGAGAGAAATTGCTTCGCCCGTTGTAGCCTCCCTGGCGGTTGCTGCTGATGAAGGCGCCGTACCATCTCTGAACGAACGCACCCGTCTCCATTTTACAACAGCTTCACCAGTGGTAAGGGTACCGTAATTCCCATACTTGTGGTAATTGGTAACAGCTTCATTATCGGCTATCTCGGCTTTTTTCACCCCATTGATATAAATAATGATCTTATTACCCACATTTTCCTGAAGGTGTATAACGTTTATACGCACTTCTTTCCCATAAACATTAGTAGCCAGGGTTTGTCCCGCACCCCGTATCGATCCCCCACTGGCTGCATAGCCGCGGATCATCAGCTCGGTAGCCCCGGAGGTACTGCCGAATATCTGCATCAGGCTTTCATCGTTCAAAGGTGAATAAAATGTTACATAGCCTTCAAACTGCCGGCTGCCGGTGGAGTAATCGTTCTGTAACCTTATTTCAGACCGGTTACTCCGGTTGTCAAAAAGGCGAAAAGTTTCGGTTTCCGTGCTGCTATTATAGCTGTAATCGGCACAAACCGGGCTGCAGACTGATTTAGAAGAAGTCCATGAATAAATTTGAAGCCCGTCTTCATTATCCAGGTGAATTTTTTTCGTGGGTGAATATTGCACCCAGCCGCTGCCCAGTTGGGCATGCGTAATGGATGTGGAGAATAATAGTGCTGCAATGAAGCACAGTGCACGCATAATGTTGCGTATTGCATAGGTAGTTGTAAGTTTCATATAGTGTTTTTTAAAGTGGGTGAGGCAGAAGTGACGCCTCCGCCTCACCCGTTTATTTTTGATCAAAAATTTAACTTGATATTACTCCTTCAGTAACTTCTTTGTTATGATCTTTCCATTATATACCAGCTTCAGCAAATAAGTGCCGGCAATTGATGCGTAGCAAAAATGGTGCGGTGGTTACCTGCCTGCAACCAGGCGTTCACCAGAACACACACCTGTTTGCCCGTGATATCATAGGTTGTTAGTTGAGCATGACCAGCCACCGGCAGGGAAAATGTAATGGTACTGGTTTCCCTGAATGGATTGGGGAATGTGTTCAGTGCCGCTTTTGTTACAGAAGAAACAGTTGTTTCATCCGGCGCCATCGACCGCGCCAAAAGCGAGGCTGAACTGGTAAGAATTTTTACTTCGGTGTAACTGTTCCAGGCATTCACGCTGTTGCCATGTCCTACAATGCGAACGTATTTGGCGGAACGCGGTGTAATATTGAAAGTTTCCAGGTTCAGCGAAGTGCCACTGCTTACCAGACCCGATGCGGCAGTTGTCCAGGTAGTGCCATCGGTTCCGGTCAAAATATCAAAGGTGGAAGTACGTGTATTGCCATTATAGAAGGCGATCTGCACGCCTGTAACCGTAGTCGTATTTGCCAAACAGAATTGGATCCATTGCCCGTCGCCATTGGCCGACCAGCGTGTATTGAGATTATTGTCAAGCACATTGGCAGGCACATTGCCATCGTTGCCACTGGCAGTAACCGGATCACAGGCAGGCGGCGGTGTACTGCCATCGGTAATAATTGATAGTTGCGGCGGGTTGGAACCAAATTCACTCGCGTTCCACAAAATGCGTGGATCATGTGCGAGCTCGCTTTTCAATGCAAAGGCCACTTTTTTACGGCCTGCTGCCAGTTCGGCTTTTACATAGTTGGTTACATCCCAGGTATAATAAGTGGCGGCTGCATTGGTAACCGTGGTGGAG
Source organism: Niastella vici (assembly GCF_002077945.1). GTDB lineage: Bacteria > Bacteroidota > Bacteroidia > Chitinophagales > Chitinophagaceae > Niastella > Niastella vici. Next base: position 431,823 of record NZ_LVYD01000058.1, read on the forward strand.
GCCAACGCGGCTGTTGAGGTAGCCGGTTTATTATTCCAGGTAATGGTGTTTTCAGTCCAGGTAGTGTTGGCTACAGAAAATACACCCACTGGTACGCTGGGAACTGTGGTAAGATCTACTTTGCCAAATACTTTCAACTGAACCGATGCTGCATTGCTGGTAAGCGAGGTAAGATCGAACAGCAGGTACGATTCGCGGTTATTGTTTAATTGTCCGCTGGGTGATACCTTGGTAATAAGCAACGTTGAATCGGTGGTGCCGAATGTGGTGCCGGCATTGGTGCCATCGCGTACATAGGCATCGTGAACCGGTGTGAATGTGATGGCCGCTGGTGCTACCCTGAAGTAAGCGGTGTACGTAGTATCTGTATCTGTGATGGTGATATTTTGTGTGGCCGCCCCGCCATGTTCCCAATGATCGAACAAATAAGTAACGCCATTTACGGTTTGTGGCGATATGGCTTCCATTGGCCGCACCATACCACTCAATGCAGGCGTACTATAAGGTGTGGCAAACGGTACATCATCTAATTTTATCTGTAAACCCGCGGGTACACTGCGAAGATTAAGCGTAGACAGCACCGGGAATATTTCAACATAGGCCGTATCGCGGGCGCCCAGCGCATCCCTTGCTACCAGGTATAACCGGTACCAGATATCGGTTTCAGTATGGCCTTCGGCCGAAATAGGGAAGGAACCACTGGTAACGCCATCCGCAATATCGGGACCCGGATGAATATGATTGGCATGATGAAAATCGACCCACCACTCAAAATTGGCAGCCGGTAAAGTTCCATCTTCCGCATCGGTGGCCGTGCCGCTGAAATTGATTACGGTACCAGCCCTGAATTTGCTGCCATTGACGGGGCTGGTAATAGTAGCCACCGGCGGTGTGTTGGGTTGTGTTACTGTTAACGTTGCATTATTGCTGGTAACAGAACCGGCGCTGTTGGTCACCACTACGCTGTATGTACCGGCATGCGAAGGTTGTACATTACTGATGCTGTAAGTAGCTGCTGTAGCGCCTGAAATATTGGTGCCATTTTTTCGCCATTGGTACGAGGGCGCCGGATTACCCGTAGCGGTAACACTAAACGTAGCCGTACCACCCTGCGATATAGTGATACTTTGTGGCTGCGTGGTGATCACCGGCGCCTGCGTGCCACTGTAAATAATTTTATACAACGCGTTGGCATCCCGGCTCAGGAAGTACAGGTTGCCATCTGTCCCCTGTTTAAGATATACCATTCCGCTGCCAAGACCCGTACCAAAACCATTGCGGGTAGGCGAAGCCAATGTTGGGTTAAGATTATCGATCCAGGAACCACAATAATCAAGGAAGAAATAACGGCCATTGTAAGTAGCTGGGTAATTGCTGATAGCCCCGTTGAAGAAAGTGCCGCCGTTTATGGCGCAACCCTGTCCGGCCGGCGGTGGATCGTCCCTGTTAGTGGAGTATACATAAATGGGGTTGGTTAAACCGGTACAGCCGCTGGTGCACATGCCTTCCTTATCGGGCCAGCCAAAATTGCGGCCGCCGGCAGTGGCGTCGTTGATCTCTTCCCAGGTAGAATTGCCCACATCGTTCACAAAAAGCTTTCCGCTTACAGGGTCAGCAGCAATGGTAAAAGGGTTTCTCAATCCGTATGCCCAAACCCTGCTGCGGGCGGCGCCACCCGTAAAGGGGTTTCCTGTTGGAACCGTTCCATCCGCATTTATGCGCAACAATTTACCCAGGTAGCTGTCGAGGTTTTGCGAATTGGAACCTACCTGGTTCTCACCAACGGCAACATATAATTTGCCATCGTTGCCAAATGCCAAACCGCCGCCGTTGTGGTAAATGGCGTTAAGCGTGGGCAGGTCAAGAATAGGGGTTTCTGACCCGGCCACATCGCCCGTCATGGTAAAACGGCTCACACGGTTATGCGGACCCGAGGTATTGGTGTAATACAGGTAAATGAATTGATTGGTGGCGAAATTAGGATCAACCGCCACACCTATCAATCCTCTTTCGCCGCTGCTGTTAACAGTAAGCGTAATAGCAGGCGTTGATAAAAGGCTACCATTCTTTACTACCCGTAATTGTCCGCCCTGTTGACAAATCAGTACCCGGCCATCGGGCGTAAAGGCCATAGCGGTGGGGTTGCTTAATGATGCAGTGACCTGAACACGTTGAAAATTGGTGGGCAGTGTTTGGGCCTGTACATTGGGGAGTACTATTAAAAGTACCATGCACAGGTTTAACAATGCCAGCCATGCTTTTAGGATGTTTGTTTTTTTCATACAGATGGTTATTTTGGTTAGCAATGGTAATGCAGGCCCAGCCATGCAGGGGAGTAATGTTTCTTGCATGGTCAGGTCAATGCAGTAATTTTATTGTTCTTCTTATTATTCTTTCAACAGTTTTTTGGTAATGATCTTTCCATCATAGGTCAGCTTCAACGTGTACACGCCCGCAGAAAGATGGGATGCAGCAAACTGGGTTTGGTGAGTGCCCGCGGTCAATATGCCGTTCACCAGGACCGCCACCTGCTTACCGTTTATATCGTATACCGAAAGGTTGGTGTGGGCAGGTTTTTCAAGGGTAAAACTGATGGTGTTATTATCGCGGAATGGATTGGGAAAACTATTTAATCCGCTGGCTGCAGTGGCGGGTATGGTTATTCCGGTTGTTCCCTGCCGCGCGGTGGCAGCCAGGGTGATCGTTAACTGTGGCGCGTTGCTGCCGGTTTCTTTTGAATTCCATAATAAGCGGCCTGATGTTTCCTGCTGATTCTTCAGCACAAAAGAAACCTTTGTATGGCCGGCCGCTTTTTCACTTTGAATATAGCTGGTGATATTCCAGTTGTAATACCGGGCGGTGGCATCGGTGACTGTAGCGGTAGCCAATGCCGAAGTAGCACCGGCGGGTTTGTTGTTCCAGGTAATGGTCGATTCGGTCCAGCTGGTGTTTGAAACGGCATAGGCGCCCACGCCTACATTAGCATCACTGCTACTTTCTGTATGGCCGTTTACTTTTAGGGTAGCGCCCGTAACCGTACCGGTTATAGAAGAGATATCGAAAGTGAGATAGGTTTCGCGGTTGTTGTTTGCCTGGCCGCTGGGGGCCACTTTGGTAACCAGGTTAGCTGCATCGGTTGAACCGAATGCAGTCCCGGCGTTTGTCCCATCCCGTACATAGGCATCCTGTTGTGCGTTCAAATTAACGGTAGTGCCGGTATTGCCGCCGCCCACACTGCTGGGGCACAGGCTGGCGCTGCTTTCCGTAATACAGAAATCATTGAACAGCACCTGTTCATCGCGCAGTGCAGCATCCTTGCCGCGATAAACACCCCATTTGGGCCGGTTATAGGAAGCGCCATCGCGCCACATATCAAGACTGTTGTTGCTGTAAGAAAGCAGTACCGCGCCATCGCTTATGCGCGTTAAGGTGATCTCAAAAGTTCCGGCGCTGCCATCACTGCTTTTGTATTTTACATAAGCTTCCACCCAATTGCCTTTAAAGGGCGCCAGGTCGGCTTCTTTAACGGTGCCGAGGCTGCCGCTTCCTTCGCCCGAGCTGTGAATGATCTGGATCTTTTGCGGATTGCCGGCCCTGGGTGTAATGGTCATCAATGGGGCGCCGTCATCGCCATCAATGGCCTTGATCTGAAAAATATGAGTGAACCGGCTCGAAGGAATAAAGCCGGCATCGAGCTTGAATTTCCAGCGATAGTAGGCCGTTTGTCCCTGGGTGTGTTGCATCTCGGCCGGCGAACCGGAGCCCCCTTTGATCTCCATACGAACGCGGTCCTCGTTGGTACAACGGTCATCATCGGCCGTGGCGTGACTGTGAAATACAAACACATATTTCCCCAGGGTGTTATCAAATGCCTGGGTCACGTGCGGACCAAACGAAGGATGTTTACAATCGGGGTTCTCATTGCCGAATCCATTTGCGTCGATGAGGTCATAGGCAGTGCCCGAACCGGTAGCGCTTAAGGTAACCTGCGCCTGCAGGGGTGCTTTGGATAATAGTAATAGCAAGACCGTTGCGGTTGTAATGAACCGCGCAAAGTGTAAAAGTTTCATTTTTTGAATGAGGCTTTAAGTGTTGAAAAATGAGTATTGGTTCAGGCCATTTTTGTGACCTGTTGGTACGGCAGGGGGTAGGGTGAGAGAAGAGATAGAAAAAGCCTGAGAGAAGAAGGTTATCTGAAGTAACTACATTCTTTTATTAATTGGGTGCGGGTGATTGGCCGGTTAATAAACTATTTTAGCATTAGTAGAATGGTAACGGCGATGAATATGTTTTATTTGTTATGGGTTTTAATAAAATGGGCCAACCTGTTAGGCCGGCCCGTTTATCTTATTGATATGGCAATCATACATTATTCTTCTTTAATAAATTTACCATCTTTGTCAATAGCGTACCATTTACTATCTATCATTACCCGGCCAACATTTTCAGAGAAGGTGGCGGCATATTGGAAGCGAAAGGCGATTATTTCTTTCCCGTTTTTGTCGATATAGCCCCATAGTCCTTTTTTATTGCAAACCGGGGCAACACCATCGCTAAAGCTGCGGGCATTGGTAAAGTTCATAGGAATGACCATGTTACCCGTAGAATCAATAAAGCCAAAATTTTCACCTTTAGTTACAACAGCCAGGCCTTCATGAAATGAATATACTTCGTGGTATTGGGGTTTTATAAACTCATTACCGTTTTTGTCAACGAAGCCCCATTTGCCGTTGAGCAATACGGCTGCTTTGTCTTCCGAAAAGGCAATAGCGTCATCATAGATCAGGGGAACCATTATTTTTCCCTGTTCGGTTACGAATCCGAATTTACCGTCCTTTTTTACGAGGGCAAGGCCGCAGTTGCAGGCATCAACCCGGTCATATTTTTTTGCCCATTGCTGTGCAACGGCGTAAACACTCGTTGCAACGAGACATACAAGCAATAGATATTTTTTCATAAAACGTGCTTTAAATGCACTGTTAAGTTACTTGCAGATAAGGGAATGGGGGATGATCGTGGGCAGGGCAGAAGCTGATTATGGTAAGTATGGCGGGTGATGGGGGATAACCGGTGATATTTGCCATTAAAGAATTTAAAATACGGGCCAACTCACAAGGTCAGCCCGTTTATTTATTACTGTTGTTGTTTAATATAATGGTCTGTCGCCTCTTTTATAAAAAGCGCCAGTTCCATGCTAGGTAGTCCGTTAACGGTTGTATAGCGATTGTCTGCTACATACAGTTCACCCAGTTTTCTGAAATATTCCAGCTTGTCCATTGCTATTTTACCACCAGTGAGGCGGAGAATGAGCTGATACCTGCGCGCTATGCATTCCTGAACTGCTGCGCTTTTAGGGTCGCCGTTCATGAGCGCTGTTAATTGCGCGGTAATGTCATTCAGTTGTTTTTTCATTGTTTCCATATCTTCTTTACTGAAGCTGCGTAGGGTATCTTCAGCCTCGGTAATGGTTTCTTTTCCCCATTTTGAGATGGCTTCTGCTCTCCAGGCTTCCATTTTTTCCCGGGGTATACCTTCATATAGATCTTCTACCTGTAACATAGTGTTGTTTTTTAGTGTTACCAATGTTTTTTCAATGGTACCAATCAATGTGTTTATCCTTTCCTTCCTGGCTAACAGCGCTTTCCGGTGTCCTTCCAGGGCCTGCACCAGATCGAATGCAGGGTCATCCAGAATGGCGCCGATCTCTTTCAAGGGAAAATCGAGTTCCCGGTAAAAGAGGATCTGTTGCAATCGCAATAGTTCTTTTTCGCCGTATAGCCGGTACCTGGCCTCGGTACGTACAGAAGGTTTAAGTAAGCCCATTTTGTCGTACAGGTGTAAGGTGCGCACGCTTACGCCTGCCAGTTTCGAGAGCTTTTTTACAGAATAGTTGTCCATCGTTTGGATTTATACCTTACAGGAACAAATATAGCCTATGACGTAAGGTAAGGGTCAAGAGAAAAGGCGGGTTTTTTTAAAAAAAACCGATACCCTTCTTTAATAAGATCCCCTTCTCTGACATGGATGGTGAAAATTTTTTTAATTTAGATCAATGCTTATGACAACGAGAAACTGGCTCTATTTTATTATAATCTTTTTCATTACCTCCTGCAACGAAATGTGGGGCGACCATCCATTAGGAAATCATCTTTCTTTGCTGGAAGGAGATAAGAAAGAAGACAGAATTATTGTTTATTGTGGTGATGAAGGAGGGATCTGCCACGGTGGTATACCAATTGTTCCCACTTACAATCGGCAATTTGATGAGAAAGGAAGATATGCGGAATATGTGCAAACAGCAATTTCAAATAAAAACTGGATAATAGCAGAAACCGTGCAAGTAAAAAACAAACAAAAAAACTATTGGATTATTAAGAAGGCGTTTGATATTGAGAATATAAATTGCAGAAAATCAAATTGCGACAGTATTATTCAATCTTATGTTACAGGTCCTTTAAGTATTGCTGATTTTCAAACGCAGATAAAGAAATTGAATATAGACCTGAGTTTTTGAATAAACTGAAAAGGACCGCACTATGAAAAATGAATTTACACAGGAGGAATGGGATGCATGCATCAAAGTATTGCAGGTATTATCGCGGGAACCGGAAAAATCGCTGGATACCCATGTTTTGAAAGGGCTGGTCACCAAATTGTACAAACGGGCCAAAAAAGATAACAAACAAACCCGGGTTGAATTGCAAACCCGCAAGCTGATAGACTCTACCCAATTGTTGTCCCTGCAAAAAGTACAGAAAATTTCACAGCAGCAGGATCTGCTGAAACAATACGACAAAAAAATTGTATTAACCCAAACGGTACTACACAGGAAATATGAACTTGCTGCAGAAGAAAGATCATTTGATTCCAATGAAGCGTTGGAATTGACTGGTGCCCAGAAATGTTATAGCTGTAAAACTCCATACAGTAAGATCCATTTTTTCTATCACCTGCTTTGTCCTTCCTGTGCGGAGTTGAACTACACCCGCCGGCAGCAAAGCGCAGACCTTACTGATCGTGTAGCACTGATAACGGGCGGCAGAATAAAGATCGGCTATTTGACGGCCTTGCGCCTGTTGCGCGATGGCGCCAAAGTATGGGTAACGACCCGGTTTGCCAAAGACTGTATAAAAAGGTTTAGTGAAGAAAAAGATTTTTCAGTATGGGGGCATCGCCTAAAAATAGTGGCCCTTGATCTTCGCAATCTTGCCCAGGTAAAAAATTTTATACAATACCTGCAGGAACATGAAACGCAGCTGGATATTCTCATTAATAACGCCGCACAAACAGTAAAACGGCCAACAGAATTTTATCAGCACCTGTTTGAGTTTGAACAAACGGGTGCAGATGCCTTGCCTGCTGCTCTGCAGCAATGCCTGGTAGATGCTGCGCAATTTCAATTTCAGCCGGGTATGTGGCAACAGCATCTGCTGCCATATGAAGCAGCTGCCTGCTTTCCACCCAATCAATACGATAAAGACAGGCAACAAATAGATCTAAGGACCAGCAACAGCTGGACGATGTTGCTGGAAGAAATTTCCCCGGTTGAAATGCTGGAAACACAACTGGTGAATGTGACGGCGCCATTTATGTTGAACAGTCAACTGAAAGCGTTGATGAAAAAGTCGCCTTTCGAAAGAAAGTTTATCATAAATGTTTCTGCCATGGAAGGGCAATTTAACCGTTCTTCCAAAACACCTTATCATCCGCATACCAATATGGCCAAAGCCGCACTCAATATGATGACGAGGACCGCTGCGCAGGAATATGCTCTGAGCGGTATATTTATGAACAGTGTTGACACCGGCTGGATAACCCAGGAAAATCCTTATCCTGATAAAGAAAGATTATATAATGAAGGATTTGTGCCGCCCCTGGATGAAACGGATGGTATGGCAAGAATTTATGACCCGGTGGTAACCGGTCTTACACAGCCCGGTTTGCCTTTATTCGGTCATTTTCTGAAAGACTATGTGCCACACGCATGGTAAAACGATAACAAAATTTATTCTGTTCAATATGCAAACAATGCCGATACTTTGCCCGGTTGATCATGTGTCCGCCGGCAAATTGTCGAACTAAATAGAGGCATTATTTGCGCGTATTTTTCAATTTAAATCGTTAATAGACAAATACATATTCTAAAAAAACCAATTTCATCAATAGTAATATAGTGATGTCTTTATTGTCTCTCTACAAATACCCGCTTTTGCATTCAGTCATCTTAAGTACCAATTTTCTTTGATAATGTGGGGATTTCTTCCTCACGGAGGACACCCTTGCCTTAAATGAACGGTTCACGCTATTTCAACACCCGTTTGGGACTTATACACTGGAGTTAGTCGACTTGCCCGGCAAAAGAAAAAGGGAAGTATGCTGATTGTTACTTACCTCTTTTTAATATATTTTTGAACGTTTTAGCACCGATTTACCTATTGAACCCCTCCAAAACATGAACCCGAGAAAACCGGTCCTGTATATTGTACTTCTGCTATTAAGCTATTGTAGCACTCTGGCACAAACTCCAATACCCTCTGCTAACTATACAAGAGTAATGGATTCCCTTCACCGGATGCAGTTGATCCATTACCAGGGCAATCAAAACAACCGCCCTCCATTCGTCCCCGCAGCTAACATCCCTGCCTCCTTCAACGGATCTTCCCTGCAGCTTCGGCAACAGCCTGTACGATCTACACTGCAGGCTGCACGGTCCGCACGTTCATTGGCCACCATATGTTTTGATACGTCAGGGCGTTATTTTATGCAGGAAGATACCATGACCTATTATGTTACCAATTCGCTTGTGCTGGCAGATGGCAATGTACTGATAAGCGGACAATGGTCAAGCCGGAATCCCCCTTATGGTAGTGGTGGATTTCTAATGAAGTGTACAGATACCGGCACCCTGCATTGGAGCCGTTTATACGATAGCGTTAATCGCTCAGGCTACAATTATATTAATTATTATAGGTTGCTCGAGTTGCAGGACGGCTCTTTTCTGCTGGCCGGCGCTACCAATAACGCGGTCACTAAAAATGATGATGTGATCATAACCCACACAGATAATACCGGCAATATTATCTGGAGCAAAACATATAGATCAAAGGTGTGGCAGGTGGGCACAAGTGGCAGTGGTGACTATTTTTATTTACAAGAGGTAAAACAGGATCCTTATACGGGCGACATCTTCATTTCCAGTCCACACTGGTCCGATGGCTATAATATTACTAAATTCAGTATTGCAAATGGCGCCATTGCCTGGAGCAAATACTACAATACCTGGGGAGCCAATTTTGACAGACCTATTGGCTTCGATATAACATCCCGGGAACTCGTTTCATTTTCAAGCTATACTACAGGTGGAACTGGCATCAGCATGTACAGGATCAATAAGAACACGGGCGACACGATCGCAACCAGGTTTTATAAACCGGTAGATGCATCTAATTCCAATGGCTACGTAGGTTTTCTGAATGCGGACGGAGTAACAAAACTGAATAACGGCAATTATGCACTTTACGGCCCACAGTATAAGTATTATCGCTGGGGTACCGATACTACAGATATGTATCATGCCGGTGTGGTAGAATTAGACCCTGCAGGCAATTTTGTTCAGGCTTATTCCTTCCGGAATCCATATGCCAGCAATAGCTATAATACAGCGATTAAGGTTTTCAAGGATGGTTCGGGCGTATTCAGCATGTTGCAGGGATTCAGCGGCTACACTGCCAACGTATATTACGTACAGTTTAAAGATGGACAGATATTGAAGCAACGGCGTAAGTATTATCTGGGTGAAGGAATGCCCATAGAAAATACAGCACTCCGGCTCGCAGATGGGAGCGACCTGATCATAAAATTGCTGGGAGATTCCATTTCGAATATTAATAAAATTGAATTCTTCAAACTCCATATTTCCGATACAGCATCCAATTGCCTTGGCTGGGATGATTTCGGTACTTATACAGAGCCGTACAGCGTTGTTCCTGTCAATTACGGAATCCAGTCTATTGTATCGAACGATCTTTCGGAAAGTACCAACAAAACATTGATTTCGTGGAACACGATACCCTATGTAATACCAGCCTGCCGCCAGGTCTCGCATTGTGACACATTTTCACTCCTGTCTTCTGCTGATACTATTTGTGTGTCTGGTAGCCTCATTCTTACGGCCAGAAAAAATCCTGATTGTGGCGCCCACCCCTTCCTGGCATATGATACATCATTGGTACAGTCGTTCCAGACACTGAATGACTCCATGTTCCTGTTCAATTTCAAAGATCCCGGCGAATTTAAGTTATATGGCAGCATACCAGGCTGCACTATGCTCACTGATTCCATCAAAGTAAGTGTGCGCCGGTCAAATGGCCAGGTCAACCTTGGGAAAGATACAGTTATCTGCCCGGGCAACACTATACAACTCAATGCCCATAAAGGCTATAAAACCTACCTGTGGCAGGATGGGTCGGCAGACTCCGTGTTACAGGTAACCCAACCCGGCATTTATCATGTGTTGGTATCAGACTCTTGCGGCAACCCATTCCGCGATACACTGGAAGTAAAGCCACATCCTCCTATTCCATTTGACATTGGCATGGATACTGTGACCATTTGTGAAAAAGACACTATTACCATTACCGCGCCGGCAGCCTTCTTCAATTACAAATGGCGTCCCAATTACAATGCCAATGGTATCACCACACAGTCGATCCGCGTGGCTCCTGCCAGAGATACTATGTACTATGTAAGCGCCGAAAAAACACCCGGCTGTTATGTATACGACTCCATTGCGTTGAATGTAAATCATTCACCGCCTATTAATTTAGGCGCCGATGCATCGTTTTGTTTTGGCGACAGCCTTGTGCTTGATGCAGGAGCCGGATTCAGTCAGTATCAGTGGAGCACAGGCAGCACTGCCCAAAAGCTAACGGTTTTTAATAATGGTAAATATTGGGTAAAAGCTGAGCCCGGCAACGGCTGTAAATCGGTAGACACTTTACAGGTATTGCAGGTATTCAATAACCCTGTACCGAACCTGGGAACAGATGGCCCCTTGTGTGAAGGAACAGTAAGCTTATTGAATCCAGGTACTTTCAGTCAGTATTCCTGGAGTACCGGTAGTACTGACCCTACTATTTCGGTGGCGCAACCCGGTGTTTATGCAGTATCCGTCATTGATCAGCATGGTTGCAAAGGAGCAGATACCGTGACAATAAACAGACTGATAGCAGCTCCTACGGAGTTTCTGCCGGCAGATACCACCATTTGTAGCAAAAGCAAATATACCCTGAAACCGGCGCGCACTTTCTCTTCCTACAAATGGAGCACGGGCAGCACCAGTAGTTCAGTGATCATCACACAGGCGAACACCTATTGGCTGGAAGTGAAGGATCAGTACCAATGTACAGGCAGGGACACAATTGCTATAGCACTCAAAGATTGTATGAGAGGGGTTTACATTCCCAATGCTTTTACGCCCAACAACAACGGCAGGAACGATGTATTTAAACCGTTGATATTTGGTAACCTGGTCAAATATGAATTCCATGTGTACAATCGCTGGGGACAATCAGTATTTCATTCAACCGACATCCGCAAAGGGTGGGATGGCATGTTTCAAGGCAGTCTTCAATCAGGCACCTTTGTATGGACCTGCATCTGGCAACTCGAAGATGAGGAAGTGAAAAGAGAGAAAGGCGTTGTGGTAGTGGTGAAGTAGGTGAAGTTAACAGTTTCTTCCACCTCCAGTTTATAATTGTCTGTGGGGGTGGAAGGGTTCGAACCTCCGTTTTCGCCCCGCAAGGGCGATATTTTTCCAGTTAAATTACCTCCCCCATCAATGGCATGGGATAGGGTTCGAACCTATAACTCATATTTGCAGTATGTGTTTTTCCAGTTAAACTACCCACCTGCCATTGGAGCGCAAATGTAATAATTTCATTGCTTCCCCCACACTCATCACCCATTCTCCCGCGCTCCTGTACTTTTCTTTTCTGCCAAGCGAAAAATGTGATTATTTTACTTCAGTGAAAATAAATGCCCCGATATCGCTTTACTGGAAATGCCAGCTCGCCGGCTGGACCGTTGCCGGTTTATATTGGAGCTATACTGGCCTCGAAGGAAACCACGTGAGCTACCTGCAATTGTTGCTTGATTTTATCGGTGATGTGGCAGTGTGTATTTTGATCACGCATGCCTACCGCAATGTGGCCCTTAAATATAATTGGCAGCAGTTAAATCTGAGATCGCTGGTATTGCGAATAGTGCCCGGCGTTCTGATCCTCGGTTTTCTTTTTATGGTATTGATCGCCATAAAACTTTACCTGGTGCGCATTCTTTTGAAGCCTGATTTCCCGGTTCGGTTCTTAACTTTTTTTGAAACCGCGCGATTAACGCTCTTTATAACAGGCATCAGGTTGATGTCTATCTGGATCCTGGCCTGGCATCTTTATCACTACGCGCAACGGGAAATAAACGCCGTAAAGGAGAATGCCCGGTTAACGATCATGACAAAAGAAGCGCAGCTGAATAATCTGTCGGCCCAGCTAAACCCGCATTTCTTTTTCAATTCACTGAACACGATAAAATTCCTGGTCGATGATAATCCCGGTTCGGCACGAAGGGCCATCGATCTGTTATCTGACCTGCTCCGGAATTCACTGTATAAAAAAGAAGATAAGCTGATCACCCTGCAACAGGAAATTGACCTCGTAAAAGATTACCTGGAACTGGAAAAGCTCCGGTTTGAGGAACGGTTGCAAACAACCATTCAGGTAGATGAAAAGCTGTTCAATCTAAGGTTACCGCCCCTGTGTATTCAAACCCTGGTTGAAAACGCCATCAAACATGGAATAGATAAAAGGATAGCAGGTGGCTTCATAAAAGTGTCAGTAGAAAGAGAAAACGATCTTATAACCATCAGTGTTCAAAATTCAGGGAAACTACAGGCAATAGGATCGCAAGAAGGATTAGGATTAAAAAATCTACGCGAAAGATTACAGCTGCAATACAATGGGAAAGCAATGTTGAGCATGAAAGAAGTTGACGATCAAACTGTAATTGTATCCATTTTAATTCCCTCGTATGAATAAGATCCGCACCATAATAATTGACGATGAACGGTCGTCGCGCGAAGAGCTAAAGCGAGCGTTGAAAAAATATGTGGATATAGAAGTGATCGGCGAAGCGCAACATGCAACGGAGGCCAAAGAACAGATTGAAGCAAAACACCCTGATCTCATCTTCCTGGATATCCATATGCCCGAACAATCGGGTTTTGAGCTGTTGGAATCGCTCGATGTGGTACCAGCGGTGATCTTCACCACTGCATTTGACCAGTATGCGGTGCAGGCATTTGAAATAAATGCACTCGATTACCTGATGAAACCGATCAGGGAAGAACGTTTTGATAAAGCCATAGAAAGAATACGGACTAAACAGGCAGATCCGCCACAACAGCTATTCATTAAGGATGGTGAGAAATGTTTTTTTGTGAAGTTGCAATCAATCTCTCTTATAGAATCGCTTGGCAATTATTCGCGGTTGTATTTCGAAGGAAAAAAAGCCATGCTGAAACGCTCGCTCAGCAAATGGGAAGAATTATTGGACGCTGCCATCTTTTTCAGGATCAACAGAACGCAGCTCATAAACATCCATCATATTCGCGAGGTACAATCCAGCGAAACCGGCCGGTTCAAAATCAATTTAACAACCGGCGAATGGCTGGAAGTCTCAGACCGTCAATCGGTGAAATTCAGGAACCTGAATAGTAATAAGCCCAAATAACATTTTACACATATAGCCATGAAAATATCTTTCACCATGCTACTGGTGTGCATGCACCTTTTTGTGTGCACATCAGCCCAACAGGATACCAGTCGCTACCTCATTGACACCAGCGTACTCATACAAACAAAGGATGGCGCCACCCTTTCTGCCATTGTTGTAAGAGATAAAGCGGTAACAACCCCGCAGCCCGCTGCTTTATTTTTCTCTATTTATGCGAATGAGCAATACAGCCTGAATGAAGCCATGCAATCTGCCGCGCATGGCTATGTGGGCGTGGCAGCCGATGCCCGCGGTAAACGGCTTGGTTTGGATTCAATAGCTCCCTACGAAGTGGAAGCAAAAGATGTAACGGCAGTAATTGACTGGATAAGCAAACAACCCTGGTGCAATGGTAAAGTAGGTATGTATGGGGGCAGCTATGCTGGTTTTGCGCAATGGGCGGCCACCAAATATATGCATCCGGCCCTGAAAACTATTGTGCCTTATGTGGCCGCCATCCCTGGGTTGGGGCTGCCAATGGAAAACAACGTATTTTTAAATGCCAATTATGGCTGGGCATTTTATGTTACCAGTAATAAATACCTCGACAATACAACCTATAATGACCGGCAACGCTGGCGTTCCCTACAAATCAATTGGTATGAAAGCGGCGTCCCTTATCGAAAAATTGACAGCATCGACGGCACGCCCAACAATTGGTTACAACGTTGGCTACAACATCCGGCTTATGATGAGTATTGGCAGCAAATGGTGCCGTACAAACAGGAGTACGCCAGAATAAATATTCCCGTTCTCTCCATTACGGGTTACTATGATGACGGACAAATATCTGCCATACATTATCTCAAAGAACATTATAAATACAATAAGGCGGCGAACCATTATTTGATCATTGGTCCGTACGATCATTTTGGCGCACAACGTGGGGGCGTACCCGTACTGAGGGATTATGCAGTTGATTCAATAGCGCTGATCAATACCAGGGAAATAACTTACCAGTGGCTTGATTATATCTTGAAACACGGAAAAAAGCCGGCGCTGTTACAGGATAAAATAAACTTTGAAGTAATGGGCGCCAATGAATGGAAACACGCGCCCTCACTGGAAAAAATGCATAACGAACTGCTGACGCTTTATCTTACTGATCTAAGGTCAGGCAACCATTACCAGCTTTCTTCAAAAAAACCGGCCAGGCAGGGGTATCTTCAGCAACAGGTAAATTTTGCCGACCGCAACACTACCAACAACAACGAGTATTATCCTTTCCCCATCATTGTGCCCGAGCTGGCCGACACCACTGGATTATATTTCATCACTGAACCATTCAGTAAACCCTTTTCCATCAATGGCGCCTTTTGGGGTGAATTGAAAGCAAGCATCAATAAAATGGATATGGATATTGGCGTGTCGTTATATGAAATAATGCCCAATGGCAACTATTTCCATTTGTCCTATTTTTTAGGCCGGGCCAGTTATGCAAATGACATGAGTAAAAGAATTTTATTGACCCCGGGAAAAATAACAGCGATCCCTTTCAACAGAACACGCATGGTAAGCAGGCAAATAAGCAGGGGCAGCCGCCTGCTGGTTGTTTTGAATATCAATAAAAATCCACAGGCCCAGATCAACTACGGTACAGGACAAGAGGTAAACAATGAAAGCATCTCCGATGCAAAAGAGCTCCTTCAGATCAAATGGTACAATAACAGTTATATAAAAATTCCTGTATGGAGGTAAAACTATAGTCTTTTTAAAGCCCCTACAAATTGGGGAAACTCTTCGTTCCCTTTTTTATGCCAGGAACTATTGTTCTCTTCCAAACGATTTTTCCTGACGTGATCAAATATCTGGCCCCAGCTTATTTTGATCTCGGCATTGGGTGTCTATTGGGTGGAACCCAAAGCGGTCGATCCGAACCCCTTTTGAAATTTCTTCAGGTGTTATATGAACAATGGAGGGCAAACCGTTCCAGAAAGCTTTTTTACCATAATGAGAATCCATATAACGGGCTTCTTTGAAATTCATGAAATGAAAGTAAATATATTCCTCTACGTTGTCTCCATCAGCAGTTATCTTTCCATTCTTCCAATACCAGGTTTGAGGGTGGTTAATTGTTCCATCCCTCCATATGGTAGGAGTCAAAGGCGTTGTATATTGTTCTAAAAAGTATAACTTCTTATGATATCTCCTTCCAAATAAATTAGGCTTGACAATGGATAATTCCCTTGGTTTAAACACCTGAGTAAAAATATCTTCATCAAAGCGCTGATTGGTGGGCTCTTCTAAAAATTTCTTCCAGTTTTTAATTTGTTTAAACGCGGCTCTGAGCCAGGACTTATTCCTGATTAATGAAAGGTGACCAGAAAGGCACCATTCATGAGTACTTATTATGTTATTTTCTAAAACGGCATCCGTATAAAACTTTCTAATATCACCATAGATCAGATCTATATCTCCATAGCCGAAAAAGTCGTACCCTTTAATTTCTTCAGCATATAGGTAGCCGGTCGCTGGCTTCATATCAGTAAGTTTATACCATTCCTGTGGCGTGAATTTGATGTTTAGGGTTTCACTTACATACTTAATATAGTTCTCCTTGGAAGTGAATTTAAACTTGACATTTGGAACATTAAAACCTTCAAAAGGGCAATCTGTATGAAAAAGCCAATCAATTGTAGGATTATGTCTACAACTTTCAAGAAATATTGGAAACCAGGGCGGCCACTTGCCAAAGTAATCTATAATGATTATAATCGATTTCATCGGTGTGTTTTTTATTTAGCCGAAAATTTCTTCTCTTAGTAATTCTCCAATAAAAGTTTTAGCGGGTAAATTAAATAATAGCTCAAGATAAATATATGAGTATTCGTTCATGATTGTAAACAGGACAGATGATACATCTTTGAATTCTAGTTGTGTTACATCAGTTCTCTGAACCTGATCTTTTTTTATAAAGTTTGAAAACTCTATTTCATCAGAGCCATTGAAATACCCAATATTTTTCCCGATGAATAATCGAAATGGTTTAAAAAACCAATAATGAATAATATATTGCTCAGCAGCCCTGATTTTATTATTTCTTTGAAAAAAATAGCTAAATGCCAGTTGTTCAATCAACTTAGAATCCCAGGTGGGTTTCTTTGGCCATTCGTTATCATTTGAAATTTGCTCAATTAAATTAATAATTTCGTCAACAATTGGCCAATTGCTATAGTTTACTCCCACAACTCCGGAATTCCACATGTACGCTTGAGTTGAAATTGCATAAGAAGTACCATCCAAAGAATTAAATCTATGCGTTTTTAAATAATTACATATCTCAGTTTTTTGCAAAAATTTTTCTTCTCTGACATGCATTTGCAGGTGGCCTTGTTCTATGCTTTGAAACAATGGCAAAGGATCCTTAACAAAAAAAGTATCAGTGTCAACAAAGAGCGCGTTTGTTCTATAATGAGAAAAAAAATCCTTCAAAATCCATGCTTTTAGAGTCAGAAAAAAATTATTACTTCTCTTAAGCCATGTTTCATATTCAGATTTATCTAATACTCTAAATGTAATTTTAAAATGTGCCACGATGGGGGGTACCTGGAACTCTATATTTGTATAAACTATTATTTCAATTTCATCTCTCAACCCCTGGGAAATTACTTTATCCAGGGATAAAAGAGAATACACAAACTCGTTTTGAATTTTAGTGCTATCAAAAACTAAATATAAGATATACTGCTTCATCATATTAACGTAGATATTTCTCAATAAACCTGTATCCTTCATTTGATTCTTCCTTTTCCCTGAAGATCGCTTTCATTTTTTTCACATTTCTTCTGATTACATCATTGGTCATCACATTCATAATATTTGCTTTTAACTGATCTTCTGAAACAGACGCAAAATCGTCTTGCACGCCTAAACCATGATGCTTAACTAACATCGCATTTCTGGGCTGGTCATACATACCGGGGTACACGATCATCGGAACGCCGAAATAAATACATTCTTTCACAGAGCCCAACCCACCATGAATTATGGCTAAGGATGAAAGCTGAAGTATGTCGATCTGGTCAACCCAATTGTATACCTGAACGTTTGAAGGCAGCGGTTTAAACGATTCTAAATCAAATCCTTCGCCGGTTGAAATAACCAACTGAGTGTCGCACAAACCAGGGTCCCTCATTACTTTGATCAGGCATTGATAAAACTTAAAACTATTTTGGAAAATTCTTGCAGTTTGAGAGCCTAAAGAAGCAAAGATTATTTTGTTGTTGGGCTTGCCTTTTGAAAACGAACGACGATTGGAACCGGTACGAATGGAAGGTCCCAAATGAATTCTATTTGATTTATTAAAGTGGGGGTTATAATCAAGCTCTTTGGGACATGCCACTAATTCAACAAAGTTGTTTAACGGCCGTAAAAATTTCTTAAGCCTCGCTCTTGTTATTATATGTTTGGGATTTATAATTTCATTACTGAGGCCCGATGTTCTGTTCCAGATAGGGGCATGGTAAAGCAGGCTTGCGATTACAGGCATAGGGAGATACCGCATATTATTATAACCTTCATGCTGCGGATCAATATCAGAAAGTAAATACGGAGTAAAAATTATGGGCTGTATTTTAAATCTATAATAGATCAGCAACGCCTCTAAACTTAAAAATGTGTTTACAATTAAAAGATCAGGTTTAACCTTTTTAAGAATATTGCCAAAATGAGGATCCAGCGCATGGCAATATGTAAGTTTGGAACTTACTCTGTTTTGGATTTGGTCCAACTTGAAATTTTCTCTACTTCCTTTTGGGTATTCGTTTTCACAAATACTGTGAAAGATAAAGCCCCGTGAAATAATATATTTCTCATTATCAACAACACTGACATAGTGAATACTGTGTCCTCTCTCAGCAAGAAAAGTAGCAAGTCCGAATGTTGGGAAAATGTGCCCTTCCTCATAATCTACAAGAAAAAGAATTACTGCCATAAGTTAGTAAGGATATTATGTCCTTTGTTTATTTACGGAAATCTGTTTGCTTAAGTGTTGCAACATATTAAGGCATATATAAAATTTAAAATCTGAGATTCCCAAATGACGATTGATCAAATTCAATAAGGCGATCCTGGCATCGGCAATATCTCTCCTTGCATGGAAAAAATCTAGGCAAACCTCTTCCCATTTTGTTAACCAGTTCAATTTTCTATGGATCGGATTTTTATTCACCTGACCATAGATCTCATACAAGATTGATTTGTTAGAAAGAAATAGCGCTTTCACTTCTTTTTCAGATAAGAGATCATTAAATTTTAAAGAGCTAACATCTAAATAGTTTTTAATCCAAACCTCTTTATCGAGAACAAACTCCTCAGTACTTTGTACGCTTGTCTTAAGTACAGTAAGTTGCAAATAGATCAGTAAGGTAAATAAACTACTATCATCGACTTCTTCACGGCAAAACCTTTCTAATATTATGGTTGACAAACATGCTCTTGCATTTTTAAACTCATCGTCTGTTATTCCTTTAATATACTTGTTGTTTACAATTTCGAAATAATAGGTATTGTTTGGAGTATTTAAAAAATCTGTTACCCTAGAAGTGGAAGGAAGCCTTGTCAGGAAGTCATTTATAGTAGGCGAGATTTGTTGTTGAATGGCCCTGGAATTAAATTCTGATTCCAATACCAATGTTATGCAATTAGAATAATGGTTACTTATGAAAATATAAAAATTCAAGGGGCTGAAGTCAGACTTGAGATCTTTGATTGTCCTATCAACATACCTTGAAAGCAGTAATTTCCATTTAGACCGCTCGTAAAAGATGCTAATTTTTAGTTGCTGCATTGGAATTACCTTTTTATCTGTTTAACAAGGCCATAATAAAATCTTTCCAATAACCTTAAATCTTTGGTAATAATTTCAGCTTGTGCGGTTAAGCCATCTCTATACTGAACCTGTTTATTATATGTTGTAGTTAAACCATTAGAGAAATTAATTCTTGCCAGGTAACCGCTATCGGTTGGAATATGTGAGATAAAGTCAACTTTACCACTTACATAGCCATATTCCTGGTATGGGTATGAATTGAATTTGAGTAATACCTTTTGATCTGTGGCAACTTTTCCAAAATTAGTTTGCGGAATAAATAGCTGTGCAAAATATTCCGAGTTTTCAGGATTGATATAACAAACTGTTTGCCCGATTTGTAATTGTTGGTTTTCCTGTATAAAACTTGCAAAAGAAATTTTTCCGTCAATAGGGGCTATTAATAAATATTTTTTCTTCCAGTCATCCAACTGGCTTTTAAAAGTATTGAGTGCCTGCTGAAAGATATCTTTTTGTTGAGCAATGGTATTTTCCAGTTCATCAATTTCTTTATATTTATCGTTTTGCTGGCTTTGATTGTTGATGATTGTAGCATCTATTTGTGGTAAGGTTAGTTTTTTATTAATTAATTTACTTTGTTCAGCCCTGAAATCAAATTCAGAAATTACTTTTTCTTTATTAAGGCTTTCATTGGCCTCATAGGTTTTTTGAGTAATGCCCAGGTCTTGTTGCTGCAATACCTTTTGCTCTTCTAATTTAGCAGCTAATTTTTTAAGATTGCTAATATCCTTAAACAACATTGATTTTTTTCTGAGATAAAATCCGTCTGATAAATAGTTTCTAAAACTTAAATAAGCATATGTGAGGGTTTGATAAGTTTGTTGCAGTTCTCCTAATTGTGAATAGTTATTATTAAAAACAGATGATAGTTTCTCAGTTGAATTATTGGTCAATAATTCCTGTGTGTTAGCAATATTAGCATCCAATTTAAATACTTCATTATAATTAGCCGTAGATTCCATAAATCCTAAAATAGCTCCCTGCTTTACCTTTTCATTCTCTTTTACTTTTAACCTGATTAATTTTCCGGTTGTTAAACTGATCACCTGCTTGGGTGCGTTAATAGAAGTGAGTTTCGCGGGTGTTTCTATAATGTCAGGGTATTTAATAAACCAACAAACACCTGCAAGGATAAATAATAGAATTAAAAATAAGATCGTACCCCAACGAACAAGGAATGGTGGTTTACTGGAAATAATATCTTCGACTTCATTGCCATGTTCAGCAAATGTATTTTTCGTTATGGATACATTTGCTGACTTAGTCATCGGCTGTTCATTAATTATGATATTATCATTCATGGTTTATATTTCATTATTTTTGATGGAGTAATAATGAAAGAATCAGGAACTACTTTTACTTCTCTTTTGGGGATATATATTTTTTTCAACTTTATTAAATGGTACAATAAAACATAATATTTATTACGATAAACTAACGTTCCTTTATTCCATTTCAATTTGCCCGGTATTCCTTCAATAATATTTAAATCGAAATAAACATTAATATAGCCTGCCATTTGTAATCTTTGGATGACGTGCATCATACTCTCGATTTCAGTTTTAACTTCATCATATTTTTTCCCATCAGTGAAATCATCATGTGCAAAATTTGTTTCATCAAAACAATAATGCGTATCACTTTTAAAAACTTTTTTGTAGTCTTTGCTCTGCTTAAACAAAGTATTAAGTTTATCTGAATTTCTAAACAAAACAAAGCATCCCGGAATCCAATCTGGCCGCACGCTTATAATATCATGAGCCGATAATACTTTCCTGGTCATAAAGGACCTGATATTCCCAAATATTATATCAATATCTCCATGGCCCCAAAAGTCATACCCTTTAAGAATGTCGTTGAAAATATATCCATAAGCTGGTTTAAAATCACACAGTTTATAAGCATGGCTAATTTTAATTGTAAATCCTAATCTCTTTGAAGTCAGTTTGCTTACTGCTTCTAAACTTGTATAAATAAATTTTACATTTTTTGTATACCGTTTCTTATAGACATCGTCAGTGACTATATAAAAATCAACGGAAGGATTGTATTTACAGGAATGAATAAAATAATCAAAATACCAGGGCAACTTGCCAAAATAGCAAACTAAAAATGCGATTTTATGTTTATAATGGGACATTGTTTTTAATTAACGCTGTTTTGTCAGAATAAAACTAAGTGGCTGCAAGAATCCCACCACTTACTATTCTTTATTTAATAACTGGAACATCTATACCCGGTAACATAACCGCAATCGAGGTTGTATGAACAACATGTTGCCATATACCACTTGCTGCCTATTCAAGTAGAAATATTTTTAGCTTCCAAGTTCTAATTGATTTTTTATAAGTTCATAATATTTACCCTTTTTCATAGTGAGTGCTTCATGTGTCCCTTCTTCAGCGATTTCACCATTTTCTAGCACTACAATCTTGTCTGCATTTTTAACCGTGCTCAATCTGTGGGCTACCACAACAACAGTTTTGCCTTCAAAGAATTGTTGAAGGTTTTCCAATATTACTTTTTCATTATTGGCATCTAAAGCATTGGTAGCTTCATCGAAAAATATAAACTCAGGGTTTTTATATACGGCTCTTGCAATAGAGATCCTTTGCCGTTGGCCGCCGCTGATCCCCGTTCCTTCTGCACCCAATTTGGTATAAAAGCCTAATGGCAGTGATTCTACAAATGATAATATATTAGCTGTTTTACAAGCATTTATTAATTTTTCATTGTCAATATTCTCATCTGTCACGGTAATATTCTTCCTGATAATATCATTGAAAATAAAATTGTCCTGCATGACGGCACCGCTTATGCTGCGCCAAAACCTGGGACTGATGATCTTGAAATTTGAATTACCTAAATATATATCGCCCTTATAGTTATCATAAAGCTTCAATAGTAATTTGAGGAGTGTAGTTTTACCGCTGCCGCTCATACCTACAATGGCAGTAATTTTTCCTTGTGGAATTTCTAGACTAATATTCTTTAACACAGCTTCATTACCCGCGCCGGGATAAGTAAAAGAAAGATCTTTTATTTGAATGCCATGTTGGTCAGATAAGTAATGGCTAAATTGCCTGTTAGTGGGTTCCTCATCCTCCAGCGAATGGATATCATTTAATCTTTCCAGGCTTATTTTAGCATCCTGCGCCTGTTGTGTGAAACCGACTAATTGTTCAATGGGACTATTTAACTGGCCGAGAATGTATTGTATTGCCAGCATGGCTCCTAATGTTAAATTTCCTTCTACTACTAATTTGGCGACTAAAAAAGTGATAGTGATATTTTTTCCCTGGTTAATGAAAAATGCTCCAATTTGTTGATACTGGCTTAGTGATAAATTTTTAAAACTTAACTTAAACAATCCGGCCTGTAAGCCTTCCCATGACCAGCGAAAAGTTTGCTCAGCATTATTTAGTTTTATTTCCTGCATACCATACACCAATTGCATGGTGGCATTGTTTTCTTTTGACGCAATGGCAAAACGTTTATAATCTAATTGCCGCCTGTATTTTAAAAGTATTTGTATCCATATTAAATATAAAATACTGCCTACCACGAATACAATAAATACAATAACACTATACGAGAGCATCACAAAAGAAAAAATAATAAGGTTCACCATGCTGAATAACGTACTTAATGCAGTACCAGTTAAAAAGCCTTGAATTCGTTGATGGTCACTGATGCGTTGAATAATATCGCCGGGATGTTTGCTGTCGAAAAACTGCATAGGAAGTTTTAACAGCTTTGCCCAAAAGCCCGAAAGCAGGGAAATATTAATCCGGGTGCTGATATGTAATAGAATACGGCTTCGAATAAATTCAACTATTGTTTGGGAAAACAATAACATTAACTGTGCAGCCAATACAATGGTAATGAAATTTAAGTTTTGTGTATTGATACCGGTATCTACAATGCTTTGTGTGAGATATGGAAAAATTAATTGTAAAGCGCTGCCGATCAATAAACCAATGGCAACCTGTATAAAATACGCCCTCTGATTTTTTACATAACTAAATAAAGTATCCCAACCTATTTTGCTTTTGGATGTTTGCTCATCGTCATATTCTAATTGTTTAAACCGAGGAGTGGGCTCTAATAGAAGAGCAATGCCCTTTTCAGTGCTGTTCTCAGAGGTCGAGATCCAATTTTTTAAAAAATCTTCTTTGGTCAATTTTATTAAGCCTCTAGCCGGGTCGGCAATAACAAGGTTTTTTTTATTTGATTGAGGAGTTAAAACAACAAAGTGATATTGTTGCCAAAGTAATATGGCCGGTAATGGGGCATCATTGATAAGCTGATCAAAACTCAATTTGGTTCCCACAGATTTTAAACCTATATTCTCAGCAGCATCTGCCAGGCCTAATAAACTAACCCCTCCTTTGCCATACTGGGTTTTCTTTCGTAAAAGATCCAGGTTAATACTACGTCCGTAATATTTTGATACCATGCGTAAGCAGGTGGGCCCGCAATCCATAGCATCTAATTGTTTATAAACCTGAAAACTCATGCTCTGCCTTTCAATATTTTTTGTGGGGGAAAAATAAAAAACTGTCTGGGTAAGGCCATTAGGATCATGGCCATGGCTTAGCCAACTAAATACTTTGCTGGCTTTACGTTGTACGATTATTTACTTTTGTATTGTTGAAGTTTTAATTCATATTCAGCCAATGTGGCGCTGGAAAAATTTTTCCTGTTTTTCAAGTCGGCAATGGCTTTTTGTTGTGCGTCGATCGCTTTTAATGAATCGTTTGCCCGCCAATATAAGGTTGCCATATTGTTATAAAATTTATATAGATCAACATTTTCAGGAAAGGCAATATGATCGATCTCGGCTTGGTAAGCTTCCGCACCTAACTGGTAAATTTCAGCAGGGAGCTTTAGTTTGTCTGCATATGTTCTAACAGCTACCCTGATCTGAGACCAGGCAGGTTCATCATAGGTTGGTGTCACCATCGCCATTTTGCCATATTCATAAGCTTTTCGCGGGTCGATTCTGAGTAACGAAACAAAGGTGTTATAAGCGATTATAGGCGCATATTTCAGATCGGGTTCCTTTCGAACGATCTCATTGATCGTTAAAAGCACAGAATCCGGATCCCGAAGATCTTGCAAGGGATCGTGTCTGAACCTGATCAATTCATAAGACGCATCCTGATCCAGTTTTGCGAGGCGCCGTTGCCAATTGCGCCTGGCCAAAGCCTCGTTAATATCCCAAGTATTGTTTTTTATCTTCTGCAGCACTTCCTCAAGCAA
Source organism: Niastella vici (assembly GCF_002077945.1). GTDB lineage: Bacteria > Bacteroidota > Bacteroidia > Chitinophagales > Chitinophagaceae > Niastella > Niastella vici. The sequence goes on from NZ_LVYD01000058.1 coordinate 456,745, forward strand.
CATGGGGTGGCCAATCCAGGCTATTTTCCCTTCTGCATTCACTACAAAAACACTCGGGATGCCATGTGCTTCTGCAGCATTGAGCCAACCAGACTGCATCAGATAGCTATCCTCTACCGCCACGGGATAATCCATCCGGTCTCCCATGCTATCGACAAATGCTTTTACCTTTTCGATGGGAGTGGTTTTCCGCTCCATGACATCGATACTTAAAACGGTGAACTTATCCCTGTATTTTCGGGCTAGGGCCGAAAGATGCGGCATAGCACTTCTGCACGGCGCACACCAGGTGGCCCAGAATTCAATCACATACACCTTATTCTTTTCCAGGTGCTGAACCGGTGATCCTTTTATCCACTCACGCAGCCGTAACGGAGGCGCCGGATCGCCAATATTTAGCGAAGGGGGCCGAATCTCCTGCCCATGGGTGGCAACTGTTATAACACATAACAGCAATGGTAAATTGAAATTCAATCGCATAACTATGAATATACTTCGTAGCCTCAAAAAGCTGCAGTCTACCCCAGGTACACTGCAGCAATGGATAAGAAAATTACGCAGTTATCAACTAGCGCCTGCACAGTAGCATGTTGTACCACCAGTATTAGCTCTACATTTGCCGGTACCGCCACTTGAAAATGTACAGTCGACGTAGGGGTCGCACCAACTCAATGAAGTAGCGCAACCTCCGCTGTCGCTGCCTGCCATGATCTTCTTCATTTCAGCCCGGCTCAGCTTTCCATGAATATTTGCCAGGCTCAATTTTTTTTGTTTCATAACACTTTATGTTTTTGTTGTAAAGAATTGTACAACATTGTTAACAAGCTCCGGCACAGTAGCAGCTTCCGGATTGACTCATTCTGCATGTGCCCGTAACGCTGGTACCCCCGCAATGCAAAACACATGACAGAAAAATATTACTGCACCATGTGCCGCATTGGCCAGCGTCGTCGCTGCCAGCCATAATCTTCTTCATTTCAGCCCGGCTTAACTTTCCCTGGATATTTGCCAGGCTCAACTTTTTTTGTCTCATAAATTTTACGTTTTTAATGTTAATAATTGAAGGTAATGCCTGCTGCTTTAAGCGTCACAGGCTTTGGCTGCCCGGCATCCCGGTTGCGCATACCGGGTTAGCTCAGCCGGGCTTTTCTTCCGGGGAGCTACTCCAGAAGAAAGTATTTTAAGTCAGCTATGTCGTATGTTCTGGGAAGTTGATACCCATTTATAAAAAAGGTGGGTGTAGCGGTTACCTTCATGTCAGTGCACCACTGGTTCATGGCTTTTATTTTTATATCCTGCTTTTGTAATTGTCCGTTCACCGGGTATTTCCAGGCAAACGCTTCATAATCCTTTTTCTCAGGAAGATACCAGTCATCAAGGGCTTTTTTTATGGTGTTTTCGTCACTCGTTTCTGCAATGGCCATTAAATGCATGGCAGGTTTGGTCATGACTTCATCCCCTCCGTACCCTGTGGTGAAAATGATCTTAGCCTTTAGATCAGGCATTTCTTCAAGCAGCTTCTCCATGTCGGGGTGCGCTCTGGAGCAGGGACCACAATAAGGATTACATACTTTTATTAATGTGTGTTTTGCAGTGGCTGATCCCAGATCGATACCCAGGCCATCGGGTATGGTTACCTTTGGTTGGTTCCTGAGCAGTGTGTCGAAAATTTCTTCATTGAATTTTATCCTGAAATACTCGCGTTTGTCGTTCTTTGCGAGCTGAATCTTCAGAACGAACGGTTTAATGGTAAACCAGCAAAGTACAGGCACAGCATACAGCAATAAGCCCTGCGCCAATACAGGTAAATTGATCGCCGGCCATGAACTATATAAGTGATTAACTAATACATTAACTGCCCCTGCCACCAGCAGCACCTGTACGATAAGACAAAGCACACACCATTGCTTTGCCACCCGCCATTGGTAATACACTGAAAATACAGGGTAAGGAAGGGCCAGTATATTTATCAGAGCGATCAGCGAAATATAAACCATCATATTCCCTCCTGCAAGTATCATGCAGAGCAGGGCGCTGGTATAATAAAAAAATCCAACCTCACTCCAGCTAAGCCAACCGAATGCTTTGGCTGCTTTACCTGTAAGTATGGCTGCGCAGTTTCCTTTTGCAATACCGGTACACACTTTCTGCAATAAGGGATTATTCCTGTCTGTTTCATACCATATTAACAATGATGTAACGAAAACCCCGGCAAGTGTAATAAAGTACTGCAAAAAGATGGCAGTCGCCGGAAAAGAATTTTCACCAACATCATTTTTGATATTCGTCCAAAAAAGAAAAGTGGCCAGAAAAGCTATAACAAAAATAGCCGCTCCAGAAACCAGGGTAGCTACGGTTTCCTTTCGTTTAGCGGCTTTATAATCCGGCTCACCGGAATGCACATTTGGCTCCGCAATAAGGTACAAACCAACCCAGCCCTGGTCCTTTATAAAATCACTTCTGGTACTGGTTACATTCCTTTTATAGTTACTGTCAAGAAAATGAACGTAATTGTCATCTACTGCAGTAACAACTATGAAGGGCGCTCCTGCTCTTCTTGTAAGAGCGATAAACGGTAACGGCAGTTGGTCAATATTCGCTGTATCTATCTTTCCCGCACCATTCGGCAAATTCCATTTACCCAAGGCATCACTAATGCTGAGCAGACTGGTCTCGTCTGGATGATTCTTGAGCGTTTCGTTTACTGTAGAAGCATTTACCTTTACACGCAGGTGGCGAAGAAAAGCAATAGTAGCTTTTACGTGGGATTCGAAAGCAATGAACATAATGAGATAAAGTTTATAGTGAGCTACTTAAAATTATTTTAAATTTATTCATCATCCGGTGAAATTTAATATTTGCGCAGTTTTGACTATAACTGTTTGTCTATGGGGCCTGCTTGTTTTTGTTGATTGCTTGAAATGGCAAGTAGTTAAAAAACTTCAGAGACGATGATCCCCGGTGGTACCGTTGTCGATAATGGGTATGGCTTTGGGAGCGCTGAGGAACATCCCATTTAGTTAATGCGTCGGAAATGGAAAGTAAGCTGGGGTAATCAGGATAATTCCGCAAAGTTTCATCAACTGTAGTCTTATTTATTTTAATTTTTAATTGCTTCAATAAAGCAATAGTTGCAATGACTATATTTTCATATTGGTTGAACATATGCAAGCTATTAAGAGGATAAATTCACTAAAGAATAGAAATACACAAGCCTGTCAATTGTTAAAATCCAATCAACAAATTAATAATCCAGCGTAAGTGGAATAAATATGGGGCACTATGTTAGTGATCAGTACTTAAGTATTGTTTAATTCTTTCCGTTTAATCTTGTTTTTCTGGCAGGAGTAAATTGCGATGGCAATAGTTGCGGACAGTAATTGCAAAAAGATAAGGTGCTTCTTCTTCATGGAAATAGGTATTTGATGGTTCACATAAACCTTAAATGCAGACCGTTATTTAATAACTCTATGGAACATGTATAACGGTTTTTAATAACTGGCCTGAAGACGATAACCGAAGTTAAAAAATAAATGTGTTATTTACATAAACAAATTTATAACTGTGCCAAATTTGACAATAACCGTGTAGTTTTTGACAATAAGCGTGTAAACATGGGCAATCAATTTGCAAAAAACATTGCCTGAACGACTAGCGGAACAGGATGCGATAGGACTGTTATATATCATCAGTAATTAATTGACTGCTGCCAGCGTGAATATGTGAATAGAATGCGGAGGGAAACAAATAGACCAGGCTGCCTGTGTTTAAATAATATTAAGCCTCGAAGAACTGAATCATGCAAATTGTAATATCGCAGATAAAGACATGAAATTGTTATATGCATCTCTCAATGAAAAAAACTCAAAGATCCTGATCGGGGATACCTCCCTTCGGCAAAGACCCCCAAAGGCAATCAGCTATATCCTGCAGCTGCTAAATATTCTTTGGCAGGTTAAAATAAATGTATAATTTACGTATATAAATTCACTGGCCCGAATAACAGTGAAGCTGCTTTTATGGACTACGGATTGCTTGCTGATAACGTATTGCTTAAGCTATTGAAAATAAGCGACGAACTTGCTTATAAAGAGCTTTATTTACGTTATTGGCGAAAGCTGTACCGTTCTGCCGTAAGCAAAACAAATAGTAAGGAAGTGGCGGAAGACATAGTTCAAAGCGTGTTCACCGATCTTTGGGACCGCCGGGAAAGCCACCAGATAATTACCATCGCCGCCTACCTCGAAACAGCAGTAAAATACCAGATAATCAACTACATTAAGTCGGCCATTTCAAAACGCACGCAGTGTACACGGGTTTCGGCGAATTGCAAAAAGCAGAGGAAAACAGCGCCGATCTGCCCCTGCTGGTGCAGGAGCTGAACACCGCCATCGACAAAGCCATCAGTCAGTTGCCGCAAAAAACGCAGACCATCTTCCGCTTAAGCCGTTTTGAAAAACAAAGCAATAAAGATATCTCCCGCATCATGGACCTCTCTGAAAAGGCTGTGGAATATCATATTACCCAATCTTTAAAGTCGCTGCGTTTCTTTTTGCGCGACTTTATTCTCGTTGATTTTATCCTCCTCCTGTTTGAAAATATCTCTAAGTAATAAATTGAAATCGGTTTAGCGCCTGCTGGTTTACCCATCAAAAAAAAGTTACCATTCTTTTTAGGGTAAATAAAGGTTGATTTGACTATTATATTATAAGTGCCAAAATTGTTCTAATGGACCATAAAGCATTCAGACAGTTACTGAAAAGGTACCTGGATAATTCCTGTACAGATGACGAAAGAAACGTTATTGACCAATGGTATGAACTGTTGGACAATGAAACTATTGACCTCAATGACAGGGAAATGGGTGAAGTGGAAAGCCGCCTCTGGAACAAATTGCAATCTGCTTCAAAAGAGAAAGCGATTATGGTGCCCCTCAAACGGCGGGCCTTTCCCTGGAAATACGCCGCCGCTGCCTGTTTGCTGGGCCTGGTTTTAACCAGCGGTATACTTTGGTTCAGAAGTAATGCGAAAACGCCTGCTGCCGGCGGTACATTGGTTGCCGCAAAGGTCACCGCGGGCTTTATGGAGCAGGCCAATACCGGCACTACACCCAAAGATGTGCAGCTGGAAGATGGCAGCACGGTGACCATGTATCCCGGTTCCAAACTTGCCTTTCCAAAACACTTTGCGGCCGCAAAAAGAGAAGTGTATCTCGAAGGCGAAGCCTTCTTCAAGGTCAGCAAAAATCCTAACCGGCCATTTTTTGTATATAATAATAATATAGTTACCCAGGTGCTGGGCACCAGTTTCGACATTCGGGGAAAGAACGGCCAGGTGGAAGTGGCAGTAAAAACCGGCCGCGTAGCCGTGTATGAAAATAAAGAACAGCTCAAGCTGAATGAAGTGCAGCAGAAATCAAATGGCGTTATTATTACCCCCAACCAAAAAGTGACCTATTACCAGGAAGAACGGCATTTTGTTACCTCTATAGTCGATCAACCGGTACCTGTTCCAAAAGAAACAAAAAAGGAAGAAGCCCATTTCGTATATAATGAAACGCCGCTGTATAAGGTGCTGAACGACCTCGAAGATACTTATGAACTGGAGATAGTGCTCGAGAACGATAAGATCAGGAATTGCCAGTTCACCGGCGACCTCACGGGGCAAAACCTGTTCAATAAACTGGAAGGTATTTGCCTGATCTTTAATGCGACCTATGAAATAAAAGGGACCAAGATATTATTAAAAACAGCGAAAGAATGTCCTTAGAACTGATTGCTTATTGTATAACCTCAAAAAAAACTGCCATATGAGTCGTAATCCAACATAGAAGTCTGCAAAAATAAAAGCCAGCAATATTCGCAGTATTGCCGGCCTTAGCAATCCCGACCTAGTCGGGAAGGGTTTTGCCCGCTCTTATCATTCACGTTCAAAACCAATCACAATTTATGGAAAAAAACTTACTTATTGCTTTAACCCGGTTGGCAATGAGATTGATGATCATTTATATACTAATTGCTTTTACTGTCTTTTCATCGTATGCCATTCCTGTGCACGGGCAGGAAGCACTGAACAGGAAAATTACCATTGCTGCTAACAATACTGAATTAAAGGCCGTATTGGAAAAAGTACAAACAGCAGTGGATGCCAAATTTGTATTCAGTCCCACCATTATAAATGTAAAAAGAAAACTGAGTTTTTCTGTACAGGACAAAACGCTGGCCGAATTTCTGCAAACGATCATCGGGCCATTAGGCATCAAATACAAGGCTGTTGGCAACCTGATCATCCTGTTTGATGCAAAAGAAAAGGAACAGGATTATAATAATACAGCTGTTAATAATGCAGCCGTAACTGAAGAAAAGAAGCCGGTAAACCGCGACATCTCAGGCGTGGTGCTCGATGAGAAAAAAACACCGGTGGTAGGGGCTTCTGTCTTCATTCAGGGTACTACTATTGGTACCATTACAGATGCCAGTGGAAAATTCCGTTTATCGGTGCCGGATGAAAACGTGACCCTCGAAATTTCTTATGTTGGTTTCAAAACCCAAACAGTGGAGGTGAGCGCCAGCACTGCTTCGGTGAACATTACCATGAGCGCCAGCGCAGGCGACATGAATGAAGTGATCGTAATTGGCTATGGTACCCAAAAGAAAGGCGATGTAACCAGCTCGGTGGCCTCGGTAAAAGCAGCTAATTTTGTTAAAGGTTCGGTGCGCGATGCCGGTCAGTTGATCCAGGGAAAAGTAGCCGGTTTAACCGTTGTAAACCCCAGCGGCGACCCAACCGGTTCTACCCAGATCATTTTACGTGGCCAGTCAACTTTGATGGGGCAGAACCAGAATCCATTGGTTTTGATAGATGGGGTGCCCGGCGATCTGCGCATGATTACACCACAGGATATTGAATCGGTCGATGTATTGAAAGACGGTTCTGCCGCAGCCATCTACGGTACCCGTGGTACCAACGGTGTTATTTTCATCACCACAAAAAGGGCTAACGGTAATAACAAAACATCGGTTGATTATGGTGCTTTCGCCAGTGTTCAAACCATTGCGCGCAAACCCGATATGTCTACGGCTGCAGATATGCGTGCACAGATCGCTGCGGGGCTGCGTCAAAACCAGTTGATCGATCAGGGCGCCAGCACCGATTGGCTGAAAGAAATAACCAGAACGCCCTTCTCACAGGACCATAATCTCACTATTCGCGGCGGTAATTCTACTACCAATTACCTCGCGAGCCTGAACTATGACAATTCACAGGGTTTATTCCTTAAATCATACAACCAGTTATTTTCAGGCCGGTTCGATTTGAATCATAACATGTTCAACAACAAGCTTAAGCTGAACGTAAATGCATTCAGTTCATCCCGTAAATTGAATGGCTTCAATACCGGTGACTACCTGCAGGCTTTACGGCAAAACCCCACGGCTCCGGTGAAGGATACTGCCGGGAACTGGTTCCAGGAGTTAAGCAAATTTGAATACCAGAGTCCGGTATCGGACCTGATGGAAAGCAAAGGACAAACCAATGAAGGGCTCTCCAGGTTTAACGGTTCAATAGCATTCCTGCCTGTTAAGGGATTGAAATTATCGGCCCTGTTCTCTTACTCAAAATGGATGCAGGAATATGGTTACGCCGAAACAAAAAAACATGCTTCCACACTAAGGGATAACCGCAATGGCTATGCCCGGGAAGGTGGCGCCGAATCAATTGACCGGTTGACTGAATTAACGGCTGAATATTCAAAGTCATTATCAAAACACAACTTTACGGTATTGGGCGGTTACAGTTACCAGGAAAATGATTACAGCAATCGTCAAATGGAGAACTGGGATTTTCCCACCGATATCTTCGACTGGCATAATATAGGGTTGGGACGAGCGATCAGCAGCGGTGATTATGTAAACCTTATCAGGACCTACAAGGCTGAAACCAATTTGATCGGCTTGTTCGGCAGACTGAGCTATAATTACGATCAGAAGTATTTATTCATGGCAAGCATTCGTCGCGAAGAGGCCAGTCAGCTGTGGGGTACCAATAATAAATGGGGAACATTCCCGGCAATATCTGCCGGCTGGAAGATCAGTCGCGAGGCATTTATGGATAATGTGAAGATCATCAATGACCTGAAATTAAGAGCGGGATATGGTGTTACCGGTTCCCAACCATTTGACCTGTTCCGCGGTGTTGCCTTGCTTGGTTATAGCGGATTTGTATTATCAAATGGTAGCTGGATCCAGACCCTGGTGCCTACACAAAACGCCAACCCCGATCTGAAATGGGAAGAAAAGCGTGAAACGAATATCGGTCTCGACTTCAGCCTGTTGAATAACCGCATCAGCGGTAGCATCGACCTGTACGACCGCCAGATCCATAACCTGCTGTACCTGTTCGAAGTACCCAGTCCGCCAAACTTATACAATCGTACGCTGGCGAATGTAGGCACACTCGAAAATAAAGGGCTTGAAATATCGCTGAACTTCGTGCCGGTATCGAAGCGTGATTTTCAATGGAACACGACCGTTAATTTTTCTACCAACTCCAACAAGCTGAAAAGTCTTTCCAATGATCTGTATAAAACATCCACTGATTATATCCGGGTGGGCGCTATTTTCCCGCCTATTCAAACCTTCTCGCACCTGTTAAAGGTGGGCGGATCAGTTGGAGATTTCTATGGGTATAAAGTTGTGGACGTTGGCAATGACCCATCAGATGCTGCGAACTATGGCCAATGGGTGTATGAAGGAAAAGATGGCAAACCGGTGAATTATTCGTCATTCGGCCACTCGTTTGAAGATAAAAAAGTGATTGGGAATGGCTTACCCAAATACTACCTGTCATGGAACAATAATTTCACCTATAAGAACTGGGACCTGGCCATAACGCAACGAGGCGCATTCAAATTCCAGGTGGCAAACTTGCAGCGGATGATGTTCGAGAACCCCACCCAGGCGCAATACAACCTGTTAAAGAATGCATATAATCCGGTATACGGAAAAACACAATTGAAGTCACCGGTTGAATTCAACAGTTATTATATTGAGAACGGTGATTTCTGGAAGATAGATAACATAACGCTGGGTTATAGTTTAAAGAATACCGGTTTAAAATATATCAGGTCTGCAAGATTCTATATAGCTACACTTAATACATTTATTATTACAGGTTACAAAGGCATAGACCCCGAGGTTAGTTTACGCAATGGAACTTCTACTGCCCAGTCAGGTGTTGTGCAGGTTCCCACTTCAGGTCTTGATCCCGGAATGGATTCACCGTTCAAATATCCAACAACCCGCTCCTTCAGTGTTGGTCTTAACGTTACCTTCTAACCTTTAATTATTTCAGCAATGAAAAAAACAGCTCATTATATAGTATCTGGCATAACTGCACTGGTTGTTGGTGCTATGTTGTTATCGGCCTGCACAAAATTGAAAGACACTAACTATAACCAGATCGTTTCAGGTGATTTTGTTCCTACCAGCTCTGATCTGCCGGCACTGGCAGGAGCAGCCTATGTTGACTGGCGGGGGCTTTTGTTACAATGGAATACGCTTTACCGCGCACAGGAAGTTTCCGGTGATGAAATGCTTACGCCTGCACGGCCGAATGGATGGGTGGATGGCGGTGTTTACCGGCGCATCCATGAACATAAATGGACAACCGATGACGATATTGTGATCAATATCTGGACGCGGGCCTACCAGGGCGTTACCAATTGTAACCGCATCATTTACCAGGTGCAATCGGGCGCTATTCCAGTTGCAGCCAAAGACACGGCTGCATTGGTTGCGGAAATGAAATTGTTGCGCGCATCTTACTATTGGGTCTTATGCGACATTTACGGCAATATTCCCATTGTTGACCGGTTTGATGTACCGGCCGGGTTTCTGCCCCAGCAAAGTACCCGCAAACAAGTGTATGATTTTATTGTGAATGATCTTATCACAAACATTCCGCGGGTGACCGATGAAGTAAGTACAAAGACTTATGGCAAATTCAATAAATGGGCCGGGCTTGCCTTACTGGCGAAAATGTATCTGAACGCAGAAGTGTATACCGGTACATCTCAGTGGGACAAATGCAAGGCTGTTTGTGATACCATCATCAACTTTGCAACAAGTTCCGGAAAGATCGGCCTGGAGGCTAACCAAAAGAGTGTATTTGTAACCAACAATGAAAATTCGAAAGAGATCATTTTTGCTTTGCCTTTCGATTCAAAATACGTGAACGACTGGAATTCTTTTGACGTGCATATGCAAACGCTGGAGCCGGAAAATCAAAAAACCTACAATCTGCAATTTTCGCCCTGGGGTGGTGTATGTGCGATACCACAATTTATCAATACATTTGACCCGGAAGACAGCCGCCTGCTCGATAACTACATCAGGGGGCAACAATACACGGCCACAGGCGATAGCATCTTTGGTACTATGGGCGCTTTTGTAGGAAAGCCGCTGGCTTATCGCAATTCTTTGCCCGGCGTTGACCAATCGGAAGAAGTGGATGGGTACCGGCTGGGAAAATTTGAAATAGCCATGAAGGCTACCAACCGCCTCAGCAATGACTGGCCGCTTTTCAGGTATGCCGATGTGTTGATGATGAAGGCAGAAAGTTTATTGCGATTGGGAAGCGCCGATGCAGCTGCCCTCATCGTAACCCAGGTGCGTCAACGGGCTTTTAAAGCGAATCCCGCCAAGGCGGTTGTAACCGGAGCGCAGTTATCAGGCGGGAGTACGTATGATTATGGCCTGCGGAATCATTTTATTTCAACAACTGAAGGCGGCGCCGATATTAAGTATGGCCGTTTCCTCGATGAACTGGGTTGGGAATTTAACCAGGAAGCCCGGCGAAGAACAGATATGATCAGGTTTGGGGTGTTTACCAAAAAATCGTGGTTGTCGCATATGCCCAATGGCGATTACCGTGCGCTGTATCCCATTCCTAAATCAGAAATGGATAAGAATACAAACCTGAAGCCGAATCCTGGATATTGATCATTAAATAAAGGACTGACCTTTGAGGTCCTAACTATATGAAATAGGAGGTAAGAAGTAGGAAGTAAGAAGAGACCGAATTTCCAGCCTCAAAATCTTAATTCGATTTTCTAAATAAGTGGCAAGCTGAACTTTTTTGAGCTTCATATCTCTTACTTCCTACTTCCTGCCTCGTTCCCCTATTGCTTATCGACCTTACAGGTATTCATGATAACACAAACCTAAATGAATAAGAAAAGAATTATTTTATTCTCTTTTTTACTGGCCGGACTGCACGTTACAAGTTGGAGCCAATCGTACCAGAAAACCGACAATGGAATCAAAGCAAGGATCCAGGGCACTGATGTGGAAGTGCAATTTTATACGCCGCAAATAGTGCGCATAATAAAGGCGCCTGCAGGTTCCACCGCAATGGAGAAAAGCCTGGCCGTCATTGCGGCGCCACAAAAAAAATTGCGATTGGTGATTGGCGAGGAAAAAGATGAATTGACAGTGCTTACCCAATCAGTGGTGGTGAAGCTCAACCGGCAAACAGCAGCCATTCGTTTTTATGATAAAAATGCGGCGTTGTTATTGAAGGAAAAAGAGAATGGCACTCATTTTTCCCCTTCCGCCGACCCACCCCTGTATGACGTTGTACAAACGTTTCAGTTAGAAGGTGGTGAATCTATTTATGGCCTGGGCCAGCATCAAAGCGGTGTAATGGACCAGCGCGGTCAGCAATTACTGCTGAAACAAAATAATATGCAGATCGCCGTACCATTTTTTCAATCCATCAAAGGCTATGGCGTACTGTGGGATAATAATTCAACCACTCATTTTAAAGACGACGCCGATGGAACCTCTTTTCAATCGGAAGTAGGGGCGGGCGTTGACTATTATTTTATTCAGGGCGGCAATGCCGATAAAGTAATTGCCGGTTACCGGCAACTCACCGGCGAGGCGCCGCTGTTTCCCCGCTGGACGCTCGGTTACTGGCAAAGCCGCGAGCGCTATAAAAGCCAGTATGAAACCAATGAAGTGGTACGCAAATACCGGGAGCTGCATGTGCCGCTCGATGGCATTGTGCAGGACTGGCAATACTGGGGCGAAGACGAAAGCTATTGGAACTCTACTGAGTTTGGCAACCCCCGTTTTCCTGAACCAAAGAAAATGGTAGACAGTGTGCATGATCATCACGCGCACATCATTATTTCTGTGTGGCCTTCGTTCGGCAACAAAACAAAAATATACGAGGCGTTCAAACAACAGAACTTGTTGTTTGGCAAGTATGTTACCTGGCCCATCAATGAGAATGTAGAAGTGTACGATGCATTCAATCCGCATGCCCGCGACATTTACTGGAGCTACATGAACAAAAATATTTTCTCTATCGGTATTGATGGCTGGTGGTTGGATTCAACTGAACCCGATCATTTCAAGGATAAAGAAAGTGATGAAGCCTATCAAACTTTCCTCGGCGCTTATCGAAAAGTGCGGAATGCCTTTCCCTTAATCCATACCGGCGGGGTGTATAAACATCAAAGAGAAGTGACGGGCAACAAGCGGGTATTTATTCTGGCCCGCTCGGCCTTTAGTGGTCAGCAACGCTTTGGCACCATGATGTGGTCGGGCGATGTGGTATCGGGCTGGAATGTTTTTCGCAAACAGATCTCCGGCGGGCTTAATTTATCATTATCAGGTCTGCCTTACTGGAACAGCGATATTGGTGGTTTCTTTTCAGGAAGAAATTATCCGGGCGGCGTAAGCGATGCGGCCTTCCGCGAACTGTATGTACGCTGGCTGCAGTTTGGAACTTTTTGTCCGATGATGCGTTCGCACGGTACAGATACACCCCGGGAAATTTATCAATTCGGCGCCAAAGGCGACTGGGCCTATGATGCCATCGAAAAATTCATTAACCTGCGTTACCGGTTCCTGCCCTATAATTATTCCAATGCCTGGGAGGTTGCTGCCGGCGGCACTATGATGCGCGCCCTGATGATGGATTTCCCCACCGATAAAAAGGTGTTGAACATCGATAATGAATATATGTTCGGAAAATCAATGTTGGTTTGTCCCGTAACTGATTCCATGTACACCAGCAGGGCAAATGGCAATACCGCTGTTGATCTCAAGACCATCAAAAAACAAAAATTGTATTTGCCTGCAGGAACCCAGTGGTTCGATTTCTGGACAGGTGAAAAATTAGCCGGCGATCAGGAAGTGGAAAAAGAAGCGCCTATTGATATTATGCCTTTATATGTAAAGGCCGGGTCAATTATTCCAATGGGACCGTTTCAGCAGTATACCGACGAGAAAAAACCGGATGCGCTTGAAATAAGGATCTATGAAGGGGCCGATGGCAAATTCACGTTGTACGAAGACGAAGGCGACAATTACAATTATGAAAAAAGGATCTGTACTTTCATCGACTTTGAATGGAACGACAAAGCCCGGACCTTAACCATTAAAGACCGGAAGGGATCATTTCCCGGAATGTTGCAGAACCGCACGTTCAATGTTGTGGTGGTGAAAAAGGGTAATGGAACAGGGATGGAAGTGCCCGGGAAGTTTGATAGGGTGATAACTTATACGGGTAAAGCGGTAACAACCAAAATACCTTAACCCTGGCAGGGCTTATTTATTATAGCATTGAAAATCAATGTATTTTTTGTTGACGCAGACATTTTCAATTTAAAAGGACGTCCATTTCATTTAATTGGACGTCCTTTTAGTTAAATCAAATGACTGTTTCGTTTAACGCAAAGCCGTTTTAATTAAATCGAAACGCCATTCCGTTTAACGCAACGGGCGTTTAATTAAATCAAAACACCATTCCTTTTAAAGCAAAAGACTTTTAATTAAATCGAAACGCCATTCCGTTTAACGCAAACACGTTTGAATTAAACGATTTGTCCATTTCTTTTAACGCAAAAGACTCCTAATTAAACTAAATGGCCGTTCCGTTTAACGCAAAAGGCGTTTAATTAAATCAAAAGACCATTTCTTTTAATGAGAAGTTCTCTTATTTGAAAAGAAAAATAGCCCTTTTTAACAGCTTCAATTTTTCTTCTCAACCAGCGCATGGCCACATTTAGGGCATTTGCCATCCTTGTCAAGCGCTACCTGCGGATGCATGGGGCAGGTATATACCTTGCCAACTTCCGCTTTCATTTGCTCCTTGGAAGAAAGTTGTAGTTTCCGGCCACACTGCGGGCATTTGCCGGGGTCATGCTCCACTACATCTACATGCACCGGGCAACGATAACTTTTTGTGGCCGTTGCCTTCATTTGTTCTTTACCCGAAAGCACGAGCGCCATGCCGCATTTGGGGCATTTGCCAGGTTCTTTTGATACCATGTCAGGGTGATGTGGGCAGCTATAATAAGTAACATGCTTTGCTGTATCTATTTTGCCGGCTTTTGATTGTGCAAAACAAACAGGCAGGGCAACAAAAATGACAATGATGGAAAGAATAATGTGTTTCATTTTACAATGTTTAAAGGATAGTATTATGGTTAATTGACAGCCTAAAACTACCTTTTCAATTGTGCACATGAAGTGATCCTGGTTAACAAGTGGTATGAGTTTTATCACAGGGGTGTTCCATTTCTGCCAAAACATCAGGCGACTTCCCACCCATTTCTACCGGCCGGCAACAACGCCCCCAGGCTCTCCCGGGGTGTTTTCAATCTTCCCCTATCGTCGGCATTCCCTAACCGTAAAAGCTCATATTAATAGCTGAATCAGATACAATCGAGTGAAAATCAGCCAACTTAACATTTAGTACCCTAATTGTAAACATTTGAATCCCTCATATAAAGCCCTACCGTTATAGATTTACAGCATCGTTTAACGCTTGTATTGCTTATATATGAAATTACGATTGTTGCTTTTGGGTGTCCTGTGCTTTTCGATGATAAATGCCGTATTGGCAGATTCTCCCGCATACATTACAACCCCCACCGGTGTAATCATTTACACCGATAGCCTGGTAACGGGCAGGTCGGGTGCCGTTAAACTCGAAGTAATTGCTGATAATATTATAAGAGTGATCGCAGCGCCCGGCAGGGAAGTGGCCCTTACTCAAAGTTTGATCACAGATTACAGCAAAAAGCCCGGCCTTACCTGGAACGTAATTCCCTCAAAAGGCAGCCTTACGCTTAAAACAAAAACCCTCACCGCCATTGTCGATCTTAAAACAGGCGCCGTTTCTTTCCGCGATATCACCGGCAAAAAAATACTGGCTGAAAAGCAATTGTTTGGACGACACTTTCAGCCTACCGTAATTGAAGGCAAACCTTATTATGCGCTTACACAAACCTTTCAATCAACCGGCGACGATGCCTGGTACGGTTTGGGTCAGCACCAGGATGGCATTATTAACTATAAAAACGAACAGGTTACCTTCTTCCAGAACAATACCGAAGTGGCCATTCCGTTTTTGATCTCTAATAAGAATTATGGCATTCTGTGGGATAATTATTCCCTCACCCGGGCCGGGGATGTACGCTCGCTGAATCAATTGTCATCCTTACAACTTTTCTCAAAAAAAGGCGAACCCGGTTGGCTTACCGCTTCCTATACAAATACCAAATCAAAACCTGAGGATAAAATAGTAGAAAGAGCAGAGTCTGTTATTAATATGGAGTTCCTCAACGATTCTAAAATTGTTTTGCCTGCAGCATTTACGCCGCTCACAGGTGCTGTGACCTGGGAGGGCAGTATTGCCAGTTATGTAACCGGTTTGCATAAATTCCGCTTCACATTTGGCGGCACCATTAAAGTATGGATAAATGGTGTGCAGGTACTGAACCGCTGGCGCAAGGCCTGGAACCCTGCACCGGCTTCGCTGCCGCTGTATATGACCGGCGGAAAGAAAATGGACATTCGCATTGAATGGGACCCCGAAGGCGCCGAATCCTATCTCGCCGTAAAATGGCAGGAACCGGTTTCCGCAACAGAAGAAAATTGTTTCAGCTTCAACTCGGAAGCCGGTAAACAGGTTGACTATTATTTCATCTATGGCAATAATATGGATGAAGTGATTGCCGGTTACCGCAACCTCACCGGTAAAGCAACCATGGTGCCCAAATGGGCATTGGGTTTTTGGCAAAGCCGCGAGCGATACAAAACAGAAGGGGAGATCCTGAACACTGTTGATGAATTCCGCAAAAGAAAAATTCCCCTCGACAATATTGTGTTAGACTGGAGCTACTGGCGCGAAGCCGAATGGGGCAGCCAGGAGTTTGATGAAAGCCGTTTCCCTTCGCCCGACAGCATGATCGATGTATTGCATAAAAAATACAATACCCGCATCATGATCTCGGTATGGCCGAAATTTTATGAAGGCATTTCCACTTATAATGAGTTTGATAAAAATGGCTGGTTGTATAAAAGGAATATTGCCGACCGTCAAAGAGACTGGATTGGCAAAGGCTATATTTCTACATTCTACGATGCCTTCAATGAAAACGCCCGCAAAGGTTTCTGGAACCTGATCAACAAAAAGATCTATAGCAAAGGAATTGATGCCTGGTGGATGGATGCCAGCGAACCCGATATTCTTTCCAATGTAAGTCCGGAAAAAAGAAAACAACAAATGACGCCTACGGCATTAGGTAGTTCAGCCGAATACCTGAATGCCTATCCTTTACAAAATGCGAAAGGCATTTATGAAGGACAGCGGGCAACAGATCCCGGCAAGCGCGTGTTCTTATTAACGCGTTCAGGTTTTGCCGGTTCACAACGCTATGGCGCCGCCATCTGGAGCGGCGATATTGGCGCCACCTGGCACGATATGAAGATGCAAATAGCTGCCGGCGTTAATTTTTCCATGTCGGGTATTCCTTACTGGACAATGGATATCGGCGGATTTGTAGTGCCCGAAAAATTTGAATACCCAACTGCTGAAAGTCTGGAAGAATGGCGGGAATTAATGACCCGGTGGACGCAGTTCGGCGCCTTTGTTCCTTTGTTCCGCTCGCACGGGCAGTTCCCTTACCGCGAAGTATTCAACACGGCGCCCGAAACACATGCTGCCTATCAAAGCTTTCTCTATTACGATAAATTGCGTTACCGCCTCATGCCTTACATCTATTCACTGGCGGGTGCAGCCTACCATAATGATTATACCATCATGCGCGGACTGGCAATGGATTTTGCAGCAGACACCGCTGTGTTGAACATTGCCGATCAGTATATGTTCGGGTCTTCCCTGCTGATAAACCCGGTTTATCAATACAAACAAACCCAACGCGAATTGTATTTGCCAAAATGCGCAGGCTGGTACGATCTGTATTCGGGAAAATGGTATGCCGGCAAACAAACAATTACGGCCGAAGCACCGTACGAACGCATGCCGGTATTTGTAAAAGCAGGTTCTATTATTCCCTTTGGGCCCGAATTGCAATACACGGCAGAAAAACAGGCCGACACTATTACATTGAATGTATACACCGGAGCCGATGCATCCTTTGAGCTGTATGAAGATGAAGGCACCAATTACAATTACGAAAAAGGCGCTTTTGCCATCATTCCAATAAAGTATAGCGAAGCAACAAAGACCATTACAGTGGGCGACCGTAAAGGCACTTTTAATGGGATGCTGCAGAGAAGAATGTTCCGTATTAATGTGATAACACCCAATGAAGCAAAGCGTTTGGACTTTGATGCCAAATGCGATAAAGAGGTGTTGTATGATGGAAAGAAAGTAAATATTAAACTGTAGTTAAGTTAAACATTTAAATATGAAATCAACCAAAACGATCTGCTTGCGATCATGGCTGCTATGGGGAATGTTGTCGGTATTCCTTATAAGCACAAAATCTTTTGCCCAAACGGCAAAAATTAGCGGTACGGTTTTAAACCAACGTACAGGCGAGCCCATTCCGGGCGCCACCATTATGGTGAAAAAGACCAGCCGCACCGCAATTACTGACCTTAACGGAAAGTTCGCGATCAATGCGGCTTCCGGCGAAGTACTGGTGATCACTTCCATTGGCTTCGCCTCTCAGGAAGCAACGGTGGGCAATGGTGACTTAAGAATTACTTTGCAGGAAGCCGACCTGCAACTGGAAAATGTAGTGGTGATCGGTTATGGCACCCAAAAGAAAAAGCTGGTAACCGGCGCCAATGTACAGGTAAAAGGGGCCGATATTCAAAAGCAAAGCACCACCAATGCCTTGCAGGCCTTACAGGGGCAGGCACCCGGCGTACAGATCACTTCTTATTCGGGGCAGCCGGGTTCGTCAATGAATGTAGTCATTCGCGGTAAGGGCACCATTGGTAAATTTGGACCTTTGTACATTGTTGACGGCGTTCAAACCGGCGATATTTCTTACCTGAACCCTGCCGATATTGAATCTATTGACGTGCTGAAAGATGCTGCTTCTGCTGCTATCTATGGTAATCAGGCTGCCAATGGGGTCATTCTTGTTACCACAAGAACAGGAAAGATCAATCAAAAAATGACCATCACCCTCGATGGTTTTTATGGCTCACAGAATGTGGCGCGTAAGGCAAAAATGCTGAACGCAAAAGAATATGCCACCATTATAAATGAAGCCGCCGTTAATTCAGGCAAATCGCCTTATTTCTCCAATGACGTTATTAATAATTTACCCGTAAGTACCAACTGGATGGACCAGATGTTTTCAAAGAATGTGCCTTTCCAGAACTATGTGTTGGGTATGCAGGGTGGTGGTGCAGGATCTTCTTATTCTGCCTCGTTAGGCTATACCAACCAGGGCGGTATTGTGGGGGGTTCAAAGATCTCCAATTTCGAACGCTATACCTTCCGCATGAACTCTGAGCATAGTTTATATCAGAACATCGTGAAGCTGGGTGAGCACCTTACCTTTAATTATCAAAATACCCGTGGCATTTTGGTAGATGGCCAGTACAATAATACATTACGCGCTGCATTCCAGACAAGTCCATTCCTGCCAATGTACGATTCAGCCGGTAAATACTTTGCTGGTGATAAAACAGGCTGGTATCCCGGAAAACTGAATCAGGCATGGAACACCGGTGAATCGAATCCCTATGCAGTGATGGATTATACCAGCCGCAACCGCAACAGCAAACAGGGTTTGGTGGGCGACGTATATATACAGGTTGAACCCATTAAAGGGTTGAAATTCCGTTCAAGCCTTGGGTTGAATTATTACGCCAGTCAAAACCATGGTTATACGCCGGTTTACCATCTTTCAGTTTATGCATTTAATGATACTACAAGGGTTAGTCAGTACATGGATAACGGGCGTACCATCCAGTTCGATAATTTGCTGAGTTATGATTTCAAGGTGGCAAAGGACCACAGTTTCAGTGTGATGGCCGGTAGTTCTTCATTGAAATTCAAAAGCTCCAATATGTTTGGCAGCAACTGGGACCTCAGGGTTTCAGACATCAATTATGCCTATCTTTCTGTAGCGCAGAATGTCTCCAATGCGAATTATATAACCCTTACCGGAAAACCTGAAGAGAATGCGTTGATGTCTTATTTTGGCCGGTTTCAATATAATTTCCGCGAGAAATATTTATTGAACGCTACATTCAGGGCCGATGGTTCATCAAAGTTTGCACCCGACCATCGCTGGGGTTATTTCCCTTCGGTATCTGCAGGCTGGGTGGCTTCAAGCGAAGACTTTATGCACGGGATTACCTCGCTCGATTACCTGAAGATCCGTGCCAGCTGGGGCCAGGTAGGTAATCAGAATGTGGATCCTTATCAGTATTTATCAGGTATCAGTTTCAGCAATGCTGGTTATATTTTCGGGCCAACAGAAGGGCAGTCTACCCAGGGCGCTTATCCAAACCGACTCGGCAATCCCGATCTGAAATGGGAAACTTCCGAGCAAACCAATATCGGTTTCGACGCCACTGTCATAAAGAACCTGAATGTTTCGTTTGATTATTATATTAAGAAAACAAAGAACTGGTTGATCCCTAAACCAATGCTCGCTACATCGGGCGTTGATGCCATATTGGTTAATGGTGGCGATGTAAAGAATACCGGTGTTGAGCTGGCGTTGAACTACCATAACAATATCGGTAAATTGAATTACTCGATCGGGGCTAACGGCGCGTATAACAAAAATACGATTGGTCATATTCCTACAGCCGATAGCACCATTCATGGCAATACAAACGTTTTATACGCCAATGCCGGGGAATTTTACCGCGCTCATGACGGAGAACCCGTTGGCTATTTCTATGGTTTGAAAACAGATGGCATCTTCCAGACGACAGCAGAAGTAAATTCTTATGTTAGCAAGTCGGGTAATAAAATTCAGCCCGATGCACAACCTGGCGATGTGCGGTATGTTGATGTGAACCATGATGGCGTCATCGATGCCAATGACAGAACGAACATCGGCGATCCCAATCCTCACTTCACCTTTGGTTTTAATATAGCGCTGGATTATAAAGGTTTTGACTTCGCGGTACAGGCAAACGGTGTTGCAGGAAATAAGATTGTGCAGTCATGGCATCAACAATCCAGCTCACAAAGTAATTATTCTACAGAGATCCTTGGCCGGTGGACTGGTCCCGGTTCATCCAATAAAATCCCAAGGGTAACGGAAGACAACCGCAACTGGACACAGTTCTCCGATCTGTACATTCATGACGGCGATTTCCTGCGCATCAGCACCATTACGCTGGGCTATGATTTTGCCGGCATGCTTAAGAAAAATTACCTGAGCAAAGTAAGGCTGTATGCTGCTGTAACCAATGCTTTCACCTTTACCAAATACACTGGTATGGATCCCGAAGTAGGATACAACGAAAGCTTTTCATCGGGCGTTGACTTAGGTTATTATCCAAGGCCAAGAACAGTAATGATCGGTGCAAACATTCGCTTTTAATTAAAACCATTGAAGATGAAAAAAATAACAATATATATACCAGTCATCGTTCTGTTGTCGCTGGCAGCCTGCAAAAAAAGCTTTCTCGACACGCAGGACGTAACCACTGCAACGGAGCAGAACTTTTATAAAACACCCGACGATGCCTGGAAGGCATTGGTAGGTACATATGATGGATTACAGCGGGTATGGTCAGGTGGAATTGCTTTACCCCTTGCCGCTGAAATTATGTCTGATAACGCTTTTGGTGGAACCGGTAATTCAGACGGATTGGGTTATCAAATGATGGATGAATTCGACAAGCTGCGTTCGCCTTCAGATCAAAACCTGTTTGGCAATAACTGGACCGACTATTATAAAGCTATTTTCCGCGCCAATATGTTGCTGACGCATCTTGACCAGGTTAACTGGGAAGGGAATGATAATCTGCGCAAAACATATGAATCGGAGGCAAGGTTCATTCGTGCATATTGCTATTTTGATATGGTGCGGTTGTGGGGTAATATTCCGCTGGTTACCAAACCTACTACAGAGAATGTACCACAAGCCGGTGCCGACAGTATTTATAAACTCATTGCCGACGATCTTACGTTTGCCGCAGCCAATCTTAAGGCTACACCTTATGGCAGCCAGGATAAAGCTACTTACGGCCGGGTTACCAAATGGGCGGCTGAAGCGTTGATGGGCCGCGTATTCCTGTACTATACCGGTTACTATAACAAAGCCGACCTCGTAGGTACCGTGTCGAAAGCGCAGGCCCTCACTTACCTTGAAGATGTGATCAGCAATGGCGGTTTTAGTTTGGTGGAGAAGTTTGCTAATTTATGGCCCGCCGCTTCTGTTAATGACTATGCGGGAGAAGATAATAAAGAAACTGTGTTTGCCGTCAAGTATACCTATACCAGCAATTATAATGGTAATACAGACGGTAACCAGTGGATGGTAATGTATGGCATTCGTGGCGCCAATTTTTACCCATACGGCTCAGGCTGGGGTGGCGGAACGGTGAGTGCAAAGCTGTGGAATGCGTATGAAGCAGCAGACACCCGCAGAAGTGCTTCAATAGTTTCAATTGCTGATGAAGCGTTCACTTATGACCCAAAAGACCAGCGGGAATATACAGGCTATTACAACAAAAAATATTCGCCCATGGCTGATGCTGCCGGAAAAAGCCTGGCCGAAAAAATGGGTGGCGTCAACTTCATGATCGGTCAGTTCGAGGATTATGTTTCTATCCGTTTTGCCGATGTATTGTTAATGGCTGCTGAACTGGGTTCTGCCAATGCGCAAACCTATTTTAATCTGGTGCGCAACCGGGCCTATGGTGGCAGCGCTCCTGCAAAAACAGTTAACCAGGCAAATATCATGGCCGAAAGAAGATTGGAATTTGCCGGCGAAGGCCAGCGTTACTGGGACCTGCTTCGCCAGGGTATAAGCACCGCTGCTTCAACTATTGCTGAATCAGTGACCGTAAAGAATGGTGGCGCCAATACCACAAAAACCATTGTAGCGTCGAAGATCACTGACACAAAAGGATTGGCACAAATACCCAATTCACAGATCACTTTGTCGAACAACGTCCTGAAACAAAATGCAGGCTGGTAAAACATTAACAACATCTAAATAGTACTAAGATGAAATATATTATCCGGATAGCGCTGTTCATTTCAATTGCGGTACTCACTGTGGTATCCTGCAAAAAGAAAGACTACAGCTTAGGTAACCTGCCCGATAAATCGCAGATCGACATGGAAATAAAACAGGACCTCACTGTTGATCCAGGCGGCAATACGGTTTATCTGATCAACCACACCGAAAAAATTGAACCGGTTTGGGATTATGGTACCGGCAGATCAATGCTTCAGATAGATACCATTCATTATGCTTTTGTTGGCGATTATAAAATTGCCCGTTCGGCAGTAACATCCGGTGGTCTGGTGTACCTCGATACAGTTACCATTCATGTTACAAAAGATAATCTCAAATATGTAAACGATCCTTTCTGGAATTTGCTCACCGGCGGGCCCGGACAGGAAAAAACCTGGGTATGGGATATTGATGCGAATGGACAGTGCAAGGTTTTTGACGGGCCGTTGTTCTTTTCCGGAGCAGATATCGGCTGGCATGCTGAGTGTATGAAGACAGGCGGTGATTGCTGGAGCTGGTGGCCAAAATACGATGATATCAAAGGATGGATAGGTATTCCCCCTGCTGATTATGGAACAATGACCTTTAGCCTGAAAGGCGGACCTTTTGTAAAAGTGGTGCACAATACCCTGCCGTCGAGAGGTACCGAAAATGGAACTTTCTATCTTGATAAAGATAAAAAGACCCTGACCATGAATAATGCTACCCCGCTTCACAGCGCTGCGTTGGATAATTGTGCCGTATCATGGAGCAATCTCAAGTTAATTGAGTTAACAGACACCAAACTGCAGATCGGCTATATCAGAAATGCTGGCTGTGGCGGCGCAGCAACAATTATTTTGAATTACTATGCCAAATAAACCCAGCCCAATATGAAAATTTTAAAACGAACGATATATTTAAGTCTTTTGTTAGGGGCGGTGTCATTTTTGTCATGCGAAAAAAGTGATAAAACCGCGCCCAATGTAACCCTTTCCTCGTCTGAAGTGGTATTTACTGTGACTGGCGGTACAGCTGAACTAACCATTAACAGTAATGCAGATTGGTCAATAAAGAGCTATGATAAAATTGACTGGTTGCAAATTAGCCAAACAACAGGCAATGCCGGAAACACTACGCTAAAAATAACTGTAGCGGAAAATAAGGGATTTGCAGATCGCAATTCAACCTTATTAATTGCAACAGCGAATGGCGCTCCCATTCAGGTTTCTGTTACACAATTTAGCCGTAGCCGTTTGTATCCAAGTTATAACCTTACGCCCAAACCTGCCGATGCTACCGGTATGGGAAGTACCGCCGTTCAACTGGCCTCGAAAATTAATATGGGTTGGAACATTGGCAATACCCTGGAAGCCATAGGTGGCGAAACCGCCTGGGGAAATCCTAAAGTTACCAACGACCTTATTAAAGCAGTAAAACAGGCCGGGTTTAATGCCATTCGCATCCCCTGTTCCTGGAATCAATATTCCGATAAAGCTACCGCAAAGATCCAGGATGCCTGGTTAAATCGTGTTAAGGAAGTGGTTCAGTATTGTGTAAATAATGATGTGTATGTGATCCTTAACATCCATTGGGACGGCGGCTGGCTCGAGAACAACTGTACGGCCGATAAAAAAGATTCTGTCAACGATAAACAAAAAGCGTTCTGGGAGCAAATAGCTACCACCTTCCGTGATTTTGACCAGCATGTACTCTTTGCCAGTGCCAATGAACCAGCCGTTAATAATGCTGATCAAATGGATGTGCTGCTTTCGTACCATCAAACGTTTGTAAATGCCGTGCGGTCAACAGGTGGGCGCAACCGCTATCGCGTGCTGGTGATCCAGGGGCCTTCAACAGATATTACCAAAACAAACAGCCTGATGAGTTCGCTTCCTGCAGACCGTACTACCAATCGCATGATGGCCGAGGTGCATTACTATAATCCTTATCAATTCTGTTTGATGGACGCGGATCAATCATGGGGTAACATGTGGTATTACTGGGGACAAAATTATCATTCCACTACCGATGCCACCCGCAATGCTACTTCAGGTGAAGAAAGTGATCTGAACAAATTATTCGTCCTGATGAAAAAGCAATTTACCGATAAAGGTATTCCGGTAATAGTGGGTGAATTTGATGCCATGCGCCGTTCTAATTTAACAGGTAGTGATTTACAGCTCCACCTCGATTCGAGGGCCTATTTTTTAAAATATGTTGTAAAGCAGGCAAAAACAAATGGATTATTACCTTTTTTATGGGATACTGGTAATGGCGTGATCAATAGAATGAATAACACGGTGTTTGATCAAAAAGAGTTGGATTCACTGCGTAGTGGCGCAGGTCTTTAAAATTCCCTCAAATAAAAGCCTCCATTAGCACCTGATATTGCGAATGGAGGCTTTTACTTTGAATTTACATTTAGGCCAGGGTGTAAACAGGTCTACTGCATATCCATCTTCATCAACCCTGGATATATTCTTAAAAATAATTGTAAGCTTAATGGGTTTTTTCCATAGAGGTTGTTTAGTTTATTATCGGCATCATAAAAAGTGAGATGTCCGCCAACGGCGAGCCTGGTCTTTGCAAATTGCAAAAGATCGTAGTTAAGTCCGGCTGTGAAAGCATTTACCGGGAACAACGCATCCTTTCCATAAGTAACTTCAGGGAGGTTTAATTCCTCATTCGATTTTTGTACCCATTCATACCTGGTATATAGTGTAACCTTATGTAAGCCCATTGCCCCTTCGAGTAACAGGGCGTTTTCACCATCATGCCCGGCTGTTTTATTCAGTCCCCATAGTGCGGTAGCATTAAGCCAGTTGTCGTTATTCAACGGCAAACTATAAATGGCTGAAGCGGTTGTTCTTTTTACATCCTCATCAGGATGCAGTGCTTCCGGACTTTTTGTAAAACCATGCGATACCTGTAATGACCAGTTATCGGATGGATTAAAAGAAAGCCGTCCGCTCCAGGAGTCAAACCGGGCTTTATCAAAATTATACCGGTCTTCATCAGGCTCCCGGCCCGTAAAGGACGAGCCTTCCAGTTTAAATTTATCGAATCGAACGCCTATGGTGGCCACGCCAAAGGTAATGTGCGTGCCATCGTTCCAGTGATGGCTGATAGGCGCATCAGGATTGGGCAGTGAAGATGGGCGGTGCATAAAAGCAACTGAACCTAATGCCGGTTCACCGGGATAACCTACATATACAAAGGCATCTATTTTTTTTGAAAAAGCATAGCTATAGCTCACCGATAGTTCTGAAAACAGATCATGCGGATGTTGCCGGTCAACCAGTGGAACGTTTTTCCAACTTTCACCGCTTTGAAACAGCAGGGGGTAGCCATTGCCTCCCTCAGTTAACCGGTCGAGTGATAGCATGATATTGTAATGGAACAATCCTTTTTCACCAACTTTTCGTTGGGCCATTAACATAAACCAATTGGGTACACTGAATTTTTGGTCACCACGGCTTCCTTTTGAAGTAAGGTCCTGGTTGGTGTAGCCGGGGAATATACTCCCATGGATCATGTACATCCAGTTTTTGCTGTGCAGCATATAGCCATACATGGGCGAGGCATCGGGCAACCAGCCTGTTCCCGATCCGTTGCGGTTCATGGGAAGGTTCAAAGAAAAAGCATGGCTCATGGGAACCTCCCTATTCATCTCCATATGCATGTCCATGTTATGTTCCATGGCTGGCTTTGTTGTATCCTTTTTCATCGTAGCGGGATGATTTCCGGCCGGCATATGGTGTTCATGCTGCGAGAAAGCGGCGGCGGATAAACTGCAGAACACTATAAATATAATTATCGCTTTGAACATAAGCTGATCATTCTGGATGTAAATGCTGAAATAATTGTACCACGCTAATAGCAGCATTTGCGAGGATATGCATCTACAGAAAGGGGCGGAATTACCTTGTTGAAGCAGCAATTATTTTACCCGTAACAGCCTGGCATTAAAAGCAACTACAATAGTGCTCACGCTCATCAGCATGGCGCCCATAGCCGCACTTAACATAAATGCCGGATATAAGACGCCCGCTGCCAACGGTATGGCAACAACGTTATACCCTACGGCCCACAATAAATTCTGCACCATTTTTCGATAGGTTGCCTTTCCAAAAGCGATCATTTGTACCACGTCTTTAGGGTCGCTGTTCACCAGGATAATATCGGCAGTTTCTGCAGCTACATCGGTGCCCGAACCAATGGCGATACCAACATCGGCCTGCGCAAGGGCAGGGGCGTCGTTTACACCGTCGCCGGTCATGGCAACTATTTCACCTTTATCCTGGAACTCTTTTATTTTTTGCTGTTTTTCGTGGGGCAGCACATTGGCTAAATATCCATCCATCTTCAATTGTGTGGCTACCGCCGCTGCAACCTGTTCATTGTCGCCGGTTAAAAGGAAAGATTTAATATGCATGGCCTTTAAGCTGGCAATCGCGGCTGCTGCTGTTTCCCTGATACCGTCTGCCAGGGTGATGATGCCAACCGGTTCATTGTCTATCAAAACAAAATTCACCGTGGATATCGATTGATCAATTTCAGCTGGTATAACCGGTTGCTGCCGGTTTTCCTGTTTAAAATAATTCGGACCCACTGCCACTACCTCTTTTCCTTTCACCTTACCGGTAACACCCACGCCCTGGATGTAATTAAAATTGTCAGACTTCCATAACTCCAGGTTCTTTTCTTTCAGCTTACGCATAATGCCATGCGCAATGTGATGTTCAGAATTTTGCTGGATGGCTGCCACATATTGCAGAAGCTCGTCGGCAGTGAACCGGCCGGTTAAAGGCATCACCGCCTGTACTTCATGGGAGCCTTTGGTTAAAGTACCTGTTTTATCAAAGATGATGGTGGTTAATTTCCGGGCATTCTCAAAGGCAGTGCGGTTTCTGATAAGCAGTCCATGTACAGCCGACAGGGATGTAGAGATGGCTACTACCAATGGTATGGCTACGCCTAAAGCATGCGGACACGCGGTGACCATTACTGTTACCATCCGTTCCAGTGCAAAGGATATTTCCTGTCCCCGGCTTAACCAGGTTATAAAAGTGATGAGTCCCACACTGATGGAAATAATGGTCAGCCACATGGCTACTTTATTGGCCAGGTTCTGGGTTTTTGATTTGGTTCCCTGGGCAGCCTGCACCATACTGATCACTTTAGTAAGGTAGCTGTCGCTACCGGTACCGGTGACCTGTACTTTCAAAACACCATCGCCATTTACAGCGCCGCCTATGACTTTTGCATCCTTTTCTTTTTTCACCGGTACACTTTCACCGGTGAGCATACTTTCATTCACATAAGAACTGCCTTCCCTGATATATCCATCGGCCGGGATCTTTTCACCGGGTTTTATAATGATGAGGTCATTGGTTTGTAATTCCTGTAAAGAAATATCACTGGTTGCGCCATTTCGTTCAACATGCACAACAGCCGGTAATAAAGCTACCAGCGATTCCAGGGCCCGGGATGCAGCCATTTGTGATTTCATTTCGAGCCAGTGGCCTAACAACATGATATCGATCAAAGTAGCCAGTTCCCAAAAGAAATCCATCCCTTTCAAACCCAATACTACAGCTGCACTGTATGCATAGGCGGTGGTAATGGCCACTGCCACCAGCGTCATCATACCCGGGTTGCGATGTTTTAATTCTCTTGTTATACCCACTAAAAAGGGCCAGCCGCCATATCCATATACAAAACTGCTAAGCGCCAGCAATACATATTTATCGCCTGCAAACGTCAAAGTGAATGCAGCCCATTGCTGTATCATGTGCGACAATAACAATATGGGCAGGGTGATCGCCAGGCAGATCCAAAAGCGTTTCAGGAAATCTTCTGTATGATGACCGGCATGTTCATTGTGACCGGCATGATCATCCTGTTGCTTGTGATAGGCATGCTGCTGCATTTGTTGAACAGGTTGGTCGTGGCCCGGGTGTTTATGTATACCGGGTTCTTCCGGTGTTGACTGTTGATGGCCGTGGTGATGATTATGCTGATGATCCATAATGCTGTTTTAAGGTGATACGGACTGGTAGTAGTTTTTTGCCCATTCAATGAGCTGTGTTTTTTCTTCGTTTGTAAGCCGGGCATCTTTGTGAATCAGGGTATACGATGATAAAGGCATCTCATCTTCCTCAACGGTTTTGGCAATTGATTTGAATTTGCCTTTCTGTTTTCTTTGCGAGTAAGACCCGAAATCACTGAAGTTCAGTTCCTCCTTTCCTTCACTAACGTGCCAGGACAGGTACCAGCCCACCGGTTGTATATTCACATACCAGGGGTACCGGGTATTGTTGCTGTGGCAATCGTAACAGGCTGTTTTCAATGAAGCCTGTACATTTTCGGGAATGCTATACAATTTCGTGATATCGGTAGCCAAAACCTGCCCGTTTATGTTACGGGCAGGTCGAATGAATTGTATAACAATAAGGAGAACAAGAACTCCCAGGAGAATTTTTTTTGTCCGGCTCATATTGATGTTTTATTGTAATTCCAGTTTTACTGAACCACAGGTTGGCATTTTCTTGCCATAATAAGGGTTCTCAATTTCCTTTTTTTCGCTTAACCAGGTAGCGCCTTTGCCATCATTGTACATGGGGCACGAGTCCTGGTACAATGATTGTCCGGCCCCGAATGTTTTTACCAGTTCAAACATATCCTTGCTCAACAGGTCAAAGTGTTCGCGCTGGTGTTTAATATTGCTGCCATTTTTGCCAATATGTTCTGCATGTTCCCGGGCATCATCTTCCACATCTTCGTACAGTTTTTTCTGGTCAGGTGTCAATGCCGATTTATCGAACTGGTGAAAAGCCGTTTCCATCGATTTGCCTGCGGCGGCCGCATCGCTTCCGTTATCATTTGCCAACGCATTCTTTAATTGTAAATAACCGGTCAGCACATCCTTAACGGGTGTAGCTTTTGTTGTTGTGGCTGGCGCCGGCGCTGTTGTTTTTGTTGGTGTGCTGTCGCTTGCTGTTTTTGTGGCCGCGTTGTTATTATTGTTATTGCTATTGCAGGCTGAAAAAATGCCAATACTTATGGTTGCTATAAAGAGGCTGTATTTCATTATTTAGGTTTATATGAAAATGAATGAATGGCAACTATTACCCGGTTGCGGGCCGGATCTATTGCTTATAAAATGAACTTTACTACAAATGCAAAACTGCCTGTATCAGATCTGGAAGGACTGAATGCACACACGTATCCCACGTGAATTAAGGGTGTACGGTCGCGCTACGGGAATTTTATTGGTTTCCTGGGTAATAGCGGGCAAAAAGGCCCGGTATAAAAAATGAAGGGGCGCCAGGGTCACTGGAATTTCAATGCCGTAATAAATGGTTTGGGCAGCTAATTTATCCGTTTGGGAAAGCTGCGATACCTTGCCGGTACAACAATTATCATCTTCGTTGGCAGTGTTGCTGGCCTTTTTATGATCATGATGATGGTGGTGTGCGCCGTTTTCATCATGATGGTGCGAATCTTTTTTTACAGCCTCTCCGTGGTGGTGATGACTATGCGTATCCTTTGCATGGAGACCCAGGTTTACCCCAACAGCACAGGCAAAACCTATCAAAGTATTCAGGCTGAATACTATTAATAAGAAAACTGCTTTTAATTGTATGGTCTTGTTGATCTTCATTGCAACCCCGCAATAAATATAAGATTATCATTAATTATTCACAAAATCATCTTCCCTGGCCGAATGCTGGCAAAGTTAGCCCACCGGTTATTTAGCCTGTTATGAAATTTTAAGCAGGGTTTATATAATTGGCAGGAACCAGCATGATTTGGAATTTTTTGATAATATGACAGAAGGGGGATCGAGTATCCCAGGTTCCCTATTTTTCTACGCCATTTTAATTTTTTATTTTTAGAACGCTTTATAAAAAATATGGAATTACCATTTTATTACCAGGGTCTGATGAAGAAATATCCGCAGGTAACAACGGAAGAATGGCAACTGCTCGACAGTATTGCCACCGTAAAGCACATTCGTAAGGGCGAAAGCTTTCTGCGCTATGGCAAAGTGGCCCGGTTTTCTGCATTTTTACTATCGGGCCAGTTTAAGTTTAGCTTATTAGATGAAGAAGGCGATGAGCGCATTGTTAAGTTCAGTTTTACCGATGATTTTTTAGCTAATTGTGAAAGTTATCATAAAAAAGCGCCTTCAAATATCAGCATTATTGCTATGGAGGACGCAGTGATCTTGCGCATCAATATTAAAAAACTGCAACCATTGTACGACCTGCACATGAACCTGCTGCAGGTAAACCTGCAATTATACCAGGAGCTGCTCGAACAACAGGCCGAGCATCAATATATACTTTCCCTTAAAAGCCCGCTGCAGCGTTACCGTTTCCTGGTAGAGCACCGGCCGGCTATGATTCAAAAAATATCCCTCACGAATATTGCCCGGTATCTGTACATCAGCCGGGAAGCTTTAAGCCGGGCCAGGATCTTATTATCTGCCCGCTCCCGTGGGTTTTGTGATTGAGATCACGGGTAAGGGCTGGCAGGCCCAATAGCTTTGCTTATAAAAATAACATGAAGCAAAGCATGGTATTGTTACATGGGCTATTCGGCGGCTTAAGCAATTGGCATAGCGTGGTAGGGCATTTTCAATCAAACTATAATATCCATATCCCGGTTCTGCCCATGTTTGACCGGCATAACAATAATGAACTGGATTATCTGACCGGTTTTCTTGAATCTTACATCCATAGCCATAGTCTGCTTGACGTGATTTTAGTTGGCAACTCCCTGGGCGGGCATGTAGCTATCCTTTATACGCACCGGCATCCCGAAAAAGTAAGCCGGCTGGTGCTTACCGGTAGTTCCGGACTATACGAAAATACCAGTATGGGCAGTTATCCCAAAAGAGGTAATTATGCATACATCCGGGAACGGGTAGCCTACACTTTTTACGATCCTGCTGTGGCCACAGATCCCCTGGTCGATGAAGTGTTCGGCATCACCACCGACCCGCATAAATGCCTTAGCATAGTCCGGATGGCAAAATCGGCCCAACGCCATTATGTAGCCGGCCTGTTGCCGCACATCCATGTACCTGCTTTACTGATCTGGGGCGAAGAAGACCGGATAACACCGCCGGCCGTTGCCCGGGAATTTGAAACCCTGTTACCCAGGGCCAGGCTGGTCATGTTTCCCCAATGCGGGCATGCGCCAATGATGGAAAAACCTGCGGAGTTTAATAGGGTGCTTGAAAAATTCCTGGATGGTTCAGGAGTTTAGTATCTTACCCGGCAATTACGGGAAACAATTATGAAATTCTTGAAGATATTGTATGTGCAGGTGATCCTGGGTATTGTGGCCGGCGTTTTGGTTGGCTGGCTGTACCCTTCCTTTGCGCCTACCGCCAAACTGATCAGCGAAACATTCATTAATATGATCAGGATGGTGATCACCCCCGTAATTTTTTTAACCATCGTTGTGGGGATTGTAGGGGCCGGTGATATGAAAAAAGTGGGCCGGGTGGGGGTAAAATCATTGATCTATTTTGAAGTAGTGACCACACTGGCATTGGTCATTGGGCTTATAACCGCCAATCTTATAAAACCCGGTAAAGGAGTTAAGCCCACCGGTGAAGCCAGCAGGCAGATCACAGAAATTTCAGAACAGGCCAGTAAAATGAACTGGGGTAAATTCTTCTCAGATATTGTACCCTCCAATATCATCGATGCGTTTGCCAAAGGAGATATTCTGCAGGTATTATTCTTCAGTGTACTATTTGCCATTGGGTTAAAAATGTTGGGCTCCTCAGGTAAAGGATTGCTCACCACGCTGGAGAACATCAATAAAGTATTGTTCAATATTTTGAAGCTCATAATGCGACTGAGCCCCATCGGCGCTTTTGGCGGCATGGCCTTTACCATTGGTAAATTTGGTTTTGCTACCCTCATCGCATTAGGTAAGTTGATGCTTACATTTTATTTAACGGGTGTCTTTTTCATTTTTGTAGTGCTTAATTTAATTGGCCGCTATTATGGCATTAGTGTGTGGAAGCTGCTTGGTTATATAAAAGAAGAAATATTGATCGTATTGGGAGCCAGCAGCAGCGAATCTGTATTGCCCTCTGTGATGAAAAAGCTAACAGATGCTGGGTGCGAAAAAGAGGTGGTGGGGTTGGTAATTCCTACCGGTTACAGCTTTAACCTCGATGGTACCACTATTTACCTGAGCATGGCCATTATTTTCCTGGCCCAGGTTTTTAATATCGATATGTCATTGGGGCAGCAACTAACTGTCATCGGCATTTTGTTGCTCACCAGTAAAGGCGCCGCCGGTGTTACCGGTAGTGGCTTTATTGTATTGGCGTCAACCCTTACCGCATTGAAGGTGATCCCGCTTAGTGGTCTGGGGTTACTGATAGGGGTCGACCGCTTTATGAGTGAAGGCCGCGCCATTATCAATATCATTGGTAATACCATTGCTACGGTGATCATCGCAAAAAGCGAAAAAGCATTGAATATGGATACGTACAAAATGGTTGTTGAAAAGAAAACGATACAACTGCCTGCAGAAGCGCCCATAGTCAAAGCCGTATAACAGGCTACCTGTTCTCCAGCCATTCCAGAAAAGCAGTGGTCTTTTCTTTGCCTAATAACAGATCATCAGGACTGGGCACCGTCAGTTTTACCAGCAATTTTCTGCCATAATAATGTTCCACTTCCTTAATGGCGCTAAAGCTCACCAGGTATTGCCGGTTCAACCGGTAAAATTGTTTGGCCGACAGCTGGCCTTGCACCTGGTCGAGCGATTGGGTAATGGTATAGGTTTTTTCGCGAAAGGTTACAATGGTAGTGGTATCGTTGCTGATATAAATAAAAGCGATGTCTTCCGTTGAAATAGTAACGTATTTGTTGTTTTGAAACACCAGGAAACTTTTCTTCCCCTCATCCACACCTATCATTTTCAGTAATGCCGCCAGATCGGGCTGCGTGTTTTGCTGGAAAAAGTTTTTGAAATTGTCTACTTTCTCAAAGGCCTGTTGCAGCTGTTCTTTGGAGAATGGTTTTAAGATATAATCAATGCCATTCGCTTTGATGGCATCCATGGCATATTCGCCATAGGCCGTGCAAAAAATAACCGGGCAATTGATCTTAACCGATTTAAAGATCTCGAAACTCACGCCATCAGATAACTGAATGTCCATAAACAGCAGATCGGGCGAACCATGCTGCGATAGATAAGCAACGCTGCTTTCAATGCTTTGCAGGCTGGCGACTATAGTGGCGGCAGGCTTTAACTGCATGATCAGGTTGGCCAGCGATTTTGCCGCTTTTATTTCATCTTCAATTATGATTATTTTCATGTATAAGAGGCAGTTTAATGGTGAAGAACTGTTCGCCGGGCACGATCTCTATTCTTTTATCCAGCAAATGCAGATACCGCTGGTTGATATTTTCAAGTCCCACACCAGTTGAAGCTTCGGGTGTACGTTTTAACTGGATCTGGTTTTGAACAACGATAGCATCCTTTTCATTGTATATTTTTATCTGTAGCGGACGCTCCAGCGAAACGATATTATGTTTGATACAGTTTTCAACCAGTAACTGCAACGTGAATGGCGGAATATAGGTTTGTTGAACCGGCTCATCAATTGCAACAGAAAGCTCGATACCTTCTTCGAACCGGGCCTTTAATAAATACACATACGACTCAATAATCTTCAATTCCTCCGACACTTTGATCAGGTTCAGCTTCCGACTTTCCAGCGTGAACCGGTAGAAGTCAGATAATTTTAAAACAAATTCCACGGTATGTTCATCCTGGCTCTCCACCATATATTTCAGCGTGTTCAAACTGTTGAACAGGAAATGCGGGTTTACCTGTTGTTTCAGCAGTTCATACTGGGCGCCCAGGTTATCCATTCTACTACGTTCCAGCTCAATGCTTACCTGCTGGTTATGATAACTCTGGTACAACAGGTGAATGAACATATAAAAAGTAATACTGATGAGGATACCTCTTACCTCTACCATTAATGCGGCCTGTTCAAAGTTGAGATGGGTTAATAAAAATTGCTGTAAACCGGCCAGCAGGAACATCACTAAAATTCCCATGGCCAGGTTCTTTACCAGGCGTTTCATGGAAATTCCCTTGGCAATATCTTTTGAAGAATATACCGGCAGCGTAAATATATTATAATACCAAACGAACAGGGAAAAAAGGAATGTCAGGGTCGAATTGACGATAGTTTCGGGGAGGTTAAAATGCCGGTCGGCAATTTTCGGTACAGACATCAGCACACCCAGCAAAAATGAGCTCAGCCAGATCACCTTATTCGATATTTTGAACGTTTCCTTTTTCATTGCTGGCTCAAATATAAAGGAATTCATAGCGCTAAATAGTTGGGCGCTGACCGCTTAGGCAATTGGGACCGCGGACCGGGCATTTCCGGGCCTGAATTAGTCACGTATTGCGAAAATGACTTGTAAGGTTTTGAGGCAATAGGGAAACGAAATAAGAAGTAATTGTTGATTTTGAGATTTAGAGATTTTGGGATTGGTTCTGATTTTAAATTTTCGATAAATCTCAAAATCTCTAAATCCCGAAATCTCTAAATATTTTGCTTCCTCCTACAGCTATGGTCTAATAGGGCTATTTGAAACAATCTAATGCCCAATTCGACCCTCAATATGGCCACACCACGGCACAATGCATTTCTACCCCCTGTTTCTGTTGTCTATTTGTATCAGCAATTAACAATAAAACGGTTTACGATGACAAAGTTGTTCAAAAGAAAAATGATGATAGTAGTTGTGCTGGCGGTCATTGCCATTACCACGGTGACCATTATCTCAATAAATACAACGGTGATAGCCAATTCACCGGTAACAGGTGAAATACAGTTGCCTGCAGATGTAAAGCAGGTATTGATGCAGAGCTGCTACGATTGTCATTCTAACGAAACAAAATTACACTGGTACAATAAATTGCCCATTGCAGCTTCCCTTGCGAGGCGTGATATAACAAAAGCCCGCAAACATTTCAACTTCTCGGAGTGGAATAAATTATCACCCAACGAGCAGAATGGACTTCTTTGGGAAATGTATAATATGGTGAATGCAGGGGAGATGCCGCTTCCGTCTTATACGGCGCTGCATCCCGGTGCAAAGGTTTCACCAACCGGTCTTTCCATTTTAAGAAACTATCTCAATACAATAAAAGTGGATCCCGCTTTTAATGCAGACAAAGAAAAACAAGCCGATAGCCAGTACCTGAAATGGGTAAACCGCTATGCTCCTCCTGACTCTTTACCCGTTTCAGCCAATGGAATTAAACATATGCCCGAATACCGCAACTGGCAGGTGATGAGTACCACATCGCGGCTCGATAATGGCACCATGCGGGTTATGTATGCCAATCCAGTTGCTTACAATGCCATTAAAACGGGGCGAATCAATCCATGGCCCAATGGTTCTGTAATAGTAAAACTGGTTTGGGAAAAACTGGTAACTGCATCAGGTGATATTCGACCGGGTAAATTCCTCAACGTTCAATATATGGTAAGAGATAGCGAAAAGTTTAAAGACACAAAAGGGTGGGGCTATGCCAAATTCGAAACACCGGCCCTGAAACCGGATAATGAGAGTCCATCAAAATGTGCTTCCTGTCACCAGGCAGCAAATCAAACCGGTTATGTATTTGACCTTTCAACCAAAGATTAACAATAAAATGTTGTATATGAAGAACGCTATTTTATATCTGTCATTGATCCTTGTTTTTTGCAGCTGTGCGTCGGGCGTAAATAAGAAAGTACATCTCAGGGAATATGCTTTCAACGACAGCGGATTAAAAGTGATCACTGCACGGTTGAATGATAGATCGGGAACAATGTCTACGCTGTATGGAAATTCAGCTGCATTTGATTGGAGTATGGGGAAAAATACCAGTCGGATTGGGGGTGAAGTCTATAAACTGGTGACTTATAAACAGCAGGACCATGCTTTCTGGTATGGCAGCAGGATCAATGGGAAGGTCATACAGGTTGAAACTCTTCAATTAAAACAGCAGGCGGGTCGCATAGTTCCGGTTTATACGATTGAATATCCGGGACCGGCTGATACATTGGCCAGTATAAATTATATGATGAATGCCACCGCCGCTTATTTCCCCTGATCGGTCCTATTAGAAATAAAATTAAAAAGGAACATATGAAATCATTACTTGTATTAATTGTAGCCGTAATGATCGCCGCGGTTTCCTGCGCGCAGGTTAGAACCGAAAGCAACAAACAGGCGATCCCTGATAAAAACAATGGTTTTGTAGTAGCAGAACTGTTCACTTCGGAAGGTTGCTCCAGTTGTCCGCCCGCCGATAAGCTGCTTGAAAAATTACAACAGGAAGATCAGGGTAAGCCGGTTTACCTGCTGGCTTTTCATGTTGATTACTGGGACCGCCTTGGCTGGAAGGACCGCTTTAGCGATCCTGCCTATACAGAAAGACAACGCCGCTATGCCGGTTGGTTGAAGCTTGAAACGGTTTACACCCCGCAAATGGTAATAAACGGAAAAAGCGAAAGTGTAGGATCCGATGAGCGCTCCATCAACAAAGCCATTTCAAAGGGATTGGAACAAACCACTTCAACAACACTTACGCTGCATGCGAAAACAGCAGGCGGTACACTGCAGGTTGATTACCAGGCGGCCAATGATAAGCATGCAGAACTGGTGCTGGCCCTGGTACAAAAATCTGCAACCAGTAATGTAAAGGCCGGGGAGAACGCCGGTAAACAGTTATCGCATGCGCAAATTGTGCGGCAGTTAGTTCAACAGGATGTAAGTGAGGCAAAAACCATTACCCTGAACCTGCCCAACGACTTTGTTGCCAACGGCTGGGAACTGATCGGTTTTATTCAACAAAAAAGCAATGGACATATTACGGCTGCTGCCTGGGTTGAGCTGTAAATTATTCAGAAAGCATTTTCAATACATAATTATTAAAACACAAAAAATGAAAACCAGTTTCTTATCACCAATGAAGTATGTACGAATTCTTGCGGCCGTTTTGTTATTCAGTTGTATAACCATACGAGTGATCAGCGCACCACCAAAGGCCAAACCCCCGTCAGGCAATGAAGTTAAAAATATTGTCATCGTGCATGGCGCATTTGCCGATGGGTCGGGGTTTAAAAAATTGTACACTATTCTTACTAAAAAAGGCTACCATGTTACCATTGTTCAAAACCCGCTTACTTCTTTGAAAGATGATGTGGATGCCACCACCCGGGCAATCGAAAAGCAGGATGGTCCGGTTATATTGGTAGGTCACTCCTGGGGCGGCACGGTAATTACCGAAGCCGGAAATCATTCGAAAGTAGCCGCATTGGTATACATTGCTGCCTTCATGCCCGATAATGGCGAATCTACCGCACAGCTGGCTATGTCGTTACCCATGAAGACCCAAGGCGGTATTTTACCTCCCGATGAACATGGAGTGGTGTATTTCGACAAAGCAAAATTTCATGCAGGTTTTGCCGCCGATCTCAGCAGCGATGAAGCCGCTTTCATGAGCGACTCGCAGGTTCCCATATTCGCCACCTGTTTTGGTGCACCGGTCACCAATGCTGCCTGGAAAACAAAACCGAGCTATGGTATTGTTGCTACAGAAGATAAAGCGCTGAACCCCGATATCGAGCGCAACATGTATAAAAAGGCCGGCGCTGCCATCACCGAAATAAAAGGAAGTCATGTAATATTTATCTCACAGGCCGAAGCAGTGGCCAAAGTGATCATGAACGCTGCCAGTGGAAACAAATAACCATCAATTTGGTGTAGGTGGTTTTTTCATGGCAAAATGCAGCAACCTCTCCATGCGGGAGGTTGTTGTTTTTTAACAGGTTACTTACTTTTGAAGGCGACATAATAAAAAAATTATTTTAATAATACATGAAACGCCGTAGATTAGCCGTGTTGATTGAAGAACACAAAACACATTTAACCTGTTAATTTAACATTTAAAGCGTCTTGTCATTCCAGTCTCCATATAATGAGCTCGAATTACTGAAACTGGTTATTGCCGGTGATAGAAATGCTTTTACACAGGTTTACAATAACTATCGCAACAAGATCTATTCCATTGCCTTTGAGCTCACTGAATCATCTGCCGTGGCCGAAGAGATCGTACAGGATGTGTTTTTGAAGATCTGGGTTAAAAGAGCTACGCTCGATGAAGTGGAGCATTTCCGCGCTTACCTGTTTACCATAACCCGCAATTATGTATTCACTGCTATGAAGCGCATGGCGCGAAGGGAAGCCATTGAAGTGAATGCCATGCAGGATGTTCCTTTATTTCACCACGATACCGAGAACCGGGTGTTGAACAATGAGTATACCCGCATTTTGCAGGCTGCCATCGACCGTCTGCCCGAACAGCAACGGCAGGTGTACAACCTGATCAAAAAAGAAGGCTATAAAAGAGAAGAAGCCGCTGCCGCCCTCCGTTTATCTCCCGAAACAGTAAAAACTCACCTGGCGCAGGCCATGCGCAGCATCAGGACCTATTGCCTGGCCCGGCTCGATGTTTCCATCGCCCTCATCATTTTGATGCGTCATTATTAAATGGCTGATTGTCACATTAGTTAGCTCCTTCCTAATATTTTTTTTAAATAATTTTTCATTCCTACTCACCCAACTGGTTTTGTACAATAGTCTCTATAGTACGTGTAACTAAATGTGTAAAATCACGAACCCCATAGTGTATGGCTTCATCGCTTGAATATTTATTGAACAGGTATGCTGACAAAACCTGTACACCGGAGGAAAAAGAAGAATTGATGCGCCAGTTGCAGGAAGGCGGTAATGACGAAGCGATGCAGCAGGTGATCGATAAAATGATCGAAGAACGGCCCGCCATCCATTCCATGCCCGATGCTACGGCCCAGGCTGTATTGCAGGCGATCTTTGAGGCCGATGAAGCGCCGGTGGTTCCCTTGGAAACCGGGCGCCTGCGAAAAATATCTTTTGGCCGCATAGCCACCACCGCTGTAGTGCTTCTATTGGTTACGGTTGCCGGCTGGTTACTGGTAACGCGTACGTCAAATAAGCAGGTAGCGACACTTACCACCAACGGTGATGTGGCTCCCGGAGGCAATAAAGCCCTCCTGACGTTGTCAAACAGATCAACGATCGTATTGGATAACGCGGCAAACGGAGTTGTTGCCCATGAAGGAAATGCGGCGGTAATAAAGCTGAAAAATGGCGAATTGAAGTACACAACGGCTGATGACCAGCCGGCAAACTCATCTGTTGAAATAGCGTTCAATACTTTGTCAACGCCCAAAGGCGGTGAATATACGGTTGTACTGCCTGATGGCACCCAGGTATGGTTGAACGCTGCTTCTTCCATAACATACCCAACCGTATTTGATGCAAAAGAAAGAAAGGTACAGATTACCGGTGAGGCTTACTTTGAAGTAGCTAAACTGTTAAGCGCCGATGGAAGAAAGCGTGTGCCTTTTGTTGTTGATATTCTCCCCGCAACTGGCCGCGGAACTGTTGGTGGCCGTATTGAAGTACTGGGAACTCACTTTAATGTGAATGCCTACAACGACGAAAAAGCCATAAAAACAACCTTGCTGGAAGGAAAAGTAAAGGTTACGAAAGATGAGGCATCAGCTATATTGAAACCAGGGGAGCAGGTGTCAATATCGCATCCCGATAGCTATCGGGACCGGTCATCCCATTTATCCCAACCCATCCCGGTTCAGACAGATGCGGTAATGGCCTGGAAGAATGGCGTCTTTCATTTTGAAAATGCTGATATAAAAACGGTGATGCGGCAATTATCCCGCTGGTACGATGTGGAAGTTGTTTACAGGCGAAACCCCGATACTGACGATCCCTTGTTTTTTGAAGTGTCGCGCCATACCAATCTCTCCGATGTGTTGAAAGTGCTTAACCTCGCCGGCGGCGCCCGTTACAGCATTGAGAACAAAAAG
Organism: Niastella vici; assembly: GCF_002077945.1. GTDB lineage: Bacteria > Bacteroidota > Bacteroidia > Chitinophagales > Chitinophagaceae > Niastella > Niastella vici. The sequence goes on from NZ_LVYD01000058.1 coordinate 497,214, forward strand.
ATCATTGTACAATAAATGATAATTATTCCGGAAAATAACCGATCCATATTTTTTTAAAACCTAAACTGATTATATGAAAAACCTGTAACAAAAATGCCCTAAACCCTAACCCGGCTTCTGCTCATTTTAAAGGCCGGGTACCCAACCCGTAGATCGATTACCCTAATTAAAACAGTCAGGAATTCTATGAAAATTTTTACACACACCTTTCCATACCATGCACTGTATAAATGGATGAAAAGGAAGATCATCCTGCAAACGCTGTATGGTTTGCTGTTGATGATCGCTTTCAATCAAAATGTTGCTGCGCAAAGAACTTTCGCGCATCCGGGTATCAGCCATAAGCTTTCAGACCTGGAAAGGATGAAATATAATGTGCAGGCCGGTAAGGAACCCTGGAAAACTTCTTTCCAGAATCTATCCCAAAACCAATATGCCAGCTACAATTATGTGGTGCAGGGCGATGCCAGCGTTACCCGCCTGGTAGAACCTTCTAGTATTGCAGGTTACAATTACGAGAAATTCAAGTACGATGCATTGGCGGCCTACTATAATTCAATCATGTGGTATATCACGGGCGATGAACGGCATGCGAAAAAATGCGTCCAGATCTTCAATGCCTGGGTAAACCTTACCCATATTGAATCAAATGGTACCAAGGCGCTCGATGCCGGCCGCGTGATCTGGAAAATGCTGGAAGGCGCCGAGATCATTAAAAGTACGTATACAGGTTGGTTGCAATCAGACATCAATAAGTTCAAGGCGATGCTGGTGTACCCCGGTTATTCCACCACGGTAGAACCAACCGCCGCCATTAACTCCGAAGACGCCACCTTTTACTGGTACATGTACAATGGCGATCCGGGCCGTCATGGAAACCAGGGCCATTTTGCGATGCGTGGAATTATGGCCATGGGTATTTTTATGGATAATGAGATCATGTACGACCGGGCCCTTCGCTATATGAAGGGGTTGCCGCACCGTTCTGATGATCTGCCCTATCCTTCCGGACCGAATACAACATCTGCTTCGCCTTCTAATACCTACGATTATTATGATGAATATTCTTTAACTGCTTTAGGTGGTTCAACCCCCGACTATGGTTTTAATGAACCTATAGGAAATTATATCTGGGAAAACGGCCAGCCGCAGGAAGCTTCCCGCGACCAGTCGCATACCATCACTGCGGTTGCTATTATAAATACCTTGTGTGAAATGGCCTGGAACCAGGGCGATGATATGTATAGTTTTTTAGATTACCGGCCATTACTGGGTATAGAATTCGGCATGCGCTACAATGCATCGCTCAATTATTCTTTCCCCGATCAGCCAACGCCCTGGGAACCTACTGTAGAGAACGGTGAGTTCATTCAGCGGCGCGACCGCACCGGCCGCTGGTTCTCGAAGAAAATAAATCCTTATTCAGAAAAGGAGTTTACCAAGCTGCTGCGCGGAGTGAATTTTAAATTCAGCGAATATCCTTTCCATGAAATGACGCTGGCGCATTACCGTGATCGCGTTGGGTTAAGCCCCGACCGGTATAAATGGTTGCAACGTGTATTCGACATTTCAACCAGGGAAAGTGGATTGGAAGGCCAGGGTTTCCAGGTTGATTTCCCCGGCTGGGGTGGATTGACTTTCCGCAGAGCAACGAACTGTCCCGGTGATCCGGTTCAGTTTGTAAACGGCCAGCCTGTTTATAAAATGAATATGGCGCCCGGAAAGATCGAAGCGGAAAACTTTGACCACTTTACTCTCGATGGACAGGGCAAAGTGTATAACGACAATACCGCCGCAAATACGGGTGGTCAGTACAGGACCGCAGAAGCAGTAGACATCGAGACCTGTTCAGAAGGCGGTTATAACCTGACTGCCCTGGAAAACGGCGAATGGATCAATTATACTATTGCCGTACCCACAGCAGGTACGTACAAATTAAAAATGCGATATGCGGCAACTGCGGCCAATGGCGCCATGCGGGTTGAATTTGATGGAACTGATAAGACCGGCCCGTTTGCGATTCCGTTCGGAAGCGTATACTCAAACGGTGCACAGGACTGGCGCGATATTACGGTGGGTTCTGCTTTCACCCTGCAGGCCGGCGTACAAAGCATGCGCGTATTTATTTCCGGCGCCAGCAATGCATTTAACATCAATAGTTTCTCACTCAGCTATATCGGTAGCCTCGATGCGCAAACCATAAATTTTGGCGTGCTGCCTACCAAAAAAATGGGCGATGCCGATTTTGATGCAGGCGCAACCGCCAGCTCGGGATTACCGGTTACCTATACCAGTTCCAATACGGGTGTGGCTACAATTGTTGATGGCAAAATTCATATTATAGCATCCGGGGTGTCCAGCATTACCGCTTCACAGGCCGGGAATGATACTTATGCAGCAGCGGCCAATGTTTCACAAACACTCACCGTTACGGGTATCGCCGCCGGTGATTATGTATCATCGGGCAATATGAACTGGAATGGAGGTACCTGGAATATTTCCGACGGAAACGGGGGCTACAGTGGCACCACCACAACGGCTCCCACCAGTAATACCAATGTGCATATTCTATCGGGGCACACGGTCACGCTGGCAACAACGGCCGGCGTCGCAAAAAACTGCACAGTATTCAATGGAGGCACCCTGTTACAACAGGTTGCCCTTACTGTTTCGGGCCTGTATGTAGTTGATGGTACCCATACCATGTCGAACACGCTTACAGTGAACGATTTTTCAATCACCAATACCGGTGTGCTCGCTTCTACCACTGCACCGGCAGGAAGTGTATTCAGTTTGATCACCAATAAAGCAACAACACTTTCTGTCAATGGCCGCCTGGGTGCGCCTGCAGGTTCTGCAGTTACTACAGTTGGTTCAGGCATAAGGGTATTTGTAAGCGGTACAGGTACTACCACCTTTACCGGTAATGGTGTGGTGAATATTGCCCGGTTCTCACCCAACTCCGGACAAAGCTCGGCCCAAACTATAGTGGTCGATGTTGATATGGAAGTGCGTAACTACGCAGGTTCAATGGTCAGCAGCCTCACCTTGCAGAACGGAAATAATGGAACGGGCGCGAAGACCCTTACCATTAATGCCGGTAAAACAGTTACCATTAACGGAAGCAGCAATCAGGGCGCTTTTCATGGCCAGTATGGAACCGGGTATGGCTGGTCGGCTTCCGCCAACACCGGTGGCAGCATGATCTATAATATCAATGGTACACTCGATTGTTCCAATGCACAATTTAACCTGGTAGCAAACCAGCTTAGTAGTACCAATGAACTGACCGTAAATGTGAACGGAAAATTAAAGCTCGGTTCTACCGTACGTTTATTCCGTTTCCTCGACGGGCAAAAGATCAACATCAACATTGGTGATACCGGTATTGTGGATGGTGCTGCTTCAGCACTTAATTTAAATACCGCCACCAGCGGGCAAAGTATAAACACCAGTAACTTCACCGGAGCTGCTGCGGTGGCAACAGCACTGGGCGGTGTAACATTTAGCGGCAATAACCCCGTTGTGGGCACCTATACTTTTGTTGGTAATGGAGGTTCAGGATATGCAACTGCTCCCGCTGTGTATTTCACCGGCGGTACATTGTCGGCCAACCTGGCGCCCACCTATGCTGTTGCCAACCTTACGAATGGAGTGGTTACCAGCATCACCGTTATTTCAACCGGTACTTATTCGGTAAAACCAACCGGTCTGCAATTTGTAGGTGGTGGGGCCCCAACACAATGGTTTGCCATCAAGGGCGATAACCAGTCGGGCACTTTAACCCGCCTCACCAATGCCAATGTGGCTACTCCTTTATGGATTGGTACTGCTGACACTTATAATCCGGTGACAGTAAAACCGGCCGCGGGTACTGTATTCACCGCGAATGTGAAAAAAGGTAATCTCAGCGTAGGCACTTCTTATGAAAGCCATGCCATCAACAGAAGCTGGAACATTCAACCGGCCAGTGCGTCTGCAACTGATATTACATTCGGTTACAATGCCACCGACGCCAATGCGCAATGTAATGCAGCCGCAGCCATGCGTTTGGCAAATTCATCAATTGTACTCGACACCCTGAGCACACCAGCGGCTGCCACTGGCACCAACTGGCAGGTAAGCTATACCGGTGTAACCAGTTTCCCCGTATTTAATTTGTTGAATGCCGGATCCCAAACCATTGCATTCGATTCACTGCAACCCGTGATGATCGATGCAGCTGATTTTGATGCAGGCGCTACCAGCAGCTCACAATTACCGGTTACCTATACAAGCGCTGATACTTCTGTAGCTACCATTGTAAACGGTAAAGTGCATATTGTAAAAGCAGGTATTGTTACCATTACTGCTACACAAAATGGCGATGTGTATTATTTGCCGGCCGGCAGTGTTTCAAGGCAACTGACCATCAACAAAGCTTTTTATATTGATGCAGATGCCGATGGCTATGGTGCAGGCGCTGCGGTGTTATTTGCACAAAATGAAACACCGGCCGGTTATTCAACCGATAGCACAGATTGCAGCGACGATGATGCAACTGTTCACCACCCGGTATTGTATTACGTTGATGCTGACCACGATGGTTCCGGTTCGTCAACAGCTATCATGCTGTGCGCTTCCACCGCACCAACCGGCTTTGCAACCGATAGCACCGATTGTAACGACAACGATTCTACTGTTCACCACCCGGTATTGTATTATGTTGATGCCGACCACGATGGTTTCGGTTCATCGGTAACGGCTATGTTGTGCGCCTCCACCGCACCATATGGTTATGCAACCAATAATGCAGATTGCGATGACACTAAATTGCTGTATACCGATTCAGACGGCGATGGCCTGGGTGCCGGTACGCCTGTAGCTTGTGGTGTGTCAAACAACTCAGATTGTGATGATACCAACCCCGTTGCTTTAACTGCCACTATTCCTGATGTATACGCTGTTAGCCAAACGGCAACCGAAAAAAATACCATTTATGTTGGCTATGGATCTTCGTCGCTGACTATTGCTGCCCAGCCTGCGGGTGGAACAGCTCCATATACTTACAAATGGAATACCGGTAAAACAACGCAGTCTATTATTGTTACGGCTGCCGGTACTTATACGGTGTCTGTCACGGATGCCAAAGGATGCCAGACCACAGCATCCATCAAAATTGAGCTGGTAAATATTGAATGTGGTAACGATTGGGAGAACAAGGTAACGATCTGCCATAACGGACATAGCGTTTGCATAGCTTCTTCTTCTATAGCTGCCCATTTGAAACATGGTGACAAACTGGGCTATTGCAATGAAGAAGATGCTGTTGAAGACATCGTTGCTTATCCGAACCCGGTGATCAATGGACGGTTTATTGTTAAAACACCAGATTACCTGCTCGACAGGCAAATTCAATTAGAACTGACCGACCTGGCAGGCAAAACGGTTTATCAAAAACTGATAGCACAAAATACCGGTGTTATTGAAGTGCAGCTCGACAAAATGTTGAAGACCGGAATTTATATCCTGAAGATAAATGGACGCTGTGTAAGCAAGCTGATAATAATTCAGTAAACAGTTTAGTAAACTGTTAAGCAGACAAATATAAGCCCCGGCATAACGCCGGGGCTTTTTTGTTGGGAGCGAAGTCGAAGAATTAAGTGTATCCCTGTATAGTAAAAAGCACTGGGCCTGACGGTATTGTTAGTTTAAATTTTGTTTATCTCTATTTTATAGATAGACTATCCGTTCCTATTAAAATTTTTTGTATTACTTTTACTGCCATTGATAACCTATACTTGGAAGCAACCCTGGTTCATACAGATGAAACACTACTCTCGCTGATTGCCGACGGAGATAAAGCAGCGTTTACCATGCTTTACCGCCGTTACTGGCAATTGTTATTTACAACGGCTGCAAGGGCGCTTCGCTCCAAGACGGATGCTGCAGATCTGGTGCAGGATGTTTTTTTATCGATCTGGAACCGGCGCGATGAGCTAAGTATAACCAGCTCGCTTGCCGCGTACCTGCAAACCAGTGTGAGGTACAGGGTTATTAAATATGTTGAAAAGAATATTACCCGGCGCGACTATCTCATTCTGTTAACCGAAATGTTGGTGAGTTACCAACCTCCTGATGTGGAATCTCAATTACATATAAAGGAATTACAAACTGCCATACAATCGGCCGTTGATCAAATGCCGCATAAAATGCGCGAAGTATACCAACTCAGCCGGCAACATCATCTTAGCCATAAAGAAATTGCCGAACGCCTGGGGATCTCCGATGAAACAGTAAAAAAGCATATTCAACACGCTTTACTGCTCATTAAAACAGCTATTGGTCAAAACGCCCCGGCTTTTGCAGTGTTGCTGATTCAATGGCTGTGGTAATTTGATGCCAGCATTGTTTGTATCGCAGAAAAGTATATTTCACATTTGCCATGTGATTTAACGCGTTGTAATCCCTTGTCAGGGTAGCGTATACCCACGTTCTGTACCCCTGGAAAAAAAATATTTATTTTTTTTACCCCCCCGGCTGCTTTTGCGGGACTATATATACGTTGCCCGAATTTTTATAAAAAGATTATGAACGAACCATTGGCAACGGAGCTTTTAAGAAAATACAGTAGGGGAGAATGTTCCGCTGCTGAAGTGCAGCTTATTGAATCATGGTATCAGGAATTGATCAAAACAGGAGAGCTGGAATGGGCGGAAGGAGAACAGGAATCATTTCAGGATACTGGTGAACAATGGTTAATGCAGCAGATGTCTGCAGCTGACGTTCCGGCATCTCCGGTTCGCCATATGCGTGGCAACCGGACCTTGTGGGCCGCCGCTGCTATGCTGGTAATATTAACCGGGGCCGTAATTTATTTATATAATAAACGGCCCGTCGCAACAACGGTTGCAAACACCGGTGTACTAAAAAATGATGTAGCCCCCGGTGGCAATAAAGCAGTGCTTACGCTGGCAAATGGGGCAACCATAAATTTGGATGATGCATCAATTGGCATGGTTGCGCAACAGGAGAATGCAAAGGTGCTCAAGCCCAGTGATGGTCAACTGGTGTATTCACAGGAAGGGAATAATGAAGATGCCGCCTTATCATATAACATACTGGCAACACCGCGGAGTGGACAATACCAGCTTGTTTTGCCTGATGGCAGTAAGGTATGGTTGAATGCTGAATCTTCTATCCGTTATCCCGTAACATTTTCGGGTAATGAAAGAAGAGTGCAGATCACGGGGGAGGCATATTTTGAAGTGGTGCACAATGGCAAAATGCCTTTTATAGTAGAAAAAGGGGATATGCAGGTGGAAGTGTTGGGAACGCATTTCAATATAAATGCCTACGAGGACGAAAGCGCCATTAAAACCACGCTGCTTGAAGGGAAGGTAAGGACATCAACGATGAATGGCCAGCGGGCAATACTTAAGCCAGGAGAGCAGGTATCCCTGTCCCATTCATCCCATTTATCCCAACCTATCCCAGTTCAGACAGAAGATGTAGTAGCATGGAAGAACGGATTGTTTCACTTTGAAAATGCCGATTTTAAAACGGTAATGCGGCAGATTGCAAGGTGGTATGATGTAGACGTTATATATAAAAGAAACACTGTGAAAAATGACCCCATGTTTGTTGAAATTTCAAGGAACACCAGGCTGTCAGATGTGTTGAAGATACTGGAGGAATCTGGCAGCGCGAAATTCAGCATCCAGGGGAGAAAGGTTATAGTAAAGTAACCCCCTATTATATGCAATACCTATTTGAGACCAACCGTGTAAACTGTAAGCACGGCCATTCAGCAACCTATGTAACAAGGCTCCATGCCCGGCATGGGCTCCGTACCCCGCTATTGGGTACGATCTCCAAACAACATTACCCGGTTTGGGCTGCGGATATTTCATGCCTGTTGCAGCCACAAGACGATCCTTTCATAAAATATTGACCGGTGAATAACTAATGTACTGGCGACTGTTTAACGTAGTGCGCACGGTTTGTCGTGTACCTGTACGAAAACGGTTTCGTTGGAAAATGTGTGCGATCACCCCATCAACGAGTTTGATTACCCTGAATAAAAAACCGCCCCGAAGGCGATCGGTGCGGTTCTGTTGAATTCAGGTTAATGCAATAGAGAAGCTGATATCCTTATTGTTTAACCCCAGCCCCCGGCCTGCGAAGCCGGGGGGTAAATCCAAATTTATGTATTTAAGTCATTGCCTCCACCGCTATTTGCGGAAAATAAAGGTGGGGCGAAAAGAACTGATCGTAATGAATTACCTGACCATTTTTCTATTAGCCACCTGTTTGCACCTTACGGCAGGCGTGTACTCCCAAAAGGTTACCCTGTCGGGAGAGAACATCTCACTAAAGCAGGTCTTTAAGGAAATTAAAAAGCAAACAGGCTATACGTTTGTATACCGGGAAGTATTATTGCAAAAAGCCGGTAAGGTAAACGTAAATGTCAAAAACGCATCTGTTCAACAGGTGCTGGATATTTGTTTCAGGAACCAGCCGCTTTCCTACACTATTATTAATAACAATATAGTAGTGGTAAAAGAAAGCCACGTGCCCGCCGTACCGGTTGTTACTGTTGAAAAACCGGTAAAGGTTGAAACGGCACCACCGCCACCGGTAAAGATCACTGGTGTGGTGCTTAATGAAACCGGCGCGCCCCTGGCAAACGCCAACGTAGCTGAAAAAGGAAAGCTCAATAGTGTAATGACCAGGGGCGATGGTTCGTTCGCAATTATGGTAGAAGGGCCCGGCGCTACATTAGTGGTTTCATATGTTGGGTTCGATGATAAACAGGTTTTTCTCGGTGATAAAACCGAAGTATCCATAAAAATGTCGGTTGCACAGGCGCCCATGGAAGAACAGGTGGTAGTAGGATATGGCACCTCAAAGAAGGCAACAGTTACCGGTGCATTGGAACCGGTAACCAGCAAAAATTTCGAAAGCAGGGCTGTATCCAATCCCGCATTGGCCTTGCAGGGCAGCACACCCGGACTTACCATAACAAGAACTTCTTCACGCCCCGGCAATGAAGAATTGAATATGCAGATCCGCGGCGTTACTTCCGTGAATGGAGGTTCTCCGCTCATTGTTATCGATGGAATTCCTGTTGCCAATACCAATGCATTTTTCACCATGAACCCCGATGATATAGAATCGGTGAACGTCTTAAAAGACGGTATGGCAGCCATTTTTGGTAGCCGCGCCGCCAACGGCGTTATTCTTGTTACTACCAAACGTGGTAAAGGAAAAACGAAAATTGATTATGGTTACAATGCACGCATCAACACATTAGGTCTTAAAACGCCTGCCACTACGATGCAGCAATACGCCAGTATGTGGATAGACGCTATTACGCAGGATCCAAAGCCTGATTATTGGGGATGGCAATCGATGGATAACCTGAAAAAAATGCAACAGGGCATCGAAGGGATCTATTCAACGTCAAAGTGGGGTGATATATTTATTGGTAATGCCAACCGGTACGATGAACTGTTTGCTACCCGCCTGTCACAACAGCATAACCTGAGTGTTTCGGGATCTTCCGATAAAACTTCCTATCGCTTATCTGCCGCTTATGCCGATAACCGCGGGCCATTGGCCACAGCATATGATGGCAAGAAACAATATAACCTGCGCCTGAATTATGATTATAAGCTTACTGAAAAAGTAAAACTGCAAACAGGCGTTACGTATCAAAGAGATATCACATCTTCTCCTTCAAGCGGTTTACGTTTTGAAATGATTGCCTGGGATGCGCCTTTATTCCCGGCCAAAAATCCTTTTGGTCTGTGGTATGCCAACTTTGGTGTGGGTGACAGAAACTCTACGGCAGCCACCATGGACGGTGGAAGAGATACCAGGTCCAATGATCTGGTAAGAACCGATATCAAGGCTACTGCCGAGCTGTTGAAAGGCCTTGAAGTGGAAGGTACTGTTTCTTATCAGGTAAACCAGTATAGAATGGATAATTACCGGCTCACTGTTCCCACGTACCGGTGGAATGGTGCAATTGCCGAGAAAAATATAAATCCGGAATCTGATATCAGGGCACAATCAGATAATACTTTATATCAAAACTATACCGGTTTATTGCGCTATACAAAAACAGTTGGCAGCCATCGCTTCACGGCTATGGCGGGTATGAATGCCGAGAAGAACGATTATAAAAGTGTGTATGGATACCGTACCAACATTGGAGCCGATGGGGTGTACGACCTGAATGTTGCTCCCACCGATTATGTGGAAGCAAAAGGTGGACGCAACCAATGGGGCTTATATTCCTATATCGGCCGGTTGAACTATGGTTTCAAAGGTACCTACCTGTTGGAGCTGGTGGCACGTCGCGATGGCTCTTCCCGTTTTGCTCCCGGCAATAAATGGTCTAATTTCTATGATGTTTCTGCAGGCTGGGTGATCACTAATGAAAATTTCATCAGAGACCTCGGGATAACCGACCTTAATTACCTGAAAATTCGTAGCGGCTATGGCGTAATGGGAAACAACGTCAATATCGGCGACTACGATTATATTTCGGACATCGCTATGGGTAACACCATCTTTGGCAGCGTGGCAACCAGTCAAACCACTGTGCGGTTAAACCGCAACGGCCTTACCAGCAACGATCGCACCTGGGAGCGCGTGAAAATGATAAACGTGGGTATAGACGCGGTCATGCTCAGGAACAGGTTGACTGCCCGCTTCGATTATTATAAGAAAAGGAATGATGGCATGTTGATCAATATACTTTATCCCGCCGTATTAGGGGGCAATGCACCGCAAACGAATAATGGTGTGCTCGATGTAAAAGGATGGGAAGCCATGCTGGGCTGGCGCGATAAGATCGGGGACTTCAGTTATAATGTAACTGTGAATATAGCCGACAGCCGCAACAAACTGGTTGCGTTGAACGGCGCTGCCGCCTACAATCCGGGATTGGTTGCAGCAGTGGAAGGTCACCCGCTGAACTCCTGGTTCATGTATTCGACAAGAGGGTTTTTGACCGATCAAAAAATGGTTGACCTGTATTACGATAGATATACGGCCATCGCACAGGGAGAAATGCCTGCCGCAAGCGATGACGTAAGGCTTCGTGCGGGCGATACCAGAAAGCGGGATGTGAATGGCGATGGCATCATCGATCAAAGAGATGTGAAATACATGGGCGATGCAGCACCGCATTACACCTTCGGACTTACACTGGGCGCCGGATGGAAAAACATCGATTTCACAGCATTTCTGCAAGGCGTAGGCCAACAATATATTGAACGCACGGGCGCACTGGCTTACCCGTTCTGGGATATTTACACCAATCAAAACAGTAGTTTCCTGGGAAATACCTGGACGCCCGAAAATACCGGTGCCAAATACCCAAGGCTCACTACGAATAAAGACCGTGCCAGATGGAATTACCTGCACAATGATTTCATGCTTCAGAATAACAGGTATCTGCGCCTGAAATCACTGATCGTAGGTTATACGCTGCCGCAATCAATGATCTCGAGAATAAAACTCGAAAGAGTGCGGGTTTATTTTTCAGGCAACGACCTGTTTGAATTTACCTCCATTAAAGATGGATTCGATCCGGAACAGGGTGCGAATTCTCAATTAGACGGTTATCCCTTTATGAGAACATGGTCATTTGGCCTTAACCTCGGTTTATAATCCTAATATCTGATGAGCGTAAAAATTCTTGAAATGAAAAACTTTATTATTCCGGTAGCTATCGGTACCCTGATCATAGGCGCCGGTTCCTGCACGAAAAATTTCCTCGACCTGAAGCCTTTGGATAGATTAAGTGAAGCAACTTATTTTAATACCCCCGATCAGTTTAAATATGCAACCAATGATTTTTATGAAAAAATGATCAGCTGGGAGCCGGTCGATGGAAGCAGTATTTACGATTTTATGGACTTCGGTTCAGACATTTCAGCCTTCGTTGGCGATGCTGCACAGGTAAAGTATGGCCGGGGTGCCGTGAATGTACCACTTGACGATAAATATTGGGTGAATCCCTATGCCTACATCCGTAGCATTAATATCATTCTTAAAAAAGCAGATGCCTATTCCGGCAAAAAAGAAGACATAAAGCAATACGTAGCGGCCGCAAAATTTTTCAGGGCCTGGCATTATTTCTTTCTGTTAAAACGCTTCGGCGGCGTTCCCATCGTAACAACAGTACCCGACATCGAGGGGGAGGAATTAAAGGCCCCGCGAAACAGCCGTTATGAGGTGATTGATTTTATACTGGCCGATCTAAAAGAAGCCATTGCCGGTTTGCCAACAGAACAGGCAATTCCAACCAGCGAAAAAGGGCATGTAAGCAAATGGGCAGCAGAAGCCTTTAAGGCACGGGTACTGCTATACGAAGCTACCTGGCGCAAATACACCGGCACCTCTACCGATTTTAAAGGTTCAGGCGGTGCGGCCGCCGATCAGGTTAACCAGTTTTTGACTGAAGCAATTAGTCTTGCCAAAGATGTAATGCAGAATGGCGGTTATAAATTATGGAACTATAACAGCAACACGGCCATTGCCAACCGAAGCAATTTTTACCTGTTTTGTATAGATGGCTCAGGGGGTAACCCGGCAGGGCTCGATAAAACCACCAACAGTGAGTTTATACTTAAAAGCATGTACGACATAAACCTGCGCCCCGGTGGTATCAATCTGTCGCATACAGTTCAAAACCAGGGGCTGCCCAACCGGAAAATGATGGATATGTATCTGTGCACAGATGGATTACCGGTAAATAAATCGGGTTTGTTCAAAGGCTACAAAAATGTGTCGAAAGAATACCAGAACAGGGATTACCGTTTGCTGAGTTATGTGTTGGGAAACAAAAAAGCGCCCGATTCAGGAACGATCACATTGGACGGGAAAGTGGGTTACACCAACTTTAAATTATCCGCTTACAATTATCCAACTTACCGCACCAGCAATCAGGAATCGCAAGATTATCCACAGATCCGGCTGGCCGAAGTGTACCTGATCTATGCCGAAGCTTTGATGGAAAAGAACGGCTTCATCAGCGATGCCGATCTGAATAGCTCCATCAACCAGTTACGCGCAAGGGCCGGGGTAGCGCCACTCACGAATGCGCTGGTCACCAACAATGGTTTGAATATGCTGGATGAGATCAGGCGCGAGCGCACCGTGGAGTTATATGGCGAATGCTTCCGGTACGACGATCTGAAACGCTGGGGTATTGCAGAACATGAGCTCAATCAAAGCGTATGCGGTATGGTAGTAGGAGGGGCTTCCTATGAAACCGAATTCAAGGTTGCTTCAAAAGTAGACCCCACCGTGGATAGCGCAACGGGCAAATATATAGTGCGGAATTACGAGAAAACAGCCGGAAGTGGCGATGGCGAAACAGTGGTATCTACCGTTTACGGCGGTCTGAAAGCTATATTGATCGATGATGCAGCTAACCGTAATTTCAGAAGACAACATTATTTGTACCCGCTGCCATTGAGGCAGATCCAGTTAAATCCTAACCTGGTTCAGAATAATGACTACTAAAGCAATAGGCAATAGGCAATTGACAGAGAGAGGAGCAAACACAATTTGAAAGCTCCTATCCAATCGGGAGATATCAAATTGACTGTCGATTGTCTATTGCCAATAGTTATAACAACTTGAAGAACCTGTTTAAATCCAAACTATATGAAGTTCCCAATAAAAAAGATCCATTCCATAACGGCCTTACTTGTTTTGGCAGGCATGTATGCTGGTTGTACTAAAGGGCCCAGGCTTAAAGACTATACTTATCCCGAGCCTCAACCGAAAAGTATGTTTCCTGACAGCGGTTATGCCGGATTCGCTACTGTAACGATCACGGGCAGTACATTTGGTGATTATAAAGATGTGGTTAAGGTGTTCTTTAATGGTATTCAGGCCGATTCGATATTGTCGTGTGAAGATGGAAAAATAGTAGCCCGCGTACCAAAAAATGCCCTGTCAGGGAAAGTAAGTCTGCAGGTTTGGACACACATCGTTGATTCTATAGGACAATTTAACATCGTTGCAGCCCCGGTGGTGTTATCAACTAATAAGGATATCGGTTTACCAGGTGAAACGGTGGTGATAACCGGTGCGGGATTTGGTATCGACCCGGCAAAAGTAAAAGTAGATTTCAATGGTACAACCGGTACTATTACCACTATAAACGATTCAACACTTAACGTAACCTTACCGCAGGGATTCACCTCTGGTAACATTGTGGTATCGGTTAATAATTATCCGGTAACCGGCCCATTGTTCAGGGCCGTTGCAACTGTTCCGAACCCAATTTACTGGCTGTCATTTGAAGGCAACCTGACCGACAATATGGGGGGGGCTGCTGCGACTTATACTTACAAAACGCCCGAAGGTAAGCCCATGAGCTATGTTAATGGTATAGCCGGACAGGCTGTCAAATTGGAGGGCACGTATAATTTGACAACGACAAATAACCAGGTATTGGCATTGCCCGCCCAAATAACCAGGCAGAAAGAGCTTACTGTTGCCTGCTGGGTGAACTGGACGAATGATTCTACCAACTGGGTACAGGAGCCTGTGTTTGATGCCGGAGCGGCCAGGGGGCAACGTATCTGCTTAATGACCAGGATGAATTCAGGTTTTGGCACCGGTTATCTTAATATGATCGGCCGCTCGGTCTTTGAAAACATTAATGGTTTTGGTACACCCCCTACTTATTTTAACGCAATTGGCAAAGGACCGCTTCCGCCCAAAGAATGGCATCATGTAGCCATGGTAATTTCAGTAACCAATCGCATTGAAAGAATTTATATGGACGGTGTAGAGGTTGGTTCAGTGACTTTAACCGCCGCTGCAGACCATACTGTATATAGTCACTCCAAAGTTTATATCGGTTCACCAACCAATGGCGTTACCAAAGAACCGGCATTGGGTGGTATGATAGACGAGTTTCAGATCTATAACCAGGCATTGACCGCCGACCAGGTATTTGCCATTTACTACAAGAACAAGCCGTAACGGCGAAATATTTATTTTCAAAAGCCCAATTAAACTATGAAACGACTCGCCCTTTTTTCTATACTCGCCACTGTATTGAGTGTATCTATGATAGACTGCTCAAAAAAAGGCGGCGAAGAATATGATGAGCTTTACGACACCACTAACATGGTGGGTGCAGTTAAATATATTGATACATTGCCTCCCGGTACTCCGTTAATTCATCCGGGTGGATTGAATGTAACTGAAGATTTTGACCGCATCAAAGCGGCGCTGGTTGCAAATAATAAAGACATTACAGCCGGATACAATAAACTGAAAGCCAACTCGCATGCAGATTCAACGTATACGCCCAGCCCGGTTGTAAAGTTGATCAGAGGGGGCAGTAGCCGGGAAGAACCTGAACCGGATAACTATTCGAAGGCTTTCAATGACGCGGCTGCTGCCTATCAGTTGGCGCTTCGCTGGAAGATCGAAGGCAGAACAGGTTACGCCAATAAAGCCGTTCAGATCCTGAACGCCTGGGCTTCTACCTGTACGCAATTAAGCGGCGACCCCAATGTGTTCCTGGCAGCCGGTTTCTACGGTTACCAGTTTGCATTAGCCGGTGAACTGATGCGCGATTATAGTGGCTGGGCACCTGCCGATTTTCAGGCCTATCAGCAATGGATGTTAAAGGTGTTTTATACCATG
Organism: Niastella vici; assembly: GCF_002077945.1. GTDB lineage: Bacteria > Bacteroidota > Bacteroidia > Chitinophagales > Chitinophagaceae > Niastella > Niastella vici. The sequence goes on from NZ_LVYD01000058.1 coordinate 512,886, forward strand.
AACCATTCATTCCTGGTAAATCATAACGGCGCCTGTATCGATCACTATTGGGCTAACTGGGACCTGGGTAATATTGCCTCTGTTATGGCAATCGGTATTTTAACCGATAACCGTACCATGTACAACGAGGCCGTGAATTATTTTCAGCGGGGCGCCGGAAACGGAAATATCAGAAAGGCCATTTATTATGTACATAAAGACGCCGGTTTGGCCCAGATACAGGAAAGCGGTCGTGACCAGGGGCATGCTACGCTTGTAACAGCCTTATTGGCCACCATTTGCGAAATAGCTTATCACCAGGGCGATGATTTTTATGGATTTAATGATAATATGGTGTTGAAGGCTTCTGAATATACCGCCAAATACAATGTGGCTTATGAGGATGTTCCTTTCCAACAGTATCCGTACAGGGATTGTGATACAACGATCATGCAAACTGAAATTAGTGATTACCAACGAGGCACGGTGCGCCCCATGTATACGATGATCTATAATCATTATGTAAAGCGCAGGGGATTGAAGGCGGCGCCGTACACTGAGCGCGGTGTTAACGCCAGCTATCCCGAAGGCGGTGGTGGCGACTACGGTCCCAATAGCGGTGGCTTCGACCAGTTAGGATTCGGCACCCTGTTATATTCAAGATAGTTAGGATGATCCAATATCCTGTTTAAATCCAGCTGATTTCTCTACCCATGTAGTTCAGGTGACATGCGGCAGAAAGTTACCAGGCTTCCCGGTTCACCGGGAGGCCTTTTCTGTTGATCGGGGAAAAGGCAACACTAAAGGGTATAGCAATTAATGCCGGCAACCTTTATGATATTAATACCACTGCCGGCATGAGCTATGAATTTGTTCCTTAAATAGAAATGGCAATAGCAATTAAAACTCCATTAGAATATCATTAAAGTTAGCCGGCGCATTTTCTAATATTGTTCGCTACCGGAAGAAAATTTTATTAATGAGTTGTTATTGGGTCAAATAAACAATTAAAAGTTGCCATCGGGCCTTTGCCCGTGTTCATTTTACCGTTAATTTTACGAATCCCGCATTACTGCTAACAGTAGCATATGGGGGACCTAAACGATGGCTTTCCATTAAACGGGAAAGCTTTATTTTTTAGGGAACAGTAACAACTGTTTGTTTAATGAACTTCATATTATTTGGAGCCTGATGATGAAGTCGGTTATTAAAATGCTGCTTTTATGTGGTTTTCTCTTTCTTGGGGGGTATGCACATACAACCCAGGCTCCCTTTGGCCCCGCAAATACGGCCGACAGATCTGCGCTGGCGGAATATCCGGTAGTGCAAAAAAATAAAGCATTCTTTACAGCCGCACCCCTTCCCGGATTAAGAAAAGTTGCCGATCCATTAAAGGCCACAAAAGAAGAGGATGATGACGATGATGATGATTTCTTTAAAAAACATCCGGGCACAGGTTATGGGGGCATTTCTTCTTTTTATACTACAATAGTTGAATATTGCGATTATTATTTGAGCGGTCGCCTGCCAGTTCGTGAACATTTTTCCTACGTCTCCACATCAAAGTTTATCATGCACTGCGTGATCAGGATATGATCCCTTTCTTCCATAGCGGACAAACAATGACAGCCTAACCACTCCATTATTGATTGTATTGCTTGCCATAATAGCTTAAGCTATCGTGGTTAGGAATGCTTTGTCCCCGCTTTAATCAATATTCTCAGGCAATCTCTAAACGCTCCATAAATATTATGAAACAAATTCTTATGCTCATTGGCTTATATGCCACCCTGGTGTGCCATACAAGCTGTAAAACAAAAGCGGAAACCACTAAAGAAGAGCCTACAAAACTGCTCGTGACAAGTCCGGTGAAAATGGACACAACCGTAACCAATGAATATGTGTGCCAGATAAAGTCCATCCGCAACATTGAATTGAAAGCGCAGGAGAAAGGTTACCTCGAACGCGTGTATGTTGACGAAGGCCAGTATGTAAAGGCCGGACAATTATTATTCAAGATCATGCCTACTGTTTACCAGGCCGAAATGGAAAAAGCTGATGCGGAAGCCCAGGCTGCAGAAATTGAAGTGAATAATACCCAATCGCTGGCCGATAGAAATGTAGTATCAAAGAACGAACTGGCGCTGGCCGTTGCTAAATTAAAAAAGGCAAAGGCGGAGTATGCGCTGGCCAAAGCACACCTGGCATTTACCGACATCACAGCCCCTTTCGATGGTATTGTTGACCACCTGCATTTAAAACAGGGAAGCCTGGTTGAAGAAGGTGAGTTGTTGACAAGCCTGTCAGACAACAGCAAGATGTGGGTTTACTTCAACGTATCTGAACCGGAGTACCTGAATTATAAAGAACATGCCCAGGCAAAAGAAAAGCTGAAAGTAAACCTGATGATGGCCAACAAAGAGTTGTTCAAACATCCCGGTTATGTTGAGACCATTGAAGCCGAGTTCAACAACGAAACCGGTAACATCGCTTTCCGCGCCACCTTCCCCAACCAGGAAGGATTGTTACGTCATGGTGAAACCGGCAGCATTCTCATGAAGGAAGATCTGAAGAATGCCATCATCATTCCGCAAAAAGCGACACTGGAGATCATGGATAAAAAATATGTGTATATAGTTAATAAAGACAATGTGGTGAAGCTGACGCCCATTACCATCGCTGCTGAAATACCTGACCTGTATGTGATCAAGGACGGTGTAGCCGAAGGCGACAAGATCTTGCTGGAAGGGATCCGTAAGGTGCAGGATGGTAACCGGATAGCCTTTGAGTATGAAGAACCCGGCAAGGTAATGTCTCAGTTAAAGTTGGAATCGGAATAATGCAGGTTGCCAGTTACCAGGTACCAGTTACAGGAACTCAAATTAATTGCAGGTTGATTACAGGCCGGCTTTCCGCATGAAGGGCCCGGCAACCGGAAACTGGTAACTAAAATATTGACCATTCACCAAACGTAAAGATTAGAATACATGTTTAATATATTCATGAAAAGGCCGGTCTTTGCGATCGTGCTATCCCTCGTTATTGTCTTTATGGGGATACTGGCGATCAATACCCTGCCTACATCTCAGTTCCCTTCCATTGCGCCCCCACGGGTAATCGTTAGTGTGGCGTACCCCGGCGCCAGTGCCGATGTGTTGGTAAAATCAGTGCTCATCCCCATGGAAAAAGCCATTAACGGGGTGCCTGGTATGAAATACATGACCTCAGATGCCACCAGCGCCGGTGAGGCAAACGTACAGGTGGTGTTTGATCTGGGAACCGATCCCAATGCGGCGGTGGTAAACGTAAAGAACCGCATTGAGCAGGTAACAAACCGGTTGCCTGTACTGGTGCAACGCGAAGGTATCATCGTTAACCTGCTGCAGCCGAACATGTTGATGTATGTAAACGTATACAGTAAGGATAAGAACGCCAATGAAAACTTCCTGTACAACTTTACCAACGTAAACATCATGCGCGAGCTCAGCCGCGTAAAGGGTATTGGTAGCGCGCAGATCTTAGGTAGCCGTAACTATGCCATGCGCATTTGGCTGAAGCCCGACCGCATGCGGGCATACAATGTATCAACCGATGAAGTAATGGAAGCCCTGGGCAGTCAGAGTATCATTGGTTCGCCCGGCCGGTTGGGAAGAAGTGATGGTAAGCGTTCCGAAGCATTGGAATATGTGTTAACCTATCAGGGCCGGTATAACCAGCCGGAGCAATATCAGAATGTGATCATTCGCGCCAACCCCGATGGCGAGATCCTTTACCTGAAAGATATCGCCGATGTAGAGCTGGGAAGTGAATTTTATGATATCTATTCAAACCTCAATGGCCACCCTTCTGCGGCCGTGGTATTGAAACAAACCTATGGCAGTAATGCCCAGGATGTAATTAAAGCGATAAAAGAAAAACTGGAAATACTGAAAAAAGAATCCTTTCCGCCGGGAATGGATTATGAGATCGATTATGACGTCTCGAACTTCCTCGACGCTTCTATAGAAAAAGTGTTGCATACGCTGGGCGAGGCCTTCGTGCTGGTGGCCATTGTGGTGTTCCTGTTCCTGGGCGACTGGCGTTCTACGTTGATCCCCACGCTGGCGGTACCTGTATCGCTTATTGGTTCGTTCTTCTTTATGCAGTTGTTTGGGTTGAACATCAACCTCATCACGCTGTTTGCGTTGGTACTGGCCATTGGTATTGTGGTCGATAACGCCATTGTGGTTATTGAAGCGGTGCACGCCAAAATGGAAGAAACGCATATGTCGCCTTATAAGGCAACAAAGGAAGTATTGCATGAGATCAGCGGCGCCATCATCGCCATCACCTTCGTAATGGCAGCGGTGTTTATTCCCGTGGCGTTTATGAGCGGTCCGGTAGGGATCTTCTACCGCCAGTTCTCCATTACAATGGCAACCGCCATCGTACTGTCGGGTGTGGTGGCGCTTACTTTAACACCAGTGTTGTGCGCCATGTTATTAAAGAATACCCATGGCAAGCCAAGAAGGAAGACGCCGATCAATCTATTCCTCGATGCCTTCAACCGGGCGTTTGAGAAACTGACGGGCCGGTACTCGAAGCTGATGGAAAGGATCGTGAGCCGCCGCCTGGTCACATTCTTATTATTAGGTGCATTCTGTTTTGGCATCTTTGGCATTGGTAAAACATTGCCTTCGGGTTTCATTCCCAATGAAGACCAGGGTATGATCTACGCCATTATACAAACACCGCCCGGTTCCACCCTCGAAAGAACAAACGACCTGTCGAAGCGGGTACAGGAAATTGCCGAACATGTAGATGGCATTCAATCGGTATCGGCGCTGGCGGGTTATGAGGTGTTGACCGAAGGCCGTGGTTCAAATGCCGGTACCTGTATCATCAGTTTGAAAGACTGGAGTGAACGTAAACATAATGTGAACGAGATCATTGAGGAACTGGAAGAAAAATGTAAAGAGATCCCCGGTGCTACCATTGAATTCTTTGGTCCGCCGGCCGTGCCCGGTTATGGTTCTGCAGGTGGTTTTGCCCTGCGTTTGCTCGACAAAACCAATAGCGATAATTACACCGACATGGAAAAGGTGAACGATGATTTCATGGCTGCGCTCAGAAAACGTAAAGAGCTTACCGGTTTGTTCACCTTCTTCAGCGCCAACTATCCGCAATATGAATTGCAGATCGATAACAAGGCCGCTATGCAAAAAGGCGTATCCATCGGAAAAGCCATGGACAACCTGTCGATATTGATAGGTAGTACCTATGAGTTGGGTTTCATCAGGTTCGGTAACTTTTTGAAAGTGTTCGTGCAGGCTTCGCCTGAATACCGCGCCCTGCCCGATGATCTCTTGAAACTATATGTAAAGAACAACCGCGAAGAAATGGTGCCTTACTCGGCATTCATGTCAATAAAGAAAACACATGGGTTGAATGAGATCACCCGGTACAATATGTATAACTCCTCGGCTATCCGCGGGGAACCGGCGGCAGGTATAAGCAGTGGTGAAGCCATTAAGATCATTCAGGAAGTGGCCGATAAAACATTGCCCCGTGGTTATGGTATCGACTGGGAAGGGTTGTCGAAAGATGAATCATCGCGTGGTAATGAAGCGGTGATCATTTTCGCCATCGTATTGATGTTCGTGTATTTGATCCTGGCTGCGCAATACGAAAGTTTCATTTTGCCATTATCGGTTATTCTCTCGTTGCCTGCCGGGGTATTCGGTTCGTTTTTGTTGATCAAGGTAATGGGACTGGCAAACGACATTTACGCCCAGGTGGGTTTGATCATGCTGGTGGGTTTGCTGGGTAAGAACGCGGTACTGATCGTAGAGTTTGCCGCGCAAAAACACCGTGCCGGCATGACCGTTTTCAGGGCTGCGATGGAAGGCGCCCGAACACGTTTCCGCCCCATCTTAATGACATCACTGGCGTTTATTGCCGGGTTGATACCGCTGGTATTTGCTACAGGCCCCGGTGCCATTGGTAACCGTACCATTGGTTCATCTTCCTTAGGTGGTATGTTGGTGGGTACACTGGCCGGGGTAATTGTTATTCCCGGATTGTACTATATGTTCGGTAAACTGGCAGCCAAACGCAAGCTCATTAAAGATGAAGACGAAAATCCATTAACAGAAGAAATAGATCACAATGTTTAAAAACAACCTATGCAAATACCTGGGCATCGCAAGTATTTGCCTGGCCTACACGGCCTGCAAACTGCCTGTTCTGGTACAAAAAACAGAGAGCAAAGCAACCCCTGCGAGTTTCAACAACTCGCAGGATACTGCCAATATAGGGGCCTTAAAATGGTCAACCTATTTTACCGATCCCTATCTGGTAGCTTTGATCGATACCGCGCTTCAGCATAACCAGGAGTTGAACATCACCCTGCAGGAGATCGAGATCACAAAGAACGAGATCCAGGCAAGAAAGGGGGAATACCTGCCCTTTGTGGGCGTAAGGGCTGGCGCCGGTGTTGAAAAAGTAGGCCGTTATACCAGCCAGGGTGCTGGTGACGCCACTACCGAAATAAAACCCGGTAAAGAAATGCCCGACCCGCTGCCCGATTTTCTACTGGGTGCCTATGCAACCTGGGAAGTAGACATCTGGCACAAACTGCGCAATGCGAAAAAAGCAGCCGTGACCCGGTACCTGGCAACCATAGAAGGCCGCAACTTTGTGGTCACTACACTCATCGCCGAGATCGCCAATTCATATTATGAATTGCTGGCGCTCGATAACCAGCTCGATATTGTAAAAAAGAACATCGAGATCCAGAGCAATGCGCTCGAGATCGTAAAGGTGCAGAAGGAAGCAGCACGGGTAACGGAGCTGGCCGTGCGTAAATTCGAAGCGGAAGTGCTGAAAACAAAAAGCCTGCAATTCGATATTCAGCAGCAGATCACCGAAACAGAGAACAGGATCAACTTTTTGCTGGGCCGCTTTCCGCAACCCATTGCCCGCAATGTACAAACAATGGATAAAGCCATGCCCACCATGATACAGGCTGGTATTCCGGCGCAGTTATTAAGTAACCGGCCCGACATTAAACAGGCGGAGCTGGAACTGGCTGCATCGCGGCTGGATGTACAGGTGGCCAAAGCGCAGTTCTATCCATCATTGGGCATTACTGCCGGTATCGGGTACAATGCATTTAACCCCGCTTATTTGTTCAGAACGCCCGAGTCAATGTTATATTCACTCGCAGGCGAGCTGGTAGCGCCGGTTGTGAACCGGAACGCCATAAAAGCGGCCTATATGAATGCCAATGCCAAACAAATACAGGCGGTGTATAATTATGAGCGCACCATCGTAAATGCGTATGTGGAAGTGGCCAACCAGATCTCGAAGATCGGTAACCTGCAAAACAGTTATGAGCTGCAGACAAAGCAGGTAGCAGCGTTAACAGAATCGATCAACATTTCGAACGACCTGTTCAAATCGGCCCGCGCCGATTATATGGAAGTGTTGCTTACCCAGCGCGATGCGTTGGAATCAAAATTTGAACTCATCGAAACAAGAAAAGAACAAATGGTTGCCACCGTGAAGATCTACCAGGCGTTAGGCGGTGGGTGGAAATAAGAATTAGACAACATAAATAGAAAAACCCGCAGCGCGCAAAAGCCCCGTCTCCAGTTAGGTGGAACGGGGCTAATTTTTTGTTTCAAAGCGTAATTATTTCATCCTTACATATTTTTCAATATTCAACCGGTTCACCCCGGTGGCTGCTATCTTTTCTATTCCCTGCTGTATGAGGGTGTCGTTATGGATGGTAACAGTAAACGAAAAGTCATTGTTCTCCCAACTCCGGTCGCTGCAGTATTCAAGGTGTTCGGTATAGGTGCTGTCTTTGAGGGTATATTTACCACCGCCCGAAGAAAAGAAAGCGGTAGCGGAATCTTTGCCTTTGTTGAGGTCATGACCTAAAAATGAAAAATGCGAATCGTTGATGACCTTGATAAACTGTTTGTTTTGCGTGTAGTCGGTAACGGTGGTGTCGTTCTTTTCTATCAGGGTGCCAGATATCAGTTTCCAGGTACCGGTAATGGGCAGGGTCGATGGTTTTGTGTTGCACGATACATAGAGTAGAATGGTGAAAAGAGAAATGGCAAGTCTCATGTGCGTTTTTCTTTAAAAGTATTGCAAAATATGTATAGCTACTGCAATACTATTCCATGAACCTGAAAACGATCCATCAAAAAGTACCGGCCGCCACTTTTCTGCGGGTAAGTAAATCATACGTGGTCAATAAGGAATACATTGAATCGTTCGACAACCATAATATCTACATCGGTGAAACCGAAATTCCCCTGGGCGAGGTATACCGCGCAGCATTCTTTGACAATTATGCAGGTGGTTTTATGAGTGGGGAAGCGTGAACCGCAATCCTTCCTTTCTAATTGTAGCTTTTTGTATTATTTTTACGCCAACATGCATTGGCTTAATTGGAAGAAGTAACTACCCATACTGACGATACCTTGCTGGCATTGATGGCAAACGATGATAAAGATGCGTTCACCCTGCTTTATCGCCGGTATTGGGAAGCCATGTATTTAACAGCTGCCAAAGCGCTTCGCTCAACAGACGATGCGGCCGACATGGTACAGGAGGTTTTTTTATCGCTCTGGAACCGCCGCCACGAATTATCAATTACCGGCTCCCTCGAGGCTTACCTGCAAACAAGTGTTAAGTACAAGGTCATTAACTATATTGAGAAGAACATTACCCGCCGCGATTACCTGGCTTTATTGGCCGACATGTTGAACAATTATGAACCGCCTGATGCGGAATTACAGCTGCAATTAAAAGAGTTACAACAGTTGGTGCAATCGGCAGTGGAGCAAATGCCCGGCAAAATGCGCACGGTGTACGAGCTCAGCCGCCAGCAACACCTGAGCCATAAAGAAATAGCGGAACGCCTCGGCATTTCAGATGAAACAGTTAAAAAGCATATTCAGCATGCCCTGCAGCTCATTAAAGACGTGATCCGGAAAAATGCAGGGTCCTTTGCAGCGCTGCTTTTTCATTATCTATTCTCCTGATCAGTAATGCGCGAAATTTTTTTTCTTTTTTTTACCCCCTCTGCTTTTCTCAGCTGACATATATACAGGGAACCCATTCATTTTCTACACATGAACATACCACAACTACAGGAGATATTAAGAAGATTCGGTGCAGGCGAGTGTACACCCGCTGAACAGGAGCTGGTTGATAAATGGTACAGCGAGTTGGTGAATACCGGAGAGGTGCCCTGGAATGTAGAACAAAAGAATAGGTTGCAGGCGACCTTTGAAAACAGGTTGTTACAAAGCATTACAAATGAACCGCAGGCGGCACCTTCTACGGGCCGGGTGCGATTTATACAGCGAAAGATGTGGTGGGCAGCCGCTGCGATATTTGTTTTACTGGCGGGCGGTGCATACTTTTTCCTTAATAAACCTAAAAAGGAAATTGAAGTAGTGAAGACAACTACCAAACCGCAAAACGATGTGGCGCCCGGTGGCAATAAAGCGGTGCTTACGCTGGCCAACGGAACTACTATAAATTTGGATGATGCGTCAAATGGCATGATTGCGCAACAGGGAAATGCAAAAGTGGTAAAGCTTGATGATGGTCAATTAGTTTACGATGCAAAAGCATTGACCATTGACCATTCACCATTGACCTACAATACATTGGCAACCCCCAAGGGCGGACAGTATCAACTGGTTTTGCCCGATGGCAGTAAAGTTTGGCTGAATGCCGCCTCTTCTATAACCTATCCAACCGCATTTACCGGTAACCAGCGAAAAGTACAAATAACCGGCGAAGCCTATTTTGAAGTAGTACATAACAGCAAGATGCCTTTTGTTGTAGAAAAAGGCAGCATGGCTGTTGAAGTGTTAGGTACACACTTCAATATCAATGCGTACGATGATGAGGCTGAAATGAAAACTACTTTGCTGGAAGGGAAAGTGAAAGTAAGTACGGCAGTCGGAAATGGGTCGGCCATATTAAAGCCTGGAGAACAAGTATCCTTATCCCACTCATCCCACTTATCCCAACCCATCCCAGTTCAGACAGAAGAGGTGATGGCCTGGAAAAACGGACAATTCCATTTTGAGCATGCCGACTTAAAAACAGTCATGCGCCAATTAGCCCGGTGGTACGATGTTGACATTGTTTATAAGAACCCAACGCAAAAAAACGATCCCTTGTTTATCGACATGTCAAGAAATGCCAACCTCTCTGATGTATTGAAAGCCCTGGAAGTATCGGGCAGCGCCCGGTTCAGCATAGAAGGAAAAAAGATCATCGTTCTGTAATAGTAATAAACGAAACATAGCTTATGCCATTTGAAAACACAACTTATCGAACGCATCCTCCCGAATAATCATTCATAGGGTTGGCCTCAGCGAGGTCAGCCTCTCCAGGGATTAACCAAAAAAAATCGCCCCGACGGCCATCGGAGCGATCCATTCAGGTTAATCCAATGCAAGACTGTGTACATCCTTTTATTGTTTAACCCAAACAGCCCCAGCAAATACGTGGGGCTACAAACCAAATTTATGCATTTAACTGCTTGCCGCAACCTTTTTTTGCCGAATATACAGGTTGGGCGAAAACAATTGCTTGTGATGAAATTCACCTCATTTTTCTTACTGGTGGCCTGTTTAAATGTATCTGCCGGCGTGTATTCCCAAAAGGTGTCGCTGTCGGCCGACAACATTTCATTAAAGCAGGTTTTCAAGGAGATCAGGAAGCAAACGGGTTACTCGTTTGTCTTTCGCGAAGTACTGTTGCAAAAAGCCCGGCCGGTCACGCTCCACGTCAACAATACCGGCATAAGCCAGGTGCTCGATCTGTGTTTGAAAGATCAGCCCTTTACGTATGCCATCATTGGCAGCAACATTGTTGTGATCAAGGAAAAAGACATTCCACCGCCAATTAAAACACAGGAAGAGAAGGCGCCCCCAATAAAGGTCACAGGTACCATTTATAATGAGAACGGTACGCCGTTGGGGAACGCCAACATTCAGGAGAAAGGAAAAACGGGTGGCGTATTTTCCAAACCTGATGGCAGCTTCGAGATCAACGTTGACAATCAAAATGCCGTTCTTATTATTTCTTATGTGGGTTATGAGGCCCGGGAAATAAAAGTGGGCAATCAAACAAGTATCACCATAAAATTAACGCAAGCCAACATTGCGATGAACGACATCGTAGTGATTGGTTATGGTACTGCTAAAAAAGCCACCGTTACCGGCGCTGTTGAACAGGTGAGCAGCAAAACATTTGAAAGCAGAGCAGTTACCAACCCGGCATTGGCCTTGCAGGGACAAACACCCGGTTTGTTGGTGACCCGCAGTTCATCCCGCCCCGGTAAAGAAGCGATCAACTTCCAGATCCGCGGCGCTACCTCGGTCAATGGCGGTTCACCGCTGTTGGTGATCGATGGTATCCCTTCTTCCATCGATAAAATTGTAGATGGAAAACTGGTTTCCACCCCCGATGCCTTTTTCACCATGAACCCCGATGATATAGAATCGGTAACCATCCTGAAAGATGGGATGGCTGCTATTTATGGTTCCCGCGCTGCCAACGGGGTAATAATGGTTACTACCAAACGGGGCAAGGGAAAAATGCGGATCGATTATAATTTCAACACGCGCTTCAATACCATCGGTATTAAAACGCCTTCGCCCGATATGCAGCAATACGCCACCATGTGGATAGATGCCAATAAAGAAGAAGCCGTGCCCGATTACTGGGGTTGGAAGTCATTGGACAACCTGCAAAAAATGCAGCAGGGCGTTGAAGGCATTTATTCAACTGCATTCTGGGGCGATATCTTCATTGGCAAAGCAAACCGGTACGATGAATTGTTTGCAGCCCGCGCTTCGCAGCAACACACGATGAGCCTTTCCGGTTCATCAGACAAAACATCGTATCGCCTTTCGGCTGGTTATGCCGATAACCGGGGTAACCTGGCTACCGCTTACGACGGGCAGAAACAATACAACCTCCGGTTGAATTATGATTATCGAATTACTGATCACATAAAATTGCAAACGGGTGTAACCTATCAGAAAGATAATACATCAGGTCCTTCAGGCGGTCTTGGTTTCGATATGATCGCCGAAGACCCGCCGTTCTTCCCCGCTAAAAATCCATACGGACAATGGTATGCCAACTTCGGCAATGCCGGTAATCGTAATTCTGTAGCCAGCACCACCGATGGCGGCAGAGATACCAAGACCAATGACCTCATCAGGATCGATCTGAAAGGAACTGTAGAAATTTTTAGAGGACTTGAACTGGAAGGAACCGCTTCCATTCAACAGAACCAGTACCGCTGGGATCTGTACAACCTTACCGTGCCCATGTATCAATGGGATGGAACATTAGCGCCTTCGAGCATCAATCCAACCTCGAATATCAGGGCCGAATCGGACAATACATATTACCAGAACTATACCGGGTTAGCACGCTATACCAAAACGTTCGGCGACCATCGCATTACCGCCATGGTGGGTTTGAATGCAGAGAAGAATATGTTCAAAGGGTTGTATGCATACCGCACCAATATTGGCAGCAATGGCGTGTATGATCTTAACGTTGCGCCAACTACATACGTGGAAGGAACAGGCGGCCGTAACCAATGGGGGTTTTATGCCTACATCAGCCGCATCAACTATTCGTATAAAGACAAATACCTGTTGGAATTGCTTGGCCGTCGTGATGGCTCATCGCGATTTGCGCCCGGGTATAAATGGTCGAATTTCTATAACATCTCAGGCGGCTGGGTTGTCACCAATGAAGAATTCGTGAAGCAATTACGCCTGCCTGTTGATATGATGAAAATCCGTGCCAGCTATGGCGAAACCGGCAACCAGGTGGGTATTGGTTTGTACGATTATATTTCACAGATCGGCACCGGCAATGCCACTTTTGGCAGCACGCCAGCCAATCAAACCGCTGCCACTATTAGCAATAGCGGCCTTACCAGTAAAACCCGTACCTGGGAACGGGTAAAGATGATGAACCTCGCGGTTGATCTCGCATTCCTGAATAACCGCTTAACTGCTACGTTCGACTATTATAAAAAGAAGAACAATGGCATGCTCATCAACGTTACCTATCCTTCGGCATTGGGCGGAACCGCTCCTAAATCGAACAGCGGCGTGCTCGATGTGCATGGCTGGGAAGCGGTAGTAGGCTGGCACGATAAGATCGGGGAAGTAAGTTATAATGTAGCGGTGAATGTAAGCGATAGCCGCAACAAGCTGATTTCGATGGAAGGCGCTACTACCTGGAATGCCGGAAAAGTAGCTGCTATTGTAGGCTCACCGCTGAACTCCTGGTTTATGTATCAAACCGATGGCTATTTTAAAGATCAGGCAGCAGTAGACGGCTATTACTCTAAATACACCTTAACCTCACAAGGCGAAATACCTTCGCAGGGCGACCAGAAGGTGAACCTGCGCCCCGGTGATACAAAAAAGAAAGACCTCGATGGCAATGGGTATATCAGCGCCATAGGCGACCCCAGCAAAGGAGATAAAGGAGATGTGAAATATATGGGCGATGCGGCACCGCATTATATTTTTGGGTTGAACCTCGGCGCTTCCTGGCGCGGGATCGATTTCACCGCTTTCTTCCAGGGTGTGGCCAATCAGTATGTAGAACGCGATGGTACACTGACCTATCCGTTCTGGGCCGTATGGACCAACTCCAATACTTCTTTTCTCGGTAAAACCTGGACGGCCGACAGGCCCAATGCCAAATATCCCCGCCTCACGGTGAACAATGTTCGGTCGGCATGGAATTACCAGCACAACGATTTTATGTTGCAGAACAACCGCTATGTGCGCATGAAAACACTGGTGATAGGTTATACGTTGCCAAAAACACTGGCGGCAAAAGCAAAGCTCGATCGCGTACGGGTTTATTTTTCGGGTAACGATCTGTTTGAGTTTACCTCCATTAAAGATGGGTTCGATCCCGAACAAAGCCTCACCTCGCAAAACAACGGCTATCCGTTCATGCGTACCTGGTCGTTTGGCGTTAACCTTGGTTTGTAATTCATTGATTGAACTGAATAAAAATATTATATAGAATGAAGAAGCAATTAATTCCTGTTATCATCGCTGCGGTTTTGTTCCCGGCCGTTTCGTGCAGGAAAGATTACCTGGACCTGTTGCCCGAGGACCAGTTGACCGAAGCAAATTATTTTACTACACCCGCGCAATTCAAAGCTGCCGCCAATGCTTTTTATAATAAAATGATCAGCTGGCAGGTGATCGATAAAAGCAACGTGTATGATTTTATGGATTTCGGTTCCGACCTCTCCTCGAATATCACCGTAGGGTCAACCGTGAACTATGGACGCGGAACGGTGAATGCGCCATCAATCGATATTTATTGGGACAATGCGTATAACTATATCCGCAATGTGAATTTGCTGCTGGCAAAAGCGGATGCTTACAAAGGCGACAAAAGCGCTATAAAGCAATATGTTGCCGAAGCAAAATTCTTCCGGGCCTGGCATTATTTCTTTTTGCTGAAGCGGTTTGGTGGAGTTCTCCTCCTTACTTCTGTTCCCGATCTTAGCTCACCAGAAATTACGGCTCCGCGTAACAGCCGCTATGAAGTGGTAAACCAGATCTACAACGACTTAACCGACGCCATTCCCGATCTGCCAACCGAACAGGCCATTCCGGCTGCCGATAAAGGACATATCAGCAAATGGGCGGCAGAAGCATTCAAAGCCCGGGTGTTGTTATATGAAGCCACCTGGCGCAAATACACCGGCACCAGTACTGATTTCGCTGGTTCTGCAGGGCCTGCTTCTGATCAAATCGCATCCTTCTTAACCGAAGCGGCCACATTGGCCAAAGACGTGATGGACAATGGCGGGTATAAATTATGGGATAATAACGCCACGCTCAATAAAAGAAGTTCTTACTATTTATTCAGCATCGATGGCGCCGGTTCCAACCCCGCCGGCCTCGATAAAACCAGCAATAATGAGTTCATCATTAAAAACGTATACGATTACAATATTCGCCAGGGCGGTATTAACCTTACGCATACTGTACAGGCTTTTATGACGCCCAGCCGCAAAATGATGGATCTGTATTTGTGTACCGATGGTTTACCCGTAAGCAAATCACCCTTGTTCCAGGGCTACAGCGATATCACTAAAGAATACCAGAACCGCGATTACCGTATGCTGAGCTATGTGCTGGGTTATGCAGCCATTCCTTCAGCAGGTTCTTTAACGTTAAACGGCGGCGTAGGTTATGGCAACCAGAAATTCGCCGCATACAATTATCCCACCTACCGCAACGATAACCAGGAGTCGCAGGATTATCCGCAGTTACGCCTGGCCGAAGTGTATCTGACTTATGCCGAAGCGTTGATGGAAAAGAACGGCAACATCAGCGATGCCGATCTGAATGCATCTGTCAATTTAGTAAGAGCAAGAGCAGGGGTAGCGGCGCTCACCAATGCACTTGTTACGGCAAATGGGTTGAACATGCTGACGGAGATCAGGCGCGAAAGAACGCTGGAATTATATGGCGAGAACGCGCGCTTCGATGATCTGAAGCGTTGGGGCATAGCAGAACAGGAATTGAACCAGAATATCTGCGGCATGGTGGTAGGCGATGCTTCGTACCCAACCGAATTCAGGGATGCCAGTGGCAATGCCACCAGCAAATACCAGCCGGCCAAATATGTGAACGGCGAAGCCACCGTAGCTACCGGTAAGGGCAACCTGAAATGTATTGTGATCGATGCGGCGGTGAACCGCAATTTCAAACGCATGCATTACTTATTCCCCATTCCGTTGAAGCAAATTCAGTTAAACAAGAATCTGGTTCAGAACAACGGCTATTAATACCCTGGTTAAACTCAAAACGATACATATGAAATCTTCTATAAAATATAGTTCTTTCATTCTGGCAATACTGTTTGCAGCAGCCATAATAGCCAGTTGCAACAAAGGCCCCAACCTTACAACCTATACGTACCCGGCGCCACTTCCTACGGGGTTTAGTCCGGCCAGCGGTTACCCCGGAACAGATGTGGTGATCACCGGTTCCAGCTTTGGCGATTACCCTAATGCAGTGAAGGTTTTCTTTAATGGCGTGAAGGCAGATACCATCCGGTCATGTGCAGATGGAAAGATCGTAGTGAAGGTGCCTGCTAATGCGCTTACGGGAAAAGTATCCATATCGGTATGGACAAATGGAGTTGACTCCCTCGGCATTTTTACGGTTATTCCCGCGCCGGTAGTTAAATCTATCAGTGCCGATGCCGGCACACCCGGCGATACGGTGATCATTAAAGGTATGGGGTATGGAACCGATCCATCGAAAGTGGTGGTAAGCTTCAATGGAACTACCGGTACCGTAAATGCCATGAATGATACCTTGATAAAAGCCATTGTACCAGCGGGCTTTTCATCAGGTAACATCATTGTTATTGTAAATGGTTTTCCGGTAACAGGTCCGGGTTTCGCTTATCTGGTGCCTGTTCCTGATCCTATTTATCAACTGGATTTTGAAGGCAACCTGAACGACAAAATGGGCGGTACGGCTTCAACTTATATAAAAGGAACGGCCGGTGTTGCTGCCTTATCATATGTGACTGGCATAAACGGACAGGCAGTTTATTTGCCGCCCGGTGTTAAAGCCACGGCCTTTGGTGATGTACAGCAAACCATTTCATTGCCCGCACAAATAAGTAAAGTACCAGAGCTAACGGTTTCGTGCTGGGTGAACTGGGCAGGTACTGCCGATTGGGAACCCATCTTTGATTTTGGCGAAACGCGCGGTAATCGTGTTAACCTCACGGCGCGTGCCGCTGCCAGCTGGAACGGCGCAGGCACCAATATGGTGAGCCGCTTTATCATTGAGAACAAGACCGGCTTCAGCGGCTACTTTGAGTATAATAATATTGGCAATAAGTCCATCACGGTGAATACCTGGCGTCATGCGGTGTTAACCGTTTCATCGGCTAACCTCATTATGAAAATGTACCTCGATGGCGTATTGATCGGAACAAAAGCGCTGCCTGCAGGCGCATCAAACACTATTTTCAGTCACAGCAAAGTATACATTGGCGGACAGGTGGTAGCGGCTGCCAATGAACCAACTTATGGCGGCAAGATCGATAAGTTCCAACTCTATAATTCGGTGCTTTCTGCCGACCAGATCTATACATTATTCTATAAAAAGTAATACCACCTTAAACAAATACTATGAAACAAATCATTTTGTACTCGATGCTCACGCTGTGTGGCAGTTCAATGATACTGTCCTGTGCCAAAAAAAGTTCAGGTAGCGGTGATTCACCCACCGATACAACGGCGGTTACTGAAACACTGGAATACATTGATACCCTGCCGCCCAGCACACCGATGACGCATCCCGGTGGCTTGCAGGTGGCCGAAGATTTTACGCGCATAAAATCAGCGTTGGCCAATAATTCCGAACCCTGGGTATCGGGCTGGAATAAACTGATCGCCAATTCGCATGCGCAGTTAAGTTATGTGGCCAGTCCAACCGTAAAACTCATCAGGGGCGGTAGCAGTCGCGAAGAACCGGACCCCGATAACTATTCCCATGCATTCAATGATGTAGCAGCGGCATATCAAACCGGTTTGCGCTGGAAGATCTCCGGCGATACTACTTATGCAGAAAAATCAATCCAGATATTAAATGCCTGGGCAAGCACCTGCACTACATTGAGTGGGGATCCTAATATTGCACTGGCAGCAGGTATTTATGGCTATCAGTTTGCCATTGCCGGTGAGCTCATGCGCGATTATAAGAACTGGAAAGCGGCGGATTTCGCTAAATACCAGCAGTGGATGCTGACTGTATTTTATTCGTACAATCATAATTTCCTGCTCAATCACCAGAATAGTTGTCCAGACCTGTTTTGGGCCAACTGGGACCTGTGTAACATTGCTTCTACAATGGCCATCGGCATTTTAGCCGATAAACGTGGCATTTATAACGAAGCGGTAAATTATTTTCAGCGTGGCGTGGGCAATGGTAACATTCGCAAGGCCATCAATTATGTATGGAAAGACCAGGGACTGGCGCAATTGCAGGAAAGCGGCCGCGACCAGGGGCATGCTACGTTGGTGATTGCGTTGCTGGGAACCATCTGTGAAATGAGCTACCACCAGAACGATGACTTTTATGGGTATAACAGCAACCGGTTCCTGAAGGCATCGGAATATACCGCAAAATATAATGTGGCTAATTTATCGGTACCGTTCCAATCCTATACGTATTACAATTGCAGCACCACCACTACGCTTACGCAGATAAGTTCTGATGGAAGAGGAACGGTGCGGCCTATGTGGGCGATGATCTATTATCATTATGTAAAGCGAAAAGGATTAACGGCGCCTTATACGCTGATGGGCGTTAACACCACGCAACCCGAAGGTGGTGGCGGCGATTATGGCCCCAATAGTGGAGGGTTCGATCAATTGGGATTTGGAACATTGTTGTATACAAGATAATGAGTACTTTTAACAGAGGGAGCTCCTGGCATCAGCGGGCTCTCTTTTTAATTTAAATAGCGTGGCAAAAAGAATTTTCATTTTAGTATTTTTCATTGCGAAAGCCATTATGGCGGGCGCACAGGAATGGCAATGGTCAGTTACAGTTGACAGTGTAGTATCGCCCGAGACCAACTCTTTCCCCCGGGCGTTTTTATGGATCCCGCCCAACTGCAAACAGGTGAGGGGCGTGGTAGTAGGCCAGCACAATATGATAGAAGATGGCATCCTGGAGCATCCCGATTTTCGAAAGGCCATGACGGCATTAGGTTTTGCCGAAGTGTGGGTGACGCCGAATATTACTATTCCCTTCGATTTCAACAAAGATGCAGGGGCCGATTTTAATTACATGATGCAAAAGCTGGCCGATAGTTCGGGGTATGCAGAGTTGGCGAAAGCGCCGGTGGTGCCAATAGGGCATTCCGCATTGGCCAGTTATCCCTGGAATTTTGCCGCCTGGGACCCTGCACGTACGTTGGCGGTTATTTCCATTCATGGCGATGCACCGCAAACGAAACTCACCGGTTATGGAAGACCTAATGTTGATTGGGGGAATAGAACGATTGAAGGCGTGCCGGGGCTTTTTATTATGGGCGAATATGAATGGTGGGAAGACCGCATAGCGCCCGGGTTTGAGTATGTACGCCAACATCCTAAAACACCGATCACTTTTTTTGCCGATGCCGGGCATGGACATTTTGATTACTCCGATGAGTTGGTAAATTATGTGGCGTTGTTTATTCAAAAGGCAGCTGAATACCGGTTAGTGGCAGGTGCTGCCAATTTAAAATTTATTGACCCCGCAAATGGGTGGTTGATGGACAGGTGGCGGAAGGACAGTGTGCCCACGGCTGCCGCCGCGCGGTATAAAGAGTATAAAGGGAATCGCCTACATGCATCCTGGTGTTTTGATGCCGCGCAATGTGCCGCTACGGAAAAATATTATGCAACCGCAAGGGCGAAGCAGGCGCAGCAAATAGGTTTTATGCAGGAAGGAGCGGTAGTGGCGCCTTCGAAATCACACGCCAACTATACCTTGAAATTTGAACCGTTGCGTGATGGCATTACCTTTCACGTGAAAGCGTTCTTTGCCGATACCTCACGTATGGTTGCAACAGCACAACATGCAACAACACCAGTGCATCTAAACCGGATCACGGGACCGGTGATGAAAATAAATGATTCAACTTTCAGGCTTTGGTTTTATCGTATAGGATTTAATAACCCGAAGCGGTCGAATGATGTGTGGTTAATTGCTACCAATGCTGGTGATGAGAAATATAAAAGCATAGTGCAACAGGCCAACCTGCGGTTCCCGGTAAAGAACACCGTGGGCAAAATGCAGCAGATCAATTTCCCTTCTATACCTGATCAAAAAATTAATACAAAAGTAATTGAGCTGAACGCTACTTCTACTGCAGGCGTTCCGGTTTACTATTATGTAAAGGATGGTCCGGCCGCGCTCAACGGTAACCGGTTAACGATCACTAAAATTCCACCGCGGGCAAAGTTCCCGGTAAAGGTAACGGTAGTGGCCTGGCAGTATGGCAGTAGTGTAGAGCCGAAATTACAAAGTGCGGAACCTATTGAGCGTAGCTTTTACATTTTTAAATAGAATGGTTAAGTGTTCATCCTGGTCCGTATCCTATCGCAATTACCTGAAAGAAAGGCCGCTTCCTATTGAAGCCGGCCCTTTTAATTCCAGGCGTTATCCCCGCCTGCGCTAAACGAAGCCGGAATGTGGCATGAATTTTTGTTGGAGTAATCAGTTTCAGCAATTGAAGAAAAAACAATTAACATGCATTGGTGGGAAAGGATCTTTATGGGGAATACGGTCTTGAACTGGATTATAGCCATCGGCATTGTTGTGGTTTCCTGGATGGTATTACGCATAGGCCGGCTGGTGTTCTTAAAACGGTTCAAACAATTTTCTACGCGTACGCGAACAACACTCGATGATTTTATTGTACAAATTACCGAAGGCGCCCTGCTGCCCGCTTTGTATTTAGGCGGCTTATATGCCGGCGTTTCTTACCTCACAGTAAGCGCCAAAGCAGACCAGCTGCTGCATGTTGCAGTGATGGTCGTGATCACTTTTATCATTATCAAAACCATTACCTCGGCGCTGAACTATTTAATAAACCAGGCGCTGGGAAGTACTGCCGAAGACCTGGAGAGAAAAAAACAGGCACGGGGAATTATTCTTATTGTAAATGTGGTGTTATGGGTATTGGCCCTGGTATTCCTGATCAATAACCTGGGCTATAACATAACCTCAGTAGTGACCGGACTGGGTATTGGCGGTGTGGCCATTGCGTTGGCATCGCAGAATATCCTCGGTGATCTGTTCAATTATTTTGTGATCTTCTTCGACAAGCCATTTGAAGTAGGCGATTTTATTATTGTAGATGATAAGATGGGGGCTATAGAATACATTGGGGTGAAGAGCACGCGCATCAGAACGTTGAGCGGCGAGCAGTTGATCTGTTCCAATACCAACCTGGTGAATGCCCGTATACATAATTACAAGCGGATGGAGAAACGGCGGGTAGTGTTTACATTTGGTATTCCCTACAATACCCCGCCTGAGAAAGTAGCCCGCATACCGGGGATGATAAAAGAGATCATTCAAAAACAGGAGACCACCACTTTCGACCGGGCGCATTTTTCGGCGTTCGGACAGTTCAGTCTGACCTTTGAAGTAGTGTATTACATTTTAAGTGCCGATTATACCTTGTATATGGACCGGCAGCAGGCTATTTACCTGGCCATATTAAATTTATTTAAACGGGAGGGAATTTACTTCGCATATCCCACCCAAACGCTGATGATCAATGATACCCCGTTTATGCGGCCGGAGTTGAAAAGCTGAAAAAGTTTTTAAGATGTAGAATCATTTCCCCTATCTGTGCGATGCCAGATAAAATAATGTAAAGCTTATAGCCAGGCAAATGGTTGCCAACACCATCATAATGCGGCCATGCATGCGGCTGGTTTTATCATACATTTTTACGGTGGTGCCGTTCTTTAACGTTTTTTTAGCCTGGTTAACAACGAGACCGGCCAAAAAGCCGCCAATGGCCAACTGAAAAAAGTAGGAGGCGCCCAGTAAACAGGCCAGGTAACCGAGGATGATCCAGATCAATTCCAGTTTCAAAGGTTGAAAGGTACTCGCAGCTGCAGGGACCGCTGTGGGTACATGCGTCCTTTCCGCCAAAAGCGAAGCGGCAACCTGAATATCATAGGCGTTCCAGGAGGAAGGGTCGTTAATGATCTCCCGCAATTCTTCAGTGGAGGAAGATTGCAGTACGTGTTCAAAACCAGGTTGCAACATATCGAATTTGGCCTGTTCGGCCAGCAGTCCGTTCAGGTCAGGAAACCGGTCGGTAGGAATTTGCAGCGCGAACATGGGGTCAACGCCTTCACTAAGAAAAACTTTATCGAGCTGGTTCACTTCATGTTCGAGTTTGCAGGGGATACCGTGTTGTTGTAAAAACGATATCAGGGCTTGCGCATCTTCTGGGGAATAGAACTTGGTGAAAGTTGCATATTGTGCCATAAGAGGAAGGGTATGGGCACAAGATAATAAAAATTTTGGAAGGCGGCAATGGAGTTCGGCGGCAGGTGGATTGCGGCAGGAATAGATTAACTTTGAAACAAACCCGGACAATGAGAAAAAAGGCTATAATATTCGATCTGGACAATACGATATTCCCGGTTCCGCAGATAGGATATACATTATTTGCACCTTTGTTTGCATTGATAGAGCAGGCGGGCTATCATGGTAATGAGATGGACCAGATAAAAGATGAAGTGATGCGAATGCCCTTTCAGCGGGTAGCACAAGAACATAATTTCAGCGAAACACTCACCAATAAAAGCATTGAGCTGTTACAGGAGCTTGCTTATAACGGCGACATGGAATCGTATGAAGACTATGCCCACATACAACGACTGCCCCATGATAAATATATAGTGACCACTGGTTTTCGAAAAATGCAACAAAGCAAGGTCGACCGGTTGGGACTGGCCAATGACTTCAAGGAAATTCACATCATAGACCCCACCACTACCAAACAAACAAAGAAAGATGTATTTGCCGAGATCATGCACCGGCATGGATATAAACCCGAAGATGTGATGATCGTGGGCGATGATTTGCATTCAGAAATAAAGGCGGCGCAGGAGCTGGGCGTATATGCGCTTTGGTATGATAAGGAAGAGCGGTATAAACCCGTGCCTGGCGTAAAGAAGATAAAGGATTATGGCGAGTTGTTGAAGGTGTTGGGCTCGTTGTAAGGGAATTGTAATAGTTTTGCGTACAATTTTCAGGATATGACCGGCTTTCAACCCACTAAAGATGATATTACCAGCCTGCAACAGGTAGTTACGGATTATGCCTATGCGCTGGATGTGCTGGACCAGTATGATCACCAGGTACTGGAGATCCGCGATACTACACCCGACGGATTATACAAAATAACATATGAAGAAGCCATGTGGGCTATTCAGGGCCTGCGCGATAAATTTGGCGGAAGCGCACTGTTTGGTAATGAAAAAGACGAAAGCTTCCAGGGATCACTGGCGGCTATATATCAAACCTTCGACGGAAATTTCGTTTACCCCGGCATAGAAGAAAAAGCTGCGAACTTATTATACTTCGTTGTAAAGAACCATTCTTTCTCAGACGGCAACAAACGTATAGCTGCATTTTTGTTTGTATGGTTCCTGCAAAAGAATAACATCCTATACCATACTGATGGTTCAAAACGCATTGCCGACAATGCATTGGTTGCTATAACACTGATGATCGCCGAAAGCAAACCGGAAGAAAAGGAGATGATGGTGAAGGTGGTGGTGAGTTTGGTGAATTTGAAGAATTAAATAAAGATAATCTTACATCACAGGCAACTATTGAACCGCCAATAGTACAAATTTGCTTCGCGCTACAGCACTTCAAAAAAAATAACAACATCGTTTGGTTTATAACACATGCCTGACTGTTATATATAAGGGGTGATTTCATTTTCGGTTAATGGATCGACATCGATTGATTTAATTTATTTGAAATCGTAAAACCCTTGTAAAATGGAAAGAATAGGTGAGATTTTTATATATCAGACTGCAGATGGGCAAACATCCATTGATGTAACATTAGAGAAAGAAACAGTTTGGCTTAGTCAGGAACAGATGGCTGAATTGTTTAGTAAATCCAAATCAACTATTAACGAACACATCAAAAGTATCTATAAGGAAGGAGAGCTTTTTGAATCTGACACAAAAAGGAAATTCGGAAATTCCGAATTTTCTGACAAACCGACAAGTTATTACAGCCTTGATGTCATTATTTCAGTTGGATATAGGGTTAAATCACAGCGCGGTATCCAATTCAGAATTTGGGCTAATCAAGTCTTAAAGAATTATCTTACAAAGGGTTATGCGATTGATAAAAAGCGTCTTCAAGACCAATCCCGCCAATTGGAAGAACTCAAACAAACCGTAAAGCTGTTAGAAAATGTTGTCGGCAATCATGAATTAACTTCCGATGAATCTTCCGGTTTGTTAAAGGTGGTTATTGACTATACCTATGCCCTGGATGTATTGGACCAATACGACCACCAGGTCTTAGAAATTCAGAACACTACTTCGGCCGAATTATTTAAGATCACTTATCAGGAAGCCGTGTTGGCCATTAAAGGCTTGCGAGATAAGTTTGGAGGAAGCACTTTATTCGGTAATGAAAAAGACGAATCTTTTCAGGGATCGCTAGCCGCCATTTACCAGACTTTCGACGGGCATTACGTATATCCGAGTGTGGAAGAAAAGGCCGCCAACCTGTTATATTTTGTTATAAAGAACCACTCCTTCTCTGATGGCAACAAACGGATAGCTGCGTTTCTTTTTGTATGGTTCCTGGAGAAGAATCGTATTTTGTACAGGTCGAATGGTTCCAAACGTATAGCCGATAATGCGCTAGTAGCTATTACCCTGATGATTGCCGAAAGCAAACCAGAGGAAAAGGAGATGATGGTGAAGGTGGTGGTGAGTTTAATTAATTTGAAGAACTGAGCAACTGTCAGGAATTTCCTGACAGTTGTAGTAGAGGGAGGTGCTCAATACGAAAGTTTTTGACCTTGCCAACCTGTGGTGCGCAGAAATTGTTCCCAACTGAGGCTGTCGGGGTTTATTTGTCGGCTCCATAGCAGATCGCGGTCCTTTTTGAAATAGCCATACTCAACTGCGTACGTTACCATTCCCAAAATTTCATGCACTAAGGTCTCGTTTGAACCAATTTCCGGGAAATGATGAAGCAAACTCGCCCGTGTGAACGCAGAACTATATTCAGCCTTCTTACCTGTGACCTGGATGAAAGTATCGACCATTTCCTGGGGTGAGATAATATCGCCGATAACTGGCAGTGACTTACCAGCGTACTTACCTGGATTCGAAAAAATTTCCAAAACAGCCGGACCAGTAGCCGTAAGCGGATCAACAAATGGTGCCCGGAAGTCTTTGGGTAAATAGATCGGAAACACCAATGTATCGCCTTTCATAGCAGGTGGATAAAATTCAAGCAGATTGGTGTAAAAGAAAGCCATATAAATAAACGAGCTGGTGACAGGTAGCGTACGAATATATTCTTCGATGTTGGCCTTGTCTGTAAAATGAGGCGCAAACATTTTTCCATCCGTAATTTTATCTACATTTTCCAGGCTGCTGAAGATAATATGCTGTACGCCTGCTTCAACCGCCGCATCTGCCAACTGTTTACCCAACTCCATTTCATGAGTGGCGGGTGGAATAATGCCAGGAGTCAGCATGAAAACACCCGCTGAGCCAAGGAATGCTTTCACAAAGTCTTTTTTATAACCCAGATCAAGCGGTACATTCACCAGTTCGGCTCCCTGTTCTATCAAACCAAGCGCTTCCGGTGAATCAACGCGACGGGTGATACCGCGTACCCGGTAACGCCCGCTTTGTAATAAAGTGCGGGCAGCACTGCGCCCTTGCTTACCCAAAACGCCAACGATAGTAATGAGGGGTTTATCTTTTAAACTAAATGCCATGTTTTCTGTTATTGAATTTTAGAACTATAAAAAATATAGTTGCAAAACTATTTACGGGGCAATAGATTTACAATAACTATCCATTTGGATAGCTTTTAAAATAAATGTTATGGGAATAGAATGTAAGAGTGATTTTATAAAAATCAATAATAAATTATACCCTTGCACGGTGAGTGCAGCGATGGATCTTGTCGGCGGAAAGTGGAAAGCGGTTATTCTATATCATTTAAAGGATGCCCATAAACGATATAGTGAGTTGAGAAAGGAAATGCCTGGCGTTACAGAACGAACATTGAGTTTGCAATTAAAACAGTTAGAGGAAGACGCGTTGATTTCAAGGCAGGTTTTTGGAAAAAAGCCGCCCATTAAAGTTGTTTATAGTTTAACAGATTTTGGCAAAACGTTCACTCCTGTATTGGCAGCAATACTTGAGTGGGGAAATCAGATAGCTGAGGAAAGAGGGGAATTTGTCGGGAATGCTTTATGACCTGGCGACTATGTGGCATTTTGTCAAGGTGATATTTAAAATAGTCAGGTTCTCACCAGAAGTTGTTAAAGATATGCCCTCTCGTACTAACTATACGGCGTCCGGGACTTAAAATGCGATATCCAGATCTAAAGATGCCGCATTTTGATCGAACTTTTTTGCATCCAGATCCAACTATAGTGCATCGCCGCTTAACTTTGAGCCATAAGAACATAAAAATGAGACACGAGTAGCTAATTTAAAGGTATAAGTTGCAAACCTATAACACAAAGTTGAAACAGGAAGCTGCATAATTTGGTACTGATACCACATAATTGGCTACTGACGTTCCATAATGAAATCTGGATACAATATAATGAGTCCTGGATTTACAATAACGATACCGGGATAATGCATAGTTGGCACAGAAAATTGTATTTATACTTCCGGATGGTGCAAACAGTTAAGTAGAGACAATTAATTATATTGTGCTACCAAAATTCAGGATCTCACATATGGATAAAAAGTGCAATGCCTTACTGCAGATAATTATTTTACAAATTCTTGTTACCGTTATATTTGGTTGTCAAAGTGCAGTTACTGAAAGCGCTTCGAAACCTGTAGAACCCCAAAAAGAAGTTGATAGCGAAAATAAAACGGCCGCAAAAAAAATAGAACCAAAGAAAGAAGTTGATAACGGAGATGAAAGTGAATTAAACGATATTCTTGCAGACTTCATGGAAATGAACGATAAGCCTTATTTACATGATACCCTGTTGATGATTGACAAGGATAGTTTTATTGTTTCTATAAAGCATTTACAAATCTACGAAGACACTATAGTTGTTCCCAAAAAGTATGTTGAAATGTACAAGCTCGAAAGCTTTAGTACTTTTGCTTTTAAAACGTCGGTTACCATAAAGAAAAACGGGAAGGTCATTATGCAAAGAAATATTTTGAAAGATGACTTTCAGCAATATCTTGATCCCTCATTAAAAAGCTATGCGGTATTGCTTTATCCATATGTCGTCACCAGGCAGGGCCACATTGAGATCCATCACAGTATCAGCATTCCATTGACAGATGTAGGAATTGGAGTATCGACTACGATCGATAAGAATGGGAACGTTGAGTTTATGCGGAACTGATGGGATAATACTCACCAATGCAATTTTCATAACTCATTGATCCGCTTGGTCTGGCCACATGAATGTGTATGCTTTACGTTATTTATTCAATTAAATGTACTCTCTTCATTAACTGGGATAGATAATCGAATAATACATATATTTGGTTTTACATCTAAAAGGTCCGTTAAGACTCTCTGATTTTGTCGCACCCCACATAACCCATCGACAGGGACAAACCAACCACTTCAGTGCATTAGACTACTTGTGCAAGCTTTTATGTCTTGCCAATAGGACTATTGTAGCTAATTAAATTTCTGATTTAACACATGGCGCACTGAGATGGGCGCCAGGCAGGAGTATTTACTTAAAATTTCATAGCTTGGGTAAACCAGCAGCACGAATAGGCGATATGCATGATTGTCCGGCCGTATCACCGGCAGGCGTACTGCATGTGGGCGGACCAATTGTTGGTCCGGGTAGTACAACAGTATATATAGAAGGATTGCCAGCGGCTACAGCAGGGGATGCGTGCTTTTGTGTTGGCGAGCCAGATAAAATAGTCTCCGGTTCAACAGGTGTATTTATAGAGGGAAAGGCGGCTGTGCGCCAGGGAGATCGATGCGCGCATGGCGGGGTGGTAGTAGGAGGGAGTGGAACGGTGGAGATTGGGGAGCGGATGGGGGCGTTGGGAGTGCCAGGGTTTGGAAATGTTGATGATAATTTTATAGAACCTTCTGAAGAACAAAAAAAGGTAATAATAAACCAGGCAATCAAGGATTGCGTAAGCTTGCTGGAAAGAAAGCTGGAGTTATTACAAGATGAAGACCCGAATACACTTTCGCAGTTTAAGGATTGGTTTGGAAGCGATGATCATGAGTCGAAGCAAAAAATTTTATCAAGGATTAGCAGGGCGTTGGCGGTGAGCAAAAATTTGACTGAAGCTAACTTTGCACCAATTAAAAATGAAAAGGCTAAAAAAGAAGATTATGCTAATGCTTATCATGAAGATGAATCGCATAAAATCCTTCTTGGAGACTTATTTTGGAAGGCTGATGCTAAAGGAAAATGTTCTCAAGCATCGGTCATAGTTCATGAGTTGTCTCACTTTGACGATATTGGACCAACAGAAGATGTTATTTATGGAGAGGAACGTTGTTTAAAGTTAGCAAAGGATTATCCGCATCTGGCTTTGTCAAATGCCGACTCATTTGAGTTTTTTATAATAGCGTGATGTGCCGAGGGGGTAAAAATTTTGAATATTAAATGTATATGTTTATGGTAAAAAAGTTTGTTGATATTCACC
The DNA here is from genome assembly GCF_002077945.1 of Niastella vici. Taxonomy (GTDB): domain Bacteria; phylum Bacteroidota; class Bacteroidia; order Chitinophagales; family Chitinophagaceae; genus Niastella; species Niastella vici. Next base: position 541,396 of record NZ_LVYD01000058.1, read on the forward strand.
TGACAGTTGATATAATTACGGATTTATTGCTTGCTCATGTACAGTTTCTAAATAATTCAGATAAGGAAATATATTTAGATACAAAAACGATTTGTAGTGATAATAGAACAACCAGAAGCGTGTTTGATATCACAGACGAACATCAGAATAAAGTTAAGTATAAGGGAGTTTTAGTAAAACGTGTAGTTGTTCCTGAGGACTATATATCATTGAAAGTTGGCGAAAAAATAGAAGCTCAGATCGTTTTAAATGAAGTATATAAGTTAGAAAAGGGCAATAAGTATAATATTCAATATTCTGTTTTTCACCCTACTTATATGGATGAAGCGGGTTTTACGAAATTGGAATCTAATAAGGTGGAAGTTAGTTATTAATGGCTGTAAAGAGAATGTTTCTAGTTAGGCAACTGTTCGGAGATTTCAATACTAACTTGCTTACAAATTAAAACAGCTTCGGTTGAATTTGAAAATCTTTTCTTTTGTAATAATTACTGAGTCCTATTTTAACAATTTCAACCTCATCTAAATTGTTTAAGTAGTTGCATAACTGTTGTGGAGTCCAATCCAAATGAACTTGTTCAATAATTTCATTAATAGACAAAGGTTTGCCATTAAATAAATTCAAGATTGTCTCCTTAATTTCTTTATTTGATTTTGTTTGATATTCTGTTTGAGGATCATACATGGTTTGGCTTGACAGCTCAGTTTCCAGAATATAATTTGTGCTTATTATCTGCGTTGAGGTATGAAGCGAATTTAAGTGTTGAACGAGTTCATCACCATTAGAAAGAGGGATGCCCCCCATTTTTATCAGATCAATGTTTCCAATAGGAGCAGGGTTTAATAAAGCGGGATTCAATACAAAAAGCGGAATGTTATGTTTTAATGCAGTCAGGCCTGCATCAAAAGTACCACTCATTTTTCCGCTGGCATCGCGTTCTGGGCCTGATGCAATAACAATAACAGCTTTTGACAAAGCACACACCAATTTGTTTCTTGCCATGGCATTTTGCCCCGAAAATTTCTCATAAGGCATAAATTGGGAAATGAAAAGTGTGTTTTGTTCCCAATTATATTCTTTGATATCTTTTTTAATGCTCAAATGATTAAAGCCGTAGCTTAAAACCATTGTCGTTGTGCTATTACTTTCAAGCGCTCCAATGTGGGCACTTGTATCTACTCCTTTAGCAAAGCCGGAAGTTACATTGTATCCGCAACCTGCAATTCTATTTGCAATACGTTTAGTAAGCGTTATGGCATAATCGCTTACATCTCGCGAACCGATAATGGAGATGCTATCAGCATTCAAAAGTGACAAGTTCCCTTTACAAAATAAAACTGGTGGGGCATTCCCTCCTAACCTTTCAATAAGGGATTTAGGGTAGCGTTCATCATCTAACCCTATAATATGGACATTTTCTTGTTTTAATTGCTGATAAGAAGCGTATAGTTGCTGCTCGTCTAACGAATGTAAAGAGGATAAATTCGCCCGTGAAAACTTGCCCCGGCCAATTTCGGGAAAGTATTCAGTTAGTTGTGAAAGGCTTTTTTCAAACAAGTCATTTACTTTCAATCCCAGGTTTTTGAGATTCCCATATATATAAGAAATGCTTTTTGCACCGAAGCCTGGTGTATTAAGAAGCATATATGTGGAAAATTCTCTGTCTCTCATCGTTTTGACCTGGTTTTAGTAATTGTCAGCACATATACATTTTTGGCTTTGCCCTGGTTGGTGATTATGTCCCAAGCCGCACTGAGTGTTACATAAAGATCGTCAAAAAGCAGGATATTTTTGCCTGTTAAGTGGCCATTTTGAAGTCCAAATGCCCCATCCAAAAGTTGTTTTCGCTTAGCCGGATCATCAATTCCTTTCATTTCGGGGGTTGATTTTAATCTCTTTAGACAATGGAAATCAATAGGAAGCCTGCAATGCTGTCCTATGTGAGTAACGATTTCAATTACCGGTTGAAACTCCCTAGTTACATCGGATGGGGGAATGGGTATTATTAGACTAATGTTCCAGGATGGCAGTTGGTGCTTTAGAAAATCTGCTGCTGTCTCTCCGATTACTTCAGCTCTTTGTATTTCCTTCCAATATTTTTAAATGGTTCATTTCGAGCCCCATTGGCGTATATGTATTTTCCCATTTAATGACCTCGTCCTGAATTACTTTTTCAATTGTCACTGGTTTTCCATCAACCAGAACAGTTTCTGTTACCTTTTTTGTTGACCATTCTTTAGGAACACTTGACAAAGTATGTAAGTCCAAAGCAAAGCCCTCTTTCCATGGCCCTGGTAATCGTTGTGGATTTATATTCATAAGCAATTAGAGGGATTGTTATAGCAATTCAGATATTTTCGCTTATGTATGGGGATTATAAATATAAATAATAAATGCTATTATTGATGCCAGTACCAGTTCATGTTATACGAAATTGATTGTAATCAAGATTGGAAACTGAAGTTGAACTGGTTAAATACTGTTAAAAATCCTGCAACGCTAGAACCAAAACCTTAACCCACATCAACACTATTTCTTAACCAGGATCATTGCCTCAAATGAACGCAGAGTGGGATCTTTGCAATATTAATTCGCTGCATCATGCCAAAGACCTTTAGTTTAATAGTGATATTAACCTGTTGCACTATAGCGACCGGGGCACAAACAATCACCTGGAAAAAGCAGGAGTTTGTTTTGAAAAATGTCACCGCGTCGGTTGTTAAACTAAATGGAGAAGAAGTACTAAAAGTGGAAAGGGATTTAAAAGCATTGCCATTCGATATAAATAATATGGCTGCCACCGTAGATGAACCAACCTATGTTAAGTTGCAGCATGTTGAGCTGGAAAATGGGATAATTGAAGTGAAGTTGTTAAGCCGCATTCAGGACCCTTCACCCTTTGAAGGGGCAAGGGGATTTATCGGGCTTGCTTTTAGAATAAGTGAAAACGATACGGCGTATGAATCCATTTATGTAAGACCAAAGAATGGGCAATCGGAGGACCAGTTAGCGCGGAACCATACCGTGCAATATTATTCGTATCCGCATTATAAGTTCGACCGGTTACGACGCGAGGCTGCAGGTGTATACGAAACTTATGCTGATATTGGGTTAAATGAATGGATAACCTTCCGCGTTGAATTAGCTGGCGATACCGCGAAGTTGTATATAAATGATCAAAAGCATCCGGCGTTTATTGTCAATAAGATGAAAGGCGATGTAACTAAGGGTGCAATAGCCTTATGGGTTGATATAGGAACGACCGGCTACTTTAAAGATCTGACAATTACAAAGAAATAAAAGTCACAAACAAACCCGCTGGCAGCACTACGAGTTTGTTTGTGACAATACCCTGAGCACCAGGCAACTCTTAACTATTTACCCTGGCTCCATTTCTTCCTTCGCGCCAGTTCCGCTTCGCTCGGTTCCTCCGATACAAACGAACCGTGTTTCACTTCGCCATCCGGAACATAACTCCCAATTAGTACACCCGTTGTTGACACTTCCGACTCCGTCAATTTCCATTGTTGCGCCTGGGTGCCTTCTTCAAACAATTTTTTTCCTTTACCAAGTGTGATGGGGAATGTCCAGATATGCAATACATCAACCAGGTGATTGGCTAATAAAGTTTGTATCAACCGGCTGCTGCCCCAAACAAAGAGGTCGGGGCCATCCTGTTGCTTTAATTTCTTCAACTCATTCACTACATCTTTGTTGATGAGGACGGTGCCATTCCACGACGTATCAATAGGCGTTGTGGCCACTACGTATTTATTGATGCGGTTGAACAATTCACCGATCGCGTCATTTTTATAAGGCCAGTACGCCGAAAATATTTCATATGTACGACGGCCAAGCAGCAGGTCATGCGGGGCCGACATGATCTTGTTCAATTTATTATTCATCAACTCATCCCAATAATGAAATGACCAGCCGCCCCATTTGAATCCATTTGTAGGATCTTCTTCCGGTCCGCCCGGCGCCTGCAATACGCCATCCATTGTCATATAGGTGGCAACAATAATTTTTCGCATATTTTTTTGTTTTGTTTGATGACTCAAAGCTAACAAGTCCAGTTAACTCAGGCAGGGTGTGTATGTGACTTTGTAAAGGTGCATTGTGACAAAGTTCAGCGGGGTTCAGTTATCCGGAATTCCGGAATACTATTTGGCCAAGACATTATAGCCTATGATCACCTTTCTGACGTCGGGATAAGAAAACCATTTTCGTGACGTCACGAAAATGGTTGGTGTCGCCGGGGTATAATATATTGATCCCATTCCTGATGTCAGGAAGGTGATCAATATAATATGAAATGTAAAACTTGATTATTGTCAATAGCTTTCGAATAGTACTAAGTGTAATTATAGTTGTTTACATGGAATAGCGCTTTGAAACAATTATAATAACCACAAAAGAAAGCCATATGAAACAAGATTTAATTAACGAGCTGTTTAAAAAGTTTGAAGCTACATGTTATGACATTGATAGTATAGAATGCTGGAGTGCCCGTGAAATGCAATTTTTATTAGGTTATAACAAGTGGGAAAATTTTGAAAAGGTGATAGATAAGGCAAAAGATGCCTGTATGAATTCTGGCGAGCACGTTGAAGACCATTTTCCTGACGTCAGGAAAATGGTTCAGATAGGCTCTGGAACCGAAAGAGAAATTGAAGATATCGCCTTGACTCGATATGCCTGTTACCTGGTAGCTCAAAACGGCGACAGTAGAAAGCAAGAAATAGCCTTTGCTCAAACCTATTTTGCTGTACAAACTCGTCGGGCAGAAATTGTGGAGCAGCGGTTATTAGACTATGAGCGGGTTAAAGCTAGAGAGAAGCTTAGCCATACAGAAAAACAGCTTTCTGGAATATTATATGAACGAGGAGTTGATGATAAGGGGTTTGCAATTATACGTTCAAAGGGCGATCAGGCTCTGTTCAGGTTATCAACGCCTCAATTAAAATTAAAAATGGGTATACCTGACAATCGGCCAGTAGCTGATTTTCTTCCTACCATAAGTATTAAAGCAAAGGACCTTGCAGCAGAAATGACCAGCTTAAATGTTCAAACAAAAGACTTGAAAGGACAAAACCCTATAGAAAAGGAACATATAGACAATAATACTGCTGTGCGTGGTATGTTGCTGGAAAGGGGGATAAAACCAGAAAAACCTTCCTCCTGCAGAGGATGTTAAAAAAGTACAACGTAAACTCGATAATGATGAGAAGAAGGCTCTGAAAGTAATTAAGAAAAAGAACAATAAGAAAAAAGAGTAGAAGGTTGTCGAATGAAGGTATCGTAATTATTTCAGTTGTCAAGAAATCCTTGACAACTGAAGTAATAAAGTCAGCAGTTATTCGAAATCTTCGAATAACTTAATTATCCGGAAATTCTGAAAAGTTCAGTTCTCCGGATTTTCCCAATCCTCCATTAAATTTACCCAATGCAAATTCAGTACTGTTCAGATCTGCACCTCGAATTTCCTGCTAATAGTAAGCATATAAAAAAGCATCCGCTTGAGCCGGTGGGTGAGGTATTGATCCTGGCCGGCGATATCCTGCCTTTTGCGCTGCACAAAATGCAAACGAACTTTGTTGATTATATAGCCGATCATTTTGAAATGGTGTATTGGGTGCCTGGGAACCATGAGTACTACGGGTACGATCTGTCAACAGTAGCCGATCCGTTGTTGGAGAAACTTCGAAGCAATGTATGGCTGGTAAATAACCAGGTGGTTGATTACAAGAATGTGAGTTTTATTTGCAGCACGCTATGGAGCAAAATAGATGTCGTGCATGCTTTTGATATTCAGCGAAGCATTTCAGATTTCTTTTCCATACAATGGCAGGGGCAGAAATTAACCACCGAACAATTCAACCAACTGCACAATCAGTCGGTTCAATTTTTAGAGAAAGCGTTTAAGGAAGTGAGTACGGAGAAACGCATCGTGATCACGCATCATGTACCTACTTTATATCAATATCCAAACCGGTATAGGAATAGTCCATTGAACGGCGCTTTTGTAACGGAGTTGTATGATCTCATCCATGATTCCGGAGCTAATTACTGGATCTACGGCCATCATCATTACAATATCCCGGAATTTAAAATCGGGGCTACCACTTTGCTAACGAATCAATTGGGGTATGTGCAGCACGGTGAGCATTTGAGTTTTAGGCGGGAGAAAACGATAGAGATAGAAAGTTGAACTAGCAAGGAATAGTGGATCTTGTGCCTGAAAGCGAAGCCAGAACGTAGCCAGGGTAGTGCAACTACGGTCCTGTATTAAGCCCAGGATAACCAGGTTAATGTAAACACCCAGCTTTGTGATCATATAACAGATCACCATAACAAACACTTATATAGCTGGCGCCGGTGGTAGCGTAATGGTACCGGTATTGTAGCCTGATGCTCTAAACACTGTACACTTACTCTACAGAGATCCTACAGGAACCTAAGGCTGCAGTAGGCCATTCCTGTACCAGTCTCAGCGCAGTCTCAGAGCTATTCCTATAGCGCAACACCCTTTCGAATACTACCCAGCATGGAGCCTACTACCAAGGGCGCGCCCCTTCCTTCATAAAAATGCTTTGCTTGTACCGGGCAGCTTTGATCCGAATTAGCATTAAACGAAATTTAAAACGTTTTTTCACCGCGATCGCGAATAAGACTGTAAAACCCTCAATGAGCCTATTGAATTGGTTAAAATGGCTAATAGAGTTGCGGCAGATTATGTGTTTGTGTGACGCAGTTTGCGTGCAAGTAATTAACCCCCTCATTCAGCACATTTCCCAATCCGGGATAACCGAAGCGTGACCGAAGCTTAACCGAAGCTTGACCGAAGCTTAACCGAAGCTTGACCGAAGCATTCCTTAAGGCATTCCCTAAATTGGAATAGTAAATGCAGTAGGGTGGCAAAAATATTCCTTAGCCAACTTGGTTAATTTGTCTGAAAAAAAATCGTATGAGACGGAGGGTATTCGAAATCCCATTTCAATTCTGTTGAACATAGTCGTCGCTTTCAACTATTTCAACTTCAACAAATGTGGATAACTAAATCTTAGCCAAGTTGGCTAGAACTTGGCTAATCGAACGGTTTTTCTGCCTCAATTTTGATCAACGCTTAAGCAGTGAGTGCGATGCAGCGAAACCGGAAGCTAGCGCCGGAATGCTGCCGTACTTCCTGCCTCCCGGCCGGAATAGCGTTGTAACAATTTTACTTCTAACATTTTAAAAATTGATTTTATGGCAGAATCTAAAAATAACTATGTCATGTTTGGCATGTCGGGGAAATTGGGCAAGCTGCTCATTTTCCGCCAGCGCGGGGGTAAAACTATTGCCACGGCCATCCCCAATCGCTCCAATGTGTTTACCGAACAACAGTTGGAGATACAAAGTAAATTCAAAGAGGCAGCTTCCTGGGCACGCGGCATCCTGAAGAATGCGGAGAACCGCAAGTTCTACAGTTCCCAGGCAACGGGCGGTCAATCGGCCTTCAACATGGCCATAGCCGATTGGTTTACTGATCCCGAAATAAAGGAGATCGACACCAAAGATTATACCGGTGTGGTTGGCAGTGTTATCAAAATAGGGGTGATAGATATCATCAAGGTGCAATCGGTGAAAGTGTCCATCACCACCGCAAGTGGTACGCTGGTGGAAGAAGGCAACGCTGTTTTTGATGCCAATAGCCAGCAATGGTTGTATACGGCCGTTCAAAACAATGCAACGCCTGTAGGTTCGCACATTAAAGCAACGGCTACCGACAAACCGGGCAACAGCCATTCGCTCGAAAAAGTGATAGAAGCTTCCTAAGCAGCTATTTTGTTTTTGTCATTGAAAAGACTGCCCCCGGTAAAATGGGGGCGTCTTTTTACCTGGTATCAGGAGAAGTTTAGTTGATTAACCCGCCTCTTCCAGTTCCACTATTTGTTGAGAAAGAACGTGTGTAACAGGTTGCATCTGCTGATTGAGATATAACTGATAGGCAGCTTCAACCAGGCAAAGAATATGATTATAAACCATCCAGGCCTGCCAGGGCGAGAAGCCGTTGGGGTATTGACCCTCGTAACCGATGCCGGCTTCGAGGAAGTCGGCCAGTTCGCGCCGGGTGTACTCGATGGGGCATTGCTGAAAGAAAGAAGTAATAACCAGGGAAGGATCGGCCAGTTGTTCCTCATTCAAATATACCGGCGTAAAATGGGGGGAATTTTCCGACTTACAATACACCGCCTCCACAAAGGGTAACAGCTGATCATGAAACTCAAACAGGATCTCCCGGTCAATGGCAGCAGTATAAGGACTCATGTTATTAATAAGCGCCACGCGCAACCAATTAGGCAATAAATATTCCTGCAACTCATCAAACGGCGTGTGAGAAAACACCTCAGCAATTACTTCATCAGGGTGGGACGTAGCTTTTTCAATCAACCGGGCTGGTTTCGAGAACCGGGCAGGTTGAGCCACTTTCGCGGTTGGCTGAACCAGTTTATTCCTGGCTGTTCCTGGCGGCTGACTCACCGGGTTAATGATCGAGCCGGTCTGCCGTTTCATTATCCACGCAGCCTCCACCAGGGATTCCATTTTTTCATAGAAGAATAGGTAGTTATTACGCTCATGATAGTCATCGGCATGGCTACCCGGACTGGAAACCGCAGCGGTTAGCCATTGCCACATGATTTCGCGAACGTCCTGGAGGTGGTAGCATTGGAAGAAGTCGTACAGGACAAGTTGCGGGTTATTGGTTTGTTCAGGAGTGAGGCGGAGGGGTGTGTTTTTAAGATTGGGATTGTGGGTTTTCATGATGGCAAGTTTAATAGTGAAGTAATAGTAATCTTGATCAGTGTCAATTTTTGAACTGATAGTCAATATATTGAAAAGATGATGGTATATTAGTGGTGTATTATAATAGTGTCTGTATAGCGTTTCTGCAAAATTATTATAGAAAATTATTGGAAGATTGAAATAGTTGATTTAATTTGCTCTGTATAGTAATTATGCGATATTATTTATCCGATATAGCAGAAGTGTTTACTGGGCATACGCTTCGGGAGAAAGTACAACATGATCCCGATGGTGAATGCGCCGTAATTCAATTAAAAGACCTGTCATTCACACCCAATGTCTGCATTAAGAATCCGCCCTATAAAATCTCATTGCTGCGCGGTATTCCCAAAAATCAGTTGCTTCAAAAAGGTGATATCCTGATCCTTTCGAAAGGTTCTGCTAATAAAGCCCTGTTATACGAAGGTCAATATGCGCCGTCAGTTGCCGTTTCGGCATTTACAATAATCCGATTACATAGCGGTCATCTGAAACCGGAATTTTTAACCTGGTATATTAATAGTACCGGGGCGCAGGAGTATTTTAGTATGCACCGGGCCGGTACTACTACTTTGAACCTATCGAAAAAGGCGATCGATGAATTACCGGTTCCGGTACCGCCTTTGGAGAAGCAGGAAATTATGATGAAATTGGTAACTCAATATGAGTTATATACAAACCTGGTAGCCGAATATGAGCGTAATGTCCGGATGCTGGTCGATCATACATTAAACAATCAACTTAACGATCAATAAATGAGCCGTAAACCAACACAAGACGAGATCAATGCCGCGCTATGGGCTGCCTGTGATTCCTTCAGGGGAACGCTTGACAGCAGCGATTATAAGAATTACATCCTCAATTTCATGTTCCTTAAATACCTGAGCGATGTATGGAAAGATAAATATGAAGAGTACAAAAAACAGATAGGTGATAACGATGAGCTGATCCGTCGTAAAATGAACCGCGAACGATTTGTGTTACCAGATCATTGCACATTTGATTATATAGTTGAGCATAAGCACGATACCGACCTGGGTTCATTGATCAATAAGATCACGGAGAAGATTGAAGATGAGAACAAGAGCAAAATGGAAGGGGTGTTTAAAGATATCGATTTTAATTCTGACAGGTTGGGTAATACCAAAGACCGTAACCGAAGGCTGAAAAACCTGATTGAAGACTTCGATAAACCGCAGCTTAATTTTCGTCCGTCTGTAATTGGCAGCGAGGATATTATTGGTAACGCGTACATGTACCTGATCGAACGTTTTGCCGGCGGGGCCGGTAAAAAAGGCGGCGAGTTTTATACACCACATGAAATAAGTGTGTTATTGGCCAGGTTGATGATGCCCAAAGCAGGCGACCGGATTTGTGACCCTACCTGCGGTTCCGGCTCATTACTGATTACTGTTGCCGAACAGGTGCCCTTTAAACCGGGTACGCATTTAAGGGATTGTAGTCTGTATGGGCAGGAAAGCAATGGCGGTACCTGGGCATTAGCAAAAATGAACATGTTCCTGCATGGTATGGATGCGGCGCATATTGAGTGGGGCGATACCATTAATCAGCCGTTATTGATAGAAGGCGATCACCTGATGAAATTTGACATAGTGGTGGCCAATCCGCCTTTCTCCTTAGACAAATGGGGGGCAGAACGGGCGGCACATGATACGTATAAACGCTTTACCCGGGGCATACCGCCAAAGACAAAAGGCGATTATGCGTTTGTGTTGCACATGATCGATACGGCGGTGGAAGGCTCAGGCAAAGTGGGGGTGATTGTACCGCATGGTGTGTTATTCCGCGGAAGCAGTGAAAGGCAGATCAGGGAAAGCCTGGTCCGCGATAATCTGCTGGAAGCGGTGATAGGTTTGCCATCGAACCTGTTCTTTGGAACAGGGATACCGGCGGCTATTCTGTTGTTCAATAAAGGAAAGAAAACAAAAGATGTATTGTTTATTGATGCCAATAAGGAATTTGAAAGCGGTAAAAAGCAGAACACCATACGCGAACAGCATATCAGCCGCATTGTAGATACGTACAAAGAGTTTTTACAAGGTGGGGGAGAAAAAGAAAAATATGCCCATCGCGCCAGCTTTGAAGAAATAGAAAAGAATGAATTCAACCTCAATATACCCCGGTATGTAGATACGTTTGAAAAAGAGGAGGAAATTGATATACCTGCAGTGCAAAAGAGGATTGAAGAGCTGGATGAAGAGTTGGTAAAAGTAAAAGCGGAGATGAATAAGTATTTAAAGGAGTTGGGGTTTAAATAGAAGGCGCTCATAAACCAAAATACATCATCAATCAATAAAAAGTAAGCCATGAAACAAGAACAAATTAAAGAACTGTTTGAAAAATTTGAATCAGCTTGTTATGAAATCAAAGGTGTAGAGTGTTGGAGTGCCAGAGAGTTACAGGATATATTAGGTTATAAAGAATGGCGAAATTTCATGAACGTTATTGAAAAGGCAAAGGAAGCTGTTAAAAATTCAGGAGATCAATTAGATGACCATTTTGTTGAAGTCAACAAAATGGTTCCAATTGGTTCAGGATCAGAGAGAACTGTTGATGATGTCGCACTTACCAGATATGCCTGTTATCTTGTTGCTCAAAATGGAGATCCTTCTAAACCTGCTATTGCTTTTGCTCAAACTTATTTTGCTGTTCAAACCCGTAAACAGGAAATAATAGAACAACGATTGTTAGATGTGGCGAGAGTTAGTGCGAGAGAGAAATTAACCAAGTCTGAAAAAAAAATGTCGGGTATTTTGTATGAAAAAGGAGTTGATGAAAAGGGTTTTGCATTAATTCGTTCCAAAGGCGATCAGGCTTTGTTTGGAGGTTATACTACTACTGATATGAAACGTAAATTAGGTGTGCCGGCATCAAGGCCTTTAGCAGATTTTCTTCCGACGTTAACCATTAAAGCTAAGGATTTTGCAACAGAGCTTACAAGTCACAATGTTCAGGAAAAGGAATTAAGAGGGGAAACTTCAATAGGTCAGGAGCATGTGGATAATAATAAAGCTGTTCGTAAAATGTTGGTCGAGCGTGGTGTTAAACCAGAGCAATTGCCTGCTGCAGAAGATGTACAAAAGGTAAAAAGAAAATTGGAGTCTGAGGAAAAGAAAATGCTAAAAGATGTAAAGAAGGAAAAAAGGGGTAGGAAAAAATGATTAATAAATCAGTTATTATGTTGGCATTCTTCAGTTGTCAAGTATTTCTTGACAACTGGACGCTGAAGATGAGAATAAATTAACTAAGGAACTGTCAAGGAAAACTTGACAGTTCAAAAAGGTAGTTCACTAATGACCATTCAATACTGCTCAGACCTTCATCTGGAATTTCCCAGGAATAAAATGTTCCTGGAAAGGTTCCCACTTCAACCGGAGGGCGTAGTATTGATATTGGCCGGTGATATTTTACCATTTCACTTGCACAAAAAACAAACCGGCTTTATTGATTTTGTAGCAGATAATTTTGAAATGGTATACTGGGCGCCCGGTAACCATGAATATTATGGACATGATGCGGCAACGGTGGCTGATCCATTGCTGGAAAAATTACGCAGCAATGTATGGCTCGTCAACAACCGGGTGATAGCGTATAAAGACGTGCAGTTTATATGCAGTACTTTATGGAGTAAGATACCGGTGGTAAATGCATTGGATATACAGCGAAGCATTTCAGATTTTCATGCTATCCGCTGGCAGGGAAAGAAATTGAGTGCTGAACGATTTAATCAGCTGCATGAAAATTCGGTTGCTTTTTTACAGCGGGCTTTTAAGGAGACTAATACAATGAAAACGGTTGTGGTTACCCATCATGTGCCTACGCTGTATCAGTACCCTGATCAGTATATGAATAGTCCATTAAATGGCGCGTTTGTAACCGAGTTATATGATTTGATTTTTGGTTGTGGCGCTGCTTATTGGATTTACGGGCATCACCACAGTAATGTAGGTGCGTTTGCGATAGGTGAAACAACCTTGTTGACCAACCAGCTTGGTTATGTGGAGTATGGTGAGCATGCCGTTTTTAGTAGAAATGCAGTAAGAAACATTTAAAAGATATATCAGCTATTCGAAATTTTCGAATAACTCACTGAGTTATCCGGGATTTCCGGATAACTCAATAAAATTAAAAATGATTATATGGAAGGATATAAACATACTGAGTTGGGATGGATACCGGATGATTGGGATTGTTTAGAATTATCACATATTACTCAGAAAGAAAGACCAGTTTCTTATGGTATAGTTCAAACAGGTCTTCCGGTTAAAGATGGAATTAAATGTATACGGGTCTTGGATATTGTAAACGGTAAAATAGATGATGATAATTTAATTACAACATCGCATAAAATAAGTAATGCATATAAGAGAACTGTCTTACAAGATGGGGATTTGGTAATGGCATTACGTGGTAAGATTGGTGAATTAGCGAAGGCTACAAAAAGTCATGAAGGTTACAATCTGACTAGAGGAGTGGCTTTAGTCGCTCCAAAAGCCAATTACGATAGTGAATATCTTAAGCAGCAAATGTCATCGCCTCTTTTTCGTGATTATTTAATGGGTCATTTGAATGGATCGGCATTAAAGGAACTTGCAATTAATGTTATACGGAAGATAAAGGTGCCAATCCCAAAAAGCAAAAGTGAACAGCTTAAAATAGCCGATGTTCTTTCCACCTGGGACAAATCCATCGAAACCCTCACCCAATTAATAGCCGCGAAACAACAACTCAAAAAAGGCTTAATGCAGCAACTGCTTACCGGCAAAAAAAGATTGCCGGGGTTTAAGGGGAAGTGGGAAGTTAAAAAAATAAAGCAATTGGGAAAAATCGAATCAGGAGGAACGCCAGATACTAAAATTGTTGAATATTGGGATGGACAAATTGATTGGATAACTCCAACGGACATCACAGGTCTTAATGGTTATAGATTTATCGAACATACACAACGGAAAATAACTAATGCGGGCTTAAAAAATAGTTCGGCTACATTAATTCCGGCCAATTCAGTTATCATTTGTACTAGAGCAACAATTGGTGACTGCGCTATTAATTTGAAACCTATAACTACAAATCAAGGTTTTAAAACCATAATACCCAAGGATGTTAATTATATGTTTTTATATTATAAAATGCTAAGTATTAAGGACGTAATGATTGAAAGAGCAAATGGAAGTACATTTTTGGAAATATCAAAGACGGATTTTGAAAATCTTGAGGTTCTTGTTCCTCCAACCGAGAGTGAGCAAACAGTTATTGGATCTTTTTTAGAGAAACTGGATGAGGAGATAGATTTGTTAAAAAAACAACATGAAAGCTTAAAACTCCAAAAACAAGGCCTCATGCAACAACTCTTAACCGGCAAAAAAAGAGTAAAAGTATAACCATATCCTTTATCCTTTGAAACGAACCATAAAAGTGGGGAAGGGAACAGCGATACCATGAAAACATACCTACATACCTACATCTACAAAGCATTCGTATGAGTTATTCAGAACTACACGATTCCCAATCCCCCGCCTTACTGCTATTGCGCAAATTGGGCTGGCAGCATATTACCAAAGACGAAGCGCTGCAACAGCGCGGTGGCATCAGGAGTAATGTAATATTGGAAGATATCCTGGAGCAGCAATTAAAAGCGCTCAATACCTTCACTTATAGAGGCAACAACTATAAGTTTTCCGAAGGTAATATCCATGCCGCCATTCATGCCATCAAAAATGTACCTGACGAAGGACTGGTTCGCACCAGCGAAAAAGTGTACGACTTAATTACGCTGGGTAAAAGCTTCGAGGAAACCATCCAGGGCGATAGAAAAAGCTTTACAATCAAATACATCGATTGGGAAAACCCAAGGAACAATGTCTACCACATTGCAGATGAATTTGCAGTCGAAGGTTTGAATGAAACCCGCCGGCCCGACCTGGTTTTATTCATAAACGGAATTCCCTTTGCCGTTATAGAGAATAAAAGAAGAGATAGAAATGGTTCCATCGATGAAGCTATTTCCCAGCATCAGAGAAACCAGAAAAAAGAAAATGGTATTCCAAAATTATACCATTATGCTCATTTGCTGTTGGCCGTTCATCCAAACGAAGTGAAATACGCTGCCATCGATACAAAGCCAAAGTTCTGGTCGGTATGGGAAGAACAAACGGATGTGGAAGATAAAGTACAAAACATTATCAAAAAACCGGTTTCCGGAACGAAGGAAGGAGTGGAAGACCGGTTGCCCACTTTCCAGGATAAAATGTTGTATAGCCTTTGTCGCAAAGATCGGTTGTTAGAGCTGGTTTATAAGTTTATCGTGTATGATGATCGAAAAAAGAAGATCTGCCGCTACCAGCAATATTTTACCGTAATGAATGCCTTGCAACGCATAAAAGAGTTTACCAAAGAAGGGCAACGCAGGGGCGGCGTGGTATGGCATACCCAGGGCAGTGGTAAAAGCTTAACCATGGTGATGCTGGCCAAATGTCTGTCGCTTGAAAAAGATATTAAAAATGCAAGGGTTATCATTGTCACCGACCGAATTGATCTCGATAACCAGATCACCAAAACTTTTGAAGCCTGTCAGAAACATCCGGTGCAGGCAAAAAGCGGCGCTGATCTGGCTGAATTGATCAATAATAATGGAATAGAGATAATAACTACCATCATTGATAAATTCGACGCCGCTTTAAGCCGGCGTGATATTGAAAATGATTCGGCCAATATATTTGTGCTGGTCGATGAAAGTCACCGCAGCCAATACGGTAGCATGCATACCAAAATGAGAAAGGTATTGCCAAAGGCCTGTTATATTGGTTTTACCGGTACGCCGCTTACCCATAATGAAAAATCAACGGCGAAAAAGTTTGGTGGCTTTATTCTTCCCAATTACCCAATTGAAAAGGCCGTTCGCGATAAAGCTGTAGTCCCTTTATTATACGAAGGCCGTTCTGCAAAGTTGTCGGTGAACAGAACCGCATTGGATAAAGAGTTTACCCGCGTAAGCGAACCGTTAACGGAGTACCAGACTAAAAACCTGCAAAGGAAGTTTGCATCCATCACAAAAATTTATAAAAGTCAGCAGGTTGTTGAAGAAATAGCCTACGATATAGCAAAGCATTATTGCGAGAACTGGCAGGGTAAGGGATTTAAAGCCATGCTGGCGGTACCGCTTAGGGAAACGGCTATTAAATACCTGCGCTATTTTGAAAACCAGATCAACCCTAAACTGCACCTGAATGCGCGGGTAATTATTTCCGCACCCGATACCAGGGAAGATAATGAAGAGGTGGATGAAGAACCAACCTCCGAAGTACAGAAATGGTGGGATAAAACATCCAGGGATTACGGCGGCATCGACGAATATGAACGTGTTACTATTGAAAAGTTCAAGCAGGAAAGTGAAGACGTGGAATTATTGATTGTAGTAGGAAAGTTGTTGACTGGTTTTGATGCGCCGAATTGCAGCATTTTATACCTGGCAAAGCCGCTGGCCGAACACAACCTGTTGCAGGCAATTGCCCGCGTAAACCGGTTATATGAAGGAAAAGATTTTGGCTACATTATTGACTATATCGGCATTTTAGGCGAACTGGATGAAGCCCTGACCCATTACGCAGCTTTAAGCGAATTTGATGAAGAAGATTTGGAAGGCAGTTTGATTAGCGTTGCAGAAGAGATTAAGAAACTTCCCCAACGGCATGCAGAGTTAGTTGATGTATTTAAAGAGGTGAAAAAGAAGGCGGACAAGGAGGCGTTGGAGCGGTTTCTGCGGCCGGAAGATAAGCGGGATATTTTCCGGCAAAAGCTTACAGCATTCGGCCGTACCCTGCACACCGCTTTAGCAGCCAGCGATGAGCTGGAGAAGATATTTTCGCGAGAAAAAGTGACGTTTTTTATTAAGGAATTCGAGTATTATAATTCTTTACGGATTTCAATACAGGCTCGATATGCTGATAAAGTTGATTTCAAAGAATACGAAAAAAGGATTCAAAAACTACTGGATACTTATGTAAGCGCCGAAGGGATGGATCAGATCACCGAGCCAATCAATATTTTCGATGAGGAGCTGTTCAAAAAAGAAGTAGAGCGGGTTACCGGCTCTATAGCTTCCAAAGCAGATGCCATTGCTTATGCTACAAAAAAAGTCACATCTGAAAAGATGGATGAGGATCCCGTATACTATAAACGGTTTTCCGATATGATCGACCAGGCTATCCAGGATTTCCTGCAAAAGCGCATCACAGAATCCCAGTACCTGGCTAAGCAGATACAAATAAGGAATGAAATGTTGAAAGGCAGTCCGGAAGGTGTACCCGCTGAAGTGCAGGGCAAACCGGAAGCCCGGGCATTTTATGGTATTCTTCGTGAAGAGATATTGAATGCAGGAATTCAACTTAGCGCGAAACAAAATAAGGCGCTGGCACAGGCCGGTTTAAATATAGCCAATATTATTTCATCGCTGGTGATCAGAGATTGGGTACGAAACAATGATGTGAAAAATAAAATGATGAATGATATGGAAGACTACCTGCTTCGGGAGTCGGCTCAATGGGGTATTACTATATCTTATGAGTTGTTGGATACAATGCTTGAGAAATGTATAACCGTTGCTAAAAAAGTCTATTGATGAAGCAAAGTGAAGGATTGCACATTGAATATGGAACTACCCGTATTCCTTTTGTGTTGCTGTACAGTAAAAGAAGAACCTTGGGCATTGCGGTTACGCCTGATAAACAGGTAACCATAACGGCTCCTTATGATGCCAGTCTTGAAAAAATATTGGAGAAAGTTGGGAATAGGGCTGCTTGGATCAGTAAACAAATAAGAAAGTTTGACTCATACGAAGTCACGTTACTACGCCGGAAGATTGAATATGTAAGCGGTGAAACGCTTTATTACATGGGTAGGAAATACAGGTTGAAAGTCGTAGAAGGTATTCCGGAAATGATCACCAAAGAAGGAAGAAATATAAAAGCTGTTGTTAAAAGTAAGGCAAATCAGAAGCATATAGCCGGTATGGTTATGGACTGGTACAAGCAGGAGGCGAAAAGAGTATTCCGGGAGCGGTTTGAGCGTTATGCATATATATTGAAACGGGAAAAGTTATCAGTTAACCAGTTACTAGTTCGACGTCTGGAAAAACGTTGGGGTAGTTGTACTGAACTGGGAAATATAATACTTAACCTTTCACTGATTCAAGCGCCGGTTCAGTGTGTTGATTACGTTATTTTGCATGAACTCTGTCATTTAAAACATCTCAATCATGGACCAAGGTTTTATAATATGCTTGGCAGGTATATGGAAGATTGGGAAAAGAGAAGAGACCGGTTGCAAACCGTTAGAATACTCGAATAATTTATGTATTTTAAAGTTAATAATCAGAAAATATAGAAGCTTATGTACTGGTTATTTAGCAATGATATTTTTGGTGTTCGCAGCGAAGTTGTAAATATCTCCTGGCAACAAAAACAAAATTTTCAAGGAGAAGTTGGTGATGAAGTGATTTTTTTTGAATTTAATTATAGGAGACATTTATTTACTCATCTTTATAAAATAGCTCGAATTAACAAGCGGAAAACTGAAAGGAATTTAGGTATTAATTCAATTTCTCTTACACTTCGGTTAATTACAAATTTTGGGGAAGAGAAGGAGATTGAGGATTATATTTTCAGTTTCCCTAGAATCAAGTATTTCAGGAGTCGGCTATACAGGTATTTTAATAGGCGATATTACAAATTAACTGATGTAGAGTTTTTTGCCATAGTTGAAGATAGAATATTTCTTTCCAGGACAATCGTTGGTACTGCCTTAAATGCATTGCATTCGGATCATAGAAGGGCATTCAGCCAACTTATGGTTGAAAGAAATCCGGATATTTTACAAAATAGATATACTCATACAGAGATCTTAAGCCTTTTAAACGAATACTTCCAGTACGCAATTGTAACTCCTGCAAAGCAATTGGCTGAGGCATATGTTCAAATGCAATCATTTATTGAACGAGGAGAAGCGCTTGAATCGATATCTTTTTATAATACTGCAAATCCAAGAATTCGAAACGATAGCATAAGAACTCAGGTAAATTTAATTAATGAATATTTGGAGCAGGTAGATATTTCAATTCCCGAAGATAGGCGAACGAATGTAGATGAATCAGAGTTTGAATCTTTATTTAGAAATAAACCATTACCTATAGATCTAAACGATTGAATATGGCTATAACAAAAGTTAGGCAACTTCGTAAATCAATAGAAAAATTATCTAAATGGGAGAGCTCTGGAAATGCGTTTGGTTTTATTGAAGGAATAGCTGATAATAAGGTTGATTATATTTATGAGTTTTTTTGTGCTGTTCAAATCTTATATGATTTAAATACTCACCATAACATTAAGCTGTGCCCAGGAAAAAAGGGGTATCAATTTCCCTTGAAGCCAGGAAATAAAGCTGAATGGGCAAAGTTTGTAATTACAAAAGACAAGAGATCGCGTGAGCCCCTTTATGAACTATGTATGGGAGTTTCTGTAAAGATTAGTTCATCTCCCCAAACAACCTTTGCAGCCGATATATCTATTCAGAGTCCACTTTCAGGCGATCCTGATGAGTCTCATGTCGTTCTTATTATGGATGCGAAGTATAAGAAGTCTAGTAGATCAACTCTTGACATTGGTACAATTCGAGAATTTGCTCAATGTGTACGAGATATGCAAGTGCCTAAATGTATAGATGGTCTTAAGTTTAATAAGCTGGGAGATTTAGCCTCTAATTGTTTGTTTACAAATGGTGAGTTGATTAATGAACATGAGTTGTATTGTAAGAACAATAAATTAAAGCAAGTCGGGAGATTTGACTGTGATAGTCGACAAATGATTGTTGTGGGTTAGGATAGTAATTTTAATGAATGGACTTGTTTTTGAAAATTTCACTATTGAATTTGATATGCTTATTTTTCAATTTATAACTGTATATGGAAAACACTCAAGGAATCGTCTACATCCTCACAAATCCAGCCATACCAAATATGATTAAAATTGGTATGACTTCCCAGGAAGATGTAAAGTTAAGGATGGCTCAACTGTATAATTCAGGAGTTCCCTTGCCGTTTGAATGTGTATATGCTGCAAAAGTTAGCAATTTTGAAAAGGTTGAAAAAGCTTTGCATATAGCCTTTGGACCTGACAGGGTGAATCCAAAGAGGGAGTTCTTTGCAATTGACCCCGGTCAAGCTATTGCCATTATAAAGTTGATGGAAATTGAAGATGTAACCCCTAAAGTGGCCAATGAGAAAGAGGAGGTTGATGAAGTTGATCGGGAAGCTGGGGTAGAGTACGCAAGAAAAAATAGGCCGCGGTTTAATTTCAATGACATGAATATCCCGATTGGAAGTGAACTGGTTTCTGTTGCCAATGGAGAAGTGGTTACTGTCGCAAGTGACAGAACTGTTCGTTTTCGTGGTGATGAAACTTCATTGACAAATGCAACCAGAATAATTTTAGAAAACGGATATCATGTGGCGCCGGGGCCATACTGGACATATAATGGTAAAAAATTGAGAGATATCTATAATGAAACCTATCCAATGCAATGATGCCAATGAAAAAATGGTTAATAATTGTTGTGCTTACAGGCCTAGTAATTATAGGTAGACTTTACGCCCAAACTGAATTAAATCAACTTGATGGAAATAAGGAATTAAGAAATGGAGACATTATTTTCCAAACATCACTTTCAGAACAAAGCAAGGCGATTCAATTAGCCACAAAATCAAAATTCTCTCATTGTGGAATTGTTTTTAAATATGGCCCAAATTATTATGTCTTTGAAGCCGTTCAACCTGTTAAACGTACTGCTCTTGATAAATGGATCGCACGTGGCCAAGATGGTAGATATGTAGTTAAGAGGCTTAAAAACGCCGATCAAATTTTAACTGGTACTGTATTGGTAAAAATGAAACAAATATGCAATCAATTAAAAGGTAAAAGTTACGACCTCACTTTTGAATGGTCAGACGATAAAATTTATTGTTCAGAGTTAATTTGGAAAATATATAAACGTGCAGCAGGTATTGAAATAGGCAAGCTTGAGAAGCTTAGCGATTTTGATTTGAAAAATGATGCTGTTAAAAAGAAAATGAAAGAACGCTATGGCAACAACATACCATTGAATGAAACTGTTATTTCTCCGGCAGCAATTTTTAATAGCGAACTTTTAACTACCGTAAAATCAAACTAAGTATTGATATGCTGGCAACCAAACAACAAACCCGCTGCGTAATACAACGGGTTCTTCTAAATAAATTTACAAATATTACCTCCCCACCGTTACACTTCCCCTCTCAGCCCCATACCCAAACCGCACACTGTTCAAAGCAGCCGAATCCACAAAAATGTCCCTGGACCTCTCCCCATTCACCCCATAAAACTGTACCGGCGGCGTAAGCGAACGAACCTTAGCGAAGCTAAGGTGATGACTGTTCTCAATATTAATAAGCGGACTCGAAACAGCACACTGCAACACCACATTCGAAAAGCCCACATTACAGGCTTCAATCAAATCGACGCCTCGACGCGAAGTGATCACCACATCACTCAACTGAATATCTTTAATACTCATCTCTGGCAGCCCCCGGATCAACATCGCCCGATCGGCGCCGGAGCATATGATGTTATCGATATAGAACTTGCGGAACTGCGGGGTACCGGAATCCACAGCAGGAATCTCTACTTTCACACCCAGGCCTGGAGCCTTGGCAAAGTAATACATATCGAACGAAATAGCATCGCCGCCTATGTTTTGCATGTTGATGTTCTTAATATAAATATTCTCCACTATGCCCCCGCGGCCGCGGGTGGTTTTGAAGCGCAGGCCGATGTCGGTGCCCATGAAGGTGCAGTCGGTCACGAAGATATCATGCGCGCCGCCACTCATCTCACTGCCGATCACAAAGCCGCCATGGCCGTGGTAGACTATATTGTTGCGTATGACAATGTATTGTGAGGCTTTACCCACTTTCCGGCCTTCTTCATCCTTCCCGCTTTTGATGCAAATGCCATCATCGCCGCAATCGAGCATACTATTCTTTACTTCTACATACGAACAGGATTCTATATCCAGTCCATCACCGTTTTGGGCGTAGGATGGATTGCGAACTTTGATTCCATCGACTGTCAGGTTTTCGCAATAGATCGGGTGCAAACACCAGGCTGGGGAGTTCTGGAATGTAGCGCCTTGCAACAACACTTTCTTACAATTTGTCAGCACCAGCAAATTGGGGCGCAGGTAATCTTTGATAGGGGCGTAGTCTTCCAGGGTAGTACGGGTAACGGTCTCCCGGCTTTGTTCTGCCTTCTGATACGCTTCGGACGGATACCAACTGCGTCCATCGGTACTCAACACGCCACCAGAAGCCACCAACTCTTTCCACTCGCTTTCCGTTAATTTGTCTTTCTTGACCGACCGCCAAACATCCCCATTTCCGTCTATAATGCCTTCTCCGGTAATCGCTACATTTTCCAAATTAGTTCCCGAGATCGGCGGCTGGTTGCGTACGGCCTTCCGCCCTTCGAAATTCGTTTCTATTAATTTATACTGGCTTTTATCGCCGGTGAATTGTAACAATGCCGCCCGGCTCACATGCAGGTTCACGTTACTTTGCAGTACGATCGGACCGGTCAGCCAAATGCCCTGCGGTATATACACGACTCCACCACCGGCCTGACTGCACGCTTCTATCGCTTTGTTGATGGCCTCAGTATTGAGTGTAATACCATCGGGCTTCGCGCCAAAGCGTGTAATGTTAATCGTATCATTCTTAAATACTGGCACCTGTACCCTGGGCAAATTTGCCCAGGTATACGTGCCGTTTTGTGCATAGGTTAACAGGGCCATACCAGCGCTTATCGCCAGTAAAAAGATCCGCTTTGTTGTGTTCATTGGTAAGTCTGATTTATTGGCTTCGTCAATTTATAAGTCTATAATGGTTAGTGAACGCCTTTCTGTCCCGGCTCACCAGGGCCGAAGGCTCTTAATACGTCCACCTGGGATCGCCAATCGCGCCACCCGCACTGCTCACCGTGCGTAATACTGAGTTAGCCGGTAAGGTAAAATCAACGGTCGTGGTCGTCCAACCCAGGTTGATATTGTTGTTGCCCACCATCGTAATATTCGTCGCGGGGAAAGTGCTTGCAGTGCCCGATCCATTGGTCAAATTGAAATAATTACTATTGCTGAATACCACCGCTGTACCTGCTCCGGTGGCATTGATGAGCTCCGGTTTTACCGTGGCCGATGCCTTCGGTATATTGGCCACAATACTGTTGGTGATATTCAACTTAATCGGATTGCTTCCGGCATTCAAGATGGGGTTCAGGTTCTTCGCGCCAAAATTGTTCAGCGTACAATAATCGAATGTGATAGTAGGTATGGCCGTCAAAACCGTCGATGCCGTCACGAGCGACTGTCCCACATTGTAAAAGGTCGATTTGCTCACCGTCATCGTTTTGAACAACAGCTTATCTAAATGAAAACAATTGTAACTCAGGTTCGTCCCAATATCAGATACAAACGCATTCTTCACCAATATCTGGTCCATGGTATAATCGCCCGCCGCCGAGCCGCGGTTCGCCCGCATAAAACTGGTCAACGCGCCATGCACCCAACAATTGCTCACACTCACCTGCGTATACGCGCATTTTTCTGCATCGGCTGCCACACCGGTCAGGTTAATAAAATACAATGCGCCGGAAGCGGTTCCATCCAGTTCTATTCCTTCCAGGTTAATGCCTGCTCCATTTCCGCGTAGCGTAAACTCTTTAAAATTTACCTTGGTATCGGCCGGGTTATTTGAAATAGATTTAACGGTCACCGTTTTTTGCAACACAGTGAAATTGCTGGTACCCGCAGTATAGGTGCCGGGGTTCAAACCGATGACATCATTGTTGACGGCATTCGTGATCGCGGCCACCAGGTCATCGCCCGAATTCAGGATCACGCTGTACACCGTAGGCGCCGGGGTTTTAAATACCAGTATTCCCTTGCTCTTGGTACCCAGGAACAGTTCCGCTACATAGGTGGTATCGGAGATCAATCCGCTTACCTTTACCGCGCCACTGCTCAACTCGGCAGCTGTAAGGTTATGGGTTACCATCACCCCTTTATTGGGGAACAGCGTAATATGCGTTAACTGTGGATTGGGTTGCCAGCGCAGAACAACAGATGTTTCCGTAAGCTCTACATCCCTGATGGGGTAGAACCATTGTTCGCCGTTGATCGAAAAAGCACTGCTTCTTTCCCATTTCGATTCGGGCTGGTTGTCATATGCGTTCGCTTTAATGCGCACGTAGTATTTTTTTCGCAGCTGGATCTTGTCATCGCTGACCGTAATGGTGGCCGTATCTGTCTCTATCGAAAATTCCGCAGTGGCAAATGTAGAGTCCTGCGAAAATTCCGCCGTATAGGTCAGCGCCTGTCCCTTGCTTAAGATCGGCACACTCCAGGTAACGGTTGCGGTTGTCTCCGTCGTTTTCACAGAAATGCCCTGTGGCTTGAACAGCCGCGGCGGTTCCAACCCATCATTCTTTTTACATGATACTGCATAAACAGCTACTGCCAACAGCAGCCCTGATAATATATTTATAGTTATACGGTTCATTGTTATGTTTTTTAAGTTTACCGGCCAACTCCAAGCGCCCTGAGCGAAGCCGAAGTGCCGAAGGATCAATACCCCCAGTTTTGTACAGTATTGGTGTTCTGCAACAGGATATCCTTATGAAAGGGAAACACCTCTTTCTTATTGGGTTCAAAATAAGTGGCAAACCCGGTGCTGTTGCCGGTAATGTATTCTTCATTGAGTGAGGCGCGCCAGCTCTTGGTGATATAACCACTCGGTGCAGTCGACGTGCCCAGTCCGGGTTGAAAGAGCACCGCCGTGGGCGAGCCACCATAGGTGGTCAGACTGGTAAATTCATCCCCCGAGGCAATCACATTATAGACCGCCGGTTTTATATACACGTACTTCGGGATGTTTGCATAATCTCCTTCGCCATTCATCAACTGGCGCAGCTTCGCCCTTGTTTCCTTAAACTTGGCGTCCATCAAATTCCAGCGAATAAGATCATATTTCCGGATGGCTTCGCCGCCAAATTCCAGCAACCGCTCTTTTACAATGGCAGTAAAGAACCCGGCATAATCGGTAGGTATCGCCGGTATCCGGCTTTCATTGCCCACAAAGGCGCGTTTCCTTATTTCCATCAACGCATTTTGTGCATCTGCACTCGGCACGCCATTCAATTCATTATCGGCTTCGGCAAACATCAACACCACATCGGCAAAGCGCAGCACCGGCCAGTTCACCGCCAGCGTTTGTGTAGTACCTATAATATTTGTCCATGACCTTCTGAACTTGGCATCGGTCATGTTATTGAGCGGGTTCAATACTTTGTAAGTGCTGTCGTTTATTTCGTATGATCCAATGGTTACATCGCGGCGTACATCGCCTATTTGATCAAATTCATAAAAATATGTGGCTATGCACAACTCTCCACCGCCGCCGCCGCCAAATCGGGAATTACTGTTGATGCGGATGCCATTATAGTATCCCAGTTTGGTATCGGTGCGCGAACCGGCGCCATACGCTCCTACTTCAAAAAGCAATTCATTGGTAGGGTCGAACCGGGTAGCCGTGTGCAGTGATTTAAAAATATTTTCATACACGGGGTTCAGGTCATGCTGATCGCGGCGCGCCATCACTTCCTTACATTCATCATACGCGATCTTGTAATAATCTTTATAATTGCTGCTGCGCAACATTGTGTGCGATTCTTTGTCCATCAGGTACCCACCGCGAAATAACGCGATGCGCGCGCGCAACCCTTTCACGGCGCCTTTGGTGAAACGCGTATCGGGATAACCGGCTTCTTTGATCCAGGGAACCAGCGTCTCTGCTTCTTTAAGGTCATCGAGTAAATGCTCCAGGATCGTACTGCCCGCAGTTACCGGGGCATCCAGCTCCGTTATATTGGCCGATGGTTCCCATTGAGCCACCACATTGCCCCAATTCTTCACCAACGTTAAATAGAACCAGGCGCGCAAGGCCAACGCTTCGCCCAAATACTGACCCATCAATTTCTGATTGGCTGCTCCTTCTGCATACAACGGCGATTTGCGAATGCCACTGATACAGATATTCGCTCTTTCAATGCCACTGTACAACTGAAGGAACCCGCCCGATAATTCTCCATTGTCGGGTGCAGCGCCATACATGCTTACACCGCGGCGGTCCTGCTTGCTGTAACTGCCCGAGGTTTTAAAATCGTCGGCCGATAGTGCCCAGATGGTGCCTTCTTTCGTGGCGCCATTATCGCCACATAATTGATTGTATACACCAATAAGGGCGGTGTTGGCATAGGAGGTGCTTTTGAAGGCCGCTTCCTGTGAAATGGTGGATGGGTTTTCTACCTCAAGGTATTTCTTGCAGGAGCTTGTACTAACCAGGGCCACCGTAATGGCAAACAGGCCGGCCATGGTCTTTTTATTATGGAGCGTCATACTGTTTTCTTTTAATCGTTAAAAACTTACATCAATGCCTGCGAGGATGTAACGGCTGCGCGGATACGCCGCATAATCAACGCCCGGGGTCAATGGGTTCGAACGGCGCGTATTGGCCTCCGGATCATACCCCGTGTATTTGGTGAACGTGTGCAGGTTGTTCACCGTTGCGTATACCCGGAAGCGCGAGAATATCTTCGTACGTTGCAGTAATTTCTGTGGTAATGAATACCCCAGCGTAATATTGCTCACCCGCAAAAAGGAACCGTCTTCAATTTCGTAAGAAGTAAGAATGTATTGTCCGCCCGGTGGTGTCCAGAAATGCGTGTTGGCATTCAGGTCGGCCAGTTTGGCGGGGTCGGTGACCTTCACGCCATTTTCATCAAATAGCTTCCAGCGGTCTTTCACCACTTCCAGCATGTTGTTGTCTTTATACAGGTACTGACCGGTGAACTCACTTTTATTGGCATTATAGGTTTCGTTGCCGACAGAAAAGTTCACAAATACGCTGAGATCAAAATTTTTGTAGTTGAACTGCTGGCTAAAACCGCCCGCGAATTTGGGAAAAGCATTGCCCAGCACGGTTTTGTCGGCTTCAGTCAACGTGTCGCTGAGTTTATCACTCAATTTTTTCAACTTCATATCGCCGGGTTGCGGGTCTTTACTGCCTAATGCTACATCTCTTGCATTGGCAATGCCGGGTTTCAACTTGTACGAATAGCTGTTGGCCGATGCATTGTAGGTTACATTAAAATCGTCCAGTTCGTACCGGCCATCGCTCACAAAGCCATAAAATTGTCCAACAGGCGCGCCTACCTGCGCCAGGAAATCGTTACCATTGATACCGCCTGATGCTACCGTGTATGAATTCTTTGGATTTCCATACTGGTCATTGCCAAGGTTTACGATCCGGTTACTGTTGTGCGAAATGTTGAAGTTGATGGCATAGGTGAAGTCTTTGGTGTTGACCACCCGGGCGGCTACCTGCAATTCCACTCCTTTGTTCGAGGTCTTTCCTATATTCTGGATCTGCGACGTGTATCCGGAAGTGGGCGGGATTTGCGCCGTCAACAGCAGGTCTTTTGTATTGTTGTGGTAGAAATCAAGGCTTACACTCAGGCGATTGTTGAACAGGTCCATATCAACGCCGAAGTTGCGGCTGACCGTTGTTTCCCATTTGATATTGGGATTGGGCAATGTAGTAGAGGCAAAACCGGGTGTCACCGCTTCTGTTACGGCATACCCATAGTTACTGCCTGCTGTATATAATGTTTTATACAGATCGATGCCAATTCGGTTATTACCACCCACGCCATAGCTGGCCCTGAACTTCAGGTTGTTCAAAAAGGTTTGATTGAGCTTCATAAAGAATGGTTCATTGCTCAACGTCCAGGCCAGTTGTACTGAGGGGAAAACGCTGTACCGGTTGTTGGGGGCAAATAAGGAGGAGCCATCGCGCCGTACAATGAAGTTGGCCATGTACCTGTCCTGGTACGAATAAGAAGCCCGGCCAAATAAAGAGAACAGGCGGGTAGCGCTCTCTGAGGTAGTTGGGGGATCCTGAATGGCCCCGCTTGGCGGCTGCGCTTTTTGAATACCGGCAAATGCTTCATCGGCTGTAATATCAACCGGCAGCCATTTTACCGTAGAAGCAAAATTGCGGCTGTTGCTCTGGTTTATTTCATGACCGGCCAGCAGGCTGATGCGGTGGTTCTTCTTTATAGTAACATCGTAGTTGATCGTATTGGTATTGGTAATGGTTAGGGTAGAACCGTTCGACAAATCAACCACCGGCATATTGGCGTTTTGCCGCGCCACACTGGTGATGGCGCTGCTGAACTGATCGGTGCGTTTTTCTGAATTGGTAATACCGACAATCGTTTTTACTGTAAGACCGGGAATGATGGTGTATTGTGCATTCGCACTCGTAATGATCTGGTTGGTGTAATCATTTTTTGTGACCGAATAAGCATCCAACACCGGACCGGTTAAGTTAGTCTGGTTGGCATAAGCAGGATCGAACTCATCAACATCAGACGCCTGCGAACTTTCGAATGGGCGGTACCGTACCGAGTTGCGCAATTTGTTATTGCTTTGCGAACCGGTGCTCGTGGTGCCTGCGCCCCATATCGTTTGCCGGCTGTACCGGGCATTAAAACCAAAACGGAATTTTTCGGAACCGGTATGATCGTAGCGGAAGGCGGCAAAGATGCGTTTGGCGCCGGAGTTCAGCATGATGCCATCTTCCTTATAATTATTCAGGGTGAAATTGAAGTTGGAGGTTTTGGTACCGCCGTTCACGTTGAAGTTTTCGGTATGTGATAAGGCATTGCGGCCGAATACGCGGTCCTGCCAGTCGGCAAATGGAACGTTCTTATAAATATCCAGGTCTTCAAAAGTGCCGTATGATTTGGTGAACGCATCTTTTGTTTGCTGGTCGGTATTGTTGTTGTACAACTGGTACTGGTACATCACATAATCGTACGGCTTCATTACCGGCAGTTTATTTACAATGGTGCGAACACCGGCATAGCTGCTCAAACCCGCCATGGTGCGGCCGGTCTTGTTACCGCCTTTAGTGGTGATAAGCACCACGCCATTAGCGCCGCGCGCGCCATAAACCGCCGTTGACGCAATATCTTTCAGCACGTCGATGCTTTGAATTTCCTGTGGCGAAATAACCGACAACGCATTTTCTACCTGTATGCCATCTACTATATACAGGGGTGAATTGTCCTGCGTAATGGAACCGCCGCCGCGTACGCGGATCGTGATATCGGCGCCGGGTTTTCCTTCCGAGGTCACTACCGATACCCCGGCCAGTTTACCGGCCAGCGCTTCTGCCGCGGTTGCAACGGGGAAGTCTTTCAGGTCTTTGGCGCCTACTGATGATACGGCACCGGTGACCGCTTTCCGGGAAACAGTGCCATAACCGATGTTCACGACCACCACTTCTTCCAGCGACTTATTGTCTTCCTGGGTAAGCGTGATAGAAATGTCTTTTTGACTGGTAACCACATATTCCAGGTTTTTATAACCAACATAGCTGGCTACCAGCGTGGTGGTCCCGGTTTCGGGAATACTGATCCTGAACTGGCCTTTGGCGTCGGTGAGGGAATAAATTTTTGAGCCTTTTATTAAGATGGTGGCTCCAACCAAAGCTTCCTTGTTATGGCCGAGCACGTTACCGGTTACAACCCGGGTTTGTGCCCATACGGTCAGGGACATAAGGGAGCATAGCAGGGTTTGAATGACAAGCTTTCTCATCGTTAGTTTGATTATACTTGTCAAACATACAGGTCAGCGACCGGGGGCAGGTTTGTTAATTGACCGAAATGGTTCAATAATTGGTGGGGAGGGTAAGAAGGTGATACTCAAGAAATATTTTGGACCTTGGGTGCGGTGAAAGAAACTGTTACAGGTTTCAGGTTGCAAGTTACCAGTTACCGGTTTCCAGTTACCAGGGCTTGAATTTCTATCATGCTACCTATAATCGGGTTCTCTAAAATTTTTGCCCGGTAACCGGGACCTGGTAACCGGTAACTATAGTCTTATCATGTATTCCCTGTAACCTGTAACTTGAAACCTGCAACTGTAGTTTTATTTACTACTGCTTTTCTTTTCCCAATTGCTTCAAATAATCACTCGGCGTAACCTCATACTTCGCCTTAAAACACGTGCTGAAATATTTCGCATTGTTGAAGCCAACGGAATACGCGATCTCGGAAATGTTCCCATAACCGGAATCGAGCAATTGTTTGGCGCGTTTTAATCGCATCTCGCGCACAAATTCAACGGGGGCTAATCCAGTCAGTCCTTTGAATTTGCGGTAGAAGGTCGTTCTGCCCATGGCAATACTTTCGGCAACCGTATCGATATTGAAATCAACATCTGCCATTTTTTCTTCCACAATGGCAATGATCTGTTGCAGAAAGGTTTCATCGCGCGAGGTAATGGTGACTTCGCCCGGTTCCAGCTGCAAGGCCTTTTTACCTTCCAGTGCAGCTGCCAGGATTTTTTTGCGTTGGTTGATGAGGTTGCGGATGGCCGCTACCAGGAAATCGTGGCGGAATGGTTTGGTAATATAATAGTCGGCCCCATATTCCAGTCCTTCGATCTGGCTTTCAATGGCGCTTTTGGCGGTTAATAAAATTACGGGGATATGACTGGTGGCCAGGTTGTTCTTTAATTGAGCGAGCAATTGAATGCCATCCATCTTCGGCATCATGATATCGCTCAGCACCAGGTCGGGTTGCAGCTCCAGCGCTTTCGCCAGGCCTTCCTCGCCATCACTGGCAGTCTCCACCCGGTACAAGGTATTTAACTGTGTTTTCAAAAATGCCTGCAGATCGGCATTGTCTTCCACCACCAGTAACAGGGGAAGATCGCCATTTCCATTGGCGTTGATCGCTTCTTCTTCTCGTGTAGTGGCTTGTCCTTCCAGCATCTCGCTGGTGGCTTCTGCATGTTGCAAAAACCCGGGTGTCGTTTTTTGCGCCGGGGCTTTGCCTACCGGTAAAGTTACCGTGACGGTGAGCCCGCCCTCCTTATTATTATGGGCAGCAATAGTTCCGCCATGCACCGCGATCATTTCTTTTGACAGGGCGAGACCGATACCTGTGCCTTTCACCGGTTTGCCATTGGTTTCGGGTTCTTCGTAGAACAACTCAAAGATCTGATTGAGGTGTTCTTGCGGCACCCCCTTGCCCTGATCGCTTACGGCAATTTCTATTTTGTCCTGTTGTTTGGAAAGATGAATACGAATGGCTTTTCCTTCCGGTGTAAATTTAAAGGCGTTGGCTACGAGGTTATAGATGACGGTTTCTATTTTGTCGAGATCGAGCCAGGCTTCCAGCTCGCGTTGTTCGCTTACTACCTGGAAGTCGATGTGTTTTTCGCGCGCCAGTTCCAAAAAGTATTCGCCGATGCTTTTTACAAAGGAGACCACTTCTACTTTGGAGGGATGAATAACAGCCTTGCCGCTTTGCAGTTTGCGCAGATCGAGCAACTGGTTCACGAACCGCGCCATGCGGTTGGCATTCTTGCGCACCACTTCCACATATTGTTTGCTTTGTGGCGTAAGGTTTTGTTGTTTACCGATTTCTTCAATAGGGTTCAGGATCAGCGTAAGCGGGGTGCGCAGCTCATGCGATACATTGGTGAAGAAATTCAATTTCAGCTCAGCCAGTTTTTTCTCCACCGCAATACGATGCCGCAACCGCAACATAGTGAGCACTGCCCGCCGCACAATTTCAAAGATGATGGCAGCGATGAGCACATATAATACATAAGCCCACCATGTTTTCCACCACGGCGGCAAAATGGTGATGTGCATGCTTTTCACCGGTACATTGCTGTACAGTTCCTGGTTGGTGCATTTTACTTCAAACACATAATCACCCGGTGGCAGGTTGGTATACGTAGCGCGGCGTTCGCTGCGGTTATTATGCCAGCCGGTATCAAAACCCTGCAAGCGATAGGCATACGATTGTTTGTCGCTCGAACGGTAGTCGAGCACCGCATAATCGATGCTGATGATATTCTGATTGTACTTCAGTTTGAGTTCCGGCGTGTAATCAACAGAGAAAGGCATAATTGCATCCTTGCCGCCCGCCACAATATTGGTATTGTTTATTTGCAGATTGGTGAACGCCATCTCCGCATGTATGGGATGATCGACAATGGTTTTGGGATCGAAGGTGAGATAGCCTTTAATAGTGCCGAACACCACGCGGCCATCCTGGCGACGCAAACCCGATGCTTCGGAAAAGGCATACTTCGGTACGCCATCATATGAGCTGTAATTTCGGAAAGTTTTATTTTTTAAATCAAGCCGGGAGAGACCGGTTTGCGTGGCGATCCATAAATGATGCGTCCTATCTTCTACACAACACAACAGGTAATCATTCGGCAAGCCGTGTTGCGTGGTATATACCTGGAAGCGCAAATTCCTCATGGGGTCATCACCTATGGCCTGGTTCAAACCGCCGCCCGAAGTGGCCAGCCACATATTGTTATAGGAGTCGCGAAAGATGTATTGAATATCGTTGTTCCCCAGGCTTTGCACATCGCCGGGAATTTTCTGGTACATGGCATAGGTGAATTTAGCGGGGTTGCTGGTGTTCACGATCATTAACCCATCGGTAGTGCCCAGCCACAAGTTGCCCTGTTTGTCCAGCGTCATATGCCTGATCTTACGAAAGATATTAGCGGGATAGTCGCTCAGCGCGTTTTTGTCGTGCAGAAAGGTAACGTGGTCGCCTTCTTGCACTATAAGGCTTAAACCGTTCTCAAAGCTGCCTACCCATATTCTGCCGGCTTCATCTTCGAGCAGCGCATACACTTCATTATGGGGGATGCTGGTGGGATCAGCCGGATCATGCATATAATGATAGAGCTGGTATTTCGTTTCATCCTTATTCAATGGAACGGCTTTATACAGCCCATGCGCCTTGGTACCCAGCCAGATGTTGCCGGCTTTGTCCTGCATGATCACATAAACCAGCCCTAACCCTTGCGGGGGCATATTCACGAACAGGTCGTTCACGGGGTGGCCATTTTCCCGTACATACAGGTTATTGCCTTTTGCGCCAATCCATAAGCGCTTTTTGCGATCCTCACACAGTCCGCGCACTTCATTGTCACTTAGGAAGGGTGCGGGATTTATCAGCAATTGCTGCTCAAAATTGTTGCGGGGAAAAGTTATTTTTTCAATACCCCGCTCAATGGTACGCAACCATAAAATGCCCGAGGGTTCGTAGAATATGGCATTAACGATGTTTGAGAACTGGTGATTGGCCGCATTGGGTTCGTTGTAAAAATATTCCACCTTATCGGTTACGGAATCATAATAGCCAAAGCCGCCGCCTTTTAAATTCACCCATATACGCTCCTGGTTATCTTCAAAAACGGTGAAGCGATCGCCCGCGTAATTATATTTCGCGTTGTTGGGTTGCTGGTAGGTTTTCAGCTTTCCGGTAACCGGGTTAATTCTGATGGCGCCTTCGCGTTGCGGTTCTACCCAAAGGTAGCCGCTCTTGTCTTCGTACACCGCGAACAGTGGGTTGTTCTTATCATTGATCAAATACTTTTTTGCGTATGAGGGAATATGCCCCGTAAGATCAAATGACATCAATTCTCCACCGGCCGTGGTAACATACAATTTTGTTGCGTCTTTGCTGAATTTTAAAGTATGGATGGCCGACTGGCAGCATTTTCTCAAGGCAATGGAACCATCGGGTTCTATATACAATAGTTGGCCATCGCTGGTGCCAAAGTAGGGTAGTTCATCTGCTGTATTTGTTATGCATGTGTACGCAACTTTGGTGGGAAAAAAATCATTCGTCACATTTTTATAAACCCCTTTTGCATCGCGTTGCAAACAAACCAATCCTTTCTCGGTGCCTATCCAGATAGTACCATTCTTCATTTCCTTAAAGAACAGGAGATGATTGGAAGGGAGACTGAAATCTTTTGTTAGCCCTTCCTGGTAGGTATAGTAACTGCCGGCGGAATCGGCCTGTGGTGTCGTCACCATTATTAAACCTTCATTCAACGTTTCCAGCCATATTCTGCCATTCCTGGTAGAGAGAATGCGCCGGAAGGCATATTTGTTGCGCAGCGGCAGTTTCAGAATGGAAGAGAGCGGCAATAGTTTTTCGGTGCGTTTGTTGAAGCGGTATACCATTTGATCGTAGCCCTGTAACCACAACTGCAGGTAATCATCTTCCATGATCTGGTCAATGCGGTGGCTTTTCAGGTACGATTTGTCGCCCGGCGATGATTTGTAGATAACAAACCGTTGTCCATCAAAACGATTGATACCGTTCCAGGTGCCGAACCACATAAACCCTTCGCGGTCTTTAAAAATGCAGGTGATAATATCATGCGAGAGCCCGTCTTCGGTAGAGTAATGTTCAATCTTGCATTTGGGTTGCGCAATAAGGCTTCCCACAGTAAGGGCCTGCAGTAGCAACAGGCAACAAAAATATCTGGCAATCATACGCATAGCACAAAACAATCGTACAGCAAATACCGCCCTTTTAACATAGTGAAAGTAGCGATTTACTTGTAGAATTTACCTTTTTTCAGCGATTTATAGCGGTTTGGAACCGGAAAACTTGCCTTTTATCGCGGTGATTGGCCGATTTGTCTATTCGGATGAGTCTGGCTTAAACTATGCCCGCCTTATGCTATCAAATAAGTACAAAAAGGCCCCAAAAAGAATTCGTAGTGATCGTGCAAAGGCCTTGGTTACATTTTAGGGTTTTTGGTTATTGATAACAGCTGCCGGGCATACTGGCAGCTGTTTT
This sequence comes from Niastella vici, assembly GCF_002077945.1. Taxonomy (GTDB): domain Bacteria; phylum Bacteroidota; class Bacteroidia; order Chitinophagales; family Chitinophagaceae; genus Niastella; species Niastella vici. The sequence goes on from NZ_LVYD01000058.1 coordinate 576,087, forward strand.
TTTTATAGATCGCCAAAAATTAAAGAAATTGCTGTTGAATTGTTTTTATGCTATTAACTATTACATGCACCCACCAGCCAGCTTCCGACCTGAGTTATTTATTACATAAGCACCCCGGCAAGGTGCATGATATTGAAATTTCTACCGGTGTTGCGCATGTCTTTTACCCCGAGGTTTCATCAGCACGTTGCACAATTTGTTTATTGCTCGATATTGACCCCGTGGCCCTGGTGCGCCGCAGCAGTGGGCCGCGTGGCAATGATTTTGCCCTGGAACAATATGTGAACGACCGGCCATACGTGGCCAGCTCCTTTATGAGTGCTGCCATTGCAAAAGCGTTTTCAACGGCCATGAACGGCCGTTGTAAGGATAAGCCTGAACTGGTTGCCGTGCCAATGCCATTTGAAGTGGAGATCGCCGCCATACCCGTTCGCGGGGGAGAAGCGGTGGTGAAAGAATTGTTTGAACCGTTGGGCTATACCATCATACTACAACGCCATCCGGTTGATCCGCAATTCCCCGAATGGGGTGAAAGCCGGTATTTTACGCTTCGCCTGAAAAATACGCTCACTGTTCAGCAATTGTTATCGCACCTGTATATTTTGATCCCGGTTTGTGATAATGATAAACATTACTGGATAGGCCAGCATGAAATAGAAAAGTTGTTGGAAAAAGGGAAGGACTGGTTGCCGGCACATCCCGCAAAAGAATTCATCACCATGCGGTATTTAAAACATCAGCGCAGTTTGGCGAACCAGGCCATGGAAATTTTGTTACAGGATGAAACAACCGGTTCAGCCACCGAAGACGACAACCCCGAACCGGAACAAAAGGAACGCGTGCACGACCTGCGTTTACAGGCAGTACGGGATGAACTTTTGCAGGCAAACGCCAAAACCGTCGTTGACCTGGGCTGTGGGGAAGGGAAGTTGTTGCGCTTACTGATGGCAGAAAAACAGTTTGAGCAGGTGCTGGGGATGGACGTAAGTTACCGCTCGTTGGAGATCGCAAAAGATAAATTAAAGCTCGATAAACTGCCCACCGCCCAACGGAAACGGATAGAACTGATACAGGGCTCGCTCACTTACCGCGATAAACGCATTGAAGGGTTCGACGCGGCCGCCCTGGTAGAAGTAATAGAACACTTAGATGAACCACAGCTGGCTGCCCTGGAGAAGATCATCTTCAAGTATGCAAAACCGGTGGATGTGGTGATCACTACACCCAATGCAGAATACAATACAAAGTTTGATGGCCTGCCGGCCGGAGAAATGCGGCATGCCGATCACCGTTTTGAATGGACGAGGGCCGAATTTCAGCAATGGGGCAATCGCATTGCTGAACAATACAATTACAGTGTGGTGTATAAGCCGGTAGGCGAGGAAGACCCCGGGGTGGGCGCCCTGACGCAAATGGCGGTTTTTACAACAAAACAAATGATCATTGGAATGAACAGGTTTTTATCATATGGCAAATAAGAACATACATATACCGGAATTATCGTTGGTGGTGTTGATTGGTGCATCGAGCTCGGGTAAATCAAGCTTTGCACGAAAGCATTTTAAACCCACCGAGATCGTTTCCTCAGATCATTGCCGGGCATTGGTTAGTGATGATGAGAACAGTTTGGAAGCATCTACAGATGCGTTTGACCTGGCACGTTTTATTACAGCGAAACGGCTGAAAGCCGGCTTGCTCACCGTGATCGATGCCACCAATGTACAGGAAGAGGGACGTAAGGACTGGGTACGGCTGGCCCGCGAATACCATGTGTTACCGGTGGCCATTGTTGTTAATATGCCGGAGAAATTGTGCAGCCAGCGCAGTGCCACCCGGCCCGATCGCGACCTGGGCGCGCATGTAATACCACAGCAGATCAGTCAGCTGAGAAGAGGCCTTAAGCATTTAAAGCTCGAAGGCTTTCGCACCATTGTGGAATTGCGCACGCCCGAGGAGGTAGATGCCATAGAAAGTATTATTCGCGATCCGCTGTATAACAATATGAAGGATGAGAATGGTCCGCTCGATATCATTGGCGATGTGCATGGCTGTTACGATGAGTTGGTCGATTTGATAAATGAGCTGGGTTATGAAAATATTGAAGGATTATATCAACACCCGGCCGGCCGCAAGCTGGTATTTGTGGGCGATCTGGTTGATCGCGGTCCTGATACGCCGGGCGTATTGCGGCTGGTGATGAACCAGGTAAATGCGGGGCTGGGCTATTGCGTGCCCGGCAACCACGATGCGAAATTGCTGAAGTGGATGAATGGAAAAAATGTGACCATCGCCCATGGCCTGCAGGAATCTATTGATCAATTGGCAATGGAAACGCCCGAATTCCGGGCACAGGTAAAACAATTTACTGACGGCCTCATCAGCCATTATGTGTTTGACGACGGTAACCTGGTGGTGGCGCACGCTGGTTTGCGCGAAGAAATGCATGGCCGCGGCTCCGGCGCCGTGCGCGAGTTTTGCCTGTATGGAGAAACTACCGGCGAAATAGATGAATTTGGATTGCCCGTTCGATATAACTGGGCGGCAGAATACAAAGGCAAGGCGATGGTGGTATACGGACATACACCCGTACCCGAACCGCAGTGGTTGAACCGCACTATTGACATTGACACCGGTTGCGTTTTTGGCGGAAAATTGACGGCTTTGCGTTATCCGGAAAAAGAGTTAGTGTCAGTACCTGCCGCGAAAGAATACAAAGTATCGAAACGGCCTTTGATTAAAGCCGAAACGGTGCTTTCGCTGCAACAACAGCACGACGATGTGCTGGATCTTGAGGACGTAACCGGCAAGCACATTGTACAAACCACCTACGGGCATAACGTTACCATTCGGGAAGAAAATGCCATTACGGCCCTTGAAGTGATGAGCCGGTTTGCCATCAATCCCAAATGGCTGATCTACCTGCCGCCCACGATGAGTCCGTCAGAGACCAGCAAACTGGATGGCTATCTCGAATATCCGGCCGAAGCATTTGACTATTATAAGAATGCAGGTGTAGAGAAACTGGTCTGCGAAGAAAAACACATGGGCTCGCGGGCAGTGGTAATTGTGGGCCGCGATGAGGAAGCTATACAAAAGACATTCGGTATAGAGAACGAAGGTATCGGAGTTGTGTATACCCGCACCGGCAGAAACTATTTTAATGAAAAGAAAGTAGAGCAGGATTTCCTGTTGTTGGTGAACAATGCGTTGGAGAAGTCAGGGTTTTATGACCGGTTCCAAACAAGTTGGGTTTGCCTGGATGCGGAGCTGATGCCCTGGAGCGCCAAAGCGCAAAGCCTGCTCGAAACACAATACGGCTCAGTAGGCGCTGCAGCCACACAGGGTACCTGGAGTGCCGTAGAAGCCTTGCAAAAAGCAACCCGCCGGCTGGCGGATGATGCTGCGCTTCCTCTGCTGGAGAAATATAAATTGAAGAAAGCGCAAACCAGTCAGTTCATTCATGCCTATCGGCGCTATTGCTGGCCCGTGCATAAGCTAACGGATTATAAGCTGGCGCCGTTTCATATTCTCGCTACCGAAGGCAAAAGCTGGGTGCACGAGTCGCACGAATGGCATATGGAAAACATCCAGGAGATCTGTGATGCCGATTCGTCAGTGCTGCTGGCAACGCCGTATAAGATCGTTGATCTGAATAACGAAGCCAGTATAGCAGATGCCACCAACTGGTGGCTGTCATTAACGGCCAAAGGCGGTGAAGGCATGGTGGTGAAACCATTTCAGTATATTCACACCAATAAAAAGGGGCTGGTGCAACCGGCTATTAAAATAAGAGGACAGGAATACCTGCGTATTATTTACGGACCGGAATATAGCACGCCGGAGAATTTGAACCGGTTAAAGGCAAGAGGGTTGAGCGCCAAGCGGTCGCTGGCCTTGCGCGAGTTTGCATTGGGCTTGGAAGGGTTAGAACGGTTCATCAAAAAGGAACCCCTGCGCCGGGTACATGAATGCGTTTTTGGCGTGCTGGCCCTGGAAAGCGAACCGGTGGATCCCAGGTTGTAAGCAATAGCGCAATTGTTCAAACACAAGACATCATCGTTATGCAATATTTACACGCGGCGGTAAAAGAAGGCAAAAAGTATTTGAACCCGGTGCCCACCAATGTGAGTACCGGATCGCTACCCGCTGTTTTATGGAAGTACATTACCAATAAAGCAGAAACAACCCCCAAAAAACAGTTGGGCCCTTTTGCTACCGATGTGTCAATATACCAGCAGGCACCCGAAACAGGTTTGCGCATTACCTGGATGGGACATTCAGGGTTGCTCATAGAAGTTGATGGACTGCGTATACTCACCGATCCCGTGTGGAGCAGCCGCGCATCCTTCCTGTCCTGGATGGGACCGAAAAGATTCTTTCCCGCACCACTGGCAATAAAAGACCTGCCGCCACTGGATGCCATCATTATTTCGCACGATCATTACGATCACCTCGACCGGCAGGTGATACCCCAATTTGCCAATAGTAACGTGCCGTTCTATTGTTCGCTGGGCGTGGCTCCCTATTTAAAAGCCTGGGGTATACAGGAAGAAAGGATCACCGAAATGAACTGGATGGATAGTGCCACCATTGCGAATAGTTGTACCATTACCGCACTGCCGGCCCGGCATTTTAGTGGCCGTGGATTGCACAACCGGTTTGAGACCCTGTGGTCATCTTTTGTTTTGAAAACAACTAACCATAACATTTATTTTGGCGCCGATTCGGGCTGGTACGACGGTTTTCAGGAGATCGGTGAAGCCTATGGGCCTTTTGACCTCACCATGCTGGAAATAGGCGCTTACAATAAAAGCTGGGCCGATATTCACATGGGGCCCGACAACGCAGCAAAGGCGCATTTGGCGTTAAAGGGAAAGCTGCTGATGCCCATACACTGGGGCACGTTCAACCTGTCGCTACATGCCTGGAAGGAACCCATTGAAAGATTATTGAAGATCGCGCATGAAAAAAGCATCCCTTTATTTATACCCAGGCCGGGTGTGCCCACACAGGTAACGGGTGGTGAATATAATTCACATTGGTGGATGTGACTTACGCTGTTTTATTTCTTTTTTGTTGCACGCTTTTAGGCTGAAACTGCACGGTTATCGCTCAAACTGCACGGGTTATTAAATACTCCTTTAACAACCAGTCATTTGCCCGGATTTTAATCAAAACATAATCATCTTCCGGCATAATAGGATCGGTCGATGTCATGAAATCTTTTTAAATTCAGGGCCTCATTGCCTTCGAAAGATTAAAAAAAAATTCCATGAAACGATCGATCCTTGCCATATTGCCCGTTCTGCTTATTGCCAGCGCCTTTCAGCTGGCTGTTTCTACCAATAAATACAAACCGGCACCTGTGGTTACCCCGGAAGTAAAAACCCGCATCGACGCCACCTTAAAAAGGTTTATTGATTCCAACAAAATAGCAGGCGTTTCTGCGCTCATCTTCGAAAATGGAAAGGAAGTATATTTCAATGCATTTGGCCTGGCCGACCGCGAAGCCAATGTGCGTATGGACCGCAATACCATTGTACGTATTTTCTCCATGACCAAACCGGTGACCGGCGTGGCCCTGATGACGTTATACGAGAAAGGGGCTTTTCAACTCGATGATCCGCTTAGTAAATACCTGCCCGAATATGCCGACATGAAAGTATTTACGGGTGTTGATGCCAGTGGCAATATTATAGTGGAACCGGCCAAACGGCCCATCACTGTTCGGGATATTACCCGTCATACCGCCGGTTTTGCCGGTACGGATATTCCAGCCCTGGCCGACCTGGTAAAAAAAGCAGACTATATGAACCCGGCCAATACGCTGGCTGAAATGTCAACAAAACTGGCCAGCCTGCCTTTGCAATTTCATCCCGGCGATCAATGGGCTTATGGGCCCTCTGTTGATGTGCAGGCCCGCCTGGTTGAAAAGCTTTCCGGCAAGCCTTTCGATCAATACCTTCAGGAAGTAATTTTTGATCCGCTGAAAATGACCAACACCCGCTATGTGGTGCCGGAAAAAGACCGCCCGCGTTTTGCCGCTTTGTATAATAGAAGTGATGATGGGGTATTGACCCGTGTACCCGAAGAACGGGCCAATGGGTTCAATACAAAGGACTGGGCGCTAAAGCCCGGTGGGTGGGGACTGACTTCTACCCTCGATGACTATATGAAATTCGCCCAAATGCTGGTACATGGTGGAAGATCAGGAAAAGTACAGATCCTGAAACCGGAAACCGTAAAATTAATGTCGACCAATCAATTGAGCGATACCATCACCAAACGCATGTGGTTGCCCAGCAAAGGACAGGTTGGCTTTGGAATTGATTTTGCCGTGCGCACGAAACTGCCCGCAACCAAAGAAGAAAATAATGGAACAGTAGGTGAATTCTTTTGGGATGGCGCCGCCAGCACCCTGTTCTGGGTCGATCCTCATAATGACCTCACCGCGGTATTGTTCACGCAACTGATGCCCTTCGACAAGGTGAAACTGCATAAAAGTTTCCGCGATGCGATCTATGGAGCGTACAATCCGGCAGAAAAATAATAAGGGTAAATTTATTTAAATACAAAAAGGCCTCCGCAACCTGCAGAGGCCTTTTTACATTATTATCTTTCGTTTTTTATTTTGTTTCAGCCTTCAGCTTTTCCAGGATCCACTTCGCATGATCATTCTTCGCATCGGCGGCAACCGCTTTCTCATACGCTTCTATCGCTTCTTTCTTCTTGCCATTCCGTTTATAAATATCGCCCAGGCTTTCCCATGCTGGTGAGGAGTTGGGATATTCCTGGGTATTCAATTCAAAGATCTTGATGGCGTCTTTCATTTTCTTGGCCTGCCGCAAGTCATTCGCCACATAGTTTAACTGGGAAACATCATACACCAGACCCGGACTGCGGGTGGCTTTCATGGTTTTGTATTCTTCAATGGCCGCATCGGCGCCTTTTCTTTTAGCCGTTTCCAGTATAAGATCGTGCATGGCCCAGGTATAGCGATAAGTTTTTACGGGAATAGCCGGGTACAGCACATGATAGGCAATATCATTGATCTCGTTTAAAGAATTGGAGAGAATAACAACACCTGTTTTTTTAGTTCTGTTCAACAACATCATGGCGCGGTAACCGGCGGTGGTACCATCTTTCCATAAAAATTCATCACCGTTATCGGCTTTTACCAGCGTCCAGCCCAGGGTTACCTGGCCGTCCTTTCCTTTTGAAATGTGGGGAACATGCGCCAGCTGCATGGCGGGGTACAGGTCGGTTTTAACGAGTCCCAGGTTGGCGGCAGCAAAAGTGAGCATATCGTTCATGTTCGACCGCAAGCCGCCGGTACCGGCAATGGCAGGGAGGTCCCAGCTGGGAGCAGGCGCTCCGTATTCTGTATGTCCCCCGGCGAGCTTTGTTTTTTGCTCAGGTGTTAATACATAGGTGGTATTGGTCATGCCCAATGGCGTGCAGATCCTTTCTTTTACCAGGGTTTCAAGCGGTTTGCCGGCTATCAGGGTGAGAATATTGCCTAATAAACCATAGCCAGCATTCGAGTAGCTGAACCAGGTGCCCGGGGCATAATCAAAATTACTCCGGCTTACGTAATCGTATAATTGTTCTACCGTGTAATCTGAAAACGGGTTGTCGAGGTTTTGCGGATCATAATTATCCGGCATACGGGGCCAGCCAACCGAATGGGTGGCCAGGTGCTGCAGCGTGATCGGTTTGCCTTTGATGACCGGGACATTTACCGAAGCAGGCAGGTATTTTGAAATGGGATCGTCGAGGTTTACCTGTTTTTTCTGCACCATATCGGCCAGCAATAAAGAGGTAAATACCTTGGTGATGGAGCCAATTTCAAAAATCGTATTTCCGTCGGGTTGAATTTCTTTTTTGTCGCTGTAAGAACCGGCGCTGATGATTTCGCGCTTACCAGTTGCGTCGATGGTTCCCACAATAATGCCCGGCGTTCTTTTCAGCTGCACTTCTTTGTTGAGAATGGCTGCTATACTATCCACCGGTAATTGGGCGCTGGCAGCCAAACAGGTTGTGGTAAACAGTAAACCGGTTAAAATACTTCGTTGTAAAGTTTTCATATTCAATTGAATTAAAAAGCGTATCGTGGCAGAACGACCCGCCAAAATACAAAACAGATCGTTGCCGTTGAAATTCCCACAAAAAAATGTCCTGCCGGTTTTTACCGTGTAGGTTTCTACACAATAATCCGGCAGGACCCTTTAAATATGATGTGGCGGCTAATTGCTATCTTCCGTTTGCCCGTAGCACTACGATGTCTTTCTGCACCTTATCCTCATAGGTTTTTTTGATGATGTAATGCCAGTTGCGCTCCGATACATCTACAAAGAAAATATCGCCCTGTTTATGCGCCGCAATGGCATCCTGCACTTCTTTCGGGAACATGAGTTCACCAAAGAACCAGTCGGTGTCGCCTTTGGTGGTGTTGCCGTCCATGGTGTACTGGTCACTCAATTTATCCCACGATTCGCCGGCATTGGCTTTTGCCACAATGACCTTTTTCAGGCTGTCTATTTCTGATGGTGACAAAGAGCTGCCATCAAGAAAAATATAACTGCCCCGGTAGGCGATGGATTCTTTTGCTTCCACTACTTTGTAGGTAACATAGCCTACGGAAAAGATATCGCCCTGTTTTTGCCGTAATAACCGTTTGTCGAGCAGGGAGGTGTCTTTGCCATAAGTAAGCCGCAAAAGGGCGGGCTTAATGTCCTTGTTGGCATCTACGAATTGCTGGGCCTGTTGAACAGTTCCGATCTTTTGAAACTTTTCTACCAATGTTGGTTGTGCTATAGCGGCTGCTGAAAAGAGCACTAATAAAACCGACAAGCTAAATTTCATATGTATATTATTGTTTTCTGTTGTTTTATATACGAATACCGGGGGTAAATATAATGGCCAGACATTGGAAGTTACTATTTTTTTACCTTATAAGACCACCCGGTTTGGTGAAATAAATTGTGAATTATTTGCAAAAACTCAGCCATTTTTATGCTAAAATGATACGGTATACCCTGGCTAAGGGTTGGTATTTATGCGAAATTAGCAGAGTCGTAAACAGCGCAAGAATCGGGTTTTACAGCCATTAAATCGGGGCGAGATTTGCGGTATTAAACGTCCATGGCAAAATTTTCATTATGATGCCATCGGCGATGAAAATTTTGCCATGGTAAGTTCCGTCTGGCAATCAAAAACAATAAAAATTAACAGACGAAATAGTGTATATGGAAAAGCAACAGGAAATAAATTATAACCGGATTGCCGAAGCCATTGACTTCTACAGGCAGCATTTTAAGGACCAGCCTTCGCTGGAAGCGGTGGCTGAGCATGTGCATGTAAGCCCCTTCCATTTTCAACGCATGTTTAAGGACTGGGCCGGGGTTACGCCCAAGCAATTCCTGCAATACCTTACCCTCGAACACGCCAAACAGGTGCTGAAAAAAGGCGCTTCGGTTACCCTGCTCGATGCGGCTTTTGAATCGGGGCTATCGGGCACCAGCCGCCTGCACGACCTGTTTATAAAGGTGGAGGGCATGACCCCGGGCGAATACAAGAACGGTGGCGAACAGCTGGCTATTAATTACAGTTTTGCCGAAAGTCCGTTCGGCACCATCATCATTGCCTCCACGCACAAGGGCATTTGCTATATGGCCTTTGTTGATGAAGAAGAAAAGGCCCTGCAGGAATTAAAGAACCAGTTCCCGAATGCAAAATACCGGCAGCTGAGCGACAAAATTCAACAGAACGCCCTGTTCATTTTTACGCAGGATTGGAACAAACTCCATGAAATAAAGCTGCATTTGAAAGGAACGCCTTTCCAGATAAAAGTATGGGAAACCTTGCTGAAGATCCCGATGGGCGAACTGCAAACCTACAACAGCATTGCCTGTAAGCTCAACAATCCCCAGGCATCGCGGGCCGTGGGCTCAGCCGTGGGCAGTAACCCCGTGGCATTTTTAATTCCCTGTCACCGCGTAATAAAAGCAAACGGCGAATTTGGCCAGTATCATTGGGGCCCCACCCGTAAAAATGCCATTATTGGTTGGGAAGCGTCTAAATTTTCTTCTGCCATTTAAAATGTGACAACAGCATGGAATTATTCAGCAATCATATAGATGAAACTATAAATTTTTTGCCACAGGATGGAACCGTTAATTATTATGGCAGGTTGTTAACGCGGCAGCAGGCAGATCATTACCTGGAAAAATTATTGACGACCATTGCGTGGAAAAACGACGAAGCCGTCATTTTTGGCCGGCATATTATCACCAAACGAAAAGTGGCCTGGTATGGCAATGAAAATTACAGCTATGCATACTCCAACATTACCAGGCATGCGTTAAAATGGACAAAAGAATTATTGGAGTTGAAAGCAATGGTGGAAGAAAAAACAGGCGAAGTATTTAATTCTGTTTTACTGAACCTGTACCATACAGGTGAGGAAGGCATGGCCTGGCACAGCGATGATGAAAAAACATTGGGAAAGGACTCCACCATCGCCTCCTTCAGTTTTGGCGCCGAGCGTAAATTCTCTTTCAAACATAAACAAACAAAGGAAGTGGTGTCCATGATGCTGGAGCATGGCAGCCTGCTGGTGATGAAAGATACCACCCAAACGCACTGGCTGCATTGTTTGCCCAAGTCAAAACGCATTACCACACCCCGGGTAAACCTTACTTTCAGAACCATGATACAGCAATAATGATGATGAGGCATATTGAGCTGGGAAAAGATGCCCAAACCCGGCAGGCGGCGGTGCGCCGGTTGATCAGGAACGGGAGCATTCAATTTGGGGGGAACAGGCCCGCTAAGATTTACGGCAGGCTTTCCTGTGTGTCGGGCAAAAAAATGAAGGTAGCAAACCGGGTATTCTTTCAAAATGAACAGGAGGCTATTAAGGCAGGTTACCGACCTTGTGCGCGCTGTATGCAGGCGGCCTACCTGGAATGGAAAAATGCCTTATTTTAGCGGGCCCTGAGCATTCTGAGCAGGCTCGCACTGAGCGAAGTCGAAGTGTCGAAGGGCCCTTCCATATGAAAAAAATACTTTCCAACCATTTCCTGTTAGTTGTTTTCCTGTTCACATATTCAGTAGTTGTTGCGCAAAAGCCCATCCGCATTTCGTGTATTGGTAATAGCATTACCGCCGGGGCAAAGCTCACGCATCCTGAGAAGAATGCTTATCCGGCACAGCTGCAGCAATTGCTGGGAAGCAGTTATGAAGTGAAGAATTTTGGGGTGGGGGGCCGAACCGTGATCAAAGATTGTGACCGGTCGTACATGGCCACGCCGGCATACCAGGAGGCATTAAAAAGCAATCCGGATATTGTTACTATAAAGTTGGGCACCAACGACAGCCGCCTGCCTTACCGGTTGCAGATCGATAGTTTTATGGCCGATTATAAAACGCTGGTCCATTCATTTCAACAACTGCCCTCACATCCCCGTATCATACTTTTATTGCCGGTTACTTCCTATGTTACCGATACCATGAAGCATATAGATGCTGCCATAACCAAACTTATTCTGCCGCGCATAAGACAGGTCGCTTTTGAAGAAAAGCTCGAGCTGATCGATCTGCACAGCATCACGGCCGATATGCTTACGGCCTTTCCCGATAGTTTGCATCCTTCATCCTTAGGCGCTACTATTCTGGCCAAACGGGTATATGAAGCCATCATCAATAAAACAGATGCCTCGTTCGATATTTTCAAAAAGATAAAAGAACCGTTCACTGTTTCTTCTTATTATGGTTATGATTGCGCCGAGTTCACCTTCAATGGTAAAAAGGCCAAAATTGTAAAACCCCGCCGCGCAGCCGAAGGCAGGCCCTGGATCTGGAATGCGCGTTTCTGGAATGTAGAACCGCAAACCGAGATCGCCCTGCTCGACCGTGGTTTTCATGTAGTGTATTGCGATGTGGCCGAATTATTTGGCAATGCAGAGGCGATCGATAGCTGGAATAAATTTTTTGCATTTCTGCAAAAGGCCGGACTGGCGAAGCAAGCCTGCCTGGAAGGATTCAGCAGAGGTGGCATCTATGCATACAGCTGGGCCGCACAAAATCCCGATAAAGTTGCCTGCGTATATGCCGATGCACCGGTGCTGGATGTAAAAAGCTGGCCCGGGGGTAAAGGAAGCGGAAAAGGCAGCGCTGCAGAGTGGGCCACCTTTAAAAAGGATTTCGGATATGCTACTGATTCAGCAGCCTGCACATTCAAGGGCAATCCCATTGATATAGTAGATAAGATCGTGCAGGGCGGTTATCCCATGCTGCATGTGGTGGGTGATGCCGATAATGTAGTACCGGTGAGTGAGAACACTGCCATCTTTGAACAAAAGGTGCAGGCATTGGGTGGAAAGCTGCAGGTGATCCATAAACCCGGCGTTAATCATCATCCGCACAGTTTGGCCAACCCAACCCCCATCGTTGATTTTATTTTGAAGGCTGTTCACAAGAAAATAATGTATGCGGTTATTCCGGCGCCCGGTGCAGAATACCGCTTTGGCAATGGGAGCGACTGGTGGGATAATTATGACGATATTCAACATTCGCTAGACAGTGTTGGCAAAGTAGACGTATTGTTCCTGGGCAATTCCATTACGCAAGCCATTGGTCATAGAAGCCTGGAGGTTAAAGGGGCGGGTACCCGTGCCTTTGACAGCGTATTAAGTTCGTACAAATATGGCGTTGCCGGCATTAGGGGCGACAGAACGCAGAACCTGTTATGGCGCATTCAGCATACCGAATTCTCAAAAGCTGATCCTGCAGTAGTGGTAGTGACAATTGGGGTTAACAATTTCAAGGATGAAGAGGCCCTGGATGTAGTAGCAGGTATTCAAACCATATTAAAAGCGCTGGATCAAAAATTGCCAACGGCAAAGATCGTGCTTATGGGACCGTTACCTGCGGGCAATACTATAAATGATGATTACCGCAAAAAGTACGCAATGGTACATGAGCAAATAAAAGAATTTGTCAATAACAAGAACATCTTTTTCTGTGATCCTTCAAAAGCATTAATTAATGCAGCTACTGGTAACCTGGCCGATGGTTGTTACCGCCCCGATGGCATTCACCTTACTGAAAAAGGATATACCGCCTGGGCCGGCGAATTATTGCCGGTGATAAAACAGGTGATGGGAAAATAAATTTCGGTTAATTGATCACTGATTGTTTTACTTCAGTGGATTGGTTTAAAAAATCGCCATAAGCTTTCCCGGCTTTGGTAACAAGCGGTTGTATTGCTTTAGGGACGGCTTTAAAGAATTGTGCTTCTACCAGTAGTTTCCCTTTTTGCACGGTTCGTTTCCAGATCCCGGTTACCTGTCCGTTCACCACAATAACAGGCCGGAAGTATCCATTATTTGAGACCGCGAATTTTTTCAGATCGCCGGGGTACATGGCCGAGCGGTCTTTGTAACTGATAATGTATTCGTCGTAGGCGGGCAATAAATAAACGCTGTTTTGTTTTTTGGGCGGAACCGCAAGCGATGGGGGCAGCCAGTAGGATTGTCCGCTTATCTTCTCTTCTTGCAGCTGATCTTTTATGGCTTCCAACCCCTGCCGGGCGGTGGTAATATTTAAACCCGACCACCACACAAAATCTGAGAGCGTGGCTGGGCCATGGCTATTGAAATATTTTTGCGCCAGCAGGGCGATGGCTTCTTCTTTTTTCAGTTCTTTCTTTTTGGGCACCCACTCCTGTAACAAGGCATAAGTTGGTTCTTTCTCTTTCAGGCTGCCGCTGCAAATAAGCCCTTCCATTTCGGCCCAGAAAAAAATATGCGAGGAGCGGTTATTGTCAACAGCGATCTTTGCTTTCTTAAATTCCTGTAACAGTTCCTCGCGGGTTAAATGCCCGTGTTTTGTCAATGCCTTTTCAATAATGGAATTGGTTTTCCTGAGAACGGCCGGGGTTAGTCCCGTTTCTTTATGCCGCGCTTTAACCAGGGCTTTTAATTTGGGCGCCGATAGGGCCAGCATCCAGTAAATATCTTCTGCGGTTACCAAATGCCAGGTAGGCCGTAAGAGATGGGTTCTCAGAATTTCTCCTTTATGAATGGCGGCTTCAATAATTTTTTCAGTAGCTGATGGCAATCGAATGCCAACGGCCCATTTCGACATGTGATAATCCTGCGCCTGCATAACGCCCATCCAGGAGATAATGTCTTTCGCTTTTTTGAATTTGGTAATAGCAATTTGCTGGTTGTGTAACCTGCAATGGGTAATATCAGTTATGCTCATGTAATGTCAATAAGAAACTCAAACTTCAACCGCTTCCTTGTTGTATTTGTTGCGGTATTCAATGGGCGATAAACCGGTGATCTTCCTGAACACCGTTCTAAAGGCTTTCACATCGGAATAGCCAACATCATACATCACTTCATTCACGTTCTTGCGGCTGTTCTCCAGTTGCTTTTTAGCCGCTTCAATTTTTACGCGTTGAATATATTCGATGGGAGTGTTATTGGTGGCTTTTTTAAAGCGCCTGATAAAATGCCGTTTTCCGATGGCATATTTTACGGCCAGCTCTTCAACCGAGATGCGCTCAGTGACATTACTCTCAATAAATTCCTGGGCTTGTTTTATGGGTTCGTCCTCATGCTTTTTTTGACCGTTGAACATGATGAACGGCGACTGCGTTTTTCTGTCAATTTCCAGTGCATACACTTTGGCAGCCATGATGGCCATTTCGCGGCCGGCATGTTTTTCAACCAGGTGCAATAGCAGGTTCCAGTAGGAAGAAGCGCCGCCGCTTGAATACAACCCCTGTTGCTCCGTAACAATTCTGCCATCGACCAGGGTTACTTCGGGAAACATTTCCCGGAACTCGTTTGCCGACAGCCAGTGGCTGCTGCATTCTTTTCCATTTAATAACCCGGTAGCTGCCAATAGAAAGGCGCCAATGCATAAACTGGCCACTTCTGCACCCTGGTGAAATTGATCAATGATCCAGGGTGTGAAGCCTTCATTCTTTTTGATTGCAGCCCTCAGATCACCGCCAATGGCCGGCACCATTATGAGATCGGTCTTTTTTACATCGCCGATCAGGGCATCGGCATGAACCGTAAAAGTGCCATTGTGCAATTCAACTTCTTTGGTAAGCCCTACCAGCTGTACTTTAAAGGCTGGTGGTTTGCCGGCAGCTGCGAGGAAGTCGTTTACGCCGGTAAAAATGATCCGCGGGTCAACAATACTGGCCATCACCGCATCGTGCGGAATAAGAATGCTGATGTGTTTCATAATAATATAGCAATTTGTCGTTATTTAACAACCTGCATCCGGGGGTTATTAAGTCTGATTATCCACCCTTTATGCCTTTCCCGTTAAAGGTAAGAAACTATAAAGTCGCGAACAACCCGTCAGGAAGTCATTTTCACACTCTGTCAAACCTATTTGCCGTTGGTACCTTTGTAGCACATCACCTGATCATTAAACAAATGCTTATGAAACAGGCAATAAAAAGAAAGCGGCTTGCAGCAATTTGTTTGCCATTAACTGTAAAGGTCATTTTTAATGACAGGGGTATTGCACAAACCAGCAAACAGACGGGAATATGCGAAAAGTAATTGTATCCATGAATGTGACCCTTGATGGTTTTATGGCCGGCATTGATTGCGGGTTAGACTGGCATTTTAAAACCTGGAACGAGGAAATGGCAAGGGCAACAGCCCTGCAATTAAGTGAGGCCGATACCATTTTGCTGGGCGGCATTACTTACCGGGGCATGGCGCAATACTGGAATTCGGATCCGGTGAACATGATAAGGCCACGAACCGATCTTGATTTTGCTTCTATGTTGAACAGTTACCCCAAAGTGGTTTTCTCAAAAAGCATGACAAGTGTTAGCTGGAATAATGCCCGGCTGGCCAAAAGGAATATTGGGGAAGAAGTAAGTGAATTAAAGCACCGCAGGGGGAAAGACATGATCGTGTATGGAAGCGGAAAAATAGTAACAGCGTTAACAAAGCTTGGACTGGTTGATGAATTCAGGATGTGGGTGCACCCCGTGGTGATTGGCTGTGGTAAACCGGTGTTTAAGGAGTTGAGCGGAATACTCAATTTGAAACTGGTGAAAACAGAAGTGTTCAGCTCGGGGGTGGTGATATTGTATTATGCGGTAAAATAAAAAAGACCTGTAAGAGCTCGATCCGTTTTGCCGGGTTCCCTTACAGGTCCTTCTTGCTTGTTAATTAAAAAAATGTTCCGAAACGATCTTGCCATTCTTTACTTCGTAGGTACAAAGCTCGGTCATGTCCATATGGTCCTTGTTCTTCATAGTAACATCCATATGCATAGTGCATGCAAATGAATTACTTGCAACCATGGGTTCACTAACTTCGAGCTTTTTCATGGACTCAACCATGTTGTTCCATTGTTTACCTTTTTCAATGATGGCTTTCAATCCTTTTGTTTCTTTTTCGAAACCACCACCAGCTTGTGCTTCAATGCTCATGGCGTTTTCTGCAAACAACTCTTTTTGGGCAGTTTCAAACTCGCCCTTGCGGCATAGTTCAACCAGCCGGTTGGCAATCTGATTCGTTGTCATAGCAAAAAAATTTACTATTAAGGTACTTAAAAAACTTATGCCAATCCTCCATTGTTGATCAATTTCAGCTTTTCGGGGTCAAGCATGTTGCTGATCTCGAATATTTTATTGCTCTCAACATCAATGCCAAATACCTGGCATCCTATGAGTTTATCACCATTATAGAGCAACAAAGCCGGTTGATGATTGATCTCAGATAAGGTGAATGTTAATCCTGTATCGTATTTATGGTAAACAAAAATGAGCAGATCGGCCACTTCCTGTATACCGGTGCATTTTTTAGCAAATACCTTAATTGCTGAACCACCATCGGCATAAAAGGCAATGTCTTCTGTTAACAAACCCTCCAGCGATTTTGTATCCCTGCTCCGGATCGCATGCATGAATTTCTCCAGAATAGCCGGCGTAATACCTTCCTTTGCCGGGGCAGATACGGGGGCATGCACCGTGTCGATCTTTTGTTTGGCGCGGCTGAGCAGTTTGCGGGAATGTTCAACCGTAATAGAAAGGGTTTCTGCTATTTCTTCATGTGCATATGCAAAGGCTTCTTTTAAAATAAAGACGGCCCGCTCTTTGGCGTTTAATTGTTCTAACAAGATCAACAGCGAGTAAGAAACAATTTCGCTCAGGTTTATGTTCGTGTCTGCACCTTCCGTATCAACCGGTTCGGGCAGCCACATATCGCCCAGTTGCAATTTTTTTCTTTTGTTTTTGATATTGATCGATTGATTAATGACGCTGCGGATAAGGTAATTTTTGGGATCTTCCATGCCTTCCTTTCCGGCAGCTAAAAAATTATACAATACATCCTGTATCGCGTCCTTTGCATCTTCTGCTGTTCCCAGAATATTATACGCATAGGGGAACAGCATGTGTTGATAATCTTTCAAGTGCTCTTATTTTACGCCTTACTTTATTTGTTCAGCCAATTATACATTATTTTTTGCAATGCAGGCACCAACGCATAAACTGCAATGGGTACAACTATAGCAGTAGAGGCCAGTGTTCGCAAAGGGAGCGGATTTATTTTTTCGAAATGATTGCCAAATAACAGCGCTACTAAAGTAACAGTGGGATAAATGGCTATCCAGATGAGGATAGCCATTTTCCATTTTTTAGGTGGTTTGCTCATGGCCTGTTTGTTATAGGATTAATTAAATTGGCCAACTTTATAATTACCCGGTACAGTTTTCCATGCAACGTTAAGCCGGTTCCAGCTATTGATGTTAGCGATAGCCATAGTGAGATCGGCGATTTCCCCTTTGGTAAAATGCTGCGACAGTGTTTCAAACAACTCATCGGTAATGCCATGTTGGTGTAAGTTGGTTACCGCTTCGGTATAAGCGAGCGCAGCTCTTTCGGCCTCCGTATAATAAGGACATTCTTTCCAGGCTGGCAGTGAATACAGGCGTTGCTCGCTTTCACCCATGGCGGTGGCATCTTTGTGATGCATGTCTAAACAATAGGCACAACCATTTATTTGTGACACCCGGCATTTGATGAGTTCCAGGAGTTTATGGTCAAGGCCACATTTTTTCAAATACATCTCTGTTTTGAATAAGCCGTCGAATAAGCCTTTTGTTACGTCTGTAAATCCAATTCTTGCTTCCATTTTATTTTGTTTTATTGTTTAAAATCGATTTCCGGTAGTAAAACAAACAGGTGAAACAAAACGTGACAGGTTTGAGGGATTTTTTTTGATTAGCTAAAATTATTTGGAAATTAGTGGCAGTACAATTAGGCGGGTTGATAACCGTAAGCAGGTATAAAACAGGTTGAATTTCAAGAATTGACCATTGTCAAGAAATGAAGAAGAAGAGCACTTTAATTCGATAGATCGCTAATTAATTTAGTAAATTAGAGTTATTAATTTTTGAGGTGATGGCAAAAGAGAGTAAACCGGTGCAGCGTGATTACATATTACATCTGCAAAATCACTTTTATTAGGATAATCCCCATTGAATCTTCTATAATCCAGGTCAACTAACTATTTAAATAGCTTAAAATTAGCGTTCGCGCTGGTGCCATGGCGAAATTCCTATTGGCAATTGACATTGAAGTCATTACAACTTTCGTTAATTCCAGTACAAAAAGTTGTAATTGAAATAAAATCGCTAAATTTAGAATCAACAGCCGATTTTCAAATTGTCAAATTCGCCATATGGGATCAGTCGCGCTTCTTGTGTTGACCATTGCTGCCATTCTTTTTTCGGCCGGCGGCATACTCGTATCAAAATTTTTGGTACGGGGATCGGTGAATGCGCAAAAAGGCCAACCCTATGAATGTGGCATACCTTCTGAAGGCTCTCCCTGGAATCAGTTTAATGTTGGTTATTATCTGTTTGCCCTTTTGTTCCTGATCTTTGATGTAGAACTGATCTTCGTTTATCCCTGGGCCGTAGTAGTTAAGAAAGTTGGAATTATGGCGCTTGTTGAGATCGCCATTTTCTTTTTCATATTATTTACCGGTTTTTTATACGCACACAAGAAAGGCGCATTAAAATGGATGTAATACGGAAAACTATCTCCGTCAATGGAAAACAATTTAAATAAAGAAACAGCAACCGCATCCAACGGGAACACGGCATTCCCCGGCCAGGTACATGACCTCCCCGGGGGCGGCATCGTGATCAGTTCTTTTAACGAGATCATTAACTGGGCCCGTTCCAATTCTTTATGGCCGCTCACTTTTGCTACCAGTTGTTGTGGTATTGAAATGATGTCGGTTGCTTCCTCGAAATACGATTTCTCCCGCTTTGGATTTGAGGTGGCGCGCGCCACACCCCGCCAGGCCGATGTGATCATCATTGCCGGCACCATTGTGAATAAAATGGCGCCGGTGCTCAAACGCCTGTACGATCAAATGGCCGATCCCAAATATGTGGTCGCTATGGGCGCCTGCGCCATCAGCGGCGGTCCATTCTTCTATAATACCTATTCGGTTGTAAAAGGCGCCGATCATGTGATCCCGGTCGATGTGTACATTCCCGGTTGTCCGCCCCGGCCCGAAGCACTGTTGCATGCATTGATCACCTTGCAGCAGAAAATTAAAAGCGGATTGACCCGCGAACAAATACGGGCAGAAAAAATGCAATCATGACCAGGGAGGAATTAAAAGAAAATATCATACAGTACCGGCCCAACGCCGTTTTTGATGAAACCGGCGAATGGTTAAATGTATTTATAGAAACCGCTGACTGGAAATCCTTCGCACAATGGCTGCGGAACGATGTGTTGCAAATGGATTATTTGTTTTGCCTCACCTGCATCGACTGGTCGCAAACCGCTGCCGGCAAAACAGTGCTCACGATGGTATATCATTTTACTTCCACCACCTTCAGGCAGGCACTGGTCGTAAAAGTAAAGCTCGATAGAAATAACCCCGAAATAGCAACGGTGTCTGATATCTGGCGCACCGCCGAATTTCATGAGCGGGAAGTGTTTGACCTGTTTGGCGTGCGGTTCCTGCATCATCCCGATCTGCGGCGTTTAGTGCTGACCGATGATTTTGACGGGCATCCGTTACGAAAAGATTTCGAAGACCCGGTAAATATGATCAAACTATAAAACTGACAGTTGTACAGGGAAACTCAAATAATAAATGATGCTGCCACGCTTCCTTCCGCCGAGGGGGAGCTGGTGATCAATGTAGGGCCACAGCATCCGGCCACGCATGGCGTGCTGCACCTGGTGATCACCCTGCAGGGCGAAACCATTCAAAAAGTAGAACCGCATTTAGGCTACATCCATCGCAGCATAGAAAAAATGTGCGAAAGCCTCAGCTACCGGCAGTTCATTTATGTTACCAGCCGCATGGATTATTTATCGGCCCATATTAATAATCATGGTTGTGTGCTTTGTGTAGAAAAAGGATTGCAACTGGAAATACCACCGCGCGCCCAGGTGATCAGGGTGCTGATGGATGAGCTCACCCGTATTGCTTCGCATGAGCTGTGGTGGGGCGCCATGGCAATGGACCTCGGCGCCTTCACGCCCTTCTTTTATGCTTTTCGCGAACGCGAAACCATTAATGACATCATGGAAGAAACCTGCGGCACCCGCCTCACCATGAACTATATGGTGCCGGGTGGCGTGATGTATGATCTGCATCCCAATTTTCAAAAAAGAGTAAAAGACTTTATACAGCTTTTCAATAATAAGATCGATGAGTATGACGACCTGGTAACCGGCAATATCATTTTTCAGAACCGCACAAAAGGAGTTGGCGTGCTGTCGAAAGAAGATGCCATTTCTTTTGGTTGTACCGGGCCCGTTGGCCGGGCGAGTGGCGTGCATTGCGATATCAGGAAGTTGTATCCTTATGAAGTGTACGACAACCTATCGTTTGATGAAATTGTTGAAACTGCTGGTGACAGTTATGCCCGTTACCTGGTGCGCATAAAAGAATTGCGTCAATCGATCCGCATCATTGAACAATTGATAGATAATATTCCCGAAGGCGATTTTCAGGCAAAGACCAAGGCCGTGTTGAAATTGCCCAGGGGCGAGTTTTATTCAAGGGTAGAAACTGCGCGCGGCGAGTTGGGCGTGTTTATCGTGAGTGAAGGCGCCACCACACCGTATCGTATTAAATTCAGATCACCGGGGTTTTCGAATTTGTCGGCACTCGATCATATGAGCCGGGGCAGTAAGATAGGTGACCTGATGGCGATAATGGGAACATTAGATTTGGTGATACCTGACATTGACAGGTAAATTCGGTTCATATAAGTTTACGAAGTAGGAAGTAAGAAGTACGAAGATTGGCGTTTAAGTGAAAGTCGTGAAGAAAAAAAATTAGGAAATATTCTTACCTCATACTTCTTACTTCAATTTGTTTGAAGCAGGATGTAGAAATCAAAACAATGTTTAGCTTAGAATATATTACAGATTCAATTCAACACTGGTTGTACAGCACGTTCAACCCAACCATGGCATTGCTGTTGGAATGCCTTATCATCATATTACTGGTGACCGCGTTTTTTGGAGTACTGGGTCTGGTGTTGGTGTTGATGGAAAGAAAAGTGGCGGCCCGCATGCAGATCCGCCTCGGGCCAAACCGGGTAGGTCCCAAAGGGATGTTGCAAACCACTGCCGATACAATAAAGCTGATGATGAAAGAAGGGCTTACGCCCGATGGGGCCGATAAATTCCTGTTCAACCTGGCGCCCTTTATTGTAATGATCGCCGCCATGCTGGTACTGGCCCCCATTGCATTTGCCAAAGGTTTTCAGATCTGGGACATTAATATAGGTGTACTATATGTGTCGGCTGTGTCGTCAGTTTCGGTGATCGGCATTTTGATGGCCGGTTGGGCCAGCAATAACAAGTATTCTTTACTGGGCGCCATGCGCAGCGGCGCACAGATCGTTAGTTATGAATTGTCGGCCGGGTTGTCGATCATCTCTATTGTTGTGCTGTCGGGAAGTTTACAGATCTCGGAGATCATAGCTTCGCAACAAACCGGCTGGTGGTTATTTCGCGGACATATTCCTGTCATTATCGCATTTGTGATCTTTATTATTGCGGTGACCGCCGAAACCAATCGCGCCCCGTTCGACCTCGCTGAAGCAGAATCGGAATTAACGGCGGGGTTTCATACCGAATATTCGGGAATGAAGTTCGCGCTGTTCTTCCTGGCTGAATACATCAACATTTTCATAGTGTGCGCCATTGGCGCCACCTTGTTCCTGGGTGGCTGGATGCCCTTGCACATTGGTCATTGGAAAGGGTTTAATCATATTATGGATTATATCCCTTCTTCGGTATGGTTCCTGGGCAAAACATTTTTCCTGATCTTTTTGATCATGTGGTTCCGCTGGACGTTTCCCCGCCTGCGGGTTGATCAGTTGCTGAGCCTGGAATGGAAGTACCTATTACCTATCAGTATGTTCAACCTGTTGCTGGTAACCCTGATCGCGATCATGGGGTGGCATTTTTAAGCCACTCAGTCTCCGCCAACCGGCGGGGAGTAAAACAAGAAGAGTATGTTTATTAAAGATTACATATCGGATGTATATAACGCAGTTACCTCGTTGCTGAAAGGAATGAGAACTACAGGCGGCTATTTCATAAGGCCCAAAGAGATCATTACCCAGCAGTATCCCGATAACCGGGCGCAAATGAAATTGCCCGAGCGCTTCCGGGGCGAAGTGGTGATGTCGCACGACGAAAACAACGAACATGCCTGTACGGGTTGCACGGCTTGTGAACTGGCTTGCCCCAATGCGACCATCAAGATCGTTACCAAATTTGATACAACACCCGAAGGCAAGAAGAAAAAAGCACTGGATACTTTTGTATATCACCTGGAGCTGTGCACCATGTGTAATTTATGTGTAGAGGCTTGCCCCACCAGCGCCATCAAAATGGCCCAAACCTTTGAACACAGTGTGTACGACCGCAACCAGTTGTTGAAGAAATTAAATAACCCGGGGTCAAAGTTGCGGGCCGGTGTTGAGTAAAATACTGACTATTGAATAATAATTATGAACGGTTCACAGATCATATTCTATCTTATTTCAGCCTTTATACTGGGTACGGCCGTTTTGGCGGTCACCACCAGCAAGATCTTCCGTTCGGCTATCTGGCTGTTGTTTAGCCTGGTGGGCGTGGCGGCCCTGTATTTCTGGATGCAGGTAGAATTTGTTGCAGCTGTTCAAATCATTGTATATGTAGGTGGGGTAGTGGTGCTCATCATCTTCTCCATATTTCTTACGCAGCAATCGGGCAGCGAAATGCCAAAGCCCTCGTTGAAACGCCTGCTGTTTGCTGTATTGGCGGTGTTATTTGGTTTTGCCTTTACATATAATATCATTGCTCAATATGGATTTACACCTGCCGTGGTGAAACCATTTACTGTACCGGTAACCGCTATTGGCGAACAAATGCTCGATACCAAACAATATGGTTTTGTGCTGCCGTTTGAAGTAGTAAGCATGTTGTTGCTGGCAGCCATGATCGGTTGTATTGTTATTGCCATGCGGTGGGCCCCCAAAGGAAAACCGGTACAAAAGCCACCTTATCCCGGCATGAATGGAAAAAGCGCCAATATTCCAGCTATTTCAAAAGAGACAATGGAGGAAAAAATACCATGAGCAGCATTCCATTGACACATATCCTGTTTGTTAGTACGGCCTTATTTTTTATTGGCATGTACGGCCTGTTCACCCGGCGCAACCTCATCACCATGCTGATGTCAATTGAGCTGATCCTGAATAGTGTGAACATCAATTTTGTAGCATTCAATAAATACCTGTACCCCGACAAACTCAATGGTGTTTTCTTTTCCCTGTTTATAATAACGATTGCCGCTGCAGAAGCTGCGGTAGCGATTGCGATAATCATTAACCTGTACCGAAGCCATCGCTCAATAGATGTGGAAGAAACGCAGGAAATGAAATATTGACCCCGCTTTCTCCGCCAGTTGGCGGATTCAGCGGGCAAAGCATGATCAAATGAACTATTCATCATACATAGCACTCATTCCATTATTACCGCTGGCAGGTTTTGTATTGCTCGGCCTGTTTGGGCAGCGGCGTTTCTCCAAATCAGCGGGCATACTGGGCACACTCATTTTGCTGGCAGCAACGGTGCTGGCATTTTATACGGCGTACAATTATTTCTTTGTGAGCGGAAAAGTGAACGGCGTTTATCAGCCGGTGATTGCCTTACAATATACCTGGCTGCAGTTCAGCCCCGGCATGTCGATCGATATGGGCATATTGCTCGATCCGGCCTCGGTGATGATGCTGGTGGTGGTAACATTTGTATCGCTGATGGTGCATGTATTTAGTTTGGGCTATATGAAAGGAGAGAACCGGTTTGCTACCTATTATGCATTTTTGGGGTTGTTTACTTTTTCCATGCTGGGGCTGGTGCTTTCAACCAATATTTTTCAGATCTATATCTTTTGGGAACTGGTGGGCGTATCTTCCTTTTTGCTCATCGGTTTTTATTATGATAGGCCGGCAGCAGTGGCAGCAGCTAAAAAAGCATTTATCGTTACCCGCTTTGCCGATCTGGGATTTTTGATTGGCATATTGATCCTTGCATTTTATAGCGGCACGCTTGATTTTGGTACAATGATACAACGATTAACAGCAGGCGACTCCTCGCAATTGGCGCAAATGACGGGAAGCACATTCCTGGGTATTTCTATATTAAGCTGGGCGCTTACCCTGGTGTTTATGGGTGGCGCCGGCAAATCGGCCATGTTCCCCCTGCACATCTGGTTACCCGATGCTATGGAAGGGCCTACCCCCGTATCGGCATTGATACATGCGGCTACCATGGTGGTGGCCGGTGTGTATTTGGTAGCGCGTTTGTATCCCATTTATCAGCTCAATGTTTCGGTGCTGCAATTGATAACCTGGGTTGGTGCCATCTCGGCTTTTCTCGCCGCCATCATTGCCTGTACTCAAACAGATATAAAACGGGTGCTGGCTTATTCAACCATTTCACAGATCGGGTATATGTTGTTTGCATTGGGCGTGCCGGCGTATAGTATAAGCAGCGGTACCGGCTATACTGCTTCGCTCTTTCACCTCTTTACGCATGCCTTCTTTAAATCATTGCTGTTCCTCGGTGCGGGCGCCGTTATACATTTTATTCATACCAATGAAATGGGCCAAATGGGTGGTCTGCGAAAGTTGATGCCATTGACGCATCTTACGTTCCTCATTGCCTGCCTGGCCATTGCCGGGATACCACCTTTTGCCGGGTTCTTTAGTAAGGAAGAAATTTTGATGACCGCCTGGCAAAGCAACCGGACTATTTATTATATAGCGCTGATCACCTCGGGCATTACCGCCTTTTATATGTTCCGCCTGTATTTCTGTATTTTCTGGAACAAGCCATCCACCCATCACAATGATCATGGAGAAGGCGCTTTGAATATGAAGCTGCCATTGGCGTTATTAGGCGTAGCTGCGGTTGTGGTTGGCTTCATTCCCTTCTCCCAATATGTACCGGTTGATGGGCGGGCGAAAGAAATGACTATACCCATCTCCTTTTCAATTGCACCGGTGGCTGTTGCCCTTGCAGGCATAGGCATCGCCTGGGCATTGTATTATAAAGAAAACCAACGGCCGCAACAACTGGCAGCTGCATTTGGTGGCTTGTATAACACCATTCGCCGCAAATTCTATTTCGATGAATTGTACCTGTTCATCACCAAAAAGATCATCTTTAATGGTATTGCGAAACCCGCCGCATGGATCGATAAGTATGTAGTGGATGGATTGATGAACGGATTGGGCATTGCCACCACCCGCGTATCGGAAAGCATAAAAGCATTACAATCGGGCCGGGTACAGGCCTATGCTATATACTTTTTTGGAGGGGTCATTGCTTTGGCTGTGGTTTTTATCTATTGGTGGAAGTAAGCAAATGTGCTAATAAGATAATTTGATAATGTGATAATGGAAAGCCATTGACCATTCACCATTGACGACTTTATTCATGAATTCACGAATCAAAACAAATTATGTCGTTATCATTACTCATCATATTACCACTCATTACGGCACTCGTGCTGTTGTTTTGTAATGGGGCAAAACAGGTACGTGCCATGGCATTAAGTGGTGCGGTGATGCAATTGGTGCTTGCGTTCATTTTATTGTTTGAATACTGGCAACAAAGGACCACAGGCAACCCGGGCATCATGTTGTTTGAAGAAGATCATTTGTGGTTTACGCCGTTGAATATTCATTATCATGTTGGTGTTGATGGCATTTCCATTGCCATGATCCTGTTAACAGCTTTTGTAACTGTTGCCGGTATACTGGTTTCCTGGTCAATGGAAAAGCTCAATAAAGAATTTTTCTTTCTGTTGACCCTGTTAAGTATGGGCGCTTATGGGTTTTTTATTTCGCTCGATCTGTTCACGCTGTTCTTTTTCCTGGAAGTAGCGGTGATCCCCAAATTCTTACTTATTGGTATCTGGGGCAGCGGCCGCGCAGCGTACAGCGCCATGAAACTGGCGCTGATGTTAATGGGCGGCAGTGCGCTTGTTTTTGTTGGGTTGGCAGGCATTTATTTTAATACGCAAACAACCGGTGGTACACACACATTTGATCTGCTGCAGATAGCGCAACTGCATATTCCGGTTGAAGCACAAAAGATCTTCTTTCCGTTTGCCTTTGCAGGCTTTGGCGTTTTCACGGCGTTGTTCCCCTTTCATACCTGGGTTCCCGATGGACACTCATCGGCCCCTACAGCGGCTTCTATGTTCCTGGCCGGCATTTCTATGAAGCTGGGCGGTTATGGATGTTTGCGGGTAGCCACCTTGCTGATGCCCGATGCCGCACACTATTATTCAGGCATTATTATTCTGCTGGCTACTATAGCGATCATCTATGGCGCCTTCGCCACTATGATGCAAACCGATCTCAAGTATATCAACGCGTATTCATCGGTAAGCCATTGCGGTTTTGTGTTGTTGGGAATAGGTATGCTAACGAAAACTGCTGTTATGGGGGCCGTAATGCAAATGGTGTCGCATGGGTTAATGACAGCCCTTTTCTTCGCGGCCATTGGCATGTTGTACGACAGAACCCATACGCGGCAGGTGGCGCAACTGGGCGGCTTATTAAAAGTAATGCCCTTTATTGCTGCGGTGTTTGTGATTGCCGGTTTGTGTTCATTGGGTTTACCGGGCCTGAGTGGCTTTGTTGCTGAAGTAACTGTCTTTATGGGCGCCTGGCAAAATGCAGATACGCTATACCGGTTGGCCACCATACTGGCCTGCGCTTCCATTGTGGTCACCGCCGTTTATATTCTGCGGGCCATGGGCAAAGTGATCATGGGACCATTGCAGGTAGAAGGAAGCGGAATAACTGCGCAACCCGGCGCGTTACTGGCCGATGCGGGTTGGAATGAAAAAATAGCGGCCGGCTTATTAATCATTGGAATTTTAGCGATTGGCATTGCACCATTCTGGTTAACGGAACTGATCACAAAATAACTAATTGTATGGCAGGTGATTTTTTTATACTCATGAAGCACGAGCTCATCATTACCGTGATCATCTTCACGCTCTTGCTGTTAAAGATCGGCAGCGATCTTTCTAATAAAAGCCTGCTGAACCTGGTGAATGGATTGTTATTGCTGAACCTGGCCGCAGGTTTTATCGGCAACCAGCCGGGTATGTTGTTCAATGAAATGTTCCTGACCAATCCATTGATCGTACTCGAAAAAAATATCCTGAGCCTGGGTACATTGATCGTTTCGCTGCAATCGGCTTCCTGGCTAAAGCAGCATGAGCATGTGGCGGAGTTTTACATTTTATTATTGTGCACCCTGCTTGGCATGTTCTTTATGATCTCTGCCGGCAACCTGTTGATGTTTTATGTGGGGTTGGAGCTATCGAGCATTCCTTTAGCCGCCATGGCCAATTTCGATCTGGGTAAAAGGAAGTCCTCTGAAGCCGCTATGAAGTTTATTATTTCCTCGGCATTTGCTTCGGGTTTATTACTATTTGGCATTTCCCTGGTGTATGGCGCAACTGGCACGCTCACCTTCAGCGAAATGGCTTCGCATATAAATGGCAGTCCCTTACACATTTTTGCATTCGTTCTATTGCTGGCCGGTTTTGGCTTCAAGATCTCCGTTGTTCCATTTCATTTATGGACCGCCGATGTGTATGAAGGAGCGCCCGTGGCAGTTACTTCCTGGCTCTCGGTGATCTCAAAAGGATCGGTGCTGTTTGTGTTTATCTCCGTTTTATATACCGTGTTCAAACCAATGGCCGCCACCTGGTATAATATGTTGTTTGTGTTGTCGGTACTGACGATCTTCACGGGAAACCTGTTTGCGATTCGGCAAAATAATATCAAACGGTTCTTAGCATTTTCTTCCATTGCACAAATAGGATTTATACTGGTGGGTATAACCGGAAGCTCACAGCTGGGCACGGCATCGCTTGTTTATTTTGTGCTCATTTATGTATTCTCGAACCTGGCGGCATTTGGCGTGGTGGCCCTGGTAAGCGCGCTTACCGGCCGCGAGCAGGTAAGTGATTACAAGGGCTTTTATAAAACCAATCCCGTATTATCGTGGGTGCTCACCATTGCTTTATTTTCACTGGCCGGCGTACCGCCTACTGCGGGGTTCTTTGGCAAGTTTTTTCTGTTGTTATCGGGCGCGGGAAAAGGCAATTATGTGTTGATCACGATTGCGGCGCTGAACATGATCATCTCATTTTATTATTACCTGCGCATCGTAAAAG
Organism: Niastella vici; assembly: GCF_002077945.1. GTDB lineage: Bacteria > Bacteroidota > Bacteroidia > Chitinophagales > Chitinophagaceae > Niastella > Niastella vici. The sequence continues at coordinate 604,892 of NZ_LVYD01000058.1, forward strand.
CGATCTTTATGGATGCCAATGAGCAACCTATTGAACGGCTCACCATTCCCGGTTACCCCAAACTCGCTATGATCATTTGTGTGGCGGGTATTATAGTAACAGGGTTGGTTGGGTATGTGTATGATTATATACATTCATTGAGTTTCGGTTTTTAATTATAGAAGCACTGTTTATGGCGATAAATAAAAATCATGAGTTTGAAGAACTGAATGGCGTTAAATGCGCCATAGTGGAAAAGAATGCGTCGCAACAACGTGTCGATTTTTTACAACCATTGCTTGAGTTCAATAAGTACACAGTGATAGTGATGGCCTCACCTGCACCGAAGGCCGCTGCACCAGCTGCCGCTTCAACCGCTAATGCCGAAACAACAACCGAAGCGGCGCCCCTGCCGCCTGCTACCTTTACCATTGGCGTTACTGATGTTACCTTCAATGCCACCAATGCAGTCTTTGGAAGATTGTTAAAAACACCCGGTGGGCGGGTTGTTACGTTGGCGTACTGGCAGCAAAAGGAAACCATCAGCCGCGATGATGTGCCTTACTTTGCAAAGAAGTAATGTGTGTTTATAACTCATGCGTTGAGTATTACTACTGCATCATAAGTATCTCTACTTGATCTTCGTCAAAGAATTATACTTACTACTAATGTGGTATTGGTTGCGTTACATGCAGCCGTTACTTTTGCATTCGATTGCAGCATCGAATAATTACCGCGCTTTATGGATCTGATCAGGTAGCTGATCATTCTGCATCAGCAGGGTTCACTGATTATTAGCAACAAACATTTTAATAAAGGAATGGGTAGCCATTACACTAATGGCTTACTGGTATCTTATTGTATCAAACTCTTAAAACATTGTAAAGGTCATGAAATCGTTTTTGAAAAAAGGATCACTCGTTCTCTTATGCTCATTATTGTCGTTTCAGGCGATTGTTTCGCAATGGGTGGCAAGGCATAACTTAAGCCCGGCGCAATACCAGGCTGCATTTGATGAGTTCGTAAAACAAGGGTACCGGTTGTCGACGGTAAGCGGTTATACCTGTGGCGGACAGGAGCGTTATATTGCGTTATGGGAGAAGAAGTCGGGGCCCGAATGGGCTGCACGCCATGGGTTATCAGGCGCCGATTATCAGGCAGCTTTCGATGACTTCGCTAAAAAAGGATTCCGGCTTACGCATGTAAGTGGCTATGGCGTAGGCAACCAGGCGAAGTTTGCCGCCATCTGGGAAAAGGCATCGGGCCCGGCATGGGCTGCCCGGCATAACTTAACAGCGGCCCAGTATCAGCAGGCATTTGACGATTTCTCAAAACAAGGCTATCGCCTGCTGCATGTGAGTGGCTATGTTGTGAACAACGTAGAATATTTTGCAGGTATTTGGGAGAAGAGTGCCGGTAATGCGTACATCGCCCGTCATAATCTAACTTCCAGCCAATACCAGCAGGCGTTTAATGATTTCACCAAACAAGGCTATGTATTAAAAACAGTAAGTGGCTATACAAAGAATGGCACTAACCTGTATGCAGCTATCTGGGAAAAAGAGAGCAGTCCGCTATGGGCAGCCCGGCATGGCGTAAGCAATGGCAATTACCAGTATGTATTCGACAATATGTATTACCAGGGTTACAAACCGGTGTATGTAAATGCGTATACTTCAGGCAATAGCTGTGAATACAATGCCATTTGGACCAACACCAACATGAAAGGCGCCGATATCGCTGCCATTGATGATGCGGTTAACCAATACATGAGCAGTCAGAGTGTAAAGGGATTGTCGATCGCGATCTGTAAAGATGGAAGACTGGTATTTGCAAAAGGCTACGGGTACGCCGATGCCGCCAATGGTGAAGAAATGTCGCCCGACCAGCCGCTGCGCATTATGAGCATTTCAAAACCGGTTACCTCGGTGGGTGTAATGACCTTGCTCGATCAGCATAAGATCTCGTTAGACAAGCCTGTGTTCGGGCCCAACAGCATTCTCGGTTCAAAATACGCCACGCCTTCAGGAAAGGAAAAACTCAACAGGATCACCGTGCGCCAGTTACTGAACCATACTTCAGGTTTGCGCACCTGCAATGGAGAATCCGTTTTCTGGGACCAGAATAAAACGCCCGATGACGCCATGAATGTATTGTTGAATTCAGCTGATCTCATTACTACTGATACTTCTTCGCAATGGATCTATTCAAATACCAACTTCTTTATTCTGGCACGGGTTATTGAACAGGTGAGCGGACAATCATACGAAAATTTCATCCGCAATAACGTACTCAATAAATGCGGTATTGGCAATACGATGTATGTGGGCGAAGCCTCGGGCAATGCAAAAAGCGGCGAAGCAACTTATACCCCAATGGATAAAATGAACCTGCAACTGTGGGCCGGTTTTGGCGGCTGGGTGGCGCGCCCCATCGATCTGTTAAAATTCCTGAACCGCGTTGATGGTACTGCTATTCCAAGTGATATCATTACAGCCCCTACGCAAACAACCATGACAACCGGTTCGGCTTTGAAAGTGAGCTATGGCTGTGGTTGGAACGTTTCGGGCCTGTTGCAAAACCACAACGGTTGTTTTGATGGTACGCGGTCGTTCCTGGTTGAACTGGGTAATGGGCTTAGCTATTCCGTGATCGTTAATAACAACCCTTCGAATGATGGTTGCGGCTGGACGATGAAAGGTGCCATTGAAGCCGGTTTAGGTAAGGTGTCGGGTTATCCTTCGTACGATCTGTTTTAAATTAGAGTTTCTCCCGTTAATAAAAATACCGTCCTGGCTTAACCGGGACGGTATTCTTTTTATAATCGAATGCTATTATAACGCTTCAATAGACACTGACGTTGTTTTTGCTTTTTTGTCGTAGGTAGCAACCATTACGTGGCCTTCTTTGGCAGGAAACAGGTTGGTACGGATATTACCCGATCTGTGCGGAACGGTACGCATTACTTTTTTCTGATTCACATTATATACAAATACGTCCCTGAAATCATCGATGATCATGTAGTTCGATTTGGTATCGGGGTTAGAAACCAGGTAAAACCCTCTTTTGTCGTACATAGAAACAGGCATTACACCCGGATAATCGCCGGTATTATTGGCAGGAATGAAATTGTCGACCGAAATAGCGCCTTTCTCAGTTTGTTTCATCAATACGGCGTCTTTCACCAGGCCCTTGGTATAACCGGTGCTGGCAATGATAATGGGGGGTACAACAAATGGAATGGTGGCTATCGTAAAGAACATGGAACCCCATCTGGCTTTCCTGATAATGGTTGAACCGGCAAAATAGGTATTGCCCTCATAATCCCTGAACGACCGCACAAATCTTGGATAGGTGTTGTTGTCAACGAAATGTCCTTTGCGGGTGATGAAAGATTGCTGGCCCTCGTTCCAGTAAGAAAATATTTCCTGCACCTCCGATTTTTTGGTGCCATTTATATTGATCGTATAAACGCCGCTGTAAGGCCCGCGGGCCAGGTGTTTGGCAGAATAATATTGATTGCCGTGGTTCGCATCAATAACATAACCGGCAATAAAAGGCTTACCGCTAACGGGGTCATTGTCGAAGGTGATCACTTTTAAAGCATTGCCCTGTTTGTCTTTCAAGGTGTATTTGGGATAAACCGTTCCATCGGTTACATCATAGCCTAATAATTCGAACCCGCCTTCTTCCATTCTATCTTTTTTCTTCACCATTAAATAGATGCCCTGTTTGGAGGCCAGCAAACCAAAGGCCTGTGCCTGCTCGCTGGTATTTTTTTGCCAGGTTATTTCACCGGCCGGGTTAAAGATCAGCAGGTTACTTTTACGGTCGTCGCCATAAAAGCAGGCAAAACCTTTTTGCGGAATATTACTTAATTGCAGTGAATGTTTCAGGCTCCCAATGGCGTCATAACCATCATACCAGTAATTATTGGGGCGGGGAGTCATTTGTATTTCATAGGAGTTTGATTTTATGATCTTGCCATCCAAACCCAGGAATTGTAAGAACACGGCTGATTTTTCATTTTGCAACCCTTCGGTGTATGCCTTCCTGCTCTTATAGCTATTACCGAAAAAAGTACTCTTTATATACGCCAGGCACAATACATCCTGTTCAAAGCTTACTGCCTGCAGCGAAAGTTTAATTTCCCTGAAATTAATGGTGCCGATGTCATTGAGGTTTTCGTCCATTATACTGATCCTGTAATTGAACGAATCGGCGCTTGCTTTTTCGAGCTGGGTAAATACAAGATAACCTACGAGATTATTATCCTGCCTGATCGTTTTTACTTCTGAAGACATGTCTTCACTTACTTCTCTGAAAACTTTTGTTTGCGCATGGCCATAACATACGATAAACAGCATTAGTAGTGCTGATAACGTTTTTTTCATTTGTAGTTGTTTGTTATAAGGTTGAATTTGAATAGTTATTTGGTTTCGAAGTTCTGCGTGAGCTCGCAATACATGCTGCCTGAATTGGCGACGTCGAATTCCTTAGCGGCCCTTGCCTTGTTCTTCTCAGAATTATCGGGGTCAAGCGCCAGGGTGTACAGGAAGCTTTTTAATGCTCTTTCACTGGCGGGCATTATTTTCCAGAAACCTGCCTCCTGTATTACTTTACAGTATTGTTCCAGCTTATCGCGGGGTATTTGTTCCAGCATGGTTTGCAGCTCATAATAGTCCTGGGAGATCAATTCCTTTTGGGTAACGCCAATGGCATTGAACCGGTGCAATTCGCGGTCGGCGTAATATAATCCGGTAATGATATTATGGATCATGAAATCGTACCACTCATCCTTATTGCCATTGTCTTTTTCCATCAAAATGCGGTATAAACAAGGGGTAAGGCTCATGTTGGAATACATATTCCAGATAAGCATTTTATTGGCCTTGTCGTGTATATTTGCCGGTATGGCGTTATAGATGCCCTGGCTAACGGTAAATGGTTTTGTTTTATTATACCGTTCAACGCACTCGGGGTGGGTCTTTAACGAATCTTCAATGCCCGAGGTATCCCTGAAGCTATAGGCTCTTGTTGACAGTCCCTTCGATCGTTTTCTGGTCCAGCTGTCGTCAAAAGAAAGATTATAGGTAATGAAATACTGTTTAACGGGATTCTTTAAATGATGCTGATAAATGTTGTCCGAACTATCTAACCGCAGAAAGAAATCGGCGTTGAAGGTGATATTGCTTTTTTTCAACAGAATAATAGCCAGCGAATCGGCATCGCTTTCATGGTAACGTTGGTGTTTGCTTCGGCTGAACGAATAATTTTCAAGTACTTTTTTCAGCCGCGACAGTCTTTCATATTTTGAATTTAACACGGCGTTCAGTGACTGCTGGTATTCATCTGAACTCAGCCATTCGGCCCGTTGTTTCATGGCTGTTTCAGGATGGGTGAGAATATTGTGCGATAATTCGTGTGCAATGGCCAGCGACAATTCTTCCCTAGACTGCGAGAACACAATAAGGCCCAGGTTAACGGCAATGATATTATTACCGATGGCATATGCGTTGGCCGATGAGCTTCTGTCGATCAGCAACAGGGGCTTCTGGGGTATAATTTGTTTATTGGCCTGTACCAGCTGGTTAATGATGCCATCTACATAGCTGTACACTTCATTGTCATGCACATAGTTGTCGGCTTCAATGGCCCGGGTTATAAACTGGGTCCTTTCATCCCATATTTCCTTATATTTTTTCTGGGTGTTCTTATCCTTGTAAATAGCCGGGCATACCCATGCTTTCGTCAATGAATCTTTTTGCTTTTGATAATAGGCATGCGAAAGGTCCTGATAGCTGTACAATAATTTCGTTTGGGAAACTACAGGTATTGAAATAATAGTAAGAATGAAAGTAATTAAGGGATTAACGCGATACATTGGATACGTTTTAAACGAACACCGGTTAGTTACGCAAAAATACTAAGAAAGAAAGGGGTATATTAAATATTTCAACAAATATGGGGTAATTATATTATATAGGGCAGGTTTCCTGTATGGGTGTTTGGGCCGCAATGAAAAGCCCCCGGCGCCTGAAAGCGTAACTTTCAGTGCCGGGGGCTTTCCCTTTGTAAAGGGTGTCTGAATTCCCTTTTTCCTAATTCACTTTTTTATACTTTTCTGTAACGGTGAGGTTTCCTTCAATGTCAGATTTTACGGTCATCCAGCTTTTTTCATCTTCCAGTTTTACAAAATATTCTGTCCTGGAAGTGTTGCTGTTTTCTGTCATGATAGAAACTTCAACAACGCCAAAGATCTTTTTATCGGGATATGCTTCTTTGACCCTGGAATGGATCAGGAACGGCAAATTCGACTCAAAATAATACCTGGTGAACTCAGTGGCTTTTCCATCTTTCAGGTACACCACGCGCGAACGAATACCATCTGCGACAAAATTTACCACCCAGGCTTTGGGCAATTCATACCATTGAACATGCTCGGCTTTTGGAAAGCTGGTGTTGAATGTTCTGATCAGTTTGTCTTCCGGGTCACGGGCAAGTAAACTGAAACTAAGAAGCAGGGCTGAGAAGAGAATGAATAACTTTTTCATGGCTTAAACTTTTTAAACATTAATAATCGGCCGTAAAGGTAAAAGGTATTTGGACTATTCAGGCATCCGGTTTCTATATACCAGGTAGTCCGGTTTAATGTGGCAACAATAAATGAATATTGTGTTAACGCTTTTACTTTGTGGCGCGATACAAAGATGGGATGATCGTGCGGCGGGAAATTGTATAAATCGGTACAAAATGATAAAAGGGCCAGAATTATTTTGAACGGATCGTTCTTGAAAGCATCTCTACTGCTTGTGCTGTTTCTTCTTCATTCATCCAGCCAAAACCCATACGGGTTGAGTTTAGTGACACAGCCGATGTATTATGAATTAAACCATTTGAAAGAATGAGTCCTTTTGCTTTTAACTTTTCTGTAAGAGGCGGTAAGGGTACCGATTTATGAAATTTTGCCCAAATGGCCAGTCCGCCGTCAGGTGTTTTAAAATCGATGACATCTGAAAGCTGTTCTCTCAATAAATTGCATAAAAAGTCCCTGCGTTTGTGATACAGGAGTGTGGCTTTTTTCAGGTGCCGTTTAATGTGTCCTTCTTCGAACATTTCAATCAGCGCCAGTTCCATAATGGGATCGCCCTGGGTATCGACCAACTGCCGTACGCGGCTTAATTCAAGAATGAGGTTCTGTGGCGCAATGATATATCCGGTGCGAATAGCGGGCGCAATGGTTTTACTAAGCGTGCCAATGTAAACCACCATTCCCTTTGTGTCGGCGCTTACGAGCGGCAGCATGGGACTGCTTAAATAATGGAAATCGTAATCGTAATCATCTTCAATGATGATAAAGCCATATTTTTCGGCCAGTGATAATAATTTAATGCGGCGTGCGGCTGACAGGGTTACCGTAGTAGGGTAGTGGTGATGCGAGGTGATGAACAACGCTTTTATTTTTTTGCGGCTGCATAATTTTTCGATGGCCTCTACATCGATGCCGCATTCATCAACCTTTACACGCGCCAGTTGCATCCCGGCCAGCAGAAACACATGATCGGCATAATAATAATTGGTATCACCCACGATGATGGTATCGCCTTTTGAGAACAGCACCAGCGATAGCAGGTACAGCGCCTGCTGGCTTCCCCTTGTTACCAGGATGTTCTCGAAACTTGTTTGCACCCCCCGGCTCGTATTGAGGTAATCTGATAATACTTCCCTGAATTTTTGTATACCATGTGTTTCAACATAAGACATGTACTTGAAGTAGGCATGCCGCGACAAAACGCCTTTATAGGCTCTTCCCAGTTCATCGGTAGGCACCAACCGCATGTCGGGGCCATCGTGGAAACCCATGATATGCCTGAGCGGCAATACGGGTGTACGGATACTGTTATTTACTTTAACCGTATAACCGGTTGTTGGGGGAAAGAAGTTCTGTTTTTGGTTGTTTGAAAAACGCCGGCCATTTATTTCGGGCAATTCTTTACTGGTGAAGGTTCCTTTGGAGGGATGCATTTCTATCCAGCCCTGTGCATCCAGTTCTTCGTAGGCCCGCACAATGGTTTTGCGGTGTACTTCCAACAGCTCGGCCATTTGCCGCGTGCCGGGCAATTTAATACCGGGACCAACCCGGCCCTTGCGCATTTCGTGTATAACTGAATTGGCTATTTGCAAATAAACCGGCGTATCGCATTCCTTTTGCCATTGAATGATCGTTTTCCATGGAAGCATAGTGGACTACCTGGTTGGTTAAAAAAGTATACTAAGATAGTCCATTTAGCGCAGGCCCTAAACTTTTATTTCTACTCTTTTTCCGGTAGCGGCTGCTTTGTAAATGCCTTCTATGATCACCAGGTCGCGGCGGCCCAGTTCACCTGGAATTATTGTGTTACGGTTGGTTAAGATACAATTGGCGAAATCATCCATTTGCAGGGCCTGTTGATTGGGCGGGGTAAAGTTCAATGGCCCCCGGCTGGTTTCTACCACCATGCCCCGGTAGGTAAAGGCATGTTCTTTGAATTCGATGAAGCCTTTGGGGCCTTCAGCCCTGAATTTATCGGCGCTGTGCTGGTAGCTTGTTTGTGCTGTACAGGTAGCGCCACCGGGAAATTCCATGGTCCAGTTAATGCCTTCTTCCACATCAGTGAACATCTCAGGTTTTGTTTTGGGATGTTCCTGAGCAGTAACGGCTACCGGCGCCACGCCATTGGCAGTCATGCAGGCGCCATGAATAATATAGATGCCCAGGTCCATCAGGGGGCCGCCACCCGCGAGTTTTTTATCGGCGCGCCATACCTTGGTTTGCATAATAAAACCGCGATCGCCGGTCATGGTGGTAAAAGCGCCGAAATCTTTTTCTTTCGCAAGGCGCATCAATTCTTTATGATAGGGATCAAAATGCAGGCGATAGCCAATCGACAATTTTACCTTAGCGGCTTTACAGGCAGCAATGATGGCATCGCATTCGGCCACCGTATTGGCCATGGGTTTTTCGCAAATGACGTGTTTGCCGGCTTTGGCCGCGGCAATTGCATGTTGGGCATGCAATCCATTCGGGGTAACTACATACACAATGTCGATGTCTTTGTTATCAGCCAGTTGGGCCATGGTGTCGTAGCTATAAATATTTTTTACGGGAAACCCATATTCCTTTGACCATTGTTCGCCTTTTTCTTTTGAACCGGTGACCACACCCATGAGCTGGCACCATTTGGTTTCCTTAAGGGCCGGGCCTAATTGCCTGGAACTGTATTTGCCCAGGCCTGCCAGGGCAACTCCCAGTTTGCGATCGGTTTGTTGGCTGATGGCAAATGCACTCAATGGACCGGCGCCCAGTACCGCAACAGTGCTTAAGGAGAGCTGTTCAAGAAAAGAACGGCGGCTGATAGCAGATTTTTTCATATGTCAATTTACTGCTATAGTCTGATAGCGTATTCAACGCTGCTGGCTGTTTATGAAAGGATATTGGCTGGCATAATTTTTTAAACTACTGTTTTATAATTTTTCACTATGCGTGACTGGCTTAGGACCCTGATCGCAGGCTATGCTGCCTGGAAATGGGGTGGTGGTTGTTTAGGGACCATCGTTTTATTCATCTTGTTTTATTGGTTGCTACAGCACTGTTAAATGAAACCTGCTTCTCTTTAGGGAGCGCAAGTGTTATTCGTACTTCGCAAAGTGCTGTTCATACGCTTTTTCTTAAAATACCCCGGTTTTCCCGATTTTTATGGTACTATGAAAAGAGTGCTGTGGCATAGCGCCTTCTGGCTGGTGTACCTGTTGCAGGATACCGTGCTGGAATTCGTTTGGGTAGCGCCTGCCCTTAAAAATATTCCTGATAATGTTCAATTCTGGCTGGCCTTTAAGGCTGCCCTGGCTGCGGTAATTCCCAAATTACTGTTCACCTATTATGCCCTGTACGTTCCTGTACGGCAAATTGTGAAGGGGCATGTTAAGCTATTCTGGACCATAGCACAGGTGGTAGCTGCCATTATTATCACCATTATTATATACCGCGCAATATTTGTATACTACATTACCCCGGTCATTTACCAGGGCTTACTTACAAAACGGCCCCTGTTCAACCTGCTTGGTGTATTGCTGGCTGTTATGGACATCGGTTTTGTTTCGGGCGTTGCCATTGCCTTGAAGTTGCTGCGGATACAGTTAACTGTGCGCGAACGCGAAAAGAACCTCATCAAGGAAAAGCTGGAGGCTGAACTTAAATTCCTTCGCCATCAAACCAATCCGCATTTTTTATTTAATACACTGAATAATATTTATGCGCTTGCGCGGAAACGGTCGGAACATACGGCAGAAGTGGTAATGCGTTTATCGAAACTGTTGCGGTTTATTTTGTATGAATCAAAAAGCGATCTTATAACGGTGGCAGATGAGCTTAAAATACTGGATGATTATATTGCTCTGGAGAAGATGCGGTACGAACGCCTTACCATTCACTTTCAGCGTGATATTGATGAAAGCACGCAGCAGATAGCTCCCCTTCTTTTATTGCCATTTGTTGAAAATGCGTTCAAGCACGGCGCCAGTGAAAGCCGGTTCGATTCTTTTATCCGCATCAGCGTACAATTACAAAAGGGACGGCTTACCTTTAATATTGAGAATACCAAAGAGGGCCAAACTTCGCAGGAGATCAGGGATAATATCGGGCTGTGTAATGTTCGCAGGCAATTGGAACTCATGTACCGGGAATATGATCTGCAATTGCAGAACGAACCGCATATTTTTTCGGTTCGGCTTTATATAAATCTTACCAGCTATGCACAGGTATAATTGTATAATCGTTGAAGATGAGCCGCTGGCGGCGGAAGTATTGAAAGATTATATTCTGCAGGTCCCTTTTCTGCAGCTGAAAGGCATTTGTACCGATGCTTTGTATGCCATGGACCTGTTGCAGAAAGAAAAGATCGACCTGATCTTCCTCGATATTCACCTGCCTAAATTAAAAGGGCTCGATTTCATTAAAGCGCTGAAAAAACCACCACAGGTCATCATCACATCTGCCTACCAGGACTATGCGCTGCAGGGCTATGAATTGAATGTGCTGGATTATTTATTAAAGCCTATTGAATTCAGCCGCTTTGTAATGGCGGTGAACAAACTGAAAGACCGGGAACCGGTAGAAACATCGCTGGTGCCTGCTTCCGCGCCGGAAAGAGCGACCCTGTTCTTTAATGTTAGCAAGAAGCGCGTGAAGGTTTATATTGATGAGATCCTGTTTATTGAAAGCCTGAAAGAATACATCCGCATCACTACAAAAGATAAAGCTATTCTCACCAAATTTCAGCTGGGGCAAATTGAAGAAATGCTGTCGAAGAACGGCTTTCTGCGTATTCATCGTTCTTTCCTGGTTGCCAGGAACAAGATCGATGCTTTTTCGGCCACCGATGTAGAGATAAATGGATTACAAATACCTGTTGGAAGAAGTTATAAGGAAGCGGTGATGACTATTTTAGAAAGTTAGTAAGTTATTCAGTTGGCTATAGCAGAAGCCTGGAACCGAATAACCCAATAACTTGCTATTTATACGTTGCAAGCTGCATTTTGTAGAATATTCAACACTTCAAAGGAACTGAAAGTTAATTTCATACTCAACCAACACGCTCTGCATGACCACCATCCAAACCGTTCCGGAGCATCGCCGCTATGCTGAAGGCTCAATGCTGAAAACAATTGCCTGGGTAGGGTTACTGGCCGGTACCCTCGATATACTGGCTGCTTTTATTCAGGTTTATATTGCCCGGGGTACAAGCCCCGAAATTGTGTTGCGGTTCATTGCCAGCGGCGCATTTGGCAAGGTGGCTTTTTCGGGGGGGTGGCAAATGCCCCTGGCTGGGTTGCTCTTCCAATACATTATAGCCTATAGTTTCACCACCCTGTTCTTTTTGTTGTATCCTTCCATAAAAATAATGTCTAAAAGTATAGCGGCTACCGCTATCGTATATGGGATCTTTATTTACGTGGTAATGAATATGGTGGTGCTGCCTTTGACCCGCATACCGGCAATTACCTTTCACCTCGATAAAGCATTACTGGCATCGGGGATCCTGATCGTAGCTATCGGGTTGCCGCTTTCCATTTTTGCCCGGAAGTTTTACCGATCATGATATTTTTAATCATGAGGCCAGCCGTGATCATTTTTTGGGGGGAACGGAAGACATTGGTACCTGGGCCAGTCTGGCCGTATCAATCTTCCGGGTAAGCTCAATGACCACTGCCCGTAGTGAATCATTTTGTAATATGAGCTCCCTGTTTTCCTGTTTGTAGTCAATGGTTTGTTTATAAAGACAACCGCTTACAACAACAAGCATTATAATAAATGCGAGCAGAAGTTGATAAACTGAGCGTGTCCTATTCATCGTGCGGTTCTTTCCCATGCAATATATCCCGGACCCATTATCGGATAATTAATAGTGGGTTAGAAGCGGATTAGAATTTTTTTCTGTTGGTAATGTGATCAGGAACTCGGTGCCCTCGCCGGGTGTTGAGGTAACGGTAATGTTCCCCTTATGCAGTTTTATGATGCGGTTGGCAAGCGAAAGGCCCAGGCCGAACCCCGTTTGCTGGGCTGTATTGTTGACACGATAAAAGGGTTGGAAAATGTATTTCAGTTCCGGTTCGGGAATACCCATGCCTTTGTCGATAATAGCAATATTGATGGTATCGCCTTCAGCCTTCAGCTTTATAACGGCTTTATGATCGTTTGAATATTTGCAGGCGTTGGAAACAATATTTTTAATAGCAGTGAACAGCAGTTCGGCATTGCCAAATACAATGAGTTTTTGCTCATCGGCCGGCATAACATCAAACGAAAGAATGACCAGGAATTCGGGATTGCTCTTTTTCATTTCAGCCGGCAGGCTCATAAGAATTTCGTCCATCCGTACGGGTAGTATGTTCAGTCCGCCCGGGTCGCCCGAAGCCTGTGCAAATTCAAGCAGGGTTTGGGTAAGCTTGCTCAGGTGGCGTACATCCTGGTATACCGATTCCATAACCCGGCGATATTGCTGCGCTTCCCGGCTTTTTTGCAGGGATACTTCTAGCTGGCTTGAAATGGCTGTTAACGGGGTCGACAGTTCATGCGAAGCATTGGAAACAAAACGGCGTTGCGTTTCGAAACTGTCCTGCAACCTGTTCAATAACCGGTTAAGCGTTTCAGACAGGTAAAACCATTCATCCTTTACTTCGCCGGTGCTGATGCGCCCCGAAAGATTATGGGCTGAAATATCATTGATGTCATCGGCGATTTTTTTGATCGGCCGCAGCAGGCGGTCCGAAAAAAAGTACCCGCCCACAAAGGCAATGAGGATGCCCGACAGAAAGCTGAACCACAGAATATTCGACAGCTCCCTGATCTTGTTCTTCCCTTCTTCATCATAGGCTGCGGTGATCACTACAATACGCGTGGTAGGGTTTACGTAATGATAGGCCACGGCTTCCTTATTCCCGATCTTGAAAAAAAGGGTGCCCTTAACGCGGGCGTCATCGAGGATCAGGGTGTCAACGCTCAGCGTATCGACCAGTGCATCACTATAGCTGTACACTCTATTATTCAGGTAATCATAGGCCTGAAAGGTTTTGTCTTTCAGCGACAGCGAAGTGGAGGAATCAATTTTACGAATGAGGCTGGGGTCAAATACCTGCCGCTGGCCCAATAAACGCGCAAGGGTGATGGCCCTATTGGTTAACCGGGTTTGAATATTGTGTGCGCGCTCGGTATAGGAAAAGTAAAACACAGTTGCGCATACCATGGCCAGGATCACAAAGACAATGAGACAGAATAATAATGTTATGCGCAGCTTTACAGGCATCAGCGTTCGGTTTCCTTTAAAATATATCCCATACCAACATGCGTTTGTATCAGTTTGTGGTCGTAGGGCTTATCGATCTTATTTCGCAGATAGCTGATATATACATCGATGATATTGGTGTTGGTATCAAAATCAATATCCCATACGTTCACGGCAATGGCTGCCCTTGACACCACTTTGTTCTTGTTTCGTAACAGGTATTCGAGCAATTGAAATTCCTTGGCAGTTAAAGAGATGACATCACTGCCTCGTCTTACTTCCTTGCTGTCGAGGTTCATGCTGAGGTCGGCTGCTCTTAAGATATTGCCTACCGGCACCTGCTGGTTCATGGTGCGCTTTAGCAGTACACGTATTTTAACCAGCAGTTCCCTGAACTCAAATGGTTTTACCATGTAATCATCAGTGCCGGCATCGTATCCTTCCATTTTATCATTCAGTGAACTTAATGAAGTAAGCATGATGATGGGTATAAGCGTATTATGGGCCCTGATAATTTTGGCCAGCTCATAACCATTCACACCCGGCAGGTTGATGTCGAGGAGCACCAGGTTGAAATCATGGGCAAAAAATAACCGTTCACCTATCTTGCCATCATACGCCACCTCTACGTGGTAACCGTTTTCGGCAAGTCCCACTTTCAATGTATCGGCAATCTTTTGTTCATCTTCTATGATCAGGATTTTCGTTTCTTCCATATCCATTAATTGCTGCGTACAGGGGTACACATGATTTTGCCACAGCGAAGTTACAAATTCAAAAATTTTCAAATGAAAGTCGGTCAAATAAACGATTCAGGACCCTATAAATCAAGGTTCTAATCCACTTTTAATTTGGGATTAACAGATGCCTAATTTGGGGAGAATAAGTTTGACATTCATGTTAAAAGGTAAAGTAATGCTGATGAAAAAAGGTTTATTAGGGTTGCTGTTCGCTGTGAATACGCTTGCTGCCATTTCCCAAACACCCGGCGATGTTAAAAAGAACATTTACTACGAGCGGTATCATACTGCCGAAGACCAGCTGCAAAAAATAATAAAGGCCGAACCGGCCAATGCCGAAGCCTGGTACCTGTTATCAAAGGCTTATATTCAGGGGAATGATGCCGCGCTATTGCAACAGCTATTGGCACAAAGCCCGGATGCCATAAAAGGCGAACCTTTTTACCAGGTGGCTTACGGAAGTTACCTGCTGAATAAAGGCAATAAAGACAGTGCCCGCTTTTATTTTGATCAGGCGCTGGATAAAACCCGCGAAAAGAACCCTGATATTTTATCAGCCATTGCCAATGCGCATATTATTACCAAAACCGGTGATGCCAGCTATGCAGCGCAGCTGCTCAACAAGGCCATCGATCGCGATAAAAAGGACCCCGCCCTGTATACCCTGCTGGGCGATGCACAACGCAAACTGGGTAACGGGTCAGAAGCCTATAAACAGTATACAGCGGCGTTGGATAAGGATAACAGGAATGCCGCTGCATTGTACCGCATGGGAAAAATATTTGTTTCGCAGAAGAATCCCGAAATGTACCTGAAATATTTTAACCAGGTGCTGGAAGCCGATAGCAACTATGCGCCCGCTTTGTTTGAATTGTATTATCATTACTATTTTACTGAGCCCCGGAAAGCATTGCAGTATTTTCAGCAATACGCCGCAAAAAGCGATTATGACAAGCAAAACGATGTGCTGTATACCGATCTGCTGTATTTGAACAAACAATATAAAGAGGCCGTAGCCAAAGCGCAACAACTGCTGAATGAACATCAAGGCGACTCAATGCCCCGCCTGTACAAATTAATGGCCTATAGTTATATGGGCCTCAGCGACTCGGCCAGTGCCCTCAGCAATATGAGCCAGTATTTTTCGAAAGAGGTGGATACCAATATGGTGGCGAAGGATTTTGAGCTCATGGCCGATCTGTATGCTGCAGTACCAGGAAAAGAAGATTCTGCCATCGTGTATTATGTGAAAACGGTGGATAAGGCCAAAGACAATCCCGACAGATTTCACTTCTACAAAAAATTGTCAGATCTGTATAAGAACCAGAAAGACTATTTGAACCAGGCTAAATGGCTGGGTATGTTTTACCAGGATAATGCAAAGGCAACAAACATTGATCTGTTCAACTGGGGTATTGCCAACTATAAAGCAGAAGCGTATGTACAGGCTGATACGGTATTTGGTACATATATTCAGAAGTATTCCGAACAGGCATTTGGTTATTACTGGCGTGCCCGTATTAATTCATCAATGGATTCAACCATGGAAAAAGGCGCTGCCATTCCCTGGTACACCCAATTGATCACGATGATTGAAAAAGACCCAACCAATAAAACCAATAAGAAATGGCTGATTGAAGCCTATGGTTACCTGGCTGCTTATGAAACCAACCAGGCAAAGGATTATAAAACCGCGGCGGAGAACCTGAAGAAGATACTGGCCATAGATCCGGAAAATAAAGATGCTCAACAATATATATCCATATTGGAGAAGAAGATATCGACTGGTAATACCACCAGTGCGGATAACAATAAATAAAATGGAGGTGTAGCAACTCCCATTACAGTGCTCTTTTTCTACAGGTCATAGGTGGGCTGCTCATTTTGGGGTGGCTCACCGTTTTTTTATATCCTGGTTGCCGGGCCTGCTTGTTGCGCAATTGTCGCATTTATACATAACTTGACCGGAGTTATTTTTTGGGTTTGAAAAATTGTTATCGCTCATGTGCAATAACAATTTTATTGAGCAAAAACAATGTGTATCTAAAATCATTTCATAAAAACATGTAATTTTATTTAGATATTGGCAGTCAAAAATTTTTTATTCAAAGAAATATTTTATTTTTGGCTACCCAAAAACATTAGGTCTTCCATTTGCTCTGTTGTTGACTAAACCTGCGTTCCTACCAGTATTAACGACCATTCAATACTATACAGATTCCCGCGACAACATTTTTGATCATTTAGTAAGCACCCCTCACCCTAATTCGTATATCCTGTACGTTTATTGGGCTGCAATCATTATTGCGGCAAGTACCTTGTCTGCCAATACAATTATCCATTTATCATTGCTGTAAACCCGATCCTTAGAGGGCATGGTATGCGTGTAACGAATTGTTATATACATAAATACATTTGAAAAACCCATGATAACGCCTATATAGTAGCATGTGCATCCTGTACTGGTTAAGGTCAGCTTTTGTTCTGGTTAGTTTACAATTTTGATTGCGATGGTAAATAATCCTTATCTGTAGCCATCTTAATTAAATATGGCTACTTATAAAACCATAAGCTGAACTTATTACTATGAAAAACCAAACCCCCGACGTCAGCGTTGGGGGTTTTTTTATGATAGTGATGGAACAGAGAAATATGTTTTATCGTTGAATGATCTATTGTTACCAAAATTGGTACAGCCAGTTTGCTAAGCAAAATTCAACACTATGCGCTGGCACAACTTTGTTTTTTGGTAATGTTCACTTCAACGAACAATACCTCGCTAACACAGCATTGTCTTTTGGTCATACCCACTGCAACGAACAGTCTCCTAAAGCTACCCTCCCGCTAGTAATGCGTATATGATACGCGCATTCCCTTTATTTACCAGGATGGTTCTTTTTACATTCTTGTTGAGATCATCTGTATAACATTCTATTTTCATTGATTCTCCATTCATCCTCCATTCATCCTCCATTATATAATGGAGGATGAATGAAAAAATGATGGGCCTTTGATGAACACATGATGAATATTACTTATATTCATGTAAAATCTATCATGTATGATCGTAACAGGAAACCCTTTACTAACCGGCGTGTCTGGTAAAATGAAGAACATTGTTGTAAAGCAGTACAAGGATAAAACTGTGATAACTGCTGTGCCTGATATGTCGCGGCGAAAGCTTTCCCAAAAACAAAAGGACGCCAATGAACAAATGCAATCGGCCATTACTTGCGCCAGGGCGATCACAGCCGAGCCCCGGTTAAAACAGCGGGCATGCGAACTGCTACAGGTTCCGCCCAATAAAGTGTTCCGGGCAATTGTAAAACAATTCCTGCTTACAAATGGGGAAGGGCCGGTATTTGAAGAAACCGAACAGGAAGTGCGTGATAAAGAAACATTGACTACGTTAAAAACAACAATAACCACGGAGATCCCTGATGCAGCAATAATGCTCTTCGGCAATCGCACAAAAGGCGCCTACGACGCAAAAAGCGATTGGGACATACTGGTACTTACGGGCAAAGATCATCCCAAAACACGCAAATGGGAGCTGCAGGAAAAACTATTTGCCGTTACCATACAGCAAGGCACCCGGGTAAATCTTTTGCTGGTACAAAAAGCCAAATGGTACACCGACAAAGAATTTGAAACTATCCGGGAACGGATAGAAAAAGAGTTGGTGCCGGTGAGTTGATCTCAGTTAAAAATAGCTTGTTGAGCCGCCTTTTTTGGGTTTTAATGAGTTGTGCAATTCATTATAATAGGGATGATCAAAGCTAAGTTTGTATAAACGCCATAATAAGCTGAACAAGTTAGAGAAATAATATTCTTCATCTAGAAAAGCCACATACACAACATCCTGTAAAAATGGAGTGAAAGATGTATGAGGTTTCCCATCCAATAGAATTGGAATTACACTGTCTGCCCCATATTTCGTAGGCTGCCTTAGGCGGGTATTAACAAGCTTTTGCTCCGCTGTTACAACTGCATCAGTCGTTTTGCTTTCATACTTTTTCTTTAATAGCGGGGTACCCACAACAATGGCAAAATCAGAATCAAGGATGCGATCAACAAATTGAGAAATGCTTGAACCGGGTATATTATGCCATCTATCAAATAGGACATCAATACCTGCATTTCTTAGATCGACGGCCATGCGATTTACCCATTGCTCCTGCATCGGTTCGCCCCAGGCATAACTTATGAAGCAGGTTGGGCCTGAAGATTTACTGCTCTTATCTCTCAGGATCCCTTTTATTCTTACAAGGGCGGCTTCAAAAGCAGTTCTGCGTAAGGCAATAGCCTCCTGCTCATCCAGTTTTTCTTCTGCATTTTGAAAACCACGATACAGATCTTCAATATCGGGTAAAATAATTTTACTTCCACATTCATTGCAGAAACTAAAACTTTTGCCCTTTTCCAATTGCTGCATAACAACCGTTCTGGCTAAACGCTCATTACAATCCGGACAGTTAACAGGTTGATAGCGGTAAACTTTTAAATCTTTGCGACTTAAAAAGCGCTCAAAAAGACCCTGGAAAAGCGATTTCACATGTTCAGGAATATTGGGGACATAATATAGAATAAGTTCAATTTCTCCTTCACGATTGGCAATCTGTTTAAATCCGCATATTTCCCCTTCACCTAATTGATATTGCGCCTGGTTCTGCCATTGGTTGTTGCGAATAAAAGTATTTGTATAGCCTAATAAAACAACCAAAGACGCAAATACATTTTCTACGGGTCCATTTACGCGGTAGTAAACATCGTCAATAACAGGAATGTCTTCAATAATTGGCCGCTTCTCATTAATTAGTGAGGGAAATACCAGGAACCCCTGGTCGTTAAAAGGTTCTCTAAAACATAGTGTACGTTGTAGAAACAGGACCGTTGCCACATCAAGCAAGGTTTCTTTTTCTTTTTTTGTCAGGCTCGTTAGCTCGGCAAACTTATAATTGCCTTTTAGCAACCTGTCTTCTTCCAATACACCTAAGCCCCTGGGATTTCGACGGGCTTCCAAAACGAATGAGGAAGCAAGATTTGATAGCAGCTCTGGTACCAGTAAGATATATTTATCGCCAGTTGAACTTTGCAGAATACTTACATATCCATGATTAGCTAAATGCTGAACTGCGGTCATCATTTCATCTCCGGTAAACTGCCATTTTTTATCTGATTTTTTTAGCGCGCTTTTTAGTAGGGCAGGCGTAATTAGGACATTTTTTCTTTCTATGCTTTCTTTCAGTGATAGAATATACCCTTTAATTTTTTTGAAGGTTGCTGTGGTTATGGTCGCCTTTAATGAATCCCAGGGTATCAGATCTTTTATTCTATCTATTAACGCTTGCAAACCTTCACCGGTTTTGGCGCTTGTGGCAATAAACCCACCATTGATTTCTTGTTGCTTGCAAAACTCTTCTAATTCTTTTGTTGTAAGCGTAGGCATACCTCTATCGGCCCGGGAACCGATCAAAACGATGGCGCAATTGCTTTTATGGTTCTTTTGCAATTGTTTCAGCCAAAAGAGTGGACCACTGAGCGGTTCCTGCCGGGTGGTTGGGTCAAACAATAAAAGCCCCAAATCAACATTGTCGAGGAAGAGCGAATGAACCAACCGATAATCGGGCTGACCAGCCAGGTCCCATAAAACAGCTTCGCAAACTGTTCCATCTTTTCGGGTAATTCCTAATTCGTTAACAACCCAGAATTGCTGACCATGAGTTGATTCGTGTTCTTTATAGGCATTATGCGCTAATCGCCAGCCGAGCCCTGTTTTTCCCACGCCGGAATCACCAACCAATATTAATTTGGCTGTGGTGTAACGGATAGAATTCTCTTTGGGGGATTGGTTAAGTAGGGTTAGTAAGTCAATTTTCCAAATGCGTAAAGCTGTTTCCTTTTTCCCCCGGGTAGCTAAATATGGAAATTTTGGATTAAAGCTTATTTTTATTCCGATATGGTCTGTCAAAGAACTTTCAGTCAAAGTGGCTACTTCTTGCCAGTTATCACAACGCCAAATTTTAATTGTTTGATCATGGGATTTAGACACCAATAAATTTCCGTCTTGACTAAAGTCAAAACTAGTAATAAGAGCTGTGTGGCCTTCCAAAGTTATTTCTAACTTTTTTGTTTCAATATTCCATATATGAATACTACTTTCTATGCAAAAGCCAAGATATTTACCACTTAAGGCTATGTTTTCAAATCCATAACTTGATAATATTCTATCATCTATTACTACTTCTGATTTCCAATTCAAAGTATCAAATACGACAACCCTTTGCTCATCATCAATTAGAACATATAGATTAGTTCCATCGTTTGACCAAAGAAAATAACCGGCTACGCTTTTAAAGGGGCCTAAAATGATCTTTTCCTTTTCTTGGGCAGTATCCCATATTATTATACTAAAATGAAAAGGAGCTGAAGACCGGGAAGTTGGAGAAGGGGACGTTGAAAAGGCCAGCATTGATCCATCCGGAGAAAATTCCAACAAATGAATTCCAGTTTTTTTACGAGGGTGCAATATTTTTAATGTTTCCATGCCCTCTGCATTCATAATTAGAATTTCTGTATCTAAACTGATTGCGAGTTGTTTACTATCTGGCGACCATGAAACATCATAAGTGGCAGTTGCGCTTGGATTATTTAATATCTTTTTACTTTCACCTGTTGTAATATTATATATGCACAATGCATCCTCTGATGACGAGGCCAGCAAATTGCCATCAGGTGACCAATTGGCGAACCATACTGGATCTGTATGTGTTCTTAAGACGTTATTTAAAGTAATACCAGCAACTGGTGATTCTCCAAGTTCAAGAACTTCAATTTTTGATGCCCTGGTTGTATTATTATGGGGTTTTATTCTTTTGGTCTTTTTTTGTTTACTCATAGCATGGTTTTGATTAGTCGGCATACTAAGGATGTCATGTATGTCGTATCTGCTATTTGAAGATAATTTATCAGAAGTTCAAAGAGAAAGAAATTTAAAAAAATTGACTATTAGTCCTGCCGTTGATCCTGCCTTTGAGAAATTGAATTATTAGGTCCTCGAACTTGCATCCTCCCAACCGCTCACATTTCAACCAGAAATCCTGGAATGAGCATTTGCCCGGTTTGCCCCTTGTGCACAAGAATCCAGCTTAATAAGCGTACATATTGCAAAATTTGCATGTTTATGCGGCCGGAAATGGATTTTCTCCCCAAATAAGCTAGATTTAGCCTCTTTATTTATCTTAATTGCAAATAATTTGCAATTAATTTTGCAGATTTCGAGAATGGGCTTAAATTAGTGAAGTCGATTTGAATGGGTCTTTCGCCATCACTAACACTTAAAAAGAAAATTTCGCATGATAACCCAACGAAGAAATGCGCTTAAAAAATTGTTCGCTTCTGTTGCCGGAACAATGGGCTTAGGATTATTTGCAAAGGCTGAAACCGCTACCGCCGCACCCAACGAAAAAGAAGTATTCAATGTAGTATATGACCAGGATATTCCCCTGTTCTCCAGCGTTACCAAATTCAATGGAATGGTATTTATAGCAGGAAAAGGCGCTCATTTTGCGGGCGACGTAAAGTCCCATACCGATCACGTACTCAAAGAGCTGGAAAAAGAACTGCTGGCTGCCGGCTCTTCCATGGAAAAAGTACTGAAGGTGAATGTATACCTCGACGATATCAAAGATTGGAGCGCCATGAATGAAGTATTTAAAGGCCGCTTTGGTAAAAATCCACCGGTACGTACAACCGTAGCTGTGGCCAAAGGCGGTGTGCCGGGCGATTCCCTGGTTGAAATGGATTGTATCGCCTACGTATAGTGTGTACTTTTTTCCGGTTAAGGTTCGATTATTTTACCGCAGCGTCGCAGGTCTTATTCTCTTATCACTGTGTCTCTGCGGTTCTCAACATGCTCATTACAAATGGGCAACCCGTTTTTAATCAGTACCTCCTTATATAATTGTGATCCAACCAAACGGGTTCGCCACCTAAAAAACTAACTGTATGCAACGGAGAGAACTGCTGAAATTTTTTTCGCTGGTCCCCATGGCCGGAAGCGCTGCCCTTATTCCCTGGGCGGCTGCAAATGCCGCACCGCCACCTTCTGTAAAACGCGACTACTTTAAAGAACTGGGTGTTCGCACCTTTATCAATGCCGCAGGTACCTACACCATGATGACGGGTTCCCTGATGCACGATTATGTGCTGGATGCTATTCAATATGGCGCTACCGAGTTTTGTATGCTCGATGAATTGCAGGATAAAGTAGGCGAGAAGATAGCCGCACTCGTTCATTCCGAAGCTGCTGTAGTTACTTCCGGCGCCTTCTCGGGTATGACGCTGGGACTGGCCGGTATTTTAACCGGGGTTGACCAACGTAAAGTAGAACAGCTGCCACACCTCGATGGCACTGGCATGAAGTCGGAAGTGATCATTCAAAAAGCGCACGACATAGTATACAACCATGCGTTGAAAAATACGGGTTGCAAGCTCATTTATGTTGAAACGGCCGCTGAAGTGGAACAAGCCATAAACGACAAAACCGCCTTGTTACACTTTTTAAATATCGAGGCCGATAAAGGCAAAATACAGCACGAAGAATGGGTAGCCCTGGGCCGCAAGTATAATATTCCTACCTCTATTGATATTGCCGCCGATGTTCCACCCGTATCGAACCTGTGGAAGTTCAATGATATGGGATTCAGTTTCGTCGTGATCTCAGGCGGCAAAGCCATACGCGGTCCGCAAAGCGCGGGATTGCTCATGGGTAAAAAGGAGATCATCACCGCTGCCCGCCTGCATATGCCTCCCCGCGGTTTTAATATTGGCCGGGGATTTAAAGTAAATAAAGAAGAGATCCTGGGCATGTACGTAGCCCTTGAAAAATATATTCAACAGGACCATGACAAAGAATGGAAAGCGTGGGAAGCTACCACTGCGCAAATAGACAATGCAGCCAAAACCGTGAACGGGGTAACTACCAGTATCACCGTACCGGCGCTGGGTAATGTAACCCCAACCTTACAAATTACCTGGGATGCGTCGAAAGTAAAATTAACCGGTAAGGAACTGCAGGAAAAATTACGCAGTGGTATTCCATCTATCGAGATCGGCGGTGTAAAGGATAACAGCATTACCGTTACCGTATGGATGCTGAAACCCGGACAGTCAACAATTGTAGCCGCTCGTATTAAGGAAGAATTGGCAAAAGCGACCGCTTAAAAAATAACAGGAAAAGGCGATGAACCCGTGAGCCCCGGCAATCACTGCCTGCTTTTCCCTGGCAGGCAGTGACCGGGGATGGTTAATGTGCTATTTTGCTAATGTGATAATTTGATAATGAAAGCGAATTCCAAAATTCTTACTTCCTGCTTCTTACCTCTTACTTCGGACCCCGGGTTCACTATTAATTCAATTATGTTCAAAATATATACCTTACTCTCTCTGGTTGCAATTGCATGGCAAACATCAACAGCACAGTCGTACAATTTGGTAATAAAAGGCGGTCATGTTATTGATGCCAAAAACAATCTTGATGAGGTTATAGACATTGCCGTTAGTGATGGCAAAATTGCCCGGATTGCCAAAAATATTGATGAGTCAAAAGCTACACAGGTAATTAATGCCAAAGGATTGTACGTAACGCCCGGCCTTATTGATGCACATGTACATGTTTTTTATGGAACCGATGCCGACCGCACTTACAGCAACGGCCCGCTGGCGGTTATCCCCGATGTCTTTACCTTCAAAACGGGTGTTACCACGGTAGTGGATGCCGGCAGCTCGGGCTGGCGCAATTTTCCCCTCTTTAAAAAACAGGTGATCGATCTGTCACAAACAAGAGTGCTTGCTTTTTTAAATATAGTGGGTGAAGGCATGCGGGGTGGTGTATACGAACAGGATACCAAAGACATGGATGGTAAACTCACCGGCATGACGGCCAGGCGCTACCACGATTATGTTGTTGGTATTAAAGTGGCGCATTATGTTGGCGCCGAATGGACGCCCGTTGATGAAGCCGTGAAAGCCGGCACCCTGGCCAATACACCGGTGATGATCGATTTTGGCAGTAGCAGTCCACCATTATCTATTGAAGAATTGTTTATGCGTCATTTGCGACCAGGCGATATTTTTACGCATTGCTTTGGCCAGTTGCGCGACCGCGAGCCCATTGTGGATATCAATACCAAAAAAGTAAAATCCTTTATTTGGGACGCGCAGAAAAAAGGAATTGCATTCGATGTTGGTTATGGTTCCATCAGTTTTGCCTTCTCCCAGGCCATCCCCGCATTTAAAAATGGGTTCTACCCCAATTCCATCAGCACCGATATTCATGCACATAGTATGAACGCTTCCATGAAAGACATGCTGAATGTAATGTCGAAGCTCATGAGCATTGGCATGAGCCTGCAGGGTGTTGTACAGGCTGCCACCTGGAACCCCGCCCGCGAGATCAAACATGAAGAGTTAGGTAATTTGTCGGAAGGCGCAATTGCCGACATCGCCATACTGAATGTGCGCACAGGAAAATTCGGGTTTTTCGATTATACTGGCTATAAAGTAGAAGGCACCCAAAAGCTGGAATGTGAAATGACCATTAAAGATGGAAAGATCGTTTACGACCTCAATGGCCTGGCAACACCCCTGCCTGCAAACAAAATGGACGATCATTAAACTCACCAGATCATGAAACGGATCATTATAATACTTGTAGCTTTTTTATATACCATTACCGGAGCCCTGCAGGCGCAAACCATTGCGCGCGATGAACTGGTATTCCTTACCTCGGAATGGAAGGGAGAACGTTTCCCGGATGGACGGCCGAAGATCCCGGATGAGCTTATTCGCCGCGCCCGCAATATTGCCATGGAAGATGCCTGGACGATCCTCAGCAATGAAGGGTATACCTGTCAGTATGAAGGCAACTGGAAAACGGTGAATAATGATACCCCGGTGGTGGGCCGGGCATTGACCGCCTGTTTTATGCCCTCGCGCCCCGACGTGGAAAAGAATATAAAAGAACGCGGTAAAAAAGAAGGACGCGTGGGTAATACCAACGCCTGGCCCATTGATATGTTAACGAAAGGCGATGTGTATGTGGCTGACGGCTTTGGGAAAATATCGGGGGGAACGCTTATAGGCAGTAACCTCGGCAACGCTATTTTCAGTAAAACGGGTACGGGTGTCGTTTTTGACGCCGCGGCCCGAGACCTGGAAGGTCTCGCAGAAATAAAGGGCTTTAACGCGTATGTACGTGACTGGCACCCATCGTACCTGAAAGAGGAAGTGCTGATGGGGTTGAACGCGCCCATCCGCATTGGGCATGCGATGGTAATGCCCGGTGACCTGGTGATCGCCAAAAAAGGCGGCGTACTATTCATTCCTGCCCATATGGCCGAAAATGTGATCGTGACTGCGGAGTTTATCATATTAAAGGATAAATTTGGGATAAGCATGCTGAAGGCCGGCCGGTATACACCCGGACAGATCGACAACCAATGGACCGATAAAATAAAACAGGATTTTCTCGATTGGTTGCAGAAAAACCCGAACGAGATACCCATGACCCGCGCGCAGCTTGATGAGTATATGAAAAAGAGAACGTGGTAGGGCAATGTGATAATTGGATAATTCGATAATGCTTTAAATTCGTGAAGGCCGAAAAATAACTGGCTCTCCGCATAATGCATTATCACATTATCAAATTGGCTCTATAATTCACCAAACTCCCAATCAATCACAATAGATTATTAATAAAGAAATGACTATCTCAAAGATTGCCCTGCCTGTTGCTGCTGTTTGTTTGCTGGGATTTATCGTCTTCAATATTGTTGGCAGTGCTGCCTTTGCGGGGCCCTGGCTGATCGCTTTTTTTATTAGTCTGTCCATTGGCTTCAGAGCCTATGCCGCATTGAAAGGTTTTGCTTTCACCATGCTCATCTTTGCCGCAGTGACAACTGCTTTATATTATCCGCACTACTTTGTAAGCTGGGGCGGCGTAAAGCTCGCCACCTTTTTTACGCCGCTGTTACAGATCATCATGTTTGGGATGGGAACCGAAATGGGGATTAAAGATTTTGCCGGGGTTATAAAAATGCCCAAAGCAGTGTTGATCGGGTTGTTTGGTCATTTCACTTTTATGCCGCTGGCGGGTTATACGCTGGCGCGTGTATTTAATTTCCCACCAGAGATCGCGGCAGGCGTTGTACTCATTGGCAGTATGCCTTGCGGAATGGCCTCGAATGTGATGTCGTATCTGGCCAATGCCAATTTAGCCCTGTCGGTTACATTAACAGCAGTGGCTACCATGTTATCGCCTTTTTTAACGCCATTGTGGATGAAAATACTGGGCGGACAATTCATTGAAGTGAATGCAAAGGCCATGATGTGGGAAATCATCAAGATTGTGGTGCTGCCGATATGTGCCGGCTTGCTGTTCAACCGGTTCTTTAAAGGCAAACTTACCTGGCTCGATAAAATAATGCCGCTGATCTCGATGTTCGGCATTGCATTTATCATTGTGATCATTGTGGCGGCCGGGCGCGATAACCTCATTGTAATAGGGCCCGCATTGATAGTATGCGCACTAATTCATAATACAACCGGTTATTTGTTTGGTTACTATATTGGCAAATTGTTCAGGTTGCCTGAGCGGGATGCACGTACCATCGCTATTGAAGTTGGAATGCAAAATGGTGGACTGGCATCGGGGCTGGCGCGCGAAATGGGAAAAGCAGCTACGCTTGGTTTGGCGCCTGCTATTTTTGGTCCGCTCATGAATATCACCGGATCGGTTCTTGCATCTTACTGGCATAGGAAACCGGTGAAGGAGTCAACGATTTCAGAAAAACAAAAAATGGAAGAGGCAGGCGAATCAGTAGAAGTGGGATGAGGTTGTTAAATTGAAATACATGCGAAGGACGCGGTTAGTTAGTCGCAATCATTCATAAAAGGGTGGTTGAAGTAATAGAACGTGTGTAATTAACCAGCTTTATTCTGCGCATACTTCGCCCGGTTCTTTAATATACACTCCATATGCTGTTCGGCCCAGCCAGCCAGCTGCTCAATATGCGGCAATAAACTTCTGCCGAGGTCGGTTAACTCATATTCTACCCGCGGCGGAATTTCTGGATACAATTTACGCGATACCAATCCATCGGCCTCCAGTGAACGCAAAGTAACCGTCAACATCTTCTGCGAAATATCGCCTATCTGCCCGTTCAACTCATTGAACCGCTGCTTTCCCACATGTCCTAATATGGAAATGATCAAAATACTCCACTTGTCGCCAAAGCGGTCGAGTATATGCCTGATAGAACAGTTAGGGTGCGGGGAATTATTTTCATTATTATTTTTCATGTCTAAACATTGATAATCAACATTACTTACCTGGAGGTAACCTGCTATCAGTAAAGTAACTTCTTTGTTGGTATTTACTTACTTCTTAGCTTTGACTCTCCAAAAGAGAGTAAGACTCTAATAGGATGCAAGGTAAAACAAAAAAATAAGTCACACAAGTTCATCGCAAATTTGGGCCCTGAAAACTACATAAAGTGCACAGAATGAGTTATCTGTGGCATTTGTGCTGAACACAAAAAGTTGAACATATGATATTGGTAACAACCGCAACCGGACACCTGGGAACTGCCACCATTGAAGCCTTATTAAAGAAAAGCGTACCCGCCAGCCAGATCGCCGGCCTCGTTCGTGACGAGCAAAAAGCCGCCACTTTAGCCGCCAAAGGCATTACCCTGCGCAAGGGCGATTACCATAATACCGCTTCCCTGGAGCAGGCTTTTAAAGGCATCGATACCCTGGTATTTATTTCTTCGGGCTCTATGGAAGACCGGGTAGGCCAGCACCGGAATGTCGTAAATGCCGCCAAAACAAGTGGCGTAAAACACATTATTTATACCAGCGTGCTGAAGGCTTCGGGAACCCTGAAATTTACCGCCGGTATTGATCACTACCATACCGAAAATCTTTTGAAAGAGAGCGGCATTCCCTACACCATTTTCCGCAATACCTTTTATATAGAAGTACTGCCCATGTTGTTTGGCCCCGCCCTGCAATCAGGCCAATGGTACTATGCAGCCGGTAATGCAAAAGTGAACCTGGCGGCCCGCACCGATATGGCAGAAGGTATTGCCAATGTAGCCATTGCTCCCGCATCACATGCCAATAAAATATATGAGATCGCAGGCAACCAGTCGTATACATTTGCCGAAATCGCCGGAGTAGTAAGCAAGGCTGTTGGAAAAAAAGTCGACTACATTCCCGTTCCCGTTGAAGCTTTGACAGAAGGGATGAAACAGGCAGGTGTGCCCGAAGCTTATATTCCCATGTTGGCCAGCATTGCAAACGCCATCAGCCACGGCGAGCTGGATTCGGATGACAATTCGCTGGAAAAATTATTACAAAGAAAACCGGTTGGCCTCGATGAATATCTGCCAAAATTGTTAACTGCGTAAAGGGAAAGAAAGAAAACAAATTATTATGAAAGTAGAGATCTGGTCAGATGTGATGTGCCCGTTCTGCTATATCGGCAAACGGCGCTTTGAAAATGCCTTACAGCAATTACCTTTCAAAGATAGTGTTGAAGTGGAATGGAAAAGTTTTCAGCTGGACCCAACCGTTCGGCATGAGCCCGGTAAAACCATACACCAATACCTTGCTGAACGCAAAGGTTTCTCTGAACAAAAAGCCAAAGAGCTCAACGATCACGTAACCGGAATGGCCGCAGCCGAAGGGTTACAATATAATTTTGATAAGGCCGTTGTGGCCAATTCATTTGATGCACACCGCTTTTCGCACCTGGCCACCCGGCATGGCAAAGGAGATGCCGCGGAGGAAAGTTTGTTTAAAGCCTATTTTACCGAAGGGAAGAACATTGCCGATAAGGAAACTTTAACTCAATTAGGCACAGATATTGGGCTTGATGCAGCCGAAGTGAAAAAGGTACTGGATGAAAATGCCTATGCGCAGAACGTGCAGCAGGATATTGCTGAAGCAGAAGCGCTGGGCATCCGCGGGGTTCCGTTTTTTGTGATCGACCGCAAATATGCGGTTTCAGGTGCACAGGCAGCAGAAGTATTTCACCAGGCATTGGAAACAGCTTATACTGAATGGAAAAAAGAGAATAATAATTTCACAACCATTCAGGGGGAAGTTTGTTCTACTGACGGTGATTGCAAATAAGATCAATTAAAGATATATATTTGCGCCCCCCTAAACGCGTACCATAAACGATTGCACATTTTGGTATTGTTATATGAATTTTTCCAATTGGCAAAATTGGAAAGGTTAAGTTCTTATTATCTCTATACATTAATACTCAAACAATAGAAACATGAAAAAAGCAACTATCATCGCAGCATTATTGATCGCATCAGCAGCAACAACATTTGCACAAACCTGGACGGCCGACAAAGCGCACTCCAGAGTAGGTTTTAACGTTACGCACCTGTCAGTAACTGAACTGGGTGGTACCTTCAACAGCATCGACGCCAAGCTCACTTCAGCAAAGCCTGATTTTACCGATGCAGTGGTTGAGTTTTCAGCCGATGTTAACAGCATCAATACCGACAACGAGCAACGCGACACACACCTGAAAAGTCCCGATTTCTTTGACGCAGCAAAATTTCCGACCCTTACTTTCAAAAGCACATCTTTTAAGAAAGTAAGCGATAAGAAATATAAAGTAAGCGGTAACCTTACCCTGAAAGGTGTTACTAAACCCGTTGTACTGGATGTAGTATTGGGCGGTACCTCAACCAACCCCATGAGCAAAAAAGAAGTGGTGGGTTTCAAGATCACTGGTACCATCAAACGTTCTGATTTTGGTGTAGCTACCGGTATGCCTACGGCCATGTTGAGCGACGAAGTGACGCTGAATGCAGGCACTGAATTTACAAAAGACTAATAAGATTTGATTATGAAGAAGCTGATCATTTCAATGGCAACACTGCTGGCTTTTACAGCAGTGTTTGCCTTCACCGTAGCTCAAAACTGGACTATCACCGACAAGTATAGTATCAAGTTTTCGAGCAATGACGTAGCAGGAATATTCAAAACATTTAAAGGCAGCATTGCTTTTGACGAAGCCAACCCGGTTGCCTCTAAATTTGATGTAACGATCGATGTAGCCTCTATAAATACCGGTAACGGGTTGCAGAACAAACACGCCAAAGGCGAAGAGTGGTTCGATGCTGCCAAATACCCGGTTATCAAATACACCAGCAAAAAGTTTGCAAAAACAGCCACTGGTTATGCGGTAACAGGCGATCTGCAGATCAAAGGGGTAACCAAAGAGTTCACCATTCCCTTCACCTTTAAAAAAGCCGGCGCCGGGGCTACCTTCAATGGCAGCTTTACCGTGAACCGTTCAGATTTCAAGATCGGTAAACCGGGTGGCGATGTAGCTGAACAGATAAAGATCGATGTAGCTGTTCCGGTTACAAAAGGCTAATAAACCAACAAAGTATGTTTAAAAAATTATTACTGCTGGGTTTGGTATCGGGGGTGCTGGCAGGTGTGGCGGCTCTTATTTATCAAAAGGTATATTTTAAAGCCAATGAAGCCGATTTCTCGGCCGTTGTAAAGCCGGTGAACGTTATGATCGTTTGCACGTTGGCCGGTTTGCTGGCCTCGGTGGGTTATGGCCTGTTAACGAAATGGCTGCCCAGATACGGTGAGATCATTTTCAATTTCGTATTCGTTATTCTAACGTTTGCGAGTATTGTAGGGCCCATTGGTTTTCGATTACCGCTCGAATATGAGCAACCCGAATTGTTCCCGGGGTTAACCGTGCCCATGCACTTCTTTCCGGCATTGGCCTGGTTTACATTAAAACCCCTGTTTGTAAAGAAATAAGCAACAGCCTTACGAACCCTGGATGGCTCGCCCTGAGCGAGGTCGAAGGGGCGAAGGCCGGGGATTCGGATCCTGAGTACCTGTATGCCTGTTGGCGGAAAGTCGAAGGATTGAAGGGTCGAAGGGCTGTTGATGTTCAGGGCCGGAAGTAGTTTTTAGAAGAAGTACAGTAACAGGATGGATGTATAAAACGGATGATAGATGATAGTTGTACGCTTCCGGCCATTTTTTCCCCTTGCGGGAATAATCAATATAGTGAAACTCCCCTGGTATGCCGCGGTTTCCCCGCGGCATACTTTTTTTGATAATACCCTGCCAGTTGATTTTTTATGAGCGCCGATTCATAAATGAACCTACCTTTGGGCTATACAGACATAATTCTCAATAGCTGTACGAATAATTTTACCTGATTATATTTGTTCTATACTTGTAGACAGTAAAAGAATTCCATATATGAATTACTATACGTTGTTGGATGAGATAAAGCAATACGTAACAAATTTCTTTCACACGCATACCAATGATAAATTAGTTTATCATAACCAGGTACACACCGAAAATGTAGTGACTGCTGCTATTGAGATCGCCAATCATTACCGCCTGAACGACCTTGATTATTTTATTGTGGTAACAGCTGCCTGGTTCCATGATATAGGTTATTTTACCGATCCCGGCCGGCACGAAGAAAGAGGCGCAGAAGAAGCTGCCATGTTCTTAAAAAGGAAAGGGGTGGAAGAATCAACCATTCAAACCGTAGCCAATTGCATTCGCGCTACCCGCATGCCGCAAACGCCGGAAACCACGCTCGAAAAAATTGTGGCCGATGCCGATCTGTATCATTTGGGCACTTCAAAATTCAACGAATTAAATAAAGTAATACGCAAGGAGTTTATAGCCCTGCACCATATTGATATCAGTAAGGAAGAATGGCGTAACAAAACCATTCGCCTGCTCGAAACACACCAGTACCATACCGACTATTGCCGGTTATTGCTGAACGATACCAAAGCAAAACACCTCGAAAAGTTGAAGGCAAAAGCGGCGGAAAAGAATCCTGCTATAAAAAATTCCGTTCCCATTGCCGTGCCCGTACCAGCGCCAGTCGCCAAGCCAAAAGTAAAACCCCTGTTTCCGGAAGATGCTATAGAAAAAGCAAAACGCAAAAACCGGCCCGAACGCGGCATCGAGACCATGTTCCGCATCACCTCAGGCAATCACCAGCGCCTGAGCGATATGGCCGATAGTAAGGCGCATATTATGATCTCGGTAAATTCGATCATTATCTCTGTGCTGCTCAGCGTGCTGTTAAAGAACCTGGAGCAGTTCCCGCAATACACCTTCCCTGCAATGACCCTGCTCACCGTTAGCCTGGTGACCATTGTATTTGCCATACTGGCTACCCGACCCAAGATCCCCAGCGGTACGTTCACTGAAACCGACATTAACGAAAAAAAGGTGAACCTGCTATTCTTCGGTAACTTTTTTAAAATGAGCATGGATGACTATACCACCGGAATGTTGCAGATGATGGAAGACCGCGACTTCTTATACCGCAGCCTTATAAAGGATGTGTATTCGCAAGGTGTGGTGCTGGGATCAAAATACCAACGCTTACGTATTTCCTATAACGTATTCATGTATGGGTTGATCGTTTCTGTGATCGCCTTTGCCATTGCAGCCATAGTTACTACCTGAAATTATCAACAGCATGCATTCTGAATCTTTTTTCGATAGAGACCTTAGCTGGTTGTCTTTTAATGGGCGGGTACTGGAAGAAGCAGGAAGTAGCAGCGTTCCTTTGCTGGAACGTATAAAATTCCTGTCTATCTTTTCTTCCAACCTCGACGAGTTTTACCGGGTTCGCATGCCAGCTGTAATGGCCCTGGAAAAAATACGTCAGTCGAAGGGGGAGCAAAAAAAAGAGCAGGCCATAACAGCCGTTTTACTACAGATCATAAAAATAATAAACGAGCAACAGGACCGCTTCGGCACAATATTCACTACCGAAATTCTGCCGCTGCTGCGCGAAAAGAATATTCATTTATTATACAATGAACCCATTCCCGCCAGCATAAAAGAAGAGGTGCGTGACTATTTCTATACCCAGCTAATGGCTTTTCTGCAACCGGTATACCTGTCGATAGCCGGCTCAAAATTCTTTCCCGAAAATAACAAGCTGTACCTGCTTACCGTCATTGAAGGCGATCGCGGTTTCGATGAGCTGGTAATTATCAATATCCCTTCCGATAACCTGCCGCGGTTTTATACCGTGCAGCGGGGTAATGAGCAATTCGTTGTTTTCATCGATGATATCATAAAAGACAATCTGGCCGCTATTTTCAAACATACCGTCGTTAAAGGATGCTATAGTTTTAAAATAACCCGCGACGCCGAGCTGGAAGTGGAAGATGATTATGAAGGCGACCTGGCCCGGAAGATCGAAGAACAGTTATCGAAACGCGATTTTGGTTTGGCCACGCGATTGTTACATGAACCCGGTATTGAAGAGGGGCACCTGCAGTTATTGTTAACTCCATTAAGGCTGCAACATGCCATGGTCGTAAAAGGTGGTAATTACCACAATCTGAAAGACCTCGGTTCCTTCCCTGTAAATGATGCGTCGATGAGCTATGAAAAATGGCCCGCTGTCAATGTGAAAGCAGAAGATGAATCCCTGTCATTGTTTGAGGAGGTGGAGAAGAAGGACATTATGCTGCATCCGCCATACCAGTCATACGATATGGTGCTGCGGTTCTTTAATGAAGCGGCAGTTGATCCCGATGTAACAGAGATCTATGTAACCCTGTATCGAATAGCCAGTGATTCAAGAATAGGCAATGCGCTGGTAAGCGCGGCAAAGAATGGGAAGAAGGTATCGGTGCTGGTAGAATTGAAGGCGCGCTTCGATGAAGCCAATAATATTCGCTGGGCAAAAAAGATGAAGACCGCCGGAGTAAAGATAATTTACAGCGCTCCCTCGCTGAAAGTGCATGCAAAAATTGCCCTGGTAAAACGAAAGAAAGAGAAACGGATCTCGTACGTGGGGTTGCTCGCAACGGGGAACATGAACGAAAGCACCGCCCGTTTTTATACCGATCATATCCTTTTCACCGCGCATCCCGAAATATTACGGGAAATGGAATTGCTGTTCATCTTTTTGGGACACCGCAAAAAGGCCGGAAATCCCGGATTGATTGAGTTCAACCAGATACTGGTAGCCCAGTTCAACCTGCAGCAACGGTTCCTGCAACTGATTGACCGGGAAATAAACAATGCCCGGGCGGGCAAAGAAGCGGCTATCATCATCAAGATGAACAACCTGGAAGAAAAGGTGCTCATCAATAAATTATATGAAGCATCCCAGGCTGGTGTAAAGGTGCGCATGATCGTGCGCAGTATCTGCTGTTTGAAACCCGGTGTGCCCGGCATCAGCGAGAACATTTCCGTTACCCGCATAGTTGACCGGTACCTGGAGCATGGACGCATATTTGTTTTTCACAATAATGGTTCCTCTGAATTGTATATGGGGTCGGCCGACTGGATGAACCGGAACATATACCGGCGGATAGAAGTTTGTTTCCCCATATATGACGAAGGCATTAAAAAGCAGGTGCTGGAAATAGTACAATTGCAGTTGAACGATAACGGGCAGGCCGTAGCCATTGATCAGCAACTGAACAATGTACCCTTGCCAAAGGAGGGAGCAGGCTTGTGTTCGCAAAAAGCTATTTATAATTTATTGGCCGCTGGACATAATTAATAAATAACGATTATGTATAGTTTAAAATTAATGCCGGGTTGGATGATCATATTGATCTTTATAATGATCTCCACTGCCTGCTCGCAGAAACGGAATTTTGAGAACCCGAAAGGATACAATATCAATAATCCGCAGAAGTTCGTAATGCCCGTAAGCTTGCATGAGATCTCGGGCATTGCTTTTTATAAAGGCGACCCCGATACGGTGTATGCCGAGGAAGATGAAAATGGTAAACTGTATTACCTGCAGCCCGGCGATAAAAAAGCTTCCTATTACAAATTCGGCAAGCATGGCGATTATGAAGATGTAGCTATTTGCAATAATACAGTGATCATGCTGCGCAGTAATGGCACTCTGTTCAGTTTTCCCATATCCGTTATACATCAGCCCGAAGCCGAAGAAAATGATGTTACTGAATGGAAAGACCTGTTGCCTAAGGGGGAATTTGAAAGCATGTACGCCGATGAAATGAGCAAGCGTATTTATATTCTATGCAAGAATTGCCAGGATGAAAAAGATACCAAAATGGCAAATGGTTATATCTTTGAACTCAGTAATGATGGAAAGATCAGCCAGATTGGTACCTTTGCAATAGATGTAAAGGAAATTGAAGCCCTGACCGGTGAGAAGAAAATTAAATTTCATCCATCTGCCCTTGCCTGGAACCCCCGTACCAATGAATGGTACATTATATCATCGGTAAACAAATTACTGGTGGTCACCGATAGCAACTGGAAAGTGACCGCCACTTACAGATTAAATCCAGCCCTGTATATTCAACCCGAGGGGATCGCTTTTGATAGAAATGGCAATCTGTATATATCCAATGAAGGCGGAGACCTGCATTCCGGAAATATCTTAAAAACGCCATTTAAGGGCAAATAAACCAGGTAGGCCTATGCCAAAAAAATATTTACACCTTGTATTACTTATTGTATTTACTGCGCCCATTGCAAAAGCACAAACCGACAGTGCCGCAGTAAAAGCACATCCCACATACGATAGTGTGACCCCCATGCACCGGCGACTGTTTGGTGAAAATTTCCGCAAGGAATGGGCGGTCCCGGTAAAACTGCCGGTGATCAGGTTATCAGAAAAAGGGCTTATTCCTTTGCAGTTGGGGGGCGGGCATCAAACCCATTCCTTACGCATGAAAGATGCCCATGGAAAAGAATGGGTATTGCGAAGCATTGAAAAATATCCCGAAATAATATTGCCCGAAGCCCTCCGCGAAACTTTCGCCGCCGATTGGGTGCGCGATGCCATGAGTGCACAGCATCCATATGCGCCGTTGGTAGTGCCCGTGTTATCTGAGCAGGTGCAAGTGCCGCATTCAAACCCGGTAATAGGGTGGGTGACGCCCGATAAAAACCTGGGTCAGTATGAAAAGGAATTTGCCAATACCTTGTGCCTGCTCGAAGAAAGAGAGCCGTATGGCAATTCAGACAACACCGGTAAAATGTTGGAGCGCCTGAATGAAGACAATGATAATTCAATTGATACCGTTGAATTTTTCAGGGCCCGTTTGCTCGACCTGTTCCTGGGCGATTGGGACCGGCACGCAGACCAGTGGCGCTGGGTTG
The DNA here is from genome assembly GCF_002077945.1 of Niastella vici. Lineage (GTDB taxonomy): Bacteria > Bacteroidota > Bacteroidia > Chitinophagales > Chitinophagaceae > Niastella > Niastella vici. The sequence goes on from NZ_LVYD01000058.1 coordinate 641,649, forward strand.
ATGAAAAGAAAGGAAGCAGCAGAAAATACCTGGCCATTCCCCGCGACCGCGACCAGGCATTGTACCGCAATGAAGGGGTGATCCCCAAAATGGCAAGCCGCAAATGGATCGCGCCCTTTTTAACAGGGTTTAGGTCTGAAATTAAACGTGGCAATCAGTTCTTCTTAAATGGCCGTCAACTCAACTCCCGGTTCTTTATACAGTTTGATCATGACCGTTGGATGCAAATAACCAACGATTTTGTAGCCCGGCTCACCGATGATGTACTGGAAGAGGCGCTTAAAAGATTGCCCAATGAAATATATGTAATAAAACACGATGAGCTGTTGCTTAAAATGAAACAGCGCCGGGCTAATTTGCCGAAGGCCATGGACAGCTATTACTATTTTTTGAGCCGGAAAGTCGACATCCAGGTTTCCGACAAAAACGAACTGGTTGAAATAACCAATGGCCCCGATAAAGGGTTATCGGTGGTCATTCATAAATTATCAAAAAAAGGAAACCCCGGCGATCAACTGTTTAACCGCACATTTCTTGGTTCAGAAACCAAAGAGATCCGCTTGTTCATTGGCAAGGGCGACGATAGGGTAGTATTGAACAACACCAATAAGAAAATAAAAGTGCGGATTGTGGGTGGCGAAGGGCAGAAACTGTATAATGTAGAACAGTCTGGTAAAAAAGTATGCGTGTATGAAAACGAATCCGGCGCCACTTTCACCGGCAAAACGAGCCGGTTGCGAAAGCATTTGTCGAACGATACGGCCAATACCGCCTTTGTGCCCACTAATCCCTATGGCATTGTTCAGCCGCTGGTTACTGCCGGCTTTAATCTGGATGATGGCTTCTTACTGGGTGGGGGCGTCAAAATAACGCAACGGGGTTTTAGAAAACTGCCTTATGCCAGTGTGCAACAGATCGATGTTACCCATTCTTTTTCAACAAGCGCTTTTCGTGTACGTTATAAAGGCGAATGGTTGCAGGCGGTAGGCAAGGCAGATATAACCTTGCAGGCTAATATTTTAGCACCCAGCAATACCCGCAACTTTTTTGGCCGGGGCAACGAAACGGAATTTATCAAGGTGGGTAATTATAAAAGATTCTATCGCTCCCGGTATAATGTGTACCAGGCTAGTCCCGCCCTCCGCTGGCATATAGGCAAGGGGACAACGATCAGCGCCGGCCCGTCTATTCAATTTTATCATTCAGACAGTCTTGAAAATAAAGGCCGGTTCATTAACAATGAAGCCTATATCAATTCATACGACAGCAACACGATCTATCGCGATAAAGTGCATGCCGGTGTAATAATCAGCCTGGTGCGCGACAAGCGTAACAGCATCATATTACCCTCGGCCGGGCATTATATTAGTATTCAGGCACAGGCGTATGGCGGGTTGAATAAGGAATCAAAATCATATATGATGCTGATCCCCGAGCTTGCCTTTTATAAGAACCTGAGCAAAAGATCGTTGGTGGTGATCGCTGAACGGTTAGGCGGCGCTGTTACTGCCGGTAAATCAGCTTTTTATCAATCAGCTTTTTTGGGTGGTCACGAAAACCTGCTGGGCTTCCGTCAGTACCGGTTTGCGGGGGAACATATGTTGTACAACAACCTTGAATTTCGTATAAAGCTGGGTAACTTTGTAAATTATATACTGCCCGGTCAGGTGGGATTGACCAGCTTTTATGATGTGGGCCGGGTATGGGAAAAAGATGAATCGTCGAAGGTGTGGCACCAGGGCGTTGGGGGAGGATTTTACTTTGCGCCTGCTCAAATGGCAGTAATTCAGGTACAGGCCGGCTACTCCAAAGAAGGCTGGTATCCCTACGTATTTATGGGTTTCAGGTTTTAAGGAATGCGCTTTCATAGGATATAGTTGACGGAATTACTGGTAGCACAGTGACATTCCTGCTGGTTTTCAGTTGTGGCATTCTATTGGAGTAAAAAAGGGGACTGGTCACCAAACCGGACTGACCAGTTATATGTTGTTAAAAAAGTATTGCGCCTTTTGCTTTAAAAAAGGCCCTGTGTATGCAAACGATGTCGATCAATATTAATGAGAAGTTTACTTTAGCTGAACTGGATACGGCCTTTTCACTGCGTCCATTTATTAAATATTTAAAAGCAAGCCTTAAGAACGATTCTTCTTTAAAAGATAAACTCACCGCATTTTTACTGGAGAAGCTGGAACAGTTTCCTGAACTGGAAGGCGACGTTCCTCTCGAAAACATCGAGAAATACCGCGAAATACTGGAGCTCATCTTTGTAAGCATGACGAATGTCACCGAAGATGAAACCCGTTTGCCCTGGGCGCTGGGTATGCCGTTGCGCCCTCAATTCATCTATGGCACCAGTGCTTTTTATACCCTCATGATAGATGCCCGGGAACAAAAGCTTAAGAAAGCGGTGACCCAGGGAGATGAAAAAATGATGCGAATGCGTAGCATGCGCATAGCTTATTCTTTTATTCTGGAACGCCTGTATAATTTTTCTCCTTTTCATAAAAATGAGATCATTCATACATTTATTGATGAAGAAACCGGGTTGTTGCGGCATTTAAGAATAAACATCGATACCCGTTTTATAGATGTTACACCTGTTGGTGAATTACCCGATCTCAACGGCCTTACCAGCCCCAACAAGCTCGATGAGGAGCAGGGTTTTGAGCACCTGGCAAAGGTGTTGCCGATAAACCTTTTCAAATTCCGTGGCATGTCGGTAGTGACCATCACCGATGAAACTGTGAAATATGCCGTGGAAACCATTAAGAATACGATTGTTGCGCACAACCGGCATAGTGAGGACGAATGTTACAAGGATGTTACCAAAGCGTTGAAAACTTTGGTGCAGAACAACGCCATTGATTTTAACATTACGCCCTTGTTCCGCATAAACGAAAAACTGGTGATACCGGAATTAACCGATATCAAAAGCGTTTTGATGGGTGACGATTGCAACAACGGCACCGCGCGCAGCGCCTACCAGGCGTTTGCAGAAGAGTACATGCGTAATCCGCGCCCGCTTATTTACAAAACGATCTCTTCAAAAGAAGCTAAATTATATCCCTTTCTGTCAACCTGTACCAGAACGGGCATTCAGTCCTTTATTGTATTACCGCTTTTCTCGAATAATAAAATGGCGGGCATACTCGAGATCTTTGCCAGAGAACCGGGACTGTTGGATGAAAAGGTGCTGGCTATGCTTGAACCAGCCTATCCGGTGCTGGCGCAGCTGGTGCAGATCTCTATTGATGATGTCAATTCATCAATTGACCGGGTAATAAAGGAAAAGTTTACCTCTTTACAACCGGCCGTGCAATGGAAATTCAACGATGCCGCGTGGAATTATCTGCAGGAAGTGGAAAACCATGGAAAGGGCAAAATAGAAACGATCGGGTTCGAGAGTGTGTATCCCCTCTATGGCGCTATCGATATCCGCAACTCAACCATTGAACGCAATAAAGCACAACTCAGCGACCTGCAGCACCAGTTCTCCCTGCTGCTCGAAACCCTGCAACAGGTTAAAAAGCATTACAGCCTGGCATTGACCGATGAAATGATCTACAAATGCCGGAAATGGAAAAATACGTTGGATGAATCAATGACGCCGCACAGCGAAGTAAAGCTGACCGATTTTCTGGAGAAGGAAGCCGTTTCATTCCTGAAACATTTCAAGCTTACCCATCCGGGATCAGCCGGTATTGTTGAGAAGTATTTTGCTGCTATCGAGGAAACAAAAGGTATTGCCTGGACGAACCGCCGGCAGTTGGAAGAGTCGATGCAAACGATAAATACGGCGGTGAACAATTACCTCGATATGATGAAGGATGAATTGCAGCAATCGTATCCCTGTTATTTTGAACGCTTCAGGACCGATGGGGTAGAATATGATATTTACATTGGGCAGTCCATTGCGCCCGATAAGCCGTTCGACATTTTATATTTAAAGAATTTGCGGCTTTGGCAATTGTCATCCATGGCAGCGATCGCCCGCATCACCCATGAAATGTTGCCCAACCTGTCGAAACCATTACAAACCACACAGTTAATATTCATTCACAGCAGTACGATCGATATTAGTTTCCGCAACGATGAGCGCCGGTTCGATGCCGAAGGCGGATATAATATTCGCTACCAGGTAATAAAAAAGCGGATCGATAAAGTACATGTGGCCGATACCAATGAACGATTAACGCAGCCCGGGAAGATTGCGCTGGTGTATTTTAACCGCCGTGATGCTGAAGAATACATTTCGCACATCCAGTACCTGCAGGAGCAGGGAATTTTATTGAACGATTTGGAGTATCTTGACCTGGAAGAGTTACAGGGCGTGGCCGGTTTAAAGGCTTTGCGTGTTGGTATTAATATGGAATACGACCACTCGGTGGTTTCCTGACAGGCAAATGATATCTATGCAATGGGGACGTTTCATTACCGGTTGTTTGATTGGGTGCTGCGTAACAGGAACAGCCTGGGCACAGCAGCCGAAGGCCTATCGGCACCTGCTTCGGGTGTATGAAGACAATGATAATATTAATATCAGGGGAGTAGGCACCGACCAGGGGTATACCAATGGTTCCCGCATCGACTATTTCTTTATAAAGGACAAACCTTCCCGTTTTTTTCTGGATCGCATTATGCCAAAAGCCGGCGACAGCAGCCTCAATACCTGGGGCTGGGGCCTTATGCAGGTAATAATGACGCCCAAGAACATAATTAAAAGAATACCCGATAAAAACGACTTTCCCTATGCGGGCGCTTTGTTTGCAACCCACACCCTGCATTCAACCAATTCAATAAAGAAATATAATATTCAAACCGAATTTATGTTCGGTGTTATGGGGCCGCCCTCACTGGCAAAGCAAACGCAGCGCACAGCCCATCGCATTGTTCGTATTGTACAACCCGGCGGCTGGGATTACCAGCTAAAGACCGATCCGCTGCTGAATATGAGTGTGGCGGGGGAAAAAGAGCTGGTGCATATTAATAATAGTATTGAATTCATTGGCGGCGCGCAGGGTTTTGCCGGAACCGCCCTGAATGGCGCCTCGCTTTACTCGCTCATCCGCATTGGCAGAATGACGCCTTATTTTGATGGCTATGGATCACAGTTTGCAACCCCGAAAGGGACCAGGCAGCGCAAACAGTTCTATTTTATCCTTCGCCCCTCTGTGGAGTGGGTACTGTACAATGCGCTGATCGATGGGGGTGTTTTCAACCATAGCCACGAACCCGTTCCGGGGCAGCCCAATGATCCAAATAATGATGAACCGAAAAAGGACCCAATGGTACGAAAGCGATTTGTTGCCAAACTCGATTATGGCATGGCGCTTTCCCTGGGACGCGTGTGCCTTTCATTTACCCAAACCACCATGACGCCCATGGTTAAAGGAACCGATATACAGGAAGTTGGTAATGTATCGGTATTTCTTGCCTGGTAATCGGGAGCGCAGTCGAAGGGTTGGAGAATATATGTAGAGCGAAGTTCAAACGTATTAAATAAACTACCCCAAGCCACCCCACGTAAGCGGGGTGGCTTTTTTTAGTCCCTTTTAGCAGGAATTAGCTCCAAAAACGGGTCCCACCTTTTCTTGGACCATGATTAATTGAAGAAAATTATAATTTGATTTTCAATAAGGTAGCAGGAGTAATAGAAAAAATTTAAGAAGTTTATTAAAAAAGTTAAAAAGTTATTTTAACTTAACATTATATTTGAAAAAAGAACCTGCTAACGTCGCGCATGGAAAAAAACTTATTGTATAAAAGGAGGATCGTTAAACATCTCTATTTTGGCAATATGTTGTCCTGTGCCGACCTGAGCGATAAGATCCACAAGAGCATTCCGCTTACCACCAAAATGTTGGGTAAGCTTATGGAGGAAGGAATGGTTACGGAAACAGGTTATGCCGCTTCAACCGGTGGCCGCCGCCCGGTGATGTACTCATTGAAACAGGATGTAATGTATGTGGTGTCGGTGGCAATGGACCAGTTGGTTACCCAGATAGCCATCCTCGATATGCAAAACAGGAACGTGGCCGAAATTGAACTGTTTGAACTTCCGCTTACCAAAAATCCGAATGCGCCAACTGCACTAGCAGAAAAAATTAATGAAATAATCAGCCGGTCAGGAATTCCAAAGAACAAGATTGCCGGAATAGGAATTGGGATGCCTGGTTTTGTAAATGCTGTAAAAGGTATCAATTATACCTTTTTAGAACCAGAGGGTGGCAACATCAGCCAGTATATTTCAGCCAAAGTAAAATTACCTGTATTCATTGATAACGACTCGCGTTTGATCGCATTGGCCGAATTGAAATTCGGCGCAGCGCGTGATAAGAAGAATGCGTTGGTGATCAACGTAGGTTGGGGCGTGGGGCTGGGAATGATCCTGGAAGGAGAGCTGTTCAGGGGGCATGATGGCTTTGCAGGCGAGTTCAGCCATATACCGCTTTTTCTGAACAACAAATTATGCAGTTGCGGTAAAAGCGGTTGTCTGGAAACAGAGACCTCGCTATTAGTAGTGATCGAAAAAGCAGGCAAGGGTTTGAAAAGCGGAAAGCTATCTATGATAAAGGAGAAAGAGCTGTCGGCAAATCATCCTGACACAGCCTTTCAGAATATAGTAGCCGCCGCCGGTAAGGGCGACAAGTTTGCGGTAGAGATCTTATCCGAAGCTGGCTACAACATTGGAAGAGGGGTTGCCATCCTGATCCATTTACTAAACCCGGAGGCAGTGATATTGAGCGGACGCGGATCATCGGCCGGTAAAATATGGCAGGCACCCATACAGCAGGCGCTGAACGAACATTGTATCCCCCGGTTATCGGTGAATACGGAGATCGAGATCTCGGCACTGGGATTCAAAGCCGAGCTCACAGGCGCTGCTGCCCTCGTTATGGAGAACTATGAACGCGAGGATTCAAAGAACCTTATTTATGAAAATAAACCGGATGTGTTCATTTAATCCGGTGCTCACCTTTCCTATTATTTACCCTGGATAGAAGACTGTTGGTGTAAGACCAGAAAGTATTGTAGGGAGCAATACTGCCAATATCTGTTATTATAAAGTATCAATTTTTTTTTGACAATCAAACAAACTGCTATGACGAAAGCAACCATCCGATTACTACTGATCGTGCTGGCTGGTATCTGGAGCCTGACAGGTACTGCACAGGAAAAAAAGATGATCACAGGAGTGGTAAAGGATAGCGCTGGTAATGCATTGCCAGGTGTGTCCATCCTTGAAAAAGGAACTACCACTGCCACTATTTCTGACATGAACGGTGCGTTCAGGATCCCGGTTTCAACTGCAAAACCGGTACTTGTATTTTCTTCTGTTGGGTTCGACAGAAAAGAGGTTACTGTAGGTAGCCAAACCAACCTCAGTGTTTCCCTGGCCGGTGAAACAACCAGCCTCGAAGGTGTTGTGGTAACTGCGTTGGGCATTAAAAAAGAACAACGCAAGTTAGGTTATGCCACTACGCAGGTCTTGCAAAAAGACATCATTCAATCGTCGCCTACCAACTTTGCATCCGCATTGTATGGTAAAGCTCCGGGCGTTACGATCACTACCAATCCTGGCGGTGCTACCAGTGCGGTAGGTATCCAGATCAGGGGTATCAACTCTATTAGTGGTCAGCGGCAACCGTTGTTAGTGGTAGATGGTGTTATTATCCGGAATGGCGATGCCAACGGCGAAGGATACTGGGGCGGTAACCAGCGCCTGAACGGCAATGGGTTGCTCGATATCAATCCTGAGAATATTGAAAGCATCAACATCCTGAAAGGTGCAGCTGCTTCTGCCCTGTATGGTTCTGATGCCAACTTTGGTGTTATTGTGGTTACTACTAAAAACGGTAAAGGCCATAAAGGATTAGGCGTTGATGTTAACCTGAGCGCCAATGCCGAAAAAGTAGCAGTATTGCCCGATCTGCAGGAAGAATACGGTCCCGGTTATGACCGCGGAACCAATATGTCGGCCTTTGGTTCTGATGACCAGGGTTGGATCACACAGACTGTAAATGGTCAAACTGTTAAACGTCCCATTTTCAGAGCGTATGGACAGTTTGGTCCTAAAGTAGATGGCAGCCAGGTGTATTGGTGGGATGGACAGATGCGTCCATATGTATCACACGGTAACCCCTGGAAAAAGTTTTACCGCACCGGTCATAGCGAAATCGCCAATATCGCTGTAAATAATGCTACCGAAAAAATGAACTATCGTCTTTCGTATACCCGTAATGATTATAAGGGTATCCAAATTGGCGGTAAGCAGGAGAAGAATACATTCAATTTCAATTCTTCTTATAAGGTTACGCCTAAATTAACGGTAGACCTGGTGGGTCAGTACATAAACGAAAAAGTACACAACAGACCCCGTCAGATCTATTACGTTACCAACAACTTTGGCGGTTTCTTCAGTCCTATTGATGATATGGACATCTATTTCAACAAGTATAGAACTACCAAAGGATATAAATGGGTTGACTGGAACTCGAATTTAGATGTTAGTGAAAGACTGGCCTATAATATTCGCGGAAAGGACTTCCTTGACTTTTTATGGAACCAGTTGGCAAATAATTTCGATGAAACCACCAACCGCCTGCTTGCATCAGCAACCGTCAATTGGAATATTGCAAAAGGGCTGAATTTCCGTGGCCGTTATGGAACTGACTATACAGGCTATTTTGCTGAAACGCAGAACCGTTCAACCCAACCGCTTTCATTTGGGGCATCTGGTGCTTATGGTACCAATACCAACCGGTACCTGATCAATTATGGCGACCTGTTGTTGTCGTATGAGCACCAGGTAATACCTGATCTGAAGGCAACTGTATCGGTAGGTTACCAGGCCCGCAAGGAAGATTACCGCTATAACAGTGCTTTCACCAAAGATGGGTTAACCCAGGAGAACTGGTTTAACTTAAACGCTTCTAAAAACAACGCCACCGGTACAGCCAGAACCCAGGCATTGGTAAAGGATGGGGCGTTCGGTATCCTTAATCTGGAATACAAGGACTTCCTGTTTATAGAAGGAACATTGAGAAGAGAGGTGAGCTCATCACTGGCTCCCGGCAACAATACCTTTTATTATCCTGGTGTAAGCGCTGCCTTTGAATTGAGCAGGGCGCTCCAGATGCCGGAATTTGTTAACTACAGCAAACTGCGTGCTTCATATGGTGTGGTAGGTAATCCGCCCGATGCTTATGTAGGCAACGTATTATATAATTCAAACCCTCCCGGTAATATTGAAGGTATTCCCATTCTGTATCCGCAAACTTCAAACTTTGGCAATAAAGAGCTGAGAAATGAAAAGAAACAAGAGTTTGAGGTTGGTTTGGAAAACAAATTCCTGAATAACCGTTTAGGATTTGACCTTACTTATTATAATGACAAAATTGTTGACCAGATTCTGCCCCTTTCTACACCGGCCACCATTGGTGCTACCAGTGTTTACGTGAACGTAGGTGATCTGCGCAATTATGGAGTTGAATTGGGTTTGTATGGCACACCTGTTAAAACAAAGGATTACGCATGGGATACCCGGTTGAATATTGCTTTTAACCGTAACAAGCTGGTTGCTTTGAGAGCCGGTCTGGAACAATTAGTTGCAAACAATCTGGATAATGGCTCCCTGGTAGTAGTTTCCAAGCCTGGCCGCCCGGTTGGTGACCTTATGGGTTACAAAAGAAGGGTAGATGACAAGGGGAATTATATTATCAATTCCGATGGTTACTACGACATCAACTTCGATCAGCAGGCCCGCCTGGGTAATCTGCAACCCAAAGCAACCGGTGGTTTCATCAACAGCTTTACCTACAAAAACTTCAATCTGAATGTAGTGGTTGATTTCCGTTTTGGCGGTCAGGTTGTATCACAGGCTTTGTTGTATGGAACCGGCGCTGGTTTATACAAGAACTCTTTGTTTGGCCGCGATGCTGATCATGGTGGTTTATCTTATTACACTGCCGGTGGAAAGAATATTCAGGTTGCTAAAGGAACTGCTACAGGCCCCGGTGGTCAAAAAGTATACAATGATGGTATGGTCCTGAAGGGCGTAACCGCTGATGGGAAAGAAAATACCACCGTAATTGATGCGCCTAACTATTATCTGAACACATTTGGCTGGGGCTCATGGCCTGGTTCTGGCTCCAACATCAGCTATAACGATGCGGTATTCAATAACGACTACATCAAAATGCGTGAAGTAACCCTGTCGTATATGCTGCCTAAAAAAGTAGCCGGTTTCATTAAAGCGCAAAACCTGACTTTCAGTGTGTATGGTAGAAACCTGTTTTATTTCAAAAAGACGCTGCCTTACCTCGATCCTGAAGAGGGTGTTGGTACCAACTATGCTGCTCAGGGTACTTCGCTCGGACAAGGTAATGCCGCTACCCGTTCAATCGGTGGCAGCCTCAGGGTTTCATTCTAAACACATCAGCTAAACAATGACAATTATGAAAAAACTTATTATAACAATTCCGCTTTTAATAATAGCAGCCGGCATGCTGGTGACGGGTTGCAAAAAATCTGATTTTCAAAACAATTATACTGATCCCAACGCATCAGTTGCTGCAACTGTCCCCAGCTTGTATTCAGGATTGCTTTATAATGAAAGGGTATTGCCACGGTATTGGGGACTGTACACCTTACAGATCCCAACCATGGGCACATACAGCCAAACGGCTGGGTACACCCAGGGTAATAAAATATATGAACAACCGGTAAACTACACAGGAGACCGTTGGAATTATTATTATACCACTACCCTTGCCCGGTTCCGTGAAATTGAGAAGGCTTATAACAAGCTCACTACCGATGCCGATAAAACCGGTTACCTGTTGTTCCTGGAAACAGCCCGCATTTTTTTCTATGATCAAACGGCGCAAATGGTAGATCTGTGGGGCGATATTCCCTTCTCAACTGCCGGTTCACTGAATACATCAGGAACTATTGTACTGCCTTCATACGACAAAGGCGCTGATATTTATACGAATATCCTGACCGATCTGAAAAGGATCTCTGACTATTTGTCTACCGTATCGGCCGATCCATTTTATACCACGCAGTTGACTTCTTATGATTATGTGAATAAGGGTTCTCTTACTGCATGGCGTAAGTATGCAAATTCACTGATGTTGCGTTTGGCAATGCGCATCTCCTATAAGGATGAAACAACTGCCAAATCACTGATACAAACGATTCTCGGTAACTCAACCAAGTATCCGACTATCGATGCCGCCAGCGAAAGCATAAAAATTCAACCGTCAAGCACCAGCAGTTCGCTTGTTTCAATGAATGATATCAGAAATGGTTTTGGCGTAGATCCGTTCGCGCCCGGTAAAATGGTTGATTCAATCATGTGGCCTGCCAGTGATCCACGTTTACCCATTTACTTTACCGCTAATAAGAAAGGCGAGTATCATGGCGTTCCCAATACCTGGAATTCAAGCCGGGTGAGCGATTCTACAACCGCTAACTATTTCTCCCGCTGGGATTCAACCACTTTCACTGAAAACAACCTGTTCCCCGGTATCATTTTTACCGCTGCGGAAGTAAGTTTCCTGAAAGCTGAAGCGTATGAAAGATGGGGTGGTGGAACTGCTAAAACTGCTTATGAAACCGGTGTTAAGCAATCCATCCAGTTTTATTTAAGCATTAATAATAACAGCGATTATGGCGGTACCAAGGAAACAATGCCTTCCGATGCAACCATTGCTACCTATCTGTTAAATCCTATTGTGGCTTATGGCACCAATAACCTGGAAAAGATCGCCACGCAAAAATGGATCGATTTCGGGGTAATACAGGCAAACCAGGCATGGGCCGAATGGCGCCGTACCAAATTACCAAAATTGACATTCCCAACTGATAATTCATCCGTATTATCACCCACGCCGCCTAACAGGTTCTTATATCCTTCTTCTGAAGCGACGTATAATGCAACCAACTATGCAGCGGTTAAATCAAGTGATGTGATCACCACCAAGGTGTTCTGGGATGTAAAATAAGTTACATTAAGTTTTACATTTTAAGTGTTGAGAGTTACGGCCCCGATAATCATATCGGGGCTTTTTTATTTCTGAGCGGAGTCGAAGAATCTCTGCCCAATTCCTTAAATTGATAGTTATTTGCCGTATTTGCTCATCAATACCATTAACATGGAAACTATTTTAATCGTGCTGCTGGCCATTTTGTTGTTGGTAAGCATCATTACCCTCGTATTTGCCTGGAAAGCCTTCACCGCCAGGAACAATACCGACTACATGGCCTTAAAATACAAAATGGATAATGTGCTGGCCGAAATTGCACGCATTGAAACAGCCGTGAAACAGGAAATGGTGACCAACCGGCAGGAAACGGGCGATAACTCCCAACGCATCCGTGCCGAACTGGCTGCTTCGTTAAAAAGTTTTGGTGAGCTTATTACCCAAACTATGACCAATGCGAATACGGTGCAAAAAGATAATTTCTTTGCCTTATTGAATAAACAAAGTGAGCAGAACAACGCTACCTCTTTGCGGCTCGATCAAATGCGCGAAACGCTGGAAAAGAAAATGGCCGACATGCAAACCGGTAACGAACGCAAGCTCGATGAAATGCGGGCTACGGTAGACGAAAAATTACAGAAAACACTGGAGGCCCGCCTCGGCGAATCGTTTAAGCTGGTGAGCGAGCGGTTAGAGGCGGTGCATAAAGGATTGGGCGATATGCAGCAACTGGCAACGGGTGTGGGCGATCTCAAACGGGTGCTCAGCAACGTGAAAACAAGAGGCGTGCTCGGTGAATACCAGTTGGAAAGTATTCTTGAACAAATACTCACAATTGATCAATATGGCAAGAACGTAAAAACAAAAGAAGGTTCCAATGCGTTGGTCGAATTTGCTATTAAACTTCCAGGCCGCGGCGATAAGGACAAACCAACCTGGCTGCCCATTGATTCAAAATTCCCCAAAGAAGATTTTGAAGCGCTGCTCGATGCATACGACCAGGCCCTGCCCGACCTGGTAGAGGAATGCCGGAAAAGTTTTGTGAAAGGAATCCGGAAATGTGCCCTCGATATCAGTGGCAAATATGTTGACCCGCCCAATACAACTGATTTTGCCATCCTGTTCCTGCCATTTGAAAGCCTGTATGCAGAAGTGTTGCGTACACCCGGTTTGTTCGAAAGTATTCAGCGTGAGTATAAGATCATTATCACGGGGCCAACTACGTTATCGGCCTTGCTCAACAGTCTACAAATGGGTTTCAGAACGCTGGCCATTGAAAAAAGATCGGGTGAGGTATGGCAATTACTGGGCGCAGTAAAAACAGATTTCAGCAACTTTGGTGTTATTCTGGATAAAACGAAAAAGAAGTTACAGGAAGCCAGCAATGTTATTGAGCAGGCAGGTACGCGCACAAGAGTGATCGAAAGAAGATTGCGCGACGTTCAGGAATTACCAAAAGAAGATGCCGTTGCCCTGATCGGGAAATCGAACACGTTTAACGTGGATGAAGAGGATGATAATAATACGATTAAGGAGTAATAAGGATATTACTGCGGTTCCTGAATAAGGGAGAATTCGTAAAGCCGGATGTTATGCGGGTCCGGCCTTACGGTTTGGGAAAAGTTAATCCTAACAACTGTTGTATGCTGATAAAAAAGTGTAATGTGTACACTAAATTATTAACAGTGTGCAATATACGCTAAAAGAGTATTCAGGTATCAATTACCGGTAGTAACCAGGGGGAAATAGTTATCCACTTTTTGGCTGAGGGAAACCAATAATTATTTTGGATAACCTGTATGGTAAAGTCTGGTCTGTTACCTGGTGAAGGTAGCTCACTGTTTGATGTTGGCAAATAACAGACCAATGTGTGGCGGGTAATTAAAGAAGCGTAAGATTTTTAGCTTTATAAGCCTGTAATTCATTGCTCTCAGGCGAAAGTTCTGTGATTAAATAATGGATCTCATTCACATCGGCAATTTTCATTTGCATCACCGAATTGAGTTTTTCGGAAATGGTGAGCACGGCCACTTTATCTGCAGCGTTGATCATGGCTTTTTTAACCTGAATGGTTTCCCAGTCAGAATCGGTTAAGCCGCTATTTGAATCAATGGCATTGATACCCAGGATGCACAGGTCGGCCTTGATATTGCTGAGGTACTGAAAAACTTCACCGCTAACAGTCATCTGGCTGTAGGTTGAAATTTGTCCGCCGATCATAATGGTTTTGATCATTGGTTTATCGAGCAATTCAACGGCGGTAAGCACGTTTACGGTAATAAAGGTGGCGCGCAGGGTGGCAGGGATCTTTTTGATGAACTCCCTGATGGTAGTACCACCGCCGATGAGCACGATCATATCGTCTTTCAGTAATTGCACGGTTTTATCGGCAATGATCCCCTTATTTTGCTGTGAATACGTCTGTGATTCATGGCCAATATGATAGGCCGCCGACATAACCCCGCCTTTAATGCGGATCACCTGTCCTTCCTCGGCCAGTTCGTTCACATCACGCCTGATGGTATCTTCCGACACATCGATCAGTTTAACCAGGTCGGTAAACATTAAACGGGTATGGATGTTCACCTGTTTGATGATCAGCTTCTTCCTTTCCTTTTTTTGCAAGGCTACCGGGGCTGATGAATTTGAATTATTGTTTGCCATATATCTGTTGAAACGTTGTTTGGATGAGGTCCTTCTCCAATTGACAAAATTCAATATTATCCTCGAAATAAAATGGCTTCTTCAAGGTTGCCGGCTAATATTTTTCAAATAAACAGGGCAACAGGCAACACTTTGTATACCTTCTATTTCTCTGCAATCTTTGCAATAATACAATAATTGCAAATATTTTGCAAGTCCATTTCTGCCGACCGGCAAATCTGTCTGAATTTGATGGGCATTCTAAATTAAACTGAATATCAAACAGTTATAAAGTATTGCCCGCTTCCGGCCTAAACCGCCATTAGGAATTACCTATATGTAACAATTTGCAGCAATTATTATTTTAATTGCAAATAATTTGCAGATATTGCTTTTTTGTTATTAAATTGAGACAGAATTTGCAACCGTAACTAACTTTTCTACTCAACACAACGCTTATGAAACGAGTCAAACTAATTGCTTCGGGCAGCTTGCTGCTATGTTTCCATTTGCTTTTTGCCTTCTCAGGTCTGGCGCAGTCTGCCCAATTAAAGGGGGTAGTAAAAAATGAAACCGACCAAACTCCCATTCCCAATGTTACCGTAACCCTGGTCTCCAATAGCAGTGAGGCCTCTACCACTACCGATACCAAAGGGCGTTTTACGCTGACCATACCCGCCAGCGCCAATTCTTCTTCCATTCAATTAGTTGTTTCTTCGGTAGGCTACGAAAAAAAGCAGCTTACAATTGATCCCAGTCAGGGCTTCCTCACCATTTCGTTAAAACAGGGCGGCGCCGATATGCTCGATAATGTGGTGGTAACGGCATTGGGTATAAAGAAAGATCGCAAAGCGGTTTCCTATGCAGTGTCTGAAGCAAAGGGCAGTGAATTTACGCAGGCTCGTGAAAACAATGTTGCCAATGCCCTTTCCGGAAAAATTGCCGGAGTGAACGCAGCCGGTTTATCAACCGGTCCGGGCGGTTCAAGCCGGGTTACCATTCGTGGTAATAGTTCCATGATCGGTGATAACCAGCCTTTATATGTAATAAATGGTATGCCTATCGATAATACTGTTCCGGGCGGCGCACCTACTGCGAATGGTATTACCAGCAACATTGATAAAGGTGATGGAATTGCAGGCATTAACCCCGATGATATTGAAACCATCACCGTATTAAAAGGCGGTACGGCCGCCGCCCTGTATGGCTCGCGCGCCAGTAACGGGGTTATAATGATCACAACCAAAAAAGGCCGGGCGCAAAAAGGTATAGGCGTTGAGTACAACTCAACCTATACTATGGAGAATGTTGCGGTGATCCCCGATTTTCAATATGAATATGGTCAGGGATTGAACGGCGATATGCCACTTACGCTTGCTGACGGACAGCAATCGGGCCGAAAATCATGGGGTGCGCCTATCGACCCTTCCAAACAATTTATGGGTGCTGATGGAAAAATGCATCCTTACGCAGCCCAGAAAAAAAATATTCAGAATTATTATCAAACCGGTACTACGTTCACCAACAGCCTGGCATTTTCAGGTGGTAACGAGGCCATACAATACCGGTTCTCTTTAGCCGACCTCAACAGCAAAGGTATTCTGCCCAACACTACCTATAAGCGTAAAACCTTCAACCTGTCGGTGAATGGCAAGATCAACGATAAATTAAGCTTTGAAGCATTGGCGCAATACAACCTGGAACAGGGACACAACCGTACCGGCGCCGGGGATGCGTTGGGTAACCCCAACTGGACGCCATTGGAAATATCCACCACGGCTGATATCCGCTGGTTTAAACCCGGTTACGACTCTGCCGGTAATGAACTGTTATGGAACGATGCCGCCATTGCTTCGAACGGATATTTTGTACAGAATAAATGGAAAGAAGACGATACCAAGAACCGGTTTATTGGTCAGGCTTCTATCTCCTATGAATTGGTGAAGAACCTGGTGTTTAAAGGAACGGTGAGCCGCGACTTTTATAATTACAACTATGTAAATATATTACCAACCGGTACCCTGTATACGCCATTGGGCGAATATGTTGGGTTGAAGTCGGATCTGTCTGAAACAAACGGCATGATCACTGCCAGCTATAAAACGAAATTTGCACAGGATTTTGGGGTAAGCGCCATGGTGGGCGCCAACAACCGCAAATTCGAGAACAAGGAATTGAATTTAAGCGGTAAGCAATACATTGTGCCTTACTTTTATAGTTTTTCGAACCTCGCTGCTTCAACAACCAGGCCCTATACCTCCCATTTTACTGTTAATTCGGTATTTGGTTCGGTTGACCTCGATTATAAAGGATTGTTTTATTTAACGTTTACAGGTCGTGAAGACTGGTTCTCTACGTTAAGTCCTACAAACAATCACATTTTTTACCCGAGTGTAGGCGGTAGCTTTATACTGTCCGATGCAGTCGAGTTGCCCAAATTTATAAACATGGCCAAAGTAAGGGCCTCCTGGGCAGGCGTAGGTGGTGGTGCGCCCCAGCCATACCAGATCAATTTAACATACAGCAATGTACCCAGCTCGGGGCAGCCATTGATGAACGTTACACAGGACGCCTCAGGGCAGAATTCAATTTCAAATATTGGTCTCAAACCCTATTCAACCCATACCTATGAAGGCGGACTTGAATTACAGGCGCTGAATAACCGGTTAGGTCTCGATGTTGCCTATTACGAGCGCCAAACGACCCAGGATATTGTACAAACAACCATCTCCGGCACTTCGGGCTATAATTCGGTTATCTTAAACGTTGGTGAATTAAGAAACAAAGGAGTCGAATTATTATTAACGGGAAAACCTGTACGAACAGCTGATTTTGGCTGGAACGTAAGCTATAATATGGCCTATAATGAAAGTAAAGTGGTGGAGCTGGCCCCGGGATTGAACTCCGTGCAAATAGCCAGTGCCGTGAATGGATGGGCAACCCTGCAACACATTAAAGGAATGCCATATGGTACAATTGTAGGTACCCACATGGTGCGCGATGCAAATAATAATGTAGTATTCAACAGGGGCAGCCACCTGCCGGTTATGAGCGATCCCGCGCCATTGGGTAACAGCGTAGCGCCTTATACCATGGGCCTCTCCAATGAATTCAGGTATAAAAACTTTTCACTGAATGTTTTGCTCGACGGAAAATTCGGCAATAAAATATTCTCCATCTTCGAACTGTATGCCACCCGTATGGGTAAGTTAAAAAGCACCCTGCCGGGCCGCGATAAAGGATTGGAGCTGAAAGGCGTTGACCAAACCGGTGCGGTGTACGATACAACCATTACCCAGGCTGGCGGTGTATTGCGCACCTATTACGACAACTACAAAGTATATTCAGACAAGTTCTTACACGATGGCAGCTTCATAAAACTGCGCCAGGTTATTTTATCATATAATATTCCGGTAAGTAAGATCAAATTGGCAAAGATCCAATCGGCCAATATTTCGTTTGTGGCGCGTAATCTTTTCATTCTGTACCGCCAAACCAAAAACTTCGATCCTGAACAAAGCTTTACCAATAGTAATGCGCAGGGATTTGAATCAATCGGTTTGCCGCGTACGCGCTCATATGGTTTGAACCTTACCCTTAAATTATAATACTTAAAAAGAATTGAACAATATGAAAAATATTATAAAATATACTGGTGGTTGTATGGCTGTGCTGGGAGGGCTTTTGTTGCAGTCGTGCGATAAGGATTTTGCGGATACAAACACCAATCCTGATGCCGTATCAAAACCAATTCCACAATACGTATTTACCAAGGCTTTGTACGATGGCACCGCCAACACGGCGTATTTTTTACTGGGTACTATGCAGTATACCACCAGCTTTAATGATGTGGCGGGCTTTGGTTCAAAATATAATGCAGCCCAAACCTTACAAACCTTTGCAAATTTTAATAACGCCTATCCAAAAGAGATCAACGAATTAGGCATCGTGATCAAGGCGGTAAAAAATGATCCTTCGTTGGTGAACTGGCTCGCAGAGGCCAGAATATGGCGGGCGTTTTGTTTTAGCCGGTTAACCGATCTGTATGGTGATATCCCTTATTCACAGGCGGGGTTAGGATATGATTCTGCGGTGTACAAGCCAGCTTACGATGCACAGAAAGATATCTACACCAACATATTGGCTGAGCTCGATGATGCCGCAAAAAGCCTCGATGCCAGTAAGTCAACTTATGGTGTGGCCGACCTTATCTATGGCGGCGCTACTGATAAGTGGAAGAAATTCGCTTATTCTTTGATGTTGCGTTGCGCCATGCGTATGACCAAGGTAGATGCAGCTGCCGCTCAAAGCTGGGCAACAAAAGCGATAGCGGGTGGGGTTATTACAGCAGATGCAGATATGGCTAAAACACCATATTTAAGTTCGGGCCAGGATATTAATAAAAATCCATTGGTATTGCAATTGTGGAACTCTGATTATATTGCCCAGGACGGATTGAAGAATACAGAAGGCGGAAAATACCAGGATGTATTCATTAACTATCTTAAGAACAGTAATGACCCGCGCCTGCCGGTAATTTCAGTGGTTTGGAAAAATGGAGTGCCTGATACTACCTCAACAATTCAACAGGGCATGCCTTCCAATTTGGTTTCGCGGCCAAATAATTTTGGCAACCTTTCTGAACCCAATCCCAAAACCGTGCTGTTAATGGGTTCGCCATATTTGTTGTTTACACCTGCCGAATCTTATTTCCTGCTTACCGAAGCAGCATTAAGAGGCTGGTACACGGGCGCCACGGCCGGTTCATTATACCAGAACGGTATCAGGGCTGCCATGCGGCAATGGGCTGTTATTGCCGGAAGCGCCGGCACTATTGCACAAACAGCCATCGATAATTATGTAACGGCTGCAGCCACCTCGTTCAGCAGCGCTGCAACCTTCGATGCACAAATGAATGTACTGTACACCCAATTCTGGGTAAGCATATTCCCCGAGGCACAGGAAGTATATGCCAGTTATCGCCGTACCGGTTATCCGGCCCTGGTTCCAAACAATTATCCCGGCAACGCTACCGGTGGTAAAATTTTCAGACGGTTCCTGTACCCGATAACCGAAGCAACCCTCAATGCCGATTCTTATAGTGCTGCAATAAGCCGGCAGGGTGCAAACGATCTGTTAACCCGTTTTTGGTGGGATAAATAATTCGAAAAAAGTTCTCGTACACATTACAAGTAGGTTTTAAGTGTAACAGGAGGGCATGTCTATGCCCTCTTTTTAAATAAACCACTTTAAAGAAATGATTGGCATGATAGTAAAAGGTTGGTTAGTTGTTCTTATTTGCATGATACAAAGCACAATTTCTTATGGTCAGCATGATGTGGTGAAAGATGGCGAGGCCAGTGATTATAATTTGAATAAACCCGAGCGGGAGGAATGGTTACGCAATGCGCCTGCCGGATTATTTATCCATTTCAGTGTGGATGCGCAACTGGGGATCGTGATCAGCCATTCACTGGTGGGTGCATCGGCTGATTACGTGAACCGGTATTTTAACGAGCTGCCAAAAACATTTAACCCGGCCCGCTTTGATCCGGTGGAAATAGCTACCCTGGCAAAACTGGCAGGCATGAAATATATAATGTTCACTACAAAACACCACTCGGGCTTTTGTATGTGGGATACGAAAACCACCGGTTTCAATATCATGAATACGCCTTACCATAAAGACCTGTTGAAAAATTTTGTAGAGGCTACCCGCAACGCAGGGCTGCAGGTTGGTTTTTATTTTTCACCCGAAGATTTTCATTTTCTGCATACCCATAATATGCTCATCAGCCGCGACAACGTTGTAATGAGCGGGGAGGTGAAAAAAGAATTCGATCAATTTACCCGTACCCAATGCGAAGAATTAATGACGAATTATGGAAAGATCGACCTGCTGTTCATCGATGGCGAGCCAAAGGAAGTGGTGAAAGCCACCTGTTGGAAGTTACAGCCCGACCTGCTGATAACCAGGGGCGCGTTAAAAACCACCGAACAAATGTTACCGGGTGTAACCATTCAAAAACCCTGGCTTTCCTGTATCACCATTGGCACGGCCTGGCAATTTCAACCAACGAACGAGCGATATAAATCGGGAACTAATTTGATTGAATTGCTGATAGAGGCCCGGAGCAAAGGCGGATCGCTTTTGTTGAATACAGGCCCACAACCCAATGGCACCCTGGTAGCCGAACAGGAAGACAGGTTGCGTGAGCTGGCGGCCTGGTATTTCATCAATAAAGAATCGGTAGACAGTGTGCAACCCTGGGTTATTAGCCGGGAAAAAAATATCTGGTTCACGGCAATGAACAACAAGCAAACGCTGTTTGCGATCGTTACCGGTTTACCCGATTGGATAGAAGGCGATCAAAAAAGCTTTGTGCTGCACTCAGTAAAGGCAACCGCTAACACCACCATCAGTGTACTGGGACAGAATGGCATTATCCAGGAATACAAACCTGGCAAAAATGTAAGCCCGTCATTTCGTCAAACAGATTCCGGACTGGTAGTATCGGTATTTCGTACCCAACGCATTTATGATGATCATAAGTGGCCCAACCCAATAGTTATAAAGCTCGAAAATGTACAACCGGCTATTGACCCCGTACAGGTGGTAACGTTAGATGCCCGTTCATCCGGAACAAGCCTGCTGCTATCAGGAAAAGTTCTAAACTTTAAACCCGGAACAGCTATGAAGGCCCGTTTTTATTATCGTCCCTATCATGGGCAAATAGAAGACCTGTATACTGGTCCATGGATAAGATCGGCAACCATATTCATTGATAACAATGGCAATTTCAAGACAACTATCAGCGGTTTGAAAAAAGGACAGCAATACGAATATAAGGCGACAGCTGCCTGCAGCGGCATAGAACTGGAAGGCGATAAAAAATTGTGGCAGCAGTAGATTATGAAGCGTAACCGTACATACCTGGAGGCAATATTGCTTTTATTAATGCCGTATGCCGTTCTGGCGCAGGCAGGCACCCAAACGTTGCCGGCCCTGATACCATTGCCGGTTGACGTAAAACAATCCACTGGTTTTTTTAATATCAATCCAGCTACAAAAATTGTAATTGGTAACAGCGGGTTAAGCGGCTTGGCCGGTTTGCTAAACGGCTATCTTGCATGCTGCAACGGAATGCAGGTAAGTGTGGCTACTAAAACAACTGGCAGTGATTTTATTTCACTTGAAATTGATTCGGCTGTGGTTACTCATAAAGAGGGGTACCAGCTGCGAATTGATAAAAATGCCATTCGCTGTATTGGCCACGATGCGGGTGGTGTTTTGTATGCCTTGCAAACATTGCGGCAATTATGGAGTGTGGGAAAAAACAAGCTGAAAGTACCGGCCTATATTATCAACGATCATCCACGATTTGCATACCGGGGCATGGGGCTCGATGTGAGCCGACATTTTTTTCCGGTGGCATTTATTAAAAAATATATTGACTGCCTGGCCCTGTACAAATTTAACACCTTTCACTGGCACCTTACCGATGACCAGGGCTGGCGTATAGAAATAAAAAAATATCCAGGATTGCAATCGGTAGCTGCCTGGCGCAACGAAACCCTGATAGGCCATAAAAAGGAATTACCCCATCGCTTTGATGGCAAAAGGTATGGCGGCTATTATACGCAACAGCAAATAAAAGAAGTGGTTCAATATGCGGCCGCGCGGCATATAACCATTATACCTGAAATAGAAATGCCCGGGCACGCGTCGGCAGCGCTGGCGGCGTACCCTACATTGGGTTGCACGGGCGGGCCTTATAAAACGGCCACCTTCTGGGGCGTGTTTGATGAGGTGTATTGCGCCGGTAACGACAGTACATTCACCTTTCTGCAAAATGTGCTCGATGAAGTGATCAATCTTTTTCCTTCCACCTATATCCATATTGGCGGTGATGAGTGTCCCAAAACAAGTTGGAAAGCCTGTGCAAAATGCCAGCAACGGATGAAAGCAATGGGCCTGGCCGATGAACATGCCTTACAGAGCTATTTCATTCAGCGCATGGAGAAATACCTGAACAGTAAGGGACGGCATATCATTGGCTGGGATGAAATACTGGAAGGCGGCCTGGCCCCGAACGCAACCGTCATGAGCTGGCGGGGCGAAGAGGGTGGAAAGGCTGCCATTGCACAACAACACCGCGTAATTATGACGCCCGAGAGTCATTGTTATTTTGATTATTACCAATCGCTGTATGCCGGGGAAACACTGGCGGCAGGCGGATTTACCCCATTGCAAAAAGTATATGGGTATGAACCGCTCGCAGGAAGTGCAGAGAACATGAACCCAGACTTGCTGGCAGGAGTGGAGGGACAGGCCTGGAGCGAATATTATACCAGTGAAGCAAAGGCTTTGTATATGATCTTTCCCCGTGCCCTTGCCCTGGCCGAATTGGGCTGGACGCCCGCATCGCAACGCAATTACGATCAATTTCTGCAACGGTTGCGCGCGCAAAGATCATTGATGCAGCAGGCCGGATTACCCAATTCATCACAATATGATGATATAACGGGTACGGTTGCACCTTCCCAAAACAAAGCGGTGCAGGTGACCCTGCAAACCTCGCTCCCCGGCAGTACCATCAGGTATACCACTAACAACACATTGCCCGGCAAACAAAGTGCTTTATACACCGGGCCCATAACGATTTCCCAAACCGGTACGTTAAAAGCCAGGCTTTTGAATGGTAACGGGCAACCTACCGGCCGTTTATTTCAACAATCATTTCGACTACATAAAGCAGTGGGGTCACCTGTGGTGCTGCAACATAAACCGGTTGAACGGTTCAACCCGGGCGCGGGCGTGCTGGTTAATGGCGTTTTTGGCAGCAACCGGTATAACGACGGTCAATGGACAGGCTTTAGTGGAACCGATCTGCAGGCCGTAATTGACCTGGGCGCTGTACAGGAAATTCGCCGGCTGGGGGCGCATGTGTTGAATTACCATTGGCAGCGGATGTGGGCGCCTGTTTCCCTGCAGTTCCTGGCATCAACAGATGGGGAACAGTATAGCGAATTGTACAAACAGGATTCATTTCCAGTGAATGGTATTAATATATTGGATGTGCCGGTAAAACCGGTGCAGGCGAGATATATAAAAGTAGCAGGCATCAATAAAGGAACAATACCTGCAGGTGAATATGGCGCGGGCGGCAATGCGTTGTTGCTGATCGATGAAATAGTAGTGGAATAAAGAATATAAAATATTTAAAAGCGCAGCATGTCAATTGCGATAGTATTAATATGTATTGTAGTACTGATCCTGCTTATTACCTGGGGTAAGCTGAATGCTTTCCTGGCGTTTTTGGCGGTATCGGTATTGGCGGGATTGTTACTACAGCTTCCGGCACAAAAGATCATGGCTGCGGTGCAACATGGCATGGGCGATACGCTTGGTTCGCTGGTAAGCATTATTTGCCTTGGCGCCATGTTGGGTAAGCTGGTGGCTGAAAGCGGGGCTGCTCAAAAGATAGCGGCTGTATTGATGAACGCATTTGGCGTTCGTTATATGCAATGGGCGCTCATGATCACCGGGTTTATTATTGGCATTCCGTTGTTTTATGGGGTAGGATTTGTGTTGATGGTGCCCCTGATCTTTTCTGTAGTATACCAATATAAATTACCGGCTGTATATATAGGATTGCCCATGCTGGCAGCCTTATCTGTTACGCATGGCTTTTTACCACCGCATCCTTCCCCAACGGCATTGGTAACGCAGTTCGGGGCCAATATGGGCGTCACTTTGTTATATGGATTACTGATTGCCATTCCCGCTATCATTATTGCCGGTCCGCTTTTTTCAAGGAGTATAAAAAATATTGGTGCCGAACCATTGGAAATGTTCAGACCAACCGCCATTGACAAAACAAAACTGCCGGGCGCGGCCAATAGTTTTATTACCTCCTTGTTGCCGGTTTTCCTGCTCACGGCCACAACAATATTAAGCTATATCTCCGGCGATGATAGATCTATAAAAGGAGTGTTGACCCTGGTAAGCGAACCGGGCCTCATCATGCTGGTTTCGGTTTTAGTAGCCGCTTTTACCCTGGGTATTGCCTGTGGTAAAACTATGAAGGCGGTAATGGCGATATATACAGATGCGGTTAGGGATGTTGGTATGATATTGCTGATCATTGCAGGTTCCGGAGCATTGAAACAGGTATTGACCGATAGTGGGGTAAGCGGGCAAATAGCAGCTGCCCTGCAAACCTGGCCGGTGCATCCGTTGATCCTCGGTTGGTGTATGGCCGGCATCATACGCATATGTGTGGGCTCGGCTACGGTAGCCGGATTAACAACGGCTGGCATCATAGCGCCGTTGTTAGCCAGCTCATCGGTAAACCCTAACCTGATGGTATTATCAGTGGGCGCGGGCAGCTTATTGTTTTCGCATGTAAACGATGCCGGCTTCTGGATGTTTAAAGAGTATTTTAACCTGAGCATAAAAGACACGTTAAGGACCTGGTCGGTAATGGAAACCATTGTAGCCGTGACCGGACTGGCCGGGGTAATGATCCTTGACCGGATAATAAGTTTATAATATTTCAATCATAGAACATGAACGCAGAAGAAAGATTCAACAAACTGGGACTGAGACTACCGCCTGCCCCCACACCTTTGGGAGTGTACAAACCTTATGTGATCGATGGAAAATATCTTTATTTATCGGGCCATGGACCGGTGCGGGAAGATAAAACATTGATCATTGGCCGTATAGGCAGCGAGTTAGATGTAGAGGAAGGAAAACTGGCTGCAAGGCAGGTAGGCTTAACCATGTTGTCAACGATCCATACCCATATCGGTAGCCTCGATAAAATAAAACGGGTGATCAAAGTGCTGGGGATGGTTAACTGTACTCCTGATTTTGAACGGCATCCTTATGTAATAAACGGGTGCAGCGAATTGTTTGCCGCAGTATGGGGCGAAGAGAATGGCATCGGCGTTCGCAGCGCTGTAGGCTTTGGTTCCCTCCCCGACAATATACCCGTTGAAATTGAAGCGCTGTTTGAGCTGTATTGAAGTAAGAAGTATGAAGTACGAAGTAAGAAAAGGTTGCGATTTGAGGTTAATGGAGGTGTCGGAAAGCTCGAAATTCGGGAATCATTTCACCATTAACCATTGACCATTCACGAATATGGGTTATAATTGTTAAAAGCCTTCAATGATGATGACACCCGTTTACGGTCCTGTTCAATTAACCGCATTTGGTGAATTCATGATGCGGTTGCACAGCGCCGGATCGCAACGATTTTTACAAACCCGCGAATACGAGGTCTGGTATGCCGGGGCCGAAGCCAATGCCTGTGTGTTATTGTCGCGCCTCGGTATGCCAACCAGGTATGTTACCCGTGTTCCGGATAACGATATTGCTTTAGCTGGTTTACAACAATTGCAAAGTCATGGCGTGGCCACCGATCACGTATTGTATGGTGGCGAAAAGCTGGGTCTTTATTTTACAGAACCAGGCAATCAGATGCGCGCAACCCGGGTTATTTATGATAGAACCGGTTCTTCTTATGCAGAACTGCAACCCGGCATGATCGACTGGAAAAAAGCCCTGCGCGATACCCGGTATTTTCATTGGTCGGGTGTGGCAGCGGCGGTATCGCAAAGCGCCGCCGATGTATGCGCCGAAGCCCTGGCAGTGGCAAAGGAGAACGGCGTCATCATTTCGGCCGATTTCAACTATCGCAGCACATTATGGAAGTATGGTAAAAAAGCGGCCGACATTATGCCGGCCCTGTTGCAACCGGCCGAAGTGGTAGTGGCCGATCTGGATTCTGCCGCTGTTTATTTCGGCATCACTACCAATACGAATGCTTCTTTGGAAGACAGGTTCAAACAATGTTGCGAAGCATTGGTAAAAAAGCTGCCTTCGCTGAAAACGCTGGGCATGAGCTTTCGAAAAACTGATGGATTGATGCACGAATATTCAGGAGCGCTCCTGCACCAGGGGCAGTATTATTTTTCAACTGGTTACCGGTTGCCTTTTATTACCGATCAAATAGGCAGTGGCGATGCCTTTACCGCCGGCATCTTGTATGGGTTAATGAATGGGTTTGAACCGCCAGCCATGCTGGAGTTTGCGATCGCCTGTGGCGCCATCAAGCAAAGCATACATGGTGACTGGGCCATCGTAACGAAGCAGGAGGTGGAGCAGTTTATGCAAACCGGGTCTTCTGGAAGGATAATACGTTGATTGATCTTGAATTGTGAAACTGCAAACAAATTATTATTAATCTAAAAAATTAAATAAGCCCCCTTTAGGGGGTTGGGGGTATGTTTACTATAGATGCACATCTTGATCTCAGCATGAACGCTATGGAATGGAACCGCGATCTGCGGCAGCCGGTTATGGCTATTCGTAAACGCGAAGCCGGCCTCACCGACAAACCCGACCGGGCCAAAGGGACCGTAGCACTGCCCGAATTGCGGCAGGGAAATATTGGCCTGGTAGTAGCCACCCAAATTGGCCGCTACGTGGCGCCTGATAATCCATTGACCGGCTGGCACTCACCCGAACAGGCCTGGGCCCAAACCCAGGCGCAGCTGAGCTGGTACAAAGCGATGGAAGCTGCCGGTGAAATGGTGATGATAAAAGACAAAACTGGTCTGGAGCAACACCTTTCGCTATGGCTGAATGGGGAACCAAACGATAATAAACCCATCGGTTACATACTAAGCCTTGAGGGCGCTGATTCCCTCGTTTCGGTAAAGCACCTTGAAACAGCATATGCCTATGGATTGCGGGCTGTGGGCCCGGCCCACTATGGTCCCGGCCGCTATGCCAATGGTACCGATGCAACAGGCGGTTTACAGGCTATGGGCAGGGAGTTGTTAAAAGAAATGGAACGTTTGAGCATTATTCTCGATGCCACGCATTTATGTGATGACGCCTTTTGGGATGCCCTGCATATTTTCAACGGGCCGGTATGGGCCAGCCACAACAATTGCCGGGCCCTGGTAAATCATAACCGCCAGTTCAGTGACGACATGATCAAAGCACTTATTGAAAGGGGCGCCGTGATTGGCGGGGCGCTTGATGCCTGGATGATGGTGCCGGGCTGGGTGCGGCAGCAATCAACACCTGAAGGAATGCAGTGCAACCTCGAAAAAATGCTCGATCACCTCGATCATATCTGTCAGCTTGCCGGCAATACCCTGCATGTTGGTATTGGCACCGACCTCGATGGCGCTTTTGGCAAGGAACAAACTCCTTATGACCTGGAAACCATTGCCGATCTGCAAAAGATCCCAACCCTGCTGATCAAACGGGGATATACACACGCAGATATAGAGAATGTCATGCATGGCAACTGGTTGCGTTTTTTGCGGCGGGTTTGGAGCTGATAGGAATGTTTAATGATATTTTAATTGTAAAGAAAGTTCATTAAACAGTTGTGGAATGAGAAGCTAAAACTGATCTTCTTTATACTGCCAAAATGGGGCCCCAACGGGGCTTCAATCTATTTTTCAGAGAAATGTATATCCACAATTAAAATAATAACTACCTAAATATAAAGGGATTATTACTTTTTTTTTGGACACTTCCCCTTTTAAGGAACGTTTTAAGAACAAGCGGCACAATAATAGCTGCTAGCTGCATGACTGCCATTGCTGCGGTTATTAAGCGAACATCGTTACCCTCCCCTTATTCAGGGCATTGAAAACCTGAAAGCCGGTCTGTAGTAGCTTCCATGTTTTATAATTACCTGCAGTGCATGCATTAAGATATTATGCTATGCACCGTAAAATTTTTTTTGCACCCAACGATGTGTGGGTTGCAGTCGTACTATTAACTTAACATGACCATGAACAAATTATACTATACTGATTTTTATTGATATTATAGAACACATATGAAGATCGTACATGTAGTAGAACCTTTTGCTTCTGGTATAGCGGTGTTTGTTCAATCGATCGTACAGAATCTGCGGGATGATTATCATATAATCATTCATGGTGAGCGGGAATATGTGATGCGTTCAACAGAAATTATAAAGTATTTTCCGGAAGATAATGTTCAGTTCATCAGGTGGCGCTCGGCGCAACGTAGTATAAGTTTGGTAAAAGATACCGCTGCATTGGTAGAACTATGCCAGTTGCTGAAAAAGCTGAAAGCAAAAAAAATGGTTGATGCTGTTCATCTGCATTCATCCAAAAGCGGTTTTCTTGGGCGGCTGGCCTGCAGGCTCATGAATATTACCAATGTGATCTATACGCCCAATGGCGCCCCGTTCCTGTTGAGCAATATCAATGCTGTTAATTTGTTCTATAAGTTTTTTGAAAAGCTGGGTTCTTCTTTTGGCGGAAAGGTTGTTTGCAGTTCCCAGTCTGAACGCGATGCCTATCGTAAGCTGGGCATTAAAGCGATGAGCATTAACAACGGCATTGCAGTGAATACAAACCGCAAACCTGCTGAAGAAACACCTGCCGGCACTACAAAATTCCGCATTGTTACCTGTGCCCGGATCGTGCAACAAAAAGATCCGGCGCTTTTTAACGCCATTGCTACCTGCTTTAAAGATTTTGATCAGTTTGAATTTTTGTGGGTGGGCGAAGGAGAAGAAAGACACCGCCTTACTTCGCCCAATATTACCATAACCGGCTGGTTGCCTCCGGCCGAAGTGCTGCAGCTGATCAACAGTGCCCATTTATACATATCTACATCACAATACGAAGGCTTGTCATTTTCTGTGCTCGAAGCATTGTCGTTACGCAAAACAGTATTATTAAAAGATTGTATTGGTAACCGGGATATTGTAAAAAAAGGATTGAACGGCGATCTGTTCACCAGCAAACAGGAAGCTATTGTAAAGATCTTACAGTATTATAATAACCCCGCCATGTTGCAGGTAATGGGCGAATACTCACGCTGGCTTTGCCATAACGAGTTTAATGTAGATGCAACCTGCCTGCTGTACCGCAACCTGTATGTTAATAAATATAAATAATTTCTATGGATATCTCTATAAACCGGTTGAAAGAAAGGAGCGAAGTAATAAAGCATGGGACTAACGGTTACGCCAATTCTGATCAGGCGTATAAGCACATCAATGAGCAGTTGGAGCAAATTACCCGGTACCTGATGCAGGAGATGGAGTATAAACAACGCATCATTGAAGAGCAGCGCCAGGAAATGGTGCAGTTGAAAAAAGATATTGATCAACGGTCAGGGGTAATAGCGGGCCTTGAGCAACAGTTGAACCATTGCGCCCGGCATACCGAAGGCCATCGCCAGCTCATCAATAAATTATTAAATGATATTGAGCATTTTCAAAATGATATTGACTGGTATAAAAGAACCTATGAACGCCGAAGCATCTGGGGCGTATTGAAATCAAAGCTTACAAAAAAGAAATAGCTCAAAAAAAGATATAGAGGAACGTTAAGGCCGTCAACAGCTTTTTCAAAGATTTAATTGATTGATACAACAGATTGCGGGCCGCCTGGTAATTGATATTCATGATCTCGCTCACTTCTTCATAATTCAGCTCCTGGTAAAATTTCAGGTAAATGATCTCCTTCTGGCGGTTCGATAACTGGCCAAGCGCCTGCACCACCCGGGCCGTTTTTTCAGCATCCAGCTCCCGGCTTACTATCAGGGTCTCGTGGCTAAGCTCAAACAATACATCGCTGTGATTTTCATTAAAAGGACCGGCCGTTTTGCGTTGATGGGCCCGGTACAGCTTGTATTTGAGCGATTTAAACAGGTAGGCCTTTACCGATTGAACCTGGGTCTGGCTTTTGTTCTGCCATAGTTCGGTGAACAGTTCCTGGATGCAATCTTCCAGTATATCGTTATTGCTGGTGAGTTTACTGCCATATTGAACCAGGGGCTCATAATAGCGCCGGAACAGTAACGCAAACGAATCGTGATCGCCTTTTTGGTAGGCCTCCCATAATGTAATATCAGACTGGTTGGATATCAATTTGTTATAAGCTAAGCTAGTTTAGTGAGTCCTAATCCGAAACAGATGTGAATTTAGGATATGTTTTATTTGAAAATCATAAAAAAGCATAAAAATATGATTACAAAAATTGATTTTGCAGTACTAAATTTAGAAGTGAAACCTACTATATGGAATTATCGATCAATTCTATTGAAGAACTATTAAGTGATGAGAGCTTTTTGTCATGGTATTTTAAAACGGATCCCCAGGCTGAACAAGCCTGGAACAATCGTATAGCCCGGGATCCTGTGCAAAAGAAATTGGTTGATGAGGCCGTTCAATTGCTTCAAAATGTTGTTGTTAAAGAACAGCCTGTGGATGAGCAGCGGAAAAAGCTGGCTGAAACCAGGTTGATACATACTATAGGTTCTACTGACGACGGTCAGCCTGCTGCGAAAGTGATCACTATGAGATCGCGTTCTGTAAAATGGTGGGCTGCAGCTGCAATAATTTTCTTATCTTCATTAGGCATTTGGCAATATAGCCGTACTACAAATATACTCTCAACACACACCGCCTTTGGGGAAACCCGGCAGCAGGTATTACCCGATGGATCATTGGTAATGCTTAATGCCAACACCACCCTCGACTACCGGAACTGGAAAGAAGGATCCGACCGGGAAGTATGGGTGAAAGGTGAAGCCTTTTTCCATGTAAAGAAAACAGCTCGAAAAACAAAGTTCATTGTACACACCGGTCATTTTGACGTGGTTGTTACAGGAACCCAGTTCAATGTCATTAACCGCAATAACAGGAACAATGTGTTATTGACGGAGGGTAGTGTTACTATCAGGGGTAATGAACAGGAAGTTCATATGAAGCCGGGTGAATATGTTGAGTTCAATAACAAGGTTATCCAAAAGAAAGAGATCAACAAAACACCGGTGCTGGCCTGGATGGAACACAAATTTTATTTTGAGAAAACACCAATGAAAGAAGCTGCCGCTTTGATAACTGAGGTGTTTGGAACAAAAGTAACCCTGGCCGGCGAAGCAGTAGCTGCTGACTCTATCTCTTGCATCATGCCCACTGACAACCTGGATATTCTTGTACAATCACTCCAAGCCTTATCTAAATATGATGTTGAAAGAACGGACAAAGAGATCCTGATCAGAAAAAAGTAACAACAGGCAGGTTTCTGTTTTAAAATCTGCGTATGAGGAAAAAAGGCTCGGAAAGATTTTTCCGGAGTTGCTTTTTCACGGTTTTATTATTTCTCATTAGCAATGCCTATGCGCAGAATGCGATATCACTAAACCGGAAAAAGCCGCCCCGGCAAACTTTACATTCAGGTACATCAACCCCGGCAACAGATACTGCTATTGCCCGTCAACCTCTTTTTTCCATTCTCAAACAACTCAATCAATCAAAAGGCATTTTCTTTCTTTTCTCCGATAAATCGTTTGGCGAAATAAGGGTGAAACCGGTATTGGATATTAGCCGGCCTGTTGAAAAAATACTCGAAGAACTGCTGCAGTTCACCGGGCTTAAGTTTAAAAAGATAAATGAGAAAACATTTGTCATCATGCCTGCGCCTGCGCCCGAAGCCAAACCACCCGCCACGCCTGAAAGTGTTCAAAAAAATACTGCAACCGAAAGGAAGGTTCAATTGGTAAAAGGCCGGGTAACCAGTACAGAAGGAAAGCCTGTGGCCAATGTGAGCGTATGGGTAAAAGGCACCAACCGGGGCACAACTACCAATGCCGAAGGAGAGTTTGAGGTAGAAGGCGCCAAAGGTGAAGTGCTGGAACTCACAAGTGTGGGGTACGAAAAGAAGGTGATACTCCTGAATCACTCCGGTTCCATCATTTATCTCAATGCCCAGCTCGATGTGGTGGAGAATATGATGAATGAAGTGGTGGTCACCGCATTGGGCGTAAATAAATCGTCCCGTTCGTTAGGTTATTCGTTAAGCACCGTAAGTGCCGAGGAACTTACCTCGGCCGGTAATACCAACCTGGCTTCGGCTTTATATGGCCGCTCGCCCGGGGTGTTGATCAACACGGCGCCGGGCGGCGCCACCAGTGCCGTTCAGGTACAAATACGCGGCGTTAACTCGCTTAATTTTAACGCGCAGCCCCTGTATGTGGTAGATGGCATCATCATTCGAAATACCAACGAAAAAGGAATTGCCGGCATCAACAATGGCGGTTACTGGGCCGATCCACGCATTCGCGGCAATGGCATTCTCGATATCAATGCCGCCGATATTGATAACCTTACCATTTTAAAAGGAGCCAGCGCCACAGCATTGTATGGTTCCGAAGCGGCGGCCGGCGTGGTAGTGATCACTACCAAAAAGGGCACGCCCAAAAAGCGGCTGGGCGTTTCTGTGAACTATACCAATACAATAGAACAGGCCGCCTTTCTGCCCAAATACCAGCAGGAGTACGGTCCGGGGGCCGACAGGGCCACCAACCTGTCTGAAGGCGCCACCGAAGAAGGCTGGATCCCCGTTGACCTCGATGGCGACGGCGTTAATGACCACCTGCGGCCAAACTTTACCGCCTATGCGCAGTTTGGACCCAAATTCGACGGGCGCGAAGTTCCCTGGTGGGATGGCGAAATGCGCCCTTACGTAGCACATGAAAATAACTACAAACAATTATACCGCACCGGATTTAATTCCATTTTTAATACATCGGTGGCCAACCAAACCGATAAATTCAGTTACCGGTTATCCTATACCCGCAACGATTATAAAGGCATACAGCAGGGCGGCGATCTGCAACGGAATACTTTTCACCTGAACAGTAATTTCAGGATCAGCGATAAGTTAAATGTAGATGTGATCTCCAGTACATTTACCAGCAAAGTACATAACCGCCCCTTTCAGTTAACCCGCATCATTGCAGCCTATGCAGGTTTTTATAGCCGCGCCGAAGATATGTCGGTGGTATTTAATAAATACCAAACCAGTGAAGGGTACAAATGGGTTCCCTGGAACCAGTCGCAACGAAACCCCGCAGAAGCGCTTCACTATAATGTAAAGACCGAAATGCTTGATTTTTTATGGAACCAGTTAAAGAACAGTGAAGATGAATACCAGGACCGCTTGCTGAACAGTATCACCCTGAATTATGAAATGAACAAACACCTGAAGTTCAGGGGGCGGTTCGGCAATGATTTTACCAGCCTTAAAACAGAAACCCGCAATTACAGTGAATACCCGGTAATTTTCAACCCTACCACCAATGCCAGTACGGGGATGTTCAGGATTGCCAATGGCCGGTATTCCATTTTATACGGCGATGGATTGGTTACCTACACAAACAAACTGAACAAGAACTGGAATCTTTCGTTGACCGGTGGTTTTCAGTCGCGCAAAGAGAATTATAATGATCAGTCGTCCCAAACAACCGATGGGTTGCTACAGGAAAACTGGTTCAGCCTCGAGAATTCCTTTCACCCGGTTACTACGGTCACTGATAGAAGTGCGGTATTGAAATATGCCTTGCTGGGCTATTTCAATCTGGCGTACAAAAATCTGTTGTTCTTTGAAGGAACTGCCCGGCAGGAATACTCGTCTACCTTACCACCGGGGAAGAACAGTTATTTCTATCCTTCGTTGAATACCGGTTTTATTTTCAGCGAATTGATAGATGCCCCGGCCTGGTTTTCGTACGGAAAGCTGCGTTCCTCGTTTGGTATTGTTGGTAACGCGCCACCGGCCTATACCTCGCCGGTAACATATACCCAAACAACGCTTGCTGCGCCCTCGGGTTCCGTAGCTGCCCTGAATGCACAAACAAATGCCGGCAACAATAACATCAGGCCTGAGAATAAATATGAGTTGGAACTGGGGCTCGAGACTATGTTGTTCAGGAACCGGGTGGGTTTTGATATCACGTGGTTCAACAGTCGCACGGTAGATCAGATCATTCAGTTAAGCATTCCGGCCAGTTCTGGCGCCATGACCAAACTGGTAAATGCCGGTGAGCTGCAAAGCAATGGGTTGGAAATGCGGGTGCACGCCCTTCCGCTGGTGACAGATAAATTTAAATGGACAAGCCAGCTGAATTTCTCCCTGTCGCGGTCGAAGGTCAGTAAGCTGGCTTCTGGGGTTAAGAACATTGTATTTTATGAAGCCGAGCAAAATGCCCTGCGCATTGTGGCAGAAGAAGGTGAAACCGTAGGTAATATTTATGTATACCCGCGAATGAAAGATGATGCCGGCAATTATGTCATTGGTTCAAACGGATTGTATGTAATTGATAACAGCCGGTATGAAAAAGTAGGCAATGTAATGCCCCGGGTAACCGGTGGCTTTTTTAATACCATCAGCTGGAAAAAAATTACACTCGATTGTGCGGTAGACTACCGCATTGGCGGTAAAATGGTTTCACCGCCATTGAAGTATAATACCGGCGCAGGTATGTATGAAAGCACCTTGCAGTATCGCGATGCCGAACATGGCGGCTTACCTTATTATATTAACAGCGCAGGCGATAAAATTTTACTGCCCGATCACCAGGCGCAGGCACCCAATGGTGGTAAAGTTTACCACGATGGGGTTATACTGCCCGGTGTAACGGTAGCAGGTAAAGAGAACACCCAGATCGTTGATGCTGCCTATTACTATATGAACACATTTAACTGGGGCGCTTCGGCTATAAATGAAAGTGCTGTTGTAGATAACAGTTATATAAAATTGCGCGAAGTCGTACTGGGATATTCCTTGCCGGCCAAACTAACCGGCAAGTTGCATTTTAATACGATCCGTGTTTCGCTCATCGGCAGAAATCTGTTGTATTTCTACCGTACGTTGAAGTACATTGACCCCGAAGCTACCATTGGTTCTAACTGGATCAGGCAAAGTGTTGATGAAGGTTCCATGGCAGCTACCCGGAGTTTTGGGTTCTCGGTGAATTTTGAATTTTGACAATCTGGTCCCGGTAACTACCGGGATATAACTAAACGTTTGCTTACAAAATATGACCAAACAGGTTGTATACATAATTTCTATTGTGTTACTGTTGTCGGTAATGACAGGTGGCTGCCGCAAAAAGCTGGACGACCTGTATTACGACCCCGATCAAACCGTACAACCTTCCATTGAAAAGTTCTTCACCGAAATGCTGAACAACGACCGGGTACGGCCTTCCTATTGGAACATCCGCACCTTTGTGGCGATGCATACCGGTATCTATACGCAATCATTAGGCTATTTGAACACCACCACTGCCTACCAGCAGAATGCCGGCTATTGCCAGGACAGGTGGAATGATTTTTATCGCCCGGGTGCTGCAGCTAACGGTGGCAATGGCGGCATTATGGCCCATTACCGGTTGATAGAATCGTTGTATGAATCGCTGAAAGACGAACAGCAAAAGCTCAATGCCGGTGTGTTCCTCATGGCGGCCAAAGTAGTGCTGTACGATCAGGCATCACAAATAGTTGACCTGTGGGGCGATATACCCTTCAGCCAGGCAGGTACCGTAAGCACCTCGGGCGATATTGTGTATGCGGCATTTGATAATGCTTCCAACATATACGATGTTATGCTCGACGGATTGAAAAATGCCGCACTGTATTTTTCCAGTGCCCAACTGTCTACGGCAGTACATGCTTCGTTCGGCAAGCAGGATATCTTGTTGAATGGCCAGTTCGACAAATGGCAGCGGTACGCCAATTCAATTCGCCTGCGTTTGCTGATGCGGTTATCATTTGTGAATGAAGAGAAGGCAAAAGCAGAAGCGTTGAACATTATAAATAATCCGGGGTTGTACCCGCTCATTGATGGGGCCTCAGGATATGTGCCGGCTTCAACCGATGTGTTGTTACAACCGCTTTCCAATTATGTCGATGACCTGCACAATGCCCTTTCAGAAGTATTCAATTATTCGGCGCCCGATTATATGTTGAATACGGTTATGAAACCAGCGAACGACCCGCGCATTCCGGTGCTATTCGATAAATACGGCCGCACCGATGGCGATCAGTTCATCCCCAATACCGATTACAACGGTTTGCCGGTAAGTTTCAATGCCGAACAACAACAAGTGAACCTGGGCCGGTACGCTATTCTTGATTCGGCCACCTTTTTATTTAACAGTAAATTGCCTGGTATTGTGATCACTGCTCCCGAAGTGAATTTTTTAAAAGCAGAGGCCTGGGAACGATGGGGTGGGGGCGATGCCCAGGCTGCCTATGAAACAGCCGTTCGACAATCGATTGCATTCTATTTTTATTTAAACAACATAAGTTCTTCAACCCGTACACCCGTATCTTCACCGGCAACAGCTGCCATAGATAGCTTTTTACAAAACGATCAAATGAAATATACAGGTACGGTTAATCAGAAGCTGGCGAAGATCTGGATCCAGAAATGGTTGCATTTCGGGTTTTTACAATCGGTGCAGGGTTGGGCCGAATACCGGCGCACCAAATATCCGGTGCTGCAGTTCTACCCCTCCACCTTGCCCGGTTATGAATTGCCCCCTTCCCGGCTGGTATACCCTTCCAGCGAAACCTCATATAACACTAACTATGCAACCGTAAAAGACCGGGATGTGCGAACCGGCAGGATCTTTTGGGATGTTAAATAAAGTCTAAGGTTTGGGAACTTTTTAAAATCCGGCATGTATCGTTGAAATTTCTTTGCCAGTACTTAGTTTTGGCCTCCCATGACCCTGAGCGCGTGTCCGCCCTGCGGCGGAAAGTCGAAGGGTAATTCAATATCCGCCATTATCAACCTATATTTTTTGTGCTGCCATCGTAATAGATAACGCTGCCGTCTTGAATAGGACGGCAGATTATTAAATTAAAACCAGCTTCACGATTATGATCATTAGCAGTTTCCCGGTTTCCCGGCTGGCAAAACAGTTCGTTTCATTGTCAGGCCTTTCCCTCCTTGTGTTCCTTACTATAACAACTGCAAAGGCACAGGAGCAACAAATTCATCCCCAATCAACCCAATACGAGTGGCCTGCCGATCCGGCTGTAAAAGAAAAGCTGGAACACTGGCGCGATCAGAAATTCGGTATGATCATTCACTGGGGACTGTACGCCGTGCCTGGTATGATTGAGTCCTGGGCGCTGTGTTCTGAAGATTGGATCACCCGCGACAGCACCAGCAATTATGATGATTTTAAAAAATGGTATTGGGGACTGAACAAGGATTTTAATCCCGTAAAGTTCAACCCCGACCAATGGGCGCAGGCAGCAAAAGATGCCGGCATGCGTTACCTGGTATTCACCACCAAGCACCACGATGGCTTTTGTATGTTCGATACAAAAGAAACAGATTTCAAGATCACCAATGGGCCTTTTGCCAGTAATCCCAAAGCCAATGTTGCCAAATACGTATTCGATGCGTTTCGCCGGCAGGGATTCATGATCGGCGCCTATTTTTCAAAACCCGACTGGCATTGCCCCTATTATTGGTGGCCTATGTATGCCACGCCCGATCGTAACAATAATTACGACATTCGCAAACATCCCTGGCGTTGGAACAAGTTTAAGGAATATACGTATAACCAGATCAGTGAGCTGATGCATGATTACGGTTCTATGGACATCCTGTGGCTCGACGGCGGCTGGGTGCGGCCATTGGAAACAGTAACCGAGGAAGTAAAGAACTGGGGCGCCAATATACCCGCCTGGAGCCAGGATATCAATATACCTTCCATCGCCAAAATGGCCCGCGAGGCGCAACCCGGTCTGTTGATCGTTGACCGCACCGTGCATGGCCCGTATGAAAATTACCAAACACCCGAACAACGGGTGCCCGATAAACAACTCGATCATCCCTGGGAAAGCTGCATTACCCTTGGCGACAGTTGGGGATATGTGCCCTCCGATAAATTAAAAACACCGGCAAAAGTCATTCATCAATTAATTGAAGTGGTAGCCAAAGGCGGCAGCCTGTTGTTAGGCGTTGGTCCCAAACCCGATGGTACCATCGATTCGCCGGTGGTGCAACGCCTGGCCGAGATCGGCAGCTGGTTAAAAGCAAACGGCGCGGCCATTTATAACACGCGTCCAATTCAGGGCTATCAAAGCGGCAACGTGTATTTCACGCAATCAAATAAAGGAAAGGAAGTGTATGCATTGGCTTTGTTAGCCGAGAACAGTCCCGTGCCGGCAACCGTTGAATGGTCGATCAATACACCGCCCAAAGGAGCAAAGATGAAATTGCTGTCGACCGGCGCCAATGTAAAGTATGTGGTTAAGGGAGAGAAAGTAATAGTGACAATACCGCCCGCCGTGCAGAAATTAAAAGGCTATCCGGCGCTGGCATTTGAATTTATAGTAGCCGCCGATTAAAGCACTTAATAAATATACGATCAGCAGCGAATATGAAATGCCCGTGACAAAATCTTCATTATTATCCCCTGGGTTATGAAAATTTTGTCATGGGGTATTTCATCTGGCCAAAAAATAAAATAAATAATCTCAGATGAATATTAGAAATGGGTTTAGTAAAATAGTAATGGGATCGCTTGTTATTATTGGTTATTTGCCGGTTTCAGGCCAAAAGGTAGAACCGCCTGCGCCCGTTGGGCCGGTGCCATCGCCTGCACAGCTGGCCTGGCAGCAGATGGAGACCAATGCATTTGTTCATTTTACCGTTAATACATTTACCGACCGCGAATGGGGCATGGGCAGTGAGAGTGAGCAATTGTTTAATCCCCAGGGCGCCGATGCCATGCAATGGGCGCGCGTGTTGAAAGAGACCGGTTTCAAACAAATGATCCTCACCTGTAAGCACCACGATGGATTTTGTTTGTGGCCAACGAAATACACTGAACATTCTATAAAGAACAGTCCGTATAAAAATGGCAAAGGCGATCTTGTAAAAGAAGCTTCCGATGCCTGTAAAAAATATGGGTTGAAGTTTGGCGTATACCTTTCGCCGTGGGACCGCAACCGCGCCGATTATGGAACACCTGAGTACATTACTTATTACAGAAATCAGTTAAAGGAGCTGTTCACTAATTACGGACCGGTTACCGAAATGTGGTTCGATGGCGCCAATGGTGGTGATGGCTATTATGGCGGTGCAAACGAGAAAAGGAAAATTGATGGCAGAACCTATTACGATTGGCCCACTACGCTCGATATGGTAAGGCAAATGCAACCCAATGTTATATTCTTCAGCGATGCCGGGCCCGGTGTACGCTGGGTAGGTAATGAAAGAGGTATGGCCGGTGAAACCAACTGGAACACCATATCGCCAGATACCCTCTATGCCGGAAAAGCAGGCATTGAAGAACTCCTGAACCAGGGTTCAGAAGATGGAACAAAATGGATCCCCGCAGAAGTAGATGTATCTATCAGGCCCGGTTGGTTCTATCATAAAAAAGAAGATTCACTGGTGAAAACGCCCCAGCAGTTGTTTGATATTTACCTTACTTCTGTTGGCCGTGGTTCCGTATTGTTATTAAATGTACCACCCGACCGGCGCGGTCTTTTTCACGAGAACGACATCAAGTCGCTGTATGGGTTTCGCGCCCTGCTGAACCGCGAGCTTGGTAAGAACAAGGCGCAGGGAGCAAGCGTAACAGCCAGCAATTACCGCGGTAAGGCAGCTTCCTATGCCGGGGGCAATGTTACCGATAACAGCAACGAAACCTATTGGGCAACCGATGATAATGTACCAACAGGTTCGGTTGAAATAAACCTCGGCAAAATGCAAACCATCAAGTATGTGATGCTGCAGGAATATATTAAGCTGGGCCAGCGCGTAAAAACATTTACGGTAGAAGTATGGAATAATGAAGGCTGGCAACAGGTGGCCGCAGGTACTACCATCGGGTATAAACGCATTTTGAAACTGGCGCCCGTAAAGGCAGGTAAGGTGCGCATCAATATCACCGCTTCCAAAGCCTGTCCGGTAATTTCAAATATCGCAGTGTATTAATAAGGTTTAAAGACCCTGAGCGAAGTCGAAGGGGCCAGCCATAAAGCGTTGAGCGAAGTCGAAATACGAACTTATCTAATGACATTGAAAATAAAAATCGTAGTTGAATATTATGAGATTATTTTGGCGTCGTGGCCCGGTTAACTGGAAAAGAATTTTATTACTTTGTTTAGCAGGTGCGTTGCTGGCCGGCACTACCATGGCGCAAACCGCGCATACATTTGAAGTAAAGGGCTCACAATTTTTATACGATAATAAACCCGTACAGATCCATTCGGGTGAAATGCATTATGCCCGTATACCGGCGCCATACTGGCGGCACCGGTTAAAAATGATGAAGGCAATGGGCCTGAACACGGTGGCCACCTATGTGTTCTGGAATTTTCACAACCCGGCGCCGGGCGTATGGGACTTCAGTACCGGTAGCCACAACCTGGCCGAATTTCTTCGCATCGCCAAAGAGGAAGAGCTGTTCGTGATCCTGCGCCCCGGTCCGTATGCATGTGCCGAATGGGAATTTGGAGGCTATCCCTGGTGGTTATTAAAAGATAGCAACCTTGTCATCAGGGCGTACAACCAACCATTTTTAGATTCCTGCAAAGTATACATCAACAAACTGGCTGAGCAAACAAAGAATTTCCTGGTGAGTAAGGGCGGGCCCATCATTATGGTGCAGGTGGAAAATGAATTTGGTTCCTACGTTTCCCAACGTAAGGATATTCCACTGACCGAACACCGGAAATACAATGAAGCCATACACCAGTTATTGATCAATTCCGGTTTAACCGGTCCGTTCTTTACGTCAGATGGAAGCTGGTTGTTCGAAGGCGGCTCATTGCCCGGCATCTTGCCTGCGGCCAATGGGGAAGACAATGTGGAGAACCTGAAAAAACTGGTCGACAAATACCATAACAATGAAGGTCCTTACATGGTGGCGGAATATTATCCCGGCTGGTTATCACATTGGGGGGAACCCTTTCCCAATATTTCAACGCAACAGGTTACCCAGCAGGTAGAGAAATACCTGAAGAACGGCGTTCACTTTAATTTCTACATGGTGCATGGCGGCACCAATTTCGGCTTTACTTCCGGCGCCAATTACAACAAGGAACACGATATACAACCCGACCTTACCAGTTACGATTACGATGCGCCCATTACCGAAGCAGGCTGGGCATCGCCCAAATACCTGGCCGTGCGCGAGCTCATGAAGCAATATGTAAAATACCCGGTACCCGAAATACCCGCAAAGATGCCGGTGATCACCATGCCGCCCATTCAATTAAACAAGTCGATGGACCTGTTTGATTTGAAAAAGACAATACAGCCCGTGGTGGCCGACACACCACTGTCATTTGAAGCATTGAACCAGGGCCATGGGTATGTGCTGTACAGCAAACACTTCACCCAGCCCATACAGGGCACTTTACAAGTAAAGGGGTTGCGCGATTATGC
This sequence comes from Niastella vici, assembly GCF_002077945.1. Taxonomy (GTDB): domain Bacteria; phylum Bacteroidota; class Bacteroidia; order Chitinophagales; family Chitinophagaceae; genus Niastella; species Niastella vici. The sequence continues at coordinate 683,570 of NZ_LVYD01000058.1, forward strand.
AGTGGTATATGTTGATGGAAAGAAAGTAGCAATATTGAACCGGATGAATAAACAATATACGGCTACGATCGACATCCCTTTTAACAGCACGCTCGATATACTGGTTGAGAACATGGGCCGCATTAATTATGGCAGTGAAATTGTGAATAATACCAAGGGCATTATTTCACCCGTGCTCATCGATGAAAAAGAGATCACCGGAGGCTGGAATATGTATAAACTGCCATTTGATAAAATGCCGGTGGTGAAAACCGGTAAGGGAAAAGAAGGCCGGGCTGCGATTTACAGTGGCACATTTATGACACCAAAAACCGGCGATATGTTCCTCGATATGCGCAGCTGGGACAAAGGCATTGTATTTGTAAATGGTTACAACCTTGGCCGCTACTGGCAGGCGGGGCCGCAACAAACCCTGTATGTGCCCGGTTGCTGGTTGAAGAAAGGCGTGAACGAGATCGTGGTGTTTGAACAGTTGAACGAAGATATAAAACCGGTTATTTCCACCGTAATGAAACCGGTGTTAACGGAACTCAAGGGGCAATAATCAAAGGCAATAACAATCTACAATCGAAGTATGAATAAACGAATTCTGTTATCATTGAGTGTGGCTGTTGTTATGACTGCGCATGCACAGAACACACCTGTATTCCGCAACCCGCAGCAACCCATGGAGGCCAGGGTGAATGACCTGTTGCACCAGTTGACGCTGGAAGAAAAGATCTCCTTACTGGGCTACCGCAGCAAGGAAGTATCACGGCTGGGTATACCTGCTTATAACTGGTGGAACGAGGCGCTGCATGGCGTGGCCCGGGCCGGCGTAGCCACCGTGTTCCCACAGGCAATTGGCATGGCCGCTACGTTTAACGACGACCTGTTGTACCAGGCCGCCAATGTGATCTCAACCGAGGCCCGTGCCAAATACAATTTGTCAACAGGCGAAGGCAACCGCCTGCAGTATATGGGACTTACCTTCTGGTCGCCCAATATCAATATCTTCCGCGATCCACGCTGGGGGCGCGGACAGGAAACTTATGGTGAAGATCCCTTCCTGACCGCCCATATGGGAACGGCATTTATAAAAGGATTGCAGGGCAACGACAACCGGTACTTAAAAGCGTCGGCCTGCGCCAAACATTTTGCCGTGCACAGCGGTCCTGAGAATGGCCGTCATACCTTTAATGCAGTGGTCGATGAAAAAGACCTGCGCGAAACTTATCTCTATGCTTTTCATGCCCTGGTTGATGCCGGCGTTGAATCGGTGATGTGCGGTTACAACCGCGTGAACGACCAGCCATGTTGCACCGGTAATATTTTGTTACAGCAGATCCTGCGCAATGAATGGAAGTTCAAAGGACATGTAGTGACCGACTGTGGCGCGCTGGACGATATTTTTATGCGCCACAAAGTAATGGCTTCAGGGGTTGAAGTAGCGGCCGCCGCTATAAAAGCCGGGGTGAACCTCGATTGTTCCAGCATTTTGCAAAAAGATGTGATGAAGGCCATCGAGCAAAAACTGATCACAGAACAGGAAGTAGACAGTGCGCTGGCCGGCATTTTACGCACCCAGTTCAAACTGGGTTTTTATGACGAAGCCTCCGCAAATCCTTTTTATAAATATGGCGCCGACAGCGTTTCCAATGCCTGGCATACAACGCTGGCCCGCACAATGGCGCAACAAAGCATGGTGTTGTTGAAGAACGACAACCAGTTACTGCCCATCAATAAAAAGAAATTTCCACAGATCATGGTGTTGGGCACCAACTCAGCTTCTATGGATGCGTTGCTGGGCAACTATCATGGCGTGAGCAACCGCGCGGTAAGTTTCCTGGAAGGGATAACCAATGCCGTTGACGCCGGTACCCGGGTTGAATACGACCAGGGTAGCGATTATACCGATACCGTTCATTTTGGCGGTATTTGGGCGGCCGGTAATGCAGATATCACAGTAGCTGTAATTGGATTGACCCCGGTATATGAAGGCGAGGAAGGCGATGCATTCCTGGCAGCCAAGGGAGGCGACAAACCCGACATGAGCCTGCCCGCTTCACACATCGCATTTATGAAAGCCCTGCGCAAAGCGAATAAAAAACCGATCATTGCCGTGGTAACAGCCGGCGGTGCGGTGGATATTTCTGCCATTGAGCCCTATGCCGATGCCATCATTCTGGCCTGGTATCCCGGTGAACAGGGCGGCAATGCCCTGGCCGATATTCTCTTCGGCCGCGTATCGCCGGCAGGCCGCTTACCGGTTACTTTTTACCAGTCCTTTGCCGATGTACCGGCATACGACATTTACGCCATGAAGGGCAGAACTTACCGGTACTTTAATGGCAAGGTGCAATATCCGTTCGGGTATGGGTTAAGCTATACTTCTTTTGCCTATGAGTGGCAGAAAATGCCAGCGGCCATCCGCACGGTGAAAGACAGCATTAACTGCACCATAAAGGTGAAGAACACGGGTGCTATGGATGGCGATGAAGTGGTGCAGGTGTATGTAGAGTATCCGCCGGTTGACCGCATGCCGCTGAAAGAATTAAAAGCCTTCAAACGCGTGCATGTAAAGGCGGGTGGGGAAGCTGAAGTGCAAATAAGCATTCCGGCAACAGACCTGCAGAAATGGGACCTTGCCACCCGTAGCTGGAAATTATATCCGGGCAACTATACTATTTTTGCCGGCGGTAATTCTGCCGATAAGAAGATCACGGCAACAATAAAAGCCGAAGTAAGAAATAGGAAGTAAGAAGTAGGAGGTGCCCGAATTTCCGGCCTCATACTTCTTACTTCATACCTCCTGCTTCATAAAGCTATGACCAATAAAGGAATTATAATATGAGAAAACTAATTTGGCTAATCTTACTTGCAGGTCATGTAACGCTGGCTCAGGACCGGTACGAATTGAACAGTGGCTGGGTATGTGCCGCCATCGGTTCACTGAAGGCAACCGGTGAAAAAATATCTGAGGCCTCGTATTCAACCAAAGGCTGGATGCCAGCCACCGTTCCCGGCACGGTATTAACTACCCTGCTCAATAATAAAAAAGTGCCCGATCCTTTTTACGGCATGAACAATGAAAAGATCCCCGACATCTATAAAACCGGCCGCGATCATTATACTTATTGGTTTGTAAAGGATTTTACCGAAAAGGCGCCGGCCGGCAACCAACAGGTATGGCTACACTTCAGAGGCGTTAATTACAGTTGTGATGTTTTTTTAAATGGAAAGAAAGTGAACAGCGCCCGGCATTACGGCATGTTCTTACGGCAAACCTATAATATTACCAAATTGCTGAACAGCAATGGCGCCAACCGGTTGGCAGTGGTCGTGTACCCCATTGATCCCGTTGGTAATCCCAATGGCGGCCAGGGTGGTGATGGTACCATTGCCCGCAACGTATCGCATCAGTATGTAGCGGGGTGGGACTGGATACAACCTATACGTGACCGCAATACGGGTATCTGGGATAAAGTAACTATTGAAAGAACCGGTTCTATAAATATTAAGAACCCGCATGTGATCACCAAAGTGCCCGGTGTTCGCGAACCAAAGGGCCCGCAGGAGCCGGCGCAGATCATTGCCAGCGCCGAACTGGAAAACCCTACTGCGGCAAAGATCGAAGGCGTTTTACAATATCAGCTCGATGGGCAAACGGTAAAACAACCTGTTACTATTGAACCCGGCACGGTGAAAGAAGTGACGTTGCCGGCGTATCAGCTCAACAATCCAAAATTGTGGTGGCCCAGTGGTTATGGCCCGCAAAACTTATATGCGGTGCGTTTTCAGTTTTTACAGGACGGGCAAACGGTAACCGATGAAGAAACCGTGACCACCGGTGTACGCGAAATTCAAACCACCTGGAACACCACCACCCGCAGCAAACAGGTTGCGGTGAACGGACAAAAAATATTCATCAAAGGCGGTAACTGGATCATTTCCGATGCCATGCTCCGTTTCTCTGACCAGCGCTATGATGCAGAGATCAGGTATCATCACGATATGAACCTGAACCTCATTCGCGTGTGGGGTGGGGCGCTCATTGAGCGGCCTGAGTTTTACAATGCCTGCGATAAATATGGCCTGCTGGTGATGCAGGATTTCTGGATGTCGGGCGACTGCAATGGCCGTTGGGTAGACCCGATGAAATCCGAAGATCAATGGACACGCCGGAAATACCCCAACGATCATACGCTGTTCCTGCAATCGGTGACCGACCAGGTGAAACTGGTACGTAACCATGCCTCCCTGGCTATCTGGTGTGGTGGTAACGAGATCACACCGCCCGAAGATATTCTGAGGCCCATGAAAGATTCTATTTTACCGGCATTGGATGGAACCCGCTGGTTTGTCGATTATTCAAACAGCGATGAAATGTCGTACAATGCGCTCGGCGGAAATGGCGATGGCCCCTATGGAATACAAGACCCCACGCATTTCTGGGAGCACCGCACTTTCCCTTTCAATTCAGAAGTAGGCTCGGTAGGCGTTGGCGATTATGAATCGTTGCGGCGGTTCGTACCACAGTTGAATATGCAGTTCCCGCAATATAAATTGAAGAAGGTTGATTCTGTTTGGGAATATCATAAATACATTGGGTATGATCAATACCTTGACCCCTATGGTGAACCAAAAGATATAGCCGACTTTACAAGGAAAGCACAGGTGGTGAATTATGAGCAGTATCGCGCCCTGGCCGAAGGGTTCAGTAACCGCATGTGGGACTGGTATACCGGTTTCATCATCTGGAAAACACAAAATCCCTGGACGGCCCTGCGCGGACAGATGTATGATTATTATCTCGATCCCAATGCCTGTTTGTTTGGGTTGCGCAATGGCAGCGAGCCGGTGCATGTAATGTGCAACCCCACCGATGGCATGGTCACTATTGTGAACAATACATTTGAGGAACAGCGCAACCTGATGCTGGTAGTGCGTTTTTATGACCACAGTGGAAAAGACAGTTTTGTTACCCAGGTATTGACCTATATAGAACCATCTTCGGTAAAACGTATTCTGTCAGTAAAAGAATTAATGACCAGCCTGGCAAAGAGCAAGGGCATATTCCTGTCGTTGCAATTGCTCGATGATAAAAAGCAGGTGGTCAGCGATAATTTATACTGCATACCCGATGAGCTCGGTATCCATTCCGGTTTGCAGGGCCTGGGTCATGCCGGGTTAAAAGTAAAAGCAAACTCCCTGGGCAAAGGAAAAATTGAAGTAACGCTGACCAACGGCGTAACTGAGCCGGTTGCATTTTTTAACCGGGTAACCCTGTTAGATGCGAATAAGAAAGAACGCGTGTTGCCGGTATTTTACAGCGACAACTATTTCTCCCTGTTACCAGGCAGTGAAAAGAAGATCGTTGTGGAATATGATAATGCTAATGCGGTTCTAATTTCAGTAGAAGGATGGAACGTATCGCCGCAGGAGGTGAAGGTGCAATAGTTGGTTTCAACTTTTTAACGATAATACAAGGTGGGTCAAAGCGGCTCACCTTGTTTATTTATACGGATATTTATTATTTTACAACCATTCGGTAATTATAAACATCAAATCTAATATGAGTGCTCGGTGGACTGTTATATTATTTCTCCTGGTTCAACCCGGTATGCAAAGCATTGCCCGGCAAAAGAATTCAATAGGGATACAGCTGGTTGATGTTAAGCCCGGTACTTTTAACATGGGATCGAACCGGGGAAATGAAGATGCCGATGAAAGCCCGGTGCATGCAGTTACCATTTCTACCGGTTTTAAGATGTCGGCCACCGAGATCACCAACAAACAATATGAAGCATTTGATCCCGCGCACAGCAAATTGCGCGGGCAGCATGGGTTCTCTTTAAAAGATGATGAAGCAGTTGTTTTTGTAAGCTATGAAGAAGCCGTTGCCTTTTGCGCCTGGTTATCGCGTAAGGAAAGAAAACCCTACCGGCTGCCAACAGAAGCCGAATGGGAGTATGCCTGCCGCGCCGGTTCTGCCACCGACTATAATACCGGTAATGAATTGCCGGCAGCCTATCAAAAATTACAACATACCAACCGCACGCCGGTACCGGTTTCCCTGCAGGTGGCCCAAACCCCGCCGAATGCCTGGGGCTTATATGATATGCATGGCAATGTAGAAGAATGGTGCAGCGACTGGTATGGAGCGTACACCGCCGGTGCGCAAATAGATCCGGTGGGCAGAAAGACAGGGATGAGCCGGGTAACACGAGGCGGCAGTCATAATACGCCGGTGAAATACCTGCGTTCGGCTAACCGGCAGGGTATGTTGCCCGAAGACAAACACTGGCTTACCGGTTTTAGAATAGTGCAGGGCGCGCTGCCTGCAACCAAAGCAATAGCAGCAGAACCATTGCCGGCCAACAGCCAGGCGGTATCGCAACAAAAATATCTTTGGAAAAAAGTAACAGAGCCCTTCTTCGATGCACCGGTCGTATATGTGGTAAAACCCGATAGCAGCGCCGGTATCCCATTCTACAAACACAATCATTGTCCGGCCATAACCTGGTGTCCCAATGGCGATCTGCTGGCTGCCTGGTTCAGTACCAATGCCGAGAATGGCCGTGAAATGGTGATACTGGCCAGCCGCCTGCGCGCCGGTAAAAAGAGTTGGGATACAGCCTCTTTATTTTTTGCAGTACCCGACCGTAACACAACCGGCACTTCTTTATTATATGATCAAAAGGGAATGTTGTACCACATAAACGGACTGGAAGTTGCCGGCGACTGGCAGAACCTGGCCATGGTAATGCGCACCAGTACCAATAATGGCGCTACCTGGTCGAAACCGGAGTTGATAGCACGGGAGCATACCAAACGCCACCAGGTAATTGCCGGTTCACTCATCACAAAGGAAGGCTGGCTGGTACAATTATGTGATGCCGATCCTGGTCCGCGCGGCGGAACCGCTATGCATATCAGCAAAGACAAAGGCGCGCACTGGACAACTCCTTATAATTTACCAATAACACCATTATTCAAAGAGAATAGTATGGGTGGGCTTATTGCGGGTATTCATGCCAGTGTGGTGCAGTTGAACGACGGCCGTTTACTGGCCCTGGGCCGCAACGATAATATTAAAACAGACAGTGTAACTGAAAGAATGCCCATGAGTATTTCGAACGACGGCGGCGCCACCTGGCAATACGAAGCTTCTGTTTTTCCACCTATCAACAGCGGGCAGCGCCTGGTTTTACGCCGCCTGAATGAAGGCCCGTTGTTATTGATCTCTTTTACCCACACACCTGGTAAACCAGGCACAGAAGGGATGGACTTCACCAAACCCAATGGCGAAGTATTCAAAGGAAATGGCATGTATGCCGCACTTTCATTTGATGAAGGAAAAACCTGGCCGGTAAAAAAGCTGCTCACCGATGGCACGATCCGCCAGCTTAATGGCGGTGCCTGGACGGGGCTCTTCACCATGGATGCTGCCCATGCAGAACCCAAAGGATACCTGGCTGCCACACAAACCCCCGACAATGTGATCCATCTTATTAGCAGTAACCTGTATTATCGCTTCAATTTAGCCTGGCTGGAAAAATAGTAGTTACCGGTTGCCAGTTTCCGGTTGCCGGGTAAAAAATTTGGAGAGCCCGACTGGTTGTTGGAGTGATCAAAATTCAAGCCCCAGAAACCGGCGCCCGGTAACTGGTAACTAAAATTAAGCATGCTAAAATTTTTCAGCAAAGTAGGAAAACAGAAATCCCCTACCCGTTATTACTAACGGTAACAATATGTAGTGTCGAAACATCTCCTGATTGTAATCATGTTTTTTGGAAATTTATTAAGTTGGTGTAAATTTTTAAAAAGTAATTGGGGCATAAAAAACAATTGTTAATTCTTTATTACAAAATGGTATTTGCCTACACTATACTATGCAGCCATGTATAAGAAAAATTATGCATGGGGATAGATGTACCATAACGCACTGTTAAAAAAGAACGGATAACCAGAACTAAAACATAACTCTTCACGAACCCTAAGGAAAGGGTATTAACACCAATAGGGAGCTTTTACAAAATGATTGCGGTCTGTAAAAAGACGGCCAGCTATTGGTATGTCATTTTGTTACCGACCTTCTTTTGGAGTTATTTAATCATCATAAAACCATCGCTAATGAGACATGTTCGCCTGCTAATTGCATTCATTCTACTGCATTCAGCAATACTGGCCCAAACCCGACAAATATCAGGGTCTGTCAAGGACAAAGCCGGTACCGGGATTCCCTCAGTTACAGTTAAAGTAAAAGGAAAAAACATTGAGACCATGACCGATATGGGCGGTGTTTTCAAATTAGAGGTGCCAGCGGGTAAATTACAGCTCGTAGCATCCTCCATTGGTTTTAGCGAAACAACGATTGACGTAGGCGCCAATGAAAGCAACGTATCTATTACAATGGGCGAATCGAGTGGGCAGCAACTGGGAGAGGTGATTGTGACCGCATTAGGTATTTCGAAAGAAGCCCGTAAAGTGGGTTACTCTGTGGCCACCGTTGCCGGTGACCAGTTGAACCAGGCCCGCGAAACGAATGTAGCCAATTCATTAAGCGGCCGGGTGGCCGGCTTAAAAGTGACCGGTACCAATGGTGGACCGGGTGGAACTGTAAAAGTATTATTACGCGGTGTGCCAAGCATGGGCAGCTCGGGCTCGCCGCTTTTTGTTATTAACGGGGTACCGATGGATAATACCCAACGCGGCGCTTCCGGCGAATGGGGCGGTTCCGATAACGGAGATGGTATCGGGAACATCAATCCTGATGATATTGAGACTATGACCGTATTAAAAGGTCAGGCAGCATCTGCGCTGTATGGTTCAAGAGCTTCCAACGGGGTGATCCTCATCACCACCAAATCGGGCAAAAAAGGCGATTTCTCTGTTGACTATAATATGAACTATATGGTTGACAAGGCCATTGACTATACCGATTTTCAGTATGATTATGGTCAGGGAACCGGCGGTTTAAAACCTGCTACTGCAGCAGGTGCACAGGCAACGGGCCGGTTAAGCTGGGGCGCCAAGCTCGATGGGTCGCAGGTGATCCAGTTCGATGGCAATACCTATGCTTATTCAGCGCATAAAGACAATATCAAACATTTCTATCGCAGCGGTCCTTCCTTTACCAATACCGTTTCAGTGTCAAAAGGTGGCGAAAACGGTGCTTTCCGCCTGTCTTTATCGAACCTCGATAACCAATCGATCGTTCGCAACAGCGGGCTCAACAGAAAGACCATCAACCTCAATATTGAGCAGAACATTACCAGTAAGCTGTTGGTAAAAATGATGGCCAACTACATTGACGAAAAATCAACCAACCGGCCGCAGTTGAGCGATGGCCCGTTGAATCCCAATAACGGCATGTTCCTCGCTACCAACATTGATGAGAACATCCTGAAACCAGGCTTTAACCCCACAACCGGCGCCGAGGTGCAGTTCAGCGATGATGAATATGTTAGCAATCCCTGGTTTGTGGTGAACAAGTATGTAAACAACCTGAGCCGTAAACGGTTTATCACTTCAACGGCCGTAAGGTACAATTTCGCCAAATGGTTGTATGCACAGGGACGCGTTGGATATGATATTTTCCACGACCGTACATTTAAGGTAACACCCTGGGGAACGGCTTATTCAACCAACAAGGCTGGTGGTTTAGACGAACTGTCGACAAGAGAACGGTTTGAATTGAACGTGGATGGATTGATCGGCGCTACGCATAAATTAGCAGAAGACTTTAATGTAGACGTGGCTGTGGGCGCCAACCTGCGCAAGAACCAGACGGAGTACGTAAAGATCGGCGGTGGACCGTTCATTCTGCCTTACCAGTACAGTTTTAATAATGTGCAGAACTTCAACCGCGATTATCAATTTCAAAAGACAGAAGTACATTCTGCCTACTATACCCTTGATCTGGCTTACAAGAATTTCCTTACCATTGGAACTACCGGCCGGTACGATACTTATTCAAGCCTTCCGAAGAATAACAACGGCATTTTTGTGCCATCTGTATCAGCCAGTTTGATCTTTTCTGAATTAACGCATATCAAGAACCTTGATTTTGGTAAACTCAGGGCCTCTTATGCAGTTACCAGTGGTGAGGTTTCCTCGCCTTACCAAACCAATGTATATTATTCACTTGGCAACAATTTCAACAATGTACCTATTGGCCAGTTCAACACCTCCTTACCGAGCGGTTTGCTGAAGCCATTTACAACCTCCGAATTTGAAATTGGTACCGAACTGCGTATGCTGGGCAATCGCCTGAATGTAGACGTTGCCTACTACACAAAGAAAACAAGGCACGAGATCATGAACGCTTCCTTCGGTATTGCTACCGGTTTTACCAGTGGTTTCATTCCCAACGGTTCAACCCAGAACAAAGGATTGGAATTAATGATCAGCGGACAACCGGTAAAAACCAAAGACTTTACCTGGACGGCAACGCTCAATTTCACCAATATCAAGAACAAAGTGTTGCAAACAGATGCTGGCAATGGCCACGTAAACCTGGGTCAGGACCGTGCCACCCTGGGTAATGCTATTACCAGTTTTATCCCGGGAATGTCGGGCCCGCAGATCCTGGCATATGATTACAAACGCAGCTCAAAAGGCGAGATCGTGGTTGATGCATCAGGCTATCCCTTACGCGGCGATAGTTTACTTGCCTGGGGTAGTGTAATGCCTAAAAATTATGGGGGCCTCAACAATGAATTCACCTACAAAAACCTTAGCTTATCGTTCCTGATCGATTATAACTATGGCAACAAGATCCTGAGCGCTACCAGCTATTATTCCATATATCGTGGTTTGAACAAGATGACCCTCGAAGGCCGCGATGGCATCACAAAAGGGGTTACTGAAGCTGGAACAACCAACACAGTGAAAGCCGATGCACAGGGCTATTACCAGGCGCTGGCGCAACGGGTAACTTCAACAAGTATACTCGATGGCGATTTCATTAAACTACGCCAGGTACAATTAAGCTATAACGTACCATCGTCGGCTGTGAGCAAACTCGTGATCTTTAGTTCGGCACAGGTTTCATTTGTGGCCCGCAACCTGGCTACGCTCATGAAGAAGAGCAAAAACATTGATCCCGAAAGCCAGTTCGGTTCTAATGTGAACTATTTTGGTATTGAAGGTACCAGCCTGCCTTCCACCCGCACATATGGCGTAAACGTGAACCTGAAATTTAAAAAATAGGGAAGGAACGCAAGAGCAATTATTTAAACATTAAAAATTCCGCAATGAAAAGATCATTTTTATATACAGGTTTGGTGGTGTCTGCGCTGGTAACGGGGTGTACAAAAGATTTTGAAGAAATAAATACCGACCCAACCCAGGTAGCGCCCTCCAATTTCAATTCCGATTATTTCCTGTCGGGCAGCCAATATAATTATATCAATGGCATTACCGGTTATAATGGCGCTATCCTGTTCCAGAGTGGTTGGGTACAAACATTTGCATCCACTACGTCGGGCGCAGCCAACTATTATAGTAATATGGATAAGTATGTGTCATCGGGCAATACCAATGACTATGCAGGCCGTGGCTTCGACCTGGGTTATAAAAGTGCCCGGTTGTCGCAGGAGATCATAAAGAATTATGGGTCCAATGCCGATAAGGTAAACATAGTAAGCGCTGCCACCGTAATGAAAGTGCTGGCCCTGCATTACGTTACCGACCTGTATGGCGATATTCCTTATTCCCAGTCTTTACAGGCTGCTACCGGCGTTACAAGGCCGGCATATGATAAACAACAGGATGTATATAACTCTATGTTAAGCGACCTGGATGCAGCTTTGTCGAAATTCGATGCGTCAAAAGCAAAACCGGGCGCCGACCTGTTCCCCTACGCCGGCGATGTGGGCAAATGGAAAAGGTTCGGATACTCATTGATGCTGCGCATTGCCATGCGGTTAACAAAAGCCGATTTAGCTACTGCACAGAAGTATGCCGAAAAAGCAGCGGCAGGTGGCACCCTGGCTTCGGTTTCAGAAGATGCTTATATAAAAGGCGATAATACAAATGGCTACCGCAGTGAAAATTCACGCTCGCTTACCACAGCAGCCGATTTTTACCAGGTAAAATGGAGCAAAACGCTGATTGATTATCTGAAAGCAACAACCGATCCCCGGGTAAGCATCATTGCTGAATTGCCTCCGGCCGGGCTTTCTGCCGCTTCGGATCCTACATCCACAGCAGCCGGTGATAATACCTTTGCCAAACAACTGGGATTACCCAATGGATGGGACCTCAATGGCGGTTCAACCGATATCAGCAAAGCGCCCGGTTATCCTGGTGCATCTGGTAGTGGCACTAATGCTGACCCCATTGGTTTGTATTCACGGCCACGCACAGCTGTTTATGACGACCTCAACAGTCCTCAATTTGTATTGACCTATGCCGAGTCGGAATTGTTACTGGCCGAAGCAAAAGTAAGAGGCTGGAACGTAGGTGCTACCACCGCTGCTGCGCATTATGCCAATGGCGTGTCGGCCGCATTACAATCTTTATCGGCCTTTGGTTCTGCAGCTACCATCAGCGCTACAACCGCCAATGCCTATGCTGCGGCCAACCCGTTGAATGTTACTACTATGGCTGCATCATTAAAACAGATTAACGAACAATACTGGGCAACCACAGGTATACTGCTGAATTTTGTAGAAGCATGGAACAACTGGAAGCGGTCGGGTTATCCGGTGCTCACAGCCGTTAACTATGCCGGTAACTTTTCAGGCGGTGTAATTCCCAGAAGACAGGTATACCCAACAACTGAACCCAGCGGCAACCCGGCTGGTTATAAATCAGCCGTAAGCAACCTGACGGCCGGCGACAACTGGAATTCAAAGATGTGGTGGGATAAATAGAGTTTGTTGAAAAGTTTATAAGTTTATTATGGCGTGTCATGGTGAACAACTGTGGCACGTCTATATTTAGAATCCCCGGTATGAAACGATGTGCCATCATAACTACACTGTTATATTTTGCAGCCGCTACAGGCTTTGCACAAACGCCCCTGTTTGAATTATTAGCTCCCAAACAAACCAACATTCAGTTTGCCAACCGCATCAACGAAACAGAGTACCTGAATGTGCTGGCGTATGAATATTTTTATAACGGCGGTGGCGTGGCAGTAGGCGATATCAATAACGATGGCCTCGAAGACATCTTCCTGGTAGCGAATATGGGTGAGAACAAATTGTACCAGAACCTCGGCAACCTGCAGTTTAAAGATATTACCAAAGACGCGTGTAAAGAACTGGCCGGCCGCCCCGGGAGTTGGAAAACCGGGGTTACCATGGCCGATGTAAATGGCGATGGCTGGCTTGATATCTATGTTTGTTATTCAGGCAAAGTGTCTGACGATATGCGCCGGAACCAGTTGTTCATAAACCAGGGCAATGGCACATTCAAAGAAGAAGCAGCCGCCTATGGGCTCGATGATAAAAGCTACAGCACCCAGGCCGCTTTTTTTGATTATGATAACGATGGCGATCTGGATATGTTCCTGCTGAACCACAGTACCAAAAAGATCGATAACATGGAGCTGGCCCGTTATCGCGATGAAGTGGATGAACTGGCCGGAGACAAACTGTATGAAAACCAGAACGGTCATTTTGTTGATGTGTCAAAAAAAGCAGGCATCCGGCAAAACCCGTTGACGTTCGGGCTCGGCATCGCCATTGCCGATATTAATAAAGACGGCTGGCAGGATGTATATGTTACCAACGATTACAATGAACCCGATTACCTGTACATCAACAATGGCAACGGAACATTCACCAATACAGCCGATAAAAGTTTGCGATACCTATCCCAATTTTCAATGGGTGTTGATATCGCCGATTTTAACAACGACGCCTTACCCGATATCATTACGCTGGATATGCTGCCCGAAGACAACCGGCGTCAGAAGCTATTACAGTTGCAGGAGAACTATGAATCCTTTGCGCTGATGGTGAACCAGGGCCTGAACCCGCAGTATATGCGTAATATGCTGCAGCTGAATAATGGCGATGGCAATTTCAGCGAAATAGGCCAGCTGGCCGGTGTATCGAGTACCGACTGGAGCTGGTGCCCCCTGTTCGCCGATTATGATAACGATGGCTATAAAGACCTGTTCATTACAAACGGTTACCTGCGCGATTATACCAACAAGGATTTTTTGCGCTATTGGGGCGATTACAAAGTTAAAAAAGCGGTGGACCGCGAACCTGTTCAGCTAATGGACCTCATACGCGCCATGCCCTCAACGACTATTCCCAATTATATTTTCCGCAATAATCATGATTGCACCTTTACCAACCAGCAGAAACCCTGGGGAATGGATAAGCCGGCCATCTCATCCGGAGCGGTGTATGCCGACCTGGATAACGATGGTGACCTTGACCTGGTGATCAATAACATCAATGAGAACGCGTTTGTGTACCGGAATACTGCAAGGGAAAACACGAAGGCCGGCTATCTTTCCCTTACCCTACATTACAAAAAACCAAACTGGTTTGCCACCGGGGCCAAAGTATATTTATACAATCACAAGACAGTGCAATATGCCGAAGTGAACCCGGCGCGCGGTTATTTGTCGTGCGTTAGCAGCCGGTTACATTTCGGGGTCGACAGTGCACAAACCATTGACTCAGTAAAGATCGTGTGGCCCGATAGAACAACACAGGTGCTAACCAAAGTAGCAGCCAACAAACAACTTACTATTACCTACGAGCAACCGGTAACGCCTGTTATTGATGAAGACCCGGTGTATGCCGGCAAAACCATCTTCAAACCGGCCGATAAATTATTTACCTACAAACACACCGACCAAAGCGAGAACGATTTTAAACGCCAGCTGTTGATGTTGTTCATGTATTCAAAGACAGGGCCGGTTATAGCAAAAGGCGATGTGAACAAGGATGGGTTGGATGACCTGTTTGTAAGCGGCGATAAAGACAAACCCGGAAAAATTTATATCCAGAATACAAAAGGATCGTTTTATGTAGAACCCGGTTTGTTAATCGGGGATGAAACTACCTCCTCCATTGCAGCGGCCGCATTTGTTGATGCCGATGGGGATGGTGATATGGACCTGTATGTGGCAAAAGGCGGCTATGGCTTGTACGAACCTGGTAGCCCGGCCCTGCAGGACGAATTGTATTTGAACGATGGGCGCGGCGGGTTCAGGCTGGCAACGGACGCCCTGCCCAATGTGAGCGCCAGCAGTAAATCGTGTGTGCGGCCCTGTGATTTTGACGGCGATGGCGATATGGACATTTTTATTGGAGGCCGGGTAATACCCGGCCGTTATCCATCAGCACCTGCCTCCTATTTACTGGTGAATGATGGCAAGGGGAAATTCACTTCCATTGCTGTTCCGTTCGAGCATATTGGTATGGTCACCGATGCACAATGGGCCGATCTTGATAAAGACGGCCGAAAAGACCTGGTGCTCTGCGGCGAATTTATGCCGGTGATGGTTTTTATGAATACGCCTGGTGGTTTTGTTGACAAAACGAGCGCATATTTCGATAAAGCATTGAACGGTTGCTGGTTTACGTTGCAAGTAACCGATGTTGACCAGGATGGTTATGACGACATTATTGCCGGTAACCTGGGGTTGAACTCCTGCATAAAGGTATCAGAAAAGGAGCCCGGAGAGTTGTACTATGCCGATTTTGATAACAACGGTTCCATTGATCCTTTTTTTAATTTTTACATTCAGGGAGTGAGTTATCCGTTTGTAAGCCGCGATGAATTGAACGAGCAGATCTATCCCATGCGAAAGAAGTTCACTTCGTATGCAGCTTATTCGCAGGCTACCATAAAAGATATTTTTACAAAGGAGGAATTGGAAAAGGCAAACCGGTTAGCTATAACAGAGACCCGTACCCTTGTTTTTTTGAACAGGAACGGAAAAATGGTGCCGGCCCCATTGCCCATGCAGGCACAGTTTTCGGCAGTGACCAATATTCTGAGCGATGATTTTAATGGCGATGGAAAAAAAGACCTGTTGTTGCTGGGCAATCATAGCGACAACCGGTTAAAGATCGGCTGCATTAATTCGGGATATGGTTGTTTGTTGACCGGCGATGGCAAAGGCAATTTTGAATACGTGAGCCAGCCCCGGAGTGGGCTTTGTATCAAAGGCGATGTAAAAGGCGCAGCGGAAATAAACACTGGTAATGGCCGGTATATTTTAGCAGGCATCTGCAATGAGGCGATGCAATTTTATAAAGTACAGTAATATGCAACAGTTCGTAGTTCGTTTGTTTGATATATTGTCAGGCCGGCGCCTCAAGCTGGGCGCCGGTATTTTATTTGTTTTGCTGTTGGCATTGCAGCCGGCTGCCCATGCACAAACAGCAGCCAGGGCAACGGTAGTAAAGAAAGAGGACGTGGCGTTTACCCGTTATTTGCAGCCGGCCGTTTTTTCCTTATCAAAAATTATGATGCACGATGTGGTGAACCCGCCGGCTGCCGCCCGGTATTATGCCTATTGCATGCTGGGAGCGTATGAGATATTGAGCCAGCACGATACTACGCTGATACCGCTGCCCAACCTGTTGAAACAATATAAGCGCACCCTCATAACAACCAAACCCGGCGATTATGACCGTCGTATAGCAGCCATATACTGCATTATGGAAACGGGGCGGCTGATGCTGCCATCGGGTTATCGCTTGCAGGAAGAGGAAGAACAGTTTATAGCTGCACAACAAAAAGCAAAAATAAACCGGGCCCTGCTCGACAGCTCGGTTGCGGTAGCCAGTTACATGGCCGCCCGTATTGTCGATTATTCCAAAACCGACCGGTATGGCAAATTAAGCGCCCAGTTGCGGTATACACCGCTGAAAGGCGATGGGTATTGGTATCCCACACCACCGGCCTATATGGAAGCGGTGGAGCCCAACTGGAAAACGGTTCGTGGGCTCATGATCGATTCCTGTAACCAGTTTGTGCCAAAGCCCCCGGTAGCATTTAGTAAAGACAGTACCAGCGAATTTTACCGGCTGGCCAAAGAAGTGTATGACGTATCATTACACGCCGATAGTGGGCAATTGAACATTGCTTCGTTCTGGGATTGCAATCCATTTGTGGTGGCCACCTCGGGCCATATGATGATCGGGTATAAAAAGATCAGTCCGGGTGGGCACTGGATGAACATAGCCGCGCTTGCGGCGCAAAAAGCGCAATTGAATTTCAACGCCACTATAACGGTTCAAATGCTGACAGGCATTACCATCATGGATGCCTTTATCAGTTGCTGGGATGAGAAGTACCGCAGTAACCGCATCAGACCTGAAACTTATATCAACCGCTATATCAATATAAAATGGCAGCCGTTGTTACAAACCCCGCCCTTTCCCGAATATACCAGCGGCCACAGTGTAGTGTCCACCGCCGCGGCAGAAGTGCTTACATACTTATTTGGCGATCAATTTAAATTCACCGACAATTCGGAAGAATTGTTCGAGATCCCCGCCCGGTCATTTACCTCTTTCCGCCAGGCAGCGGCAGAAGCGGCCATTTCACGTTTATATGGCGGCATTCATTACCGCGATGCCATTGAGAATGGGGCGCAGCAGGGTAAGGAGATCGGGACGTTTATTGTTGGCAGGTTGCAGGGGGTAGGGTTGAGGCCGGTGAAGGGGAGTTATACTACAAAAAACTAAAACGGAGCCGTCCCGATAAATCGGGACAGCTCCGTTTGGGCCAATCCTGATTGCGTTCAGGAAGGCTAATTGATATATTATTGAATGACTCTTGAAACAACCGGCGAATAGCCCCGTTGTTTATTATAGCCGATGGCTACAACACGAAACCAGTATCGCTTTTCGGAAGTCAAACCCTGGAAGGTATGGCTACCTTCAGAACTGCCTTCCCCAACCCATACGGTGTTTGCACCGGGCAGTTCCATGGTGTACTGGTGTATATAGGCTTTAATACCCGTTACATTTTTTATACGGATAATTGCCTCGCCAGGGTGACCCAGCTCAACATCCAGTTGTCCGATAGAAGGAGGCTGATTACCACCACTTCGGTCGCTGGTAACTTCGAAACCACTTTGCAGGATCAGGGTTCTATCTCCTTTAGCGGTTTCCGTTACATAATCAGCCAGTACCTGCAGCAGATCAAGTCCAATTGCTTTCTTATCGTTTTTAATGGACACCATTATTTTATCGCGTCCTTCGGCATTAGAAAGCGCTGCTTGTAATTCAGGCAACAGCTTTTTGAGATCCGCCAGGGCAGCGGGTGGATTGGGAAAAACTGTATTGTTTTCCATATGTTCTAATACCCGTTGAATTATTTTTGTTAATTCATCTTCGCGTTTTTTGTATTTCGCTTTCATGATAGAAATTTTTAAAAAATTAAAAATTGATTTTTGTACGCGCTACCATCAATACCTGTAACCAGTTTACTTTATTGGCCAATAAAGTGACTTAACAAACGATCATTGCACTTATTCAAGCGGAAGCTACATTGTGTTCATCGTATCTGGTTTTCCCGATAGCTATCGGGATGAGCAGTTGTCCCGCTTTAGCGGGATTGTCGATTGCAAACTGCTAATTGATTTGTGGAACGAGAACGATAACGAACTATTTCAATCGTAGTACAGATCCGCTCAATTGCATTCTGGGAAGCACTACTGTGTATCCTTTACTCAAATTGCGGATACAAGTTGCCGTTCCGTTAGAAATAGAATGTTTGCAGGATCAAAATAAATGAAGAAGTAAATAAAAAGTTCAGTAAACCCATATTCGCTGGCGGATTTCCCATATTCGTACGGATTTTGGGAATATTCGTCGAATATGCCCTCCAAAAAATGCCCTCTGCTGCCCCCGCGAAGCTTATTTCAATGCCCTGACAGGGCTTATTAAACCCTGTATTATTCGGCCGAATTTATTTGCAATTGGAGAGTGTGCAGCAAATATTGCAGTTATTCGTGTGTGGTTTGCAGCTTCAAATGGGGTGTTTACAGTTTTTCGCGCATCGTTTGCTGCTGTAAATGGTATGCTTACAGCTTTTCGTATATGGTTTGCAGCTGTAAATGGTATGTTTATAGCTTTTCGTATATGGTTTGCAGCTGCAAATAATATGTTTACAGCTGCTTGCATATAGTTTACAACTGCAAATGGTTCGTTTACAGCTGCTCGCATATGGTTTACAGCTGCAAAAGGCGCACTAAAAGTTTTTCGCGCATGTTTTACAGCTCCAAAATGGGGAAGAAAAGTTTAAAAAATGTATCCAGCTTATTACGTTGCAGCTGCCAGAAAAAGCTTCCAGGTGGCGGAGTGTGTTTGTTGTACGCGTTTTCTGTTTTGCCTTAGGTTGCGATTTGCCGAATTTATTGGGCAAAAAGATAAACACTGTTTTAAAAATAAAAGGGGCATCCTGGTATAAAAAGCAGCGGTAAGTCTGAGTATATCGTCATCTTCGTTAAAGAACTATCAAAGAAGGTAATAAACCTAATTCCTGATACTTTTAAAGGTTTTAAAGTTAAAGCTGAGAAAAAGGGTATCGCCAGATCCCTCTGATAAACTCTTCAGCAGGCTCACTTTTTTATTCCTAATCTTTTATAGCGATTCCACTTCCCAAATTACCGTGTTTTCACTCTTGTTTCCTATGTAGTAGATACATTACATTTATATTACCATAGCCACCACCTGTAACTTTCTGCGGTTTTAATCCAATTCATCTTACAGTTTCATCGATCCTGCCAAAGAAAACAACTCCTTTGCCTGGCATTATAACGCATTATAAAACCGGAGGATGCCGAAAATCCGTTACAGAGTAGGCAATTAACCATTAATACAGTATTGTATGAGCGAAAAAAACACACATCAGCTGGTAGTAAACCTCGAAGGTTTAAAATTATCTGAAGACCACCTGCAACGCATTAATCAATCGATCCAGAAAGCAGTGATGACTGAGCTGGCGGGCATTGATCTCAATGGCACTCAGGGTGGTTTACTGGCCGGGTTCGACCCCCGAACAAGAGGTATCTGGTATATTAAGGACCTTCAAAAAATTGTAGGGTAAATGTCAGGGGCCAATAACACGCTTCAGACCTTATGCCCAAGTTCTAAATGCCGCGATGGATCTCTGTTATTGGGAATTGTAAAAGAAGATGGGCATGTTGATATGCTCGATCAGGCGATTCCCATCACTGAAGATTTTATAAATACGGCTATGCAGGGCCGGTTGCCCGAAATGCGTTTTCGCTTTGCAGGTACCTGCGCCAAAAATGGTTGCCGCCAGTGGACTGGTAGCCGTTGCGGAATCATTGATAAAATGCTTAATCATATTCAGGATGCCATGCCCGAAACGGATGGGCTGCCTGCCTGTTCCATTCGTTCACAATGCAGGTGGTACAATCAAAACGGTGCAGATGCCTGCAAACTTTGCCCCTGGGTGATCACCGAGGTTGCTGAAGCCGTGTAATTTACCGATCTCTAAGTTCCGCAGCCGGCGGAACTTTTTTTGTACATTTAGGGCATGGATGCCGACATTCATACCTTATACGAATCAGATTTCTACCGCATTATGGATTTTAAATGCCGGTGTACCGATTGCCGTACGTCCAAACCGGAATACAGCACGGCATTCTGCATCAGTTTTGTTCGCAAGGGGAATTTCCTGTTCAACGTATTTCGCCGGTCGCTCGATTCGTATAATGGTTGTGTGCTGGTAACCAAACCTGGTTATGAACGTACGGTGACCCATACCCATGCCATCCCCGACGAATGCACCATCTTTGAATTCAAAACAGACTTTTTCAATGCCCTGCTGGAACATTACGGGGGCATTCCTTTTTTCCAGGACAACGACTGGCATTCTACCCTCATAAAGACCAGTGCCGAAACGGAGTTCCTGCACTTTCATATTATTAAACTGGTCCTCACGCGCTCAGGTAGCAAACTGCAGATCGATAACGGGGTCATAGAAGTGATGGAGAAAGTGCTGGGAAATATAACCGACTACAAACCCGATAATCGCATTAACGCCCGCTTAAAACAAAACCATCTCATTACCATCGAAAGGGCCAAGGAATACATCGCCAATCATTTTACCGACGACATCTCCCTGATGCAGATCGCCGAATATTGTTATGTGAGTCCTTTTCATTTCAGCCGGTTGTTCAAAACCTTTACATCCGTTTCGCCTCATCAGTTCCTGCTCACCATCAGGCTCAAAAATGCCGAACTGTTATTACGCAACACCGCCCACCCGGTTGCCGACATTGCTTTCTCTTCCGGCTTCAACAGCGTAGAACACTTTACCGCCGCCTTCAAACAAAAGTATGATTGTCCACCCGCTGCCTACCGGCAACAACATGTAACTGCGTAGGCGCGTTCTGTTACTAATACCGTTAAAACACGGTATGTAAAGAAAAATAATCCCTGTATTTTTGGAATGGTAGCCCAAACCATATTTTATACCCCTCAATTCACTGTTATGAAAGCCCCTTCCATTCCACGGGATGAAATAATTTCTTTCAAAAAACTCCGTGCTTTTATTGGCTTTACCGGCATATTGTTGCCCATCGTTGTGGTGCTCGGGTGTTATTTGTTAGGAGCCGGTCAATATTCCTTTCAGCATTCTGTTAGTCATTATTATTACACTTTAATGCATATTGTTTTTGTAAGTATCTTATGTGTGCTCGGTGGATTTCTTATTACCTACCGGGGTAAGGACCATTGGGAAAGCCGGGTTTCGAACCTGGCGGGATTTAGCGCATTTGGCATCGCTGCATTTCCTACCTCATTTTTGGGTTTTCAACCCGAGCATGATGGAATGAATCAATATTTGCGATTGTTGAGGGGTGTAACGGGTTTTGGGGGATCTTTACATTATGCTTTTGCTTCCTTATTATTCATCTGCTTTATCATTTTTTGCCTGTATTTTTTTCAGAAACCCGATGAGCATTATACCGGGGTTGAGGAAGTAAAATTCAAAAGAAGGAAAATTGTATATACAATTTCGGGGTGGGTCATTATTATTAGCATTATAATGATCCCATTGATCGGCTTTGTGATCAAGCCGCAAAAAGGCATATTTGTTTACAGCACATTTATTTTTGAAACTACTTCGTTATGGGCTTTTGGTACTGCCTGGCTGGTAAAAGGGTCTGCAGCATTAAAGAAAATGCCCGTAGTGAGAAGACTGGTTCATCCACTACGATAATTATGTGTAGTTTTAACCCATGAAATGTATTGTAACTACCTGTACGTTCATAGGTGCCCTGTTTTTCCAAACCGTATTTTCACAATCTTCATTTAAAGTCATTCCGCTGGGCGTAAAAGGCGGTATCGATGAAAGCAATTTGTCGGCTTACATGATAGCCCCGCAGGAAAGCGATGCCTATGTATGTCTCGATGCCGGTACGGTGCACTACGGTATCGAAAAAGCCATACAGGCGAAGCTGTTACCCGGCACCGCAACTGATGTACTGAAAAGAAATATAAAAGGATTTCTCATCTCACACGCCCACCTCGATCACCTGGCCGGCATGGTCATCAATTCGCCGGATGATAGCACAAAGAACATTTATGGGCTTGACTTTTGCATCGATGTACTAAAGGATAAATACTTTACCTGGAAAAGCTGGGCCAACTTCGCCAACGAAGGTGATAAGCCGGCATTGGGTAAGTACCATTATTCCGTACTTACGCCCGGCACCGAAATGCCCTTGCAAAATACTGACATGCAGGTAACAGCTTTTCCGCTCAGCCATTCCAACCCTTCCCAAAGCACGGCCTTCCTGGTGCGGAATAATGAGGCCTATGTGCTGTACTTCGGTGATACCGGTGCCGATTCTGTTGAGCATTCAGATAAATTGCACCAGTTATGGCAGCAGGTTTCTCCTTTGGTGAAAGCAAAAAAATTAAAAGCACTGTTCATTGAAGTTTCTTTTGCCAACGAACAACCCGATAAACAATTGTTCGGTCACCTTACGCCGCAATGGTTGATGGTAGAACTACAGGAGCTGGCTTCACTTTCCGGTACAGAAGCATTAAAAGATCTTCCAGTCGTGATCACCCACATGAAACCCGGTGGTAACCGGGAGCAAATGATCCGTCAGCAACTGAAAGCATACAACCCGCTGCACGTTAAGCTAATTTTCCCTGAACAGGCTAAACTGCTTACGTTTTAAGAGCTGGGATCTTACAATTTCTTAATCTATATCAAACTCCCGTTCATGGTACTCTAATAAAAAGGGCTTACCTTTTAAGTAAATTTTGAGCCATGATCATAGTACACGACATTTTTGTTTGTAAACCCGGCAATGCCTCCAAACTGGCAAAACTTTTTAAAGAAGTGATGTCTGATAGCAAGGAGTTTGTGAATATACTCACCGATATGACCGGCCAGTATAACCGGGTTATAATGGTAAGCCAGTTCGACAGTCTTTCCGCTTTTGATAAAAGCTGGGAAGATATGGCCAAAGATGAAGAGAAGATGAAAAAAATGAAAGAGAAAATGGCCGGCTACACCGAGATGTATTTGACCGGCTCAAGAGAAATATACCGGGTTTGGTAATTCATCCAATAAGTTCCCGGATAGCCGCTGTATGATGGTCGTCATGCTCTGCGGTAAAATATAATATATCAATTATCCGCATGGGTTGCTCCAGTCGGGGATGCAAACTTGTATGGCTATGCTCCGGTACATTCATGCTATCGAGCAGGGATAATGTTATTTTTCTTTCTTCCCTGAATTTCCGGAGCAACGCTGCAATCGTATAATCGTTAAAACCGGCTTCTGAAGTTTTTTTATTGTCGAGATCAGTAGCTGTAAGCACCGCCTTTTTCTGTGTTATATCCTGAATGCGTGTACGCCATAAGGGTTCCAGTATGGAAAGATGGCCCACATGTTCTTTTACCGACCATTTACCATCCGGTTGGTACAACAAAATATCTTCGGGTATATGTAATATTATACTGGCCAGTATATCCGGCGCCTGTTGCAGGCGTTCATAAATAGCAGGGTATTTCCCGTTTCCAAAATTGAAATCAAACTTTCGCCCGAACCATTTTGCGGTGCTCATAAACGTAATCTTTATCTAAGTTTGGTTTGCATTACCTGTATTCGTACCTGGTTGCTTATGGCACGCAATTCCTGGCATACTATTTCAATTTCTTCTTCCGTATTATAATAATGCACCGATGCCCGAACAATGCCATCCAGGCCTTTCCGGTTCATATAATAAATGGTGGATTTAGCCAGGCCAATATGCACGTTGATGTTTTTTACTGCCAGTTTTGCCCTCACTTCTGTTGCTGGTATACCGGCTACCGAAAAAGTAACAATGCCACAAAGCTCATCGCCCTGGTCATGTACCGTAATGCCTTCTACCGCTTGCAGCCATTGCCTGAATAAAAATGCGAGCTGTTGTATCCGTTGCCATATACGCGCTATACCAATGTTCAACGCGTACTCCACTGCTTTTTGAAGGCCGAGCGTCACGGCGGGATTTTTTTCATACCATTCAAAACGCCGCGCATCTGCCCGCACCACAAAGTCCTGTTCACTCACATGACTAACCGTACGGCCATCAAAGAATAACAGTTTCAGCTTATCGATCATTTGCCTGCGTACATACAAAAAGCCTGAACCCCGCGGGCCGCGCAAATATTTGCGTCCTGTTACGGCCAGCATATCACAACCAATGGCCTGAACATCTACGGGCATTTGTCCGGCCGACTGGCAGGCGTCTAATAAATATACAATATTATTTTTGCGGGCTACTTCGCCTATGGCGGCTGCAGGCAATACATTGCCAGCCGTTGAGGGAATATGTGTCACCGCGATCAACTTCGTTCGGTCAGTAATGGCAGCGGCTAATGCGGGGATAGAAAAATTTCCTTCATCATCATTGGGGACCATTTTAATCACAATGCCATATAATTTTTGCGCATTCAGCAAACCCAGCACATTGCTCACATATTCCATTTCAGAAGTAATTACTTCATCACCGGGCTGAAAGTTCAGTCCGTTAAACGCAATGTCCCAGGCGGCGCTGGCATTTTCAACCAGGGCAATTTCATCGGCATGTGCATTGATCAGTTGTGCAATGAGGGCATGTGTATGATCGAGCTGTGCGCGGTATTTTGCTTCCACTTCATAACCGCCGTACAAAGCTTCCTCCCGCAAAAAATCAACCATGGTATTCACCACAATATCAGGTGGCAGGGAAGCGCCTGCATTATTCAGGTGAATGCGGTCAGCCGTACCTATGGTTTCCGCCCTGAGTGCCTGGATCTCTTCTTTCTTAAATGGTGTTATTTCCATACTATGCAAAATAACAGGATTGGCAAATGCGGGAACAGATGCAGATACGACAATTTGCACTATATCAGATGCTTCGGAAAATAGCAAGTTTCCTTAAGTGCCCTGGGAAACAGCTGTATAGCTTTGCTGAAAATAATGCATCATGAAAGATCAGTTAATAGAAACCATTGAAAAATCAAGGAATTACACACTACAGGTGGCAGAAGCCATGCCCGAGAAAGGCTACGTATATAAACCAGGAGGCGCCGGCTGGAATTTTGGTGAATTGTTGAACCATATTGCCTATGGCATTCAATGGTGGCAGGATAATTACATTATGGGTAATAAAAGCAGTTGGGACCCGCCAGCGGTTAAAAACAAAAAGCAGGAAGTGATTGCTTACCTGAACCAGGCATATGATGACCTGCAGAAAACTGTCAAAAGCCAAACGCTCACCGGCGAGGCCGGTAATGGGGTGCATGCCACCCTTGATCATATTACCCATCACCGCGGGCAGGCTGTTATTTATTTAAGAACTAACGGGGTTGAACCGCCGGAATATCTTTATTAATTGTTGTTTTTTTAAGTATTGTAATTAAAAAACCGGCTGCCTCTTTTTGGGCAGCCGGTCAATGTATTTATAATTTTAAAATCTTGTTTTGAGCTTTGCACCTTCCGGTTCTTCTTACTTCCTACTTCTTACCTCTGATCAACATCATCGCAAGGCCGAATATCAGAAAACCGCTACCTGTATATACATTAAGTTTACTTGAAACATTAGAGCCCAGCATCACATTGAACAACAGGATCAGGGATACTACCGAAAAGAACAGGCCAATGACAAATTGCAGATCGTTTAATTTTTTGTACATGGAAGCAATTTTTTAGTTAAAAGTAATATATGCAGTTGTAGAACATTTAATCTTCAGATAATTGAAAGCAAATCACAACCTTAGAAGAATATTATGTTCAACAATATAGTGATCGCCAACAGCACTAAACCCAGGGGCACCACACGCAAATACCATTTTTGCTCGTGGTATTTGGGCTTTTCTGTTAACGAATATACTAAACCTTTTAATTCTGAATCGGGTTTGGGTTTGGTGAACAGGCTCACTACGATGGTGGTAAAGAAGTTAAAGACCCAGGAAACGCCAGCCACGATAAAGGCCTGACCCATACCGCTTTTAATGGGATACCATTCTGCTATCCAGCCGCCTTTGCCTTCAGCAATAGTTAAGCCATGTGTAACAGCGGCTGCAGCGGTTCCGGCCACCAGTCCCCAAAATGCACCGTGACCGGTTGTGCGCTTCCAGAACATGCCCAGCAGGAACGTAGCGAACAACGGTCCATTCACAAAACCAAACACCAGCTGCAGAAAGTCGTTGATGTTGTTAAAGCCCCTGGCAATATAAGCGGTGGCAATGGAAATGAGGATACCCACCACCGTAACAGCCTTGCCCACAAACAGGTAATGCCGGTCGCTTTTGTTCTTTACAAAATAGGATTGGTAAATATCAAAGGTGAATACTGAATTGAAAGCCGTTACATTACCCGCCATGCCGCTCATGAACGAGGCAATAAGCGCCGTTATACCTACACCCAGTATACCGGTGGGGTAGTAGTGGGCAATGAGCGAAGGTAACGTCATGGTATAGTCCAGCTCGCCATTGGCGGTTGTGGGAATATGATAACCCTTTGATAACAATGCCGGCTGCATTAAAGTAATGGCGATGATGCCGGGCAATACCACGATCAATGGCATCATCATTTTGGGAATGGCTGCAATGATGGGAGTACGTTGTGCATCGCCCATATTGCGTGCGATCATGGCCCGTTGTACCACCAGGAAATCGGTACACCAGTAACCGAACGACATTACAAAACCCAATCCGAATATGAGCGACATAAATTGCAGACCCATGGGATTGTCATTGGCATTACCCATGTATTTCCAGGCATGCGTCATTTCGGGTTTTAATAAGGCTCTTATATTATCCCAGCCGCCTGCATCCTGCAGGGCAATGATCACCAATGGTGATAAACCGAGTACAATTAAAAAGAACTGTAGTACTTCATTATATACAGCGCTGGTTAACCCACCGAGGAAAGTATACACCATTACAATACCGGCCGATACCCAAATGGAAATATCAAAGTCCCAATGCAAAATGGTTTCCATAAGCTTGGCCAAAGCATATAAAGAAATACCCGAAGAAAAAACCGTCATAACGGCAAAGGAGATAGCATTTAGTCCTCTTGTTTTTTCATCGAAACGAAGCGACAGGTATTCGGGTACGCTGCGGGCGCGGCTTCCATAATAGAAGGGCATCATAAAAACGCCCAGGAAAACCATCGCAAAGATGGCGCCTACCCAATAGAAGTGAACGGTCATGATACCGTACTTGGCGCCGGAGGCAACCATACCTATTACTTCCTGTGCACCGAGGTTAGCCGAAATAAAAGCAAGGCTGGTGATCCAGAGAGGGATGCTGCGGCTGCTGGTCAAAAAATCATTACTTGATTTTATTTTCTTTTTGATCAGAAACCCTACACCAATTACAAAAATGAAATAAACGAGAATGATCAGGTAGTCGGCGAAATGTAAACTCATGCGCAATCGTTGTCTGTGGTAGATTATTTAGCAACCACAATATATTTCTTTCACCTCATTATTAATGATTTTGGCAGGGTTTTACAAAAAAATGTACGAATACGGTTGCGAAGGGTTAATTGGCTGCCCGCGTTGATTCCCGCTCAATCAACACAGAGGGTATCACCATATGCTCCTTACTCAAATCGAACGTACTTTTTTCAATTCCTTTAAAAAGCAGGGTAGCGGCAGCTTTCCCGATCTCAAAGGCTGGCTGGGTGATGGTGGTAAGCGGTGGATCAAGGATGGGGGCAGTATCCAACGTGGCAAAGGCGATCACTTTTACATCGTTGGGAATGTTGATATTGAGTTCATGGCAGGCAAGGTAAACCGGGGTAACAATTTTTTCAACGGAAGCGATGAGGCCATCGGGGCGGTTATCACTTTGCAGTATGGTTTTTATTTGTTTATACATACTGTCATTATCAGTACAATAAATGATCTGCCTGTCGGCATCGGGTATCCCAGTTTCCTGAAGCGCCGCTTTAAAGCCTTCTATCCGGTTCAAACAAATGGGCAGGCTTTCAGAAATGGAAAGGAATGCGGGTCGGCGGCAACCACGGTTTAGCAGGTGATTGGCAGCTATGAGGCCACACTCGTAATCATTGGTAGTAACGCGGGCAGTCTCAATGCTTTCCTCTTCCCGGTCGAAAAAAACAACGGGAATATTGTTAGCCTGTAATTTATGTATTTGATCACCTGACTTGGTTTCGCTGGAGATGGAGATCAGCACCCCATCGACCCGGCCGCTCTGGCAATCTTCGAGGATGGTTTTTTCGTTGGCGTATTTCTCGTGCGAAAGATAGATAAGTACATGATATCCTTTGGTTTCTGCAATTGACTGAATACCATTGATGGCCAGGGAGAAAAAATTATCAGCCACCTCGGGCAGCACTACTGCAATGGTCTTGCTTTTCTTTTTGCGCAGACTGCTGGCATAGGGGTTGGGGATGTAATTTAACCGGGTTGCCAACTCCATTACCTTCTTTTTTGTTTCATCACTGATCTCATAACTATCGCGCAACGCCTTCGAGATCGTTGAAACGGACAATTGCAACTCTTCTGCTAAAACCTTTATGTTTACTTTACTCATTGGGTAATTAACGCCTTAATTGTTTGTAATACAGACTATTTCACCTTGCAAATTGCTGCATATTCTCGCAACCGTTTTCGTAAATAAAGTTAAATCATGGCTAACAATCTTTAGCAAAATTTTAGAACTTAGTTTCCGAATCAACGCCAAATCTTAATAAAACCAGTCTTAATAAATAAAACGATTGCAATGGCAGCTCCTGGAAAATTCACAGAGAAAGAAATCAATCCGCTGGGCAGTTTAGATGAATGGGAAGAAGATGTACTGCAACGCTATCCTGACCCTGAAACCATAGCTAAGGAAAAATCAAAAGACGAATATCGTAATTATGAAGATCCCTCCCGGGACACCGTGAAAGAATTTTATCGACTCAACCATACACATCAGACTTTTGCTTTTGTTCAACAAAAGAGAAAGGAGTTCCTGCAGTTCAACCGTAAAGAAATGTCGGTTTGGGATGCATTTAATTTCCTGAACCAACTGGTTGATGATTCTGATCCTGATACGGATCTCGACCAGTTCCAACACCTGTTACAGGCATCGGAAGCCATTCGTGCCGACGGTCATCCCGACTGGATGGTACTCACCGGTCTTATGCATGATATGGGTAAAGTGCTTTGTTTATTTGGTGAACCACAATGGGCTGTTGTAGGTGATACCTTCCCTGTGGGTTGCGCGTATTCTGACAAAATTGTGTATCCTGAATTCTTCAAGAACAATACAGACTACACAGATCCCGTTTTCAGTACAAAATTGGGCGTATATGCTCAGGGTTGCGGACTGCGCAATGTAAACATGTCGTGGGGCCACGATGAGTATGTATACCAGATGCTGAAAGATTATTTACCTGAGCCCGGTTTGTATATGTTGCGGTATCACTCATTTTATGCCTGGCATCGCGAAGGTGCTTATGATCACCTGTTAGATGACCATGATCGTGAAATGTTGAAATGGGTTAAGCTGTTCAACCCTTATGACCTTTATTCGAAATGTCCTACACCACCAGACTGGAAACAGCTACGTTCTTATTATGAAGACCTGGTGGCTAAATACCTGCCATCGACCATAAAATTTTAATAATCGCAGTAACATTTATCGCAGTAAACTTTATTACGCAGTAACATCTCCATCCTGAACTTTATCCAATCCTTGTTTTATTAACATTGAGAAATACGCTATGTGCATACCTGTAGCAGCAGGTATACAATGATTCGCTATGCTATTCAAAACACAATCATCAGGTAGTTGTGTTTTTTTTACAATAACGTTCATAAATGTGACAAGTACATTTATTGACATTAAAAAACCAGAAGGAAGAATTAACACTTTAACCTAAAACTTAAGTTATGAGATTGCTCTGTCGGTCGCTCCCGAAAGGCGCGGGTATACGCCTATTGCTGCTGCTTTTCTTAACGCCACTCTGTTTGCTGGCACAATCCCAACTAATTACCGGAACAGTAAAAGACTCCACGGGTCACCCTATGGCAGGGATTTCGGTATCTATTAAAGGGAAGAACGTTGTTACTATTACAAAAGCGAATGGTTCATTCAACATTCCTGCTGAAACAGGTATGGTATTGATCTTTAGTGGGATCTCACTGGAAGATCAGGAAGTTTTGATTGGAAGTAAAACAAATTATGAAATCACCATGCTTGCATCGGCTCAGCAGATGACCGATGTGGTAGTGGTTGGTTATGGTAAAGCATCGCGCAAATCATTGACGAGCGCGATCACCACTATTAAACCCGATGAAATGAACAAAGGCGCCATCGCCGATGTTGGGCAGTTACTGCAAGGTAAAGTGCCGGGGTTGAACATCACCACCAGTGGTGACCCCAACCGGCCTGCTGCAGTGGTGTTGCGTGGTACTTCATCTATTAATAGTCCTGGCGGACCTTTCTATGTTATCGATGGGGTGCCCGGTGTTGACATCGCGCTGATTGCACCCGCCGACATCGCTTCAATGGACATCCTGAAAGATGCCGCTGCTACTGCTATTTATGGTAACCGTGCTGCTAACGGCGTTATCATAGTTACTACAAGAAGAGGTAGAAAAGGACAGGCTACCGTTTCTTACGACGGATTTGTAGCTATGGAAAAAGTAAGCCGCCGGCTCAAGGTAATGGATGCCGGTCAGTTGCGCGATTTCCTGGCAAAGAACGGCTCGGCTTTAACACCTGCTGATGACCTCGGCGCCAATACCGATTGGCAAAAAGAAACCCAACGAAACGAAGCTATATCAACCAGCCACAATATATATATGGGCGGCGGTGGCGATCATGGCACCTACAGTGCCAGCCTGAACTATCTCGCCAAGCCTGGTATCTTAATGAACAGTAACCTCAAGCGTATCATCGCCCGCCTGTCGGTTGAGCAAAGCCTGCTGAACGATAAATTGAAACTGGGCCTTAACGTTACCAACTCAAATAACGATGTGGATGATATTCCTTACCGCAATACGGTGCTGTTGCAATCTGCTACTTATTTGCCAGTATCACCGGTAAAGAATGCAAATGGCTCTTATTTCGAGAACTTTACAAGAACAGGTTATTACAACCCGGTGGCTATGATGAACCATAGCAAGTCGAACAATAAGATCAATTACCTGATGGCGAACATGACCGCTCAGGCAAAACTGCCTTTTGGGTTAACATATGATGTGAGCCTCTCTTATTTGAACAACTCGAACCTGTACGGTTCTTACCTCGACAAATATTTTACCACCAACTATAATGGTATGTACGATAACCCTGACCCTACTACGTATGGTCATGGTCTGCAGTCATTTGGCACCAATGGCCAGGCTAACAGACAATCTTATCGTAACACCAGCAAGATCCTGGAAACCTTTGTTACCTGGGATAAGATCATAGGCAAACACAATATCAATGCGGTTTTGGGTTACTCCTGGCAGGAAGATGAGATCGGCGATGGTTTCCAGGTAACTGCCTACAACTTCCCTGTAGACAATATCGGTTACCAGAACCTGGCTTTAAGCAACTCGTATGCTTATTCAACCAAAATTGGATTGGGTCAAGATCTGATTTACCAGAAAAAGCGTCTTATTTCTGATTTCGGCCGCGTTAAATATACTTACAACGACAGGTATATTCTGCAGGGATCTATCAGAAGAGACGGTAGCTCGGTGTTTGGCGCCAATAAAGAATGGGGTTATTTCCCCGCGGTGGCTGTTGGCTGGCGCATTAGCCAGGAAGATTTCATGAAAAACCAGGATATCTTCAGCGATCTGAAACTGCGTGCAAGCTATGGTATTACCGGTAATGCATTTGGTGTTAGCGCTTTTAGCGCACAGTTCATCATGGGCAGCCAGGGTACCTATTATTATAACGGTAGTGGCCTCGCAGCATTTGGCGCTACTGTAGCCGCCAACCCCAATCTGCAATGGGAAGAAGTGGCTACTACCAATGTTGGTGTTGATTTCACGATCCTGAAAGGCAAACTGGGTGGTTCAGTTGATGTGTATAAGAAGAAGACAACTGAGATGATCTTTAATTATAAAGTTGATGCCATGCTTGTGCCCGCAGGTAACATTTTGGCAAACGGTGGCAGCCTCGAGAACAAAGGTATTGAGCTGGCCCTTACTGCCAACATTGTATCGAACAGCCAGTTCTCCTGGACGAGTAACCTGAACCTGGCCCACAATGATAACAAGATCACCAGCATGAGAAGTCCGTTATTCGCGGGCGGCGACTCTGTTGCCACTGGTTATCCTGAAGGCGCCGGTCAATCGGGCAGCTCCCTGGAGTTGCAGAAAGAAGGCCATCCGGTTGGTCAGTTCTTTTCACTGGAATATGCAGGTAAGAACTCTGCCGGTGTATCACAATACGTAGCACAGGATGGAAAAACTTTAACTACCACTCCTATAACAGGTACCGATTATCATTACCTCGGCAGTGCGCAGCCTAAACTGTTACTGGGTTGGAGCAATACTTTCAAATATGGAGACTGGGACCTGAGAACGTCAATCCGTGGCGTATTCGGTAACAAGATCTTCAATGCTACCCGTGCAGATCTGTTCCGTCCCAACACCGCGCAATACACCAACATTTTGGTTGATGCGGCTGGTGAATCAACTGCCGACGTTAATTCTTACAAGTATTCTTCCCGTTTTATTGAAAACGGCAACTATATCCGGTTCGACAATGCTACGCTGGGTTACAATTTGAAAAATTTAGGCAACTATGTTAAATCAGTAAGATTATATGTAACTGGTAACAATCTTTTTGTAATTACTAAATTTAAAGGTATAGATCCTGAAGTGAACCAGGGTGGTAGTGTGCCAGGCATTGATTACAATAACTTCTATCCAAAAACGCGTACGATCCTGTTTGGAGCAAACGTAACCTTCTAATTTAACCAGCAAAATTGAGTATTATGAAAAAACGATTGATATATATAGCCGCTTCATTGATGGCTGCTGGCGTTGCGGTTTCGTGTCACAAGGTAACAGTGAAAGCAACCACCGAATTAACGCCCGATGTATTCCCGACAGATTCAGCTTCTTATATAACCGCCTCAGGCCCTGCCTATGTTGCATTAAGAGGTAACATGGCCGCCGAATGGTTCTTTCAGCAAACCTACAGCACCGATGAAGGCATTATGGAAGCCAGAGGCGGTAACTGGTACGATGGTGGCCAGAACATGCAAATGCACTTTCATAACTGGACCAGAGACAATGGCTATTTGAACGGTAACTGGTACTGGCTTTCTACCATCATTGGTACCGTGAACCAGCAGTTATCGATCCTGGGTAAAAATGAACCCGCCGGTGCAGCCAAGGACCAGAACCTGGCTGAATTGAGAATGGTGCGCGCCCTTGCTTATTTCTATATGATGGACAACTGGGGTAATGTTCCGCTCGATACGCTTTATGGTGATTTTACCCCACGCGATAAGACACCCCGGGCGCAGGTATTCAGTTGGCTGGAAGGTGAAATAAAAGCGCAGATCCCCAACCTGAGCACTACCGTTAGCACTGCCACCTACGGCCGTTTCACTCAATACGGCGCCTATGCCCTGCTGGCAAAAATGTACCTGAATGCGCAATATTATACCGGTACACAACGCTGGAACGATTGTATCGCCGCCTGTGACGCTGTTATCAGCTCCGGTAAATTCAGTATTGCCAGCTCAGCCAATTACCTGAAAGCATTCTATCCTTCAAACGGCCCAACATCTGTTGGCAGCAAGGAAGAATTCATTTTCGCGATACCTTACGATCCTTCATTCACCAATACCTTCCCCTTCCGTTCGCAACAATATCATGCCCGTTATGATGTACCGCGTTCGATGGGTAAGGTGGCTGCAGGAGCAGGATATAATTATTTTAATATTCCTTACACACCCGGTGCACCGGCCAGCACATTGCCCGAGTTCTATGCCAATTTTAATGATGCGAACGATGTACGCAACAAGCAGTGGCTGGTTGGCAAACAAACCCTGCCCGATGGTGTAACTCCGCTGATGATCACAACCACCAAAGGAGGTTATGATGAAATTAACTGGAAAGGTGACAATACACCTTACACGTATCAGTTGGAACTTACGCCCGATGTCGTGCTGCGTAAAAGTGTTGCTGCCTTCGATGCCGGTAACGACGAAATTGCCTGGAATATGGGTTACCGCAATATCAAGTTCTATCCTGATGCTTCATCTGCCACCAGAGACCAGAACAACGACGTTCCCGTTTTCAGGTATTCAGATATCGTGCTGATGAAAGCTGAAGCAATATTGCGTGGTGGTACTGCTACCCTGGGTGCAACAGCTTTGTCGTTGGCCAACAACCTGCGTGCAAACCGCACCACTTCAGCTCCCTGGACCAACATAACGCTGGATAGCATTTACAATGAGCGCAGCCGGGAATTTGCCTGGGAAGCATGGCACCGGAATGATATGATCAGATACGGTAAATACGAAGGCAAATGGGGCTATAAAACAAATACAGACCAGTATCGCAGAATTTTCCCGATACCAACCAATGCCTTTGCTGTGAACCCTAAGCTGACACAAAACGACGGCTATTAAAAATGCACCCCGTATTAATCCAATATACCTTACAAGCCCATTTGTTCTTTAGTAAGGGCACTAAGCCCTAAACTATACACTTTAGTTTTAGGAAAGGCGATGACTAGAGCGCCGGGCTCGCCCTTGGGGCCCGGCTTAATTGAATAGAGCTAAAGCGATTCTAAGATCCAATATCACTAAAAATCCGTAACCTTTTTTGCTAATAACTTTTTTTTCATAATCATGTAGCAGTAAATACTGACCCTCCGGGCTTTCCAGCCTGGAGTTTTTTTTCTTTGACCGCCGAAGTTTTAACGCAGGCGGTATTTGACCGCTAACCAATAAATTATGAAAATCATACGCCCACTGTACCTCTTATTATTGCAAAAGTTACTTTTATATACGCTGGCAACCAGCTTAACACTGAGTGTGTATAGCCAGGACCTGGTACAATACGTTCAACCCTTTTCGGGCACCGCCCCCTCCACCACCACTGCCGCCCTTAAACACAGTGAGGCCGGTTCTGAAAAGAATGCCAATACCATTCCGGCCGTGGGCCTGCCATTTGGTATGACGCAATGGACCCCACAAACGCGGGCAACCGAAACCAAATGTATTCCGCCCTTTTTTTATAAAGACAGTCTGATCAACGGTTTTCGCGGCACGCACTGGATCAGCGGCTCCTGTATGCAGGATTATGGCAGTGTAACCATTATGCCGGTGACGGGCGCCCTGCGCACCACCGCTTATGCCACGCCCTTTTCGCATGAGAACGAAACTTCGTTACCAAATTATTACAGTGTTCAATTACCCGCGGCTCATTGCCGTACAGAAATAACCGCCACTGCCCGTTGTGGTATGATGCGCTTCACCCCTGACCAGGCCGATAGTTTATACCTGCTGGTTATACCCAACAGCGACCGGGGCGAGGGCGGCATTCATATCGATGCTGCCAAAGGCGAAGTATGGGGCTATAACCCCGTGCACCGCATTTACCAGGGCTGGGGCAATAAGGCCGGGTTCAACGGCTATTTTTTTATCCAGTTTCAGAAAGTACCGGTACGTGCAGGCACCTTCCACGAAGCAGAAGTATTTACCATCGATTCTATCAGCAATCAAAAGAACAGTGGCGTATTTGCCGGCATTAAATTAAATAAGGGGGAGAAATTATGCATCCGCATCGGTACCTCGTTCAGCAGTGTGGCCGAAGCAAAAAAGAACCTGCAGGCTGAGATCACTAACTGGAATTTTGATGGGGTAGTGGCTGCGGGCCGCCAGGTATGGCAACAGGCACTTTCTCAAATACAGGTGCAGGGTGGCGAAGAAAAAGACAAACGCATTTTCTATACAGCCCTGTACCATGCCATGCAACATCCACGGTTGTTCAGTGATGCCAGTGGAAGCTATCCGGCATTTGCCGGCGGTTCATTGAAAAAAATGGCCAACGGACACTACTATGATGATTTTTCCATGTGGGACATCTACCGCGCCCAACTGCCCCTGTTACAGATACTGCAACCCACCCGGGTGAACCAGTTTGTATCATCGATGATCTTAAAAGGCCAGCAGGGTGGCTGGTTGCCCATTTTCCCTTGCTGGAACAGTTATACCGCTGCCATGGTTGGCGACCATGTAACCGCCTTTATTGCCTCTTCCTGGGCCAAAGGCATCAGGAATTATAATGCGGAAGCGGCTTACCACCTGATGCGGCAGAATGCTTTTGCCATGCCCAAAAGCGAAGATTATATAAATGGGAAAGGACGAAGGGCGCTGATCTCGTATTTGCAATACGGTTATATACCCATGGAAGACAGTGTGCCCGAAGCCTTTCATAAAAAAGAACAGGTTAGCCGTACGCTCGAGTATGCTTATGATGATTATGCTTTATCGGTAGTGGCCAAAGGATTGAATAAGACCGGCGATTACAAATTACTGCAAAAGCGGGTATTCAATTACCGGAACGTGTTTGATACCACGGTGGGGCTTGTACGGGGCAGGTATAGTGATGGCCGCTGGTACGAACCTTTTAACCCCGACAAACGCGAACCCTATATAACGGAAGGCACCCCCCGCCAGTATACATTTTATGTACCGCATGATGTGCCCGGACTGGCCAGCCTCATGGGCGGCGCCAGGGGGCTGGAGCATGCACTGGATACTTTATTTGCAAAAAATGAATACTGGCATGGGAATGAACCGGGACACCAGATCCCCTTTATGTACAATTACACCGAAGCCCCCTGGAAAACCCAGCAGGTGGTACGGAATATTCTGAAGGAAGAATACAGCGACGGTCCCGGTGGTTTAAGCGGGAATGACGATGCCGGCCAAATGAGCGCCTGGTATGTGTTTGCCGCCATTGGGCTTTACCCCGTTGACCCGGTTTCGGGTGAACATATCCTTTGTTCGCCCATTTTTGACAACATTACCCTGCAATTACCGGGTAATAAAAAATTGCAGATCGTATGTCATAAAAATGCGGCTGGCGATGGTTTCATTCAGCAAATAAAGCTGAATGGCAAGTCCTATACAAAGAATTTCATCACCTATGCCGATATCATGAAAGGCGGGGTGCTGGACGTTTATTTACAGGAAAAAGTAACAGCCTGGGGCGCGGCGGCTGCTGCCCGCCCATCGGGATTAACCCTAATAAAATAATCAACAATTAAACTCTTAAACATGATCCAAAAATTGATGGTTGCCGGCGTGGCATTGTTCATGACAATACAAAGCCCGGCACAACAGATATACAATGTAATGACCTATGGCGCCAAAGGCGATGGAAAAACAAATGATGCGGCGGCTATTCAAAAAGCCATTGATGCCTGCTCAAAAGGTGGGAGCGGCCAGGTGTTGTTCCCTGCCGGGCACGTTTTCATGGCCAGTCCGTTTAATTTAAAATCAGGGATCGATCTGCATGTAGAAGCCGGCGCAAAAGTGCTCGCCAATCCCGACGAAAAAGCGTACACCAACAGCGCCTTCAGGCAAAATCCCGGTGAAGGCACCATCTGGATCGGCGCTGAAAACGTTCAGGATATAACGATAAGCGGTACCGGTGAAATTGATGGCAATGGCGTTTCCTTTATGGGCAGTGAGCTGGAAGATTCGTATGTGCTGAAGCCATTCAATGTGCTCGATCCCCGCCCGCATGTGCTCACCATTATCAATGGTAAGAACATTCGCATGAAAGATATCCATATTGGCAACGCTGCCTACTGGACCGTTCACCTTGCGGGTTGTAAAGATGTGGTGATCGAGGGTATTACTATATTGAATTCACTGAAAGTACGCAACAGCGATGGCATCGATGTTGACCATAGCAGGAACGTACGCATCAGCGATTGTCATATTGAAAGCGGTGACGATTGCATTTGTTTAAAGAACCGCCGCGAGTACGAAGATCTTGGCCGTTGCGAAAACATCACCGTGAGCAATTGTACCATGACGTCGCGTAGTTGCGCCATCAAGATCGGTTCCGAAAATATGGATACCATCAGGCAGGTGGTCTTTAATAATTGTACCATCAGCAACAGCAACCGCGGGGTAGGTATCCAAAACCGCGATGAAGGGGTGGTGTATGATGTGGTATTTTCAAACATGACCATCGAAAGTCATTTGTTTTCCGATGTATGGTGGGGCAAGGCCGAACCTATTTATGTGACAGCTTACCGCCGGGCCAGGATCAATCACAAGGATGCCAACTGGCGTTTTTCCAAAGCGGAAACCGAAGGCAAGGTGGGGCCCGTGTACAATATCACTTTCCGCAATATTAAATGCGTAAGTGAGAACGGTGTTTATGTAAGCGCTGAATCGGCCGACAAAATTTCCGGCATCAATTTCGATTCAGTATCGGTGCAGATCAATAAGACCACCAATTTCCCCGGGGGCATTTATGACCGCCGTCCGGCCAATGTAGAAGGCTTTGTAAAAGGCCGTACATCGGGATTTTATGTTGAGCAGGCAAAGCAGATCAAACTGCGTAATTGTTCGGTACAATGGGGTAATAACAAGCCTGAATATTATGCCCATGCCGCCGAAACCCATGCGGTGGATGGTTTTGAAGTGAATAATCTGCAGGGAACGGCCGCATTCCCTGATAAACTGGCCCAGGTGAAACAGGAAGCGCAATAGCTTTTTGCCGGGAACCAATGAAGAAGACCTGTAAGGTGCGTCGCTGGGGACGTACTTTACAGGTCTTTTGCATTCCCTATGTTAACATTCTTTTGGCTCAAAATCCTGTTTTTGTCATTATTTTCGCCCCGATCAATTTGTAAAACCCACAACTATATTCTATGCGATCTTTTTTATGCCTGTGCCTGCTGGCCCTTTCTGTTGGCGCCCTGGCCCAGGATGAATCCTTACCTGATCTCCGGAACAAAAAAGAAAGCTTCTTAAAATATCCCAAAGGCGAAATTCGCGACGACCTGGCCAGTTTTACCATTGGGGGTATCGACGAACGCATCGGGAAGAAACCGCTTGAAAAATTACCTGCTACCGACTTCAACATGCACTCCATTACTTTTGAAGGCACTAATGTGAAAGTGGTGATCTCGAGCGGCAACTTTGAGGCTTCGAAGCACAAACTATTTTATTACTATGATAAGAAATACCTGGTTAAAATAGATGGTAAACCTTATTATGGCGATTATGGCACCATTCCCACAACAGCAATAACTTCGGTTATTGTTATACTTAATAACAAGGATACCGTGGCCGTTCCACCGGCTGCGTATGCCGACCTGTTCCATCCCGATTTCACCTATTCTGAAGGCGGAACGATAAAAACGCATAATGCGGTTTATTTGTCGGCCGACAAGAAGAAGATGTATATATATATGGTGAACAGCGAAGCGATCGGTAAGTATGAAGTGACCTGGATCTTGCAGGATAATAAATATGTTGGACGTGTTGTTGACTCAGGTATTATGAGATAGGAAGCTCTTTTTTGGCGGGCTCACCCCGTGAGCATGGTGCTTTTACAGGTACCCTGGTGTGATTTATTAATAGGTATAAATAACACATTGTCAGTTTGGAAGGCACTGAAACAACACCTGAAAAATTATTTTTTACCGCCAAACAATTTACGAAGCACGAACACCGTTAGTATATCGGTTTTTCATAGGATATTGGATTTTTAACGGGCCTGGATTTCTATCCGGGCCTTTCCTTTTTACAGCCTGTTAACAAAAAATGTAGAAATTTAGCAACAATACGATCCTTCCATCTGTAAATCTTCCAAAGGAAAAAGCAATCCGCCCCTGTAGCACGGTTTTTTACTAATAACAACAAAGCCTGCAAGTATGAATTGGGTTGATTTTTTGTTGCTGCTCATCGTAGGATATGGCATTTGGGATGGCTGGCAAAAAGGTTTTATTCTCGAATTACTCTATCTGATGGGGTTGATCATTAGTATTGCAGCTACTTTTTTATTGTATCCATATCCTACTGAATTTATCAACAAATACATTCCTGCTTTAGGCGCCTGGGCATTGCCCCTTTCATTTGTGATCACCTACGTACTTATGCGAGTGTTAACAAATGCACTTACCAATAAAACATTGCACAATATTCCGGTGGATGCGCATAGCCGCTGGGCAAATAAATTCCTGGGCATGGTGCCCGGTTTTTTCAATGGAGTTATGCATGCGGTGATCATGGCCGCCCTGTTGCTGGCCCTTCCCATCAGTAATAAGATCTCTGACAAAACCCGCGAAAGCCGCTTTGTAGGAAAGCTATCGGTTCCCGCCGAATGGATAGAAACAAAATTATCGCTGGTATTTACTGAAGTAGAAAGAACCATGAACCGGTTGACCATAAAACCCGGTTCAAATGAAACGGTCATTCTTCCCTTTAAAGTAATGGCGCCGCCGCCCCGGGCCGATCTGGAAGAACTGATGTTAAGCTGGGTAAATGCCGAGCGCATAAAAGCCGGGTTGAATATTTTGAAAGCCGATCGGGAATTAACGGCCGTTGGCCGCAGGCATTCGATAGATATGTTCCAAAAAGGGTATTTTTCACACGTATCGCCCGATGGCAAAGGCCCCTTTGACCGCATGCACAGCGATGGCGTGCAATTTACCAATGCCGGCGAAAATATTGCGCTGGCGCCCACCCTTGATATTGCACATAGCGGATTGATGCATTCGCCCGGGCACCGCGCCAATATCCTGCGTCCCGAATTCGGCCGCCTCGGCATTGGCATTGTGGATGGCGGCAAGTATGGATTGATGATCTCGCAGGAATTCAAGAATTAGTTACAGGTTTCATGTTCCAGGTTTCAGGGCCTCCGGGAATATGGTTTCCCCCGTATCTTGCAACCTGTAACCTGCAACAATGAGTTCTACTTCTTCCCAAACACCTTACTGATCAGGAAAAATATCCCTCCAATCACTAATACTACCAGAATAATTCCCCACCACATACCGGCTTTGAAAATGGTTTCAATGGCAGCGCAACCTGCATAAAACATAGTGATCAGCAACAGAATTAATCCATAATAGATTTTCATAACTCCAGTTTTGCTAATAATAACTAAAAGGGTATGCCTGCCACAACTGGCTGACATTCATTTGATTTCGTGGGGTTTCATGTAGAATTTTTTTCCCGGAATTGCTGAAGTAGGCAGGGTAAAAATGGAAACTTGGAGGCGGGGACCTAAATTTGCGCATGCAAAAACCGGTGATAGTTATTAAGCTGGGCACAGCGGTGATAACCGACGACGAAGGTGTAATTAGTCATACCATTATAAAAAAAGTAGCGGCAGAAATTTCGGAACTGGCCACCACCCACCGGGTGGTGCTGGTATCGAGCGGTGCGGTAGGCAGTGGAAAAGTATATATTCAGAATTATAAAGGCAGCATTACAGAGCGTAAAGCCGCGGCTGCAGTTGGCAATCCCCTGCTGATACAATTATACCAAAAGCATTTTTCCAAATTCGATATTCCCGTGGCCCAGGCCCTGTGCGAACGGCACCATTTCAGCAACCGGTTCCAGTTTGTTCAGTTAAAAGAAACTTTTGAAGCCTTTTGGCAGAACGGTATTGTGCCCATCGTGAACGAGAACGACCTGGTAAGCAATGTGGAGTTGAAATTCAGCGACAACGACGAGCTGGCTACGCTCATTGCCGTGGGGTTCGATGCAGAAACCCTCATCATTTGCACCTCTGTAGGCGGCTTTATGGACGATGCCAAAAACATAATTCCCCGCGTTGAAAAGATCGACAGCAAGGTAATGGGTTATGTGCAAACCGGTAAAAGCAGTCTGGGTTTAGGCGGTATGACCTCCAAACTCACTTTCACCCGCCTGGCCACCTCCCTCGGCATTCAGGTGATCATTTGCGGACTGAACGGGAAAGCGCCCTTTGCCGATGCGCTGGCTGGCAAAAACGGAACTACCTTTGTGTCGCAGTCTTCGAATTTAAAGGCCCGCCAGAAATGGCTGGCCAGCGGCTCCATTACCCTCGGCTCCATTTCGGTCGACAAAGGCGCAGTGAAAGCCTTGCGGCAGCGCCGGAGTTTGCTTACTGTGGGTGTTACCAATGTGCAGGGTAAATTTGCAGCAGGGGAGGTGGTGCAGCTAAAAGATGAAGAAGAGAACATCATCGGCGTTGCCAAAGTAAAGCTCGATACGGCTGCTGTTCGCGATGGTATTTCGCAAAAGAATGTACTGGCAGCGCATGCTGATGATATTGTAATATTTTAAAAAGGCGGGATGAATTCTATACAACCATTAATAATAAAGACCTGGAAAGCCGCCATCAATCTGCGGCAGGCGACCGATAAACAACTGAAAGCTGTGCTGTTGCAACTGGCCGATGAACTGGAGAAGAACAGCGCCATGATCCTGAAGGCCAATCAGCTCGATGTGGAAAAGCAGGACCCCAATAATCCGCGGGTCGACAGGTTGATGCTGAATAAAGAACGCATTGCCGGTATTGCCAACAGCATCAGGAAGATCAGCAAATTACCTAACCCTTCCGGTAAAACACTGGAAAAACGGCGGCTCGAAAATGGCTTGCTGCTGAACAAGATCAGCGTGCCGCTTGGTGTGGTGGGCGCTATTTATGAATCAAGACCAAATGTAACGTACGATATTGCCGCACTTTGTTTGCGCAGCCAGAATGGCTGTTTGCTTAAAGGCAGCAGCGAGGCGGAGAACAGCAACCTGGCCGCTATCAGGCTTATTAAAAAAGTACTGAAGGCAAATGACATTGACCCCGATTGTGTAACCCTGTTGCCAAGCGACCGCGAAACCGTGCAGGAATTGTTTGCGGCAACCAAATATGTAGATGTATTGATCCCCCGGGGTTCCGAATCGCTTATTCAATTTGTTAGAAAGAACAGCCTGGTACCGGTAATAGAGACCGGGGCAGGGGTTTGCCATGTATATGTTGAAAAAGAAGCTTCCATTAAAAAGGCTGTGAACATTGTAGTGAATGCCAAAGTATCGCGGCCTTCGGTGTGCAATGCAATGGATACTGTTCTGGTCGATGAAGCGGTGGCGCCGGCATTCCTAAAACAATTGCAACCGCTGTTCAACGAACACCAGGTGGAGGTATTTGCCGATACCAGGGCCCATAAATTATTAAAAGGGTATCCGCATTTGCAGAAAGCTTCTCCTGAAGATTTCGATCGCGAATTCCAGAGTTTGAAATGCGCTGTAAAAGTGGTGAAGAACATTGATGAAGCGCTTGACCACATTCGCGAGCATTCTACCAAACATTCTGAAGCCATCGTTTCGAACAATA
Organism: Niastella vici; assembly: GCF_002077945.1. Lineage (GTDB taxonomy): Bacteria > Bacteroidota > Bacteroidia > Chitinophagales > Chitinophagaceae > Niastella > Niastella vici. The sequence continues at coordinate 727,347 of NZ_LVYD01000058.1, forward strand.
AAAAACAATGCGCCCGCTTTTTACAGGAAGTGGATGCCGCCGCTGTATATACCAATGCCAGTACCCGTTTTACCGATGGCGAAGAAATGGGGCTGGGCGCCGAAATAGGTATTTCAACCCAGAAATTACATGCCCGCGGCCCCTTTGCATTGGAAAAACTGGTGACGGAAAAATGGTTATTGCAGGGGAATGGGAATATAAGATAGTTACCGGTTACTCCCGGCCAAGCCGGGACCAGTTACCAGTTATGACCACCGAACTTTCGAGGGTATTTACTTATAGCAAGTTACGAATTTAGGCCCCTAAACCGGGAACAGGTAACTGGTAACCTGTTTGTTTTTCCGTAAATTTACTGTTTACCAATACTGATTGTGATTGCCAATTAGAATGATCAACCGTTTACTGATAATAACGATAGCCTGTTTACTATTCCTTTATCCAGTATTAGCACAACCCGTGCAGTATCCCTTCCTGCATCTTGATGTTTCAAACGGTTTATCGCATAACCAGGTTAACACCATTATAAAAGACGCCAAAGGTTTTATGTGGTTTGGCACCGCTTCGGGGTTGAACCGTTACGATGGCTATGTATTCAGGACCTTTCGCCATAAAGAAAACGACTCCACTTCACTCAACGAAGACCAGATCGTAAAGATCCAGGAGGGGCCGCAAAATAAATTCTGGATCGATACCCGCAGCGGGCAATGCATCTTTGATCCCGTGTCGGAAAAAGCGATGACCAATACGCTGGCCTGGTGCCGTCAAGTATCATTACCAGCCGCATTTGTCAACGATATTGAAAAAGATAAACAGGGCTGTTTCTGGTTTGCACAAACCGGGTATGGCGCCAGCCGGTATAACCCTGCGGCGCATACGGTGCGCCGCTTTCCGCGGCAACCGGTTATCCCCAATACACCTGATATTGTAGATATGGAGGCCGATAACGCCGGTAATCTCTGGATCATGTACAGCGATGGCCTGCTGGAAGCATACAATACAGCCACAGAAAAAAAAATCTACAGCAATAGCGCTTTGTTTAAACAGCCCGGCACTTTGCGCTACCGGTTGTTTGCCGATGCAGAAAACGAACTGTGGATCTATACACAAGGCTATCCGCAAGGCGTATTTTGTTTAGGTAAGAACAATAACCTCACACATTATCACCGCGATGCTGCTTTCAGCAGGTTAAACAATAACCTGGTAACAGGCATACAGCAGGATAATAATGGGAATATATGGATCATCACCGACCATGGCGGCGTAAACCTGTTGAACAAAAAAACAGGAGCCATATCGTACCTGGAGAATAAACCGGAAGATGTAAAAAGCATCAGTCAGAACAGCGTGAACGCCATTTACCGCGACAATACCGGCATTATTTGGCTGGGTACGTATAAAAGGGGCGTGAATTATTACCACGAGAACATCATCAAGTTTCCCGTGTACCGGCATTTGTTATCCGATGCACATAGTTTACCATATGATGATGTGAACCGTTTTGTAGAAGATGATAAAGGTAACCTGTGGATAGGCACCAATGGGGGCGGATTGATCTATTTCGACCGCAGCAACGGTACATTCCGCACCTTTAAACACAATCCGGGCAATACCAATAGCATCAGCAATGATGTTATTGTAAGCCTTTGCATTGATCATAATAAGAAATTATGGGTGGGCTCGTATTATGGCGGTCTCGATTGCTACGACGGGCAGCGCTTTATTCATTATAAGAACGATGCGGCCGATACCAACAGCATTTCAGACAACAGCATTTGGGAGATCTTTGAAGATGCGCAACAGCAGTTATGGGTGGGAACCCTGACCGGCGGTTTGAACCGGTTTGAACCGAAAACAAATAATTTTTACCGTTACCGGCAGGGAACAAATGCATTGAACTCAACTTATATTTCTGCACTGGCCGAAGACCGGGATGGTAATTTATGGATCGGCACCGAATCGGGAATTAATGTCAGGAACAAACAAACGGGCCGTTTTATTTATTATTTGCACGACTCAAAAGACCCGCGCAGTTTGAGCAGTAATAGTGTCACCGCCCTGTTGCGCGACAGTCGCGGTAATATGTGGGTGACCACGCGCGACGGGTTGAACTTTTTTGATGAAACCAGCGGTTCCTTCCGTCATTTCACCCAGGCCGATGGTTTGTCTGAAAATAATATCCTCACCCTCATGGAGGATAATGAGCATACCCTATGGCTGGGCACCACCAATGGAATTTCAAGGGCCTGGATCCAACAATATGATCCGAAGGGTCATATGCAGATCCAGTTCAGGAATTATGATGAGCGCGATGGATTGCAGGGCCGCGAATTCAATGAGAATGCCGCGTTGAAAACAAGGCGGGGCGAACTCATCTTTGGCGGCGCCAATGGATTTAATATCATTAACCCCGATGCCATTTCCCATAATACCATTGTGCCCGAAGTGGTGTTAACCGATCTGCGGGTATTTGATAAAAGTTTGCAACCCGGTGAACTGGTCAATAACCGCGTGCTGTTAACAGCAGCTATTTCAGAAGTAAAAGAGATCAGGCTGAAGTATTATGAGAATATCTTCTCGTTAGAGTTTGCCGCCCTCAATTATTCCAACCCCGAAAAAAATCAATACGCCTACAAGCTCGAAGGGTTCAATAACGACTGGCTTACTACCGATGGAACGCATCGTACTGTTACCTATACCAACCTCGATCCTGGTACATACACCTTCAGGGTAAAGGCCAGTAATGGCGATGGGGTGTGGAACGAAAAAGGCACTGCCCTGGTGGTCACCATTCTGCCGCCCTTTTGGCGAACCATTCCGGCATTTATCCTTTACGCCTTGCTGATAGCCGGCATTTTGATTGCGGCGCGAAGGCTTACTATTCAGCGGGCGCATATGCGTTTTCAGCTGGCGCAACAAAAGAAGGAGGCGGAACGTGTACATGAACTGGACCTGTTGAAGCTGAAATTCTTTACCAACGTAAGCCATGAGTTCAGAACGCCGTTGTCGCTGATCATGGCGCCGGTTGAAAAAATGGTGAAGCACACCCATGAACCGGAACAGAAAAAACAATATCAGTTAATTTACCGCAATGCCCGGCGTTTGCTGGCATTGGTGAACCAGCTGCTCGATTTCAGAAAGCTGGAGATGCAGGAGCTGCGGCTTTATCCTTCGCACGGCGATATTGTATCGTTTGTAAAGGAGGTGGCGTTTTCTTTTACCGATATGGCCGGCGCCAAACACATCAACTTTAATTTTGCAACCGATATTCCTGCTTTACAGATCTCTTTTGATCCCGATAAGCTGGAACGCATTTTATTCAACCTGCTATCGAATGCATTCAAGTTCACGCCCGAGTATGGGAACATTGAAGTGCTGCTGGCGCTGCAAGCCGGTAGCGGCGGGCATCCCCATTCGCAATATGTATCTATCAAAGTAAAGGACAGTGGAATTGGTATTCCGGCCGAAGACCAGGAACGGATCTTTGAACGGTTCTTTCAGCACGATGTGCCGGGCACTATTTTGAACCAGGGTAGTGGTATTGGATTGGCCATTTCAAAAGAGTTTGTGCGCCTGCATCAGGGTACCATTGCCGTGGAAAGCGAACCTGGTAAAGGCACCTGCTTTACTGTTTTATTACCGGTAACTGCACCGGTTGAAAAACCGGTAACGGCGCCGGTTGAAGAAGTGCTGATGACACCCGAGCCGGCAGAAGAAACAGGCGACCAAACCGGCAAAGGGGGCCGCAAAAAGCCGGTGTTACTGATCGTGGATGATAATGAAGACATAAGGTTCTACCTGAAAGATAACCTGCGCCGCAACTATATGGTATATGAAGCCGTGAACGGGGCCGAAGGCTGGGAAAAAACAAAGCAGTTGCAACCCGACCTGGTGGTGAGTGATGTAATGATGCCGGTGATGGATGGCATGGAATTGTGCCGCACTATAAAGCACGATAAGCACACTTCGCATATTCCGGTGATCTTATTAACGGCCCGGTCGGCGGCAGAACCCAAAATGGAGGCGTTTCAGGTAGGGGCAAACGATTATGTGACCAAGCCATTCAGCTACGAAATGCTGCAATCGCGCATTAAAAACCTGCTGGCGCAACAGGAAGCCATGCGAAAGTTATTTCAGAAGCAGGTAGAGGTAAATCCTTCTGAAATAAGTGTTACTTCCGTTGATGAACAGTTCATTCGCCAGTCGATTGAAACGGTGGAACAAAATATTTCAAATCCTGATTTTTCGGTAGAAGACCTGAGCCGGGCCCTGCACATGAGCCGCGTGGCTTTGTATAAGAAGTTGCTGGCGCTTACCGGTAAATCGCCCCTTGATTTTATAAAGACCATCCGGTTAAAGCGGGCTGCCCAGTTGTTGGAAAAGAGTCAATTCAATATTTCAGAGATTGCCTATGAGGTAGGCTTTAATAATCCCAAGTATTTTGCCCGCACCTTTAAGAAGGAGTTTGGTGTGTTGCCCTCGGAATATGCTGCACGCCCCCGCCCCTAAAGGGGAGGGAGAACCCCCCGGCCCCTAAAGGGGAGGAAGAACATTTTATCTTTAGGAAAGAAACAATCCTTAGAACCCCTAATGGGGGGACGCAGTCTATATATCGCGAGTCCCGAAGTTAAATGATTCCCCCTTCAGGGGTTAGGGGGTGTGGCAAAGAATAAAGGCCGCTTACGGGCGGCCTTGTGTATGAGGATCCTGTGTTTTAATTTCTTTTTTGCTGTCCTGGTGCATAGGCCCGGGCTGATTTTTCGCCCGTGAGCTTTTTCGCTTGTCCCGGCGGAAGCCGGTGTGTGGCGGTGCGGTGGTTATTTACGATCACTACTTTATGGTGGTTGCAACTGCTGCCAGCCAGTAATAGTAGGGTCAGCACAAAAACTAAATAATTCATTCTTTAGGTATTGATCTTTTAAAAAAAGCCGCAATCTATAGGAAACAATTATAATATTATTTTTTTTATGATGCAATAGTAGATTTTCACCGTAAAAAGGGGCGTAGTAAACATTTTGATACCCTGAAAAACACTTTTTACTCCCTCCACATAATGAATGAGATAGTACATTAGTAACCTGGTTCTACAAGTAACCTGCCGGGCAGGTACTTACTCAAAACAACGATTGCTTTCCATGCCTTTTCCTTTTTCCAGGTTGCTGATAGTATTGGTAACCTGGATTTTTTTGCAACCTGGTGCAAAAAATACGGTTGTCCCGTGATATTTCTCCCTGTTTTCGCTAAAGGGCATTAGCCGTTGCAGAGCAAGTAGTTATCCCACCAAAGGCAGACTGTGCCGCTAATAAACTGTTAAAATAACAGTTGTAAGTTTTATGTTGTAACATAATTAAATAAGTCTTGTTGCGTTTAACATATGTGTAGGTAAGACCGGGGGCTATTGAGTAGAGCGGCGTACTGTTTAACCCCGGAGACTAAAGTATTATTCTTATTTAAACGTACTTAATTACCAGTAAGAGGCGTTATATAAAATACGCATTGAATAACAAAGAATATGTGTAAAGGCAATCAATGCTTCCGTGGCTTCAGGATCAATGTGCTTTCATCAATTTTAGAATTCCATTAATCAATAACTTAAGATGGCATATACCCCGTCTTTAACCCGTTATGACTCCATGACGTATAATCGTTGCGGCAATAGCGGCCTACTGTTACCGGCTTTGTCACTTGGGTTATGGCATAATTTCGGGGGTGTTGACGATTTTAAAAATGCACGTCGTATAGTACGGCATGCTTTTGACCAGGGCATGACGCATTTCGATCTGGCCAATAATTACGGGCCACCGCCCGGCTCGGCCGAAGAGAATTTCGGGGCCATGTTGAAAAAAGATTTTTCAGGTAACCTCCGCGATGAGTTGATCATCTCTACCAAGGCAGGTTATATTATGTGGCCGGGACCTTACGGCAATTGGGGATCGAGGAAATATCTGATGGCCAGTCTCGATCAAAGTTTAAAACGGATGCGGATCAATTATGTTGATATCTTTTATTCGCACCGGCCCGATCCCGAAACGCCCCTTGAAGAAACGATGATGGCCCTGCACGACATTGTGAAAAGTGGAAAAGCGCTGTATGCAGGCATCTCGAATTACAAGGCACCTGAAGCAAAAAGAGCGTTTGAAATATTAAAACAACTGGGAACCCCCTGTCTTATACATCAACCCAAATATTCCATGTTTGAACGATGGGTTGAAGACGGGTTGCTCGATGCGCTGGAAGAATATGGAGTAGGTTGTATTCCGTTTTCACCGCTTGCCCAGGGAATGTTGACAGACAAATACCTTAAAGGTATTCCCGACAATTCAAGGGCCTCAAAGGCGCATGGCTTTTTAAAGGCCAATGATATTACGCCTGAGAAGCTGGAGAAAATAGGCAGGCTAAATGAGATAGCTAAACGCCGTGACCAGTCGCTGGCACAAATGGCGCTAAGCTGGTTGCTGAAAGATAAACGGGTAACCACCGTGCTGATAGGCGTAAGCTCAACAGCGCAATTGGATAATAACCTGGCCTGCCTTGCCAACCGGCAGTTCACAGGTGATGAACTGAATGAAATTGAATTGATACTGAAGGGATAACAAGCAATGGTTAGCAAATTAGTAAGCTAAAACGGCATGTAAAATATAAGAACATTGAAAGGCTTAAAACGCTTAGACAAAACAAAATTTAGTATTATATTGCACCGTTCGTAGAAACTACCTATAGAGTTTCCTGTAATTAAATGTGCGTGGGGTTGTAAATACAACAGTTAATGTACCCTTACTGTTCAATACAGCATCACAAAACATGTTACAACTATAGGAACGTATAACCCCGCCACCAAAAACCGAAGAAAAGGATACAAGGTATTCATTCTTGCCGGCTGGTTATATTGATCTGTTTTGTAGTTTTTATAACGGTAAAGTCTGATATCTTATTTAGTAGCTACTTATCCATACACCTGAAATGAAAAAGACAATCCTGCATTTGTTGATCATGCATGGGATGATTACCCAGGCGCTTGCACAGGGAACAGCAACCCTCCCGCAATTAGGGACTATGAATGACCATGCTGCGTTGTATGGTCTGTACAGTTCCAACGATCGTGCCAATAACAATATTAGAGCGAAGATACCGCTGCCAGGCCTGCTGGGCCAGCAATGGCTTGGCTATGATGATGGCGACAACGCCAAACCGGTGGCCAACAGCAAGGCATTCGATTCTTATATAGAACGGGTGGTTATCGACGCTAAAGCATCTGGCAGTTTTTCCATGCAGGTGTTTAGTAAGGGTATACAAGCCAATCAATCGATCGAGTTTCAGGTACTGGACCCAACCGGAAAACCGTTGGCCGATGCTGTACCCGTAACCGCTGCAGAAAATGCAGAAGTTAAAAAGGAGTTTTCCATGATCAGAACATGGAACCCTGAGAACCCGCATTTGTACACCGCTGTATTAACCTTAAAAGACGCATCACAACAAGTATTATACACTTTTACTAAAAAATTCGGTTTCAGAACTGTTGAATCAAAGCCCGACGGTATTTACGTTAATGGCATAAAGGTGATCTTTAAAGGTATCAACCGCCGCAGTGCCGAGTTAGGCAATGCACGTTCCTCTGAAGAAGCATACCTCAGTGATATCAACACCATGAAGGACCTGAACATGAATGCCGTGCGATTGTCTTACTATCCTGTAGATCCGCATTTCTATGACCTTTGCGATTCTATTGGATTGTTTGTAATCAGCGAGCTTTCCGGCTCCGATGCAAAGAAGTTAATCAAGGATGTGGTGTTCAGTGGCCTGAACCACCCTTCAGTAATATGCTGGTCAACCGGTCCCGAAAATGCCAGCAATAAAGAACTGGATAAAGAATTCGCCACATACGATATTCAGGGCCGCTATGTAATTCACCCGGTGAGTAAAGGCGATAAAAAGAATTCCGATTTCAATTCTGTTGCCAATTCCATTCTGTACGGAACCGAAGCGTTCACGCCTACAGAGATCGGCAACGGTATCTATAATGGTGGCCGTGCGGCCGGGTTAGAAGATTTCTGGAACGAAGCGAGCAAGTCTTCCAAGTTCTCAGGGACCTTCCTGGCTTCGTACCGCGATGAGAATGGCATTGAATCGGCCAGCGGCTACGATCTGAAATCAAAAGAAAAGTGGGCAAGCTATTTTACCATCAAGGAATTATGGGCGCCGCTTGGTTTTGATCTCAACAACATCAGCCCTACCTGGAACGGTATCTTAACAGTTGAGAACAAATTCCTGTATACCAACCTCAGCAGGTTGAAGTTTGCCTGGAAACTCGCGCTGTTCCCCAAAGCCACCCAGAAAACGCTGGAGCCACTGATCATTGAAGAAGGAGTAATGCCATCGCCTTTTACGGGCCCTGGTGAAAAAGCCCAGTTGAAATTTACCTTTACCCAACAGTTCCAGTATGCTGATGCCCTGGTGCTCACGGTAACAGATAAAAATGATAAAGAGGTTTATACCTGGACTTTACCCATACGTAAGCCCGAAGATGTGGTGAAAACAAGCCCTGAAGTAGCTTCTATCTCCACCATCATGCGTACCGAAGAGGATGCTTTCCTGTCACTGGTGTGCGATGGTATCAACTATATCTTCGATAAAAAGACCGGTAATATCACCAAAGTATATGTAGGTAAACGTGACCTGGCTTTCACCGGACCGTTCCTGGCTGGCGTTTCGAATTATACCATGGCCGATTTCAAACACCTGGTAAAAGAGAATACCCATACTGTAGAAGTTACTTATAAAGGGGAGAATACCCTGTATGTAAAATGGACCTTCCACACCGGTGAACTGCCGAAAATGGAATACCAATACTCAATGAAACCAGCTGGTGAATATACCGGTATCACTTTCAAATATCCCGAAGAAAAGATCGTGGGTGTAAAGTGGATGGGCCGTGGTCCCTTCCATGTTTGGAAGAACCGCATTAAAGGTCAGCAGTTAGGCGTATGGGAAAAACCAAACAAGCCAAACACCACTTCTGAATTCAAAGGATGGCATGCCGACATTTACTGGGTGCAGTTCCAGACAAACATGGGTAACTTTACTTTATATACCGATCAGCAGAATGTATTCCTGCAAATGTTCAGTCCGCTGAAACAGGGCGCCCTGCTGAATGAGTTTGCTACAGCGCCTTTCCCTGATAATGGTAACATCGGCTTTATGAACCAGATCAGTGGTTTGGGTACCAAGCCTGCTGACAATGTAGCTTCAAAGAGCCTGAAAAGCGCTAATGACCAAATAGGCGGTACTATTTATTTCGATTTCAGATGGTAATGTAACACTACTAAAGTTTTATAATCTAAGTGTGGCACGGTGAGCAACTGTGCCACACTTTTTTTATGCCCGGAGTTTTACCTTTATAGCATGGAATATGTACAATTAGGAAAAGCTGACCTGCGTATCAGCCGCATAAGTTTTGGTTGTATGTCATTGGGTGATGATGCTGCTGCCAATGAAACCATCTTACACCGCGCGCTCGACCTCGGCATCAACTTCTTTGATACGGCCGATCTGTATGCGAAGGGCATGAATGAAGCGTTTGTTGGTAAGGCATTAAAACCCTATCGCGATAAAATATACCTCGCCTCCAAGGTGGGCAATCAATGGCGCGCCGATGGCAGCGGGTGGGATTGGAACCCGCGTAAAGAATATATTCTGGCCCAAATAGAGGGGAGCCTGAAACGCCTGCAAACAGATTACCTTGATCTGTACCAACTGCATGGTGGTACCATCGATGACCCCATCGACGAAACCATTGAAGCATTTGAATTGTTGAAACAGCAGGGCAAGATCAGGCATTACGGCATTTCCTCCATTCGCCCCAATGTGATCAGGGAATATATAAAGCGTTCGAATATCATAAGCGTAATGATGCAGTACAGTTTGTTAGATCGCCGGCCCGAGGAAACCTGCTTATCGTTGTTGCAGCAAAACAATATCGGCGTGCTGGTAAGAGGGGCAGTGGCGCAGGGCTTACTGGTAAATAAACCACTAAAAGCATATCTGAATTATTCGCCCCGGGAAGTTGAGAAGGCCGCTGCTGCAGTACAATCAATTTCAACCAATGAGCGTAATGCGGCCCAAACGGCTTTGCTGTTTGTGTTACAGCACCCGGCCATTACATCGGTGGTTGCGGGCATAAGGACCGTGCAGCAGTTGGAAGAAGCGGTGGGGGTGTTGGGTTCACGAAAACTTACTCCACAGGAAATGGAGTTACTGCAGCAGGCCGTTGTAGCTAATAAGTATGAACAGCACCGGTAAATGCAAGTTGCAAGTTACAGGTTACAGGGAATACAAAAACCATGGAACCTGTAACCTGAAACCTGAAACCTGTAACCAGCTGTTAACCCCCTCTCATCGTATTAAAGTAATATCGCCTGTTTTTCTAAGTTTCTTTCCGTCAAAGAATTCTACGTCTAACGTGTACGCATACACATCCATGGGTTGGGGCTGGCCATTATAATTTCCATCCCAGCCCGCATGCCGGTCTTCAGTCGCAAACACCAGTTTGCCCCAGCGGTTATAAATTTTCCAGCTCATTTTGGCAATACCAAACCCGGTTACGCTTATATAGCTGTTACGGCCAAAACGGCCGGGTGTAAAGGCATTGGGCACATCGAGCAGGGGATTAATAAGTGCATCTACCTGTTTACAGGCGGTATCGGTACAACCACTGGTTGAATACGCAACCAGGCAGGCCTCAAAAGTACCGGTAGCGTTATACTGATGGCTAACCGTATCCATCGTTTTCTTTATAACGGAATCGCCATCGCCAAAGAGCCACTTGTATTCAGCACCTCCGGTCGACAGGTTGGTAAAGATGATAGGCTTGTTCACTGTTGGCGGTACAGGTGCAAATGAAAAGCCGGCCACTGGTTTGGGATAAACGTTTATTTGCATGGAAGTGGTGTCGGCAATATTACAGGTATTTGAATCAACGGCTATCAGTGTAACCGTATAGGTTCCCACATTCGGGTAATCATGAATGGGGTTTACATCGTTTGATTGGCTGCCATCGCCAAAATCCCAGTAAAATGTTTGTCCTGCCAGCGAAGTGTTATTGAAAATGGCCGTATAGGGCGCACAACCCGTAGTGGGGGTTTCGAACCGGGCGTCAACCAGCGGCGATACCCGCAGGTCTTTGGTTACAGAATCGGGCGAGTTACAGTACGCCGTATCGTTTAAAATAAGTTTTGTTTTATAAGTGCCTGCCGTGGCATACGAATGCTGAATGGTTTGGCTGCCGGGCGTTACACGGGTGCCATCGCCAAAATCCCAGGTAAAGCTGCTGGCCTTGAAAGGCTTGGTAGCCGGGAAGGTTGACGTATTTACAAATTCGTATAGCAACGATTGACAGGGCGGTAGTTTGGTAACCGTAAAATCAAGATCGCTGGGGTCGTCCCGCACATGAATGTTCACATACGCAGTATCCGCGATGTTACAGGTTGCCGAGTCAATGGCAATGAGGCGGATGCGGTAGTTGCCTACTGCATTGAAGGTATGCGTAACATCGTAATTGGCAGTGGCAACATCGGGCGATCCGTCGCCGAAATTCCATATATAGCTTTTGGCATCCAGTACTGTATCCTTGAAGGTAACCGTAAAGGGAACGCAACCAACGGTATCGAATACCCCATTAAAGTAAGCCTTGGGGCCCGAACCTACACCCGCAAAATTGAATGCGATCTTCACGGCGCCCAGGTTGCAACCCATATCTCCGGCCCCGTTCCGGGGGGCCCATACCCCGCTTGTGGTGGGATAAGCCTTGGTTATTTGGCCGGCATTTGAGCCATAACAATTGGCGCAAATAGCCTGGTAAATGGCGCCCTGTTGATCGTAGCGGCTGGTACCGCCATCAACATGTTCGCCCAAACCGCCATCCTGGCCAAAGAAAGAACCGTATAATAAAGAGGACGAATTTCGTGCAAGCACTATGAAATAAAAATCGCGGTTATCCGTCACAGATTTCAATGCATCGGATGTAACAGGCATACCCGCTGTACCGGCGAGATCATAAGGATCTGCCTCGGCAGCCGGTGGTAAATACCAGCCGCCCCAACCAGATACATATACGTTCTCACAACGGTCAACGAGGAAAGCCACCGGCGAAATATTCGGTTTGGTGCCGCTTCCGAATACAGTGGAGTAGGCTATACTGGTTAGGTCGGGGTTCAATTTGGTTACGAACTGCCGGGCACTGGCATTGCTATAGGCTGCATTGATCACCGGCCAGTCACCGCGGGTTACACCTAATACGTAAGGAAAATTATTTCTGTCGAACTGAATGCCATAAATAATATCGGTCGCCGCAGTGCCCAGGTACATGGTGCGTTGAAGCGTAGTGCCATCATTTGAAATAATAGAAACATAGCCATCAATTGAACCGCTAACCTGGCTGCCGCTTAAAACCCCGCTGCTGAACCCGGAAATAGTACCCTTCAGGTCACTGCTGGCGGTACCGCCGGCTACATAGATCTCCTGGGTTGATGGGCGCAGGGCCAGTACAAAAGCCGCGTCATCTGCCGAGCCGCCTAAAAAGCTGCTCCAGATAACGCTTGAACAATTAGGGTCTATTTTAAGCACCACACCATCCTGACCGCCGGCCCTTGTTTTTTGAAAGGCATTCGCTGTGGTTGGAAAATCTGACTGCGATTGTCCGGCAACGTATATATAACCATTGCCATCCAGGATCACTTCGCTGTGCGAATCGTCACCATAGTTGCGGAGCAGGGAGGTTATCTTATGCCTGCTGGTCTCCATCTGGTCTTCAATATTCAAACCATCATTACCCGAACCGCCAATACGCAGCGAACCTATGAGGGCCGAACCGCTGGCGTTTAATTTGGTGACCACCATATCGCAGGCGCCGCCGGTTCCAACCAACGTGCCGGGATAGGAAACGTTTGAATAGGTTCTACCCAAGATGACCAGGTTGCCCTGGGGATCGCAATAAAGACTGTGTGGAAATTCATCGGCGCTGCCACCCAGGTAGGTAGCATAAACCCGGCTGCTGCCATCGGGGCTGAACTTAAAGATGCTCATATCGACCCCCTTTTGCCCACCGCGGGTATAGGTGGTTTTATAAGCGCCCGGTGAAGTAGGGAAGCCGCTTCCAAATACAATACCGCCTGAGAAGAACGAGCCATCAGGGCCCGGCGTGGCCGTATAACCCCATTCATCAATGGCGCTGCCTGTAAACGAGGAGAATATTATGGACGGGTCTATCACCAGCGTGCTGGTCTTTGAATAGTCGCCTGTTTTAAACCGCACAATATTTTTGCCTTCGATCTTATAGGCGCAGGGTGTTTCCTGTTTCCCATGCTGCGGGTCAAACTGGTACGAGTAAGGATACAATTCCCGCACATTGCCCACGCTTGTTTTAATGACCAGTTCGCTGTTCTTTATAGAAAGTTTATCGGCCCCATCGTATCGCATGGCAATATTGTTTACATCACCACCGGGGTTAACGATGATATCGTATTTCAACCGGCCGTTCTCGGAGTAATAGCGTACGTCAATATTGGGGTAAATATTTTTATACAACACCGCCCCGCAGCTTTTTACAAAGCTTCTCCATTTTGAAGGGTCGTTGCCGATAATATAATTGCTGTAACCAGGCAGTACTTTATCGGGCACTATCTCAGGATTTTCTGCCGCGCCAATAAATTGTACGGTATAAGCATGTGACCGTACATCGAAGCTTGAATCAAAACGCCGCAGCCGGGGATTGTTTAAAGGCTTTATGTTTTTGTTTGAAAGATTTGTACTGGCTCCGTTGGCTAGCTGTTGCTGGTGGTCGTCGCGTACCAGTTGCAGGTCATCTGTATTATGTTGTACAACGGTAAACCCGTTCTTTTGCAGGAAGAAGTTACCTGCAGGCAGTTGACCTTTGTATGTAACCTGTTTATCCCATTGCCCTTTGTTCTCGGTAAATTCAAATGTGGCAGGTCCTTGCGCAGCCAGCTGTATAACGCCGGTAATGAGCAGCGCTACAACGATCAGACTTTTCTTAACCAAAATTCGTGTTTTCAAAGTGTAATAATAGGAAGGTTGCAATGATACTGATTATGAACCACGGCAAAGGTTTAATATTTGAACGATGGACACATAGATTGTCTTCTGTCACCATTGTAATCATTATAGAATCCCGGCCGCATCAACGCAAATTCAAAAGCACCGCGGGAATGATTGTACTTGTTCAGGGAAGAAGTGGTAGCGTCATATGTAAACATGAGCCTGATCGCCTTCCATTCAAAGCCTATCATGGGAATAACCGCATCGCCGGCGCGATAATATAAACCACCTATAAGTTGTGTTTCGCCATCGCCCGATAAATTATACTGAACATTACCACCGGCTACCATTTCACTTGCTTTTGACGTGGTGCTGTAATAAGCCATTGGATTCAGGATCACCTGGTCGTTCAGTTTAAAGCTGGCGTTTACAAAAAGATTGTACCGGCGGGCAACCCGCGAATCGTACCCGCTTAATGAATCGGGCGTAGTAAAGAATGACTCGCTTGGCTGGTTGAGGTGCATCACAGAAATACCGCCATTTAAATACAGTTTATCGGTAGGGAAGTAAGCGTAGTTTACGCCCACCTGCATATCGAAATAATTAATATTGGGCGCATCGAGCACCACGCTGGTAGGTAAATTGCTGTCGAAGAATTTGCCATCGAACTGATCGGGAAATTTCAGATCGGTGGTATTGATGCGTTTATTGGCCCAGCCCACATTAAAGCCGAACGATAATAAGTGTGCTACCCCCAGCATTTGGTGATAGGCTGCAGAACCATATATTTTGGTAGAGGTCAGGCTGCCTGAACCGGCCACATCGCGCAAAATAAGGCCGCCAAGGCCCAGCCAGCCGCTTTCAATACGGTCTCTGAACACCTGGGCATCGCCCCAAATGCTCATGGTCTTGTATGGAACGCTCATGATCGTTGACCATTGGTTGCGATAGTTTATACCCAACCGGTAATCGGCGTCGGGTATAAACCCGGTGTTGGCCGGATTGGTTGTGAGCGGGGAGTTAAACCATTGCGAGAAATGAAGGTCCTGGCCAGCTGCCTGATAACAAAAACACACAGCACCCAATACGGGCAGCAGCGCCATTCTTAGATATCGGTTTATTGTTTCCCGGGTCACAGGAGGCCACACTGTTTGATTAGATATAAATTTTGTCATAAACCACCTGTCTAAAATTACAATTTGTTGAACTACGTCAAAGTATTTATCCCGCTTTAACGTATTATTTACTAAAGTATTCCACAGGTTATTGATTAATAGGAATCTCAATAGTGAATTAGCTACCTTATCAATGTTATATCCCCGGTTTTTCTGAGCTTTCTTCCGTCAGAAAATTCTACATCAAGTGTATATGCATATACATCCATAGGTTGCGGCTGACCCTTGTACGAGCCATCCCAGCCTATTTTCCTGTTATTGGTCTCAAATACCATTGTTCCCCACCGGTTATAAATGCGCCAGGTCATTTTCGCAATGCCAAACCCAACTACAGAGATATAGCTGTTCTTCCCAAAACGGCCCGGTGTAAAGGCATTGGGCACATCGAGCAACGGATCAATGACCGCCTGCACGGCATGGCAGGCCGTATCGCTGCATTCAAATTCGTTAAAGGTAATGAGGCATGCATTGAAGGTGGCTGTTTCATTATACTGATGGGCTACGGTATCCATGGTTGTTTTAGTGGTACTGTCGCCATCGCCAAATAACCACACATACCGGGTGCCACCGGTTGATAAATTGGTGAATACGGTGGGTTTATTGGTTTGTGGCGGAACCGGCGCAAACGAGAATTCGGCAGTTGGCAGCGGATGCACGCCAATATCCATTGACGTGGTGTCAGTGATATTACAGGTGCTGCTGTCAACAGCTACCAGCGTCACATGATAAGTACCGATGTTATTGTACACATGCACCGGGTTTACGTCGGTAGAGGTAGTGCCATCGCCAAAATCCCAAAAGAACTGCTGGCCAGCCAGTGAGGTGTTATTGAAGATGGCCGTATAGGGCGCGCAGCCCGATGGCGGTGTTTCGAACCGCGCATCAACCAGCGGCGATACCCGCAATTCCTTCGTCACCGAATCGGGCGTGTTACAATAGCTGGTATCGTTCAGGATCAGTTTTGTTTTATACGTGCCTGCCGATGCAAACGAATGTTGTATGGTTATGGGGCCTGGCGTTACCCGCGTGCCGTCGCCAAAATCCCAGGTAAAGCTGCTGGCCTTAAAGGGTTTGGTGGGCGGGAAGGTAGTGGTATTGTCGAACTGGTACAGCAACGACTGACAGGGCGGTAATTTCGTTGACAGAAATGCCAGATCGGCCTTGTCGTCGCGCACATGAATGGTTACATAGGCCGTGTCCCTGATGTTACAGGTGGTAGAATCAATACCGATCAGGCGCACCCGGTAGTTGCCGATGGCAGAAAAAGTATGCGTTACTTCGGTGTTGGTGGTAGTTTCATCGGGCGTACCATCATTGAACGTCCAGATATAAGTTTTGGCATTGAGGATGGTATCTTTCAGGGTAACCGTGAAAGGCACACAACCCAACGTATCAACCACATTGTTGAAATAAGATTGAGGCCCCGCAGCTACGCCGGCAAAATTAAAAGAGATCTTGGCTGCCGCCAGGTTACAGTTTGAGGTGCCGGTGCCATTGGTTGGTCCCCATACGCCTGGCGTTATGGGGTAGGGAACCGAAATAGCACCTACCGAGCTGCCAAAGCAGTTGGCGCAAATGGCCTGGTAAATAACTCCCTGGGCATCGTACCGGCTGGTGCCGCCATCTACGTGTTCGCCCTCACCGCCGCTTTGACCAAAGAAGCTGCCATACAACAGGCTGGCGGCATCTTTCTTTATAACTATAAAATAAAAATCGTGGTTATCGGTAATTGATTTTAAGGCATCAGGTGTAACAGGCATACCAGCTACGCCCGACATATTGAAGGGGTCGCGGCCGCTGGTCGAGATCCAGCCGCCCCAGCCGCTGATATATACATTTTCGCAACGGTCAACAAGGAAGGCCACCGGCGAAATATTCGGTTTGCCAGCGCCGGTGCCAAATGTGGTGGAATACGTAAAGCCCGACAGGTCGGGTTTCAGCTTGCCTATGAACTGGCAGCTTTTACCCCCATTATAAGCGGCATTTATAATGGGCCAGGTACCTTCGGTAATACCCATAATGTATGGGATACTCAATTTATCGAACTTGATACCATACACTGCATCAAAATTACCGGTACCCATATACGTACTGCGAATGATAGAAGAACCATCGTTCGCGATCTGGGCCACAAAACCATCTGTACCGCCCTGGCCGCCGGCCTGGTAAACGCCTGTTTTATTGCCGGGGAAATTACCACTGGTGGTGGCGCCCCCTACATAAATATCATTGGTGGCAGGGTCTACGGCTATAACAAAAGCGCCATCATCGCCTGAGCCGCCCAAATAGCTGCTCCATAAAACGCCGGTACAATTAGGATCTATTTTTATTACCACGCCATCCTGGCTGCCACCCGAAGTAGATTGAAATACAGGACCGATGGCCTTGAAATCACCGGAACGTGATTGGGCTGCAACATATATATTTCCCGCACCGTCGAGGGTAACTTCGCTGCGCGAATCGTCGCCATAAAAACGCAGGGTAGAAGTAAGGTTGATGGAACCGCCTTCCTGCAGGTCGCTGATGTTCACGCCATCGGCGCCCGAACCGCCAATACGCAGTGAACCAATGATACCGGTTCCGGCTGCATTTAATTTGGTAACGCAAATATCGGCGCCGCCGCCCGGGCCTATAAGTGTGCCCGGATAGCGGGATGAATAAGTTCTACCCATAACAACCAGGTTACCCTGCGGGTCACAGATAAGACTATGCGGATAATCGTTTCCTTCGCCGCCCAGGTAAGTGGCATAAACGCGTTGCGAGCCATCGGGGCTGAACTTGAATATGCCCATATCGTTACCGCCATTGGCCGAACCGCCCTGGTACGAGGTTTGGTAAGCGCCGGGCGATGTAGGGAACCCGTTCCCGAATACAATACCGCCCGAAAATAACGACCCATCGGGGCCGGGCGTGGCGGTAAAACCATATTGGCCCGCCTTGCTGCCGGTGAAGGAGGAAAAGATGAGGGAAGGGTCAATAATGAGCGTATTATTTTTTGAGTAGTTGCCTACTTTAAAGCGTACCGTGTTTTTATCGGCCAGCTCATAGGAGCAGGGTGTTTCCTGTTTGCCTTTCAGCTGATCGAACTGATAGGAGTAGGGGTACAGTTCCCGTACATCGCCTACCGAGGTTTTTACAATGAGCTCATTGTTCTTTATGACCAGTTTATCGGCCCCTTCGTAGCGCATAAGGATGCTGTTCACATTGCCGCCGGGGTTCACAATGAAGTCGTATTTCAGCTGGCCGTTCTCTGAATAATAACGGATATCAATATTGGGATAAACGTTCTTGTACAGCACTGCCTGAAAGATCTTTACGTTGCTGGCCCATTTTGATGGATCGTTGCCGATAAAATAGTTGCTGTAGGTTGACAGGGGTTTATCGGGTACTATTTCGGGACTGGCCGATGCGCCGGGGAACTGAACCTGGTAAGCATGTGACCGAATGATGAAGCTGGAATTGCCATCGCCATCGTTGCCCGGTTTTTGGGGTTGAAAATCGCCTTTGTGTTTACCGGTTCGCGCGTTGGACTGGGTAGAACCGGTATTGCCATCAACGGCGCCGTGTTGGCGTTGAAAGTAACGCAACAGATCATCAGTATTATGCTGCACAACAGTGAAGCCGTTTGGATGCAGGTAGAATTCGCCTGCCGGCAGTTCACCTTTGAATTTTATTTTGCTTTCCCACTGACCTTTATTTTCAGTAAACTCAAATGTAGAAGGCCCCCCTTGAGCAAGTGATTCAAGGGTTAAAGTGGTAAGAAGAAGTATGATCAAACTAATTCTGCCCAATGCCTGTCAGTTTTCAGTTATTAAAATAAACGTTTATTCTATTCACTTCTTACCTGCCTGCTTAATATTAAGCACATATTAAGCTCTTGCAGCGTATGATGAAATAGTAGAAGAAGGAATTAATTTAAAAGTACGATGCTACGCTTTCAACAGACCTTGATTCTTGTAAGCAGTTCGCATTTACAACTTACACCGATGCGTAAAATTGTAAAAATGCATAAGAAGCAGTGTTGGTTTATGATGCTCACATACCTACGAAATTTTGCTCCAGGCGGTTTTTCCTGTGAGCGATTGCAGGTAATTTTTAAGCTGCAAATTTGTTGCCGAAGCCAGATCAGGATCGGCTTCAAGCAGGCGTTCCGACATTTCGCGGGCAATCTCGAGCCACTTTTTATCCTGAACGATGCTGGCCAGTTTAAAATTCAATGCGCCGCTTTGCCGGGTGCCCTCAATATCACCGGGACCACGCAGTTCAAGATCTTTCTCTGCTATTTTGAATCCATCGTTCGTAGCACACATGATCTTTAACCGTTCCCGGGCATCATTGTTCAGTTTTGAACCGGATAATAATATGCAAAAGCTTTTTTCGGCTCCACGCCCCACACGGCCCCGTAACTGGTGTAATTGGGAAAGACCGAATTTCTCGGCATTCTCTATTACCATTACGCTTGCATTGGGCACATCCACACCTACTTCAATCACCGTAGTACCAACCATGATCTGAGTGTCGGCGGTCTTAAAACGTTGCATATTGGTAGTACGCACTTCGTTTGTTTGCCGGCCATGCACCATACTGATCCAATAGTTGGGTTCCGGAAAATATGCCTGCACATTTTCATAACCCTTCATCAGGTTTTCATAATCCAGTTTCTCTGATTCTTCAATGAGCGGAAAAATAATATATGCCTGTCGTCCCTTCGTAATTTCTGCCTTGATAAAACTCATTACCTGGCTGCGAACAGTCTCATAACGATGTACGGTTAAAATAGGTTTTCGGTTGGGTGGCAGCTCATCAATTATACTGGTATCAAGATCGCCGTAGGCCGTCATGGCCAGGGTGCGCGGAATAGGCGTGGCGGTCATCACCAGCACATGTGGCGGAACGGCCGCTTTATTCCATAACCTGGCGCGTTGCGCTACGCCAAAACGGTGCTGTTCATCAACAATGGCCAGCCCCAGGTTCTTGAATTGCACTGTATCTTCCAGCAAAGCGTGGGTGCCGATCAAAAAATGAATGGAACCTTCCTCCAGTTCCTTCAATATTTCTTTTCGTTCACGGGTTTTCGTTGATCCCGTCAGCATTCGCACTTTTAGCGGCAGTTCTTTTAACAGGCCGCTGATATTGTTGAAATGTTGCTGGGTCAGTATTTCGGTAGGCGCCATAAGGCAACCCTGGTAGCCGTTATCGATGGCCAGCAGGGCCACCAACAGGGCCACAATGGTTTTACCACTTCCTACATCACCTTGCAGCAGGCGGTTCATTTGTTTGCCGCTGCCTGTATCGCGTCTAATTTCTTTTATTACCCTTTTTTGTGCGCCGGTTAATTCAAATGGCAGATACTTCTCATAAAAGCTATTGAATATCTCACCCACCTGGCCAAACACTACGCCTCTTGAATAGCGGTGCCGCTGCTGTCGCAACAGGCCCATACGTATCTGTGCAATGAAAAACTCTTCAAATTTCAACCGGTCTATTGCCTTTTGCCAGGTTTCAGGGTCGGGCGGAAAATGCATGTTTACAAAAGCCTTGAAACGCGGCATCAGTTGCAGGGGTTGCAATATGGATTCAGGTAGTATTTCAGGAATATTATTTTCCTGTAACAATTTAATCAAAGTTTCTGTAAAATGCCCGATTTGTCTGCCTCCCATTCCCCGGGATTTTAATTTTTCTGTGCTGGAGTATACAGGCTCCAGGGAGCTTTTGCCTTCCATTTTTTCACGGCTGAAATTCTCCAATTCGGGGTGGGTGATCTGGGGCTGTCCCTGAAAAAAACTCACTTTACCGTAAACCAGGTAGGTTTGCCCAACAATGAGCATTTTTTGTATCCAGTTAATGCCCTGGAACCACACCAGTTCAAGCGTGCCGGTTGAATCCCTTATTTCGGCCACCAGGCGTTTACTTCTTTTTTCGCCCATGATGCCGGTGCTGGTAATTACGCCGGCTATTTGTATGAAATCGGTTTGGGGGGTGATCTCCCGCACCAGGTTCACTTTGGTTTTATCGATATGACGGTAGGGAACCAGTTCGAGCAGGTCTTTAAATGTGTAGATGTTCAGCTCTTTTTTGAGCAGGTCGGCCCGTTGCGGCCCCACACCCTTCAGGTACTCAATGGGATTGGCTAATATGTCGACAGTTCCTTTTATGGGGCAAAAATAAAGCAAAGGCAACGAGGCAACAAGGCTAAAGGCAACGAATACCAGAATGCAGTTGCTGCCTTTCGGTTGTAAACGCGATTACAGATAAATTACTGCACTACCCCGGCTTCGTTCCAGGGCCGTATTGGGGGCGTACCTGCACTACCCATTTCCTAAGGAAAGGGGTAGTAAATGGGTTAGTGTTTTCCTGGGGAAGGGGTAGTCAAAGAACGAAGAAGGTACGAACTGTCTTACTCCCTCATATTCAATGTTTTTATATAATGTTACTGCACTGTTAAGGAATGCGGATTGCAAACCTTCAGGCATTGCCTTTGTTTCAATTTTATATCCGGAATGTTAAAACCAGTCAGTTATGAAGAAAATAATAGTTACAGTGCTAATGGCCTCTGGCCTCCTTGCCCTCGCCAGTTGCAAAAAAGACCCGGTAAAGAACCTCCAGGGTGATGAAGGGCAAATATATATCACCAAACACGCCGATTCGGTGAATTTCGGTTCCTTTCACACCTTCAGTATCGCCGACTCGGTAGCCGTTATCAGCAACAACCAGTTGCAGGGTAAAGTGCTCACCGATGTAGATGCAGCCTATATTAATGCAGTGAAAACCCGGCTTGTACAGCGCGGCTATACGCAGGTATCCCGCGATCAGAATCCCGACCTAGGCATTACCATAAGCCGTATTTACAATACCTCAACGGGTGTGTTTGATTATGGCTCGTATTGGGATCCCTATTATGGCTCCTATTGGGACCCCTACTATTGGGGGTATGGCGGTTACGGGTATTATTTCCCCTCGTATTATTTGGGCACCTACTCCATTACCGAAGGGGCCATGTCGATCGATATTTTTAACCTGAGAGATGCCAAACAAACCAACAAAATAAGCGGCATCTGGAGTGGGCTTGTGAGGGGTTCGGGCGTCTTTAGCGTTTCAACCGCTAACAACGGCGTGCAGGCCCTCTTTGACCAGAGCCCTTATTTTAAAGTGTCGCAATGAATTCATCATGAACAATTAAAAGTGTAAGATATGAAAACGCAGTTGAGGACGGCTTTGCTATTGATAACCAGTGTATTGTTTGTAACGTATATGCCCTTTGCCACCAAAGCCCAGGAACGTGAATTACAACTCGATCTCAATTATTCCATTGGCATACCCTCGGGTTCTTTTAAAACTGATGCGGTTGATAAAACCTCCTTCCGCGGGTGGACGGCCAACCTGTTGTACAATATAACCGATAAAATATCTGTAGGGGTAGGGACCGGTTTCCAGGATTTCTATCAAAAATATCCCCGCGCCGTATATAAGCTGGCAGAGGGGGGCGAGGTATCGGCCGTATTAACCAATTCCATTCAAACCATACCCCTGCTGGCCGAATTTCAGTACCGCTTTATGCCGCACAATATGGTGCAACCCTATGTGGGTGTAGGCGTTGGTGGCAATATGATCGTGTTTGACCAATACCTGGGTGAGTTTGAAAATTCAAGATCTTCTTTCAAGTTTGCCGCCCGGCCCCAAGCAGGCGTGCTTATTTCGTTCAGGAAGGACGGTCCGGCCGGCATACATGTATTTGGCGCGTATAATTACATGCCGTATAAAGAAGAAGGCATCAATAACCTCAATAATTGGGGCGCTGGTGTTGGGGTGAAGTTCCCGTTGCATTAAGCAGGCCACACCCCCGCCCCTATAGGGGAGGAAGAAAAGAATTACAGGGGTCAGGGTACAGGTTGTTCAACTTGTACCCTTTTATGTTTTATGTATCTGCGTTGTATTCAGCGCCCCCTTTAGGGGGCTGGGGGGTATTAATTCAATTGCGGATCAACGGGGAAATTGGCCATCATTTCATAATCGCCACCAAGGTGCCGCAGCGATTCTTTCCATATTTCATCGGCCTTGCGGTGAAATACCAGCTTGCGGGTGGCCTGCGCGGTAAGCCATGATTTTTCTTTCAATTCATCATTGAGCTGGCCGCTGCCCCAGCCGGAGTAACCTATAAAAAAACGGATCTTTGTAGTGTCAATAGAACCAGCCTTGATGAGGGTAATGGCCGTTTCAAAATCGCCGCCCCAGTAAATACCATCCAGCACTTCATAGCTGCCTGGTATAAGATCGGGGTATTGATGCAGGAAATGAATGGTATCCATTTGAACCGGTCCGCCATAAAATACGGGTAATTTGAGCTCATCCAGATCGTTCATCAGCTCGTTCAGGGTGTGTCCGAATACCCGGTTTATTACAAAACCAAAGCTGCCTTCTTCCTGATGGTCGCAGAGAAAAACAACTGTTCGGCTAAAATTCGGGTCCTTCAAGAACGGTTCTGCAATGAGTAATATGCCTGGTCCTGGATTTACCATATTTCTAAATTAGCACATAAAACGGGTAACCAAAATGATTGTTCAAAAAAATTAGCGTTTCAATAAAACTTTTCTAAGTTAGCATCCCGCTTTGGCGGGATTGGTAAATCTAAGTTAAACCATAGGATACGAAATTCGTGTCCTCGGGAACACTAAATTCGTTTATTAAATTTGCCGGTTAAAATTATCTGCTATGAGAGGAGTGCTTCCCGTTTCAGGGAAGGAGAAAAGTTGTAAAAGAGAACCGGTAGATAATGACAACAGCGGCGATATTAAAACCATATAATTTGCAGTTAAGGAAGATTTTTCCTGTTATAATCGTGTTGATCAGCTTATCGCTGATAGGTACCATATACGTACAGTACAGCTGGTTGCGTACCATGCTCGTCGACAAGCACGAAGAATTCAAGTACAAGCTCATTCGTGGCATCAATGAAGTAGGCACTACGTTAATGGAGCAGAAGGGGTCTTTGCCTTCGCTGAAAAGTTATCGTACCCGTCCCGACTTTAGCTGGCCATCAGAGCAGTTCAAATCAGAATTGATGCGGCCGCCAACCATTGCCCAGAAATTCACTGAGCAGGAAGTGGCCGATAAATTACACAAAGCGTTTGCCACACAGGGGTTAAAGGATGTGAAGTTTGAATTTGCTATCACTTCTAATGTAAATCTGCTTTCATACGAAATAAAATCACGCGCCTTTTTAAACCAGGTAGAAGATACTGCCAGTGACAGAAACCTGGTATTGTATTATTTGTTTCAACCACCCAGCGGCAGCGACCTCGAGAACCTGGTGCCCGAAGAGATCATGACGGTGATAGTGCCCAACGTAAAAAAAGTGGTGCTGAGCGATATGCGCTGGATGATCGTGGGGGCTGTATTCTTCACCCTTATGATCATTACTGCTTTTTATATAACCGTAAATGCCTTGTTGCGGCAGAAAAAGCTGAGCGAAATAAAGAACGACTTCATTAATAATATGACGCATGAGTTTAAAACGCCACTGGCCACTATTTCGCTGGCGGTAGATGCCCTGCGTAATGAGAAAGTGGCCCAGGACCGCGAGAAAATGAACTACTTCAGCGGTATTATTAAAGAAGAGAACAAACGCATGAACAAACATGTGGAAACCATATTGCAGGCAGCTGTAATGGACCGCCAGGAAATTACGCTGAACCGGGTTCCGCTTCATGTGCACAATCTCATTCATGAGATCATGGACAACTACAAATTGCAGCTGGAAGAAAAAGGCGCCCGCGCCGAACTGAGCCTCGATGCCCGGTACGATTTTGTAGATGCCGACCCTGTTCACTTCCGCAACCTGATCTCGAACCTGGTTGATAATGCCGTGAAATATTCGAAAGAGAACCTCTTATTAAAGATCTCAACCTATAATACCAATAAATTCATAGGTATACGCATAGAGGATAATGGTATTGGTATGAGCAAGGAAACGGTGCGCCGTATCTTCGAAAAATTCTTTCGCGCCCATACGGGTAATATCCATAATGTAAAGGGGTTTGGCCTTGGCTTAAGCTATGTAAAGACCGTGGTTGATGCCCATGATGGCAAGATCAGGGTCGACAGCGTGCTGGGCAAAGGATCGGCCTTTACCCTCGAAATTCCGCTGAACAAGGAAAAAGTTACTGCCGCAACAGTAAACAGCCATCACCATAACTAAGAAAACGGAAATCATTCTCTAACGCATAAGAATAAATTTTTCGCCAGTCGTTGCCCACGAAAGCGGCCACCAGTAATAACAGGGTCGATTGGGGCTGGTGAAAATTCGTGACCAGCGCCTGGGGTATTTGAAATTTATAGCCCGGCGCTATCAGCAGTGAGGTTTTGGTAATAATGCGGTTCAACCCCTTTTTCTGCAAATACTGCAACAGGTTTTCCAACGCTGCTTTTGCTGGAACCGGCGTTCCATTCAATTCATACGGGTCCCACTGATGTACCACCAGTTCTTCCAATGGCAAATTGGGTTGCCGGCCTGCTTTTACACCCAGCCAGTACAGGCTTTCGAGCGTTCGCAGGGAGGTGGTTCCAACAACAGTGATTTGTTTATTGAGGTATTGGAGCAGGCATTCGAGCGTGCTGGTTGATACATCGATGAACTCGGCATGCATGGGATGTTCGCCCATGGTATCAGCCTTTACCGGTTTAAAGGTTCCGGCACCCACATGCAGGGTAACATATTCGCGGTGTATGTGTTTACGATCGAGTTCCGCAAACACGGCATCGGTAAAATGCAGCCCCGCAGTAGGTGCGGCCACCGATCCTTCTGAATTGGCGTAAATGGTTTGATAGCGTTCGCTGTCTGTTTGTTCTACCGTTCTTTTTATATAAGGCGGAAGGGGAATATTTCCAGCCACATGTAATACTTCGGCAAAGGTGAGCGAAACGGGCGACCAGGAAAGCTCAATGGCAAAGCTGTCTTTTTCCTTACCCAGGTACCGGGCCTGCAACAGCACTTCCTCACCGTTATACTCCATTCGTTTTTCCAGGATTTGACCAGGCTTCCATTTGGAAGCGCCGCCAATGAGGCAGATCCAGGTAACCCGGCCTTTCTGGTTCATGGCAGTGGTCATATCCGCGTATTGCGGGGGTGGTTCCAGGCAAAATATTTCAACCACAGCGCCGGTGGGCTTCTGGAAAAGCAGACGTGCCGCCACTACTTTGGTATTATTGAAAAGCAGGAGAGAACCGGGGGAAAGGAGCTCATGAATATTCCGGTAAATGTTCTCGCTAATGGCCCCGTCTTTATAGATGAGGAGGCGCGAACTGTCTCTTTCGGGGAGCGGGTACCGGGCAATTTTTTGCTCCGGCAGCTCATAGGTAAAATCGTGAACTGATAGATCTTTTGGATGCATCGGGCATGCGGCCAACTGCCGCTGTTTTGATGAAGGGCAAAGGTAGGGGATATGCGCGAAAATGTAACAATACCCAAAAACCGGTAGAGGCTGGGATGACTGGTAGTGTGCAGAAACACGCAAAGGTCCCTGAAATGTGGCGCTGGCAAGGGTTTTAGCAAACAATTAAGGGGCGCCATTTAACTAAAGAATGCGTAAATAAGAATAAACAATTAGCTAAAAGTTGACATTGATTTAGATTTTAATTTATTCCAATAAAATATTGACGCGTATTTAATTATTTCGTAACTTGGTGGCATAGGATAAGGTTTAATGGTTAATGGTATTTGATTAGTGCAGCCTCCCCTCCGGGAGGCTTTTTTATTGGTGGCCAGTGAGCAAAAGATGACATGGGTTAAACTGCCTGTTATATCGGTGCTTGCAGTGATGAGTGGTAATTGGGTTTGAAACGTTTCTTGATGAATACGCGTGAAAGTGTCAACGCACAGGCCGGCAATCGTGAATCCCCGACAAGTCGGGGCCGGCAGGCAACTATGAAATCCCGGCTTATGGCGGGGCGCAAGCTATCACTGAAAGGGTGAACTGTAAACTTCGAACTGGCAACGGGTAACTGGCTTTCATTATCAAAGTATCCCATTAATCCCTTCATCCCATTATCTCAGTCCTTTTCGCACTACCAATTTCAACGCGCTCCATTGCTCACTCACCGCGCAAACCTTTACATCGACCAGGTCGTGTTGCAGGGCATAATTGCGAATGGTATCTTCGGTAACATCGGTAGCAATGCCAGCACTTTTCTTGTACCAGCTGAACCAGATAATGACGTTAGGGTTGGTTTTGTAAACGGGTATCAGGGATTTAAAGATGGAAATGAATGCATTGGCAGAAGTTACAAAAGCATGAACCAGGTGAGGCGTTTCGCCGGCCGCTGCCAGTTGAGGGCTGATATCAGTGTGCAACCAGTTGAAATAATCTGTGGGGGCATTAATGAGCAGCACTTTCATGGCAGGGGTGATGCCCAGTTTTTTTATCAGTGGCGTACCGGAGTAACCAGCAGGCATGGAAGCTATTTTTTATCAAGGTAGCTGATTCCTCCGAACTGTAATCTTTGAACTGTTCACTTTGAACCGTGAACTGAAAACTGCGAACTATAAACTGCGAACTATAAACTGCGAACCGGCATCGGGAATCCCATCAATCCCGCGCATCCCATTATCCCAGTCCCATTTTTTCCCACCGGCAGGTGAGGAGCGAATAAAATTGACCCTTTTTCCCACCAGCGGGTTAAATCAGTGGCCCCTAAAGCAATCTTACACCCGGTCAATTCTTTGGGGGACCCTGAAATTTCCCCCCATTTTTTCCCACCAATGGGGTAAATCGCTGAAGTCTTCCCTTTTTTACCACCAAACCACCATAACTGGCATCCATTCCCTCCCCCGGTTTTAGTCAAAATTGGCGCATTTGTCGTACCTCTTTTTCCCACCAACAGGCAAATGAGGCCTTACTGAAATAGCATTTAGCCCATTTGCACCTCGCTAAATTGGCTATTCACAGCTTATGCACGGTTATGCACATTAATTCACAATGTTATTAACATGAAATGAGGATTCTGACAGTGTAAAATCGCTGGAAACGCTTGTGGGTCACCTATATACAAATAATAATCTTTGTGGAAAAAATAATTTTTCCAAATTCGGGCAAGAAAGTGGGAAAAAGTGTTATTTTGTGTAAGTATTAGTCAAGCAGCTGCAACTCATTGTAAATGATACAATTTCTCGGAGAATACGAAGCAACCCTTGACGCGAAAGGGCGTTTTCTCCTACCGGCAGGCATTAAAAAGCAAATGCCGGAGGATGCAGGTGACCAATTTGTCATAGCTCGTGGTTTTGAAAAATGTTTGACTTTATATCCTAAAAAAAACTGGGATCCCATATTAGCCGAACTGAGTAAAGTTAGTGAATACAAAGCCGAAAACCGGGAGTTCCTGAGATATTTTACAATGGGTGCTACGCTGAGTGAATTGGATTCTGCCGGGCGGATGCTGATACCACCGAATTTAAAAGCCCACGCAGGGCTCGAAAAAGATATCGTACTGGTTTCTGTTATCAATAAAATTGAGATCTGGGATAAAGTTAAGTACCAACAGTTCTTTGAGTCTTTTACACCGGAAAAGTACAGCGATCTGGCAGAGCGGGTAATGGGTGGTCAAAATACTACACAATTGTAATGTTATGAGTGAGCCTGTATACCATGTGCCGGTTTTATTGCAGGAAGTGATAGACGGACTGAGCATTCGCCCCAACGGGGTGTATGTTGATTGTACCTTTGGTGGTGGCGGACATTCCCTGGAAATTCTGAAACACCTGAACGCCGAAGGGCGGATGGTTGTTTTTGACCAGGATGCAGATGCCCGGAAAAATGTGCCCGATGATGATCGTATCATTTTTGTTCCGCACAATTTCAGGCACCTGCAACGGTTCCTCCGCTTGCATAAAATAACCCAGGTAGATGGCATTATGGCCGATCTGGGGGTAAGCAGCCACCAATTTGATACCGCCGACCGCGGCTTCAGTACCCGTTTCGAAGGCGACCTCGATATGCGCATGGACCAGCGGCAGCAACTGACCGCTTTTGAAGTGGTGAACACCTACACCGAACAGCAATTGCACAAATTGTTTGAACAGTATGGCGAGGTAACCAATTCAAAAACACTGGCAAAAACCATTGTTCAGGTCCGGAAAACGGCATCGCTTAAAACCATCACCAACTTCAAACAGGCGCTTCGCTCGGTAGTAAAAGGAAATCCTCACAAGTACTTTGCCCAGGTATTTCAGGCTTTACGCATTGAAGTGAATGATGAATTAGGTGCACTGAAAGAAATGCTCCAACAGGTTCCCCCCCTGTTAAAACCCGCCGGCCGTGTAGCCATCATTACTTTTCATTCCCTGGAAGACCGGATCGTAAAGAATTTCTTCCGTAAAGGAAATTTTGAAGAAGAAGAAGTGGACGTTGATCCGTTTGGTTTGCAAACAACAACGCCACCCCTCAAAGCAGTAACAAAAAAGCCAATCGTTCCAACTGAAGCAGAAATGAAGCGAAACCCCCGCGCACGCAGTGCCCGGTTAAGGGTGGCAGAGAAAGTAGAGGAATGAAAAACATTGAGTTCTTATTCTCATAATAAAGGGTATTAAAAATTGCAATGTTCTATTGAATTACGCCTCGTGAATTAAGCATTCATAGCGGTTAGACGGATAACACCTGTCTGACCGCTATTCGATTAAGAAAAAATGAGCGAAGAAAAAGAAATATCACGCAGGAAAAGACAACGCAAAAGGTTGTTCGGGTACAGGTGGATTGTGAAGAATATTCCCTTCTTCCTGTTCCTGGCGGTTCTGGCAATTATTTATATCTATAATGGCCACTATGCCGATAACACCGTACGCAGCATCAACAATGTCAACCGCGAGCTGAAGGAACTGCAATACGAATACAAAACACTGAAAAGTGAAGTGATGTACCGTAGCAAGCAAAGTGAGCTGGCAAGAGCAGTACAACCGCTGGGGCTAAAAGAGCTTACCGTACCACCGGCCGTGCTGGTTGATACGGTAGCTGCAAAATGAGAAACAGAGAAATTAAAGATAAAGGGGCTTATTCAACTTTGACAATTGACCATTGGAAGTAAAAAAGGACATATTATGGCGGGTGTATATGAGCTTTCTGGGCATAGTGGTGTTCAGCGTTGTAATAATGGGCCGTGCGGTTTATATTCAACAGGCACAGGGTTCGTACTGGCGTGAGCAGGCAAAGGAGCAACAGCAAAAATTTGTAGAGATCGATGCGCAACGCGGCACCATTTATAGTGAAGACGGCCGCATGCTCAGCACCTCAACGCCATACTTTGACATATATATTGATTTTGCAGCAGAAGGATTGCGCGATAAAAATGGCGCCCGCTTCGAGAACAACCTTGATTCACTGTCACTTGGACTGGCAACTATGTTCCCCGAAAAAAGCAGGGCATCGTGGCGCAGAGAATTAAAAAACGGTTATCAAAAGAAGAACCGTTATTATTTGTTAAAAAAGAACCTGACATTTCAGCAATACAAGCAGTTACGTAGTTTGCCATTGGTGCGGGAAGGAAAAAATAAAAGCGGCTTTATTGCAGATGTAAAAGATAAAAGGTTGAACCCGTTCGGCTTGCTGGCCAACAGAACCATCGGGTTATCACGCGAGTATATAGACAGTGGCGGTATCATGCGTAACATGAATGTGGGTTTGGAAAAAACATATGACGATCAGTTACGCGGTGAAAGTGGAAAACGCCTGATGCGAAAAATAGCAGCCGGCGTATTTGTGCCTGTAGACGGTTCTGAAATTGAACCGCAAAGTGGAAAAGATATCATTACCACCCTGGATGTGAACATCCAGGATATCACGGAAAATGCTTTGTTGAATGTGTTGACTACAAACGAGTGTGAATATGGCACTTGTATTGTAATGGAAGTGGCAACAGGAAAAATTAAGGCCATTGCAAACCTGAGCCGCCGCGAAGATGGCAATTATTGGGAAAACTTCAATTATGCCATTCAGACGTCGGAACCAGGTTCTACATTTAAACTGGCCACAATGCTGTCGCTGCTCGAAGATCAATTAATAACTTTGCAGCAACATATAAACCTGGAAGGCGGAAGCTGGAATGTGAATGGAAGAACGGTTTACGATACAGAAGATCATGGAACCGACGCAACAATAAAACATGCGTTTGAATTGAGCTCGAATGTTGGAATGGCGAAACTGGCCATGACCTATTATGGCAAGAACCCGACACGTTTTGTAAATCACATTAAGAAACTGCACTTCGATCAGCAAACAGGAATTGATCTGTTAGGTGAAGCGAACCCGGTTATAAAAACGCCCAAATCAAAGACATGGAGCGCAACGTCACTGCCATGGATGAGTTTTGGGTACGAAGTAATGGTAAGCCCGTTGCAAACATTGATGTTGTATAATGCAGTTGCCAATGGCGGTACCATGATGAAACCTTACCTGGTAAATGAAGTGCAGGAAAACGGAGTGGCTGTTCATAATAACCAGCCACAGGTAGTGGAAGAATCAATTTGCAGTGCAAAAACATTGAAACTGTTGCGCGAGTGTTTGGAAGGAGTTTGCATAAATGGAACGGCAGCAGAATTGTTCAGAGGTGCGCCCTATAGTGTTGCCGCCAAAACCGGTACCGCTTTAATGGCAAATGGAAACAAAGGATATTCAGAGCATATTTACCAGTCGTCCTTTGCAGGTTATTTTCCGGCCGACCATCCGCAATACAGTTGTATTGTAGTGATCCGTAACAAACCCTTTGCACCGGTTTATTATGGCGCAAAAATAGCCGGACCGGTATTTAAAGAGATCGCTGATAAATTATATGCGCAGAATTCGGATCAAAGCCGGGGAATAAAACAACTGGCGCTGAAAAAAGACAGCAGCAATTATTTATATGCCGGCGCATCGGAAGATATAAAAGAGGTGTTGGATAAGCTGAATATTAAATATCGCGATTCGGCCAAAACAGAAGAATGGGCGCGCATGTATGCGGTGAATTATCAGCCGGTGATCAGCAACAGGAGTGTAGCCAATAAGATTATGCCCGATATGCATGGCATGGGTTTAAAAGACGCCTTGTTCCTGCTCGAGAACAGAAAGATGAAAGTAGTGTTCCATGGAAGAGGAAAAGTGAGCAGTCAGAGTATTGAACCGGGCACCTATGTAAGCAATCATCAAACAGTGACTTTAGAATTGAATTAATAAATATATAACGTGACACTGCAGGATATATTATATAAAGTAAGCATTCGCTCGGTGCAGGGCAATACCGGCATCACCGTGCGCGACCTGCAGCTTGATTCGCGAAAGGTAAGTGCAGGATCGGTATTTATTGCCGTAAAAGGTTCAGCAGTAGATGGCCACCGGTTTATTGATCAGGTGATACAACAAGGCGCTGCCGCAGTGATCTGCGAAACATTGCCGGCCGAACTGAAAGAAGGGGTAACCTATGTGCAGGTTGAGAACAGTGGCGCAGCCGCGGGTTATATGGCGCATAACTTTTACGGGCAACCGTCTGAAAAAATAAAGCTGGTAGGTGTTACCGGCACCAACGGTAAAACCACCATCGCTACCATCTTATTCAAGCTCTTTACATCATTGGGATATAAATGTGGTTTGCTGAGCACTGTGCAGAATCATATTGGAGATGAAGTAGTGCCGGCCACGCATACCACACCGGATGCCATTAGCCTGAACGCCTTGCTGCAACAAATGGTGAACAGCGGATGTACCCATGTTTTCATGGAAACCAGCTCGCACGCCATTCACCAGCATCGCATTACCGGGTTGAAATATGCAGGCGGACTGTTCAGCAACATCACGCATGATCACCTGGATTATCACAAAACATTTGATGAATACATCCGGGTAAAGAAATCGTTTTTCGATCTGTTGCCTTCCGATGCATTTGCTATTTCAAATGCAGATGATAAACGCGGACAGGTGATGCTGCAGAATACCCATGCGCGCAAATACCTGTACAGTTTGCGCACCATGGCCGAGTTCAAAGGCAGGATCCTGGAGAACAGACTTACCGGTTTGGTAATGACCATCAACGACCAGGAAGTGCATTTTCGCCTAATTGGCGAGTTCAATGCCTACAACCTGCTGGCGGTATACGGCGCCGCAGTTTGTTTGGGAGAAGATAAACAGGAAGTGTTGCGTTGCCTGAGTGGGATCACCGGTGCAGAAGGACGATTTGATTATCTCATTTCGGCAAATCAAAAGATCATTGGCATTGTTGACTATGCACACACGCCCGATGCATTGCTGAACGTGCTGGCCACTATAAAAAAATTGCGCGAAGGACATGAGCAGGTCATTACGGTAGTAGGTTGTGGCGGCGACCGCGACAAAACCAAACGGCCGGTGATGGCAGAAGTGACCTGTGAGCACAGCGACAGAGTAGTGTTTACCAGCGATAACCCGCGCAGTGAAGACCCATTGCAGATATTAGCCGATATGGAAACGGGGCTCAACACGGCGGCCAAAAGAAAATATGTATCGGTGCCCGATCGAAAAGAAGCCATTAAACTGGCGGTGAGCATGGCAAAGCCGGGAGACATTGTGCTGATAGCGGGCAAAGGCCATGAAAAATACCAGGAAATAAAAGGGGTAAAATATCCTTTCGACGATAAGCAGGTGATGCGGGAAATGTTCGAGCTGTATGAAAAATGATGAGTAAGGCGTATACACCTAAATTAAACCAACATGCTGTACCATTTAATTGAGTGGTTAAAGGAAGCGGGGATCAAATTTCCGGGCGATGCACTGTTTCAGTTCATTACCTCCCGGGTATTGCTGGCAGTAATTCTGTCGCTGGTGATCTCGGCGGTGTTTGGAAAAAAATTCATCAACTACCTGCGTAAAAAACAGGTGGGTGAAACGGTGCGTGATCTGGGACTGGCCGGTGAGCAACAGAAAAAAGGAACGCCAACCATGGGCGGGTTCATTATCATCCTGGCCATTCTGGTTCCAACCTTATTGCTGGCCGATCTGCAAAAAGCCTATATCAGGCTCATGCTGTTTGCCACCGTATGGCTGGGGTTGATCGGTTTTATTGACGACTACCTGAAGCTGCGGGCCAAAAAACTGGCACAGCAACAAGGCATCGCTTATAAAAAAGGAGATAAGGACGGCCTCGCCGGCTGGTTCAAAATATTAGGACAGGTAGTGTTGGGTTTTGTAGTGGCCATGGTGCTGTTGTTCAATAACAATACGAAAGCATGGCGCGAATTTACCGGTACTACAGTGCCTGCCAGTGCCAGCAACAGAACGCATGTGGTGAAGTTTGATAACCAGGAAAGAGTATTTGTAGAGGCTGATGAACCTATTACCACCATTCCGTTTGTGAAGTCGCACGAGTTTAACTATTCAAAGTTATTACCGTCGGGTTTACGATCGCTTACCTGGGTCCTGTATGTAATCATCGTGATATTTATAGTGACTGCCGTATCAAACGGCGCCAATATAACGGATGGAATTGATGGGTTGGCAACGGGCACCAGTGCCATCATTGGAACGTGTTTGGGCATCTTTGCCTATGCCAGCGGTAACCTGCGGTTTGCGGAATACCTGAACATCATGTACATCCCCAACCTGGGTGAGTTGTCGATCTTCATTGGTGCGCTTATTGGGGCCTGTATCGGATTCCTTTGGTACAATGCCTATCCGGCACAGGTGTTTATGGGCGATACGGGTAGTTTAACCCTGGGTGGCATTATTGCGGCGCTGGCCATTATTGTAAGAAAAGAATTGCTGATACCTATATTCTGCGGTGTGTTCCTGGTAGAAGTATTGAGTGTAAGCCTGCAGGTATCATACTTTAAATACACCAAACGCAAATATGGCGAAGGCAAACGAATATTCTTAATGAGCCCGCTTCACCACCACTATCAGAAGCTGGGGTATCATGAATCGAAGATCGTTACGCGTTTCTGGATAGTGACCATTCTGTGTATCGTGTTCTCGATCGTAACATTGAAAATAAGATAACAACGACCTTAAAAATATAGTAAACGGATTACTGAAAAACCAACACTCTGAATTTCCACTTAAGGAAAACCAATCATAGTAGTAGGTAGGAGTGTGGTAGGGCAGTAAAGATCCAAAACTAGCGAAGAACCCCCTTTAATCCGGATTATACCTGATAGGTAACAATATATAAGTGATCCCGATAGCAGCGGGACCGTAATGGAGTTAGTAATTACATGAGTAAGCGATTGGTTATACTAGGTGCCGGCGAAAGCGGCGTGGGCACTGCCATCCTTGGCAGGCAAAAAGGGTATGATGTATTTGTATCAGACGGTGGAGCGGTTAAGGAGAAATACCAGGAAGAGCTGAATAAGTATGGCATAGCGTGGGAAGCAAATCAACATACCGAAGAGAAGATATTGAATGCAGATGAAGTAATGAAAAGCCCGGGCATACCCGAAAAGAATGAGTTGGTAAAGAAGATCAGGAAGAAAGGGATACCGGTCATCAGTGAAATTGAATTTGCATACCGTTACAAAGGCAACAGTAAGATCATTGGCATTACGGGCAGCAACGGAAAAACAACTACGACGTCGTTGATGTATCACATCTGCAAAACAGCAGGTTTTGATTGCGCACTCGTAGGAAATATCGGGTATTCATTCGCGAAGCAGATTGCTGAAGATCCTAAAGAATGGTATGTGGCAGAGATCAGCAGTTTTCAGTTGGATGATATCCATACGTTCAGGCCCGATGTAGCTATACTCACCAATATCTCGGAAGACCATTTGGATCGATATGATTACCGGTTCGAAAATTATATACACAGTAAGTTCAGAATAGCGGAAAACCAAACAGAACAGGACTATTTCATTTACTGTGCCGATGACCCGGTGACCATGCAATACTTAGAGAAATATTCCATCAAATCTAACCCATTACCATTCAGTATGAGTAAAGAATTACCCCAGGGCGGTTTTATCAGGAACGGACAGATGACTGTTACAGTTGATGACGAGCGCATGCAGATGAATGTGAACGATTTTACTTTAAAGGGCAAACACAACCAGAATAACACAATGGCAGCAAGTTTAGGTGGTGTAACAGTGGGTATTCGCAAAGAGAAGATCCGCGTAGCCGTTCAAACATTTGAATCGCTGGCACACAGAATGGAGCCGGTGAGCACCATACGCGGCGTTGAGTTCATCAACGACAGCAAGGCTACCAACGTAAACAGCACGTGGTATGCGCTGGAAAGCATGGAACGGCCTACTATTCTCATACTGGGTGGGGTAGATAAAGGAAATGATTATTCAATTCTTACAGACCTGATTCGTGAAAAAGTAAAAGCGATCGTATGCCTGGGAACCGATAACCGTAAGATACATGAAGCATTTAAAAATGATGTGCAGCTGATGGTGAATACCGCCAGCGCCGAAGAAGCAGTAAAAGCAGCATTTCATTTTGCCAGCCCGGGCGATACCGTGCTGTTGAGCCCGGCCTGCGCCAGCTTCGACCTGTTCAAGAACTATGAAGATCGTGGCGATCAGTTCAAGCAGGCAGTGCGGGAATTATAAGAACACTGGAAAAGATTTTTCTGTATAGATAAATGACAGGCGCAAATGACATATCGTTAAAGCAAACAAATGCAGGCGGCCTGCTGAGCAAAACCAGGGGCGACAAGGTCATCTGGGCTATTGTAGTACTGTTGGCACTGGTATCAATGCTGGCAGTGTACAGCTCAACCGGGTTACTGGCATACAAGTATAACCGCGGCAATACGGAAGTATACCTGTTTAAACAGGTCATCTTCACTGCTGTGGGGTTGGGGATCATTTATTTCTCACACCGGGTTAACTATACGTTGTATTCCAGGGTAGCACGCATTTTGTTCATGCTGTCGATCCCATTATTGATATATACATTATTCTTTGGACTGAAATTAAATGAAGGTAGCCGGTGGATCCGGTTGCCTATCATCAATCTTACGTTTCAAACCTCTGACCTTGCCAAGCTGGCGTTGTTCATGTACATGAGCCGACTGCTTAGCAAGAAACAGGAAGTGATCAAGGATTTTAAAAAGGGGTTTATTCCCGTGATTACGCCGGTTGCGATCATCTGTATATTGATTGTGCCGGCCAACCTGTCGACTGCATTGCTGGTAGGAGCTACCAGCATGTTGTTATTATTTATAGGCCGGGCCAGTATTAAACACATGTTGTTGATGGTTGGGTTAGCAGCCATACCCGTTGCAATACTGGTGATGCTGGCCGTAGGGTTCTATGACAAAAAAGAAGAGAAATGTTCTGAGCTGCCGTTCTTTTTACAGAAGGGTCGTATCCCTACCTGGATAAGCCGCGTGCAGAACTTTATATATGACAGCAAACAGGTCGATAAAGATGAGAACTACCAGATAAACCAGGCAAAGATCGCCATTGCAAAAGGCGGCTTGCTGGGGTTAGGACCAGGTAATAGCCAAACGCGGAACTTTTTACCGCATCCGTATTCAGATTTCATCTTTGCGATCATCATTGAAGAGTATGGACTGGCGGGGGGCGGTTTTATCTTGTTTGTATACCTGTTATTCCTGTTGCGGAGTATTAGAATATTTAAAAAATGCCCTTATGCTTTTGGGGCATTTCTGGCGTTGGGATTAAGCTTTACGCTGGTTATACAGGCGTTGATCAATATGGCGGTAACGGTAAATCTGTTCCCGGTAACGGGGGTAACCTTACCATTGGTGAGCATGGGCGGAAGTTCGTTCCTGTTCACCTGTTTGGCAATAGGTATTATATTAAGTGTGGCCCGCAATGTGGAGCAACTGGAAGCGCCCGCCGCTGACGGTACAGCAAAAGCAGCAACAAAAGAAAAGAAACCAAAGACAAAAACCGAAGAAGTAGAAGAGGAAGCAGAAGAAGAAAAAGAAGAGAAACCAGTGAAAGCAAAAAGGGAAAAAAGCTTAAAGAAGAAAGAAGCAGTGGAAACAACTGAAGAGAAAGCGGCAAAACTCAATGCGTTAAAACCGCTTACTGAGATAGCCATGAAGGACATGGAGCAAGGTAAATAGCCTTGAAAAGTAAAATACATATCCGTGAATAAAAAGATAATCATAGCAGGGGGTGGAACCGGCGGACATATTTTCCCCGCAGTGGCAATAGCAAATGCCCTGCGCAGAATGCAACCAACCATAGAGATATTATTTGTTGGGGCGAAGGGAAAAATGGAAATGGAAAAAGTGCCGCAGGCGGGATATAATATAAAAGGACTCGATATAGCCGGGTTTAACAGAAGCTCTTTGATCAAGAATATCGGATTGCCATTTAAACTGATAAAAAGTTTTTGGCAGGTGCGAAGCATCATCAAAACCTTTCAACCCGATGCGGTGATTGGCGTGGGTGGTTATTCAAGTTTCCCCGTGTTGCGGTTTGCGCAAACACAGGGCATTGCCACCTTTATTCATGAAGCCAATTCATTTGCCGGTAAATCGAACATCCTGTTGGGAAAAAATGCCAGCAAAATATTCGTGGCCACCGATGGAATGGAAAAATTTTTCCCGGCTAATAAGATCATGATCACCGGCAACCCGGTACGGCAGAATATAGTGACCAATACGATCAGCCGCAAGGAAGGCATTGAGTTCTTTGGATTAGACCCGGCGAAGAAAACAGTTTTTGTAACTGGCGGCAGTCTCGGGGCTAAAGGAATTAATGAAGCGGTAGATGCAGGCATTCCGGCGTTCACACAAAATGATGTGCAGCTGATATGGCAAACCGGTAAGCCATATGCCGAGAAAGCAAGTGCCCGGGCAGCGGAGAACAGGAACATTTGGGCCAATAGTTTTATAACGCAAATGGAATATGCCTATGCAGCCGCAGATATAGTGATCTCAAGAGCGGGCGCCATGTCGGTAGCAGAATTATGTGTGGTTAAAAAGCCAGTGGTATTTGTGCCCTTTCCGTTTGCAGCAGAAGATCATCAAACGGCCAATGCACAGAACCTGGTGAACAAACAGGCCGGCCTGATGGTAAAGGACAGCGAAGCAAAAGAGAAGCTGGTGCCAACAGTAATTGCACTGGCCCGTGACGAACAGCAGCAGCATATGTTGCGGGAGAATATTGGCAAGCTGGCTATAACAAATGCAGATGAAGTGGTTGCGAAAGAGATCTTGAGGATAATAAGTAATTAGGAATTGAGGAATGGCGCAATTCACCATTGACCATTCACCATTCACCGAAAAAAGAAAATGATCGAGATAAAAGATATACGGAAAGTTTATTTCATAGGAATTGGTGGAATTGGAATGAGTGCGCTGGCCCGCTATTTCAACTTTCATGGGAAAGAAGTGAGCGGGTACGATAAAACCGAAACCCCGCTTACCAAACAACTGGTCAATGAGGGCATACCGGTACACTATGAAGATAACCTGCAGCTGGCGCCAAAAGATGCACAATTAATAGTATATACGCCGGCCGTGCCAAAGAACCATACGGAGCTGTTGTACTATCAGCAAAACAACTATCCGTTGATGAAGCGAAGCGAAGTGTTGGGCGCTATTACAAGAAGTTCTTTTAATATCTGTGTGGCAGGAACCCATGGAAAGACCACCATCACTACCATGGTTGCGCATATTCTGCGGCACAGCGAATATGGTTGCAATGCATTTTTGGGTGGAATTGCCGTGAACTATAACAGCAATTACTGGAGCCATGAACGCGATGTGTGTGTAGTGGAGGCCGATGAATACGATCGCAGCTTTTTACGGCTGAGTCCCGATGTGGCAGTGATCAGCGCCATGGACCCCGATCATCTGGATATTTACGGCACCACCGCTGCCATGGAAGAAGCGTTCATTGAATTTGCCGGAAAGATAAAACCGAATGGTTTGCTGATCAGCAAATATGGCTTGCCGAGAGGGAAGGAACTGAAAGCGCCGAACCATTACACGTATCATTTGCAAAACACCCAGGCCGATATTTATGCGGGTAATATTCAAATGCAACATGGTACCTATGTATTCGATGTGCAGGTGAAAGACTGGCGCTTAACGAACGTAGTGTTGAACATGGGTGGGTTACATAACATAGAAAACGTAATAGCAGCCATCGCTATTGCTCACCGCCTGGGAATTGAGGATGAAAAGATAAAAGCAGCAGTGGAGGCATTCAGAGGAGTACGGCGCAGGTTTGAATATGTGATCAAGAACAGGGAAGTAACATTCGTTGATGATTACGCCCACCACCCCGAAGAATTGCGGGCCCTTATAACCGGCGCCCGGGGCTTGTTTGGTGATATGAAGTGTACGGTTATTTTTCAGCCGCACCTGTTCACCCGCACGAGAGACCTGGCAAAAGAATTTGCTGAAGTGCTTGACATGGCCGATGAAGTGGTGTTGTTGCCGATCTATCCGGCCCGGGAATTACCGATTGAAGGAGTGACCAGCAACACGATTCAGGAGAAGATGACAAACCAGCATGTGCAGATAATGACAAAGGAACTGTTGTTGCAATGGATAAAAGATAAAGCAGGCAGCAGAACCAACGACAATAAAGGTTGGTTATTGATCACAGCCGGTGCAGGCGATATTGATACGCTGGTGCAACCCATAAAGCAGATCATTGAAAAGAAATAGATGAAAAAGAAACGCTCTATCAGAAAATTGATCCTGGTGTCTTTCTGGCTGTGTATAGCAGCCGGCACTATGGTATTGCTGGTAGCGGCGATGAATGCGCAGAATAATAAGAATTGCAAAGGCTATTCGATCCAGATCAAAGGGAAGACCGACCAGTGGTTCCTCGATAAAAAAGATATTGCGGCCCTGTTGATCTCGCAGGGCGGTGTGCAGGGCAGGGCGGTAAAGAATTTTGATCTGCGCCGGATGGAGAACCAGCTAAAGAATAATGTGTGGGTAAAGGATGCAGAATTGTTCTTTGATAATAGCCGGGTATTGCAGGTACGCATAGAAGAACGCGTGCCCGTGGCCAGGTTATTTACGGTTACAGGTAACAGCTTTTATATTGACAGCAGCGGTGAAAGGCTGCCATTGTCTGATAAATTTTCAGCGCGTTTGCCTGTGTTCACCGGCTTTCCATCGGAAAGGGATAAGCTGAACGGGGCCGATAGTTTGCTGGTGCGTGAGATAATTAATATCAGCGATTACCTGGTGCATGATGAATTTTGGATGGCACAGGTTTCGCAAGTCGATATCCAGGCCGATCACACATTTGAGATGATACCCGTGGTAGGCAACCATATTATTCAGTTTGGTGATGGTACCGATTATGAGAAAAAGTTTAAACGGTTGCTGTTGTTTTATCAGCAGGTGTTGAGCAAAACAGGCATGGATGTGTACCAGAAGCTGAACGTAGGATTCGCAAGACAGGTGATTGGGGTGAAAAACCCTTCCCCATACAACAACTAAAAACAGGATACGTATGCAACACGAACAACAACCCATTATTGTCGGACTGGATATCGGTACGACAAAGATTGCCGCGATTGCCGGTCGAAAGAACGAATTCGGCAAGCTGGAGATCATTGGCTTTGGCAGGGCCAACTCCAACGGTGTTAAGCACGGACAGGTGCTTAATATCGACGAAACCATCAAGGCCATTAGCATGGCGCTTGAGAACTGCTATGCATCAAATCCCGGTTTGGAGATCAATGAAGTATATGTAGGTATTGCAGGTCATCATATAAAAAGCCTGCAAACCCGTGGTGACATTGTACGTCAGCAAACCGATGATGAGATCTCTCAACGCGAGATCGATCAGTTGATCTCGGATCAGTATAAAACGTACATTCCTGCAGGTGATCAGATCATCGATGTGATACCCCAGGAGTTTACAGTTGATAATTTTCAAAATATTCCTAACCCAATTGGCTATGGTGGCGTGAAAATTGGTGCTAATTTCCACATCATCACCGGCGACAAAAATGCCATCCGCAATATTACCCGTGCAGTGGAGAAAAGTGGCTTAAAGACAAAGGACCTGGTATTGCAACCACTGGCATCAGCCGCTGCAGTAATGGGAACTGAAGACCTGGAAGCAGGTGTGGCCATTGTTGATATTGGTGGTGGTACTACCGACCTGGCCGTTTTCTATGAAGGAATTTTGAAACATACTGCGGTTATACCGTTTGGTGGCGAAAACATCACCAATGATATCAAGACCGGTTTGGGTGTGCTGAAAACACAGGCTGAACAAATGAAAGTGCAGTTTGGCAGCGCCC
This sequence comes from Niastella vici, assembly GCF_002077945.1. Lineage (GTDB taxonomy): Bacteria > Bacteroidota > Bacteroidia > Chitinophagales > Chitinophagaceae > Niastella > Niastella vici. The sequence goes on from NZ_LVYD01000058.1 coordinate 769,759, forward strand.
TGGCCAATGAAGCCCGCAGCAATGCCTTCATTACCATTCCCGGTTTGCGTGGTATGCCAGCCAAAGAGATCAGTGTAAAGAACCTGGCCAACATCATACAGGCCCGTATGAGCGAGATCATGGATTTTGTGACCTATCACCTGAAGCAAGTTGGTTTGGATAGCCGGATGCTCAATGGCGGTATTGTATTGACCGGTGGCGGTTCTCAATTAAAACACCTCATTCAGTTAACAGAATATGTGACCGGACTGAATTGCCGTATCGGTTTTCCTACCGAGCACCTGGCAGCAGGTCATATTGAAGAATTGGCGCGTCCAACCTATTCAACCTGTATCGGTCTTATTTTAAAAGGTTACAGCGATTACGAACATCATCGCAAACAATTCGAGAACCAGTTCAGGAAAATATCCATACCTGAAAATCTGCGCCAGACAGAGTTGGTTGAAGAAGAAGTGATGGATGATGAGGAAATGCAGGCAGAAAAAGTAAGGAACCGCAAAGGCATCAAGGATTTCTGGGGCAAGTTCAAAGATGGTATCATTGAACTGTTCAAGGAAGAAGAAGATCACGCATTGTAAATAAATAAGACGTTTATCTCCCTCCCGGTTTGCCGGGGGGACCCGGGGGAAGGCCCCTGGCACAAGTAAAACACAAGTAACAGATAACAGACCACGTACATTCAACCTATTGAAAAGAAAATCCGGGGAATATGAAAAATACCAGCATGATAACGGAGCCCGGGTTAACCGGTCCGTTACAGTGCAAAATTGTTAAACTAACCCGTTATTCTTAATCTGGTCTCAGCAGCGTGTGAGGGTAGGCTGGTGGGGCTGTTAAACAGTAAGCTATGATTCATTTTGATTTACCGAAGGAAAAATCATCTATACTCAAAGTGATTGGGGTAGGTGGCGGCGGGAGCAATGCGGTTAACCACATGTATAGCCAAAACATTGAGGGTGTAAATTTTATTATTTGTAACACCGATGCGCAGGCTATTTCAAAAAGCCAGGTGCCTAATAAAGTGCAGTTGGGCCCCCACCTTACACAAGGTTTGGGTGCAGGAGCTAACCCCGAGATCGGCCGTCAGGCTACAGAAGAAAGCCTGGAAGAGCTCAGGCGTATTTTGGAAGTAAATACCAAAATGGCATTTATTACTGCGGGTATGGGTGGTGGAACCGGTACCGGTGGCGCGCCCATTATCGCCAGAATATGTAAAGAGTTAGGCATTCTTACTGTTGGTATTGTAACTACCCCATTTTCATACGAAGGACCAAAACGCCAGGCGCAGGCTGAAAATGGTATCAAGCAGCTGAAGCAATCTGTTGATACCCTGCTGGTGATCAGTAACGACAAGTTGCGTCACCAGTTCGGTAATCTGAAAATGAAGGAAGCCTTTTCAAAAGCAGATAATGTATTATCAACTGCCGCTAAATGTATTACAGATGTAATTAACAGCACTGGTCAAATAAACGTTGACTTTGCCGACGTATGTACCATTATGCGTAACGGTGGTGTGGCCATTCTGGGTAGTGCAGCTACCAGGGGAGAAGACCGCGCTATTCGTTGTATTGAAGAAGCGCTGAATTCGCCATTGCTGAATGATAACGACATTCGTGGCGCTAAATGGATCTTAATTAATATCAATTCTTCGGAAGGTGACCATGAGTTCACCATGGATGAAGTGGAGATCATTCAAAACTATTTATTAAGCCAGGCCGGGGATGATACCGATGTAATTTTGGGTATGGGCTACGATAACAGCCTGAACGACAAAATAGGTATAACCCTCATAGCCACCGGCTTTGAACATAAAGATCCTTTCAAGAAAGCTGCCGCTAAAACGCCGGAGCCTAAAAAGGATGAGAAGATCATTTTGTCGTTGAACCAACAAGCTGAGAAGCCTAAAAAGGAACAACCGGTTGCAGAGAAAAAAGAGGAAAAGGCTGCTGAGCCGGTTATTAAACCTGAGCTGGCGCCCAAGCTTATTGATACTGATACAAGTTCAGCTTCCATTGCGCTGGAGCTTTTTACGAATGAGGAAACTGGTAAAACTACTGTGGACAATGGCGTGGATAAAAATGGTGCGCCGGAAAAAATTGAATGGGTACTTTCGCAACCGTCTGATCCTGTTGAGAAATATACTGGTTCAACAGTAAATCAGCAACAGCAACAACAGCCTCAAAAGACTCAAAATAATTCTTCGACGTCTGCAGCGTCCGGAGGATACTTGGCCAAGCCTTCCAATATTTATGCAGAACCAAAACCTATAGAATCCAAACCGGAACAACAACATTCCCCTGTGAACGAACCTGTCAGAAATGCCGGTGCGAAACCAGTCCAGGAAGAAGATCCTTCCAATGACCTGCACCTGGTATTCAAAGATGATATTCCAGCGGCGGATGCGCCTGGGGCCTATCATGCTCAACCCCCTGTTAGTAGCGGCAACATTTCTGCTGAGGACCTGGCAATGCTAGACGAAGCAGAAGAACAAAAACGCCGTGCAGCTGAACGAATACAGAAATTGCGCAACCTTTCGTTCAATATTAACGGAGCTGACCCTAACAACGAGTTTGAAACTGTGCCGGCATACATCCGCCGCAATTTGGAACTGTACAACACGATCTCGAGCGTAGAAAACTTCTATAGCAAATACGAAGTAAAAGCCGACGAAAATAATAATGGCCAGATTTCCACGCTGAACACGTTTTTAGATGGAAAGAAACCAGATTAATAATAGTTGTTTTGTATCCTGTCCCCACCCAACGTGCTACCTGTTCGTTTTTAGAGTAAAGGTTTACTGAGCAGGGGCGCCGGGTCTAAATCGATTGTTTTAACACAGCGATTGTTGTTTTTAGTTGTAGTCCCCCCGACTAATCGGGGGGATTTTTTTTACCCCTACCTTTGTTCCATGGCAACCATTCTTATCACCGGCGGTACCGGCACCATCGGTAAAGCACTAACCAACGCCCTGACCGGTAAACAACACCAGGTCATTATTCTAACCCGTAATCCCCGGCAAGGTACAGACGCTGTTACCTATGCTGCCTGGGACCCGGCCAACAACTCCATTGATATAGGAGCGGTGCAAAAAGCCGATTATATCATTAACCTCGCCGGCGCCGGCGTGGCTGATAAACGTTGGACCAAAAAACGCAAACAGGAGTTGGTCGATAGCCGGGTGCAAAGCGGTCAGTTGCTGGTGAAAACCCTGCAGCAAAATGACAATAAAGTAAAGGCGGTGATCAGCATGTCGGGTATTGGCTGGTATGGCGATGATAAGAAGCGAGGCCCGCAACAAACCATGTTCAGGGAAGGCGACCCTGCCGATGAAGGCTTTTTAGGGCAAACCTGTGTAAAATGGGAAAATGCCATTAAGCCGGTAACGGCCCTGAACAAACGCATCGTTATTTTCCGCAGTGGCATTGTGCTCGCTAAAGACGGTGGTGCATTGGATGAGTTCAAAAAGCCGGTAAAGGCCGGTATTGCGCCCATCTTTGGCAGCGGCCACCAGGTTACCAGCTGGATCCATATTGATGATCTTTGCCGCCTGTTCCTGCTGGCCATCGATAATGAAAGAATTCGCGGTGAATACAATACGGTAGCTCCACAACCCGTCAGCAATAAAAACTTCATGCTTACGCTGGCAAAGAAAATGAAAGGAAGCTTTTATATTCCGATATATGTACCTTCTTTTCTGTTGAAATTGATATTAGGCGAAGTGAGCATCGAAATACTGAAAAGCGCCACAGTAAGTTCTGAAAAGCTCGTCAGCACCGGCTTTCAATTCTTATTTCCCACGCTCGAGGTGGCGTTGGACGACCTCATCAAAAAATAAACTACGTATTGACAGGTGTCTGCTTTTCATGGTAAAGGCTGGTAAATTCACCCACTATCGCCTTGCCGTTGTTGAAAAGCAATTTGTGCAATTTAAGGTCCTCAATATCGCTGGTAAGCACTTTGCGGTGAACCGGGTTTATGGTACCGCCGGGCTGGCCGGCTTTTGCGTTGGGTTCGTATTGAAAAGGTGGATCAACCAACGTACCGCGGGGATACATGATGCCGGGTGTTGCATGCCCTCTGATATCGAGGTTGGCAGGATGAACGAGCCCCAGGGTATGGCCGTATTCATGGGCTGCCGTGGTAGAGGTTTGTAACAGGTTATCGAGCTTGAAGTAACCGGTATTGGAACCAATACCATCTACAAACGAAATATTGCCAATGGCAAATTCTTCAATGCGAAAGAAATTAAAGCGGGGATTATCGTTGTACCACACTTTTTCGGGATCGAGGTCAGGTTCATAAATGCCATCAATATCGAACCGTACCGTGAACTGGTTGCTGCCAATACGGATGCTGGCATTCGGTTCATTCCAGTGGTTGCTGATATCGTTGGCTATTTGCCACGACAGGTCTTTGCTGGCCGCATCTCCATAAAAGAAGAATACAGAGTGAATGATGAGCTCATTGGTGATGGTATATAATTCAACTTCCCCCATTTGCTGGTTCCTAAGTTCTTAGTTTTTAGTTCTCTGATCTTTATTCGAGATTGTTGATATCATTTCGGGCATCACTAATTTAAAGAAAAAAGGCGCCCCGATGGTTCGGAACGCCGTTATTTTCTCATGTGACGCCTGATTATCAATTGCGGATAGGCTTTCCGCCTTTCAAAACGCTTTGGATCCTTTCCAGGGTTTTCTTTTCACCACAAAGTGATAGGAATGCTTCCCGCTCCAGGTCCAGTAAATATTGTTCAGATACTGCGGTAGGTTCGCTCAAATCGCCCCCGCACATAACATACGCCAGCTTTTTAGCTACCACTACATCGTGATCGGTTGCATACTGGGCGCGCCACATACCATTGATACCGGCATATAAAGCGCCTAATGCTGAACGGCCTAACACCTTAATATCTTTTCGTTGTACAGGAGTAACATAACCACTGTCAAAAAGTTCAACAACGCTTTTCTTCGCTTCTGCAATACGCCGGCCCTGGTTCAGCACTACTTCATCTTTCCCCTTGCGTAAAATACCCAGTTCAAAACCTTCCTGAGCCGAAGTGGCAACTTTTGCCGTGGCTATGGTAAGAAAACGGTTTTTAAGTGTAATGGTATCCGGTTCATCTTCATGCATTTCATCTGCGGCACGCAACACAAATTCTTTGGTGCCACCACCACCGGGAATAAGGCCAACACCCAGTTCAACCAAACCAATATAGGTTTCTGCAGCTGCACAAACTTTATCTGAATGCAGGCTTAACTCACAGGCGCCCCCTAAAGTAAGCGCATGTGGTGCAACCACTACAGGAACTGCCGAATACCTTGCGCGCATCATGGTGTTTTGGAACAAACGAACAGCCATATCCAACTCATCATATTCCTGTTCTATTGCAAGCATAAAGATCATGCCTACATTGGCTCCGGCGCTGAAATTGGCGCTGTCGTTTCCGATCACCACGCCTTTATATTTCTCTTCTGCTTTTGCTATTGATGTTTGAATGCCCTCGAGTACTTCACCGCCAATGCTGCCCATTTTTGTATACCATTCCAGGCCTAATACATCATCGCCTAAATGATAGAGGCGGCAGGCGCTGTTTTTCCATACGGTCTGGTTCTCAAAATTTTTCATCACTATAAATGCATCACCACCGGGCAATGATTTATAGGATCTTGAAGCGGCGTCATAATACAGCCGTTTACCATTCTCGACTTTATAAAAAGTCTTTACACCGGCTTCCAGCATCTCATTAACCCAGGGAGCTACAGAATAACCGGCTTCTTTCATTTTTTGTACAGTGCCGGCAACACCTAATACATCCCAGCTTTCAAAAGCGCCGATCTCCCAGCCAAAACCAGCCATCATGGCATCGTCTACGCGGTAGATCTCATCAGAGATCTCGGGGATACGGTGTGAGATATACGAAAACAGTCCGTAATGAAAATGACGATAAAACTCTCCGGCTTTATCGGCGCCGGCGCACAAAGCTTTTAATCTTGTGGCCAGATCATCGATCGGTTTTGCCGTTTCTACCGTGGCAAATTTTGCTTTAGACCGGGGTTTGTATTCAAAGGTTGTAAGGTCGAGTGAATAAATCTCCTTTTCTCCATTCCCGCCTTTCTTTTTTACAAAGAACCCCTGTCCGGTTTTATCGCCCAACTGGTTGCTGGCAACCATTTTTTCGAGCCAGGCCGGTATTTTAAATATATCGCGCTGCTCATCGTTGGGGCAATTATCGTATACGCCTTTGGCTACTTTAACCAGTGTGTCAATACCCACTACATCGGCGGTCCTGAAGGTGGCCGATTTGGGCCGGCCAATGATGGGCCCCGTCAATGCATCCACTTCATCAACACTCAATTTCATTTTTTCGACCAGGGAGAATATGGCCATGATACCATATACGCCAATACGGTTGGCAATAAATGCCGGCGTGTCTTTACACAGCACGGTGGTTTTGCCTAAATACAGGTCGCCATATTGCATTAAGAAATCAACCACTGCCGCATCGGTATGGGGCGTTGGAATAATTTCGAGCAATCGTAAATAACGGGGCGGATTAAAAAAATGCGTTCCGCAGAAGTGTTTTTTGAAATCATCGCTTCTGCCTTCGGCCATCAGGTGAATAGGAATACCCGATGTATTGGAAGTGATCAACGTACCAGGAGTGCGGTACTTTTCTACTTCGGTAAATATCTGTTGTTTAATATCGAGCCGCTCAACAACTACCTCAATGATCCAGTCGTAACCGGCAATTTCCTTCATATTATCAGTGAAGTTGCCGGTGGTGATCTTCTTCACCACATCTTTTGTATAAACAGGAGAAGGATTGCTTTTTAAAGCAGCCTGGAGGGCATCGTTGACCAGTTTATTGCGGGCAGTTTTGTTATCGCTTTCCACGGCTTCTTTCGGCACCATGTCTAATAACAACACCTGTACGCCAATACCTGCAAAATGGCAGGCTATACGGGACCCCATTACTCCACTACCCAGTACAGCTACTTTTTTAATGATACGTTTACTCATAAAAAAATAGTTAGCTAAACAACTATTTCCAAAGATAGGATAAAATCCGACGCCACCAAGAGCTTTTTATATTTTAGCAGGATTATTGGAAATTGCCGGCAGTACCGGTCCTGAGCTAAGTATCTGGCTTTAAGTTCAAATTGCTGTTAACCATGCGCAATCATGCACTTCAAATTTTTTCTGCGGCTGTGCGGGCCGTACAACCGCAATATTTATTACCCAGGCATATACGCAGGGAGAAGGACCAGCTGTGGTTGGGCGGGCAGGTTTTTACTCAAGCTGATATAAATAAACTATTTGTTATAGGGGCAGGTAAGGCCAGCGCCGCCATGGCGCGGGAAACCGAAATTGTGCTGGGCAATCGCATCGATGCCGGGGTTATTGTTACCAAGTATGAACACGCTTATAAGCTCAAGACCATTCAATGTATAGAAGCCGGGCATCCGGTGCCCGATGAGAACAGCCTGCTGGCCGGCCGGGAAATTACCCGGTTGCTGAAACAGGCCGGTGAAAAGGATGTGGTGCTTGCCCTCATAAGCGGCGGCGCTTCGGCGCTGATGGTCGATTGCCCGCCGGGGATCTTATTGCCTGAGCTGCAAACCGTATTTAACCGTTTATTACAATGTGGCGCTACCATTGAAGAAATGAATACCGTGCGCAAACATTTATCGGCCGGTATAAAGGGCGGACAACTAATGCGCACCGCCTCGCCGGCAACGGTTATCAGTTTTATTTTGAGTGATGTCATTGGCGATCCGCTCGATAGTATTGCCAGCGGGCCTACGGTGGCCGACGGTTCTACCTTTACCAATGCCTGGGACATCCTGCGCAAATACCAATTGATCGAAAAACTACCGGTAAGTATCATTCGCTGGTTGCAATTGGGGTTGAACCACCAGGTACCGGAAACGCCAAAACCCGGCGATCCTATTTTTGAAAAAGGCCATAATTATTTGATAGGGAGCAATCGCATAGCGTTGGAAGCCGCAGCTGAAGTGGCAAAGTCGTTACATTATACGCCAACTATATTAACCGATGCCCTGCAGGGCGAAGCCCGCGACAAAGCGCGGGAGCTGGTAGCACAGGTACGGCAATACGCGGGACCGCGACCGGCCTGTTTATTATTGGGCGGCGAAACAACGGTCACTATCAATAACCCCGGCAAGGGTGGCCGCAACCAGGAGTTTGCACTGGCTGCGTTGATGGCCTTGCAGGAAGCTTTTCCTGGCGCAGAAAATATGCCGGTATTGCTTAGCGCCGGCACCGACGGTACTGATGGGCCCACCAATGCCGCCGGTGCAGTTGTTGATAAAGGTGTTATACAACTGGCGGCACAACGGGCACTGTCACCTGAAAAATTCCTGGAGCAAAACGATTCCTGGAACTTCTTTCACCAGGCAGGCGGGCACATCATAACCGGCCCCACGCACACCAATGTGATGGATATTATTGTTGTGTTGATTCCCTGATGTTTACCCTGGGCGTCCTGAACGCATTGCCTGCCGAAGCCCTGGGCGCCTGCGCCAGAGCTTCAGCGCCGGAGCACAAAGGCGGGGAGTCGAAGGATCGAAGTGCTAATTAAGATCAGCCGCCTGCGACACCGTACACCAATCCTCATCAGGGCCTCTTTTTTCAATAAGCTGTTGCATATTGTGTTGCAGCAAACTCGCCAGGGGCATGTTTTGTTCTACCTGCGCCGCCTGTGACAATACCAGGTTAACATCTTTTAACCCCAGTTGCATGCTGAAGCCTGCCGGGGTAAACTGACGGTTCACGATGATGTTACCATAGTTCACATAAATAGGGGAGTTAAACAACGTTTGCGAAAAGAACGACCACATTTTGGCCACGTCAACCTGGCTCTTTGATGCCAGCGCCACGCTTTCACCTATGGCTTCCAGGGCAGCTGCAATCATAAAATTGCCACAGAGTTTAATGGTATTGGCAGCGGTGATAGCATCACCAAAATCCCAAACACCGGCGCCGCCTGCATCTTTTAACAGTTGCTCTGCCTGCTTCCGCAACTCGGCTTCGCCCGATATTACGAAATTCAGCTTACGGGCACGGGCTGCTTCGGGCCGGCCAAAAACAGGCGATGCCAGGTAATGGCTACCGTTTTGTGTATGTAGCCTGGTCAATTCTTCGGCGGTGAGCGGCAGAATGGTGCTCATGGAAATATGCACGCTGCCCGGTTGCATATTTTTGATCAGACCGTCGGGTCCCTCACTCACGCTTTTTAATGCTTTATCATCCGACACCATGGTGATAATGACTGTGCAGGCTTCCGTTAATTCTTTTATCGTTGCACAGGCGGTTGCGCCTTTATCTGTCAGGGGTTTTGTTTTGGCAACGGTGCGGTTGTAAACATATAAGGGATGTCCGCTTGCCAGTAAGTTCTCTGCGATGGGGGTGCCTAAATTCCCTAACCCGATAAATCCGATTTTCATCATAATTATAATATTAAAAAAAGAACCCCACTTGCTTTGCCATTGCGCAAAACAAGTGGGGCACAATGGTGAAAAATCTATTAACTCACAGAAGAGCCGTTGTCAATAGCATCGATGGGGTTCACGAAATGCAGTTTACCTGCTTTGTCTTCCGCCATCAGGATCATGCCATTGCTTTCAATACCACGCATTTTGCGGGGCGCCAGGTTGGCCACCACCACTACCTGCTTACCGGTAATGTCTTCCGGTTTAAAATGTTCGGCAATACCCGAAACGATGGTGCGCGTTTCAAAACCCAGGTCAACCTGCAGCTTCAACAGCTTGTCGGCCTTTGGTACTTTTTCCGCAGCTACAATAGTGCCTACCCGAAGATCGATTTTGGCAAAATCATCGTATACGATCCCGGCTTTAACAGGCGCCGGTTCTTTACCAGCGTCATTGGTATTATCCGGCTTTGTATTCGTTGCTTCCACAGGTTTTATCAGTCCTGACTTTAATTTGGCTATCTGTGCTTCTATCTCTGCGTCTTCAATTTTGCGGAACAGCAACTCAGGGGCACGTAAACTATAACCAACGCTCAGCAATTTTGTTTTACCGGCGTTTTCCCATTCCAGCATTTTTTCTACCACCTTCATCTTGTGCAGCATTTTTTTAGCTGTTGTTGGCAGAAAGGGGTGGATCAATATTGCCAGGTTAGCGGTTAACTGTAAACAAATATGAATGCAATTATCGATCAGTTTCTGATTGTCGGGCTTTTCAGCAAGTGTGTTGGCAACTTTCCAGGGTTCTTTTTCCTGCATGTATTTGTTGCCTTTTCTGGCCAGGTCAATTACTTCAGACAAGGCATCGCGGAACTTGAAGTTCTCCAGGCTTTCCTCCACCTTTCCTTTTGTAATTTCAAATTCGGCCAGCAGGGATTTGTCTGCGTCATCGAACACATCAGCATGTAATGGCGGCACTTTTCCGCCACACAATTTGTGCATTAATACAAATGCCCGGTTCTCAAAGTTTCCGAAAATGTCGCTCAATTCACCTTTTACCCTTTGCTGAAAGTCTTTCCAGGTAAAATCATTATCCTTGGTTTCCGGTGCATTGGCACACAGTACATACCGCAACATGTCTTCACAACCCGGAAAATCCTTAATATATTCATGTACCCATACCGCCCAGTTGCGGCTGGTTGATACTTTATCGCCTTCTATGTTCAGGAATTCATTGGCCGGCACATTATCGGGCAATACAAATCCGCCGTGCGCTTTCAACATTGCCGGGAAAATAATACAGTGAAAAACAATATTGTCTTTCCCAATGAAATGCACCAGTTTGGTATCTTCTTTACACCAGTAATCGGCCCATTCTTCAGTGAGCTCCTTGGTTGCGGAAATATACCCGATGGGAGCATCGAACCAAACGTACAGCACTTTGCCTTCGGTATCGGGCAACGGCACTTTTACGCCCCAGCTGCTGTCGCGCGTCATGGCGCGGCTTTGCAAACCGCTGTCAAGCCAGCTTTTACATTGTCCGTATACGTTATTCTTCCATTCGGTATGGCCTTCCAGGATCCAGCCTTTCAGCCAGTCCTCATAATTCTGCAGCGGGAAATACCAGTGTTTTGTTTTGCGTTTTACCGGTACAGCATCGCTGAGGGTGCTGCGCGGGTTAATCAGTTGTTCGGGACTTAATGAAGAACCGCATTTCTCACACTGGTCGCCATACGCATTGGGGTTGCCGCAAACAGGGCAGGTACCCGTAATATAGCGGTCGGCCAAAAACGTATTGGTTTTTTCATCATAATACTGTTCGGTCTCTTTTTCCTCGAACAACCCATCGTCGTACAGCTTTTTAAAAAAGGCCGCAGCCGTTTCGTGGTGTGTTTTGTTGGAAGTGCGGGAATAGATATCAAAAGAAATGCCCATTTGATCAAAGCTTTCCTTGATGAGGGCATGGTATTTATCTACGATCTGTTGCGGGCTAACGCCTTCTTTCATGGCGCGGATGGTAATGGGAACTCCATGTTCATCGCTGCCGCCAATAAATTTGATATCCCTTTTCTGCGCCCGTTGGTAACGCACGTAAATATCGGCCGGTAAATAGCAGCCTGCCAGGTGGCCGATGTGTACCGGACCATTGGCGTACGGCAGGGCCGCTGTGACTAAATAGCGTTTAAAATTGCTCATTTGTTTGATCGTCTTTAGTAATTCTAATCTTCGTTCCTTGCGCCTGTCCCGTACTTTAGTCGGGATCGCACTCTTGTACTGCATATCACTACGCAGCCGGGACGGGCAAAGAGAATTGCAAAAATAACCATTCGCAGGGAAGGGATGAAATCGGGTAAATAGATGGCTGCTGGCGTGTAAAAATGCACAAAGCCCCGCCCGGTTGTGACCGAAGATCAATCAATTGGCTTTATGCAACCGTACACGTTATCAGCGACTCTATAGTATTGACGAAGGGGAAGCTTGAAAAGGTTGGGAAAAAGAAAATTTATCAGGATAACCAGTAAACCAGGCCAGCCCATACGGCTATGAAGAACACGATTGCCATAACGTCGCTGGATATTTCTGAAAAGCGTTTTTTGCGTATCAGCAATTGATACACTACCCAGCCAACAAAGGCGATTGAAATGAAGAATGCCTGAATTAAGCGGAAGTACATGAGCTTAAATATAATATCCTGAATTGATAGTTACAAAGTTTCCGCTATATTTAAAAATCATATATTATTCATGAACCGAAAGCATTTTTTGTCTTCTTTCCTGGTAGCCGGCATTCCTTTTCGCGGCTGGCCGGCCCGGGGTGATAACGATGATCTTGATGCGCCGGCGCCTGTTCTGCCACATTATCTGAAGCCCGGCGATACCATTGGTATTACCTGCCCCGCCGGTTCCATTACCCTCCAGGAAATTCAGCCATCCATGATACAAATGGTGGAATGGGGGTTCAATATCAAGGTGGGAGATACGGTTGGGAAAAAAGATTTTACGTTTGGCGGAACCGATGAAGAACGGGCGCGCGATTTTCAACAAATGCTCGACGACCCGAAAGTAAAAGCCATTATGTGTGCCCGTGGCGGCTATGGTTTTGTACGCATTATTGATAAATTGAATTTCACCAAACTGGCGGCCCATCCCAAATGGATCATCGGTTTCAGCGATATTACCGTACTGCATTGCCACCTGAACCGGAATTTCGGTATCGCTTCCATTCATTCAAAAATGTGCAATAGCTTTCCCGACGACTGGAACAAGGCGGAACCTATTCAAATTGAAACCATCCTTTCCATAAAACAGGCACTCACCGGACAGAAAATGAAATACACGGTGCCGGTAAACGAGCAAAACCGTGCGGGAAAAGCCGAAGGGGTATTGGTGGGCGGTAACCTGAAGCTGATTGAAACGCTGGCGGGAACACGCTCTGACCTGCGCACCACCAACAAGATCCTGTTTGTAGAAGATACGGGTGAATACCTCTACAGCATCGATCGTATGTTCTGGAACCTGAAACGCACCGGCAAGCTGGAAAAACTGGCCGGGCTCATCATTGGTGGCTTTAAGATAAAACCCGATGATCCCGGCGAAGAATTCGGCCGTACCGTACAGGATATAGTGCTGGAAAGGGTAAAGGAGTATAAGTATCCTGTTTGTTTCGATTTTCCCGTTGGCCATCAACGAAATAATTATGCGTTAAAATGCGGTATAAGGCACCGGCTGGCCGTTTCAGCCGAAGAAGTAACGTTGCGGGAAATTTGACAGATGCGTGGTTTGCTTAATTTTGGGAATTCTAATCAATCAAAGAGTCAAAATTGTTATATAAGTCATGGTAAAAGTTCCTCCCTATTTACAAGCAGGTAACACCATTGCACTGGTATGTCCATCGGGGTTTATGGCCATCGAAAAAGCACAAACATGCATTGATGTGCTGCAACAATGGGGATATAAAGTAAAAGTAGGTACTACCGTTGGCAGTCAGTCGACCACTTATTTTTCAGGGACCGATGAAGAACGCCTGATCAATTTTCAACAAATACTCGACGATGATACCGTGCATGCCGTGTTATGTGCGCGTGGCGGATATGGATTAAGCCGCATCATTGATCAGATCAGTTTCAAAAAATTTAAAAAGCAGCCCAAGTGGGTGATCGGCTTTAGTGATATAACGGTGCTGCTGTCGCATATTTACACCAATTATGACATTGCTACCCTGCATTCGCCCATGGCTGGTGCGTTCAATGATGGCGGCTATAACAATGAATTTGTGCAATCATTAAAACAGGTGCTGGCTGGTAAGCACACCAAATATGAATGTGCTGTGCACGAGTTTAATAAAAAGGGCGAAGCAGTAGGTGAGCTGGTAGGGGGTAACCTGGCCATGTTGGCGCACATGGTAGGCACGCCATCTGATATTAAAACAAAAGGCAGGATCCTTTTTCTGGAAGATGTAGGCGAATACCTGTATAATATCGATCGCATGATGCGGCAGTTGAAACGCAGTGGCAAGCTCGATAAACTGGCCGGATTGATCATTGGCGGGTTCACTGATACAAAGGATACCGAGCGGCCGTTCGGACAAAACGCTTATGAAATAATTCGTGAGGTGGTGAAGGAATACGATTACCCCGTTTGCTTTGGTTTTCCCGTAAGCCATGATAAAGAAAATTATGCCCTGAAGGTGGGCGTAGGTTATAAATTGAAAGTGAGTAAGTCGAAAGTTACGTTGGAGGAGTAGCGTTCAAAGTTCAGGGTTTAAAGTTGCCGGTTTTCAGTTGGAACCGGTTCCCGTTTTCTGATCCAGGGATCGGTCATTCACTATAACTGTTCCACAAACGTTCCATATCAGCGTTTCACATTCAAAACTCCCGTTCCACGCCTCTTAACAATTTGGTAATACTGGTTTGCTTGTACGATTGAATAACTCCGTTATAACTTTGTATAACCAAAGACAGAATTATGAAAATAGAAGTACACAGAGGCCTTTGGAGTGAGATAGGATCATCACCGCCGGAAGTGATGTGGCCACCTCCCAGGGTAATTCAACAACAAATTCCCAAACCGGCCTGGGTAATACGAAATAAAGTTCTTGCGCTCATTGTATTGTTGTTAACGCTCCCGTTCCTTGTTAGTTCTTACCTGTACAAAGTTTTATCTCCTTTCGCATTAAACAGCCAACGCTTTTTAGTTTTCTTCCCACTACTTGCGATCAGTTGTATCATTTGTTTTGTCATTCTGCAACAGGAAAAAAGCCGCACATTAAATCCACTCGTTGCTGCACATTATCCTTCAAACGCTACAATTTTTCAGATCACCAGATTTCTGCACGGAAAAGAAAGGGCCATTCAGGCCGCAATTATCGATCTGTTACGAAGAGAGTTGCTGGTACTTACTACCGACCGGTTCTTTTTAGTAAATAAACACCGGTATATAAAGCCTGTAAAGGAACTGAATCCCCTGGTTGAATTCTTATTAAAGGAAGAACGCAGTTGTGTAAGCTATGAACGCATCGTATATGTGTGGGATTACGAAGCAACTGCAAACGATACGGCCATGCGTGCATTGAAATTGCTGGCCAATCACAAAGAGCCCTTCCTTAAAAGATATCATTTACTGCTTCTTCCTTATTTGGCTGGTATTGCCCGGCTCTTCCTGGAAATTTCAAATGGTAATAAACTCGACAATCTCATTATTGAAATGATGGCATTGGTGCTGGCGTGTATCGGGGTAATGAAAATTGTTTCCAGAAAAAGCCTGGTGAAGCGCAAAGTGAAGCAAATGATCAAAACACCAAAAGGCATCAGGCTTTTGCATGGCGATTACGTAGTGTATGAGTTTGCCCTGAAGCGAAAAGAGGTCATAGAGCGGTACGCCGATGGTATTGTACTGGCCGATATTTTTGGCCTGGGGCCTGTAGCTGACCGCATAAGCAATGCCATTTGGTTATTTCTGGAAGCTGCGAAAGAAGATGAGGATATTCCTTTTTCCTGGGACGGCAGCACAATAAAATGGAAATAAATTTTATATAACCAAAGACAGATGTATGAAAATTGAAGAACACAGTAGCCTTTGGAATGCAATTCAACAATTTCCCCTCGATGACCCCAATGCAGCAATTACCTTCTCACACAAATTAGCTGCAAAGCAAAAGTGGTCGCCTTTTTTTACTGAACGGGTTATTGAGGAATACCGGAAATTCCTGCTCTTATGTTGTATTTCTCCAAATGGCGCATCACCCTCACAAACGGTAGACGAAGCCTGGCACTTACACCTCACTTACACCAGATCTTACTGGACCGATCTGTGTAAGAACACCCTGAACAAAGACATTCACCACCATCCATCCCGGGGAGGGGATGAAGAAGATCACAAACACCACGATTGGTATGCAGCAACACTTGAATTATACCAATCTGTTTTTGGATCACCACCGCCCAACGACATTTGGCCACCACCCCGGGAACAGGAAACCACCATTCAGGAACCGGCCTGGGTTATACGAAAAGAAGTTCTCGCGCTTGTTGTAATGTTGTTAATGCTTCCTCTTATTATAAGCGCTTACCTGTACGGCGTTCTATCGCCCTTTTCCTTAAAAGGATCACAGTTCCTGGTTTTCTTTCCCTTACTGGCCATTACCTGTATCATTTGTTATGTAATTCTGCAGGATGAAAAAGGCCGCACACTAAAAGAACTGGTCGCCAGTCATTTTCCCACAAACGCTTCTGCTTTTCAGATCGCCCAGTTCCTTTACGGAAAACACCGTGCTGTTCAAACCGCCATTGTTGATTTGATCAGGCGTAACCTGATGGTGGTTACCCCCGACAAACGGTTTATGGTTTTTAAGAAAAGGTATACCGAACCGGCCGATGAACAGAACCCTTTGATCGCCGGGGTTTTAAATGATCAATATGACAGCATTAATTACGAAGGTATTGTCAGTGACTGGTACAATGAAGAGGCTGCCAAACACCCGGCTCTGCAGAAGTTATACCTGCTGGCATATCATCATGAGTCATTTTTTAAAAGGTACCATGTATTGATCATCCCATTTGCAGTGAGCCTGTGCCGGCTTGTTCAGGGAGCTGCGCGCGGCAAACCTGTTGGGTTCCTCATTGCAGAAACGGTTGCCCTGTTTGCCGCCTGTGCGCTTTTTACCATGCTTTTTTCGAGGAAGAAAATGATACTCGACAAAGCCAAAGAGCTGGCAAAGGATAACCAGATCGTTGGCACCAATAATAACGATACGGTGGTGACTGATTTTGCCATCTATGGAAATAACGCCGTCGTATTGTTTGCAGAGGGCGCCCTGCTGGCAAGCATATTTGCTCCTTATCCGATCCTTAATCATGGAATGAAAAGGGACACCAATTCTTCCTGCAGCAGCTGTGGCGGTGGCGGTGGTTGTGGGGGCGGCGGCGGATGTGGTGGTGGATGCGGCGGATGTGGGGGAGGTTAGTTTTTTAATTTGTAAGTTATTAAGTTAGAAGTTCACAGGTCATAGTTTAAAGTTCGCAGTTTTCAGTTCATAGTTCCCAGTTTTCAGTTCAACAAAAGATGATACGAAGCTCCCTGCTTCGTATTTGTGTTTTATAGGGACATAAAAAATGCCACCGTCCCCTTCAGGCATAGGTGGCACACTTTAACCTCAACTTATAATTTACTCCTGTGACCTATATATAAATCTGTGGTATGATTAGTTTGCTACACAAAACTTCAATAATTTCGGTAATAAATCAAATTGATTAATATTATAGAAGCATAGACAAAATCTATTTATGACTTTTGTACAATTGGAATATGTGGTTGCCGTTGATACCTACCGGCATTTTGCTACCGCTGCCGAGCATTGTTTTGTTACCCAGCCTACCCTGAGTATGCAGGTGCAAAAGCTGGAAGAGGAACTGGGCGTAAAACTCTTCGATCGCAGCAAACAACCAGTAGTGCCTACCGAAATAGGGGTAGAGATCATTGAGCAGGCCCGCCGCATCCTGTCTGAGAAAAATGTGATCAATGAACTGGTTCAGGCCAAAAAAGGCATCCTCACCGGAGAATTGCGCATTGGCATTATTCCCACCCTGGCGCCTTATTTACTGCCCCTGTTCATTCAAAGCTTTTATAAAAAATACCCGCACATCAAGCTTGTAGTACAGGAACTGATGACGGAATACATTATAACCCGCCTGCGCGAGGGGCGCATTGATGTAGGTATTCTGGTAACGCCCCTGCAGGAAAACGGCATTAAAGAGCATGTGCTGTTCTATGAAGAGCTGTTGGCCTATGTGTCGCGCAAGAATACAGCCTATAAGAAAACATATGTGCTGGCGCAGGACATTGATCCGGAGAAATTATGGCTCATGGAAGAAGGACATTGCTTCCGCTCACAGATCGTAAACCTTTGCGAATTGCGGCGGGCCAGTGAAATGGGAACGCACTTTGAATATGAGGCCGGGAGTATAGAAACCCTGCGCCGTATGGTGGAGCTGAATGATGGCATTACCATTCTACCCGAACTTACCACGCTCGATATGACGGCCCGCCAGCTGCAATTGATCAGGCATTTCAAAAAACCGGCACCCATGCGCGAAGTGAGCATTGTGGTGCACCGCGATTTTGTAAAGAAACGCCTTATTGAAGCCCTCAAGGAAGAGATCATTGCGGCGATCCCCGAGAAGATTAAGTTGAATAAAGATCAAAACGTAGTACCTATTTAGGATGTAACTCCTGGGGTAGTAGGGATCTGAAGTAAGAAATAAGCGGTAGGAAATAGGAAGAACCCGAAGTTTGGGCCGACCTTTTATTTTGGGGTTTAAAAATTAGTTCTCTTCATACCTCGTAATTCTTACTTCCTATTTCGGTCACTTAAGTAACGAATCTAACTTTGCTTTGACATCAGGATACGTCAGTAAATCATTGTGTTCTCCGCCTTCAACCGTAATAAACTCATCAGCAGGTTTTAAATACGGCTTCAATTGCTCCGAATTGCGGTAGGGTATAGTATGATCACTGGTGCCATGAAATATAATAACCGGGTTGGTAACTTCTTTCACATATTGCCAGGTAGGCAGTTTGAAATGGATCATGTTGTTGACCGGATATACGGGTAACCAGCTTCCGATAATGGAAGGAAAACTATAATAAGGCGCTTCCAACACCAGCGCTTTACAATCGCGAATAGTTGCCAGCTGGGCGGCAATGCCCGTGCCCATTGATTTTCCATAAATAATAATGCTGTCTTTCGAATACCGCGCCTGCGCCAGTTTGTAGAAGGTGAGCGCCCAGTCGTACAGCCGTTGCTCGGTAAAATCACCGGTGCTTTTACCAAAACCGGGATAATCGATCATCCATACATCGTACCCACGGCGGGTAAACTCCGGCGCAGCCTGGGCATAATGGGTAATATTTTGTTTGTTGCCATGGAAATACAACACCACGCCTTTGGGCTGCGGTTGGTTGGCGGCAAACTGAATGATATTGATCGTTGAATTTTTTGAATAAGGAAGATTAACCTCTTTAAAGGGGATTGGAAAACTGTAGGTGGAATCGGCCGCCACGGTTTCCGGATGGAAAAGCAGTTTATTCTGCCCGTAATAGATGGCAATACCAATTAAACAGTATACAAGCACAATGACTTTTATCCAGCGAAAGAGGATCTTCTTTTTCATAACAGGGGTGCAAGATAGGGCTAAGTTCGAAATCAGTATTTAAGAATATCCCTGATAAAATTATGGTATTCCGGAAAGGTGGGTAAGTTATTATGTCTACCGCCTGCAATACGTATCAGGGTGATCTTGTGGGGATTGATGCGCTGTAACTTTTCGCTGTGCCTTAATGGTATCAACCGGTCTTTAGTGCCATGAATGATATAGGTATGGCAGTTTACATGGCGTATCCATTTATCGGTGCGCAAATGATACCGTAGTACCCAGCGTATGGGGAGTATGGGCAGGAACCGTTCCACCACTATGCGAAAATTATAATATGGCGAGTCGAGGATCAGGTAGCGGGGTTTATTGTCCGATGCAATTTTTGCCGCAAACCCGCTGCCAATACTGCGTCCGTATACAATGATGTGGTGTTCGGGGTACTTGCCGGTGAGCACATTATAAACAAACTGCATATCGTTCAGCATGTCTTTTTCGCTGCGTTTGCCGGTGCTTTTGCCAAAGCCGCGGTAATCGACCAGCACCACATCATAATCGTACCGGTAAAAATCACGCGCATACTTAGCCCAGCCCTTTATGCTGCGGGTATTGCCATGAAAATACAGGATCAGTCCCTTGGGATCGGTTCGGTAGAAATGCAGTCCGTTGATGCGTACGCCCGGCGAAATATCAAAAAACAATTCATTGAACGGGATATCGTACCGGAATTGAAAATCGGGCGGCAGTTTTTCCGGCTTGAAAATAAACCGGTCCTGTACCAGGTAAACAATGATGGTTAACAGTAGCAGGCTACCGATAATATAGTAAACGAATATGGGCAAGTCGTTTGAAGCTTAAGGTATAATGTTTAAGATAATAAAAAAAAGGTAGCGAACTTCAATTTGCTCAGCCACCTTGCACCTTAAACTTTACACCCTGGCCTACAAAGCCTCTTCATCGCTGTGGTAAACTCTTTTCAGGCTTAAATTGGGCACCGGGGCAACAATGAGCGGGAATTTTTCGATGGTCACGTTGCTCACGTCGAGGCCAAATCCGCGTTCTTCCGACAAACTGTATTCTTTAACCATGAAATACAGCCGCATGATCATTTTTTCGAAGAAGGGGAGCTCGATGTCCTGGCTCAGGTATTTTTCCATTACTATGAACTGGAAGTCGCCCACTACGTTGTTCCGCTCCAGGCTTTCGTACCGGCTGGTAATATTCACCTCTTTATTGGCTACCAGGTCGGCCACTACTTTACGGAACATGAGGTTGATCTTCGGTTCCATCCTGAAACCTAACCTGAACTCAACGCGAATGATATCGTTGGGGATAATATGTTCTACCGTATACTCGCAGGTGTAGGGGTCGTCGAGGGTGTCAACGTGTACAAACCAGTAAATATCGGCCCGTTTGGGCTTTTTATTCAGGATTGAATAAATGATCTTATGCTCAATTTCCTTGGGGTTATTGGCGCTGGTAAGGTATACCAGGTGGGTGGCGTACTTGGGTACGGTTTTGTCGTTACTCAATTCCTGGATCTGCGGAATATAATGTTCGAGCCGTACAAATTCCACATACCGGTTCTTGATCTTGCGGCTGCGGTACCAGATGTACATTACAAAGAACAGGGCGCCGCCTACCAGCAGGGATACAAAACCACCATGCGGGAATTTTTCGAGGTTGGCGAACAGGAACGACAGTTCTATGGTAAGGTAAACGAGCAGGAACAGATAGATCCACACGGGTTTGGCCCGGCGCGAAACCAGGAAGTTGGCGAACAAAATGGTGGTGGCGATCATACAGATGGTGATGGCCAAACCATAGGCCGCATCCATATTCGAAGATTTTTTAAAGTATAGTACCATACCCACGCAACCTACGAACAGCAGCATGTTAATGCCGGGAATGTACAGCTGGCCTCTTTCTTCGGTGGGGTAATTGATCTTGAGCTTGGGCCACAGGTTCAGCCGCATGGCTTCACTGATAAGCGTAAACGACCCGCTGATGAGGGCCTGGCTGGCGATGATGGCCGCCGCGGTGGCAATCATAATGCCGGGGATCACAAACCAGTGCGGCATAATGGCATAAAATGGGTTGAACCCGTCGACCTGGATCATTTGCGGCGTGATCTTTTGACCCGAAAATTTGGCGAGCAGGAACGCCCCCTGGCCCAGGTAGTTCAGAACAAGGCAGATTTTAACAAAGATCCAGGAGTACCGGATGTTTTCCCGGCCGCAATGGCCCAGGTCGCTGTATAGGGCTTCGGCCCCCGTTGTACAAAGAAATACGGCGCCCAGTAACCAGAAACCTTTGGGGTAATTGGCCAACAGGTCAATCGCGTAATAGGGGCTAAGGGCCCTGAAAATATGCAGGTCATCTAACAGGTGTGAGGCGCCCAGCACGGCCAGCATACAGAACCAGCAGAACATGATGGGACCAAACATTTTTCCAATAGAAGCCGTTCCGAATTGTTGCAGAAAGAACAGGACGCTTAAAATAGCTATTACGATATAAACAATGGTTGAATCTTCAATGGTTCCCAGCGCCTTGATGTTACGTAAACCTTCGATAGCCGACGTAACCGAAATTGGCGGGGTGATCATACCATCGGCCAACAGGGCTGCGCCCCCCAGCATGGCGGGTAATACCAACCATCTTCTTTGCCGCCGAACCAGTGCGTATAACGAAAAAATACCCCCCTCACCGCGGTTATCGGCCTTTAAGGTAAGTACCACATATTTAAGGGTGGTTTGCAGGGTGAGTGTCCAGATAATGCAGGACAAGGAGCCCAGGATTAATCTTTCATCTATTGTCCGGCCGCTGGTAATTGCGTTTAGAACGTACAATGGGGATGTTCCAATATCGCCATAAATAATTCCTAACGCAATGAGTAAGGTGGCAACGGTAACTTTATTAATTTGTTTGCCCACGGTAGTGTCGCTTATCCCGTTATCAAAGGGTTTTTAATAAAATAATAGCACCCCGGTTAATCCGGGGCGCCTGGTACAAAGGTATACGTAAAAAAATTAATTCTCGATGCTTTTATAGGCCCAAATAATTAAGGCGACGGATTTTGTGTCTTTTGGGTTGCTTCTGAATCTATAAAAAATGAATGCTTAAATTTATATGGAAAGTTTGGGCAGCCGTCTAACAATCAGTAATTTGGCATATAACATGCACTGCAGCACCATGATGAAAACATGCAAAAAAATCAGGCAACGATTGCTGCTGGCAGCGATGATGCTGATTGCTTTTTCTTCAGTAAGTACCGCCCAGCGAATCACCTATTCTGAACCGGAACGGGAAGATAGCCGCCGTACCGATTTTGAAATAATCGGTAAAGTAGGCAACAACATCCTCGTTTTTAAAAACAACCGGAACGAAAATGCCATCAGCGTTTACAATACGGATATGAAGTTGCTCGACCGGGTAAAGGTCGACTACCTCGACGACCGCTGGATCAACGTTGATTTTGTGCCTTACGCCGATCACGTCTGGATGATCTACCAGTTCCAACGCCGGAGTATTGTGTATTGCATGGGGGTGAAGCTCGACGCCAATGCCAAACGCATGACAGAACCTGTTGAGCTCGATACCACCCGTATTGGCTGGGCTGCCAGTAACAAATTATACAGCACCATTTACAGCGACGACAAGCAAAAGATCATGGTGTTCAAGATCAATAATAAGAATCCCAAGAATTTTTTGTTCACCACCCTGCTGTTCAATGCCGAGCTTCAGTTGCAGAACAAACATCATATGAACATGGCCATGGAAGAGCGGAATGATTATTTTACCGATTTCCTGGTTGATAATGATGGCGATATGGTGTTTGGAAAATTCGTGCGCAAGAACGGGAGCGATTACATCAGTAACCTGGAGCTGATCACCAAGAAGGCAGGGGAGGAAAGGTTCCATATGCGCGATCTGAACCCCAAAGACGAGCGGGTGCTGGATGAAGTAAAGGTGAAGATCGATAATACTAACAAACGTTATTTGTTTTCGGCATTGTATTACAAACAAAAGCGCGGCAATGTGGAAGGCCTGTATACCGTGATATGGGATAAAGCGGCCGATTCGGTGCTCAGGGAAACCATGCTGGCATTTAATGATGACCTGCGCAAACAGGCCAAGGGCCCCGATGCCAACCTGCGCATTGCCTTTAATGATTATTTTATCAGCGATGTTATTATAAAACGCGATGGGGGATATATACTTACCGCAGAATCAATGTATACTACATCGCGGGGCGGAACGTTTAATAGATGGGATTATCTGTATTGGAACAATCCCTGGTCGTCGCCGCTCGATTATAGTTACTGGTCGCCCTACTATAGTCCCTGGCGGTCGCCCTGGAACCGGTATGGCGGGTCTGCTGCAACGCGGTACCATGCAGAGAATATTATGGTGCTCTCATTCGATAAGGATGAAACTTTGCAGTGGAGCAATGTGATCTCAAAAACGCAGTTCGATGATGAAACGGATGCGTTGGTGTCACATTCCCTGATGATCACCGGTGGAGAGTTGCACTTTTTGTTTAATTTATACGAGCGCAGGACCTTATTACTGAACGATCATAGTATTGGGGCCGATGGAAAGATCACCCGGCACCCAACGCTGAAAAATCTGGAAAGAGGGGTTGAATTCATGCCCCGGCTCGGTAAACAGATAAGTGCCGGCTCTATGATTGTTCCCTGTCAATACAGAAACTATCTTACTTTCGCCAAAATGGAATTTTAAAATTACTGTTTGAGTGACAGGAATATTCAAGCAAAAGACCTCCAGTAACATTTTGTTATTGCTGGTATATGGTCTGATTCTAAAATTTAATCGTTTTCTGAACCCTGCCGGTCCAGCACAACAACCGGAAGATCATTTTCTATACAATTGGCTCATTGGCGTGTTAAAGCCGCTGCATATAGCACCAGTACTGTATGTGCTGATCTCATTTTTACTATTATATGGTCAGGCGCTGTTGTTCAACCGCATTTGTAATGACCAGAAATTATTGCCACGGCCCAATTACCTGCCGGCCATGGCGCATTTGCTCACCACTTCGCTTTTTATTGAGTGGAATTATTTTTCGGCGCCCCTGTTGGCCAATACCCTCCTGATCTGGATCTATTACCGCATGACCACCCTGCCAAATATTCAAAAGCCGGGGCCTGCCATTTTCAGTATCGGGGTACAAATAGGCATCGTTACGTTATTATACCGGCCGGCCATTGTTTTTGTGGCCCTGGTACTGCTGGCGCTGTTTGTGATGCGGCCTTTCCGCCTGCGCGAATGGGCCATCAATATACTGGGTATTACCATGCCGTATTATTTCCTGGCTCTGGTGCTGTACCTCAGCAACAGTTGGGACTGGAATAAAATAAAACCGGTGTTCAGTATCAGTTTGCCCGCCATTCCTTCTTCAATATATCATACTATCAGCATCATTTTACTGGTTGTGCCCTTTATGATAGGGGGGTATTATGTGCAGGCCAACCTCAATAAAATGATGATACATGTGCGCAAAGCCTGGAGCCTGTTGTTGTTATACCTCATTATGGCCATGCTCATCATTTTGGCCGATGGAGGCAGCAATTTTGTAAGCTGGATGCTTTGTTCAATACCCATTACGGCTTTTCATGCCGCCATGTATTTTTACATCAATTCACGCCGGATGCCCATGATCATTCACTGGATTGTTTTTGGGTATGCCATATATGTGAATTACTGGCTTTAATTGTTTAATAATCAGTTTATTAATAATTCTTCTGGCAGTGGCTCATCTTATAGCTTATTAGCACATTTTTCTGTGTTATCTTTGCGGTTCATAATAAATACCCGCTAATGAAATTTGGTGTTGTAGTTTTCCCCGGCTCCAATTGCGATCGCGATATGCAGGATGCCTTGCAAAATGACCTCAATCAGGATGTGATCATGTTATGGCATAAAGAAAAGGACCTCAGTATGTTTTCTACTGAGGACTGTATCGTATTGCCTGGTGGTTTTTCTTATGGCGATTACCTGCGTTGCGGCGCCATTGCCCGGTTTAGCCCCATGATGCAAAGTGTGATTGAATTTGCCCAAAAGGGTGGTAAAGTGTTGGGGGTTTGTAATGGCTTTCAGATCCTGTGTGAATCGCATTTATTGCCCGGAGTATTATTACGCAATGCCAATCAGCAGTTTATTTGCAAGAACGTATACCTGAAAGGCGTGGGAAGCGATAAAGCATTGAAAATACCCATTGCGCATGGTGAAGGAAGATATCATGCCGATGAAGCAACACTCAATAAACTGGAAGCAAACAACCAGATCATATATCGTTATTGCAACGAGAATGGAGAGATCACGCAATTATCGAACCCGAATGGCGCCATTCGCAATATCGCGGGAATATGTAATGAAACACGCAATGTGTTTGGAATGATGCCGCATCCTGAAAGGGCAACATCTGACTCATTGGGCAATACCGATGGCCGCGTGGTGCTGCAATCGCTGATCATGGGCGTGCAGGCCACTGTCACAGAAAAAGCTGCGTTGGTCAATTTTTAGGTAATTATTAAGATTATTTCTTAGACTTTTGAGACAGGTAAACTGTTTTAATAAGTAAACAAAAACACATGAAGGTAACTCTGCTTTCCCTTTTGGTAACAATGATCAGTGTGGTATCGTTCGCACAGTCCAATACCCAGGTAAAATGGGCATTTTCGGCAAAGAAGGTAGCCGACAAAACATATGAAGTGCATGCCGTTGCAACTGTAAATAGTAACTGGCATATTTATTCTCAGAACGTAGGAGTAGACGGACCAATACCTACTTCCTTTACATTTACCAAGAATCCCCTGCTGGCAATGGACGGAACGCCAAAGGAAAACGGAAAACTGATCAAGAAGAATGAAGAAGTATGGGGTGGCGAAGTACGCTATTATGAAAACAAGGTTGAGTTTATTCAAACGGTGAAGGTGAAAGGCAGTGCCAAAACCAACCTGGCCGGTAAAGTTGAATATATGGTGTGCAATGATGAAAAATGTTTGCCGCCTGCTGAAACAACATTCTCTGTTGCTGTTGGTGGTTAACACATTGCCATGTAAATTAATAATAGATACAACGGGTTCTTGGTGCAAGAACTCGTTTGTTTTTTAAAATAAAACCAGGATTCTCTTTTATGAAACATTTTATATGGAGCCTGATAGCACTTTTCTGTATTAGCTCCACTGTGGTTAAGGGCCAGGATTCAACTGCTTATAAATGGGAAGTATCCGGTAAAAAAATTAAGGATAAAGTTTACGAACTGACTTTTGCTACTGTTGGTAACGGCAAATGGCAATTATATGGCCCCAATGAAGTAATCAGTGATGTGCCTGCCGTAGAGCTTGAACTGGCAGATTCGTCGATTCAAATAACAAAGCCTTTTAAAGAAGCAGGTGATAGTAAAACCTTCAAAAACCCGGTTTTTGACAATGCGGCTTTTAAGATATATGAAGGCCAGGCATCATTTACTGCAACAGTTACTTTTGCCGGCGATGTACCTGCGAATTTATTAGGTACGTTTCGTTATACTTATGGAAAGGGGGATGAATTCTATCCGTTAAATGCATATGCTTTTTCTGTACCGCTCGAAGGAGGCGTGGCCGCAACAGCAAAGATCAAAGTAACATCTTTTGATCTGAAAAATCCGGTTAACGCCTGTGGCGATGAAGATACCGGTGGTAAAAGCATGCTTAGTATATTCTTCCTGGGAATGCTGGGTGGTTTTATCGCTTTATTTACTCCCTGTGTATTTCCGCTGATCCCTTTAACTGTTTCATTTTTTACCAAAAAGAGTGAGGATAAAAAGAAGGGCGTTAGCAATGCTGTTATATACGGCTTATTTATTTTCCTGATTTATATATTGCTGAGTACACCGTTCCATTTGGTCGATGGTGTTCAACCCGAGGTACTCAATAATATTTCAACTAACATGTGGTTGAACATAATCTTCTTTCTCATTTTTGTGTTCTTTGCCATTTCCTTCTTTGGATATTTTGAAATTGGATTGCCCAGCGGGTTGGCCAATAAGATAGATTCGCGTTCGGGTATGAGTAGTTTGGGTGGCATCTTTTTTATGGCCCTTACATTAGCCATTGTTTCATTTTCGTGCACAGGTCCTATACTCGGTTCCTTATTGGTTGGGGTCGCAGGAGAAGGGGCCTGGCCTTTAACAGTAGGGCTGGCAGGCTTTGGCCTTGCATTGGCCCTGCCATTTGCTTTATTTGCCATGTTTCCAAGCTGGTTGAAATCATTACCCAAATCGGGCGGCTGGTTAACCAGCGTAAAAGTAGTGCTGGGTTTTCTGGAACTGGCCATGGCGGTAAAATTTTTATCAAATGCCGACCTGGTAAAGCAATGGGGATTTTTAAAAAGAGAAGTATTCTTTGGAATATGGGTTGTGATAGGCATTTTGATCGTGCTGTACCTGTTGGGTAAGATCAAATTTCCGCATGATAGTCCGGTTAAGAAATTCAGTAAAACCAGAATTACATTTATCGTCATTTTTTCGGCAGCTACCCTGTATCTTATACCGGGGCTTACCAATACGCATAATGCAAATTTGAGCCTTATCAGTGGTTTCCCGCCACCACTTTGCTATAGCATGTATAGTAACCCTGTGAATTGTGAAAAGGGTAAGTCAATTGAACCATTGCGCAACGATTATGAAGAAGCGCTGGCGCGTGCCAGAAAAGAGCATAAACCGGTGCTGATAGATTTTACCGGCTGGGCTTGTGTGAACTGCCGGCGAATGGAAGAGAATGTATGGACAAATGAAAAAGTAAGTGAACTGATAAGGGATAAGTTTATCATAGTATCACTTTATGTGGATGAGAAAAGGGCGTTGCCTGCTACACAGCAGGTTGACTTTACCACAAAAACCGGTGCTCAGAAAAAGATCATTACGGTAGGAGATAAGTGGGCTACTTTCCAGTCGGAGAACTTTGATGCGGTAGCACAACCTCAGTATGCAATTATTAGCCCCGATGAAAAAATACTCACCAAAACAAAAGGTTATACGCCGAAGGCCAATGATTTTGCGCAGTGGCTTGAATGTGGTATAGATGCGTATAAAAAAGGTGCCCAAACGGCATTGAAATAGACTGATTCTTAATAAAACACATCCCGCCCCTGGCTTCAGCTGGGGGCGGGATGTGTTGTTTTAATGTAGGGCCGCAAAAAATGGGAAAAAACTGTTTGTGTGAAAGGTACCTGAAGGGTGATTTTTGTATTTAACTACAGCGGAAAATAATTTATTTGCTGAAAATCAACTTATTGCACATCAATCGAAAACTCTTTCTGATTAAAAAGAAAGCCAATTCCTTTAAACGAAACGTCCATTAACGCAAAGGACTTTTAATTAAATCGGAAGACCATTTCGTTTAACTGAAAGCACTTTCAATTAAATCAAATGACCATTTCGTTTAACGCAAAACGCTTTTAATTAAATCGAAACACGATTCCGTTAAAAGGAAAAGGTGTTTAATTAAATCGAAACGCAATTCCTTTTGTCTGTTGCGTTTAACGAAAAGGACTTATAATTAAATCGGAATGCCGTCCCGTTTAATCCAAAGAACTTTTATTACCGGCGGTAGGCTTTTCACTGAACACTGACTTTGATCCAGGGCTGCACCGCATAGCCAACCCGGTTCCAACCCCTAAAAAGAAAAAACCCACTCGGCCCGAGCGGGTTTTTAATTAGGCGTCATTCTGTTCCAGCCTTCCGGCAAGCAAGCAATTCAGGAAAATGGGCCCGGATGGAGGGCCAGAATGACAATATTTTTTACTTTCTCGAAATCGTTATCTCAAATCTAAGCAGCTTGTTCCGTTCCCTAATCAGAAAATGCTGTTAAATTTTTTCTGAGTACCCAAAGTAAAAATACTACAAAGCGATCTTTTTTTGCAACATCATTTTGCGCAGGTTGATCAGGCCGTAACGCATTCTGCCTAATGCAGTGTTGATACTGCAATTGGTCAGAGCTGCGATCTCTTTAAAGCTCAGATCGGCATAATGACGAAGAATGATCACTTCGCGCTGATCATCTGGTAACAGATCAAGCATTTGACGAACGCGGTCATAACTCTGACGCTTCATCATTTTTTGATCTGCACCGTCCTCTGTGAAGTTAATCACTTCGAATATATCCCTGTCGTCGCTGGTTTTGATAGCAGGGGTACGTTTTACTTTCCGGAAGTGATCTACACACAGGTTGTGAGCAATACGCATTGCCCACGGAAGAAACTTACCTTCCTCGGTGTACCGGCCTCCACGAATGGTGTCAATGATCTTGATAAGCACATCCTGGAAAATATCTTCGGCGAGATATTTGTCCTTTACCAGAAACAAAATTGATGTGTACATCTTTTCCTTGTGGCGGAGGATGAGTGTTTCAAGAGCATACAAGTCTCCATCCTGGAAGTCCTGGATTAGCTCATGATCTGTCTTTTTACGTAGTGAACTCATAAACTTCTACGGGTTTTGAAGGTGATAGGATATTAATTAAAAATGGATTTTTATTTTTGAATGGTTTTTCTGAGTAGAAGTGTCCGTGCGATAGGCGGTGTGTTTAGTTTTCGTTTTCGTTGTACAAATTACCAACTAAAGATAGAGACTTTTTCGAAAAAAGCAAACTTTAAGCAATTTTTAGATTTTTTTACCCAATAACCGCTAAAGAAACTATTTACGAAAAGCCCTGTTATACAATAAATTTGTATCTACTATTATGGCAGTATCTACAAAGGCTAATACATTAGCAAGCATTGTGCCTAAAACTCCTGATAACATATATATAAAAGGAGCAAGGGTTCATAACTTAAAGGATATATCGGTTGAAATACCGCGAAATAAATTTATTGTGGTGACCGGGGTGTCGGGGTCGGGAAAATCTTCTCTCACCATCGATACCTTATTTGCCGAAGGGCAGCGCCGGTACGCAGAAAGCCTCAGCGCCTATGCGCGCCAGTTTATGGCCCGGATGGTAAAACCCGATGTGGATTACATAAAGGGGTTATGTCCGGCCATCGCCATTGAGCAAAAAGTGATCACCCGTACCCCACGCTCAACCGTGGGCAGTATGACGGAGATCTATGATTACCTGCGATTGTTATACGCACGTACCGGTAAAACCATCTCCCCCGTTTCGGGCCGCGAAGTAAAAAAAGACGATGTCAACGACGTCATTGATGCCATCGCCAACCGCAAGGCCGGCGATAAGGTTCTTATCCTGATCCCCTTTAAACAGCATAAGAACCGCAAACCGCTCGAAGAACTGAACATCCTGATGCAAAAAGGGTTTTCCAGGTTATATAACGGTGAAATTTTGCGCATAGAGGAGCTCATCGATGCGGCCAATGAAAAAGGTTCGGGCCCCAAACTCACCGGTGATGTTTATGTGCTGGTTGACCGGCTGGTGGTAAAAGAATTTGATGAAGACGACCGGCACCGTATGGCCGACTCCATTGGTACCGCTTTTTATGAAGGTGAAGGCGAATTGATGTTGGAAGTGAATGGTTCCACCAAATTGAATTTCAGCAACCGGTTCGAGCTCGACGGTATGCAGTTTGAAGAACCGGTACCCAATCTTTTCTCCTTTAATAACCCGTTTGGCGCCTGCCCTACCTGCGAAGGCTTTAGCCAGGTGCTGGGTATTGATGAAGACCTCGTTATTCCCGATAAACGGTTAAGTGTATATGATGGCGGTGTTGCTCCCTGGAAGGGCGAAAAGCTGGGCCTGTGGAAAGATCAGTTCATCCGTGGCGCCCGCAAGTTCGATTTCCCCGTTCATAAGCCCATTATTGACCTTACCAAACAGCAATACCGCATTTTGTGGGAAGGCAATGAATTCGTGAACGGCATCAACGACTTTTTTAAAGAAGTTGAGCAGAACCTGTATAAAGTGCAGTATCGTGTACTGTTGTCGCGGTACCGGGGTAGAACCCAATGTCCTGACTGCAATGGTTACCGCCTGCGTAAGGAGGCCTTGTATGTAAAAGTAGGCAACAGGCATATTGGCGAACTGTGCGAAATGCCGGTAAATGACCTAACCCTTTGGTTTGCTTCGCTGCAGTTGAGCGATTACGATAAACAGGTGGGCAAACGCATTTTAATTGAAATTCACCACCGGTTAAAGACCCTGCTCGATGTGGGACTGGGTTATCTTACGCTTAACCGGCTGGCCAATTCATTAAGTGGCGGCGAAAGCCAGCGTATACAGCTTACCCGCTCACTGGGCAGCAACCTCACCAATTCTTTATATATTCTGGATGAGCCGTCAATCGGTTTGCACTCACGCGATACCGAACGGCTGATACGCGTATTAAAAGAATTGCGCGACCTTGGCAATACGGTTGTCGTTGTTGAACACGATGAAATGATGATGCGCGAAGCCGATTATATCATCGACATGGGGCCGCTGGCTTCGCACCTGGGTGGCGAAGTGGTAGCCCAGGGTGATTATGATACCATTATCAAAAACGATAAAAGCCTTACGGGCAAATACCTGCGTGGCGATCTGAAAATTGAAGTGCCCCGCATCGTGCGTAAATGGAACCGGTCGGTAAGTGTGGAAGGGGCCCGGCAAAACAACCTGAAAGGCATTGACGTAACTTTTCCGCTGAACCTGTTATGCGTGGTAAGCGGGGTGAGCGGCAGTGGTAAAACAACCCTGGTAAAACAGATACTGTACCCCGCGCTTAAAAAGCTGAAGGGAGAACCGGTTGATAAAACTGGTTTGCATAAAGCCATCACCGGCGATATCGATTATATTTCGCAGATAGAAATGGTTGATCAGAACCCGATCGGCAAATCATCGCGCAGCAACCCGGTAACCTACATAAAGGCCTGGGACGAAGTGCGTGACCTGTACGCCAAACAACCATTGAGCAAGATCCGCGGATTTCAACCCAAACATTTCTCGTTTAATGTTGATGGTGGCCGATGCGATACCTGTAAAGGGGAGGGCGAACAGATCGTTGAAATGCAGTTCCTGGCCGATGTACACCTTACCTGCGAAGTATGCGGTGGTAAAAAGTTCAAGGAAGAAGTGCTGGAAGTGACCTATAAAGAAAAGAACGTGTACGAAGTGCTGGCGATGAGCGTTGATGAAGCCCTGGATTTCTTTAAAGATGAAAAAGACATTATCAATAAAATAAAACCCCTGAGCGATGTAGGCCTGGGTTATGTAAAGCTGGGGCAGTCATCCGATACCCTGTCGGGCGGAGAAGCGCAACGCGTAAAGCTGGCTTCCTTCCTGGGTAAAGGGCGCGCACAGGGGCATATCCTGTTCATCTTTGATGAACCCACCACCGGTTTGCATTTTCATGATATTAAGAAACTGCTGGCTTCTTTCAATGCGTTGATTGAGCAGGGGCATTCCATTCTGGTGATAGAACACAATACCGATGTTATAAAAAGCGCCGACTACATCATTGACCTGGGACCCGAAGCAGGTGATGGGGGCGGCCAGGTAGTATATGCCGGTGTGCCTGAAGGGTTGAAGAAGGTGAAGGAAAGTTATACGGGTAAGTTTCTTTGAGTTGAATGGCTTACCCTTGTTTTGGAACCTTTGGTTTTACAAAGAAGATAGTGGTAGTAAAAACCAGGCATAGTAACAAAGGCAATTGAAGATCGTTAAAGTACCAGTGTTTGTCATTAAATGCAATCGCCGCTGAAATGGCAACAAAGATTGAAATAATAATTTTAAAAGCCCGGTTCTTCAGAAGACTGGCTTTTGTAATAAGGTATATCACCTTAAGTAACAGGTAAGTCCCTGCTAAAAAGGTAAAAAACCATAGTAGCTCAAACAGCAGGAAGACAAAAAAGAACCCTTCCATAATACTACAATATTAATAACAAAAAACCCGTTCGCCAGCCGGCGAACGGGTTTTTTTCATGGATTAATGCTACTCAATGGTAACATTAAAATTTTATCTGATAATGGGTGTGTAATGACTCCCTGTTCTACTACTCATCACACCCTGAAAGGTGCCAAAGGGCGCCAATTAGTTTTTAACCAGCTTGAAGGTTTGTTCGCTGTTATTATTCCTGAATTTCAGGAAATACATGCCCTTGGGAGCTGTAGGATCAATAGAGATAGCATTAGCGCCAACCACTTTGAAGTTGACCATTTGACCACTCATATTGAACACTTTAATAGCGCCAGGGGTATTCAGGTCGCCAGAAGTAGCACCGATCAGCTGTACTTCACTGTTGAAAGGATTCGGGAAAATTTTAGTAACGATGCCAGCGCCTTTTTTGCTGTTTACGTATACCACTTTCGACAATTCAGCGTGGCCATCGACATCAACCATGTTCAAACGATAGAAATAAGCACCTGCACCTGGCAGTTGATCATTAAAGCTGTATTTAACTTCATCGAGTGAATTTCCGACAGCCTTAATGGTACCTACGGTAATGAAAGTTTTACCATCGGCACTTCTTTGTATTTCATATTTGAAGCTGTTTTCTTCCAGGGAAGAAGTCCAGGTAATGGTAGCATCTGTCTCTGTATTCAAACGGCCGTTTAAAGCTGATAATTTGATAGGGAGGGGAGCGGGTGCACCTGGTCTGTAATGGCACGATTTCAATAAGCCACCAACCCAATAGTTTATTTCAACATAATCAATATAGGTGCCATCGTAATTAATGATAGCACTGCCATTGTCCTGCATATAACTGATATTCGTAGTACCACTGCTGGTATACTGAGGAATAGCAGCACCATTGGCGGCTACTAATGATACAGAGGCTGGCGGATGAGAGCCTGTGCTGGCCAGCGTAGGACCACCGGTGATCCACAATTTATAAAATGGGGGAGTAATGCTGATTTGATAAGCCTGCATACTTAAAGTGCCCGGACAGTCACCGTTAAGGGGTTGTGCAAAGATTGTAGTTGCATAGCATACCAATGCCATGATTAAGAGGTAAAACTTTTTCATACATACATTTATTAGGTTCAGAAATAAAATACATTGCCTTTTCGCTGTTTGAAAAACATGCGAGTAACGGTTAGCGATCTACGATAACGGGATCGCCTGGGCTTTAGAAGGAGTGGATCAGTTTGGGAGTAATCAAATACCTAAACCGGTGGGATTTTCAGGATTCGGATTATACAATTAATACAATAACAGTAAAACAAAATGTTTCAAACAGGGAAAATGCAACAGGTAGGAAATTCGAATGATATTGGAATATGGCTGCTACTACGTCAGGGGATTGAACCAACTATTGGTTTCGTACGTATTAATGCTATTTTCTACGGGATGGGATACGAAGCCAAAAGTAATGATAAAATTTAGATTTCAAAATCATTTGCGAGATTAAATTGTGATAACGAGAGCGTTGGGGGTTTTACGAAATGGCTTAACCGAACTTTTACCGTAAAGCCGGCTGTCTTTTAACACAATGAATGCATTTGGAATCCTTACTTTGCAAAAATTATAGCAGAAGGAATGTATAAATTTTTAATTTCTTTTTTGTTGATAATCATCGGGATGAATACCTTCTCCCAACAGGTAGCCGTACCCCAACTTATCAATATGCTCGACTGGACGCCTAAACGAATTGATACCACGCTGAAAAAGGATGGGTATATATTAATGCAAAAAGATGTTGATTCAACCAGCTCTATGTACCAGTATTCCTGGTTCGATAAACAGGAAGATGGCAGAGCGGCAGCGCGTTCTTTGGTGTTTATGGATGCCCGGGTAAAGGACCTGCAAAGCCGGTTGATCACTTACCGTACCTATAGTAAAGATGAATACCAGGAGATAGCCTCCTGGCTGTTGGCCAATAACTATAAGTCAACAGCGAAATATGATTTCAAAGAAGCCCAGCATACCTTATATAGTAATGGCACCTTTACCATAAGAGTAAAAGTGACCACTACCCAGTTAAAGGATGGAAAGAAATATGTGGCGTATGAGTTGGAGCTGGGAAAATAATTAACGCAATCTATCAAGGCTCTTCACTAATTTCTCGTCTCTTCTGATCCCTCTTATTGCAAACAATAACAACACCGGAATGAAGATGGCGAACACGGCGGTAAGATCATACTTGCCTTCGCCGGGTACAAACTTTTGCGTTTGCGTAAAGAACAGCACCAGGTTAATGATGGATACTAACAGGGTTAGTAAAACGATGCGTAATTGCATCTTTCTGTTCTTGTATAAGAAGATAGCAATGAGGGACGCAATGCCTACACCGGCCGATAAGATCAACAGCAGCAAATTGCTTTGCGCCGTTAGTGATACAAATGATTTGGCCTGATTTTCACCGATCATATTGCCGCTGAAAAAAGAGAACTGCAAACTGCAAAAAGCAGCGGCGGCCGCCAGCAGTAACCAAATTGATTGTAGACGTTGGATCATAATGGTGAATGGTCAAAGGTGAATGGTGAATATTGAAATCGTGAATGGTCAATGGTCAATGGTGAGTGGACCTCTCAATTTTGAGCTTCGCTATTATTTAGAAGCTGCACTGTCGGGGACTATTCACCATTGACCATTCACCATTGACCTATCCTAATTCAGGATACAATGGGAACTGTTTCATGAAGGCATGTACATCGTGCTTTACAGCAGTAATGGTTGCTTCATTATCAGTGTCCATTAATATTTTATCGATCATGCTTACCACGGTTTCCATATGCGCTTCATTCATGCCCCTGGTAGTGATGGCAGGCACACCTACGCGGATACCGCTGGTAACGAACGGACTTTTATCATCGAAAGGCACTGCATTCTTATTGAGCGTAATGTGTGCTTTATCGAGGGTTTCCTGCGCTTTTTTACCAGTGAGGTTCTTGTTGCGCAGGTCAATGAGCATAAGGTGGTTATCGGTACCATTGCTGATGAGGTTGTACCCGCGTTTAACAAAAGAAGCAGCCATGGCCTGGGCATTTTTGATGATCTGCTCGCCATAGGTCTTGAACTCATCGGTGAGTATTTCACCAAAAGCAACGGCTTTGGCAGCGATCACATGCTCCAGTGGCCCACCCTGCATACCGGGGAAAACGGCCAGGTCGAGCAGGGCGCTCATGGGGCGAATGTTCCCTTTCGGGTCTTTTATGCCCATGGGGTTATCAAAATC
This sequence comes from Niastella vici, assembly GCF_002077945.1. GTDB lineage: Bacteria > Bacteroidota > Bacteroidia > Chitinophagales > Chitinophagaceae > Niastella > Niastella vici. The sequence goes on from NZ_LVYD01000058.1 coordinate 805,963, forward strand.
ATGACGCAGCATGATGATACCGCCGCGGGGCCCGCGCAGTGTTTTATGGGTGGTAGAAGTAACTATATGACAATGATCAAACGGATCGTTGAGCAAACCTTTAGCAATTAAACCGGCGGGGTGGGCTATATCGGCCATAACCAGGGCGCCAATTGAATCGGCAACGGCCCTGATGCGTTTATAATCCCAGTCGCGGCTGTAGGCAGAGGCGCCACAGATGATCATTTTGGGTTTTTCTTTTTTAGCAATGGCCTCCAGCTGGTCGTAATCTACCAAACCGGTTTCTTTATTAACGCCATACGACAAAGCCTGGTAGTTTTTACCGCTGAAGTTGGCGGGACTGCCATGGGTAAGGTGACCGCCCATGCTCAGATCGAGCCCCAGGATCTTGTCGCCCGGTTTTAAGCAGGCAAGAAATACAGCAACGTTCGCCTGAGCGCCTGCATGGGGTTGCACATTGGCCCAGCTGGCATTGAACACCTTTTTCAGGCGGTCGATGGCCAGTGTTTCAATTTCATCCACCACTTCACAACCACCATAATAGCGTTTGCCGGGATAGCCTTCCGCATATTTATTGGTAGGTACAGTGCCCATGGCCTGCATTACCTGGTAGGAAGTAAAATTTTCAGAAGCAATGAGTTCTATTCCATTTCTTTGACGTTCCAGTTCCTTTTTAAGAAGGTCAAAAACAAGCGTATCTTTTTGCATGGCGCAAAAATAGGTCAAAGAGTCAAAAAGGTCAAATTAGTCAGTAAGTCAAATGAACAGAAGCCGGAGATGACTCAATTACCCATTTTGACACATTTGATTGCTGTTACTTTTAGGACTAACAAACGCTGGTAAAATATTTTTTACTATTTTCACGGCTTTGAAAAAAACAAAACACTTGTTTTTCAGGAAATAACCAGGCCTGGTGAGCTTGATAAGAAAGTTGCAGAAAGTTAATATGCCTGGGTATTTGATCCGCCAGCTGGCGGATGGATGGAAAACAAATATTTTTCAAATGAAAGCAATCATTCCCGTAGCTGGAGCAGGCACAAAGCTGCGCCCGCATACGTATACGCAACCTAAGGCACTTATACCCCTGGCCGGCAAAACTATCCTTAGTATCATTGTTGACCAGCTGCGCGAAGCGGGCATAAATGAATTTGTATTTATCGTTGGCTATCTGGGCGATAAGATCCAGGACTATGTTAAAGAGAAATACCCCGAGCTGAAAGCATGGTTTGTAACCCAGAGCGAACGCCACGGCATTGGCCATGCCATACAACTTACCCGCGACATTGTTGGTGACGATGAAATATTCATTGTACTGGGCGATACCATTTGCGAGTACGATGTAAAGGAATTGCTCGATATGCCCTGCTCGGCATTGGGCGTAAAACGCGTTGATGATCCCCGCGATTTTGGTGTGGTTGAGCTGGGTGAAGACGGCTATATTACCCGGGTGGTTGAAAAGCCGCAGATCCCCAAATCGAACATGGCGCTGGTGGGCATCTATCGCATTAAAGAAACGCCTTTCCTGTTCAACTGTCTGGAAAGTAATATCCGCAACCAGATAATGGTACGGGGTGAGTTCAGCATAACAGATGCACTTGAATGCATGATACAGCATGGAGCCCGGTTCCAGCCATTCAAGGTGCAGAACTGGTTCGATTGCGGCAAAAAAGATACCCTGTTGGAGTCGAACGCTACTTTGCTAAAAAAGTTTGGCGGTGTAATTAGCCCCGATCACAATTTTGAAAATACCATTATCATTCCCCCGGTTAGCGTGGCCGAAGGTTGTGATATCAAGAACTCCATCGTTGGTCCCAACGTTACCATTGGCGAAAAGACCACCATCAATTATTCAATTATAAAGGATTCTATTATTGGTTCATTTGCAGACCTCTACGATATTGTATTAACAAATTCTCTCATTGGTAGCGATACCGAAGTAAAAGGTGAAAGCCGGAGCCTGAATATTGGTGATAATACCGAGATAGATCTGGGCGAATCGTGAGTAAATATTTCCAGGTCAAATGTTGACTTAACTGGGTAATTCCTTATATTTTGAGTACCTTCATGCGAGGTATGCAACATTATGTCCGTATGTTGTGTCTTTACGATTGGTCCCGTTTGAAAACATGTGGCGGCTGATGTTTGGTTTGCCAACCTTTTAAACACTAATTTTTATGAGAGGTAAAAAAACTTACCTGTTACTCGCAGCGTTGTTGCCTCTTTCCCTGTTAACCAAAGCTAACGGCGATAACGGTAATCGTAAATCGACGGAGCCGGTATTACAGGGATGTGTATCGGATGCTGCCACCAAAAAGCCTGTTCAGGGTGTAACTATTTCAATTTCCACTTCAAAAGGTCAGGAGAAGAAAGAATTCACTACCGATGCAGCAGGAAACTTCAAAGTTCCCCAAATGCCGGTAGGCGAGGTGATCATCATTCTGGAAAAGAAAGGGTATAAAACCACCCGTCGTGAAGGCATTATTATCAAGGAAGGCGTTTCCCTGAAAATGGCCTTCGATATGACCAACATTGTTGTTGAAGATGAAAGCGATGTATTTCATCCTTTCCTTCGGATGATGGAGGGATGACTGAAAGCATAAAAAAGTTACTAATAAAAAAGGACCACTTCAGTTGAGGTGGTCTTTTTTATTTCGTCAGTGGTGAATGATCAATGGTCAATAAAGCCCGACCGTCAGGGATCCAAAAATAATCGCGAACCTCAAAGTTGAGCAGCCTATTCACCATTCACCATTGACCATTCACGTAAAAGCATCCCGGAGAGCCGGGACGCTTATGAGAAAATCACTAGTCTAAATGTGTATCCGATCATTCATGATGGTCGATGTTTATCTTCCCATCGTGTTTTTTTATGGCTATATTCTTTTTACGGAAGTTCTTTTTGTATTTATCGGTTACCTCCTGCGGTTGTTTTTTATCATTGATAAAAAGATCGCCCGATCTGTACTCGATCGTGTAATCTTCTTTGGTGTTTAGCAAACCGGCTTTCTCCATATCGTATATCATTTCCTGATAGTCCTTTAATTCAGCCTTAGCTTTATCGATCTCGAATCTGGCTTTTTCCAGTTCTTTCTTCATGTCCAGCTTCTGGTCTTTCAATTCCTCTTTTACCTTTGCTAATTCTTTTTTAGCATTTTCCAGTTCTTTTCTTACTTCTTCGCGGCTATATTGTTGTGCCTGTTTCATTTCTTCTTTCCAGTCTTCTTTATCCATGGCTTCCTGCACCTGTTTCCTTGCTTTTTCTATTTCCTGTTTGATCTCTTCTTTATCTATCTTTTTTACTTCGGCCAGCGACTGGTCAATATCCCGTTGTATTTTGTCGAAGTCGATCTTCTTAAGGGATTCCTGGATCTGGCGGTTGATCTTTTCATAATCAATGTTGCGCATGGCATTATCTACCTGTTGCTGTATTTTTTCAGCATCTATCTTGCGCATCGATTCTTCTACCTTACGTTGAATTTCCTCCCAGTCCTTATCCTTCATTTCTTCCAGCTTTTCCTGGGCTTTGTCGAGTTGCCGTAATTCCTTATCCAGGTCACGGTCATTGGTTTCTTCACGGGTTACCTTGTTTCTTTTTTGAGGTATGGTATCCTGGTTAGCAATGGCCGGGTGTTGTGCAGGGCCGCCGGTAAAGGCCAGCAGGGTAATAACGGCCGTCAATGATAAAATGGCCAGGGAACCCCAGCGGGTAAATGGTTGTTGTAAATTCATGGGTGTTATATTTAAAATGAGTATTTACGACACTCTTCGTATAAAAATACGATGCTTTTCGTAAATTGTTGCATCCGGGAGGAAGCTTTTTTTAATGAAAGGTTTTTTTAACGTTAGTAACCGAAGGGGAAGGAGGTGGCTATTTCCCACCTGTGCTCATTATGTTTTAGCAGGGAAATGGCTTCGGCGGTAAAAGATCCTTTATAGGAAATTTGTTGAAAGTGTTGCCAGGCCGGGGCAAAATCTTCTTTTTGCAGATCGCGGTTGGCAATGGTAATATGCGGGTGAAAGGGGCGGTCTTCTTTTTTAACGGGAAAGCGTCCGTTTTGCAGCAGGGTAGCTTCGAGGCTGGTTTGCAAGGCGCTCAACGCCGGGTTGGGTAACACATCGGCATAAATGACCCTGGGTTTGAACGCGGCAAAATTTTTTAGCCCGATGGAAAAGCGTTGCTGGCTGGCGGCAAACGGTTCCAGCAATGCCTGTATTTCGGGTTGCGCCGTTTCAGCCATTGTAAATGGGGGAATAAGGGTAATATGCGCCGGCGACTTCAATGCCACTTTACAGTGAAACTGTTCCCGCATATAATGTTTCCACTCCAGTACCTGCTGGTTGATGGCATCGGGTGTTACTATGGCGATGAAGTAAAGCATTGGCGTTTCATGATTTCCTTATTGCCCATCGTATCATTTCCTTCCACGATACTTTCTTCCCATACATCAATATACCCGTACGGTAAATTTTAGCGGTTAGCCAGGCGAAGAACAAAAAGCCCAGCACCAGCAATAACATGGAAATGATCAATTGACTCACGGGCACATTATACATGATACGGCCCATCATCACCACAGGCGATGTAAGCGGAAAGATGCTGCCAAAGATCGCGAGCGGACTATTAGGTTCCGCAATGGCTTTTGTCATGATCACAAAGCCCAGCACAATCGGCATCATAACAGGGAATACCATTGACTGTGCTTCGTTCTGATCTTCACTCACACAGCTTCCAATGGCGGCAAACAGGGACGCATATAACATATATCCGCCAATGAAGTAAAAGATAAAACAGAAAATGATCAGTCCCCAGGGAACAGAATGCAAGCCGGTGCGCATGGTGGCGAGCATACTAACACTTTCTGGCGTGCCGCCGGGCATTTGTCCGGCATGCGGTATTGAGGCGGGGTCAAATGAAGGAATAAAGATGGGCAACAGGAATTGCAGGCCAACGATCAGCACGATCCAGATAGCGAACTGGGTAAGCCCTACGGCGCCAATGCCAATGATCTTGCCCATCATCAATTGAAAAGGTTTTACCGAGCTCACCATCACTTCGGCAATGCGGTTGATCTTTTCTTCCATTACCCCGCGCATGACCATGGTGCCATAAATGAGCATAATGATGTAAATAAGCATCCCGCAGACAAATGCCACGCCCGATGCAACGCCGGCCACACTTTTCTTTTCTTCCCTGCCATTTACAATTTTATTTTCAATAGAAACGTCCGATTTAATGGAACGGTACTGTTCACGGGAAATATTAACCGATTGCAGTCTTCTCAATTCTATGGCATTATCGATCGCTTTTTCTATTTTGTTTTTCTGATTAAGTGCTACCGGCGACTGGCTGTATAATTGAATATGGGTGGTATTTTGGGTAACATCAAAGGGCGGAATGTATAAAAAGAAATCGTACCCCTTGCCTTTATAACTCACCTTCAACGAATCGGGTGATTGGCCGGTAATGAACACATATTCGGCGCCATCGTCTTTGGCTTTTTCCATACCGTTGTTCAACAGGTTGGCTTCATCGATCACCGCTATTTTATTTTTTTCATGCCCGCCGCTCATGCCAATGGCAATGATGGAAGCATAAAAAATGATGATAATGAGAGGGACCCCGATAGTTGTATACAGAAAGGATTTCTTTTTAACCCTTACCAGGTATTCGCGTTGTATTACGAGTAAGATCTTGTTCATGGTAATGCGTATTATGCAGTTACAGTTTGAAATTGCCGCGTAAGCGGAGTACCTTCTACCAGCTTGATGAAGATCTCGCTCAGGGAAGGCAATATTTCATGAAACGATTGAATGGCTGCCTGTTGTTGCAGAAAATAAAGCAGTACATCATTTGGTTTGTAGCCCTCATTGATCTTCAATAAGAGTTGATGCGGCTTGTTATTGATAACCTCAAACACCGGCGAATTAATAGGGGAGGGGTTTTGCTCAAGGCCAATAGCGTAAATATTTTCCTTGAATTGTTGTTTTACGGCAGTTACCGATCCGTCGAGTATTTTTTGCCCCTTGTTTACGAGTATGATGTGGTCGCAAATTTCTTCTACCTGTTCCATGCGGTGGGTACTGAAAATTATGCTGCTGCCGTTCTTCGCCAGTTGATAAATTTCATCCTTAATAAGGTTGGAGTTCACCGGGTCAAGACCGCTGAACGGTTCATCGAGGATAATGAGTTTGGGATCGTTCAATACTGTGGTAACGAACTGCAGTTTTTGTTGCATACCCTTGCTAAGGTCTTCTACCTTCCGGTTCCACCAGCTTTCCATTTCAAATTTTACAAACCAGTGTTTCACCCGTTCCATGGCGGTAGCCTTGCTAAGGCCTTTTAATTGCGCCAGATACATTGCCTGATCGCCGATCTTCATTTTTTTGTACAGGCCTTTTTCTTCGGGCATATAGCCTATATAGGCAATATCCCTGTCGGGGTTAAAAGGCTGGCCGTTGAAGATGATCTCTCCGGCATCGGGGAACAGGATACCAGTGATCATTCTAATGAGCGTGGTTTTACCTGCACCGTTGGGCCCCAGTAAACCAAAGATGCTCCCGGGCGCCAGGGTGAAACTGATATCATCCACCGCTTTTTGCGAGGTATAATATTTTTTGAGATGTTTAACTTCCAGTCTGTTCATTGCATGCAAGCTTTTGAGGAAAGAAGTTGGGGTCCGCTTCGGCGGACATAACAAAAGGTAATAAAACAGTTAATTAGTAGCAAAAAAAGAAGATTTATTACAAGGGCGCACTATATTTATGCCCTTACATAATACAAAGGCATGAAACGTCCCTGAAATAATTTCCATTATTGCACATATGGCAATGAAAATTTTGTCAGGGAAAGTTCCTTCTGGCCAAACTCAAATAATATTCGCAGATGAAAAAGCTGATCATAATTAGTAGCGTGGTAATACTGGCAGGCATTGTATGTAGCAGTTGGGGTTTTCTGGGACACCGTACCATACATCAACTGGCCGTTTATGAGTTACCGCCATCGATGCGGTATTTTTTTCACCGTAATATGACTGAGATCGTAAAAAAATCGGTACGTCCCGATCAGCGAAGAAATGAAGATAAGGAAGAAGCGCCCAAACACTATATTGACCTGGAATTGTATGGCGATTCTGCAGCCTGGAAGATGCCGCTGCTATGGAAAGATGCTTTGAAGAAATATGGAAAAGACAGTCTGGTAAGGTGTGGCTATGTGCCGTATTACGTAGTTACCATGAAAGAAAGACTTACACAGGCTTTCCGCAGCGGAAATAAAGACAGTATCCTTTTTTATGCAATTGATCTGGGGCATTATATAAGTGATGCACATGTGCCCTTACATGTAAGCGAAAATTATGATGGACAGTTGACTGGTCAAAAGGGATTGCATGCTTTATGGGAAAGTATGATACCGGAGATAGAGATACAGCAATACGATCTGCGCGGCCGACATAAAGCCAAATACCTGAAACACCCGGAAAGGGCTATCTGGAAAGCCGTTCGGGAATCGCAAAAACTATTGCATGATGTTTTTGAAGAAGAAAAAGCCGTGACCCGTTCATTCACCCCGGAAGAAAAATACCGCGTGCAAATGCGGAATGGAAGAGAATATAAAAGTTATACATCAGCATTTGCCAAAGCATACAGTGCAAAGTTGGGTAAAACTATTAATCAACGATTGATAAGCTCGGCCAACCTGGTGGCAGATTTCTGGTACACCAGCTGGGTTGATGCCGGTTGCCCCAATTTGAACAGGAGTTTGCAGGAACCTGTAATGAAAAAAGAAAAAGAAGAATTAAAAGAAGAGATGACCGCATTTAAAAAGAACAAGCTCATAGAAAAGAAATTATTAATAGCAAGACAGGGGAATGAGAAAGAAGAGTAGTTCCCCAGAATGAGAAACCATTCCCCAATTAACAAATGTGGGAATCGCACTATATGAAAAGCGGAGTTCCGGCATATGTTAGGGACAGGCGTTAAAATGAAAAAAGTGCTAAGCTGTTTTCATCAGGCGTTCAACATTCATGGCAACCCGTTCTCCATCCATGGCAGCGCTTACAATACCACCGGCGTAGCCGGCGCCTTCGCCACAGGGGAAAAGCATTTTGATCTGCGGGTGTTGTGTTGTTTCCGCATCGCGGGGAATACGAACGGGCGATGATGTTCTTGATTCTGTAGCAACCAGTACCGCTTCATTGGTAAAATAGCCTCTCATTTTCTTACCGAACTCAATAAACGCCTGTTGCAGCGAAGCGTATACAAACGGCGGCAATACTTCATTCAATGGCGCAGTTGTAATACCAGGTAAATAAGAACAGGCTGGCAATGAAGAGGAAGCTTTCTTTTGGGTAAAATCAACCATCCTTTGCGCGGGGGCTACAAATTGACCACCACCATATTGAAAGGCTTTACGTTCAACGGCTTGTTGAAAATACATCCCCGATAAAGGGGAGTGTTTCTTTTGAAAATTTATAACATCTTTGATCTCAACAGAAGTAACGATGCCTGAGTTTGCAAACGGGTTATTACGTTTTGAAGGCGACCAGCCATTTACAACCAGCTCACCTTCACTGGTGCTTGCAGGTGCTATGATGCCGCCGGGGCACATACAAAAAGAAAATACGCCACGTTCATTTACCTGTTGAACAAGGCTGTATGAAGCAGGAGGCAGCATTTCATCGCGGTTGTTGCAATGATATTGTATACTATCGATAATGCTTTGCGGATGTTCTACACGAACACCCAGTGCAAACGGTTTCGCTTCAATAAGGATATTTTTATTATGAAGCAGTTCAAAGATATCCCTGGCCGAATGACCGGTGGCCAAAATCACCGCATCTGCATTGAATGTATCACCGCTTGCAGTTTTAACTGCATGAATAGTATTGTTCTGTATAAGAAGATCAGTCACTTTTTGCTCAAACAGGAATTCACCACCGCATGACACTATCTGTTCCCTTATTGCAGTAATGATCTCGGGCAATTTATTGGTGCCTATATGCGGATGTGCTTCATACAGGATCTTTTCATGGGCGCCAAATTGCACCAGTATATTTAATATACGTTCTACATCACCACGTTTGGTGCTACGGGTATATAATTTACCATCGCTATATGTACCGGCGCCACCTTCACCAAAGCAATAGTTGCTTTCGGGGTTTACAATGCCTTGTTTATTTAACAGGGCAAGATCGCGGCGGCGGCTGCGAACATCTTTACCTCTTTCAAGCAATACCGGTTTAATACCTTGCTCAATCAATTTTAGAGCGGCAAACATACCTGCAGGCCCTGCGCCAACTATGACTACCTGGCTGGCAGCTTTTGACACATCGGGCAATGATATTTTTTTGACATTGCGTTCATGAAATGGTTCATTTACAAACACAAGGATGGTCAACATGATCCAGGGTTGCCTGCCACGTGCATCAATGGAGCGTTTAATAACCTGGTAGCCGGTAATAGCCGTAATTGAAATACCTAAGGATTGGGCAGCATATTGTTGAACGGTTGATTCAACAGCTGCTTCGGCGGGAAGAAGCTTTATAGTAATACGTTGTTGCATAATGTTAGGTAGTTAACCTAAAAAATTTTGAACAGCACAAAGGTAACAAGTTACGATTCACAAAAACGTTCCACGACATAAATAAAGGATGGAATGTAAACCTTGTAGTTATCCAGGAGTTGCTAAAAGTAGTGTACTTCTTTAGCTTTATGTAATTATAAAGCGCATGGTTTTTTTACTATGTTTTATGAACGTTTGAGATAATTATTTATAAATGAACCTGCTTGTATTAAGAGGGGATTAGAATTATACCACTATGTGTTATTGTTTTATAAAAAATACCTGAATACCTTGCCCGCTTATGTTCAGGCTTACAACTGTTAACTTATATCAGCGTATTAAAGGCTAATGCGGTAAAAAATTAATCTATAACTTTTTTTCAACTAATGCAATGTTGTTGAATGATTTTTTATTTTGATCAGGAAAGAAAAAAAACTGGATTTATATTTTCTGCATTTCAAATAATTTGTACCTTCAAGAGCATCCAATAAATACATATGAAGAAAGGATTTTTTGATACTACTGCGTTGTTGTCTTTCTTCATCCGCATTACCTACAAAACCAACACGATAAAATCCGTTCAATGTAAACCAGGTGCTTCACGGTCGGCAGGCCCGCACAATATAATTTCCCGGGCATATAACAAGATTAAGCTTATGAGCGCTGCTTATATGAGTAGTGACGCAAAAGTACGCAGCATAGGAGGTGAATTGTTGAACTTAAACCATGCTGTTTTTTGCAATTCCCTACTTGTAATTGGCAGTGCTAAAGGATTGGAACAGTAACCTGGAACTGCGCATAATAATTGCATGGAAAAGTTATTGATGGGAATTATTTTGACAGTAAAAAATAAAATAAAATAATTAGTCAGGCTGAGTGTAGAATTGTCAAAAACTAGTGAATAAAAAATTTTTTTTTAAGAGAAAAAATTTGATATTCGTCGCCCTTTTTAAGTTTCTGATAAGTTTCTGAGATTCCCCAACTGTCCTGTGAGTAGACACTGTGCGTAATAAAGATGAATACGAACTTAACTCAACATAAAAAAACTGCTTCTAGTATAATGGCTAAGACGTCCGAAAAAGTTTGGAGTAATTGTTTGGAAATAATCAAGGATATTGTTGAGTGGCAACATTTCAAAACCTGGTTTGAACCAATTAAACCAGTAGAGCTGAGAGACAATATACTTATCATTCAGGTTCCGAGTCAATTCTTTTATGAATACCTGGAGGAGCATTATGTTAACCTGTTGGCAAAAACATTAAGAAGGGTATTGGGTAAGGACGCCAGATTAGAATATCGGATCATGGTTGATAGTGGTAATCATAATAACAAACCGCTAACTATGGATGTTCCCACACACGGCTACAAAACATTTTCAAGTAATGAGATGGATTTTCCGCTCATTATAAATAATCCGGTAAAGAATCCCTTTGTTATTCCGGGTTTGAAAAAAATGCAGATTGATCCGCAGCTCAATCCCATTTATACGTTTGAAAATTTTATTGAAGGTGATTGTAACCGGGTAGCCCGTCGTGCCGGTAAAACAGTTGCGGAGAAGCCAGGCGCCAGTTCATTTAATCCATTAGTGATATATGGAGGCGTTGGTTTGGGTAAAACGCACCTTGCGCAGGGAATAGGTAATGAAACAAAAAGGCTGCACCCTAATAAGGTGGTGTTGTATGTAAGTTCAGAAAAGTTCATTAACCAGTTCCAGGACCATAGCCGTAATAATGCTATTAATGACTTTATACATTTCTATCAATTAATAGATGTATTGATCATTGACGATGTTCAGTTCTTTAACAGGGCCGAAAAATCGCAGGATGCATTCTTTGCCATCTTTAATCACCTGCACCAGAGCGGTAAGCAGTTAATATTGACTTCCGACAAACCACCCAAAGACCTGGAAGGGGTTCAGGAAAGGTTGTTGAGCCGTTTCCGTTGGGGGCTTAGTGCCGATCTGCAGGTTCCTGACTATGAAACCCGCATTGAGATCCTGGAGCGCAAGATGAAGAACGACGGGTTGGAAATGCCAAAAGAAGTAGTTAAGTATCTGGCTTATAATATCAATAGTAACGTACGGGAGCTGGAAGGGGCGCTGATTTCATTATTGGCACAATCTTCGCTTAACAAGCGGGAAATAGACCTAGACTTGGCAAAAAGAGTCCTCCGTAATTTCGTGAAAACTAGCAGCAAGGAAATCACCATCGAAACCATACAAAAAATGGTATGTGAATATTTCGATGTTCCTTACGATAAACTGCTACAGAAAACCCGCAAACGAGAAATCGTGCAGGCCCGGCAAATTACTATGTACCTGGCCAAAGCGTTTACCAAAAACTCTTTAAAGACCATTGGAGAGCATTTCGGTGGTCGCGACCACACCACAGTTATCCATTCCTGCCAAACGGTAAAGGATCTTATGGATACTGACAGCACCTTCCGCGAAAGTGTGATGGAGTTGCAGCAAAAGGTACAGTTGGCCGCTATGTAGCTTTAAACCCTGTTTAAAATATTATACGATCCCTCCCGGCCTGGCCGGGAGGGATTTTTCTTTTAGCGAGGGGTAGAAATCCGACAAATAGCGAAAAAAGCGACTGAACCCAGTTTATTGGTTGGAGCCAGTGGGGAGGGCTTTAAGGAATGTAACTGTTTACCAGGTTCACAAGCAGGCAAAGGGTTTTCTTTTAACAAGGGTAAAAACCCGACAAATAGCGAAAAAAGCGACTGAACCCAGTTTATTGGTTGGAATCAGTGGGGGAGGGCTGTAAGGAATGTAACTGTTTACCAGGTTCACTGGCTGGCCCTTATCATTACTGTTTTGCTCACCTTACCCATAGCCTGCGTAAAGTTCCTGTCAATGGCATTGTACAGGTTTCCGGAAGAGACCGGAAAGAATAAAAGCTATGAGTAGGGGAAGAATATTGAAGTTCGGTGGTCGTGATAAGGTCTGGATCTATAAAAATGAGTTTTGCAGGCACTTTATTATGAGCTTTCGTAGCCTGGAACTGGCCACTGACGCTGTGGAGCGCGATTTTCACCCTTCGAGACAAAAAAATATGCTGAATTTTTCGCTATGTAATTGATTTTAATTGGAAATTTCCTCTTAATTTTGCCGTCCCATCGGAAAATGGAGAGGTGCCTGAGTGGCCGAAAGGGCCGGTTTGCTAAACCGTTGTACGAGCTTAAACTTGTACCGAGGGTTCGAATCCCTCCCTCTCCGCCGAAAGTCCGCCGATGCAAGTGCGATGGCGGATATTTTTTACCTCAGTTCCGGAAGTTGGTAACAGCTGAAAGGGCAATCGGGAGGTAGTTCAGCCCGGTAGAATACGTGGTTTGGGACCACGGGGTCGCAGGTTCGAATCCTGTCCTCCCGACGAAATTGGACAAGGCAGCAGAAATGCTGCCTTGTTTGTTTTTATCACTTTCTGAAATGCTGTTCAGGCGCGGGATTGGCTCAAATACTTCGTTTACTTCGTCAGTTAGAAATGCCCCGTTTTTGTGAAAATAGCTTATACCTTCAGGAAACACCATTTTTTGTAGCTTTTCCTTTGCCCCTACCTCGCTGGAATGCCATACCAGCGGCAGTTCTAGCGAAATATTGATAGCCCATTCAAATACTTCTTTTAAGTTAGAACTCTCAATATTGCTACTCGCCAGGTTGTCCAGGATCTGCTTTTTCTCTTTCGCGAGCCTGATCATTAGTCTGTCATAGGTTTCAGCGGGCACCCTTTTATCAACATAATAGTTTTCTTCCAATTCCTCAATCTTTGCATCCACTATAGCCAGGTTGCTTTGCAGGGTGTCCTTTAACTTATAGGATGCTTCATAATGACGGTCAAAAGCATGATTCATGTGATACAACAGCGGGGTTATTAGATAGGGTTTGATGCTGTAGCTGCCTAGGTAAATAAGGAAGTCTTTATTAACACCTGTAGTGCTCTTATTACAATTGCAGCCCTCTGTACGGCATTTGTAATAGTGATATCTCCCCACTTCATTACTGGCCTTAATCTTCTTGCTGACTGTATAACCGGTGTAACCTATTCCGCAATAACCGCACTTCATGAAAATTTTTAATGGGTATTCGTTGTTCTCCTTTTTATGCGATACACCATACTT
>NZ_LVYD01000059.1 GCF_002077945.1 Niastella vici
AGAGTTTGCGCCCGTGCCGGGCGCACCAATAAAAAAGGTATGCTATTAAATAGCATACCCTTTTTTATTATGTTTTCCCTTCGGGGGTATTAATGACCCTGGTGTTGTTGAGGCTGGGGTTGTCCCTGTGCCTGAGGTGGCGGCATTGGCATAGCCGGTTGTTTTGGAGCTGAATCGCTTACGTTCACCACTTCAACATCAAACACGAGATTCTCGTACTGAACACCGCCAGGACCAGGTTGTGCACCATAAGCCTGGAAGTAAGGAATGTACAGAGTACCTTTTCCACCTTTTTTGAAGAACTTCAGGCCTTCATCCCAACCAGGAATAACCGCATGAGTTCCGATGGTTACATCAAATGGTGGTTTTCCGCCTTCCATATTGCTTTCAAACACTTTCATAGAAGGGAATGATTTACCGGTATAGCGGATTGAGCAATATTTACCGGAATCAACCTGAGGGCCGTTACCCGGGTCTTTTACTTCAACAAAAGTACCTTGGGGCGCCTTTTGGGTTTTGATATTGTTTTTAGCGAGGTAGTCTTCGATCTCTTTTACTTTAGGTCCTTTCAGGCTTTCGAATTTCACTTTTTGACGAGCCTGTGCCTGCTGCATTTCAGCCATCTGGTCTTTTTGGGCCAGGCTGTCGGCAGTGAATACTTCCAACACTTTAAATGATAAGATCAGTTTATCCTTTGGTTTGATGAATTCAGGTAACATACCCTGTTTTTTTGCCAGGCTGTCGGCCAAACGGATAACCACCGCACTGTCGCCTTTGCGCAACATGGTGAAGATCTCCTGAGGATCGTAAACAGGACCTACGCTGTCGACCTTTGCATAAAAAGGCATTTGATCGGCAGAGCTGCCCAGTACAGAATCCCTTAATTTATGTACGTAAGAAAGTTTTATAACATCACCCCTTTTTACCAGCGAACCGCTGCCTGATGAAATGATCTTATACATCAAGCCGCTTTTTGTTTTTTTGAACCCGCTGTTTTTACAGGCGCTTGCCAAAAACAGCACCGAAAGGGCACTTAAGAAAAGAGTTGTTTTTTTCATCTGATTATTTAAATAAAAATTTATTGTAATTGCAATTCGTTTTCTTTCATTGCGTCAATGAAATGCTGAACGGTTACTTCAAGCGAATCGCTGCTGCGGCCACCGGCGGCATTATAATGCCCGCCCCCTTCAAAATAAGTTCGCGCAAATGTATTCACGTCAAAATCACCCTTGCTGCGGAAACTCCATTTACGTTCTTCATCGCGGTCAATTACCAGGGCAGCCAGTTTAATGCCCTGAATGCTCAGGGGATAATTCACCAGTCCTTCGGTATCGCCGGTCTTGATCTCATAACGCAACAGGTCTTTTTTGGGAATGTAGATCAGCGCAGTATTGTATTCATAGAACAGGTCCATCCGGTGCAACAGAATGTGCCCGATAAAGCGGAGCCTGTTTTCCAGGAAATTATCATAAATGTTCTCATGCACCAGGGTATGTTGCAGGCCGCGGTCCTTGAGGTCGGCAACCATGCGGTGCACGGCGGCGCTGGCCGAAGGAAAACGGAACGAGCCGGTATCGGTCATAACCCCGGCATACAGGCAATCTGCAATAGCGGGCGTAATGCGGTCGCTATGGCCTGAACCGACAATAAAATCATACACCATTTCGCAGGTGCTGCTTTTGCCGGTATTGCTGACACCCCAGGTAAAAACCCCGATCTCGGGCTGCTGGTGATGATCGATCAAAATTCGGTCATAGTTACCCTGGCGAATGGAATTTGCCATGTGCTTGGTGCGTACCAGCACATTAAAGTCGAGGCAAAACACCCATTGGGCCTGTTTCAGGGCAGCTTCTCCCCTGTCGCGCTGTAATTCATAGTCTATCACATTGGCGGCGCCAGGCATCCAGTCGAGCCATTTGGCCCAGTTGGTGGGCGAAACTACGGTTACAGAGTGGCCGAACGAGGTCAGGAAATGGTACATGGCCAGGGAGCTCCCCATGGCATCGGCATCAGGTTTCTGATGCGTGGTAATCACCACATTGCGTGGGGTGGCTAAAAGGGAATATATGTCTTGTATAGGTTTCATGAAACGGCAGCAAAGTTGCGGAAATAAAGTCCAAATGCCAAAACAGTTCTAAGTTTTAAGTTCCCGGTTCCCCCGGAGGCCTCTACCGGGGTTGGGGCAGCCTGAATCAATGGGGGCTCCCGCATAATTGAACTTTGAATTTGGAACTTAAAAACTTCCCTTACTTTTGCGGCCAAAATAGAAGATTAGTATGAGTAACCGCACGTTTACTATGATCAAGCCCGACGCCATGAAAAACGGGCATGCCGGTGCAATCTTAGACCGGATCATTAAAGAGGGTTTTCGCGTTGTGTCGTTGAAAATGACCAAATTAAGCAAGGAGAAAGCCGGTGAGTTCTATGCTGTGCATGCAGCGCGTCCTTTTTATGGCGAGCTGGTTGAGTTTATGAGCAGTGGTGTTATTATTGCCGCCATTCTGGAAAAACCCAATGCGGTGGCTGCATTTCGTACCCTGATCGGTGCTACCAACCCCGCCCAGGCCGAAGCCGGTACCATCCGTAAATTATTTGCTACTTCCGTTGGCGAAAATGCCGTTCATGGCAGCGACAGCGATGAGAATGCAGCTATTGAAGGTAATTTCTTCTTCAGTGGTTTAGAGCAATTCTAATTTACTAAAAGATAAAAAGGATCACCGGTTTGTAACTGGTGATCCTTTTATATTTTATGCGTAATTTTTATCAACTCAGTTAATTTCACTTCCCACCAACATTCGCCTCCAGCATACTTCTGAAAATATTTATCCGCTCCACGTCGCCGATCATTTTTTTCTGAATAATATGTACATCAAACCTGGAAACATATATCAGAAAGAACTGCTTCGACTCTCTGAACCGGTCAATCTCGCGCCAGGGTTTTGAAAAATTGGTATTGGGCCCTTCCCTGGTAATACCCCAATGCGAAAACTGGTATAGTACATTATTGAACAGGTCGGGTCGCTTTTGGTATACCCACCAGGTTATGATCAGCAGGGCGAGCATTCCTGCCAGGGCCAAAGAGCCAATGAAAAATACAATGAACGCGGCATCCTGAAGTGTGAAAGAAAATTTGGACGTGGTCAAAAATCCCAGCAAGTTACTCGCACACGAAATGATGAGCATAAACCCGAAATACCTTCTCACCCGCCTGCTGATGAAGAAGGCATACAACATGGCATTCAGGAATTCTTTATAGGTCAGTTGCTGGCGTACCGTGATGGTGTTCTGCATGGCATCGTTAATTGTAGCTACAAACAATAAACAATCAATCCTTATAATGATTCTGTTTCTGCTTTCCTGCTTACATTCCCCATCGGCGTCACTTTATAACCCATCTTCCGCAGCAGATTGATAACGCCCTGTTCGCCGGGTAAATGACCTGCCCCTACGGCAAATAAAATGCAATGATCTTTCATGATCGCCGGCATTTGTTGTACCCAATGGCGGTTGCGGCCATATAAAAGAATGTCCATGTATTCATCCATCCCGGGATCGCTTTTATGCATCAGCGAATCCATGCGTTCCAGATCCTGCTTGCGGTAAACCTCTACCATTTCCAGGGTCACCTGTTTATAGCTTTCAATGCTGTCGATATAATTTACCAGGTCTTTCGCCTGCTTTTCATAGGGGATGCTGTCGAAAATGGAAGCCTGGAACTCGGTCGTTTCCAACCCCTTTATTTCCTTGTGGTATTGCTTGCTTTCGCGCATGATCAGCTCTTCCATTCCGTTCTTTTGTTCACAGTTCATCATTTGTTCGCCAATAAGGCTGCTGATGAAATAGGGCTTGAACCGGCTCATCATGCTTAATGGCAGGGGAACAGCATGGTTCTTAAAATAATCTTCTACCCTGGCGTATTCCTCTTTTGTGAGCAGTTCCGACAATTTTTTGCCATCGTTCATGCGCAGGTATTTCATGGCGCCCAGCATTTCGCCCAGGTTGTCCATATCGAGCTCAAAATAGATCTGGTCGGCATATTTTATTGCCATTTTCAGGGTATCGCTCAACGTGGCATCATCGGCACACAACACGTGCATGGTGCCAAAAAGGTAGCACGACCGGGTAAGGCCATTCCCGCTAATTTTCCATAACAGCGTGTTATCTAAATGATTATAAGTAGTTTCCGACTTTGAGGCATTCTCCTTTTTGGCTCCTTTGGGAGCCTGCTGGCCCAGCCCCACCACAGCCAGGGCCATAGAAAAGATCAACATACCGGCATTTTTCACTAACATATTATACTTGCTTTTATCCTACCTGATGAATATGGTTCCTTTTTTTATTATACTTGCATAAATTAATAATACCCATATGAAACCCTGCCACTCACTGTTTACTGAGCATATCCACTCTTTATTTCAGGTTGCCAACTTCGGCTTATGCCACTGAACAGCCGTCGGGGCAAAAAGCGATACGTAATTTCACAATTGCTGGTTGGGCTGCATACCCTTTAGGTACTTTCAACAAAGCTAAACCGGCTGGCTCATTTGAACGAATAAATTTACAAAATCAGGGACCAGGGAATAAACGAATCAGACAACGTTTATACCAATTTAAGAATAAGAATAATGAATAAGCCGCCAGCGTAAAAGACGTCATGGCCTTACTTGTTCTTTATTTGATATTCGTAACCATTTATTGCTTAAAGCTCCTGTACATGAAACGCTTTGTTTGTAGCTGGTTATTGCTTGCAATAGTAAATCTGTGTGCGGCACAAACTACCTTGCCTGAATTTGGCGTGATCACCCCAGAGGAAAGATCGCTGACCGAATGCCCCTTCGATAAAGAAGCTGATGCGGTAGTGATCTTTGATGAAGCTTCGGCCGATCACAACGATCAGTATAACCTTATTGTTACCCGGCGTATAAGAATAAAGATCCTGAAACAAAAGGGCACCAAATACGGCGATATCGCTATTCACTACCGGCACAAAGACGATATCCAGTACATCAACGACATTGAAGCATACACCTGCAATTACACCAATAACGGTACCATTCCCGATATCAAAAAGGTTCCAACCTCGGCTATTTACCGGCAAAAAATAAACGAGCAGTGGTCGGTGGTAAAAATTCCCATGCCCGATGTGCAGCCCGGCAGCATCATTGAATACAAATATGTTTCCACCGCAAAAAATTATAATTACCTCGACGATTGGTACTTCCAGCGCGAACTGCCTGTAATGCACAGCCATTTTTCGTTGGCAGTAATGCCGAATTATGAATTTGCCTACCGGGTATTCAAAAGCGAGCAGCTGCCCATTGTAGTAAAACAGGAAAAAGGCTCGGGCAGAATATATTTTGAAATGAACAACATAGCCGGTTTACGCGATGAACCGTTTATGGATGCGGAAAAAGATTACCTGCAACACGTGGAATTTCAGCTATCGGGCTACCAGGGCGTTTTTGGCGGTACCACCAAGTACATGACCACCTGGGCCGAAGTAACCCGCGAAGTAATGGGGCATTCCTCCTTTGGCCTGCAGCTGAACAAGAACATCCCGGTCGATGATGCCTGGATGAACAAAGTAAAAGCAATGCCGGTGCCGTTTGAGAAAATGGCCGCCATCTACAATTTTGTTTATAAGAATATCAACTGGAACGGGTTTGGCGGCATAGGCGCCGTTGACGGCGTTAAGGAAGCCTGGGAAAAAAAGAAAGGCAGCAGCGGCGATATCAACCTGCTGCTCATTAACCTGCTTAAAGAGGCCGGTCTGGAAGTATATCCTTTACTGGTGAGCGAACGCGGCCATGGTAAAGTAAACCCCGAGTATCCTTTTATTGACCAGTTCAATAAAGTGATGGCCTATGTGCTTATTGGCGACAACAAATATGTGCTTGATGCCGCAGGTCCCTACACCCCACCCTTTATGATCCCCTTCCCGGTCATCAATACCAAAGCATTTGTAGTGAACCGTAAGAAAGGCGGCATTATAACCTTAACCGAAACGGAGAAAAAAGACCAGAACACCGTAAGCATACATGCCCGCATAGACGAAAGCGGCGCCATGACCGGCCAGGCCCTCATTTTAAGTAATGAATACGCCCGGCTTACCCGTGTGCGCGCCTGGGAACGCGACCGGGATAATTTCAGGGAGAAATATTATACCGTTTACCAGGCCGGATTGAAAATGGACAGCCTGGTGATGCATAACCTCGACAACGATTCCATGCCATTGGAACAACAATTCGGTTTTTCTATTCCACCTACCGTAAGCGGCGATTATAAACTGATCAACCTGAACCTGTTCAGCGGCATTGCCAAAAACCCGTTCATCTCTGATATCAGGTTCACCAATATCGATTACGGGTGTTTGCAATCACATACAGTGGTAGAGGCCATTGAGCTGCCCGAATCGCTGAAAGTAGAAAGCCTGCCCCGGAATATCCGTATGATCATGCCCGACACCAGCATTACCCTCACCCGTATACTCAATGTGAAGGACAATTTGCTGCAGGTGAAATATACGATAGCCACCACCCGAAGCGTATTCACTGCCGATGAATATGATTACGTAAAGGATTTCTATAAAAAAATGGCCGGCATCATGAATGAGCAGGTCGTACTGAAAAAGAAGGAATAACGGCTATCGACCTTTGAAAAATTAAACCCTAATACATTTACCATATGACCAAAGTAATCACCCTGCTTGCCTGCCTGGCTATTAGCCTGGCTTCGTTTGCCCAAAAAGGTAACAGCGATGTTCCGGCTTTCGGGAAAGTTGAAAAAGCCGATCTTGAAATGAAAGATTGCGATTTTGACACTAAAGCCGAAGCAATGGTGTTGTTCGATGTAGGCGAACTGTATTGTGATCTGTCGGCCTTTAGCAGCAGTATGATATTTGAACGGCACATTCGCATCAAGATCCTGAAAGATAAAGGGAAAGACAAGGCCAATGTTCACCTGCGCTATACCAGGTATCACAATCTTGAATACATCAAGAACCTGACCGCCCAAACCTATAACCTCGATGCATCGGGCAATATAGTTACCACTAAAGTGGAGAAGCAGCTCATTTACGAAAAGACCATCGATAAATATAAGTCGGAACAGGTATTCACCTTTCCGGAAGTAAAAGCGGGCAGCATCATTGAATATAAATGGACGCAAACCTGGGCCACCTTTGATCTGGAAAACTGGTTCTTTCAACGCAGCATACCGGTAAAATACAGCCGCTACCGCATCGATTTCCCCAATGAAATTGAAGTGTATGCCACCCCGCTTTGCGTGTTGCCGCTCGAAAGCAAAAGAGAGTCGAAGGGTACCCGCAGTATCCAGATCTATTCCATGAAGAACATTCCGGCCCTGCGCGACGAACCCTATATCAGCTGCGACAAAGATTATCTGCAACGCCTTGAGCTCAGGTTCCTGGCCGTTAATTTCCCCACCCACCGCGAAAGCCTCATCAAGACCTGGCCCGAGCGTATCAAAACATTGATGGAAGATGAAGGTTTTGGGGTGCAGCTGAAAAGGAATATTCCCCGTACAGCCGATCTGGATGAACAATTGAAGAACATCACCGATCCTTATTATAGAATGACAACCATTCATTCCTACGTTCGTAAGAATATGGAATGGAACGGGTACAGTAATATCTGGGCATTAAATGGGGTTAAAGCCGCCTGGAAAGACAGAAAAGGTACCAGTGGAGAGATCAACCTGATACTGGTGAACCTGCTGAAAGATGCCGGACTGAAGGCCCACGCCCTGCTGGTAAGCACCCGCGAACATGGCATAGTGCAATCTTCCGTTGCCGATGTAAGTCAATTCAATAAGGTACTGGCCTACGTAGAGATAGGTGAAAAGATCTATATACTGGATGCCACAGAAAAAAATACGCCTTCTTATTTAATTCCCATGGACGTGATGTATTCAGAAGGACTGGTCATTGAAAAACCCGAAACCTTTGAATGGGGTTGGAAGCCCATCTGGAACGACAAAACCATTTCAAGGAATGTAGTGGTGGTGCAGGGCGCTATCAACGAAAGCGGCATTATGAACGGGAACGCTTCCCTGTACAGCTACGATTATGCCCGCGTGGAGCGTATTGAAGAAGCCAGAAAAGATAAAAAACAATTCCTGGAAAAATATTTCAGGGCTGATATGCAGGGAGCCACAGTCGACAGTCTGGAATTTGAAAACCTCGACGCCGACTCCATGCCCCTGGTGCAAAAAGTGCATTTCAAAATACCGGTAAGCAGTTCAGGCGAATACGCTTTCTTTTCAACCAACCTGTTCACCCGGTTAGAGAACAATCCTTTTGTGGCCGATACCCGGTTCTCAGATGTGTTCTTTGGCGTGAACCAGAACTACAGCATCGTTGCCAATTTTACTATTCCTCCCGGCTATGCTTTTGAGACCCTGCCCAAGAATATGCGAATGATAATGCCCGATACCAGTATTTCCATAACACGGCGCCTGGTAGCCGAGAACAACCAGTTGTCGGTACGGGTAACACTTGACTTTAATAAACCGTATTTTACCACCCAGGAATACCCCGATTTTAAGGAATTTTATAAGCAGTTGTTTGCGATCCTGAGCGAACAGATCGCAATAAAGAAAAAAGCTTAATATGATGAAACGGCCATCTGGCCAAATAAAAAATAATATACGCAGATGAAAAAGTGTTTACTGGTCATAGCCGCTTTGTATTCATTGGAGAGCCTGCAGGCCCAGGTAGGCCTGTTCGATCTGCCCATGGTGCCCGAAGCAGTGAAGAAAGATGCCAATGTTATTAAGCGGTTAGAAGATATTGAAGTTGAAGTATCGGATGTTGACAAGGTCATCCTTAAAGTGCATAAAATACTGCAAATTCAAAATGAAAAAGGGCGGTCGCAACTTTCCTTCTGGAAATATTCATCTAAACTGGTTTCGCTTGACGATGCCAGTATAACTTTATATGACCTGTTTGGCCGGCAACTGGTCAGGTATAAGAAAAAAGATATGCGCACCTATGCCTATGGCGAAGGATTGATCGCTGATGGTTTTGTAACCGGTATCGATGCAGCCGCCCCCACCTACCCGCTTACGGTCGAAATTGAATATGAGCAAAAACTCAAAACAACCCTCACACTTCCCACTTATGACATCATTACGCCTGGCCAGGGCGTCATGAAATCGAGCTATACCGTAAAAGTGCCTAAAGACATGGACCTGCGGTATAAAGAGAAAAATATCAAACTGGCGCCCCAGATCACTGATGACGGCGGCTACCGGTTGTATAAATGGTCGGTCGCCAACCTGCCGCCCATTGAAGATGAAGAAGGCGCCGTGGAGAATGGCAGCCGGTATCCATGCATATTGCTGGCGCCAAATCATTTCTCCTATTTTGGCAATGAGGGTGAATTAACCTCGTGGAAAACCTTTGGAGAATGGATCGGTAAATTGTACCAGGGCCTCGATGAGTTGCCCGAAGACAGAAAGCTCTTCTTCAAAAACCTGGTTAAAGATGCCGCTAACGACCGCGAAAAAGTAAAACTGATCTATGATTACCTGCAAAAGAATTTCAGGTATGTGAGTATTCAATTGGGTGTAGGGGGCTTAAAACCCTTCTCGGCCGATTTTACCGACAAGAAAAAATACGGCGACTGTAAAGCCCTCAGCAATTATATGCGGGCCGCCCTGAAAGCGGTTGACATAAAAAGTTATGTGGCCATCATCAACAGCGGCTACAACAGCGAGCCGGTTGACAAGGATTTCCCTTCCGACTTTTCATTCGACCATGTCATCCTGTGCGTACCACAACCCAAAGATTCCATCTGGCTCGAGTGTACCAGTTCGTTGGCCGACTTTGACGTGCTGAGTACATTTACCGAGAACCGGAATGCCCTGCTCATCACCGATGAAGGCGGCGCCCTGGTGCCAACACCAGTTAGCCAGTCGGGCGATAACCGGCTCGTGGTTACCACAACCGTAAACCTGGCCGAAGACGGTTCAGGCCAAACCACCTCCATTTTTACGCCCACTGGTGAATACAAAAAGCATCTGAACGTATTGCTGAGTGAAAAGAAAGACGACCAGAAGGAAGCCTTCGTTTATGGCTATGGTTTTAAACAACCCGACGATTTTGAATATGTAAAAAAAGACAGTACAGGCCAGTATACAACGGTGCTGAACATGGCCATAGAGAAAATTCCGGAGTTCAGGGCCGGCAACAAAATGTTCCTGGCGCCCCGGTTATATAAATTCTGTAGAACGCAATTGCCCAAATATGAGAACCGGAAACTGGATTATTATTTTCACCACCCGTATATTCTTATAGACACCACTATTTTCAAGCTGCCGGCCGGCGCCTCTGTAGAAGCACTGCCTAAGCCAACCGAGCTGTCCTGCACATATGCTACGTACAGCACCAAATACTGGTACAATGAATCGGAAAAAGCAGTGTACTCCACCGCATCCCTTACCCTGAAACAGCATAAAATTCCGGCCGCCGCCTATGCGGAGATCAAAAAAATGTTCGACGATGTGCTGATGGACGCCACACAAAGGATAGTGGTGAAGAAGGAATAGAATTCAGTTACCGGTCGCCAGTTACCAGGCAGAAAACATGAAAAGCATAATTACCTGCAGGAATACTGAAATTTAGGTCCTGGTAACCGGAAACTGGTAACCGGGAACCTGCAACTATATAATATGCGAAAGAATTATTCCCGTCGCAACCGCTGCATTTAATGATTCAGCCTGCCCATGGCGCGGAATGGTGATGCGGTTACTGCACAGGGCCAGTACTTCGGCACTGATGCCTTTTGATTCATTACCTATAATAATAATACCTTCTTTAATGGCTGGCTGCTGGCGCAGATCGGTTCCATTCAATACGGCCGCGTAGGCCGGCAAACCCTTAGCCTGCATCAGCCATTCGGTCAAAGAACCATAGGCCACCTGTACCCGCGCAATACTGCCCATGGTAGCCTGCACCACTTTGGGGTTATAGGCATCGGCACAATCGGGGCTGCAGAAGATCTGCGATATGCCAAACCAGTCGGCACAACGGATGATAGTACCCAAATTCCCCGGGTCCTGAATGGTATCGAGCATCAGGGAAAGTGTATTTCGTTCAGGCCTGTTCGCAGTAAATACTGGTTTTTTAAAAATACCCAGCACCTGGTTGGGCGTTTGCAATAAGGATATCCGTTCCAGTTCTGATGCAGAAATTTCGGTTACCGCAACGGCCAGTTGCTGGTGCTGCCCTTCAATCCATTCTTTAACGGCATACAATTGCAGTACCGGCAAGCGGGCACTTAATAATTCGTTAATTAGCTTCGGACCCTCGGCAACAAACACCCCTTCGCTATCTCTCAATTTTTTGTGGCTCAAACTTTGAATATATTTGACCTGAGATTTAATCAACATTGCATTCTGTTTAAACAAAATATGTCTTTAGCCCGGCAAGTTACTGCATTTAGATTGGTTCACTGGACAGCGTATTGCGCTTTCGTTTTGGCGTCGATAATTTCCTGCACAGTTCCCAGAAAATTCCAGCAAGGCAAACCCTTTGTTTACAAGACGATCATTGATATAAAGGGCAATGTGCCCGATAAGCCGCAGCTGCTGGAACGGTTGCAGAACCAGCTCGACGACAGCCTGAAGATCCGCGTTATTTCTTACGCCGGAGTACGCCGCGAAATACTGAAACCGCCGGTTTTTGATACGGCCAATATCGACCGTTCCCGCGTTTTTATGACCGCCCTGCTGCACTCGCTGGGGTATTTTTATCCTGAAATACGCGACACCTTTCATATAGATACCGTATACAAGCAATACCGCACCCACATAAAGTTCACCGTTACCCCCGGCAAGGTATTGCGCCTCGATTCCATTGGTTATGCCTTCCGCGACCCCGAACTGCAACGGCTGGCCCTGCGCCAGCAAGACAAATCGGGGCTGAAAAAGACCGAACCTTATACCCTGCAAAAGGTATCAGACGAAATGGACAGGTTGCTGACGGTATTCAAGAACAATGGCTATTACAAGTTGAATAAAGAAGATATTTATGCCGAAGTGGATACCGTGGTAGCCGCTTTGATTGACCCTACCCTCGATCCGTTTGAACAGATCAAGTTGCTTGATTCGTTACGGAAGAAAAGAGAGAACCCCACCATCAACGTAGTGTTCAAACAACACCCGGTAAAAGACAGCAGCCGGTTGAAAAAATATTATATCGGGAGTGTGACCGTGTTCCCCGATGCCAGTTACCAGGAAGAATTTGATCCGAAGCTGCATGATACCGCCACGTTGAAAGGATACACCTTTATTTATAATTCCCGGCGTTTTAAACTGCCTTTTTTGGCCAATAACGTTTACCTCAGGCCGGGTTCATTGTATATACAACGGCGCTATTTTCGCACCATCAATAACTTTACGAGCCTCGGCGCCTGGTCGAACGTAGAAGTGGAAATGGTAGAACGGTTCGACAGCAGCAGGCCCACGCTTGATGCAAAACTGCGGCTGTACCCAGCTCCCAAACAAAACCTGAACGTGTCGCTGGAGGCCAGCCGCAACGTAAGCGACATCCTCACCACCGGTCAGTTGTTCGGTGTAGGGTTGAACGGCCGCCTGTTGAACCGGAATGCCTATCACGAAGCCATTCAAACAGTGACCAGTGCCCGGTTCGGCATTGAGTTGGGATCACAGTTCATTCAAACCCTGCAGGCAAGCCTGGCACATACCATCAGCTTTCCCCGGTTTATTACGCCCTTTAAAATAAAGACCGACAGCCTCATTAACCCGCGCACGCTGTTAAACCTGAATACCGCCTATACCGACAGGCTGCTGCTGTTCAAATCCCGCTCGTTCAACGCCTCCTGGGGCTATGAATGGGTAAAGGGCCGCCGCCGGGAAGATCAGGACCTGGTAGGGCAAAGATGGCGGAAGACCTGGCAATGGATCCCCTTAAATTATGAATATACCGATGTATTAAAGACCGATAGCCTGCGACACCTTGAGAACAAGATCAGCTCATACCGGTATGCCTTTAACAACGGGCTTATCATGAGCCAGGTGCTCAGCATGAGCACCGGGGTTGAAAAAAACAATAAGCTTTCCGTGCTGCGGGCGCGGATAGAATCGAGCGGTGCGCTGGTCGGATTCATAAAACGGCTGGAAGAGGGCTCCCTGGCGCGGTTTGTAAAACTGGACGGTGAGTTTAAACATTATATCAATCATCCCCATGCTTCCTGGGCATTCCGGGCATTTGCGGGTTATGGCCTGGTGTATGGGAAAACCAAAGATTCGTTTGGAAATATCGTCAACGAAAATAACCTGCCTTTCTTCAAAGCCTTTACAGCCGGCGGTCCGTACAGCATGCGGGCATGGCCCATCAGGCGGTTAGGGCCCGGTTCATCGAGCCTGTACCCCGACACCAGCGGCATTGACCGTTTCGGGAAAATGCAGCTTGAGTTCAACACCGAATACCGTTTTAATATTACTACCATTGCCGGTATAAAAGTGAACAGTGCGTTGTTTGTTGATATGGGGAATATCTGGAGTACTGAATTTTACCCGGGTACCAATACCAAGGTGCCGGAGGCCTCTTTCAAACTCAGCCGCCTGTATAAAGACCTGGCCATTGGCGCCGGCAGCAGTTTGCGGTTCGATTTTGATTTCTTCCTCATCCGGCTCGACTGGGCCTATAAGATCAAGGACCCGCTTTATGCCAATTTAAGCGATGGGTGGCTTCATGATATAAGGATCCTGAATGGGCAGTTTCAACTGGGAATAGGCCATCCGTTCTAATTTCTTATCCCTCATTTTTCATTTCCTTTACCCATTCCAGCGCCCGTTCCATCGTCATCGATTGGTCAAGGGTAAATGCCCCGATTCGCGTACGGCAAAGGCTGCTGAGATAGGCTCCGCAACCTGCGGTCCTGCCCACATCATTGGCCAAACTGCGAATATACGTGCCGGTTGAACAAACTACCCTGAAATGAACAACGGGCAGCTCAATAGCCGTGAACTCAAATTCTTTTATTACGATCCTGCGGGGTTCCAGCTCAATGGTTTGGCCTTTACGGGCCAGCTCATACACCCGTTTGCCATCTTTTTTTATGGCCGAATGCATGGGTGGAACCTGCAACTGCTCGCCCGTAAACTGTTGGGCAATGGCTTGCAATTGTTCGCGTGTAATGGTGCTGTAATCCTTCAAATCCTGCGGTTCACTTTCGAGGTCGTAGGTGGGTGTGGTGGCGCCAAAGGTAATAGTGCCGGTATATTCTTTTTCCTGCGCCATGTATTCATTGATGCGCTTGGTGAATTTACCGGTGCATAAAATAAGCAAACCGGTGGCCAGCGGATCGAGGGTACCGGCATGCCCAACCTTCTTTATTTTAATAGTATTCCGGATCTTTCGAACAACGTCAAAGGAAGTCCACTCAAGCGGTTTATTGATCAATAAAACCTGTCCTTCCTCAAAAAAATTTATAGGCGCCTGTTGCATTTGGCGCGAAGCTAATTTAAAAATGCGAGCATTTAAACTTACGGATCCGAAACCTGCCCACCCGTCGCTTCTGCAGATCAGATCGCCTGTCGCGCCTTCAATTCTAAATATTTGTTAACAGTATTCACCGTAAGGTTTTGCGGCGCGGTTAAAATGGTGAAAATGCCGTGTTGCTGCAGTTCTTTTACGATCAAACGCTTTTCATACACAAACTTTTCGGCAATGGTTTTTGTATACAGCGTTTCAATATCTTCTGCGGGCTCGTCGGTAAGCTGGCGCAGTTCGGTATTCTCGAAAAACACCACCAGCACCAGGTGATTACGGGCAATATGGCGTATATAGGGCAATTGCCGTTGCAAACCCGATAACGATTCAAAATTGGTGAACAACACAATGAGGCTGCGTTGTGAAATGCGTGTACGGATATGCGCATACAGCTTTTCAAAATCACTTTCCAGGAATTTTGTCTGCTGATTGTACAGCGTTTCCAGAATGCTGCCCATTTGCGCGGCCTTGCGGTCGGCCGGTAAAAAATGACCGATATTCTCGGCAAAAGTTACCAGTCCGGCGCGGTCCTGCTTTATTAACGCCACTCTTGATAATATCAATGTGGCATTGATGGCATAATCGAGCAGGGTCATGCCTTCGAATGGCATCTTCATCACCCGGCCTTTATCAATAACACAATACACCTGCTGGCTGCGTTCATCGGTATAATTATTTACCATCAGCTGCCCGCCCTTGCGCGCGGTAGCCTTCCAGTTTAAACTGCGAATGTCATCGCCCGTAACATATTCCTTGATCTGTTCAAACTCAAGGCTATGCCCTAATTTCCTGATCTTGCGGCTGCCCGCCTCGGCCAGGTTATTGGAATAGGCCATTAATTCAAACTGACGCAGGGGTAAATATGAAGGCAGCACTTTTACCATTTGTTCGCCTTCGTTCTTTATACGGCGCACTACCAGTCCCAACGGGCTTTTTACAAACACATTGGTATCGTTAAAAATGTATTCACCCCGTTCAACCGGACGCAGGTTGTATTCGATGTTTTTGGTTTCTTCACTGTTCAGCACACCGCTTACCGAGAAATCGCGTTGCTGAAACTGCACAGGTATTTCATCGATGACCTTTATCTGTATGCGGAAATGGAACAGGTTGGTAATGCTGAGTTGTACTTTATTGATATCGCCATTGCTGAACCGGTCGCTTACGATCCGTTCAATGTTCAGACCTTCCTTACGCAGGAAAACCAATGAAAAATCAAGCAATACCATGGCCACAAAGAACCACAGGCTCACCTGGGCCACCGGGTACAGCACGGGCCAGTTGTACGACAGCACATACAATAATATAACGGCCACGAACGACCAGTAAAAACGCCGGCCGAAGTAAAGTGGTAATATGTATCTTTTGTAAAACTTCATTCTTTCGTGAATCGTAAATGGTCAATCATGAATGTTGCTGTTCCCGGTTACCGGATCCCGGTTGCCGGGTCCCTAAATTTCAGCATTCCCACCAATAATCAAGCTGTCCTTGTTTTCAGTCCTGGTAACTGGTACCCGGCAACTGGTAACTGATTTACCTCGGCACCTCAATACTTGTTACAATCTGTTGAATAACATCATCGGTAGACGCCCCCTCCATTTCTTTTTCAGGCGTTAACACAATACGGTGACGTAGCACCGGCGGAATAATGTGAATGATATCATCGGGCGTAACGAAATCGCGGCCCCGCATGGAAGCCAGCGCTTTGGCGCCATTCAAAATACCGATCGATGCACGTGGTGAAGCGCCCAGGTAAATTGATTTGTGGTTACGCGTATTGGCTACGATGGTGGTAATAAAATTGATCAGCTTTTCTTCCACATGAATGGTACGTACCTGGTTGCGCAGCTCCTGTATTTGCGCGGCCGACAGCACCGTTGTTACCTTGCCGATCATTTCGTTCAGGTTTTGCTGGTGATGCTGCAGCACAATGCGGAACTCCTGTTCGGCAGAAGGATACGAAACATTTATCTTGAACAGAAAGCGGTCTAACTGCGCTTCGGGCAGGTGATAGGTTCCCTCCTGTTCAATGGGGTTTTGCGTAGCCACCACCATGAACGGGCTCGATAACAGGTACGAATGACCGTCAACAGTTACCTGCCGTTCTTCCATCACTTCAAACAACGCCGCCTGGGTTTTGGCCGGGGCGCGGTTGATTTCATCAATAAGCACGATATTACTGAAGATGGGTCCTTTATTGAACTGAAAGGTAGAATCCTTGGGGTTGAATATAGAAGTACCAATTACGTCACTGGGCATCAGATCGGGGGTGAACTGGATACGTGAAAAACCAACCGAAATGCTTTTGCTCAGCAATTTGGCAGTAAGGGTTTTGGCCACGCCCGGCACACCTTCAATAAGAACATGTCCGTCGGCTAATACGGCGGCCAGCAATAGTTCCACCATTTGTTCCTGCCCAACGATCACTTTGCCAATTTCCAGTTTTAAGGTGTGTACCGATTGTTGCAATGTGCTGAGATCGGTCCTGACATCGAAAAAGTTTTCCATGTATTATGCGTATTTATAAAAATGCTCCAATTTACGGTTCAGTTCAAGCAATCCTTCCTCGCTTACCTCAGGCTCATCCTGCAACATATTCATGTAATACAGCAGGTCTTTAATAGCGTTGCTATCGTACCCGGTTTTCCAGGCCAGCCGTTTTTCAAATTCCGGATCATTGAGCGAGGCGCGTATGCCGTATTTGCTGCGCACATGGTCCTGAAAATGCACGGTCATCTTTTGCGCCAGGTTCTTGTTATCGCGCCGCTGAAAATACAGGCGGCCAATGGTCTTTACAAAATCAACCGAGGCGTTCTTCAACGGCTGAATGACCGGTATAATGCGTTGTTTGCGTTTGCTTTCAAATGCATAAATGAATGCCATCAGTAACAGCAATAACCACATAGCCTTTGAAAGGCCCGGTTGTTTGCCAAGCCAGCTGCCGGCGCCAAAAAGCCCCTTCCCCTCTTTTTCGCTGCCATGGTCACCGCCCGAAGTATGGTACCTGAAATATTCATCCCACCGCACCACTTCGCTGTTCTTTGGCAGGTAGGATAATACGTTATCGTAATAGGCCTTGTTATTCTTGTGTAATAAAAAGAAATTGGAAAACGCTACCGGCGCCAGGTGAATGAATAAAGAGCCGCCGCCTTCATAATTGAACTGTACAAAATTGGGCCGGCCATATTGATCTTTCCCCAATACTGCTGCAATAGATGAATCAACCGACACAAAATAATTATCCAGTGCAAAACCGGGATATGAGAACGCCAGGGAATCGTTGGTCTCGGGGTTATTGACACTCACCGTCAATGAATCATCAGTATTATAAGCGCTGGTATAAAATGCCGTTTTTAAATGCAGGCTGTCGAGCAGCGTTTCACCAATGCGCAAAGAAGAAATAAAAACATGTTGCCCCCTGGCTACCATGCCCAGTATGGCGGCCACCTCATCGTCATCGGGTATTACCTGCGTTGACACAATGATATTAGTGGTTTTTTCATCGTCATACGTCACGCTATCGGCATCATCGGTCAGGTTCTTTAAGCTATAAGACTTATACCTGTCGGGCGACCGTTTGTTGATCACCACAGAGGCGCCGGGAAAAATAGACTGCAGGTTCTCATATGCGTAATAGGTACCATAGGGTATTTTATCACTGCGCCAAAGCGTTACCCGCTTATTCAGGCTTTTTCTTCCCGAACCGCAACCGGCTATAAGACCAGCCAACACCACCAGCCCAATCAAAAAACGATATCGTATTATTAGTTTCAAGGATTCACTGCGTTGTAAAAGTGGTTGAAATTTTTTTGTACTATTTCAAACTGTTCTTCTGTAACTGAAAACTCACCATACCACATATAATCATATACCCGGGTAAGAAAACCAAATTCGGTGGCCAGCTTATGCCCGCTCATCTGACTTACATATTCGTGGTTTGTACCATCGGCATGATAGCGGATCCATTGTTTATCGTTCAGCCGCTGCAAAGCTTTCAGGTACATAAACCGCACTGCCAGGCGATGTTCTTTGGCAGCCACCGCTTTTTGTATTTTTTCATCGAGGTTATCGTCTGCAATATCGATTGCTTCATCCGATTCTGTAGCTTTCGCTTTTTTGCCGCTATAGAACAGGAACAGCTTGTTCACAACGATTATGCGGTATATAACAAACAGGAAAAACGCGATCAGGATGCCATAGGTAATGGTCCTGATGGTTTTACCGGCAAAGAAACCATTAAAGTAATCCCAGAAACTTTTATTGTTGCTGCTTGAACGGGTCTCGGCCTGGCGCTCCTGTTCATGGGCCCAGTATTCGGGATCGTTGGCATAGGCAAAATCTTTCTGCTTTTGCAAACTGTTCACCGTAGAATCGGGCACCTTGCGCAACTCGGGTGGATTATTAAGCACCGTACGGATCTTTTCACCATAATCTTCTTCTTTGCTATCTGCAACGGGCGCATCTTCAACCGTGACCGTTGTATCAACAACAGGGTCATCAACCTGCGCATGTATCAATGGTGAACAGGAAAGCAGGGCAACCAGGCACAGCACCAACCTGAAGGTTTTTGCGGTGGGATACAATGACCGGTATGAAGCGAAATAATTCATTAATTGGGCAAATAATTTATTCAACGGCTTTTTCGGCTTTTGTTTTACGTTGTACCTGTATGGGATACCATACAAAATACCACATAATGAAAGAAAAGGAGGCGGCCAGTATCAGGATGCTTACCCAACGGGGCATGGAGGAGTATGAATACCGGGTAACAAACCCTTCGAGGAAGGCAGCTACCAATAATATAGGGACCAGTGCGATCATTAATTTCAACCCGTCCTTTGCACCATGCATCAGGGAATGCAACCGTTTATGCGAACCGGGGAACAGAATGCTGTTCCCTACAATTAAACCGGCGGCGCCCGATAAAATAATGGCCGAGATCTCCAGCGTACCATGTATCCAGATCACCAGCACCGATGGCCAGCCCAGGTTCTTGGCAAAAAAATAATATTGAAAAGAACCTACCATCACACCATTAATGAACAATTCATATACACTGCCCAGGCCCAGGAATAAACCCCATACAAATACCTGGAACGAAATATAAATATTGTTCAACGCAATGTACGCGAACATACTGGCCGGGTTACTTTGCTTGTACACGCCAAACGGATCGCCCTTGCTGATATTATCTTCGGTCATTTCAACATACCCATCGCCCAATACGCCCCGCACAAATGTTTCATCATGGGCGGCCGAAAAAGCCGCCATGATCGCAAAACCGATAAAAATGAGAAAGGCGTACAGGATCTCCCGGTGGTGTTTGCGAACAGTAAGTGGTAATTCCGTTTTGAAAAAACGGCCAATACGGGAGGTTTCTTCCCGCTTATTCTTGTAAATATTCAGGTAAATGCGTGAAGCGAGGTCGTTCAGGTACTGTGTTACCTTGCTGTGCGGATAAAAAGTTTTGGAATAACCAAGGTCATTAACCAGCTCGGTGAACTCCTGCGCCATCTCATCAGGGTCGGTGCTTGCTTCATATTGGTACTTCCTCCACTTATCAATATTTTTCTTTATAAATAGTCCTTCTCTCACTCAGACGTATTTTTATTGTTTCAAATCTACCTAATTCAGGCCCAAAATAAATGGCAGAAGTAAATATAATAGTAAAATTTCGAACGTTATAACGTAAGGAGACACAATTATTGTATATAACACATTACAAGTAAATAATATAGCGTTCCAGGTTGCAGGATTCAGGTTTCAGGGCCGGAATTTGGAAATCCCCCTGTAACTTGTAACTTGTAACCTGTAACTCAGCGTTCACCAGCGTAAAGGCTGTAATAAATAATATGCTGCTCGTAAAATTAGATACCGGTTTTAATATTGAAGTGGAATTTGCCCTCAGTCCGTTCCACCGCCGCTTTTTTGCCTGGATAATCGATGTTACCATACAGGGTACCTACCTGTGGCTGGGTACCAAGTTCCTGAATGCCATTGCGGGGTTCAGTTGGGACAATGAGATCTGGCCCGTGGTGCTGTTCATGCTGCCGTTCATTTTTTATCACCTGATCTCCGAGATCATGATGAACGGACAAAGCGTTGGTAAAATGGCCATGCAAATAAAAGTGATGACAATACAGGGCGGACAACCGTCTGTGAGCCAGTACCTCATTCGCTGGTTGTTCCGCATTGTTGATTTTCCCATTTTGCTGTTGCTGGGAACGCTGAGCGGTTATTCAACCTGGTGGGTGGTGTTGTTCCTATTTGCCGGTTTAATTTGCACCATTGCAACCCCCAAATCGCAACGGTTGGGCGACCTGGTGGCGGGCACCATTTTAATTGATCTCAAGAACCGTACTTCGTGGCAGGATACCGTGTTCACCGAAGTTGAAAGTACCTATCAGCCGCGCTATCCACAGGTGATGCAGTTGAGCGACCGCGATATTAATACGCTGAAGAATATTATTGAAACCGTTAAGAAACGGAACGATTACGACCTCTCGCTCAAGATCGCCGACCGCATTCAATCAAAACTTAAAATGCACAGCGACCAGGATTCGCTGGAGTTTTTGCAAACGCTATTGAAGGATTATAACTACTATTCTACGAACTAGAATACAGCCTGTTTAATTTCTGATTTAGAGATTTTGAGATTTGGGGATTTTATTATGTTCAGCATTTTTATAGATCTCAAAATCCCGAAATCCCGAAATCTGAAATATCTACCGCATCATCGACGCTACCGAAACCACCACAACGGTGCCCAGCAGGTAGAACGATAAGAACACAATGGTGAGAATACCTACAAATTTGAAACAGGATTTCAGGTTGTTGAATGCAGCGTTCAAATTGGTTTGATCGTTATTGCGCAACGCCGATTGCATTTTATTCGAAAAGTTAAACAGGTACAAACAGGGGAAAAAGTATAAGAGGGCTATTACAATCCATATTACAGAAAAGAGAGTCCCACCAAAGCCCACGGAACTACTCAATACATCAGAATTACCCAGGCGCGAGAAACTGGAGAATATGTTTCCTGCAAATAAAGCCAAAATGATTAACACGCCAGACGCAACAAACCCTACTATCGACAAAAATTTGGCCCAGCGGGCCGTTTCGCCCAGGTAACTGATGCTTAGGTGATCAACCTGCAATTCAAACAAATTATCACGGCCCCCCGCAGCGGCCTGATTGTATGGTTCCATTTTCAGTGTTTTTTGATTGATGATGTATACCGTGCCGTATACAAGTTACTGAAAATGGGGCGGAACTAATGGGGAGTTATGGGGAATGGAAGCTCAAAGAAATTATTTTCGGGCAGGTTATCCATACCCGAAAATAATAAGGGATTATGATATCTCCGAATGAATTAAAACATGGAATTACGGCTCGCCAACATGACCATGGCTATGATCACGATCACATAAATAGCCAGGATCACGATCGTAAAAATGCCTACGAACTTAAAATATGATTTCAGGTTTTTGAAGGCAGTTGTCATTGAGTACTGATCATCAGTACGCAGGGCCAGCTTCATTTTGTTCGAAAATTTGAACAGGTATAAACAGGGAAAAAAGCATAATGAAAGAAGACCGATCATTACCACAACAGCTCCTGACTGTTGCCAAAAGGGCGTGTAAAAAGATTCGTAAGAAGAACGGGCGAACAAAGAGATCAACAGACCTAAGGTTCCTAACCCCGTAAATACAAAACCAACAATTGACAAAAATTTACTCCAGCGGGCCACCTCATTTAAATAGGAGTTATTTTCATGGTCGATCTGAAGTCCGGAAAAAAGGTCCTGGGTTGGTGCAGTTTGATTTAAGGTTTCCATTAATAAAGGAATTTGGGTTTAACAATGAATAAAAGCGACAAAATACAAAACATCCCGGCATAAACAAATTGAGCATTGGGTGCGGCAATAAGCCGCCTGCCAATGCTCAATGATCAATATTTCTTATTCCGCCGGGGCAGAACCTGTTTTAATAAGCCTGTGCAAACAGCACGCGTTGCTTCGCGGGTTTGCCCGAGAAAACACAAACGCCTTCCTCCTGCGCATTGTTCAATGGTATGCAGCGGATGGTTGCTTTCGTTTTCTCTTTAATGGCATCTTCTGTTTCGGCAGTGCCATCCCAGAAGGCAGAAATAAACCCGCCCTTTTCATTCAGGGTGCTTACAAATTCATCCCAGGTATTTACGGTAGTGATGTGTTCATCACGATAAGCCTGCGCTTTGTTATAAATGGCTTGCTGAATATCGGCGAGCAGTTGTACAATACGCTCAGGCAATCCGTCCATCGATACACTTTGTTTTTCCCTGGTATCGCGGCGGGCCAGCTCTACGGTATTGTTCTCCAGATCTCTTAAACCTAAAGCAATGCGAACCGGAACGCCTTTCAATTCATACTCAGCAAACTTCCAGCCGGGACGGGCATTGTCGTTATCGTCGTATTTTACACGTATGCCCAGCGCTTTCAGCTGTTTTACCAGCTCCAGCACTTTCACATCTATTTTGGCTTTTTGTTCTTCCCCTTTATAAATAGGCACGATCACCACCTGGTGCGGTGCAATTTTGGGAGGAAGGATCAACCCATCGTCATCACTGTGCGCCATTACCAGGGCGCCAATAAGGCGGGTGCTTACGCCCCAACTGGTGGCCCATACATAATCGAGCTTATTATCTTTATCACTGAACTTTACATCAAAGGCTTTGGCAAAATTCTGACCCAGAAAATGCGAAGTACCGGCCTGCAGGGCTTTGCCATCCTGCATCAGGGCTTCAATGCAATAGGTATCTACCGCCCCGGCAAAACGTTCATTTTCGGTTTTCACTCCTTTTATCACGGGCAATGCCATCCAGTTCTCCACAAAATCGGCATATACGTTCAGCATTTGCACGGCTTCGGCCACAGCTTCCTGGGCGGTTGCATGCGCGGTATGGCCTTCCTGCCATAAAAACTCGGCCGTACGCAGGAACAGGCGGGTGCGCATTTCCCAACGAACTACGTTGGCCCATTGGTTTATGAGCAAAGGCAGGTCGCGGTACGATTGGATCCAGTTTTTGTAGGTCTTCCAGATAATGGCCTCACTGGTGGGGCGAACCACCAGCTCTTCTTCCAGTTTGGCCTCGGGATCAACCATGAGGGCGCCCTTTTTGGAAGGATCGGCTTTTAACCGGTAATGGGTAACCACCGCACATTCCTTGGCAAAGCCTTCGGCATTTTTTTCCTCGGCCTCAAACAGGCTTTTGGGCACAAACAGCGGGAAATAGGCATTCACGTGCCCGGTATCCTTGAACATTTTGTCAAGGGCATCGCGCATGTTCTCCCAAAGGGAAAACCCATAAGGTTTTATTACCATACAGCCTCTTACATCGGTATAATCGGCCAGGCCACCTTTAATAACCAAATCGTTGTACCATTGCGAATAATCTGTGCTTCGGCTGGTGATCTCTTTGCTCATGTTTTAGTTTTTATAATCCGGAGGTCAGTTTCTGTATTCCGGCTTCAGATCGGCAATTTCCTGCTTTCGTCCTCATTATCAGGCGATTTATCGATAAATTTTAACAATCGCCTTGCAATAATTTCCTGGCAGGGCCTGTCTTTTTATTGTAACTTTAATTCGGAAAAACGCAAAAGTAGCACTCTATAACGTTAAAACCATTACTATGAGGTTTCGAAATATACTTCCTGCTTTGCTAGCGATAGCTTCCTTATCCAGTTGTTCGGTATACCGCACCCAACAAACTCCGGATGATGTGTACTATTCACCGGGCCGTACAGCATCGGATGATTCGTACGTAACTGTTGACAACAACAGAAAAGGCCGCAGCTATGGCCGCTATGACAATAGCAACCCCGACGACAATTACCTGCGCATGCGGCAGTATGGAAGCCGGTGGAACACCTTCGATAGTTATAACGACTGGCAATATAATGGCGGGTATTATGGCGCTTACAGCCCATATACGCCCTATGGCTTTAGCAGCCCCTACTCCTATTCTTATTATGGTTACGGCCCGTACGCTTACTATAATCCATGGTCGTTCAATTCTTACTGGAACAGTTATTACTACTGGAACAGCTATTACAACCCGTATTGTACCACCGTTATTGTAGGCAGCCCCAAAGACAACCCGGCAGTATACAGGTCAGTGCGCCAGTTTAACCTGAATGCCTACACCAATAATTTGAATTATAACAACCGCAATACCAGCAATGGCGGCAGACCAATATACTCGTCGTCGAATGGCCGGTATAACACCAGCAACAGCAATTATAACAGCAACTCATCGGGCGGTTTGCACCGGAGCACCGACAGCTATTACACGCCTTCGCGCTCCAACAACACCCCTACTTATCAACCTTCTTCACAGCCTGTAAGGTCGTATAACCCCTCTTCATCGGGCGGTTCATATGGCGGCAGCAGTGGTGGAAGTAGTGGCGGTAGCAGCGGTGGCAGCAGACCAAGCCGGGGTCATTAACCGGCAACCGGCCAACCGGCTGGCAAATGAATAAGAAATATAATAGTCCTTAAAAAACAATATTGGATTATATCCCTGTAGGCGACTACGTTTAACTACAGTAATAAATGCTTTTTTTAACGGTAAACATGAAATGAACGGTGTACTACCTCGCAACGCGTCGTTAACCGTTTTACGTTTCAGGTTTGCCGTTTTTAATAATTGCATATGAAGAACACCCTCACTATAGCACTTTTTTTATCGATTGGCATTCAGGCGGTGGCTCAGGTACCCGAAGATGTACTGCGTTTGAGCTGGCATGCGCCATCAGGAACAGCCCGTAACCAGGCCATCGGCGGCGCCGGCGGTTCCCTGGGCGGCGAAATAACATCCATGTTTATTAACCCTGCCGGTTTGGGCTTTTATAAAGTGAGCGAAATTGTACTCACGCCCGGTTTTACGCTGGCACACAGCACCGGCGAATACCGGGGAACCGAAGCCAGCAGCGACCATGTTAACCGGTTCAATATAAGCACCAGCGGCTTTGTTTCGGCCACCAGCGA
The DNA here is from genome assembly GCF_002077945.1 of Niastella vici. Taxonomy (GTDB): domain Bacteria; phylum Bacteroidota; class Bacteroidia; order Chitinophagales; family Chitinophagaceae; genus Niastella; species Niastella vici. Next base: position 25,567 of record NZ_LVYD01000059.1, read on the forward strand.
TCCCGGCAGTAAATGGGTAAGCAAGGCTTTCAGCATTGCAGTTAACCGCACGGCCAATTTCAACAATACAACCTATTACAAAGGCAATAACGACCACAGCTCCTATTCAGAACAATTTGCAGATGAGTTTTCGCAATCGGGCGTTGCCATCAATGATGTACGGTACAGCCCCTATTTGTCGCTGGGTACCAAAATGGCCATTTACACCTACCTCATCGATACCGCCACTATAGGCGGTTCACTGCAGGTGGTAGGCCGGCCCGAATACCTGAATTCGGTTAACCAGGAGCAAAAGACAACCACCCGGGGCGGTATTACCGAACTGGCCATTGGTTTTGCCGGCAACAACCAGGATAAATTCTATATCGGCGGTAGCGTGGGCGTGCCCATTGTAAAGTATGAAAGAAGGCTTACGTTCACCGAGAGTGACCCAAACAAGGATGTTACCAATAACTTCGGCTTTTCGCGGTACGAAGAAAAATTAACGACCACGGGTGTTGGGTTGAACGCCAAGCTGGGCATCATATTCAAACCTGTTCCCAACGTGCGGGCCGGTGTTGCCATTCACACCCCTACGCTCTATGGGCTGAAAGATAAATTATGGACCAAGATGGTGACCGATGTAGAAAAGCTGTTTGGTCCCAATGATCCCGGGGTCGACAGCATCACCTCTGATTATTACGGGCGGGAACCCATTTATAAATACAACCTCAGCACACCCTGGAAATTCATAGTGAGCGGCACCTACATCATTAATGCAGTGGAAGATGTTACCCAGCAGGTAGGATTTATTACCGCAGATGCCGAGTATGTAACGTATGGCTCATCACGGCTCAGTTCTGCCGAAGACAATGCCAATGATGATTCGTATTACGAAGGCGTGAACAAAGTGGTAAAACAAATGTATAAAAGCGCCTTTAACTTCAGGGTAGGCGGCGAATTGAAGCTCAATCCATTTATGGTGCGGCTGGGTTATGCCCATTATGGCAATCCCTACGAAGATGAAGTATTAAAGGCCGGCAAGCACGTGCTTAGTGGCGGCCTCGGCTATCGCGATAAAGGGGTCTTCATTGATCTTACATATGTGCACACGATCATCAATGATGTGAATTTCCCTTACCGGGTAGCACCACCCAAACAAAACACTTATGCTGATCTTAAAAGCCAGATAGGGCAAATATTGCTCACATTTGGCTTCAAGTTATAACCGGCTTGCGTTAACGATTTTTTTGTTACCACGTCTGCCTTTTCCATCAACTAGTAACAAAAGGAAACCCTCCCGGCTCGCGGGAGGGTCTTTTTTTTAAAGGGTGTAACCATCGCCTTTTCCTTCACTGTTTTCAGGGTTGCTACGGATTAAAATACGGACTATTAAATTCGCCTTTTTTTCTTTGCTTCGTGGTGTAAAGATGGTTATAAGAAATGCGGTTTGAAAGTATTTGCGCGGGTATTGTTGGGGGATATTCAATAAACTTAGTAGTGGTTAGGTGAATATGTTTATCTGTATGGGCAAGTGTGAGTTGAAAACGGGAAAGTTACAGGTTTCAGGTTACGGGGAAAAACATTGCGGCGAACTTCATAAGAAGAAAACAGGATGCAAGCTAAAAGCAGGGATCTGCAAACAAAGCCCTGCAACCTGCAACTTGCAACCTGTAACTGATACTATATACGCTTACTTTCACAATAAGAGATCAATTCGTTAACATCATAGGGAGAAAACCATTGTATCGCTTCATCCTTCTTAAACCAGGTCATCTGGCGTTTGGCGTAGTGGCGGGTATTTGTTTTTATTTGCTCAATGGCATGTGGCAGTGATATTTTTCCGTTGAGGTAGTCAAAAACCTCCGAATACCCTACTGTTTGCAGGGCATTCAGGTTTTTAAAGGGAACAAGCGCTGTTACTTCCTGCAGCAGCCCCTGCTTCATCATGTTGTCAACACGGGCATTAATGCGCGCATGCAATTCAGGTTTGGGCAATTCCAATCCCAGTTTTATAATCCGGAATGGACGAACCGCTTTTTTCCCCTGTTGGTAAGTACGTATAGATACACCCGTTGCCTGTTTTACTTCCAGCGCCCGGATAAGCCGTTGCGGGTTTTGTATTTCGCCGGTATCATAATACAATGGGTCGTGTTGCTGCACCTGTTGTTGCAACCAGGCCAGCCCCTGCTGTTCGTATTGTTCGGTAATGGCCTGCCTGATGGTGAGTGAAACAGGTGGCATATCATCGAGCCCTTCGCAAAAAGCTTTTATATACAAACCGGTGCCGCCGGTAACAACAGCTATATCATGCTGCTGAAATATTTCCCCGGCTGCCTGTAATGCGTATTGCTCAAATTCAACAGCATTCACCTTATCGTGAATGGAATGGGAACCAATAAAGTAATGGTGTACCTGTTGCAGCTCTTCTGTAGAAGGTTTGGCAACGCCAATATTCATTTCTTTAAAACATTGCCGGGAGTCGGCAGAAATGATGGCGGTATTAAAATGACGGGCTACTTCAATAGCTACGGCCGTTTTACCCACTGCGGTGGGCCCGGCTATGATCACGCAAATTTTTTCTTTCATATTATTTGTCTGAGCTTGTATAGAACCCACAACAAATTTTGAGATTTCGGGACTTCGGGATTTTGAGATTTAGAGATCTGAATATACTTGTGAGTTTCGAAAATAATAAAATCAAAAAATCTATAAATCCCTAAATCAGCAATCAAACTTCGTCGTCCTGACCACCTTCTTCTGCTTCCTCGCCTAAACCCAGTTCCTCATCCTCTTCATCGCCTTCGGTGCCGAAACCTTCGGTACCGGCTTTCAGATCGTATTTTTCTTCCATCTCGGTGAGCTTGTCACCGGCGATGCCCTTGGTGCCATATTGCGAAGGCGCAATACCTTCCGATTTTATTACGGCGGGGTAATCGATCTTGCTGCTTTCTTCTTTCGACACACTGATGAGCTCAACCAGGAAGCTCCAGTTCTTTACAAAATCGTATACGTATATAAATTTCTGATTGGGATCCTTGATCTCTGTACCTATGGGCGTACTTTCCATCAGCAATGGCGCCACTTTATACGGTTTATCGTAATTGGCCAAACTGATCTCGCGACCGCGTTGCCAGTTATCATTGCTGCGATAAAAGGTAGCCTGATGTTTGCTATCAAACTCATACGACTTCAGGATCACCTGGTGTAATTGCAAAAAAGTTTGTGTGTGCTTGATCGCAACATCCCGGTAAATACTGTCATCTTCCTCAAAATATATTCTGAATTTTAAAACCGCCATACTATATATTTCAGGTTACTTATTTCAGATTTTTAATTACGCCCAGTGCTGAATCCTGAGCTTATCCGTAAAATGTTTCTCTATAATCGTGCCAGCCATTGTATCAATTGTCCGGAGCATCTAACCTGTCACCCCAAGAGTCAAAAATAAGACAATTCCCCAACTATCAAAGTATGCAATTTAAGTCGCATTTACATAGTAACAAAATGCCCAACATACACAGTGATACTGATTTATGCAAATAAAACAATAAATTGTTCTGGAAATTACCGTATACAGGTCAATTCCGGGTCAGTTGCCGGTAGCGTTCTTATTGACAACATTCAACCCCAATTCTGCTGCTTTTTTCATCATAAAATCATATGCAGCGTCGTAAGTATTATCAATTTCTCCATCCAGAATGGCTTCACGGATGCTGCTTTTAAGGTCGCCCACTATTTTACAGGGGCTCAGACCGAATATATCCATAATTATTTCACCGGTAATGGGTGGTTGCCAGTTGCGGATGCGGTCCTTCTCCTCCACTTCGCGCAGGCGGTGGCGCACCAGTTCAAAGTTCTCGAGAAAACGGATCACTTTTTGTTTGTTCTTTGATGTAATGTCAGCCTCACACAACAACATCAATGAATCAATATCATCACCGGCATCGAACAGCAATCTGCGTATGGCAGAGTCAGTGATATTCTCTTTGGTTAAACTAATAGGTCGCAGGTGCAGTTCAACCAGCTTCTTTACAAAACGCAGCTTTTCATTCTGTGGCAGTTTTAATTTGGCAAACAAACGCGGCACCATTCGGCCACCCACCACTTCATGCCCATGAAACGTCCACCCATGGCCTTTTTCAAATTTTTTGGTGGGGGGTTTACCAATATCGTGCAGCAAAGCTGCCCAGCGCAACCACAGGTCGCTGGTATTGCGCGAAATATTATCCACTACCTGCAGGGTATGATAGAAATTATCTTTATGCCCCAGCCCATCAATGTATTCAGCGCCCACGAGGTCAACCAGCTGGGGAAAAATAATATGCAATAACCCGCTTTGATACAACAGATCGAACCCAACCGAAGGTTTGGCGCTTAATAATATTTTATTCAGCTCTTCTGTAATGCGTTCCTGCGAAATGATCCTGATGCGTTCTGCATGGTCCTTTATGCTTTGGAAGGTAGCCGGTGCAATGGTAAAGTTCAGCTGCGCGGCAAACCGAACGGCCCGCATCATACGCAGCGGATCGTCACTGAATGTGGTATCGGGATCGAGCGGGGTTTGAATGATCTTTCTTTCCAGATCCTGCAATCCGTTAAAAGGATCTATGAGCGTGCCATAATCTGCTTCATTCAGGGAAATGGCCATGGCATTGATGGTAAAATCCCTTCTGTCCTGGTCGTCTTTTAACGTACCCGGCAACACTTCTGGGTTGCGGCTGTGATAGCGATAGCTCTCTTTGCGCGCGCCCACAAATTCTATTTCGAGGGCCGACTTTTCATGCGGCACGTCCCCGTTTTCTTCGGCAGCAGGTTCAGCAAGGTTTTCCACTGCTTCCTGGCCATTGTTTTCGGCAATAAGATGTACTTCACCAAAATTGGCTTCGTAAAAATGTTTCAGTTTTATTTGCGCCGTGCCAAAGTTCTTGAAGAACGATACAGAAGGTTTTGGCTGGAACCGCTCGGCTACCTTATGCGCCAGCTGAATGCCATCGCCCACACAAACAATATCGGCATCCTTGGTGGCGCGCCCCAGCAATTTATCGCGCACAAAACCACCGATCACATAGGCAGGTACACCGAGTTCTGCAGCAGCATGCGCGATCTTTTTAAATACAAACAATTCCTTATCGTTGCACTTTATTTCCATCAGCGACAAATGTAATTATAAACTACTTAATAGTTGTTCATTGGTGATCCCGTAGGCGCATTTAAAATGGCCCAGCGGACAGGCAGGCCTGCCATGTAATCCACATGGGCGGCAGGGTAATGGCGTCTGTATCTCTACAATAAAGCGTTTATCCGATAAGGGGCCAAACCCGAATGAAGGCAGGGTTGAACAATATACTGCAGTGACCGGTGCATTTACCGAGGAAGCGAAATGCATGGGGGCCGAATCATTTACATAATTCATGGCGGCATCTTTCATAAGGGCGGCCGATTGTAAAAAACTCAACTTCCCGCATAAATTTACCACGGTGGCCACTATGCCCCCATTGCGGATCTCTTCTGCCAATGGGGCATCGCCGGGCGCGCCCAACAGGTAGATGGTATAATTCGCCGGCACTTCCTTTGCAAAGCTGATCCATTTATCTTTCGGGAATTGCTTGGTGAACCATACCGAGGCCGGTGAAATAGTGATATAAGGAAGTTTTTTATATCCCTGTACGGCCGCTTCATCCGGTGCTGAAGGATATAAGCGGGGCTTCATTACCTCCTCATTTGTAAAAGCCCGAATGAGTTCATTATTGCGGTCTGCCTCATGAATAGGATTGTGCACATCGCTGATCACATGGGGTATCTTTTTATCGAACAACCAGCTCAGTGGGTTCTTGTCGAAACCAATTCTTTCGCGGGCGCCCGAAAAAGCGGTGAGTATACCGGTGGCGGCAAACCGCTGCACATTGATCACTTTATCGTACCGGCGTTTGCGGATCTTCCCCAGCAGCCTGAATAAATTTTTCAGCTTGCCGTTCTTTTTATCCCAGATCAGCAATTCATGCAGGTACGGATGGTTTTGCAGCAGGCCTTCATTGCCTTTTCTTACCAGAAAATCAATTTCAGCATCAGGAAAATGCCGGTGCAGTTTTTCCAGAATGCCGGTTGCCAGCACTACATCGCCAATGAACGCCGTTTGTATTACGAGAAATTTCATTACTTGTTTGGGTTTGTTTTACTCCCTGATCACGGTAACGCTTCCATCCTTATTCCACTTAATGATGGCCGAGGGTGCATGCGCCGTGGTATCTTTTTGCCTGTGGTGTACAATATAATCAACGCCCTGCCAAATCCCCGGCATAATATCGTGAAAGGTGGCCGGCGAGGGATCGCCCGACAAATTGGCCGAAGTAGAAACAATTGGTTTGCGGAACCGTTTGATCAAATGCTTGCAGAACGGGTCCTTAACGATGCGGATGGCCACTGTACCATCGGCATTGATCACATTATCGGCCAGCCCAATGGCCCCATCATAAATGACAGTAGTAGGCTTTTTGGTTTTAGCCAGGTAATCAAATACCTGCAGATCGATATGCGCCACGTAGTGCATCAGTTCCTTTTCATCGGCCAGCAAAATGATCATGCTTTTTGTTTCGGGCCGTTGTTTCAGGTTAAAAATGCGGTTCACCGCCGTTGCATTGGTGGCATCGCAGCCAATGCCCCAGATGGTATCGGTTGGGTAAAGGATCAGTCCCCCACCCTGCAGTACTTTTAAACAATGATCAACATCATGTGAAAAATCCATGGTGCAAATGTAGGGGCAAAATGCCAATACCGCGCAACCGGCTATATTGGTCTTAAAACTTAATAACCACCAGTTTGCGCACTTCCAGGTCGTAATATGCGTAGTAATAAGTCCCGTTGTTCATGAACAGGCTTTCAGACTCAGCCGGTATCTTTAAATTTCCCGTATAACGTTCAATTCGTTCATTAATAGAACTGCCTATATCCCCTTCCATATGCGAATAATTGCCGGCATTCAGCAGCATTTTAAAATGTACCGATTTCGACCAGCTTTCACGTGATACATTCCTTACAGGGAACAGCATTGGGCCTCCTACGTAATTGGGCGATGCCATATATGCAGGATTATTATCCTTATTCCCTCCATACACTTTTGCATAGGAGCCTACCACCACTTCAATCTGGTTATTGTCATAAGGTTTGGCGGTGATCACTGCAGCCCCATTCACCATTTTTCGAAGTAATTGCCTTTTGCCAACATCACGCAATTCGCTCTTACTACTTCTGCTGCCTTCCTGAAAGATCGGGGTATTTTTAAAAGGAATGGGCTCATCGCCTCCTGTTGAAAACGATTTATCGATCGCTCGCGTATACAGGTCAACTACCTGTATCAGCAAACTATCGGTGGTAGCCCGCACGTAATACAATTTATTGCGAAAAAGAAATGAGTTATCAGAATAAGAAACTTTTTTTGCCGAAGGCTGACCGGGATTGTGATCAATGACCCAGGAGCTCACCACATGTTGCTTTAGATCGAAGCAGCATACATGGGTTGAATCTATGTGATTATTCATCAATAGAAGTAACGTATCATTTCGTATGTAGATCTTATTGGGTTTAACCACCGCATCCAGATCGCAATCCCCTTCCTGGTCAATTTTTTCAAGCTTTACTGTATGGTTGAATATTCCGCCAGTGATCAGATCGTTCCATTGCTTTTCTGAAAAATTATGCCTGACAGACGTGAAATCCCGCTCACTGGTAAAGTCGTACACAGTTAATTCAGTAGTTCTATTGTCGGCAGTTATATACAAAAAGTGGTTGCCTCCACTAATATAGGTCACCGCCTTTTCCTTTTTTATATCAAATGGGAAAACACGTTCAGTTATTCTTTTGGTCATTACATTAAAAGCCCAGCTATGCAGCTCATCTTTATCCTTTTGCTGAAGAAAAACATATACAGAAGAATCACGCAACATACCGCCCAGCAGCTTTTCTCCCGGTTTAACGGGCAAACTGAATTCCCTGACAATGCGCAGCTGGTTATTGCATAGAAAGCCCCTGAGGCTATCGCTGTTCACAATTAAAAGGCAGCTATGTTGCTTGTTTTTATCTGAAATAGTTTGTAGTTCGATCCTGTTTCCCTGCCAGCCAACTGGCAGCTCAAATTGTTTATGCTGGGCCAATACCTGCAAACTCAAAAAAGAAAGCAGGATAAAGATCATTACACGCATTCTTCAAGGGTTTAGAAAGCGATAAAAATAGCAAAAACCGTCAAAAAGCCCCAGGTTTTATAACCGATTTATGATCTGTACTGTATGTTTGCAAAAAATTAAAGAAATGCAAGATCTGATCCTGGAAGCCTGGGGCAACCGCGAGTTATTAAAAGAAAAAAAATATACCGATGCGGTAAAAGCTGTAATTGAAGAAGTAGATAAAGGCCGTTTACGCGTGGCGGCGCCCACCGATGATAAATGGGTGGTGAATGAGTGGGTAAAACAGGCTATCCTGCTATATTTCGGCATTCAGCCCATGCAAACCTGGAACCTGGAGCCGTTTGAGTTCTATGACAAAATGCTGCTCAAGAAAAATTATAAAGAGCTGGGCGTACGTGCCGTACCCCATGCCGTAGCGCGTTATGGCGCCTATGTCGCCAAAAACGTGGTGCTGATGCCTTCTTATGTGAATATCGGCGCATATGTTGATGAAGGCACTATGGTCGATACCTGGGCTACTGTGGGCAGCTGCGCACAGATCGGCAAAGGCGTGCATTTGAGCGGCGGCGTAGGTATTGGCGGTGTGCTGGAACCTTTACAGGCCAGCCCTGTTATAATTGAAGATGGTTGTTTTGTAGGCAGCCGTTGTATTGTAGTGGAAGGTGTAGTGGTTGAAAAAGAAGCCGTACTGGGCGCCAACGTTGTATTAACACAAAGTACCAAGATCATAGATGTAAGCGGTAACACCCCCGTTGAATACAAAGGACGGGTACCTGCACGCAGTGTGGTAATACCTGGTACCTATGCTAAAAAATTCCCTGCCGGCGAATACCATGTAAGCTGTGCGCTCATCATTGGTCAGCGTAAACCAAGCACTGACCTGAAAACAAGTTTGAATGACGCACTGAGAGATTTTAATGTATCTGTATAAGTACAATATTTGGAAGGGAAAAAACATACTGTAACATTAGCGGGTTTTCTCATTACCATAATAGGCTCCATCCTGTTCTCCACAAAAGCCATCATTGTAAAAGTGGCTTTTGCGCACACGTCTATGGATGCCCTTACCCTGCTTATGCTGCGCATGAGCTTTTCCCTTCCCTTTTATTTGGCTGCGGTATGGCTGGCCCGCCGGGAAGGCCTTACCCCGCTTACCAGCCGCCAGTGGCTGGGCGTTATTGGCCTCGGGCTTTTTGGTTATTACCTCAGCAGCCTGTTCGATTTTATTGGGCTGCAATACGTAACGGCCGGACTGGAACGTTTGATCCTCTTCCTGTATCCCACCTTTGCCGTTTTTATCAATGCCGTTGTTTTTAAACAACCTGTGGTTCGCACCCAGAAGATCGCCCTGATGCTCACCTATACCGGCATTGCCATCGCCTACTTTGGTGAACTACGCATCGATGTCAGCAATCCGCATTTTATCTGGGGCAGCTTTCTTATCTTTTTATGCTCCATTACCTACAGCGTGTATATTGTTGGAAGCGGCCGCCTGATACCAACGGTTGGCGTTACCCGTTTTACCGCATATGCCATGCTGTCGTCAACCGCCGGGGTGTTTGCACATTTTGCGCTAAGCGGCAGCAGCCTGCAACTGTTGACGAAATCACCCAGCCACATCTGGTATGGCATAGTGCTGGCAGTAGTGGCAACAGTGCTGCCCACGTTTATGATGTCGCATGGCATGAAACGGATCGGCAGTAACAACGTGGCCATCATTTCGGCAGTTGGTCCGGTTTCAACGATCATTCAGGCGCATTTTATTCTGGGCGAAAAGATCTTTCCGGCGCAAATTGCGGGCACGGTGCTGGTTATCATCGGGGTGATATTAATTGGCTGGAAGAGAAAGTGATACCCCCCACAGCCCCTTAAGGGGGCCCTTTACCTCGCAGTTACCTCATTATTACCTCGCGTTTCATAATCTGTTGATTTAAATGGGACAATTTCTATTTCTTTACCCCCTGGTTACCTTTTCTTAACCTCCTGCTTAGGTATTCTTCTCCTTTTTGTTACCCCCTGGTTACCTCCGCTTCTCCTTTTCAATACCCCTGGTTACCTTTTCTTCTCCCCTTCTTTCGGTTGCCCTTTGGTTAGGGTAATATTGCCTTTACCTTTTCATTTCCTTTTTATTACCTAAGGGGTAAAGAAAAGGTTAATCTAATATTACCACAATACGACCACAACCAAACCACAACCTAACGGAAATACCCCAGTCACTGCCACCTGGCAGAGTGCAGGAAAAACAGGCTAAAAATGTTTGTTTTGCCACAAGGACAGTACATGCTTCAGGCATAGTTGACACCAATAAAAAACGCCCTGCAACCAACGTATACAAGGCGTTATCTGATCCCTGATTTGATATGACTGATTTTGAGATTTCGGGATTTTGAGATTTCGTAACAGGCCGAACCTGATAAAATCCCAAAATCTAAAAGTCGCTAAATCAGAAATCATAATATTGCTGATTTGGAGATTGGGGGATTTTGAGATTTCGCAACAGGCCGAACCTGATAAAATCCCAAAATCTAAAAATCGCTAAATCAGAAATCATTAATATCCGCATCTGCTCCTATAATATCCGCACGAGTGCTTTTTCTCCTGCACAGGCGCAGGGGCTGGTGGAGCCGGTGTTTCAACAGCTTTTTGTGCTTCCACTTTTTTTGGCAGTTCCACTGCTTTGGGCGGAGCGGCTTCTTTATTCTTCATGAAATTAAGCGGCATGCCAACCGTGATATTCCAGGCCGATGCATTCGATTTCAATTGCGTAGTGAGTTGCTTGGTATCCTGCGGCGTTACCAATGTTTCCCGGCCTAAATTGCCGATCCCCATCAGGTATTGCAGCCCTACCACATATTTGCTCACATTGCCTTTGGCAAATGCCAGGTTAACCCCGGTGATAATGGCCGAGTTCCAGTTACCGGCGCTGTACTGGTACACGGTTTCATTCGATTTTACAGTGCTGCTGATAGCCGTTACCGGATTGGGCACAACCGCCATACCGGCATAAGGTTGTATCCGCACATTCATAACCGGTTTTTTGACCGGGTTGGCGTTCGCCTGTTCCAGCATCATCTTCCGCGCAGCGCAGGGTGTAGTGAAGGCCCCGGGAGCTTTCCCTGTAGCCGGCTTTGCGGTTCTACCCAAATTAATGGGCTTGCTGCTTACCTGGTAACCGGCTTCCAGCCGCAACTTCCAGTCGCCCTGCGATGAGGTAAATTCACTGGCGCCGGTTTCGGGATTGGTAAATTCATACGTGACCACCGACCGGTTGGTGGCTACCCCAACAAAGGGGCCATGTGTTTTATTAATAAGGTAATCCATTCGAAGGCCTACTTGCGGAGAAATGTTTGAACACATAGGTTTTATACCTTTCGTGTTGTTGTACTGTACACAGGTAAAAGCTTGTTCAATACCCACTCTGGGTGTAACGGAGAACTGGGCACTCGTTGCAAACCCGCAGGCAACGAATACCACGCCGGCTAACGCTGCTTTTCTCATAGCTTAGTTTTTTAGTGTCCTTATAAGTTACACCATATTGAGCAAACCAAAAATTAGAATACATGAGTGGCGGGCTAACTTCAGCCTATTTTTAGGGTAACCCGTTTTAACGAAAAGAAATTGAAACAATTAAAAAAGAAAAAAATATTTTCACCGGGTTGTCCAATCGGTCTTTGTTCAATTGTTATAAGGGTATAATAATTATATTCAATAACAATTACTATAACATTAAAACCTGAAAACATGGAAGAGTATATGTTGATCTTACGGCACCAGGACGGAGCGAAGATCGCCTCACCGGAACAAATGCAGATCTGGATGAAACAAACCATGGACTGGATCGGCGCCATTTCTGCAAAAGGCAAATTCGTGAGCGGCACCGGTTTACTATTCGACGGCAGCAAAGTAGTATGGCCGCATGGAGTAGTTACCGACGGGCCGTTTGGCGAGATCAAGGAAACCATTGGCGGACAAATGATCGTAAAAGCCGATTCATTTGATGAGGCCGTTGAATTCGCCAAAGGTTGTCCCGTATTACAGGGCGAAGGCAACAGTGTGGAAGTAAGGCGGATCGCCAAAAACGATGGCACCCATAAATAACAACAACCACTATTAAATCAAATACAAACAATGAAAGATTATTTATTGGTATACCGCGCTGATTACACTACTATTCCCGACCGTACGCCTGAAGAAGCAGCCGCCATGACGAAGCGCTGGATGGACTGGATCGGCAGCATTGCCGCGCAAAACAAACTAACCGACCGTGGACAACGGCTGGCGGCATCAGGTAAAGTGGTTAAAAACGAAAGCACTGTCACTAACGGACCGTATGCCGAGATCAAGGAATCAATTGGTGGGTATTCCATTATCAAAGCCAATTCGTATGAAGAAGCCATTGTATTAGCTAAGGGCTGCCCCGTCTTTACCCAGGGCGGTAATGTAGAAGTAAGGGAAATAAGCCCAATGTAATAAAGCTATTGGATACCAGTTACCGGGTACCAGTTACTGGTAACTGGTACCCGGTAACTGGAAACCTTGAACATGCAACAACCCGAATTAATACCACATTTGTTCAGGACCGAATACAGGAAGATCATTGCTGTATTGTGTAAACGTTTTGGCTTTGAACAAATAGAAACAGCGGAAGATATTGCAAGCGAAACCTTCATGACGGCGGCCCAAACCTGGGGATTGCAGGGCATACCGCAAAATCCGGTTGCCTGGTTGTATACCGTGGCAAAGAACAAAGCCAGCAATTTTCTGAAACGCCAGGCTGTTTACAATCATAAAGTAGTGAAGGATCCGGCAGTCAACGAAGACACGTCAACCATGCCGGCCTATGAGATCGACCTTAGCCCCCAGAACATCAACGACAGCCAGCTGCAAATGATGTTCGCCATTTGTCACCCGGCCATTGCCACCGAAGCGCAGATCGGTTTATCGCTGCGAATTTTGTGCGGATTTGGCATCGAAGAAATAGCCGACGCTTTTCTCAGTAACAAGGAAACCATCAACAAACGCCTGTTCCGCGCCAAAGAAAAATTGCGCTCAGAAAATATTGCTATCGAACTTCCTGAACTGGCACAAATAGATGAACGGCTGGGAACCGTACTGGCCACGCTCTATCTGCTGTTCAGCGAAGGCTATTATTCAGTGAGCAATAATAAAACGTTGCGTAAAGAATTATGCTTCGAAGCCATGCGGCTTTGTTATATGCTGGTTGAAAACAAGCATACCAACAAACCGCCGGTGAATGCATTGCTGTCACTCATGTGCTTTCATGCTTCCCGGTTCGAAGCACGCCTTGACCGCAATGGCGAACTGATCTTGTACGAAGAACAGGATACCAGCCTGTGGGATGCCGACCTCATCAGCAAAGGCGGCTACTTTTTGAATTGTTCGGCCAGTGGCAACCAGCTTTCGAAGTACCACCTCGAAGCCGCCATTGCCTACTGGAACACCCAAAAAGACGATACCAAAGAAAAATGGGAAGCCGTTTTACAATTGTACAACCGTTTATTGCAAATAGAATACTCCCCCATTGCGGCCCTCAACCGCACCTTTGCCCTGTCAAAAGCAAACGGCGCACCCGAAGCCATTATTGAAGCAGAAAAACTGCAGCTCACCAACAACCACTTTTATTTTACGCTACTGGGCGAATTGTATACCGGTATCAATAACCGCAAAGCCATTCAGCATTTTCAGCAGGCGCTGGCCCTGGCAAAAACGAATACGGATAAGCAGGTCATTCAGAAGAAGTTGGATAAAATCGCACACTAACTGTTAACTGCATATACATACGAAATAAAAAATATCTGCAGTATAACCGATTTTAATTACTTTTAAGCATCCCTCGAAGGGATCCAAATGCTAAATGGTTCCTGCAGGGCTGCTTTTTATTATCTGGCATCAAGATAGTACCCGAATAAAATGATATTGATCAATTTTTAAAAAGCAGCGGCCCGCTTCTATGACGGCTCTTATCACGGCATTCTATTACAACCTGTCCCGGCTTTAGTCGGGATTAACCATTAAAATGTAAACGATGTCTTACCAATTTACCAACCTCGTTTTCGAAGGTGGCGGCGTTAAAGGGATAGCATATGCGGGCGCCCTGCAGGTACTTACCGATTGCGGTATTATGCCCCAAATAAAACAGGTAGCCGGCACTTCGGCCGGGGCTATAACGGCTACCCTGGTAGCCCTGGGTTATCCGGCGCCGGAGCTTAAGTCGATCATCATGAACCTCGACTTCAAACATTTTGAAGATGGCTGGGACCCGCTTCGCATACCCACAGAATACGGGTTATACAAAGGCAATACTTTTTTGTACTGGATCCAGAAAATGATCGCCAACCGAACAAATAACCAACCCAACATTACGTTTGCCGATCTGTATAAATTAACCGGCGTTGGGTTGTTTGTATTTGCCACCGACCTCAACATTTACGACATAAAACAGTTCTCGCATATTGATACGCCCAACGTGCCCGTTTGCGAAGCAGTAAGGGCGTCTATGTCGATCCCGTTGTTCTTTAAAGCCTGGAAATTCAGTAATAATTTGCCCGACAATCATATATATGTCGATGGTGGTGTGGTGTTGAATTATCCGCTCACGGTGTTCGATTCGCCACAGCAACCCGATAATCCCCAAACCCTGGGCTTTTATTTATACGATCGCAATGGGAATAAAAAACCCAATTCGCTGAGTTATGATCAGCCTGTTGATTATTGCAAGGTGTTGTTCGAAACGGTGATTGATTCGCAGGATATTGATTTCGACAATAACGAATCGATGGAGAAAAGAACGGTGAAGATCGATGATTTCGGTATTGCAGCCACTGATTTTAATTTGACCCAGCAACAAAAAGATCAGTTATATAAATCAGGCGTTTATTACACGGAAGCCTATTTAGGCGTTCCGGTAGTAAATGCATAGGAAGGTGTTGATCGTATGGGTGCTTACCTTAAAACAGCAAGCAGTTTCATCGCCTGATTCCATATGAAGGCCTTCCCTCCCGATAGCTATCGGGACCCGGGGGACCTTTACTTAAACGAATTGACGGGTCATCATGTGAGCCTTCTGCTATTCCTGGCGGAAGGCTTCACCTTTTTATCGCTTCAGCAGTTTTTGCTGCAACAACTGCCTGTTTCCGCCCAACACTTCCAGCACATACATGCCCTTTGCCAAACCCGGCGGCACGGCTAAACTTATTGAATGATAACCGGTCTGTAATTTCTCAGCAGCCGCAAATACTTCCCTTCCATAAAAATCAATTAGCCTGAATTGTATCTTCTCTGTTGTTTTCAACTGCAGCTGCACATTGATCTCCTTATTGAACGGATTGGGATATACCTGCATACCCAATTCTTTTAGGCTGATGAAAACAATGCCCGAATAAGTATAACTGCCACCCTGCTGCACGATCTTTAACCGGTAGAACCGCGAAGCAGCAGTAGTATTTTCTTTATCAGTGAACCGGTAGGTACTGCCGGGAACAGCCGTCAGTTTACCCACTGGTTTAAAATGCGAAGGATTGCCGGCATACTCCAGCTCATACCAGGCAACATTTCTTTCCTCCTTCAGCGACCATTGCAAAACACTTTGGTTGCTATTCAGGCTGCCGTTGAATGAAAGACCATTTAATGCCAGTACGCCATCTGTATGAAAACAGGTAGCATTCTGGCTGCCCGACTGCGTGGTATCATCGGAATTTATAAAGATGGTATTCCCATCACCATCGAGCAGGGTGATCCTCGACTGGTTACAGATGTATTTATCGACATCGGTGACCGCCCTGAATTTTACAACGGCTTTATTGGCCCCACCCGGTTTAACAATACCACTCTGTTCACCGGCCGAATTAATGAACCGGCCGCCGCTCACCGCAAATGGCATGGTACCGGCCACATCAGGCACGGCTACCCCATTCAATGTAGTGGAGTTTGGTATGTAGATAGTGCTTGAAGGAACCGAATCATATAACTTCACGCCCGGCGCATTGATATTTCCGTTATTGGTCACTTCAATGGTGTATTCCACCGTATCGCCGCCAACTACAAAAGGCACCCCACGTGTATTTCGGTACGATTTATTAGCTATTAATGATGGCGATAACACCGGGAAAGCGCAACTGGTAAAGTCGCCGCTGGTCCATACATTACTGGTATTACTGCCGGCAATAGAAGTACCCGCCATGGTGGCCAGGTTCACCTTAAATACATCCTGGTACGAACCGCCGATAAATACATTGCCGGCCGGGTCAATGGCAATTGAATTGGAACTGCTGGTGGGCGATGGATTTATGCTGCCCATAAACGTAGTAATGCGGGTAGCAGGATTTATTTTATACAGCTTGCTACTATTGGCGATCAGGTATAATTTGCCCGAACCGTCGCCAAAGAGATCGCCACCGGTTTCGGCCAGTACATCGTTGGAACCGTTGATGGCGTCATTGATCAACGGGCCCAGCTGCGATATCACCGGCAAACCGGTACCAGGGTTTATGGAAAAGCGAATAAGGTCGTCCCCGTGCGAAGTAACCGCAAAACCATACCCATCACTTGCAAATGCCATGCGGTTGATGTTGTAATTGGTATTCGGTTCGAGCGGATAACCGGTAAACCGGCGGGCGCATACCGGTGAAGCGTTCAGATCGATATAACAAAGTTCCTGCGCCGGATTGCTGGCATAATTATTCACGAAATAAATACGGCCCGAACTCTTTTCATAAGCAATGGCCGCCACATAATCCATCAGGCTGCCGGCAGCCAGCGCGGCGCCGGATACCGCATCATAACAGGGTCCGTTTTCGCCATCGAATAAAATAGGGCCGCCGGTGCCATCCGATTTATCCAGTGTTTTTATAAACCGGTAATACATGCCATCGGCAGGCGATGTGGAATCTACTTTGGTGGTACACTGGTAAATGACCGAACAGGTGTTATCAGCCGAGAGATTGGTGAATACGGTATTGGTGTTCTGCACAAAACTATTGCCTGTGTATATTCCCTGCAAGGTAGCGTAGTTCGAAACGGTTCCTCCATTAGCCGTGATGGTAACCTCGAAGGTAATGGTAGCGCTTACATTGGGGCCCAGCAAACCGGGACCAAAAGAAGGCGCATTGATGAGGCCGCCGCTAATGGCATAAGGCATGGCGCCGCTTACATCGGCCACAGAAACACCGTTCAGCGTAGTGGAACCTGCTACATACGAAGCGCCGGCAGGAATATTATCGTACAGCGTGGCATTGCTGATATTCGAGGCCGACAGGTTGGTAATAATAATGTTATATTGTAAAACATCGTTTTGAGAAGCAGTAGAACCATCGCCCGCAGTAGAGATATTTGCAACAGATTTACTCAGGTTCAGCGTTTGCGCTTTCACTTTACCGGTAACAGGTAACAGCAGCAGTAACAATAGCACATATGGAACCCCGAACGTGTAGAGTTTAATCATAGGTAATGGATTATACAAGCTTAAAAATATCATCTGGCGGGCATTAGGTCTATTGCCCGCGCCGTTATTGTTCATCATTACATAGTTCTATTTAGCAAAAAGAAGGGAACCCACCCCTTAGTCTCCAACACGTTAGGCTCCCCTTATGCGCATTTGATAAAAATCAAAACATCTAACGCCAACGAGAAATAACACGTTATTTTTCGGGAATATTAAAATATTTTGTAACTTACGAGTACTCTCCTAAGACAGCGAATATCCTCTCCCGCGAAAAAGATTATTGAAAAACCGACATATACATATCCAATGGTCCTGTTAAACCATTAACTCTCTTATGAATATCTGATTGGGTTGAGAAAAGATTAGCAGCATACGGGATGCCGGTAACAGGCGATCGCAGATCAGCCGTGTTCACACCTCCGGATTAATTTTATTTCTGTCCCTAAATCCTTTTTTAACAAGCGAAATCCCGTTTTTAATTACACCGTTTACCTGATTTGTATTAATCCGTACCCTTCTTTTTATTGCTGCATCACTTACCTGAATAAGTGATAAGATCCTATTGCACTATTATGCCCCCCATAATTATTTTAGAAAACGTCGTCCAGCCAGGCGACGTTTTATTTTTTATCTTGCAGGCCAATAAGCAAAACTATTTATTCCCGCGCCCGGGAATTATGTAAAATGCACAAACACAAAAACCATTATCCGGCACCGGCTTGCATATGCGCATGAAATAAGCAATTTTTGCAACCCGAACCCCTTAACCATGACAACGATTGATACTCAAAAAGCCCAGGCTTTTTATGCGGAACTGGTATTGATACAACATTCCACTGCCGATGCAAACGAACGATTTTCGCACCTGTCGAGCTTCTTTTACAAATTAATAAAAACAGCCACCAACGAGGAGCTGATCGCGTTCAGGAATTTTTATGCCCGCTTCAGGTACCTGTTAACCCAATTAAAATTAACTGGAACTGAAAAGCAAAACCTGGATGCATTCAGAAGATTTATCAAGGAAGGGAACATTAAAAAGACAACCGTCAAATCAATACAACAAAGTATTGCCTTGTTGTACCGGCTTATAAAAACCATGCAGGGCACACATGCGGTGGAAAGAAAAGAACTGGAAGCCCTCCCCTATACAGAGAAATATTTCCTGCGCCTGGTTCCCCAGAGAAGATATGATATATTAACTGACCTGAAGGTGCTGTGTGCCGACTGGACAGAAATAACAGATGACAATGGCAGTCCCTGTTTTACCTTAAAAGCATATGACCTGGAAAATATGGAAGGCCTGGTTGAAATACTGATCAGGGCACATCAACACGCTAACCATCTTCCGGCCCGGCAATTGTTAACCGAGAACGCCATATTGCAATTTCATAATATCAGCTATACCGGTGAAGGTGACAACCAGTATACCACCACCTTCGACACACTCATAACGCTGGAACCCGATTTTTTGATAGACGCCACTGCTATTGGCGAATGTTTTGTTCAACAGGGTTCAAACAGTGATATCTTCTTTTTGTCGAAGATCATGGACAACCTGCCGGGCAGCGCCGCTTTAAAAGGAAGTATCATTGGTTACTACCTCGATGAAATTGTGCGCAATAAAGAAGAGAATATAGAGTCAATTTATCTTAATGCCCAGCGGAACAATGCATTAAAAGCCGCCCAGTTCGGCAACACCGAAATGCAAACCCTGAAACGTTCCATTCTTCAGGAACATCTTAAAAACATTATAAACCTGGTACAAACCCAAAGCCATAAAGAGCTTTGGATAGAACCGACCTATTTTTCAAAAGATTACGGTTTACAGGGCCGAATTGACCTGTTGGGTATTGATCATGAACTGGATTCAAAGGACATTGTTGAATTAAAAAGCGGCAGCCCCTCCAATCACCAGTATAACATTGCCTGGTCGAACCACAAAATGCAGGTAGTAAGTTATGATATGCTGCTGCAAAGTACTTATGGTGATAAAAGGCAAGGCACCAATGCCGTGTATTATTCAAAATGCCCGGTATTGCCCTACAGGCATATAGTAACCGAGCATAGCGAAAAAATTGATGTGCTGAATATCAGAAATGAGATCACGGCAAAGATCTATGCGCTCGCTCATGGCGATTTCAGCCTTTTACACAAGATCAAAAATGAAGGCATAGCAGGCATTCCGCGATTTTTATATACGGAGCTGGATGCCTTCAGGCGTTTATACGACCCCAGCAGAATTGCCACGCATTACTATCAGGAGCTAATGGCCTTTACGCTCCGGGAAATGATCAACGCCAAAGTGGGCGACATGCTAAAGGATGAAGAAGAAGAAAACCAAAATGGTTTTGCAGGACTTTGGCTCGATAACCGGTTGACCAAAGTACAGGATTTCAGGATCATTTATGACCTGGAAGTGACCGCCATCAATGAGGAAGATGGTATTATCAACCTATCGTTCGACCGCACTATTTCGCACAGCTTTCGCAAAGGCGACCTCATCATCTTATATCCCAAACTGGGCGACACCTATAACCCCATGGCCCAACATATTTTAAAAGGCACCATCAGTTATATTGGGTTAGACGCCCTGGTGATTGCCCTGTTTAATATACAAACAGATTATTCATATATAAACTCCTATCAGCACTGGGCTATTGAACCGGATATTCTCGAGCGGAACCACTGGAGCACGATCAGCAGCCTGTTCAATGTATTGAGCTGTGCCGACCGCAAAAAGAAACTATTGTTTGGCCATGAAGAACCCAAAACAGAACCGGCGATCACCTATCATAACGAAAACCTTACTGATAATCAAAACCAGGTTATTCAACAGGCATTGAACGCGAAGGATTACTATTTACTGCAGGGCCCGCCGGGAACCGGTAAAACCAGTACCTTCCTCGTTAACTATGTAAAGGAGCTTACCTGGAAAACAAAAGATAAAATAGTGGTGCTGGCCTTTACCAACAGGGCCGTTGAAAAGATCTGTGAAGCATTCAGGAAACCAGGAAATAACAAAGCCACAATAGAATATATTCGCCTTGGCAGCAAGCTGATCACAGATGATAATCTTTTTACAGAACAATTGAACGACGACAATCCGGATAATTGGAGAAAAATATTCGATGCGCACCAGGTCATTGTGTCAACCGTATCAACTTTCCAGAACAACTGGTTATTGCTGAAAGAATTTATTTCACTTAAACAGATCATTATCGATGAAGCCTCGCAATTGACCGAAGCGGCTTTATCGGGCATCCTGGTCTTGTTTGAAAAATTCATATTAATTGGCGACCACAAGCAATTGCCATCGGTAGTAACGCAGGATGCAAAAACCTGTTTTACCCGCAGTAATTATTTGAACCAGTTGGGCGTTACCGATTTCAGGGTGTCATTATTTGAGCGGCTGACGCGGAACGCCATTGCAAAAGGCTGGAAGCATGCGTATGGACAGCTCACGCATCATTACCGCATGCACCAGGTTATTGCAGGTCTCATTGCCCAGCACTACCGGGAAACACTGATCCCGGGAAAGCCCGCACAAAACAGTACGCTGCCGCCTTATACTTTATCCAACGGCCATCCCCTGATCGAGCTTACCAAAAGCAGGATATTGTTTATTGAAAGCGTACCTGAAACCGCCCATAAGAAAAACAAAAAAGAAGCATTTATAGCAGCCTTCATTGCACAAACGCTCATTGATTCCGGCATTGTAACGCCGGCACAGATCGGTATTGTAACACCATTCAGGGCACAGATAGCAGAAATAAAAAAACATCTCAGAACAGATATCTTACTGAATGAGAACTTTATTGTCGATACTGTTGAGCGCTATCAGGGCGATGAACGGAAGATCATTCTTTTTTCAAGCACCATTACCAACACCCGCCAGATTGCGTCCATGCAAAGTATTGCCGCAGGCGACAAAGATGAAACCGACCGCAAACTGCTGGTAAGTATTTCCCGCGCCAGCGAACAGTTTATTATATTGGGCAACCCCGAAGTGTTGCGGGCATCAAAACCATACCGCCTGCTGATAGCGCAGATAGAAGCGCAACAGGGTGTCATTAATAAAGACTTTTCAGAAAATATTATCAGCATGCACAGCGACCTGGACCTCGATTAAGTAATACATATTCCTGCTACCGGCGAAGGTCATCCATTTACTGCAAAATAATTTAGCCACACATATTACCGTTAGATAAATATCAAACGGTGTATGTGTGCTTGCGTTAGCTATTCTCCCCCACCTACTTTTCCACAATAAAAGTTAACGGTGTATTAAGGGTTACATTCGTACCAAATATCCGTTAAACTAACATTTATCTTTATGAAAACAATTACACAACCTTTTCCCTTACGCGCTTATTGGGGAAACAGGGCGCTGCTATGCCTGTTTCTTTGTTCGCTGCTCACAATTGGCCGGTCCTTTGGCCAAACAACCGTTCCATTTACCCTAAGCAACAACAGCTCGTATACCGACGCTAATGTTTATGTGGCCGTGGTAGGTATTATCAATGGCAACCATGTATGGATCGAGCCCAAAACAAGCACCGTACGTTTAATGAGCGCCTCAGACAATACGGTTGCCGGTCCGGTTATCGGTGGCAATCAGGGTCCCGGCGGCAACGGTTTGTACGCCAACTGTTTTGCCAAACTGAACGAAATCCCCAATAAAACGATCAATATACCGGGTATTGCCGGTTGTCGCATATTGATCTCCTTTAACTCACAATTGTACCTGTACTTCTTTGGCGCATCCGGTGCACCCAGCGGTTATGCAGCACCTAACCTCGCCAACCCTACCGACCCCAACCAGGGCATTCGATACGAAATGATTGAATTAACCAATGCGGCTACCGGTTTGTGGGCCAACACTACCCGCGTTGATTCGTACCAATACCCCATGGGGCTCGAAGTGTGGGGCAACAATAGTTTCTATAAAAAAGTAGGTGAACTGAAAACCCATGCGCAAATTCTGTCGCAATGGCAATCAACCGCACCAGCTGAATTTGCCGGTTGTTACGACGCCACCAACGGCATCATAAAATTCCCTTCCAAAACAGCCGCCTTCCAGAGCGGCGGTGCACAAGCCGGATATTTTAACTCGTATGTTGACGCCATCTGGAGTAAATACACCAATGATTACCTGGTGTTCAATGCCGGTAATGCCGGAACCTTTACCGGTCATGTATCAGGCGGGGTGTTCTCATTCACCCGCGCTTCAGACGGTCAGGCAGGAAGAATTTCAGCCAAACCAAGCCAGCTCGAAGTAATGGAAGGCAGTGGTGTAATGGCCAGCGGTACCGACCTCGATAAAGTGGTACAGGCACAGATCTGCGCTGCGATCAACCGCCATGCGATTGACCTGAACATAGCCTCAGGCGTAAGCCAGGATTTTGCAACCGATTCAAAATATTATGTAACGTCGCCGTATAACTGGTATTGCAAATTCTGGCACCAGCCCGACATCAGCTACAACAGCTTAACCTATGCATTCTGTTACGATGATGTATTTGAAAAATCATCTACCATCAATGCGTCCTCACCCATTCGCGCAACTATTACAGTAGGTGGTTTTGCCGGCCTGGCATCAACCGGTGTGGCTACAGTATATAAAGATTGCAATTATAGTGGCTATGCTGTTGGCTTAAACCCCGGCACTTATACGCTTAGCCAGCTGATTGCACTGGGCGTATCGAACGATGATATTTCTTCTATTAAAGTAAATTCAGGCTATAAAGTCACTTTATACCGCGATGATAATTTCAGCGGACCCACCATTGTGAAGACTGCCGATGACGCCTGTTTTGTTGACGATGCATTCAACGATTCAGCATCATCACTGAAAGTGGAAACAAATACCACCGCATTCTCCAGCGTAATACAGGCAGAAGATTATACGTATATGGCGGGCATACAAACAGAAAGCACTACAGATGCCGGTGGCGGATTGGATGTAGGCTACATAGATGCCGGCGACTGGATGTCGTACAACGTTACCATTCCCACAGCCGGAACGTATCGCGTTATTTACAGAGTGGCCAGCCCTAACAGCAATACTACTTTGCGTTTGGAAAAAGATGCCGGCGCTACCCAATTGGGTTCGGTAACCATCCCCAATACCGGTGGCTGGCAAAACTGGACCAATGTAGCGCATAATGTAACCTTACCGGCAGGCAGCTACTCTATTGGTATTGCCACTTCAACCGGCGGTTTCAATCTCAATTACCTCACGATCACTGATAATTTATCGGCCCGCCTGGCCACGCAAAATATTGAACAGCAGGTAACGGCAGCAACAGACAATACACTGACCCTGTCGCCCAACCCTGTACGCAACCAGTTGTACCTGCGCGGATATGATAAAGTGCAGACGCTTACGGTGTACGATCTGGGCGGGCATGAAGTATTGAAAGTGCCCAATCCCGGTTCTACCATTAGTATACAATCTCTGCAAACAGGTGTATACATAATAAAACTAAACCGTAGGGATAACAGTATTAAAACGATAAAGATTGTGAAACAATAATAATGTTTATGAAAGAGCCTCGTTACGGGGCTCTTTTCTTTTATAGCCGGCGCTCCGCATTTACCAACCATCAACAACAACCTATTCAATATGATTGAGGTATTCGATCTTTTCATTGTTGTGTTGGCCTCCATACGTTTGTCCGCTATGTAAAACGGTCACTTTTTGCCAGATGTCCTGTAGTTTATCAATGCTCAGGCTGGAATTCATGTTAATTTTTTAAGTTATTAATTTATTAAAGCAATTTAATGGGTGAATATGGCGCGGCAAGGCTTTTTTTCGTAATTTTTGATTCTTCTGGCAATAGAAGATCAAAAACCACGAACATGAACCTTCCTCAACAACTGGCAACACATTTCAAAACTGTTTATTTTGGCGGTAACTGGACCGCCGTTGATTTGAAAAACACCCTCGCAGATGTAAACTGGCAGCAGGCGACCACACAGATCTATCGCTGTAATACCATTGCAACGCTGGTATTCCATATGAACTATTATGTAAGTAATGTTTTGAAAGTATTCCAGGGACAACCGCTTGATGCGCATGATAAAGATTCATTTGTTCATGCCCCCATTGAATCGGAGGAAGATTGGGAAAAATTGTTGCAAAAATTCTGGGCCGACGCCGAAGCATTTATCAGCCAGATAGAAAAGCTGCCCGAAAGCAAACTCGACGAAATTTTCGTAAATGAAAAATACGGTAACTATCACCGCAACATTCAGGGTATCGTTGAGCATAACCATTATCACCTGGGGCAGATCGTGCTGCTGAAAAAGATCATGTCGCAGCTGGATGAGTGAAAAGCCAGTACCCGCATAAACCTGTTACAGCAGCAATTATTGTATTCAACAAATTCACCTGGTCGTTCTTTAACCAGCCCTTACGCTCAAGCGAAGCGCCGAGAACAGAATCGGCCAGGTTGCCGGCAAAGCCTGCCAGCACTATCCAGCATGAGAAAACGAAATGCTTATAGGCCACCAGGTAAATAGCCGCGATGAGCATACTCCCCGCAATTCCACATAAAGTACCTTCCAGGCTAACCACCCCATCAAGACCGCATGTATCTTTTTTGAATGTAAGGATGTTGTAAAAAGACCGGCCATATACACTGCCGAGTTCAGATGATAAAGTATCGGCACTGGCCGATGCCAGGGAAGCGGCGGCTGCCAGTTGCCATAATGGGGCCTGCTCAGGCTTCAACCAGGCAAGCAGTGCTGCCAGCCCGGCTACGCCGCCATTGGCCAGTACCTGCCAGGCGGTGCGTTGTCCTTTGTTCTTTTCTGCTACGCCCAACTGTTCTTTCTTGCTTCGTCCCAACGCAGTGACTACCGAACCGGCTACAAAAAAAGCACCCAGCATAATTATGCCGGTAACCCCGGCCCCTTTGTACAGCAGCGCCGCCAGGCACCCACCTGTAAGCGCACCAGCTACCGTTAATTTGCGGAAAACGATACTGGCGGCTACCATCACGCCAATAAATAACCAAACAATTACATCGATTATATGCATCGGGGCAAACTACGGCATCCGGCGCAATTGAGCAATAGAAAAGGGATATAAGTACAGGGTACCGCCCCAGGTGCTGCCTGAATGGGGGTCAACCTTTAGGAAAATTGCCCGGGCCTTGTGCAGTTCTTGTATGGGTATTGTCTAGCGTCACTAGAGTTCCTGTAGGGTGTCCAGAGCATACCGGTACAATACCCAGGCCATTAGACTACCATTAAGCTACCATTTACGGTACTATTACCCTCACTTCCCCACCTCCCAATACCCCACATACCGTTCGCGGTGGATATCATAGAGCGGTTTCAGCGTAATGTGCTCATTAACGGTTTTCATTCAGGGCAACTTCAATTTATAGATCGCATACGGCAACTCACGCTTGTTCTCTCCATTATTATACTCCGGTTGCTTTTGAATTTGCGAACAGCTCACATACAAATAACCGTCACTGGAAATTGCATAGCTGTCGGGCCAAACAAGCCGGTCATCGGCGATCAGTGTTTGCATGCTGAGCTCCGGTGTTACCCGTATAATGGAATTGGTTCGCATATCGCCCATATACAGATCTCCTTTTTTATCGATAATCATTCCGTCGGTAGTGGCGAAATGGCCAAGGTCTTCCACTTTACTGCCCAGCGTTTCATTGTCCATAGCATCATTACGCAAATATTCCGTGCGAATGCGGTACAGCTTGTCATCGGTAAGCGGTTTGTAATACAGCCACTCGCCATCGGGTGTAAGGGCAATAGCATCACTGTTGATCTTCACAGGCTTTCCATTTTTCATAAGTTCATGGCCATCTATGATAAATGTAAAACCGGGGTCCGATTTGGTGGAGTAATGGTCCTGCAACACCTGCCGGGCATTGCCGGTAGCAAGGTTTACGATTACAATGCCGCCTTCACTGGAATTGGTGAGGTAAGCGTACTGCCGCTGGTTATCGACCCGCACATCGTTGAGATAGCTGTTGCCATCTGTTACACCTTCAAAGAAATAAGTTCTTTCAACGGTATTGTTGGCCAGGTTTATTTTTACCAGCTTATGGCTGTTTGAATACACGCCTTCCATTTTGGGCGATGCCGCGTCAACCACCCATAAATTATTCTGCTCATCGGCATACAGGGCCTGAACGCTAACCCATTTGTCTTTTCCATTGTCACCGGCCTGCCAGCTGTTCCAAAACAGACTGGGATAGGGCGTTGTGTGATTGTCTTTTCCATCCACTTCTGACACGGCGTATTGATAGTCATTTGACCACAAGGGATAACTGGTGAACAGGCGCCCTTCGGGCGAAATGGCCACGCCGGTCAATTGATACCTGTCGTCTTTGAAAACAGTGGTCAACCTGTCCGTTTCCGGTTCACAGGGAACTTTGTTGCAGGAAACCTGGTAAATGCATAGCAAACAAAGAGGTATAAGAATGCACTTCATATGCCCGGATTTAAATTTAGCAATAGTGATAAACTTTAATCATCAGGCCTTTCGCAGGACCATAAAAAATCAGGGATTAATACTTAAGGTAAAAAGCAGCGCAAATAGTAACAGCTAAAGGAACAACTTACTGCAGTATCTGTAAATTAACTAAACCGGTCGAGGAAAAAAAATAATCTGTTAAAATATGGCCGGGAAAATTAATAACCACTCCCACTCCTGTTGCAAACGCAGCACATTTAACAGCCGTTGATCAGCAATGAACGGGCATAATTTTTTAAGTATTCAGGATGTACCTCAGGTACCCCAACTACCCGGGCTTTTTTTATAGCAGTCATACATATTTAGGATCTCAGACCGGCAGGTAACACACCTGCCTTACACTATTTCTGGCAGCAGTTGTTCCTGCCGGCCTGTTTTTTATTTTCCGGTTTTCACCGGAATAAAAGACTTATTGAGTATTAGAAACGGAAGCGTATGGAACCAATAATTTCTATCGAATTTATGTACAGGCAAAA
Source organism: Niastella vici (assembly GCF_002077945.1). Taxonomy (GTDB): domain Bacteria; phylum Bacteroidota; class Bacteroidia; order Chitinophagales; family Chitinophagaceae; genus Niastella; species Niastella vici. Next base: position 53,173 of record NZ_LVYD01000059.1, read on the forward strand.
AAAATATTTCGCCCTCGTACGCATCAAAGACAAACACAGCTTTACTGAATATCATGTTACCATTATGAATGGCGCATTGGAGCAAAAATTATATGGCAATCATATATTCGTTGAAGATGATGGCGAATTGGTAATTGGCCCTATTCCTGAAAAAGAAGCCGGACAGTTACGTTTAACGGTTGGTATGGCTTTGTGCAGGCACTATAACAAACCGTATAGTTCAAAAAAAACGGCATAACAAGCTGGCATCACTTCAACTGGTTCAGTGCACTCAACCAGCCTGTGCGCATGCTAGACCAGTTACCGGTAAAAGCCGTAGGTTGTAAACCACCTTCAAAACTCTTGAGCAAACTGGTGGCCTCTGACATGTTCTTTACCTTGTTGCTCATATCAAGGAGCGATTTGGCGGTAGATCCCTGTTTAAATAGATCAGGTTTTATATAGCCCACCAGGGTACTTACGGTACTGGCTATTTCCACCGCACTGGCCGCTTTTTGTGCTTTTGCCATTACGCCCTCCTTGGCGCCCGTCCAGGCACTGGTGAATGAGGTTGGTTTCAGCGCATTGGTGAACTGTGTCAATAACTGACCAGGATTGGCAGCCGTTGCAAGGGCGCCTTTTTTAAGTGTGGGAAGTTGAGCATGTACTAAACTACAGGAAATAATAAGCAGCATGATGCTGGCAAGCAACCTTTTCATAATCGTTAATTTGGAGGTGTTGGTATATGGTAATAGTTATGGAACCATTACAAATAGTGCTACGGGCCGGATGCTAACAGGGAGATTCTCAGGGGGGCTCGGAAGGGTCTAATTGAAAGTCAGGTAAGGTTCCGCTACAACCAGGCGTTAACTAAAGGTATGCTATTTATACAATCATGCATTAAATTTCATGGGTACCGGGCTACTCATCATTCCAGATCTCAACCTGAACGTAATAGCCAATATCAAAATACCGCACAATTTTTTTGGTTATAAAATCCTGGAGTGTATCGCATTCGGGAGAAATGGGGAGCACTTCAAAATAATGTTCATCGGCTTTTACTACCTGGAACATGGTATCGGCGCTAACTTCGCGGGGAGAATTGTTGAATCTGATCTTATCTCCCTGGAATACCCGTTGAGGGAAGGCAAGTGATTTCCACATGGTACTGGATTTTGATTATTGGTGAAATTTAGAAATTAGGTAGAACAAATGCAATGGTTCTGCTTATATTTTTTTAAACCACATAGGTCACAATGTATTCCATACATCGAAAAATTTGTGCCTATGTGGTTTACTAAAGCCAGAAAAGCCAGCAGGTTTATCGTATTATTACCTGTACTGTTCCTGACAATTAATTAAAATCCCGGATTTTTACGAAATGATTGTTGGGGTCTACATAATAGTAGCCCAGTTTAACGGTTGAATCAACCTTGTAAGGCTTTTCTTCTGGAAGCGCCAGTTCATCTTTCTTTATTGTAAGAAATACCCATTTGTCAATAAACTGGCTTAAGAAATGATGTGATTGGCTGTCGGTGCCGCGATAAAGAACACAGTTAGTGTTGGCTTTTGCTGAATCATTATAATACTGTTGAACTTCCTTGACTGTCCAGCAGGACTTTTGAACCTGGTTTGATGCAGCGCATGATGCAAAAACAACCATAACGCAAATGGCTAAAGGGATTGTCAGTTTCATTGGTAAAGGATTAATATTATGTATACTTTATGCAAAGTATCGATTTCCTTTTAAGCAAAACCAATGCCAGATATTTTAAATAACATCATGCATTACAATATGTTACTTAACATAGTACACTTACTTCGGATATTCCCGGTATTTATGTTGAACATTTTCGATCTTTCGACTTCGCCCAGGCCGAATGATCAAAAAAAAGTCCCCTTCGCCGCTCGCGAAAGGGACCACTTTTCCAAAACACTGTTGTATAAAAGGGAAAGCTACCATCCGGGATTTTGGTACGATTGCTTCTCCGTTGCGCTCAATGGTTGCCCATTTGTTTTTATCACATCCAGGAAGCTTTGTGGTATCGGCCGCAGGTAATCTTTAGTGGCCGATGGTTTTGCCGCACTGTTAAACGCGGTACAACGCGCTACCAGCGTTTTGGTACGGGTAAGGTCTTCCCAGCGCAACAACTCGCCCATTAACTCGCGTGAACGTTCATTCAATATAAAGTTCAGGAACCTGTCGGCATCGCTGCCGGCACTCAACCTGTCGTAAAATTCGCGGGTTGAGCCCAGGATATCATTTACGCTGTTAATGTGCATGGCCGAAAGCGTATTGACTGTAGTTGCCGTAGCAATGTTGTTCGATTCGTAATAAGTGTTTTTATCAGAATAAGAAACATATACTGCGGTATTGGCGGCTGTATTCGTTTTATACGCAATACCACCATCAACGTAGGCGCTACGGTCTTCTCCGTCTTTATAGGCTGCCCGGTCGCGTACGGCATTGATAAACGGCAGCGCATCGGTGTACTGTCCTTTTCGGCCATAGGCTTCGGCAACCATTAAATAGGTATCGGCGAGGCGGGCCAATATACCATCGCGGCGGCCAAATTGGGAGGCCACATCGGCTCTTGATCCATCGGCGAATTTCGACAGCCCTACATACCGTGAAGCGGCATAATTTCCATGGGTGCCCAGCATATTCTCGGCTTCACCGCTGAAATAACGTACAAACATATGCGGTGCGCGGTAATTGATATTATCCGAGGTATAACGGGTATCGCCGGCATTGTTTACAATATAGAGAATAGATTCCTGTCCGCCGGTGAATCGCACTGTACCTGCCGGCCCATAAGGCGCTACCCATTTAGGCGCACCACCCGGGTTATTACAGAGGTACCTTGTTTTAAAGCTCTTCCAGAAACGGGAATCGTTCACCCGGTCATACACATCCACAGCATAATCGGTTGAACGCAGGCGCTGGAATTCTCTTCCACCCGGTATATCGCGTACCATACCTGCCAGGTTCTGGTACACCGAAGGATAATGCAAATGCAACTGATTTCCATAACGGCCCTGCGTAGCAACGTTATCGCTGAACTGGGCCGACAAAATGATCTCGGCATTGGTTTCATTGGCGCCATTGGGACCGGTGTAATTCCACAGATCGCTGAAATTGGTAGCCAGTTTATGGCCGCTGTTACTGATGACATCAGTACCATATTTGATCACATTATCGAGGTCGGCAGCTTTTGTTGAGCTGTTCCAGCTGTTGTTTGCTTCGCTGGCGCGGAACAAATAGATCTTAGCCAGGTAATGCGCAGCCGCCCATTTGGTAATGCGGCCTCTTTGTGCGGGTGTGGCCGGCAACAGGTCGTAGGCCTGTTTCATATCGCTCAGGATCTGGTCATACACTTCCTGCACGCTATTACGTGAAAATTCAAATTCAACCGATTCGGAAGGGATCAGTTTCAAAGGCACGCCGCCATACTGGTTCACCAGCTTGAAATAATTGAAGGCGCGCATAAAATAGCCTTCGCCCATGCGGGTATTCTTGTTAGCGCCGGTATAATGCAAAGGCACATTCTGAATAAGAATATTGGCCGAGTTAATGGCCCCGTACATATTATCCCAAACGGTTCTTACATCACCGGTTGATGAGTTCAGGTTGGCATCATAAGAGTTCCACATTTGCATGGTAGGGTCGCCGCCCACAGTGAATTCATCAACACCATAATTGGTGGTGGCATAAGCCCATTCGTAGTTAAAATGAAAGCGAAGGCTTTGATACATACCTGTGGCCAACCCGTCTAAACCTACTGTAGTTACATAATCCTGCGTGGTCTTTGCAGTGATAATGGTTTCATCAAGGAATGATTTTTTACAGGCCCCTCCTATCGCTAGCATCAGTGCTATTGCACTTGCAGGGATCAATATTTTTGAACGTTTCATATGAAAGTATTAGATCGTTATTAGTTAAAAACCGGCATTCAAACCAATTACAAAACCTCTGTTGTATGTTGATACACCCGGATCGGCATCTGATGTTTTAACTTTTGCATTCAGGTCCGGGTCCAGCCATTTGATCTTTGAATAGATCAAACCGGGGTTCAACACCTGTGAGTAAATGCGGCAATTCTTCATTTTCAGCCTGCTCATAACACCTTTTGGCATCATGTACGATAAGGTGATGTTCCTGATCTTGATAAAGGAACCATCCTGATAGTTCATAGAAGAACGGAATGCATCACCGGCTGCATTATTATAGTTGGGCGCCGGATAATCATTGGTTGGGTTGCCGGGTGTCCAGTAGTTCAGCACGCGCTGGGCAAAACGGCCCTGCAATGCTTCGGCACCGGTTTGAATATAATAACCCCAACGGGCAAAAATGAAGATGTTCAGCCCCCAGTTGCGGTAATTGAATTCATTCATGATACCGCCATTCCATTTGGGTTGTAAATTGGCAACCACCCTGCGGTCGTTGTTCAGGTCAATTTTATAATCGCCATTCTGATCTTTCACTTTGATCATACCGGGCTTGAACTGGCTGGCTGTTGCCAGGTTCGCATTGAATTTGGCCAGCTCATCTTTATCGCCTTCCTGCCAAATGCCTTCTTTCTGATAATCGTACACGGTATTCAGGCGTTGGCCAATGAACCATCCGTTTGAAATATCATCCTGTTTGCCATTGGCAGTTTCCACGAAGCGGTCGCGATTGGCTGAAAAATTCAGGGTCGATGACCAGGTGAAATCGCCCTGCTGCACGTTCACCGTGTTCAGGGTGATCTCTATACCCTTGTTGGCGGTTTTACCCACGTTATCATAACTCTGGGTATAACCGGTAGTAGAAGGAACTGAACGCAGCAGCAACAGGTCTTTTGTTCTGGAAGCATACAGATCGATGGCGCCATCAACTCTTCCATGGAACAAACGAAACTCCAGACCCAGATCGGCCTGTGTGGTACGTTCCCATTTCAGGTTGGGGTTGGGCAGGGTGCTTGGGTTGGCCGAAGAGGGGTCGCTTGATACATAACCGGCATCAACCACACTTCCCCAGGTATAATATTCCGTTTGCGAAGGACCGAGCGTTTGATAAGGAGTAATGGCCGAGTTTCCTACGGTTCCAAACCCTGCTCTGATTTTCAAATTGTCGACCCAGGGCACCTGTTGCCGCATAAAATCTTCTTCGCTTATGCGCCAGGCCACTGATGCAGCGGGGAACATATCCCATTTGTGTCCTTTAGCCAGCTGTGAAGCGCCATCCCAACGGGTATAGGCATCAAAATAATATTTGCCTCTGTAGCTATAGTTGATACGGCCCATGTAAGAAAGCAATTGTCTTTCTGTTAAGCCGGTACTAAAGGCATCGAGGGCGCTCACTGAGTTCAGCTGATACCATTTTTGACTGGCCCAGGGCAATTTGGTAGCGGTCATTGATGACGTTTCGTCCCGTATGCTGGTAGCACTGTACAGAAATGTGGCGCCTAAATTATGCTCGCCGTTGATGGTTTTATTATAGGTAAGCAAATGGTCCAGCGTCCAGGCAAAATTGTTAGTCTGGTTTAACTGGGCATAATTGCTTGAACCGGCCTGGCCTGCTCCACGGTTGATTGACATGGAATCCATGTAACGGCCGTTATAATAATTGTTATAATCAGGTCCAAATGTCAACCGGTAACGCAACCCGTCGATGGGCATGAACTCTATATGAAATGCACCGAGCGCACGCAGGGTCTTACGCAGGTTCACATTGTATTTCTCTTCGCCGATGGGGTTCTGGATGTTTACGTCGCCACCAGGCAAATTGATCCTTTTTCCGGTGCTGTCGAACGGAATGGCATACGGCAACATGCCGTTGGCCGCTGAATACAGCGAACTGGGACCGGTGGCATTACTGGTTGAATACCCAAAGTTTTGCAAACCATAGGTGGCAGTAATGCTTGTTCCCATGCTGAACCACTTAACCGGATTGATCTCGATATTGAATTTGGAAGAATACCGGGTATAGTCCTGGCCCAGCTGCGTGCCTTTTTGTTTCAGGTAACCAAAGGAAGCGTAGGCTTTTACTTTTGCCGAACCACCGCTAACACTGATGATGTGGTCCTGGGTAATGCCTGTTTGTTTTACCATTTTCGTCCAATCGGTGGTGGGAACCAGGCTGCCATCCCAGGCGCCATTGGCCCAGCCTTTTTGCACGTTTGCCCAGGCATAAGGATCTGCGCCGAATATCTTCTGGTCATCGGCCATGGTGGGCACATCGGGATAGCTGGTACCGGTAAGTCCCAGGTACTTCACCCTTCTGTACGCATCGCGGCGGAAATCTATGTATTGGGAAGAATTCATCATTTCCATGCGGTTCTTGATGTCTTCAACCGTTAATGTTCCTATGTAATCTAAATTGAGGGCGCCATTCTTACCTTTCTTGGTGGTAATAAGCACAACGCCGTTAGCGCCTCTTGAACCGTAAATAGCGGTGGCAGAAGCGTCTTTGAGCACATCGACTGTTTCAATGTCATTTGGGTTCACGGCACTGATACTACCTACGTTCAGCGGAATACCGTCAACCACATACAAAGGGTCGCTGGAGGCTGTTGGGGAGCGCACACCTCTGATAAGCACCCGGCCTATTTCACCGGGCCGCTCATTTGAAGTGATGTCGATACCCGCAGCCTTACCCTGCAAAGCCTGCAAGGCATTTTGCACCGGTCTTTCTTTTATATCCTGCGAGTTAATGCTGACAATAGAGCTGGTGACTTCACTCTTTTTACGGGTTCCGTAACCTACTACTACTACCTGGTCGAGCGTAGATTCAAGTCCTTTCATGGTAACAACCAGTGACAATGAAGCGCCTTCTTTAAGTGTGTAGCCATTTAATTGCTGCGCTTCCAAACCAACTCCCGAAAATGAAAAGTTGTATGGGCCGCCTGCGGGTAAATTGCGGAACATAAAAACGCCCCCCGTATCCGTATTGGCACCGGCGGCGAAATTTGTTTTTGTGTTGCGCGCAACTACCGTAATGTTTGCGATGGGCTGGTTCTTTTCATTTGATACAACACCTGTAACCGTGCTGTTCTGTTGGGCAATAATGGGTGATAGAAAAAATAACTGACTAAGCAAGAGTACGGGCAATATAAATGCCCTGGCGTTTTTTAGCGTTCGTCTCATATAGCTTGCAGATTTTAAAAAATACGGTCCTTTGCCCTGGCTGGAAGCAGCTCCTGCCGGGGACACCGTTTTAAAATGTTGTGTCTACTTAATTATTGGTTATGGAATGGTTTTTCTTTATTGATGGATGATATAGGTATTTTCCTCCCTTGTGTATTTTAGGTTATTGGCTTTTGTTATTAATTTAAGGATGATCTCTATTGAGTCTGTAGTTTTGAACTGTCCTACAAAATATTTTTGTTTCACATCTTTTGAATCGTACACGATCGTTACGCCATACGAGGCCGCCAAATGATCAAACACCTGCGACAATGCCTGGTTGTTGTACATCCGCCACGAACCCTTTGTATTCACCGGCAACGTAGGATTATCATTCGTTGCTATTGCCGGCTTGTTCCCATTGGCGCCGGGGTTGCCGGTATTAAAGTTTCGAACCAGCGTGGTGTTCGGTCCATAAATAAATTCCTGTCCCGGCATCAGAAAAACAGCCTGCTTCATCAACTTATTTACGGTTGTTACCGGTTTAATGACCACCTTTCCATTATACAACCGCACCGACAACTGCTTATCGCTTGCAAAAGCCGTTACTGTAAATTCGGTACCCAGCGCAGTGGTAGTGATGGCGTCGCTTTCAACCGTAAACGGACTGGTGCTGTCTTTATGCACCCTGAAAAATGCTTTACCTGTCAATTTAATATGCCGGTTAGTGAATGTTCGCTCATACGTGATCTCACTATTATTGAATAACACGACCATAGAACCATCTGCCAGCATAATGTCTTTTTCCTTACCCGACGTATTCACTTCATGTTGTAAAACAGGCCTTGTATTTTCGGGCTTTTGTTCATTGTTCACAACCGCTGCGGGTGGCGCATTGCCTTTAATAAGGTAAATGAGGCCATAACCAAATAACAATAACACGGCAGCTGCAACCATCACCCGCAATAACCGGCGGTAAATGGCCGGCCGGGGTTGATTGTACTTTTCTTCCCACATATTGCCTGCGGCTTCCACTTCATTACTGGAAACGGCATTTGTATCCCTTGCGGCAATGATGCCTTTGAATAGCTTCCACTCCTCATCTTCGTTCACCTGCTCTGTCAGCTTTACGGCAGTAAGCTGCCAGGTATTTTTGAGATCTATAAAGTAAAGCCGGTTTTCCTCGCTCTCATTGATCCAGTTCACTACCAGCGCATGCTCTTCATCATTCAGGTCATTGATCAGAAATCTTGCTATCAGCTCCTTTATTTGATTATTTCGTTCCATGCACAATTAATTGATACGACTGGAAAAGATTTTACCCTTACAGGTTTTAGGAAAAAATTATTATTTACTAAAAAACGTATTGAATATCAATAAAATAATAAGGAAAGAAAGATAGGAAGACAGCTTCTCGCGCAACTTTACCAGGGCTCTGCTGATCTGCGTTTCCACTGTTTTTACCGAAATATCGAGCTGGCCGGCAATTTCTCCATACTTCAGGCCTTCAAACCGGCTCAACTCAAAAATGCGGCGCATTTGTTCGGGCAGCTCTGCAATAGCGGCATCAATATCGGCCTGCAGCTGTTTTACATCCACATTATCGAAACCATTGGCCGATTCTTCAGGGACCGATTGCACTATAAACTGAACATATTGCTGCCTTACCTTCTGGTGTTTTATATTGTCGAGGATATTGTTGGTGACGATCTTATACAGGTATGCTTTGGGAGAAACCGTGGTATCAAGGTGTTCACGGGCATCCCACAGTTTGATGAATCCGGTGTGCACCATTTCTTTGGCCCCGTCGAGATCGAGACCAAACCTGAACTGACAGTAAGCGCAAAGGGGAAGGAAGTGCTTTTTAAAGAACACCTCAAAGGAAGCATCGTCAAATTTCCATCGATCATCAGGAGGACCACCTTCCCGATTATTCTCCGGCGGGTAAGAAGCGTTCATGCGCAAGCACTTTTGCTGTAAATTTTGGTTACCAATAATTTCTAAGACAACAATCGCTGCAAAACGCTGGTTATCCCCTGCTAAATCTTTGCAGCATTAAGGGGTCGGGGTAACAAAATAACTACAAAAGGTGTTCCCGGCAAAAACGGGTTACTGAATACAGAGCAGTACAGTACAGGATGGTGGGCAGTAAGAAGTAGGAAATAGGAAGTAAGAAGAGTCCGATCTTTCAGCCTAAAATCTTACTTTGGACCTTCGCCAATAAGCATAATGCTGAACTTTTTAGAGCTTCATACCTCTTACTTCATACTTCTTACTTCGTTTACCTATAAATTCCTTACGTCCAATTAAATCAAGATCTATCTTTCGATAGCCCTCAAATATCACTTCCTGGCAAAAGGAACCAGGCAGGGATTCGCGGCCAGGCCATTCGCTTCCCTGATCAATTGAAAAATATGATCGGGACGAACAACGATGTAGTTGGCATCGAGTGATTGAGCTACATTTTTGAAATTGGTTGGTTTAATATCTGTCCAGGGTTGCGCCTGAATGATGATGAAGCGCGGTTCATTGCCATTCCAGCCAGACGCAGCAGTGGCAATATGGTCTTTCATAGCCTGTTCGCTGTTGCAGTAATTGCACGAGAGCGCCATGCCGGGCAATTTGTTATTATAAATAGTTAACCCGCCACCGGTGTTCTGGGCGGTAAGGCCAAGCAATGAGGGCGCAAAGCTGGCAAAGCTTTGTCCAACATTCTGGTTTATGCCACCGGTGATGGTATTCCAGACCGTAACGACCCTGAAGCCGGCGCGCTGGTTATAATCTTCGGTTTTGGCAACAAACTGGTTCAGCAAATTCTGATTGGGCCAGCTGTTGGGATACGTGTATCCATAACCGGAGGGACCTGAAATGAGGTTATCATTATCAGTGGCCGTTTGATGGAAAAAATTCAAGGCGCCGGGCATGGCATCGAGCATGGCGGGTGATAAGGTCCAGCCCATGGGTACCGAACCGCGGTCAGGATTGTTCCAGAGCTTGCGCATCAGGTGCTCAATATATTGAAGGTTATCGCCATCGCTCAAGATGAATGCTACATAGATCTTGTTTTGCAGGGCCGGTTTCGCCGGCATGGGTTTAACGGCCACCCTTCTTGATGTGCCGCTGTGCATGGTGAGGTTGCTGCACCAGTCACTGGCAATGGTTGTGATACCATATTGCGAAACCCGTTGCACACCGGGTCCTTCTTCGGGCCACCAACCCATATAATTGGAGCCAGCAGGCATGGAAGATAAAAAGCTGTTCAGCAAATTGCTTTCATCGGTCACGTTCGGATCGAGCCATATTACTGCGGCGCCCAACGCCGTGGCATATTCGCGCAAGGCCGCCTTATGCGCATCGGGGTTTAACCCGATCAACAAGCGGTGATCAATATTTGGCCAATAGGTATTATACAGGGTTTGATACACCTGCAACTTGCTGGTGAACTGATTGCGCAGATCGAGCAACACCGGTAAATTATAAGGCGCAGCCGTTAATTTAGCCAATAACAATGGCGAGGCAATGAGCGCACCCCTGCTTTTTGCCAGCACGGTTGCCAGGTTAACCGTATGTATTTGTGCAGGGTCATACACGATCAACCCCGAGATCTCATTGCGGTATTTCGATATCAGGCTCCATTTATCGGCCGGTTCATTCCAGCTTAAACCCAATGATTGTAACCAGGTATAGGGTCCTTCGGCAAAGGCATCGCCTTCATAGGAAAAAATACGCGGCTGTGTTTTGTTTACGATCCCTTTCAACGAGGCAAACAAATACATTTCGGCTGAAGATGCGTTCTGTTGTACCTGTACCCAATCGACTTTCGTATATGCTGTTCCCCGCCAGTACACCCGCAACTCGAGGCTTTGATTATCGGCCGGCATGGTAAACGGTAAAGTAAAACTTACATATTCTGAAGCAACCGGAAACATTTGCCGGGTGATGGTTTGAAAGGCCAGGGTTTGCCCGGTGGTGGCGTTCCTGACGTCAATATCTACAACCGGGTCGTTATTGGCGGTATTGTTGTCGGTCTTCATGCGAAACTCGGCAACATTTGGTCCGGCCGGTATACTGGTATTATAGGGCCCATAGATCATATGATCATTGGCCGCATCGATGCCGGTTTGGCAAAGCCAGCCATCGGTTTCAAGCCGTCCCGTTTTATGACTGAGATACGGCCCCTCTCCTTCCCAACGCGTGGAGGTTTCCCGCAGCGTTATCAGGTCCTGCGTTTGCGCCGGCGCCGGAAATGAAGGAAGTAATTGAGCCGCAGGCCAGGAAACCTGCGCCCTGGCAGGCATGAAAAATAGTGGCAGCATGAATAATGACCACGCTACCCGTTTAAGAGGTAAAGTTGTTGGTTTCATAGAAAAAGTTTAATGATAATAGTGAGATCGAATTTCGGGATTTAGCAAATAGCGCAATAAATGGCGGCAAGCAGTTAATATTTAAACTGTTGCAGTGCTGAACAGTTGGGCATTTAGCGGAAGCCGGGCCGTATAATTCTTTCAAAAAAAAATCCCGGGTGTAAAACCCGGGATTAACGTTGTAGAAAATAATATTTTTAGCCCTATAGATTAAATTTCGTATTTTTTTACAATTTCCTTCACAACCCCGGGCACCCCAAAAATATATCTTACCGTTTGATCTCCTGTTTCAAGGGAATTAAATCGTTTGGGAGAACCTGAGAGTTCGAGCATCTTATCCAACAACGCATTTACAGTCATGACATCATACCAATCCCCTACATCTTCCGGCTTTACAATAAATGCATGATCTTTGTAAATAACGGTTATCACGTAACTGAATTTTTGTTTTGCCTTATCTTCTTTTACGTCCATCCATACAACCATATTGCTTAAGAGACCTTCGCTTTTCTTAGCAAAACCCTTCAGCAACTCATCATAATTCACCGGCAAAAAATCTGTTTCTGCATCGAAATACAAGGTAATATTTTGCAACTCCAATAAACTATATATGAATGCCCCCTGATTGTTTGACGATTCCTTTTTTACCCTACCAATGGTTGCTGAATCCGGGCTTTTAGTAATAAGTCCCTTGCTTTTAAGGTCAGCAATAACAAGGTCCGTTGAAATTTGATTGAGGGCAAAATATTTTTTCAGCCGCTCTGCGACTTTGCCATCGGTTATGTCAGCACTATTTTTTATATAGTCTTCTGCTTTTAAGGTCACAAATGTTATAACTATTCGCTGTACCTGATAATCTTCGATCTCCTTTCTTTTTCCAAATTGAACCAGCACCTCTTTAAGCATCTTATCGTCAACATATTTTCTTTCAATACTTTCTACAAGATCAAGCCCGGTAAAAAAGTTATCTTCACTTCGAAGCAGTTGATACACTTTTTCCAAATGCCGGTCCCCCTCCAAACGTAGCAGCGCTTTTACCGGTCCGGTTACGCGGATGCCACGCGCTAAAATATCATTGGCAATTGGGATAACATCCTTGTCACCACATTCAAACAGGCAGGTCAACAATCCCTCAGCGCTGTTGGAAGTATAGGTCGATTGTTTCAGTTCTTCAAAATCATTGTCCGGAATAAACTTCTTGCGATATATGTCTAATGCCATTTGCCCAACCTGGGTTTTTAATTCCGGGCTTCCGTTCTCTGCATAGCCTTCAAGCCCCCCAATAATTCCATTCAGTTCAATTGGAGCCACTTTGTTTTCCTTTACTTTCCTGGCGAAATAGGCAAGCGCCTTATCGCTCGTAGCCTTTTTCCCTAGCCAAAAAAATATCCGTCCTTCATCTGTGGATCTCCCGGTAAGCAGCCTCGCTTCAAATTTGCGATCAAAGCCAGGCAGTTCATTCAGGCCTGCTAATTGCACCGCATCTTTTTCATAAACGGGATCATCTATATCACGTAAAACAAGATCAATGATCTCATGTTCTTTAATTGAATAACCACCGTCGTCAAAGTTTTTGCAGAGCTCTCCCAATACTTCCTGTTTCTTAATTTTATTATTACCCTTTAATATTTGAACAATAGCAGGTACGGCGGTTTTGTCGCCACCCTTATATGCTTCTACCGGACTTTTCTTTTTATTCTTTTCCTTATTCGTTTTTTCCTGAAGGCGGATCTTTTTCTCAATTTCGTGGCGCATGGCCTCCACCCTCTGCGAATCGCTGATAACGGTAATATCCGGATTTTTGTTCCCGTATTTGGCATTGTCCTGGTTCTTTCTTTCCTGGTTTAATAAAGCATCGATTGGGTCGGTGCTTTTATTGCCCGACTGGCCGGAACAGCCGGTAACAAATAGCAGGTTAAAAATGGCCAGAAATAAAAAGAAGTTGTTATTAGGAGACATAGAGGGTCTTTTACAGGGACTAAAATACCGACTTTTGACAAAAAACAAAATTCAACATTTATCATGTAGCTTGCAATTCATTCCTTCATAACGGGGTCTACATACATGAGATATAAAATTCAGGATACAAAAACAGGTGGCGACCTGCTGCTTTTTAAAGAGGAAGCCGGCTTCGATCGTTTGTTTTTCAGCCGCGACCGCTTCAATAAATATTTTACCATTGCCTGGAATCCCGGCGAAAGCCAAACGGTAAACATTGATGGAACCGATTTTGATTTTCCCGCCAACAGCCTGCTTACCCTTTTGTTCAACCAGTCATTTTCTTTCGAGAAGGCTGCAGCTATTGTTGCCTGGCAGTTCAACCGCGAGTTTTATTGTATTATTGACCACGATGCAGAAGTAAGCTGTGTGGGGTTCCTGTTTGGCACAACCGATCATTTATTCATAAGGTTGCAGGAAGATGCCCAGCAAAAGCTGCAATTGCTGTTGGCCATGTTCGTTGATGAATTTAAAATAACTGATGCCATTCAACATGAAATGCTGCTGGTGCTGTTGAAACGGCTCATTATTTACATGACCCGCCTGGCGCGATCGGAATATGTACCAATGAAAAAAGTGCAGGAAGACAAATTCCACATCATAAGAAAATTCAACCTGTTGGTTGAAACGCATTTCAAAGAAGAACATTCCGTAAGCTTTTATGCGCAGCAATTGTTCAAATCACCCAAAACGCTGGCTAATCTGTTTGCTATTTACAACCACAAAACCCCGTCGCAGGTTATACAGGAAAGAATACTTATTGAAGCCAAAAGGTTGCTGTGCTACACTAAAAAATCAGTAAAGCAGATCACTTTTGAACTGGGCTTTGAAGATGTGGCGTATTTCTCGAATTTCTTTAAAAAGCATACCTCGGTATCCCCGGTTGAGTTCCGCAATGCCACCCCCGTTCCGCAGGAAGGGAAATAATTACAACTAACCGGGAAATCAGCGCATCACCCACCCCCGCTTTCCATTGCATCTTTGTATCGTTGATAACGACAAAAAAACATCAACAACAATACAATGGAAAAGACATCATTAAAAAACAAATTGAAAAGTTTCCTGGCAGCCGCCTCCCTCGCCTTACTGGCCACAACTGCAGCAGTAACCGAAACAGTTGCCCAAACAGTTAAGAACGTAGTATTGGTACATGGCGCTTTTGCCGATGGCTCAGGTTATAAAGCCCTCTACAACGTACTTATTAAAAAAGGATACCATGTAACCATTGTGCAAAACCCGCTTACTTCGCTTGAAGACGATGCAGCTGCCGTAAAGCTGGCCCTCGACAAACAGGACGGACCCACCATACTGGCCGGACATTCATGGGGCGGTGCGGTTATTACCCAGGCCGGTAATCACCCGAAGGTAGCAGCCCTGGTTTATATTGCAGCTTTTCAGCCCGATAATGGCGAATCGGCTTTCACCTGGTTCCAATCGGCGCCCCCGGCTCCCGAGAATGGCGTGCTGCCACCCGATGAAAATGGGATCGTTTATTTCAGCAGGGAAAAGTTTCATGCCGGTTTTTGTGCCGACCTTCCCCAGGCCGAAGCTGATTTTATGTATGCTTCCCAGGGCGCCTTTTATGGCAAAGCATTTGGCACCCCCATCACCAATGCCGCGTGGAGAAATAAACCGGCATTTGGAATAGTAGCCACCGAAGACAAAGCCATTGTGCCCCAGATCCAGCGTAATATGTATAAGCGTTCGAATACAAAAGTGACTGAGATTAAAGGAAGTCACGTGGTATTTATGTCGCAACCCGAAAAAGTAGCAGCCGTGATCATTGAGGCAGCTAACAGTGTGGCAGGAAAATAATTGAAGAACAGTTAGCGAAAAGCGTTCCGATGCACCGGGACGCTTTTCGCATTCCATTGGCCATGTAAATTTTATTGGGTAAATTTATAGAAACTGCATTTTTATGACCAACTCATCTTCCACACCATCCTCATCTTCCAGGTCGATTTTGGGAACTGAAGAAATGCCGCTCGCAGTGCCAACCAGTGATGAACGAACTTTAGCCATATTATGTCATGTGCTCACGATACCAACCGGGTTCCTGGCACCGCTGATCATTTACCTGATAAAAAAGAATGAATCTTCGTTTGTAACAGCGCATGCCCGGGAATCGTTAAATTTTCAGCTCACCATGATGATCGCGATCATTGTGCTTTTTCTTACTATCATCGGCATTTTACTGATATGGGTGCTCGGCATTTTTATGCTTGTACTGGTAATTGTTGCCACCGTAAAGGCCAGCGAGAACAAGTTATACAAGTATCCATTTTCGATACGGTTTATAAAATAATAAGGATATCCCGGATAGGGAAGCCCTGGTGTTTTATCGGGGCTTTTTCATGTATGCACTATACTTTAAAACTGCTCATCGCAACAACAGTAAAGTACCCCTTTCAACCTTTTCCTTTTCACCACGGAACCGGTAATAGCATAACCAAACGTATTGGTTTGAGTCCTGCAGCCTGCCATTGTATAATCCGTTCCAGCCATGCAGGTAGTTTGTGGTTTCAAATATCTTTTCGCCATAACGGTTATAAATAATTAGTTTGAATTTATCAAGCAGGCCCTGTACCACGGGGCGGTAAGTATCATTACGCCCATCGTTATTTGGCGTAAATGCATTCGCGAAATAAACCCCTTTTTTACAATCGTTGGTTGCCACCCTGATCGTATCCCTTGCTACACAACCAGCAACATTGGTCACTTCCAGCCAGTATTCCCCTGGTTCTATTATAGTAATAGCAGGCGCTTGGGCATTGTTGCTCCACAGGTAAGAACTCCATATTCCCAACGCTTTTAATTCAAGCGGTCTTCCAGGGCAAATTCCGGTATCAGCTGCCGCAAAGTTTTCAGGAGCGGGCTTTAGTCCGGTAATAGCTACGGTATCGGAATTGGTACAATTATTAAGATCGTTCACTTGCACCCAATAGAGCCCGGGCTTATTGGCATTATAAGTAGATTGCCCTGATCCATCCTGCCATAGCCAGGATCTAAAACCATTGCCTGCGTTAAACGTATGGGTTTCATTTGCGCATATGTCAATATCCTTTCCCAGATCAACAACCGGTAATGGGAATACATTTTTTATTTCCAGCGTATCTTTTGATACACATCCATTGTTGTAGGTGGCAAGCACCTGGTAAAAGCCCTTGTGATTGGCCAAATAGGTTTGGCCCGTTGTTCCATCATGCCAACTGTAACTGTTAAACCCGGCCGACGCTTTTAATAATATACTGTTACCGGCACAAAGGCTTGTGTCATTGCCCAGATAAACAGGCGGAGAGTTTTTAACTGTGATCCTGACCGTATCAAATACCGTACAACCCCGGCCCACTTCGGCTATTACACTATAACTGGTATCGCTCGCCGGCCATACCTGTACTGTGCTGCCAGATGGGGAACTGATGGCATAAACGGGACTCCAGGTATAAAGTAAGAAACTTCCGGGCGCAACTATGTTCAGTGTATCATTATTGCATTTTTCGAGGTCTGGTCCCAGATCGAAGGGTATATCCGGCACTGCGGTGACCTGAATGGTATCTTTAAATATATTGCTGCAATAATCTTCGGCCTGTACAAAATATTTACCGGGATTAAATACGGTAAGTGTGGAATCAGTTGAGCCATTATTCCATTGGTACGATCTGAACCCGCTGCCGGCGCTGAGTGTCAACTTACTTTTTTTACAAATACCGATATCAGGGCCAAGATCTACGAGGCCGGGCGATTCAAAGGCAGTGATCGTAACACTATCCTCCAATATTTTACAGGCACTGATCATTCTGGCGAAAAGTTTTGCTGTCCCGGCTTTCCTGAAAAGCAGGCGAACGGTAGAGTCGGTAGTTTCAGTGATCTTAATTATGGCGGTATCTGCTATCCAGGTAGCCGGCCGGTTGCATCCCGGGCTCCTTTGAACGGCATATTGTATGGTATCCTTCAGATCACAAAAACTGTTTACGGTTTGTATGATCTTTAGCTGGTCACAACTGAAAACAGTGCTGCATTCATCTGTAAGCACAGGAACTGCATTGCTTATTGCTGAATTGACAAATATATTAGTGGGTGTGAAATTATTGACCCGTTCCCAGGTAAGATTGACGGTCGAAAGATCGCCGCTACTAACGGTTGCAGGAAAAGGATAATTAAGGCAGTTGCCGCCCGGAATGTTCCCGTCTTTATCTGTTTTGGATAAAAACGCCGGGAAGTGAAGTGACGGCAGGCCTATTGCTTCGAAACCAGCAACAAAAATATCATTGTTCGAATTGATAAATGTGGAATAAGGATGTGGTC
Organism: Niastella vici; assembly: GCF_002077945.1. Taxonomy (GTDB): domain Bacteria; phylum Bacteroidota; class Bacteroidia; order Chitinophagales; family Chitinophagaceae; genus Niastella; species Niastella vici. The sequence goes on from NZ_LVYD01000059.1 coordinate 70,926, forward strand.
CATTAGGCTGCGCATATGATTTAGACCACGCGAGATTTCCATCAGCATCCACTTTCACCAGGCGAAATATATAACTGTTGTTGTAAAACTGGTTCCCGGCGGAAATAAAACCATCATCGGCTGTAGGGTATTCGGTTGTTATATGACCGAGATTCTCGGGGGCAGGGGTCAATAGTTTTCTTGTTTTTAAAACGTTGCCATCAAGATCCATGTTGATCATCCAGGCTTCCAACGGACCATTAATTTCTGAAATCATGTTGATGCGTAACTGCCCGTTGAGAATAAATATACTTTTAAAAATGTTGTTGGTTGAGCGAAGATTACCGGTATAGAAATCGTTTTTTTGATAGTCATAATGTTTTGACCAGTAAATAGCGCCGGTATTGGCGTCTATTTTCATTAACAGGCCATCTCTGTGGAAAATGTCATGATACCAGCCTGTTACATACGCGGTATCATTGTTCAACACGAAGTTGGAGGCAGTTGAAGGGCCGTTGATGTTGGCCATAGCCAACTGTTTAAACCAGATCAGGTTGCCATTTGCATCAATTTTCAGTAATACAGCGTCGCCTCCACCCACGTTTCCACTGAAGGCTGTGCCACAAATAAAATAGCCGCCATCATTTGTTTCTGCTACATCCATGGCTTCCATGGCAGGGTTGTTTGTATTGGCATCATAGATCGTTTTTGCCCATAAAAGATTGCCGGCAGAATCTAATTTGGAAATAAACATATTCCTGGCCGCATATATTGAATTATTGGTGGTACCAACCGCAATAATACTTTTGTCCCTGTTTTCCCTGGCGCGGTTAAATTGGTCGAAATAAGCGCCCCCGATAAACTTAGACCAGATAATGGTTCCGTTATTTCTTAACCTGACAATTACAGCATCCCCGTCGGTAGCATTAGAAGTATTGGTTGCAGTTGCGGTGCCGCACCAAAGTAAGTTTTTATCCGAGGTTTCAGTTATGGAAGAAAGGTGGTCGTTTTGCCGAAACATGTACAACCTGCGAAAATAACTATCAAGGCAGGTATCTGCCGGCTGCAATTGCGCAACAGAAAATAAATAGCTGGCAATAAAAATGGGCAACAGGATCAGTTTTTGGGTCATACCAGGGGTGTTTTCCGGGCTCGCGGGGTTTTAGCTGGCAAAATAGTGATTTTTCGGAGCTAACCTGTTTATTTACCCGATCAACTTTCCAACTATTACTACCTTTTTAAATAAAAAGAAATGCCTACTTGCAGCCGCAGAAAACAGCCGTTGGCATCCGAATGCGCCGAACGGAGTTTCATAATAAGGACTTAGGTAAAAATAAGCCTTCCCTGTTCTCCGGGAAGGCTCTATTTTTTTATCATTTCACTGCTGCGCGATCAATCCCCTGCGTTAGCTATCTCCAATTTTTGTATTTTTAGCCATACCATCAAATAAAGTAGCCATGATCCGCAATTACCTTATTACTGCTTTCCGGAGCCTTAAAAAGAACAAAGGCATTACTTTCCTTAACATGGCAGGTTTAGCCATTGGCCTCGCCGTTTGCCTCCTGATAGTTCTATATGTTATTGACGAAACCAGCAAGTATGGCGCAAAAATATTTTAATACAACGCATGTGCTGGGGAAAGTACTTGAATCGCTGGGGAATGGCAACAAGACCACGAACCACCGCATCACTGGTGTCATCAGTGACCTGCCTCCCCGCTCCCATTTCAATTTTGATTTTTTTGGATCCATGGCTTCCGTTCCCATTAGCACCAATGAAAACTTCGCGTCCTTCTTTCCCTTCTCAACTTATGTGCTGCTGCTGGTGACCGGCATGCTGGCCGGTGTATACCCCGCATTCTATTTGTCAGCTTTTCGCCCAGTTGAAGTACTAAAAGGCAAAGTTGCCAGTGGCTTCAAAGGCGGCCGGCTGCGCAGTGTGCTGGTGGTGTTCCAGTTCACCATTTCAATTTTCCTGATCATTGGCACCCTTGTCATTTACAAACAACTGAACTATATTCAAAACAAGAGCCTTGGCTTTAACCGCAAACAGGTACTGCAGGTAAAAAATCTGAACATCCTGGGTAGCCAGGCGCAAACTTTTAAACAGGAGATCGGGCATTTGCCGGGTGTGGTGAGCGCTACCCTGAGCTCATTTGTTCCCACCGGTGAAAGAAGGTGGACCAATTACGTTTCGGCCAATAACAATACGCATCAAACGCAATTCTGGCCGGTTGATGAAGATTACCTGACCACCATGGGCATGCAACTCGAAAAAGGAAGGGATTTTAACCCCCAGCTTTCGACCGATTCATCGGCCATGATCATCAATGAAACCGCCGCCCGGGCAATGGGATTCAACAACGACCCCATCAACAAGACCATTGAATATGGAACCGGCCAGAAGCAATATCATATCATCGGGGTTATAAAAGATTTTAATTTCAGTTCGCTCAGGGATAATATTACGCCTGTGGTTATGACCATGACAACTGCTTTCGAGCGAAAAAAACAAGGCGACCGGCCCGATGTACTTAGCATTAAGGTGAATGCGCAGGACCTGCCGGCATTGCTATCCCACATCGAAAACAAATGGAAAACCTTTTCGCATAACCAGGAATTTGATTACTCCTTTATGGATGCCGATTTCGATGCGTTATACCGGGCAGAACAACGCACGGGAAAAATCTCCCTGTTGTTCACCACCCTCGCCATTGTGATCGCGTGTTTGGGACTCTTCGGTCTCGCCGCCTTTGCAGCAGAACAACGCACGCGGGAAATAAGTATCCGCAAGGTGCTGGGCGCTAATGTAAGGAGTATCGTAACCTTACTTTCGGCCGATTTTCTGAAACTGGTTGTCATTGCACTCGTGGTGGCGGCACCGCTGGCCTGGTTATTTATGGATAAATGGTTACAGGGCTTTGCTTACCGGGAAAGTATTCAATGGTGGATCTTTCCTGCCGCAGGTGTGGGCGCAGTTGCCATTGCCCTGCTTACGATCAGCAGCCGGTTCATCAGGGCGGCATTAACCAATCCGGTGAAAAGTTTGAAAGAGTGATTGATCATAAAAGCTTTTTGATGAAAAAAACAGTTTTGTCAATTCTATTGATCCATACCCTTGCTATCAGTTATTCTCAAACTCCCAAATACCGCAACCTGGTAATGGAAGGCGCCGGTGTAAAAGGATTTGCTTATGCGGGCGCCTTGCAGGTGCTCGACAGCATGGGTATTTTGAAAAATATTCAACGGGTAGCCGGCACTTCGGTGGGCGCTATACAGGGCACGCTGCTGGCGGTTGGCTATTCTTCCACTGAAATTATTGAGCTCGCCGCACATATACCTTTAAAACGATTCAATGATGGCGCCTGGATGCTGGCCGGCGGCATCAGCCGGTTAAAAAAGCAATTCGGCTGGTATAAAGGCGAAAAGATCACCAAATGGATGGAAGACCTGATTGCCGCCAAAACCGGCAACGGCCGCATCACCTTTGCCGAACTGCATCTACTAAGTGCAGAAAAAGGATATAAAGACCTGTATATAACGGGGACCGACCTTACCTTTCAGGCCCTGCGTGTTTTTTCCTTCGAATGCTATCCCAACATGGCTATTGCCGATGCCGTGCGCATCTCCCTGTCTATTCCATTGTATTACCGCGCCATATTGATGGATGACAGCGGCCATGTATATAAAAAGCCACCCAATGGAAAATTAATGCATGTAATGGTAGATGGAGGGGCATTGAGTAATTACCCCATTTTTTTATTCGACTCGGCCCGGTATGTAAATGATGAAAGCGCAGCTGTTACATGTTCCTATGAGAACCCCGAAACGTTGGGACTGCTGATGGAAATGCCCGAACAAATTCAATACAATAGGCAACATCCCGGCGTTTATCCTTTTCCCATCAATACCATGCATGATTATTTAAGGGCATTGTACCACACGTTGATCGACAAGGTCAATCCCGAGGTTACGCACCCGGGTGGTTTACGCCGCACCATTTCCATCAACAACCTGAATTTAAGTGGCCGGGTGCGCAAGTTGCCTAAGAAAACGATCGCCGAACTGGTAGAAAATGGCCGGGAAGGCGCCAGGCGGTTCTTTGCAGCGGCTCCTTAAGCAGATATTCTTCATTACTGCACAGCCCACCTCATAGATTTCCTCTATTAAACTATCGAATTAATTGATTTAGCTTATTGCCCCAATACCCTAATTTTACCACCCCGGCACAGGTACCCGGTGCTGGCGATTGTTCATTCAATACCATAAACTTATAACAATGGAAAAAGGATCTAACGACATCAGTAAATGCCCGTTTCACAATGGCAGCATGAAGCAAAACATTGGCGGTGGCGGCACCAGGAACCGCGACTGGTGGCCTAACCAGTTAAAACTGAACATCCTTCGTCAGCACTCGACAAAATCGAACCCCATGGGGGATGATTTTAATTATGCCGAAGCCTTTAAAAGCCTCGACCTGGAAGCGTTGAAAAAAGACCTGCATGCGCTCATGACCGATTCACAGGACTGGTGGCCGGCCGACTTCGGTCATTATGGTCCCCTGTTCATTCGCATGGCCTGGCACAGCGCCGGCACCTATCGCGTGTTTGACGGCCGTGGCGGCGGTGGTTCCGGACAACAACGTTTTGCCCCGCTCAACAGCTGGCCCGACAATGTGAGCCTTGATAAAGCCCGCAGATTGCTTTGGCCCATCAAACAAAAATATGGCAACAAAATTTCCTGGGCCGATCTGATGATCCTTACCGGTAATATAGCGCTGGAATCAATGGGCTTTAAAACCTTTGGTTTTGCCGGCGGCCGTCCCGATGTATGGGAACCCGATGAAGATGTGTATTGGGGTGCCGAAAACACCTGGCTTGGCGGCGACATTCGCTATGCACATGGTTCGCCCGGCGTGGCCAAAGAACATGGCGTGGTTTCTTCTGACGAACCTGCTGATGGCGACATCCATTCCCGCAACCTCGAGAAACCATTGGCAGCCGTGCAAATGGGGCTCATCTATGTGAATCCCGAAGGACCCGATGGCAATCCTGATCCCATTGCTGCTGCTAAGGATATCCGTGATACTTTCGGCCGCATGGCCATGAACGATGAAGAAACAGTGGCCCTCATCGCAGGCGGACACAGCTTTGGTAAAACCCATGGCGCGGCCAATGCCGGCGAATATGTAGGCAAAGAACCCGAAGCTGCCGGTATAGAATTGCAGGGCCTTGGCTGGCGCAACAGCTTTGGTAGTGGTAAAGGCGCCGACGCCATCACCAGCGGACTTGAAGTTACCTGGACGAAAACGCCCACCAAATGGAGTAATAACTTCTTTGAGAACCTTTTTGCTTTTGAATGGGAATTATCAAAGAGCCCCGCCGGTGCGCATCAATGGGTAGCAAAGAATGCAGAAGCTATTATACCCGATGCTTTTGATGGTTCAAAGAAACGGGTGCCCACCATGCTCACCACTGATCTTTCTTTACGGTTCGATCCGGTATATGAAAAGATCTCGCGGCGCTTTCTCGAAAACCCCGACGCATTTGCAGATGCATTTGCCCGCGCCTGGTTCAAATTAACGCACCGCGATATGGGCCCGCGTGCACGCTACCTGGGTCCCGATGTGCCGCAGGAAGAATTGATTTGGCAGGACCCCATTCCCGCAGTTGATCATGCATTGATCAATGAAAATGATATTGCCCTGCTGAAAGGAAAAGTGCTGGCATCCGGATTAAGCGTATCTGAACTGGTTGCTACCGCCTGGGCTTCGGCATCTACATTCCGCGGTTCCGACAAACGCGGCGGCGCTAATGGCGCCCGCATTCGCCTGGCCCCGCAAAAATACTGGAAGGTGAACAACCCGGCTCAGCTGCAAAAAGTGCTGGATAAACTGGAAAGCATTCAAAAAGAATTTAATGGTGCACAGGCTGGCGGTAAAAAAGTTTCCCTGGCCGATCTGATCGTGCTGGCCGGTTGCGCCGGTATTGAAAAAGCCGCGAAAGAAGCTGGCCGTACCATCACCGTTCCGTTTACACCTGGCCGTATGGATGCTTCGCAAGACCAAACCGATGTTGAATCTGTCGGTTACCTGGAACCGCTGGCAGATGGCTTCCGTAACTACCGCAATGTAAAATTGCCGGTATTAACCGAAGGATTGCTGATCGATAAAGCGCAGTTATTGACTTTGACCGCGCCTGAATTAACCGTATTGATAGGCGGCTTGCGCGTGCTAAATACGAATTATGATGGCGCCAAACATGGCGTGTTTACACAACGCCCCGGCGTGCTCACCAATGATTTCTTTGTAAACCTGCTCGATATGAACACTGCCTGGAAAGCAGCGTCTGAAGACCGGGAATTGTACGAAGGAAGCGACCGCGCTACGGGTAAAGCAAAATGGACAGCCACCCGTGCCGACCTGGTATTTGGCTCCAATGCTGAACTGCGGGCCATTGCTGAGGTGTATGGCAGCGACGACGGGCACGACAAATTTGTAAATGATTTTGTAGCCGCCTGGAATAAAGTGATGAACCTCGACAGATTTGATCTGGCATAAACGGATTAAAGGTGAGTCATCTGTCAACAGGTGGATGGCCCATCTTGCGTATGATCTGCATCATAAAAAGAATATCCCTGTGCAATAACAATGGAGGTCGTCTCGCAAGAGGCGACCTCTTTCTTTTGTATGAACGCAGAAAACCAGCCACTGATCTTCAGCAGTTTTCACAATGATACAAATCATACAGGCGATGAAGATTCCGTTTATACCTTTGCGTGCAAACGGAAAAACGGAAGGAGTTAAGTATGGTCGAAATCATGTTTAAAATAAATGTTATCATATGAAACCTGCTTTAACTTTGGCCCTGGTATTTGTAACAGTGATTGTATTCAGTGGTTGTTTTTCAGGCGCCACTGACAAGGTCAAAATGACCTATGGCGCGCCTAAAGCGTATGTCACCAACGAGGCCATCCCGGCTACCACCACAGACGGCCCCATTGCCTATGCACCCAACATTCCTCCGCTTGTTGATAATGACACGGTAGCTATACGGGTGGATATCCAACACAAAAAAATAACCGTGGCAAACGGCGTTTGCTTTTGGGCCTGGACGTTTGGGGATTCCATTCCCGGCCCCGTATTGAGAGTGCGGGTAGGGCAAACAGTAAAATTCAGCATGGTCAACCGGTCGAACCTTACAGCTGAAGTATCGCCGCCTATGCCCCACTCTATCGACTTTCATGCGGCCATGGTTAACCCGCACGACAAATACCGGAGCATTAACCCCGGCGAAACCCTGCACTTTCAATGGACAGCCAATTATGCGGGTGTTTTTATGTATCACTGTGGCACACCCGTTATTTTACAACACATGATCAGCGGCATGACCGGCATGATCATAGTTGAACCGCAGGATGGTTTTCCCGGAAAGGTTGATAAAGAATTCGCCATTGTGCAAAATGAATTCTATCTGAAACCAAAAGGCGATAGCCTGTATGAAACGGATGTAGCCAGTGCCAGGAACCGGCAGCCGCTGTATGTAACTTTTAACGGAAAAAGCAAACAGTATGTGCAGCAACCACTGCAGGTAAAAGCCGGTGACCGGGTACGGTTATATGTTCTTAATACCGGCGCCAACCTTACTTCCAGCTTTCATGTGGTGGGAACCATATTCGATAAAGTATGGATCGATGGCAATCCTGATAATGAGTTCCGGGGCATGCAAACCGTTTTATTGGGAAGCAGCAACGGCGCCATCGTTGAATTTGTTGTTCCGGAAAAAGGCACCTACGTTTTTGTGGACCATTCTTTCGCAAGTGTTGAACAGGGTGCTGTTGGTTTAATTGAAGCAAAATAAATAAAGCAATGAAAATGATGAAGGCGTTATTTATCATAGCGGCTATAGCCGGCGCATGCCTGTCATTTCAGGCGCCGCCACTAAAAAAGGCGACTGTGTATCTGTTTCTTCAATCACAATGCCCCTGTATTTACAATCATAAAGAAACCTTTGGTTCGCTTATAAAAACTTATCAAAGCAAAGTGAGCTTTACCGCAGTGTTTACCGGCCGCAAAGAAACAGATAAAGACATGCAGCAATTGATCAGCGACCTCGGGTGGCGCCTCCCCTACAAAAAAGATAAAGATCATACGCTTCTCAGGCAATTGAAACCCAGGGTAAGCACAGACTGTGTGCTGGTTGATGCAAAAGGTAAAGTGCTGTATGTGGGCGCCATCGACGATGGCCCATTGAATATGGGCGCTGTAAAAAATTTCTACCTGAAAGATGCGCTGGAAGCTTATGTGAACGACCGGCCGGTAAGGGTTTCCAGCGCAAAGGGAATAGGCTGCACGCTTAGTGACTGATGAAATAAAACCACTATAAAGAATAAAACCATGAAAAGTACCAGCAAATTATGGATCGCGTTCTCTCTTGTAATTGTAGTTTCTTTCGCTGTATTGCTATATTATGGCATTGACCTTTATCATAAGGCGCCACCCGTTCCTGCACAGGTAAAAACAACAGATGGCAGGGTGTTGTTTACCGGCCAGGATATCAAAGATGGGCAAAATGTATGGCAATCCATCGGTGGACAGGAAATTGGAACCGTATGGGGACATGGCTCGTATGTGGCGCCCGACTGGACGGCTGACTGGCTGCACAGGGAATCCTCCTTTATGCTTGATAAATTATCACAACAACAATTCGGTTCACCATACGATAAAATTTTACCCGATCAGCAAGTGCAATTGCAGAAGCAACTGCAAACAGCCATCAGAAAAAATACGTATGATGAAACTTCAGGCGATATCACGATTTCACCTTTAAGAGCAACCGCCATTGAAGCAGTGAGCAGGCATTATACCGGCTTATTTACAAACGACCCTGCATTGGCCTCATTAAGAAACGCCTATGCCATTCCGGAGAATACGGTCAAAGATGCAGCGAGAATGCAACAACTGAATGCATTCTACTTTTGGGCTGCGTGGGCATGCGTCACCAACCGGCCAGGTTCAAACGTAACGTATACACAAAACTGGCCGCCCGATGAGATCATCGGCAACAAACCTACCAATAGTTTGATCCTGTGGACAGGCTTTAGTGTAATTGTGTTGCTGGCAGGCATTGGCATCCTGGTATTTTATCATGCAACCAGCAGGGAGGAACCGGCTGACCCATCGCAATTGCCCCAAAAAGATCCGTTACTAAGTATTACGGCTACCCCTTCCATGAAGGCAACCCTTAAATATTTCTGGATCGTTACCATCCTCATTGTTGTGCAGATAATTATGGGAATAGTGACCGCGCACTATGGTGTGGAAGGAAACGGTTTCTATGGATTGTCGATTGCCAACCTGTTGCCTTACACCGTATCGCGCACCTGGCATGTGCAATTGGGTATTTTCTGGATCGCTACTTCCTGGCTTGCCACCGGCCTGTACATGGCCCCGGCCGTTTCGGGCCATGAACCCAAATATCAAAAGCTGGGTGTGAATTTCCTTTTTATTGCATTGTTGATCATTGTAGGCGGTTCCATTGCCGGCGAATGGCTGGGCATTATGCAAAAATTAGGATTGATCGGAAACTTCTGGTTCGGGCACCAGGGCTATGAATACGTAGACCTTGGAAGATTTTGGCAGATCTTTCTTTTCATAGGCTTATGGCTTTGGCTGTTGCTGATGTACCGGGCGCTTGCCCCTGCATTACGCAAAAGAACAGTTGACAGAAACCTGCTGATCCTGTTCCTGATCGCCTCTACAGCCATTGCCCTGTTCTATGGTGCAGGCCTTATGTGGGGCCGGCAAACCAATCTGGCGTTGGCAGAATACTGGCGCTGGTGGGTAGTGCATTTATGGGTAGAAGGATTTTTTGAAGTTTTCGCTACCGTCGTTTCTGCATTCCTGTTTGTACGCATGGGATTATTGCAGGTACGTTCAGCCACCTTAAACGTTATCTTTTCAACGATCATATTTTTAGCAGGCGGTATTTTAGGAACGTTCCATCACTTATATTTTTCCGGCACGCCTACTGCCGTGCTGGCATTGGGCGCCACCTTTAGTGCATTGGAAGTTGTGCCGCTTGTGCTTATTGGTTTCGAAGCTTATCATAATTACAAGCTTAGCAAATCTGCAGAATGGGTAAAGGCCTACAAGTGGCCCATCTATTGTTTTATTTCCGTTGCATTCTGGAATTTTCTGGGTGCAGGCATCTTCGGATTTGTTATCAATCCACCCATTGCATTGTACTATATGCAGGGATTGAACACTACCCCCGTGCATGGACATGCGGCTTTGTTTGGGGTATACGGTATGCTGGGTATAGGATTGATGTTATTTGTGTTGAAAGGATTGTACAGCCGCTATGTTTGGAAAGACCGGTTGATCGGGTTTGCCTTCTGGAGTATCAACATTGGTTTGCTGTTGATGGTGACATTGAGTTTGCTGCCTGTTGGGGTGCTGCAAACCATGGCAAGCGTTGATCATGGAATGTGGTATGCACGGTCAGCAGAATTTATGCAACAACCTTTATTACAATTTTTCCGTTGGTTACGGGTGATCGGCGATACCGTCTTCGCTTTAGGCGCCATTGCCCTCGCCGTATTTGTTATTGGGCTAAGAACCGGTTTATCAGTAGATAAATCAAGGATAGATATTTCTTAAAACTTCCCTTCAGGAAAAGTTTACCGCACAGGGGCAGCTGTGCGGTTTTTTTATGGTTGATCCTCAATAGATTAAACGGTAATAGTAATTTTCCTATTTGAAAAAGCAACCATGTGTACTGGTTACCAGTGCGTCAATCAGGATCTTCCGGGAACATTTTGCCAAAAAATAGTGTACGCACTTATCCCGCAAAACTGCACGCCTATTCCCAAAACTGCACGCTTATAAACTTGTAGTGCATAAATTAAGAGTTTTCCTCAAACTTGATTATTTTGTGGTTCCGAAAACCTCTATAACCCCTAAAGACGTATGGCCAGATCCGCTACCGGAATTTTGCTTATTCTATTATGCTTTCTATGTAAAGGCTATGGCCAATCAACCTGTCCACCAAACCTCGATTTTGAAGCCGGCACTTTCGACCATTGGGATTGTTTTATAGGCACTGTAGATACTTTCAACGGAAAAAACAGAATGCTCCTCAATCCATCGTTACCAATAAATAACCGGCATACGATCATAGACGCAACAACTAATCCGGGCAACGATCCATATGGTAAATTCCCAAAGGTTTGTCCTTATGGCGGCAGATATTCTGTGCGGCTGGGAAACGACCAGATAGGCGCCGAAGCTGAATCCATCTCCTATACGATGGTGGTGCCAAACACCGTTGATACTTTTACGTTCACTTATTTTTATGCCGTTGTACTCGAAGACCCCGGGCATAGCCTGCCCGAGCAACCACGTTTTTATGTAACCGCTTATGATGTAATAACCGGCGATCTCATTAACTGTGCTTCTTACGATTATGTATCAACTGCCGGCCTTCCCGGCTTCACCCCTTCCCCGTCAAATTCAGGGGTTATCTATAAACCCTGGACGCCAACATCATTGCAATTTGCCGGTTTGGGCGGTCACACGGTCCGCCTTGAATTCCGTACAGCCGACTGTACCCGTAGCGGCCACTTTGGTTATGCGTATATGGATGTAGCCAGCGCCTGTTCAAACATCCTGGCTACAGCACCGTATTGTATAGAAACAAATTCATTGATCCTTAATGCACCGTATGGCTTTAAAAATTATACCTGGTACAACTCCACTTACACTTCTATAATGGGCAATGCCCAGTCCGTTACATTAAGCCCGCCCCCAACTACAGTGGGTGTTTTTTATGTTGATGTGGAACCTTATCCCGGTTTCGGTTGCCGCGATACGTTACAGGCATATGTGCAGCCATTGCCAGTGCCCGATACCCCCGACACAGCACCGGTGAATCTTTGCCAGTTCTCAAACCCGAACCAGTTAACCGCTTCGGTAGATCCTGGTAATACCCTGCTTTGGTATCCGACGGCTACGGGTGGAACCGGAAATTTTACAGCCCCGTATCCATCAACCACTACAGCGGGGCTCTCTAAATATTATGTATCCCAAAAAGCCCTGTTTGGTTGTGAAGGATTCAGAAGAGAAGTTTTAGTGAATATATATCCATCACCCGTTACCTCCTTTAACATCAATAACATAAAGCAGTGTCAGGACGGCAACAATTTTGTATTTACAAGTACATCCACCAATTTGCAGAATCCCAGTTATGTTTGGGATTTCGGCAATGGAAAAACCGATACAACACTTAACATTACTACTACAACCAGTTATTCAACATCCGGTTATATAAACGTAAAGCTGAAAACGACCAATGAAGGTACCTGTACCACTGAACAAACACAGCAGGTAACGATAGTGCCAAGACCTGTTGCCGCATTTACTTTCCCCGGGCCGATCTGTGAAAATCAAACATCATTTACATTAACCGACCAATCAATTGTACCGGCAAACATAAGTACCATCAACAACTGGTGGTGGAATATCAATGGAAGTATAGTAACCGGGAAAACGCCACCGGCGGTTACTGCCCCACCGGGACCATTTCCCGTGAAACTGGTAGTGACCACCCCCGAAGGTTGCCACTCAGACACCACGTTGAACACGTTAAACATTCACTACAGACCCATTGCAGAATTCAGGGTGGGTGATCTGATGTGTACAAATGAAACGATCAGTTTTACCGATTCAACAAAGATGCCGCCCAATGGAAGTGCGGAAATAATAAACAAATGGTACTGGACATTTGACAATACCATCACTACCAATACGCAAAATGTGAATACCTGGTTTACGCCCGGTGTACACAAGGCAAAGTTGGTGGCAGAAACCAGTATTGGCTGTAAAAGCCTTCCGGTTGAACATAGCTTTGATATCTGGCCCAAGCCCAATGTAACACTGGATATCAGCGATTCCTGTGTTGATGTTCCGGTTACCTACACTGCTACCGACCACGATGGAAATGTGGTGAAGTATAACTGGTATTTTCTCAATGGCAAAAAAGAAAGTACGGCTTACATTCTCACCAGGTATTATAAGAATGAAGAGAACTTTCCTTTCACCCTTATCACGCTTACTGATAAAGGTTGTAAAGACACCATTTACCGCCCGTTCAGGATCTATGATAATAAATCATGGATAGGAAACGATACCCTGGTGGCATTTAATGAACCGGTTTACCTGAGCGCACACGGCGCACCCGGCATGCAATACACCTGGACGCCGGCTGTTGGCCTTGATAGCCCATATGTTGAAAAGCCCATTGCAACCTGGGACAGGGACCAACTTTACCAGTTGTATACCGTTACTGATAAAGGATGTAAAAAGACCTCACATGTAAAGATCAACCGGTTTGCCGGTCCCGACCTGTACGTTCCAAACGCATTCACGCCCAATAATGATGGCCATAACGACCAGCTTAGGGTGAAGCCAATAGGCATTAAATCATTTGATTACTTTGCCGTGTACAACCGTTGGGGACAACTGGTGTTTAAAACAACCGATTATAAAATTGGCTGGGATGGAACCTTCAGAGGAGAGCGGTTGGTGCAGGAAACCTTTGTTTACATAGCACAGGCCACCGATTACAAAGGCCGGCCGCTGGTAAGAAAAGGAACCGTGATCCTGCTAAGATAGCAACAGCTTCAAAATAGTTTTTACACAGCCCTTCCGATGCATCGGGAGGGCTTTCTTTATTATAAAAAATATTGCTGCATCGATCGCGCAAAGATTGGCTTCACATTTTCACTAAGGTTCTGGGTTTTTATATATCCATAAAAGGTGTCAAAAGGAATTGAATCAAACCGCTGTTTCACTCGCTGCATTTCCTGCTGTGACAAGGGAATACGATTGGGATAACTACGCATTACAGAAAAATGTTTTTTACTGGGCGAAAGGAACAGGGTATCGCCGCAAAGTATGGTTCCTTCCTTCGATAAAAATGGTACATGCAAAATGCTGCTGCCTTCAAAATGGCCACCGACCAGCAGCAATTTCATACCATCCCATAATTCGTGTTCATCGCCCTGCCATAAATGAATATGCGGCCCTTTCACCATAATATGTTCAGCATCATTTTTATGAATGTAAACAGGACAATCAAAAATTTCGGCCCAGTCGTTCATATTACTGTAATAATGCGGATGCGAAAATGCAATCGCTTTGAGCCCGCCCTTTGATTTAATGAATTCGATAGTTAATTCATCAAGCTGCGGAATGCAATCCCATAGTACATTTCCTTTTTCTGACAAAACCAGTAAGGCTCTTTGTCCAATAGCAAACATTGGGTTGATCTCCATTTCATACAACCGCTCATGCAACTTATTCAGCTTAATGCTGTGCTTTCGATGAAGGTCAGCAGGTTTCGTATAGCTTTGTCCGGTTTCGGGAAAGTACTGGCGTTCATCGCTGCAAATAATACACAATTCCGGTGCTGTGGCTGCAGGGTAATAAGTTCCGCAGGTACTGCAAATGATTTGATCGTTCATTTCTGTATAGATTAAGATCCTGCCACCATGTGCATGGAAATGGCGATCCGGTTCCAGCTATTGGTTACAGTGGTTATAAAAATGAGTTGGGCAATCTCCTGCTCGCTGAAATATTTTCTGGCATTTTGAAAGGTTTCTTCGCGTAAACCGGCTTCGTAGATCCTGGTTATTTCTTCTGCCAGTTTTAAGGCGGCCCGTTCTGCTTCGGTGAAGAAAGGTGTTTCCCACCAGGCGCTGATGGCGAAAACCCGTTGTTCGGTCTCCCCTGCTTTCCGGGCATCCAGCGAATGCAGGTTTACACAATACCCGCAGCCATTGAGCTGCGATGTTCTTAACTTGATGAGCTCAGCCAGCTTCTTATCAATGGTGAAGGTGGAAATTTGTTTTTCCGCAGCATTCATTGCTTTATAAACGCCCGGTTCTGCGGCGTCAATATTCATTCTTTCTTTCATAATATGCGTTTTTTGAGAATTCAAAGCTATAACTTCGTTGGATTACCTGAATAATCCAGTTTCAATAAACCAGCTAATCCAGATGGAACTACTGAAAGAACTGATAACCATAGATCCTGCAACCGGCGTAGCGGTGTATATACAGATCAGCAATGCATTTATTCAGCATATCAGGCAGGGACGATTACGAAAGGGACTAAAACTTCAGGGTTCAAGGGAACTGGCGGCCATGCTGGGCATTAACCGCATGACCGCTGTTGCAGCATACCAGGAACTGGAAGCGCAGGGGTGGATTGAAATGCTGCCTAAAAAAGGGACCTTTGTAAAAGCTGATCTTCCCTTGTTCTCGCCCCGGAAATTACCGGGCGATGCCCCTGATTATAGTTTACCCCAGGATACAGGTTTTCTCTATGACAAAAAAAAGATCATTCCCATCCCGGCTGCCGGTATTCCACTTGTGGGTAAACTGGTTATTAATGACGGTTTCCCCGATGTTCGCCTGGCGCCCATTGAAGAACTTACCCGGTGTATGCGCAGTTTTTCCCGGCTTGCTGCCAATAAAAAATATTTACTCTATGGTGGTGCGCAAGGTTCCCTGTTATTGCGGCAAACGCTGGCCGATTTTTTATGCGATACCCGGGGCCTGGCCATTACCGCTGATAACATCCTGATCACAAAAGGTGCGCAAATGGGGATTTTCATTGCAACTTCAGTGATCATTAACCCAAATGATGAAATGATCGTTGGCTTGCCCGGTTACAGTTACGCAAATATTACTTTTCAACAACTGGGCGCTAACCTCAATTATGTTCCGGTTGATGATGCCGGCATTGACACCAACCTCATCGAAAAACTTTGTAAGAAGAAAAAGATACGAATGGTTTACGTGATACCACATCACCACAACCCTACTACCGTTACATTATCGCCCGAAAGGAGAATGCACTTACTGGCCCTGGCGGCAAAATATAAGTTTGCGATCATTGAAGATGATTACGACTACGATTTTCATTACAGCAGCAAACCGGTTATGCCAATGGCCAGCCACGACAGCAAGGGCAACGTGATCTATATTGGAACGCTTACCAAAACCTTTGCGCCGGCAGTAAGGATCGGGTTTATGGTGGCGCCAACTGCCTTTATACAAACAGCTACTTATTATCGCAAAATTGTTGATACCCAGGGCGACAGCCTGATGGAAAACGCCATTGCTGAATTATATAAGGATGGAACCATTGGCCGGCACATCAAGAAATCAGTTAAAATATATAATGAAAGAAGAGACCATCTCTGCCAGTTGCTTCAAAAAGAATTAGGTGCTGCCATTTCATTTAAAGTGCCCGATGGTGGCATGTCGGTTTGGACAAACTTTCTACACCACGATCTGAAAACAATTTCCCAACATGCTTTTACCCGCGGCCTTGTCATAAGAGATGGAACAGCTTATGATATAGGTAAACAAAAGTTCAATGCCGTTCGGCTTGGTTTTGCCTCCCTGAATTTTAAGGAGCAGGTGCAGGCGGTGAAGATCATAAAAGAGGTGATGCGGTAATTCAAATTCCTGAATTCATTAGGGGCATGCCGGTCTTTAGTTTAAACAGGCAGGTAAAATGCTGCTGATACTTAAAAGTTTATCGCGAAAGTGGAGCATTCAGTAATTGATAAGATATCCAGTTTTAGAGAACGGCGTACTATCACTTAATTCCTTATTCCCGGCAAAACGATTCTTTCCATCGGGAATAAAATCAATTCTACCGGCGAAACGACAAGATTCTCCGGGAAACCAACCAATTTCTCCGGGAATAAATCTGATTTTCAGGAGAAACGATATTTTTCTCCGGAGAATTTCAATTATTCCCGGATAAACAATATAATCCTCCGGCGATACATAATTTTTCCAGGAGAAATGATTCAATTCTCAGGAGAATAGCAAACTTTCCCGGAGAAACAGTACATTTCTCCTGGAAACAACCAAACTTCCCTGAGAAACGATATATTTCTCCGGAGAATAACCTGTTTTCCCGGAGAAACGATCCACTTCTCCGGAGAAGCAATATAATCTTCCGGGATGAATTCTGAATTCCCGGAGAATTGACCCACTTTTCCGGAGAATTGATCTCTTTTTCCGCAGAAAAGAAGCTATAACCGTTGCATCTATTGATATTAGTCAAAATTTTGCGCCAATAACCCTAAAATAATCAAAGCAATTCTTAAATCCCGTAAATTTATAACGTAGCTGAGCCTCCCAAACTTCCCGACCAATTTCATCATTCAGCATTCCCATCAGGCGATTTAATTCCCTTCCCAGTCATTATTTACCCTGATCTAAAACAAGTTAAGGGTCCTGACAGTAGCGCACAAACCATATTAATTCATTGCTACTATCATTACCATGAACCGGATCATAACAAAATACAAGAAATACCAGCACGATATTCCAATAACAAGCCGTCGCGTTATTATGCAAATGGAGGAGCATAAGGAGTTGTTCCCTAACCCACCGGAAGCCCTGGAAAAACTAAAAATATTGCTGCCTGAATATGAACAGTCACTGGCTGACGCCAGAGGACGGGATAAACAAATGGTGGCCAATAAAGACAAATTGAAGGCAATTGCCGTAGACCTGTTGCAGGAACTGGCTGATTATGTAACGGTGACCAGTAAAGGTGACCGCACCATGTTGCTGAGCAGTGGGTTTGATGTCAATAGCGAAAACGGCAATAGCAATAAGCAGCCGCCTGTTATTGAAAAACTGCAAATTGATACGAGCAAGCCCGGAGAAGCAACTATCCGCGTTAAAAATGTAACAAATGCAATTGCCTTTGTACATCAGTATACCACCGAGCCACCCGGTCAACATACCATCTGGACTTCAGAATACAGCTCACTCGGCGGCTATACATTCAAGGGACTGAGTTCCGACAAACGATACTGGTTCCGCGTAATTGCCATCGGTTATTATGGACTAAACGGGTATTCGCCTGTTGAATCGCGGGTGATACAGTAAAGACCCCGTTGACGAACTTAGTTAGCAGCTTAGTTAGTAACTAAGTTCAATCCCCATGAGGCGTAAGATCGGGCCATTTTTTTGATCGCGCAAATAAGTATTAAACCAGCTTATCAACTGGGCGTAGTAATCAGTCCTATGCTCAGCCAGGGAATGTTGCCCACTATAAAAATTAATGGCTTATGGTTGGGCACTGGTGTCAATTTTCGATTCCCGGTAATTACTTCTAATTACCTGATATTTCGTATACCTGAATACCCTTGCTTTATCCGGTTTTTCCTGTGAACTATACTCTTTTGGGAAGCCCTTCTTTTTATAAAAATGACCTGTAAATTTAATAATGTCCATACTATAGCCCAGTGTATCGGGCAGGATCAACGATTTATCAGCAGGCTCAATAAAAATACTTTGTTCGGCAAGCGCATCTTCTTCTGTGTCATTATATTTTTGGATATCTTCACTTGTGGCCCAGTTTGCACAGTCACAGGCCCATGCAATGTAGGATAATTCCAGCGTCTGTTCTTTTTCCTCCAGGCTGTTCGAGCATGAGATCAATAAGGTTGTTGTCAGAATTGCAATTGTTGTTTTCACGCTTTTATAGGGTTTAAAGGTTATAAACGAACACTATTTGTATCGCAAACGAACAGTTGAAGTTAAAACATAATTATAATATTCAGTCATAACCTTTATGTCAATCGGGTTTCAAACAATAAAAATAGTATTTACCAACCCGGTAAAAAGTTTAAGGTCTGAATAAAAAATATCCGTAACATTGGTAACAGAGTAACAGCGTCAAATAAACCAATCTTACGATATGAAAATTTTACTCGCCTGCCTGTTTCATATACTTGCGATAAATGCATTTACACAAATGCAACCTGTTTTATCAGGCGTTTATCATTGGAACGAATTACCCCTTACAAAAGGGGATCATCGCGAAAGCCGGAAAATTACGGCCGGCACTACCAATGAATTTGATTATTTCGAGATCCATGCATCAACCCAGGAAAAAGGCGCCTTACCAAGGCCCCCACATGCTCAAAAAGACAGGGAAGAACTTGTTATCATAAAAGAGGGGACTATGAAATGCACTATTGGCAATCAAACAAAAATAGTAGGCCCCGGTAGTGTATTACTGATACCGCCGCTCGAAATGCAGACATTTGAAAACGTTGGTAACAGTGCACTTACTTATTACGTTTTTGTTTTCCGTTCAAAAAAACCAATGGACCTTGAAAGAAATAACAAAGCAGGAGGAATATTGATCCTGAACGTTGACTCGTTAGAATTTAAAAAGACCGAAAAAGGTGGTACGCGCAAATACTTCGATCGCCCCACTGCCATGTGCGAAAACCTTGAAATGCATGTTACCCAACTGTTACATCAGGGCCCCAGTCATGCCCCGCACCAGCATATAGAAACAGAGATCATTTTAGTCATTGAAGGTAATACCACCATGACCATTGATGGAAAAAACTATACCGCCGGCCCCGGCGACCTGTATATTATGGAAAGTGGCAAAATGCACGGCATCAGCAACACAGCCGACAAGCCATGTAGTTATTTTGCTTTTAAGTGGAGATAGGGAATTTGCGAACAAAAAAAGAGCCCTGCCAATCATTTGATTGGCAGGGCCACTGTTTTGAAATATTTTATCTGATCAGCACCACAGTCCCTTTCTTTTCGATCGTTGTGCCTGTTGATGTTTTAATTACAATAGTATATACGTAAACGCCTGTCATGGCCTGCCCGCTGCCCATGGTGCCGTTCCAGCCGGTTTGCACATCCCTGCTTTCAAATACTTTACCGCCGTACCGGTTAAAGATCATCATGCGGAACGATTGCGGTGTATCAGCCGTATTAACCCGGAATAAGTCGTTCTTCCCATCACCATTTGGCGTAAAGGCATCGGGTATATTATATCCGGTATTAGATACCTGGCAGTTTACCGGCTTCAGTTCAATTTGCGCGGAATTGGCACAGCCATTGTTATCGGTGCCGGAAACGGTATAAATTATATCGCTTTTCAACACGGCAACCGGATTGCTCACGGCCGCATCGGATAAATTGGTGGCGGGGCTCCACTGGTATAAAGAAGCGCCGGTTGCATTGAGCGTAACAGCGCCGCCTGCACAAAGTTGTTCAGTTACAGGGCTTACACTAACCTGCGGAAGCGCGTAAACCGTTACGTTATGCGTGGCCTTGCTTTGACAGGTACCGGTAATGGCTGTTAGCGTAACAGCATGATCGCCATCGGTGTTCCAGATCACCAGGTATGGGCCGGCGCCGGAACCGCTTACTGAAGCTGTGGTGCCGAAATCCCAGTTATAGCTGTCGGGGGTTGCCGTCATGCTCAAAGCACTGATCGTTGATGCGGCTCCAATACACGCGGGCGACCAATCGAAAATGGCCGTGGGGTTCTTATTAACGGTTACTGTAACAAGCGTACGGGCGCTTTCGCAACCTGTTGTCTGACTCACATAATAAGTAAAGCTTCCGGCGGTTGCAGTAGCTGGTGTTGGCGCAGTGGCAGCGCCGGTTCCACCCGTTGCGGTGGTATACCAAAGTAAATTAGTGCCTGTGGCTGTTAACGCAACGGCCGCATCGTTCTGGCAATAACTGGGCGATGCAGCTGTTGGCGCAGCGGGTTGAGCGCCCACTGTTACCGCAATGGCAGAACGGGGGCTTTCACAACCTATAGTTTGACTAACATAATAGGTGGTAATTCCTGATGCAGTGGTTGAAGGTGTGGGCGCCATAGCCGTACCGCTGCCACCGGTAGCCGCTGTATACCAAAGGAGGTTTGAACCTGTTGCGGTGAGGGATACAGCAGTGGCATTCTGGCAATAGTTCACAGGCGCTGTTGCAGGCGCAGCAGGCGTTGTATTGATGGTAACAGTGACGGGTGTACGGGCACTTTCGCAGCTCACCGTTTGGGTCACATACCAGGTGGTAGTGCCGGCTGTAGCGGTTGATGGTACCGGAGCTGTTCCAGTGCCTGAGCCGCCGGCAGCCACTGTATACCAAAGCTTGCTGCTGCCTGTAGCCGTTAGTGCCGTAGCAGTAGCAAACTGGCAATAAGTGGGTGAAGTAGCGGTTGGCGCTGCGGGTAAACTTCTTATGGTAACCGGTAGCGGTGTTCGAATACTTTCACAATTACCGGCCAGTGTTTGTGTAACATAAAAATTGGTAACGCCTGCAGTGGCGGTAGAAGGCACCGGGGCGGTTGCACTGCCTGTTCCACCGCTGGCCGCTGTATACCAAAGCAGGTTGGTGCCGGTTGCAGTTAATGCAATAGCGGTAGCATTCTGACAATAACTGACCCCTGCAATGGTTGGTGCTGCAGACACAGGGCCAATAATAGTAGCTTCATAAGCGCCGATATCCTTTGCAGCTCCCTGGGGACGCGCAGTGCCCTCATAATCGGTGGTTACGCCATAAATGTCATATCCCTTGTCAATACACGGGCTGCAGGGTGTTAAGTGAAAATCATTTCCGGCTGCATTAACGAAGAGCGGATCTGCATCCAGATTGCCGCCGCCGGTGAGCGGCGTTACCAGGTCAACATCACAATTATCGAAACTAATAGCAGGCCCCGAAATTACGCTGGTATAAGGCGCTCCTGATTTCCATACAATATCGTTGGTTAAAGCAACATTGCTGACAGCCGAACCTACTGGCAGATTATAAACCACCTGTTCCCCATTATTATAAAGGGTACAGTTTTCTATATCGCTATGCACACCGCCGGTATAGGGATTATCAACCACGCATGCCAGTACCGAACCCGCGGTCAAACTTATGTTATTGATAAAAATACAGTTTTGAATAGTGGGCCCTCCCCAGTCGCCATTCAGCACCAGCGCGGCAACGGCGCCGCCGAAAACAGCCGTATTGTTATTGAACAGGATAGTATTTATACCAAAAAAAGACTGGGCGCTGGTTCCGTCTCCATAGGAACCAAAACCACCGCCATATACGGCGAAGTTGTTAGTGATGATATCATTTTTCAGATCTGCCCGGCTATTATCGCCTGCAAGGGCCAGTTCGAGCACGCCCCCGCCGCAATTATCGGCTTGTGGTGTGGTGCTGCCGGGATAGCCTGCATTGGCATTGCCATCGCGAATGGTAAACCCATCGAAATCCCTGCCGCCCTGAAATCCCTGTAAAGTAACTACATGGTACGAATTGTCGCTGGCATCACCCGTTACGCCAATATCGCCGCTAAGGATGGTAATATATGTTTTGGGATCCCGCTGGGTGCGTGCAGTTTCTGTACCATTAAATCCACCATAAAGACTATACCCGAATGTACACAGAAAGGTTGCAGACCTGTTGGTGGTAGTAGTTGGTTTGTAGGTGCCCTGCGCCACCCATATTTCGTCACCATAATGCCCCGGAAACGCCGACGCCGCAATGGCTGCATTGAGATCATTATAAGCTGTTGCCCAACTGGTGCCTGCACCGGGCGTAGGATTGTTAGCATTAACGTAGCGAATGACTGCAAAACAGGAACTGGCTGGTAACAGGAATAAAAGAAGGTACAATACCGGCGGGGTACGAAATGCAAACATAGAATTCGGTTGGGTAAAAATTTTTCAAATAGATTATTGATCAGTTCTTAAGTACTTATATAATGCCCTTTAACGCAGCAATATATGTAACCGATACGTTTAATACCTGTTTTTTTTAGATATGATGGTAACTGGGTAATAAGGCAAGCATGCTTCAATAAAAAGCAAACGAAATCATTGCCGGTTAACAAGTCATTAACAAGGCAGTAATACTACGGTAACACTGTGTGGGCACTTTTGCCGCGTGAATTGAGCAGGACAAACCTTCCGATTTTCAGCAACCCTAAAGGCTGATTCATAAGTAACGACGCCAGGCATTAGCAAAGTGCTTTCCTGTGCGCCTATCCTATCATTAATAACTTATGGATATGGCTAATATTTCCCAATCCAAACACAGGTTTTTTTCACAGACCCTGGACGATACTATTAAAAAACTGGAAGTTCCCGGTTTGCAGGAGCTATCGTCCGCAACAATTGTCAGAGAACTTAAAAAAGAGTTGTTTTTGCTCGAAAACATATTCGCAGAATATGATTCCAAGACAAAGCAGCTTAAACACCTGATCAGTCAATATCAGAAAATACAGCACGACGCCCGTATTAGACTTCGCATCTGCCAACAAATTTGTTCGAAACAGTAACCTTATTCACCTCATTCAACACTGGTAAATAAATCGTCATTATATGAATCTCGCAAAGTTACTCTCACGACTACTTTTGCTAATCTGCCTATGTAATCTGTTCCCTGACTTGCACGCACAGGAAACAACAGCTACCCTCAATGGTGTAGTGCTGGATGGAAAAGGAGTTGCTGTAGCAGGCGCTTCTGTTATTGTAAAACATGAGCCAACCGGCTATACTACCGGAACCGAAACTAATAACAAGGGTCTTTTTGTATTACCTAACCTGAAACCTGGTGGCCCCTATACGGTTAAAATTTCCTATACGGGTTATAAAGAAATTACATTGGAGAACGTAAACCTTTCCCTGGGCAACAACCCTTCAGGTAATATTACCCTTGAATCAAAAGAGCTCACCGAAGTAGTGGTTACCAGTTCAGGCCGCAGAGCACTTCCTTCCGGTTTATCGGTAGGCAGGGCGCAATTAACAACCATGCCAACCTTAGGCAGAAGTTTGTCTGATTTTACCCGGCTTACTCCGCAATCAAATAACAACTCATTTGCCGGAACCAATTTCCGCTACAACAACCTTACTGTTGACGGCGCTATTAATAATGATGCCATCGGGTTCAGTAATTCATTTGGCGGGGTTAGCGGTGGCGGCCAGTCGGGCGCTGCCGGTGCAGGCACCCGCACCAACCCTTACAGCCTTGATGTTATTCAGGAAGTACAGGTGCAGCTGGCTCCTTACGATGTAAAGCTGGGTAACTTTACCGGCGGTAGCGTGAATGCCGTTACCAAAAGCGGTACCAACAACTTTCATGGTTCCGTATATGGCTATGGCCGCAACCAGGCCCTGATGGGTAAAAGTGTTGACGGACAAAAATCAAAAATCGGTTCTGATTTCTACGACTATCAGTATGGCGCCACCATTGGCGGTCCTATTATTAAGAACAAATTGTTCTTCATTGCCAACTTCGAGCAAACACGCCGCCAGGAGCCTACATTCTATAATGCCGGCGATCCGGGTTCAGCGGTTACTATTGCCGATGCAACTGCCATTGCAAACCAGCTGAAAACAAAATATAATTATGACCCCGGTGCTTACCTCGGCGCCTATAAAATATTTACAAAGAGTGATAAGTTTTTTGGCCGCATTGATTATAACATCGACGCCAATAATACCCTTACTATTCGTGGCATTTATACCAAAGGTTGGGGCAACAACCTGGAACGTACCAGCACCAACTTTCAGTTTGGGTCAACCGACTTTACCCAATACACCCAAAACTATAACCTGACCGCTGAATTAAAAAGCAAGCTCAGTAAGAACGTAAGCAACCAGTTTAACGTTAGTTACATTAATGTACATGAGTACAGGAATTTTCCCGGCACTATATCTCCTCTAATGGATATTGGCGGTGGCGCTGTATGGGCGGGGACCTGGCGCGAAGCTTCTATCTATAACATGAAGCAACAAACTTTTGAACTCAGCGATAACGTTACCTATACCAAAGGCATCAATAAATTCACCTTTGGCACGCACAACGAATTTTATAACCTCACCTACGGTTTTGTAAACTCATGGAACGGCCGCTGGGAATATGCAAACCTGGGTACCTTTTTGGCCGATCAGCCCAGCCGTATTCGTGGCGCCTATACTATAGACCCTACCCAAAACACCAGGGATGGACTGTACAACAATCCACCTAATCCTTACAAAGTGGCTTTGTTAAGCGCTTATGCACAGGATGAAGTTACGGTAAGCCGCAACTTCAGGATCACGCCCGGTTTACGTGTAGATTATCCTAAATTAAATAAGGATATTCCGGTAGATGCCGATTTTGCCAAAGCCAGCAGCAATACACTGAATGTTACTTATAGTGCTACTCCTTATGGCGAGTTCACCAACAAATGGCTGGGAACAGCTACCCTGTCGCCCCGCATAGGATTTAACTGGGATGTAACCCGTAATCAAAAACTGATCATTCGTGGTGGCGCAGGTGTATTTGTAGGCAGAATGCCTTTTGCCTGGTTAGGCTATGCTGAAACACTGTCGGGCAGTGTATACAATAATATCGACTTCAAACCTAATACCGGCAATACGGTTAACAAGAACATCACTATTCCTTTAGCTATTGACCCGCAGACCTTAAAAGACACGATCAATGCACACGCACTGGCCAGCGCCAATGCTGCCAATACCCGTGAGGTTGACGTAATTGATAATCACTTTAAATTGCCCCGCGTAATTCGTACCAACATTGCTGCTGATTACAAATTCGGGCAGGGTTACAAACTGACAGTAGATGTCCTGTACACCAAAACCCTGTACGATGTGCAGTTTAAACAGATCAACATTAAAGACCAGGTTGAATACTATAACCAGGGCCCCACTGAATCGCCTGTATATACTGGTGGTAAACTGAACACGCAATATTCAAACGTGTATTTATTGACCAATACAAAAGAAGGTTACCGGTATAACCTCACTGCACAGTTAAGCAAAACCTATCTTCCTATTGCCCTGGGCAAAGGTTCTTTAAATGTGAACTGGAGCGCCGCTTATACCTATGGTGTTAGTAAAGACCTTAGCAATGGTATCCGCAACTCATTCCAGTCGAATTTTGAAGTAAACCCGGCTATCGTTGCCAATAACCCGAAACTGGCTTATTCCAACTTCGACCTGCGCCATCGCATTGTGGCCACAGTAGGTACAAGCTGGAACTGGGATGCAGTAAATACTACTTCATTGAACTTCTTCTATTCAGGCCAGTCGGGCAGTCCATATTCTGTAGTATATAACTCAGGTGGCAATCCTTTTGGTAATGCCGCCAATGCCAACCTGCCGTATATACCCAAAGATCAAAACGATATTCGTTTGGTCGACAAAGGATCTTACACTGCTGCCCAGCAATGGCAAGACCTGAACAACCTGATCGAAAATGATAAATACCTCAAAACAAGAAGAGGTCAGTATGCAGAGCGTAATGGCTTACGTACCCCCTGGAACCATGAGCTTGACATGAAGCTGATGCACACCTTTAACCTGAGCAGCACAAACAAACAGCACACCCTGCAGTTGAGCCTCGATGTATTCAATGTACTGAACCTGATAAATAACGACTGGGGGCATATTACCTTCGTTACCAATGTAAACAACTATACAGTTAACATGCTGAACTTTGTTGCTTACCAAAATGATGCAAATGGTAACCCGGTTGCAGGAACTGCGGTACCTGTTGCTAAACCCTCAACTGGTTATATTCCCACATTTACCTTTAACAAACCAACCGGTTTAGGCGGTCACTATTACACTGTTGACCCCATCAATTCCCGTTGGCAGGGCCAGGTGGGTCTTAAATATAGTTTTTGATCTGACTTAGTGTTATTGAAGAAGGCTTTAACCTGAGTCAAACAAATGCTGTTCCGTTCATCCGGAACAGCATTTTTGTTAATGCCTGTATTTTGATGCTAAGAAAGCTTCCGGCGTTTTCAGAAAATCATTTTTACAATCTTTAGAACAAAAGCCATATACCTTACCCTTGTAATGGGCGGTGTCCTGAATGCCTGCCGTTAGCAGCATGCCACAGGCCAGGTCCATTTTACTGGCAAATTCAACCCCGGCAAAACCGGGCTGGGATGCGGCTGCAGTCGTTGAATCTTTATGAGCAGGTTCACTAGCTTTTTCATTATTCCTGGTCTTGCAGGCAAACATTACCAGTAACAAAAACAAGGCAAACAAGAAATTGAATTTCATCAGATTTATTTAAACACTGTATTAATATAATATAATGCCAATTCAAAGGTACACACCCAATCGAATAAAAGGGCCTAACTTTTAAAAGGTTACCGGCTGTTGGCGGATCATTGTAAATGGTCGTCAAAAACCAGGCTTTTTTCAATTCATCATTAGTTAGTATTTTCACTATTTAAGCAACGCACTACTTAATGCCCAATATACACATTATAGCCGGTTGCAATGGTGCTGGTAAAACCACAGCCAGCTTTACAATCCTACCTGAAGACTTAAAGGTGAAGGAATTTGTAAATGCAGATAGTATTGCGGCTGGCCTCTCCCCTTTTAATGTGGAAAGTGTGGCTATTGAAGCAGGCAGGCTCATGCTTCAAAGAATTCAGCAACTAATGGAAGCAAAAGAAGATTTCGCTTTTGAAACCACCTTATCTACCCGAAGCTATGTGCCATTAATAAAGAAAGCCAAAGTAAAAGGGTATAAAATTACGCTGCTCTACTTTTGGTTGCATTCCCCTGAATTTGCCAAACAACGGGTTGCTAAAAGGGTACGCAGAGGCGGGCATAATATCCCTGATGAGGTGGTAGAACGCAGGTATCACAGAGGAATATCCAATTTGTTGAATTTATATATCCCTATTGCCGATAACTGGAAAGTAATTGACAATATGGTGGAACCAACCATTATAGCTAAAGGAAATAATACTATATTAAATTCCGAACTTTGGAATATATTTTTAAAGCAAAGAAACGTTATGGAAGATAAGAATATCTACCTTGATGAAGATTCCGAAAAGCTTCTGGCAGGTCTGAAAAGGGCCTTTAAAAAACTGGTAGAAACCAGCGCTAAACTGGATGAGGAGCTGGTGATCTTAGATATAGATGGAAAAGTAAAGTCAGTACCAGCAAAGGACCTACTTCATCGGGTTCAAGAGTGATTATAAATAACCAGGTAATAAGCTATATAGTAAATGATGGCAAACATACATGGCCATAACGGCGGATTATTAAACCTATTTATTTTGCGATAGTCCCAACCATTATGAAACAGCTTACAACCATCATGCTGATTGCCTTATTAGCGGCAACCCATATTGCCAACGCACAGGTTAAGCCTGCCAGTGGCCAGTCAACAATTCAGATAACGGTTGATCATTTAAACAGATCGTTTATCGTATACCTGCCGAAAAGCTACTCAACTGCCCAAAAAACACCGGTCATCTTCTTATTTCATGGTGGCGGGGCCAATGCCGGCTCTATGCTAAATATCAGTGACAAAAACGACTTTACAGCTATCAGCGAGCGGGAAAACATCATATTAGTGGCTCTGCAGGGTATTGATAAGAGCTGGAATGATGGCCGCCAAACAAAGGCTAATAAGCAAAATATAGATGATATAAAGTTTGTAGCAAAGGTTCTCCAATACATGGAGTTGAATTATGCAGTAGATACAACAAGAATATACGCTACCGGCATTTCAAACGGTGGATTTATGGTGTCGCGTATAGGTTGTGAAATGGGTAACCGGTTTGCAGCTATTGCAGCAGTGGCGGCAACCATGGGCAGCGATACTCCATATGCAACCTGCTCACCCACGTTCACGCTGCCGGTAATGTACATACACGGAACCGAAGATCCTCTCGTTCATTTTAACGGTGGCGCCAAAACCATAGGCGCCGAAGGCGCCTACGTATCCCACCAAAAGGTGCTTGAAAAATGGATAATTATTAATAAATGCAATCCCCGGCCGGAAGTTACGTCCCTACCCGACATCGCCATAGATGGCACCAGCATTAGTAAAGAAGTATATGCTGCCGGAAAAAGTGGCGCAGAAGTGATAGGCTATACTGTAAACAACGGAGGCCACACATGGCCGGGAGGCAAACAGTATTTACCGAAAATTATGATCGGAAGGCTAAGCCGGGATATGAATGCCTGTGAAGTGATCTGGGATTTTTTTAAACTGCATCACAGATAAATAACACTCCTTTCCTACCCTCATTCACCAACCGAAAGCAAATTAACGTTACCGCTTTTACTTATATGTTTTTGTCTACATATTTTAAGAAAAAAAAAGTTTTTTAAATATTCTCCACATTCCAGCGAACAGGTACAGTTGTTGTTATGCCAGACATAATAATCTTACTTTATGAAAAAAACCAGTAGTGTTTTAGGCAACACACTTATACCTGTCCTTTCTATCACATTATTATTAGCTGGCTGTAAAAGAGACCTTGATTCACCAGCAAATGAAAAAGCCCAGTTGGCGGCTGCGGGACCGTATACCGTTTTCACCACGCAACGACCGGCATCAACAGACTCTGATACCCCGGTTGAATTGGGAATGAAATTTAAATCAACTGCTCCCGGTACAATTACAAAATTCAAGTATTTTAAACCAGCCGGTGAAACAGGCACGCATATTGGCCGTTTATGGTCTGCAAGCGGCGTATTATTGAAGAGCGCTACTTTTACCAATGAAAAGGATACCGGCTGGCAAACCGTTGTATTAGATACTCCTTTTCACATTGGAGCCGATACCACTTATGTTATTTCGGTAAATGCGGTTACCAAATATGCAGCTACCGGCGGTGAAATGGGCGCAGCTATTACAAACGGCCCTTTAAGCAGCATTGCCGGCAACAACGGGGTATATGTTTATAAAGCAGGAAGTTTTCCTACCAGCTCGTATAACAACAGCAATTACTACCGCGACATTGAATTTGTTCCCCGACAAGCCGATTCAATTGCTCCAACGACACCGGGTAACCTCACCGCATCGAACATCACTGGCAGCGACGTAACGCTTAGCTGGTCTGCCTCAACCGACGATGTTGGGGTTACCGGTTATGAAATATACAGCAATGGAACATTGTTATACACCGTTACAACCACTTCTTTTTCTGTTTCAGGCTTAAACCAGGGCACGGCCTACAGCTTTTATGTGAAAGCAAAAGATGGCTATGGCAATCGTTCTGCAGCCAGTAATGTGGTTAATATTACTACGCAGAACACTGGAGGCATTACACATGGTTCGCAGCTTACCACTGCCATGGTGGGCCCGGCCGGTATCTCTATCACTTCCCTTACTACCGTACCGGGCGGAACATTTACCGGCAAAGCATTGAGTGGCTGGGGTAGCCTGGCCCGTACAGTAGGCGCCGGCGGCGAAACAATTGATGGTTTTACTTTTCCGGCAGGAACCGTAGTATTGCAGGGAGCAAACGTAACTTCAGAAATTACGGTGAGCTCAGGCTGGCTGGTATTGCGTGGTTCTAAAGGAAGCCTGCTGGCCAACCACCCCACTGGCGATGGCGGCGGCGTAGCAGCGTTGTATTGTGAACTCACCGCTTTTAATACCGGTGGCCGCAAATGGAATATGCAACCCGCGGCAGCAATCGTAAACCGTTGCTATTTTCCGCATAGCGGGTTAGAGAATGTTTATTCAGACCATGTAACTGTTACCGAATGCTGGATAACCCCCGACCCGGCAGCGGCTGGATCTGGCGATCATATTGATGGTATTCAAACCTGGGGTGGACAGTACTACCTGAACTTCTCACGTAATCATATGGAGTTTAATGGACCCTATGGTCCCGATGCCGGTTTATCGGGTTTGATAGGTATGTATTCAGACGGCGATCAGAATGGTTATGATGGCTATGATCATGTTACGATAAACAACAATTATTTTATTCTGCATGGTTATGGTGTTGCGTTGCATGCACCGCTGGCTGTGCCTGTAACAAATACGACTGTTACCGGCAATCGCTGGAAATGGTCAACAGATGCGGAGGATAAAGATTATACCAATGCGGTGTATCATAATCCCAGCTGGTCAATTCCCGATTATAATGCACAAAGCGGTAACAACAATATCTGGAAAGACAATCGCTGGGCCGATGGACCTTATATGAACCAGTTTCTATTACCGAATAATGCTACATCCTCAACAGATCTCTAAGATCGAAATAGCTCAAATGATTATCCCCAATGATTGTTCATTGGGGATTTTTGTTTGAGTAATTACAAGATTATTTATTCGCTCCGTAGGCACCCATAAGAATAGTCAGTTTCCGTGATTTGTGTAAAATGCTGAAGGCCACTCTTGTAATATTTTATCGAGGTTTATAATCCGGTTAAGTAATAATAATTTAATGGTACTTCCGTTAATGGGAACCGATAGTATCCCGGATCTAAATCTTTGAATAATAATATATATTATTTCTCAAACCCGTATCGTATGAATCAAAAATTTACTTTATTTTCTGTTTTCCTGATTGCACTTTTCGCGGCCTGTAAAAAAGATGATACGCCATCTTCAGGTAGCACAGCCCCCATGATCAAATCATTTACACCGGCATCTGGACCGGTAGGTACTACCGTTACCATTTCTGGTTCCTCGTTTGATAAGAACCCTTCTTTGGATGTTGTAAAGTTCAATGATATTAAGGCAACTGTATCGGCGGCATCCGACTCACAACTGGTGGTAACTGTACCAGATTTGGCTACCACCGGAAAAATATCTGTAACAATAAATGGTCAATCAGTTTCCTCATCGTCAGATTTTACAGTGACGGTAGCACCAGTGATCAGTTCATTTTCGCCGGTAATCGGATTGGCAGGTGATACTATAATTATTTCGGGAAGTAATTTTTCATCTACGCTTACAGACAATATCGTAAAGTTTGGCGGTAATGCAACGGCATCAGTCATCAGTGCAAACGCCACGCAAATAAAAGTAAAGGTTCCCGCTGGCGCCACTACGGGAAAGATTTCGGTTACTATAGGCAATTTGCAGGCTAACAGCACCACCAGCTTTGAAGTGCTGGCAGATATTCCACGCAGCGGACTGATATGTTACTACCCTTTCAGCAATAATGTGAATGATGCCAGCGGAAATGGTTTCAATCTCACGCTGTACACAGGAACAGATAGCGTTTACTCAGACCGTTTCGGTGTGGCCAACAGGGCATATTATTTTGTAGGCGGCAATGGTCAGGCCTATTCCAGCAGCAATACAGCTGCCCAGGTAAGCCAGCCACTTACGATAGCGGCATGGATCAAATATGACAATCTGATCTCGTCGTCGATAGTAAGCAAGTATTATCCTACCGGGTACATCTTCGGGGTGAGTAGCGCCGGCCAGCTTTATACAGTGATCGACGGAGGAAAATACGTTTACTCTAATAATGGCGTGTTACCCACTACTACAAATGAGTGGATCTTCATTGCCATGAGCTATGACGGAACCACCATGAAATTTTATAAAGATGGCGCGAGTGCGGGCAGCCCGGCCTTTACCGGAACAATTACGTCCAATGCTTCCACCAATTCCTTTAGAATAGGTTTAGATGGCAATACCATTGGCCCCAATGTATTCAGGTGTGCTATTGATGATGTGACCGTTTATAACCGTGTACTGAGTGATGCAGAAATACTACAGTTGAAGCAACAGACGGTATCTAAAAAATAACTTCAAAATTTGGAATATTATTAACCCGGGGCTGATCCAAAAGATCAGCCCCTATGCTTTCTTGTCAACTTTAGACAAAAGTCAAAAAGATTGGGTTAAATGTTGCCTTCGGCAGGACGTCTGTCGCTATTTATGCAACGTCCCTCGCTAATGATAAGAAGTGTTAATGAACAAATCTTTGTCTTATTTCTAAAAATAAATATTCTGCCTT
Source organism: Niastella vici (assembly GCF_002077945.1). GTDB lineage: Bacteria > Bacteroidota > Bacteroidia > Chitinophagales > Chitinophagaceae > Niastella > Niastella vici. The sequence continues at coordinate 103,518 of NZ_LVYD01000059.1, forward strand.
ATATTGGCGGCAACATATAATTATGATTGAGCCAATCAGCAATACCGTAACGCTCCGGTTCCTTGCGGAGCCGTCAGATGTTAATTTTGGAGGAAAAGTACATGGAGGCGCTGTAATGAAATGGATTGACCAGGCAGGTTATGCCTGTGCAGCCAACTGGAGCGGGCAATATTGTGTAACAATATACGTTGGCGGTATCCGTTTTTTCAAGCCCATCTCTATTGGCGATATGGTGGAAATTACTGCTACTGTTATTTATACCGGCAACACCAGCATGCATATCGCTATTAATGTGCAGGCCGGCAACCCGCGTCGTAAAGAAAGAATAAAAACCACCCACTGTGTGATGGTATTTGCGGCCGTGGATGATAATGGCAAAACAGTACCAGTACCTAAATGGGTACCGGAAGCACCCGCAGCTATTGAAATGGAGAATTATGCCAAAAAGTTAATGGCACTGAGACAGAATATAGAAGATGAGATGAAACCGTACATGTAAACTAAGAAAGACAGGGACATTTGACCGGTAATAAAAAAACTCTATATTAGCGCGGCTTTTCCATAAAGAATGGCCCTAAATCTAATATATCGTATGAACCTGATTACTTATTTTGCCCTTTTATTTTCTTCTTTTTCTTCATTATGGTCCCATCCATCGATCAAAACAGCGCACGATCCTCAACCGGCTTTCGGATGCACGACCTATTATGATCCTGCGCTAAAGCTAACTGTATATACCGGCGTAGAAAAATCGCCGGAATATCCGGGAGGTTCGCCAGCATGGTTGCAGTTTGTAAATAAAAATCTCAATGAAGCAAATCTTGATGCTTCGGTAGACTGCAATGTCAAAATTAAAATGATCATTGATGCTACAGGAGAGATCAAAAAAGCCGTGCCTGTACGTGGCGATGCCGAAGTGAAAGAGCCCAACGCTAATGAAAAAGAAGTATTACGCGTTTATCTTAAATCAGGCACCTGGGTGCCAGGCAAATGTGGTGGAAATAACGTGACCACTGAATTTGTGCAATCGTTTACACCTTGTATCAAGTAAAAATAATTTGTTGTTGGTTAGGGGCTGTCAAAAGTAATTTTTGGCAGCCTTTTTCATTTACACACTTTCTGAAACACGTCAGGGCGTTATAGAAGATCTTGTAAGCTTCCCCAAAAAGCTCGGGATTCAGCCCCTGATTAATGACAAAACGAGATCATATCGAGACCATGGTCTACACAATAGTTGATGTTTTCAATCAGCCCGCGCAGGTCTTCATCTAAATCCCCCATGTCTGCCAGTTCCTTCATTTTTTCGTCGGTGATATGAACAGAAGACAGCCTGTTTTTAATAATTTTCAATTCTTCAAGCGTTATGAGGCTAATGCCTGGCTCTGTTACTTTGGAAAGAGGGAAAAAATGGCCATTTTCGACCAGTAACTTTTGTATATCCACAGTCAGTACTTCAGATATTTTGTCTGTGCCAGCACCCAATTTAATTTCCTGACGATACGGAAGCTGGGTTCCCACCGATGCACAGATACAGAGGAAGGCATAACCATCAAGGCTACTATCCAAATTGTCCCCAGGAAGATAAGTAGAAATGTCCTTCAAACCAATTGAAAGCCCCCTGGCCCCGATTCCTTCCGCATACGACTTAAAAGTTTTATGAGATTGAACCCGGTCCAATAATGCATTGTCATTTGAGCCAAATACCTTTTGTATTTCTTCCGTTTTAATGCCGTATGAAAAAATGTAACATCCCATTGGTTAGATTATTATTCAAGAGAAAATACGGTCAACAAATAAATATATTGTGTTGTTTCAAAAATAAACACTAAAAATTAAATCCAATATGAAGGCTTGCAACTTGCAAGGAAAATAGCTTGCATAGCCAGTCATATTTTAATATCTTAACCGCCTAAACAGAAGAAGAATGAGATTAACTGCAGAGAAGGGTAACCAACTCTTTTTGGAATTGTTAAAAGTGGCATTCCTTGACACGGGATTCACAATTGATGATGAAAAGCTGATACGAAAGAAACGGTTTGGAATGGAAGAAATCGGCTATGAACGAGTGACTGGCTTTAGAGGTAACAAGTTCTGGTTTTCAAGTATAGTAGCCAAGCGTATTGATCTCATCGATGAATTTTGGATGGAATTCATTTCTGAAATGCAATTGGCAAGAGGGATTATTTCTCTCCCTGGATACAGTTTTCCCACTATGATATTTAATTCAAAGCTGATCAGGGATTACACCTTTGATCCTCAAAACAAAGGGGCATGGGTCAGGATTAATGATTACTATGAATGCCCGCCAACGGAAGAGGGAGTACACCAGGGTTTGACAAAATACTGAACAGACCGTCTGCCTACAACAACAAAGCTTCGTCGTTCTATTGATCGGTAGGTTTACATCTCAACTCTTGGAGTATTCCACAGGTTTTGATTAATTGCCATGCCAACTGATTACGAGGTTGCTTTCATCTGGCTGTGGTCCATACCAACAATGCCATACTGCTTTTGCAGGGCTTTTATTTTTTCAATAATTTCTGCAGCGGGCGGGCCGGCAGGTAATGGCGGTAGTTCGGTTGTATCGGCGGGGCGGCTTAGCTGCCAGAAGAATTCGTCTAAACCTGCGGGTGACAAGTGCAGCAAAAACCGGGCAGTATCACTCTTAATCTTAAATTGATGTGGTATGTTTTTAGGTAAATGAATATAATCACCCCCCTTCAGCAAATGCACCTGCCCTGCTACTGTAAATTCTACTTCTCCTTCTGATAAATAATAACCTTCATCTTCATTAAGGTGCATATGGCCGGGTGGTTCAAGACCTTTTCGCACTTTGCAATCGATGAGGGCAAATGCACCATTGGTATCTTTGCCCATGGCCAGGAAAGTCCAAAGACCGCTCATATAATAGCGTGTTCTGTCGCCGGGCGGCGACACGGTATAGGGATTATTTTTCATACATAAAGTTTTTTACGTTTCTGTGGAAAAGTAAACAAAATTAAGAAGAAGGTAAAAAACTTATCCGGCTTCTGTATGTACTCCATACCTTTCATCTTTGAGCTTTGCCTGATCAAGGTGGAAATGCCTTTGACATTCAATGAAAACATCGGGCTACCCGATTGTTTAATTGAACAATGAGTAAGCCCGATTGAAACTTGCTTTTCATGCTTCCAAAATCGCAATCATCTTTTCTGCGACACCTTTGGCAGAAGCAGGATTCTGACCTGTGACCAGGTGGCCATCAACAATGCTGTTTGCAGACCATGGCTCTGCTGCATGGAAGATTGCACCCTGATCTGTAAGCGCTGTTTCAAGCAGGAATGGCACATCTGCTATTGCATACTTTTCTTCTTCTTCATTGGTAAATGACACTACGTTTTTTTCTTTTAGCAAAAAGGTGCCATCACTGAGTTTCACATTAAGAAGTGATACTGGTCCGTGACATACAGCTCCTATTACTGCTTGTCTTTCATACGTATCTTTGATAACCTCTTTAAGTGTTGGATCCTCAGGCATATCCACCATTGGAGCGAGGCCACCAGGAATAAAGATGGCATCATATGCGCTTACATTGACTTCTGAAAGTTTCAATGCCTTTTGCATATCCCCCCACCCTTTTCCGGTTAAAAAGGAAAGATTTTGCGGATCGCCTGCCAGGTTAAGCGCATCCAGGTATGGCGTATCACCAGTTAAACTTGCAAAATCAATCTGGTAACTGGCAGCATCAAAGGCTGCATAAGGGTGTGCTACTTCGGGTAAAAAGACACCTGTTCTTCGGTTGTTTGGCCCAATGACATTTGCATTGGAAACAATTATTAAGATCTTTTTCATAATACTTTATTTTTTAAGTTTTATAAATGTTTGTGAGGAGTTTAAAGCACTTTCTTTACGAATAGCACTTCACGTAATTCGAGATGTGGAATGATTTGACTTACCACTATGCCCTGATAGTGTGCCGAGTTTTTATGAGCCTCCACTGCTTCTTCGCTTTGATAGAGCTCATGTAAAATGAATTCATTTTTGTCGCCTTCCGACTGAAAAATATTGTAAGTAATATTGCCAGGTTCAGCTTTTGTTTTTTCTGCCAGTTCGGGTAAAAGCTTCAAAACAGAATCGGTTTCTGTTTCTTTGATTTTCCATTTAACGATTAGTTCTTTTTGCATGAGATTTGTTTTTTAGAGTTGTTAACTATATTTTGTATAATTCAAAATTACCATGGCCAGATGGGGGGAAAATTGATGTATGGTAATAAAGAGCATTTCTGTGATTATTTCAGGTCGATTAGTGCAGACCGATCTTAGTAAGCCATCGCCACTATTTGCTTTACATCGCCGGGCGTAAGCGTTCTGTTTTCTCCTATTTTTTCCCACCCTCTGGCCAAAAAGGTCTTCTCTATTTTCTCTGCCGTGCCATTATAATCGGGCGTATAGTCAGACAGTCTTGTCTTAATTCCCAGTGAGTGAAAGAAACATTCGGTTTGTTCAATACCTTGCATAGCCCTTTCTTCCGTACTTCCTTTTTTTATGTCCCAAACACGGGCAGCATATTGCGCTAGTTTTTCCTTTTTGGATTCCAGGTTGTATTCATAATGACTCTTCGTTAAAATGGCCAGCGTTCGGGCATGATCTATATGATACAATGCTGTGAGCTCATGGCCCATCATGTGAATGGCCCAATCTGTAGGTACTCCCTTTTCAATAAGGTCGTTCAAAGCCATGGTACAACACCACATATAATTTGCAGCTGCCTCATAATCGGCAGGGTCCGACATCACTCTTGGGGCAATCTCGATGATGGTTTTTAGGATGCTTTCCGCAATGCGGTCCTGCAGGTATGCCGCTACCGGGTAAGTCATGTACTGCTCCAACACATGCGTGAAAGAATCGGCCAGGCCATTGGCTATCTGGTTCTGTGGAATGGATTGAATTACCTGAGGATCGAGAATAGAGAAGCGTGGATAAAGAGCATCTACGCGTATGGATAGCTTTTCCTGCGTATCCTCCCGGGTGATTACCGCTCTTGAATTCATTTCTGAACCCGTAGCAGGTAGCGTGAGTACTGTGCCAAAAGGCAGCGTGTTGTCCGGAACTTTCTTTGTTTGCATGATTTGCCAGGGATCGGTGCCCTGGTATGCAGCTGCGGCAGAAAGAAATTTGGTGCCATCAATGACAGAGCCACCACCTACTGCCAGTAAAAAGGTGATTTTCTCCCTCTTAATAAGCTCAAGTGCCTTCAGCAACACGCTGTATTCCGGATTGGGCGGGATGCCACCAAACTCAAGTACCTGATGGTTCTTTAGTGCATCTGTTACCTGATCGTAAATTCCGTTTTTCTTAATACTACCACCTCCGTAGAGAACTAAGATCTTCTCTTCCGAAGCGATCTCGCTGGCGAGATTTGCTATCTGGTTCTTTCCAAATAATAACTTTGTTGGATTTCTGAATTGAAAGTTTAACATCGTTTCTTTTTAAATGACCGGCTTAATTGCTAATCCTGATACAAGATTAGATAAGAAGGCATTTAAAAAAATTGATGTATGGTAAGAATTACTCTTCCTGGGCTATTTCCTTCCTTATTCTACTCAGGCTCTCCGTGGTAATCCCCAAATAGGAGGCCAGATGGTAATTCTTGATCTGAGATTCAATTTGACCATAGGTATTTAAGAAGGTGACATATTTTTCTTTGGCAGACATGGCCAGGTCTGACAGTATTCTGCGCTGAAAACTGCCAAAAAAGCGTTCCATTTTGATCCTGAAAAAGGTTTCGATTTGAGGTACTTCCCTGTATAGTTCCTCCATGCTGGTTTTGGAGATCTTACAAATGACTGCGTTCTGAATACAATCAATATAAAACATCGAACGACCACCCGTGAAGAAGGCCGTATAATCGCTGATCCACCAATCTTTGATGGCAAATTGCAAGGTGAATTCTTTACCGTCTTTCCCTATAAAAAAGGTCCTTAAGCACCCTTCTGATACGAAATACTGAAACGGTACATATTGTCCCTCGCTTAATATAATGTCTCCTTTTTTTACAGATAATACATTGAATTTACTTTCAACCAGTGTTCTTTCAGCATCTGATAAATTAACCCCTTTAAAAATTTCTGAGGTATCTATATTTTTCATTCGATAAATTTAAATAGCATTCTATTACACCTGTACCGAATTTAATTTTGTTTTATTGTTGAAGATAACATTTGTTGCTTATTATTTCTTCCTTTCGTTTGTCAATTTATCATTCCTAATAAGCGATCCTTAACCGGGCGCAGGACCAGGTAATATACTTGTCAATGTCGGCTGACTTCACCCAAGCTTCCAGTATCTTATTTTCGGAAATTCATTATTTTCGCTTCCGCAATCACCATTTTTATTTAATTTTGAAAATTTCATATTGATCTGTCTATCTGCCATTTGAAGCTAAGAAGCAGAACAGATAAGCAATGAAAATTTCGTCATTTTTCTTTAACACATCTAACGTATAAATACCGTTGTAAATCATGAAAAGCATTACTGTTTTCTGCGGCGCAAACTCTGGGGTTGATGAAATTTATGAAAAACAAGCAAATTTGCTTGGGCAGGTATTGGCAAAGAAAGGGATTAGGTTAGTTTATGGCGGCGCAAAGGTTGGATTAATGGGCGCGATTGCAGATGGGGCATTAAGTGCAGGTGGAGAAGTTGTTGGTGTATTACCAAAATTTCTGCAGGAAAAGGAACTTGCTCACGAAAAATTGACTGAGTTGGTAGTAGTAAATAGTATGCACGAACGCAAGCTTAAAATGAACGATCTGTGTGATGGCGTAATTGCTTTGCCAGGTGCTTTTGGGACATTGGAAGAATTATTTGAAATGTTTACCTGGGCGCAACTGGGTTTGCATGAAAAGCCGGTAGCGATTTTAAATATCAATGGTTTCTATGACAGTTTGAACGTATTGACAAAAAATATGGTTGACAATGGTTTTTTGAAAAAGGAGAACAGGGACATGTTGATTGTCAGTGATAATATTGAAGAACTTTTACAAAAAATGGCCACCTACAAAGCCCCTGAAGTTGGAAAGTGGATCACTAAAGAAAAGCTGACTTAGGAATTGAAAATAAGAATTAAATTAAAAAGGGCTGTCTTTTGCAGCCCTTTTTAATTTAATTTACTGGGGTTCGATTTTGAATTTACCTTTTCTGAAGGGTTCTTTTGAAAATACCCGTCGCTTTTTGCTGCGCTCACAGCCCATTTAAACCGCAAATAATAATAATCAGGTGTTTCGCCTGTGTACTTATCTAATAAAAACTGCCGGAATCGTTTACAGAAGTTCTCTGTTATTTCGATAGGTGAAATAAAATCCTTTTTAATAAACAGCTTAAACTGCGCCAGGCTGTTAATTAGGTGCCGCCTCCTTTCGTTTGACGGGCAGGAGATTTCTTCTAACAAGCATAATGTCAAGATATTATTTACAAAGTTTACACTTTTATTTACAATACAGATTCCTTAGGCTGAAATAAATCAAAGTATTTTTGTTGCACCAACTTTAAAAGGATACGAAAAATAAAAAGAAATGCCTTAAACGGATCTGATTTATCAGGAGATAGAGCTGTTAATTAAACCTACAAAAAATATGAAAAAAGTTATTTATGCGCTGATCTTACCGCTGGTTGTGGTAAGCGGACTAGTATTTGCTAATAGCGAAATCAAAAATGAAACTTCTAAAAAATCAGCCCCAAAGCCACTCTCTGCTGCTGAAATGAAAGCCGAAAGGGAAAAATGGTATATGGAAGCTGTTGTAACCTCTCTTCCGCCAGGCTCACGATTAGGTTTCGGAGTGATGGTCAGGATTAATGGGTACGATTATTTTCTTAGTTTTGGGCCGGATAAATCTAATGAATTTCAGCAATTGCATAGCCTGAAAGTTAACGACAAAATAATTATAAGAAGCCATAGTGTATTTAGTGTATCGTACGCGCCTAAGGATTCATATCCAATTATATCGGGCGACTATGTAGAACGAGATGGTAAAATAATTTATAAACGTGCCCCTCGCAAAGGCGGCTGCTGAGTAAAGTTATGATGGAAAAACCTTTACGGCAGGGACAGCGGCGTACAACATGGGGTTCTGCTTTGCTGGCTGACGAATATAAATACCAGCACAGCAGCAAGCCCTGTACGTTGCTTATAATATACACTTGAAATAGAATTGCAGCGTAAATATTGGTAAACAACATATTGACGACTGCTGATAGGAGTTTGACCCATCTGTGATAAAAACCATTAAGCTATCGAATTCTCAAAACACATATGAACCTGAAAATAATTTTTCTGCTTTGGTGCAGCCAAAACCTTTACATAGGAATTATCGAACCAGGTGATGGAGGATTTGGAGCTTGTTTTTAGACTTAAACCGTTAATAATCAGATTAGCATGTAAGTAATAGATTTAGCGAGGCAAGTCGGTATTACTTCGATTCTAAATTTCCTGTCCTGCGAAACCAACTGTAGCGGGCAATATTGTGAAACAATCAAAAGGGGGGCGGCGATGGCAGAAAAGAAATATCCTTTGATGTGGAAATGTACTTTACTGGCATCTCATAGCAAATGACCAGAAAAAAATTATTGTATGTTCCCGGGCTAATCAGCCTGATAGGACTTCCTATATTACTATGGATCATGGGTCCGCAGGAAATAATTAGACATAATTGCATTAAACTATTTCTTCCACAAGACAAAAAACCTTTACCCAATGTTCTAGCCTTTTCAAGATACACAGTTATGACCGCCATAAAAGGCAAGAAAATAATCCCGGTAGAATTCTGGTATGACCCTATGGGTGAGCCTATTGAAACGTTTAATTATAACAACAAACTTAATTTTGTTTTGCATGAGATTGAACAAATAACATATACACACGACACTACCTCTGTTTTAAAAGTTTGTTTGGGCGATGGTATTAGCTATGGAGATTTTGTAGGCATATTGAATCAATTGATACTTCACCGGGTAAAACGATATGCGCTCGTAGACAATGAGCTTTATATATTTGGTGAACCCCTAATTGCCCCACTGCCTCCATTGGAACTCGAAGTCGACGCTATTTCCCCTTCAATAGTCTCTTCAGAAGACGATAAACCTTCTGAATGGGACATGCTCAAAGAACGGGTTCAAGACATGCTACAAGTCACGGGTTTTCTCTTAAAGCATAATTACATATTTATCAGCGGTTTCATATTACTGATATTTATTCCATTTACGCTGAAAATCCGCAATCGCAATAAATTGACTTGTTCCCTAAAAGGTGGCGAGATTTTCAATATTGATTTATTTAGGCCAAAGCCGGTTTACGGCATATATTTATGTGTTAACTGCAATGCCATTGACACGGCACATGAAACAAACCTTGACAATAAGTCAACTAAAACAAATGCTTGTGGAACAAGAGAAAATTAAACAGGTAAAACTTCTAAAATTTGGTCTGCTGACAACAGACGAAGAGAAGAAAGAGCATAATAACGAGAGTCTTTCTGGATACCTTCTCTATCCAACTACAATAGAATTTATAGAAACTACTGACAAGCTGGAAGGCATTGTTGGGTTGAAATTTGGCATTGAATATTCTATTGAAGGATATACTGATGAAAAATTTGTTGATGTAACTTTCACTTGTAAAATTTCACATCCGCTTTTGACATACCCGAATACGGGCGACAGTTCAACAGTAACCGTAGAGACAAAGAATAGCTATTTAAACGAAAATAATTTTGACTACTTCTGTTTTGAATATGATTGGGAAATTAAAAAAGGTGCCTGGACATTTCAGATATTGGAGAACGAAGTGATTAAACTTGAAAAGACGTTTGAAGTATTGTAAAATAAAATTAAACTATTGACAGATGAGAGGCACAGCAGCTAACATTGCATTGGCAATATGGCGGGGCGACGAACATATTCTCAACTTTTTGTTCGCTAATCAGCTTCGGTTCATGCAGAAGAATAACGCCAAGTAGCAGAATAAACAATGAGCTTTTGAATCTTCAATTAACAGCGGCACGGGCAAACGGAATACACAATACCTCCACATCGCTAATGCTTTAACGTTGGCTGTTTTGCGAATTGAAAAAAAACTCAATACGGTACACTGTTAGCGGTAAGTTCAACCCGCACTGTGAATCGAACCATATAAGCTATTGCTCTACAACGATTTGAGCTTTGGCATTCTAAAAGTAAAAATTGATTTAAACTAAAAAAGCCTCAAGTTCAATGACTTGAGGCTCTTTTATTTTTTGGTGCCCAGGACTTGAATCTCAATATCCTGAGCTTCAATTATTTATATGCCTTGTGTGTCAAATTTGTGTCGCAAAAATTTAAAGAGCAATTAGGTGTGCCAGTTATACGTGCTTATTCGCACTTTCTACCTGTCGTAACAAATTTACTGGAATTGACAAACATTCGGAGATAATTTCTTTGAATCCAGTTGTCCTTGTCCCGACTTAATTTACAATCCCCTTCAGGTCATTGGATTTGAAGGAGCTTTTGGGTCCGAAGGGTTCTTGTTTCTATTTGAATCTTTTAATCCTTGGACGAGTTTCCTTTTTTAACGCCGGGAATAATTCCAGTGAATATGGTAAAGCCCTTCCTTAAGCCGTAAATTGGTATTTATTTTTTTTCAACTACCATGAATATTACAGCCCGAGCAGGAATATCTAATTTAATTCCGCCCGAGGTTGATCCGGCATAAGCTTTTAATGATGTATAATCTGCCGGCCCACCGGAAACACCAGAAGGTCCGTTGCCGTTTACATACACTTTTCTTGAAAACTCGCCGCCATCTGTTCCGCCCACCAACGAGTACCAATAGAACTTTGCACCCGCGTTAAAATTTTTAAATTTCAATTGTGCTGTTTGCGCGGTTGTTGACTGGTTAACAATTGTACACCCAACCTGCCCTGAGCTAAAAGAATATGCGTACGTAGAAAGGTTATTTCCGCCCGTTACAGAAGTATTGATCAGCCTGTCCCCTAACATTTTTTGAAAGAAATACAGGTAATAAAATGCAGGTCTTGGGTTCCATTTGGATGCTCCGGGTTCATCACCCACGTTGTATAATCCCATGTCATTACCATTATCCCAGCCATTGGCAAGATCCCAGCGGGAGGCAAAGCCAAACTTATTCTTCATCAGTTCGTTTATCACAAGCACCGCATGCATACCCGATACGTGCGAAACCGCTTGCATAGAACCCTTAGCAGAAATATTGTATTCCGTAAGTGCGATTGGCTTTGCAGTTACACCTGCTGCTGTTACCGATTGTGAGAGAATATTGGTCATGTCCGAAGTAACTGTAGCAGCCGTTGCAAGTATTACATTTGCCGGGTCATTGGTGTTGAAATTTGTGTAATAGTTATGTACAATAAAAAAATCAGCGACATTATTTACCTGTGGAAGTACACCTGCATTCCATGTTTTTGCAGTCGTTGGTTCCCACGAGGCGGGCGTATGCTCTACAAGCTGTGCACCGATATAAATAGTAGCTCCCACTTCCATTGCAGCTTTTTTCATAGAATCCACAAAAACTTTTACGTGCCTGCCGTATAAATCGCCGCTCATGAACTCTGGTTGACCGTCTTTGTTTTTGTTTTTGTCAATTCTGTAACCTGGTTCCCAACTTCCTGAATTTTCATTCCCAATTTCCCAGTATTTTGTTCTGCCTTTATCATACCGAACCCAGTCTGCTGCAAGGTGTGCAGCGGCTGCCACAGGGTCTGCACTTGTGCCATAACGTGCATAGGCATAGTTTACTGTTATCATTCCTTTATTACCTGTTTGCTGAAGCATGTTGTAGTAATTATCTACTGTGCATGTCCATGAATCTGTATTCATTCCATGCCAGTAACTTTCCGCGTATTTTACTCCATCTGCATCCAGTAAACTATCCGGAGCGTCGGCAGGTTTTACATCTCTTGGTGCGTTCCAGAAATATACATCGCTGATGCTGCCCCCGGGACAACGAATAAAACCAGGATGCTGGTTGGTAATATGATTTAATAATGTTGCATCTGTGTAATTGCCCGTCCAGGTATTGGCATTGTTGCCAAACAAGGTGGTGGGAATTTTAGTTACAACAGTTGAAGCGTCTATTGTAATTGTTGCAGCGCCTGTTGCAGGAACCGCACCATCAACAGATGCAGGCGCAGTAAAGGTTTTAGCCTTCCAATCGTTTAAAAAGAAGCCGATTGTTTTTGCAATTTCAGGATCTGGCGGTGTAACTACGGTAACAGATGAATCAGTTGGCGGAGGTGTTGTACCACCACTGTCAACCCTTTTTTTACAGGAGGGCTGAAGCGAAATGATAAATAACAGCAACAGGCTTTTACCAACAATAATTGCTATTCTAAAACGCATAACTTATTTATTTTTTCTTTTTAATAGTCGTACAGGTAATATGTCCCAACACTTGAATCATTTTTTTCGCGTAACGCTTTCCAAACTCCCTATAAGAGGCAGAATTAAAATGTGCTGCATCCTTTCCCTGGAGATCAGCAGATGAAATAACATATGCATTTGGGATCAGAGCAGGAAGTTTATTCACTTCCACATTGTGCGAACTACAACATGCGCCAGTGGAAGCCAGCAACTCACCTGCAAGGAAAGGCACATCGCCTAATTCAAGATCTGCCTTAAGGTTCTTTACCACATCTGCGACTTTATTTTTCCACTCAGGATTGTTTGTGTTGGTTTCGCCCTGGTGGAAAATAATTCCTTTAATTACACCTTCCTTTTGAGCAAGTTTTGCTACTTCTACCAGTCGACCATATGGATTACCGCCATAAGAGTTGATAATATCTTTCATCCATGATGGCGCTGATTGTACATACGAAGCATAGTTGACTTTATCAAACAGGGCTATATCAGACCCGCCAATTGCTACGACCACTATCCCTATTTTAATTCCGGAGGGAAGTTCCTGTACCATTGTTCTTCCGAAGTAGTCTGAGATACCCAGGCCTGTTCTGCAACGCACCAACGGAGGTGTGGCTGTTGTCCATTTTCCCAGTTGATGTCTGTGATCATCAGTACAATCAAGGGTGCCCATTACTTTAAAACGTTCATCTATCCCAACTGAATCCTGGCTTTCAATAGCACCTGCACCTTCCATGTTAGATTGCCCAAATGCGAGGTAAATGTAGAAGTTGGGGTCTTGTGCTTGTGTAATGGCAGAATTGACACAAAAAAGGAAAATCAAAAGTGAGCGATATGTTTTCACTTTTACATGGGAATTTAAATGCATAATCAACTAAAATTATTTGTAAAAAACCTTTCAATTAACGGTGAGTGTTTACGGCTACGGTACCTGGTGCATCCATCGTTTATTGGCTAAAACAATCGAAAATGAAACAATGCTGCTAGGCTAACCGGGGTAAAGTCAGTACTAATTGTATGTAGAAACCAGGAAAGCGAAAGAATTATCCTTTGTGCGGGTGCCTAACAATATGTTCCACAAAATGATATGAGATAGGGATAAATCCAGGAAGGTTTGTGGCAGCAAACGTATTTTCATAGCAGCAATCTTTCTTTTAATTAATGCTGTAAAATTACCGGATGTTCTTTGAAGGGCGGTTCTCAAATGTTGCAGATTATGGCATGAAATGTTGCAGATGACTACAGAACAGACTTTAGAACCAGAAACTGTCAAGACTGGCACCCGGTTGATATTAAGTTTACAAGCCCCTTCAAGTCATTGGATTTGAAGGTTTTTTTGGGTTCGCAAAATATTCTTGTTAAACAGTGTATCGGTTGTTGCCATATCAGTTCTATTCTGAATTTTCTTTTGACAAGTTACATTATCCTATTCTTAAACATTGCATACTGGCACCAGCTAATACTTCTTCATAAGTAAATGTAATTGTTCATTCTTTTCTGTAAGAGCATTAGTAGTCAATTGATTATCAATGCCGTTTTTTTAGGTCAAGACCGGTTAACGGCATATATTTTTGTTGTGCATCACCTTATTTGAACATTCCGCTAACCTTGAAAATAAAAAAGCAGGACTCTACAAAGAATCCTGCTTAAAAAACTAAATGAAGCATCTAATTTGACAGCAATTAACTAACTCAAATTATTTAAACTACCATTTTTCCAAGCCTAACAATTTTTTACCAAGTTCATTTAATTCAGCTCTTCTATATTTTGTTTGTTCCCATTTACGAGGGTCGCCGGGAAAAGCATAACCTTCAGGAGCAACTCTATCTTTCCAAGAGTTGATTCGCCATTGACGCAACGCTTCGTTGTTTTCTTCTGCTGGCATCATAGATATGTATTGAGCAATACGAACTTTATCGCTGCTCTTGTTAGGACGAATGCCATGCGGTTGCAGGCTATTAAAAATAAGCAAGTCTCCTGCTTCCATTTTTACTTTTACAAATTCAAAACCTGTGGTATCAGGTTTAAAATGGTCACGGTCTTCTGGTTGTGTCAACTTCCATGTATCGTAAGTACGGAACAGTTCAGGAATACATTGAAAGCCACCCATGTTTTCATCAGTTTGGTCTGCCAACGCCAATACACCTTGCACATTGACAGGTTTTGTTTCGGGGTCATAATCCCAATGAATAAACCCTTTTTGTTCAAAACCTGGCTTAATTGGGAAATTAAGGTTTGCCCTATCAATTGTTACCCATAATTTTTCAGTGCCCCAAATATCTCTAAACGCATCATATACTCTTTGTGTCATACGGTTATTCCATAAATGCTGATTGTTATAAACTTCAACCATGCCAGTATTAGTCAACTCCTTCATTTTCATTTCAGCCCATGGTGGTGCATACCATGTGTCCGGATTGTTGGGGTCTTTTTCTTCAAATTCCCATAAAAAATTTGCGGTGGCTAAAGCTTGTTCCCGTGGTACGGCATTTTTTATTACAATAAACCCATTGGTTATCCAAAAATTCCAGTCAGCTTCGCTTAACACCCGAAGAGGCTCACCGTTGCTTCGGTCATTTAATTTGGTAGCACTGCTCTTTGCAGTTGAGGGATTGCCCGGAATGTTTTTGTGAGCATTATCGGGAAGCATGGTGGGTATCATTGTAGGTACCATTGTTTTTTGTTCCATATAGCAATATTTAATGTTTAAAAAATAAATCAGTTAATAACAAGCATTGCCTTTGGCTTTTGCTACACCACCCATTTTCATTTCTATGTTTACAGACTTTCTTTTCACTATCATTTTTTGTTGATAGCGAGCTGTTTTTAGCAGCTATTGACGGCTGTATAATTTTGACAGGTGATTGATTTGAAGTGAAGTTTTGTTGTAGCATCGCAATCTGTTTTTGATAACACAAAAATAGCTTAGCGAAGGAGGGCTAATCAACATCTACAATGGCTGATGTTTGTACTGTATTGATATATTTTTGTACTTTTAGGAATAATGCTGCAAAATCAGCGCAAATGAAAGCAAAATTAGAATCTATAACAACCGACAGGGATAGCTCGTTCAGAATACTTTTGACCCCAAATCTGAATGAAATATTTTATTGGCATTTTCATCCTGAATATGAAATAGTTTACGTTGAAACAAAGAGTGGCTTCCGCCATATTGGCGACCACATTTCAAAATATGAAGGCAGTGACCTTGCCTTAATTGGACCCAACATACCTCATTTAAATTTTGATTATGGAGTAAAGGCAACGGTGGACACTGTAGTAATTCAAATGAAAGAAAACTTTTTAGGAAAAGACTTTTTTTCATTGCCCGAAATAACAGCCATAAAAATGCTGTTTGAAAAAGCAAAAAGCGGTGTAGTATTTTATGGCAAAACAAAAAAGTTAGCAGGAGAAAAATTAAAGCAAATAACCTCATTGCCACATTTTGAACAACTCATTACTTTGTTACAAGTTTTTAATTTGTTAGCTAAAAGCAACGAAATAGAAATACTAAAAGCAAGACCAATTGCCAGTGCATCATTATTAAAAGAACAACAGCGGTTACAAAAAGTGTATCATTTTATCGAAGCTAACTATCAAAGCGAAATTGATGTAAATGCTGTTGCAAAGTTGTGCAACCTGACAACTGCTGCTTTTTGCAGGTATTTTAAGAAATCAACTCACTATACCTTCACAGACTTTTTAAATCAGTTTCGTATAAATCAATCAAAAAAAATATTGTTGCAAGACAAGAATGTGACAGAAGCATGTTACGAAAGCGGCTTTGCAAACATTTCTTACTTTAATAAAACATTTAAAAAAGTTACAGGAGAAAACCCCTCTGCATTTAAGAGAAGGCATTTGGCAGAATAATTAATTAGCAACTGCTTTTAACTTAGAACGACAAACCGAACGCACAACATTGGTATTGCCGCAAATTCAACATCAGGTGGACCAGGACATTTTACTATGAATGCTCATTTATTTACTATTTTCAATTGTTTGTGATTTATTGTTTGCATAGAAATTCCAACGCACTTTTTACAAACTCATCGTGATATTGAAATATGCCTCCATGACCTGCATCTTTATAAATGATGATTTGCGAATTAGGAATACGCTTAGCTAAGTTAGAAGTATTGCTGCTTGGAACCATTCTGTCATTTTCGCCATTAGCCACTAACACAGGCTGTTTGATCACTGATAAATCTTGTGCTGCCTGCAAGCCCCATGCATGTATGGCTTTCAATTGTCTTTGAAAATTTCCAACTTTCATTTTTTCATCACGATTTTCTTTTCGCTCTTTTAATCGGTTCAAAAACTCCTTTGCAGATTTTTTTCCATTTTCATTTCTATTGAAAAAAAGATAGGTCTTCGCATCCTTAAAAGTCAGCAGACCTCTGAAAATATCTAAGTAAGTAAGCTTCGTAACGTTTTTAATTCCCTCACCCCCGGCAGAACCTGCTCCTGTTATGATAGCTCTACGAACAAGATGCGGCTCTTGAAGTAAAATCTCTTGTGTAATGAAACCACCTAATGAAAAACCAACCAAATCAACTTTCTCATAACCCAATGCATGAATAAATGCCCTTGCATCCTTTGCCATTTCAGCAACTGTTTTTGGCGTTGTGCCTTTTGTAGCACCTATACCACGATTGTCAAAGCAAATTATTTGACGTGCGGTTGCCAAGCCATCCATAATTCTTGGATCACAGTTGTCCATTGTTGCTGCTAAATGATTGAGAAAAATTATCGGGATGTCCGAATTATTCTCCCCTAGTTTGCGATAATAGAAATCTGTTCCGCCAACATCAACTCTTTGCGTTTTTACATTTTGATATATCATGACTGATTGTGTTTGATTATTTGTTTGTGTAAATGTTTTGCTAATCCAAGCGAGAGATAGAAAGAGAACTAAAGTTATTTTATGCACGTTGCGTCTTGTTTATTTGGTTTAAAATTGAATTTTCAAATGTTTTGTAAGAAAAGTGTTGTAATGCAAGAATTACTCCTGCGCCTTTGCCAACCGGATTATTAAACTTTGGATTTTTGTCTTTCACCAGTTTTATTACGGTATCAATTACAGGTGTTGGCTCAGGTGAATTCTTAAATAGATTTTTTGCGAATGCTTCAACTTTTTTGCGATAAGAAGCGTAATCATCAATCTTGCCAACAGCCGCAACCGAACTATTAATAACGTTGGTTTTAAAACTCATTGGCTCAACCATTGCAACTTTGATGTTAAACTCATTCAACTCAAATCTCAAGGATTTGAAATAACCTTCCAGCGCATGTTTGGAAGCAGAATAATAAGCAGCACTTGGAAAACTAAGCAGCCCCATTATAGAACCTACCGTAATTATTTTGCCAAAGCGTTGCTTTCTAAAATAAGGAAGCAGGTCAATAGTGAGTTTAACTGTTCCCCAAAAGTTTGTTTCTAATTGTTGCCTTCCTTGTTCAATTGTTGTTTCCTCGGCAAGTCCCGATAAATAAAAACCTGCATTGTTTATCAAAACATCCAACTGACTGATTTCACTAAACAGTTTCTTGACAAAAGATTGAATTGAATCGTCATCAGCTATATCCAATGACAATAATTTGAAAGGGACTTGGGACTGATGTCTTTCAGGGTTGCGGCTTGTACCGACAACATTGTAGCCACTTTCATGTAGCTTGTTCGCAATCAAAAGACCAAAGCCTGATGATGCTCCTGTTATTAAAATTGTTTGTTTCATTTTTTCATTTTTAAAACTTAATTATTAATTTCGCTTGCAAATCGCAAGTGCAAATATACAGACTACTTTCAAATTGCAAGTGATTTTAAATAATATTTTTTATGAGTAAGTCAAATAAAAGATCGGATTGCCCTGTTAGCCTTTCCCTTGATGTATGGGGAGATAAGTGGTCGCTGTTGATTATCAGGGACCTAATGTTTGCAAAAGAATGTACCTATGGTGACTTCTTAAAGTCACCCGAAGGAATAGCAACCAATATTTTAGCCTCAAGATTACAAGTGCTTGAAGAACATCAGATTATTGAAAAATTAGACCATCCTGAAAGCAAAGCAAAAGTGTTGTATAAATTAACCAACAAGGGAATTGACCTTCTCCCTATTATGATTGAAATAAATTTATGGGCTGAAAAATATTATCACATAGCTGAGGACAGAAAGGCTATGTTGAAAGAGGTCAAAAAGGACAAGGCAGGTTTTATTAAATCAATGTCAAAAGAGTTGAAAAAGTAAGTGCAGCTTTTACCGACGACAAAGCAGCAGCTAACAAAAGTATTGCGAAAAGGTGGGCTTGACACAGGTATTTGAATATTGAGTAGCCCGGAATCAAAATTAATTCGAACTAAAAAAGCCTCAAGTTCAATGGCTTGAGGCCTTTTTTTGGTTTTCGTGCCCCACTTAAGAGAATTATCGAACCAGGAGATAGAGGATTTAACCAGTATCTATAAACTAAGAAAGCTAATTTTTCCCTAATCATGGAATTTATGCGAAATCGCGTCGGCTGAAAGTAAAAAGCACTGGTCTTGAGAGTTAGGCAGTTTCGCTGCAGACTACTTGATAGCTGGAAAATTTTCTCGCGAAATTTACGATATGATGATTTCTGCAACATCCCGCTGCTTATAAAGTCTCCAGTGCGCTTCTGCAACCTCAGCTGCTGTTATCGTTGGCATTCCTTCAGGGAAATCTCCTTTGCTTTCACCAGGAGTGTTTTCATTTACAACCAGAGCGCCAATGGACACAATACCGGCATATATGTTGTCCTCCTTCAGGTCCATATTAAGCAGCCGCGCATAATTTAATAACGCTCCTGCGGCAACGCCGAAGCTGGCCGTTAAATTGATGGGATGCTGGGCGGACGATGCAGTAGTAAATAAGATGCTGCCGTCTTTTCTTTCCAGCATTTGTGGGAGTACGGCCTGCACGGCAGCTATGGCAGCAAGTACCTGGTAATCGAGATGATGCTGTTCATTCGCTACATCTATATTTCTCGCTGTCCGTATACTTTCCCAGGTGGGGGTTGGACTGAATTCCAATACATCAATTGCACCGTAATAATTGATAACCTCCTGCAATGAGCGGGTTAAATGCTCCCGGTCTAATATGTCGGCCTGGAAAGACGCGGCCTGAATGCCTTTTTTCAGCAAATCGTCTTTTAGCATATTTAGTTTTTCCACGTTTCTCGCAAGCAGCACAACATTGTACCCCTCTTTTCCAAATCTTTCTGCCACGGCAAATCCTACGCCCGGACCAGCACCGATAATGACTATTGTTTTTTTCATATTTCTCTTGTATTTTATATTGATTAATATTAATTAATGTGTACACTCATTACCGGGTGTACAGGTCGTACCCTGAGCAACCTGAAACAGACCGGAATTATCCTTCTTCCATTGCGCATAAGCAGTTTCCAGTACTTTGAGAATTTCAGAACCAGACTGAGCGCCAGCGATAGCATACTTGCGATCCAGCACAAAGAAAGGAACTCCTTTTGCCCCCAACCTGTATGCTTCTGCCCCGTCTGCTTCCACCTTATGTTGAAAAACAGGGTTGGTAAGGGCTTCTTTTACTTCAGCATTCGTCAGACCTATATCATTTCCCAGTTCTGTTAAAACTGCATCATCAGAAAGATTCCGGCCATCTGTGAAGTATGCATAAAACAGGCACTCTTCTGCATTTTCTCCCAGTCCTTTCGTCTTTGCGATCTGGATCAGGCGATGAGCTTTCAACGAATTAGTGACAAGCACTTTATCGAAATGATATTCAAGCCCCGCATCCTTAGCCATCCTTACTACCTGTTGATGCATGCCAACTGACCGCTCATAGCTTATTCCTTTCCGTGCAGCCACAAACTGGTAAATGTTTTCCTGATGCTGTGGTAATTCAGGAATGGTAGGATCAAGCAGGAAGCTTTTCCATTCCACCTCTATATTTTCCCTGTCAGGAAATTGCGCCAGGGCAGCTTCAAAATTCCTTTTGCCGATATAGCAAAACGGGCACATCACATCGCTCCAGATTTCTATTTTCATTTTTTTTTGCGTTTCTTTTTTAACGGCATCATTATTTTTCTTTTCATTGATTCCGGTTATAGTCTTGCGCTCACCGAATAGATTAGCGACAATCAATGTCAAAAGAAAGGCTGCAATTACTGCAAGCGTTTTATTTGGCATAGTTTAGTTTTCTGAAATAATAATAGGATACACATAGTATTGCAAACGGAATCAACGGTGCCATACCTTTTGCAGCACCATCAGCGAGCCAGTGTCCCAGACTTGCAGAAAGCAGTAATATTCCAAAAGCGACATAAGCCCATTCTTTAAACATACTGGGTATAGCAGGGATGAGGATAATTACCGCACCCACGATCTTACAGATGTCTAATTCAAGATTGAAATAAGCAGGGAAGCCAAGTCTGTGTATGGATTCGATTAAGTATGCCCGCGGAGCAAAATAGGATGGAAGCACAATCAAAACCATTCCAATAACTGTAATTATCCAATAAATTCTTTTTTCTTTCAGCATGGTTCAAATATTTACACACAAAATTATTTGACATAACTTTACAATTGTTATCTGTTACCTTTTAGAAACTGGTTTCCTTTATGAAATCAAGTGGCTATTGATAAAGCGATTACAGTAATTTTGAATTATATGAATGCAAAAAAGCCAGCCCCGCAAGTACCTGATTGTAAAGAGCAATTAATTGCGATAAAGGATACTATGATCTTGTTATCGGGGAAATGGAAAATTCAGATTATTGGATGGCTCCTGCTATATGGTAAGGTGCGTTTTATGGATATGCTGCGTGGGATAGAAGGTATTGCTGCCAAAATGCTCTCTAAAGAGTTACAGGAACTTGAGCAAAATGAAATAGTGGCCCGAACTGTGATGCCTACGAAACCGACAACTGTGGAATATGAGCTAACGGAACATGGTAAGACTTTAAGCGGGGTAATTGACGCTATTTCGGCCTGGGGAGTTACGCATCGAAAATTCCTATTTAAAAAAGAAAGCTAATTAGGTCATCTATTTTATGCATACTGGATTCAACCTAAGTTTGCCCGGACATTAAGGGTAACCAATGCTTTTACGTTGGCTATTTTTGCAAATTGAAAATACTCAGTACTGTATACTGTTAGTGGTAAGTTTAACCCGCACTGGGAATCGAACCATATAAGCTATTGCTCTACAATGATTTGAGCTTTGTCATTCAAAAAAGTAAAAATTGATTTATCTAAAAAGGCCTCAAGTTCAACAACTTGAGGCTTTTTCTTTTCGTGTGCCCAGGACTGGATTCGTTAATCCATGAGCGTCAATTACTTATAGCAAATGATTGTCACATGCTTGTCAGAAAAAATTGAAAGATCAAAAGGTGTGACAGTTCTACCCTACTTTTTCATCAATTCTATTCAGTTCTCAAGTTTTGCGTGTAAATTCTTGTCATGTTGGTTCTTCGT
>NZ_LVYD01000060.1 GCF_002077945.1 Niastella vici
TGCGGCATAGTTAGCAACTTTTTAGCCGCCCTTTCCAAAAAACAGTGTTTGGTAGCTTACAGCTGTGTAATTCGAGTAAACTTCCATTGTGAAAATGAGAAAGAAAGCCACAAATGGTAATTAAATGGAATTATAAAAGTAATAGTTGGCTATTTTACAATTTTTTGCAACGCTGCGCCATCTCCATTAAATGATCAAACACATTTTTAGGTGCCTTCTTCAATCTGGTAATACTTACTATGAAGGTGGTTGTAGGAAATTGCTAATTTACGTTGTGTTGAAAAATTGGATGATAAACTTTAAAATTACCTTCTGGTTTTATTGGTAAAGATCCCTGCCTCTTTAAAAAGACGGATCATAACGACGTTGCAACTTGCTTAATTATCTTTGACCTTTATAAGCCATCCATCCATTAAACCATGGATAGTTCCTACATCGCCGTTGTTATTACTTTCAGTATTGCCGGCAACCCAAAAGCTTCCATCGGCATTCACTATAACACCGCTTGCTTCGTCGAAACCTGAACCGCCAAAAGTTTTGCTCCATAGTTTTTGGCCACTGCTGTTCAGTTTCAGCACCCACAAGTCTTCACCTCCCTTGTTTGCCGCTACATCGCCATCGGAAGAAGTGGAATACCCGGCTATTATATACCCCCCATCCGTAGTAATGGCTATTTGTGAATAATCGGCCACCCCATCATATTGTGCACCACCCAGCAGACTGTTCCATGTTATATCACCACTGGCGTTCAGTTTCACTATCCACACATCGTTATTGCCGTGGTTTTTACCGGTTACATCACCATTTTCGCTGTTGCTGGTTGTGCCTGCGATAAGGCATCCGCCATCAGATGTGCTTTTTATGGAAGAGGCCCAGTCGTCCTTGATGCCACCCAGTAGTTTGGTCCATACTTTATCTCCATTGCTGTTCAGTTTAATGACCCAGGCGTCATCCATGCCATGGCTGGCACCCACATCACCGCTGTTATTGCTTTCGGTAGTTCCTGCTATCAGTATAGATCCTTCGCTGGAAACGGCGAGTGTATTCCCTGAGTCATCACCAGTACCACCCAGTTTTTTCTGCCAAACAACATTCCCGCTACTGTTCAACTTGGCAACCATTACGTCTTGATTACCGTTGAGATCTATACTATAACCGCATACGGCAAAACCGCCGTCGGGTGTAATAGCTATGGAGGTAGGATATTCATCTATAGTAGTGCCAATGAGTTTTGTCCAGGCAGTATCACCATTATTTTTCAGTTTTATGATCCACCAGTCAGACCCGCCATGGTTCGTGCCTACATAACCGCTTTTATTACTATGGGTTTCGGCAGCAACTACATAACCCCCATCGCTGGTTGCCACTGCACTAAAGGCCCCATCGTAATTGGCGCCGCCCAGCGCACGTGTCCAAATTGTATCTCCGTTACTGTTTAGCTTCACTATCCATGCGTCGCCCTGGTACGTTTGACTGGAACCAACATAATTGGTAAGGCCGGTCAGTAGAATACCGCCATCCAATGCCGGGGCCATGGAAATGATACCATCTTTATAGGTACTGCCCAGGGTTTTCTGTGTTACCAATTGCACATTATACGATTGTTGTTGTTGGTTCTGGCTTTGCTGATCTTTTTTACAGGCCACAAAAGCGGCTGACAAAAGCAGGAGGGATAAAGCGCTTGTAAACTTACTGTTCATTTTATAGTGTTATAAGAGATTCAGAAGAAACGATCAAAAGGGGAATGAATATTGCAAACGGGTCAATATTTATTCCCCTTTTACATGTTTTCCCTAATATCGTTTACTCCCCAGATTTACTATCCCGGTTATGCGGTAAACCAATTAGTGCAAAGAAGTATGAGGCGTTGAACGTTACTGACAAAAATTTTTGTTTACGTATTGTTTTTTGCCACTTGCAGTAATGGAATAACATCTACCCTTTGGATCTGTGTAGTATTTTCTATTTGACGATTCATCAAGGCTACTCGCAGCACGTGCCTGTTTTGCCGCAGCAGTTTTTTTTCAACTGTGCGAAATATGCGGCGTTAGGTATGAAATTATAGTTCCTGCAAAGAACTAAATGCTACCATAATTACAGCCTGTTTTGCATTATTGCAGACTTGCTTCAGATCATTGCAGCCCGGAATGATTCATTGCAACCTGAATTCAATTCATTTCAATCTGGAAACGTTCCGTTGTCCTCCCGTTGCAACCCGGTTCCTGCCATACCTGCCCCGTATTTTTGCCGGTTTCTGCAACCCCATAGAATCCCTGCCCATCACCAGGTAATTCCCTTATACCTAAGCACATAGTCTATAGGAATACAGCCCGCTTTGTTGCGAATGGCGTACATTGCGGCGAGAAACCTATAGTATAGCAAAATCATTCAGGAGACTTACCCCATGACGAAGGAAAAGGAGATACAACAGGCCCTGGCAGCATACTTCCCGGCAGAAAGAGTAAAGACCCGCCCAATCGATCTGCATGCGTATTCATCGGATGCCAGTTTTTACTCCCTGGTGCCCAAGGCCGTGGTATTCCCGGTGAACATCGAGGAAGTGCAACTGCTTTTTCAGCTCGCCAAACAATACCAAACCTCCCTTACCTTTCGCACCGGCGGTACCAGCCTCAGCGGCCAGTCGGTTACCGAAGGCATACTCGTTGATCTGTCGCGCAACTGGCCCCTGGTAAAAGCTGAAATGGAAGGCAATGCCGTACGCGTGCAACCCGGTATTACCGGCAGCCGCGTGAACTATTTCCTGAAACAATATAAAAAGAAGATCGGGCCCGACCCGGCCTCTATCAACGCCGCCATGATGGGGGGCATCCTTTCCAATAACTCAAGCGGCATGTGCTGCGGCGTCGTCAATAATTCGTATCACACCGTACAATACCTGCAATTTGTACTGCCCAATGGGGAACTATTCAATACGGAAAACAAAGCCGATTACGAACGCTTTGAGACCACCCAGCCACAACTGTTCGCCGGTATTCAAAAACTCACCCAACAGGTCAGGAACAATGCGGCCTTAACAGCGAAGATCAGGGAGAAATACAAAATAAAAAATACCGTCGGGTACAGCATCAATGCCTTCCTCGACTACGAGCACCCGTTAGATGTGCTGGCGCATTTGCTCATTGGCGCCGAAGGAACCCTGGCCTTTATTGCGGAAGCAGTGCTGCACACCATTCCCGATAAACCATATAAAAGCACCGGACTGCTGTTCTTTGCTTCGCCGGCTGCGGCCTGCAACGCCATCCCGGCCCTGAAGGAAAGCGATGCGGAAGCGCTGGAGTTTATGGACCGCGCCGCCATTCATTCCATTGAAGACCTCGCCGGCGCACCGGCCTTTTTAAAATCATTGCCCGAAAACAGCGCGGGCATCCTGTGCGAATACCAGGCCGATACCGCAACAGGCTTGCAACAGAAAATGGAAAAAGCCGCGCAGCTCATCGAGGCGCTGCCCATCACGTATAAAACGGAATTCACCACCGATGAAACCATTCAGGCCGGCTACTGGAAGCTGCGCAAGGGCATGTACCCTGCCGTAGCTGCCGTCCGTCAAAAAGGCACTTCAGCATTGCTCGAAGATGTGGCTGTGCCGGTACAACACCTCGGCGCCGCCATCGAAGACCTGCAACAACTGTTCATCAAATACAAATATTACGATGCCATCGTATTCGGCCACGCAAAGGAAGGCAACCTGCACTTCCTGCTGTCGCAGTCGTTTGATACGCCTGAAGAAATAGCCGTTTTTGGCGCTTTTAATGATGAACTGGCGCAATTGGTGGTAAAACGGTACAATGGGGCCTTAAAAGCCGAACATGGCACGGGCCGGGTAATTGCGCCCTATGTTGAAACAGAGTGGGGGGCCGACGCGTATGCCGTCATGAAGGAATTAAAAGCCCTGATAGATCCCGGTAACATCCTGAACCCCGGCGTTATCATCAATGCCGATAGCCAGTGTCATTTAAAGAACCTGAAGCCCATGCCCGTGGTGGAAGCCGAGGTTGACAAATGCGTGGAATGCGGCTATTGCGAGAACCGCTGCCCCAGCCGCCATTTTACCCTTACCCCGCGCCAGCGCATCGTGCTGCGCCGTTCCCTGTCGCGGCTTAAAAAAGCAGGCGATACCGCCACGTATAACAGCATTGTAAAGGATTACGCCTACGATGGCCTCGATACCTGCGCGGTAGATGGGATGTGCGCTACTGATTGCCCCGTAGCCATCAATACCGGTGAACTGGTGAAACGGTTACGCAAAGAAAACCACTCCAAAACCGGGAATGCCATTGCCGGGCTGGTGGCCAAAAATTTTGGATTGGTGGAACGGTTGATCAAAACCGGCCTGCGGAGCGGACAACTGGTGAATAGTATTTTGGGTAAGAACGCCATGTTCAAACTCACCAGCGGCATACGAAAAATAGCACCGGCATTTCCTTTATGGCCCACCCAATTGACTGCGCCGGTACCAGTTACGCCACAATTGCCCGAAAAGGCTGATGTGGTGTATTTTGTTTCGTGCATCAGCAGAACGATGGGCCGCGATATCGAGAAAAAAGAATCCATTGTGGAAGTGTGCCGCCGCCTGGCCACGAAAGCGAACATCCGGCTGCTCATACCTGCCAACCTCACCGGTACCTGTTGCGCCCAGCCTTTTTCTTCAAAAGGATTTGCACCGGCATACAGTTTCTTCGTCAATAAAACAATCACCACTTTGTGGGAGTGGAGCAAACAGGGCGCACTGCCCATTGTGCTCGACATTACTTCGTGTACGCATTCACTGCAAACCTGCCGCCCACACCTTACGCCGGAGAATCAACAGCGTTTTGATAAATTGACCATTATCGACAGCCTGCAGTTTGCCACCGATATGCTGTTGCCCCGGCTCACCATCACAAGGAAAAAAGACAAAGCGGTGTTTCACCCCGTATGCTCGCTGCATAAAATGAACCTGAATAAGAACCTGTTGCAACTGGCAACTCAAACTGTACTGGAACCAATTATTCCCAGCACAGCAGGTTGTTGCGGCATGGCCGGCGACCGCGGCTTTTTTTATCCCGGGTTACCTGCTTCAGCCACCAGCGCCGAAGCGGCCGAAGTGAAGAACACCCAATGCAATGATTGCTATTCCACTGCAAAGACCTGTGAAATGGCGCTCGCCGAAGCATCGGGGAAGAACTATCGATCGATCTTGTATTTGCTTGATGAAGTAACGGATTAAAGTTACTGGTTACCAGTTCCCGGTTCCCGGTTACCAGGAACTTAATGTCAGCATGCCCGCCATTAATCGAACTGTCATAAATTTCTGCCCGGTAACTGGCAACTGGCAACTGGTAACTGGCAACTGGTAACTGGCAACTGGTAACTGGCAACTGGTAACTGGCAACTGGTAACTGGTAACTGGTAACTGGCAACTGGCAACTGGTACCCGGTACCCGGTAACAGCAACAACTGACTATTACTCAATAATCAACTATTTAAGAAAACGGTTTCTTAAATAGTTTCAAAATACCGGACGGCACAGGACGCAGAAAAAAAAATATTAATGCAACTTTACACTTCCCTTCCGTGTCTTACCAGAAAATATTAATCCTAAAAGTAATTGGTAATTCACCGAGATCAATTGCCTAATGAATTCATGAAATTTTAATGAGTGGTATAGGAATAATATTTAAAATATGTTATCTTTAAAAGAACAGGTTTAAATATCAGTTCCAACCGATTCAATTGTGCAACAATAACCAATCCTTGGCAGGTTTTCACTCGTTCCATCACTGTATTGATTCTCATTACCGTGTATAACAGAGATGAATTCGCTCCAATTTATTCAAAGATTCTACTCCGGAAACTCAGCTCTTACCCGCCGTGCCTTATCCGAACGTCACCAAGTAATCAATAACATTTTTCGTTCCTGCGAAGACACTATATGTCCATTGCATTGCCTGCCATGGCATGTAAACAGCTTTGTTACACTTTAAAACTCAACCAAACATGAAAAAGATTCTTGTTATTGAAGACAATGCCGGGATCAGGGAGAACATTGCCGAGATACTGGAGTTGGCTAATTACAAGGTTTTTACAGCGGAAGATGGAAAAATGGGGATCGAAATTGCTTTGCACGAGAAACCTGACCTCATCCTGTGCGACGTAATGATGCCGCAATTAGACGGTTATGGCGTTCTTCACTTATTGCATAAAAACCCCGCCGTTCGCAACACCCCCTTCATTTTCATGAGCGCCCGCGCCGAAAGGGCCGAAATGAGAAAAGGGATGGAACTGGGCGCCGATGATTATATCACCAAACCATTTGAGAAAACTGAACTGTTACAGGCCATTGAATGCCGGTTAAAGCGGGCCGAATGGCTGAAGCAGGAACTGGCGCCGCATGAAGCGCCGGTAAATGGCAATGGCCATGCCGTGAATGGGCTGTCGCCGCTTATAGCTGAAAGAGATATTTTATCCCTTTTAAGCGACAACCGCGACGTGTGCAAATACAAAAGAAAACAGATCATTTATGTAGAAGGCAACCGCCCCGCCCGCCTGTATTATATAAAGAAAGGAAAGATAAAGACGTATAAAACGAATGAAGAAGGGAAGGAGCTCATCGTGGGCATCTATGGCGAAGGCGATTTCCTGGGGTATGTTGCCCTGCTTGAAGGCACGGTGTATAAAGAACGCGCCGAAACCATGGAAAATACCGAACTGGCCATCATTCCCAAAGACGAATTTGATGCCCTCATGAATACGCGGCGCGAAGTAGTGCTGCGGTTTATGAACATGATGGCGAAGAACATCACGGAAAAAGAACAGTTATTGCTGGGGCTCGCCTACAACTCACTCCGCAAAAAAGTAGCCGATGCATTGATCACGGTGAACCGGAAATACAAATCATCCATCAACCTGAGCCGCGAGAACCTGGCGGCCATTGCCGGCACCGCCACTGCTTCCATGATAAGGACCCTCAGCGAATTCAAAAGCGAAAAGCTGATCGATATTCATGACGGCGCCATCACTATCCTCAACGAAAAAGAACTGGAAAATTTATTGAACTAATGTATTGAAGGATACACATAGCCTGTAGTTAACTAAAAATATTAAAAAGTAGGGGCCCCTTTTGCAATGGGGGCCCTTTGCTTTATGTTTATATGTATGAACATAAAAAAGGAGGCCCCGATGAATCGGCGCCTCGATCTGATTTTTTAAATATCCTATGAAAAACCCGTTATGCGAATATATAACAGGTGCGTATAGTTTTTTATGATGGCTATCATACGTTATTATGATTGTTGATAAATGTTGATCATAATTTTGCGGACCCGGTAATGTGCCCGGCAAAAAAATAAGGCAACCGGTCTGTATTCATCACAATCGATTGCGTTGCATTTAGCAATAAATGCCCCTTTTTTATATTAACTTGGTCTCGGAACTGCTTTTCAACATTATTGAATGAATAATCAACGCTACGGTGTCATTGGATAATACATATACCGACCGCGAACTGTTACAACAGGTGGCCAGTGGTGATGTGGTGGCCTTCAGGCAATTATTTGACCTGTATAGAATGCGGTTGTTTTCTTTTGTATTGAAGATGACCCATTCCGCTGCAGATGCGGAGGAAATTGTACAGGAAGTATTCACGAAATTATGGACGAACCGCGACAGTCTTCCTGCCGTTGAATTTCCCGGGAAATATATTTACACCATTGCGCGCAACAAAACATTGAACCATTTAGCCCGGGCGGCGCGCGATCAGCAGTTGCAACAACAATTATGGATCAATTTATCACCATACCACAATACCACGGAAGATCTGTTACAGGCACAGGAAAGCCAGCGCCTGATCAATGAAGCAATCAATTTGCTCTCGCCACAGCGGCAAACCATCTTTCGCCTGAGCCGTGAACAGGGGCTTACGCATGAGGAAATTGCCGCCCGGCTGGGTTTGTCAAAAAGCCGGATCAAAAATATTCTCGTTGAGATCCTGAAACATATAAAGGAACAATTGGTTCGTTATTCTGCCATTCTCCCCATTTTATTCTGGTTCTGAGCCCTTCAATCACCAACTTTCTCTTTTTTTTAAAAAAAGTTTCAATTTTCCCGGTCCTGCTTCTTTTTTCAACTGTCTGTATAGTTAATACCATTAACCATAAATCATTAATACTTTATTACATGTCCTTCACCGACCGCATACAATACCTGTTTGACCGGTACATGCAAAAAACATGTACCCGCGAGGAATTACAGGAATTATTACAACATATAGCCAACCCCGCGCACCGGCCATACCTCGAAAAATTGATGGATACCGAATATGACACCATGCAGTCGCTGGCTGTTGCACCGGACACCGATTGGGAATTTATGTTTCAACAGGCTGTGCAATCGAATGAGAACAAAATAGTTCCCTTAGGTAAACCGCACCGGTTTCGATGGATGCGGGTAGCTGTTGCCGCCATTGTTGTACTGGCAGTGGGTGTAACAGGTTACTGGTTTATTAACCGGCCGGCAAAAAATAAAATGGCTGAACAGGTACAACCCGTTCAACACCCGAATGATGTACAACCCGGCGGAAATAAAGCGGTGCTGACGCTGGCCGATGGATCCATCATAACCCTCGACAGTGCAGCAAATGGGCAACTTGTTCAACAGGGAAACAGTGTGGTGAACAAGACAAAAGATGGGGAGCTGAAGTATGAAGTAAGAAGTACGAAGTATGAAGTTGCCTATAATTCATTGTCAACCCCACGGGGCGGTCAGTATCAGCTTGTGTTGCCCGACGGCAGCAAAGTATGGTTGAACGCGGCTTCTTCTATTCGTTATCCGGTGGCATTTGCTAATAATGAACGCCGGGTAGAATTGACCGGTGAAGCCTATTTTGAAGTGGCAAAGGATAAAACCCGGCCCTTTCATGTAGCCGTTAATGGAATGCAGGTGGAGGTGCTCGGCACTCATTTTAATATAAACGCGTACGATGACGAGCCGGCAATCAAAACAACATTGTTGGAAGGCTCTGTGAAAGTTACAAAAGCTGATGCAACAGTTTTATTGAAGCCCGGAGAACAGACCTCATTATCCCAGTCATCCCATCTATCCCAACCCATCCCAGTTGAGACAGAAGAGGTAATGGCCTGGAAGAACGGCCTCACCGCTTTCAAAAGCGCTGATCTCAAAAGCATCATGCGGCAGGTGGCAAGATGGTATAATGTAGAGGTGGAGTATGAAGGCAACATTCCATCACGCACCTTTACCGGTGGCATTTCAAGGAATGCCCGCCTTTCTGAACTGTTGCATTTGCTGGAAGTAAGCAAGGTGCATTTCAGGATTGAAGGGAATAAATTAATTGTAACGCCTTAGGTATATAGAATTGTTGGTCCAAAAAAAACCGTTCCGGGTAGTAGCCGGAACGGCGAATGATCTGGATTGAAACAATAGTCCCCGATAGTTATCAGGGAAAGAAACATTGACTGTTTATTGCTTAACCCAAAACAAAACAAAGGTATGAATTTAAAAATTCATTCGCCGCTGTTCAGGAAAGCCCATGCGTGTAAGCCAGGCTCTTCTGGGTGGAGTCGAAGAACCAAAACACTGCTGATCATGAAGCTAACTGCCATCATTGTATTGGCAACCTGTTTACAGGTGAGTGCAACAGGCTATGCGCAAAAGATCTCTTTATCGGAGAAAAATGCGCCCCTGGAAAAAGTACTGCAACAAATTAAAAAGCAAAGCGGGTACCAGATCTGGTATGAAGACAAACTGCTGCAAAGATCATTGCCGGTAAATATCTCCGTTAAAAACGTTTTGCTCGAAGACGCGCTGAAACAGGTGTTCATCAATCAGCCGCTTTCTTTCGAAGTAATTGGCCAAACCATTGCGGTGAAGGAAAAAGCATTGACGCCGGTAACAACACCGCCACCATCAGCTGGTCCGCCGCCGGTTGATATAACCGGCCGCGTATTGAACGAACAGGGTGAACCACTGGCAGGGGCAACCGTTAGTTTGCAACGGGGTGGTAATATTCAAACCGATGCCAATGGTATCTTCCTGATAAAAGATGCCCGGCCCGAAGATGTGGTCACTGTTTCCTACACCGGTTATGAACCGGTCACTATAAAAGTAGGTAACAAAACTTTATTGTCTGTGGTCATGAAGCTCGCTGAAAAGGGGCTCGATGAAATGGTGATCGTTGCCTATGGCAAGCAAAAAAAGATAAGTGTCACGGGCTCCGTTGCTTCGGTGAACATGCAGGATATGCGTACGCCGGTGCGCTCACTCACCAATGCGCTGGCCGGCAAGGTTGCCGGTGTTATATCCATGCAAACCGGTGGCGAACCGGGTTATGATAATCCTACGTTCACCATCCGGGGTATTGGCACTTTCACCGGTGGCACATCGCCCCTGATCATCATCGATGGCGTGCAACGCGATGATGTGAACAGTTCATTTGGCGGCGCCTATAATAATATAGATCCGGAAGACATCGCTTCCATCTCTTTGTTGAAAGATGCTTCTGCTACGGCTGTTTACGGCGCCCGCGGCGCCAATGGGGTGCTCATCATCACTACCCGCAAAGGCGCTGCCGGCAAACCCCGGGTTTCCATAAAATCGGAATCGGGCGTGAGCGGGCTAACCAAAACGCCAAAAATGCTCGATGGCGTTTCCTACATGAAATTAATGAATGAAGCAAAGACCAATATGGGCGAAGCGCCGGTATACAGTGATGACGCCATTCAGAAAACAGCCAGTGGTCTTGATCCCTACCTGTACCCAAATGTGAACTGGATCAAGACGATCTATAAAGACTATACGCCCATGTATAACGCGAATGTGAATGTAAGCGGTGGCGGCGAGGCAATGCGGTATTACATTTCGGGTTCTTTTTACGACCAGGACGGCAGTTATAAAGTGTCTAAAATAAACGGGTACAATCCCAATCTCAATTTCAAACGGTACGATTTCCGGAGTAATATAGATGTGAACGTAAGTAAAACCACCCAGCTTTCGCTGAACCTCGATGCCATGCTGGTGAACAGCCGCTACCCGGGCACTTCGGCCGGCCGTATCTGGTATGCTGCCTACGCCACCAATCCCATCGCCTTCCCGGTGTCGTACCCCGGTGGCAAGTGGGCCGGCCCCCGCAACAATGGCGGTTCCAATCCTTTTAACCTGGTGCAGAATTCAGGGTACAGTACCGAGTTCAGGCCCACTATACAATCTATTGTCAGCCTTAATCAACGGCTCGACGTTATTACCAAAGGGTTGGGTGCCATGGCCCGGTTTTCCTTTGATTCATACGGCGAATTTGATAACAGCCGTAATGGCGTAAACGACCTGTGGTATGCGGGGTCAAGAGATGCAAATGGTAACCTGGTGTATGAACATGTGCGTACAGGCAGTCAGTTCCTGGGCTATTCTTCCAGCTCTACGGGCCAGCGGGTCATGTACCTGGAAGGGAACATTACCTATGACCGCTCATTGGGACCACACAGAGTGGGCGGTTTATTGTTATACAATATGCGCAACCGCGTAGTGGGTACGGCCAGCGATGTGAAGTATGCCATTCCATACCGTAACCAGAGTTTTGCCAGCCGCATTACTTATTCATACAATGATAAATACCTGGCCGAAGTAAATGCCGGCTATACCGGTTCAGAAAACTTTAAGAAAGGCGAGCGGTTTGGATTTTTTCCGGCCGTGTCAGTGGGCTGGGTAATTTCCCGCGAAAGTTTTTTTGACCCCTTAGCCAATACGGTTAACCTGTTAAAAATAAGAGCCTCGCATGGCGTTACGGGCAACGACCAGATAGGTAATGGCGACCGGTTCGGCTACCTCACCTATATCTCGGGCGGTAATTCGGCTGCTTTTGGGTTGTCGCCCACTTATTACGGCGGTATTACCGAAAGTGTATTTGGCGTAGAGAACCTGCGTTGGGAAAAATCGACCAAGGATAACCTGGGCCTCGAGCTGGGGTTGTTCAACAAAATAAATATCGTGGCCGATGTGTTCCGCGACCGCCGCAAAGACATTTTGATCCGGCGTCAATCTATTTCCTCCATAGGCGGGTATTCGTTGAGCAGCATCTATGCCAATATGGGCGAAATGAGTAACAAAGGCCTCGATGGCAGTATTGAATACAACGATAAATACGGCAAAAATGTACGGTTGCGCCTGTTCGGTAATTTCACTTATTCAAAGAACAAGATCATTTATGCCGATGAACCCAAACGTACCAATGCTTATCAGCAATGGGAAGGGCACCGGTATCCTGAGTTTACCGGTTATACGTCAGAGGGATTGTTTGTTGACCAGAACGATATTGATAAACATCCTGAACAAAAGCTGGGCAGTGTGCTTATTCAACCCGGCGATGTTAAATACCGCGACCTGAATGGGGATGGAACCGTAGATGCCAATGACTGGAGTTACCTCGGCAAATCTTCTTTTCCAACCCTGTTGTACGGGCTGGGTTTTACCATTGGCGTAAAACAGTTCGACCTCTCGGTTTTTCTGCAGGGCGTGTCTGATGTAGGCATAATGGCCAACGGCTCGGGTATCGCCAGCGTTGACGGCGCTGCCGCCGGGGTGGGGGTTGTTCCCTTTGCCGGCATTGGCCAGTATCCCGGTAATGTACTATCGAATGTAACCAGCAGGTGGACGAAAGAGAACCCGGTACAGAACGTAGATTATCCGCGCCTGAGCGTATCGAACCTCAGCAGTAATAATTATCAGAACAGCAGCTGGTGGTTAAAAGACGGAAGCTTTTGCCGCGTGAAGCAGGTTTCAGTAGGATATGATCTGGGTGCAACATCCCTCAAAAGAGCAGGTATTGCCAGCCTGTATTTTTATGCCGCCGCACAAAACCTGTTCACTTTTTCAAAGTTCAAATTGTGGGACCCCGAACTCGGCTCGTCAGGCGCCACCTATCCGCCTGCGCGTACGGTAACTGTTGGAGTAAGAGCTCAATTTTAAAGCGATTAAACGGAATCAATATGACTATCAATAAATGTTTTCAAGGTGTCCTGTATTTGTTATTGCCTGTTGTAATGGTATCGTGCTATTACCTCGATAAAAAACCGGATAACCTGCTCACGGAAGATATGATCTGGCAAACCCGCGCCAATGCCGAATCTTATTTGAATAACATCTATGGGTATATGCATAATACCGATGGCGGTGATTATGCCAGCATGGGCGCCAGCGATGAAACCAGTGTGTGCATTCCCGGCGTAAACGTTCGCCAGATGATTGCCGGTAACTGGAGCGCCGCCAGCGGTTATTTTTATAACTGGGGCGCTTATTATGTTGGCATCAGGCAGAGCTATGTATTTGAAAACAATATCGGCAAAGTGCCGGTGGTGGAACTGAGCGATGAATTGAAAACGCAGTACAAAGCCGAGAACCTGTTCCTGCGGGGCTGGTTTTACTGGCAATTACTGAAACAATATGGTCCCTTTGTAAAAGTGACCGGTGTATTGACCCAGGGTGAAGATTATAATCAATATGCCCGGACGCCCTTTGATACCTGCGTGGCCTATATCAACGAGCTCATGGATAAAGCGGCGCAAACCC
Source organism: Niastella vici (assembly GCF_002077945.1). GTDB lineage: Bacteria > Bacteroidota > Bacteroidia > Chitinophagales > Chitinophagaceae > Niastella > Niastella vici. Next base: position 13,573 of record NZ_LVYD01000060.1, read on the forward strand.
TGCCACAGGCATGGGGTTCTTCAGCCAATTACGGCCGCCCTACCAAGGGATCGTGCCTGGCGGTAAAAGCACAACTGGCCCTGTTTGCGGCCAGTCCGCTCTGGAATGGCAATGCCCGGTTTGCAGCATTCAAAAACCAGGATGGTACGCAACTGGCGCCCACCCAATACGATGCAGCCAAATGGAAAACGGCAGCCGACGCCGCAAAAGCTGTGATCGCACTCAATACTTATAAATTATACACCAATCTCGACGATGGCGGCGCCACCTTCGATCCTTATTTATCGTGCCGCGATGTTTTTTTGACCACCTGGAATAGTGAGATCATTCTCTCGAATAACAACTGGTCGTATTGGGGCTGGACGAAATGTTCATCTCCCGGCCCGGGTGGCTATAACATGTACAATGCCACGCAGAACCTGGTAGATGCGTTCAGTATGAAGAACGGCCGCACCATCGATGACCCCGCGGCCGGTTATGTGGAAACCGGGTTTGCATCAGCCGGCGGCGCCAACGCCTGGGAACACAAAAAAGGCGACTGGAACATGTACGCCAACCGGGAGCCCCGCTTTTATGTCAGTATCCAGTACAATGGCCGGGCGGTATTACCTGCACCTACAGTAGATGATAAGAACTATTATTCTTCAGACGTCAATAAAGACGCTACGGGCCGTACGGAATTTTATTACAACGGTAAGAGCGGACAAAAATCAGCGGGCACCAATAATATCACGGGGTATGATGTGCTGAAAAGGATCAGTCCATCTGATAACATCCGCAGTGATGCCACTACCTACCGGCCTTACATCCTGATCCGCTATGCAGAGATCCTGCTGGATTATGCAGAGGCATTGAATGAATATGACCCCGCCAATGGTGATGTGGTAAAGTACCTGAACCTGGTGCGTGAGCGGGCCGGTTTACCCGGTATTGAAACGGTATACCCATCTGCGGTAGGAAATAAAGAGGAGATGCGCAAGCATATTTTAAGGGAGCGCGAAGTGGAACTGTGCTTTGAAGGCGACCGCTATCATACCCTGGTAAGAAGACTGCTGTTAGGCAAAACGGAGTACCAGACCATTTATGGCATGAATGTGAATGCCGATGACGGCGGACTGGGATTTTCTTTCACCGGTTTTTACCAGCGTACGTTATTCCAGAAAAGATACTGGGACGATCGCATGTACCTGTTCCCTATTGCGCAAAGCGATATTGAAAGGGACCGGTCCCTGGTTCAAAACCTGGGTTGGTAAGCTTTTTTAAATTTAGAGTTTCAACATATGGGTACCGGTTACCAGTTACCAGATGCCGGGCCTCGAATGTCGATCACTCTAACTATAATCGGGTTTGCTGAATTTTTTGCCCGGAAACCGGAAACCGGTAACCGGCACACCAATTACAAATAAAAATTATGTTGAAGAATATAACTACACCTTTACTGGCAGGTTGTCTTTTTATGATAGCCTGTGCAACAGGTTGCAAAAAAGACGGCGGTAATGGGCATAATGCCGGCGCGCCCGTTATCATTAACAGCTTCTCCCCTGTGCAGGGCGGTGGCGGTACGGAGGTACTGTTCACCGGTTCCAACTATATCAATGATACCAACCAGATCACGGTAACCCTGAATGGAAAACCACTAAAAGTAGTGGGCGTAAACGGGTCGCAAATAATGGCCGTGGTGCCAAAGAAAGCAGGCTCAGGCCATTTTGTGGTAACGATCAACGGCGACAGTGTGGTAAGCAGCGGTACTTTTAATTATGTATATACCAGAACGGTAAGTACGTTTGCCGGCGGCGACAAGGCCGGTTTTACCAATGGCAAAGGTACCGATGCCCTGTTTGATTTCAGTGGACAGAGCTGGTACCGCAGCATGGGTATAACGGTGGATGACAACCTGAATTTGTATGTGGCCGATTGCGGGAACCATTGTATAAGAAAGATCGACAGCAATGGCAATGTAACTACCTTCTGCGGCAGCCCCGCCGCTTCGGGGTATGCCGATGGCAAGGGAACGGTTGCCCGGTTCAGTCTGCCTTATGATGTGGCCCTCGATGCAACCGGAAATGTCTGGTGTGTTGATCCCGGTAACTGGGACATCCGCAAAATTGCACCCGATGGCACCGCCACTACCTGGGCCTGGGGTAACCAGGCGCCATGGAGTATCTCGGTCAATAAAACCACCGGTACGGTATATTACTCCAGTTGCGACCCCGCGGGTAATATTTACCCGGTCACTGCGCAGTGGACAACCGGCGCGCCGGTAGTTTCGGGCCTCAATTACCCCGCCGGTATGAGGTTCGATAAGAACGGTAACCTGTATGTGGTATTAAACGGAGATCATGTTATCAAAAAGTTTGCTGCCGGTAGCTTCACGGCCACAACCGTTGCGGGGCAAACCGGTATTGCCGGTTATGCAAACGGCACCAGCACCCTAGCTAAATTCGACCATCCCTGGGGGCTGGCCATTGACAATAGCGGCAACCTGTATGTAGCGGGTAATGGTACCTGGGATGGCGGCGCTTACAATACCGATCAGGCCATACGCTATATAGAAGCAGGCACCAATACGGTGAGCACCTTTGCCGGCAGCGGCAGCGCCGGTTATGCCGATGCGGTAGGCGAGGCGGCTGCCTTCAGCGCGCCCACCGGCGTGGCCGTTGATAAGAACGGAACGGTGTATGTGCTCGATAAAAATAATAACCGCATAAGAAAGATCATCTCTGAATAGTATAGCCAGGAGGAATGCTCCCGGTAATTGCCGGGAGCACGCCTCTTTACTGAATTTTCCCTTATTTATTTTAATGCATTGTATCGTATGTTAACCATCCTAGACCACACCTGTGGCAAAACCCTGCGCACAACGGCTTTTTTGTGCGTGCTGGCAGCTGCAGCCTGCAGTAAAAAAAGCAGCCCTTCTTCCGAAACCACGAATACGGCAACCGGCTATTATGTATCGCCCGATGGCAGTGATGGCAATACAGGCACTATCAATAATCCTTTGCGAAGCATCAACACCGCTTTAAGCAAAGTGCTGCCCGGCGATACGGTCTTCGTTCGGGGCGGCACGTACAGCGAAAAGATCGTGTTCCCAAAATCGGGCCGGCTCGATAAATACATTACATTAAAGGCCTATGCCGGTGAAAAACCGGTGATCGACGGCACCGGTCTTTCTGTTGTTGGAAAAGAAGCGCTGGTGACCCTGCGCAATAACAGTTTCATCATTTTTGAAGGCTTTGATGTGTGTAATTTTAAAAGCGCCACACCCTGGGTAAATGCGAATGGGATACTGGTTGACCAGGGATCGAAAAACATCCAGCTCAAAAAGAACCGCATCTATAATATTGAACACAATGTAAAACCTGATGACGGCAGAAGCGGCCACGGTATTGAGATCATTGGCAATACCGATGTAATGATGAAAAACATCCTGGTTGAAGAAAATGAGATCCACGACTGCAATACCGGCTATAGCGAAAACCTCACCATCAATGGGTATGTAGATAGTTTCATCATCAGGAAGAATAAAATATACAATGCGGAGAATATTGGCATCGATGCGGCCGGCGGTTATTCGGCCAACACCAATGCCGCTTACAATTATGCCCGCAACGGGCTCATCAGTGAAAATGAACTGTATAATATCGATATGACCACCGGGCCTATCGGTGGGGCGCATGGCCATGGGGCCATTGGTATTTATGTAGACGGCGCCCGGAATATTATTGTAGAACGGAACAAGGTGCATGAATGCGACCGGGGTATCGGTATTGTCAGTGAGAACGACGCCTATCCAACGAGTAACTGTATTGTACGGAACAATTTTGTATACAACAGTTGGCGCACCGGCATTTACCTCGGGGGCTATCTGAATTATACCTCAGGGGGTACCAATGATTGTTATGTGGTGAACAATACTTTGTATTATAACAATATTGAGACGGGCGCCTTTGGCGAAATAGAAGGCGAGATCAGGTTAACAGAGCGCTGCAACAATAATGTTATAAAGAACAATTTGGTGTATGCCCGCCCAACAGATGTGTTTGTACATAAATACACCACTACCGGCACCAACAATATCGTCGATAATAACCTGTACTACACTACCGGAACGGCCGGCTGGATCTGGAACGGCACGGCGTATGCCGACTTTGCTGCCTGGAAGACAGCCTGTGGCGGTGATGCCGGTTCTACCTACGGCATCGATCCGTTATTGCTCAATACGGCATTGCCCGATCTGCATCTTCAAAACGGTTCACCGGCAAAAAATACCGGTGTTATTATTGATGCAACCATACAGGGCGATAGGGATATAGATGGCAACCCGCGTATTGTAAACAACAAAATCAGCAAAGGAGCGCAGCAATGAACGCATATTTATATGTTAAGCACAAACTCATCTTTTTTATTTTTTTAGGGTTGGCCATACCGGCCTGTTCAAAAAGTAAAAGCGGTCCGTCGCCTGAAGTGGCTGCCGGGCAGGTGTATTATGTATCGCCCAATGGCAGTGATGGCAACACAGGCACCCTGACGGCGCCGTTCAAATCAATTACTGCCGCCCTCAATAAAGCGGTAGCGGGTGATACCGTATTGGTACGTGGCGGTACCTATTACGAAAAAATAAGTTTTCCCAGGTCGGGCACTTCCGAAAAAACAATAACGCTGAAAGCCTATGCGGGTGAAAAGCCGGTTATTGACGGAAGTTCGATCACCGTGAGTGGCTGGCTGGCGCTCGTTAGCTTCAATGCCGTGCGTTATATAACCCTCGAAGGTTTTGAGATCTGTAATTTGTTTACTGCTGCCCGCGCTGCAGATCCCGAAGGCATCTACATTGATGGCAATTCGAAAAATATAACGATAAAGAATTGCAACATTTATAATATTAAGAACAGTGCCAGCCTCAACGACTGGCGAAGCGGCCATGCCATCCTGGTGGCTGGTAATGGCACAGCGGCCATCAGCGATCTTGTTATTACCGGATGCACCGTACATGATACCCAAACCGGCACCAGCGAAAACATTACCCTGGCAGGCAATATCGACGGTTTTACCATAAGTAATAATACAATTTACAACACCGAGAACATCGGCATTATTATAGCCGGTGGCGATGGGTTAAATCCTTCCGGAAATGTGGCTACCAATTTTGCCCGCAATGGCGTGGTAAGCGACAATGTATTGTATAATATCTCCATGGCGAACAGTGTGGCTATCTGGGGCGCTAACAATTACGGCGCTATCGCCATTTATGTGTGCGGCGGGGCCAATACAGTCATTGAAAGAAATAAGGTCTATAACTGCGACCGGGGAATTGGATTGGTAAGCGAGAGTAAGATCTATGCAACCAGGACGACTATTGTTCGGAATAATTTTGTGTATAACTGTTGGCGTACCGGTATTTACATGGGTGATTATTTGAACTACGTCGGCAGTGGCACCAAAAATTGTTATGTGGTGAACAACACGCTGTTCCAGAACGACCGGGTAACCGGTGCATTCGGCGAAATAGAAGGGGAGATCCGCCTTACGGAAAACTGCGACAGCAACGTGGTGAAAAATAATCTTGTTTACGCACGGCCAACCGATGTGTTTATACACAAATACACGGCTACCGGCAGTAATAATAGCATTGATAACAACCTGTATTATACCACCGGCACCGCGCAATGGATCTGGAACGGTACGGGCTACACAGATTATACTGCCTGGAAAACAGCCTGCAGCGGCGACGCTGCTTCCACCAATGGCATTGATCCGTTATTGACGGGCACCGCGGCGCCCGATCTGCATCTTCAAACCGGTTCGCCGGCAAGGAACACCGGCGTGATCATCTCCACCGCTGTTAATGGTAATACGGATATAGATGGCAATGCCCGGATTGTAAACAACAAAATCAGCAAAGGAGCACAGCAATGAATTATAAAGCCGTTGGTCTTGTTCCGGTTTTGTTGATGTACTGGTTAGGGGCGTTTGCCCAAACTACCGTCGCCTTCGGCAATGCCGATGTACGATATGCTAAAAATAGTCCACCCGCACGGCAGGATATTTCAACGCAATGGACGGCCACTGCGTGGAAAGGAGAAAAAGTGCATACCCAGCTGGTAATACGTGCTACAACGCCGGTGAAAGCACTGCGTATCACAAGCGGGGTATTAAAAGATGGTAAAGGGCATAGCATTGCAGCCGCTGTTGTATCAACCGGTTTTATCAGGTATGTACTAAGCGACAGCCTGAATAAAGAAGGACATGGTTGCGGTATTTCTACCACGGCTGAATCGCGGGTTGAGCTGGTAGCGGATGGCATTGATTACATTCCGCAAAAAGCGGTGGCCGCAGGCACCACCCAACCGGTATGGGTTAGTATAACAGTGCCGCCTACTACCGTACCCGGAAATTATACCGGTAAACTGTATGTTCATATCGATAATAAGGTGCGTACCTTACCTTACCAGGTACGGGTAAAACCATACCAGCTTCCGCCGCCTGCCCAATGGAAATTCCATCTTGACCTGTGGCAGAACCCCTATGCGGTGGCCCGGATGTTTGGGGTGCCCGAATGGTCGAAAGCGCATTTCGACCGGCTGCGCCCCTATATGCAATGGTTGGCCAATGCCGGACAAAAGACCATAACGGTGAGTATGATCCACGATCCCTGGCGCGGCCAAACGTATGATATCTACAAATCAATGATCAAATGGATAAAGAAGAAAGATGGCGCCTGGGCATATGATTACAGCATTTTTGATCAATGGATAAATTTCATGCAATCGTTGGGGATCAACAAAGGGATCAATTGTTACACCATGGTTCCCTGGAATAATAAATTTTATTATTACGATGAAATTTTGCAACGCGATACCCTGCTGATAGCAAAAACCGGAACGCCCGAATATGAAGCCCACTGGCGGCCCATGCTTACCAGTTTTGTGCAACACCTGAAAGAAAAAGGGTGGTATAATAAAACGGCCATAGCCATGGATGAGCGGCCGCTGGAGGATATGCAAAAAGTGATCAAACTCATCAGGAGCGTAGATGCGAATATGAAGATCTCCCTGGCGGGAAGTTATCACCCTGAAATAGCCAATGAAGTATATGACTATTGCATTGCGTCGGCAGAAAAATTTGATTCATTGGTATTGCATAAGCGCATCGATGCCGGGTTGCCTACCACGTATTACACGTATTGCTGGGAAGGGCATCCCAACACGTTTACTTTTTCGCCGCCCGCGGAAAGCGCCTGGCTGGGCTGGTATGCCGCCAATAAGCAATTCAACGGGTATTTGCGCTGGGCTTACAATTGCTGGCCCCGTGATCCCATGCAGGATGCCCGCTATAGTACCTGGTCGGCAGGCGATACGTATTTCGTTTATCCGGGGGGAAGTTCTATAAGATTTGAGCGACTGATAGAAGGTGTCCAGGATTATGAAAAGATCAGGCTATTGAAAGCTCTATATAAAGACCAGCCGGCAAAATTGCAGCCGCTGCTGGATGTATTAAAAATATTTGAAACGGCTGCATTGCCCGATCAACCGGCAGCGGTGCAATTACAAAAAGCAAAAGCGGTATTACATGCTTATTAGAATACAATTTTTGGTAGGCGGCTTTTTATTAGCATTGACCGCATTCACGCAACAGGCGCCTTCTTATAACTGGCACAACCCGGTTGATAATCCATTTCCCGTTATTGAAGGACAGGCATGGCCGGCTGCAGCATTACAGGCGCCCTATGATCGCTTTCCGGCCCGTGCAGAAAAGGAGCTGAATCCCAATGTGTGGAATATTTCGCACAGCAGTGCGGGGTTGTACCTGAAATTCAAAACCAATGCTTCGGATATAATTGTACGGTATGTTGTTAAGGGATCCCGTGAAATGACCCACATGCCGGCTACCGGGGTAAGCGGGGTAGATCTGTATGCGATAGATCCCAATGGACAGTTGAAATGGGCGCCCGCCCGCCATTCGTTTGGGGATACGGTTGAATACCGGTTTTCGAACCTCGTGGTGAGCCGTGAATTTCCCGGTAAGGACTATGAATACAGATTGTATTTTCCGCTGTATAATTCGGTGGCCTGGCTTTCCATTGGCGTTCCGGGTAATAGTTCCTTTCATTTTATGCCGGTATCGCCCGAAAAACCCATTGTAGTATATGGTACCTCCATTGCCCAGGGGGCCTGCGCTTCCCGGCCCGGTATGGCCTGGACCGCCTTATTGCAACAACAATTAGACCGGCCGCTGATAAACCTGGGTTTCTCGGGATCAGGAAAACTGGAACCAGCTGTCATTGCCCTGATGAATGAAATTGATGCGCGGGTATATGTGTTGGATTGTGTTCCCAACTTAACGCAACGTGCCGGTATTACAGAAAAGGAATTGGAAAACAGAATATGGGCGGCTGTAAAAGCCTTGAAAGAAAAACGGCCCCAGGTGCCCGTGTTGTTGGTTGATCATAGCGGCGGTGCTGAAAACAATATAATGGATACAGCAGCACAGCATGATTATGAAAATGCCAACAAGGTGCTGCAACGCAGTTTTGATAAAATGAAGGCGGCGGGCATTACCGGTATTTATCTTTTAACGAATAAAGAGATTGGCCTGGGTGTATACAGTACTGTAGATGGATTGCATCCAAACGATGTGGGCATGATGGAATATGCAAAGGCCTATGAAAAAAGCATCCGTACTATTTTACAGGAGCCCACAGGGTTGTTGACTACTACCATTCCGGTTACACAATACCGCGATGGGTATTATGACTGGCGCAGCCGGCATAATGAAATAATTACCGGAAACAAATCAACAGCGCCCCGCATTGTTTTCCTCGGTAATTCCATTATTCATTACTGGGGTGGGCGGCCTGCCGCTCCATTGTCGCGCGGCGCCGATTCCTGGAATGAATTCCTGGAGCCGGCCGGGGTTAAAAACTTTGCTTTTGGCTGGGACCGGATCGAAAATGTACTATGGCGGGTATACCACGATGAACTGGACGGTTTTGATGCAGCGCAGGTATGGGTAATGATCGGTACAAATAATTTAACCATCAATACAGATGGGGAAATAACAGCCGGATTAAACAGGTTAATTGATGCTATAAAAGTTCGCCAGCCTGCTGCTTCCATTGTGTTATCGGGCATTTTGCCCCGCAGAGAGCTGGAAAAACGGATTGTTGCCCTGAATACCCGGATTGCTACCCTGGCCGGCCAGTTAAAAGTACAATACGTAAACCCGGGTATTGTATTATTAAACGGGCATAAGAAAATTGATGAATCCCTGTTCGAAGACGGATTGCATCCCAACGCAGCCGGATATAAAAAATTAGCAGTAGCCATTAAACCTTATTTAAAAAAGTAATAACCAAAACACGATAGTTGATGCGATTAAGTATGTACGTTTTATTGCTGCTGGCGCCGTTTTGTTTGCGTGCAGGTGATTTCGATGGTATTATGCAACTGGCCAAACGAAGAGTGCCCTGGCTGGCCAATAACCTTGTTTTTGCAAAAATGGAACCGGTGAAAGACCGGGAAACTTTTCGCGTACAATCTCAAAATGGAAAAGTGGTGATTGCCGCCACCGGCCCCAATGCCGCTGCGGTGGGGTTAAACTGGTACCTGAAATATTATTGTCACCGGTCTATGTCGCACATGGGCGATAATTTATCGCCCGTACAACCATTGCCGGTGGTGAAAGAGCCGGTTGTTATTGATGCCATGGCGCAATACCGGTTTGCCCTGAACTATTGCACGTATAATTACACCATGAGCTTTTACAACTGGATCGATTGGGAACGCGAGCTCGACTGGATGGCCCTGAATGGGGTGAACCTGATGCTGGTTGCCAATGGGGAAGAAGCCGTATGGCAAAACGTATTGCGGCAGCTGGGGTACAGCGAAAAAGAAATAAGTGAATTTATAACGGGACCTGCCTATAACGCCTGGTGGCTGATGGGCAATATTGAAGGGTGGGGCGGGCCCATGCCGCAAAGCCAGATCGATAGCCGGAAAGTGCTGGTGCAAAAAATGATTGCCCGGATGCAGGTGCTGGGTATTGAACCGGTGATGCCCGGTTTTTATGGAATGGTGCCGCACAACTTCAATAGCAAAACAAGAGCGCATATCATTACACAGGGTACCTGGGGCGCTTTTACGCGCCCTGCTATCCTCGACCCTACGGATACCGCTTTTAACCGGGTAGCCGGCATTTTTTATTCGGCAACCAAAAAACTGTATGGGCAGCATCTTCGCTTTTTTTCGGGCGATCCGTTTCATGAAGGCGGTATAACAAAAGGAGTAGACCTCGGAAAAGCCGGCGCCAATATCCAAAAGGCCATGCAGCAACAGTTTCCCGGCGCCATTTGGGTATTGCAGGGCTGGCAGGATAATCCTAAAAAAGAACTGCTGGCAGAAACTGACCGGTCCCATTTGCTTATCCAGGAATTATTTGGGGAGAATACCAATAACTGGGAAACCCGGAACGGGTATGAAGGCACGCCTTTTATCTGGTGTTGTGTAAACAATTTTGGCGAGCGGCCGGGGTTGAATGGCAAACTGGAACGATATGCCGGTGAAGTGTACCGGGCTGCAACCGGCCCTTTTAATACTTATATGAAAGGCGTGGGCATTATGCCCGAAGGGATCAATAATAACCCGGTATCGTATGACCTGGTGCTTGAACTGGGCTGGCATAATAAACCGGTTGAAACCGGTAGCTGGATCAACGATTACATAACAGCGCGGTATGGAAAACCCAATGACGATATTGCCACTGCCTGGAAGCTATTCCTGCAAACGATCTACAGCAATCCCGGGTACCAGGAAGGCCCACCCGAAAGTGTCTTATGCGCCCGGCCGGCCCTGCAGATAAAATCTACTTCGAGCTGGGGTAAATTGAAAAAAGGATATGATACGGCGCTGTTTGTAAAAGCCGTAAAAGCCTTTGCTGCGGCCGCACCTGCATTTGCCAACAGTGAGCCGTATAAAATTGACCTCATTAATTTTACCCGCCAGGTACTGGCTAACCGGGCCGACCAGGTATTTGACAACCTGGTAAAAGCGTATACCGGAAAAAATACCGCTGCCTTTAATACCGCGGCCAACGAATTTTTAACATTGCATACCCGTACCAATGACCTGCTCAACACACATTCCTGGTACCGGTTAAGTAGTTACCAGCAACAGGCGTTGCGGGCGGGCAATACGCCGGTTGAGAAAAAGAATAACCTGCACAATGCCATGATGCTGATCACCTATTGGGGCGAGAACAACCGGAAGGAAGATAATTTACATGAATACGCGTATAAGGAATGGGCCGGTATGATGCAGTCGTTTTATCAACAAAGATGGAAGTTGTATTTTGATCACCTGCGCAATGAGCTGGAAGGAAGAACAACCACGCCGCCCGATTTTTTTGCCTGGGAAAGGGAATGGGTACAACAAAATGAGCAGGTGAAAAAGGAATCACTGTCCGGCCAGTCTTTGAATAAAATAATTCAGCAGGTATTATATTGATAGCAATAATGCGCATACAACGAATAACGGCCATTGCAGCAGTGGCCTGTGTAATACAGGTTGCGGCTTCCGCACAAAATACAACCGCGCTCAATGCATTGATCGGGCGAAGGGTCCCTTTTTTAAACAACAAGGTTGTTTTTACGCGCATACCCAACGTGCAGAAGGATACCGCATCCTATTATACAAAGGGGCAACGGTTATATATTCAGGCGTCCAATACAACAGCCGCTGCTTTTGCATTGAATGATTATTTGCGTACCTGGTGCGGCATTAGTTTTTCTCATACCGGCGACCAGGTAAAGATGCCGGCTTCATTGCCTGAAGTAAGAAAGGCCATTCCTGTTGCGGCTAACTTCCGGTACCGTTATGCATTGAATTATTGCACGTATAATTATACCATGAGCTTTTGGGGATGGAAGGAATGGGAACATGAGCTGGACTGGATGGCCCTGAATGGTGTGAACCTGATGCTGGCGCCTGTAGGTACGGAAGTGGTTTGGCAACAGGTATTACGGGAAATAGGATTTAGTGAAGCCGATATCAGCGCTTATTTACCGGGCCCTGCTTTCAACGCCTGGTGGTTGATGGGAAATATACAGGGGTGGGGTGGGCCGGTAAGTGATACCATGATACAAAATTGGCGCAGCCTGCAGCAACAACTGTTACCGCGCATGCATGACCTGGATATACAACCGGTATTGCAGGGCTTTTGCGGATTGGTACCCTCCACTATTAAAAAATATTTTCCAACTGCACGCACCATTGACCAGGGCTCCTGGGGGAAAGGGTTTGTGCGGCCTGTTTTTTTATTGCCGCAGGATAGTTTATTTAAAACAATTGCCGGTAAATACTATACACAGTTGCGTAAGTTATATGGCAATACCGTGTTTTTGGGCGGCGATCTGTTTCATGAAGGCGGTGCTACGGGTAATATCGATCTGGCTGAAACGGCCGCATTGATCCAGGCCGGTATGCAGCACTATTACCCGGGTAGTACCTGGGTGCTACAGGCCTGGCAGGATAATCCGAAAAAGGAGCTGCTGAAAGGGTTGGATGTTCGCCATACATTGATCCTCGACCTGCGCGGTGATGCCGATAATAACTGGGAGCGCACCAATGGTTTTTCCGGTTATCCCTGGATCTGGTGCTCGATGGTGAATGGTGGCGGCACCCTGGGGATGGAAGGCCGGCTGCTTAGAATACTGAAAGAACCGGTGCGTGCCAAAGCAACGGCCGCCGGCCGTTCCATGGTAGGCACAGGAATTGTTCCGGAAGGTATTGCCAATAACGATATCATGTACACCTCGCTGTTACTGGCAGCCTGGCAAAAAGAAATCAATGATGTGGCGGTGTTTTTGAAAAGATATGTAGTTGCCCGTTATGGAAAATACGATGCCGATATTTATAATGCCTGGCAATTGTTATTGCAGTCGGCTTATATTTCGCATACCAATGAACTAACAGGTGCTTTTGAGTCCATCTTCTGCGCACGGCCCGATTCCAATTTTATTATCAGCGCCTCTACCTGGGGCTGTAAAAAACTTCCTTACGACACGGCGATATTTTACAGCGCCGCTGCCTGCTTTGCCAAAGCCGCTGCCCGGTTTGCTTCTTCAGAAACCTACCGCTACGATCTCACCGATCTATGGCGACAGGTTATAGCCCTGAAAGCCCGTCAACCTTATGCGGCCTTTATGAAAGCATGGCAAGAACATGACCTGGCAGCATTCAAAAGCAATGCAGCTGAATTTACTGCTTTGCTGCAATTGCAAAACCGATGGACGGCAACCAACGCCGGGTTTTGTTTACGCACCTGGCTACAGCAGGCAGAAAATAAGTGGCCGGATGAAAAGGACAAAGCACTGGCTGTATGGAATGCAAAAGTACAGATCAGCTATTGGGGGCATTCAGCCAATCCGGAAACCCTGGGCCACGATTATGCCAATAAGGAATGGAGCGGGTTGCTAAGCGGGTATTACCTGCCGCGCTGGCTTGCATTTTTTGACTATGTGGAAAAGCGGCTGCAGGGCATTTCTTGCGCCTGGCCCGATTTCTTTACTATGGAAAAAAACTGGACAGAACAAAATACAGCGCTGACCGGCAAAGGCGAAGATGGTATAGCTATTTTGCCCGAAGTGATGCGGCTGATCGCAGGCGAAAGGCCCTGAACCAATAATAACATAAATTGAACTTCACCAATTAGCAAAACAAACACCAATGTATACGGCAAAGAAGAGCTTCCTTTTTATTTTTTCCCTGTTATTGTTCCGGGAAATGCATGCGCAAAAGAAATTAGGGACTGAAACGCGGCAGCAAAAAGAAAAACGAATGGCCTGGTGGGCGCATGATCGCTTTGGGATGTTCATTCACTGGGGATTGTATGCCCAGCCTGCCCGGCACGAATGGGTGAAACGCTGGGAACGCATGAGCAACGAACAGTATCAACCGTATTTTGACATGTTCAATCCCGATATGTTCGATCCTAAAACCTGGGCTAAGCAGGCAAAAGCCGCAGGAATGAAATATGCCGTATTGACGACCAAGCACCATGAAGGTTTTTGTTTGTTCGATTCAAAATATACCGATTATAAAGCCACCAACACCAAAGCAAAACGTGATCTCGTAAAAGAATACGTGGATGCGTTCAGGGCAGAAGGAATTAAGATCGGGTTTTATTATTCATTGATCGACTGGCATCATCCTGATTTTACGGTAGATGGCATGCATCCCCTGCAGCCCAAAAGTGAAGCGGATTCAGATTACGCCAAAATAAATAAGGGAAGAGATTGGGCGAAGTATAAAGCTTATTTGCATAATCAGATCAGGGAGCTGCTCACCAATTATGGCAAAATAGATATTCTTTGGCTCGATTTTTCTTATCCAAACCCTAACGGCCATGGTAAAGGCAAAAACGACTGGGGGTCTGTTGAGCTCCTGAAAATGATCAGGCAGTTGCAACCCGGGATCATCGTCGATAACCGGCTCGATCTCGATGAATATGCAGATGGCGCCGATTTTGCCACACCCGAACAGGTAAAGCCATCGGAGTTACAAAGCCAGTATGGTGGTTTGCCATTTGAAACCTGCCAAACGTTTTCCGGTTCCTGGGGCTATTTTCGCGATGAGAACAGCTGGAAATCGAACCGCGAACTGCTTACCCTGCTCATAACTGCCGTAAGCAAAAGTGGTAACCTTATTTTAAATGTAGGACCCACAGCCAGGGGCTATTTTGATTACCGGGCTGTTCGGGCATTGGACAGTTTGGCCATGTGGATGAAATATAACAACCAGGCCATTTATGGTTGTACACAGGCGCCTGCAGAATTTAAAGCGCCGGAGAACACGTTGCTTACTTATAATCCCGTTACAAAGAAATTATACCTGCACCTGATGCAATACAACCAGGCAGCCCTTACCCTGCCCGGTTATGCCGGCAAAATAAAGTATGCCCAGTTCCTGCACGATAATTCAGAAATAAAATGGCAGGCGGCCGGTGATAATGGTTCAAACCTGGTTATAAAATTACCACAACAGCCGAATGTTGAAATTCCTGTTATTGAATTGACGTTACAACCATAGATAATGAAAAAATTATTAACAGTAATTATTTTATTAGCGGGCAGCCGTTTGCATGCCCAATACCAGCCGCCCAACGATCCGCTGGTAATTAAAAAGCTGGCCGAATGGCAGGACCAGAAATTTGGCCTGTTTATGCATTGGGGGCCTTACAGTCAGTGGGGCGTAGCCGAAAGCTGGACCATTTGTCCCGATGACTGGGTGGTGCGTACCGGCCCGTATGCCGGTAATTATTTTGACTATAAAAAAGCCTATGAAAACCTGTCAACCACATTTAACCCCGTAGCGTTCGATCCGGGGAAATGGGTGAAGGCGGCCAAAGCAGCCGGTATGCGGTATGTGGTATTCACCACAAAACACCACGATGGGTTTTGTATGTTCGATACAAAGCAAACCGATTATAAGATCACAGGCACGCAATCGCCCTTTGCCGGCAACCCGCGGAGTAATATCTCAAAAACGATCTTTGACGCTTTTCGCTCAGCAGGCTTTATGACCGGCGCTTATTTTTCAAAACCTGACTGGCATAGTGAAAATTTCTGGTGGTCCTATTTCCCGCCCAAAGACCATAATGTAAACTATAGCACTGCCAAATATCCCGACCGCTGGAAACAATTCCAGGATTTTACCTATAACCAGATTGAGGAACTGATGACTGGTTATGGACCGGTAGATATTTTGTGGCTCGATGGCGGTTGGGTGCGTCCATCGCAAAAAGCGGATGATCCATTTAATATGGATATAAATATGCCCCGCATTGCAGCCATGGCAAGAAGCCATCAGCCCGGTTTAATAGTGGTAGACCGTACGGTGCCCGGCGAGTTTGAAAATTATACTACCCCCGAACAGGAAGTGCCGGAAAAACCATTACCGTATCCCTGGGAAACCTGTATGACCATGGGCAATTCATGGAGCTACAGTAAGAACGATCAGTATAAAAGTGCGCATCATTTACTGGAACTGTTGGTAAAGATCGTATCGAGGGGCGGTAACTTTTTATTAAATGTTGGCCCCGATGGCAATGGCGATTGGGACCCGGTGGTGTATCAGCGGTTACAGGAAATAGGCGCGTGGATGACTATTAATGGCGAATGTATTTATGCCTCCCGGCCAGTTGCTCCTTATTCAAGTGACAATCTTTATTATACCCGGTCAAAAGACAGTAAGCATGTTTTTGCCTGCTGGTTGTCAGAAAAGGAAAACGTGCAGTTGCCGGCCACTATTCAAATACGGGTGAGTAAAACCGGTAAACCAAAACTGGTTACTGTATTGGGAGCGCCTAAGCAGAAAATAAAATGGACGTACGTCAATGAGGTGGTAACTGTACAGGTGCCGGCAGCATGGCAAAATAATTCCGGGTTTAAACACAGCGTGGTATTTAAAGTAACCTGGTAGCTGCTTATATCAAAAACGTCAACGCATTCTTTTGCACCCGTATACGTACGGGTGCATTTTCTTTTAATTTGATGGTTTCATCATCCACATGCACATGCGTGCCTTTCCATTTTATTTGTATGTCTTCTGCTTTGAGTGTTACAAACGAAAACGATACTTCTGCATCATTGATCCTGGTGTTAACATATGCGGCGAATTTGGGCTGGTCATCACCAGGTATCAACACCACTTCAAACCGGCCATCGCCCGGATGCCCATGCGGCGATAAAAAAAGATTGGGGCCAATGAAACGGGTATTCATAATTTCAGCCATCAGGAATTCACCTGAATGGTCTTCCCCGTCAATGATGAGTTCGCAATAATGCGGCTTATACGAATGGGAGATGCTGCGCATCAGTTGTAAGGCGGCTTTCATTTTTTCGTCTTTGTCTTCAATGTCGTTCTTGCCCTGTTTATGCATTTCCTGCATCAGGTAAGGGAATAATCCATACCCAAAGCTTTCAATAAAATAGAGCGTTTTTTCTTCTACATCAAAAACCTCACCCACATCAATGGCTGTAGTTTGCATGGTGCTCCAGGAGCGGATGATATCAACAGGCTCGCCGTTTATATTTAACGATTCCGCGATATTGTTGGCTGTTCCAAATGGCAGAATGGCTACCGGTATTCGTTTGATGGAAAATTCTTTTTTCAGTAACAGGGATACCACTTCTTTAACAGTTCCGTCGCCGCCCGCGATCACAATAAAGTCGGTCTCCCGGTCAATGTTTTTCCATTCGTCAGCGTCGTCTGTAGAACAATATCTACACACATATCCGGCGCCTTCGATCAAACGTAATAAAGCTGATTTTGAATGCGCTTCGTCGCCTGCGCCCGGATTGTGTATTAGATGAATATTTTTCATGGCTCTACTTCTATAAAAATTAGAGCTGATAAAATTATACCAGCCATGCTGGCATGATAATCTCATGCATAACTTCATGAAAATACTCATCACCAACGACGATGGAATTTATAGTCCGGGCATTGCCGCTTTGGCAACCGTCGCTTCCCGGTTTGGTAAGGTGACGGTGATTGCGCCCGATGTGGAACAAAGCTCCATGGGACATGCCGTAACGCATTCCCGGCCTTTGTCGTTAAAGAAATCACCCATTGCTTTTGATGGCCAGGGAATTGAGGCCTGGAAGGTAAATGGCACGCCGGCCGATTGTGTGGCCCTTGGTACGCATATATATGCGCATACTGATGTGGTTTTATCGGGTATAAACATGGGGCCCAACCTCGGTAATTCCATGTGGCATTCCGGAACGCTGGCTGCGGCCAAGCAGGCGGTGCTGTTAGGCATCCGGGGCATTGCATTGAGTACGCCGGTCGATAAATCGGAACCCGATTTTGAGGCGTTAGCACCCTTTGTTGAAAGAACGCTGGCGCTATTATTTGAAAATACCGCATTGGGTTTATACAACGTGAACTTTCCGCCGCAACCGCTGGGTATACAATGGACCCGGCAGTCTGTCAGGCTCTACGATGGCAAAATTGTACCGGGGGTTGACCCAATGGGCCGCAAGCATTACTGGTTCACCGTAACGCCGCTGGAGCCGGCTGAAGAAGGCACCGACCGCTGGGCAGTTGAGAACAGTTATGTTTCCATTACCCCGCTGCGGCTCGATTTAACCGATGAGCAACGGTTGAAGGAAGTAATGCGGATGCAGCCGGTTTAGTTTACCGGCATCACTGTTTTGCCGTTGATGGTAAAAGGTTTGCCTTCTTTATGCATCTCCCGTTTTATTCCGTTCAATACATCATCGAGGGAAATTGACGATCTGTCTTTTTCCAATGCTTTCAGGCAGGCATACTGTACAATGTTAATGATGTTGCCACCGGTGAGCTCGTATTTCTTTACCAGCGCGGGGATATCCATACCATCTGAAAATGCAATGTGGCGGGGGAACGATTTCTTCCAGATGAGGGCCCGGTCATCTTCAGCAGGCAGGGTAAAGCGAATGATCGTATTGAATCTTCTGATAAATGCATCGTCGATATTATTTTTCATATTCGATGCCAGTATCACCAGTCCATCAAAATCTTCCACCCGTTGCAGCAGATAAGATACTTCCTGGTTGGCATATTTGTCGTGCGCTTCCTTTACGCCGGTGCGTTTTCCAAACAACGCATCCGCTTCGTCAAAAAACAGGATCCAGTTCTTGGCCTCGGCCCTGGCAAAAAGATGCTCGAGATTCTTTTCGGTTTCTCCAATGTATTTCGAAACTACCATCGACAGATCGATGCGGTATACATCGCGCCCGGTATATTTTCCGAGCAGGCTGGCCGTAAGGGTTTTGCCGGTGCCGGGCGCACCATGGAACAACACGCGATACCCTTTTTTCAGCCTGTCGCGCATACCCCAGTCATTCATCAACACTTCCCCATGATAGATCCATTGCTCCAGCTCTTTCACCTGTTGCATGATCTCTTCACTCAGCACCAGGTCGTCCCACTCCAGCTCCGTTTGCATCAATTTGGCGGGAAAGCTTGCGCTGAAATGCGGGCGGGTGAGTTTTCCGGTAGTGAACAACTCGGCATATTCCTGCGAAAGCACCAGCCGGCCACTGGTTATGGGCTCACCGGCGGGCACTTCTTCGAGCCACAGGATCCTGTTCTTTGCAAAAAAATGATCGGCATCGAACAGCTGATGCAGGCGAAAGCGATGTTGATAATTTTCTCCGGCCAGCAGAAATAGTACGGTGTCGCCGGTAGGGAGAAAGCTTCTTGCGTTTTTGCCGCGCACGCCACCCATTACGGGAAGATCGGTGGGTTCCTTCAGCGCGTCCATAATGGCTTCATCGAAAAGGGCTGCTTTTATATGTGGCGCCAGGGCAATCCATAACAGGATGATGGCTTCTGCCTCGAGCCGGTGTTGCTTTGCAAAGGCCACCATATTAAGTTCCCAGGTGGCGGGCTGGGGAAATACCGGCTGCTCCTGTTCTATACCCTGTAGCAGCGCAATACGGTATTGTATCAGCTGGCGCAGGAAGGTTAGTTCTGCCGGCAATGAATGATCGTTCATAGTATCGCTTTATGATGATTGTTTGTCCTTATCCTGCTTCATGCGCTCGTCGTTCGTGGCTGTCTTTTTGTCCTCCTCAGGCGTAGCCGCCTTTTGTATGGCCTCGTCTTTTTTATCCTTGGTGGGGTCTTGTTTGGCAACCGCATTGGCCGTTTTATTGGCTTCTTTTTCCAGCGCATCTTCTGCGGTGCCTGCTTCATTTGGTTTGGCCTGGAAGAAAGCGCCCTTGCTTCCTTTGTCACCTGATTTTTCCCCTGACCGGCTGAAGAATTTTTCTTCCTGCGGTTGCTCGTTCTCGTGCTGATGCGCATTGCGCTGGCGGTATACCCTACTTCTGTATGACATAATTTACTGTTTAAGCATTATTGAAAAAAATGACCTGAATTTCCTCCCAATCGGGTGTTGCCCGCGCTGTACAGGGGCCGTCCATCGGGCCCGCGGAGCGCTAACAGGGCAGCTCTTATATTGGCATCGATCGTTGTGCTGGCCAGGTTCAGATCGCTTATGACCGCGGCACGCGTTTTCGATGCAGGGGCTGCAGTGCATATATCGGCAAACATATTTTCATACTTCGTTCTGTCTCTTTTCGCTGCCTGCAGCATTGACCAGTAATACAGGCTTCCCAGGTTCACATAGCCGGCGGCGGTAGTTACCAGCCCTGGTGCCGGCGTTGCGAGGTTTTCGTCGAGCATATATTTGCCCTGTGCTTCGTAGGCCCTGGCCTCCAGCGCCAGGGAATCGACCAACTGCTCTGTAGGCCGGCTCAGGTCATCTGCTGCATGCGTGAGTTCATGTATGATAAGCGCCCGGTGATCGAGCTGGAAAATATCTACATCGGTTGGTACGTACATCGTATTCGCTTTACGGATATCCTGGTCGGTTGAGTAGCTGTAACCGGCGTCGCCGCTGCCTAATAATCTTCTGTATACGGAGGGAATAAGTGCGTCCACCTTTATAGTGCCGTTCAGGATGGCCGATGCAGTGGAGTGATTGTACCTTCTGGCAATGACATACACGGTGCCGGCCATGATCTGATCGCCCGGTGTGCCGTCAACCGCTGCATTGTTCATGGCGGTAAGCACTTCCAGCAGTGGGACCACGGGCTGACTGAAACTGGCCGAAATGGTGAGCTTGATCGCCTGATCGGCAAATTGTGTTCCGCCCACTTGTTGTATGTGTTGCTCAATGTCCTGGTCAATGCCCTGCTGTGCCTGCGCTATGGTTTCGCCCGAGAGGCCCAATACGGCCTGCAATAAACGCAGCATGTAACCGCTAAAGCCGGGCGGAAGCGCCGTGCGGTCGAAATTGATCACATAATTCTTATCGGCCTCCAGTATGTTGCTCATAGAAAGGATCAATGGCCCGCCCCGGTGCGCCCGCATCAGGGTTACATTCACCGGGTTGCGCATGGCTGCCATCAGCAGCAATTCGGCATGTAAAATGGAACCGTTGCGTTCAATGGCATTCTTTCTTAATACCCGGATCTCATTGTCGCTCAGCACACCATCGGCCACAAAGTTCTTTACGGTGTTGAAGAAGCCGCTGTTCAAGCCATCATGTCCCGGGTCAAATATATAGTTGCCGGTAAAGGTGGTGCCGGTTGGGTCTTTCTCCGCCTTTCTTTTCACCGGCTCGCCATGCCCCTGTTGTACGATATGAGTGAGCTCATGCGCCAGTAATTTTTTGCCTTCCGTGGAGGCAGGTTCGTATTTACCATTATTGAAGAAGATGTGGTTGCCGTGGGTGAAGGCCTGTGCGTTGACCTCGCTTGCCAATGCTATTGCTTCATTGTCATAATGAACACGAACAGTGGAAAAATCACAACCAAACTGTTTGCCCATTTCGGCTCGTACGTCAAGGGGCAGTGGCTGGCCGTGTGCTTTGGCCGTTTCCATTCTTTCTGCAAAATCATCGGGTACGGCATAGCCATGTTCGCCCGGTACTTCTTTTTTCTGTAGTGGGTTTGTTTGTTGGGAAGCCGGGGCCTTGGTCGATTTATTGGCATTGGGATCGGGCGGCACCAGCATTTCAAGCTGCATTTTGTCATCCAGGGTAAGGGTAGGGCGGTTGCGCATAAAATCATCAATGATCAATAGCTTCGACGCCGCGGTAAAACCGGGTTCGTTTTGCAGCCATTTATAAAAAGCGTCGTATTCTTCCCGTTCATACCCAATGATCGCGTTCCTGAGCATTTGCCTGATCTCGGGTTTTAGCTTTTTATTTTCGTCCACAATTTTCCAGGCCTGTGTTCTTTTGTCGAAATAATCCTGGTTGATGGATTGGTTGAAGGCAAATACCTCTTTGGTGTACGCGCCGCGGTAAGCGACGCCCACACTGGTTTTGATCCTTTCTGCCGTTTTTGCTTCCTCTTCTTTGGGATCGGGCGCTTTTCCGTCAACGCCGTCTTTCGCCTTTTCTTTAAAGGTTTCGGGATCTTTGGCGTGCTCACCGATCTTGTCTTTCAGCTCGCTGCCAACGTCTTCAGGCGCCAGGCTGTTGTTCTCCCCAAATTTCAACGGCACTTTCAGGGTGCCATCGAACCAGCTGAATTTGTATTCACCTTTCAGGTCGTCGGGTTTCCATTTGTGTTCCCATAGTGTTACATCGGTAAGCAGTAAGTTGAGATAAACTTCCACGCCCACTTCCACATCGTAGCCGATCTTTGAATCTACCTCGAAGTCCATTTCGGCGGTCTTGAATTCAAGGCCTTTATCTGCCGAGAAGCCGGCCTGCACCTTCGCGTGTGCCGTTGCATCGAAAGCGGTGAGCTTCAGATTTAACCGGCCTGTTCCGCGCACGCCGGCAATCAGCACTTCCAGTCCGGCCGAGGCGCCAATAAACGCATCCACCCCTGCCGCCACGCCGGTACTGAGTGAAATGTCTGACGTGACCTTCGCTTTGCTCAGGTCTTTCAAACTTACCGGCTCCAGGGTAACATTGGTGCCTTTATCGAGCGTGAGCCCTTTGAAGTCATAGAACAATCCTACTCCTGCTTCGAGCCCCAGCACCAGGGAGGCAACGCCGCAGGAGGCTACCGGAATGCTTTTTTTGAAGTCGAATATTTTAAGTGCTTCATCGGTGTGCATGTCTCCTTTCTTCCCTTTCACTATGTTCTTGTCTTCCTTTACCTCTATTTTTCCGCCGATGATAAGGTCCCCGTCTTTGGTGATCTTCACGTTCAGTGTGCCGTCAACGTCCTTGACGATATCGAGGGTTACCGTACCTGAAGCATAAAAGGCCAGTTCTTTGCCAACGCCTTCGATCTTTTTTCCTTCCTCGTCAAGATTGCCGTTGGTTACACCCAGTTCGAAATCTCCCTTCACCTTTCCTTTTTCAAAATTCACTTTAGCCGATACATCAAATACGCCTTTTGAAAATCCCACTTTCACTTCTGTGATGGTAAGCCCGGCAATATTGATATTGGGATTAAGCGTTCCTTTGATACTAACATCCCAGCCCGCATCGCCTTTTTCAAATACGGCCTGCACTTTGGCATCGGATTTCAGCTTGTTACCGAACTCGATGTCGCCTGCTATCTTCAATCCGCCATTTTCCTGTTGTTCCACCTTGATGCCGATCTCCTTTACGCCCGGAATATTCAATTGCGCCTTGCCTTCACCAGTGATCTTGTTATCGGCATAGCCTAATTTCACCGTCAGCTCTTTTACGCCGGGGATCTTTTCTTTTTCCAACGTAACAGAACCAGCGAATTTGAACTCTTTGTCGATATAGGATGCTTCGATCTTTGACTTGAAGAGCTCCGGATCAAATTCAAACATGCCTTTGATACCGAAACCATCGTGCGTACTGCCAAGACCCGTTAACTGTCCCTTGCCAACTTTCTCCACTTCGAACTCAAGAAAACCCTGCACACCCAGTCCCTTCTTCGTGCTGGCGAAAATAGACAGGCTAAGATCGTTGATCTTAAATGGCTTTGGGAACTTGTCTTTGAAATCGTCGACCTGCAATTGTTTGCTTACCGTAAAATCATCGCCCTGTAAACTGAATTCGATGGGTGTTTTGTCGATGATGGGAATGGTGGTGATGATGTTTCCATTAAGGATAAGACCTGCGGTTTCGTGCAGGCTGAACTCAGTAAGCTGAATAGGGCTGAGGCCATTGAATTCAAGAATACCTTCGAGGCCTTTGTTTTTATCCCAGGCTGAAAAGTCAAAATAACCTGTATTTAAAAGGAAAGGCATTTTTTTGAATGGCACCTCAAAAGGCCTGCCGGCCTTCATTCGCTTGGTAAAGTTCTGGCTAAGTGTTACATTGACCTTTCCAAAATCCTGGTCATCTGCCGTTCCCGGCGTGTATTCGAAACCGGTAAGGTCTATCCCGGGTAACCAATTCTTCTTAGGGCCTTTAAAGGGCAGCGCTATCTTCATTGGGATGCCGGAGCCTTTCCGGATGTACAGCACAAACTCTTTATCTGAACCCTGTGATGCCTTGATCTCACCGGGAGTCATTTCTCTTATCTGCAGCAAATGTTTACCATCTTTGATTTCGTCTACATTCCAGTATACATTACTGTTTGCCTGTCCCGCATAGGGCAGGTTCCAGGCTTCTATTTTATGGAAATGGGTGATATAATCTGTATTGAGTACTTTTCTGTCGGGAAGATCGGGATTTGTCTTTTTCAATTCAGGCCGGGCCTCATCCATTCTTTTTTCCCGTTCTATCTTTATTGCATTACCGGAACTGGTATTGGCCAGTTTGTCGGTCAATTCATAATTGGTCTCAATATTGTCACCGCCCAGTTGCAGCTCTACAATATGATCTACCTGGTGAATATTGCCTTTGCTGAACCGGTTCCATTTGGGGTTGATGGCTTCTTCCTGTATTTGCTCCAGCTTGCCGATGATCCGGAATTCCGAATTTTTTGCTTTTAAAAAATAGATCCCGTCGTTGCTCTTTTGTTTATCTTTCAAAAAGTCTGCTGTCTTTGCATACACTGCGCTTTGAACAAATTCTTTCCAGATCTCATTATGATCACGCACTTTTGGCCGGGGCGAGAGGGCGTGCAGTGGCAGCTTGAACTTCTCCTGGTTTCTTTTTTTGAAGTCGGGAAGAACAATTTTCTCCAGATGTAATTCCAGCTTCCCCTTATCGAACCGGGGGAGTTTATTGGGATCATTGGCCGGTTTGTTATCATCCCCATTCCGTTGTATCAGCTTCCGCTTTGCCGAGGCGCCTTGTTGTATGGTATGCGTTAGCTCATGTGCCAACAGGTGCTGCCCATCTTTGGTAGCCGGGTTGTATTTTTCGCGGTTGAAATAGATGTCTTTGCCATGGGTGAATGCCTGTGCGTCGATCGCCCTGCTCATATCAGCCGCACGCTGGTCGGTATGAATGCGCACCCCGCTGAAATCGGCGCCCATGGCCGACCCCATGGAACTTTGTACTTTGCCCGGTAGCGGATCGCCTTTTCCTTTGGAAGCCGTAATGGATTGTTCTACCGAAGCAGGTGCTGTTGCATTTTCGGCTTTGCCTTTTCGTTGTATTTTTTTTCGTTGTACGGGCGAACCGGCGCCAAAAGCCGTAAAAAATCCGGTATACGCACTTAAGGGCCTGGTATTTTCCTTTACCTCACTGTACAACCCACTGTTGCCATCGATGCTGTACACATTGTTGCCATCTATTTTCACAATGATACAATGGTGCTGATAAGGTTGATCGATATACCCGATATCGCCGGCCTGTGGATTGGTGGTTTGCTGAAGGGTGCCGAATGCGGATACCCCTTTCCCGATCTGCCAGTTCCCGATATCTTTTCCGGCACGCTTATGCGCCCATACGGAGAATATACCGCACCAGGAAGGCAGCTTTGCCCCCGCGGTTTGAATGGTGGCATCGTCCCAAACCCCGGGCGCCGCCAAATGAAAGATGTCGAGCAGGTATTTGGCGCCTACCCGCTGACCGCCTTCCGCATGTTTCGCTTCTATTTTGCCGATCATCGATCGCGCTGCGGCAACAACCGATTCGCGTGAGCCGTTACTGTCTATGTCTTCACCGAGCCGTTGAATACTGGCGGGTTTAAGGAAGATATAGTCGCCTTCTTCGCATTCGCGGCCGCGTTGTGCCGGTTCCTTTTTGGTTTGAACCGAAGGGCCGCCCTGGATACTGCTTACTACTTTGCTGGCCATTTGATCTGCTTCGGCTTCATACGGATCATCAGGCGCACCGATGGCCAGTTTTGCCTGCACTTCGTCTGCCACCTGGTCTGCTTCCTGCTCCATAACGTCATCGGCCTTTCCAATGGCCAGCTTGGGTTGAATGCTTTCGGGATGGGTAAAAAATGCAGGGGCGCTGGTAGTGCTTCCTTTCCGGTCAAAGAAAGGCGCACCGCTATGCGAAGCAGTGGTAGCCGGTTGTGCCAGTTTTGCGGTTTTACCCATAGATTGTTTTTATCGCCATTCTACACGGATCAGTTGATTAAGCCAGGGAAATTTTATGATGCTCAGGTTCCAGGGCAGATGATCAAGCAACACATCGATACCACTGGTTTCTAACGTGAATGTGATCGTTGTTTGTTCCAGGAATAATTTTCCGGGCCGGCTTAAAAAGCCTTCCCTTAATCCTGCTGCCGAGGTATTATTTATGATAGTCCATTGTGCAATGGCTGCGTGCAGCATGTTCCCGGTTTCCTCTTTTTCCGGTTCGGTTAGCGCATAAGCGCCTGCTTCCAACACCTCCCATAAAGGCATGCCGCACAAAGTTTTTGCGACTGCCAGTTCATGATCTTTCGGATTGGTATTGCCGGTAGCTGCATAATAGATCAGGAGCACCGCCTTTGCTTTCGCCGCCTCGTTTATAAACAAGCCGTTTTCGAGTAACGACAGGTGGTTGAAGAGGTGTTTGAAAAAAGGGTGCAGCAATACCACGCCGGCAAAGGCGCAAAAAATACCTTCCTGCAACGGCGAGGGTTGCGCTTCCGGAATTACAGCTTCCCCGGTCGTTCCGGGCAAATGGGGCAACGCTTCTCCGGGCTGCCACGTTGTTTTACCGGCAGCAAATTGCAGCAGGGCCGCTGACCATAATTGATGTTTAGTTCGCTGGTATTCGGGTGATAATTCCATTTGGCTGGCCATTCTATCGATCTCAGCTGGTAAGCCGGGCTGCGGTTTCGCGGTGAGCACCCCGGCCAACTGTTGCAAAAAATGCGCAGAATGGTCGCGCACCACGCGTAACAGGAACCAGCGATGTTGCTTAAGAAGATCTTTTGTTCGCGCTGTCAACTGGTGATCAATGGCCAGCTGGTGCAAAACCTGTTCAAGCCAGGCTGCGGGCGTATGCTGCAATGCCCAGGGCAGCACCCCGTTTTCCATATAATACAGCCATTGCCCGCAGGCATGCGCCGGCCTGGTCCTTACCGTAACACTGGTTGCTTTGTTGGTTTCCTCCCTGCCAGTAGCAGAAAGCCTTTCGGATAATGACTGTTTAAGGATCTGGTAAAGCTGTTCGCTGTTTGCTATGAGTTTTTCATTTTTCCAGTGCAGGTTGCCCAGATCGATCTCGACCCGGTCAAGACTGATCATTTCGTTGGGTGATGATAGTTCGGTGAGTACTTTATCGAGCGCAGGAGCCACCTGGTCATAGAAATAATCCCTGGCACTTTGCTGTATCGAAAAGGCATCGTGCCCTGCAGCAAGCTGTAAAGAGATCAATTGTTTTCTGATGACGTGCTTCATGCTATTCGTCTTTTTTCTTTTTTCGTTTAGGCGGTGCTTCCTTTGGTGCTTCCTTTGGTGTTTCCTTCGGTTGCTTTACCGGTTCTTTTGTTGGCGCTGTGCCGGTCCCCTGCTTTCTGCCGCAATAATCTTCAAAGCAATAGATCTCATTGATCTGGTCTATGAAGCCTAACGGGCGCAACACCCGGTCTTTTTCATCCCAGCAGGTTTGTTTCGGTGGCGTGGGGTCTTTGCAAGGTTGGCAGTCAACACAAGCGGGCAAACATTCGTAATAGGTGCTGAAAAGCAGGTCAATGAAATTGCAGGCATTAAAATCAACGTTGCAATTCGTAAGACCGGCCATCCATTTTTCCCACTGGAAATAAGTTGATTCGAGCCGGCAAAAATCAATGGGTCTTAGCCAGATGATCCGCAACAGTACATGGGCAGGTGCTTCGCGGTATAACAATTGTTCAAACAGCAGCCGTTCTTTTTCATCGCGGAACCGCTTACTCCAGGCAGGCAGGAAAACGGTAGCGATAAAAGAATAGGGATCGGTGCCTGGTTTGAAGCAGACGTTTATTTCTTTTCCGGCACACCCAAAATCTTCCTGCACCCAATGCGGGAAATCACAATCTGTTCCGCAGGCTGCCAGCTTCCTTCTGCAACGGCAATCTTCTTCTTTAAAGGGGCGTAGCAGAATATGTTCTATCAAATGCATGCCCTGCATATTGATGAGCCGTTTAGCCCTTTCCACCGCCTGGCAATCTTCTTTTATTGTGGGATAACATTGCGGGTTAATGGCGATGATATCCGACTGCGGCGCGGGTTTTTGCGAAGTGATGATCGACGGGTGAAAGCTATGCAGCGCTATGCCATACGAGTTGTCTTCGCAGTAAATGACAGCCCGGTAGTTTTTCTTATCGGCCAGCATTTTCAATGCTGGTTCCAGGGCGGCAAGGGCTTCGTAACAGGTGGCGTAACAGCAGGTGCTTTTCCAGGCCACTGTACAATTGTTTTTCTCCTTCCTGTCGTTACCACAGTCGTTATATCCGGGAAATTTGATCTCCAGGCAGTATTTGAATTGTTCGGGCTCGCCTTTGTTTGTTTTGAGTTTTGTTCGCACAATAGGGAAGAGGCAGGCCCAGGTGCGTAATTCCTTTTCCCAGGCTTCTATCCATTGTTTCTTTTCTTCATCGGTTAATTGCGGTTTGTTTTCGGTTGACCGTATAACGATCTGCGTATTGGGGAAGCTGTGCTCGAGATAGCCATTGGCGGTATAGGTGGTGTTGCCTTTATTGCCTGCGAGTATCAATTCGGCCAGCCGCACAAAGATGTCACAACGGTCCTGCGAGGGAATTTTATCGAGGTTTATTCTTGCAAAAGGTTTTCCTTCCTTATTGAACAGCTCACCCGTTGCACCATTAAAGGACCAGGCGTTATTTTCGATATATGCCTTTGCCTGTTCCTGCAATGCTTCGAGCGCTTTTTCCTGTTCCTTTTCTGAATCATACTGGCAGGGGTGTTGCAACGAGCCCTGCCCGCAGGTACCATAAAATGAAAAACAGGCTTTATTGCGCTGATAGGTCCAGAAGGCCTTTTCGCCCTGGGCGGCACAAATGAACTTTTCAATGCCTTTAGGTCCCCAGGCGTCTTCAATGGTGGCAAATACATCGGTGCTTTGCGCCAGCACTTCGCGTATAAACAGCTTAAAAGAATAGGTATGGTAAATGATGCCATTATCATAACTGCCGGTGCACGCACAATCGGCGAAATAATTGCCTGCATAACCGGCAAGCAGCTGGAAAAAAGCAAATTCCTCAAAGGCTTCTTCTTTGGTTTCAAAATGCGTGGTGCTGATCCAGTTGCCCTGTAATTTATCATCAAGCCGCAGGTTAAAGTAATATTTAATGTTGGCGGGGTCATCGGCTGCGCCCGGCGCCGGTGCTGTATATTCTTTGCAATACAGTTCGGCATAGGGAATAGAGGTGATATCGATCTTCCTGAAAGGATAGAGCGACAATACTTTTATCAATTCATTGAGCCAGCCGGCTCCCCAGGTATTTTCAAGGGTTGTTTGGGTGGCAGCGGGTATCCGAACAATGGTGTTGGCGGTGGCGGGCTGATTGTCATAAATAATGTAATCGCCATAACTGCCCGTTGCCGCGCCATAGGTGAGCACATCGATCAGGTTGTTATTAAAAGCATCGATCGCTTCCTGCTTACTGTTATATATTTTAATTCCCTGAAATAAAACGAGGTCGCCTGGTATGCTGCCCAGGTTTTTTACCGGAATAATAAAAGGGTATTGACCCGGATTGGTTTCGATTAACAGGTCCTGGTTGAACAGCACAATGGGTATTTGGTTAATAAGGTCCCTGGTAAGGGCCGCCAGCTGGTGTCGGCTGCCAAGGGCCGTTGCCTTGTCGGTAAAAGGCATCGAGAAAAACGCAGGAAGATGTTCTTTGTCGACCAGCCGGTATACATAACCTAATCTTTCGGCAGCTGCACCTGCATCCCGGTCAGCGATCTTGTTGATGTTGCTGCCACCTTTCAGAAGCGGATCAAAGAAGTAAGTGTCGTCGAAAGGCTCAACAACAAAAGGGCAGCCATAATTTTTTTTACCGGAATATATACCTGCAATAGCTTTTACTTTTTTCTCAAAACCCGATACATTATAATTGATGAGGCTATCTAACTGGTAATTGAAGGCTTTTCCCCGGTTACGGCTCAGGTCGGGATATTGCAGCAGGTACTGTTCGGCGGCATAGATATCCGTTACCCCCATTGCCGACTTCCAGTTGTAGATGACAAAGTCGGTAAATTGTTCTGCAAATCTCGACAGCAGATGGGTCAAAAAACCAGTTCTTCTTTTTTCATAAAGTTCCTCATCTTCAACCAGGATACCCAGGTAATCGGTGTAGGTGATCAGGTTCAGCTCAAGATCAAAGGTAAACTGGGTGCCGCCGGTTATAAAGCTGCGGTAATTTTTTTCAAATACACCCGCATATTGTACACTCGATGCATGTTTTTGGGCATCTTCTTCTGTATCGAATACTTTATTGCCTATCATTACAAAATCACCGGTTGAAGAAACGATGGCATACAGCCATTTAAGGTCCTGGGCCTGTTGGGTGACAACCGTTGATTCGCCTTCATTGATAAGGTCGTTCATTAACAGATCGGTTGACTCATACACGCTGTACAGGCTGGTGAAAGTGTAGGGCGAAAAACCGGCGAGCAGGGTAGCCGCGGGCTGTGCTGTGAAGACCGTTGTATCCCACGTGCTTTTATCAACGGGATAAGCCAGTACGGTGCCGGCAGGGCCCAGCCCATTGCCTGCGCCAAAACGCAGCAGTTTGTCCATCTCCGGTATACTGGTAATGTTATTCAAAAAATAAGTATGCTGCGACTGCGCACTGACAGGATGTGCAAAGGAGAAAAGCTGGCGGACGTTCTGCAATTGGGAAAGGTAGTTGGCCAGCATTTGATCAAAGAACATCAGGTAGCCGCGCAGTTGCAGCATCTGGGCTTTACGCAGATCGCTGGCGTCGTCGGGGAGGTCGCCTTCGCCAATGCCGTAAACAGCCGGGAAATCGTGCATGATGGAATAATGTTCACCCAGCTCAGGATGATATACACCTTGTGGAAGTGGGGCATCGAGGTAGGGCGAAGGCATTTTGTACAATATTTTCCCATTGTACAGCCAGCCCAGTTCCAACTGGGAATTGAATTTGTCCTGGTCAATAGTGACCGGTAACCCGTTCATGGTAAACTCAAAACCCGAGCAGGATAAAGAGAATACCGGTACATGGTTTTGCGGCAGATGGAAGATCCAGTCTGAGTTTGTTTTTCCATCGGTCGAAAGGCATTGTTTGCCACAGCTTCTGAATTTTAACCGCGAAACTTTTCTTACGCCTTCCACGTTAAAGATCTCGTGATAGATGTCGCTCGTATGGATCTCTTTTTTCAGCGTAATGGATTCCAGTTCGGCTGTGTCTATAAAGCCATGGCTTTGCTTGCTGAAAGGCCTTCCGGCAAAAGCTTCATCCATGGAATAGCCTTTGTTAAGCAGTTGATCTAACGTATAGAACCGGGGGGTGGGAGAAAAAAACGCCCGTAGCCGGTTGGCTACGTTCATATACACCTCTTCTGCGTTTGCTCCATTTTCAATTTCAATAGTGGCGCAAACCCCGGTTTCCAGTTTGCAGAGTATATAAATGTCGGCGAAATCTTCACAAAGGTTCCGGTGCGCCATCAACACTTTTCTCACTTCACCGGTTATCTGTTTAATGAATTGCTCTTTATCGGCTTCTTCAATAGCCGGGTCCTCATTCTCAAAATCCCTGTCAACATCTTTTTCAGTTTCTATAAAAACATGATAAATGCCATTGAGGAATTGTTCGCAGGTACCGGTTGTATTCGGGTTGTTAGGCCGGCAAATGTCTTTTATATCCCGGGCCGGTTGTAGCCAGGCATTGCGAATACCGGGAATATCAATAAGCAGTTTGCGGTAGTCGTTTATGGTAAGTGGGTTGTTGGTGAGTATTTGGGCTGGGGTGAAAAAATTATCTTCCGGTTTGGGCGATGCCGGGTCTTTTGCCAGAATATCTGCCACCGGCAGGTTGGTGCGGTAACCCAGATCGAGCAGGGCGTAACAGAGTTCTTCAAAAATGGTGATGCCCGGATCGTGCAGGTTATGATCGCTCCAGATCTTACCTGAGAGTTTTCCTAAGTAATCAATGCCTTCCGTACGCAGCCTGGTAAAGTCGAGGTAATCAGGAAAGCCTGCATTGTTCTTACTAATGGTGATCGCTTTTGTTGTATTGGCTGTCATTCCTGTTTATTTAACCGATAATAATTGGTGGTGTTTCCCGGATGGGTACTGGTTTATGGTCGCAGCAATCTTCCTGGCGGCATTTGCACCAGGTTTCGCAGCCGGGATCATCGATACAAACATCTACTGAGCCGGCAATGAGAATGCTTCTTGCCGTTATGGGTTGAACCACACCGGTGTTACCGGCCACGCC
Organism: Niastella vici; assembly: GCF_002077945.1. Taxonomy (GTDB): domain Bacteria; phylum Bacteroidota; class Bacteroidia; order Chitinophagales; family Chitinophagaceae; genus Niastella; species Niastella vici. Next base: position 45,812 of record NZ_LVYD01000060.1, read on the forward strand.
GGCCGTTGGTTGTTTAAGGTCTTCATGCACCATGTGCAGTTCTATGATATAGTCGATATAATCCCTTGTTTCGAGGAAGCGGATAATATCTGAACGGTAAACGGGTTGGCCGAATGACAATTTTTCGTACTCGCCAATGGCCCAGGGCGCCAGGAAATTCCTGATATCGGCCTGCAGCTTTTCTTTATAATACACTTCATCTTTACCGGGTAATAATTTTACCCTAATGCAGAAATTCACCTTTTCATATCTTGGGTTCATCACTTTAAGCCGCACAAAAGGTGAAGTGACCTTGCGCACCGTTTCTTCTATATTTTCCAACAGGCTTACCGGTACTTTCGGTTCATAAGACCCTGCTGCTTTTAGTTTGGTCATGTCGGGTATTACCGCTACCAGTACATAACCGGGCGCTATTGTGAAATCGTTGATGTATTCATTGGCGTTCAATCCATAGGTATGATTGATACATTTCGCTTTATAAACCGTTGGGAAATTTGCCAGTACAATGCGTTCGTAGTCGAATTTCTGAATGGCGCGATTCTTATGCCGCAGCAGTTCACTAACGCGTACATAAAAAAGTCCTTCCGTTTCCGGTTGCTGTCCGCCGAAAGATTCATAAGGCTGCGTGATCGTGGATACCGCAGAATCGGCTTCCTGCAGTTTGGCAATGGAGCCGGCCGGCAGGGCAGTGTTTAACCGCAGTTTATCGTTGGCTTCCTCATTGGTAAAGCTTACTTTAAGGGCCTGGGTATGCAAACCCACCAGTTCGCTTACTGAGGTTGTATGGCAGGGCATAGATACGCGCAGCCAGTGCAGTGAACCGGGCAAAATGGTGTTGTTCTTACTGATATTGCCGGGGATCGAAAATTTCACAATGCCCGAAGTGGTCAACCCGTTGGTTTCATCGTTCAGGACCTCAAACCCCGGCCGCATCAATTTCCACCGGTTATTTTCCAGGTAATACCATACAGGTTGTTCCCGTTCCGATTCCGAATCGGCAGTGGCTTCTGCAAACTGCATCAATAAACTGAGGTTGGCGCCGGGTGTAAGCGATTCCAGGCCAATATAAAGCGTTCCTTCATCACAGATAGTGGGAAACAGCATGGCGCCCTGTTCCAGTTCTTCGGGTTTAAAACATCCTGTATACGGATACAGATGAATAAGGTCGATATCGTGTGCAGTAGCGGTGGCTGTGTAATCGAGGGTGAGCGACCGCATGATGGGCGTCCAGGGTTCGTTGGGAATAACGGCCTGGTATTTATCACTGCTGCTGATAATGCCTTTTATAACATTGATCTGGTTTCGGAGGCTCACTACATCCACCTTCAGATTACCGCCCGGCGAGTTGGCTAAAATGTTCCTGATGGCATTGGCATTAGCGGTGGCTATGCTGCCGGCAATACCAGCCCGGGCTGCAATGCCGCCGGGATCATTGATATCGGAACGTACGTTCTCGGCGAGCGTGGCCGAGGTGTTCACATTGCCTTCAATAAGCGTGGTATCGAAGACCACCAGTGCATTGGCGCCATCGTAATAGATCGCATCTTCGATCTTTTCTTTAGGTAACTTTCCCAGCGCCATCATTTGCCTGGCCAGTACATAAGAATATACTTTATGACAAAAGTCCTGTACCTGCAGGTTGAACCTGATAAAACCATCCCGCGTGCTCACTTCATAACGGTCGAGCCTGTCTTTATTTATTTTATAGCGTTGCGCAAGGGGGAAGAATTCTTTTTTCAGGTAGATGGTTTGCTGCCCTGGGATGGCGCTGCAGAGAACAAAATTATTATGGGTAAAGAGCCGGCGGTCGTTGTAAGGCTGGCCCTTAATGGTTACCGTTGTAGTGGCGGGGTTGGCGTGTACCAGTTCCTTTTTCCAGTCGCCATCTTCCAGTACGGCAATATTTATAAGGAAGCGATTGGGGTCGAGCCCGTCCTTTAAATAGCCTTTATAGTAGTCTGCGAAATTACCCGGGAGGTCTTTCCAGTCAATATGTAAATAAATACGGTCCCACTGCTTTAACAACATCTCCTTGCTTCCGAGGTAAAAGTTAGGCCCTATAAGATTGGCATTACCCAGTGCATTCAATGCAGGAAGCGGTTTCTTGATGTCGAAATCAATAACCTCGGGCCGGGTGCCAAACGGGTAAACCGGCGTGTTCACGTTCTGCAGGCTTTCGTCGTTTTGCACCACAAAGTTCTTCAATCCACAAACCTCTACATCTATTTTGCTGTCACTGCCGGCTTTTACATCGCGGAAGAAATGATAAAGAGAAACCTTCTGTGTTTTGTTTTCAAAAGGCCTTTCACAACAAGTGGTGGTAGTATCGCGGCAAAGGTCGGCCAGGGTCTCAATTTTGATCTTGTCGTCGAGCTCGATCTTTACCAGTGGTAATTCGGTTTGCAGGTCTTCTTTTAACAGACCGGCATTGTAAAAGGTTATTTTGTCCTGTTCGGGAAGAATGGTTGAAATAATTTCCAGTACAAATTCTCCCGTGGAGGCATTGAAATTTTTTAGATTGATGGCCAGGTTTTGGTCTTCGGGTTTCACCCAACCTTTTTCACCACTGAATAGGGGTTGCAGCGCTTTCCGGGGGTACACCAGGTCTTTTAGGATACCCTGTTCTACCGGAGTGAATTTGGTGGTGTATTCAGCGGCAGTGATCGTGATCTCGAACAGGTATTCCTCGCGGCCGCAGTAGCAAAGGTCTATGTCTTCTTTTTCGCCCAGGTCGGGATTGGCCTGCCCCGGTCGTTTATATTTTACCAGCAGCAGGTCTTCCAGTTTTTTGCGCAGGTCATTCGGGATGCCTTTTTTTACCAGTGCTGCAATGATGGGCCTGTTGATGTAATAATAGGTTTGTTTTAAGATGGCCTGCACCTGTTTGAAAAATGCCAGCGAGGGAAAGCCGGGCGTACAGGTACCGGTAGCAAGGGTGGGTATTACTACTGCTCCCTGCGTTGAACGGTCGTCGCAACAGGGATTGGCGGTGGGCTTTTCGGGTTGTTGCGTGGCGCAATAATTATTGATGACCTTACAGGGCAGGGTAATATGGATCTTCCGGTTGCCTTCCTGCAAATACAAAATGGGTGAGGCCAGCACAAAACCTAAACGCGCGTTGGGGTAGGGGTACAGAAAATTATTTTCGGGATCGCGGTATTTACTCCATTTAGCCCCTAACGTTTCTCTTGAAGCTGGCTCGTCAAAAGGTTTGTCAACGCCATCGGCCATGGTGGCATCGGGCGCCATATACACGCCTTCAACAACAGAGAAGGTGTCACATTCTTTACGAACAGGATAGCGAACAGGCGCAGGTTGTAAGAAAAGGGTGCGCTGTTCTTTTACCTTTGCTGTATTTACAACGATCTCTTCACCGGAAGCAAAAATGATATCTGCTTTGTTGGCATCCTTTCCGTCCTTAAAAGCCAGCCCTTTCTTAAGCAGGTATTTGTTGAGTTGTTTTTGAATTTCTATTACCAGGTAAGCGTGATCGGGTTGGGCTGGTTTGGGTTTTAATTGCAGCACCTGTTTGTAAAAATAATCGAGGTGCTTTTTGGCAAAACCGTTCAGGTCGGTTTGCAAATAGTTGAACAGCTTTATGAAGGCGAAAATAATGGCCAAATGCGGCGGATGATTTTCCTGCAGTTCTTTCTCTAAGGGAATAAGACTTGCTTCCAACCCCATTTCTGCCGATGCGGAGAATAGTTTCAATGCATCGCGCATGGTTTGGATGAGCCTGTAAACATTATTATACAGGCCGGTGAGTCTTTTATAATAAGTGCCACCTGCCAGCAGGTAGCTGGTATCTTCTTTTGTAAGATCGCTGGCCGACAGCATCCATTCCGGATGGCTGGCAAATGAGGTAAAATCCAATGCCTGCGTTCCAAACTTATTGGTGGCGGCATTGGCATAAGCAATCAACAGCTTTAAGGAATTGCCCAGTTTGTCTTTCATCAGCTTCTCCATCACCGGTTCCAGCGCCGTATGCTGGCCGGCGATCTGCAGGTGCCACTGGTCTATCTTTTTGAAAAGAACATACAGCGAGCGCAAGAGCAGGTACAGACCGCCCTTTGACGGTTTTTTTAAAAACCTTTTTTTGTATGACTCGAATTTTTCTTCTGCTTCTTTGCTGTCGTATTTGGCAATGCCGGCGAGCATAAATGGCAAACTGGTAGAAAAGAATGCCTGCCAGTCGCTTATTTTCAGGTGTTCATCGTAGTACTGAACATGTCTGCTGAGTTGAACAAAAAAATCGAGGAGATCGGCCAGCGACCGGTTGTCGATGGTTGTTTTGCTCGATAGCAAATCCGGATCGATCCTGTTCCGTTGGCTGGTGCCCGGGTCGTTTTTGAAGGGATGTATAAGATTCTTACAATCGATCATGGCCTTAGTTCATTAAATGGGTTTTACTGCTTCATTCACGTAGAAGGGATACACATAATTAAATCGTGAGTTCGTTCCCGGAATGCTGTAAGTGATGTTTATCAAAAATCTGCCTTCCAGATTGTCGGCTGAACCTTCGCTGGTTACATCGAGCTGTTCTACCACTATCCTTGGTTCGTAATAGAGGATAGAATTGGCAACACGTTCTTTTATATAACCGATAGTGGTGCTGTTCAAACTTTCGAATACATAGTCGTTCAAATTGCAACCGTAATCGGGCTGCATTACCCGCTCACCCAGCGAGGTAGACAGCAGGATGTTCAAACTTTGCCTGATGTCTTCTTCATCGCTCACCATGTCAACAGTGCCGGTCACTTTGCTGAATGTGGGCGGGAAGGCCCATCCTTTTCCTAAAAAGCTGTTGTTGCTATTTTCCATATTATCCTCCTATTAAAACGGTTGGGTTGCCAGCTACTATTACCCCGCCATGTGCGGTAAGATCGCCCTGCCTGGCTGCGGGCTTGCCACCGATGAGTACGGTTGTGGAGCCCTGCACAATGATATCGGGCGGGCCCGTGCATACGAGCATGTCGCCGACAACCGCCGCTGGCATACCGCCGATGAGTACGGTAGCCACGCCGGGACCCGTAACCGGCCCGCCCACATGGGGCACGCCGCCGGGGTTCACGAGGGGGCAGGTGTGCAGGTCTGTTATTCTGGCTGCTGATGGCATCAATTTATTTTTATGAGTGATCCTTTTATTTCTGCAATACCCGAGGCCGTTAGCCCCACCATGGCGCCATCCATACTTACCGATCCGTCGGCTTTTATGCCCAATGTGGCGCCGCCGATAGAAAGGGACGCGCCTGCCTTCAGCGTAAGGTTAACCCCTGCTTCTATATCTATATTTTGCGGACTGCTTAGTTTTACGCCTGAGCTGTTCAAAGAAAATTTGTTGTCGTTCTGGTCTTTGATCTCTATTGTTTTTGCTGCTTCATCCAATTTTATACTGTTGCCGGCAGGCGTATCGATGGTAATGGTTTTTGTGCCGTCATTAAAGTGAATGCGCATTTTACTTCGGGTGAATATGCCCTTTTCATCGTTCTGGTCCGAGGCGCTTAACGGCGCTTTTTTCGCACTGCTGTTGAGCATGCCCAACACCACCGCATCGTTGGGGTCGTCATTGATAAACCCAACGATCACTTCGTCGTCCTGTTCGGGTCTGAAAAAAGTGCCTCTTTCAGAACCGGCGTCTAAACAGGCTACCCGCGACCAAATGCCATTGGCCTTGTTATCGATCGTTGGAATTTTTACCAGTATCCTGTCTTCTCCATCGGGGTCAGTTGCCAGGTGCACTACTTTACCGATCTGCAAACCGCGGATGCCACCCACCAAACCGGCTGCCGGTTCATCATTGATGTCTTTATAGATCTTTGCATAGGCTTCGGGGTCGAGGCCAAACTGAATATTGGTTTCCCAGGAGCCATTGCCGATATCATGTTTCACCGCGGTAACGAAGACATTCCCATTATACCGGTCGCCCACACCATCGAGCTTGAGCATATCGCCGGGTTTAATGCCTGAAAACCCGGTAACCTTTACGCGGCCGCGGATCTTTGCCAGCCGGCTTCGCATCATTACGCCATCTGCCCACAACTTTAACTCCTGCTCGGTCTTATAACCACTGTGGTGTAATTCAAATTCGTTGAGGTCAATGGTATCGGCCAGTTGAGCGCCGGCCAGGTTGCCGGGTTGGTTAATGTCTTTTGCTTCTTCCGTATCGGCAGTGAATAATTTCTGGTTCGTATAATCCCAGGCAGTGGCCTTTACCTGCTTCCACTGGTTGCGGGCATCCATCTCGGCTTCAAACTCCATGATTGAAGTTCCGTAGCTGGCCTGCAGTACGGGTTCTGCACCGGTTGCCGGTGTAAAGGTTTTGATCTTCCCATCTTCAACCGTTACCAGCGTGCCACTGCTTTCGGCTCGCAGCAGCAGAAAATCCCAGTCGGTAATATGATGCTGCACCAGCTCTTTGTGTGTGATGTTGGTTTCTTTTGCTTCTACTGCCAAACCATTATAGGCTTTCACCAGTTCTTCGATGGCCTGGCTGTCTTTTACTTTTTCAAAATATTTACTCTTTCTTCCCATGGTCATCTTCACCGCTTCATCCCGGCATTCAACCAGCAACTGCGAGTTGCCATTGGGTTTTACCTGGATGCCCTGTTTGGTGATAATGCCTTTGAACACCTGTTTGTTATTACCGTCGTACCCCAGTTTGATCACAATTTTTTTGCCGGGAATGAATTCATTGCCATTGCTGAGCTCGAAAGTTTTTGCGGCGGCATCGCCATCCCTCAGGGTAAACCGTACCAACGGGATGCGGTTTATTTCCCTGATCGCCGTGAGCATGGTCAACTGGTACGAAGCATTCATGGCCTGCCCATCTATGAGGATATCATATGTGGACACATCATGTTTTGAAGGATTGGGAATGATGAGCTCCTGCATCAGTGTTCGTTTTTGTCGAATGGTGGAAAATTCAATTGAATGGCCGGTTTGATCTTTCTGATACTGGTGAGTTGATTCACTTTTGCCACCTGCATCACATATTTGGGATCGTTGTAGATACTGTAGGTCAGCCGGTCGAGCCGGTCGCCCTGCACTACGATCCTTGAATGGGTGAGGTCGGGTGACGATGCCCTTGATTCGGCCAGCAATTGTTCGCGCGACTTATGTGCAATAAAGGTAGCGGTGACCTTTACCCGCAGGGGCGAACCATCCGGTTCAAACAACGTGTAATTGAGGTCGAGGTTGCCCAATACACATTTGAAATTCATATCAGAGCCCCACATGACTATTAAGAACCGCGGGCGATGGATCTTGCCATCGAAATTATACACGCAATTTTTAAGGTCCTCTATCTGGTCATGCACCGGCTTTTTTTTGTAATCACTGTTTTCGCCCCCATAGCCTTCCATAGTGCGGGTGCCATCGAGAATGAACTCGAGCCGCAATTGCTCGGGTTCAGTACCCTTGTACTTGGCTTCGGTGCCGGCATTGCCATGCCCGCCCGAGGTATCAGCATTCACTTTCAGTGTTTGCATGAATGACTCAGGATTGATGGGCGTACTGAAAGCCTTTGACGGATCTTCGTTCTTGAAATCGCGCTGTTCAAATGAACGGATCACCAGTTTCTCCAGTTTTTTTCTATCGCTCATTTTTTTCTTTTAAAATGGCCAGTACTTTGTCAACACATTCCTTGATGAGGTCTTCGCCCGGTGCGGCGTTGGAGGAAGCTCCCTTGCCCGGGGCATTTGTTCCGGTGCCGGGGGCCTGAGCGCCATCAACGGTTGCCTTGATCACCAGTTCTCTTATTTCAATTGGCATTACTGACAGTTATTTGGTGTTGAAAGACTTTAACTCGGAAAATATCAGGCGGTTGTAATTGAGTTCCAGGGTTTCTATCAGCACTTCACTTCTTTCGGCATTCATTTCAGCGATCTTCCAGCTTCTTGGCCATACATTGGTTACCGTCCAGCTCATCAATGGCTGGTGATCTTCGCCCAACAGATCGATAATAACGGTATCAATCACCTGGAAATTCTCGTTTCCGGTAGCCGCATCAAATGGTTCGCCTTCAAAGGTTTTTTTCAGCCAGTTGGCAACAGGGGAACTGAGGGGGCCTATGAGGCCTCTTTTCAGTACCAGGGGACCAAACCTTCTTCGGGTGGGGATCACGTGTTCGAACCGGTTTTCCCCACCTTCCTTGATGGTTTCAATATCAAGCGTTGAGTCGAGGCCGGCCACCGATTGAAATCTTACATCAACCGAACCCCTGTCGCCCGCTGAAAAATGTACCGCGAAATGAAAACCTGTTGTTTGATAGAATGTATCCATTCATTTACTTTTTCGCTTCTACAATCGTAAGCCCTTCATGCGCCAGTTCCATGCTTTCGATAGCGATCTCGCTGGCATCTGCCTTCAGATCGGATGAAGTGACCTTGGTGGGCCATGCTTTGGCAACCGACCAGCTTATAACCGGTTTATGCTCTTCATCGAGCAGGCGGATGGTTACATCCCTTCTGAATTTTTCTTTTCCTTCCTGGAACATCATGGTCTTTTTCCATTGCTCAAAGAATTCGAAATCGCCGGCAAAAGTGCCGCGTTTGAGGGTGATGTTCTTGTACTCGGTTAAACCGGGCTGTTTGGTTTTATTGAATTGCGGGCTGCTGCCTTCGCGGTATTCAATCACCTTTGTTTCAAAATCCAATCCGCTTACTTCGGTGAAGCCTATCCGGGTTCCGCCCCAATCCAGTTGAAAATGGAACTTTGGGAGCGGGTATGTTTTTTTTGGATCGTCTGCCATGAGTTGTAATTTTTATTTGTTGAATGAGCTTATTTTTCGCTGAGCATTTTGTGCATGAAGGTGAGCACGATGAATTCGGCGGGCCGTACCACGGCCATGCCTATTTCTACGATCATTCTGCCTTCCCAGATATCGAGCTCGGTCATGGTGCTGCCCAGTCCAATGTGAACGTAGAAGGCTTCCGCTGTAGAAGCGCCCATGAGGGCCCCGTTCTTCCATTGGGTAGTGAGGTAATTTTCGATCATCGATTTTACCCGCGTCCAGGTGTTCTGGTCATTGGGTTCAAACACGAATTGTTCGGTAGCGTTCTTGACAGATTCTTCTACCATGTTGAAGAAGCGGCGAACCGGAACATAACGCCATTCATTATCATTACCGGCCAGTGTTCTGGCGCCCCAGATAATAGCCGGGCCGCGGCCGGGGAATGAACGGATAACATCGATTGATTTGCCCGATACTTCATCAACGTTGAGGCCGGCCTGTTGTTTACCGGTAACGATGAGCTGGGGGCGGGTGGCGCGACTGATATTTACATTGGCCGGCGCTTTCCATACACCGCGTAAATTGTCGGTAGCGGCGTATTGACCCACCACGGCTGGCGCAGCTGGTAACAACATCTCCAGCCCATTGATGGCGGCTTTGGCCATATTGTAATACTTTAAATTAGCTGCTTTCAATGCATCGAGCGTGGCAGAACCGCCCACGCCGGTAACTGTTACTAAGGTTTCGTCGGAGTAATCGTATGTAAGCAGGGTATATAGCCTGGGGTAATAGGCCGCTCCATATTTCAACTTCAGCACATCGTTGGAAAGGGTGCTGCGAAGATCGGCCGCGGCGGTGGCGCCACTTGGGTATACATCCATTACGGTGAACCTGTCCTGCAATTCAACACACTGGTCAAGGGCTTTGTCAAAAATGCCATAGTATTGAGCAACGGCCGATCCGCCGGTAATATTAACGGCTTCGGGAACCACCAACAGGGTTACTTCATTGATAGTGCCTGCATCATCGATGCCATGTTCGAGGTCGGTGTTAGTGATCGCTCCCGGGTAAATGCCTACTGAAATAATATAGCATGGCCCGCCGCCATTGGCAAAGAATAATTGCATGGAGTAGTACAACAGATGTACCGAGGCTGTGGCCGGGTTAATAGTGGCAGTCACCGCTACATCTGATGTTCCGGCGCCGGTAAAGGCCGCCACCAAACCTGTTTCCGGATCGGCTTTGCCAAAATATCTTTCATATTCCAGCATGGAGGTGATCCTGGTTGGCTTTCTGATTAGATCACCTGCAATTTTCAGGTCTGCCTTTTGGGTATACCCTATAAAGGCAGGAATGGCTGTTTCTACTGACGCGATGGAGGGTGGAAGCTTGGGTATTTCTTGAATATAGACACCCGGTGTTTTAAAATCTAGCATTTTTATTCAGTTGACTGTGAATGGATGTTGTTTTATACCAGTGGAAATAAATTTGATTGTGGCACCTGCATGTTCAGGGTGATCTTGTTCCCATCTCTTCGTACCTCCATATCGGGGTCAGGATTCGGAAGCAGCTGGAAACTGTTATCGGGCTTTTTCAATTTCACAGGTGTGTAACTCATAGGCACCGGATTCTTGGATACAAGTACGCCGCTGTTGTCATTTAGCAGGTCGGTGGTTGCCGGCGTCAATTTGAATTTCTTTTGCCGGTTATTGGAATATTGCCAGTAGGCCGACTTGCTCTTCATCCACAGTTCGAAAATGGGGGCGGGTTGTTTTATACCGCCCGGCGATATGCGGGTAAAAAGATAGCCGCTGGCGTCGAGCAGGTCAAAGCTGGCGTTTGCCGGTTTTATTACCAGGTCAATTACGCCAATGCAGGAAGCAGGCTCTATGGCATCGTGGGCAAAAAGAAGGTTGTTGAACGTTTTTGAATAGCCGCCGCTCCCTGTTACTTCCAGTTTGTATAACTGATCGGGCGTTACTGCCTGGTAGCTGATGGCTTTTACGATCTCTTTATTGGTATGGAAATCGACGGTGACATTTTGCATGGGTTTGGGCGAGGCGAGATCGAGCTGTTGCACTATCGTACTGGTTGAATCTTTTAAAATGAAACTGGCATTGGTGATGTTGTCAAGCTCATTGAACGTATACACAAATGTCAGCGGCAACAGCAGGGCGTCGTTTGTATTAATATATTGTGTGCCTGGCAGCGTGAGCCAGGGATCAATTGCCCCATTGTTTAAAAATGATTTGGCTATGCCGGCATGTAAGGCGAGCTCACTTTGCACATATGATTGGGTGTTAACAAATGCAGGGATTGGGGCCGTTAAAAAAGGGAATGTTCTGGCCGCAGTAAGGTCGTTGCTGCTGAAATACCATAATGGTTGTAATGGCCCCGGGCTGATCTCTGCGGAATACCGGCTGATATTTTTTTTCGGCCGCACCATTATGCGCAGGCAAAGCTCATTGGGCAGGTTTACAAAAGGCCGGTAAACAATAGTGCCATCCATCAGTTTTTCTTTTCTGCATTGTACGGCCAGTTTGAAACCGGCGTAGGCGGGTAACACCCGCACATAATGGTCGGGGAAAGTATTGTTGGTGGAATGGGCAACAAATTCAAGGTCTTCGTGAATGGAAGGCAGGTCTTTCACAAACCGGTCGAACAGGAAATTCATCCGGTCCTGCTGAGCGGCTTTTTCAAAAATGGTTTCACCCTTTTCCAGCGTGCAATAATATTCATGCAGCCATTTTACCTCACATAATATTTTATATATGGTCATGCTATTATGGGTGCTTTTTTATAACGTTGGTGGTTACTTCTTCTATCAGCGGTACTTCTCTTCTTATACTTCTTTCTGTAATGCTCACCATACGTACCTTATACATAACGAATGGGATCTGGCGGCCGCCCAGTGAACCCCAGAGATGGTTGATTTGCTCGAAAGTGAGGGTATACATTTCGAGGTTCAGCTTCAGCGATGCGATATCGGGGTTTGAAAAATCGCTCAATTCGGGCGGAAGCGGTACTGATGAAGTGGCAGGCGTAAAAATATTTTTCCCCTGAAAAAATTCTATCACCAGGGAAAGGCGGTGTAATGATTGTACATAACCGTTATTGGGTGGCACCCCGCCGGGAAAATTGGCGGTTATAAGTACATAGAGGTTCAGATAAACAGGCCGGTTCTCATACCGCGCTTTGCCATCGGGCCATTTGCTGAATGTTTGTCCGTTTTTAAAACTGCTTTCTTCTTCAATGTTAACGAGCGAGATAATAATATTATCCTGCAGGTCGGCGCCATGCTCTGTTTCGAAAAGACCAATATTTTCGATGATCACATCGGCCGGATCGCCTTGTGTTACCATATAGGCCGTCAATTCCTCGCGCAAAAGGATCAAGGCATTTGCTATCATATTATTATTTCGGTTTGGGCAAAAGTTGTACGATGCGTGGTTGTACACACATGCACACTTTTAGCATTACCATAAAAAGATTTAAATCAGCAAAAGGACAGCAAAATCTGCTTCACAATCCAGGACAATAGGATATCTGATGCGATAGTATCAGCAAGAATAATTCTCAAAAGGGTTACAGAAGCTACTAATTCAGGAAACTTTTCTCGGGATTATGTTCAGGGGTTTATAATATATTAAAAGTACAATGATCTTACATCTTCCCAATACCACTAAGTGGTAAAATTTTTCCACATATGATGTGAATTGACGATCATGCCTGTTCGATTGCCAATGGAGTGGTTCCGGTAAACCCGTTTTTCCATTCGTTGAATAAATGATGTCGTTCGTTGAAACGGCTTTTTAGAATAATTTATATAAGTGCAATTATTTATATCAGGTAGCGTTTAGATAAGTTGGTATGATAAAAATGCCAGTACATTATCTATGAAAAAAGGAAGCTTCATTGGCCTGGTTTCCATACTATTGTATTGTTCCTGCCAGAAATCTTCAAGCAATGACCCGGCACCTGTTACCAATTCAGACAGCGCTACCGTAACCGTGGTAAATGGTTATGGCAGTGGTAAATACAAGATCGGCGACACCGTGCACATTTGGGCCAACCCAACTTCGGATAGTTATGTTTTTGATCAGTGGACCGGCTACAGCAGCCTGTTGCAGAACAGTGGTGAATGGCATAATGAGTTTATAATGCCATCACAGAATGTGACTGTAACGGGTAACCAGAAAGCCATTACGCCATTTACCCTGAAGTATGAAAAGATCAAAGGCGTGAGCATTTCCAAGAACGTATATTATTATTTTCCCACCACGCAAAAAGGAGTGGCTTTTCTGCTACACGGTTCCGGTGGCAATGCGTTGAACCTGGTTACCAACTATGAGTGGTTGCAAATGATCAAAGACCTGGTAACAGCCGGTTATGCCATCATTGTAACCGAGGCGGAAGAGGCTTCTTTGAATAAGGACGTGAACGGTAATGGTTCCATTCAATGGAATACCACCCCGGTCGATAGTACTACCAATGTTGATCTGGGTAATATAAAAGCCCTGCGCGATACATTTTATGCAAGAGGTTATACCAATGCGTCGGTACCCCTGTATTCAATTGGTATGAGCAATGGGGGGGCATTCTCCTGCATCTTGTCGTATGTATTCAAATTTAAATCGGGTGTGTCTTATTGCGCCCAGGCGTATAAGGCCATATTTAATGTATCAACCGTGCCTTACCAGTTCTGTATGGCAAAGAACGATGATCAGCCCGAAGTTGGCGCAACGGGTAATGCCGACGCGCTCACCAATTCGCAGGGGCTTAATAGCCGCGGTGTATGCAGTAAATACTTCATAACCGATCGCAGTCCGGTGTATCCCGAGCGTTTTGCGCGGTTGTCAGATATCAGCGTTGCTACCTCAACGGCGATCTTTAAGGAGCTCAAGAATAACAACTGGCTCACCGATAAAAACTTTATGAAAGCAAACTCTGATAGTGTGTCAAAAGTTTGCCTGGCCAATACGGCTACCTATCCAACGTATAATTCATTGAACGCGGTGCTGCGCTATTTTGTGAACATGGAGATCGATGTGATGTTCGCGGGGCATCAGTTCTATAGCGATTTTGACAAAACCACGATAAAGTTTTTGGATTCGAGGTGTCAGTAAAGACGGGTTTATAAGTTTGTGAGTTAAACCAGTTGAAAAGTTGATAGTTCCTGTCAGCTTTTCAACTGGTTTATTTTCTTCAGATAGTATTCTCTCACATCGCTCTATTTATAGTAGGGCCATTCACTGACTTTAAAGCTGCGGTAGGCGGGTGACAGGTCGTAAAACCGCAACAAAGTATCCAGGGAGACTGTGATCTATCTGATCTTCCTGAAGGGTGTTTTATTATTTTCATAAACAATAAAACCGGTCGCCTTTCCTGCTTTACCTGTTACGAATTGGATCTCCACCGGAAGGTGCTTGTCTATAAAAAATACTGTTTCAGAAGCCGCCAGCAAAGGGAACGTTTTATTCCGGTGCGTAGCCTGCAACCCATTTTCCTTTACCTGCACCACAACGGTATCATTTTCCAAACCGACATAGGTTCCGGAATACTTTTCAAGCAACCTGGTATTGACGGTAGTTGACTGCGTATATTCGAATTTCTTTTGTGATAACAGCCATTGATATAAACTGTCATTGTTGTACGTTGCCGTCCAGCTATCGTGTTCCGCATCCGGATATACGGTAAGCTTTGCGGCGGGGTTATAGACCTTGAGTGCGCTGATCATTTTTTGACTAAAAGCCAGGGGAACGTTGTTATCCTTGGCTCCATGAAAACACCAGACGGCGGTATGGCGAAGTTTCCAGATCTCAGCCGTGTCGCCGCCACCGCAAATAGGAACTATGGCTGCAAATTCTTCGGGGTGTTCAATGGCAAGGCTCCAGGTGCCAAACCCGCCCATGCTTAAACCCGTTAAATATATTCTGTCTGCATCCACCCGGTATTTCTGTTTACAGGACTGCAAAAGGGCATACAGATCGGCTGTTGACCACCGCTGCTCCTGTTGGGACGTTTGAGGAGAAACTACAATGAAAGGGAATTTTTTTCCCTGTGCTACCAGTTTGGGCGGGCCATGTTTTTTAACCTTTTCAAGATCATCACCTCTTTCTCCGCTTCCATGAAGAAAGATCAGTAAGGGCCACTTTTTCAAAGTATCCTGCTGCTGGTAACCGTCAGGAAGATACAACAGGTAGTTAACAGCTCTTATATATTGTTCATTCGTTTGCTGCGCCTTAGCAGGCAGGCTTATTGTCAAAGCCCAAAAACAGGTGACGCATATTAGTAGTGTTTTATTAACAATTCTCATTGAATGGGTTTTTATTTATTCCTGATGGAATTTACTAAGAAAGTGCCACATAGAACAATACCGCAGGACAAACCCTGTGGGAAGACCCGCAAGGATATATCAACAACTCGCCCAGCTTCAGGGCTAACATGATCACTACACCGGTGCGCATATGATTTCTACAATCATCCTAAAAAGAATGTACCTGTACTCGGGGTTCGTAAACAACTCCATAATAAAATTGAGGACCACTTCATACCGTGAAAACACCTTTTTTTGCCTTAGTTAAGTAAAATAGAGGAACCCTTCTTCGGTTATTTCTTTAAATATTAGTAATCTCGATACCAGGAGATCGTTTGGTTTCCATCCTAACTGTTGTAATAATATACAGGATATGCCAATTCAAAAAATTCTATCTGACGCTGCAATTTCAGCCGCGCAGGGTGTTTCCAAAATAGTCTTAGGTAAATTACTTCAATCAGTCAAGGGCGAAAAAAAAGGAACTATTATTCCATATCGTTCCGAAGGAAATGAGAGCATTGTTTGCTTTGTTCATGGCTTTTCTGGTGACCCTGAATCCACATTTAAACCTATTCCTGAATTCATTATTGCAGAAAGCGAACTGAATGGTTGGGATGTAATAAGCATCGGTTACTCCACTGACTTAATGCCAAATATTGGAAAAGGCATTTGGGCAGCAACTCCTGACATTACAAAAATTGCTAGTTATCTGCAAACAAATCTTGAAATACTGTTTGAACATTATAACAGGGTAGCTCTAATCGGGCATAGCATGGGAGGATTAGTCATTCAAAGAACAATTCTAAATAGAGACGATATACACAAGATTTCTCATGTTCTTTTTTATGGTACGCCAAGCGGCGGTTTAAAAAAAGCTTGGCTCTTGAGATGGTTTAAAAACCAGATTAGTGATATGGACTATGAAGGCGAATTCATTAAAAAACTTCGCAATGAATGGAATAATAGGTTTAGTCATAAATACCCATTCAAATTCGCAACTGTTGCAGGCGAGTTGGACGAATTTGTTCCCACAAATTCAAGCTTAGACCCCTTTACAAAAGATTATCACTGCATTACAGCTGGCAACCATATCACAATGGTGAAACCTGAGAGTAATATGGACACTTCATTTCAGGTTATTAAAAAAATGTTGGGTATTGGCAGCGGAATATCGTATTTAATTGGTAATGATAAGGACTTGAATAACCTAATAGCAAGGTATTATGAAGAAGCTGATATACTTGGTAAGAAGCTACCTGATTTGGATGCGAAAGGATTTAAGAAATACATTTTTGCTTTAGAAGGAATTGGCAAAATTGATGACGCAATTAAGATGTTGGAAGAATCTGAAATCATAAAATTCAATACAGATTTTATGGGAATTTTAGGTGGAAGATTTAAAAGAAAATATCTTGTTGAAGAAACAACGGCATTTTTAGAAAAAGCTATTTGTTGGTATGATAAAGCGTTGCAGTTATCGTTACGATCAAATAACAGTTCTCAAATATATTATCATGCAATAAATCTTGCTTTTCTCTTTTTAATGCTTGATGAAACAGATTTAACTAAAACTAAAGAAATGGCTCAATTGGCTTTGAAGCATTGCCAAATTGCTAAGGGAGGTCAATATTGGGAAGACGCAACAATTGCCGAGGCATATCTGTATCTGAATGCGTTTGAACAAAGCAAAATCTTTTATACTTCAGCAATAAATAAATGTAATCAAAGTATAAGGGAAACAAGCTCAATGCTTATTAATGCTGTTTATGCCTGTAATAGTCTTAATAGGCCTGACTGGAAAAAAGAGCTTGAAAATGTTTTTAGCATCTAATTAAATTTAGTTTTTGAATGGCATATAAATACGACATATTCATTAGTTACAGACGGGATAACTTAACTCGTAAATGGATTGAAACACATTTTGTTCCGTTACTCGAACACCATATTAATCTTGAGCTCGGAAGAATACCTGTTATCTATATAGATACTCTGCTTGAAAATGGAACGACTTGGCCTATTGCATTAGGGAATGCATTAGGAGCATCAAGAACAATAATTCCTCTATGGACAAAAACATTTCTTAACAGTGTATGGTGCTCGTGTGAAATCGGTCACATGCTTGAAAGAGAAAGAAAGTTTGGCTTTAGAACTATTCAAAATCCAGGCGGATTAATTTTCCCAACAATCATTCATGATGGTGAAACTATGCCAGTTAATCTTACTACAATTCAAAAAATTGAAATTCAAGAATGTTACAATGTAAGAATGTCTATTGATAGTCCTAAAGCAGAGGTTCTTGACGACAGATTAAGACCTTTAGGAAAAGATATTGCAGATGCCATAAACAATGCACCAGTGTGGCAACAAGATTGGCAAATTGTAGCAGTAAATAGTTTTGTTCAACAATTTCATATCGAAGAACAGCCCTCTCAAAGTCAACCTCCAAAATTTTCCAACCCATGAGTAGTATAATTACATTTTATTCTTACAAAGGAGGTGTTGGGAGAACCATGGCCTTAGCCAACATTGCTTATGAACTTTCAAAAAGAAATTCTAAAGTTTTGATTGTTGATTGGGATTTGGAAGCCCCTGGTATTGAAAGGTATTTTAGTGGATTCAAAATAGAAAATACATCAGAAGGGCTTCTGCAACTTTTATTATCCTATAAGAATGATGCCAAGCCCGACTACAGAAATTTTCTTTGGCAAATTGAAACAGGAACAAGCTTTCCAATTTCCTTGCTTCATAGCGGTAGAGATAAAGACCCTGCATCATATTCTGCATTACTTCAAAATTTTGATTGGGGCGATTTCTTTACCAAGGAAAATGGTGGCAATCATATAGAGAATTTACGGAAGCAATGGCAAAATGATTTTGATTTTGTCTTGATTGATAGTAGAACTGGCTTAAGTGATTCAAGTGGAATTTGCACCATCATGATGCCTGATATTTTGATCCCAATGTTTACAGCAAACTATCAAAGTCTCTTTGGCATTCGTGACATTGTTAAGTATATTCAAAATGCAAGGCAAAAACTTGAGGTTGACAGAATGGCTTTGACGGTTTTGCCGATACCTTCAAGATTTGGAACCCGTGTTGAGTTTAAAGAATCTCAAGAATGGCTTGAAAGAATTTCCGATATATTAAAAGACTGTTACAGCGATTGGTTGCCAAAATGGATTGAGCCAAAATATATTTTAGAGCAGATTAAGATTCCACAAATTGACTATTTCAGTTTCGGGGAAAAGTTAGCCGTTGTAGAACAAGGAACAAATGATCCCGAAGGAATGGGTTTTATTTTTTCAAAGATTGCTAAATTGCTTTCATCAGACTTTTTTGATATTGAAAGCTTTGTTGGTGTGGATTATTACAAGAAAAAGAAAAAAGAGTTTGCAGAGAGCAACCCTTCGGACAAAAAGCAAGATGAAACAGAATATTTGTATGATGTTTATTTAAGTTATTCAAGGGAAGTATATCAATGGGTGAGAGAATTACTTATTCCTGCACTTACAGAATATCTCAATGACGAACTTGGTTATAATCCGCAAATTTATTTTGACATCAATGAATTCAATATTGGTGAATCCATTTCAATAAATATTGAAACAGCAATGCTGAAGTCAAAAACATTTGTATATATTATTACGGATTCCGGGCTCGATAGCTCTTTCCTGAATATTGTATTGAATTCAATTTTTAAAAGAGAGAAAGACAGTAATAGGAACTTGCTATTCCCTGTTTTGTATAGCCAATCTAACATACAAAAAAACGACTCAATTCCCCCAGAATTAAGAGACAGGCAGTATATTGATTTTAGCAATTTCAAATATGAAGATACTGTCAGAAGCACAAAACTTCGTGCCCAATTTGGACAAGAGGTTGAAAAATTATCTAAGGCAATAGCAAAATCATTGCTCCAAAAAGCTCAACAGAAAAAAACTGAAAAACCAGGAAAGAGAAAAACAAATCAAGAAGAAGGAATTGAGGAACTACTTTTGCTTGCTAAAGAGTATGAGGAAGTGAGAAAGAAAATGCCAGGTGGTAACCCAAGAACAAGAGTGATGGAAAATATTGTTTCAAAAATGAAATCTGTTATGAATGATCCCCTTAGTAATTTAGAAACATGGACAACAAGCAAGTCCGCTGGCGAAAGGTTATTGGCTATTGCAAAGCTTCAAAAATTTCCGAACAAGGAATATTTAAACTGGCTTGCAGAACATGTAGGTGATTCTGAAATGCCGTTTATTGGCTATCATTCCTCTGTAGCACTTTACATTTCATCAAGAACCTTCGGGAAAGAAAATAAAACTGTAGTTGAGAATATTTTAAAGAAAGCTCAAGCAAACATTGACCGATCCCAATTTAAAGACCCTAATCAAGTTGAGGTTTTGAAATCAGCAATTAATGAACTCAAATAAAATGATTTCTATCTTTTGAAGAAAGGCAAAAGATGTTATGCTTTCATTTCATATTTTCACAGTATGACAAGGTTTAAAATTAACTGAATAAAGGCGATCTTTGAAAATTCACCCACAGAAAATATGCTGTTTTATTGTATCCAATACGCCAATCCAGGTAGATTTACAAGGCACACCAAGCCGACACACAAAAGCCAACCTTGCAAAAGAGCCTGCCTTGTTCCTGCGGTTCCGGGACACACCCTACAATAACTAATACATAGGTGTATTAAGACCTCAAAAATCAATCTCATAGATCCCGTACTTCACGGCGAACAATACCAGCCCCGCCGTATTTTGACAACCCGTTTTCAACAGCAGGTTATTCCGGTGGCCTTCTACGGTACGCACGCTTATGAACAGCTGGCCGGCGATCTCCGCATTGCTTTGCTCCCCGCAGATCAATCGCAGGATCTCTTCTTCGCGCCGCGTTAGCTCAATGGGAATATTGTTGACACTCTTCAGCGACTTGTTTTTATCACTTGAAGCATGCTGTATTGCTTTCAATACCTGCTGGTTGATATAGAACCCATTGCGGTAGGTACTATAAATGGCTTCGGTGAGTTCTTCGGGATCGCAGTTCTTGAAAAGATAGCCCGAAGCGCCTGCTTCTATCATGCGGGCGATCAGTCGTTGCTTTTCATGCACCGACAGAATGATCACTTTTACGGAAGGGTACCGTTCTTTCAGCAATACATTCAATCCTATTCCATCTACCTCGGGCATTTCCATATCAACCAGCGCAATGTGCGGAAGCTCCCGCACTTCAGCCAGTTGGCGCAGGCAGTCATTGCCATTGGCAGCCTGCAATACGATCCTGAAGTCGGGGTTCTCGCTCATCAGCAGCGCAATGCCGCGCCTGAATAACTGCTGGTCATCGACCAGGGCTATGCGAATAGTTTCCATTCTTTTAAAGTTAATCAGTTTCTGCACTCGTTTTCCCCGCTCCGGCAAAAACAGGTAGTTATACCTGGTTTTCAAATCGGGTGGTTCCCCGCTGAAATTCGCAGCTGAGTGAACGTTATTTTGTATCACACATTAATCATTAAATAATAATTGTATGAAACCTCAGGATTTTATGAATCTCATTCTAGCCGACGAGCCACAGATCGCATTAGCCATCAGTACAGGCGCCGCTTACGAGGTATGGTTCCAGGTTGAGCTGGGCATACTTCTCAGAAAAGCGAATATTCAGTTTGCCCGTGAATTGCCTTATTCAGCCCCTTATGCTTCCTGGAAACTCGATACGGCCGTACAGGACACGGATGGTATTCACGCTATTGAAATAAAGGTAGAAAGCGCTACCAATGCCGGAAGAGCGTTGGCAACTGCCCTGCACATGGATGCCGTTAAGGTCGCGAACTATACAACCACGAACGGGGGTAATCTCACCCGCTGGGTAGTGGCTATTGCTTACAGTGGTGAGGCCAAAACTGCCCTGCAACAAATTGCCGCCAATGACCCCAAAAAGATGTCGGGCTACCTGGAAGGCGCGCACAAAGCTATTGGCATCCTGTTGCAGGTGGTGCAATAATGCCGTCATCCTGGTGTCATACAGGCAGCCTGATGACCATTCTGAAACCTTTATGCAGGGTGTTAACCACCACTGCTTCTGTGATGCCAGGTTTCATTGTCCCCGTTTTGGCATCGGGATGCACCGTTACAGCCATACCGGGATAATCGATCGTGTAAGCTGCGCCGATATAGCTTAACCGGCTTTCAATATTATGCAATCCCATTCCGGCCCGCGCGGTTCCCGTCATACCTATGCCATCATCACGGTATTCAATGTGCAGTTCATTGCTTAACACAGAGAACAGGATGTTGACCTGCTGCGCACCGGCATGGCGAATGGTATTATTGACCAGCTCGGTGAGCACCCGGTACAAAGCCAGGGAAACCATTGGGTTCAGCTGTTCCAGTATACCGGTTTCGCACAAATGCAAAGTCATGGCGATCTTTTCAGAACGGTTCACCCTTTCGCTCAGGTCTTCCAGCACATCGTGCAGGAAGTAAGCGCTGCCCAGCGGCGGAGAAAGATTGTGGGCAATATCCCTTACGTCGGTGATCACGCGGTCTATGATCTGTTTGCATTCATTTCCCAATGGGCTGGCAGGTTGTTGGCTGGAACCGGATTCCCGGGTCAGCTTCACGATCATCATCCGCAGGGCGGAAAGGGTAGAGCTCACTGAATCGTGCAGGTCCATGCCAATGCGTTTGCGTTCTTCTTCCTGGGAAGAGATGATGGCATGCAGCAGTTCCTGCTGATGATGAATGTGGGCGTCGAGCAGTTTTTGTTGCTGTCGCCAGATCCTGTTGCGGGCGGCAGCCTGAATAAGCACAAAAGCCCCTGCCAGCAGCGACAGGCCAATCATTGCCATGATCACCAACGCATAAATATTATCTGTTACTTGTTGCATTTGTAAAACCCTATCGCCATAAGAATGTACATACACAGCACCAATGTTCCGTGAATGTCAAGGATCAGCAGCTTGATAGTATAACCGGCCGTGGCGCTCACAACATTCGAAAAAATGAACTGGAACAGGGAGCCGGAAAAATACAGGAGGAACCCTGCGTTGATCCAGTTGAATGGGTTGGCTGTCCAGGAGCCCGTTTCCCTTTTTGCAGTATCATACCAGCTATAATAAGCGCTATTGCCGATCAGTAGTATCGCTTCAATGGGCCTTACATAGGAGTTGAATTGGTAAATACTTTGTAAGAACAGCCCGTTAATAATGCATAGCAGGGGGAATGCAAAAATGAGCACGGTATTCAATTGCCTCATCCATGGCACCGGTTGTACGGTTTGGTAGAACAAAAGCAGCAAGGTGCCTTCCACACAGGTATACAGGTGCAGGTACGGCAGGTTGTTTTTGCCCGAGTTCAGTATAGCCACCATGTTAATACTGCCCGAAACAACCAGGTAGCCCACCAATATCCATAAAGGACGGCGCAGGCTTATGCTTTTCAACAGGGCCGTTATCAATGGAATTAGCAACGATAACGGTACCACGTATACCAGCCAGGCATAGGAGAATGCTTTCATACCAATGCAGAGATTGTAAAGCGGTTACAGCTTTGTCACAGGTTCATCGGCGTTGTACAGGATGCTCTCTGTGTCACAGAAGTCAGGGCAGGGCTTGGTAAAATCGTAGATGGATGTTTCAACAACTTCAACGGGCGCCTGCACCTCATGAACAACGATAAGGTCACGGTAGGCAGGCACGTAGTTCGTGGTGGTTTCCACCACGGGTACCAGCATCAGTCTGATCTTGTTCTCGAAGAAGGGAGTGTCTAACGCGAAGTAGGCTCTTACGCCGGCTACCTTCAATCCGTATTTGTCGCTGTACTTATCGGCCAGCGCCTTGATATCGGGTATGGGTATAAAAACTGCCTGGGGAATGAAATCGGGGATCGATCCTTTTTCCTTACTTACAACACGTTTGAAGGCTTCTTTCCAGTTAGTGATCTTGGTGAGGGCTGTTTTAACAGGGACGGAGCTGTTCTGAATGTCTACTGCAGCGGGATTAGGTTCCATGTTGATAGGTTTAATTGATTTGAAGGTTTATGTTCTATACAAACATACTGTTTTTTTATTACTAAAATATGAACACACACTAACCCCCATCTCTATTCTTTTATTTCTATTCATTAATAGTAAACGCTTAAATTATGCCATCAGAAATTCCTTACGATCCTTCGCTGGTGCTGGGTAACCTGGTTTCCCAGGCGAAGCTGGATAATCTTGTCGCCATCAGCGCGCTGGAAGCGCCCATCGACGCGGCAGAAGACAACCTGAATACGTTGATCGCGACAAAACGGTCGATCGATATGACCATTCAGGAACTCATCAACATGGGTATCGACACCGCCGACCTGGTAAAGGAAAGCGCCGCCGTTGGTCAGTCTATTCAGAGCGCCGCCACCGATTATGCTAAAGTTAAGGTCGACGGTCTTACGAAGATCCAGCCACTGAAGGCGAAGATCCAGACCATCGACGATGAAATTGAAAGTCCTATCGATTACAACAAGAGCGGGATCAAGACCATGCCGCTTTCTGCCGATTCGCTGAAAATGAATGTGCAGTATTTTGCCTTCGACGAAAACCAGCAGGACTCCAATACCCAGGCTGCCACCGTTAAAGGCTTTATCAGCAGTGAAATTGATTTTCTGGGCAAGTCATGGTCGTCACAGGCTTCTTCGGCTGTGCAAAGTCAAATGAACAGCCAGTATAGCCGTCACAGCATTTCGGGCACACTGGTCATCAGCATTACCTGTACGCACAAGAATGCCATGTTGCTGGCGCCCTTCATCATTGATGTAGATAAGGGTATCCGTGCCTGGAACCGGTTCTTTCCCGGTGATATGATCAACCCCACTGACCCCGCCGGCATTGCTCAAATTGCAGCGCAGGCCAATACCCCGCAGGAAAAATCGCTCACCCTGCTTTCCGGCGCCACCTACGGTTCCTGCTTTATAGGCATGGTGCATATCCTCAATACAACTACCACCACTTCTTCTGAGAGCGTGTATTCCGCTGCTTCCAGTATTCAAACACAGTTGACTGTTGGTGGCTGGTGGAGCAAGTACAGCGGCGGCTTCGGTGTTGATTCCAGTTTTTCAGAAGATGCCAAGAACCTGTTGAGCGCCCAGTCCATCACTTCACATTGTACCCTGGTTACGGTGGGTTCCATTCCTTCCATCAAATCAAATACGGTGAATATGGCGGTGCAGGGCTTCTCGCAATTCGACGGCGCCCAGGCCATGACGCAGCTGGCTGCATTGCAGAATGCCACTGCCGGCGACAAGGATACGGTAGACTCTTCGGCTTCTGCAGCCAGGACCGGGCAGCAAATGCTCGCCATGCAGAATTCCAAGATCCAGGGCGTACTGTCGGCGCTGGCGCCAATAGACAATGAGCAGAACAAGATCCTCGACGTAAACTCCATGATGGATGCCATGGATGATTATATACAGAAGGCCCTTGCGGGAAATATTGGCGTGCCTATTAACTATTACCTGAAACCGATCACCAAATCGCAACTGGCCGAAATGTGGGTAGCCAAATATTACCCCGGCAGGTACCTGAACATAGCAGGTGATGATAGCGGTGGCGGTCCTGCCGGCAGTGCAACGGGCATCAGTGGAAGTTCGGGCGGCAGTAGCAACAGTAGCGGTAGTTCGGGAGGTTTTGGTAGTTAGCCGCTGTTCCAGGTTGCCGGTTCCCGGTTACCAGGACCTTATTGCAGAATGCCTGCGAATAATCAGGCTGCTATTAATTTAAGCCCCGGTAACCGGAAACTGGTAACCGGCACCTATCAACTTATCAACTTTTAACCATGCCTTCTTCGATCCCATATACCCATCCATCGCTCGTACTGGGCAACATTGTGAAATCAGCAATCATCAGCCGGTTGCTGCAGATCAGCTCCCTGCAATCGCGCATTGATGCAGCGCAGGATAAAATGAATTCATTCATTGCTATGAAGCGGAGCCTCGAGATGACGGTGACCGAATTGTTGAATATGAACGTGGATGTGTCAGCCATTACAACCCGCATTGGTGAGATCGATAAGGAGATCACGACAGCGGCATCAGATTATATTACGGTGAGGCTGAGCAATGAGGCGGCCATACAAACGCTGAAAGAAGAGATCAGTGAGCAGGAGGATGGGGCGTCGCTGGAAAGTCCCGTTGATTTTGCACGCAGCAAAATACTGATGCTTCCGCTTTCTGCCGATTCGCTTCACCTCGATGCCCAGTATTTTTCTTATGACGAGAACCAGGAGAGCAATCCCCTGAATACCGTTAACCAGATCGAGAATTATCTCAAAGCGGCTACCGATGGTCTCGGCACCCAGGCCTCTTCCGATGTCAGTAACAAAGCCATGGCGCAGATCAGCGTGCAGCGAAAGAACCACCAGTTGTCGGGAACCCTTATAATAACGGCCACCTGCACACACAGGAAAACAAAGCTGCTCGATCCCTGCATCCTGGATGTTGACAGGGCCATCGAAGTGTGGAATGCCAGCTATCCGGGCGACCCCATCGATATCATGGCCCCGGCCATCCCGGCCGGTAATGTGGGTGGAACCGAATCTGCCGCGATCACCATTCTTTCCGGCGCCGCCCTCGGGAGTTGCTTTATTGGCATGGTGCATATGTTAAAGAATGATGCGGTGGGCAATAGCGGTGATGCCCTGACGGCCCTTGCTTCCAAATTGCAGGACCGGTTTAGGATCGGTAACTGGTTCGAAGAAGCTTCCGGCGGTTTTGGCGTGGATCCTTCCATGGCAACGGAGATCAAAAGCCTGCTCAGCACCCAAACACTGACCACGCATGTGAACCTGGTTACCCTGGGCGCCATCCCTTCTATCGGTTCTAACCAGATACAAATGGGTGTGAAGACTTTCGCGAACATCGATCCGGAGAAACTAAATACCTCCCTGGCTAATGCGACAACAGCGGAAAAAAGTACGATTGATCAGAGCGCCAATGCCGCCAAAACCGGCGCACGGGCCCTGGCCATACAGGGCGCCACCATTCGCAGCGTGATGATGGGCCTGGGGAATATTGACCGGGGCGCCAATAACAAGGTAATGGATATCGCCTCCCTGATGGCCGCATTCGAGAATTATTTGCAAAAGATCGATACGGGCGAAGCCGGGGTACCTGTCAGCTTTTATGTAAAGAACATTACCAAAATACAATTGCTGAAGCTGTGGAAGGAAAAGTATTACCCCGATACCCCTGCGAAACCAACTGAAGAAAAGGATGACAGCAAGAGCAACGGTGGTTTCCCCTTTAAATAATTGAGCCATGCAACAAGCGATCATAAGCCAGGAGATGATAGAGGCAGCGAGCCGGTTTACCGAAGCCTGCAGAGCCCACTATGTGCAAACGCGGCAATTGGTAAGAGCGCTTACTGCTGAGGCCGAACAGGATGGGGTAGTTGATGCCTTTGGGGCCGGTCTTTCACCCATCAATTCTTTTTTACTCCCTTCCCAACCACTCACTGTATTTATTGAGCAGCTGCCCCGTCGTTATGCTGCCATCAGGGAATTGTTTTATGGATTGCACCGGGAGAACGAGGAGATGATACAAACGACGGAACGCTTCAGGAAGCAGCAGGCTGAATACACGGAGATTTTCGATAACAATATCCGGAAGCTGATCCGCCTGCATGATGAGCTGGCGGGGTTTGTGAAGGGGAAGAACCTGAAGCCGGAAGCCCGCGACTGGGTGGAAGGGTATTTTCAGGTATTTAACCGGTGGATGCAGCAGGGGGCTCCCGGTGATTGGCAATCGATGGAGCAACAAATTATAACACCCGTTCTTGTGCTGAACAAAACGCATAGTGGCAGCCCTTTCATCCACCGCAGTTCCTCAGCAGCTCTGGAGTGTAAGTTTGCCGGGCAAAACCTGTTGGCGCTTACGCATACCTATGGCTGCCGCCTCGAAGCGCATGCCGCTGTGTTTAAAAGGATCATTCGCCTGGCCGGTATATTGGATAAATACCTCAGCACCTCCCGTAATGAGCAAATTAAATACAATGATCGCCGGGAGCGGAACCGCAGACGCAGAAAGGTGGTTGGAGCAGCTATCGGGCTGCCGGCATTACTATTGCTGTTGTATTTTATATACCGGGTGTTGCCTGATCCCCCGCAACCTGCCGGACTTATTACACAAGCCCTTCCGGTTACCACTTCGGGTAGCCATGCTACCGCTATTGCTACGGCAGACGTAAGTCGCCCTTCGCTCGACAGTGCGACCCTGGTATGTGGAATAGATATTTCAAAATACCAGGGTAATTTACTGGAAGACCTGAAAGCGCTGGACACATTTCATTTTGTCATTTGCAAGGCAACGGAAGGCCTCACCCTAACGGATAATACATTTACAAGTAACTGGGAATGGTTAAAAAAGGCCCGCCTCATCAGGGGCGCCTATCATTTCTATATTTATGGCGACGATCCCCTGGCCCAGGCCCGTCATTTTCTGCAAACGACAGGCGCCTTTACGAATGCCGAAATGCCGCTCATACTCGATATTGAAGAAGGCGGGCTGGGACGAAAGGCTGGTATGGCCCTCAATGCCGACAGGGATGCACTTCAGGTACATCTGCTGAGCTTTCTGCAATACCTCAGCAAACAAACAGGGCGGGCGCCCATCATTTACACCGATCTTAGCTTTGCCAATACCTGGCTGCATAATGAAGCATTTAGTGACTATCCTTTATGGCTGGCTGAGTATACCGGGAAGCCATCGCCGGTGCTGCCCTGGGCCTGGCGGAATAAGCAGGCTACTTTCTGGCAAAAGAGCTCCAGCTATACGATCGATTCGCGCAGTATCGATTATGATGTGTTCGTTGGCACCGGCCGGGAACTGACAGCATTTATTAATGGGAAATGAGCATGATTGTTCAGAAAATAAAACAGCCCTCCCGATGCATCGGGAGGGCTGCTATTTTAATCATTGATTACTCAACCCAGTACACTAATGTAACTTCAATAAAACCATCATCGCCTTCCTGGCTGGGGTCAAGCGTCACTGTCTTTGACACTGCACCATCCCAATTGCCGGGGTAGGCGCCGAAAGTGTATGTGCCCGCAGGCAATCCTTCAAATTCATTACCTTCCTGGTTGGTAGGATCATAATAAATGCCGGTGGCCACATTTTTGGCCCAAAATCCGCGCAATCCTGTACCTCCGGTAACGGGGCTGCCATCGGTATGCACCAGATTAATGCGTACTGCGTAGGCAGTAGTGATGTTGTTTTGTTGAAAGGGCCGTACCAGAAGGGGAGATACTGAAGTGGCGGAAGTAGTCTGGATAACAAATAACAGTGCCAGAACAGGGAAGATAAGTGTTTTTCTCATTGGATAAAACGGTTTTATGGTGAATTATCGAATTTAGGCAGATTAACTTATATCGCCAAACCATAAACGATTAACAAAACCTGAATTATTTTATCATGTGAATTAAAGTTATGCTGTATCAAAAACGAACACTGCTGTATCAAAATCGTGCTGTTCAATGGCGCCCAATGGCTCCCAATTTATTGATGCTCATATGAACTGTTAAACTGGCATTTCATTAGTGCTATTGATCTCAATTCAACCCGTTTATGATTAAAAATTATTTTAAAACCGCATGGCGTAACCTGATGAAGAGCAAGGTGTTTTCTTTCATCAATATTCTTGGATTGACCATTGGAATAACGGTGTGCATGATGATCTTTCTTTTTATCATGAATGAATTCAGTGTTGACAGGTTCCATAAAAATAACGACCGAATTTTCCGGGTAATGCGGGGCATTGAGAATGATGGAAAGCAAGGCAGTGTATCTTATTTGTCGGGACTTCATGCGCCTGCGCTGTTAAATGATTTTAAAGGCGAAATAGTAAAAGCAGTCCGCATAAATAAAAACGATGACCTGTTAACTGTTGGTAACAGGTCTTTTCATGAAAAGAAAGTAATCGATGTGGACCCTGATTTCTTCGACCTGTTTTCTTTTCCATTAATTAAAGGTAATGCCGCCACCGTTTTGAAAGATCTCAACAGCGTTGTATTAACAGAAACAACAGCAAAGAAATATTTTGGAAGTATTGAGAATGCCATGGGTAAGGTAATTGAGATGGATAAAAGTCTGCAATTAAAGGTTACCGGCATTGCCAAAGATGTTCCTTCCAATTCGCATTTGTATTTTGACGTGGTAGTGCCACTGGTTAATTATAAAGATGCAGGATGGATGAAGACATGGATCAGTAATGGCGTATTTACCTATGTGTTGCTTGATCCGAAAGTGTCGCGTAAGCAGGTGGAGAGCCACCTGCCTCAGTATATGGAAAAATATCTGGGCGGTGATCTAAGAAAATATGGTTTTCACTGGACGCTTTTCCTTACGCCTTTAAAAGATATTTATTTCGGCGATGCTACCTTTGACGACGTTAAACACGGTGATAAAACGGTCGTTTATATTTTTCTTTCCATCGCTGTATTAATTCTCCTGATCGCCTGCATCAATTTTATGAACCTTTCTACCATTCGTGCAGTTGACCGCTCAAAAGAAGTTGGCTTGCGTAAAGTGCTGGGCGCCTTGCGTAATAGCCTTATATGGCAGTTTATTGGTGAAAGCGTTTTACTTACCACCATTTCATGTATACTTTCCGTTGGGTTATTGATATTGGTAATGCCCTGGTTAAATCAATTGCTTGGTTATACTTTAACTGTTTCCTGGAATGCATGGCCCATTTATCTTTTCCTGGTTGGGGTTATTATTGTTGTAGGATTTTTGGCGGGCAGCTATCCTGCATTTTTCTTATCGGCCTTCTCGCCGATAGAAGCAATAAAGGGTAAGTTGAAATTAGGCAAAGGCGGCGCCACCTTCCGCCAGGCACTGGTGGTTGTACAATTCAGCATTTCCGTATTTCTCATCGTGGGCACCATGATCATTACCAAACAGATGCGTTATGTAAAGAACAAGCAACTGGGCTATAATAAAGAGCAAACTGTAATTGTAAATCTCGATAACGATGATATCAATAAAAACAGGCGGGTTTTCAAGACTGACCTGCAAAATCAAAGCCTTATTCAAAGCGTTTCGTTAATGTCTGGTGAACCCGGTGGTTTTTTTGATAGTCAAATGTTTGATGTAGAGGACCGCGCAGAAAAATGGAATGCACGAACGGAGTTTGCAGATTTTGAATTTGTAAAAACCTTAGGTTTAAAGATCATAGCAGGAAGAGATCTCTCCGCATCTTTTCCAACAGATACAATGGATGCTGTTTTAATAAATAGAACGGCTGCTGCAAAACTTGGATGGACACCACAGCAAGCCATTGGCAAATGGATACAAAACACGGTGAGGGATAAGGCAAAACGCCATGTTGTTGGCGTGGTAGCCGATTTCAATTTTCAGTCTTTAAAACAGGAGGTAGAACCACTTATTATTTCACCCAACACCGATAGGAGAGTGGTGTTAATAAAACTGAAAGGTGGCAATATACAGGCCGGGATTAATACGATAGAAAAGCAGTATAAAAAAGTAGCTTCAGCTTATCCATTTGAATATAAATTTTTAGATGAGCAGTTTAATGATCTGTATAAAAAAGATCTCAGGCAGCAAACTATTTTATCGGTGTTTGCCATGCTGGCCATTTTTGTTGCCTGTCTTGGATTGTTTGGATTGGCTTCCTTTACCGCTACAAAACGGTTTAAGGAAATTGGGGTAAGAAAAGTGTTGGGCTCATCCGTGCAGGGCATTGTTGTTTTGTTATCGAAAGACCTGTTAAGGCCCGTATTAATAGCATCCTGCATTGCATTGCCTGTTGGTTATTGGGTTATGAATAAATGGCTGCAAAACTTCGCTTATAAGACAAGCTTAAGCTGGTGGGTATTTGGCCTGGCCGCACTGATAACCTTTGGGATCGCCTTATTAACGGTATGCATAAAAGCCATCAGGGCAGCCATTGCAAACCCGGTGAAGAGTTTGAGAACGGAGTAGTAATAATGCCTGGTGAGCAATCAAAATAAAACAGCCCTCCCGATGCATCGGGAGGGCTGTTAAGTATATCGCTCTTTATTCAACGTTTGGGGTTTTATGGAATATTTAACTGGAAAGACTTAATCTGCGCTTAACAGACAAAACACGGATTTGTTGCCGCAGACCTATACTTTTGACCGCCGGGTTAAGCAGTTATTAAGGAATTGTAAACTCATACCTTATCCGCCCGAGGTACTGACTCTTATTGGGTTGGTATATCTTCTTTTTTATTATATTAACAGTGTTTTGCGTATAAACCCAAACTCATAATGCGCCTGAAAAATTCAACCATCCTTCTTTTGATTGCCGTTATTGCCGCCCTGTTTTTTATTCCTTTTCTGGGGCGGGTGCATTTATTCGATTGGGACGAAATAAACTTTGCCGAATGCTCGCGGGAAATGATGAAGTTGCATGATTATACCCGGGTATATATAGATTTTAAGCCTTTCTGGGAAAAGCCTCCCATGTTCTTCTGGATGCAGAGCACGGCGATGAAATGGTTTGGCGTAAATGAATTTGCCGCCCGGTTTCCGAATGCGATCTGCGGCGTTGTAACCCTGCTCGTAGTTTTTTCCATAGGCAGGCGTATTTATGATACCCGTTTTGGCATCCTTTGGGCGCTGGCCTATGGCGGCTCGCTTTTCCCGAATATGTATTTTAAATCGGGGATCATTGACCCCTGGTTCAATCTTTTTACCTTTCTTTCTCTTTACTATTTCATCCTGTATCATTGGAAAAAGAATGGGTTCGATAAAGAGGGGCTTACAAAGCCATTGTATTATTATGTGACCTGGTCAGGCGTATTCATGGGGCTGGCCATTCTTACCAAGGGGCAGGTGGCCCTGATGGTGTTCTTACTGGTATTGGGTGTATACCTGATCTATAACCGCTTTAAGATCTATTTCAACTGGGGGCATGCGCTTCTTTTCCTGGTCATTTCTACAGCGGTATTGTCTACCTGGTACGCTTATGAAACTATTACGCGGGGGCCCTGGTTTATCAATGAGTTCCTGAAATATCAATACCGGCTTTTTACCACCCATGATGCAGACCAGGCCGGTTTTTTGGGTTATCATTATATAGTGCTGCTGGTGGGGTGCTTTCCCGCTTCCATTCTGGCCATACCATCCTTTTTTAAAAGTAATTACAGCAGCCGTTTTGATAAAGACTTTAAAAAATGGATGCTCATATTGTTCTGGGTAGTGACTGTGCTATTCACGATCGTACAGTCGCGTATCATTCACTACTCCTCGCTGGCCTGGTTTCCCGTTACGTTCCTGGCAGCCTATTCCGTTTATAAATGGCAAAGGCAGGAAGCTGTTTATAAGAAATATGTCGGCATACTCCTCGCCATTCTGGGCGGCATCATCTCGTTGCTGATCCTGGGAGTGGCTGTTATCGGACTAAAAGTAAGGCTGCTGGCGCCATATGTTGACGATGTATTTGCAAGAGCAAATATGGAGGCAGATGTTCATTGGGCTGGCTGGGAAGGCATTGTGGGTTTGCTGCTTGTTGTTGCGTTGATCGTTGGCATCAAAAAATTAAAACAGAACCAGTTTTACAGGGCCGCTTATACGCTCTTTGGCGCCATGGCCATCGTTGTGTTTCTGGCATCGGCCATCATTGTTCCGAAAGTAGAGCGGTATTCACAGGGGGCAAGCATTGATTTCTTTATTGCCCGCCAGGGTGAAGATTGCTATGTACATTGCCTGGGCTTCAAAAGCTATGGCGATCTGTTTTATACGATGAAGGAAAAGCCAGTGAATCCAAATAGCTATGATGAACAATGGCTGATATCGGGAGATATTGACAAGCCCGTTTATTTCGTGACGAAAATAGACCGGGAGCAGAACTATAAATTTCCGCAGTTAAAAGAATTGTATCGTAAAAATGGTTTTGTGTTTTTGAAAAGGGAACCGCCTGCTAAATAATGGCGGTCCCCGGGAGAACTATCTTTTTTTCCTGCCTGAAAAGAGTTTCAGTATGTTGCTCACGACCTTGTCATTGGAACCAAGCCGGCCTTTAATATTGGTATACAATGAAACCATGGCATTATCAAGCCCTACCATCAATTTTTTATTTTCTTCACCAGGTCTCGTCTGATAATAAGTGGCCCTGCGGTAAGGGTTTTCTTCAACAGTGTAATAATACAATGCAATAGACCTTCTGTAAACGTCTGCGGGGCAGGTTGTAGGCTCGGGATGCCCGTGGTAAGAGTCGGCATCGGTATTGAAAATAACACAGCGGTTGTATACAGGCAATACTTTTTCTTCGCAGGCTTTCATTTGCGTATCCCAGAGCTCCAGTTTTCCGCCATATTCCTCTTTCCAATCGGGGTTTAGATAAACCAGCACATTCACCCGTCTTTGCCAGTTGCGATGATGGGGGTGCACCGTAAAATCGGCATGGATATTCAGGTAACCGCCTTTGCCCGACTGATGAATGCCGCCGCCCTCGAGACCATCATCTTTCTGAAGGTTTTTAATTCCGGTAATGGCGCTGAGCCATTTCAGGAAGGCGGGCGAGTTTAATTCGTTTATGGTTTCCCTGATCGTTTCAGGCAACAGGTCGATCTTGTTCAAGCCACGTTTATCTTCGTTATAATGTTTATAATTGATCCAGCCGTCAGATTCGTTCAATTTGTTGAATTCCTCAATACAGGTATCCAGCACTTCGGGATCAAGGAAATTCTCGAGAACAATATGCGGGTAGGGGCTGGCTCCCTGGTATTTTTTACTTAAGTCATCGAGCTTACTATTCCATTTGTCGTAATCGAAGATTGCTTTGGTAGTTGTGATCACTTTATTGGGATTTTAAGCGCTAAAGATATTTATTGGGGTAAAACTTCAAGGGTGGATACAAAGACTTGTTGATTATTTAACGTGGGGGTCATACAATCGTAACTTAACTGCCGATGCACTATCATAACAAGCGAGGGAAATTGCATAATTAAAAAGCCTTAAAATTCTATGGCCTGAAGGTTCTTTATTAAATTCGTCGGGAAATTTGAACAAACAGGCAATTTTATGAGGAACGTATTATTGTTATTTATTACGGCAATTCTTTTATCCAACTGTAATGACCGGCAAGCAGTCAATAATGCTATAGTTACCAATAATAAGGATACGGTGACAAAGGATACTTCGCTTGACAGGGTGAACAGGATCTTCAACAACCCTTTCAGAGATATAAATAACTTTGACATTTCGTTTGGGGACAATTTCATAGACAGCCTGCATGTGTCGTATGTAAAAAAAGGACGATCAGCAGTTACGTTGACTAAGGACATATGCATTGGAGACAATTGCGAATCCTGGAAAACAATTGTTGACAAGCAGGAAAATACTGTTCTTTATTTATTTAAAGGTGACGGTGGTGAATATGGGTTTTCAAACGATCAATACTTTTTAAGAGGTGACAGTTTAGTATATGTTCGGAATTTTAGTGTAAGTATTGAAACATGGCCGACAGATAGCACCGATACAAAATGGAAGATTGAAGAAGTGGTTTATCATTTTCAGGCTAACCAGCCATACACAAGAAATAGAACGGGGTATACCAGCACCCTGGATAAATTTGATTTCAGCTTAAAGGATATGGCAGCGAAGACATCTTTTGATATTGCCACAAAGTTATCTCGGGAAAAGTCGTTGGAACTGAAAAAGCTTTTGAAAATGAAGGACTCGGAAAATCGCGAATAAAAGCTACTGAAATTGGGAATAATGAACTACCAGCGGATAACATGGCAGAACCGAAAAAAGGTGTGTTGCCTGGAAAAAGGATTATAACAACCAAATTGGGGTAAAAATAAATGGCTGATGAAAGTTAAATGGATAATTGCTATGTCTTCAGTTGGAATAGCAGCTTATATACTTGCAGACATATTTCATGAAGTAGTAGGGCATGGCGGCACCTGTGTGATAATTGGGCACAAGATCGATCTTATAACCTCTGTATATTTTAAAAGTACTCCTGGTAGTTTTCTTACAGATATCGGCGGCCCAATAGCTAATTTATTATTTGGTTTGCTAGTACATACTCTTTTAAAAAAACAAAAAAGCCTTTCTCTTCTTTCCATTCTATTTCTGCTGAATTTAATGGCTTACAATTTATGCTGGTTTTCGGGGACTATATTGCAATCTGGCTTTAGTAAAACCGGTGACTGGACTTATACAATAAAAGAATTGAATATCGGAGCATTAGGAAAACCAGTTCTTATAATTGCCGGCGTTATCGCGTATTTGCTTTCCATGAAAATTATCAGGGTGCATGTCAATAAAATCGGGCTTATTTTTGCCGAAGTCCCATTGAGACAAAGTGTTGTCTGTTCCTACTTTGCTGCAGCAATAACAGCAATCGTTAGCGGCTTATTTTTTAAATATGATAGAACACACGCTGCGATTGAAGGGCTTCTCGAAATGTTAGGGTCGCTACCCATTATATTTATTATCCCAGGCATACAAACAAAAGTCAATAATTACGAACTCAGGGCGGGTCCGATCGTTACCGTATCGGTATTCATTTTGTTCATTACTTTTTGTTTCACTCTTGGTAGAGGGATGTCCTAATAATTGCAGCTTTATTAATTAAAGGAATATTCTATTCGGAAATATTGCAGTCATAATAATATGTCATAAGTTCTCAAAACTCCGCATCCCATTCCCCATAAAACTGCTTCAGATAATTCTCCATTAAAGATGCCGTTGCGGGGATAATTGCTCTCCCTACCGGTAATGGTGAAAAAATGCCTTCAGATCCAAAGATATGAAGGCAGGCAATAATGTCCAATCTTATGTACAACTGCTTCATTTTCAGATTGAAACATTGATTGTAAGGTGGGATTCGGTATTTTGCGCCTTTTTTTGGGGTATAGGGCAATAATATTAAGCAGGAATAGAACATGGGGAGTTTTGGAATAGAAATATTTAGAGGCGGCAGGCACTATTTCAATAGTAACGAATGCTGATTTGACAACTGACTCAAGACCCTTGAACTCAATCATATTAATTTGGCAACATCAATATTTATTACTCTTTAAGAGTGTAACTTAGTCCTGGGTCTTCATGTAATAATGGGGAATCTAACTATTGCTATAAATTTGTTGTATAGTTTAATAAGCAAATGATGCTTCTAAACAAAACGCCATACCTGCTATTCATATTATTTGTCTTGCTTCAAAAAAATGTTCCTTCATTTTCACAAAACAAATCTTTGCCCCTGGATGAATGGGTAAAAAGTTTAGACGCGGATGATGATACGCTAAACAAAAACTTTGATACGATCGTGAATATATTGCAGCGTACAGACACTGCCATTGTTTTCCGCACTTTAAATGAGCTTGAAAAAAAAGGTGCTTCGAAAGGACCGTATTTCCAGGTGCGCATAAAACACCTTCGGGCAACTATGTTATGGAAAATACGGGACAAGGCGGCAAAGGATTCCATAATACAACTAATGAAGCCTGCATTGCAACAGGCTTATGCAATAAATGACGAATACCTGATTGCAACTGTAAGCTGGTGGTATGGAGAAACAATGTTTTTTTGCAATCAAATTGAACTGTCGACAATGTATTGTTTAAATGCGGTTGAAATTCTTGATAAAAAAGGAATAACAGCTGAATCGCACAAGTACCAGTTTCTCGGAGAGCTTTTTTATCTCACACGTGACCTTGACAAGGGTATCTATTACATTCGTCGATCTATTAAAAATGAAAAAGACACTTCCCGTGATGCAAGAGTAAATACGATGAGCCGTTGGAATACAATAGCGCTTTGCTGGCGAAAAATTGGCAACTACGATTCTGCATTTCATTATTTTGATGTTGCCATGCAAATGGCGAATGCGTTAAATTCTGAAGTTTGGAAAGGAATAATTTCGGGAAATAAAGGATATACCTATTTTTTACAAAAAAAATACGACATCGCCAAGCCATTGTTGGAATTTGACTACCGCACCAGTAAACAGCATGACGAAATTGCCAATGCGGCCCACGCGTTGCAAATGATAGCGAGACTGAATTTAATGCAGGGCAAAAAAGACAGCGCATTGCTGCAGGTGAAGGAAGCGCTGCGAATGCTTCAACAACAACCTCAACC
Source organism: Niastella vici (assembly GCF_002077945.1). Lineage (GTDB taxonomy): Bacteria > Bacteroidota > Bacteroidia > Chitinophagales > Chitinophagaceae > Niastella > Niastella vici. The sequence continues at coordinate 82,961 of NZ_LVYD01000060.1, forward strand.
GTTGCCTTATTTCCTTCAGGACCTGTATTATGCCACAGCCGATGTATATCGTGTACTGGGCAACAGCGACAGCTTTTATCACTATTCACAATTATACAATAACCTCCACGATTCCATCGAACGGGCCGTTGCAAACAGCCGTTTGGAAATTGCCCGGCTCAGGCTCGACAATCAGTCGAACGTTTCTGAGATTCGTGATCTTCAAAAAGAAAAAGAGGCTGAAATACAAGAACGTAACTATATTATTGCCGCAATTGTTTTTGTTGCCATTGTGGGTTTACTTATTATCAATCGCCAGCGTTTAAAATCCAGGTTTAACCGACAATTGGCTTTTCAGCAAAAGGTTGCTGCCGAAAATGAACTTACAGCGGCAAAAGTGCAACTGGATATGTTTACCCAAAGCATTATTGAAAAAACAAGGGTTATAGAACAGTTGGAACAGCAGGTAGCAACCAAACCATTTACCGATGAACAGCAACAGCTTGCCAGCGAGCTAAGCCGGCAAACCATACTTACCGAAGAAGAGTGGGAAAAATTTAAGACACTATTCGGAAAAATATATCCGGGCTTTTTTTTAAAACTCAAGGAAATGGTACCCGACATTACTGTAGCCGAGCAGCGTATGGCAGCGCTTATCCGGTTGCATCTAAACACAAAACAAATGGCGTCCATGCTCGGTATTTCTACCGATAGCGTTTATAAAATCAGGCAACGTCTTCGCAAGCGGTTACAACTGGATGATGAGTTAGCCACCGAAACATTTCTGACCAAAATTTAAAGAGCGGGTGTTTGCTTGCGACAACAGATAAGTCAACTTCCGCAGAATAAACCCCTCTCCTAAAAGGAGTTACGATATATGTCCATTTTTTGTCCAGTTGGTGTCAGACTTTTGTCAGCCTTCGAATTTGGATCTCCAGCTGGTATGCAGGTAATTTCGCTTTTAATAAAATGGCGCCGCCTGTAATTCCATGAAGAAAAAAAATTGGTTCCTGGTTATTATCATACTTATTGCGGCGCTGCTGATAGCAATCGTATTTTGGGTTTATGCTAAAAGAATTGAGCATATTGAAAATAAGATGAGCCACTCCAAGCTATCAGCCCATTGCGTTGCACCAGCCGATCCCCGGCGTATAGAAATCATGTAATATTTTTTCTACTCATGCCCATGAAATGTCCCGGGCACACGACTAACTATTTATTGCCGCGTTAAATTCATGAGCCCGTCATTTGACATTGGGGTCTCTGAACATTCCCAATTGCCAATATAGCTACGCAGATTAAATTTCTCATCTATAGGGGTTTATAATTCATTTCCATTTTTTGTCCGGTTGTTAAAGGATGACGTTCAGCTTTTTGTCCGGTCGGTGTCAGACTTTTGTCGGCTTCAGAATTTGGATCTGCCCTGGTCTGGAGCTAATTTACGTTCAGAAAAAAGGCGCTACTTAATCAATAAAAAAGCATCTCCAAAAACTATCATAAAAATGAACACCACACATCAATCCCAGGTAAGCAGCATATATGAAGATCAGGCAGATTGCAATGGCATTACTGAGATACCAACAGAAAGGGACGGAAGTGATAGCACTTTTGTAATAGTGGACTCTGCGGAGATGGAACTTTTTCCTCTCATGAGTCCTGCGGCAACAGATGATGCTGCTGTGCTATACCTTGAGAAAGGCGAAGTTACCCTGGTGCTCGACATGAAAACATACAAACTTTCCAAAGGGATGCTTCTTTACAAGGTTCCCAAAGTGACCGTTCAGTTACTAAGCTTTAGTGAAGATTGCCATTTTAAAGTATTTTGCTTTGCGCCTCCCTTTGCAATTTCAGGCAGTATGCCCATAGCCCACCTTGAGACAATAACAGTGATAGCTTCGAACAATCCTGTTCTTATTCTTGATACTTTAACTGCAGCAACGGTCACTGTTTTGTTCTGGCTGCTTCTGAAGAAAGCAAATTGGGAAGAAAATGCGCAATCGCATGATGAAACCATACAACATATATTTAGTCTTTTGATGCTCGAGATTGTTTCCTCCTATAAGAGGAATATAGCAGAGTAATCCTTGTTGATAAGGCTGAAAAGTGTAACTCACAATTAAAACGACAATAATGAAACCGCAACATGTTCAGCAGGAAGTTTTGATTTTCGCAAACACAACACTTTCACAGGAGGCTCTATGTAGAAAAAACAGCAGCAACAAAAACAACTCAGCTAATGAGGAACTGGAAGAAGCCTTCTGGGATGGTTTGTTAAATGAATTAGTCCCTGAAATCATGCCTTCAACACGGAATACAATGATGGTTATCTGGGGAGTATATGTAGGAGAATTTTATTTTCTCATTGATCTGGCAAACAGTCCCGGAATTGTTGAACCAATATATTCTATAAATCCTGATTTACTTTCATCTTTAATCAATATGAACTGATTAAAGATGCTGACATGGCAAAATTGACCGCCGATCCCGCATCATCGGTAGCCATTTAGACATTATTATAATATGAAAACAAATGAGCCTATTGTAGGCAGCAATGCTTCTCCAATATCTGTAAGAAAATTTAGCGTGAAAGAAGTTTTAGTTGCGTTGATATTTTTCCTTGTCCTATTTATATTCCTTCCATTGGAGTATGATAACATAAAAGCAAAGGCAATTATCTATCCTGTTATGTGGATCAGCATGGGGTATATCGTGTTCAAGGCATTTCCGGGAAAATCACTTACCAAAAGTAGTTTACTTATAATATTGGGTGTAATCTGTTTATCTTACACCTTTAGCCATGTGATTGGTTTCTGCGGATGGATCAAACATGGTACTTTATACAAAAACAAAAGAGATAAATCCATTAGGATCATCTGCAGAACATATGAGTGTTTTGGAACTGCTGAAGGTTGTCAATTGTTTGAGGAGCGAAGAATTACAGAACACATTAAGTGGGTTACGAGTTTCGACGAAAAACCTATTGACACAACTAAGTGGCAAAGCGTTCCTTTCATGTCCTCAGAATGAAACGATTTATTGGAAATTCAACAGTTTACCTATATACTAAATCTTCTGAAAATTTAATTTTTAAACAAGATCCATCCGGATTAATCCTCTTATAACGGTCCGGATATAGTGAGTTCTTATCTTATTAAGATCACCGTTCCCTGGGCCTGCGTCGGCTTCCCCGTAAGAAGGTCTTCATACTCGATGATCCACACGTAAGTTCCCAACGGTTGTGGCTGACCGCCAAAGCGTCCATCCCATCCCGCCGCGTTGTTACTGGTATAGAAGACCCTCATACCCCACCGGTCGTATACGGCAAAGGCATTTAGCTTCACAGGTCGTGATGGAGGTATGCGGAATACATCATTTTTTCCATCCCCATTCGGAGTGAAAGCGTCGGGCATCTTCAACGTCTTAAATACGCTGATTGTCACCTTGCCACTTGCCGTGCAATTCGCGTCTGTAGAAACGATCACCTGGTAGGTCGTATTATTCACAGGGGTGGCTACCGGCGCTGCGGTATACGGGTTGTCCAGGCCGGCGGCAGGCGTCCATTGATAGCTCGTCACGGGACCCGTAACGCCGGTTTTTAATACCACCGACTGGCCCATACCGATTATGGTATCCGGCATCAGGGCAACCGTCGGATTGGCATTCACGGTCATTACCACCTGGTTTTGAGAGGCCGTTGGAACGCTGCAGCTCAGGCTGCTGGTCAGGATACAGCTCACCACATCCCCGTCGGCCAGGTTATTGGAGGTGAACACTGCCTTGTTGGGCCCTGCATTAATTCCATTTACCTGCCATTGGTATCCGGGCGAAGTGCCTTCATTGACCGGCGTTGCTGTAAAACTCACCTGCGTTCCAGAACAGATGGCCGTCGTTGAGGCAGCAATATGCACGGAAGCGTTTGGCACAGCTTTTACCTGTTCTACGATCGTATTGGAGACAGTGGTTGGTGTGGTAGTACAGGCTGCGCCGCTGGTCATAACACAACTGATGGCATCCCCATCATTCAACGACCCGGTAACATAGGTGTTACCTGTTGTCCCCGCAGGCACCCCATTCACCAGCCATTGAAAAGCAGGTGCAGCTCCCCCATTGGTTGGGCTTGCCGTAAAGCTCGCCGTCGATCCTATGCAAACAAAAGGCGCCGCCGTTGCAATGCTGACAACTGGTGTCACCAGTGGACTCACCGTTATCGCCACGAGGTTGGATGCCGCAGTGGGCTTCGTCACACAGTCCGCATTGCTCGTTACCATACAGCTCACGATATCTCCATTATTTAACCCGGAATTGGTATACGTGGCGCTATTCGTACCTGTATTGGTTCCATTGACCAACCACTGATAAGCCGGTGCCAGTCCTCCATTTGTGGCAACCGCCTTAAAATTCGCAGGCGATCCGGCACACAACGGCCCCACTGGCCCTGAAACAATTATGACTGGCGTTACCAGCGGGTTCACGGTAATTTTCACAGCGTTGGAAACTGCCGATGAAGTAGTGGTACAAACCGCATTACTCGTAAGCAAACAAGTCACTACATCTCCGTTATTTAATCCCTGATTCGTATACGTGGAGCTATTCGTTCCTGTATTCACCCCATTCAGCTGCCACTGGAAGGTTGGAGTACTGCCCCCATGGGTGGCGCTGGCGGTAAAGCTGGCTGGTGAACCGGCACAGATGGCCCCTGCAGGCCCCATCACGCTGACGGTTGGCGTCACTATCGGGTTCACTGTTATCGTTAAAGAATTGGAAGCTGCCGTTGGCGTAGTGGCACAGGTAGAATTACTCGTGAGCATACAACTTACAACATCTCCGTTATTCAACCCCGAATTCGCATATGTGCTGCTGTTTGTTCCCACATTTGCCCCATTCACCTGCCATTGATAGGCCGGTGCACTGCCTTCATTCGTTGTACTGGCGGTAAAGTTCACTGCAGAGCCTATGCAAACATCACCGGCGGGCATTGTGATCGACACTGTTGGTGGGGAAGGGGTGTTGACAACCAGAACAACCGGAACCGTAGTGATTAGCCCGCACGTATTGGAAATAGAACACTGGTATTGCAAAGTATTCATTCCGGCTAAAGCTGATGTCACCGTCAGGTTATTGGTCGTAGCGCCGCCATATACCCCGCCATCACTCAGATCGCTCCAACCACTACCTGAATTCACCTGCCACTGATAACCCGTAGCATCCGTTGCTGCCAGGGTAAAATTCGTATTCGCACCCACACATACCGCATTGCCGGCAGGTTGCGTGATAATCTTTGCAAACAGGCAATTATGTACTTTCCGGATGATAAAATTCGATTGATCGGCAAGGTAGAGATTGCCTCCATTGTCAATGGCGATACCGGTGATAGCCGTCATTTTGGCTGCGTTCGCCGGCCCTCCGTCTCCACTATAGCCTCCCTGACCACCAATGCCTGCATAGGTACTGATCGTTCCGGTATTGTCTATCTTTCGCACGCAGTTGTTTGCCGCATCGTCGATATACATGTTATCGCTGGCATCGAACACTACCTGCCATGCGCCAAAGAATTGGGCATTTATCGCCGGGCCGCCATCTCCTGAAAACCCCACTGTTCCGTTGCCGGCAACTGTAGTTATGATCCCGGCAGCATCAATTTTCCGTATCCGGTTATTCCCCGCGTCTGGAATATAAATATTGCCTGCATTGTCAAAAGCAACCCCATAAGGATGGTTCAACTGCGCCGAGGTAGCCGGTCCCCCGTCACCGCTAAATCCTGGTACTCCTGTTCCGGCAATCGTGGTGATGATGCCGGCACTGTTCACTTTACGCACGACCCCGGCAGAATAGTCTGAGATATAAAAATTCCCCGCATTGTCGGGCACAAACCGCGTTATCTGTTTAAAGGTTGCCGCTGTCAACGGTCCGCCATCGCCTGTGCTGGCCATTCCATTGGCTTGTGTAAATGTAATGATCGTACTGATGATGCCCGATGCATCTATCTTCCTTACTGTTCCGTCATTTGCGTTGAAGTAAAGATTTCCGGCATTGTCTACCGTAAGCCAGTATCCGCCCTGAATTTGGGCCAATGTTGCCGGTCCGCCATCTCCCGTATTACCAAAGGTACCGGTACCTGCATACACAGTCGCAATGCCTGCGGTATTGATCTTCCAGATACGATTGTTGTCGGGGTCGGTAAAAAACACATTCCCGCCATTGTCAACAGCCACGTTAAATGGGTCCCTGATCACTGTTGAGGTTGCTGGTCCGCCTGCTCCGCTAAATCCGAATACCTTCGGTGTGCCGGCAATAGTTGTGATCATCTGGGCACGCAGCTCCCGTATCGGGAAAAAGAACAGGATGGCTAAAAAGACGGGTAAAGCGGGTTTCATAGTTCGGTTTGAATAGCGCTAAAATAATCAATTTTTTTTTCGCGTTGATCCTTCTTAAAGTAAACGAGAATTAGGGCAGTACTGTGTCTTCGCTCGCATCATCGACTACTCCATAACTGGCTCAACCATCGTGGAGGCAAACGGGTCTGGATATGGGAAAAGGTCAAATACAAAAGACGTCATAGATGGAGCTGCGAGGTATTGCAGAAGGTTTAATAAAGAGTTCTCTGTTATGTATAATGCTGAAAATCTCGTTATACGAACGGGTACCGTTTATATATCAACAAATGATGCTGATCTGGTAGTGCTGGCAAAAAAGGCCCGGCACGCTAACCTGAAATTGGGAAAAGATATAGGTATTATTTCATTTAACGAAACACCGCTGAAAGAGTTGTTAGATATAACTGTAATCACAACCGACTTTGAAGCCATGGGCAAAAGCGCCGCTGAATGTATCATGGAAAAGAATATAAAACAGGTATTGAACCCTTTTTATATGATAAAGCGGGGATCAATATAACCAGAAAATTGAAAAAATACAGGTGATTTTCCTTTTATATTTTTGGGTAAATGATGTCAAACTATGTAAACGAAAGCGAGGTATTTGAATTTTTCTTTGCCACAAGCCTATGCTATATGCAAATGACGGCAAATAAGAGGATGCTTTTACCTTATTACCTGCAGTCCGAACTTTTCAATATTAAACGTAGTCTTTTAACGAAGAACCTCACAAGATAATCCCGTGCCAACGCCACCGTTTTTTTCGCCGGCTATAGCTTTATTTAATTGCAGGGCGTCCGTCCAATAGGCTTCATCACCGAAGGTTTCGAAGCGAAATGTTTGTTTGCCTTCTTCGAGCATTTTATTTGCATTGGCAGTAGTTGGATCTTCCTTTTCTTTTACGTTTTTTGGGGGCTGACCAGATGAAGAATAATGCACTATATGATATTTTATTACTCCGGAAAGAAGTCGTATAATTTACGCATTTGAGGGCGGCTTAAGCTTGTTGATTAGAAGGTTGCACCCTTCTCTTTGGCTAGCAAGTGGCGAATAGAATTGCAGCGCTTGTTCAAAGCTTTATTATGAAATGAAGTTATTTTTTAACAGGCACTTCCAGCATAATTGTTATTATGCTTCCCACTGAACCACCTTCATTGCCCACATTATAATCGGCGCGCTTAATATTAAATTGCCCTTTAAAAAGACCGGCATCCCCTTTTGCATTAAATGTAAAAGATATTTCCACCGGCCTGGTAGTGCCTTTTAAAGTCAAATCACCGAGTGCTTTATATCCCGTACCGGCTTTTTCAATTTTCCTGGAGTGAAAGGTGATCAGCGGGTATTTATCTGTATTTAACCATATCTCCTTTTTACGAAGGTCCCGGTTGCGCAAACCTATCCCGGTGCTTACTGTTTTTGCTTCAATACTTGCCGAAACAGAACTACCCGGTAAATCATTTTCGCTAAACCGGATGGTTGCCTTCAACCCGGAGAAATTACCATGTACTGTTCCAAAAGGGCCTTTTACACTAAAATTAATTTTAGCATTCACTGCATCCACATTCCAGTTGCCTGCCAGGGCTAAACTTATAATTACGAGTGATGCCGCTAGTGGTTGTCTTACTTTCATATGATTTTTTTTGTAGCCCAACCTAAGAATCTTTTATAGGCTAATTGACAATAACAGTAGCTTTCATTGTAGAATGGTATGTACAGTGGTAGGGAAAAGTACCCTGTGCGTTAAATGTTTTCGTAAAGGAATACCCCGCTTTAATGTCGCCACTGTTAAAACTGTCGTTATCTGCTGTAACTGTATGCGTAGTATTGTCATTATTAGTCCAGGTAACAGTCGTTCCTGCTTTCACCGTAAGGCTGGTTATAGAAAAACTCATGTTTTTCATGGTTACGGTGTTATTGTTGGCAGGTGTGTTATTATTATTATTCGAGGATGAACCATAAGAACTTCCTTTACTGCAAGAACTTGCAAGCGCGGCTACCAATGCTCCAATGATAAGCATTGGTAGGAAATATTGCTTTTTCATATACAATCGTTTATAATAATTACGAATAATGAAGCTTATTAGTTGCTCAACAAGAAAATCCAATATGTTAAAAGAGAGCTGAAGCCTTTAATGATAACCTGCCTATAGCAGGCTTTTTTCGCTGGGCTTTAGTACAAAAAATCATGTGGAGTAGATGAAATTACAATTGATACAAAAAAAGACAGGATATAAGATACTACCGAGTTGCGCCTGTTGCACAATTATGGATTAGGCAGAATGAATAATACTTTGGCAGCCGGTATGCGCTATGCCCATGCATGGTTTAAAAGTTATTCAAATTAAAAAAAACTTCAAATCCAATCATTTGAAGGGTTTCATTTTTTGGTCGGGTGGACTGGCGAATTTCGAACCTGTTGGTACAGGATTTAAAGGTATTAAGAGAGTTTGTAAAACTCAATGGAGGATTGATAATAACCGCGGCAACCAATTAATTTTGAGTGCCAAAATGACAAAGAATAATTTCGAGGAAGGCAAGAAGTAAGAACTATAATGCAGATTACTAAGCATTAGATCGGCTCAAACAAAGGGGCAAAAAGATCAGCTTAGTATTTTGGCTATTGATTCAGAACGATGGTTTTCACTTGTATATTGGCACCATTGTAATTAAAAATGACCTTAAGACGTTTTAAAGAAAGGATAAATGGGTGAAAGCAGCTTTATCACGGGAGCGAATATTGATATTAATGGAGGTTCATTCTTTTCATGAATGAGAACCACGTAGCCCGGTGCAGGGAAGTACGGCGCGGAAGATTTCAATTAACAAAAAAAACATATATAGTATGACCACATTATTGGGTGTTATGCCGGTCGTGCTGCTGCTGGCTTGTTCGCGGCAACTGTCTTCACCGGCAGCGACAGAGACGGCAACACTCACTCATACAACGGCCGTTTACAGAACCGTGTATGTCTCCACGGCCAGCCAGCTAACGAGCGCATTGGCCAATGCGCTGCCCGGCGACAGCATTGTGCTGGCCGACGGCACTTATTCCGGTCACTTTACCATGGCCGTGAGCGGAACGGCTGCCGTGCCTATCATTTTGCAGGGTAGCCGCAATGCCATTCTGGATGGCGGCGATATCAATACGGGCTATGTTCTGCATCTGAAAGCAGCCTACTGCACCGTTCGCGGTTTCACCGTTCGCAACGGACTCAAAGGGATTATGACCGACGGCACAGTGTATAATCTAATAGATAGTGTGCGAGTGTATAATATCGGCGAGGAAGGCATTCACCTGCGCACGTTCAGCTCGCACAACACCATCCTGCGTTGCGATATCAGCTACACCGGTTTAAAAACACCTGGCTACGGCGAAGGCGTGTATATGGGTTCCGCTAAAAACAACTGGGGGACGTATACCGGTGGCAACCCCGATAAAAGTGATTCCAACCAGGTGTTGAACAACCATATCGGCCCAAATGTAGCAGCCGAGTGCATTGATGTCAAGGAAGGCACCACGGGCGGTCTTGTCAGCGGCAATTATTTTGACGCCAGCGGCATCACCGGTGCCAATTCGGCCGATAGCTGGTTGGATGTGAAAGGCAATTACTACAACATCGATGGCAACACGGGTTATAATCCTTCCGGCTCTGTACTGGTGGATGGTTTCCAGGTGCATTGCGTGTACAGCGGCTGGGGTAACTACAATGTGTTCACCAATAACAATTGTACCGTCAATGCCAGCGGCTATGGCTTTAACATCCAGCTGAGCGGCAGCAACGGCACGACGGTGGGCAATAAAGTGTATTCCAATAACACGGTGACAGAAGCCGTCAGCGGTGTATCCAATATCGCGTTAAGCAATTAAAGCGATCCGGCGTATGAATTAAAAATTCAGCAGGGTGTTCGTACTGGCACGCTTTGGGTAAAGACACCGCTGGGTATAGTAAAGGAGTTGCTGCTGGAAAATATTCATCAGGAAGGCAATGCCAAATCAATCATCTGGCGGCACGCTAAAAGGGCAACCGGCTTTCAAGGTACTTTATAAAGAACCCAGATGGAAAAGCATTTACAGTCGTCTTTAAGAAGATTACTATCAATGACCCAGTTAGTAGACCTAAAAAAATAGTTATTTATACTTTGTGAAATTCTTTATATTAGTTGAGAGCGTGTGTTAGATAATGAGTAAAAGGTAGTACCAACCATTCTTCCCTTATGAATAAAACAGTCGTTGTTATTGGTATATTGTTGATAGCACTGCAACCATACCAGCCCTGCCAGGCGCAATCTGCCAACATTTCCCGGTTAAGAAGCAAGATTCTTGCCAGGCAACAACAACCTGGCTATTTAAAAGATACAGCCTATGTTGATCTACTTGACAGCCTGGCCTTTGCCTATTACAAGATTAGCGTCGACAGCCTGGTTTTCTACAGCGACAAGGCCCTGGCACTTGCAACCCAAATGGGGTATGCCAGGGGCCAGTCCATAAGTCTAAGGCATAAAGGAAATGCCTATTTTGAACTGGGCGACTATTCAAAAATGTTACAGTATTACCAGGATGCACTTCGTGTGGCAGAGAAGGCGAACGATTCGCTACTCATGGCGAAAGCCATGTACAATATAGGGAATAATGCCTACCTGATAATAGGGAGAGATGAGGACGCCCGGAATATAATAAAAAAGGCAGCCGATATTTTTCAAGCCAGGAAAGACAGCCTTGCCTTGTATCAGGCAATAGCTGTAATTGGGAGACTTTGGACCTATGATGAAAAGTACGAAGAGGCGTTGACATGTTTTAATCGTGCATTGCAGGTGGCAACAGCCCTGAAAGACAGGTATGCCATTGCGATAGTCAACGAGCAAGTTGGACTGCTTTACCAGGCCGAAGGCAGGTTAAAAGAAGCATTGGCCTTGTTATTTCAAGCCTGGGATTATTTTAGTAATACCGATGATATGGCACGCCAGTCCATATGCGCCAGCGAGGTTGCCAACGTATATATTCAGTTAAAGAACTACCCAATGGCTTTAAAATATGCCAGTATAAGTTTACAAAAGGCGCAGTCGGTAAAAAGTAAACCCCATATTCTGAACGCCGTCAGAGAGATGGCTGCTGCTTATGAAGCATTGGGCAATACTCGTTATGCATTGAAGTATTTCAAATTGATAAAGGAGGCTTCGGACAGTGTTGCTTATGAAACAATGCGTAAGAAAACAGAACAACTGGAGGCACGCTATGAATTCGAGAAAAAGGAAGCCCTTTTAAAAGCTGCCCAGGAAAAAAAGGATGCCCTGAATAAAAGTATTGTTCAGAAAAAGGAACTGCAGATTTTCATTGCTTTGCTGTTAATCCTGCTCCTTAGTCTGCTGGTTCTGTTACTAATCAGAAGTAGAGCAATCAAACAAAAGAACAACTTGATACTGGAAGCCAAGAATGAAGAAATAGAGCGACAAGCCATATTATTGTTGAAAAATAACCAGGAAAAAGACAACATGTTCTCCATCATTTCCCATGACCTGAAAGTGCCATTACATTCTCTAAAAGTGATACTGCAATTACTGGGAGATAGCTACCAGGAAAAGGAAACTATGGAAAAGATACTGGAAGAACTTCGCCGGGATATTAATCATTCTACGGACCTGGTGAATAACCTGCTGTTCTGGGCCAATAGCCAGTTTAAGGGCAGCACCGTTTTGCCTGTTATATTTTCTGTACGCCAGGTCATAACCGATGCTTTGCAAATTTTTATTAAACAGGCTGCCGTAAAAGGCATTAACCTTGAGCATGAATTGACCGCTGATGAAATAACTGTATGGGCCGACATGAATATGATACAGGTTATCATTCGTAACCTGGTGAGCAATGCCATTAAATTTTGTAATATGGGCGATACTATTACCATTTCGGCAAGCACCACCAATGCTGTAGTTACCATAAGCGTGGCAGATAGCGGGATAGGCATACCACCGGAAACACTGGAAAAAATAAACCAGGGCCAAATGGTTTCCACTTTTGGTACGGCAGATGAAAAGGGCATAGGCCTGGGCTTGCGGTTATGTTATGAACTGGCCAAATTAAATGATGGCATATTAACAGTACAAAGCAAGCCTGGAAAAGGCAGTATCTTCTACCTGGCATTGCCATGCAAGCCTTTGCAACCCTATGTCAGGAACATATTTGCACCCCTAAAAAAGTGAGTTTTGTAAAATCGAACCAAATTTGTGAACCCCAAGAGACAACGTCCCCAAAATTACCTGGAGCGCTGAAGGGGACAAGTTCGGGCTGCCCGTATTGTCCGTCGTGCCATGCCGCGCGGTAAATATGGAACCTGCCGGTATCGGCAAGGGGGCGCATGAAATAGAGGCTGCCATCGGCTGCAATTGTCGGAGAAAAGATCGATGAACCGCTGTTGATGATATCCGGAAGCCGGTATGGAGGGAAGTTTTATATAAAAAGGTATAATATCAATCTGGGATATGAACATTTGAAAATTGGCAGCCCTTTATACGATTATATTTCTCTAGGCGAAATTCATTTTCAGATCGAAATGGTAAGAAAAATTAAAAAGCGTCCGAACCCACTTTGTCGCAACCACACCCTAACAATGTCGTATTCTGCCCTTTTGTTCAAGCGGAGCGATTTTTATCTTTATAAAAATCTTCAAAAAAATTGAGCGGAAAGACAAAAGCAATCAAATGAGAAATGTAATCTTCGCAATCAACACGACCTTAGATGGCTTCTGCGACCATACCAAGTTCAATCCCGATGAAGAAACGATGGCATATTTTACGCAACTCACGCGAGATGCTGACACATTCGTCTACGGACGTAAAACTTATCAATTGATGGTTCCTTATTGGCCCGATGTTCTGAAAGACCATACCGGTATTGTGCTTCGCTACTTGAAACAGTGAGAAAAAAAATACCAATATTACCTGATACGAAAAAAAACCGTTAGAAGTTTCAACAATCATCTAAAAGTAAAAGGCATGAATTTTCTTCTCACTTCCGCTGGTATAAAGAACAAGAGCATCCACAACGCGCTGGTCGATCTGCTGGGCAAACCGATCGCCGAGTCCAACGCCCTCTTTATTCCCACCGCGATCTACCCCTTCCCCGGCGGTGCTGGTATGGCATGGCAGGCGATCTGCGGAAAAGCCCCATCCCACTTGTGCCAATTGGGTTGGAAGTCCCTTGGTGTGCTGGAGCTCACCGCACTGCCCAGTATCGACAAAAAAGCTTGGGTCCCTTCGGTGGAGGAGACGGACGCCCTGCTGTTTTGGGGCGGCGATCCCCTGTACCTCAGCTATTGGATGCGGCAGTCCGGACTGACAGACCTCCTGCCATCGTTGCGGCGCGAAGCGGTCTATGTGGGAGTGAGCGCCGGTAGCATGGCGGCGTCCTCCACTTTTGGAGAGACCTACCGTAATCCGCCCAGCGGCAGCGGCAGCGCGCTCACGTCGGAAGACATCGTGTTCGTTACACCCGAGGGAAAAATCAGCAGGATCTTTGTCACGACTCAGGGAGCGGGGCTGGTTGACTTTGCATTGATTCCACACCTGGATCACAAAGATCACCCGGACGCTTCCTTGGCTAACGCAGAAAAATGGGCTGCGAAGCTACCGGTTCCAGTGTACGCGATTGACGATGAAACCGCCATCAAAGTGACCGGCGGCATCGTCGAAGTCGTCTCCGAGGGTCACTGGAAGCTGTTTACTCCCTAATACCCAGACTACCAGCGGGTACATTAGGTCTACAGTATTGCAATTAAATGTCTATTCACTTGTGCATGACGGCGCCCGGGCTGGGAAAAAATCAAAAAGCAATCATTTCGATACCTGATTTGTAACATTTGAATACCCTGTTTCCTGCTACCGGCTCCTAATTTTGCTTTCCGAACGCACCTTCAATAAAACAACCGTAATGTTTATCAGGAAACTCTTATTTGCAACGATTGCATCAGTTATTGCTATTTCCAAACTAACTGCGCAAACAGAGAACAATTATCTCGTTAATGAACCGGTCGACATCAGTCCGGATTTTAGGAATTTCGCCAATACCTATTGCCTGGCCGACAGCCTTGTTTCTTTCGACCCCGCAACCGTGTCGGGCACCCTGCAATGGCAACGCAGCCGCTATTCGCGGCGCATGGCATTTAATAATGAACTGGCCGTGCTGCAGGCCGCAAAACATGTGGTGTTTCCTGAAACAGAATATGCGCAGGACCCGGTACTGCCGTTCAGCATTCAGTTTATTTCGCAACGGTCGTTGCGCATCAGGATCAAAACCGGCTTTGCTGCCCACAATGAAACGGACACCCTGATGCTGGCAAAGGAGCCTGCTACAGACAACAGCTCCTGGAAATATACAAAAACAAATGACGGTCATTTATTTAAAAGCGCCTATGGTTCTGTTTTCATCAAACCCTGGCCCTGGCATATCGAGATCAGGGACAACCGCGGCAAATTATTAACTGGTACCAATCACGCCGTTGACAATAAAAGCACATTCACCCCTGTTCTTCCGTTTTCGTTTGTACAACGCGCATCCGATCTGTCGAGAAGCATCGCTGCTTCCTTTTCGCTTGCCCCGGGAGAAAAGATCTTTGGGTGTGGCGAATCGTATGGGAGTTTCAATAAGAGAGGACAAAAAGTGGTATTGTGGACCGATGATGCCAATGGCGTACAAAACCCAGGCATGTACAAACCTGTGCCGTTTTTTATGAGCAGTAACGGCTATGGCATGTTCATCCATTCATCTGCCCCCATTACCTGCGATTTCGGCGCTTCTTTTTACGGGGTAAACACCATGATGGTCGGTGATGATGAATTGGATCTTTTTGTATTTATAGGCAATCCTAAAGAAATACTGAACGAATATACCAACGTTACCGGCAAATCGCCGATGCCGCCCCTTTGGAGTTTTGGTTACTGGCAAAGCCGTATTTCGTATTCCTCCGAAACCGAAACAAGGGATATTGCCGCAAAGCTGCGGCAGTATAAAATACCGGCCGATGTGATACACCTCGATGTTGGCTGGTTTGAAACCGACTGGCGCACCGATTACAAATTTTCCGCATCCCGGTTTAACGATCCGGCGAAGATGATCAGCGATCTTAAAAAAGACGGCTTCCATATTTCCCTTTGGCAACTTCCTTATTTCGTTCCAAAGAACAGGTTATTTCCGGAGATCGTGCAAAAGGGATTGTATGTAAAAGATGCAAAAGGGAATCTGCCCTATGAAGATGCCATTCTCGACTTCTCTAATGCTGCAGCGGTAAAATGGTATCAGGATCAACTGGATACCTTGTTGCGAATGGGCGTAGGCGCTATTAAAGTCGACTTTGGCGAAGCAGCGCCGGCAACGGGTTTATACGCTTCGGGCAAAACGGGTTTTTATGAACACAATTTATACCCGGTTAGGTACAATAAAGCGGCTGCCGACATCACGAAACAGGTAACCGGTGAAAATATTATCTGGGCAAGATCGGCATGGGCGGGCAGCCAGCGATATCCTGTTCATTGGGGCGGAGACCCGGCGCCCACATCTTCGGCTATGCAGTCGACCTTAAGAGGCGGTTTGTCATTTGGTCTTTCCGGTTTTTCGTTCTGGAGTCACGACATTGGCGGTTTTGTACAGCGTACCCCCGAAGACGTTTGCCGCAGGTGGGCACCTTTCGGTTTTTTGAGTTCGCATACAAGAAACCATGGCGAACCGCCCAAAGAACCGTGGACATATAGTAAAGCATTTCTCGACGAGTTCAGGCTGAGTGATGAAATGCGTTACCAACTGATGCCCTACATCTACGCACAGGCAAAGCATTGCACTGAAACGGGACTACCCATGTTGCGGGCGTTGTTTGTAGAGTTCCCGGATGACCCCGGTGCCTGGTTGATCGACGATGAATACCTGTTTGGAGGCGACCTGCTCGTGGCTCCTTTATTTCAGGACAGTACCTATGAGCGGGATGTGTACCTGCCCAAAGGTAAATGGATCAACTATCAAAGTAATGAGGTATACGAACAGGGATGGCATCACCTGCATGGAGGAAAAATTCCGGCAATTATTCTTGTTCGCGACGGCGCCGTGATACCGCATGTGAAACTGGCGCAATGCACAAAAGAGATCGACTGGAAGAACATCAGGCTGGTGACATACTCAACCGGCAATACTGCGAATGGATATATATGTCTGCCTTCCGATAATGTATTGCACAGCATAGATCTGAACGGCACCGGCGGTAAATTTACGCTGCGCAACGATTCGTATAACGGCAGTATAAAATGGCGCATTCAATCTTATAAAGAAACAAAATGATCATCCCGGCAAAAGCTGCTACGCGGTGCTTTTGTGATTGCTTGCTGATTCAGGGTGCCCAATAAGGCGCAAAACGGAATAATATGATTAGAACTGCTTTATTTGTTATTATTTTTTTAGTAACGGGGCTTACTGCAAAACCACAGCAAAAGGCTGCCGCATTTTTTCCCGACAGTAGCCTGGTGACTACCGGCATTTATTATTATCCCGAACATTGGAACGAAAACCAGTGGGAACGGGATATAAAAAAGATTGCTGATATGGGTTATGAGTTTGTGCATCTTGCCGAGTTCGCCTGGTTTAAGATGGAACCCGGGGAGGGGAAATTCAATTTTTCCTGGCTTGACAGGGTCGTTAGCCTTTGCGCAAAGTATCAGCTGAAAGTTCTTTTATGTACACCTTCTGCAACCACTCCTACCTGGGTGCGGGTAAATTACCCCGAGACTTTTATTATGGATGGCCATTATATCCGTGCAGAGAATGGTACCCGGGGGTTAGGTTCCATTGTTAATTTGAAGTATCGCGGTTTTGTTACAAAAATTGTAGCGGAAATGGCCAGGCGTTACGGGCGGAATAAAAATGTGATCGGTTGGCAAATAGATAACGAACCTGGCGCCCTTTCCGATTATAGTCCATCGTCGCAGCAGGCATTCAGAACATGGTTAAAAAATAAATACAAAACTATTGATGCATTAAATACTGCCTGGGGAGCAGCTTTCTGGAGCCAGTGGTTCAATAATTTCGATCAGATAATTATCCCTAATACAAACCTGGTCGGCTGGTGGGGTAATAATCCTCATGCTTTGCTTGATTTTAAGCGGTATTCGGCAGATGCCCAGGCTGAGTTCCTCGATCTTCAGGCAGCCATCTTGCGGAACTATATTTCAAAGGATCAATATATCACCACAAATTATACGGCAGTTTGTACGGGCTCTGATGCATTGCGCACAAAAAAACTTGATTTTGCTACCTATACAGCTTACCCAAATGGCGGTAGCGACAATATAGGCGATCAGGGATTCAGATTGGGCAATAGTAAAGTAATTCTTTTTGCCGCTGATCATTATAAGTCGGTTGGTGGCGTATCCGGGGTGATGGAGGTCCAGCCCGGGCCGGTAAACTGGGGTAGCTATAATC
This sequence comes from Niastella vici, assembly GCF_002077945.1. Lineage (GTDB taxonomy): Bacteria > Bacteroidota > Bacteroidia > Chitinophagales > Chitinophagaceae > Niastella > Niastella vici. Next base: position 100,766 of record NZ_LVYD01000060.1, read on the forward strand.
CGCTGCTTTTACCGGGTACAGTGCGGATGTGGCTGTACCACAGTTTTGCAGCAGGCGGAAAACTTGCCTGTTCGTACCGGTTCCGTCAAATCAATTACAGTGCAGAACAGTATCATGCCGGTATTATGCTTCCCGATGGTGTAACGCCTTCGCCGGGCGGTGAAGATTATATGCAATTCATGGCGGAAATAAAAGAACTCCGCAAACAATTCAAACCAGGTGTTCCGATGCCGGAAAAAATGGCCGCACGGTCAACAGCTATTCTTTGGAATCTTGAAAATTACTGGACAATAGACAGACAAAAACAAACCGGGCAATGGGATACATGGAACTATCCAATAAAATTCCTGGAAATAGCAAAATCATTTGGGGCTCCGGTCGATATTATCCCGGAAACAACCGCTCTGTCGAAATATAAGTTTGTAATTGTCCCGGCATACGAAATGGTGGATGCTGTTTTGGTGAAGAAATGGAATGATTATGTGGCAAATGGAGGGCATTTAATTATTACCTGCCGAACCGCAACCAAAGATCGCAGGGGGCACTTTTGGGAGGCAGAACTGGCTGCTCCAATTTCCCGGCTTATAGGGGCGCAGGTTAAAGCAACCGATATGCTTTCGAATTACGCCAAAGGCGATATTCTCTGTAAATCGGCTCATTACAATTGGAATAACTGGGCTGATTTACTAATTGCAGATAAGAATACCGATGTTCTTGCAACATATGACAACCAGTTTTATAAAGGGAAGGCTGCTGTAGTAAATCACAAGGTTGGTAAAGGAACCGTAACATACATTGGCGTAGATACAGACGATTCGAAACTGGAAAAAGATATTTTGCGTGATATATATATGGGCGCAGGGGCTACCGCAGAAGATTTTCCGCAGGGCGTTTACGTTTACTGGCGGGATGGTTTTTATGTTGCTGTAAATTATTCTTCGGATAATTATACAATGAACATTCCTGAAACTGCGAAAATTTTGATAGGTGAAAAAACATTGAAACCAGCCGGCGTGTTGGTTTGGAAAGAATGATCGCGGGAAACTTCCGGATAAGACAGTGAACGATGTTTGAAATTTATCTGTAAAAACATCATGGGTGTTTAATGCCTGATTTAAAGTGTGTAACTAAAAAATCATTTCTACAAGAATACTTCGAACCGGAAATCCTTCAGAATCGAGCGTTTTTTATTTGGTATCCCACTCCTGAGGTAAGGAAGCGCTTGCCACATCATGTCCCAGTTGATTTCAACATATGGTTCAACTTCACCCGCAAATAGTCGGATTTGTATATGAAAAAGTCGTTTTTGGGAAGCGGCACAGATGCTGCCTGGCGTTAATTTTGAAGGCGGAATGATTAATGCCGGGTGATAATTGTAGTGATTTCTAACATTGTTTGACCTAATAAATAAGAAATGAAGCATATTTTTCGACTGATTGTATTTGCATGTCCGGTCATTTGTTTTGGGCAATCTGTAAAAAGTTTTGATCATTTGGCAAATACAGTTAACGTCCATTTACCTGATGGAACACTAAGTATTCAACCGCTCACTGACAATGCTGTTAGAATAAAATTCTACAGGAACATATCGGATTCCCTGGATGAACTGGTATTGATTAATAAGCCAGCTGAAATAAAATATCAGCTTACTGAAACACCATCCGGCATTATAATAAAGACAAAGCGCATTGTAATAACAGTTGACAGGAAAAACGGTCACCTGACTTATGCCGACAGCCAGGGCAAGGTGTTTCTTGAAGAAAAAGCAGGCACCCGCAAACTGATACCCGATACTGTATCAGGTGAGCCTTGTTATAAGGCGGAACAGAGCTTTGAGTCACCTGATGGGGAATACATTTATGGCCTGGGCCAGTTCCAGGATGGGCATTTCAACCTGAAAGGAATTACACGCCGCCTTACCCAGGTAAACACCCAGATTTCTATTCCGTTCATTTATTCCAGTAAAGGTTATGGATTGCTTTGGCATCAATACGGGCTAACAGATTTTAATCCTGCGGATAATTTTGTTAGTCTCACAAAACAAGCAGCTTCCCCAGATAGCAGTAACATGATAGAAGTAACTACTGATGCGGGAACGCAAAGAGTGCAGCAAAGCCAGGCTGCATATAAAGGAACTTTTTCAGTAACAGAGCCGGGAGAATATGCTATCATGCTCGATTTGGGCGGCATGGGTAACCGTCATTTTGTGATTGTAGATGGCAAACCCTGCATTGACCAAACAAACCTGTGGTTGCCGCCAACTGTAAGCGCTAAAGTATTTTTGAAAGCAGGAGCACACTCTATACAGGTCATTTGTAAATCTGACAATCAGCCTACGATCTCCTGGAAGAAAATTGACAACCTCAACAGCTTTCGTTCACCTAATGCCAAATTGATAGACTACGTGGTTTTTTACGGGATCAGGGCAGACAGTGTAATCAGCACCTACCGCAGGTTATCGGGCCAGGTGCCGATGCTGCCGCTTTGGGCTTATGGGTTCTGGCAATGCCGCGAACGTTACACCTCTGGCGATCATCTGGTACAAACTGTAAAGGAATTCCGGAAAAGACGACTTCCCATGGATGTGATTGTGCAGGATTGGCAATATTGGGGCAAGAATGGTTGGGGCGTACCCAGGTTTGATGAAACCAAATATCCGGAACCTGCAAAATTCATCAGGGAGCTCCATGACCTGAATGCTCATTTCAATATATCGGTATGGGAGAATATTGATAAGACCTCGTCAATTGGCAGGGAGTATGTAGCCGACGACCTGTACATACCCGGTAGCGCGTGGATTGACATGCTAAATCCCAGAGCTCGCAGTAAACATTGGAATACGATGAACCAGAACCTGTTTTCCCAAGGTGTAGATTCCTGGTGGATGGATGCAGTTGAACCGGAGAACGACGCATTAAAAGGTAAAAAGACCTATTTGGGATGGGGAGATTTTTACCGGCTTACATATCCTTTGTTTGTAAGTAAAGCGGTGTATGAAGGGCAGCGTGGTACAACTGCTGATAAAAGAGTTTGTATTTTAACCCGTTCGGCCTTTCCGGGGCAGCAGCGATATGGGATCATCAACTGGTCGGGCGATATTGGGAGTGATTGGGATACCTACAAACGACAAATAGTGGCCGGGTTGAACTATACGATCACGGGCTTTCCTTACTGGACTACAGATATCGGCGGTTTTTTCCGCCCCGAAAAAACGCAATACACCGATACCAGTTACCACGATCTGTTAATCCGCTGGTTTCAATGGGGAGCGCTAAATCCTATATTCCGGATCCACGGTTATAAAACAGCAACAGAGCCCTGGAAGTTCGGCGAAGCGGTTGAAAGCAATATGAGAAAGGCCATGAATTTGCGTTATCGATTACTGCCCTACATATATTCTGAAGCCTGGCAGGTTTCAAGTAAAGGGTCTACAATGATGCGGCCATTGGTCATGGACTTTAATGATGATACAGCCGCACTCAATCAGCCATTTGAATTTATGTTTGGTAAATCATTGCTGGTTGCCCCTATCACAGCGCCTCATGTATCGCAGTGGGATATATATCTTCCAAAATCGAATGGGTGGTTCGACTTCTGGACCGGCAAACGTTACCTCGGCGGCCAGACGGTAAAAGCTACTGTGCTTAAAGACAGAAGCCCGTTATTTGTAAGGGCTGGTTCAATAATTCCATTAGGCAAGCCTGTTCAGTTCTCAGGCCAATTGCCGGCAGATACAGTGGAAATTCGTATATACAAAGGAGCTGATGGTGCATTTGACTTGTATGAAGATGAGGGAGATAATTACAACTACGAAAAAGGAAACTATACAGTAATACCTTTCGCATGGAATGATAAAAGCCAAATACTCACCATATCAAAAAGACAGGGCCGTTATCCCGGTTCCATAGATAACCGGGTTTTTCAAATAGTTCTTGTAAGTGAATCGAATGGAGCCGGTATAGAAAGCAGCAATATAAAAAAACAGATCAGCTATATTGGAAATAAAGTTATAATTCGTTTGAAATAAAAGCATACAGTTATCGCAACGCCAGCTTACGTATATATTAAATCTCGAAAACTGCAATCAGACTTAATGTTGCAAGCCGATTAGAATTCCCAATGTATTGTGGTCGGCCATGCCATGCTGAGCCGGCAATACCGGTTAAAAACGGGCTTTAATGAATTGCTGCTTACGAACCTGCAAAGCCTGCCGAACGGAATATATTTTATCAAAGCTTCCGATGGCGCCAGTTACCGGAATGGTAAATTGGTAATTCATCATAACTAATCCAATATCCGCATACAATGAAACGTATACCCATACCGCCTGCTCTAAGGTATTCAAAATAAGTGCGATGATGCTTTTGCTATGAATGAATTCAATATAATTCAAATTAAAAAACCCTTCAAATTTATAGATTTGAAGGGTTTCGTTTTTGGGTCGGGACGGGCCATCCGCCGAAAAAAAGCACTCCATCCATATTTTTAGTTATTTTTGGCTACACTCGCTACAACCCTAATTCCATGAAAGTGTTTTTTCCGATCTCTAATGAATCTGTGCCGGGAAACCAAATTGTTCACAGGTCATTGTTTTGCCTGATCATTTTTTTATCGTTCTTTTCAATAGCGGCAAAGGCACAACCTTCTATTAGTTCTTTCGCCCCTGTATCGGGGCCAATTGGCACTTCGGTAACTATTACGGGCGCCAATTTCAGCGCGAACCCGGCCGATAATATTGTGTTCCTTGGAGCAGTAAGGGCCGCCGTTACCAGTGCAACCAGCACTTCCTTAACCATTACGGTACCTGCCGGCGCCACCTACCAACCGCTGTCGGTTACAGTTAATAAACTTACGGCCTTCGCCAGCAAACCGTTTATCGTCACTTTTCCCGATGCACAAAATATGGTGGAGGTTCGGTATCAGGTTCAAAACACTTTCGACACACCTATAGACTCAACTACCGGTTTGCATCCTAATGGCATTGCCATAGCTGATTTTGATAATGATGGTAACCCAGATGTTGCAACCGCCAATAATTACAGCATCAACGGAGAACCGGCCTCCGTTTCAGTACTCAGAAATACAGGCGCTGGCGGGGCATTATCTTTTACCTCTCACCAGGATATAAAAACAGGCGTTTTGACCTATGCGGTTGCTGCGTTTGATTTAGATGGCGATGGTAAACCCGATCTGGTCTCATCAAGTATTGCCGATCAATCCATCTCCATACATAAAAACACCAGCACCCCAGGCGCTATTAGTTTTGCAACCAAAATAGATTATACAACGGGTAACAACCCCTATTCAATTGCCATCGCAGATCTGGACAATGATGGCAAACCAGACCTCGCAGTTGCAGGTTATACAGCAAGTGCTATTTCTGTATTCAGGAACACTTCTTTAAACGGAAATATCACTTTTGCACCCCGCGTTGATATTTTAACAGGCGCCTCGCCCAACGCCATTATTGCAAGCGATCTGGATGGTGATGGTAAGCCCGACCTGGCTGTAACGAATGAATTTATGAATACCATTTCGCTGTACCGCAACACCAGTACTACCGGTGCTATTTCATTCGCTGCTACAACAACTTATGCAACAGGTAGTAAGCCGTTCGGTATTGCCGCAGGTGACCTGGATGGAGATAATAAACCCGACCTGGCCGTTACCAATTCCGGCACCTCTACGTACTCCGTATTCAGAAATACAGGAAATGCAGGCACTATCTCTTTTGCTGCCAAAGCAGATTTTAATACCGGCGCCACGCCCTATGGCATTTCAATTGGCGATCTTAACGGAGACGCTAAACCTGATGTTGTAGTAGCAGCCATAAACTCTACGTTTGCACAAAACACAAGCACGGTTGGCAATATTTCCTTTGCTACGCAAATATATCTATGGCTTGGGCGAACTTCTTTCTATATAGGTATTAGCGATTTTACTGCCGATGGCAGAAATGATCTTGCCTGTGCAAATTTCACCAGCGAAAGCGTAAGCCTGCTGCGTAACAAGAATAATGAACCCACCATTTCTGATATTTCTCCTTCCACAGCAGCCGCGGGCGCAACCGTTACCATTACAGGCTACAATTTAAGCGGCGTTACAGCACTCAGTATTGGCGGCGTACCTGTTTCATCATTCACTATAGTTAATTCAACTACTATTTCCGCAGTGGTTGGCTCAGGCGCAACGGGACAAATAACGGCAACCAATAAGTATGGTACTACCACAAGTAAAACTGTATTTACATTTGCAGGTCCGCCGGTTGTGCAATCATTTTCGCCAACAGTGTCGGGACAGGGCATGACGGTAGCCATTACAGGGCAGAATTTTACGAATGCCACTGCAGTAAAGTTCGGCGGCACCAATGCTACATCATATACTATAGTTTCACCAACTGTTATAACTGCAGTGGTAGGCGCCGGCGCTACGGGCAATGTTTCTGTAACTACATCGTATGGCACCGGAACTGCAGCCAACTTTACCTGGGTAACGATTCCCAAAATAACTTCATTTACGCCTGCCGTGGCCGGTACGGATTCTATAGTAACCCTTACCGGCAGTAATTTTACTACTGTAACCGCCATTACTTTTGGGGGTATACCAGCAGCGTCATTTTCAATAATAAATACCACTACAATTAAAGCAGTTGTGGGTAGCGGGGCTACTGGTAAAATAGCTGTTACCGATCCTGTTTTCACAGCTGACATAGATGGGTTTACCTATGCACCAGCGCCCAACATTACTTCGTTCACTCCGTTGCAGGGTATAGCAGGCGACGAGGTAACATTAACCGGGACTAATTTTATTGGTGTAAGCAATGTGAAATTTGGAGGAATTGACGCAACCTCATTTACCGTACCTTCATCCACGACCATAAAGGCCATAGTCTCAGGCGGCGGAGCATCCGGAGACATAAGCATTGTAACAACCGGTGGCAAAACGAGCATTCCTGGTTTTACATTTATTCCACCACCAGTGATAACTGGTTTTTCCCCGGCCTCGGGTCCTGTTGGAACAACGGTCACCATTACCGGCATTAATTTTAGTGCTACACCCGCAAACAACATAGTGTACTTTGGCGCAGTGCGGGCCACTGTAACGGCAGCCACTACCACTTCTTTAACTGTTATTGTACCAGCCAGCGCCGACCATCATTCCATCACTGTTACCAGTAATAAACTTACAGCTTGTACGAATGAACCGTTTATTGTTACTTTTCCCGATGGCCCGGCTACATTTACCACATCTTCATTTGCTACAAGAAAGACTGTTTATAGTAATGCGATCAACGACGATATTTTTGTAATTGATGTAGATGGCGACGGCAAACCTGATATTGTTACGCCGGATTGGGCTGTGCACTCTGTAAGCATCATAAGGAATACCGGCACCTTCTCAACCATTTCATTCGCACCACCCGTTAAATTTGACGTTTCCTGGTATACCAACAATATTACAATGGGTGATGTTGATGGCGATGGTAAACCCGACCTGGCTATTTCATCGGGCGATTACAGTATTAATATTTTAAAAAATTCAAGCACGCCGGGGAATATTTCTTTTACCACCGCCGCTATAGTTCCTACCAATAATTTATTTAACGCAACCCGCATGCAACTGAAGGATATTGACGGTGACGGGCGCCCCGATCTAACGGTGCTTGCAGGCGGCAGTAATTCCGTATGGATGTATATTTACCAAAACATTAGCGGAAACGGTACTATTTCGTTTTCAACGCCAATAATTCTTCCTGCAGCCTCTACCTACTACTCAAATCCTGAATATGCAGATCTCGATGGCGACAAAAAGCCTGAACTACTATTCACAATAAGTGGTACAACAATTAGTATTTATAAAAATAAAAGCATCCCCGGCACCATTTCTTTCGACAACCAGATGGGGGTTAACGTTACCACTAACTATCCACAATATACAACAGCCGGTGACCTTGATGGCGATGGGAAAAGCGACCTGGTAATAACCTATGGAAATTACATCGGGTGGAAGAGAAATACAACGACCGGCGGGGTGATCTCATTTGATGCCCTTCAAATAGCTTTCCCGAGTTCAGGGCTCAACAAAGCAGTACTGGCAGATCTGGATGGTGATGGCAAACCCGATATTATTGAAAGAAGCGGAGGCCCTAATGGTGTAGACCAGGGGATCTATATTCGCAAAAACCAAAGCGTACCTGGCACCATTTCTTTTTCCGCAACTGCGGCCTATCCCGTAAAAATGCAGATAGCCGCCGGTGCTGTAGCCGTTTGTGATCTGAACGGCGATAGTAAACCTGATCTGATATCAACCGAATACGGTCAAAAAACTATATCAGTTTTTACCAACCTGGCCGGTGCGCAACTGGTCAATGCCTGCCCCGGCGGCAACCTTTCGCTTGTAGCTGATAAAACAGGTACTAACTACCAATGGCAACTGAATACGGGAAATGGCTTTTCAAATCTCAGCAACAATAGCACGTACAGTGCGGTAACTACCCAAACCCTGCAAATAACCAACCTGCCGGTTAATTATAATGGCTATAATTATCGTTGCCTTGTAGATGGGAACAACAGCATCATTTCAATTTTGGAAATTGAACAAATTTTTACGCCGGTTATCGCCGTTCAAGATAATACCATTAGCATTTCTATTGTTGATACAGCTTGTCGATACACATGGCAGTTAAAAAATGGGGCCGGCGTATGGAACGATATTACACCTGCCGCAACCGACACTAGTTTCAAAGCCTCTGTAAGTGGCAATTACCGTATCAAAGCTACAAAAGGAACTTGTGTATCCTATTCAAATGAGCAGGTAATAAACATTCCCATTACAGCAATACTTCCTGTGCAGGCTAATGACATGGGCATTCATGTATATCCGAATCCGGTTACAACTACTTTAATTATAGACTCACTCAAATTATTTGACCACTGGCAAAGCCTTGAGATATTTTCTACTGATGGAAAACAAACGATTAAACCGATATCCATTAAAAATCATACTAAGTTTTTATTACCCGTTAATAGCTTAAAGAATGGCCTGTATATGGCTATATTAAAACGGACAACTGGCGCTCCTGTATTGATCAGATTTATAAAACAGTAATCAAATTTAAAAAGCCCTTCAAATCCAACGATTTGAAGGGCTCATTTTTTTAGTCGGGGTGACTGGACGATTGTCGAACCGGTTATTTAAAATATATGCTAACCCGTATCCTTCTCCGATATGAGAAAACCCGGATGCAGATAAAAAAACGTTGGTTACCGGTCTGAATTGGTCAAGGTGTAAATGGTACAGTCAGGTTTAGTCGTATAAATTCGAATGGGCTTGTTCACAGCTGAAACGTTCAGCCGCATCCGGAAACAAACCAACAAAAGCAATTAGGAAACTGACGTTCAGCACGCCATTTGACCAATGACCAGCTTATATCCTTTGCCATGCACATTCAGGATGCTTACACGTGGATCCGCCTGCAACTTTTTCCGCAATTTCGAAACGAACATATCCAGGCTCCGGCCAACGATGACGCCTTCATCTTCCCACACTTGTTTCATCAACTGATCACGATCTATCATTTCCTGCTGGGCGTTGGCAAATACGTGCAACAGTTTGGCTTCTTTGGCTGTGAGCAGAATGATGTCAGCACCAGCTACCAGTTGCTGACTTTCCCGGAAGAAAAGCAGGTTACCAATAGCAATACCGGTTGGTGCGGGGACTTCCTGTTTAATTGCTGACGGTGGCAGATCTGGTTGAATATTTTGCGGCCCTGGACTATCCGTTATACCGGTTGGGGTACCCAGGGCTGGCATATTGCCAGGCTTGTCGGCAGTTCTTCTTTTTCTTATATACAGGGCGCGGAATAATAGACTTGCCAGAATAGCCACCAGGCTACCTGCCAGCAGGCCGCTTGAAAACGGATCCATGCCGGCGGCTTCGGTTTCTGTAAACCTGATCCGGATATTGTAACAAGCTTTTTCCTGCCGGCGACCCAGGCAGGGTATTACATCGTGGGCACTGTCTTTATATATCTGAAATCCGTAGATCACTTCGGCCGATGGGGCGCAATGGATCACTTCCACGAGGTAACTGGAGGGCAGGCCGTTGGCCGCTACCACCCGGCGAACAGTAGCCACCAAAGCATCGGGCACAAAGGTAAAAGGTGCCGCAAACCGGATCAGGTATTCCTTGTTCGCCCGCTCTTCCACAGGGAGAATGCGGGAGGAGGAATCGCCTGCCTGTAACAGCAATTGGTGACCGATCTGCCGGATCACCAGCTTTTCAGTCGCCTGATCTGTAGCGGGCAGGGCAGCCCGGCGACGGATGGCGGTCCAGGAAACGATGACTATAAGGGCGGTGCCCATTGCCAGCAAGACTTTCCAGCTCATACTTAAAATTACAGCATTCCCTGCGAGCCCCGGTAGCGCCGGACAGATTTTACATTCGTTTACAAAATTTTTACCATGCTTTTACTACTCGTGCGGACGGGCACCGTAGGTTTGTATCAACAGCCCGGGCTTCTTTGTTTCCGCTTTCATCATCACATAAATCAACATCTTATGCGGTCAATCTTATTGTTCGTATGCGCATCCGTGTGCCTCACAGGCGCCGTCGCCTGCCGGGATCGTTCAGCGGCGGCTATCGCTGCTCCTACACTTGCTATTACAGAACCGGCACCTTCCACCCCGGTGGGGAGGGTAGTGGGCTATTCCCTTGTTATACCAGAAAGTTTTGTCAATTGGAAAGGCATGCATGTCATGGGAGGCAAGGGACATCAAGGCTATATCAAACCCCTGACGGGCACCCTGGCTTTCGATGCTAATGGCACTATTGCAGGAGGTTATTTTGAACTGGATATGAATACAATTACCATTACCGACAGGAAAGACACGAGCAGCGATAACGGACTGGTATTGCATCTGAAAGACCCAGACTTCTTTGATGTGAAGAAGTATCCCAGGGGTACATTTCAATTAATCAAAGCTATTAGAGCCTCCAGCGATTCTTCTTATTATATTACCGGGCAACTGACCTTGAAGGCCATTACGCAGGAGATCCATTTTCCGGCCACAATCATCAGGAATGGGGAGGATATTGTTGCCACAGCGTCGCTCACAATAGACCGTACGAAATGGGGGATCACTTACCAGTCAGGCAGTGTATTTGGACTTGTGAAAGACGAGTTGCTGGAAGACAGGGTACTGGTGTCACTGGCTTTACGGTTTCACCAGCAGCAGTAGGAAGCAGGCCAGGCAGGAACACAATCTCTTATTGATGTCGTTGCCGGCTATCAGGGCAATTAGCTGGTGGCGGGATTGGGCTATCTTTTCCAACTTTAATTAAAAATTTATATGAAATATTCAGTCGTTTTAAGCATTCTCATCCTGTTCGCTTGCGGATGCAACCGCAATGACGTGAGGACAAAACTTTTGAACGAACAAAAAATCCTAAAGGATAGCGCTAATAATATTCGCGAAAGGATAGGCGGCTACATGGAAAAAGGCGTTTGCGACAGCGCAGCGGCTAAAAAGAAGCAACTTGGAACCGTTCATGCCCGGTTAATTGATATTCAATCTTCACTTGATAGTTTTGAGAAAATGAAATAATAGTTGAACGTAAGACAAGTAGCAAGAAGCTGACTGCTTCTCTGAAAAGAATGAGTGAGTGGATAAAATCAGTAAGGTTATTGGGACACTGCGTGGTTCGCACCAGGTTTCAATCTCTACTTTCAACGTTTCTCCATGCCGTTGAAAAAGGGGGAAAAAATGAGCGTGATTCACTCATTTGCAACATTTCCCACCCCATCCTGAAACAATCTGACACTATGGTGCAACCTTAATGGCATAACATTTGAATCCTAAACGGCTTCAACCAACGAATAAAATCCGCTCACATGAAACAATGTTATCCTAAGAAGCTTTTATTGTTCTTAATGTTGTACATAATATCAGCAAAGGCTGTTGCTCAAACCGATTCATGGAAGAATGTAAAGATAGGCGCGGGTGGTTACGTAACCCGACTTATTTTTAACCCCGCTCAAAGTAACCTGCTCTATGCCCGTACCAATGCGCTTACCATTGGGATGCCGCATCCAACTTCTGGGTGCCGCTTACAGATTTCAAGATCCTTCTAACATGAGTTCTATCCTCATTGAATGATTGATAACACAATTGATAATTTTATTCTCTGCAGGGTCTTCTGTAGAAGACCCTGCAGAGAATAAAAAAAATCAGAAGGTTTATGAATCAATTATAAACAACTTTTCCTATTAAAAACCACATTTATGACAAAGTCTAACAATTTCAGCCCTTTTTATTGTCGGCCACGATTTATAGTGGTTTTTTTGCTGATTCTTTTTTGCTTTTCACAAACAAATCTAATTGCACAAACATTTGGTAATGTAGCCTTGGGTGGAGGCGGTTTTGTATCAGGAATTATAAGTCATAAAACATCAGGCGATATTTACTGTCGCACAGATGTTGGTGGCGCTTACCGTTGGGATGCGGTAAATTCAAAATGGATTCCTTTGCTCGATTGGACTTCAGAGGATCAAACTACATACCAGGGGGTGGAAGCGCTGGCGCTGGATCCTCAGAATGCAAATAATCTATATTTACTTGCAGGGACTAGTTACTTTAACGGTGGAAAAACAGCGATCTTAAAATCCACAGATAAGGGAAATACATTCACTGAAGTGGTAGTAACTTCACAATTTACTGCTCATGGAAATGGAATGGGAAGATCTAATGGGGAACGTCTGGCTGTGGATCCTAATAACAGCAACATCCTTTTTTGTGGAACAAGAGCAAATGGTTTGTGGAAAAGTACCAACGGAGGATCCAGCTGGACACTGGCCTGGAATGGTGTAACCACTACAACCAATGGAAACGGAATCTGCTTTGTTGTGTTTGATCCTTCCAGTGTTTCGGGAGGAGTTACCCAAACTATTTATATAGGAGTTTCCCGCACGGGAGGTAATAATATATACAAAAGTACCGACGGCGGCAGCACTTTCAATGCAATTCAGCCTGATAACTCATTTATGCCCCACAGGGCTGTTTTATCTTCTGATAATTCTACTTTATATGTGACAATGGCGGATGCTGAGGGTCCATCGAACGGCAGCAACGGAAGAGTTTACAAATTGGCTACTGCTAACGGAACCTGGACCAACATTACTCCAAATGGGAATAATTACCCTTATAGCGGAATAAGTGTTGATCCTGCAAATTCGAACAGGATTATTGCTGCAACTACTAACGTCTGGAGTAACAACCAGTTTGGCAACACATGGGCAGATTTTATTTACTTTTCTACCGACGGAGGAAGTACCTGGACCTCAAAGTTGACGCCCACAAGTACCCTGAACAATAATGGCATTGGCTGGATCGCTGGTCGTGGGATACATTGGGCAGGTAGCATTGACTTTGATCCGTTAAATACGGCAAAAGTAAGGGTTATATCGGGGAATGGAGTTTTTACCTGCGATGATATCAATGCATCCACCACTTCCTGGAAATTTGATGTAAAAGGAATGGAAGAAACGGTTGTACTTGATGCCATAAGCATTCCCGGTGGTAATTTTATTTCAGCCGTAGGAGACCAATATGGAGCAGTGTATTCTGATATTTATGCCTATCCGGCGCAGGTACATACTCCCACCGTTACTTCTAATAACGGTATAGCTTATGCCGCAAATAATATCAACAAAGTGGTACGGGTTACAGATAAATTATACTACTCTACCGATCAGGGAGCAACCTGGACGCAAGCGGCTTCTACTAATGGCGGCGGTTATGGGAAAGTAGCATTGTCAGCAGATGGAAATACAATACTTCATTGTCCAGGCGGCGGAAGTACCACTTATTATTCAACAAATAATGGAGGATCATGGACCAGTACAGGAGTAACTAATGTTCAGGATGCTCATCCAATAGCAGATTACGTAAATACTAATAAATTTTACATTTATAGCCCTAATAGCGGACAGCTATTAGTAAGTACAAATAAAGGTGTAAGTTTTACCTCCTCAGCATCTAACCCAGGTCAATGGGGATCAGGACGAGCAAGGGCAGTTCCAGATAATGAAGGAAATGTATGGGTAGCTTTAAACGGGAGCGGATTGAAATACACCACGAACAATGGAACTTCATGGACAACTGTTTCCAATGTTACTTATTGCGGAGCTGTTGGATTTGGTAAAACTGCAACGGGGGCTACTTATCCCACTGTTTATATTTGGGGAACTGTTGGCGGAGTTAAAGGTATGTTCCGTTCTACAGACCAGGGCGCTTCGTGGACACGAATAAACGACGATGCCCATGAGTGGGGAGGTCCGGGGAACGGTAATTTTGTAATGGGAGATATGAACGTATTCGGACGTGTATATATGAGTACAGTAGGACGAGGTCTGGTTGCTATCGAATCAGATCTGTCGGCGCTGCCCCTGCAATTTACCCATGTATCAGTATCGCAACGGCCGGTATCACAAAAAGTATATGCAGATGTGAAATGGCAAACAAATGCCGATGCCGCTATTACCGGTTATGCAGTGGAAAGAAGCCTGGATGCGGTTCATTGGCAGGAAGTATATAATACCACCGCAAACGGGCAGAATAATTATACATACAGCGAAGATGTTACTGCATTAAGTGGTACTATACACTACCGTATCAGGGAAATTAATAAGAGTGGTTATGGCAGCTATAGTTCCGTACTTACGCTGCGATTATCAGCTATTACCCGAACAACCATTTCTGTAAGGCCCAATCCGGTCATAAATAAGGTTATTAATTTGTATCTGAATAGTCAGGCAAAACAACAGGTAGTGGTGCGGGTGGTTAACGGGTTTGGGCAAACCCTTTATACCAGTGCTGTTGTGCCCGTAGAAGCAGGAGAGAATGTAATAAATATACCGGCAGCCCAGTTTCCCCGTAGCAATATTTGTTTTGCAGAAGTGTTGAATGCAGCCAGTGGATCAAAAATCGCCACCATAAAAGTAATTTTCTGATCACTGAGACTAACATTGGGTTCCGGCTTGTACTGATTCTGTACCTTTTTCACAAAAATACTTCGAAGTGAGTAGGAGGGTAGCGATTAGTCGCTACCTGTCCCCTCCAGCAACCGTACATACGGTTCCGTATATGGCGGCACATCAGAATAATACAGTTGGAAGGGTACTTAATTCTCTGAGAGATAGGTACCCTTCTCTTTTTAGTAAGGAACTGTTCAAGGCTCTTTGCAAGATCGGGTTGTGGCTTATTCGCCAGTACCCTTTGCGTGAGTTCTCCCATTGATATGCTTGCCATTCGGGCGTCCCCAGTTTGACAAGCATGTTCACTCGGGTAGATGGTAGTTTCCATTGCTTCCAATAACATAGCCTGATACGGCAAGGATTCCATGATCTCGAAGGGTATTGGGTATCAAATCATCAAAAACTTTTAAAGAATTTTAGGTTTATACCAGAAGAAGCCTATTCTGATATTGGTGTAGTAAAAAATGTTTTACTTTACAGTACTTTATTTTACATTGCTATTATTGTTTCATTGTTCAGCATATTAATTAAACTTACAAATCAGGAAAACTCAAGCGTTAGATAGAAAAAAGCTGGTGGTCTATTCCTTTTTTGTTGCTTGCACCGCAAATACTTTCTCAACAATCCCAACTTTTCAACTATAGGGTCATAATGATTTCGAAAAGGGGGGGGCTATAAAAACAAGCTCAATGACAGTTGAACCAATTTCCACGTATAACATAAAAGCTCTTGCGCAACTGATGCTGGAGTTATGGCCAGACAGTTCATTTGATGAAGAATTGGAGAGTTGCATAATAATATTGAATAACGATAATGATGTCTGCTACTTAATTAAAGACAAGGAAATGACAATTAAATTGGATGACAAAATAGCAAGGACTTAATCAAGGATTTTTGTTAAATAATAATTTCAAACCAATTGTGTTGACGGAGATGAAGGGGATATGGAATTAAGACCGGTATATGACTTTACGCTATTTTCAGTTTCGGGTGCAGGCCCGGATTTTCCAGATATTGAGTACCCCATTCATCCATGACGCTAATCACCGGAAGCAGTGATAAGCCCAGATCTGTCAAGAAATATTCTACTTTGGGCGGCAGTACGGGATACACCACTCTGCGGATAATTCCATGTTCTTCCAGCTCCTGAAGTTGCTGATACAAAACCCTTCGGGTAGCTTTGGGATTCAGCCGTTGTAATTCGCTGGGCCTTTTGTGCCCTTTCCAGATGTTATGGATCAGGCAGGGCTTCCACTTCCCGCCAATAATTTCCATGATCATGCCCATGCCACAATCGAGGTCTTTAGGAATCTTTCTTTTAGCCATAATATACTGTTTTACGAAGTAAAATTATACAATAAAACCATAGCCGGGTATAGGGATAATTTTAGCCCTATGCTATAATGAAGTACGTACTTGTCTGCTGCAGGCAAGCACCATAGCTTTGCATACGAATCATTTTGAAAGTGGGCCCACTAAAAAGATGTTTCGCTTTTTAAATAAAATTTCAACGTAAAATTATTCATACAATGAAAAGGTATAGAAAGAATTCAGAAAAGGGTGCATGGGGATCAGGCATCTTTTTATATGTTTTTATAGTAGCTTCTTTGTTCTTCACATCAACTGTTTCCGCACAGGAGAAAACAAAGTCGCTACCACAACCCGCCAGCTATCATATGCTCATTGGCGATATAGAGATCATTGCGTTTTCGGATGGCAGCATTCCCCAGGAGCTTAATAAATTGATGACGAATACAACGCCTGCAGAAATTGAAAAGCTGACCCGCTCCAATTTTCAAACGCCGGTAGTGGAAGCTTCTGTAAATGCTTATCTGGTTAAAACAGGAGGTAAACTCATTTTGATAGATGCCGGTACTTCAGAACTATATGGACCTTCGCTCGGGCATTTGCCTGCCAGTATGATCAGCGCCGGATATGATCCGAAACAAATAGATGCTGTATTGATCACCCATATTCATACAGATCATACCGGCGGTTTGATGGATGGTGATAAGATGGTGTTTCCCAATGCGACGATTTATGTAAGCAAAAAAGAAGCAGACTTTTGGTTAAGCGACGAATATGCCAAAGCACCGGACAGACTGAAGCCTTACTTTGAGCAGGCGCGATTAAAAATGCTCCCTTATGTTAAGGCCGGAAAGGTGAAGACCTTTGATTATAGCACAGAGCTTTTCCCGGGCATACTACCCGTTGCCAGCCCCGGGCACACGCCCGGTCATAGTTTTTATCAGGTGACAAGTAAAGGTGAAAAAATAATGTTCTGGGGCGATATTATGCATGTTGCCGCTTTGCAGTTCAATAAGCCTGATATAACCATTGTTTATGATGTAGATCCTAAAGCTGCTGCTGCAGCGCGCAGAAAAGCGTATGAGGATGCAGCAAAAGGCCGGTACTGGATAGCTGGCGATCACCTGTCTTTTCCCGGCATAGGTCATATTCGCAAAATAGAAAATGGTTACAATTGGGTGCCTGTTAATTATACAACTACCGGCATCGGTCAATAATAACCATATGAAAATATTGTTCAAATTAGCATTACAGTCCTTTATGGTTACTGTAATGCTGGCCATTGGCTTGTCTGTATTTGCCCAGGTATCAAATTCATCCGACTCCATCTTATTTCATAAGCTTTATAATGAGGCTTTGAAGAATGGTGAAACGGATATGAACTTACGTTATCTCACTTCCCGCATTGGCGCCCGCATAAGCGGATCGTTACAGGCACAGCAAACCGTTGAGTGGACAAAAAAGGTATTGGCACAATACAAGCCGGATAGTATTTATCTGCAGCCCGTAACAGTACCTCATTGGGTAAGGGGCACAAAGGAAATTTCTTATTATACTGTTAAAGGCAGGCGGGTAAGAATGGACGTTGCCGCCCTGGGGAGATCTATTAGCACTGATGGCCTGTTAACGGCCGGCGTTGTTGAAGTAAGGTCATGGGCCGAATTAGCCGCTTTGCCCAACAAGGCAGTAAAAGGTAAGTTTGTTTTCTTTAACCGGGCTATGGATGCGGGTGAGATCGAGACTTTCAAAGCTTATCTGGGTGCAGCAGATCAACGGGCGCAGGGGGCTATTGCGGCCTCCCGCAGGGGCGCCGTGGGAGCGCTGGTGCGGTCATTAACACCGGCAAAAGATGATTACCCGCATACAGGCGCCATGAGTTACGACACAGCCGTCCCGAAAATTCCGGCAGCAGCGCTGAGTACCAACAGTGCCGATCTGTTAAGTGATGCCCTGAAGAAAGACCCCAGCCTGCATTATACGCTTCGTATGCATTGCGTTCAACTACCCGATGTGCAGTCGTACAATGTTATTGCCGAGATCAGGGGCACAAAATACCCCGATGAGTATGTAACGGTAGGCGCACATCTCGATACATGGGATCTTAGTGAAGGCGCAAGTGACGATGGCGCCGGACTGGTGCAGGCCATGGAAGTGCTCAGGCTTTTCAGGGCAACTGCATTACAACCTGAACGTACTGTGCGGATCATTCTTTACATGAACGAAGAGGCCGGCGCACATGGCGCCATCGAATACGCAAAACAAGCCAGGTTGCGCAACGAAAAACACATAGCCGTTATTGAGTCTGATGCAGGCGGCTTTGCGCCACGTGGATTTAGGATCGAAACCACACCCGAAGCCATGGCACGGTTTCAACAATGGAAAGAATTATTCATACCATATAAAGCAGGCGACATACAATTGCAGCAACGCGGTGTTGACCTGGTGCCTATGAAAGAACAGGCAACAGCGCTGATCAGCCTCGACTGTGACGATAGCCGGTTGTTTTATATTCATCATAGCGTACTGGATACCTACGATAAGATCAATCCAAGGGAAGTTGCTATGGGAGCAGCGACGATGGCTGCTATGGTTGCACTTGTCAGTAAATATGGATTATAAAATGAAAAAGTTAATAACTATCGCTGTAATGGGGTTGCTTATAATGACCGCATACGCACAAACAGATAATGCAGGATCGAAACCATTCAGTAATTATACCGAATACAAAGGTTTGGTTTTTGTGGCGGGCCAAATCGGCAATGCCGATGCAGGCTTTAGTGAAGAGGTGCGCCAGGCTTTAAATAATGTGAACGCTATCTTGAAACAGGCCGGAACATCTATGAAAAAAGTGCTGAATGTTACCGTTTATCTACGGAATATGCAGCAGATAGATGAATTCAACAGCATTTACCAGATTTATTTTCAAGCTCCTTATCCTGCCCGAACATGCGTTGCTGTAAGTGACCTGGTAAAGAGGGCAAATGTTGAAATTAGTGTAATTGCAGTGAAATAAAACGGTGACAAGTTACCCCGTTCAGCTATAATTTTTTAAAGACCGTACCAAAACACAAAGGCACGTCTTTCGACTTGCTTTTGTGATCTCAATTGGATTCGAACTTCAGCACCTAGGCTTGGTCCGATAGTGTTCCCCACTGCCCGACTTTACAACTACTTGGATATAGAATTGAAATAATGTAACGGATAATAATTCTCCCACGATCAAACAACCAACATACACTTAACTAATTATTTATATCCAATTACTACTAGGAACAAGTTTTGTTTAATGGGTCATTTTTGCACTGTCATTATGGTTATCAAATCATTTTGCAGACTCATAACAATACATATTAAACTCCGTATCTATGAAACAAAAGCTATTTTTGCTCTTTGCTCTTTTCTCTATGTCCCTGCTCTTCTCCTGTAGTAAATCTGATAGTAAGCCCGATAGTGGCCCTAAACCCGAAAGCGTCATTGTTACGACTATAAGTCCCGACAGGTTGACTAATGGTATACAGGTTACCGTTACCGGAAAAAATTTTGGTACTGATACGGCAAAGACTCATCTTTCGTTGGAAAATCAGAAAATGGTTATTACAGCCCTGACAAATACAAGTATCACCTTCACTATTCCGGAAAAGTTTGTACAAACAGGTCAAAAAGATTGTTTTATTAAGATAGAAGTAGAAGGCCTTTACTCTTATAGCCGTTGGGTCTCTATTTACTATGTGGAACCCAAAGGCTGGTTTTATGCCGGCATTATTCCCAATGGTAGCGGGGCTGGCAGTCAAATTTTTACTAATCTTATTTTCCCAACGGATTCATTGGGCATTGCACAAAGGGAAAATTCTATTTATCGCACTTACGATGGTGGTATAACCTGGAATGCGAGTGACTTTAACGGCGTTTACAGTTATGGTTATGCCATTTCTTCATCAGATGGTAAAAATATTTGGTTAGAACTTAAGGACAAGGTAGCCGTATCAACGGATGGCAGCACCTGGACCATAGGACCAGAGAAAAGCTCGTTCGGTTGGCTGATCATCGGTTTGTATACATCGGCACCCGCCAACGGATTGATAGCTAGCACTCTCGGAAGATTGTACGATGTCGATGGTCGTTTTGCTGGTGCAACCGTGAAGTACCAAAGCGCCAAGTATGACGGTAGTAGTGGCGTGTGGGATAGAATGTCAGCGCTTGATAAAAACAATTTGATCCTCACCAGTAATAATTCTAAATACGTTGTTTTAGAAAAAGCAGGTGTATTTAGTGAAGTAGATATTTCGTCAGTTTCCAGCGCTACATATATAAAAGCGCTTCAGATGGTTGATGCCAATACAGTTTTCCTGGTAAATTTTAACAATGAGCTGGTAAAATATGCTGGCAATACCTGGACTAAATTAACCCAGCAAGCCAATGCGGTATATTTTACCGATAACACTACCGGGTACATTGCTTATAACAATAAGATCCTTAAAACCACCGATGGTGGCGCCAGCTGGAATGAGCAATTCACCCTGAATGCAAACGATAAAGTGGCTGTCCTTTGTGCAAGGAATGGAAAAGTATGGGCGCTTGGTAACAACAATACACAGGGTTTTGTAGTGAAATATAATCCCTAAGCATATCGTATAAACGAAAATAAAAGAGGGTGTCTCAAAAGTAATTTTGGGGCACCTTTTTTCATTTTCAGTTTTTAGGTCGGGTTTATCCACAAAAGCACTGTAAATCTTGATGTAGAAAGTTCTAACCTTAAAACTTACTTCCAATGGGGTATAACACTTTCGACACAACTCACTACCACATGGGATTCCAGCGGAGTACCCCAAAAGAGAAATTGCAAAAGTTTGTATTCTCCGAAGGAGTGACCTATAATCGCGAAAAAGGAGCATATCTAACCTCTAAAGTAAATATGCTCTTTCAGCCAGTATTATAATAATGATTTTGTTATTAAGGTATACAGATTCAGAACAAATGAATTAAAATGAATCAAAGATTTCAATTGGATTCGAACTTACTCTAACGGATTCAAATTGAGGGCAATGACTGATTTACGCGGATGGATTCAAAATTATTCAAATTAAAAAGCCCATCAAACTCAAAGATTTGAAGGGCTTCATTTTTTCGTCGGGACAACTGGACAGTCTAACCTGTTGATACAGGATTTAAAGGCTTTAGGGGAGTCTTTAACCCTCAATGGAGGATTCATGAAAATTTGAATGACTGATAAAATCCAGGAATAAATAAAGTCTAGGCATCATAAATAAATAATAAACTTTTATCTCTATTTTAGGCCGCTATGGATAGCCAAATTATTGGCGATAAGTAAATGCTTTAGGTATGCATAAATTTATTATTTCAGTTATTGTGATTCTTCCTAGTTCTCCTTAATGGTCTTTTATATGCTTGATCTCAGTAACAATTGAACTTATTATCTCTTGACTTGGTGACAAGGGATCATTCGACCATTCTTAGACGTGTGTTCCTATAGCGGACAACAGTTGTACTAAATCCGGACAGGTTTATCCGTGAGCCAATTGAATATCTTATTTATAATCAAATAATTAAAAAAGAGGTATGCCACTTGCAAAAGTGACAGCTTAACCTAAAACCAATGAAATTCTATTCATGTATTTTATTACTTCTTTCGTTAATCGAGCAATCCCATGCCCAAAAGAAAGTCTATATGCCTTCAATACAAACTTGCAATTGCAATTTTAAAATTGACAGCAGTTATATAGCTTCAGCACCCCCACGGTTAAAACCCGACTCCACGTTCCCTTACAAAATTGACAGCAGCTTCCAGACTGTATGCGGTTATCTCATCGTGCCCGAAAACAGGAAGAAGGCTTCTTCAAAAATGATCAAACTCCCGTTTATCGTTTTGAAAAGTAAAAGTCAGGATAAAAAGAAAGATCCATTTCTGTTTACAACCGGAGGGCCGGGGGGTACTTCACTTGCCTGGATTAATGGTATGCAAAGAAGCAGTGTGATTGAAAGCAGGGATTGTATTGCCTTTGAGCAAAGAGGCACCCAATTTGCCATTCCAAATCTGCGAAGCTTTGAATTGGACACGGCCACTCGTGAAGCCTATCGGAAAAACCTGAACAAGGACAGCATGTGGCTGGAAGGTGTAAAGCGATATAAAAAGAAGCTGGAGAAGAAAGGCATTGACCTTTCAGGATACAATACAGATGAAACGGTTGCAGACATTATCGATCTCCTGAAAGTGCTGAAGATCGATTCCGTTAATTTAACCGGTGTCTCTTACAGCGGAGTGGTCATGCTTGCAGTGCTTCAAAAGGAGCCATCAAAAGTGCGGTCGCTGGTATTGGATTCACCACTACCAACTTTTATTTCGATTGATGAAGATGAGCCTATGAATTTTGTTAATTCTATACATGTTTTGTCCGGGCATTGTGAGAAAGATTCTTTAGATCAACAACGCTATGGCGGTCTTGCAACCAAATTCGAAAACTATTTCAATTCGATTGCTGATAAAAAATTCTATTTCCCTTATGTTGAAAAAGGCACTGTCGATACTATTCAAATCGAATATACAAAGAACGAACTATTCGACATTCTTGATAATACCTTGCAAGATCCATCTGCCATTAAGAATGTTCCATTTATGATCACTGAAATGATCAAAGGCAACCATGCTCCGTATATTCAAAAGAAGCTGGACGATATTTTCAACAAGAATATTGCACCAAGCGGAATGCGAATGTCGGTGTACTGTGCCGACCAGGCAAGTTACCACAGTGAAGAAGTGATTCAACAGTTGTACCAGCTATATCCTTTTCTGAGGGGCTTTCATATCAATGACGTATATAATGCAGTTTGTGATTGCTGGAAAGTTCCACCGATATCGGTTCAAACCAGGCAACCGTATTATTCGAGCAAACCTGTACTGATTGGTGATGGCGAAATGGACCCGGCATGCAGTCCGCTCTATATGTACAGGATCAAACACTATATGCCAAATGCTCAATGCTTTTTATTTATCAACCGGTCTCATGGGATCGGTGGCACAACGTTTCGCCAAATGACACAAATGTTTTTAGATCATCCTTACAACAGGATCGTAATCCCAAATGAACAAATCATTGCATATTAAATTCCGGACAATGGTCGATGTGTGTTAAAAGAAGGAAGATATATTTCATCGCTGAAAAGAAGTATTAATTTATCTTCTCTGACTCCGTTGGGTTCAGTGTAAGCTCCCCGAAAAGTCGCCAACCCGGGGATCGTGGAATTTACTCAAACTCGCACAAAATGCGAAAGCCCGCAATAGCGCGGGCTTCACATTTCCTTAACAGTCGGGTCAGCTGGACGGATTTCTATCGCGCTGTGCAAAGCCCGTG
>NZ_LVYD01000061.1 GCF_002077945.1 Niastella vici
GGCGCCTCTTACTTTTGAGACGCCTTCCTTTTTTGGTTGTTAAATTGGCATCAACGACGCTGCAAAGCCACCCCTGCGAAGGAGCTTCACGTCCAAAGCGCTTGATTTATCTACAACCAGATATTGCGTGGCAAAAGCTTTATCATGCTTTCCATCGGCTATCAACGTCAGTTTATATTTTACGCCATCAGGTAAAAAATCGAATTTTACTGTTTTCGTTTTTTCTCTTTGCTCTCCATTGATGCCGCCCAGATACCAATCATTTCCTTTGCGGCGGGCCATGATCACCTCCTTACCGGGATAACCATCCAACAATCTGGTATCATCCCACGCATTGGGAACATTCTTTAAAAATGTTTTAGCTGCATCGGGTAGCTCATAATAGCCCTCGGGCCGGTCAGCCATGTGTTGTATGCCCGATTCAAAGAGTACACTCAATGCCAGTTCATGGCCATAGGAAGTAACATGTGGATATTGCGAATTGGTAAAGGTAACAGGCGTGTAGTCCATTGGGCCTACTACATTCCGGGTAAAAGGAAGGGTGGCATTGTGCCCGGGTGCAGGCATGGTAAAATCAGGCGTGTTGTTGTACCACTCGGCGCCACGCACGGCTTCGTGTGTCATGAGGTTCGGATAGGTCCTCTCCCAGCCTCGCGGCACAATACAACCGTGGAAGTAAACCATCATGTCGAACTGAGCGGCATCTTCTAAAATATCCAGATAATATTTGATCATATCCTGCTTCTCACTTTCAAAAAAGTCAACCTTCACACCGGCAAAACCCAGCTTTTTCAATTTGGTGAACTCTTCCACCCGGTTTTCATGGGTAAGCATGCGGTCACGGGGAGTGGCGCTAACATAGGTATGCGGTCCGCCTGAATTGTACCAGATCAATGGTTTTATGCCTTTTGATGCTATATACTTTGCCGCATCTTCCAGTTTACCCCCATTGCCCATGGCATCCCACTCCCAATCGAGCAGGGTATACGGCCAGTTCATTTGGGCAGCGAGATCTGCAAAATCGCAAACGGTTTTATAGTCTTTGGTGCCATGATTGGCCGACCAATAGTTCCAGGAGGCTATTCCAGGTTTGATCCAGCTGCTATTTTTTATAACCGATGGAGCGGAAACATCATTTACCAAAGTAGATGCGACTATATCGGCCAATGTTCCCATAATGATCACCCGCCAGGGCGATTTCCAGGGAAGCGTTATGGCAGGTGTGGATGCTCCAAGCCCTCTTCCATCTTTGGGATCCGGAAAGGTGAGTTTGTATTTCCCAGCATCAAGGGCATTGCTCAATTTGGTACCACAGTAATTTCTGTCCACATCTGCTTCATGCAATAAGAACCAGCAATCTTTATTACCTGTATTAAAAAGCGCAGGATAACCCCATTCGCCCGAAAGTATTTTGTTAGTATCCATTGCTGTATACAGGCCTTCGTTGGCAGGATTCCATTTTTCGAGCCACCGCGTAGTTTGTGATGGAATTGAATAGGCAGTCAGTTCATCCTTTACAACAAAGCTTCCCTGCCTGTCGGGAAACTCATAGCGAAACGCAATGCCGTCATTGTAAGCCCTGATGATTATATTCAGTTTTGCTTTTGTTGGATTCTCAAAAGCGAATATGACCTCATTTGCAGCATTTTTGCAAACAGCTCTTTTACCGTGCAGCGCCGTGTATTCTTCGTTAATTAAAACTGGTTTACCTGCTTTCAAAAATTTTAGTTCCTTTGAAAAATCCTGGTCGCTGCGTGATAAGCCTACATCAATACCCGAAATAGCTTCTGTAATTTTTCCATTGTTATTGTAAGATGCTTTGATGTACCACTCGCCAATATCATTGTTTTGCTTATTGAAAAGTTCTACAACGATCTTTTGGTTCGGAGATTGAAATGCTGCTTTTTGCCCAAAAGCGATACTGCTGATAGCTGAAAACAGCATTACAAGAACTAACTGACGCTTCATACTTTTTTTAATTCTTAAAATTTTACTACTACTTTTTTCCCTGTATAAGTGATTTCCTTGTTTGCCTGGCTGGTTACCATCACAACATTGAACTTTCTTTCTGTAAGCATTCCGGGGAACGAACCATTTCTATCGCTGATTGATAAAGTCTTCTTTGCATCATCCCAGGTAAAAGTTATTGTTGAATAAACTCCCCGCTCATAATTGTAATTATCATTCTCGTCTTCGTATAAAACAAACTTTCCATCAGCGCCGGGATAAACCCTTATTTCAAGGCTGTCCCATTTTTTCTCCTGTGCATATTGAACAGAAGCCCCAACAGGCATGACAGCACCTGCTTTCACATAAAGCGGAATGATATCGAGTGGCGTTTGCCTGCTAACTTTATTACCTCCGGAAAACTTTTCAGCTGTCCAGAAATCATACCAGTCAGCTCCTGCCGGCAAATACGTTTCCTTTGACCTGATGGTGCTGAAGTCTTCTACCTGTATTTTTTCTTTTTCGTTAACATCCGGCTTCACATACATGGCGTTGGTAACAGGACTTACCAGCAGGGATTTGCCAAACATGTATTCATCGTTAATATCCAAAGCTTTTTTGTCTTTTGGAAAATCCATCACCAGGGCCCGCATCATGCTCGATTGACCGGCTGTAACATCCCATGCTGCAGAATAGATATAAGGCAATAAATGATAGCGCAGGTTGATGTATTTTTCAATAGCGTCGTAATATCTGCTTCCTTTTTCACCAAATTGATAAATTTCCCTTGGCGCATCTGCCCCATGCGAACGCATCATGGGGGTGAAAGCGCCGAACTGCAACCAGCGAACATATAATTCGCGATACTCGGGGTCTTCTAATTTTCTTTTAAACCGGGAAAGAAAGAATCCGCCGATATCGGCATTCCAGTAAGGTATGCCGGTAAGTGAAAAATTCAGGCCTGCAGAAACCTGGTTCTTCAATGCGTTCCAGGATGAAGTTACATCACCCGACCAGGTATTGGCTCCATACCGCTGCTGACCGGCAAATGCTGAACGGGTGAGTATAAACACTCTTTTGCCCGAATCAACGGCCCGTTGATGCGTTGATACGCCGCCTACCGTCATCAAAGGAAATGCATTGCGAACTTTCCTGAATGATCCCAACCAGGTTTTATTATCAAAGTCTGACTGTTTAGGATCAAGATGATCCGGTTCCGATGAATCCATCCACCAGCCATCCAACCCAAGTTTATACATTTGCTCCAAATATTTCCAGTAAATATCCCGGGCAGCAGGATTGTAGGGATCATATACCCGAACACCTGAAGGATAATCACGTCTTACAGGCCATTTTTCGGACCCTGATTCCGGCCATGTTTTAAAATCCATCAACGCCCCTATTTTATCCAGCTCTTTGTACTGTTTTGTATGCGGGCCAAACGAACTCCAGATAGAAATGATCATGTGCACATTCATCTTGTGCACATCGCTCACCATCTTTTGCGGGTTGGGAAACTCAGGATTTAAAAAGTCCATTGCATTCCACAAATAATTGCTTCCCCAATATTGCCAGTCCTGGATAATACCATCAAGCGGCACACCCAACTTGCGGTATTGCTTTACTACATCCACTAATTCATCCTGGCTTTTATATCTTTCTTTACTTTGCCAATAGCCGTAAGTCCATAATGGGAACATGGGCGCCTGCCCCGTCAATTCACGCATGCGGGCGATCACCCCATCGGCATTGCCGCCGTACATGAAATAATAATCAACCCCCTCTCCTACATCTGATCTAAAAGAGGTGCCTTCGCCATTATCAGTAAACACCGTGGGGGAATAATTGTCCCAAAAAAACACCATAGCCTTTTACCGATTGAAAGAAAGGAACGTAATCATCCAGGTTTCCCTGCACCATGTGGAGGGTTACATTACGCTGACTCATTTTGCCCTGTTGCTGCTGGCCAAGGCCATAAATGGGTTCATCGTTGTCCAACACAAATGATTGCTGAACGGTTAACGTATTATTGCCGGCATCATTGAATGGTGTGAATTGTGCGCCTTCCCGTTTTTCTTTCAGCAGCAATTCACCATTTGCTGTTGAATAAAATATGTCACCGGTTTTCAGGTTAAGCACAACATTAAGAGCTGCCGTTCTTACATTCACTAAATCACCCTGCTGCTTAACATTGAATGGTGTTTTTTGCGGCTTCTTAATAACGGAAAGGCTTTCTTTAGTGAAAGGGCGCCCCTCAGGAGATTTCAGTACTCTTACAGTTGAAGGAGTATAATATTGGATCTCGATGGCGGTGGAATTGACTATTGCTTTAATTCCAAGATCTGTTTTTTGACAGGATTGTGCATTACTACTATTACTAATGCACAAAGCAGTTAACAGCAACAAAAATGTGCTCCATTTGATCATGACAAACATCGTAATTCTGCTTAATTAAATTATTCAAAACGTCAAACCTAATCCAAAAGACTGCGGTTACCATTGCACAAAAAAGACTTTTTTTTGGCTTAATCCGACTTTTTTACCTGATCAGCGCCGCATAATCAGGCTGTTGCCTTCATAATTATTTTGAATAACCGGATATTCACCCTGCCACAGCTCAAAATCGTACCACCCTTCTCTAATGAACAGGGACTTCAACATTTCCAATGGCATGTATGTTGTATTTAACCCTAAATACATATTATCAGTATTGTTTTTATCCCTGAAATAGAAAGCAAAAGAAAATTCAGTTTTACGAAGGTCCTCCAGGATTTCCCCCTTATATTTTAAACTATCGTTCTTCAATTGTATTCCTCCGGTTTTTAACACCGGCTCCGGCACCTGGCGTAGATCATTTACAATATATATCAGATTGACGCCTTTCCGTTTTGCACTATCCACCTGGTTCTCATCAATGACCAGCACATAGTTCCTGTATTCACCCAGCCATAAAGAATCTATGGCTGCAATAGATCTTTTTATTCTTTCATTGAAGGCTGCCGGCCGCACTATTGCAAAAGTGTTTAAAAAAACCTTATTCACAGGGCCACCTACTTCTTTCGTAAAATAATTGCCTTTTTCGTTGGCAGCATTGGTTATCTCAATAATAGGCCCCGCAATTTTATAATCAATTCCTTTAGCTAACCTTTTTCCGTTAAAATGTATTATGATATTCTTTAAATCTTCAAAATCCATTTTTCTTGTATCAATGATCAGTTTGCGTACATTTTTGGTAGTCAGCTCTAATCGGCTTTTATTTATCTGGTATGAGATTATAGATTTGCCGGGACCCGTCTTCTCTTTTACAAAAACGCCATAAACCGTATCATTATAAAATCCAAAGGTGGCAATTTTTTTTACAGGCCCGGGACTGGAATATTTTTGTGTATTAAAAAATGAAAATATCTTATTCATGGCTTCTGCCTCGGAATATAGCCTGTTATTCCTTGTTTTTAATACATTGTTCAGGTCATCATAATAAACAGAGCCGCCTGTATTTTTAATCGAATCCATCAATCTAAACGAATGATCAACAGGTATCTTTTGATCGTTGGCAGAATGCAGAATAAGAATGTGTTTTCCGTAGAGATTTTCAGTTAGATCAAAAAGATCATTAGTAAGTGATCCGGAAATAGCTGACTCGTCTGAACTTACAGTACTAAGCTCAGGACCGTCAACAGCAATTGCTGCAAACAGGTCGGGCCTTCTAATAGCAGCTTGAAACGCAAACAAACCACCGGAACAATCACCATACAAAAAGATATGTTTTTTATCAATAGTATAATGCCTGCATGCATCTTCTATACTTTCTGTAATAGATCTTGTAACTATCGGAGTTTGATTATACCATCTAAAGATCCGTGAACTGGGCCACAATACCGCCATTCCGCATCTTTCTGCAAATTTGGAGATATAAGTTATCCGTTCCGTATTAGCTATTACACCGCCTGTATAAAATGGAAGATTATTGGTTACATACGGAACAATAACCACCAGGGGAATGGGGGTATGCTGTTTTTTTAGATTCTCAGGCACATACAACAGATAATAGTCTTCGCCTCGCTCTATTGCAGAAGTAAACATCCTTATACTCAATCCTGTGCTATTTAAATCGGCAAGTCGTTTATATTGGTAAGCGCTGTCAATTTCTTTTACTTTGTAAATACAGTATACAATTTTTTTACTTACGGGAATATTAGGTGCTTTTTTATAATCGTCAAGTAAACGGTCGAGCCTTTTCATATAAGGCAATAAAGCATCATAAACCGTCTTGTTATGTTCATAGTTTTGAGCAAGTTCTTCCTTACTGTAAATTTTATCAAGCGCCCCGTAACAAAAATATTCATTCAACGTGTCGCGGTCGGTATATAATTCAAACCTGTATGCGCCGGTAGCCAGATGGGGCAAAGCAAATTTGCTGTATTTCTTCAGGTCGATCTGGCCAGTATAACAATTTCTGTTGCGGGCATCAAAAATTTTTATTGTTGAGATATTATTTACAGGTACAAAATCAGGGTCGGCCACTCCGAGGGATAAGCTATCGCCTTCAGGTATAATAAATTTTTGGGCACCTGAATAAAAACCGGGCAGCAAGGCATTATTTCTAACATACTCGTAGCCAGATGTGGTTATAATAAACCCCCACGCTCCGCCCACATTCTTAATTTCACTTATAAGGCGGCTCACCCCTTTTTTCAAGTGTATTTTTCTTAAAAGAGTTGCACCGCGCGTGTATGATCTTTCGGACAATACCAGGCTATCATTTATCCACAATCGCATTTCATCATTCACATTCACATTAACCAAAAAGGCTAAATCCTGATTTTCATCTGATACTACATCACAGATAGCATATGCTACCCCCTTCCTATCTGCGCCTAAGAGACCATTAAGATCACCCCCCTCTTTTTCCTGCCGATACAATGTGTCTATAATATTTTGTCTGGTATTCCAGGGAATAAATCTCAAATAACCAAGTTGGTTCATATCGATATCTGCTAACGTAGAATTAAAGGGACCGGTTATTCTCCAATTTTGCAGCTGCACCTTGGATTGCTGCACTTCTTTAATGCTGTTTTCGGGTACAGGTAAGGATAAAAAAGCTGATGATAGATCCCGGACATTATTTGTAGCTATATCAATGTCGAATAGCCAAATGCCACCTCCATTTTTTATTTCGGCTATCAGCGTATTCATGCCTTTTTTTAAATAAGCCCTTCGTACAACACCACCGTTCCGTGTATAACGCGGCACTGATAATACCTGGCTGTTATTAACCCACAATCGCAAGGCATCATCTACATTGATAATAAATTGCATTTCCTGAACACTGTCTGAAAACACTTTGCATATTGCGTACCCTATTGCGTTTTCAGTGGTTTTGAACAAGGCCGAAAGATCGATTTGTTCATTTTCCAGGTGATAAATGGTATCAATAATTCCCTGTCGGCTTTCCAGCGCATTAAGCCCTGGAGTAGTAAGATCGCTGATATTCTTCAACGTATCTTTAAGCGGCCCAATTAGTCTCCAATTCAACAGCTGCTGAACCGGCTTGTCAGCGGTCGCAATCTTGTT
The DNA here is from genome assembly GCF_002077945.1 of Niastella vici. GTDB lineage: Bacteria > Bacteroidota > Bacteroidia > Chitinophagales > Chitinophagaceae > Niastella > Niastella vici. The sequence goes on from NZ_LVYD01000061.1 coordinate 7,522, forward strand.
TTCAGGTTGAGCATAGCAGGAAACAGAAAGTTTCAACCAAAGAAACAGAATAATACTCCGTTGCGCCGGAATACGAAATGTATATTTCATCAGTTTATTTTTTATATTGGGAAGTGGACCTTAGCCCTTCAGTTTCATTTTTACAATTACCGGATTGCTCTTGCGGTGTTGAGATTTGAAGTACTCCTGTAACACAGAAGGGTATTGAGGATTTTTGTCTTTAGTTTTCTCCATTTCCGTAAACATTGTTAAAGAAGACAAGGCTGTGTAAAAATTCTGCTTGTAATAATTTAATCCTGAAATTTTAAGACCGTTGTCTGCTATTGGTAAATAAAAACAGCGCTTATCTGGCAGCATTCTTTCTATGGAAACCAGTTTCCCGGACGTTGTATCAAATAGAAAATTGTATTGGTTATTTATATCCGAACCCAGATAAGAAGCATAGACTCTTGTGTTTATTTTGAAAAACAAATATTTCCTGTTGTAAAAAATATTACTGACATCCATTATGATGTTTTGATCGTTATCGATTGTCCTTCTAACACTATCTATATAGCGGCGGTCCCTGGAAGTATAAACCTCTTTTCCCAATGTTCTTTTAGAGGGAAAAACAAACTGAAACATTTTTTCAGCAGAATCTTTACTGATTTTATAAACAATATGATCCAATGGTGTTGCAATGTAAAAGTATCCTTCTCCAACTATCTTTATCTTTCGGGTGTATCCCTGTATGGAGCAAACGCCTGGATTTTTAGTTTGATTATAAGGCAGGAAGGACCTGTACAGCCTGTCGCCTTCGTATATGTTTACCAAATAGCAAACGGAATCCTTAGCGGGCCGCCCGGGTGCTAAATAGCAATTACCCTGAGATAGAAAATAATTGTTGCCAAAGGCAGTTAGTTCAGACTCTCCACTCAATTTAAGAGATTCTGCCTGATCCTTAACCAGAACTCCAACCGGATCATATAATTCAATAGTGGTCTTCTGTGTTGATAAATTATAAATTGACAGTATTATAATTTTCCTGTATGAATCATAAGATATGCTCAATTGGTTGTTCAAGGGCTTTTTAATTCTTTCTAAAAATCGTCCATCAGGTCTAAAAAATAAAACGCTTCTTGTGTCCCAATCATATACAATATAGCTTTCGTCGGTAACTATCAGCTGATCAATATTCCCAAAAAGGCTTTCTTTTTTTGTTTCCAGCGGTATATATTCCACCTGGTCAAAATATTCTGAGATGTTTCCTCCATATGCCTGAGAAGGATCTATTCTGAGCTTATAAATGTCTTGAGAAAACAAAATAGCCGGACACAACAGCAAGAATAGAAAGGCTACAATCAAATATCTTTTAAAAATAATAAACATGAGGTATCGGTATTTATATTCCGATATATAACCTCCATAAGCCTGCGCAGGACCAATGCGCAATTTGGGTATCATTTGTGCAGAGGCAATTTGCAAGCCACTTCCTTTCATAAAAAAACGATATTTAATACGGTCAATTACTTTTTGGTTTAGCACCGGTAAGTTGGAATATTACTTCAGCTTCATCTTTACAATTACCGGATTGCTTTTTCTATTTTGAGTATTAAAATATTCCTGCAGAACAGGAGGGTATTGCGGGTTTTTGGATCTTGTATTTTCGCGGGCTGAAAACATGTCTAATGAAGAGACGCATGTGTAAAAGTTACCGTTGGCATACTGCAGGCCAAATAAGGCAAACTGAAAACTACCGGCCAATGGTAAAAAATAATTTTTTGCGTCTGATGTTATTCGCTCTAAAGAGACAAGGCGACCGCTTCCTGTATTATAAATAAAATTATACTGATATTCGCTTTCGGAACTATTATGAAATAATGGAACGCCAAAAGGATCCAGCTTAAATAGCAGCAATTGGTTACTTAAATAAACATTCTTTATTCCCTTAATAACCCTTTGAGCAATCCCTCTGCCAGTTCTGAAGCTATCAAGATATGCCTGGTTATTTGAGGCCAATAAGTTTTTAGGAACGCTGCTGTTCGCCGGAAGCACAAGCTGATACAATTTAATAATAGTATCTGTACTTACTTTATAGATTGCGTACTCTGAAGGCAGCGATGCGTAAAATGCATCAGGATCATCTGGTACGGGCGTAATAGCTGCCTGCCCACCTAAAACAGAGCAGAAACAGGGATTATCCTTTTGATTGAACGGAAAAACAGACCTGTACAAAGAATCGTCGTGATATATATTAGCTAAGTATATTACTGAATCTTCCGGCAGTTTCCCCTTTGGAAAATAACAGCTGCGGGCAGAAAGGTAAAAATCGTTTTGCATGGGAAACAGTGCGGCATTTTCGTCAATCTTCATTAAACTGACTGGTGGCTTCTCATTAAGTTTTCTTCCAGTACAGCTATAATAGGCACTATTCAACTTTTTAGCCTGTTGTCCATTTGTTCCAATAACAGTTGAAATAACCTTTAGTATCTGCTTACTTTTATCGTAAAATATAACAGGAGGCCAATTTTCTTTAATCTTTGTAATATATTTCCCTGACAGGGTAAAAAACAATACGTATTTAGTATCCAGGTCATACACGATAATACTACTGTCTGTAACCAATAATTGAAATACATCACCAAACAGGCTTTCCTTTGTAGTTTCCAAGGGAATATATTCTACACTGTAAAAATATTCTGAAACCGTACCACCATAAGACTGCGCAGAATCTATGCGCAATCTTGGCACTACCTGTGCTATAGAAATGTTGGCCGTAATCATAGCGATTACACACAATAAGTATTTTTTCATTAGCCTAATAATGTTTGATCTATGGGATTGAATACACCGCACACTTTTGTCATTTGCCAAACTTTCTTGGATAATACGCCAGCGTAAGCATAAAATACTGTTGCAGCACGTTACTATAGCCAAAATTCTGCACATTGCCTTTAATGGTATTTGTAATGCCTTTGTTTTGCCGAAGGAGATCGAGGGCAGAAAACTTTACTTCGGCCTGGTTCTCTTTCAGAAAACGATAGGTAAGACTGGCATTCCAGATAGTGAAGTTGATGGCATTTGCGCCACCGGCTACACTGCGATTGTAGGTAATATTGCTACTCCAAACCAGGTCTTTAGGAAACTGTAACGTAACAATAGCCCGGGTATACCGGCTATTACTTTTAAACCGGTTATTCCGGAACCCACGCTGCTCGGCATTATTATAATTCAGCCCCTGTTCCAGCTTTAGCTGCACAATGTCTTTGTTGCGGTAGTTTATATTAAAACCCCCACCCTGGCTTCTGTTAACAGAAGTGTTTAAGATACCATCAATATATCGCGGGTCGTTCGACAATCCATTATTATAACGGATGCCAAATTCAAAAGTATTGGCCTTATTTATGGCCAGCGCCTTGCGGATGTTCACATTGCCATTCAGGTATTTGTTTCCATCAATATTTATCATATACACCGTTCTGCCCCCACTATTATCATACAAGCTGCTATCAACAATATTGCCGGTAATTTTTCCCAGGGTAATTCCCGCGTCAACATTCCAGGGGTTCTTAGGTTTGCGGGTGGTAAAACTATATTTAAAATTTACATCCTGCTGGTATTCCGGTTTCAGGTCCCTGTTCCCTTTGGGTACGTATAGCGGGTTTGCAGCATCCACCAACGGCGCCATTTGCCATACAGTAGGATAATTAGCTCTTGTTTTATAATCGAGACTGTATTTTACTTCATACTGGCCGTACTGATGATTGAAGTATTCTATTGAAGCATCAGGTATAAATTTTTGATAACTGTAGCCAAGGTTTTGAATAGCCTGCGTACTGTTATTGGCATAATTGTAATATTGTTGTGCAGCATTAACATTTACAGAGAAATATTTATTGTACCTGTTGGTAAGCCCTTTATAAAATCTTTTTGACAACCGGAATTTGGGAACAAAATCCCTGACTGTTTCCGTTCTGCTATAAGTAAGGCCGGTGTTGGGAACATAATCATGCGTAGTAGTATCCAGGTCCCGCACCGCATCATTGTTATCATTTTGGAATAACCTGTAACTGGCAGACAGTTCCATATCAATACCGCCAACACCTCTTCTGCCAAATATCAATTCTTTCAGACGCGGATAAGTTACATTAAATTTATGTTCAACACTGTTACCGTTGCGCTGATCGTAAACACGCGATACATTGCGATTGCGTTGCGGCTCTTTGGTAAATTCATAATTATTCTGACTTTGGGATTTTCCTGAATTGTCACCTATGGTGATGGTGTACCCGACAGTAAATTCAGTGGGCACCCTTTTATTACTATTTCCGTAGAAGGAAGGTTCCCGCCTGGAAAAGGAAAAACCGGCCTGCATATTTTTGGCGATATTGCGGCTTTCGCTCACCGAACTGTTTTTATTAACAACCCCGATGCCTGTTTTTTCCTGTATGCTGCTGCTTTGGTTTTTATTCCTGTCTTCATTGATAGTACCGGAGGCTGAAACATTAAGTGAATATTTATCCGCAGCGCGTTCATACTGAACGCCTGCACGCTGATCGTCGCTCTGGTTATAAGACGAACTGTTTGATTGCCGCGATAAAACAGTATCCGGCGTTATCAATGATCTTTCCAGGCTGGTATCTATTACATCGGTAGCGTTGTGATTGATGAAATAATCCGCATTTAAACGGCTGATTCCCCGGAATTGCCCCTCAGCTATAAAATCAGATTGCAGGCGTACGCCGCCCATAACAGGCCTGTTCACACCGCGCATGTTAAAATTGCTCTGGTATTCCAGGCTGGCACCCTCCCCTTTAAAGGAGCTGTTGCGCAGCAGGGCATCCACATCACTGGCTAATTTGTTCACATTATTGCCGGCGGCTACGGTAGTAATTTGCATCTTCCTGTTAAAGCCACTGAGCATGCCGTCAGCAACGTAGCGTTTATCCCTGCCTGGCGATAGGTTTGATAGTCCATATCCCGCCGATACCTTGCCAAAATAACCCGTCTTCTTGTCTTCTTTCAACTTTATATTTGCGTACAAGGTAGAATCCAAAGGGTTTTTTTCATCGCGTTGCTGGTATACCTGTATTTTATCCAAAGCACCTTTGGGCAGGTTTTGTGTTGCTATGGTTACGTCTGAAGTACCCATAAAAGGTTTTCCCTCTACCAATACGGCATTGATTTTTTTACCGTTGAACGTAATGTCGCCATCCCCCCAAATCGTAAAGCCTGGCAGACGGCGCATCAGATCCTCAGCGGTGGCATTGCTATCTAACCTAAAAGCATCGGCATTGAACTCCAGCGTATCGCCGTTCATGCGCATCGGGACCTTTGCTTTTACCACCACTTCTTCGAGCAGGTTGCCGTTCTTATCTGTATTTTGGTACATATAGAGCAGGCCAAAATCAAGAATGCTTTCACTTTTAGTAAGAAGGAACCTTTTGAACAGCGGCTTGTAACCAACATGGGTAATAACCAGGTGTAAGGGCACATTCAAGGGCAGTGGCTTTACGGTAAATTCCCCAAAACTATTAGGCAGGGTAAATTGCATCAGGGAGGAATCCGCATCCCTATACACCGCAACAGTGGCGCTGATCAGCATAAAATTGTACACCGAGTCCTTTACCTTACCTGTAACGTGACCTGTCTTTAAAGAATCTGTCTGTTGGGCGTATAGTTGACCGGAACAGAACAAAAGACAGAAAATAAAGATAGAGAGCCTGCTATTTTTCACATGGCATCCTACTTTGCAGCCAGCAGGTATATAAAAATGAAGTTTTTTCATAACGCAGTTAATTTCTTACCCTTTGCCGCACACAGACAATTGATCTGCATATCAGATGTGATCCTTACTCTTTCAGTTTCATTTTTACAATTACCGGATTGCTTCTGCTGTTTTGCGTATTAAAATATTCCTGTAATACCGGAGGGTAATTAGGGTTCTTACTTTTGGTAGCCCCTTTAGCAGCAAATATATTTAACGAGGATATGTTGGTGTAAAAAAAACCATCAAAGTAATCCATCCCCCAATATCTTGACCGAAGGCTGGTAAAAGGCAAATAACAGGTGGTTGAATCTGGTGTAAAGCGCTCAAAAGACGTCAATTTACCTGAATTTAAATCATAAATGAAATTGAACTGATTCGAACCACCAGAACCTAAATCACTATACGGATATACACTTACACCTGCATTAAAATACATCTTTTTCCCGTTGAAAATTATATTCTTCACGTTAACAATAATATTTTGATCGTGCGCTAATATTTTTTGCACACTATCAATTACACGACTGTCTTTGGATTCAATTATCCCACGTGGCAAGGTCCTATTTGCCGGAAACACAAATTGATACATTGGCGTGACTTTATCTTTGCTTACTTTATACAAGAAATGATCAAAAGGCGTTACAACATAAACGCTACCATTTTCAGACATACTCCCAATGTTCAGGGAGCGATTTTGTTTAAAAAACAGCTGATGTTCTAATGTATTAAAAGGGAATATACGTTTATACAGCGAACCGCCTTTATACGTACTTATCAAAAAAAGCGTTGTGTCCTTTATTTTGCCGTCAACCGGCAAATCATAGTTTGTGCGGGTTACAGTATATTCATTTCCCAAATCGATCCCTCTAATTAAATCCAGTTCATTTCGGGTAAGAGATAATGATTGCAGTTTTTTACCAGAAAGAGAATACCTTATACAAGGGATGCTATGGGGATCGGTCAATGGGAAAGTATTGCATACAAGTATTGTATTGCTTTTTTTGTCAAGCCATGCAGATGGGTATACTATTTTACCTTTAATTTTTTGAAGAAACCTGCCGCTCCTGGTAAAAAAAAGAAGCGCCTTTGTATCCAGATCTGAAATAATAAAACTACTGTCAGTAATAAGCATTTCACTTACCGCTCCAAACAAACTCTCTTTTGTGGTTTCCAAAGGAATATATTCTATAGTTTTAATATATTCCGATGCATTTCCTCCGTAAGAGATTGCAGGATTAATACGAAGCTTTTCAATCACCTGCGCGTTCGTTTCAAAAAAAAGAATGATGCAAATAATGCAACCACAAATTTGCGAACTAATTACTTTCATAAAAAAAAACGATGTTTGATACGATCAACTACTTTTTGATTTAGCACCGCATAATTGGGATTAATAAAATATTTAAAAGCAACCCCTGTGTTTTTTTCAATTAACACATATAGAGGGCTTCCCGAATATCCCATACTATTTATTATTTCATTTTTGGATACTTTTAAAACACTAAACAGCGGCAATGCCCTCTTCCATTCATATTCCAGATTTTGCAGGCCGGCAGAGTCTGAGACGATCCAAACAGATTTTGTTCGATCCCTGAAACTTCTTAAAAGATAGGTGATCTCCTGGTTAATACAGGTAGAACAATCGCTGCCGGCACTAATAAACAGCAGTGCATATTTATCCCTGATGGGTTTAATTTTATTTAAATCGTATTTAAAATTGCCATCCAGATTAAATAATAAGTTCGATTCGAGATAATTTTCATATTGGATATTTCTGGTCTTTAGAATTAAGTTGTTTTCCGAAGCGACAGTTTGCCCAGTTCTATTTTCTTTACAAGCGATCAGTAGCAGCGTTAGAAAGGAAATAATTGTAAAGTGATAAATCTTGTAATGCATTTCAGATCTCTATTTTAAATAAACAATTTGTATAATCCCATTATCCTTCAAATCTATTTTTTTAGCAAGTACACCCAATTTATGGCGCCAATCCTTATGCAATGCTTTAATATTTTGTGTATAGGGATGTTCATAAACATTTAGAAAATCCCTGGGTTTGAGGTAGCTGTATAAAACCTTTTCATTTGATTGAAACTGTGGGCGAAAGGGCGGTCCGCCATCCAGATCGTTTAAAAATCCATGATCCCAAATGTCCAAATTATAAAGCAAATTAAAGTTTTCGCCAGTCAGCTTATTATGTATGATTACAGCGTCATGAAGCTTGTAAATCCCTTCAAAATAGCAAAAGTGCTCCGTTTCAATTATTTTATCTATCACAAAATGCTGACCTAAGAAGTTTCGCACCTTAGTTGAAAATAGTTTGCTTTTGGGCATTAGGTCCTTATCCTTAATTATATATTTAGGTACCATTTTTAAATCAGCATCAATATAGAAAATAGTGTCGGATGACTGTTGCCAAAAAGTCAAAGTGTCTTTGTAAACGTATGTTGAATAATTCGCCAGCCTGTTTTGCACATATTCCTCGTTATGCATAAATTCTCTTACCACCTTTCCGTTCAAATCCGTCTTATAAATATCAGGCCAGCGTTTTTGATGAGATTTGCCACAAGACGGAGTAATAAAAAAGAAACTGTCATTCTTAAAAATAATAGACAGCGGGAAGCCAGGTATCTTAAAAGAACCAATAAAATTTCCGCTAAATGAAAAAGTGGCTACTTTTTGCTGTCCGATATCCAAGATATAGATCACCTTATTTTTTTCGTCGGCCACACAGTCAACAGCTTCCAAATACTCTATATCCTTCTCACCAATAGAAGATATACTTCGGATATAGTTACCTGCCCTATCAAATAAAAAGACGCCTTTTGTACTTTTATCGAAAATTAATATATGCGTTTCATACAGTTTAATGTTTAAATTATCAGATAAATAAACGCTGTCAGGCGTTGATAACTTTACATAAGATATACTGTCGGCAATCGCCGAGAGATTCATTTGTTTTAATTCTGCTTTGCCGTTCTCAATATTAATTTCAGGCATTACCCTTTTGGCACCAGATGTGCAACTGGAAATCAAAACAAGTATCACATAAAGACCACATTGCACCTGGACTACATTTCTAACTACGTTTTTCACGTTATCAATTTTCAAAATTTAAAATGGATTGTTACAATAGTAACCTGGTTAGTTATTGTAACAATCCTGTAGTCGACAATTTTACGCTCAATTTGTTGTGTAACAACCGGTTTTGGAACAGGTTACCTGATTACAGGTGTTACCAAAACTGGAGAGACATTTCGTTGTCATCCCCATGTACTCATCTTGCCCGGTCTTTGTTTTATAGCATCTCAAATCGTCGATACTGATCTTATCGTTCTGTACCGTTCCCGAAACTTCTAAACAAGCAGAAGGAGCACTTGACTCTCCTTCATCAACAAATGACGACAATCCTACGAATCCAATAAGGGCAAATGCAAACAAAATAGCAAATTTCGATTTTCTCTTTACCATAACCTAGGTTTTTGGTTTAATAAAAAATGTTTAACGGGTTCAAATTTACCTGCATGCACTGCACTATAATTTCAGTGAACTCTTCTGTAACTATTTTCATAACTTCTGTAAATATTGATTGACAACCTGGCTTCGTTCTTTATCTGATCCACTTCGGCAGAAGGAAATTTTACGGGCATATTTAAAATCTTTAAAGCTGCTTTTTGTAGGTTGTCCTTATCGTTGTGCAGTTGGTACAGCTTCAGCAACTCATGCATTGGGGTAAACCTGTTTGGCAGGTAATTGCTTAACCATTCCATGTTCTCAATGGCTCGAGGATAGTTTCGCATCGCAGCGTAAGCCTGCGCCGTGGCTTCCACCGTTTGCTTTGTTATAAAAAACTTTTTTGCTTCCTCAAGAACGGCAATGGTATTTTCGCCATTCCCGTTGTTCTGTGCCAGCCATTCGCCATATTCGGTTAGGAACTTTCCATCCGAATTTAAAACATTATAAACAGGAGAAAGCTGAGGTTTTGCCTCAGCAGGCAACACGTAGTTATTTTGTATATCATTCCATTTACCAATAGCAGTATAAGCCTTCATACCTTGATAACCTGCAAGTACTGTCAGCAAAAACACACAGCCGGTGACTGCCGCAGCAAGACGGCGGTTGTGTATAAAAAATGAGGATTTTAAAATGAAGGGATTTTCTCTTAAAGAAAAGACAAGCACAAAACAAAAAACCAAAAGCAGCAAAAATACATTTACATGAAAGGGATATGAAGTAAAGCCACATGCCAGTACAGCAGTCGTTGTTAACTTAGCAGTAAACATCAGCTTTCTATTTTCTGCTGATTTTGAAGTAAAAAAATACAAAAGCAAAGCCGCAAAAACAATGAAGCCGATGAGCCCCACTTCTTTTAACAACTGCACATATTCATTGAAGATAATGTAGCTTTCTCCTGCACTGAGAAAATAATCTGTTGGAACCTGGCTATGATCTTTAAAGTATTGAGCCTGCCATTGAGGATAGTACCAGGTAAAACGCCCCAGCCCTGTTCCCAGCCAAAAATGATCAGTAATATGATTCAATGTAATTTGCAACTTCATCATGCGGCCCACAGCAGACATCTTTTTCATGCCAAACAAAAAATATCCGGCAAAGCCGATGAAGCTGAGCACCACAAAAAATAAAGCAGTCAGCCATGCTTTGTGAAGTACCAAGATCCTCTGCTTTATGAATGCACCATAATTAAATAAAACCCATGCCGCTGTAGTGACAAAGGAGGCTATGTAAGCTGTACGGCTCTGTGTTTTATAGATCATGAACAAGGAGGTAGCAAAAATCAACAAGAATGCGGTTACTCTTAAGCCGACAGGCAAAGCGCTAATTTCTTTATTATTCAAAGGTTTCCACTGCAGAAAAACATAAAATGCAAAGGGTAATTGGGTAACAAGATAACATCCATAAATTCCTGAATTTTGCAGGCTCCCTGTTAACAGCAAGCTCCTGTCACCATTGTCAGCATCATCAGCCTGAAACAGTTGGTTGAAGCCCGCTCCTAACTCATATAGAAACACAAGCAGAAGAAACAACAGTATGATGTGAAACGATATTGTTTTCCTGAAAAAAAGAAAGGGACTGCATAATAAATACACCGAACAGCAAATAAAAAAATGCTCATTTCCAAAGCTGAAATAAGTGCTGCTTAAAAGGAGAATGCAAACAACAATTATAATTAGCAGCGCTGCGATCTGCTTTATTGAAAAGGTTTTTTTCCAGCCTGTTTGCAGCAAATAAATGACCGCAGTTATGGGCATAAAAAATACAAGGTTATATTGGTGCCTGATCTCAGTTTCGTAGTTAAATGAAAAGCGGTAGTAAAAAATAAAAAATAAGCAGGCCGCAATGAATGACACCGTAAGCAGGCAAGCTGCCATTGCAGAATATGCATTCGTATTTTTCACATTACTGTTTTTGTTGTTGATAGTTGTAGAACCTGAAATTAAAATTTCCCTGTTCCCTGTAATAATAACTCTTGCATTTGCCGCAATAACATAGCGGGGCCCCCATCTTTTTTAACAGATTGAGATAATTGTGTATTTGCCTTTCTGAAACCCGGATTTTTTTTGATAGTTCAGAAGGCGTGCCAGTGTTTTTTTTGGCAATTAGCCGGTCAATACGTTCTAATCGTTCGATAATTTTAAAAGACATGTTGTTAGCGTGTGTTGGGCGGTATTATGTACATTATTTCAACGAATTTCTGATTACCCCCTACAGCTTCCTAGTGTTTTATATTTGACCCTAGAGAAAAAGCGGACATCCTGCCTTTAAAACGGACACATCGTGAGAATTTTCCTTTGATTGCGATGATTTAAAGTTACCAGCATAAAACAATTCTTTTTGGAAATTCAGGAGGGGGGTAAACTCCCAAAAAGGGGGGTGGAAACGCCAAATGGGCCGCGGGAGGCGATGAAATTCGTTGTCAATCATCTATTATGAGAACAACGTACGCAGTACAAAATCGGATTAAATATAATATTAATACCTGAAACCACTGGGACGATCTTTTGTGGAAGTTCAATCTATATCTATTCACACTTTGGTAAAGATTTATTAAAAATAATTATCAACCGAATGGTTGTCCCGATCTAAGTTATATTTGGACTTCCTGACATTAACCAGGTTCCTGAAGGCTAACAGGTTCAGGAAAAATAACAATATTATTTGTAGCAAACCCGCTTACAGACCAAACGGCAATTATGAGAACAATTTTTACCCTCACACTATTTCTATTGTTACTGTTATTTAATAAATCCAATGCCCAGCAATATAACACAAAGGAACTCCTTGAAAAGATCGATAGATCTGTAAATAGCATTACTGAAGGCCAGTTCACTTTGCATAACACCATCTCTAAGATCTCCGTGGGCGAAGACACGACAAAGCGTGCGAAATATTCAATTTGTTCTTTTAAAAGACTGAAGTCTGATTCGCTAACCGGTTACCAGTTGTCTTCGTTTCACAATGACGGCTATCAGCAGCTGTATGACGGGAATGCATTGTTTACAGTAACTCCCTGGGACAAAATTTTACAAATTACTTACAGCGAAAAATACCCGGACAAAATAAAAGACCTGGCTAACGATTATTTCATTTTCCCCTTATTTAAGTACCTGAATAAGCACATCCAGCATTTCAATAATGACAAACTGTTAAGCAAGGTTACATTGCTTGGCATTGAATCTTTCAACGGCGAGAATTATTATAAACTACAAACCAATGCTTCCCGGCCTTCAGATAAAAACAAAACTGAGGTATACTTTTTTATTTCAACCAGCACTTTTCTGCCTGTCAGGCAAGTTGTAAAATTTGAAAACATTATCGGGCAGGCGAAGGAAATACAGACATTCGACTACTGGATCACCGATTTAAAACCTGCACCTGTTGCCAAAAACCAGTTTTCTAAAGAAATATTAGCTGCATATAATAAAGAGAAACTGTATGACCCTTCCGGCGACAAACATGAAAGCAAGTTACTTGCTGTCGGAACTGTGGCGCCGGATTGGGAACTGCCTTTACTGTCGGGCGGTAAATTACAATTGGAAGCTCTAAAAGGTAAGATCGTCATCCTGGACTTTTGGTATAAAGCATGTGCGCCCTGCCAAAAACAAATGCTTTCCTTACAAAAATTACACGACAAATTTGAAAAGAACAAGGTCATGTTCATCAGTGTCAATACCATTGATGACCCTGTAAAAGATAAACTGGAATTGTTTCTAAAAAACAGGAACATTACAATCCCATGTGTATACAATGGCAAGTCGATCGAAAGTAAATATGGCATTTATGGCTCACCAGCTTTGATCATGATAGATAAGGAGGGCAAAATTATATTTACTGTTGACGGCTATTCAAATACCCTACTCGAAGACGTTTCGAAAGTAATTGAGCAGCATCAATAATACCAAACTATAACGTCTTCTGCAAATGTCTGCGCCGCCTGCTTACAGGCACATCCATACGTTTTGCGTCGAAGATAACCGCCGTTTTGCCGTTTATAACTCTCCGGTTTATGTGTGTTGTCGATTTGAGAAACGTTTATCGCTTTATCGATAAAAAAATGAAATGCAATTTTTTTTCGCCTGTGTTCCAGTTGCAGGTACTCTGTATCAGGATGCAGCTCATCCTGCAGACAAACAATTCTTTCTTACCTTAATCGATGCCATTGCGCATAAAGCTGGCTATATCGCTAATATAATTATTCGCTTCGCTGCTGTTATTGCCGTTAACGGTTCCCTGTATGGCATGAAGCGAATTAAATAGAAAATGCGGATTCAACCCGTTACATTTTCCGGCTTTATTACTTATAATCATATCGAAACCAGTCAACATCTACATACCCCTTATCCTCTGTAGTATTGAAATTAAAGATCCCGATACGGTCTCCCCGGTAGCCGCCCCAGGTGAGTTGATAAGTACTTTCAAGCGTTTGATAAGATTTGCCGTCTGTACTAAAAGCATAACGGCTTACTCCGTTGGCATCCCAGGTGGAGCGAAGCCAGACCGACTTTCCGGTAACAATGACAACTGTACTATCTTTCCCATTATCGGAATACACCAAGCTGCGTATCCCGTTTTCCTGTCTGATACCGAACAGGCTATTGCTCGTAGTTGAAAAATGTGTCAATCCGCTGAATTGGCCATCGGCCATGCCGCTAAGGTCTATTTTTACCGCTGCCATATTGGAAGGCGTACGCATACTGCGTTGTGTGAGTGTGTTTCCTGCACGAAGTATAATACTTCTTTTATTGTTCGAGTCAATGGGCATAAAAGCATACAACCTCAAAAACCCTTTTCGCTCTGTCAAAGACCATTTGCCAACCCGTGGTTGATAGTTCCATTCCCATTGAACATTTACTTTTTGGGCATTGAAGGCATCGGAAGTCTGAATCGAAATTTTTCTTTTAGCGGATACAGGTTTTGTACCCCGCCAAACCATCCGCCCTATTGTGTCGGCGCCTGGCTCGCCAATGACCGGCCAGCCATTTATCCAGTGAACAGGCAACAAACTGGCCGGGCGTCCTTCCCAATCCCCACTGCCATGGTGCGTGAGAAAATACCATTTACCGGTTGGCGTCTGCATTAATCCGCCCTGGTTCGGTTCCCTGTCAACTTTCCCGTCAACATGATCTAATTGCCTGATGTTCCAGGGGCCATAGATGTTTTTTGAACGTTCCATCATGATCACCCGGCCTTCCGGTTTCACTTCGCTGAAATAGTGGTAATAAAGCCCATTGATCTTATACAGCTTGTTGGCTTCACTCCCTGGTGATTGATGGATGATGGAATCAGACTCCATGATGAGACTTCTTCCATCGGGCGCCATTTTAAATAAATGAATGTTGTACTTTTTATTGTTTTTAGGATCAACCGCAAAATTGGTGGCAATAAAATAGAGCTGTCCATCGTCATCACAAAACGAACAGCAGTCGTCCCAACCAGTTACTTTCCATAATTGATGAACCGGCTCCCATGGCCCCGCAGGATTCGCAGCGGAACTCATAAAGAAACCATCATCAGGTGTACCGAAATACACCCAAAATTTATTCTTATAATACCTGATGGAACCTGCCCAAATGCCTTTGCCATAACAATTCATGCGGTCCCAGTTCAATTGCGGACTTATGCGGGTGAGGTCATCCACCACATGACCGGCAATTTCCCAGTTAACGAGATCTTTGGAATGCAGCACTACCATGCCCGGCGAAAATTGCATGGTAGAAGAGATGGCGTAATAATCATCGCCTACCCGTATGGCATCGAGATCGCTGTAATCTGCGGGAAGAACCGGATTAACATACGTTCCATTTCCCTGGTCGCCCCAGTTCCCATTCATTTGAGCGTTTGAAAATACACAAGCCAATTGCAGGCAAAACAACAGCGATAAAGATTGAAGCCGAATCATCTGAAAATAAAGCCGTTTAGTTTTTAATAAATATGCCACTCCCAAATACCCCTGACGCCACTTAAAATTTTCACCCGTAAATAGCGGGCTTTTATATTCAACCTGTCTGTATGAGGCGATTGAACAATAACCTGCTGGTGCCCACCGCAAGGCTTCCATGCTTTACCATCGACGGAATACTCAAGCCGGTAAGCATGCCCTGCAGTAGGGCGAACAAAATACAGGTCACTGCGTTTGATCAGTTGCGACTTACCTACATCTGCAATGATCCAGGCGGTTGAATCTTCAGCAGCAGCCATCCACCTCGAGCCATTTGCCGCATCGAAAGCAAACTGCGGAGAAAAGGATTCTGTTCTTTTAAACAAAGAATCCTGATTACGTTTAATGTTCAAATCAGCGCGAACACCTGATGCTGTTGCGTTCACGACCGGGATCCTTTTTTCCCGTGGTACAGGATGCAGAGCGCCTACCCCATTCATCGTCAGATCAACCGGGCGAATGGTGCCATCTTCGTTAAACTGCAGCTTGTTCACATAAGTTTGCCGGTTGGTGCTTCTGCGGCCAAATTCCAGATAGGCAAAATAATAATCATCGGTGCCCGGCACATTGAAGACACAACCATGGCCCGGACCAAAGATCTGGCGTTCATAATTGGTAGTGGCGATAATATCATTCTCAGGAAATTCGAACGGGCCCAGCGGTGATGTTTTGCTCATTCCATAAGCATATTGGTATTTTTCATCACCGCCCAGGGTATATAAGTAGTAATAAATTCCTTTTCGTTTAAAAAAGATGGGCCCCTCAGAATAACCTTGCCGTTTTGTAGAGATCTGAATAACTGTAGCAGTATCTACAGAAACCATATCGCGGTTCAGTTTAGCCGCAAACCGGCGCTGCCAGAAAACATAGGGCTGTCCATCATCGTCAATAAAAATTTCCGCATCTATACCGGCCGGGCCTTTGGGGTCTCTCGATTGTAATAAGGTAGCCGATGTAAAAGTTTTAGAAAACGTATCAACACCTTTTGCCAGTTTAAATGGCCCGTCTGGCGAACTGGCAACGGCCGGATACATGAAACCGTTCACCGTTGGATAAATGTAGTATTTGCCGTTGGCAGCTACAGCCTTGCTGGGCGCCCAGTATTTTTGCCCCACGGCAGAGGGGAAATAAAAACCCGAAAAACTCCAGTGCACAAAGTCTTTCGATTTCCAGACTACCGGTGGGCCGGATGTTTTTAACCCCTGATCGTATCCATCGGTTGTTGCATAACAATAAAACGTTCCGTTGATCTCCTGGATGCTGGCATCAGCGATCATATCGGGAACCAACGCATGACCGAAAGGATTTTCACTTTGAGCTGTTGCCGAAAGAACAATAGTCCACAAAAAGCAACTGAATATTATTTTCATCATAACACAAACGTAAAAATTAATTTTCACCAACAGCCGTTCTTATGAAAGTACTTTTACCGCATTTGCGTACGTCAATTCATCAGAAGCTTTTTCAGGTAATGAAACAATCAACCCATTTTCATTTCTTTCGAAGGTGAGCGATTGTTTTGCAGGCACCCACTCCACCTTTTGAATTTCCTGCTGAAAATACTGGCTGTTCTTTGCCAGGCTTTTTATAACCAGCTTTCCATTTTCAGGCCAGCCCATGGCAGTTGCATAAAGCACATCGCCTTTTGTTGCAAAGCGAATGTCTTCATGGGTGAATGCTTTTCCTTTCCCTTCATTAAATCCTTGTGCATTGAGCTGCGCCGCGGCTTGTTGTGCAGGTCCTTCACCAAATATTTTCCAGGGCCGGGTGGCATAAATGCTTTCGCTGTTTGCTTTCATCCAGGCGCCTATTTCTTCAACGATCTTTCTTTCTTTTTCATCTATTGTGCCATCGCCCCGCACCGGGATGTTGAGCATTAAATTCCCATTCTTGCTTACTATATCAACCAAGGTTTGAATAACAGTCTTTGCTGTTTTGTACCCATTTCGCTCATAGATCGCACGTTCATAGTGCCAGCCTCCGATGCAGGTATCGGTTTGCCAGGGCAATGGTTGGATCTCATTCGCCTGTCCTCTTTCAATATCCCATACCATGGCCTTGCGCTGGTTCTCATCCAAAATTTTTCCATTGATCACTGCCCGAAGCTCCCCATGGTCTTTAATGCTTTTGTTATACAGGTGGGCGGCAATGCGCAAACCGGCGTCACTAATGGGCCAGAATGGCAGTTGCGAATCGTCGAAATAAAGCACGTCAGGATCGTACTTGTTGATAAGGTCAATGGTGCGGTTGTAAAATTTTTCAATGTAGGCTTTGTCTGGCTCACAAACACCATTACCCCATCCCCACTGCCGGTGAATGGAGCCGTCATTCCAACTGTTTTCACTCAAAGGATGGTTTTGTGCATACAGTTCCTGCGGATCCAACCCCTCCCACCATTTTCCCTTGCCATCTGCTTTGGTCAAATTTCCATCATACGGAACACCTGCATATTGACCGTTTTTGTCGGACCGTTGCGCCGATTCATACCAGCGCCAGGCATGTGAGGCATGCACACTTACCCCAAACGGAAGTCCATTCTTTTTTGCCGCTTTTGCCCAACCACCGATGATATCTTTTTTGGGACCGATCTTAGTAGCGTTCCATTGCTTTTGATACCTGCTATCATACATATCAAAATTGTCGTGGTGGTTGGCCATCGCCATAAAATATTGCGCACCCGCATTTTTATACAAACTCACCAATTCCTCAGGGTTCCAGTTGGCTGCCTTCCACTCATTGATCACATCCTTGAATCCAAACTTCGAAGGATGGCCATATTTTTCCAGGTGTATTTTATATTGCCGCGAACCTTCCTGGTACATGGCTCTTGCATACCAATCGCCGGCCTCCGGCTCACATTGCGGCCCCCAATGTGCCCACATACCAAATTTTGCGTCCTGGAACCAACCGGGTGTTTTATAATTCTGCAAGGATTCCCAGGTAGGTTTAAAGGGTCCTTTTGCAATAGGCTCGCCCGAATATTCGGTTTGCAAAAGATCGTTGCCTACTACACGGGATAACCATAGTGAAGGCAAGGTGGCTGCCATTCCTTTTATTAATGCTCTGCGCTTCATTTTTTTAGATTAAAGATACTTTTATATCCCTGAAATTTTCCAGGTTCAGGGACAGTAGCAGCAATGCTACCGTCCCGTACTGGATTCACCTCCTGACTATACTTTACATTGAGAAACTGTCTGCAATTACATTATAGCTTCACGATCTTTTTAGTAATGAGCACTCCGCGGGTCTTTATCTGTAAATAATACATGCCCTTTGCTAATCCACGCATTGAAATCGCTTCGGATGCTTTGGTCACCAACAAGGTTTTTACCAACACCCCGTTCTGATCGTACATTTTTACAACAGAACCCGCTTCAACTCCACTTACCTGAATATTCCGCTCTTCTGTAACAGGATTTGGATAAACAATGATTTTCCCGTTGGTTGCTTCCACTGAACTGTTTTCAGTGTTTATACGGGCTGCCGGTGCAGTACATCCACCCAAATGATCACCATGATCAAAATGCGCCTGAACAGAAGAAGAGGCTACACAAATGGTATTGTTATTATGACAGATCATCACCTTGTCGTTGTTATTGCCGCATCTTACATCGAGCGTATTCATAACAATAGAGGCGGTGGTAGTACAGCCCATGCTGTCTGTAACAATAACCGTATATGTTCCTGCCGAACTTACACTAACGGATCGAGTGGTTGCTCCACTGCTCCATGACCAGGTGTAAGGTGCAGTGCCGCCAGTGGCATTAACCGTTACAGAAAGCGATGTTGGACCATAACCTATATAAATGGTATTTTTAGAATCTACTGCAGGATTCATGGCATACACATCAGGAATGCCTGCACTCATTGCTGCATTCACGGTCACTATAGTTGCAGCTGTATCCACATTACCATGCATGTCAGTTACCATCCAGGTAATGGTCGATTGACCGGCATTGAATACACCACTGGCATCTGTTCCTATTCCATTTCTTGAAGTAGCTCCGCTTACAGCGTAACTTATCGAAGCAATGCCACAATTATCAAAAGCAGCTAATGCAGGAACAGGGTAAGATCCCGATTGGCTGAAACAGAAGAATTGTGGGAAAGGCGCAGTTACAGTTGGTTTCAGGTCATCAATAACTGTTACTTCTGCCGTTGCTGAATCTGAATACCCGTCTGCATCCGTTGCAGTGAGGGTTACGGTCACTGGTGAACCAACATCAGAGCAGGTGAAATCAGTTCTATTCAAAGTCAATGTCAATGCACCTGAATAGCTCACCGAACCATCATCTACCTGGTTTGGCGTAATAAACAACTTTCCATTGGAATCAAGTGCTGCACTGATATTCTTTGTTTTTACAGTTGGCAGTTGATATACTGTAAGCTGTTGCGATACTGCCGTTGCAGCGTTGTAAACAGAATCTCCGCTTTGTGAGGCAGTGATGGTAGTGGTACCTCTTCCCACAATTCGGATAAGACCATTAACGATCATTGCTACAGTCGTATCTGAGCTGCTATATTTTACAGCAAGACCCGATGAAGCAATGGCACCAGCATTAAAATCATCATCTCCTACCTGTTTTTGTGAAAGGGCGTTAAAGGTGATGATTTGACTTCTTTTCATACTTTCTGCAATCTCCGCATCGCTTAAAGCCCTCTTGTAAATCTTAAATTCGTCAATTGAACCTTTAAACAGCGGATCATTAAACTGCGATTTACCCAGGTAGTTTAGCGAGGTGCCGGTAATAGTGCCCGTAGGGGTAAGTTGCGAAGGCGTAATATTGACATTGGTATTCGTACCAACCAAAGTTCCGTTGATATACAGGCGGGCGGTATTCCCTGATTGGGTTACAGCCAGGTGAACCCATGTGTTCAACGGGAAGGCATAGGGAGAACTTACGTTTAACTCTGTGCCTCCGTTTTTAATGGCATAACGGACTATTGATGACGATACGCCATTTACAGTAGTAGTTCCGGCCTGAACCGAAAGGAACATATATTGGGTAGTACTGTTACCAAAATCAAACACCCGCATCCAGTTGGCAAGGGCATCCATTTTCACCCAGGCTGAAATGGTAAAATCAGTTACCGTACTCATGATTCCGGCGGGCAGCGTAGCATAAGCTGTGGCCGTACCATCAAGTTTCAATGCATTTCCATATTTTCCGGCACTCCGTGTTGCTGTGGCGGCTAAGGTACCATGAGTAGCTCCCCAGCTATCAATAGCACGTGTTCCCTCTATTTCGTCAATTTTCAGATAAGTAAGCTGACCGGCATTCGGCGATGCTATAACCTCTGTACCCGGAGGCATCTCTCCTGCATTATCAACTGCGGCAACCACGTAGTAATAAGTAGTTCCATTACTAACGTTGGTATCAGTAAACCTGGTAGTACTCACACTTCCGATAGTAGTATAAGGCCCGCCTGATGTAGTGGAACGCTTAATGCTATACGTAACGTTCTGAATAGCATCCCATTCCAGGATATTTTTAGCATCACCTGAGGCAACAAGAACATTGCTTACCACATTATTCTGTACCGTTAACGTAATGGCTTGTGTACCCGGGATACTGCCATTGGTGGCGCCTATAATTACAGTAAAAGTACCGTATTCCGTAGGTGTACCTGATATTATACCTGTAGTAGCATTTATGCTTAAGCCGGCGGGCAAACCTGTTGCCGTAAAATTGCTGTATGGCCTGTCGGTAATGGTATGGCTAAATGGCCTGCCCATTAAAGTAGTAAGCTGCGTATTATTGGTAATGCCAACCAGTAATGATCTTGCCTGTGATGCCGGGCCATAAACCTCATCCCCTGCCTGTGAAGCGGTAATGATGGCAGTTCCGCCAGCTAAGAGATGGACCGTTCTGTCGTCTATCGTTGCAACTGTGGTATCCGAACTGGTGAAAGTTACCGGAAGACCTGAAGAAGCAGTAGCCTCCAAATCAAAATCTGCATCACCCATTAATTTGGGAGTAATGGGGTTGAACGTGATCGTTTGGCCTACCTTCATATTTTCTGCAACTTCCGAAGCAGGTAAAGCCCGCTTGTAGATCTTAAATTCGTCAATTGAACCTTTAAACATCGGATCATTAAATTGAGATTTACCCAGGTAGTTTTTAGCAGTACCTGTAGTAGCACCCGCAGGGGTCAATTGGGAAGGCTTAATTGTGACGTTGAGTTTGGTACCAACCAGCGCTCCGTTGATATACAGTTTGACTGTATCCGCCGATTGAGTAACCGCCAGGTGTACCCAGGCATTTACCGGGAAGGCATAATTATAACTTAGGTTCAACTCGGCCGGGCTTCCGTTTTTAATGGCATACCGAACGGTTGATAACCTTACGCCATTTACCGTTGGCGTTCCTGCCTGGACTGTAAGGAACATGTATTGTGTGGTACTGTTCCCAAAATCAAACACTCTCATAAAGTTGGCAAGCGTATCCATTTTCACCCAGGTTGAAATGGTAAAATCAGATACAGTACTCATTATTCCGGCTGGCAGCGTAGCATATGCGTTGGCCGTACCATCCAGTTTAAGTGCATTTCCTGCTTTCCCGGTATCGCGTGTTGCTGTAGCTGCCATGGTGGCGTAAGTTGTTCCCCAGCTACTAACACAGCGTGTTCCGCTGGTTTCATCAAACTTAAGATAAATTAACCCAACATTGCGGGATGCCAACACCTCCGTACTGGATGCGACGCTATCCGGCGAAGCAACTATGTAGTAATAAGCTATTCCACTATTCACAGCAGTGTCGGTGAACCTGGCTGTGCTCACGGTGGCGACGGTGGTATAAGGCCCGCCCGGTGTGGTGGAACGTTTTACATTGTAAGTAAAATCAGCGATAGGGTCCCATTCAAGGACGTTTTTACCATCTGCTGCTGAAGCGGTGAGGCTTATGGGAACAGTTCCCACAGGTTCAAAACGGAATGGGAAACTATAGGGAACCGGATCATTATTACTTCCAAGTACAGCAAGTATTTGATTGCCACTTTTATACCAGTACCCGTTTCCGGCGTTTTGTGCCCGTTGAACCGCATGCGAGGTACCGTTAGAGTAAATATTAAATGAATTGTAAGCGTCTGAGTAGGCAATGACATTACGGCCAAATAATGCGTCCTCATAGATATAATTGCTAAATGCCGGAGGTGGGGCGCTCAGACAGGTAATTTTATACCTGCCGTTTCCCTGCTTTTTCACATTCCACATTTGCACTAATGGATTGGGATTCGACACATCAAATAAAGGCTTGTTGGTCTCATTCCTGGTCCACAACGAATCGCTGGCAAGTGGTTTAAGATAGTAATTGCCGTCAGCAAGTGTATTCGTAAAGTAATACATAGCCGCCTTATACCGTTCCATAGCATTCTCCAATAGCGTAACGTAGTCATTAATCTGAAAAACTGTTGATTGCGGATTGTACAAGGACTGTACATACATGATGCTATCGTTCAACTGTACTTTGGCCGCTACCGGAAATTTACCGCCCACAATTGAGTCACTCGTCTGTGTGGTATCGCGTAGTTTTATGGCTTCAGCCAGCTTTTTATGGTAGGCGGAGTCCATGTCTGCTGCCGTAACAGGTTCTATTCTAAAGATCTGATTAGGATTATCAAGCCAGCTGTTGAGATTCATTGCCGCACCGTCTAAAGTACTTGAGCCGGCAACCTCCAGCGCTTTCTGGCTTTGTTTTCCCACAATACTGAACGTTCCGTTCTCCCGGTCCTTAATAGACCATACCTGGGCTGAATCTGTAGCCGAATAAGTGCGCTGTTCGATTGCCGCACCATTGGTTATGGCATTGTTCACCACATCCATTGCTTTTCCACTCCGCAGGTTTATGATCTTATAATCTGTACCGGATATAGGAGTTATTCTCCAATGCTGGTTACCTGAAGAAGAATACGGGTTTTGTCCCAATAAGGCGCCTTCTGCTGTTGAACCATCTTTAACCTCTACTGCTTTATTGCTATGAGTTGCTATAATTCGATATATCCCATTGAAACTATCGGAATTCAATACCTGCGGAACCGGCGGCGCTTCCGGAACACCTCCATCTCCTGGTGAATCTGCACTGGTGCCCGCAGCATTTACAGCACAAACCTTATAATAATAGGTCTGACCGTTTGATAAATTATTATCCAGAAACGTATTTCCTGAAAGGCCTGTGGCAATGGTAGAATAGGTCCCGTTCTCAGAAGTTGAGCGTTTAAGCGTATAGCTATCCGCCCCGAAGGAGGATAGCCATTTTACCCGCATCTGTTTATCTCCGGGATAGGCATATATAGAATGCGGAGCTTCGGGTGCAGTAACAACTCCCCCTTGCCCTCCGGTAACACTTACATTGCTAAAAGTAGCCGTATTTAAAACACCATTGACAACGGAACAAACCGCCAGGCCAATGTAGGCTTTGCCGGTAAAGCCCGTATACCTGCCCTCATTTGCCGCCGCCCAACTTACGCCATCAGGAGAATAATAGGTGGCAATCATCTCCCCTACACGTTCAATTTTTACCCAATAAGGAATGCCAGGTATTGGCCTGGACTCTTTCTCATAATAAGAACCGCCCCTTAGTTCTGACCATCCATGCATAAACGACTCTGCGTTCACCCCCGGAGTTACCGCTATCCATGCCCTTTGCCCTGAAGTAGCCGTCAGATCAGAACGGATCATTACCCCCGCCTTGGCATTAGCAGCAGTGCCCTCAACTGATTCCACTTTAGCGATGATGGAACAATTTCCGGTCACTTCCTTATACACGAAGTGCAAAGCATCCGCTCCATGTGTCCATATATCCCCACTTCCTTTTACCGTCCACACATTGTTATTGTAGGAACTGCTTCCGGCAGGGGACGCCGTGCCTATGTCCAGAGAGGTTAAGCCCCCTGTTCCCACTTTGGTAGGCTCAGGGACAATTTCCGTTTGCGGTGGAACAGTAGCCGTAGAGTTGTCTTCCGACTTATAGAACCAGGTGATTACCGGGTCAAAACGTCTGGGGATGGCATTTAGCAGTTTGCTCAGGTAAACCGAACTTTGCTTCTTACGGACAACATAAGCCCCGTGAGCCAAAGTAGGGCCAAACCTTCCCTGGTCCCAGGGGTTGGTTATATCTGTTAAATAATAGGCATCAATAGTACCAAAAGGGACGAACCCGATGGGTATGCTTAAATTTTTCCTGGCAAAATATTCGGCATTGGCCATAATCCGGTCCTCCAGGTCGGAATAAATGTCGATACCCTGTTTATAGAGCACTTCTGCCGTGAAGGCCAGATTGTTCCAGGTGCCGTGGGCGTGCCCCTGATCTCTTAAACTTTCTCCATTCTGGCCACTGGGCAAGGTATTTTTAAGCCCGCAAGAAGCAATATATCTCGACAGGTAGACAATATGGGCTATTTTATCAGGATCGTCGGAAAATGCGGCGATCACGACACCTGCGGCCATACTCAGGTTACCTTTATTGGATGGACCTATAGCATAAAAAGAACAACCTGAAGCCGGCCAGTATACGTTATTAAACAGGTTTTTTACGGCTGCTGTATTTTCAGCCGTCCAGCCGCTCCAGGTTCCGCGAAGGATGGAGGCAGCTCCCCCATAGGCATACGCGTAATCACCTAAGTCCAGGTTTCCCAACTGTCCTCCAAACTCCGTTTGGGTGGTGGCCCAGGCTATTAAAATATCCCTCGCCTTTGCTGCATAGGCCTCATTATCCGTAAAATACCACATCAGCGATAAATAAAAGGCAGCCGTCATATCGTTTCTCCAACGGTAAAGGTTTAGATCCGGACTACGGGTAACCGTAGCAAAAGCCTGATAAGTATAAGTCAACTGAGATTTGCCATCGGCAGCCATAATATCATAAGCCTGTTTCCAGGGATAATCTCCGGCCTTCACATGTGCCTTCAGGACATCCAGGTCAGACTTTGAAAGCGGGGCTCCCGGATGCGTAAAGGTTTGCGCCCCTGCATTAGGGGAAATCAAAAACGTAAAGATGATCGCCCAAAGGCAGTTAAGCATTCTGATCTTTGGTAAAGCTGTTAAAATTTTCATCATATGGTTCGTTTTGGACGGGTAAAAAAAATCTGTATCATCAGATATTTTCAAAAAATGTTTTATGCCTGCAAGCTTTTTTATTCGCTTACCGGCTGGCTTATTGATTATTTTTTAATGATCTTTTCGGTTATGGTCTTGCTTCCATTACTCAGTTCCAGCACATACATACCTGCAGGTAGTTTGCCTGTAGAAAGCTGGTATTGACTGCCTGTTATTTTCACCCTGTAGATCGTTTTGCCCGAAACATCACATAATTTTAGTGTAGCTCCTTTGGCAAAACCATTTTGCAATTGAAGCATCAGTTGATTAGTTACCGGGTTGGGATACAGCACAAGATCTTTCGATGATGCGGGCGTTTGTGCGGGAACAGTATTTTCAATTCTTGCAGATGCATTGCTTACAGGCACCAGTTTCCATTGTTTGTTGTAGGCGCCATTCCAGGTCCATTGCTGTACATTGGCGCCATCGGCTGTAGCACCACTGGCCACTTCCAACACTTTACCACTGTGCACCGCCGTTATGCGAAAGTAATTGCTGTCGGTAACCGTGAATGTAAACTTTTGATTGGCGCCACCGGTAGATTGCCAGATCTGCACATTGGCGCCATCGGCGGTAGAACCACTGGCAACATCCAGGTATTTTCCGCTTTGCACGCCAACAATGTTGTATTGCCCATTGCCAAGATCATTCACGTTCCATTGTTGATTGGCGCCATTAAGCCACGTCCATTGATGTACATTGGCGCCGTTGGCTGTTGATTTATTGGCTACATCCAGCACTTTACCGCTGTTACGGTTGATGATGCGGTAAGTGCCGTTTGCGATGGCACCGCTCGTTATCGTTACGCTATCATAGGTGGCAGTGTTTACATTGGAACTGTTTGAAGAAACAGCCAGGCCAACATAATAAGTAGCGGCCATTGATACCGTAACAGGCGCCCCTACCGTAAACCATGTTCTTCCATCGGTAGATTGATAAGCTGTTATCGTATTGCCGGCTCGTTGCAGGCGGAACCAGCCAGGCGCACGGGTGTATAAATTACCTGTTTGAAAACTCATAGAACCACCTGTAGTAGTGCGGCGTCCTGACCTTGCTTCGCGAACGCCCCCGTCACCAAAAGTCATACTGAACGCGATGGCATTGTCAGCAAGCGATTCGCGGATCATGATGCCCGTTTTTTGTGCACCACCGCCAACCCAGGTATTTGCTGCAACCCGTGCAGTGATGGTTGCATCACCGGTCACCGTTTTATACACATAACTCAAACCGTCTGCGGCGCCACCGATGCCGGCGCCGGAACCACTCACTACAAAAGTTCCATTACTCACATTCGCATAACCGGCGCCTCCGGGCGTGGCAACGGTTCCAATATCCTGCCAGGCCCAGCCGGTGGGCAATGCACCGGTAGCGGCCGGAGTTGCATTTACTTCCAACGAATTACTACTGGTTCCCGCCTGATTGATGGCTGATACCACATAATAATACGCAGTGCCGTTGATTACACCGGTATCTTCGTATAAAGGGTTAGTCCCTTTGTAAGTGGCGATCGTAGTATAGGGCCCGCTGCTTGTTGTTGAACGCAGCACATTGTATCCATTTGCCGTAACAACAGGAAGCCATCTTAACCATACTTTTTTCACGCTGGCTGTCGCTTTCAGGCCTGCAGGCGCCGGTGGAGCAGGTGATGCAGGATATGGCGATGTTGCTGCATTGAGGGTATAGCAGAGCGTGCCAAATCCAAGGTTATCATCATTCTCGAATCCTTCGGGCCGGTTCACTTCGGCCATAGCTTTTACATTGGGGGCGCTCAGGCCTTTGAGTACCACGTAGTGGTTGTAGATCATTTCCCAAATGGGCCGCTGTAATCTTCCCCGGCCAAAAGCGTTTTGTTCAGAAGCCCAATAGTTCTGCACGTTATCGCAGTTGTTATAAGTGGTATAAGGAACATCTTTCCATAGATTGTATTTGGCTGTATATTCAGCGCCTGCCAACAGGCGGTTATTATCATAACCATACATATCCTGTCCCTGGTTCCAGGCTATCTGGCAAAAACTTCCCAGCATACCCAACCCTAACAGCGCATGCTCCTGGTCGCGGCCCGTTTCCTGCCACTGGCCCAAACCACCCGGATGTATAAAAGGAATTGCGTTAGCAATATTGCCGTTGCCTGCCCCGGATTTAAAATAAGTGATCGCTTCGTTGAACTTTGCGGTGTCGTCGCACAAAATACCAATGCCTAAAATGGCTGTCATGTTACAGATGTCCCAGTTAGCCCAGTAATGGGTGATACAGGCATTGTTGTGCCGCGTTAAAAAATCATGGCAATTCGGGTACAGGTAAGTGGTCATCATGCTTTTGAACTGATTGAAATCTGTTGATGACCAGTTAGGATACAGCCGCAGCACTTCTGCCGCCACTGCAAATTCATACACCGCTATTCCCATCAGGCCGGGAATGTCCTGGCCACTCGGCACCTGGTTCACCGCATAAGCCCAGGCGTTTAATATTCTTCGCGAGCAGGCTGCATAAGAAGTATCACCGGAGATATACCAACGCAATGCGTTGAGATAGGCGGCCACTGCATCGGCAGAAGCGCGTTGACGGCTGGCGCCCATGTTGGCCTGAGCCCCGGCAGTGTAGGTATTTTGTGCTTTTGGGTGAACGATCAAAGCGTTCCAGCTATCTATCCAGGGATGCGCACCGGCCGCCACCTGGGTTTTCATCCGGTCTAAATCGGTTTGTGTATGTAAGCCGCCGGGATGCACAAATGTTTGTGCTGTTGCTGTAATACTGTAAAACAGCAACAGGAAAAATAATACGTGTTTCGTCTGATTCATAGCAAGAATTTGGTTTTACTGTTATTGGTTATTTGGTATCATTGATCGTTTTTCCTGCCTTTAGTTCTTTGCACTCGTCAAACCCGGCTTTGCCGGCTGCGAATTTTTGAACGTTATATTTTTTGCGAACTCGCCTACTTTAATATTTGCCTCTTCAACACTGTTGATCAGTTTTCCGTTGATGCGCAGGTTTTCGAACGTCACATCCTTTACAAGATGATCTTTATCTAAACCATTAATGATGGAACAAGAATTATTAAAGCCGTTATAACTTATGTTCTTGAAATAAATATTTTCAACTCCCCTCCCGGGAGCCGCATTGTATTTATCAAAGAAGGCGACTTTTAATTGCAGCAATTTCCCCTCCTGAAAATTATCTACCCGTATATCTTCAAAGCGAACATTGCGAACCAGGTTCATGTCGGCTGCCTGAATGGCCATGCACCCCTCGGCAGAGGGATCGTCTTCATCGAGCTCCAGGATCTCGATGTTTTTAAACAGTAAATTCTCAATTACCTCACCTGTTTTTTCCGTATTGCCGTGAACGCCGATATTAATGGTATGCGCTACATCGGCCCAAAGAGTGGAGTTCGTAACGGAATAATTTTTGGCATCGCCATAAAATTCCCACCGGTGTGCATACACGGCGATACAATCATCAGAATTGCGCATGAACACGTCATCAACAGTGACGTCACTGCAGCTCATAAAATCGAGCCCATCGCTCCAGGGATTGGCACTGAATGATTTCAAATTGCGGATGGTAATATGGTCCGATCCCCCGGCAAAAACTGTATAGTGTTTTGGATTTACTACAATGACCCCATCTACGGTAACATCACTTGAGTGCCTGATCTCTACACCTCGCTCCGGTTGGTCAATAATGCCGCGACCGGTAATGCGCACATGCTGCACCTTATCACACATTAATTTTCCTCTCACGATGGCGCCGCCAGCAATGTAAACCGTTTTACCTGAGGAAATGTTGAACGCGTCACCAGGCAGGTCTTTCGGCAGGTGAACACCTGGCCCGAAATAAACAACATTGGGATCGTTGGGATCGGGACGAGCCGTTTCAATGGGGTTGGCAAATACGTGCAGGTTGTGTAATTTATCGCCATCAAACTCTATGGAGATTTTCCGGGGTTCAGTTAAGGTGAAAGTGAGACTATTGCCATATAAGACCGGTTTTATTTCATAAGAAGACGGACGGACCTTAACCGACTGCACGGTACCGTTATTCTTTTGAACGAACACTTCTACTGTTCCTGAAAAATCAAAGTAAACCATCGAAGCATCCTGCGGTTTATCGAGATCGACTTTTACATTGTATTCATACAAATCCTGCCATTCCCCGCCGGGTTGGCGCACTTTCACGGTGTAGTCATCGTTGTGCATGGAGTAAACAACTGCCTGCGGTACCGGATAAGTGATCAATTGTTGTGCATTTGTTTTCAAACCATAAAAACAAAGAAAAAAGACCAGGGATTGAAACTTTTGCATAAGCTCACGAATCAAATGAATAAGATTTATTGTTTTGTTGCTGCCAACTGCCCTCTAACGATACCGTTGGGATACTTTTTCGTATTGATGGTAAAGTAATAGGCTCCTGAGAGGAAGTCTGCCTGTTCGCTCGTTGTAAATCCTCGTATGCCTGCCAGGCCTAAATTGGCACTCGCTGCATTGTTTGTGCTTACAAAAGGCAGCGAACGCACTAAGGCGCCATTTGTCTCCGCAGTGGCAGGACCGTAAAAGTTTACCGAAGTAATGGTGTCTTTGCTGGCCGTTCGCCACAGATCATTCCACGTTATGGTGAAGCTCAATATGTTCGATTGCTCATCATAAAAACCTGTAAATGCTCCGGTGGAAGTGGTATCAATTGCCGGCACCAGTTGTTTGCTGCCCGCAGTTGAAGTGATCGTATACTGGTCGCCGCTGATCCTTTCCAGCTTTCCTCCTTTTGTACAGGCAATTATTGAAAAAGCGGCAATAAGAGCAAGCGCGGTTATAATGCGTTTCATAACTTGAACATTAAAATTGTTTAAAGCATGTCTTTTAATACCCGGGGTTTTGTTGTAAAGAAGGCGACTTCGTAATTTCACTTTGCGGTATGGGCCAGAAATACATGGCGTCGGTGAACTTATGTTTTCGTATAACGATCACCCGGTACGAAAAACTTCCGTTCGCAGCTCTTGTAATTTCCATTCCGTGGGTTTCTGCATTCTCCGTTTGCGGAGCGATCTTCCAGCGGCGCACATCCCAGAACCGGTGTTCCTCAAAAGCCAACTCCACGCGGCGTTCATGCCAAATGGCTTCCCGCATTTCCTCTTTGCTCATACCAGCCTTTAAACCATACAATCCGTTTGTACCTGCAGTGATCCCGGCACGGCTGCGGATCATCTTTAACCAGTCATACACTTCAGTAGTTGCACCGTAGTATTCATTCGTTGCCTCGGCTGCATTCAACAGCACTTCTGCATACCGCATCACTACCCAGGGACGATACAACTCGCCCACAGCGCCATTACACATCTTGTACCTGAAATAACCCGTTAACGTGCCTGTAGGTGTATAGATGCCGTCAAGGCTGGCGCTGGTTGCCGCTGCATTACCTGTTGGAATTACGCCTGTGTAGGTATTGACGGGCTGGTCGCCAAATGAGCCCAGGTTGCGAATGGAACCATTATAGTTAACTGTATAAGTGAGCCGGGGATCCCTGTTCTTATACATATTATTGCCAACGCCGGGATAACCGGAAGCAGGGTCTGTTATTCTTAGCCCGTTGATCATCTCAAATTCATCTACCAACTCCTGTGTTGGAAAATACTTTACGCCCTGCCAGCCATTCATGCCTCCTCTTGAAGTAGGATTGGCGCTGTTTTCAATATAAAAATTATTGGAAGTTACTGCAGGTTGCCAATACACGAGCACATGCTCCGGTTGAGGGGTGTTTTGCAAAAAGAGCGTATAAAGAGGCGTTGAAGATGCCGTATATAAGCTGTAAACGCCCAGGTTGATCACCGCTTTTGCCGCATCTGAAGCCTGCTTCCAACGTTCGGGATCTGCACCGGGAAAAGTGAGTAAATGTTCAGGATCATCTGCTCTTGGCCCGCTATTGAACAGCGGACTGGCTGCGTATAAAAGCATCCGTGCTTTTACTGCCAGTGCTGACCCCTTCGTTATTCTCAGCTGATTTGCATCGCCCGAACGGTAAGATGCCGGAAGTGTGGCAGCGGCCGCATCCAGTTCATCGGTTAAATATTTTATACAGGTTTCAAATGAGCTTCGTGGCACGTCTATTTTTTCTTTATCGCCAAAGACCTGGTCGCCAATCAGGGGTATGCCGCCATAATGTTTTAAGAGCGTGAAGAGATACCATGCCCTAAAAAACCGTACCTGCCCCGTCCAGTAGTCTCTCGTTGCATTTGATACAGGAATGCTGTCTTTATTTTTCAAAAAGATATTCGCGGCCCTAACCATCCCGAAGGTGGTCGACCACAGACCTTTATCGGCATTATTGGGGTTAATGCCGCCACTTGAGATCTTATAGGTGTAAAAGGTAGGATCGCTGAGCGGTTCCGATTCATCGCAGGCAGCGTCTAACCCTGTATTGTTGAATCTTCTGGGGTTAAAAGATATTCCCAGGTTGGAATAAAGGTTATTGATCATTCCCAGTGACCTGGTGCTATCCTGAAAGACTGCCGCTTCATCGATAGCTGATAAGGTTTTCTGATCAAGAAAATCTTTCTTGCATGCGGTGATAAAACAGGTGGCTGTAACAAGCCCGGCCAATAAGGGCCTCCAATATATTTTATGTAAGGTCATAAGTAATTTTTTGAATTAAAAGCCCAGTTGCAATCCAAGGTTGAAGTTTGCCGTATTGGGATAGGCCCCACCGGTGCCGTTTGCAATTTCAGCGTCCTGCTGAAACTTACCCATGTTCTGTATATTCACCAGGTTATATCCTGAGACATACACCCGCGCATTCTGAAGTACCCTGGTACCTTTTAACCAACTGCCGGGGATCTGGTAAGCCAGGTCCAGCGATTTTAATCGTACATACCAGGTATTGGCAAACCAGAAATCAGAGACCGTTTGCCACGATATATTGTTTACGTTCGTGTTCAACCCAATGCGTGGATAAGTGGCCGTAGCCGCAGTGGCGGGTGTCCAGCGCTCAAGGTTCCAGGGACGCAAATTGCCATTGAAAGCATCACCGGCGCCCTCCGCTGCTACCTGCACGGCATAACCATAAGCGCCTTGAAGCAGTGCTCT
Organism: Niastella vici; assembly: GCF_002077945.1. Lineage (GTDB taxonomy): Bacteria > Bacteroidota > Bacteroidia > Chitinophagales > Chitinophagaceae > Niastella > Niastella vici. The sequence goes on from NZ_LVYD01000061.1 coordinate 39,891, forward strand.
TAGTGTCAACCCTTTGTAGCCGATCGTAAATTCAGCACCCAGATTCATGTTGGGCAAATTAGGTTTCGACAACCAGGTTTTATCGGCATCGGTGATTACGCCGTCGCCGTTCATATCGGCATATTTCAGGTCGCCCGGTTGTATCACACTCCAAAGCGGAGCAGCAACGCCTTTGGTTACTTTTCCGCTCGCATCAAAATCATCAGGCTGGTAAAATCCAAGGCTATGATAGCCCATTGTTAAACCCAACCTGGTTCCCGTTCTGGCCTGGTAAGGATAATCGGGCGCCTCACTTATGTAAACTATCCGGTTTACAGCATAAGACGCATTTGCACTGATCGAATAATTAAAATCCCCAATCCTGTTCTTATAAGCAATCATTCCATCAAAGCCTCTGTTCTCTGATTTACCGATATTCTTTTTTGGAAGCGACTGTCCAATTAACAGGGGAACACCACCCTGGTCAATCAATTGGTCATAACGGTAGTTGTAAAAATAGCTTCCGCTTAATATAACCTTACCCTGGAACATGTTCACCTCCAGCCCAAGGTCTGCCTTCCTTTCTTTTTCCCAGGTAACATCAGGATTTACCATAGCCCCTTCCACGGTGGTATTGCCATAAAAATTTGTACCTGTTGTTGCATATTGAATAACAGAGGTTACAGTGCTTGGATAGCTGGCGTCTGAGCCAACAAGGCCATAAGAGCCCCTGATCTTGAACAGGTCAAAAAATGGGAACAGGTTCTTGAAAAACGGCTCTTCCGACAGGTTGTAGCCCCAGGAAACTGCCGGAAAGATCCCATACCGGTTCTCTTTGCGGAACAGATCATTACCATTGCGGGCAATGGTAACGCCAAAGAGGTATTTACGCTTGAAATCATAATCCAACCGCGCAGTGGTGCCCCGGTAGTTGATGGGAATATTTCCTCCGTTTATATAATTCCGTTGATTTAACAACAAAAGCCCGGTAACATGATGACGGCCAAATGTGCGATCATAATTAAGCGATGCCTGAACAATAGTGGTAGAGTTGAAGGCATTACTTTTAGATGCAACTGAATAGGGAAGCATACGGTATTGACCTGCGTCCCTTATTGAATAAGAATTCGTAACCGGGTTATATTTATAAGCAGGCAAACCACTACGGTTAAGGTTGCGGCCATCATTGTTATTGCCGGCATAAGAAATATTTACTTTAGCAGACAGGCCTGCAGTTATAAAATCCAACCGTTGGTCGGCGCCTGCAACAATGTTATAGTTGTTATTGAAATTTCTTATGTACCCGCCATTAGCCAACCTGAAAACCGGGTTAATAGCGCCGTTATTAGTTATGGCGCCGGCATGTGATGCATAGCCGTAACTGCCATCCGGATTTATTACCGGCATGGCATACGGGGCCATGTAACGAAATGCACTCAATTCATAAAAAAGCCCGGCCGCTTCTACAGTGCCGCTCGGGTTGTTGACCGTTTCAAAGCGACCATTGACGTCGAACCGGATCTTTAACGTTTTTGTAGGGGTAATATCCAAATTGGAGCGGTAATTGAAACGCCTGTAGAAATAATTGACATTGACATAATCTCCAATTGGCTTGAAATCTTTTAAAATACCATTTGCAGAATAATAACCCAGGGACGTAAAATATTTCACAAAAGAATTGCCTCCATTTATATCTACATTATACCGGGATTGTGTAGATGTTCTGTTTAATAAAACATCTGTCCAGTTAACATTCGGATGGCCATAAGGATCAGAGCCGTCTTTAAATTTTTGCAGATCGTCGGCCGTAAAAGGAAGTACAGGCGCCTGCGACTGACCGTATGCATCATTTATAGTTGCTTCATTTCGAAGCAAGGCAGTAGTATACGAATCAAGAAAGGTCGGCATCCTGATCACTTTGTTAATGCCGTTCTCAGCCGTGGCATTGATCCGCGGTTTTCCGATACGCCCCCTGATAGTGGTAATAACCAAAACACCGTTGGCGCCTTTTAATCCGTAAATAGACGTGGTAGCCGCATCTTTCAGAATGGAGACTGATTCTACTTCATTTACGTTTAACTGTGAAAGCTGGGTGTAATCGTACTCGATGTCATCCACAATGATCAGCGGTTTGTTATCTCCATTGATTGAGTTAACCCCCCTGATAAAAAAATCGGCAGCGTCGGATCCCGGCTGGCCGCTTCTTTGCTGGCTGAAAAAACCGGGTAACCGGCCTACAAGGGTATTCTGAATGTTTGCCGTAGGCACCGTCCTGATCTCTTCACCCTTTACCGAACTAACAGCCCCGGTACTTGTGATCCTTTTTTGACGCCCATACCCAATTACTATCACGTCTTCCAATCCCTTTACATCGCGCACCAGGCGAATCAGCATGGGAGTCCCTGAAATCACAGCAACCGTTTGAGGCTGATACCCAACGTTTGCGATCACCAGTTTCCTGCCACTGCCAGGCTTTATTGAGATAACAAAATTCCCCTGTTCATCAGCAACGCCTGCATACTTTTCATTGCCGAATTCTGAAACAGTAGCTCCGCTTATGGCTTCATTTTTATCATTTACTATACGGCCTCTTACTGTTATATTCTGAGACCATACAGTGGATGACAGCAGCGAAAACCACATCAATATGAATAATTTTATTTTCATTTTATGTCGTTTATTAGGTCAAAAAGATTCAATACCAGGGGTTTTGTTCGAGCCCCTGATTTACCTGCGTTTCTTTTATGGCGATAGGTAATAAATACATGGCATCTGTGAAATAAGGAGTGGTAACATTCTTCGGAGAATAGTTGAATGTTCCATTTGCATTTTTGGTGATGGTTACTCCATGAAGCGTGGTGCCGTAAACTGCTTTTGCAATTTTCCACCTGCGAATGTCCCAAAACCTTTGTTCTTCAAATGCCAGCTCAATACGACGCTCATTACGCACCACATCGCGCATCTGATCTTTCGACAATCCCAAAGGCAACGAATAGGGCAAAAGGCCGGCCCGCTGGCGAATTTTCTCAACAGCCGCATATACAGAAGCATCAGGTGCGGAATATTCATTCTTTGCCTCGGCATACATTAAAAGAATGTCGGCATACCTGATGATACTCCATGGCGGAATAAAGCCACCGTCCCGCACAAAAGTGGTTGAATAATTGGCGCTGCTGCTATCGTTTGCGCAAAACTTTTTGGCGTAATAACCCGTTTGCGTTTGCACAGGAGCCAGTGTAGCATCATTCGGTTTGTCTTTGCCTCCTTCAAAAGTTTCTATTGGTCTTTGCAGCCATTTAGCGCCATTATAAAATACCGTTTGCTCTAAACGGGGATCGCGGCCGGCGTAAGGATTCGATGGATTGTAACCGGAAGAAGGATCGGTAATTGTTTTCCCGTTTTTCATGGGAAAGGCGTCGACAAATTCCTGTGTTGGGCTTACCCGGCCTTCACTATTTCGATTTGCCGGCTTGTATCCGGGCGGAGACATGTAATAAGCATATCCATTATCGTTACGGGGATCACTCATCCTGAAAAAAATGTGTTCTTTGTTCGCCCGCTGCAATACCAGGGTGTAACGGTTAGGCTCCAGGTCATAAATACCCAGGTCCATCACCGCTTTCGCGGCATCGGCGGCCACTTTCCATCTTTCTGCACTGTAAGAAGGGTAACCCGTATAGGGTTTATCGGGGGTTGAGGAAGGATTGAACAAGGGACTTGCGGCCAGCAGTAACACCTTGGCCTTAATGGCCAATACAATACTTTTACGCATTCTTCCGAAGTCGGCATCGGTTGTTCTGCCGCTAAGGGGAACATCGGGACGAAGGCTGTCTTTAGCTATATCCAATTCCGAAACAATGTAATTGACGCACTCTTCAAAGCTGTTGCGTTTTAAATTCAATAATTCAGGATCATTGGGCTCGTACACTTTATCACCTACCAGGGGAACACCACCATACCGCCTGATGAGTTCGTAATAAAAATAAGCCCTGAGCGCACGGGCCTCGTTGGTGAGCCATATTTTACGGGATGAATCGGCCCAGGGAATCCGCTGATAATTGTTTAAATAAATGTTCGCTGCCCGTATGGCACTGTAACTATTACCCCAGTTATCATCAAATGGTGCAACAGGACTGTATCCGCCGCGAATGACATTCCAGCCCTCATTTCCGTCGCCACTGGGAACGGCATCATCAGAAAAACATTCCAATGGCACCAGGGAAGTGTTGGTCCTTGGTGAGTTATTGAAAGCCCAACTGGAACTGCCCAGCATCCGGTTATACCCGGTAGGAATTTTCCCATATATATTTCCGACCCACCAAAATGCCTGGGCGCCTGTAGGGTCATTCTCATCGAAGATATAGTCTATAGTAAACAGCTCGAGCGGTTTGTCTTCAAAAGCTTTTTTACAGGATGATAGGGTAAAAATGACGGCAGTTAAGCTAATACCGAGCCAGCCAAAATGCTTTTTCATATAACAATACGTTATCGTTAAAATTTAATGTTGATACCGAAATTCACAATCTTCATAACAGGATAAGCGCCGCCCCAGGCCTCAGGGTCCAGATCTTTTCTCACGTCATAAATTTCTGCCCAGGTAAGCAGGTTCAGTCCGTTGGCAAATAAGCGTACCGAAGGAAGGCCAATTTTGCGGGATAATTTTTCGGGGAAGGTATAGCCCAGCTCTACGTTTTTGAGGCGCACAAAATCATTGTTCTTCAACCAAAAGGAAGAGGTCTGGGTATTATTTGTGTTGCTGCCCAACCATAACCTTGGTTGTTGTGCCGTTTCTGCCGTGGCGGTGGTAAACCGGCCCAGGTTATACTCATAGGCATTGTTTTGCCCACCGTTCCCAAAGCCGTTCATGAAATCGCCGTTTAAATAACTCTGTCGGTTAAACGTACCCTGAACAAGCAGGGAAAGATCAAAACCTTTAAAACTGAAACCGGTATGGAGGCCATAATAGACTGTGGGTTTTGCATTACCAATGGGCGCCTGGTCGTCAATCGTGATCTGGCCATCGCCATTTCGATCAAGATAACGGATGTCGCCGGGCCTCAGAGAAGACCGGGGCGATGAAGGCAGCACTGCGTTGGCGGCATCGTTAATTTCATCGTACGATTTAAACAGGCCAATGGCGGTATAACCATATTGCAGTCCCACAGGCTTTCCGGTCGTTACCTGATAGTCGTAATTTTTGGGCAGTTCTGCATTATAAACGACTTTTGATTGTACCAGCGAGAAATTACCTGAAGCGAACCAGGTAAATTTCTTTATACTTTGTTGCCAGGTTACGGAAATATCTGTGCCCCAATAGTTGAACCGCTGATAGTTTTTATTCGGATAGTTTGCGCCAAATATCGCAGTCGTAAAAGTAGGTGCAGCAACCAGATCATAGAACTTATTGAAGAAATAGTCGGCAGTGATCGTCAATTTGTTGTTCCAAAGACCAAGATCAATTCCGGCATCGAACTTTTTTGCTTTTTCAGGAACAAGACCTGTATTGGCAATAGCGTTTTCTCCAGCAGCCCTGTCAAGCGAAGAGCCGGAGCCAAACCAATAGCCATTGGCGTTAAAATAGGTTTGTATATACGTAAAATACCCTGCATTTGCCTGACCGGTCAATCCGTAGTTTGCTCTTAGTTTCAGATTGCTAATGAAAGGAAGGTTGCGGCTGATGAACGCTTCCTTATGCAGGTTCCAGCCAATTCCTCCGGCCCAGTAAGTTGCCCAACGTTTTGATGGTTCAAGCCAGTTATACCCGCCATAGCTAACAGCGCCTTCCCCTATATATTTTTCATTAAAACAATAATTCAATTTACCTGAGTAAGCCGTATATATTTCCGGAAGATTAGTGGTACTGAATGTCAGTCTGCTTTGCTGGTTGACAACCGTAAGAGCGGAAATGGCATGTTTTTTAAACGTTCTGTCATAACCAAGCGATCCTTCCAGGTACACAATTCGATACCTGTCATTTGGGTTTCCCGAAGTTGTTTGCTCGGTCGTAGACCCATACTTGGTGTACCCGTTATTCAGATACTGGTAAACTTCAAAATTTTTAGCCCGTGTGGTAGTATAATAAACAGTATTGTTGTTGGAAGCTTTTGCTTTCAGGAAAAGGCCTTTTGTAAGCACATCCAGCTTTTGAGTAACCTCCACGTCAACCGCAATATCTCTTACATCCTGGAACTGGTATCCCCGCGCAACGGCCTGGCCCCATATATTCGTATTGCCCTGGTATTTATCGCTTCCCCCCAATGAACCATCAGGGTTGAAAACAGGGTAAGCAAGCGCCGGTGTATTTAATAAGGACGAAAAAATACCACCAACTCCCCCACCCGGTTGGTTGTACCGTTGAAAACGGCCGAAGATGTTCAATTGCGCAAAGGTTACCGGTGTTACATCAACCCCTACATTCGTACGCAAAGCATACCGGTCTAATTGAGCGTTTGTATTGTATTTATTGGCATCACTCGTTTGAATGATCCCTTTTTCTTTCATATTGTCCAGGTCAACAAAATACCTGAACCCTTTTCCACTACCCTGGATATTTAAATTATAACGATGCTCTCCGGCCCTGTTTCTCAAAACCTGATTGTACCAGTTCACATCAGGGTAGGTGTATGGATCTGTATGATTTTGGTAGGCATCGATCTGGGCGGGTGTATATTGGGGAATAACCGGCGTTGTTCCGGCATCGTTTTGTTTGGCCTCATTATACAGTGTTGCATATTGCCAGGCAGATAATGGTTTGGGGAGAGCTGTCGGTGTTTCAAAACCCGATTGCGCAGTAAATGAAATGCGGGGTTTACCTATATCCCCTTTTTTTGTTCTGATGGAGATTATTCCGTACGAAGAACGCTGACCGAACATTACCGTCGAAAGCGCATCTTTTAAAACGCTTATAGATTCTATCTGTTCAGGGTCAATGGACTGATATCCTCTTTCAACCCCATCGATCAAAATGATCTGCGCTCGTGCCCCACGGATATTGAAGCCCATTCCGTTACCGTCAAGGCCAGGTCCGCCACTGCTGAAAAAAATATTCAAACCAGGAATGCGGCCCGGTAAAGCCTGTAAAAATTGAGGACTTGGGGTTGTGGTTAACTGGTTGGTATAAACTGTTGCTACCGACTGCACCAACCTGCTTTTTGCCTGTTCTCCATAAAGAATTGGAACAGCCGCCGGTGGTTTTGAGATCTCAATAACAGAATCCAATCTGACACCGGCCTTTGTATGGGCAACCTGTGCCCTGGCAGAAGAAAATAGAAGCAGCATAGCAATCAGGAGAACCAGGTTAACATTACAGTACACTTGCCTCCCCAAACAAGAAGGTGGCAGAACACCTGCAGTTAGTTTTCTTTTCATAATGGCAATTTTTAACGACAAAAAGATCCCTGTCAGGGCAAAAAACCGTTTTTTACCCTAATGAGTTACTATAAAATTTTGATTGATTACTAAATCGGTTAACTGGTTTTCATAGTTGATGGTTGTGAGTGAACAATTTTCTTTATCACCTTGGGAAATGAAGAATCTCTTACAATTAGCTTAACCGGCAACATGACCATCCTTCGTTTTTTGCTTTCTCTTTCATTTGATAAAGCATTGAGCAATTGGTGTACTACTTCCTGTGCAATTTCTTCTGTTGGTTGCGCTACTGCGGTAATGGAAGGAGTAAATAAATTAAAGTGGGTATTATCATCAAAACCTACTACCGCAATATTACCAGGTATTGCCAATCCCAGATCTCTGATCGCCTGTAGTCCGCTTATGGCTAAATAATTAGTCGCAAAAATGATCGCATCAACTTTGTCATGCTGTTTAATAAATTCCCGCACCATTTCTGCGCCTGCCTGATGACTTAATTTGCAGGGAAGCTTTTGTACAACAGGCTGGAACCCGCTTTCTTCAATTGCTTTGCTATAGCCTTGCAGGCGGGCATGCATCTGGGTTTGCTCCGAGTTCAGTGTTATGAGGGCAATGTTGGAAAAACCATTTTCCTGCAGATGTTTTACGGCCTGGTATGAGCCGGAAAAGTTATCAATGATCACCGTATTGGTATTAAGTGAGGGCAGGTAGCGGTCGAAAAGGATAACCGGCACATTATCCTCCATGAGAGCGCTTATTTCATCTTCTACGCCACAAGGTGGCGCCATAATATATCCATCTACCTGCCGCTCCCTGAATACCTTTATCAGCGCTTTTGTTTTCTCGGTATCATTTTCAGTGCTTGCAAAAAATATTTTATACTTATGATCATAGGCGATGGTTTCAATTCCCCTGGAAATACCGGAGAAGAACGGGTCGGAAAGATCTTCTACCAGCATTCCTATAACCCTGGTTTTCCCTGTTCGTAAGCTTTTTGCTATCATGTTTGGCTGATAGCCTACCTTCTTTATATAATCCGATACCTTTCTCCGTACATCCTCACTGATCTTTTTTTCTTCCGCCTTGCCATTCAATACAAATGATATGGTGGTAGCAGAAAGATTAAGCTCTCTGGCAATGTCGTGTATGGAAATTCTCTTCTTCATTTTAGCAGGCAACCAGGATCCCGGGTCAAATTTGTAGTTAATCGATTTAATGATGCACATAAAACAAGGAGCCGGATGCATCGACTCTGACTGGTGCGTACAGCTCCGATTCCTATCTAATCGTTTCAAACCAGGAAAAACCGGCTTTAACAATTCGATAATGTAAAGCTACCAGTGTAAAACCAGTTTTTTGGGGAATTCAGGCGGGGGGTAAACTCCCAAAAGGGGGGGCTGAAACGCCAAATGCCAATGTGATAATTCGATAATGTGCTAATGTGCTAATGAAATACAGGGCATAATGAAATGCTTTCGCGTGAGCTTTGCCTTTTTAAGGGACTACCAGACCTTGAAGCATTATCAAATTAATCTCCGGGATTGAGTGATTCCTTATCTATCGTGTACTGCCTGCCATGGACCTTGCGGTATTTTTTTACATAATCGGAAGGGTTCATGCCGAAAAGCTTGTTGAATTGTTCCCTGAAGTATTTAATATCCCTTATACCGACGGTGTATGCTGTTTCCTTGATACTATAGTCCGTATTTATAAACAACTCCGCAGCTTTGCGAAGACGGATTGACCGGATAAAAATATTTACGGGCTGGCCGGAGACTGACTTTACTTTACGGAGAAGATTGGAATGGCTCATGCCCATTTCGTTGAGTAAAGTTTGAACACTAAAGTTCTTGTCCCTTAAATGGTTCTCAACAATAGAAATGCATTTGTCCAAAAACTCCCTGTATTCGGGCGAAACCTTGAAATCGTTTTTATTAAGGGTTATTTCATTGTAAAAATATTTTTGAACCGTATTGCGATTCTTTAAAAGCGTGGTAACCCGTGCAACCAGCAGTTTGCTGTCAAAAGGTTTTACAATATAATCATCCGCCCCGCCTTCCACTCCCTGGAGCCTGAGTTCATCGGACGTGGCGCCGGTAAGTAAGATAACCGGGATATGGCTTAGCTGCTCATTTTCTTTAACCGCCCTGCAAAGGTCAATCCCATTCATCTCCTTCATGTGAATGTCGGAGATGATCAGGTCGGGCAAATACTTTTGAGCCATAGAAAAGCCAGCTTCGCCGTTTTCGCCCTGATATATTATATAGGTGTCTTTAAACAGGCGAACAAGGTATTGCCTGATGGCCTCATCATCATCTATTATCAGAACAGAGTGCTTTTCGGAAACCAGTTCAGGTAAGGGTTCTCCGGTATCAGTATCTTCCCTGATCTCAGCTTCTTCTTTCAGCGCTTCCAGCAATTGAGGAGCAGCTTCTGCTTCTGAAATAATCACCTCCGCACCAAAATGCGCCTTACCTTTTTGAAGCTTTAAGATAAAAGTTGTCCCCTGCCCTTCCTCGCTTTCGTAGGAAATGGTTCCACCGTGTAACTCTGTAAAATGTTTTACAAGGAAGAGCCCTATGCCAAAACCCGCCCTGGAACTTGTTTTCGTTCTTTCAGCTTTATAAAACTTATCAAATAGCTTTTCCCCGGTTTCGGCCGGTATACCAGCCCCATTGTCCTGCACTTTTATTACAACATCTTCTGTTGCTTCTACTATTGAAAGCCAGATGCTGCCTTCAGCGGCTGTATATTTTAATGCATTGGACAGCAGGTTATATAAAATGATCTCCAGCTTTTCCCGGTCTGCATAGATTTCCACTTCCTTATTTGCGCAATCAAAAACATAATTGATGCGCTGCGTTTTTGCCTGTTGAACAAAACACAGATACACTTCGTACGCCAGATCGTGAAGATGGAGCCTGGATGGCTTTATTTTGTCTAAACCACTCTCGGCTTTCCTGAATAAAAGCAATTGGTCAACAAGGCTGAGCATTCGCCTTGCATTCCGGTAAACAATGTTCAAATCACCCCTGTCTTTTTGTTCACTGGAATTTTTCTGCAGTAACTCCTTAACCGGATTAATAATTAATGTCAGTGGTGTTCTGAACTCATGAGAGATATTGGTGAAGAAAGAAATTTTCTTTTCATTGATCTCTCTTTCTTTTTCATTCAGGATCCTTTCTTTTTCAAGTTCGGCATGTTCCCTTTCTCTTTCCGCTCTCTCCTTTTCCAGCTCCGCTTTCTCTACAGCTAATTCGGCAAGACTTCTTTCTTTTTCCGAGCGTTCATTTTCTGCATTAAGCTTTGCAATCTTTACTTCGTATTGCAGCCTGGTTTGTTTTGCCCGGTATTGCAGGTAAAAATAAACGGCTGCGCCACTCATCACTGTATACATCAAATATGCCCACCAGGTCCTGTACCAGGGAGGCAGCACTATAATTTCGATCTGCACGGCTGATTTATTCCATTGACCTTCGGCATTGGTGTTTTTTACCCTGAAAGTGTAGGTGCCTTCGGAAAGATGGCTATAAACTACTTTTCTTGTATTGCCGCAATAGATCCAGTCTTTATCCGAACCCTGCATATAATAGGCATATTGAATTTTATCAGGGGCAGAATATTCCAGCGCTGCAAACTCAAATGAAAGAACCGCTTTATTATAAGGGATCCTGATGAGCTCAATACGATTGAAATTCGTTTGGGTTTCAAGCTCAGCATCCTTTTCAAGAGAAGTGTTGGCAACTTTCACATCTGTTAAATAAATTTCCGGATTGCCGTTGGCTGCGGCGATGCTTTCGGGGCGGAACAAAGAAAATCCCTTAATACCACCAAAAGCAAATTCGCCGGAACGTAATTTTAATGCAGCATGATAATTGAACTGGTTGCTTTGCAATCCATCGCCCTGATAATAGTTCTTGAAGGTTTTGTTTTTAGGATTGAATTTGGCAATGCCATTAAAAGTGCTCATCCACAAATTACCTGCTGCATCTTCTAAAATGGTTAATATAGAATTGCTGCAAAGTCCTTCATCTGTAGTATAGCGGGCAATGATCTTTCCCTGCTTTCTATCGAACAGGATCAATCCCCCTCCTTCCGTACCCACCCAGAAGTTACCTGCGCGGTCTTCCATTATAACACTAACCGGTTTACCAATGAAATAAGAAAGATGTTTTTTGCCGGCTTTATCAATTTGAACCAGGTGGTTTATGCCGCCTCCCCAAAAAACATTGCTCCTGTCTTCCCTCAATACATACAGATCTTTAAGCCTGCCATCAAACAATTCAAAAACGCCCTTTTGCCTGTTCAGTTTGAACAGGCCGTATTGCTGGGCGCTTAGCCAGATTTTTTTCTCCCCATCTTCAAGAAGGTTCGGGCCTATAGGATGAAAAGTAAGGGTAGTGTTATCAGGATCAACACAGCTATAATGCTCAAACTTTCCGTTGTTGTAACGATTTACGCCTCCCCGGTAAGTGGTTATCCAGATGTTATTTTGAAAATCTGACTGAATGTCGGTAACAAAATTGTCGCTTAATGAATAGGGATCCCCACTGTCGTGGCGGTAATTGGTAAAGGAGTTCAATGTCCTGTTCCAGATACTGAGTCCGCCACCATCTGTGCCAATCCACAAATCATTGTTGGGTGCTTCGTAAAACGATAAAATATAATTGCTGATCAGCGTATTGGTTGTGGCAGGATTGGAAACAATATTTTGAAAACGATCTTTACTGGGATCAATAACATTGATGCCGCCTCTTAAAGTGCCAATCCATTTTCTTGATTGTCTGTCAATCCAAATAGAATAGACAGCATTGCTTGATAACGAATTAGGCTCTCTTGTACTCGATAAAAATTGTGCTTCATCCGTTTCTGTATTTAAGATAACAACGCCACCGCCATTTGTTGCAATCCACAATTCATTGTTTTTACCTACAGTGATCCCTGAAACAGTATTGTAGTTTAATTTTTTATTCGCTACATTATATACTTTGTCGAAGGAATTGGAAGCGATGTTGTACCGGAATAATCCATCATTCGTTCCTATCCATAAATAACCATTTGCCGCTTCAATACAATTGGCTGATTTGATGGTTGCATTTACCAATTTTGCCTTATTGGTTTTATACTCATAAGCATACAAGCCTTTATTTGCGACAAAGAGCCAGACTTTTTTATCATTGCCTGCTTTGACTGAAGTAGCATTATAAGGGGAATTGGCATCGTTCTCTAATGGTATTCTGTAAGCAATGCTTTGGCCATTTGGGAAAAAAAACAAGCCTTTGTCGGCTGTAGCAACAAACATATTGCCTTGCCCGTCCGCTTCTATGTCATTGGTGACCGAATTTAGCGGTTCCACTTTTTTTTCAGGGGTATAATAATAAAGAAATGAAAATTTGTCAGAGATACTTTGGTAAACACATGCGCCCTGCCTTGTGCCTACCCACAAATTTCCTTTTGCATCTTCACCGATGGTGTTGATCCAGTTGTTAATGAGAGAGCGGTTGTTTTTGAAATTATTTCTGAAGATCCTGAATTCATATCCATCATAGCGGTTTAGTCCGTCATAGGTGCCAAACCACATAAAACCATTTTTGTCCTGGTAAATACATCTTACAAAATTGTTCGACAAGCCCTGATCGATCCCCAGATAGGCACTCACCCGATAGCCGGCAAAAGAGGTATACGAGGCAAGAAACAGAAAGAACACTACAAAGAAGATATGCTTTTGAAAAAGCCTTTTCATATATAAGCAGTTGGCAACCGTTTGCAATCATTTTCTCAACCAACAGAACAAAACAATCATTTTTATTGAACGTACTTTCCCTAACCCAAAGCAGTATCACCAGGCATAAGCCGTTTCCTCAAATTTATCATTTACCTTTTGGGCTTTTGTTGTATTAAAAAGACTTTGTTTTATACAAATCCGACCATTTTTAGCAAAAACATTAAGAGAAACGACCCGTTTTACATATCGATCATTGCCTTTATAACTCCATTGGCAGGATCTAACCATTGCTCAAATTTATCCTTAACTTCTTCAAACATCACCCGGTGTGTAATATAAGTGGTTGGATCGACCAGTTTGGCTTTCATAGAACCAATCACCTGCTCAAAATCAGCTCTTGTTGCATTGCGGCTGCTCATTAATGTAGCTTCTCTTTTGTGAAACTCGGGGTGACTAAAGCATATCTCTCCTTTTTGTAAGCCAATTAAAACATACCTGGCTCCATGCGCCATATAATTAAAAGCACTGTTGATGGCTTTTAAATTTCCGGTTGCGTCGATAACTACCGTTGGCATATCGCCATATGTTATTTTCTTTAATTGCTCCGCAACATGGGGATCAAGGGCATTGACAGTATGAGCCACCTGTATCTTTTCCCTGCAAAATTTCAAACGCGCTACGTTTACATCAAGCGCTATTACGTTAGCGCCGGCAATGCGTGCAAACTCCATGGTTCCCAACCCGATTGGCCCGGCCCCTATTACCAACACATATTCTCCGGGGCTTACACCCGCGCGGCGCACCCCATGTGCGCCAATGGCCAGGGGTTCAACAAGCGCCAGTTCGTCAAAACTTAATCCTTCGCCATGAACAAGAGACCAGGAAGGAACAGACAGATATTCTACCATACCCCCATGCTGATGCACCCCACATACTTTTATAGAGCTGCAGCAATTAGGCTTTCCCGACCGGCAGGCAATACATTTGCCACAATTGAAATATGGAATAAAAGTTACAGCCTCGCCAATTTCAAAACCAGGCGCCTCATCAAAGGCGACCAGCTCACCGGCCAGCTCGTGGCCCAGGATGCGGGGATATTCAAAAAAGGGTTGTGTGCCTTCGTAAGCGTGCAGATCGGTTCCACAAATGCCAATCCGCCTTATTTTTATAATAGCCTGTCCTTTTTGTAATTCCGGTTGTTCTCCGGTTACATATTCAAACTCTCCGGGCTTTATACATACCAGCGTTCTCATTGAATATAAAGTTGATTATTACATTATTAATTTGATGCAGGCTATTTTACATTTACCTGGTACCCTTTACCTTTTTCGGTGTCAAAAGAAGTTACAAAGCCATAGGCTGTTTTTTGCGAATTTGCTTTCACGCCAATAACTGTTACCGGTACATTGGTCCTTACAATACACCTGCCGCCACTGAGTGATTTAACAGTAGCTGTTGACAGCCCATTGTTTTTCCATTGTATACTTATTTCAAAATTGCCCCTGGCTTTCAGGCCGGTGACTTTTCCTTCCTTCCAGGCATGGGGCAGTGCAGGCAGTAAATGTATTTCGCCAAACTGGCTTTGCAGCAGCATCTCGGCCATACCAGCAGTGCCTGCAAAATTTCCATCGATCTGAAAGGGAGGATGCGCATCAAAGAAATTAGGATAGGTGCCGCCACCGTTGTGCATTTCCGTTCTGCCGGTATTGGTATAAGTCAATAGCTGACGTATTAAAGTATAGGCATGATCGCCATCGAGCAACCTGGCCCACCAGTTAATTTTCCAGCCTTTGCTCCATCCGGTGCCGCCATCACCCCGCAGTTCCAGGGTTTTCCTGGCCGCATTAAAAAATTCAGGATTATTGGTAACAGATAACTCTTTGCCAGGATACAAGCCAAACAAATGCGACACATGCCGGTGCAGCGGATCGGTTTCTTCAAAATCTTTATACCACTCCTGCAATTGCCCTTTACCGCCAATATGCATGGGATATAACTTTTTACTTTTTTCCTTTAGTGTATTTCTGAATTCAGCATCAATTCCCAGTACTTCAGAAGCATTTATCAAATTAGCAAACAAATCACGGATGATCGACATATCCATGGTGGTGGCAACTGATACCGATTGCTGCGTACCGTTCTTATCTTTGAACTTATTTTCCGGGGAAGTAGAAGGCGCCGTAACAAGATAACCGTCTTTATCTTCTACCAGCCAGTCTAATGTAAACAGCCCTGCTTCTTTCATGATGGGATAGGCTTCGGCAAGGAATTTTTTATCTCTGGTAAATGCATAGTGTTCCCACAAATGCTGGCAAAGCCAGTTACCGCCCATGTACCAGTTAGCCCATACAGGATCACCGGCGCCTACATCTCCCACCGGATTTGATGTACACCAGATCTCAGAATTATGATGCGCCACCCATCCCCTCGCCTGGTAAAACTCTTTTGCGGTATTGGCGCCTGTTACGGAAAGGTTTTTGATGAAACCAAGTAAAGGCTGGTGCATCTCCGGCAGGTTGGTTTCCTCCGCCGGCCAGTAATTCATTTGCGTGTTAATATTGATGGTATAGTTCGAACTCCAGGGCGCTCTCAATTCCCTGTTCCAGATGCCTTGTAAATTAGCCGGCGGCCCGCCGGGTCTTGAGGAAGAGATGAGCAGGTAACGCCCATACTGAAAATACAATGTTTCCAGTGCCGGGTCATAAGCGCCTTTGGTATAAGCCTGTAAACGTTCATCGGAAGGCAAAGGATTAATTTGGCCTGTAGTTGCAGTGTCTTTTATAGTGAAGGATACGCGATTAAAATATTTCTGATAATCCTGTATGTGTGCCTGTACTAAAGAAGCATAGGGCAATTTAATGGCATTATTGATGAGGGCAGCAGCAATGGCTTTTTCATCCTTCCCCGCTTTATCGGGACATTTATCAAAGCCATTAAAGCTGGTAGCTGCTGCTACATACAGCATAACCTCACTGGCGTTTTGCACATGAATACCCAAAGTGTCAGTAACCACTTTACCATCTTTCGCTATTGCTTTAATGCGGTATTGAAACCGCATGCCATTGCAACCGGTAGTATCTTCATATATAATATGCTCCCTGTCTTTCGGATTATAATAACTGGGATCTACATGGGCGGGCGCCTTCCCATTTACTAAAAGCTCATTGCTACCATTCACCGATAACTTATAATGCAACTGGCTTTTGGTCAACACATCAAAATTCAAAGCGCCTTTACGGCCCGATGTTATGCGAATCAACATAATGTTGCCGGGAGCTGCGGTAAAAACTTCCCGCTTATACTCAATACCATCAACAGTAAAACGGGTTATTGCAATGGCCCGTTGCAGATCGAGGTCGCGGTAATAAGCAGATGGAACTGCATTGTGAAAGTTCTGTTTTATCACCAGGTCGCCCAGGGGCATGTATGATTCGGTAAACAGGCCCTGCATTTTTTTCGTTAGCTGATTGGCTTTTGTATAGTCTTCTTCTTTCAGCAAGGCTTCCCTTATTTGAGGAAGATAAGCCGGCGCTTCGGAATTGATGTTCCTTTTTACCGGACCGCCACTGTATAAAGTACTTTCATTGAGCTGGATCAATTCCTCCTCTACCCCGCCGAAGATCATACCGCCAATATGCCCGTTGCCAACGGGCAAGGCTTCTACCCATTGTGTGGCGGGTTTATTGTACCAGAGCTTTAAAGAAGATTGGGCATTAACGAATGAAGTTGTAATGGAAAGAAAAGCAAAAAACAGGGCATGTTTTTTTCCCGGATGTCGCATTTTCACTGGCAATTTTGGGTTGAAAATGCTCAAAAGTAAAAAGATAATAACCTTAAAAAATTACCTAAAATCGACTTTCTATGGTACAATTCCGACTTTTTCAACAACAACCGTTTAAGGATACAAAATTACTTAGAAAAGGAAGGAGTAGAAACTCCCTCCGGATCTGCTTTAAAATTGCTGGTTACCCAACAACTATTAAAACCAACGAAGGTTGCAACAAATGCTTTTTCTGGTTTTATAGTGATTAAAAAAATCTGGTTCGAAAGTTTTCGATTCAACGATCTTTCTTTTTAAAAATCACTCAACGACCATTACAAAACCACTGTTTACTTTCATTGTTATATCGCACTTTTTTTGTGCTGCGGTGTTCAGGGCTGATTTTGAGAACAGTTCTCCCTTTGCACCATCCATAAAAAGCGTAGCCATGCTTTTCCTGAATATAGTGAGGTCAACACTTATTTTCTTTTCTGTAGTGCCGCCATTAATGCCAGCTATGTACCAACGGTTGCCACTTCTTCTGGCAACAACAATGTATTTTCCCGGATAGCCGTCTAAAAACATAACGTCATCCCAATAATCGGGAAGGGTTCTTAAAAAATCCTTCACATCATTGGGCACCATCGCCATGCCTTCGGGTGAGGTGGCATAATGCTGAACGCCCGACAAAAACAGAACGGATAACGCCAGTTCGAATGCCGACGTAGTTTTTCTTTCGCAAGGACTGTAGGTAAGCTTATACAGATTCATTGGGGTGAAATCCATAGGATCGTAGATGTTGCGCGCAAATGGCAGCATGCTGCAATGATTCGCCTGCACATTGGCATGCTCCTGGCTAAAGGTTACCATCTCCATTCCTACTACGGCTTCTGTAGTGACCAGGTTTGGGTAAGTTCGATGCCAGCCTCTTGGCAGCGTGGCGCCATGAAAATTCACCAATAATTTGTATTCCGCTGCATCTTTTAAAATGTCCAGATAATATTTCATCATACTTTGGCCATCACCGCCAAAGAAGTCAACTTTAACCCCTTTTATTCCCATACCGCTGATCCTTGAAAACTCCTTTATCCTGGCTTCATGTGTAAGCAGTTTATCTTTGGGATGATAGGGTACGGTATTCCAGTCGCCCGCGGAGTTATACCATAATAGCAAACCCACATTTTTTCCGGCGGCATAATCGCTCAGCATCTTTATACTATCGTACCCGATCTTTGTATCCCAGTCGGCATCTATGAGGCAGTATTGCCAGTGCATGTCAGCCGCATAATCGATATACTTTTTTTGTTCGGCGAACGTGATGTAATCATCCTTGCTATTGATCCAGCTCCAGCTGGCCTTTCCGGGTTTTACAAATGCGGCATCGTTTAATATAGCTGCCGGCGCCAGATCGGTACCCAGCGTAGATTCCATTATAGTTTTCAAACTGCCCACTGCAATAATTCTCCAGGGTGTATACCAGGGCTGGTTGTTTACGGGAAGAGATCCGCCCCCGGTAAACACTTCTCTTGGATCGGGCATGCCAATGCGGTAGACCGGGCTGAGTGAATCATTTACCAGCCTGCTGGCACAATAATGTTCGTCAACCGCCGCTTCTGTGATCAAAGCCCATACCCCATTGGTTTTAAAAAGCGCCGGGAACACCCAGCCGGCATGAAAGGGCGGCATTGTACCTACGGCAACATCCTGGCTATAATGTTCTTCGTAGCTTGGGTATGTGTGATTCCATCCCTCCTTGGCCGCAGACATAGGCTGCAGCCATGCGCTGGCTTTTTTGTTGAAGCAAAAGGAAGATATTTCCTGCTGAATGACCTGTTCTTCCCCATTGATCCAGGGAAAGAAATAACGGAAAGCCACCCCGTCATTCGATAGCCGGAAAATGATGTCCATCTTCTTCTGTTCATCATTTACAAAAGATACGGTCAACTGATTCGCCTGGTAATGAATGTTGCTTTTTTTTGCGTTTTGTATCTGGTAGCTATCAAGCACCTGCTTAGGGCCCGCCAGGGTGACCAGCTTCATGCGCCGGGTAAAATCGTGCCCTTTCATGAGTACCCCCAACGCCGAAGGTTCAATGACGTTTATGCCCGATTTTTGTACCCCATATTGAATTTCGCCTTCAGCAGATAACGACACATTTAGCACAATTGACTTATCGGGACTTGCCAGGTTGGCCACCTGCTGTGCCTGCATTCTTATTGCTGTGCACAAAATCAAAAAAAGAACTAATTTCCTGCCCATCGATTTGAATGTTTGTTTGAATAGAGGTACTGTAAAACTATTGCTGTGCAGCGTAGAATATGGCCCTCAAATGTTGCAGATGATGGCATGAAATGTTGCAGAGTTACTATAGAACAAGACATAAGTAACTTTTTATTTTTCATCAGTAGCTTTTTATGCAGTGTCCCTTGCTTATTATGAGTTATCCCTGCATTTTATAGGGTCTGAAAAAAGAATTGCACCAACCCGAAAGCTGGTGCAATATTGAAATTTTAACATCCGAGGCCTGGCCTCATTACTTAAACAGCTCTAATGTGTGTCGTAATACTGTTTTGTTATATAATTGTAGACGAGCCAGTTATTGGCATCTTTTTTAGCAATAAGTTGCATTGTACTGTCGGTAAGTGTTTTGACTGTCATTCTTGCATTCCAGTTGGCCACCTGACCACCTTGTGCTTTGTCATGTAAAACCTGGGCATCAATAGTTGCCAACTCATTTGTACCTGGGTACAACATGAATTTACCTGTTCCCGACAGGTCAGGAAACATTTTATTATCGGATTTAAAATTTGCATTACCAATCAAATCAAAGGTCATGGTACCATAATCGCCTGCAGAAACGCCAGCCCAGGGAATATCTTTAAAGGCAGGGTCCCATTCCCACCCGGTACCACCAAAGTAAAATGGTCCCGTAAAATATTTACTCACCCCCTTAGCATCCAGATCCAACACCCATGTTTTCGAATTTCCTAACCCACCGCTGAGTTTAATCCACATTGGGTCGCTTACGGTCTTTTTATCAATAGTATTTATAGTTACAAGAGTTGTATCGGCCAGAACAAGACCACCTCCACTTTCAACTCCATACACAAATTTGTAAGTTCCGGGGAAAGGAACATTGGTAGTATCATTTAATTTTATGGATTGTCCATAAGGAGTAACC
Organism: Niastella vici; assembly: GCF_002077945.1. Classification (GTDB taxonomy): domain Bacteria; phylum Bacteroidota; class Bacteroidia; order Chitinophagales; family Chitinophagaceae; genus Niastella; species Niastella vici. The sequence continues at coordinate 59,904 of NZ_LVYD01000061.1, forward strand.
CAGTATGGAGTAACATTGGGTGTTAAACTTGTTAAAACAATATCATTAGGATTTGCCGATGAAGGCGCTATGGTGAACTTCAGATCACCCTTGTTGGCTAATCCACCCAATTCAAATATTTGGGGCCTGCACGAAGCATACAGCAGTGCTGATCCTAAAAATGCAAGTACTATTATTAAATTATTTTTCATTTCCTTTTATTTTTTGGTTAAGACATATCTATTACCAGCCGGCATTTTGCTTCAGGGTACCTGACGCTAAAGTAATTTGGTCGTTAGGTATTTGCTGAAACCCGCGGGTTGCTTTAATGTTTGCCTGCAATTTTGAAGCAGACGGTGGATTTGCAGTACCATCCTGGAATAATGAAACAGTTGTATTGGCAGCAATTGTGGAAGCTGCCACATCAATACCCTGGCGCAATAAATCCCAATAGCGTAGACCTTCACCCGCAAATTCCAACCTGCGTTCTGCTAAAATATCCGCTTTAGATACAGCAGTAGCAGGAGCAGCTGAAGGATCAGCTCTATGGTGTACCAGATTGTAATAACTTACAGCGTTGGGACTTCCCAATTCTGCAGCCATCAGCAAAACATCTGAATAGCGAATGGCGAAAAAATCCTGGTACTGTCCGGTTTGAAAATTGGAAACAATAGAAGTTCCGCTCTTGTCACACAGCATCGAATATTTTTTCATAAAATATCCTGTGTATTCGCGACAGTCACTTGATTTAGTGTAAGCAAGATTTTCGTCAGCTATAGAAGTGATGGTAGCAAAACGGCGTGTATCCGTTGATGCATAAAGGTTCCAAAATTTAGGATCAACAGTACATGCACCCCAGCCAGCCTGGTAAGGATAGATACTCTGTGAACGTATTCCTTCCATTACCATCCACCTGTTTCCGGTAGCATCTGCAGACCAGTTATCTGTTGAAGAATACTTAATTGCAAATACCACTTCCGGATTGTCTTCACCTGCATAAGCAACACTTTTTGCTGTTGAAGGTGCCGGCCATAAAGTGTTGAAATCGCTTACCAATGAATGTCCGCTATGGGCAATTACATCTTCTACTGCTGCTAAAGCAGTAGCTGCTGTTTCCTTGGCAATAGTAGTTTTCCCATACAAACCAGCATAGTACAGATAGGCACGCGCCAATAAAGATTCCGCAGCCCATTTGGTTATTCTTCCACTGGGTACACTTTTGTACGAAGCTGAAGGAAGACTATCCGAGGCCTCACGTAAGTCAGTCATGATTTGATTAAACGTTTCATCAGGACTGGCTTGTGGCACATTGGCAAGGGTAGGTGTTATTACCAGGGGAACATTTTCGAACAACCGAACCAGATCTAAATAACAGTAAGCACGAATGAATTTCGCTTCGGCAGCATATTTTGTTTTTAATGCAGTACTGTCGCCCCATGCCACCTTATCAATATTTTGCAACAATACATTACAGCGGTAAATGGTTTGGTAATACGCTTTCCAGCCTCCAGAATGCACCGAAATATCAGAAGGAGAAACTGATTTATCAAATTCATCCATCATTGCCCATCCGTACCCGTCGAAAGTTCCCGTGCCGCCAAAACTGTTGTCAGAGAAAACTTCCAGCAAAGAAGGGATCGCATCATTGTTATAGATCTGATCGAGCCCATTGTAACAACCTGTCAGGGCAGTATATGCTTGAGAAGGCGTTTTATAATAGGACACAGTGGTCTGCTTGGCATCAGTCAATTCGGTTGTAACAAATTTTTTACACGAATTAAATGTTATTATTGCAACAACTGCAATAATGACAACTCTATATCTTTTCATGATTTTTCTTTTTCTCAATTAAAAATTAATATTCACACCTGCCATGTACACTCTGGGGCGGGGATAAAATCCATTATCAACACCCTGGCCAAAAGAATGAGGATTATTAGCAGTGGCGCCGTTGCCGGTTCCATCCGGAGCGGAAGCACCAACCTCAGGATCCATACCACTGTATTTTGTAAAAGTGATCAGATTTTGTGCAGCTACGTATAAGCGGAACTGACTTAAATATTTCCATTTTATAAGTTTAGCCACGTCGTATCCGAGGGTAATGTTTGAAACTCTTAAATAGCTTCCATCATGAATATAGAGATCTGAAAATTCTACCCAGTTAGAACTGTTCTGCGTGATGCGGGGCATTTTATTCGAAGTTCCCTCACCATGCCAACGGCTAAGAATATCAGTTGTATAGTTAGCCCATTGACCCGGACTACGGTAAGACTGAACAATTTTATTACCTGCTACGCCATTGGTTGTAACAGAAAGATCAAAGTTTTTGTAGTTGGCTGAAAACCGGATACCAAAAATATGATGCGGATTGGGATCACCGATATTGGTCTTATCTTTCGCATCAATTACTCCATCACCATTTAAATCTACCAATTTCAGGTCACCGGGTTGTGCATTCGGCTGAAGTAATCCGTTTTTACCATTCCATGCCTGAACATCGGCGGTATTCTGAAAAATTCCTGCAGTTTTATAACCCCAGAAATAACCAATAGGATTTCCGGCAGCAGCACGGAAAAATTCAGGACCATTAACAAATAAACTGTTTGTACCGCCGTGAATGATGCCATCGGCAGTTGGAATATTGTTCACCACATTTTTATTGTAGGCATAAGAACCCGAAACGGTATAGGTAAAATCGCGGCCAACATTTCCGTTATAAGCCAACTGAAGCTCTATTCCTTTATTGGTAACAAGTCCGCCATTGATGTATGGAGCATTGGGAACACCAGTAGTTGCCAACAAAGGCGCCTGAACCAACCAGTCTTTCGTGGATTTGTTGTACCAGTCAAGGCTCACGTCTAATTTATTATTCAGGAACCTTGCGTCAAAACCGATATTGGTTTGATGAGAACTTTCCCATCTGGTGTCTATAACACCAATTGTTTGAGGAAATGCCCCCTGAGTTAAAGTAGTATTATCATTACCAAAATTGTACCGGGCATTAGATAAGGAAATTAAAGACAGGTAGTTAAAGGCATCAATACGATCATTACCATTAGTACCCCAGCCTGCTCTTAGTTTCAGGAAGTTCAACCAGGTATGGGTTGATGCCATGAAATCTTCATTGCTGGCTACCCAACCGGCAGAAAGCGATGGAAAATATCCCCATTGACGAAAACCGGGAGCAAACATGGTAGACATATCAGCACGGAAAACAGCAGTAGCTAAATATTTTTCTTTGAAACTGTAATTCACCCGGCCGAAGAATGAAGACAGGGCGTATACAGCATTGGCATTTCCGTTAAGCGATATGCTATTAGTGAGGGTTTGCCTGTTGGCTGCGGAAGTATCTGCACTCATTGTATAACCGGTTACCATGGAATTAGTCAGATAGCCACGATCAAAAGAACTGAACAGCGTAGCTCCTGTATTACTTCCGTTTATCCATGTTCCCTGAGCTTTTCTGATTGAAGTACCGGCCAACACATCAAAACTGTGCTCTTTAACCTTGAAAAGATAGTTGATCGTATTATCAAAGTTCCAGGTGTATCCCTGAGATCCGCCCTGGCTAATGTTTTCATAAAGGTTATAAGCATATATCGACAACTTATCATATGCAGGCCTGTAGCTATGATTTGCCGATGAAGAATAATCCAAACCGAAGGTTGACCTTATTCTTAAGTTTTTGATGGGCTCAAGCTCTGCATAAACGTTTCCCAGCACTCTTTGCGTTTTGGTAGCATTCTGATTATTGTATTTCATCAACGCATACGGGTTGGCTTCGGTGTTATTCCAACTTCCGCCATTATATATAGTTGAATTGAGACTGCTCAGGTAATTGCCTTTTGCATCGTACATCGCCAATAAGGGGCTTGTACCTATGGCGCCGGCCAACACGTTACCCGAATACAATCCGCCGTCGGCTACTCCTTTTTGATCGATCATAGAAAAAGTGAGATTTTCACCTACTTTCAATGCGCCGCCGTACATTTTACGTTCAGAGTTTGCTTTAAAGTTGATACGTTTATAATCTGACAGGTTTGCACCGCCAATGATGCCACCCTGTTCAGTATATGACCCGCCCAACGAATAAGATGATACGTCAGATCCGCCATTAGCTGATACATTGATATTCTGGATCGGCACATTGGAAGAAAACAGCTGGTGCAACCAGTCGGTTCCGTGAGCCTGCAAAATGCTGCTCCCTTTGGCTAAATCGTCAATTTGAGCCTGCGTGAAGAGCGGTGCTTTACCACTATTAATGGCTGCTTCATTTTGTATGGTAGCATATTGTTCAGCATTCAGCAAAGGCAGTTTACGGGCAATGTTTTGAACACCGTAATAAGCATCAATTGAAATTTGCCCGTCTTTTTTACCTGATTTTCCATTGCGGGTAGTAATTAATACAACACCGTTTGCACCATTAACACCATAGATGGCACACGATGCAGCATCTTTCAGGATATCGACCGAAGCAATATCTGAATTGTTTAAGTAGGTAATGTCGCCGGTGAGAACCCCGTCCACAACATACAGTGGATTTGGATTCCCGATAGTTCCGGCGCCGCGGATAAGTACTTTAAAACCGCCGCCGGGTTGCCCTGAAGTAGAGGTTATGTTAACACCGGCTGCCTGCCCCTGCAATGCCTGTAAAGCATTTGTTGTGTTTAATTTGGCAAGGTCTTCCCCTTTTACCTGGGAAGTAGCGCCTGTAACTAATTTTTTCTTTTGGGTACCGTAACCGATCACAATTACATTTTCCAGTGAATTGTCGGCTTCCTGCAAAAGAATTCTTATTTCTCCGGAACCCACGTTTACTTCCTGGGTGGTAAAACTAATGGAAGACACCACCAGTACTTCGCCGGCATCTGCATTGATAGCAAACTTTCCGTTCATGTCTGAAACGGCGGAGCGGCTCGTTTTTTTCACCGTAATGGTAGCGCCCACAATGGGCTCACCTGAACGTTTAGATAACACTGTACCGGTAACCTTTGCTGTTTGCGCAAAAGCACTTGTGCCCGAGAGGAATACCGATAATATTCCCCATAGCAGTAATGATCGCAAGCGAATCGTTTTGGTTGATTTCATATGTATATATTTAACGTGACTTTGACTAGATTTTTATTGTTAGTTTCTTCCCTTCATACATTATTTCCTTATCGCATTTGGCATCAAATTCCAAATGCTTTGCTTCATTAGGTGTTATCACATTGATGCGAAACGTTCTTTTTGGCAGCATTCCATTAAAAGTGCCTTTACGGTCGCCTATTGTAATAGTTTTTGCGGCTTCATTATACTTTACCGGAATGATGGTGAATGCACCTTTCTCATAATTATAGTTGGCGCCTTCATCTTCATACAAATTGAAAGAAGCATCTGCGCCGGTGTATACATTCAATGTTATGGTATCAGCCGGTTTTTCTGAGGTATACTGCAACCCGGGTCCAAAAGGAATGATGGAACCTGCTTTTACAAACACAGGCATGCGTTCGTATGAAGCTTCCGCATTTATTTTTTGGCCGCCGGTATACCATTTGCCCGAATACAGATCGTACCAGCCTGCGCATTTTGGCAAATACAGTTCACGGTTGCGTTGTTTGTATTGGTAAACAGGATTTACAAGCAACGAAGGCCCGAACAGGTACTGATCACCGATGTTCAAAACCGCCGTGTCTTTTGCAAAATCCATTACCAGCCCGCGCATGATCGTGTAATTCTCGTGATAAGCGGCGCCTGCCAATGAATAGATATAAGGCATCAGGCGATATCGCAATTTATCGTAGTATAGGAAACTTTTGTAAGCGGCATGATCATCAGGAGCTATGTTAAAGATCTCGCGGTAGGGAAACTGCCCATGCGAACGGAATAAAGGAACAAATGCGCCAAACTGGTACCAGCGTGCATTCAGCTCCCGCCATTCTTCCAGGCTTTCTGCGTTGGGTTTTTCAAATTTTTCCGGCACCACAAAACCGCCAATGTCCATCGTCCAGTAAGGAAGTCCCGACATAGAAAAATTAACGCCGGCGGCAATTTGATTTTTCATATCCTGCCATGTACTCCCAATGTCGCCGCTCCATATCGATGCAGCATAACGTTGGGAACCTGCAAAACCCGAACGGGTGAGTAAGAACACCCGCTTGTTGGGGTCTACCGACCGCTGTCCTTCATAAAATCCTTTTGCATTCTGTAAGGGATACGCATTGAGGTATTCTGCTGAAGGACCTAATGCAGTAGGCGACATTTGCGCTTTCCTTTTTTCGGGACTTACATTAGAAAGAATATCGGGTTCGCTGGCGTCTACCCACCAGGCATCGATGCCTTTGCTGTAAATTTTATTGCTGATCAAATTCCAGAATCCTTTCCTGGCTTCGGGGTTGAACGCGTCGTAAAAAGAGGAAATATATCCCTGTCCTATCCAATCTCTTTGCCGGTCGGCTATGTTCCTTTTATAGAGCCACCCCTTTTTGTTGAATTCATTGTAGGTTGAGATGCCTTCGTAAAATTTCGGCCATACCGAGATCATGATCTGCGTGTTGTACTTTTTATGCAGCACATCGATCATACTATCGGGAGCAGGAAAACGTTTTTCATCAAAATCCTGGCTGCCCCATTCGGCTTCGCGCCAGTAGCTCCAGTCCAATACAATATTATCTATCGGGATTTGTCTTTTACGGAATTCATCAATGGTGGTGAGTATTTCATTCTGTGTTTTATACCGCTCGCGGCTTTGCCAGAAACCCAATGCCCATTTTGGAACGATGGGCGCCTTGCCGGTAAGATCACGATATCCGGAGATCACTTCATCCATGTTGTTGCCATAGATAAAATAATAGTCAATTTGCTGACCTGCTTCGGAAGAAAAACTGAAACTGTTTTGCTCCGTTGCGCTCAATGGTTCCTGCCATTTCAACGAACAATAGGATTCGCCGCCTTCAGGGGTCCATTCAATTTTGACAGGTATTTTTTCTCCCTTTTTAAAATTGCAGGAAAGCAAAGCAGGCGCAGGGTTCCATGCTTTTCGCCAGTGGTCCAGAACAAGGTTTCCACCGAGCCAAACTTTCAGCGAGCCGCCAAATGTAAACCGGAATTGATGAAGGCCCGAGAGATTACTGGCCAGGCTGCCTTCCCAGGTTACGAGGCCGGTTGCAGGTGTAAATATAGCAGGAAGGTTGATCTTTGAATCACCTAAAAACGGCATATCGATGCTCGTCTCGGCTCTTTCGGTAATTACTTCCTGTGGTTGCAGTTTGTTGTTGGCATAGGAGGCCGTAAGCCATCCGGCCTCTCCTTTTTTTGAATAAAGCTGTAAAGCAGCAAGCTGGTGAAGCGGCCTGGTATCGCCAGCCGTTGTAAGTGAATAATTATCCCAAAGGATGCCGTAATTTTTGGGTGACACTAAAAAAGGAATGGCCACTTCGGTATTGTTTTGAAAAAAACTAACCTGCTGACCTCTATAATTATATATTCCGTCCTGGTGCTGGCCTAATCCATACCATGCATCATCTGCGGTTGTTTGAAATGATTGAGTAAGATTGTAGTATCTTTTTCCGTCAAATACCACAGGCCCGAAATGCCGGCCCAATGGCTGTTTTTCAGCCAGTATTTTTTCACCTTTCGAGTCCCGGAAAGAAACGGCGCCTGTTTTCAGGTCAACAACAGCAGTCAACTTTTTTGTTTTTACTGTTATGCTTTCTTTAGTGGGAATCACGTTCCAGAAAACGTCGGGCCTTTTTGTATAAACGGTGATTAAACTTTCAGTTGGGGTGATCTCTTTTTCCGGAGCTGCAATCACTCTTATAATATTGTCTGTGATCACCTCCAGCTTAACGGCGTTGGATGTACCGGTAACAAGCGGATCGGTATAAATTATTACGCCATTGGGCGTTGTTTTGTAAGCAGGGGGAGTTGCTGCCAATAATGTATTAATGATAACAACATTGAATAAGCCAAACAGCAGTGTTCGTAATTTCATATAAACAATCAATCGTTAAACGGATAGTGTAAAGCTATCGTCGTGCGGTGTAAAACAAGGGTCCAAAATGTTACAGATTATGGTATGATTTGTTACAGATGCATGATTTTCAAGGGCAAAAAGAAGCCCACAACATGGTCACTTCAAAAAAGTGATCGCGTTGCGGGCGTAACTGAAAGGGCATAATCAGCCCCCGGATGTTTCATAAATAGCTACAAATGTCTTACTTAAGGCAACATTCTTATGACATTTTAGTCCCTCGAAGGAATGAATGTAAATTGCCTTTTCAACTGTAGAAATGGCTTTTCAAAAAATCTATAAGACAATAGTGAGATAATTACTGTGGCCGCGAAAGCGATTATGAAGCCAACCTCGTTACGCCAGTCAAACAAACCAATCATTTTACTAAAAGACGCCAGTTCATCCTTAAATATTTCATAAACGAACCAAAACATGGTGATGTGAAACACATACATTCCATAAGATATACGCCCCAGATACACTAACGCAGGTGGCAGATATGCTGACGGTGTTCCATACAGGGAAAGAAAAAACAGTAGAACTCCGGCAAGTATCAGCAACCAGCCGCAAACAGCTTGTGGAATCGTTGAAAGGTGTGGGGCATCGGCATGAATTTCACAAACAATGGAGGCTAATAACCAACATACCAATCCGGTTGTAAATAGTACCATCCTGGAGGCTATGTGCCATTTTGGTTGCCACCCTTTTAAATAAACAGAGAGGAGAATTCCTGCAGCAAAAAATTGAAAATGTACAAAACTATTTGTCCACTGGCCACTAAATCCTTTTGTGGGGTTTTGAGCATAGTAAAAAACAGCTGCGTATGCCAGCAGAAGGGCAAGAAATGAAAAAATCTTCAGCCCTCTTTTGCCGGCATAAAACACCACTAACGGAAGTAAAATATATAATTGTTCTTCAACAGAAATACTCCAAAGCGGATTAATAGGATAAGACGGAAGCCAGTCATTAAAAGTAATATACCAGTTTCCGGAAAACAAAGTGAATGCAAGTTGTGTTCCGGGTGAAATATAACCGAATTTGTGTGAAAAGTGCGTAACCAATACCATTCCAAAAAAGAAGGTAAAATACAATGGCCAAATACGAAGGATGCGTCTTATGTAAAAAGCCCTGATACTGATCTTTCCAAACTGGTCCTGTTCTTTGGTGAGTAATTCTGTTATTAAAAAGGCGCTAAGAAAAAAGAAGAGCGGTACGCCAAAAACGCCCACCAAACTAATATGGTATCCCCAGTAATATTTTCCCGAATCAATTGGTGCAAGGTCCATCCGGTGCGTAAAGAACACAAACAGAAATGCACAAAGGCGAAGCAGGTCTAACTCAGGTTTGTAATATCTTATTGGTGTCATTTTTACCGTTATGAAATTCTTATAAAATGCAGATGGCAATTACTGCCTACCTTCCACATCCTGTTGCTAAGCAGAAATTTAAAGTTTGATCAAATTGAGAAAGTACACATCGTTTTCGCGCAGTTCCAATTCTTTTGAAAAAGGAATGCCATTTTTTACAGTAATGATCTCTTTATAAACCGGTGAACCATCGTTTTGTTTTTTTATCTGTTCTACCTGTTGCCTGTTCAGCTGTGACGGCCTTCCCATCGACAAATAGTTTGCATAAGCATCGTTATTGTGGTAACCGACCTTATAAATTTCAAGCGCATATGACCCTTCGGGCACATTGGCGATATTGACCTGCAGCTTTCCTTTGGCCTTTGCCGGCAGATCGCGGATATAATAATCCTGGTTGTGCACTGAATCGCCCGGGTGGGTGTTGGTGAAATCCCAGATCAACGCCTGGATATTTCCCGGTAAATCCCTGCACACCCAGGAAGCGGAATCCTTATTCACCAGTTCAATATTTCCTAACCGGTTCAGGAACTGGTATGCATAAAACACGGGCTTATTAATGCCCTGGATACTCAACATGCCAAACCCGCCATGAAAGGGCGTGAACCGGGGCCCGGCTTCTTCAAAAATATCGGTGAATACCCAATACGACATGGAGTTGGCCGCATTGCCAACCTGTTTCAGTTTTTGCAGCACATACGCTGCTTCGTGGTAGCTATCATGGATGGGATCGGCAGGCGTATAGGAGGCGCTCCATTCGGTATAATGCAGTTCCAGGTTTGGCATTGGCGACCGGGCAATTTCATTACGCGACTCAAGCACTTCGCCACTTACACTCCCAGGGTTTTTATCGAGCACGGTGCCCGAGTTGCCAAACTCATCGAGGTATCCCTGTTTCACCCCATAGGCATGGGTGCTTATAAAGTCAATGGGCACCTTGTTCTTATGGCAAAAATCGATCAGTTCAGGTTCCCATGCGGCGCCGGCAGTAGCCGGACCGCCCACCCGGTAATCCTTATTTACGCTTTTAATTGCCTGCGCAGTGTACTGGTATAATTTGAAATAATCCTGCTGTGAACCCGACCAGAAGCCTGGTGAAAGATTGGGTTCATTCCATACTTCAAAATACCAGGTCTTTACTTCTTCAACACCATACCGTTCGGTAAAGTGTTGTGTAAGGGTACGGATCAAACCTGCCCATTTATCGTAATTCTTTGGCGGCGTAACATTGCCCCGCCACCAGAAAATGGTTTGATTACCGCTGGCGAGCCCACCAGGCATGAATCCCAATTCAACAAAAGGTTTCATACCGATGCTTTGCAAAAAATCGAACAGCACATCTACATACATGAAATTGTATTCCGGGTTTCCATTTCTATCCTCTTTATAAACGGCCATGTCATCTGTTAAAAGGCCGTGCATGCGAATGTACCTGAAACCACATTCTTTTTTTACGTAAGCCAGTTGCTGCTGCCAGTCGGCCCGCAATCCTTCATTGGCCCTGCCGGCGCCTACACATTCTTTGAACATCGTATTCAAAGGGCCTTTTTGCTGGCTGAAATCAATACTGATGCGCCTTTCGGCTGGCTCGGCCTTTTTAGGTGATTTACTTTGCGCAAAAGCAAAAGTTGCAGTAAGAGAAGTAAGCACAAATAAAATGATCCTGTTCCTTTTCATACTAAATGATTATATCGTCTATTGTATTCCAGTGTGTTCACCGAAAGGTCGTTTTCTATTTTATTGAACTGTATTTAAAATGTTTAAACGTTACTTTGCCATCGCCTGTGGCACACAGCCCTATTCGCAAACTTAAAAATCCGCTGAGCACATTATGGTGCATTCCTGAAACCTCCAGCGAGTTCTCGATCTTTTTCCAGGTAAGCCCGTCTGTGCTGTAATACATATCGACCGTGTTGTTGAAATTTTTCAGGCGAAGATATACGTGATTGTTGATTACATTCTTTTCTGTTGCAAACTGCCAGCTGTGAAGATTTACCAAAATATTCTCCTTATCGGCCAGTATGCCCGACCAGGCATTGTTATTATAAAAAAGCACTAATCCCCCGGTTGCCTTTCCTTCGATCAACAGCTCTGCTTCGGCTATATAAGAATGGTGCGATGGGATGCAAAGCAAGGGGGATGAATTGCCCACTGCATTCCCTTTCGCTTTTATCACAATACTATTATCAACCAATTGAAATCTTGTTGTATCGTATTCTTCAAAGAATTTCCAGTGCGGCTTTAATTTATTGCCTTCAAAATTATCGTTCAATGTAAAGGCAGGCACGGAAGCCGCGGCATTGGGTTTTTCAATTGGCTTGCTGTCACCTGTTCCCGCAGCTATTTTATACCAGCCGTCTTTTGTCCATTCAATGGGTTGCAGCAAAGTCTGGCGTCCCTTATTATAAAACCCTTTTTCATATGCGTGGTACACCATCCACCATTTTCCCTTCGCGTCTTCGAAAATAGTACCGTGACCTTTTGAACACCACTGCTCATTATTATTTGTAGTGCGGATGATGGGATTATAAGGCGAATTTTCCCAGGGGCCGGCCAGTGATCGGGAACGGGCAGAAATTACCATGTGGCCTGTTACCGGACCGGCCGTTCCTCCCTCTGCAACGGTGAGGTAATAATATTCACCACGCTTTACCAGTTTGGGGCCTTCCATGCAAAAACACTCGATAGACCATGCCCGTGGTATCGTAAAGCCGCTGTAGGAAGGCCTGTATTCACCTGCAAGGGAAAGTCCGTCGTCAGCTAAGGGAACATATCCGCCATTGCTGAAAAATAAATACCGCTTTCCATTTTCATCTACCACATGGCCAGGGTCTATGTTGCCAATTTTGAGATCAACGGGATCACTCCATTTGCCATTTATTGAATCGGCTGCAACTACATAGTTGGTATTATTGGCCGGGAAATAGATGTAGTATTTATTTTTATATTTCACCAGGTCGGGCGCCCATACAGAACCAACATACTTGTATAAGGCATTTGTTACCGGTTCCCAGTTGATCAGGTCTTTTGAATGCCAGATCAGCAAACCGGGATAATACTCGAATGACGAATGCACCATGTAATAATCATTGCCATCCCGTAATATACTGGGGTCTGGGTAATCGCCTGCAAAAACCGGGTTCAAATAATAACCAGGGCCTGTTTCTCCGGCCCTGGTTTGATATTGTGCAGATGCATTAATTGTAACAAGGATCAGTAAAACAGCTAATATGATCTTATTCATTCCAATTTCTTTATTGCCACAAAACTAGCACGCTGCTGTTTCAACAGGGTGAACAAATGTTTCTGATTGGGGTGCGAAATGTTATTGCTACGGCTTACAAAAAGGACCAGGCACCTCAATATTTCAGACATACCTGATCCTTTTATTCCTCTATTTCATTTTAAAAACCTTACATGATTTTAACCAATCTGTTCCATGCACCTCAATTATATATATACCGCTTTTAAGCGAGGCTTATTTATTTCATTTGCCCCCTGCGATGATTGCATCGATCGTACGCTGGTCCTTTACCGTATTGTTCTGCCGGTCCAACGCGCCACCTGTATCCCACCAGAAAGGTTTTATGCCACGGGCCAGTGCTTCTTTCGTTGTAAAGGTTATCCAATAGTCCACCGAAGCGTTATGCAGGGCCAGCTCTTTTGGAATATTGGCGGAACCATCACGCCTGTAGGCGCCATACTCCCCCATCAGCACCGGGATCCCTTTATCGACAAATTTTGTTTTCATCTTATTATAGTCAGCAATGTGGTCGTTCTCTTCTCCGTAGGTAGCGTTACGATCAGGCTCAATGGATGAATGATAGCCGTTGCCCCAGTAGTAAGCCATTTTACCCCAGCTCACGTCCTGGTTAAGGAAACAAAACTGTGCCGGCGTATAATTATGCACTTCAACCATCAGGCGATTGGTCACCGGATCTTTAGGAAGTGTATTCATAAGGTCGTATGTCAATGACATAGATGTACTTGGCCCCTGAAGAATAAGAACGCGGTAGCTGTTTTTTCCGCCTGTTGAACGTACAGCATCAACGAAGGTCTGGTGATAAACTGCTAACACGCCCATCTCCTCAGCATTATCAGCAGCCGGTTCATTAGCGCTTGCAAACATCAGATGCTCGTCAAAGTCGCGCATGGCGGTAGCGATCTGCTCCCATAATGCTTTTTGTTTAGCACTTACAGAATCCTGCTTTAGTTTACTGATGTTATTTTCGAGCCAGCCACCGTCCCAGTGAATATTAAGCATAACATACATGCCATTATTTACACAATAACCCACCACCTCTTTTACCCTGTTAACCCAATTTTGATCAATGTGCGCAGTTGCACTATTATCAATATGTAAATTCCAGGCGCATGGAATGCGAATAGCAGTAAAGCCCAACTGTTTTACAGCTTTTACATACGATTCGGTGATCAGGGGATTGCCCCAGCCTGTTTCTCCGCCTGTAGCTTCCAGGGTATTCCCAATGTTCCATCCCAATTTGAATTTGGCTGCCAGTGGCACAGCGGCACTCATTCCTGTTGAATCAGGGGTTTTGGGTGAAGTATTATAGGACGGATAGATCTGGCTGAGCTGCGAAACGGTAACTCTGCGGGCCTGGCCGTTATCAGCGCTTACGGTTACTACAGTTGAGCGCGAAGCGCCGGTTGTGTTGGCCGTTGCAGTCACCTGAATCGTGTTGTTGCCGCTATTGCCGGTTGTTTTACTTAATTGCAACCAGGCAGCAGCATTACTGACGCTCCAGTGTGCATTTCCGTTAATGGCAAGGTCTGCCGTACCTCCGCCGGCCGGAAGATTGATTTCAGCGGGCGACACCGAAAGTTCCGGTGCTGCGGCCGACCCACTTTTATGACAACCGGTAAAAAACAATACGGCAACCAGAAATCCTGTCATTGCAAATCCCTTTGTGAGCTTATCACTTTTTGTATTCATAGAAAGGTAATTTTCTCCTAATAGACCTGAAGGATGGAACAATTTTCATTGCCCATCCTCAGGTCATTGTGTGCTTATGAGCGGGTTTATCAGTCAGAAATAATATTATCTTTTCACCACCCTGAAATTATCAAAGGCGGCTTTAAAGGCAGTCGCTGTTGGCGAAGTGCCGTAATTATGCATAACCAGTATCATGTCGCTGGTGCCTGAGCTTCCCACCAGGTCGCTAATGCTTGTTACGGGCGCTCCTTTACCATCGCCCAGCGTAGCATCATTTTTACGGAACGATGAGAGCGGAATGGTTACGGTTTGCCACCCCTTTGTTTTATAGGGGGCGGTGGAAGTTTCAGTAATCTTCCAGGGTTCATAGCGCGCCATATAACCATTGGAACTTTTAATACCAATGGTACCGCCATTCCATGAAGCAGGAACATTGATCTCGAATTTGAGGGCCCAGGCATTAACGTTGTCTCCAACATTACCTGCAGGCAACCATTGCACACCACCCATGCGAATGGCAGTACTAAACTCATCACCGGCCCCGGCGTTCATTACATTAGTTTTCAGCGCGAGAAACATTGATGAATTGCCTGTGAAAGCAGCGTCATATGGCGGCCATCCAGAACTGGGGTCGCCGCTTGTGAGTTCAGCGCCGCCCCACCAATCCCAGTGAAACAGTGGCCCCCACTCAAAATTGGATACTATTCCAGTAGTAACATCATTTACATTGTAAGCTGTGGTGAAAGTGCCCGCGGTAGTTTTAATTACGACCGGCCCGCTTTGAGAAAGCGATGGCACAACAAATCCAACAGAAGATCCATCATCAGCAGCTTTCCAGGAAGTAATTGTTGCCCCGGCAAAGCTGAGGTTTTGAACAGCGAAGAAATTATTCCCATACAGGTAAACCGAATCACCGGCGGCCGGGTTCTCATTAGACACACCTGTAATGATCGGCGGGCCAATTATTGCGATAGCGAAAGTGCCGGTGCCAACATTGTTTGTATAACTGATCATATTGGCTAACGTAGCATCGCCACCCGACAGATCAGCCGGCACCGTTACAATAGCGCTTGAATCGGTATACACTATACTCGTTAAATCAGCGGCAACGCCCTGGAATGCTATTTTCACCGGATTCTTAATATTGAATCCAAGTATATTTACCTTTTCTCCGGGAAATATAGCTTTCGCAATGGTGTCGTTGGGGGAAGGAGAAGCGCTTCTTACATAAGAAATGAACGGCGCCCCAATGATACTGAGCTTGAAAGTAGCCGTGCCACCGTCGCCCACTACCATAATTTCATCCATCTTATCTTTTGGCACCGATTGAAAGGCAATGGAAGGTATTTGAATAACAATACTTTGGTCGGTTGTAAAAGTTGATTTAACGGAAGCAGGAACGCCGTCAAAAAAGGCCCTGCTAACGTTGCTTAAATTATTCCCCATCACAACAACCCACTGGCCGGCATTCACCGTTTGCACAACGGTATCGTTAGGTGCAGCGGCATAATTCCTCACACTTGTAATAACAGGTGCGCTCATTTTATCTTTTTTGCATGCAGGCAGCATGGAAGCTGCAACAAGCAATAAAAGCAGTAAACAAGGTATGCGATTATATATATTCTTGTTCATTCTATTTTTTTTATCGGTTAATATCAGAAATAATGTACCGGTGGTTCAGCCAGCTTTGGATTGGCTGTTACTTCAGCCGATGGCAACGGGAATAAGAATGTATTGCTGTTAGCCGGTGTAATAATACCGAAAGGGGTTTCGGGTGTTACCGTACCGTTGTCATAGGTAAACGTACCCCGGTCTTGCTTGTTTAAAATACTTATTGCCTTTTGAGGATTGTAGTAAGACAGCCGAACCAGGTCGTACCAGAAATGGCCTTCCCCCGCCAGCTCAATCCTTCTTTCATTAAAAATGCTATCGGCATTGAGCACGGTCACCGGATCAATGCCTGCCCGTTGACGTACTTTATTGAAATATAAAAGTGCGTCGGCATCTGCGGTTGTTGCATTATTACCCAGGATAGATTCTGCATAGATCAGGTACACATCTGCCAGTCTTAATAAAGAATTATGCTCGGCAGATGAGGTCAGGTTCATGGTAGGCGCATTGTTATCTACATTTGTGCCTATGATATGTTTCTTTAAACCGTTATTACCTTTAAAGGTATATCCACCGCCTGCAGCATTGAGCTCGGGATAATAATCACCCTTAAGCATGAAAGTTGCTTTGCGCCGTACAGAATCATTTTTCGTGTATAACTGAAACATATCAACTGTAGGCCGGATACTAAACCAACCAGCTGATCCATTTGCCGAGATCTCGGCACCGCCGGGCGAATAGATCTGTAACATATTTCCTTCGAGCCAGCCACCACCGGGCGCCCATTGCAACGCAAACAATGATTCGGGATTATCATTATACTGTGTTCTGAAAAGATTGGCATAAGAAGGCAACAGGGATAAACCGCTTTTTTTACAAACATTGCCCGCATATTTTTTTGCACTGTCTAAAAAAGCCTGGTTGCGCACACCTGAAGTTTGTCCCAGGCCGGCCATCGTTAAATACACTTTTGCCAACATACCCTGGGCCGACCAGGTTGTTGCTCTTCCTGGTGCATCGGTAACAGGCAGGGTTTGGGCGGCAAACATAAGGTCATTGGTAATAAACTTAAAAACATCTTCCACGGCAACCCGGTTAACCAATGGGGAATTGATCAGTTTGCTATTATCTTCGATAATAGGCACTGCACCCCATAAGGTAGCCAGGCTGTAATAAGCAAACCCCCGAATGAACTTGGCCTCGGCAATAGCGGCGTTCTTGTCTTTTTCAGCAAGCGTAGCCGGTGATTTTTGCTGAATGGCATTAATAGTAACATTGCAATGCGCAATCACTTTATACATGCCGCTCCAGTTGGCGGCCATGATGGAATTTTGACCGGTAACTGAAAATGTAAGCAATTGAACGGCATCGCCCCAATACCCTACCGCCATATTACCACTCAGCACTTCACCAACCGGAAGATAACAGTTATAATTCCAGTCGCCCCAGATCTTTCCTCCATACAATGCAGCAGTGGCCAACCTGAGGTCATTGGAGGTTTGATAAAAATTATCGGTGCTGATCTGTGACAATGGGGGGCGGTCGAGAAACTGTTTATTACAGGCTGCCGAAAACGTGGCAGCAACGAATAAGCAGAAATATACTTTATATATGAGTTTCATACTATTATTTTATTTGGTTAACGCAACGTTCGCTCCAATGGTAAATACACGCGGCTGGGGATAATAACCATTATCCATACCTGCACTAAGCGGGTCCCAGGAACCAATTTCAGGGTCCATGCCTTTATACTTTGTAATAATGAAGGCATTGGTCACATTCACATAAAGCCTGAGCGCATGCAGGTGTGCTTTTGACAATAATTTTTCTGATAAATTATAACCCAGTGCAATGGTCTTGCATCTTACAAAAGAGCCATCTTCAATGAATTTATCCGAGATCCTGTTGTTTTCATTGGTGTTGTCATTTCGGATGCCTACGATCCGGGTTTCGGGGTTCACTACATACACATTATTAATATCAGTAGCCGATCCATTGGGGTCTTTTAAAGCAAGCTTCGCATAACCTGTCAATGACTTCAGGTAACCATAGCTTGTTCCGGGATACTCGCCATTGATGCGCATGCCATTCAGCACTTTGTTGCCAATATTGGCGCTGAAAAAGATGTTCAGGTCAAAATTTTTGTATGTGAAGGTATTGCCTAATCCCAACTGGAATTTTGGAATGGGCGATCCAAGGAATGTTTGGTCTTTTTCATCAATGATGCCATCGCCATTCATATCCCTGAACATAAGGTCGCCATACCAGATACTACCACCGGCTGCGCCCACAGGCAGCTTCACGCCGGCCTTTGCCGGAATAGCATGTGTTTTAAAGTCATCGGGAGTGGCAAAAACACCATCTACCATATACCCATAAAATTCACCGATAGATCTTCCCACCACTGAGTTCGATGCAATGCTGCCGCCGTAATAACCAGGCAGCGAGGCGCCGTCGGTATTGAGCTTTAAGATCTCATTGATATTGTGCGAAGCAACAAAGTCTGTTTTCCAACTGAAGTTTTTCTTCCTGATCATTTGAGCGCTTATTCTCAGATCAAATCCTTTGTTGCTGATGGAGCCAACGTTTACATAAGGTGATTCCATGGCGCCGGGAGAGTATCCGGTTGCTACGCCTGAATACGTAGGCAGCGGAATTTTCATCAACAGCCCGTCGGTTTTGCGATTATAATAATCAAGCGAGAAATTGATACGCCAGTTAAGGAAGGCACCATCGAGGCCAATGTTCGCATAATTTGTTTTTTCCCATTTTACATAGGGGTTAGCCATGTTGGTAGTAAGCTGGGCTATGCCCGACAAGCCGGTAGCAATTGTACCCAGCGTTGAGGTGTAAGCGTAGTCCCTGATGTTCTGGTTGTTTGTTAAACCATAACCGGCACGCAGTTTCAGCTCATTTACAAAACTCACCGTCTTTAAAAATTCCTCATTATTGAGCTTCCAGGCGAACGCACCTGACCAGGTGGCCACCCAACGATTGTCGGGAGCAAATTTTGACGACCCGTCGGCACGGAAATTACCTGTAAACAGGTACTTGTCGTTTATTCCCAAATTCAACCGGCCGAACCAGGATTCCTGCGCACTTTGTCCTTTATCGCCTGAGTTGGAGGCGGTAGTGGGATCGCCGCTGCTGATCACCTGTACATTGTTCGACGGGAAGTTGTTGCGGGCGGCGCTTACATTTTCATAAGTGCTCAGTTGCGCCTCATGGCCTGCCATTATATTGGCATTGTATTTATTGTTGAATAAATGATTATAAGTAAGATAATTCCTTACTGTAGTATAATAGTTTTGGCCATAGTTGTAAGATGCGCTGTTCGTGTTGCGCACTACAAGGCCAAAGGTATAAGAGGGATAAAAGCGGTCTTCAGTGCCCATAGAAAAACTTCCGGTCACTTCATTTCTCAAAACCAGGTCTTTGATAAAGGAGATCTCAGCATAGGCATTACCGAAAAGCTGGTTTCTTTTTCCCTGGTCTTTATTTATAAGAGCGATAGCATACGGGTTCACGGTGGGGTTCACCCATCCGTTTGGATTATAGGCGCCGCCCCAACTGCCATCTGCATTCTTTACCGGTATATCGGGGGTTTGGCTGAGTGCTGTATTAATTACGTTACTGCTGGTGCTATTGACATTCTCTTTGATGTTTACCAATTGCAGGCTTGTTCCTATTTTCAACCAGTTGGTTGTTTTATTATCGAGGTTCAGCCGCACAGAGATCCTTCTGAAGTCTGATCCCAATGCAATTCCCTCCTGTTTGAATAAAGTACCTGAAAGGAGATATTGCGTTCTTACATCGCCACCACTTACAGAAACTGAATGATTCGACATGGGTGCATTCCTGAATAATTCTTTTTGCCAGTCGGTTCCCTTACCCAGGTACTGCGGATTGGCAAACTCGGGCCTTGTATCGAAGCCCCAGCCCATGCCGGAATTTCTGTCGTTAATGAAAGCTGCAAACTCGCTCAAATTCATCAGGGGTAATCTTCTTAATATTTGTTGAAAACCAGCATAGCCATCATAAGTTATACGGGGCGCTGCTACCTGGCCTCTTTTTGTGGTGATGACGATAACCCCATTGGTAGCCTGAGAGCCATAAATGGCCGTGGCAGATGCGTCTTTCAACAGATCTACCGACTCAATCTCAGAGGTATTGATGGCAGCCAAAGGATTTGCTCCCGGGCCGGTAATACCGGCGCCGCCTACAATTACTCCATCGATCACATATAATGGGTTAGTGGAACCGAAAGAAGATACACCCCGGATCTGAACAGACACAGCGCCACCGGGCTGGCCGGAGATCTGTTGTACCACTACACCGGCCATCTTTCCCTGCAAAGCCTGGTCAAATGTAGCAGGCTGTACTTTACGCAACTCATCGCCGGTAACAGAAGAAATGGCGCCGGTAACGTCTTTTCGTTTTACCCGGCCATAACCAATTACCACCACATCGTCGAGTTTGACGGAAGTTTGGTCCAGTTTCACTTCGATGGTAGTACCCTTGCCTACTTTCACCTCTTTGGGCTGGTAACCGATCATGGAGATCATCAGTTTGTCGCCGGGGGCGGCTACAATGGTAAACTCGCCGTTCTGGTTAGAAACTGTGATTGCAGAGCTCCCGGGAATAGAAACGGAAGCATCGGCTAATGGCTTGTTATCGGCAGAAGCGAGAACTTTTCCGGTAATCTTTATTTTACCGGCCTTTTCCTGTGCCTGGCTGTTCAAGCCTATCAGCAGGCAGCAGGAGAAACTCCATAACAGAGTTTTCTGTACAATCGTTGAAAATCTCATAAGCAAACAATTGCGTTAGCGTTAAAAAAATAAACTGTTTAGTTTTGGTCGTTTTTCCCTTTGCGGGTGGCTCATTAAAACGCTTGAAGTTGTTGTGGTGAAAACAGCCATTGCTGCCAATAAGACTTGGCTACTGAAGAATTCCCAAAATGAGACAGCTGTTGTTTCATACCGCAAAACAATCGTCAAATGAACACTGTAAAAATATTGCCGGGAAGTTTAAAGTATGGTCTCAGAATGTTACAGACTATGGTAATAAATGTTGCAAACAGATGATTTTCATTCCATCATGCATTACCGTCAAAAAAAAACGCTACGAAACGTTGAGTCTCGTAGCGCATTATAGTATAGTTGTAATGGGGTGAACTTAAGAAAGGACCTTTATCACATTTGCATACGACAATTCATCAGAAGTTTTGCCGGGCAGCAGCACTACCAGGCCCTTCTCCGTTCTTTCGAAAACCAATGATTGCTTTGTGGGTAACCACTCTACTTTTTGAATTTCTTTCGGGAAATGCGGACTGTTCTTCGCCAGGCTTTTTATTACAATTTTTCCGTCTTCGGGCCAGCCCATGGCTGTAGCATACAACACCTCTCCTTTTACATTAAAGCGAATGTCTTCATGGGTAAATGGTTTTCCATTTCCTTCATTAAAGCCCTGCTCGGCCAGTTTTTTTTCCTGTGCAGGCCCTTCCCCAAATATTTTCCATGGCCTGGTTCCATAAATGCTTTCACTATTTACATTCATCCAGGCACCAATTTGTTCAACAACCTTTCTTTCTTTTTCATCGATGGTGCCATCACCGCGTACAGGTATGTTCAACATTAAATTGCCATTCTTGCTCACAATATCAACCAAACTATGAATAACCGTTTTAGCTGTTTTGTAACCGTTGCGTTCATATATTCCACGATCATAATGCCAGCCGCCAATGCAGGTATCGGTTTGCCAGGGCAGCGGTTTAATTTCGCTTGCCTGTCCTCTTTCAATATCCCATACCATGGCCTTGCGTTGATCTTCATTCAGCTTTTTTCCATTGAGCACTGCCCGAAGCGCTCCATGTTCTTTAATGCTTTTGTTGTACAAATGAGCGGCAATGCGCAAGCCCACATCGCTAACAGGCCATAAGGGAAGCTGGTCATCGTCGAAATAAACAAGCTCAGGATTGTATTTATTGATAAGGTCAATAGTGCGGTTGTAAAACTTTTCGATGTATGCCTTGCCGGGCGGGCATACCCCATTGCCCCAATCCCATTGCCCGACGTCGAAATTATTATCCCAACTGTTCTCGCTTAAGGGATGGTCCTGTGCATATAATTCCTGGGGGTTCAATCCATTCCACCATTTTCCTTTGCCATCTGCGCTGGTCAGTTTTCCATCGTAAGGAATGCCGGCATACTGACCGGTTTTATCGGCCCGTTGCGCCACTTCGTACCAACGCCATGCATGTGAAGCATGAACGCTTACGCCAAAGGGAAGGCCATTATTGCGGGCTGCCTTTGCCCAACCGCCGATCAGATCTTTTTTAGGGCCGATTTTGGTAGCATTCCAATGCTGCTGATACTTACTATCGTACAAATCAAAATTGTCGTGGTGATTGGCAAGGGCCATAAAATATTTTGCACCTGCTTTTTTGTACAGGCTCACTAATTCCTCAGGGTCCCAGTTTGCGGCCTTCCATTCGTTGATCACATCTTTAAAACCAAATATTGAAGGATGGCCGTATTTTTGAAGATGGACCTTATATTGTCCTGATCCTTCCTCGTACATATTTCTTGCATACCAGTCGCCCGCTTCGGGCTGGCATTGTGGCCCCCAGTGCGCCCACATGCCAAACTTGGCATCCCTGAACCATTCGGGGGTTTTATAATGCTGCAACGATTCCCACGAAGGCAGGAATGGGCCTTTTGCAATGGCCTCACCTGAAAATGGCGCTTCAATGAAATTATTTCCCAGCGCCCGTGATAACCAAAGAGAAGGCAGTGTGACCGCCATTCCTTTTATTAATGTTCGGCGTTTCATTTAAAAAAGTTTATGTTTTATACAATCATTTCATCAACCGCACATAATAAACGCCCCGCATCTTTGAGTTGCCGGAAGCCGAAAATTTTACCTCAACAGCTTCGGTTTCCCGGTTAAGCATATTATCCGGTATAACATAATCAACATCAAAGAACGAATTTCCCTTTGCGCCATCTAAATTTTCGTTCTTTAATAAAGCGCCGTTTATAAAAATCTCAAAGCTGCTTTTATCGGCTCCGTAATACGTTACCCGCAACTTCTTTGCTGCATGCCGGCTATTTTTTAATTGATAGCTGAACCATCCACCCGCACTGCGCCAATGTTTGTCTTTGAATATTCCGGCTTCTGTATTCTCACCTTTGAACTGATGATCTACCTCCGATTGTTGTTCGCCCGGTGCAACCTGATCAACAGTGTTATTCTCGAGTTCAAGCTTTTGTTTTTCCTGTTGCGCTAAATTTTGCAGCATTTCTTTCAACCCTTTTTCGTCAGTCACCCGCCAGTAGATCATGTAGCGGGCATCGTGAATGGTAGAGAAAGGCTGGAGTATTAAATTCCTGGATGTAGCCGGATATATTACATTAGCCGCGGTGAAATGAAGGGGTTTATCTTTCACCGCCTTTAATTGTAAAGCAGGATTGCCCTGGGAAGAAACGATCACCGGCGCTTTGTCAATTGCATAAAGCGGCCCGCCGGCTACATGTCCCATTCTGCTTCCGCCGGCTCTCAACCCAACAAGGTTCGAAGTATCTGTTTTAGCAGCCAGTACAATTGGCCCATACAAAAAGGAAGCCCATGGTGACCCATCTGGTAAATACTCCATGGCAGCATGCATAGGCAGCCGAACGGCAATCACATCGCCTGTTTTCCATGTTCTGTTTATGACCACAAAGCCATTTTCATCTTTCGTTGCAGGTAAACGCCGGCCATTCACGGTTAGCTGCATTTGCCCGTTTGGCACCCATCCAGGATACCGCACATGCACTTTAAATTGTTTAGGTTCTTTTATAGTAAACTTAAGCAAAGATGTTTCCTGGTATGGAAAGTTCGTTTGCTGCACCAATGAAATGCCTTTCTCTTTCCATTCAAGCTTTGATGCCATAAACAGGTTCACAAAAAGATCATTGGCGTCATGGGCGTAAATGAGTTCGCCATATTTCCCATGATTTTCCATGCCGGTACCCACGCAGCACCAAAAACATTCCTGCGGCTGCGAATACACGCGGTAATGTTGTGGCCGCATGGGCGTGAAATAAACAAATCCTCCTTCAGGGCTTTGGGAAGATAAAATATGATTGTAGAGGGCCCTTTCAAAATAATCGAGGTAAGCGCTTTTAGGATTGGAAAGAAACAATTTCTCTGTAAGGCGCAGCATATTGTAGGTGTTACAGCTTTCGGGCCCCTGCACATCATCGATCATGGAAGAAAAGTCGGCGGCCGGATGAAAATGCTCGCGAACACTATTGCCGCCAATGGAAACGGTTCGGTGTTGAACAACCGTGTGCCAAAAAAAATCTGCGGCATTCGCCCAGGCAGTATCTCCGTCGATCTCGGCAATGCGCTTAAAACCGATCACTTTGGGTATTTGTGTATTCGCATGCAAACCAGTCAAAGAATCCTTTCCCTGCAAAAGCGGGGACAATATGGCTTTATGCGATAGCTTCCTGGCCATTTCCAAATATTTATGATCGCCGGTGATAGCTGCTACATCGGCAAACACTTCATTGATACCGCCCTGTTCGGTCTTCAATATTTGCTGCATTTGATCATTGGTGAGCGCTGCGGTGATGGAAATAAACCAATCGGACAATTTAATGAGAATTGCTTTTGCTTTTTCATTGCCTGCAATCAAATACGCATCGCGCAGCCCGGCAAACAATTTGTGAATATTGTAAAGTGGTACCCACCGGTTGCCCAATGAAAAACTGCCTGCTTTTATTTTTCCTTCTGCCATTTCTTTCCACAAATCTTTTCCACGAGGTACTCCGCTTACATATCCATGCCCATCTTTTCGCTGGCACGAATCGAGCCAGTCAATCATATAATTCAACCGGCCCAACACATCTTTGTTGCCGGTTGCGGCATACATGTTTGCAAGGGCCGACAAATAATGCCCGCCAGTGTGGCCATCCAACCCGATACTTTCCCAATTACCGTAATTTTCTTTGATGGGTGCTATGCCGGCTTCTTTTAAGAAGGGGGCCAAAAGACGATCGGGGTCCAGTTGCAGCAGGTATTGCAGATCGATTTGCTGCGCCTCTTTAAACGGACTGTTCAACAATTCAACGGACGATAACGGAAAAGCGGATAATCCCGGCTGGGAAAAGCAGGCAATGGAAAGAAGAAATAAAACGGTAAACAGGCTTACGATCTTCATCATTTAAAAATATTTATGACTATTGCTGTGTAATAGTCAATAGAACCAAAGTTCACCCTAAACGAAAGCCGGATTTTCTTTTTATTCCGCCTTCAGGACCGCCGTTGCTACCGGAAGCTTTCCGCTTCTGGCGGTAATGATTATTTCGCCTTTTTTGTCTGTTGATTGAATAATGGCCATACATTTTCCCTGCCAGGCTTCCATCTGGGTCCCTTTTAACGGGGTATGGCTTTGCTGATCACCGTTGCCTACTGCTGCCAGTTTTCCGGCGCCGGTAACTTGAAATGTGATGTTATTGCCGGCAAAAGGCACCGGTACGCCGTTGGCGTCAAGGAGCTGTACAGCAACATAACTTACATCCTGCCGGTTTGCTTTCAGCGCTTTCCGGTCGGGCGAAAGTTTTATTGTAGCTGGTTCGCCCGCAGTTTGCACAGCAAAGGAAACTCTTTTTCCATCTGCTGTTTTCCCAATGGCTTCCAGCTTACCTGGTTCATACGGTATTTCCCAGAAAAGAAAGGCTTCCCTGTTAAGGTCCCATTTGCGCGTTCCCAATGACCTTCCATTCAATTTCAATTCAACTTCGGGCACATTGGTATACACATGTACCGCCAGCGTATCGCCCTTTCTGTTATGGTTCCAATGGGTTTCCACTTTTGGCCAGCTCCAGAAAGAACAAAGGTCCCTGTCTCTTGCCGAAGGATCGGTTTGAACAGCAATATGAACCATTGGTTCATCATTCCAAAGCGCCTTCCTGAACCAATACCCGGGTTTTGGAAAACCGCACATATCAACGACGCCACAGGAAGCGCCACGCCAGGGCCAGGTTGGCCATTTTCTCCAGAATTCACAACCTGTACCCACATCGCCAATACCTGCTTCGCCAATATAATCGAAGCCGGTCCAAAGAAATTCGCCGGCCACATAATCTTTTAGCTGCCCCTCGAGCCATTGCTCATAAGAGTGCAATTGGTTGCAATTGCCGGGGTGGTATGGATACATCACCGTTTCAGTACCAAAGATCACGCGGTTGGGATATTTTTCATGGTCAGGCCTGTAATACGCTTCCTGGTAGTTATAACCAACTATATCGAGCAGTTCGCCCATTCCAAAGGAATTCACATTGAGGATCTCATTACAGGCTGCGGTAAACGGGCGCGTAGTATCATACATGCGCGAAGCATCCATCAGCATTTTTGTGATCTTCAATGCATTTTCTTTATTATACTGCTCTCTTACTTCATTGCCAATGCTCCAGGCAATAACAGCGGGATGGTTGCGGTCGCGCCTGATCCAGTTTGCCACATCCTTTTGGTACCAGTTGGTAAATTGCAGGGCATAACCGGCAGGCGTTTTTCCGTCCATCCATTCATCAAAGATCTCGTCGATTACCAAAAAACCGAGACTGTCGGCATACGAAAGTAATTCAGGTGAGGGCGGGTTATGGCTCATACGAAGCGCATTACAGCCCATGCTTTTCAATATTTGCAGGCGGCGTTTATACGTGCCATCCAGTACGGCGGCGCCCAGGGGCCCGCCATCGTGATGGTTGTTCACCCCCTTCAGTTTCACGTGTTTCCCATTTAACAAAAAACCTTTACTGGCATCGAAATGAGCTATTCTGATGCCAAATGGAGTAACATGCTGATCGATCAGTTTTCCACCCGATCGCACTTCTACCTGTAACCGATACAAATTGGGTTGTTCAACAGACCATAAAGCAGGTTTGTTGATCGTGATATGTTGATCTATTTTTTGTGTTACACCTGATGCGGCTTTCACATTGAATTGGGCCCGGCCCGCTTCCTTTCCTGTTGCATCTATCAGTTTTGTGATCACGGTGCATGACTGATCAACATTGTTTTCATTGCGCAATTCAGCAGATACGTCAATGCTGGCTTTTTCATCGTTTGCTTCCGTTGTATGGGCAAAAACACCCCATTGTTCAAGATGCAGGCTGTTCTTTGCAACCAGCCATACATGCCGGTAAATACCCGAACCCGTATACCATCTTGAATTTGGTTGTTGGGTGGTATTCACTTTTACCGCGATGATATTTTGCTGACCCACGGGTTTTAAATAGGGCGTGAGGTCATAATAAAAAGAAGAATAACCGTATGGCCTTATGCCCAGGTAATGCCCGTTGATCCAGACTTCGCTGTTGCGATAAACGCCGTCGAACAACACCCATACTTTTTTGCCCGAAAGATTGGCTGCGGTTTTAAAATGTTTCCGGTACCAGCCAATACCGCTATACGTATAACCGCCACCGGGGCCGGTGGTATAGGCGGAATCGAAAGCATGCTCTATGCTGAAATCGTGCGGAACATCGAGTACCCGCCATTTGGCATCATCAAATTCAGGCTGCTCAGCGCCGGGCTGATCGTTCAAAGCAAACCGCCAGTCAAAATCGAAGGAAATTTTGGTATTACTGTTCTGCGCTGTTGCAGCTGATACAAATAACAGGCAAAGAAACAACAGCGGCAGCCAGGAAATTCTGATCATTTTTATATTCTTTATCGAATCGAATTATAATACTCTTTAATTATATACCAGGCCTTCTTCTTTTCTCCTTTATCCGACAACAATCCTTTCCGGTTGTATCCTTTCTGATATACAGGGTGCATTCTGCCTGGCGACCGGTAGTCGAACAACAGCCAGGGACATACTCCGCATAAATCAGGCACCGTATTAAACATTTCAATTTGATCGGTATATATTTTTGCCTGGTACGCTTCGGTCCAATAAGCAGCTTCATCCGTTGGCACGTTTTTATTGCCATATAATGCTTCACCGCCAAACTCTGAGATAAATACCGGTTTTTCGGGGCAAACCAATGTCCATTTTGTAGCAGCCGGTAAACCCTGCCAGGGAGTATACCAGCCAATATATTCATTGATGGCAATAATATCAGCCTGCCGGTAAAGCGTATCCCACAAATCGAAAGTATTGTTTTGGTAACGCTGGGTATTTATAACATGGGTGATCAATCTTGCAGAATCAATGGCTTTGCATTTTTTTGTAAGTTCAGCAAGCGCTTTATCGCGGCCCGGAGTTCCCGGATAGGTTTCGTTCGAAAGGCTCCAGATTATGATCGCGCAGCGATTCCTGTCGCGCCGCACCATCTCTTTAAGCATTCCCTCCATTTTAGACGGAAGGGAACTGTCGGCAAAATCAATATGCTGGTATACCGGAATTTCGCTCCATACCATTAACCCCATCTTTTCAGCTTCTTTAATCATATGCTCATTGTGCGGATAGTGGGCCAGCCGAACAAGATTACAGCCTAACTCTTTAGCCGCATTCAGTAATAAAACAGCATCCTTCGCTGAAGATGCCCGGGCTCCTTTAAATGGATTTTCTTCATGAATATTTACCGCTTTCAAAAAGAGCTGTTTTCCGTTTAGCACTACTTTACTTCCTTTCACTTCAATACTTCTGAACCCTATATTATCTTCAACGGTATCTGTTTCACTTTCGATCATTACCTTATACCGTTTAGGAGATCCGGGACTCCATAGCTTAAAAGCGGCTGAAAATTCCACCTTTGCCACACCCTCATTATCCGTTCTTGCTTTATAAAAGATGTTGAGTTCCGGAATTTTTACTGTAATGTTTTGGGCCAATTGGCTTCCATTTAACTGCACCCAACCTGAAACAGTATTTAAACTGCCCTTTTTTAATTGAATGTTATAATCTTCAATAAAAGTGTTGCCGGTTTCTATAAGGTCAACATCACGTGTTATGCCGCCATAGTTTAACCAATCGTACCCCAGGCCAGGCAATCCGCTCTTATAACGCCCATTATTTACTTTAACAACTAATGCGTTTGGCCCATCCTTTACTTTGCCGGTAATTTCGAACTGAAAAGGAGTAAAACCACCTTCATGGCTTCCTGCTTTTTCACCATTCACATACACATCGGCCCAATAATTAACAGCCCCGAAATGGAGGAACAGCCTCCTCCCCTTTTGGGCCCTGTAATTAAATTCTTTTTTGTACCAGACTGTTCCTTCATACCAGGTCAATTCGCACAATTGGGAATTAAAGTCACCCGGTACTTTCAATACCGGGGCGCCCTGAAACGAATACTCAAAAAAATCGGTTTTCTTTTGTGGCTGTTTTTCTAACCAAACCTGCTGCCATTGACCACTACCAGCGGGGTCAATAATAACGCTCCAATCGCCATTTAAACTTGTTACATTCCTCGATTGTACATTTATCATTGCCGTTTGGGCGTTAGCCAGCTCTACTGTAATAAGAATGAAAAAAAGAGCAAGAACCCATTCTTCCGATCTTTTTTTGTACCTGTTCACGGCTTTCTGTTTTATTTCTCAGTAATTCCTTTCCACACATCCGTTCTGAAAGGAATAGCAGGCAGTTTTTCTGAATTCACCAGGTTACACACCGGGTTATCGGCCCAGGCATAGCGCACGGCTTCAGGCTCAGCCACTTTATCGCAGGAAACGATCACATGGTCTCCTTCAATAATGGCTTTTGCCCAATAAAATTGTTTGTCTTTACCCGCTATGGCAAAACCCGTGAGCTCTTTTCCATCTTTGGTTGAAAGACCTGCCCCTGTATTGGTAAAATTGATGCGGATGCGATTCCCTTCTTTCTTAAATTCTTTAAATAGTGGCCCTGATGCAATAACATTTTGTTTGTACACCTGTTTATTGGCAATTAATGCCAACCGGCGGCCCACCTCCTGCTTGTTTTTTGGATGAATATCATTCGCTTCACCAATATCTATGATGCATGCCATGCCGGTGTTAGGCAGAGATAAGGTGAGCGTTTGCGCTTCACGCAATTCGGCCCATTCACTTTCAGTGGGAAGCGGTTTTGTTTTCATAAAATTCGCCAGCTGAACAAACAAAAATGGACAATCGCCCTGTTGCCAGCGTTGCCGCCAATCGGTGATGAGCATGGGAAATAATTTTCTATAATTGTAAGCCGCCTGTGCATTGGCTTCGCCCTGGTACCAGATAAATCCTTTAATGCCATAAGGAATAACCGGGTTTATCATGGCATTGAAAAGCACGGTGGGGTAATACTGATAGTTGAGTATTTTCGGAAAAGCGGGCTCAAGGTCTTTTTTATACAACCATTTCCCCGCTAAAGAAATGGTAGAAGCGCCATCGGTAATATAAAGATCATCTGCCGGCTGATTCAGGCCGCCACCGCCCCACAGCATGGCCACCCGCACAGCAATGGTATTTTCTCCACGCTGCAGCAAACGCGCCGGAATGGTATAAGAATGAGAGGGACTGGAATTCCAGATATTCTTACAGATCTCCTGTCCATTTACATAAAGCGAATAGTTCATCTCCGGATGGCCCAGGTTCACCGTGAGGTCTTTTCCCGCAAAGGATTCAGGCAATGTTATCTTTTTCCGCAGCCAAACCATTCCTTCATAATATCCAATCCCAAAATCTTTTAGCACACCGGGCATTTCAACAGGCGCCCATCCTGCATCGTTATATTCCGGAGCCGGAAATATTTTATCGGCATTATTCTGCGGATTGTAAACAAGATGCCAAATGCGGATCCAGTTCAAACTATCGGTCACAAAATCTTCCCGGTCAAAACTAAGGGTATCATTACTGAGTGTACGAGCCCTGGTAATGGGCGATGTAAGCAACTTATCGCGGCTCGTCCAGGCTTCTACCGGCGTTCCGCCCCAGGTGCTTTGAATAATACCAACCGGAACATGCTGGTCACCGTGCAGCTTACGCGCAAAATAATAAGCCACCGCCGAGAAGTCCTTTACATTTGCGGTATCACAAACTTTCCATTTACCGGCCAGAATAGCTGATTGAGGCTTTAATTTTTTATCATGCTCAACCACAAAAAAACGTATTTGAGGGAAATTAGCATTTTCAATTTCCTTACGCGCATCCGCTGCCTGCTGCACCTGCCATTCCATATTCGATTGTCCTGAAGCCAGCCAAACATCACCTATAAGAACTCCCTTTAACTCAATTGCCGTATTGGGCTTTCCCTGTTCATTTATTTTGAGCGTATAAGGGCCGCCTGCGATAAACTTTGGAAAGTGAAGCGTCCACATCCCGTCTTTTCCGGCTTTTGCCGTTGCACCCACTGTTCCCAATTGCCCTGATATAACTGATCCGGGATTTGCGGTTCCCCAAACAGGAATTGAGATCCCTCTCTGTAAAACCATATTGTCGCCAAATACTTTTGACAATGTGAGCTGCGCATTACACAGCAAAGGGAATAAAAATATTGATACTATAAAAACTGACCGGCTAATTGCTTTATTCATTGTCATTCTGATCATAGTCTTACTTAACTGAAATTTTTACCTGTTGAAAAATATGGCGCGACGAATTACCTAACTGCAAAACATACTCGCCTGACTCTGTATTCCAGGCTTTTTTTGATTCGTCATAAAATGCCAGGTCGGCCACTTTCACTTCCATGCTCACCGTCATTGTTTCGCCGGGCTTCAAAAATATTTTTTCAAAAGCCTTCAACTCTTTCTCCGGACGCAATACCGAACAAACCGGGTCGCTTGCATATAACTGCATTACTTCACCACCGTAAACACTGCCCGTATTTTTAATAGTGAAGCTGGCATGAATGATGTCATTTTTTCCATAACTTATTTTATCTGTTGCAAAATGACTAACGGAAAAACCCGTATACGAAAGCCCATACCCAAAGGGAAATTGCGGTTGTATTTTCTTTGTATCGAACCAGCGGTACCCTACCAGGATATCTTCTTCATACTTCACTTTCAGGTCACGGCCCGGGTAATTACCGAGGGCATGTGCAGGCGATTGTGCTAAGGATACCGGCAACGTGAATGGCAGCTTGCCCGAGGGATTTACTTTACCACTTAGTACATCGGCCACTGCATTGCCCGCTTCCATGCCACCAAACCACGACCACACAATAGCAGGCACCCGGTTAACTATGCCGGCCAGTTGTACCGGCGACCCGGCAATGATCACTACTACGGTATTGGGATTAGCTTTCGCTACTTCCTGCATCAGGATCTCCTGCCCGTACGGCAGGTCCATATTTTGTTTATCAGAAGATTCGGTATCAAAATCATGGTTTAACCCGCCAAAGATGAGCACTACATCCGACTCCTTTGCAACGGCCACCGCTTCATCGATCAGCTTCCAGTTTACGTTGGCCGAACCGGACTGGCCTGCGTTATTGCCTTCTTTAAATGTAGATTGCTTTTCGTACCCCTGTGCATAGTTTATTTTCACCTTGTCGCCAAACTTTTGCTGCAGGGCCTGCAGGGGCGTAATTTCATACAGGGTCTTTATTTCTGAACTGAGCCCGCCGCCGCAATGTTTGCGGGTAGCATTATCACCAATAACGGCAATCGATCTTAATTTATCAAAATGCAACGGCAGCAGCTTTCCATTATTTTGTAAAAGCACTGCCGCCTCGGCAGCGGAATTATAGGCAGCCTGCTGATGTTCGGGCGTATTCATTTTACCGGCTGCCCTTTTTTGCTCATCAAACATTTTTGTATTGAACATAACACGCAATACGTTGGCCACTTTTTCATCAACCACCGATTGAGGTACCTTTCCTTCTTCTACTGCTTTAATTAACGGGTCGGCAAAATACCATTCGTTGTAATTGTTTTTATCGGTGCCCATTTCAAGGTCGAGCCCGGTTAAAGCCGCTTTTACGGTTGTATGGGCAGCAGACCAATCGGTCATGAGCACGCCTTTAAAGCCAAACTCCTTACGCAGCAGTTGGCGGTTCAGGTATTCATTTTCTGAACACCATTCGCCTCTGAACCGGTTGTAAGCAGCCATTACGGTATAGGCGCCGCCTTCCATTACCGCAGCTTTGAATGCCGGCAAATATATTTCGCGCAAGGCCCTTTCGCTCATGCTTACGTCAACAGAGTCGCGATGCGCTTCCTGGTTATTGGCCAGCCAGTGCTTCACACTTACTGCCACATCTTTCGATTGCAGCGCTTTAATATATGCAACGGCCATCCTTGAAACCAGCAAGGGGTCTTCACTCATGTACTCAAAATTCCTTCCGCACAATGGTGAACGAATAATGTTTACGCCGGGGCCCAATAAGATATCTTTCTTGCGAAAACGGGCTTCTTCACCCAACACCAACCCCTGCTTATAGGCCAGCGCCGGGTTCCAGGTAGCGGCCAGCGCTGTTCCCGGGGGAAAGCAGGTGGCTGAATCGTTCGTCCAACCGGCATATGCCCAATCGTGCCGGTTAACCTCGGCGCGTACCCCATGTGGCCCGTCGCTCAGCGCCCATTCGGGAATGCCCAGCCTTTTTATACCTGCTACATAAAACTTCGAATTGCCATGCAGCAGGCTCACTTTTTCGGGCAGGGTCATCTGGCTTATAAGTTCACTTATCTTTTGTTCTGTAGCCGAACCGCCTTTTACTGATTGCTGCGCATAACCTGCGTACATCGTTAACAAAAAAAGGGTGGAAACAAATGCTTTCATTACTGTGATTATATATATTTTTTAAATCTGTAAAATTTAAAGAACGGGCGCTATAGAAATAGGCCCGTTTCGTGTGCTAATGTGAACATTTAAGTATTAGCATCAACCAAAATTTTTTCGTAATGTGCTTTCCGGTACCAGCCAATGCCGCCCCGTAAAACGCCGCAGCCCGTACCGGTTGGGTTGGTACTGTCAAAAAGCGTTTCAATACACCAGTTGTGGGGCAGGTTTAATTTTAGCCAGTTGTTATCGGGGAAAGAAGGTTCATCAGCCGGCGCATCACCTAAAAAGAATTTCCAGCCGTCATTAAATGATCTTGTTCGTATGAAGTTGGATTGTGCAACAACGGAATTGTAAAATAATAACACAGGCAACAGCCATAGTCGCATTTTCATATACAGCAATCTTTGATAGATTTTGATGCTGTAAAACTATTCTTCTGCCTGCTCAGCCAGGGGGGCCAATTGTTTCAGAATAGTGCATGAAATGTTGCAAAATACTGATCTTCAAGAGACTTTTGTCAAAAACAGCCCTTAAACGGGTTTGTCTTTTTTACTGGCAACATATTGCGAGGGAGTTACATTGAATTCTTCTTTAAAGAATTTAGTGAATACTTTTGGGCTATTGAACCCCACTTCGTAGGCGATCTCACTAACCGACTTCCCGCTTTTTTCAAGTAATTGAACGGCCCTTTTCAACCTGATGGAACGGATAAATTCCAGGGGCGATTTACCGGTAAGCGACTGCACCTTCCGGTACAGGGTTACCCGGTTCATACACATGTCGCGGCTGAGGTCCTCTACCGAAAAATCGGGATTATCGAGTTGCTTTTCTACAATTTCCAGCGCCTGCTGCAGGAATTTTTCATCAACAGAGGTTACTGTTACTTCTGAAGGATTGACCTCAATTTGCTTCTGGAACCTTTTCTGCAGTAATTTTTGCTGGGCCAGCAGATTCCTAATGCGGGAGGCCAGTATTTCAAAAGTGAACGGTTTGGTTATGTAATCGTTTACGCCCACTTTAAAGCCTTCCAACTGTTTCTCCTCGCTACCCATGGCCGTAAGCAAAATAACCGGAATGTGGGCGGTAAGCGTTTCCGTCTTGATCTTCCGGGCCAGCTCAACGCCGTCCATCAAAGGCATCATAATGTCACTCACTACCAGGTCGGGATTCAACTGTTTTATTTTTTCCCACCCTTCCTTTCCATTCGTGGCTTCTTCAACATGGTATTGTGCTTTCAAATTGTCTTTTAAATAAAACCGCAGGTCTTCATTATCTTCTACTACTACGATCGTTTTCTTTTTATCGGTCTTTTTACTTTCTTCAGCCAGTACTTCTTCCATATCCTGTACCGGTATGGAAGTAGCGGCTGTGCGCACCACAGGTTCGTAGATCTTTTTGGCCGGAAGCAAAACCGTAAAGCAGGTGCCTTTCTCGGGTTCGCTTTTTACGGTTATTACGCCATTGTGCAGTTTTACAAACTCCTTTGTAATGGCCAAACCAATACCGGTTCCCTGGTTGGCCATACTTTGGGGAACGTCTGTTTGAAAGAACCGTTCGAAGATCTTTTCCTGCATATCGGCAGGAATGCCTATACCTGTATCTTTTACGGCTATGGCCAGCGTTCCATCCACTTCATTATTAACAGGCGCATTGTACTCCAGGTTGATACTCACCTGTCCGTTATCCTGGGTATATTTGAAGGCGTTCGACAACAGGTTAAACAGGATCTTTTCTATTTTATCCTTATCGAAATAAATTTCAAGACTGCTCACATTTGATGAAAAGGCGAATTGAATGCCTTTTTTTTCGGCGATATCCATAAACGAGTGGCTCACATCTTCACTAAACCTTACTATATCGCCTATTGCGGGATGTAATTTTACTTCCTGCACCTCCATTTTTCTGAAATCGAGCAACTGGTTTACCAGGTTCAACAACCGTTTTGCATTTCGCTGAACCAGGTTCAACTGCTTTTTCTGCTCTTCATCTGCTGTATTTTTAATGATCCTGTCTAAAGGAGCAATGATGAGGCTCAATGGGGTACGAAACTCATGGCTAACGTTGGTAAAGAATTTTGTCTTTAACTGTTCCAGCGCATGGGCCCTTTCCGCCTCCCGCCGCTGCTGCTTTACTTCATAGCGCATATGGATCCTTTCAAGGAAAAAACGCCGGGCCAACAGCAACAATACAGCAGTAACCAGGGTATAAATAATGTAGGCAAGCGGTGTTCGCCAGAAAGGGGGATGAATATTGATCTGTAAATTCTTTACGTCACTCCAGGTCCCATCTCCATTCAGCACTTTTACTTTAAAATTATAATGGCCCGGATCGAGGTTGGTATAGGTGACTCTTCTATGATCGCCATCGGTATACAACCAATCTGAATTAAAGCCTTCCATCATATAGGCGTATTTTTCACGGGGGCCGTAAGCAAAACCCAATGAAGCGAATTCGATGGAAAAAACGTTCTCTTTATACTTCAGATCAATAGTTTGCGATTGGGTTACAGATTGCTGCAGCAGTACCCGGCCGTTCATCAATTCACCGGGCGCTACATCATTATTCAGGATCTGCAAACCCGTGAACACAATTTTTCGATGGTAAACCGGTTTGCGGATGTCGCCGGGGTTAATGATATTAAAACCCGACGGCCCTCCGAAGATCAATTCACCGGCCTTTGTTTTCAGCGCTGCACTTTCGTTGAACTCTCTATTCTGCAGGTTGTTCATTTCATCGTAAGCAATGATAGAAAAAGCCGGGCCACTTTCTTTTTGCCGGGGAATAGCATTATATAGCCCGTTGGGGGTAGAAAGCCAGAATGTTCCATGATCATCTTCAAGAATATCGAGGATAATATTATGCGGCAAACCATCTGAAGTTGTAAATACCTGAAAGTTTTTTGTTTGCTCATTAAACAGGTCGATCCCTTCCCGGGTAGCTACCCACATCCGTCCTTTACTGTCTTCTAAAAAACAGAAAATATTATTGTTGCTTAAACTCTTTTTATCGTTGGTATGGTAATAAAATACCGGAGCCGTTTTATTTTTTTCCAGCACCACGATCCCAGAAGCAGTTCCGATCCATAAATTACCTTTCCTGTCCTGAAGCAGTGCAGAAATATAAGTAAGGGGGAATGGGCTGCGGCCGGCATCGTTAAAGGTGAAATGTTCAAACCGGTTCGTTTTCCGGTCAAGCTTATCGAGCCCGCTGCCCAGCGTGCCTATCCATAACTGCTGATCGCGGTCTTCATATAGTTCCCATACATTATCATTAGACAGGCTTGACGAATCGTTGTCATTATGCCGGTAGCGCGTGAAAGTTTTTCCATCGAAACTATTAAGGCCGCCAAAGTAAGTACCGATCCACAGTACGCCTGCATGATCGATGCACAGGCTTACAATTACATTATTACTGAGGCTGTTCTTATTGCCGGGATCGTGCTGGTATTGTTTGAAGGTGTTGTTCCTGCGGTCAAAATAGATTAAACCGCCGCCATTTGTGCCAATCCACAAATTCCCCCACTTATCTTCCACAAAACGGTTCACATCATCGTACTGAATACTCTTTGCATTTGCCTCCTGGTGGTGATACCTCGGAAACGTGACAATGTTGCTGTTAAAATAATTAACGCCCTGTTTATAGGTGCCCAGCCAAATGATGCCGTCATCATCTTTATACGATGCATTAATGCTGTTTTGGCTGATGCTGTTGGGATCTTTGGGATTGTTTAACAAATAACTGGTGCTGAAATTGTTCTTCTTATCGATCAAAGTGACTCCACCATGATCGGTAGACACCCAAATTAAACCATTGTTATCCTGAACTATCTGGCTTACCAGGTTAGAACTCAATCGCGTGGGTAACGAATTTTCATTAAACTGTTTTATCGAATTATCATGCGGATCGTAATAAACAACGCCGTATCTAAAGCTGTAGAGCCAGAGATCTCCTTCATTATCTACAAAAAGAGAATGAACATCATTTTCTTTATGCAATTTTTGAAAAGCATCCGTCGAGAAAATAACCTTTTTGGAAGCAATGTCATATTGCTGCAATAAACCATTTTGATACACCAGCCATAATTTGCCGTCTGCAGTTTCTTTAACGGAAGTTATTTTTTCCCCCTCATTGGGCTTAAAACCCGGCCGTCTGAAAGGTTCCGCTTTTCTTTCTGTAGCCGAGTACTGGTATAGATCAAGCACGTCGTATAAAAACCAATATCGCCCGTTGTTTCCTTTTACTATAGTTTTAACATCACCCGCAGGTAACCCAAGCGTTTGTAAGTATTTGTTTAAATCAGCATCGAATTTCTCCGTTTTGGGATCGTAAATACAGCCGCCGCCTCTATTAAACACCCACATTTTTCCATCGGGCAGTTCAGCAAGCGAGAGTACAAAATTGTCGTACAGCGAAGTACTGTCACCAGGTATTTTACTGTATATTTTAAAGGAATATCCATCATAGCGGTCGAGGCCCCACTGAGTACCGAACCATAAAAATCCATCCTTATCTTTCAGAATAGCATTTACCTGGTTATGGGAAAGTCCGGTATGAATATCGAGTTTGGAAAAATTATAGTGCTCACTTTGGGCAAAAACAGCAAGCGACAGCAGCAGTAATACAATCGATGTAAAAAAACGCATCCCTACAAATTTATTAAGAAAGACCCCGTGTTGTTCAGCACAAGAATCCCCTGATAGTACACAAAATCGCGATTTACCCAGTAATAGCGACGATTTTTTTTTCGAATATAAGGAATTTTATATCGATGCATTACCGGCTTCCACCGGAAGCTGTTGCTAAAACGTGAAACTGACTATATTGCAATCGATTACATTAAGTAAGGTAAAGCTACTTGAGGTCTGATGCAGCATCCCGCGAATTGAATTCCTGGCCGGTTGCAACGTAAGGAATAACCGGCAACGAGATCCAGAAGATCAAATGTTATAAAATACGCCGCACAGGGCAAGCATTATCAACAGGGTAATTACACCTCCTGTAAGGCTGATGCCAATAGTTTCCCGATTATACTTCCGTAATAATTTCTCTGCGGTGGCTGCATCCGGCATCTTCTGAAGATATTCCATTCTTTTTACATAATGCACGCAGGCAATATGTGCAAACAGGCATACAAGCGAAAGCGTATAATAGGGAATGAAAAATAATTTTTCGGGATACCGGTTGGCCACCCCGGCCGCAAAATAAAAATCTGTATTAACCTTCCACATGTAGCGGCCCAGCATCACAGCCCGCACATGGTAGATCATGAAAAAAGACAGGTATAACCCGCTCAAAACCTGGATAATAACATAAACAGGCTGCCTTAAAAATCCTTTCTTAATAACCAGTACCGGACCGCTTATAACCTGAAACAGGACACTTGATAATAAAAGGATCTCTATTGGCCAAAACCTGTAAATAGGACGGAACAGGTTCATTACAGCTATGTGCAGCGAAGGGCCTCCCAAAGCAAAAAGGTGATTAAGTACATGAAACAATAAGAAAGTTGCGATGATAATGCCTGAGCGGCGGTGCCATTTTTTTAAGGTCGTATTCATATTATAATGCCGGAGCAACCGGTTCAATTGCTAATTATGCCGGTTTCTTATATAATAAAGTGCCAATTTTTATCACATATGATTACCAAAGCAATATACGAATACCAGGAATATTATTGTTCGGTTTTGGTAAGCGGGTGTGCGGTTTTGATACAAAGGAAAAGGCCGGTTTGACATATAAAAATATGACAGCCGGCCATCCTCTGAACCCTTACTGCTTATTGTTAACTAATTGAATTTTTCCACGCCTTTTACATTCATCTTTAACGCAGTTAACTTGTCAACCGGTCCGGTGATAAATAAGGTCTTATTATTGTTTCCCCCAAAAACATTGTTCGTTGCGCCGCCACCTGTAGGCACATTGAATATCCTGGTGCCATTGGGAGCAAAAGCGGTTACCCCATATGAGTTGCTTATATAAATATTACCCCGTTCATCCATCGACATTCCGTCGCCACCCATATCTATAAACTTCTTCATGTTGGCAAGGGTTCCGTTAGGTTTAATATCAAAAACCCAGGTACCGGCAGTATTGATATCGGGCGCCCATTTGTTCACGTACAGCTTTTTTCCATCAGGCGTTCCTACAACACCGTTTGGCCAACCGTCAGCGTCCCAGCCCATTGCCTCGGTTGTTACCCTTACCAGGTTGTGGCTGCCGCGAGCCAGGTAATATACATAACCGCCTTTGCCACTTGCAGCCTGTTCAGAATGAGTAGGCGGCCATGCCTGCTGGCGGGGGTCACCGGCATCCCAATAACTTCTTGGAAATATCGGGTCAGTAATATACATACCCCCATTTTGAGGATTGATCCATACATCATTGGGACCATTCAGTAATTTGCCATTGTAATTATTTACCAGCACGGTATGGCTTCCATTTGGAGCGATCTTCCATAATTCACCATGCATATCGGCACAGGTAATGAGATTTCCATCTCGGTCAAATTCCATTCCGTTCGAGCGGCCGGTACCCGTTAAAAATGGGGTGATCATGCCGGTGTTTGATGACCACTTATAGATCTTGTCATTGGGCTGATCAGTAAAAAAAATATTGCCATGTTTATCAACAGCAGGGCCTTCCGTGAAACTAAAACCTTCACCTAATTGCGTTAAGTGCGAATTGGGCGCCACCAAACAGGTTGCATCAAAGATACTGGAGTCAGCAGGTACACATCCGCATTTAGCAGCATACGATTCAGTATGGGCAGCGTTAATATCCAGTGTACTATCTCCTGCCTTGTTTTTTGAACATGAAGAAAATGCGAAGCAGCATAGTGCTCCGCCGAAAAGTAGCAGCGTTTTTTTCATAGCAAACAATTTCATACAATGTAGTATAGGCTGCTATAAAAAACTTCCAATAAAAAACTATGAAGAATGTTACACAAGCCTTATGCGGCCATATCAGGGCTTCTCTCCCCCACTTTGCTAACAAGATGTTTATGCCAGCCTGGGGTAATATGTAAATTTTAAAGTTTTGTTTTCTTAATATCACCCGGCCACGTGGGACCAGAGACGCGCGATTTTTACTGCATTTTAACATTAAAACTACCGGGCGCTATTTGCACGTTAGTACGAAGAAATTACTTTTGAGAGTTCTTTGATGATATGTGGAAAAGGCGAATACTATTACTATGATCAGGCAAAGGCGATTGACGGCATATACTTAAGTGCAAACGGCAATTATTCCGCACAACAAAAAATAAACTATGACGAAGAAATTTTTACTCACATTGTTCTTTATGGTATTCTTTGCTCTATCTTCATTTAATTTGCTTCATGCGCAAAAAGACACTTCAATTCAGGTAAAGCAATTTTCTTTAGAGACAGGGAATTTATTTGCGCTGAAACAAAAGATTGTAAACGACCCATCCCTTAGCTGGCTTGCTACTTTCTTTGATAATATAGACCAACTAAAAAACTCAAAATACACAGTTACCGGACATGAAAATTTTCCACCAAAGTATCGCAGGCAGTTGTCAAAACAAGTAGACAAAGCAGCTGCGATTATTATTCAATTGTTTGATAAACCGGAAAAGGAATATTCCCTAATACCCAAACTGGAAAAGATCACAGAACAAATAGAAGACATAGTATCGACGGTAGAGGATAAGTATAATATGAACCTTAGCGGACAAAAACTTACCATTAAATTCCCAGACATCAAATTGGGCACAGCAAAGCAAACTCAATAAAACTGCCGCTTATGTTGCCCTGGCGAAAATTGCAATACCGATTATTTAAATCAAATAAAACTATCGCTACCATTTTGCCAGTGATAGTAATTATATATTATATCTATCTACTCAAATCTGGAATTCTATTTGAAATCAGATAAGTAAGGCGTGCGCACGTTCCAGTTTTCATCTTTCGTCAGGGCCCAACTTTACATATACTCTTCAAAGCGTTGAGGATGAATTATTTCTGTTTACAGGAAAAGGTGGGCGGAGTCATTGATTTAAAAATGAAATAATCTTGTCTCTTTCCTTATCGGTAAGCTGTGCCCTTGTTTGCATATGCATGCCAATCGTTATCCATTGCTCGTGGGAAAATGAATTCGCAAATGGAGTATTATGACATCTCTGGCAATTTTCAGCCCAAAGCTGTGCCCCTGTTTTTTCAGCAACTTTCCGGCTTTCCACGCAGCTATTTATAAGAACAACCAGCAATATGCTCAACCCCGCTACCATGACCAATGTGTTTTTTTTAATTTTATACATTTTCATATGCTGATTTATTAAAGTTGAATGGAAAATTGTAAATACAGATTGTTCGTATCTGTTGTACCAGGAATGCCTCCGGCCGAAACATTAGCCGTACTTGTAGAGTGTGTCCAGGCGTAGGTAAACTTAAGTACAGACCTCCATGATAACCAGTAATCCAGTCCGATATCTTCTTCATTGTATTTTTGTCCCCAGTTAGAATTTTCGGGAGTCTTAAAATTAACATATCGGAATGCCAGCTCAAGATTCTTTACCAGGTTACTTTCCGCAGATACAGGTCTGATAGATATTTGTGCAAAAGCCGAAGAACTTTTGTTGTCGAAGGTGTAAAGCGTTGAATCGGTAGGTTTGATATATTGCTGGTTATCGGTGGTGCTTCTGTTATATTGTCCTTTCACGTTTATAAGAATAGGCGTGAAAGTTTTAACATAGTTTAGGTCGACCCCATACATTGTGCTGTTTGCTTTACTAAATCGGGAGTCGGCATCACCTGTACCACCATAAAGCCCGGAAATACCTATTTCAAGAGATGAGTTGGAAAAAGGCAGCAATCCAAGACGACCGCACACTGTTTTTTTGGTATTGTTATCTGTAACGCCTGCTGTTTGAAGCTCTCCATCGGGCAAAAGTTGCAGTCCATTCGTAAGGCTTACTGCATAGCTCCATTTCATATTGCCCAGAGGAAGCCCACCGCTTACTTCTATACCGAAATCGGTTCCTGGCAGATCAATTCCTTCGGGGTCAGGGGCCAATTTATTGATCCAGCCTGCTGCCAATCGCCTGTTATAAATACCGAAGGGCAATACAAAATAACCACCTCTAATGATTAGTCCGGGAGCGGCATAATAACTTAAATCAGCCCAGTTCACTTCCAGGTTGCCGCCGGTATAGGATGGCTCAAATTCAAGAAGCCATTTTGTGCCATGCCGCCAAAGCAGCATGGGGCTGAATTCGTACCGGTCAGCATCAGGAAAACTGTTTGTTTTAATAATTTGATGTGGCCCTGACGGCGGTTTGTATTTTGATGTTGAAGAAACATAGCCAAATGTGGCCAGCCCCACAACCATAAAATGGCTTTCGGCGGGTTTGATATCTGCAACCTGCTTTTCCAGCGCAGCTACGCGTTCAATAAGAGCTGA
Source organism: Niastella vici (assembly GCF_002077945.1). GTDB lineage: Bacteria > Bacteroidota > Bacteroidia > Chitinophagales > Chitinophagaceae > Niastella > Niastella vici. Next base: position 102,907 of record NZ_LVYD01000061.1, read on the forward strand.
ATCTGCTGCTGTAACAAGTTGTGCGTTTACTATGCTTGTCGTTACAGAAGAAACAAGTGTAAAGATCATCAATCGCGTTATGGTTTTTACCGGGGTCATAAAAATTCATTTAAATTATAAATTTCATTTAGCGGTTAGTGCTATTTTTTCTTAGCCATTTTTGCAAGCGATCGGATATAAGTGACAAGCTCCCATCGCTGTTCGTCGGTAAATACCTTTTTATAGGAGGGCATTGGAGTGCGGCCCTCAGTGATTTTCCAGAAAAGGGAGCCGTCTGTTTCGTTTTGCACAGTACCAGAAGTGTGATCGGCTGGCCTGGGATTTAAGCCGGAAGCCGCAGGGCCATCACCACGACCTTTATCGCCATGACAGGGGCCACAATTTGCAGTATACAAAGCTTTGCCAGCCGCCAATACGCTTCTGTTGGCCACCAGTGGATTCTTCAAATTATCGGCGTCTTTAGGGGCTATCCATCTGGCCGTTTGAGCAGCAGATCGGGAGAACATTGCATTAAATGCAAGGAAAACGAGTAAAAACAAACTAATGACGGAAAGAATATTTGCAAGGAAATGCCTTTTAATCATACTATTATAGATTTTTATTCAAAATCGGATGATTATAATACCAACGTCTCTCCTCCTCCGGGAAAGACAAATAGCCAGTCATTCCTTTGATAATGATCTTGGGATAATATAGGGTTTTAAAACAGGTTGGCGAGGTGCGGGTTTCTTTAGGTGATACCTGATTGGAATTAATTTATTACTGCTAATAGAGCCTGAACATTGCTACATGTAAATTAAGCCTTGATCAGTAAAAAATTCTGTAACGTATATTTAATATAAAAGTAGGAATAAAAATGAACCAGAAATGTTGATTGTTATCAATAAAAGCAGTCATAACTCGGAATGATCCGGTTTATTAGGGTATGACCAGTGGATTGTATTTGAAATTCCTATAAAAAAGTATGAAGGAAGAAACACATTTCGGCTATTGCAAAATGATTTCCCACGCTACCTCTGGGACCTGCCTGAGTACCTTTGATCATCGCCACTATAGCCCCTTTTTGGCCTATAGCCGACGATCCTTCAAACCGATAGACGGAACGGAAAGATTTTCTTAAGAGCTGATTTCCAGCTTATATCCTTTGCCGCGTATAACAGCAATTTTGATAGTTGGATCAGGTTCCAGTTTTTTTCTAAGTTTTGAAATGAACATATCCAGACTGCGGCCTACTATAACACCTTCATCTTCCCATATCTCTTTTTGTAGCCGGCTTCGCTCTATAGCCACGTTAGGCGACAACGCGAAAATGCGTAGTACACGGGTTTCAGTTCTGGTCAGGTCGATAGTCTGTCCATTTATCATGAGCTTACGGGCCTCCGCGTTGAACGACATTGAACCCATAGTGAACATTTCATTATGCTTGCTTTCATCATTATGCTGATTGTCAGGTAAGGCCTTCTTCGGTTTAGCATATCTAAAAAACATAAATCCAACAAATGCTAAAAATGAAAGGCCGCCCAGTAAATATCCATTCTTTGCTGTAATGATACCCGTTGGTTTAAATTTAATGTTGATCATATAACATCCTACGGGTTGCCTTCTTCCTTTACAGGCTATAATATCATCTTTCTTATTTTTTGATATAGCATATCCATAGGCTACACTGGCATTGGCACAGTTCAGTACATTAACAACGTAATCACTGGCGAGCGGGTCTTTGGCTAACAAGCGCTGGGTAGTATTCACCAGGGATTCTGGTTGAAAAGTAAACGCATTCTCAAAACTGATCTGGTATTCATTTTCAGCGATCTTTTTTACCGGCAGTATCCGTGATGTACTATCGCCCGACTGCAGGAGTATTTCATGTCCGATCCGGCGGAGTAAAACCTCCCTCCGGGAAATATCAAAATCGTCACTACCCATACTGAAAGCCACGCAGATTACGGAGATAAATGAGACCAGTATCAATGCGAACAGGTATTTCCGTCGTCCGGGGTGCAGATTTTGCCTAAGATGCATAGTGTCAAGCTTTTATTTACAAAGTTTACATTCTTATTTACAATCAGAATTTCCGCAAGGAAAGATATCAAACTAATATCGCCGGATCAATGATGATATGATAAACGGTTTTTTATGATGGAAAAACATTTACCGTTTTCAAAAACAAAGACGGTAAAGCGTTTAACAACGTTTGGTCAATAATCAAAGATAAAAAAGGAAACATTTGGCTTGGTGACAATTATGGCCTTTGGCGCCATGACGGCAGAACCTTTACTAAGGTATCGCAGAGGTGGGCTTTTGCAATAATCGAAGATAAAAAAGGAAACATCTGGCTACTGGTGAAGTAAATCCGAAGGTCTGGGCACTTTCACGTTATGATGCAAAATCCTTGTACAATAAAATGCCCACTGTAACCGAAATCATGTCAGGACCATGTGGCCGCAAACAATATACCCGCCATCGTTCGTTTGTTTTATATCAAGCCCATCTTCATAACCGGTACCACCTATTGTTCTTTTCCATGAAATATTTCCGACGGGGTCGGTTTTTATAATCCAGCAATCGCCATCACCGCCAGTATGTTGCCCGGTAACATCTCCATTATTGGAGTATGTCCACCCTAAAATGATATATCCGCCATCGTTAGTTTGAATAATCTTTTCCGCTTCATCATTGTCGGTGCCTCCATACGTTTTTTGCCATTCGATATTGGGAGCCTGAGCAAGACATTTTACACCAGGTAATAAACACAACAATAATATGGAAGTGACATAAGTAAAATGCAGTAGATATTTAGAGGGCATAAGGACGTAGGGTGTTTTAAAAGGAACGGTACGACAAACCACGAATCAAATGTATAGAATGAATTCTAATAAACACAATGTGCCGGTCATGTTCCTCCGGTTGTGCGTGTCATTGAGTATGTCAATTATGCGTCAGAAATAGTGGTAGAAAGCGTAAAAAAGTGACACATTTTTGACAAGCACTAAACTAAAAAGCCCTGTAAATAAATGACTTACACAGCTTTCAAGTGCCCAGAACAGGAATCCTTAAGTTCTGGGTATCAGTTAGGGGCATTTTGCATTTGGGAGGGTGGCGAGCTTGCTCGCCAAGCCGGACAAATGGAAAATGCCAGGCGCGATAGCGCCAGCACTTGTTTTTGCGTTTAGCCCCTGCTTGTGTAAAATTTACAATATTATTAAGCTCTATGGTTCAGGGTTCGAAGTGTTTTAGAATTATCGAACCAGGAGTTATCGAACCAGGAGATAGAAGATTTAAAAGACATCTATTCATTAAAACAATTGATTTTGAATCATTTATAACTTAGATGATGGTACCTCACACTATTTTTAGCACATTGCAAGGCACACAAAACCTCGACACAAAGCCCACCCACCCAAGCAGACGAATATCTATCTCAGTAGTCCGGACACTTCAACAATAACTAGCAATACTACATTTATCAGCTTAGTATCCGTAAAAATGTATCACACTTCCATACTTCTGTATAACAACCACGGTATACCCTAAAGGTAGCTTTGCCTCATTATTTCAACAACAAAATAAATATAATAATGAGCAAGACAATTTTAATTACCGGGGCATCATCAGGTTTTGGATTGATGCTGGCGACACAACTGCATCAAAAAGGGTTTAATGTAATAGGCACCAGCCGTGAACCCGAAAAATACAAAGGCAAAATTGCATTCCAATTATTACGGTTGGATATTGCTGATGATAATTCCATTCAGGCATTTGCCAAAGAATTATTTTCAAAAATTTCAACCCTTGATGTATTAGTGAACAATGCCGGTTATATGGTAACGGGCATTGCAGAAGAAACACCTATTGAATTAGGAAGGCAGCAGCTTGAAACAAACTTTTGGGGAACTGTTAGAGTAACCAATGCCTTATTGCCTTATTTCAGGAAGCAACGTTATGGGAAAATTATTACTGTAAGTTCTATTGTTGCATTGATTGGTCCGCCAAATCTGTCTTTCTATTCTGCTTCAAAACATGCAGTGCAAGGTTATTTCGAATCACTGCGGTATGAATTAAATCAATTCAATATTAAAGTAAGCGTTGTTGAACCAGTATGGTTTAAAACCAATATTGGGCAACATTCTGTTACCCCCAAAGGCAATGAAATTGCAGATTACAACAATTACAGAAAGAAAGTAAATGCACTCACGCAAAAAGGGTTAGATGATGCACAGTCTCCTGAAGCAGTAGTAAATACAATAACGAAATTAATTGGTACTAAAGAGCCCAAATTCAGTAACCCTGTTGGAAAGCAGTCAGGTATGATTGTTTTTTTACGCAGTTTCGCCCCAAAAATGTTTGAAAGTACGATGCTGAAAAGCCTGGACAAATTTTAGCCTCTTAGGGCAATGGATAATGTTTACACAACAAGGTAATTGCAGGTAAGCTGCTAACATAGAGCCATGAACAAAAACAGAATAGATGCGCTAACGGACGGAATCATCGCCATCATTATTACAATTATGGTGCTGGAGATGAAAACACCACACGAAGCAAGCTGGAAAGCGCTTGCAGCAATGTTGCCAGTGTTTGTAAGTTATGTATCAAGCTATATCTCTATTGGCATTTACTGGGGAAATCATCATCATATAATGCACACTTTACCCCTTGTAAACAGTAAAATCATTTGGGCAAACTTTACCCTTTTGTTTTTTCTATCATTAGTTCCTTTTACTACTAAGTGGATGGGTGAAACACATTTTGATAAAATTCCTGTTTTCTTATATGCTTTGAATTTCGTGTTCACCGGGGCGGCTTACTACATTTTACAACAAACTATAATAGCCTCATGGCAACATGAAACCAGTTTAATGACAGCTTTAAAAAAACAGGGAAAGAGAGGAAGGATTACGGGAGCAATTTATTTTGTCGCAATGCTATTTGCCTTATTCATTCCGCAGATCTCAGCAGTCTGTTTTCTGGTTATAAATATCGTTTGGCTAATACCGGATAGAAATATTGAAAAGGCACTTTTGGTAAAAGTAAAACACAATAAACAACAGCACGATTAATCTAAAAATATACGAAATGAATATCACGAATAAAACAGTTCTCATTACCGGAGGCGGTTCTGGTATTGGATATGAAATTGCAAAACTGCTCCATGCAAACGGCAACAAAATTATTATTGTTGGAAGAACAGAAAGCAAATTAAAAGCAGCCGCAGAAACATTGCCTGGTGCAACAGCCATTCGTTGCGACATCAATAACGAGGATAATGTACAAAGTTTAGTGCAGAAAGTAACGGAAGAACATGCTGACTTAAGTGTGCTAATTAACAACGCAGGCCGGGCCTTTGCCTATACGCATAACGAAAATGCAACAGCCTTTGAAAAAGCTACCGAAGAGTTTGCTACCAATTATTTTTCGGTAATAAGGCTTACAGAAAAATTGCTGCCGCTGTTAAAGAAGCAGAAGGATGCTGCCATTGTAAACGTATCTTCTATTGTGGCTTATTCGCCCCAATCTTTATTGCCTACCTATTCTGATAGCAAAGCGGCGGTGCATTCCTATACACTTTCTCTCAGGCATAGTTTAGCAAAGGATACAGCAATTAAAGTGTTTGAACTGTTGCCCCCGATGGTGAACACAGAATTTTCAAAAGATATAGGTGGCGAGCATGGAATGCCGGCAGGCGAAGTAGCACAAGCACTAAAAGATGCTATTGAAAACAATGTTTATGAAATTCAGGTTGGGCAAACAGCCGAATTTCGAAAATTCTTTTTGGATTCACCATCGGAAGCCTTTGCCATGATGAACCAGGCAAAATAAGATAGACAGTCAATTTTAAAAAAGGGGGTACTTCTCTGCCAGAATTGAAATTTATTTCAAATAAATAAAAATGAAAAAAATACAATTAGTAGCTATATTATTTATAGCTCTTTGTTTCAATTCAATAACCGGTTATTCACAAAATGTAGCAGGTAAAACCGTCCAATCGCTTTCTTTAAAAGCAACAACGCAATTTGCAATTGTAAACCATCACAAAGTTGCGTATAGAAAATTTGGAAGCGGTGTACCGCTAATTATGGCAAATCGTTTCAGGGGTACATTAGACACCTGGGACCCACTGTTTCTTGACTTATTAGCAAAGCAGAATACGGTGATCACTTTTGATTATTCAGGAATCGGTTATTCTGAAGGAGAATTACCGTTAACCATGCAAGACTTATCTGCGGAAGTAATCAGCCTGGCAGATTACCTGAAGATTGACAAGTTTAATATGTTGGGCTGGTCTTATGGTGGCTGGATCGCTCAATATGTCACATTTTTATACCCTTCACGAATTGCAAAAACAGTAGTTATTGATGCCAATGCGATGGGTAAAAATGAAATCCCTATGGATCCTGCTTTTGCTAAAAGTGGGATGAAGCCAAATAAAGAGCTCCAATTGGAGGATTATGTAATCTTATTCTTCGAACCAAAGTCAGAAAAAAGCCGGGAAGCCGCACGTAAATCAATCGAAAGAATTTCAAAAAGACTGGATGAATCCAAAGTACCTGAAAAGCCTGAAGTGCTTCAAAGATACTTTGCACCAAATGCAGCAGTTGTAGAAGATAAAGAAAATTTCAGGGCTGCTTATGCTACACTCAGAACGTCTGTAATGGTAATTTCTGGCGACCATGATATCTCTTTTGCCGTAGATAACTGGTATCCGCTGGTTCGTAAAGCCCCAACCATGCAACTCATTGTCTTTCCTGATGCCGGCCACGGGCCACAACATCAATATCCTGAACTAGCTGCTGGGTACATCTCCACTTTTCTTAAAAACTAAATAAGTAAAAAAATAAAGATTAATTATCATTAAATAAAACAACAAAATGAAAAATTTACAAGTATTACTGGTATTATTTTTTGGTTCGGTTTTCAATATAAACAGTTATGCTCAAACAACTCCGAAGAGCACCATAAGCGTAGAGAAAGTATCAGCAGAAATTCGCAAGGTAAAATTTGCAAATCCACCTATTAATGTGATCGTGCCTGAAACAATTTCTTCTTTAAATGAAATAATTAAAGATTTAAGTAAAGACTCAACAGTAAAAGTGGTCATCTTTTCAAGCGATGTGAAAGGGTATTTCTTTAACCATTTTGATTTGACACAATTTGCAAATTTTGCAGCTCAAAGAACTGCTGATGGGAAACCAATGTGGGTTGATTTAATCACTAATATTCATAGTGCACCGTTTATTACAATTGCTTCTATAAAGGGGCGTACACAAGGTGGTGGCGATGAATTAACTATGGCTTTTGACCTGAGATATGCAAGTAAAGAATTGGCAGTTTTTGAACAACCAGAGGTTGGCGTTGGTCTGTTCCCTGGCGGTGGTGGCACCAATATGCTTCCAAGATTAATTGGGAAAGACAGAGCCCTGGAAGTATTTGCAACTGGAAATGATTACGATGCTACGATAGCAGAAAAATATGGCATGGTTACAAGAACATTACCAAATGCTGAATTGGATTCATTTGTAAATAAATTGGCAAATCGCCTGGCTACATTTGATAAAACAGCATTGCTTACTATTAAGCAACAACTTAATTTGGTGGCTGCACCTTCTGAGGCTGAACGTTTAGCGTCCTATGCTGAATTTCTTAAATCATTATCGTGGCCAGGTTTACAACTAAGAGTGCCGATTTTCGGAGCAATGTATGGTAAAATAGGTGTAGAGAAATTAGAGCAAAATATGGGGTTCTATCTTGGTGAAGGAAACAAACAAGTACAGCAGCAGAAGAAATAATTATATAACAATTAATAGCGGTGTGAAAAATAAAGTAACACCGCTATTTTAAATTTTAGAAAGAATGGAACAATTCAATTTAGATGAAATAAAACAAAGCATTAAGGAAAATCACATTGCTTACGGTGAGAATTTTGCAAAAGGCGATGCTATGCAATTTGCAAAACATTATGCAAACGATGGCTGTATATTTCCAACTAACTTTCCGAAAATGTGCGGCACAGATGCCATCAATTCATTTTTTGATGGTGCATATAAAATGGGGGTGCGTTATATCAAATTAACGGCAAACGAAGTAATGGGCGGACCAGAACTGGTTGTAGAAACAGGCAATTATGAACTTTTTGTTGAGAACAATATCTCTATTGATAAAGGCAAATTTGTTGTGATTTGGAAACAGGAAAATAGCGAATGGAAAATGTACAGAGATATTTGGAATTCTGATATCCCAGCTAAACCATCAATTTAAAAATTATGAGAAACGATAAAATTATTACGCATGTAGAACTCCAGGTAAATCCTGAATTTATCAGCGAGGTGTTGGTAAAGGCATCAGCAGCAAGAGATATTATTTTGCTTGAGGAAGGTTGTAAAGCATTTAACCTCACAAGAAAAAAAGATGAACCAAATACTCTTGTCATATTTGCAATTTATACTTCAAAAGACACATACGAGTGGCATTTGGAGCAGGATTATATTAAAACGTTTTTTGCTTTTTTGAATGATAAACTTATGGCTGCCCCTGTTGTTACTTATCTTGAAGAAGTTTGAAGAATTTAGTAAATTTCACATTTATACAGTTATTGTAAATCTATGCTTCAAAGCGAAGATTATGATAATTTTGAAATGACAATACAATGAAACATTATAAAACAATCACCGAATTATATACCGGAAACGGTTTTCCGCCACCGGAAAATCCTTTACTTGGTTTGGTAACCTTTGACGATATAAGGGGTTGCAAATTTGCAGAAACAGAATTTACATTGGGCTTTTATAAAATAGCCTTGAAAAAGGTAAAGTCAGGTACAGTTATGTACGGCAAAACAAAATATGACCACGATAATGGTTCTATGTTTTTTTTAAAGCCCAATCAGATTATACAAATGAACGATATAGAACTGACAGAAAAAGGCTTTATGATTTATATTCACGAAGATTTTTTGACCAATCATGCTTTGCACTCCAGCATTCAAAAATATGGTTACTTTGATTACGAAACCAACGAAACCCTGCATTTATCACCAAAAGAGGAAGAAACACTTTGGGATCTGTTCAATAAAATAAAAGGCGAATACTATAACAACCAGGATGAGTACAGCAGAGAAATTATTTTAACACATATTGACTCTATCTTAAAATATTCACAACGATTTTACAAAAGGCAGTTTTTAAATAGAACAGTATTGTCAGGCACGACGGTATCTAAATTTACTGAAATTTTGAAACAGTATTTTGAAAGTGGTATGCTTCAGAAAAAGGGATTGCCAACCGTAAAATACATGGCATCAGAACTTGCTCTGTCTGCAAGGTATTTAAGCGACTTACTAAAACAGGAGACTGGCAAAACTGCATTAGACCATATACACATTGCCTTGGTGAATGAGGCTAAAAATATTTTGATGAGTACAGATAACACCGTTGCAGAAATAGCCTATCAATTAGGCTTTGAAAACCCACCTTATTTTTCCCGGTTGTTTAAGAAGGAAATTGGTCTTACTCCAACAGAATACAGAGAACAATTTTTGAATTAGTAATGTAAATTGCCAAAAAAGAACAACACGGATTCGTATTGCTCTTTTTTTCTGATTAAACAGCGCATTGGAATTAGCAGAATTGCAGGCGCTCAACCGCAAAACTATCTATATGAAAGACTGGGATTGAGCGGCTGGATGACTTTCTGAAAATGACAGGTGAATTCTAGACTACGGTAATGCATGATCGTTGCTTTTCATATTGAGTTACACCACTCTTCGCATATTCAACACTTCGTTACACCATATCATGTATTTTTCATCACCAGCCCTCGGTCCTGGAATCGAACCGTCTAAACTATTCCGAATCAATGGATAGAATATTGGGGCGTAAAAAATAAAAAATTGACCTATCGATCGAGTAGGCGGCCGTGAGCCATAGGCTCACGGTGCGCCTCTCACACCACCGTACGTGCCGTTCGGCATACGGCGGTTCATTAAACATAAACAGTTTCAGGAGGGCTTTACGATGTCCATCAGACTAGTAAAGCCTTCTTTCTTTAAGTAGCTTTTACTCAGTGCTCGTCTAAGTAATGGACTTTGTACGCTTCGCCATTTCCCTTTGCGGGTATTACCCCATTGGTAGGCTTGATTGGGCGATATACCCAACTTCGTCAGTCCTTCGATTCTGGTTCGGGTCCTTTTCCATTGCTGCCAGTAGCATAGGCGGATGCGGCTCCTCACCCATCTGTCCAGATCCTCAAACACCGTTCTTGCGTCGCTTAGTCTAAAGTAATGACCCCATCCCTGATTTAGTTGACGGATGCGCTCCAGCCGCAGTGACATACTATAAGGTTTGCTTCTACATGTAATTACACGGATTTTATCCTTATACGCTGCAATGCTTTTGCGGTGAACGCTAAGCCCCTTTTCTCCTTTCCGGTGGTAAAAGGTAAACCCCGGCAACTTCATCTACCATGGGCGGGTTACACTGCTCTTTTCGGTATTTACCTTTAGCTTCAATTCCTTCTCTATGTAACGGGTTATGCTTTCCTTTACACGATCTCCAGAACGTTTGCTCTTTACGTAAATACTACAGTCATCGGCATACCTTACATATCGGAGGCCTCGCTTTTCCAGCTCTTTGTCCAGTTTATCAAGGATAATATTTGACAATAGGGGACTTAGCGGGCCGCCTTGAGGAACGCCTTGTTTGCAGGGTATGCGGTTTGTTCCCTCTACTATCTCACTTCGAAGTATTTTGTGGATCAGCTTTAGCACTCGCTTGTCCGTTATTCGACGGCTTAGCTCGTTCATCAGGTAGTCATGGTTGACACGATCAAAGAACTGCGACAGATCAAGGTCTACTACATGGCTGTAACCAGCATTGATGTATTCCTTTGCCTTCAAGGCTGCCTGATGTGCGTTCTTTTCACTGCGGAACCCATAACTGTTTTCTGAGAACGTAGGCTCGTATTGTTTCACTAATACTTGCGAGATAGACTGCTGGATCAGCCGGTCCATGTACGCGGGTATCCCTAAATGTCGTTCACCTCCATTGGGTTTGGGGATCGTTACTCGCTTTACTGCTCCAGGTTGGTAGCTCCCATTTTCCAGTTGGAGTTTGACCTGTGCCCAGTCTCGTTGTAACTGAGACTGGAAGTCTCCGGCTTCTACTCCATCTATGCCGGCAGCTCCTTTGTTGCCAACCACACGGTCGTAAGCAGCTAGCATGTTTGACCTGCTTAAGATTTCTTCCAATAACATTCCATCTACTTTTTTTTCTCCTGTTTCCTTGTTTCCTTCCTTCTTTCAAGATGTCGCTCAGCGCTCCCTGGTACCCTTCTGCTTCCAGCATAGCTCTTGCAGGGCAGCTCTCCATTCGAAGTTTTCTGCTTTCTTTACGATCATCCCATTTCCGGAGATACTCCGCGGACGTTTAATGTTCGGCCCTTCTCCCGCTGGTGCGGGATACTATGGCTTCGGCTGACTTCTGTTAAACGAGCATATATCACTATATGCTCTTGCTCCTTCGGGCGGCGCTTCTCCCTCCGTCCACGGTTTAACAGATCTCCCCGGGTAAGATGCGCAAACTTTCTCTCCATATACCTGTCAGATATACAACTACCTGTTTCGGATAGTTTAGGGCTTTGTTTTGATTTGCAAACTCGCCCACAGATAATTGCCTCATCCGCCTCCTGTTCGTCAGGCCGGAGATTTACCGCCGGCTTCCTTCAGATTCCTCCTCACGGAGGACACCCTTGCCTTTGGTTAACGC
>NZ_LVYD01000062.1 GCF_002077945.1 Niastella vici
GGCGCCTCTTACTTTTGAGACGCCTTCTTGCAGCTGTTATCAATGTTAGTATCGTTGACCGTAGAACGAAAAGATCTATTACCAGCCGTTATTCTGCATGCTTGCCTGCATATCGGCCGGGTACAACAGGATCTGGTTGGTTGGGATCGCCGATAAATAATTCTTTGGATCGGTAAATGTGCGGTTGCTGGTATAAGGCGTAATATAGCCCTGCGCATTTCTTTTAACAGAAGTGTTGGCCGGTACTTTTGCGCCGAGGAAAATATCAGGGTTTTTGTTGCTGTCCATATAGGTGCCTTTTTTCCAGCGCATCAGGTCCTGGTAACGGAAACCATCCATCATCAGTTCTACGCGCCGTTCCCGGCGTATTTCCCAAATGAGCGAGGTTACGTCGGCATCTTTTTTAGTGTCGGTAAAACCGGGGTCCTGGTGGCCGGCCAGTGTAAGGGCGGCTACCCCTGCACGTGCCCGCAGCTTATTGATCGTATTGTCGAGGTCGGCCTGTGTAAGCGTGTATACGCCCAGGTCATCGAGCTCGGCAGCTGCTTCTGCATAATTCAGGTATACTTCCGATAAATAGAACAACGGCGCATCGGTAGTATTGGTGTTAATGCCGGTGGCAATTGATTTCAACGTATTGGTATCGGGTAAGAATTTGGTTACGCGATAACCGGTGGTTGCGGTAAAGCCGCCTTTTGTATGGCCCAGATAATAGAGATACGTTGTATCAATTGACAGGCGTAATCTTTTATCGCGGTTGGCCAGCACTTTGTTGAAGTCATCATCGCCCTGGTACTGCGCAGAGATAGAGATGGGTTTGCCATCGCTGCACAGGTACGATTCCACTGCCGATTTGCTGAGGCCACTGATGGCGCTGCTGCTGTACAGGTAGGCAATAGTAGAATGCATCAGGTAGGTAGGTTCATATCTTTTATACAGGATCACCTCTTTATTGCCTGCCAGGTTATCAGCATTGTAAATTCCCTGATAATTGGCGCCCAGTACGTATGGCCTTGCCAGCAATGCCTGGGCAGCCGATTTGGCTTCGGTCAGGTATTTGTCGGCATCGGGCAGGGTGAGCTCTGTATGGTATTTACGGTACGTACCTTCAAACAGGCAGATCCTTGATTTCAACGCCAGGGCTGCATCCCTGTTTACGGTGTTGGTGAGGTCGGCCACACGGATATTAGTAGCCGCAAAGTTGAGATCGGCCAGTACACTGTCCATAACCATTTTGCGGGGATCGCGGGGCTTGTAGATGGATGCGCTATCCGTAAACTCGAGTGAATGGCTATACCAGGGTACATCGCCAAAGGTTTGTACCAGGCGCCAATATTGAAGGGCCCTGAACATCCGGGCAATTCCTTTCCAGTGATTCTTTGCTTCATCGTTCATGGCCACCCCGTCAATGCGTTCGAGCATGATGTTGGCTTTTCTTACGTTCGAGAACGACCAGTCGCCATTGGTTGCCGGTGTGGTTTGTGCATATTGCGAAAAAGAAGACGCACACTGGTCATCGGTGAACGTGGTAAAATAAAAATCGCCGTTGGTGCTACTGCCGTTGCCAAAGCCGGGGAACATGTTATAGAATTCCCAGGCATAGGTGCGCACGCTGTTCTCATCTTTCCAGAACTCGGGATCTGTCAATGCATCCGGGTTGCTTACATCAACATATTTTTTACACGATGTAGCTGCCAGCAGCAACAGCAGATACAAAATGACTTTATTAAATTTCATCTGTAAATTTTTTAATTTGTTTAATAAGTGATCTGCAGACCGAATGAAAATTGCCGGCTGAAGGGGTAGGTTCTGCCCGTAAAATTCAAACCGCCATCTGTGATCTCCGGATCTATCGGTGCACCCACATTCGAAATTTCTGCCAGGTTCTGCCCGCTTATATAAAACCTTAATTTCTGCACTTTATACTTGCTCAACAGGTCGGCAGGTAAGGTATAGCCAATCGATACATTTTTTAACCGGCAGTATGCCAGGTTCAGCAGGTATTTCGATTGGGGGTAGAAGTTATTGCTGCCGTTTAACAGACCGCCAATAGTACCGGTTTGGTTGTTGGGGTAGGGAGTAGGGTACTTCGCATTCGGATTGTCGGGCGTCCAGTAGTCAAGTTGATTGGCATACAGGATATCAAGGCTTTGGTACATGGGCAATATGGTATTACCAATGCCCCACCAGCTGCGTTTACCCACACCCTGAATAAAGATGTCTACATCGATGCCCTTCCAGCTGCCGCCAATACGGGCATTATACAAATAACGGGGTTGTGTATTGCCTATCACTTTCAGATCGCCATGATCTGCAAGGGTCATTTTACCCCCGTTAATAGCTTTGTCGCCGTTAAGGTCTTTGTACTTAATATCGCCAGGTCCGTAAGAGAAGTTGCCGCTTTGTAATTTACTTTGTGCAGGCGTTTCTCCTTTAAAGATCCAGTTGTCGCTGGCATCCTTTCCTGAAAAATCGTCTTGTGTAAAATAACGTTCTGTTTCAAAGCCCCAGATCTCACCATAGGTTTTGCCAACGTAGTTCGATGAGCTCACGATCGACATACTGGGGTTATCCCATTTTGTAAATACAGTCTTGTAATCACTGAAACCAATGGTACCATATAAGGCAATGTCTTTGCCAATGGTATAATTGGCATCGATGTTTATTTCATAACCCCGGCTGCGGAAGTTACCTGCGTTGATCTGCGGACCCGAAACGCCATAGGTTGAAGGAACGCTGGCGCTTTGGATCATCCCTTTGGTATTGCGTTCGAACCAGTCAACGGTAATGCCTATATGATTGTCGAGTATGCGCGCATCAACACCGAAATCGAGCGTGTTCACCCGTTCCCATTTTAATGACTTCGCAACAGATTTGGGTTGTGTAATGCTTTGTGCATAAGTACCCGAACTGGTTAACCAGTTTACCTGGGTGCCGGTCATAATTTGCTGATAAATGCTTACACCGGATAAGCTTACATCCTGGTTGCCCAGCTCGCCATAAGAAGCACGCAGTTTAAGGTCGTTTACATAAGGGCTGGCAAATTCCATAAACTCTTCCTGGCTAATGCGGTAACCGGCCGAAACAGAGGGGAAGAAAGCCCAGCGGTCCTGCGGCGGAAACAGCGAAGAACCGTCGTAACGGCCATTCAGCTCGAGCAGGTATTTTTCTTTGTAGTCATAGTTGATTCTTCCAAAATAACCGGCAAATGCTTTTTTACCATGACCGTTCTGGCTCCAGCCTACAGGTACGCCGCTCGATGTAGCGCCACCGGTAAAATCACCAGAGGCGTTGTTGAAATCGGGCTGGGTGGGGTCAAGCATCCCTTTGCGGGTTAAATAGTAGTTGATGTTCTCATTGTCTTCGGCGTTGATACCGCCAATCACTTTCAGGTTGTGGTCGCCGAATTTATCGGTATAGGTAGCAAAGGTGTTCAGGGTATTAACCTTTAAACGGCCGGTGTAATACGTTACGTTGTTTGAACCGCTTGAGATATCGCTCAGGTTCAATTGGCCGGCCGTCCAGTAATCCCATGCTATAACCGGCCCGCTCGATTCGCGGCGGATGCCGTTATCGCGGCCAATGGTATAATCGGCCCTGATGTTTAATTTCTTGCTCAGCTTAATGGTTGCGCCAAGGTCAATCCGTTGATAATTATCGCTGAGCTGGCTTTTGCTGGCGGCCGCCATGTAAGCCGAGTTGGTGCGGAAATATTTACCCTGGTAAGTGCCATAAGGGAAGTAGGAGCCCCAACGCCAGAAATAGTACCAGTAGTTCTGGTATTCATACGGGTAATCGTATTCGAAATTGCGGTACATGGTTTTGGCACTCACATCGAGCCAGTCGGTTACGGAGGCATTGATGCCGGCTGTAATATTGTATTTCTTTACCTGGTCGGGATTCATTTTCATGATACCGCCATCGTTGCTGTAACCGGCCGACAGGTAATAGTTGATTTTTTCGCTACCGCCCGAAATGTTTATGTTGTGCAGTTGTGAGAAGGTATAGTCTTTCAGCATTTCCTTCTTGGGGTCCCACACTTTGTAGAAGTAGGTGCGGCCGTCGGAACCAATATCCCAGTCTTCCCCTTTCACCATTTCTAATCCATTCTTGCCCGCATAATTTTGCTTCCAGTTAATGACCCCTTTCTTTAAGGTCAGCAGGTTCATCCCAAAGGTTTCGGGGGTGAGCTTGGCCCTTACTGCGGCATCGTTCAATGCCTGTAATTCATATTCGGGATCGGCAAAGTCGGGCAGTATGGTAGGTTTGTTCCAGCTGAAGTTATTGGTGTACGAGATGGTTGCCTTTTGATTTTTGCGGCCCGATTTTGTTTTGATCAATACCACTCCAAAAGCCGCGCGGGCCCCGTAAATGGAAGCAGAGGCCGCATCTTTCAGTACAGAAATGCTTTCAATGTCCTGTGGATTGATGATAGAAAGATCGTCTGTTTGCACATTATCTACCAGTATCAGCGGGCGGCTGGCGCCGTTTATTGAGCCTATACCGCGAATGGTTACACTGGCGCCTGCGGTTAAACCTCCGTTACCATATTGAATGGTTAAACCCGGTACAATACCCTGCAAAGCTTTTGTGGGATCGTTAAGGGGTTTGCCGCCAAAGGTTTTGTTTACATCAACGGTTGCCACGGCGCCGGTAAGGTTTACTTTCTTTTGGGTGCCATAGGCAACTACCACTACCTGGTCTAATGATGCAGCTGAGGATCCTTCGAGCTCAATTTTATAGGAGGTGGTACCGGCAACAAGCATTATGCGTTGTGTTTTAAAACCGGTATGCGAAACTTCGAAATACGTGTCATCACCCAGTTGAAGGGTGAATTTGCCATTGAGATCGGTGACCGACCCTTTTTTACTTTTGTCGGTGATTACGTTAGCTCCGGCAACGGGGGTGTTAGTTCCTTTGTCGTAAACTTCCCCGCTGATCGTTTGCCCAAATGCAGCGCTGATAAAGCTGCTGCATAGTACAAGCAGTGCAAGGAAACAGGCTTTTCTCATAAATTTTTTTTTTAGTTAGTAGGAAGTGCAATGGTGCCTGGCTTTACAGGCACGGGTGTTAACAATGAACCGGGGTCATGCTTTTTTTGAGGGCGTGTTTGGTTACAGCACCTGAATACCGGCGTCGATGTACGGTTTTAATACCGGCGAATCGGGCGGTAATTCGGTGATCAATATGTCGATGTCTGAAATGTTGCAAATATGAATGGGCTGCAGGGTGTTGATCTTTTCTGAAATGGTGCAGCAAACGACCTTTTGCGATGAATCGATCATGATCTTTTTCAGCTGGGCTATTTCCCAGTCGTTCTCGGTAGTGCCGCGTTTGATGTCGATGGCATTGATGCCGAGGAAACACAGGTCGGCATTAATGTTTTTGATCTTGGCAATGGCTTCTGCTCCGATCGTGATCTTGGCATTTTTTGATACCCGGTCGCCGATCATGATCACCTCAATATTGGGATGCATCATGTATTCGAGAATGGCGGGTATACTGCCCGAAATAAAGGTGGCTCGTAAAGAAGGTGGAAGGGCCCGGGCCATTTCAATGATGGTGGTACCGCCGCTGGTGAGCACGAACATGCCGTTTTGAATGAGTGCGGCTGCTTTTTCGGCAATGATCCGCTTCTGATCCTGCGAATACACGCTCAATCCCGAATAAGTGATGTCGTTAAAGGAATGGGAAAGGGCGCCGCCATGGACTTTTATGAGTTTGCCTTCTTCTGATAATTCCTGCAGATCGCGCCGGATAGTGTCTTCCGATACCCGGATCTCGTGACTAAGCAGGGATGACAATACTTTGTTGTGCAGGTTCACCTGGTGCAGGATATATGCCTGACGCTCTTTTTTCAGCATATCTGGTTAGTTGGTTCGCTCAAATATAAACTGAAATGTAGCACAAATGCGCACAAAGTTGATTAAATGTGGATGAAATTGGCCAATATGGCGATAAAACGAGCATTATTTTTTAATTATTGCGGTTTTGTGCAGTTATTCGATATGTAGAATGTAAAAGGCGGGCTCGATAAGAAGATATCCGCACGACTGGGATTCTGGGATTATTGGGATTATTGGGATGTATGGGAAGTTGGATGTTTGGATTCTGGGATTATTGGGATGTCTGGGACATCTCTTATCCCAAACATCCCCATATCCCATTATCCCAGTCCGGTTTGGTTGTGGTTTGGTTGTGGTCGTATTGTGGTAATATTGGGTGGTAAAGCCAATATTACCCTACTATTAAGGCAACCAAAAGGAGCAGACAAGAAGAGGTAACCAGATGTAATGAAAGGGAGATGCGGAGGTAACATGACCTAAAGAAAAGGAGAAGAATACCTAAGCAGGAGGTTAAGAACAGGTAACCAGGGGGAAAGAAATGATTTTGTTGATATTGGAGATCAACATATTGCGAAACCCTGAGGTAACCACGAGGTAAAGAAGCGCTGAACTGCGCTACCCGGCTTCGTTCCGGGGCCGTACCTGGAGCGTACCTGCACTACCCATTTCCCAGGCAAAGGGGTAGTAAAAGGGTAGTGTTTGGGTAGTCAAAAAGTGGGGCAGTAACGAAGGTGGTACCTGGCCTTACTTCAACGCAAACCTGATCGTCAACGCAAAGGCATCCGCAACAAAATTGATCTTGGGAAGAATGTCGAGCTCAGGCTTCCAGTCTAATGAAAGATTCACCGGCGCATTGGTGAACTTGTAATCAAGACCTGCAATACCGGTTGGACCAAAATACGTATCGCCATCCTGAAAGCCTACATACACACCACCGCCATAAAACCAGCTCAGGCCCGGCGTATTGAACTTGTTGTGTATCTCAATTAAACCACCCAATCCAAAGCGGTTGCCCCAGGCTACCAATGCCTCAATAGCCGTTTTATCGGTGGCAAAATATTTGGCCGAAATGGCGCTGCTTAAAGTGGGGGATGAGTTGCTGAGCCTTACACCGGCTGCAAACCGGTAGTCCTGCGCCTTGGCGCGCTGGCACAGGATCATACTTAGTAATATAACGGGCAGGGTTATGGAGATCCTTTTCATCTGAAAAACTTTTTTTGATCTTCAATGAATAAATACAATCTCTACAAACAGCTATCCGGGTATCCATAGTTCCCTTCTGCTCAACCTAACCGTTACAGCTGGTGTATTGATCAATGGTGGTAAGTTAAAAACGAAAATAGTGCCAAAGCTATTGATTAACTGGCTGTTAAAGCCCGGCAACCCTTTTTTAACTTATAATTATTCGCGCCAGGATGCTTTTTCCTGGCTTTTAAGATACGTTTTGAAGTGCGCATCTACTTTACCGGCCGAGTAGGTTTCGTCCCAATGTACCCCATTGAGATCGATGTCTGTTTCCAACGATGCGCTGCCTGGTTTATAACCGCCGGCAATACCGAGGTAACCTGCAGGCTCGTCGTCTTCAAGCACTACGCGGTACAGGTAAAATGTATAGGGTTTGCCTTTGTAGCTGGCCGTTCTTTTGGCCAGGAAGGTTATTTTTTTCACTTCATAATCATCTCCGGCTATTGCATTCACAGCCGATTCGCCAAAGAACTGTTGGGTGGCATATTGTTGTGGAAACAGGGCTGTTTTTTTAAGGTCTTTAAGGCCAGCGTAAAATTGTGGTCTTATATCCGCATCTGCAGCCAGTTTAAGTAATTCTGTTGCCGCAACTGCCTGTTTGTTCCTGGTCAGTTGTATCACTGCTTCTTTCTTTATATAAAGGTTCTTTACTGCCACATAACTTTTTAAAACAGCATTGCCGGCAGTTGTATTAAAACCGCCTATCAATTGAAGCAGATCATCAACTATGTAAAATTCCACTTCTTCTTTTTTAACAGCGGCCAGCACTTTTTTAGCCGCTTCAATAAAATCAGTTTGCAGGGGCGCCAGCTGCTCTTTTTTTATAAAGCCGCTGTCAGATAATTTTTTGAAAATTTCAGCGATGCGGCAGCTGTGGGCACTGTCTTTGGCCAGTTTTTGCAGCGTATTGAATAGGGTTGCTGTTAATGCCAGGCTGTCTTTTAACGCATGAATGCATTGAACATCCATCGCTTCTTTGGGTGCGCCGTATTGTTCAATCAATTGGCCCAGGGTGGTGTAGCTTTCCCGGCTATGCAGGCCGGCCAGGGTGGCGAGCGCCGGATTTCTCAGGTCTTCATTTTCTCCGGTAAGCGAGGGATATTTTTCCTTTATAAATGAAACGGTGGTTGAATCGTTTAGGTTCACCAGCATGGCGGCCAACCGGTAATTAGTAAACGAATATTTAGCATAGCTAAACCTGGAAATATATTTTTTGAGTAACGCCTCCTGTAAAAGCGGGGCGTCTGTTTTTTCGAATTGCACTTTGGTGAGCGCATCTACCGCCTGCTCCCTTGTGGCCGAATCTGCGCTGGCGAGGTCCTGCAGCAATAAGGCGGCCTTTGATTGTGTCATGAAATGTTTGTTCTGCTGCGGAACGTTGATGCGAAAACTGTTGAAGAACTCATTGGCACTGGAATTAACTACAAAATTACTGTCGCCCAGTACTGAAACCTGTACAATTTGATCGTCATGTTGATAAAAGCGCATTCTTTTATACTTCACGGCCTCTTTTACCAATAGTTCCAGGGCCGGCTCGCCGTTAAGGACAATATTGGATTTCTGTATAAGGCTGTCGCCTCTGTGCTGATAGCGGCTTGCAGTATTCGCCCAGAACGAACTGTCATTTTTATACCAGGTATATTTTGACAAAGTATCGCGTCTGATATAGTAGGAGCTGGCTGTTGTGGTATCGTATGAATACAAATAATTGTTACCGGCTGAATTATGATTCCTGAATGCGCCGGGAACGCGGGCCGAGAACAGGGAATCGGTGGTTGTATATATATTCCACGGTATAGCGGGCGGCGCAATGAACCGCAGCGAGCTGAAGATCTTCTGGATTTCGGGCGATTGCATTTTTGCGGAATCATTTATCGCCAGCAATACGATATTCCGGTTGTTTTTGATCAGCGATATCCCCTGCATATAAAAGCCTTTTTGCTGAATGTGAGCGCCTTTCAGGGCAATGCCATTATAACCCTGCACATTTATACTGTCGATGTGTATATTAGTGTACTGTGCCTTCATGTTTTGTACCAGCCTGTTTTGAATGGTGGTATCGTTCATGAGATAGAGTCCGGGAAATACCTCTTTTGAAAATAACATCACAAAGCTTCCGCCCGTAAGGTCGGCGCCGGCAAAGGCGCTTATATGCCAGCCATCCCTGTTTATACTTAGTTGTTTATTGTAAGTAAGTTCGGCAGGGGAAATAAGACTTATTCCCATTACCGAGTCAACGAACAGATGCTCGTTTGCCGTAAGTTGTTTTTTGGTAATGGTGAATGAGCCGAAAAACCGGTCGGCATCTGCTGAGCTCAGCATTTCCGGTTTAAGGGCATTCATGAAAGCTACATATAATACGTTTTCATGAATAAAGGCCTGCATCCGCATTTTTTGCCCCATAATGGTATGAATGTACTCCCGGCCTTCAATTCCGCTGATGGTCACATTTTTTGCGGTGAGCTTTTCTGTTGTCTGAAACATCCTTTGCGCCAGTTCCTGTAAAATGCTGTCTTTATTGCCCAATGAACGGGGGCCAGGCACCGACATGGTACAGTAATTCGATAAAGTGAAAATATCGAACATGAATTTCATTTCAATGAGCCCGTATAATTTGATGTCTATAGCATTACCGGGCGTCGACACTTTGTACAGGCCCTGTTTGTCTTCCGATTCTATCCAGGGCAGTTTCACTTCTTTAAAGGTGTAATCGGCGGCATTGATCTTTTTGGAAGAGATCACCGGTTCTACCCTAAAACCTCTTGATCGTAACAGGTGAATGACACCGCTGTCGCCGGGCAAATGGGCCGCCCCAACGGCAATGAACATGGTACGCAGGGCGGTAAGACTGTCGATGCGCCGCGCCATTTTTACATTCCGTTTTATCAGCAACAGGTCTTTAAATTCAGGGCTTGAGCTTCCTGTCATGGCTTCAATGCCTGCAAGGTCCTGGTTGCAATACATTTCAACCATGTTTTCCATCATGTTGTTGGCGGCTTTTTTCGTGACGGAAGTATCGGAGGCCAGCAGCATGTCAATATCCGATTTGTCAACAAGGTCCTCCATCAATCCAGCCTGGTCGGCCATATCTTCTACGCCGCCCACCCATTTTCCCTGACGCCGGGCTATGTTGTACAGGTAAGCATCGAGGAAAGTGGCCATTTCACCCTTTTCCAGATAATCGGTCAGCCATTTGTTCTTTGCTGCAACAATATCGCCGGTGGTAATTTTGGCGGCCGGTTTTTTAAATTTTTTGGCAAGCGCCGCACTGTATTTCTTATAATCTTTTTCGTTCAGCAGGTCCTGCAATTTCTCGCCTTCGGCACCCTCCATGGCTTTATTGATATAATAAGCGCCCAGCTCATCGGGGCTTAACTCAATGGCCAGTCCTTCCACCTTTTCAATAGCCCGGTATACCGAATCGCCTAAATTGAACAATCGTTTATCGGTGAGGTGTATAGTGCCGTATAAATAAGATGGTTGTTGAAGCCCTTTACCTGAAATGCGCCATAGTAAGGTTTTGGTATTGCTTTGCTGGCTATAGGCGCAGGAGGGTACAATGCATAATACCACCAGGCAGCATGCGAGTAAAATACGGAGCATAAGTAAGGGTTTAACGATATATTGTTGAAATAATGCTTCTGCGATCGCTACGGCTTTTTCCGGCGGAATGGACTTGGTTCTTTTTTGGCGGCTGGCGTTTGTGACGAATCGGCGGGTTGCTTTGACTGCTCTTTCGGTTGATCAGCCTTCGATCCTTCTTTAGTTCCTGGCGTTACCAGCGGTTTCAGCTGCATACTATCGGTTAAATCGTCTGCGCTGTCTTTTATAATAACCGGTTTAATATCCTCGAACAATTCAAATTTTGTCTTCGGCCGTTTGTCTTCGAGCCATTTAAAGTTGCGGAGCGTTTTATTTTCCTCTTTGGCCTGTTTTATCGGGTACAGGGTGCCTGTTACTTCGCTAATGAACACCACTTTATTCAGCTCCTTGTTCTTGAACCGCATGTCAATGATATCGCTGGTGGCATTATTGATGCCCACGAGGTAATTCTTGTCGTCTTTGACGTAATAAATGCTTTCGGCATTACCCTGTGCCCGCATATAATCAATGGCCCCGTTCTTGAAAAATCCGTTCAGGCGGTTACCCTTTATCTGGTTATACATGCCCTTATCGCTCTGGTTAACGGCAAAGCCGTTCTCAAACACATTCAGGCGGTCGGGGTTTTTATTCTTTGTATACAGGTAAATGGTATCGCCGGTGATCTGGCTGTTGCTGGCCCACATAACCGGGTCGGTGTACAGTTTGAAAATAGAATCCTTGCCCGAATAGAACAGGCTGTCGCAGACGGCCTGCATGGAGTCGGAGAAGATGCGCACATGGTTCCAGGCCATAAAATAACGGTCGGTACTGTCGTTATTATTTTCGGTGGCCACCTTAGCCGGTTTATTGGCAGGCGCCGTTACTTTAGCGCCTTTTTTATTGACCGGTTTTTTGGCAAGGCTTGAATCAGGGGTTACCGTTTTGGCGGTATCACGCTGCAGTTTGACCGAATCTTTTAAGACTGGCAGTTTGGCCAGGCTGGTATCTGCCATTACGGGCTGCACAGAATCCCGTGGCAAACTGATTGAATCTTTTTTGAAAGGTTGTTTGGCGAAGCTGGTATCTGCCATTATTTTTTGAGCAGAATCTTTTTGCCGGTTGATGGTATCTTTAATAAGCGGCTTTTTACCGAGGCTTAATTCCACCGCTTTGCGTTTAACTGAATCTGATGGCACCGCGCTGCTGTCTTTATTATAGCCCGGCAGCCTGCTGAGCCGGCCCGAGGCCAGGGTATCACCCGTAATATATACAGAATCTTTATCCTGCTTTATGATCATTAACGGATGCTGGGTGGCGCGAAAGGTGCCTTCGGCGCGATTGGCTTCAATTAAATTCCCTAATACCGATACGCCCTGGGCGGTATCTACATATACTGCATTGCCACGCAGTATGCTGATGCCGGTACTGTCATTGCTGTCGATGGTTTCGGCGGTAATTCTTACGGCGCCGTCATTCAGTATTGGCCGTTTGCCAAAAAAGGCTTTCCGGTTACGGGTATCATAGAACCCGTCGCTGGTTTTTATCGTACGCTTTGCGCTGTCAACAATGGTAGTGGGGGCAATAAATGTAGCTATCTGGGTGGTCGTATTGTATAAGAGTGAATCGGTCTTTAATGTATACTTGGGATCTTTGAGGTCAACATCTTTCTTGAAATATACGTCCTTGAGCTCTTCGTAATAAGTGCCTTCTTTACTGGTGAGAACCGATGACTGATTGATGAGCTTGCCGCCATTATGGTATTCCCCGATCTTCGTGTTCATGTCATACTGCAGCTCATTGGTATACAGGGTGCTCTTACTATCAGTTAACGATACGTTATTTTTAAGGTAAGCTAATTTGGTATCAACATAGTATTGCAGGTATTGCGAGCGAATATTCACCGTATCATTATCGATAATGTGTACATTACCGAATGCTTCTACATACCGGGTGTTTTTGTTATAGACGGCGCTGTCGCAATTGATCAATGTATTTTCCTGCCGCAACTTCACATTACCGGCCAGCGTTTGCAGGTTGGTAAATGAGTCGGGATGTTTATAGCTAAGCCTGTCTGCATTGATGAGTGTTACCACTTTCATCGAATCTGCACCAGGCCGGGTGGTAATTACCTGAGAATGTACTTTGCCAAAAGATAACAACGCTATCAGCGGCCAAAACACATATCGTATCATTTATAAAGCTTTCCTTGTTATTTCAATGTATCAATCGGCGCTTTCAATGGCCCCTTTTTATCTTTTGTACCAAACAGGGATATGTTAATATAACGTTTCGGATTTACCCGCAGGTCGTCGAGCAAGATAGTCAAACTGCGATTGGTGCGGCGAACTTCTTCATACAATTGGCGATCATTTAACAGCATACCAATAGTGCCTTCCTTGCTATCTATTTTGGCGATGCCCGCTTCGAGCCGCGACATGGTACGGTTCATGCTTTCAACGGCTTCTGCGATCTTTGCTTTCGACAGTTTATCTGTAGCTGTTTGCAGGTTGCTGAACGTGCTGTCGATCTTGGGACCATTCTTTGCAAAATTCGAAGTAATGGTATGCAGGTTACCGATTGATTTAGCCAGCAAACCAGTTTCAGTATTCAGCATTTGCTCCAATGAATGCGATGATACGGCCAGGTTGGCAATAATACCCTGTAAATTGTTACGGGTATTAGGGTCAAGGATCGTATTCAGTTTCTGGATCACTTCATCGAGTGAAAGCAGGGTCTTGTTTACATTATCAATGGCGGGGTTTATAGAGCTCTGCAGCTTGTCGGTAAGCCCCAGTGTACGTTCGGTGCGCAGGGTATCACCTTCTTTCAGATAATCGGCGCCATTGCCCAAAAATATATTCACGCCGGTAGAACCTAACAATTCACTGCTGAGGGTAGCCACTGAATTGCGGGGAATATTGAGGTCTTTGGTAAGGGTGATGGTAACCACAATACCGCTCAGGTTCTTGTCTTTTTCCTGCAAATTGGTGACTTTACCTACCTGCAGGCCATTGATGAAAACGGGGTTGCTGGCCACCAGTTTTTCAACATTCGGAAATACGGCATACACTTCTTTTCCGCTCACACTTTTTCCTTTCAAAAAATTAAAGCCAAGAATAAGCACAGTGATCGCAATTGCGGTTAATGCGCCTACTTTAGTTTCGTTTGAGATTTTCATCTGAATATGCTATGATGTTTTCAATGGCCAGACAAATCCCTGCAGACAATTGTTCACAACGAGGTGAAAATAAGACGCAAGTGGTTTCATCTGAACGGGTTTTGTTTCAAAGGTTGTTCCTATAAAACGGCCAATTGGGAGCAAAAGTATAAAAAATTGAAATAGACGGGGTTGGAAAGTTGGCTGACCCTGTTAATAGGGGTGAAATGGTTGAACAATTGAAGTGGGGCAGGGTAGTGATTCAGTTATTCAGTTTGTAAGTTCCGCCTTTACGATCTCGCACCCTGTGGCCGGCCCTTCTGGTTTGTGTTCTGGCCCACCGATTGGGTGGTACCCAGGCCGCTGTACCTGATAACAGCTTTTGTTATGGCGGTAGCCATTTCTTCCTGTCCTTTTTTACTGTTCAGGTAGGCTTCATCCGAGCTGTGGGTAATGTATCCGGTTTCTACCAGAATACTGGGCATGGCCGTGGCCTGTAAAACCCAGATGCCTTTTTCATTGCGTTGTTTTACCCCGCGGTTGATCATGTGGCCAATTCTCGCCACTTCTTCCTGCACCATAGAAGCCAGCAGCAGGCTTTTGGTGAAAAAGCGTTTGGTCCACAACAGCGATTTGGCCTTGAATTCAGGGTCATTGATATCCGGCGCATATTCGGTGCTGTCGTTCACATCTTCGGCTATACGCTCCGAAACAAATGATCCTTTGATGGCCGACCTGTCGGCCGCCCAAATATAGGTTTCGGTACCGCGCGACGGGTTATCGGTAAATGTGATCTTATATTTCTTTTCCTTGCGGGTGTGCTTTATGCGCTTTCTTCCTTTTTTGGTATAATATACTTCTGTTTTATACCCTATAAATTTCTGGTGCCTGATCTTGGGGGCTGCATTGGCGTGAATGGAAATGAACAGATCGCCTTTATTTCTATTGGCATAATCGGCCCGGGCTTTTATTTCCGGGTAGGTATCGCCCATGCGGGTATAATAAATTTTTATATCGGGGAACACCTGTTTCAGTTGCTGGCCCAGCTTTAATGCAATGGCCAGGCACACTTTTTTTTCGGTGGAATAATCGCCGTGGGCGCCCGGATCGCTGCCGCCATGCCCGGCATCAATGATAATAGTCTTGATACCCGGTTTAACGGCTTTACGCATAGCAGGGGCTGTGCTATACGAGGAAACAACCATGCAGAAGCCAGTGCCTAACAGGCCTAAGATCATTTTTCGCAGCATGTATTCCGGGAGTTTTTATAATTCTGTCTATATCCGGTATAACGCAAAGATAGTGCTGCTATTGGCTTATTAATTCGTTAATATTCAAAAAGTACTGAAAACTAATGCGCTAATGAGATAATCACGATATAGCCTGCACAGGTTCTGCTAATTTGCTTATAGTAAAACTCCGATTTCTGGCGGCTTTAATTACTACCGGCAGCTGCTGCTGCCGGTGCAGGTGCAGGCGTTCCTGTGGCTCCGCCGGTTTGCTGAACGGGGGCAGAACCGCCTTCCAAACTCGTTTTATAACGTTTTATGGCAGTGACGATCTGGGCAACAATCTCATCCTGTCCTTTTTCACTGTTGAGGTATTCTTCTTCTTCGGTTTGGGTAACAAACCCGGTTTCAACCAGTATACTGGGCATGCCGGTGGCCTGCAATACCCAGATGCCTTTTTCATTCCGCTGTTTTACGCCCCGGCTCAGCCGGCCGCCTTTTACAAATTCATCTTCTACAAACGTGGCCAGCAGCAGGCTCTTGCTGAAATATTTCTTTTCGTACAGCTGGGCGCGGATCACCGCTTCGGGTGAATTCAGATCGAGCTCGTTGGTACTGTCATTAACGTTTTCGCCAAATTCACCGGTCGATTGAATGGCCGACCCTTTATAACCGGTACGGTCCGCCGCCCAAATGTAGGTTTCGGTGCCGTGCTCGTTATTTTTTACCGCGTAGCTTTCATAAATGGGCTCCCGCACGGTTTTTTTACGTCTTTTAGACCCCCTGCCAACATACACTGTACGGTTCCTGTGCCCCACAACCCGTTTGGCATAGTATTCACCGGCCCTTAAGCCATTCGAATTACAGTGAATGGCGATGAATAAGTCGCCCTTGGCCTGGTTAGCCATATCGGCGCGATATCGCAGGGCATCATGAATATTGTTCAATCCCCCGGGCAGCTCATCGGTGGTACGGGTAAAGATCAATTTGCTTTCGGGCAATTCCGTGGCCAGGGCCTTGCCCAGTTTCAACGAAATTGACAGGGCAATAGCCGCTTCAGTAGTGACCTGGCCACTCGCCCCCTGGTCAATGCCGCCATGGCCGGGGTCAATAATAATAGTGCTCAGTACGGGTCTCTGTTGCGCCCATGCGCCGGTTCCGGCAAATACGACAATTCCTACAACAAAAAAGCGTTTAAAGCAGCGATATAAATTTTTTTTATTCATTTATTGTTCAAGAATTTAGGAGACATTAATCTTCACATATTCTTAATGCATTAATACCTATTTTTGCCACCACCTGCATATGATGAACGGACGCAAAAATAATTTAAAAGATGGTTCGGCCCTGATTTTATCCTTATGGCTTTTGCTATTAACGTCTGATCTCTGGGCGAATTATTTTTCCTCCCCCCATTTTGACAATTCATTAACCTGGATTGCTCAGGATACAACAAAACCTGTCCGGGCATTAGATACAATCCCTAAAGCCCCCAAACGCCCCGATTCCGTTCCCGGGAAAGATACTTTAATTAACAAAACAGATACCGTTGTAAATAAAACAGATACTGTTAATGTTGCCGTATCGGCCGATTCGCTGGATGCGCCGGTGGCCTATAAAGCGTCTGACAGCATGGTGCTGAACGTGCCCGATAAAAAGATCATCCTGTACAGCAAAGCGAATGTAAAGTACAAGGATATGGATCTTTCGGCCGACAGTATAGAGCTTGACCAGGGCACACAAATGGTAACAGCTACTTTCCGTAAAGATACGGCAGGAAAGATGATCGGCCGCCCGGTAATGGTGCAGGCCGACAGTAAAATGTCGTCGGATGTTATCAAATATAATTTTAAAAGCCAGCGGGGGATCACTGAAAATACCATGACCATGCAGGGCGAAATGCTGGTGCTGGGTGAAAAAGTGAAGAAGATAAACGACAAGGATTATTTTGCCTACCGCTCCCAGTTCACTACCTGTAATTTAGATACCCCGCACTTTGCGTTCCGCGCCAATAAAATGAAAATGGTAAGCCAGAAGCTGGCCGTATCGGGCCCCATTCACCCCGAGTTTGAAGGCGTTCCGGTGCCTATATATATACCATTTGGATTTTTCCCTTTATCGCAAGGCCGGCACTCGGGCATTTTGCCGCCGCAGTTCTCCCAAAGCGAACAATTCGGTTTGGGGTTGGAAGGGCTGGGCTATTATAAAGTGCTGAACGAGTATTTTGACGTTACCATGCGTACGAATTTATATTCCTATGGCGGCTATTCGCTGTTTCTGACGCCAACTTACCGGGTACGCTACCGGTATAATGGGGCCATGAACCTCTCGTACCAGTCGTCGCGTATTTTGTCGAACAGCGCCAAACAGGAATTCACCAATACCAAAACCTACAGCATCAACTGGAACCATACGGTCGACAGCCGCGCCAGGCCGGGGACCTCCTTTTCAGCGAATGTGAATATTGCTTCAACAAAATACAATCAATTAATACCGAACAATCCAACGCTCAATTTTACCAATACACTCAGTTCGTCAATTGCTTATTCAAAGACCTGGGGTACCAAATATAATCTTACCGCCACGGCCAACCATAACCAGAATAACCAAACGCAGGTCATTAACCTGAACCTGCCCAACCTGTCGTTCACGGTGAATACCCTGTATCCTTTACAGCCGAAAGAATATGCAGGCGTGTCGAAATGGTATCATAAACTGGGTGTGGGGTTAAACAGTACCGTGTCGAACCAGGCCAGCTTCCTGGAAAAGAATTTCAGCCTCATGAAAATAATCGACACCATGCAATGGGGCGCGCAACACTCTATTCCCATTCAATTGTCGTTACCGCAGCTGGGGCCTTTCCAGATCTCGCCCGGTATCAGCTATTCGGAAAAATGGTATTCGCAAAAACTGACCCGTACCTGGGATACGGTTAATTATAAACTGGATACAACCATTCAAAAAGGATTGTACCGCTCCAATGACGTATCGTTCAGCCTGGGTTTGAACACGGCGATGTACGGCATGTTCGATAAGTTTGGGAAGAAAAGCCCCATAGCCGCCATCCGCCACGTAATACGGCCGAACCTTTCTTTCAGCTACAAACCCGACCTCGGTGCAAAGTATCATTACAATGTACAGGTTGATACCGCATATGGCAAAACACCGGGTAATGGCCACTTTCAGCGCTTCTCTTATTTTGATGGAAGCATTTACGGCGCTCCCTCGGAAGGCGTTTTTGGCGGTATTGGCTTTGGTATTGATAATAACATTGAAGCCAAAGTGCGGTCGAAAAAAGATACGGCCAACGGCGGCATAAAGAAGATAAAACTGATAGATGGTTTTGGTTTTACCAGCAGCTATAATTTTATTGCCGATTCGTTCAAGCTGTCGCCATTCAGTTTGTATGTGCGCAGCACCCTGTTCGAAAAAATAAACATTACTGCCGGCGCCACTATGGACCCCTACCAGGTTGATTCATTTGGCTACCGAATTGATAAATATATGTGGCAGAAAAAAGGGTTCTCACTCCGGAACCTGGGCCGCATCACCAGCGGAAATATTGCCATCTCTACTTCTTTCCAAAGCCAGAAGGGAAAGGACAAGAAAGCTGCGCAACAAAAGGAGCAGGCCCTGAAAGATCAGGGAGGGATACTCACAGCCGAAGAACAACAGGCCCAATTGGCGTATACCCGGGCCAACCCCGCCGAGTTTGCCGACTTTAATGTGCCCTGGTCATTGAGCCTTTCGTATTCGATGAGCTTTAGCCGTGCCTTTAGAAGCGATTATTCGGGCTGGCAAACTACCACGTATTCAAGCATGAGCTGGAACGGCGACTTTAACCTTACCCCCAAATGGAAGTTTGGGATGAACGGGTACTACGATATCAAGGCTTCCAAAATACAGACCTTTACCATGTACATTTCGCGCGAAATGCACTGCTGGCAGCTAAGCATCAATGTAACCCCGGTAGGGTTGTACCGTACGTTCAATTTTACCATCAGTCCCAAGTCGGGTATTTTGCGCGACCTGCGCATCAATCGTACAAGATACTTCTATCAATAAGACTTACTTGTGGATATATAAGTTTCAGTTGCAGGTTACAAGTTTCAGGTTACAGGGTGCCGGTTGCCAGTTTCCGGTTACCGGGCCTGGTAACTGGCATCCGGTAACTGGTAACTACTGCATAGCTCACTTTGCATGTGCCGTGTAGTAATCATACATTATTTTAAAAACTCTCTCTTTCAACGACTGTGTAGTTTCGCCGGGCTGAACCGGAACGGGTGGCAGGAAATGCATTTCCATTTTATGCGGCATCAGGAAGAAAGGCTTGCTGGCCGGTAATACTTTCCGGGTATTGAAGATGAGGCTGGGAATAATGGCTTTGCCGCTGTCGATAGCCAGGCGAAAGGCGCCATCGTGAAAAGGCTTCAGCGGTTGATCGCTTTTATTACGGGTGCCCTCGGCATACAAACACATATGCAATCCCATATTGAGCACCTTTTTCATTTGCAGATAGCTGTCTTTACGGCTGGCTTCGCTTTTGCGGTCAACCAGTACCGAACCGGTTTTATAAATAAGACCAAAGAGGGGAATGCGGGCCATTTCAACTTTGGCGATCGTTTTATTACCCCCGGGAATGGCCGGGTACGAAATGGGCACATCCATGAACGAGTTATGATTGCTGACGACAACATAGGTTTCGCCGGGGGCAAAATTTTTTCTTCCTTTTACTATTAGCGGACAGCCAATCAGCGGCAGGTAAGTGCCCATCCATACCCGCGACAGGGCAGCAAAGCGCCTGGTTTTTTTGGGGTCGCTGGCAAAATAGCTGAACAGCAGGAAGGGGATCAATATGATCAGCATGGTGGCAACAAATGCCAGCGCTGCCCACAGGGCGCAAATACGGCCGACAATTTCTCTAATGATCTTCATCTATTATATTAGTCTGTACAGGGTGCAAGTTACAGGTTACCGGGTGCCGGTTACCTGTTACCGGGCAAAAAAATCGGAGAATCCGAATCTTTGCAGCGTGATCGAAATTCAGGGCCTGGAAACCGGAAACTGGTAACTGGCAACGGATAAAAATATTACAATGACCAATTAATTGGATCAATACCGTTTCTAACTAAATACTCATTCGCTTTCGAAAAATGACGGCAGCCAAAAAAACCGGCATACGCCGAAAGGGGCGAGGGGTGCGCCGATTTTAACACCAGGTGTTTGGTTTCATCGATGAGTACCTGTTTTTCCTGCGCAAATTTTCCCCACAGCATAAACACCACATGCTGTTTTTGTTCAGATACTTTTTTGATAACATTATTGGTGAACTCGGCCCAGCCGATCTGTGAATGGCTCATGGGTTCGCCAGCCCGTACGGTTAACGAGGCATTGAGCAACAGCACACCCTGTTCGGCCCATTTGGTAAGGTTGCCATGGTCGGGAATGGCCACGCCCACATCGCTTTGCAATTCTTTAAAAATATTCACCAGCGAAGGTGGCGGCGGCACACCGTTCGAAACAGAAAAACACAAACCATGCGCTTGCCCCACCCCGTGATAGGGGTCCTGGCCCAGGATCACTACTTTCACATTTTCGAACGGCGTTGTATTGAATGCATTAAAGATCTGTGAGCCCGGCGGATAAATGGTTTTGCCCGCCATTTTCTCAGTCTTTAAAAAGGTAACGATGTTCTGAAAATAGGATTTGGCAAATTCGGGTTTTAATGCTGTTTTCCAGCTTTCCTCAATTTGTACGTCCATGGTTCTTAAATAATATTTGCGATAAAAATAAGGAAAGGGAATTTATTTGATATAGTTAATTTACCTGTTATGTAACTCCTACGATTACCAGGTGCTAACATTTTTTTTGCATTGAATTGCAAGGAAGCCTTAATATTGTACGCTTTGAAATGCGAATAATGTAACCTATCCGAAGGGCTGATGTTGAATAATGACACACAGTTAGAAGCCCAGTGGCTTCAACGATTGCAACAAAACGACGAGCAGGCATTGGCTGCCATCATGAGAAAGTATTATACCGCCTTGTACAATTATGGGGCCCGCTTTACCAGCGACGATGCCCTTATAAAAGATTGTATACAGGAGGTGTTTATTAGTTTATGGCAACGAAGAGAAAATGCCGCTTCAATCTTATCGCCCCGTTATTACTTACTGCGTGCTGTAAAGAACAAGGTGCTTAAATCACTGCACCAGCATACCATAAAGACCGGTTCCTTTGAACCGGGCGAAGCGTACGATTTCTTACAGGAATTGTCGGTAGAAACACTCATCATTGACAAACAGCTGTCTGATGAGCAGGCCATGGTGCTGCGCAAAACCATGTCGCAATTGTCGAAACGACAGCATGAGCTTATTTACCTGAAGTTTTATCAACACCTCGATCATGCGCAAATTGCCGGACTGATGAACCTCAGCCGCCAGAGTGTTTACAACCTGCTGCACGAAACCATTCAAAAACTGCGAAGCCTGTGGCAGGCGGAGTTATTTAATCAATAACAGGCGAAAGAATGATGTCCTGATTTAATTGCCACCCTTGCAGGTTTAAAGTTTCAGGTTACCAGTTACCTGTTGCCAGGGACCTGAATACCCATCACTTTACAAATAATCGGGTTCTCCAAATTTCTGACCGGTAACCGGGACCCGGTAACCGGTAACAGCCCACTCACCACCCAGCCAGTGATACTTTTATAACCGGGAGTGATATTTTTTTAACAAACTTCAGTTTTCACCAGTAGGATTTCGCGGTAACGGGAACTTACTGGTACAACCGAGAAGTATGAAGGATTTCCGGCTTTATGATATTTCAGATTTTGTAATAGATGAGGACTTTATCCGCTGGGTACACGAACAGCGCGAAGAAGACAGCCTGTTCTGGAACGGCTGGCTGCAACAACACCCCGATAAACACCTGGTGATCGCAACGGCCAGGCGCATCGTGGAATCAATACAGTTCAAACAAACCGCCATTGACGGGCAAACGGTAGAGTTGGAGGTGAACCGGTTATTGCATACTATCACGAAGGAACAGGTGAAGCCTGTATCCCGGAAAGGCATGGTCATTTCTTTCAAACGCTGGTATGCGGCCGCAGCAGTAGTGCTGTTGTGCGCAACCGGCGCCTGGTATTTCTTTATTCGCAATAACAGCATTCCCCCGTTCGCGTATACTACCATGGTGGCGGCCAAACAACTGATTGAGCATGTGAATACTTCCGGAAAACCGTTGGTGCTCACCCTGCCCGATGGAAGCCGGCTTACCCTTGCCTCGGGGAGCCGAGTCAGTTATGCCCATACCTTCGGTTCCGCCGATACCGCCAAAAACGGCGTTACCCGCGATGTGTATTTGCTGGGCGAGGCATTTTTTGAGGTCACCAAAGATCCGCACCGGCCCTTCAGGGTGTTTGCCAATGAAATAGTGACCAAAGTGCTGGGTACCAGTTTTACCGTTCGGTCGTTCGAAAAAGATACCACCATACAGGTTACCGTACGTACCGGAAAAGTGACTGTGTATGCGCAGGCGGCAGCTGCTTCCCGGGCCCGCAGCGAAATAATTTTAACCCCCAACCAGCAGCTGGTATATGAAAGGAGCGCACAAAAATTCCAGAAGGTATTGCTCAACAATCCCGCAATGATAGCGCCGCCGGTGGCCGAAAAAACGCTGGTATACGATGATGCCCCGTTAGATAAAGTGTTCAGCGACCTTAGTAAGGCCTATGGCATCAATATCGTTTTCGACAGCGACCTGTTGAAAAAATGCACCGTTACCGCCGACCTTACCAATGAATCGTTCTACCGCAAGCTGGTGCTCATTTGCAGCGCCATCGATGCGCATTATGAAGTGATAGACGGACAGGTGGTCATAGAGTCAAGCGGGTGTAAATAAACGGGCCGCAGTAATAACTGAGGCTGTTGTGGCCTGTTGAAGGGGAAGTAAGAAGTAGAAAGTAAAAAATAGAAAATGACTGTTTTAATTTATTTATAAACCAAATAGTATGACCAGGTTACCACCATAGAAAAACAAAAAAAGAACCCTGACATTGTTTGCACCAATATCAGGGTTGCTAAGAGAATTTGTCCTGCAGGTTTGAAGGTTGCGGGACAAACATTGATTAAAACGGATTGCTTTAACCAACTAATAGTACAAACTTATGAAAAAAGTACTCGTTAACCAGTTAATCTACCGGTTTATGAGATTAGGATTGCTGCCATTATTATTGATCACCGGTTTTACCGGTATTATGTATGCCCGCCCGGTACACGGGCAGGAAGTTCTGAATCAGCGCATTAACCTGGTTGCAGACAACAAGGAAGTAAAAACAGTACTGAATGAGATCAGTCAAATTACAGATCTCAAATTTGTATACAGTTCCCAACGCATCCCGGTGCGGCAGAAAATATCCCTGGCTGCCCGCAACCAGCGTTTGGGCGAAGTACTGGAAATTTTATTGTCGCCATTGAACGTGTTGTATTTTGTATCGGGCAACCAGATCGTGCTCATGCGAAAGGGCGAAGCCTACAGCCTCGCCATGTTCATGACCGACGATCCGCGAAAGTCCCTGCTCGATGCGGAATCACCCGCAAAGAACATTACGGGTAAGGTAACCAACGACAACGGGGAACCGCTGAACGGGGTTTCGGTACTGGTGCGGGGAACTTCCCGCGGTACCAGCACCAATGAAAAAGGCGTGTTCGTGATACAGGCCGATGTGGGCGAAACGCTGGAGTTTTCGATGGTGGGCTACAAGCAATATGCCGTAAAGATCGGCGATGAAACCACTGTCAACATCAGGCTACAGCCCGAGCAAACCAACATGAACGAAGTGATCATTGTGGGGTATGGTACCCAGCGGCGGAGTTCATTGACCGGCGCTATCACCTCCGTTAATACAAAAGCCATCAATGAATTACCCGTAGCCAGTGTAGAACAGGCGCTGCAGGGCCGCGTGGCCGGTTTAACGGTTACCAACAACGGCGAACCGGGCCAATCGCCCATTGTACGCATCCGCGGGGTAAGCTCTATTAACTTTGCTTCGGACCCATTATATGTTATCGATGGATTTCCCACCGCTAACCTCATCAATTTCGATAGCCGCGATATTGAATCGGTAGAAGTGCTGAAAGATGCCAGTGCCGCTGCCATTTACGGATCGAGGGCCACTAACGGTGTTGTGCTCATTACCACCAAAAAGGGCAAACGCGGCAATAAGCTGAAAGTGACGCTCGATAGTTATGTAGGCACCCAGCGGCCCTGGAAAACCATCGATCTGTTGAATACAGAACAATACCTGCGTTATGAAGCAGCACTGAATGGAGCAGGGGGTGTAGGCCATCCACCCCGTTTACAGCCCGCCAATTTCAACCAGCCTATTTATGATGGTACCACGCAAACCTATGCGCAAACGAATACCGACTGGCAGGACGCCTATTTCAAAAGCGGCGTGCTCACGCAGCATAATTTATCGGTAAGTGGCGGCAATGACCTCAGCCGTTTTTTTACCTCAGCCGGTTATTTCAAACAGGATGGCATTTCGCAAGGCGTATATTATGAACGGGGCAATTACCGCATTAACTCCGAACACAAAATAAGCAACGTATTCAATGTGGGGGAGAACCTGTTCCTGTCGTATTCAAAACAACGGTACGACAATACCACCGGAAACCGTACGCGGTTAGTGAATGTTATTCGTAACCTGCCTTATTTACCAGTGTATGACCCCACAACAAAGGGTGGGTACAGAGGGGCTGAAAATAGTGTAGATGGCGCCGACCCTACCAACCCGGTTGAAGATGCGGTGCTGCTGGGCAATGCGGTTCGCAAAACATTTAAAGTGCTTGGAACTGTATATGCCGATGTGAATTTCACCTCCTGGTTGAAGTTCCGTTCCACCTTTGGCGTTGACCATGTGAACCTGTTCCAGCACCAGTTCAAACCTATTTACAATGATAAGGGACGCAGCGATCCATTAGCAACAGTCGATGACGTGCGCACCTCCATCACTACCTTATTGTTCACCCAACAGCTTACCGCCGATAAAACTTTCGGCAATCATCACTTCACCGCTACCGGCGTATATGAAACGCAGAGTACCCGGTCGTATGGAGAGCAAATGACCGGTAACCAGGCCACCAATGATATAGAAACTATGTTTGGCGCAACGAATGTAGCAGCCTTCAGCACCAAAAGCGAGAACCTGCTGATCTCGTATGTAGGCAGGTTGAGCTACGAGTTTGCCGGCAAGTATATGCTGAGTGCAGCCATCAGGCGCGATGGATTATCAGTGTGGGCGCCGGGCAATAAATTCGCCAATTTCCCCTCCGCCTCAGTAGGCTGGCGTATTGACCAGGAGCCCTTCATGCGCGGGATCAAACAGCTCTCTGAATTAAAGTTGCGCGGCGGTTATGGCGTAACCGGTTTAAATGGTATAGGCATCTTTGGCAAACTGGCCAATTCACAACTGCCGAATGATTATCCCTGGCAGGCGATAGTAGCGTTGAATGGCGCCACTTATCC
Organism: Niastella vici; assembly: GCF_002077945.1. GTDB lineage: Bacteria > Bacteroidota > Bacteroidia > Chitinophagales > Chitinophagaceae > Niastella > Niastella vici. The sequence goes on from NZ_LVYD01000062.1 coordinate 25,590, forward strand.
CTTTAACAATACCATGCCATCGGGCGGTAACGCCTCTTTTTATAATGCCATCTCGAACCCTGGCCTGGAGTGGGAAAAAACAAAGCAGCTGAACATTGGCGTTGACCTGGGATTATTCAATAACCGCATCACTTTATCGGCCGATTATTATCGCCGTAAAACAGATAACCTGATGCTGAACGTGCCAACACCCGGTTCATTCGGATTTGAACGCGCCGGAGTACTGGCCAATGTAGGCGCTATGCAGAATAATGGATTCGACCTGCAATTGGGTTATAAAAAGAATATCGGCGATTTTCAATGGGATGTAATCGGTAATATCAGCTTTATTACCAATAAAGTGCTCAGTCTGAATACGCCAAATGCGACCATCGACAATGGCGGTGACCAGGACTTTGGTGGCGGCGCACCTATTACCCGTACCAAGGCCGGTGAAGCCATACAATCTTTCTATGGGTATATTGTTGATGGCATCTTCCAGAGCGATGCCGAAGTGGCCAGCAGTCCGTTCCAGACCGACAAAACAAAAGCAGGTGACCTTAAGTTCAGGGACCTCAGCGGACCTGATGGCAAACCCGATGGACAGATCACTGCCGATGACCGCACTTTCCTCGGTAACTACCTGCCCGATTATACCTATTCCGTGAACTTCGGCGCCAATTATAAAAATTTTGACGCCAGCATCTTCTTCCAGGGCATACAGGGCAATAAGATCTTTAATGCGGCCCGTATCATCAGGGAAGGCATGCCGCGGTTATTTGGCGCCGGTACAGCCGTGCTGAATGCCTGGACGCCCTCCAATACCAATACCGATATTCCCAGGGCCGTTAGCGGCGATCCCAATCAGAACGTACGCCCATCTACGCGCTGGATAGAAAATGGTTCTTACCTGCGGTTAAAAAATATCATGATAGGCTATACGATCCCGGGCAGCTTTTTGAAAACATATGTACATGGCACCATCAGCAGCTTCAGGGTGTATATTTCTTCCCAAAACCTGTTGACGGTTACCAAATACAAAGGCTGGGACCCCGAGGTTGGATCGAAAGATATCAAACTGCCTAATGGAACGCTTACCAACGGAATCGATTTTGGGCAGTATCCTGCCGCCCGTTCATTCCAGTTTGGTGTGCAGGTAGGTTTTTAACCGGATGCTTTATTTAAAACAATTGACTATTATGAAACCTAAGTATATAAAGTATAGTATCGGGGTCGCTTTGTTAATGGTGGTAACGATCATTGCCTGTGAAAAGCAACTCAATAAAACGAATCCCAGTTATCCCACGCTGGAAACCTATTTCCGCAATACCGATGAATTGCTGAAAGGGACTAACTCTATTTATTCTATTGTTCACTCAGGATCATTGATAGGCCGCGAATGGTTCTTCATACATGACCTGCGCAGCGACGATGTATCGTCGGGTGGGGGACAGCTGGAAGTACCACGGGCGCAAATATTGAACGGCGCCACCACACCCGATAACAAGGTGATGAGTGACGTATGGAACGGATTGTATACCACTATTCACCGGGCCAATACCGTTATAAAATATGCACCTGGCGTTACCGGCGATCTGGCCCTGCGCGACCGGAACTTAGGAGAAGCAAAATTCTTCAGAGCATGGGCGCTGTTTGAGCTGGTGTCAATGTGGGGGCCGGTACCTATGTACCTGGAGCCGGTAACATCACCCAGCCAGTTTCAGCCGCGGGCCACGGAAGCCAGCATTTATGAGCAGATCATAAAAGACTTTACCGATGCCGCAGCCGCTTTGCCACCCAGCTATCCCGATGCAGACCGTGGCCGCGTAACCAAAGGCGCAGCCAATGCCATGTTGGGCCGGGTGCAAATGCAGAAAGGCGATTACGGCGCCGCCAAAAACGCCTTGCTGGCCGTGAAGAACTCAGGCCTGTACAGCATCAATATTCCTTACAGCGATAACTTCCTCGAAGAAACAGAGTTCAATCAGGAATCCATTTGGGAAGCCGTGTTCTTTGAGAACAAACCCAACACGTTCAACTGGGGTGGCGAAACAGGGCCAAACGGCGATGATCCCAGTCAGGCCCAGGGAACGGTACGCAACCAGGAATATTCGCCTATTGCGTGGCGTAACCTTATACCATCGAACCGGTTCCTGAATGAATTTGAGAATACGGCCACCGGGGCTGCGAAAACCGATCCGCGTTTTGCCATGACGGTGTATCAAACCGGCGATAAGTATAACAATGGTGCTTCGGTGCTTACCGATGATGACCAAAACGGAAACTCATCTGTTTTGAACGGTGTTACCAAAAAAATAAGCTGGCGCAAGTTCATGATCATTTATAAACATGGCAAGGGCGGCGACCGCGCCGGTGGTGGCAATAACCAGCGCATCATACGGTATGCCGATGTACTGTTGATGCTGGCCGAATGTGAAAATGAGCTGGGCAATAAGGACGTTGCCGTTGATTACCTGAACCAGGTGCGCGACCGCACCGGGGTGAACATGCCGCATTACCCCACCACGCAATACCCAACAGGAGATAAAACAGCCGTTACGCGCGCCATTATGCATGAAAGAACAGTAGAACTGGGCGATGAGGAAGTGCGTAACCGCGATATTTTGCGCTGGCGCAAAAAGGGATATTTCACGACAGATCCGCTGTCATATTTCAAGGCCGGCCGCGACGAGCTGCTGCCTATTCCGCAACAGGAAATTGACAACAACCCACAGCTGGCTTCGGGTGGAATTAATAAACAGAATGGCGGGTATTAATTAAAAGCCAAAAGCATAAGAAATTTAGCGATTTCGGGATTTAGCGATTTTGAGATTTGTCTGAAAGGCAAAACCTGTCGAAATCTCGAAATCCCGAAATCTCGAAATCAGAAATACATTATATGTTTTCATCGCCCGCGTGCTGTTATCTGCGTTCACTGGTTTTATCTGTATTCGTACTATTGGCAGCTTGTACTACAGAACAAAAAGATACATTGTTCAGGTCATTGCCCTCAACAGCTACCAATATACATTTCATCAACCAGGTGAACGAGACCGACAGCACGCATTCCTTTATCAATGAATTTGGTTACATGGGTGGGGGAGTGGGTATTGGCGATTTCAATAACGATGGCTTAAAAGATATTTATTTCACCGGTAACCAGGTAAGCTCGAAACTGTATCTTAACAAAGGGGATAACCGCTTTGAAGATATTACCGAAAGCGCCCATTGCGGTACTACAGGCTGGGCAACGGGGGTAAGTGTGGTTGACATCAATAACGACGGGTACGACGATATTTATGTATGTGTGTTTGGAAAGAATTTGCTGCAGCGCGCCGCCAACCTGTTGTTTATTAACCAACACAATAACACTTTTAAAGAATCGGCTGCAGAATACGGACTGGCCGATACCAGTTACAGTACCCAGGCGGTGTTCCTTGATTATGACAAGGATGGCGACCTCGATATGTACCTCACGAATTACCTGCTCAGCAGCGGCAATGCCAATACTATTTATCCGCGCGATCAAACGGGCCGGTCACCGGCCAATGATAAATTGTATCGCAACGATGGTAACGGGGTTGCCGGGCATCCGGTATTTACCGATGTAACAATGGCGGCGAATATCAAAGAAGACGGATATGGATTAGGCGTGGTGGTGAGCGATTTCAACAATGATAACTGGCCCGATATCTATGTAGCCAATGATTTTTTATCGAACGATGAATTGTGGCTGAATAACCGCAATGGTACGTTCACCAATTGTATTGCGAAATCGATACAACACCAGAGTTACAGCAGCATGGGCGCCGATGCGGCCGACGTTAATAACGACGGCTTGCCCGATGTGGTAACGCTCGATATGATGCCTGAGAATAATGAGCGACGCAAGCTTACCTGGAGTGTGATGAACTATGAGCGCTACCAGGCAGAGCGTTCATATGGCTATGAGCCCGAGTATATGCGCAATATGATGCAGTTGAATAATGGCAGTGTATCCGGTGTGCCGTTCTTCAGTGAGATCGGCGAAATGGCCGGCATTGCCAATACCGACTGGAGCTGGAGCGTGTTGATGGCCGATTTTGATAATGATGGCTGGAAGGATGTGCACATTACCAATGGCATCGGGCGCGATTTTATCAATGCCGATTTCCTCGAGTTCAGTTCAACCGTAATGGGCCGTGTAAGCGATATACGGGAACAGCGGAAACTGATCAATGAAAAACTGGCCTCGTTGCATCATGTGGAGTTAGGCAATTATTTATACCGCAACAATGGCAATTATACGTTTACCGATGTGTCGCAACAGGCGGGGGTGAACGAAGCGTCGATGTCGAACGGTGCGGCCTGGGCCGACCTCGACAATGATGGCGACCTCGACCTGGTGGTGAACAATATCAATAAAGAAGCTTTTGTACTCATCAATGGCACCAATGAAAAGAAGAAGCCGGTAACAAATCATTATATAAGTATAGCCCTGAAAGGAAATGGCGCCAACCGCCATGCGTTTGGCGCGAAAGTAAAAGTATATACCGGCGATGAGGTGCAGGTACAGGAGCAGAACCCGGTGCGCGGGTATTTTTCAACGGTAGATACCAAACTGTTGTTTGGGTTGGGACAGCATACGCATATCGATTCCATTGTTACCATTTGGCCCGATAATACCTTTCAGGTGTTGCGGCCCGTGGTGGTGGATTCGCTATTGGTTATAGATCAACAGCCGGCCGGAACGCGGCTTGCAACAGCCCCGGCAAACCAGCTGGCTGTTTTTTCAGATGTCACCGATGCCACACACATGGCATATAAGCATACAGAAAGTAATTACAACGACTTTGCGGTGCAACGGTTGTTGCCACAGAAATATTCGCAGTTGGGTCCATATATAGCCACCGCCGACGTTAACAAGGATGGACTCACTGATTTCTTCGTTGGCGGTGCTTTTAATTTCAGTGGCCGTTTGTTCATGCAGCAAAAGAACGGACAGTTCACGAGCGCGGCCCTTACAGACAGTATAAAGATGGAAGAAGACCAGGATTGCGTTTTCCTGGATGCCGATGGCGATGGAGATGCCGACCTGCTGGTCACCGGTGGCAATGTACAAATGGAAGAAGGCTCGGCGTATAATACGCCCCGGTTGTACCGGAACGACGGGAGCGGACATTTCCGGTTAGAAGCGAAGGCGATCCCATCGAACATCCGCCTTATTGCCGGCTGCGTACAGGCGACCGATTACGATGGCGATGGCCAGCCCGACTTGTTTATTGGCAGCCGCGTTACGCGGCGCTATCCCTTGCCCGGGCGCAGCTATATATTGCACAACGACAAAGGCGTATTTACCGACGTTACGGCAGCAGTATGCCCCGCGCTGCAGACACCCGGGATGGTTACCTCGGCCGTATGGACGGACCTCGACAACGACCACCAGCCCGACCTGGTGATAGCAGGGGAGTGGATGCCCGTACGGTTCTTTAAAAACGACCATGGCCATTTGCGCGAGATTACCCAGGCTACCGGATTGGGCAATAGGACCGGCATGTGGCGGAGTTTGGCCGCGGCCGATATTGATCACGATGGCGATATGGACCTGGTGGCCGGTAATTTGGGAATGAATTGCGATTACCAGGTGAGCGACTCAACGCCGATGGAGTTGGTGGCTGCCGATCTGGATGGGAATGGCAGCATTGACCCCATACCGTTTTATTATATTAAGGACCACACCGGAGTTAAGCGTTTATACCCCGGCATCAACCGGCGGCAGTTTGCCGACCAGGTGCCGGCTATTAAGAAGCAGTACCTTCACCATGCGCAATATGCGCAGGCTACGTTCGACGATATCTTCAAAGACAAACCGCGTGACAGCCTGACCCGCTTCACCTGCACCGAAACCCGCAGTTGCTGGCTCGAGAACACCGGGAATGGGCAATTCCGGTTTCACCCGCTGCCCCCCGAGGCGCAAATAGCGCCGGTGAACGCCATTGTGTGCGACGACCTCGATGGCGACGGGGTAACCGACCTGCTACTCGCAGGAAACGAATACCAGACGGACGTAATGACCGGCCGGTATGATGCCTCCTATGGCTGTTTTCTAAAAGGCATCGCCCACAAGAACTTTCTGGACATACCACCGGTGCGGAGTGGGTTTATCGTGCGTGGGGATGTGAAGGACATGGCGTTGGTGCGCCGCCCCGGTGGCCAAAAAATGGTAGTGGTGGCGGTCAATAATGATTCCCTGAAGGTTATGGGAATCAATTCATTGAAATAGTTTGCTTAGGACAAGGAAATTTATCGATAAAAAGCTATTTTTGCGGGCCCGATGAAAAATCGGGCAAGGGTAAGTTTTGAACGAACGGCTCATTTTTGAGCATCCCGACAGGGGTCGGGAAGGTTTTAGGTTCAAAACCCTTAGTATCCGGACCGGTAGCTCAGTTGGATAGAGCATCCCGACTAAGTCGGGAAGGTCATAGGTTCCGAAAGCATTAATAAAAATATTGGACCGGTAGCTCTGGACAGAGCATATCCCGACTAAGGTCGGGAAGGTCATAGGTTCCGAAAGCGTTATTAAAATATTGGATCTGTAGCTCTGGACAGAGCATCCCGACTAAAGTCGG
>NZ_LVYD01000063.1 GCF_002077945.1 Niastella vici
ATTAATAAAAATATTGGACCGGTAGCTCTGGACAGAGCATATCCCGACTAAGGTCGGGAAGGTCATAGGTTCCGAAAGCGTTATTAAAATATTGGATCTGTAGCTCTGGACAGAGCATCCCGACTAAAGTCGGGAAGGTCATAGGTTCCGAAAGCGTTATTTAAAAATATTGGACCGGTAGCTCAGTTGGATAGAGCATCCCGACCAAAGTCGGGAAGATCATAGGTTCCGAAAGCGTTATTAAAAATATTGGATCTGACTCTGGACAGAGCATCCCGACTAAAGTCGGGAAGGTCATAGGTTCCGAAAGCGTTATTTAAAAATATTGGACCGGTAGCTCAGTTGGATAGAGCATCCCGACCAAAGTCGGGAAGATCATAGGTTCCGAAAGCGTTATTAAAAATATTGGATCTGACTCTGGACAGAGCATCCCGACTAAAGTCGGGAAGGTCATAGGTTCCGAAAGCGTTATTTAAAAATATTGGACCGGTAGCTCAGTTGGATAGAGCAGCTGCCTTCTAAGCAGCAGGTCATTGGTTCGAATCCAATCCGGTTCACGAAAATGGTTCAATATTACAAAACCCGCTCTGGTAGCGGGTTTTGTGTTGTAATACGCTGGTCTGTATTAAAGCATTTATGTATAATCAGATTATTCTCAATGATTTCTGGTTCGAATCCAATCTGGTGGCCACGCTGGATTTATCAAAGACTTTTTACAAATATTGGTTTGTATAAATCAGCCGGAATACGGCTATCAGCATAGATGTTTTCAATTACCACAGGCTGCCGGTTAAGCATGGCCCATCCGCTGATACAAGCGTTTATCGGAGAATGCCTGCCTTTCCAAAGAGGACTTACAGCATCTTCGTCGGCTTAATAACATCTATCTCCATCTCGTAATACAAATGTAGTCCCTTCTGCTTATAGGCTGTTTCGATGTTTCTCCTGTTATTCTTTCCAGACAGATATAGATACTAAATTGTTATTGCCGGTGAAAACAATGAAGTAGCTTCCTGTTGCCAGGCTCGTAACGTCGATACGGGTTTGGGTTATGCCTGCTGCAACGGGAATGGTACGCCATACCCTGCCATCAACGCCAATTATTCTTATGTAGGACGTATGATTGGTAACCGGGCAGGTAACCGTAACCGGTGTATTGCCAGTGATCAAACTGGGATATACATTGAATGGCTGTTCATTATTGTTATTGAACAAAATAATGGGGCTATAGCGCACCATGCCGCTGTTTTCAACCATTTGTAGCCGGTAGTAAACAGTCCCTGAAGGCACATGCATGTCTGTCGCTGTATAATTATTCATGGAGTTTTCTGTAGCCGTTACCCGTTGTTCCGGCGTAAACACAATGCCATCTGTACTTCGTTCAACGAGATAATAACTCATGTTCTCTTCATTGGTTGTTTGCCAGTACAGTTGAACAGTACCGCTTTTGCGGTGACCGCTGAAATGCAACAGGGTTTCTGCCAGTGTAGAACAGACGCTCAGCGTAAGGCTTTTACTGGTGGTGCTGGTACAGCCGCCAATGGTGCTGGTAACTGAAATGATATATTTTCCGGTATCCAAAATAGAAACAGGGTTCAGAACAAGGGTATTTCCGGTGCTGATGTTTCCGCCGGGCCGCTGCCAGGAGTAGCTGAAGAAAGGGCTGGAAGGAAGGCTGAGCACGGCGGCGCCTCCAATACAGGTACTACCGGTGGTGACCACATTTGGTACCACCAGGGTGTCGATGGTAATGCTGCGCGAATAACTGTTGGCGCAGGCGTCGGCCATCAGGAACGTATACGTGCCTGATGGAAGGCCGGTGAATACGGGACTCGACTGCATCGGCGTGGCATTGAGTCCGTTGATGATCTGGAATTGAAACGGCAGTATTCCGCGTGTGCTGTCGGGCAGCAATGCTACCTGCCGGGTGGCCCCGCAAAGGGCAACGGCAGCAGCCGGATTGAACAAGGGCTGTGTATACACAGGGACAACGATGGTATCGGTAACAACATCACACCCCCAACCGCTCATGTCGTTCAGGATGGTTGGATTATAAGCAGTACTGTAGTGGTAGGCGGCATAGTAGGTACCGGGCGAAAGATTCGTCACCTCATCACTGAAAGAGGAACTATTAGCGCCTTTGTTATAGATCGAATTGACCGTGATGGTGCCATCGGGAAATGCAGAAGACCAATATGTATTGGTTGAAGCAAACAGCAGGATCTTACTGGCGTTCGTACAACCTTTTACCAGCGAAGCGGAGAACGAGGAATGGCGTAGATCACCAGGTCCTATAGTAACCATTACACTGTCTTTCTCTCCGCACGTAGTAATGGCGATTATTTTATAAGTGCCTACGGTAAAATAGTCCAGCAACACCCCGTTGAAGGTTACATTTTTTATGGTATCAGGATAGGTCAGGGGATGCACCGTGCCATCGACAGTTGTCATGGAAGAAGGACCTGATGCCACCACGATGTACCCCTGCCTGGAGTTGAAATTGAAATCCATTTGCAGACCTGTTGTTCCTTCCTTGCAGGAGGCGTATATCATCGGGAAGGCATTGGTAATATGAAATGCAGCTCCGCCTGCCCAGTCGAACTGAAGGGAATCTTTCTGGCAGCAATCCTGCCTGATCACTTTATACCCCGCAGCGGGTGGAAATCCTGAAAACGTTGAATTATTGGTTTGTGTAGCCAGGATGGCGCCGGTGGGGCTTACCAATGTATAGGTAATGGTGCTGCAATGCTTGGATGAAGGGAATTGGCTGTTGTCATTATATTGATCAAATGTATAGGCGAATTGACCGCCACAACCTGGTAAAACGGCGGAGTTGGCAACCATATCGAACCCCTGTAGATCAAGATCAATGACAGCGGAACCGGTTACGCCGCAATTATTGGTGACCCTTACGGCCATGGTTTTGTTATCGCCCGGAATATGGTGATACTTAAGCGTGAACTGACTTGTAATATCGCCGAAAATGTCAGGGGTATTGACCGTATTCGTAGTAACCGTGCCATCGGGCCCTGTCAACGAAACGGTATAAGGGGGCTTGAAACCGGTTATAAAACTTCTGACATTACAGGCAAAAGAATCACAGCCAAGGTATTGGAGACCTGCGCCACCTATAGCCACACTACTGGTGCCGGCGCTGAGCGTTACTACCCTGGTTTGAAAATTACCGCACGAATCTATCACCTTGCAGGTATAGTCGCCGGCGGGGAGGTTGGTAAATACATTGTTGCCTGCAGATAGCCCCGCGATAACAGGAGAAGGGCTCACCAGCGAATCGATAAACGGTCCGTGGCCATCGGTAACATAGAAGGTTATAGAACCATCGCTGCTCGAAGAACAGCTGGGCGATTGCGTGGTAACGTCCAGTGAGGGAACTGTGTACGTACCGGTTACTGTAAAATTACCGGTAACAGATGTATTACAACTATCGGTTACCAGTACAGTATAGCTGCCCGGCGCCAGCGATTGCAAAATATTCGACGATTGCGGCAGCGATAAAGCAGGGCCCGCAATAATACTGAAGACATAAGGGGAGGAACCACCCGATACCGATACGGTAGCTTTTCCCGTGGCGGCGCAACGGCTTTCAGTAATGTTGATTGAATTAATAGTCAGGGGTGTGGCGGCAGGGCATTGCGCCTTTGCCTTTTGCATAGTAACAATGATCAACAGCATGCAAAGGATTGCATGGTTTAGGGTACGGCGCATTATTTTGTTTTTTTCTGGGTGTGGAAATCGGATTTTTATTGTACGGTATACAGGGCGGGCGCAAGGTATTTTTTCTAATATAAAAGGAAGATCAAAATACTTGGATGTTGTATAGACGTGATTTTATATATAAAAAAGCTCCGGCAAAATATCGGATCTCATTTTATTTAGAAATATTCTTATATCATCATTGCTGCTCGTAAGCGCCCATGTCAATCAATCCATTCACTACCCTGGGCTTGCCATCGTAATCTTTTTCTGTAGCGTCCGTGATCCAGGCAGGATTGCCCTTACCTACAGCCGGGCTTCCTGTTTTCAAATGCAGGTCGGGTGTGGTAAGGCTGGTGAAAAGCGGGTCCTGGAAAAAAGAATGCGCGTCTTGTTGGGGTTGGACGTTGGATATGTTATTATCTCGTAGACCATCCAAATAAAGGTCGTTGCCATTATTTTCACATTAAGCCCGACATATCAGGAGAACTTCCTGATAAACCTCAAATGGAGTATATAGTGAAAGAGTTCGGAATTGAAAGTCCTTTACTGGATGAATATATTAACATTAATAACGAAGACATGGTGGTTAATATCGTTCTTCCAGTCGTTTCCTAAAAAACTACCGCCCTTTTCATACCAGCTCAATAGATTATCTTCGAATAAACACCGCATTGCCATGTATCATCATTTATCCAATTTTATTCGCATGTAATTCGGTTGATTCCAGGTACCAATCTTCTTCATCATACAACACAAACCTAAGTTGTATTTGCGCTACCCGGTGATAACCGCGTTTTTTTTGCTAAACAGCTCAAAAATAATAACTTGCAAATATTGTTTCCCGCTAAAAGTAGTGTATAATAGCGGAAATATAATGTTAGCTGAGATTTTTAAAAATCACTACAAAAATGCTAAGCGAAGAACTTAAAGACCAAATTCTGAATACTAAACTGAATTTCCTTAATGGCTATTTAATGGCATTAGGCTTTTTGAATTCATACTCAGTGGTTGGATATCGAGGTAAATTATTTGCATTTAATTTCTCAGCAGGTAATATTGAAAAGTGTGTACAAGATAACGCTTATGAACTTTTTGGAGTATATCCAAATGATTGGAATATTGAAATAAGAAAGAACGATGATTGGGAAACTAAGTTGAAATCTGAGTTAAATGCCTCTTTGACAAGGAGAATTCCTCATAAAGGGAATGAACTGTTGACTAAACAGTTAGACTATAGTAAAAATAACCTAGTTGATGACTTGAACTATCGGGTTAAGTTTTCGAATGAATATTTTGTAAGCATATTAAAAAGTGAATTTATTACTGATAAGACTGATGTATATGAATTAATTGTAAAAGATGTAGGAGCTTCTTATAGAATTGTTGGCATTGATTTGATATTCGAAATAGAATCCACGAAGCTACTTTTTCTACAACTAATAGGAAATGATTAAACATCAGCTAACATTGGTTTCCTGCAACAGTGGCTTCGGAATAGATAATCAATAATATATCTTTACCCGGCTTCGGAACAGGAAATGAGCTGCGGAACTATGAATATCACTGCTACAGAAAGCCCTGTCCGTTAGCGGTAATGCTATGACGACATCAAAAATATACGAAAAAATTAGAACAATTGCTGCGACTGTTAATGGCGACAGATTTGCTGTTGCTGAGTTTGACAGTAAAGTTCAAGTCTGGGACTTGACACTAGGCTTGGTAAACAAGTTTTCTACAGACTTTGACTTTGGCGGTAATCGCTTATCTATTTCAGAGGACGGAAAATATTTAGTTATTGGTGGTTATTCAGCAAACACAATTACTGCCTTTGACATTGACACAGGACAAAAGATTTGGCAACGAAAGGATTTGAAAAAGTGTGGGTCTGTGAAAATCCTAAATAAACTTGACAACCGAGTTTTTGTAAACTTAGAAAGACAGGGAACTCATATTCTTAACATTCATAACGGTGAAACGGTAGACAACTTAAAAGGCGTAGAATTTTATTACGAAAACTCTTATGGCAATATTGACTTGCTTGAAAAATCTACGACATACTCACTTGCAGACAGAATAAAAGGCAAGACAGTAAAGAATAAGCCAAAAACGACTTTCGCAATTCTTGACACTGCATTTTCAAAAGATAAAATTGTTTGTGCATATTCGGGCAATCCATTAGAAAGTATATCGACGGACAACTTTGAAAATATATGGGTAACTAAAGTGGTTGGGAACTTTCTTGAAATTGAATACTCCGTTGAACTTAATAAAATACTTGGTATTCGTTGGGAATATGAAAAAGGAAGCCCTAAGTTTTTATGTTACGTTGACATTAACACAGGGAAAGTTGAGAAAGAAGTTAATCTTGGTGAACCAATAGAAGCTGAGTTTCTAAAACAAGGCAGTCTTATGCTGACAAGTCAAGGAAAACTTTACTCAACATCGACTGTGCAACAAATAAGACAGTTTGACTTTGAAAGTGAATAAGCACATACACACAGGTTTTGCGTTAGTGGGCAGACAGTGCAAATAGAGACATTAGAGCAATTAGTAAAAGTTGGTGCAGGCAGACAGTTTTCGGTTTCAAAGCCTACCAGCGCAAAGCCCGAAACCGTTGTATGCAATCATATGACAACTCAAGAAATTATAGCAAATAAAGAGAGCATTTATTTTTGCGCTAAAGCATTTCGGGAAGATGCGAATACATTAATGCTTCAACTTTCACAGAAATTCGATTTTAATTTAAGTGATTGCGGCGCATGGCCAATTATAGTTTATAAAACAAATTACAATAATAAGGGCATACTTAACCCAGACTGGACATTCTATCTTCATGGATCTCATTGTCGTTTTGATAATTTGAGAACCGGACAAGCAATCGAAGTTAAATACACAGAAAAGCCTGAGTTTGGTTGTTTAGATGGGTTTTTCTTTTTTAATTATATGCAAACAACGGACAGGTTTAAAGAATTGTCCAATTGGTTTATCGATCATCTAAATGTTTACACTGCACTTGAAGTATTAGCCGAAGAAGGGACTTTGACAAAAAAGCCAAGCATTGGATCGGGTAGTTATGTTTTTGCGTTATAGTATGCGTACAACAGTACATTGGTAATATGGCGGGCGACAAATATATTCTCAGCATTTAGTTCGCTATTGGGCTTCAGTTTCAGCCGACGAATAACGCCGAGCAATTGAACAAATAATGAACTTTTAGTTATAAATTTAGCAGCGGTGTCAGTCTGACGATTTTCAAACGCCGACACATCGCCAAGCCGTTATCCGTTGTAAGCAATACACCGCCAATCGAATATCATGGAAGAAACTGAAATTGAAATACGGCATTGCTCGCTTTGCCGACCAATTGAAAGAAATGAAGAAAAGTACCAAACAAACATCATTGCGACAAGTTGTATCTGGCGAGAGAATTTAGAAGTTGACTATACACTACAAATGAGTCCCAGCGTTGCACAGACTTACATTGTTGTTTTAAATCAGCCAGTAAAGTTTCACCTCAACATGAGTTTATGGCTCTTCTATGACTGCCCAACTGCATATTACAATGGCTACGAAAATGAAGCGGAAATTGAACAGGCAAAATTTTGTTTTGGTCAAATCACCAACCTTGTTTCTTATAATGAGTTAGGAGGTTTTTGCGTAGGGCAGCGGCGCGAGCTTGCTCGCAGGCGCGGACACTTTTCCGGACATTTTAACCCTAAGATTTACAAAAGCCTCTAATAATTTAGGGGCTTTTTCTTTGATCGATGTGCTCCGAAAGTATAGCATCACGAGAGCGATCAGGTGTTTGCGCTGACATGCCTGGAATGCAATTGATTGAATAGGTGTATATTAATTACCTTTATAAGAGTCGAACAATCGTCCATGCCCAATATTCCGGAACATATTCCTCAACTTGTAGGCGAGATATATCGTACCAGGTCGCGCTTGGTGTTTGCCACCCTGATACGTTTGCTTAAAGACTTTGATCTTGCCGAAGACGCCATGCACGATGCTTTTAAGGCCGCACTTGAACAATGGGGTGAAAAGGGCATTCCTTCGAATCCGCTGGCGTGGCTTGTTTCCACCGGCCGGTTTAAAGCAATCGATCGCATCCGGCGCGAATCAAGATTCGACTCGTTGGAGCAGCAGCAGATCTGGCAAACGGAAGCTACGCCCCCCGATGCTTCCAGGCTAATTGACAAAGCGATAGAAGATGATATGCTCCGGCTGATCTTCACCTGCTGTCACCCTGCGTTGTCGCTTGATGCTCGCACGGCCATGACCATGCGTGAGGTTTGCGATCTGACCACCGAAGCGATCGCAAGCGCATTTCTTGTTACCCCCTCTACTATGGCCCAACGAATAGTCCGCGCCAAGGCCAAAATTCGTGAGGCAAAAATACCGTTTGAAGTGCCGATGGAACATGAATTGCCAGACCGGCTCGGAGCTGTACTCCAGGTGATCTACCTGGTATTCAACGAAGGCTATTATGCTTCATCTGGCGAATCGGTAACCCGTGTTGACCTTTCAAGCGAAGCTATCCGGCTTGGGCGTCTGTTGCACGTTTTGCTACCTGATTCTGAGGTTACAGGATTGCTTGGCCTCATGCTGCTGCACGAATCCCGCCGACCGGCCCGCACTTCATCAAAAGGAAATATTATTCTATTGGAAGATCAGGATCGATCGCGTTGGGATCGCGATATGATTGAGGAGGGATTGACGCTGGTAGAACGGGCATTTTTATCCAAACCGCCAGGCCCCTACACGCTACAGGCCGCCATCGCGGCCCTACACGCTGAAGCCGTACGTCCCGAAGCTACGGACTGGGCCCAGATTACCAGGCTATATAGCCGGCTGCTGAACATAAATCCCTCTCCAATTATTGAATTAAACCGTGCCATCGCCATTGCCATGCACAAGGGGCCTGAAGCTGGTTTGCAGCAGATAGATGCGATCCTGGAGCGTGGGGACCTAAGCGACTATCATTTGGCACACTCCGCGCGGGCGGAACTTTATCGGAAATTGGGCCGTACAAACCAAGCAAGGGCATCATGGGAACGTGCCCTCGCCCTGGCACAACAAGACCCGGAACGGCGGTTTATCCAACGAAAGCTTGGCGAATTGGGATCGTAATTCCAGAAGGTGCAAAAAAATTTCAAACTGTTTGTCGATTTTGTCATTGGCCATTCGACTACCTAATGAAAACAAACATTACATCACAAAAAACAATTATGGGTCATGACTGAAAAAAAGACGAAGGTCCGGGTTGCTAGTTTCTCGATCTCACTTGACGGCTACGGGGCGGCCACGGATCAAAGCCTTGACAATCCGATGGGCATAGATGGTAAAGCCGTTCATGAATGGGTATTTTCCACCCGCTGGTGGAGTCAGATTGTTGGACAGGAAGGCGGCACAGAAGGGATCGATAACGATTTTCTGAAGCGTGGATCAGAAAATCTCGGTGCCTGGATTATTGGCAGGAACATGTTCGGGCCAGTTCGGGGCCCCTGGCCAGATATGAACTGGAAGGGTTGGTGGGGAAACAATCCTCCTTATCACGTTCCGGTTTATGTGCTAACACACTACGCAAGACCTCCTTTGAAGATGGAGGGGGGAACGACTTTTTACTTTATTACCGAAGGCATTCATGATGCGCTTGCCAAGGCCCGGGAAGCTGCCAATGGAAAGGATATCCGAATTGGAGGCGGGGCGAACATCATACAACAGTACCTCCGCGAAGGACTGATCGATGAGCTACATATTGCCATCACACCGACGATATTAGGTGGAGGTGAAAGACTATTCGATAATGTTGACTTGCGTAAATTGGGTTACGAATGTGTCCGATTCGAGGCATCGGAGAAGGTCACACATGTCATTCTTCAACACAATAAAAAATCATTATGAAATACATTTGTCTTGGATACATGAATGAAGAAGTTTGGGAAACACTTTCCGAAAGCGAACGGCAAACCTTTATGGACGACTGTTTTGGCTACGATGATGAGCTTCGGCAGAATGGTCACTATGCAGGCGGAGAGGGTCTGCAGGAAGCCCGAAATGCCGCCACATTGAGATGGCGCGGCGGCAAGGTTTCCGTAACCGACGGTCCTTTCGCCGAATCCAAAGAGCAAATCGGCGGGATCATGATCCTTGAAGCTACCGATCTGAATCATGCCATCCGCCTGCTGTCTAAGCATCCGTCTCTCCGGCTGGGGCGCGGCGGCAATAGTTGGGAAATCCGCCCGGCATTCGACCTGACGGGCTTTATCGAAGATAGCAAACGGCGAAGAGAATGACTTTAGTGAAGACCTTGCTTTCATTTTGGAGTTGTTGCTTTACAAGCCATAAAACGCGGTATTTACTATAGCTTTGCGCAAAAAGAAGATGGCATTTTCCGCATTGGGTTTATCTGCACCTTTATTAAAGGCAATAGGCGAGCAGTCATTTATACAGCCTACGCCTGTGCAGCAGCAGGCTATTCCTGCTATCTTACAGGGAAAGGATATACTCGGCATATCTAAAACCGGCTCTGGCAAAACTGCCGGTTATGTATTGCCTATACTGGAATTGTGCCAGCGCCGGGTAGAAAAGAAAGACAGGCACGTGCGGGTACTGGTAATAGTGCCCACACGTGAGCTGGCTATACAGGTAAATGATGTTTGTAAAACCTTCTGCGCTCACCTGCCGAATAACATAAAAACAATGGCGGTGTATGGTGGTGTTTCCATCAACCCGCAAATGATGGCCTTGCATGGCATCGAAATATTAATAGCTACACCGGGCCGATTGATTGATCTGATAGACCATAAAGCCGTGCACTTGGCACAAGTAGATTTACTGGTGCTGGATGAAGCCGATAAAATGCTGAACCTGGGCTTTAAAGAGGAGATGGATAAAGTATTTCAGCTGCTACCGGCCAAACGCCAGAACCTGTTGTTCTCTGCCACTGCCAGTGAAGATATTAAAGAGATGCAGCGTCACCTGCTGCACCAGCCGGTAACGATTGAAGTGGTAGAAGAAGAGCAGCGCATTGAACTGATTGAACAACTTGCCTATCATGTAACCGAAGCACGTAAGGGGCCGCTTTTACGTTACCTGATCAAGAATGAAGGTATGCAGCAAGTGCTGGTGTTTACCTCTGCCGTAAGAACGGCAGATAACCTTACCGGCAAACTTATCAAAAATGGGATACAGGCAGCTTCTTTGCACGGACACTTGAGCCAGACTGCCCGTCTTGAAAAGCTGCAACGTTTTAAAGCAGGCAAGCTGCGGGTACTGGTAGCGTCTGATCTTGCTTCGCGGGGTATTGATATTCAGCAATTGCCCATAGTCATTAACTACGAGCTGCCACGTTCTCCCAAAGATTATATTCACCGCATCGGCCGTACCGGCAGGGCAGGGATTTCGGGCAGGGCTGTTTCGCTGATATGTCCTGAAGACCAGCATCATTTTGGCATCATCCAGAAAAAGATGGGGAAAAAAGTAGAGATCCTGGAAAGTGACGATATTAATCTGCAGGGCTTTTAATAATTACGTCTGGCATGCTGACTATTACTGCCCCTGGTGATGATCTGGATGTTGTAGATTAACGTCCGGGAGATTTGTTTCTGCTTGCGTAATAAAGGCCGATGGCATTAACTCAATATGGTGTTTACTGGCTACTTTGATAAGTATAGGCATAAGGACCGAGGCGCCAGGTATCAGGACAAAGGGTACACCAATCCCCAAAATTTTTAATGAGTCCATGACCTGTGTCTTCAATATATGGTCTTCCTCCGCTGTTATCTTTCCTTCCCTGATAAACTTAACGATAATAAGGGCTGCTTCACGCTCACCTTTGCCTTCGGTTTTTAAATTGTGCAAAAAATGATGTATATGCGTTTCCAGAATTGCTATTATTTCCATGATAATGCAAAGAAAAGAAAAAATATTGGTCCTTCTATACCCCTGACGGAGGGCAGACAGTTGGAGTAAAAAACTGTATTAAACGTCTACTTTCAAATCAGGCTGAATACCTGCTGCAATCGGAGATACCGTATGATTTTATTCGCAAGAGGTTATCCACCCAGGTATACAACAGCAAAGAGAACGTCGTGATCATCAAAGGAGCTTTCCTGGATATCCTGGAAGTATGCGACCGGGTACAATATGCCGATGGCAACGTTGAGTCGATAGAAAAGGTAAAAGTTACGATCACTGGTCTTTACGAGAGAGAATCAGCCAAAGGTTTCCGGGTATTGGGCCTTGCTTATAAAGCAATAACCGATGGTAAGGATATTACGCGGGAGGAAGAAACCGCTATGATCTTCCTTGGCATCATCACCTTGTATGATCCTCTTAAAAAAGAAATCGCAGACACTATCCGGCATTTAAAAGACCGGGGTGTTGCACTCAAGATCATTACGGGCGATAACCAACTGGTAGCGGCCAGCCTGATGAAGCAGATGGGCTATGAAAATCCCGTATTGCTCACGGGTAGCAATCTAAGCCAAATGAGCAATGAAGCTTTGTTGAACCGCGTGCCCCTTACCGATGTATTTGCAGCAGTAGAACCTAAACAGAAAGAACGGATCGTTGCTATCCTGAAAAAAGCAGGACATGTTGTAGGCTTTTGGGGGGATGGTATTAATGATGCGGCTGCCCTGCACGCCGCCGATGTAGGGATCTCTGTGGATTCGGCCGTGGAAGTAGCCAAAGAAGCTGCGGATATTATCTTAATGGACCATGACCTGAATGTATTGATCAGTGGCATTAAAGAAGGGCGCTATACTTTTGCCAATACCATGAAATACATTTTCATGGCCACCAGCGCCAACTTTGGCAACATGTTTAGTATGGCCGGCGCCTCCAACATCCTGAAATAGCTATCAATTACATTACTGGTATTATACATTCTTTCACAAATACTATTTCGGGAGCGGATAGAGAAATAATAGGCCTTTATGATTATACCACAGGAAAAAGCAATACGATATATCACTCTATTTAAGAAAAAACCGGGGTCGGTTAAACAACCATTGTGTTGTGTCAACTGCTCAATTACGTAAAAATCACCAGCTTAAGTTTATATAATTTCTTTAATTCCTCCCTCAATTGGTTTGAAGAAATTCCAATCCGGATCACTTACAAAAACAGAAGCCTTCAAATCATTGGTTTTGAAGGCTTCTTCTGTGTTCGAGAAATCCATTGTATTTTAAAGGTGTCGAACACTGGTGTATTCTTTTGATGCTTTTAGGAAATCCTGTCTAATTATGATGTTCATAAATAACATAGGTATGTAGTTTATTTGTCAATAGATCGATAAGCAATACCTATATCCAAGCCCAGCCAAAAAAAGTGATGCAAACCTGATAAAAAGCAGGATAGAAACCAACTGGAATAAGGGATTTGAGGCAGCCCGGTGTTTTAATAGTTCGGCTTTTGTTTTTCCAACCAGTTGCATGAAGTCTGCCTATTAATGCTGCATCAGACGGTGCAGCATACCTGCATGGCTTTGCTCAGGGCAGTTACCGGCTACCGTTCCACTACCCATAATATTTCCACGCTGCTGGCCCTTATTGAAAATTTCTCAAAATTTCCATTGCTTATTTTTCCCGCATCACTAAAGAAGAAAAAGAACTTTTCCTGCTTTTAAGTCATGCTTACTCCGATGCCCGGTACAAGGAAGAATATGCAGTACCGGCTGAAAAAGTTGTAGCGGAGCATTTGCATTAGCCGCAGCGCTTGATCAATTAGGTTCCCAATACCTTCTCGAGGAGCTTTATTTATAATTGCCCGCTCCGCCAAACAAGAATAATAGAGCGCCACGCCCAAAAAGTGTGGCGCTCTTATTTTTTCTATATTACTGTTGAAATAACGTAGAACTACGCCGGGCTGGAATAATTGTTTTACCTTATCTTTAGTTATCGACATATGAAGTTAGATGGACTGCGTGCGAATGCATTCTCATAAATAAGTTTCATATGGCAGCAAACCAGCTTTCCTTTCATGAGATAAAACCAGAAGACTGTAAAATACCTCTCAAAACAGAGGTAAATGTACCAACCGGCGCAGCTACCGTGCAGGTAGGTATACCTATTAGCCCCGGTCGCGATGGATTTCAGCCTTCATTATCCCTGCTGTACAGCTCGGGTGGCGGTAATTCGGTTTTTGGCATGGGTTGGAATGTACAGGGCATACCCTCCGTTACATTAAGCCTTAAAGACGGTTATTCCAAATATGATGGTACCGATAAATTTTCATTTGGAGGCCTTGAATTAATTCCCTGGCTGGTACAATCAGGGGCAGAATGGAGACCACGAACCGGAGAGAATGATACGTACTACATATATTACTACCGCTCTGTTATAGACTCTTCTTTTACCCGCTTCGAAAAATGGATCCATAAAACAACGCGTGAAGTGCATTGGCGGGTGCACAGTTCCAGCAACAGGATAAGCGTATTTGGTGTACACGCTGATAACAGGATCAGCGATCCACAGGATGCCGGCAAAATATTTCAATGGTTGATCGAAGGCGAATACGACAGCAACGGCAATGCCATCATCTTTGACTATATACCCGACAATTTTGATAATGTAGATGGTTCAGGCAGTGTGGAGCGGAACAGGTTGCTGGCAAATGCCAATGCGCAAAAATATATAAAGCGCATCCGTTACGGCAATACGATCCCGGGTTCACCTGGTGAGCCGGTTCCCCCGTTGCAGCAATGGTTGTTTGAATTGGTGTTTGATTATGGCGAGCACAGGATCGATAATGACATACCTTCTTATGAAACTGTTGCGGAAGGATGGCCTGTACGTGTGGATCCTTTTTCTGCTTACATAGCCGGTTTTGAACAACGCACGTATCGCCTTTGCCGCCACATGCTGCAATTTCATCATTTCAGTGAACTGGGGGCAGGCCCAATGCTTACCGGTTGTTTGCATTTTGATCATGCACCCAATATAGCCGGTACAACACTTACCACTATCCGTTATACAGGCTATAGAAGGGAAAACGAAAATTATCAATCTAAATCGCTGCCACCGGCCTCATTTACCTATACTGCTCCCGGTGTGGAAAGCAGCTTCAACCCGGTGCCGGGAGAAACAGACAGTAATTTTCCCATGGGGCTCAATGGCCTTTCCTACAAATGGATCGATCTGTACGGAGAGGGATTGCCGGGCATATTATATGAGTTGCACGAAGCCTGGTATTACAAACCGAACCTGGGTGGCGGGAATTTGGGTATACAGCAAAAACTAGGGGAGAAACCCAGCATATTGCCAGGGAGTTATGCATTGAGCGACTTTGATTCGGATGGCAATTTGAACCTTGTTGTTTTCCAGGGAAAAGAAAGCGGCTTCTATGAATACAACCGTGATAAAGGAACATGGGATGGATTTACGTCATTTCGTTTAGCGCCGCATGTTAATAGCTTTGATTTAAATACCCAGCTCATAGACTTAACGGGTGACGGCCGGGCAGATATAGTAACCATTGAACAGGATCGCATCACCTGGTATCCTTCCAAAGGCAAGGAAGGATTTGGTGAACCGGTGCAGATGGCCAAACCGGTATCGGGCGAATCGGGCTTTACACCTGTGATTGGCGCCAACCCCGCACTTGATTTTTTCTTTGCCGATATGAGTGGTTCGGGATTAGCCGACCAGGTAAGGGTAACCAATGGCCGTATAGAATACTGGCCCAACCTTGGTAATGGAAAATTCGGAACCGGTATTGTAATGGAGAATGCACCGCAGCTTGATTACAATGCCGAGCTCGACAGCAGTCGTATACGTTTCGTTGATCTCGATGGCAGTGGTACTTCTGATCTGCTCTACATTGGCAGGGGAGAAATTACCTATTGGATCAATGCCTGCGGGAACCGGTTTACAGAGGGAAAAACGATAAAAGGGCTTCCTTACATCGATAACATATCATCTGTACAGATCATCGACTTCCTCGGTAATGGCACGCCCTGTTTCGTATGGTCGTCGGGTTTATCTATTCATGCACAGGCGCCCATTCAGTACTTGCAACTAACCAACGGTGTAAAACCGCGGTTGATAGAACAGGTGGATAACAATATGGGGCTCGAAACCCGTTTTACGTACGGTTATTCCGCCCAACATTATTTGCGCGACAAAACCGTCAATAAGCCCTGGATAACGAAGCTTCCTTTTCATCATGTGGTGGTAGATGCAGTGGAAAAGATCGACCAGGTGGGTAATACCCGGTTCAAACAACATTATGCATATCACGATGGTTTTTATGATGGTGAAGAAAGAGCCTTCAGGGGATTTAACCTCGTTGATCAATATGATTCGGATGTTTACTTAGGCACTTCGGGCATACCCACAACAGAGTTCACCGATCCGGTATGTGTGCGCACCTGGTTTCACAACGGCGCCCCGGGATGGCAAAAAGCAAGAAGTAAAAGTTATTACACGAACGATCATTTCAGTATACAACTCAGCGACTTTTTACTGGAGCAGGCCGATGAGCTGGGACCGCAGGAATTCTTTCAGGCAATACGCAGTGTTGCAGGACAGGTAATACGCAGCGAAACCTACAGCGTGAACAGGGATGGCAACCTGCATGCGCATCCGTTTAAGATCACACACGCCAATTACCTCATCAGGCGAACGCAACCCGCAGCAAAAAAGCAGGATGCCGGTTTTGCTCTTTTTCCCAAAGAAAGCCTGGAAATTATTTTTGAAGAAGAAGCCGGTGATCCGCGCATTGCCCATCAATTGAATCTTGATCACGACGCATATGGCATGCCCGCCAAACAGGTTGCCATCAGCTATCCGCGCCTGACGCCTGATGCATTGCCCGAACAACGGGTATATCATATAAAGGCGGTTGTTGTAGCGGCAGGTCATATTGATCTGCCTGATCATTATGAAGTGGGTATTGAATGGGAACGAAAGACATTTGATATAAAAGATAATGACAGGCCCTTTACAGGCACCCTGTATGAATATTCGCTTATAAAGAACCTGGTAAACGCTGCTATTGCATCGCCCGTTTCATTTGATGGCGCCTACACCGGCGGACAACAGGCGAAGCTGTTACAATGGACAAAAAACTATTACTGGAACAGCGACCGTTCGGCGGTATTGCTATGGGGGCAGGCCGGCGACAAAGTATTGTTGCACCACCAGGAAACGGCTTGTTTTTCTGATTCTTTTTTGGAAAATGTGTTGGGAGAAAAAAACGATCCTGCATTGCCTGATCATGCGCATTATATATACCACGATAACCTGTGGTGGCAGCGGGGAGGGGTTGTTGTATTTGGCGGGGCGTCGCGTTTCTTTTTACCGGTAATGGATATTGCCGCCAATTTGAGCAGGGTAGAATACATATTCGATCCGTACCAGTTAGTGCTGAAACAAATAACACAGGTGTTGGTGGATGACGAAGGAACAGGACTTGCACGTAACACCACTAAGGCTGAAATTGACTATCATATTTGCGCACCCTGGCAAATAGAAAATCCCAATCAAAACGTAGCGCAGGTGCAATACGATCCGTTGGGTGTAATTGTATTATCAACCATATTTGGATCTGTATTGTCGGGGAGTGGCACTCTAAATCCGGTAGGACATAAAGCGCTGGCCGATCATGTACCACCGGCTGTACAGGATTTTGAACATATTATTGCTGATGCTGCAGCATACGTTCAACAATGTGCTACATATTTTTATTATGAATTGGATACGTGGCAGCTGCATCGCCAGCCATTGCGCAGCATAAAGATAGCCCGGGAAGATTGGGTATACGATGGAACCGGCATTGAACAACCCGCAAGTATGTGCGAGGTGCAGGTGAATTATACAGATGGGTTTGGCAGAACTATTCAAACAAAAATACTGGCAGGGGCAGGGGCAGGGGAGGATACCATTCAATATCATAATGGATCGGTAGTGGTTGATGCCGGTGGTGAACCCGTGTTGCATACTTCAGATGTACCGCGGTGGATTGTTTCAGCGCATACCGTGTTCAACAACAAACAACAACCGGTGCGTCGGTTCGAACCTTATTATTCACCGGAAGTTAGGTTTGAAGATGATGAAATACTCGACACCTTTGGTGAATCGGCATTGCATGAATACGATGCATTGAACAGGCAGAAAAGAATACTGTTTGCCGATGGCACCAGTAACCACACCGAAATAACAACATGGACATCCAGGCAATATGATGCCAACGATGCCGTAGTGGGAAGCTTATATGAACTGCAGATCCAAACAGCCTACGGTTCCGGTACTCCCGAAAGAACAGCATTGGAAAAATCGCAGGCGCATAACAATACGCCGGTTATTTCGCATGTCGACGGAATGGGCAGAACGTTCTTTATAGAAGAAAGCGATGAAACCGGGCGCATAAGAACCAGTCGCGTTGCATTTGATGAGGCAGGCCAGGTAAAAAGCATGTTTGATGCGAGGGGACTGGAATGTTTTACGTATGTGCGCGACATGCAGGGCCGGTTATTTCACGAACAGGGAGTTGATGCAGGTTCGAAATGGCAATTCATCGATGCGCTGGATCAACCCATTCATTTGTGGGATGCACGCGGCGTACATGAACAGGTTGAATATGATTCATGGAATAGACCTGTGCTGAAACGGGTAGATGGGGCCTTATCCATGAACCACATTACCGAACGGTTTACATACGGCGAAGACAGTAGCATTACCGATGCTGTTTTAAGGAACCTGCTTGGGCGTATGGCGGCCGCTTATGATCAGAGCGGATTGACGAGTATTCACCACTACGACCTGTTGGGAAATGTATTGGAGAAAGACTGCCGTTTATTAGCCGGTTATACTGGTATTCCCGATTGGACGCACACCGGAGGAGTAACCTGGATGGAAGGAGATCCCTTTGTAACAAAAGTTACTTACAATGCATTGGGAAGAATAAAAGAACATCACTTCCCCGACGATACCACCCGCCGCTACACCTATTGGCCGGGCGGTTCGATAAATACCGTGCAGCTTTCAACAACAGATGGCACATGGATAGATGTACCGGTTGTTCAGCAAACCAGTTACAATGCCCGTGGCCAGGTGCGGCAGGTTACCCTGGGTAACAATGTTATACAGCGATATGATTATGATAAATACAATTATCGCTTAAAAAGAAAAAATTGCTTCCGCCCAGCAACTGCTGCGCTTCCGGCTAAACAATATCATAATATCAGTTACACTTACGATGCAGCCGGACATTGCACTTTTCTCATAGATGCCGCACAACCCAATGGCACTTTACTGTTTGATCAACCCAGGATCAACCAATATACTTATGATGCATTTTACCAGTTGATAGTGGAAGAAGGCCGTACACACCAGTCGTTACAGCGAACAGACTATGCGCATGATGATGATGTGGCGGCAGGCTTTGCCAAAGGAACGCGTCATATCAGCGCCGATAATATGGCCCTCCTTCAATCGTACACGCGCCGGTATAGCTACGACCTCAATGGCAACATGCTTTCGCTTGTGCACAATAGTGGCACAACGCCGGGTGAAATATTCAGATGGCGGAGGGACTTTTGGGTGGCAGGAACCAGTAATCGCAGTATAGAGCGCGATGATCTGAACGGCAACCCGGTTACAGACTCTGAGTCGCGTTTTGATGAGAATGGAAACCTGGTTTACCTGTCGAATGTAAACAGTGTGCACTGGAATTATCGCAACCAGTTGGCAAAGGCGGTTATCATAGCACGCGATAGCGGGGATGATGCGGAATATTATGTATACAGTGGCGATGGCCGTCGCGTTCGGAAAGTATGGCAAAAGCTCAATAACGGGGTAATGGAGATCACCGAAAAGATCTACCTCGATGGTTGTGAAATAAAACGCATCCGTCATGGCGACACCCTGTTGCTGGAACGGATCACTTCCGACATCAGTGATGGAAGCGGGCGGGTGGCGCTCCTGCATCGATGGACAACCGATGTTCGGGCCAGGGAAACGGATGATATATCTGTGAAAAAAATCCATTACCAGTTGTTGTCTGCTGCCACCGGTTCTTCAAGGTACGAATTAGATGCGCAGGGAGAGATCATCAACTATGAAGAATACTTTGCTTTTGGTGAATCGGCTTTTATATATGGCAACGCGTTGCGTGATGTGGAGATAAAGGATTACCGCTATTCGGGAAAGGAGCGCGACGATGCCACGCAATTATATTACTATGGTTTTCGCTACTATGCCTCCTGGTTATGCCGCTGGATGAACCCCGACCCGGTTGGCGCCAAAGACGGTGTGAATGTATACCTGTTTGTGCATAATGACCCGGTGAATAAACATGATGAGGATGGGTTGCAAACCAGGGGTACAGGAGGTGGAGCAGACAGCGACACTGCATCTCGGGGAACTTTTTCCAGGAGGTGGACGTTTCCAGGAGGGAGTCAGGTCTTTCACGACCGGACAGAAGAGCATGCGTTTTTACAGAATTTGATCGCACACGGTGGCAGCAGGCCTTCAACTGTTATTTCATTTGGCGGGCGTGACTATCATATCCATAACCCGGGTGAAATGCGGCGGTTTTGGGAAGCTTTGGATACGGATGCAGAAAGGATGATGAGAACACCCGATGAAGGAAGCACATCAGATGGAAGTACAGCAGGAGGGAGTGATCCCGGTAGAACTGAAGATGCTGTAAATGGTGCCGGTGGAGAAGAAGGAACCCACGGTACAGAAGGAACCGGCGGCGATGAAGCAGGTCATGGTTCAGGAAGCGGAACAGGAAGTGGCACAGGTGCTGTTGCCGGAAGTGGAACTGGTTCCGGGATCGGAAGCGGATCTGGTACTGGCACAGGTACCGGAACAGGAACTGTTAGTGGTAGTGGAACTGGTGCCGGTACCGGAACAACGCCACGTGTTGTAAGGGATAGTGCGGCTGCGCTTGCCCGCCCCGTTAGTACAGGTGAAGGTACAGAACCTGTGCGAAGTGCACCTCCACCTCCACCTTCATCATCTTCCGGAGATGCCGGCGTTCCATTGGATGGCGCACGCACGGGTGATGTTAACAGCGAATTGGCGGCCGGGCCTCCAAATCCAAATGGCAGTGTAGATGGCTCAGCGGGCGGAACTTCAGATGCTGCCCCACGGGAAGAAATGGCCTGGTGGCAAACGGCTTTGATCGTAGTAGCCGCTATTGCAGTAGCCATTGCCATTACCGTGTTAACCATGGGAGCTGCACTCGCTTTTATGGGTGTTACTGCAGCTACGGCCAGCATCACACAATTGGTGATTGCAGGGGCTGTGGCCGGACTGGCTTCGGGATTAGCTTCAGATGCAACTTCACAATTACTAACCATTGCAGTAAGTGACCGGCTAACGCTGCGTGATTACAGTTTAAGACAAACGCTTTTTTCGGGTGTGGTAGGTATGGTAACCGGTGGCTTCACCGCAGGGTTGGGTGGATATGCCGCCGCCGCACAGGGCGCCGTAACTAACGGAACAGCCACCGCAACACAATCCCTTTTAGCAGGTGCGGCTACACGTATGGAGTCATCACTTGTTACCCGTGCCCTGGTAAATGCAGGGGCAGGCGCTGTTGAGGGAAGCGGCATTGAAACAATACGGCAGGGAATTTTTGAAGATCACCTCAATGGAGAAGGAATACTACGGGCAGGGCTGCTGAATGCAGGCATCTCGGGTTCTGTAGGAACGGTTATGGGTGGGCGTGGAAGGGGAGGCCGGTCAGGTGAATCAGGCGCTTCGCCCGAAACCAGTGCACCGCCTGCAGCGGCTTCACCACCAACTACTGCAGGTACCCCGGCTGCTACTGGTTCGGCGCCGGTACCTGCGGCATCTGTACCGGCTGCAGCACCGGCAACTGCCGCTACACCAGCAACGCCGGCAGTACCGGCAACTGGTGCAACTGCTGCTGCAAACACGGTTCCCCCACAGGTACTGGCACTGCCATTGCCCGCTAACCCCAGAAATCTACCCGTAGGTCCCACTGGGGAAAGATTGTTCGATGCATGGGTAGGAGGGCTTTTAAGATCGAGGGTCACTACCGGTGAAACGTCTGACGGTATTACGGATACATTGCGACAGCGTTTCCAGGACTGGGCAACGAGGTATGGTACGGTGGATGGTCCGCCAATTCCCAACGCTACCGGCCGCCAGGTGCAGGTTGGGCACGTAGAAGGACAAGCGCATGTGCTTTCGCCCGAAGGAACAGTAGTGCAGGTTACGCCTCAAACAGCAGCAGGCAACAGATCATGGAGTTCGATTGAAAGAGCACTGGCCGATCTGCGAAGGGCCTGGAATGCCGCCAACCCCGATAACCCGGTACCGGTAAGACCAAGAGGTCAAAAGAGAAATTAACCACATCTATCGGTTAACAGGAATAATCCCTGTTGATCATATCATCATATTGATTTCTTAAAAAAACCAGTTACATAATGAAAACCTTCACTATAGCCGGACAGTTGGTTAACACCAATAAACAACCGCTGCCGGCTTATAAGATTGCTGCCTGGGATAAAGACAAGGAAATAAGCCAGTTCCTCGGTATGGCGTATACCGATGCGAACGGCCAGTTTACCATTACATATGACGACAGCCGTTTTTTTACAGAAGATGAAAACAATTTACCGGATGTGTTCTTCCTGGTGTACCAGGGCGACCTGGTTATTTACAGCACAGAGGGAACGCCTGAAAAAGACATGGGCAGCAAATCGGGCCTGGTGATCACTGTAAATGTAACTGCAAATACACCGCCGCCAACGACAGATGTTATTTATTCAGTAGAAGGTGTGGTGAAACAAAAACAAACCGGTGTTCCTGTAACCGGTATCAAAGTAGAGGCATGGGATAAAGATGTGGATGTGTGCGATCAGTTGGGCGTGGCTGTTACAAATGAAGAAGGATCCTTCTATATTCAATATGATGCTTCGCGTTTTAGTGATACGGGAAAAGAAGACCTGCCCGATGTATTTTTCCGGCTGTACGCTGGCAATGAAATGATCTATAGTACAGAAAGCAGTCCATTGAATGATGTAAAAAGAAAAAAAGGCATTGTCATTGAAATTGATCAAACAGCAACGAACCCGCCGCCTGCCGCCCTGTTGCCCAAAAAAGATGTGCTGAATTTGTCGGTGAAAATGGATGCTACACCCGAAGCGTTGAAAAAAGAACAACCCGACCTGTATGGCGCCATTGTTATGAAAGCCCGGCAGCAAATACAAAAAACGGCGGCGGATTTTTTTGCCGCTTCCTCTTACGATCTTCAAAGTTTAGCCCGGTCGCTCGATCTGGGTGCACTTACAGATACTT
Organism: Niastella vici; assembly: GCF_002077945.1. Classification (GTDB taxonomy): domain Bacteria; phylum Bacteroidota; class Bacteroidia; order Chitinophagales; family Chitinophagaceae; genus Niastella; species Niastella vici. Next base: position 23,007 of record NZ_LVYD01000063.1, read on the forward strand.
TACTACCGGTGCGCGAATACCTTGAAACGCTGATCGATAAAAGCGCCTTGCCCCCGGCAGCCAAAAAAGAAGCCAGCGATGCACTGTATGCGTGGAATGGCCCCGAAACACTGGATGCCCTCATCATGCCGGCCACACCCTTAAGATCAAATGGCCTGTTCAACGACGTTATACAACATAGCGATGTATATAAAGTAGCGGAAGAAAGTAAATTAAGCGACACCATAGCACAGGAACTGATCCGGCGCAACATTACCATTAAAAGCATCAGTCCGCAAACAATCCAGGGCCTGGTTGCTGATAATGTATTAAAAGCAGACGAAGGCAAAACGCTTAACCTGAGTGCGAATATGTATGCGCTGGCAGAAAGTGATCTTACCTTATACCAGGGCATACAAAAATCGGCTGATTCGTTGAAAGGGCTAGCTGCTTTGAGCCTGGATAAATGGAAAGAAATAATCTTAACCGCCCAGCCCAATACGGATAAAGAGGTATTGACAAAAAAAGCATTGCTCAAACAAAAACAAATAGCGGTATTGTACCCGCATGAATCTTTTAAACACCGGAGCAATGAGCTGGAGCAGCCGGCAGTACAGCCGCTAATGGACCGGTTTTACAAAAACAACAGTACACTGAATTTTCTTTTCCTGGATTACAACGATAACAGTGCCGACTGGAAAAAAATTAACCTGGAGGGTTTTTCTGATACCGAAAAGAAAACGGTTACCGGCAACCTCAAAACTAACCAGCGATTGTACCGGGTAACCCGTGATGCTACGGATACTTTTACCTTAAAGAAAAACTATAGCAGCGCCAATACCATTGTTAATGACAGCTTTGCGGTGTTCAGTGAAAAAACGCAGCTGGATGCATCTATTGCCCAACGTTATTATGAAACCGCCCGTCAAACAGCCGGGCGGTTGGGATCGTCGATCGTTAACATCATTGACTGGATCTACAACCCATTGAGCGGTAGTCCGGTTAACAACGACGACAGCAGCGTCAACGATTACCTGCGCCGGCTCGAAGGGTACGAGGAATATTTTGGAGAAACCGATTACTGCAAATGCAGTCACTGTGCCTCCATTATAAGTCCGGTAGCTTATTTTGTTGACCTGATGGGTTTTGTAAAAGAGCATGTGCTGGATGTTCGTTTTACCGGTACAAACCAGGCGCATATCATGAATCCTAAAAAACGGCGTCCCGATCTATGGGATACATTGGTGCTGAATTGTGAGAACACCGAAAACCTGGTGCCTTACCTGGTAATAATAAATGAAGTGCTGGAAAATTTTATTTACACCACTGGCGCGGGTACAGGAAGCCTTCCTCCCGACAGAGGGATCATAGAGCAATTTGTGTATCAAAAGCTAAGTCTCGAAAGCGAAACGCCTTTCCGTATTGCCAGTTTTAACCAGCCTTTTCATTTACCGCTTACCGAACTCAACATCTATCTTAAATATTTTGCTTTAACCCGTGCTTCGATCGCCAATATGTTGCTGGCGGATGTGGCGGATACCGATCATATATTAATGGAGGCAGGTTTAAACCTGAGTTCGAAACAATATGAATTGATCACCCAACAACGTTCGGGTGATATCCCGTTTTTATCAAAGTTGTACGACATCACCATCGCCGGTGATGGAACAGTTTCGCCTGTAGATGTGCAGCATATGCTGGTAAAGCTCAATATCACCCGCGACCAGTTTACCGATCTGCTTGCAACTACTTATGTACAGTCGTCGGTTACAGGTGGCGTACGCATCGTACCTCAACCTGCAGCCGATATTCAATATAAAGCAGAAAACGTAGTGGGCGCTACCGCGCAAACGCTCGACCGGATACACCGGTTTATACGTTTATGGCGTCAGCTGGAGTGGTCGATCACCGACCTTGACAAAGTGGTATTTCACCTGCAGGAAGCCAATCATATACCACCGGCGGGCAGGGACGATCTTTTGCCCGGTCAACTGTTAAAACTGGTTGACCTGCAAAAGAAGCTACAGTTAACCATCAACGAAATTTGTGTGCTGGTAAATAAATTGCCGGTTGACGGATCACCTTCGTTTTTCGACCAGAGATTTAACCTGCGCAGTTTTGTGCATGTACCGGCAGATAAATGGGGCATTCCCAATATGGCCACCTGGAGCGTGGTGTTTCGTCATCCTGCTTATTGGGAAAGCACGGCGGTGCCCGATAGCGGTACCACCAGCACATTACATCGGTTACTGGCTGGCTTAGGCATTACCAGTGAAGAATTATACCTGTTAATTCAACAACTGCAAAGCGTGCTGCGCCCTTCCGGCAGCACTGATTTACCGGGAACCATCCTGCTCAACTGGCAAAACCTGTCGCTATTATACCGCCATGCATTGTTGTTAAAGAAATTCAAACTAACCGTTCCCGAGTTTTTCTTTTTTATACATATCGAACCTTCCATTACGAACGGTTACCTAACTGGTCATCCCGATGTAACGGCTTTCACAGCCTTCATGGATTGGTTTAAACAAACACCATTTATTTCGGCAGAGCTCGCTTTTGTATTGCGGTTGCCTTTTAATGATAGCACCTTTTTCGACGACCCTGCTACAATGGCTTATGACACCTGGAGCCGGATACAGGAAAAAGAAGGTCTGTTGTTTAAAGACACCCTGTTCTCTTATATAAAAGGCATTTCAGAAAGCCAGTCAAAGGCAGTAATAGCAGCCAATGCATCTATCCTAGTACCGGCCGATGTGCGAAAGTACAGGATCCCGGCTGCCGCATTGGGCGTATTTAATTTGCTTCCTGCCGGTGTTGCATCTCACTTTTCGGAAGACCAGCAATTGCAGCTGGCTGGCGTGTTGTTAAAACTGGTAAGCGAACATTTGATATTACCGGCGCCTGCTATTACGATCAGTGCGTTAACGGGGGTGCAGGGAGTTAATGACAGCACTGCACAACAAATTCTAACTGCCAATGCATCAATTTTTGAATTGCGGGCAGGATCAACTACTGAATATACCTTAACAGCAGGCGTGCGGGCAAACCCGGCTGTGGTACACCTGAACATACCTGCTGTTGTATGGGATGTGCTGAGTGCCGGTGACAAGCAGGTATTATACCGGTATATGACCGATCGCATTTCAAGTTATTTATTACCTGGCGCGCCTGAAATTTCCGACAGGTTATTCGCAGGCGTTGCCGGTCTTGGTTTGGATGCGTCCCGTTCAATAATCGCTGCCAACCCGGCCATTTTTGCAACAGTTACAAGCGAAACGCAATACTGGTTGCAAACTGATTTTAATGTTGCTTCACCCATATACATACCTGCCGATATACCATTGCCAGTTGAAGAGGCCAGGGCGTTGTTACTGGCGCGGCACATCAGCACCGTATTGCCAGGACTGTTGAGTGCTCAGTTAATGATAACTGCAGATAAACTGATGCCGCTGGCGCGTTTGGCCGGTTATGATGTGAATGATGCGGCGCTTACTTCGTTATGGGCGCGTATAGCGCAGGCGACAGAGCCGTTAATGGCCTGGGAACAAATGATAGAAGTGTTGCAGCGGATGACTGTTTGGTATAAAGATGCCTACTTCGATGCCGGTTCGCTTGGGTTTATACAAAAACATACAGGAACGTCTGCACAATTATTTAAAGGTAATAGTCCGGCTGATTACCGCACTCCTTCGCTGCAGCTCATACAACAAACTGAATTGTATCGCGCATTGGGCAAACCGGTGGCCGGTAAAAAAGATGATTATCATACCGTATTGGCCGGCTTTGGTTTTGGTACTACGCCGCTTTGTTTTTCAGATACCGTACTGGAAAACCTGGCCGGGTTGTTAAATGCGGATGTTAGTTTGGTATCTGTGCTCAATCATGTAATTGCATTTCCGGCACAGGATGCTTCGGGGGCTGCTTCCAATGAAGGTTTAAAAGCCTTCAAAAAATTTGGAGTGATTACCGGGTTGGTGCAGTTGCTGGGTATTGGCGGCGAAATATTGCCCTTGTTCATTTCCCGCAATTTTGATCAGCTGGCAACAGCCGTGAAAGCCATTGTAACAGCCATTAGAACAAAGTATGGCACCGAGGAAGAATGGGAAGAAAAGATCGGTGTGTTTGAAGACAATATTCGTGAACGCAAACGCGATGCGCTCACCGATTATTTGATCCATACATACAGATACAGCGATACAGAAGCAGGACACTGGTTCAGATCCTCCAACGATCTGTACAATTACTTTTTGATAGATACCGGGTTGATGGGATGTGCCCGTACATCGCGGGTAGTGGCCGGTATATCCAGTTTGCAGCTGTATATACAGCGTTGTTTGATGAACCTCGAGCAAAGTGAAGATGGCCGTATGCATGTGCTGCCAGCCGATATTCCTGCGGCGCAATGGGAGTGGCGCAAGAACTACCGCGTATGGGAAGCCAACCGGAAAGTATTTTTATATCCCGAAAATTATATCGAGCCCGATCTGCGCGACGACAAAACGGAGCTGTTTGAAGAACTGGAGAGCACCGTATTGCAGCAGGAGATCACCGCGCAAAATGTACTGGATGCCTATGCGAAATACATGAAAGGGTTCGAGGCGGTGGCTTCTTTAAAAATGGCAGGGATGTACCACGACCTGGGCGATTTGAGCAGTACTGCTATTGATAGTGCAGAAGATACCCTGCATATTTTTGGCGTTTCCCCTGCATCGCCCGGCGAGTATTATTACCGTACCATTAAGAACCTGTATAAAACTGAGAAAGGCGGTAAAAAATTCAACGTTCAATATGGTTCATGGGAAAAACTAAACGTGAATATCCCGGTGGCTGTTGTATCGCCCATAGTATATAAAGGAAAGCTGATGGTTTTTTGGGTAGAGATACAAACCAAACCAGTAACCGGAATGGTAAACGGATCCAATGAATTTACAGGGTACAGGCATCACCGGCGTTTGAAAATGATCAGCCGGCTGTTGGATGGAAGATGGAGCAGCGTACAGGAATTTCAAATTGGCGCCCCCGCATCGATTAATGATAATGCAGATAGTCCCGTTACCAGCTCAACTCCATTCACCAGCGAAGATGATAACTATACCTTAAACATGTATCCCTGGGTACGGGCATATCCTTCGGTAGTGAATGATGAGTTGTACGTGTCGATTGCACTGCGAAGAATGTCGCTGCCCTGGGATTGGAGTAATGCGGTAAGAACATTGGACCTGTATGCATATACATCAGACAGATTGTTGGGAAGTGTGATCCTGCAATTGGAAACAGAAGAACGCCTGTTTCAGCTTCGTTCTGGTGGCTCGTATGAAATAAACTCAAGTGCCATAGCATTATTGGAAAACTATTTTTCTTATGCCGAAGCAGAAGCAATAAGCCTTCGGCCTCCCGGGTATGTAGTAAGCGGTCATGCCAATATATTGACCAGTACCGCGTCGCTGCAGGTACAGGCAGTGAACGGAACACTGTCGGATGGATTTGTATCATTCGATAATGAGTTCTTTCATTTGTACAAACCTGCTTCCGACACACCTTATATTCTGAAACGCTTAGGAACATCACAGGCCAATAACGTGAACAGATCACTGCTGATGGGCGGCCTGGATTACCTGATGAACCCGGCGGTGCAAAGCAGCTTCAAGGAAAAAGACCTGGGTTTTACTTTCAGCAACGACCCGTTGTTTAACGATGCCCAGCACGCCATTGATTTGGGCACTATAGATTATAAAGGCCCAATGGGTGTATACTACAGGGAGATCTTCTTTCAAATTCCTTTTTTGATCGCCAATCATTTGAACAGCCAGGGAAAATATGCCGATGCGCAACGCTGGTATCATTTTATATTTAATCCCACTGCTGTTGATCTGTCGGGTACTGCGCCTGCTAACCCATCCGACCGCGTATGGCAATACATTGAGTTCAGGAATATGAGTTTTGAAACCTGGTACGATAACCTGAATGATGAGCAGGCCATACAGGCTTATGAAAATGATCCTTTCAACCCGCATGCCATTGCGCGGTTGCGGTTGGGCGCTTATAAGAAATGCATCATCATGAAGTACATTGATAATTTGCTCGATTGGGGCGATTACCTGTTTGCACAGGATACCATGGAGAGCATCAATGAAGCAACCCTGTTGTATGTGATGGCTTCAGAAATATTGGGTAAGCGTCCGGCTGAATTGGGTGAATGCAATACAGAAGCAGACAACAAAACATTCAACCAGGTAAACGCAGTGCTCGAAGGGGCTGCATGCCGTAACTTTTTAAACAGTGTGGAGGATACTATTAACCGCGACCGGGCGAGAGCAGCTGGTACTACAGACAGCGCAGAATACATTTCAGGTTACACTGTTTTAGGCGCTTATCACGAAGTGGTTGGTACAGGATTTTATGGAACGCCTGTTTTGCCGGTAATAGCCGGAACGGCTAACCCGGTAATTGATGTGCAGGAGAGCATAACAGGTAATGGTTTCTTAATACCGCAGGATATTACCGGCATTACCTGGAAGAACCAGGTGGGTAATGTCCTGGACATGCTTTCTTTTCATACCAGCTTTTTAAAACAGGCCTGTATATTTTGCATCCCCAACAATCCTGATCTGCTCGGTTATTGGGACAGGGTAGAAGACCGGTTGTATAAGATCAGGAATTGTATGAACATAAGCGGCGAAAAACGACAATTGGCGCTTTTTGCGCCGGAGATCGATCCCCGCTTGCTGGTAAGGGCCAAAGCCTCGGGTTTATCTATCGATGAAATACTCGATGCAGTACAGGGCGATCTGCCTCCATACCGTTTCGCCTTTTTGCTGGCCAAAGCAAAGGAATATGCAGGCGCCCTGCAAAGTTTTGGCGCTGTATTGCTCGGTACATTGGAAAAGAAAAATGCTGAAGAGATGGCCTTGCTGCGATTGGCGCAGCAGGATGAAGTGTTAAAAATGACCACCCGTTTAAGACAACTGGAGATCACGGCAGCAGAAGCAGGTTTGGAAAGTTTGAACAGGAGAAAAACAACTGTGCAGAACAGGATCGATTACTATCAGCATTTGCTCGATCAGCGGTTCACCGATCTGGAAGTGACGGCAGACTCTCTTTTGTATGCAGGGTATGGATTGAAACTGGCGGCTGTTCCTTTTGGCTGGGCAAGTGTAGCAATGGCTATACCGCCCAGCATTATGGGTATGGCGTTTAGTAACCCTACTTCCGGTATAAAAAATGGATTTCAGATCACTATGACCACATTGAATGCCATCGGCGAGTTAAGTCAGCTGGCATCAGGTACCGTTGGCAAATACGCTGGTTACGACAGAAGAGAGGAGGGATGGAGATTCAGTTTGCAGCAGAGCCGGAATGAGCTCAATGAGCTGGAAAAACAAATTGAAGGGGCAACTATCAGAATAGAAATTTCGCAAAGATCATTGGAATTGCATGAAAAGAGCATCGACCAGCAACAGGAGGTGTATGAATTTTACCGCGATAAATTTACCAACCTGGGTTTGTATACCTGGATGACAACACAATTGCAGCGTTTGTATCGCGAAGCGTATCAAAACACCATCACGGTAGCACGGATGACAGAAAGAGCGTACCGTTTTGAACGCAACGATGAAACATCGGTGCTGCTCGATGGCAATTACTGGGATGCTTCAAGGACCGGGTTGATGGCGGGGGAAAGATTAATGAATGCGCTGCGCGAAATGGAATTGCGTTATATGGAAACAAATACCCGCAGCATGGAACTGGACCAGGCTTTCTCCTTAACACAAATTGATCCGCAGGCGCTGCTGTCGCTCAAACTAACCGGCGAATGTGAATTTACCATACCTGAATTTTATTTCGATCTTTTTTATCCCGGGCAATACAAAAGAAGAATGAAATCGGCCCGTTTAACTATTCCCTGTGTAACTGGTCCGTATAGCAATGTAAGCGCCCTGCTTACTTTAAAAAGCAGTTACATTCGTAAAAAACCTGTACTCAACAGCGCCGGTGGTGAGCTTACGCTGGTGCCGCCCTCGCGTTCAACCAGCATCGCTACCAGTACGGCGCAAAACGACAGCGGTGTGTTTAAGCTCGATTTTCGCGATGAGCGCTATATGCCATTCGAAGGTGCCGGTGCGGTTGAAAGCACCTGGGAATTGAAATTGCCAAAGAACCTGAGGCCTTTTGATTATGCAACCATCAATGATGTGATCGTGCACATCAGCTATACGGCTGAATATGATGGTGCGTTCAGGCAAAGGGTAGAGGATCACAACCAATACCTCGACACGCTGATCACCAGTTCAGATTTTTCGTTGCCGCGGGTATTTAGTTTGCGCCAGGAATTTTCACAAACCTTCCACCGGTTATTGCATAGTCCGTTAAATGAGATCATCCGCATGGAGTTTTCCGAAAAACATTTCCCCTTGTTCTTACAGGGAAAAAAACTGGAAATACTGGAAGCAACGCTAAACATCGAGATCAATGAGAACGGATTCCGCACAGCAGCAGGTAATGTGGAAGTGCCAGGTATATTAAACGCAGGCATCAACTTCCGCGGCAATGGAACCGGAACAACAGCCATCACTTCCTTAACAAAAGCAGCCGGAATGAACCTGTATACGACAACCATATGGCCAGTCACCGGAAGCTCGCAGCCATTTGCAGCCTTTATGCCAGCCAGCCAGCCGTTGCCCATTACCCTGCAAATTACCAGTAGCGGTATGCTGTCGTTAACCGATCCTATGCCCGGCGATCCTTCTGCATTGGATGATCGTAAGGTAAAGGATGTGTATCTTTTTGTAAAATATCATGTAGTTGCTGAATCGTAAAACTATAAAAATAAAGCACCTTTGCCTGCAAATCAGTATAAGGTGAACAAATGCTTTTTATTTCTCGCAACACTTATAGTTGTATCGTTTATTGCCTGCCAACCGGTTCAAAAAACGGTAAATGATGATAATAATTTTGTTCAGTATGTGAATCCATATATCGGTACCGAAGGGCATGGACACGTGTTCCTGGGAGCCAATGTGCCTTTTGGCGCTGTTCAGCTTGGGCCTTCGAATATCATGCAAACGTGGGATCACCTTAACGGGTGGGACTGTACTCAGTAGTTTCTATGGCCTCTTCGGCCTTCTCCATTATCTTTAGTGATTCAGAATAAACAGTGCTCATATTACGATGCCATCATTTCTTATATCCTGGTAAACACCTTGCATAGAAGTCTGCTTTTTGAATTGATCGTCCTGCTAATTGAATTGAACGTCCTGCTAATTGAATTACACAGCCCGCTAATTGAATTGATCGTCCTGCTAATTGAATTGAACGTCCTGCTAATTGAATTACACAGCCCGCTAATTGAATTAAACGGTCTGCTAATTGAATTGAAAGTGCTTTGAATTTAATTGACCGCCCTTCCAAATGAAAAAATTGCTTGTTCTTTTTACGTGCCATTCTTTTCAAAAACAAGTTCGTGTAATAACCTACGTGATCTGCCGGTCATAGCATTTGTCTGTTCCATTTATCAAAAAAAGCATTTAATTAACCATCTGGCAACTGGCGATGTTTTTTTGTGCCTGTAAGAAAGACTGTAAGCCAGAACTCCGCATTAGGTGAGTCCTCGCTGTATCCATGATCCCATGATCGATATCACAATCCCCCTTGACAGAGATCAGGAGGCAACCTATCGCCCTCAAATAGATTTGCTGCATGAAAGATAACAATAACACCCATGTATGGCTGGCGGGTGGAGGAATTGCCTCGATGGCCGCCGCCGTCTTCCTCATCCGCGACGCAAAGGTTCCGGGAGAAAACATACATATCCTCGAATCCCTGATCATTCCCGGCGGTGCACTCGACGGAGGCCTCTCCCCGGTACAGCGGGGCTACGTGACCCGGGGGGGCAGGATGCTTGAAGAAGAAGCTTATCAGACGCTCTGGAACCTGCTCGAGACTATCCCTTCGCTGGAAAATCCTGAGATCAGCGTCCGCCAGGAGATACTTGATTTCAACTGCCGCGTAAAAACGGAATCACATGCACGCCTGATCGACCGGCACCACAAGATCATCGATGCAGCTGAATATGGGTTCAATTACAGGGACAGGCTGGAACTCACCCGGCTGTTCGCCACTCCCGAACACCACCTGGGTTCCCGTCGCATCGACGAGTTGTTTTCCGAACATTTCTTCCAGACCAACTTCTGGCAGATGTGGCGCACAACCTTCGCGTTTCAGAACTGGCATAGTGCTGCCGAACTGAGAAGGTATTTCTTTCGCTTTATCCAGGAATTCCCAAAGATACACACATTATCAGGCGTTCGACGGACCCGGTACAACCAATATGACTCCATCGTTTATCCTATCCAACGTTGGCTCCTGGACAATAAGGTGGACGTTCGCTTCGGTCATACTGTGACTGATATTGATTTCGAGGCCGGCCACCCAGTGCAACGGGCCACCGCCATTCACCTCACCACTGCCGCCGGCGATGACGTCATCCCTCTTGGTCCGGAAGATTATCTTATGGTGACCCTGGGGTCATTGACAGCCGACGCAACTTACGGAGGCAACTACGATATACCCGAACTGATCCGCGATCGAAAGGACGGGGCATGGGCGCTGTGGGAACGCATCGCTCAAAAGGACAGTAATTTCGGCCGGCCGGCCTCCTTCTTTGGCAACATCGACGATCATAAATGGAAATCTTTTACGCTGACGATGCACGGTGACAAGCTACTGAAGAGGTTGATCGAATTCTCTAATAACGAACCAGGTACCGGTGCATTGATGACCTTCGTCGACTCAGGGTGGCTTATGTCTATCGTAGTCCCTTATCAACCTCATTTTGCCGGGATGCCGAAAAATACCTACACCCTCTGGGGTTACGGACTCTTTGTAGATAAACCCGGCGATTATGTCAGGAAGTCAATGGCAGCGTCTAACGGTAAAGAGATCCTGACCGAACTGATCCACCAACTTGGATTCGAAGATATCCTCACAGAAGTTCTGGATACTACGGATGTTACAACTGTTATGATGCCTTATGCCTCCTCCATGTTTGCTTGCAGAGCTACGGGCGACCGCCCAGCCGTTGTGCCGGAAGGGGCGCAGAATTTCGCCTTCCTCGGGCAGTATACCGAATTACCCGAGGATGTGGTATTTACCGTGGAATATCCGGTGCATACTGCCATGCACGCGGTATATCGACTATTGCAGGTCGATAAGAATATACCCCCGATCTATCATGGCCTGCTTGACCCGGTTGTCGGCATCCAGGCGCTGGAAGCTGCCTTTTAGTAGTTTAAGCCTTCCAGGTATCCAGCTATCAGAAGAACCAGATCGTCCCCGGTATAAGTTTGGCCAGGTGTTTAACAAATTTATGCGAGGGTATGCGACCGATACAATGATTCATAGGTAACTTCAAAAATAATTTTGAGGCTGCCTTTTTTTATTAGCGACAATATTACACCCTCTCCCCACAGTTAAAGTTTTAAAGAACTCCTTTCATAAAAATACGATATGTCGTAAATCTTATTTATTGGTATTCTTTATTAATAATTTGTAGATCAATCATTTACGGGATGGCATCTTGCTTGACTTACTCCTGGTCATTATTCAGTAGACGTTCAATTATTATATGATCTTTTTTAAAATTTGAATCGATGCAAATCAATATCGGAATCAGGCAGGAATACCTCACTGCTGTATCTCATTCGCTGGGCAGGATCCTTGCAGATGAATTTGTACTGTACACCAAAACACGTAAAGCGCACTGGTGTGTAACCGGGCCCGACTTTCATAGCAAACACCTCTTTTTTGAAAGCCAGTATCAGCAACTGGAAGGGATCATCGATGATGTGGCAGAACGTATTCGTGCACTGGGGCATTTCCCGCCGGCTACATTAAAAGAATACCTGGCCATTACACATCTTACAGAGATTTCCAGGGAAAAGAATGATGCAACAGGCTATATTAAAGAACTGTTGATTGATCATGAAAGCATCCTTATCCATTTGCGGGAGAATATCGATAAATATGCAACTGCTTTTCATGATGCCGGCAGTAGTGATTATATTACAGGGTTGATGGAAACACATGAGAAAATGGCCTGGAGGCTGAGAGCCCATCTCGAATAGGCTGGCGGGTGACAGAGTTGCCAGTAGACCGAAAGGTGAATTAATTTCAATTCATGAAAAATTTCAGGATTAATTCCATATTGATCGTATGTGTGTTTGTGCCTGTTTATTTGCTGGCGCAGCAGGAAACTGACCTCAATATAGCGAATGACCTGCTCCGTAATGGGAACACTGATACCATTATTGTTTACAGGCTACTGCACCTGGGAGAAACATTTCTGGACAAACCAGGATCACGGCAACAGGACATGGATATGGCCTTTCGCATAGCAGATGAGATGCAGGCCCGTAGCAGACATACAAATTATCAAAGAGGCATTGGGCTGAGCAACCTGCTGCGGGCAAAGGCTTTTCGTGAGTCGGGGCGTGCCGGGGAGGGTAGAAGAAGCAGCGAAGAAGCGCTGAGATTACTGTCGGTGTATGGTTCAAAAAACGAGCAGGCCCAGGCGATCCTGGAACTCGGTGGCACCTACTCCAATGACGCAGCAGATATGCCCCGTAAAATTGAACTTTATCAGCAGGGGGCTGAATACTATCTTAAGAGTGGTGATTTTTTATCTGCTGCAAAGCTGAAGGAGTTCATAGGTGATATGTTGCAACTGCACCAGGAATACCGACGGGCGCTGGAGGTGTTGCAGGAAGCCCTTTCCCTTTACAACAAAATGGGTTATCAAAGATTGCATGGCATATACTCCGTTTTTGGGCAAACCTACCAGGGTGATAACAACTTTGCGCAGTCGCTCCGCTACAACCTGCTTGCATTGGAAACAGGGGAAAAGCTGGGTGAACAGGGACCGCTGATGGCTACCATCTATAATCGTGTGGCGCTGAGCTATTATAGCGTGAAATATTACGACCAGGCTGTTGATTATTTCAGTAAAGCACTTGCTCATGCACGACATGATTATGACACAGCCACGATGAGGACCGAATTGCTAAACCTGGCCGATGCATTGAGGTACAAAGGAGAATACAAACGAAGTCTTGATGCATTAAGATTAGTTGAAAAGCTGGGCCCGGTCACAGAAGAATATCAAGTAATGCAATTGCATGCGAGCTATCTGAAAAATTATATTGCGTTAAATGCATTGAATAAAGCGCTTCCACATTTTGAGAAATTGAAACACTTTCTGGTGAAGGGCAGTTCAAACGACAACGCCAATCAAATGGTGCGGCTGGCGATAATCCTGTATCTGCAGTCAACCGGCCGGTTCAGGGAAACAGTGAAATATGTGCAGGACTTTGAACGTGTTGTAAACCATGTGCCTCTTTCACTGAACCGGATTACCGAAGGAGAGTTGTATGCTTTCAGAACAGATTCTGCGTTGGGCAATTTACAGCAGGCCCTCAGTCATTTTCAACGATACAAACATTTATCAGATTCCATTACCAGCATCAACCGGGAAAAACAACTGGGGATACTTCGCTTGCAATTTGAAACGGAAAGAAAGGACGAGCGCATTGAATTGCTGACGCAGAAAAGCAAATTGCAGGAGGTTTCTTTACAGAAAGGCAGGGTATTCCGTAATGTGATGATCGCCGGAGGCTGCATGCTGCTGCTGATACTGGCATTGGTGTACAACAGGTACAGACTGAAGAAGAAGACCACATTCAGGCTCCAAAAACAACAACAGGAGATCAATGCCCAGAATGAAACGCTTAAAAAACTGTTGGGAGAAAAAGAATGGCTGCTAAAAGAGATCCACCATCGTGTGAAGAACAATCTTCAGGTCATTATCAGCCTGCTGAATACGCAATCACAGTACCTCGATAATGCGGATGCCATTGCCGCCATCAAAAATAGCCAGCACCGGATGTACGCTATGTCATTGATCCACCAGCGGCTGTATCATACAGACAACCTGGGCGCCATTGATATGAACTGGTATATCAGGGAATTGACCGGGTTCATACAGGAAAGTTTTGATACCGGGCCCGGCATCACTTTCAGGATCAGCAGTGAAACCATACTGCTCGATGTTGTACAGGCAATTCCCCTTGGGCTGATCCTGAACGAAGCGGTTAGCAATTCAATAAAATATGCATTCCCTGATAAAAGAAAAGGGACCATTGAAATAATGTTCAGTAAAGATAAAGACGGTTACTGCCTGCTTTCTATCTCTGACAATGGCATTGGATTCGGTAACAACAATGTGCCCGAAGACGCTGCCTCACTTGGGATGAGCCTGATGAAAGGATTATCGGAACAACTGGATGCCTCATACGATGTGCAAAGCAGCCCAGAGGGGGTTACAATTCACCTGCGCTTTTTTGCGAGATGCTTCAATAATGTAAACTAAATGAAATGCCATGACGGGCAAGGAAAAAATACTGATAGTAGAGGATGAATTCATTGTGGGTAACGACCTGAGGATGATGCTGATCAAAGGCGGGTACGAAGTTTGTGGAATTGCTGCGTCTGTTGAACAGGCCAGGATGCTGATAGAACAGAAGCAGCCTGATTGGGTACTGCTTGATATTACGCTCAAAACACCCCTCAGCGGAATCGAGCTCGCTAAAGAGCTGATGCATCGCAGAAGACCTTTTCTTTACATCTCGGCTAATACCAACGAGCAAACATTGGAAGAGGCCAAAGCAACGCAACCTTATGGTTTTCTGGTGAAGCCTTTCAGGGAGCGTGACCTTTTTGTAATGCTTGATATTGCCCGTTACAGGTATGGCGTAGAGACCGGCATCATAAAAAAAGAAATACCGGCGCAATCCGGAGAAAAAATACTGGATCCGGATATTATTGGCAACAGCAGCGTTATCAGCAAAGCGCTGGAACAGGTAAAGGCGGTAGCATCAACGAACACATCTGTACTATTGCTTGGTGAAAGCGGTACAGGTAAAGAGCGCTTTGCCCGTGCGATCCACAAAAATTCACTCAGAAAGAACAAGCCTTTCATCATTGTAAACTGTGCTGCAATTCCTGTTTCATTGCTCGAATCAGAACTATTCGGCCATGAGCGTGGAGCCTTCACCGGTGCAGCTCAGAAGCGGATAGGAAAATTTGAGCAGGCAAACGGAGGTACGCTTTTTCTTGATGAGATCGGGGAACTGCCACTTGAAGCGCAGGCCAAACTGCTGCGTGCCCTGCAGGAAAAGGAGATAGAAAAACTGGGCAGCGATCATCTGATAAACGTAGATGTGCGCGTGATCGTTGCCACTAACAGGAACCTCGAGAAAGAAGTGGCCAATGGAAGATTCAGGCTCGACCTGTATTACAGGTTGAACGTCTTTCCTATTGAACTACCAGCCCTGCGCGACCGCAAAGAAGATATTGAAGCACTGGCTCTCCATTTCCTGAAAAAACTATCAGGTAATTCCGACAGAAAAGTACTTCGCATCAGTGAGGCAGCCGTACAAACGCTTCAGCAATACGACTGGCCGGGAAATATCAGGGAACTGGAACACCTGATCGAACGGCAGTATATTCTAACCAGTGGTGAACAAATTGTTTCCATAGAGCTTCCCGCATTCAGGAACACTTTAACACCTGCCGATGGTAAACTGGAAACGATGGAAGAGGTGGAAAGGGCGCATATCATGAAAGTATTGAAAGCCTGCAACGGACGGGTGGCCGGTAAGAAGGGCGCCGCTGAGATCCTGAAAATTCCGGCACAGACCTTATTCTCAAAAATGAAAAAACTGGGAATAAAATCCGATTATCACTGAGTTTATTCATTCCCATCATTTCTGGCGATAAAATGTTCCTTCCTGATACCAAGTTTCTGCATTTTCGAGATCAGCGTGGTGGAAGGGAGCTGTAGTTTGGCCGCTGCGCCATTGGGGCCTGAGATCCTGCCTTTTGAAAGTTTGATCACTTTCAGGATATATTCCCGCTCTACATCTTCCAGTGAAAGCACCTGCATTTCCGTTCCGGCAACGCCAGATAAGAACCTGTTCCTGCCAGGCAAACTTACATCGGTGATTTCAGGAGTAGTACTGAGTAATACGGTTCTTTCGATCAAATGTTCCAGTTCCCGGATATTGCCTGGCCAGGAATAGGACATCAGTTTCTTCAAAACTTTTGGTGCAATGCCCGATATCTTTCTTCCTGTATTGGTAGAATACTGATTAATAAAGAAGGACACGAGCTCAGGTATATCTTCTTTTCTTTCTCTTAGCGGTGGTAATGAGATGGGAAATACATTCAGGCGATAGTAAAGGTCACTGCGGAACCGTCCTGCAGCAACCTCTTCTTCGAGATTCTTATTGGTAGCCGCAATGATGCGCACATTTACTTTTATCACGGATTGTCCACCGATCCTTTCGATCTCTTTTTCCTGCAGGGCGCGAAGCAATTTGGCCTGCACTTCCAGTGGCAACTCGCCTACCTCATCGAGGAACAGGGTGCTGTTATTAGCCAGTTCAAACTTGCCATTCCTTTTTTCAGTAGCTCCGGTAAAACTTCCTTTCTCATGACCGAATAATTCACTTTCAACGAGGTTGGCCGGAATAGCAGCGCAATTCACTTTGATCATGAGTTTGTTTCGCCTGGGAGATAAATTGTGCACCTGATGTGCGATTATCTCTTTTCCTGTTCCCGTTTCTCCTGAGATCAGTACTGTAGTATCAGAAGCAGCCACTTTAGATACAAAATCATACACTTCCTTCATTGCGGCAGAATTTCCTATGACGTTGCCCAACAGGTGCCTTTCCTTTATCCATTCCTCCTTCAGATAACTGTTTTCCTGCTCGAGTTTAGTTTTATATTTGCTGATCTCTTTCAATTGCCGCTCTATTTTTTCATTGGCCAGGATATTTGATATGCCGGTTCCCAGTTGGTTTGCAATTCCTTTCAGTAGACCCGACTGGTGTTTCGAAAAGGAATTCACTTGCACAGAATACAGGTACAACACACCTTTGGGTTCCTTTCCGTTGCAGATCCTGATCATCATTAATTCCTTCACGCTGGAATTATACCAGTGAATGATATAAGGCGGAATATCTTTCCTTTTTATAAGGCTTTGCATATCGAATATGACAGGCTCCCCGGTAGCAATGGCGTGGTCGAATAATCCGTCTTTGATGGGATGTTGCTCATGAAGCACCGGGTTAATTCCTGTAACCGATCGTATTTTCTTTTCAGCACTGTACAAAAATGGAGTGTGGGTAAGTGCATCTTCATTGATGAGGCAAATGGTGTAGTACCTGGCCCCGAATTTTTCAAGCAGTTGTTCTGTTACTATTTCCCATAGGTCTGCACGTTGCCTGGCACCTGCAATTGCATTTGAAAGGGTGAGCAATATCTCAAATTCATTTGTTTTATCCGACGCAGAATTATTCTTCATTACAAAATTACTATAGCTGCAATATAACAAACCCTTCATAAAATTACGGAATATCGTATATCCTCGATTGGTTATTTGTTTATAATTAATTGATTTCTATTGTTATATATAGTGGTACAGGGTTTGGAGGTAAGACGTACCGCTGGCAGCTCTTTTTCATACCAGCGTTCTAATCGTACTTATTCATTATTAAAAAAAAGATAACATGAACAAGATCAAAGTTGCAGACGGAACTGAAATTTTTTATAAGGACTGGGGCACGGGACAGCCTGTATTCTTCCATCATGGCTGGCCTTTATCGAGTGATGACTGGGATGCACAAATGATGTTTTTCCTGGCTCACGGTTTCAGGGTGATCGCCCACGACAGAAGAGGACATGGCAGATCGAGCCATACTCACATTGGCCATGATATGGACACCTATGCTGCAGATGTGGCTGAGTTGGTAACTGCTTTGGATCTGAAAGATGCCATTCATGTGGGGCATTCAACAGGTGGAGGAGAAGTTATTCGCTATGTTGCCAAACATGGAAAGGGCAGGGTAGCCAAAGCCGTACTCATCAGTGCTGTAACACCCATTATGGTAAAAACAAAAGATAACCCTGATGGCATTCCCATGTCGGTATTCGATGAGATCAGGTTAAATACGGCTACCCGGAGAAGCCAGTATTTTCAGGATTTTACTGTTCCATTTTTCGGTTATAACCGTGAAGGCGCTAAAGTATCTCAGGGGATAAAGGATAATTGGTGGCGTCAGGGAATGATGGGGGCCATAAAGGCTCATTATGATTGCATAAAGGTTTTCTCGGAAACCGATTTTACGGAAGACTTGCGTTCTGTAAATATACCGGTACTTGTATTACATGGGGAAGATGATCAAATAGTTCCAATTAATACTACAGCAGTTAAGGCAGTAAAGCTTTTAAAAAATGGGAAACTGATCTCTTATCCGGGCTTTCCGCATGGAATGCCAACAACTGAAGCTTCAACCATCAATGCAGATATCCTGGCCTTTATCAGATCTTAGGCAACGGCGCTCCCGGAAACTGCCGCAGATAAACCCTGGTGGGATGAGGACTACAGCAATTTCCAAAAGAAAAGAGATCGAGCGCTCTTCGCCTAAAATAAGTCATAAAAAACAGGACAAAGTCGATTTATTCGCTTTGTCCTGTTTTGAAGAAATAATATAAATGATATGACCATTCGCTAATCAACCATTGTTACAGCCAGCATTTCCTGAATAGATAACACATTTTTTATATTACTCAACCCCCAGTTTTGCAATTGCTCTAAAAGGGGCAGTAAAGAAATTCCTTTGGGGGATAAGCTGTATTCTACCCGTTGCAGTTTTTTATCGTACACCCGGCGCATAATTATTGCATCGGCCTCCATCTCTTTCAAATGCTCTGACAACATTTTACGACTGATGTTTGGAATGATCCTGTATAATTCGTTGTATCGAAGGGGCTTTTTCGAAAGGTAACAGAGAATACAGGGCTTCCATTTGGTGGCAAATAATTTAAGCGTGGCAATTACCGAACATTGAGTGAGAGGAATGCTACTTGTTGATTTTTTAGCCGGTAACCTTTTCGTTACTACTTGTTTCATGCGAAAACGTGCTTTAATTTCGAATAATTAAAGTTAACACGTAACAATGAAATATCACTTAGCCCAATTAAACATAGGAAAAATCCTTGGACCTATCGACAGTCCCGTTATGGCTGAATTTGTTGCCAACCTCGATCCTATAAACTCGTTAGCCGAAAAAAGCCCGGGTTTTGTATGGCGATTGAAAGATGATAGTAATAACGCCACTTCTATAAAAGTGTATGATGACGACTTCATCATAGTAAATATGTCGGTATGGGAAAATGTCGACGCCTTATTTCAGTTTGTTTACCAGTCGCAGCACACTGAATACGTGAAACGACGCAAAGAATGGTTTGAAAAAATGCCGGAGATGTACATGGCTTTATGGTATGTGCCTTCCGGACATGCGCCTACCGTACAGGAAGCGGTTGAAAGATTAAATTATTTAAGAAAGCATGGCGAAACACCTCATGCTTTTTCTTTCAGAAAAAGATTTACGGTTGAAGAAGCATTAGGGTTTATGGTTTGAGCTTTGGCTTCCCTGGGATGCCGTAATTTTTGCTGCTACCTTCAATGCTGTACTCAGGGCAAATTAGTTGCATCTGCAGGACTGTAACCAAAATGCTTTTTAAAAGCAAAGGAGAAATGTGATAGGTTTTCAAACCCGGCATCAACAAAAATCTCAGTAGGCTTACGTTTGTTTACAGCAATTTGGTAATGCGCAAACTCCAGTCGTCTTTGAGTAAGCCAGCGTCCAGGAGTAGTTTTAAAGACTTTCTGAAAATCCTTTTTGAAGGTAGTCAGACTGCGCCCAGTCAGATAGCCAAACTTTTCAAGCGAAAGATTGTACAAAAAATTTTGTTCCATGAAGCCGGCCAGATCTACTTTACCTGGCTCGCTAAATGAACTAAGCAGGCGCTGCACTTCAGGGTTACAGGCGTCAAGCACCGTCAGGCACTCGGCGATCTTGATCTCAGCCAGTTCAGGCGGCAGCTCTTCCCGCATTTCAAAATAAGGTATCAGCGAAGTAAACAGGCTTTGTAGCAGCGGATGTTGCTTAAGTGCTAAATGCCCTGTCCATTTACCTTGTGCCAGATTTTCACGACGGGAGGCATAAAATTTCCGCAGTAGTTGTTCCGGAAATAATATTGAAATGGAGCGGAATGGCTCGCCATTTTCCGGCAACTTGACCATCCGGCCTAACTGATTCCTGGGAATGAGCAGGGTGGTTCCTGGTCCAAAGCGATGCACCTGATCAGCATAAGACAATTCCAACATTCCCTCAACTACATAGACGAGCGCATGCTGGTCCAGTATCAGTTCTCTGCTATAATGTTTCTCCTTTTTACAGGATACAAATATTCGTCCCTTTACATTTGCGCCCGGATACTCCATAACTTAAAGTTAAGAAATTGCTTAATATTTCCCCGGAACCATGCCTTGGGTAAGTGTTAAAACGGGGGGCTTAAACCCATTTACTTCAATACCCCCATGATGAAACATGCGCCCTGCTGCCAGAGAACTTGGTGCCGATCACTATCTTTGTGCGCAGGCCTGACTTGCTGCCCACTACATCGCCAATGATCTTTTCAGAATGTCCGTTGGTGTAAATGCTGGCGGTGTCAATAAAATTTCCCCCAGCATCTGTAAAAGAGCGGATGATCTGTTCCGATTGCTTCTCGTCTGCGCCCCAGCCCCAGTCGTCACCAAAGGTCATGCCTCCTAAGCAAAGCGGACTAACGCGCAGGCCAGATCGGCCTAATGTTTTATAGTTTTTCATAATCTCCCATTTTGCTTTGCTGTTTTCAACAGTTATTTCACCAGTCCCAGCCTGATCAGGCTTTCTGCAGTTGCGATGATAGCTTCCTTATTAGTTCTCGGATGCCAGTCAAGCATGCGCGTAGCTTTTGCATGGCTTGCATCTTTCACCATGCCTAAGTGCGGAAGGATCAATTTTATCTGGGGATTAAACAATCCAACAATCCTGAGAATCCAGTTGGGAACTTCCTTTTTGGGAACTTTTACCGCCTTATCGCCAAATTCGCTTCGCAGAATATTTGCTATGTCTAATAAGGAAATGGATTCGTCGGATGTGGCCAGAAAGCGCTGGCCGTTCGCTTTCGGATCAGTCATAGCCTTAATATGTAAATCAGCTACATCACGAACATCGACATATACAGATCTTATCTTTGGAACACCTTTAAGCTGGCCGTTCAACATTTGGTTAATAAATTGGATGGAATGTGAGTAGTCGGCCCCAAGCACAGGTCCTAAGACTCCAACAGGGTTCACCACGGCGAGTTCCAGTCCTTCACCTTCACTCTTTACGTAATTCCAGGCGGCTTTCTCTGACATCGTTTTTGATTTCTGGTATGCAGGAATATCCTTTGATAAGTCCGTCCAGTCTTCTTCTGTGTAAGGCATCTGCTTATCAGTACCATAGCAGATGGCGCCAAAAGCCGATGTTAAAACTACCCGCTCAACTCCCGCTGCTTTTGCTGCCCGCAGTACATAAAGCACGCCATTTACAGCCGGGATAATATACTCGTTTTCATGCTTTGCAATAAAATTGGGTGTTGGCGAGGCCGGGTGTATAACGTAACGACAGCCTTCTGTTGCTGCTTTCCAGGCAGCTTCGTCGGAAAGGTCTGCCTGAACAAAAGATAACTGTTCGAAATCTGTGATACCGGCGACCGACAGCAACTGCTTCACCTCCGGAACCCGGTTTAAGGAACGCAGGGAAGTTTTAACCCGGTAACCTTTTCTTAAGAGTCCGGCAATACAATTACTGGCTATGAAACCTGATCCGCCAGTGACCAGTACCTGATTTGATTGAATCATATATTCGATGTTTGACAGGCCAAAATTACCACACTGATCACCTGTGCCATTTGTTTTAAAGGCGCAATTAATTTGTTTTAAAGACGCCGATCATCGTGATCCTTTTTAGGCACGAAGCAAAGAACTTATTAGCGTTTCAAATTAAGCCATTAAATAGTAAATCTGGCAAAACAAAACAACCAGCATGGATGGCTCCATGCTGGTTGTTGAACAGTTTCCTGTAATGGTTCTATGCAGGGTCTTATTTATACCTCAGAACATCACTTTTATTATACCAATCTTTGATCCGTTATCCGCATTCAACACTTCTGCAAAACCAATATTACCCTTAGCCATCCTGGTTACAGGTATGTTTATGACATTCTCTCCCGTTTCCAGGGGCACCACAGCACTTATATAAAAAGTTTGTCCATGCAGGTCGGTCAGTCGCACCATTACATGTTGTTTTGCCTGACTGTTAATATGCAGATTGATAACTTTGTTTATAACCGGATTAGGCTTTACCGTAATTGTAGTTCGGGTAATATATGACAACCGCAGGGTAAGTACAGCACTATAGCTGCCATACCCGCTTTTATTAATCTCCCTGATGCGATAGTATATTTCCCCACTTAACCCGGTCACATCATCACTGTATGTATAATCATTCAGCCCGTTTGCAGTAGTACGATACACTTCCTGCCAATGAACCGCATCCAGGCTTCTTTCCACTACATAACCGGTGATACCGGCTTCAGCAGTGGTTTGCCATTTCACGTCTGCATATACCTTTTGTGATACTGGTCTTTGTGATACAGATACATGGGTAAATGCTACGGGCAACACCGACAGATCGGTCAGCAGAATGGCCGTTGTGGAAAGCGCCGGAACGGTTATGGTCAATGAATTTGAATTTACCGCCACGGTATTTGCTTGCAACGCATTTTGCGTGTGCGATACAAAAGTCTCTGTTGCCGGTAAAGAGGACAACTGCAATGTGTTGTAATTTCCATTGACAACATTGAAATTGCTTAGGTTTATTGTAACAGTTCGGGAAGCGCTCATGTCGCGGTTTACAAGCATTACCGTTAACGAGTCGGCATTTTCGTTTACCGAAGAGTAAGCAGATACTGTATTTTCAAGGGAAGAAGTGCTGGATACACTATATTTTTTTGCATTCCTGCTAAAGAGGTGCAAGGTTTCCCACATGCCGACAGACCAGTTCCATGGTGAAAAATATTCAACCCCATTGTTTGCAAATGTACCCAAATGCGAAGCATATATAACAGATTCAAGGCTTGGGTTGCTGCTCGACATGGTACCCCATTCGCTTAAGCCACATGTTATGCCATGATTGGCACCAAAATGTTCGTTTAACCAGTCTTCGATCCTTTTGAAAATATATTGTTTTGTAAGTGAGGCATCCCATCCGCCGGTACTTGTTCTGATACCGTTTGAACCCGGATAATCATACGTCATATCATAATAAATCCGGTGTCCCTGCAGTGCTGCAGCATCATCACCATTATACCAGGGATAGTTGTGAATATCCAATACATCTACCAGTTTGATACCGGTTGCCTTATACTCATCGCCAAGGCGTTTTATGAAATACTCGATCCAGGGATAATACCGCCCATTTACATATATACTTTCATTTGACCATTTGTACCATTGCCATTCGGAGGTTGTAACAGGCCCGCAGAGCTTGATGCCAGGATATATAGCTTTCGCTTTCTTCGCTAATTCTATGTAGCGATCCATAAAGGCAGATGCCGATATTTGCGTTGGCATAGCCCAATCATGCGTGCCGCTCCATATATCTACCTCGTTATCCATATTCCAGTATACAAACTGGTTTTTGTTAAACCCTTTCCCATTGGCCCCAAACCAATCATTAAGTATTTCCACCGAAGAGTCGGCTGGCCATGGTTTACTGAACAAATCCTTGTTTCCCTCAACCAACGCCGCACCTGAGGGGTTCTGGGTATTGGGTACGCCTCCACCGGCCAGATTCTGTCCATGCCCTTCCCAGTATTGGGATTGGTTGAAAGACCAGTCATCGAAGTTGTTATTGGTGTTGGATGCAACCTGCCCCAGTAACTGAAAGGCAAACATGCCCTGGATGTCGGGAAAGTTTGTAGTAACTTTTTGTGCCAACACATCCCAACTATTTGCATACACATTATTATACCAGTCGGGATGAACATCAATTTTTAGCCGCCAGTTATACGCCGATGCGTTATTACCTCCGTTCATCCGGGCGAAGCGCAACCCCGCATCTTTATAAAATTGCACAGATTTGTCAAAGCCTTCATTTCGTCCATATATGTATGGGGAGATCAGGCGTTTGTTCTGCGTTGCATTCACTGAAATAGTTACATTCTGTGCAAAGGATCCTGCTGAAAAGCTATATAACAACAAAATCAGCAAATTCTTTTTTAGGTAACGTTGTTTCATTTGTACGGGTTTTATTCTTTGGATAATGATATTGAATGAAGTATTGTTTCACTGGTAATACCGTAGTGTCTATGCGCTCAACCAAACTATTATTCTAAGAACGAAACAGTCTCTGAATCAAATGTTATGCCATGGCGATCTACATTTTAATAATTTTTGTTGTCGGACTGATATCATGTGGAACATAACATATGCATTCCTGAGGCGAAGGAATATGTGATTGCAACCGGTTTTTTCAGGTGATTGTTGGTTCAATATCTTATGATGTTTACTGTAAAACTACCATTATGTAGTTTGATACAAGGGATCAGGATGGTGCGAACCAGGGTACGGAACGTTGCAAAGAAATGATTTCATGTACTTTTTATATGAGCCGATGCGGGACTAGCTGTTGTGGGCAGAAAATCTAACGTAAAAAGTACTGGTTATATGCCGGATAAAGCTTCGGCAGATGAGAGTGGAGTTGCTTTCATTAGCTTGTTGCTTGCCAATAGTAAGTAGTAAAGTGGAAATTTATGAATGCTTTCATTAAAAGCAGATGCTGGGGATGAAAGGGTAGAGCAGGGACGGTGCTGTTGGTTAGATAGTTGCTGGTTATGTGAAAGGTATCGGTCAGCTCACAGCAGGGAAAGCTAAATTTTCCCTGTTTGCAGATGGATGTATGAGGGGCAAAGAAACTATAAAGTATCCATGCTCTTCTGCTATAATAATTTCTTCCTGTTGCATCAACTGATATTTAACGGCAATATTTTTTAACCCGATTTTGTGTGAAACCGGCCTGTCCACTTTTCTTTGCAGATTATTTTTTATGATCAGCCATCCATTTTCATTTACGCTTATTTCAATATGCAAAGGACGATCCCTGGAAGTAATATTATGCTTAACGGCATTTTCAACCAATAACTGCAGGGTGAGTGGGGGCAACTGATATTGATCATATTGAGACGGTATTTCGCAAGTTAGTTCAACCCCTTTATTGTATCTCAGCTTTAACAACTGATAAAAAGAATGGATGAATTTTATTTCCGTTTGCAGCGTAACCAGTTCATGCCTGTTATTGTCGAGCAGGTAACGATATACTTTGGTCATTTCATTTAAAAACCGGTCTGCTTCTGCAGGATCTTCCGTGATAAGAGAGGATAAAGAATTCAGGGTATTAAATAAAAAATGCGGCGGAACCTGCTGGTTCAGGGTTTCCAATTCGGCCCATAATTTCTCCTTTTCCAATCTTTTCCTCTCTTCCTCAGAATGTTTGAGCCTGGCATAATAATACAGCGCTTCGTAAATACCAAAAAAAAGGGCAAACTGCAGAAAAAGCTGAAAACTGAAGAGCGTATTGAATAGTTGCCCATTACTTATTTCTGCAAATGCCTTAACCGGCCCATGCAGGATCAAATTTCTGGCATAAGCAGTGCCCGTAAGCATTAACCAGGTGTATAGCATACCGGCGAAAAAGACAAAAGAGATCCTTTTTATAAGTTCGTAACGGCCTGAAAATTTTCCACGAAAATGTAAAATGATAAACCTGTTGCCCTCCCAGGTGAGGACGATGGATACCGGTATCAGTAATATCCGGCCAACCAACTCCCAGGTGAGGGGTTGCGCATACAGTTTATTGGAATAAACAGCCATCAGCCAAATACAGGTAATGGCTATCACCCTGAACCATTTGTCTTTAACCTTTACCATAAGCCTCAAATCTAAAAAAAAGAATATAGATGGGCTATCAAAATTTGCTTAATGGCGTCCGCATGGCAAAAAAAAATGCCCTTTCCTTCAATTCATATACCCTTCCCCCCGGTTCATGACAGTAGGCTCTTTTTTATGGAGGGAACCGTATTATTTTTAAAATAAATGACGGACGCAGCATGCAGTTAAAAATAACCTTCCGGTATGTAATCGCATTTTTTGCATTGAATATGCTAATGGTTGAATTGCATGAGCAGGCACATATCATTACCGGATATTTGATTTGCGGTTGTTATGGTCCCAGGGATTTCAACGTATGGGCCACCTGTGAACGATGCGTTTTCCCGCAATGGTCATTTCTGGCCACTTTGGCGGGTCCGGTATTTTCCTGTAGCCTGATGTGGCTGGGCGCCTGGTTGATGGCCAAAAGCACTGGTCATAAAAAGAAGGTACTCGGTTTTTCATTGTTGTTTTCCAATCTTCCTTTTGCCCGCATTTTTACTGCCCTGGCCGGAGGTGGCGACGAAAAAATAGTGATACAGGCAATTCGGGGCAATATTGGTCTTGTATGGAGTCAATTAATGGCCATCCTGATCGTAACAATTATATGCCTGCCGCCGATGATCATCGCCTATAAAAAATCAGCTGTCCCCAACCGCTTTTTATTAATAACAGGCTTCGCCACCATACCGTTGATCTATGGCATGCTGTACCAACATCTTTTTTTAAACTGGCTGTTGAAAAAAGGAATTGGTTCCCAAAGTTATATACTTGGCACACCGTCTCTTATCCTGCTGCATTTTTTACTAATGCTGCTCTTATTTTTCCTGTTCAGAAAAGGACTATTACAATGTGGTCGTCTGCGCAATGATTGGCCTGTAGGTTCGTTTACAAAGCAGTAACAGGTGTCTTCAAAAAATCCATCTTTTTTGCCTTAGAACTCCTATATTCGCAAAGTCCCTGTTTTTTTAGCGTCAAAATTAGCCTCCTTTTTCTGACGTATGGTGATTTTTAGTTATTTTACTTGTATCGCAGCCTTTGTTTTCATTTATCAGTAATAGTAATTTATCGTATTACGTTTTTGTTCCTGTTCTTCAGTTTCGTTTAAAGTTTTAGCAAGCCTTTATTAGTTAACTTTTAAAATTAACGTCATGAAGCTTTCTGAATTTATTCTGTTAAATGAGGAGGATAAGAAATACGCTGTCATGAACAAGGCAGTGGCATTGGCTCAGAGATCCTACCCGGACACTATTGTTTTCCTTTTTCAGCTCGACTATTATTACATTGAAGCGTATTGCAGCAAAACCGACAAGAGCATTGAAGAATACCGGGTATTGCCGGATGCCAATGCCATAAGCCATTACCTGGAGGCCATTCCAATAGATGACTTACTAAACTGATTTATTTTTTTTAATGGTATAAAGGTGTGGTGCACTACAAGTGTACCACACCTTTATTTATTAATTTGTTAGAATGTAAAAAATAAGTAGTACCTTCGGTTAGTCAATTTGAGCCTCGCATTAGTATTCATTAATTAGACTGTTCAGTTAATCTGCTTTATAGTTAGTTTCTTACTTCTTGCCTTCCTCGAAATTTTTTATCAATCAATTGTTACAAATGAACATTTATGTTTCAAATTTAAGCTTCGACGTACAGGATGAAGACTTAAAGGATTTTTTCGCTCCTTATGGAGAAGTTACTTCAGCTAAAGTTATTACAGACAGAGAAACTGGTCGTTCCAGAGGTTTCGGTTTTGTTGAAATGACAGATGAAGCTGCTTCAAAAAAAGCAATCGCTGAGTTGGATGGCGCTACTGTAGAAAACAGGACCATCAGCGTATCTGTTGCCAAACCAAAGGAAGACAGACCTTCCCGTGGTAACGGTGGCAACTTCAACAATGGAAATAGTTATAATAAAAATAGATACTAAAATCATTTTTGTTAGCTGTAAAGCCCCGCAAGGGGCTTTTTTTTTTGCCGTGTAATCCCAATCACGGCCGCCCAACCAGAGGTCCCGCAAAAGCCGTCGCCACCTGAGAAATGCTGACCAGCCAGAAATTTTACAATCCCAACATACCTGGAAAAGGCATATGGCATGAATAGCATGATTGCAATATGCGATTAATGGTAAAAATGACCATTGTTTTAGCAAATATTTTTAAAATACTCTCTCTGGAACCGACAAACGAAGAGATCTGAACAAAATTGCCGTGAAATCCGACAAATGTCGCCTCCATCTACAGTCAATTTTTTGGAATTTTATATACGTAGCTGGTAACAGGCATTCTTGCAACTAATAGAACCAGCCGATTGCTTTACCATGCTTCCACCAATTGAAGCTTTTTTATAACCGAACTGCTGCCATCATGAGAAAATTTACCGGCCTGCGGGTTTTCCCGGCCACTTACCGCATTTGTATTACTCAGGTTATTTCAGTCCTGCCGTCATCGACGGCATCTGCACCCGTCAAATTTACTAATAATGACCGCCGTACCAGTACATTAATATTTTCATACGTCGGTTTTGCTCCACCGGAAAATACTCCGGGTAGCAGAACAACGCTTTGCATTAAGGCTACTTTAGCCAGCACGACCGATTCTCCCTTCATTGTCATAAACACACTTCCAAAAAGTCAGGGCGCCAGTAGCGAAAATGGTACCGGTAACCAGGCTGACCTGCGAAACCGTATCCCTCTGTTACATTAACCAAATCATTAACCAAAACATTGCCAATGAAAAATACAACACAATCAATAACGTGAGCATAACAGCGCATGCTGCTGTGAATATGATTTTAGCCGACAGGCGTTTCACCAAAAACAACTTATTGTATGAAACTAACTGATTGCCTTATTAAAATTTGTTTTTTTCTTGCTTTTGTAACATGCCAAAAAATAGTATATGCAAATAATCCTATAAATAAAGGCCGCTCAACAACTTATACAGCTTTTGTTGTAAATGGAAAAGTTGTGGATGGCAAGGGTAATGCACTTCCCGGAGCATCCATTATTCAAAAAGAGCACTCAAATGCCACCACTACTGCCGCTGATGGAAGTTTCAGCATTACCATACAGTCAGCATCAGCCGTGCTGGTGATATCTTATGTTGGTTTCCAATCCAAAGAAGTATTAGTAAAAGCCGGAACAGCTGACATTATTGTACAGTTAAGCCCTGGTGTTAGTTCAATGGAAGATGTGATAGTAATAGGTTACGGTACACAAAAAAAGCAACTTTCTACATCCGCTGTAGCAACAGTAAAGGGTGAACAGCTTACCGCCGTGCCTGCTGCCAATATTTCAAATACCCTGGCAGGCAGGGCCACAGGCATAATGACACGTGCAAATGGTGGCCGGCCCGGTGCGGATAATGCTACCATATATGTCAGGGGGCTTGCCACCACCGGCACAACGGTGAACGGAGTTACTTATAATACTACACCATTAATAGTTGTGGATGGTATCATCCGGAATAATATCAATGAAGTAGATCCTAATAACATTGAAAGTGTATCGGTTTTAAAAGATGCTGCTGCGGTAGCCCCCTATGGATTAGGCGGTGCAAATGGTGTTCTCCTTATTACAACAAAGAGAGGCACTACCGGCGCGCCTGTTTTAAGTTTTGGCGGATACTATGGTGATCAGCAACCAACTTATTTGCCCAAAATGCTAGGCGCAATAGATTACATGAAGCTTAAACTGGAAGCCTATGTAACGGAAAACCCCACCGGAACAAGCCCCACCTATAGCCAGGCCTATATTGATGCCTATAATCAAAATCATGCGAAAGATCCTGACCTATATCCTATATCCGACGCATTGAATGATGTGGTAAGAAAACATTCACCGGTTTACCAGGGCAATTTGCAGGTACGTGGCGGTAGCCAGATCGTAAAATATTATGCGGGCATCAGCTATTTTAAACAGGATGGTATGTTTGACAAGTCGAATTATGAGCGGTACAATTATAATGTGAACCTTGATGTAAACATAACACCCACCACGATAGCATCTTTCTCTTTAAATGGCGCTGTACAAAAAACATCTGATGTGGATGGAAGCACAGACCAGTTGTTCAGGGGCGTTTATAAGTTTCTTCCTGTTGCTCCGCTCAGGTTTACCAATGGTTTATGGGGCGAAAGTTCAGGCAATGCGCCACTCGGCGTAACACACTCTGAAGGTTATTTTCGTCAAAACACAACCAATATGCTGAGCACCATTACTGTGGAGCAAAAGCTTCCGTTTATAAAAGGACTTAGCGTAAAGGGTGCTTTTAGTTATGATCCCTATAATTATGTTCAGAAACAATGGCACAAGCCGTTTATTTACTGGACGCAAAATGTTAGTACTACCCCTTATACTTATACTCCTGCCTTTTCTACCCAGGAAAGCAGTGCTACAACTTATACCTGGTTGAACCAGCAATACTGGCAAAATAATACCATCACTTTGCAGGGTTACCTCAATTATCAACATACGTTTGGCAAACATGAGGTTACCGGTTTAGTGGTTGCAGAAAAGAGAAATAATAAACAGGCTGATTTCAGAGCAAGAATAAACAATTTCGCGGTGAATATCGATGAACTGGCGATGGGCAGCTCTAATAAAAACGACTTTGATATTGCCGGGGGATCTGGTACCGGTAGCCAGGTTGGTTATGTTTACCGGGCAAATTATGCTTATGACAGGCGATTTCTGTTCGAAGCCTCAGGCAGATATGACGGGCACTATTATTTTGCCCCCCATAAAAGATGGGTTTATCTTCCTGCATTTTCCCTGGGTTGGATAGTGTCTAATGAAAATTTCTTTAGATCGGTGAGCTTTGTCGATTACCTCAAAGTCAGGGGGTCATGGGGCAAATCCGGAAATCTTACCAGTACCGGATTCCAGTTCCTTAATCTTTACCCTCTTAGAGGAAATGCTTACGCCTTTGGTGATGGCGCCCTGGTGCAGGGCTCTTACGCGCAAATAGAAAATAACCCGAATATTACCTGGGAAATAAGTAAAAAAACAGATGTAGCAGTCGAAGCAAATCTGTGGAAAGGTCTTTTACGAGTAGAGGCCGATTATTTTTTTGAAAGAAGAACAGGAATGTTATTATCGCCTAACAGCGTTATACCACAGGAATACGGAATTCCACTTGCACAGGAAAATGCAGGGATCATGGACAACCATGGTATTGAATTATCAATTGGAACTACTAAAAAGTTAAGTAATGGTTTGCAGATCTCCATTGACGGAAACTTTACTTATGCAAGGAACAAAGTAATACAGTTATATGAGACGGATGTAACCAGGAACGACCCAAGGCGCAGCAGGACCGGTCGCCCGTATAATACGGTGTTCGGCTATCAATCACTTGGCTTGTTCACCACTGACGACGATAAAAATGGGGATGGTTTTATTACGGCTGCAGATGGCTATAACATCACTCAATTTGGCACGTTGCGTCCTGGTGATATTAAGTATGCAGATTTAAGTGGCCCCAATGGAGTGCCCGACGGCAAGATTGACCTTTACGATGAAAAAGTCATCGGGAGGCCGCAAACACCCGGTATTATTTACGGTATTAATGCAGCAGCCAGCTGGAAGGGATTTGATCTTTCTATGTTATTCCAGGGATCAGGAATGTCAAGCTTTAATATCTATGGCTTTATGACGGTTGCTCACTTCAACAATAACAGTAATTCTTCTTACGAGTATTACAACAACAGGTGGACACCTGACCATCAAAACGCAAAATATCCAAGGGCTTATTCTTCCCCTACGAACAACAACGGACAGACTTCCGATTTCTGGCTTGTGAAAAGTTCCTATTTAAGGTTAAAAACGGCGTCATTGGGTTATACCGTTCCATCAAAGGTGAGTGCCAAAGTGAGAATGAAAAACTTCCGGATATACGTAACCGGCCAGAATATATTGACATTCGCGAAGCTGAAATTTACAGACCCCGAAACAACCGGTGAACAAGGTTATCCCATTCAGAAAACATTCCTGGTTGGCTTTAATGCCAGCTTCTAAAATTTAAAATCAAAAAGATGAAACCAGTAAAAACATATATTTTATACGGTTGCATAGCAACGGCATTGCTGGGTTTGTTTTCCTGCGACAAAAACCTGGACAACGAGGTTAAAACAAGCTTTGATGATAAAACACAATGGCAATCTGAATCCTATGCCGATATTTTTTTAAATGATGTGTATGACCAGTTGCCCGACATGTATTCCCAGCCTGAAAACCTTGACAATTTTACCGATGATAACGATGCGGGGTTTTATTATAATTCATGGAAGTTTAAAGATGGAAACCTTGATCCTGCTTCTGCCAATTATGCACTTTTTGGTGGCGGGGCTACCGGCGTTCAAACTATCAGCAGGTATAACTGGCCTGCGCTTTATACATCTATCCGGAAATGCAATACGTTTATTCAACAGGTAACTGCTCATAAAAGCAATTACTCTGCAGACTGGTTCAATAAACGCATTGATGAAGCCCGGTTTAACAGGGCTTTTCACTACAGCATTCTTTTCCTGCATTGGGGCGGGGTGCCGCTTATTTTAGATCCACAGGTGCGTACAGACACAGCTTCTTTATTTGTAAAAAGAAGCACGTATGCAGAAACACTTGACTTTATAGTAAAAACAGTGGATACGATACTTGCCAATAAATACCTTGCTGTTAAGTACAACAAGGGTAACCCGAACGCAGGCAGGGCTACACTGGGTGCAGCATTGATGTTAAAGGCTTATTTGCAGTTAGTGGCCGCAAGCCCTACATTCAATTCGGCCACGTACCCGGGCGGTACTGATCCTAATAGGATAGCTGGATTTGGCAATGTAGATCCCGCCCGTTGGGCAACTGCTGCTGCTTCATTTAAAAAATTCATGGATGATTGGGGCGGAGCGGGAAAACAATACAATCTTTTTCCTGAAGATTCCACCCTTTGGTATGAAGACAACGAATATAACGCAGAAGTGATTTGGGACAGGCAGTATGTTTCCAATGCCAAAGGATCTAATTATGAACAATATGGCGGGCCTGTGTATATACTCGGCTCTTACTATACCTGGGGTAACTATAACCCAACACAGGAACTGGTAGATCAATTCTTCATGGCAAATGGTAAACCTATAACCGACCCGGCTTCGGGCTATGATCCTCAAAAGCCTTATGTGAATCGTGAAAGCAGGTTTTATAAATGGATCGTTTATGATGGGGCTCCTTATAAATTGGATTGGATGCCTGCACAGGATACCATCTACACCCGCATTGATAAAGTAAGGCCATCGTTGAATCAAATAGATTTTGCGAGCACGGATGTAAGCAATACAGCGTATTATTTCAGGAAGAAATTAAATCCAAAGAATCGCCCTTCTACAGGAGTGAGTGGGGCCAACTATATTTATTTCCGGTATGCCGAAGTGCTGTTAGGCTATGCTGAAGCGCAAAATGAGGCAGTTGGCCCGGATGCTTCTGTATATACTGCAATGAATGCGATCAGGGCGCGTGTAAACCTGCCTGCTTTACCTCCCTCATTAACGCAAAGCCAGATGCGTGATGCCATCCGCCAGGAAAGAAGAGTGGAACTTTGCTTTGAGAACAAGCGCTTCCAGGATATCATTCGTTGGAAAATTGCCGACCAGGTATTGACTGTTGATTTACATGGAATGAAGATCGAAAATACTGTACCGGGTAACAACAGCGGCGTATGGACGTATACGCCGGTAGGGTTGAATCATCCGCATGCATTCAAAATGAAACAGTATCTGCACCCAATTCCACAGTCGGCGCTTGCACAGAACTATAAACTGGTGCAAACACCCGGCTATTGATTCTTTAATTTTTTTAAATCTGCAAATCATGAAAAAGATCTGTTTTATGCTGATAGCGGTTATGGCTTATGGTATGCTGTCAGCTCAGTTTGCCGGTATTCAGAACAACGAGGAACAGCCGCTTCCCGCAGGCTTCAAGCCTGCATCTACCAACACATTTTTATCGCAGTATCCTGCCATTAATGGGGATACCCGCCAGGCGACGTTCAGGGTTGTGGCGCCCTATGCACAAAATGTAACGTTGCAGTTGAGTGGAAAACACCCTATGACAAAAGACGATAAAGGGGTTTGGTGGTATACGACAGATCCGCTGGTAGTAGGTTTCCATTATTATGCAATTTTGATAGATAGTGTTCCGGTAATGGATAGAGGAAGCCAGGCCTATTTTGGCAGCAACTGGGAGTCGGCAGGTATTGAAGTTCCTGAAGGACGGGAAGGTGATTATTACAGGTTCAATAAGGACATCCCACATGGAGAAATCCGTTCCCTTTACCATTGGTCTGAGATTAATGGATTAGAACGTCATATTAATGTTTATGTGCCGGCTGAGTATGAAAAAAATCCCAAGAAAAAATACCCGGTGCTTTATCTCGTTCATGGTTGGGGTGAAGATGAGAACGGTTGGTCGGTGCAGGGCCACCTGGCTAATATCATGGATGGTTTAATTGCAGGAGGTAAAGCAGTTCCAATGATCATTGTAATGCCCAGCGGCGACATTAAAACAAATTCAGATGTACGTAAGGCATCAGGTGATATAACCGACATCCTGATCAAAGATCTTATTCCTTACATTGATAAAACTTTCCGCACTTATACCGACCGTGACCACAGGGCTATGGCCGGATTATCAAGAGGTTGCGCTCAAACATGGAATGCGGTACTGAACAATATGGACAAATTTGCATGGATGGGTGGTTTCAGTGGTTCAGGCCGTTTTGGCCCCAATCCTTTTAATCCTAAAGCTCCGGTTACAACTGTTGAGACAGCCTATAACGGTGCATTTAAAGATGCGGAAGCATTTAATAAAAAGATGAAACTGTTGTTTATCAGCATTGGCACTGCAGAAGGGCAGGGGGCAAAACAAACATATGAAACGTTGAAAGATCATGGTATCAAAAATCTGGTGTACCATGAGTCGCAAGGTACTGCCCATGAATGGCTCACCTGGCGCAGGGCGCTCAATGATTTTGCGCCAAGGTTGTTTAGATAACAGGTAACTAATGAATTTCCATCCCATAAAAATAGATCAGGGAAATCGTCTGCACACTAGTCGGCCGTTTTCACGGCAACGGCATCGGTGGGCTGGCTTTCCCTGTTCTTTTTATTGACGGTGGTAATGATATAATAGCAGGTTTTGTTTGTTTCGATAGCGGTGTCTTCCCTGCCGCATAGGCAAAAAGGGTAGGGGCGGCATGATCGTGCTTATCAGTATTGGAGCTGGCAGCGGTAAGCATTGGTTAATTACTTTAATTTAACACGTTTTAAATTATTTAATAGGTTATTGTAATACCAGCCCCAAAACCCATATCACTGTCAAAATGCGTGGAAAGGTTAAAGTATTTGGTTACAATATACCTGAACCCAACCATGTATTCTTTATCGGTATTGGCCATAAAATTGAACCGCAAGCGTTTGGATATAGGCATATCTTCTCTTTCTAATTGAAATCGAAGTTTTCCTTCACTATCAATAGATCCGTCAGCTATGAATAGCATAGGCAGCGTATATTCAACACCTATATGTACAACCTGTCTGAAATTTTTGGAGTTGGTTTGCCCGAATAAATTCTTCTTAGGTGTAAGTAATTGCCCGAAAATATTCTTTTCGAACGGATCATCTATGGTTCGTTTGCGAAAGTCCCAGCCTATATACGGAAACCACCATTGCATCCTACCCAGGTATCTTCCGAAATGGCTTTCGCTTTCATAGCCGTGGTGCATATTATATCCAACCCGCCATTCAGTTTGCAACCGGTACCTTGTATTGGCAATCATCAGTTCGCCATCGCTTCCATTGCTTTCCAAACCAATCTTTGCCATGGGATGTAACATCCGGTCATCGGCAAATAATTTCCGCTGTGCCAATTTAGGGTTGGGTATTTCAGGGTTGGGCAAATTATTGTCGTACCTGAACACTCTACCCATGCCACTCATCATGTGGTATAAAATGTGACAATGGAAAAACCAGTCGCCCCCCGGTTCAGTGGCCGCGAATTCTATGGTATCGGTTTCCATGGGCATCATGTCTATGATATTCTTCATAGGGGCATATTCACCCTGGCTATTCAACACCCTGAAATCATGACCATGCAGGTGCATGGGGTGACGCATCATACTGTTGTTATACAAAATGAGCCGTACGTTTTCGCCTTTTTTAATAAGGATCCTGTCGCTTTCTGAAACCACTTTGTTATCCAGGCTCCAAACATAGCGGTTCATATTGCCGGTAAGCGTAAAATGCAACTCTTTTAACGGCCCGGGATGTAAAGTGGTCTTCTCAGGGGCACGCAGCATTTCATAATTGAGGGTTACAATATCTGGTGCTTCCGCTGTCATATCCATCCCCGGCATGCTATTGCTATCAGTCATTTGCATGTCAGGCATCTCATGCCCCTTCATGCCATCATTTTTATTTCTCACCTTTGGATTTTCTTCACCGGTAACTTCCGGATACATGACGGTGTTCATATCCATTATCTGGTTCTGCATTTTCATGCCATCCATTTGTACCAGATTCCCCTT
Source organism: Niastella vici (assembly GCF_002077945.1). Classification (GTDB taxonomy): domain Bacteria; phylum Bacteroidota; class Bacteroidia; order Chitinophagales; family Chitinophagaceae; genus Niastella; species Niastella vici. Next base: position 59,534 of record NZ_LVYD01000063.1, read on the forward strand.
CATATCCATCATGTCGTTCATCATTTTCATACCGGCAAAATATTTAAGCCTGCCTGGTTTTTTGGCGGGAACCTTTTCTCCACTGCCTAACCAGAGGGATGCCGATTTTGTACGGTCTTCCGGTGTAACTAAAAATTCATAACTTTTGTTATCGGGAATGGTCACCACCACATCGTAGGTTTCAGACACTGCTATGATCAACCGGTCAACCTCCACCGGTTCTACATCATTACCATCGGTAGCCACCACTGTAATTTTTCCCCCGGCGTAATTAAGCCAGAAATAGGAGGAAGCACCACCGTTTGCTATCCGTAATCTTACTTTGTCGCCTGCCTTGAATTGCGGTTGCTCGTTTTGATTTTTTCCATTGATCAAAAACCTGTCATAATATACATCACTCACATCCATTGCCGTCATTCGTTTCCATTCATTGGTAACCTTTGTTTTGAAATTACCGGTTGTAATGGCTTCGGAATAGCTTTGTGTAGAGCCTTTTTGTACGGCAAACCAATCGGTGGCGGCATGCAGGCTTCGATCAACCTGTTCTGGTTTCATATTTGTCCACTCGCTCAATACAACAGGGATGGTGGCAATATCCCATTCTTTTCTTTTATTCATGATAAAAGCTCCGTACATGCCGATTTGTTCCTGCAAACCCGAATGGCTGTGATACCAGTGCGTGCCATGCTGAATAATGGGAAATTTGTACAAATACGTGGTGTGTGGTTTTATAGGCATCTGGGTAAGATTGGGCACCCCATCCATTCTATTGGGCAGGAACAATCCATGCCAGTGCAGGGATGTTTCTTCATTCAGGTTATTGTGCACATAGATCTCAGCAGTGTCGCCTTCGGTAAATGTTAATGTAGGCATAGGAATTTGGCCGTTCACTGCAATAGCCCTTTTTGATTTGCCGGCAAAATTCACTGTGGTATCGGCAATATATAGATCGTACCGCACTGTATGTGGGGGAGCCGGGGCATCCATAGTTTTAACCGGCCCTAAATTGGCTTTTGCTAACCTGATATTTTCTGTCAGGGTTCCATAATCTCCCGTATCCACCTGTGCCCGGGAAAATGACCAGGAAAAAACCAACAGAATTATTAAGAATATATTTTTCATTGTTATTTCTTTCTATTGACAACACTTTTTCTTCCGGATCAAAATAGTTTTCAGTATCCGTACTGTTATTTTACCGATACGTTTAAGCATTGCATTAATTTTTATTGGCAAGGCTGCCTGTGGTTACTTTAGTCTATAAGCAGCAGCTAACGGGTTATAGACCGTATAGCTGCTGCTTTATTATCAGTGCATGCCTATTTTATTGTATCATTTACCTTGCCGCAGGTAAGCATTTGAGCTCCGTAATACGGATTTTTGATAGCCGCTTCGCTGCTTAACCAGTATGCCTTTTTCATGGGGCAATAATCCTGGTAAACAGGTTTGTCAGACAATTTCACTGCTTTGGCCAGTTTGTAAAAGTTATTTGAAAATGATTGAAAATGCTCTCTTTGATGGCCTATCTCCTTTGTTTCTGAAATATGCTTTGCATCAAAAGCCAGCTTTTCCTGTAAAGACATAAAGGCATTCATATCGGCATCGGGAAGCTTTTTCATGTCGACATTATTGACAGCTTTTACAAACTCGCCGGCTTTAGCAGCTGCTGTATTAGCATCACCTTTAACCAGCGCATTTTTTATATCATAATAGAATGTAAGTAACTGTGACAACGGAGAGTCGTTAACAAAATTTTCTGTTGTCGATGCAACATACAAAGCGTTATTGTTTGCCTTTGCTGAAAATGTAAGGGCTGCAAACAGGATTGCAGAAAAAAATAAATTTTTCATTTTTACTGATTTGATTTTTGAACAAATGGAATAATACAGGGTGTCAGGTACCTTTATTGTACTGCACCAGGGAGTAACCGGCAAAAGTAATATTACCGGAAATGCTCAAAATCAAATCTGGAAGGACTGAATGGACACACGTATCCCCCGGGAGTTAAGAACATACGGTCGAACTACCTGAATCTTTTTAGTGTCCTGAATAAAGGAAGATAAATTAGCTGAATATAAAAAATGAAGAGCTATCAGTGCAACCGGCGTTTCAATGCCGGAATTTATAGTTTGGGAAAGCAGCTTATCTGACCCCGAAAGTTGGGTTGCATTGTCTGTGCAGCAATTGTGATTGTCAGTTGTTTTGCTTTTAGCCAGTTCTTCGTGGTGGTGGTGATGGGGGGTGCCTTTTTCATGATGATGGGCTATGGTTGACCGGGAACCCGTTTCATGATGATGATGTTTATTAAAACCCATATTCAAACCTGCAGCACAGGCAAATCCAACTATAGTATTTAAACTAAATACTATAAGTAGAAAGACCGCTTTTAACTGTATGGTTCTGTTAGGTTTCATTTCAAATAATAAAAAGCAAAATTATATACTCCAAAAAATAACAAATATCCTGCCAGCGCTTAGTTAAGCCAAAGCTAAGGTTTTCAGCGATCTTAAATGTTGTATAATTTTGTAAAAAACTTATATAATTTGATATCTCATGGCTTTGGAAAGCGAAAAATAAAAAAGGGTGACTGGCATATCGCCCACTATTAAACCATCAGGCTACCGGTTCTGCCTTATAACCGGCTTTCTCAACCGCCTGTTTAATTTCCTGCTTACCTGCCTGTTCTCTTGATACGGTTAGCACTTTATCAGGACTCTGCAGATCCACTTCCCAATTGTCCTGTCCAACCAGTTCATTGAGCACCGGTGTAACGGTGGCTATACATCCTGAACACTTAATGTTTGTTTTAAATTGTACTGTTTCCATGTTTATTTCTTTTTATGTTATTAGCTAAATGACTCTGTCAAATTGCAATGTGTGGCAAGATATATTGTTATATAATTATTGAAATGGCTTATATAATTATGACGTCCTTTCAGCAGGCTTCAAAGGATCCAATAAATGAAAATACACCACTTAGTAGTATTTTTTCTTATGGGACTGCAGTATACATTTGTCCCATCATTAATTTATAGACTCATGAAATTCATTACTACATCAATGGCTGTAGCTACAGCTTTCATTTTCTTGATATCACCTTCCTGCAGTAAGAAAAGCAGTTCATCGCCCAGTTGCAAATTGATCACAGTTATTGATCAATACGGAAGCACCACCAATACCATTAATATTTCTTATAACAACGACGGAAAAATCTCAACTATCCAGGGAACAGGCAGCAGCCCCTTCAAAAAAGTTTTTACCTACAGTGGTAACCTCATGATGATCACGACCAGCAATGCAAGCTCTGTGACGGCTACCGATTCGGTGGTTTTAAATAGCGACGGCCTGATCTCCTATTCAATGAGAAAGGACGCCAGCAATATCAAAACCGTTTATACCTATACCTATTCAGGTTCACAATTGCTGAAATCAACTTACCAGTACAATGGAGGCTCCATTCAAACCACTACATATACTTTCACCAATGGCGACTTAACCGGCTCAGCCGAGGGCTCCAATACAGCCGTTTACAACTACTATACAGATAAAAACAGTGCAGACGGAGACTTTCTTAAATTAGTTCAACTCCTGAACTACGGAGGCCTGTATGTAAAAAATGCACACCTGATCAAAGGTTTCCAGCAGGGATCCACTGTTGAAAATTTTAATTACACTTACGATAATACCGGAAAGATCACCGGGCTTACTGCAACCACCGGTTCAAATATAGAGAACGTTACTTTTCAATACAATTGTAATTAACAGGGGAATTGCCGTCATCGTTTGTGTAAATATATTGGCGGGGTCACGAAAGAGGGAGCAATAAAGGCGGGAATTTTAGCTTCCTGTAGCACTGCTTTCCGGATCTCCATCGCACGGCAGAAGGCGTCCTGAATGACGTCTTCTGCCAATGCGGTGATCAGCTGGATAAAGAAGTGATTCTTTTAGGTGTATCGTGTACGCGTTTTGGTAGGAGGCCAGCATACATTCAACGTTTTAAGGGGATTGACATATAAGTCATCGTTATATGCCTGAAAATCAAATCATATCTATTTCGGGCAACCTTAATGCAATTAAACGATTTGTCCATTTCGTTTAAGGCAAAACACTTTTAATTAAATTGAAACACTATTTCGTTTAATTCAAAGGACTTTTAATTAAACGATTTGCCTGTTTCGTTTAAACACTTTTAAATCGAAACACGATTCCGTTTAATTCAAAAGGCTTTAAACGATTTGCTCATTCCGTTTAGCGCAAAGCACATACGCTACCGGTGTGGTAGCCCAATGTTAGGGATATGGCCTGGGTATTTTACCGAAATATTCTAAAAACACTACAGGAACACCCTTGTGCGCAAGACAATACCCTGAGAATACTTATTCAATGTACAGGCAATGTTCAGGGGATAACTACAGGAACCGGTAATAATCGATATTGGCTTTCATGACTATATCAAGCGGCAGGTAATAAGAAGGCGCTATTGGTTTTTTCAATATTAAATAGTCATAAAACAATTTAATTCCCTGGTACGCCTGCTTTTGGGGTTGCTGGCTGATGAGGAAATCGATGGCTCCATTCTTTAACAATTGAATATTCTTCTCAATAAGATCATAACCGATCATCCGGTAATTGCATTTTTGCGCTGGGGTAACCGCAGCTGCAATCTTATCAATGCCATTAACGACAAATATTCCTTCCAAATGCGGGTTATCATTGAAAATGGCCGAAATACCTTTGCTGATCGTCTGCTCATTTCCGGTATTATCGGTGAATCGTAGTATTCTTCTGCCGGTATTTTTAAAGTAAGTTAAAAACCCTTCCTCCCGGGCCGAAAACTGGATGTGGTTATCCTCTTTCCTTTCTATGGAAGCAATTAGTATGTCTCCCTTTTTTGAAATCGTATAATCCAGTAAGTTAGCAGCCAGGTACCCACTGTCCTTCGAATTGTTTCCTATAAAGCTGAGGTTCGATAACCCGGGAATATTACTGTCAAAGAAGATGACCGGTACATTTAGATCCTTATAATGTTGCAACAGCCTTATGGTTTCATCATAGAATACCGGTACCATAAATATGCCGTCATAACCATCATGGAGAACTTCATCTACGCGCAATTTAAAAGAAGCTTCGTTGTTTTGTTCAAACGTCAGTATGCTGATGTTGATCCCAAAGGGGGAAACCTCTTTTAGCGCCTCTTCAAACCCGGTGTTATGGGCCAACCAAAAAGGAATTATTTCGGTGGCTTCAGGAATTAAAACGGCGATCGTATAATCTCTTGATGACTTTAACCGGCTGGCCAGGATGTTTGGGGTATACCCCAGATCTTTAATGGCCTGCAAAATACGTTCACGGGTTGCTTTGGAAACGCCACCCCGGTTATGCAATACCTTGTCAACAGGGCCGATGGATACATTAGCCCGTTCTGCAATTTCTTTAATTCCGATGCTTTTATTTGAGCTTGTTTTCAAGGGTGGCAATATACATTTTTAGTGTAAAAATATTTGGAAGAACAAAATAAAGCAGCTAGTATTGCCAAATAGTTAACGTACACTATTTCGATAAAATCTGTCGTAAGTTGGTTATAATCAACTACATGTATCGTTTTGCGTAAAACTGCCCAAACCTGGTGATGAATTGAAATAATCTAAATAAAAAAAGCCATATGGAAAGTCTAAAAGAATCCTTCGAAAAAGAGGGGTATGTGATCGTTGATGTCTTAACGCAACAGGAAATTGATCACTTCAGGGGTATTATGGACGAATTGCTAAGCCCCAAAATTGAAGCTACCGACAAGCGGGTCCGCAGTTCATCTTTCCAGCACCTGGGCGATGAAATAGCCTCGTTTGGCCAGGAAGCCCGGCAGTATTATTTTCATTTATTGACAAAGCCCGGAACCGAGCCTATTCACCATGCCTTTTATAACCCGGTGATCTTAAAAATTGTGGAAGCCATCATAGGGCCCAACCTGATCATCAACAATGCATCGATCCTGGCAGCCAATGCAGGTACGGCTTATTCCCTCGGCTGGCACCGGGATATCATCCAGATCCCGCAGGAAGAAATAGAAGACTGGCTATTTTCCAAAGAACGGTTTCATAACAGCGTGCAGATCAATTTGCCATTGGTAGATGAAAATTCTCTTTGGATTGTGCCCCGCAGCCATAACCGGCCCAACACCCCAGAAGAAAATGAAGCATTCCAGGGCTCAAAGCACTATGCTCCGGTTGGTGTGGAAATGCCCGGCGGTATGCCCGTTCCTTTAAAAGCCGGGCAGGCGGTGATCTATAATAATAATTTGATCCACAGAGGATATACCAAAACTATGGAAGTGCCGAGGCGCACCCTGCATATGGGCTACCACAGCGCGGCACACCCACCTACCTGGCATTTTTACCTGCTCAACTCAAGCCTGTTAACGCCTGAATACCTGCAAACGCTTAACCCCACTATGCGCAGGATGATGAACGAATACCTGGAATGTAAACGACAGTATCCTAATATGAGCGATACCTGGAAATATGCTTATAATTTTCCCGGGCAATTAGTGAATTAGGATACCGGGTACCGTGGTACAGCTACTTTAAACAGCATAATTGATATTAAATGAAACTAACGATCAATAAAACACTTATAAGTTTTTTAGCTTTCCTTTTGCCATCCCTGCTTTTTGCCCAACAGCAGGCCTTACCTCAGCAAACCGACCGTTGGGTTATACAGCCTGATGGAAGTATCAAATGGACAATCAATGGCCGGCTGCCGCATACAGATCATATTGAAATGTCGGGAGAAAAAGTATCTGTTTGGGTTCAGTATGGATTAGATAGTGCAGGCAGATCTGCTGTTTTGCGAACAGTGGTCTTCCCCACATTCAGGATGCTGCCCGACGTTACCCGAAGCCACATTGATTATACTTTCCTTGACAACGAGCTGCCCCGGTTCTTTATAAATAACCGGCAGTTAAAAATGGACCTGGCCATCGGAAAAAAGACAGGCCTTCTTTCTTATAACATCAAAAGCATTAGCCACAAAGGTATTATGCAAATTGATGCGATAACGGGCAACCCTGAGCTGGTAAAAATTGAACGGCGTATTTTTCCTTCCGTGGACAAACCGATGGTCATTGAAAAATTTGTTTTCACCAATACAACCGATAAGCCGCTTACCATTTCCATGGAATACCTGAAGCGGGAGGTAAGAACGGATAGCATTCAAAGTAAAGTAAGGCCGCACACGATCATAATGGCATCCATAGGCGATGGCAGCCGGCTGGTGCAACCAGGTGAGCGCACCAGTTTTGCCGTTTGTTACCGGGCCACAGATTTTCCAGCCCAGCCCATTACCGTAGATGCGGATATAGAAGAAAGCGCGCGTGAGAACCGCATTAAAACTATTTTATCGCCATTGCAATTACAAACACCGGATACCATATTGAATACGGAGTTTTCATTTGCCAAGATCAGGGGAACGGAAAGTATTTACAAAACCAAGGTTGGTTATCTTCATGGCCCCGGCGGCCTTGCATATTATGCGGCTGTGTGGGCAAATGACCAGGCCGAATATGTGTGCCCCTTTTTTGCATTCCTGGGCGATAGCATTGGCACCCTTTCAGCGATGGCCTGTTACCGTTTGTTTGCCAGGTACATGAACCCCGAATACCGTCCCATACCCAGTTCCATAGTTGCCGAAGGGGACGCTGTATGGCAAGGCGCCGGCGACAGGGGCGACATGGCCATGATCGCTTATGGTGCTTCCCGGTTCGCACTGGCATATGGTAATCCTGATTCAGCAAAAGTACTGTGGCCGCTCATCACCTGGTGTCTTGAATACTGCAGCAGGAAATTAAATGACCAGGGCGTCGTTCTTTCAGATCATGATGAACTGGAAGGGCGCTTTCCATCAGGCAAAGCCAACCTGCCAACAAGCAGTCTTTATTATGGCGCATTGAGATCTGCGGCCGATCTTGGGAAACAACTGCATCAGCCCAAATCACAATTGGATTCATATTTAAAACAAGCCGCTATACTTAAAACCAATATCGAAAAATATTTTGGCGGTAATGTAGAAGGGTTTGAAGCGTATAAATATTACGAAACCAATGATGTATTGCGTGCCTGGATCTGCGTGCCCCTTACCATGGGCATTTTAGACCGGAGCAAGGGAACGATCGACGCCCTGTTTTCGCCCAGGTTATGGACAGTCGACGGATTGGCTACCGAGGCAGGTAAAGAAACTTTTTGGGACCGGTCGACCCTGTATGCACTTCGTGGTGTACTGCAGGCAGGTGAAACAGAAAGAGCAATGAACTATCTGCGCTATTATTCGCGCAGGAGACTGTTGGGAGAGCATGTGCCATATCCGGTAGAAGCTTACCCCGAAGGAAACCAACGGCATTTGTCGGCCGAGGGAGGGCTTTATTGCAGAATATTTATAGAAGGGCTTTTTGGTATGCTGCCAACAGGTTTTAACAGTTTTAATTGCACGCCACGGCTACCAAAGGACTGGAATGAAATGGCATTAAATAACATTCACTCGTTCGGTCATGTGTTCGATCTCAAAATATCCAGGCTGAACAAGGAAAAATTAAATATTACCATAACCGAGGGCAGCAAAATAATGAAATACAGGATAAACGAGGGCGATACACAAGCGGTAACCTTATAGCATTATTTGATTCGGGTATGTATCGGGGTCATTGCCAAAACGATAGAGAGGGATTGAAACTATATCTGCTTGTTATTGAATGGCAGCGAATTTACCTGGTGCAAATAAAGCATTGGTGTTTGTTAAGATAATGGGTGTATACGGGGAGCAAATAGTATTATTTAGCCGTTTGATAAAAGCGTAAAATGAAAAAGCTATTTGTTCCGGCTATGTTGAGTGCCTTGCTGATGTTATTGCAAAGCGATGGAGAACTATCTGCCCAAACGAATATGTATGGCACTGGTCAATGGGACCGTTGTGAATTTGGCAATCATCGGGTAGTCATAGAAGTGAACGACGATGCGCCTGCCGCACAGGTTCATATACCCTGGCGGCGGTTAGATGATCCCGGGAATAAATCTGTTATCCTGGTAGACGCTTCCACGGGGAGATCTATACACAATTTTCATTTCCGGGCCATCAACAAAGAGTTTGCCGACCTGATTTTCGAGCCCGCCACCGGAAAAGGAAAATATTATCTGTACTATTTACCCTATAAGAATACCGGCAGTTGGTATTTCCCCAATACGGTTTATCCGGCTGCAGAGAAAATCACAGATCCCCAATGGAACCTGAAGTATGAAGGTAAGGAGTTGTCTCAGGCGCATGTTGTTCGCTTTGAGTCGGTAACTGAGTTCGATAGTTTCGACCCAATGGAAACGGTTGCTACAGCCAGCGAGGTAGAAGAGCTGCTTTTGGTTAACAAGAACAAAGGCTTTCTACTTTTCCCCGAAGACAGAAAGCATCCCATTCGAATGGATTCCGATATCCCATTGCGCTGGGTACAGCGAAAGGATGGCGAGCCATTTAACGCTATCGTTATGCGAAATGAATTCTTTGCCTTCCAGTTGGGGATCTATACGCCATTCAGGGAGCTGCGAAATGTACAGCTGGCATTCACTGATCTGCTGAGTACTCAGGGAGCAACAATCTCCAAATCGGTCATCCGTTGTTTCAACCTGGCGGGGATTAACTGGCTCGGTAAACCATTTACCAAAGCGGTTCATATACAAAAAGGTAAGGTGCAGCCGCTGTGGATTGGCGTAGATCTTCCATCAGATACCAGGCCGGGAGCTTATGAAGGAGAGATAACAGTGCAGGCAGAAGGCGTTGACAGGAAAGTGAAGATCAGGCTCGAGGTACAGGATTCCCTGTTAACAGACCGGGGCTACGGCGAATTGTTCAGGATGGCGAGATTAAATTGGCTGGATTCGAAGATCGGACTGGACGACAGTATATATAAACCGTATACCCCCATTCAGCTACAGGGCAATACCATCCGTATTTTGGGACGGGAGCTTCGATTTGACCGTTATGGTTTACCTGACAAGATCACCAGTGATTTCTCCGGCTCCAATGACAGGGTGGGGGCGCCAGCCAGGGACATTCTTAGCGGCCCTATGCGGTTATTGGTTTTCCGCAATGACAAAGAGTTGATTTGGAAGGGCGGAAAACCTGTCATCACGCTAAAAACAGCAGGGGCAGTGAGCTGGAAGACCCAACTGCGTAATGGACGATCTCTTCTTGAGATCGACGCAAAAATGGAATGCGATGGATACATCGACTACCAGGTAACGTTATCGGCGGGGGAAGACCTGGCGCTTGATGATATTCAATTACAAATACCCTATGCGCATGAGGCTGCCACTTATATGATGGGGCTTGGCCGTAAAGGAGGAAAACGCCCTGAACACTGGGAATGGAAATGGGACAAACAAATGGCCAACAACATGCTTTGGCTTGGCGACATGAACGCAGGGCTTCAATGTAAGCTAAAGCATGAAAGCCCCGACTGGTCTTTATACAATTTCAGTAAAACAGGAACCTATAAGGATTGGAGTAATGAAGGGCTTGGTGGGTGTACCTTACATGATGAAGGACAGGATAAAGGACGGGTATTATTCAAAGCTTTCACCGGCCGGAAAATGCTTCGGAAGGGCCAGACAATACATCTCAATTTCGGGTTGCTCATTACGCCCGTTAAACCGCTTGACAACAGCCATTGGAATGAACGGTATTTTCAGGCTGACCCTCCAATGGATAACTGGCGCAAAGAAGCAATGAAAAAGGGCGCAACAGTCATGAACGTTCACCAGGGAAACCTGCTGAATCCCTACATCAATTATCCATTCATTACTACCGATACATTAAAAAGGTACATCAATACAAACAGAAGATCCGGAATAAGGACCAAGATCTATTATACAGTCAGGGAACTGAGTAATTATGCTCCCGAGATCTGGGCATTCCGAAGCCTGGGTGATGAAATTTTTACCCCCGGCCTTGGCGCTCAGCTGGCAGACCAGTTCGCCGACGATGGGCTCGGCGGTAACTTATATGCAAAAGGAGGGTCCTGGCTTGTAGAACATCTTAGAACCAGGTACGATGCTGCCTGGCATACTCCCTTAGAGGGAGGCGAATATGATATGTCTATCCGCACACAAGGGCTTTCCCGTCTTCATAATTATTACCTGGAAGGACTGGCCTGGCTGGTCAGGAATACAGGGATGCGGGGGATCTACCTGGATGGCGTGGGCTACGACCGGGAAATCATGAAGCGGGTCCGGAAGGTACTTGACAGGTCGGCCGATAGTTGTTTGATCGACTTTCATTCCGGCAACAATTTCAGTGCTTCCTATGGGATGAATAGCCCAGCTAATCAATATATGGAGCTTTTCCCCTGCATCAACAGCCTTTGGCTGGGTGAAGGGTATAATTATAATGAGGGGCCTGACTATTGGTTAACAGAAATGGCGGGGCTGCCCTTCGGGTTGTACGGCGAGATGCTTAATGGTTGTGGAAACCCTTACCGGGGCATGCTTTATGGGATGACTTCCCGGCTTGGCTGGGTTGGTTGCGACCCTTCTTCCGTATGGAAACTTTGGGATGAGTTCGGTATTCAGCAATCCAGGATGATCGGATACTGGGACCCCAATATCCCTGTCAAATGCAACCAGGATGATGTTAAAGTAACTGTTTATCAAAAGGAAGATAAATTATTAATTGTTTATGCCAGTTGGGCAAAGGAAGACCTCCATATCGGGTTATCGCTGAATTGGAATGCACTGAAGATGGCGCCTGCAGCGGTTTCCGTATATGCGCCGGGAGTAAACAGCCTCCAGGAAAAACAAACATCTCTAAATCTGGACGACCTCCCTGTTCCCGCTGGCAAAGGCGGCTTTATCATCATTTCAAAGAAACAATAAAGTTGTTAAAACATATATGGGGAAAATCCAACCTGCAGGGCCGGTTCCCAATAACTGGTTCTTGTGATCAGTTACTGGAAATGAAGTTGAACAAAATTTACTTATTACCGCATTGTTGGGAAATCTGGTTAAGCTTAAATCTGATCTGTCGAGGTTGTAAAGTTTTAGAATCTGCAAAGGAACAAATTCAAAAGTTTATGGATTGCTTTCGAACTATAGTTATAATCTGTAAAGAAATGGAACCGAAATTGATCATTTTACACGACTAACAGGGATCAGGGGGCGATTTTTGGAAAGAGCGGCTAAAAAGTTGCTAACTATGCCGCA
>NZ_LVYD01000064.1 GCF_002077945.1 Niastella vici
AACAATCCCCCAACTTTTTCACTTGATCCTTATTTGTCTGCTTTTGCGAACAGGTTCGTAACGCCGCCAAATAATAAAGCCCCGACTTTCGTCGGGGCCTTTGTGCCCAGGACAAGATTCGAACTTGCACGCCGTTTCCAGCACCACCACCTCAAAGTGGCTTGTCTACCAGTTTCAACACCTGGGCACTTGAATTGGGTCGCAAATTTAATTGATTTACCAATATGTTGAGCAAGAAATTTAAAAACTCATCAAATGGTTGCCAAAGCTCACAATCTATTTAAATACAATCCTGAAGGTTGTTCCCTTACCCGGTTCAGAGTTCTTTACAAACAACTGCCCTTTGTGGTACTGCTCAATTATGCGTTTGGAGAGGCTTAACCCCAGTCCCCAGCCGCGCTTTTTAGTGGTAAATCCGGGTTTGAACACCTTGCTGATATTCTGTTTGGCAATACCCTTGCCTGTGTCGGTGACATCAATATAGGTTTGCCCATCATGTTGCCAAATGTTGAGGGTGATGGTGCCCCTACCTTCCATGGCATCGAGGGCATTTTTAAGCAGATTTTCTATAACCCAGTCGAACAGGGGCGGGGAGATCATGGTGTAGATCTCGCTGATGTTGCGGGTATTCAGCACAAACTGCACTTTACCGGTTGCCCGTTTACGGATGTATTCTACCATGCTCGATACCTGGGCAACAATATTATGCTTTTCCAGATGCGGCGTGCTGCCAATTTTTCCAAACCGGTCGCTTACCAGCTTTAACCGGTTCACATCTTTTTCCATCTCATGCACGATCTTTTCGTCCGAATAACTTTCCTTCAACATTTCTACCCAACCCTGTAATGAAGTTAAGGGTGTGCCCAGCTGGTGCGCTGTTTCCTTTGCCATGCCTGCCCAAACCTGGTTTTGCGATGAGCGAAAACTGGTTGTGAGGGCCAGAATGGTAATAATAATGAACATGCTTACAACAAACAGCTGTACCAGGGGGTAATACCGCACCTGGTTTAACAACGAGGTATGACCGTAACTGTAATGGTTCTTTTCCGATGGGTTAAGCGGATCAACCCATTCAATAGTGGGGTTCTGCGACCTGAATTCATTTAATTTTTTTCGTACATATCCTGAATCGTTCGCCACGCTGGCCGAATCGAGATTGACGTGGTCGAGAATATTTCCCTTTTCGTCGGTAACTATAATGGGTACCGTCTTATTTTCAGTCATGATAATGCCTACCAGCTTATCACTCAGGCCAGTGGTATCGTGCAGCAGTAACTTGGTGGCTTCTACCCATTCCTCTACTTTTTGCCTTTCGTCGAGGGCAATTTTGCGGGCCAGGTATTGCGAATAAAAAATTGTTCCGCTTACAATTGCTATGGCAATCAGGGCTAATCCGGTTCTCCAGTTAAAAAGCGGTTGAATCATTCAACTAATTTATAAAAACCGTTCCTTTGCATCCTTTATTTAGCTGAATTATTTTTACATCAGCATGGCAACACCACGCGTATCTATAGTGATCCTGAACTGGAACGGACGTAATTACCTGCAACAGTTTTTACCGTCTGTGATGACTACTACCTATAATAATAAGGAAGTGGTGGTGGTAGATAATGCCTCTACTGACGATTCAGTTACCTGGCTGCAGCAAAACTGGCCAGCGGTACGTATTATTCAGAATAAGGCCAATTATGGATTTGCGCAGGGGTATAATGAGGGGTTGAAGCAAATTCAGGCTGATTATTACGTATTGCTGAATTCTGATGTGGAGGTAACGCCCAACTGGCTCGAGGCCATGGTGGCGCTGCTGGAAAGTGATAAAACCATTGGGGCCTGTCAGCCAAAGATCTTGCAGTACGGTCAAAAAGAATTGTTTGAATATGCCGGGGCGGCCGGTGGCTGGCTCGATTACCTGGGCTATCCCTTTGCCCGGGGCCGCATTTTTGATGTTTGTGAAAAGGATGAGGGGCAGTATGATTCGGCTGAACCTATTTTCTGGGCCAGCGGTGCGGCCATGTTTGTAAAGGCCAATCTGTACCATGCCCTGGGCGGACTGGATGAATACTTTTTTGCGCACCAGGAAGAGATCGATTTTTGCTGGCGGTTGCAACTGGCGGGTTACCAGGTGTTTGCCTGTCCGCAATCAGTTGTATATCATCTGGGAGGGGGCACACTGCCCAAGGGAAATGCGAAGAAGGTTTTCCTGAATTTCAGGAATAACCTGGTGATGATGGCCAAGAATTTACCCCGGTGGGAAGCAATATGGAAGATTAGTTACCGTTTCTTGCTCGATTATATTTCAGCCTTTAAGTCATTGCTGGCCGGACAGAAGACCTATTACCGGTCGGTGATGAAAGCACACGGCTCTTTTTTGAAATGGTTTTTCATGACGCGGAAGAAAGGACTTTTTCCGCCGAAGAAGAAAAATGAGCTGCATGGGTATTTGCATAAAAGCGTGGTGTGTAGCTATTTTATACAAGGCAAAAAGACTTTTACAGAAATTGTTGATAATAAAAGGTGAATTTTTAGTTTGAACTATTATTTTTGCACTGCAATCAAATGAGTTATGGCACAACTTGAAAAAGATCCCCGCGATAAAGACTTTAAACGTAGTTGGGTAAATTCATCCGTATTCCTGTTTTACCTGCAAGTATTTTGTATTATGGCATTCGTACTGGGTGGCTGCTACAGCCTGTATACTCAGCGTTATAAAGGAAAGCCTAAAGTGGAAGTTCCTTCTAATACTTTGTATACGCCGCAGTATAAATAAAGGATTTTCTGCAAGAAAAATTTTGTGAGTTAGAAACAATTCCTATCTTTGCACTCCCAATAACGAAAACAGCTAATCACAAGAGGGTCAGCTGGTTAGAAAGAAGGAAAACAAGTTCTTTTCAAAATAATTTAATCGCTTAGGTCTTAAAACTTTGGCGATTACATGCGGAAGTAGCTCAGTTGGTAGAGCGCAACCTTGCCAAGGTTGAGGTCGCGGGTTCGAGCCTCGTCTTCCGCTCATAAATTCCATCCGAAAGGTGGAATTTTTTGTTTCAATCAGGTCCTAAGGTATTGTGCCGGGATCAGGTATTTGGTGTAGATTTAAAATACAAAGTTTATCCTGTTCCGGTAGTTGTTAGGAACGAGATGGGTAAACGAAGAGATCAAAGATGGTCTACCCGGGTGGTGGAACTGGTAGACACGCAGGACTTAAAATCCTGTTGGCAGCAATGCTAGTGTGGGTTCAACTCCCATCCCGGGTACATAAAGGGAATTTTCCATTTTAAACTGGAAGTTCCCTTTTTCTTTTCCACTATATCTCTCTGTTAGAGAACTTGTTAGACCGATGAAAGAATTTGTTTTTGCGGTTAGACATTCATGCGTTTTTGCATTGTAGTACACGCCTTCAGGAAAAAGTGTCTTTTGTATTCTTCTTTTCATATCGAGATTGCTGGAAACCCATATTTCACTGATGTTTTCGAGCTTCTTCAACGAATGAAATAATAATTTTTCCAGGTTAGACACCCTCGGGATCGCTTCGTTCAATTCCTTGCTTACTTGGCGAATATGTTCGTTCAAATGGGCCATTGTCAGTTCGTATGTTTCCTTGTCGATCTCCTGCAAACCATGACGAATTTTCAGGTCTCTGATCTTTTTGTCCAATCGTTCCAGTTGCAATTTCAGGTCACTGTCATTTTGTGACTGGCTGTCATGAAAGCGGTTAAACAGCTTCGTGAGCTGCGTTTGTATGACGGGGATAACATCACGGGCAATGCTGTATTTCTTCAGCAAATCCACAAACAGGTCGTTAGCTCCCTTGCGTAATGCCTTCGGGGTTGTAAGCGCATTTACACTTACACCTCTGCAATTCCGACAACGATAGTAATGTAAATTCTTCTTCCGGTTAATGTAACCAATCATGTAATGTTTACATTCATCGCATTTAATCAACCGGGTCAAAGGGCGTTGCGCTTCTTCTTTATTATGCTGGTAGCCGGACGGATTATTTTCAAGCAGGTTTTGAACCTTTATAAAATCGTCATGACTTAGCAGGGCCGGCCAATTGCCCTGAACAGGCATGTCGACCAATTTGTTGATAATGATGCCGCAATAGAAAGGGTTACGCCATATTTTACTGATCTTCTGGGCGGTTAGATGCAATCCCCGGACGGCAAGTTTGGCCATGATCTGTGCATCGCTATAAACGCCCGATAATTTCCATTGCCATGCCTCGCGCAACAATTCACCGTCTTTGTTGATCTCGATGCGCTGGGTTTTGCTCAAGAACTTTTCATTGGTCACTTTAGGGCCATAATGGTCATAGCCCAGCGGGGTAATGCCGAGCCAGTTGCCGTTATTCAGAAATTTTTGCATAGCTGGCACAACCAGTTCGATCTTTTCCAGGTTCTCCTTATAGGCATGAAACAGGCTTTCATAGATTGCCGCTTTACCGCGCTCGGTTGTTGTCGTCAGGCCGCTGCATACTTCAATCAGGTGTACGCCTAAATCTTCCACAAGCATATTGACAAGTCCAATGGCGTTTCCCCCTGAGCGGGAGAAACGCGACATTTTATAAACAAGGATCGCATAAGGCTTTTTCCGGCTGGCCCTTACCTTGTCGATAAGGCGTTTAAATTCCTTACGCGTAAAATCCGTCTTGGCTGATTCATATGAACCCCCAAAAACATCGGTGATGGTTAAATTATTCTGTTTCGCATATAATTGATTTGCATCAATTTGGTTATTGAGGCTGTTATTGCTTTCCTGCTGCTTGGAACTGACACGCGTATATGACCACACAAGCAGACTGGACTGGTTTTCATTTTCCTTCTTTGAAATGAACTTCTGAAAGTAATTAAGGTTGTTTTTCATCTTCTTCTGAATAAGAGTTATATAAAAAGAGCGACAGCTCATATACGAAATCAATCAATTCCTCTTTTTGCTCTGGCGATAAAGCGCTTACCCATTCTTCGGAACTGATTTCTTCAAGTGTTAGTTTGGGCGATTGTGTGTTTTTTACCTTATCCTTTTTTGAATTACTCATGGCAAATAAAAGATTTTAAAATTAAGACTTATTTTATTGTGTCCAGTATTCTCTGCCGTGCTGCTGCTTGGCGGCGCATCAAGGCGGTGAACAGGATGCCATCATTCCACCAATATCTGTAATAGTCTTCACGCAATTTGTTAATGATGGTGAGAATATGCGGCGGCGCATCGCTGTAGGTGCAATCATGCTGCTCTAAAATTTCTTTTTCAGTAGCTTGAACCGCATCCCACATGGAGGCCCTGTGCCGTTCAAAGCTGTGTACCTGTCTTTCCTGCTTCAGGATCAGGTCCTGTAATCGTGTATCGTAGTTCATAATTTGATTTTGAAGTGTGTAATAATTATCGGCCCCGGTCATTTTGTTTTTTCCGGGTTTGCAATTGTTCGGCTATGTTCTGACGCTCAGCCAGTTTTTCCCGTTCCTTGTTGTGTCGTGCCTCCATCAGCGCGGCCAGCCGGCCATCGCTGCCCCATTCAGCAAAATAATCTTCGCGGGCTTGTGCGATTTTCTGCTGAACACTGGTCGGAGCGCTTTCATAGGCACCGTCATAGGGTGATAAGAGTTCCTGCTCCATTTTTCGGAACAATTGCCATTCATCATAAACACCGATGGCAAAGTCCTGCCGTTCGGCCTCTTGCTTTTTTAAGAGGTCGGTCATTGTTTTGATCGACATGAGAATGATTTTAGGATATCATAAGTGAATGCTTCATGCTCGCACCAGCACAAACGACAATGTGTTTGCCCGGCAACTCTATAGGGATGAGCCGGAATGCCTGCCGTACATTCCGGCGGCGCGTTACTTAATCGAAAAATATGTATCAGCTTATTGGAAGCACGACAGTACCGACCTGGACTATGTACATATGGAATTGACGTTATGCAGCCGTATCATGATGGATGCCTTTCCTCGTCATCTGCAACTAAAATGGCTGGCCCGGATTTTAGAAGTTAGCCCTCTGTGCCTTTACAACGATCCGAACCTGCCATTTTAATTACCGGCCCCGGTCTTTGCTCTTGTCTTTAGCCGAGGTAAGCGAGTCGGCAATACGCTGGCGTTTTTTTTCCTGCTCCATCAAGAATTCCTTTTCCTGACTTTGTACGTGCACCAGAAGATCATACTCATCCTTCTCCATCTGCTCCCATGTTTCGCGTTGTTTCGTTAGCAGGGCATCGACAACTTTGCGTGTCTTTTTATTCAGGACAGTATAATTGACCAGTATTTCATTCTGGCTTTTCTGCAACGCCAGCAACCGCCTTGCGCGTTCCTGTCGATAGTCGTTGGTTTCCTGGTTGTGCTGCTCTAACAGTTTTTCAAGCGTCATAACAAAATATTTTATTCAGGATTGGAAAAGAAGGCGTCTAACTCTTTCTGGTGGATAGCACGCATGGCCTGGATCTTTTGCCCGTCGATGCCCCACAGGGTTTCCCAGGCGGCGCGGTCACGGGCAATCTTATCCCGGATATTTTGCGGGGCGGTCGCTTCCGTATGCTGACCGAGCAATAACGCTTTATCTGCATTCAGTTGATCGAGGCTTTCCTTATAACCTGCTAGAAAAAGCTTGTAATCCTTTGCCAGATTTTTACTTAGGTGTTCCCATTTCATAAAAAAATATTTGCTGTGATGAAATTGATTAACGTCCGGCGGATTTGTCTTTCGATTTGTCCTTTTCGGCAGACTGATCATTATTTATCTCCTGTGCCAGTGCTTCACGCTCAAAGAACTTGGTTAACTCTTTCTGATGGTTGATCCGCATTTCCTTGAAACGCGTCCCATACATGCCATACTCTTTATCCCAATTTTGTTCATTCAGGTGCAGCATCTCTTTTAATACCGTTGGTAATTCGGCCTCGCTGCATTTTGCCGTTGACAGGACAGCCTGTTTACTGGCCTCTAATTGCTCTTTGCTTTTTTTAACGGCTTCAAGGTGATCGCCGTATTCTTTGGTTTGTTTGTCAACTATTTCTTTCCAAGTATTCATAAAAATGTTTTTAAGTTTTACGTTTAGCGTCCACGCTCTTTTGATTTTTGCATGTCGCGATTAAGGTGTTGTTTCAAGTCATTTGCGATTTGATCGCGTGTTTTTCTTTTTCTGCGGCTTCTTTGTCGTTCACGGATTGCATCAATGACCTGCACTTTATCCGGAAGGGTTAAGCCTTTCAAACGGTCGCGCACCTGCCGGGCTCTTGCACCGTAAATGTTTTTGACCAGTTCTTCTGAATGACCTTTACTGTCAACGATAATAAGGTCACGCCGCCCGGATTGTTTTGCAATCGTATATCCTGCTTTTGCTGCCGCGGCTACAAACCCTTTGCCGGTCGGCTGGTGCTGCCACCAGTCAGCAAGCAACAGACGCAAGGCAGGACGTTCGGCATTCGCCTCCGGGGTAAGCTGATGGCCGAATTCTATCTCCATCGCCCTACGGCAATGTTTCAATTCGCGGTTCGAATGCTTATTGCAAATGATCTTGCCTGTATCATGGCTATAGCGTTCCCATGCGACATGCATGTGCAAGCGGCCCTTTTTTTCGTGCATCACCATCACTCGCTTTTGACCAACAAAACCGCGTTGCTGTTCAATGATTTCTGCGGCACGAAACCATTGTTCTCTCGTCATCATCCGGGCTTCACCGGGCTTCGGATTTATAACGACGTGATAAAGTCCCTTCGTTGTGCGGCCTGACAGTTCAACGCTCAGGCTCATTTCAATCAGGGATTTTTTTAAGCTGTCCGGCTGACAAGTACCCCGGATGTCAAAGACCTGGACGAATTGGTTATCACCTTTTGTCAAAAGGTAGGTCGCAAGCTGCGCGCCGTTCCCGCGTATGCTACCCCTGAGCACCATCCGTCAACAAAGTGATCAGGTGATTTGAAAGCGCTTTTACACTAGACAATGCACTTTCAATAATTCGATCCGGTACATGATGACCATTGCCAACAATGCGTTCTCTGTGCAGTTCATGCGCTATTTGGTTTACGTTGGAACCAACTTTGCCTAACTGAGCTAGCGTGCGGATAAACAATTCACGATCCGGTTTGGCTTTTGGCATGACCGGTTTTGAACGAGTAATGGTGACACGTACAAAATCACTTAGGCTCAACCCATGTTCTTTGGCCATTTCTGCCATTTGCTTTTTTTCATCCGCTGTGAGACGAATATGCAGCCTTTTTGTGTGGTGCCATGGTTGGCTATGCTTTCCTTTCATACGCTATGTTGTTTTTATTTCCGTGCGGGAGGGCCTGGGAGGTCGCAACACCTCCCGGCAAAGGCTGGGGTTGGGGAAACATTTGTGCACCCAGCCCACATCCTTTGCGCGGAAAAGGAAGCGAAGCTGCCCCGCCATTTTTCTCTTTACTGATTTGTTCTTTTCTGAATTGCTGCGCTGCGATTGCAGCGCCGTTCTAATTGTTAATTTCCGGTTTGTAATATGGGTTAGGATCACAATCCAATCCCATTTTGTAATAAGGCATTTTCGGAATTAGTGCTGGTGCAAGCTGGTCAATCACTGTGTATATAGTCTTCCCTGATTCCCGGCGCAGCTCATCCGGCGTAACAAGGGGCCGTGGGGATGCGCCGGTAATGTTTCCTTTGTCATCATAACTCGGCATCGATGTTGTACCAAAGAGATGTGAAATATAATCGGCGCTAAAATTATCAGAGATATTGAAGAAATGACGCACAGAACAATTTGCGATAAAATTCTCCCAGTTATCGCCATGAATTTTTTTGATCTGAATAAGACTTTGAAATATTAACCAGACATGTATACCTAAACCTGCATACGCACCTAACGCCATATCTATTTCGCTATGGTAACCAAACGCATAAGCCTCATCAATCAGAAAGCAAACATCCTTTTGCGGATTGCGCACAACGGAACGCATCAACGAGGTAACAACGAGCCGCAGCCATGCGTTGTGAGTTTTCAGACGATCAAACGGAATGCACAGGTAAACCGTTACATTGCCTGATGCCAGATCAGCAGAGGTAAAGCCGTCCGTTCCTTTCATTGAATCACGCAGAGCCGGTGACTTGATGAAGTCCGTACATTTTTGAGCTGATGACATCACCGAGCCATATTCGCGTTCGGACGTTTTCATCAGGCTGGCAATTTCATTCGCACCTGCTTTTACAATGTCGCCAACATGCGGATCATCGTTCAGCATCATATCGGCTAACAACAACGCCCAATCTTTTTGATCCAAGCGCAGCCATTGCCAAAGCGTTCCTAAGTGCCGGTCTTCGACAGGTGCAGCCGTCACCAGGTGCAACAAAAGCGTTGAAATAAAAGCGCGCGCTCTGTCCTGAAAATGGTCGTCTTCTTTTCCACCGCCCGCCGGTACGATTGACTCGGCCATCATCTGAACATCATCGGCTAAGTGAAGCGGGTCGCTTTTTAAAATATCCAGCGGATTATAACCGACACTTGCAAGCGACAATAAATTCCACGGGTTTAAAATAAAAACCTTTCGCCCGGCCTTGCGTTGCACATTGGCAGAAATTGCAGCCAGTTCGCCTTTCGGGTCGATCACCACGAACGACATATTTTCAAACAGTCCCGGCATCAGGAGATTTTGGAGCAATAAATTGACCCCCTTACCTGCTCTAGTACCCGCAGTTGTGAGCAAATGACCGGCTTTTCTGTAGAATGTATCGAAGCCGATATAAAAGCCTTCTGGTTTACGGTATGGCGCTAACTCTTTCTCATTGGCAATACGAGCACTTCCGTAACGCTGCTTTTCGGAAATGTATTTATAAATACCGCCTCGCCACCGGCTGAACCATAACCATACAATCAGTGTAAAAAGAATATTCACGCCGATAAAAATCGGGATGGCAGAAGGATTGTAATTAACGGCATCACCGCCAATCCAAATGATAACGCGCATCATAATCTGCACGGTCAGATAGATAAAGAACCATATCAGAATTGCACCGATAATCATCCCGGTTCTTACAATGGGCGGCAATTTAGAAAGCCGCGGCAACTCATTGTTAGGCTCCATGAAAATTCGGAACGCCCTTTTAAAAAATATCAGAGACCCCAATAACGTTACCGGACTTAAAATCAATCCGACGAAAATAAGAAGCGCTTTCGTTTTTCCTTCAGGGTTTCCTTTGACGCTGAATAACTCTTTGAGTTCAGCTTGCGAAATATCGAACAAGCCTTTTGATGTATGCTGTTGCATAATTGAAATATTTTTAACAATGAATGTTTTTAGTATTCAAAAGGGTTGGATTAAAATATTTGGGCGCCCAAAGGTTGAAAATACCGGGTGGTGATCAGGCACCCGGTTTATTGTGGAGAATACTACTTCTTCTTAATCGGTGTGCCGATGGTGTGTTGCTTCCAGCTTTTTCCTGGTTCTCTGTAATACTGACCATCGGTGTAAATGGTGTTACCCGATTTATCCGAATAAGTATTGTTTCCATTGTTGGAATAACCGGCGTTATTTAACGCTCGTTCTAAATGCGGATCAGTTGATTTTGTACTCATTCTTTTTAATTTAAAATTCAAAAATCTGTTTGCTGTTGTTCTGGCCAGAACATGCCGGATGCTTTATGATGGTGATCCGGCGTTACCATTTCGGTGGTGGGCATTACGCCAGTTATTTCGTTTGGCCGATTGTGTGTTTAGTTTAAAATTTCTTTTCAGAGCAAGGCGCGGCCAATGCCTGCCTGAATGCAAAGCCGCTTTATTCAATATGTGATTAGAATGATTTGTAAGCGTAAGAGAAAAGAAGCCGCTATTTATGAAATAGCAGGCTTATAATCGTTGTACAGGGAAAGATCATCCACCCACCAGAACCCGTTTAATAAAATAAAACGAAATTTATATATCACGAAATTCACTTCGATTTCTCCACTACCGTTGGAATGTCCTTTAGGTTTCACGTAATTTTCAGGCCTCAATCCAATCTTAACAATCGCTTCCACGAAATCTGAATTGACCTCTGTTAGCTCAAGGATTGCGTAAACAGCCACTTCACGATGAAATAGAAAAACCTCCTGACACTTCTTTTTATGCCGCGGCTCTAAGGTTAAGTTTTTAAAATTCGGTGAGAGCATATTGTATACATCTTCAACATACTCTGGCCGCATGTTGGCATAAAAATCATTAACGGTGGAATTGATTTCTTTATAGTGTTTGCTCTGCTTGTTAATACGGTTCATAATTTCTGTTTTTAATAATTATATCAATGGTTTAGTTTCAGACAAAAACCTCCTTCACCTTGCTAAAAGCAAAGTTTTAAGATGATAAATCACTAAGAGGATTGGTTTTTTGATAAGGCTTGACAGATAAACCTATTCCTGTTATATGTCAAACATTGATAGGAGAGGATTTATGACACGTCTTAATTCTGACAAACCTCTGACTGCTGACACATGGCATGAATATTACAAGGGCGAGTACGAAGACGATTTTCCTCGACTACTCGGCAATATGGATGCCAATGAACAGATTGGGCTTGCGCTCAAGGAAATCGTTGAAACGACGCCTCGAAAAAAACTTAAAGAGAAGCTTCTGCTTTTTATCCAACAACGATTCGAACTTGTTGAAGACTTTGATGACAAATGGATAGAACAACCTGAGAAATTCAACTTGCCACGTATAGGTATACCGTAATATTAGATTTCTTATCAACCTTATTGCCTTCATCGTCCTCAAAACAAAGGTAGAAGCAAGATTTGAAAAATAACGCTATAAAGCGATAATTATCATCACATTATGGAATAATTATTGTCACAAAAAACAGATCTATCTCTATACCCAAAATCACATTTTCACAAAATGTTGCTATCTTTTGTGAAAATGTGATTGTCAATTATCATAACCAAAACCAATGACTGACTCAATAACTTTTGAAGGTCAAGAATCAATAGATTTTATAGAAATCGTGACGTTTATACTTCTTCGAAGTATGGGAGTTGAGAAACTTGAAAATAAAAATCAACGTAAAACTTTTTATAAAAATGCTGCCAAACTTATAGGTGGGGCACCAGGAACGGCCCAAAATAAGTTTTCCAAAAAAAAGATTACCCTTAAGCCTAACGATTTTAAGAATTTTTATAACCAGGCTACGGTCTTTTTTAAAAAAGAAATTCCAGATGAAGAATTTCAAATAAAACGTGATTTATTTAACCAATGGATTGTTGGAATAAATAAATCGCATAAATCAAAATTACCTCATGAATCGATCAATATAAGTAATGATGAAGGACAATCCCCTTTTACTTATACTAATTTAGAAAAAGACATTCATTTTATATTAGCTGAATTAAACAGTTTCTACGACAAGTTTCCTAAAACTAGGGAATATTTTATGGAATCGTGGGCATTCGCAAAATGGCGCAATGCTTTAAATGATAGATTAAATTTAGAAGAAGTATTTAACAATCATTTCCCAGAAGATTTATTACAAGATCGTTATTTAGGTTCTGAAACTTCTTCCGGATTACAAAATTATTTAGAATACCAAAATCATCTTTTTTTGCAAAATAATTGGTTTGAAATTTTTACAAGGGAAAATGAAAAGATAGCATCAAGAAAAATAAATATTGGTACACATACCCATCTCCGCAATTATTATGAATCAGGGTTAAATGGTTCTTATTTTGATGAAGAGATTGAAATCGGCAAAAGGCGTTCGAGTGGAGATTTTTACTATGACTTGCGTTCAAGGTTGCTTATTTTTTATAAAAAATTAAATAAATACCATCCCTATAATCTTAAGAAACACAATCCTGCCATAGAAGAAAGCATTATGGGTTTTGTGTTTATAATCCCTCATGTTATTTCTGATTTTTATAAGGGATATATGATATCTGTTTCACATAGTTCAGAAATTAAATGCACTCTCGCAGTATGTAAGGAAATAGAGAATAAAGAGAATAGGTCCTTTAATTACTCTGAGCATAACTTTGATACTTATGACATTTCTTTTAAAATAAAATCATTTTTAAAAGAAACAGAGAATGATTATCCCAAAGGCTTAATGCCTGAGGATGCAATTATAGCTATTATTAAACTTCTAGGTCTGGCAGGTAAGAAAACCTCCGATCTGAAGCTAAAATTTAAGCGCTAATGTCTTGGACTATAGTCTTTACGCAGCCTTTCTAATTTAATCGAAACATGCTCAAAACTCTGTTAGGGAAGATGTCTGACTGTTCAGGACATGCGAATAATTAACTTTTGAATTTTAAAATTAACTACTTTATTAACTCGATTGTCACTTCTGTTACTACGGCAAGCCGCTTCATTGCAGCCAAGATATAGCGGCCATTGTACACCTGAATCACAGCAGGTTTTTCATGTGCATATCGGTTGAAAAGGATATCCAGCCTGTAGCCCTTTAATGTTACTTTTTGCGACGTAAAGCGAAGGATCACGATACTATGATCTGCCTTTAGCAACAGTTCTACTGATAACAAGAAAGCATAATAAAAAATCATCTTGCGGCCATCCTGCATGTGCAGGGTCAAGCATTGGGCTGGGTTTGACCCGCTTTTATGAGGCCGCCCTATACGGTTCCATGCCTGTACGTCTTTACTGTTCTCTCTAAATTGGTTCTGGTGCATAGCGTCTGGTCAGCCTTTGCGATTGTTCGGTTTGTGGTGTTTTGATCTTGGTGTGATGCGCCTGTGATTTATCCATCCGTATTAATTGGTCGGCAATAGATTGACTGGCTTCATTCGCGCCCATCAGTTCAAGCGCCGACTGCCGGTCGCCCATCTCCGACACGTGTTCCAGCAAAGCAGCTTTGTCGTCGGTGTAGATATGAACATTATCCCTTGCCCGTGATACCGACACATAGAATTGTTTCAGATTGGATGCGGCGAAGGTGCTAGCGGGCTGTGCAATTAACACAATATCCGTTGTACGTCCCTGTGCCGCATGGGACGTGGTTGTATAGTCGTGGCTGATATGGCCGAATCCGGTGCCAATGCGGTATTCAATGCCGCTGGCCGGGTTTACCAGTACAAGTGTGTCATCATCATCAACCGATGTGACTTTCAGGCTTTGTCCATTATTCAGTCGCTTGCCGCTGCGATCAAAGCTGCCACGAGTAATGGTGATCGCGTCACCGATTGCCAACGGGATGACAGTTTTCCGGTAAACGGTGAACTGGTAGGCCTTGTCCAATGGCAAGGGCAAAGTGCTGGCATCAGGCCCGGTAATGGTAACGCTGTCGCCTGATACCTCATTGACCTCCCATATAGCGCCACGGGCAATGCCTTTCAGGTTCTGGTTGAACTGTACGGCCAGACCTGGCTGGTACATACGGGTATCAGCCTTTTCAGCCTCGGTGTAGTTCAGGTTAATATACCGGGTGACGCTTATATCCTCCGGCCCGATGCGGCCAGCTTCGCGCAGGGTCTTTCTCAGTTCAGCGGTAACGGCCTCACCCTGCTGGTGGGTCGGTGACACCACAAGGGCGGTTTTGCCATTGTTAATGGCCGACATATAATCGCTTACCAGTAGCGCATTCAGGCTGGCCGTATCGATCTCGGTGATGGCGTTAAACGCTTCCAGCCGTTCAAACGCCGATTGCACATTACCCGATGCAATATCTTCTACGGCCTTTCGGTAGCACTCTTGACGCTGACGATAGATAAAATTGATCTCTGCCCTTTTGATGCCGGCAACGGTGTTCAGGATGCGAAGCGCATCGCCTCTCACGACTGCGCTGTGCTGACGGGTGTCCCCAAAAATTACCAGCCGCGCGTTTTTATCCGTAACCAGTTGCAACACCTCAGCCATTTCCCTTACGCCCAGCAATCCGCCCTCATCCATAATCAATGCCCCATCCTGCAGAGTGTTTTGCATCTCCGGGTCAATCAGCAACCGGGCAACGGTATCGGCAGCGGAAAAACCTTCTTCACGCATGACACCACGTGAGGCGTTGGCGGTTGGGGCAACCAATACAGGCGCCACCCCGGCACCATGAATATGCCTGACCAGCTCTTTCATCAGGGTGGTTTTGCCGGTCCCGGCGCCGCCTTGTACGTTAGATACCCTGTCCGTCGTGGTAAGGACATGGGTTATGGCTGTCGCGTGTTCCCCGATAGCGGTCAATTCCGGTACAGTGCTGTACAAAGGAACGCATTGGCCTTTCCCCGCGATGGCAAGTTCGACCATGCGCCGTTCTTCGGCTAGTACCTCATGCGTAGTACACATAAGTTTCAAGCCATCCTGTATACGGATAATCCGTTTATCCTGCTGAAAAGCGTTGGTAATGGCATCAATGGATATGCCGATACCCAAACCATGCCTGTAAGCTGCGGCAAGAATACGTCTTTCATGGGCCACCGATGCGCGTTCCAAACATTGCGAAAGTGCATGGTCAACACATTGTTGCGGCGTAACAGTGATGGCGGGTTGTTTTGTTCCGCCGGTTGAATCCCTTTCACTCAAATTCAATTCTGCGATTTGCCGGTGCCAGCCCTGTTTCAGTTCAACCAGTGAAATATCTTTTTTCTTTTTGGCGCGTGTCTGCGCGCCGAGTTGGTCAAGCTCGGCGGCATCGGTGATATTGTTTTCCTTCGCAATCCGGTTGACCTCCTGATTTCGTTTAGAAAATAGGTTAATGACTGGTTGCGCTATGCCTTCAATTTCAAACGCCGTCGCGGTTCTGCGGATGCTGTAACCCAATGCCATGAGTTTATCGGCCAGCCGCTTGTGGTAGCGTGCCTGATAATAGGGCATGTCGCGTTTAATGTCCTTGAACTGGACGGCTTTAAAAATTTGTTCGGCTTCATCCCATGTCGCGTTGAAGGTGGTACAATGACAATGCAAATGTGGGTCGGGGTTTGTGTCATCTACCGGCCTTGCCGTTAAGTGCACAAAATCAGAATAAAGTAATTCACCGGTAAGACGGTTTTCATCCCGTTTGTTTTTTCGGACACGGGTTTGCGCGTCGGCCTCCATATCCCGCATGGTTTCCTGTACGCTGGCCTGAAACGCTGCAAGGATGCGTTCATCGCCATAAATCAAATACGCAAGCGTAACTGATTTGGGGCAATGATAGTTTATATCATAGTAAACCGTTCGGTTTTCAGTGGTGCGCTGTGTCAGCGGCTGGCCGGTGACAGGGTTTAAATTCCAGCACAACGAATGAAACACGTCCTTTGTCGCCGGGCCAGCTATACCCAACCGCTCGGCAACCTTGCCCCTGAACTGTCCGGGGCTTTCCTGCTCGTTGATATAATAACCGGCCTGTAAAAACGCCTCGTTGAAATAATCCTCCGCATGGGCTGCGGATTTGATCTGGATCATGCGAATCATAATTTTTTTTCTTATCCGGAAGTTACAAACAGAAAGGCAACGCCCCTTTCGAGGCGTTGCAGGATGACCTAATTATTAGGATGGCTTTTTACCGGGGGGCTTTTGCTTTACGTACAATGAAAGAACAGCATCATCTTCCGTAATTTGTTCGCAAGAACGCGCAGCATCCGCATAGACGCTGATCGGGTATTTACCTGCGAAGTGCAAATCACGTTCTACTCCGCCCCAACGGGTTTTAACGCTGGAGATTTCCTCGAGCGAAACATAACCAAGCTCGGGGAATCCCATGCCGAGATCGCACAGGCCAAATGCAAGGCTAGGCTCATCAGGATCAAGTTCGGTAATCAGCCATGTATGGGCTGTACCGGGCATGAATAATTTGATGACAGGATAATGGTCTTTGCCTCTATTTTGGCCGTTTTTGATAAGCTGGTCGAATTGAGGCTTCGTATAAAGTTTCATTAGTATTCCTTTCTTGTGGGTGTTGGATACAAGGCGGGATCAACCGAAAGGTCAGGGACTGTTCGGCAAAGCATTTATACGAAGGCTATTTATTGATCAGAGAAAATGGTGCGGCATTTAACGGTTTTGCTGCAAAAAGATGGGAACCGGTTTGCGCTCTCTTAATCTTATCCTATCACCCGTAAAAAACTGGACATTAAAAAAGCACCCGGTCAGGAGTGCTTTCCGAAATTAAAATCGGTATTAGCTATTATCCAGGTGACGCGTTCCGATTTTGCCACCACGCGTTCAGCGTTTCATGTGGCGAGGGATACATGCTATTCATAGGTCGGTGAATTAAATTCACTTCACGCCTGAATATTTCCGTCAACGCCTGTTTGGCGTTTTGACCGTCTGGCGTATTCGGCATGTAGGTAAAGGCGACGCGGTAACCATATTTGTAGAAATAACCATTGCATTGAGGCAAGCAAGAATAGTCATTCAGGATAAGCGCATCGCTTTTCAGTACCGAAACCTTTTGATGTTCCAAAAGCGAAAAGTAGTCCCATCTATCCTTGAACACATGAATATAGGGTTGGCCAGTTATTTCCCCTCGAATGAAAGATACCCAAGGCTGGCTTTCCAGATATTCACGGAAATATTTATTTTCTACCAGATAGCCGTCATCATCATTGGGAAAACTGAACGCAATGAAGTGCGATTTTTTCTCCCGGTCATAGATATTCACTTCCTGCATATACTTCTGGGCCAGCTTTAGCGAAATTCCTTTCGCTTCAACTTCTCCAATAAGCGCAGGATCTTCGATCTTTTTCGTGTTGCTAATCGAATAGCGCGGCTGGCTTTGGGTTGGCTCGGTTGATACGGTGATTGAATAGGCCGATACTTTACCCATCGTACTTTCAATAAAGGCCAGTGCGTCTGATACGGTGTGCGGCCTACTATTGTGTTCAAGGTGCGCCATTGCAAAGTCAATGATCGTTCCCCCTTTTTTAAGCCGATAGTCATACCAGACATTGTCTTTGAGGTTCACATGCAAGTTTGGTTTCTTGCCTTTCTTCTTTTCGGGATAGTGGTAATACGCATCCTTTTGTGTTTTCCTTCCGGGTTTAAAACCCAGCTTGTCCAAAATTTCAAAAAGTGATATGGTTTTCGCCTGTTCAGCATTCATTGTATCCTCACGATGGAATAATGTTTCAAAGGGCAGAGGGGAAAGAAAGTTCTGATACAACTTTCTTTCCCTTTATGTTTTAGGCTTTAGTCGTCGCTCCCTGTATTCTTCAAGAACCGATTGCCAATAATAGACGCGGCCGTTTTCCTCCTTTTGTGGTTTGAAGTCATACCGCTTGGTACTGTCATAGACTGCAAGTGTACCAACTGCATGCTTGACAAAAGAGGCGGCATGTTTGCGGTATATTTTTTTATCCCCTGTAATGGGTAATTGCATTGAAACTCCTTATTGTGATGTGGTATTGGCGCTTTTGGATTTTCAAAAGCGCACGGCATAAAACAGCGTTTTTGTGAAAAGTCAATAAACGGCACATTGATTTAAAGGTTTTTCTAGCGTTTATTTCAGATCAGTTACAATTGTATGTGCCAACCATCAGATAAAACTGCACGGCAAGGCCGAACCTTTAAATGATAAGACGCTTTTCAATCCCGTGCATTGGCTATGGCATGTTGCCCGCCTTTTTTCATTTCGTTAGGGGTTTACTATGGCTACTGTGCAGGAAATCGAACACGTATTGAAATTGGCTGCAAAGGTTGTGGCGCTATATGGCGAAACTTACTTGCCAACGTTTCAACGTGTATATCGGGAATTGCAAATGGCTAAGAACAATCAAGATCAAAAAACACTTGCTTTGGAAATTGCGATGCAGTATGGTGAATGAAGCAATGGTTGTTATCACACATGTTGTCACACAAAAATGGTGCATGTAGGATGTAGCTATTGCGCAATTTCAACCAGATAGATTCACTCATTTTGGTTGAAACGCGCCCTTCGCCCGCTCCAATTTATATCTCCCCGGTATATCAAAAGCGAAGCAAACCTTTAAATCGCAAGCGTAATTCTCATTATGCCTGCCAATGTGGTTAGTGTCCGGCCCGTTTCAATCCTGAATCTGTCACCCAGAGAGGAATGCAAGGGTCATGTCACATGTGCTGTGCCGCAATGGTAACTACTATTTCAATCGCAGAGTCCCAAGAGAATTTAAAGAATACGATCCCCGAACCAATATTCGGGTATCTCTTAATACCGACAGCAAGAAAATTGCTATCCGTTTAGCCAATGAAAAGAACAACCAGCTTGAGGCTTATTGGGCCTCCCTGCTTAAAACCGGGGAAAAGTATACCGAATCAAAATACAAGGCTCTGATTGATCGAGCCCAAACATTGGGATTTACCTATTATTATAACCAGTTTTTAGCAGAGCTTCCCTTTAATGAAATTTCAGCTCGGTATCTGTTTCTTGAAAAGCAGAATTTTAATGAAAAACAGGTTGAAGCGGTTCTGGGTGCCGAAGAAAAGCCTGTTATCCAGCTTAAAGATGCTCTGCGTTTATTTTGGGATTTGTCGAAAGACAAAATCATTGACAAATCTGAATATCAGATCAGAAAGTGGGAAAATCCACGGGAAAGAGCCTTCAACAATTTCCTCCTGTGCGTTGGCAATAAACCAATAGTTGAAATTACCAGAAATGATGTTGTAAACTTTAGAAACTGGTGGATTGAACGATTAAATAGTGGCGAATATGTTTCTAATACTGCCAATAAAGAACTCGTCAACGTAAAGACGATCATTACAACAGTCGCAGATCATTACAATCTTGGCCTTGATGATACACGTATATTTAAGAAAATACAGATCAAGCGGGATGATGCAGGTAAGCGCCCTGCATTTACGACCGCTTTTCTTCTTGAAACTTTCCTAAAGCCCGAAAATCTTGCAGGGTTGAACGAACAAGCAAGGAACGCTTTGTATGCGTTTTCTGAAACGGGCGCAGGTATTTCCGAGCTTGTTAGCCTGTTACCCGAAGATATACGGCTGCAAGCTGAAATCCCGCATATTGTAATCGTATCACGAAAAGGCAGCTCGCAAAAAACTAAATATCGTAGACGTGAAATCCCGCTTGTCGGATATGCGCTCGATGCTTTTGAGGCATGTCCTAATGGGTTTACTCACTATGCGGGTAATCCTGATAACCTTACTGCTGTTTTGAACAAATACTTGGGCGAAAATAACCTATTCCCCAGTGAAGAACATACCGTTTATTCCCTGCGGCACAGTTTTCAGGATAGGTTGTTAGCTATAAAGGCACTCGATAGGGAGCAAGCTGATTTAATGGGCCACAAGTTTGAACGTCCAGATTATGGTGTAGGAGTTACACTCGGACAAAAATTGGAATGTTTAAAAAAAATCCAGTTAAAACCCCTTTAAATGCTTTTATTTAAATAAAAAATTTGTTATATATTAGACTATTAAACTTGGCCGTTAGATAACGTTTATGCCTGATTTGACAACCCCTACGTTTACCGATCTGCCAGACCCTAAACCTACGGGCTCTGCGACAGCGCATCATGTCACTTACGGTAAGTTAATGATACCACAACAACAAATTCTGACATATTCATCCGACGAATGGGAGCGTTTTATTGAAGAGTGGGCGGATAGTCAAAAATCATCTTATAAAAGGGTCGCACGATTTTCTGGCCCTGATGATATGGGCATCGACGTTGCTGGTTTCACTGACGAAAAAGAGATTTATGGCGTCTGGGATAACTTTCAATGCAAACACTATAAAGACCCGTTAGGCCCGTCGAAAGCAGCATTAGAAGTAGGAAAAATTCTGTATCATAGTTATCAAGATCATTTTGCAATTCCAAGAAAATCTTATTTCATAGCCCCTAAAGATTGTAGTATTGCTTTGAAGAAGTTGTTGGGTGATCCTATACAACTTAAAAAGTATGTATTTAATAACTGGGACAATATATGCGCAGAAAAAATTACTTCCACTGCTAAAGTAGAGTTGGTTGACGATTTTAAGGACTACGCTGAGAAATTTGACTATTCAATTTTTACATCCAAGTCTACTCTTGAGATAATCGGAGAACATCGAAAAACGGCTTGGTTTGCCGTGCGTTTTGGAGGTGGTCTTCCCGAACGCCCAAAAGTAATACCTCCTCCTGATGAAGTTCAAATATCTGAAAGTCGATATGTTGAGCAGCTATTTGAGGCTTACAGCGATCATAAGAAGGCTTCCTTGAAGCAAGCCAGCGACTTGAGTGCTTGGCAAGAATTGACTGATCACTATAACAGGCAAAGAGAATTATTCTTTAATGCTGAGGCATTACGAAATTTTGCACGTGATAAGGTACCACCTGGAACATTTGATGAACTACAAAATGAGATATTCCATGGCGTGATAGACATTGAAGCCGGTTTTCATGCGGACGCATTGATAAGACTAAATGCTGTTACATTTGCCGCTGCTAATCTACCTTTGACATCAAACCCGTTGATTAGCGCGGTGACAATCCAAGATAAAAAAGGTGTTTGTCACCAGCTTGCTAATGTAAATCGCTTAATTTGGAAAAAGCCATGAATTCACAAACTATAACTTTCAATAGTCCATTGGAATCTGGCCTTCGCTTGGTTGGATTACTTACAAAAGCGTACCCTATCACCTATGACATACAAAGGCTTGTTATTTTGGATTACTTTGTTGTTCATACTGGTGATTTGGGAGGGCCTGAAAGCTTACATGCAGCGTTGCCAATGAGATCAAAAGAGTTGCTTGTCAGAAGGAAACTTATTGAGAGTGGATTGCTGCTTATGATGAGCAGAAATCTAATTGAGCGAATTGTATCCCCCGAAGGCATTTCGTATGCA
Source organism: Niastella vici (assembly GCF_002077945.1). GTDB lineage: Bacteria > Bacteroidota > Bacteroidia > Chitinophagales > Chitinophagaceae > Niastella > Niastella vici. The sequence goes on from NZ_LVYD01000064.1 coordinate 21,668, forward strand.
GCAGGTGAAATGTCTGAGACTTTTCTAAACGCTTTAACAAGTCCATACTTGCAGAGATTGCTTGAAAGGGCTCAATGGGTTGTAGACAATTTTGGGATTATGAATGACGAATTGTTAAAAAGTACAACACGCAAATTTTTCGATGATTGGGTTGAAGAATTTCATACCATTCAACAAAGTTTAGGTGTTCAATGAATGAGAATGCTATCATAATAAGGTCGCTTTGCTTTACTGGAAATAATAAACCAGATGCCCTACTAAATTTCGATAGGGGGTTAAACATCTTATATGGCGCTTCTGAGACAGGAAAATCATTTGTATTGGAAGCTATAGATTATATGTTTGGCGCTTCCACCGAATTGCGTGATATACCAGAAAGAAATGGTTATGATAGGGTTTTTTTAGGCTTCGAAACACTCCAAGGTGAACAATTTACTTTAATGCGTTCAACTCAAGGTGGAAACTTTTTGCTTTTTACCGGACTTCATCAGAATCTACCCAACGATCAGCAAGGCGTCACCCTCGGAGCACGGCATAGTCCGAATAACGAGAACAATGTTTCAGGGTTTTTATTACAAAAATTAGGGTTGCAAGGAAAGCAGCTAAAAAGAAACGCAAAGGGTGAAACAAGGGCACTTAGTTTTAGAGATTTAGCTCATTTGTGCATAATTGATGAAACTGATATTCAAAAGAAAGGCTCGCCAATTGAAACCGGACAACATCTTTCAAAAACACTGGAATTTTCACTTTTTAAGCTATTACTAACAGGAGTAGATGATAGTTCATATGTTGCAATACTTGAAGAACAGGTTTCAGTTAAACCTCCTGATCCCAAAATTGAACTAATTGATGAACTAATAGTTTCAATCACCGGAAAATTATCACGCGAAGGAAACATTGAGGCAGATTTAAGGGCGCAATTAGCAAGGTTAGAGACAACTATTGCTGATAGACAAAATACCCTTCGCGAAAGTGAAAGGACTTACAGTACTCTCTTAAATTCATCATTGGATTTAAGAAAACGTATTCAAGAGGGTGAAAGCCGCCGATCTGAAATCAGCGAATTAATAGCAAGATTCAGACTTCTTGATGAGCATTATAAATCTGATCTTGAACGATTAGCGGCTATTAAGGAAGCGGGGTCATTACTTTCCGCTTTACCTCCAACTAGTTGCCCATTATGCGGAGCTTTACCAGATCACCAACATCCAGAAGAAGATGTTGATATGAACACTGACAATATTATTCAGGCTACCACTGCAGAAAGTTTAAAAATACAAATGTTACAAAAAGAGTTGCAGGACACTATAACCGAGCTAAGCAGAGAGGGTGAGAATTTTGATAGAATTATTCCAACCTTGCAACGCCAAGAAAATGAAATTGCACAAAGGCTAAATACCTTCAATAGAAACTTGCTTTCGGATCGAGACGATTTTGCCGCTTTACTAGAAAAGAAATTAGAAATTCGTTCGTCGATATCTATATTTGACCAAATAAATGAATTAAATCAACGAAAGGATGCTTTGTCCATTTCGGTTGGAACAAGTGCAGTACAACCTATTGAAACTACTCCTTCTCAAGTCATAGAACTTTCAACCTCAATTTTGGATGATTTTGCTATTCTGATCGAAAAAATTCTTAAAGACTGGAATTTTCCTGATGCTGAAAGAGTGCAATTTGATTCTACTTCAAGAGACTTGATAATTTCTGGCAAAAAGCGTGGCAGTCGAGGAAAAGGTATGAGATCAATTACTCATGCTGCGTTTTTGATAGGAGTTCTTGAATTTTGTAAGAATAAAAATTATTCTCATCCCGGCTTTCTGGTTTTAGACTCTCCGCTTCTTGCGTATCGTGAACCAGAAAATGACGAAGACGATCTATCAGGCACAGATGTCCAAGAGAAGTTTTACGAATATTTATCAGCTTGGACTGATAGGCAGATTATAATCATCGAAAATATTACTCCACCAGATACAATTCTGCAATCATCCGCAAAAACGACGATGTTCAGTAAAAATGATCGGCAGGGGCGATACGGATTCTTCCCACAAGACACTAAATAATTTTTGTACATGCAGTCCTAATTCTTCTTGTTAGACTTATGTTAGACTTTAACAAAAAAGCGACTATGAATTTTGTTCATAATCGCTTGATTTTCTTCGTGGTGTGGGGCGGGATCGAACCGCCGACACGTTGACACTGATTTTGCTAATATCAGGACCAGCCGATCCGTCTTGTCATCCGTAACATAAACGAAAAGCCGCCCCTGAGCTCTGACACAACAGGGGCGGCGTGGCGATGAGGGTACGGCTTAAACTCTTGTCACGGCTTGGCTGGCTTCTTGCCAAACCGGAAATATAGCCCTGCCTGAATAGCGTTTATGGTGATGCGCTGGTTTGATGGGAATGTCAAAAGGCTTGCGCCTTTATCAGAGGCACGATTGCTCAGACCAAACACATAGCGCACGTCAATCCCAAAGCGGTATTTGAACGTCCATTCCAGCCCACCTACGGCGGATACTCCGGCCTTTGTATAGCTGCTATCCGTCAAATTCAGGTTTTTCTGTTTTTGCTCATACGCATCATAATAATGCTGTTCGGCTTTCAGTAACACGTCCAGTTGCGGCCCGGCGTAAAAAGCTATCTTCCCGACATGGAGCTTGGCAAGAACAGGAATGGCAAGCTGGTGAAGCTGTTCAAACGCCGTCACGTTCTCCTTAACCGAATGGCCGACATAGAAAAACTCCGGCTGCAAGCTAAAATGCTTGTTAAACCGAACTTCGACCTGTCCCCCGGCATAGAAGTAATTGTCATCATTAACGCTTTGCAAGGGCGGTGCGATAACGGATGCGTTGAAATGCGGAAAGTTGAATCCGGCCTTGATGCCAAAGCGAACTTTACTTTGTGCATGGGCGCTTGTGAACATTCCCATAAAGGCTAACGGCAGCAATAGTTTTGGTGTCATAGATCATGTTTAAAAGTGAAATGAATTTAGGTTATTGAAGCTGGATGTTTTTGCATTGGCTCTGCTCACAGGGCACAGTGATGGTTCCCGTCCAGGTCTTTCCCGAGCAAGTCGCCTTATACGTGTAGGTTTTGCCCATATACAAATCGAAGGTGGCAAAGCGCCCATAATTGACATTGTTGCATTGTGGCGGTGTGGGTGACGTGTAGGAAATCACTGCCTGATAGGGGCCAACGATTTTTCCGCTGGCGTCCTTCACTTCAACGGTGATGCTGCCGCAAGAAAAATCATGATCGATCCAAAAAATGTAAGTGTTAGGTGGAACAACGCCGCTATAAGAGCCGCATGGATTACCGCCATCATCTTTCTTCTTACAGGCGGATAGAATTGAAATCGCGCATAGTATCGCTGTAAGCCATTGTTTCTTCATCATCGTTATTTAGTTTTTGTTGTTAATTCATGTAACAGGTTATGCACTGTGCTGGCATGCCAGCCTGTTTTCTTATGATAGGTGCGGATTTTTCGGCGGTTGAGTTCTCCTAATATGCCCCTTTGCGTTGTAATGCCCCGTCGTTGCATCTTCTGAATGATGGGCCGCATCTTTTTTAAAAAAGCCTTCTTCTTCCGCCGCATTGTCTTTCTTCTCTTTTTACTGTTGCCACCCAGCTTTACGCCCTTATTTCTCGCTGATACCAAAGCATTTTTCGTGTTGCGGCTAATATCATCCCCTGCGAGATCGTCCATGAGCGCTTGAAACAGTTTTGAACGCTTGTCGGCTGTAGGATTGTCAACACTTTTAAAATCTAGGCCACTGTCAATCAGGTCATAAACAAATCCGAGGTTTCGGGCAATTCGGCTTTGATTAGCTGCATACAAGGACAAATTGTTTTTGCGGCAATAGTCGATTGTCTTTTTTAGTTTGGGACGCAGGCGGGGTCTGCCGCTGCCGATTTCAATAAATTCCTTGACCAGTTGAATATTGTTAGCCTTGAAATAATAAGCGATAAGGCGTCTTTGTGCTGCCAGTCCTAATCCGCTTTTCCCTTGACGGCGTGTTGATACACGAAGGTGACTGACTCCTTTTTTAATTTGTTTGGTTGGTGTTCTGCTCATTTTATCCCAAGCATTAACTTGAGCAAAATTTTTAGAAATATTTCAAGATGGCATTGCGGCTGAAACGCAATACTATCCTATGTTTTATTGGATATCCGTTCTCAGACAATGAATGCAATTTCTGCTCATTTGTAACGTTCATATTCATCCGAACAAATTATATTTGCTGTACGGTTATACTGCTCCGATTAGCTGCACTTAAAACATTCATTCCTCATTTAAACTTCCTCTCATGAAAAATGTTTTGATGCAAGTGTGTCGAGCTACGCACCGTTACAACGAAAGACAAATCGCCGCCAAACTCGGCATGACACCCGAAGAATACATTGACCTGGAAACCGGCACCACCGTCATGACGCCAAGGCAGGCCGAACAACTTTCCGATGTATATAACATAGAACGCGAATACTTTCTTGAATCATCCCAACAACTGGATTTATTGCTCGCTCGCGCCAACGTGATATTGCACCATCAAGCGGAAATTGAACGGCTTAAAAAATTCGTGGTCGTCACAAAGACGCTGCTTCATGACAGCAACGCAGGGAATGAAATTACTGTGAACGAAAATGCTGGTTATGGACAAGAAACTGCACATCAATGAACAGTTGCTCGTCGATTTACTGTATGCCAATAACAGACAGGCGTTTTCATTCGTCTATGATACGTTTTCGCCTGCATTGCATGGCAGTCTTATTGACCTGATTGAAACCGACAAAGAACGAGCGGTTCATGTCATGGAAGATGCGTTTACAGCCGTCGGACAAGCGCTTCAATCTTACGATGAAGGCCAACAAAAACTGTTTACCTGGCTGCTGCATATGATGCACCAGTTAGCCATCGTCGCTTTGCGGCAACTCAATAAATGCCCGCAAGCGGATGAACTGGAACGCCTGTCCATCGGCTTGCGCCAGAAACTTCTGACCATGAACCGTGGCCAGCGCTGTGTGATTGAACTCATTTATTATAAGGGATATTCCAAAACGCGGATTTCTCAGGCGCTTCATATTTCAGTCGAAAAGGTAGATCAACTTCTACAGGCTGGGTTGCAGCATTTAAAACAGTATATCAATTACTGCTTCCAGGAGTGATTTGATCGTATATCCCTTAAATACAAACAGGCATGCAAGTCTATACTGAATATTTCGCAAACGAAAAGGCTTTATTCAAACGTGTCAATACCATCCTGAAGAAAAACGGCATATATGATATCACAGGGCGGAAGGGGCAGTTTACCATTGCTTATACGTTCAGCAAAAATTGTCGAATTGCTTACACTGTTCTGAAAGGAAGAGACGACAAGGGATTTAAACTTACAATTGGCGGTAAGGAAACACCCAGACAAGTGATGTATCTTAAAAAAGGAGATATTCTGTACTTACATTATCAGAGGAAAAAAAAGGCATGCTTTTATTGTCCCAAAGCACTCATAGGAAAACGCGAATTTAGAATGGAAGCGAGCATCGGTTACGCTTGGTATGGCACACTGGAAAACATGATGGAAGAAGGATTAATTAAAAACAACTTGAACTGTGATATAAGTACCTATTTTTCTCAATTATTAAATCAAGACTATGGAAGCATTTGTTCTCGATGAAAAGATCACGGAAGATTATTTAGACGTTAATGAGCGCTCGGAAGCGCGTGCGAAACGGGTATTTAACCAAATGAACCGTGCTTTGACCAATATTACCCACCTCTCGAAATACCTAAGCCAACGGGATGCTGCCGGCATCCGAACCCTCAAAATCACGGAAATCTCTTTCGTGAATTATTCCGGCAAATATTACCACTACCCCCATATCCGGTTGGCTGGGCGGTGGCTAGAACGGGCCGGGTTTAACCTTGGCGACACTGTTCAGGTCATTACGATCCATGGCATGGTGCTGATTGTACCAATGCAGCCGCCGAAAGTGTGTTTGAAATAAGAGCGCCAATAAAAAAGCCTCCCGGAGGGGAGGCTGCACTAATCAAATACCATTAACCATTAAACCTTATCCTAGACCTGAATGTAGGAAGAAAAAAACATATGTAAAAATCAGTGCAGCAATTTTCCAACGCGCTACAGGAATACCCGAAACGCGGGGTATACGGTTTTATCAGTATGCTTCTGCAGCCATTCACAAATTGACCGAAACACTATTCGGCATGATGTAAATTGCATCCCTAGATTCCCCATGACCTTTCAGATCACCATAGACTACCACAAGCGCAAAATCCGGCTGTCCGTCGAGCAACTTTTCATTAATGAGCGTTTAGAGCGGTACAGGGTGACCGCCAGTAACGGCACGATCGAGATTGAATCCAACCGCCCGTTGTTTCGCTCCCGGGGACTGAAACAACGCCCCGGAAACTGGATACAAACCGCGGGCAAACCGTTGGGCGACCATGCGCTCCAATTAATCGCCGAAGCTATCCAAAGCCATGTTGAACAGAAAAGCAGTCAATAATTCTTAAATTTGGTGATGGCACAGAATCAGGATGATAAGACAATAGAATATATTACTACCACTTTTCAGGACTTTGCTCTTGCTGATATAAAGTATAATAAAGATCGTCCCATTGCAGCGGCATTGCTTTCCGGCTGCTTGCTGGATCAAATAAGTGGTTTCTTTTTTGACAAAGGAAAATCTACAGATAAGGCAAGATTGTTTGTAAAAAAATATATGCCAGAATATGCTAATATTGGGATATACGATATTCTGCGTAGCCCATTAGTACACAATTATTCCCTGCCAGCAGGCTATTCTGTAACCAGCGATTCTGCATTGGCTGGTATGGGCATGGCGATCCTTCCTAATGGCATCATATACATTCCGTTTTTTATTCAGGATTTAGAAGTGGCTGTTAATCAAGCTATAAAAGATTTGAAAGAGGATAAGGAAATCCGAAAACATGCTTTAAAATGGGAAAAATTGCATCCTGTTCTTAAAATGAATAAAACGGATATGGGCGTTTATTCTGATGATGAAATCAAACGGCTGGAGGCCTATTTCATACCCAAAATACAACAACATCCCATTATTAAATCGGAGCCTCTTGAATGGCGCATGCTAACCCAGGAGCTTTCGAATAAGAAATTTCATGCTTTCATTGAAATAAAACAGCTAACGGGCAAAAAAGAAATCAACCAGTATTCACTAGAAAAATTTGTGCAGGCAATCGGAATGGAATCACCCGTTGATTATCTCGAATCTAATCCCTTATAATGTTCTGATAATCAAATTTTTATTGCTGCTCATGAAATATAAATATTTTTTGTAACTTTACGTCGAAGTGAACTAAACTTAATGCCCGTCTGAATAAGAGTGCGGGTTCGAGTCCCGTCCTCCGAACACCAAATGTTCACTTCGACATTCGGAGGTGACGAAATTGGCAGACGTAGGGCACTTGCATTTGAAAAGCCGCAAAATTTGCGGCTTTTTTGTTTATGTCTGTAAACAAATAATATCTATATGGTTCTTGATCAAAATGGAAAACAGCTCTCGCCTTGCATTGTTGCCAAGGTCAGGCATGCTTTGGGTCTTACAAATAAGCGCCCAACAAATAATAAGCGGTGTCATCCCGATTATTGGGAAAGAACTTGCGGTGAAATTGGTAAAGGACAACCGCAAGAAGAAATCCAACGGGTTATCGACCTGTACCTTGAATACATGAATTAAACACCTGACCCGTCGAATTGTCACTCTGGCAGTTCGCTAAAGGCGATCAAATCGATCAATATTTGGTTCGACAATTCTATCTCTTTGGGTACAAAGGTTCAACCTTGGCAAAATTAAAGGGCTTTCCGATGCATCGGGAGGCCCTTTTACTTTTGTACAAGCGACTAAAAAAGGTTAATTTTTATAACCGGATACATTAGAATTCTTTCTTCCCAAAAAAAGAAGTTCATAACGGGTCGACAAAAAAAAATACGATCACTTATAAAATTTTTAGAAATGAAAAAGCTCGTTTGGATTTTATCAGCGTTGATCAGTTTGTTGTTTTGTTATTTCCCTTCTTCAGCCCAGCAGGGACAGTCGCAGGTAAAAAAAATAATAATTATCCGTCATGGCGAAAAATCGAATGAAGGTGATAATCTTTCCTGTCAGGGATTCAATCGTGCTTTGCAGTTAGCCAATGTATTAAATAAAAAGTTTGGAAAGACTGATTATATTTTCGTTCCCACTATTAATACAGGAAAGAAAACCAGTACGGCAAGAATGTACCAGACCGTTGTTCCTTATGCTATAAAATACGATCTCGGTATCAATACCAAATATGATGTGGAGGATGCAAAAGGTTTGGCGCAGGATGTTTTAAAAAGGAACGGAACCGTTTTAGTGGTTTGGGAACATAAGCATATCGACAATATTTTGAAAGCTTTTGGAATTGATAATAAAGAAAAATGGCCCGATGAAGATTTTGATTCCATCTGGATCATCAATTTTCAAAAGGGAAAGCCTGTGATTGCAAAAGATAAGGAAGGTATTAGTCCGGCTGCAGATTGCAAATAAAATAAAAGCTTCTTATTTTACAGGCAATCTTACAATTATGGACACTCTCCGGTACTTATTCCCTTTTGTTTTTGTTGGCATGTGGATCCTGGTAACTTTCATACTCTCAAAGAAGGGCTGGGCTGATCTGGTCGCCTCCTATGAAACCAATGCTCATTTTTCAGGGGAAAGAGTAGGTGTAATATCAGCAACAATCAATAATGCTAATTATAAAAATTCGCTTGTTTTAAAGTATAATGAAGAGGGTCTTTATTTAAGACCTATTTTTTTATTCCGCTTATTTCATAAACCAATATTAATTCCCTGGAAAGAAATTAAAGAAGTAAGAAGCAAAAAAATTCTCCTTTTCCCTTACAAAGAGCTCATCATAGGGCATCCTTTTGTTGCTGCTGTCAGTATAAATAATAGCGTATTTAATAAAATAGAGAATAGTATCAATACATATTCCATTCCACCCGCCAATTAATCGCGTACTGTCTCATCACCCCTTATGTGCAAATATCATAGGCGCCAAATATGCTAAACGCGCACTACCTATTGTATTTTAGACAATTTTTCCCCGGTACTAAGTAATAAAGCCTTGTAAATTAAAAATTTACGAGGCTTTAAAGTTCGTACACCAGTCAGCGTTCCATGCAACCTGAAATTATTATATATCTTGTACGCGAAACCTTCAAAACAACCAAAAACTTTATCGTAAACCCTTCAACCCCATGAACAGGCAATTAAACCTGGGCGCTTTTTCCCGGACTTTTATCCTTTTATCTTTTTCGAACAAAAAATCAATCCCTTTCTTTTTTTCACTGGCATTACTACTGTTATTTCAGACTGGTCATGCACAAAGTTTGATCTGGGCTAAAGGCTTTGGCGACCCCAGTTCCTTAGGTGGTAAAATTGTTGGCACCGGTATTAAAGCCGATGCAGCAGGGAACACCTATGTAACTGGTTACTTTTATGCAACTGCCGATCTTGACCCGGGTACGGGCATTGCGAATGTAACCAGTATCGGCGGCGCTGATATTTTTATTGCCAAATACGATGTATCGGGCAATTATGTGTGGGCTAAAAGCATCGGCGGAACTGCCGATGATGATAGCAGCAGCATCACCATAGATGGCAGCGGTAATGTTTATGTGACGGGTTATTTCAGGGGAACTGCTGATTTTGACCCCGGCACAGGCACGGCTAATTTAACAAGTGCAGGTGGTGCAGATATTTTTCTGGCTAAATATGATGGTTCCGGAAATTATCTATGGGCAAAGAATATGGGCGGAGCCGCTGATGATATCAGCACCGGCATTGTAGTAGATGCTTCCTCCCACATTTATATAACAGGATCATTTAACGGTTCAGGCGATTTTGATGCAGGCGCCGGTACTGCCAATCTTACAAGTACGGGCGGGACCGATATCTTTCTCTCAGCCTACGATGGCGCTGGTAATTATCTGTGGGCAAAAAATATGGGTGGAACCGGAACGGATAGCGCACTGGCTGTTTCACTGGATGCCAGCGGCAATATATACATTACCGGCTCTTTTTCCGGTACAGCCGATTTGGATGGCGATGCACCGGCGGTCAGTTATACCAGTGTTGGCAATGCCGATATCTTTTGGGCAAAATATGATGTTTCTGGCACATTCGCCTGGGCAAAAACTATAGGTGGTACAGGTGATGACATTGGCCGTGGTATTAACGTGGATATTGCCGGTAATGTATTTCTCACTGGTTCTTTTTCAGGCACCGTTGATTTTGATGCCGGCGTTGGCACCGCAAATTATTCAAGCTATGGGGGTACCGACTTCTATTTAGCCAAATACGATGCTTCGGGTAATTATGCAGGGGCCGTTACTGCGGGCGATACAGGAGACGATTTTGGACGAAGTATTACATCTGATGCGGGCGGTAATATTTATATGATAGTTACATATTCCTCTAATAACAATGATATAGAAATTATCAAGTTCGATGTGACGGGGAACCCAGAATGGATAAACGATATCACAGGCGCCGGTGACGACAACGGCAACTGCATAACCGTAGATGGTAATGGAAATTCCTATAGTACCGGTTATTTTAGTGGGACAACGTCTTTCTTCGGCGGCGGCACCCTTACCAATGCCACTTTAACGAATGCATTTGTAGCAAAACAAAAGAGCGATGGCTCTTATGGTTGGGCAAGCCAGTTAGGGCGATATGAAACCGTGGTATCATCAGTTGCAACGGGAAAAAAAGTTGCCCTGGATGGTAGTGGCAATGTGTATGTAACCGGTTATTTTAATGGTAGTGTCGATTTGGATGCAGGCCCGGGAACTGCCACATTTACAAGTGCCGGTAGTAACGATATCTTCATTGCCAAATACGATGGCAATGGTAATTACCTCTGGGGAAAACAGATTGGCGGCTCAGGTGCTGATGCAGGCATTGCGATTGCTGTAGATGCTACCGGTAATGCCTACGTAACCGGAACATTTAATGGTATCGTAGATTTTGATGCAGGTACAGGCACCGCGAACCAGGGTCTTTCTGGATGGTTCAGTACATTTCTAACAAAGTATGATGCTGCAGGCAATTTTGTATGGGCAAAGGGTTTTTCACCGGTAACTTCGGGAAACTCCCTGCCATATGGTATTGCGATAGATGGAAGTGGAAATGTGTTTGTGACCGGATCTCTTTCTGGAACTGTTGATTTTGATGCAAGTGCGGCAACGGCTAACCTCACGAGTAATGGTTCTTTTGATGTATTTTTTGTGCGTTATGATGCAGCCGGCAATTTTGGCTGGGCAAACCGCATAGGCGGCACAGGCCTTGAAAACGTCAGTGGTATTACTACAGATGCCAGTGGTAATGTGTATATAAGCGGAGCATTTAACGGAACGGTAGATTTTGATGCCGGGGCTGGTTCGGCAACCCTGACAAGCAATGGCGGCAGTGATATTTTCATAACCAGGTACGATGCATCGGGTAATTATACCTGGGCCAAAAATATAGGTAACCCAGGCACCGACAATTCGCTTGGTATTGCCACAGATCAAACTAACTATTTGTATATAACGGGTTACTATTACGGTACCGTTGATTTTGATCCCGGCGCCAGTGTTAGTTCTTTGACAGCTTCGGGCGGTTCAGATGTGTATGTTGCTAAATATGATCTCTCAGGCAATTATGTATGGTCGAAAAGCATGGGTGGCAGCGGAAATGACGTGAGCAGTAATATTACAGTCAATGGTAACGGTGATGTGTATATCTCCGGTTATTTCGCCGGTACTGCCGACTTTGATCCTTCAACTGCCACAGCGAATGTTACCGCTTCCGGCACAAGCGATTATTTTCTCGCCCGCTACAATGCGTCGGGTAATTACATAGCTGCAAAAAGTATGGAGGCTACTACGGTTAAAAATATCAGTGGCCTTGTTGTTGATGCGGGCGGCAATGTATTTACAACCGGTTATTTTAAGGGTACGGTCGATTTTGATCCGGATGCGCCTGTTTACAACCTGGTAAGCATGAATAGTTCTTCTGACATTTTCCTTGCTAAATACAATCTGGCCGCAACGCCTCTACCAGTAACCCTGCTCGACTTTGATGCTAAATCTCAGCAATCGAATGTACATGTTACCTTTACAACCACCGAAGAACTCAATAACAATTATTTTGAAGTGCTGCGGAGTAACGATGGCGTGCATTTTGAAACCATCGGAAAGGTAAATGGTTGTGGTAATTGCTCAGCAGGAATGCAATACAGCTTCGATGATGGGCATCCTTACGCCGGAACCTCCTACTATCGTCTTAAACAGGTTGACAATAATGGCGGATATAGTTTAAGTAAAATAGTCACCGTTAAATTCAGCAACCAAACGATAGCAGATGTGTCAATGTATCCTAATCCGGCTAATGGCCACTTTTTATTGAAAATACAAAACAGCGGTAACAGCAGGCAAATACAGGTAAGTATCAGTAATGCTTCCGGTTATGTGGTGCAGCAATTACATCCGGTTATTGTACAAACTGAAAATAAGATCCCGGTCGACTTGAGCAAGCAACCGGCCGGTATCTATTTTATTCAGGTCATCGATGCTGTTGGCGGCGAACCAACAACGCTGAAGGTGATAAAATATTAATAGATCATTCATTGCATAAAATGGGCCGTTCGCCAATTGGCGAGCGGCCCATTTTTGTTATTTTGAGCCCGTTTTTATAGTTTTAATGCGCTTTTTAAAACCAGCCTATGTTCAAAAAATTGTTTCAAAGCCTTTCGTCAACCGGCAAATTATATGAGAATATCCGGAACGATAACTACAGGAATTGGGAATCCCATTTCGAAAATTTCAACAGCACCAACGCTAAAAAAGCTGATCCGGTTCAATTACAATCACTTGGGTTGGAGATCTATGAACATTATCTGAAGGAGGTCATTCAGGATTATGCAATCACCGATGGGGAGAAAGAGATCCTGACCAGAATAAAAGAGTATTTCCAGCTGCCCGATTCGGCTATTAATTCTATTAAAGGTAAATACGCAAAAAACGCCCTGAATAATTTGTCAAAACAGATGCTGGCCGATAACCAGTTAACTGCAGATGAAATAAAAGAAATGGGGCTGTTTGCCCAAGAGTTAAATATTTCTGCGGAAGAAGTGAACCGGGTAAATAAGCTAAACGCTTCTGAATTATATGAGAGCGCAGTAAAGCAGGTGCTTTCCGATAAAATGGTAACTGTTGAAGAACAACAGTCGTTGAAAATGCTGGCCCAACAACTGGGCATCAATATGCGGGAGGCCTCAATTGATATGAAACTGCGGGAAGAATATTATTTTCTCACCCTGTTAAATGCGCTGAACCAGGGGTATTTGCCTGAAGTAAAACCACCTGCTATTGAAACCCAACAGGATGAAGTGGCGTGCTGGGAAATAAGTTCAAACCTGGTGGCCGCCAGAACGCTTAATTCAGGACCTTATAACAGCGAAGGCGTACGTATCAGAGTGGAAAAAGGCGCTTCGTACCAATTGGGTTCAAGCAGGAATACGCCTATGATAGGCGAAGTAAGCGCCAACCACCAGGGCGTATTTGTTATAACCAGTAAGCGGGTGGTATTTGCTGCCAGTCAGCAATCGTTTTCAATACCATTTACGCAACTGCATTCTTTTGATGCGTATGCCGACGGTATAGGTTTGCAAAAGGATGATACAGAGCTGCTGCTGCAATTCTATGACAAACAAATGTCTGAGGTGGTATTCAAGGTGCTTACCAACGCCATCAATAAAGATCACTGAACCAGCCGTTGCCATTCATAAAAGAAGCCATGGCAATCTTTCATAATTGTTGTAACTTATATACATAAATTATCTGTTATGAAAAGAGCTGTGGTGATCATTACGCTTCTGGCCTTTATAGGGCTTGTTGCATTTGCAAGTTTCAGCAGGATGAACAGGATAAGAAATGAAAAAGCTCCGGTAAAACAGGAACAAAAGATGGAGAAAAAAGAACGCAGGCATCATTGCATGTTCTCCTGACAAAAGGCAATAAAAAAAGCAGGACTCAGAATTTTAATTCTGATGTCCTGCCACCCTTCTAAAAACTACTCCTTTCTGTTGAACTATTCCTGCCTGCCTTTTCCTAAACAACATGAACAGGTGTAAATCCGTCCTCGCTTGCAGCGGGGATAAATTCTTCAATCATCAATTCTTCTATTGTTTGTTTTTGCTTTTTACTTTTCCTGCGTTCGATCCAGTGATCGAAAATGGCATAAATAACCGGTACAATGATCAGGGTGAGGAACAGGGAACTTATCAAACCACCGATGATCACCCACGCCAAACCATTCTTCCAGGTAGCACCGGGGCCCGATGCAATCGCAATGGGCAGCATGCCAAACACCATCGCAATGGTTGTCATCAGGATCGGGCGAAGCCGGGCATGGTTAGCCTGTATCAGCGCTTTGAAAGTAGATTCGCCGGCCGCTTTACGGTGATTGGTGAAGTCAACCAGCATGATGGCGTTTTTACAAACCAACCCGATCAGCATGATGATACCCAGAATGGTGAATATGTTCAACGAGTTATTGGTTAAGGCCAACGCCAGCAATGCGCCAATAAATGACAGCGGCACCGAGAACAATACTACCAGCGGATATACAAAGCTGTCGTACAACAACACCATCACCAGGTACACCAGTAAGATGGCTGCTAACAAGGCTACGCCAAGGGTACCAAATCCTTCTGTCTGGTTTTCCATATCACCACCCCATACATAGCTCACGCCGGTAGGCTTTCTCAGTTTTTCAAAAGCTTTCTGCCATTCGCCGGCCACTGTACCCGATGGGCGGCCTACTGTTTGCCCCTGGATAGTTACAGAGGGGCTTTTATCTCTTCTCTCCAACTGGCTGGGGCCTGATGATTCTATGATGTTAGCGAACTGTGATAATTTGATCCGCTGTCCCTGGTCATTTGTAAATTCCAGATCCCGTACATCGTCAATATTCGATCTGTTGAAACTGTTATAGCGTATATTGATGTCGTATTCGTATTCACCCGCTCTGAACTTGCCATTGGTATTACCATTGAAGGCGGTTTGCATGGTAGTACCAACTGTTTGAAGCGTTAAACCCAGACTGGCCATTTTATCCCGGTCAACCTGTACATTGATCTCGGGGTTACCGGCTTCAACGGTGAGCTTGGTTTCAGTGGCGCCTTTTATTTTTTTCAACTCCTCATGCGCTGCATTGGCGAACGCCATGGCACTATCGAGGTCAGGCGCCATAACAACCAATGCCAGGGGAGCATTATCGGCTGTACCTAACATCCCTACCGGGGTTGTTTTAACTTTGGTGCCTACCAGCTCATTCTGCAATTCTCTTTTTATTTTGGCCGCATAAACATAGGAGTCATCTGTGCGGTGCTTTTCATCAACCAGCTTTACCCTGATCTCCGATTTGTAAGCGGTAGACTGGCTACCGGCCATACCATCGCTGGTTTGCCCTACGGTAGTGATCATGTCCACTACTTCCGGTTTTTTGCGCAAATAAGCTTCTGCTTTTTGTGTTACCTGGTTGGTTTGTTCAATAGACGCATCTTTTGGCAATTCCATTTGCACCAGGAATTCGCCTCTGTCGCTTTTGGCGAAAAATTCACCCCCTATAAAACCACCTGCGAGCATGTACAATGAGCTTACAAAAAGCACTACTACAATGGCCAGTGTTATCCGTTTATGTTTCAGCGACCAGCCCAGGATATTGCTGATCCAGTGAGTGAAAGCCGTAAGTCCTTTTTCAAAACCAAGGATTATTCTTCCGAATACGGTTTTGGGTGTAAGATGCTCCAGTTTTCCAAACCGCGAAGAAAGCCAGGGAACAATAGTGAACGATGATAACAACGATAACAAAGTAGCAATGATAACGGTTACGCAAAACTGCTTGATGATGTTCGACACCAGACCGGTACTCATGGCGATGGGTAAGAACACCACCACAATTACCATGGTAATGGCGGTAACCGTAAACCCGATCTCCCTGGTAGCGTCGAAGGCTGCGCGCACGCGGTTCTTACCCATTTCCATATGCCGGTAAATATTCTCCAGCACCACAATGGCATCGTCGACCAGGATACCCACCACCAGCGAAAGACCCAGCAAGCTCATCAGGTTCAACGTATAACCCAACAATGCCATCCCGATAAATGTGGCGATCAGCGATGCGGGGATACTCACCATTACGATCAACGAATTTCTAATGCTGTGCAGGAAGAACAGCATTACAAAAGCCACCAGCACTACGGCCAGCAAAAGGTCATGTACTACGGAGTCTGCTGCTTCCAGCGTGAATACGGTGCTGTCGTTCGCAATTTCCAGCTTTAAGTTACTGCCGGCATATTGCTGCTCCAGCGAAGCGATCTTCTTTTTGATATCTTCTGCCACAGCTACGGCATTGGCATCTGATTGTTTGATGATCTGTAACGCGATAGAGTTCTTTTGGTTTACGCGCGAGATCTTTTCCACTTCTTTTTGGCCGTCCTGTACATCGGCAACATCTGACAACCGCACAGCAATTCCATTGTGCGAGGTGATCACCAGGTTACGCAGTTCATTTACGTTTTTGTATTTGCCCGATAACCGCACCAGGATGCTTTGCTCACGGGTTTGTACATTACCGGTAGGGAAGTCGAGGTTTGAACCGAGAATGATCTGCTGCACCTGTGGAACTGATAAACCGTAACCTTTCAGTTTTTCAGCATCGAGGCTTACCTGTATCTCTCTTTCCTGACCGCCCACCAGGTTTACCTGCGCCACACCGTTCACCCGGGAAAGGGCCGGATTGATCCGCTTATCGACCAGGTCATAAAATGAGGATTCGTCCATTTTGGCAGAGGCCGACAAGGTGAGAATGGGAAGATCACTCAGCGAAAATTTAACCAGCGATGGTGGGTCCACATCATCGGGCAGGTCTTTTAAAATAGCATTGATCTTGCGTTGCGCATCGTTCAAAGCATAATCGGCATCGGCGCCGCTGTTCAGGTTGAGCGTAACCAATGAAATATTTTCCATTGATTTCGACTCCAGCTTTTTGATATTTTCCACCGCGGCTACCGCATCTTCAATTTTCTTGGTTACTGTATTCTCCACTTCCGACGGTGATGCACCCGGATAAACCGTAGTAATTGTTACCGCATTACTGTCGAATTTCGGGATCAGTTCATACCCAAGTAAAGTGTAACAGAACAAACCGCCCAGCGTAAGGATCGTGAACAGCACGATCACGAAGGAGGGCCGTTTTATGGATATTTCAGCTAATTTCATCCGTAATATTTTTTAATTTTTGTTTTGGCCGGATGGAACTCAGTATGAAAAAGTTTTCATTGCTTTAATTGGTAATGAAAACTTTTTCATTCCTCGTTTCATTTTAAATATTTTTACTATAAAGTTTGTTCCGGCACTTATTGAATAACGCTCACCGGGGTACCGTCAACAAGATTGATCTGTCCACTGATGATAGCAATGGCGCCTTCGGTTAAACCGTCGAGCACTTCTACCTTTTCTCCCATTACACGGCCGGGTGTTACGGTTTTCAAACGAGCCACGCCGTTATCGGCCACAAATACCTGTTTGCTGTTCACACTGCCTACGAATGCTGTGCGGGGTATCATAATTACTGCCGACTGGTTGGGGAAATCGAAAACAGCGGTTCCATACATCCCTGCCTTCAACTGGTTGGCGGCGTTATTGGTGATCGTGATCTCAACGGGGAAGTTCAATGCTTCATCGGCTTTGGGAGCTATGAAGTTGATCTTGCCTGAGAATGTTTTGTCGGGGAAAACACTGGCCTTTACCTGTACTTGTTTACCCAACTTCAGGTAAGGGATCTGTGCTTCGTTCACGGTAACTTTCAGTTTGAGTGTTGATACGTTCACAATATCAAATAAAGCGGTACCGGCCGAAACCACACTGCCCGGTTCAATATGCCGTTTGTTTACGATGCCGCTGATGGTAGCGCGAATGCTGGCATCGCCCAGGTTAATGCGCGACTGATCGAGTTTGGTCTTTGCATTGTTCACGCTCTGGCGGGCATTGTCGAGCTGCTGTTGCGTTACCCCGCCTGTTTTGAATGCATTCTCATATCGTTCAAGATCGGTACGGGCCGTTTGGTAATTGGTTTCGGCATTTTGCAGGTCAACTGATAACTGGTCAACGCGAATGGTAGCTACAGTTTGTCCTTTTTGTACAAAGCTGCCTTCATCAACCAGTACGTTTACAATGCGGCCAGCTTTTTCTGCGGCGAGGCTCAATTCCTGTGCCGGTGCAAAATTGCCATTGGCAATTACATCCAGATCGGGTACTGCGCGGGTAACGGTGTCAATTCGAACGGCCACGGTTGCATTGGTTTGAGCTACGATCTGTGTTTTTTCTTCCGATTTCTTTTTGTTGTTCGAAAGCACTTTGGCAATAGCTCCAATAGAGATTATGATTACTACGATTGTTACAATGATCCTGATGATCTTCTTCATTGTATGTTAGTTTAAGAGTGATTTTAAATTTCCCTGCGCTTTTATCAATTGGATCTCTGCCAACCGGTAATCGAGCAAAGCTGAGGTAAAATTATTTTGTGCGGTGGTCAGCGAATTTTCAGCATCCAGCATATCTGTCAATGGCGCCAGCCCCTGCGCATAGTTGTTTTGTGTATTGGTATATACTTCTGCAGCCAGCGCTACGTTTACTTTCTGATTATTCAACGTGATGATGCTGTTGCCAAGCTGTGTTCTGGCATTCTGATAAGTAAGGCTCAACGACAACTCCGTATTCCTGATGTCTGCCTGCAATTTCCTGATGTCAACATCTGCCTGCCGTACTTTTGAGCGGGTTGAGAAGCCGTTGAAGATGGGAATTTTCAGGTTTAATCCAACTGAGGCATAGTCGAACCAGTTTGCGGCCTTGTTTGTAGGAAAGGAATTGCTTATCCCCTGGTAACCATAGTTGCCCGAAAGCGACAGGGAAGGATAATAACCTGCTTTGGTGGCTTCTTTTTGCAATACCAGCAGTTCTTCCTGTTTCTTCAGTACCTGGTAATCAGATAATTTCTTTACATCTGGCGTATTATCCATCATGGCCAGTTTCGGTTGAATGCTATCCAGTGCCGAAGCGGGAATGGTGATGGGGGTTTCAATGGGAATGCCCATATAAAACTTCAGCGTGTTTTCCTGCAGCTGCACGGTATTGATCAACTGTTGGCGTTGCGCTTCCAGGTTCGAAAGGTTCACGGTGCTTCTGTCGAGATCAATTTTTTTCGCCAGTCCATTTTTATATTGTCCTTCAATTACATTTTTTACTCTTGTGGTGGTGGCAATATTGCTGTCAACAACCACCAGCTTTTGACGTTGCACCAGTACCTGGTAGTATTGGGTGGCAACATTTTCTATTACCTGCTCATCGGTTAAACCCCTCACAAGTTCATAATATTGTTTTGTTGTTTTCGCCGCCTTCAACCCGGTAAATACTGATTGGTCGAACAGGGTTTGCGACAAGGATACCGACGTGTTGCTGTTCCATTTTTGTCCGAACGCAACCATCAGGGTTTTACCTGGTGTGCCCGCCAGTTCGCCGGGTATGGCGCTTAACTGTAAAATAGGATTATAGGTAAGGCTGCTGGTGGCGTTTACCTGTGGCAGTGCCAGCGACCGGGCCTGATCAATTTTATACTGGCCGTTTTCTTCGTCGAGCCTGGCTTTAATGGCTTCCGATTTATTCTTCAATGCCTGTTGTAATGCTTCTTTCAGGGACAGCGGGGTTGTTTGCGCATTTGCTAGCGACAAAATGCATACCCCGGCCACAAGCAATACCAGACGTTGAGCAACAATTCGAAGCGATTGGTTGTGTTTCATTAAAAGATGTATTTAGTTGAGCGGTTTACTTTTTTAAAAGGTTTCGTTCTTTTCAGTATGTTCAAGCCTGTTAGCAAGACTGTATTTACTCAATTCAATTTCCAGTTGTGGAATGGCTTCAGCGGCAATAATGCCGTACAGGAACAGGTACTGGGCCTGGCGAAAAACTTCTTCTTTTGAATAGTCGTTCACCAGCTCGGCCGCGAACTCGAAATCTTTTTTTAGGTGCTGTTGTATAAGGGAAACTATCAATCTGGGGTGCAGGCTTCCGCGGAATACACCTTCCACAATTCCCTGTTCCAGTACTTTCAGTAACCGCGGTTCAATGACGCTATCGAGTTTATCTGTAAGCGCTACATTTTCAGCCGGGTAATGTTTTTGCAGGTCTGTAAAAAAGGCCGGACTGGTTTTTTTGCAGAACTCAACATTGACTGCCATATAGGCCAGTATCCGTCGCAGGTTGCCTTCACCGGTTTTGTCTGCTTCTTCCATATCCTGGTGGTAATCAGCTGCCACCTGTTTGCATACCTGCTGAACGAGATCATGGCGCGAAGTGAAAAAACGGTACAGGGTCTTCTTTGAGATCGCCAGCTGCGACGCAATATCATCCATGGTATACGCCTGAATGCCATGCGTGGTGAAGAGGCGAAACGCTGTGTGAAGTATGATGTGTTCGTTCATTAAATTTTCGACCATTTTGGTTGGTTGGTCAAAAGTAATATGACTTTTCGACTAATTTGTAATAATAGTCGAAAATAACTGTTAAAGGAATGTGAAAGCAGTTGGGATTAATGGGAGAAATAAAGTTCTAATAGTCGCCTCGGAATAATATATATACTTGATAATTAATTGATTTTATATTTACACGGCTGAAACGATCCATATGTCGGTTGTTTCTGGTCGAAGGATACTGGGGATTCAGTATATTTGTACATATACCAATAAAATCGACCAAAAATGTCGAATAGTCAAGATTTGAAAGATCCCATCAGGGATGAAATACTTACCGGAGCCCGGGATCTGTTTGAACGGTTCGGTTTCAAAAAGACCACCATGGAAGACATTGCCCGGCAAATAGGCAAGTCGAAAAGCGCGCTGTATTATTATTACAAAACCAAGGAAGAGATCTTTGAGGCGGTTGTCATCAATGAAATTGCATCTACTCAGAACAAAACTGCGGAGCTCATAAAAACGGAAGAATCAGCCATTAAAAAATTCAAACTCCTGTTCACCAGCACGATGCAGGAAGTAAAAGAAAAGGCCAACAAATTCTCGATATTCAAGTCAGACATGTACGAGAATCATTTCATGTTCGAAAACATTGTCAGGAAGCGCGATTCGTATATTGAAGAAATGCTAAAAGATATTCTTATCCTGGGCATCAGTCAGCATGAAATAAAAATGATGAACAATGCCGAAATGACCTTATGGGCAAAAATGGTAAACCTGATGATGCGGTCTATATCGAACAAAATTTTTCTGGAAGATGAATTCCATTTGTACGGTTCTCAATTTGAATTTATAGCCGATTCGTTGTTAAATGGCGTAACGGTTTAACAGTTGCGGCAAGGTGCGAATGCATCCTGAGGTGCTGGAACCATTGGTGGAAGAGAAGTAGTTACTGTATCGTGAATTCGATGGGATTTACTTTTAAAGGTGGATACCCTTCTATCACAGCCTGAATATTGGTAAAGGTGACCTTTTCGCCAGATTGCAGCTCATTCATGAGCCGAATTGATGGTTCATTGAACCGGTTCCCTGTGTTTACCTGGTATTGAATAGTGCCATCGCTTTTATGAAAAATAATTGTATAAGTTTTAATGGGAATAGGGTCTGTATGATCTTCCCTGGTCCTGTACATCCCAATTAGCCCACCTATGGCGATTAGCTCCCGTTTGTTGATAGCACCCCCGTATTTCACCCCAACAAGCGCTTCGGCTTTATTATTTTCATAAACCATCACATTAATGGAATCGTATGGGATTAATTTATTCTTTTGTTGTTGATATATCCTGATAATTGTATTACCAGGCCGCATAGGTTTGAAGATCAAAAATGCGAATTGGGCGGGTTCAATTTTCCCATTATCAGTTTTGAAAACCAATGATGACGCCTTGCTGTCTTTTACGAGATAACGAACATAATTTTCCATATTCGTATAAAAAGCTTCCTTGCGTTCGTAAAAAATCACTTTTTGTGAAAAAAGGGAATGGGTCCACAGGCTCAACAGGATGCAAATAAGAGATTTCATATGTTCATAAAAGTAAGGATAGCCAACCGTTTTTACTATCGACGCCCAAAAACAGCGCCCCGGAGGAGTGCAACAATTAGGGTAAACAGGGCAGAACCGACGACTGACCAAACGATGGGAAATGTTTTTCCACCCACATGAATGGCAAATATTTCGGGCAGTCCGAGTTTATGGGCCAGCCACATGCCTATATAAGCGCCAATGAACCCAACAATAATGGATACAAAGCAGCCACCCAGGTCGTATCCGGCCAGGGATTGGCCCACTGCGCCGCAAATGGCGGCAATTATCAGTAAGATCAATAACTCGGTGAGTGTCATATGAAAACGTTTTATTCAATTAGTACCGTTGCAATTTGAGTGCCGCAGTATTGTTTTAAAAACTACGAAATAAAACTAAAAGGTTTGCTATATTCGACGTTAGTCTGATGTTAAATTAGTAATTCTACTCAAAACCGGCGATTGTTTCATATGTCACACAAAGCTTCGGCCCGAAGGGCCGCCTTCTTTTTCCCTGTATTGCTTTTACAAACTTGTATCTCATTTGCACAAAAACCAGCGGCGCCTCAACCTGATTTTCTCACAGCGCCTACCTGGACTGCCGACAATGGCAACGGTACCTTCACGAATCCGCTTTTTTTCGATGAGTTCTCTGATCCCGATATGATCAGGGTAGGGGATGATTATTACCTCACCGGAACCACCATGCATGCCATGCCCGGTTTGCCGGTGCTTCATTCGCGCGACCTGGTGAACTGGGAGTTCCTGACCTATGCTGTTGACCGCCTTGATCTGGGGCCTGAATTCCGTTTGGAAAATGGCGGTAATATCTACGGTCAGGGCATTTGGGCCCCCTGTTTCCGTTACCATAATGGTAAATATTACATTTTTAGTAACGTTAACCGCCGTAATACCCAGTTATTTACGGCCGATAATCCCAAAGGACCCTGGAAGCATGGTGAATTACGCAAAAGTTTTCACGACCTCTCTGTTTTGTTTGATGACGATGGCAAAACTTATGTGATCTGGGGATATGATGAAGTGCACCTGGCCGAACTGAATGATTCGTTGACAGATGTAGTGCCCGGTAGTGAGCAGGTGATTGTGCCAAAAGGAAGCGGCGCCGGCGAAGGGTCTCACTTTTATAAGATCGATGGAAAATATTATATAACCAATACCAATTATGACCCGGTTTGCTACCAGGTATGTTTGCGGGCCAATAAACCCCGCGGTCCTTATGAGATCACGGTAATGAGCGCAAAGGAAAGTTTTGGTTTTGGCACCGGCTGGCGGCACACCGATCTTCGTAATGGACCGCCATTCAAATTGACGCCACCCGTTCCCAATTTCCTGGGCGCCATGCCCATTCACCAGGGCGGTATTGTACAAATACAATCGGGTGAATGGTGGGGCTGGTCAATGATGGATGGTAATTCTGTGGGCCGGTTGATCTGTCTTTCACCTGTTACCTGGCAAAACGGCTGGCCATACTTTGGCCTTCCGGGAAACCTTACCCGCAGTCCGCAAACCTGGGTAAAACCCAATACCGGTTTTGTTTCCACTCCGCATGCGCCTTACCGCAGAAGCGATGATTTTGCAATGCCCACCTTACAACCCGTGTGGCAATGGAACCATGTACCGGTTGATAAAAAATGGTCGCTGACCGCAAGAAAAGGTTACCTGCGTTTGAATGCCCTGCCGGCAAAGGACCTGTGGACGGCAAAGAATACGCTTACCCAACGGGCTATTGGTCCCGAGTCAGTTGTTACTACAGAAACTGACCTCTCGAAGCTGAAGAATGGGGATGTGGCCGGGCTCGCCCTGCTTAATTTACCGTATGCCTGGATTGGCGTTGCAAAAAAAGCCGATGGATTGGAGATACAGCAATATGATCAACAATCGGGCAAACCGGTAACAGCCAAAATTAACGGCACACAGGTATGGTTACGCGTGAGCTGTAATTTTGAAACGGAAAAAGCTTTCTTTAGCTATAGCACCGATGGCAGCAATTATACGCCACTGGGTACTGAATTTATTATGGCATTTCAGTTACGCACTTTCCAGGGCGTGCGCTATGGCCTGTTTAACTTCAATACATTGGACGCAGAAGGCGGCTACGCCGATTTCAATACGTTTGTTGTGAATGAACCCCGGCCACGCGGTTTAACTAAGCCAATACCTTATGGCTGGTTGATTACCCTGACCAGCATGGCTGATAGTACTGTGTTAGTTAACTGGAAAGGATTTGTACGGCCTGTGAGGGCCGGTGATAAGTTGGCGCAGAACAATGCGCGCCTGTTCAGGGTGATTGACAAAGGCAATGGACGGGTGGCTTTGCAATCTGTAGTAGATAACGGTTTTGTAACAGTAAAGGGTATAGGTGTAATGGCGGAAGTGCGGATAGAAAAAGAAGAGAAAGGAGAAGCATCTCAATTTCAGTGGCAGGATATGTATCATGGCGAACTGATGCTGCATTCGCTGTATACACACCGCTATCTGTTTGCCGATCCGCATGCAGGGAGTCTTTGTTCTGCCGATGCCCCCGGTACGCAACCTGACCGTAAAGACGGCGCCTGTTTTTCCTGGACAATTGTTGAACAATAAATTTAAAAAGACTGTCCCAGCTGAACCGGGACAGTCTTTTTTCTATCAACATAATTTATTTACCGAGTTGCGCTTTCAGTTTGTAATAGGTTTGAAATAGGGTGATCCTTCTTTTTAATTCATACTCCATGGTGGCGCCTTCATAGCCCGGCACAATTAGATTATAATATTTCCAGGCTTCATCAAAATTTAGCGTCAGCAGGTTTAAATGGCTCAGGTTATAGTAAATGGTTTCTTTCACCCCTTTATCAATTCTGGGCTCATTGCTTTGTAATACTTTTTCCAGAGTGGGTTTTATGCCCTGGCAAATTGTTTTACAGGCTTCAAAGTTACCATTGTGCATAGAGTCCAATGCAATCTTGTAATGAGCCACCGCACTATCCAGATCGCTGTAATCATAAGGCCGGTTCTTGAGTTTTACAAAACCATAACCGTACACTTCTCTATATGAATTAACGCTGTTGTACATATAACCAATGTAGGTTGCCATGCGCCCGAATACCTGTTTGCCCACTTTTTCTTCCAGCTTCCGTTGGATCGTCGATTTGTTGAAAGATTCGAAGTCAGTCAGGGAAAGCTCAGAGAAGAACGGGTTCACCGGCATCTCCGTTGCTGACAGAAAATCTTTATGCAGGGTGATGGTGAACACTTCTTTATCGCTGGCTACTTCAACGGTTTGAAGCACTTCGCCGGTTGGTTTCTTTACAATCAGTTTCAGGGGGAAATTACAGGTATAATCCCCGAGCAACCCATTTACTTCCCGGGGTACTCCATTGGGGCTTTTGAACCGGTAAGCTTTTTTTCAACCTGTCCAACCAGTACATTATCCTGGAAGATATTATATACAGTCGTATACTGCATATTACCAAGTATTATCTCTGAACCTTTTGAATCTACTTTTAAATTTAGCGGTTGTTTTTTATCGCGCTCCAGGGGCTCCATAATGCGGTCTTTGTTCTCCTTCTCGAACTTGCGAACATAGAGCGAATCATCTATAAAATCAAAATTGTTCTTTTTGATGAACTCTTCAACGGCTTGCACATTTAAGGCTTCGCCCTGTATCAGGCTGGGCGTGCTGTCTTTGAATAAGTAGCCAACGAGGTCTCTTTCAAGCGGACGGTTATTATACGGAAAATGAAAGTTCATTTTCTTCTCCGGATTATCCAGAAAGGTTATTTCAGCCCAGCGAACCGCATCTTTGCGTAAGGGATTTTTAAATTCGCACCATTTTTCTTTAATGGAAATTAATGGCTTCTGTGCTGGCGTGCTTACGGTAAGATCAAAGAAGCGAAGCAAACCGCCTTTCCCATCATACGTTGCAATGATGTTTTTATCAATTGAAACTTTTCCTTTTTTTACATCATAGTTCTGGGCAAAAGTGAGTGAAGGAATTGCAGCAATAGCTACAAGAAAAGTTTTACTTTTCAAGGGTTTGATCATATAAGGCTGTTTAATTATGAGTAGTGCTAATATCTAGCAGAAAACTTATATGCCGTGCATTCCATCAGGTATCAACAATTGGAACACCATTTCTATGTATTTGCCGTACGGGAGCACGATCGCTGGCTTGGTTGGGAAGAAGTGCAATTCTACGCAGCCATGCTCGATCTGCCAACGGTTCCGCAAATAGAAATAGAAAGCACGCCGGGCAATCAGGCTTTGTTCGAGCAAAAGATAATGAACATAGTTACAACGGCCGGTGCATTTGAACCGGTTGATACCGCCACCGGGAAACCCTGTACGCTGGAAGGCATGGTGAGCAGGAATGCTGATGGATTTTACATCGATGCTTTCGCGCACAACGTATTCAAGTGGGTTCGTAAGGGACATGTAAAAACAAATGAACACTGGACCCGGAACTGGAAGCGGGCACGGCTAAAACACGAAGGAGGGAATTATGTGGACTTTAACAACCAATAAAGAATGGGCGCATCTTCGTGATCAATTCGATTGGGTACGCGATATGGACGATGTTCCGCAAGATGCGGTGCATCATGCCGAAGGCAACGTGGCAGTGCATACGCGTATGGTGACAGAAGCCTTGCTGCAGCTGGAAGGCTACAAACAACTGCCGGCACAGCAACAGGAAATTGTATGGGCCGCCGCCTTGCTGCATGACGTGGAGAAGCGGTCTACCACCGTGCAGGAACCGGATGGAAGCATCACTTCAAAAGGTCATTCGAAAAAGGGCGCCCTAACGGCCCGGCAAATATTATATACCCAGGTACCAACGCCATTTGCCATTCGCGAACAGATCGTGGAACTGGTGCGTTTTCATGGCCGGCCCATCTGGGCTATTGAAAAAAGGGACGTGGCCAGAACCATAATTGAGACCAGTTTAATGGTAGATACCCAGTTGCTCGCGCTACTGGCAACAGCAGATGCCCTGGGTCGACTATGCAATGATCAGGCTGATCTTTTATACCGCATCGATCTGTTTGAGGCCCTTTGCCAGGAACATGATTGCTGGGGTAAACCAAAGGCGTTTCAAACGCCGCATGCGCAATTCCGGTATTTTCAAAAGCCTGATGGCTCGCCCGATTTTGTACCTTTTGATGAGTTTGGTTCAACGGTGATTATGCTATGCGGATTACCGGGCGCCGGCAAGGATACTTATGTGCAACAACATTATAAAGACTGGCCGGTTATTAACCTTGACCAAATACGGCGGCAGAATAGGATTGCGCCAACCGATAAAAGCGGTAATGGCACGGTTGTACAGCTGGCCAAAGAACAGGCAAGAGAACATTTACGCAAAAAGCGACATTTTGTGTGGAATGCCACCAACATAACCCGGCAAATGCGGTCGCAATTGATTGAATTGTTTGTTACCTACAAGGCGTATGTGAAAACAGTGTATATAGAAGTGCCTTACAACAGGCTGCATGTACAGAACAAAGGACGCGAGGCAGTGGTGCCGCAAAAGGCGGTAGATAAACTGATTGCAAAACTGGAAGTACCGGCACCCTGGGAAGGCCATGAGGTTGTATACGCCATTAAAGATTGATCCTTATAGAACGGCTCCCTAACGGGCCGTTCTTTTTTTAGCTTTATCTTACTATTTCTTTTTGCACAGGAACAAACTCATTGCCATTAGGCAAACGAACTCTTTCCACAACAAAAATATAGTTGAAATGCCTGAACGGAACCCACAGGTCTTCATAACCAGGATCGGGGTTATAACTGCGAAGGCAAAGGAGGGGAGAAGCGGAACCGGTTGCTGCGTTATCAGCTGTTTTGATAGCACAGGCGCTTTTCAGTAAACAGAATTGTTCGCCTGTATAATCAATTATAAAAACAGCCGGCCGGTGCAGGGGAACATCCTGAATGCTGTTTATTGTCAACAACCGGCCCAGCACCAGGCTGCCCGCAGGGATCGATTGGGCAGTTCCATCATTCATGCTATTACCCTGGTTGGGGAACCAGTAATATTGTTCACCAGGTATTTTATCTTCTGCGTCAATGTATGACCTGGGCTTACCCAAAACGGCTTCCAGGTCTTTCAATCCTTTTTGATTAGGGCTTTCCATACGCACCTGTTTGAGATATAAAGGTACGACTGGCGTATTTAAAATAGCGTTGAACCGGTGAGCTTAAAAATCATAAAATATATAACAACCAATAAAGCCAGTAAATTTATCCATCTGATCCTTTTTGTTCTGTAATCGACGTTTTTACTTTTCTGTATTCTGATAAAATTAAAAATGGAAAGACCTATACAAAGAATTCCGGCTACGGCAACAATGATCTTGTTATCGAAATTGAACACACATAACATTAACACCAGGGCGGCCAGGTTTAACAGGGCCTGCGCTCTTAATTGATTGGCTGCTTTGCCCTTTGTGGCTATCGGTTTTATTTGGTCCAGTACCACTTCCAATTGCTCCCGGTTTTCAATTTGTTTAGGGACCATGATTAGGTCATTGGCCCTGGCGCCTTTGATGATGTAGCTGCCGTTCTTGTGCCGGATTATTTCCTGCACCTCGCTTAAATAAATGGAAACAGTAGGCGTATTCAGTTGTTCGCGGGAGATCAGCTTATCCGTGATCAACAATTCATAACTGTCAAACATTTTTTTTACCCTTGCCAGTGAACGGTATACCCCAAACGCGATGACCGCAATAAAAACCAGCACAGGGATCAACATTGTCAAATAGAATGATGCCGGTAGGCTAACGGTGTTCCTGCTGCTGATATTTAACCAGCTGGATATATTTGCCACAAAAAAAACTATCAATGCAGCCGGAAGACTCAGGAGCAGTATTTTCTTTCTGACCTGCTTATACCCATCGGGGCTTATTTTAAATGAATGCATAATACAGTTGGGTTTTTGGTAAGGACGAATATAATTGATATTTATAAAATATTATAATTCAGGGAAAATGAAAAGCCGGGACCGCTAAACAGGTTCCTATGAAACTGCTTATATATAACTGCAATGTATCTACATGAAAAAATAGTACATCAACACAATAAGATATTCCATTTTTATGGTACTATTATTGTTCTAATCCACACTCAATTGCACAGATATGGTTAAAAAGGCGCTGATCATGGCTTTCCTGATGGCAAACTCCTGTTGGCTGGTTTTCGCACAAAACAATTCACTGGCGCAAAGTATGAAGCGCGGACAGGAAGTGTTCAATGCCACCTGTATTGTATGTCATAAAGAAAACGGGCAGGGACAGCCGGGCGTTTACCCGCCATTGGCTAATTCCGATTTTTTACTCAAAGACAGCAAGCGCGCTATTGGTATTGTACTAAACGGGTTGAATGGAGAAATAACCGTGAATGGAAAAATATATAATCTCGATATGCCTGCACAAAAACAACTCACCGATCAACAGGTAACCGATGTGTTGAATTTTGTACGAAATAGTTGGGGAAATAAAAGCAAACCAGTGAATGTGAAACAGGTTATAGCTGCCAGGAAATAAGGGATTTTTATTATCCCCGTTCCAGTCTGAACTGAATAACGACCTGTACTTTTGATTTCACCTTTTTACCATCCTTTTCAGCCGGCAAAAATTCTGGTTGAAATAACTTAACAACCCGCAGTGCTTCTTCATCCAGGGCTGGAAAAATACTTTCCGGAATGGTGTAATCAATGGCATCCCCATTTTCATCTACCGTTACTTCTACAAATACTTTTCCCATTTTATTTTTATCAATTGCCTTCTGAGGATACCGCAGGGTTCTGTTGAGAAAAGATTGCCATTCATAGGTTGAACGAAGCCAAACCGGGTCGCGGTCTGCCTTGCCTATTTGCCATTCGCCATTTGATGACTGGTATGAATAATCAAACGCATTCTGGGGCTTGTTAACAAAGGAGTCTGTGTTGAAATCATATTGCCAGTCAGGTGTTCCGTCGTTTTTATAAAATATCCAGGCACCTGTTTTTTTATTTTCAGCATACATTTTACTCGATAGAACCAACCCTTTTGTACTGAACCGTTGCCAAACACTGTCTTTTTTGCCCAACTTATAAAAACCACTGGTAGCTAAATTATAATTAAAGTAATACTTATAGGGCCCGTGTTTTATAGTAGGGTTATCAATTAAAGCATCGTATTTCAAATTTACTATACCATAATATCTATCACCTGATTCGTCATTAACTTCTTTAGTTTCCTGTGCCAGGGACTTAATGGCAATAAACAGCAATATTAGCAATGGTGTAAGGGACAATTTCATGAAAAAGGTTTTGGTGGGCGCAATATAATAAAAAAGCCCACCAACTTACATAGCCCCCACACTAAATTTCGTTCATGTTAAAGGGTAACTTTCTAATACGTTTGCCCGTAAGATCAAAGATCGCATTGCACAAGGCCGGGGCAAAAGGCGGTAAGCCCGGTTCGCCCACACCACCGGGTTTTTCCTCATTCTCCATAATGTACACTTCAATCTCCGGCACATCGTTTATGCGTGGCATCTGGTATTGATGGAAGTTTGTTTCAACAGCCTTGCCATCGGTAAAATGTGTTTCATGAATGGTTGCGGCGCCCAGTGCCATCACAATGCTTCCTTCCACCTGCGCTTTAATGATATCGGGGTTCACATACCAGCCGCAATCCATCACGGCTACAATCCGGTCAATTGTCAACCTGCCTGCTGCATTGCGCGATACTTTCACCGCTTCACCCACCACGCTTTTAAAACATTCGGTAATGGCAACGCCCCAGCCACTGCTTTTGCCGCGCGATTTCCAACCCGTTTTTTCTTCCAGCATATCGATCAACGCCCCATAGCGTTCTTCGCGCAAATGCTGCCGGCGAAAATCGAGGGGGTCTTTTTCTGCAGCCACCGCCAGCTCATCCATAAAACTTTCGTAAGCAAAACCATTGGTCGATGAATATACCGACCGCCACCACATTACCGGCACCGGCGATTCAGTGGGCACGTCGCAAAAACTGTAATGATCGATGCCATTTATAAAAGCTTCTGCCAGGCCTTCGGTGGTGCTGTTGTTAAAGCTGGTTTTATCGGCATGTGGCCATTGATGGTCCATATTCTGCGCCGCCATCTTGGTTTGGTAAGCGGTAATGCGGCCATTGTTCAAACCGGCTTTGCATTCATATACGGCGCCGGGGCGAAAAGGCCCCTGGGTCATATCGTCTTCGCGCGTCCACACCACCTGCACGGGGGCTTTTATTTCCTTTGAAATGAGCGCTGCTTCTGCGGTATAATCGGTAAATGCTTTCCTCCCAAAACCACCGCCTAAAAAAGTCATGTGTACAGTTATGTTGTCTATGGGCATATTCAGGCGGTCGGCCAGGTCGCGTTGTATCCAGTCGGGCCCTTGTATGGGTCCCCAGATCTCGCATTTGTCGTTTTGTACATAAGCGGTGCAATTCAACGGTTCCATACAGGCATGCGCTTCATAGGGCGTTTCATAAACGGCTTCCAGCTTTTTGGCGGCTTTTCCATACGCTGCTTCAAAATTGCCGCCGGTGCGTTGCGACAGGCCGGGTTTTTTCAGGTCTTCTTTCATGCGGTTGTACAAGCCGGTTGTATCCAGGTGTTCGAACCCGCTTGTATCCCATTCTACTTTTAAGGCTTTGCGGGCCTGCATGGCGGCCCAGGTGTTATCGGCAATAATGGCTATACCTTCCCTTGTGGTGTCGAACACCGGCATTTGTACCTTAATGACGTATTTTACGCCGGGCATGGCTTTCACGGCGCTGTCGTCATAACTTTTTATTTTTCCCAAAAAGTGCGGACTGCGTTCAACTACGGCATACAACAGACCGGGCAATTTTTTATCAATCCCAAATTCGGCTTTGCCATTCACTTTAAGCGGCGTATCCTGCCGCGGTAATGGCTGGCCAATGATGGTGTAATCTTTTCTTTCCTTGAGGGGTACATTTTTGGGTGGCGTTATCTTTGACGCTTCTTCTACCAGTTCGCCATAACCGAGCTTTTTGCTGCTGGGCCGGTGAATGACTTCACCGTTCTTTGCGTAACATTCAGTGGCTGGCACATTCCATTTTTTAGCGGCGGCTTCCACCAACATTTCGCGGGCGGTAGCGCCGGTTCTCAACAAATGCTTATAAGCGCCGCGAACGGTGGAACTGCCGCCCGTGATCTGGCTGCCATATTTATTCTGATGACCCGGTGCAAAAGAGATCGACACCTGGTCGAGCGATACTTCCAGTTCTTCGGCAATCATTTGCGGAACTGCCTGAAAAGAACCCTGGCCCATTTCAGAACGGTGGTTTAAAATGGAAACCTTCCCGGTTTTGTCGATAGAAATAAATGCATTCAGGGCAATGCCGAGCGTATCGGCCGTTTCAGCAGTAACAATAGCAACACCTTCTTCGGCCAGTGCCGGAAAATAAAATCCTATAGTGAGCGCAGCGCCGGTAAAACCTGATAATTTCAAAAAGGCGCGGCGGTTAATGGAGTTAGCGGTTGGCATAATACAGTAATTATTGGGTTAAAAACTTTTTGCCGGCGGCTGTTTCATCATGGCCGCTGCCTTGTGAATGGCTTTACGAATGCGGGGATAGGTGCCGCACCGGCAAATATTTCCCTGCATAGCCATATCGATATCCCGGTCGGTAGGGTTGGCATTGCGTTTCAGCAAAGCCACGGCCGACATAATTTGTCCGGTTTGGCAATAACCGCATTGCGGAACCTGTTCGGCGATCCAGGCCTGTTGCACAACATGTGAATTATCTGAACTTATTCCTTCAATAGTGGTTATTTTTTGATTGCCTACGGCCGATATGGGCATTGAACAGGACCTGATGGCATTGCCATTCAAATGCACGGTGCAGGCGCCGCATTGCGCCATACCACAGCCATATTTTGTACCGGTAAGGTTCAGCAGGTCGCGCAACACCCACAGCAGGGGCATTTTGGGATCAGCTTCTACGGCATAGCTGCCGCCGTTGATACTGAGTTTGTACGAAGCCATAAACAGGTTGTTTTATGTACAGAAAGGTACGATGGGGAAGGGGCGGGTTCCCAATTTATTATACTAATGGTAAGTGGAATTTGCCCAACGCCGTTGGTCGAATTTGTTTCAAATTATGTGTCGCAACTGTTGTAACTTTAAATTCAGGAGTTATGTATTTAAATATATAACGCTCCTGAAAACAAATAAAAGCGACAAATGAAAGAAATACAGGCCATTATACAGGCCTTTGAGGCGGCAGATAAGCAGGGAAGGCAAACGGCGCTGGCCACCGTGGTGCATGTACAGGGATCATCGTACCGCCGGCCGGGCGCCCGCATGTTAATTACCCAGGACGGACAGTTGACCGGCGCCATCAGCGGTGGCTGCCTCGAAGGCGATGCCCTGCGCAAGGCCCTGCTGGTGATGGAACGGCAGCAACCCATGCTGGTCACCTACGACACTACTGATGAGGACGACGCCAAACTTGGCGTTGGGCTGGGCTGCGAAGGCATTATTCATATTGTAATTGAACCAATATTACCCGGCCAACCTGATAATCCCATTCAATTATTAAAGAGCATCAGCGCGCAACGGCAGCATGCAGTGCTGGTGATGCTGTTTTCGTTGAACGATCGGCGCGAGGTGCAGCCCGGCACCTGTTTATTGCAATTGCCGGGGCAAACCATTACGGCCCGTGTGGGAAATGAGGCGCTGCAACAGGCGATCACCACCGACGCCAAAACCGCCTTTATTAACCAGGTGTCGGCAACAAAAACTTATTTGGCTGAAGGAAAACAATTCACTGCATTTATTGAATTAATAAAACCAGCTGTATCTGTGGTGATCATCGGGGCGGGCAATGATGCCATGCCGGTGGCGCAAATGGCAAATTTGCTCGGCTGGCAGGTAACCGTAGCCGATGGCCGGCCGGCTTATGCAACAGCAGCCCGGTTCCCCACGGCCAACCAGGTACTGGTAACCAAACCCGATCAGGTGATTGGACAGGTGGCTATTGACGCGCAAACGGTTTTTGTGCTCATGACCCATAACTATAATTATGATCTGAAAGTGTTGCGGCAGTTGCTTGGCCAACGCGTTACCTACATCGGTATGCTGGGGCCGCGCAAAAAACTGGTGCGCATGCTCGATGAATTAAAAGCAGAAGGCATTGAGCCTACGGCAGAACAGCTTGCCTCCGTATATGGACCAGTGGGTTTGAATCTTGGCGCAGAGAATGCCGAAGAGATCGCGTTATCAATTGTTGCCGAAATAAAAGCCATTATTGCGGGCAGGTCCGGAGAGTCGTTGCGCAATAGCGTTGATACTATTCATCCGCGGGTAGAGAAGGAGATTGAGGAGGTGAAGGTAGGTTCATAGATTATTCGGTGCGCCTGGCGGGTTTGAGCGGCTGTATTTCGGTTTTATATGATTGCATGGCGGGTTTTACTCTCTGCAATTCGTTTTTATAAGTTTGCACCGCGAGTTTGGTTCTTTGCAAACCAGTCTCTTCCGTTGACATTGTGAGTTTGAGTCTCTGCAAGCCGGTTTATGCCTTTTGCATTTTGGTTAAAGCTACACCCATGCCGTTTAAAGGGTTTTATATTCTTGTTTATGAGGTACGCATTTCTGTATAAGTAATTTGCATTACTGTTTAAGTAATTCGCATTACGGTTTAAGCTGTTTGCATGCTTGTTTTCCTTGTCAGCATGCATGTTTTAATAAAAAAAAGCAATGTTTTTACTGAAAACCGGAATGTTGACGGAGCAAAATGATAAATTGGTAGCCAAAACTGCTAAGCTGACAAATCAAGACGACAAACCGGTGGCTAAAATTGCTAATCTGATTGACCAAAAAGACAAACCGGTAATCAAAACCGCTAAGTTGATTTTCGAAAACGCCAAACAGGTTATTGAAATTCGAAAATGTATGACACAATTCAGCAAACCGGATATCAAACTCGCCAAACTGATTATTAAAGTTGAAAAATCGATCTGAAAAGCTGATTTAATGAATATCAAAAGCCATAGCCATGACAATCTACCACACCGACATAATAATCCTCGCCGCAGGCGCATCCACCCGACTGGGCCGGCCTAAACAATTATTGCCCTGGCAGGGTAAAACGCTGTTACAACATGCTGTTCAATGTGCACTCACCATTACAACACAACCGGTGGTGGTTATGGGGTCCAATGCCGATCAGCTGGCGGCGGGTTTGAACCATAGCCAGGTGCAAATTGTATTTAACCCCGAATGGGAGCAGGGTATTGCCTCTTCCATCCGCTACGGGCTGCAGGCCCTGCTGAACCGCACCCCGGCGCCCGACCAGGTGATCTTTATGGTTTGCGACCAGCCCTTTGTAACAGCCGGATTGTTGCTGGAACTGGTAAACGAACGGCAAAATACCCGCAAACCCATCGTAGCCAGCGCTTATGGTGGAACCTTGGGAATTCCCGCCCTT
This sequence comes from Niastella vici, assembly GCF_002077945.1. Taxonomy (GTDB): domain Bacteria; phylum Bacteroidota; class Bacteroidia; order Chitinophagales; family Chitinophagaceae; genus Niastella; species Niastella vici. The sequence goes on from NZ_LVYD01000064.1 coordinate 57,316, forward strand.
TTTGAAAAGTCACTGTTTCCGCAACTGCTTGATTTGCAGGGCGACACAGGGGCCCGAAAGCTTATTCAGCAACATACGGATGAGGTGGCGGCTGTTCCCTTTCCCAAAGGTGAGTTTGATATTGATACAGTGGTGGAGTATGAGGAACTGGTTAACAGCACGGGAAAAAGTTGACAGATAAACTTATCACCCCCCTCAGTTGGTAAAGACTATCAACTTCCACCATTTTAAAGTAATTTTACCCCTACAACTTATAGCAGGAAATGATAATTGATCAGTTTAACAGGGTGCACGATTATTTGAGGATCTCATTGACCGACAATTGTAATTTTCGTTGCTTTTATTGTATGCCCGAAGAGGAATACGAATTCACGCCCGCATCAAAACTGATGCAGGCCGGTGAAATAGAAGCGATCGCGAAAACCTTTGTTGACCTGGGTGTAAAAAAGATCCGGCTTACCGGTGGCGAACCGCTGGTACGGAAAGATGCCGCCGAAATTATACTGGCCCTGTCGAAACTGCCGGTTACGCTAACGCTGACCACCAATGGCGCCCGCCTGCATGAATTTCTACCCACTTTAAAACAGGCCGGTATCACTTCGCTCAATGTAAGTTTGGATACCCTGCAGGCCGACAAATTTCAACTCATCACCCGCCGCGATCAGTTTCAACGGGTTTATGATAATATACACCTCCTCCTTGAAAACGACATTCGCGCCAAAGTGAATGTGGTGGTGATGAAAGATTTCAATGACCATGAGTTAAAGGATTTTGTTGCCTGGACAAAAAACACCCCGGTGCATGTGCGCTTTATTGAGTTCATGCCATTTCAGGGCAACCGATGGACGAGCAACAAAGTGATTACCTGGCAACAGATCTTGCAGGAAATTGAAACGGAGTATTCATTCCTTCCCCTGAAAGGCGAAGCGAACGATACCGCAAAAAAATATATAGTGCCGGGCCATGCCGGAACCTTTGCCATTATCAGCACCATGAGCGCGCCGTTTTGCAGCACCTGCAACCGCATGCGCCTGACCGCAGATGGCAAAATGAAGAATTGCCTTTTTGGAAAAGACGAAACCGATCTGCTCGCCACGCTGCGCAATGGCGGCGATATTATTCCTTTGATCCGCCAGAGTATTCATGCCAAGGCTAAAGAACTGGGCGGACAATTCAATACCGATTTTGAACACCTGGAAGCAATTGCTATCCAGAACCGCAGTATGATCACCATCGGCGGTTAATACCTTCAACATGATCTCTGTAACTGAAGCTAAGAATATGATCCGCGCCAATGCCACTGCATTGACGCCCGCCATCGTTCCATTGGAACAAGCCGTAGGCCGTGTGCTCGCGGCCGACGTATTTGCCCAAACAGATATCCCCGCATTCGATCAGTCGGCTATGGACGGTTATGCTTTATCGTTTGCCGGCTTTCAATTACACAATACCTTAACGATACATGGCGAAGTGCCCGCCGGTGCGCCTGAACAATTTACGTTGCAGGCCAACCAGTCCATGCGCATTTTTACCGGGGCGCCAGTACCTGCCGGCGCCAATACGGTGGTGATGCAGGAAAAAGTGGAAGTCATAGATGGTAAACTCATCATTAAGGATGAACAGCTGCGGGCTGGTTTAAATGTACGGCCCAAAGGTTCTGAAATAAAGACCGGTGAGCTGGCCTTAACGAAGGGACAGCCACTAACGCCGGCGGCTGTGGGCTTTTTGGCCACCACCGGTGTGTCGGAAGTGCCGGTTTATCCTGCTCCCGTAATGAGTATTATTGTTACCGGCAATGAGCTGCAGCAACCGGGCAGGGAATTGAGGTACGGGCAGGTATATGAGTGCAACAGCTATCAGTTGCGGGCGGCGCTGCAATTATTGCAGATAGAAGAAGTGCCGGTGTTTGAAGCAAAAGACGATCCCCACACCCTGAAGGGAATTTTACAAAATGCATTAGACGATAGTGATGTGGTTTTATTAACAGGCGGTGTAAGCGCGGGCAATTATGATTTTGTGCCCGAAGCGGCCGCAGCCTGTGGCGTAACCACCTTGTTCCATAAATTAAAGCAACGCCCCGGCAAGCCATTGTATGTAGGGCAGAAAGGAGATAAATGGGTGTTTGGTTTACCGGGCAATCCATCTTCAGTGCTCACCTGTTTTTATGAATATGTGATAACGGCTTTGGAACAGCTGATGCAGTTAAAGCCAGTGCTGAAAACGATAAAAGCGCCATTGGCGAAAGCGTATTCAAAAACGGCGGTGCTCACTTTTTTCCTGAAAGGATATTACGACGGGCAAACCGTGGTGCCGCTCGATTCGCAGGAATCGTACCGGCTCAGGTCCTTTGCCATGGCCAATTGCCTGTTGTGTTTGCCTGAAGAGAAAATGGAGTTTGCAGCAGGAGAGGAGGTAGAGGTGCATTTGATACCCTGATTGCTGATTTTGGGATTTAGAAGTGATCGGGTGGCTTGCATTTAATGAAATCTCAAAATCCCGAAATCCCGAAATCCCGAAATCTCAAAATCCCGAAATCCCTAAATCAGAAATAGATGGACCACCGTAACCCGACAGGTTCACCTGTAAAGAATTAAGTATTTTTGTAGAATTGAGTTAAATAAATGATTATGCCGGTACAGGTAATTGTGTTTGGACAGCTAACAGATATAATGGGCAACAATCCTGTTATGGTTGAGCATGCGGCTGATACCAGCGAATTGATCGAGCAATTGAATCAACGCTATCCCGCGCTGGTGAATAAGCCGTACATTATTGCTGTTGATAAGCAAATAGTGACCGGGCATACAGCTTTATCCGGGAACAATACCGTGGCATTGTTGCCGCCGTTTGCCGGTGGATAGCAAGCCCCCGAATGTCCTGAGCGAAGTCGAAGGAGCGAAGGGACGCGTGTTGAGCGAAGTCGAAACGCCATCATCACCAAAAACGACATCATGATCACAGAACGCAAGCCAAAGAACATTTTTACGCAGGGGCCAATAGCAGCCACCTTTATTGCCGATAGCATTCAAAAGCATGCGACAAAAACGAATATTGGCGGTCACAGCATTTTTTTAGGGCAGGTGCGTGCCGATGACATCAATGGCAATAAAGTAGCGGCAATAGAATATACCGCCTATGAAGAAATGGCGCTTGAAAAAATGCACCAGATCCGCGAAGATATTTTTGCCAAATATCCGTTGGTATGTATGCACGTACATCATAGCCTGGGTAAAATTGCGGCCGGCGAAGTATGCCTGTTTGTGTTTACCTCGAGTGCCCACCGCAAGGCAGCCATTGACGCCTGTACCGAAATAGTAGAAAGACTAAAGGCGGAACTGCCGATCTGGGGGAAGGAGGTATTTGAAGATGAAAGCTATCAATGGAAAGAGAATAAATAATATTGAAGCGAGTGGTAAAATTCGCGAACCCATTGACCATTCACCATTTAATCACGAATGATAAACATTACCCACAAAGGAACCACCTTACGCCAGGCCATCGCCACTGCCATTGTTAAAGTATCAAAACAGGAAACCATCGATGCCATACAGCAACGCAAGGTACCTAAGGGCGATGTGTTTGAGTTCAGCCGCGCAGCAGGCTTGCTGGCCATCAAAAAAACAAGTGATGTTATTCCCGATTGTCATCCTTTGCCCGTTGAATTTGCTGCCATTACGCACGCCATCGAAGGATTGAACATTATTGTAACGGTTGAAGTGCATACTATTTATAAAACCGGGGTAGAAGTGGAGGCCATGCATGGCGCATCTGTAACGGCCCTTACCATGTACGATATGCTGAAACCCATCGATAAAGCGATTGAGATCAGCACCATTAAGCTCGAAAATAAAAAGGGCGGCAAATCCGATTTCAAAGACCAGTTTAAAAAAAGCCTGCGTTGCGCCGTAATTGTGTGCAGCGACAGCATTGCTGCCGGCGATAAAGAAGACCGGGCCGGCAAAGTGATCCTCGAAAAGCTGAAACAAAATACCCTTACTACCAGTTTGTACAAGGTGATCCCCGATGAAGTGGATGCCATTCAATCAACCATAAAACAACTGGTGGGCGAACAATACAACCTCGTTTTATTTACCGGCGGTACGGGCCTGTCACCACGCGATGTTACACCCGAAGCCATTGAGCCACTGCTCGACCGCACCATTCCCGGTATTATGGAAGCTGCCCGCCAGTATGGGCAACAACGTACGCCCTACGCCATGTTGTCACGCGGGGTGGCCGGCTTTATTCAAAATACCCTGGTGCTTACGCTGCCCGGTTCTACCAAAGGCGCTGAGGAAACCATGGACGCCCTCTTCCCTTATATTTTACACATCTTCAGAGTTGCTGAAGGAATGCGGCACGATTAGAAGAGAAGCAAGAGGTAAGAAGTAGGAAGTAAGAAAAGTCTTAAATTCCAGTCTTCTCAGAGTCTTCAGCTTCCGGCTTCGTCTTACTTCATACTTCCTACTTCGGCTTTATTGTAGAAAAAAGGCCACAATTCCACCTCATAGGTAATATTCGTAACGATTGATCCTTGCGTAAGGTTGGTATAGTATTTTGATATTTAATGCTGTTCTTCAATACTATCCACTTTAAAAATTATACCTTATGCACAGTAACCGCGACAAATTAATGAGCGCAGCCAGTGGTCAGCGCCTGGCTTCTGTAGTTGGGGGAATCCTGTTGATCGGCAGTGCATTCAACAGAAATTCTTCCCGGCGTTTTTTAAAAGCAACCGTTGGCTGTTACCTTGCCTATAAAGGAATTGCCGGTAAACGGTCGTTCAGCGAAGTATACCATTCCATCGAAAAAGTAGCCCATGGCCGCTCCCTCAATATCAGGGTGTCGATGGTCATCAATAAACCGCGCGAAGAAGTATATGCCATGTGGCGGAACCTCAGCAACCTGCCGCTGTTCATGAAACATTTGAAACAGGTAGAAGAACAGGATGAATTGTTCTCGAACTGGGTGATGGAGATCCCCGGAAAGTTCGGCACGCTGCAATGGCATGCAGAGATCGTAAAAGAAAGATATGGTGAAATGATCGCATGGCAAAGCCTGCCCGGCTCATCGATCGACAATGCCGGTAAGGTAGGATTTCGTGATTCATTGGGCGGACAGGGAACTACTGTTGATGTAATACTCACTTATCATGCCCCGTTAGGAAAAGCGGGTGAACAGATAGCCCGGTTATTTACACCGGTTTTCAAAAGAATGATCGAAGAAGAGATCAGGGATTTCAAGGATTTTGTAGAAACACATCAAACAGTATTAATTCCCAGATAAATGATTTTCGATTTTGAGATTTAGGGATTTTGAGATTAATTATTGCGAAATCCCTAAATCCCGAAATCTCTAAATCCCGAAATCAGAAATTTCCTAATTGGGAATATATTCTTTCAGGTGCACTTCTTCTTCAAAGAAAGAAGTCAGGATCAGGATATCTTCAGCACCGCATAATTTCATTCGGTTGGCATCGAACACCGGGGCTACCACAACAGGTGGCATTGCCACGGGTAACAGGCTATGCAGGTTTTCTAATAATTTTTTCTCACTAAGCGCATGGGTAGTGGCTGGCTGCGCAGGTTGCGGCCAAATAGTTGAATATACTTCTTCTTCATATGTTTTGCCACTCAGGAAAAGTATAGGCACCAGCTTGTTCACCTGTCTTATCTTGCGCGCCAATAACAAATTGGTGTGTGCCGACTGCGCATTATCAAGCAAAACCAGGTCGGGGTTTTTATCGGCGTAATATTGCCACGCCTCTGAAGTATCCATACAATACCAAACACGATAGCCAGCTTGTTGCAAAACCCTTTTTACAAAAAGGCCCAATACCAGATTATCCTCAGCAAGTAATATAGTCACAGGTTTCATAAAAATGTATTAATGACATTTTCGTTGAATAATTGTGTTTACTAACAATTATTTTAGCTACAGGTTCCCTGTTATAGAGGGAAACCTGTAGCTATGCTTTTTATTTAACATTACTATAAGAAAGATCCTTGAAAAAGGTGACCAGTCCTTCCATGTTTACCTGCAGCACGATCTTTTTATTATTGTTCGATAATTCTACAAAATAATTGTCTTCATCTTCAAAATGATTACCATATAACATCATGTCTGTGTCATTGTATTCATTGTCATCGAACAAAATAACCTGTTGGGTAGTGTAGTCCTTATAATGTTTTTCAATATATTTTCTGGCTATCTCCGGCATATCGAAATAGCTTACTTCCGAAGTGGTGCCTACAAGCTCATTATTATAATCATAAAATGCTTTCATCTCTTTTCCGTTCAGGGTAAACAGGGCTTCTTCAAATCCGTTTATCTTCCAGCTTACATTGGTGGCTCCGGGGAAATCGGTCAAAAAATGTTGTTCGGTTGTATAGTTAGGTTCGGTAACAGCTTTCTCTTTTCGTATAGTCCGGTTCTCTTCTTTTTGCGCTTTGCTGAGCTTGTGTGAGGTAACATGGTTGATGTCATTATATGCCAGTTCATCCTGTGCAAATGAGTTTGCAGCGGTGAATAACAGCAAACTGCCGATGATAATTATATTTTTCATAAAAATATTTTTTGCGTTAATGTTGCTTATAACATCGATATGACGGCAGAAAAATGCGGTGATTGCTGTAGGATGTGGTGCTTAACAGGGGCTTAACCGACGTTAATGAGATAAAAAAAACGGTGTGCAACTTTCGTTACACACCGTTAAAAGTATAAACACACCCGATGGCACTATAAATGATCGAGGTGCGGCATCAAATGCTTCCGCATGGCATTGGGATATGCTTCCGCATTGTTGGCATATAATATTTTAACGAGGTCGGCATGCGTTACCGAACCAACCGAAGTATGATCGAGCTTTGATTCATATTCCACCACATATTCAAAAACGGGCATCAGAATGTCCTGGAAGCGGTGCAGGGTTTCATTACCGGCCATTTCATATAACATGGAATGGAAATCAACCTCGCAACGGATGCGTTCAATTTGCGTGGTGGCTTTTTGTTCGCGCTCAACGATGGCATCGAGTTTCTTTAGTTGCTCTTCTGTTTTACGGCGGAAGAGCAGATCGCCCAAACCAACTTCAAGCACCAAACGCAGCTCAAACAATTGTTTGCGCACGCTTTCATCGAGGATGGTAGGGTGAATGATGAGCTCCAGACCTTTCATCACATCGGGCTGGGTGAGTATCATACCCCGTTTCTTGCGGCTCTCGATCATGCCCAGCATGCGTAGCCGGCTCAGGGCCTCCCGCACCACATTCCTGCTTACGCCAAGTGCCTGGGCAATCTCGGTTTCTTTTGGAATGGGGTCACCCGGTTTAATAGAGCGTTTAATAATGTACTCGCGCAGATGGTTTTCCACCTGATCGGCCATAGTGGTATAGGCGATAGGCTTCAGTTTAAAAAGGTCTTTTTCAATGCTCATAATTTCAAAAATAATAAAAAATTACCTGAATATGTAATACTTAATGCAGCTGCTGTTTTAAGGTCAGTAACACAGTTATACACACTTACACAATCGATTGCGTAAATCATGGCGACACAGGCCCTCTCAGGGTTTACCTGTATTACTGAAAGCTATACTGTTTTAGGGTAAATCCGATTACTTAAGGTATTGAAATTGTGCACGCTGTACTTGAATCTCATAGGAATTAGCCTTCCTTTCCCGGGTGACCTCTACAAGCGGAGAACAGAATACAAAGTTATCATGGCCAAATTGTCAGGCAAAAATATTTGGATTAAATCTGGCAAGTTCTATATTTGCTATATGTAGTACATAACTACGTATTGCAAAACTAACGATAAGCCATTATGAAAAAGATTCTTACCGCGTTCCTCGTTGGCTGCTGGTTACTGATTAGTGCAATTGGCTTTGGCCAAACCAATCCGGTCGTTTCAGGTACAGTTACCAACTCGGCCACCGCCTCCGAAAAGCTTCCAAATGTTACAGTTACAGTAAAAGGTACCAACCATGCTGCTACCACCAATAGCAGCGGTGCGTACACCATTAGGGTGAACTCGCTAAAAGATACCCTGGTTTTCTCCTACATCGGTACCCAGCCCAAAGAAGTGGCAATAAACGGGCAAAATGTAATCAATGTATCGCTTAATGCCGAAGCCACTGCCCTTTCCGATGTGGTGGTGGTGGGCTATATGACCCAAACAAGGAACAAAACAGCGGCTGCCGTATCAAAACTGGCGGCCGAAGAAATGGTTAATACCCCAAACCCGAACCCGGTGCAGGCCTTACAGGGAAAACTGGCCGGGGTTTCGGTTCCCATTGTGAACGGACAGCCGGGTTCAGGGGCCAATAATATCCTCATCCGTGGCGGCACCAAGCTCAATAGCTATGGTACCGGTTTGGGAACCAAAAACGGAGACGCCAACAGCAATGTAGATGTCTCTGACCCGCTGGTGGTGATCGACGGGGTGTTCCGCTCCCTCAGCGATATCAATCCCGATGATATAGAAACCTTCCAGGTAATGAAAGACGCTGCTTCCACGGCAGCTTATGGCGCCCGTGGTGCCAATGGCGTAATTGTCATTAAAACCAGATCGGGCAAATTTGGCCAGAAGCCGGTGGTTACCTTCAACTATCGCCACAACTGGGAAACCATGATGCGCGATTACGATTACCTGAGCGCCAAAGATTACCTCACCCTGGCCCGCACCACCGTTCAAAATACAACCGATGCGCTGGCAAAGGACAACCTGTTGAACAAAGGCGGTTTTTCGGCCGGTACAACCGTGTTCACTACCAAAGGGCAATACAGCAATTCCATCAACTTAACGGCCTTATACGATAATATCGTTGCGGTGGAAGGACAGGATTATGTTGACAACCTGCTGTCAAAAGGCTGGCAGGTGATGGATGATCCCATTAACCCCGGCACCCGCCTGTTGTACGCCGACAATAATTACCAGGACCTGCTGTGGAATACAGGCCAAACCGATAACTATAATGCCAGTGTGAACGGCGGTGGCGAAAACGCCAATTATAATGTGTCGCTGGGCTACATAAACCAGGGTGGTATTTTTGTAGGCACCAACTACAAACGGTATAATGTTTTGGGCAATTTTGGTTTTAAGGTGTCAAAAAATTTCAAGCTCGATGCATCGGTGAATTACCAGAACGTTGTTCCCAATTATGTTGAGTCCTATACCAACGACATGGTACGCGCTACCCGCATTACCCCGTTGATCCGCATTTTCCGTGACGATGGTACCCCCACTTTTGGTGAAGTAACAAGCACCCGCAATCGTTTTCATACCCTCAAATACGACGATACCCGGGTGAACACCGAACGGGTTATCTCGCGCCTGGCCGGTGACCTTACCATTGCAAAAGGTTTGCACTTTCGGCCGGCAGTATCTTATGTGATGGAAGATTACCGGTATATGTTGTTCAGAAAAGCGTATCCCGGTTCAGTGCAATTATCAACCAGCCGGCAGAAGACTGAGAATACTTATAATATGCGCCAGTTGATGGTTGACCAGATCCTGCAGTACGATCATTCTTTCGGAGATCACAACCTGAGTGTACTGGCTGGTTTTAACTATTTCCGTTACCAAAAGAACAATGTAAAAGTAGGTTCGCAACGGGCCACCAACGATTATGTGTATACCATTGAAGAGCCTACCACTGCCAGTGTGAACGGCCAAACAGTTACCAACGTAACCGATTTAGGCACCACTTTGGAAGACAAACGATCTGCCAGCTACTTTGGTCAGTTCAATTATGACTACGATAACAGGTACCTGGTAGGCGGTTCTATAAGGTACGATGGCTTCTCTTATTTTGCACCGGGTAACAAGTATGCCATGTTCCCTGCCATCTCGGTAGGCTGGAATATCCACAACGAATCTTTCTGGTCAAGTAAATATATAAGTGCCCTGAAACTGCGCGCCAGCAGGGGCGGAGCCGGTATGAATGATATTGACCCCGGCGATACTTATGGCAGCTATACAGGTACCACCTATGCGCAAAACTCAGGCATTGTGCGCGATAAGCTCGCCAACCCTAACCTGGTATGGGAAACAACCCAAACAACCGATCTGGCCATTGATGCCGGGTTCCTGCAAAACCGCATTACATTAACCGTAGACTATTACAATAAGCTCACGAAGGACAGGCTGGCCTCCAAACCATTGCCGTTGGAAGGCCCCTTTGCCAGCATTACGTATAATAACGGAACATTACGGAACAGGGGTGTTGAAATTGAACTCTCTGCCACTGTTTTAAAATACAGGGAATTTACATGGAAAACCAATTTCTCCTTTGCATTGAACCGCACTGTAGTAGTTGAGCTGCCAAATAATGGCCGCAGCAAGAACCGCCAGTTTGGTGGTACCGTGTACGATCCTGCTTCGAAGAGTGAGGTTGAAGTAGGTGGGTTTGCCGAAGGTGAGCGGCCTTACAGTTTGTATGCATTCAAGGTAGATGGCATTTTTTCAACTGATGCAGAAGCGGCGGCCTGGGGTAAAAAAGACCTGATGGCTTCTCCTTCGGGTCAAACCGTAGGCAAACATGCCGGTGATTACATTTGGGCCGATCTCAACGGCGATAACATCATCGACAGCCGCGACATGGTATTTATGGGTTACCGTGCCCCCGACAAGATCGGCGGTATGCAAAACACATTCACCTATAAAAGCCTTACCCTGCGTTTTGCCATGGATTATGCTTTGGGGCATGTGATCAGCAACGGCGCATTGGCCCGTTCGTTAGGACAGGGCCGGGCCTTTAATGAAGGCGCCCCCGCCGAAGCCCTGGGCAACGACATCTGGAAACAACCCGGTGATGCAGGCAAGAAGTACGCGCGTTTCTCCTTTGCCGATTATGATTTCGGTCAGCGCAATTACATTCGTCAGGTTACTACGGTGGGAACCAACAGTTCTTATGGAGTTGATGTAAGTACTATGTTCGAAAAAGGCGATTTCCTGGCCTTCCGTGAAATATACCTGGGGTATGAATTACCAAAAGAGCTGGTGAAGAAAGCACGGATCGGCGGACTGAACGTTTTCGGCAGCATTTATAATATAGGTTACCTCACCAGATACAAAGGGGTGAATCCCGAAACTTACAGCGGGTTCGATGCCATTGGTTATCCGCGCCCCCGTCAGTTTTCGTTGGGCGCCACTGTGCGGTTCTAGTAAAACCTATTCATAACGATTGTAATTACAGAATATGAACAAATTATTTCTTCTGACTATAGGCTGCTTGTTGCTGTTGATGACAACCAGTTGCGATAAGTTGCTCGAAACAAAGAACGAATCGTCAATTACCGACGCGGATTATTTTAAAAGTGAAAATGATTTTGATCCGTACGTTGTGGGAATTTATATGTATATGCGTGGATCGGCAAAGACCGGCCCACAGAATGTGACGGGTATTGCAAACAATATCACCTACGGTACTGAGCGCGGAGAGGAACTGGTGTCCGCGCTCAACTCCCGTTTTACAAATGCCTGGACACACAATATTTCGCCTACTTCCGGTGCATTTGATTACACTACCTGGTATAAAGCCATTGGCAGCTGTAACCTGGTACTGGCCAAAATAGATAAGTTCACATTTACCAGTGAAAGCACAAAGAAACGCGTGATGGCAGAAGCCTATAGTTTGCGGGCATATGTTTATTTCAGCCTCATCCGCATTATCGGCGATGCGCCGTTAATGCTTGATGCCATCACCGATGAAAATGTACCGCAGTTGCCCCGGTCAAAAGCCACCGATGTAATGAAGCAGATCATTGCCGATCTGGACCAGGCAATTTCATTATTCCCCGATAAAACGATCCCCAGCAAATACCGCTTCTCCTATGCGTCGGCACAGACCCTGAAGGCCGATGCCAAATTGTGGAGCGCCAAAGTGCTGGGCGGTGGAGCAAATGATTTCAATGATGCTATTACGGCACTCGCTGAAGTTGAAAAAATTTCAGGACTTTCCTTACGCACCGATTTCAAAGAGGTTACTACCTCCCGGGCAAACAGCGAGATCATTATTGCTGCATATTTTAACCGCGATGAATGTGCTGCCAATTACGGGCTCAATGCGCTGCCCTACGAAACCGGTATTGCAGGCGCTACCAACAAAGACAGTTTACCTTTTTGTATCACTACCTCAAACGGACAGGGCGCTTACCAGATCAGCGCCAAATCAAAAGCCCTGTTTCCCAGTGGCGATAAACGCATCCCGTTTACCTGGGTAACCGAACGCCAGGGTAGCACGCTTAAAATTTCCTGGATCACCAAACTGCCCGGAAACAAGTATGCCGATGACCGGGTATCAGACAATGATATCATCGTGTATCGCCTGGGCGAGATCTACCTTATGGAGGCAGAAGCCTATGCAGGTATCAGCAATACAACAAAAGCGATCGATTACCTGAACAAGACCCGCAACCGGGCCGGAATAGGAAATTATGCAGGTGCTACAGACAAAGTAAGTGTAGAAAAAGAAATACTCGATGAACGCGGCCGTGAACTGTTCTTTGAGAACAAACGCTGGTTCGATCTGGTGCGGTTCCATAAAGGCGGTACCATCGATGTATATACCTATGTGCCGAACCTGGTGGGAAAGACCACACCACTGTTTTGGCCACTGGCAGCAAATGTAATGGCCAACAACGGACAGTTATTGCAAACAGACGGGTATTAAAACAACAGCACAAGCGATGAAACCACTTCAGGCATCAGCTATCAAAGGCAATTGGGCAACCCTGTTGTTACCCGTTAATGAAGATGATAGTATTAATTACAGGGAACTGGAAAATGAAATAGATACGCTGATCGCCATGCAGGTGAATGGGATCTATTCAAACGGCACTGCCGGCGAGTTTTATAATCAAACCGAAGAAGAGTTTGATACCATCAGCAGCATACTGGCTCAAAAATGTAACGCGGCCGGTATGCCATTTCAAATAGGCGCTTGTCATACCAGTCCGGTCATGGCGTTTGACCGGGTAAAAAGGGCGGTGAAATGGCAGCCGGGAGCCATACAGGTTATTTTGCCCGACTGGTCGGCGCCATCTATGCAGGAAGTGATCAACTACCTGCGGGTATTAGCCAAAGCCGTAGCGCCGGTGGGCCTGATCTTATATAATCCACCGCATGCCAAAAAAAGACTGGTCCCGGAGGAATTCCACCAGCTGAAAGAAGCCGGCATTAACCTGGTTGGTTGCAAAGTAGGCGGTGGCGATGCACAATGGTATGCAGCCATGAAAAAATGGGCGCCTGATATTTCGGTATTTGTACCGGGGCATCATTTGGCAACAGGCATCAGCCTCGGCGCATATGGCGCCTATTCAAATGTTGCCTGCCTGCACCCTGGTGCTGCACAGCAATGGTACGAGCTGATGTTATTCGATATGCCGCGCGCCCTGAACCTGGAGAAATGGATCCAGTTGTTCATGAGCCAGTATATAGCGCCTTATATCAGCACCAAAGGCTACAGCAACCAGGCGGCCGATAAACTGCTGGCGGCCATTGGCGGTTGGGCGAATGTGGGTACCCGTTTGCGCTGGCCTTACCAGGGCATTGATGAAAGCGAGGTAAGCAAGCTGCGCACCATTGCGCAGGAGATGTTGAGTGAGTTCTTCATCCTGAGCGAAGCCGAAGGGCCGAAGGATCGAAACAGATTATTACTATGCAGAGTAGAATAAATTATTGTTCATTAATTAGTTTGGTTACGCTGTTATGGACAGCGTTTCCCGTTCGTGCCCAGACAACGGCAAAGCCCGATACAATGGCCTTGTTTGTATCTGGCACGGACGGGTATATGAGTTATCGCATTCCTGCCATTGTTACTACCATTAAGGGAACCTTGCTGGCATTTTGCGAGGGAAGAAAGAACAATGCCGCCGATGCCGGCGACATTGACATCCTGGTAAAACGTTCCACCGATGGCGGCCGCACCTGGAGCGCGCAACAGGTCATCTGGAACGACAGCACCAATACCTGTGGTAATCCCTGCCCGGTAGTTGATGAAATAACCGGCGCCATTTGTTTATTGATGACCCACAACCTGGGCGATGACAAGGAAGGCGATATTATAAAAAAATTGAGCCGCAGTACCCGTACCGTATGGATCAGCAGAAGTAACGATGATGGCATAACCTGGCCGGTGCCCGAAGATATTACCGCCACCACCAAGAAAAAAGAATGGGGTTGGTATGCTACCGGGCCAGGCATTGGCATACAAATTAAATACGGTGCGCACAAGGGGCGGCTGGTTATTCCCTGTGATTACAGTTATGACGATTCAACCTCGATCCCCAAACAGGGACACCCCAACATGGGATCGCATAGCATTTACAGTGATGATCATGGCGCCACCTGGAAATTGGGTGGCACCATTACACCCAAAATGAACGAATGCCAGCTGGTTGAAGTAGCCGATGGCAATGGCACTTTGCTCATGAACATGCGCTCGTATTTTCAACACAATTGCCGGGCGCAATCTATCAGTTATGACGGTGGCATTACCTGGACGGCCCCGGTTGATGTGCCGGCACTGGTTGAACCGGTTTGCCAGGCCAGCATTATCAGATATGCATGGCCGGTAAAAAAAGCAAAGAGCTGCGTGTTGTTTTTAAATCCGGCCTCCGCCAAACGCATGAACATGACCATCAGGGCCAGTTACGATGAAGGACAAACCTGGCCGGTTATCCGTACCCTGTATGCAGGCCCTTCGGCTTATTCCTGCATGACCCTGTTGCCCGATGGAACCATCAATTGTTTATACGAAGCAGGTGTAAAGAACCCATATGAGACCATCGTTTTTGAAAAACTGAAAGCAAAAGAATTATTGAATAATAAATAAATCCATATAATGAGCACAACCATGAGCCACTTACACGGACTGATATCTGCACCCTTTACCCCCATGCATCCCGATGGAACCATCAATTTCAGTAAAGTGCCCGATGTAGTGAACCTGTTAATTGATAATAAAGTAAAGGGCATGTTTGTTTGTGGCAGCACCGGCGAAGGCCCCTCCCTTACCACAGAAGAAAGAAAGCAGCTGGCCGAAGCATTTGTAAAAGCAGCAAATAAACGGCTGTTGATATTTGTGCACGTTGGGCATAACAGTATTACCGAAGCACGCCAGCTGGCAGAACATGCGCAACAGATTGGGGCCGATTATATTTCCGCCACGCCTTCCACTTATTTTAAGGTTGATTCCATCGATCTGCTGGTAGGGTGCTTGCAGGAGATCGCCAAAGGCGCACCGGCTTTACCGTTATACTATTATAATATCCCTGCATTAACAGGTATCAGTCTCGATATGGTGAAGCTGCTCGAAAAAGCAGGGGAGGCCATCCCGTCTTTTGCCGGCATTAAATATACGGCCCCACTGATCCACGATTACCAGTCATGTGTTAACTTCAGCAACAACAAATACGATATTTTATACGGAACCGATGAAATGCTGTTGGGCGCCCTCGCTACCGGTGCAAAAGGTTTTATTGGCAGCACCTATAATTTTGTAGCGCCGCTGTACAATGCGCTCATCGAAGAGTTTAAAAAAGGCAATTTGGCCGAGGCGCAGCGATTGCAGTATATTTCAGTTGAAATGGTACGCGTGATCGTAAAGTTTGGCGGTTTGCGGGCACAAAAAGCCATGATGAAGCTCATTGGTGTCGATTGCGGCAATGTGCGGTATCCGCTGAATCCGTTTAAAGAACATGAATATAAATTACTGGAAGCTGATCTCAACAAAATTGGTTTCTTTGACTGGATTTGCCGGCCAAAGGAAAGTAAAGTAACCCAAGTGATTAAGTGAGTGCTTTACGAATTGAAGAAAGCTGAAGTAAGAAGTATGAAGTATGAAGTAGGAAGAACCAGAAGGTTCCTCATTCCCTACTTCTCGCTTGCATAAATTTCGGTAACTCCGAAAATAGGGCTCTTCTTACTTCCTGCCTCTTACTTCCTATTTCGTAGACCTATCACAATAAGTGCTACATGAAAAAACTACTGCTGTATATAACTCTTTGTCTCACCTGCGCCCTTCACAGCACAGCCAACGATACCACCAAACCCTATCTGCAATGGACACAACTGGCTGCCATTCCTGACCGGGTTGGCCTGGCCGGTTCGTATGCCGGCGTATCGAACGGCGCCCTGCTGGTAGCTGGTGGTTCCAACTTTGGCAAAGAGGGCACTCCCTGGAATGGCGGGGTTAAAACCTGGTATAATAAGATCTATGTGTTGAACCAGCCCAATGGTCAATGGAAAGAAGCCGGCGTTTTGCCGCATCCCATGGCCTATGGCGTTTCGTGCACCTGGCAAAATGGAGTGGTCATTGCCGGCGGCAGCGATGCCACCAAACATTACAGTGATGTGCTGTTGTTGCGTTATCAAAATGGAAAAGTAGAAACAGAGAACCTGCCTTCATTACCTGCGCCCATAGCCAATGCCTGCGGCGTTATCATCGGTTCCAGGTTATATATCGCCGGTGGTATTAAAGAACCAACTGCTACGCAGGCAGCCACAAATTTCTGGATGCTCGATCTGGCGCAACCCCAACGTGGCTGGACGACCCTGGAACCCTGGCCCGGTGTGGGCCGGATGCTGGCGGTGGCCGGTACCCAGGAAGGGGCCTTTTATTTATTAAGTGGCGTTGCCTTAACAAGGCAGTCCGGCGATAGCGTGGTGCATCGTACCTTTTTAAAAGACGCTTATAAATACATGCCCGGCAAGGGCTGGAACCGCATTGCCGATCTGCCGCAATCAGTAGCGGCAGCGCCTTCACCCGCCTTTACAACCGGGCAAACCCATATGCTGGTGTTTGGCGGCGATAATGGAAAATACTTTGAGCAGAATGCATCACTGCAACAAAAGCATCCCGGCTTTTCGAACGAAGTGTGGATGTATAACAGCATTACCGATTCATGGAGCACAATAGGAAACATATTCACCGATAAAAAAGCAGATGCAGAGAGCAACCCCCTTGCAAGTACCTGGGCGCCGGTTACCACTACAGCCGTTGTTTGGAATGGTAACCTGGTGCTGCCAGGCGGCGAAGTGCGCCCCGGTACGCGTACCAACCGCGTATTGATGGCGGCACCCGTACAACCACCCGGCGGTTTCCGGATATTAGACTGGACCATTGTAGGCATTTACTTTTTACTGGTGATCGCCATCAGTGTTATTGTATCGCGCAATATGCAACGCACCACCAGCGGCTTTTTCCTCGGTGGTGGTAAAATTCCCTGGTGGGCTGCCGGCCTGAGCATCTTTGGTTCCAAGCTCAGCGCACTCACCTTTATTGCCATTCCTGCCAAAGCCTATGCCACCGATTGGGTTTACCTGTTGAACAATGTAATGATCGTGGTGGTGGCGCCGATAGTGGTTTATTTCTATCTGCCTTATTTCCGCAAGCTGAAACTGACCAGTGTGTATGAATACCTGAACATCCGGTTCAACCGGCAGGTAAAATGGCTGGGCAGTCTCACCTTTGTATTATTCCAGGTGAGCCGGTTGGGCATCGTGATTTATTTACCGGCCCTGGTATTGAGTGCAGTTACCGGTATCGACATCTTTATCTGTATCATTGGCACCAGCGTGATCACCACCGCGTATAGCGTATCGGGTGGTATTGAAGCCGTGGTGTGGACAGAAGTTATGCAGGTAGGCGTATTACTCGGCGGGGCGCTGGCTACGCTGTTCTTTATTGCGGGCTCCATGCATGGCGGGTTTGGACAACTGTTCACCGAAGCCATGCAGCACGATAAATTCCGGCTGGCCATTACCGACTGGACGATCACCGAACCGGTCTTATGGGTTGTATTTGTGGGCGGTTTTTTAACGCAGCTGGTCACTTACTCATCTGACCAGGTGGTGGTGCAACGTTACCTTACCACTTCGACCGAACAGGAAGCAAAAAAATCAATTTATACCAATGCCATTTTAGTGATACCGGCCTCGCTTATCTTCTTCAGTGTAGGAACGGCATTATGGGTGTTTTATAAACATCATCCG
The DNA here is from genome assembly GCF_002077945.1 of Niastella vici. Taxonomy (GTDB): domain Bacteria; phylum Bacteroidota; class Bacteroidia; order Chitinophagales; family Chitinophagaceae; genus Niastella; species Niastella vici. The sequence goes on from NZ_LVYD01000064.1 coordinate 75,309, forward strand.
GCAGCGTTGAACCCGCATGGCCGCACCGATGATGTGTTTCCCTGGTATATCAGCAACCAGTTACCATCGGGACTGGCGGGGCTGGTAATTGCCGGGTTGTTTGCGGCTACCATGTCGACCATCAGCAGCAGCATGAACTCTATTGCAACGGTGATCACCACCGATTTTTATCAAAGTGTAAAGCCTGCCAGTAGCGATAAACAACGGTTTGTATTTGCCCGCCGGACAACCGTGTTGCTGGGCGGGCTGGGTTGTTTGATCGCGATCTACATGGTATACCTGCGCAATGCCTCTATTTGGGACCAGTACATAAAAATTATCGGGTTATTCGGCGGTTGCCTCGCCGGTATGTTTGTGGCGGGTATCTTTTTCCCCCGCGTCAACAGCAGGGGCATTTTCATTGGCTTTGTGGTTAGCGCCATCAGCCTGTATTTTATTCAGGCGGCGGGCATTATCAATTTCTTCCTGTATCCTGCGGCGGCAGTGCTTATTTGCGTGCTGGTAGCGTATGTTGCCAGTATGTTACTGCCGGGGAAGAAAGCCATCACCACCGTTTAATAGTAACGACAAGGGTGGGCCACTCTTTCGAATGACCCACCCTTGTCAAATATTTTCAAATTGATCTATTGATATTTATACTCAATCTTCCCGATCAGCATCTTGTTTTTCGCAAAACATTCATCTTTTTGCTTCAGTCCTTTTTCATCGTAATGATAATACCATTTCTGGTAATCGGCGCCGCCGGCTGTGGTCACCAGCATCATGGAAATGCGGCCCGCATCATCATATTCAAAAATATAATCAGGTAAAAGCCTTTTGGCGCGGTTATTAAATCTTACTACATCGGTTAAACGGCCTTTATCGTCGTAATAATAATACACCACCGGTTGTTCGGTACCGGCATGAACGCTTCTTTCTTCCCCCACATTTCCTTTTTCATCGAGCCTGAAGTTTACAATAGTGGTATCAGAGCTGTTCTTTATTTTCAGCATCCGTTCCGGCTTGCCCGCCTTATTGTAAAACCACAGGTGTTGTTCGCGGGTTGAGTAACCGCCGGGCGAAAACGACAAATTGGTAATACTGGTAATATTATTATTTGCATCGTAGGCGTATTGTATAACCACCTTGTTGCCATCGGTAGTATCGATGCTTTGGGTCAATTGCCCCTGTGCAGTAAAATAATGCGTGATCTCGTCTTTACCGCTCACGCTGGTAGAGGTTTCGGTAGTGATGGTAGCAAAATTAGCGGCTATGTCCTGCGAACCGCCAAAACCCTCAATGGGCTGGTTATTGTTATCGAAGCTGGTCATTTTAACCCCTTTTACTTTATTGGCCTGGTAAATAGCCCGCTTTTTAACAATTTCACCGGTCATCACCAGGTCATTGTAATAATGCTGGCTGAATGCTGTATGAGCAATAAAATTAATAAGAAGAGATAACCCCAATATTCTGGTCATATTATAATCAGCTTAATTTTTTAGCGCTTTAGTAACGAATAATTTGGTCCAATAATACAACCTAACTGTGAATTTTTCTGTAAAATAACCCGTTTCCTTATTTTTAGTTAAAATTTCCACCTTGTCACATAGTAAAGAACGTCACGAGAAGATCTGCCTGAATTGTAATGCTGAACTGTATGGAAGATATTGTCATGTGTGTGGACAGGAAAATATTGAGCCAAAAGAAACAGTCTGGAGCCTGATCAGCCATTTTTTTTACGACATTACCCACTACGACGGTAAGTTTTTCAGTACCACCAAGTTCCTGATAACCCGGCCCGGTTTTTTACCAAATGAATATATAGAGGGGCGCCGTGCCCGTTATCTGCATCCCATCAGGCTGTACGTTTTCTCTTCTGCCTTGTTTTTTCTCTGTTTTTACTCCATGTTCCATTTTAACCACCTGGGCAGTGAAGACGAGAAGGATATATTGAAAGACACCGGCATCAGCATTGGCATGCCCGATTCAATAACAACCAAAGCCCTGGCGAATGCCAAAGATTCGCATGATTCTGCAGTTATTAAACAGGCATTGGGGATAGTACCGTATCGGTACCACGCAAAAAAGGATTCCACCGTAAAAGCGGGGTCAATTCAAAAAGCAGATTCAGTTCAAAAGACCGACACGGCGCAGGCAGCCAATACCGGTAAGAAGAAAAAGAAAAGGCGGTATAATTTTAATATGACCGATCCTGATCCGAAGTATAGATCCATTGCGCAATACGATTCGGCGCAGAAAGCCCTGCCAGCCGGCGAGCGCGATAACTGGATCGAACGCCTGGCCATGCACCGGCAAATAGAGCTCAACGACCGGTACCATGGCGATCAAAAGACCATGTGGAACGACCTGTTTACCAAATTCACCCATACCTTTCCCTATTTGCTGTTCATTTCGCTGCCATTATATGCCTTTTACCTGAAACTGCTGTACTGGCGGCGTAAACAGTTCCTGTATGTAACACACGGCATATTTTTAATATACCTGTATATCTTTACCTTCATTGATCTGTTGGTGTATTTCGGGTTACAGAAAATACACGAGTCAATGGACTGGGATTGGGTTGGCTGGATAGAAGCAGCGGTATTGTTATACGGAGTATATTATGCCTATAAAGCCATGCGAAAGTTCTATGGGCAGGGCCGTGGTAAAACTATTCTTAAATTCTTTATACTGAACTGCGTTGCTTTCTGGTCCATTATATTCCTGTTTACAGCATTCTTTTTATTTGCAATGTTTAAATTTTAACAAATTGGTGAAATATGGCACAACAACAAGCGGTAGCGGATGCATTTATGCGCCTGGTAGGTATTATGGACGATCTGCGGGAAAAATGTCCCTGGGATAAAAAACAAACGATTCAAACTTTACGGCCCCTCACTATAGAAGAAATGTATGAACTAACCGATGCCATCACTGAAAACGACTGGAAGGGCATAAAGGAAGAGCTGGGCGACCTGATGTTACATTTGGTATTTTACGCAAAGATCGGCACTGAGCAGCAGCAGTTTACCCTCGAGGAAGCCATTCATGGCGTTTGTGAAAAGCTCATTCACCGGCACCCGCATATTTATGGCGATGTAAAGGTGAATAGTGAAGAAGAAGTAAAGCAGAACTGGGAAAAGCTGAAATTAAAAGAAGGGAAAAAGTCGGTGCTGAGCGGGGTACCCCTGTCGCTGCCCGCTGTGGTAAAGGCAACCCGCCTGCAGGAAAAAGCCCGCCAGGTTGGGTTTGAATGGGATAACCGCGACCAGGTGTGGGACAAGGTAACCGAAGAAACGGAGGAATTGCACGAAGCCGTGGCTGCCAATGAACCGCACCGCATAGAGGAAGAGTTTGGCGACCTTATGTTTTCGCTGATCAATTATGCACGATTTTTGCAGATAGATGCGGAGAACGCGCTCGAAAGGACCAATAAGAAATTTATTGCGCGGTTTACGCGCATGGAGCAGCTGGCATTACAACAGGGTAAGCCCCTGGCCGATATGACCCTGGCGGAAATGGATGCCATCTGGAATGCGATAAAAAAACAAAACCCCGATACTTGAAGCAATTGCAGCACAAATTATTAAACAGGTACACCTATACATTGTTGGCTGCCATAAGCCTGTTTGCCCTTGCTTATTTTTTGAACAGGTATGTGACCGATGTGACCTCGCCCCGGTATTTTGCCCGCCAGATCCAAACCAGGATACAGCAAAAGGAAAAGGATTTTTTGCACACCACCAGCGATACGCTGTTGATGGGTAAGCTGGTCGATCAAACCTATACGGAACCCGACCTGCAGAAATTGCTGTATACCGAAAAAGGATATGGCTTATACATCTACGATGAAACCGAAGCGGAATTTTATGTACCGCCTTCCCTGCTTTTCTGGAATACCCAATTGATCCTGCCTTATAAAAAAAGTCCCGAAGACAGTGTGGGCCGTATGGAGCGTTTGCCGAACGGTATCTATATCTCTGACGACACCATGAGCAGCCGTATGGAACGGCTGTCGAACGGTTTCTATATACATGCTGCCAAAGTATTATACCTGCGCAACGACCGCCGCCTTATTGCCGAAGCATTGATACCCGTAATGCGTAAATGGCAGTATAATGTGGAAACAGAGAACCTGCAGAAAGAGTTTGTTGGGTTAAAAGGGGCCATCAGGCAGGTTGATATTGCCGCCCCCGGAGTTGTTACTGATTTTCCGGTAAAAAGTAGTTCAGACGAAGTGTTGTTCTACCTGCAGCAAAACACCATGTATGGCAAGCCGCACAACATTTGGGTGATACTGGTGAGTATTATCGCTTTTTCCTTCCTGTTCCTCTTTTTGCACCAGGTGGCCGATTATGTTTGCCGTACTTATGGCTTCTGGTACGGCATTGGTTTTTTGGTTGGAACCGTACTGGCCCTGCGGCTCATTGTGTATGGCTTTCCCGATATTCTGGCCTTGCGCCAGTTTGAAGTGTTCGATCCGGCTATTTATGGATCCAGCTATGTACTTAGCTCGCTGGGCGACCTGCTCATCAATGCGCTGTTGCTTTGCTGGGTGATCACGTTTATAAACCGGCGTATAAATATCTCGGATATCCGCGCTTATAACGAACCATGGGCAAACTGGCTGGCGCTGGTTGGCACCGTAGGTGCCCTGGTGATCGTAACGTTCACCTTTGCCGACATTTTGCAAACCATGGTGTCGGATGGTAAAATATCGTTCAACGTTACAAACTTCTTCAGCTTAATTGCCACACCATACAGTTTTGTGGGCTTCATTGTGCTGGCCACACTGGCCCTGAGCTACTTTTTTATGTCGCAGATATTGCTCACGGTGGCCGGCAAACTGGTGGGTGACCGCAATTATTTTATGTTCATTATTGCCGGCGCTGTTGGGTTAATGATCCTGACCTTTTCGGGTAACCAAAGTATTGTTGAGCTGAACCTGTTTGTATTACCCTGGCTGCTGGCCTTTATGTGGCTGATGCAGCAACGTATTTTTGCCGGGCTCCACTTCAGGCTGAATGTGTCGGAAGTGTTGTTCTGGTTGTTTGTGTTCTCCTTCTCCATGTCGGCAGTGATCATTTTTGAGAACAGTAAGATAGAGCTGGAAAACCGGAAACATTTTGCCGAAAAGCTGGGCTTGCAGGCCGACCCCAACAGTGAGCACATGTTAAGCGTTGACCTGGCTTATATTGATAGCAACTATGTGGTGAGCAACATGAACCGCTTCAACAAACCGCGAACAAATGCTTATCTGAAAGACAGCATTGTACGAAAAAGTTTGTTGATGAACCGGAAGTATAATATCCGGGTATTTACTTTCGATTCAACCGACAATCCGCTGTTCAACGATGAACAGGCCTCGTTCGATACGCTGAACACCATCTTTCAGATCCAGGGTAAAAAAACGGCTATCCCGGGCATGCGTTTCTATGAACAGTCATTCGATAAATTCTCTTATATCTTCAAGCGGGAAGCTAAAATAGGAGAACGCCAGAAGCTGGGTACCATTTTTGTACTGGCGGATCCCAAGCGAAATAAAGCAGAAGCGCTTACGCCCGAGCTGTTCCGCCAAAACAGCGTACTGCTTCCCGAACAGTATGCTTCGGTGTATTCTTACGCCATTTACGACAGCGAGCGCAAGCTCATATTGAACTATAATGATTATCCCTTTTCAACCCACCTGCCAGAGAACCTGATACCCCAAAGTGAATTCGAGCGCCGCCGCAATAATTCATTTGAAGAATTGTGGTACCGGCCTTCCTCAGATAAAATAGTGATCATTGCGCGAAAAAGTAATTCGTTCATTGAAGCGATCACCCTGTTCGCTTACCTGTTCAGCACCTTTTTGTTCCTGCTGGCGTTTTACCGGCTCAGCTCGCTGGTCATTCGCAGCCGTTTTCAATGGCCGGTGTTGAAGCAATACATGCAGTTAAGCATAAGGTCGCAGATCCATAGCACCATCCTGATGGTGAGTTTGCTTTCGTTCATCGTGATCGGGGTGGCTACCATCCTGTTCTTTATAAACCGCTATCAGCGTAATAACCAGGACCGGCTTACCCGGGCCATGCAGATCATGGTGAACCAGGTACAGTCGCACATTAACCAGCATCATTCATTCACCTACGATACGGTTTTTTATGAACCGGTGTTCAGCGAACAAATGGAACGGTTGATACAGGAGATCTCTGAAGTGCATGGCATGGATGTGAACCTGTATGATACCGTTGGTGGCTTACGGGTTACTTCAAGCCAGGAGGATATGAATATTTATTCAAGCGGCGTATTGAGCACCAAGATGAACCCGCTGGCTTATTACCGGTTGTATCATTTACAGCAAATACAAACCGTTACCAATGAACAGGTGGGCAAGCTCGATTACCTGAGTATTTATTCACCCATCAGGAACGAACAGGGGCATGCCGTTGCTTTTTTGAATATTCCCTCTTACACTACCCAAACGGAGTTGAAGCAGGAGATCTCCAACTTCGTGGTAACGGTCATAAACCTGAACGCATTTATCTTTTTGATAGCGGGTGGTATTGCCCTGGTGATCACCAACCGCATCACCAAATCGTTCACCATCATTAGCCAGAAAATGCGCGAAGTGAACCTGCGTAAGGTGAACGAGGCCATTGAATGGAAGCGCGACGATGAAATAGGGGTACTGGTCAGGGAGTACAACAAGATGGTGCAGAAACTGGGAGAAAGTGCCGAAGCATTGGCGAAGAGCGAGCGCGAGGGCGCCTGGCGGCAAATGGCGCGGCAGGTTGCGCATGAGATCAAGAACCCGTTAACGCCCATGAAGCTCAGTATTCAGTATTTGCAAAAGGCCATCGATAACAATTCAACCGACGTAAAAGTGCTTACCACCAATGTGGCCAAAACCCTGGTTGAACAAATTGACCACCTGTCGAAGATTGCTTCCGACTTTTCGCAGTTTGCCAATATTGGTAATCCCAAGAATGAAGTGTTTGACCTGCACGAAATGCTGCAGTCATTATCCTTGCTATACAAGGCCGGTGGTAACCTCGACTTTAAATGGACGCCTGTTGAACACCGCGTGTTGTTGTTTGCCGACCGCACTCAGTTGAACCGGTTGTTCACCAATCTACTGCAGAATGCTGTGGAGGCCTGTGCCAACCGCGACCAGCGCATAATAAGAATGAATGAGCAATTGAACGGCGAGTATATCACAGTAAGTGTAACCGATAATGGCGAGGGAATTCCCGAACAAACCCAGTCGCGCATCTTCACGCCTAACTTTACCACCAAAACATCGGGCACCGGTTTGGGCCTGGCCATGAGTAAGGGTATTGTTGAGCAGGCGAGGGGCGAAATATGGTTTGTTACCAAAGAGGGGACAGGCACCACCTTTTATGTGAGGATCCCCTTGTTGAGAGCGAATTGACCCTGAGTGTAGTCGAAGGGTCAACCAGAAGGTGCATTGAGCGAAGTCGAAATGCGATCACAAATAATAAAGCCCGGGCTCAAATGAATGGCCCGGGCTTCTTTTTGGTGTATTTATAAACTTTTGGCTGCTCTTCTTTTCTGTATATAATCTTCAAATTCGGCAAGCGTGAAACTGCTCAAATTCTGTTGTTTCGATAACCCGCCTTTTTGCGCTGCCAGCACGCCGTAACGGCAATCATCATATCCTTCAACCGAGTGGGCGTCGGGATCAATGGAGATCAATACGCCTTTTTCGATGGCATAATTGATCCAGCGCCAGTCAATATCGAGGCGGCGCGGGTGTGCATTCAGTTCAATGACCACCTGGTTCTCCAAACAGGCATTGATGATGGTCACGTGATCTACAGGGTAACCGGGCCGGCTCAGCAATAAGCGGCCTGTCATATGGCCCAGAATGGTCGTATACGGGTTACGGATGGCGTTCAGTAACCGCATCATCGCTTTTTCTTCCGTCATTTTTAAATTCGAATGCACCGAAGCGATGATCAGGTCAAAGGTGGCCAGCACATTATTGCTATAATCGAGCGCCCCATCGCCTAAAATATCACATTCAATACTTTTGAATATTTTGAACGGTTTCAGCTTTTCATTGAGCTCATCGATGTACCGGTGTTGTTCGCGAATGCGTTCTTCGGTAAGGCCATTGGCATAGGCGGCGCTTTTACTGTGATCGCTGATCACCAGGTATTCATACCCTTTGGCAATACAGGCTTTTGCCATTTCCTCTACGGTATGCACGCCATCGCTCCACTGGCTGTGACTGTGAATGATGCCTTTGATATCGCCGGGAGTTATTAAAGTAACCGGTTTATCTTTTACCGTCTTCAGCACATGTGCCTGTTCGCGCATGGCCGGTGCAATAACTGGTAATTGCAGGGCCGAAAAGATCTCCGCTTCCGATTTATACGAAGCAGTGACATTGAAACCGGGCAAAGCCGCACAGGCCGTAATGAATTCCTCGCTACCGCTTGTTTGGAACAATACTGAGTAAAAGCTATCAGCCGTAGCGCGATAGAATTTGAGCAACACATTTTCAGGGCCCATTACGCTCACAATATCATCGAGCGTTTCATGGGTTGTATAATTATTGGCGCCCAGGAAAGCAAGCAGTTCGGTATCGGTTGCCGTGGTTACCCATTCTAACCGGTCAATGATCTCGGCTTGCCGTCTGAATTGTCCGGTAAGGGCAAACAGTTTATCGGGGAATTGTTTTTTCAGCGTGGCATCTATCACCGCCGCAAAGGCTTCAGTTTCGGCATACAGGTGGCTGCCCTGGTTCTTCATAAAGAATTCAATGGACTCCTGAATGCTTTGCTGTGTTTTTTGTCCAAAGCCTTTGTATAATAACAGCCGGTTCTCGTTGCAGGCATACAGCAGTTCGCCCACCGATTCAACGCCCATCTCTTTCCAGATGGTGGCGATCTTTTTAGGGCCCAGTCCTTTTATGCTCATCATTTGCAGCACGCCGGGTGGTGTTTTCTCAATAATTTCTTCCAGGGCGCGCAGCTTGCCGGTTTGAAATATCTCGATCACTTTTTTGGCTACCGAATCGCCAATGCCTTTTATGGTAACCAGTTTTTCCTCGGGCATATCGGCCAGTGGCTGGGTAATTTTTTCAATGGCGAAGGCGGCGCTGGAATAGGTTCTGGCGCGGAACGAATTTTCGCCATGCATTTCCATCAGTTTGGCCAGCAGCGAAAATTGGTCGGCGATATAATAATTATCAACCATAGTATTAAATGAGGGAGCTAAATTAAGCAATTTATAGTACGTCAATGGTCAATGGTCAATGGTCAATGGTCAATGAGTTTCCGGTGGCGCAAGGTCGTTTATTAACTTGAACAATCGCGAGCTATTCACCATTCACCATTGACCATTCATCTTCACAACTCCACCACCACATCATCCTGCTCAACAAACACCCCTTCATTTAAAACGAGCTGCTTTACTACCGAAGCATAGGGCGCCACAATGGTGCTTTCCATTTTCATGGCTTCAATAACAAACAGGGGCGTGTTCTTTTGAACGGCATCGCCGGCCTTCACCAGTATCTTCGACAGCTTGCCCTGCAGCGGTGCGCCGATCTCATTGTCTGCACTGACTTTCCGGTTCGCGGCTTTTACTGCGGTGAAACTTCTGTCCTTCACAAAGATCGAGCGGGTTTGTCCGTTCAGTTTAAAGAAAACCTGTTTATACCCATGCTCATCTACCTGGCTCATATGCTGAAATTTGATGAGGATGCTTTTGCCCGGGGCCAGTTCTATGAGAGTTTCTTCATTGGGTTTTAAGCCATAAAAGAACATGGGTGATGGCACATAATATACTTCGCCGAAGGTGCTTTTGAATTGATGGTATTCGTCGAATACTTTGGGGTAGAAGAGGGCCGATAACAGATCGAGCCTGGTATACTGCTTTCCGTATTTCGCTTCGAACTTATTCCATTCCTTATCGAGGTTCAGCGGTTGTAAATGCGCGTTGGGCCGGTCGGTGAACGCCTTTTCATTTTTAAGAACAAGCTTTTGCAATGCCGGCGGAAAACCGCCCGGTGTTTGTCCCAGGTCGCCGCGGAACAAACCGATCACCGAGTCGGGGAAGGAGAGGGTTTCGCCTTTTTCAAAAATATCCTGTTCACTGTAGCCATTGGCTGTCATAAACAGGGCCATATCGCCCACTACTTTCGATGAAGGCGTTACTTTCACAATATCGCCGAACAGTTTGTTCACTACCACATAATTTTTCTTGATGTCGGTGAACTGGTCTTCCAGCCCCAATGAGCGGGCCTGCGGCCGCAGGTTGGAATATTGTCCGCCCGGAATTTCATGATCGAACACTTCAGCGGTTCCGGCCTTTAACTGCGACTCAAACGGGTAATAGTATTCGCGTACATCTTCCCAGTAATTGGAGAGCTCATTCAGTTTATGCAGGTTCACCGGTTGCTCGCGCGGGTGGCCTTTCATCATGGCCACTATGGAATTGAAATTGGGTTGCGAAGTAAGGCCACTCATGGAGGCAAGCGCCACATCAATGACATCAACCCCGGCTTCAATGGCTTTCAGGTAAGTGGCCGATTGAATGCTCGAGGTGTCGTGGGTATGCAGGTGAATGGGTATATCAATGGCTTTTTTCAGCTCGCTCACCAGTATGCCTGCCTGCATGGGCTTTAACAACCCGGCCATATCTTTTATGCCGAGCAGGTGTGCGCCGGCATCTTCAAGGCGTTTGGCCAGGTCGATATAATATTGAAGATTGAATTTATGATTGCGTTCCGGATCAAGGAAATCGCCGGTGTAGCAAATACAGGCTTCCGCCAGCCCCCCGGTTCTTTCGCGAACGGCGTTAATGCTCACCTGCATGCCTTCGAGCCAGTTCAACGAATCGAAAATGCGGAAAATGTCGATGCCGTTCTTCCAGCTTTCTTCAATAAAGGTTTCTACCAGGTTATCGGGGTAGGCGGTATAGCCCACTGCGTTAGAACCGCGTATCAGCATCTGGAACAGGATGTTGGGGATGCGTTCGCGCATTAATTGCAGCCGTTGCCAGGGGCATTCATGTAAAAAGCGCAGCGCTACATCGAAGGTGGCGCCGCCCCACATTTCGAGCGAAAAGATCTCGGGATGGTTCTTTGCCACTGTTTCTGCTACTTTCAACATATCGGTAGTGCGTACGCGTGTGGCCAGTAACGACTGGTGCGCATCGCGGAAAGTGGCATCGGTGTACTGAATGCTGTTGTTGTTCTTCAACCAGTCAATAAACCGTTCGCGGCCCAATGCGGTAAGGCGGTCTTTGGAACCTTTGGAAATGTTTTTTTGTACGGCATCGGGCACTACCGGCGTACGGAAGGTGATGGTGGGGTTTATTTCAGGTACGTCCTGATGACCGTTCACGATGATCTCGGCAAGGTATTGCAGCGCTTTGGTGCCGCGGTCCATTCTTGGCACCAGGTGAAACAATTCAGGATGGTTATCGATAAAATCAACGGTGGCGGCGCCATTTTGAAAAGTAGGGTGTTGCAATACGTTTTCCAGAAAGGCAATATTGGTCTTTACACCGCGAATACGGAACTCTTTTAATGTACGGCCCAGCCGGTCGCAGGTTTCGGCGAGGTTGCGGCCGCTGGCAGTGATCTTCACCAGCAGTGAATCAAAGAAGGGAGAAATGCTAACGCCGGGGTAACTGCTGCCTTCATCGAGCCGTATGCCGGGGCCGCCGGCATTGCGGTAAGCGATCAACGTGCCGAAATCGGGTTTAAAATTGTTGGAAGGGTCTTCAGTGGTTACGCGGCACTGAATGGCTACGCCTGAAATCTGAAGCTGGTCCTGTGAAACAATATTGATGGGTGCATCGGTGAGCGCATAACCCTGTGCAATCAGCAGCTGGCTTTTTACGATATCGATACCGGTTATTTCTTCAGTGACCGTATGTTCAACCTGTATGCGGGGGTTTACTTCAATGAAATAGATGTTCTCGGCTTTATCGACCAGGAACTCAACGGTGCCTGCGTTATTATACTGCACCTGTTTGCAAATGCGAATGGCATATTCGTGCAGTTGCTGCCGGGTTTGCGGTTGTAATGAAATAGCGGGGGCTACTTCCACCACTTTTTGAAAACGGCGTTGAACCGAGCAATCCCTTTCAAACAGGTGAATGATATTGCCATGTTGATCGCCGAGTATCTGTACTTCTATGTGTTTGGGCGATTCAATGAACTTTTCAAAGAAGACGGTATCATTTCCAAATGCCGTTCTGGCTTCATTACGGGCTTCCGGCAGCGTTTTTTCCAGGTCTTCATCGTTCCGTACCACACGCATACCACGGCCACCGCCACCGGCTGCCGCTTTAATGATGATGGGGTAACCAATACGGCGGGCTTCCTGTAAGGCGATGTCGATTGATTGAATATTGGCCTGGCTGTCTTCGATCATGGGTATACCGGCCTGTTTCGCTACTTTTTTGGCGGCGATCTTATCGCCCAGTTGTTCCATTATGTGGGCAGTGGGGCCAACAAAGACAATATTTTCCTCCGCGCATCTTTGGGCAAAGCGGGCGTTTTCTGACAGGAAACCATAACCGGGGTGAATGGCATCGGCTTTTTCGCGTTTGGCCACACGAATGATCTCTTCAATATCGAGGTATGGCTTCAGCGGGTCATCATTCTTCCCGATCTGATAGGCTTCATCGGCTTTGTACCGGTGTAGTGAGTACCGGTCTTCGAAAGTGTAAACGGCAATGGTCTTGATGTTAAGTTCGGTAGCAGCACGCAATACACGGATGGCTATTTCGCCCCGGTTGGCAACAAGGATCTTTTTAAACATGACAGGCAGTTGTAGTTTTTGTTTATTAATCGATAAAGGAAAACCCTTTTCAACAATGAACTGTGGTAATAACAAAAAGCAGGGCTTTTTGCCTTTTACCGGTATTACATCAACATATTTTCATCCCAGGCGCTGCGGTTCGGGCCCAAAACTATGCTGACGGGTTCCACATGTGACTATAAAAACGGTACCAGGGTAGTAGTGCTGAATTGGTTTTATATAGGCTTAGTACTGCGAAGGGGAGCTTGTAATGACGGTGTAAAAATAAGAAGGGAAATGATTATGATCGTAATTATGGTGAAGTTAATTAATGGCAAAATGCGAAGTCAGGTATGCATGAGGGGCATGATAATGGACCAAATGATTGACTGTTGATAAGTTGAAATGCAGGCTGGTAGCGGGTTTCAGCGCATTGCAGGCGTTCGGGTAGAAATAAAAAAAAAAGTCCCGAAATAAATTCGGGACTTGATATTTTTTGCTTTCAAAAAGCTGAAGTTATTTCTTCTTCTTTGCAGCTTTCTTCTTCTTAGGAGCGGCTTTCTTTGCAGCTTTTTTTGCAGCTTTTTTCTTAGTTGCCATGATTTGTGAATTTTAACGGTTAGTAAATAAGAATTTAACTGGTGTAAAAATAAAAACTTATTTCAAATCGCCAAAATTTTTTCAAATTTTGTGAAAAATTCACTATACACTTAACACCTTATGCAACCGCTACTACGCTTACGATAGTTTTATCGTTCTTTGTTTTTCTGAATTCAACCACACCATCAGTTAATGCGAAGATGGTGTAATCTCTTCCGAGACCAACATTTTTTCCGGGATGATATACAGTGCCACGTTGACGAACGATGATGTTACCTGCGATAGCAGACTGACCACCGTAAATTTTAACGCCCAGGCGTTTGCTTTGTGAGTCACGGCCGTTCTTTACACTGCCTTCCCCTTTTTTATGTGCCATGGTAGATTGTTTGAAAATTTTTTAAATAATGTCTTATCTGAAAACTTCAAGTACCAAATAACAGGGTCCAAATAAATTTCAAAACCAAATCTCAAACTCCAATCAATTTATTTGGATCTTGTGATTTGACATTTGAGATTTAAGCGATAGCTGTTACTTTGATCTTCGTGTAGTGGGTGCGATGACCGTGTTTCTTCCGGAAACCTTTTCTTCTTTTCATTTTAAAAGCGATCACTTTATCGCCTTGAACCTGGTCAAGAATTTCAGCTTTAACAGCACCTTTCACAGCACTGCCTACTGACAGTTTCCCCTCGTTGTCTAACAGGAGGATCTCGGAAAATTCCACTTTGTCTCCGGCATTGCCGTCTACACGCGGTACAAATAAAGTTTGGTCCACTTGAACCTTAAATTGTTGTCCGGCGATTTTAACTATTGCAAACATAGGTTTCCAAAATTAGGAGTGCAAAGGTAAGGGTTTGCACCAGATTGTGAAGGCTTTAAAGCCACTTTTTTTTACAATTTTCGGGCTGAAACGCCCTGTTTTCGGGCAAATTTATAAGAAATGTTGATTGTTAGCCACTTATAATAATGTTAAGCCGGGCTGAATATGGTACATATATAATATAAACAGCAGGTTCCCGGTTACCGGTTTTTCCGGTTACCGGGAGTCGCGGCCTGCAGTTCTTCCCGTTTATCCGGTGACCCGGTACCTGGTAACTGGAAACCGGCCACTGAATTTTAACACACCGGTTTCCGAACAATCAGAAAGTGAATGAGTTAATAGTAGTTTTGCGTGATATGCTTCAAATCGGGCTTTGCGCATTTCACTAATTGACGTAGGTTTGTTTTTCCTAATGATGGAATACGGGATTCAATGAAAATAAAATCGTTTCTGGCAAAACCATTTGCCCATTATATATATAAAGGTATTAGAAAGGGCATGACCACCGCAGTAGCTGACCAGGAAAACATCCTGAAGGAGCTGCTTAAAATAGGTAAGGCAACTGAATTTGGTAAAGACCACCATTTACAGGAGGTGAATGTGCATGAGGAATATGTTCAGGCCGTACCGGTGCGTGATTACGAGCAGTTCAAGCCCTATATTGAAAAAATAAAGGAAGGCAAACACAACGTACTCTGGAAAGGCCTGCCCATTTACCTGGCCAAAACTTCGGGCACAACCAGTGGTGTAAAGTATATTCCTATCAGCAAAGAATCTATCGACAATCATATTAATACAGCGCGCAATGCCCTGCTGTGTTATATTGCCGAATCGGGTAATACCACGTTTACCGATGGAAAAATGATCTTTCTGTCGGGTTCGCCCGAGCTCGAGCGCATCGGCGGCATACCCACCGGGCGTTTAAGCGGTATCGTGAACCATCATGTGCCCAGTTACCTGCGTGCCAATCAACTCCCTTCATACGAAACCAATTGTATTGATGACTGGGAAACCAAGCTCGATAAAATTGTGGGAGAAACCCTCGACCAGGATATGACCCTCATCAGCGGCATTCCACCATGGGCCCAAATGTATTTCGACCGGCTTATGGAGAAAACCGGAAAAAAGATCAAAGAAATATTTCCCAATTTCTCGGTGCTGGTGCATGGCGGGGTGAACTTTGAACCATACAGAACAAGATTGCTCGAAAGCATCGGTGGCAAGGTGGCTACCATTGAAACATTCCCTGCTTCAGAAGGTTTTATGGCTTTCCAGGATTCACAGGATGCAGAAGGATTGTTGCTGAACACCAACAGCGGCATATTCTTTGAGTTTGTTCCGGCCAATGAAGTATTTAATGCAAACCCAACCCGTCTTACGTTGAAAGATGTGAAAGTGGGTGAAAACTACGCATTGCTCATTAACAGCAATGCAGGTTTATGGGGATATAATATTGGCGATACCGTTAAATTTGTGTCAACCAATCCGTACCGGCTGGTGGTAACGGGTCGCATCAAGCATTTTATTTCGGCATTTGGCGAGCACGTTATTGGTGAAGAAGTGGAACAAAGCCTTATAAAAGCAGCAGAAGAAGAAGGGGTGCACATTACAGAATTCACCGTGGCGCCCATGATAACACAGGGCAAGGGAAAATCGTACCACGAGTGGTTCATTGAGTTTGAGAACAAACCAGCGAACCTCGACCGGTTTGCCCAGAAGGTGGATGTAAACCTGCGCAACAAGAATATCTATTACAACGACCTCATCACTGGCAATATATTGTTACCATTGCATATTCGCCCGGTTAAGAAGCATGGGTTCATTGATTATATGAAGTCTATCGGGAAATTAGGCGGTCAGAATAAAGTGCCCCGGTTAAGCAATGATCGTAATATTGCATCGGCACTTGAAAAATATGTAGAGTAGTTTTAACGTTAAGGCTGTCTGATTTAGCTTACTAAACTAATTATTGAAACCGGAACATGTCGAACAGTTTTCCACAGAGACGCATTGCAATATTTGGCTCAACAGGCTCAATTGGCTGTCAGGCGTTGGAGGTGATTGCCGCAAACCCCGACAAATTCACCGCCGAAATACTTACTGCATTTAGTAATGATGAATTGTTGATAAAGCAGGCGCTGAAATTCAACCCCAATATTGTTGTAATAGGCGACGACAAGAAATATCCTGTCGTAAAAGAAGCCCTGGCGCGTACTGATATAAAGGTATTTGCCGGCGAGCAGGCCCTTGAAGAAGTGGCCGGCATGGATTGTTACGATATGATGCTGGCTGCCATAGTAGGCTTTGCCGGCTTACGACCTACCTTATGCGCGTTGGATAATGGCAAGGCCATTGCCCTGGCCAATAAGGAAACGCTGGTAGTGGCCGGTGATATCGTAATGCAAAAGGCCATTGAAAAACGAGTGCCGGTAATTCCTGTTGATTCAGAACATTCAGCTATATTCCAGTGTCTTGTAGGCGAAACCCGCAACAAGATCGAAAAAGTTATCTTAACAGCGAGCGGTGGTCCCTTTTTGGGCAAGAAACCCAATTACCTGGTGAATGTAAAGCGCGATCATGCGCTGCAGCATCCCAACTGGCAAATGGGGGCAAAGATCACCATCGATTCGGCCACTCTTATGAATAAAGGGTTGGAAATGATAGAAGCCCGCTGGCTGTTCGATCTGGGTCCCGAGCAGGTACAGGTACTGGTTCATCCCCAAAGTATTATCCATAGCCTGGTGCAGTTTGAAGATGGCAGTATTAAAGCACAGATGGGACTGCCCGATATGAAGCTGCCCATTCAATATGCCCTGGCCTTCCCTCACCGTATACCCAACGATTTTCCCCGGTATAATTTCAGAAACCCCGCCCAGCTTACGTTTGAGGAACCTGATACCAAAACGTTCAGGAACCTGGTGCTGGCCACTGATGCCCTGTTCAAAGGAGGCAACCAGCCCTGTGTGCTGAATGCCGCCAATGAAATAGCCGTATTTGCCTTTTTGCGAAACCGAATTGGCTTTTTAGATATGACCGATCTCATTGAACGCACCCTGCAACACGTGCCGGTCATAGAGAAACCCACGCTGGAAGAATATTTTGAAAGCGATGGGGAGGCCCGTAATTTTGCTGCCTCACTTATAAAGCTATAAGTGTTAAGTTGGTGCCGGATTTCGTGCCACTTGAAGCTCTTTCAGTTAATAATTGTGGAATTTTTGTGAGCGGTTAACTGAATTGCGGGATTATTCGATATTTTGAGCGTATTTTAAAATAAACACACCGCGTATTTAGCGTTTATATGATCACATTGTTAGCAATAGACTGGGCAGTAGTAGGTATAAAAGCCGGACAATTAATACTATGCTTATCCATACTTGTCATATTACATGAAATGGGCCATTTTCTGCCCGCCAAATGGTTTAAATGCAGGGTCGAAAAATTCTATTTGTTCTTTGATCCCTGGTTCTCCATTGTAAAAAAGAAGATCGGCGATACTGTATATGGTATTGGTTGGTTACCGCTGGGTGGCTATGTAAAGATCTCGGGGATGATTGATGAGAGCATGGATAAAGAAACGATGAAGCTGCCACCCCAGCCCTGGGAGTTCCGCAGTAAGAAACCCTGGCAACGCCTTATTATTATGATAGGGGGTGTTACGGTAAACCTTATACTCGGCTTCTTTTTGTTTGCCATGATCTTGTGGGTTTGGGGCGAAGAATACCTGCCGGCCAAAAATGCCGTGTATGGTGTATATGTAGATAGCCTCGGCAAAAGCATTGGTTTGAAGGATGGCGACAAAATTCTGGCCGTGAATGGAAAAGAGCTTGTGAATTTTGGCCAGCTGAGCACCGATATCATCCTGAATGAAGCCAAGACCATAGGGGTAGAACGGAACGGACAAAGCCTCGATATACCGGTACCCGAAGGCACCATCAGCAAATTATTAAAACGGAAAGGCGATCCGCTGGCTTATCCCCGGTTCCCCGCCGTGGTAGATAGTATTAATACCAAGGTCGCAAAATTCACTTCCGGTGCGTTGCAAAAAGGCGATCAGATCATTGCGCTGAACGGACAACCCATCACTTCTTTTTATGAATTCAGCGATGTAAAAAAGAATTACAAGAATAAAGAGATAGCGTTAACCATCTTGCGGAATACAAGCGATACCGCAGAAGTAAAAGTGAAACTGGCTGAAGACGCGAGTGTTGGCTTTTATCCCCGCACACCCGATAAATTCCTGAAATTTGAAGTAAAGAAATATACCTTCTTTGAATCGTTACCGGCCGGTGTGGTAAAAGGTTGGGAAACGCTGGTTATGAATGTGCAGAATTTTAAACTGTTGTTCACCAGCAAGGAAGTAAAGGCCAGTGAATCACTGGGCAGCTTCCTGACAATCGGTAACATGTTCGATGCCAAATGGGATTGGGAGCGTTTCTGGAGAATGACGGCGCTGTTGAGCATTGTGCTGGCATTCATGAACATACTGCCGATACCGGCCCTCGATGGTGGTCATGTACTGTTTACGCTGTACGAAATGATCACCGGCCGCAAACCAAGCGATAAATTCATGGAATATGCGCAAATGGCGGGTATGATCTTATTGCTGGGCGTTATGGCCTATGCGCTGGGGCTCGATTTCTGGCGATATTTGTTTAAGCACTAAAAGAACTTTGTAATAAATCAATGAGAACCCTGCTTCGGCGGGGTTCTTTTTTTGCCTGTAGGGCCCACATTTAGGAAATGCGCTTTAAATACTTAGTGTGATGCTGCCATCGTAAGAGGTGGCGGCGTTCAACTACGGAGTAGCAAGCTTTGTAGCATGCTGTATGTACGGCAGTACGTGCCTGTATGTATCTATACAGATGGTAGGCTGATGGTAGTCTTATTGTACTGGGATGGTAGCCTGATTGTAGGGATATGGCCTGGGTATTGCACCGGTATTCTCCAGACTCCCTACAGGAACCCTAGTGGCGCAAGGCAGTCTCCAGGCAATGCTTAGGCAATGCTTAGGCAATGCTTAGGCTATTTCCCTATAGGTTGACACCAATTGCGGTAGCACTTTGCGCAGTTCCGGTAGCCTTCAGCACCGAAATTTATTGAGTATGATCAATATCCTCCACCATACACATTCGCTTTATTTATAATTGGTAACTTTAAATCATGGCCGAAGTTTTTGCACCATTTGTTATTCAAAGGACCATGCAGGGCCTTACCTTCTATTGTATGGAAGGCAGGAACTTCGTGCGCACGAAAAGCAGCCTGAGCCGCAGAAAAGTCCTTTATGCACCTTGCTTTGCACGAACCCGTGAGTATGCAGCATTAATGGGCCAGGCATCGAAAATTGGCTCGTTTGTATATAATACGCTACCCGTTTATTGGCGGCAGAGCTGGATGTACCGGTCTTTTACCGGTGAAGCATTTACGATGTTGAAAGCAGGAGAGCAATCAGCTGAAATACAACAGGTATTGTGGGAGCGGTATGTGAAAGAAATTGTGAGTAAGAAGCCTGCCGAAGCCATTAAAGTGTCTTCGTTTGACAAACCAAAACGGGCATATCGAAAATTGAATACTGGCTATTGGAAAGGCAAAACTATAAAAAGCGCCCGGCGTAAGGCCCGTAAAGAGCAAACCATGTATTATGCCGGCCTTATGGCACAGGCTTCAAAAATAGGCGCTAAATTATACGCTCAATTGAGGGGTAAATACGCAGGCCGCCATTACTATCAATATTTAACCGGACAGGCCCTGAAACTGTTAAAACAGGAAATAAGCGCAGAAGATATTTTAGCAGATTTGTCGCCAACCTTGCCTGGAACAGACTGCTCCGAAGCAAAGACCCAAAAGAAGGCTGTCAATGTAGTAAGACATCAAAAAGGGCAATACTATTTCATTCCCTCGTTGTATAAACGCTTTTCGGGGCTGGAAAAGGTTTTTCCGAAGGCTGCTATTATTCTGATAGAAGATGGTTAATTTTTGCCTGGAATTGGCAAAAGCGGGGAAATAGTATTAAATTTGCTGTTCGTTAGTCGCCAAATACCGGGGGTGTATGGTTTTGACAGCGTAGATCTTTGAAGGTGTAAGCATGTCGTGCGTTGGATAATTAGCACGTTAATCTGAATATTCAAACACTAAATGGCAATACTCAATTTGCCATGGCTGCCTAATCAGTGATTAAGTAGTCATTAGGGCCGCCGAGCAGGTTGTTCTGTAACCAAGCTCCGCCGCCGACTTAAAACAAATACAGAATGCTGTGACCGTAGGCTGTGCCGGTTGCATAAGACTATCCAGCTAAGGAAATAATTGGTTCGTCCGTCTCCTGCTATTTCCCGACAAGCAATGCCGGAATAAACATGTAGAAAGCTTTTGAAGGATATGTTTGGACACCGGTTCGAATCCGGTCACCTCCACTCCACCGGACGGCAGCGAAAACATAGTTTCGCTGCCGTTTTTTATTTTGGTGAAAGCCGCGTCAGGCGTGAAAAGCGCCTTAACGATTGCGTTATCAGAATTGGTTCGAACTTTTCCATCTTTAAAATGGAACTTCTCCGGAAAGGTCGAACCAAGGAACTGAAACTTCTCTTCCGGCGTAGCGAAATCAACCAGCACATTGAGGTGACGCAGAAAGAAAAAGCCGTATTCGTTTATCTTCTCTTCCTCTGGGTCTTTTTGTTCAAAGCTGGCTATTTGCCTGGCTAACCTTTCGATTTCCGGTTCAATCCTACTTTTGATATTTCTGTAATCACCTGCATCAATTCCGCCATCTAACATTAATAGCTGTGCATTTTCTAATCTTTTTTGATAGACTTCCAGTTCCTGCTTTAGCTTTTTAAACACTGTGGCCTTGTCTTGCCCATCGGTTTGGTTCGCTTCCTTCAATATCAATTCCATTGATTTGAATAGTTTCTCATTATTAGCGATAGCTGTAAGCTGCCCATAAAAGGAAGCATTGGCATCAGCCGCCAGAAACCTTTCTTTGCAGCCGGTTCTGCAATGGTAGTAGAAGTAGCGCCCGCCGTTGCCCTTAGAGCCGCTGCCGGTTAATATGCGGTTGCACCTGGGGCAGGTCAAAAAGCCACGCAAAGGCAATTCTTCTCGTTGGGTATGCTTTGCTGGCTGGTTGTTCTTTTTTCTTTTTCCTTCCAGGATATCCTGAACATCATAGAACAATTTTGTAGCAATAATTGGCTCATGTTTGGCCTCTACGATCATGGCAGGATCGACTTTATAAGCTGGCACTCTTATCTTTCCAATGTATGCAGGATTACGGAACATTTCATGAAAAGCGCTGCGTTTAGTTTTCAGTCCTTTTCTATGCGCCAGCATTCTTAAGTGATCAATGTGGTGCAAAGCGGTCGCCATTTCTTCAAATACCCACTTTACCAGGGATGCTTTTTCAGAAGGGATAATACATGCTTTATTATTTTCATCACGGCTACGTTTATATCCAACCGGAGCTGGTCCCATCCATCGTCCTTCTTTCATAGCCTTGTGAATGCCATCTGATATGTTTAAAGAACGCCGGTCATTTTCCACTTCCGGAGCTGCCAGGTAAATAGCCAGCATAAACTTGTGCTCCGGGATATTCATGTCTAATGGTTGTTCGATAGCCTGCGGCTCTACTCCCAGTTTGTTTAACTGGCTGATCATGCCGTAGGCATCAGCGGCGTTACGTGAAAACCGGTCCCATTTTAAAAACAACAGCAAGTCGGCAGAGTGCTTATTACTTTTAAGGAAGGTCAATAATTTTTTAAATTCAGGCCGGTCAAAGGTTTTGGCCGAATGGTCTTCTTTATAGAAAGCTGCCACTTCTATATTATTCAACGCGCAATATTTACGAAGCCGCTCTTCCTGGTAGGACAAACTAAATCCATCAGCTTGCTCGTCTGTACTCACTCTGACATAAAGGATAGCTTTGCGTGTTTTCATGTTCTTGTATTTGCTGTTGTTTAATTAGTGTATGTTCCTTTTCCATTCTTTGGCTGACGGCAATTACCATCTTCGCTACCAAATACAGCCAGCCCCTGATTTTGATTAATTCATCATCTGTGTAAGTATGGTGTTCATCATTCCAGATTGTCCTCAATTGTTGCAGGCTGACTTTTTCAAATAGGCTATCCGTTTCTATAGTATTGGAGTTTTGGGAAATGGGTTTTAATTTATTTTTCATATAAATATTGGTTTAAATGTTCTTTAGAAAAGAGATGCCTTCCCCCTTTTGTATGTTGTAGTGTTTGTAGCCTACCTGCATATACTAAAGAATAAACCCTTGACACAGACAGGTGCAGGTAAGTTGCAGCTTCCTGTAATGAAAGTGGTGGCGATGAATTGATTTCCAGGGAGGATAGTCTCGATTGGATTTTATCCAGTTTGGTAATCAATGTGTCTAACTTTTCCTGGATAAACTTTAATTCATGATTCATAGATATGGTATTTATAGTTGGTACCATAAGATCAAATGCCAAGCCTGTTTTGTCATGGCCAGCTCGACCAAATTAGCTAACGGAAACAACTGGTAAAAAGCGGTAAAAAGTGTAAACTTCTTTACCAATAAACCCCTTAAATAAAATCTTAAAATCAAAACCTGGGTTTGTTTTGTGGCAAATTGTCACTGACATTGAAAGAAAACATGAATGCCACACGGTCAGGCATTCATGTAAGGTGTAGTTGCTATTAGCCTAATAAATTATCTTGATACAATTACGTACGCTTCAGGATACAGTTAAAAACAATTAAGGACAATTAAGGGTTATTAAAGATTTGTCAGGGACGGGTTGCATTTTCGTTGAGATTATAAGCTGCTTCCACTAAACAATAGATGTGTTCGTATAGTAACAATAGAAAAGAACGTTCAATCCCTTCGTCATATCCGACACCTTCGTTTGAAATACCAGCATCTAACCAGTTCCAAAATAAAAAGCGTAACTGTTTCAGCGTATATTTTTCATAGAAAGTTTTAAGTACCTGTTCTGGATTCATTACTTGTTCGTAAACCAAATCACGATGTTGATCCTGGGATTGTGCCGTAGGGTGTGCATCCATTGGTCCCGTAGTCCCAACAGCATTTTCCCATTTGCCTTTTTCGTTTATTAGGTGTAATGCTTCCAGTAATAACAGTAAGTCTTTATAGAAAGTCATTAAGGTTAAACGAACGTCCTCTTCTTCGCAACTACTTTTATTATTGGCAATTGCTGCTTTTATCCAATTCCATGTATCATTACGAATAGAATCAATATCCCGTACTTTAAAGACTTCCTGAATAACCTGGGTAGGATTTTGAGCGACTTTTTCCAAAAGCAGCCCTGGTATTTTTTCAAGCTCACTGGATTCGCCTGCATCTAGATTGCTTGCTTCTTCCTCACTCAATTCTCCGTTCCCTACTGCCTGCTTTTTTAATAATGCAATCAATTCGTCCTGGGTAGCCATTAATTGATTCTGCAGGCCAAGAATATAAAAATAACAGGTTTCGCTTTTGAAGAAGGCATCCAGGTGTTTAGCCGTTTCAAACTTAAGAATGGATTTGCCTGCTTCTAATTCGGCATATTGCTCTTTGGACATGTGTAAAGCATTGGCAACCGCTTCCTGGCTTAGATTGTTCTTTTCGCGGAAATAGCGCATGAAAATATTCTCAGTCATGTTGGGTAAACTTATTGGTTAATGAATCCATTTTTTCCTGGAAAACCTGTGTTGCCTTGTCGTGAAGCTTCTGTATGAGACGGAATAATGCCTGTAATTGATTATGCTCAATTTGAAAGTCGTCCTTATATCTCGCATGTACATAGGCCTTATATAAAAGATGGAGTAGTTTTTTGTTGTCGCCTAAGCCGGAATAAAAAACCTCCTGCAATTCAGGAGCACATTGCCTGGTGAAACGAAGTAGCCTTTGCAGGTTATGGGTCACGTAATTATGGCCAGTGAGCGCATACAGGATGGCACGAAGGCAATGTTCGGTTGCCTGTTGGAGCATGAAAGCGGTCAGGTTATTATCTTGTTTCAGATAGAAATAACCAGCCCCTTCATAGAACAACTGAGCAATGTGAAACGTTTTATTAAAATCCTCCTGTGCTTTGGCTTTGATAGCAGCAAAGTCAGTAATAGTAGAAACAGGCAATGGAACCCGGCCATTATCATACACCAGATTACCAGTAGTACAAACCATCGAGAAGAATATATGTCCTTCTTTAATTAGCCGGTAAATTTCGACTGCATTTGAAAAGCTGATCATAACATCTGCAATATCCTTGCATGCAGCTTCAATGGCTTCCTGAAGTTCTTTATGTGGTTGCTGTGACTTTCCGGGTAGCAGTATCAAAAGATCATACTGGGCAGCATGACCAGCGTTATCGTTTCCCTGGGCATCCAATAGGAATATCTTTTCAGCCTCAGTTATTTTAACAGTAATGTCAATAATCCTTTCCAGGGGATCTGCTTCCGGTTGAAATACTTCAGGATCGGTTGAAATGATACTTGTTTCTGTTTTTGTATCATCTTCAGTATCTATTGCCTCTACGGATTCATTTCCAAAAATTACCCACGCTGCTTCAATCAGCTTTTCAATATTATCGTGCAGGGTGACATACTCCAGGGCCTCCACGTCTTCTGCACGAAGAGCATCGGTTAGCCATTCTCTAAGGCATAAGCGGATATCTGATAATGTGTACCAGGTGAAGAATTCTTTCAGGATATGATGAGGATTGTTTATTTCATTACAGGTGAGCCGAAAAGGTTGTTGGTGCCATGCTGGCCAATTGGATAGTATTCGCTTGTTTAATGGTGTGTTCATTTGCAAAAGCTTAAAGGTGAATGTGTGTGGATGAAAAACGGGCAGTTAGCCTTTACGGGTAATAAAGTATTGCTCCAGCTATGCGGGCGATAGCTGGTTGCAGATATGATTAAAAAATCAGTGAGTTAGAAGATCGTTAACCCAGTTATACAGGAGTATGAGGCTTTCCTGGGGAAATAACTTGTAAAGGCGTAGAAAATGTGGTCAAGAAGCAGGAATACTCTATATAAGAAAAGGCAGATGTTTGTTTGACAGGTAGTATTGAGCAATGCATATAATCGCATTTGAATCGAAAAGGAATTAAGGCCCACTTGTAAAGACTACCTTGCAGCGAGTGAAATAAAATTGCGTGGGTTAGTCCTTACCGATTCTGAAGGGCTGCGACACCCCAAATCACGAATAAGAACGCCCACGCAATAGCGTGAGCGATTTACCTTATTTCTCGTGATTTTTGAAAGGTCGCAGTTTTCAGAATCGAGAATAAAGCAAACACGCTTAAAATATCTTATGTGTTCGCAAAAATATAGTCTATAATCTAACTATCGTCAATAAGTTGTTTTAGTATAAATGTCATATTGAGTTTAAAGATAAACATTGGTTATTAAATAACCAACATTAGCTTATTAATAACCAATATTGATAATTTAAAAAATACCTAATAATTTGCTAGTCAACCTTATAGAATAAACGATGGCAAAAAAGGAGAAAGTGAATTTAAACCGGCTCAGGATTGTACTGGCTGAAAAGAATAAAACTAACAGGTGGTTAGCTGATCAATTGGGTGTAACTGAAGGTACTGTATCCAAATGGGCTACCAATACACATCAACCTTCTCTTGAAACCCTTTATCAAATTTCTTTATTGTTTAAAATAGATATACATGAGTTGATCGAGTCAACACTATCAAAAAAGTAAATAAGGTCTAATTGGCAATAATTGCAAATTTTTCAGGTCAACCTACTTGGTGACAATTTTCACAGCAGTTAGAGAATCCGATAGTAAAAGCATTTTAAATCCTTTAGAATTGGTGTAAGACTTCAAGCATAACATCATTTATATGCTATTAGAACATTTTCGTCACGATCCGGTCGGGTTACCCTTGTTTTCTCTGACCAAGTCTAAAAAAGCTGGAGATACCATTCAAGCCAGTTATATTGACTATGTTTTCCGCGCATTTTATTTAACCATGCAGGATCTTGAGCAGTTAGAAATGGCTAAGGGGGAGTTGGTCCCAGATGGCAGAAATTCAATTGTGGCAACGAGTCTTTGGTTTCTGGGGCTTGAATCCTATCTGAATACACTCCTAAAGTTGACTTGTGGCCACGTAAATGAAGAATTTGCCAAATACAAGGTAAAAAACCTCACCGAAAAGTTGACAGCTCTTCTCATCCTGCTTCAAGTTGATGACTTGCCGGTAAAAAGAACAGGTGTATATAACCGAATTCATGAGTTTACCACTTTTAGAAATGAGGTTTTCCATGATCGGAACGTTGGAAGCCCGGTGAAATTTAGTAAAACAATGTTTTCTGAGATTCCTATCAATTGTAACCTTGTGGACGTTATGCAGGGGCTTTTGATTTTTTTAGAGGTAGCTGCATTGTTGCGGTTTAGTCTTTCGGGATTAGATACGATGCCTGACATTTTTATCCATGTATCGAATAAAGCTTTCACTAAAAAACTAGATGTTCTTTATTCCGATTTAATTAGACCATCCTTTGAAGCTGTCTTAGCTAAGCATCAACTTTCAACTCATCTCAATTTGATGATTAACAACTGCGGGCCATTGAGTAGTTCTATATTTTCGTACGGAGACATCACTGCAAAAATTGTTGCCGACTCTCCACCTGAGTATTATTTCCCCTTGAATCCGGAGAACACTTCCATTTGTAGCGAGTTAATGATTAAAATAGTGAGTGCAGAAGCAATATCACCAGCACATTTCACTTTGGGGAGGTATGTTATATCCAACGAATAAATAATTTCTAAAAAAATTACATTGATATTATTTTTTGGTAAAGAACAATTTTTATCGGGACACTATCAAATGTTATCCATGGCTTAATAAATCGTTTAAACAACAGATCCGCACCAAGTTGCAAATTATTAGCGATCTCCAAGTAAAGCACCAAGCAATAAAATAACGGCACCGAAAGCAATACCATTTTCAAAATTTTTGGATTGTTCGCTATGGGGTGTACCAGATTGTACAAAGTTTTTATAATGTTCACAATTGTTGGAAAAATAATTATAATCATTTGCACCGATTCTGGAAATCGCTCGTTCAATTGCTTGTTGACGTTGCATATTGTTGCCGTTAAAACGTTCAATCCGTTCTGGAATTAGCTGTGTTAAAAAACTGGCTAATTCCTCTTGGTTTATGAATTGAGTTCCCTTAGTATAATTAGCTGCAAAAAGTGGCACTCCGGTATGATAATTATATCCAAGAAACACTGCGAAATGATCGAGCATCCCAAAGAATTTTTTCTTTAATACAATTACATCAGCTTGTTGCAAATCGTTTTGAAGAATGAATTTTTGAATAGTCATAAATATAATTTTGACCAAAAATAGTTAGATATCGTAGCTGATTGCTTATTATGGAATCAAGGTCAAGTCTGACTTACAGTTAGAAGTCCAGGCTTATTCACCTGGAAGCCACTCAGCCAACTATCAATTCGCCGTTGATTATCATTCCATTTTGACAAAGTTTGGCGTAGCGCATTGATTCGTCGACCTGCTTCATGATTTTTAAGGAAATATTTTCTGAAATCCACTATATGGAATTCAAGCGCCTGGTACAAACCTTTGCAACCTGTATGTGTAACCAGTTTTGTTTTTTTACCGTATAGAAAAATTGTAGGGTCAGATCAGCCATAGCGGTATTAAACTGTAACTGAAGTGGTAGTGTAGGACTATCAAATAACTTTGCCAATCCCCTTTTGCTTTTAATTAGATTTTGATTGGTGTAAATTCTTGTCATGTTGACCCAGG
>NZ_LVYD01000065.1 GCF_002077945.1 Niastella vici
ACGAAGAACCAACATGACAAGAATTTACATTTTGGTTGAAATCTAAGATAAAGTCTATCCCCCAATGTAACTCCCCGCTAAATATTTGTCTCAATTCATATGGCAATTGAAAATTATCAGGAAGAAACCATTTGAAGTCACAACGACAGCTTAATGTTAGTAAAGCATTTTTGAAGTCGGCAGGTATTTTGTAATTCAGCTGCTGTTTAATCTCATAAACATTGTCAAATGATGTTGGGGTATCAAAAATTAAAGATCTTGCATTGCCACCTAGAATTTCTATCTGATGTAAAATATTTGTAAGTCGTTCTTTTATTGTCGAATTAAATAAAATCTAACATAGAGAGGCTTATCGAAATAGCGGATATCTATGTTCCTGCTTAACCGAGTTGACAATTGTTTTTCTGTTGAATTTGGCACTGCTGCCGACACTTTGGTAAACCAGTGTTAATCGTTTATTCTTTTCCATCAAGTCTACAAATCTTCCGTTGCTAAGACAATACATTACCAGTAAAATAGGGTTGGTCAAGGAGGCGACGCTATGTACTATGGGCCAGATGAAAAAGCATGTACAATCCTATCAGCGCTTTCAAAAAAAGAAAATTACATTTGATTCGTTTGGGCCAGAGGTTTATCAAAAATTTGTCAAATATCTTAGCTATGATATTCCACTGCTCAGGCGCAATAAACCAACCAGGGGACTTAGGATTAATACCATTGGCAAAACAATTAAACACCTAAAGTCTTTCCTGAAAGATCGTATGGCCAGAAAAATTATTCCCTATCAGGATTTAAGCTTTTTTAAATACCTGGAAGAAGAGGTAGACGCGGTGTATTTGGATTGGAGTGAACTATCCACCATTTATCACTTAGATTTATCCAAGAAGGCTTATTTGGTTAAATATAGAGATTTGTTCGTGCTGGCTTGTCTGACAGGCTTTCGGTATGGCGATTTTACCAACCTGCAGGCCAGTGAACTTAGAAATGGGTTACTACATGTGGTGCAAGAAAAAACGGCTGGAATTGTCATTGCTCCCCTGCACGAAGATGCACGCAAAATTCTGATTGATCAGTACCATATGCAAATACCAAAAGTAAGTATGGTCAATTTCAATTACTATGTAAAGGAAGTTGCGCGCCTAGCTGGGCTTATTCAGCCGGTAATGATTACCCATAAGAAAGGAAATACGATAGAAGAAGAAACACGCCCCAAATATGCCTGGATATCTTCCCATACGGCGCGTCGTTCCTTTTGCACCAATGAATACCTGGCTGGGACACCCGCTGATTTGATAATGACTATTAGCGGGCATAAATCGGAAAAAGCCTTTCGCAGGTATATCAAAGCCGATCAACTGCAAAAAGCAACGCTGATAAAAAAGCTCTGGGAAACTCGTCCGGGATTATAAGGCGCCGGTTCGCTCTTGGCTCCTGTAAACCGATCTACCTGCAAGTGGCATATGTCAGAATGCGCCCTTGTCACTTTCATAAATGAACGGTCATATAATTAAGCCACCATTATTGAAACTATCAATTTTTTTCGAAGGGACCGTCGTATGCCGTTTTGGTACCTGGATAGACTAAGAGAGACTGCAAAGGACTCGTGGCAAATAAAGGTTTGGCGCCAGTAAAAAATAGAAAAATTCGATCTCTTTAGATGCCATGTGAAGAGGTTGTTTTTATAGATCAAAAAAGCTGAGGAACGAATTTTTGCCAGATAGCCCTACTTGGTCATAGACCTGTTGAGGCAAAAGCGTGAAAATCGTCCTTTCATTGATTTTAAATACTGATCAGTTGATCAAACGCCTTTACCATAATCATATAGTAACTATCAAAAAAACAGATGTTGATCAACGAATTTTTATTCCTGCTGGATTTGCTGGTTGAGTTAGGGAGTTCCACTGCCTACCTGTTTCGGGAAAGCGATCAGCTACAAAAACATGGTTAGTCCTCAAAAGATAAACCTATTAGATCAAAAGCTCTTGCCTTTTAGTAACACATTAAGGAAACGATTTAGCAGTCATCTAGAAGGCATCTTTTGAAGTTACCTAAATTGCTTAGAGAGTGTTCATAAAGCAAAGAGTATTAAGAAAACGATGAAAAGAATACCGTTAAAAAACGGTACCTGAAACCACAGAATCTTGTTTATATTTAATTTAATATTCGTTGAAGCACTATTCTAGAAGCCGCATATAAAGGCGTGTCTTTGATAACATTTGGATATAGAGTGATTTGTATTTTTTAAAAAATCAAAAGACTTTGTGATCCGCACTAATTAGGATTACTCTTACATCAATCATGACCCGATAAATTCACTTACCCTTTTGAAAACTAAGCAGGCGAATTAAAGTAGATTATTATCTGTTTAATTTAGCAGTGAAAAGGATAGTACAAGGACATTATTTTAACATATAATATGCGGACAATTAATTATTTGCTGCTTTTAGTTAGCTTATCTTACTTTCCCACGTCCTTAACTGCTCAAGATTCTCAGTTTAATGAGCTATTTAAGAGTCTTGACAGTGCAAATTTCAATCTTAAAATAGGGCTAAATCCTGGAGTCTATTACAAGAAACTATCGAATAGAAGTCTCTTTTTGGAAATTATTAAAGGTACCTCTGCTATTGGGAAAATACGAATGAGCGGTGGAAAAATTGTCTATTTAAATTATCAATTTTCACAGCCCGTGATATTGAGTGATATCGGCAACGAACACTGTGATGGATTATATATAAAATCAATATTATTCCAAAATGACTTTCTCTCTATCGATTCTTTTTCCGTATCAAAAAAGAAATACTGTAAGGCTTCCGATCTTAAAAATATAAAAGCATTAAGAAATAACTTAGCGAAGCCAGATAGTATAAATAAGGTGTTACGCGGTTCTTTATTCAAATCAGAGAGCATGACGGAGTGGGATTCCTGCACTTCTAATTTCAATAATTGCAAATCTATAAAAAATATTGTTGAAAGTGTTTCTTTAGAAACGCCTGATGGATATATTCGATTCAAGAAGGACTTCAAGTTCTTGATTGGCGATCAAACAAATTATAGTAATTACATAATAACGGGCGACTCTGATTTTGTCAAATTTTCACAACTTGATGTCATTACAGATCCACTTTCTTGTGAAATTAATGCAACCGGCACTTTTTCGACCCTACGAGAAGCAAACTTGGAAAGCCAAGGTTGTAAATTTAAGCTTGGCTCACCGAATTTCTCTGACCTTCAAATCCGATTATCATCAAAAATAGGAATTACTCGGCTTTCAGGGAACATAAAAGCAATTACTAATGACGCGTTTATAGAATCAATGGGAGCAAACACATCGTGCTTTTTTATTGGTAATGGTTCAGAAATAAACTTCCAAAATTTCGAATTAGTAAATCTCCCTGAAAATTGTGTGCACTTAAAAATAGGTATGGGGTCTACGATCAGTATGAACATTGACAGTGCGGAATTAACCGTCAATGAGCTCACCTCGCTGCGCTTAATAAATTCTAAGATTCGAACTTTGCAAATTTTCGGCGAGTTTTTTAGCGAAAAGAAAACAAATTATATTCAAGCATCGGCATTTGATGTTACATTTAATTTAAGGGATAGCAAGATTGCCGTAAATCCATATTCCACCCTGTTTATAACAGCTGGAAATTTTCATGCCAGATCACTAGAGATGAATACCACATTGTATCCTTTTGTCCGGGGGCAATTTGATGTTTGGGATCTCACAATAAAACCAGGTACTATTCTCGCCGGAAGCAAAGATGGTTTTGCTTTTCAATTGAGTGAAGGTTCGAAAATAAGTCAGGATCCCAAAGATCCTATTCGTTTTGAAAAAGACGAGCCTTATCCGTTAGGTACAATAGTTTGTAATTTATCATTTTCACAATTCCTTGCAAACAGTCAAAAGCAATTCAGGTTAACAAGTGGCATCCTTAGAGGAAACTTGTCGTATTTGGGGAATGAGCAATTTGTAGGGGCCAATCTAAATTTAGAAGGCGATTTAAACACAATTGTAAATTTTAACGTACAGACACCAGTTTCTACCAGGTTTAAGATTTCCGAGGGAAGGCTCACCTTTTCGAAACAGATGCTACCGGATTTTACAGGGAGTGCATCATTTCAACTCAATCCAATAACAAATCCGCTTGTAATCCAGACGCCTTGCTTTGACGACGATCAACTAGATTGGCAAGGCCTCAAAGATGAACACCTTTACCCATTAAAACTGAATATCTACATAGATCATCCTGTAGTTTTTCGGCGATTTAAGATTGCATTTAAGAATGACATAATTCAAGGCTTTTCAGGAGAGTCAAGCCCTACTTCCTTAACTCTGGAAACCCCTGCGGGATACGGTGAATATGACCCTGACCATGATGATTGCAATGAAATTAGTACAAATACAAATAACCAAGACAGGGGTGATGACGACATTAAAGATAAACAGGAAATAGGTAGAGCTTCGACTGGTGTTGTTCCTAGTTGCACTATTCATGCATGGCTCAAAATTGCACGTTACCCGGTACCCTACTCAATAAATTTTGAGTATAAAATTTCTCCAATTTCGAAATTGCCGACAATTGTTTTCTTTCCGAAAATTAATACTACAGATTTAAAGTTAGAATATATTCGACATGGCTGCGATGATATTGTTCGTGAAACCATCGGTAGTTTTTTTTTAAATATAGATGATCTGCTAACAAAAAAAATTCAGGATGCTATTGATAAAGTAGCGGCAAGAATTTCTCAAGGCATAACTATTCCAATTCCACGATACTAAATTTTTAACAATGAATAAGAAACTCCTATTGATTTGTGCGTTGGTTATGCAGTCCCTGTTTTCAATTGGTCAACAAAAATTCGTTACTATCTGCACAAGCGATTCCTTGACTGATCGGCTAATTCAATCTTTATTTCCTCTAGAATGTACAATAGGGCAAACTAATTATCGAGTTACATTTTTTGAGGCACATTATACAAAACCTTTAACAAGTTTAAGTGGGCAATTCATAATGGTCGGGAAGCCAGGAGCAGCCGAAAAAATCAGACCTCGTAGGGTTTTACCGTCCGGCAATTTAAACAACGTGCAATTAGCTGCCGCTTTAACAAATGGAGCCGAAGTCTCAGATAGTCTCTTTATCGGAGTAATCCGCATTATCTGGGTAGGTGGAATACTAAAAATAAAAGCCGATAATGTAAAATTATTTGTGAAGGGAGCTCCTGCTACTTTTGAACCAATACTTTCTCAACTTACGAAGAATGAAAAATTGAACTTTTCCTTTCCAGTTAAAAATATCAATATTTCAGTAGATAATGATTCCGCCGAAAAGCAAATTACATTTAACATCAAACCATATTTCAGAACTAATAATTTGGATTTCGTTCTAGCGCCTGCGAAAGTTTTTATATTAAATAACATTCCAAACCCTATCGCTCGGTTTCAGTCTATTGTGTATGGAAATAATTCAGTTATTATTCTTCCGTTCGAATTACTTAATTACTTATCCTCGACAACCTTTGCAGCTTTCAAAAAGAGATTGTCAAGAGATGGGTTTGATTTTGATCTTAGCAAGTTTAGGATCAAGAACCAACAGGCATTAACTCAACTACGCTTCGATATGTCCAATCCACAAACCGGAACAAAATATGATGCTCAACTATTTAGCGATAGTGATGGAAAGTTTCAGGAATGCAAGATCACAGCACTTACGGGTGGACTTATAGCTCAAAATTTTGCCAGAGATATGCAGACCAAATTCAACTCGAATTATGCGAACAAGCCGCTTTTTAGTCAAACAGACATACATAAGGAATTTACATTCAAAATACGAGAAAAGGACTATATTTTATTTTTAGACATAGTTGATATTAAATCTAGTCAGACTGACATGAGAGCTTTTAACCATATTCTTTTAGTACAAAAATGAATACAATGAAAAGGATGATTATTGTTATACTAATCCACAGTTCAGCACTTTTATCATCGTGCGAAACTTTGGAAGCGATTTTTGGCTCTGGAAGTGACGAAAAATATGTAATACGAAGACAGTCTACGAGTAATGTATGCCAAGTATGGATTTCTACTGCATCGCCAGTTGGAGATCGGATTGGTGGAGAATATAATTCAAGAGAGGAGGCTCAAGCAGCAATGTGTGAATTTTTGCGTAATGGCACATGCCAAGAAGTAAACCCTTCGGGTGCATGTCGATAAAAATTCAGCAGCTCTTTTCACTTCGCAATCTCAGAACATCAACATTATGACTGACCTATTCCAAGTTGTCTATCATATATTGAATACATGAATAAGTCTTGTGCATTAGGCCTAATAATGGCATAATGCGATTAATTTTGACATTATTAAGATCTTTAGGAATCCAGTGTATTCACGCCATGAGATGTAACAGATTGTCAATGTATCGTTTTATAACTACTACACAGGGTCATTTTTTTCTGTTAGGCAAAAGAAACTTTCACAATCTGGATAGGGGGTAACTCGAGAGACATAAAAATGATTTACCTGTTCAGAATCTGATAAATTTCCAAATCCCCGACGTTTTCTCAAAAAAAACCGTTACCTATTCAGCACGGAACGGCTGGCATTTGGGAACCCAACGAGATTTTTTGAATGGCTATGGGTTAGGAGATGATTATCCTTGTTGTCCATATTCACGCTGGTGCCGTAACCTTCGTATTGTTCCTATCCGTCTTCCTATCCGCCATATATTTGGCTACCGGCGTTTTAATTTTTTGAAAACCCGATATACCCCGTCTCCACCATGGGATTCAACTGGATGTACTTCTGCAGCAACTTGACCGGTTTGCAGTGTATCGGAAAATTGATCCCACGCAGCGGCCTTGTGATGCTGTATTTTCCCTCCAAGATAAGCCGCACGATGTTGTTGTTTTTATCACCGCTCAACATGCCGCCACCAATGAAATAGAAAGAGATTCCCGAGAAAAGAGATGGACAAAGATCTCTGGCCTATCTATTGAAGAATCAAGAAGTAGCGTTGGAAAATCCATCACTTTCTTTGATCAGTTAATGTGAACTTGGATTAGACAAAATTGGACTTTTGTCGAGATTAAACACATTGCTGTAAAAAAAAGACAAGGCAGATATTGGCAACGGTAATGATGACAATGACGATGACTCCGATGAAAGTGAACAAGAGATCGCTGTCATGGTAGAAGAAGCTATTACAGTTATCCAAAATATTAGCTGTGAACTATTGGAAGCATCGGGGCAGCCAAGAGGTTAAAAGAGATAAGGGGGCGGCTGTCACTATAGAAGATTACGAACACTGAGGCATTGACGAACTTACCCAAATAAAAAAAACACTTATAGAGTTAGCGAAAACAATTGAGGCACTTCAAAGAAGTTCACTATTTTTTCCAGTCGCCCTTAAGCTCCTATCGCTTACCAGTAGGCCATCCAGGTATTGTTCAAATTAATAATATGTCCTTGCAAGGTGATTCTTTTTTCCGTGCCTTCGACTAATTGAATAGGAGCAATTCCGTGTAGGTATAATCCTTCAAATATTGCTATTTTACCAACCTCATATGATTGATAGGCCGATTGAATGGAGCCTGTTAGAGCGGGGATATCCTGGAAGCGTATACCCTTAGACATAACTTCATCATAGGATAAATTCCATAAATTAATGCCGGCCCCTGATTTTGGTAGTTCTAATGCGAGTGTAAAGGTTATAAATCTTGGCAGGATTTTTACCGGCATTTTCCATGATAAACTTTGATGAGGCAAATCAAAGTGCATGCCTCCTCCTGCATAGGGAGTCTCCAAAACAAAAATGTGAAAGCCTGGTATAGACACATTTTTGTAAAAAAACACTTCATCCATTACATAGGCGGATAAAACCAGTAATACTTTTTCATATAGTTGATTAAAATTGGCCCAAAGAAGTTCATTAAAAACCTTGGCTTTATAATAATAAGCACTCATGTTACATGTGTTTTGATACACAGGTGAACCTAAGGTATAAAGGACATTGCCATGTGCTTCCCAGTGTTCAGAAAGCTTTTCAATTTTATTAACTGCTTGTTCGCATTCACCAGAGTTTAACACTTCATAAAACTTTGCTAAGTAGCTCATGGCAAAATGGGTTTAAGATAGAAGATGATTCAAAATATCAATTGATATAGCATTCCCCAGAACCCTGTCATAACTATCATAACCAGGCATTGGATTCATCTCAAGACAATGCCATTCATTGGTTTCAGTCACTTTAAAATCAAAACCTGCAAGAACTATTCGCCGTTCTTTGGCATATGAAATACATAAGTTTATTAACAACTTAGGTGCTTCAGTGTTATCTATCGCTTTCATATTCGAATAAGTGCCTTTCTTTTTATAATAGCGATAATCTATAGCATCCGATTTTATTTCAACAGCAAATGCCTTATCATTGAAAATATGTATACGGACATCTTTGCCAGAGATATATTGCTGAAAAAAGACCGGCGCATTAATCAAAGTTTCCTTTCTGGATGAATCTTGTGGTTGGGTAACATCAACAATGCTTCTGGTCGAACTGTTAGATTTATAAATAGAAATGAATTTGTTATTGAATTGCTCGAAATCAGAAGGAATGGATGTAGACATTGAAGTCGGGATTTTAAAACCATGTTTCATAAGCAAATAAGTCTGGAAGGGTTTTGAAGCATTATCCCAACCCGCATTAATCGGGTTTATGATTTTAAGCTTAGTCGCTAAGAGAACATAATGCAATGCCTTGTATCTTGACATGGCTCTCATATAATTAATGCTGTCATACTTCTCAGGTAGAGGCGGAGAAAGACGCTGGTAGATACCTGAAAAATCTTTAAGACAAAATCTTTCAAAGTTATAGACAACTTCTGGGTCGGTTGTGTTTGCAGATTCTATATAGCCGTTTTCATAATAGGCCTTTAAATTTAAAAACCTGAAAGGATAGTTACCCATTGTTGCAATATTCAATATATGATAGATTGTATTGTCGCCAGGGAATCCTATTATTAATACTTGTTTCATGCCATTCTGAATCTTTGTTAATGGAAGCAACCACTTGATTTTTTTAAACAACTTTTTATTTCTTCTTTAACTTTAATGGGCAAAGGCACTGGGCTATAGGTGGAGATAAAACTAAATTGAGGCCCCATTTTGTCTATTATAAATACACAAAAGGCAATATCTAATTTAAAATAGCCTAATAGGTCGCCGACATATTTTTCAATAGAGGAAAGAGGTAACTCGACATAGGACATATTGCTCTTATGCGAATAAGAAAAATAAAAGGATCTATCATCTATCTTCAAACATATAATATATTCACTTTCCGCATCCCATTTTCCTGCGAAGTACATCTTTTCTCCATCTAATTGCCCCTGGTCATATAAAAGGAAGTTATGATGATCAGATAAATCGATTACAGATAACAATATATTATTTTCAAAAATCTTCGCCAACTCAGCACCTTTAAAAAGTTGTTCATTATAAGTAGGAATTCCAAGCTGTCTTGCAAGTTGCCTTACTTCACATCGATCCCAAATTTTCATATCAATGCCCAATGACGGTCTATTAATAACTGGTCCCTGGGACATTTCAAGTAATGCAGAAAACATAGCCCTTATTTCGCTTACACTGTATTCCTTGTCAATCCAGTTAACCCCTCTGTGATTTCCAATTATCGGGTACAGGTAAATAATCAAACTGTCATGTTCAAGTTTTGTTTTTGCTCCTTCCTTTGTTACTAGTTTTATATTACAATCACTTGAATTGAAATTTATTGTAGCCTGCAAGGATGACAAATCATCAATAATAACAAATGGATATTCTGACTCTTCTAGCGCTTCTGCTATTAGGTATACAAGTGGATCTGAAGGACTACCAATAACAAGGTTATTTGTAAGTGAAAACTGCATGATCTAGGCTATTGAAGCGTTTATATAAGGGGGGTAAAATGGGCATTTTTTCCATATCGATTATATCTGAAAACACCTAAAGAATTATATATCTTGTAAAGCGAGATTCTATCAATCACCATAACAGGATCAAAAACAATACTTCCTGGATCAAACACGGTTTCACTGCCACCTATTTTTGCATCACCGGAACCTTCTTTATCTTCCTTGTCTTTATCATCTTTATCCCCTTCTTTTGTATCTTTGTCTTTATCCTTTCCATCCTTCGCCCCATCCTTCGTCCCATCTTTCGTCCCATCTTTCGTCCCATCTTTCGTCCCATCCTTCGTTCCATCTTTGGTCCCATCCTTCGACCCCTCTTTTCCACCTTTATCTTCTTTACATCCTGAACAACAATCAATAGCATTTACATTAAAATTGGGTGCAATCAACTGTGCAAGATCAGTTTCTTCATATAATTTATAAGTTAAAGATGGACGGTGCTCAAAAGTTATAAAAGTAGAGTAACGAATAACTGACCGATTGTCTCCAAAATAATCATGTAATTCACTTTCTGCTAAAAATTCCACTGGAATTCTTCTTTCTTTAATTTTTCGATTTAAATCCTCGACAAAACCATGATGGCTTTTTTCCGAATGAGCTTGCTTATAAAATACTATTTTCTTTACAGGCATTTTTTGCAGCGCATTCATTATAAGCGCCAGTAGTTGTACCTGCACATTCTTTATTTCTCTGGGGGTTTCTGCATTGATAAGCAAATACGGAATAAAGAGCGAATGGGGATACTTCTTTAAATCCAAGATGACAGAACCCACCACCATATCGTCTTTTACTCTTCTTACCATGATAAGGGACAGATTCAACATGGCATCGCTAATTAAAGCAGTATGGAATCGGCTGGAATAAAAAGAACCAAAGTCTTTAGGCCAAAGTACTTCAGCTATTGCATTAAAATCATCTCGTCCCTCACCTATGTGAAAAAAATATTCCTTTTCAGAACTATGATTTTTTTCAAAATCATGAAAATGATTTCGTTCCATAAAATATAGTTTAGTTGTTTATAAATCCCCACAGAGACAAATGCTACACCAACAAGGGTGTAACCAATAACTTCACTAAAACTTTCTGGCTTTCAGAATTTAAGTAAATATTGACTTGACGATTTTAAAAATTAAATGTCTACTCTTTTATTGGACCTTCGGCTATTCCATTTATTGAGCACCATTTTAGGGGGAAGGATTAATTCTTTAACTGTAGAGTATTTTCCCCTGTTGTATGAAACAATATAAATTTACAACTCTGTCCTAAATTAAAAATCGGTAAAAACACCCTATTTTCACTTAGTTTTTACTGTATATAAGCGCCTGACAAAATGATATACTAAATATTCTCTTTATAATTTTTTGCAAAATTGAACAACAGTTATTTTTGTATGATTGAATTTTGTAGCTTTTAACCTTATTATTCTAGTATTAAATCTTTTTTCATCTACTTTCTAGCCCTCATGTTGTTGTAACAGAGCGTTTATGTAAAGTTGCTTTTAAATAAAAAAGGACCCATGTTATGCGATCCTTTTACGTGAGGTTCCAAGCAGACTCGTCGAGCCGTATAATTAATTGAGAATAAACTTGTGCCATTTTTTAGTCGATTAATGGTCAATCAAAACGATCCTTCTAACCTACAAACACAATCGCACAAAAATTTCTGTCACGGCCGATTAGATCAATGAAGTAAAAAATCTAGATGTTTTCCTTTTTGATAAATACTTAGAAACACTAACCGTATTAGTTTGGAGCGAAAGTCCAGAGATTAATGATAGCTCGACATTATTTCTTTTATTTTTCCATAGACTCACCCCCTTGATCTTACTAGAATAAATAAACTGTTCAAGCTCTTAAGCATTGAACGGAGTAGGAAAGCGCTGGTTAAATTAATTACAAGTGTTTACAAGGTTGTACAATGAGGATTATTTTATAAAGGTTGCATTGGCGTAAATATTCACAATAAAGCCCGCTATATTCATTAGGCAGCTGCGGTAATGGCAATTGTTTTGTACTACCTTCCATGATCTGCTTAGCAATCGCGCAGTATAAAACGCCTACAGCCGGATCGGACCAAAAAAAATACACAAGTGTTCCCAAAAGGGTGTTTTGTCATTTGTTAGTTCCGGTGTTTGTAGGTTTCTTGTCCCTTTCTACTCGCCAAAATTTGTAAAAGCTGTAAATTTGCTTCTCTCTCTGCTGTTCTATCATTTATAGGCCTTTTCTTAGCTTATCCTTCCACAAGCGCCCTTTGATCGCATTAAAACTTTGCGAACATGCGACAGCCAATAAAATTAATCATCAAAAAAGGGAATGTGCATAAAGATGAGACCAGCCCGATTTTTGTACAATACTGTTATTCAACACAAAAAAGGGTTTTACTTAGCACAGATATAAACATCCCTGCAAAATATTGGAATAAAAAAACTTGCTCCATACTGACCTCCTTACCTACGCAATACGGAGATCCGAAAAGGCTTGAAGCGGATTTGCGAGCTAAGCTTAGGCGGGCTGAACAAATTGTTGACTATGCTTTTCAGGATGCCAATACCAACCCTATACGATTTTTAAAACGGTACTTTAAAGAAGGAGATGATCAATATTTGCATCATGTTGATTATGATAATAACATAAAGGATGTGTTTTACCAGATGGACCTGTATATTGAAAGTAAAACAGGATTGGTTAAAGACGCGACCTTATCTACACTAAGGCAAATGAAGCGGCATGTACAAGCTTTTCAGCGCTATAAAAAAAAGAAATTCACCTTTGATTCGTTTGGCCTGGACTTTTATCAAAAATTTGTCAAATACCTTACCTATGACATTCCGGTACTCCGGCGCAATAAACCTACCAAGGGACTTAGAATTAACACCATTGGCAAAACGATCAAACACTTCAAGTCTTTTTTGAAGGATCGCATGGCCAGAAAGATAATCCCCTATACGGATTTGAGTTTTTTTAAGTACATGGAAGAGGAGGTGGACGCCGTGTACCTGGATTGGAATGAGCTCTCCACAATTTATCATTTAGATCTATCCAGGAAACCTTATTTAATTAAATACCGGGATTTGTTGGTACTAGCTTGTCTGACCGGCTTTCGGTTTGGAGATTTTACCAACCTCAACGCAAGCATTTTAAGAAATGGGCTGCTGCATGTCTGCCAAGAAAAAACGGGTGGAACGGTCATTGCCCCCCTTCATGCAGATGCGCAGAAGATCCTGATCGATCAGTACAACTTGAAACTCCCACGGGTTAGTGAAGCCAACTTTAATTTCTATATCAAAGAGGTTGTCCGCCTGGCGGGTATTACGCAGCCGGTGTCCATCACGCATAAAAAAGGAAACACAGTAGAGGAGGAAATCCGACCAAAATTTGCCTGGGTATCCTCTCATATTGGCCGCCGCTCTTTTTGCACCAATGAGTACCTAGCTGGCACACCTGCTGATTTGATCATGACCGTTAGCGGGCACAAATCTGAAAAGGCGTTTCGCAGGTATATCAAAGCAGACCAGCTGCAAAAAGCTACCCTGATAAAAAAGCTATGGGACAACCGGCCTGGCCTGTAACGCTGGAGATCTACTAAAAACAATAACAATCAACGCTTGCCAGCAGCTTTCGTTTTGTAGCGAATTGTGAGGCATTTAAGCATCCAAGACCGGCCGGTAGCATTTAAAGCAATTACAGCGCTTTGTGGGATCAAGGCACTTCAATCATCATAGCTCAATCAAGGTCTATCATTAATGGGCAAAGTCTATCGAAATTTCGAGAGAAGTCTATCTAGGTTCATGGGCCAGTGGCCATATTGTTGGTTGACCATCACAAGGAGAGGTAATCAGTTACAATTCATTAGCGCTCCTAAAGAGATGTTATGACAAAATGACTCAAGGCCGTTCAAGTCCTTTTGATTTATATATTTTTAAGCAGATAGACTAAAATAGACTTTCGCAAGCGACCGGGAAACCAACGATTATTACCAATGAAAAATAAAGTGATTCACTTTTTGGAGGAAGCGAAAATAGCGGCAGTTTGATAGACTAAAAAACAACCCTAAAATCGCTGAAACCCGCGCTGGGCGCTGGTTTCAAGCGATTATTAAGCGGACCGGACGGCAAATTGAACCCATTTTTGAACTGGTCTTAACTGGACTTAACCTTACGGTAAATCGCTGTTTTTCAATATTCTGCAACGTTTTTCGCAGGAAAACAGCGATAGCTTTACCTAACAGGAATGCACTTTTAGAGAACAAAATGAGACCTGTTAGATTATGCGCAGACACCCACTTACACTCATCGTAAAAAAGGGAAAAGTAAGAAAAGACGGAACCAGTATCGTCTTCTTGCAGTATTGTTATTCCGACAAACAGAGACCACTGCTTGATACCGGGGTGGCTATACCACCTGCTTACTGGAACAAAAAAAGCCGAAAGATTTCGGACAGCCT
Source organism: Niastella vici (assembly GCF_002077945.1). Taxonomy (GTDB): domain Bacteria; phylum Bacteroidota; class Bacteroidia; order Chitinophagales; family Chitinophagaceae; genus Niastella; species Niastella vici. Next base: position 14,406 of record NZ_LVYD01000065.1, read on the forward strand.
TCCGGCTGAATATGGTAACGTCGAAGCATTGGAGACGATTCTAACTACCAAGCTCCGAAAGGCTGAAGACATGATCAACGAAGCCCTTAAGAGAAAAGTATCGCCCGTAGAATTCTTAAAAATAAATTTTCCCCTGGCCGATAATTGGCTATTGAGCCAATTAAAAGAAAATAAAGATGAATTGAACGTGTACAGCCAGTTCGATAATTATAAAGAGGAAAGAAGAACAGAAGTGTCCAAAGCCACCCTCAATGTAATTGGAATGGTTAAACACCACCTTAAGAGCTTTGAGAAATATTCAGGTAAGGCAATCACCTTCGACAGCTTTGACTTTGATTTTTACCGAGAGTTTGTAAAGTTTCTCACCTATGACTACGTTCTTTTAACCAGGAAGGAGATAACAAAAGGATTGCGTGTAAACAGCATCGGGAAAACCATTAAATGGCTAAAGGCATTTCTCAGAAACCGGATGGCCAAGAAAATAATTCCCTACATAGACCTAACGCTATACCTGGGAATGGAAGAAGATACGGACGCGATTTACTTAAACTGGAAAGAAATATCTGCAATATATCGGCTGGATTTATCGAGCACCCCGGAAATGGAACATGTAAGGGACGAATTTATTTTAGGCTGTCTTACCGGCTTTCGATTTAGTGATTATAGCGAGGTGGCTCCTGAAGAGATTAGAGATGGGATGCTGTTCGTAAAACAACAAAAAACCACTGATCGCGTCGTTGTGCCACTGCGGCCTGAGGCTCTTGCCATTCTACGAAAATATAACATGCAAATGCCACCAGTTAATAATGTTAACTTCAATTGCTGGATAAAGGAAGTAGCCAAACTTGCTGAAATAAACGAACCGATCAAATTTTCGTATAAGCGGGGTAATGTAATAATAGAGGAAATCCGACCAAAATATGCCTGGGTTACCTCGCATACCTGCAGGCGTTCTTTCTGCACAAATGAGTTTTTGGACGGTACACCAATCACCTTAATTATGGCTATTAGCGGGCACAAGACAGAGAAAGCCTTCAGGAAATATATTAAAGCGGATGCCCTTGAAAAGGCTTTGATGATCCAGAAGATATGGAAGGATAGGCCATCATGGCAACGTGCTGGATAGATTACCTATTACAATTGTCGAATTTTTAAACCCCAAGTCTTACGGCCCCCGAACCGCATAACTAAATCTGGTCTGCACTCCATTTATTCTGCAGCAACCCAATAGACATATGTAAACACTGTGCCGAGGAATGTGAAAAACATTCTCACATGGAGCACTGCTGTCAATGGGCCGAAATCTGCCGACGATGTGCTGAACTATGTGTGCAACGGCTACTCATGCCTGAGCGTATTGTTGTCAGGTAAGATATCACGCTGATCTACCTGGCTTATTTATTATTAAATTTATATCACCTTATAATTATATAACATCTGCCCATAATTATATAACAAGAGTAATTCTCAATAAATGTAATTTCACATTAAGTATTTGATAGTTGGTTGTAAATCAATATATTATAGGTGATTTATCAATTTTGCAACTTTAAAACCGAACACTTCCATACTTTTGTTCTACTGTTATCATGGCTAATGAACACCACAAGCATGAAAAAGACCATGGCCATCATTCGCATAAATCAATTCCATTAAGCTTTCTATCGGGGTCCAAAATAAAAGGTCCTGTTGAGGACTGCAGTGCCGGGCAGGTAACTGATTTTGCAAAATTAGATAAGTCAGTAAGTTATAATAATTTAATAATTAAAGCGCCAGTTTCCTTTATAATACTGGCATATAACGACTTCCTTAATTTAGAAAGCGGACAGATCAAACCCTTTTTCAATTCCAAATTCCAGTTTGTCCGACGAAGTTGCTTTCTCAACGATATTAATATTCGAATTGCGATCCAATCTTTTCAGATTTGATCTGGTTTAGTGTTTGCTGACATGATAGTTATCATGGCATGGATTATTCTTATAACATTAAATCAGGTTAAAAAATGAAAAAGCTATTTTTTATAACCACCTTGTTGGTGGCGACTTTCGTACAAAAAGGTATCTCCCAGAATAGTACGCAATACCCTTTAACTCAATTACTCGCCCAATATTACGGTATTAAAGACGCTTTGGTAATAGGAAATTCCAACCAGGCATCCATGAAAGCGGAAGAGTTCATTAAAACTGCTAATAGCATTGATTATAAACAAATCTCTGAGGGAAATATCAATGCTTTGCTTAAAGATGCTACTCCCATCTCTGAAACAAAAGACATAAAAACCCAGCGCGAACATTTTGCAAATCTTTCAAATAATATGAAAGCCCTGGGTAAAACGGTAAAATTTTCTTCACCACCTGTTTACCAGCTTTATTGTCCCATGAAAAAGGCAAATTGGCTAAGCGACAATAAGGAGATAAAAAATCCTTATTTCGGCAGCTCGATGCTCACAGGCGGCAAAGTTGTAGCTACAATCAATAAATAAGACAGCTCATTAGAAAGTTAGGAGTTCTGTTGAGCAGGATTCCTAACTCTACATTTTTAAACAAAAAACTAAATTATTATGAAAACTTTCCTTTCAATATTTTTTATGGCAGCTTCCTTATTTGCAGCCTCCTGCAATGGTAATAGTAATCCTGCAAAAGAAACTGACACAAAAAATGCTGATTCAACTACTACACAAGCTGCCCCAACTGGTAGTGAGCAAAAAACTACCGACACACCTGGTACCATTAATGATCTGGTAACAGGATACCTTAATTTAAAAAATGCTCTTGCCAGCGATGACGGAAAACAAGCTGCGACAGCCGCAAACGAAATGGGCAGCGCTTTGACTAAAGTTAACGCATCAGAATTAACGGGCGATCAAAAGAAAGTTTATGACGATGTAAAAGACGATATAAAAGAACACGCGGAGCATATTGGCTCAAACGCCTCCAACATAGCCCATCAAAGAGAGCATTTTGATATGTTAAGTAAGGATATGATTGATTTGGTTAAAGCCACCGGCAGCTCTACTACCCTTTATCACGATTTCTGTCCAATGTATAATAATAAGAAAGGAGCGTCCTGGCTAAGTGAAAAAAAAGATATTAAAAATCCTTACTTGGGTAAATCAATGCCAACATGCGGAGAAGTAAAAGAAGAATTTAAACCTAAAGGATGAAGCGATTAAAAAAAATATTACTGGGTTTGTTGATTGTTTTTCTGCTTATTCAGTTCATTCAACCAGATAAGAACATAAATAGGCAAGAGCAATCAACAGATCTGGTAAAAACCGTTAATGTTCCCTATAATATACAAGTAATTTTAAAGAATTCCTGTTACGATTGCCACAGTAACAGCACTCGCTATCCCTGGTATGCAAGGGTTCAGCCATTAGGATGGTTACTGGCAAATCATATTAGGGAAGGAAAGGCAGAGCTGAATTTTAATGAATTTGGTTCTTACGCTTTAAGAAGGCAGATAAGTAAACTCAACGGAATCGGGTGCATATTGTTTTTTTTATGCGCAGAACAAAGTTATATATACCTGTCCAATGCATCCCCAAATAAAAATGGACAAGCCCGGCAAATGCCCGATCTGCGGAATGACCCTGGTAAAAAAACTGTGAAGGTTACTTCACCTTAAAACCAACCGGGTAATGAAAATAAACCAATCCGGCAGGAGGAACCAAAGGATCAAATGAAAGACATGGACATGAAAAAGGATACCGGGAAGCAAATGAAAATGCCCATGAATGAACCTAATATGAAAATGGATACAACTGCTGCTGAAGCAGCAAGCCAAATACAAAGTAAGGTGAATGTGCTTCCGGGAAAGACCATTCGCTATAATCTGTTTGTAAACGATACTCTTGTAAATTTTACAGGCAGGAAAAAACGTGCCATTGCCATCAACGGTAAAATTCCTGCGCCCGCCCTCACTTTTACTGAAGGCGACACGGCAGAAATATATCTTCATAATATGCTACATGAAGAAACTTCATTGCATTGGCATGGTGTTATTTTACCCAACCAGGCAGACGGGGTTCCCTTCCTCACAACTGCACCTATAGCACCTGGAGAAACACATTTGTATAAATTTAAAGTAGTGCAAAACGGCACTTATTGGTATCATTCGCATAGCGCGCTACAGGAACAGGCCGGGATGTATGGCGCTTTGCTTTTTAAGACAAGGGACAGTTCCCAGCCTAAAAAAAGCACTATGCATCATTCTTCAATGGAAATGCCGGGCAGCAATGAGCTATTCGATAAAGAATATACCGTAGTGTTAAGTGAATGGGCAGATGAAAAGCCTACCCAAATCCAACGTCGCCTTCGTACCGGAAACGATTGGTACGCTATTAAAAAAGGAAGTACTCAAAGCTATGCCGAGGCAATAAAAGAAAGACACTTTAAAACCAAATTGACCAATGAATGGAAACGGATGAAAGCGATGAATGTTAGCGACGTTTACTACAATCGCTTTCTTTTGAATGACAAATCGGAGAATACAGCACCTGAATTTAAAGCCGGTGATAAGATTAAACTAAAGGTGGTAAATGCAGGGGCATCCAGTTACTTCTGGCTTGGATATGCAGGAGGAAAAATTACCGTAGTAGGAAATGATGGAAATGATATGATTCCCGTTGAAGTGTCATATACTCTTTCATATGATGGCAGGAATGGGAAAAGTATTTACTTATATCAATTCCCCGGTTAATCCTGAACTGCCGGATGCAGAAAAAGCCTATAAAATGTTCAGGAATCACAAAGACCAGAACATGCACTATTTAATGATACGGGCCGGGCTGGAAACAAATGGCAGTGATGGAGAATTGATGGTTTCTTCGAACCGGTACGCATTACAGGGGCTTTGGCACTTAACTATCCTCAGGTTTATAACCCATGAAGGTGAATTAAATTTTGGGCGTTACATTGGTGTTAACCAATGGCTATTTCCATATATTGGTTTTGATTATCATTACAAAAAAATAGATGGAGATCCGATAAAACAAACAGATTATAAGAACTTATTCGGGCAAATCAGCAATAAAAATGACCGCAAAACAATCGTAGCTGGTATTCAATATACACTCCCCTGGTTAGTAGTAGCCGATGGAAGAGTTGATTGCAACGGAAAACTGAGGTTTCAATTGAGCCGGGAAGATGTACCTATAACCAAGCGGTTGCGATTTAATATTATGGGAAATACTGATAAAGAATATGCTATAGGGTTCAGGTATATTGTATCAAAATGGTTTGCACTTTCTACCCATTATGATAGCGATATGGGTTACGGGGCCGGTATAACCTTAACCTATTAAAAATACTATTTCTTAAAACAAGAGAATGCCAACATCAAAAACCAAATAAAATGGATCATTCCCATCATAGTCATTCAGACAATAACGTGCATAGACAATCTGGTAGCGCTGGCAGTCAGCTGTATACCTGTCCTATGCATCCACAAATAAAACAGTCGCAGCCTGGCAAATGCCCGATTTGCGAAATGGATTTAGTGCCGTTAACACCTGCAAACGATACCGGGTCGACGCATGACCATGCACATGCAGAAAATCAACTCCATGGGCATATGGGACACGATCACCATGCAATGATGATCGATGATTTTAAAAAGCGTTTTTATGTAGTGCTGGTGCTTACGGTACCTATTGTGGTATTGTCGCCCATGATACAACACTGGCTTAACTGGCATATAGCATTTTCCGGATCTCAATATGTATTGTTCGCATTATCATCGGTCGTATTTGTGTATGGTGGCTGGCCTTTTTTGAAAGGTTGGGTAAATGAAATGAAAGCAAAAAATCCGGGCATGATGACCCTAATTGGCTTTGCTATTACCGTGGCTTATGTATACAGCACAGCTACTGTTTTTGGATTGAAGGGCATGGATTTCTTTTGGGAACTGGCAACTTTAATACTCATCATGTTATTAGGCCATTGGATTGAAATGAAATCGATAGCCGGCGCTTCCCGCGAATTGGAATTGCTGGTGCAACTGATGGCTGCCGAAGCGCATTTACAACATGGAGATCACGTAATGGATGTAAAGACTGATACTTTAAAGCCCAACGACATCATATTGATAAAACCAGGTGAAAAAATTGCTGCCGATGGAATTGTTGTAGAAGGCGAAACCTCAGTCAATGAATCGATGCTCACCGGTGAATCGAAACCTGTGCAAAAGAAAAAGGACGATAAAGTAATTGCTGGAAGTGTAAATGGCAACGGTGCCATAAAAGTGCAGGTGCTACACGATATGAAAGATTCCTACCTAAGCCAGGTTATTAACCTGGTGAATGAGGCACAAAAAGCAAAATCTAAAACACAACTCCTGGCAGATACTGCTGCACGGTGGTTAACCACCATTGCAATTGTGGCTGGAATTGTAACCTTTTTGTATTGGTATTTCAATGATCAGTCACTGTCCTTTGCAATTGAAAGAATGGTAACAGTGGTAGTTATCTGCTGTCCGCATGCACTTGGTTTGGCAGTACCACTTGTAGTAGCCCGTTCAATGGCCCTAAGTGCAAAAAATGGCCTCCTCATCAAAAACAGAACGGCCTTTGAAAATGCACGCAAAATCACTACCCTGGTATTTGATAAAACTGGTACTTTAACGGTGGGAAAGTTTGAGGTGGTGCGTATTGGGGCAATGCAAAAGGAATATACTGATAATGATGTACTGCAACTGGCAGCAGCACTGGAACAGGGATCAGAACACCCGATTGCCACAGGCATTATGCAAAAAGTGAAAGAGCTGAACATTCAACCGGTTAAGGCAGAAAATATTCAGGCACTTATAGGCAAAGGCATTTCGGGAACCGTTAATCAAAAACAGGTACAGGTGGTTAGTCCGGGTTATATGAAAGAAAAACTGGGCAATTCATTTTCTGCCATCGATATCAGGGCTGGTGAAACGCTGGTATATGTACTGGTAAATAATATGCCGGCTGGCTTTATTGCGCTGGCCGATCAAATCAGGCCCGAATCATATGAAGCGATTAAGACATTACATCAACATCACATAAAAACCGCATTGCTAACCGGTGATAATGCTAAGGTAGCCGAAAGTGTAAGTAAAGAGCTGGGGATAGACCAATACATCGCTGAAGTATTACCGCATCAGAAATTAGAAAAAGTAAGAGAACTCCAGGAACAGGGCGAATTTGTAGCCATGACAGGCGATGGTGTTAATGACGCACCTGCATTAGCGCAGGCCGATATTGGTATTGCTGTTGGCTCGGGAAGTGACGTGGCGGCCGAAACAGCAGGCATCGTACTGGTAAACAGCAATCCGAAAGATATAGTCAACCTCATCTTATTTGGTAGAGCCACCTATCGCAAGATGGTGCAGAACCTCGCCTGGGCAACGGGATATAATGTAGTTGCATTGCCGCTGGCAGCAGGCATTTTATATAAAGCAGGCATTTTGTTAAGCCCAGCAGCGGGCGCTGTGTTGATGAGTGTCAGTACAGTTATTGTAGCTATTAACTCTAGTTTATTAAAAGTCAACAATTCCTGATTATTAAACAAACTCCTTTGGAGATTTTCTCCATTGTGATTTTAAGTGTTGCCGGGCAGGGTCTCCTGCCTGGCTTTTTTTTCCAATAGATGTTTTGACATGATATACACATTACCGACTATCTTATGCGAATTTATTTGCATAATTACGGGGATAGCCATATGATAATGGATAAAATTGCGAAATCAGCGTAAATCACTTGTTTTGAGAATTAATTCGAATTGCTGTCGCACCGATTTTACCTTTGACGTTCAATTTGTTACATCATCTAACTGATGAAAGCTAGCTAAAACAGACATAGGGCTGACAAAAATCATACTGAATAACAATTTGAATCATTAAGTATTGCTAATTAGAAAAGTACCTTTATGTTGACAATGAAATAAAGTGAAAAAATTAATAGTCATATTCCTTCTGACTTTATATGCTTCCAATTCAGTAGGATTAAGCATTAATTTTCACTTCTGTTGCGGACATTTGGCAAAAATATCTTTATCTAACCTTTCGCATATTAAAGGGTGTGGTTGCGATCATAATGATAAGCCAAAGAAATGCTGTAAAAATGTATTAGCATTTTATCAAAGCGACAATCATAGGATTACTCAATTTGCGCAGATTGCAGAGCTAATTTACTTTCCTGTTGAACGGCCTATAGAAAATTATCAGGTAATATTCTTCTGTCCGGATTCTTATAATACTCATTTCAAAGTTGTAAATGTTCCGGAACGTGGAGCACACCCCATTTTTCTGCTTTGCAACGTTTTCAGAATTTGAAACGTCCAGCCGGATAATTTCTAGCGTATAGAATTCATTTTTCCGTTTCTGAATAAGGTCTTCGTGGATTTATCGCATAATAATTACTGCAAACTTAAATATTATGCCGCGCAGTTTAAACTGTCTTTTTACACATTTAAAATCTAAAATAATGAAACAGGTATTTTTTCTGGCATTTGCCATTCTGATCACTTCATCTTCGTTATTGGCCCAAACCAAAGCAGGAAAAACAGATACAACCAGGCACATAACATATTACACATGCTCGATGCATCCAGACCTCATCAGCAATAAACCAGGGAAATGCCCTAAGTGTGGTATGGATTTAATTCTTTCAAGTAAGGAACAAATAAAATCAGCCATAACCAAGAGTTACAATTGTCCCGTTCATGTGAATGTGTTCAGCCATGACCCAGGGAAATGCCCTCAATGTGGCAGAAAGCTTCGGCTATCACCTAAGGAGCAAATGAAGGCTGAAGTTGGAAAAGTATATACTTGCCCGATGCATCCGGAAATAGCACTGGATAAAGAGGGGAAATGCCCTAAATGCGGTGCTGCTTTAGTTGAGAAAAAGAATAATTAATATCCATTGACACATCTAATAGAGTAAATATTTAATGAATTAAAAGTCAAGAAATGAAAAAAATAACTTTATTGGTTACTATTGCTGGTTTGCTAATTATTACCCAGAACAGTCACGCTCAAAATGATAGCAGTGGAATTTATAAAACTGCTGCTGATTTTCAGAACAAAAAGCTATCCTATGCCATTAACTTTAAAACAGAGAAACATAAAATAAAAAGCGCAATGCTTTTTAATAATGAAGAGGTAAAAGTTAAACATCAGGGTGTAAATTATTCTTTAAAAAAAAGTGAGACCTATGGCTATAGAGATATGAAGGGAAGGGATTTTAGATTTGTCGATGGCAAAGAATACAGAATCCTCAATTCCTACGAACCTGTATTAATATATGTTTACCAGCATCAGGCACATTCGGCAAAAGATATAAGTATGGGGAATTACAAACCTGTATATTATTTTAGTTTAGATGCCGCTTCACCTGTTGAAACATTAACACTCAACAAAATAAAAGCTGCCTTCCCGGAAAATCACAAATTGCACGATGCAGTGGACGCACAGTTTAAAACAGACGCAGATTTATATGCATATGACAACTTTCATAAAATGTACAAGTTAAATTGGATTTTAAAAAGCACGAATAAGTAAGCATAAAAACCGGGTTATGACCGCTAGCTGCCTACATATTAAAACATGTGTTGCAAAACAGATGCATTTAAATTTCAAGAAAGCTGTTGCAGCAAGCAGGTTATAACTCGAGTTTCAGTTGAAGGGTCGGTAACTTTTTACATCTTCCATTATATAAATATCGGTATATGTATATAACAAAAATCACAACCAGAGCTGACGAAAGTCATTATAAATAGGTACTGAAATAACATAATTTTAGATAGCTAAATTATTTTCTTTCGAAAAAAAGTATGAAATCCTCGAGGACGATAAAATACAAAGCGCTGTTTCTGCTGGTTAGCTTCTCGCTCAACACAGTAGTAGGCTTTGCCTGTTCTCTCGGGCTTGATATGGGATTTAATGCACATCATCACCATGAGGATTGCGAAGAAAAACAGGAACATGCTTCTAAAGGTCATCACGATGACCGTGAGCATCATTCTTATATTAATGATGCTGACAAAGACCATCATAATCATCATCATAGCCAATCCAGCGGTCACCAGCATGATGAAGGTAAAAAAGGAAATAATTACGCCACCATTAATGCTTCGGAAAATGACAATTGCTGCAATGGCCTGGTCGTTGGTTTTCAAAATATAGATAAGCAGTTAGCGCAGAAATATGCTTCTGCAAAACCAACCAGTGCATTTACAGCGTTTATTCAACCTGCAATACTTACTCTTAAATATAACACGAGGAATACGGAGTCTTTCAGGACTCCTCCCAAAATACAGGAACATTCCCCTCCCGACATACGAATTCTGATTCAGTCTTTTCAAATTTGATTTTGAGTTTAATTCTTATTAGTGTGTAAGAAGGCATAAAGTTTCTTCATACTGTACTTAAGCAACCCTCTTTTAATATGAATAGGGTTGCCTGTGGAATATATTTTGATAACTGTGAAAACAGGATGTGACGGCTTTTAACTGAAGCCAATCTTCTATTCACACAGGAATTAAACTTCAAAATCAAACAATATGGCATGCGGTAACAACTGTACATGTAACCAGGATAACCCTGGCAACAAAGATAACTCCCGCAGAGATTTTCTGATTAAGGGATTAATGGGTGGCATTGGCGCAGCTTTTCTCAGCGGCTGTTCTTCCAATGACAAATCCAAGCCGGTAAGCAACGAGAAAGTAAACGTCTTAACGCATGATGGGAAGCTGGTTGCCGTAGATAAATCGCAGGTGGCGAATTTTAAACCGCATATCTCAGAAGAAGATGTGCGTACAGGCATACCAGGCAAAAAATTTGTCATGGTCATTGACCTGGCCAAGTGCGATGGGTGCGGCAAATGCACGAAGGCCTGTAATAAAATGCACTACCTGCCTTCCAATAAAAAATGGATAGATGTAGTGGAAATGCAGGATTCTCCTGAAGTAGCTCCTTACTATTTTCCAAAGCCGTGTTTTCATTGTGATAATCCGCCTTGTACAAAGGTATGCCCTGTAGATGCCACATTCAAAAGGGAGGATGGAATTGTTGCCATAGACAATGAACGTTGCATCGGTTGCAGGTTTTGTATGGCTGCCTGTCCATACTCAGTGCGTCTTTTTAACTGGACGGAACCTGTTAAGCCCAACATCGAAGAAACAACCCCGGCGCCTGAACGCGTTATCCAAAGTAAAAAAGGTTGTGTAGAAAAATGTGATTTCTGCCCACATATGGCAAGGGAAGGCAAGCTGCCGGCCTGTGTTACCCATTGCCCCATGAATGCTATCTGGTTCGGAGATGCCAATGAAGATGCCGTTACCTGCTACGATGGCACCACTACCAAATTATCGCAGTTGCTGGAAGACGGAGCAGCATACCGCTTTATGGAAGATTTGGGCACTGAACCACGGGTATATTATCTGCCGCCGGTAAACCGCACTTATAACGCAAAAGAAATTAAAATAAAAAACGCTGAGTAGGCAATAAAACTGTTTTATGGATAAACTACATCAGGAAATTAAAAACAGCATACAACGGGAACTTCTCAGCACAGTAGGCAGAAGATACCGGCGTGAAACTTTCTGGGTACTCTTTCTTGCTATGATCTGTGTTGGCGGAACAATTGCCTGGATTATACAACTGCGAAAAGGCTTAGGCGTAACGGCTATGAGAGATTATGCTTCCTGGGGTTTGTATATTTCGTTACTATTCTTTTTTGTGGGTGTCAGCCTGATCGGGGCTTTAGTTTCCTCTGTATTACGCTTTTCCGGCGCCAAATGGCGCTATCCACTGATTCGTATTGCAGAAGCTGTTACACTTTCCTCGATATTCTTTGCAGGTTTCATGCCGGTTCTTGATATGGGACGGCCCGAGCGATTATACTTTCTCATTACGCATGGCCGCATTCAATCACCGATTTTATGGGATGTAGTAGCGATTGCTACTTATTTTATTGGCAGTGTAATTTATTTCTACCTGCCATTGATCCCTGATATGGCTATTATGCGGGATAAGCTAACTGACGCACCGCCTCGCAGAAGAAAAATATTCCGGTTCCTGGCCATGGGATGGGAAGGTAATCACAGGCAAAAGTATTTTTTGAAAAAAGCAATGAATATTATGTCTGTGGTGATTTTGCCGGTAGCCGTTTCGGTTCATACAATCAGTGCCTGGTTGATTGCCTTGACCTTACGACCAGGGTGGAATACCAGCATCATGGGGCCTTATTTTGTGTTCGGCGCCTTAATGGCGGGATGCGCCATCATGATTTTAATCATTGCCAAACTGCGTCATGGTTACAGGCTGGAACATTACCTCACACCAAAACATTTCAGTAACCTCGGTATGCTGTTGATGGCGCTCACTGTATTTTATCTATATCTGAACTTAAATAAGTACGGTGTGCCGGCATTTAAAATGGCAAAGGATGAAAGGGGATTATTAAATGATCTGTTCTTTGGCCATAATGCTTTATTGTTTTGGTTTACCATGATTGCCGGTCTGGTTATTCCAGTTATAATGCTTTCCATTAAAAAATTGAGGCAATCCATCAGGTGGGTAGTCTTCGCTTCCTTGCTTGTTTTACTGGGTGCATTAATCAATCGCTACCTGATCGTAACGCCCAATATGCTGCATCCTTTTATACCAATTCAACATGCACAGCCGGGTTTTACTATTTACAATCCTACCGTTATTGAATGGACAATTACCGCTTCCTCGCTCGCCGGGTTTGTGCTGCTTATCATTTTACTGTTTAAGCTCTTTCCGGTGATCACTATGTGGGAAGTTATTGAAGGAGTGGAAAAAAACGGTGAGGAACAGGTTGGTATAGAAGATTTATCAAACCTTCAAATTATACAAGGTCATGCCAGTTAAATTAAACATATTAATAGTCCTGCTTGCCTTCTCTATCCCTGTTTTTTCACAAAACCGGGGGGATACATACTCCACTGATGAAGATGCAGGTAAGAAAGCAGCGGTATTGTTGCTGCAGATGGGCGCTAACGACACCATGCATGTGGCAACTGCTATTTTAAAAGATGCAGCCACCAGTGGCCCCATAAAAAATGTGGATGTTACTTTCTATGTACAGCGAAGCTTTGGCCTGATGAAGGTGGGCAATGGAACCACCGACACAACGGGGACAGCTTCGGTTGAATTTCCTATCAATACGCGGGCCAGTGATAAAAGCCAGCTATTCACTCTACTTGTCAAGGTAGAAGATAATGATAATATCAGGGATGTTACTGCGCAGGCTGTTGTGAGATCAAACATTCCTTTTCCTACTAACGAAGCGGTTCCCCGAGCATTGATAGGCTCAAAAGCGCCCTGGTGGATGGTTATTTCTTTTTGGGCAGCGGTGGGGTCTGTTTGGGCATTTTTTCTATATACCCTACTCCTTATTTATAAAATCAAAAAATCGGCTAATTATTCTTTCACTACAAATCAAAAAAAATGAAAAAACAAAACATATTTCCGCACCGCAAAACGATGGCATTAATGCTCACTATTATTTCATTTATAATGCTGTCGGCCTTCCATATCCAACAGCAGGAATGGAAAGCGCCTGCCTCCGCCGATGCAAAAAAGAACCCGCTGACAAACGATGCCACTACTATCAGCGCCGCCAAAGCAGTATATGTAAAGGAATGCCAGAGCTGTCATGGTAAAAAAGGTAAAGGTGATGGCCCCTCGGCTACAGACCTGGATAAACCGGCTGGAAATTTTACTACTGCCAAAACACAAGATCAGAGCGATGGCGCTTTATTCTGGAAAATTTCAGAAGGCCGTAAGCCAATGCCTTCCTTTAAAAAGAAACTTACGGAATTGCAGATATGGCAAACCGTTGTATATATGAGAACATTTAAACAATAATCTAATCCACCCATAGATAGCAGGATAACCTTAAAATGGACAATTTATATTTATGAGAACAAAAATTTTTATCACGCTACTGAGCTTTTCATTGATTGCTTCCGCTTCTCATGCCCAGCAATACAATGAAGAATTAATTGACAGCCTTATAAAAAGTAAGGCCCAGGCCCAGGTAGCGCGCAACAGCAAATTTCTGATCTCGGGCTATACCAATATGACGGCCCGGTTTTCAAAAGATGAATCATCTTTTTCCAACATCAGCCTGGTACCCATTTTACTTTGGAAACCATCTGAAAAAATCCTTGTGGAAGCGGAACTGGAAACAGGACTGGAAGGTAGTGAAACAAGTATTGAGCTCGGTTACGCAGATGTTTCTTTTTTCGTAAACAAATACCTGACCATTCGCACCGGCAAGTTCATTTCTCCTTTTGGTATTTTCCAGGACAGGTTGCATCCCTCTTGGATCAACAAATTACCCACATTTCCTGTAGGTACGGGAGAAGATGAACTGGGTGTAGGCCCTACTTCAGAAATAGGAGTTGATTTTCGGGGTGGCGTACCGCTTGGTACGGCAAAAATGAATTACAGTGTTTTTTTAGCCAATGGCGCCCAACTCATCACGGATCCTGCTGAACCGGAAAAACAAGGCACCCTTACTTATGGTAATGCAGAAGCCATTAGCAAAAAACTTACCGCGGGTGGCAGGCTGGGTTTACTGCCCTTCTCCAACTCGTCTTTGGAGCTCGGTGTTTCCTACCGAACCGGAAACGTAGGCGATAAAAACTCAACATACAAAAATGTCGGCGCCCAAATGTATGCGTTTGATCTCACTTATGTTCATCAACTGGAATTTATTAAAGGATTGTTTGATGTAAAAGCCCAGTACAACAAAGTGAATGTAGATAAGGCGGCATATATCGACCCCGACGATCAAACTGGCAATACCCCCTACACTTTTGATAATAAGAGAAGTTCTTTTTTTACACAGGCAGCTTACAAACCAACGATGCTGCAAAATAAATTTCTGAAGAAAGCCGAACTGGTATTTAGATATGCAGAATATAACCCGCCGGATGGAGCTAAAGATGCAGACGACATCAAACAATATACCTACGGCCTTAATTATTGGTTCACCTGGAGAACGGTACTCAAAGCAGCTTACCAGTCGCAGAAAGACAATAATGTTTTCTTTTTACAGATAGCCGTTGGTTTTTAATTCGCCATTTTAAAAAACTGAATGTATGAAACGAAAAATAATTATAACAGCCTCTTTGCTTGTAGCGACACTTATTGTAATCATTCAAAGTTGTGTATCCACAAAAGTAACCGATAAAAGCGGTAACCAGTTATGGAGTGAGAATTGCCAGCGATGTCATAATACACCGCCCAGTTCAGCATTTACCAACATACAATGGGAAATCGTGAACACGCATATGAAGCAAAGGGCTATGCTCACCGATGAGGAGTATAAAAAGATACTTGATTTTATGCAGCAGGGGGATTAAAGAAAAATGAAAAAGGGCATCGCCAACATTCCAATGCCCCTTAAAAAACAGGTTATGAATAAGACAACTTTTTTTACCGGCGTTCTTGTGACTCTGATTACAATTGGAGTACACACTTTCGCACAACAACAACCAACAAGTGATTCAATATTCAATAGCAATGGTAAGGACAAATCATATGCCTTAGTTGGCATGACATATAATAGCGATATTGTTTTTTTGGGTCGCAGGAGCCCGGTAAAATCCCCTTATGTATCCGCGTCATTAAGCTATTATAATAAAACTGGTCTGTATTTAACAGGTACTATTTCCTGGTTGGCATCGTCTAAAGGAAAAGGAATCGATTTATTTACTGCTTCAGGCGGATACGATTACAATAAGAAAAAATTTGTTGCTGGCATTTTTGCTACAGGATATGTTTTTAATAGCAAAAGTCAAACAGCTAAATCTGCATTAACCGGTAAACTTAATGCCTATGCTGATTATGATTTTGATATACTGGAAATTTATGGTGATGGCACACTTTATTTGAGCAATGAAATGGATTACGTTTTCAGTTTGGCAGTAAGTCACAATTTTTACGCAAGGAATGGCAAACTGGAAATCAGCCCTTCTTTTTCGTTGTATGCAGGCACCCAAAACTATTTCAGCAATTACAATAATAACATGCGTTTTGGGCAGCACATGCTTAATAACATAAATATCCCTTCGATGGGAACCGGTATGATGGGTAAAGGGACATTTAATATGCTGGATTATGAATTCGGCCTGCCGGTGCAATATCTGCTCAAACGGTTTCAATTTTTTTTCTTCCCGGTATATGCAATACCGGTCAATGCAGCAACCATTACAGAAAATCAAAATACTTACAAGGAAGACCTTTCAAACACCTTTTACTGGTCTTTGGGGGTGAGTTATAAAATTTCTAAACTAAAAAAATAAGCAACATGAAAAAGATATTCTTAGCGGCTTTGTCAGTACTATTATTTACAACCATAACCATGGCTCAGCAACAGGGCGAAAACAAAAATCAGCAAAATGCCGTGGCAAATGATGAACACCTCATGATGAAAGAAGGGAAGATGTATCATAATGTGACCGGGAAGGAAATGATGCTGGAAAATCCAATGACCATGCCAAACGGAACTGTGATCCATCCGGATGGGTCTTATCAGTTAAAAAACGGAAAACAAAGGAAGCTGCTCAATGGGCAATGTATGGATATGAATGGCAAAAAATACCGGTCACATCAAATGTTCCAAAAGAGCGTGATGCGAACGCAAGGTGCAAATATGCATGCTGGTAGTAATCATCTAAATATGAATATGAGTGGTCATCATTAATTTTTGACCTCGTGTATTTGCGAAGCATGCATGTACTGTTGCTATTTCTATATGGAGATGAGAACTTCCCCTTGCGAAAAAAGGGGAAAGGAATTAAATAAATAACTGTATATGCGCAAAAGTTTAATAATGATCTGGTTTCTGTGCATCGAAATTACTTTGTCTGCGCAGGTTTATGTAACGCAAACAGGCAATATTCAAATAAGTGGGAAATATGGCGACGTAGATATATCAGCGGTGAGCGCTCAACTGCATATGCAAGTGAATTATGACAGAGCGGAAATTAATATGCGGCTGGTGCTTCCCAGTCTGGTAACAGGTAACGATTCGTTAAACCGGTTGTTGCGCAACCAAACGGATGCTGAAGTACACTTTAGCGGCAAAATGAATATCAGCTATATTCAAACTAAATCGCATCCCAGGCAAAAATTTTTAACGGCAGGCACGCTGACAATAAATGGTGTCAAGAGGCCTTTCAGCTTTAATTCAGTACTGGAACATTTTCCCGCAGGAAATAAGAGCTGCAATCTGACGGCTTCATTTACCATTAACCTGGATGAGTTTGGAATCAAAACCGGCCCCCATGAGAACATGGTGCGTATAAAAATGAATCAACTGGTCTTAAAGAGACCTGGGGAGTAGTAAGGTTGTCAACAAGTAAAAAACAAGTTATATGAAATACATTATTTTAATAGCAGTCTCCCTCTTAATCATAAGCGGCTGCGGCACATACAGTAACCTTTATTCCGACTACGACAAATCAGCAGACTTTACAAAGTATAAAACGTTTGCCTGGCTGCCTGATAAAGCAGATACCACTAATACACCTTATAACAATGAAATTATCCGGAATAATATCCGAAACTATTTTGGGCAATGCATGAGCGACAGGGGTTATTCCTTTAATGCAGAAAATCCGGATGTACTGATGCAGTTGGTAATTACAAATACCCAAAAAGAAAGGGTTACTACCACCTATCCATCTAATTATTATTATCGGCCATATTATTATGGCAGTTATTATTACCATCCGTATACGTTTGGATACTATTACCGCTATTATCCATCCTACAATTATTCGGATGGAAGTGGATACTCCACCACCCGAACAACAGCGTATGTAAACGGCGCTATCACTTTAAATTTTATCGATAGAATAACCAACAAGCTGGTATGGACGGGCACCGCAGAAGGAGACATTTATGACCCAGGTATGATAAGCCGTGACTTGCATCCTGCAGTGCACCGCATTATTGAAAAGTATCCTGTAAAACCCATTAATGGCAAAAACCACCGCATATAATAAACGATTACAGATGAAAACGAATAACGAAATCATATTGCAATCCCTCGGTGCCGCCCAAACCGTAACAGGTTCTAAACATGATGGAAACGATTGGCCATTTGAAAAAAGCAGGCATGAAACCACCAATATGCATCGAAATTGCAGGTGACCGGATGTATTCTATTACCCATCTTTCCAACGCAATTAAAGTGGATGAATTGCTCGCAGAGGAGATTTGTAAAAATTGTTTTGTGGTTAATTAAACAAAGTTTTATGAAATCTATTTCAAGAATTGAAAACTATAATGCAACACCTGAACAGGTATTCAAGTGTATTGATGATCTAGGCGTAACAGGCATGCACATGACGGAATCTTCTGCGATGATGATGGGCAGCAAACTTCACCTTGAATACCTGACAGAAAACCATACGGGTTTGGGTTCCCGGTACAGGTGGACAGGTAGAATGATGGGTACGTCAATGGGTTTTAACGTGGAAGTAACGAAATGGACTGCCGCCGAAGAAAAGATTTGGGAAACCATTGGGAATACTAGACTCATAATTTATTCCTGGTACAGAATACATTTAATAGTTACTCCAATGCCTGATGGAGCTAAAGCCGAGTTGTCTATCAGCTATGAAAAACCAAAAGAATTCTTTAATAATATTTTGTCTTTCCTTTTTGCTGATTGGTATTGCAAATGGTGCTTAAAACACATGTTGGGGGATGCAAAAAAAGCGCTCGGGATGAAGGCAAATAATACGAAACATTTTAAAAACAAAAAATTATGAAATCGGTTCATGATATAGACCTGTCTCCTAAACCGGGTAAAAAATACTGGAAGAGTTGTCATCGCGAATGGCGGGAGGAGTTCATCTATTTTTTATTGGTTGACCGCTTTCATGACAGCAATAAACGGCACAAAGCAGATTTTGATGTAAGGCATCCCGGTTTTGGTGATGATGTGCAATTAAGTAAGCAATGCGGCGGTACACTTCGCGGTATCATCGATCAACTTGAATATATCAAAAACCTGGGGTGTACATCCATCTGGCTCAGCCCTGTTTTTAAAAATAATCCTGAATCGTATCATGGTTATGCTATTGAGAATTATTTGGAGATAGACGAACGTTTTGGCACAAAGGACGACCTGGAAGATTTGGTAGAAATGGCGCATGATTATGACATGCGGGTGTTCCTTGATATTGTGTTGCATCATGCCGGTAATAATTGGACTTATCCGGGTGGTTACGACTATTATTATTACGAAGGTATTGAATTTCCATTTGGCAACTGGCGATACGAAGACAAGCCAATTCCCATTGAATTGCGTAACCCCGCTTTGTACGGGCGCAAAGGGCAGATAAAACATTTTGATGCATACCCTGAAACAAGAGATGGCGATTTTTTTAGTCTAAAAGCATTTAAAAACGATGAATCGAGAGAAGCGATTTATGTACAAAAAATACTAACCGCTATTCATTGTTATTGGATACGGGAGGTTGATATAGATGGTTTCAGGCTGGATGCCGTAAAGCATATGGGAGAGCTGGCCATCAGCCGTTTTTGTTCTTATATAAGAGAGTATGCTTACTCTCTGGGTAAAAGAAATTTCTTTTTGTTTGGAGAATTGGTTGGTGCTGATGCTATGTTTAGCCATTATGTTGGCCCCAAAACACTGGCCACCTATAATGACCAGAATCTTTATTACGGATTAAATTCCGTGTTGGATTTTCAGTTATACTTTGCACTGGAAGGAGTAATCAAAGGAAAGGATTCACCAGGAAAATTAATTGAGAGATATACTGAATTGCAAAAAAATGCTTTGGACAGGGGCGAATATGGTGAGTTCCTCGTGACCTTTCTTGATAATCATGACCAGATAGGTGATGAATTCAAACACCGGTTTGGGTACAATTCCGAACCGGAACAAATCATTGCCGGCATTGCCTTTTTACTTTGTGCGCTGGGTACCCCTTGTATTTATTATGGTACGGAACAGGGACTGGATGGATGCGGTAAAGGAGACCGTTACATCAGGGAATGCCTGTTCAATCCGAACGATAAGACTACAGATTTACTCAATCAGCAATCAGAGATATATAAAGCCATTGCTTCAATTGCACACTTCAGAAATGAAAGCAACATATTGAGATTTGGTAGAATGTTTATGCGGGAAACCTCAAAAGATAATATTCACTTCCATTTGCCTGAATGCAACAAATGCACTCTGGCGTTTTCCAGGATATTATATGACCAGGAAGTAGTGTTCGTTTTTAATTCATCTATCTGTGATGCAAGAGAAGAGCACATCATGGTGGATTGCCAGTTAAACCACAGTCGTAAATGGATGACACCTGTTTATGGTTATAAAAGCAATGTGGAAATACTGCATTCAGAGAATCCTGCTAACCCCGTTTGCTATATCAAATTGTATTTAAAGCCGATGCAACTGGTGATATTGAAAAATTATTGAGATTATTCAGCTAACTGTATAATCAGATATTGGTATGACAAAAATCAGTTTTAGCAGCAATGGCAGTCATGTTTTTTTCACAGGATTTGAAAGATCTTTAAGACTAGCAATCTGATAATATGGCTAAAAACATTAACAAGAGACCCAATAAAGATGAGATGCAGGAAATGGCCGAAGCAATGAAGGCAATGGCGCATTCAGACAGGCTGGCAATACTGAAACTGTTATGCAAAAATCAGGCAGATGGTTTGACGGTGAAAACATTATATGAAAGGCTACAGCTTCAACAACCCATTGTATCCCGTCACCTGAATATATTAAAAAGCGCAGGAGTGGTAAGACGGATTCGGGACGGCCAAAAGATATCTTATTGTGTGTGCATAGATAAAAAAAATATAGAATCGCTTTTAAAATGCTTTTGCTGATTTTTTTTAACGGAACTAATCATGCATCCTCTTAATTAAATAATTAAATGGTATTACTATGATTGAAAAAATAGTTTCCTGGTCAATTCGAAACCGATTCTTTGTTTGGATCGGGATCATCATGATAGCGGTCGGTGGTGTTTATGCTATACAGCAAACACCAGTCGATGCATTGCCCGACCTTTCCGAAAACCAGGTTATTATTTTTACCGAATACATGGGTCGTAATCCCAAAATCATGGAAGATCAGATTACCTATCCGCTCGTTTCAAATTTGCAGGGAATTCCCCGTATTAAGTCGATAAGAGCGGCTTCTATGTTTGGCATGAGTTTCATTTTTGTGGTTTTTAAAGATGATGTGGATGTATATTGGGCACGCACCAGAGTGTTGGAAAGACTTAATTATGCACAAAAATTTTTACCACAAGGTGTAACGCCTTCCCTCGGACCTGATGGAACAGGTTTAGGCCACGTTTTTTGGTATACACTGGAGGGCAAAGGATATAACCTGGGAGAATTAAGGGCGCTGCAGGACTGGTATGTAAAATTTGCTTTACAAAATGTTGAAGGAGTAAGCGAAGTGGCTTCTTTCGGTGGCTTTCAAAAGCGGTACCAGGTAACGCTTGATCCACATAAACTCGTTTATTACGGTATTCCATTAATGGATGTAACCAGGGCTGTTGCTGCGAATAATCGGGACGTAGGCGGTAGTTTGTATGAAATGAATGCCACCGGTTACCTTATTCGCGGGCTGGGTTATATTACCAGCCTTGATGATATCAAAGAAATCCCTATTGGTACTTATAGATCAATTCCAATCAGATTAAGCGATATAGCGGAAGTTCAAATGAGTTCTGATTTAAGACTGGGCATTGTTGATGAAAACGGAGAAGGTGAAGTAGTAGGTGGCATCGTGGTAATGCGTTTTGGCGAAAACGCCAAGGATGTAATAGAAAGAGCTAAGGTAAAAATGAAGGAAATTGAAAAAGGTCTCCCTGCGGGTGTAAAATTTAAGGCAGCTTATGATCGCAGCGATCTGATTTTGGCAGCCATTGGTACTTTAAAGGAAGCCTTATGGCAGGAAGTACTGATCGTTTGTATTGTGGTAATACTTTTTCTATTCAGCATTAAAAGCGGACTGGTTGCTATTATGTCAATTTTATTGTCTGTTCTTATAGGTTTTATCCTAATGAGATTGTTTGGCATAACCGCCAATATTTTGTCGTTAGGTGGTATTGCACTGGCAATAGGTGATGTGGTTGATCCGGGCATAGTAATGGCTGAAAATGCATATCGATCGCTGACAAACCGTGTGCTCAAAATCAAATAAAAAAATAATCCTGTATGGCAAAGGAAAAGGAAATACAACCTAAAGAGCGTATTGGTCATACAAAGGAAATCCCTGAAGCAGAACGGGTCGCGATCATAGAAGATTCGTCCCGTACAGTGGGAAGGTCTGTCTTTTTTTCTGTTATTATAATGATCATTTCGTTTGCACCTATCCTGTTCTTAACCGGCCAGGAAAGGAAGTTGTTTTCTCCTCTGGTGTTAACCAAAACATTTTCATTATTGGGAGCAGCCATCCTTGCCATTACAGTGGCGCCTATGCTTACCAGAACTTTCATGAAATGCCGGCTGGTACCTGAAAGCAGAAACCCTGTTTCAAATATCTTTATAATTCTCTACAAACCGGTTGCCCGCTGGTGTTTAATATGGCGTAAAACGATCCTTGCCATATGCCTTGCCATAATAATAGGCAGTATACCCCTGGTTATTAATCTGGGTACGGAATTTATGCCACCATTAGATGAAGGATCACTCTTGTTAATGCCTGTTACCCTGCCAGATGTATCTAATTCAGAAGCAAAACGCATTACACAGCTTCAGGATAAGATCATAAAAGGATTTCCTGAAGTCGAAAATGTTTTGGGCAAAGCTGGCCGTGCCTACACCGCAACGGATAACGCGCCAATCAGCATGATTGAGACAATTATTGTTTTAAAACCTAAGAACCAGTGGCGAAAGGGCATGACTAAAGAGAAATTGATTCAGGAAATGAATGAAAAAGTGCAGATTCCGGGCGTGGTCGTGGGCTGGACTCAGCCGATTATAAACCGTATTAACATGCTTTCTACCGGCATCCGTACTGATGTGGGTGTTAAAGTGTATGGTAAAAACCTGGATACCATCTATGATATTAGCCGCAGGATTGAGTCCGCACTGAAAGGTATACCTGGATTAGCAGATCTCTATGTGGAGCAGCTTACCGGTGGTAAATACCTTGATATAAAGATCAGAAGACCCGATGCGGCACGATACGGATTAAATATTGATAACGTAAACATGGTAATTGAAAGTGCATTAGGGGGTATGATATTAACAACTACGGTTGAGGGCAGAGAGCGGTTTAGTGTTAATCTGAGGCTGGCCCAGGAATATAGAAACGATATAGATGAAATAAGACGCATTCCAATACAAACAATGAAATACGGCGTTGTTCCACTTTCTTCTGTAGCAGACATTAAAGTTACAGTAGGGCCTCCCATGATCAATTCTGAAAATGCCATGCTGCGGGGAACAGTCCTTTTTAATGTTCGCGGTCGGGATATGGGAAGTGTGGTAAACGACGCCAAAAGAAGAATTGAAGAATCTTTTAAACAACTTCCGCAAGGCTATTTTATAGGATGGAGCGGCCAATATGAAAACCAGGTAAGGGCGCAACAACGGCTAAAAATAATTATTCCTATTGTGCTCCTGGTTATCTCCTTTATTCTCTACATCACATTTCATTCCTTTAAAGCTGTAATTATTGTGTTAGTCAGTGTGCCGGTAGCTCTAATGGGTGGTGTATACTCTCTATACTACTACCATGTGAATTTTTCCGTAGCAGTGGCAGTCGGTTTTATTGCATTGTTTGGCGTGGCAGTAGAAACCGGAGTACTCATGATTGCATATCTAAATGATTCAATAAAAAAATTAGTAGAAATAAAAGGAAACGGCCCACAAAACATTAGTACCGAAGAATTGAATGAGACTTTTTTACAGGGTTCCACTCAAAGAGTTCGTCCACTACTAATGACGGTACTGGCAAATATTATAGGCCTGATACCTGTAATGGCAACAACCGGCACAGGTAGCGATGTGATGAAACCAATTGCTATTCCTTTTGTGTTTGGCCTTATTACTTCCACTTTATTCGTATTAATTGTATTGCCGGTAATATATAATCTAATAAAAGAATGGGAACTCAAGAAGCGAGGCGGATTAGTTGTGCTTGAAATTCAGGAGTAGAGCTTATAAAGAACTAGGTTATGAAAAAAATCGTGATATATGTTTTGTTGTTACAGGGTATAACCTCATTAAAGGCACAGGACACTATTCGGCTTGGTATGGGCGATGTATTTTCTTCGATTGATAAATCCTATCCTCAATTACAATTTTATGAATCAAAGATTGCCTCTATCCGATCCCTGGCCGAGGGAGCTAAAGCATGGATGCCACCTACTGTAGCAGTTGCTTTTGACCGGTTCCCCTATAAACTTTCAATGATTAAAGAGGAAGTGCCCGATAATCAGGCCGGCATTATGCTTTCTGCACAACAGATGATTCCTAATCCTGCAAAACTAAGTGCAAAAAGAGATTACCTCGTATCTCTCGAAGATATTCAGCGCAATGACATGGAATGGCAAAAGAATGTACTGCATTTTGCTGCAAGGCTTTACTATTACCGCCGTTATATCGCAGAGCGAAAATTAAAGCTGGTAAAAGAATATAGGGACTTGTTGAATATGCTGATAAAAACAGCTAAAGATAAATACACTTATAACCAGTCTGATCTGTCAACCATATTTAAAGCAGAAGCCTCACTGAGCGAATTAGGTAACATGGAAAGTATGTTGTTTTCTCAAATCGCTGAAAGCAATATTGGCCTTAATACGTTAATGAATCGTGATGTAAATGCGGCTTTTAATATTGATACCCTTTTAGTGCCAAAAGATTATAGCAAAGATCTTATTCAGCAGTTTGATAGTGCACAACTATTTCGAAGCGACATATTATCTATGCAAAGTCAAATCCGTTCCATGGAGTTAAACCGCCGGTGGATGGGTACTAACAGTAAACCTGATTTTGGAATACAGGCATCTCATGGGCAAATGTTTGGAATGCCTAACCAGTTTTCCATTATGGGAATGGTGACTATACCGATCGTACCCTGGTCGTCTAAAATGTACAAATCTGAAGTGAAATCAATGGCATTTGAAATACAGGCGATGCAAAAAGAGAAAAGCACTATGGTATTAATGGCCACTCAAATGACCCGTGAAAAAATAACCATGCTTACCTATGAAAACCGGCAGTTAGAAAACTATGACAATAATGTGCTCCCATCATATAGGAAAAACCTCCAAAGCAATCTGCTTGCCTACAGGCAGAATACAGGTAACTTTTTTGTATTGCTGGATGCGTGGAATATGTTATTGATGAAAGAGCTTGAACGAACAGATAAGTTAGGCCAGGTCTTTACGGTGCAATCCGAGTATGAATACCAAAGGGAAATTAAATAAGTCATGTTTAATCTATTAGACCATATAAGATTTTGGGTTAGCGGTTACAAAAGACACCTGCAAAGTATTGCTTTTGTATTCCTGTTAGCTGCCTGCAATAGCAACAATGTAAACGAAACAGATAATAAGCATAGTTCGAACCATTCCGGTATGCCCGAGATGGAAGCTGAGGCGAATGAACATAACGGAAGCACTGATTCAGGAAATCATAATTCACATACAGGGTCGGAGAAATTGGCAGACACAGCATCAGACACCTCCAATTGGAACGCATTATCTACCAATCGAACCGTAATATCAGCTCAGCAAGGGATTTCACCTACCTTGAGTAATATGGATTTCACCTTCACTGGCAATGGCTATATCGCTTTTGATTATCGGCGAAACAAAAAAGTTGCTATTCGCGTGGCAGGGCGTATTGAACGGCTTTTTGTGAAATTCAATTATCAATATGTGTATAAAGGAGAAAGAATAATGGAACTCTATAGTCCCGAATTAAATACCTATATAGAAGAATATCTTTTTGTTAAACAGCAATCGGATGACACAACCCTTCAGATGAAAGCTAAACAAAAATTGTTATTGTTAGGCCTTACTGCATCCCAAATAAAGCAAATTGAATTAACCAAACAGTCAGCTCTGGCTATTCCTATTTATAGTCCTTATGACGGGTACGTTTTATTTAACTCCTCAGAATCTCCCGCTTCTGCTGACATGCAAGGCGCGCCCAGCGCTGCCGCCGGCATGGGAACCCAAATGAGCGTTGGCACGGGTCAAACGTCAACTCCTGCAGCTACAAGGCTAGAAGATAACAGTATTCGTGAAGGTATGTATGTAAGCCAGGGGCAGACATTATTTTGGATAAACGATTTTAAACAGGCCTGGGGAATTATAGCATTTACTAAAGAAACTGAAAAATATGTTAAAAAGGGAATACCAGTGGAAGTTCGGAGCGAACTTATGCCGGAAAAACCTATTTATACTTCTATACAATTAATAGAGCAGGTTTACCAGAAGGGACAGAAGTTCACTCAGGCAAGAGTGTTCTTGTCAAATTCAACCGGTATGCTCAAACAAAATTCATTATTAACTGCCACAATTACTTTGCGGACTAAAACTTTAATGGTTCCCGCCAGCAGCGTCTATTACCTCGGAAAGATAAGCATCGTTTGGGTTCGCATGGGTCTTACAAAAGGCGGTAATAATGTTTTTCAATCGAGAGTAGTTAAGACAAGGCATCGCACTAAGGATGAAATAGAAATAGTAGAAGGGATAAAGCAAAATGAAACTATTGCCAAGGATGCAGGCTATCTGGCAGACAGTGAAACTATTATAACCTATTAAACCGGAAAACATGAATAGTAGAACAGTAATATATGCTTTGGCTGCATGCACTGCGGTATCTGGCATGATAGCGTGTTCCGGTAAAAAAACTAAAAAGATTGAAGCGGAACATGCTACTAGCCATATAACCCGTGCAAATGATTCTGCCCAGCATGCCGACATGATAACCCTGACCGCCCGTGATGAGCAATATGCAAATATTACGGTGGATACTGTAAGAATAAAACCGATTTCAGAATACTCTACGCTATTAGGTACCACCGCATTTGATGAAAGGAGTATCACTTTGATTACATCCCGCATAAAAGGGCGCTTGGATAAATTGTTTGTTCGCAATCCCCAACAATGGGTGGCCAAGGGGCAACCACTTTACGCAATATATAGCGAAGAATTATTATCGTATGAAAATGAATTATTAAATGCCTTGCAGCAACAATCGCAGTTTAGTACTATGAAACAGATAATAGACCAGTTGGTAGAAGGATCACGAAAAAAGTTATTGCTGTGGGGATTGACGCGCGAGCAGATTGCGAACCTGGAGAAAACCAGACAGACCTCTGCCCTTGTAACTTTTTATAGCCCCGTATCAGGAACTTTGGTGGATCTTTCGGCAACAGAAGGCCAATATGTTGAAACAGGTACCGGATTGTTCAAAATAGCTGATTTATCTAAAGTGTGGGTGGAAACGCAAATGTATACCAATGAACTAAGATGGTTATATGAGAAACCAACCATTACCGTAGAGTTTGACACCTATCCCAATCAAATTTTTGTGGCAACACCCGTATTTAATAACCCATCCATTGAAGCCGATCAAAAAATAAGCCTGGTAAGGTTTCTGGTTAACAATAATGCTATTCAATTAAAACCGGGGATGATGGCCTATGTAAACATAAAGCGCAATGAAAAGAAAGCCCTGGTTATTCCTAAATCATCCCTGCTATTTGGCAACATGACAATGGCCTGGGTAAAAACTGCGGAAGGAATGTACCAAAATAGAATAATAGAATTGGGTATACAAAATAAGAAAGAAGTTGAAGTGATCAGCGGATTAAAAGCCGGTGAAGTGGTTGTAACAAACGGAGCATATTTACTGAATAGCGCACTTGTATTGAAAAAAGGCGCAGGTATGGAGGGAATGAAAATGTAGCAATAAGCAAAAGAAGTAAAATGGTAAAACTTAAAACAATTTTATGCGATGGAAACATATATTAATGATGTTGATCGGTTGCGGTTTGCCGCTTTTGCTGATTATTTTGGCGCCTGTTTTTGGCATTAAGGGTAACTGGTCGACGCTCATTTTTGTGGTAGCCATGTTTGCCTGCCACCTACTCATGCCAATGCATCAGCATTCTTCGAAACCGTCAAATAAAACCAATCATGAATCGCATTCACATTAAAAAGTTTGGTTTTTCCTGTGGAATAACCGGCGTGCTACTTTACGTTGGTTGCGCAATAGTGATGGCAGTAGCCGGGCGTGAAACAAGTATACAATTTTTTAACGCTCTTTTTCATGGCGTCAACACCGCTTCTATAATTCGCATGAACGTTTCTCCTACCGAAGCATTCATGGGCGTAATTGAGACCTTTATCCTTTTCTGGCTTATTGGGGCGTGCATTGCCGCGTTCTATAACGTATTAAACCGCGAAACCTATAAAGCCTAAATAGATATGTCAACCATCAACTCCATACAACAAAATGATGGCCTTAAAAATCCATGGGCCGTTGATCACCCAGCGATGTTGAAGCTGTTACAAACGGATGCGGATGCGGGGCTTTCAGCAGAAGAAGTCGTAAAAAGGCTTCGAAGCGCAGGCTATAATAAAATCGAGTCAGGCAAAAGAATCAGCCTGGCAATGGTGTTGATAAATCAGTTTATAAGTCCATTTGTTTTGCTATTAGGTATTGCAGCAGGTCTATCCTTTTTCTTTAAAGAATGGCTTGATGGCATTGCTATTATTGTCGTAATTCTTATTAATGCCATTATTGGCTTTTTAATGGAGTTACAGGCGGAACAGTCAATGGAAGCACTAAAAAAATTAACGAGGGTTCCTGCCCGTGTAATGAGAGATGGAAAGCAAATAGAAATCCCTTCTGAAGAGCTGGTGCCAGGTGATATTTTATTTGTCGAGAGTGGCGACATGGTTACTGCTGACGGAAGGTTAATTCGGCTAAGTCAGTTACAAACAGATGAGTCAGCGCTTACTGGTGAATCATTGCCTGTAGAAAAATTGGTACCGCCATTAAATGAACAAACGGCTTTGGCTGAAAGAGCCAACATGATTTATAAAGGCACATTTGTAAGCAAAGGTAATGGCTATGCCGTAGTTGTAAGCACAGGCATGTCAACTGAATTCGGTGCCATTGCCCGTATGGTGCAACAGGCAGAGCAGGCGGCAACACCATTGGAAAAAAAGATCGCTATATTCAGTAAAAAACTCATTTGGATAACAGTTGCCCTATTGGTACTCATATTTACCGCTGGTTTATTAAACGGTAAACCCTTTGTATCAATGCTCGAAACATCCATTGCGCTGGCTGTAGCGGCTATACCAGAAGGCCTTCCTATCGTATCCACACTGGCGCTTGCTTATGGAATGTTACGTATGGCCCGGCATAATGTTATTGTTAAAAAACTGTCTTCGGTGGAAACCCTCGGTGGCACCAATGTGATCTGCACCGACAAAACAGGAACCCTTACCCAAAATAAGATCGAGGCGGTATATATACACATTCATCAGGCATCAACCGAAATTAAATTGGATCTTCCCAACCAATCAATTCATTTTATTTCCAATACATCTATTTCCAACGCGCCAGCGTACCATCATCTGGGACGTGTAGCAGCATTATGTAATACTGCCTATTTCGACCTGGATGGTAAGGGGGAAACGGAATCAGGTGACCCTTTGGAGATTGGGTTACTAAAAATGGCATACTGTGCCGGCATAAACCGTCAGGATTTGCAACAGCTTTTCCCTAAGATAGATGAAGTTCCATTTTCATCAGAAACTAAAATAATGGGCACCCTGCATAAAAACAACGAAGGGTATTACATTGCTGCGAAAGGAGCAGTTGAAGAATTAATAGCGCGTTGTACCAGTGTTTTGGAAGGGAGTGAAATTGTGCCGCTGACTGAAGAAAAAAGAAATCAATGGCTTGATATAGCAGAAAAACGGGCGCAATCGGGTTTGCGAATGCTTGCTTTCGCATTTCGGGATGAAGACGTTATCCCAAAAGACTTCCTTCATCAATTAACACTTACAGGACTCATTGGTTTTATTGATCCTCCAAGGCCGGAAGTGCGGGCTGCTATTGCTGAATGCAAATCAGCCGGTATTAAAGTTGTAATGATTACCGGAGATCACCCGGCAACTGCCAAAAACATAGCAGTTCAATTGGGCCTGGCAAAGGAAACAGATGGGGTAATACATGGAGGTACCATGAAACACTTTAATGAACTCACACAAGGCGATAAAGAAAAATGGATAAACGCCTCTGTCTTTGCGCGGGTGTCGCCAAAACACAAACTAGACCTGGTTACTTTATATCAAAACGAGAAAATGGTAGTTGGAATGACCGGCGATGGAGTAAATGATGCACCAGCACTGAAAAAGGCAGATATCGGTATTGCAATGGGCGAACGTGGCACACAGGTAGCCCAGGAGGCCGCCGCAATGGTTTTAAAAGATGATGCTTTTTCCTCTATTGTATTGGCAGTTAAACAAGGAAGAGCAATATTTGAGAATATTCGAAAATTTGTAATTTTCCTTTTAAGTTGCAATTTGAGTGAATTGTTAATAATTTCAACGGCATCAGTACTAAACCTCCATTTTCAACTCTTCCCGCTTCAAATATTATTCATCAATCTGGTAACAGATGTCTTACCCGCCTTGGCCTTGGGTGTAACAGAGGCTGAGCCGCATATTATGCAGCGTAAGCCGTACCCATCCGAAACTCCAATAATTGACAAAGAGAGATGGACTGCCATATTTGTTTATTCAATAATTATTTCAATTGCGTGTATAGGCGGTGTTTTTACAAGCCATGAATTATTACATAATCAGGAAGGTTGGAACACGGAACTCTGTAACAATGTATTATTTTATACGCTCATATTCTCCCAGATACTTCATGTTTTGAACATGTCGTTTGAAAAAGGGATAGCTTTTTATAAAACTGAGATATTCAAAAACCGCTACGTTTGGTATGCAATTATTCTTTGTATTGCTATTACTGTACTTTCCTTTTTGATAAGTCCAGTCAGAAAAGTACTTGACGTATCAATTTACGGATGGAACGACTGGACGATTGTTACCCTGTTTTCATTTCTTTCCTTTTTTGTTATTCAATTGATAAAGCGGCTACGATGGGTTATTTAGGGTTTGTGGCAGCCTAAATAATTCACTTAGTTAGAGCCGGTCCATTTTGCCAACCGCCCTGTGTCACCACATAAGTCAGCGATTTCTATAACAAAATGTTCCTGCTAAACGGATTATTTTTAAAGATTATTTTTGTATTTCAATTCCTATCCCTCCAATTATAACGACCTTTTCCAGTTTATCCTTAACTAGTTGGCCCTTGATACAGTAAAAATTTTCAACTATGCGCCAGCCTATCAAATTAATCATCAAAAAGGGGAAGGTACACAAAGATGGTACAAGCCTGATATTTTTGCAATACTGTTATTCAAAAGAAAGAAGGGTTTTAATTAGCACAGATATCAGCATCCCCGAAAAATACTGGAATAAGAAAGCTTGTTCCATATTGCCTTCCCTCCCTAAGCAATACGGGAATCTCCAAAGCCTCGAAACCGACTTACGCGAAAAGCTTAGGCGCTCTGAACAGATAGTAGATTATGCTATCGATTGTGGAAATACAGATCCCATACGATTTTTAAAAAGGCACTTCAAAGAAGGGGTAAATCAATACACCCCACAGGCGGGAAATGACAAAAACACAAAAGACGTAATGTATCAGATCAGCCAATACATTACCAGTAAAATAGGTCTTGTAAAAGAGCCGACCTTATCTGTCATTAGACAAATGAAAAATCATTGTATAGACTATAACCACCTTATAGGGGCTGTAACCAGTATTATTGACAACCAGAATTTACTTCCATGCAGTATTGGTGTCTTTGGCGATTGCGGTGGCGGTAAATCCAGCCTCATGCGTATGGTTGAAGAAAAATATAAGGGTCAGCCAGGTGTGTTGGTGATTCGATTTAATAGGTGGCTGTTTGAAGAATATTACGATGCAAAGACAGTTCTGATGGGAAGGATTGTGGATGAAATCATTGCCAAGCGAACCCTGTCGGCCAAAGCTTTAAAAGCAGCAGCCCGCTTATTGAAAAAAATAGATATTCTGAAATTAACCGGTTCCGCCATCAAGTACGGTATCGGTTTTGCAGCGCTCGGGCCTGCTGGTTTAGCTGTCTCAGGTGCAGAACTATTAGGAAAGCTTAAAGATGTAAATTATGAGGATATGTGACCCAACGTAGTGAGAACCCTGATGACAATATAAGAAGCAATATCCAGGACTTCCATGAAAACTTTGACGAGTTGATCCGCGAAACCAGCATTGAAAAAATCATCGTTTTTATAGATGATCTTGACCGGTGTTCTCCAGATACGGTCATTGGCACCCTGGAGGCCATTAAATTATTCCTTTTTACCAAAGGAACAGCTTTTGTGATTGGCGCTGATGAACGTCTGATCAAATATGCTGTACGCAGAAGATTCCCTGAAATACCCGCTGATTCCACAGAGGTAGGCAGGGATTACCTTGAAAAGCTAATCCAGTATCGCATACGGATACCCCCGTTAAATACAAACGAGTTAATCAATTATGTGAACCTTCTTTTCTCTCAACTGCATATAGACGCCGGTGAATTTGAAATTGCAAGGGAGAATATTTTAAAGGAAAAACAAAAAAATGGATTTGATTTCATCTTTGATATAAACAATGCAGATAAGTTTTTTCATCTACGTACAGACGAATTAAAAGAATCATTTCAACTATGTTCCCAGGTCGTTCCCATTCTAAGTGTTGGTCTGAACGGCAATCCCCGACAGTGCAAACGCTTTTTTGCAGGACATTTCACAAGGAACCCAGTATCGGCCAATGGCAAAAAATCTTGTGCAGAATGGGATGGAGTAAGCAGAACCAACTGTTAGCCAAAATCAGCAAAAGAAAAGATAAGGATTTCGAATAATGGGAACATCTTCTTCAAACCGCGGCCCTTCGGGCAAAACTGGTTTGTTGCCTACCTGGTATGGCAACGGCACGGTTAATTCGCAGCAGCAAACAGGCAATCCAGATTCCTCTGGTAATGAAACAGCAGATGGCAACCAAAATGGCAACGGGCAAGGTGAATCGCCCAACCAGCAGGTGAACACACCGCCAATTTCCAATACAACGCAGGACTGGAAAGAAGCAAAAGGCGCATTAACCCGGTATTCAAACAACACCCGGGGCTCCAACATCTGCAAGGCGGCTAAATCCTATGTTCGCACATTTGGGGGATCAAGGGGGGCAACCAGATCAGCTTCCAGAGGTGTATCCTCTGGCCGGGGGTTAGTGAACTTTTTAGGGTCAGTCTCGACATCCGGCGGCGGCTTTAGCCAAACCCTCACAGATCTTAATAAACTTTCTGCATTTTTCAGGCACAACAACCGAAATTGATTGAATTGTTGAACAACTTCCTTTTACATATAACAAAAATCTCAATATTTTATTTACAGAACCATTGATCGTTGTTTAATAGTCAAGCGCTGCCAGTGTATATAGCTTTTCTGCAATCCATGCCGGCATGATGTTACAAATTTATAACTAATTTATAACAAATTGAGATTATAATTCAATCACTTATACCCATACTTTCCCAACTGATCTGAATCTTTAAAACCAGAGAAGTTGCCCCTTTAAGGAGCAAACAAAACAGGTTGAATTGTGGTGATGGCTTCCTCTACAACAATCAAGACTTCCTATAGAAAGCCTTTAACCGGGTCCGACCATTTCTCCTGAAGGCAGGTTTGCAATACACCTTTTTTATACAAATCCTCCTGTGCTGGCAAGCCGACCTGAGAAGTTTTACAGGTCTCATTATTGTTTACGAAGGAATCACCAAACAGTAGTTTGAAGTCCCGGAAGGTAGGCTCCAGCGAAGTGTATTTCTTCGCCAACTGCGCCTGTATAGATAGAATGGGAGCTGTATAAGGCAGATAGCCCTGCAGCGCTATAGCGATCCAAAATATTTTAGCATTTATCATAATCCACTTTTATATTTGCACCACAAAGGAAATGGTGTCTTCCTATTTGAACCGTCCCGATGATTAACTAAGGACTGATGGCGCCTACAAATAGACTGTATAATTAAAATGTTATATAGAATTAAAATATTTGTAGGATATGAAGAGATTCCGCGACTCTTTCGAACAGATTTCTATCGCCACTCATCTGCTCAAATGGACACTGTATGTAATTCCTATCTCAGTGACAGTTGGCTCCCTTGTTGCATTGTTTCTTTGGTTGTTGGAAAAAGTTACCTACCTGCACTGGCAGCATCAATGGCTATTGTTTTTACTTCCACTTGGCGGTGTGTTAATTTACTTTCTATATAAGTACCTGGGTAAAAATTCAGACGCCGGTAATAACCTTATTATGGATGAAATACACCAGCCCGGGGGTGGCGTACCTGCCAGAATGGCCCCGCTTGTTTTGGCCGCTACTGTTATTACCCATTTATTCGGCGGCTCGGCCGGTCGTGAAGGCACCGCTGTACAGATCGGTGGCAGTATCGCCAATTTCTTTGCCCGGACACTGCATTTTTCAAAAGAGGATGTAAAAATGCTCCTGATGACTGGTATCGCCGCAGGTTTTGGCGCTGTCTTTGGTACCCCTATCACCGGCGCCATCTTTGCCCTTGAAGTACTTGCCGTTGGCCGTATTAAGCACGATGCCCTTATGCCCTGTTTTATCGCCAGTCTGCTTGCAGACATTACCAGCTCCGCCTGGGGCATCCACCACACCCATTACCATATACTTTTCAGCGAAGTAGAAAAAACATATTTTTCTTTTATTCATTTTGATTTTGTTCTGCTTATCAAAGTGATCGTTGCAGGCACCTTGTTTGGTCTCGTAGGATTTACCTTTGCCGAAGTATCACATACTATCAAAAACTATAGCAACCGGTGGATAAAAACGAAATGGCTTATTCCCGTTATAGGCGGTGTCATTATCATCGGCTTCACTTACCTTTTAGGTACACAAGATTATCTTGGCCTTGGCGTTACCAATCCCCGATCCGGCGGCGTTAGTATCGTTTCCTGTTTCAATGAAGGTGGCGCTACTCGCTTTAGCTGGTTGTGGAAGCTTTTGTTTACCGCCATTACCCTGGGTATGGGCTTCAAAGGTGGAGAGGTAACGCCCCTGTTTTTTATCGGTGCAGCCCTCGGTAATGCCATTGCCGTAGTAAGCGGCGCGCCAGTAGACCTCATGGCCGGCCTTGGTTTCATTGCCGTTTTCGCCGGCGCCACCAATACGCCTATTGCCTGCACCATTATGGGAGCAGAGCTCTTTGGCACACATAATCTGCTGTATTATGCTGTGGCATGTTTTACCGCCTATTACTTCAGCGGTCACTCCGGCATTTACCATGCGCAGCGTGTGGCCGTTTCAAAAGTCAATACGTTAAATCATCATACAGATAAAACACTACATGAAGTAAGAGAAAAACGCATTAAAAACAGAAAGACATGGTTGAAAAGATAAAGACCCACTCGTTGGGTAAACTGGAAATTTTTATCGAGCCCGCCCACAAAGTAAGACATGGCAAAAGAACGCTATTCAGAAAATTATTTCCCAAATCAGCCTATCTGCATATCATTGCAGAAGCCAAAAAAGACGGTATTTTAAATGCATCGGCTCATAACACGCATGCCAGTTATAGCAGCGAAGGCATCCAGGCCTTTGCCGTAGATGGCGACAATTCCAAACTGGCCATGTGTGTCGAATTGATTGATAAAAAGGAAAAACTCGAACATTTTTTCCTGAAACACAAAGACTTGCTTCGTTCCAAAATCGTCATTTATAAGGAGGTGGAATTTTGGGACCTTGACTAAATTACTGTATGAAGCCATTACTCATTATAGGGCTTGGCGGGGGCATTGGCAGTGTTTGCCGCTATCTTGTTCAGGTATATGTAACCAAATACATGTCAGTTACATTCCCGATGGGCACTTTCATTGTCAATATCATCGGCTGTTTTGTCATCGGGCTGCTTTATGGGCTTTCCAACAGGCATGCCTGGTTTACGTTGGAATGGCGCTTATTCCTTATCACCGGCCTCTGCGGCGGCTTTACTACTTTCTCCAGCTTTTCCTACGAAAGTATCAGCTTGTTAAGGGAGGGTAATTACACCTATTTTATGTTGTATGTAATATTGAGCGTAACTTTAGGGTTGCTGGCAACAGTGGGTGGGGCAGTGCTTGTTAAGTAACTAAATGGCAGTTATGAAATATAAAAGGATCTTAATTGCTGTTGATGATAGTGCTCATTCAATGAAGGCTGCCCGTGCAGGGTTTGCATTAGGCCATTGTCTGAAAGCGGTGATAGGCGTTTTATATGTAGTCAATAAATCAAAAGAGGTAGTTAACCCTGACCTGGGCATAACCCTGGAAAGCAGCAAATCGCTCCTGCTCAGGGAAGCAGAAAATACAATCGACCAATACATAAAAATGTTCGACGGCATTGAAAAGGTTTTCCGGTTCACACCCGAAGGATTGCCTGAACATGTAATACTGGACATTGCCAAAGAATGGCGGGCTGATTTAATTGTCATGGGCACACACGCAAAGTCGGGTCTGAGCCGGATTCTCACCGGCTCGGTAGCGGAATACGTTATCAGGCATGCGGAAATCCCGGTAATGGTCACACCGCAAGGAATGCTGTAGCTGAATAAAGAAATTTCATTTATATAAGACAATGCTGTAATTTCAAGTAGGGTGATGGCGTTCCACCTAATTAACCGCCTTTCGGAAGGACGATGACGCCTACAGGTTGAATTAATCATTTTTGGATTAATACTGTAGGTATGCAATTATCTGAAAAATATTCTGCCCAATTTGGCCTAATCAAAAGAACGCTTTGGTGGTCGCTTCTGACTATTCCATCTTCCATTGTTACCGGCAGTTTTGTAGCCCTGTTATTGTCGTCAGTAGATCGTGTCACTTCCACCCGCCTGTATTATCCCTGGCTTTTATTTTTTCTACCGCTGGCTGGTTTTATAACCTGGTTTTTGCTGAAACGCCTTCATGAAAAGAGCGATAATATTATATTGACCGGCATTCATTATGCGGATGCAGGCGTTACCCGGAAATCGGCAGGACCTGTTTTTATTACCACGCTTCTCACCCACCTCTGCGGAGGCTCCGCCGGCCGGGAAGATGCGGCCCTTCAAATAGGGGGAAGCATTGGTAGTTTATTTGCATGGCTGTTCCGCCTGGAAACGACTTTGGTACGGGTAGTCACAAGCTCAGGTATAGCCGCAGCTTTCGGAGCCGCCTTTGGCATACCAGTATCTGGTGCACTTTTTCCGCTGGAAGCGGTAAAATCCGGTAATTTCCCATACAATGCCCTTATTCCATGCCTTACTGCCAGTATTATTGGAATGCTTACTTGTAATTTTTGGGGAATACACCCTACGCAGTTCCAGGTCATTTTTTTTTCTAAGCTACATCCATTGTTCGCTGGTACATTTCATATAGCGCCCCTTTTATTGTTAAAAGTGGCCGGCCTCGGTGTTGCTTCCGGCCTGGTGAGTTGCCTGTTTTTCGGCCTGGCAGGGTGGATCAGATACTATACAGATAAAATCATTTCACTAAAATGGCTAATACCCATTATAGGGGGGATCTTGATTATTATGCTCTATTACCTGCTGGCCACCCCTGACTATTTAGGGCTTGGAGTTACTTCCGCGGGGCAGCAGGCTGTTTCCATTGCATCTGCATTTAAGGCCGGAGGCGCCCATACCTGGAGCTGGTGGTGGAAATTGCTTTTTGCAGTAATAACGCTTGGGTTTGGTTTCAGGGGAGGCGAAATAATACCCCTACTCTTCATTGGTGCTACTTTGGGAAATGTTCTGGCCACCCTGCTGCAGGTGCCTGCTGAATTATTCGCAGCCGTCGGGTTTATAGCCGTATTTGCCGGAGCGGCCAATACACCGTTTACCGCAACTTTTATTGGAATAGAATTATTCGGCGGCCAATACGTGGTCTATTATGCATTTGCCTGCTTTATTGCCTATTTTTTTAGCCCGGTCATCCAAAGCAAACCAGGACACCGGTTTATAGCTATCCCTAAGATTTTTGATACCGGCTTCGTAAAAGATACGCTGCTGGATTTGAAAATAGAAACTGAAAGATTTTACAACAGCAAAAAAGACGCTTCATCCAGCTAGAGGGTATTGTTTTAAAACAGAACGATGCAGAATATTTTTGAAAATATATGGTTTGTTGCAGCAATATGGATGGGACTGGCGCTTATTGCCAGCATCGTTTCTATCCGGTTAAGGGTGTCTGTGGCTTTAATTGAAATTTTAATAGGGATTATTGCCGGTAATTTTTTGGGCATTCATCAAACAACAGATTGGATTAATTTTTTGGCGATGCTGGGCAGCGGCGTAATCACTTTTTTAGCCGGTGCAGAAATAGATCCTGTATCGTTAAAAGCCAACCTGCGTCCAAGCCTCGTTATAGGGATAATATCCTTTCTTCTGCCATTCATACTGGTATGGGCATTTGCGCAATTAGTATTAGGATGGAGCTTGCAGCAGGCACAAATTGCTGGTATTGCCTTATCCACCACCTCGGTTGCGGTGGTATATGCCGTGATGATTGAAACAGGCCATAGCACTACTGCAATGGGTAAAATGATACTGGCCGCCTGCTTTATTACTGATTTTGGAACTGTACTTGCTTTAGGTGTATTATTTGCCAGTTTTAATTGGTGGATGCTATTGTTCGTTGGCGTAATGTGCATTACGCTTTGGTATATGCCTAAATGGACGAACTTTATTATTGTTCGAATGGGCGCCTCACACCAGATCAGTGAACCCGAAGTAAAATTTATCCTGCTCATTTTATTTTTCTTAGGTGGGTTATCAACTACCGCAAAAAGCGAGGCAGTTCTACCTGCCTACCTGGTAGGTTTGGTGGTAGCCGGCGTTTTTATGCGTGATAAAACTCTTGTTCACAGGATGCGAAGCATAGCTTTCGCCATATTCACCCCTTTTTATTTTATAAAGGCAGGCTTGTATGTTTCTCTTCCTGCTGTGTGGTCGGCTATCGGCGTTATCGCATTTCTTTTCCTTCTCAAATTAGCCTCTAAGTATGTAGGAGTATTTCCATTTGCCAGGGTGTTCAGTATGCGCAGCAAAGAAAGTCACTATACTTCCTTGTTGATGGGCACAGGACTTACATTTGGCACCATCTCCGCATTGTTCGGATTGAATAATCACATCATCAATCAAAAGCAATACACAATACTGGTAACGGTTGTTATATTAAGTGCTGTATTACCAACAATTTTTGCTCAAAAGTATTTTAAGCCAAAACCATCCACTATGGAAGCATGGGGGCGGCTGAGAAAGAAAAACGGAATGAAAAAAACAGCAACAACCGGCAAGAAAAAAGCACCTGTGAGCAATGCCTGATAACGAAACCTGTATCATTAATTATTACTTGTATGCTAAAAAAAAATTTAATTCTTTCCGAAGCCGAAAGAAAAGAAATGGAAAACTGGATACAGCTAACATTCGGGGCAGATCAAAACCTACCTATTGATGTACTGCTGTTGATCCTGTATAAAATACACCTGCTGGAAGAAAAAATCGGCCGGATTGAGGTACAAACAAAAACGCACTGGGTAGATTGATAAAGCAGTAAATGCGCGTACAAATTCAATAGGTATGCAGATCGGAATTTTAAATAGTAAACAGGATATGTTAAACACTAACAGGATTAAAACAGCTACAAAATTTGTAGTGCTGCTAGGCTTGGTAAGCCTTTTTGCCGACATGACCTATGAAGCAGCCCGCAGTATCAACGGACCTTATCTTAATGTATTAGGCACCTCTGCTACCACAGTGGGTTGGGTAGCGGGCTTGGGTGAGTTATTAGGATACAGCCTGCGAATGTTATCGGGTTATATCAGCGATAAAACCCACAAATACTGGCTGATTACCATTATTGGATATACGGTAAACCTGATTTCAGTGCCGTTACTTGCCTGGGCAGGATATTGGCAGCTTGCTGTGGTATTAATGATCATGGAACGCATTGGTAAAGCTATTCGCACGCCGGCGCGTGATGCTATGTTGTCATATGGCACCAAAGAAATGGGGCGTGGATGGGGCTTTGGCCTGCACGAAGCCCTGGACCAAACCGGAGCTACCATTGGACCCTTGCTGGTGGGCGCAGTTTTGTTTTATAAAAACAGCGCTTACACTTCTGCTTTTCTGGTATTATTTATTCCTGCCATCATTGCCTTAGGCGTCTTAATGCTGGCCAGGTCATTATATCCTCACCCGGAGCACCTGGAAATAAAAAATACAACCATTGATACAAAGGGATACTCAAAGCGATTTTGGCTATACCTGCTGGCGGTCATATTTATCGCTGCCGGCTACGCCGATTTCCCGTTGATAGCTTATCATTTTAAAAAGACGGCGTTGATAAAGGATGCTTTGATTCCTGTTTTTTATTCAATAGCCATGATCAGTGATGGACTAGCGGCCCTGTTAATGGGTAAGCTATTTGATCGTATAGGAGTTAAGGTTTTAATGGCTGCTACATTGATATCGCTTTGTTTTGCCCCAATGGTATTTTGGGGTACCATGCCCTGGGCACTGGCGGGTATGATTGTTTGGGGCATTGGCATGGGCGCCCAGGAATCAGTAGTAAAGGCTGTGGTAGCCGATCTTATCCCCCAGGAGAAAAGAGGAACAGCCTATGGTGTTTTTAATACCGGCTTTGGCATCTTTTGGTTTATTGGCAGCGTGCTGATGGGATATTTATACGACATATCGCTACCAGCCCTTATTTGGTTCTCGGTCATAACACAACTGATCGCATTTATCATATTGGGGATATTCATAAGCAGCAAGTTTAAAAAGGATAAAACAACGGCATTTTGTGATTAATCAAAACACTTGATAACCAAAATCAAAAATTATGAAGATTACAAAGATCCATGCAAGGGAAGTATTGGATTCAAGAGGCAATCCAACCGTTGAAGCAGAACTGACAATTAATGAAAATTGTACCGGCAAGGCCATTGTGCCATCGGGCGCCAGTACCGGCGAAAAGGAGGCTGTTGAATTAAGAGATGGTGATTTAAAACGGTATAATGGCAAAGGCGTTGTACAAGCAGTTAATAATGTGAACAGCATTATTGCCGCTCATTTAAAAGGTAAAAGTATCGGTAGCCAGATGGAACTGGACAACCACATGATTGAGCTGGATGGAACGCCCAATAAATCAAAACTTGGGGCGAACGCTATCCTGGCCGTTTCTATGGCTTATGCCAAAGCAATGGCCCTGCTTAGAAATATTCCTTTGTACCGTCAATTAAAGGATGCAAACGAGTATGTAATGCCGGTACCCTGTATGAATGTCATCAATGGAGGCCGGCATGCCGATAATAATGTAGACTTCCAGGAATT
Organism: Niastella vici; assembly: GCF_002077945.1. Classification (GTDB taxonomy): domain Bacteria; phylum Bacteroidota; class Bacteroidia; order Chitinophagales; family Chitinophagaceae; genus Niastella; species Niastella vici. The sequence continues at coordinate 55,939 of NZ_LVYD01000065.1, forward strand.
TATGATCGCACCGCACAATGCACCATCGTTCAGGGAAGCAATAAGGATGGGCGAAGAAACTTTCCATTCGCTCAAAAGCATTCTTAATAAAAAGGGTTATTTCACAGGCGTAGGTGATGAAGGAGGATTTGCCCCCAACCTGAAATCCAATGAAGAAGCCGTGGAAGTGATTCTGGAAGCTATTGTAAAGGCTGGGTACAAACCAGGTGAAGATATTTCAGTTTGCCTCGATCCTGCTACCAGTGAAATGTGGGAAGATGGGCAATATGTGTTCTTTAAATCTACACAGGAAAAAATTTCATCGCAGCAGTTACTTGATATTTGGGCAAAATGGATCAGCCAGTATCCGATCGTTTTGCTGGAGGATGGTATGGCTGAGAACGACTGGGAAGGATGGGAAATCATGACAAAACAGTTGGGGGGCACGATTGAACTGGTAGGCGATGATATTTTTTGTACCAATCCTGGTATTCTTATAAAGGGCATAAAACAGGGCGTAGCCAATTCCATTCTGATAAAATTAAACCAGATTGGTACGGTCAGCGAAACCCTGGAGACTATTGATCTGGCTTACCAGCACGGGTACAACTGTTTTATATCACACCGCAGCGGTGAAACAGAAGATACAACTATTGCCGATCTGGCTGTTGCTACCAGCGCCGGTCATATCAAAACAGGGAGTGGCTGTCGTAGTGAACGCATTGCCAAGTTCAACCAGCTATTGCGAATAGAAGAAGAATTGGGAATCGCTGCGAAATTCCAGGGAATAAAAGCATTTAAAAACAAATAGTGCCTTTAATATGATTACAATAAAACATCCCTGGCATATTTCCATTGGAGATAGAGCACCCGATGTTGTAAAGGCTGTTATTGAAATACCCAAAGGTTCACGCATGAAGTATGAACTCGATAAACCATCAGGGTTACTCAGGTTAGACCGGGTACTCTATTCCGCGATGTTTTATCCCCTCAATTATGGGCTTGTTCCGCAAACCTACTTTGATGATGGCGATCCATTGGACATACTGGTGTTTTGTTCTATCGAGGTAACACCGCTTTGTGTTGTGGATGCAACGGTTATAGGCATTATGCACATGGAAGATGAAAATGGTATGGATGATAAGATATTGGCAGTCGCTGCACACGACCCGGCTTATCATCATGTAAGCGACCTGGATGATATACCATCCTATCATATGGAGGAACTGAAACATTTTTTTGAAGTATATAAGGTGCTTGAAAAAAAGAAAGTACAGGTAGGTAACATGTACGGGCGTGAAAAGGCCAGAGAATGCATAGTCAGGAGTATGGAGCTGTATAAAGAAAAAATCGGTTTATGAAAGTTGCTATTATCAGCGACATACATGGGAATCTACCTGCCTTGCAGGCCGTTATGGAAGATATCGGCAGGCACCAACCTGATGATATTTATTGCCTGGGCGACCTGGTTAACTTTGCAGGGTGGGATAATGAAGTGATTGACCTGATCAGGAAGCATGGTATTACATGTATACAGGGCAATCATGATGAAGGTATCGGGTATAATAAAAGTCAGTTCCCTTTTTCCTACAAAACTGAAGCCGAGCGTGAATTTGGTTTACAGTCGATTGCTATAGTCAATCAACATATAACAGACGAAAACCGGCGTTTTCTTAAAAACCTTCCTTTTTCCATTCAGTTGCAATTTCGTTTTCCATTTCATCCTGTAAAATTGGTAATGGTGCATGGAAGTCCTTTAAGTAACAATGAATATGTAATGTCTAACCTTAAAGATAGTACCATGCTGGAATTGCTCGATGATGTGGGAGCTGATATACTTTTGATGGGGCATACACATATTCCCTTTTGCAGAAGCATTTATGCTGAACGGGAAAATGAAAAAATATACAGGCACCTCATCAATGCCGGTTCTGTTGGCAAGCCAAAACATGGCAATAACAGGGCTTGCTATGTTATTTTAACCATCCACGAAAGAATGGAATTAACTGATCCCAATTCTATTTTTGCCGATTTCCATTATGTAACCTACGATACAGACGCTGTAATTGAGCATATAAAAAGTATTGGATTATCCGATGCCTATGACCAGTTCCTAAGAAAAGGTCAGAAAGCCTATAATCATGGATAAATTCGGTAATCTGTTAGAAAAAATACAGTTGCTGGCAAATGGTATTGCCGGCAGGGAGTTGACCAGCGAGATATCCCGGTTACAGGAAAAAATAAAAACGGAGAGACTATACATTGTGGTGCTGGGATTATTTAAAAGAGGTAAGTCATCCCTTATTAATGCATTATTGGGAAAGGATTTGCTACCCGTTGGAGTTACTCCTGTAACCGCCATTGTTACTTTACTGGAATTTACCACTTCAGCGCCATTCATCGAAATTCAATATAAGGATGGTCACCGGCAGCAAAAAGCAATAGAAGAATTGAGCCTTTATGTTAGCGAAGAGCAAAATGCGGCCAATGAAAAAGAGGTAGAGGTAGTACGTATATATTGTGATGCCCCGTTGTTGAAAATTGCTACCCTCGTTGATACACCAGGTTTGGGGTCTGCTTTTGAGCACAATACGGCAGCCACCTTACAATTCATTCCCAAAATTGATGCGGCGATAGTTGTTTTGAGCGCCGACTGGCCCATTTCAAAAACAGAAATAGATTTTCTCAGCGAATTAAAATCAGTTGTTCCCAGAATTATAGTAGTACTCAATAAGATTGACCTTTTGCCGGAGGATGATCTGAAAAAGATAGTAGCACATAACGAAGGTATCCTTTCAGGCTTATTACAGGGTACATCAATAAGCCCGCAACTGTTTTTGGTATCTGCCCGGCAACCACATAACCGTATTGTATGGCTACATAGATTGATTGAAAACATGGCCGTTCACGAGAAAGGTGCCATAATGCAGGAGTCGATTAGCAGACAATATAACTGGCTGCATAAGGAATTACAGATGCAATTGCAGTTAAAGTTCGATGCACTCACTATGCCATTAACCGAACTGGAACAACGCCGGTCACAATTGCAGGCGTCCATTCAACTGATGCAGATGCAGAAAGACGAATTTGCCAGTATTATTAACAGTAGAATCCGGTTGATGCAGGACCAGATACATATTACCGTTAACGATGCTTCCAAAACGATAAAATCCCGGGTAAATGAAAGACTATCCGAAGCAATTAATAAAGACGAGTCTGTAAACCATCTTCACACTGAACTTGATCAATATATCCTTAATGAATTTGACGAAATAAAACGATCAATGGAGCAGGCGAGCCGTGAGCAGTTTAAAAGCCTGCTTACTCAATACAGTAACCGGTCGCAAAGTTTTCTGAACGAGCTTGCCCACCATCTTACCGCATTAATGGGAATCAGTTTTGACATGATTGCCGACAAATTCGACCTCGATATTTATACTTCCTTTTATCTGACGCTCAGCAGTGACCATGTAAATGGCACCTATAACAAATCCCTTTTATATAAATTGCTGCCTGCCTCCATCCGGAAAAAGCAACTATTGAAAGGACTTCAAAAACACTATAATGAAGTGGTCATTCGCAATACATCGGCTATCATTTATGATTTGCAGTACAAAATCCAGGAATCCTTCCGGAAATTTAATTACGACCTCAATAACCGGTTTAGTGAATTACTGCAAACTATAGAGTCAATTATCGAAGACGCCATCCGGTTAAAAAACCAAACAGAACGTTCGTTGGATGCTGAAATTGGACGATTAAGGAATAATCTGGTTGAACTGGAAGCGATTAAACTACCTGCCGTATAGATGACAAACCCACTAAAATAACATCTTGTTAAATAAATGAACAGTTTTTGCTGCATAAAAAGGCGTAAATTAGTAATCAATAGGCGATGGAGTTCGCCTTTGAGCGCCACTTTCCACGCGTGGCTAATGACTCCTGTTTCATGGTTTAAAATGATTAAACTACAAACTATGACCAGGGGTTTTACATTAACAGGAACAGGTAATTGTTTAAGTCGCTTTCTCCGCTATTTTTTTACGCACTATGCTAAAAAGTATTCTCCTTCAATTATTGCTGTTCTGATAAGTATCAAAACCAGCAGTATTTTTTTTCATGAGAAGGAGGTACGCCATGGTTAAATCAGTAGAAATAATACGACCGGTCGGTATACCATACCGGCTACTGAGTTTCAAATTTTACTTTAGTACTATTAACAGCCATATTGTTAACATGTATCATGCTGCCGGCATGAATCTCGTATACGAACAGGTAAAAATGTGTTATGTATTCCCTCAAAATGAATTTTATCAGTTTTTAAAACTTCAAAATACTAAAGAGCTACATGATGAAAAATATAACTTTTTGTTGATAAAAGGCATATTTGGAGAGGATGCAAAATTGGAAATTGCTATTGACATTGAAAATGAGGAAGTATTAAACCTCATGGAACCGCAACATCATTTTAATAGTAATCGTGTCTCTGCTCATAGATTGCCTGAACCAAATGACGATATTTTTTTGGGTGACACAAACAATGGAACGACATACCATCATTTTTTATGTTATGATATTCATTCCGATATATGGGCCGGTGTATCAGATGTTAGTGTGCGTTATGTAAGCTCATATGATAATCTTAACCGGATTATCTGTTTTTGGTTTGATGAAATTGCCAACAAATGGATTTACAATAATTAGCGTAAAAAAAGTGGAGAGGAAATTTTTATGGCATTCAGCAGCATTTTATTCAAAAATAAAACAGCGCTTATCAGTGAAACACCGGCATTTTTTGTTGACCTGAACCTGGTACAGGTAATCAATACGGTTATTCATGGAAAAGAACAGTATAACCTAAAACCCTTTTTTAATACTTGTTTGCGTGACCCGGAAGCGATTGTGTATCGCCAGGAAACAATGAAAGACATGGAAAAGGATGAGCTGTTTAACTGCCTGACGGCCTTTGCTACAAGAATGTATGCCATGCGCCAACAACTACCCAACCCCAAAGCTAATAACTACAAATACCAGGATGAAAGGTTCCTTTTGGATGCTGTTAATACCTATAGCACTGCTATTCATTCACTGTCTGGGGATTTGGCACCTATGAATATAAAATCTTCAGGTTTGCTGGCCTTTCGGGAATACCTGGTACGCTATATACAATCTCCCGTCTTTACGTCGCTCTTCAATGATACCCAAAAATTATTAACGGATCTTTCCTCGATAAAATATTGTGTGCTCGCAAAGGAACTAAAGGTGCAGGTCGCCAGCTACAGGGAAGAAACAGACTACAGCGCGGAAGTAGAGCGCACCTTTGAGAAGTTCAAGCGCGAGGCAATAAAAGATTACAGCATGAAATTTACTCCAAATCTTCAGATGAACCATGTGGAGGCATCCATACTGGAAGGAGTAGCACAGTTGTACCCCCTGGTATTTCAGCAGTTGAGTGACTTCTGTACCAAATATGCCGACTTTCAAGATGAAACAATAATCACCTTTGACAGGGAAATCCAGTTTTATATTGCCTGGTTGGAATTTATCTCGAAATTGAAACAATCCGGATTGTCGTTCAGCTATCCCGAAATTACCAGCAATAACAAAAATATTTATAGCCATGAAGGTTTTGATGTGGCCCTGGCTTACAAACTTGTTAAAGAAAACAAGCCTATAGTTTGTAATGATTTCTATCTTAAAAATGAAGAACGCATATTTATTGTAAGCGGACCGAACCAGGGCGGTAAAACTACGTTTGCCCGCACTTTCGGACAGTTACATTTCCTGGCTGCTCTTGGATGCCTGGTTCCGGGCAGGGAAGCAAAACTATTTTTGTTCGACAGGTTGTTCACCCATTTTGAAAAGCAGGAAAATATAACCAACCTCAGAAGCAAACTGGAAGATGATTTGATCAGGATACACAACATCGTGCAACAGGCTACTACTAACAGTATTATCATTATGAATGAAATACTTTCCTCTACCACTTTACAGGACGCCGTATTTCTGAGCAAAAAATTAATGGAAAAAATTGACAGGTTAGATGTGTTATGTGTTTGGGTAACCTTTATTGACGAATTGCTATCCTTTAGTGAAAAAACCGTAAGTGTGGTTAGTACGGTAGAACCGGATAACTCCACGATTCGAACTTTTAAAATCGAAAGAAAACCTGCCGACGGATTGGCCTTTGCATTGTCTATAGCCGAAAAATATCACGTTACATATAGTGCCTTACGAAACCGGATTAAATTATGAAAGTACTGCTGCTATATGAAAACCGCGATTTTGATCTGAAAGCACCATTGCCCTGGAATGAAAAAGAGCTAATGCAGGATCTGGAATTAAATATATTATTGAACGCAATGGCCGGCTCGGATGAATTTTTGCTGGAAGTAGCAATGAAAACAATCCTTACCGGAATAACCAATGACCTTGACACCATAATTTACAGGCAGGGCATTATACAGGACTGTTTAAAAAATCCTTCTGTTATCAGGTTATTATATGATATAACAGAAGGCGCCCTGGAAAGCCGGAAAATCGGCTGGTTCGGCGTCTTTTCAAAATATCCCTCTTCGATTTTATCAGATGCAATCGGGCTCATGGAAATATTTTCGGATATCTTAAAGCAATTGCGGCAGGTAGCCGATGAGCATGTAAATAAATTCCAATCAGATGGATTCAACCGGTTTTTCACCATGCTGCAAAAGGAGCTAAGCGATACCTATTTTGAAGAAATTAATACCAATCTGGAATCGCTGAAGTTTCGGGATGGAATTTTGATCAGTTATGAAATGGGCAACGGAAACAAGGGCATCCATCCCAGGCTGCACCAGTATCATGGCAAAAGGAAAAGCTGGTGGCAGCGGCTTTTTGCGAAGAAGGAGCATATATATACGTTTAATATTCACCCAAGAGATGTAGGTGGCGCAAGAGCTTTGTCGGAATTAACGAACGAAGGCATTAACCTGGTGGCCAATGCGCTGGCCCAATCAAATGACCATATCCTTCATTTTTTCAAATTGTTAAAAACTGAACTGGCATTTTATATTGGCTGCCTCAACTTGCATGAACAGCTTGCGAAAATGCAGGCGCCGGTTTGCATTCCCGAACCTATAACACACATGGAAAGAAAACATGCATTTAAGGATTTGTATGATCCGTGTCTGGCTTTAAAAATGGGCAAAAGAATTATAGGGAACGAAATAAATGTGCTTAACAAAAACCTGGTGATTATTACAGGAGCTAATCAGGGAGGTAAATCCACTTTTCTAAGGAGCATCGGCGTAGCGCAACTAATGATGCAAAGCGGGATGTTTGTACCGGCTGAAAATTTTCAGGCTAACCTTTGCAACAGCCTGTTTACACATTTTAAGAGAGAAGAAGATACCACTATGAATAGTGGTAAACTGGATGAAGAATTAAGCAGGATGAGTGACATTGCGGGTCAAATAACCGGCGATTCACTCTTACTCTTTAATGAATCATTTGCGGCAACCAACGAAAGGGAAGGATCGGAAATTGCCCGGCAGATCGTTACTGCTTTGCAGGAAAAGAACCTGAAGGTTTTTTATGTTACCCACCTGTATCAATTTGCCCATAATTTTTACAATAACAACAAAGAGGATAAAGCCATTTTTCTTAGGGCTGAACGGCAAACCGATACAACGAGAACTTTTAAATTAAAAGTGGCGGAACCACTCCAGACAAGTTATGGTAAAGATGTGTATTATAAAGTGTTTGAAGAAACCTGAATAAAAATGAAATCTGATAGTGACCATATTATACCTGGAGATTCTTTCCCTTTGGAACCAGGTGCTAGTCCTGACCTGGAGAAATTGCGTTCGTACACCCAGGTTAAGCTGCAACTGGCAGACCTGCTACGCAATATACGGCTGGCATTGAAAGTGCTGGGGCGTGAACATGCTGAAAATGAGTGTGAGGAACTCACAGTGAAACTGGCAGAAGATCGCTTCACATTAGCTGTGCTTGGCCAGTTTAAACGAGGTAAAAGTTCGCTGATGAACGCTATAATAAGCCGCGAAATACTGCCCACAGGTGTATTACCACTTACTTCGGCCATTACCATTCTCAAATACGGGCCTGCAGAACGACTCATTGTGAACCGACCCAACCAGCTATTCCCGGCTGAAGCACCGGTAATTGAACTGCCAGATTACGTAACTGAAAAAGGCAATCCCAATAATGAGAAGAAGATCGATAATGTCCACCTTGAATTGCCTGTGCCTTTTCTGCGCTATGGAATTGAATTTGTGGATACGCCGGGTGTGGGATCGGCCATCCTGGCTAACACAGCTACCACTTACAATTTTTTACCCGAGTGCGATGCGGTTCTTTTTGTAACCGGGGCTGATATGCCCATGACAAGCGTAGAACTGGAATTTCTTCAAAAAATTAAGGAATACGTAGACCGGATTTTTTTTATAATTAACAAAATTGATCTTGTAACAGAAGTTGAGCGGGATGAAGTCATCCGATTTGTAACGCAAACAATCAGCAGGGAAACGGAAAGCGATATGATAAAGATTTTCCCGGTTTCTTCAAAACTGGCCCTGGAGGCCGGCACCTCCGGCAATGCAGATGTTTATGAAAAAAGCGGGCTTAAGGAATTGGAAGATGCGCTGGCCGCATTTTTGACACAGGAAAAATCAACTGTTTTCCTGGCTGCCATAGCCCAGAAAACCCTGAGAGTACTGGATAATGAACGGCAGCAAAATATTTTCACCGAAGCGTATTTGCAGGAAAGGATTGTTAGCATTGCGAAAGAGAAAAAGCTAAATATTCACTTCAATCCCCATAAAGCTGTACCCACTTTAGCCAACGAGGAAGCTAAATTGGAATCCTTGTACAATTTGATATTAAGCAAAAAAATTGAGGAAGCAAACCTTCCGCCTGCGTTGCCTGCATCTGCAAAGGAAAATAAACAGGGAAAATTATTTGCTGGCGCGAACCAAGGTGCTTCGATCGACACTACCGGAAACATCAATGTAAAAGCCGATTTGCAAACCAGGAGTTGCCCGGTTTGCCAACACCTTATAGAGCGCGCTTCTGATTTTTTTGCACACTGGCAATACGAGCTTGTCATAAATGAACAGGCGCAAATGAAGTTTGCTACAGAACTGGGTTTTTGCCCGCTTCATACCTGGCAGTTGCTGGCTGTTTCCTCGCCCCAGGGCGCTTCGGTGGGATATGCCAGGCTCTCCGAACAGGTTGCACGAAAGTTGCAGTCCGCCAAACACCTGCATGAAAAGGGCGATTTGCTAAAAGCCCTTGTAAACAACTCCCGCAGTTGCCAGGTTTGTAAGATGCTTCAGCAGTCAGAGGAAAAATACATTCAACAACTGGCAGCAGCTATCGGGGATGCCGGCGCCCGGCAGCAATACCTCAATTCCGAGGGAGCATGTCTCTGGCATTTAGGCATGCTCATCGATGCATCTTCTTCCCTCGAAATCGGGGAATGGCTTATTTCCCATGCCGTTTTACATTTTGAACACGATGCAGAAGATATGCGCAGTTATGTTTTGAAACGGGATGCGCTGCGCCGATACCTGCAAAACACCAATGAACAGGACGCCTACCGGCGCACTATTGTACGCATCGTTGGAGAGAGAAGTGTATGTATGCCCTGGGCAGAGGATGGAGAGATACGTTAAAACTTTACCTGGCTTTCTTGCAGTGTTATTAATGCTTACAGGGCTAATATTCGAAATTTCTTCAATATTCGAATTTAATTTCATCCTATGAAAATTCTGATTATTGAAGATGAAGAGGAACTTGCCAAAAGCATTATGGCATACCTGAAGGATGAAAATTGCCTGTGCGAATTTGCATTCAATCTTAAGAATGCTTTGGAAAAAATAGATCAGTACTCCTATGATTGCATCCTCCTAGATATCATGCTTCCCGGCGGTGACGGATTAAAATTGCTGGAAGAGTTGAAGCGCCAACATAAAGAGGAATGGGTTATCATTATTTCTGCCAAAGACTCAGTAGAAGATACAATAAAAGGGCTGAATATCGGTGCCAATGATTACCTGCCAAAACCCTTTCACCTGGCAGAACTTTCAGCAAGGATTTATTCGGTAATACGCAGAAAACAATTTGGGAATACCAACAAAGCATTATTGAATGAATTGGAAATTGACCTGCTTACAAAGAAAGTAACTGTTAATGACGAGCCTGTGCCATTAACCAAAACAGAATTTGACCTGCTGCTGTTTTTTGTTGGCAATAAAAACAGGGTGATTTCCAAAAGTATACTGGCAGAACATCTTTTTGGGGATATGTGGGATATGCTCAATAATGACGATTTTGTCTACGAACGCATTAAAAACCTGAAAAGAAAACTGGCGGATGCAGGTTGTAAAGATTATATTAAAACAGCTTATGGCATAGGCTACAAGTGGGCGTCATGAAAAAGCTCATCACAAGCGAAATAAACTGCGTATAGAAATTATTAATGAGGTAAATCCTAATATATTATTTCTGCAGGAGCTGAAATTTTTAATGCATGCAAAGACGTATCATGCGTCCGATCATTATCCCATTGTTGTTGGTATTCGTCTAAAACCTGTTTATATGGCTATAAGTCCCAAATTCGAAATTTATTCAAATTTTGAATTTAATTTCAGCCCATGAAAATCCTCATCATAGAAGATGAAAGGGAACTGGCCCAAAGCATTGCCACCTATCTCACCGATGAAAATTACCGGTGTGAAATGGCAGCTACTTATGATGACGCCATCTCAAAAATTGATATTTATTCCTATGATTGTATACTGCTTGACCTGATGCTACCGGGCGGGGACGGCTTAAAGGTACTGGAAGAGCTTAAAAGGCTACAAAAACAGGACGGGGTGATTATTATTTCTGCAAAAGATTCATTGGAAGATAAAATAGCTGGTTTACATACAGGAGCAGATGATTACCTGGCAAAGCCTTTTCATTTATCCGAACTGGGGGCCAGAATATATTCTGTGATCAGGCGAAAACAATTTGGTAACAGCAACATCCTGCAGGTAAATGAACTAAAAATTGACATACCGGCCAAAAAGGTGATGGTATCAGATAAACCGGTAACCCTTACCAAAAAAGAATTTGACCTGCTTGTTTTCCTGATTGGCAATAAAAACCGGGTTATTTCCAAAGCCGCTCTGGCCGAACACCTTTCAGGAGATATGGCTGATATGCTGGACAACCATGATTTTGTATATGCCCATATCAAGAATCTCAAAAAAAAGCTTTCCGAAGCAGGTTGTACAGATTATATTAAAACAGCCTATGGCATGGGCTATAAATGGGAACAATGAAACGTCTTTTAAATAAAACGCTTTTATACTATACCGTCTTTGCCACTATCATATTGCTGCTGAGTATTCCATTTTTATACTGGATGATGGAGAAGCTTTACACTGACGATGTGGATGAGGCCATCCTGCTGCGCAAAAAAGAATTTGTAACAAACAACCTTCGCTCTTTACGCATTAATGATATACCTGTATGGAATAAATTCAACCGCGATATTCGCATATTACCCGATACGGTTCTCTCAAAACCAAAAGACTCGATTATTCAGGAAATATTCTTCGATGAAATGGTACCTGAATGGGAACCTTACAGAGTTTTATATACCAAAGTGCAAATAGAGAATCAACCTTATATCTTGATGATTCAACTGAACCTGGTAGAATCTGAAGACCTGATAAAAACCATTATACGCCTCTATCTGGGCATATTATTCTCATTGCTACTGGTTATTTTCTTTATTACCCGGTTTATATCAAATCGTCTCTGGAAACCATTTTATGACACGTTGGAAAAAGTAAAGCAATTCAATCTTGAGCAGCACAACCAGCCACAATTTACTGTTACTAAAATAAAAGAGTTTGACCAGCTAAACGCAAGCCTTGATAAATTGATCCGGAGCAATTTGCGGTCATACACATCACAAAAAAAATTTACGCAAAATGCGGCACATGAGCTGCAGACTCCACTGGCGGTGTTTCAATCGAAACTGGATTTATTGTTGCAGGATAAATCACTTACACAAGCCCAATCAGTGATTCTTCAATCATTGTACGAGGCTGCTTCAAGACTATCCCGTATCAATAAAAATCTTTTGTTACTAGCAAAAATTGAGAACAACCAATTTACCGAAGTAAGCTCTTTCCGGCTGAATGAGCTGATTGAACAGTCAGTTCCCTATTTCACCGAACAGGCCACTCCAAAAGAATTGGTCATTGAACAGTCTATCCAGTCTGATATTGCCCTGCAAGCCAACCAGGGTCTGGCTGAAATAATGTTGAATAACCTGCTGTTAAATGCCATCAGGCACAATATAGAAAAGGGTATTATTGAAATCAGGGTGCAGGATAGGATGTTGGAAGTCTCTAATACGGGAGGTTCCCATGCCCTGGACGCCGGCGGTTTGTTTAAACGGTTTGGAAATAGCCAAACCGATGCACATAACAGTGGTTTGGGGCTTGCCATTGTAAAAGAGATCTGCGACCGGTACGGATGGGTTGTGCATTACCGGTTTGTTTTGGATCGGCATGTATTTTCCGTGAAATTCTGAAATTCAAAAAATATTCTAAATCGGATAACACCTTTGTCGGGCACCAATAATTATTGCTATGGGCAAACTTAAAGAGGTTTCAGCCTTTACCCTCTTCCTCATATTCTGTTTTTTTATCATTTCATGTGCCACGAATCAGGGTAAGTCAAAAACTGCTGAAAGCAGTACCATGCTCCCCGCCGTTAAAGCACTTACACTTAAAACAACTATTGGCCTTCCGAAGGTAAAAGGTGGTTTTGATTTAATGGCCACAGATGTAAAGGGACAACGGTTGTTTTTATCGGCAGAAGACAACCATAGCCTGGAAGTAATCGATTTAAAAGCAGGGAAACCGTTGCAGAGTATCCCCGGTTTCAATGAGCCTAAATGGGTTGTATATCGCCCGGAGTCAAACAGAATTTATGTTTCTACAGGTGGCGATGGGAAGGTTACAGTATTGGACGGCGCATCATATAAACCGGTAAAATCATTTTCATTTAAAGAGAAATGCAATAACCTCAGATATGATACTGCTACCCGCCAATTATTTGTAGGAGTAGGTAACACATTTGGTTCAATAGGGATTATAGATGTTACAAAAGATAAAATTGAAACCGAAATCTCCTTATCTGATTTTCCAAAGCAGTTTGAACTAGATGAAAAATTAATTTATGTAAATATTCCTTCCAAAAATTGTATAGATGTGGTGGATCGAAAGGTGGGAAAAGTTGTTGCTTCCTGGCCGGTAACGCAATCAAACCAGAATGTTCCCATGGCTTTTGACCAAATACATAAACGCCTTTTTATTGCCTGTGAACCGGGTAAGTTTATTGTGTATGCTGTTGAAACCGGAAAACCGCTAACAGATTTTACAATAAATAAAAACGCCGATGGTATTTACTATGATGCCAAGCGGTCACTCATATATGTTTCCTGTGCAGAAGGATATATTGATGTTATCAAACAAAAGGATGCAGATCATTATGAGATGATTGATAAAATGACAACAGCAAAAGGGGCAGGCACATCGCTGTATTCGCCTATGCTAGATCAATTATTTCTTGCCGTACCAGAGTCAGAAAACCAACCGGCGCAGTTACGCGTGTATGAACCCAACAAATGAAATTTTTAAAAATAATTGTAGTTGATGGTTAACAGGTCAATCCTTATTTTATTGCTGGTATGCTGTTCATCCATGCTATCTGCACAATATGCTTTGGAGGATTATATTCAAACAGCAAAAGATAATAGCCCCCTCCTAAAAAGTAATAAAAATCAAAGTGAAGCTACTCGGATTGAAATAGAAAGGTTAAAGGCTGTATACACTAAACCACAGGTTGGCCTTACAGCTAACTATTTACTGGCGCCCGTATTATCGCAGGATAACGGGAAAACCACTTTAGAATTAAACCCGACTAATCCGGAAAAGTATTTTGGCTATGATGTTTCGACTAACAATGGTGGGTTGTATCAGGGTGTAGTTGGTATCAGCCAGCCATTATTTAACCAGTCAAAATTTAAAGTAGTTGCAGATGAAGCCATTATTGGTACACAAGTAAATGAAAATAATATCCGTCTTACCAGTCATGAGATTGAAAAAATTGTTACCGACCAATATATTTTTTGCCTCCAGGATAACAGGCAAATTGAATTTTATAATAGATATATTGCTTTATTACAGGAACAAAAAGAGCTGGTAACAAAGCTGATAAATGCCAGTTTGCTTAAATTATCTGATCTCAGTTTATTGAATATTGAATTACAGATCCAGGTCATTAACTTAAATACGGCACAGACATCCTATCGTAAAAATTTGTTAGGCCTTAATATACTTAGCGGTATTAACGATACCAGCTATCATTTGTTGAATAATATTGATCTGCAACTTAAGCCTGATGAAGGAAACTCGGCATTTACGCAGCAATTTAGTTTAGACAGCGCCTTACTTATTGCACACCAAAATGTTTTTGAACTCCGGTATAAACCCCAGGTAAATGCTTTTGCCAATGCCGGGCTGACGGCAGTAAATATTTCTACTCTGTATCGCCGCTTTGGAGTAAACGCCGGGTTCGGGCTTACGTGGAATTTATTTGATGGCAGGCAAAAAGAGCTAACCCGCAGCCGTACTAAGGTATTGCTTAAATCATCGGGGGCATACAAGGAAAATTTTATTACTCAAAACACTGTTCGCAAAAACAGCATTTTAATTGAGTTGAAGGCGATACGGGAACGGACCAGCCTTACAGATAGTCAGTTGCGGGAATATGATAAGTTATTGGAAAACTATAAACAGCAATTATCAAAAGGACAAATATCCGTAATTGATTATTTGAATACCGTTAAAAATGCCATGGCCCTGCAAAAGGAATATATCCTTATGCAGGCAAATCAACAGCTATTAATCAATGCTTATAATTACTGGAACTGGTAATTAAATAATTATTTCAGATGAGCAAGCATCCATACAAAAATCTTTCTTTATTCTCTTTTGTGATTTTATACCTTATGTCCTGTCACCATGGAGATCAAAATGCAGACCCGGAAATAAAGCCGGTTGCCCAGGTTAAAGTAACAACCCTGCAAAACAAAAACATGGAGCAGCAGGTGACGCTTACGGCAACCTCCGTTTACCTGCAGCGTAGCCAAGTAAATGCTCCCGTTGCAGGCTTTATTTCCCGTGTCAATATAAAATATGGAGATGCAGTAAATCAGGGACAGGTTTTATACGAGTTAGAAACAAAGGAAAGGAATGCGTTGGGCAATAACGCAGTTGGTGAAGACAGCAACGTAAAAGATTTTGGTAAAATAACTATCAAAGCGCCTGCCGGCGGTATTGTTACTACGATTGACCGGCAACAGACGGGTGAATTTATTATGGAGGGTAACCCGCTGTGTACTATTACACAAAATGGCAACCTGGCTTTTCAACTGAATGTACCTTATGAATATCATTCGCTGGTACAGGGAAATAATCTTTGTTCCATTGTATTGCCTGATAGATCGCAGCTCCGTGCACATATTGTTAAACCTTTAAGTTCACTCAACACGTCGGCGCAAACCCAAATGTATCTGGTAAAACCGCTACAGAATACTTTTCTTCCCGAAGGGTTGGTGGCAACGGTTTTATTAACAACCCGCTACAAACCTAATGCACAGGTATTGTCAAAGGAATGTGTATTAAGCGACGAACTAATGAAGAACTTCTGGATAATGAAGCTAATCAATGATAGTACGGCTATTAAAACAGATGTGAAAGTGGGCATACGTAATATCAATGAAGTCGAAATTCTATCACCCCGGCTGAATACTTCTGACAGAATATTATCGGAAGGCAATTATGGATTAGCAGATACAGCATTGGTAAAAATTATCAAATAGAGAATATAATGAGGCAGCAAAACTATTTCCAGATATTCTCCAAACCCATCATTTTTATTGCACTGGTACTGGTCGCAGTAGGTATTTTTTCTTATACCCGCATGCAAACCGCCTTGTTCCCGGAAGTTACCTTTCCAAAAATCACATTGATTGCTGATAATGGTCAGCAGCCTATTGACCGAATGATGATCACGGTAACCAAGCCTCTGGAAAGTGCCGTGAAAAGAGTAAAAGGTGTTACAACGGTTAAAAGCAGTACCAGCCGGGGCAGTTGTGTGATTGAAGTTTATTTCAATTGGGATATTGATATATACTTTGCGAAAACACAGATTGAAAGCCGCATCAATGAAATAAAGGGTATGCTTCCAAGCGGCGTGATTATTTCAACGGAAGCCATGAACCAGTCTTTGTTCCCTGTTTATGGCTATACTTTGGAAAGTAAAACCAAAGGATTGATTGCGTTAAAAGATAATGCCAACCTGCTGGTTCGTCCCTTATTTTCACAGGTACCGGGCATATCTAATGTGGTCGTAAGAGGCGGCAAAGTGAAAGAGTATGTAATAATTCCCGACCCGGTAAAAATGTCTTCCCTGGGCATTACGCCTAATTCCCTGAAAACAGTTTTTAACAATACCAATTTTGTAGAATCAAACGGCAACCTGGCAGATTACCACAGGTTGTATTTAACGCTCACTGAAACAAGAGTGAATGATATTGAAGCATTGAAAGATATCATTATTAAAAACGATGGCAACCGCATCATTACACTAAAAGATATTGCTAGTGTTGATTTGCAGGAACAAAAAGAGTTTGTGATTGTAAACGCCAACGGCAATGATGCGGTATTGATCGACCTGGTAAAACAACAGGGCATAAACCTGATCGACTTTGCGGGAAATGTAAAGGCAAAGGCTGAGGAAGTAAGAAAGGCCCTGCCTCCCGGAATAGAATTAAAAACATATTATGACCAGTCGGCTTTCGTTGGAGATAGCATTGATAGTGTAATCAAAACAATTTATGAAGGATTGATACTGGCTATTTTTGTAATGATCATCTTCCTTCGTTCCTGGCGTGCGAGTCTTGTTGTACTGCTGACAATTCCTGTAACGATAGCTTTCTCTATTACATTATTGTATGTAAATGGATTAACCATCAACATTATGTCATTGGGTGGTATTGCTGCTGCTATTGGCTTGATCATTGATGATGCCATTGTAATAATAGAACAGATTTACAGAACGCATGAAGAACATCCTGAGAAAGACAATTTCACCATCGTAAAGGAAGCTATCAGGGACTTATTCCCGGCAATGATCGGTTCCTCTTTATCAACCATTGTAATATTTATTCCTTTTCGGTTAATGAGCGGCCTGGCTGGTAGTTTCTTCAAAGAATTATCGGCAACCATGCAGATTGTTTTAGTCTGTTCTTTCCTGGCAACCTGGTTTGTATTACCGGTATTGCATCTGGCGCTGGGATTTCGACATACAAAAAAAATACAACAGCATTCCTTCAATACCAATCAGCTGCGCTGGCTTACATGGCTTTTTGATAAGCCTGTATATGCCATTGTGTTCGTGGTGATTCTTGCTGGCGGTGCCTATTATGTTTCTGATAAACTGGAAACAGGATTTTTGCCCGACCTGGATGAAGGAACCATTGTACTGGATTATTATTCTCCCAGCGGTACTTCACTGGAAGAAACAGACAGGATGCTCAGGGAGGTTGAACAAATTTTAACACATCACCCTGAAGTAGAAACTTATAGCCGTAGAACAGGGATGGGTATGGGCTTTAAAACGCGGGCACAAAATTATGGCGACTATTCAATTCAACTAAAGAAAAGCAGGACGCATAAAACGGTTGATGTTATCGATGATTTGCGAAAAAAAATAGAAGCCACACAGCCTTCATTACATGTTTCATTTGGCCAGCGGATTTCAGATTTGTTGGGGGATTTAATGAATACGCCTAGTCCCATTGAAATAAAAATCTTTGGCGATGATCAGCATAAGTTAGAATCCCTTGCCCACCAGGCAGAAAACATTTTAAACAGTATAAAAGGTATAGCAGATATCGAGAACGGTTTGGTGTTGGCAGGGCCTTCCATTGTTTTCCATCCTGATGTACAAAAGCTGGCGCAATTCAACATAACACTGACTGATTTTCAATCTCAGCTTACTGCTTACACGGGAGGTATCCCATTGGGAATAAATGCAAATGGGCCGGTACTAAATCCTGCACAGTTGGCTATGGCAGGAGGGCTACAGGTGGGGACTATACAGGATGGCGAACAAATGAGAAGGATACTAATGCGGTTTACTAACTTTAGCAATAACAGTTTAGAGAAAATAAAAAGTCAACTCATCTTTCTGCCTGATGGGACTACCAAACCTGTTTCATTTTTCTCAGATGTACAGATCATAAGCGGTGAGACGGAGTTGAAGCGGGAAGATTTAAAGTCTGACATAGTGCTAACGGCGCGACTAAATAATCGCGATTTAGGAAGTACTATTAAAGAAATACAACAAAGGTTTGCAAAAGATCTGGCGCTGCCACAAGGGTATACTGTTGCTTATGGAGGGGCCTATTCAGAACAACAGAACTCATTCAAAGAATTACTGCTCATTTTAATAGCCGCGTCTTTATTGGTTTTTGCCGTATTATTATTTTTGTTTAGGCATTGGTTGATTTCCCTATTGATATTATTCATTTCGGTCTTGGGGATTTCAGGTTGTATTCTTGCACTTTATTTTACCGGCATCCCTTTAAATGTGGGCAGCTATACCGGCATTATTATGATAGTAGGCATTATTGCCGAAAATGCCATTTTTACCGTCAATCAATTTTTTGCTAATCTTAAAGCAGGTGGCAATGTGGATGATTCCATTAAATATGCCATTGCGTTGCGTATCCGGCCAAAATTAATGACGGCCCTTGGAGCTATTTTAGCATTAATGCCATTAGCATTGGGTATTGGTTTGGGGGCGCAAATGCAGCAGCCATTAGCCATTGCTGTTATTGGGGGATTTGTTGCAGGCATTCCATTGTTGCTATTTGTGTTTCCAAGTTTCATAAGGCTGATCTATTTTAACAAAATAAATAGTTCTAATCATGAAAGGCCATTTTTTTAAACTGAGTACCATCATACTATGCTGTTCTCTATATAGTGTAGAAATCAAGGCGCAAAAAACAGATAGTGTTTATCAAGTCAAACCACTTCGGTTTACCCAAAAGCAACTCATTATCCCTTCAATTTTAATAATTGCTGGTTTTGGCGCAAATGGAAATGGAAGAGAAAGTATAAAAAATGAATTAGTAGAAGAGCGAAATGAAATTATCCCCCGTTTCAAAACTTCATTAGACGACTACCTTCAGTTTTCACCTATCGCATTAACCTATGGTTTGGAAGCAATAGGAATGAAACCAAAAACAGATATTTCAAACAGGTCGGTGATCTTATTAAAGAGTGAATTGGTAATGATGGCTGCTGTTACTGTTTTAAAGAATACCTCCCATATTTTGCGGCCAGACAGCAGCGCTTATACCTCTTTTCCATCCGGTCATACTGCCCAGGCTTTTGCTGCTGCCGCCATACTGTCAGAAGAATATGGATATCGATATAAATGGGTTCCCTATCTTTCTTATGGGTTGGCATCCATTGTTGGAGGTTTCAGAATGGCTAATAACAAGCACTATTTAAGTGATGTACTTGTAGCAGCTGGCATAGGCATTTTATCTACAAAACTTGCTTATTGGACACACCGTTATAAATGGGGTAGAGCAAAAAACAGCAATCATGCTATTTTGCTTTAATTATTTTTAAAGTTTATAAATTATGTGGTGGTTATACGCTTTACTCTCCACTATGTGGGGTATTGTGTTAGCAAGAGGTGAATCAAAAGCAATCGCAACATTGTCAAAACAGAATCTCATCTTCTTAGTCATTTCTGGCCTTGCAACCGGTTTATCATGGATATTTTATTTTAAAGCTTTACAAATTGGGAAGGTATCTCAGGTTGCACCAGTAGATAAACTGAGTGTAGCGCTAACAATTGTATTATCTATTATTTTTTTAGGTGAAAGGATTAACTTTCAAACTGCTATTGGAGCTCTTTTGATTATAGCAGGAACAATTGTATTAATTGTATGATTGTTGCAGCCGGATTTTCAAATTCAATCGCTGCGGGTAAAACAAGAGTTGATTATGCGGTTAATCTTTCTTCTTTTAGTTGGAGTTGCCGGTGGGTTAATTGCCGCCATCATAGCGTATCTTATTACTTATAATGAATATCAGCATCACTTTAAAGGGAAACGGGTTTTCCTGGAATCAATTAAAAGTGCTGTGATAGCATTTCTATTTTTCTTTTTTCTTATAGTTATTCTGGAATTTATGCTTGCTAAAAATAAAATGTGATTTATATGTATGAGAAAATCAGGAAAAAAGTTCAGGAATATGTAACACAACTATTTGAAAAAAAATCAAATACAACGTTAGTCTTTCATACTCTTAAACACACGCAATATGCCGTTGATAAAACTAAAGAAATATCAGGTCATTATAATTTGAGTGAAAGGTAGCTGGTGGAAATATTTATAGCAGCGTGGTTTCATGATACCGGATACTTATTTGCTGGTCGTTATGAACATGAACAAAAGGGCGTCGAAATTATGAGAGAATTACTGATCAAGCTAACCAGAGATAGTGAGTTGATAGATGAAATTGAGGATTGCATAATGGCTACCAAGATGCCAAGGAATCCAAAAAATATTCTGGAAGAAATAATTTGTGACGCTGATACTTACCATTTGGGAACCGAACATTTTATAATTACTACCAAACAGTTTATGGAAGAAACTAAATTAAGCTCAGTTTCTTTTGATAAGGAATTATTCGATAAGCAGACGCTAAATATGCATTGTGAGCGTTTACTGAAGCCTATATTTTTAATGAGATTATCCCCGAAAAAAAGTACGAGTTTTTGAAAAGGGCAGAGGAAGTAAGATGGTCGCGGGAACTAATGGGTTTCCATTTGAATATTTGCTTTGTTTTTTACTTAAAAGGCATTGAATTTATATAGATTTTAAGTGTTGCCGGGCAGGTTCTCCTGCCTGGCTTTTAATTAGTATAATTTGCGGTTTTATTCAATTTCAATTGTTTTCGAAATCAGGAAAAACTATCCTATGTAGTTGATTTTGCAACATTAGTGCCTTTTTGCTGGCTTCCGGCCTATCATTTTTGCAACATAAAGCATTACATTTGCAACCAATGAAATTTTTCGCCTTCATAATGGCCGTAATTGTCTTGATGCAAAGCTGGATGCCTTGTGCAGATGATGCTGCTGTTTCAACAGGCGCTAAAGCGAATACAATTATCTCAAAATCACCTGCACAGCAAAAGGACAAAAATCATAACGACAACTGTTCTCCTTTTTGCCAGTGTGCATGTTGTGCAGGCTTTTCTATTAACCATTCTTTTGCTTCTGTTTCTGCTTTGGAAGTAATATGCAGCCAGCATTTCACTTCGTATCTACCTATAAATATTATTGAAATAGCTCTCCCCGTTTGGCAACCACCTCAATTGGCTGCTTAATATTTCAGGTTTACCAGTGCATGGCGATGCACTAATAGCAATTTATTTATTATCATATTGAAAGTTTGTGGTTATGGCTAAATCAAAGTCATCAACCCGTAAACCGGCGATTTACAGCAAAGTAAAAGACCCTGTAAAGCCCAAATGGATGCGGGTTATAAGGTTTATTATGCTAATCCTGTTAACCATTTTTATTCTAATGGCTATTGCAGGCATCATGATTAAATACTACCGGGATATTTCAAAACATTAGTCCTATGTTCGATAAAATCATACAGTTTTCTATAAATAATAAGCTCGCTATTGGAATTTTAACATTGGCTTTAATAGTTTGGGGCATTGTTTCACTATCCAGATTACCTATAGATGCTGTACCGGATATTACCAATAACCAGGTGCAAATTATTACACAGGCCGCGAGCCTGGGTGCTCAGGAAGTGGAGCAATTCATAACGGCTCCTATTGAACTAGCAATGTCAAATATTCCTGATGTCGTTGAAAAGCGCTCTATTTCCCGTTCAGGCATTTCTGTAATTACCCTTGTTTTCAAAGACAATGTGGATGTGTACTGGGCCAGGCAACAGGTAGGCGAGCGGCTGAAAGAGGCAGAAAGGGTAATTCCTAAAGGCATGGGCGATCCATCATTAGCACCCATTACTACAGGTTTAGGTGAAATATATCAATATGTTTTGCATACAAAACCTGGTTACGAAAAGAAGTATTCCGCAATGGATTTACGCACCATGCAGGATTGGATTGTACGAACTCAATTAGCAGGCACCGAGGGCGTGGCTGAAGTAAGCGGATGGGGTGGTTACGTCAAGCAGTATGAAGTTGCAGTGGATAACGAACGGCTCAATGCACAAAATATTTCTATAAAAGAAATATTTGAGGCGCTGGAGAATAATAATGAAAATACGGGTGGCTCCTACATTGAGCAGCGTAACAACTCCTATTTTATAAGAGGGGCGGGGCAGGTGAAAACATTGGGAGATATTGAAAAGATAGTGGTAAAAAGTGTAAACGGCATTCCTATACTTATACGTGATATTGCCAAAGTGCAATGGGGCAGCGCTACCCGATATGGGGCTGTAACCCGAAATGGCGAAGGCGAAGTGGTGGCCGGTATTACGCTTATGCTAAAAGGCGAAAATTTTAGCAGGGTAATACGAAACGTTAAGGAAAGAATGAAGCAAATCCAAAAATCCTTACCGGAAGGTGTAGTAATAGAACCCTTTATTGACCGTACCGAACTAGTGGGAAGAACGATCAGTACAGTAAAAAGAAACATGATTGAAGGAGGACTGATAGTAATATTTGTACTGATATTATTACTGGGTAATTTAAGAGCAGGTTTGCTGGTGGCTTCCGTTATTCCGCTTTCCATGCTCTTTGCATTCAGCATGATGCAATTATTTGGTGTATCTGGTAACCTGATGAGCTTAGGTGCTATTGATTTTGGTTTGATAGTAGATGGAGCGGTGATTATTGTTGAAAGCGTGGTACATAGAATTTCTCAAAGCAAGCATCATCATACAGGCATTCCTCGACTTACCAAACCGCAGATGGACAAAGAAGTTTTTGAAAGCGCCAGTCGCTTAATGCGTTCGGCAGCATTTGGGCAAATCATTATTTTGATTGTTTATCTGCCATTATTATCCTTAGTGGGCATTGAAGGCAAAATGTTTAGGCCAATGGCTCAAACGGTAGCATTTGCGATTCTTGGTGCCTTTATTTTTTCACTGACTTATGTGCCCATGATGAGTGCCTTGTTTCTTAGCAAAAAGACAACTCATAAAAAGAATATTTCTGACCGTATAATGAGTTTTATCCACCGGTTGTATGAACCGGCATTAAAAGGAGTATTAAGGTGGAAGTTGGCCACTGTAATAATTGCCCTGGCATTATTCGTAATGAGTTTATTCATTTTTAACAGGCTGGGCGGTGAGTTTATTCCTACACTGGAAGAAGGAGACCTAACAGTAGAAATTTCAATGATGCAGGGCGCATCCTTATCACAAGCCGTTGAATCATTTACAAAAGCAGAAAAAATTTTAAAAACGAAATTCCCTGAAGTAAAACAGGTAGTTACCCGTATCGGTAGTGCTGAAATTCCTACTGATCCTATGCCAATGGAAAGAGGCGATATGATGGTAGCCATGCAGCCAAAAGAAGAATGGAAAAGCGCCAAAACCCGTGAAGAAATGATGGAAAAAATGCAAGAAGCATTGTCTGTTCTGCCTGGCGTAAATGTAGAAATCACGCAACCAATGCAGATGCGCTTTAATGAGTTAATGACAGGTATCAGACAGGATGTTGCTGTAAAAATTTATGGTGATGATCTGGATATTTTGGCACAGCAGGCAAATAAGGTTGCAAAGCTGATTTCAGCAGTAAATGGAGTAAGCGAACCTTATGTTGAAAAGGTAACAGGATTACCCCAAATAGTAGTTGAGTATAATCGTGATAAAATGGCCCAATACGGTCTTAGCATCAGTGATGTTAACCGAGTGCTGCGTACGGCTTTTGCTGGAGAAGTGGCAGGCGTTGTGTTTGAAGGAGAAAAACGCTTTGATATGGTGGTAAGGCTACAAAGGGATCTGCGGGAAAACATTATCAATATCGAAAGTCTTTTTATTCCGCTTTCTTCCGGCAATAAGGTGCCGTTGAATCAGGTAGCTAATATTACTTTTAAAGAAGCGCCAGCGCAGGTTTCCAGGGAAGACGGTAAACGAAGGATTTATGTAGGTTTTAATGTTCGTGGCCGGGACGTGGAAAGAACCGTTTCAGATATTCAGAACATAATGAATGATCAATTGAAGCTACCCGCCGGATATTATATTACTTATGGGGGGCAGTTCCAAAACCTGAAAGAAGCGAAACAAAGATTATCAATAGCAGTTCCTGTGGCATTGGCATTGATTTTATTCCTGTTATTCATCACCTTTAGAAGCGCCAAACAAATGCTGCTCATATTTACAGCGGTACCACTATCTGCTATTGGTGGTGTACTGGCGCTATGGTTAAGGGGAATGCCTTTCAGTATTTCAGCCGGTGTGGGTTTTATTGCCCTTTTTGGGGTAGCTGTATTGAATGGCATTGTGCTCATTGGATATTTTAACCAATTGAAGCAGGAAGGAGTAACTGATATTTATCAACGAGTTTTAGAAGGTACAAAGGTTCGGTTACGCCCGGTGATCATGACAGCATCTGTAGCATCACTCGGTTTTTTGCCAATGGCACTCTCTACCAGCGCAGGTGCAGAAGTGCAAAAGCCATTAGCTACTGTAGTGATCGGAGGTTTGCTTACAGCGACCCTACTAACCTTACTGGTACTCCCCTGTTTATACATTCTTTTCTCCCGAATTAAAAAGGACAAAAAAATGAGCCTTCACCCTGTATCAGTAATATTGGTTATTGCATTTTGTTTTTCAATTTTCTATCCAACTTCTGCGATTGCGCAAAGTAAACCTATGAATCTTGATAGCCTGGTTGCAATAGCAAAACGTCAGAATCTTCGCTTAAAGACCGCATCTCTCGAAGTGCAGCAGAATAAGGTTTTACAAAAAACAGCTTTTGACCCTGGTAAAACCAATTTGGCCATAACGCAAGACCCAACCAGCGGTGGCAATATTGATAATGCCATTGGTTTTACACAAAACTTCGCATGGCCGGGATATTATAGCAAGCAAAGAGAAATGTTGTCTCAGCAAACTGTACTTGCACATAAACTGCGCGATTTGACTGAAGCGGAAATGATCAGAGAAATAAAACTGGCTTATTACAATTATATCTATGGATTGGAAAAAATCCGCTTGCTGAATTATCAGGATAGCATTTATCGCAATTTTTCCGAAAAAGCGGCAGTTCGTTTTAAGACCGGCGAAACCTCCAAACTTGAAAAACTAACTGCCGATAACAAATATCAGGAAGTGTTATTAATGAAAAAAGGAGCATTGGCCGATTTGCAGGTATATGAATTGGTAATACAGCAATTGCTAAATATATCTGAACCGGTACAAATCGCAGACACTACAACATTAGCCGTATTAGAATTGAATGTTAGCCAGGATACAACAACGTTGTATAAGCATCCATTGCTTGATTATTACCGCCAACAGGTGCAGGTAAAGTCTTCCACTGTTCGGTGGGAAAAGGCTAAAATGTTACCGGAATTGACAGTAGGTTACAGTCATCAGTTGGTTATTTCTGGTTTTAATCCTGCCAAAATTCA
The DNA here is from genome assembly GCF_002077945.1 of Niastella vici. GTDB lineage: Bacteria > Bacteroidota > Bacteroidia > Chitinophagales > Chitinophagaceae > Niastella > Niastella vici. The sequence goes on from NZ_LVYD01000065.1 coordinate 81,697, forward strand.
TAGAGAATATTTTCCGGGCACGAGGATAGCGGGCTTTCAGTTAGGTGTAGGTGTTCCTTTGTTTAATGGAGCCAATAAAGCAAGGATAAATGCCAGCAAAATAGGCGTATCAATTGCAGAAACACAATTACAGAATTCATCCAGGGAATTGCAAACAGAATATCTTACCTGGATACAGGAATACCAAAAATATCAACAAAGCATTCAATACTACCAGTCAATTGGTTTAAAACAGACAGATGAACAAATTCGGGTGGCGCAGATAGCATATAGTAAAGGCGAGATCGGCTATATCGAATTTATTCAAAGTATTGGTTTTTCGATTCAAAGTAAGCTACAATACTTGTCAGCTTTAAACCAGTATAACCAAACTATCATTCAGTTAAATTATTTACAGGGAGGAAATTAATATGAAATGGTTTCAATATAAAACAGCAATAGTTACAGGTGTTTTTTTATTAAACAGTTTTTTGTTTTTGTCATGTGGTAGCAGTTCAGGCAAAAAAGAAGTGAAAGCTGAAGTTGTTGCCAAAGAGCGGGAAGAAAAAGAGCCTGAAGGTATAGTGGAGCTTTCTGAAGAACAATTAAAAGCAGTTGGTATAACCGTTGGCCCCTTGGAACAAAAGAATCTAAATGCTGTAGTTAAAGCCAGTGGCCAGTTGGCTGTACCGCCACAAAACAAAGCAGACGTGAATGTATTGATGGGTGGCATTGTTCGAAAAATCACCATATTGGAAGGGCAGGCGATCCGTAAAGGGCAAACAGTAGCGTGGTTGGAGAACCAGGAATTTATAAAAATTCAGCAGGAATACCTGACTACTAAAAGTGCTTTTGCATTTACACAGGAAGAGTTAAAACGTCAGAAGGAATTAAATGAAGCGGAAGCTGGAACTGGCAAAGTATTACAACAGGTGCAGGCGAATTACAATACAGAAAAAGCAAAATTATCAGGACTGGAAAAACAGTTACAGCAATTGGGTATTAATCCTTTATCGGTAGCAAATGGAAATTTGGTAACACAGGTTTCGGTAACAGCACCTATTAGTGGAACCATCGGGCATATAGCAGTAAACACCGGGACCTTTGCTGAACCTGGTAAACCGCTAATGGAGATTATTGATAACTCACAAATTCATTGTGATCTGATCGTATTTGAAAAAGACTTGTTTAAGGTTAAAGTAGGACAAAAAGTAAATTTTATTCTCACCAATCAGAATAACCAGGAAATACAAGGAGAAATTTATGGCATTAACAAGTCGTTCGAGGATGAAAGCAAGGGCATTATTGTTCACTCTATTATCAGGAATGCTGACCGGTATAAACTTATTCAGGGCATGTACGTTACGGCATTGATTGATATAGGTAACCAGGTTACAAAAGCTGTTCCCGTTGATGCATTGGTGCGGTCTGAGGGGAAGGATTATATCTATATACTGGTTGGCATGGAAGAAAAAACAAATGAAAAAGATAGTTCCGGTGATAAAAAAAGTGAGGCAGAAAATCATTATCAATTTAAAAAAGTAGAAGTGACAACAGGTGTAACAGAGTTGGGATATACACAAATTACCCCTTTGGAAGAATTGCCGCAGGATCCAAAGATTGTAACAAAAGGAGCATTTTATGTGTTGTCTAAATCGAAAGGTGGTGAAGAAGAAGAGCATTAAACATGGTTAATCCAAAGTAATAGTGCAACAAATAATAATTGGAAGTTTGGTCATTAGCCTATTGCATGGCATCCTGCCTAACCATTGGCTTCCCATGCTTGCAATCGGACGGAAAGAAAACTGGGATTTAAAGGAAACTGAGCAGGTTACTTTAATTTCCGGTCTTGCGCATGTGCTTAGTACAGTAATAATCGGCGTTTTACTTGGATTAATTGGCATTGAGTTAAATACCCACATCGAACATTTTACACATGTTATTGCGCCTTCCATTTTAATATTAATTGGGCTATATTTTATAAGACAACATTATGTGCATCATCATTTTCATTTGGAAAATCAGAAAATAACGGGCAAACCAAAAAGCAAAATCATTGGCGCCCTGGTTATTGCCATGTTTCTTTCCCCTTGCCTGGAGATTGAGGCATACTTTTTAATGGCTGGTGCAAAAGGATGGTGGTTATTAACGATTATATCACTGATGTACTCCCTTATAACCATTGCCGGCATGCTTTTTTGGATAAGGTTTGCCTATAAAGGCTTGCTAAAATTGAATTGGCACAAATGGGAACATAGTGCAGGATTAATATCAGGTGGAGTTTTAATAGTAACAGGCATTTTATCATTTTTTATCTATTAATGATTATGGAAAAGTTACAAATCAATTTAAATCTTCTATTGCCCGAAATACCCGATGAACGGGACGCATGTGTAGAGCGGGTTATTTCAATAATGGAGAAACAAAAAGGGATTGAAAAGGTACATTTGATCCCAAGTAATGAAAATAATAAAGCGCAATTATGCTTTCATTACGACCACGATGTAATTTCTTTAGATCAGATTCAGCGATTAGCAAAAGAAGCCGGAGCTGAAGTGACCGAACAATATGGACACTTGCTACTCGAAGTTTTAAAGATAAGGGAAATGATGGAGGCAGGCGTTATAGAAAATCAGTTGAGAAAATTGCCTGGCATTGCCGATGTATCTGTATCAGCAACGGGGAATATACGTGTAGAGTTTGATCAGTCAAAAACCAATAAAGAACAAGTTGTAAACGCTATAAGTAACCAGGGATTACAAATTAAGTCTGCCTGGCATGTTGCTCATACCGGGGAACATAAGCATGATCATAAAGAAAAAGAAGCCAAACATACACATGAAGGAGCCGAGGAACACGACCATGAGCATGAACATGGCGAGGCTTCCGGTTGGAAAGCGTATCTGCCTGTAATTATCAGTTTTCTAATGCTTATTGCCGGAATTGTTGCAGATAATTATTTAAAACCCGGTTTTTTTACAGGTTATATCCGGTTGATATGGTATAGCGTTGCCTACCTCCCTGTTGGCTGGCCGGTAGCGGTGAAAGGTTTAAAGTTGCTGATTAAAGGAGATGTATTCACCGAATTTGTTTTAATGACCATTGCTACATTAGGTGCATTTTACGTAGGTGAATATCCTGAAGGCGTTGCTGTAATGCTATTTTATACGGTAGGTGAATTGTTCCAGGATGCCGCAGTTAATCGTGCCAAAAGAAGTATCAAAGCATTACTTGACATACGGCCTGAAACAGCAACAGTGTGGGAAAACGGGAATTATAAAGAAGTTTCGCCGGATGAAGTAAAAGTAGGTGACACTATTCAGGTAAAAGCAGGTGAAAAAGTACCACTCGATGGGGAAATGCTTAGCGAAGGCAGCTCCTTTAATACGGCGGCGTTAACCGGCGAAAGTAAGCCATCTGCCATTTCAAAAGGAGAAACGGTGCTTGCCGGTATGATAAATCAAGAAAAGGTAATAGAACTAAAAGTTACTAAACTTTTTAATGATAGTTCACTGGCCCGCATTCTTACAATGGTACAGGAAGCTACAACCCGTAAAGCTAAGACAGAACAATTTATACGAAGGTTCTCGCGTGTGTATACTCCGATTGTTGTATTACTTGCTGTTGCCATTACCTTAGTTCCCTATTTTTTTGTGCAGGATTATGTATTTAATCAATGGTTGTACAGAGCATTAATATTTCTGGTTATTTCTTGCCCTTGTGCATTGGTTATATCTATTCCGTTGGGATATTTTGGTGGTATTGGTGCGGCATCCCGCAATGGAATTTTATTTAAAGGCTCAAATTACCTGGATCTAATAACGAAGGTAAACCGGATAGTAATGGATAAGACCGGTACACTCACAAAAGGTGTTTTTAAAGTACAGGAAATAGAAAGTTATGATTTGCCAAAAGAAGAATGGCTGCCAATGGCGGCTGCATTGGAAAGTAAATCTACTCATCCTGTTGGAAAAGCAATCGTAGAATATGCCGGTGATAAGATAAATGGTATTGTAGTTGATGATTTGGAAGAAATCAGCGGACACGGTTTGAAAGGGAAAATTAGCGGTAAAGAAGTGTTGGCAGGGAATGTAAAGTTGATGAACAAAATGAATGTGCCCGTGGGTGATGGATTAAATAAAATTACTGACACTATTGTTGTAGTAGCTATTGATAGAAAGTTAGCCGGGTATTTAACTATTGCCGATGAAATAAAAGAGGATAGTAAGCTGGCGATTGACGGCTTACATGAAATGAAAATTCAATCAACCATGCTGAGTGGTGATAAACAGGCGGTGGTGGATAATGTAGCCAGGCAGTTGGGCATTGATAAAGCCTTCGGAGACTTGCTGCCCGAAAATAAAGTTGAGAAGGTAGAACAAATTAAAAAAGAACCCAAAACGGTCGTGGCCTTTGTGGGTGATGGTATAAATGATGCCCCGGTATTAGCATTAAGTGATGTGGGTATTGCAATGGGTGGTTTGGGAAGTGATGCGGCTATTGAAACGGCGGACGTTATCATTCAAACAGACCAACCTTCCAAAATTGCCACAGCGATCAAAATTGGCAAAGCAACCAGTAAAATTGTATGGCAAAATATAGGGCTCGCGTTTGGCGTAAAATTAATTGTACTTATACTTGGTGCAGGCGGGCTGGCTACCATGTGGGAAGCAGTATTTGCAGATGTTGGAGTAGCATTGTTAGCAATTTTAAATGCCGTTAGAATACAAAAGATGAAGTTCTGATAAAACAGTATGCTAAATTACATTTGATACAATTACCAGAATGGAATTAATTATAACAAGCATCATTGCATTTGCAAGCACAAACATTGATGACATCTTTATACTGATGTTATTTTTTGCCAATAAGGAATACAAACCAAAGCAAGTGGTTTTAGGTCAGTATATAGGTATCATTGCTTTAATTGCAATTAGCTTTATTGGTTCACTGATAAGCTTGTTTATCGACCAGAAATACATAGGATTACTTGGACTTTTACCTGTTTATTTTGGCATCCGGGGTATCATTCGGCTAATCCAATACAAGAAAGAAAATGAACAAGAAGCAAAAGTGAGCACAACGAGATCAAACAAAACCCTTTCTGTTGCAGCCGTGACCTTTGCTAACGGTAGTGACAATATTGGAATTTATATTCCTCTTTTCGCTACACTCTTGATACATCAGAAGATAATTATGGTTGCCATATTCTTAGTAATGATAGCAGTATGGTGTTTAGCAGCACGGTATTTAAGCAAGCATTGGGCAATTGCAAATACAATTGATAAATATGGTCATATTATTACTCCTATTGTACTTATTCTATTAGGTGTTTATATCCTTTACGAAAGTCAGAGTTTAGGTCTTTTGTGGTAAAAGGGCACACTGCTGATATCAAACTTGGATTAATTTGAATCATTCGGCTATTTGCTACTTTAAAACTAACTACAACTTCCTTTTCCCTTTTAGTTGTAAAGTATACGTTTTGTTCAATTCTTCACCATCACCTAAAGCAATACCAATTTTATCGAGATAATTCAAAAAAATATATTAATGGAGAGTGACATGGGTGAAACATTGATGTTCCTGATACATATATCGAACAATTTGGCCGGAAATAAAAAAGCAGCTTTAGATGGTACAGCCTATTTTAAAACGAAGTATGTTTGGATTTGAAAAATGTTGCGTGTTATTTAGAAATAGGTTGAATGGAATAACGGCACTTTCAAATCAACAGGCGGTAACATTTCAGATGATGTATTTTCTGTAGTATCGACGGCCATTAGCTGGCGCCCCACTGCGCAAACAGTTATTCGTTTCAATTATCGGTACAACTGGCAGCAGGATATTTTAGGAAATCCACCCGCAAAGCTGTCTGGCTTTAAGTTTGGGCTTTCGACGTATTTCTGATGATCGGATAGGAAGTTCTATATTTCAGCTTTAACTAGCATATAGAGTTTCTGCCAATTTTTTAAAAGCAGCCTGATCATCGCCCGTTGCCTGAGAAAACGCCGCCGGGCAGATGAATATGCCCGCTTCCGGATCATATCGCAACACCATCATTGCGCCTTCAAACTGAAATTGCCAGACAAGGCTTCCGGCTTGCTCTATTTTGCTTTTAAAAGTGATGCCAATTTTTTCACAAAGCCATTCGGTCGTTTTGTGAAAGAGTGCAGCATCACACACTCCCATAAGCACCGCTTCGCAATATCCGTTTACTGTTTGTAATATCATAATATAACTGTTTTCGGTACGGGCGTTCAATTTTATTTTGTGTGTGCAAATGTCGGATTTTCCCCATTGTTAGAACAGCCTGACAATTGCTTAAAATCAAGATATTTCGTTTTAACATCAACAAAAATGCAAACACTTGTACTTTTACATGCAGACGCACGTGCGCAGGAACTGAGCTACTAATTTTAATTCGGTAAAACTGTCGGGCTTTTTTATGAAATCAGACGCGCCCAAGGCAAGGCACCGCTCTTTTTCAAGGGCGAGTGGAGAAGTAGTGAATATGATGACTGGAATATGCCTGTATCGGGGATGGTTTTTTAAACGCTTCAGCGTTTCCATGCCGTCAATTTTGGGCATATTCAAATCCAGCACGATCAACCTGGGAAATTCAAGCGCTTCGGCAAGGGCATCGAGATATTGGAATACCTGCCCACCGCCATATAAAAAGTGAATCCAGTCACCAAAGGCTATTTCGTCGAACGCGGCGCTCAACAATTGGCGATCTTCCTGGTCGTCGTCTGCAATTAGGATGTGCGGCTTTTTTGACATAGGAGTATACTTCCAGGTACATGAATTCAATGCAAAATATCCAGGCTTCGAATTATGCTCGGCCACATTCATAACACACCGCACAGTGCACAAGGTATTCCAGAAATGGCCGATGTTACATCATTTGGAATGAATGCTACCAATTTTAAGGGTATCGGCATTAAGGGGCGGTTGAAGGATTTGTTAGTGCTAAGGATAGGGTTTCTGCGGTTAAAAAAGTGATAAAAATCACTACTGGGGTCTAACCAGGTCAGCTTGATATCTATATAGGGGTACGTCTTAAAAGTTGTAAGGTTAATTTCTTAAGGTAGATATGTCTGTATGATAGTTGGCTTTTCAATAATCAAGCATGTGTTATTGTAAATGCGGGTAAATAGTTAAAAGGGCAATCAGAAAGAATTATATAACTAAAGTTAATAAATATTAATGCAGATGGGGTTATTATTTTTTTGATCTATGTCATGCTGAATTAAACAGACTCCAAATAAGGGAATCAGAAGCCATTCCCTTCCTCGGGCCAGCTATTTAGTGCAGCCATTGGAATGCATAAAATAGTACATAGTATATCACTGCTTATATAACACACAACCTTTTCTATTGCTCAACAACCAGTATATAAAGCCCATCAGACTCTTCTATACTATATTTATACCCTTCCGATAAGGATCGAAAAATTAAATTTCTGTTATTTCCGTAGATACAAGCTTTTACCAATATGGCAACCACATCGTGAACAGTAGCCTTGAATTTTATTGTTCTTTTTCCAATTTTGATTTGCCTGGGCGCCCCATCTGTCAAGTAAACCAGTTTGGTAGGAACCTGTGTTGAAAGTCCCAGTTTATGTAAGCATGGGCGCCGGATGGCATTATACGGGTTTTATCACGATGCACAATAGCATGAGCAATCTCGTCGAGTGATGGTAGGATCTTGTCTAAAACAGGATCATATCCGGGTATAATATAGATGCCTTGGGCAATGCGTTCGATTTTATTTTCTTTATATAATCTATGCAAAGTGGTTTTTATAACATTCTGGGTACCAATTTTTTTAAAGTCGCCTGGGAAAATAAGATCGCTTTTCCTTTTGCGGGCAATTGCCCTGAGAATCTGTAATTGTATTGAAGCCGCCATACTGTTACAAATATGTTATAAAAATGTAACAAACATACATTATGAATCAATTACTTATGATAAATATTGAAAATATTGCCAGTAACTATTTGTTTTAGTTTCTTTGTCCCAGTACCCAAGCCCCTGACATAAAAGAAATATTTCAAGCTCGTCTCGGAAATAACACAAAAACAGGGCCTGCCAATATTATTATCCTGGCACCTGGCAGTTTCATTCTCATGTTAATGATCATATACATGCGGGCATGATTGCGTTGTATGATGTGCGGTAATATTTACTACAAATGAAAACGGGCTGGTCTTATGACCCGTTTTCATTTGATCTGTCGCTTTATTACTTTTTCATAATCACCCAAATGGTGGTTTCCAAAAGATGGTTCACTTTGAACTTCTTTTCAAAGCTATCATACCATGCCAGGTCGGCATCACTATTGAACTCGGCATCCAGGAAATCGTGAAATAAATGCTTTTCCGGAAATGAGCGTTTTAAATTATTAATGGTTAAGGGAATTATTTCATCTTTACCGGAAACAGAATAGAAATATTTCTTCTCCCTCCTTATTCCTTTTCCCTGGGAAACATTCTGATCTTTAGAATATATCCATATCACACCTCTTTCTATAAATGTATAAGGCACAAAGTTCCAGGTGCGCACTATCGTACCCTTGTTCTGATAGGCGAAAATATCATCTTTAAACAACTGTTTTTTTTCGCCATTATGCTTAACAGTAATGAAAGGCTTCTCAAAAAATTCATTAAAATGAATTTTATTGATTTCTGCTCGTGTGTTACCAGCGTAAGACAACATATTATTTTCAAAATCTCTCTCGGTAAGATATATACCACTTTGAACGCGCTGAGCATTGGCATAGGTGCCCGAAAAGGCAACAAATACAATTGCCACAAATATTTTTTTCATAAACTAAATTTTAAAATACTCTTTGAAGCAATAAAGTGGACGGGATGAGTACCCGTCAGGCAGCAGCAACTGCCTATAGAGCCCTGCAGGAAATTATTACGGGCAATTAGTGAAAGCTCGAATCAAATGCGAAAAACACAATTACGAACAAACAGGCTAACTTTTCCAGTTGATGGGGGGCCATGTGTTGTTGGGTATGCTAAAACAGGCGAATGAATAAAAAAAGCAGATAATGTAAAGGGTGAATAAGCTGTGACAGGCAAGATTGGTTTTGGAAGTTTAAACCCTGCATCAACCGTTTTCTGATCCTGGCCGATTTTAAACTGTTGGTGCTCATCATGACAGCAACCATTTACCTGATTAATGCAATGCTCGCCTTTGCCGGCTTTTACCATGCCGCAATAAGGGCAGGCATTAGATTTATCTTTCCCGTGCCCTAACCCCCAGGCAACCAACCTATCCATACAATAGTGGCGGTATGTATTAGCTCCAATAGAGGAGACAAGATAAACCAGGGCTAATATGGCGACGAGGAACCGTTTCATGATTTATGTAAACTGTCACATCACAAAGTTACTGTAATTAGGATGGTCATTAGTTCTCAAATTTTAGAAAAGATTTACTTGTTGAAGTATTAATTGCCATTAAAGAAGGGTGCCAGGCTTAAATGATTTATAAATTGAAATGCTTCCAAACAATGTATTTAATTTCTTTAATTCCTGCACTTTTACAAACCCGTCCTCAATTAGATAGACCGGCAATAATCCCTTTACATTATCACGGGTAGTTGCAAAACCATCCAGCAATTGAACCAGATAAAATAAAAGCCTTGTTCCCATATTACCGGGTTTTCCCCAATCAGCTATATTGAACTCTCCATCAGGTTTCAATACCCTGTACACTTCTTTGAAAGTCCGGTGCTTATCCTCATTACTCAGGTGATGAATCATAAGACTGCTGACTACTACATCAAAAAAATTTTCCGGGAAAGGAAGCTGATAAGAGTATCCCTGAACGAGCTTTACGTCTGTATGTTGTTCTTTTATCTTCCTGGCAGCAATTGCAAGAATAACAGGATCACCATCCAGGCCTGTAACAATTGCGGAAGGGAATTCATTTTTTAGCATCAGCGATAAAGTCGCTGTTCCACAACCAATGTCTAATACCCGTTGCGGTTTTTTATTAGTAAAACTGTTAATGAAATATGGTTTCCATGCTCTTTCCCGAAGTAGTTTCTCCAACACAGGATCATATAACCTGGTCAGCCGGTTATATTTTAAGGCAGGTATGTAAGTGGATGATTTGGGCATAAAAACATTTAATTTTATTGCTTTATCAATTATCCTTTTCTTGATGAATTATGGCTGATCATGATTTTCCATTTGCCATTTACTTACTTTAATACAGATGTAGCAACACCTTTCCGTTTTATTTCTGAATTATCTTTCACAAGAACAATTGTATAATTATACGTTTCAGAAGCAAAAGCATAATTGCCGGCAACCTGTACTTCACCTGTATAGTCACTAAACCTGAATGATTTGAATTCTTTCAATTCAGGGGTCAGGTGATGCTCCAGATAATGGGAATAACTTCCCTCGCTTGCGCCAGATTCATATATCCTGGAATCTGCCGTGAACAATTTTTCCGCCCCTTTCACCTCTAATTTTTCAATAGCATTATTGTATTGTTTTAGCACCGCTTTTATTGCGTCTGTATCTTTATTTTGGGCAAATACACCCAAAGCCAGGAAGCTAATTACTAATACAAACACTGCCTTTTTCATATTCTATGTTTTTAGTTGAAAAATGTTTAGAGGAATGTTTCCATTGCATACATGAGAATGCCGCTAATAAGTTAGTGTAATACCTGCCCCCAATCCCATATCGCTGTCCAAATGGGTGGAAAGGTTAAAGTATTTGGTTATGATATACCTGAAGCCAACCTGGTATTCCTTATCAGTGTTAACCAGAAAGTTGAACCGTAAGCGTTTTGAAACCGGTATATCTTCCCGTTTTAACTGGAAGCGCAGCTTCCCCTCACTGTCAATAGAACCATCGGCGATGATTAACATGGGTAATGTGTATTCAACACCTGCATGGAAAACCTGTCTAAAGTTTTTTGTATTGGTTTGTCCGAACAAATTTGTGCGTGGAGCGAGCAGTTGTCCGAACAAATTTTTTTCAAATGGGTTGTCTAAGGTTCGTTTACGGAAGTCCCAGCCAATATATGGAAATAACCATTGCATTCGCCCTAAGTATCTTCCGAAATGACTTTCACTTTCGTAACCATCATGCTGATTTATGCCTATGCGCCATTCTGTCTGCAATCGGTAACGGGTATTGGCAAACATCAGTTCCCCGTCGCTACCATTGCTTTCTAAACCAACCTTTGCCATGGGATGTATCATCCTGTCATCAGCAAATAATTTCCGTTGCGCCAATTTAGGGCTAGGTATTTCAGGGTTGGGCAAATTATTGTCATACCTGAAAATTCTGCCCATGCCGCTCATCATATGGTATAAAATGTGGCAATGAAAAAACCAGTCTCCACCGGGTTCCGTGGCTGCAAATTCTATGGTATCCTGTTCCATCGGCATCATGTCTATGATATTTTTCATAGGAGCATACTCGCCCTGGCCGTTCAGCACCCTGAAATCATGGCCATGCAGGTGCATAGGGTGCCGCATCATGCTGTTGTTGAAGAGGATGAGCCGCACGTTCTCCCCTTTTTTAATAAGAATCCTATCGCTTTCAGAAACCACTTTGTTATCCAGACTCCAAACGTAGCGGTTCATATTTCCGGT
>NZ_LVYD01000066.1 GCF_002077945.1 Niastella vici
CCTGGTATATAATTCAACCGTTAACTACACACTTATCCGTGAAATCACAAACCGACATCTGTCTCTTTCCTTGAATATCTGTTCTTTATTCAAGTTATCATATGAGTCTATGGTCGCCATTCAAAAAATTACTACCTAATTGGTTTCTGATAAAGAACATGGATCACATCAAGCAATGATTATAGTCATGTTCTTAATTTTACCTTATATCCAAGATTGCAATTATAGGAGAGACGTTCGAAAAAAAACATTTGATTCGAGGCTATTATATTTAGCCAACTCGAAGAAGGTAACAAGAACCTTCTATTTTTAGAAGAAGTTTATAAGGTTAGGGTTAGGAAATCAACTTTTTCGTTTTTTCTCGAACTAAAATAACATATTATAACACCAGTACTCCAGTAAACATTAGTTTATGCCCACTCCCAGGTATAACTTTAATTTACCATTTACTACGAAAGTGCCAAAAGATGGCCGCAAGGAATTTCAGCGAATGCTGGGATTATATTAAAAAGAACAAGGAGAAAGTAACCAATGTATTGGTGTATCTGATTGACAGGTTTAGCCGATCAGGAGATGGAGCTATGCGACTATCCAAAGTGCTACGCGAAAATTATGGGGTTACTTTTTTTCACCAAAGCCATTTTCCCCGCATTTTAAAAAAACAAACCGGGCATGACCCTTCTGAATACCCCAAAAAATTGCCCAAAAAGTAACTTCCGTACAAAAAGGTTATTTCTATTCTATTCCTGTATTGTTAGTTTAATGAAATTGCAGCAAAATGAACTGTTATGAAATGGATAACTCGTGAACGGCCAAAAATTGACAGAATTGCCTGTCCCTGGCTGATCAAAAACTTTGTAGATAAAGAGGCTGAATTTATCTACGTTCCCAAAGAACAGGTTTTTGAAAAAGCCCGGGAATTAAATGCTATTCCCTACGATTTGCCTGGTGCAGAATACACCCATTATGATAACGAATGCACTTTTGATTATATAATTAAAAAGCATTCCATTACCGACCCGGCATTGTTGCAAATTGCCACCATTGTAAGGGCTGCCGATACAGACAGCTTTCACCTGGCGCCGCAGGCAGCGGGTTTATGGGCAATTTCTGCGGGACTTTCTCATAATTATCACAATGATCATGAAATGCTGGCTATTGGAATGAAAATGTACGATGCCCTGTATAGCTGGGCGAAATTCGTACAATCAGAACGGCATACCTGGAACCCTGATCTTTTAAAAAAGTAGTTTTTGTCAATGAATGCACCTCAATACACACTACGCCAATTAACCCTGTACTTTTTGAAACTGGGCACAATAGGTTTTGGCGGTCCCCCAGCTTTAATAGGCTATATGCACCGTGACCTTGTGGAACAACGCAAATGGATTACTGAAGAAGATTACAAGGAAGGACTGGCCCTTGCACAATTGGCGCCCGGGCCATTGGCCGCCCAACTGTCAATTTACCTGGGTTATGTGCATTACAGGATCATCGGGGCAACCCTGGCTGGCCATTGCTCTTGTTACCATTCTGGTTTTACTGAAATTTAAGAAGATCCAGGAGCCGGTTATAATAGTTGTTGCTGCATTGCTTGGGTTGCTCATCAGGAATTTGTAAATCGTATTATATGAAAAATATTTTTTGTGCAGGACTTTATATTTTCATGGCATTTTTATCGTTCGGCCAGGATACTCAAAAATCAAGTAACATGAAATCTGCGCCCACTATTCTCTTTATATGTGAACATGGTGCCGCAAGAAGTACTATAGCGGCAGCATATTTTAATAAACTGGCACAGCAGCAAGGGCTAAATTATCATGCAATATTCAGAGGAACAAATCCCGATTCAGTACTGACTCCGGCTGCTCAACGTGGGCTTATAAAAGATAGCTTTGATGTGCAAGGCTGGAAACCGGTACAAGTAACAAAATCTGATATTGAAAATGCTTACCAAGTAGTTACTTTAGACTGCCTGTTACCTGATAAAGATAATATTACAAAACCCATTACACAATGGGAAGGCATACCGCCTGTTAGCAGTGACTATAACGTAGCTCGAGACGCAATTGTAAAAAAAGTGCAGGCGCTAATAGTTGATTTATCCCTTAAACATAATATCACTAAATAAAATACTGGCTGTGCAAATATCATAAAACCAGGGCTTGGCAGAATTTCTCCAAAATTTCATGTTAGCTTAGTGGTTTTATATGAAATTATTAGTGATAGAAGATGAACCCGTTCTGCTTCAAAGTATAGTTGAATATTTTGAACAGGAAGACTTTTTATGTGAAGGAGCGCACAATTATGAAGAGGGCATTCAAAAAATTGATTTTTTTCAATACGACTGCATCATATTGGATATTAATCTTCCTGGCGGCAGTGGTTTACAACTTCTGCAATACATGCGGGAGCAACGCAAAGACGATGGTGTAATTATCATTTCAGCTCGTAACTCAATAGATGATAAAATAGCCGGTTTAAATCTTGGCGCCGATGATTACCTTACAAAACCATTTCATTTATCAGAACTAAATGCCAGGGTGAAGGCTTTGCTTCGCAGAAAATATGCCCAGGGAAGTAACATACTTGAAATAGGTAAGTTGCAATTAGACCTATTAGCCAGAAAGGTTACCTGCCATCATCATCCCATTACACTTACAAAGAACGAGTACGATTTACTCGTCTATCTCCTGAATAATAAAAACCGGGTGATAAGTAAACAGGCCATTGCCGAACACATTTATGGTGATCAGGCCGATAATATGCCGTCATTCGACTTTGTTTATTCGCAAATCAAGAATCTGAAGAAAAAACTAAAGGAAAAGGGATGTGACGACCTGATACAAACTGTATATGGATTAGGTTATAAATTGTCATTATGAGCAAACAATTACTTCAAAGAAATACTCGTTTTCTGATGATATGGCTGCCTGTGGTTTTACTGGCCTGTTCTCTTTTATTCTATGTATTGATGAGAATGCAAGCGCACCACATGCAGGAAAAACAATTATTACTTAAGCAACATAATGTATGGAATGCGTTTGTGGCAAAATCAGGAAATATTGAAAAACATATTCCCGGCGAATATGATATTGCAGAAGGCACTGCCAGTAGTGATATTGAATTGAATGAGCCGAGAGACACCAGCATTTTTAATGCGGATAAAAAAAAGATCTTACCGTTTGAAGTATTGACCGGGCAGTTTTCATGGAATGGTAACCCTTATCTGATATCAACTTATGTGTCTTCTGTTGAAATATCACACCTGATCATTAAAATTTTTATAGCCGAAGCCATTATTCTTTTCCTGCTTCTAATTACTATCATAGTTTTAAACAGAAAAAGCTCGGGTTTATTATGGAAACCTTTTTTCACGACCATGAAGGAAGTGAATGAATATGATGTCACCCGTAATCAATCTTTACAATTAGCCGAAGTAACAGGGACCACTGAATTTGACGAATTGAACAAAACGCTTACAAGTCTTATCGATAAAGTAAACAGCGCTTACCATAATCAAAAACAGTTTGTTGAAAATGCTTCTCACGAAATGCAGACACCATTGGCCATCATCCGGTCGAAGCTGGAATTGCTAATTAATCAACCCGGGCTTACAGAAAAAGTAGCTGCTTTATTAGGTGATATTACAGAAGCGAATGACCGGCTTAGTCAGATGAATCGTACTTTACTGTTACTGGCAAAAATTGAAAACAACCAGTTTCCCGATACAGATGTAATAAGCATATCTCAAACACTGCAACACATTTTAGCCGGCTACAAAGATCATTACGACGATTTCCCTTCATTAACGATCAATTTCAAAGAGGAAGTTATTGTTCAGGCAAACTATTCATTAATTGAGATATTGCTTTCAAACCTGGTGAAAAATGCCATTGTTCATAATATACATGGGGGGCAAATTGATCTTGCTTTATCAGGATCGGTATTAATAATAGCCAATACGGGATTGCCCCTGAATGCCAACCCTGATGAACTGTTTGAAAGATTTAGAAAAGGGTCGCATCAAACCAAAACAACCGGACTAGGACTGGCTTTGGTAAAGCAGATCTGCCATCTATATCATTATTCCGTAAGCTATGAATACAATAATGACTGGCATAAAATAGCCATAATATTCGCTTAACAGGCTGCCTAAATCTCTCCAAAATCATTGAATAACTTTATGATGCTTTGAATTTACTCCAAATTTAAAAGTTGTAATATGAAAAAGTTAATGGTTTATTTAATTGTGTTCACAATGACAGCATCATTGTCTTGTGAAAACGAACAGGAAATTTCTGCGTCATCAGTTCCCGAACCGGTGATGAATGCTTTTAAAGCAAAATATCCTGCCATCACCCCTGATAAGTGGGTAAAAGAAAAGGAAAAAGGAAAAGTGATTTATGAAGCCAAGTTCACAAGGGATAATAAAAAGGGAGAGGCCGAATTTGACGAAAGCGGCAATTTCATCGAAGAGGATTAATAATGAAAGACACACGTTTGTAAGAGCTATTAAATGTTTGGTCCTTATGCAAGGACCAAACATTTATTTTAATAAAATGCTTTTTTACCTGCCTAAATCTCTCCAAAATCATTTGATAGCTTTGGCGGCTATTTAAAAATCCAACAGCCCAACATGTTATATAAAAAAATGAAATGGTACACGCTGGCAGGTGCATTATTGTTTTGTTGTAAAACAATGGCCCAAAGCCCGGTTGATACTTTGCTTCAACTGAAAGGCGCCATCCAATTAGCTGAACAGCATTACCATTTATTACAAGCCCGGAAATACGAAGCCGCTGCCTCTGATAAAAATGTGGATGTTGCCAAATACAGCAGGATGCCGACCATTGACGCCACTTATCAGGTTGGAATGGCAACCGCAAATAATCTTATCGGCGTATTTTATCCGAACGGAATACTGCCTATGACTGGCCCGCCGTCTTCCGGCAATAATTATTCACCGGCCACAGGTAGTGCGGCTGGTTTATTATTAAACTGGCAGGCTACTACCTTCGGCCAGCGGGAAGCGCAGATCAATGTTTCCCGGGCGCAGGCTAACGCACAACAATCAGCTTATCAGCAGGAATTATTCCGGCATACCATAAATGTGATCAGCGCTTACCTGGATGTATTACTTACCAACGACCTGCTTTCCATACACCGGCAAAACATTGAACGGGTGCAGGCCAATCTTAAACAAAGCCGGGTATTGGCTAACAGTGGCATTAAACCAGGTGTTGATACCGCATTGTTTTTGTCAGAGTTGTCCAAAGCAAAGATCGATTGGCTGCAGGCGCAAAAACAGTTGGAAGTGCAACAATGGCAATTGGCTCAACTGATAGTGGTGGATGCATTACCTGTTCCTGCCGACACCGGTTTTCTGAAAACATTACCTCAGCCCGTAGCAATCAATGATACCTCCTTTTCAGGGCATCCGCTGGTGCGGTATGCCCAAAGTCAATTTCAGCTGAGTCAATCCCGGGAACTGCTGTTAAAAAAGACCTATTTGCCTAAATTAACGGTTTGGGGAATTGCATTTGCCAGGGGCTCCGGGTTCCAGCCAAACGGAACTATAAAAACCTGGGATGGAGTTGGCTTGAGCCGCTATAATTACGGGGCTGGTGTGCAGCTTGCATTTCCAATTATGAAATACGGGGAAGTGAAACGGGAGCTGCAACAACAGACCTTTTTATCAAAGTCCGCAGCAGAAAAGCTGATGGAAGAAAAGGCAAAACTCACCACCCAGCAACGGATAGCCAATGCCACCTTTCAAAGCAGCGTAACGGTAGCGGCAGAAACGCAGCAGCAACTGAGATCGGCACGGTATGCCTTTAGCGCCATACAAACAAGATACAATACGGGATTGGTTAATTTTGCTGATCTTATTCAGGCGCAATACAACTTACTTAAATCAGAACTGGATGTTAAACAGGCTTATTGGGACGCCTGGAAAGCCTTGTTGCTGCAGGCAGCCGTAAAAGGTGACATGAACGTTTTTTTAAATGAAATGAAGTAAACCCACAATGATCAGGTTAATACAATTTGCGCTTCGCCGGCCGGTCACCATTCTCGTATTGGTAGCTGGTATTTTGCTGTTTTCCATACTCGCCATCAGGAAATCGGCCATAGATATTTTTCCTGCCGTTAATGCGCCCACGATCTATGTGGCGCAAACTTATGGCGGATTGTCGCCCCAGCAAATGGAAGGCTTTATTACATCTTATTATGAATACCATTTTTTATACATTACCGGTATAAAGGCCGTTGAAAGCAAATCGATACAGGGTTTATCTCTTATTAAGTTGCAGTTTCATGAAGGCACAAACATGGCCAATGCCATGGCCGAAGTGATCTCCTATGTTAACCGCTCGCGGTCGTTTATGCCGCCCGGCACGCTGCCGCCATTTGTGATGCGGTATGATGCCGGCTCTATTCCCGTTGGGCAACTCGTATTCAGCAGTGAAAGCCGTTCGTTGAATGAGATCTCAGACCTGGCATTGTTCAAGGTACGCCCCATGTTTGCGGCATTAGAGGGCGTTTCTGCGCCTCCACCATTTGGCGGTAATCAGCGCACCATTGTGATCAAAGCCGATCCGGAGAGGTTAAGAAGCTATAATATCACAGCCGATGAAGTAGCCATTGCAATTGCCAGGAACAATCCCATATTACCGGCTGGTAATATCAGGGCAAATGATAAAGCCATCATCACTGGTTCCAATAGCGTGGTAGACAATTTCAAGGAACTGGAAAATGTAACAGTGAAAGCTAGCAATGGTACCCCGGTGCTGGTAAGGGACCTGGCCACTGTTGACAATGGAGCGGATATTACAACTGGCTATGCATTGATCAATGGAAAAAGGTCAGTGTATATTCCAGTAACCAAACGAGCGGATGCTTCCACCTGGGATGTGGTGCAGTCGGTAAAAAAAGCATTGCCCGATATGCAGGCCGCTATTCCAGATGATATAAAGGTTTCATACGAATTTGATCAGTCAGGTTATGTGATCAATTCGCTGAAAAGTCTTTTGTTTGAAGGATTACTGGGCGCATTATTGACCGGTCTGATGGTTTTATTATTCCTAAGAGATCTGCGAAGCGCGGCTATTGTAATCATCACCATTCCATTGGCGTTGTTAACGTCTGTGGCCTGTTTGTATTTGACCGGACAAACGATCAATATCATGACGTTGGGCGGTTTGGCATTAGCAATAGGTATACTGGTTGATGAATCAACGGTGACCATTGAAAATATTCACCATCACCTCGAACTGGGCAAACCAAGGGCAAGGGCCATCTGGGATGCCTGTCAGGAAATAGCGGTTCCCAAATTATTGATCCTGTTGAGTGTACTGGCCGTATTTGTACCTTCCTTATTTATGTCGGGCGTACCACGGTCTATGTTCCTGCCATTATCCATGTCAGTTGGTTTTGCCATGATCGCTTCTTTTCTATTATCCCAAACTTTTGTACCGGTATTATCGAATTGGTTGATGAAGAAAGGAGTTCCGGCAAATAATAAAGATGGACTGGCCAGGTTAAAGCAACGGCTATCGGGTGATATTAAAAGATCGCGCCGGGCCGCCTGGTTACTGGTTCCGGCAGCCGTCATTTTACTGTTTTTTATTGCATACCTGGGATATAAGAATGCGGGCACAGAGATCTTCCCAAAGGTGGATGCCTGTCAAATGCAGGTGCGGTTGAGGATGCCTTCTGGCACCCGGATTGAAAGAACAGAAGATGCTACCAAAAAAACATTGCAACTGATCGCAGATGCTGCGGGGAAAGATAATGTCGCCATTACTTCTTCGTTTGTTGGCTTACAGCCTCCCACGTTTGCCATTAATCCTATTTTCTTATTCACAAGCGGACCACACGAAGCGGTAATAAAAGTAAATCTTAATAAAGGATCAGGTGTAAGTATTGAAAACCTGAAAGAACAATTGCGGGCATCGGTAGCCAAAAATATACCCGGTGTTGCCATTTCATTTGAACCGGCCGACCTGGTTGACCAGGTAATGAGCCTGGGCGCCAGTAACCCGGTTGAAGTGGTAGTGCAGGGAAAGAATTTAGCGCAAAGCCGGGAGATCGCTGATAAATTAAATCAGTCATTATCACATGTCTCCTACTTACGCGATTTACAGATAGCACAGGCGCTGGATTATCCTTCTATTCAGATCAACTATGACCGTATAAGGGTTGGACAAATGGGTTTAACCGTTGAGCAGGCCGGAAAATCTGTTGTGGAAGGCACTTCTTCCAGCCGCTTAACCCAACCGGTTTACTGGTTAGATAAGGCCTCGGGAAACGCCTACCAGGTACAGGTAGAATATCCGCAGTTTGTTATGAACAGTCCCGAGCAGGTAGATCAGATACCCGTAGGTAAATCAGGTGACAAACTTGTTTATTTAAGAGATATTGCCGAATGGAAAAAAGGGAGCACTGTTGGCGAATATGACCGCATTAACCAGCAGCGGTTCATTACGCTCACGGCAAACGTGCATAAGCAGGACCTGGGCCAGGCGGTGAAAGAGGTGAATGCAGCCATAAAAAAATTAGGTACTTTACCCCTGGGTGTAAAAGTATATCTGCGCGGACAATCAGAAGTGTTGGAGCAGATCAATAGCGAATTATCAACCGGGTTGTTACTGGCTGTGCTGGTGATCGGTTTAACGCTCGCCGCTTATTTTCAATCATTCAAATTATCATTAACGGTGTTGGCTGTACTTCCGGGCGTATTGGCGGGCTCCATGCTGCTGTTATGGGTCACCGGTAACACCATGAATATACAATCGTTTATGGGCTGTATCATGGCGGTTGGCGTGGCAGTGGCAAATGCCATTTTGTTGGTATCGAATGCAGAACAACTCCGGCTGCAGCAAAACACCGGCATGTTCGGGGCGCAGGCTGCCGTTAATCGTTTTCGTCCCATTGTAATGACAAGCGTTGCCATGATCGCAGGGATGATCCCTATGTCGTTGGGATTGGGTGATACCGGCAAACAAACGGCGCCATTAGGCATAGCGGTGATAGGCGGGTTGCTGTTCAGTACCTTTATCAGTTTGTGGTTAGTACCATTAGTATATGAGCTGTTAATGGGAAATAAAGCCGTAACCAGCCGGTCACTTGACCCCAATGATGAAACATCTGCTTATTTTGACAAGAATATTTAAATAGATACCAGTTATGAGATTTTTTACAGGCCTTGTATTATATATTACCATTGCTGCATGTAATGAACCGAAGGCTACAGAACCAGAGAAAAAAGCTGAAAAGCCAGATTCGGTAAAGGCATTTATCCTCACGGTGGATTCGGCTAAAAAAGCGCTTTCATTGCCAGGTGAATTACTCTCCAATGAAAATGCACAGATCAGGGCCAAAGTGCAGGGCTACATAAAGAAACTGAACGTAGATATAGGTTCTAAGGTCAGTAAAGGACAGGTGCTCGCCCTGATAGATGCACCGGAGATCAGTACGCGGATAAAGGAATTGAACGAAAAAGTATATGCAGCGCAATCGCGCTATCGATCCAGCAAGGATTATTTTGATCGCATATATACAGCATCGAAGGCCGATGGCGTAATTGCCGCCAGCGAATTGGAAAGAACGCGAAATCAGATGATGGCCGATAGTTCCGAGTACAATGCATCCGTATTTGCAGCATCCTCATACCGGCAGATCGGCGGTTACCTGGCCATTCTTGCTCCTTATAGCGGGACCATTACCAAAAGAAATATAGTTGTAGGTTCATTTGTTGGCAATGCCAATGAACAACCGTTGTTTGAACTGGAAGATAATAGCGTTTTACGGTTAAGAGTAGCTGTACCCGAAATTTATACCAATGCGGTATTACTGAATAATACAGGCGAGCTGAGCACCCGTTCCCTGCCCGATAAAAAAATCAAGGCGCAACTCGTGCGCAAAACGGGTAGCATTGACAATGCAACACGAAGCGAACTGTGGGAGTTTGAGGTGCCCAATACCACCGGGGAATTAAAGGCTGGCAGTTATGCAGACGTAAGACTGCAATTCCTGCGCTCAGGACAGACATTTGTAGTGCCCGTTTCAGCAGTAGTGACAACGCTCGAAAAGAAATTTGTAATTAAAGCATCAAGTGATACGCTTCAATGGATTGATGTAAGAGCTGGATTCAATATGGGCGACAAACAGGAGATCTTCGGCGAGTTAAAGGTAGGCGACACCCTGATTGTAAAAGGCAATGAGGAAATGAAGGTTGGAACAAAAGTAATTCCTGCAATTCATAAGCCTTAGTTTGATGAAAGTAAATTTAAGAATGAATAAATTGAATTAACAATGAAACGAAATTTATTTCTTGCGATTGGTTATGCCTGTTTTATAACAGCCTGCAATAATCCATCAGCGAAGGAAAATGTAATTGTCAAAAGTGAAACAAAAACTGATACCATTTCCTGTCCGCCCGGTAGGAGTAAACTGGATATTCAAAAAATTGAACAGATCACCGGAATGAAAGGAGCTTCCAAAAACGGCGAATACAAAATCACCGTACCGCAGAACGACTTGAATATAGTTGTAGATGGCTTTAAAATAATACCTCCAATGGGCTTGGGAAGCTGGGCAGCGTTTACGCCTTGCGGAGATACTGCTATGGTGATGGGCGACATAATTGTAACCGAGAATGATCTGAAACCTGTTCAGCAGGAAGTGATACGCCAGGGATTTATGGTTAGCGCCATTCACAACCACTTTGTTCGCAACCATCCCAATGTAATGTATATGCACATCGATGGAAAGGGAACAGTAGATAAATTAGCTGCCAATGTAAAAGCCATTTTTGATAAGATTAAAGAAGTACGTGGCAAAGACCCGAAGGAAGGTAAAGCGGATAGCGTTGTGAACACAATCAATATTGCCGGTTTGGATTCCATCATGGGTGCAAAGGGAGAAATGGCTAAGGGCGTGTATAAATATACTCTAGGTCGCCCTGATGTGCAATTGCAGGAGCATGGCATACCGGTAAGCACTTTTTTAGGTTTTAATACCTGGGCGGCCTGGCAGGGAACACCGCAAAAAGCGGCTGTGTGCGGCGATTTTACCATGCTGGAAAATGAAGTGGAACCAGTTATAAAGGCATTGGTAGAAAATGGAATTGAAGTAGTGGCCGTGCATAACCACATGATTTTCGAAAAACCGCGCATCTTCTTCCTGCATTACTGGGGCGTGGGCGCTGTTGATAAACTGGCTAAAGGACTGAAATCTGCGCTGGATCAAACTGGTAAAAAAGGTAATGGCTATTGAAAAGGAAAGTGATAAGGCATGGCTAAGTTTTCGAAATATACGAATATGATAAAGTCTGTTTTGAAAAACCCTAGATTGGTTATGTCTTCTATAACTGTTCAACTATATACGAACGCCCATTAAAAGCCGATTTGGAGCATCTCATTTTCTGTCGAAACCTTCGACCATGTCGGATAACCATAATTAGTTATGAGTGAAATTATATTAAAGTCAACTATTACCTGCCCGGTTTGCGGATATACTAAAGAAGAAACTATGCCTACCGATGCTTGCCAGTATTTTTATGAATGTGAACAGTGTAAAACGATTTTAAAACCGCTTGCAGGTGATTGTTGTGTGTTTTGCAGCTATGGAGCTGTAAAATGTCCGCCAATGCAGGAAGACAATGAAAAGTTCACCGCAAGTAGTTAATGACGTATTAGTCGGCTAATTTATGTTTTTTTACAATGACAGGTAGTTCAAAATTAATAGTTCTGGGAAAGAGACAGGTTTTGGCATTACATGCCTGGTATCTGATTCGGGCCTTTATTAAATACTGGCCTTCTTTTGTAGTAGACATTGCTTTGACCGGCAGTTGTATGATAAAAATGCTATCAAAGACGTTCAGCCTCTCTTCAGTACCTTCCAGGCGAAAGAATTTGTAAGGAGGAAAAATCGGCTTATTTAGTAAAAAGAACCTGTTTGGGGTTGTCTCCAATGAAATAGGAATCAGTGATTCATTGGTTACGTTATTGGCCTGGATGTGGTAATCTGCTTTAACCTTAACACGAATAATTGCAACGCTTTTTTCTTCAGGTGTTAATATGGTTTCATTTACAGATACACTTACTATATCTTTTTCTTTTACCTGAAACGGGTTCATTCCCGTAAAACAGGCAACAAGTATAATGCTCCTAAAGATCATAGTTATTGTTTACTGAGTAATTCATCCAGTTTTTTGCGGGCGCTAACAAGTTTGGCATCAAAGGAAGTAGTATTCAGTAAAGAATAAAAACGGATTTTTCCTTCCCGGTCAATGATCAAGTTAGAAGCCAAAACCACTTCATCTCGTGCCAGATCAGGTAAAACACCAGCCGGGGCATAAGCAGTTGCCACCTTTCCATCTTCATCTAATAACACAGGAAATGAAAAATTAAACCGTTTAAATGATTGTGATACGAGGTCTTTACTTTCTTTTACATCAATGACTAATACCTGTACTCCCTTGTCTTTGTACGATTGATAAAGCGTATCCAGATTAGGGGCTTCCGCGTTACAAAAAGGGCACCATGTGGTAGAAAAATGAATCATTACCAACTTGCCTTTCAATTGTGCCAATGAATACTTATTGCCATCAACACTTTTCAATTCAAATGATGGAGCCGGTTGGCCTATCATGGGTAGATCGTTTTGGGCATATAAACCTGTACCTGCACAAATGATGAGCAGGATGCTAATCAATGATAGAGAATATTTCATGTTTGCCTGTTTTTATAGTTTTTACTAGGCTAAGGCTTTTTTCATTCCACAGGAAGAGAGGAGAGAATAATTTATCTATTCAATTATTTTATTGAATAGTTGAATTTACATACTTTTGGTGGATAATCCGAAAAAATGGATAAAAGAATATTTAAGGATAAAGCCTATTCTATACTGGCAACCATGATCAAAGCGATGGCCAATCCTCATAGGTTAGAGATTGTGGATTTGCTGGGACAGGGTGAAAAAACAGTGGAGGAAATAGCCAATGAAACCAGCATGTCAATTGCTAATACTTCGCAACACCTGCAAGTCCTTAAGGCTGCTAATCTGGTAGAAATCAGACGGGAAGGAAATTTTATCCATTACAAACTGGCTCATGAAGAAATTTACATTTCCTGGCAAACGCTCCGCGAATTGGGGTTAAAGCATATAGCAGAAATGGAAAGGCTGGTAAAGGATTTCCGGGAAAAGCGAAACAGCCTGGAAGCGCTTAGAATGGACGAACTATTAACCAAGATGAAATCAAAAAATGTGGTCGTGCTGGATGTTCGCCCCACATCAGAATATGAAAATGGCCATATTCCCGGCGCCGTTAACATTCCTATCGAAGATCTTGCTACTCAGCTTAGGAAATTACCAAAGAATAAGGAATATGTTGCTTACTGTAGGGGACCATTTTGTGTGTTTGCAGATGATGCGGTGCAGCTTCTTATTCAAAAAGGATTTAAGGCAAAACGATTGGAAGAAGGTTATCCTGATTGGAAAATAAAATTTCAAACTGAAAGCATTTCCTAAAACTTACTGATATGGATAAAACAAAAACCACAGTTGATGCTGAAACACTGAGAACATGGCTTGAAAATAATGAACCGGTCTTTGTCCTGGATATAAGACCGCCATCGCAAAGAGAAGAATGGCAAATACCGGGAAGTCATTACCTCGATGCATACAAACGCTTAAATGAAGGTGATATGTCGGTGTTGGATGAAATTGAGATACCGGATAATGCGAAAGTGGTAACAGTGTGCGCCGCAGGAAGAACAAGCCAAATAGCATCTGATGCTTTAAATGAAAAAGGGTTTGATGCTGTTTCACTTGAAGGAGGTATGAAAGCGTGGAGTAAAGCCTGGAATGTAGCACACAAGCAATTTCCAGATTTTGAAATACTGCAGGTAAGACGTACCGGAAAAGGATGCTTATCCTATATAATTTTTTCAAATAACGAAGCTATTATCATTGACGCATCACTTCCCGAAGAAGTATATGAGGAACTGATACATCAACATGAGCTTTCTGTTAAATACGTTATTGAAACACACATTCATGCTGATCACCTCTCAAGGTCAAAACAAGTGGCTGATTTCTTTAAAACTCCTCTCTTTTTACCTATTCCCAATAAAGTACAGTTTGGTCACAAGCCAGTAACAGAAGACACAAGTTTTACTGTTGGGGCAGTTACCTTGAAATCCCTCGCTACTCCCGGTCATACTTTAGAAAGTTATAGTTATTATATCGAGAATAATATCTTAGTCACAGGTGATACGCTCTTTACAAACGGGGTAGGACGCCCAGATTTAAAAGCCGATCCTGAGCAAAGCCGGATTAAGGCGGGATTATTATATCATTCATTAATAAAAATAGCGTCCTTGCCTGATAATGTCCTGATATTTCCTGCTCACACCAACAAACCAGTAGAATTTGATGGTATGCTTATCTCAAGTACAATCGGTGAGGCAAAGAAAAATATACCCCTGTTAAATAGTAGTGAAAATGATTTTATAAATGCCCTTCTAGCAAAAATTCCGCCCACGCCAGCCAATTATTTATCTATAGTGGAAAAAAACCTGACGGGTATTTTTTCCGAACTCGATTCGGCTGATCTTGAAGCAGGTGCTAATCGTTGTGCTATTTCATGAAACCAGCAATCTGATTATTCCTATATTTTTTAATAATTCAACAATATGAAATCTATACGCGTACTGCCTTTACTTTTGATTGCTTCAATTGTTACCGTGTCAGCCAT
The DNA here is from genome assembly GCF_002077945.1 of Niastella vici. Taxonomy (GTDB): domain Bacteria; phylum Bacteroidota; class Bacteroidia; order Chitinophagales; family Chitinophagaceae; genus Niastella; species Niastella vici. The sequence continues at coordinate 14,765 of NZ_LVYD01000066.1, forward strand.
AAGTGGTTTTAGACCCCAAAAACAAGATGAGCCCTGGACTACAAAACAATTGCTTGCACCGGCAGATTTGGCAAGAATCATTAATGACACTAAAGCAAAACAACCTATAATTATAAGCATTGGCCCTGGCGCAGTCATCAAAGGTTCAGTTGACATTGGCTCTGTAAAAGAAAAAGAAAATCTGGATAAGCTGACCCAGGAACTTAAAACATTACCTAGAGACGCCGACATTGTAATCTATTGCGGTTGTTGCCCATTTGAACATTGTCCTAATATCCGACCCGCGTTTCAATTGTTAAATCAAATGAAGTTCACTAACCATAAGTTGCTCAACCTTGAGCATAATGTTAAGATTGACTGGATAAACAAAAATTATCCGGTAATGCAATAACAACAACAACAATTTATCAGTAAGTAAGCACCAAATGAAAACTATCCTATCAAATAAGTACTATAATGAATCATCGGTTTTTCTACCAGAAAATCTGTTACGTGAGGCCCGACGGCAAAAAAACAAAAAAGACTGTAATGTTCAGGCGGTATGTTTATTAGATCCTGACGGCGATTTAGCAGATTATTTGTTGCGAATGGGAATGGCAACCAAAAATAATTGTTGGGCTTGCTATCATTCGGTTCTTTATACTTTCCGTTTGGACAATCAGGAAATTGGTATTATTCCTTGCATCGTAGGTTCATCTTATGCTGTTTTGGTTGCAGAACAATTATTTGTCTCCGGCTGTAAACTTTTAATCAGTGTAACATCAGCGGGGATAATCAACCAGCCTGTTAATGAAAAACGCTTTGCACTTATTACATCCTCTATTCGGGATGAAGGTACAAGCTATCATTATTTACCTCCTGAAAAGCCAGCTTTGATAAATCAGCAGTTATTTGAGGTGCTTAATTCAGAAGAAGAAAATCCAGATTGTCCTTATTTTAACGGAACAAGTTGGACAACTGATGCTCCCTACCGGGAAACGCCATCTGCTATTTTAGATATGAAAAGTAAGAATATTACCTGTGTTGAAATGGAAGCGGCAGCCTTGTATGCATTGTCAGAGGTTAAGCAGTACAATATCCTTTGCTTTGCGCATCTTACTAATTCAATGGCACAAATGGAGGGAGATTTTGAAAAGGGAGAAGAATTTGGAAGTATTGATACGCTGAATCTTGTTTCTTATGTATTGAAGTTCAGGTTTGAAAATATTTTAGCATGAAGCAGGTACAATTAGGATTAAGAGAAAACTGGCAGCAATTCACATTATTGGTAATCATTAATGCCTTTGTAGGCGGTATGGTTGGTATGGAAAGAAGTATTCTTCCCCGAATTGCAGAGGTCGAATTTCACATTGCTGCCAAAACAGCTATTCTTTCTTTTATTATTGTGTTTGGCATTGTTAAAGCCATTACCAATTATTTCACCGGGGCTTTAGCAAATAAGGTGGGAAGAAAGAACCTGTTAACCATCGGCTGGCTCATTGGTATTCCGGTTCCATTTATGTTGATGTTTGCTGATAGCTGGAACTGGATTGTTGCCGCCAATGTTTTATTAGGCATAAACCAGGGCCTTACCTGGAGCAGTACTGTAGTAATGAAAATAGATTTGGTGGGTGAAAAGCAAAGAGGTTTTGCAATGGGGTTAAATGAATTTGCCGGGTATGTGGCCGTTGCTGTTGTTGCATTTTGTACAGGATGGATTGCTTCAGCTTACGGATTGCGTCCTTATCCGTTCTATATAGGTATTGTATTAGTGTTTGCAGGCTTATTAACAAGCTGGTTATTGATAAAAGATACCAAACACCATGTTTCTGTAGAAACGACAACTAGCAATGTACCAAGACTGAAGAAGATTTTTTGGGAAACAAGCTGGAAGAATAAAAATCTTGGTTCTGTAACACAGGCTGGTTTAATCAATAATTTAAATGATGGCATGGCATGGGGGTTGTTTCCTGTTCTACTGGCCTCGAAAGGGTTTACTATTGGGCAAATTGGAATTGTAACCGCTGTTTATCCTGCCGTATGGGGTATTGGACAATTGTTCACTGGAAAGATGGCTGATTATTTCTGCAAAAAAGATTTACTTTTTGGGGGAATGTTGTTGCAGGGATTAGCATTAGTCGTGTTGATATTTGCCAGTACAATGGCTCATTTTATTATTCTTGCTTCCATTCTTGGTTGGGGTACTGCAATGGTATATCCCACATTCCTTGCCACTGTTGCTGAAAATACACATCCGGCAGACAGGGCAAACAGTTTAGGTGTTTTTCGCCTATGGCGTGATTTGGGTTATGCTATTGGTGCTATACTCACGGGCATAATTGCTGATACATTAGGGATTAATGCATCCGTCCTGGTGATAGGGCTGCTTACTATCTTTTCAGCATTAGTTATTTTTTACCGGATGAAGTGCAGTGATAAAAATTTTGTTAAGATAATTGATTGGATCAGTGGTAAATTCTCCCGAACACACAGCGCTAAATATAAAAGCATTTGAGTTACAAACCTTTAAATTTGTAAACTCCTGCCTTTATGTACTCAATGGTTATAAACTATATTAGACAACGCATCGAAATCTCCGATGAAGAACTTGAAGAAGGGCTAAGGTATAGTGTGTTTAAAAAGTATACAAAAGGTAAATACATCATCAGGATCGGTGAGTATTGCCGGTTTATAGGCTTTATAAACAAAGGGCTTATGGTTACTACCACCATTGATATTCATCAACCCTTCAGTACAAGTAAAAAAGCAATTTTCCCTTTTTAAATCGAATGCTGATTCCTTGCCGGTATCAGGTACGGGGTTTTAATGATTACCTTGACATTCATATGGTTCAATGTGAATTAAAACGTGCCCTAATTGCGGGATTTCCTGTCGCAATGTATTTTTGAGCGTATGTGCAATGTCATGCCCCTCTTTTACTCTGATGTTGGCATCAACAATAGCATGTAGATCAACGTGATACACCATGCCTGTTTTTCTGATAAAACATTTTTCAGTACCCTTTACTCCGTCAACTGTGAGAGAAACTTTTCTAATGGCATCTATCAAATCGTCATATAAATTTTCGTCCATGATTTCACCCAAGGCAGGTCTGAAAATTAAATAACTGTTGTAAAGTATAAAGCCAGAAGCAAAAAGTGCAGCCCAGTCGTCAGCAGTCTCGTAACCCTTACCAAAAATCAGAGCGATTGAAATGCCAATAAATGCAGCAACAGATGTTATTGCGTCACTCCGATGATGCCAGGCGTCTGCTTTTAATGAAGAGCTATTGGTTTCTTTGCTTTTTTTGATTACTAACCTGAATGAAATTTCTTTCCAAATGATGATTGCTCCCAAAACAAAAAGGGTCCAGAGCTTAGGCAATTCATGTGGCGTACCAATATTTTTAATACTTTCATAGGCAATAATTGTTGCTGAAGTAATTAAGAAGCCAACAACAAGGAACGTAATTAAAGGCTCGGCCCGGCCATGGCCGTAAGGATGATTTTTATCTGCCGGCCTGCTTGCATATTTTAACCCGAATAAAACTAAAAAGGAAGAAAAAATGTCTGTAGTAGATTCAATGGCATCTGCAATTAAAGCGTATGAATTACCCAAAAAACCAGCAAACCCTTTTATAATGGCCAGACTTGTATTTCCTATGATGCTAAAATAGGTTGTTCGTACTGCTGTTGCCACATTTGTGTTTGCCGGTTGGTTCATGCTTTCAAATATTTTAAACAGCAAAGATAATTAAACAGGGTGCCCTATCAGCATAAAAAGGTTCGAAATTCCAGTTGGCCCAACCACAATCAAGAAGATCCTTCAAGTCGTTGGTTTTGAATGCTTTTGATTCGAAATATTCTTGATGAAAATGAGGTTGAAGTAAGCCCTTTTATAAATACAAAGTATTATAAAAATGATTTTCAGGACATGTAAGACGACGATCTATTTCCGGCCAACGAGTTGGCGTTAATGAAAACGTCCAGGCATAACTTCATAGACGCATTTAAAGGGTGCCAGCGATCTGTTTGGCCAGATCACCAATGCCTTGGGTGGTTACGCTGGTCGATTTCATTTTTTTCCTTCTTGCGTAAACGGTTTTCCTGATATGTTAAGTAATTCTCACTTTGTTTGGGAATATTTGTACCCAAAATGCAAGGTAATGAGAAAACTAAGCCTGGTTGTGTTTTTTAGCCTGATTGCAGGTCTGAGTTCAAATGCACAGGATACAAGCAAATATTTAAAAGAAGTAATTGTAACCGGTATAAAAACTGTTCGGGGAACAGGTCATATGCCGGAAATAAAGGATGGTATTATCTATGCAGGAAAAAAGAGTGAAGTAATTGTTGTAGATAGCCTGGATGCAAACAAAGCCATTAATAACACCAGGCAAATACTGGGTCGGATACCGGGTTTGAATATTGTTGAAACAGAAAGTTCCGGTTTTACAGCAAATGGCATTGCCACAAGAGGTTTAAACCCAACTCAGAGCATTGAAATGAATACTCGTCAAAACGGGTATAATATCAGTTCTGATATTTTTGGATATAATGAGGCTTACTACATCCCTCCAATGGAAGGCGTGCAGAGAATTGAAATGGTGAGAGGTGCTGCATCCCTGCAATTTGGTTCGCAGTTTGGCGGGTTGGTAAACTATGTTACTGAAGATGCGCCAACCGGTAAACCTTTTGAATTCACCACATCCCAAACCATAGGGAGTTTCGGGATGTTCAATTCGTTTAATGCCATCGGTGGTAATTACAAAAAATTAAGCTATTACGGTTTTATTCAATACCGTAATATGCAAGGCTACCGGCCTAACAGCCAGCAATGGCAGCTATCCGGATTTGGGAAATTGCAGTATAAATTTTCCGAAAAATTCAGCGTGGGGGCAGAATATTCCCTGCTTCGTAACAGAATACAAATGCCGGGTGGATTAACAGACAGTTTATTTGCTGCCAACCCGAAAACATCAACACGCGCCAGAAACTGGTTGATAAGTCCCTGGAATATTGTTGTGGCCCGGGCTGATTATCATCCTTCTGAAAATACAACTATCAGCCTGAAGACAAGTTACCTGTTCAGCAATCGTTCATTGGTATGGCGAAATGAAGATGGCGGCCCCGAAGCTTTGGATGAAATAGACCCTGCAACAAATGCTTATGTGTCCCGGGAAGTTGAGATTGAAAATATGAATAACACCACTACTGAACTAAGAATAGCGCACACTTACAATTTAGGTAAACATAAGTCAACCCTGGCAGGTGGAATAAGATATGCCTATGCCTGGTTTAAGCGCCGGGGTGGCGGCGAAGGAACAACCGGTAGTGATTTTGATTTATCTATAACAGGTGATTGGGAGTATAATCTGGATTTCACTACAACTAACCTTGCACCATTTGCCGAAAACATATTCAGACTCAGCAATAAGTTTACCATTACACCAGGTTTCCGCATCGAATACCTAAATAGCACTGCCAATGGATATAAGATAGATGGTAGCTATAAACAGATCGCTGATCAGAGCCGCAACCGGGTTTTCCCTTTATTTGGAACCGGACTTGAATACAAACCTACAGGCAATACCAGTATTTATGGCAATTTCAGCCAGGCCTATCGTCCTATTGATTACAGCCAGTTAGAACCTTTCGGAACAACATCGCGAATAGACCCTAACCTAAAAGATGCGTATGGTTTTAATTCAGATATTGGTTATAGAGGAACAATTAAAAACTTTTTAAACTTTGATATTGGCTGTTTTTATCTGGCATATAATAACCGCATTGGTGTGGTTGTAAAAACCGACCCGGTTACCAATGAAGATTATTCACTCCGCACCAATATTGCTAACAGCGTACACAAAGGAATTGAAAGCTATGTTGAGTTTAACGTTATAAAATACCTTAATCAAAAATCAACATACGGATTAAGCCTCTTTAATTCATTTGCATACATCGATGCAAAATATACTTCCGGTGAATTTAAAAGTAACAGGGTTGAGGCGGCTGCCAAAACTATTAACCGCGTGGGGCTAATATTTAATAACAAACACCTGTCAAGCACCTTCGAGGTAAATACCGTAGGAGATGCATTCGGCGATGCCTCGAATGTAAAAACCAGTTCAGATCCCGTTGCAGGATATATTCCATCATATACAGTTTTGGACCTGAGCGCCACTTACAAAATAAATAACTTTGCTATCAGGGCAGGGGCTAATAACATCACTGATAAATCTTATTTCACCCGAAGAACAGATGAATATCCGGGCCCCGGTATAATACCCGCAGTTGGCAGAAGCTTTTATATTGGATTCACTGCAAAATTCTAATCCCTTATGAGAAAACCTATATCCACAATTACAATATTTTTATTGGTATCAGTTGTTTTAGGATCAACCCTAGCCTTGTCATCCTGTAATAAAGAAAGAGATATAATAACAACGGAGTATATTGATAAAATTAAACTGGGTAAATTAATATTCAACGATAAAAATTTATCTAACCCGGTTGGGCAATCCTGTTCCAGTTGTCACAGTCCCTCCACCGGATTCAGCGACCTCAGTCATAATATTGTATCGGAAGGCGCTGTAAGTGGATTGTTCGGTAACCGGAATGCGCCGGATATTGCTTATGGCATGTATGCCCCTTCTTTGCATTATGATACAGTAGATTCAACTTATGTAGGTGGTTTCTTCTTAGATGGCAGGGTAAACACATTGGAAGAACAGGCGCAAAAACCATTTCTGAATCCCTTAGAAATGAATAATACCGATGCAGGTATGCTGATCAGTAAAATCAAAGCGGCATCATACTATTCGCTTTACAGAAATGTGTATGGTGAGATCACTGATAATAACACCGCATTAAATAATATTACAGAGGCCATTGCTTCATTCGAAAGATCGCCCGACCTCAATCAATTTACTTCCAAATACGATTACTATTTAAAGGGTCAGGAAGCGCTTACTCCGCAGGAGTTAAGCGGTTTGCAGTTATTTAATGATACTGCAAAAGGCAAATGCGCCAATTGTCATATTTCAGCCCCTGATGCGGAAAGCGGTAAAGTTCTTTTCACAGATTTTACATACGATAATATAGGTGTTCCCAAAAACCCGGCAAATCCGTTTTATACAATTCCGGCAAGCTTCAATCCTTTAGGTAGCAATGCTGTTGATTACGGCCTGGGTGGCTTTCTTCAGGATCCTGATAATTATGGGCGGTTTAAGGTACCTACGCTAAGGAATTCAGCAATTTCTGCCCCCTACTTTCATAACGGCTATTATAACACACTCGAAGAAGTGGTTCATTTTTATAACAAAAGAGATGTGGAATCCTTTCCGTCTGCCGAAATACCTTCCACTGTAAATCATGATGAACTTGGAAACCTGCACCTTACCACTCAGGAAGAAAAAGACATTGTAGCCTTCCTTAAAACTTTAACCGACGGATATAAATAGTCCGGACCCTGAAAAAAGGACTATGTTTTGAAGTCATATGGTTTGAGTAAGCCACCATAGCAAATAAGCATATCGATTCAAAATAAGGTATTAAAGGTGTTTTTTTGATTGAATCACCGGTCTGCGATAGGCAGGGAGAGAAAAATAAAACATAGCACCTTCATTGATTTTAGCGTTCGCCCATACCTTTCCCCCGTGCCTGGTAATGATACGTTGTACGCTGGCCAGCCCAACGCCGGTTCCTTCAAATTCTTTAGAGGCATGAAGTCGTTGGAAAACGCCAAATAGCTTATCGTAATTCTCCATATCAAATCCAGCCCCGTTATCTTTTACATAATAAACAAGTTGCTGATAAGTTTCTTCTGCCCCGATCTCAATTAATGTTTTTAGTTTGCCGCGTGTATACTTGACGGCATTGGAGATAAGATTGGCCCATACCTCAGTGATCAGTATAATATCACCCTGGGCATTGGGTAAATCATGAATTAAAAACTCAATGTCTCTGTTTCTTTCCTGCATTTTTATGTCGCTGGTCAATTCAGTTACGATCGCAGACATCGGCACTAGCACTTTCAGTAATTCTTTCTTATCATTTTTAAAAAAGAGTAATAGCCGGTCAATAAGTGCGGCCATGCTTTTACCACCATCAACTATTTTTGTGGCTATCCGCTTTCCTTCATCTGATAAATGTTGGGCATGATCTTCTAATAATATAGATGTAAAACTGGTGACCGTTCTAAGCGGAGCCCGCAGATCGTGGGAAACCGTATACGAAAAGGTTTCCAGATCCTGGTTAATTGCTTCCAATTGCCGCGTTCTGTCTTTTACCCTTTGCTCCAGCTCAGCATAAACGTATACGTTCTCGATGGTGACTGCTGTAATATCAGCCAGGGATTGCAGCAACCATACTTCTTCTTCCGTAGGCATTCTTTGAATTGCCCAGTAATTGCCGATAGCGCCAATTGGGTCAATTGTTCTGATAGGAACCATTGCCAGGCTCTTTACAAAGGTGGGCTTGTAAGCATCAGCCGGAATCCGGCTGTCAGCATAAATATCCTCAATGACTGCGGGTTGCCGGTTCAGCATAGCCCAGCCGCTTATACAGGCACTCATGGGAAAGCGGCTACCTTTCCATAACGGTGCAATGGCATCCTCATCTGCATAATAGCACTTATCCCCATCTCGTAAAACAAAGGTAGCGCCATCCGCTCCGGTAAGGTTCCGGGCGGCTGTGCGTACAATTTTCATAACGGTGTCAAGGTCACGGGTAAGTGATAATTCCTGTACTGTTGACACAAGCAACTTTATACTTTCCGGAGGGATATTTTTCATGGCAATTGATATAATGGTGGCTTTCTGGAAATTGGGCACTATAAATTTACATCTTTCCCTGTTCAATTTTAATCTTTGGCTAAATGTGCCTTAACTACCATACAGGGACGTTAATATCAGCTTCCCTGTTTCCCTACAAATGCATAGTGCACTTAACCGTTATAGCTACCAAAAGAGATATTAATAGAAGCCAATGTAATGGTAGCTTGTTGAATGGAATAATCCAGAAGTAAAATTGATCAGGATTCCTTTATAGGTTTCCGTTAATACGAAATAAGTTTGGATTTACTTTAAACTATTCGTTGATTTTTTAAATAATAAATGAAAAGACTTAGGCCACTAGAGATAAACCTTATTCCTGTTAGATTACTCCTTACAGTTATTAATTATTGTGAAGATATAAACTACTTTAGAAAACAGAACCCCAACTTCGTTTTATAGATTTCCAGTTCGTCCCTCTTAAATTCTTATCTTTTTAATTACTGGTTATTTAATCCAGTAATGTTACATTATACTTTTAATACTAACCATATGTCCAGAAATGGCCTTGTAAAAGTCGCAATTGCTGATAGAAATAAATGTTTAGGGAATCCATTGTTGAGGTTCTTTCCTTGAACGGTTTTCAAGTTGTTCTACAGTTATCAGACAAAACAGACTTATTGCAAAAAATAACCAATGAATTAATCCCGGATGTATGTCTTATTCAGTTAAATATCGACGAAAGCGAAATTGAAGACTTTATAAAATATTTAAGAACCAACTGGCCCCGGATAAGAATTGTTTTATACTCTTTAGAACTTGAGTTAGATACTTTTGAAATACCTCTGTTTGGAGCAGATGCCGTATTAACTAATTCGACTTCCCTGATTGAGTTGGAAAAGGTGTTGGGACTAGAAACTGTAGAGGATGAAATTTTAAATTAAATCTATAAATATTTAGGAGCAAAGCAAGACACCCCACCCAAAGAACCGTTCTGGTAGGACGGCTCTGGTATTTGCAACAGCAATACTTCATGACACTTAATGCTCCAGGGAACAAGCCCCGTTTATTCCAATATCTAATGAGTGATTTATTTTCAACTCAATTAGAAATGTAAGATTGAGCTATCAGAATTCAAATTAATCCAATCCTTTGAAAGAATGCGACTACTCTTTTAGTATATTAAAACCAAGAACCCCATAATCTACTGTGGGGTTTTCTGTTTCATAAAAATATTACTTGGTCATGCATTGCGTTTAACTACTTTTTTATATTTTGGCACATAAATAAAATCGGCCTGAATGTTCGTGCTGGAAACATTTACTTGGTATGATATTGCAAACTACAAATGGGTACCCTGAAATTCTTCTTTTAGCCAGATGTAACGTTGATCTGTTTTATAAAACGGCTGATTGGCTGGAAGAAAAAATGAATATTTCTTTTTTGAAAAAGCCAATGGATTCTAATAACATAGTCTGGGAATTTCCTTTTGAAGGAGCAGTAATGGTACTTCGGTATAACCCGCTGGGTGGTATAGCTTTTTGCCCGGGTGATTTTGGTCAGAGTAAAGGGCATATTGCTTTGAAAAAGCTGGCAGAATCGTTAGGTAATTATTAATTCGTTTTTTTCTGTAAAACCATGCCTGGCAAATATAAAAAAACCGGTGACCTTATAGAACACCGGCTTCATATCTACTCTGATATGCTAAAATTTATTCCTACGTTTTAAGTCGCAGGCTCTTCCTTTAAAAAGAAAGGTATCTTAAGATACTAAAAATACGCAAATACGCAACATTTTTTTCCGGATCATAGTGGCTTCCTTTTCGTAAAGTCAATCGTGTCCCTGAACGTATTGCTGATATAACCAAACCCGCATCAAAGAAAGTAATTGCTCTATATTTACAGGTTTGGCAATATAGTCGGACATGCCTGCTTCCAGACATTTCTCGCGATCGCCTTTCATAGCTTTGGCGGTTAAAGCCAATATCGGTAATTTATTGAACCGGCTGATTTTCCTGATTTCACGAGTGGCTTCGTATCCATCCATTTCAGGCATCATTACATCCATTAGAACGATATCTACATCTGCCTGTTCTTTTAATATCTTTATAGCTTCTTTTCCATTCTCTGCGGTAATGCACCGCATGCCATCTTCTTCAAGCGCTGTGGTAAGGGAAAAAATATTGCGTATATCATCATCTACGATCAGCACCTTCCTGTTTAACAGCACCTCGTCTGAATGGTGAAGATTTCTTATGATCTGCTGCTTTTCTTTAGGTAAATTTGATTCTACCCGGTGTAAAAAAAGAATGGTTTCATCTAACAACCGTTCTTTTGAGTTAGCAGTTTTCAGCACTATTGAGTTGGCCAGTTTTTTCAAACGGGTTGTTTCTTCCCTGCTCAGTTCTTTTCCCGTATATACAATAATGGGCACCCTGTTCAAATCATCGCTTGCCTTTATCTTTTCAATCAGGTCAATACCGCTCATATCCGGTAATCCCAGGTCTATGATCACACAATCGAACCTTTCCTTCAGCATCAGCTCAAATGCTTCGTTGCCTGAATAGACAGAAGCTGATTTTACATCTCCGTTGCCAATCAGTTCGCGGATAGCGTTATTGTGTTCCTGGTTGTCTTCAACCACCAATAGTTTTTTTAACTTTTTCCTGATAAATTCCTCTATCCGTTCAAAAGCTATTTGCATAGCCGCCTTGTCAACCGGTTTCCTGATAAAATCAAAAGCGCCTAATTCAAGACTTTCAATACGCCGGTCGTACCCTGATATGATCTGTACAGGTATATGTCTCAGGTCTGGATCATGTTTCAACTGCTTTAGTACTTCGGCACCATCCATTACAGGTAACTGCATGTCGAGGATAATGGCATCGGGCCGGTAATGCCGCGCCAGGCTTAACCCGGAATTGCCCTGCAGGGCAATAATGCCTTTGTAATTTCTTTCATTGACAAATTTCAGCAGCAAGGTGGCGAAATTTTCATCATCTTCAATGATCAGTACACTCCGGTCACTTTCACCAATTGTATACCGGTCGTCTTTTATGCTCTCAGGTAAACCAACTCCACTGCCGGGTTCCAATTGTACATCCCTGAATTTACCTGCCGGTTTTCCTGCTTTCTTTATTTCGATGCTTTTCCCGGGACGCTGGGCCAGCAGTGGATCAAATTTCAGGGGAATATAAAGGGTAAATGTACTGCCTTTCCCGTCTTCACTTTGCAGGTAAATATCGCCACCTAATGCATGCGCCAGCTCACGGCTGATGGAAAGCCCCAGGCCCGTACCGCCATATTTTCTTTTGGTTGAACCATCGGCCTGTTGAAAAGCCTGAAAAACAATATGCTGTTTATTTTCGGGTATGCCTATACCGGTGTCTGTTACCGAAAATGCCGCTACTTTATCAAAATTCAGCAGTTTACTTTCGCTGAATACATCGGCAGGAGTTATGATTTCCGTTTGTAAAATTACTTTGCCTCCCTTATCAGTGAATTTGAAAGCATTGGAAAGAAGGTTCCTGAGTATCTGTTCTACCCGTTGCCTGTCGGTACGTATTGTAGTACCGGATATTTCCTGCGAGCAAATAATTTCAAAGGCGATGGACCTGGCATTAGCTACTTCGGAAAACATCGCACACAGGTTTTGGGTAATACTGTTAAATGGTACATCACCAATTTCCAGTTCCATTCTTCCGGCTTCCACTTTTGAAAGATCGAGTATTTCATTAATGAGGTTCAGCAGATCGGTACCTGAATTATAAATATTCCGGGTGAGCTCTGTTTCTTTTTCTCCCAGTACCTGGTTCTTGTTTTCTGTCAATATTTGAGATAAGATGAGAATACTATTGAGTGGGGTTCGTAATTCGTGCGACATATTTGCCAGGAATTCCGATTTATACTTACTGGTTACTTCCAGTTCCCTGGCTTTGTTTTCCACTTCCATTTTGGCCGTTTCCAGTTTTTCTTTTTGCTCTTCCAGGAGGTTGGCCTTTTCTTCCAGCTCTTCGTTGCTTTGCTGTAATTCTTCCTGCTGAGTTTTCAATTCGGCTTCAGATTTTTCGAGCAGTTGTGTTTTCTCCTGCAGCACTTCATTGGTTTGCTTTAGTTCTTCCTGCTGCATTTCCAGCTCTTCTGCCTGGCGCTGGGTTTCTTCCAGCAATTCTTTCAGCCGGGTCCTTGATTGGGATGAATTAAAAGCAATTCCGATATTCGTATTCACCAGATCGAGGAATTGCAGGTCAAGCTCTGAAAAATTGTGCACAGCGCCAATTTCAATAACACCTTTTACTTCGCCATCATATAAAAAGGGATAAACAACAATGTTTTTAGGCAAAGTATTACCGAGACTTGAATTGATCTTTGTATAATCGTCGGGAACCTGTTCAAAAATTATTGGTGTTTTCTCCAGTGCTGCCTGACCTACAAGCCCCTGACCGGTCAATATTTGATTCATATTTTCTTTTCTATGATGAAATGCATAGCTGCCTGCCAGGTTCAGGTGCCCGTTTTCTGAAAGATAGATGCTGCCGACCTGCGCTTTCAAATATTTTGTAAGCTGGCTGATAACGGCCTTTGCCAATTGGGGTATTTCCAATTCGCCCCGCATTTTGTCGTTTATTTCATTATTGCCACTGAGCAGCCAGGTACGGATCTCGTTTTCGTGCGATAATTTCTGCAGGTTGCTTTTCATATTATTCAGTGAAATGCCAAGCGAATCTGCCTCACTGCGCACCCGTACCACCGGGCTATAATCTCCTTTTCCGATAACTTCAGCCGCCTGCGCATATTCCTGGCTAACCTTTATCAACTGGTTGAAGGAATCGGCCAGGCTGCCAATTTCATCCTTTGAAGTAACCGGTACTGATAAATTTACTTCGCCCATCGTAAAACGGTCTGCAGTGTTCTTAATAAGCATAACCGATGAAACGATAGACCGGATGGTAATAAAAAGAAGCAATGCAATAAGCAACACAACCGCCAAAGCAATAATGAGGCTTCGGGTCATTGAACCTGAAATGGCTTCCAGTTTACTTTCCGCTGTGCGGCGGATCAGCAGATTGGAAGCATCCACTATCTCTTTAAGTGTATTAAGATACATGGTCCCATTGGTCCACCAGTCGTCAACAGAAAATGGAAACCTGGTAAAAACGGGTAGGTTATAAGCCGTATCGATCATTCCCAGTACCATTTTAATAGCCGGAGTTGTCATTTTCCGGTCGTACAGATCGGCCAGTTCATCGGGGGCACTATTGCGGAATTTTTCTAAATTAATTTCATACTTTCCTTTTAACGCGGCAAATTCGGCGAACGAGTTCCTGTTAAACCCATTTAAGAGAATTGCTTCTTTTACGACTGCCCGCAACTGCCCATAAAATTCTTTGCCATATATCAAAAACATATGGGCTGCCAGTAAGTCCTTGACGTCAGCCTCGCGTGATGAACGAAAGGTTTTATCCAGCGCCTTAATTTTTTGAAAAATAATACCTGCAAAAGCGTTTCTTATAGTTTCAGGATCTGTCTGCAGGGAATTAACTTCGGTTCGCAATGCAGAAAGGCTGTCCGGTGTGCTTAACCAGGCTGCATCATTTTTATCGATATTTATTAATTGTGTTAAACTGAAAATGGCGTTATCTGTTTTTTCACGCTGAGTAAACAATTCGCTCTTTTCTTCTTTACCCTTACCCAGCAGGTAGCTGATAGAATAACCTCGTTCCTGCTGTAACTGGTGTATTACAGTTGAAATGGCTTCTCCGGCCAGTACATTATTATATACATGTTTGATGCGGTCCCGGGCAGCGACCTCATTACGTATATTCTGCAGCAGGAAATAAAGCAGCGCTGCAAGCGGGATCAGCGAAATAAGGAGCAGTTTGCTCCGGATAGAGAGGTTCTGTATAAAACGCATAATTAAAAGGGGGTCAGTTTCATGTATACGTTTTAAAAAGGTCGCATACATGAGCAGGTGTAATAAAAACAGCTACTAATGAGGCATTATTATTCTATAGGGAGTGATATAAGGGGGAGTTGCGGTTTATAATTAAATTTAATATAAAATATTTGAATCAACCGCCGATACGTGAAAAACACCTTTTTTTACTATTAATTTGGATTGTGAAAATATTGTACCTTGGAAGTAATACCGTAAATGTCACTTACGGCAACAGGATTTATTAAACGCCTTTAAAAATACTTCCGGCCTTATCGTTTCTATAATTATTCCGTTCTGTGAAATTTCTTTTTTTTCGGTTATGGTACTCACTTACATAGTAGCGCATCCTGGCCTGAAAAGATCATCCTTTTCAGGAAGAAAAGCTATTATTAGTATACACCATGCTTCTTAACAAAAAAGTTAATATTCTGATTGTTGATGATAAGGCAGGCAATCTCCTTGTCCTTGAACAGTTATTGTCAATGCCTGGTCGTGGATTTATCAGGGCTGCCAATGGCAGGGAGGCATTAAAAGTAGTTTTGAATAAAGAGGTTGACCTGATCATTCTTGACGTGCAAATGCCCGGTATGGATGGTTTTGAGGTGGCGCAGATGATAAAGACAAATAAACGCACCAGGGATGTGCCAATAATTTTTGTGTCAGCCGAAAAAACGGAACGTCAGTTTGTAATGAAAGGTTATGAAGAAGGAGGCATTGATTATTTATATAAACCGCTTGATCCTGAAATTACCAAAGTTAAAGTTGATGTATTACTTCAGCTGTACCTGCAAAAAAAAGAGTTAACTGAAAAAAATAAATATCTTGAAAAATATGCCTTGCTCATTAATAATTCTGCCGACCTGATCTGTATATTAAGTGCTGATGGTTTGAAATTTGAGGAACTAAACAACGCTGTAACAGAAGTGCTGGGATACACTATTAATGAAATGAAGGGCACTTCGCTTTTGTATTATATTCCCGAAGAGGACCGGTTGAAAGTACAGAAGTTATGCAAAGAAAATAAAGAAAAGTTTTCTTTTGAAACAAGGGTTTATAACAAAAGCAGAGGAATAAAATGGTTAAACTGGAATATTGTAAATAAGAACCGCTGGTGGTTTGCCAATGCAAGAGATATCACAGATATAAAAGAGGTAGAAGAAATAAAAAATTACCTGGCAACTGTGGTTAAGCAATCCAATGAAGCGATCTATCTTCACAACCCTGATGGCAGGATCATTTCCTGGAATGACGGAGCCGAAAGGATATATGGGTTTTCAGAAGCCGAAGCCCTGAACATGAAGATCTGGAACATTGTTCCTGAATACCTGCTGGCAGAAACACAGGAAGTGGTAAATCATATTTTCGAGGGCGCGGAAATTCAATCGCTCCAGACAAAACGCATCACAAAACGCGGAAAAATCATCGATGTATTGTTTTCAGCTTCTGTAATGGTGGATGCGAACAACAACCTGAAGTCCATTGCTATAACAGAAATAGATATTACTGAACAGAAGCAGGCTGACGAGAAAATAAAACAACTGAATACAGATCTTCAAAAAAATCTTTTACAGTTAAAGGAAAAGGAAGAACAGGTACAAACAATATTCAGGAATGCGCCTGATGCTGTGATTTTAATCGATGAGGATGGAAAGATCGTGAACTGGAATCCAAAAGCAGAAAGCATTTTTGGATGGACATCCGATGAGATTATGGGAAGTTTCCTTCATGAAACCATTATCCCGAAAAGGTTTCGTGCAGCACATGAAAACGGGTTGAAGCATTTCCTGAAAACAGGCGAGGGACAGGTTTTGAACAAACCTGTAGAATTGCCTGCCCTCAGGAAAGATAATACTGAATTTACTGCAGGAATAAGTATATCACCCACCATTGTAAAAGGAAAATATTATTTCATTGGGTTCATCAGCGATATTACTTACCGGAAAGAAGCAGAATCTGAAATAAAACAAAAAAATGAGCTTTTGGAAAACGCGGTAACGCAATTGAATCAGGTAAATAAAGAACTTGAATCATTTTCTTACTCCGTATCACATGATCTTAGGGCTCCACTAAGAGCTTTAAGCGGCTTTTCTCAGATCCTGGAAGAAGAATTTACTAATTTAATGAATGATGAAGCCAGGCGCTTATTGAGTAAGATACAACATAATGCTCAAAGGATGGGAACACTCATTGACGATCTGTTGGCATTTTCAAAACTGGGGAAAAAGGAAGTACAAAAATCGCTGGTGAACATGGAAGAAATGATTATAGAAATACTTGCTGATATTGAAAGCAACGCCTGCCATCTTTCCGCCATAACAGTCAACCAACTTCCCGCTGCCTATGCTGACCCATCTTTACTTCGCCAGGTTTTGACCAATCTGATATCTAATGCTATTAAATATTCTTCCAAAGCCGTATCACCGAAAATTATTATCGGGGCCTTTGATGAAAATAATGAATGCATTTATTATGTACAGGACAATGGTGTAGGTTTCAGCATGGAATATGCCAACAAGCTATTTGGTGTTTTTCAACGTTTGCATAGTAATGAAGAATTTGAAGGGACCGGGGTTGGATTGGCGATTGTTCAACGCATTGTAACAAAACATGGAGGACATATATGGGCAAAAGGAGAACAGGGTGCCGGTGCAACGTTTTATTTTACTTTACCCAGGTCATAAACCATTAATCATTAATAATAAATATCATGAACACTGGAAAAGTCGACATTATCCTTGTTGAAGATAATCCCGATGATGCAGAACTTGCCTTGCATGCGCTTAAGAAAAACAGGATTGCCAATTCTCTCATTCATTTAAAAGATGGAGAGGAAGCCCTTGATTACATTTTTTGCCGGGGACAATATGAAAAAAGAAATATCAGCGACCTTCCCAAAGTCATTCTGCTTGATATTAAAATGCCTAAGGTAGATGGCCTTGAAGTTCTTAAAAGAATTAAAGCCGATCCCGGTATCAGGACAATACCGGTAGTACTACTTACTTCTTCTAAGGAAGAGAAAGATATTGTGGAAAGCTATCAGTTGGGTGCAAACAGTTATATAGTAAAGCCGGTGAATTTTGACAGTTTTGTGAAAGCAGTTTCTGATCTCGGGCTCTATTGGATGTTGCTTAATCATACACCAGGCCAGGGTTAAAATATTCGGATTTTCCATTTTTTTTTTGCAGGATGTTCCATAATATAAAGGCGCTCGAAAGAGTATACCTTGGAAGTGAACTAAACAACGGCAAATTATTATCTTTCAGATGCTAAAATGGTAGCTGAGTGTCGGTTTATTTGATCCTTAACGTACTGTTTTAACGGTAAATTTTAAGAAATCCAATTTCTTCTATAAAAACTTTCAGATAACTCTCCTTGCTTCGAAAAACCACAGTAAAAGGGGGTGTGTCAAAGTCAGATGCACCCTCTTTTTATTAGGGTGCCTGACATACAGCGTTTTTTAGGTATTCGATTGTACATGCTATTTCATCCTTTAACGAACGATAAACCTCGCTCACTTCTTTAAACCTTTTGCCGTCTGCTAAAGACTCCATTTGCCGGATTTTAGAAGCAGCATGAAGCATTTCCATTGTTAGTAGCGTGCCACGAAAATCATGACAGGCATCCTTAAACTCCTTTGTATTTTCCTTGCATATTCCTGATTCTATAGCATGAAGGAAAGCAGGCAATTCAATGTTAAGCAATTCTATACATTTTAATACCTGTTTCTTGTCACCATCAAATTTTTCAAATAAAAGCTCGCAATTTACACCTGTATTTTCATTGACCCTGTTAAGTACATCATTGAGGTAAGAATTTGTTTTATTAATACCTGCAATGATTTTTAACAGGTCCTTTATACGAACGGGTTTACTGATATAATCGTCCATACCCGCATTGAGACATTTTTCCCGATCCCCATCCATTGCATTGGCCGTAAGACCAATAATGAGTATATTCCCTCCGGTTAACGCTTCCGTTTGCCTGATTTTTTGGGTAGCTTCATATCCGTTCAAAACAGGCATTTGAACATCCATAAGCACCAGGTCATATACATTTTTGCTAACGGCTTTTATCGCTTCTTCCCCGTTTGGAGCTATAGTGACTTTATGACCTCTTTTAGTAAGCATACTTGAAGTAACCTCCTGGTTTACCAGATTATCTTCTGCCAGTAATATATTAAGAGCTGCAGTCTGAACGAAAATTTCCGGATCAGTATTTTTTAAAGTTTTTGTATCCAAATATTTATTAAGAGATAAGTGTTGGGGGATACTAGCAATTTTCAGGATACTATCTAACAAATCTGACGGGCTAAACGGTTTTGAAAAAAACTCAGTCACTCCAAGACTAATAAAACGTTTACGGTCCTCTGCTTTTTGTGACATTGATGTAACAATAACATTGGTTGCCTTTAATTGGGCGTTTTTCCTGATAGCATTCACCAGGTCAAAGCCGTTCATTTCACCCGACAAAGAGATATCTAGCAGTATAAGGGGATATAGCCTCTGTTGCTCTAATCCCATTGATAATTCCATGAGTGCATCTTCGCCATTTGTAACACACACCGGATGCATCCGGAAATGCTTTACCATCTGCCGGATATACGCAGATGCGGTTTGGTTATCTTCCACTATAAGCACGGGCAGGCCATCTAAATTATTCACAGGGGTAATACAATACTGTTCCTTTGCAGGTTGAAGCTTCAATGGAATGGTGAAGTGAAAAATACTTCCCTGACCTTCTTTGCTTTCTACCCAAATAGCGCCATCCATCATTTCAATCAGCCGTTTGGTAATAGCCAGTCCCAGTCCGGTGCCGCCATATTGCCGGGTCATTGAATTGTCGGCCTGGATGAAATCTTCAAATATAGTCGATTGTTTGTCTTGAGGGATGCCGATACCGGTATCTGAAACGGCAAAATGGAAGGTCGCTACATCGTTAACTACAGCTCGCAATTCAATCCGGAGCATTACTTCTCCTTTCTCAGTAAATTTTATGGCATTTCCTATCAGATTAATCAATATCTGTTGAAGGCGAAGTAAATCTCCCATAACAAGGTCCGGCATATCCTGTTCCAATCGCATGATAAATTCCAGGTTCTTTTCTGATGCTTTTAACGCCAATGCCTGTAAACATTTTGGAATTTCATCGTGCAAAGAAAATGGGGTGACAACCAGTTCCAATTTGCCGGAATCCATTTTGGAAAAATCGAGGATGTCATTGATCAAACTTAACAGCGACTCCGAGGACGATTTTATAATCGTCAGGTATCGCAATTGTTCAGTAGAAAGTTCAGTTTCAAATGCCATATCTGTCATGCCTATAATGCCATTAAGCGGGGTCCGAATTTCATGGCTCATGTTGGCCAGGAACTCGCTACGAATTTTTACGGCCTTTTCTGCTACCTCTTTTGCAAGGATCATTTCAGTTTCAAGTTGTTTTGTTTTTAATATCTGGTCTTGCAGAAAAGAGATAATACTGATTAAATTATTTCTGGATGGATCAAAATGAAATGATTCAGCGGGAGCAAGCGAACGGATTACCTCTTTTAATTTATTAACGGATTGAAAATGCACTTCATTTTGAAGCTGTAAGCGCTGTGTTGCTTCCTGGTATTCTTTTTCACTGATTGTAAAGGCATGATCAGAAATTCTTTTATCCCGCTCGAAAAGAGCATAGGAATTGCTGACCGTTGCCAGTAATTCCTGGATTTCTTTGTTTTCAAGGCTTTGCCTGGAAATTTTTCTGATTTGCTTTTCAAGTAATTTATGATATGTCATAATTTCTTTAAGATCGAACCGGCTCTTTTAATATTTTCATGCACGTACTGAAATGTTAAAATATTTTTTCAGAACAAGTTGTATTTCTTCAAGACGAAAAGGCTTGGATATGTAATCATTCATTCCTGCATTTATACAACTTTCTTTTACGTCTGCCATTACATCGGCCGTTAATGCTATAACGGGTATATCGCCTTTCGGGTGAGGTATCTGACGGATCAACCTCGCTGCAGTTAAACCATCCATTTCGGGCATATTGATATCCATAAAAATTATTTCCGGTTCATGTTGGAATAATAATTCCAGGGCTTCCCTGCCATTTTCGGCCTTGATCACTGTCAATCCCATCTTTTGCAAAATTTCAGAAATCAGAAACATATTTACCGGTTCGTCTTCCACTACCAATACATTTGATTTTTCAGAAACCTTTCCTATGACAGGTATTGCGAAATTTCCGTTTTCATGAATAGTTGATTTTTCAAAAATGGAAAATAAAATATGCTCAAGTTCACGCAGCTTTACCGGTTTTGACAAGAATTTGTCAATGCCGGTTCTCTCAGCTTCCTGCTGATATAATGTTTTTCCCAGTGAAGACAACATGAGAATAAACGGCTCCGTCTGGCCTTTTAAAAGTTTTTTTATCTCTTTTACAAGCGTAATGCCATCCATTTCCGGCATTTGATGATCGGTTATAATGAGATCAAACCATTGGTTGCCAGAAATGGCATGTTTAATAATCTTCAATGCCTCGGAGCCGCTATAACAGGTATGGCAATTTATTTGCAAGTAGTGAAAAATTTTCTTCATGAGATTGCAGTTGGTAATATTGTCATCAATTACCAACACTTCCCGTAAAATAGGTTTGGATGCAAATTTTACAACAGGTACTTCATCTGAAATTTCAAGTGTAAATCTGAATGTAAATAAACTTCCCTCCCCGGGTTTACTTACGACCTGTAATGAGCCTCCCATCATTTCAGCCAGGTTTTTTGAGATGGTAAGCCCCAGACCGGTACCGCCATATTTACGCGTGGTGGATGTATCAGCCTGTACAAAGCTATCAAAGATGGAATCGAGTTTTCCGGCAGGAATGCCAATCCCCGAGTCTTTAATGGAGATAGCTATATTTAGATACTTTTTACCGTCACAGGAATAAGGGGCATTTAATTTTTGAATACAAATATAGATCTCTCCCTCGTGGGTAAACTTAATGGCATTTCCCAAAAGATTTACAAGTACCTGTTTTATACGAACCGGATCGCCGGTAAATTGCGAAGGAAGCCCGCGATCGATGTCGCAAATAACTTCAATACCTTTTTCCAAAGCTTTTATCGACAACATCTCTACAGTTTCTTCCACCAGTTCATAAAGGTCAAAGGGTATATTATCAAGGATCACTTTTCCTGCTTCGATCTTGGAGAAGTCCAGAATGTCGTTAATGATGCTCAGGAGGTTATATGCGGATTTACTTACATTTTGTAGGTATTCCCGTTGGGTTGCCTGAAGATCATTAGTCATTAAAAGATCCGTAAAGCCGATTATACCGTTCATAGGCGTACGTAATTCATGGCTCATATTTGCCATGAATTCACTTTTTGCCTTGGATGCCCTTTCGGCTACTTTTTTAGCTTCCAGCAATTTCTTTCCCTGTTCCTGGTATTCTTTTTCACTTACAGTGAAAGCATGATCGGATATTTTTTTTTGCCGCTCAAAATTTTCATAGGCATTACTTACAACCGTCAGGAATTTGTTGAGAGCTTCATCCTGCAGGTGTTGCTCATTTAGCCATTTTTTAATTTGCTTTTCTAGTAAAGGATGATTGGACATTGGGATAAAGGGATTTAAGGTTAATGAATTTACCTCCCGGTTTTATACTTCACAAAATGTAGTTATTGTCATGGTTTGATTGTGTAGTTCACATCTTGTTAACGGATTGAAGGGTGAAATTTCCCCATAAGAATAGAATCCGGCTATTGGAGAGGTACCACCAAATATTTTTCTTACGGCCTCCACTTCTTCATCTGTTCTGTCTTGTAAAATGAGTTTTCGCCCTACACAGCTGATTAATATTATCAGTCCAGGCTGTGTATTAGACAAGGAAGTAAATGCCTTTTGGGCAGCTATGGATGATCCATCGATCAACCTGTCGAAATTGGCTTTCATGAATCGAACATTGCTGCCTACTGGCAAATTGCCGGCAAACAGCATGGATTTTTCCTCTTCGTCGATACTCAGGATTGTTCTAACCACCCGTTCATCACAGTTTGGTTCTTTTATGGATAATGGAAACAATAGCGCAGAGCCGGGTAATTCATTTTTGTAGGGGCCGAGATATTCCTTATATAGATCCAGTGCGCTTTTATTGTCAATTTCATATAAAATGTTTTTATCAGAACGGGTAATCACCCTATCGGTGCCAAATTCATCCCATCCGCCAAAAGAACCATGCCCGATCCTGATACTGCTTCCATAAAAACCTACGGCCGCGACTACACCCGCAGTTGGCATTTGGTTTAATCCAACATAAGTTTTACCAAATCGCGAACCATCAGCGGCCAACCCACCAGTAATTGGAATATATTTCCCATAAAGTGTACTGGTTTCATTTAATCCGGCTACCAATTCACTGCCATTTATATACGTACCGTCGGAAATTACAAATACAGAACAAAGATCGTCGGTAAGCAACTCGTTCATCAGTTGCTTACCAATTTCATAACTATTGGGATGTTTCTTTATGTTCGCAACGCTGCACCTGATTGAAGTACTTTCCAACTGAATGGCAGAAACCACCATACTGTTATCATAAACTTCATCATCCAAAATTTCACCGGCCGTCGAAGAAATAATAATATGGGCATTTGGAAAACGATCTTTTAAGATATTAAATAATTCCTCGTTGCTGCTCAAAGCTGATTCACCAAAGGCCAGCACCAGTTGCGCCTGGCACCGGTCAAAGTCTTTATCAGTGAAGTTGTTTTTCCATTGGCCGGCAAAATATTGCCATTGCTGAATTTTCATATGTGGCAGTTTAGGGGGTAAAAGAGAAGATCTTTATCAATCACATTTATTGTCTCAAATAATTTCCGTTACAGATCTTAAGTATTAACACCCGTTTAATCCGAAAACAGGTGTTAATACTTAAAGTTTGTTTAGAACATTTGCTACTAAGAGTTACATTCTACAAACTAACGGTGGCTTTTCAAAGGGTAACAAATCAACTTTTGGTTTGCTTCACATAGGATAAAGGGGACTTATATCTACTAAATTAGTATAGAAAAAAAATACTTCAAATTACCAGATAGACTAACTCTAAAGAACATATAATAAGTTTACGAATGCGTATAAGGAACTACTTATCTGATAGTGTTGTACAGACGTTATTCAGGTGAGTTCTATTTTTCTGAAATTAAATTCAGGTTTATCTACAGTTGCTTGTGCGAAGATCATGGTTTCATATTTTAATTCAATAACAGGAAATAATGGCTACGTGTATTTCACGTTTCACTCAATGTAAGGTGTGTTCAGATGGAGTCACTTGTTAGTTGGAGATAGTATGAATATAGGGGGTCGACAGGTAATATTTCCAGGGTCCCTTTTGCAACTAAACCCTACCTTTAATAGATCCCGTTCTTTGCAGGTTTTTTCATGATCAGAGCAGGAAATGCAGAAAAATCACCTAGCCCGGAAAAAGGCTACATTAATCAAATACCAGTAACGCTGGTATGAAAACCTGTCATATAAATATTTATTATGCATTTAGTTTAGGAATTTCTTGATTAAATGCAATGATTTAATCATCCAGGAATGATAGGAAATCCGCAACTTTGCAGCCGCAAAAAATATTTAAAACCTGTCCGTGCCCAAAAATTCTTTGGTATGGTATTGCAAACTACAAAAGGATATCCGGAAATACTACTCCTGGGCCCTTGTGATATTTCTCTTTTTTATAAAGTGGCAGACTGGCTGGGGCAGAACATTGGGCTAACGTTTAGCAATAATATTGAAAATGCAGGCGCTAATTTCTGGGAGTTCCAATTCATGGGAGCAACCTTACAATTACAATACATACCCGCATTGGGTATTTTCATTTGTCCAAAAGCGCTCATTAATTCGACAGAACATGACAAGGCCTCATTGATGAAACTTCTTAAAGAAATACAGTTCGAAGGATCTTCTACGCATTGAAGGCTATACCGTTGTTTTTCATAGGGTTTTAAAAAGCCTCCTCAATGTAACTTTTTCTCCCATTCAGGTTTATTAAAAAAAAGGATGCTCCCAACTGGCTGGATTCTTCTTTAAGCGCAGGATTGCTTGACGTGCTGTAAATAATAACCGGTACATTGGCATAGCCAGGTATTCTCGGGATGGTTTGCAGGCACTGTCTTCCTTTGATCTTCGGCATGTTCCAGAGTCAAGGAATACCATATCAGGTGTGTCTTGTCAGAAAGCCTGGTGAGCGCATTTTGGCTATCGTGGTCATGGTGGAACTCAACCTTGTATGAAAGGATATTCAGGACCATGAATAAAAATAAAAAGGCCCCTCCCCGTAGGAAGCAAGAGGCCTTAAATTGATACCATTAACCATTAAACCTAATATCCTGACCCAAACATACATATAAATGAATTACCATACAATTTCCCGGGAGGCAGGTACAACATTTAATTTATTGTATACGACTGACCCAATGATCAGATTTTTTCTTGCATCAGCGTTGCATTGTTAAATGCATACTTGTTACGTGTACACAGAAAAACGCTTTTCCTATATCAGTAATCCTGTACCCGGAAATTTAAGCTCCCTGCGTGCATCAGAAATGGTATCAATTATTGGTTTATTAAACCAGGATATTAAGAATTTCATTAAATGGGGAAAGAGGCTGCCAGAGTTGCAGCCTCTTTTTATTCAGTACCTGCAGGTAATAGTTTTAACAATTCCTGGATTTACCTTCACGCGTTTGTGAAAAAAAACGACTGTCACGACACCTTTAAGGCGCATATTATCAAAAAGTTAGGAATGTCTGTAAAAAAATTGCCTTGGTAAATCCCATCACATATGCACCAAAATAACATAGATTATCCTCATGAAGCTAAAATGATTTTTTTCAATATGAAAAATCATTACTTTTAACCCCTACCAGAAAGGCTACCATTCATATTTAATTAAAGCAGACTCTTCGTGAGGCTGCTTTGTTTTTAGGAGTACACAAACGGGTTATGTTTCTCGATTCTGGTTTTATAACTGCCAGGGGAAATATGGCCTTCGTTTAAATTATTCAATTTATGATATCTCTTATCCATGCTAAAGATCCGTTTGGGATGGTAGTCGTTTTAGCTAACCTTCTTTGCGATGAGAACGGCATTGAAAAAGATTTTTCACGCCTCCAACGAGCCATCGCAACTACCATAGAAAATCCGGCATTATTGGTACACGTTACCGACATCCCAGGAAAACGGTATTATTTCAGGGCTATTCATTGGCATTATACTGTATTAATTGGCGTGCATGAAGAACATGGAGTCTGGACGGTGAAGGAGTGCTGCGAGAATCCGTCTGGCCGGCATATGTTCGGGATATATAAGCGTGGCACTCAATTGGTATAACACTATAGCGCCTAGTTCCTCTTCCGGCAAACCACTGTAAATAGTAAGGTTTTAAGGAGAATTTTTATCAAAAAACAGAATACATTTATTTGGAATAAATAAAATACTTAATATCTTGCACCTACTAATCATACTGCTTTCCCCTTATTCATCTTGTTTTTCAATTGTATATTACTGCAATACCTAATATGTAATTTAAGCGTACTGGCTTTAGTCTGAATGTTTTTTAATGCTGTTTCAGAATTAAAGCTGTATAGTTTATATAGTTATTACACCCCGTTTTTTTAATCCAACGTATCCCATGCGAAAACGTTACACCATTCTATTGCCCATTATGGCTATAATTATATGTAGCATTGCAAAGGGGCAATCTCCCATTTCGGGTTTTTATATTACTGATGGCACAGTAAGAACTATCGTACAAAATTCAGGCACCCTTTATATTGGCGGAGACTTTACATATGTTGGCCCCGATGCACCTTATGGCGCATCGGTAAGCACCAGCACCGGGTTACCTGATCTTTCTTTTGCTAAACCCGATGGAGTTGTATACACAGCGGTACCCGATGGCAGTGGCGGATGGTATATCGGTGGCAATTTTGCAAAAGTTGGTACCGCTACCCGGAACAATATAGCGAGGATCAACTCAGATGGTACAGTTAATAGCTGGGACCCCAATGCCAATAATACAGTGTATACAATAGCTGTAAATGGTTCAACAGTTTATGTGGGCGGAACTTTCACTTCTATTGGTGGGCAAACCAGGAACCGTATTGCGGCCATTGATGCCACCAGTGGCAGCGCCACCACCTGGAATCCGAATGCCAATAATACAGTTTATGCTTTGGTAGTAAACGGTTCAACTATTTATGCAGGCGGGCAATATACCAACATCGGCGGATCAGGCCGTAACCGCATCGCCGCCCTGGATGCTACTACCGGCACCGCTACTACCTGGAATCCCAATGCCAATAATATTGTGTATGCTATAGCGCTTAACGGCTCTTCCGTTTATACAGCAGGACAATTTACCAGCATTGGCGGCCAGCCCAGGAACCGGATTGCCGAACTGGACGCCTCTACAGGCAGTGCCAGCACCTGGAACCCCAATGCCAACAATATTGTTTACGATATAGCCATAAATGGCTCTTCAGTCTACGCTGCCGGAAACTTTACTGCAATAGGAGGGCAATCCAGGAATTATATTGCTGATGTTGATATAATCACCGGCAACGCCACTACCTGGAACCCCAATGCCGATAATACCGTTTCTTCAATTACTGTAAACGGATCGTCAATTTACGCCGGAGGCAGTTTTACAAACATTGGCGGGCAAACAAGAAATTACATTGCCGAACTCGATGCTACTACCGGCAACGCTACTTCCTGGGACCCTAATGCCAATAACAACGTAGATATTGTTACTATAAATGGGGCGGCTCTGTATGCCGGTGGAACATTTACTTCTATTGGTGGAAAAAACAGAAACCGCATCGCTGCATTGAATGCCACTACCGGAATCGCCACATCCTGGAATCCTAATGCCAATAACTCGGTTTATTCTATCATAGTAAACAATTCTTCTGTTTACGCCGGAGGAACATTTACTTCCATTGGCGGACAAACCAGGAACCGCATTGCGGCTATTGATGCCAGTACAGGCAATGCCACTTCCTGGGACCCGAATGCCAATAATACCGTTCAGGCGCTTGCAACAAACGGTACTACTATTTATGCCGGCGGACAATTTACCAAATTCAACGGTCTAACCAGGAACCGTATAGCCGAACTGGATGCTTCTACAGGTATTCCTACCAGTTGGGACCCTAACGCCAATAATACTGTTTTTGCCCTTGCGGTAAGCGGCACAACTGTTTACGCTGGCGGTCAGTTCACCAACATTGGTGGAGCGGGCCGTAATCGTATAGCAGCCCTGGATGCTTCAGGTAATGCTACCACCTGGAATCCCAATGCTAATAATATAGTTTATGATATAGTAATAAATGGCTCTTCGGTATATGCCGCCGGCCAGTTTACCAATATTGGAGGCCTTGCCAGGAACCGCATAGCTGCCCTGGATGCCACTACCGGCAGTGCCACTACCTGGAATCCCAATGTCAATGGTATAGTATACTCCCTGGCAATCGGTAGTAGCGTTATTTATGCCGGAGGCGCATTTACTACAATCGGAGGACAAACGCGAAATTATATGGCAGAACTGGATGATGTTGCAGGGAATGCCACCATATGGACTGCCAGTGCCGATAATAATGTTAATGCCATTGCAGTAAATGGCAGCATTGTTTATGCGGGTGGAGATTTTACCAACATTAATGGATCGGCCATGCCCTATCTTACAGCCTTAACAATGTCTGTTCTGCCGGTTAACTTTCTTTCTTTTACGGCTAACAGGCAGCAGGATATAAGCCCTGCAGTTATATGCAAATGGACAACGGCCGCCGAAGAAGCTACATCTCATTTTACTGTTGAAAGAAGTTCGGATGGAAGAAATTATTCAGTCATTGGTATTGTTCCCGCTGGCAATAATATTACCGCATCAATGCAGTATACCTTTACTGACAACAATCCTTTGACAAACACCACCTGGTATCGCATAAAACAGGTCAACAGGAATGGTTCATTCAATTACTCAAAGATCATTATTATTTCAACTTCAGGCAATCAATCTGTCTTGCGCCTTTACCCTAATCCAGTACGCCAGTATGCTACATTACAGTTCTCGCTTTTGGAAAAAGAATTGATCCGCTATACTATTTTTGATGAAACCGGAAAACTAATCTCCTCTTCTTCAATTTATTTAGACAAAGGCAGTTACAGTATCAGTCTGCCTGTTCAAACACTGGCCAATGGCATATATACCATACAACTTTCAGGGATAAGGACGAGAAAACAATTAAGGTTTGTGAAGCAATAATAATTTTTAGCATTTAAAGCTGCATTACATCTAAAGACTGCTTAATTTAAGACACTACTTAAATTTAAGCAGTCTTTGCCTTTAATTTATGTCAAGTAATTTTGGGTGATTTAAGCGCCAATACATAATTTCCTTACATTAACTAAGCGCTTTTACCAGATTAGTTTTTTCTCCCTTCATTAAGCTTCATTTCAGGGGCATTATTTTATTTTTTTACGCCCGCATTATCTGCAATCATTTTTAATGGATGACCCCTAATAACTAAAATCGACAACATGGACCAAAGCTACTCTTTTAAAGTTCCCTTGTTAAATGATAAAAAAGTATTGGTTATAGAAGACAGTTTTATGAACCGGCAAATTATTATAAAAATATTGCGCCGGAATAATTTAAAGCATGTATCAGCTGCCAGTGGGGAAGAAGCGATCACTGCGTTGCAAAGAAGTATTCAACAGCAAAAACCATTTTCATTAATCCTGCTTGACATAACTCTTCCCGGAAAAATGGATGGTTTTGATGTTGCCGAATACATAAAGAAAGACCAACGGCTAAGCAAGTCAGAGATTATTGTAATTTCCAAATCGCATAAAGCCAGTGACAGAGAACGATTCCATCAATTAGGTGTATCGCTGTTTTATCCCAAGCCATTAAGTGAAGAAGATTTGCTGGATGGCATCCGGAATGCATTATTAAAGAATCAGGACAAACACTGCAATAATGCCGGAGTAGTTCCTCGCATTGAAATATCACCAATAAATGGGAATAATAGCCAAAAGATCCTCATTGTAGAAGATGTCCGGATAAATCGGGAAATTACTTCAAGTATCCTTACCAAACAGGGACATAAAGTAACTTTTGCTAATAACGGGAGGGAGGCTGTAGATTGTTTCAAAAAAGAAACTTTTGATATCATCCTGATGGATATACAGATGCCGGAAAAAAATGGATTCGACGCAACCAGAGAGATACGTGAACTGGAACGTTTCACTACACATCACACCCATATTATCGGATTGACTGCAAATGCCATGCAGGGCGACCGGGAAAAATGCCTCGAAGCAGGTATGGATGATTATATCAGTAAACCAGCGCGCTCCCAGGAGTTGAACAATGCCATCGAAAGATATCGCCAGAATAATTTTTTTACAAGGATGGGAAAATCAAATGTAGATGCCGGTGTGTCAAAAGTTAACCTCCAAAAGCTGTTTAGTGACTTTGGCAGGAATCAGGATGAAATGGAAAATATTCTTTCGCTGTTCGAGAAAGACGTTTTAAGACTATTAAAAGAAATTGAATTAGCGGTAAAAGCTGCCCAAATGGCTGAAACAAGTGTCCTTTTGCATACCCTGGGCGGACAATGTGGATTGGTTGACATGCACACCGTTAATGAAATCGCCCAGGAATTGGAGGTATTGGCAGCCAATGATGAATCATCAAAAGTTGAACAGCTTTTGCCGGCTTTATACCGGGAAGTAAGAGAATCTTTGAGTGAAATGCAAAAAATAAGAATCACTAACCAGGAGTCATTTGATCTGAAAAAATAAACCCACAATTCACCAGGAATATTCATATTCAAAAATCTACTTTGATTGGGGTAGGCATAGGAGCATCCTAAGGCATTGATTATTGAAGTTTCTGGGGCACCACCCCAACGTTACTATTTTTGGACTATCCGTTGGGATCGTACGCTTTTGATAGATACATATAATGAAAAGGGAATCTGGTTGTTAAAAGATTGTTTTTGAAATCCCTTCAGGCATTTTTCCTAGTAAATCTATCGACGCCTCTATCAGATACTGAATAAAAGGCAAATAGTCTACTGGTTAATTTTGGTATCGAAGGTGTAGATCACGGACCATGGTATCCCCCCAATACGTTTTATGGTAACCCCTCAATACGTTGATGGTAACCCCACCTGTGTTTAGTTGAATGTTTCAATTTGTCTCTTTAATCTCATCTTTTTCTCTCCTTTTTCAAGTTTCATTATTTTTTTCTGCACTGTCAATACGGCACATGGTAACCCCTCCAGAAGCATCATCGTAATACCCTTGGGTGTACCTGGCAGACTTAATACGGAGCATGGTAACCCCTCTGTGAGAAGGTTCAAAAGCGTCAGCGCAATTGTATTCATTTGCCCCATTTAGAAACATAAACAGGGGAAATGGCTCAAAAAGCAGTTGATATGAACCAGATCAAACAAGTATGGCAATTAAGACAGGACGGTGTTGCCATTAAAGAAATAGCCCGCAGAACAGGCATTAGCCGCAAAACGGTAAAAAAATACCTGCGCAAAATGGAGCCCATCGATGCCGGTGAGGATCCATACCCTGATAGTGATAAGGAATTGGCATCCGTTGTTTATAATAGCGATTATACTCTTATACGTGGAAAACGATTCGAGGCCCTGCTGGCTCATTTTAAGCAGGCACAGCACGAGCTGCATAAAACCGGCGTGACCAAACAGTTGCTTTGGATCGAATATTGCCAGGGACATGAAAATCCCTATGGATATACGCAGTACTGTTTGCTGTTTAGAAAATTTTTAAAAGACAGCGACCCGGCTTTCCACTGGGAATATATTCCGGGAGAGTTCATACAGGGCGATTTTGCAGGAAAGAAACTCAACTATGTAGACAGGCAAACAGGTGAAGTAATTGCCTGCGACGTGTTCATTGGAGTGTTGCCCTTCAGCGGACTGATCTTTTGTATTGCTGTGCCATCGCAAAAGACAGCCGACTTCGCCCATTGTATTAATGAGCACCTAAAATACATTGGTGGCGTTACAAAAACCATCCTGTGTGACAATTTTAAAACGGCCGTAAAGCGTGCCGATAAATACGAACCAGCGTTTACAGATCTTTGTAACCAGCTTGCTGAACACTACAATACTACGTTCAGCGCTACGCGTCCGGCAGAACCCAGGGATAAGGCCATGGTAGAGAAATCTGTGAACATTGTCTATACGCACATTTATGCCCATTTACGCAATCAAGTGTTCCATAGCATTGAATCGCTTAATCACCACATCCGCCAACACCTGGACGCTCTTAATCGAAAGCCTTATAAGAACAGTTCAGAAAGCCGCCTGGACATTTTTATGCGCCAGGAACAACCCGTTTTAAAGGCACTGCCTTCACAGCCATATCAAGTGAAAAAAGGCAAACAGGTAACCGTTCAGACTAACTATGCCATCCAACTTCCCGATAATAAGCATTATTACACAGTCCCATATCAGTACGTTGGATGCAAAGTTTGGCTGAGTTATGATAGCAGGACCCTGGAAGTGTTCCACCAAAATGAGCGCATTGCCTTCCATGTCCGTAGCAGTAACGAACCTAAGTTTAACCGCATCCACGAACACATGCCAGCCAACCATCAGCATATGGTTGAGCTACGAGGATGGACAGTAGAACAGTTGCTCACAAAAGCCGGCTGGGTGGGCGAATATACCCGGCAGGCAGCCGACCGACTGCTCCATGGCAGCATATATCCGGAACAGAACTTCAAGACCTGTCACGCCATGATACGCTTACAGGACTCATACGGTAAAGATCGCCTGGAAGCAGCTTGCCGCAGGGCTGCCAACGTTCCCAGGCCAACATTGAAAATGATCCGTAATATTTTGGAAGCAGGACTGGATAAACAACCATTGCTTTTTGATGAAGAGCAGGACGAACCAGAACAATTACCTGACCACGAAAATATAAGAGGTCCTGAAAATTACAAATAGAGATCAAGACGATGATACACTCATTATACATGCCAGCCCCTGACGCCTGCCGCGGGCTTGCACTGGAGGAAGCATAGGATTTTACCTCTAATATTTAATGATGATTTTATTAAGCAATCCTATGCTTCCTCCAGCGCCAAACATTTATCTACACAATTTATAAATCAACATCGATGAACACAACACAAACCCTCACGCAAATGGAGGATCTGAAGTTAACAGGCATGGTTGCCAGTTATCGTTTGCAACTGGAACTACCCGTTAATCAGCAGTTAGAAGGACATGAACTACTGGCGCATCTACTTCAGGCTGAACAATTACACCGAACGAATGAACGCATGGAATCACTGTTAAAGGCTGCCAGGTTACGTTATAACATCACAGCCCAGCAGATAGACTGTAGCACCGAAAGAAACCTTACAAAAGCTTCCTGGGCCAGCTTAATGGAAGGCAATTACATCAAAGGCGGGGAAAATTTATTGATTACCGGCGCGACTGGTTGCGGCAAGAGTGCGATCGCTTGTGCTCTGGGACATCAGGCATGCATAATGGGTATTAAAACACGCTACTTTAACCTGAACCGGTTAATTGAAACGATCAACATGGCCAAGACAGATGGAAGCTACGTTAAGCTATTAAACCAACTGGAAAAGGTACCATTGATTATTCTGGACGACTTTGGCTTACAGCATATCAACAAAAACATAAAGCTGGCATTACTCCAAATAATGGAAGACCGGTACGAAAAAAAATCAATCATCATTACTTCTCAATTACCCGTATCTGCTTGGCATGGTTACCTGGATGAACCAACCTTGGCCGATGCAATTCTTGACAGACTGACAGCCAAAAGCCATAGAATAGAATTGAAGGGCGAGTCCAGAAGAAAGAAAAAATAACAGTCTATCCACCAAATCATATCTTTGAAATCTCCACAATAGCTCTTTCTCTTTTAGGCCTTCCTGCAGAGGGGTTACCTTCACCGTTACAAGGGGATACCTTGGCCGTTATTTACAATCGAAGGGGAGTTACAAACAATCTACCATGTCTTAGTTGACGTCCCACGGACGCAAGCACGGATATGCTGATGTTTCAAAACCCACAGAATTATTGGGGATCTTATGACCTGCCTAAAGTAAAGTGGATAACCCTCAGGCTACGCTGTTTACTGGAAAACCTGATCAAATTAAATAACCTACCTGTTATTGATAATGCCACCCTGATTGCCGTAAAAGAGGCTTTTACCACTTTAATCGGTTCTGATAACTTTAAACGGTTACCGTCAAATTATCCCAATGCTAGGTTTATAAAAGAGCTGGAACAAAAATTAGCGCTTATCGTAAAACAGCACAAACCCCGTGATCATATCCGCTTTCGTTTATCGCGAAAACTCAAAGTAGAAATTATCGCTAAACGGTTTATGATGGCCGATTTTGTTCCGTTTGTTAAGTTCTTTGATCTTGATTTTGAAAAATAATATTAGCTAATCTCTTCGCTTGTACAATTAATAACCACAAAAATTAAAAGTTTATGTCAACAACCATTATCACTAAAAAAGAATTGACTATTCCTGCCGGTGTGATCACACAAGTATCCGATGTAATTATCGAAAATGAAATTACTCATACGATTATCGGGGCTGACATTGACGAAGATACCATAACACTGGAGGTTCAATTCACCAAAGACGAACGGGAAATCATTCATGAAATAGAAGACATTGTTTCTGATTACGAAGAAGAGGCTGAATAAGAGCAGGACGATGAAGAAGAAAATGAAAGCTAAAGATTTCCCTTACCATGACCTTTAAAAAATTAAATACCATGAATACCCTTATTCCCCCTTTAGATAATTTAGAAGCATGCATAGCTTTTGCCCACAAGATCAATCCTAAAAGACAACCTCTAACTATAGAAAAACTCCGAAGTTTCCCAGGTTGTGAGCATTACAGTGATGAAGAAGCTCAGAACATCATACAGTCTTTTGAACTACTGACAGCCATTATATTTGAAGCCACTACCACTGGGCAAAATCTTTGTAATTCTGAGGGCCAAGTTGTATATTTAAGTGACAATAACCAACCAGCACAAATACCCGAACCTTTAAGTAAAGCAGCATGAAGACAAATTTTGATATGTTTCAACAATGGTCAAAAAGACCAACTGTTAAATTTGTAAAAACCTCCGATGAAAAAGTAGCTGTTGTATATACCCGAGTATCTTCCAAAGAGCAGTATGATACCAACCTTAGTTTAGACTGGCAAAAAAAAGCTATTGATGAGTTTGCCAGTAGAGGTAATATCAGAAGACGCCTGTTTTGGAGGTACTTATGAAAGTGCCAAAACAGATGGCCGTAAGGAATTTCAGCGAATGCTCGATTACATCAAAAAGAACAAAAGTGTAATTACCCACGTACTGGTTTACCTGCTCGACAGGTTTAGCCGCTCAGGTGATGGAGCTATGAAACTGGCTAAAGACCTGCGTGAAAAATATGGAGTTACTATTATTGCCGTTACCCAGCCCATTGATACCAGCAATCCCGGTGGTGTGTTTCAGCAAAACCTTCAATTCCTGTTCAGTCAATATGATAATGAGTTAAGGAGACAAAGGGCTATGGCTGGTATAAAAGAGCATTTGGAACAAGGTATTTGGTGCAAAAAGCCACCAATGGGATATACAGCTATAAAGGAAGGTAAAGAGCGAAAGATTGTGATTGACGAAACAGGCAAGAAATTGCGCAAGGCTTTTCATTGGAAAGCAGCAGGCATTAAAAATGATGAAATCCTACTAAAGCTGAAGGCAATGGGCGTGGAGATATACAAGCAAAAGCTAAGCATGATATTTTCCAACCCATTTTACTGCGGCATCATAGCCGATAAAATGTTAAATGGGCAATTGGTGGAGGGTACCCATGAAAAGCTAATTTCCCCTGAAGTGTTTTTACAGATACACCAGGTAAGAGCAGCAGCAAAGGGTAAATATGGAGTAACCCATAAAAAGGAAAACGAACAGTACCCTTTGAAAATTTTCATGAAATGCAACAACTGTGGTAATGGCTATACTGGCTATGTAGTAAAGAAAAAGAACAAAACCAACAGTAAGGTACATGAGTTCCACTATTATTAATGCCGCTCACATGGATGCAATTGTAATCAACGAACAACCGAGGTCAACCAGGAGTTTGTTTCCTTCTTAAAGGACTATACCATACAACCTCAACTGGTAGCTCCCTTGCTATATCATATGGATGCGGCTTTTGACAAGCACTATGAAGTGGCTTTGGAGCAACAAAAACTATACAAAGACAAACTGGCAGATATAGAGAAAAAATCAGAAGAGTTGGAAGATGACTTTTATCTGTATAAGAAGATACCTGAGAATGTATATATCCGGCTGAGAACAAAACTGGCGAAGGAAAATGCAGATGTAATGGAAGTTCTCTCAAATCTTGATGTAGAAGGTTCTAACCTGAAAACTTACTTCCAATGGGGTATTACACTTTCGACACAACTCGCTACCAGATGGGATTCCAGCGGGGTGCCTGTAAAAGAGAAACTGCAAAAGTTCGTCTTCCCCGAAGGAGTGATCTATAATCGCGAAAAAAGGGCATTTCTAACCTCCAAAGTAAATATGCTCTTTGAGCCAATTGCGCAACTGAACAGCATTACAGGCGGGGATAAAGAAAAACAGGACGGCATAAAAGCCGTCCTGTCCAATTGGGTCGGGAAAGCTGGATTCGAAACAGGGAAACAGAACCCAATTAATTTATTATAGATATTTGGGAGTAGGCCCTTATTGATCTCTGTTGGTTCATAATAATCAATAATAATTTCAATAAGGAATAATCTTCAAACGGGAAACTGCTTTCATTTATTAAATTTCATAATTTTGACAAGTTCGAGTTTTACTATGTTAAACGAGATAAGAATAAGCAAATTTTGAACATTTTGATCGACCATTACTCGACTAATAAAAAGCGATACTTGATTTTCAATTAATTATACGGTTTTGACAAGTCTGGTCGGAACCTCTTAATCAAGGATCGCATAAATGCGGTCCTTTTTTTATTTTATACAACTTTACAGATACTGCGTTTTTTGGATCAAGTCAATTTCTTGGGGGATTGGGTTGTTAAGCATAGATTTTCTGTAGTCTGAATAAGAAGAAATTAATGTCTCGAACCCCTCTTGCCGAAGCCCTAAAAGCCTTGATTTTAGCATTAAAAGCTTCAGCCGAAGCGTTGGTACTTCTGTTGTTGAAGTAGTTGAGTATAGTCAGATAGTGAGTTTCTATTGATTTGGCAACGGTCCTAAAGGAATCAATTCCAGCAGCTTCTACTTCATTATACCATAAAGCCAGTTTTTTAAATGCCTCTTCTTTACACTTGCAATGATTAAATATGCCAGTGAGTTTCATAGATAAATCATAGGCGTTCTTTATTGCCGGATAGCGCTCAAACATCAGTGTAGCCCGTTGCTTTTGAGAATACGTCCAATGTTCTTTGTGCTTGAATAACAGATAGCGGCTGCGGGCCAGCAATTGTTTGGGAGAATCGCCGTTGGGTAATAACTGTGGGATATAGGCAATTCCTTGCTTTTTGGCCAGGGCAATCTGTTCATTTTCCTCATCAATAGCCTGCCAGCGGTGTTTGATGCGTATTTCCTGTACTGCTTCAGTTGCCAGTTGTTGCACATGGAATCGGTCTACCACCCGGTGTGCATAAGGGAAACAGCGTTTGACGATCAAGTGCATACCAGCCGCCATATCCAGGGTTACTTCCTGTACTTTTTTTCTTAATCGTTCAGGCAGGCGTAATAATATATCAATAACCCTCTCAGCCTGAGTTCCTTTGATCATGGCTACAATAGCACCTTTCTGTCCTTTGGCTGTTTTATTGGTAATTACTGTATAAAGCTCATCATTAGATAAGGCGGTCTCATCAATACTTATGTGAGTGCCCATATTCTTCTCAAAGAGCATCCATTCCTTAGCATGCTCCCGCTGGTCCCAATCTTTGTAATCCGAGATATGATGCTTGTATTGCTGCTGAAGTTGGCTACCATCCATCTGGTACATCCGGGCCAGTTGATGACAACTAATCGGATGATCGTCCAAATGCATCTTTTAAAAAAAGCGCGAACTCTTTGGTGAGTCGTGCTCCTTTCATAACCAGATCCCAGTTACGAGATACAATTTCTCCACTGCCTTGAACTTCCCAGCGGCGGCGTTTTATACTTAATTCTACTTTGTTGTCTCGAATCGGAAAGTCTTGTACTCGAACTTCCGGGTAAAACCCTTTGGAGTGAAGCGTTTGGCCTGTGTACTCAGCTGGCGGAAGATTCTTTTCTTCTAAAAATAAAACCAACCCTTCCTTATCCTTTACAAAATGAGTTATATCAAAATATTCAAGTGTCCCTTGCGGTAAAAAAAAGCCTAATAATTCCTTTTCCTTGTCCTTTTCCAATGTTCTAATCCGTTTTATTGGCTGCAAAAAAAGGATTTTCTCCTAAATCCCCCAACTTTACAACCTGATCCCGTTTTTGGGGATCAGGTTGAAATTTTGGGGGATTTAGGATAAGATGAGACTATACCCAGTAGGGAGCACTGTTCACCCAGGGCTTCACACTTCGGGTATCAAGTGGACATATCTGAAACTAAAGCCAACTTTGAAACAGCTATTGTCTTTTATGATGCAACAAAGGCGCCCAATTTAAAAAGGCCGGCTTTTAAGGATACCCTTGAGAAGACAATTATTTATATTGTCTATCAGTTGATGTCTTCTCTCTTTGTTCAGCGATGGGTCTTCAATGGCAATTTGTAATTGCCAGAAATACAGCCAGCATGCCACTTCTTTATTAAATTCAGATTGATAAAGATATTCAGCAATGCCCCTTTTAAAGTTTTGTAGTATGAATGGCTCCAGCTTTTTTTCCCTAAACTCATATACCAATTGCCATGCATTAGGATAATATCTTTTAATTTCCCTGCAAAGCAATGGCGGTAAAAAATCTATTGTACGCTTTATATAGCTGAATATATTATTCATTTCAACTGCTGCATCGGGTGAATTGCCCGGGCAAACGGATAGAAATTGCTCGCTTTTAAAAATAATATTTTCAACAAGGGCAATCACGAGCCTTTCTTTGTTTATGAAAAGATTGTATAATTTTTTTCTGGACATACCGCTCTTCAATGCTACCTCCTGCATCGATGTGTTTTTAACACCTTTTCTTATAAAAAAAGACAATGCATTTTCTAGGATATTTGGGTCGCCGGTTTTTATTACAGGCATGTCAAATAGTGAATGCGAAATAATAGTTTTCATTGCCTATGTTTTTATTGAAAAAAAAGATACTGGTGTGTAACGGGAAAATCAAATGCCACTATCTACCATCGCATGTACATAGATAGGTTACCTACGCTATGACTGTATAAACCTTTTACATATGAATTGCTGTAAGTTTGCGTATACGACATGCCAAAATTTCCATGTGCAACAACAGCTCCGAATTGCACATTTGTAGCCAGATGCCTGATGTGATCAGCTGGTTCGCCGTCGTTGGTATCTACATTGTCATCGTTTTCATTCCTCCTTCTTCCCTGCAATAGCGCATTATAGGCTACCAAATTTGCCATCGGTTTAAATACAAAATAATATTGTGTTTTTACCAGTTTTCCATTTCTTTGAAAAGAGCCGAACTGGTTAAGATAGCCATCGAAATAGGGTGACATTCTTCCGATGCGTATCATCGGGTATATAGTGAATGCGTCCACGAAGGAACCTGCAGCAGCCTGTGCACCACCATTCACTTCGATAAAGTTGCCTATTGACAGCAATTGTTTTTCTGCACAAAAATTTATGTTCACAAGTGGCATCGTGCGTAACTGATTGTTCCAACCCATTGGCTTTTGATAATTTATCATAGAATGAAAACCCTTTTGTACAGGTTCTGCCAACGATGCGGGGCCCCGCACCCCGGCAACTACTTCCGTTTGGAAATTGTACTTCCTTTCGGGGTTAAAGGAGTGCATCGAGTGACTGACCAGCAGCGCCCCTGCATATCGATAATCATGTGGCTGATATTGAGTAGTACTGATGTTATTCGGCGTCGCCATGATCTGCATAAGGCTCCAGCCATACATATTTTTGCTGCTGTCGCCTGCATGGGGCATCAGTCTTTCAAGGAAGAAACGCGGCTTGTTTTTCTTTACATAAAAAAAATCGATCCTGGTCCCGTCGCTGTAAGCCTTATCTGTGCCATTCCCTTTAATGTTGAAGAAATCATCATCTTCGTAGATCCTGAACATCCTCGTAGGTCCTTTGGTTTGCGCAAACCCTGTGTTTGTTGATAATATAAAGAGTAAAACAAAAAATATCAGGTAAACCTGTTTCATAAAAAAATATTTATTGTGCTAATAAGGGCATTGAACATTCAGAATGAAAGGGAGAGATTGGATCTCTCCCTGCATAAAACGAACAAAACTCAACTAAGAAACTGAAGTGTAAAATTGAAGTAAAGCGAAGAATATACAAATGTTCAAACGTGGGCAGAATATGTCAGAATGTGTTAGAAACCCAGGATGTATTGGAAGTAGCTGCTGTAGATTTCACTTGTTCATTCGTATGTCAATTGAAGAACGACTTTTAGACATATAATGTAGACCTCCAAACATTCCTTTTTCTGTTTAAGGGATGAAACTTTGCTGTTTCAAAAAAAGAATTCATGAAAATGTATATCGTACAGGAGATTGAAGAATATAAAGTTTTCAAAGTGCCTGATAATTTGATTGAAGAATTTGAGACAGCAAAAAAAGATTGTATTGTAGCCCATGGGAAAAATATTCATGAAGTACTCACAACATTTGATATAATGCCAAAGCAGAATGGATTGGAATTTGATGCAAAGCTCGTGAAGTATAAATCTATTCAGATCAATACTATAGAACCCAACATGGCGACTGATTATTTGAAACAGAAATGACGGATGGTATATTGGTGATCATGATCAGGAAAAAACATAAATTTGAAATTATAAAGTAACAAGATCTCTGGATTGTTTTCTTTGACACTGATATGAAACCCAAAGCAATTACAGTTCCTCAGCATTCATTTGCAGATGTCCTGTCTGTAATAGGCCGGCAAACGGATACTGCCGGACTGTATATTATAAAAGAAGCAGGTGATGAAAGCAACCCGGGTAATTTTATTCAGTATCCCTTTCGCTCAGACCATTTTATTGTTTTATTGCAACTGGAAGGAAGCGGCCATAGCAAGATCAATTTTAAAGACTATCCCACCCACAAAGGCCAGGTATTGACTATTCCGCCCAATGCCATTCGTCATTTTTCCATACAGCCGCCCGAATGCCGCTTTGCCGCCCTGGTATTTACCAGCGGTTTCCTGTCACAAAGCGGCCTGAACATGAAGCATACTGATCTGTTCGATCTTCTGTCTGCTACCAATTCCTACCGGCTTGATCCTGAACCCCAGGAATTTGAGCGGTTGCGAAATCTGCTTCATGTGCTACATGAAAAATATACTTCAACTTACTGCACCTCCCTCGATCAACAGGTGATAGACCATCTCTTTCAAGCGTTTTTATATGAGCTGAGCGCTGTTTACCAGCGGTGCAACAGCCACAAAAAAGTGGAATACACCAGGAAGGAAGACATTAGTATGCGCTTTGTAAAATTGCTTGCTGAATCGTTCAGGCAGGAACGCAGCGTAATGTTCTATGCAGAACAATTACATGTAACGCCCCGCTACCTCTCCCAAACAGTAAAAGAGATCACCGGCAAACCGGCCGGGGAGCTGATAGACGAAATGGTGATCATGGAAGCCAGGGCATTATTGAACGATGTTTCCTTCACCATAGCCCAGGTGGCGGAAAGCCTGTACTTCAGCGACCAATTCTTCTTCAGTAAGTATTTTAAACGACATGCAGGAGTTTCACCTTCCGAATACCGAAGATTATCGTGATACGTAAACGCATAATCGTAAATTCAATACTAGATATTCCCCTCTCTCGATCAAGTTAATTTAGACATATACTCCCCACGTTCCAACATTTTCCAGCCCATTTCTTACCTGCAACTTTGTAATATAATTATTACATATGGTAAGGAACAAAAAGAAAGGACAAAATAATGTAGCCATAATAGGCATCGGTGAAACCAGTATGAGTTATGGTATTGTGGCCCGCCTGTTACAACAGGATGCCACAGTTATTGTGCCGGTGCAAAGTTCACGTCAGCTGAACATCCTGGAACGTTACCTGAAAAGCTCCCATAAGGGCAGGCTGGTAACTGTGCTTACCGATTTACCGGATCATGATAAAGCAGGTGCTTTGGCAGATATGGTGCTCGAAGAATATGGTCCCATCGATATAGTAGTATCCCCATTCAATTACCTGACGGTGAATGCCGGTTTTTCAAATATCAGCATTATCCAGTGGCAGCGGGCGGTGGAAGAAAACCTCGCGGTGTACTTCATTTTCTGCCGTGTTGCTATCGATACAATGAAAAAAAGCGGGCATGGCCTGTTTGTAGCCATCGTCAATACGGAAGGTCTTGGCAGTAATTCAGACAACCAGATGACCGAGATGCTGGTGGCCGGGCAAATGAAGATGGCCCGCAGCTTTTTTGAAGAAGTAAAAAATACGGGGGTAAAATTTTATCATTTATTTATTAATAACCTGAATGTAGATCCAAAAGACCAGGAACCAGGCAGTAAAGCCATTACACCGGAGATGATTGCGCAGTACATTCTCCGTATTCATAACGAAGAGGAAGAACCGGTTACCAGCCCCTTTCTATTTCTCATGGGCAAACCTGATCCATACCTGGATCAGTTTTTCAAAAATAATTAAACCAACGCGACTCCCCGTTGCCCCTGACACTTCACGTCTATGACAATTTTTTATCTCACAAAATAAATTAAACCAATCAATCATGAATTTA
Source organism: Niastella vici (assembly GCF_002077945.1). Lineage (GTDB taxonomy): Bacteria > Bacteroidota > Bacteroidia > Chitinophagales > Chitinophagaceae > Niastella > Niastella vici. Next base: position 57,456 of record NZ_LVYD01000066.1, read on the forward strand.
CTTAACAAAACACTGATCGCTTTGACCTTACCAGTATGGGCTTCCTGCGGTCATCAGAAAATAGAAGCCATCAAATCGGAACCGGTCACAAAAGTGACCGTGCAGGAAATTAATGCCGAGGACCGCCCGGAAGTATTACATTATTCCGGCACTATTGAAGCCGATAATACCCAGTCGCTCACTTTTTCCGTGATGGGAAGGGTAACAGGGGTATATGTTCTGGAAGGTCAACAGGTGCACCAGGGACAACTGCTGGCAACTATTGAAACGCAGGATTATGCAAACGCCCTGCAAATTGCAAAAGCTGCCGAAGATCAGGCAACTGATAATTTCACCAGGTTACAGGTGCTGTATGCCAAGGGAAGCTTGCCCGAAAGGGATTATATAGCGGCCAGGTCAGCCCTCTTGCAGGCGCAAGCCAATACTAATGTCGCCGGTAAAAAGCTGGCCGATACAAAACTCTATGCGCCCTTTTCCGGCATTATTTCAGCCAAGCTCATCGATAAAGGGGCCACTGTGGCGCCCGGCATACCTGCTTTCACTATCTTAAAAACCGATCAGGTATATGCGAAAGCTCCCATAACAGAAAGCGATATCAGCAAACTCACTATTGGTAAAGAGGTAATGGTGATCATTCCGGTGCTGAATGACAGTGTCAAAGGCAAAGTCACCATCATCAATCCACAGGCCGATAATACGTCCAGGACCTATAATGTAAAAGTAAGACTGAACAATGGCAGCAAAAAACTAATGCCGGGCATGATTACCGAGATGCTTGTATACACCGGCAGCAAACAGCAGGATATTGTAATACCTGCCGCTTCTATAGTTCGGGATGCCGATAACCTTACTTATGTATATGTAGCCACCCCCCAGCATAAGGCCATTCGCCGGCGTATTACGCCGTCCAGCGTTACAGCCGATAACGAAGTGGTTGTACAGGCAGGGTTGCAGCAGGGCGACAAGCTCATTGTTGATGGTCAAACCCGCCTTGAAGACGGCAGCAGCATTCAATTCTAAATTGTCAGGCTGAGCTATAGTCATTTTTGAAAATATTAAATCGTTCAAATAAAATGAAGAAGTTGCTAAAAATGCATTACCTGGAAGCTGCTATGAAGCATAAGCAGGTTGTTATTGTGGTAACGGTCATGTTACTGGCGCTGGGTACCTGGTCGCTGATGAACATGCCCCGCAGCGAAAATCCCAATATAGATATGCCTACCGCCATGGTATACGCTTTTTATCCCGGGGCCGATGAAAAACAGGTAGAACAGGAAGTAACCAAAAAAATAGAGCAATACCTCTTTACTTTCGAAGAAGTAAAAAAGCATAAAACAAGGTCCGAGACCAGGGAAGGACAAACCTTTATCACCGTGGAAATGTATACCTCGGTGAAGGACCGCAAAAAATTCTGGCATACCCTGCAACTCGATATGGATGCCAAATTGCGGCCCCAGCTTCCATCTGGTGTAATCGGACCTTTCGTCAACAGCAGCTTCAGCGATGTAACAGCCATGATCGTTGGGGTGTCGTCGCCCATACGGAGCTATGCTGAAATTGAAAAATACCTCGATAAACTGGAAGATGGTATCAAAACCATTCCGGTGGTTTCAAAGATCAACCGCACAGGCGTGCAAAAGCAACAGTTGTATATCAACGTAAGCGACGAGAAGGTGCGGCAATATGGCTTTGATATGGCCATGCTGATAGGTGTATTGCAGCAACAGAACGTTACGAATTATTCCGGCGAGCTGAACATGGCATCGAACCACATTGTTCCCATTTATACCAACAGCCGCTATAAAACGGAAAATGATGTGGCCAATCAGATCGTTTATACAAAACCAGACGGTACAGTGGTGCGCCTGAAAGATGTGGCTACCCTCGAACGCCGCTTTGAAGAAAAATCATCCTATGTACGCCTGGGTGATAATGACAAAACCGCGGTGTTATCCGTCAACATGCAACCCGGTAATAACATTGTTGATTTCGGCAAGAAAGTAGAGGCAAAGATCAGTGAAATAGAAAAGGCTTTTCCGGCTGATGTAAAAATAACCACCATTGTTGATCAGCCTAAAGTAGTGGAAGAAAGCATTAACCATTTCATGGTTGAATTTGGCATGGCCATCGCCTCTGTGATCATTGTGGTCATGTTGTTATTGCCCATCCGGGTTGCTGCAGTAGCTTCTGTGGCCGCACCGATTTCCATCCTCATCACCTTTGGTGTTATGAATTTAGTGGGCCTGGAACTGCACCAGGTAACCCTGGCAGCGCTCATTATTGTACTGGGCATGGTGGTTGACAATGCCATTGTGGTAGTTGACAATTATATTGAGAAACTAGACGAGGGCATCACGCCCTGGACGGGAGCCTGGCAGGCAGCCAAACAGCTCACCATTCCCATTTTTACTGCTACGCTGGCGATCATCTTTGCCTTTGCACCGCTGGCCATTTTCATGGATGGCATTCCCAAAGACTTTATGGCATCGCTGCCACCTACCATCGCCATTGCGCTGATCGCTTCTATGCTCGTGGCGTTGCTATTGACGCCTTATACCTGTTATGTGTTCATTAAAAAAGGATTGAAACACAAGGGCAGCAACAACAAACCCGCGAGAAAAAGCCTGCTCGACTACCTGCAACAGGGCTTCGACAGGGCTGTGGAATTTTGCTTTCGCTGGCCTAAATCAACCATTTCGGTTGGTGTAGCTGCCGTGGTATTGGCCATTGTCATTGCCGGCAAAGTGGATCCTGAATTTTTCCCTATCAGCGAACGCAACCAGTTCAATATGGAAGTATGGATGCCTTCGGGCTCTTCCCTGCAGCAAACTGAATCTACAGTAAAGCGACTGGAAGAACTGTTGAAAAAAGATAAACGGGTAGTGCAGGTCACCAGCTTTATGGGTATGAGCTCGCCGCGTTTCCATACCGCCTATGCGCCGGAACCGCCCCGCCGCAGTTATGCACAGGTATTCATTACCACCACCAGTGCTAAAGCTTCAGATGAGATGGTACATGAATACCTTAAAAAACTGGATGGATTTTTACCTGACGGGAATATAAAATTAAAGCAGTTGAGCTTCCAGGAAGGCGCCCCCATTGCCGTTAGGGTATTTGGCGACAATGTGAGCGACCAGAGAAAAGTGGCCGCCCAGGTTAAAAAGATCCTGGAAAATGCCAAAGGCACCAATTGGGTAAGGCTCGATTGTGAGGAGGATTATTTTGGAATACAGCTAAAGATCAATGCAGATAAAGCCAACCGGCTCGGTATTTCAAACCAGGCCATTACGCAAACTTTAGGCGCCGGCCTCAAGGGATATGCTCTCTCCACATTATGGGAAGGAGATAAGCCTGTAGATATTTTCCTGCGATTTGATTCTGCCAGCCGTAAGGATGCGCAGGCCCTCGAAAACCTGCACGTGAGTACCATGTATGGCGACAAGGTGCCTTTAAAAGATGTAGCTGAGCTCACGCCCTCCTGGCACACGGGCATGATAGCCCACCGGAACGGGTTGAGAGCTTTATCAGTTTTATCAGAAGCGCAGATGGGCGTAAGAGCATCGCGTATCCTGAAAGAAATACAGCCCCAGATCAATCAGTTACAGCTGCCGCCCGGTATCAGCATAGCCTATGGCGGCGATGCAGAATCCAGCACCGACAACCAGCCTACCATGATGACATCCCTGGCCGTTAGTCTTGTGCTGATCTTCCTGACCCTGATGTTCCAGTTCAAAAGCCTTGGCAAAACGCTGATCATACTGGCTACATTCCCGCTTAGCCTGTTGGGCGCCTTTATGGGGTTGTACCTCACCGGAAATCCTTTGGGTATGACAGCCTTTATGGGTATTGTAGCCCTGATCGGAATTGTGGTGCGTAATGGTATCATCCTCGTCGATTACACTGATGAAATGATACGCGATCATGGATTCACATTGCAGGCAGCTGCGCTGGCTGCAGCCAAACGCAGAATGCGTCCCATCTTTCTAACGTCTTCGGCTGCTGCGGTGGGTGTAGTACCCATGATCCTCGGCAAGTCGCCTATGTGGGCGCCCATGGGCAGTGTACTGGCTTTCGGTTTAATTGTTTCTATGGCGCTGACCCTTTTTGTGGTACCGATACTGTATAAACAGTTCATTAAACCCGAACCGGCGCTCCCCGAATTGCCCGAGCCGGAGCCTGAGGAAAATGGTAATGTATATTATAAACTATCGCAATCTTAAAATAAAAACAGCAACAATTGCTGCATTGTCAAATTATTCAATTTTTATAAATCCATGAACTTAATACGATATATAAAGCCATTGCTGGCAATTGCAATCATGTCGTTGCCGCATTGGGCTACAGCACAACGGACATTAACAATCGAAGAAGCCAGGCGGCTTGCGGTGGCCAGGAATAATAACCTGAAGGCTGCCCAGCAAAGAATAGAAGCGGCGAAGGCCCAAAAAGCCGAGGCCAATGCCAAAGACAAGCCGAGACTGGACGGCTCTATCACCGGTTGGTATGTAGGTGATCCGCTGAAAAAACTATTACCGGAGTATGGCGTTAGCCCCAGTGTAACAGCTTCACAACCTGTTTATGCCGGCGGCAAAATAAGAGCCGGAAAAGAAATGGCGGCAAAAGGGGTTGAAATAACCGAAGAACAAAAGGTATTGACAACGGCAGATGTGGTGCTGGCAGCAGAAAGCGCTTACTGGCAGGTGGTTTCGGCCAAAGAAAAAATAAAACTGGCCGAACAGTTTGCCCGGCAATTAGAAAGTCTGTATACAGACCTCAATAATGCCTATACAGCCGGCCTCACCTATAAGAATGACATATTGCGGGTAAAGGTGCAGCAGAATGACAATGAGCTCAACCTCACCAGGGCCAATGATGCATTGGTTTTGACTAAACTTAACCTGGCACAGATAACCGGCCTGGGCGACAGCACCGATTTCGATATCCCCGATTCAGTTGTTGGGGAGTTCAATAAAGAAACGTTGAGCAGGTCAATAGATGAAATAATTACCAACAGACCGGAAATAAAGATCCTGCAAAGATCTATTGAAGCGGAAAAGATACGGGAGAAAATACTGAAGGCCGATTTCAAGCCCACCATCGGATTGAGTGCAACCGGCCTCGGCGGCTTCGGCAAACAGGGCATCAACTTCTCCAAACCTACCAGTAATGGCTTTACTTCTTACTATGGTATGGTGCAGTTAAGTATTCCCATCTTCGATTGGGGCCAGCGTAAACAAAAAGTGAAGCAACAGCAATATGCCATTGCGGCGCAGCAATACCAGCTGCAGGAAACAAAAGAAAAGATCTCACTGGAAGTGCAGCAGGCTTATTTGCAGCTGAATGAATCGGCAAAACGGGTTGAGTTATCCGGCGCATCCCTGGAACAGGCAGACGAGAACCTGAGATTGAGCAATGACCGTTTGAAGGTAGGAACTATAACAGGACAGGATGTACTGGAAGCTCAAACCATCTGGCAACAGGCTTTCAGCAATATCATCGAAGCCAAAGCTGCTTACCGCACCAATGAAGCAAAGCTGTACAAGGCATTAGGTATAACAAGGTTGTAAAATTCCGGATGGATATAGTTTGATTAAATCAGAAAGGAAAATTATGAAAAAGAATGTAATTATTGTTGGGGGCGGGTTTGCAGGATTGGAGCTTGCAAAAAAGCTGTCGAGCAACCAGCATTTTAGGGTAACAGTTGTAGACAGGAATAATTATCACTTCTTCCCGCCTTTACTTTACCAGGTATCCACCGGGTTTATTGAACCATCCAACATCAGTTATCCTTTCCGGAAAATGTTCCAGGGCCAGCAAAACATCCGGTTTTACATGGGTGAATTGGTGAATGTTGATCCTGAAACAAATACCATTGAAACAAGCAATGGACGCCTGAGTTATGATTACCTGGTATTGGCAATGGGTACAGAAAGCAATTTTTTCGGTAACGATAACGTGAAGAAAAATGCTTTGCCCATGAAGACGATAGAAGAAGCCGTGAACATCCGCAATTACATCCTGTTGCGCCTGGAAGAAGCCGCACGGTCTACGGCTTCAACCGACAAAGAGCGATTATCCAATATTGTAATAGCAGGCGGCGGGCCCACCGGCGTGGAAATGGCCGGCATGCTGGCAGAAATGGCACGCCATATTTCATCCAAAGATTATCCTGAAATCACTTCCTCTGCCGGGCATATTTATTTGGTTGACAGTTCGCCTTCTTTGCTTGGTCCCATGAGCAAAAAGGCACAGGCAGTGGCATATAAAGTGCTGAGCGGGTTGGGGGTGAAAATAAAGTTGAACACGCTCGTGAAGGATTATGTAAATGACGAAGTGATACTCTCAACCGGTAATAAAATAAGTTCGGCTACATTGATCTGGGCATCGGGCGTAATTGCACGTGAAGTAAAAGGATTACCGGTAGAAGCGATCACAAGGGGGCGGCGTATTGTGGTGGATGAAATAAACCGGGTAAAAGGTTGCAATAATATTTTTTCGATTGGCGACCAGTGCTTGCAAACAAGTGATAAAAACTATCCCAATGGACATCCGCAATTAGCCCAGGTGGCTATACAACAAGGGCTGTTGTTAGGAGATAATTTGAAAAGACAGGAAGCAGGTAAGCCGGTAAAAGCTTTCAGGTATCATAACAAAGGAAGTATGGCAATCATTGCTAAATACAAGGCCACGGTTGATTTACCGGCAGGTTTTTTCAAAGGGTTTTTTGCCTGGCTGGTTTGGTTGTTCATTCACATTATACCATTGGTTGGCTTCAGGAATAAAATGAAGCTTTTCCTCAACTGGCTTTGGAGTTTTCTTACTAATGATCCGGCGCTTCGGCTGATCTTCAAACCTGTTAAACAAAAAAATTAGTGGATCACTTCCCGAAAAAGAATACATAAAATAAAGAAATTAATGATATGGCTTTATTAAATGATTTAATGTGGCGTTACGCCACCAAGAAAATGAACGGACAAAAAGTTCCGAAAGATAAATTGGAATATATACTCGAAGCTGCCAGGCTTGCTCCTTCCTCATCCGGATTGCAGCCTTACCAGATCTTTGTGATCACAAACAAAGATCTGCTCAGTCAAATCAGGGTTATTTCAAACGACCAAAGTCAAATTACTGATTGTTCCCACTTACTGGTTTTTGCTGCATGGGACGGTTATTCGTATGAAAGAATAGGAGATGTTTTTCTGAGAACGGTTAAGGAAAGAGGCCTGGCCGAGAACGCCATGGACGCTTATCACAAAGGTTTATGGAATTTGTATGAACCATTGGGCCGGAAATGGCAAAGTGAACATTCCGCAAAACAGGCATACATAGCATTAGGACTTGCGGTTGCGGCAGCAGCAGAACAAAAGATAGATGCAACGCCAATGGAAGGGTTTGACAAAGACAAAATGGATGAATTGCTTGGGCTTGAAAAGGCAGGCCTCAAAAGCGTGGTAATATTACCCATTGGATATAGAGATGAAGACAATGACTGGTTGTTAAACCTTAAAAAGGTACGAACACCCAGAGAGAAATTTATTACAGAACTATGATTGCCCAAATCGGCAAATAAAAAATGAAATATGCAGCCAGTTACAAAGTGGAAGATAGAGAAGGTTCATAGCACTATTGGGTTCATAGTAAAACACCTGATGGTCTCAAGCATAAAAGGGGAATTTAAAGAATTTGAGGCGAGTATATCTACAAAGGGCGAAGACTTTTTAAACGTTGAAATGAATGTCCTTATCAATCCCGCATCTATCAATACCGGTGATGCTGCCAGAGATGCGCATTTAAAAGGAGCAGGTTTTTTTAATGTGAAAAAATTCAAAACGATCAATTTCAGTGGAAGTGATCTTAGAAATATCAGGGATGATATGTACCTCCTGAATGGCGATCTCACTATAAAAGATATTACCAGGCAAATTACGCTGACCGTTGAATCTGGTGGAATGGTCAAAACACCCAAAGGTGATAAGAAAGCCTACTTTTTGGTTACCGGCAAGATCAGGCGTAAGGACTGGGGGTTAACCTGGAGTGCATTAATGGAGAATGGCGGTGTGATAGTGGCAGATGAGATCCTTGTGAACTGTGAAATTGAACTGATTGAAGAATTGGAACCCTCTCATTAGAAATGTGCGGCAGCAGCTTTGGAAATAATTATTAATACTATGTTATGAACGCTGAACAAAAAAGAATAACAGATCCCGGATGGAAAAAATGGGGACCTTATGTAAGTGACCGGCAGTGGGGAACTGTTCGGGAAGATTACAGTCGTAATGGGGATGTATGGACCAGCACAACGCATGATATGGCAAGAAGTACAGCCTGGCGCTGGGGCGAGGAAGGTATTGCAGGCATTAGCGACGACCAGCAATTATTGTGTTTAGCCATTGGTTTATGGAATAAAAAGGATCCCATCATTAAAGAGCGGTATTTCGGACTAACAAACCAGGAAGGCAATCATGGCGAGGATGTGAAAGAAATGTATTACTACCTCGATTCCACACCAACCCATTCTTATATGAAGATGCTTTACAAATATCCTCAAAATGAATATCCTTATGAATGGCTGGTAAAGGAAAATAAAAGAAGAAACCGGAATGAACCTGAATTTGAGATCATGGATACGGGGATTTTTGATGACGATAAATACTTTGATGTATTTGTGGAATATGCCAAGGCCGCCGAAAATGACATCCTGATCAAATTAACCATTCATAACCGGGGAAATGAAGCTGCCTCGTTGCATGTGTTACCCACGCTGTGGTTTCGAAACACCTGGGCATGGAGTTATGATGATTATAAACCGGAGTTGAAATTAACAAATGATGGGAATATTGCAATTACACACCGCGATCTTGGGAAATATACATTCTATGCTAATGCAAAGGCAGACACCCTGTTTTGCGACAATGAAACCAATCTTGAAAGGCTGTATGGTATCGAAAACGGATCACCTTTCACAAAAGATGGTATTAATGATTACCTGGTGCATGGCGATTATGAGGGGATAAATATAGAGGCCACCGGCACAAAAGCTGCAGTCAACTATGATATTGTAGTGAATGCAGGCCTGAGTGTGACACTCCGCTTTCGCCTGGCGCCCGGTAATATCAAAACTCCGTTTAAAGATTTTGATGATCTGTTCATTCGGCGCAGGATAGAAGCCGATGTGTTTTACACAGATCTGCAAAAGGATAGTCAGCCAGATGAAAAACTGGTACAGCGCCAGGCATATGCAGGGCTGTTGTGGAGCAAACAGTATTATTATTACAATGTTGACCAATGGCTGAATGGAGACCTGGCGCACCCTGCACTACCACAGGAACGCAGGTTTGGCCGCAATCATCAATGGCGGCATTTGAACAATGCCGACATTATTTCAATGCCCGATAAATGGGAGTTTCCGTGGTATGCATCCTGGGACCTTGCGTTTCACAGCGTATCGTTCGCAGGTGTAGATCCATCATTCGCTAAACAACAACTGCTCCTGCTTACAAAGGAATGGTACATGCATCCTAATGGCCAGCTGCCCGCTTACGAATGGAATTTTAATGATGTGAACCCGCCGGTACATGCCTGGGCAACATGGCGGGTATATGAAATAGAAAAAGATAATAAAAATGGCCAGGGTGATCTGGCGTTTCTGGAATCAGTGTTTCATAAGCTGCTCTTGAATTTCTCGTGGTGGGTAAACAGAAAAGACGCAAACGGGACCTATATTTTTGAAGGCGGCTTTTTAGGGTTGGATAATATTGGTGTTATAGATCGCAACCAGCTTGCCGCAGGAGGATGGCGGTACGAACAGGCGGATGCTACAAGCTGGATGGCCATGTTTTCATTGAACATGATGCGGATTGCATTAGAGCTTGCCATCACCAACTGCGTGTATCAGGAAATGGCTATCAAGTTCTTTGATCATTTTTTATACATCGGGGAGGCGATTGAAGACATGTATGATCAAAACGGATTGTGGGATGATGAGGATCACTTCTTTTATGATGTGTTAAAAATGCAGGGCGATGGAACCAAAAAAATGAAAGTACGCAGTATGGTAGGACTGATCCCTTTATTTGCCGTTGAAGTACTGAATGAGAAGTTGCTCGAACAGGTGCCCGAATTTACCAGGCGGCTTCAAAAGTTCTTAAGCCGGCGTCCGAGGGTGGCCGGTCTTGTTTCTAAATGGAAAGAAAAAAATGTTGGACAAAAGCATTTGCTCTCATTGGTGCCTGTTTATAGAATGAAAAAAATATTAGATCGCCTGCTCGATGAAAAGGAGTTTCTCAGCGATTACGGCATTCGTACACTGTCGAAACACTACGGGCTAAGTCCTCATACGATGCAATTCAATGGCAGTCATGTTAGTGTTGAATACACGCCGGGGGAAAGCACAACCGGTCTCTTTGGAGGTAATAGCAACTGGCGGGGGCCCATTTGGTTTCCCCTGAATTATTTGATCATTGAAAGCCTGCAGTGTTTTCATGAGTACTACACAGACGATTTAAGGATAGAATTTCCCAAAGGCAGCGGGGCATATTTTTCATTAAAAGAAATTGCCGCTGAATTGTCAAAGCGTTTATCCAGGATCTTTATCAGGGATGAGAATGGCAGGCGGGCTGTTTTTGGTGAAAATGAAAAATTGCAGAACGACCCGAATTTCAGCAACTGCGTTTTGTTTCACGAATACTTTCATGGAGATACGGGTAAAGGATTAGGGGCCTCACATCAAACAGGGTGGACGGCATTGATTGCAAACCTGCTACAGCCGGCCAGAAAAGGGCTTCCGGAACATGGAAAAAGGGGAACAGTAACTTTTAACCGCAGGGTTGATTTCTTATAAATTAGAAAGCGACCCTTAATTCAAAAAAAATGAAAAGCCAAAAGGCATATGACCTGATAAAAGAGAAATCAAAAGAGCTGTTTTTCTCCTACGGACTGAGAAGTATTTCGATGGATGACCTCACAAATCTATCCGGTATTCCGAAGAGGATCATTTACCGGCACTTCGAAGATAAGAATGCGCTGGTTCGTGCAGTTGTCAAAGACCTGATAGAATCGCATGAGCGATTCTTTAATACATGCAAGGCTTCAGCGAAAGACGCCATCGATGAAGTGATAAAGCAAAATTCTGAACCATTTGAAATTTGGACACCCATTCGACCAAGATTTTTTTTCGACCTGGAAAACTTCTTTCCAGGTCCATGGAACGACCTGGAACATTACAAATTAAAAATGCTGGAAGGCATCGTGCGCAACCTGAAGTGGGGTAGGGAAGAAGGGCTTTACAGCGCTCATCTCAATGAGGTCTTCATTGCGGAGGTGCGTTTGCACCAGCTTGTAAATTGTTTGCAACCACAGTTAGTGGAAACTAAAAAATGGAGCATTCATAAATTCGTGGTAGAATTCACCCGGCTTTATTTACACAGCATCGCAACAGAAAAAGGGGAAAAACTGCTCAATAGTTATTTGGAAAGCAATGGGCTCCATCATCGTTAATTCCGGTATCATTTGAAAAAATACCTGTAGACATATACTCTTTACCTGCAAACATTCTCTTCCGGGTATTTATGATAGAACTTTGTGTTATTAGATCAAAGTAACAACTGATCAGGTATCCCGAAAAAAAAGGAAATCACAAGGATCAGAAAAAGGTATACAGTTTATAAATTAAATTTCAAAAGCATGAGAAGAATTTTTAGGGCTGCCTTCGTGGTTGCAGCCTTCACGGTGAACAATGATGCAAATGCACAGGAAAAATTTTCTATTAGTGTCAAAGGGACTCCTCAATTCAGTTTTTTTCAAAACAGGGATGACCATGATAACAACCGAATTGACAGAAGGGCAACCTTCAATACCAGTTTAGTAGTTGGTGCTGCATACAACTTTACCTGAAGATCAGGTGTTCAAAGACCTGGTCTTTGGCGCTATGGCAGGGGCGCACAATAAACACAGATTTGGCCGGTATAGTTTTCAGATTGGCTGGGACGTTGGATAACAAAGGGGAGCTGCGGCTCCTCTTTTGTCTTTATAAAAAAGTTGTTGTTCCCTGAAAAAGAAACCGGGCCATGGATGGTGAAAAAATTAAACGTCAGGTGAGTAAAAACAAATGCTGCCCTATAAAGGGCAGCATGATGAAACACTCCGGCCGGGATTAGGGGCCGGTTTCCCTCTGCGCTCTGATGTGCTATTTGGTTTTCAATAAGTCAGATACATCTTTTTCAATCCTTTTACATTGAGAATACTCTTGAGTAAGCAATTGTTTACATGAGCTAACAGTTGATGCCTTTTTTCCATGTTCAATGAGGTATCCTCCACTGCAATGTTTAAATGCCAGAGGTAGAACCAGCTTGTTTTTTCTTTGTCAAACCCCGCCTGATACATGTTTTCAGATATTCCCCTGTTAAAGTTTTGTATTATGAATGGATACAGTTTCTTTTCTCTAAACTCCACTACCAATTTCCATGCATGAGGGTAATATTTTCTAATTTCTCTGCAAAGAGACAGTGGTAAAATATTCAGTATGCCACTTATGTATTTGAATAAGTTATTCATTTCACTGCCAGCATCTGGCGAAATACAGGGGCAAACTCTTAGAAATTGTTCACTTTTAAGAACAAATTTCTCAACTACAGCATGCGCAAGCTCTCCTTTGCTTTCGAAAAAGCGATATAATGTTTTTTTTGACATGCCACAAATTAATGCGACGTCATCCATTGAGCCGTTTTTAAAACCCTTTCTTAGAAAAACACACCGTGCATTTTCAATAATACGTGTTCTGTGGTTTTTCGATATAGATTCGTTGTATGTTATAGAGCACTCTTGCATCATTTGTTTAAACTAATTACTATGCAAAGATGAAGGGAATTGCAGGCTTTGGAAATGTCTAAAGTGTGGCAGTTTATGTCGAAAATGTCGATAAGGCGTGAACATCACCCTGAAAGCAAACCGGCGAAAGGGGGGCTTTCCGCAAAAAGATCTATGACCGTTGAAGATTGACTGCAAAATGTACAAATGGTCGGATTTGTATAAAACAAAGTCTTTTTTATAAGGCCGTTCATATACTGCAACAGGTAATTTTGTTGACAGGCTATCGATCCCGGGCAGCCGTTTGACTATTAAAATGAATAGACACAAAAAAAAATCGAAAGACAGAATATATGTTATTCTACTGGCCATAACTTTTATGGCTGGTTCCCATACCTTCAGCCAACCGGTGCGTGCCGGTGAGCAGATCAATCAAAGCAAGGCTTCCGGAAATAAGGTTAAGGTTGAAGGCGGATGGATACAGGGTACGGTTGAAAGCGATTTAATTGTATTCAAAGGAATACCCTTTGCAACGCCGCCAGTAGGTGCGTTACGGTGGCGGGCGCCGCAGCCCGTTAAAAAATGGGACAATATAAAACAAACAACCACATTCGCTCCCGCCCCCATGCAGGGAGGAAATCCTCCTTCCGGAAAAAGTGAAGATTGCCTCTACCTTAATGTATTGACCCCGGCAAAATCGGCGACAGAACGCCTGCCGGTACTTGTTTGGATTTATGGTGGTGGTTTTAGTGCCGGATCAACTGCTGAACCGTGGTATAACGGCGAAAAGCTGGCCAAAAAGGGTGTGGTATTCGTTAGCATTGCCTACCGGGTTGGGCAACTCGGATTTTTAGCCCACCCTGAATTGAGTGCGGAGGACCCGCGTCATGTTTCAGGAAACTATGGTTTGCTCGACCAGGTTGCCGCACTTAAATGGATCCAAAAGAATATAGCCGCATTTGGCGGTGACCCGAAGAAGGTCACCATCTTCGGCGAATCGGCCGGGGGAATATCTGTAAGTATGTTATGTGCTTCACCGCTAGCCAAAGGACTGTTCCAGGGCGCCATTTCGCAAAGCGGCGGATCCTTTGGTCCAACCCGTTCAACAACATTTCCTGGTGAAAATATGAAAACGCTGGGGCAGGCTGAAATGGCGGGACAAACTTATCTTCAAAAGACCGGAGTTGCTTCCATTGCCGAATTAAGAAAAATAGCTGCAGACAAGCTTCCTTCAGGATGGGGATTAGGCAGTGCATGGCCAATTGTTGATGGGTATGTGATCCCTGATGATCAGTACAAACTGTACAAAGCCGGGAATTACAATGATGTTCCTGTAATTATGGGTTACAATTCAGACGAAGGCGCAAGTTTTTCGCCGGGTAAAACCCCTGAAGAGTATGTTTCAGGAGTAAAAACACGGTATGGCAAATTTGCTGATGCTTTGATAAATGCGTATCCGGTTGGTGAAAATTCGGTGCCTAAAACGGCACGTGACCTGGCCCGTGATGCCGCATTTGGATGGCATACCTGGAGTTGGGCGCGGCTTCAATCTAAAACGGGAAAGTCGAAAGTGTATTACTACTATTTCGATCAGCATCCCGATTATCCCGTAGGTTCTCCTCAATATGGATATGGGTCGCCCCATGCACAGGACGTTTCCTATGTCTTTCAACATATTGATCCGGCAAATCCCCAAACAACAAAAAGCGACCTGGAGATTGCGGAGGCTATGGGTACCTACTGGACAAACTTTGCGAAATTTGGTAATCCCAACGGTAAAGGAATTCCAGAGTGGCCTGCTTATAACGATGAGAAACCAATAGTCATGTATTTTGGCCCAACGCCCCATACGGGGCCGGTTCCCGGTGAAGAGTCTCTTAAAGTATTGAATGAATATTTTATTTGGAGACGTACGCCGGAAGGAGAGGCCTGGGCTAAATAAATATAAAAAAATCAGGCTTTAGCTATCAGATAACAGAAAAGCAGTACCGTTAATGGCCCGGCCGACAGTATTATAACTTTCGGCCCGGCTTTTTTTGTGCAGTTGAAAAATCGCCGGTCAATTTTATGCAGCCATTTTGGCAATATCGGCTGTGTTCGTAATTGCTGTATTCATGGGTGCCGGTGTAATTGTAATTTCAACAATTCCCTTTTGGTGCAGAATACTGATACTGATTCAGAGGTCTGGAAGCCATTTTTTCGAAATTCATGGTAATCAATTGCCTGCACCATTTCAAGCCGTAATTTGCACCATTTGAGTCCCCTGTTTTCATGAGAACCGTAATAGATTTACAGCATTCATTTAGTTAGACCAAAGATTGCTGTATATGGAAAATAGATACTTGCTACTGCTTAGCTACTGCTTTGCTTTTTATGCCTTATTGGCGGCATCTCCATCTTGCATTCAAACAAAGGACGGTGTTATTGTTTTTACCGGCCCTGCATGTACAGGTACTTCCCATGCTGTCCATCTTCAAGTGATCTCAGATAATATCATTAGAGTGATTGCGGTCCCGGTAAAAGAAAGGGCGCCCGCTTAAAGCCTTTTTACTGAGACCTGATCTTTCCCGGAATATCATTTCCACTGAATAGAGATGAAATTATAGTCAATTTAAATATTCAAACATGTATTCAACCAAAACGATTCGCTTGCGACTATTGCTGCTTTGGGGTGTATTTCCCCTGCTGTTGTTAAGCGCACCAGCTTTTTCACAAACCGAAAAAATTAGCGGTACAATTATCAATCAACGAACCTCCGCCCCGGTTCCGGGAGCAACGATTACCGTAAAAGGGACCGATCGTTTCACTGTAGCTAATGAAGCCGGAAAGTTCAGTATCGATGCATCAACCGGCCAGGCGCTGGTTGTTACGATGATAGGGTATACGAAAAAGGAAATAGTTATTGGTAAAACTAAAACCATTGAGGTGAAACTCAGTGAAGTTGCTTTACAATTAGAAGACGTGGTGGTAATTGGTTATGGTAAAACAAGACGCAAAGATGTTACCGGCTCCATATCTTCTATTAGCGGCGACGAACTTCGAAAAACATCACCCACAACTTTCGACCAGGCCCTGCAGGGAAAAGTTCCGGGCGTGACGATTCAACAGATCTCCGGGCAACCTGGCGGTGGGGTATCTATTCAGATCCATGGTATCTCTTCTATAAGCGGCTCTAATTCGCCATTATATGTTATAGATGGAGTTATTATTCCGCCGACAAATGATCCGGGAAATGGAGCTAATCCCCTGAATACCATCAACCCTTCAGAAATAGAATCAATTGATGTATTAAAAGATGCTTCTGCTACTGCCATTTATGGTTCTAATGCAACAAACGGTGTTATTGTTATTACAACCAAAAGAGGCAGCGTATCCCCTCCTCAAATATCGTATGACGGATATTATGGATATCAGGAGATACCTAAAAGGCTTCCCACTGTTAATTTGCAGCAATTGGCAACATTTCTTAACGAAAGAGCTGCGGTGTGGGGTTTTGATGCCAGGCCTGAATTTGCCAACCCAAAATATTTAGGAAAAGGTACCAATTGGCAGGATGAATTATTCCGCAAAGCACCCCAGCAAAATCATTCGGTTACAATAAACGGCGGTGATGCCCGAACTCAATACTTATTTTCATTGGGATATTTTGACCAGGAAGGTATTGCGCTTGGTTCTAAATTCAAGCGATATTCTGTGCGGTTGAATTTAGATAATAAAACAACCAATTGGTTGAAAATAGGGACCAGTCTTCAAATAGCGAATGTTGTTGAAAATGTAGTTTCAGGTGGCACTTCTTCTTCAGGCGTAATTTCAGATGCTTTGAGTTTAACCGCCGATATTCCTGTAAAAAATAATGATGGTTCCTGGGGGGGCGTTACAAATACTTCCGGATGGGTTAACCCGGTGGCAAACCCGGTTGCATCGGCTCTTATTAATAAGAATATGAATTACAGGTATCAGCTATTTGGTAACGCATATGCCGAAATAACCTTTACCAAAAATTTATCGTTGAGGAGTGAGGTTTCTGGAAATTTTGATTTTTCCAGAAATGAAGGATTTAGTCCTCAAACTACTTATGGTAAATACACCACTCCCAACCCAACTTCGTCTTCGTATAGTTCAGGGCAGGACTTTTATACCGTAGTAAGAAATTATCTGACTTATAATAAGAAATTCGGTAGTAATAACAATTTGAATGTATTTGTTGGGCACGAGGCTAATTTGAGTAAATCTTCAAGTGTTTCTGCAAGCCGGTCAGATTTTCCGTCTAATAATGTGCAATCTATTTCCAGCGGCGATCCTTCTACTGCAAAGAACGGTGGTAATTATGGCCAGGGTTCTTCAGAATCTTATTTTGGACGTATTAACTATAATTGGTTCGACAAATACCTGTTTACAGTAAACCTGCGTAACGATGGTTCCGATAAATTTCCAGCAGATGACCGTTGGGCATTTTCGTATTCCGGTGCATTTGCATGGAAACTAAATAACGAAATGTTTCTGGCACAGGTTACAGACATTAATGAATTAAAGTTACGCCTTGGCTATGGTTTAACCAATAATCAAAATATCCCAAGCAATACTTATGTAACGCAGCTTACTACTGTTGCTAATGGTTTGTCTGGTACAGCACAGTTTCAATCCAATTTGGCCAATCCTAATGTAAAATGGGAGCAAACAAAAAATGCCAATATTGGATTAGATGGTGCCTTCTTTAACTGGAGATTAAATTTTTCAATAGATATTTACGATCGTCATACCGATGGCCTGTTGTTAAAAATACCACTTCCCAGGTATTCGGGTACAGCAACAGGTTATTCACCAGGTGCCATGCAGGCCCCTTATGTAAATGTGGGGTCTATGAGCAATAAAGGAATTGATATTAGAGTGGGAATAACCAATATTCAAAAAAAGGATTTCACCTGGAAGACCGACTTTACCGTATCTCGTAATATTAATAAAGTATTGAGTTTAGGTCCTGGCGGCGATGATGCCAGCCTTGTTTCGGCAAACTCAAAAACTGTAGTAGGTCGATCTATCGGCTCATTTTATGGCTATATCTATGATGGCATATTTGCTACTGCCGAAGATTTTAAAACCCATGCTTTGCCAGCCGACCAATCAGGAACAACCCGCCCAATTGCAAATGCAGGTGGTGGTATATGGTATGGCGACCGTATGTTTAAAGACTTAAATGGCGATGGTATTATTGACACAAAAGACCAAACCTTTTTAGGTTCACCACTTCCAAAATTCCAATTTGGGTTCAATAACTCATTTTATTATAAAGGCTTTGATTTGAACATTTTCTTTAGTGGAAGCGTTGGCAACAAGGTGTATAATCAATTGCCGGTTAATCAAACGAACCCTTTAAATAATACCAACTATTTTACCGGGGTATTAAACTATGCCAAAACTGCTTTAATTAACCCTGATGGAGATCCTAATAATGTAAACAATGTTTATGTTACCAACCCAAATACCACAATTGTAAGTCTTCGAAACGATAATACCAATGAGAATGGACGTTTTACAAATTTGTATTTGGAAGATGCTCCATTTATTCGTTGTAAAAACATTACCGTAGGGTATACTTTGCCTAAAAATATACTGGAAAAAGCGCATATTCATTCACTTCGGTTATATGCCAATGTATCGAACGCATTTGTAATTACAAAATACAATGGTATGGACCCTGAAGTGGGCTCCTGGAATCCACTGGAGGCTGGTTATGATAATGGTCATTATCCTCAATCAAGGGTATTCACCATTGGGGCAAATGTGAAGTTAACAAAGTAAAAAACTATTAATTTTTATGAAATCTATCAATAAACTATATATTCCTTTGCTATTGCTTGTGGCAGTAGCCGGATGCAAGAAGGGGTATCTTGACCGCCCTTCTCAATCTCAGATTGCGTCCAATAATTTTTATCAAACTACCACAGAGATGAGATTGGCTACAGCTAATCTTTACGGAGGTGTTCCCTGGTGGCAATGGCATGCTGGTCCGTTTTTACAACTTGGCGATGTTATGAGTGGAAATGGAACTACAGGACAATATCAGGGTACTGATAATAATGAACTTTTTGCGGTAAACCTTTCTGCTTCTAACGGTGTTGTGCAGGGGGCATGGACGGGCTTATACAATGTTATTGGCCAATGCAACAATACTATTCTGGGTATACAAAAATATACCCCCGCTACTGTTTCTCCAACAGATAAAAATGCCGCCATTGCCGAAGCAAGGTTTATACGTGGATATGCTTATTTTAATTTGGCTGTGCATTGGGGTGCCGTACCTATTGTGGAGGATAACAGCAAGCTGATTGAAAACCCCCTGATTAACCGCACTATTGTATCGGATGTGTACAAATTTGTAACGAACGATCTTACTTATGCAGCACAAAACCTGCCTGTTACTGATGCTGCAGGCAGAGTAACTACATGGTCGGCGCAGGGTATGCTGAGCAAAGTGTATTTAACCCTGGCGGGTTTAGGTGGTGGCGGCACACGCAAACAGGCTTACCTGGACAGTGCCAAAAAATATGCAGGAAATGTGTGCAAAAATAGCGGCAAGACATTATTCCCAAGTTATTACGACCTGTTTAAAGTACAAAGTAACGATGTTCCGGAAGTTTTATTTGCTTATCAATGGGAAGCAGGTACCGGGTATGGCTATGGTAATACACTCAATAACTATGCTCCAAGCAACACTATTATGCCCAAAAAAGGCGGGGCATGGGCTTCTATGAAACCGACTTACGACTTGTATTTAATGTATTCCAATAAAGATACGATAAGACGAAAAGCCACCTTTATGATCAACGGCGATTACTTTCCTGAATTGAATGCAGCGGGTGGTGGTTACAAGGCTACTGGTTCGAGTATGAAAAAACACATTATTGGTAACGACATAGATAACAGTTCGCCTCTTATGGATTTATGGTCATCGCCTGAACACGATGCTGTGCTAAGGTTAGCCGATGTGTATTTGATATATGCCGAAGCTATTCTTGGAAACAACACTACCACCACAGATGGTGAGGCCTTGTTGTATTTTAATAAAGTGCGTACCAGGGCAGGTATTGATCCGGCGACAAGCTTAACTATAGATACCCTTCTTAACGAAAGACGTATTGAATTTGCTTTTGAAGGAAACTATTGGATGGATCTGGTAAGGCTTTCTTATTGGAACCCAACTAAAGCGGTGAATATTATAAATGGGCAAAACCGTGCTTTTTTCAATTATGCTGCAGGAGTTGCTACACCAGATGCCAGTCCCGTCGTGAGTGTGCTTCCGGCAACAGCCAGCTCATTTACGTTGCAAATACCCGCATCTGAGTTAACAGCTAATCCAAAATTGGCAGAACCACCTGTGCCTTATTATTAAGCAATAACATTATAATATACTATTATGAATAAGATATATAAAATAAATTATGGCGTACTGTTTTTCTGTGTGTCGGTGGCATTGATACTATTAATGCCTGCATGCAAAAAGTCGGTAGAACGAGGTCCCGTAATTACCGAGGTGCGTAAATATGTTGCATCTCCGGGCGATTCTGTTTTATCAGGCGTTGTGCCCGATGCACAATGGGTGGTTATTACCGGTCAGAATTTACAAAATGCACTTCAGATAACGTTTAACGGAGTGCCGGCTACTTTTAATAATGCATTATTTGCTTCGAATAGTGTTGTAGTGCAAATTCCTTCCATTGTGTTTTCAACAATAGATACTAATAAGCTCAATACCATTGAGTATACAACGCCCGGAGGTACAACCATGTTCTCTTTCAAATTAACCCCCGCTGCACCAACAATTACAGCAATTTCCAATGTATTTGCCAACCCGGGCGACTCTGTTTTTATTTATGGAGCAAACCTCGTTTTAGTTCAAAGTTTTTCTTACGGTGGAACTAACATTTCTTCATTTAAAACAGATACGTATGGAACGTCCCTTGGTTTTGTTATGCCTTCGCCTGCTCCTACAAGCGGAAATGTAGTGGTAACTACCAGGAGCGGCACAGTTAATTATAAAATATTGGCAACGCCAACCATTACAGGTGTTTCCAACGGAAATCCCAGTTCTGGTGATTCGGTGTATGTTTATGGTACTTACCTTAAAAGTATTCAAACATTTACATTTGCCGGTACAGGTATTACTTCTTTTGTTTCATCAGCTGATGGAAGATCTGTAGGATTTATATCACCGGCATTAACAACACAAAGCGGACCAATATCTATTACAACGGTTTTTGGCTCAGCCACTGCTACTTACAATGTTAATACGCAAACATATCTGCAAGACGGTGTTGTAATGAATATGGAAGGTGGTTGGAGTTTTAATGGTATGGAGGGATGGTGGGCGGCAGCCAGTTGTGGTGTTAATAGTGCTGCAAATGATCCTTTCGGCTGGCTTACGCATACCACTGACTTTGATGGACTATATGGTACGAACAATACTTTGTTTCCCTTTTTAAATAAAGGTGTTTTTGCAGGCGGTGAGGGCGGAAATTGGTGGGAAACCGGGACCCGTATAAAAGCAAATCAATTGATACCAACGGCAAATCTTTCGGATCCTGTTGATAATTGGGCAATGCAATTTGAAATAAGTGTTCCTCATCCCTGGAATGGTATTACACTTTTTTTTACAACTTACTTTGACGGTAGCTATGTAGCTCGTTATGAACCATGGAAAACGTCTGCTTCGGGTACGGCGGCTTTCACTACAAAAGGTTGGCAAACAGTAACCATTCCTTTGTCTTCATTCCGTAAAAGCGATCCAACCCTGGGTGCTGGAATGGGTGCTTCGGTTACGAGTTTAGCTAATTTATTGGGTACTGGTAATACAGGTTTTAATATTGTTCTTAAGAATTATGGTACAACCCCGTCAGCAACGGGCTTTTATGGAGCCTTTGATAATTTCAGAATTGTAAAAATTAAATAGGAGGCAGTTGAAATAACAGCGGGTTTTGCCCGCTGCTTTTTTAAGAATAAAAAAACATGAAAATATACAGATGAAAAATAAAATAATTTATGTGATGGCAGGAGGTTTAATTACCCTTCTTCCTATCATTTCCTGTAAAAAAACAAAAGTAGATTCACCGCAAATTTCTGCTTCTAATATTACAGATACCATTCCTGAAGGGGGAGGAACAAAATCCCTGTCATTTACCTGTAATGGTGAATGGAGTATTGATACAACTGGTTTTGGCTGGGTAAATGTCAGCCCCATAGCTGGCAGTAGCGGCGATGTAACCATTACTTTAATAGCACCGGCTAATACCACCGGTCTTAGCCGTACAGTACTTCTGAAACTTGTTTCTCCAAACGGCCAGGCCAGGCGAATTACAGTACTTCAGGCACCTGTAATATTTACTTCATTTAATACTTCGCCCAAAGCACCTGATGCAACAGGTATGGGAAGTACTGCAATGCAGATTAATGCAAATATCAAAATGGGGATGAATATTTGGAACACTATGGAAGCACCAGGTGGAGAAACCGGTTGGGGCAATCCTGCTATTACACAATCGCTGATTGATACGCTAAAAAAAGCCGGGTTTAATGCTATAAGACTTCCTGTTGGTTATTGGAATCAAGGACATGTTGACAAAAAAACCTGTAAAATTGATGATGCCTGGTTAAACAGGATTAAAGAAGTAGTACAATATTGTGTAAACGCTGGTATGTATGTAGAAATAAACCGCCATCATGATAATGCTGGTTACAAAGATAATACTGGTAATGGCATTGATGACCCCAAGTTGTCTGGTGCACAATTAGATACTGCAAAAGCTATACAAAAAGCCTTATGGGAGCAGATAGCTACCAAACTGCGTGATTTTGATGAGCATGTAATGTTTGCAAGTTACAACGAGCCAAATGCCACAGATTTGCCATCAGCTACTGTTTTACACGATTTGCACCAAATATTTATCAATGCAGTTCGTTCCACAGGCGGAAAAAATGCTTATCGAACTTTAGTGCTTCAGGCACCAAGCACCTCGCTTGATCTGATGAATTATTTTGCTCCAGGCGGAATACCTGGTTTGCCCATAGATCAGGTACCTGATAAATTGATGCTTGAATTTCACTACTATTCTCCCGCTAATTTTTGTATACTGGGTGGTGATGCAAGCTGGGGCAAAGAATGGCGTTATTGGGGTAAGGACCTGCATTCACTTACCGATCCCGAACATAACTCAAATCCAGATTATGAAGAAGCCTATATGGAGCGCAACATGCAATGGGCAAAAAAATCTCTTGTGGATAAAAACATCCCTGTGCTAATTGGTGAATTTGGTGTACAATACCATGCAGATGATCTTGTAGGACATCCGGCAGATTCAATATTGTCTTTAACGTCAGCCGCACATTTCTTTGGGCATATGGTAAGAACTGCCCGTGCAAATGGACTCTCGGCGTTTTTGTGGGCTGGTGTAATTAACAGGCAAAAAGAAACAATAGAAGATAAACAGCAGTTAGATTCTTTACGCAAAGGAGCTGGGTACTAAAATGAAACAAGTTCTAAGACTGAAAAAGATGTTTGCTTTCTCAATTTTATAAAACTTTAAACGATTCCTTATGCCAAATGAAATCCAGAAAAAACGCGTATTGCCGTTTGTATCTACCAAACGACGGGGTAAAAAGATCCTTTTGCTGTTGTTGTGCCATATCGCACTATTCTCAGCCTTTGCACAGAATGTAACTATTTCAGTTAATGCAACCCAAAACAAACGCTTAATTTCTCCATACATATATGGAAGAAATGAAGGCTTTGACAAATCAGTGCAATTTTATAAAGATGCGGGTTTGCGCTTCGCACGGATGAACGGCGGTAATAACGCCACAGGTTACAACTGGCGAAAGAAAATTACGGTTCATCCCGACTGGTATAATAATGTTTATAGTGAGGACTGGGATGCACACGCGCAAAACATTGTTACCAATTATTCTGATATCCAGGGCATGTTTGCTTTTCAATTACTGGGCCGGGTTGCCTCCAACACAAATAACAACTTCAATGACTGGGCTTACAATCAATCCCAGTATTGGTCTGGTGTTGGGCAGAACCTGGCAGGGGGCGGAACGCCCGATCCAAACGGCGGCAGTAAGGCGCTGGTTGATGGAAATATTAATTTGTTTACAGAGTCCTGGCCTGCCGATTCTTCTGTGGGAATTCTAAACCATTGGTTTGGGACTAATGGTTTGGGACTTAACAAAAACCGTTTTGTATACTGGAATATGGACAATGAGGTCGATATCTGGAGTGGTACGCATGATTATGCTATGCCAACGCAAATATCGGCGTCTGCCTTTATGGATCGCTATATAGAACTGGCGAAGAAAGCGAAAGCTTTATATCCCGGCATCAAGCTCTGCGGGCCTGTTGCTACCTCCGAATGGCAATGGTACAAATGGTCAAATGAAAGCATATACATAAACGGCCGGTATTATCCCTGGATCGAGTATTTCATAAAACGCCTTGGCGATGAGTATAAGTCAACCGGTATAAAACTGGTAGATGTATTGGATATTCACAACTATCCCTGGTATAATAATGATGATGATGATGCACTGCAGGGACACCGGATCTATTATGATACAACGTATGATTATCCGGGTTCAAATGGTATTAGAACAAGTACCGGCGGCTGGGATGCCTCACTTACAAAACAATATATTTTCAAGCGCATCGACGGCTGGTTAACTGAACATTTTGGCGCCAACCATGGCATAACATGTGGTGTAAGCGAATGGGGTACCATGTCGAGCAGCAACCCAAGCCTTGAATCTGTTATATACGCTTCGCATTTGGGTACATTTGCAAACAATGGCGTTGAATTGTTTTCACCATGGAACTGGTCTATCGGCATGTGGGAAACCCTGCACCTTTTTAGCCGGAATGCAAAAAAATACAGCGTATCCAGCACTTCGTCTCTCGAAAATACGGTATCAGCCTATTCTTCAGTAAACGAAAATGCCGACTCGCTGACAGTAATTCTTGTAAACCGTGACAGGAGCGCTTCCCGCACTGTTACCATCAATCTGAGTAATTTTTCTGTTGCCAATGGAAATTACAATACATTGCAGTTGTCATCTTTACCGGCAACAGAGACTTTTGTCTCGCACACACAAAATGCGTTGAAAGCAAATACCGTGGCGGTAAATTCAAATTCATTGACCATAACGGTACCGGCGCTTTCTACAACGGCCATTCTGCTGGTTAAAGCCCCCGCAGCTCCTGTTACCTACGTTACTTTAGCTAACCGGGCCACCGGATTGCTGATAGATGGTATGGGCAGGTCAACCAATGGTGACAATGCCGGGCAATGGAGTAATAGCGGCAGTACCGCACAGCAATGGTCAATAGAAACCGTGGGGAATTATGTAATGCTTAAAAACCGTGCCTCCGGATTATATATTGATGGTATGGGCAGAAGCACCAATGGTGACAATGCCGGGCAATGGAGTTACAGTGCCAGTAATGCACAGCAATGGACAAAGGAAACTTCCGGAAACTATGT
>NZ_LVYD01000067.1 GCF_002077945.1 Niastella vici
TACAGTGCCAGTAATGCACAGCAATGGACAAAGGAAACTTCCGGAAACTATGTCAAATTTAAAAATAAAGCCACAGGATTATATCTCGACGGAATGGGGCGTACCTCCAACGGTGCCGACTTAGGCCAATGGGCTTCAAGTAATAGTCAGAACCAGCAATGGACATTAACCACTGTTGGAAGTGGACGAATAGCAACAGTTGCCAGTACTGATGAGCTACTTTTACACCCGAATCCGTTTAAATCAACATTTAATATGATGATTGAAAAGCCGGAAGAAATAATAAGTATCACTATTTTTGACGTATTAGGCAGGCAGGTAGAAGTCATTGGGCATTCAGCAATCTCCAACTCAATGTCAATGGGCGCTTCCCTGAAACCGGGCGTGTATGTGGTGAAGGTAAATGGCGTTAATGGAGGTAGATCATTTAAGGTGGTTAAGAAATAATGAGGTTGTAATTAAAGTTGAATAAGTCAATTAACAGCATGTATCAAATAAATAGTATGACCAGGGTCGTTTTGTGTGGGCTATTTTTTTTCCTGGGTGCAATCGGCTATAACCAGGCACAAACAAAAGCGCCCGCCACTGTTGGTCCTGTTCCAACGGAAAATCAAATGAGATGGCAGGAAATGGAATATTACGCTTTTGTTCATTTCTCATTAAATACCTACACAGATCAATCGTGGGGATATGGAAATGAAGCGGTGAAACTATTTAATCCTGATAAGCTGGATTGTCGTCAATGGGCCCGTATTTGCAAGCAGGCCGGCATGAAGGGGATCATAATAACGGCAAAGCACCATTGTGGTTTTTGCCTGTGGCCTTCAAAGTACACGGAGTATTCGGTGAAAAATGCTCCCTGGAAGAATGGAAAAGGCGATGTGGTTCGCGAAATGGCCGATGCCTGTAAAGAGTATGGTTTGAAATTAGGCATCTATTTGTCGCCCTGGGATAGAAACCACCCCGACTATGGAAAGCCTGAATACATTACTTACTTCCGAAATCAACTTACAGAGCTGCTAACCAACTACGGGCCCATTTTCGAAATATGGTTCGACGGTGCAAACGGCGGTTCGGGATATTATGGCGGCGCCAATGAAACCCGTACAATTGATCGCACAACTTATTACGACTGGTCGAACACCTATAAGCTGATCCGCAAATTGCAACCCAACATTGTTATCTGGAACGATGGTGGCGACAGGGGCGATCTTCGCTGGGTAGGAACTGAAGCCGGTTTGGTAGGCGAAACCAACTGGAGCCTGTTAAATGCTACAGGTGAAGTGCCCTGGAACATGTTGCATTATGGTTTGGAAAATGGCGATTCCTGGGTGCCGGCCGAAGTAAATACTTCAATACGGCCGGAATGGTTTTATCATCCGGGTGAAGACGCTAAGGTAAAAACCATTCCTCAACTGATGGAGACGTATTATAACTCCATTGGGCATAATGGCTCATTGTTGCTCAACTTCCCGATCATGCCAAATGGATTGATCCATCCAAACGATGAAAGATCGGCACTTGGATTTGCAAAAGCAGTGAAAGAAATGGTTGCTGTGAACCTTGCTGCAAGATCAAAAGCAACCGCTTCGAATGTTCGAGGCAATTCAATACAATTTGATGCAGCTAAAGCCATAGATAGTAATAAAGATACTTATTGGACCACTGATGACGACATTACAAAAGCATCCCTGGTAATAAACTTTGGCAAGCCAACCACATTCAACCGTTTTTTAGTGCAGGAAAATATTCGTTTAGGGCAAAGAGTAAAAGGCTTCACAGTTGAAGCGCTGGTTGATGGCAACTGGAAAGAACTGGCAAAAGCAACGACTATCGGGTATAAACGTATGCTGCGGTTTCCTACAGTGAGGGCAACACAGGTTCGTTTTACCATTACCGATTCAAAAGCCTGTCCTGTAATTTCAAACATCGGAATTTATAATGCACCGCAACAGTTGGCGCCTCCTTCTATTATCAGGAATCAGGCCGGCGAAATAATCATCACCCCGGTTGATGGAGAATCGGTTGTTTACTATACATTGGATGGAAGTGTTCCAACTACCAGGTCGAAAAAGTATACAAAGCCATTTCAAACCGGCGGGAAGTTGGAATTAAAAGCAATTGCTTTCGATGCTGCCACAGGCAAAAGCAGCCCTGCGGCTCATGAAAAATTCGATATCGCCAGAAAAGATTGGAAAATTATGGGAATAGAAGACGGAAAGGTGAATGCAGTCATCGATGGAGATCCTTCTTCTGCATGGCATCAGCCAAAGGGAACAAAATTGCCTGCTGATCTTGTAATTGACCTGGGAAAAGAAGAAGCTCTTTGTGGTTTCAAA
The DNA here is from genome assembly GCF_002077945.1 of Niastella vici. GTDB lineage: Bacteria > Bacteroidota > Bacteroidia > Chitinophagales > Chitinophagaceae > Niastella > Niastella vici. Next base: position 2,340 of record NZ_LVYD01000067.1, read on the forward strand.
TATTATCCCGACCAAACCATGTGGGGGCCGGGTATCATCACCAATTACCAGTTTTATGTTTCCAGTGACAATAAAGAATGGAAACTGGTTGATGAGGGTGAGTTTTCAAACATAAAGAACAATCCACTTTGGCAAACCAAAAAAATTAAGGCTGAAAAAGCCCGTTATATTAAACTGCGGGCTTTAAAAAATACGGAGGATAACGATAATATTGGCTATGGGGAGGTGGATGTGGTTACAAATTAAATGTATCGCGGCAGGTTAATGGATTAAAGAGATAATATTATTTAATGTTTTTTTAAAAGATTCGGATCGTGTATTATTTGAAACGCTTTCTCTTGTTTATATTTTCATTTTCTCTCATTCTTTCTTTGAAATCGCAGGAGCTTTTTGTTGGTACAAACTATCATCCCCACGATGATAAAAACATAGAGAAAATAAAAAGGGACATCCGGCTAATGAAAGAAGCGGGGTTGAGCGTTGTGCGTTTAGGGCATCTTGCCTGGGACAGCTATGAGCCTTCAGAAGGGAAATTTGATTTTGGCTGGTTCGACAAGGTGATGGATTTGATGAATGATGCAGGTATAAAAGTTATTTTGGACATTGCTATTCGTCCGGCACCCATCTGGTTACACCACAAGTACCCTTCTATCGACATTGTAGATGCAAACGGTGATGTGCGATATCCCAATCATCGCTACATGGAAGATGTGGGCGATCCCATGTATCAAAAATATGCGGTACGGTATGCCGATACCCTGACAAAGCATTATGGAAAACATCCGGCATTAATGGCGTTTGGAATAGACAATGAATCCGGTGACGGGCCCATCTCTTATTCTGAAACGGCAAGAAAAAGATTCATTACATGGCTGAAGAAAAAATATTCCACGCCTGATAATTTAAACAGGGCATGGGCAACGCAACGTTGGTCAAGAAGGCTCAACCAATTTGAAGAAGTTGGCTTTCCTGTGGCAACGCATGCTGCCGATGTGCCGGAACGAATGCTCGATTTCAGGCGTTTTGTTTCTGAGGAGATCAACCAGATCCTCTTTAAAGTCATTGATAAGGTAAACACCAATGCTCCCAGGGCCCTGCTTAACACCAATGCATGGTACTATAGCCCGCTAAAATATTTTGATTATTCCGCAATTGCCTATTCTGGCAAAATGACGCGTGAAGGTTGTGGGTTTTATCCCGGAAATTCATTGACTACCAATTGGGGGGTGATGGGGGCTTTGTTTGGGATTGCAAGAATTCAATTTGAAAGCACCAACCCTTTTTGGTGCAGTGAGTTTACAACCATGACTGCGGTCCCCAATTCAATCCGGAAGTCTGCTTATGCAACACTCATGTACGGTAACCAAATGGTTTGTGGGTGGACGTGGCAAAGCATGCACAGTGGAGAAGAACAATATTTGGAAGGCATGTTAGACTGGGATGGAATTCCCAATCGCAAATACGATGAATACAAAAAGATCGCTACCGAATTTAAGAAGATAGAAAAATATTTTCCTTATAAGGTGCAGGCAGAAGTTGGATTGGCTTTTTCTTTTCCGGGCCAGATTGCAAGTGCTTATTTCCCCGAACAACATGATAACCAGCTTCAGGCCTGTTTTGATTTGTTTTATCATCGCAATATGGATGCCCGGGTGGTAGAGATCAGCAAAAGCTCATTGAACTACAAATTGTTGTTTGTACCTGGTGTTGCCGTAATGGATGAAACAACAGCCAGTAAGATCCGGGAATTTGTAAATAACGGGGGCACGGTTGTAATGACAGGTAATTCAGCTGTCGTTGATGAAACAGGAAAGGTGTTTGCCTCCACTCATCCGGGAAGGTTGAATGACGTGTTTGGGATCCGTGTCGGCAGCTTTGAAGAAACAGAATCGCTTAATGAAATTTCAAAAAGATCATTCAGGGGAAAAAAGATCGAAGTTAACTACCAGGGAAAAGCAATCAATACTGAATCCGCACGGTTTGATGTGATTGAATCTAAAGGAGCGGCCATTCTTGCAAACATAACAAGCCTGGATAAAGACTATCCGGTCATTACTTCAAATAAATATGGAAAGGGAAGAGCCATTTATGTAGGCATACCAGCGAAGGGTGAAGTGCTGAATCCTTTGCTTGATGATTTGATCAATGAACTTTCAATGAAAAAAGGTCCTGATGTGCCATCAGGCGTCATGGCAAGGCAGATTGACAAAAACCATTTCCTGTATCTGAACGTAACAGGTGAACCAAAAGAAATTCCGGTAAAAGGGAAATCAAGAAGTATTCTGTTTGATAAAGAATACACGGGTAATTTCACAATCGCTGCCTACGAACCGGAGTTTATTGAGATAAATTAATCAATCGGGGAATACTTATGAAGCTGCTGCACAGAAAATGGAAAACCTTGTTTAGTGTCGCTTTGTTCCTGCTAGCATGTAGCGAACATACGAAAACGCAGGAGATCACTAAATCAACATCAGGAAATAGAGTTAAAGAGAACTTTGATTTTAACTGGCACTTCCACAAAGGCAATATCGCTATGAAGCGTGCAGTAAAGGCTGGCGGCCAGGGTGGGTTAACAGATGCCAATGTTAAAGTAATAGCTGCCAAAGACACAACGATTAATTACACGAACGTTGAAAGTGCAACTGTATTTTATCCCAAAGACTGGCAACTGGTTAATGTGCCTCATGACTGGGTGGTTGAGAACGGTTTTATAAATGACAATTCACTTGGCAGCCAGCCGGCAGGCAATGGATATTTACCTACAGGCATCGGTTTTTACAGGAAAGAATTTGAAATACCGGAAGCCGACAAAGGGAAAAAAATATCCATTGAATTTGACGGAATTTTCAGGAATAGCACCGTTTGGGTAAATGGTCATTTGCTCGGTAACCACCAAAGCGGTTACACCCCGTCAAACTACGATTTAACTGATGTGTTACGTTATGGCAAGGAAGGTAAAAACGTAATACTGGTGAAGGTTGATGCCAGTGAATACGAGGGCTGGTGGTATGAAGGTGGCGGCATTTACAGGCATGTTTGGCTTATTAAGACCGGCAGGCTGCACGTTGACAGGTTTGGCACTTATATTACTACTCCTTCCATATCTTCACAGGAAGCTGTAGTTAGCATTAAAACTATAGTGAAGAATGAATACAGGGAGCCTAAGAATTGTACCCTTGTTTCAATAATTGTAAACAACAGAGGTGTTGTACTGGACTCAGTGACTTCAACTCAAAAAATTGAACCATTTGGTACAACTGAAATTGCACAAACAGGCACAATACAAAAGCCATTGCGCTGGTCGCCCGAATCGCCAATCTTATACAAAGTTAAAACTGAGGTTATTGAAAATGGAAATATTACCGATAGGTATGAAACCAATTTTGGCGTAAGAACTATAGCAATCGATCGCAATGGCATTTTTCTAAATGAAAAACTGTATCCGGTAAAAGGGACTGCCAATCACCAGGACTTTGCCGGCATTGGTGTTGCGCTACCTGATAAAATAAACGAATACAAATTAAGGCTGTTGAAAGCAATGGGCTGTAATGCCTACCGCAGTGCCCATCATCCGCCTACTCCGGAACTCCTCGAGATGTGCGACAGCATAGGGCTATTGGTGCTGGATGAGAACCGTTTTCTCAGCAGCAGTGAAGAAGGGATTAAGGACTTAACCACCATGTTGTACCGCGACAGAAATCATCCTTCCATATTTATGTGGAGTTTGGAAAATGAAGAATGGATCCAGGGAACGGTGACCGGTGCACGGATCCTTGAAACAATGGTTACTACAACTCATAAAATTGATCCAACACGTAAGGTAACGGCCGCTATGAACCATGCACGGAACGATGGCGGTTATGCCGATGTGCTGGATGTGGTAGGATATAATTATGGAGACAAGGGATTGGCCTATGTAAAGGACCACGAAAACTATCCCAGGCGGGTATTGTTTTCAACCGAATCAACAAGTTTCATCTCAACACGCGGGGAGTATGAGCACAATTGGGGAAAGGGATATGTATCTATCGCGCTGTGCAAAGCCCGTGAA
>NZ_LVYD01000068.1 GCF_002077945.1 Niastella vici
CAAGAAGTTTATCTAATTGTGAAAATTGGATCACATTTTCAGTGCAGCAATTATCATCACCTGTTGCCTTGCTTTTAGCTAATTCTTTATGGTGATGATGCGTTGTTGAGCCTTCATGGTGATGGGAAGTTGCTGTTGCCAAAGAAACGGGATCATCATCATGGTGATGTTTTGCGTTAAACCCCATATTCAAACCTACAGCGCAAGCAAAGCCTACCAGCGTATTTAAGCTAAATACTACTAGTAAAAAGATCGCTTTTAACTGTATTGTTCTATTTGTTTTCATTGCAACTAATGCAAAATTATGAATATCATCGATGCAAATATCCTGCCAGCACTAATTAGCCCAAAGCAAAGGTTTTCAATGATTTAAATAATTGTATAATTATGAAAAAAACTTATATAAATATCAGGTATTCAACTATTCAGTTGCGATGCTTAATGGCCGCCCATAACACCAGTAAGGTGTAGGATGGCAAACATCAGCACGGCCAGACAAATCAGCCCAATCAGCACATACAGTCCCCAGGGTTTTCTGGTTGTAGAAATGCACAAGGGGCCCGTCTTACGCTGTTCATTCTCCTTGTTCACGCCATACTGGGTTCGGCCCCACGGCTTATATACCGAAATTGCTGTAATAACAAGCAGCACGAGCAAGGCTGCGCCTGCATCTGCCACAAAATGAATGCGCAGACTGGGATAATCGGCAACCCGGAAAGTCGCCAACATGGCTGTGTTAGCTACATGGCTGACGAGCTGCATATGTACCAACAAAACAACAGTGGCTACAATGGTTAAAAAGAGCTTCACCACAATCCAATAATACCTGAAAAAGCCCCACGGGGTGCCTAATGATTCGACAAGCCCGGTCAACAGAGAAGCAAGGCAGAATGGGACTATGACGTACCATCCAACCAACTCCAGAGCAAGGTAGAGGGATTGAGCCATCTGTGCATTCTGACTGATCAGACCCGCAATGGAAATGGCCAGGAAGGCGGCAACTGCACCCAGCCAGCCAATCGAAAAAGTGATATGTGTGGTAAGAGTAAGCTTTCGAAAAAAGGGAGAGAAGGTCATATATTTTGAGTTTTTAATAAATCAGTCCCCGCCGGGTATCAAAAGGATTGCTGCCGGTTTCCATTACCAGGTATAATATAGCTACTCACAAATACTTTGGCATCCATGCGCTTCAGTTCCACCACAAAGTTAGCCTGGCGGCTACCCAACCTGTTATATAATTGAAGGAAAGATTTACATAATTTTCAGTTGTTAAGCTGATTTGGCTATTTTTTCCATAATATGATGGCTTTCGCCAAATTTGCATAGCGCATCGCAATGTTGTTGCAGATCAGAAAACAGAATGAATTTGATAGGGACATTATTTTGCCTGATGGCTGGCCTGGATAATTGTAGAACCACATCTTTTACCCGGTTGTCTGGCACTATTAAATAAAATACCTCATCGCCATCAGCAATGGTGTAGCTTAAATCAGACAGGCGAAGGATGCCTGAATAAATACTTGTGCTTTTTTCTACTTCAAAGGCTGCTATCACGTTATTGGTGCCTTTTTGAAACCATAATACATCAATAAGCTGTATGGTATTCAGAACTTCCCTATCACAGTTCATGGAAGGAAATGCGGGCAGACTGATAAAAGAAAAGCTTTGCCCGTTACAATTTTTGGAACGATCGTTGGAGGCGGCAATTACATCATAACCCAGCGCATGGCCGATCTTCAGTAAGTGATACTGCATCTGTGTATGTAAATTTTCCTGCTCTTTTTCGTCCTGCACTTCTTTATGCCGTTTTTCTATGGCCTTCTCCAACTTTTTTCTTTCATCTTCATTCAAATATTCATCAGTCCCTAAAATCAATTTTTGAGTTCCTATTTCAAACAATAATCCGGCAATAGCGCCTAAATCGCTTGACAATTCAGCACGATGCTGATTGTTGGAATCTATCATTACCTCACGTAATTTTAAATATTCGCTCCAACTACCAAGTTTCTTTTTGTCTTTGAACAAAAAGTTGAACCCGTTAATGATGGCGGTATTGAAAGGTGGGATAATGGTAGGATGCAGAAAGTAAAGAATACTGGCTACGGCAGGCCCAAGACCTTTAATTTTTAAACTGTCCAGCCGGATGATTTCTTTTATAATCTGTTCTTCGCCTTTTGCATTCAGGCAGTTTTCCAGGAATTGCCCAAAAGCCTGCTTATTGGCTTCATGCTCATAAATATCAGGAATACGGAGTTTGGGTTTCCAGTAAAAAGGATGGGCTGCTCCTTCAAATACCTGCTTTTGCTCTGTGATACAGGTAAGCACAAACTCCAGGGAGGAACCTTTGAAGTCGTTGGGGAACCGTTTACACCTGATATCATCTATTACCTGCATTACGCCCCGCCGTATGGAACGGAAGGCTTTTAGCCGTTCTTCGTTATTGATAAACCAGGTATTGTAGACCGATTCTTTATCAGTTTTATATTGTTGAATGATCGGGTAAAGGGGGGTGTTCATTTTTAATAGCTCTAATCAGTAGTTTACCGTACCAAAAAGAGTTTCAAAATACTGAGTTTCTTTCATATTTAAAAAAGCCAGGCAGGAGAACCTGCCCGGCAACACTTAAAATCTAAAATAATAATGGGTTAGAATTTTTTTGAAAAATTTATAGGGTGGCGTTTTTCTATTGGTTATTCACTTTTAACAGACTTGCATTTATGGCTACAATAACTGTACTCACACTCATCAGTACAGCGCCGGCAGCGGGACTTAATAAAATACCTATCTTATATAGGACACCTGCTGCCAATGGCAATGCGACAACATTATAACCTGTTGCCCACGCCAGGTTTTGTATCATCTTGCGATAGGTCGCTTTGCCGAACAGAACTAAATTCACGATATCTTTCGGATTGCTGTTTACTAAAACTATACCGGCTGTTTCAGCAGCTATATCAGAACCTGAACCTACCGCAATGCCAATATCTGCCTGCGCGAGTGCGGGAGCATCGTTGACTCCATCGCCTGTCATTGCCACATATTCGCCTTTGTCTTGTAACTCCTTTATTTTTTCTAATTTTTGATGTGGAAGCACTTCTGCATAAAACTGATCAATACCTAGTTTTTTACTTACACTTTCTGCAACCTGTTTATTATCTCCGGTCAGCAAAACACATTTGATATGATTATTGTGAAGCGTTTGAATGGCTTCAGCAGATTCAGGACGAATTGTATCCGATAAGGAAATATACCCCGACAACTTATTATTGATCAGAACAAAAACAATCGTTTCCGCAGCATCCGATTTGAAGTTATCAGGCGAAGCTATATTCTTTTCTTTCAGGTAACCTGGGCTAACAACCTTTACTTGTTTTCCTTCTACGGTTGCCTCTATGCCTTGTCCGGTAATCGCTTGAAAGTTTTTAGCATCAGGAACAGCAATGGAAAGCTCTTTTACTTTTTGCATAATACCGGTAGCAATAGGATGCTCAGAGTTTTGTTCCAAAGCAGAAGCAATGCGAAGCAAATCATTTTCATTGATACCACTATCCAACGTTACAATTTTGGATACTTCAAATTTTCCTACTGTCAGTGTTCCTGTCTTATCAAATACCAGCGTGGTTATTTTCCTTGCATTTTCAAAAGCCGTTCTGTTTTTAATAAGCAAGCCATTCTTAGCCGACAAAGCAGTTGACTTAGCAACGACTAAAGGCACCGCTAATCCTAATGCATGAGGACAGCAAATTACGATCACAGTTACCATTCTTTCAATGGCAAAAGCCAAATCCTTACCGGAAAGATACCAAATTAGGAAAGTAGCAACACCTGCCATGATAGCAATAATAGTAAGCCACCTGGCAGCATTATCAGCCAATAATTGTGTTTTTGACTTTGATTGTTGCGCATCCTGAACCAATTTAATTACCTGAGACAGAAAAGAATCTTTCGCAGCATGCGAAACAGTTACTTTAAGGGAACCATTGCCATTAATAGCACCCGCAATTACTTTATCACCCTTCTTCTTTTCGACAGGTTTTGATTCTCCTGTTAACAAACTTTCATTCAAATAACTTTCACCTTCAGTTATAGTTCCGTCCGCAGCAATTTTTTCACCGGGTTTTATAAGAATAATATCATTTTCCTTTAAAGTTTCTGTTTTTACATCCATAATTTGATCACCACGAACAAGGTGGGCGTCATCCGGCATTAACTGCACGAGTAGTTCTAATTCCTTCGATGCGCCGGCTATTGACTTCATTTCAATCCAATGCCCTAACAGCATAATCAGGATAAGTGTGGTCAGTTCCCAAAAGAAGTCCATCCCTTTTAAACCGAAAACAGTAGCTACGCTATATACGTAGGCTACGGTAATAGCAAAGCCAATCAGCGTCATCATACCGGGATTTCTGCTTTTCATTTCAGCCAGCCAGCCTGTTAAAAATGGCCATCCACCATAAAAAAAAACTATCGAGGACAATGCTAATAAAACATCCCTGGAACCAGTAAAACTGATGTGTATGTTTAACCAATGCTGAATCATTTCGGATAAAAGCATAATGGGGATCGTAAGCACCAGTACTACGTAAAACCTTTTTTTAAAGTCATCAATCATCATAGCATGATGATCATGCCCCTCCGCCGACTTTTTAATCGGCACCAGCTTCATGCCACAGATAGGACAATTGCCAGGCCCACCCTGGATGACCTGGGGATGCATAGGACAGGTGTATTTCTGGGTGTGATCATGTGTCATAACAAGAGTACTGCTATGATCTGTATTTCTGGAACTATCATGAGAATGATGCTGTTCATTTTTCATAATAAAGTAGTTTTCTGATGAATGCCACCCCAAAAAAGCTTTGCATTTTCATGTTCCCCATCATGGGGTGGCATTGACTGCGTGCATTATTTTAGATTATCTTCTTACTGCTGTAGAATCCTTTTTCATTTTCATTTTTTTATTGGGCGATTTTTTCTTTTCTACCAAATCCATCCCGCATTTTGGACATTTACCAGGTTTATCGCTTGTTACATCCGAATGCATGGGACAGGTATACATTTTCATGACTTCCATTTTCATTTGCTCTTTTTTTGATAATGCCAGATCCATTCCACACTTGGGGCACTTGCCTGGGGTAGCACTTTTAACATCCGGGTGCATGGGGCAGGTATAAACGGCATGATGTTGTGCCGTATCCTTTTTGCCGGCTTTCTCCTGTGCAAAAATAGTAAGTGAGGTGATAAAAAAAGCTACGGTTAAAACGAACATTCTTTTCATAATTGTTTGTATTTTTTTAAAAGTGAGTATTGGGCCTAACTTATTCTTGGGTAACGGCAGCAGTCAGGAAGTAATGCATAATCATTCTTTGTTGCATTAAACTTTTCGGTATCATGTCCGGCATCGGCTATTAATTGCTGTATTTTATCCGGTTTGATTTTAAGTCCGTCATACTTAACAAGAAGTGTTTTGGAGTCTACATCCCAGTTGGCAAACCACATGCCTGGTAAATTTTTAATGGCATTTTCAATCCGGTGTTTGCACATTTCACACACACCGTTTACTTTTAATGTTTTAGTGATTGCAAATGGCCCATCCAGTTTATAGTTGTAGTTCTGTGCTTTTGCAAAGGATGTGATTGTTAATGCAATGACAATAACAAACAATCTTTTAAGCGTTTTCATACATTTAAAATTTAATTGTCCCAAAAGGGAAAAATAAGTGCTGTCAGAAAGTTGTGTAAATACTTTAAACCCAACAGATTGTTCGGCTATATAAAGAGTGGAATAAATCAAATACGGAAAACGCAATTACGAACGAAAAGTGGGGCGTACCCAGTTCGTGGGGGGGCATGGGTAACTGGATATTTTTCAGTTATTGAAGAAACGTATTCAAAGGAATAATCCGAAATGGTGTAGATTATTGCGTTAGCAGAAGTTGGGGAAAGGAAAATAGACGCTTCGGTAAGTTTCTGGTCATTTTCCAGCTTTATCTGCTTTTGGGTGTCTTTGCAGCAACCTTTGCCATCTTTAACACAATGTTTATTAGGAGTAGATTTGCTCATGCCGCAATTAGGGCATGATTTTTTAGCAGCTTTTTCATTTCCCAAACCCCAGGCAACCAATTTATCCATGCAATAATGCAGGTGCACCGTAGCTCCAATGGAACTGGTAAGATAAACGAGTGCTAATATGGTTACCAAAAACTTTTTCATTATTTTCTACATAAAAGTAGATACTATTCCTTCGATATCAAAAATAAGCAATGTTAATTCCACTAATGGTCAGCAGTCTGACAACCCCAGTTGAGCATACCTATTTGCAACACTCTTTTTTTCGAACAAATATAGATTTCAACAATTTAAAGAAAAGCCGACCTATGGTTGTTACAACAGACATTTTATGGGAATAATGATACAAAAGTATATATTATGCTAGAAAATAAATTTATATAATTCCTGAAATCTTTTATATAATTACCGATACTGATATCCCACTGCTGCTTTTACTATCTTTCCTGTTTTACACTTGCATTTCAATCTTACTTAAACTTATCCAACAGTACGCCTACAGTGGCAACGCCAAACGTTTTATGGGTCCCGTCATTTCTATGGCCCCTAATAGGAGCATCAGAGTCAGGCAATAGACGCAATTTTATTTTTGCATACCCTTTCGATAATATCCTGTAACTTTTTTACTTTTTCAATCAAAGTAGTTAATTCTTCTTCGGTTATAATGTATTTGTCGTTATACCTGGCATCAACGTAAGCCTTCTTCAGTAGAGTAAATAAGTGGATTTCGTTTTTTGAATTATTCGGAAACACTGTCGATAATTCAGGGGAAAACTCCCTGCTCATTTTTAACAGCTTGCCTAAATTGTGGGTCTTTGGTTTATAACCTGTAAATACTAACATGATAGTATTGTAGAACCTTTCTGCTGATTGATGTAAAAGGAAAACAGCATCATTTAAGGCTTTTTTCTTCTTGCTGGCACTTTCTGCAAATTCTAATAAATTTTCCCCACTATTAAAATATTTATCAAAATCGCGTTCTGCGATTATTCTTCTTTCTGTGACTGATAATTCCCTTTGTTCAGCAAGATCAACACTTCCAGCATCATACAGTAAAATACCTTCTTTCTTTATGTCAGTAAAGAAAAATTGCCCTTCTTCAATCTGCCGGTTAACATAATCAATTCCATGTACGATTATGTTTATGGGTATTGAGGTTAAAGGTTGGGATTTCGTTTCCGACAGCTCCTGTATTTGATGCTCTGGGCGGGTGTCTCCTTTGCGGGTTACTACTAACATATCATAGTCACTCACATATTCATAGGTTACATGCCCTTCGATGTGCCGATCTTCCTGCCACTTACCAGTAGCGTAGCTTCCAAACAGTATAATTTTTTCAGGCATTACCAGTTGGACAACACTTTCGGTTATTGCCTTTATCTCCTTTTGTTTATCTTCTGGTAAATGCTTCAACGATGACTTCACAGAAAATTTTTTTTATGCAAAATAGTTTTTTTTATCTTTAGAGAACATATTGCTATGAACCAGCGGTTTTAACGCCCTAATAACTTATAGCAATATGGACGTTAAACTTACAAAAAACCTAAGAACTCAATATTGGAAGTTCCTGGTTTACACCTGCCAATCTTCCCACCACATCCGGGAAAGGCTGGTTAATTTATCATCTACGCCGAAAATACGGCATTCCCTCTTATTATCACGATTTCAGCTTCAATTTAGAAGTTTTTTTTATTTGTTGGTTTTAGCCAAAGACCAATCAAAGAATACAGAGACAGGACCACCGGTTAGGAACATATGAACGAAGCATGGAAAATTCACTTTTCCGGCTTCGTTTTTTTCTGCCCGGTAAGGTTTAATCCTCTGTAACAGCAATTAATAGTTGCTCAAAACTTATTCTATGCCTGCAAATAAAAAAACACAACAAGAGCGTTTTAAATTACTTAGAAACGCAGTTGACCCTTTTGTTCTTTACCTGGAAGATGAACCATATATATTGACTGAAGAAGGTTTAAAAGGTCAGGTTGATACCAGTATTCAGAAAAAACGAAACTGGGATTATCCCACAATAAAGTTTATTTCCCTTCAGGGCCAGATTTTAAAACTTCGAATTTCAAATCGGGAAGTATCCTACGAATTGACTGTAAAAATTGAACCAGATAAGCTGCATATTTCATGTTCTTGTGGCTGCCAGGCTCAAACATTATGCAACCACGCCTATCAAACCCTAAAAAAATTAATTGCATTTGAGCGAACTGATTATTTTAAAAGGTATGCGCCCAAAGGTTTAATTGAAATTGCATTAACCAACAAAAAGCATTTTAAGATTGAACCCAACGAAACTGGATTGTATATAAAACCAAGTGCTGCATTAGGAAACATTTACAAAATAGCAGACAAAATGGGTGGTGTCGATCTGAATGGGGTATTGAATTTGCCACAACAGCCAGCCCAACAGGAAACGATAAGGGTTACTGATCTCACTTACATCATTCTTTATTCCTCCAGGGATAGCCACTTTCCATTTTTGTTGCCTTGTTTAGGGATACTTAATAAAGCAGGAACGGATATAAAAGGATTTTACAATTTCATTCTTGATACACTAAACGAGTACGATGCTGTTTTAACAAATGATCAAAAGGAATTAAATGGCTTATGCTATGAAATGCGGCAGGAAATTAAAAACGGAAGTGGCTCAATAATAGACTGCGATCCAGAACAAACCAGTTGCGCCGTTAACATTTTTAACCTGTGGAATAAAGCATTACCCATACTGCACCAACAGTCATTTATTTACCGGTATAACTTTTATTATAAGATTCAATTAACAGGTAGGCCAGAAAAAGGCAGACTACAGCGCATCAGCCTTTCAAGAGAAAAACCACTCCTGCACTTCCAGCTTAATGATAAAGGCGCTTTTTATCAGTTAGAAATGAATGTTTCTATTAAAGGGAAAAATCTTAAACATTTCGATACAGTTTCCACATTCTTCATTTGCAATGATAAAAATCTATACCTGCTATCGTCTTTAAAAGATGTAGGTATTACGCAGTGGATGCGCCGGTGCCATAACCGCATTACTGTTTTTAAAGAGCATTTCACGGAATTTAAGAAGGAATACTTAGACCCGCTTTGTAACCATTACCCGCTTAAAATTACCAATTCACAAAAATAAATAACCTTAAAAAACACTCTCATATGCATATCAACGGCCCCGGTAACAGGATAGAGTTTCACACCAATATTTTTTTAAATGAAGATGGTCATGCTAAGGATATAAGCAATTGGAAGGAGCGGTTACTCGCTATCATTCAGCATGTGCCTGACAAAGCAGATACTCTAAAGCCTATAATTCAATTTTTGGTAATGACTATTGCTCCTGCCAGGATCTATATGTTGGATCATAAAAATATTGTTAACCAACCAGCGCCCACTCACATTGATTTATTGCTGGTAATTCCCAACAAAAACAATATTCCATTTACAGAACTTGAACCTGTAATAGAAATACCCTACCTGAAAGAAAGCCGGGTTGCCTGTTCTCTGCATAATGAAGGTGTAGTACTGGAGGCTTTAAGAAATGGGCATATTTTCTATGCTTTACATTTTACTGCCGAAAACCTTATTTACGATAATACAACGATTAGTTATCCGGCGCTTTCAACCGAGGCAGTAAAGGAAATGAAGCAGCGGGCAAGAGAAAAATTCCTTCAGCATTTTGAAAGAGCAGAAGACTTTTACACCAGTGCTGAATTTTTATATCAAAAAAGGCCCGGTAAAATAATAGCTTTTTTATTACACCAGGCCGCAGAATTTAGTTACCGGGGTATTTTATTAAGCCTTAACGGATATGATAAACGTACACATGAGATACACTCTCTTAAAAAACATTCCCGGCGTTGCGCCCCCCAATTGAACACTATATTTTCCGGTGATGCGGAAGAAGAAAAAAGATTGACTGAACTGCTGAATAATGCTTATTTGGAATCCAGGTATGACAGTAACTATGAAGTAAATGAAAACGACCTAAATATAATTTTTGAGAAGGTAAAGGCCTTGCAGAACACTTGTAAAGAGCTTGTAGAAATAAAAACTAACCTGGACGCCTGAAAATGATAAAGATCAGCATCAAATTTACCCGATACAATGAAAAGACACTACAAATACAACCTACAACCGATGAAACTAATTACTGTTATCAGCGAGATTTTTTGCCCTGCATTTTCCCAACAGTGCATTCAGATACAAAATCTGCAACAGACTTTACAGATTTTGACTGAACATAAGAATGAAATAGCTGCCAAAGAAAGGATGCTTAGAAATGAATTGCAATTTATCTATTCCATTCTTATACACCGCAGTGGATGCCTGTTCCGGTTATTTCCAATGGTGCAGCAGGAATCGCTGCTACTGGCAGTTGCTCATAATATCAATCAGGTAAACTTTTTCCTGTACATACCCAACCAGCAGTCAAATGAGATCGCCCAGGCTTATACCAATGTAAAGGATAATACCCTTGTTATTCATGAATTGTATGTAAGCCCGTCCCACAGCAACCCGCAAATCTATAGTTTCTTACTGCATCAGATAAAATCGGAGGCAAAAACGCTAGGCTTATCTGTGATCTATGCTTATCAGCCGGATGCCGTCAAACCATTAACTACCCAACCATCAATGAATCCTTTATGAAACTCGTTCCTATAATATTGTTGCATTTTATCTTCATCAGTCAATGCTGTGTTGCTCAACCAGTTTCCTGGTTTGCAGGTGCTGGGGTTGGAATGACCCAATTGCATTCTAATCGATTTTCCGGCAATCAACTAAACCATAGCGGTAAGATGGCTATTGTTATGGGAGGCGTTGATCTGCACTTGCAGGAAAATTTACGATCAAGAATAAGAGCAACCCTTTCTATTTATAAAGCCCTATTCCGCACATCCCAAATCACAGACTTTTATGGGCAGGGTATCCTTGACACCTATACCATTCATATGAACAGTATAACCCCGGAGATATCATTTCTATATAATATAGTAAACAAGAAATTGAAAATATACATGGGAGCGGGTATAGACCTTAATTTTTGTTGGAGTGACGGTAGAATTTACAGGTCAGAGAATTTAACTACCGGCCAAATCTACCGTTTTAGGGAGCCTCCTGTAGAATTAATATCCGAATGGCCTTCTTATAATGTAAAAGCAGGAATAATGCTAGGTCACTGGGAGTTAGGAGCTACAGGTTATATCAGGGGGATAGTTGCTTCAGGGAACTATGAAATCCTGAATGGAGATCTCTATTTCATTTGGCTTGGATTTCATTTTAGTAAAAAAGCATTAATAAAACCAACACTGCAAAAGTGAAAATGCCTGTTATTTCAGCCACTACCGGCGCTGCAAAAGAGAGCCTATAAAAGCCATCTTCCGACATGAACTATAACATTATTTTCTCATATTCCGGTCGTAAATGACCTTTTACATCCATCCATTGTGGTAATACATAATAATAGCCCCTAACACCTTTGATCTTTTGTTGGAATATCCGGCCATATTTTACCGCATTACTTAAAAAAGCAGAAAAGTATTGCATTTTATTTGGGTGCTCGGCTAATGCTGGTTCTCGCTTTTCTAAGAGGCTTATTAATTCCGGGGAACGCAATGGCCGGTTTTCCTGCTGTAAGGTGAAAACAATTTTACTGATCCAACTGGAAGTGCTAGAATAACCATCACTGTTTCGCTGATCATACAGTTGTTTTTCCAGTTCTTGTACTTTACGGCGCAGTAATTCATTCTCAGCAACCGTTTCTTTCAGTAAATCGTATAGCTGGGCAATCGTTTTTTGTTGTTCCTGGATTGTTTGTTGCGTTTTTTCAAGGAAATCCGGTCTTATTTTCTCGGTGTTATGGGTTTTTAGGGGTGTTTGATTACTCATTTGTAATGATTTTAATAAAGGATAATGTTTTTTTAAATCGTAATCTTAATGAACTCTAATTAGAATCTAATCGGCCTCTTACACAAGTCTGGTAAATTCTAATGTGTTTCTAATTGTATTCTGTATTGATTTAATTGCATACAAAGTTAAAAATTTATTCTGAAGTTACTTTATTTTGCATTTTAAAATAACATTTCTATATTTATGCTATGGAAACCATCAAAAAGCCTAAAAAGATCACCATCAAATTTTTCTTGAACCGGTTATTAGAGCCTGTTACACATGACCAAAAGCAATCGTATTATCCTTTATATATCCAGGTTAGCTATAATCGTAAAAACATGCAGTTCAAAAGCATGTATGGGGAGTATTATAAGGATTTAAAGGATGTGCAGCCCGGATTAATGGATTTTGAGGAGCGGGTTATCCGTAAGATCATTACCCATGAAGCTGGTCAAACGCTAAACGATTATGAACTAAAAGGGTTAAAACGAAAATTCGAGGTGTATTCAAGGTCTGTTCTATATGCGCTGGAACTGTATTTAAAACCGAAACTCAGAACGGCTATTATGAAAACCAACGATGAATTAACAACAGTGCTTGCATTTGATACGGTTCATGCTACGGTAGCCCGTTTGTATAAAGCCGCCCAATTATTATTTAAGGATTTTGATGGCTATTTGTCCTCAAAGCTATCGGATGAATTGACCGCTTTGTGGAATTATCAGAAACTTTATCCAGAGCCCAATTTCGATTATACTTTCCCCACCATTATTGATTGGGTGGATGGCAGTTACCGGGTAGAACTGGAAAAGAAGCTAAAAGCCATCTATAAGAGCAAACCGGAAGTGGTAAAAAAAGTATTGGCGCTGATCGAGCAAGCGGTTGGAGAGAACCTGAAACAGTTGGGTACATAATTTTGCCCGATGAATTATTATAAGCATTCATTCAATATAACAACCATACAAACCAGTTTTCTATGAATTCAAAAATCCCCCAACCAAACACCGTCAAAGACTGCATTGCACTAGCTGAGTCTTTGAATCCGAAAAAACAACCATTAACCATTGAAAAACTAAAAACATTCCCTGGCTGTGAGCAGTACAGTGATGAAGAAGCCACCCAAATCATACAAACTTTTGAACAACTTACTGTTATAATATTTGAAGCTATGACACATTGTAACTCTGATGTACCAGTTATATCGTTACAAGATAAAATATCAGATAAACAAACCTTAAACCATTTAAATAAAGCAGCATGAAAACTAATTTTGATCTTTTTCACCAGTGGTCAAAAAGAACACCGGTAAAATATGTAAAGACTTCTGATGAAAAAGTAGCTGTAGTATATACTCGTGTATCCTCCAAAGAGCAATATGATACCAACCTCAGTTTAGACTGGCAAAAGAAGGCCATTGATGAATTTGCAATTAGGGCCACTATTAAAACAGCCGCTTATTTTGGAGGCACCTATGAAAGTGCCAAAACAGATGGCCGCAAGGAATTTTTGCGAATGCTTGATTACATTAAAAAGAACAAAGAAAAAGTTACCCATGTATTAGTATACCTGCTCGACAGGTTTAGCCGCTCAGGGGATGGAGCCATGCGACTGTCTAAAGAGCTACGCGAAAAATATGGGGTTACCATTATTGCAGTTACCCAACCTATTGACACCAGCAATCCGGGCGGTGTATTTCAGCAAAATCTGCAATTTCTATTCAGTCAATATGATAATGAACTACGAAGGCAGCGGGCTATGGCAGGTATTAAGGAACACTTGGAACAGGGAATATGGTGTAAAAGACCACCAATGGGGTATTCTGTTATTAAGGAAGGTAAGGAACGCAGGATTGTAGTCAATGAAACAGGTAAAAAATTACGCAAGGCTTTTGAATGGAAGGCACAAGGGATAAAAAATGATCAAATCCTGCAAAGGCTGCAAGCAATGGGCGTAGAAATCTATAAGCAGAAACTCAGCATGATGTTTTCAAACCCATTCTATTGTGGCGTAATAGCTGATAAAATGCTCAATGGAAAACTGGCTGAAGGTACCCATGAAAAGTTGATCTCCCCGGAAGTATTTTTACAAATACACCAGGTACGGGCTGCTGCAAAGGGGAAATATGGAGTAACCCATAAAAAGGAAAATGAGCAGTATCCCTTAAAGCTATTTATGAAATGTGAAAATTGTGGTATTGGCTATACAGGGTATGTAGTGAAGAAAAAGTATAAGTCGGGTAAAGTAGGCAAGTTTCATTATTATAAATGCCGTTCAAAGGGCTGCAATTGTAATAAGAATACCGAAGAGGTCAATAAGGATTTTGTGGGCTTTTTAAAAGACTACACCCTTCTGGAGCATTTACTGCCCCCATTGCTGTATCACATGAACCATGTATTTGATAAGCACTATGAATCGGCTGCTAAGCAACAAAAATTGTGCAAAGACAATCTGGCAGATATAGAGAAAAAAATCTCAGCATTGGAAGATGACTTTTACCTGGACAAGAAAGTACCGGAGGACACCTATTTTCGGTTAAGGTCAAAGCTAGGGGATCAAAGAACAAAAATACAGGAAGAAATCTCCAACCTGGACATAGAAAATTCGAACCTGAAAACATACTTCGAGTGGGGGATGACGATATCCACCAAACTCGCTACCAGTTGGCATTCCAGCGATGTTCCTACGAAAGAAAAACTTCAAAAATTGATATTCCCTGAAGGAGTAACCTATAATCGCGAAAAAGAGCAGTTTCTAACTAGTAAGATAAATTTTGTGTTTGCGCCAATAGCAGCACTGAACAGCATTACAGGCGGGGATAAAGAAAAACAGGACGGCATAAATGCCGTCCTGTCCAATTGGGTCGGGCAGACAGGATTCGAACCTGCGACCTCGTCGTCCCGAACGACGCACGCTACCGGGCTGCGCTACTGCCCGAAATTTTTAGCCTCATCAGGTAGCCCGCTTGCCCGGGGTCCCGACCTTCGTCGGGATCTGGAAAATCAATTGCTCCTTCGTCGCAATGATTTTCTCAGAGCTGCGCTACTGCCCGAAATTCTCATTTTCGGGTTGCAAATATACCTAAAATCTATATTACTCAACAAATTACGGTTTTTTCAGCTCTTTTAAGGCAAGCAAATACAGTAATCTGGCTACAAATCCGAAGGGGAAAGTCATGTTGAAGCTCATCTTAGGGAATTTGAGATCAGTAACGCAGCGGATGCGTTTGCCAAAAGCAGCATCAAGGAAATCCATGTATCTGATGAGTTTAAAAGCCGATACGCGGAAATAAAGGTTGATACCGGCTCTAACAACTATATGCCTGGTCGGAAAAAATGGCCATATAATTGACTTTGGGGATGATGGTGTTTTTTTAGGGCGGTTTGAAGAGGATGACCTTTACCTTCACAAAAAAAGGCAGCAATTATTGGCTGAATAAACCGGTTGCTGTAATTAACCTGGCTAAATAATGGTACCAATATGGTAGGGGGATGGCCTGGGTACTGTACCCGGTCCCTACAGAGATCCTACAGGAACTCTACTCCTGCATGAACATCGCCGGCCTGCCCATTTACACAGAATACCCTGGTTTTAAACACAACATTTGGAGCAAAGCTTATAATGAGCCGGGATTGTTTGAGTGGCTTTTTGAGCAGAGGAGGCGGGCTTACAAAAATGCGAAAGACAATAATTTATGACGTAATAATTTCGTTTTATAGACCTTTTACCTTAAAAAACAATGTCAGATTCTAAATCACCAATACCACCGTCAACACGTATCGGGGATCACATGCCTCTCCGCGTTCGATTAACCAGTTTAATCCCCTTTGTGATCATTTTGCTCAAGCTGTTCCGTGTACGGCCTGTAGCAGGCTGGTCATGGAAATGGGTACTGTCTCCGTTTTGGATCATCGCTATCGCAGGAGTTGTTTACATGTTGGGGATGGCGGCTATCTTTTATTTCGCCTCGCGGACGAAAAAGTAATTGCATATGAAAATAAACGGGTTCCCGGGAAGAAATCGAACATATTTCAAGAGGAGAAGCAAAAGACATTGGCTTTAATATTTTTATTATTGTTCTTGCGGTATTCATTGCGTGGGGCAGACAAAAGAAAGCGCCGCTAACATCTAAAGAAATTTAACAAGCATTGAATCCGTGTGATTCGACGAAAGTCGGGGGGGGCATGTTTCAAACCTCATCCAACCAAATATATCGGCCGTCCACTTTTTTTAATACATATTCAGCCCAAAAATGTTGATTCTCCATTGTTCGGGATGAATTCAAAAACCGATAGTCATTCCAATCCGAAATGCTTATTAAATCCGTGATCACATCCTCTGCATAGTGATAACTCCATTCGCTAAACCGAGGTTGCGGAAAGGTCCAGCGGTAGAATTTGCCGGGCGTTGAATTGTAGAAAAACCAGACAAGACGATGGCCTTTTGCGATATGCTTAGCCATTGCGACCACCAAAAAATACATTTTGCTGTCCGGAAATACCAGGGTATAGTCTTCACCGTATAGGGATAAAAATTCCGAGAAGTCTTCAAAGAACTGTATTCGCATTCTTTTGAGAAAGGGATGTACAACACTGGCGTTCATGTATTGTGTGAATGCTCGATTCACCTTTATCTTTTGCTCGATCTTTAAATAACTTACTATCCATGGAAGTTCAGAAAACTCCTCCGTTTCGATATCTCGCATTGGTTCATCGGTGACTGGCATATTCAAAGAACGAACTTTTTCAAATCCCCCCATATTCCAACGGTCAGGATGGTCGTCATATCGGTTCAAAAACGCTTTTGCCGCCTCCTCGGGCATATTTTCGCCAAAAAACAGTAATTCATTTAAAATAAACCATTCTTCCTCGTAATAAACACCGAAGAATTTTATTGCGTAAGCAGTGTAAAGTCCTTCCTGAATACACTCTTCCGTAGTCTTCATCTGGTAGGACCTTTCATCTACAAATTTCTGCAACTTTTCTAAGTCAACACCCGTAGAAGAACAACCTTCAGTAGTAAGCATGTATCTGTATGCCTCGAAGTCGATTGAATTCAATGAAACGTAGGTATATGCGAAAAATTTCGTTTGATCCGGGTTAATCTTTCCGCCATAGTAGCCTTGCAGTTGCTGCCGATCAACTCGTCGTTCAAGAATAAAAAAAATCTCGGGGCTGTAAGTTAGCATCGAATAAGTTTCAATTATGTGAGTGATCAATACAACCTCTCGTGGTAAGTATTGATCCCTATAGATAAGATTAAGGTGCTTTCAACATTCTCCGGATCTTCATGCGCGTATTGCGCTCAAAAACTGAATATATTATTTATATCAAATCACTAATCTATTCTTTCAATCCCTCCGCCACATTTTTGAATAGTGGTATGATTAAGTTTTGTCCAGTCTCTTACTATTTGTAATGCCTCCCAGTATGATTTACCTTCATTTGTATCATAAGGTATCCAGGCATTTTTAGGAAGCGTTTGTGGCGAGATATCTTTTCTAAACATTTCAGCTACTTTCATTCCATGTGTATAAAGGTTTGCTCCAAAACCACGGCTCCCATGATGGGTTACCATCATCGTTTCGCCGGTTTGTTTTGAGATACCTACGAATAAAAAGTGGTTGCCGTCGCCTTGTGTTCCTAAATGAGATTTTGCCAAATTTAAACTCGCTTGATTGTTAAAGAATTTGTTTGCTACAATTCGCTCTTCCAGGTCTTTTGGCAGTTCTGAAAACTCCAGCCGCCCACCGCCACCAAAATGCGTAACGGAATGCGCTTTATCTAAAACTTCTTTAGGAGATATGTTGCCAAAATTAGTCATCATTACAGAACAACGTATTTTTATTTTATTTTGATAACAACTTTACCTTTTGCACGCCCCGTTTCTACATAGGCCATGGCTTCATTGGTTTGTTCAAATGGAAATATCCTGTCGACAACTGGTTTTATGACACCAGCATCAATAAGTGAAGTTATTTGGCTTAATTGATTTCCCTGTGCCTTCATAAAAAGAAATGAAAAGCTTACATGAAGACGTTTTGCTTTTTTTCTCACTCCGGCGCTCAAAAGGCGCATTATTAATTTTACGAACCAGGGTGCGCTGATTTCTTCCGCAAAATCGGGATCAGGTGGACCAGAAATAGAAATAAGTTTGCCACCAGGCTTTAATATTCGAAGGGATTTTTCAAGTGTCTTTGCATCCTGACTATTTAACACTACATCGTATTCTTTAAGTATTGTTTCAAAATCATCCTTCCTGTAATCAATTACAATATCAGCACCGAGACTTTTTACTAAATCAATATTAGCCGCACTTGTTGTTGTAGCTACAATAGCACCCAAATGTTTCGCTAACTGAATGGCAAATGTGCCCACGCCACCCGAGCCTGCCTGAATGAAAACTTTTTGCCCTTTCTTCAGATTCGCTTTTTCAATGAGTGCCTGCCATGCAGTTAAGCCAACCAACGGAATAGAAGCTGCTTCTTCCATAGAAAGATTTTTAGGTTTTAGAGCAATATCATTTTCATTAATTGCAATTTGTTCAGCAAAAGTGCCAATTCTATGGTCTGCCGGTCTTGCATATACCTCGTCACCAGGTTTGAATTGCTTTACACCTGAACCTACTTTAACTACAACTCCTGCTACGTCATGCCCCAAAGTAAAAGGTGGTTTATAAGGAAAAATTAACTTAAACTCACCGTTTCTTAATTTGGAATCCAGGAGGTTTACGCCGGTAGCATGAACCTGAACCAATACTTCATTTTGACCTAAACCAGGTGTTGCTACATTGGTAAGTTGTAACATTTCTTTTTTGCCGTAGCGTTTCAATACAAATGCTTTCATTTACTAGCTTTTTATCGTGCAGAATTTTGTGGCAGCAATTGCTTTGCATGCTTCTTTGAATTAACCAAACCGAAAGCCATTTTAGGGAAGAGCCGGTTGATAATATAGAGCAATTTCGTATCACCAACGCGAATGGTAAATCGCTCATTTTTAAGTCCTGCAATAAGAGATTTTACCAGGTTCTCAGGGGTTACTTTCTTATCGTTCCTGGCGGCTGTCATGTCAGTTGCAACCACCGGAGGTAAAAGTTCAAACACTTTCACATTGCTGTTTAGAACCTCTAAATGTTTTCTGAGTGTTTCCGTATAAAAGCGTAGTGCCACTTTGGAAGCGGAATAGGTTGCTTCAATTACCGAAGGAACATAACTAAGAATTGAAGTTGTGTTGATAATTGCGCTTTCTTTTCTTGATTTCAACATTTCCATAAAAAGATTATTCAGGCGGATGACACCGAAATAATTGGTGCTCATTTCATACTCTGCTTCTTTTAAATGTCGGTCGTTTGCCACTCCCAAATTAGTTGACATGCTTAAAACACCAGCGTTATTATATAAAATGTCGATTCCACCGAGTTCCTTAATTTGGTTGAAAAGCCTCTGCGCATCATCGGTATTTGCAACATCACTTTTTATAGCAATCAGGGTTGGATGTAGTTTTTTCACTTTATCTAATCTTGACTGGTCCCGGCCTGTGATTATCACTTTTGCACCATTAGCTAAAAATTGCTTTGCTGCTTCCAGACCAATACCTGCTGTACCGCCAGTGATCAATATAGTTTTTCCTTGTATTTCCATGTTTTTGGTTTATTTAATATTGTTGAAAGTTTCCAGGTTTGTTTGTTTCTTTTCTTGTTGTTCTATAACTTTACTTGCAATATGCAAGTGCAAATATATAATTTACTTGCAAAATGCAAGTGTATTTAAGCAATTTTATTTATGTTAAAATCTAAGAAAAGGTCAGATTGCCCTATCAGCAGTTCGCTTGATATCTGGGGCGATAAGTGGTCGCTGTTGATAATCAGAGATTTGATGGATGCAAAAGAGTGTACCTATGGCGACTTTTTAAAGTCGCCGGAAAAAATAGCTACCAATATTTTAGCTGCAAGGTTGCAAAATTTGGAAGAAAACAAGCTTATTGAAAAATTAGAACATCCGGATAGTAAAGCCAAAGTGTTGTATAAGTTAACCCGGAAAGGGGTTGACTTAGTCCCCGTAATGATTGAAATAAGCTTATGGGCTGAAAAGTATTTTTCTATACCGGAAGACAGAAAAGCAATGTTGAAAGAAGTTAAAAAAGATAAGGCTGGATTTATTAAGGCAGCAATAAAAGAATTGGTGAGTTAAATCGTAAATGGAGGAACCGTGTTCAGGAAAGCTGCTCGCACGGGGCTGTGGGGGAGCGGGGAGGCAACGAACCGCTCTACCCGAAACCTGCTAATACAGGATTTAAAGATTTTGGGACAGTTGGCAATGCTTACCTGCCGGCATGAACGAAAATATGACCACGCCTTTTGAATTAGCCGCAAATGATGCTATATTGTGTAATTTTGGCATCAAAGACCCTAAAAACCATCTAACCTGTAATACCCGTCGAGAACATGCGCGCTTGTTTCTTAACCCTTGTATTAGTCATACTTTGCCTGACCGGTTTTTCCCAGGATCAGCATTTGCCTCCGCCAATAACGGCGACCAAACTTCCTCCAATACCCAAAAAAGTTCCGCTTTACAAAAGCAAGCCTTCGAATGCCCGCACAATGACCTTCGCCTTTCCCATAAACGACTGCGCTACCTATACTTTTAAAATGCTGTTAGGCAACGCAGCTTCTCAAAATCAGATCAGTGATATTCTTGGCAGCACGACAGGCTACAGCTTTCAGGCCGGCTATACCACCGTCAATGGTGGTCAGCAGGATGCATTATTGCAACAATTGGACATCAATGGCCAGGTTATGTGGTCCAAAACGCTGGGCACACCCACAAAAAACGAACGCATTCACCGCATCGCCCGTATGCCCGACGGTAATATTGTACTGGTAGGCACCAACGAAGATCCTGGCGGCGCCGCTCAGCAACCATTCATTGCACTCAGCGATATAAATGGCAACCTGTTATGGATGAAATTGCTGCAAACGACTACTAACTACAGGGGCGTGGCCGTATATGTAGGGGAGGGGGAAGACATTGGAATGGTGGCAGAAGATGATTCTACCATGCTATACGGCCGGTTCGATAAAACCGGAAGCCTGAGGTGGATGAACAAAGTGCAGGCGCTGCCGCAAAGCACTACCATTGGCATTACAGTGGGGCCGTACGATTATTTTGACTGGTACCTGGCTTATACGGGTGTACAGGCGGGCCGCAAAGTAGGAGGTATGCTCACCATCAACGCCGCTAATGGCGCTATAAAAGGCTCCAGGCAATTCGGGGGTGCGGCAGACAATGCCGATTTCATCTTCCACGATATGCAATTGATCAATATGCGGCCGCGGATCATTGGGGTGTATGCTGTAAACGGGGGGCCTTACCAGTTGTTCAAGATGTCGTCTTACAATGGTTTTGTAACGATGGGCTTATTCGAAACCTATCAAATGCCTGCCATTACTTTCGACGCCACTACGACCAGCGTGCTCACAGACCGGGCAGATGTGATTGCGTTTATGAACACCAGCGGCAGCAATGACCTTTATATGCTTAAGTGCATTGGTGAAGAAGCCAGTTCTTATAATGCGCCCATTGAATTTACAAAGCAATTTGCCGGGTTTGCCGGCTATCAGCCTTCGGCTATAGATCGCACGGCAGATGGCGGTTTTTTGATTGCCTGTAATGCTGCCGGTGCAAAACCGCTCTTTTTAAAAACCGATTCGTCAGGATGGGTAGGCGGTTGCGAGGGCACTGCGTTTACTGTTACCCGCACAGCAAGCTATGGTTCTTATACAACACAATCGGTATCGAATACGGCAACCGTGCTGGTGCCCCCTGTAACGTCACCGGGCTGGGTCTTCCAACCGGCGCTTATCGATACAGGGTTCACCTGCCGGCAGCTCAGTTGCCCGCCAAAACCAATAGAAGATACCTGTGTATATACTTTTTACCGCAGTTTCAGAAGTACTCATTTCTGTGACATGGCGTCAGACCTGTCAGTGAACGCTAACAACGAAGTAATGGTTACCGGCTCTATGCGCGATGATGGCTATACACCTGGTACAACGCATGCCATCCTCATCAACTACGATGCAAAGGGGAAACTCGTGAACCGTAAAAAGGTACAGCTTGGTGATAGAGCGGGTTTGGGAAGGCAATTTCAAATGCATGATGGCAACCTGCTGGTAATGGGCAGCTCCAGTTATAATGGAAAAGGCTATTTCACGGTCAGCAAATTCACCCCTAACCTTAATATACTCTGGAATAAGGCGTTGCCAGTGCAGGACGTTTATAACGACTATTTTGACCTGTTAGAAGATGCCAATGGCGACATCTATCTGCTCTTCCAAAACGACCCCTTTACCTTTGGCAATGAGCAGCTTTCCCTCATCAAATTAGATGCTGCCGGGAACCTGTTGTGGAGAAAAAACTATACATCTGGTAACAGTTTTATGACAGGTACATATGGCCATATGTGTCAGGATGAACAGTACCTGTATTTCGCAATGAATATGCCTAATTCAGCCAGCACCATGTTGTTTAAAATGGAAAAGGCCGGGGGGAACCTGGTATGGGCCAAAAGTATTACCGGGACCGGACGAGGTATTGGAATGGAGAGAGATCTGCAATTACTGCAGGGTAAATTGGTGTTGTCGGGTTATGTTGATATCAACAACGCCAGGACCGTAACGGCTATTCTGTTTCTCGATAAGAACGGTAACCAGGTGTACACAACGGCTTTCTCTTATAAGAATCAGTCGCTTTCCTCAACTACCCTGGTTACCAAAAACGATGAGTTGGTACTGAGCGGGTTTATGTTTGATAATACGTTAAGTCCATATGGAGGCTTTAATGTTTTTCTCAGGCTCGATGCAAATGGAAAGGTGTTGTACAGCAAGCGCATATTCTCTACAGATGCGGCCTTCCCCAGCCATGTAGCCGAAGCAACAGATGGCGGTCTTTACGAGGTGGGTAATTTTTATTATAACAATCCTTATACTACCGACCTGTACCTTAAAAAATACGCTTTTGACGGCACCATGGGCAATTGTATGACGGAGAGCTATGGCTATCTGCAGGAAACCCCCACTTTCACCATTACCCCGGTCAATTTTATTACCACTACTTCGCCACTTACCCTGATAACGCTTCCTTATTCGGAAGATGACTATTCGTTGCAGCAAAGCAGACTGGTATGCAGCTCGCCGATCACTTGTTTAAATCCTCAGCTAACGGGCCCTGCCAGCATTTGCAGTGCGGCTCCTGTATATGAATACCGGGTGAAAAAAAGTGCAGGCTGTACTGCTCCTGTAAGTTGGGAGTTTGATACCAGAATGGTGAAAGCCATCTCTACAAGCGATTCATTATTGAAAGTGCAATTCATAGGAAACGGCGTTTCAAAGATCTATTCGGGTATTTTTTCGGGTTGCCGCCTGTTGAAAGACAGTGTAGAGGTGCAGGCTTCCGTGGTGACGAACAACCTTGAGCTGGGCAACGATACCGTGCTGTGTACCGGCACTTCGGTAGTATTGAAAGCCAACCCGGGCTTTGTTGATTATACGTGGCAGGACGGTTCTACGGCTACGAATTATACCGTGACTGCACCCGGGAAATATTATGTAACTGTGTCAGACGCCTGTGGCGCGAAGTTGAGTGATACACTCGTTGTGTCAGCTGCCCCACCCATTGTGTTCGATATTGGTAACGATACCAGTTTATGTGTGCATGACAAGCTGAATGTAACGGCGCCAACCGGTTTCCTGCATTATACCTGGACGCCCAATTACAACATCGATAAAACCAATAGTAATGCAGTAACGCTTTCTCCGGAAGTTGATACCATGTACCGGATTGCAGTTGAGAAAACGCCGGGTTGTTTTGGCTATGATTCTATCCATATCACAGTCAAACATCCTTTGCCTTTGCATATCGGCAACGACACCAGTTTTTGCGAAGGCGCTTCCGCAACCTTCAGCCCGGGGGCCGGCTTTCAGCTGCCGCAATGGAGCACGGGTAGCAAGGATCCCTCTATTACTGTTAACCGAACCGGTACTTATTCCGTAATAGCCACCGGCAGCAATAGTTGTATATCGTATGACACCGTAACCGTGCAGGTGTATACCGTTCCCATGCATATTGCCAACGACACCAGCTTTTGTGCAGGCGGTGCTGCCACGTTCAGCGTGGGTACGGGCTTTCAGCAGCAGCAATGGAGCACTGGCAGCAAAGCTGGATCCATAACCGTAAGTAGCAGTGGCGTTTATTCGGTGATAGCTACAGCCATCAACAGTTGCATATCCTACGATACCGTGCAGGTTACGGTGTATACCAATCCCACCGTTACTTTACCAAAGGATGCAGAATTGTGCGCAGGAGCAACTGCCGTATTGGATGCCGGAAACGGATTTGCGAATTACTTGTGGCAGGATGGAAGTACGGCTTCCAAACAGACAGTGCAAAATACCGGCGTGTACTGGGTACAGGTAACAGATCGCAATAATTGTAAAGACAGCGATACCACTGCTATAACCCGCATCAATCCATTACCCGCTGCGTTTTTGCCTGGCGATACTGCATTGTGCAGTTATGCAAAATTAGAAATTCATCCTTTAAATAAATTCTCCAGTTATTTGTGGAGCAACAATGCTGTTTCTTCTTCTATCACTGTTCAGCAACCAGGTATTTACTGGCTGGCGGTACAGGATGCGAACGGTTGTTCCGGCCGCGACAGCATCGTTGTACTGCCAAAGCAATGCTTGCAGGGATTTTTTGCCCCCAACGCCTTCTCGCCCAATAAAGATGGGAAGAATGAAACCTTCAAACCCACCTTAATTGGCAATGTGGTGAAATTCCAGCTTCTCATCTTTAACAGGTGGGGACAGATAGTTTTCCAAAGTTCTGATTGGAATACCGGTTGGGATGGGAATTTGGCGGGTAAACCCCAAAGCGCGGGCGCTTTCGTATGGACGTGTTCCTTCCAATTTGAAGGTGCTCCAATGCAAAAAGAAAATGGAACGGTGATATTGGTGCGATGAATATTTATAAAAATAGACAATGAAAAGTTTTCAATTAATACTACTTTGTTTGGTATGTGTTGCCAAAAGTTATGGCCAGGGAGGCCGGATAGTTGTAGAAATTACAAAAGAAAAACATAAGAGCTATACTATTAAAGTGATTCAGTGGGTTAATCCCCGTGCAGATTCTTCCTGGCTGCCATCTATTGAGAAAGACCTTAACCGGTCAATTCCGGCTAATAAACACATCAAAAAAGGAAAATATGTAGTTTCAGCCCGTTTTATTGCAGACAAAGATGGTAATATATGTGAAGTAGAATGTGAAAATGATCCCGGGTTTGGAATAGGTGCAGATGTTGTGCGTGCACTTAAAAAATCTGGGAAATGGGTTTCCGGTAAGGGATATATAGTGCAGCCTTACAAGCATTGATGAGGGGCGCGGGTATGCTGAGTACGCGCTGGCAAAATGGTACTATCTTCTTCCTGTCCTTCCATTAAGCAGTTGTTCGGGGCCTGACGAATAAAACCCGGTTTTGATTCTTACTATTTATCTTTATCAAAAAGCCAGGCAGCAGTTCCGGACGGACGAATATAAAATTCCCCACCATCGGCAATACCTGCTCGTTAGCCGTAACTTTAAAAGTAAAATAGCAATGAAATTTGAATTTTTAAGTAACGACTATTTTATTAACCTCATTGAAATTCATCAACTTAAAAACATAATAAATACAATATGATTTATACCAGGTTCCATTGAAATAGTGAAAACACGGCGATGCGCATATCTGTTGTATTTATATATGTTATTTTCCCGTCTCCGGTCTCGGAAAGATACCCAAAAACAAGTAACTTCAAACTATACACTCCTTCGATTTTAGCAGATTGACAATATTTGGCAAAATAAGGGAACTGAAAAGACAATAGATGAAATGACGGTATGCGTTCAACCTGGCCCTGGAGGGTAAGTCGGAATAACTTTAGCCACCTTTCTAAAAAGAAATATTTGCATGAAAGTATTTTTCTGTAGTCTTTTCCTGTGTGTTAACCTGGTTTTCAGCGGCATGGCTCAAACGACAAAAGTATTTTACGAACAAAAGGAGCAGGAGTTTGTGATCTATGCCGACAATAATGAGTTGTGCCCTGTATCTCTTACTATAAACCTGGATTTGTCAAATCTGGCTTTTTCAGATAAGGATAAAAAAGTTTTTGTAATCCCACCCAAAACTGAACGATACAGAATTGGCGAACTGACACCAGTGAAAAAAAACGATGGAACAAAATTCAGTTACAATTACAAAACTGCGCTGGGCGATATAACGGTAAAAAAATACGATACGTCATTTGTATATGATCTGCCATTTCAAAAAGGTAAATTATTCAGGGTTCATCAGGGATACAACGGTATATTTTCCCATCAAAACGAAAAAGCCATTGACTTTACAATGCCGGAAGGCACTGAAATATTAGCGGCCAGGGAAGGCAGGGTTGTTAAAATTGTACAAAACAACACCGAATCGTGTCCAAGGGAAGAATGCAAAAAATACAATAACTATATTATAATCATGCATGCTGATGGCACTTATGGATACTATGCCCACATAAAATACAATGGATCGAAACTGAAGCCGGGAGACTACATACAGAAAGGGAGTGTTATTGGGTACAGTGGAAATGTTGGCTGGTCAAGCGGACCGCATTTACATTTTGCCTGTTTTCTGCCAGCCTTTGACAAATGGCAAACACTGGAAACCAAATTCAGGATTGACAACGGAGAAAATGTTGTACTCCTAATGGAAGACAAAGAGTACAAGAGGGATTATTAATGCCCGTGTCAATTTGAATAACTATCTGTTACAATAAATTGCTGACCATTGGAGCCTTTAGTGATAGCTATTGTACATTGGCCATTTCGATCTACCCAGCATATTCGACATTCATAGCATTGCCATTTTGTGAGAAGCGATCCTTCACCGTCAATGCACAGGTTAATTTGATATTTTTTGATACAAATAAAAACAAAAAAACACATAATCATTTAAATTACGTGGGCGTCTGTATTCTGTGAATCCTATGGTACAAAACTCGAACCTTTTTATATTAGATTTACGTAAATTAACTGAAATAGCATACAGATGGAAATACTTGGCAATTTATATATTCTGTAACTTAAAGAAACTAATTATGAAGTTTAAACTAATTTTATTGTTTTTGCTTTTAAACATTTGTTTTGTGGCATTTAGTCAAGACAAGCAATCTGAAAAATCCCAAAAACAGGACATTACTGTTACTGAAAAAGGCTTAATTAAGGTATCCATTATGTACCCGTACGCGGAGGGTAAAACCTTCAATATGGAATATTATGAAACTAAGCACATGCCTATGGTGGCGGGTTTTTTAGGGTCAAATCTGGTAAAATATACTATTGAAAAAGGGCTTTCCAGTGGTATTCCTAATCAACCTTTACCTTTTATGGCTATTGGCACATTTTATATAAAAAGCTTAAGTGAATATCAAGCGGCAATAGCTCCTAATAGAGATGCGATCCGTGCAGATTTTGTCAACTATACTAATGTTAGTCCTGTCATTTTGGTGAGTGAAGTGATAAAATAAAGTTAGCATTTATCAAAATAGCTCAGTTTGGGCATTTGAAACTTTGTAGCTCGAACCTAAATTACTTGTGTAATTGTATAATAATTCTGAAGGACAAGAAATCCAGTCAGTAAAATTCCTTGAAAACATTTGAGAAGGATTTTATCGACCTTTACCTCAATAACAGGTTTTTGAGCTGTCACTACGACTTCCTTAAGAATTTTAGCTGTTTTCTGCAATACGATTATTATATCGCCAGCTACGCTTGTGTCGCGAACAACCACTCTTCCGGAACGGGCGAAGGAATATCCTGTGTGTGAAACATCAATAAAATAACTTCCAACGGGAGCATTGAATGTAAACCGTCCCGCTGAATCCGATACACCTAATTTTACAACGGCCGAATCGACCGCTTTTCTGAGGGTAACCGATACATTTTTAACCCCATAGCCTCCTTCATCTTTTATGCAGCCGGTTATTACCTGTGCATGGCCAAAATACCATGAACATAAAAGGACAAGTGTCGCATATATCGGTTTCATAATAACGATCGTTGGAATTAAATCCTCACCCCCTTTCTTTCTGGCGGTATATATTCCAGAAGCCCAGCAGCAGCGCCAGCACAAAACAGGTCAGGCATATTCATTCGCCAGACGGTTATACCGGTGGGCGAAACCTACAAAGAATCGTTCTTTTGGTTATTGAATAACAAAAATCTTTTCTAACGCGTACATTTTACTTTTTTTACAATACCCGGAACTACTACAGGAATTTTGGTAAAACCTGAAAAGATTATTAGCGCCACTAGGATAAAGCTACCGCTTAGTTATGTAACGGCTTACTAACCATGTTTGCTACCAATAGCGATTCGGACGATTTTAATACATGCCAATTTTAGGTTGGTCAGGACGCTACTCGTCAGACAAACTAATTGACTTTAACAACAACTTTACCTTTTGTACGACCCGTTTTTCTGCATAAGCCATCGCTTCATTGCTTTGCTGCTATAAGGTAAACCGGTATTTACCACCTCAACAAAAACAATCTTTTACCCCTGTTTCTTATACACTCTACTGGCAAGGAAACAAGCGACGAGCATAATTCCGACGCACCATGCAAGGGCAACCCAAATTTCGTTGCCTACTGGCTGATTTAAAAGTAGTGCGCGTATGGCTTCCACTATCGGGGTCACCGGCTGATTTTCGGCAAAGGCACGAACAGGCCCCGGCATAGACGCTGTGGGCACAAACGCAGAGCTGATTAACGGCAGGAAGTGAACCGGATAGGCAATTACACCCGCGCCATCCACGGATTTTGCTGACAATCCGGCAATCGCGGCTATCCATGTCAGGGCCAGCGTAAACAGTGCGATTATACCGGCCACGGCAAGCCATGACAATACTCCTGCCGGTGAGCGGAAGCCCATAATGAGCGCTACAAGAATGATTACGACAAGTGAAATCGCATTGGACACCAACGAGGTCAGTACATGTCCCCACAACGCGGCCGAACGCGCAATCGGCATGGAGTTGAAACGCTCGAATATGCCCCGTTGCTTATCTAAAAACAGGCGATAAGACACGTAGCCTATACTATTTGCAACGGCAATTAACAGTATACCAGGCAATAGGTAATTCACATATTTATCCGTACCGGTTTGAATGGCGCCGCCTAATACATAGACGAACAACAGCATCATTGCAATTGGCATAATGGTGACCGTGATGATGGTATCAAGGCTGCGGAAAATATGGCGCATGCTACGTCCAAGCATAACGCCCATATCCATAAAATAATAGTTCTTTATCGTTTCCATTTAATTTTCCATTTTTTTGCCGATGATCGCAAGGAAGATCTCCTCCAAAGTCGGCTGTTTTTCAATATATTCTACTTTTGCGGGTGGGAACAGCTTTTTGAGCTCCGCAAGCGTGCCGCTCACGATAATCCTACCCTCATGAAGAATGGCGATTTTATCGGCGAGCTGTTCAGCTTCCTCCAAATACTGGGTGGTGAGGAATACAGTAGTGCCACTGCCCGCAAGCTCTTTGACGATCTTCCAAACCTCAATACGAGCCTCGGGGTCAAGCCCGGTAGTCGGCTCGTCGAGGAAAATAAGCGGAGGTCTTCCAATGAGGCTCATGGCTATGTCAAGTCTGCGGCGCATACCGCCGGAATAAGTAGAAGCCTTACGGTCGGCAGCATCGGTCAATCCGAAGCGATTGAGTAGTTCTTCTGCGACTCGGCGCGGATTTTCGAGGTGCCGTAACTTCGCGATCATGATCAGGTTTTCCCTCCCGGTCAATATCTCGTCCACGGCAGCAAATTGCCCTGTCAGGCTGATCGACTGTCGCACATTGCCGGGTTTTGACGAAACGTCGAACCCGTTTACCATAACGTTTCCGCTGTCCTGCTTCAGTAACGTGCTGAGGATTTTGACAATGGTTGTCTTGCCTGCACCGTTAGAGCCGAGCAGGGCGAAAACACTGCCTGTTTTTACTTCAAAATCAACTCCTGTCAACACAGGAATGTTTTTATAGGATTTTTTCAATCCCTGCACCGAAATGGCGATTTCACTTTGCAACATATTTTTTATCTCCTTATGCTGTTAATAATGTGATACCGGTTAAATCGGCTTTTCCGTTTTTCAAAAAAGCATAGGTCAACTTATCTGCTTTGCAGTCAATAAACTGGATCCGTTTTAATCTCCTGTTGTTTTTAAAGAAAATGTTAATAAGCGTTGAATGCTGGAATGTCACCCTGTTAAATACGCAGTTTTCAAAAATGCAGTCCTCCAATGTACCTTCGAAAACTATATCGGCAATATGTGTATCAATAAAAGAGGTGCGATTCCACACTACATTTGCAATTGTATTATTCCCGAAGCCTCCGGATTTAAACACCACTCCGGTAAAATCGGCGCCGGAGAAATCGCAACCTTCGATATAACTCCTTGAAAATTCAGTTTCTTTCAGTGAACAGTTCTTAAATATATTGTTGGATAAGTTAGAACTCTGAATGTGGCTGCCGCTGATGTCGGAACCCGAGAAGTCACAGCTATCAATATTATTGCTATTTAGAATAAGTCCCGACATATCTGAACCAATAAACAGACAGCGCTGCATGTTGGAGGAACTGAATTTCTCATGCAGATTTTTCAACCCGGAAAAGTCAGTGTCTACCAGGTTCTCGCGTGACATATCCCAACTAAGCTTTTTCTCCTGCTTTCCGGATGGCATCCGATAGCTATCGGATTCATCGGATCGTTTAACCAAAGGCTCAACGGGCGTCACCTCAGTGACCTCAGATTGGAAGTTTTCTGAAAAATAGTTAAGATCAACACCCAGAATTTCCGCGAGACTGTTAAAAGTAGTGATGTCTGGCATTGATTCTCCACGTTCCCACTTTCCGACTGCCTGAGAACTGATAAATAAACGCTGAGCAAGCTGGGCTTGAGAAATATTTATTTTCTTTCGTGCTTCGGCAATTTTATTGCCAATCATTTTAGCATTTAACATAGTACTATCTCTTTGTTTTGACACTTCAAAGATATTCAGATTCATTCCTGAATCAGTATAAAAGCAACAACTCTTAGTTGCAATTACGCTACTTATAGTAGTTATTTAACAACTATTAGTAGTTTAAGTCGGGATTTAAGATTAATGCTTTTTTTGTGAGTAGAAAACCACCTGCAACATGTTTTTTAGGGGGGACTTTCAGTGAAGGATAGATAGAATGAGAATAACCAATTATTTAGGGATGATTAAACGACAATTCCTATTAAATCCCATTGAAAATGATTAGAATTATATAAATTTATTTATTAATAAAAATCAGGAATAATACAGTCAAAATGAGATTAATCCTTTCTACGCTACTACTTTTTGCAGCCGTCCAGTCTATTGCACAAAATGAACTAAAAGGAAAATGGTACTGCTTTTCTTTTAAAATTTATAAGGTTATTGAATACAGTTTTGACTCCACGAATGTTGTAATGGGAATGCTTGATTGGGACCTTACAAAACAACCAGTAACCGATCCTGCCAGAATAATCAGGATAGTCAAAAACCGGGGTAATTTGTATTACTTAATAAAAGGTGGACAGGACACAAGTGTGGTAAGTTTACTTCTCTTTTCGTCTGTTAAGTCAGATAGTTCTTTTGTACTATCAACCACTTCTGATGGCCATACGAACTATGATGAACTGGTCGATGCTTTAGCTTTCATTCAAGCTGATACACTTCAGAGGCCCGGATTGATTTTTTATTCTGAAAAGCAGTTACACAGATTTAAAACTTTACGGGGCGTTTCGACTATTACAAAAGAAAATTACAAAAAATACCTGCTTGGTCTCATTCAGGCAAGGCAAGAATTTGAAAAGTTTGCCTCAAATAGCAATTCAGATTTTGGACCTATGTTTTTTGCAGGCTATTTGCCAAACCAGGCCAGGAAAGTTCTTGTAAGCCTTGGCTATAACCCGCTCATTGATGACGAACATTTATTTCGTATCGACGAAAAATTCAAAGATGATAAATCGTTGAAAGAGTTAAGGGATAAAGCCTTAAAGTTTGAATAAAGTTACTAAAGTTAACAGCGGAAGACAATCTTATACAGCTATTTAAAATATAACAATGACACTTCCTGTTATTATTGGAGCAATAGTGCTTCTTTTTATTATTCTTGGACTTTGTATTGCTCAGGAATATGAACGGGCAATTGTTTTTAGACTTGGTAGATTTCACGGAACAAAAGGCCCTGGATTGTTTTGGATAATTCCATTTATTGACAAAAAGAAAACAATCGACATTCGTACAAAGACCGTTGATTTAGAACAACAGGAAACAATTACAAAGGATAGCGTAACGATAAAAGTCAATGCTGTTCTATGGTTTAGAGTAACTGATCCTGAAAAAGCGATTATAAAAGTAGCTGACTTCTACAAAGCAGTTTATCAATTTTCAGTTACTGCATTGAGGAACATTATTGGTCAACATTCGCTTGACGAAGTTTTAAAAGAGCGGGAACAAATAAATGGAACGCTTCAAAAAATTGTAGATGCTGCGACTGAGCCCTGGGGAATAAAAATAGAAATGGTAGAAATGAAAGACGTTGAAATTCCCGAAGCAATGCAAAGAGCAATGGCGAGAGAAGCTGAAGCGATAAGAGAAAAAAGAGCAAGAATTGTAAAAGCGGAAGCCGAGCTTGAAGCATCATTAAAATTAACACAAGGAGCGAAAGAAATGGAAGGAAGCCCGATTGCACTCGAACTACGAAGAATGCAAATGTTATCTGAAATTGGAATTGACAATAACACAACGACAATTGTTTTATTGCCTTCTGAATTTACAGCAGCAGCCAAAAGTTTTACAGAAATGGTAACCACAAAAAAAATTGACAAAACCAGTAAAAGTGAGTAAACGCTGCAAGCAACATCAGGTTTTATATATTTGAAGGGCTTCATTTTTTAGTCGGGGCAACCGGATTCGAACCAGCGGCCCCACGTCGTACTTAGTGCGCTACTGGACTGCGCTACTTAATTTATTTTTCAAGTATATACTTCAGATTCGTCAAACTTGTATCCATATCCTTTGAAAGCATTTTTTCCATCATTGACAACATCATTTTCATGGGGTACTTCATCGTGCATGCATTACTCCCTTACTTTTGTTTGATTGTCTGATACAGGCTCTGTAATCATTTTTACATGGCAACAGCTGGAAATGGTCTCACAAAACGGATCTACCGGCGCCGCTATGCGTTCAGGGCCTATCGGGGCTTATTTTTATGAGGATACATCAGCAGTAATTGAGCAGGCAAAACTGGCGGCAGCAATTACGCATGCGCATCCGGAAGGTATTGCCGGTGGCATTGCGGTGGCACTGGCTGCCTGTGTTTGTGCCCGTTATGCATTGAATGAAACGGCTTTATCTGCCAATAACTTCTACGATTTTATTATCGATCACATGTCTGCAAGTGAAGTGAAAGCCAAAATACAAAAAGCCAAAACGTTGCCTGCGGGTTATGATGTTAGAACGATTGTGTCTGTATTGGGTAATGGTACTAATTTGACTGCTCAGGATACAGTGCCTTTTGCCTTATGGTGCGCTGCAAATAATACCGGTTCATTTTCTGAAGCCATATGGACGGGGATAAGCGCCCTGGGCGACCGTGATACTATTGCAGCCATTATAGGAAGTATTGTTGTATTATCTGCCGGTTCAACCAGCATTCCCGAACAATGGATACTACAGGCAGAGCTATTCAATACATCTCCTTTTTTTAATAAATCATAAAAGTAAGGCAGGTAACAATCACTACCTGCCTTCCCGTTTATTATAAGATCGATCTTATCAAACCGCCTTCCACCCGAAGGGCCGCGCCATTGGTGGCTGAGGCCAGCGGACTTGCCACGTATGCCACCATGTTAGCCACTTCTTCTGTTGTCGCAAACCGTTGTAACAGGGAGGTGGGCCTGAAATTTTGGAAGAATCTGGATTCCATTTCGTCAAAGCTCACATTTTCCTGTGTAGCCAGGCTATTCACAAAATCACCAACGCCCCTTGATTTGGTGGGTCCGGGTAAAACGCTGTTCACCGTTACGTTGGTGCCTTTTGTCAATTCTGCCAGTCCGCGGGCAATGGCTACCTGGGCGGTTTTCGTCATGCCATAATGGATCATTTCATCGGGAATGAATACGGCCGATTTGCTGGAAACAAAAATAATGCGGCCCCAATTCTGTTGTAACAATTGGGGAAACACATGACGCGATAGCCGTACGCCGCTCATCACGTTCACCTCAAAAAAGTGGAACCAGTCCTCGTCGGGGATTTCGGCGAAAGGTTTGGGCTCAAAGATGCCTACATTGTTAACCAGGATATCAATGGGTGGCAACTTTTTTATCAGGGTGTCTACTTCTTCTTTCTTCCCAAAATCAGCGGCAATACCGGATACCCTGCCGTTAGGAAAAGCCTGCTGAAGGGTTTTTACCACTTCCTCAACCTGGTTTTCTTTACGTCCGTTAATGATAACGGTAGCATTTTCTTTCAATAAAACTTCGGCAATAGCCAGTCCAATACCGGCTGTGGAGCCGCTTATAAAGGCCGTTTTGTTATGTAGTTGCAGGTCCATCGAATATTTTTATAGGATTACAAACAGACGGTGCAAAAAGTTGTTCGGGAGCCCTTCAGCCCTTTGAAAGGCCCACCTTACCTGCATACCTGCTTTGCATTTAAAAAAATAAGAATATCTTTGCCCTGTAACTTCTACAAAGTTTACCTCGTTCATTTCCCAACCAACGTTCGCAGTTAGTTTTCCCACGGTTTTCATTTTTAGCAGTGCGCTGTTGTCAATACGCCTTTTATTGACTTACAGGTACTTATACCCCTAATTGCAATGGAATTTTATGCGTGTATGCCGTTTGAACCCTAACTGGATATCGAAGATCTGTTTATCCCGTACTTTTCTGCCATTGTTTCTGATAACCATCAGTTGTATTGCCGTACAGGCCCAGGCGCCTTCAATAACGTCCTTCACGCCCAATCCCGTTTGCCAGGGAAGCACTATCACCATAACCGGCGCCAATTTTACAAATGTCAGTGCCGTGACATGCGGTAATCTCAATGCTGCCAGTTTTACCGTTAATGATGCCAACACCATTACTGCAGTGATCGCTGACTTAGCAACAAGCGGTTCCGTAACGGTAACCAACCCATCGGGTACGGTTACCAGTTCGGGAACGTTAAACATTTTATCGGCACCCAAACCCGATTTAACTGATGTGGGTAATCCAAATGCGCCTTTTACGAATTGCAATGGTAACGCCACCTATGTGCTCAGGGTAAGCAATAGCTCTTTAGCTACAGGTTCTGGCAATGCATATCAAATAAACTGGGGCGATAATACAGCGCCTTTTTCAGCAACCGACTGGGCGCCCAATGCGCAAACAACACATACCTATATGGCACAGGGTTATTTTACGATAACCATTACCATTACACCGCAAAACGGTTGTACCAAAAGCACTACCTACCAGTTTTACAATGGACAGAACCCATTGGCCAGCTTTACCACTTCGGCGTCAACTACGGGTTTATGCATTCCGGCAACGGTTGAATTTGTTATTGGCAACTGGTTTAATAATTCAGCGGGCACTACCTATAAGGTAATTTTTGGCGATGGCACCCCCAGTGTCACTTTACAGCATCCACTGAACACCGCCAATACTGTGCAGTTATTATCGCATATTTACAATACTTCGTCATGTCCTGGTGCAGTTGATTATACAGCGAGGTTAGAAGCAAACAATGGCTGTTTTACTACTACCTATACCCTGAACCAGATCATTATAAGAAAAAAGCCTGTCGCCAATTTCAGTTTCAATCCTTCGCCGGCCTGTGTAAACAGTGCAATATGTTTCACTAATCAAACAACAAATGGTTATAGTGGCAACTCCTCCTGTAATACGAACGCCACCTTCAGCTGGGATTTTGGCGATGGAACAACCTCCACGGCGCCAACGCCGCCCTGTCATACCTATGCAGCACCCGGTAATTATACGGTTGTATTATCTGCAGCCAATGCAGCTTGTGGTAGCGATGCGATCTCAAAAACAGTTATCGTGGTTGCGCCATCGCCGCCGCCTGTCGTGGTTAGTCCGGTTGTGTATTGCCAGGGAAAGATTGCTACCCAACTTACAGCCACCGGCACTAATTTGTTGTGGTATACGAGTGCTACGGGTGGAACCGGATCGCCAACGGCGCCCACACCTTCAACCATTACTGCTGGCAGTACAACCTATTATGTAAGCCAGCAATTACCCAACAGTTGTGAAAGTGCACGGGTACCTATTGTAGTTACAGTGAATGCTTCGCCTGCAGCGCCCGCCGCCACTACGCCGGTGCTGCTTTGTCAAAATCAAACGGCTGCGCCGCTTACTGCTTCGGGAACCGGTTTGTTATGGTATAATGGGGCAACCGGTGGTACGGGTTCTGCTATGCCGCCCACGCCTGGTACGGCCAATGTAGGAAATACAAATTTTTATGTGAGTCAAACGGTGAATGGTTGCGAAGGTCCACGGGCGGTGATAGCGGTTTCGGTTAGTGCATTACCGGGGGCGCCTGCGGTTTCTTCCCCAATAAATTATTGCCAGAACCAGCCGGCCCCTGTGCTGACCGCAACGGGAACCGGTTTGTTATGGTATAATGCAGCAACCGGTGGTACGGGTTCTGCAACGCCGCCAACACCTTCAACGGCTACACCGGGCAGTACTACGTATTATGTAAGTCAAACCACTTCCTGTGGCGAAGGACCCAGAGCTTCTATAACTGTAAATGTGAACGCCAGCCCATCTGCTGCTATCAGTTATACACCTACGGTGCTTTGTAATGTGGCGAATACGCCCACAACGCCAAACCCGCCAATAGCGGTTACACAAACCGGCAGCGCTGGCGGTACGTATTCGGTGTCGCCGGCTGGTTTATCAATTAATACAACAACCGGGGAGATCAATCCTTCCGGGGCTACACCGGGCAATTACACCATTCGATATACTGTGCCCGGTACGGGCGGTTGTACCAACTTTGTAGCTACTGCAACTGTTTCCGTGAGCGGCACTCCTAATGCATCCATCAGTTACCCCGGTATCTGCACTTCTGATAATCCGGTAAGGGTAGCGCTTACAGGAACTGCTGGCGGTTCTTTTTCTGCTCCCGGCGGGTTAACGATAGATCAAACCACCGGCACCATTACGCCTGCCAGCAGTACGGCTGGCACCTATACCGTAACGTATTCTGTTTTGCCTTCGCCTCCCTGCCCTGGTTTTACTACCAACACTTCTGTTACCGTAAGCCAGGCGCCTTCGGCTGCCATTAGTTACAGCACGGCTACACTTTGTAATGTGGTTAATACTGTTACAACACCAAATGGTCCGGTGTCTGTAACGCAAACGGGTACACCGGGTGGTACATATTCGGTTTCGCCGGCTGGTTTATCAATTAATACAACAACCGGGGACATCAATCCTTCCGGGGCTACACCGGGTAATTACACCATTCGATATACTGTGCCCGGTACGGGCGGTTGTACCAACTTTGTAGCTACTGCAACTGTTTCCGTGAGCGGCACTCCTAATGCATCCATCAGTTACCCCGGTATCTGCACTTCTGATAATCCGGTAAGGGTAGCGCTTACAGGAACTGCTGGCGGTTCTTTTTCTGCTCCCGGCGGGTTAACGATAGATCAAACCACCGGCACCATTACGCCTGCCAGCAGTACGGCTGGCACCTATACCGTAACGTATTCTGTTTTGCCTTCGCCTCCCTGCCCTGGTTTTACTACCAACACTTCTGTTACCGTAAGCCAGGCGCCTTCGGCTGCCATTAGTTACAGCACGGCTACACTTTGTAATGTGGTTAATACTGTTACAACACCAAATGGTCCGGTGTCTGTAACGCAAACGGGTACACCGGGTGGTACATATTCGGTTTCGCCGGCTGGTTTATCAATTAATACAACAACCGGGGACATCAATCCTTCCGGGGCTACACCGGGTAATTACACCATTCGATATACTGTGCCCGGTACGGGCGGTTGTACCAACTTTGTAGCTACTGCAACTGTTTCCGTGAGCGGCACTCCTAATGCATCCATCAGTTACCCCGGTATCTGCACTTCTGATAATCCGGTAAGGGTAGCGCTTACAGGAACTGCTGGCGGTTCTTTTTCTGCTCCCGGCGGGTTAACGATAGATCAAACCACCGGCACCATTACGCCTGCCAGCAGTACGGCTGGCACCTATACCGTAACGTATTCTGTTTTGCCTTCGCCTCCCTGCCCTGGTTTTACTACCAACACTTCTGTTACCGTAAGCCAGGCGCCTTCGGCTGCCATTAGTTACAGCACGGCTACACTTTGTAATGTGGTTAATACTGTTACAACACCAAATGGTCCGGTGTCTGTAACGCAAACGGGTACACCGGGTGGTACATATTCGGTTTCGCCGGCCGGGTTGTCAATTAATGCTGCAACTGGTGCCATTAATCCTTCAGGTGCTACGGCCGGCGTCTATACCATAAAATATTCGATCCCCGGCTCGGGTAGTTGCACTGCATATGCTATAACAACAACTGTTACTGTGAATGCAACCCCAGT
Organism: Niastella vici; assembly: GCF_002077945.1. Lineage (GTDB taxonomy): Bacteria > Bacteroidota > Bacteroidia > Chitinophagales > Chitinophagaceae > Niastella > Niastella vici. The sequence continues at coordinate 38,688 of NZ_LVYD01000068.1, forward strand.
TGCTACTATACAGTATCCGGGATCGCCCTATTGTAGAGGTAATAATACGCCGCAACGGGTTAATTTATCTGGCACCACGGGTGGCGCATTTAGCGCCGGTGCGGGTTTGTCAATTAATTCATCAACTGGTGAAATCAATGCTTCACTCAGTACACCCGGCGTGTATACAGTAACATATACTATTGCCGCAGCACCACCTTGTCCGGGTTTTGTAACAACTACTACTGTGCAGATAGATGATAGTCCGGTCATAACATTCCCTGCAGCTACGCAAGCTATTTGTTCGGGCGGCACGGCCCTTTTTACGCCTTCTTCAACAGTGCCCAATACTACGTATAACTGGCGGGTCACAACGCCGTTACCAGCCAATGTATCGGGCATAAGCACTGGCAGTGCTGGTGGCGCTAACCCCATACTATCTCTATCGTTTACAAATACCGGCACCACCAGTCAAACGCTTACCATTCAGGTAACGCCGGTTAATCCGGGGCAAAATCCATGTCCGGGTACGCCCTATACGTTAACGCTGATCGTAAACCCTATTCCGCCTGCACCGGTTATCGATACCCTGCACCTGTGCATGGGTACGCCGCCTGTTGCATTGAGTATTTCATCATTGCCAGGCACTACCATTAAATGGTACGATCAAAATCAGGTATTATTGAACGCCGCTCCCGTTATCAATACTACCAATCCTGCTTTACTTACCTATTATGTGAGCCAGTCGTATGCCAGTGGTTGCGAAAGCCCGAAGTCAAAAGCTGTTGCCATGGTGCATCCCACGCCGGTAATTGTTGGTTCGTTGTACAGGGATCCAACTGCCTGTGGCATTCCATCGGGTTCCATTGTATTAGACCTGCTCGATCTGAATAACAATCCCATTCCCAATGTGCCGGTAACCGTGTATTATACAAAATTTCAAACCCCGCTTACATATACGGGTAATACCGATGCCAAAGGAAAGGTCACCATCCCTTTAACGGCTGGCACCTATTCGGGTATCTCCGTTGAAACGTATGGCTGCTCATCACAAAAAATTGCTCCTGTATTTGTGTTGAAAGATCCTTCGCCACCAGCACAACCGGTGGCGGGGTATAACCCGCCGGTCTGCAGTGGAACGCCATTGACCCTTACTGCGTTGTCGCCCACAAGCACCGTGGCCGGACCTATAGATTATGTGTGGGCCGGTCATGCGTTTGGACCAACACCCGATACCGTTAAAAATACCTCCATCACTTTCTCTTCGGCATCCGTTGCCGATGCCGGCACTTATGTGGTGTATGCAACGCAGAACAATTGTATTTCGTTGGCAACGAGTTTGCTGGTCGAAATAAAACAAGCGCCCTCAAAACCAGTGATCGTTACCAGAACACCTTTATGCGTGGGCGATAATCTTTATTTGCAGGCTTATAGCTCCATACCCGGTGCGAACCCGGTATTGCAGTATGTATGGAGAGGACCGGGCACGGGTTTCCCGGTAAATGCGCCTATGGCCGGCATCAATAATGTAAAGGTGGCCGATGGTGGCATCTATTCCATAACGGTGAGCTCGCCCCAAACGGGTTGCAGCTCCACTTCCGATACTTTAATACAAATAGGAGGGTACCCAATTGTAAAATTTGCCCGGGATTCATTGGTATTGCCAACAGGTTATTTGTTGCCATTAACGCCTGCGGTCACCAATGCTGCTGACCCTGGTATTTTGCCTATGAAGATCTTTACATGGACACCCGCGGAGGACATAGCCTGCAATGATGCCGTGTGTGGTTCTCCGGTTGCTACCATTAAGAACAATACTTGCTTTATTGCAAAGGGCACCAACATCTATGGCTGCAGCGGTGCCGATACGCTTTGTGTGAAAGTATTTTGTAAGGAGTCGCAGGTGTTGATCGCTAATGCTTTCACGCCGCGTGGCGCGGTGCCTGAGAATACAAAGCTGGTCGTACGCGCCACCGGTATTGTATCGGTGAAGTCATTCCGGGTATTTAACCGTTGGGGGCGCATCGTTTTTGAAAAGAATAATTTCCCGCCCAACGATCCATCATTTGGCTGGGATGGACAGGTGAATGGCAAGCCAGGGGATACCGGTGTATACATTTATACAATTGATGTTATGTGCGAGAATGGGGTGCCATATACATATAAGGGGAATGTTACATTACTTTAAAATATTTGTGTATGAAACGGAATGGGAAGTTGCTTTTCATAGTCGTTCTATTGCAATCATCGTTTGACGGCTTTACACAGGATGTGGGGTTCTCCCAATTTTATGATCAACCGCTTTTGCGCAACCCGGCCTTGGCCGGTGTTTTTACCGGTGATGTGCGGGTTACGGCCGCTTTCCGGAACCAATGGCAAAGCGTTACTATTCCTTACAGGAGCTATGCGCTGAATGCCGAGTTTAAAATGCCGGTACTGGGTGATAAAAACCTGACATGGGGAATGCAATTGATCAGGGATGTAGCAGGCACTTCGCAATTCAGTACCACGCAAATTTTACCGGCGGCCAACCTGAGTTTGCCGTTGAGCAGCGACCGGCCTGCTTATTTATCGTTTGCTGTGATGGGCGGTCTACTGCAACAGCGGTTCGACCCCACCAAGTTGGTGTTGAACGATCAGTTTGTTTCGGGAAGCAATGGGAGTTTGAGCGTGTCACCCGCTTCGCGCCAGGTATTTGATAAAACGGATGTAAATTATTTCGATCTCTCAGCGGGTATAAGTTACAGCAGCGAGTTTGGCAACGATATAGAATATTTTGCCGGGGGCGCCCTGTTCCATCTTACAAAACCAGGGGTGGGGTTTTATAATGGCAATGTTATTACCCGTAACCGCAAGCTCGCAATAAACGGCGGACTATCGGCCCCCACAAGTGAAACAGACAGGTTTATTATGTATGCAGATTATTTTAAACAATTTGCAACAGGTTTTCAACCTGCGGGTAAGGGGTCGTTTCAATATGGGTTTATGTTCAGCCACGATCTTTTTGTGGAAGGTGATGTGCAAAAAACGATCACGTTTGGCGTGTTGCATCGATTACAGGATGCGGTTATTCCTGTTGTAAAATTACAGATATCCAAATTTATAGTTGGTATGAGCTACGATGTTAACGTAAGCAAACTGGTGACAGCCTCTGCTTACCGCGGCGGGTTTGAGCTTACCATTTCTTACCGCGACCTGTTAAACATCCATAATAGTGATCTGCGGCAGGTAGACTGCTGGGGCCCGCAATTTAAAAACTGAGAACTGAATTATGACCCGGGCATGCTGCTTTTGGGATAAAAAAATTTCAGGGCTTCCAGATCGACACAGCTTCTAATTTATCTCAATCCACACCGGCGCATGGTCGCTTGATTTTTCCCAGCCCCGCACGTCGCGGTCAACACCTGCTGCATGCAGTCGTTTGGCTATTTCGGGATTTAATAAAAAATGATCGATGCGCAGCCCGGCATTTCGTTCGTAGGCATTGCGGAAATAATCCCAGAACGTATAGATGGTATCGTTAGGGTACAGTTTTCGGATAGCGTCTGTCCAACCCTGATCGACCAGCTTTTTAAATGCTGCACGGGTTTCCGGCCTGAACAAGGCATCGTTCACCCAGCGTTCGGGTTTATACACGTCTTTCTCTGTGGGCATCACATTATAATCGCCGGTTAAGATAACCGGTCTTTTCCCTTTCAACAGTCCGGCCGCATGTTGGGTCAGCCGTTCAAACCAGGCAAGCTTGTAATCGAACTTGGGCCCGGGAGCGGGGTTGCCATTGGGTAAATACAGGCAGCCGATGGTTACATTATTAATGGTAGCTTCAATATAACGGCTATGAACGTCTTCCGGATCGCCGGGAAGCCCTCTTTGCGTTTCTTCGGGTTGGCCGTATTTTGACAATATCGCTACGCCATTCCAGCTTTTTTGTCCATGCCAGATAGCGTGATACCCCACGTCGAGTATGGCTTTTTCAGGAAATTTCTCCTGCGGCGCTTTCAGTTCCTGCAAACAAACCACATCGGGTGCGCTTTCCTGTAACCATCTTAATAGTACCGGCAGGCGGCCGTTGACCCCGTTCACATTATAAGTGGCAATTTTCATTTTCATGTTCTACAATTCTACTGTACCTCGAATTTAGTGATTGTTCCAGCAATTTACACATATGCAGCAATCTTTATAATTCCCAGCCGCATCATGGAAAACGGGCCCGACCAAAACCTGAACCAAATTGACCGGTTTTTGAACTCTCCCGAAAAGCACTCCCGTTAGTTTTGTACTGCTTGCAAAACCATCAACAACAAGCCCGGGCTTTGATGGTTCGGTATCATTTATAACAACCAACAAAAAACGATTACGTATGAAAAAAACTATGGTAACGGTACCAATGGTTTGCCTCCTTATGGCAGCCTGTAGTAAAAAAGAGACGCCTTCCACTAACACCACCGACTCGCGAACACCCTCCACTGAATCAGTTTCTGTACCCAGCATTCCCGCCGGCACTTTTAACATCACCAGTTACGGCGCATCAACCGGTTCTTCCGATAATACAACGGCTGTGCTGAATGCAATAAATGCCGCTTCTGCAGCCGGGGGCGGAACCGTAGTGGTGCCTTCCGGAACATTTTTGTGTGGTCCGCTCAAATTAAAGAACAATGTAGGCTTACAGATCTCCAGTGGCGCCGTGCTGAAAGCATTGGCTTATGGAACTTATCCGGGTTCGGGTGGAACCGCAGACGTTGCATCATTTATAGACCTTACCGGCCTCACCAATGTTAAAGTGAGCGGCGCCGGAACCCTGGAAGGGCAGGGGGCTGCCTGGTGGAGCGCCTACAACTCGACAAAAGCGTCTGGAAACGCCATTGCAAGGCCGGCCATGATCGGTTTTACCAGTGCCACTACTGTTGAAATTTCAGGTATCACCATTCAGAATGCACCCAACAGCCATATCAGTGTAAGCAAGAACAACAACAGTGTTACGATCTCAGGCGTTACGATCAGCTCGCCTTCCAATTCACCCAATACCGACGGCATCGATACCTGGTCGCCCAATATTAATATCACCAATTGTACTATCAGTTGCGGTGATGATAATATTGCCATGAATAACAACAGTAAGTATGTGACCATTACCGGTTGTACGTTCGGGGCCGGACATGGCCTGTCGATTGGCAGTTATACGGCCAACATCGATCACATAACCGTTGATAATTGTACTTTTAACGGTACAGGTAATGGCATCCGCATGAAATCGAACCGCACCCGCAGTGGCACCGTGCAATATCTCACCTATACAAACCTGACGATGACCAATGTGCCCACGCCCTTTTTTATGTGTGAATATTATCCCGATAATACGATCCCTTCGAGCCCAACAGCAGATGCAGCGCAAACAGTAACCACTACCACGCCGGTATGGAAACATATGACCTTCAAAAATATTACGGCAACAGGCGCCACCAGGGCCGGGTTTTTATGGGCCGTGCCGGAAAAACCCATGGGCGACCTGGTTTTTGACAATGTAAAAATTACTGCCTCCACCGGCATGACGGCTAACTATATTAATGGGGCTTCTTTTATAAACGGGTCAAAGATTACGGTGTCCAGCGGCAATGCATTTGTGAGTACCTATTCTTCAACGATCACCGGCATTAATTTAACCACAGGCGCCGCGCAATAATTCCTTTTGCTGATACTACAACCATTTTTTTACCATAAAACCAATCAACCATGAAACTTGTAAAATCCCTTTTACTGATCCCGGTATTAGCCGGTGTTTTTTCCTGCAAAAAATCACAGGACATAGCAACCACCGCTAATGAAAACAGACTGGCCACCACCGAGGCTACCACTATAGTTGTGGCCAAAGACGGCAGCGGGAACTATACCACTGTTCAGGCCGCGCTGAATGCGGTGGCTAACAACAGCAGTACCCGCACTGTCATCAAAATTAAGAATGGCACTTATAAAGAAGTGATCACGTTGGCGTCTACAAAAAAGAACGTCTCCATTATTGGGGAAAGCGCCACCGGCGTTAAACTTACTTACGACAATTACGCCAGCAAGATCAATCCGGCTACCGGCGCAGCGTATGGAACCAGTGGCTCTGCGAGTACTTTTATAAAAGCCGAAGGTTTCTATGCCCAGAATATTGTTTTTGAGAACTCCTCGGGCCCGGTAGGGCAGGCGCTTGCCATTAACATCAGCGGCGATAAATGCGTTTTTAATAACTGCCGTTTTCTCGGCCGCCAGGACACCTGGTATGCAGGCTACGTGCGAGTGTATTGTAAGAATTGCTATATAGAAGGAACAACTGATTTTATTTTTGGACCAGCCACCGCCTTTTTTGATGGTTGTAGTATTTACAGTTATGGCGGAACCGCATTAACCGCAGCCAGCACCGAAAGCTACGTTACTTATGGTCTTGTATTCAATAACTGTACGGTTACCGGTGCTTCCGGCGTATCTACCGTTATGGGTAGAACCTGGAGACCTTATGCCGCCACTGCTTTTTTGAACAGTTCGCTGTCTTCGATCATTGCGGCGGCAGGATGGAGCGATTGGGGAAGCTCCTCAAACGATGCCACAGCCAGGTATCGCGAATATAATAATAGGGGCGCCGGCGCCTCCACCTCGGGCCGCGTTTCCTGGAGCAGATTGCTGACCAGCTCGGAAGCTGCTAATTATAGCAATTTTAAAACCGTACTGAAGACCACCTATGCCAGTTCACCCGTTACCGATAACTGGGACCCTTCTATTGTTATTGCTAACCCTTAAGGTACTATCACCAGCAGTGGGGCGCTGATACAGCAATATACTTTTGCAAACGGTTCTAACCAGCTTTGGCAGTTGAACAGGCTTTAGTCGTTAGCTTCGAGCGTTTTTTTTGCGCCGTAACAAGGCATCTTTTGAATAAGCTCCAGGTCAAAAGATGCCTTGCTTTTTCAGATGCCTTTAACATATTAAACACCCATTTCTTAAAAAAAGACCAATTAATGGTATTCGCTATGCGTGCCGGTTATGAATGCCCTTAAATTATCTACTTTACAGGCATTCTTAACCTACAAAAACAACCATGTATCGTAAAACTTTACTTGCACTTGTATTAATACCATTAACATCAACGGCCTTTTCGCAAAACTTACCCCAAGTGACCGTTCCGGATGTAACCGATATTACAAAGGTCACGTTTCATCCTGGCCTTTCTTATGAAAAAAGGATTGGAAGGTACCAAACCCTGTATGGACAGGTATTCCCGGCCATCAATTTCTCCCTTGACATTTCTGACGGATTTGGCGGTTACAATTCAGATGCTTCTTTTTATGTTGACCCGGCTGTGTATTTGCAATACCGGTTTTATTATAATGGCGGAAAGCGCCAGCGGAAAAAGAAAAGGACTGAGCTAAACTCCATGAATTATATTGGCGTTGTTGACCGAACGGTTTTGTCGAAACATCCTGTCAACTCGGATTATGATATGGAAAAACATTATCGCACGATGAACACATTGGGTGCAGTGTGGGGATTACAAAGAAATTTCGATCGCAGCAGGATCAGTATCGATCTCAATGTAGGCCCGGCTATTGCCTTCGCAAAATCAACCTATACCGACCCCCAGCGGCCATCAGCAAAACTATGTATATAAGGAGCTCACTTTGCTGACGCAATTCGATATTGGTTTTTGGTTGAATAAGAGGAAATAAAAAATAGTTCCCTACATCCGCCAAACAGCCAGACAGGCCGCTGCCAGCGTTAAACCGATCAGTGCATAATAGGCCGTTTTGGAGTAGGGCTTTTTTTCGAATTTTATATTTATGGCTGTAACGATCGCGAACATACTTGTTTTGGGCACCACCTTGAAATAATTGATATTAGGAGCTTTCATCACTACAAGTAATATACCGGTCACTAAAATTAAAATACCCAGGATAAGACTTTTTTTGTCCCTTACCTGGGTATTATAAGTTTTCCATAATGTGGCTAATGAAAATACGTAACCCAGGAAACAGATAAAATGTGATAACAGCACGATGTTAAATACTATATGTTGCATTGTTTATTGATTATGCAACAAAACTAGCGCGGGCTTTCTGCCCGTTCATGCACCTGGGTTAATAAATTGAACAAAGGTTAAAAATATTTAATGTACCGGCGTTTCACTAAATTTACCCGCACCCGCAATTGCTTTTGATAGCCCGGGTTGTTCTCTCCGTTCCCGGCTAAGCACCTTCCAGATAATAATAATGCTTAACAACATGCACACGGCGCCAATCAAAAAATGTATCCCGGGGAAATAATAGGGGGCTTTGTTCGACGTAAAATATGCAAACGTACTGTTCATGAGCAAGGGCCCAATAACAGTAGTAAGGCTCATTAAACTGGTAAGCGCACCCTGCAGCTCGCCCTGTTGATTGGGCGGTACATGTACCGAAATAACAGATTGTAACGAAGGGCCACAAATGCCACCGAGACAATACGGGATCAAAAATGCAAACATCATCCAGCTTTGTGTGGCAAATGCGAACAGGATCAACCCCAGCGTATAAAGGCTTAAACCGAAGTAGATGCTTTTTTCATTACCCAATTTAGGTACGGTTACCCTGGTTAATCCGCCCTGAACTGCTCCTACCAAAACACCCACGATGGCCAGGGAAATACCAACCATTTTTTCGGTCCAGTGAAACCGGTAGATGGTGAAAAAGTTCCAGTTACCCTGTACCGCCTGGCTGCCAAGATAGATCAGAAAAAAGCTAAACGCCAGCCCTCTGATCTCTGGATGCGCAGTCAAAAACTTTAATGAGCCAAATGGATTGGCACGTTTCCATTCAAAAGTCCGGCGGTTTTCTTTGCTTAAAGATTCTGGCAATAAGAAATATCCGTATAAACAGTTAAGCAAACAAAGTGCTGCTGCTGCATAAAAAGGCGCTCTGATGCCCCAGGTTGCCAGCAGGGCTCCCAATGCCGGACCTAACACAAAGCCTAACCCAAAGGCAGCACCGATAAGGCCGAAGTTCTTGGCCCTTGAGGCATCATCGGGACTAACATCTGCAATATAGGCGGAGGCAGTCGTAAAGCTGGCCCCGGTAATACCGGCAATGATACGCCCTAAAAACAACCAGCCATAACTGGGCGCCAGCGCCAGGATGATGTAGTCAAAGCCGAAACCCAATAATGACAACAGCAAGATCGGGCGGCGGCCGTACCGGTCACTAAGGTTGCCTATAACGGGTGCAAACAAGAATTGAACAATAGCAAAAACTGATAATAAAAGAGCGCCATAAGTACTGGCCTGGTTAACGGGAATACCTTTTAATTGCGCAATAAGATCGGCCATTACAGGTATAATAAGGCCCCATCCCATTACATCGATGAGTAATGTGACAAATATAAAGCCCATCGCTGACTTCATAGGTTTCTTCATAAAGCTTGTGTTGATTTCGGCGGTAAACTTAAACCGAAATACTTAATACGCAGGGAGGCAATTGCGACAAATTTGAGGTGGATTGCGACATGAAAAGTAGATGTTGAAAAAAAGCCGCACTGTTCGTTTAGATCAGTGCAGCTTTTTGCAGGCTATAAACAGGTCAGCGTTCACTTATTTTTAACATATACCGGTATACCGTAGTTAATACCCCAGTACTGAGTTCAGGTATTTGATGTGCTTCATACAAAGGGGTTTGGTATATTTAAATGATTCTATTTACAACGTGTATACACATCAAAAAATTGCTCATTCCGCCTTCACCACCGTCTGGTTCTTAACAGCGGTCACTGCTGCCAGTTGTTTGGTATAATAATCACTCAGGTCCTTTTTTCCGCATAATGCTGCGGATTGGGCCGCGCCGTTCAAGCCATTATACCTGTTGGGATGTTTTTCCAGATCAGCCTGGTAGGCATCCAGCGCTTTGTCGCTTTGTTTCAATTCCAGGTACATATCGGCCAGCAGCTCCCGCGCCGGTAATACTTCACCGGGCGTTACGGGGTGTTTTTCAGTCTTGTCTTCCATATCGGCCGACTGGTTCATTTTTTCCAACGCCACTGTATTATTGCCTTCTTTCAGGGCTATCCAGCCTTCTGAAGCTTTTATCTGTATGTCGAGCTGGTTGGCTTTATAGCTTTCTTTTTTGGCCAGCAGCTCGTTCCGTAACCGGTTCAAAACGGCCAGTTCGTTTTTGGCGCTGTCTAATTTATTTATATGTACAAAACCAAGCAGCCGGGCAAAATGGATGATGCCACTTTGCCAGGGAAATTGTTGCATGGGAAAACCAGCCGGTGTGGTGTTCAGTTGGGAAGCTTCCTTCCATAACCGGTTCTCGAGCACATACCGGGCAGGGATAGCGGCAAATGTATACGCCCCTTTCATATTCGGGGGGCTCACATTATTGAAGGTGTTCAGGTAATCCCATTGTTCTTTTGCTTTTTTTATTTCTTTCTTTTGCAGATACGCATATACGAGGTAATCCATGCCATGTAATTCTTCATCCCAATGGCCTTTAATGCCTGCACTTTCGGCATAGCATTTGGCGGCGGCAATGGATGCCAGGTTGCTGGCTATGCTTTCATCCCACAAACCCAACCGGGTGAAAATATGCGAGGGCATGTGTTGCGCATGTGCCGATGCCGGCGCTACGGATGCATATTTGCGGGCTGCCGGTAAGGCCAGTTCGGCCAGTTCGGGCACATCGTACGTATGAATAATATAATGAATGATGCCGGGATGGAGGGGCGCGCTGGGGTACAGGCTGTTGAGGATCTGGCCGGCCTTTTTTTGTTTGGCATACGTTTTATCGGCAGGGTCAGCGGCGGCATCCAGCGCCAGTGCATAAAAGATCGCTGCTTCTTTATCGTTGGGATATCGCTCGTACAGGGTTTTCATCGCTGCTTCATACTGCAGGCAACGGGTACGGTGATCTGCTTTTTCCCAATTGCTGTAATAGGTTGATAAGGCGTTGATGTAATCCGATTCCCTGGTTGTTTTTGCTTCTATTGACCGGGCCACTTCCAGTGCTTTATTGCCTTTGATCAGTTCCGGCGTTTCGGGTGGTGTCCATAATGGATGATAATTGCACATGGCAACACCCCAATATGCCATGGCGCAATGCGGGTCGCGGTTAATGATCTGCGCAAATGCTTTTTCGGCTTCATCGTATTCGAAGGAGTGTAAAAGGGCTATGGCAAAATTGAATTGCTTTTTGATGCTGTCATCACCTGATATTATAAACGATACTTTACCTACACTTTTATCATCGGGGCCACATAAAACCACATTGCCTGTTTTCAGGTTGATGGCGCTGATCTCTTTGGCAAGCTGGGGCAGTTGCCGTTCCCTGCACGAAAACAGCAGGACAAAAACAACCAGCACAACTGTTGCCGTTAATATGATCTTTTGCATGTTCATTCTCCCTTTAAATGGGTTACTAAATGGCAGGATGCGGATATGGTAGTGTTATCAACGGGGACAAACTGTTTTTGCGGTGGTTAAAGGTAGATATATTATATGTTATAACCATTTTGGCATTCCCGTAATGTGGTATTTTGGCTTGCTGTACACTTTTTTAGGAATATTTTATAGGTTTTGAATCTATCTTTATTTTGGTATTTTTACCGGTCGGTTCCTATTTAACCTTAAAAAACAACTAATGAACCAAAAACCCTCAAACGCCTTTATTGCTGCCTCGTGGATTGCCCTTGGCGCCGGTATGCTCGGCTTTTTGATTGGCTTATGGCGCGCCGAAATGCAATTGAATGAAAAGGGATATTATTTTACGGTTTTAATGTTCGGTCTTTTTGCTGTTATCTCTGTTCAAAAAAGTGTTCGCGACAGACTGGAAGGTATTCCTGTTACTGATATCTACTATGGCTTAAGCTGGTTCTGCACCATTCTGGCCATTATTTTGTTAGTAGTGGGGTTGTGGAATGCTACCATTTTACCGAGCGAAAAAGGTTATTATGCATTTTCTTTTTTACTGGCTTTGTTTGGCGCTATTGCGGTGCAAAAAAATGTACGCGATGCCAAAGGTGTAGAAGTTAAAAAGGATGGGGAGAACAGGCAATAATGTAGCTCGTAATTAAACTAAATAACAAACAGGGAATGTTGATCGCTCAGCATTCCCTGTTTGGTTTTATACGAAAACCTAAAACACAAAAGCCTTCCCGACTACCGCCGGGAGTGCTTTTGAAAAAACAATGCGCAGTATTTTCGCATTGATGATACAGGGTGTTTGGTTGTGTCTGAAAGATCCTGTATTGTATGGGTTTTCATATAGGAATTCTGATGTGTAGCCGGCAGCCTTTTTCCGGCGCCGTAACGATATCGCATTGGCCATGCAGGTGTTTTGCCCGCTCTCTGATGTTGATCAGTCCAATCCCGTCTACCTGGTGGTTAGGGTCGAAACCGATGCCATCGTCATCTATGATCAACTCTACATGTCGGTCATCGGTTTCGAGTGTCATAACCACTGTTCTGGCTCTGCTGTGCTCTATGATATTCCTGAACTGTTCCTGAAGAATACGGTAAATATTAATTTTCTTATGGTCGGATAGTTGTTCTTCATTAAAATGGTGGATCCCAAAAATGATATTGATCCGGTGGATTATTTTGGTGTCTTCAATGAAAGCTTTTACACTTTCAAGCAGGGTATCTTTGGGCAGTTTGTGCAGTACCATTCCGCGCGACAATTTCTTGATCTCTCCAATTGCTTCCTTGAGTAATTGAATGGTAATGTTTTTTGCCTGCCGGTTTTCATCCTTATACACTTCAACCATGTCGAGGTGCAGTTTGGCGGAACAGAGCAGCTGGTTCACATTATCATGCAGTTCCTGTCCAATTACCAGCCGTTCATGCTCCAGCACTTTGAGTAACAGGTCGCTCAGTGCATTATTGGGGTTTTCCGGGGTAGGGGATTGGGGTTGAATGGCCGTTGCATTCTCGGCCTGCAGGGCCCGGTCATTGCTGTGTCCGGCGCACAGGATACATCCCTTCGGATCTTTGCCGGATACCAGCTGAAAAAATGACCATTTATAAACAGACTGCCGCTCGGGGCCGGCATAGGTATACAGATTAATAGGGATTGTTTGCAGGGTACCGTCGTTGTTGGCCAATAGGGTATTGAATACTTCCCGGTCGGTTTCGGATAAAAGGGATTGAAAATAATCCAGTTGGCGCGGCGTTCCGGGTCCGAAGGCATTGTTCATGGCGGTATTCATTGAATGAATACGGCCTTCCAGGTCAATGATTGCATAATACACCGGTTCCTGCCCCCGCCAGCTGGCGTGGTCATGTTGTGACCATCCGTCACTCCTGTTCATAGCTAGTTTACTTTTGTTTTACAAGGCTTTCCAGGGCCTTCTCTGTTATGCCTGTAATGGAGTCGAACCCCAAAGACTTCTCTACGTAGTAATCAGCTCCAAGGCGCATGCATGTTTCATAGTATTCACCAGGGTCGTTATTCGTCAGCATCACAATTGTTACCCGCTTGTTCATTTCCCTGATCTTGATCAGCATATCAATGCCGCTCCGGTCGGGGAGGTTGATATCAAGGAAAATAAGGTGTGGCGTTTTTCTGGCGAACATCGTTAGGCCTTCTTCAAAGCAGCCTGCGACTGCAATAGAGATCTCGTCGTAACGTTCTGATAGCAGTTGTTTGATACGATGAACGAATAAGGCAGAATCGTCAATTAAGAGGATACAGAGTGTGCTGTTCATTCATATCGTTGTTTGGACTGCAAAGATGCAACGATCCAGTTCCCCGCACAATAGGGTCAAATGTTGTTTTGGTGTCATGATGACATTTACTGTTTGTGGTCGTTTGTACTACAGGGGAGAGTAGTTAGAAATTTGTGGCAGGCAGTGTTGAATGTAGCTGTTACCGGTTTCCGGTTCCCGGTCACCAGGTAAAAAATTCGGAGACCCAGATTGTAATCAAAAAGATCGAAATTCAAGGCCTGGTAACAGGTAACTGGTAACAGGCAACTGTTCCTCCATGTCTCTTATTTTCATTTTCAAATCAACTTATTCTCTACCGCATACAATGTTAACTCCGCATTATTCTGCATGCCCATTTTTTCAAGTATCCTTGACCGGTAGGTGCTGATGGTGTTAACGCTTAAGGAGAGGGAGGCGGCTATTTCGGATACTGTTTTTCCTGAGGCAATGCGTTTTAATACATCAAATTCCCGTTCACTTAATTTCTCGTGCGGTAGCTGGTTGGGATCATCGCCAAATGAAGCGGCCAGTTTTTCCGCGCCTTCTGCACTGATGTATTTCTTGCCCTGCAGCAATTGCCGCACGGCTTTTAACAGCTCATCGGGATGGCTTTCTTTATTCAAATATCCGCTGGCGCCGGCTTTTAATGCCCGCACCACATACTGGTCTTCGGGATGCACACTGAGTATAAGCACCGGTGTTGATGGCAATATTTTTTTCAGCTGCCGCAGGGTTTCCAGGATGTTGCGGCCAGGCATGGAAATATCTGAAATAATGAGGTCCCATTTTTTTACAACGGCCTCTTTAATGAGTTCCGACGAATCGGTTACTTCGCTTACTTCTGCGCCGGGGTATTCTTCCCGTAATAAAGTGCTGAGGCCTTTCCGGATAAGGCTGTGATCATCGGCGATTAAAAATTTTGTCACAGTTGGGTGATTTCCTGGTTAGTGATTAGTATGGGTATTGACAAGTGTATATAGGTGCCCCTGCCCGGCTTGCTATCAATAGTAAACTCGCCGTCGATCATAAGCGTTCTTTCGCGCATGCCTTTTAAACCCAGGGTCTTTTTGCCCGCCATGTCTTCCATGCGGAACCCTGTTCCGTTGTCGCGAATTTCCAGCACAATTCTGTTTTCTTCCTGTGAAAGCACGGCGTCTACCTGCGTGGCATGGGCATGCCGCGCAATATTGGTGAGGGCTTCCTGGTAAATCCTGAACAGGGCATTGGATTGGTTGGTGGTAAAATGAGGTTCAGCAACCAGGCTTTCAAAAATGCACCGGATGCCAAAATTCTTTTCAAATTCCCGGCTCTGCCATTCCAGCGCACTTACCAGCCCCAGGTTGTCGAGAATGCTGGGCCGCAGCTGCGTGGCTATTTTACGTACCGATCGCATGGTTTCAAACAGCAATTGATCGGCCTGTTTCATTTTTTCTATCATCTCCTCTTCTTCAGGCTTCAGTTTTTTGCTCATCTGTAACAGATCGAGCTTCAGCAGGGTTAACTGCTGTCCCAGTTCATCATGAATTTCGCGGGAAATATGTTTGCGTTCTTCTTCCCTGATGTTTTCGAGGTAGGAGGTAAGCTCCCGTAGCTGGTGGTGCGATTCTTTCAGCTCCCGTTCCACTTTTACTTTGCCGGTGATGTCGTTGGCCACTATATATATATGCCTATGACCGAAAGAAACAAAAAACTCTATGGTCTTTTTCGATCCGTCTTTGCACGTAACATCATACTGGCTAACAAATGTTTTTGATTTAGTAAGGCTTTGCGCCTTTTCCCAATCACGGTTGGTGATCACTTTGTTGCGATCGTCAGGATCGGGAAATGCTTTTTTGAGCCATTCCATTCGGTTGGGAATATCTTCCTTTGTATAACCAAACGTTTCTGTAAAGGCATTGTTCAGGAACTTTGTTTCTTCCCGGTCACTAAATACACAAATGGGGATGGGCAATTGTTCTGAAATGTTCCTGAATTTCTTTTCACTTTCCTGTAAAGCCCTGGTGGCGCAATTCCTTTCGGTTACATCGTTAAAGGTTACATACAACAAATTGCTATCTGTTGTAAAAGACATTTCCAGGTCCTTGCTGCTGCCGTCCCTGCAATAAATAGTGGCATCAATAGGCCTGGATTGTTGCTTTTCTCCATTCTGCACTTTACTTAATTCATCATACCATTCTTTTTTTATTTTTTCAAAATAGGTTTTGTTACGGTATGCGGCCCTTCTCCAGTGTTCTATATCAGGTATGTCTTCGATCGTATAGCCGAACCACTCGGTGAATTTGGGGTTGATGAACAAAAATCGTTGGGGTTCCTGAATTTCATAAGCGGCAACAGGCATGGCAAGCTTTTCAAAGATACGCCTGAACTTATCCTTTGCCTCCCGTACCATTTGCTCTGCTTTTGCCTTTTCAATCATCTCAACGGCGATAGCCGGTTCACTGGCGTTTATGGCTATTGGTTGTTGCCGGTTTTGTATTACCAGTACAAGTGGTTGTTTTCGCATATGCCAGATGGAACAGGCATAGGTGGCAGCCGGTAATTTTTTCGAACACAGATGAAGCTCAATAAAAGTTTCGGGCTGAATATGCTTTTTTGAAATGGCCGTTTTAAAAGCCGTTTTAGCCGCCGGGGTTAGAAAGGACTGTATCTTTTTGCCGATGCACCGTTTGGCGGCCACTCCGTGCAGCCTGGCTTTTGCCGGCCAGATGGCATTTATAATACCTGTTTTTTTTTCAATAGATACTAAAATGACATCGCCTGAACGGTTATATGTAGCAATCATACTTTTTCCCATTAACCGGAAATTGATTTAAGTATGTATAATGGGTTTGGTTTATAAGTTAAGCTATTTCTATGTTAATTATAATGGCAGGCCGGTTATTTTTTATTGAATCCCCTTTTACCCCCATAAAAGAAAAAGATCATATGGTGTGATAACATTATATTAGTCGTTATTATTGCATCATGAAAAAACAAATGAGGGACCTTTTCAGCAAGGGCGCGTTCAGGGTGAACGGCAGTTTGTGGATCGAAGGGGATGGCACCCGCTTTTTTGGTCCCGGCCCGGTTGAATTATTACTACTCATTGAAGAAACCGGATCTATAAACCAGGCAGCCAAAAAAATGGGCATGTCGTATAAAAAGGCCTGGGAAATCGTAAGCCGCCTCAATGAGATCGTTGGCAGCCCCATGGTGATAACGGCCACCGGTGGCGAAAAGGGCGGCGGGTCAACTATTTCGGAAGAAGCCCGCCAGCTCATCGAATATTACCAGTCTTTACGTGAGCGCTTCCGTAAGTTTATGGAACAGGAGTCACAGAAACTACAGTAGAATCTCAAAAGCTACATTAAGTGTTCAGTGGTTATTTGAGGAAGTAGGTTAATGAAGTAAGAAGTATGAAGTATGAAGATCCTGATTTTCGATCCTCGTACTTCAATTTTGAACTTTAAACATCCGGCTTTGCGCCTCGAATTTCAACAGCTTCTTACCTCTTACTTCCTACGTCTTACTTCTGCTCTAAACTTTCCTACAAAAAATCAATATAACAAACTACCACAATATAAACCTTCCGTTATATCTTAGAGGGAATAACGATTAAAATCTAACTGTTTAAGTTCAAAAAGGTAATGATTGTATTAATTACTTATTACAGGGCAGTGATACCGTTGTAGAAGGCTATGCAGAACGGGCAGGAACAATTTTGTAAATTTAATTTACCGCTTATAAGTGTGATATGCGTAATTCATTGCTGATAATAATTGGGATAGTGGGTGTTTTGGTCTGCCTGTCGGCCACGGTCATGAACCCGCGTGGGGCCACCAATACGCCAACGCCCCTGGCATTACAGTTATTCTGCAGAAAAATGCTCAGGGTGCGGCTGGCCTGCATATGATCGCTGTAATGATTAATTCAAACACGCTACATGGCAGCCAGCTGAATTTAACGCAACAGGAGAAAAAAGACCTGATCGCGTTCCTGAATATGCTCACTGATTCCACCTTTATTACCGATAAACGTTATTCGAACCCATTTGTAAATAAATAAGTATGTACATAAAGCAACTGTTCGCCCTGGTATTTTCATTGACTGTTCTATGTGCCCTGGCCAATGCCCAGGCTTTTTTTCAGGTTACGGGCGAAGTAGGTACGCCGTTGAAGTTGAATGAAGCTGAGATCGCGAAGATGAACAGGACCTCCGTTACGTTGACCGACAAGGATGGTAAAGACCATAGTTATACAGGAGTACCCGTGCTCGACCTGTTAAACCGCGCCGGCGTTACCACCGGAAAACAATTGCATGGGGAGAACCTCACCAAGTACGTATTGGTGAAATGCGCCGATGGCTATGCCGTACTTTTCTCGCTGGCCGAAATGGATACCGCTCTTTCAAAGAAAACGATCATACTGGCTACGGAGGCCGATAACAAACCCATTCCCGAAGGCAAGGGACCGTTCAGGTTAGTGGTGCCCGGCGAGGGCCGTCCCGCCCGCAGTTGCTTTCAGGTGGTGGAGTTTATCGTGAAGTTTGCGAAGGATTGAGGTTATTTAACGATCATCAATGATTTAATGATCTCGTCCTTATAATTAATGAACTGAACGAGGATATTATCGCGGCTAACCGAGAAGGTGCAAAAGCCCTGTTGTGCCGCAATGAAATGGCTGCCGGTGGGCTTTACAAAGGCCGGTCTGGCCTCGGAACCCGCGCCTGAAATTACATAATGGGTGCGGCCTTCGGGTTTGTAATACTCGAGGTGGTGTTCGTGCCCGGCAATGTATACATCCACGTTATACTTTTTGAAAAGCGGTTCCAACAGGTCATGCATATTCTTTGTGTCGGGACTATTATACCGCCAGCCACCGGTGTAAACGGGATGATGCCCCACCACCATTTTCCATTTTACGGTATTGTCGTTTAACATGCTTTCGAGCCAGGCGATCTGCGCTTCGGCGCCGCCGGTCGGATATTTGGCAGAATCGAGGTTGCCGCCGCGCATTTTCTTTTCGAGCGGATCGGTATCGAGGAAAGCGATGAGCACGCCCAGCGAAGTATCGCCATTGATATAAAACTTTTTCGAATAGTAACGCGCGGGCATGGTCCAGCGGGAGCTGATCTTTGAATACTCTACCTGGGCCTGCGGGTTGCTGATATAATCGTGATTGCCGAGCACGGGATACCATTTAACATGGAGCGACTGTGCGCGGTAGATGGTTTCAAAAGAGCTGATCCAGTGATAATCCTGGGTGCTGTTAACGCCATAGGGATAAAAGTTATCGCCGGTGGCGATCACAAATTGAGCGTCGAGGTCATGTGCCGCTTTACCCATACCTGCTGCCACTTCTTTCTGGTAATTTTCTCCGTTGCGGCCCCAGTCGCCAAACACCACAAAATGCAGGGCATTGGGCAATTTCTTAAGATTGGGAATGGAACCGCCGCGATAACCCAGATCGCTGACCACCGGGGCCTGGGCGTTGGTTACAACAGTTACCATTAAAAGAGATACAAACAGCAGGAGTGTTTTGCGGATCATACCAGTTGAATATAGAGGTGATTAACAGAAAAATTCCGGTGCAAGATACAGGTTGCCTGTTACGAAACCATTAACTGCCAGAAAGGGATCAATCTTCTTTGTTTGAAACCCAGGTATTCATACAGCCTGATGGCCCGTTCGTTTGTTTGCAATACATGCAGAAAGGGAATAATGCCTGCTTCAAGGTTCGTATTGCAAAGATGGGCGATCAGGTATTGGGCATATTTACGACCGGTATAAGCGGGGTCGGTACAAATGGCGCTTATTTCAGTTAACCCCTCCAGCCGCATGCGTTCACCGGCGCAGGCAACCAGTTCATCCTGTTGCCAAATGCCAAAATAGTTGCCCAACTGCCAGGTTTCTTTTTCATAATAGCCCGGTTGTACTTTGTTGATGAGATTAAATAGGGGGGAGCTGTGCGATGCCTCTAGTTTTGTAATGGAAATGGCCGCTGGCGGTAGTTCAATTTTGTTTTGAAGGACCATTTGCACGCATGGCAATTCTTTGATAAGGCTAATGCCGGTGGGTAGGGGTGGTAATTCGCCAATAAGATAAAAGACCTCGCCCGGTTGAAGCCATTGCTGTAATGATGAAATACTTTCAGTATGACCCGGTTCGCAGGCTGCAAATGGCAAGATGCCACGTTGGTATCGTTTTACGTGTGGGGTGCCGGTTGCAAATTGTTGTTGAACACCGGTAAGCGCCCACCAGGCAGGATTATCCAGCTTTGAGAATGGATCACTGTTATGCATATGGCAATATAAGAAAACAGCTTCAGGCTACAAGCCGGAAGCTGCAAGTGTATATAATAACTAAATTATATTAATCCATTATGCCTGCTTTCTTACATACTTCGTAAGAATAACGATCACCTGGCCTTCAATTTTACCTTCGATCTGTTCGGTATTGTCTTCTACCAGTCTGATGTTTTTTACCACCGTACCCATTTTGGCGTTGAGGCTGGTTCCTTTTACATCCAGTGATTTGGTGAGAATGACAGTGTCGCCGTTTTGCAGCAGATTGCCATTGCTGTCTTTATGCAGCTCAACCGCATCGTCGTTATCATGATCGCCGGTTGCTTTGGCCCAGGCCAGGGTTTCCTCATCGAGGTACATCATATCGAGACTATCCATGGCCCAGCTTTCCTTCTTTAAGCGGTTCAGCATACGCCACGATACCACCTGTATACCCGGTACTTCGCTCCACATGGTTTCTGATAGAAAGGTCCAGTGGCCAGGATTCAGTTCGGCTTTTCTTTCAATTTGCGCCCGGCAGTTATCGCAGATGAGGATATTGTCATCGGCATTATTGCGAGGCGCGGGGGCTACTTCATAGATCTTTAATGTGCCGGCAGATTTGCACAGTTCACATTGGTTGTTGCTGCGTTGTTGTATTTGTTCTTCGAGTTTCATAAGTGGCGTTTAAAAACGGCGGCAAAGGTAAACTTTTATGTCAACGATTGATACGCCTGCCCCAAAAACTCAATAAGGTCGCTGGCAATGAGGGAAGGCTGGGAACTGTATGCCGCTGCCAGGTCGCCGCTACGGCCGTGCAGAAAAACCCCCGCCAGGGCTGCGTGCAGGGAAGAATATTTCTGCGCCAGCAAACCGGTGATAATGCCGGTAAGCACATCGCCGGTTCCCCCCGTAGCCATACCCGGGTTGCCCGAGCTGTTGAAATAGCCCCTGCCGTCGGGCGAAGCAATAAATGTATATCTGCCTTTTAAAACAATGTAGATATTATACTCGGCCGCTTTTTGCAACGCCAGTTGTATGCGATCGTAGTCATTGGCGGTTTTCCCAAACAACCGTTCAAACTCTTTGGGGTGGGGCGTTATTATAGAACCGGGTGGAATTTGCTTAAGCAGCGCTTTTTCCTGCCCAATCAAATTCAGCGCATCTGCATCGATGACCATTGGCCGGCGGTTCTGCTCAAAAACTGAATTTAACAGATCAAAGTTTTCCACATGCGTACCAAGGCCTGGTCCAACACCTATTGTATCATATTTTTCCAATTCATGTGGGGAATGATTTTCCCCGGTTCTACACATGGCCTCCGGCGCCGATACCTGCATAATAGTATAGCCCTGGGTGGGAATATGACAGGTGAGCTTGCCAACCCCGCTGCGTAAACAGGCGCGGGCGCAAAGCACGGCTGCCCCCATCATGCCGTAGCTGCCGGCAATAATGGCGGCATGGCCATAATCGCCTTTATGATCAAAAGGGTTGCGGGGCCTAATAATGGCGCTCACCATTGCCTGGTCAACCAGTTGAAAAGGCGCTGCCTGCTGTTCCAGAAAACCGGGTAGCAGGCCAATGTCAAGCAGGTGCACGTCGCCAATGCTTTCCGCATTTTCGGGCATCAGGAATGCCGGCTTAAAACACTGAAAACTAAGGGTGTGCCGGGCTTTTATTACAATATTACCTTTGGCGCTGTGGTCAACGTACAACCCGCTGGGGATGTCGATGGCGATCACTTCATTACCACTATTATTAATATGTTGAATAAGCTCGGCGGTAAGTCCGTCGGCCGGGCGGTTAATACCCGAACCCAATAAGGCGTCGATCACAACGTCCTGAGATGGAATGGGATGGATGGCTTCGTTTGAAGAAATAAACAAAATGGATGCGGCCGTCTCATGCAGCCGGGCAAGGTTGATCTGGAAGTCTTCCGTGCCTTTATGGCCAAATTCGAGAATGTATACGGTAACGGAATGATTGCTTTGGGCCAGCAGGCGGGCTATCACCAGGCCATCGCCGCCGTTGTTGCCTTTTCCGCAAAAAATGGAAAATGAGCGGCCTTTGTAATGGTGCTGCAACAGCCATTCATAACAGGCAGTGGCGGCCCGCTCCATAAGGTCGACAGAAGCGATGGGTTCATGGCGAATGGTGTATTCGTCCCAGGCTCTAATTTGTTCGGTAGCAAAAATTTGCATCCCGAAAATTAATTACTTTTTGGCTGTGGAGCGCCGGCTTGACGTTTTTCTTTTAAGGGCGGTGGTATGTGCACGGCGTTTGGGTTTTTCGGCCCGGGCAACGGGCGATGCGCCTGCCGCTGTGGGGTCTTCGTCGTCGTAGTGACCATTGTTCTGTAAATAATCACCGAAGATGTCGGCCAGTTCCTTCACCTTATATACATACCGGCAATCGTTATTGCAAAGGGCTATAACCGTGGCATTTTCATCGTTCATGCGATAGAAAGAAGTGCGGTTGCCATGCCACCAGCCGTTGTGGTAAACCAGTTTTTTTCCGTTCTTCAGCAGGTACATGCGCCAGCCCAGTCCGTAATTGTGGGTGCCGGGTTTTTCAAAGCTGTAACCGGCATAAGCCTGCTCCAGGGTAGACTTTTTAAAGAGCCCTTCATTTTTGAGGGCCTGGTCCCATTTCAACAGATCGCGAACAGTGCTGTACACATTTTTATCGCCATATACGGCATCGAGGAATTCAAAACGGTATTCGCGGTTGCTGTAATAGAAAGAAGGCTTGTAGCGGGCCGAATCGGCGAGGGTGAACACATAGCTGTCCTTCATCCCCAGCGGATCGAAAAATGTCTTTTTCAGATAGGTTGGGTAGGGTAATCCGCTTACCTTTTCTATAATAAGCGCCAAAAGCGCAAAGTTGGTATTGGAATAGCTGAAGCCGTGATTGGCGGCTGCAATAGGGATTTTCCTGTAATTGGCAATAAGGAAATCCAGTACATCCTGGTTACTGACCATCTTGTGTTTATCCCAGCCCATTTCACCCATATAATGATCGTACTTGGGAATGCCGCTGCGGTGGTTCAGCAACAGCCGTACGGTTACGTTTTCCAACGGAAAACCGGGTAAATATTTTGAAACGGGATCATCGATATTAAGCTTGCCTTCTTCCCACAATTTCAGGGTGGCCATACCGGTAAATGTCTTTGATACAGAGGCGAGATGGAAGGGGGTAGAAGGGGTGATAGAATCTTTCCTGGTGCGGGGATCAACGAAACCGTTGTAGGCCTCATAAACGATCTGTCCGTTCTTTGCTACCAGCACACTGCCATTGAACCTGGTTCTGCCCAGGGTTGAATCGAGATGATTGCTGACCATGCGTTTATAATAGCTCAGCTCATCGGGTGTAAGCGTGGCCGCCGCAGCGGGTGATGAAGAATCACCGGGGTTCATGGGTTCAGCCGTAACTTTCTTATTGTTAACCCTTGCACAACTCTCCAATGCCAGTAATATTAGCAATGACCAGACTAAGTTTTTCACCAGGACTTATTAATTTTTGGTTTCGGAATTTGCGAAGTTACAGAAATCGGCTCAGTAACAGGGTGTCAACTGCTATTTTCATGCCCGGTTTTCTGCAACTATGAACTATATTTGCAATCTTTTAACTAAGATAGCGAATAAGTAACGTAAAAGCAGTAGGATTCATTATGACCGACAAACAAATTACGAGTTATCCCAAGGAAAAGATAAATATTCTTCTACTTGAGAACATTTCTGACACGGCTGTAAAATTCTTTAAAGACAATGGTTACACATCCGTTAAAAAGGTAACGGGGGCATTAAGTGAAGAAGACCTGATCCGTGAAGTGAAGGACGTACATTTGCTGGGTATCAGATCCAAAACGCAAATAACGCCGCGTGTACTGGATGCTGCAAAGAAACTACAGGCCATTGGTTGTTTTTGTATTGGTGTAAACCAGGTTGATCTCAAATATGCTAAACAACAGGGTGTTGCGGTGTTCAATGCGCCGTATTCCAATACCCGTTCGGTAGCAGAGCTGGTGATAGGGTTATCAATATTGTTGATACGCCGTATCGTTGATAAGAACAAAGCGGCGCATGAGGGAACATGGTTAAAAGATGCGAAAGGAAGTTATGAGCTGCGCGGCAAAACCCTGGGCATTATCGGGTATGGAAATATCGGTACCCAGGTAAGCATACTGGCCGAAGCCATGGGGATGCACGTAATTTTTTATGATACCGTTACCAAGCTGCCACTGGGTAATGCCATTGCCAAGAAAACCCTGAAAGATGTGGTGAGCCAGGCCGATATCATAACGCTGCATGTGCCCGAAACCGCCGCCACCAAAAATATGATCAACAAGAATGTGATCAAGAATTTCAAGAAAGGTTCTATACTCATAAACTATGCCCGTGGCGAAGTGGTTGAGCTGGATGCGCTGGCCAAAGCGTTACAGGAAGGACAAATGAGCGGGGCTGCGGTTGACGTATACCCCTGGGAGCCTGAAAAGAACGGTGATAAGTTTACCACGCCTTTACAGGGTTTGCCTAATGTGATCCTTACGCCGCACATCGGGGGCTCTACCGAAGAAGCGCAACAGAACATTGGGGAAGATGTGAGCAATAAAATGTTCCAGTACCTCGAAATGGGCGGCAGCATTGGTTCGCACACCGTGCCACCTTTAAGCCTGCCCGCACAGGAAGGCGCCCACCGCATTCTGCATATTCACCGCAACGTACCAGGTGTGCTGTCGGCCATCAATACCACTTTGTCGAACAACAAGATCAACATTTTGGGACAATACCTGAAAACGAATGATGAAATAGGGTATGTGGTGCTGGACATTGACAAGAAGTTGTCGAATACAGCGGTGCAGTTGCTGAAGGAAGTGAAAGATACCATCAAGGTGCGGTTGTTGTATTAACGGTAATATCATTAATATAATGCGGATCGTTCTGTAAAGAGCGGTCCGCTTTTTTTTCTGTTACCGGTTGCCGGTTTCCAGGCGCCAGGCAAAAAAATTTGAGAACCAGATTATTTGCAGAATAATCGAAACTCAAGTCCTGGTAACCGGTACCCGGCAACTGGTAACTAATTCATGTCGCAAACAACCCCTTAAATTGTCAGTTACACACCCCGTTGAAGCTGTTTTTTGATCCTAGTTTTGTTATAACAAACAAGGCCGGTAGTACCAGCAACAATAAGCGAAAAGAGTACGAGGGCCGCTAATAAAAACAAAAAAAATTATTCAACGATTAAACTATTTGTTATGAAAAAGACTAACATTTTCTACTGGGTGTTCAACGGTTTATTTGCTTTTCTGATGCTGGGTTCTGCTATTCCCGATATCATGAGCCATCCCGTGGCTATACAGGGTATGCATGTAGAGCTGGGGTATCCGGTATTTTTTGTTCCTTTCATTGGCGTTGCAAAATTCCTGGGTGTGGTGGCTATATTAGTACCAGGTTTTCCCCGCCTGAAAGAATGGGCTTATGCCGGTTTGTTCTTTGACCTTATTGGCGCCACGTATTCCATTTTAGCCATTGGCAAACCCGACTGGATGTTTATGGTATTGCCACTGACATTGGCTATTGTATCGTATGTGTTTTATCAGAAGAGAAAAAAGTTACAGGCAGAAGTTGGCAGTATTCGCACGCCGGTATTGGCTGGTACCTCGTTTTAATTCAATTTCTGATTTTGAGATTTAGGGATTTTGAGATTTCATTTTGGTTCTGCCTTCTGACAAATCTCAAAATCCCGAAATCGCGAAATCCGCAATTGCCAGTTTTTAAACTGGCTTCTGTTTTCCATTTACACTTCTTTATTTCAAAAATCGGTAAGTCCACTTTACCAAAAAGATATTTCTCGCCGCATTATTATCAAATGCATTTGTGAACAGGCTCTTTGCAATGGGCACATTATTATCGAGGTCGGCCTCCGCATCGGGTGTATTGCTTTGCGACCACACCAGGTATATTTCAGAACCGTGTTTATATTCCCACCGCACCACAAAGTTTGACCTGAACTGTACAAAGTTGAAATCGGGTTTGTTGAAACTGTAATCAACGATGCCGTCCTTCTGTTCATCGACCCGGTATTCGCCGTTCACCTCAGTGATCTCGCCATTATTGAACACATGGAACCGGTCGTTGAGCTTATGTGCCAGCGGATTGGTGACATAGGCAAAATGACTGTATACGGGCCGGGAAATGTAGGGTTGTCCGTAATATTGTAAAGTAAGATCGGGTGTAATGTTATAGGTTAAGCGGCCCACAAACCGTAACGTGTTTTGTTTTACTTCGCTCACAATGGTGCGGGTGGTATTGCCATAGGAAACATTGCTTACAAACTGGTCCTGTTTGCGCCAGGAATAGGCATAGCTGGCACTCAGGCTAACGCGCAAGGCATTGATGGGCTGAAAATATAACGTGAGATCTGTATTGTTGTTTTTCATCGTGTGCTGAAATCCCCAGAACGTGGTGTTATTAAAGCTTACGTAAAATTTTTTGCGGTAATCGCTGGTGACAAAAAAATTATACGAGATGCCGGGCAGGCGGCGAATGGCCGAGGCGCCGCGTAAGGCATTGTTTGAAATGCCGAACACGGCCCAGGTAGTGCCGGTACCAACCTGGTAATTGTTCTTTAAAGTGGCGTTGGTATTAAAGTTAAATGCCTGGTATATGAATTTACCACCGTAATCCCACCGCGACCAATGGTTGTAGTTCAACCGTGCAGTACGAAAGAACAGGAACGATTTGGGCCAATGAAAACCGGCCCAGGTAAAATGATTGATCTCATTTGCCGTGAGCATAAAGCCAATGTCGTTCAGCTCCAGCTCTGGTGAGCGAAGCGTTACGCCGGTCTCGAATTTGAACAACCGGCCAAACCGGCCGGCTCCGTTACCACCTGCTTTCCCCAGGCGTATGGTGGCGCCTGTACCGGTGAGTGCTGTGCGGTTACTGTCAACCGATACCTCAGTGGCCCCGGGTCGTTGAAACAGGTGTTCAAAAGCCGTTTGTGTATTGAGGATGGCCGTTTTGCTGCCCTGTACCTGGCTGAACACCATATTGCCACGAATGTACCAGGTGCGGTTCTTCCAGGTGTGAATGAAATCCAGTCCGCCCGAATACGCGTTGCGATGCAGCAGGTCATTCAACCCATTGTCGCGGTTTACGGCTGTGAAGATGCCACCGAAGACGGTCTTTCCGCCATTAATGTCTTTTTGCAAACGGCCTACAAAATAGCTGGTGAGCGGTTCTACCAGTTCTTTTCTTTTTTCGCCATTGTTATCGATGGAGGCCATTTCTTTTTGGGTAACGCTTTCGAGTACCCCAATGCTCAGGCCCTTGCGGGTCTTTCCACTGAATTTGGCCGCGCCGAGGATGGAAGTGTTCTGCGGCATTTTCACGTATTCATTATCTGTTACATTTGGGTAGCCGTGGGGTGAGCTGCCGATGCGGCGGCTATAGAAAAGCAGGTCTGAATCATAATCGCCACCAGCCTCGGAACCGGTGAGCTGGTAATCGAAGATGTTGCGGCTTTCCATAAAGAACGGCCGGCGTTCTTCAAAGAAGTTCTGAAAGCCATCGATGCGCACCTGCGAAGGGTCGGCTTCTACCTGGCCGAAATCGGGGTTCACGGTGAAATCAAGGATGAGGTCATTGGTAACGGCATACTTGCCATCGAGGCCGCCGTTTAGTTTGGTATCGAGTCCTTTGGCGAAGGGGTTGCCGGCTTCTTTTTTGTATTTGTCGGTTTGGAAGGTTACGTAGGGGGCTATTTCAACCTGGCGATGTAAGGGAATATTTTTCAACCCCTTCAACTCCCCAAACGCGCTTACCCATACAGCTGAGCGCTGGGGAATAAATTGCCAGGTACTCATTTCTTCTTTCCTGAATAAGCGGCGGGTAACCTGTATGCCCCAGGTTTTATCGGCTTCATTACCATAACGGAGCTGGCTGAACGGGATCTTTACCTCGGCCGTCCAGCCGGTTTCATCAACATGAGTTTGGGCAAACCAGATGGGGTTCCAGTTCACATCCCAAAAGTCGCCATTGTTTGAAACAAATTCGTCGCCGCGTACGCCCGATGCCGATAGGGTGAAGGAGAAAGCGGTACGGTGGTCGTGATAGCTGTCGATATTTATTTCAACCCAGTCGCCGGGGAACTGGTCGCGGCGGTCCATTCGTTTTATTATGGAATCGGGATATTTATCTATACAGTGGTAGGCGATGTACAAATATTTTTCGTCGTACAGGATCTTGAACCGGGTGGGTTGGCCGGGGGCCTTGCCTTCGTTGGGTTTCCACTGGGTAAAATCACCGGTCCAGTCAATAGCATTCCATGCTTCTTCATTGGGAATACCATCTAACGTAATGGCGCCTTGTATATGCTTGGTAGTATAGGATCTTTTTACAACCGTTGTATCGGAGGATTGACTCATGGCGGTTGTTGTGACTGATAGAAAGATTAGCGCTAGCAGGAAGCTCCGGTTCATATCTCAATTGTACTAATTCTTACATTTTTCTCCGAGTTAAAGTATAACAGCGGTAATTTCCCTAAAATGGGTTTTTTGACAATTAATACTGTGCGTGAAGCGGATAGAAGCCCGGTATATTTTATAAAAAATGATTATTTCAGGGATGAGCGGAAAGCGCAGCCAGCAATAACGATACAAAGGCGCAGGCAATGGTAAGTATTCATTACCATTGGTAAAAAGGTTGGTATATTAAATGCAGTGTTGATAAAGCAATGTTGCTTATTTTTAATAAAACTTGCCTTGTATGAATTCCCGTCGAAACTTTCTGCAAAAACTGGTGGCTTCGGCCATTGCCTTTCCATTAATACCTGCCGATGCTTATACATTGAATGAAAAGAAGGAGGACCCTGCCTGGGATGGCCCGCCATTACGGGTGGCTATTATGGGATTGGGAAGTTATGGCACCCGGGTGGCGGAAGCCATGCGTGATTGCAAACGGGCCCGGCTAACCGGGGTTATCAGCGGTACGCCGGCCAAGATCACCAACTGGCAATCGAAGTACAATATACCGGCCGCCAACTGTTACAATTACGAGAATTTCGATCGCATTAAGGATAATCATGACATCGATGCGGTATATGTGATAACGCCCAATGCCCTGCATCATGATCAGGTGATACGGGTGGCAAAAGCAGGTAAGCATGTTATTTGTGAAAAGCCGATGGCGGTGAATGCAAAGGAAGGGCAGGAGATGGTGGATGCCTGTAAAAAAGCCAATGTAAAATTGCTGGTAGGGTACCGGATGCATTTTGAACCCAAGACGCTTGAGATCATTCGGATGCGCAAGGAAGGGGAGTTGGGAAAGATCGGTTTCTTTCAGGGGTTGAGCGGGTTCACTATTGGCGATCCCACGCAATGGCGGTTGAACAAGGCTTTGTCGGGCGGTGGCGCCATGATGGATATTGGTATTTATTCAATTAATGGTGCGCGTTATATGGTGGGGGAGGAACCGGTTTGGGTAACGGCGCAGGAAACAAAGACCAATCCGGAAAAATTTAAACCCGGGGTTGATGAAACCATCCAGTTTCAGCTGGGTTTCCCCAGTGGGGCGGTGGCTTCCTGTTTATCGACTTACAGTATGAACAACCTGGACCGCTTTTTTCTCGATGGTGAGAAAGGTTGGGCCGAGTTGTGGCCGGCTACGGGTTATGGGCCAATAAAAGGGCGAACGAACAAAGGGGAATTAACGCAACCACATATGACGCACCAGACGGTGCAAATGGATGAAATGGCGGCGATCATTCAGGAAGGCAAACAACCCGTGGTACCGGTTGATGGGGACGAAGCGGTGCGCGACCTGAAGATCATCGATGCAATTTATGAGGCGGTGCGTACGGGAAAGAAGGTGGAGTTGAAATAACTGCAATATGTATTTGTTTCGAGGTTAAAAGAAAATTCATATCGTTTTCCGTTAGGGTAAAAAGATTCTGATTTACCAATAAATACGCGTAGTTTCAAACTTATCATGTTTTTGGCGGATTCCGAAAAGCCAGTAACAGAGTAGGGTAAACCTTAAAAAACAATTCTATGGATTACATGATTGGTATTATCATTGAAATTTTTGTAGATGGCATTGGTACATCACCTTCACGCCCTGGCATAGGGGCGTAAGCTATCAAAAACGTGCCACGGGTTCCCGGGCGTTCGTGTGCCGCTGAAGTTTTAGCGGAGGCGCAAGGCGAAGGATTAACCGTGGCACGTTTAGCGCTGTTTTATAAATTTCGCGGATTCTTCCATCCTTTATTTAATCTATCGAGACTATCTTTCACTCTTTGTTCCCTGGTTTCGGCGCGTTTGGCGGTGACCACCCATTCTACATATTCTTTCTTATTGGTAAAGGACAGTGACTCGAAGAAGGAGCTGGCCTTTTTGTTTTTGACCAGAACCGCTGTCAGGTCATCGGGCAGGCGCACGATCTTTTTTGCCGGGTCAATGTAGTCGAGAATGGGGCGTTCTTTGGGTGGGGCCGGTTTCTTTGCGTCGGCTGCGGTTTTCATGCGAAAAGCAAAAGCCGACCAGGTATCATCGAAGGAGACCAGGCTGATCCAATGGAACTCCTCATGTTTCAGGAGATTGTCCCACCCCTTATCACGCGTGAGGTCGGTTTGGATGGAGGAGGAGCCTTTGGGGTAATAGCACCAGCAAAGCACGTCACCGGTTACCAGGGGCAGTACTTTGGGCAGTTCTTTATCGAGCTGGGCTTTATTGAGCACGAACCAGTGGAGCTGCTGGAAATTTTTACCGCTGGAGGTTATGGATACCTCATTTGGCAGGGGGCCGAGGTGCTTTTTAAAGTTAGCCGGCGCATTGAAGGTGCGCAGGGTAAAGCCGGGTTTTATTTTGAACTTTTGGGCAATGGAAGTAGCCATGGTGCGGGTTTGAGGCTAAGATACCAAAACCCCTGTTGATCCATTTATTGAAAGTTGCGAAGTGGGGCTTTATTTGGCCGCCACGGCTTCAATTTCCAATTTCCACTTTTTCTCGAGTAACTGGCAACAAATTACGGTACGGGCAGGGGCATGGCTGCCGAGGTATTTCTGCAGGATCTTTACATTGGCTTCGTCAAAGGACGGGTGGGCCAGGTAAAACCGGAGGGAGACAATGTTTTGGTAACTCATACCAGCCGAGGCGAGGAGGGCGCCCATATGTTGCCAGATAAGATCGGCCTGGTCTTCGAATGAATTCGGCATATCAATACCATTGGGCAGGTAGCCATTGAGGCCGCTGAGGAATAAAAGGTTTGAATTGGCTTTTACTTCAACGGCGTGGCTGTAGTTGCGATAAGGCGGAAAAAGATTTTCCGGATTGTGTAACAGGATGCTCATGGGAAGTAAATTATCATTTATAAAGGTTCTTTCCAAAAAGGGGAGTGCCAGGCGGGTGTGGGCTGCTGATAGTCAGTTTTTTCTGATAAAATTTTTGTCAATTTTTTGGCTGTTTAAGATTTACGGTTATCTTTGCAACCCGAATTTAAAAAGACACACCGCTGAAAAGCGGGAAGGTTCGGGAAATCAACAAGTTCTTTTCTAATTTTTACAATAGATCTGAAATGCCCAGGTGGCGAAATTGGTAGACGCACTGTGTTCAGGTCGCAGCGCTCGCAAGGGTGTGCTGGTTCGAATCCAGTCCTGGGCACTTAATTAAGAAGCCTCTCGAATGTCGAGGGGCTTTTTTCGTTAAATTAATCTCAATCTCTTCGCGGAAACCTCCATAGTTTGTACATTTAAAAACAACAGAATTTATGGCAGACTATAAATTTGACAGAAATGCTTTTCGGATACAGACTTTTGGCGAAGCGGATGCATCGAATAAATTCAGCAAAGACACTCCATATGCTGAACGATTACGTCAAGCTTATTATCTTATTTCACAAGCCTACGGTTTCAGTATGTCGAATCAGCCTAGATTGGATAAGAGTTTTTTTTCGATTAGAAAAATGAACAATTAATGGGCAACGTTTTTAATGATGATTTTCGGGATTTTATTCGAGCCTTGAATAACCATAATGTAGAATATATTCTGGTCGGGGGTTATGCAGTAATTCTGCACGGATACAGAAGGGTCACTGGCGATATGGATATTTGGGTAAACCGTACTAAAGAAAATTATTATAAACTGGCAAGAGCCTTTCATGAATTCCGCTTGCCTCTTTTTGATATGACCGAAGAAAAGTTTTTAGATGTAAATAGTGCAGATGTTTTTTCTTATGGCAGACCTCCTGTGAGTATTGATATAATTACAGAACTAAAAGGCGTTGAATTCAATTATGCATTTTCTCAAGCTCAATTATTTGAAGAAGAAGGTTTAAAAATCAGATTTATACATTTAAACAACCTCATAGAGGCAAAAAAAGCAGCTGGTCGACATAAAGACCTTGATGATATTGAGAAATTGACTTCCGACGAATAACAACGAAGGCAGTTTCTAATGATGATCTGAAAAAAAAGCACGATTTAAAAAATGGGTTTATAATAAAGAGTTATTTATCGTATACTATAATTTATTGGATCTTGTTTTATGTAAATAAATTGGGTTCCGAGTTGTTTCTTTTTCGATACCGTCTTAGAGATAAGCCTTCTTCCCCTGGTTTCTCGTAAAATCTGTCAATTGCATTGCAGGCTGGATTTCCGTCATTACCAAAAAAATGTACAAAAGTATTTTTATGCAGTTCGTTCAATGATTTGGCAAAGACTTCTTCGAAAAACTCTAAATTATTGGTGATTTCTTCTTTAGTAACGCAAGTGCAGTCATATAAAACAGAATCGCTTTTTTTTCTATTCTTCTTCTTAACCATGTATAAATCTTCAAGCAACTCAACTTTAAATTCATATTTTTTGTTGCTATGTGGTATTTTAAAGTAAAGAAATGAACCTCTGCTTAAAATTTTTTCAGACTTTTCAATCTTTGAATCGTTAGCTATCTCAGTAGATTTCTGTTTGCTATCTTTTTGTTCAACAGGCCAAGTGCCTGCTGGTTGTGCCTCAATGAAACAGTTTTCTTCAGCTTCAATACGAATTTGAGCACCTTCCTGCAATTCTATTCGTTGCCCATTCGGGTTGTCGTAAAAATGCCCATTTTTATAAATTAAAATTTTGGTTTTCATTGCGAGTTTAATTTTACAGTATACAATATAAAAAAATATTGCATTACGTTCATCAGCCAGCGATATTGCTACTCCACTCAATTTCATTCCGAATGAACTTTATTATTGATCAGGGATGGATTCAGTTTAGGGTTTACTCAATACAAAAAAATAGGGATATAGTAGGTTGACCTAAATCAAGAAATCTGTAAAGTAGAAATATTTGATTGACTCGCTTTTAGGTACTTGTTGAAAAAAGCTTCCAGCTTATCAAATGGTATCAGGTTAACCTTGTCGTATAAATCGCAATGGGTTGCTCCTGGCACAATCACCAGTTCCTTTGGCTCGGCAGCCATCTTATAAGCATCTTCTGAATAGTAACGGGAATGTGCTTTCTCCCCCGCAACCAGCATAATAGGACGAGGCGAAATCATTTCAATATTTGTCATCATCGGGAAACTGAAAAAAGACATTGGTGTTGTAGCCGTCCAGGCAGAAGTAGAGTTGATTGACCTTGGGTGGTAACCACGTTTTGTCTTGTAATAACTATAGAAATCTGCAAGAATTGGGTTCGGATTCTGTGGCAGTTTTTCAGGCATTAAATGGTCGCCTTTTACAATATTGCCCTTTTCGTCTAAAGGAATTTCATGCAACCCCAATGAATATTTTCCGTTTTCTGCATCAATCCATCGTTGTTGACTCAAATAATCAATCAGTTTATGGCGTTGTTCCTTTGTGTAATAATCTTTATAACCCTTGCTTATACTTCGCGACATATCATACATGGAAGCTGTGGCTATGGCTTTGATCCGGGAATCACTGGCTGCTGCTGTCAATGCCATGCCACCCAGGCCGCAAATAGCCATCACGCCTATCCGGTTGCGGTCAACTATAGGTAGCAGTCCAATGTAATCGACTGCCGCACTAAAGTCTTCGGTGAAGATATCCGGTGAAGCTACATTGCGAACATCCCCGCCACTTTCACCTGTGAACGAAGGGTCAAAAGCCAATGTTACAAACCCCCTGGAGGCCAATTCATTTGCATACAATCCTGAAGATTGCTCTTTTACCGCACCGAAAGGACCACTCAATACCAAAGCGGCATATTTTTTAGTCTTGTCAATGTTTTTGGGGATATATAGATTTGCGGCAATGGTAATTCCGTACCTGTTTTTGTAATGAACATTTTCCTTTGTTACCTTATCGCTTAGTGTAAAGGTTAAATATTCTTTGTTTTCTTCTTGTACCATTTTTTCTGTTTTTTGAGTGTTTGGATTTTCATTACAAGCCAGTCCCAATATTATCAGGAATGCAGCTATAAAGCTCTTATTAAAATTCATTTTGATTTTGTTTAATGGATTGATTTGATGATTTTGGCAGGAACGCCACCAACAATTGTATTAGCTGGAACATCAGTTGTTACTACTGCTCCAGCTGCAACGACCGCGTTTTCACCTATTGTTATTCCAGGCAATATGGTAGCTGCTGCACCGACCCATGCTTTTCTTTTTATGAGGATGGGCTTACAGATGAGTGCTCTTCTGTCGGCCGGATCTAATGGGTGATTTTCGGTTACGAGATTAACTCTTGGTCCTAATAGCACTTCATCCTCTATTGTAATTCCCCCCATGTCCAGAAATGAGCATGCATGGTTAATAAATACATTTTTGCCAATCTGTGTAAACCGGCCAAAGTTGGTGTAGAACGGAGCAAACACAACGGTGCTTTCATCAATTTGCTGGCCGGTTATATTGCTTAACTGCTGCCTTATCTGGTCAACGTTGGTAGAAGTGTTGAGGCTGGCAGATAGCGCTATTGTACGGTTCACCACCTCCAGCACTTTGAAATATTGGGGGTCATCCAGCCGGATGGGTTCTCCAGCCTTCATTCTATCAAAAATGTCCCGGTCAGATTGATGGGTTGTATCCTTGTTTTTCATGTTCTTTCGGTTTAATATTCACTTATTCAAAGGTCTTTCATATCTTCCAATGCCTTGTAAAAACTATCAAACCAATTATTAAGAATTTCAAACAATTGTAGCGAAGCAAGTAAAGGTTGTTCTGGTTACGCTCTTAAAGTAGTTATTAAAACGGGTAGGATATATAAAGTCAAAAGGGTATTAAGTCCTTGCAATCGCCAAATCTATTTTAGTATAATATTTATTGTAGCAGCGCGAGTATGCTTACTGATCATTGGTGACCAATAAGGGCTCTCTCTGTATTTTTTCTTATACACCTCATCAATCAATTTGTTTATATCACCTTCTACCGGTGAGAATGAAATTTCGCCATTTCAAAGGAACATCTAAAATTGCATCTCTGTAGATGAATAAACAACGTTGTCAAAGTATTTAAACATCGGCAATGTCGAAATTAATTCTTTAACTCTCGCTTCATCAGTATCTTTAAATACCAGAAAAGCGCCTGTATTGTCATCTTTAACATAAAGATGCTCCAGAATTCCTTGTTCTTTCCATTGACCAACCACAGCAAATTCTTTAGGCATAAGCTCTTGTAAGTTAGTAATTTTGTTAAGATAATTGATGATGTTAACTTGTACTCTTTTCATTTTTTGATTTTTTAATTATTATTACTTAAATGTTGCGCTGTTGGAATGACTAATGACTAATGACTCAATAACATTTTGGCTACTGCTTCGCCAACACCTGCAGCCGATGCAGGATTTTGGCCCGTTACCAACCGGCCATCTACCACAACATTTTTAGTCCAGTTGGGTGCTGCCTGATGCGTAGCGCCGTGATTGATCAATGCGGTTTCCAACAAAAATGGAACAATATCTGTAGCCTGCACTTCCGCTTCTTCATTGTTCGTAAATGCCGCCAGCTTTTTACCTGCAATCAAATAGGAACCGTCACTGAGTTTTACATTCACTAAAGAAGCCGGACCATGACATACAGCAGAAACAACTCCACCTGCTTCATAAATCTCACGGGTTACTTTTTGTATTCCTTTGCTATCTGCAAAATCCCACATCGTGCCGTGACCACCTGCATAAAATACAGCCGAATATTTTGCTGTCTCTACTTTCTCCATACTCAGTGTATTCTTTAGGGCTGCCTGAAATTTTGGGTCATTCCAATAGCGCGCATTAATCGGATCTTTCATGTCCATACTCACCTGGTCAACGGGTGGTTCGCCCCCCTTTACAGAAGCCAGTTCGTATTGTAGTCCGGCTTTTTCCAGTTGTTCCAATGCGTGCGTCAACTCGCTCAACCAAAAGCCTGTAGGTTGACCGCTTTTGCCTTTTACACTATTGCTCGTAACTACACACAGTACTGTTTTTGTTGTTTGCTGATTCATTGATTTTTCATTTTGTTAATGCATGGTCGTAAATGCGACCGGAAATAGTAAAAACAGCCGTTCCTTATAAATAAATGCTGTTTGTGTACGGCTACTTTATTTTAGTATAGCTTATCTGCAATAATGTAGTCGATCTCGAAATATTTAAATAGGGGGAATGAAGTAGCTATTTTTTGGGCTCTTGCTTCGTCAACGTCCTTAAAAACTAATACAGCGCCCATCCTGTTATCTTTTAAGAATAAATGTTCTAAAACGCCCTCTTGCTTCAACTCTTCTCCTCTCGCAAATTCTTTCGGAAGTAATACATCAATGTTAGGGACTTTGTCGAGTTCGCAAGTAATGTTTAAAATAATCCGGTTCATTTTTTTAATTTTAAATTGGTAGTATGAATGGGTATTTCTTCTGATTTTCTCCCTTTTATACCATCGCCTTTTCCCAGGAACCACGGGTGTCAACTCCGGCTTTGGCAGCAAGGCTCTCTATACTTTTTATCTCCTGCGGAGACAATTTAATTTTGGAGACCATTACAGCATCTTCTACTTGCGACACTTTTGTTACTCCTATTATAGGTAGTGTTTTTTTAGCAATGGCCCATGCCATGGCAACTTGGGCAACTGAAGCATTTTTACTCTCACCAATCGCTTTCATCGCATTGGTTAGCTCTTCCAGTTGGGGGAGTACCTTATTATAGCTGTTAGCTCTTCCACTACCTTCCGGCAACGGATTTTGACTATTGTATTTTCCGGTTAAGGCCCCCTGCTCTAAAACCATATATGCGAAGAAGGTGATATCGTTCACGCTGCAGTAATCAATAATGCCTGTTTCTTCGGATGAACGGTATAATAGGCTGTAATGGTTTTGAACAGCGGAAATCTTAAATCCTTCTTTTGCCAAAATGCTATTTGCCTGTTTGATTTGATCAAGATTGTGGTTGGATACGCCGACCTGCTTTATTTTTCCACTTTTCAACAATGGTATTAGTTGAGGTGTCCATTTTTCAACATCATGCGGATTGTGTATCCAGTAGATGTCTATATAATTTGTTCCGAGGCGTTTGAGACTTTCATTCAACATTTTCTCAACAGGGTTTGCTGAATTATCCGCAATCTGTGGAGTGAATTTGGTAGATAAAATGATCTGTTGACGAGGATACCGCTTAACAAATTCTCCAAGAATAGTCTCTGAAGAACCCATTCCGTAAACAGCTGCGGTGTCCCAAAGGTTAAGCCCTGCTTTCTGGGCTTCATCAAAAACAGGCTTTAAATTTTCTGCTGTAAGGTTGTTTCCAAAAACCTGATCGCCACCCGCTGCGCCAATGCCCCATGACCAGGTGCCCAATGCTATTGATGGTAGATTATTCATGATTTTATTTTTCTTTAGTCCAGTTTTAAACGAGTTGCTTAGCCTTGCTATCTGAACCTGGTAGTTTTTCTGACCGGTTAGTTAAACGCGAAGTAATTTCTGCGACTCTCTTTCCCAGGTATTCTGCTGTTTTAAGATCGCTTCCACCGGGTGTAATTTCCGGACTGGCATTATCCGATTGTGCCATAGCCCCCAGCCAACTTCCTAACCGATTTAAATTTTTTGTAGTCGCTGTACTGTTTGGATCAGCAGGATGCAAATCAAGTCCTACCCATATCATTCCATGCTGCGCAGCAAACAAAGCTATAGACATCAACGAGTTTAACTTGTCTCCATTCTGCGCCCCTGAATTGCTGAATCCTGCGGCAATCTTGTTGCGCCACTTTAATTCCGTCCAGGCAGTACGGGTTGAGTCCTCAAAAAACTGTTTGAGCCTTGCGCTAATAAGGCCGTTGTAAGTAGGCGATCCGAAGATGATAGCATCACTTTTTTCCAGGGCTTCCCAAGGGATGTTTTTTTCTGACACCGGAATAAGAGTTACCTCTGCTCCACTTACCTGACGTGCGCCTTTCGCTACAGCTTCTGCCTGCTTTGCAGTGTGACCATAACCGCTGTCATAAACAATTGAGACGATCATTTTTTTTGAATTTTTAATTACGTTTTTTTGAAGATTACCTGTTTATTATTTTACCTCGAAACTGCCTTCCAGAAATAGTGATGACCTTTGTCCCCTGTCACTTTTTTCATCAAACCGGCTTGTGAAGGCTGTGGCCGTTCCTTTTTTAAGATCAAGTATCTGGCTAACAGTCAGGCCGCTTTTTTCAATCCAGTTAATAAAGTACAGGCTGTCATTTATTTTTTTGTAGCTTATATGCTCATCTTCCTGGGTTGCAGTTCCATTGGCATCAGTATATTTCCAGTGAAGGGTGGTATCTGAAAGAAAATTCTCTTCTACCTTTACTCCTCCCGGAAATGCAATAAAGCCAGTCTTTCCAATAATTTCAGTAGGTGCAACAAGAGTATCCTTCCCGGTGGGTGCAGTATTACCTGTATTGTTGGTGTGGCAGGCAGCTATAAGTAGCATTATAGTTATGGCTGCTGCTATAAATTTTGGCATTGTTTTCATTCTATTTCTACTTTTTATATTATTTGTTATATCCTCTTTTTTTACTGTACAAAGATATCCCGGGCGACCCGGCCATTTATAACCCCGTTTCCGGGTTTAATTACCAGTTTTACTGATTTGACAGTCGCTACGGATCAGTACACCCGGGAAATGTTATCTTTGACCAGGTAAATGCATTAACATGAAAAAAGTGATTAACATACATACTGTTAACCAATACAATGAAATGTTTGGGGCTGAAACCTTCCATCCGCTGGTGAGCGTCATTGACTTTTCAAAAACATATACCCTGCTACCTGCCGGACAAGCCATTACTTACGACTTATACATTGTATTTTTTAAGACTGAGAAACCCTGTTCTTTGCGATACGGAAGAAGCAATTATGATTACCAGGCAGGCACATTGGTATTTATTGCACCCGGCCAGGTCCTGACCGTTGAAGACATTGATGGAAAGGATTACCAGCCAAAAGGTCATGCCCTTTTGTTTCATGCCGATCTATTACGCGGCACCTCGCTTGCCCGGTCAATGAAAGATTACAACTTCTTTTCTTACGACGTGCATGAGGCGCTGCATCTTTCCGATCAGGAAAGAGAAATTGTGTTTGAGTGCTTCCGAAAGATTGATTATGAGATAAAACATGCTATCGATAAGCATAGCAAAAAACTCATTGTATCAAATCTTGAATTGTTCCTAAACTATTGTGTGCGATTTTATGACCGTCAATTTATTACCAGAGACCATGCGAATGCGGGTATCGTTGAAAAATTCGAGGGGCTGTTGAATGAATATTTCAATTCGGATAAACTACAAACGGATGGCGTTCCTTCGGTTGCCTTTTTTGCCAACGACCTGCATCTTTCTGCCAACTATTTTGGCGATCTTATTAAAAAAGAAACCGGCAAAACAGCATTGGATCATATACAAGCCAAGGTAATAGAAGTGGCAAAGGAAAAAATATTCACTCCCGACAAGTCGATCAATGACGTTGCTTATGAATTAGGCTTTAAATATCCGCAGCACTTTATTCGCTTCTTTAAGCAACAGGTAGGCCATACCCCAAAGGAATACCGAAGCTTATGAAATCAGCCCATAGGTTCAGTTAAAGGATTGCCTGAATTGTAACGGGGTTACGCTCGTTTTATTCTTAAATAGCTTATTGAACGACTGAGGGTACTCAAACCCTAATTGATAAGCTATTTCACTCACGGATAAATTAGTCGTCGTCAGTAAAACCTTGGCTTTCTCAATAAGGTGATTGTGGATATGATGCTGTGTGGTTTGTCCTGTCAGGTTTTTCATCATATCATTTAAATAATGAGGCGAAACGAAAAGTCTTTCCGCAAAATATTGAACTGTCGGCAACGCTGTTGAATTGTAACTATCATCTTTTAAGTAGGCGATCAGCAGCTCTTCAAACTTTGCTATCAAATCGTTGGACACTTTCTTCCTGGTAATGAACTGGCGGTTATAGAAACGATTGCAGTAATTTAATAAAAGATCAATGTGAGCAACAACGACGTCTTGTGTATAACCATCTATGATGGCTTCAATTTCTGATTGCAGGTTTTGCATTATTCCGGAAACAATCGCTTCTTCTTTTTCCGAAACATGTAAGGCTTCGTTTGTGGCATAAGAGAAAAAACCGTACTCCTTAATTTTTTTTGCAAGCGGATAGCCGTGAAGAAAATCAGGATGGAAAGCGAGTATCCACCCCTCTAATTTAGTGGGTGTATAGCCTTCTATTTTTATGCATTGCTTAGGTGCATAAAAGGCCATTGTGCCGTTGTCAAAATCATAGTACTGCTGTCCATACCTGATTTTTCCATCAAAGTTCTTCTTCAAAAAAACGGTGTAAAAATTATGGACAATCGTTTCCACAGCATTACCATCTTCGGTATTAACATCATCCAGTTTCACCACACTGACCAAAGGATGCGCTGGCTTTTTCAGGTTCCATGAGGAGTGAAATTCTGAAATGGAATTAATAATATGATGTTTGTTACTTTGCATGGATAATGATCAAAGGTAGTGGGTAAGCGTAAATTTTACCCACTTTTGTTATAAGTTAACATCTTTCATATCGGCATATCTGTCTCCGGTTTCAGTTCCCAGGGGAATTATGGCTTCCAGGCGGGCTACGTCTTCTGCGCTAAGCTCCATATTTGCAGCAGCGATATTCTGCTCCACATACTTTACCCGCTTTGTTCCGGGAATAGGGACATGTCCTTTTGCAATTACCCAGGCTATCGCCAACTGGGATGGAGTAACCTGCTTTTCCCGGGCCATTCGTTTTACTTCATCGAGCAATTCAATGTTCTTGTAAAACTGCTCGCCCTGAAACCGGGGCAAATACCTTCTGAAATCATCGGCGGGTATATCTTCAGGATGTTGAATTTCGCCCGATATAAATCCTCTTCCTAACGGCGAATAGGCAACAAAGCCGATGCCCAATTCTTTCAGTGTTTCCAAAATACTTAATTCTTCCACCTGCCTTTCAAACAGCGAGTATTCTGTTTGTACGGCCGTGAGTGGATGAATGTTGTGTGCCCTTCTTATAGTTTCAGAGCCCACTTCGGAAAGACCGATATAACGAACCTTGCCTTCTTTTACCAGTTCTGCCATAGCTTCCACAGTCTCTTCAATGGGTGTATTTCTGTCCAGGCGGTGGAGGTAATAGAGGTCAATATAATCCGTGTTCAGGTTTTTTAATGAACGCTCCGCTGCTTTCTTAACATAGTTCCTGCTGCCATTGATCCTGCCTATGCTTTGCCCGTTATCATCGAACCCAAAGCCAAACTTTGTGGCAATGATGTATTGGCCTCTTTTGCCCTCAATAGCTTTGGAAATTAGCTGCTCATTCCTAAAAGGACCATAAAGATCTGCAGTGTCCAGGAAATTACCACCTAATTCAAAGGAGCGGTGGATGGTGGAAATAGCTTCTTTTTCGTCCGATTTTCCATAGACTGGCTTTCCCATCATTTCTGTCATACCCATACAGCCAAGACCAATAGTTGGAACGATAAGTCCCTGGCTTCCTAATTTTACCTGCTTCAGGTTGCTCATACAATTCATTTTTATTTATGGCAAAGGTCACCTGCTTATAGCAGGGAAATGTATCCAGATGAGATGGAGTTGTATCCAAAAAGGAAGTCATTTTGGGTACTGCTGCCGAGCCAATCCCCAGCTTATGCCCCGGCCATTTGCTTCCCTTAAAACGTGTTAAGGAAAATGGCATCACGCAAAATTGCGTTGGGAAATCGAAGTTTATTTGTCAGTTATTTCATTTAAGTCCGGCTCCACAGAAAAATGTGCGATCGGATACATTTGTAAGTACCTCTTTATGGTGTAACCAGGCAGCTATAAAGGGCGTTTTTCAATAAAGGAAAGGGGAGAGTCGTTATTCGGATTCAATGCCCTTTTTTAGTACCTGTAAAGGACAACTGATCCCTCAGGAGATCCAGTAAGGTCACGGTCACCCGAGGTTCTATCGAAAGGTTGTATTTAGTACCATTCACTTCCAGAGACAGGGCTTGCTTTTCAAAATATATGGCTGCTTTTTCGTCAAGGCGCGATTCGCCGCTTTTACCAATGGGGTGGGGCAATGGCAAGAGCGGTAAGAAACGTTGATTGTTTTAAAAAATTCCTTCTCGATTCGTTGGAAGGATTTTCTTTGTGCCTATTGAATTGGTTTTGATTCATAACTGGATAGTTGAGTTTACAATTGCTTCAATTTCTATACCTTAGTTAATGAGAAAACTACCTGTCATTGTATTCTTGATCTGTCACAGGTTGCAACCATACGGCACTCCCTTTCTCAGTGTCCGGACCAATGGCAATATGGGTGAGTTTTGTACCTGGTAAAGCTCCATGCCAATGTGCTTTTCCCGGAAGACATTTGATTACATCGCCTTTTTGTACTACTCTTTTGGGCTGGCCTTTTTCCTGATAATAGCCTTCGCCTTCCGTTATTAATAAAATCTGACCGCCTGGGTGACTGTGCCAATTGGTCCTAGATCCTGGTTCAAACGTTATAGCTCCAACAGAACAGTCCAGGCCCTCTTGAGCCTGCACCAGCAT
Organism: Niastella vici; assembly: GCF_002077945.1. Taxonomy (GTDB): domain Bacteria; phylum Bacteroidota; class Bacteroidia; order Chitinophagales; family Chitinophagaceae; genus Niastella; species Niastella vici. The sequence continues at coordinate 81,628 of NZ_LVYD01000068.1, forward strand.
GTTCACCCAGGCAGTACCCGTAAAATTCAAAGCTGGAGCTTTTACTCCCTTCTTAAATAAATCCGCATTCGCTTCCATCGTGTCGGCGGCTTTTTGTGCTGAACCTCCGCTTGTTACTGTCAATAAAACACGGCGAGCATCGTTTGCTTCCTTTATTCCTACCTTGGTTTCAATTAACGAGACCATTTCCCCAATCTTAGATTCGGTCATACCAAGGTGCAAGGCAATCCGCATGTGACCTTGCATCATCGGTTCAACGCCACCAAGACTGATTAGCGCAGATATCGTAGCAATCTCCCTTTCTAAATAAGTAAGAATATCCCGGCCAAAGATGTCTGCAAATAAATGTTCTTTCAAAAATGTATCAATCACCGGACTGAAAGCTGCGTAACCAGTTTTCGGTTCTTTTTCAGGTTGTCCGGTGAGCGCCTCTAAAACATTTTTTCCTCTTATATACTTACTATCATCATCATTTACAGGGGTGGACTGTTTCCCAAGTTTGTCTGTTATCCCTTTTGCTTTCCTTGTTTCCAGCACTGCCATTAAAGTATTAATACCCTGAAGGCTTCGGGGAAAACCGCAATAGGCATACAGGTGAATCAGCACCTCCTTAATGTCATTTATAGTTAATCCGGCATCTAAACCACTAGTCAAGGCGTTTTGTAATTTTACTAAATCTCCTTTTGCCGTAAAGGCTGAAATAGTAATTATATTTTGCTCTTTGGCATTTAATGTCTGTATCACGCTCATGCTTTGCTGTGCATTTGATAATTGGACAAGACCGACTGAAAAAAGCCCAGATAGCAATAAAATCTTTAATTGCTTCATACAAATAGCTTTTGTAGTGTTACAATTTAATCGAGCCCCTTCTTCTTCAGGAATTCGGAAAGATGATTAGCAATTTCCAAATTGTTTAGATCAGACATCGGAAAGTGCGTATTGCCCTTAATGCCGATATCCGGAAGGTGTACAAGCGTTACATCACCTCCATGCCGGTTGACAGCATCCCGAAACTTTCCCGCTATCTCGAGAAAAACCCGCCATTGTTCCTGACCAGGGTTTTGGGAAGGCTGCGTTGGAATATTATCTCCATAATAGATTAGGATCGGAATTTTTGTGAGTTTCATGAAATCAGCCCTTGGTACTACGGGCGGTGTAATTGTGCGGCCAGACACTTTTATAGTATCAGGTGTTTCTCCTTCTGGAAAAACAAAATCACCTCCCGGTTCAAATGAAATAACCGCTTTTACATTGCTATTCTTAATCGCCGTGCGCCAACCAGGTCCACCACTTTGTGAATGTGTAAGCAGAATACCTGATCCTATTTTGTCAAACAAAGACGAAACGGCATCAATGTTTACCTGGGCATCATATGGACCGGTATTGGGTATCATTTGACGAAAGAACTGGTTCAAGGCTTCAGAATCTCTTGAGAACTGTACTCCAGGATAAAAATTTGGGTATGCTCCTAAGCGAAAAATTCCAAACCATAGCTGTTCATCCGGAGAAGCTGTTATATTTAAAGGTTTTGTACTACGTGCAGCCCTGCCTCGCCGTGGCTGGTCGATCAAATAAACGGGGAAACGGCGACGCAGAAAAATGTTCTGATATCCTTCACGACCATCAGGGGTCGTTTCCCAGGTTTTTGCAGACTGCCCGTGGCCGTGCCAGAATACAAGAGGTAGTTTACGGGCGTTCTCTGGTATTTGATAAAATACATAAGCGTGATCACCATGCAGTGTCTGACCCTCAGAAGGCTGGTTGGTTGGATTAAATGCGCCGTGTTTAATAGGATCAAATGTACCTGGAGCAGTTATTACCGTACCCCCCACTGCAAAACTGCCTTGCTCCTTAATAATCAACGGCCCATTATTTTTAACGGTTTTGGTTTGTGCGCTGCCTGTTAAAAATGTAAAAAGGGTAAGCAATATTAAAAGATTATACCCTTTTTTGTTTATTCTAAATTGACACATAAGCATCCAATTGAATTTATTGATTTACTTGCAGGGCACCAATAACGCTTTACGGTGTTTCTTTAATTAATCCTATTTTTTTTAACCATTGTTGAACTTTTCTTTCTGCTTCTGTTCTCCTTTCATTTTTTATAGAAAGAAAGATCCCGTCCCTTTCCACTCCACCTTTAATTTCAAAACCTTCCAATACTTTGCTATTCGGACATAATTCTTTTACAGTTTGAAAACCGCTACCCGTACCATAGCCTGCATTTGTATTGAAAGGAATAACTGTTTTGCCACTAAGGTCATATTGATGCAAAAAACTCTTCATTGGTGGCGGCATTTTCATATCCCATGTAGGAAAGCCAAGAAATACAATATCATAATTTTGGATGCTATCAATTTTAGTTTTTAGTGGAGGGAGATAGCCGGTTTCATTTTCCGTCACAACTTGTTGCACCGTTGCCTGATAGTTTTCTGGATAAGGCTTTTCTAATTTGAGGGGCACCAATGTGCCACCCACCTTTTGGTGTATAATTTCAGCTATCACCTTGGTATTATTGGTACGAGATAAGTACACAATTAAAATTTTGTTCCGGTAATAGGTAGAGTCCATTGTCGTCTCAGAATCCTTTTTGCCAGATGTAGAACAAGCTGAAATAAAAAGAATAAATGCCAAAAACATGTTTGTCATAAATGCTTTTTAATGCGGTGTGTTGTTAGGAGTAAGAAGCCTTGTGAATGACAATGAACCCAACTTCCATTTGTCATTCTCTTTGATATATACCTCTGTAGCGATAAATGGATTGGTTACTTCATTTCCACCAACCACTGCCAGCAATGTAATATTGTTTAGCAAGATGGCGGTATTGCCAATAATATTTACCGAAACTGAGTGTATGTCTGCCTTTTTGTACCAAATTCCTCCAGTTTTGATTGTATTGATTTCCGGGTCTTTTCCCCAGCTTCCACCCATATGAACAAATACGGATTTTTCATCAAATAATGCGTTCAAAGAATCTACGTTCTTGTCTGCCATCCAGGACCACTTTTTCTTTGACAGACTTATAATTTCCTGCTCTGTATTTTTACTGTCGATAATGCTACGCTGTTGGGCATGCGACCATTGAGCAATCATTATTATACAAAACAGACTTAAAATGGAAAGTTTCATGTGGATTTATGTTATTAGGTGAATATGTATCTTTAAGGTTAAACTAACGGTCAATCATTTTTTGCGCCTGTTCGTTATATCGAACGCCCTGCACGTCAATTTCGGAAATGGCAGAGGTGATTCCTTTGAGATCGGCTTGATTGAGAGTGATGTTTGCTGATGCAATGTTTTCCTCTAAACGGTGCAGTTTGGTAGTGCCCGGAATTGGCACGATCCAGGGCTTTTGTGATAGCAACCACGCAAGGGCAATTTGTGCTGACGTTGCATTTCTTTCTTTTGCGATCTTGCCAAGCAGATCAACCAATGCCTGGTTGGCTTTTCTATTTTCTTCTGAAAACCGTGGAACTGTATTACGGAAATCGCTTTTATCAAACGATGTATTTTCATCAATCTTACCAGTTAGAAAACCTTTTCCCAAAGGGCTGAAAGGTACAAAGCCAATCCCCAACTCTTCCAATGCGGGTAGGATTTCATGCTCAGGCTCTCTCCACCACAATGAATATTCGCTTTGCAGTGCAGTTACCGGTTGAACAGCATGCGCTTTACGAATAGTAGCAACACCGGCTTCCGAAAGACCAAAGTGTTTTACTTTTCCTTCCTGAATTAATTGCTTTACGGTTCCTGCCACTTCTTCAATCGGCACATTGATATCTACACGATGTTGGTAAAATAAATCAATCACATCTGTTCTCAACCGTTTCAACGCAGCTTCTGCCACAGCCCTGATGTTTTCCGGGCGACTATCTGTGCCTAAAGGCGGGTTTCCTTCTTTAAAACCAAATTTTGTGGCAATCACTACTTCACTCCTAAACGGTTCCAATGCTTCACCAAGCAACTCTTCGTTTGTAAAAGGGCCATATGCTTCAGCAGTATCAAAAAATGTAACACCTTTTTCATATGCGGCTCTTATCAAATTGATCGCCGCCTGTTTATCGGTTGCCGGACCGTAACCAAAACTTAATCCCATACAACCCAATCCAAGTGCGGATACTTCCAACCCACTTTTGCCTAATATTCTTTTCTGCATATTTAAAAGCCTTTAAATAGATTAAACATTTAATTTTCTTTCCCCCAGCCATTTTACCATAGCCGGGTCCCGGTGGTCAAAGAAGCTGCTTGTGTTTGTATCTAATTTTTTGATAGCATCCATATCTTCTGAACTTAGCTCGAAGTCAAGGCTATTAAAGTTTTCTTCCATTCTTTCTTTACGTACTGACTTTGGAATAGCTACTACACCTCGTTGCGTAAGCCAGCGAATGACAACCTGGGCGATTGACTTGCCATACTTCTTGCCTATTGAAGCAAGTATTTCATTATGAAAGAGATTATTTTTCCCTTCAGCAAATGGCCCCCAGGATTCTATTTGTACATGATTTTCCTGTAAGAATTTCTGTGTTTCAATTTGCTGGTGGAATGGATGAGTTTCAACCTGATTAACCGCAGGAACAATATCATTGTGAATGATCAAGTCAATAAGCCTGTCAGGATGAAAATTGCTAACGCCTATGGCTCTAACCCGTCCTTCTTTGTGAAATTCCTCCATTGCTCTCCATTCCCCGTATATGTCACCAAAAGGCTGATGTATAAGATACAGGTCAAGGTAATCTAATTGCAATCTTTTTAGCGAATTTTCAAAAGCCTTCTTTGTACCCTCATAACCATTTGATTGTATCCAAAGTTTGGTTGTAATAAATAGATCTTCTCTTGGGACACCACTTTTTTTGATGGCATTTCCTACTGCTTCTTCATTTCCATAGGATGCAGCGGTATCAATCAGCCGGTAGCCCGTTTCGATTGCATCAACTACACTTCGTTCACATTCTGCCAAATCTGTTACCTGGAAAACACCAAACCCCAAAATGGGCATTTCAACACCATTATTTAATGTTACGCTTTGCATATTTATTTATATTGATTTTACAAAGGTCCGAGCTTTATTTCTTTAAAGGAGTATACAGATTACGGATATATCAACCAATATTACTGATTAGGATGCCATGGAAAAGTGGGGAGCACAAAATGATGTAACTTTAAATAGTTAAAACATTGTGCCATGGACAATATGCGACGATTTGAAACAGTCAGCGATTACAATGCATTCAATAATAATGAAACATTACATCCCCTGGTAAGTGTGGTTGACTTGTCTAAGGCAAGTCCCAGGAGCGGCTCCCGGATGTATTTCGGCTTCTATACCATTTTTTTAAAGGATGTAAAATGTGGTGATTTGGTATATGGCCGCCATACATATGATTACCAGGAAGGTACATTAGTATTCCTTGCCCCTGGTCAGGTTGCAGGAGTTAATAGTAACGGAGAAATTTATCAGCCCAAGGGTTATGCGCTAATCTTTCATGCGGATTTAATACATGGAACTTCGCTTGGACGGCATATACAGGAATATACGTTTTTTGGTTATCAATCAAACGAAGCACTTCACTTGTCAGAACGTGAAAGGAATATTGTACTGGATTGTTTTTCTAAAATTGAATATGAATTAACTCATGCAATTGATAAGCATAGCAAAAGATTGATTGTATCTAATATTGAATTGTTTTTGAGCTATTGTATTCGTTTTTACGACCGGCAATTTATTACCCGCGATAATACACATAAAGGTATTTTAGAAAAGTTTGAAAATTTGTTGCAGGAGTATTATGAATCTGATAAGCCACAAACTATTGGATTGCCTACTGTGGCTTATTGCGCTAACGAATTGCATTTATCCCCCAATTATTTTGGCGACCTGATAAAAAAAGAAACTGGTATAACAGCCCAGGATTATATACAATCCAAAGTTATTGACGTAGCGAAAGAAAGAATATTTGATCAGGATAAATCGGTTAGCCAAATAGCCCTTGAATTGGGGTTTAAATACCCTCAACACTTTGCTCGTTTGTTTAAACAACGAGTAGGGAAGTCACCAAATGAGTATAGGACATTTGGATGATTTCAATCCAATGAAGTAAATCCGGTATTTGACCAATTCCGCAACTAATCAGCATAACGGGGGAATAAAAAAAGACAGGACTGTTTTTATACCGTCATGTCTAATTGGGTCGGGCGCACCAAATAGAGCGCAAATGTAGATTCCTGCGCATGTTGACCCACC
>NZ_LVYD01000069.1 GCF_002077945.1 Niastella vici
TGCGTAAATGCGATATAGGCATCGTGTATTTTCTGGCAATCGGCACATACGGTTTCTACATTGCCGCACTGCAGCGCCGGGGGCAATACGGCCCGCACGGTGCCTGCCTGCGCCGCTATCTCTGCGGTAAAAGCAGCAGTGGTCTCAAAGTCAGTAGCAAGTGTAATAGATTTAGTGGCCCTGTAATCGCCACTGGTAGGCGTGCTCAGGGTGAGATCGGCCAGCAGGCCCGAAGGCGTGCATTTAAATTCATCGTTACACATGCGCCTAAGCGTATCCAGCGCGCCATCGGTGATGGTGGTTTTATACACCGCCTGCATAAAGGCGCTCATGGTGGGGTACTTGGCACTGTAGCTGGTTTGGTACACCTGGTACAAGCCCTGGATATTGCCACACTCGCAATCGCTGGGTTTATTGGTAACCACTTTATTTACGGTTACAAATGGCCGTGCGTAGGGGCCCGGTGCATCTATGAGCACGCCATTACACAAGGTAATGTCCTGGTTTATACCGGGGGTATTTCTTATATAGTCAATGATGGTTTCATTAAAGCTTTTGAA
>NZ_LVYD01000070.1 GCF_002077945.1 Niastella vici
CACGGGCTTTGCACAGCGCGATAGAAATCTGTCCAGTTGACCCGTCTAAAATTTACGAGCCCTTTCAAATCATTGGATTTGAAGGGACTTTTTGGTTCGAAATATTCTTGAATTTGGAATACGTCTGGTCGGTTAATTGAAATTGTATCTCAGCTCCAATCCTCCAAACACCACGGTGTTCAGTGGTGCAGGTAAATAGGCATCGGGCAGTTGGTTTACAAAGATCATTAACGGGTATTGCACTTTGGTAATGTTGTTCACCCCGAAAGATGCATCCAACTCAAAGCGCCTCATAATATTCCGGTGAAAACCAATTTTACCATTAAGCAGGTTGTAGGAAGAACTCTTGTTTGCTCCATCAGATGTAATGAAAACATCACTTCTGTAAGAATACATCATGCTTGCATACAGGCCGGGCTTTGTGGTAACGTCAATCCCCGCATTTGTCGTGATCTTTGGCACTCCGGCCACTGATTTTTTGCTATAATCTGTTGTGGTGATATTACCCGTGGTGGTACCTGTTTGAAATATAAAGTTATTGCCATAGTTAAAATCTGACCAGGTAAGGTTGGCAAAAGGGGCCACGCTGGTAAACAAACCGTGACCGTCTTTCACTACAAACCATTTTAACGAAGTTTCCATTCCGTTGTGAACCTGATCTCCGCCATTCACTACATAACTATAAGCAGTTGTAGTGCTGTTCAGCTGCACGGCAACTGTCGTCATCTTGTTGCTGAATTTTGTATGGAACAGGGAGAGCTGATAAGCCAGCCTGCCTTTATACAGGGCGCCTTTTGTTCCTATTTCAAACTGATCGCCCACCTCGGGTTTCAATGAACTGTTTATTCTACCGGAAGCCGGCGTAGCAGGTGCCGTCACTACCGGCGTGGTGATAAAAAAGTAAGCGCTTGCCGGGGCTTTATATCCCCTGCTGTAAGCTGCATATACAGACAGTTCCTCGTTAAATACTTTGTTGATCGCTACATGGGGCGATACCATTTGCTTATAGGAGGTATCGTAGTGCGAAGGTTTGGCTGCTGTTTCGGGGTTGAAACGATCATCCAACGAAACTCGCTGGCGGCTTACGCCCACGCCTGCAGTCAAAGAAAACTGGTGTGGCAAAGCAAGGGTCCATTCGGTAAATAAAGTTGAAGTACCTGTTACCGTGAACATGTTCGATGTAGAGGCGTTAACCACCCAGTAAGGTTTTCCCAATACCCAGGGCGTGGTGGTGGTATCTGCAGGGTTTTGTTTCATATTATAACCCACGGTTTGCGCCACCTGGCCCTGCATTTCAATACCGGTGATGCCGCTTAATGAAATGGCGTCGTTCAGTAAAAATTTTGTTCCGAATGAAGAACGGAAGCCATAGTTTACCGCTGTTTTATCGGTCCACCCGCCGGCAGAGCTGGCATCGCTTCTGTAACCCGAGCCAAAAACAGCCGTGGTATTGTATATGCTTTCATTGAAATTATACGTATGTTCCATTCCGCCCCTGAAGCTGGAAACATGGCTGTGTCCGTTCCTTTTTATATATTCAATATTGCCAGAATAGTCCTTAGCGGCATATTGATCAAGGGTGAGTTCGCCCAACCGTTCATCATAGCTGTTTGTATAGCTGAAATAAGTGCTTAGCCTTTGTTTCTGATTCAATTCAAATTCCGTCAGCACGTTTACAAAGTCTTTGTTTGATCTGTTATGCATAGAAAAGCCATCCGATCTTTGTTTGGCGTAGCTTACTAACAGGGCCGAATGATCGGTTGCGGTTTGCACGCGCGTAGTATATCGCTGCAGGCCATAATTGCCCACCATAACATCCTGCTGAACGGCTGTCTTCCCTTTTTCGGGTTGAACCATTTTCAAATTCACTACACCGGCGATCGCCTGGCCGTACAACGTACCCGCAGGGCCTTTGATGATCTCTACATTGCCAATTGAACCATAATCTATATCATCCAATAAAGTAATGCCTTCTGCATCTGTTACGGGAATGCCATTAAGATACACTTTGTAGCCCTGCCCGTCAAAATTGCTGCTGATGCCCCGTGCACCACGTGTACCATTGCCATAGCCGCGAATATTGAACTGTTGCCCACCCGATACACTTCTGCGTTGCATCGATACGCCGGGCACATTGCCATTAATGGCGTCATCGAGAAAAATGCCCTGCCCACGCTTTAACTCGGTTGTTTTCAAAGTGGCGATGGATGCAGGCTGATACAGCAAAGATCTATTCTGCCCCGCTGTGGCTGTTATCTCCACAGTATCCAATACTTTTCCTTTTATTGTGTTTTGTGAAAAGGCAGTTGAGAATAAGAAATTAAAGAATGATAAAACAACAAGAGTACGATTCATAATAATATTTTAGAATAAGGCATGGTTATTTTACGATTACCAGTTTTTTAGAGATCACTTCTCCTTTATTACAGATAGATAAAGGTTTGTCTATATCTACACAGCATCCGGCAATTTCAATTCCACCTCATTACCAACAGAACGAACTACTGTTTTTGTTCCTTGTCTGCCCTGCAGCAGCATGTGGCCGGGCTTTATTTTTTGCGGCGGGGGCGCCTGCTTTTCTGCAGGTGTCAGATCCAGGCGCCATAATACATTTCCTTTGGTTAGGATAATCAACACGTGCTCTCCATTGGCTTTTTTTATGCCAGCGTCAACAGATGTGTCTGCAACCGGCATGGCGATAATGGAATAGGTTTTACCATTTTTCCAGGCCTTAAGCCATTGTATTGGCTTTGTGCTTTCAATATAAATCGTGTATAAAGTATCCGGCCCCTGGTGCGTTGGATTGCCCTGAGGATCTACCGCCACAATACCCGGCAAATGTTCAGCCCTGAATGCATAGATGTTCTTAATGCCATCCTTCAGTTGCGCGCCGGCTGTACAACCCGTTAAAATGGTCAACGTCAAAAAAATAACTACGGCCGGAAGTTTGCAAACCCAACGATGGTGTATTATTATAAATGGTAACCTCATCGTATTTCGGAATTTTTGGATTTAGGGATTTTGTGATTTAATTAAATCCCCAAATCGCTAAATCGCTAAATCAGAAATCAGAGTTTTAGTACTTTATTCACGTACAATCTACCATCTGCAAAAGTTCGCAACAAATAAATTCCCGGAAACAGGCGAATACCGGAAAGATCAATTCTTATGAGATTAGAACTTCCGTATTGTTTCCTGAATACAGTAACCCCTCTTAAATCTACTAATTCAAATTGTACGTTCGATTGTGGCTGTTTAGCAAACCGTACGTCTATATAACTATGGAACGGATTGTTCAACACCCAAACCTTTTGATGGTTATTGGGATTTAGTATCAGCACCTTGTCGCTAAGAATATAGCTGCTATCCGTCCGCACTATCTTCAGCCGGTAATAATTCACATCGTCTGCATGCCTGTCGGTAAAATAATAGCTACAGACCGATGCATTCCGACGAAAGGCATTTACCCTGCCAAGTTTGGTGAAGTCTACTCCGTTTTCTGATTTCTGCACTTCAAAATAATCCAGGTTGGGTTGTACACTGGTTTTCCAATGTAACAATACATTATCGCTATATAGTTTACCTTCAAAATCAAGCAACAGCAGTTTTAAAGGACTAACACCCGGAATACCCGCACCAAAACCCGCCGCGCCGCCGGAGAAGGTATAGCTCAATGTATAATCATTGCCATAAGATCCATGCACCGGTGTAACCACAGTTACCTTACCTGCCACCGATGGATCGGCAGGCGTTACCTGGTTGATGGGCACATTGGCTTTAACAAGCTGGATGCTATCCCACGACTGATGCATAGCCGCTTCCCATGCAGCTTTTTCATCTGCACTATAATACAATGTCAGCTGATATTGTCCGGATGTATCGGTAGAAGATGGGGTAATATAAAATGTTTTATTCATAAGCCGGTTAGCCGCCGAATCGCTCCAGAAAGGTGTGGCGCCCAATCCTGCCCGGTCAATAGCAACAGAGGTGCAACCAAAATCAAAACCGTTCAGCGAAGTAAGCCGGGCCATCAACTTGCCGTTTGTGCTGTAATAATAAATGCTATTGTCGGGCGCCAGGTAATTGGTTGATCCTGTATTGACGGTTGTTTCAATTGTTACACCGGCCTGAATGCCTGTTAATATAATATCCGGACGGATATAAAATCCACTTACAGAATTATAAGCAGCATCCAGTGAACATCCTACGCCGGTAGACGTCCGGTTCCAGATGCCCATCACATCAGTAGTGACGTTGGTGGAAACATAATCGCCGCTGCCTGAAAAAGCAGTTCCATTATCATAACAAATTTCAACAAGCAAATTAGAAGTGCCGTCCCAATAAAATGGTGTATTAAAAGTAAAGGTATTCATCCCTTGTACGGTAGAATAAGTTTGTGAATAACATACCGTAGCACCTGTTTCAAACACCAGTGAGCCTAAATTCGTACTCGTTGTATTCTTTAATGAAATAGTAAGGTTCGAATCAGGCAGCGTACTTGTTTTCGTTAACACATTAAAGCCTAACGAAGAAATATTTCCCGCTTTAAAACCCATGGCCGTGAGCTCGGAAGCAAGATAGATATACTGGCTTTTCGCTTTCTGGAAGCTGCTGCGGAAAGGTTGAATGTAGCCGCCCGACAGATCGCCGGCTCCTATTGTAGCTGTGCGCACAGCACCAGGCATCAGGGGCGCCGCATCGTTATCAGCAATAAAAAAAGTATATGAAGTACTGCCGGGGGGTACCAATGCATTGGTATGGCCGGCAATAGTATAATTTAACGTAAAAGACTCCGTGCTTTCTATATTGCCATCGTCGTACACCCTGATAGTTATATGCTGTGCCGTTGAAGAATCGGTAGCAAACGTTATTTTATTGGAAGGCGATGTAAAGCTGCCATTGGCAGTAAAATCGAAATCAATGCCCTGTTTAGCACTGCCGCCCGCTGCTACTGTTACAGTCGCTGTAGCATCGCCAGTGGCCGGCATATCTATCGTCATGTTCACCGTGTAATCAGTGTACCCACGGCAACCTGCGGTGGCTGAAGTTGCTTCCTGTTGTGTTGTATAGGGATATGCAAACCGTACAAACGGAGCAGTGGCCGGGATGGTGGTGGTCCACAAACCGCGACCATGGGTCGCAGCGGCCAGAGTACGGTCGCTTCTCCGGAACTGCAGCATATCTGTACGTACAACGGGGAAATTGGCGTCCTGTGTCCATACCGTGGCAGATCCGTTGATCAGATCCGTTTCGTAAACACCCATATCGGTAGCAATGATGGCCTGCGTGTTATCGTCGGGATAAAACATAGCCCACCGCACGGGAATATCGGGCAGGTTACCTGAAATATTGCTCCAGCCCGAACTGCCACCACCTGTAGTGGTCACCCACACATGAGCCGATCCATAGTTGGAAAACGTAGCAATCAGGTTGCTGTCATTAGTACCCATAGCTACACACGAAACGGTGGAAGCTGCACTCATGCTGCTGCCGGTAATATCGGTAGCCACGGGTGAAGCGGCATTAGCATTATCGACCTGTAAAATTTTTGTAGAACCGGTTCCCAGAAATATACGGTTCGGCGTATAGGGCGAAACAGATACATGCGTAACCAGACCCGATGCAAGTGCAGCAACGGTAACAGGCGTGAACGTACTGCCTGTTTGCGGGTTTTCCCATCGCACATACTGACCTGCGTTGCCCGCTGTATACATTTTATTATTCAGGTCGTCGTAGTCGGTTGGATTGATGAATCGCCCAACTGTGCTGGAATAATTAACAGAGCTCCAGGTACTACCGCCATTGGTGCTGCGCCTGTACTGGCTATATACATAAGATCCAAACTGGTATTGCGGCTGATCCTGATCGATATGCACAAAGGCGCCGTCGCCACCGGTAATTTCAATGGAACCACCCAAACCCGGGCTGGTTAGCTGGTGGCAGCCATTATCCTGCGCCCCTGCCAGAAAATAATTGGTAGTACCGGGATGTATGGCGCAGGAATAGAACTGTTTCAATCGCAGCCCCACATTGCGGTCGCTGAAAGTAGTGCCGCCATTGGCCGAATAAAATATACCGCCGTCGCTGCCTACCAATACCTGGTTGCCTGCCCATGCCACAATGTGTTGATCGGCATGAACATAATTGCCCGTAGTACCTACCCAGGCAGATATGCGCGACCAGGTAGCGCCCCCATCAGTGGAACGGTAACAGTTCAATCCGCCCGCAATGACATTATTAGGGTTGGCAGGATCTGCGCCGATAGCCAGGTTATACCACCCCTGCCCCGAGCTGAGATCGTTGGTACCTGAAGCAGCAGGTGGAGAAGTAGTTGTTGGTGACCAGTTGGCGCCACCATCAACCGATTTATATATCTGCGGTGTTTGAAAGGCAGCGTTCGCATTCAACACATATAAGGTATTGCCGGAGCATGTTATTTCGCAGTTGTATTGCACGGGCGTGAACGAAGTTGTGGGTGCCGTCCAGGTAGCGGATGTAACCGTGGCCGGGTTATCGGTAAAGCGATAACCGGCAATAGAAGCTGCCGTATTGTAATAACCACATACAATATGCATTCTGCCGGTGCTGCTCAATTTCATTTCGGTTACCCGTGCGCTTAGTCCGGAGGGCGTTATATTGGTCCAGGTATTACCGCCATCAGCAGAGCGTTGAATGCCTGCGCCGCTTCCAATAGTAGCAACATAGACATTACCTAACGTGTCGCAAATAACCTTCGACACGTTCCAGAAGTTGGTTGTGGCAGGCAATACACTCCAGGTTACGCCGTGATCGGTACTTTTCCATACACCGCCACCACGAACTGCATCGGCATTAAAAGCCTTCTCGCCGGTACCGAAGTACATGATATTTGGATTGGAAGGGTCCTGGCAAATAGAAGCGATGGCGAGGTTGCCAAAGAAGTCATTCACCAGCGACCAGCTTGCCGGCGATGCAGTAATATCGTTCGTTTTCCAAACTCCGCCGTCGATACCCCCTACCCACACTGTTTTGTGGTTGGTATCTGCAATGTCGACCCATATGGCGCGCATACGGCCGCTGGTAGCACCATTGCCGGCACGTGTATTTCCGTTGCTGGGGCCGGTGGCGTCTGTATTAGGACCTCTTTCGATCCATGTTAGTGAAGAAGCGGTAGTGAGGCGGCCGGTGGTTTGCATTTGCCGGCTTCGTTTACGCATCAGCTCGTTGTAGGCATTAACAAGTCTGTACTTAGGTACATAGCCGAGCGATACATCTTTTGTCTTTTCAATTTCCTGTTGCTGGGCTTCCCAAATTCCATCTTCATCTTCTTCTTTCCCTTCCGTTCTTTCGTCGTCATCATCTTCATTATGATCTTTTCCGTCATATGAATCTTCGTAATGGTGTCGTGCCTTTAGCTGATAAAGGCTAACGCCTGCAACACCAACAGCAGCGCACAGGCACAACAGGATAATTTTTCTCATAAGTAAGGTTGTTACTGGGGATTAGTGCAGTCAGGATAAATTTAAATAATTAAAGTAATTCAACGATGCACAAACGAAAAAAACAAAGAAGAAGTAAGAGGGATTAGTGTTTTTTGTAATAGGTGGGCGCGATTCCGAAAACTCATCAGCAATTTTTCCGTTCCCAAGTGTTGTATTATATTGATGAAAAAAATAATTGCTTTCACAAAGCACTGACGAACCTGCATGAGTTTATTGATGTACCATGCTACACCTCACGGACTTTGCACAGCGCGATAGAAATTTGTCCAGCTGACCCGACTTTATGCGATTTTGCTTGATTTTGAACGAATGCAATCAATTATTATCAGGAACAGGCACTACCACTTTCGGTTTGGGATGGTAAAGGGGGATAGAAAACATTTCTATTTTTCTATTGTATCCCCCTCCCCTACCTATTTATTTCGTTAAGATCATCTGTTTGGTGTCTATTCGCTGACCATCTACTGTTAGGGTGTAAAAATAACTACCGGCAGCCAGTTCCCCGGCATTTATAGTTACCTGACCTTCGCCATAGCTTTTCAGGGGAATGTTTTTTAATATTTGTCCGTTTACAGAACTTACAACCAATTGTGCATATTTGATCGTGGGCGGAAGATAATAACTGATTACTGTATTATTATTAAACGGATTAGGGCTGTTTTGTTTTAAAGCAGGCAAGGCGCTGTTGATGGAAGTTGCAATGATGCTGTTCTTCAGGTTGGTTAGTTGTTGCAACATATCATTGACCTGGGATTGCAGCGCAATGATTTGTGCTTTTAAGCTATCATTCACATTACTTAATTCCTGCACCGACTGCACCAATGGCGTTACAAATTCTGCATACCGAAGCCCATAAACATCATTTTCGTTCTTAGGTTTGTCTACACCGTCAAAGTCATATCCTGCTTTTTCAGCGGCAGCAACTACATCCTGGGCAATAAAACCGGTATGAAGAATTTTTTCACAGGCAGTAATGGCTGCATCCATTTCGGGCATGTTCCGTTTTTTTCCATCCTTATCAGTAATTCCATTCGGATGCAAAAATTTGTTAAGCGCCGAAGTGTTAAGAGTATAGGTAACGGGTTTCAACAGCTTAATAAAAACCAGCCCCGGTACATTGGATTGTATATTGGATTTAAATCTTCCATCCGAAAGTGTTGTCCAGTCTACTATACCGCCTATACTTGTAACAGCTGAATTACCAAACCGCATTTGGTTAGAGGCTAATATCGTTGCGGTATTTCCTATTGCCGTTGAATTTGAATAGGAGGCCCAGGTATTAAAATCTGCCGCATATCCTATTGCTGTATTAAAGTCGCCGCCTTCAGATTTGCCAAGTGCATTAGCGCCAAATCCCGAATTACCTGTACCGATAGTATTATAAAGTGATCCATAACCGGAAGCCGTATTATCAGTACCACTAACATTCAAGACTAATGATGATACGCCGGTTGCTGTATTGAATTCGCCATCTGCATTCCAGTACATTGATTGAGAGCCAACACCTACATTGTAGCGGCCTGTATAATTATGACTCATGACATCATCGCCCAGTGCAATGTTTGAGTAGCCGGTTGTATTCAAAATTAAAGCCTGGTATCCCATTGCAACATTAAGCGTTCCGGTAGTGTTATCACGTAACGAATGAAGACCAAGTGCCGTGTTTTTTAAATTGTAATCAATTATACCCGAAGCCAAGTTATTTGTTCTGAAAACGAGTGGCTTTGCATCGGTGGTACCAATAAAATTAGTAGCAGGATTAGTGCCGGCATTCCCTGTAAGGCTCCATTGCGCCTGTGCGGCAGTGGCCATTAATAAAATAGCAACTAACGTTGTTCTTTTCTTTCTCATAGTTAAGTGAGTTGATAATTAAGGTTTAGGATAATAAAAGAAAGTGCTGGTACTGTGTTAACAGTAAACCTTCCTATATTTCATTATTTAGTAGTGAGTTTAACAGTATACCCTTAGGAAAATTCCGCGGAAACAAAATCAGAAGCGTTCCCAGGTAAGTAGGTATGAACGTGATTGTTATTACTGCCGTAAATTATACTAAAAAAATCAATAAGCAACTAATCATTATAGTTGTACATTTAAATTTCTTTCGGCATGCGGATAAAAGAGATGAACACGGCAGACATATTTTAAATTCCGCCATAAACACAAAGCTTCAACGTAGTAACCTAATCTGATACCAGGTAAAAGGCTTTTACAAGTATCACATGCGAGTGGTAGACCTTCTCTTAGCGGTCAATTCTTTCTTATCACGAAGACGGATAGTGAACTCTGGTTGTTGTTCAGGCAAGGGGCTAACAAATCCCCCAACTTTTCAACCTGATCCGATGCGCTGAGCCAACTAAGCTAAACTCATCCCAATAAAAAAAGGCTCACATTTCTGTGAACCTTTTTTCTGTGGGAGTTGACGGGCTCGAACCGCCGACCCTCTGCTTGTAAGGCAGATGCTCTGAACCAACTGAGCTAAACTCCCTTATTTTTTTGCTTGTTAACTATCAACACTTTAGAACTTGTTTCCCAATCTTTTTTTCTTCGCTACCCTTATTCCGTTTTGGGAGTGCAAAGATAAGGGTTGTCGAATTTCCGCCAAATTTTTTTTGCCCTGATAATGAATATTTTTTGCATTTTTTTGAACGGGAAGCACCTCCACAAAAAATCTATAACTTACAGCTATCCTTTAAAAATCTTACCTATTCATTTTGCTAAAATGAACTATCGCATTATACTTCCGCCAGAAAATTTAAAGCCCTTCGTGAAGTACTTCTGGGTACTGGAAAATAACAATAATGCTGCCGTAACGTTTAGTCCGCTCGCCGATGGCTGCCCCGGCATTATGTTTCAACCTGCCGATAAAGGCTTATTTTCTATTGAAGATCAAAAACAACCTGAAATATTCCTGTACGGACAAACCATTGAACCAATAAAAATGGAACTATCAGGAAAGGTAGATACGATTGGCGTAATATTCCATCCCCATGCCCTGCAATCGGTTTTCGGCATCGATGCCCATGAGCTTACCGGCACCTGTGTTGATCTGGGTCTGTTGCAACCCAAAAAAGAACGTTCATTGCTTGAAAAATTGCAGGCCGCAGCAACAGTGGAAGAAAAGATCAGGCTGCTTTGCGGCAGTTTGACTAACTCTTTACAACATACCGGCGATAAACAGGATGCCGTTATCAGGCATGCCGTGGCGGAGATCCTTCGCGGCAAGGGGGATGTTTCTTTTGCCACATTACAACAACAACTACGGCTTACCGAACGAACGCTGGAACGCCGGTTCAAACAGGCGATCGGGGTCTCGGCCAAATTGTTCTCCCGCATCAGCCGGTTCCAGCAATCACTCAGCCAACTCCGGAATAGCAACTATCAGAAATTATCTGATATCGCCTATGAGAACGGGTATGCCGATCAATCGCATTTCATTCGAACCTTTAAGGAGTTCACCGGTGTTTCGCCTTTTGATTATCGAAAACAGCTGAATGAAGTAGCAGAAAATTTTGCCGCACATAATAAAGAGGATGAATAGCCGCAGCTATTCAAAAATTTTATATAACTTTAAATACCTGTTTTCATTGGCATTATCGCAGAAAATTCTTTTGAAAAATCGAGGCAGGAAATCGAAGGTCAACAAGGACCAGCCCCAACAGGAATCCATAAAACCTTCCAGCAATTCTTAAAACCCTTCAGCAATTCGCAAAAGCTTCCCGCAATTCAGAAAAGCCGGAAGGAACTCGCAAAATCTTTCAGGAAATCAGAAAAGCCGCAGGGAAATCGCAATTCCTTCCGGGAATTCAAAAAAGCTGTAGGGAATTCGTAATTCCTTCAGGGAAATCAAAAAAGCTGTAGGGAATTCGTAATTCCCTCAGGGAATTCAGAATAGTTTGTACAAAATGGTGATAATCAGCTTACCGATGGCTTAAAGTTGAAAACTTTATAAATAAAATACGTAACTATAGACCTCATATTGCTTACCTGACCATTAAAATACGCAACTATAGACCTCATATAGCCTACCCCACCAATAAAATGCGCAACTAAAGATCTTATATAGCTTACAAGTCCCAAAAAATATGCAACTATAGATCTTAGATAGCTTACCAGCCCAATAAAGTACGCAACTATAGTTCTCAAATAGCTTACCCGCCCAATAAAACCCGCAACTGCAGGTCTTCCCAATGCACGCTGCCTTAAAAATTGGCAACAAAGCCCCATAATAAACAAACCCTTCCCGCATTACAGTCTGCATATGGTGTCAAACGAAACGACAAAATTCTTTTGTGCCGCAATATTGTTCTTTATGAAGCTACGCCGGTCTTCAATCAGCTCGCATTAACCCCATCCCGTTAAACAAACAGCTAAACGAAAACAACAAAGGAGCACATTTGCGATAAGCCTGCCAATAATCAATAAGCCAACCAATACCCCCAACCACCCATCCTCGTTACCCAATACCCCCTCCTCTACCCGGCAGGCGCCGGTCCATTTCATATCATTAATAACCTGATATGAAGCAACAAAATGCGGGTATTTATGCATGACAGAATGTAGCTTTTTTGCATTTTCCCCGGTTTACCCCCTCTAAATGAGCCAATTACGTGAAAAACACCCATAATTAAAAACCCGTAAATTGGCTTGCGGCGCGTAGGGTATTTTTATAAATTTGTAACGGAATAAACCACATTATATGGTTATCGAAGGATCGGTAAAACCACTTTACGAAGAAGAAACCGATGTGCTTACCACACTCGACGAACCGTACAGTCTTATTGTATGGAACGATGAGGTGAACACATTCGAATGGGTCATTGAAACCCTGGTAGAAGTATGCGGCCATTCAACCGAACAGGCCGAACAATGCGCGTATATCATCCACTTTCAGGGAAAGTATGCCGTAAAACAAGGCTCATATGATGAATTAAAGCCCCAGTGCGATGCCATCACCGAACGCGGCATCGGCGCCACCCTCGAAGTGCTGGCCTGAACCTCAGCCACCGCACAATCAACCTGTTTCGCTAACCTTGCTTGCCATCGATTGCCTTCCCGATTGTTATCGGGGCCCAAAAACATACATTCTCCTTTTTAATTATTTTTACGGCAACCAACCAAGTTCCGGCATGCCATTATTCGCTTTGGATAAAGAGATCATTTTTCCGCCTGTTCATCTGGCCGAGCCTGATGGATTGCTGGCTGTTGGCGGCGACCTGTCGACCGAACGCCTGCTGCTCGCTTACAGCCAGGGCATTTTTCCCTGGTACGAAGGACAACATATTTTATGGTGGTGCCCCAATCCGCGTTTCATTTTAACCCCCAATACCCTGAAGGTGAGCAAAAGCATGAAACAATTATTCAAAAAACAGGCTTTTGAATTCTCCATAAACCAGGCATTCGAAGAGGTTATCAGTAATTGTAAAAGTATAGACCGGGCCGGACAAAGCGGCACATGGATCACCAATTCCATGAAGGAAGCCTACATACGGTTACACCAGCAGGGTTTTGCGCACAGCGCCGAAGTATGGCAATACGGTAAACTGTTGGGCGGTTTGTATGGAGTACGATTGGGAAACGTGTTCTTCGGCGAAAGCATGTTCAGCAAAGTAAGCAATGCCAGCAAATATGCATTCATAAGCTATGTGCAACAGCTACAGGAGGAAGGTGTTCAGCTGATCGATTGCCAGGTATACACCGAACACCTGGAGAGCCTGGGGGCGCATATGATAGCCCGGGAAGATTTTGTGCAATTACTACAAATGCTGATACCGCAACCATAGCCAAACAACGGGCAGCCGGCCATTAACCAAAGCGTTAAAACAGTTGATCGCCAACTGCCCATTGATAGTGAAGCTACTTATAGTAGGTAGCCACTGAATAATGTTTCAGGGAAGTTACTTTCAGCTGATCATCTTTCACATACACTTTTTTGTACTCACGAAACTGATCGTGGTTATCCATAAAACCAACGATACATGAATATTTATCGCCCCCTTTTTGGATCACCGGCTTTGGCACGGTGCCAACGTTGGGCAAATTCAATGTATCGTCACCTTCCATTTCTTCGTACTTTAATTTCATAACGTACTGAAAGGTTTTGGTCGTTTCATACAGCTTTACAGAAAAATACCAATCGTTTAACGGGTTTTCCGTTTTTTCTTTGTACTCCGCTACCGGTTCGGCACTCACCGTTGTGCGGTACATGGGAACATTTACAGGAGGTGGTGTTTTAATGGCCGGCGTCTCTTTTTTTTCGGCCCCATTGGCCCCCGCGGCGGCTACATTGTCGGGTGCTGTCTCATGACACCCTGCTGCGAGCAAACAGCATAATAACAAATTGCATCTTTTCATAGTGTGGGTTATTTGAACAAAAAATAAATAAAAACAGGAACCTGAAAAAGCGTTGTCGCAAAATGTTCACAAGTTTAATACCAAAATAAGCCCATGACGAAAAATTACGCATAGATAATGCAGTAATTACGGGGAGAATAAAGAATTAAAAAAAGAAGCAGTGCAGCAGGAGAATGGGAATTAAAAAGAAATTTTCTTATGCGGGTTCCGCTCTGCATATTGGTACACCAGTCCTCGAATGTAATCATTCTCGGGGTAGCGCGTGAGATAGGTCTTTAATTCTTCGCGGCTGGTAATGCCCACCCCTGCAGGAATATAGCCCATGCCATAGAACTTTCCTTTTTCCATCAGTATACAACTCTGTTCATCGCGTTCATGACCTGCATCCACCACGGCAAAACTCGGCAACCATTCTTCCAGCCATTCCAGGGCTTCCCCTACCCGCTTGTTGTATGCAGCAGCCGGTTCCCTGTGGTCACAGGCGCCAAGGCAGGTGGAGTCTTCTGTTCCCGTACATGGCCCCGGCGCGGTTTGCATAAAACATAACTTCGAACATAAAGAAAATCGTTGAATCAATTGCCTCACCAGCTGATGCCCTTCGGTAAGCAGGTTGAAAGTATACAGCGGTTGCATGTGCTTTTTCTTTTTATCGATGGCCAGCCGTAAATAGCCGCCACCATCTTCAAACATATACAACCCAAAAGAGGGGGTGAACCGTTTCTGGCTGTTATTGAATTGGGGCCATAACCGTTTTATCTCAACGCTTTCAAGGATAAAAGCCATGAGTTCGGTACTGCACGACTTATACGTAATGCTGTATATATTCCGCAAAAAATCCTGCCGCTGTTTACCTGCGCCATTATGCGTGAAGTGACTGCTGACGCGGTATTTCAGGTTTTTCGCCTTTCCCACATAGATCACCTTGCCGGTTTGATTATGAAAATAATAAACCCCGGGTGTATACGGCAACTGGTCAACCTGTTCTTTAGGCAAATTGGGCGGCAATGCCTGTTCCTTTGCACCGCGTTTAATGAACTGCTGTATATGTGGCTCTGCGTTATGTTGCAGCAGGTGTTCAAACAAACGCACCGTGGCATCGGTATCGCCACCCGCGCGGTGCCGGTTAAAAATGGTGATATCAAACTGGCGGCAAAGATTGCCTAAACTGTAGGAAGGCAGGCCGGGAAAAACTTTTTTCGACAGGCGAACGGTGCACAGCTTGTTACAGCTGAGCTCGTACCCTGCTGTGTTGAAATGATGCTTTAAAAAAGAGTAATCGAAATTTACGTTGTGCGCTACAAAGATCTTATCGTGCAACAGCTCGTACAGTTGCGGGGCCAGTTCATCAAAAGAAGGAGCGCCGGCCACCATATCATTACTGATGCCCGTTAAAACCTGTATGTAATATGGAATGGTTCTTACCGGCCTTATAAGGCTTTCAAAACGTTTTATAACAGATTGTCCATCATGTAACACAATAGCAATCTCTGTTATATCGTTATTTGAAGCGTACCCGCCGGTAGTTTCTATATCAACGATAGCGTACATAGATTAATCGTAAAGTTACAAAGAACGAACGAATCCGGCCAATTGGCGAATGAACAGTCTTTAATCCATAATAAACTGATTATAAGCCAGTTTATAATCCTACCCCATGAGTGTTTAATCCGTTTCCCACATTGTTAAACCTCAAAAAAATCCGTTGTCTATGCAAAAATTCAACATGCATGATACCGGAGAAAAGAGGACTATGGTTGCAGTAGTGGTTTTATTCTTCGCTGCACTGGTTCTGTTTTCTTACTGGTATACCCAAAGCTAATTGCTTAACCATCATCTGAAGTACAGCGTCCTTTAGTATGAAGCGCACGGAATTAGCTGCAAGCAACAAGTGTAAAAGCTCAGGCGCAGATGACCGTCACAAAACACGCCCTGCAAGCTTATCCGCATGAAACAACACGAGCTGCCAACCACAAACGATCAGCTTTAAGCCATTTTGTGGGCACTACTCTCCTTGTGCTTCATACTTTTTTCCAGGACATTAGACCCCATTCCGGGAAAAAATCCCAATTTGAACAACTATCTATAACGGTTAACCCCTATTTATACGTTTTAGGTCCTACTTATTACAATTACACCTGCCATAGGCCCGGTATTTTCACCATTTTATATATGAATGATTTGCAGTTTTAAACGCTGTGTATTACATTTGTAGTGGCTTTCATCACAACGCCTGGCATTTTTATATCTAACCGGATTATATCCTTCCTGAATCACCGAGGCTTTATTAACTTTTTACCCTTGACTTCGTAAGCCTGTGAAAACCGATTGCATGATCGTACTACGGATTTATAACTCTAAAAAAAACGTAGCGTATGAAAAAATCAGAACATCACTTTCATCTGGGCGAAAATGGTAAGGTAGCATTATTGGCAATAGGTTTTCTCTGCTTTATTATGCTGTTGTCATACCTGTATTGGTATGCCTAAACCTTAGCCAAAACCTTACTGGAACACAAAAAGCTTTCCGATACCTAATGGTATTGGAGTGAGAGACATTTTGTAAGCATTCTGCGGAGAGGCGGGGTGCTTTTTTTGTAGGCGCTCCTGCCCCCTAAAAGGGCAGCCGTTGCTGTTTTTTCATTACACAGAACCTATTGAACCTCCTTCAGAATCTCATGTTCAATTCCTCATTTTCCATTCCTTATCCCATCATCCCTGCCTCCAATTTATCCCGGTCAATTTCCTACCTTTGCCCTCCCTTAAAGGAGATTACATATCTATGGAACTAAGCAAGAACTATCAGCCCGAAGTGGTGGAGGACAAATGGTATAAACATTGGAAATCAAAGAGATATTTCAATAGCACCCCCGATGAACGTAAATCGTTCACCGTGGTGATACCCCCGCCCAACGTTACCGGGGTGTTACACATGGGGCATACGCTCAATGAAACCGTACAGGACATCCTCGTGCGTAAAGCCCGCATGAGCGGCCTCAACGCCTGCTGGGTGCCCGGCAGCGACCATGCCTCTATTGCCACCGAAAGCAAAGTGGTGCAAATGCTCGAAAAGGAAAAAGGCATCAAAAAAAGCGACCTCACCCGCGAAGAGTTCCTGAAATATGCGTTCGAATGGAAAGAAAAATACGGCGGCATCATTTATCACCAGATAGAAAAACTGGGCTGCAGTGTTGACTGGGACCGGGTTTCCTTTACCATGGACCCCGACTATTACAAAGCCGTTATCAGGGTCTTTGTTGACCTCTACAATAAAAAAATGATCTACCGCGGCGCCCGCATGATCAACTGGGACCCCGCCGCCAAAACAGCCTTAAGTGACGAGGAAGTAGAGTACAAGGAAGTTCAGGGTAAGCTGTATTACGTCACGTATCAGGTTGCCGATGAAAACGGCTCCCCTTTAGGGGCCGGGGGTATTACCATTGCCACCCAACGCCCCGAAACCATTATGGGCGATACGGGGGTATGCGTAAACCCCAACGACGAACGCTTTGCCCACCTCAAAGGCAAAAAAGTGATCGTTCCCCTGGTGAACCGCGCCGTTCCGGTGATCTTCGACGAATATGTTGATCCCGCCTTCGGTACCGGCGCCCTGAAAGTTACCCCCGCACACGATATCAACGACTATAACCTGGGGCTCAAACATAACCTCGCGGTTATTGATACCCTGAACGAAGACGGTACGCTGAACGAGGCCGCACAGGTTTGCGTGGGCATGGACCGCTTTGCTGCCCGTAAGAAAGTAGTGGAAATGCTGCAGCAACAGGGTCTGCTTGTAAAAGAGGAAGAATACACTACCCGGCTTGGCTTTTCGCAACGCAGCATGGCCGTGGTGGAACCCCGCATCTCGACCCAATGGTTCGTAACCATGCGTTCCCTGGCCGGTAAAGCCCTGGATGCCGTAAACAGCGGGGAAGTAAAAATTCACCCCGGTGACAGGTTCACAGCCACCTACCGGTACTGGCTCGAAAATGTAAAGGACTGGTGCATTAGCCGCCAGCTGTGGTGGGGGCAGCAGATACCAGCCTTTTATGCGCCCGATGGCACTTTCGTGGTAGCCGAAACAAAAGAAGCTGCACTGGAAATTTTCAATAAGCAATCGGCGGCCCTTTTGACCATTGACCAACTTCGCCAGGATGAGGACGTGCTCGACACCTGGTTCTCGAGCTGGTTATGGCCTATTGAAGTGTTCAAAGGCATTACCAACCCTGGTAACCCCGATATCAATTACTACTATCCTACTTCGGTACTGGTAACCGGGCAGGACATCATATTCTTTTGGGTGGCCCGTATGATCATGGCCGGCATGGAATACATGGATGTAAAACCCTTCAGCGACGTATACTTCACCGGTATGGTGCGCGATAAACAGGGTAGAAAAATGAGCAAAAGCCTCGGCAATTCGCCCGACCTGCTCGAGCTCATCGACAAATTCGGCGCCGATGCAGTTCGCTTTGGCATCATGATCGCTTCCCCCGCCGGTAACGACCTGCTGTTCGATGAAACCTCACCCGAACAGGGCAGCAAATTCAATAACAAGATCTGGAATGCGCTGAAGCTGGTGAAAATGTTTGAAGCAAAGGTCAGTTCAAGCGCAAGCGGCGAAACACCTTTTGCCATCACCTGGTTCGAGAACAGGTTACAAGAGGCCAAAGCTGAAATTGAGCAACACTATAAAGACTTCAAGCTAAGCGAAGGCTTAAAAACACTGTACTCCCTTATTTGGACCGACTTCTGCAGCTGGTACCTCGAATGGGTAAAACCTCCTATGGACCAACCCATCGACAAAGCCGTGTATGAAAAAACGGTTTCGTTTTTTACCGAACTGATGCAACTACTGCATCCGTATATGCCGTTTGTTACTGAAGAAATATATCACCTGCTTGAGCCTCGCACCGAAGACCTGTGCGTAAAACAGTTTGCACCGTTGCAATCGTTCGAAGCCGTTGCCTTGCAGGAAGGAGAACTGCTGAAAGATGTGATCACCGGTTTGCGCGATGTGCGGGCGAAGAACCAGATAAAACCAAAGGACCCTATTAAGCTTTATATACAGGGTGAAAACAAGGAGCTGTTCAAAGCCATCGAGGCAATCCTGAAAAAACAGGTAAATATTGAGCAAATAACTTTTGTTACAGAACCTGTAGGGCAAACTATTACAGCGGTTATTGGTAAGGATAAATTCTATATTGAAACTGAACGGGCTGTAGATACCAGCGCCCAAAAAGAACAGTTATTAAAGGACCTGGACTACTACAAAAAATTCCTTGAATCAGTTAATAAAAAGTTAAGCAATGAAAGGTTCACACAATCTGCAAGGCCAGATGTCGTTCAATTAGAGCAAAAGAAAAAACTGGATGCTGAAGAAAAGATCAAGGTCCTTGAGGAGAGCCTGTCAAACCTCTAGCGTAGCAACAAAACAAACGACGGTTAATTTTATATTTAAAAGCATACTGCTCACTGCGGTATGCTTTTGCTTTTTTAAACCGTGCTGCCTGGCGCAGAAATACAACCTCGACCAGCAGGTTTTAATTGAACTGATGGAGCACCGCACAGATGGCGCCACCAAAGTATACCAGGGTATTTCCAATACCACTCAATATGTATCCTTTGCAGTACCGGCAACCGTGCTGGCAGTTGGCCTCATCGATAACAACAAAACCACCCTCAAAAAAGGATTGTACCTGGCTGAGTCGGCAGCCGCCGCTACCTTTATAACCTATGGAATGAAGTATAGTTTTCAGCGGCAACGCCCTTTTAAGGTAACGCCCGATCTTACATCAACGACTACTCCCCACGACCCTTCGTTCCCCTCAGGACATACCTCAGTAGCCTTTGCAACGGCCACTTCGCTGTACCTGGCCTATCCCAAATGGTATGTGGCAGTGCCTGCCTATACCTGGGCCGCCTCTGTTGGCTTTTCCCGCATGTACCTGGGCGTACACTATCCCAGCGACGTACTGGCCGGGGCAGTCATTGGCGCCGGAAGCGCCTGGTTGATGTATAAAGCAAACAAGTGGTTATTTAAGAAGAAACCGGCTTTAGTACCGGAATTGTAATTACCGTTATCAAATATAAGTTACAGGTTACAAGTTTCCAGGAAACGTTACCAGTTACCGGTTTCCGGTTACCGGGCAAGAAATTCAGAGAGCCCGATTTTAGGCAGACTAATCGACATTCAAGACCTGGCACCTGGTAACTGGCCTCCTGGTAACCTGAAAATTGTAACCTGTAACGTCAACCTACATCCTCCTAAGGAACTTTATCTACTCAAAAGATTAATCGGTAATATAAACTCCCATTGGTTGGGGGCCAGTCCCATCAGCGCGCCATCGACCAACCGGCTGTACCTGAAACCGAAACTTACCGGGTATTCGTTCCACCATTTGGTATCGAAGTACAATTCAGCTCCATACGACCTGAATTGCAGGTGTCCATTATACCGGTAATATTTGATATCGGTATAATCATAAAAGCCGTTGGCCCGCAGGCGCTGGAAATACACAAGGTTGCCGATGCCCATATCAGGATACAGGAGTGGAAAATGATAGTTCACCCCGAATTTATACATGGCAGGCCACTGATAATAGTTAATACCTTCATACCCGCGCGACATGGGAAAGCTGTTACTGAAACTATAATCCCTGAGCGTATCGCGTTTTTGATAAGCTGCCGTAAGCACCAGGCTATGCGTGCGCGCCACACCGGGCAAATACAGGGCGCCGCTTGTTAACCATTGATATCCGCTATAATTATTCACTATGGTACGAAAACGCGATACCAGGCTTAGCCCCAACCGGGGATAAATTTGTTGTTTGGCCACCTGCGATTGCAGGGTGAAAGTAAGCGACGCATCGGCAAATTCAAACTGCTTATCGGCATACTTCGTTTTGGCATATTCCGTATAATTAACCTGGTGATGGTTAATGCCACCCGCAATGCTTAACCTGCGATAAAACCTTCCGCCATTAAAGGTAAAGGGGAACTGTAAGCCCAACCGGCCATTCAACTCGTTCCAGGTTGTTACGCGGGGGCTGTCATTCTGCCTGCGATCGAAGGTTTCGGCAACGCCCAGTGTTAAATAAGGAAACCAGGCCCCGTAAATAGCAGTAGCCCCTACTTCTTTGAACTTTTCATCGGTATTATAATTGAAATAGATCTCGGTTTGCAACGTGTTCAGCACATTCTCCCCTATCAGTGAAAATGTATAATCGGGGTCGCTGATATAGGGCCGCCAGCTGTGAAAATTGATGAGGTGAAACGATTTGTGGTATTTGCTGATCGGGAATGCATGGCTGGTATCAACCGGCAAAGGCTGGTCCTGTTGTAAGGAATTGAGCTCGTAAGCAAACAAAGGGCTCGTGAGCTCATCATCCCCCGCCGGCACCCATTCAGGGGTAATGGCGGTAACATGATAGCCGGCCGCGGTAAATGACGTATAAGCGGCTTTATTGTTCAGCATGCTCAACTGGTAATTACCGGTGTTGGAAACCATATTCCACCGGAACAATTTTTTATTCACCAGGGCAAACATATTATCCCGTTGCCGGTATGCGCCCGTAAAAAGTATGGTATCGCCATTTACCGAAGGGAAGCCTACTACATGCATTGAATACGGCAACAGTTCCTCAATTGTGCCATCATTCACATTCACCAAACCCAGCGTGGAAGCACCGGCTTTGTTACGCAGCACCGATACCACCGTATTCTCTTTATAAAATTTGGGATGGCTATAGAACAACCCTTCGGGGTTAGGCACTATTTTCAACACCGCGCCTGAGGCAGCATTCACCAGATGCAGGGCAGCGGCGCCACCGGGTTGTACGGCTACGGCCACTATCGTTTTGCCATCGGCCGAAATATCGGGCGCAAAATACGACGAGTGGTGCGTGATGGTTTGCTGAACGCCTGTTTTAACATTCAGCACTTTCAGCACACTGTAATCCTTCCAGGCCCAGCGCACATCGCTTTCATACGCCGCATACACGATCTTTCCGTTGCGGTAACTGAAATAATTATCGAGCGAAATATCTTTGGTGCGCAGGCGGGTATCTTCGCCTGTTGCCACATTACGTATAAAGAAGGCCGGTATTTTTTTATAACTGTCCTTTACCAGTACGATGGTATTATCGTTTATCCATTGCGGAAACTCTTCATCACCGGCGAAATGTTTTTGCTGCCGCGCCCAGTTGGTCACCGCATCGTTACTGTTAACATCAATAAATGAGCTGAAGTATTTCAGGGCCTCCTGGCGAAAGGCAGTATAAGGTACGCCGCTGTATTTCTTTATTGCACGTTGAAAAGGATAAAACACGCCGTTGAACCGCGCCGCATCATCCGTTACCTTCTTCCAGAAATCGACGCCGTATTTTTCGCGCCCATAGGCCACTTCCATATACCCCAGACGGTAATGATCGGGCACAAAATCGCGCAACGAACCATTGCGCAGTTTCATCCAGGAGTAATTTTTATGGGCCATCCATAACGACCGGTAATCATTAAAGAAGAACGGTAACCGCCCCCTGCCCTGCTGGCTTTTCAGCGTTTCCTGGTATACAGCATCGCCTTCCCAGAACCAGTTGGGCACCGCAGCGCTGTTGGCCATGGCCAGCCCTTCCTGCCCAAACAAATAATAAGCCACCCGCGACAACCCCTTGCGGAAATTATTGAATTGCATCACGTGCCGGTATTCGTGCAGGGCCAGCGTATGGTACCAGGGCGTGGCGCCCAGCTCAAACGGACTTTGCGGTGGCATTAAATGAAACTCACTGCGCCAGGGACCCAATGCCACATAGGCATTGGAGATAGTAGTGTAGGGTTGTAAAACAATGCTCACCTTACGAATGCGGCTGCCAATGGTAGGCAGCGTTTGTTCGCTCAGCTTTTGCGTAGTAGCCGCAATGTCTGCCGCCTGTTTTTCAAGCCCCAGCCCCGCGGGGAAAATAACCCGCAAAGTATCGGTATTGATCTGATTCCATTTTGTTGAAGGAGGATGACCGCCAAATTGTTGTGCCCGTACTAAACCTACAACCGGTAAACAACAAATAAAAAGAAAAAGCTTTCTCATTACTGGTTATATAAGGAGGACTAAATAAGACTGAAAATAAGCTGTTTTTTGTTAATACAGCTAATATTTTCGGCTGTCACCGGTAATGAATCGGCAGTTTGAAATTTGGGTTTTGTAATTTGTGATGTGTATCTTGAGCCCGATTACAATGCCCGGTACCACGTTCTGTTATTCTCTGGGGGGTTTAAAACACATTTTGAAACCATGCTTTCTTTATTAGCTCTGGCTATAGCGCCTGGTGCGGCTATTACAGTATATATTTATTCAAGAGATAAGTACGACCGTGAACCGCTGAAGCCGCTGCTGATCTCTTTTTTGCTGGGCATGGCAGCAACAGTGCCCGCCATTTTTATTCAAAACAAGCTGAAACCGGTGGTGTACGGGCTTTTCCCCGGCGGCAATCTCTGGTATTATATTTTACTTTCATTCATTGTGGTGGCTGCCAGCGAGGAAGGTTGTAAATTCATTATGCTGCGGCTCTATGCTTACCGCCATAAGGCATTCAACGAACCTTTCGATGGCATTATTTACTCAGTAATGGTGAGCATGGGTTTTGCCACGCTCGAAAATATCGGTTATGTATTGAGTTCCGGATTTACAACAGGGATCATCCGCATGTTCTTATCGGTACCCTCGCATGGCGCTTTTGCCGTGTTGATGGGATATCATACAGGCCTGGCTAAATTTGATAAGCCGCGCGGCATACAGCATATGATAAAAGGGGTGTTACTCGCTATCTTCTTTCATGGGGCCTTTGATCTCTTTTTATTATTGCAGAACAACCTGTACTTAAAACAGTATGTGTCGAACTGGCTGTTACTGGCGGGTGCGCTTATTCCGTGGTTTATTGCCATTCGCATGTCGATAAAATCGATCAGGATGCATGAAGACCTGTCGAAACGGCACTTTTACAAAAACAACAATTCAATCACAGAAGTATAATACTTTTGCGGCCTATGATAAATATCCGTTTAGCGAATGTTGAAGACCTTATTACAGTAGAACGGCTGGCGCGGGAAATATGGCCTGTTACCTATAATAGCATTGTTCCGCCTGAGCATCTTGCCTATATGCTCGATCTCATCTATAACAATGACAGGCTGCGCGACCAGTTGCTGAACCAGCACCATACTTTTCTGATGGTGGAGTCAGACGGCAAGCCGGTTGCTTTTGCCCATTATTCCACAATTGAACCCGGCGTAAGCAAACTGCATAAGATATACGTACACCAGAGTACGCAGGGACAGGGCATTGGCAAACAACTGATCGATTATATTATCAGCGACCTGCAATCAAAACCTTATCACACCCTGCGGCTGAACGTGAACCGTTACAACAAGGCCCGCTTCTTCTATGAAAAGAATGGCTTCGCCATCATAAAAGAAGAAGACGTTGATTTAGGCAATGGCGTGTTTATGATTGACTACGTGATGGAAAAGAAACTTGGGCAATAATAAGTAACCAGTTTTCAGTTTGTTAGTTTTCAGTTATTGAGTTAGTAAATTCAGGATTTAACTAACTCAATAACTAACCTCATAAACTAAGAACCTTCCTTTCCCATAGCCGCCAGCTTCATACTCTTGGCCGCATCATGCCCTACGTATTTTTCAATACGTGCTTCAACAAAATAGATAACCGGCGTAAGAATGAGCGCCATCAGGAACTTGTAGATGTAATTCATAACCCCTATCGCCAGCAATTGCTGCCAGGGATATTTGCCGAGGAAGGCGATAAAAAGAACGATATAACTATCTACCAGTTGCGACACAATTGTTGAACCTGTTGCCCGCAACCATACATATTTTTCGCCGGTACGTTGTTTTATTTTATGGAACACGTACACATCAACCAGCTGGCTCACAAAAAAGGCCACCAGGCTGCCAATGATGATGCGCATCCCCTGTCCGAACACACTGTTAAAAGCGTCCTGCATATTGGGTACGCCATCTTTTACACTGCCGGTGATCCAGAAATCGGCGGGCGGCATGCCTATTGCCAGAAAATACATGAGGAAGGCATAGGAAATAAGCGCCACGGCGGTAAGGCTGATGCGGCGTACAGCTTTGGGGCCATAATATTCATTGATGATATCGGTCATTACAAACTCCAGCGGCCATAATAATACCCCGCAGGTCAGGGTAAAAGTGAGGCCCGAATGGCCGAACATTGTAAAATTAGCGGGGGGAAGGCCTAATAATTTCTCGAGGGAAAACAACTTGGTGCCAATGCTTTCGGCGATAAGGGCATTGGCAACAAAAAAAGCACTAAAAAATACAAACAGCTTGGTCGGTTTATCTTTCAGAATAGCATGGATCATCTTGCAAATAATATTATCTGGGGCAATAAAAAAAGAAAATTAGCAATAATAAGCCACCTCGGGAAATGTTTCCATACTGGTTTACGTCGCAGCATAAAGGCAAGTATGAAGCCGTTCACCACACAATTCAGCAGAAATGCGATCAAAACGCCTAAAATGAGCACCAGGGATACGAATTCGCCGGGTTGGCCGGGTGAAAGATGCGGATAGTACTTCATTCCCCATACCAACACAAAGCAAACATTACAAATAAAAGCTACCCGACTGAAAAATATTAAATTTTGCATATAGTCAAGTTCCTGTAAAATTGCATTATTTTGCCCAACTATTAATTATTTGCAATAATGAAGAAAACACTCTGGCAGCAGGCAATGCCACATCTGGTATCCATTGCTATTTTTTTGATAGTAGCCCTCATCTTTAATAAACCGGCGCTGGAAGCTGACACCGTGATGAAGCAGGGTGATATTGCCAACTGGCAGGGCATGAGCCATCAGTCGTTTCAATATAAAGAAAAACATGGCCGCTTTCCGTTGTGGACAACCAACATGTATGGCGGTATGCCGGCTTACCAGATCGCCATGGACGGGCCGTGGACACCTCTTGGCTACATTGACGTGGTGCTGCAGCTGGGTTTGCCCAAACCCATCAACATATTCTTTTTGGCCTGTGTGTGTTTTTATATCCTGTGCATGTGCCTGCGTATTCGGCCCTGGGTGGCTGTTATTGGCGGGCTCGCATTTGCCTATAGTACCACCTTCCCCATTTTCATAGGCGCCGGGCACGATACACAAATGCTGGCGCTTGCTTATGCACCGGCCGTATTAGGCGGTATAATGCTTTTGTTCGATAAAAAATATCTCAGTGGGTTTGTTGTCACCGCAGTGTTCTCAGCCCTGCAAATCATTCAGGGACACCAGCAGGTAACTTATTACATGTTCCTCGTCATCGGCATTATGTCATTGTTCTTCCTCATACAGGGCATTCGTTCCGGAAAAGCCATGCAGCCATTGAAAGCGATAGGCCTGGCCGCGGTAGCCTGTATATTGGGTATTATGATCAATGCCGTTTCCCTGATGACCGTTTACGATTATGCGAAAGAATCAAAACGCAATGGCCAGCTGGTGATGGATAAAAAATCAGCTGCCAATGAGGTTATCAGCAACAATAAGACAAAGGGCCTTAGCAAGTCGTACGCCTTTCAATGGAGCTATGGCGTAACCGAATCATTTACCCTTATGTTCCCCGGCGTTAGCGGTTATGGCAACCATGGCGGCGAAAGGGATGGCGACACCTACGTGTTCCCGCAGCTCGATGAAAATTCAAACGTAGCCAAATACGCCAATGAAAAACTGGGCTGGCCCGAAGAACAGGCTACCCGGTTAAGCGGCTATTTATACTGGGGCGATCAACCCTTTACCGCCGGCCCTATTTACCTGGGCGCCGTGGTATGTATGCTGTTCATTTTTTCAATGGTATACCTCGATGGCAAACATAAATGGTGGATACTGACCGCCGGCATCCTCGGGATTTTACTGGCCCTGGGAAAACACTTCCCGGCTTTAAACTATTTCCTTTTCGATCACTTCCCGCTGTATAATAAATTCAGGGTGCCCACAATGGCATTGGAAATTACCGGTCTGGTGCTGCCCATAGGCGCTGCCCTGGGACTCGAAAAATTACTGTCAGATACCGTAATAGACCTGAAAAAAGTTAAACTGGCCGGCTTTATAACAGCCGGTGTATTTGTAGTGGCCGCCCTGCTGTATTTCACCATGGATTACAGCAGTGAGAACAAACAACGCACCGCTGCCGTAACCCAGTTGATCAGCAGTCCCAACCCCAACAGGGCAGCCTTCGACTCCATTAACAACGCCTTTGCGCCCATGGAAGACAATAAACTCTTTGAGGCGCTTCTTTTTCAGGCAAGGGCCGAACCAACAGCAGCAAAAGGTGTATTGACTGCCATGCGTAAAGACCGCCAGAGTGCCTTTGGCAGCGACATCATGCGTTCGCTGTTATTTGTACTGATCGCCGCAGGTCTTATATTCCTGTTTGTTTATAAACGCATCAATGCACTGGTATTGCTGGCCGGGCTTGCACTGGTAACTGCTATTGACCTGTTGACGTTCGACAGCAAGTACCTGAATAAATTCAGTTACGGCAGCAAGGAAAACTATGAAGCGTCTGAGTTCCCCATGAGCGCTGCCGACCAGGCCATTCTGCAGGATAAAGACCCCAATTTCAGGGTTTTGAATACCACCGTTGGCGATCCGTATACCCAGGATTCACGCACCTCCTATTATCATAAATCAATTGGCGGTTACCACCCGGCGCGTTTGGGTATTTATGACGACCTTATAGAATACCAGCTCAGTGGTTCGCCCAATATGGCGGTGTTCAACATGCTCAATACAAAATATTTCATTCAGCAAACTCAGCAGGGCGGCATGGTCGCTGTGCCCAACCCGAATGCATTGGGTAATTGCTGGTTTGTGCAGCATGTGCAATATGTGAACAGCCCTGTTGAAGATATGAAGGCGCTTAACAATTTTAACCCGGCTGAAACAGCCATCGTTGAAAATGCCTTTAAATCATCATTAGAGGGCGCTACACCAGCCGACAGCCTGGCCACCATTAAACAAACGGCTTTCGATAATGAGGACATTAAATACGAAAGCAATGCCACAGCGGCACATGTAGCCGTGTTCAGCGAGATCTTTTATAAAGACTGGAAAGCATACATCGATGGCAAGCCTGCACCTATTGCGAAGGCCGATTATGTGTTGCGCGCCCTGTTGGTACCTGCCGGCAAACACGCTATTGAATTCAAATTTGAGCCAAAAGTATACAATACGGGCAGCACCCTTACTACCATTGCATCAGCGATACTCACTTTGCTGATTCTGGGTTACATTTTTTGGCTGGTGCGGCCGCTGATCGTTAAAAACAAAAAATAATATTGCATAGCAACTAACAAATGTCGAAGTGAGGTTCACTTCGGCATTTGTTATTAATTGAACATGTCAACACCGGATACCCATACAGGAATAGCCATAGTGATCATCACCTATAACCGGCCTGGCGATGCGCTGGAACTGGCGCAGAACATCAGCCGGCTGCAACAGGTGACCACTTTGTGCAGTGAGGTTATTTTCGTGAATAACAAAAGCACCGTATCGTATTCGGCGCTGGAAGCATTCATTGAACAAAACCCGCAAATTCCTTTCCGGTATTTTATAACCGACGAGAACCTGGGCGTTTCGCGCGGCCGCAATTTCGCCATTCAGCAAAGCACCGCCCCCTACCTGGTATTCCTCGACGATGACGCCCTGTTCCGGAACCTGGATGCCCTGCAATTTATTCCGCAGATCTTTACGCAATCCGTATCAACAAACACTCAGCATGTAGGCATTATTTCGTTCAAGGTATATTACCATTCAACCGGCGAATTACAGCAAACCGCTTTCGCCCATAAACAATTTGAACGGCGTAAGACCTGGCATCATTTTGAAACCGCGTATTTTGTAGGCTGTGCGCATGCCATTCACCGCAACGTTTTTGATAAAACGGGTTATTATCCTGTCAATTTCTTTTATGGGATGGAAGAATACGACCTTAGCTACCGCGCTATAGATGCCGGTTTTAAGATCGTATATGACGACCGGGTGGTTATTGAACATAAAGAATCACCGCAGGGGCGGCTGCCCAATAAAGACAAGCTGCGGGGTATGTGGATGAATAAAAGCAAGGTGGCCTTTAAATTCCTGCCCCTGATCTATTTCTTCTCCACTGCATTTATGTGGAGTTTCGAATACCTGCGTAAAAGCGGTTATCATTTTCCGGGATGGCTGAAGGGATGGGCTGAAATATTTCGTATTCCCTCCACCGAAAAAAGAACGCCCATCAATAAAAACGGCCTCTCCTATTTGAAAAAGGTGGAGGCCAGATTATGGTATTAACGTGAATGGTGAATGGTCAAAGGTGAATAGCTCGTGAATTTTAAAATTAATAACGATCCTGCGCCACCACCTGAATTTTATTGACCACTGACTATTTATAGCCAAACTTACCCAAAAATTCTTCCTTACGGCGCGTAGCCACTTCAATCAGCGCTTCATCGCTCATTTCAATAAGCCCGCCGCGGCCCTTGTGGTATTTCTTTACAAAATTCAGGTTAATGATATGCGAGTTATGGATGCGGAAGAAAATATCGGCCGGCAATATTTCTTCATATTCCTTGATGATGCGCGATGAAATAAATTTCTGATTATCGTTGGTATGCACATAGGTATAACCGCCTTTGGCTTCAAAACGAATGATCTCCGACAACTGAACAAATACCAGTCCGTCGTTATTGGGCAGGGCGATCTTTTGCAGGGAAGAATTCGGTTTATTGATATTGAACAGCAGGTTCTGCAACTGCACGTTTATATTCTTTACCCTGATGCGTTCTTTTGCTTTTATAACGGCGGTTTTCAATTCGTCGATGCTTACCGGTTTTAACAGGTAGTCAAGCGCACTGTACTTGAATGCTTTCAGCGTATAGGCATCAAAGGCGGTAATGAAAATAATTTCAAAATCGATCGGCATGATCCTGTCGAGCAGGTCGAAGGCATTTCCATGTGGCATTTCAATATCCAGGAATACCAGATCGGGGCGTTTTTCAGCAATCAGCGGCATAGCAGTTTCGGCGCTTACGGCCTCGCCGGTTATCCGCACATCAGGGCACGATTCGGCAAGCAATCCCTGTAAAATGCGGATGTTTTTGGGTTCGTCGTCTACAATTAAAGCGTTAATCATACCGCAAAGAAAGAGAATATATTAAATTATGGCGAATCTTATTGTCACGGATGTCCCCAAGAAATTGTGAAAATTTACTTATTGTACCCTGACAACCATCTATTTTTAACCATATGAACCCCTGCAGGGCCGGGTTTATTTTTTATAGTGTTATAACACCGGGAAACTGATGGTCACCCTTGTACCCAGTGCCACCCCGTTACCAGCTTCCAGGTCCTCTATCTGCATGGTGATCTTTTGCTCATGCTCTTTGTTGTACATAGTGATGCGGTCGGCCGTCAGCGATAAGCCTTTCGACTGGTAATTGATGGGTGTAATGCTTTTGTATTCCATAGCCGCCCTGCGTCCTATCCCGTTATCTTCCACCACACAAACCAGGTGATCGCCCACCCGTTTTACGGTAATGGTAACCTTGCCGTTTTTATCGCGGCGGTAACGCAACCCATGCC
The DNA here is from genome assembly GCF_002077945.1 of Niastella vici. Lineage (GTDB taxonomy): Bacteria > Bacteroidota > Bacteroidia > Chitinophagales > Chitinophagaceae > Niastella > Niastella vici. The sequence goes on from NZ_LVYD01000070.1 coordinate 30,480, forward strand.
GTACGCTGTTCTCCACAAAGGGTTGCAATATCATTGGGGGTATATAATGTTCGGCAGGGTCTACATTTTTGTCAATAGCAACCGACCAGGTGAATGCATTTTCCAAACGTGTTTTTTCCAGCTCCAGGTAATTGGAAAGGTAATCCAGCTCTTCTTCCAGGCTGATCTCGGGTTTTGAAGAAAAGTCAAGCGTTTGCCTGATGAGCCGTGAGAACCCCGAAATGAATTTGTTGGCCCCGGTCACATCGGAGTCCATCACATATTGCTGAATGGAGTTTAAACTGTTGAAGATAAAATGCGGGTTCATCTGTGCCTTACGCGATAGCTGCTCCAGCTCGCTGATGCGTTTGCTGATGGCTGTTTTTTCCTGCTCCCGTTTACGAATGCGGCGGATAATGAACCATACCAGCAAACCGGTTCCCGATATAAACAGCAGCCCTATCAATATGCGGAACCAGTTGCGTTCGTACAACCGCTTATCGATGGTAAAGCTGGCCGTCAGCAGCTGGCTATGCACATCGAACTTATTAATGGCCTGCAGCTGCAACAGATAATCGCCCGAAGGTAAGGTGGGATAGCTTAAGAAAGTTTCCCGGGTCTCCTGCCAGGCAGTATCGAGCCCCAGCAACCGGTACCGGTACCGGATATCCCCGTTCGATTTGTAGGAAATACCCACATAATCGAACCGCAACCCGTTCTTGTTATGGGCTATCAGGGCCGGCAGGCTATCTACCGGGCAACTGGCACCGCCAATGGTTACATCGGTGAAGTACAGATCGCAATGCGACTGGTTAATGATCTTTTGTTCATCAAAAAAAGTAATGCCTTCCGGCGTTCCAACAAATACTTTATTACTATCAACATACAGGGCATTTACAATATCGGTGGCGAGGCCGTCACTGGTAGTATATTTTGTGATGGGCATACCCGGCTGGCTGATGTTGATCTTATTGATCCCTTTATCGGTGCCCGCCCATAAATGATTTCCCTCTAAAAACAGGGCGCGGCATACATTACTCGACAGTCCATTATGCCGGTTAATGGTGGCCACTACCCGGCCATCCTTATAGCCTACAATACCATCGCCATATGTGCCGATCCACAAAACCCCGGCAACATCCGGTTGTATAGCGGTGATGCGTGTTTGAAGCGCCAGCGTTTTTTCACCCAGAAATTGCATGCCCCCATCAGGAAGGCGGCAATACAACCCGTTCAGGGTGCCAATATAAACGGTATCATGACTGGCAAATACCGAGGTTGACCGGCCTTTCCATAACGAATCCGAAATTTTCCAGGTACGGGCATCAATTTTAAATACATAATCCTTTCCAGCCACATACAATTTATCACCGTTAAGGCACAGGCCCTTCACAACCAGGAAAGGTATTTCAGCTTGCTTTTTAAAGTCTTCGCCCATTTTATATAACACCGAGCTGGAACCGCAGATGAGGTTCTTTTCCTTATAAACAAGAATGGCATATACAGGATCGGTGCCGGTAAATTTTTGCACAAAAATATTCCCTTTTTCAAACCTTCCTGTTTTCGCGTTGAACCGGAATAAGATGTTGACCTCTGTACCCGCTAAAACGGTTTCCCCATACCGGGTAAGGGTAAAAACCTGAGCCGGCATATTGTCTCGTTTCAGCTTTACATTCGAAACAAACAGCGAGCTTAACTTATACAACCCATGGCCTAATGTACCGAACCAGAAATTGCCTTCGTAATCTTTTAGCATACTGCTTACCGGCAATCCCTGTAAAAAATAACGGGTACTATCAGTTCCTTTCAGGTTATAGATCGCAGCGCCACTGGTGCAACATTCTCCTACCAGGCTGTCATCAATAATGGCAAACCTGATATGGTCTTTTCTATGCTGCAGGGAAAGCATTTTTTTCTGCTCAAAAAATACCTTCTCTTCCCTTTGCCAATAACTGCAACTTACCAGCAAGCGGGCATCCATGGCAAAGTATATGAAATGCTTATCCCTGAACGGAACACCTTCTTTAAAGGTAAAACGGCCCTTGCGGTAATCATAGAGCTTGTTGTTTGCCAATATCCTGAACCCATCATCTTCGCGTGCGCAAATGGTGTTTATCCAGGGCATCGGTTGTGAATCGATGGTATCAATTTCCGACACCCGGCCGCTTGTTTCAACCAGATGCAATTTTTTGCTTTGTATCAGAATATTTCCGGCTTTATCCTCTGCAAAGCGGATCACAAAATCGTCGGGGTGAATACGCCGCAGTACAGGATCATTATCGGGGGAGTGGATCTTTCCTTTGTAGTAATAACAAACAGCCCTTTTGAACGGGGCTATCCAAACCCGGCCTTTTGAATCGGCAAACAATTGAACGATCTCATTATCGGGCAGGCCATCTTCGCGGGTGAAATTTTTGAAATGGGTACCATCGAACCGGCATAAACCGGTTTCAGTGCCAAACCACATGAAACCGGCTGCATCCTGCACCATACAATATACGGTTGAACCGGCCAGCCCATCCTTACTTTCGTAATGGGTGTAACCAGATTCCTGGCCAAAAAGCAAACCAGGCAACACAACCAGAACCGTATATAAAAACAATCTCATAGGTATGTATTAAAACACCGGAAAACTGATGGTCACCCTGGTACCCAGTGGCGCTTGCTCATCGTTTTCCAGGTCATCTATCCGCATGGTGATCTTTTGCTCATGCTCCTGGTTGAACATGGTAATACGGTCGGCAGTCAGCGACAATCCCTTCGATTGGTAGTTGATAGGCGAAACACTTTTATATTGCATCGCCGCTTTGCGCCCCACCCCGTTATCTTCCACTATACATACCAGGTGGTTATTTTCCCTTTTTACGATTATGGTCACCAGGCCGTTCTTATCGCGCCGGAACCGCAATCCATGCCGCACACTGTTCTCTACAAAAGGCTGCAGGATCATCGGCGGTAAATAATGATCCGAAGGCTCAACCCCTTCTTCAATGATCACCGACCAGGAGAAAGTATTTTCCAACCGCGTTCTTTCTATCTCCAGGTAATTGCTCAGGTAATCCAGCTCTTCTTCCAAACTGATCTCTGGTTTCGAAGAAAAGTCAAGTGTTTGTCTTATCAACCGCGAAAAACCGGAGATGAATTTGTTGGCCCCGGCCACATCAGTATCCATCACATATTGCTGAATGGAATTCAAACTGTTGAAAATAAAATGCGGGTTCATCTGTGCCTTGCGCGACAGCTGCTCCAGCTCGCTGATGCGTTTGCTCATGGCTGTTTTTTCCTGCTCCCGTTTACGAATGCGCCGGATGATCAACAATACCACCACACCGGTAACAGCCAGGAATAAAACGCCCAGCAATATACGGAACCAGGTTCGTTCATACAAAAGCTGATCAATGGTGAACCGGGCTGTCAGCAACTGACTTCGTACGTCGAACTTATTTATGGCCTGTAATTGCAATTCATAATCGCCTGAAGGCAAGGCAGGATAGCTTAAAAAGGTCTCTCTTGTTTCCTTCCAGTTACTGTCGAGGCCAAGCAACCGGTAGCGGTACCGGATATCGCCACCCGATTTAAAGGAAATACCTACGTAATTGAATTGTATGCTGTTCTTATTATGCGGAATACTGAACGGTGCATCGGTCGGATAATAAGTTGTTCCCGCTACGGCAATATCTACAAACCGCATCACGCATTGCGACTGGCTACCAATTTTATCTTCCTCAAAGAACGTGATGCCTTCCGGTGTACCCACAAATACTTTTTTACCGGCTTCGTACACCGAATTAATGATATCCGACGCAAGGCCGTCGCTCATCGAATACTTATCGATGTGATATCCAGGTTGCAGTACGCTTACTTTACATAATCCCTTATCGGTTCCCACCCATAATTTGCCATTATCATAAAACAGGGTGCGGGTGAAATTACTCGCCAGCCCATTCTGCCGGGTTATTTGATGTACCAGCCCGTCATTGCGCAAGCCAATGAGTCCGAGGCCGCTGGTAGCTACCCAAACAATATGATTGGCATCTTCCCGCACGGCCGCAATGCGCCCCTGCAGGGCCTTTATTTTTTCACCCAGGTATTGCACCTGTTTATCGGGGGTAATGCGGTACAAACCCGCCAGGGTGCCAATATAAATGGTATCATTATTTGAAAATAAACAGGTAGCCCGTTGCGGCCAAATGGTATCAACTATATTTAATGTCTTTGGCTCAATTTCCAACACGTTCTTATCAGTGGCAACCAGCAGCATGTTCTTATGCCGGCGCATTTCTTTTATCGAAAGATTATACACCACTTTTATAATATTTGAATTTCGGGCAAATGGCGGTTTTACTTTAAATAATGAACCACCGGTACCAATGATCACCAGGCTATCGCTCCATTCAATAATGTTGAGGCGGGGTGTTGAGCAATACCAGACAAAAGCCGGCCGGCCGGCCAAAGTACCACCGGGCGCAAATTGCCTGAACACATCCCAGGAAAATTTTGAAATATTCCAATCTTTGCTGGCCATTTTTTCGGGCAAAAAGTCATCGGGCCTGTTCACCGGATTGGGTACATTCAATACCCCTGCGGCATTAAGCCGGTACACCCCTTTTCCAAATGTTGTGAACCACAGGCTGCCTTCCGAATCTTTCATCATGTTCGACACTACCAGATCGGGCAGATACTGGCGTACACTATCCAGGTTCTCCCGGTCATATACAAATGCACCGAACCGAAAATTTACGCCCAGGTAGCGGTCGTCGAGTACTGCCAGGAAGTAACTCTCTTTTCCATATTTAAACCTGAATTGCTGCACTTTTTTATCCGGCATCGAAAGCAGCGATATGGTATCAAAATTTCGCCGCCACGCCAGCGTTTCACCCCTGATTGCCATGTTGCCGAAATGATACAGGGTATAATCAAGCGTTTTCCATAAGGCAAACCGGTTTTCCTGAAAAATATAAACATTATTATCTACCGCCACCCAAAAACCACCTGCGTTGCGGCGTGCTATCGTAGATATATACCCCAATGGTTTATTACCAATGGTGAATATGGAACTTACTTTACCATTGCTTTGGACAATATGCAATATCGACCTTTCCTGCATCAGGATATTGCCCTCATTATCTTCGGTAAAGCGGTAGATATTATCGCTTATGCGCAGTTTCTTTAGCAGGGAATCATTTTCGCTGGTATGAATAACGCCCTTATAATAATAGCAAACCGTTTTTCTCCAGGGAGTAAACCAAACCCGGCCTTTTGAATCGGCAAACAATTGAATGATCTCGTTATCGGGCAGGCCATCTTCTGTGGTAAAATTCCTGAAATGAGTGCCATCGAAACGGCTTAACCCGGTTTCGGTACCAAACCACATAAAGCCATCCCGGTCCTGCGCTATGCAATACACCGTTGCGCTGGGCAGCCCATCCTTGCCGTCGTAATGGGTGTAGCCATACTCCTGGCCCAATAGCCAACCAGGCAGGCAGACAAGAACTGTATATAAAAACAATCTCATAGGTATGTATTAAAGCACCGGAAAACTGATGGTCACTCTGGTACCCAGCGGCACCTGCTCATCGTCTTCCAGGTCATCTATCTGCATAGTGATCTTTTGCTCATGCTCTTTGTTGAACATAGTGATACGGTCGGCTGTTAACGACAAACCTTTCGATTGGTAACTGATGGGCGACATACTCTTGTACTGCATCGCCGCTTTGCGCCCCACCCCATTATCTTCCACTATACATACCAGGTGGTTAGTCTCCCGTTTTACGGTTATGGTCACCAGGCCATTCTTATCGCGCCGGAACCGCAACCCATGCCGCACACTGTTCTCCACAAATGGCTGCAGGATCATCGGCGGAATATAGTATTCCGCCTTATCGAGGCCAGGTTCAACGGTCACTGACCACGAGAAAGCATTTTCAAGCCGTGTTTTTTCCAGTTCCAGGTAATTGGAAAGGTAATCCAGCTCTTCTTCCAGACTGATCTCGGGTTTTGAGGAAAAGTCAAGTGTTTGCCTGATGAGCCGCGAGAAGCCGGAGATGAATTTGTTGGCCCCGGTCACATCTGAGTCCATCACGTATTGCTGAATGGAGTTTAAACTGTTGAAAATAAAATGCGGGTTCATTTGCGCCTTGCGCGACAGCTGCTCCAGCTCGCTGATGCGTTTGCTGATGGCTGTTTTTTCCTGCTCCCTTTTTCGCACCCGGCGAATAATAAGCCATACCACCAACCCGGTTACGGCCAGGAACAATAAGCCGATCAATACGCGGAACCAGGTGCGCTCGTACAACAACTTTTCAATGGTAAAGCTGGCCGTCAGCAACTGACTGCTTACATCGAATTTATTGATGGCCTGTAACTGTAATTGATAATCGCCTGAAGGCAGCGTAGGATAGCTTAAAAAAGTTTCTCTTGTTTCCTTCCAGCTACTGTCGAGGCCAAGCAACCTGTAGCGGTACCGGATATCGCCACCCGATTTAAAGGAAATACCCACGTAATTGAATTGTATGCTGTTCTTATTATGCGGAATGCTGAGCGGTGCATCGGCCGGGTACCAGGTTGTTCCCCCTACGGAAATATCTACAAACCGCAGCACGCATTGCGACTGACTGGCTATTTTATCTTCCTCAAAGAACGTGATGCCTTCGGACGTACCAACAAATACTTTATTGTTATTTACATATACCGTGTTGATGATATCCGACGACAGGCCATCGCTGGTAGTATATTTGTCAATGGGATACCCGGGTTGTAGTACATTCACTTTACACAAACCTTTATCGGTGCCCACCCACAAATGCCCGTTCTCATAAAACAGCGTACGGCAGATGTTGCTCAGTAATCCATTGTGCCGCGAAATACTGGCAACCAGTTCACCATTGCGCCAGCCGAACAATCCATCGCCTGCCGTAGCCACCCAAATAACATGATTGGCATCTTCCCGCACGGCAGCGATCCTGCCCTGCAGGGGCTTTATATTTTCTCCCAGGTATTGCGGTTTATTACCCGGCAACAACCGGTAAAGGCCGGTCAATGTTCCAATATAAATAGTATCATTATTTAAGAATATACAGGTAGGCCGTTCATGCCAAACAGTATCGGTCACTTTAAAGGACCCCACATCAATTCGTATCACATCTTTATCAGTAGACACTAAAATATTGTTTCCATCCGTGCAAAGGAACTTGACAGAAATTGATGTTATGCAGTCTGTGCGGTGGACAAGATCAGGGTTAACTTTCTCTAAAAAGAATTTGGAACCTACGGCAACATGGCCATCGGGTAACGAAATCATACTGTAGAAGGGTATTTGACTATGCCAGGCAAAATCATGTTGTTGTTCCCATTTACCATTTTCCTTTGAATAATTCCTGATCACATTATACACACTGGCGGCCATCATCCGTTCTTTACTGGTCTTTATAGCATTCACCCAATAAGCATCAAGTTTTTTTTCCTCTATCTCTACAGTCAGCACCTTCGAGGAATTCAACCGGTACGCTCCTTTTCCCATGGTGGTGAACCACAGGTTACCTTCCGAATCCCTGAAACTATTCGACACCGTTATGCCTTTCAAATGATGTTGTAATTTGCCTGAATCATGAAGGTCATACACATAAGCGCCGTTAATTGTACAAATAGCCCCGGAATGTTGATCGAAAATAGCACTGTTCACATATTCACCATATTGCGACAAAAAGTATTCATAGGTCCTGTTGTGCTCAAATGACCTCACCCCTATATCATAAATGCTTTTTCGCCACAACAGGGTTTCATATTTTAACGCGGCATAATTAAAATGCAGGTGGTCATACGGATGGGTAACTTTCGTCCATAACAGGAACCGGTCATTATGAAGGATATAAACATTGCCATTCTGCATTACCCAAAATCCGCCCTCCTTGCGGGTGCCAATGGTAGTAATATAACCCAATGGCCTGGTACCATCGGTAACAAGCGTAACTACCTCTCCGTTGGTTTTAAGAACATGCAGCACGGTTGTTTCCTGGAATAAAATATTGCCGGCATTGTCTTCGGCAAAATGTACCACATTATCATTGATATGCAGTTTTTTTAACACCGGGTCATTATCGCTGTTGTGAATGGTTCCCCGGTAATAATAACAAACCGATTTTTTAAAGGGCGCCATCCACACCCGGCCTTTTGAGTCGGCATACAACTGGGTCACATCATTATCGGGCAACCCGTCTTCCTTCGTAAAATTCCTGAAATGCGTTCCATCAAAGCGGCTTACACCTGTTTCGGTGCCAAACCACAAAAACCCATCTTTATCCTGGGTCATACAATAAACCGTAGTGCTGGCAAGGCCATCCCGGCTATCGTAGTGGGAATAACTAAAGTCCTGGCAGAAGCTGAATAAAGGGAAAAAAAGCAGCAGTAGGTATCTCCATTTCATAATACCTTATAAAAATAAGGCTTATTCGATAATATGACTGGTACAAACCGCCATAACCTGAAAACATTCCGGGCAAAACTGGCAGCCAGGTTAAATTCCCTGAAAGGATTGCGCAAGCGTACCCCGTTCTCAAAAAAACTGCCAATAAATAAAACAGGTATATTGAAGGTATAAGCTGCTAACTGAAATAAAAACCAGCCGGCACCAAACTGTTTGCGGATTCGTACAAAATTCGACAGCATGATCTGCAGTCCCTTGCGGTCGTACAGGTTATAATAGCCTTTACCCGAAGAGCCAAAAGCTTCATTGGCCGATTCGCCCTGCAAATGAATCACTTTATACTGACCGTAAATACACAACTGGCCGGTCTTCCGTAAACGGCTGCACCATTCTGCTTCTTCGGCATACAGGAAAAAATCGGCATCGAGTAAACCTGCTTTATCAATAGCTGTCTTTTTTACCATTAAAAAAGCGCCATTGATCCAGTCTACTTCAACCAGGTTATCCGAATCGGGCACATTCGGTTTTTCTACCTTTACCACATTGCCCAGCCATTTAATGAATTTACCCAGGTATGGCAGCGGCAGCAGGTAATTGAGCCCGCCTTTCATAAAATAATTGCCCGAGATCTGCGGGGTGCCGTCTGCATTCAATAACTGCACGCCGCAGGCTACATAAGGGGAAGCAATGAACTGGCGGTAGCAGTTCTCAATGGCATTGTCAACATTCAATGTATCGGAATTCAACAGCAACACCACGTCGCCCGTCGATTGCCTGATGCCTTCATTATTGGCGCGGGCAAAACCTGCATTATAGGAAAGGGAGATCCATTTTACCTGGGGAAAAGCAGCGGTAATAATGGCCTGGCTGTTATCGCCCGATGCATTGTCAACCACGATCACTTCGGTTGGTATGGCCTGGCGCCCCGTGAATACGGTACGTAGGCAATCAACGGTCAATGCCGGGGTTTTATAATTGACAATGATGATAGAAATAGCCATTACGGGCGCAATTGGTTACGATGTAAAAGATAATGTACGACCATACTGAGCTTCGAAAACAGGCCATTGCCCAATAAGCCCCGCGGTATCTTCTTTTGCCAGCCGATCATAGAAACCAGCACGGGATGTATGGGTCCGTTGTAACCTGCCGTGCGGATCTCTTCTTCCCGCGTGATCTCGAGGTTGCGCATCAACCGCCACCAGGCATCGTACACCAGGATATTTTTCAGCACGCCAACAGGCAGTTTATTCAACAGGTGAAAATTCTCCGGCACCTCCACTTCCCGCTTCCTGAAGCAATCCTGTGTAACCTGGTGTTCGCCCATACCCACATTGATCAGTATTTCAGGAATATGTACAGGACGTGCAGTTTTAAAATACCGGATGTAGAAATCAATATCCACCACCCATTTTACTTTATTGTCGTAAAAAAACTGCTTATCGTTTGGATGCAATATCACGCTGGGCGGGCCCACTACATTACTCGAAAACAAAACGGCAGGTTGTTTCAATAATTGTTTATACCTGAAAGAATTGATGTGTACTTCTTCCATGCGCCCGCTTTGTAACCAGTTATTACGGAAGGCGCAGAAAAAAAAGGTGGCGCCGGGATTACGCTGAATGGCGTCGGCGAACCGTTGCAAACTGTTTTCACCGGCCAGCCAGTCGTCGTCGTGAATTAATTTGATCCATTGCCCCACAGCCCGCCTGATGCCTTCGTTCCAGTTCTCGGGAGTACCCAGGGCAACCGGATTGCGGAAATATCGAATGGTTAGCAAATGCGCGAATTGCGTAACCAGGTTCTTTACCGAATCGTCGGGACTATCGTCAGTAATGACCACTTCAAAATCCCTGAATGTCTGGCGGGTCAGGGAATCGAGTAAGCGTTTTAAAAAATCGATATGCTTATACGCCGGAATACAAACAGATATAAGAGGAGACTCCTTCATTACTGTTCTTGTTATTTTACCGGAGACCAGTTATAGTTCCTGTACTTTTTAAAATGTGCAATTTCCTTATCGCACAGCGCGGTAAAGATGTCTTTATCGCTTTCATGAATTACACAAAGATCGCCATAAAAAGCACCGCGCCGGCCTGCGAAATAATGCAGCATATGCTGCAACAACGCCTCATCGGCGATGTCGATGCCTGCAATGAAATCGCCATAGCTCATGTAGATAAGAGCATATCTGTAACCGTTTGCCCTGAACAGGTCGAAAATGGCGTTGTACTGCTGATCATTTTTTTCGAGCAGGAAGGGATCGTATTCAAAAAAAACAACAGGCTTCGCCCGTTGCAAATAGTTCGCCGCCCCTTTTATGATCAGGCTGTCGTAGCCATCGGTATCTATCTTGAATAATTTCGCGTTCGCAAAAGCAGGATTGGCCTGTAAAATATCGTCGAGCGACATTTGCTTCACCGGAGTAGCGGAAGGTTCAATATAACCTGTGCCCCGCTCTCTTTTTATTTGAACATTGCCCGTACCGGAAGAGCTTCCTACAATACCTTTAAACAGGCTCACACCTTTTAATGTCTTGCTGTTTTCCTCGAGTATTTTGAAATAAAAATCATCGCCTTCAATACACAATACTTCTGCCTGCACACTGTTCCTGAAAAAGGCTACCGTATCGCCAATATTGGCGCCAATATCAATAATATTGAAATCCTTATATTTTTGGCCGATGGTTTCAGCAAGGCGGGTAGTATTGAAGCCAAACTGTTTAAAACCCCGCATTGCATGGAAAAGCGGATGTGAGAGCGGAGATTTTATTATCACATTGCCAACATGGATATTTACTAATGGATCATAAAACCGCGCAATAATTTTCCGGATTGAAATCATTTGAAATCCTTGTGCTATTTTTGTACAAACCTGCAAATTATGAATCTTTGGGTCAAGAAAAAAATCAAAAAGTACCTTAGAAAACTGAACGTTGAGACTGATACATTCAAAACAATTAGCCCGGAAGTTGCTAATATCCTTGCCCGAAATACAGACCCCAGCCAGGTTGAATCCTTTGTTGCCGGTTTAAAAAAGCAGGGCGCCCCTGCCTGGTTCGAGAACACCACTACCATTACGTCCAAAGAGATTTTTCAGCATAATAACAAGCCACTGCCCTGCTGGTTGGAACGCGATTATAACCCACAGGACGACTGGCTGAACCACCCCTCCTACTATCCTTTATACTTTAACCTGTTTAAATCCTTCTCTAAAAACAGCCAGCAGGTGAATCTGCTCGAAATAGGCGTACGCTCCGGTTATATGTCGGCCGTATTTGCCAAAGCGGTAAAATGCCCATCCAATTACGTTGGTATAGACCCTAACCTGTACCTGCCCAACGGGCTCGATTATGCCGCCGCTACCTGCAAGATCATGAATACTGCCAACCCGCAGTTTCATTATATGCTTATAAACGGTTATTCGTGGGATAGTAAGATCATGAAGAGCCTCGAGTTAAGCCCCAAATACGACATCATTCACATTGATGGCGACCATACCAAAACAGGTAAACTTATTGATCTGCATCTTTGCTCGCACCTCACCAACGAAAATGGCATTGTACTGGTTGACGATTTCCTGCACCACCAGTTTATTCAGGAAAGCGTATACCTGGCCATACAGGCCGGCTGGTATAAGAAAGTGTTTTATGTTGACAGCTTCAGAGGCATGGCCATTTTACAATAAGCAGAAAAATGATTAAACAGGTTACGGATAAGATCAGGGGCGCATACAAACTCGTATTTAACAATACCCTGTTATTCTTCGCCACTACCGGCAAACGGAAACATAATCCCTCATCGGTTTTGATCATCAAATCGGAACAGATCGGGGATTATATTTTATTCCGCAACTGTCTGCCCTGGTACAGGACAATACCAGGGTTCGAAGACCATTCCTTTACCTTATGCGGCAACAGCGCCTTTAAATCGCTGGCCCTGCAATTCGATGCCCAACACGTAGATGGGTTCGTGTGGTTCGACAGAACAAAATTCCTCACCAGCATGCGGTATAAATTCCGCATCATGCGAACCATTTACAAAGAAGGTTTTGAAGTAGTGATCAATACCAATTATTCGAGGCACCCGCAACTCGACGATCTGTTGTCATTTGCCACCGGTGCTGCACAAAAGATTGCCATGGAGGCCAACTTAACCCACCGGAAAAAATGGCAAACCTGGCTATACGATAAGCATTATACCCGTATCATCGGTTTGCCCGTACAAAATTTTTTCGAGTTCGACCGCAATATCAGGTTCATTGAAACCCTGAGCCAGCAGTCATTATCCATCGCCCTTACCCTTGAAAAAGACAAGCTGCCTCCCACTCCGGTTGCAGCAAAAGGGTTTATCATCATATTCCCTTCCAGCAGCGAACCCGTAAAGATCTGGAACATTGAAAACTTTATCGGTATTGGAAAATATTGCGCAGAAACAAAAAATAAAAAGATAATCCTGGTTGGCCACGGCAAAACAGATGAAATGCTGAACAATAAATTCAAAGCAGCTTTACCCCTAAACATTCAGGAAGATTATACCAACCGGCTATCCCTTACGGAGCTTTGCAAACTGGTGTCGCAGGCCGACCTGGTTATAACCAACGATACGGCCATTTTGCATATGGGGGCAGCCCAACAAGTACCAACCATTGGACTGTATACCGGTACCCATTTCGCCCGGTTTGGTCCATACGACCGTAAACGCTTTCCCCATGTTATTTGTATTTACCCCAAACAAATAAACCATTTTGTATATACGCAAACGGCTGAACTGGCAAAACAAATAGAACAGGCCAGCCCTTACCCCATCAATGATATCAACTATAATGATGTTATTGCTGCAATTGACGAGCTGGCGCCCTCACCACAATAAGGCATCCTACCTGAACACCTGCACACTTATTGCCCAAAACAACACGCCTATTGCCAAAACTGCGCGGTTATTAACATTTCGGCCATCATATAGAATTAACCCTATATTTATGCATTTTAATGGCCATAAACTGTACCAACAGCAAGGGCCGTTGAATACTATTGAGAAATTACCCCCTAGACTTACATGAAATATTTATTACTAACTGCATTACTTTGCTCTTTATATTTTAATGCCGTTACCCAGGTGAACCTAAACCAGGGACTCATCGCCTACTATTCGTTCAATGGCACCGCCAACGATGTAAGCGGCCAAAACAATAACCCTACTTATAATTCCACTACTTTAACAACCGACCGGTACGGTAATGCCAACAGTGCGTGCAATTTTGACGGCATTGACGATTATATAATAGTACCCGGCACTGCAGGCATGAACACGGCTACGGCCATGACGGTAGCCATGTATTTCAACACCGAACTCACCACGCTGCAAAACCTCATTGGCAAGATCGGTTATTACAGCGGTGAAGGCGCCCAGTTTCAGGTGGCCATTAACTTCAACCTGTATCCCGGCATTTTATATGGGGTAAATAACCCGGTAGACATTTGCAACTCACAGATCGCCCTGAACTCGGCCTATGTAAATACCGGGGGAACGGTACCCACTAACCAGTGGCATTGCCTGGTGTGCACCTATGAAGCAGGCGTGCAAAAGATCTACCTGAATGGCTTGCTGGTCAGCACGAATAACACTTCTTTCAACACGCTCAGGCAATGTACCAACTCAGATATTCAGATCGGTACGTGGTGGCAAAATGACCAGCTACGGTTTAAAGGGAAAATGGATGATATTCGCATCTACAACCGGGCCCTGAACCAAACCGAAGTAAATGCGCTGTGCCTTGCCAACCTGGTGCCGGTCACCGCCTCTTTCACTGCTCCGGATACGGTGTGTGTAAACACACCGGTAACCATCACCAATACCAGTTCCAACGCCACCACCAATTACTGGTCGTTTTGTACCGGTAACCTGAATGCGCCGCCCGTGGGAGCCAACTTCAGCAGCCTGAACAGCAATCTCACTTCGCCCGTGTATATCGACTATGTACAGGAGAATGGAAACTATTATGGCTTCATGACCGATAACTATACGGGCCACTTATTCCGGCTCGAATTCGGTAACAGCCTGCTAACCCCACCTGCCGCCATTGACCTGGGCGATTTTAACAGCAAAATACCCGATGCAGCAGAAGGCATACAGGTTGTAAAAAATGAAGGAAAATGGTACGCTATTATCGTTGGCGGAACCCTTGCAAACGGCACCACGCCCTGCATTCTGAAAGTTGAATTCGGCGCCAACATTGCCAATAACGCACCCGTGGCAACCAATTGGGGTAATATCGGCAACCTGGCCTACCCACACGATCTGTATTTATTCAGTGATAATGCCGGTGTTTGGCACGGGCTCACGGTTAATAGCGATAACAGTACCATTACCCGTTTCAATTTCACTAACAGTTTCGACAACACCCCAACAGCCGCGAACCTGGGTAATATCGGGAACCTCAGCGGCCCTACGGGTATCCATGCTATTAATGACAACGGCAACTGGTATGCCTTTGTTGCCAATGCAAACAGTAACACCCTTTCAAGACTTGATTTCGGCAACTCCCTGTTCAATGTGCCAACCGGCACAAACCTGGGCAATATCGGAGGCCAGTTCCATACGCCATGGGATATACAGATGATAAATTATTGCGGCGAACTGATCGGGTATGTGATCAACGCCAACACCAGCTATAACAGCCTCATCAAATTGAACTTTTCCACTGTAACCAGCCCCCCCACAGCAACAAGTTTTGGCAACATCGGCAATATGAATTTCCCCCATTGCCTTTCCAAAATATTCAGAGCAGGTGCCGATCTGTACACCTTTGTGCCGAACGTTAGCAACCAAACACTGACCCGGTTGCAATTCACCGGTTGCAACAATGCCAGCGTTCCCAATTCAACCAGCGCCAACCCCGGTACAGTGACCTACAACACCCCGGGCACTTATAACATTACGCTTACGGTTGATGACGGACTGCCCACGCAAACTTCGATCTGTAAACAGGTGGTTGTTTTAGCGCCGCCAGTGCATACGCCCACGCAGGCAATATCGCTTTGTGGCGGTAACCCTGTGAAAATAGGTACGGGGGTACAAAATGCGCAGTATACCTGGAATACCGGGGCCACCACCGATTCTATTGCAGTAAATACGCCGGGCATCTACTGGGTGCAAACAGACCGGTACGGCTGCAGTAACAGGGATAGCATGGTGGTAACCTCATGCGACCCTTGCGCCAACTGGTTAAGCGTTCCTAACAAACCTTCTTACGTCAACATCGGCGACCTCGATATTCCCGGCAACACGGTCACTGTTGAAGCCATGATCAACCGTACAGCAACCTATTCAGGTGGTTTGCTGTATGCCGGCGATGTGGTCTCCAAACACCATGACCCCACCGATGTAAACTACCTGTTGCGGCCAAACACGGCCGAAATAACTACCACCAATGGTTATTACCGCACACCCGATGTTTGTGAAATAGATCTGAATAAAACGTACCATGTGGCCATGGTATACGATGGCAGCACCCTGAAGTTTTACCGCGACGGCTTTTTAATGAGCCAGGTTGCCGCCACAGGTAACCTCATACAAAATAACTGGCATACGCAGGTAGGGTTGTACGATGCGCTGGTACTGAACACCCAATTCATAGGTTATATTAATGAAGTGCGCATCTGGAATGTTGCCCGGTCGCAGGCCCAGATCCGCCAGTACATGAACACTCCGCTTCCTTCGCCCACCACCCAAACCGGGTTACAGGCTTATTACACCTTCGATAACCTGTTGAACAAACAGGGGAACGCCACCTGGAACGGCACATTGGGCGGAAGCGCAACCATAAATGCCACCAACCCCAATTGTACCTATACTCCTGATTCCTGTAAGGCGGCCATCGCGCAATTCACCACACCAGATACCGTGTGCGTAAATACGCCGGTGAATATTACCAACCTGTCGTTAGGCGCCTCCACCTATTACTGGAACTTTTGTGTAGCCGACGTTAATACGCCACCGGCTGCAGTGAATATTGGCAACCCGAACAACCTGCTCGCCGGGCCGGTATTTATGGATTATGTATATACCAATGGTAACTACTACGCGTTTGTCGTGAATTATAATCAGGCCCGGCTGGTACGGCTCGATTTCGGTAACAGTTTGCTCAATCCCCCCTCAGCAGTGGACCTGGGTAATTATGGCGGTTTATTGCAAGTCACCGCCAATGAAGGAATACAGGTAGTGCAGGATGGAGGCAACTGGTATGCCATCATCGTTGGCGGCAATGTCAATGTAGGCCAGCAACCCCGCATTCTCAAGATCGATTTTGGTACCAATATTACCAGCCCCGGCACCCCTACCAACTGGGGCAATGTTGGCAATTTAATGAACCAACCCATTGACCTGCATGTTTTCAGGGAAGGCGGCAACTGGTATGGCTTTACGGTGAATGCAGAGTTCAATACCATTACCCGGTTCAACTTTGGCAGCAATTTTAATAATGCCCCCACCGCCACAGACTTGGGTAATATCGGTGGGCTGAAATACCCCACCGGTATTTACGCCATTAACGACAATGGTTACTGGCGCGTGTTTGTTGTGAACGGTGGCGATAACCAACGCAATGGCACCGCTTCTTCGCTCACCCGCCTCGATTTCGGTTCCTCCCTGTTGAACACCCCAACAGGCGTAAACCTCGGCAATCCCGGCAATATGTTGCATCACCCGCGCGACTTCACCATTATGAAATTTTGCGGCCAGATCGTCGGGTTCGCCGTAAACGGCAACCCTTCGTATAACGACATTGTACGGCTTAATTTCAGTAACGATCTTACTGTAACACCAACCATCACCTCATTGGGCAACCTGGGCAATCTGAATTTCCCACATTCCATTTCCAGGCTGTTCCGCGTTAACGATGAAGTATACACCTTCATCACCAACGTTGCCAACAATACCATTACCCGCTTACGGTTTCAGGGTTGCGCCAATGCCAGTGTCTCCAGCTCTACATTACAGGATCCCCTGCCCGTCACTTATTCGAGCCCGGGAACCTATAATATCAACCTCACCATCGATGATGGTTTGCCAACCCAAACCAGTTATTGTAAACAGGTAGTGGTGCTCGATGTTCCGGCACATACGCCCACCAAAGCACTTGATCTCTGTACCGGCGATTCTATAAAGATCGGCACCGGTATAAAATATGCGCAATATACCTGGAACACGGGGGCAAAAACTGATTCCATTACAGCGAAAACAGCCGGCACTTACTGGGTACAAACAGACAGGTACGGATGTACCAACCGCGATAGCACAGTAATAACGGCCCTTGCCAAACCAGTAGTTAACCTGGGGCCCGATTTAACATTATGTGATGTAAAAAATGTATTGCTCGATGCCGGTAACGCCGGCGCCGGATTCCTGTGGCAGGATGGCTCTACGGCACAAACCTTTACAGCCAATAGTTCCGGAAAGTATTACGTAAGGGTGACCAATACCCAGGGATGTGTGAACAGCGATACAATATCCCTTTCAAAAGTAACGGTGATACCGGCCGACCTGTATTACAAACAGGCTATTTGTAATCCGCTGGCTGTTCAGTTTTACGGCACAGGCAATAACCTGTCGAATGCGTACTGGGTATTTGGCGATGGCAACTCGGCCACCGGCAACCTGAACAGCGCCAATACGTACGCCGCCTTCGGGAATTATACCGTGAAATTCGGTTATGAAACCAATGGCTGTAAAGACACCATCACCCGCACCATTGCCATTCAGGTAACCAATGCCGACCTCATTCTTACGCCCGATACCACCATCTGTTTCAACACCACCAAACAATTGCGCGCCCAGCCGGCCCTGAGTTTCTGCTGGTCGCCAGGCACTTTCCTCAATAATGCGAATGTGACCAACCCGGTCACCAGCACACCGGGAAAAATAACCTATTATTATACAGCCGAGGTTACAGGAAATAATCTAATTACAAATGGGAATTTCAATGGTGGTAACAGCGGATTCACTTCGGGCTACAGCTTTGCCAATCCCAATGTGACCGAAGGACAATACTTTGTTGGCGCCAGTCCGCAAACCTGGAACCCTTCGCTCAGCACCTGTACCGACCATACTACCGGCAACGGAAATATGCTGTTGGTGAACGGCGCACCGGTAGCGAATGTAAATGTATGGAACACCACTGTTGCTGTAACGCCTAATACGAACTATGCCTTCTCAACCTGGATACAGGCATTATACACGCCCAACCCGGCGCAATTGAGCTTTAGTATCAATGGCCGGCAGGTAGGCAGCCCCATCACCGCCAGCCTGCCAACCTGTACCTGGAGCCAGTTCTACACCACCTGGAATTCCGGAAATAATACAACGGCCACTATTGCCATTGTAAATAATAACACCCAGGTGCAGGGAAACGACTTCGCCCTTGATGACATTTCTTTTGCCCCGGTATTTATACAACGCGACAGTGTTATCATTTCAGTAGACACCCCCATTGTAAAAACGAATAACGACACCACAATTTGTATAAATGGAAAAGTGCAATTACAGGCAAGCGGTGCCGCTACTTTTAACTGGACGCCCGCTGCTGGTTTAAATAATACCACCATCAGCAACCCGGTAGCATCCCCGGTTGCCAATACCAGTTACATTGTAACAGGGCAAACCATCAATGGCTGTACGGCCAAAGACACGGTTGCCATTAGTTTGCATGCGGTTCCAACCATTATTACCGATCATGATCTGGTAACCTGCCCCAATACCCCCGTTCAGTTAACCGCCAATACTACCATGGCCACTTACAGCTGGACGCCGGCTGCTGCGGTCAGCAACCCGGCCATTGCCAACCCAATGGCCACAACAGGTACAAACGCTATGTACAAAGTGCAGGTAACCGATGCGTATAATTGCAGTTATAGCGATTCGGTGTATGTACAGGTACGCACCTTCAAATTCTCTGCCGGCATGAACGCTGTTATTTGCAAGGGCTCATCCATTACCATGCAGGCGATTGGCGGCGACCAGTATTTGTGGACCCCGGCAAGCTCACTGAACGATGCCGCCAGCGCAACGCCCATTGCCACGCCCGACACTACCACGTTATACCACGTTACTATCAGGGAAAGCAATTGCGGCACCGACACCACCTTCCACGTACGGATAGCCGTAAACCCTACTCCCGTTGTAAAAGCAGAAAAGATCAACGATATCGATTGTCTGGTACACTCAGCCAAACTGAAAGCATCCGGTTCTGCCGGCAGTTCTTATTTGTGGGCGCCTGCCCGGGGGCTCGACTACCCCACCCTGCCCGATCCGGTTTCCACTGCCGACACCACCACCACCTATTTTGTGACCGGCACCAATCAATATGGTTGCTCAGACATAGATAGTGTTACCGTGTATGTTACTGCAACCGGAAAAGTTTCCTTTGAAGTACCCAATGCCTTTACACCCAATGGCGATGGGCTCAACGATTGCCTGGGTTTAAAAAGCTGGGGCGGCGCTACCATTGAAGAATTTTCCATCTTCAGCCGTTGGGGCGAACGGGTGTTTACCACCAACAAACCAGGCGTTTGCTGGGATGGCCGTTTCAGGGGCGAACCGCTGCCAGCAGGCGGTTACACCTATATTATAAAAGCCAAAACTTATTGTGGAACCATTAAACGATCGGGAATAGTGATGTTGTTAAGATAAGTGAGCCCATCGTAAAATAAAAGAACCCTTTATACAAAAGAAAAAGCCCTTTAAAAAGGGCCTTTTCTTTTGTATGAATTTTGTTTTTGATTAATTCTTAAACGTCTCTGCCCGTTTGTTGATCGCACAATCGGTCAATACGCGGTTATCTTTTATGTATTCGTCTGGGGCGCTGGTCTGCTTCCTGCGAAACGGTTGCGGCCAGTTTGGCAATCTCGCACTCATTTAAAACCCGGTTATATAATCGAACTTCATCCAGTTTTCCATCAATAGAAACAATATCCGCCTTCCACCAGCCACCGATCAGCAGATCGCCGCCAGAACACTTTTTAGCCGTTTGGAAAGTTCTTTTTTTTGTACTCTGCAATACCCCATCAACATATAATTTCTGCAGGCCTTTGCCAAATGTAGCGATGATATTATACCACCTTCCCGGCTGAATGCCCTGTTTGCTATAACAGGCCATCGAGGGATCGTATCCGTAAAGAGTGGAACAACCATCTGCGTTTGATGTAACACCGTAGTTCCAGGCATTGTCATCGGGCTGGCTTTCATGTATACCAAAGATCAATGACTCACCTGTTTCATAATTGATGCGGCTGATAGTTACATTCCTTCGATCAGCGTTATTGACCATCACAAGGAATGATATGGACAGCGAATCTGCATTCAGCTTTTTGTTTCCGGGCACTATCAAATAATCATCTGTTCCATCAAACTCCGCTGCTTTATTAGCCTCACCGTGACAATCCGCCGCCAGGTGAGCCCCGTTCCTTGAAAAAGCATGTAGCCCATTACCACTGGCATCTTTATAATTACCGTTAAAGGGATAATAAGCCAGTAATCCCCGCTTCAGATCCGAAGCACAGGTTGGCTCGGTAACAGGTGCTGGTTTATGTATGATACTGTTTTTTTTGAAAGCCATCAACAGGAGAAGGGCGCCTGCCGATAATACAAGTTTTTTCATGGTAAGGGGTTTCACCGTAAACTTAAAACTTATTACCTGTTACTAAAAGCCCACCTAATAAAAAAGCCCCATTAAAGGGCTTTTTTATTAGGTGCGTTGCTAAAATTAGTTCTTCTTAATTCTTAAACGTTTCTGCCAGCTTGCTGATCTCACAATCGGTCAATGCCCGGTTGTACAACCGAACTTCATCAATTTTACCGTCAATAGATACAATGTCCGATTTCCACCAGCCACCGATCATCAGGTC
The DNA here is from genome assembly GCF_002077945.1 of Niastella vici. GTDB lineage: Bacteria > Bacteroidota > Bacteroidia > Chitinophagales > Chitinophagaceae > Niastella > Niastella vici. The sequence continues at coordinate 51,782 of NZ_LVYD01000070.1, forward strand.
GGCATTATCGCATTTTTTGGCTTTGGTAAATGTTCTGGTATTGGAAGATTGCAGCACCCCATCAACATATAATTTCATAACACCCCCTACAAAGGAAGCAATGATATTATTCCATCTGCCTGGTTGTATGGGACCATTGCCATAGATAGTGCCTGATGCTGTTGGATCGTAAGAATACAATTTTGAACAATCATCGGTTCCCGGCACCAAGCCAAAACCCCATTTATTATCGGTAGGCTGACTGTGATGTATTCCGTATATCAGGGATTGTCCGGTTTCAAAATTGATCCTGCTTATGGTCACATGGCGGCGGGTATTGGAATTCACCATTACCTGGAATGAGATAGTTACCGTATCTGAATTCAATTTAGCGCTGCCCGGTACTATCAGGTAATCATCTACCCCGTCGAACCCGGCACTACTGTTTGAGCGGCCAAGGAAATCGGTTGTGAGGTAAGCTCCATTCTTCGCGGTGGCATTATTACCGTTACCGCTGACATCATTAAAATTACCGCTGAAAGGATAATAGGCCAGTAGCCCTTTCGACAGGTCTGTTTTACAAACTACCGTAGAATCTGGACTGGGGGTACTGCAATTATTATTTGCGCACTTATCACAATCCTTTTTACAGGCGGCCAGGGAAGCAATGGCCAATAAACTAACAAAAGTTTTTTTCATGCTATTGGGTGTAAAGATTAAGGCCGTAAAATTAATAAACCACCCCACACATTAAAATAAAACCAATAAGCGCGTAGAAAATGGCAAAAAGCGTGTTGATTTGGGCGATAGACGTGTAACTCCCAATCACTAAACGTAAGAAATACGCGTTTTTTAAGCCATCCTGTTTAGAATGCCTTTTTCTTCCATAACAAAAGCTAAAAATTGCTGCAACCCCATTTTCTTTTCGGGAGTAAGCTCATAACTGATGTGTTGGGTATAATAAGCATGCAGGTCAAACACCGGGAAAGGGTTTTCGGCCACGGCCCGGTCAATATGTAGCAGCCCCTCTTTATTGGCGGCATTGAAGTCGGTAATAAAGTCTTGTGGTAAAGGTTTGTTGCTTACCCAGGCGGCGAATACAAAGGGCAACCTGGTAAAATTGATCCAGGCTTCGCCCAGGTCGTAAATATAGGGGGAAACCTTGCGTTGCTCCAGTGCCCGGTCGCCAATGACCACTCCGGCGGTGGTACCCTTTATGGAAGCCCGGTAATCACTCCGGGTATCAACCAGTTCGGGTGCTATTTTCCAGTATTTCCGCAACAGCACTTTGGCCAGCGCCACCGAAGTACGGCTCTGGTAATCGAGCAGTACTTTTTCGATCTTTTCAATGGGCACTTCACTAAAAATGGCCACTGATGCAACGGGCCCCGTACAACCTATACAATAATCGGTAATAATTTGATGCTCTTTCAAATGCGGGATCACCGCCACGGGTACCAGCCCCACATCAATTGTACCCTCAACCAGCATACGCGCCACATTGGCCGGATAATCCTCAATCAACAACAACCTGCTGGCCACCGCCGCCTGCTGAATTCCATATATTAAAGGCTTCGTATTGAGATAATTAACAATTCCAACCTTAATCTTATTCAATTGATTTAATTTTGCGGGCACAAAGGTACTTGACAGGCCTTAATAAACAACAATTGTTCATGGAACTAAACGCACTCACGGCTATTTCACCTGTTGACGGACGCTATCGCCATCAGGTTCAACATCTTGACGACTATTTTTCTGAATTTGCCTTAATCAAATACCGCGTACTGGTAGAAGTAGAGTATGTGCGGTTCCTGGCCGACAAAAAATTCTTCAGGTTAACTGCCCCGCAAAAAAAAGCGCTGCAGGAAATTTGCGAGAACTTTTCCCTTGATGACGCCAAAAAGATAAAAGACACCGAAAAGATCACCAACCACGACGTAAAGGCCGTGGAATATTTTCTGAAAGAAAAACTGGCCGCGATGGATGCCGGCGACATCCGGGAATGGGTGCATTTTGGCCTCACCTCGCAGGACATTAACAATACGGCCATTCCCCTTTCGTGGAAACATGCCATTGAAAATGAATACCTCCCTGCCCTGCTGAACTTCAACCGCCAGCTGTCAATACTGGCCACCGACTGGAAGGAAATTCCCATGCTGGCCCATACCCACGGACAGCCCGCAAGCCCTACCCGGCTCGGTAAGGAGATCATGGTTTTTGTAGAACGCATCGGCAACCAGGTTGAGCAGGTGATCAGTGTGCCGGTAACTGCCAAATTCGGCGGCGCCACCGGTAACTTCAATGCCCATTCTGTAGCATTTCCCGAAAAGGACTGGATCCAGCTGGGCAATGATTTCGTGGAAGGCGTGTTGGGTTTACAACGCCAGCAATTCACCACCCAAATAGAACATTACGATAACCTGGCCGCGCATTTTGATGCCATGAAACGCATCAATAACATCCTCATCGATCTCTGCCGCGACATCTGGACTTATATTTCCATGGAGTACTTCAAGCAGAAGACGGTGAAAGGCGAAATAGGTTCCAGCGCCATGCCGCACAAGGTAAACCCCATCGATTTTGAAAATGCCGAAGGCAATCTCGGTATCGCCAATGCGCTGCTCGAACACCTGGCCGCCAAATTACCGGTGAGCCGCCTGCAACGCGACCTTACCGATTCAACCGTATTACGCAACATCGGCGTACCATTCGCACATATCATACTCGCGATAAAATCAATTGAAAAAGGACTGGGCAAACTGGTGCTGAACAACGGCGCCCTCAACAACGACCTGGAACATAACTGGGCTGTGGTTACCGAAGGCATTCAAACCATTTTGCGCCGTGAAAATTACCCGCAACCGTACGAGGCGCTGAAAGAGTTGACCCGTGGCAAGAATGGCATTAACCAGCAAACCATTCACCAGTTCATTGACGGCCTGAAAGTTTCATCGGCCATCAAGAAAGAGTTGAAGAAAATAACACCGCAGAATTATACAGGAGTGAATCCGGAGTTCTAAGTTAAATTCTGAAAGAAATAGAAAAGCCTCCTGATAAAACCGGGAGGCTTTTAATTTTATTGACCAACTTATACTTTTCTGATTACACAAGTACCTGATTTATCAGGAATAGGAATAACAAACTCTGGTTTATCTTTAAAGAATGCATCAATGGCTACCTTTGCTCCTTTCCAGACCAAACTCGAATAATCGTGCATGATCAGGAAGCCACCTTTTTTCATCCTGGGATAGAAGTAGTTTAACGAATCGGCAATAGGCTTCTCCAGATCACAATCAATATGCACCAGGCTAAAAGAATCTAAATCGCCTACCTGCTTAAGACTTTCAGGGAAGTATCCCTTTACATAAACGATATTCTTATCGGTGCCTACATTCTTTTGAACATACTCAAGAGAAGTATCAGTGAATTGATGTTGATTTATAACCGAATCAATACCCTGAATATCCTTTGCATCAAAGCCCTCGAACGTATCAAACAAATAGCAGTTGGAATTAACTGCAGGATGCCGGGCATACTTGGCCAACAGATAAGCCGAGTTCCCTTTGTACACGCCTATTTCGGCTACGTTGCCTGCTATATTTTCTTCGAGCAAAGAATCTATACAAAGATTCAGGAAATAAAACCGGCCTATGTCCCCGATATTGTTATCATAGTTTCCTGCCATCCATTTTTCAAGATCTTTAAACTCCAGAAAATTGGTTTGTTGCTGGTACTCCCCAAATTTGTGGGAATATCTATCAGGGGTAAACGAGCTATAGTAATTTACCTGTTCTATTTTTTTATGCTGGTTGGCCGGGTATTCTTCTCTAAAAAGCTCTTTATAGAGCTCCATGGTAATTTTGTCGAATTTTTTATGGGATAGGTTCAATAAAGATCTTACGGATTTTACAGCCAGTCTCAGGATGCGTTTTTTCATTTTAGTTTTTTCTTTTATAGCGGCTTTAGAACAGTTGCAAATGTAGAGATTAGATTCGTTTTTCCCACCAGATCATCTCGCCGTGTTGGGCGCTCCTGGTGAACCCGTTCTTCTCCACCACCCTTATTGAAGCTTTATTTAAAGCATGCGTTTCGGCCAGCACAGTATTAATAGCTGAGCGGCCGGCAGCCCATTGTAACAGGCCCTTCACCGCTTCGGTCATATAGCCCTTGTTCTGCTGGGCCGGCATGGTGCCATAACCAATCTCTACGCGCCCATCCTCACCCGGCGGGCCTTTAAAGCCCAGCTCCGCCACGATCAGCCTGCTTTGTTTATCAACCACCAGCCAGAAGGTGTAAAATAAATAATCATTGCCGGTAGCTTTTTCCATATTGGGCAGGGTAAACTTAGCCACCATATCTTTCACCTGCGGGGCAATGGTGCGGCCAAAGGGCGTAAGGCCCAGGGCATTTTCCAACCCGTCGTTTGCCTTCAGGTATAAATGTAATTGACTGGCTGTAAGCGGAAATAAATGAAGCCGTTCGGTTTCTATACAATTGGGATTGCGGCTGGTAAAATAACAGAGGGGTTTATTGCCTTCTTTAATATCGGGCTGTTGTTGAAACCCGCAGCGAAGCAATACTTTCTGCGAGGCAATGTTGGCCGGCTCGGTGATGGCCACTATTAATGGCAGCTTCATTACATCAAACGCATATTGCTTACCGGCCAGTGTTGATTCGGTGGCATACCCCTTCCCCCAATAATCTTTCAACAAGGCGTATCCCAACTGTATTTCACTATGGCGGCGGCTGTCGGTCGTTTCAACCGGAATAATGGCAAAAGAGCCAACAAAGGCGTTGGAGCCTTTTTCTTCCATGGCCCAGCGGCCCATCAGGGGTTGGTGCTGGTACAGGGCCAGGTTCCGCTTTAAAAAAATGGAACATTCCTGGCGGTCCTTGGGCTCACGGATGTACCGCATTACCTCGGGATCACCGTTCAACAGGAAGAAATTTTCTTCATCGTCTGCAGTGTAGCGACGGACAATTAACCGGTCAGTTTCAAATATCACCATAGATTAGCGCAACTTAGCTAATCAGCAAATTAACATATTCCGCCTACACTGCCTCTTTATGGATCTCACTGGTAAAATGAAACTCAATATCGGGGTTATTGCTTCTTTCGGTATTCAGGAACCATTCGCTTTGGGCCAGGTACACCAGGTGGCCGTCTTTATCGGTTGCGATGTTATTACTTTTGAAACGGGTGAAATCGTCGAGCTTTTTGGGGTCGGCGCTGGTGATCCAGCAGGCTTTGTAATAAGGCATGGCCCTGAATTCGCAGCTGGCGCCATACTCCTGCAACAAACGATATTGTATCACTTCAAACTGCAGGTCGCCCACACAGCCAATGATCTTTTTATTACCCCCAAACTGGGTGAACAGCTGGGCCACACCCTCATCGGTAAGCTGTAAAAGCCCCTTTTCCAATTGCTTGGTTTTCATCGGGTCTTTATTGATCACCTCTTTAAATATTTCAGGGGAGAAAGAGGGTATGCCGGTAAAGAAAAAATTTTCGCCTTCGGTGAGCGTATCGCCGATCTTGAAGTTGCCGGTATCGAACAAACCCACCACATCGCCGGGGAATGCTTCTTCAATTACATCCTTGTCGCGGGCCATGAAGGTATAGGGGTTGCTGAAACGAACGTCTTTATCGAGCCGTACGTGATGGAAATATTTGTTGCGCTCAAACTTGCCGCTGCACACCCGTAAAAAGGCGATGCGGTCGCGGTGTTTGGGATCGAGGTTGGCGTGTATCTTGAAAATAAAGCCGCTGAACTTGTCGTCGGTAGGCGGAATATCGCGCACCGAGGTGGGGCGCGGCCGCGGAACGGGGGCAATGCGGATAAAGGTATCCAGCATTTCTTTTACCCCGAAGTTGTTGATGGCGCTGCCAAAGAATACCGGCGCCACTTTGCCGCTCAGGTAATCGGGTACGGGCAATTCGCCATATACGCCTTCCAACAACTCGGCATCTTCCCGTAAAATGGCAGCGTCCTTCTCGCCGATCTTTTCATCGAGCACGGGCAAACTGAGGTCACTGATACTTACAGTATCCTCATCGGTAGCCTTTGTATTGGCGGTGAAAAGCAGCAGGTTCTTATCGTGCAGGTTGTACACCCCTTTAAAGTCCTTTCCGCTGTTGATGGGCCAGGTCATGGGGTGCAGCGAAATATTCAGTTCTTTTTCTATTTCTTCCAGCAGGTCGAACCGGTTCTTACCATCACGGTCCATTTTATTGATGAACACGATCACCGGGGTATCGCGCATGCGGCAAACCTCCATCAGGCGGCGGGTTTGTTCCTCAACCCCGTTCACGCTGTCAACCACCAGAATAACGCTGTCAACCGCCGTAAGGGTGCGGTAGGTATCTTCTGCAAAATCCTTGTGACCGGGGGTATCGAGCAGGTTAATGAGGGTATTTTTATATTCGAAGCTCATCACCGACGTAGCCACCGAGATACCACGCTGGCGTTCTATTTCCATAAAGTCACTGGTAGCGTGTTTCTTGATCTTGTTGCTTTTCACTGCCCCGGCCGTTTGAATGGCGCCGCCGAACAGCAGGAACTTTTCGGTAAGGGTGGTTTTACCGGCGTCAGGGTGCGAAATAATAGCAAAAGTGCGTCGTTTATGAATTTCGTTATTGTATTTCATTGTGTTATGAACCGTTCAGCTGTATTACCAACAGTTGAAAAGTGCCGCAAAGTTAAGGTTTGGCAGGCGATTAGGGAAGCAAACAGGGGCGATTTTAGCAAAACGGAGAATGATGATATTTCAACATTAGTATACACTCACCGTCCACGTCCGCGTAAACGTCTCATTCGAAGTAAGCTTATTGATCCCTTCCTTATCTTCCAGTTGCTGATTGGTAGTTACGCTGTCGGCAATACCGCACCAGGGTTCTATACATACAAAATCGGCGTTTTTGGCGGCCCAAAGACCAAGAAATGGAAAACCCGGAAAATCGAACCGGAAGCCATGGGTTGTTTTATCGGACCCCAGCGTTACAATGGAAGAACTTATGCCCTTCAACACCAGCGCATCCTGCTGAAACAGGTCTTTCGACAGGTTCAACCGGTTGGTGTTTTCCAGTAATGGCAGCGGGGCTATTTCAATCAATCCATCCGGTGAAATGGGCCAGCGGGGCGCGGTTTCTGTGTGGTTGAACTGTAAATAGTAATCGGTATATGCAGTGCCCGGCACCAATGGTATTTTAAAGGCGGGGTGCGCGCCCACAGAAAAATACATTTCTTCTTTCCCGGCATTCACTACTTCATAAGTCACCGCCAGCGAATTTTCAAACAAGGTATACCTGATGCGAAACTCAAATATAAAAGGATACACAGTTGCGGTTTCGGCATCGTTGCGAAGCAAAAAAGTAATGGTGTCCCCATTGTGTTCCTCTACCGCAAATTGTTTATCGCGCGCAAACCCATGCCGGGGCAGCTGGTACGGTTTTCCTTTATGGAGGTAGGTATTATTTTTTAACGTGCCTACAATAGGAAACAAGATGGGCGAATGTTTGCCCCAAAAGGCCGGGTCGCCCGCCCACATATAATCTAATTGATTTTCCTTATGCACCAGTTGTGTAAGCTCCGCGCCTTTGGCATTGATAACGGCTTTGATCTGTTGATTTTCGATGATAAACATGCCCGAAAGATAGGCAACAAGTTGGTATCTTAGGCCAGGAAATTAAAACCGGAACCAACATGGATACGCTGGAAATAATTATTAAACTGCTGATCGCCGTGCTCATCGGCGGCATCATTGGCGCCGAAAGGGAATACCATAATAAATCGGCCGGCCTGCGCACGTTGATGCTTATCTGTCTCGGTTCGGCCCTGTTCACGATGTTCTCGATGGAAATTGGTTCGCGCACTTCACCCGACCGTATCGCCAGCAATATTGTAACGGGTATCGGTTTTGTAGGCGGGGGCGTAATTTTTATGGGTGGAACCGGCATATACGGCGTTACCACTGCGGCCACTATTTGGGTCACTGCCGCCCTGGGTATGGGTGTGGGCGCCGGCCATCAGTACATTGCGCTGGGTGGCTGCATCGTATTGGTGGGCGTACTGAACGCATTTACGGCTATTGAAGACTGGATTGACAAGATCAACCGCCTGCACACGTACAAGATCACCTGCCCCTACCACGACCAGGTGTTTGAGAAATATGAAACCCTCATGAAACAATACCATCTTTCTTTCAGAAAAAGTAAGCAAACCCGCAATCATACTACCTTTTCCGCCACCTGGGATGCCGAAGGCTCCATGAAGAACCACAACGCGTTCATCCGTCATATGTTGAACGAGCAGGAGGTGGAGCGGTTTGAATACTGAACGGGCTATTTAGTATATTCAATTATCCTTTTCACGATCATTACCCCATCCTTCAGCTTAGGCAACCTTTTAACACGGAAGCTATTTCACAATCAGGTGAATCATGTTACATTTACGCTATGCGTCGCGTACTCGAAATACTGGGCAGTAGCCTCAACCTCACCTGGCAGGAATTTAAATCGCACAAGATCCGCACCATGCTGTCGCTGACAGGCGTGGCCTTTGGCATCTTTTGTATCATCAGCGTGCTGGCCACGGTCGACAGCCTCGAGTACCAGGTACAAAAAGACATCAAGGCCCTGGGCTCAAATACCGTGTACATCGACAAATGGGTGTATGCCGGTGGTCCCGATTACCCCTGGTGGCGCTATGTAAAACGCCCGTCGCCCTCCCATGAAGAAATGCTGCTGCTTAAACAAAAAGTACCAGCCGCCGCCAATGTGGCCTTCAATATCAATACCAACAGTTATGTGGGGTACGAAGATGATGTCATCAACAGCGTGAACTATTACGGCATTACCGATGAATTCGTGAATATACAACCGGTAGAAATTGAGCAGGGCCGTTACCTGCAACCTGCCGATTACGATTTTGCCGCCAATGTGATCGTGATGGGCAATACCATTGCCGAAACCCTGTTTGGCAAAGCCGAAAAAGCGGTGGGGCAAACAGTCATCCTGAAATCGGGCAAACGCGCCCAGGTGGTTGGCCTCATCAAAAAGCAGGGTAAAAGTTTTGTGGGTGGGTGGGAATACGATAACAGCATTCTGATGCCCCTGGGTTTTATGAAAGAAATGGTGCGCGAAAAGAACAGCAATCCCATCATTATGGTGCAGGGCCGCGAAAATGTGCCCATGGCGCAATTGCGCGATGAGCTGGCCGGCGCCATGCGGTCGATCCGCAAACTGAAACCCACTGAAGAAGATGATTTTGCCCTCAATGATATTGACGCCTTCAGCAGTTTTGCCAGCAATATTTTCAGTGGCATCAACAAAGGCGGCTGGGCCATCGCCACCCTTTCGCTGGTGGTAGGCATGTTTGGCGTGGCCAATATCATGTTTGTGACCGTGCGCGAACGCACCTCGCAGATCGGACTGAAAAAAGCCATTGGCGCCAAACGGTCAATGATCCTCACCGAATTCCTGCTCGAAAGCGCCTTCCTTTGCATCATGGGTGGGTTGTTCGGGCTTTCCATTGTATTTATTCTCACTCTGGCCTCCAAGGCCATCTTTGGCTTTACCGTGTTTATAGCGCCCAACATCCTGGTGCTGGCCATTTCCATTTGTATCGTTGTAGGCGTAATGGCGGGCATTATTCCGGCATCAATAGCAGCGAAGATGGACCCGGTGGTTGCTATAAGGTCCAAATAAATTCGATAATGATAATGGAATACAACCTTCCCGAATGCTTACGCATGAACTTCGATTTTATTGGGACTGCCCGAAATTGAAGCATTATCAAATTAGCTAATTATCACATTATCATATTAGCTTTGCGGCGTGAGTATTACAATTCTAGCAATCGAATCATCATGTGACGAAACGTCGGCCGCCATTATTCGCGACGGCGAAATCCTTTCCAATTTTATTGCCAATCAAACCATTCATGAACAATATGGCGGTGTGGTGCCCGAGCTGGCTTCCCGCGCCCATATGCAAAATATTGTGCCGGTAGTAAACGCTGCTTTACAAAAGGCCGCTTCGCAGGCTGGTGAGAACGGTAATGATACGGCAGCCTTCCTGCAATCTGTAAACGCCATTGCCTTTACACAGGCGCCCGGGCTCATTGGGTCCTTACTGGTAGGCGCCCAGTTTGCCAAATCGCTGGCCCTGGCGCTCAATGTGCCGCTCATTGCCGTACACCATATGCAGGCACATGTGCTGGCCAACCTCATCGAAGACCCCAAACCCGTGTTTCCCTTTCTCTGCCTCACCGTAAGCGGTGGCCATACCCAGATCGTACTCTGCGAATCGCCGCTTTCGCTCAAAGTGATCGGCGAAACCATGGACGATGCCGCCGGCGAAGCTTTTGATAAATCGGCCAAATTGTTAGGACTGCCCTACCCCGGTGGCCCGCTCATTGATAAATATGCAAAGGAAGGGAACCCTAAACGGTTCAAATTTCCCGAACCGCAAATACCGGGACTGGGTTTCAGCTTCAGCGGGCTCAAAACCGCCATCCTGTATTTTTTGCAGGAGAACACCGCAGCCAATCCCCGTTTTGTGGAAGAGAACCTGGCCGATATCTGCGCCTCCATTCAGCACCGCATCGTTTCTATTTTGCTGAACAAGTTAAAGGCCGCGGCCCTCACCACCGGTATCGATCAGCTTTGTATTGCCGGGGGCGTATCGGCCAACAGCGGGTTGCGCAAAGCGTTTACCGAACTGGGTGAGCAAAATAACTGGAAGACTTTTATTCCTGCCTTTCAATACTGTACCGATAATGCCGCCATGATCGCCATGACGGCGTACTATAAGTATCTTAATGAAGAATTTGTGGATTTAGGAGCCAGTCCTACCGCCAGGGCAGAATTCTGAGTTTATTAGTTAGTTCACTGGTTAACTTATAAACTAACTCAAAAACTAACAAACTTTATTGTGGCCAACTCATATTTTCAATTTAAACAATTCACCATTCACCAGGACCAGGTAGCCATGAAAGTGTGCACCGACGCCTGTATCCTGGGCGCCTGGTTTTCGGCCAAAATACCCCAATACACTACCGTGCTCGATATAGGCAGCGGCACCGGCCTGTTGATGATGATGCTCGCTCAACGCTCCCAGGCCGCGATCCATGGCATCGAGATCGACCTTACTGCCTATAAACAATTAAAGGAAAATACCAGTCAGAACGACTGGAAAACGCGCCTGAAGGTATTTCCGGGCGACGCCCGCAGCTTTAGGTTCCCGATGCAATATGAATTCATTATTTCCAATCCACCTTTCTTTGAAGACGACCTGCAACCGGCCGATGACCGCGAGCAAACAGCCAAACACAGCAAACACCTTACTCTCGACGAACTGGTGCAGGTGATCAGCGCCAACCTGCAACCCCATGGGGCTTTCGGCATTCTGCTGCCTTATCATCGCTGGGAATATTTTAACCAACTGGCTACCGGGGCCAGTTTCTCACTCACCGAAAAACTCTTCGTACGGCAAAGCCCGGGCCATCCTTTTTTCCGCGCCATCTTACATTACACAAGAACGCCCGACGATTTTGCGCCCACTTTCGAACTCACCATCCGGAACGCCACCGGCGGCTATACGCCCGAGTTTGTGGAGCTCATGAAGGATTATTATTTGTACCTGTGAGCAGGAGGTGAATGGTGACGTAAATGACGCCTGCTGACGGATCGGTGTTTTGCGCCCCAAATAATGAAATGGTTAACCAGCCCCTGAAGATACCGGAAAAACACCTATTGCAGGGCCAGCGGTTTTATCGTATTTTGTCACACACTAATATGTCAGCAATCCTTTCGTTCGAAAACAACACCATGAAAATCACCACCTTTTAACCACTGATAACCAGTGTTGTAAATAGCATCATAATATATATTCGTATAGTATGACCTAAAAATAGAATATTTGTTTATTCGTATCCGTTGAAATACGGTGATATACGCTGGTACCTGACCAAAACAAAACCTTGTTCTCATTTTTTTGGATTCCCGCGTTAAAACCGAAACATAGATGAAAAGCAAACTGAGCTACTGTTCAACATTGCTGCCCTTCGTATTGCTATTTGCGTTTGTTGCCTGCAACAAAGCAGACCATACAGACCCTGCCGTAGAAGAAAGTGTTGATACCAGCACTACGAACACTACGCTCCTAACCAGTACAACTACCTCATGTCTCTACGCCCCCAATTATGGGGACAGCATCCTTTATAAAAAGCCCACACAAAGCGGCGATTTTTTTGTTGCGCCCCTCAACAATTCCGGCATTGACGGAACCTGGCTCTCCTGGCCCGATGGGCTTAGTATGAACCGTACCACAGGTGTGCTTAACCTGTCGCAAAGTGAAACCGGCGTACGGTACAATGTTGCTTTTGTGAAAAAAGGCACTACCGATACCTGCGTAAGCCAGCTGATCATTGGCGGCATGACCTATCTCGATAACATTTATGTTATTTCGAATAACGATACCCTCGCCCAGCCGGTGTTTGACGCCAATCCCTTCAAGAATACCATTTGCGACGCCAGCAACGATAGCGACTATCCCGACAGTGCCGCCAGTGGTGATTCTAAATGTGCCTTCGACAATGCGGCGCCCGGCAGCAAGGCGAATGACCAAAAGCTGCGCGTTCGCACCAAAAGCGGTATCATTAACCTGAAAAAATCTTTGACCGATGGCCTTTTTGGTCCTGTGCTGAGGAATGGCGATTTTAAACAGATCCCCATACAGTACCGCCTCAACGATGCCAGCAATAATGCCATGCAGTCCATTACGGTAAAGGTGATGTATTACGATAAAGTATCGAGCATTCCTGCGGCCCTCATACAGGAAGTGACCAGCAAACGGCAGAGCTTTTTCAATTACCTGATCATAAATTATAAACCGCGGCCCCCGTTGTTGATCATTGCCGGCTTTGCCAATTAAAAATAGTTTCCGCTTTCTTTATCTTCGCCTAACCCATGGGAAAAATGGTGAGGAACCTTTTACGGCGTATAGTTTGGAAAGGCTGGCTGTTACTGGCCGGTTGGCTGGTTTGTGGTTACCGCACCGGTAATCCTGCCAATCCTCAACTAATAAGGGCACTGTACAACAGGGCCAACCACCTGTTTCACCTGCCCAACCCTACCGATGCCACCGATAGCCTGGCGCTGGCGACCTTTCAGCAAATGCTGTCGCTGGCCCAAAGCCCCGGTTCTGCCCCCGACTCCCTGCTCTTCTATGCTCATTTGAACAGCGGCATTTTACAGGATGTAAACACCAACTATGCACAGGCCATTGCCTCCTACCTGCAGGCCCACCGCATAAAAGAACGCAATGGCAGCTGGAGCGATTCGCTGTTGTATGAAGTGGCCCAGCATACCGGTTCGGCCTATTACCATTTGAACAATTTCGATTCGGCCAGTTATTTTTTGCTGCAGGCCGAAGCCCTGTCGCAACGCTTTCCGCATGTGCCCGAAAAAGAACGGCTGTACAACGACCTCGGCGTGCTGTATTATGAGAATGGCAACTATGTGCAAAGCCGCAACTATTTTACCCAGGCGCTGGCCATACTGCGAAAGAACCCGGCCGGCGACCCCGGCTGGGTGGTGAACATCGAGAACAACATAGCGGCTGTATGTTATAAGCAGGGTTTGTACCAACAAGCCATTACTATTTACCAAACCATACGTTCGCAGAAAGTATTTACCAACGAGATCACCATCAACATGGGCATGGCGTATAAAGCCATGGGCAATTACCTGCAGGCGCTGCACTGGTTTTACGGGGTGAACCCCACTGCCCTGCCCCGCGTGCTCAACGAGCTGGCACATACGCATTTATTGTTGCACCATGCCGATTCCGCGGCTTATTACCTCAGCCGCTTCAATAACCTGGTCCTTGCCCATAAAATACCGCCCAACAATACCTATTACGGTGTACATCAATTATACCTGGGCGACTGGCTGCTGCAAAATCAGCAATACAACAGGGCCCTTGCTGCTTACCAGCAGGCCATCATTGTATTCAGCGGGCATTTCAAAAACAGCGATCCCGGCTACAATCCCGATCAGTTCACCGGCACATTCACTTCATACCGCCTGTTCGACGCACTGTTAAAAAAAGCCGCCACTTTCGAAGTCTTATACCAGGTACAGCATAACGAAGCCCAACTGCAGGCCGCATTGCGCACCTATACCAGCGCCATTTCATTATTACGCTATATCGAAAAAAGCTATGATACCGATGAAGCCAAATTGTTCCTGAAGAACAACAACCAGCAGGCATATCAAAAAGCGGTAGGCGTTTGTATGCAATTGCATACCCTGCATCCCGGCGCGGGTTATGCGCAGCAGGCATTTGTGATCGCCGAACGCAACAAGGCTTCGGTCATGTACAGTGGCCTGGTTGAAAAAGGTTATCGCAAATTGCCCGGCATTGACCCGGCCTTAATGCAAAAAGAAAGAAATCTCAAATACAACCTGGCCAGGTTGAGCATCAGCACCGATAAAACAGCCGACAGCAGTGCCCTGGTTACCCTCGCCAATGAAAAAGCCGACTATGAAATACAACTGGCGCAGGTGCAACATGCCATTGAACAGAACAGTGTTTATTACCAACGTAAATACAGTGAGAACTGGCCCCGCCCCGATTCCATACAACAATTCATTACCGGCCAACAGGCCGTTATCAGTTTTTATTCGGCGGGCAATGCCTTGCATGTGTTCGTGATCACGCAGCACAACTTTAAACATACCCGCATCGATTCCTTTGCCACCATTCAACAAAATATTCGCGAATGGCTCACCGCTTTGCAAAACCCCGAAGCGGGCCGCCGGTTTAAAGGCGGAAAATGGGGGGAATTATTATATACCCAACTGGTAAAACCGGTGCAGGCACTGGCCGGTGATAAACCCGAATGGATCATCATTCCCGATAACATCCTGTATTACCTGCCCTTTGAATCATTACCCGCCACCCCGGGTGCAGCTGCCAAACCACTGATAGAGACTACAGAGATCAGTTATCAATTCGGTGCGCGGTTCATTACTGCCAATAGGGCCCGGCGCCTGCAGACCACCCCCCCGGCGGGCACCCTGGCCTTTGCCCCCTTTGCACAAAGCGGTATGCGGTTCCCGAACGCCACATATAACTACATGCAACAGCTGCCTGCCAGTGCACAGGAGATTGCGGGGGTACCCGGCTTGCAATTCGCCAACCAGCAGGCAACCAAGGCCCGGTTCCTGCAAAATATTTCGCAATACCCGGTTGTGCATTTGGCCACACATGCCATTGCCGACACTGGCAACAGCGCAGCCTCGTTCATTGCCTTTTATCCGCAATACCAGCAAACCACGCAGGATGCCCTGTACCTCGAAGAATTGTATGCGCTGAACATGGAAGCCACGCAGCTCATCATCATAAGCGCCTGCGAAACGGGGAACGGGCAGCTGGTAAACAGCGAAGGCGTACTGAGCATTACCCGGGGGTTTGCCTATGCAGGTTGCGCCAGTATGGTGAACAGTTTGTGGAAGGCCGATGATGCCGCCACCGCCACCATACTGCATCAATTTCATCAATACTTACAAAAAGGATATACAAAATCGAAAGCATTGCGACAGGCAAAACTCGATTACCTGCATGGCAATGCTTTACATAAAACCCCAGGATATTGGGCACATTTGATCCTTACCGGCGATACACAGCCGCTGATAAAAGCACGTATGGGCTACCGGTGGTTGCTTGTAACTGGCGTGGGGGTGGCAGTCTTGCTGGGAGTATATATACTTTTAAAAAGAAGAAAAAAGTCGACGTAGCTCACACAGGTTTACGGATTAAGAAATTGCTCTGATGTGTGTACTCCGGACTACAGTTTGAACTGCTTTATCCTTTGATCAATGACGTCGACTTTTAGAGGTTACAGCCCCGCATAAACGGAGATGAATATTTTATTTAAATTGTATTAAGAACTTAAAAGAGAGTAACCAGGCATCCATTGCTGGCCTGCCCGGTTACCGACTGAAAACTAAATCATTCAATGCAAATCAGGTCATTAACGCTTTTTCCAGGGGTGCTAATCAAACTTAGGGTTTAGGAACTTTATGCTTACTGCTTAACGCGGCCCTTAACACAAAGAAATTTCGAGGCTCTTTGCGCGGGGCGCCCGCTGAGCAGTTCAGCATTAAAATGTCTATCGACAATAACGTACCCGATGAATATCGGCACGTAGGTTTCAAAAAAAATTCGTGAAGAGGGGAACATCCAGGTTTCTCTGTCTCCCGGGCAAGCCGGGATCAGGTTTCCGATATCATGATCCGGTCTTCACGAATGCGAAGCTAATATTCGTGAAGATGGAACCACGCAGGTTTCTCTGTCTCCCGGCAGGCCGGGATCAGGTTTCCGATATCATTGATTCGGATCCTCACGAATGTGTAGGGATATTCGTGAAGACGGAACCATCCAGGTTTCTCTGTTGTGGTCGTAAACGCCACCCAGGTTTCCGATATTATGATTCGGACCTTC
>NZ_LVYD01000071.1 GCF_002077945.1 Niastella vici
CATTGATTCGGATCCTCACGAATGTGTAGGGATATTCGTGAAGACGGAACCATCCAGGTTTCTCTGTTGTGGTCGTAAACGCCACCCAGGTTTCCGATATTATGATTCGGACCTTCACGAATACTAAAAGAGCTATTTCGTGAAGACGGAACCATCCAGGTTTCTCTGTCTCCCGGCAGGCCGGGATCAGGTTTCCGATATTATGATTCGGACCTTCACGAATACTAAAAGAAATATTTCGTGAAGATGGAACCACGCAGGTTTCTCTGTTTCCCGGCAGGCCGGGACCAGGTTTCCGATATCATTGATCCGGATCCTCACGAACGTAAAAGGGAATTATTTAAAAGAGCTGGTTCTATTAATTAGTAAAAGCTGTTGAAAAGAACGTAACCACGAAATCGAATTTTTTTCAAAAAATCTTAAGGTTTTTTATTGGCCTTGATTGTCAATATCTTGAGATCAATATTTCCAATGCGGGCAGCCTGCTCGTGGTACAAATGGTCTTTATTTGACCTTATTTGTTGCAAAGCCGAAATAGCCTGTTGGGTATTACCCGAAGCCAGATCGCTCAATGCGCCATAAAACTGCGCTTCATCCTGAAAATAATCATCACCCGTTTGGGTATTGTTCGCACGCACCTGTTCAAACAACTTACCTGCCTGCGCAAATTGTTGTAATTGCAAGTGGGCCATGCCGGCCAGGAATAAGGCTTTATTATCTGTTAAGGAAGTTTTACTAACGGCGGCGATCACTGCATACCAGTTTTGCGCCTGGTACAACCGTTCTACATCAGTGATGCTTGCCTGCCCACGGGCAGTTGGTAGTGTATACGCTACGAACGCTTGTTGATACACGTGTGTTGCGCTTACACTAAAATATTTATACGCAGCCCCACCCATCAGCAATACCAACACGGCAGCGGCAACGCTCAGTTTCCGGCGCATTTGCACCAGCATACCGGGCCGGGGCGCCGGCTGTAGTACTTCAACCGGTTGAATGGTCCTGAAGTTTTCTTTTACGGCAGCCACCTGGTCGTATAAAGCAGCATACTCCACCGCTTCCACGGCCAGTTGCAGGTATTGCCATTGTTTGCGCGTTTCGGGATCGGTATTGATCAACGCTTCCATTTCCCGCATCTCCTGTTCTTGCAGGGTTCTGTCGAGATAATTAATTAATAAATGTTCGTTGCGGCCTTCCATAAAATTAGCGTGACTGTTGATTTACCATTTTGGCAATGACGGGATTTTGTTTTACCAGTTCCGTCAGCGCCTGCAGGCATTTGTATTTTTTGTTTCGCACTACCTGCTCATTTTCATAAGGCAGGTGTTGCACCATATCTTTCATACTCAGGTTCTCATAGTAGAACAGGGTAAGCAGCTTTTTGCAGGGCTCGCCCAGTTTTCCCAGCACTTCTATAAACTGCTGTTTCACTTCGCGGTCGGTAATGTACTGGCTCACATCCATTTCGGTATTTTCCCGGCTGGTCTCAAAAACTTTTTCCCGAACGCCGCTGCGTGCTCTTTTCTTCAATTCGTTCAACCACAGGTTGCGGGCAATGGCGGTAAGAAAGGTCTTTACACTTGCTTCGCCCCGGAATTTCTCTTTTTTTACCAGGTCAATGAACGTGACCACTGTTTCCTGAAAAATATCTTCTGCATCGGGCGGCGTACCGCTGTTAGCCATAATAAACGACTGGATCGTTTGAGCATACTGCTGGTAAATGAAAAAGATAGCGCTGTTTAACTGATCCCCTGCTCTAATGGCGGCAATAAGCTCCGCATCAGAATACATGTTGTCCTTTATCATGCTCCGGTATTAATAGTAAACGCCGGTAATTGATTTGTAACCGGCCAGCCCCATTTTTAATGAAATATATAAGATTCCATTTGGAAGGTTGGGCGTAAAAATAACACAGTGATAGAAATGTAGATCAGAATTTGTAGAATAACCCATCAAAATTGACAAATATCAATAAAAAAGGGCTGCAGCTAATAGAAACTACTTACAGGTATAATATGTTTGAATACCCATTTACCCTTCTAATTCAATAGTTATTGAGTTCGTAAGCTGACCCGGCAACTACGAACTCAATAACTAACAAACTCAATAACTGACTTAAGGGTTTGGCGTTAACGCCGGGTTTAACAATATTTCATTTTGGGGTATCGGCCACAAGGCCGCTGTTGATTTCCAGGTACCGGGTTTCAGGGCGCCCAACACGGCATTGGCGCGGTTAGTGCGGTTCAGGTCAATCCAGCGATGGCTATAGCCCTCGCCAAACAACTCCAGCCTTCTCTCTTTTTCCACCGCCAGCAATACATCGCTTTGCGAAAGCCCAACCACTAACGGGGTAATGCCCGCGCGGTTACGGATCACATTCAGGTCATCGATGGCGCCCGTCAAATTCTGCTGTTGCGCCCGGGCTTCGGCGCGTATCAGGTATTGCTCGGCCAGGCGCATCAGCACATAATCTTCAATAGCCGCAGCACTGGCAGGCGCCGATGCATTCTTATACTTGTAAGGATAATAAAAGAAAGTGCTTTGCACAGTGGCGCTGCCCATCCAGTTCGTCTTACGCAGGTCACCGGTTTCATACCCATTATATAATCCGGGCCGTATCATTACCTGGTAGTTGAGCGAAGTGCCAGGCAGGCTGGTTCCATATACATAATTGTTATCGGCCGAATTGATCTGCCAAATGGCTTCCTTACTGCCTCTTAAAAACACTTTGCTGAGGTCGGTCTGCAGGGCAATGCCACTATTATTGTTGATCATTGTGGTGGCCTTTGCTTCGGCCGCCGCCCAGTTGCCCTGGTACAGGTATACCCGCGCCAGCAGGGCCGTGGCCATCCATTTATTCAGGCGGCCATTGCGTACGGTACCATAAGGCAGTATGACTTCCGCAGCTGACAGGTCTTTCGCTACCGCAGCCAGCACCGTAGCTTTTGCCGTGCGCGGCGCAGTGGCCGTCACCGTTACATCGGTGGTTTGTATCAGCGGCACATCGCCAAAATAACTGGTGAGGTACAAATGACAGAAAGCACGGAACACTTTTGCTTCAGCCGTGTATAAAGCTTTTAAGCTGTCACTTACCGGGCTCCCCGGCACTTTTTCAATAATGCCATTGGCCTGGTATATAACGCTGTAAAAAAGCTTCCAGGTAGCCAGCACATCGGCATTGCCTGCCTGCAGGGTATTATTGGTAAAATCGTCGTACTGGGTGCTGCCAAAGGTAAATTCATCGGCAGAGAACCCCGCCAGCAGATCGCCCTGGTACGTAATAAAGCTCGCATTTTTCAGCGCAAAAGTGTACAGTCCGTTCACGGCAGCCAGCGTATTGGTGGCGCTGCTGAAAACCCGGCTCCCTTCCAATTGGTCTTTGGGCAGGTCGGCCTCCACATATTTTTTGCAGCTGCTGAACATGCCTGCCAGCACCAATGCCCCTGCCATCATTAATAATTGGTTATATAGTTTGGTTGTTATCAACATAGTCATAATCAATTAAAGCGTTATCTGAATACCGCCAGTAAGCGTTTTTAAAACAGGCGTGGCGTTTTGCGTTTCGGGGTCAAGGCCCTGGTAACCGGTATGCGTGAACAGGTTCTGACCCTGTACATATACGCGCAGGTGCTGCACTTTCATTTTGCCGGTAAGCTTTTTCGGCAACGTATACGATAAAGCCAGGTTCTTCAGGCGCCAGTACGAAGCATCGCTGTAGGCCGCATCGGAATAATAATACCGGTACGGGTACGCGTAACCGGGTCCGTTGCTATTCGATACTGTAGTGCTCAATGCACTCTGCGAGGCATTGGTGTTGGTGGGCGTCCAGTTATCCTTTACATAAAAAGTTGGCACATTCACTTTATACCCGGGCGGGAAGTAATAGGCCCGGTAAGCATTGTACCCGTTCTGTTTGGTGAACTGTACAAAGATGTCGAGTGTGAGCCCTTTCCAGGTAACCGTGTTGCCAAAGCCGCCATAGAACTTCGGGTTCAGGGAGCCTATATTAATATAATCGTAGGTTGAATTTAACGAGCCATCCTTGTTCTGGTCTTCAAATTGCGGAACGCCGTTGGCGCTATTGATGGTGAGGTAATGATAACCCCGCGCCAGTTTCAACGGCTGGCCAATGGCGTAGGTATTGGCATAGGGCGAAGAAGCCAGCCCCGGATAACTAACCAGTTTGTCTTTCGGGAAGGTGATGTTGAAGGTAGTTTGCCAGCGCCAGTCTTTTTTCGCGATAGTCACGGTATTCCCCTCAAACTCAAGGCTGGTCATTTGTATGAGGGCCGGCAGGTTGGCCTGGTAATAATCGAAACCGGTTTGTGAAGGCAGGGGCGCCTGCACCAGCTGGTTGTCGCTGCGGTTGCGGTACCAGCTGGCACTCAGCAAAATGCGGTCTTTCAAAAAGCCGAGGTCCATCGCCACTTCTACCTTGCGGTTGGCTTCCCAGCTAAACACGGGGTTGGCGATCTGGTAAGCGTATAAACCGTTCACCCCATTGTACGTGTTGTAATTGCTGGCATAAGTTTCCAGGTAGCGGTAATCCTGCAGCTGGTCGCTGCCCGTAATACCATAGCTGGCCCGCAACTTACCAAAGCTCAATACCGGCAGGTAGTTTCTAATGAAGTTTTCTTCACTAAAGATGTACGCGCCGCCGATGCTCCAGAAGTTACCAAAGCGCTTGCCGGGGCCAAAGCGTGAACTACCATCGCGGCGGAAGGTACCGTTCACGATGTATTTATTTAACCAGCGCAACGAAAGGCGGCTAAAGCCTGACATGTATTTATACTCCCTGCTGCTGGCGCCTTTGTCATAAATACTACCGGCAGCCGAAATGGTCTCTATAAGGTCGTCGGTACTGTAATTGATACCGGTTATATAATTCGTTTTTGTAAGGCTGCGTTGGGCGGTTCCCCCCGCCAGCGCGTTGATGCTGAGGTCTCCTGCCCGTTTGGTATACTCCAGCTGCGGTTCTACAATATAGGTTTGCACGCTGCTGTTGCCAAAGCTGGCGTAGTTCTTATACGGCGCGGCAAAGGATGGAACCGTATTGAACGCGGTGGCAGGCATAATCACCTGTTGCGTCAGGTACATTTTACTAAAGCCGGTATTCACCTTCGCGTTCAGCCCGGGCAGTACGGTATACCGCACGGTCATATTGGTAATGAAATTATCTGTGAAGTTACGGCCCACTTTATTCAGGTAACTCCAGGGATTGGCCGTATTGGCCTGCGCATCTTTGGGGATCCAGTACAGGGCGCCGGTGCTGTCGTAATGCGGAAAATTCGGCGGCGCATAAATAGCCAGAAAGGGATCGGCCGCCAGCGTTCTGATATTATCATTCGTATAGCTCACCGTTGTATTTATGTTGAGCTTTTTATCGAGGCTGTAGTGGTCTACGTTCAAATGGCCACTTACGCATTTGTCGTAATTGTTGCCATAGATCACCGAGCCTTCGTTGTGATAGCCCAGGCTCAGCAGTATACGTGTTTGCTCGTTACCCCCCGAAACAGCTGCCTGTACATTGCTGAACGAGGCGGTATTGCCCATGATCAGTTTCGGGAAATTGGTATAGGCGGTAGTATCCCACAACAACAGGTCCTGTGCGTTGCTGGTGGTGGGCGTAATGCCATCGGCAGCAAAGGCCTTGCGCCGGGTGGCGATGTATTGCCGGGTGTTTAAAAAATCGGGAACGCGCGTGGCTACACTTGAGCCGCTGCAGGCATTTACATCGAAGGTGGTTTTACCGGCCTTTCCTTTTTTAGTGGTGATGAGCACTACCCCGTTGCCACCGCGCGAACCGTAAATGGCGGTAGCGTCGGCATCTTTCAATATCGAAATGCTTTCAATGTCGTTCGGGTTAATACTGTTGAAGGGGCTCACCTGGCCGCTGGCGGTGCTCACACTGTTGGTGACCAGCGACGCGGCCGGGTACGGCACGCCGTCAACGATGTATAAAGGATCGGCGCGGTTGCTTAAACTATAGTTACCCCGTATCTGCAGGCTAATGCCCGAGCCGGGAATACCATTGGCATTGGTAACCAGCACGCCCGTCATGCGGCCCTGCAGGGCGGCAATGGGGTTGGTGACCGGTTGTTTTTCTATATCCTGGCTTTTAATGGCGGTTTGCGCGCCGGTGGTATAGCGTTTGGTTGAAGTACCATAGGCAACCACCGCTATTTCATCGAGCTGGCTCAGCACCTGTTTCAGGGCGGCAGTGATGTTCACCGAATTGCCATTCACGGTAATGGTGCCGGTATAATCAGTAAAACCCACATAGCTGATCTCGATGGTGTATTTACCGGGCGGCAGTTTGGGCAGGGTAAATTCGCCGCGGGCATTGCTATAGGTGCTGCGGTTCAGCGTGGTGATGCGGATGGTGGCACCCTGTAATGGCGAATTGTTCTCATTCAGCACCACGCCGCGCAATTCGCCGCCGCTGGTATCGGTTGGAACCGGCGCGGGCGGCGCCATGGTGATGGCTTTTACTTTTCGCCGCAACACCACCATTTTATTGTCGATGGAAAATTCGAGTCCCTGTTTTTGCAGTAATTCGGTCAATGCATCGGCCAGCGATACATTGTTGAGGTTGACGGTGATCTTTGGAGCATCGGCCACCATTTGTTTGGTGTACAGAAAGGTATAGCCCGTTTGGCGTTGAATTTCGCGAAACGTTTGCTGCAGCGAGGCGTTGTTGAGGTGCAGGGTCACGTTCTGCCCAACACCTTTGGCCGAGGCGAACAAAGTACCGGCCAGTAAAAAAGCAAGGGTCAACTTCATAAGCAACAGGAAATGCAGCCCTCTCCTTCGAAGCCAGGATAGCCCGAAATGAGGACTTACCATGTCAAATAAATGCATAGCTTTGGTAAGTTTTGGTTTTACTGAATGAATATGCCTAACTCGTATATAGATCAGGAAACCGGGACTATTTTAACCGTTCCGCCCGCAATGCGGAACGGTTTGTTTTTGCCCGCCATAGCCCTGGCACAGGCGGGTTCCAGGTTCCTACTTAACAAGCACTTTCCTGCCATGGACCTCAAAATGAACGGTCCCGGTTTTCTCCAACATTTTTAATACAGAAGATATATTGGCAAATCGCGTCATGGTGCCCACAAATTCTTCTTTCGATACATGGGGCCCATAGGTTACCTCAATATCATACCAGCGTTCGAGTTGTTGCATCACCGATTGAATGCTGTTACCGGTGAACATAAACTGGCCGTTCTTCCAGGCAATGGCGGCTTCCACATCGGCGTCTTTTATCAGTTTTATTGGGTTTGAACCGGCGCGGGAAACGATCGCCTGCTGTCCGGCTGTTAGCGTAGCAGCGGCTTTGCCCACCGAAACTTTCCCTTCTACAACAGTAGTTACCAACCCTTCATAGGCGTTCACATCAAACTCCGTTCCCAGGTCCTTCACTTCTACGCCATTCGCCACCACTTTGAACGGCATTTGGCTATTATGCTTTACGGCCAGGTATACTTCGCCTGTTACTTCCACGCGGCGTTCGTTGCCAGTGAAGGCTACAGGAAACCGAACAGAAGATTCGGCGTTCAACCACACAGTTGATCCGTCGGGGAGGATTAATTTATATTGATTGCCTCTTGCTGTGGTAATAGTATTGTAAAGCGAGTTCTTAGTTTTAAGTTTTAAGTTGGGCTCGCTATATTCCACCACTCCTTCCCTTTTCGAGATCACCGTATTTTCCTGCTTGCCAATATCTCCATTAGCTGTGCTATCTAAATTTATTGTTCGCCCATCGGCCAGTATCAACACCGCATTATTCTTCCCCGGTGCAATGTCATTGGTAAGGGAGTCTGTATTGGTAGTGGCTACCGGTGGCGTTGATCTATTCAGATAGAACAACCAGCCACCGGTTGCAACCAGCACCAGAACAGCGGCAGCCACGGCCCATCTGTTCAGGGGTAACAGGCGGCGTGGCCGGCGCTCGTTCACAGGCATCACAGGGATTGAATTAGCCGGGTTTGAAGATAATATCGTATGAAAAATGGCATCGGCCCTTTCCGGTGCCAATTGCCTGTGTACAGTAAGGTTCTGCCATACCTGGTTCAGGATGGTTTTTATTTCGGCATCTTGGGCGCTCTGCTGTAATAACAGCATCAGTTCCTGGTGCTCACCGGCAGTGGCTTCCCTGTTAAGATACCGTTGAAATAAATATTCAAGGCGGGTTATTGACATTGTATATTAGTGTAAAGGATGGCTGGTTTGTAATAAAGACACAGGTAAAATGAGGACAGGGTTAGCCTGCTGAAAAAAATAGTTACCGGTTTCCGGTTACCGGGTACCAGGCTTCAATTTCTGAGCGCCCGCCTTTAATCAGCCTAACTATTTGAGCCCCG
Source organism: Niastella vici (assembly GCF_002077945.1). GTDB lineage: Bacteria > Bacteroidota > Bacteroidia > Chitinophagales > Chitinophagaceae > Niastella > Niastella vici. The sequence continues at coordinate 8,364 of NZ_LVYD01000071.1, forward strand.
GTAACTGGAAACTGGCAACCGGTAACTCTAACAATATAACTGCAATCAATAGCAAAATTCCATCCGAATTTTCGTTAAAGAAACTCCTCAGGTTCTTCAGGGCCTGGGCCATATGCACCTTTACGGTTTCGGGACTCAGCTGCAGCTGGGCGGCTATCTCTTCGCGGGTAAAGCCTTCCTGGCGGCCGAGGGTATATACCAGTTTTTGCCGCGGCGGTAGCTGGGCAATGGCCTGTTGCAGCAGGCGGTCGTAATCGCGTTGCACAATGATGGCTTCGGTACTTACGCCGGGCAGCTCCAGTTCGGCATTGGTAGTTAATGATAATTTTCTTTCCCTGGCCAGGCGGCGCAGGGCATTGAGCGTATGGTTGCGGGCAATGATGAAGAGGAAGTCGGGAAAGTTGCGAACAGCGGGCAGTCCGGCCCGGTTGATCCAGATCTTTACAAACACATCCTGTACTATTTCTTCGGCGAGGGCATCGTGCTGAATAACCTTGCAGGCAAAAGTAAAGATGGCATCGCGATAGTGGTCAAATACGATGCGAAATGCACTTTCATCCCCTTGCGCTACCTGTTCCAGGAGCGCTTTTTCATTATGTAGACTGTTGATGGTCACCCGGTTCACAAATATAGCCTTTACACATATATTTTGGGCCTGGGTGGGGCTAAAAAAAAGAAAGTTGTTTTGGATAAAGGTGAACAAAACCGTTCAATCCCTATATATAACACAATATTTGTCAATTTGCCCGGGATTATTAGTCCACCAAACAAGGCGGCTATTCAAAATGACCCAATTTTGAATTTTGCCAAAACGGCGAAGAACGTACGCTGAAGTGCAAAACATGAAGACATTGATTTAAAAAGAAGTTACCAACTAAGTAACTTGCATACAGTAGAGAACAAGCGGGTCCTTGCGGCCGGCCATTTATCTGTAGCGTTTATCCATGCACATACGATTGTATTGTTGATAGCGTATGGCATTCAGCCTGAATTGTGCGTTTTGTTATTTGGCAACCTGTATAACGGTGTTGCACATTTGACACTTGTTTTTGCCCTGTTCATGTTGACTGTTAAAAACCAAAGGCAACACAATGTATAATGATGTGGTGAGGCGCGCACTATTTACAAACCACTATTCATTAAACTGGCGTGTATGCCAAAGAAGGATTTCAAACGGGAGGTAGTTACTGCGGTAGTACAGATCAAGAAGTACATCGATGACCATCCCGGCACTGGCATCAGCACGGCTACCCTGGCCAGCGACCATAATCTCAGCCGCAATGTACTGCAGCATGCCTTCAAAAAAAAATATCATAAATCAATAAGACAATACAAACTGGAAAAGCGCATGATTGAAGCGCTGCGGTTAATCAGGGCCGGGTATTCGATCAAGGAAGTGTCGTTTAAGCTGGATTACGCTTCGCACAGCTCATTCAGCAATGCTTTCAGGAAATATTATGACATCAGCGCTTCTGAATGGTTACAGGAAATGAAGTCTAACGTTAACAAACAAGGCAAAATGTGAGCACAAAGGGTAAAAGATAAACTAAAATAAGATACAGGCACTGGCAACTATAAGTAAATTTGGCATCAATAGCGATTCGTAACCGGCCGGTTGTCGCCGCATTTGATCTTGTAGCTCATGATGCAATACCGTACCAATGGCCACCATTAAACCTGGAGCATTATGAAACCAACCAAAAACGCCATTACCCGTCACCTGAATGACAACCTGGGACATTACATCAATCCGTTTAACGTAGAAACCACCCTCAGTGAAAATGGGGTATTCAACATGGACGCCACCTGGCCCGAGCCCCTGCCCGATCCGGATTACGTTTTAGAGATCAGTATTCCGGATACCACGGTAGAATATTTTGGCAAATTATCGGGTATAAAAACGGTGGAACAGTTGTTGTTTGTGAGCCCGCACATGTTGATCGAGCTGTATCAAATGGGCCTGGCCTATGTGATGTGCATGGTGCAGAAGAAGCTTTTCTTTTACGAACTGTACTTTCGCAAAAAGCCAAATGGAAAGTTTTATTCGTACGATATCAAAACCAACAAAACGCGCCTGGTAAAACGCCCATTACAAACAGCCGAGGATTTTTACGAATACACGCGGGAGTACATAAGCAAGTTGTAAGTTCAACGTTGTCACAAGCGTTGCGTTGTTGCAAATAGAA
>NZ_LVYD01000072.1 GCF_002077945.1 Niastella vici
TTCACGGGCTTTGCACAGCGCGATAGATATATGGTCCTCACGGCGAAAGCTGTGAGGACTTTTTTTATAACCCATGGTTCCCAATGCTCTTTTTTTTTTTTTTTGCAGGTTATAATGCGTTGACTTTCATATGGGCTTAAAAATACCAGTCTATAAGAACAGTATTTTATGTAAATAACACATTCTCAACCACAAACAAAGCATAACAACATTAAAACAGGGAACCCTATATTTGCGAAATGCTAACACTTAGTAGTCGCGGCCAGCTGATGCCGCCATCGCCTATTCGTAAACTGGTACCTTTTGCAGAAGCTGCAAAAAAGAAGGGCGTCAAGGTATTTCATTTAAATATTGGCCAACCCGATATTGAAACACCCCAGCCCGTTCTGGATGCCGTTCGGCATTCCGACTTTAAAGTGCTGGAATACAGCCACAGCGCCGGCAACGAAAGTTATCGCCGCAAACTGGTACAATACTATAAAAAGGCTGGTATTGAAATAGATCATACCCAGATCATCGTAACCACCGGTGGTTCAGAAGCGATCTTATTCGGTTTTATGGCCTGCCTCGATGTAGGTGACGAAGTGATCATTCCTGAACCATTTTACGCCAACTATAATGGATTTGCCGTTGCTGCCGGTGTTAAGGTAGTACCGGTAACTTCAAATATTGAAACCGGTTTTGCCTTACCGCCCATTGCTGATTTTGAGAAACTGATCACGCCCAAAACCAAAGCGATCCTCATTTGCAATCCCAATAACCCCACCGGTTATTTATACAGCCGGGAAGAAATGGAAACGCTTAAGCAGATCGTTCAAAAGCATAACCTGTATTTGTTCTCCGATGAAGCGTACCGCGAATTCTGCTACACCGGCGAACCGGTAAGCGCCATGCAGTTACCCGGTATTGAAGAAAATGTGGTGCTGATGGATACCATCTCAAAACGCTACAGCGCCTGTGGCGGCCGTATAGGTGCCCTGGTGACAAAGAACAAACAGGTGCTTGACAGTGTGATGAAATTTGCACAGGCGAGGTTAAGTCCGCCCTCCTTTGCGCAGATACTGGGAGAAGCAGCCGTTGACCTGCCCGACAATTATTTTGATGCTACCAAAGCAGAATATCTGAAACGCCGCAATACGCTGGTAAAGCGGTTGAATGAAATGCCGGGCGTAACCTGCCCCAACCCCGGCGGTGCGTTTTATGCCATGGCGCGTTTACCCATCGACGATTCAGATAAGTTTTGTCAATGGTTGCTGGAATCATTTTCTTACAACGGCCAAACCGTGATGCTGGCCCCGGCCAGTGGCTTTTATGGAACTGCCGGATTAGGAAAGAATGAAGTGCGGTTAGCCTATGTGTTGAATGTGGGCGATCTCAATAGTGCGATGGATTGTTTGCAGCAGGCGTTGAAGGAATATCCGGGCAAGAAGTAGTATAGTAACATGTACGTATACCTGAGGCCGCTTTCGAAAGAAGGCGGCCTTTTTTTTAGTTGGTTGCCGGTCATACCCTTTACTTATTAAGTCTGGTTAAAATATTATCGAAATATTAATCAGTTCGCTAAAATGGTTATGCGAACCCGGTTTCCTGTCTTTATTCATAAACCTATTTATGAAAAGACAAACCTTACAGCTATTCATTTTTATTTCAACATGTACGCTATTACTGATCGGTTGTAGAAAAGACCTGCAACAGGAACCCGTTTCAACCAATGAACAGGCATCAACTGCTCCACAAGCCAGGATCGCTGCAGCTACTTTCAGCGCAACCAGCTGGATGCAATCATTGCCCGACGGTTACCTCCTTTCTCAATTATCTGTTCCTGGTTCGCATGATGCGGGCGCCCGCTTTGAACCGGTTGCAGGTACCGCCAAATGCCAGTCGCTGACCATCGCCGATCAATTAAATGCAGGTATCCGCTTTCTCGATATCCGTTGCCGGCATATAGACAATGCCTTTGCCATTCATCATGGATCAATATATCAGAATCTGAACTTTGATGATGTATTAAATGCCTGCTTTAGTTTTTTAACCAGTAATCCCGGCGAATGTATTATCATGTGCGTTAAAGAAGAATACGACCCCTCAAACAATACCCGCACCTTTGAACAAACATTTGATACTTACACACAAAAAAATCCTTCACACTGGTATCTCGGTGCTACCATTCCATCATTGGGTGCTGTGCGGGGTAAAATTGTTTTAATAAGAAGATTCGGCGCCACCACAACGCCTAAAGGAATTGCAGCAACCAGCTGGGCCGATAATACAACCTTCACGATCAACAACAGCGAATCGCAATTGCGGGTGCAGGACAATTATGTTGTTCCGGATAATAATGGTAAATGGACCAACATAAACAATCTGTTAACTGAAGCAAAAAGCGGGAACAGCAATACACTGTATATCAATTTTACCAGTGGGTATAAATCACTCATCTTTAGCATACCCAGCATCACAACCGTTTCGAATAACATTAACCCACGCGTTATCTCTTACTTTACAACAAATACGCAGGGAAGATTTGGAATTATACCGATGGATTTTTCAGATGCGCAAAAAGCAACGCTGATTGCACAAACAAACTTTTAAGTTATCTAACGTGTGGATCTGTATTAGTATGGGTCCACACTTTTATTATGCAGCCGACTGGTTTACGGTTCTTCCCAACAACGCTCCTACGACCTTGAAATACCGGTGCGGGGTGATCTCATTCACCGTTTTATAATCAGGAATAAAACCGGTACCCCGGCACATATCCTGAATAGAAACCATGGCTTCCGGTTTTCCTCTTGAAACAACTACCAGCTTCCTGCGCCGTTTGGCGCCAGCTTTATTCTCCTTCACTGTTACAATAAAATAAGCCATTATGCAGGGATTTAATCGTTATTGGCACACTTCTGTCCAATATTATTTAATCCCCTGTTTCTAACGGTTACCGGTTTATTTATTTCCGGCACAATAAGCACTTCCTTTTAGTACCTCGTAAACAATTTGATCATTTAGAACTTGTAAAAACCGTTAGTTGCAAACGCAAAAAGGCTCCCCGGGGAGCCAATTATTGAAGGTATAAGTTTTCAGATTGAAGCAACACGTTGTGCGTTCAGGCTACAGCAAAAAACTGAAAGCCGAACGCTACCAATCACAAAGGCCGGGCATTTCAACAATTTTGCCTTAAGCCTTTTTACAAAAAAGGTTCTGTCATCATACACAAAAATTAACCAAGGTGTATGCATGATGCGGGTACAGGATCCAGGAAGTAAGCGTATATATTTTGAAAAGATATTGGTTTTAAAAAGAGGGGGCCAGATAAAAATAACGCCCCCGATTAAATCCAATATCCTTTGAATATCCTGTTCCTTACATTACAAATTACATTCCAACTGTGTTGCATTTCTACTCTTTCTTACAGTAAATTCTTATAAACGCATTTTTATTTACACAACAGCTTACTGCTATCGTAATATTACGAAGCCTGAACGCATTGCCAGGTGTATAATGAAAAAGCCAGGCTCCCCATATACCGGGACCCTGGCCATTCTATATTGCTCTTTATATCTATTAAGGTACGATCAATTTATAAGTAGCCGAAGTGCCATCAACTGTATTAATGTTCAACAAATACCAGCCACCCGGCCAGCCGGTGGTTGAAATATCAGTTACCGCATCACTGAATGTAAACCGGTGGAACAAGGTGCCGTTGCTGCCAATACGATCTTTCGCTATTGGTAAATAAGAAAGGGTTGAATTCGTAATAACCAGTCACTGCATGTAGTATATGTTTTTATGTCTTCTGCAAAATCAGCCAATGGTATATCGAACAGGGTTGCGGAGTTGGAAATGCCCGATAACAGATCAAGATGCTTTTTACCTGATGGATTTACATGAGTGGGATAAGTAGCCCATTGAAACAATTCCGGATGCAATTCCTTAATGATCCGGATGAGCAGCCAGCCGGCCGCCACCGGCATAAAGGAAGCAGTACTGGTAACATGCAACATAACACCAGCACATGGCATAGCAGCATATTTCCCTTCAGTTGGTGTAAATAGAACTGGCCTGGCATGTACGCTGCCCGACAGGGTTGGGATCAGCGTATTAAATAGCCGGGCCGTTTTATTGGCCAGCAACCAGGGCGCGCCAGCCACTCTGAATGGAATTGCTGTTCCCCTGCCCTCGCTGCAATTCGTTGCTTCCAGAAAACAAAGCCCGGGATATAATAAAGCCGATTCAAAAACCGGAATAGCAGGCGATAGTGGAACAAAAGATTGACACCAATCGGAATAAAACATACCTCGTTCCCAATTGAGGCATGAAACAACCGTAAGCCGGCAATTTATTGCATGCGTTTCATTAAAGAAGCGGGCCAATTCACCCAGCGTACAACTATGCCTTACTGGTATCGACCAGCGCCCGATGAAACTGCTGCAATTAGTTTCATCCAATAGTGGCCCTTCGGCCAATAACAAATTTCCTGAAAGCGGATTGGGCCTGTCGGCCACAACAAAAGGAATATCAAAAGCGGCACAAGCTTCCATCACATGCGATAGCGTCCATAAGTACGTATAAAAACGACTGCCCACATCGGGGATGTCAAAAAGTACGAGGTCGATACCGGCAAGATCAGCCTGCGCCGGCGCCAGTTTATCACCGTACAAACTAATGACCGGCAAATTTGTGAGCGGATCAATAGTATTATCAATTGAATGCCCATCTGCCCCGGTAGTATCGAGTCCATGTTCCGGCGAGAATAATTTCACGATATTAAAACCGTGTTTCAATAAAGACACGCGTGATGGAATAAACCGGTTGGTGGTTGCAGCATGGTTGGTTACCAACGCTATATTGCGGTTCTTCCAGTCAGGATGCTGAGTCAGCAATACATCTATTCCAAATTGAAGTGGAGGCATACAGGAAAAGTAAGGAAAAATTGGCGACTGATCACCGGTTTGTTGTTCCTTCCGGGCAATTAACAACTTAATTTGCGCCACAGCCTGTTGAAGCCTTTCTTCCCAGTTTCCTTTTATTACTACTCACAGCACCGGAGCAAAGGTTTTCAGCACAAATCAGATCTTCGAGGGCGCCACCCCGTAGGCATTCTTAAAGGCATACGAAAAATGCGACAGGTCTTCAAACCCAACTTCCAGGTAAACATCTGAAGGTTTGTTTCCCTTTTCTTTAATGAGATAATGGGCTTCCTGCAATCTTTTCTGCAACAGCCAGTTGCCGGGTGAGGCATGAAAGATCTTTTCGAAGTCGCGTTTAAAGGTAGCCAAACTTCTCCCCGTTAAATAGGCAAAGCGGTGAAGGCCTACATTGAACTGGTAATGCTGCAGCATATATGCTTCGAGATCGATCTTGCCCGGTTCTGTAAAATCGAAAAGCGTATCCTTCAATTCAGGCTGGTTGCGCAATAATAACAATACGGCTTCTTTTACTTTCAGGGCAAATAATGGGGCGTTTTCTTCAGGTGATAACTCTTCATATGGTAGTATAGAATCCATAAAACTCTTAAAGAGCGGATGAGGTGTCAATTTAACAATCGCAGACGAAGTATGCGATTTAGTGGCCGTATAGCCATGTTCGATACTTATTTTGCGCAGCGTTTCCTGATCCAGCATGATAGAAACCGATTTGAAAACACCGCCTTCCGGCGGATGTTTTACAAATTTCGCCAACTGGTTCCTTTTTACGAACCTGAAATCTCCCGGTTCAAACCGGTGTTCCCTGCTACCATCGTTCACCAGTAAAGTGCCTGCAAGATGGTAACTGAACACATGGTCCTGAATAAATTGTTCACCCCCGCGACTCACCTGGTGGTAGCAGGAGTAAACAATTCCAGGATTTGAGGGCTGTTGAGCCATAGCTTTCACTTTAAATATGCGTTATGGCAAAGGTCAATTTTTTTTGCCAAGCAATTGCTTCCCGTAACTTGTTTCCAGGAAATTGCCGGCTTCCTCATGATCGGTGGAAAGCGTTACGGGCAGCCATTTTTCAAACTCTCCTTTTCTGATCTCATCTGCACTCCGTAACATACCAGCCGCTTCACTGCCCAATATAAGATGAACCGGCGGTTCGGGATGTTCAACCAGATCGAGCATCACCTTCGCTGCTTTTTCCGGATCGCCTACGGGCACAAATTTACCGCTTTGAAAGAACTCAACCCGCTGGTCAACCGTGGTCTCGTACCCTTCAACAAAAGGAGCATAGGTCATGGAAGCACCAGCCCAATCGGTACGGAAACCACCGGGCTCAACCGAAGTTACCTTTATGCCTAATGGAGCTACTTCCTTTGCCAGCGCTTCGGTAAACCCGCTTACGCCAAACTTGGCAGCCTGGTAAATAGAAACGCCTGCATTACCCACACGACCACCTATGGAACTGATCTGCAAAATGCGCCCGCTCCGTTGTTTACGCATATGTGGCAATACCGCACGCGTTATATGAATGGGGGCAACCAAATTTGTTTCGAGCTGACTGCGAACCTGTTCATCGGTGAATGCTTCTGCCGCGCCAACAATTCCGAAACCGGCATTATTAACCAGCACATCAATACGGCCAAAATGTTTTACCGCCTGTTCTACAGCATGGGTGATAGCTTCCTGATCAGTTACGTCTAACTGCAGCGGAAGTATCTGCGAAGGGTATTTAATTACAAGATCAGCTAACTGTTGAGGCTGACGGGCAGTGGCGGCAACCTGATCTCCTTTTGCCAGCACCGCTTCGGTGAGTGATCGTCCCAACCCGCGGGAACTGCCTGTGATAAACCAAACTTTAGTCATGGTATTAATTTTTTGATACCACAAAGTTGGTGTTTACCGGCCTCCACAGGTTTGTTTAAAAGCTCAAAGGTGGTTTGTTAAAAAGCTCAGGCCTATGCCCCTACTCCATTGAATTGATTCAGTGTAGCTTCCGGTGCCTGCAGGAATGAGAAATATACTTCTTTCGTTCTGCCCGGTCTTACCGCATATTCGTTCTTTTGCAAGGCGTTGAAAATGTCCTGCGCCACTTCATCGGGCGATAATTTTTCGGCAGTGAAATCTTTCGTCATGTCGGTATCAACAAACGGTGGAAACACTTCAAACAGTTTTACATGCGGATGCGTTCTTTGCAGCACCAGTCTTAATGCCTGGGAATAAGAGTGCAGCGCCGCTTTTGTCGCACTGTAAGTTGCTATTACCGTAGCAGGCAAATAGGAAACGATGGATTCAATATTGATAATGGCGGCTTCTTTGCTGGCCTTCAGGAAAGGCAATAACTTTTCTGTTAACCGTACTACCGACAGGTAATTCAGGTCCATTTCAAACTTTGCCTTTTCATACACCCCATTTTCACTGTCGAGCGGATAAGCAGTCACTACACCGGCGTTGTTCACGAGGATATCGAGCCCGCCGAATTTTGATTTAACCTGCTTAACCAGGTTCTCAACATCCGCTTCATTGGTAATATCAGCAACTACGTACGATGTGCCGGGCAATTGGGCTACGGCCTCTTTGAGTTTATCTTCACGCCGGCCGGCCAGAATAAGCTGGTTACCTTTTCCTGATAATTTTTTTGCAATAGAAAAACCAATTCCGGTTGCACCACCTGTAATAAGAATGGTTTTGTTTTCGATGTTCATATTGTATGTTTTTAATTTATCAATTTTTTATACCGATCGGTATATTTTAAGTCAAAAAAAAGGACTATTTGCAATAGTCATTAATTTCCTGTTTCAGGGCGTCAACAATAACCTGCATCTGCTTTGTGTTACCCTGTAAGCGGGCAATCCACATGCCGCCTTCAATCATGGCAAAGGCTTTTATGGAGAAGACTTCTGCATCAAAAGATGGCTTGAACTCACCAGCATCAATACCAGCCTTTACGATCTTTGCGATCAGGTTTTCTGTGGTCTGGATGGCCTTACTCACTTTATGCTTTACTACCGGATTGGTATCATCAGCCTCGGTACCAAAATTCATGAGCGGACAACCGTAATTACCCTCCTGCTGCGCTACGGTGTTGAAGTAATAATCAAACAGGGCAAACAGTTTATCGCGATTGGTAGAAGCGCGCGACATGGCCATGCTCATATCGGCCACCACTCTTTTCACCAGGTAATCAAAAGCTTCGAGACAGATCTCATCTTTACTCTCGAAATTACCGTACACGCTTCCTTTCGTAAGCGCCGTCGCCTCCACAATATCATTGATAGAAGTTGCAGCCATGCCCTTTTTATTTATAATAGGAGCTGCTTTTTCAACAATAAAATGTCTGGTGCGCTCTGCTTTTGTCATAACACCACAAAAATATACCGAATGGTATAATTTACCAAATATTTCTTTTTGCCTGCTCTTTCTGCCTGGTAAGCGACTGATTATTAATCTTCGAAATAATGATTTAATTTCCTGAGGCGGGAAATGATGGCTCCTTTTGTGCGGCCGAAGTGGGCGGCTATTTTACCGAGGGCCGTTCCATTGTCGTAATGAATTTTTAATTCATCATCCTGTTCATCAGACCAGGGTTTGTAGGCATCCTTGTTTACTTCCCGTTTATTCCAAACGGTATAGGCCTTTTCTTTGGCGCCGGGGGAAACAGCTCTCTTTTTAGCAGGTGTTTGTTTGGCAGTTGTTTGTTTGGCAGTTGTTTGTTTGGCAGTTGTTTGTTTGGCAGTTGTTTGTTTGGCAGTTGTTTGTTTGGCAGTTGTTTGTTTGGCAGTTGTTTGTTTGGCAGTTGTTTGTTTGGCAGTTGTTTGTTTGGCAGTTGTTTGTTTGGCAGTTGTTTGTTTGGCAGTTGTTTGTTTGGCAGTTGTTTGTTTGGCAGTTGTTTGTTTGGCAGTTGTTTGTTTGGCAGTTGTTTGTTTGGCAGTTGTTTGTTTGGCAGTTGTTTGTTTGGCAGTTGTTTGTTTGGCAGTTGTTTGTTTGGCAGTTGTTTGTTTGGCAGTTGTTTGTTTGGCAGTTGTTTGTTTGGCAGTTGTTTGTTTGGCAGTTGTTTGTTTGGCAGTTGTTTGTTTGGCAGTTGTTTGTTTGGCAGTTGTTTGTTTGGCAGTTGTTTGTTTGGCAGTTGTTTGTTTGGCAGTTGTTTGTTTGGCAGTTGTTTGTTTGGCAGTTGTTTGTTTGGCAGTTGTTTGTTTGGCAGTTGTTTGTTTGGCAGTTGTTTGTTTGGCAGTTGTTTGTTTGGCAGTTGTTTGTTTGGCAGTTGTTTGTTTGGCAGTTGTTTGTTTGGCAGCAGCTCTTTCAGCCAGATAACTGTTTTGATCTAGGCTGGGTTCCTTCGGTTTTACTTTTACAATGCGTGCAGAAGCCGGAAAATCTTTTGGTAATAAGGTTTCCGGAATATGCAAAATATTCTTTGTGCGGGTAATGGCTACGTACAATAAATTGATCTCTTCATTGAGCCGGGCGCTGTCGAATTGGGCGGTTTTGTCGCTGGCCTGTTTTTCCTTCAGTTCTTTCAGTTTTCCTTCCGACAGAAAATCATTTACCAGGTGCACCACATCATATTCCATTCCTTTGGCGCGGTGCACGGTTGAAAAGATCATTTCGGCTTTGTTGCGGTCTTCATCACCGGTATGCAGGTCTTTGAGCGATTTGATGATGCCATGCACTTCATTTCCATATTCACGAACGATCTCGATCATGGTGGCCAGCTGATGGTCTTCGGTTTTCTCAGCATATTCTTCCAGGTCGTCGATATCTTTCATGGAACCAACCACCTGATCGCGGATGCGATCATGATTGCCATTGTACAAACTCAATACATCATATAATGAGGCGCCATCATCGGCATACATATAGGAGCTGATGTTGCCTTCGAAGTAAATATGTTTCACCTTGCTGTTGTCGGTAATAAAATCAATTGCTTTCAACAGCAAGCCCAGGTTGGTGCGGGCAATGGTAGCTTTAACGAGTTCTTTTTTGCCGGCGCCTTTGCCGGCAATGGCTACGGGTTTGCATTCGAACAAATGATTTTTCCACGAAAGCACTTCGATGGCGAGATTGGCAATTTCCTGCGGAAACCGGAAACTGGTTGACAGTTGTAAGGTATTGAAATTGGTTCTATCCAGTGAATTCACGGCGTGGCGCCAGCCATAGATCTGTTGGTGGGTGTCGCCAACAATTACTTTGGTGGCTTTTTGTTTCGTCACCACATCGAGCATGGCGGCGGATGCATCCTGCGCTTCATCAAACAGGATATAATCATAAGGAAGCACCGGGTTCGACAATTGAAATTTCTTCAGATAAAAATCATGGGTGATCTCTATTTCTCCCCTATCCATTTTCGCCAACAGCAAGCGGGTGCCATCTTCAATGAATTTATAAAAAGTGTGCGCGAATGATCTGGCATTGGTGTCAACGAGGGTATCGAGATAATTCAGCTCCTGCACTTTTGCTTTATCGCTGTTACAGAAGTACGCCGCGAATTTGCTGATGTGATTGGCAATTACAAATTCGGCATGCTTTTCCCCATTACCCCTGATATCGAGCAGCTGGCAGATCTCACTGTTCTTATACCCCTGCGCTTTTACTTTATAATTATGTTTGAATACGATATGTTTGTAAGCCAGCGAGTGAGCGGTTTCTACCTTTACATTTGCAAGACCATAGTCGGCAAACTTGCGCACAGCTTCCAGCTTCACCGATTTATTGAACGCGAGGTACAGGATGCGCGCATTACCAGGGCGGGAAGCCGCATATTCAATGATGGTGGTAGTTTTGCCGGAACCGGCTACCGCGTTGATGCGGAGATCACTGCCAGCGTTAATGATAGCAGTTTGTTGTTTTGTCAACGTTTTTTTATTGAACACTTCTCCTGAATTTTTACCTGCAGCAGTAGACATAATACGGGAATTAGCAATAAAAAAGGCTCCTGCCCCGAAGCCTTTTATCTGGATGCGAAGATGGGCGTTTTTGGAGTTTTTAGCAAGAAATGTTGCTCACTGTTAGTGTTGAAAAGTTTATCGCATTTCAATGATACCCCATTTACCGTTGAATTTAACCCAGGCGCGCTTTTTGTAGAATGGACCGGCCTTTTCGAAAACAATTTCTGACAAAGGTTTCCCCTGTTCATTCAGATAACCGTATTTACCATTAGACCTGGCGATCAACAGGCCATTGCCGGCACTTTGTAGATCCTCATATTCAAGGGGTATGGAAATCGCCTTTTTTGTGAGATCAAACACCCCATATTTTAAGTAGGTATTCTCGTACGCCCACAATTTGGCAAGATCGTCGTATTGCGTTTTGAAAAAGAACTTCGAAACGATCAATTTATCAATTGTATATTCATTGAATTCGTTGAACTCAAAGGGGATTATGACTTTACCGGTGCTATCAATGGCGCCATAATCGCCTTCCTTAGACACAACGTATAACCCGTTGTGTCTTTGTCTGTAGGCGCTGAATTGCGGCTCTACCACTATTTTAAAATTCCGGTCAATGAAGGCAAAGCCTTTTGCATCTTTAATATTAATTAACGCAAGGGGGCCGTCGAAAGAATTTACACTGGTCCAGTTATCGGGACAGGCAAAAACAGTATTCCCCTTTTTATCAATAATGCTCCATTTGTAGTTGTCTGGATTCATAACTCCAGCGATACCACCACTAAAGGGCGTATTATACATGTATTTAAAATCTGTAAGAGAATTACCAGTTGGGTCAATATATCCGCCCGCCGTTTTTTCATTGGGCAGATACACTTCTACAGGCAATGCATTTTCTTTGAAAGCATCACCTTTGATACTTCTAATAGGGAACGCTGTTTTAAGCCTGGAGCCATCGCCCCTGAACAGGAGAATTTCGCCGCTTACAGACAGCGCATAAAAATCAGGCTTGATGAAAGAGAAAGAATAAGCTTTGCAGGGGTATACTGTATCACCTTTGAGATTGATAAGACCAATATTGCTACCTTGTTTCACAGGGATCAGTCCTTTTTTGTAAAGCGGCTCAGCGCTGATGGTGTCGACCTCCAGGTGCCCTTCAAAATCTATGAGCCCGTATTTGTGGTTATTGACAATATAGGAATATCCTTCATCCATAACAGGACCAATAAAACCATTTTCCAGTTCGAGAAAAGGTTCCTTATACCATTTAAAATTTTTACCAGGGATATTTTGGGCAGACAGATCAGAACAAAGGAAAAAGGAAAATAGAACCCATAAAAATTTGTGGACCATACCAGGGAGGACTTTATTGTAAATATATGAGGATTGGGTGATTGAAGAACTGTCAGGATCTTATGGGATGAGGGTATTTTACTGGGGCGATAAGGAATTCTTCGGAAATGCTTCGGGATTCCTTTGGAGCAACACTGGGGCTGCTTCGCAAATTTGCGAAGAAATCCAAAGCCTGGTATGAGTGAGGCAGGAATTAGGTGCAGCTAAGATCCGAGGGATGGTGAATATTGGTCATTTCAAGGATTGGATGACTCTGTTCTAAATTGTTCCCATTTAGAGAATACTTTCAGGAAAGCTACGGTCAAGCTTCGGTCAAGCTTCGGTCACGCTTCGATTGTCCCGGGCTGGGAAAAGTGGGCTAAAAAGCGGGGAAATTAGCTTGTGGAGACTTATACCAATCCCCAACAATTAGACTTGATGCAGAGCCCGTCTCACCAAACCCCATGCTTTTGGCTGGAAGGAATTTGTGAATAATTGAATGGGTTGGAGGATTATTTGCGGTCAGAAGGGCTTTAAGGAATTTTTACTAAGGATTTACAAATTAAACACCCGATTTAACCTTAAACAGGTTCTTTAAAACCTGTAAAACGATATTTTTCGGGATTTTCGTAAATAATTGTACCATAAGGCCTAATAAAATTTTCCCGGAAGCGATTTTTTTCTATTTTTGCACCCCATTATTTCACCCCCATGATAAATGGAGAAATGATGGAAAGCGTTGGATTCATGCCGCCAATTGGCGGACCCGGGTTCAACAAACATAATCGGCGGGATAGCTCAGGTGGTTAGAGCGTTGGATTCATAACCCAAAGGTCTCGGGTTCAACTCCCGATCCCGCTACAGAGGAAAGGCTTCAGTTTTGAAGCCTTTTTTATTTGCTCGTTGTCAAGTAGTTAGCGATTAGGTATTGGTTCGACTTTATAAGATTTTGGTTCAACTCCTGATAACGTAACAAATAAAAAACGTGAAAAAAACACTTTCGCACCTCGCAGTGATAAATGAAAGTAATTTATAGATTATTAATGTTTTAGTGTAATCGCGATACTTCAATTTGGCCATAATTAGGTTTTAATTTGGAATAGAGGGACGAGATTGTGCAGGCCATGATTTTTGAGAGAGGTATCGTGAGAAAAGTCTTCAAAAAATGCATCCGGCTTTTGGCAGGATGCATTTCCTAAAGATAGCAAAGCGTTGAGATGGCTAAGTCTATGCTCAGTTTGTCCGGGTGACATCTGTCAGCCTTAGCTCGATGATATACGTGCCTTCCATTTTCAGGGTAAAGGCAAAGCGGGGATTAACCGAATACAAGCCGGGTGTAAAACCATCTATGGTTGCAAACTTGCTGGGTATGCGGTAATAGATCAGGTGCCCCCAATCGGTGGTAGGGGTTATATATTTTGCCAATGGGAAAGGCGCTACTTCAAAGTCGCAGATCATAGCCGTATCGGTGAATTGTACCGGGGTGAATCGGGCATAGTTTTCAAAGGTTGGGCGGTCGCCACGCCGGATGATCTCGCCGGCTTTGGGATTGAAGGGTTTGCCGTTCTTGTCAGAGATCTTCAGGATGATCCGGGCGCCATCGTTAGATACTTTGGTAAAGGTGAGCTTTGGATTTTTGTGTGCTGTTGCAACGCCGGTTACATCGTGAAAGGCGTTGGAAACATTGTCTTCCTGCAGGAAGATATCTTCGGGAAGCGGGTCCACAATATTGATAGTGCCGAATGAAGGAAACAGTTTGGTGCCATTTACATTGGTCGCCTGCAGGTCGAAGATATATTTGCCCAGGGGAATGTTTACGGAACCACGGTTGAAGCTGATCTGTCCGCTCACGGGATTGAACTCCATAGGCGTCACAATTCTCTTTTCCCTTTTCTTATTCAGTTCGGCTACGGTGGTATCGGTTTTAATATCGAAAGTCATTCCGGGTTTGAACATGAGCACTTCATATTCCCTGAAAAACTCTTTCGGCGCAGGATCTCCGTTTTCATAGCGCAGGTTCTGCATGTCAAAGTTAATGGGCGGGGTAGAGCCATCGATATCTATTCGTTGCGATTGCACCAGTGGCAGACCGCGCAGGCAATAGATATTCTTATCGATATAGCGCATGGTATCGCTCAAAAAACCTTCCTGTATTTTTTTACAGGCCATACCGGTTATTATAAGGACCAGCAGCAAGTAGATTATTTTTCTCATGGTGTAATATCTTGTTTGTAAGAGAATAGTGATAATGTATGTTCACATTAAGGCAGCGGTTCGGTATTGAAGAATAACCGGTGAAAGTTGCTCAACACATGGATGGTGCCGGTGTTGGTAATAATACCAGTGGTTTGGCAATCATATCCCATGTCCTTATCTTTTGCCGGGATGGTGGTTTGATCGGGCTCTGTTTCGTCGCGTGTGCCGATCACTTTGGTAAAACGGATGTAATCCACATGATCGATGTAACTGCCGTAATCCTGTGTTCGCCTGAGGTTGATGTAAAACGATGCATTGGGAATGGGACCCAGCAGGTTTTGATAGTACTTCCCTTCCACTGTTAGCTTATCGCGGCCCAGGTCGCCATAGAACATATACATCTTCAGCGAGTCCTTCACTTCCTGCAATGGAAGACTGTCGAGCGTATAAATAATATTTTCATCATGCAGCTCAATGGCCCTTCTGTAGTAGCGTGCTCTTACAAACTCATCCACACTGTAGTTGGTGCAGGCAAAGAATGTAATGTCGCCATTGACCGTCTCTTTTAGTCCGGCCCTGTCTATTAAATGCACCAGGGAAGAGAATTGGGGTTTTGACTTCAGGTAATCGTATGTGGTCATATCGACCTTTGGGTTGTGCGTGCCGCCATCTGCTTTATAGCTGTTTTTGTTGCAGGATACAATACTGCCGGCCATAACAAGTATAAGTAGTGATACTATAATATTTTTCATAATAAAAAGATAATTGAGTTAAACACAATGATCAAATCTTGCCCAGCCAGTAAGAAGTTTGTACCAGGAACCTGTTTTCCTTGAACAGGGAAGGGCTTACCGGCCAATAAAAACCACCCCTTGCAAAACGGCCTTCAGAAAGCCAGTCAACAAAGTTGGGATACATCCTTGTTCTGAGCAGGTCGAAAAAGATATGACCTTCCAGGTACATCTCCTTTCCACGCTCCACAATGTATTCATTCATCAGGTCGTCGCGGGTATATGTATCATCAACCCGGTTAGCAGGATTGGAGCCATTGCGCTGCCGCGATTCATTGATCACCTGTATCGCCGTATTGAGGTCATTTTTATAAAGCGCTATCTCTGCCTGCAGCAATTTCATATCGGAGTAGCGAAAGATGACCATATCATTACTTAGATAGGCGTCGAGGTTTTGTCCGGGATTCCGGTATACTACATTACTGTATTTACGGCACATGGGTTTAGCACTATTCACATAATCGAAGTTCTTGCGGTAACGAACATCGAGCGTATCAAGAGGGCGTGTCCACTGGCTGCCATCCCAGTACCAGAACTGGTAATTGTTGTTGAAGTAAGAATTGGGCACCCAAAAGCGTGCGTTGTTGCCGAAGTAAGATACATATTCGGCACCGCGAAGGAATTCCAGGCCGATGTGCGCACTGGAACCTTCCTGTGTTCTATCGTCCATGTATAGTTGGAAAATGCCTTCCGGTGAAGTGGCGGTGTTGCTGCGGCCGACAAAGGTCATGTAATAATTGGACGTATCGGTATAGGAATAACCGCCCTCGGCCAGTAGTCTGGTAAGGGTCGTATCGGCATTTTGCACATCCGCCGGGTTCGGCACTTTCGAGTTGAGATCGGCCATGGTGGCGCGCCACAGATACAGGTGCGTCAGCAGTGCATATACAGAACCTTTATTAGCCGTGACTGCTCTTTCCGATTTTACGGTATAACCCCAATTCAGCAGGGCTGCGGCTTCTTTACAATCCTTTTCGATCTGCTTTTGTACGTCGGTGGCTGAAGTACGCGGTAACTGGGGCGCAGTGATCGGATCTTCGTATGCTTCGATAACGAGCGGTACATCGCCCCAAACGCGCGTCATTTCAAAATAAGTGAAAGCCCGGATAAACAGTGCCTGTCCCTTTATTTTCTTCCTGAATTCTGTGATATTGTCTATATCGGAAAGATCTTTGTCGGTTGCCTTATCAATCTTGCTGATGATGAGGTTGCTCATGGTAATGGTCTTAAAAAACAGCGTCCAGTCGCCCAGGCTTTGCACATTGTACTTGAATGTAAAATCGCCATTTTGAATACCTTCCAGCCCATCGCCATTATAATCGATGGTGAAATAATTCTTGGCAACCGCATCGCCATACAAGTAATAGCGGTTGTTTTTATTGGTTAGTGTATTTCGCAGTAAGGCATAATTGCCGGCCAGGGCCGATTGATAATCGCGGCCCGACTTCCAGAACACCTCATCGTAGGTCGAGTTCTTCGGTGTTTGTTCCAGGATCTTTTTGCACGCACTGCCTGTGACAATGCATACTAATAGTAGTAGAATGGTATATATTGATAATTTGCGTTCCATGCTTTTTCTATTTATGCGGTTACATTAGAATTGAACTTCGAGGCCCAGGGTGATTTTTTTAGGAATAGGATATCCTGCACCGCTGTATTCACCGTATGAATTAACAGCTTCGGCATCGGGCAGGTCATGTGACCGCTGGAATATCGCCAGATTGTCGACAACGCCAAATACCTTGAACCGGTCGATCTTGAACCTGCTAAGGAACTTCTGGGGAAGCTCATAGCCCAGCGTAACGCTTTTGATCCTGAAGTAATCTCCTTTTTCAAGAAAGAAGGTCTGGGCTGATGTATAATAGTAGCGATAAGTGCCCAGGTCGTATTTGGCATATTGCGCATTATCACCTGATTGGCGCCATATATTGATCTTATTGAGATCGGGAATGGAGTATCGTACAAAGTTATTATACGGGTCGCCATCGGTGGAGTTGGAGAAGCGGTCGGCTTTGAACAGGTTCAGCACATCGCGGTCGAAGGTAAAAGTGCAGAATACGCCGAGGGAAAAGTTCTTCCAGGAGAAATTGTTCGTAAAGCCACCGGTGATCTTTGGATTGGGATCGCCGACAGGCATTTTATCGGGGTTGAGACCATCGTTGAATACGTCAATGAGATAATCGCCATCGAGATCTGCAAACTGGAAGTCGCCCCCGCGGTACTCGCCATTGGGATTCCTTAAGTGGGTGCCGGTATAAGGATTGATGGGAACGTCCTTATCAGTAGAATATACGCCAAGCGTTTTGTACAGGTAAAAGGCATTGATAGGGCTGCCAACAGAAAGGATATGTGATTTGTCGAAACGGTCCCCACTCAATACCAGGTCTCGGCCGCCATTGGGCAGGTTCATGATCTTATTCTTGTTATAGGCGATATTGAGCCGGCTGAACCATTTGAGTTGGCTCTGTTTTGGCAGGAAGTTAGCTGCCAGGGTTAATTCCACACCTGCATTCCGCACACCTATTGAATTGGTTTTGGCCACATCATAGCCCGATGTCACGGGCAGTATAACTGAGAACAAACCAAAGGAATTTTCTTTGTTGTAAAAGTCGAGCGAGGCGGAATATTTGCCATTCAACACCTCTATATCGGTGCCTATATTCCATTGTTTTGATTTTTCCCAGCTCAATCCTTTCTGGGCGGCTCCATTGTAGAAGTTGGGTGTAATAGCGGTGATAGCGTTGTAGGTGCCTGCGCTGCCATTACCATTAAATCCGCCGGCATTTACATTATACAGGTTGTATTGCAGGTAGTTTTCGGTGGGCATGGCGCCGGAAGTTCCAAGGCTTGCGCGAAGCTTGATCATGGAGAACGTATTCGCCACGGCTTTCATCCATGACTCTTCCGTCAGGATCCATGCCGCCGATACAGACGGAAAGAAACCCCATTTGTTGTTTTCACCAAAACGGGAAGAACCATCGGTACGTATACTACCCGAAAGCAGGTATTTGCCATTGAAGTCATACGCCATACGCGCATAGTACGACAATAAGCCATAAGCCTGGTAGTCGGAATACGCGCCTATTTTTAATTGCTGGAAGCCCTGTACTACCTGGATCTGGTCGGAGGCGCCACCAAATCCCGATGCCTGGGTGTTCTGGTATTGATCGTAGGTGAATTCCTGGCCAGCTACCACGCTGAGGTTATGTTTGCCAAAAGTATTTACATAGCTCATGTAATTGGATGACAGGATGTTGATCTCATTGTCGGAGAAGGTATAGGAATAATTACCATTACCATTCTGCAGTTCATTGGTTCGGTTATAATCGCGGCGGGAATTCTTATTGAGATAAGAAGTGAGCGACGTAATTTTCAGGTGATTACTGATGGCATAGCTCAGGTTCAGGGTAAAGTTGAACTGGTTTGAAATGTTTTTGTCGAGGTTGTCATCGTATTGCCCCAGCAGGAATGCCTTTTTATTCGGGTCGAGGTTAAACAGGGATGATGGCATATTACTGGCGCCAAGGCTGATGGGGCTATTGCCATCGCCATTGCCGCGAGCTTTATCGGTACGCGAGTAATTGATGATGGGATTAATGTCCAGTTTACCACCCAGTGCACGGGCGCCCAGGTTCAGGCGCATGGTATATCTTTTAAAGCCGGTAGCTTTGATGATACCTTTTTCATCGTAGTAGTTCGTGCTGAAGCGGTAGGAGGCACCGCCTTCACTGGCGCCGCTAAGGCTCAGATCGGCATTCTTTACATTACCGGATTGGTAGAACATGTCCTGCCAGTCGGTATTTCCATTGAAAGCAGGATTCAGGCTATCTGTAATAAGCGCCGGCAATCCCCTTTGCTGGTTATAATCCAGTTGTTGCTGCAGGATGGCCAGTTTGGCCCTTCTTTCCTCCACGCCGAGCGTAACGTCACGGAGTTTGGGGCGTTGCACAATACCGGCATAGCCCGATAAGATCACTTTGGGAGCGCCCGTCCTGCCTTTCTTAGTGGTAATGAGGATAACGCCATTGGCGGCGCGGGAACCATAAATAGCAGCTGCTGAAGCGTCTTTCAAAACGTCGATAGACTCGATGTCATTGGGGTTTACACCGCCGAGATAGTTAAGGCCAGTGCCTGTTCCAGGCCCTACATAGGTTTCGGTAGGCTGGGGCACCCCGTCTACTACATATAAAGGACTGTTGAGCACATTATTTTCATCGTAAGCTGAGCTCAGCAACGAACTTCCCCGTACACTTACAGAAGGAGAGGCGCCGGGCGCGCCGCTGAAGTTTTGTACGTTTACACCGGAAAGCCGGCCTTGCAATAGCTGGTCAAAACTGGAGGCGGGCAGGTTCGCCAGTTCCCTCCCCGAAATACTGGAAACCGCAGCGGTATTCTTCTTACGGGTCACTTTTTGATAACCAATGATCACGGTTTCCGACAGGTTGCTGTTCGATTCAGTCAACTTAAGGGAAAGCTGCTTATCGCTGGTGATCTTTACGGTTTGAGCGGCATAGCCCACCGAAGATATTTCCAGCACGGCATTGATGGATGTTGGAATAGAAAAGAAACCCTTGTCGTTGGTAGTAGTTCCCTTGTCGGTGCCCCTGATTTTTACGCTGGCATTTGGGATCGGTGCATTTCCCGGGTCAGTAACGACTCCTGTGATTATAACCTGCTGAGCATGAGCATAGAAAAGCAGGCATAGCAGTACACATGATAAAAAAAGCTTTTTCATCATAGCATTAGTTTGGTTTAATCTAAAGTTAGCTTTAACGTCAGGATAACTTTAGGCTAAACTTAACCGATAGTTGACCGATTTTGCCAAACCAATCCCATTTAGCATTGAAAATATCTGGTAAAAACCGCCCGGCGCGGGGGAATAACGACGTATACTTACACGTGAACAGTATATGAGTTGGTTATTAGAGCTTGGAAAAAACAACCACCTTCTTGAAAACAAATCTTTAGTTGATAAACGAATCGGTTATCTGTTTTTACGGTTCATTGTGGAGAGTTGCACTTTTTGATGGATCACCAACAAAAGCGGAGATGCCACAATGTCCTCAGCTAAACAAAAAAACCTTTGTAGGAGAGGCATTGCGGGAACGGGAAACCCCGATGCCGAAGGAACTTGCACATATTCGAGCGCTACCGCTTTGCTTGTTTAAGTTCATTTGAACATCGAGGTTTTAAAATATATTTCGCTGAACTATGCACTATAAACCTCACAGGGCAATGCTTATTTATGTACTTACCTGTCAGCCAGGATGATGCTGGCAGTGTTTCTAGTGAGCCTGACCATACGGCGGACTGGCGATGTTATCTATAGTCCATATTTCACCGACAAGTGTGATGACGTATGCAGTGTTCCCGATTATTTCAAGTGAGGTGGGTCGATCAAGTTTGTCGGCGATGACGCTGAACGTACCATCCGCATTTACCCTCACAAGTGAGCCGGTTACCTGTTCAGCTTGAGTTGTTCGTCTATTTTGGAAATGTGATCTTAACCGGTCACTTTATAGTTTAAAACCGTATCTGCTTTCTTTTCCTTGTTATACCATTTAAACAGGTCAAGTTTAAATTTTATATTTCCATCTTCACCCGGCCTGCCGCGGATAAAAATGCTTTTACCCCCTTTTTTATTAACGCCAATATTTTCCGGGTTATAATCCTCATCACGCTTTTTAAGGTTGCTCAATGGAACCTGTATGCTTAGATCGGTAGTACCTTTTTTACTGTATACTCCCTCTACGAATATTGACATGACACTGGATTGAATTTCCATTCGGTTGATCCTGACTTCCTGGTTACTTATTTCCAGCCGATCCTTTAATTCGGCAAACCGGATATTGTCAAAATTCCTTTTCTTAAATATAAAGTGCTGTAATTTTTTTATAGGTTCATAATTATTGAGGGCGCCGTCTTTCAGGGAGAAATCTACCTGGCTTACGATGGTAGAAGGAATAATATGGCCGTCATTTGCAATTTTCATGGTGGCTTCAACGTGTGCACTTAGTTTTCCTTCGAGACTTTGAGCTGTAAGTCCATCCTGTCCAAAATTGTTGAAACCGGCAAACACTTTGCGAACATCTACATTATCCATATTTACTTCCAGGTTAGCCATATGAAAACTTGTTTGGTTCAACAGGCTACCTTTTAATGCGATATGTCCTCCTGAATGATCCATACTCACGTTGTTGATAATATAGCGATCATTGAGGAGCGTAATATCGGCCAACGCATTCCTTCCTTCAAAATCTTTATAGATAAGCTTGCCTGCATTTAATTTCACCTGAAATCTTCCACGTTCTATGAAATCATCGATTTTATCAGCAATGGCCTGCAAAGTAGATTTTTTTGCCAATTGCCGCCTGCCCGGTTCTTTTGATTTGAACATGTATAAGAATGCGCCCAGTTTCATTACGGGCATATGAATGTTCCAATTAATATTTGCGTTATCAGGTTGTGTATTAATAAGGGTAAGCAGGCTTTTGGCCTGTCCATCCATAGTAATGGTATTATTAAATACTTCACATTGCAGGTTCTCAACAAACACATCCGAGTTTTTGAAAACCAGCTTGCCACTCACTTTTTTCATTTCTACCTTTCGCGGAAGATATTCAATAACGGCATTTTTAAATGAAACGGTACCATTTAAAAATGAATTCGTATTATCATTTTTAACCAGCGGTCCTACGTAATTTAATTGTACGTTTCCTTCTCCCTGGTTTAAATATAAGGTGTTGCTTCCTATCAGTTCGTTTAATTTGGTAAGGGAAAAATTTGATGTCAGATCGCAGGTAAGTAAAGGCTGATATAAATTAAGGATCCTGATCTTTTCAGATCTTACAGGTAACCCATGCCACCTGGCCGTAAAATCATTTATTTCTATCTCCGAATTAGGGTCTTTTCTGGACAGGCCTGCCACCACTTCATTGCTGTAAAAACCACTGAAGGTGGCCTGTTCAAAATCCATGAAAAGTGTATTTAAATTAGCATCTTTGGCATGCCAGGTTACATATACTTTAGGTTCACCACCTTTGAGCGGTCCGGTTATAGCCGCGTTTGCATCCAATGAATTATTGATATCAACAATGGAGAGGGCCCTGATTAGTTTTTGCGGCAGGGCAGATTTGATAAAATCGTATGATACTTTGTGCGTGTGTATACGCAGTTTGTATTGCGGTTGAGCGCCTGCCCACTCAAATTGTGCGCTCAAATTAAATGGTTGCCCGGATAATTGTATATTAATACTATCGAAGGAAAGGAGTTTGAGTTCCTTTTGATATAACACATTAAAATGGCCAAGGAAGACTTTGTCTTTCACAAAGCTTCCCCTTGCTGTATTAAAGGCAAGACTTTTTACCAGGATATTGACCCTGCTGGATAATACAAGACCGTACTCCTTATTGTAAACACCCACTTTAAGCTGATTAATTACCAGGTCATACAATTTTGCTTTTTTTCGATCATCAACAATAAAGCGAACATCTTTGAGAACCAGGTTCTTTAATTCATTTTTTGCTTCACTTTGCCGGGTGCTGCCTGACGTATCTCTTTTTAAACGAAGCAGGTAAGTATTGGTATACCCTGTTGAATCGGTGTACAAATGTAGTTCACCTGTTTTAAGCCAGATGCCTTTAATAGGAGGTTGGTTATTGATCAGTTTTAAAACATTGATGCTGACAAATATTTCCTTCCCCTTAAAAAATGTATAATGGTGAATATTAAACAGCGAATCTGTAATGCTGACGTTCTGGAGTAATACAGATACATGGGGGAAATTTCTGAGAAAGCTAAGTTCAATATTTCCAATGTTAACCCGGCCGTTTATCTGGTCACTAATTTCCATAGTCACCTGCCGGATGATCCTTTGCTTATTAACAGAAACATACAAAACAACTGTAATAACCAGCACCAATATAACCGCCAGAAATATTTTTAATACCCTAAAAAGATATGTAAGATGCTTTTTCAGACGGGAGATTTAGTGGTGACGATGTATGACCTATTATAGGAATATAAAAACCATGCCTTGCCTGCACCAACCGTTCCTGTACAAAAGGTCAACCTTCCGAAACAGGAAAATCACTCAAGGGCTTCTCTAACAAGAGAAGCCCTTTTTCTTTGATGGTGTTGTAGTTGTGAATGAGGGCTCGGTGGAGCCGGGGTGTTCGAAGTGTACCCCATCATATATGAGACCACCTTCGAACACCTTCCCCGTTCACCTGGTTACCGGCGACATACTCTGGGCAAATTTGCACTTCCTGTTTTGGTTGTCACTGGTACCCTTTTATTTATCGTAACCTGGCCAACAGTTGGCGGATGGGCTTTGGAATTTTCTGTCATTCTTTAAGCCGGAACATATTGATGAAAAATCCTATACCCCCTCAACGTTTCAACCTGATCCCAATTTTGCTTTTCTGAACTCAGTAGGGCTCATACCCCTGTATCTTTTGAATAGTTTATTCAAATGACTTACATCGGCCAGGCCAAAATCGCTGGCAATTTCATTCAGCCGGGAAGAAGTATGTAATAGCCGCGCCTCTATCAAATGTAGCCGGTAGGCATTAATATAATTCTGTAAAGTCTCGCCCGTTTGCCGTTTAAAATAATCGCTCATATAACCAGGCGACACATTAAAATGCCCTGCCAACTTTTCTATTCGTAAGGCTTCTGGCGTATAAATATTCAGGTGTATATAACCCACAACCGACATAGGTTGGGAAGGAAGATATGTTGTAGCGGATTGTTGCAGCGCGATGTTGGTTGCGGAAATAGTAATGATCGTATTCAGCAATTGCTGTATGACTTCCTGCCTCGCTGTACTCATCCTTTGCTGCTCCTTTAACAAAGCTTCGGCCAGCGCCCTGATCAAAGGCTTGTCTTCTACATTTTTAAGGATACAACCTGGCAGGTGATTGTGATTATTAAAAATGTATTCCAGCTTCTGCAGCCATTCCTTAGACTGCGTCTTCAAATAGCTCTCATTAAAACGCAAAAAGAAAAAGCGGGTTCTTTCATTTATCTCGAAGCCATATGTATCCTGCGGAAAGATCAGGAACAATTTATCAGGGCTGTAAGGCAACTTATGCTTATTAATAACCTGAACCCCGTTGCCTTCCAGGATAAACACCAACTCAAAATAGGTGTTCTTATGCTCGGCTACCGTGTACGTATCGGATTCGAAAACACCTAATTCGAATGGTTTATGAAGATTACTGACTTGCATCCTTCCAAAGTACAAATTTTTCAATTAAAAGTACAAATCTATCAGGGTACGCAAACGGAATTTTGTTCTATTAATAACATCAAAACTCAATACGATGAGCACTATTTCTTTCTTACTACTTCGGCTGGCTATTGGTGTCAGTTTTTTTGGGCATGGCCTCGTCCGTTTTCCCAAGCTCAAGGCCTTCAGCAATTGGATGGCTGATAATTTCACAAGGTCTATTCTGCCGCAAGCCCTGGTTATACCATTCAGTTATGCGCTTCCCTTTGTGGAGTTTGCCATCGGCTTCCTGCTGCTTGCCGGTTTTTTGACTAAGTATGCACTGGTAGCTGGCGGCATGGTAATGCTGCTGTTATTGTTTGGAACAACCATGATCGAAAATTGGGAAGCCGTTCCTTCTCAGATCATTCATCTGGCGCTTTTGGCGGTTCTTTTACATTTTCTTGATGCGAATGCCTTCGCGCTGGATCATTTATTAAAAAAGTAAAATTATAAACAATGCAGTCGCGCAGAACATTCATGAAAATGACAGGTACAATTGGTATCGGTGGCATAATGCCCTTCAAGGATCTACTTCAACAAAACTCAACACGTCAATCAATGAATATACGGTCAAAATGGGCCGATGGCTCAAGATTAGTGGTCTCCATTTCCATGCAATTTGAAGCAGGTGGTCACCCTGATAATGCAGAGAGTCCGTTTCCCGATAACCTGGAAAAAGGATACAAAGATCTGCCCGCTGCTACGTGGTATGAATACGGCTATAAAGAAGGAATTCCAAGAATGTTGGATAATTGGGATAGATATGGCATCAAGGTTACTTCTCACATGGTAGGTACTGCCGTGTTGAAGAATCCGCAACTTGCAAAAGAAATCGTGGAGCGGGGACATGAAGCAGCTGCGCATGGAATGAACTGGAGCTCCCAGTATAATCTCTCGTATGATCAGGAAAAAAAGTTTATCAGTGATGGCGCAGATGCCATTAAAAAAATTACCGGTGCAACGCCGGTAGGTTATAATGCAAACTGGCTCCGCAGAGGAGAAAACACCTTAAAAATTTTACAGGAGCTTGATTTCAGGTATCATATTGACGACCTGAGCCGGGATGAACCTTTTATTATTCAGGTAAATGGCAGCGATTTTGTTGTAGTGCCTTATACCCTTCGCAACAATGATATTCTTTTGATTGAAGGAAAAAACTTTTCAGTAGACCAATTTTTCAATCAGGTAAAACAGGAGTTTGATCAACTATATGCAGAAGCTGAATTTAAAAGAAGGCAGCTATCTATGAGTTTTCATGACCGCATTGGCGGTACGCCGCAGATGGTGAAAATAACCGGAGATCTCATCAGATACATGCAACAACATAAGGGCGTTTCCTTTAAAAGGAAAGACGAAATTGCAGCATTAACGCTGCACGATAAAACCAGCATACGCGAATAGTTTGCAAACAGTCAATAAACTGCAATTTGGGGATCACTCCACCAACTTCTGCGCCCTATACAGGTTATCAGTAGTTTGCAGGATCTTCGCTTTCAGCTTCGGGTTATAGCCGGGGTGTTGCTGCAGGAATTGTTGCACCACCTGCCAGGCCTCTTTCGTTTGATAAGCGCCAAAAGTAGCCCCCAACCAGCTTTGCGGAAAAAAGATATCTCCCGTGCGCTGGATCTCTTCTACCAACGCAAGACTTTGTGGTAAATATTTGTAAGCCGTAGATTGCCGTAATGGATGATGAAGATATCCCTGTGCAGTAACTACCCAGGCCTCTTTTGTCCTGTTTTTGCGGTCGCTGAGGCTGGTGAAGAAACTATCTCTTACCGCAACACTGGATGATAACGCTGGCAGCAGAAAATTCAACCGAGCTTTTTTATCCGCATCCTTCAGGCGATCGCGTTGCTGCGTGATAACGGAGGATGCGGTATCGTTCTTCAATGCAATAGTGAGCGCCAGTGAAATGTAATCTTCTTCCGCCAGCTTTATACCTGCCGGGGGTTGCTGTTGCTGCCATATATCATAGATCCGTTTACCTGCCTCATTGCTCACATATACATTCTGGTAAGCCCTGAATAATATCTTTTTATTATTCGGTGGCGTTTGTGCTTCCATGGCCTTCCACAGGGTTTCTTCCAACTGAGGCGCAAATGCTGCGCGGTTGTTGGGTGAATTGAAAATCCAGTTAAGACTGGCAATATACCCCGTAAGCAATTTGAGGTTCGTTTCCTCTTTTTCGATGACCAAACTCTTTGTAAACAGGGCAAGCAGTTCACCCGGCGACATATACCGGCCCGACAGCACATTCTCATAAACGTTCACATACGCAGCCGCACGGCTCACAGCACTTTTCAAACTGAAGATCTGTTCCTGCATGGCTTTATCTGCCGGAAAAAGCCCATAACCAATGCCATCTGAGTTGAACAGCATGAACTGTGGTTTCATCAATCCTGTCGCTGCTTTCAGCTCCATGCTGGCGGTGTTCATGTTCACCCGAATGGTGCGAATACTGTCTGCATACACCAGTGTGATGGCAAAAGCCTGCGGCCAAAAACGCTGCGCGCCTGTTTCAGGGCGTTGTGTGATATTGAGTCTATCTATTTTATCTCCCTTGTAGCTGACCGTATAATCGAAAACAGGACGGCCGGGTTGGTTAACCCAAACCTTGTTCCAACTGAACAGGTCATACCTGCTGTACCGGGCCAGAATTTGCACGAGGTCATTCCAGGTGGCATTGTTGTAGGCGTATTTATGCAAATATTCCTGTACACCTTTCCGGAAATTGTCTTTCCCCATCAGTAATTCCATCTGGCGCATCATGATGGGTGCTTTATGATAGATGATGCTACCGTACATGGATCCGGCCTCCTGTAAATTATCAAGCTGCTGGCGTATTGGATTGGCGCCGGGCGTGCGGTCTACTCCATAAGCGCTGGGGTAATGGTCTTGCAGAAATTGAAGGTTGAAGGTTTCGCTACCCATCAATTGTTCCACTACTTTATCGGCCATGAAGTTAGCAAACACCTCTTTCATCCACACATCATTGAACCATTGCATGGTCACCAGGTCGCCAAACCACATATGCGCTGTTTCGTGAGAAATAAGACCTGTACGGGCAATGAGCTGGTCTTTCGTAGGTTCTTTCAGAAAGAGCGATACAGCTTTATACTGCACCTCGCCCGGATGCTCCATGCCGCCGAACTGAAAATCCGGAATGGCTGCAAAGCCCACTTTCTGGAAAGGATACCGTATGCCCGTCCATGATTCAAGAAAGCGGAGCGCATCGGCGTGCGCCTGGAATATGGAATCTACGTTGCTGCCTGGATCGGTTTCCCGGTAAAGGAACTCCGCATTAAACTGCCCGATCTGCTTCCGGGCAACGGAATATTTTCCGGCGGTGAAAGAGAAGAGATAAGTAGGCAGCAGGTCAGAATCGGCAAATTCATAAATGGTTTGCGAACCATTAGTGGTGCTGTCTTTCAGCGTACCATTGGCCAGTGCTTTCCAACCGGATGGTACCCGTAGCGTCAATGCAAAATGCGCTTTCAGGTCTGGCTGATCGAAGCAGGGAAATACGGTGCGGGCGCGGTCTGGCACAAACAAAGCGTATAGATAATCTTCATTCCGGTTCAGCGACGCATCGCCGGCGATGAATTGCAGTTCAACGGCATTTTTGCCTTTTCGCAGCAATGAGGGGGCAATCACAATGTGCTCATTTTCCAACCTGGGTTTAATCGTTTTGCCGTTAACGGAGATTGCCTGTATGTGATCTGCGTTCTGTTTGAAATCGATCTGTAATGGTTGTGCATTGCTCTTCAGCCTGCAATAAATAGTTTCCGTACCGCGGATGCTTTCGCTTTTGGCGGCAGTTACCTGGAAGTCGAGCTGGTAGCGGATATCCCCTATCTCCGTTCGGCGCCAGGCAGCCAATTCACGGGAAACGCCTGGTGTCACGGTCTGCTGTGCAAACGCTGAAGCACTCATAGCCAGCAGGAGAATTATATTTTTGAAGGTCTTGATCATGCGTTTAAAATTGGAAGCAGCAATATTAACCGTTTTGGGAATTATTTCAACTGATATTATTAAGAAACAACCCCACAGAAAAACCAGCCTATATTTTCTCTGCAACAGTCAACGACATTGAAAACCATTTTTCTACTTTACCCTGAAATTCATTATTTATCAGGTTTTCCATTTCTTCGTAAAAGGCTTGCTGAACTTCTTTTGGAGCAGCAAGGTGATTGGAATAGGTATTTAATAACTTCACAAATTGCGTAACATTATAAGTTATAGTTGTTGGAAAAACCTGAAAATGGGTAAGTTTAAATAAGTGTTCATCAATATCGCTTGCCTTTAGCTCTTTATTTTTAAGAAATTTTGGCTTTTGGTTTTTGTCAGTAAAATCGTAGCGGTCATATATAGCTTGTGAGGCATTAAAAAAATGATCCCCCTTTTCATCTGAGATATGATGGGTGTGAATAATAGCCAGGTGTCCCTTATCCTTTAGCAAGCTGTGTGGCTTCGAATATCTGACTGAAGGATCAATCCAATGAAAAGCAGTTGCGGCAAAGATCAGATCGAACGAATTTGCCGGCAATGTTATTTCTTCAAATGCGCCAGTAAATATCTCTACATTTTTATAGTCGCGCAATTCATATTTTGCAACTTCCGATAAAGCAACTCCTAATTCAATAGCTGTAATAGCAAAGCCCCTTTTTGCCAATGGCCTTGTTGCCTGTCCGGTTCCCGGACCAATTTCCAGCAATTTTGATTCCTCATGCAATCGGGTAACATCGATCAATGTTGAAAATAATGCTTCAGGATAGCGTGGCCTTATTTCATTATATAATAAAGCCACTTCATCAAAACTGTGCTTACGTGAATTGTCCTGACTCATAAATGCCGGAAATTATATATATTGTCAATATGAAATTAAGCTCCGGGGCAGGTTAAATAATCACTAAAAGTAATGTAAATATCCAATAATGAAAGGCCAATCGGCCACTACTGCTCAGTAGCCTATGTTTTTAAATTTACATTGCTTCTTCTACTTAGTCATTTGCAAATGTGCTACCACGGAAGGTTACGGCCAGTAATTGCTTTTGATCCGGATCACGGAAACTACTAATCATTTATTAAAAAAATCAAACACCTTGCCAATGAAAAGGGTATTATTCAACCTATGCGCAGTTGTGAACAATCGATTGCTGCTATTTCTGCTTATAACAACTTTTTCAGCCACCGCCTGCAAAAAAACAGGTGCCAGGTCTGAAGTGGCAACTAACGATAACCCGCCGGTAGAAGAAACCACTACATTCAACGTATCTAACAATTCCCAGTTGAATACAGCCATGTCATCTGCCGTATCGGGCGATAAGATCGTGCTGGCCAATGGAACATACGCAGGTTTTACCGTCACCAAAAGTGGCATTACCATTCAGGCTGCCAATAAAGGCAGCGCTACTGTTTCTTCTGGCATTATCCGGCTGAGCAAGGTTTCCTCGGTTACCATCCAGGGATTGAAGGTCACCACAGCCGGTTCAACCCAAACGGTGGATGGCGAATCGTTCCCGGTAGCAGTATGGATGGAGGCCAGCAACAGTTGCCGCCTTGCCGGCAACACGTTTAAGCTTAGCGGGCAGGCCAGCGGCACCCAATGGGTAATGTTGAGCGGGAATAGTAATAATAACCGTGTTGATCACAATGAATTTGGTTCTAATAGTGTAAAGGGTCATTATATTTTTGTGCGTGGAAACCGTACCGGTATAACGGTCCCGTCAGACCGTACCAGTTGGGCCAATGGCAACGGGCCTAACAATCCCAATATGGCCCGCAATACGCGGATTGATCATAACTACTTCCATGACATGGCCGCCAGTACTGGTGAAATAATGGTACTTGGCGGTATTGGTGTGGCCGGCGACTATCAGAATACCAGTACCGTGGTGGAAAGCAATCTTTTTGTGAACTGCGATGGCGATGCAGAGATCATTTCTATCAAAAGTTCTAACAATACGGTTCGCACCAATACCTTCCGCACGTCGATAGGTACCATCTCTTCCCGGGCAGGTAACAGTAACACCATCTCCGGCAACCTAATGCTACAGGCAGGAAAAACAGGTACTGGTGGCATAAAGATCTATGAAAAGAACCATACTGTCACAGGGAATTATGTCGATAATCCCCAGGATTATGGATTTGTGCTGGGTGCCGGAGACAGCTATACCAGTTCAAACTTTAGCCATGCGCAGGTATTTAACGCCAGTATTACCGGCAATATTTGGATCAATATGAATACCCGTGGAGTTATCATTGGCCATGGCAGCAACGATTTACTGCCGCCAACCGGTTGCACGTTTTCAAACAATGCACTCCGGGGCAGCGCCTCTCCATTGCTCGACTTGCGGTTACCGGGCAATACTGTATTTTCCAACAACAGCACCAGCGGATCAAATCCGGCTATGCCCAGTGCGCCATTAACGACATCCGATACCGGCCCGGGCAGCTATAGTTATTAAGTAAGGCTATTGATTCAACTAATTCACGCAATCAATAAAAAACCTGCAATAGATTATTGCAGGTTTTTTATTGGTCACTCAATGTTTCATTCTCTGACCGCAGGAAATTTGAAATCT
Source organism: Niastella vici (assembly GCF_002077945.1). GTDB lineage: Bacteria > Bacteroidota > Bacteroidia > Chitinophagales > Chitinophagaceae > Niastella > Niastella vici. The sequence goes on from NZ_LVYD01000072.1 coordinate 30,979, forward strand.
GTCTGTCAGAAATGAGGTTATTTCCTCACCAAAATGATCTACATGCGGTATCGAAAAATATTCACCGGTTAGCATCAATCCCTGATTGGTTTTTTCAATGGCTATCTTCAAAAAGCCATGCTTGTTGTCGCAGTATTGTTCAAGATGCACAGCTGCAGCTATAGAAGGATCCGCAAAAAAGTCTTTACTGCCCTCTATAACCAGTGGGTGCAAATCATCATAGCCACCGGCGCCTGCAACAACAAATGGAACAACGGAACCTTCTGAATAATGGCGGCTGAATCGCTGATAATTGTGTACATGTCCACTAAAAACTATATCAGGAAGTACTCCGGTTTGCTTAAAAGCTTCTTCAAGAAACTCAATCATAACAGGACTGGAAGCGTGATTACTGTCTGCAGAATAGGGTGCATGATGAACACAAACAATGATTGCCTTTTCCGGCCTCTGCCGTTGAGCAGTCTTCAGTTCTTCGTAAAACCAATCTTTCTGTTCTTTTGTAATCATCCCATATTTTGGGACGTTGCCATATAACCCCAACATGTTTGCAAGAGGTGTTTCGAGCGTCCAGTAAACATTCGGCTGTATTAAACTTTTTCTAGCAGCATCTTTACTGAAAATAACAGGCCGCGCTTCCTCATCGCAGAAGACCTTCATAAATGCGTCGAGACTTTTATAAGGCTGCCTGGCAGGATTTACATCTGCATCATGGTTACCAGCAATAGCAAACACAGGTGCGGGGTAATTGCTGTAGGGAGCAAAAAATTGCGAATAATAATTTTCTGCCTCTCCAAAGGAATATACCACGTCGCCCAGATGGAACAGGAATTGTGGCCTGTCTTCCACAGCAGCGTCACTATATTGTTTTATCATTTCCCCGGCAACGAGGCGCTGAAATTGTGATTGCTTCACACTGCCGGTATCACCTACCATATGAAAGATCATTTTGTTGGAACTTACAGGATGCAACAAAGAATGTAAATTCAAATGAAAAGGATACATGCCTGATGGCTGTGGCAACGGTTGAAATTTGAAGGTATCGTCAGGCTGGTCTTTTTTGAAAACCGGGTAAGTAACTTTATTTAAGCCCATGGTCATCACCAAAGGTAGCAAACAGGTATTAAAGTCATGTTAAGTAGTTCCTATTTATTATATCAAATGGCTGACTTACAAACCTGCCATTACGCTCCTGGTTGCCAGTGCGCTCATTACGCTCGACCAGTACCTACAGGACACGGAAATTGAAGCCGAACCCTGCAAAAGCACCTTGAACATTTTGTATAATAAGAAAAGGTCTCACGACTGTAAGACCTTTTTGTAATGTTAGCATCCCTGTTCCGGCAATACATAGTTTACTTACAGGAAATGAAATTCCTTATGGCAGGCTACCCTGCCATTGGTTCTAACAATAAAATAATTATATCCTTAGATACAAAGGATGATAATGTACTCAACAGTTGATAATGAGTCCATAGTTTAAAATGGTTTATAGAAATTAAGAATAAGAGATCTACCCTAAAATACCTTCCTGGAGATTGCGGCTGGAATATTGCCGGCTTGTAACAAATATAAGGGGACCGGCCGAGCAATCAAAATAAATAGTACACCTGATATTCACACCAGCACACTGACATTTATAAGCGTACATTAGACAAATTATTTATATTATATTCGCCAAAAGTAGAAAATGAAGTTAACCCTAATCCCTCTATTATTACTTGCGCTTTTTAATTCCGCATTTGCCCAACAAATAAACGTTACCATTTCTGATGAATTAGAAGCTGGTTATGGCCCCTCGACCATTAAAGCCGGCAATCACTTTATAAGATATTTACCAATGGGGAGTACCAATCATTTAAGTTATGGATTTGGTTGGAACAAAGTAAGGCTGGCTATTACAGTAATACAACATGACAGCAATATGGTAATGCTGCAAAATAAATCGCTGTCAAATGGCGACCGTGTTTACGGTCCTTTTTTTACAGATATCAGAAAAATAAACGGAAAAGTTTATATCATATATCATGAGGTGCAGGAAAAAAATACAATCGGTAATGTAATGGCCGTAGAAATAAATCCGGAAACGCTTGAGGCGGGTACGCCTAAAATAATAGGGGCCATCGCCAATACCGATTATAAATTAAAATTCTCAGAATCACTTCAAAATTCACTCAAATACATCTGTAAGCCTTCGCCCGATGGCAAACGAAATCTTTTATTGCTCACGGCAGGAGGAGACAGCAAGTGCTTCATCTCAGTTCTTGACGAAAACATGAATGTTACCTGGAGCAAATTACAGGACATTTCTACCTCAACAGACTACAATTTTAAATCAGCCTGTATTGACAATAGCGGCAATGTTTATGTGGCATATAAAATAAGTGGCCCCAAAAACGATAACAGGGTCGCTGTCATCAAAAAAGAAGCATCAAAGCCGCACGATATACCGCTTAACCTGAACTTTACAATATCAAACATGGAGGTGTTTTCTTCCAAAGACAACAAAACAATTCATGTAGCCGGCACTTATATGGACAACCCGAATTCTTCCATGTTGAAAGGGGTTTTTCACACAAAAATAGATGCAGGGGAGTTCAAATTAGCAGGCATGACAACAACTGCCTTTCCTGATACGCTGATAAAACGATTCGAACAGGATGGTTGGGGAGACTCCAGAAAAAATATCGGTATAAACCCTGGGTTTTCACCTCGCTTTATTGAAAAAGAAAACGGTGTTCTAAACATGATCGGTGAATTCAGGAGCATGGTATGGGGTACAAGGGCAGCGGCTTATATTTCCGGAGATATTTTAAACGTGTCATTTGAAGAAAGCGGAGCGGTATTCGCCCGCATACCAAAAATCAGGAAAAGCATGGAGTCTACAATCGGCGACTCCTTTGTCGCTTTTCCGTTTCAAAACAAAGTGGTTGTCTTTTATGATGACAACATTGTTAATTTGAACAAGAGTATTACTGAAAGCCCCACTGGTTCTGATGTATATAAAAGTCTCATCATGGCAGGTGCGATCATAGAAACCGACGGAACAGTGAACAGAAGTATTCTGATAGACCTGAAGAAAGAGAATTATCTTGCTGTAACTGAATACCTGATCCCGGTAGACGCGCACTCAATGATAATACCATTACAAAAGATCAAAGGTTTAGGAGGCATATCCGACAAAATTCGCTGGGCCAGGATCAGGATCAATTAATGACTACAGAACTAATAAAAAAAGCCTTAGATCAATTTCTAAGGCTTTTCTTTTTATAAGAAGTGAAGTTCTCAAACTATTTTCCTGCTGCTTTTCCCCGCTCCACGCTTTTGATATCCTCATCCCGGTTCTTTTTAAAATCGAACTGATCAAACTCGCTGGTTGAGGGCACATTGATCGTATAGCTGTCCAGTTTATCGATCTCAATGGTAATGCTGTCGGTTTTTAGATCTATGATATGTCCGCCGGCATCTTTTTGAGCCGATAAAAAATGGAAATGATACCCTGAAATATTCGTATTATCCATAAAGGCAGGCAGGCGGTAGCCTATGAGGTCACCCTGTACAGTACTAAATTCAAAGAAATGCTGCAATGGCAGCATGGCCGCCAGGGGTGTATGCTCATGTTCCTTTACCGGCGGAAAAGCCCTGGTCTTTATATAGCTGAACTTTCCACTGATGTGAATGGCATAAAGGCCATTCATACTGGTGAGTAGGCTATCCAGATAATGAAAAAGCGACTCTTTGTTCATGGCACTGTTAACCGTGATCTTTTTGTCGGGCTGAAAGAAATTAACCATCGCAAAGGGCGTTAGCTGCCGGTCATCTATCTCAACTGTTTTTCCGGTGTGTTGGGTTTGATAGATCTTTCCCTGGAATACAACCAGTTCGCCATCTAATTTATCGGGCGCACCCAACCCAAAATTTCCATGCTGTTTCAATAACCGGTAAGGGTAATTGCCGTCGTACAACCCGCCTATTAATCCGGCGCCAACACCTACCGTGTAAAGGTGGTTATGAAGGGTATCGGTTCGATTATGTGGTGTTTGGGTAAATGAAGGGATAGAAAATACAGTTGTAAACAGGGTAGCGATCAATAAAGTAATAGTTAAGCGCATGTTTGCCTTGATATTTAGAAGGCAAATATATCATGGAAATAATATCATTGCAATTTTGTATGATACGCCTTACTGTCTGCAGGCGCTTCAATTCTGTTAACCAGGCCGTAATCACGAATAACCCCAGCAATCCTTAATCTATAGTCTCTAAATACATCCTTTCTCCCTCTTGCCTGGGCAAAACGATGTAATTCCATATTACGCCATTTCTCTATACTTTCTTCATCGCGCCAGAACGAGAGCGATAGAATTTTTCCATTATTGGCAAGGCTTTGAAAGCGTTCAATGGAAATAAATCCATCCACTTTCTCTAATACAGGCATAAGTTCGGCCGCTATTGATAAATATTCCTGTTTTTTCGCTTCGTTGGCAGGTTCTACCTCAAAAATAACAGCGATCATTCTTTATAGATTAGGTTAAAGAGATAATTAAATTCTTTGGCAACCGCCCATTAACGGCAGCCTCATATTGAATAGGATCGGAATACAGCTTCGCATTTGGATATTGATCAAAGAAACAATGTATTGCGGCCATCGTCATGCCTATGGCAAAGTCTGCGGCCAGGCAGGCGTGTGCCCCGGTTCCAAAGGTCAAATGATCGGTATTATTGCTTCTATGTATATTAAAAGTATCCGGATCTGAAAAATGACTTTCATCGCGGTTAGCCGCAGCCAATACGATCAGTAGCATTTCCCCTTTTTTAATTTTCCAATCCGCCAAAACAATATCATCCCCCGCTATCCTTCTCGTATTTTGCACGGGCGGGTCGTACCGTACCGTTTCTATTACAAACTTCTTCAAATTGGATCTGTCATTGACAATTTGCCGCAAAGAAGTGCTGTAATTCAGCATTTGGATCATTGCATTACCCAATAACCCGCGGCATGCATCATAACTTTGAATCAATAAACCCGCCAGGTTACTTACACATACCGCAAGCCATTCATCCTTGTTCAAACCATCGCCAGGAATACCTGTGTTTAATACCCTGCTGAGCAAAGGGGAGTTAAGAATATGTCTTTCAATAATCTGGTAAATACAGGTTGCCACTTCATTTATCCCGGCAATCTGTTCTTCGCTTTTGCCCGGATGCATTATTTTAACAATATGTTCAATGCGGGCTGTTAGCTCTTTACAGTCATCCTTACTAAAATCAAAGCCCTTTAGTAGCATCAGCACCGGTAGTTGTTTGCAAACAACATCAACCCAGTTTATTTGCGGGCTATCACTGTTACCTGCCAGCAACTCTTTTACGAGCTGTGAGGCGGGATAAGGCTTTGCGCATGTAAGCATACCCGTTGCTGCCTGCCGGGCTGCAGCATGAGCAGGCGGATTTCTTAATCTTGCAAACCTGTTTACCATTATCAATGCCTGCTCATTCAATCCCGTATTGTTTATGGAAGGGATCAACGCCAATGGGTTATTGAGAATAGCCTTACAATACCCATAAGAATAAATACCGGTAATCTTATTCGCGTCATCCCGGAAGACGGGGGTTGTTGACCGCATACTTTTATACAGGGCATACGGATCCGGTTCCTCTGATTGAAGAAATAATACTGATCTCATTTTTTGAATTTAATTTCCCTGGCAAGATTATTTAATTTTACTTACTAATACTTCATTCTATATTGAAGTGTAATTGCATATGGAAGATCAGTTTAAAAAGATGGCAGGTTTGATCGGCGAACCGGTAAGGGCCGCTATCATGTGGGCTTTATTAGATGGCAAAGCCTTAACGGCAACTGAACTGACGATCGTTACCGGCACTACAGCCCCCAATTTAAGCATGCATATTGCCAGGTTGGTGCAGGCGGATCTATTATCTGTAGAAACCCAGGGGCGTCACAGGTACTATAAATTTTCCAGAAAAGAAATTGCCTATGCTATTGAAGCGATGGCCAATCTGATACCACCTGGTTCTACCACCACTATATCTACCAATGACAATAATTCAGCTATAAGAAATTGCAGAACCTGTTATGATCACCTGGCCGGTAAGGTTGGAGTTGCCCTTACTGACAGCCTTTTACGTGAAGGCATTATCACAGAAAACGGCAAGACCTTCGAACTTACCCCAAAAGGAGGAACTGTTTTTTCAGATCTGGGAATGAATATTGACGAGATCAAAAAAAAGCGACGATCATTCCTACGCCCCTGTCTTGACTGGAGCGAACGGCGTTACCATATAGCAGGCGCCCTCGCGGCAGCATTGCTGGAACATATGATCGCATCGGACTGGATCCGAAGACAAAAAAACTCAAGAGCGATCACTATTACTTCGAAGGGTCAAAGAGAATTTTATAGATATTTTAAATTAAACACTGAATAATATCCAGCCCGGGTTAGCCGCTGCAGGAACTGTTGCACTCCGGTTCATCTTATATACGCAATCTATTGGGTTTGCTGTGTAAAAGCCACAGGTTGTTTTATTTTGTAACGCAATTTCCTGTTGTGTGAAACAGCAGGCTCCCATTTGGGCGATTTGCGAATAACCTCAAGCGCTATCTTATCAAAAGCAGGAAAAAAAGGCGTGCTCACGGTAGCATCTGTTACATTTCCTTCTTCATCGATGATGGCTTCTACGACAACAATGGCCCTATCGCCATTGACAATTTTGTATTGGGTGGGAAAATATAATTTATTGTTCAGGTATTTTTGCCAGCCTTTGAGCCCGCCGGGAAACTGCGCACTCCTGTCTCTATTCACTGTATCCATTGAGTTTCCCTGTTCATCATAATATTGTTTGTCGATCAATTTTCCATTCTCATACATTTCGGCAGCACTTGGTTTTCCGTTACGATGAAAATACATCCATTTACCCTGCATTTTTTCACCGGGGCCATAGCGGCCGGCATAGGAAGGGTTACCATTATTGAACCAGCCAACTGCTACTCCACTGCCATCGGGGTTCCAGGAAGATGAATCAGACATATTACCGTTTTCGTACCACCCATAGCAGTTACCAGTCTTATGTCCTTTATCGTAACTGATAGAATCATCCATCACTCCGTTATAATGATAGCTCACCCAAAGACCATCCCGTTTTCCATGAACATAATTCCCGGCCGACCATAAATTTCCGTTGGGATGAAAATACCGGAAATGCCCGTTCGCTTTTTTACAGGTACTGTCCTCATAGGTACCATCCATCTGCAGCAATTTTTCCTGAATAAAATAATCACGCCGGTGCCAGCCAGAATCTGTTTTTTCAGTTACTCCCAGAAAGCGGGCCATATTCGGGGTTGTTTCCTTCCACCGGTAATCGTAATAGGTTTCCATTTTCTGGGCAAAGGTGGCAGACGAAAAAATAACGGTCAATAATACAAGAAGGGGTTTCATCTGGCTAAGATAAAAACAAATAAAAAACCAATACCATCGGCTAATGCTTTTTTATTACAGGACAGAAATGCCCTGTTCCTGCCTGATAATTTGAATCTTATATCTTCAAATTCTATTTAAGATGTCGGGAGATGAGGACTGTGGGAAGTAATCTTATATTTATCAAAATATCAGCAATGGAAATACGAAAAAACTTTAATACGCCAAAAGTGCCGCGCAGCACCACCATTTTCCCACAGGCTGTTGTAGCAGATAAATTTATATTTCTTTCCGGCACTACGGGTGTTGATCCTTCAACCGGTAAGCTCATTAGTGATAATTTTGAAGAACAGGCCCGGCAAGCCTTCCTGAATATTAAAACCATACTGGAAGAAATGGGAAGCGGCCTGGAAAAAATAGTTAAGACAACCATCTTTATGGTTAGTGGAAACGACTTCAGTGCAATAAATAAAGTGTATGAAGCATTCTTTCCAGACAATGCGCCGGCGCGCAGCGTTCCGCAGGTGATGCCTTTCCCAGGCGGTATTTTAATTTCCGTGGAATGTGTGGCGCTTTTATAAACCCTCTTTTACTTTCAACATCCAGGTAGCCTGTATTTTGGGCGGGGGATTCTTACTGTTACGAAATTCGGGCGGCATGGTATTGAGTAAATGCGGCAACACGCTTAACTCTTTATAGTTCGGTGTGGCTTCTTTTACCAATTCAAATCCCTGTTCTTGAAAGAACGCTTCAGCAGCTTCATAGCTGTCGAATTTATTTTCCTCAATATTATGCTGTTCAAAGAATGCAGCTTCACCCCTGGTGTGGGGCATAGCCCGTTGCATTTCGGCAGAACGCTTGATATACACATCGGCAGTGATCCAGCAACCGCCGCGTTCTTTCAGCAAATGATGTATTGTTTGGCAAAGCTCCTTTTTCTCATCCACACCCAGGTACATTAACAATCCTTCATTCACGATAGTAACAGGGCCGCTTTTGAACCGGTTTACGACGTTATTAAATGCCGCTGTATCCATGGCATTCAGCGGCAACAGCTCGAGCTGGCCTACAAGGTCATTATTGGGCAACTGGTTGCTGATCATTTGTTGTTTGGTGGCAATAACCGCAGGCAGGTCGGTATCAATATAGTGAACGGCTTTGTGCGTGCACATCTCCAGTCCGCGCAATGAATAACCTGATGACAACTCCAGGATATTTTTATTATCTGTTTGTTGTAGTAATTGATCTATACTCCAGTAGCGGCTTTCGAAATGCATAACGCGGATCCAGAACCAGAAATCTTTATCATCAAAGTTGAGGTCGAAGGGCTCGGGTCCCTGAATAAGCGCCGCTGTTTCCCTTGCGTAAGGGATGTTGGTATACCCTTTCATCATTAATAATGACTTTGCAGAGGGGCTTATGCTGCTATAATCGCGATTTTCATCAAATGTGTGCTTTATATTATCTGTCATATGCAAGAATATCTACCTCAAAAGTAGAGAAATTCTTTTAAGTGGGCAGCAACTGTGTGCAGCAAAGTAGTTGCACAAATTTAACGAGGATGATAAACCGAAATTTGATTGATTAGAATCAACAAATGCAGGGGGATATAAAAGTGTTTATTTTGATTTGTAGTTTTGGGCAAATAGCAATAACCTATGCCTTTGTAGTGCCGCTCTTCACAAGAAAGAAAAGTCCAGAAACCTATTGTATAAATCGCAGGGGATTTTTTTAACCTTTTAAATCATTTTGAATGACCAACATTCTCTTGCTTTGCATGGTCCTGATCATGCTGTGCATACTTGTCAGGCTCACAGAAAGGTTGGGATAAACCACCCTTTATTGAGTCAATTCTTGCACCTGGCGATGGCCGCCGGGTGCTTTTTGCATTTCAAATGCGCAATAAATGATTGATCTTTCTTAATATCAATCATTTATTTTATTTTCATATAGATAATCTAAAGCAAAGATTACCCTTAACTAACCTTTACAGCCATGTTAATTAGAAAACATTCCAATTCCTGGAGTGCAGGAATTACTCATTTGCCTTTTCAGCATCATACAACAATAAGTGTAAGCCCTCTTAATGGGGCAGCTTTTTATATAATAATTCAAAGATAAGAAAACATTCCATTTTCCAATTCATTTTCTGGAAATATTGGAATTAGTTGACTTTAATCAAGTCTCGTGAAGCCAAAAATTTTGAAGACTTCCTTAATTATTTCACAATGGGCGAAGAGCTGCAAAGCGCGGATTTTATTGCATTAAAGACAGATATACTGGACACCATTGATCGCTTAAACAATGATTATCAAATGTTTAATGAAGAAATTGCGGCAGCTATCCGAATTTCAAAACATTCTTTTCATAAATATTCCCGCGGGAAATTGCCTCCAACTAAAATAGGAAAATGCAAGAATATATTAAAGAAACTCACCAGACTTGAGAATAGAAAAAAATTGGAAAAAGTGGAAAATAAGGAAGAGGCAGCGCAAAACGTCCCAAATCCGAATCCTCTAACGGAACAAATAAAAACAAAAGCGGAAGAAGCTAAAGACCCGGTCAATAAATATTTTGTATGTAATTATTACTCACTCAATATTAACCCAGAACCATATAAAGGATATGTACATAAAATAGGAGTTCGTACTATAGTTAAAGGGTTAGATGCCATTATTGGATATCCTAATGACTCTATTCAATTTGAGGATGCTGACACTCTTGTTCCGATGCTCGACCGTGGAGGGGAACCATCTGTTAGATTCGAGTCGTTAATAGCTATTAAAAAGATCAATATCAATTCATGTAAACCGGGAAACCAATATTACTTTTTTGACAGCATTCATCAGCCTTATTTAAGAACATTATATAAAATAGACGGCGACACATATAAATTCATAGCCGAGGATCCAGGAAAGTTCCCTGATATTGAACTTAAGCGGGAAGAAATATTAGTCATATTCACAGTAATAACCAGTGTCAATAAACCCAAACCCAATATTACATTTATTGTCCCTCTGGATAATCAGGCAGATGTAACCAAAGAAATTAAAGGCAATCAGGACGGAAACACCAATGACAATGAGTCAATGATTGAATTAAACAACCCTGAGGGTTGACAATTCCCCTACTCCCCATCCGGGTCCACCACATCTATTTCGGCTACCCGCCCTACCTGCCCATCCTGTAACCGCACTTTTATTCCCCTTGAATGATACGCCGCTGAAGTAAGCAGGTCTTTCACAATACCATACGTTAATTTACCGCTTCGTTGGTCTTTTTTAAGAATAATTGCCACTTCCTGCCCGGGATAAATGTCTTTTCGGTATTGACCGTCCATATGTATTTTAATTATCAGCTGTAAAAATATTGCAGTTGAGCTTTGTAACAAAACCAGACATTTTCGTACCAAAAGCGAACGGTTCTGCCCAATAACAAAACAGCAACTGCCTGATTTCCATATAAAAGCTAAATTGGCTTATTATAGGCCTTACTAAACGAAAGCCCTTCCCCATGTTCAAAAATTACTTCACCACCGCCTGGCGGCACTTAATAAAGCACAAAGTATTTTCCTTTATTAATATTTTCGGCCTCGCATTGAGCCTTACGGCAGTGTGGCTGATCGCGCTTTTTGTGGCTGATGAAGTAAGTTTTGACCGGTACCATAAAACCCTTTTGAATATCATTACCTTGATCAGAACTTTGCCGCACAATACCGGGGTGAACAAAAACAGGGACAAATATTGCTGGCGTTTACCATCCTCACTATTGTTATTGCCTGTTTGGGCTTGTTTGGACTGATCTCTTTCACCGTTGAAAAACGGATTAAAGAAATTGGCATTCGCAAAGTACCTGGCGCTGGCATAGGCAGCATGGTTACCCTGTTAACGACCAGTTTGTTAAAAGTCGTTTTAATATCCCTGTTAGTGGCCGTTCCCCTTTCGTGGCTGGTGATGAACAAATGGTTGGAAGATTTTGCCTACCGCATTCAACTGCAATGGTGGATGTTCGCCCTGGCAGGCATTATTTCCATACTCATTGCATTGACTACCTTAAGTTTTCAGGCAATAAAAGCAGCCCTTGCCAACCCGGGGAAAGCCTGAGATCGGAATAAATAGATGCCGTAATTACTCAATACGGGGCAAATTTTCCCAGCTAGGTTAACCGCCCTTTTTGTAATGGCCCATCAGCTCGCCCTTAGCCAGTATATGGCCTTTCATTGCCTGCTGCAATTCTTTCTTATGCGATCCGGCAAGCAGGTCGAGCTTTGTATCTATCGCAAATACTTTAAAAAAATACCGGTGTGAGCCCGAAGGCGGACAAGGCCCGCCATACCCTGTTTTGCCAAAACTGTTAGTGCCATTTATGCCAGGCCTGCTGTTTTCAGCAATGTGCTCATTAGGTGGAATATTCCAAACCAGCCAATGATCAAATGTTCCGTGTGGTGCATCAGGGTCTTCCACAATAATTGCTACCGTTTTTGTCTCCGCAGGTAAATTGCTTATTTCAAGCGGCGGGTTAATATCATCCCCTTCGCAGCTATATTTCTCAGGTATTTGCCCGCCCTGGCTAAATGCTGCACTGTGCACATTTAACACGGCTGTTTTTACTGCCATAAAAAAATGTTTGAATGTTTTTAATGGTCTCTATTCTGAAAAGTCTTTTTATTTTTTTTGTCCTTTTTGTTATGCGTAACATCATCCCCTTTAAAATCCTGTTCTTCATTTTTCCTGCTGTCGAGGTTATCCTTATTCTCCGGCCTCAGATGCCTGTCTTTTTGCGTTTTAGCATTTTGTGAAGGCATTGCTTCATTCTTTTTCATACAACACTATTTTAATTAAAATGAATTGCATCAATTCACTTGCCATATACAGTATTGATCTTCAAAGCATGCAGCTAAACCATTGTTCCGCCATTTATATGGCCTGGCTTTTGTGCTCCTACTTTAAGGATACTATTTTGATAACCATTTAAATAGTAAAACTATGAGACGCTTAATTTGTTTAATGCTGATCACAGGCGCATTGGCCTGTAAAAACAATCAACACGATAGTGTTAAAATTGCCAAAGAAGTAAACAGGGATAAAGATAAAGTTACCCAAACTATGGCCGTTGAAAAATCAGATGCTGATTTCGCGGTTGAAGCAGCAAATGGCAACATGATAGATGTGCAGTTGAGCGCGCTTGCCAAAACCAAAGCGGCTAACAGCAGGGTGAGGCAATTTGCCGCCATGATCATTGCCGACCATGCAACGCTCAGCAGCCATCTTCAACAGATAGCTACTGACAAAAATATCACCTTACCACAGGAACTCAGTGGTGAAGCCAAAAATGATATTACCCGGCTGAACCGGAAAGACAGGGCAACATTTGACGGCGCGTATATGCATATGATGCTGGCCGATCACAAAAAATACGTTGACAATTTTGAAAAGGCAGCAAAGGATTGTAAAGATGCGGCACTGAGGAATTATATTCATGAAGCATTACCCGTGCTGAAGAAACAACGGGATTCAGCTGCAGCCATTGATCCATACTTTGTTGAAAGAACACCAACACCAGCACCAGTATATCCTTAAATCAATACAGTGACGGCATATCAATTGCAAAGCATTTTTATAAAAAGTAATTATGCCAGAAAAGAAAACAATCAGGCGTGCACGACGCGATAAACGTGCAGGTAAATCGCCAGGCACACAGGCCGGTGAGTTTGTACATGATGAAATAAAAAAGATCAGAAGAGGTGAGCATGGAGCAAGATCAGCCAAACAAGCTATTGCCATCGGCCTGTCTGAAGCCCGGCGTGCAGGGGTGAACCTGAAACCACCCAAAAAGGGAACTGTTTCAGAAAAAACCCGTAAGAGTGCAGAGCATGCCTATGAAAAAGGACAAAAGCATGAACCAGTTACCAAAACACGGTCACGTGCAAGGGTAAAGGCATTGAAACGGGAACCTACTTCTACTGTTTCGCGCAAAGCGCTTTCCAAACAGGCAAGAACAGCCGCCGGCAAACGTACCGCTGCAGACCGTTCTGCCGCAGCAAAGAAAGCAGCGAGAACAAAAGGACCGCGTGAGCGTGCTGCAGCCGCCCGGAAAGGGGCACGTACCCGAAAGCGCCATGCAGGCAAAGCCTAGTTCCTTTTGTCAATATCATATAATCAATTTAGTTTGCAGCAAAGCTTTTTTTTCATCATGAAGATCTTTGCTGAAACCGAACGACTTATCCTTAGAGAATTCCTTCCATCTGATGTGGAAGGTTTTTTTGCGCTTGATTCGGACCCCGAAGTTCACCGGTACCTGGGTAGCACTCCCATTCAAAACAGAGAACAGATCGTTGGCGCCATAGAATTTATAAGGCAACAATACCTCGACAATGGCATTGGCCGGTGGGCAATTATCGATAAAAACACCAATGACTTTATTGGCTGGGCCGGTTTGAAGTTAATCAGGGAATCAACAAATAAACATATTAACTACTATGACCTGGGCTACCGGCTTAGAAGAGAATACTGGCGCCAGGGCATAGCGACAGAAGCGGCATTTGCGTCGCTCGACTATGCTTTTGACATCCTTCATGCCAGTGAAGTATACGCCATGGCCAATTGTGAAAACACCGGTTCAAATAAGGTTCTAACCAGGATTGGACTAACGCTTATTGAAACATTTGTTCTTCATGAAACAAAATGCAACTGGTATAAAATTGACAGCGCCACCTTTGAAAGTAAAAGAAAAGACCGCTGACCGCAACCTTTCTTATACCCCAAACGGATATGTTTCCGGCATTTTATGCCCGGTTGGTAAATGCAGGGCATGTAAGGCCCTGGTGGTATTCAGATACAAAAAAGCATCATAACGCTGGCTCATAATCGTAGGTACATAGTTGCTGTATTGCTCCCTTTCCGGATCATACACCACGCCAATGGCACGATGTCCTATTTTCAGGTTGAACAGGTTATCGCTCTCTTCCTCAAAAAGCATATACCGGTTGTTGGCGCCACGCAGGTTTAATGCTTCTTCTATACTGCCTTCCCGGGCCCGCGGCACTTCCATTTCTTCCATAGGCGCGCCCCAGGCTTCTCCTGCTATAACACTGCCGCTATAACTGCCTAAACCAACAAGGTATACGTTATCGACCCCGTATTGCTTTCTGGCCAGTTCGCCAATATTTACCATCCCTGCCCGCTTCATATCTGTTGCCCTTGCATCGCCAATATGCGTATTGTGTTCCCACACAATGCCCTTCGACCCTGCGCCATGGAATTTTAGTAACCGGTCTAACGTTTCCATCATATGCATATCGCGGATGTTCCAGCTTTCATTATCAAACCCGATCATACTGCTATAATACTTTTCTGCATTCACCGCAATGAGGGCATTCTGCTCGGTATTGAAACCGGCTTCCCGGTCACCATCCAGGAATTGCGCCTTCATTCTTATTTCTTTCAGTAAGCCTAGCACCTGATCGCGGCAATTATGTTCCTTTAATGAATAAGCATACTGCTGCTCGGCTTCCCGAAATGGTTCAAAACATCGCATGGCTTTTTTTACAGATGAAGCCGCTGCCGGGTCTTCTTTATCGAGGTATTTTACCATGGTATCCATAGAGTCCCACAAACTATACACATCCAATCCATAAAAGCCGGCCTTCTTTTCAATAGATAAATGGTTGTTGTGCTCGCGCAGCCATTCAGCAAGAGCCGCCGTTTCCCAGTTGGCCCACATCCAGGTAGGCCAGCGGTCAAATGTCTGTAACACATTGTGAATATCAGCGCCTGCATCTTTATATCCTTTTACATACCGGTTTATTTTATAACAGTCGGGCCAGTCGCCTTCAACAGCAATAAAATTAAAGCCATGTTCTTCAATCAATCTTTTTGAGATCGCCGTTCGCCAGGTGTAATATTCGTGGGTGCCATGCGATGCTTCGCCCAGCATTACCACAAGCCGGCCACCGGCAGCTTTGATCAAAGCATCGAGGTCCTTTGCGCCGGATAAATTATACATGTTCTAAATTTTCAGGAAATGCCACAATTTTTGCGCCATGCCCCTTCGGCTACGCTCAGGACGCTCATTCTTCGACTTTCCGCCGAAGGGCGGACGCGCGCTCAGGGCAGGTACAAAAGTTGTAGCATAGCATATAGCGCTGGATAGATAATCAGGGTAAAAAAGTTTGAACAGTGAAAAAGGAAATCGACATTCAATTAAACGAGGTAACGCTTAAAGCAAACCTTTCTCAACCTGCTGATGCCAATGGGCTGGTGATCTTTGCTCATGGTAGCGGCAGCAGCCGGTTGAGCCCGAGAAATAATTTTGTGGCAGCCGTTTTAAACAGACAGCATTTAGCCACCTTGCTGGTTGATCTGTTAACACCGCCTGAAGATGAAGTGTATGAGAACCGCTTTGATATTCTATTATTAAGTAAAAGATTGATAAAGGTTACCGAATGGGCGCTTACCCAAACTTCTCTACAACAGTTACCCGTAGGTTATTTTGGCGCCAGAACGCCGCCTTTATCTTTCCAGCTTAAACCCCGGTTCTAACCGTGGCCTGCTGGCGGCATTGGCCACCGCAAACCCTGTTGCATACATCCACCGGGTCATTTTAGTAAGCTTTTCTATATTGATAGCTGTAGCTTCATCGGCCGGGGTATGATACAGGGGATGTGGCAAAGTGCTGAAAAATATGGCGGGGATATTCTTTTTCGCATACGGAAAATGATCGCTGCGGAAATACCAGCTTTCATAATGCGAGGCTTTGTCCCACAAGGTATCGAGTTTGAACTTAGGTCCTTTGGCATTTTCCTGCAGGGCCACCTTTACCAGGTCGCCTGAGCTGAGATGCGGTGGAATAACACCCAGTAAGGCCGCGCTGTCGGCTGCGTTCATGCCAATCATATCGCCATTTAATACTGCCACCAGCGATTCGCGCGGTACAGTGGGATGCTCAGCATACCAGGTGCTTCCAAACAAACCTCTTTCTTCTGAACCATGCCATACAAACAACGCACTTCGTTTACCCGGTTGTTGATGAAATGCCCGGCCAATGGCCAGCAGGGCAACACTCACCGTGGCGTTATCATCGGCGCCATTGAAAATAGTATCGGTATTGCCTTCAATATTGCGAACGCCATCATGGTCCTGGTGGCCGCTGAACAATACATACTCTTTGGCAAGCACCGGATCGGTGCCTTTTACTTTTGCCACTACATTCACCGACGGATAGGTGAACGATTCGGAATATATTTTTGCATCGAGGTGTTGACCAGGCTTGCGTACCAGATCGAGCGCTTCCCTGCGCACCCAAATGATGGGAATGCCTTTTAGCAATTGCCGGCTTGTGAACAGGCTGCCTTCTATTTGGTAAGAACCGCGGTTGGAATATTGCGCTGCTCTTGGCCAGGCCTGCTCGGCCAGCTCGTCTGATACAAACACAATGGCTTTTACGCCTTTGGCGCCCAGTTTGCGCGCCCAGTTTGAAACTACAAAACCACTGTACCGCCAGGCGATGGTCTTGCGCGGATCGGTTAACCCCTGTGGCGTGAACTGCAACGCCACTACTTTTCCTTTTATGGTTTCTTCTGCTACGGTATCAGGATTTTCAACAAATACGATGGGCGCATCTACGGTAGCAAAGGAGGGTTCATATACCACTACATCCTTCCACAGGTTAAAGGAGCGATCGCCTATTTTTATAGAGCTCTGCGCGCTTACCCGTTCGCGTATCAGGGAGAAGAACTGGAAATACGAGCCGTCGTCCCCCGCCGGTTCCAACCCCGCTTTTCGCGCTTCCCCGGCCAGCCAGGCACTGGCTTTTAATTCATCGAGGGTACCAGCTTCGCGGCCACGGAAGTGGTCAGCAGCCAAAATAAAGAGGTCGCGCTTTATGTCGGCCTGCTTAATGGCCTCAATGGGCGCTTTTTTTGTTTGGCCAGAAATTGTAGCTGATAACAGTGTCAAAACGCATATTGCCGGGAGAAAATAATTTGCGTGTTTTCTCATGCTCTTCTATTTTATGCGGTAAATATAAAAAAGAAAGGTGAGCCCCGCGATGAGGCTCACCTTGTTTGTAGTTCTTAGTTTATTGTTCTCTTAGTTCTTAGTGATCTTGAATTCAACACGACGGTTCAACTGCCTGCCCTCATCGGTTTCGTTTTCGGCCACCGGCATGCTTTCACCATAGCCTTTCGAAACGATCCTGCTGGCCGAAATACCTTTCGAAATTATATATTGCACGCAACTTTTGGCACGGTTATCACTCAACTTGAAGTTGTATTCATCACTACCCTTACTATCGGTGTGCGCACTCAGCTCAATTTCAATGGCCGGGTTTTCTTTCAACAGTTTTACTACCCGGTCGAGCTCAACATCCGACTCAGGACGCAGGTCCCATTTATCAAAGTCGAAGAACACGTTGTTCAACCGCACCACCTGGCCAATTTCAATGGGCACCAGGTACAGGTCTTTGTGTATTTCTTTATAACCCGCCTTCACCATAGAGTCGAGGTTCAGGTTCTCTGAAATGGCGAAGAATTTATCGGCGCTGGCGCGAATGCTGTAGTTCTTATCGTACGGCAATACAATTTTGAAAGCGCCATCTGTTGGGCTCGAAAGCCCATTCCCCGCCTCTACCCCATCGGGCAGGGTTTCATAAATAAGCGAAGCGGTGAGGGGTTGTTTTGTTTTGGCATTATATACGTTGCCACTCACCAGGATCACCGGGTTTGGTTTCTCACGCTCTAACAGCTTTACGCGTACGATATCGCTTTCGCCATAGGTATCTTTATTACTTGTTAAGTAAGCATATTCGCCACCGGCATCAAGCGTGAAGAAGGCATCCCAACCTTCGGTGTTGATGGGACTTCCTAAATTCACGGGTGTGCTCCATTTGGTCCAGGTTTTATCGAGGCGTTTGGTCATCCAGATATCATTATCGCCCAAACCGCCGGGGCGGTTGCTGCTGAAGTACATGGTAACGCCATCGGCCGCGATGTAGGGCGTCATTTCATCACCGGGTAAATTTATTTGATTACCGAGGCTCTTTGGCTCCGACCAGGTGCCATCATCTTTTGGAAAGCAAACGTACAGGTCGTTGTTCGAGCTGCCTGGTTCGGGCGTCATATATAAGATCAGCGCCTGCCGGTCGTGCGTCATGGTGGCGCCTGAAACAAGCCCGCGGTCATATTTCTGGTAATTCCTGATGCGTAATTCTTCCGGTTCTCCCCAACGGCCATCGGCCTGGCGCGTACAAAGGCTTACGCCTTTTCCAAAATAAGCGCCGCCATTGCCAAAAGCACCGCGGATCAAAATGCGGTTATTGTCGGGCGAGATCCAATACACCGCATTGTACTGACTTGTGTTCAATGGAAATTTCAAATGTTTGGCTTCCTGCCATACTCCATTTGAATCGCGAACAGCATACCAGATGTCCTGCGAATTGGGCACAGAATTGTATTTGGTATTAGCCGGATGGTTCTCACAAATAAAGAAAAGCAGATTGCCATCTGCAGAAATGGTAGGCCGTAATTCGGGCAGATCGGAATTAATGTTCTCGCCTAAATTTTCGATCTTGATGATCGTGTTGTTCGTAATGACGTTATCCTTTTGCGCTACTAATTTTCCAGTATCGCTTCCAAGGCTCATTTGGGCAGTTGCCTGATGCAGGCAAAAAGCCAGGGCCAAAAAGGGTACAACTCTTTTCACAAGGTTTGGATTTAATACCTTAATAACGTACAATTTAGCCTGGGATTGCACGGCCGGGCCGCATAAATTTAATTCTAATCTACCGCTCACACAGAATAAAATTCTAAAGTGTATATTTTTTACTGAATTTTATTCTAATAACACCTATCTTCACAGAACAAAGTACCACGCTTCCGACTGGCCTCCGGGCATTTTTATAAACACCAACATATCAACTATTTATGGGAACCCTGTCAACGGCTGTACCGGTACAACCGGTTAAAAGCAAGCGTATTCATTCCATCGACCTGCTGCGGGGAACAGTTATGATCATCATGGCGCTTGATCACGTGCGCGATTATTTTCATGCCGGCGCCTTTCAATTTGACCCCACTGATCTTTCGCGTACCGATGTACCTTTATTTTTTACCCGGTTGATCACGCATTTTTGTGCACCGGTATTCACTTTCCTCGCCGGCACATCGGCCTTTTTAAACGGAACAAAGAAGACGAAAAAAGAACTGTCGTTCTTTCTTTTCACCAGGGGTTTGTGGCTGGTAGTGGCCGAAATGCTGATCGTTACCCTGGGCTGGAGCTTTAACCCGGCATACCCTGTGCTGATACTACAGGTAATTTGGGCGCTGGGCGTTAGCATGATGGTTTTATCGGTCCTGATCTTTCTGCCGCAAACAGTGATCTTAATAACCGGACTGGCAATAATAGCAGCACATAATCTGCTCGATGCACCGCCTTCGGAATCGACCTCTTTTTTGATGGCCACCCTGCACGAGAGCCACTTCTTTTTTATGAAACCTTTTTCCGTTATGTTGGGCTACCCTGTTCTTCCCTGGATAGGTATTATGCTTACCGGCTATGGGTTCGGCCGCTTATACCTGCCTACCTTCGATGCAGGCAAAAGACGAAAACTACTGATTGCCCTGGGACTGGGCGCCATTGCACTGTTCATTATCATACGATCTATTAATATTTATGGAGACCCAAGGCCCTGGTCGTTCCAGAAAACAGCGGTATTCACTTTTATGTCGTTCCTGAATACCACCAAGTACCCGCCTTCCTTATTATATATCCTGATGACGTTAGGGCCCTCGCTGCTGTTCCTTGCTTTTTCAGAAAAGCCATTGAACCGGTTTTCCGAAAAGCTCGTTATATTTGGCAGAGTACCCATGTTCTTTTATCTGTTACATATTTACCTCATACATACACTCGCAGTAATAGCGGTTGCGGCATCGGGCCATAAATGGAGCGATATGGTGTTGACCGGCTGGGTAAGCGCCAATGAACAGTTGAAGGGTTATGGGTACAGCCTGGCATTCGTGTACGCATTATGGATCATCATTATCATTGCCGTTTATCCGCTATGCAGGTGGTACGATAACTATAAACGGGTGAATCGCGAAACGTGGTGGTTGAGTTATATTTAAAGGAGCTATGTTTATAAGGAATTAATTAGTGATGTATAGTCGCAGAAGTAAGAAGTACGAGGTAGGAAATTCGCGATCTTCCTACTTCCTACTTCTTATTTCAGTTTCTAAAATAATCAGAACTCCACTCCTTATACAAAAGCTGGTTAGCTAATTCAGGCAATAAAACCAACACATCATGGCCAAATCAACCAACAAAACAACGGAGACCAGCAACAGCGTTGACAATTTTTTGAACGCAGTAGCTGATGAAGCCAGGCGCAGCGATTGTTTTAAACTGGTGCAGCTTATGCAACAACAAACCGGCTTTACAGCTAAAATGTGGGGCCCCGCCATTGTTGGTTTTGGCAGCTATCATTATAAATATGAAAGCGGGCGGGAAGGCGATGCGCCATTGGTCGCCTTCTCGCCCCGGGCCAGGGAGATCGCCCTTTACCTCGCCATGGACCCAACCGAAAAAGTACAATTGCTGTCGAATTTCGGTAAACACCGGGCTAGCGGAGGCTGTGTATACCTAAAAAAGCTGCAGGACATTAATATTGAAGCACTTGGTAAACTCATAACGACTTCGGTAAGGCACCTGAAGCAAAAATATCCCGCATAATTCCCCAATTATTTCCCTGATCACCGTCATATTAACTGCCATAAATGCAGCAGTTGCGAACAACTGTTTGTCATTATAAGTGCGAGGCCTTCGCTACTCACAGGCAAAGCTCAATATTCACTAGTCTTACAAGTATTCGAATTCAGGTGAATTCGACCTCATCTTGGCACTTCCATTTTCAATCCCTGCCCGCGGCAATCTTACCCGGAAAATCAGAATGGTTATGGTAATCTCCGTGCTTGTCATTACCGGGGGAACTTTTATTCTTTAACCAATAACATGAGACTATGAAGAAACTGTTAGCATGTCTTTTAATGACTTGTATGCTATCTACAGCATACGCGCAAACAAAAACAGTAACGGGAAAAGTTACTGACGCCACCGGCACCCCATTGCTGGGGATCTCTGTAACCATCAAAGGCACTATGTCGGGCACCACCACTGCAGAAGACGGAACGTTTAAACTAACGGTCCCTGAAAATGCGGTGCTGGTTGTTTCGGGCATTGGTTTTGAACCAACGGAATTGAGTGTACGAAACAAAACCGCTTTTGATGTAATGTTGACCACCGAAATTAAATCGCTCAGCGAAGTGGTAGTAACCGGTACCGGGGTTGCTACGGAAAAGAAAAAATTATCAATCGATGTAGCGAGTGTAGGTAACAAAGACCTTTCCAAATCGGCCATTTTATCAATTGATCAGGCGCTGATAGGGAAAGTGGCCGGCGCGCAAATTCAAACCAATTCAGGCGAACCCGGGCAAAAAGCGAATATCATTCTGCGTGGCATCAATTCCCTGGGCTCTTCAACCCCCATTATACTGGTTGATGGCGTTCAGGTAACTGATATCAATGGGCTCGATGTATCGAACGTTGACAAAGTGGAAATTGCCAAGGGACCTGCAGCCGGTATGCTGTATGGTGCACAGGGCGCTAATGGCGTTATTCAAATATTTACCAAAAAGGGCAGCCGCAACAAAGCACCCAGCATAACGCTGCTGTCGAAGGTAAGTATCGATAAGGTCATACTGGGGAAAGACAAAACCCTCAGCGCCAAAAACCACCACTTTCAACAGGATGCCAATGGCAATATCCTCGATCGCAACGGCGCCATTTTAAAACCCGATAGCCTGGGTATGTGGCCCGAGCCAGCCGAGCTGGATTTTAATACCGATTTCAATTTGAAGAACGACAAAACGTATCCTTCCAATTTACCCCTGTACAATCACCTTGAACAAGCTTACCAAACAGCCGTTTCAACCACCAATTCATTAGGTATTTCGGGCGGTGGCAATAAAACAGATTATTCATTTACGCTTTCGCACATTGATCAACAAAACGTATTAAACAACCACCTCCGCCGTACCAACCTTTCGGCCAACCTGGGCTTTGAATTATTTAAAGGATTCACTGCCCGTAACAGCACACAGGTAATTTTACAGGATGAAAATCTTTTATCAGGAACTTACAACGTTACAGACCGTATTAAATTCAACGTTGACGACCTGTTCAAAGGAACCAACAACAACCGGTTCGAGATGATCAACTCCTACCCCTGGATCGATTTTAAATCAAAATATGCGGGTACCGACTTAACGGTTGTACGTCCGCGCGATGAAAACCAGTTGAATGTATTATCAGAAAAAGACTGGCACTCAAGGTACAGTAAAGATACCCGCATCATCAACAACAGCAACCTGAACTATAAGTTCCCGCACTTTCTTGAGCTCGACTTTAAATATGGGATAGAATTATGGAATTCAGAATACCAGGACCTGTACAAGAACCAGGAAAAGGCACCCCAGGTGGCACTCGGCTTTTGGGGAGCTACGCCCAAGGGCTCTGTACGCGATGACCATTCGAAATCAATTTATCAGAACGCATTGTCGACCGTATATGTAAGGACCGATTTCAAAAAAGATTTCAAAATGGATGTGCCCATCACCACCACCACCCAGGTATCTTATGACTGGCGCAAACTGGAATACAATTCCTTTTATGCACAAGGACTTAACCTGCCGCAATATCCACCGGCCAATATTTCATCGGCCGCACTCAAAACCAGTGGCGATGGTAGTTTTGAATACATCACCTTCGGTTACCTGGTAAACCAGACCATTGACTTCGGTAGTTTATTTGGTATAACAGGCGGCTTGCGATCCGACTACAACTCGCAATTTGGCGATCAAAAGAAACCATTCACGTTTGGCCGCGGAACCGCTTATTTCAGGCCTTCTGAAATATTACAGCTGCCTTCGCTCACTGAGTGGAAGATACGGGCTGCTTATGGCGCCGCCGGTATTCCGCCCAATGAATTTGACGGACAGTATTATTCGCGCCAAACCACCCTCAGTTCGCAACAACTGGGCGAAAGCGTTGGGCTTTACCTGCCGAATATTCTCGGAAATAAAAACCTGCAGGTACAGGAAGTGCGCGAAATGGAAGTGGGTACCGATATTACCATCGTTCCTAAATCAAAAGAATGGTTTAACCGGATCAATTTGTCGGTTACCTACTGGCATAAAAGCAACAAGAACAATATTCAATATGTAGATCTGGCTCCTTCCAGTGGCGCTCAGCAAATACCCGATAACCTGATCGACCTTACCGTAAAAGGCGCCGATGTTAGCCTTGATGCCAATATGTTCACCAATAAAACGGTTGACTGGACGCTGGGCGTACGTTTTGGCACATTCAAGACCAAAGTAGATAAGGTAGCCAATGGCCGTGATTTTGTAAGTGGTTTGTTCATTGTAAAACAAGGCGAATCGCTGGGTAATTTTTATACGGTAACGCCGCTGACAAGCATCGATCAAACCCGGCCCGCCGATAAAACCAGGTATATATCTGATGCACAGGCCAGCAATTACGAAATTGCAGATGGTATTGTAGTGAATAAAACCACCAAACGTGCCGTGCTTACCGATGCCACCGACCAACGTATAGTCGGTAATGCCTATCCTGATTTCACCATGACGTTTATCAACAATGTTACGCTGTGGCAGAAATTGAATATTTCCATGCAGTGGGACTGGTACCATGGCAATGAAATTTACAACCTTACCAAACAATGGATGTACCGCGACAGATTGCAAAAAGATTTTGATAAGTCCATCACCATCAATGGAGAAACAGGGGCCTTTGTGAATTTTTACAACAGTTTGTACAATAGCGTTCAACGTACCGGCTGGTTTGTTGAAAAAGGGGCCTTCTGGCGCATGCGCGACCTCACGGTGACCTATCAGCTAGGCAGTGCATTGAAAGTGCCCTGGATAAAAGGCATTGCCATTACCGCTTCAGGCAGAAACCTGTTAACGATCACAGATTATGAAGGATTGGACCCCGAAGCCACTTCGGCCCAGGACAGTCAGGGTAACCGCACCGTTGGCGCAGGATCGAATATTGGGGCAGACTATTTTTCAATCCCCAACCTGCGTTCGTATCAGTTTGGCATTAACCTTCAATTCTAAAATCTAAGATTGTATGAAACGATATTTGATATATATAACAATTATTGCCATCATAGCAGGCGCCTGTAAAAAGAGCACCCTTGAATTGAACGATCCCAATAATCCAACGCCCGACCAATCATTGATCACCGAGGCCGGGTTACAGAATTTTTCATTGGGCATTCTTCAAAAAATGATGGCGAATGTACCCGACGAGGGTAAAACCAATATTTTCCATATAGCATTAACCAACCACAGCATCATGGGCGATGAGGCCTATGTTCCTTATGGCAATTATGGATTGCGGTGGGTTGACCAGGTTTACAAGATCACACTGCCCAGCGGTACGGTGATCACTAACCCCAATGGTGTTGATCAAAAAACACAGCTGAAAGGATTTGATTCAAGAGATGCGGGGGAACGCAATGCGTTCCTGTACGAATGGGCTTCCTGTTATTATATCATTGGGCAGGCCAATCAACTGCTGGCAGCGCTCGATAACCCGGCCCTCACCCTCACCGGGGATGCTACAAACAAGAAGAACATTTTCAAAGCCTGGGCATTATGGTGGAAAGGCTATGCTTATTCGCGCATTGGCTCCATGTACCTGGCCGGTGTTATCACCAATGATGTTGGTAAAACAAACGGTGATTTTGTTGACCATACAGCCATTATGGCCGAAGCAGATAAAGTATTGACCGATTGCCTCACCACGTTAAATTCGGTTTCAGCAGGGGCCGACTACAATACTACCATGACGGCCATTGTAGCTTCTTTTGATGATAACAAGAAGATTGTAACAACCGATATGTGGAAACGGCAGGTGTATTCATTACAAGCCCGCAATTTACTGGTGAATAAGAAAATACCGGAGATGACCACAGCCAACTGGCAGCAGATCATAACGCTTACCAACCAGGGCATACAGGCCACTGATAATGTCTTTAAGTTTGGGATGGACCCCAGCGGCAGCAATGATGTAAGCCTGGGATTCTACCATCCCTATGCATTTATTGGTGAAGTGCAACAATTTTCATTTGTAAGCGAACGCCTGGTACAGGAATTTAAGGCCAATGATAACCGGTTGAAGAAAGGGTTTGTTCCTTTTTCGGTACCTAAAGTAAATGAAAGAGGCCGCGGCTTACAGTTTGGTACGCGGTGGAATCCGGTATTTATTGAAAATGGCGGGTTGTATGCCACCGGGGATAACAGGGGTACCGTTCCCTGGGCATGCAGTTATGAAGAAAATGCACTGATGAAAGCAGAAGCGTTGATACGTACCGGTAGTACAGAGCTTGGTTTGCAACTGGTTGATGCGGTGCGTGATTTCCAGAATTCCGGTCTGGCGCATGTGGCCGGCACCAGCTTAAATGCAACGCAGGCCCTCGAAGAATACAGGCGCGAAAGAAGAGTTGCGCTCTTCCTGTGGGGCACCGCATTTTACGATGCAAGGCGCTGGGGTGTTACCAAACCAGCTGCACAAGGCGGTGGCAGGGCCAATGCCATAGTTATTGTTCCCGGCAATTTGTTGAGCCCCCCACAATCGGGTTCAATACCCACCCCCTGCTTTATGGAGTATAATTATATGGATTACTGGGATGTGCCCCAGAACGAACTTGATTTTAATACACCGGGGAATATCAATATCCCGTTAAAGAATTAAGACTATGAAATAAAGATCTTTTCCTGTTGATGTAAGGTTGTTTGCGAAGGCCAGCTCTCCTGCCACTCCTCTCAAAAGGAGTTATTGGTGGGAGAGCTTTTTTAATATAGTAGGTTGAACGGGCGTCAACGGGCTCATTAACCGATCATGCTTTTAACCGTTGAAACGAGTTGATCGCCCACTGCATCTTTTGACAGCAAGGCAGTAGCGCCCGACCGCTTCAGATAGTCGGCATCGTGGGCATTGTTTGAATCGAATAATACGATAGGAATATGTTGATAGGCAGCATGCAGGCGAATGGAATTAATAAGCCCCAACCCATCGAGCTTTGGCATATTCAGGTCTGTAATGACCAGGTCAATATGCTGGCCGTCGAAATGCTTCAGGGCATCCTGACCATCAATACCAGCCAGGGTAGTATAGCCTTCCTGCTCAAGGGTGAACCTTATCATCTGCACTACAAAATCAGAATCATCAACTATCAGAACGGTTTTATTCATAAAAAGGAGATTTGGATTTCAACAGGCCGTTACAACATTGTTGTTGCAGCAACTGTAAAAACAATCTAACGCCTGAGATGGCCGGAACTCCTATTTGCGGGATGGTAATTATTAAGCGGTTACTGGTTTATATGTAGCCTGCCAATGTGTAACCACTATAGTTGAGATGTGTATGAAAAGCGAGATGTGCTGACGGCAGCGAAAGCAAACGGTAACCGGCAGGGGGGCAACAATTAGGGTAAGTACTTATTTTAAAAAACGGGCTTCCACACTAAAGATGGCCAGCACATCGTCCCAATTACGGCTGATCTCAGGATAATTTTTATTTTCGGCCGTTAGTATAATGCTGTTGGTTTCGGATGAAGGGCGCACCTTCCTTAATAGGCCTTTTTTGTTCTTATCAACTATATAATAACAATAACCGGCGTTAATGATCCTGGTAAAGCGTAGTTTTTTGAGTGCAATATGGCCGCCGTTCTTATAATCTGGTTCCATGCTATCATCCGTGATGGGGATCACACAATCCACAACGCCTATAAATGGTGCTTCAATTTTCCAGCCAACCAAAACGGGTTTATCCTTTACCGTTATAACAGAACCGGGAGCGTTATTATTATCAGTTATAGAAAGGGCGTCATCGTCCTGGGCCAGAAAAATACCGCACAGGGCAGCAGGAGCAGCTTGAATACGTTGGGTAGAACCGTTGGAGCGGGGTTCTTCATAAACATGGCCAGTAGCATTTTCCATTTTATCGAGATACTGAACCAGTTTAGTATATAATGTAAAGTCGCTGGGCTTGGTACCTTTTTCCCACTTATAAAGATTCTCTTTAGAAATGCCGGTTGCCGCAGCAACAGCGGGCATTTTTATTTTCTTTCGTTTCCTGAACTCTTTTAACCTGATGCCAATTTCCATTGATAAGAATCAATTAAGTGAGAATTAGTAAGAAATTACACTTACACATTATACAAAATGGAATATTTTCCATTATCTTTATATAGCAAAATTACTGTACCAAATTAAGAAATAATGAAACTCAGCCAAAAAGCATTAAAGGCAATCAATAATCCAGTTACCCGTCGCCGCTTGATGGATGTGCTTGGCTGTACGGAGTTCACTATTGCCAGATACATTCAAAAGAACAGTGATAACCTTACCAAAGCAGCAGCTTTACAGGTAATTAGAGAAGCAACCGGGCTACGGGACGAAGAGATACTGGAAGTGGAAAAAAGTTAGCCGGTATATCAATAAAGGGCAAAACGATTAAACCATTCCATGATCCGTTCTCTATTGGTTTGTTTTCCAATTTCTTCCACACTGTTTAAATGAATAAAACAGGCCCAAATATTTCTGGACCTGTTTTATTTAAACAAATTACAATTTGCATTGAAGCACGCACGGTACACTTTACCAGAGAATTTCTATTACTTAAAACAATTAAGCAATCGTGCTGTACTAAAAAGCTTAAAAAAAAAGTTGTGTATTTAGTTTAAACCGGGAAGAAAAGGGTCAACTTTATGAAATTGTTATATATTTTAATATTTTAATATTCCTGCAATGACGCGGAAGATAGCTTCAATTTGCGTCCATTGGCGGTGAATAGGCGGGAACTTTTCCTGATCGGGGTTATCAGAGACCAATCGTAAGCTGTTATCAGTTTCGCCCTGGTAAATGCGCCGGACAATGCCCTGCCAGTTTTTATCGATGAGGTAGTAGTGTAATCCCCAATCAAGAATTCTGTAATCGTTCAGGCGAATGATGCCTACCCGGCAACCGTTTATAAAAGTGGGCGCCATGCTTTCGCCGGTTACTTCTATTACGCCTTCTACCGGCCCCAGGAAGGGCGCATTGATGCGGTCGACAATTAGTTCAGGTTCATTATTGTGGAAGGTAATGGTGCCGGCAAGGGCTTTGCCTTCGGTTTGCGGAACAGGTAACCGGTTGCGGTTCAACGGCAGACGCAGGGTAGCAGGTTTTTGGTTCTCTATTTCAAGCTGTTCTTCTTCCAGCTTGTTTTCCAGTTTATCGAGATATGCCTTCAATTTGAAGTAATCGTTCAGGTCGCTTGGTTTGGTACCTTTTTCCCATTTATATAAAGTTTCCTTTGCAATACCGGTGAGGGCTGCAATGAAAGGCATCTTCATCTTTGACCTTTCCCGGAAGGCTTTCAGTCTTTGTCCGATGTGATAATCCATTGAATTGTAATTCAGGGCTACAAGGGTTAACCAGCAAATACGCTTGACCTGGAGCAAATAATGTAATTCTTTACAAAATATCAGTAAAACAGGGTTTAATTGTAAACCCGTCCACTGACCTGGTTTCCAATACAAAGGTATAAATTCTAATAAATTCCACTATTTATTCCGGCAAATCTGGAACTTTATTGATCGCCGTCATTTATACACTTCCTGAACAGGTTCTTTAAAATAATATAATATCCCTGTTACAACCACTACAGAACGTTCAGGCAATTA
The DNA here is from genome assembly GCF_002077945.1 of Niastella vici. Classification (GTDB taxonomy): domain Bacteria; phylum Bacteroidota; class Bacteroidia; order Chitinophagales; family Chitinophagaceae; genus Niastella; species Niastella vici. The sequence goes on from NZ_LVYD01000072.1 coordinate 60,216, forward strand.
ACAGGCTGGTGCAGGGAGTACGCCAGGGATCACAAATTGTTAACCGATGACAATTGTCAGAATGGTGCCAAAACACCGGCGCCTGGTGTGGGCAAAGATGCAAGCACTAACGGTATCGCTGAGCAGAAATAGCTGGTAATGGGCGCATTGTGGGCCACCATGGCATCACGCATCTGCGCCAGCGCTTTGAGCCGAAGCATCGGTTAGCGCAAGGCAGGTGAATATGTGCAATAAAAGGTTAACAGAGAACGAATAACCGAAGATTGGCATTAGTATGCTGAAAATGAAAAAATTAAGTATACCGGTGTTGCGTATCCCTACCGCGCCGGTATACTTTTAATATTTAATTAAATAAATGACCTTTATCATTATCAGAAAAAAAACTACATTTGATTTGTAGCGACTCCTCCCCTGCTAATAAATGTCCGTCCTTATAAAACAGTATTTCCGGTATTGATATAGTGACACAGTTCAAGGCATAAGCGCACAATAATAAACCTTTATCTTAAAATTATCGTATGAGCCAGAAACGTTTGAGGAGCACATTCCAGGAGGCCATTCATTCCATTAAAGACTACATTGACCAGCATCCGCTGGAAATTAAAACGATCGAGGAACTCATTCTCAAAACACATTCACAAATCGGTATCAATTTGCTTCACCAGGGATTCCGGCAGTTGTACGGGACCAGGATCAAGGAGTATGAGCTTAGGAAAAGGCTGGAAGCCGCGGCAAGTTTGCTGCAGAACGATGAGTTCACCATGCAGGAGATCACTGCCAAATGCGGTTACAGTTCACAGAGTTCGTTTGTACGGGCGTTCAAGGACGTACATGGTATTACACCGGGGCAATGGCGTAACCGGTACGTTCAACTGTTATTTCAGGATCCATACTAACCATCACAAACTTATTGGTATTGTATCAACAAGCTGTTGCAGGCAGATCATTATACATGCAATGGGGGGTGATGATTTGCCTGCGGCAGTGATGCGTGATACATTGTCTACTGCTTTTCGCTGAACTGCAGATGGGGATTGTATTGTGCAAATAGAAGAAACAAAGGTGTGATTTTGTATAAAAAAAGTGCAAACGGGAGAAATTCACGGTCGTAACTTAAGCCCCGGTGAAAACGAATACAATTTAACTTTGTATAACAGGGCGGGCCGAAAACCTGTAAGAGAGTAGGCGTATCGTTAACTATTAAAACCTTATCATTATTATGAAGCGCTTGAAAGTTCGTTTAGCTTCTGTAACCTTTTCTCTTCTAATTGTGTCAGCTTTCCCCTATGCTACACATATTAAAAAACCAACTACAACAGTTACCTATTATTATAACTGTGGCACAGGCTTATCACGTGGTACAATTAATCCAGGCACTCAGGTCTTAATTGAAAGCGAAGTAAAGAAGGCCGCTAATTGGGTCACTGCATTCCATGCAAGCAGCCCGGGTGGCAATCTTAACTCCATAACATTTGACCAGGAAACTGACAATGTTTCTGATGGAATCGCAGATGGTCAATATTCACTTCAGGAAGCAATTGATGCTGTATGGACAGAATATACCAGGAGTTCACAATTTAATCTGCCTGCAAATGGCAACTGTTTTACACCGCCTGTAGAAGGCGCATCAGCAATCTGTATTGGAAGAGCGGCTGGTGATTGCAGATAAAATAATCATCGTGTGATTTTGTATAAAAAAAATGCAAACAGCGAAAATGTAGGAATGTAAATTGCAACAGCTAATTGATAGAGCAATTGAAACGGATCTAAGAAAAGAAATCACAGAAAGAAACAACAGTCATCAGGAGATATACCAATCAACAACGGCCTTTCTTGATCTATTATAGAAGGTTTTTAACAGTGGCTTGCTGTGCTGCCTTTTTTATTTAATTAAGGCACCCTGCAGTAAGCTAGACTAACCAACAGCAGTACTTTTGAAATTATAACGCCAATATCTATCACACTTGAAACGTGTAAAAATGGTAAAAAAAAATGCAAATGCGATAAATTTAGTGAGCTATCTTGCATACACAATAGCACGCACAAGTACAGAACCGATTATAATATTTCAACTACCAAAACGCGGTTCACGAGATATAAGCCTTCTAATAATGAATGATTCAGTTTGCAATTAATTTCCGTAACGCCAGCCCATAGATTCTTAGGCAGCAATGCCAGCCGTAACAAGCAGAAGAACCTTTACATACATACTCATTAAACTATTATAGAAATAGTTAACCGGGATGATTTTGCCCGGAGATAAACCTTAGTGATATGAAAAATAAAACCTTATCAGGCAAAACGCGGTTCACGAGATATAAGCCTTCTAATAATGAATGATTCAATTTGCAATTATTTTCCGTAACGCCAGCCCATAGATTCTTAGGCAGTAATGCCAGCCGTAACAAGCAGAAGAGCCTTTACATATATACTCATTAAACTATTAAATAGTAATAGTAACCGGGTGGATTGTGCCCGGAAATAAACCTTATCTAAGTCAATTCCTTTATTATGGAAAACATTATCACTGTAAGAAATTACCGAAAAAAAAGGATCTTTATTGAAATAGCTGCTGCGATCCTTTTATTATTTTTTGCACACACCGCTATTGATAATTTTCTAAATAGATTAAGTTTAAGAAACTTACTTAGAATTTTACCAATTACTTATAATAAAGCTGACTTTCTCTCGTGGGCAATTCCTATAATAAAATCAATTACAGTGTTATTATTATTTTTTCCACGCACCCGGATATCAGGAATAATTTTATCGATTATAATAACTATGATTTTCACTGGCTATTTACTTTATACACCGAGACTGCCTCATGAATTTGGAGGAATACTTAATTATATAAATTTTACGCAGCATCTAATTCTAATTAGTTTCTTAAGTATCTTATCAATATCTATGTTTATTCTAAATAGGAATACGTTGAATAATGTTGATAAGAAAGCAAACAATGGCACGGCAATATTTACCTAAATAAAAACTGATTGCGCAATATAAACTTGTCTTAGTTGCAAATAGGACAAACGGAATAGCCTGCTTCCGAACGCATTATGTAGGCAAGGCGTTATGCTGAAAAGCCTTAATAGAGTAAGCAATTCATTAACTATTAAATTATCTTTTATGAAAAAGTATTTCTTCAGCTTAGCAGCTTTAGCATTGGCAATTGGATTTAGCTCATTTACAGGAAAAAGAGCAATTGACCAATGGTTCAGCTATACTCTTTCTACTAATACTGGCTTCGATGTTCCTTCAAACTATAATTCTAGCGTAAGCGAACCATCAAATCCTGGTGGTGACAACAATGTAGTCAACGCTATTAAAGTTGATAGTGGTACTGAAGTTTATGGAGACCTGGATACATATCCTGGCAAACCTAAAGTAGATGTTACTGGTTCTGGTACTATCAATGCAGCTATATCTTCTGCAATAAGCAGCCACACAGAGCAAGCAAACAGAGTAACTTTGAAGCCATAAGATAATTGTATCGTATAGATGCAATTTTAAGCACAAAGCTAGAAAGGTAAAACCTTTCTAGCTTTGTGTTTTCAAATTTTATAGACCGTAGAATAGATTTATCATTTCATTTCCAAAGCCTTTTTTAAGCGATCACGCACATCTACCAAATGGTCTTTTGAAATCTCATCTTTGTATAATGGCAGTACAGCATTGATTTTCAAAATCAAGTCCCTCATATTGGCTTTTAATAGAGATACGATATCAGTCATATTGTTCGCAGTATAGAAATTATAATAACCCAAATTATCACCTTTATAAGGACTAGAAACTATAATTAATTGATCGACAAAAACTTTTTGTAAATTCCTACGATATATATCAATTGGCTTATGATGTGATAATTCACTCCAAATCATTGAGTTCAGATCATTGAAAAAATCTTGTGGTGAATATGAGCTTTTAACACTATTGGTTTCAAACCAAAGCAAATTGCTGAGCACATTATGAGACAATAATTTTTCAAGAACAGATTTTTGCAAATAAATAAGCTTAAATACACCTCCTGATTCAGTGAGAGCAAACACCTCTTTATCAAGTATCCAAGCAGGAGTACTAAATATTTGCTCTTTGAGAAATTGCATGGCAGCTTTTTGCCTTTCTCGACTGGGGTAATCTACTACAGGCCCCTGTTGTTCGACAGTCTTTGGCGTACGCATAGAGCCACCAACTATGTCAGTCACATGAAAAAGATATGTTTTAAATTGATCTACGACACCATTATACATGCGTTTTAAGGAAGAATAATCCTCATTAGGCTCGGTTGTCCATTCAATTAGATGAGACATGATCCGTTTCAAGTTCATTATACCATAATTACTTGCCATTATTGCATCGTCACTTAGGTCCTCTGATTGAACTCGAGGATCAGCGATGTTATTCTCACTTCCAAACCAATATCGCTTGTCGTTCAATTTGTGCACAACCCATTGATTAAGGTATGCTTTCTCTTGTTCTTCGGTTTTGAAATCAGGAAACCACCGATACCCCCATTCAATTGCCCATTCGTCATATGCACCTATTCGTGGAAATAAACCTAATTCGGAAATACTATCTTGTGGTTGCGCAACATAATTAAATCGTGCATAATCCATTATAGAAGGAGTATGACCATTTGCCTCTACCCATTTTTTATTTCTCAGACTATCTACCGGAACAGTAGAGCTAGATCCAAAATTGTGCATCAATCCTAAAGTATGTCCTATTTCATGAGAACAAACATACCGAATCAGTTTTCCCATAAGTTGATCATTAAAATGCATAGTCCGCGCATTAGTATCTACAGCTGCACATTGAATAAAATACCAATCCCTCAGCAGCTGCATTACATTGTGATACCAGTTTACATGCGTTTCCAAAATTTCTCCACTTCGTGGGTCATTTACGTGTGGACCACTAGCGTTCTCCACCTCAGAAGGCTTATATACAATTGCATTATGCCTGGCATCTACCAAGCTCCACTCAGGATCGTTAGTAGGAGCTTCAAGTGCATATATTGCATTTTTAAATCCAGCCTTTTCAAATGCTTTTTGCCAATCATTAACTCCTTGAATTAAATATGGCACCCATTTTTTAGGAGTATTAGGGTCTATATAATACACAATAGGGTTTTTGGGCTCTACTAGCTCACCATTTTTATATTTATCTATGTCTCCTGGTTTGGGCTCCATCCTCCAACGATTAACCATACGTAAAAGGCTTACATGTTGGGGATCTGCGTCATAATCAGCAAAACGCGTAGTAAAGTATCCAATTCTGTCATCAGCATACCTGGGTTTCATAGGTTCCTTCGGAAGTAGAATCATCGAACTATTTAATTCATAAGTTGCAAATAAACCTTCTCTCCTGACATATGTTTTTATAGTACGAATTTCAATATTTAGTGGAAACGATTGTACTTTGCTAATATAAGATTTATCCGATTGCATAGCCTTAAGCATAAGGGCATTTCGATTCTCTGATTCAAAAAAGAATACATCATTATCTGAGCTCAGGTAATCCGTAAGGTCAATAAGTACACCTTTATTATCGGGGGAAAAGGCTTTGATATCAAACGCAGCTGTAATGGAAGGAAGATTGTTCATTGAAAGCGAATTGTACAGGCCATTGTTTGTGCTATCCTTAGATTTGCTAAAAATAAACACACTTTTGATAAAAACTTTATTTTGAGGCCCGCGGACAAACCGAATCATATTCTTTCCAATAATATCACCTGAAAAGCCATATTTACCTAAATCACTAACCAGTCCCCAGGCAGCTGGCCCCTTCACAATTCTGTTTACAACAAGAATGTCCCTATCTAATAAAGAATCTGGAATTTCAAAATAGTACCTGTCTGTAACCTTATGAACTTTAAAAAGTCCAATACTAGTTAACGCATTGTTTGTTACTACTTCATTATAAGACTTAGGCTTTCCAGTAATACTTGTATCTCTGTTGCCAGATAAGACAATTACTGTATTAACACTTATTTGTGCATAGGAAGCAATAAATAAGTTAATGGCCAATGCTATCAAGTATAACCTCTTCATCGAATATGCTATTTAATTCTTTAAATATTATACATCTCAGTAAAATTCAAATAAAAAAGGGCTTATCTTACATTTTGTGGCAAGTGAGTAATAGTAATAATCTCCTTGGGAATTAATAATGTCCATCGTGTGTCATTCGCAGGCAATAAATAGGATGTGCCATTAAGCATTCTACTTAAATTTATATTAGCTCCGTCTAAATTAAACCGCCTTAAGTCAGACCATCGAACTCCTCGAAAACACAGCTCCTTTCTTCTTTCCATTAATATTATGTTAAGCGCATCTGAAGCACTCACAGCTGTGAATGGTACAAAACTGCCATTATTCTTCCACCGTTTCCCTATTAATAAATTTAAGTCCGCTAATGCAGCATCTTTGTTTCCAGCCCTTGCAAAACATTCGCTACGGATCAAATACATTTCATCAGTTGCTATTCCATCAAAAGGCATATACTCCCCTTGTCTCGATGCATAACTACCTTGAAAGCCAAACGTGCCATCACTATTTGATTTGAAGAATACAGTTTTGCGCAAATCATTTGTGTTATACAATTTATATAATACAGAATCAATTTTTGCTCTGGAATTATTTAATGCTGGGGTATATCCGGGGTGATTATAATAAATAGTTTCTTTATTAAATTGAGCTATAGGCGGGTTTCCTACTGGTACAAGGGTATTAAAATCTATCAGACTATTGTATTTTTGCAAACATAGGTCAGCGTAATAACTTGCATTTGTATAGTCACGCATTGACAAATAAGTCCTTGCAAGAGCTCCATAGGCAGCAGTCTTATTAGGTCGAGTTGGAAAAGCTGTAGATTCTGGTAAAAGCTCTGCTGCTGCTTTTAAATCACTAATAATTTGGTCATATGTTTTTTGAACTGTTGAACGTGTAGACTTTTCTTCAATATTAGAAGATAAACGTAAGACAATCCCCATATCATTTGCAGCATCAGAAGAATACCCTGTACAATACAATTGAGCTAACTCCCAAAATGCAAACGCTCTTATATAAAGAGCAGCGCCCTTTATATTATTATAATTAGTTCTTTCACTTTCATCAAAATCAATTTGCGCTAACTGATCCAGCACAACATTCGCGTAATATACCGGGTGCTGATATGTTTGGTTCCAATTGCTCAAATAGCTAGCATCCTTGTCCCAGATATAATTTAATCGATCGTATTCATCAGGCAATGATTGCCAAGCCGAGGTTGTTAAATAGTAATCATCCGCTACCATATCAAGCAACTGTGGGCCAAATTCATTGATTTGATCATGCCTATCTAGCAAAGCTTGTAAATCAGCCAAAGTAGAAGGTACTACTTGTGATTTATTGGGTTTTAAATCCAGATACTTTTTACAAGCCGTTAGACAAAATATACTTATTACAAGTATTAAAACATTATATGACTTTATAAAATAGTTATACCGCATAATAGTACTTATTTAATTTAAATTACTTGGTCAATTCTCAAAAGTTGATAGCAGCTCCAACAGTCCAAACTTTCGAGGGCAATAAGCTACTAGTAGAATAATCTGGATCGAGATTAACTTTTTCTTTTTTCCAAATAATAACATTCAAATTATTCGCATATAAATACAACTGAATATTCTTAACGGGAATAGTTTTTAAAGTTCGATTATCCCATGAATATGAAAGTCGAACATCTTGTAAACGGATATTATCCCCCCTTTTTACGTTTACTTCTGAATTTGCATAAAATAGATCTCTGTTATTATTGGCAGGATATACCATAGAAGGAACGGTAGTAATATTTTCATCCCCGGCTTTTTGCCAACGCAAAGAATAATCTGAATGGCTCGCCCAACTACTAAAAAGAGTTGAATAGTTTATAGTTGTCTTCCTAAAATAATAATCTAGCCTATATGTAATATTAGCTGAAATTGATAAGTTTTTCCAAGAAATAGTATTTAATAAAAAGCCGGAGTATAGGGGTATGGCAGAACCATGGAATACTTGATTTTGAATTGAATCGCTGAAGATGCTGGTATAACTTTTACTTACTTGTTTGTTCAAATATCCTTGTGGATCACCTGTAGAAGGATCAAGTCCAGCCCATTTATAACTTGAAATTCCCCATGCAATTTGCCCTTCAGAAGGATTGAATCCATAACTAATAAAATCACTGGCTTTAAAACCTCCTCCGTAATATTTTGTAACTATTGTTTTGTTATATCCTAGTCCAAAATTACTTTCCCATTTGATAACCCCTGAGATATTTATGGAATGAAGATTTAAATCAATCCCATTCCCTTTAAGAGATGCTGCATTTATAATAAACTCATTTACTCCTGTTGTTGGATCAATCGGCGTGGATGCTATTAAATCCGTTGATCGTTTTTGAAACCACTGTAAACTTCCTGATATTCTATTTTTTAAAACATTGAAGTCCATTCCAACATTTGTCATTCTTACCTGCTCCCAACGTAGGTCAGGATTTGGTGGATCTCCCATAACAGCAGTACTCAAATTGGTATAACTTGCAGGAGTCGCGTCATAAATGATTGTCGGTAACCCTGAACGCGAATTATCTACATTACCACTATAGCCATATGATGCGCGCAATCGGACAGAAAGAATTCTATCTATTTTATAAAATTTCTCTTTTGATAGATCCCAACTTCCGCCAATTGACCAAAGCGGTTTCCATTTGTTATTTGTATTTACACCAAACACATTGGCTCCATCCTTTCTTCCACTTAAATATATATTGTACCTATCAAAAAGAGTATATGAGGCATTTGCCAGTAGAGAAACAAATCTATTGGTAATTCCATCGTTAATAACACTACCTTGTGGAATTCTTGTACTAGCCGTTATATTACGAAATATTGGGAAAGCGGATAAATAATCAAGCCCTGTGGTATAAGTCCCAATTTCGTTATTATAACCATAAAAACGATTCCGATTGGAAGAACTCTTACTTTCTGAAACTTCTCCCGCTATTATGGCTGTCAAAACATGATCACTTGTCCATGACTTATTTACATTAAACTGCCCGCGCATGTATTTATTAGTGTTGCTCGTATTTGAAACATCTAAAATCCCCCCTATTGGAATAGGATTACGAAGATTTGGAGTAGTGGCATTTAAATTTGTAAACCTATTAATCAAATCGCGTGTGGAAAAAGTTTCCAATCCTTGCAAATTGCGATTTACCCCTGACTGTTGGGAGAATTGATACTTAAAATCTGCATTTAACCAATGAGTAATTCGAATATTTGCGCCAAAATTTAGAAGAGCAAATTGAACTTTCGTTACATTATCAACAAAATTCATTTCATAAAGAGGCCTGTAATGCCAATCTAACATTCTACCTCCCCCAGCAGTGTCTGCAAAAAGGCTCCCATATCCATAAGGAATAGCTAAGGGGTTTCCATTTTGATCTGCTAATTGTGCATATGGGTATATCTGGCTTTTAGAAAATGCTGAGGCGGAACCACCAGGAACTAAAGGATAAGAAATACCATCTGGCTTGATATTGCTTTGAGTATAATTGACACCAGCATTTAACTCAATTAATTTGTGCGGTCTAAAAGTGCTGCTTGTTTTAATAGTATATCTGTCATATCCTCCAGGTCCTTTTATACTTGAAGTATTGTGATCATATCCCAAAGAAACATCATAGGAGAAATTATTTGCACCACCACTAACATTTAGATAATTCTGAAGATTCATTGCTTTTCTGAAAATATACTTTTCAAAATCTTTCCGCACATCCAATTCTCTTAATGCATCAATTTGACTTGCAGAATCTGCCGCTGAAATCTGACCTAATTTTCTTTTATTTAAAATTTCTACAACTGGAGATATAACGGCCAAATGTTGATTTGCAATTTGAGCATTATAATACCCCTTGCTGAATAATAACTGTTCAACATCGATGAATTCTGAACTACTCATTTGAGGCAAATAATAGGGATCCGGCTTGTCCAATTGAGAAGTATTTGAAATGAAAGAAACACGAAGGGGTTGATTGTATTTTCCCTTTTTTGTTGTTATAACTATTACCCCATTGCCTCCCCTTGCTCCCCAAATTGATGCAGCGGCTGCATCTTTTAAGATAGTAATATCCTGAATATCGTTTGGATTAATGTTATTGACATCACCAGTAAACGGAAAATTATCTAAAATAATTAAAGGATCCGCCCTTGTTCCAGTAAGCGTGCTTATGCCTCTAATTTGAATTGGAGCATTCCCACTTTTTTTATTAAACAATACCCCAGGGACAGTACCATCAAGTCTGTTGATAATATTCATGCCTGCTCTTCTTTGATAATTTGCGCTATCTAATGAAGAAATGGAGCCAACAAACCGCTCTGGTTTTACATTTTGATAGCCTGTATTTACAGTTACAACAACATCACCCAATGCTGCTATTTTCGTCTTTAGATTTATAACCAACTCCGTCTTCCCGCTCACCTTCAACTCAAACGCCTCCATACTCACATGCGTAAACACCAGCACCGCATCCTGCTCAACCGTCGCCATCGAAAACTCGCCATTCTTATCAGTCATTGTTTTCTGGGTACTCCCCTTTACTGTAACAGTCACCCCCTCCACGGGATCCCCCTTCTCATTCACCACCCTTCCCCTAACATCAATTAAAGGAGGTGCATTAACCCCGGTAAGGGCCGCTATTACGCTCTCTGGCTTTATTGCCACACTCTTGCCCACGATCCTATATGACAGCGCCTGGCCCTTTAAACAGATGTCAAGGGTATTTACCAGCGAGGCTTTGTTCACCTGAAAAGTGACCTTCTTATCCTTAATTGTTTCATCCTTGTAAATGAATACAAAGCCGGTTTGCGCTTCAATTTGATCAAACACCTTTTCCAACGGGGCATTGCTCATGGAAAGGGTTATTTTCTCCTGCGCCACCCCTTTGGCGGAGACCTGTAAAGCAGCCGCAAACAATAAAACAGCAGTTAACTTCATGATCCGCAATGTTTTTGTCAATTCCCTTGTCAGTTGACATTGCCAGGGTTCAGGCCCGGCAATAGCAGCTTTGCCAGATACAAAATCTGTCATAGTTTTGTTGTGTTAGGTTAATTAATAATACGGCTTCAACGTTGATCTTAGTTAACCTCAATGCCGGTTGTGGTTACGACACAATCGGCAATTTTTTGCCTGGTTGTGGTGGTTAACTATTGCGGATTTGGTTATGGTTACAGTCGTGTTGGCAATGATTCGTTAGGAGAAGGTATGGTTATGATATTGGAATTTGTAGTGGTACATTATCGAACCTGACCGGTCAGCTGGTCAATACAGGAATAATAACCTGCCTGCCCCTGGTCAACACGTTGAAATTTTTTGTTCGAAACAATGATGTTTTTCCAATATAAAATGAAGTGATCCTGTTATTCAGGCAAACAGATAAGTAGGTATTTCCTGAATTGTTCGACTTGTAAGTAAAAGCCTCAGGATTGATAATTGTAGAAGAAGGTCCTTTTGCAACACAAAAGGAAATGGTAGCAGCGAAGCATATTGCGGTCATACCAATAACCAAACAGCGGCTTAACAATTGCCATTCATTCATTCGTAGCGGTTTTAACAGTTTACTATTCATGGTTGCTTCACTCCTCAGGCAGTAACAACCGTTTTTCATGGGTCAGATAACTCTTGTTGTGATGAGCAGTTGCACTAAGGCTGCCCCATCGTCTGTAACTTTTTAACCGCGAAAAACAGTGCTGCCGGCAGTATTACATAGGCGTTATCCAAATTCTTTCTACGCAATCTTTTCGGCAGCACGGTTTTCCAAATTTTCTATTCAGGCCTTAATCTGGTGTATCAGCTATTTTATGCAGCCCTTGACAGATCCAGTTCCCGGCTTACATATTGCTGTACTTTTTTCATGGCTATATTTATGCAGGCATCTATCGTATTTACTGATACCTTCATTATTTCTGCGATCTCTTTCCGGCCCAACCCCATGTCACGATAAATAAAAACCTTCTTTTGTTTTTCCGGTAGCTTTTGCACAGCTTTCAACGCGATCCGGTTTATTTCTTTTACCACTATTTCATCATCACAAAATTCGTCGGTATATGCCCGGCAGTAATTTTTATAATGTGGCTTCTTCCGTAATTCTTTCTTGTAATAATTATGACACCTGTTCCTTGTCATAATAAACAAATATCCCCGTACATTTTTCAACACCGCACTTAACCGGTCTAAGTGCTCCCACAGTTTCAGGAACACTTCCTGCGCCATATCTTCCGCTTCCTGCTTCGACCCTGTATATACATACGTATATTTATACACTTTGTACCAGTAATCTTTATAAATAGCATTGAAAAACTGCTCGTTTTCCGGCGTGCGCAGCCCGCTATTTTCTACGGTTCCATATGTACAAACCTCATTCATGTTGCTATCAGACTTTTCGTTCATACGTCACCACCAGGTGACATGAATTATCAGCCTTTTATAATTAACTTTTTTCCTTCAATTTTATAATTGACATCCAGCACATTCAATAGCTTCAGCACTTCGGTAAGGTTTGCATTCCGGTAGATCTTTCCACTGTATTCCTCATTGCTCACATTCCCTTCAAACACTACATCCACATCGTACCAGCGGGATATTTGCCGCATAATGGTTTTCAAATTCTCATTTTTGAAAAAGAACAACCCATTTTTCCACGCTACTTCCTTGCTGATATTTACTCCGGTATTTACTTTAATATTATTCTCCCCAACCTCTGCCTGCTCACCAGGTTTTATCATCACCTGTTGATTGCCCTGTTTCACTTTTACAGCTCCCCTTAACAGCGTAGTCTTTATCGGCCCTTCATCGGTATAGGAATTAATATTGAACACCGTTCCTACCACCTGCACCGTCATTCCATTTACTGAAACCTTAAATGGCTGACGGTCGTTATGGGCTATTTCAAAATACGCCTCGCCCGTAATTTCAACTCTTCTTTCCTGTTCATTAAATGCTACAGGAAAACGGATTGAAGAGGAAGAGTTGAGCCATACAGCGCTACCATCTGATAGCTTTACCGGATACATTTGTCCCCGGGCTGTTTTTAATGTATTGTACAATGTTTTCGATTCGTTGGTGGCACCCTTCTTATACACCAGTTGTCCATCGGTGTTCATCACCTGCATATTTCCCTGTTGCGCCAGTTGCTGGTTTCCTGCACTGTCTAATTCAATCGTTGAACCATCGCTCAAAACCAACTGGGCTTTGTACCCGCCCGGTGCTATATCGCTTTGTGTTGAGCGCTCAGCAGGCTGAACCTTGGCTACCTGTTGGGGTTTATCCTTCTTCAACAAAAACCAGGCGCCCGTTCCTATTACTGCTGCTACGGCAGCTGCAGCCGCTACGGTTTTCCAACTACTGTATCCTTTACGACGCATAGGTGTTACTATAGCACCGGGGAAAAGCATTTCCATAACCCGCTTCCTGGCAGCTTCCCGCGTTCCCTCTATCTCATGCCATTGGTTCAGCTTTGCCTGCAGTTGCTCATTGTTCGTTAGCGTGGTGAAAAGCCGTTCATTTTCAGGCGATGCATTTCTCCAGTTAGCCAGTATTGTTTTTTCTTCTTCGGTGATCTCTCCCTGGTTATGCTTCCATATAAGGCTGCTCATTTCGAACAACTCATCAGAAAGATTATAGGATTCTCCAGCCATTCATTAAGCTTTTAAAAATGTGATCTGATTAAGTTTATGCGCCCTGCCTTAACCGAAAAAATAACAATTTGGTAACCGTTACATAATAGAAACGGATGGCAGAGGTGGTTTGTCCAAAAAATTTTAAAATATTTTTTTTTAAGATCCTTACAGTTCCAAAGCAGCCAGCACAAGGCAAAAGAAAACATAGCCTTCCTGCGAAAATGCATGCTTCAAGTATTTGATGGCCAATGACCTTTGCGTAGTGACCGCACTCTCCGAAATTTTCAGCACAGAAGCGATCTCTTTTGTTTTGAGTCCCTTAAAATAGGTTAGAATGAAAATTTCGCGGCAGCGGTTGGGGAGCTTTTGTACCTCTTTATAGATCTTGTTGATGAGGTCTGATTCTATGATAAGATGGTCCGACTGTTTTACTTCATCTGCCGACAACAGGTGCGATTCATATTCCTTTTTTACTTCATTGAACCGTTGCCTGTACCGCAAATAATCAAAACACTGGTTACGGATAGTAATATATAAAAAGGCCTTTATGTTGTTATTCGATTGAAAGTTATCTTTTAAACTCCAGAATTTACGGAACACGGTAATTACAATATCCTGCGCTTCTTCCCGGTTGCTTACCAGCCGCTCGGCGAAGTATTGCAATTGAGTATAGTATTCGTTAAATAAATAATCGAATACCCGGCTGTCGTTGCGTTGCAAGCCGTCAATAATCTGCGTCTCCGTAAATTGGCTAGATTTCATTGATTACTCCTGCGGCATTCATAGGGGAACTGAACAAATTGTTTAATTTACTGAAAGACAATGCAATCAAAGGCAATGGGATGTACTGGCATCCATTGTAAATACTGCTGCAATTTGCGGCAGCCGGTTATAGGTTAATGATTAGTAGAGAGCGAGAATAAGGCGGATAGGTTATATGGGATCACAGCTACCCATACGGCACGAATTTAAGATGAAAAAATGGCTTATCCAATTGAGGCCCAATAGAAGAATTTCCACAATATCAAAGCCTCCGGATATTAAGTTACAAAAAATCGGCATTTCTTTTTAGCAGGCGCCCGATTTAGTTTTTTGAACTTATTAGTCCCGGCCGTTATATTTAAATGTGTACAACACAAATACAAAAAAAGCTACCCTGCTGCAACAGAATAGCTCTATCATGACGAAACTGTTCCTGACTTATTTTACGGCTTACATCTGCTGCGGGTTTTGAGCCAACCGCTTCATTTTCCTGATCATTCGCCCCGTACGCCGCCGTTGTGTATGCCGCGATACCCATTCTTCTTCCGGACTATGCTTTCTGCAGGATGGCCCTACTTTCCTGAGCTTTTTCCGCGGTATTTTTACTTTCTTTTTCTTATATCCGTGAGTTTTGACCTTTATCTCGTTTCTTTTTTTTGACATAACAATCGTTTTTTATGATGTTGACTAATATTAATGGTTAAGCCAATATCGGCAGCCCTAATCAGTATAACCTTATTCTATGTGCATCTTTTCTGAAGGAACGGAACTTTGAAAGTACTAATATCATTTCCAGGCAACAGGGAGTGCAGAAGGAATAACCCGTATCGATAAATGTAAATTACTGGTAATTCCGGTAACCCGCAAATCTGTTATAAAACCGGCATTCAAACCCCTTTAAAGTCTTGACATATATCATGAAATGATGAGCTTGTTGATTTATAACCCATCTTTTTCCCTTATTTTTATGCTACCCTTCATTCATGAAAAACCATCGGTTAATGGCACTGACATTGGTTACAGCATGTATCCTCAGCAGTTGTTTGTATCAGATGGGCTTTTCATACCTGCTTACAATGGCCGGTTCATAACCAGCCTTCCCTCTCGAAACTATAATTGAAAGTTTGTGGCGCCGCCTTACCAGCGGGCCTTCTGTTCATTAATCAAAACCTTGGGGACCTTCATGATGCACAACGTACCAAAACCGCTTAACAGCAACCGGCTGTTAGCAACCACCGCCTGTGTAGCTTTTCTTTTTGTATTGATCGCCGCCTGTAAAAAAGACAAAGGAAACGACTTTACCGGCAAGCTGATGAACAAATGGAGCCTTGTTCAGATCCTTGACACCGTATATTCATCCGGCGCGGCGCCCGTTCCCGCCAAATACGACGGTAAAACCGACGAGTACATGGACTTCAGAAAAGACGGCAAACTGTATTCGTTCATTCAAAGCACCTACGACACGGCCGGTTACACCTATTCAGAAGCGAATTTCAAGCTGAATGAAAAAGGATTTCAATACGAGATCCAGATCCTGACCGATAACACCATGGTGCTGCACGAACCGCATTTTACCACTTCAACGCTGGCCTATCATGCTTACAAGATCACGTTAAAGCGGTAAGCAATCAGGCTGTTATTGGATCTGGTAACTGATACTAAAGGTCTTCCCGGCTTTGGAGGCATCTTCCCAGGCACGGCGGTATATAAACCTGATAGATCCATTTTGCACCTGCGTTTGCGGGTTCAATTCAAATACATCCATGCCACCGGCGCCAACGCCCGCATCGGACTGGGTCGTGTATTGATGCGACACCATAAAATGATTATTCGGTTGCACTTCCCAATTATAACCCGTACCGGGGCTGCTGGGCAGCTTTATCACAATATGATCATCCATTTTCAATTGCAGCTTTTTTCCATTATCCGATTCGCTTAATTGATACTCCTGCATACAATGCATATTTATAAATGGAATAAAAACAAGAACGATAAAAATTACTTTGACAGGCCATATAGGCCGCGTCGCCTGAAGCGGGCAATAAGGGCTGTGCTTCCGGCGCAAACGTGTTGCTTACTGCTGATGGCAGTTCAGTGGGTATATTTTTTTTGGACATGTTATAATTTTGTTTTGTTCCTCTACAGAAAGTTCAAAGATCAGGTTGGAACCGGCATTCCAACTACCATCGTTTTGCAGCAGGCCGCTGCGAAGCGCATTCAGTTCTTCTGACTTGTTCATAAGCGCATGTTTTTAAAGGTTAATGAAAAATAAATGCAAATGCCTTCCTGCCCGTATACCTCGACCGGGAATTGTTTGCAGGCTATGTATGTATGTGCCTGCCGTTCGAAGCAAGGGCATACAGGATCCTTAACCGTTTTTTCAATGTGCTAACTGCCAGAGCTGCTTAAAAATCTGATTGGTTGAGAAGAAAAGTTTAGAAGGGATATACGGAACTGTTAGAATATTCTGCGTAAGCTACATTAAAAAATTTTAATAATCAATACCCAAAAGCGGTTATACCTGTTACACACCCGGCCAGTATACTCATGTATACATAACGCTAATTATCAACGCGGCGCTTTCATTCGATCAATGGTCCTGAATCTATTATCCACATTATTAATGAATTATAGCCACTTCATATACCAAAAAACAATTATAAACGTTTATAATAATAACACCCCTGTTTACAAGGCAACGTATTGAAAAACAGGAGGAAGTTCACCCTTTAAAAAACTGTACCCCATGAAGTACCAGCAAGTCGTATCGGTATGCTCCTATACCGGCATCGTAATTTTACTAGTCGCATGCCATTCTTCGCACACCACTGTTTACACCAATGCACCACCACCACAAACCAAAATAATTGTTGTTAAGGAACCACCGCGTGTTATAGAAAAAGTAGTGATCGTTAAAGAACAACAGCCGGTTCAACAGGTTGTGATCGTAAACAATACCCAAAACACAAACAACAATACAAGAACAAATACCAGTACCAATACTGGCACTACAACACAAACACAAGTCACTAATCCACCGCCAAAAACTTCTATTGGCAAATTTCCAACGGCCCAGCAGCAGTTGCAGAAAGAGCGCGAAGAAAAAGAGCGGGCTGAAAAAGACCGGTTAGCGAAAGAGCAGAAAGATCGTGAGGAGAAAGAACGTATTGAAAAAGAAAAAGGCGGCTTTGGTAACGGTGGCGGCTTTGGCCCCGGCGGAAGATTTGGACAGAAAGAGCGCGAAGAAAGAGACCGTATTGCTAAAGAGCAGAAAGATAAAGAAGATAAGGATCGCGCTGAAAAAGATCGCATCGCCAAAGAGCAAAAGGATAAAGAAGATAAAGAGCGCATAGAAAAAGAAAAAGGCGGCTTTGGCAACGGTGGCGGCTTTGGTCCCGGCGGAAGATTTGGACAGAAAGAGCGGGAAGAAAGAGACCGTATTGCTAAAGAGCAGAAAGATAAAGAAGATAAGGACCGGGCTGAGAAGGACCGCATCGCCAAAGAACAAAAAGATAAAGAGGACAGGGACCGTGCTGCTAAAGAGCAGAAAGACAAAGAAGATAAGGACCGCGCTGAGAAGGACCGCATAGCAAAAGAGCAAAAAGATAAAGAGGACAAAGACCGCGC
>NZ_LVYD01000073.1 GCF_002077945.1 Niastella vici
GTACAATTGGTGGTGCTGCTTTGCCATTGGTAGCTGATTGTTCCTGATCCCGTAGCCACTACGCTGGTGAAGGCGCTGGGGTCGCTGCCGCTGCAAATAGTTTGATCGCTTCCTATTGTTCCGGCGGTTGCGTTATTAATTGTTACGGTAACGCAATTGCTGGTGGCGGAACAGGGAACCCCGTTGAGCGTAGAAGTTGCAATGCGGCGATAGTAGGTTGTTGTTGCCAGTCCGCCGGGAATATCATAGGTTGCGCCCGTAGCACCGCTGATGTTTGCGAACCCGTTAGTACAATCAGTAGTACTGCTTTGCCATTGATAGGTTATGGAACCGGAGCCTGTAGCGGCTGTTGTAATGGTGAATGCCGCAGGATCTCCGCCGTTGCAAATGGTTTGATCGGAGCCTATTGTTCCAGCTGTAACAGCATTTACAGTTACAGTAACGCAATTGCTGGTGGCAGAACATGGCACGCCGTTGAGCGTAGATGTTGCAATGCGGCGGTAATAAGTTGTTGCAGCCAGTGCTGCCGGTACATCATATGTGGCGCTGGTAGCGCCGCTGATATCTGCAAAACCGGTGGTACAATTGGTGGTGCTGCTTTGCCATTGATAAGAGATTGTTCCCAATCCGGTGGCGTCTGTGCTGGTGAATACATTGGGGTCGCCGCCGTTACAAATGGTTTGGTCGCTATTGATGCTTCCCGCAGATATGTTATTTATGGTTACCGTAACGCAGTTGCTGGTGGCGGTACATGGCACCCCGTTGAGTGTAGATGTTGCAATGCGGCGATAGTAAGTTGTTGTAGCCAGTCCGCCAGGTACATCATACGTTGCGCTGGTAGCACCACTGATGTCTGTAAATCCGGTGCTACAATCGTTGGTGCTGCTTTGCCATTGATAACTCAATGTGCCCGAGCCGGTGGCTGCTGTTGCTATAGTGAAGGCGGCCGGATCGCCGCCGCTGCAAATGGTTTGATTGGTTGCGATAACCCCTGGCGTTACATCATTGATGGCAATTGCCACATTTCCCGCCATGGTAGCTGATACGCCCGCAACAGTTCCTACTACAGTATAAGTTCCGGCTGCAGTTTGATTGCCAAAACTGAGGGCGCTTCCTGTACCGGCAATTGGAGCGCCAATATCAACACCGTTCAACTGAAGTTGATAACTTCCCCCCGCTTCCGAACCATCGAGCCCTACGGGCATTCCGCTGCCACCGGTGCAATAAGTACCCCCGCCAGTTACATTATATACAATGGTTGAAACTCTTAAAACTGAAGAGGCAGATCTGGCCTTGTGTAGAGAGTCGAGTCGTTTATTGTTATTGCCAAGGTGTTGTGCCTGAAGAAAGAGCGGCGCAGTAAGGCATAATAGCAAGCATGTAGATACCCATAAACGATTAATGCTATGCTTTAAATCGTGTGAAAGGGTCGCAGATTCAGTTGAAAAGATATGTGAGCAACAATCTTTCATTAACAGTTAGCTGTCAGTTTGTGGTAGTAACTAAATCCTCACTGCATTTCGGATTAATTATGAATGCGTATCCAAACTGCACCTGCGTAAAGGTTTAGAGCACCGGTAGCATGTTAGTTGATTAACTAACGGGCATAGATATCTTAATCGAGGAAGTATAAATGCTTCATCAATACATTTTGGTGATTAAAAACCTTTAGATCAGATCATGTTGGACCTGGATTCATGTTGGTTTTACCGAGAATAAAAGGAATAACTTAATAACAGAGTTACAGATAAATGGTGGCTACAAAGGCTTTCGGGGGAGATTGGAAATGAAACATTGTGGATTAAAATGTTTCCAGGTAATCAGGCTCACCTAAAAGGGTTCTATTTCTTATACAATATAGTTAAGATATTTTAACATTTAATGTGTAAAATAGATTATTTCAATATTATTGACTTTAAGCAAGTTTTGAATACAAAGTCTTGTTATTCAAATGCAGAAAGTGATGATCCTGGTCATAATTTTATTCTGTTCCAGCGACGGGACGTCATTTCTGACTAACCCGCCTGAATTTGTGCGTATTGGCATTGAGCGTAATGATGGGGTTAACCATATCAATCATTTCGCTATAACTGAAGAGAGTTTATCATGTTTCGTAATTGTGTTAAACAGCTTTCTGCGCCTGTTTGTATAATAAGCGTTATCTGGCCACTAACAAAAGTGACATCCTGTAACAATTAATTTTAGATGAGAATTGACTTGAATTAGCACTTTGTAAATCAGAGATCAGATTGACCTTGTAATTTTGTCACAGTGAAATAAAAATATTTAATTTTGTAAGGAACCAAAACCATTGTAATTGTGATTATGATAGGCGGAGCCTTACGCTCAGTTAAGTCAATTATCAATTATCCTTTCATTAAACCAGCGGCTTTTAATTCCTCGCTCTTCCTCCCAATCCAAATCTTATTTCTCCAAGTGCCTCATTTTGTAAAATCTAAAACAAAAACTTATGTGCAAAATGTTAAGATATGTGCTGATGCTTGTTGTCTTTCCGGTCTCTGTTACCGGTCAGTCAGATAAAATCACCTATGCCATCACATCTGCCAATATGGGAAGCAACGATTGGGTTGCCTTACGAACCGTGAATATGAGGACGGGGAAAGTAAACCAGATGCTGTTAAACATGAACGACAGGGGACTACTTCAATACGACACGGCTACTCACAAGTTTAATGATAAAATAGCCTGGCCTGTTTTGTCATTTCCTATAGTGGATAATAACACTGCTGTGCCCAAAGTAAACTCCGGAGTTGCAGCCATTGCCTTTGACCAACAGACAAACCGGCTGTTCTATGTTGCCATGAGCGATGACATACTGAGGTATATCGATCTTTCGACCATGAAAGTTTATGCCGATGCAGAGTGGTCTTTCAGCAAGGCAGGTAATTATACTTTTAAAAGCACCAATCCGGTTACCAGGCTGGTAATAACGCCCGATGGGTATGGATATACTATTACGACTGACAACAATCGCCTGATCCGCTTTACCACAAATAACAAGCCTTCATTTACCGACATGGGCGAGTTGAAAGATGATCCCCGCAACAAGGAAATGTCAATACTCAATACCTGTAGCAACCTTGGCGGCGATATGGTTGCCGATGATGCAGGAAACCTTTATCTTATTACTGCCAGTAACCACGTTTATAAGATCGAAATCAAAACCAGGCTGGCGACCTACCTTGCAACAATTTCAAAATTACCGGCTGCATTTACGACCAATGGAGCTGCAATAAATGAAAATGGGAACCTGCTTGTCAGCAGTTCGGTATACACAGAAGCATCTTTCATTGTTGACCCTAAAAGCTGGCAGGCATCGCCTTCTCCCGCAATACAGGACTTGTATGGCATCGCCGATCTGGCAAGCAGTAATGTGCTCCAAATAAAAAAATCAAACCCTTCAGTTATATTATTTGGCAAGCCACTTTTAAAAACCGGTAATATCAAAGTATATCCCAATCCTGTGTTGTATGATGAAGTAAATATTCAATTCAATGATCTGCCTACCGGTAAATATATAATTGAATTGACGGATCCATTAGGAAGAAAAGTAGTTCAACAGAAAGTAAAGTTGACAAGCCAACGCCAAACCGAACTAATAAAGATTCCTACCATTACAGCACAGGCTTTTTACTATATACGCATATTGAATGAAAAGAATGCGCTGGTAAGTACGCAGAAGCTGGCGGTAGAAAGGTGGTAGTTTTTAGGTTTCATTATTCCAAAACCTGTTGGAAAGCTTATAGATTGATTTCTAAATATTGACAGAAGCGTGGAAAGGATTGGAATCAAATTCGATCATTTTACACTTCAAACAGCGATCAGGAGTCGTTTTTGGGAAAGCCCGGCTGAAAAGTTGCTAATTATGCCGCATTATGCCGCATATGTTGCAAACGATGGGGCACTTGTTGCAAACGGTGGGGCACTTGTTGTAAACGATGGGGAGCTTGTTCGCAATCTATGGGACACTTGTTGCAAACGATGGGGCCAAAGTTGCGAACGCTGGGGTCAAAGTTGAAAACGCTGGGGTCAAAGTTGAAAACATTGGGGTCAAAGTTGAAAACATTGGGGTCAAAGTTTAAAACATTGGGGTCAAAAGTTTAAAACATTGGGGTCAAAATTGAGAACATTGGGGTCAAAAGTTTAAAACATTGGGGTCAAAGTTGCGAATTTACGCGGCAAAGTTTGACTGAATGAGGCAAATAAAATTTTTAATCATTTTGTAGCATATTTTTCAGGAAATCAATTTTTTAACTAAATTTGCACCCCCAAAGCGGACTTCAGGTGGGAGAAAACCTGTCAAAAGCAGGTCAAAAACCACTGAAATAAGCTGATTCGGGTGGTGGCGCAGCCCGGTAGCGCACTTGTATGGGGTGCAAGGGGTCGCTGGTTCGAATCCAGTCCACCCGACGAAGAAAGCTTCTGGTTATTACCGGAAGCTTTTTATTTTTTATCTTTTACCATGTTGGTGCTGCTTAGTTGCTTTTAAGGGATCAGGTTGAAATTTTGGGGGATTTAGGAGAAAGTAGTTGTTACCAGTAAGGAATTAATTGCCCTGCTTTTTAACGGCATCATGTGAACCACAGAATAAATAGTTCTTTCTGCTTTTGCTGCAGTCCGCATGTACTGCTCTATTACGTTGTTGAGATTGCCAGTGGTTGCATAAAGACGGATCCGTCCCATCGCTTTATACTGTAAGCAACAAAGATACTTGAGATGGAGGTAATTACTTTCGGGAATGATCGGAAAGCGCTGTTGTTTGGAAATCAAAAGATCAACCTTCATGAACAAGGTAATGAAATTGATCCCAAAGCGGCGTTTCTTACAAGTGGATCGGGAGATCTTTGTTTTATAGACACCTATTGAACTTGTATTGAAAGAGTTGGAAAGTAAAAATATTCAGATATTAGAGGGCGGGATCGTAGAAAGAACAGGTGCAATTGGTAAAATAAGATCGGTTTATTTCCGCGATCCAGATAACAACTTATTGGAGGTTAGTAATTATATATAAACTAAGAAGTTAATAATAGTACAGGCTGAATATTTGTAAAGTTTATAAAGTCACTGATTACTGCGTTGCTGTTTTGCCCTGTCGCTTTATTATATTCGGCTACATCTTTCACGTAAAAATAACCAACAGCCAAATAAGAGACTTTTTCATTTAGCGTTCTGCCTGCTATGCCTTTATTATGACGTGCCGATTAACTCCTTCATAAAATAGCAACTGAATTTATTTATATCTTCAAAGCATTGGGAAAAATATATGCGCAAAAAACTGGATCACTGACAACTATCAGGCATTAAATTGAGCCAGGTTATTTTAATAGAAGTTGCTGCATACTACTTTACCTTTAAAAAACACCAGAGACTCCTGCCCTTCCCATGGGTAAAAAATCGTGAACAAGGCTATTGCCGTTATATTCATAATTGTACCGGCAATTGGATCCTTTGCATTTGTTGCCGAACCAGCTGCACCGCATAAAGGCCAACCTGATCAAAATCAAATCCTGTGCTGCTCACCATCAAATAAAAAATATTGCAGAGAAGTTATTTTGAAAAACAATTTAAGCTATCATTAATCACAGCAAGTCAATTGTATGAAAACGATAAAATTCAAAAGTGACGAAGCATGGCAGAAAAAATTCGCCGCTGCAGTACGTAGCAATGTAAACAATTACTTTAAGGAAAACGGAATCTCTACCAAAGGGAATTTCACCCTCCTGACACAAACGGTAGGAATGTTATCACTCTATATCATTCCGTTTGTGCTTTTACTTACAATTTCCATGAATATATGGGCCTCCATTCTATTGGTGATAACTATGGGGATAGGAATGGCCGGAATTGGAATGTGCGTTATGCATGACGCGGTTCACGGTTCTTATTCCAGCAAAGAATGGATCAATAGAATATTTGGGGGAACCATGTATCTGCTGGGAAGTAATGTATTTACCTGGAAAGTACAGCATAATATGATGCATCATGCTTACACCAATATTGACGGTTGCGATGAAGACATTGCAGGAAAAGGACCCATTCGGCTCTCTCAATATGCCTCTTTAAAAAAGATTCACCGTTACCAATATATACATGCCTTTTTCTTTTATGGGCTTTTGACTTTTGCAAAATTGATCAATGATTTCACTCAGCTTGCTGAATACAATAGAGAAGGAATTACAGTAAAATACCATATAAACCCCGTACAGGAGTATATTAAAATGGTCGTGATAAAACTCATTTATTTGTTCACTTTCATCGGCCTGCCAATTATATTTACTTCATATGCATGGTGGCAGGTTCTTCTTGGCTTTTTTTTCATGCACTGGACCGCCGGATGCATACTTAGCACCATTTTCCAGATGGCGCATGTGGTGGAAGGAGCTCAGCAATTCAAACCGGATGCCAATGGCGTCATTCATTCTGAGTGGGCCGTCCATGAACTTCAAACAACAGCAGATTTTGCAAGAAATAACCTTATCCTGAACTGGTACATCGGAGGTTTGAATTTTCAAATCGAACATCATCTTTTTCCTAATATATGTCACGTACATTATAGAAAAATTGCTCCCATTGTAGAACGTACCGCCCGGGAATTCAACGTGCCCTATAATTTGAAACCTTCCTTTATTGCAGCGCTGCGTTCTCATATTCGCAGGCTAAAATTACTAGGGACACAACCCGAAAAAACTGGCGATCAAGTAAAAGACCAAACATAAATTTTTTTGCGGAAAAACTACGCCAGGCAACAGTCAAATAGGTTGTCTGAATTGAGACAGTAAATTGATTTAATTTTTTACCTTCAGAGATTAAGCTTGAAATTTTGTCCTTTTAACTCCCTATTTCATACGATTGAAGGTGGTAGGCTCCAATTTAAAGATGAATGCAGTGGTTACTTTGTGTGGAGTCATTTAAAGGAACAGGATATTATTTTCCAATAAAAGGAATTGTGCTGCCAGTCTGCCAGTCATCTGTTCAAACGATAAAAATTCAATCTTCTAAAAACTACCGGGTAATTTTTACAGGACCCTTCTGCCCTGGATTATTCTTATAATTATAGCAATCACTGCAATAACAAGCAGAACGTGAATGATTCCTCCAACATGAAAACCGAAGAATCCAATTAACCATCCAATGATGAGTATTACGGCAATAATATAAAGTAAGTTAGACATAAACATTTTTTAATTATTAGAGTATAATGATGCCTTGTTCACGATTTTTTATTCATGGGGGCAACATTGTGATTTCTACGCTGGATTCATCAAACGTTGGATTAGTTTACCGGAGATGATTTTTTGCTGAATCAAAAAACCGCCCCAG
This sequence comes from Niastella vici, assembly GCF_002077945.1. GTDB lineage: Bacteria > Bacteroidota > Bacteroidia > Chitinophagales > Chitinophagaceae > Niastella > Niastella vici. Next base: position 7,342 of record NZ_LVYD01000073.1, read on the forward strand.
AATTTCTCTGAGACGGTTCCCGTATCAATCCTGTACTTTAGTTTTAAACTTATGGTTTGGTTCTCAATTCATGCTTTGCTATAGGCGCTTGTGCCCCTATTTATTAACCAAATAGTATTTTGAATGCTTGTCAACAATAAACTTTTACTTGTTTTTGGAAATTGCAACACGATACAAAAATGCGCTAATTTTCTCATACAACTGTTACACAATTGAAGGAATAAGTTATAATATTCACACATTTTATAGCATTCAGATTAATTGGTGTAGCTTAGAAGATCAACAAGGAGATTCATTTGTACCTTTAATAAAGGTTACCGTTCTAGCCGGGCATTCAACCCCTTCTTAAATACAGGTTGGTATAAGTGCAAACCACTGTTGATTTAATGATAAGCCTTTTGAAACTGTACATTAAAAATATTGTTTTGCATTCGTTGCAAGATGGTGGTGAAAGAGGCGTATGTGTACGGCGAAAAATATTGTTTGTTTTTGCAGTGCTTTTTGTTTTGCATTGCTTCCTTATTGTTGTGTATATGCTCAAGTAAACGACTCTACGGTACATCCCTTACCCAAAAAGAATATAACATTTTCGCGGTTTCTCTTAAATGTAATAACTCGAAGCAACGTAGATACGTCCATGCAGCCGGGTGCGCTCTTCAGTAAAAATGAATGGCCATTTCTGCCTCACCAGGGTAAAGGCATCAGGCGTATACTGATCAAAGAATTCGGGTTTGATAAAGCGCTTGCAGATACGACAAATGAAATCAATTATTTTGGTAAAAATTTTATAAAACACCTGCATAGGATTACCAGAGAAAGGATAATACGCAACAATCTGTTCATTAAAGAAAAGACTGCACTCAATGCTAATGTGGTGGCAGATAATGAACGATATCTTCGTTCACTGAACTACATACATGACGCACGTATACTGGTAGATACGATTGCGAATGAACCTGATTCCATCGATTTGATAGTTGTAACCAAAGACTTCCTTAGCCTTACATTTCAATTCGATAACGCTACCAGAGAAAAGTTTAAAGCCGAAGCAGGCGATGTTAATTTAATGGGTACGGCGCAAAGCATCCGGTTTACAGCATTGCTTGAAAAAAATCGCGACCCTCATTTCGGCTATGAAATACTATACGAAAAAAATAGTATTGCCAATACTTTCGTTAATGCCACTATTCGCTATTCAACAATCAACTCTGATCAGTACGATGGCACCTTGGATGAACATACCTGGCACCTTGCAATCGAAAGGCCATTGGTGTCGCAATACCTGCATGTTGCAGGTGCAATAAAGCTTGCTCATAGCCAAACATTTAATAATTATTTAAAACCTGATAGCCTGTTCTATAATTACCATTACGATACTTATGATGCATGGATTGGATATAACCTGGGTGTGCGTAAATTCCTGTTCCTGAAATCTATACTAAACAGGCAATTCATTGGCATTCGTTATTTTCGAAACAGGTTTAATCAAAGGCCGTACCAGGTAAACGATGGATTTAATTTCAGGTTAAATGATCAGGAAGCCATTCTGGCTCAATTCACTTTTTTCAGGCAAAACTTTTATAAAACCAATTATGTTTTTGGTTTTGGTATCACAGAAGATGTTCCTTATGGTTATAATATTGCGTTAACTGCCGGTTGGTATAAACAGTTGCACATGGAAAGGCTATATTCCGGGATTGATGCCAACCGGTATGTTGTAACAGACAGGGGATATGTGAGGCAGTACTTTTTGCGTGCAGGAACCTTTTTAAATGGAGGCAAAATTCAGGATGCAACGGTTTTAACAGGCGCCAGTATCTTCAGTCGTATTTATAGCTTCAGAAATTTAAAAATGCGGCAATACCTGAGGTTTAGTTATACGAAGCAATTTAACCGCATTGGTCTCGATCCGCTTGGGATTAATAATGTATTTGGACTTCAATATATCTCTTTTGATTCGGCAAGCGGGCACCAGCGTTCAAGTGTGCACACAGAAACATTCTTTTTTCTAAAATACAAAGCGTTGGGTTTTAAGTTTGCCCCGTTTACAACTGTCGACGTTGCACTCTTTACAACTGAAAATAAAAATTCCTCCAATTCAGGCTTCTATTTTGGTTTAGGCGGGGGGATGCGGATACGTAATGAAAATATATTGTTTGGCACCGTAGAATTACGGTTCATGTATTTTCCCCGAAAATCAATACAACACAATGCTTTCAAACTCACATTGGAAACCAACCTGCGTTTCAGGTATAATAACAGTTATGTAAAAGAACCGGATATTATTCAGGTAAACAGTGATCCTAATAATAATATATACTGAGCATCAGGCATGCTGTGCATCTTCGTATATGGCAATGTGTGAATGATATAATTTATTTGTTCAATTGTGTAACACTTTCCATCAAAAAGAGATCCACCTTTACACAATAAGTTTTTAATTTTAAAAAAGCAACTTAAATATTTACAAAAATGAAAAAATCAATTCTTATAGTAACATTATTGTTTGCCGGGTTTGCATTTAAAACTGCTACCGCACAATTTAATGTGAGTGTAAGGGCGAATATAGGCGCTCAGCCTGTATGGGGTCCCGTAGGGTATGATTACGTTGATTATTATTATATGCCTGATATCGATGTGTTTTATTATGTTCCCAATCACCAATATATTTATCAGCAACGCGGACGCTGGGTGTATGCCAGCGCTTTACCTTCCCGGTATCATAATTACAATATATACAACGGGTACAAAGTGGTAATTAATGATCCATATCCTTATCGTCATGCAGATACCTACAGAACAAGATATGCCGAATACAAAGGCCATCACGACCAGGAAATAATCCGTAATAGTCACGAGTCGAAATATTTTGTAAACAAAGGCCATCCTGAACATAATAATTGGAAAAGGGATCACGATCAGCGGAACTATGATCGTAACCAACAGAATGATCGCAATCAACAGAATGATCGAAATCGAGGAAGAAATGATCGAAATCAACAGGATAACGATCACAATCGACACAACAAATGAGAAGATCCTCAATGATCGTCAGTACTATTACTGACGATTTTTTAATAATTATAAAAAATAGTTTTATGGGGAATTTACTTTATATCGTTGCCCTCATTTTCATTGTTGGCTGGTTGGTTGGATTTCTCGGATTTCATGCCGGCGGCGCAGTTCACCTGTTGCTTGCTTTTGCATTAATTGCCTTATTGGTAGACACTATGCAGGTGAGCGACAAAAAAATTGCCAGCCCTGGTACTCCCTGACGTTCCATAACTTTAATATTTCTTGTGTATATTGCAGCCCTTGCTTATACCTGTTATAAAAAATATGAACCTATTTACCCGAAAACTGCTTTGTCTGTTTTTTTTGAATCTTGTCTTTTGTAGCCTGAAGAGCCAACTGATACTTCCCGTTGGGCCCGTTGTAGGGATCATTAGGGGAAGTGTACCAACGGTGAAATTATTCAAATCCTGTAAGTTTGATTCTTCCGATGCAATTTTCGGGATTGATCTGGCCGATACTACGAACGGCAGGGATGGACTATTTAATTTCATTATTGACAATTCAAAGGACCTGGCTGAATTAAAGAAAAGCTGGATCTTTAAAGATGCGGCCCGTTCACAAAGAGGTCAAAAAGTTTTCAAAGTTTTTTACACAAGAAATAAAGTGGTAAAACGTACCTGGGTTATTTTCCCCGAAGCGTTTTGTATAGCAACAGATGAGGGCGCTTATCTGTTTGATGTATCGATGTTGACAAAGCTTCATTCAAAAAGCCCGCTGGTGTATCGTGTGCGCACAGATACCCTCGGAAGCCGCGATGAATTTATAAAGTTTTATGATAGTGTTAAAGCAATTTCATCATTTCTTTATTTAAATGAGCCGGATGTGGGCGAAGGTTCGTTTGAGGTTAAATTAAAGGCTGCTACAAAGAATGTTCCTGAAGATATAGGTCTTAGAATAATTGACATTTGTAATGAAATAAAGCCAAAAACTGCCTTTAGGGTTTATTTTAAAAATGGTGAGGAGGCAGTGGACAGCAAGAGCAAGACTTATGTTGTACGGTGTGATCGCTCCCTGTTTGAACAATTTTCTTATCCCGATATGGAAAAGGGCGAATGGGCGCCGGCCACATATATCATACAATCTTATTGGCGCAAATAATGTTATTATGAAACTTGAAGTGCTAATACGCAACATGCGCCAAATAAACAATTGAATAACTGACCATACAGTAAATGGTTTCCGTATTTATTGTTTGAAAAAGAGGTTCCTTATTTGTATTGCTTCTCGTACAAAATATAGCCAGCAGCCAAAAACCAAGTGAAACATTGATATCCATTAAATCGAACCGGCCGTTCAAAAAATGGAATAACTGTAATACCTCCATGAGTATGGCTGCCAGGATGGGTACAAATACCAGGTCCCATTTTTTCTTTTTCACCTCTACGTAAAAAAAGCTTGAGGTCACCGTAATACAAAATACCCACAAGCCTTCTGGCACTGAATAAATAATAAAACCGGGCAGCGGCAGAAAAGACCTGATGCTGGTTTCTAAAGAGGAATACTCCGCTCGCGAAAACAACGAAATAAAGAGCCGGGTCACCAGGGTTTTATCTGTGCGGTAAAAAACATAAACAAATAAACAGAAAAACAGGGATACTGTCAGGAAAGGAAGATACTTTTTCACGGCCTTGTATAGATAAGGAGTTTATAATAAGAGCCTATTCCAAGCTCCATTTGCTTACGTAATGAAAAACGCTGCAGCCCTTTTATATTGTGCAGGTAAAAGATGGATCTGAAATGAAAAAGAAATGAGAGTGGTTGAAATAGCCAATCAATATACTTCAACCCGTTGTCTGGAGTAAAATGATTGAGGATAAACAATTTTCCTCCGGGTTTTAATACTTTATAAACCTGCTCCAATAACCGGTCTGCATTTTTTGTAACTGCCAGCACATGACAAATAACCACATAATCAAAACTTGCTTCTGAAAACAACAGCTCTTCTCCATTCATGAGCTGTAGCCTGGTTTTCTCCCCTTTATATCGGCTCGCTTTTTCAAGCATGGCATTCGAAATGTCGATACCGGTAATTTCATGCGCTTTGTACAAGGGTAAATGGGAGCCATCGCCAACACCGATCTCTAACAGGTTTCCTGGTAAAGCACTATTAACTGCTTCAATGAGGTTTTTTCTATGTGCTTTTAAAAAGTAATTGATGACGGGGTATATAAAGGAGATGCGGTTATAAAATATACGGGTAGAATACACAGTATTTTAGTTTTTAAAAGGGCTTTGTATTTCAAAGTTGATGAGCAAAAATAAAGGTATGATCAGTTGATGGCATAAAACATGGTAATAGGCATTGCTGTTGTTTTATTTGAACCCAAATAGTAAAGGGAAAATAAAGGTTACGATAATTGTCCAGATGAAATAAATGGGCAGGTAAAAAGAAATAGCCTTCCCTACCCCGCTTATGTTCGCTTTTTTAGTAACTGTTCGAACCAATTGCACAGTTACCAAAAGTAGGTTTATTAAGATCAGGATATTGCCCCCCAGCACCGCCGTTCTGTTGGGGGTAATTCCCCATTCAGCCATCCGGAATAAAATTGCAGAAAGCGCAATACCATTTACAAGTATGGTTACCAATGATAACAGTAAAAGGACCCAGGTTTCGGTGAGGCTTTTTGTAGTTCGGGCCGCTTCGGCAACTGAGAAGAATATAATGGCCATTACGCCTATTAATAATGCATTAAAGACGACTAAGAACTCACGGTCGTTATAAGGGTTTTTCCCTGAGTAGATCATGGCCACGAGATAAATTAACAACATCACCAACACGAGCGGACTGAAAATTTTAGCAATCACCGGTGAAACTTTACCTACTAACTGCGGATTGGTTTGGGTAAGATAAGTGCCTGCGATAGGGGCAGCAGGAAGGGCAAAAAATACAATATTCTCTATATAAAAGGTTTTAATATTAAGACCGATCAGGGAGAAAAGGCCAATGGTCATACCGCTCAGGATGGCCGCTGCTATCACAATGAGCGTTGTTATTACTACCAGGTCTCCGTTGTACTTTAAAAAGCCCAATCGCTTTTCATCGTTGTTGTTGAGATCGCCAACAAATGCAAAACCCAATACCGACCACAACAATAAGAGTAAATGAACGCATGATAAAATAAGGGTATCGCTTTGCTTAACATCAGGAAAGGAATTGATAAAAATTAAACCGGTAAGCGTTGTGCCGGCTATGAATGCAATTTTACCGGTTGATAATTTATTTTTCCAGGCAAAATAAGCGGTTAGAACCGGGAATAAGATAAAACCGATATTTCTGGGATAGAAAAAATCTTCACTGATATGCAGGAATGCCGGGAGCTTTGCAATAATACCTGCCAAAACAGCTGCCATGATCACCCATACGAGTTCTTTGCTGCCGTTGCGCGTGATCTCTTCCCTGGCAAAATTCAGCCGTTCATTCCAGAAAGCGGCAAGGGTGTTATTGGTAAGCTCAGGATACAACGCGTTAAATACGCGTTTAAAGGTTGATTTATCGGTTCTGTACAACCTTTCCAGCTGCCCGGGATTATTGAGATTTGACAGGATCTCCTCTTTCATAAATCAGTATTATGCGTTAATTAATATGACTGGCCAACGCTATATTACCCCTTCCCTTTTCTGATTGTTATCCTGTGACTTTCTTTGTTCTAAAAGTACTTTGTAATTCAAAGTTATAGTATAAATCACATTTATACAAGAACAATCCGAATTATTTATTTAAGGAATTGGAGAAACCGGGAATTGTTGTACATATATATTGAGGATGAAGAAATTATTAACGAACAACCAGCAATAACGGGTTAGCGGCAAAGTTTAGCATTACTAAATTATTAAGCGTCGGTATGCTTACTACTTCATTTGTATAATTGTGAAAATTACACCTTAACTGGTTTACAAATGCTAAACAACCTAATATGAAAAAAACAAACCTGTTCGCCCGGTTACTTTTGCTGACCTTACCATTGTTCTTTATTCTCATTGGTTGCTCTAAACAGCAACAAACGCAGGGATCATCTGCCAACGCGCAACAAGCTGCTGTTGCGTCAACAAACAATGCCCGTGTTATTACCGCTACAGGTGGTAGCTTTAACGTGCTTACCTACAATGTAGCAGGATTGCCGCAGATCTTGTCGAGCGCTTCCACACCAAGAGATTCCAGCACTGCTCAAATCGGCCGGCTTATTAATGCTTGCGATGTGGTACATGTTCAGGAAGATTTCAACTATCATGCTTATTTGTACGACTATGGGAATGCGCATCCGTATCGCTCGGCCACCAGCGGTGGTGCTGGTTTCGGTGATGGGCTGAATTCCCTCTCCTGGTTCCCGTTCGATGATTTTGCGCGCATTACCTGGAATAAACGGATCAATGAAAATGCGCTTACACCTAAAGGATTTACTTTTTGCCGCACACGTATTGCTGAAGGCGTTTATATTGATTTTTACAACCTGCATACCAATGCCGAATCTGATGCGGCTTCCATTGCCGCGCGTGCCGATAACCTGCAGCAGATCTCTGATTATATCAGCACGGTATCAAAAGGAAATGCCGTTGTGGTAATGGGTGATATGAATGCCCGCTATACCCGCGATAATAACGTGCGCCTGTTCCTGAATGTACATGGCATGACCGATCCCTGGATAACCCTGGTGCGTAACGGTTCTATCCCTGTCCTGGGCGATCCTGATATAGCATGCCCTTTCCCCAACATTGACAATACCTGCGAAATAGTAGATAAGATCTATTTCCGCAGCAGTAAATATATTCAGCTCACAGCTTCTGGTTACAATGTGCTGAAAACTTTTGTGAACAGCAGTGGCCAGCAATTGTCGGACCATTTGCCGCTTACCGTGAACTTTTCTTATTCATTGCAGCAGGCTTTCGATATGAGCGACTTGTTCGGTGGTCCGCATGGCACGCCGTTTAACGACCTTGAAACCCTGGTTGCCAGCAGTGCACCCGGTTCATTTACGATAAGGACCGGCAAACGGGTCGATAATGTTGGGGTTACGCTCACAAGCGGCCCGGCATTAACGCATGGCGGAACCGGAGGAACAGCGCAAACGCTTACCCTGCAAAGTGGTGAATATGTTTCCGCTGTTACTTTAAACGAAGGTCAGTATAATGGCCATACACGCATTTTCTATATTAAGCTCACGACTAACCTGGGCCGTACATTGGCTGGGGGTACACAAACCTCAGATGCGGTAACTTATACCACCCCTGCCGGTTATAAGGTTGCCGGTTTTTATGGCAATTCGGGCGATGAAGTAGATAAGCTTGGGTTGATCTATACAAAGCAGTAATAAAATAAAATGAAGATCCCCGTCTCAGCTTGTCTGGACGGGGATCTTTTATTTGTTTCCCGATAATTATTGAATATCTATTTCCTTTCTTATAGTTCCTTTAGCGGTGTTTACGTGTATCGTATATAATGCCCGTTCCAGGTCGGTAAACATGATGCGTCCTTCTTTCAGATCGCCCTGCTTAATGATACGGCCATTGATATCGGTTAGTTTGTAATTTTCTGAAGAGCCGTGTTGTAACCATACATTTACGATGCCGCTTTCTGTTACATACCAGGTTAGCATGTTGCTTTGTTTGTCGTATACCTTTTGGGGTTCTACGTTCAGGGTAATGGCTGGTTTTTCCATACTGATCATTAGATTTTTTGAATATTTGTTTTCTTGTTAATGGGTCGGGATCAATCCTGGGCAAAATAGATAATTTTAAATACAGAATTAACATTTAAATAAACTGGATATCTAAACGAATAATACTAACGTGAGATGATGACGAAAATGAATATAAAGTTTTAAAATAAAAGCCTTCAGCTCGTTTGTGCCGAAGGCTGATGTATATGGTTAGAACCGTATATGTTCTTTACCGGATCACCGTTACACGTAAGAAAGTAGCGGGGATATACGTGTGACTGGAATCTTCACTCCTGTTTTCGCGAATGAACAGTTGTTCCAGTTCCCGTTGCAGATCGGCCGCCCGGCCATCTTTTTCTGCTGCTTCAAATGCATTCATGGTTGGTCCATAAAACTTCCTGAACCTTTCCACCATTTCGATTGGTGAAAACAGCGCAATGAAAGTATAGGTATCCCGCTCAAATGAGATATTTGTTGGAGGTATTCCGGCTTTGCCGAACCGTTCAATAACATGGCTTTCCACACCCCATAACATCGGACTTACAAATCCTTCCGGTGGCGGTGGTGTATATGCTGAGCTGATCTTTAAGATCTGCGCTACCAGTGTGGGATCATTGGGTATCCAGTTGCCCATCACAATGCGTCCGCCGGGGCGGGTAATGCGTACCAGTTCTTTAGCCACATCAAATGGTTTTGGCGCAAACATGGCGCCGAAGATGCTTACTGCCAGGTCAAAGCTTTCGTCATTTATTCCTTCCAGGTTGGTGGCATCGCCTTCCCGAACGGTAATGTTGGTAAGTCCTTCTTCCTGGATGCGTTTGTTAGCTGCTGCCACGAGGTTGCTGGCAATGTCTATTCCGGTTACGTTGGCGCCCAATCTGGCTTCAGGAAGGGCTGTTGTACCATCACCACAACCAAGGTCCAGTACATTCATTCCGGGTGTGATCCCCAGTTTGTCGACCAGCGCTGTACCGCTTTCACGCATGGTGGTTGCAATGCTGGTAAAATCGCCTTTTTCCCATAATGCTTTGTTGGGGTTCACAGTCGTTGGCTGAATGCTTGTTGATTCATTCATGAGTTTCTTTTTTTTTGACGTTAAGAATAATTCGTCTTCAAAGTGGTAGTGAGGGAGGATTAAATAAGACAGGATGGAATGAAGGTACAACCTTTGGTGGGTTGAAATACCGTGTTTTCACCCCCATTGAATAATATATATTTTCCATTGGTAATGAAATTCCTACAGTCTGCTTTTTCATCACTGGTATGCTGGTCGAAGCGGCCGGAAACGCAAAGCCCCGGTCGCGATAGCTATCGGAACCGGGGCTTATATATGAGTAACATTTTTTGCGATCACTAAACGTTCAACCGTTCACGGCTGGCATCTATATTGATGCCGGCTTCAGCTATTTCGGTGAGCGCATTGTCAGCATTTTTTTCCTCTTTCAGTGTTGGGGTGAGTATATTGGCGACCTCTTTCTGACCCATAGTTTTGGCGAGGGTGATGAGGCTGCCGTAACTGGCTATTTCGTAATGTTCCACCTTTTGGGCGGCAATGATAAGGGCAACGTCGCGTTGTGCCGAGCCTGCTTCTGTTTCATCGATCACCTGCCAGCCTTCATCGAAAAGTCCCTGAAGACCTGCGCAACGTTCTGCCTGTGGCGGCAACCCCATCAGGGTAAATACTTCCTCAAGCCGTTTTTTTTGCTTTTCCGTTTCTTCCTTATGCACGATAAACGCTTCTTTAAGTTGCGGGGTGGTAGCCGCAATGCTCATGGTGTTGAGCATTTCTACCAAATGTGTTTCTGACCAATAGAGTTCCTGCAAACAGGTTACGAAAAAATCCTGGAGCATAGAATTTTTGGTACCTCGGGAATTAGAGTCCATATGGATGCATTTTTGTGGATAAATGTATACGCAATAAAAATCGTTTCTCTATACTTATAAAAATCATTCCATGTGTGAGTTGTGTAATTCCGGCGTGTGCAAAATGGACTATCCGCTTTATTGAAAGTGGCCTACGGCCAACAGCCCGGCAACCGGTACTTTTGCCATTCAAACGAACATCAACTATGGAATTTACTATTCAACCTGTATTGGAAAATGAAAGCGTGATCCTGCTTCCTTTGCAGCCGGCCGATTTTGATGAACTGTATGCCGTTGCCTGTGATCCGAAAATATGGGAACAGCATCCTAAAAAAGACCGTTGGAAAAAGGAGGTATTCCAGAATTTTTTTGATGGCGCCATTCAAAGTAAAGGGGCCTTCAAGATCGTGGAAAAAGCAACGGGGAATGTTGCGGGCAGTACCCGGCTGTATGACTATAATGAACAGGATGACAGTATCATGATCGGCTATACATTTTACGCTACCAAATATTGGGGCACGGGCTTTAATCCTATGGTAAAAGCATTGATGCTACAATACGTTTTTCAATTTGTAAGCAAGGTGTATTTTCATATAGGGGCCCATAATGTTCGTTCGCAAATGGCTATTGGCCGAATAGGTGCTAAAAAGGTTGACGAACGGGAAATAACTTATTTCGGGGAAGCGCCCATGCCGAATTTTGTATACTGTATTGACCGGGAAAACTGGCCTTAAACCGGTTTGGCGCCCAACTACGGGGAATAATGTACCTTTATAAGGAATAGTAAGTTTATGAATAATAAACTGATATACTGGATACCTGTGATTGGGGTGTTTGTGAGCCTGGCGCATTATGAAAAGGAAAATGACATGGGTGCTTTCTGGAGTTATTATCAGGCTGTAATGATGATGGCAATCATCTGGATCATTACATTTATTTATATGTTCTGATAGACTCTTATCGCCCCGGCATAAAGTAGATAGCCTCGGGCCGGAACCTCGAAACGGGTTGACTATCGCAAAAACCTGATTGGCCACGGCGTTCAGGTTGAAGGGCCGTTTGTTCCTTTAGGGCCGGTTTATGGCCTTTATCAGGATGATAGCCTCCTATTCTCATTTCTGCATCCAGCATCATTTGTTGTTCCTTCGACAATTTCCTTTCCCGCAACATCCGTTCATATGGTGTCATACGCTGTTCGCGTGTTAATCCAACTGCCGGTTCCTTTCTTATTTTGCGAATGCAGATCACCAGTCCGATAATAAAGCAAATCAATAATACCAGGCCTCCCCGCAGGTAAATGGTTTCCTGCCCTCGATAAGCCAAATGAATATCTGCTATAAATCCGATAGAGTTGATCCCATTTTTCACCTGTGTGGTCAACTGGTTCTGTATCAGGTAATAGATGCCGCCGCCGATGAGCACACAACAGAATAGAATGAATAATCCAATATACGCGGCTTTTATTCTTTGCAGGCTTTGTCCCCAGGATAATATGCCCGGCCGCAGCGGATACAATAAAACCACTATGGGATACAGGAGCAGAAACAAACCCGGTACCAGAATGAGGTCTATTGTTACCGGCAACTGGGTGGGTATTTCGGCAAAAACAACACTCGGATTGATTTGCGCAAGGCCCGATATGGTGGGAAGAAATTTAGTGACCAATAATTGTCCCGGATAAATACAAAGCGCCAGTAACACGACCATAATGGCCACTGCTGGAAACCGTCGTTGCTGACCTGTTTGAATGCTCATAAAATGTGATTATAAAAGGGATATTGCACGGCTACAGCACAGGCGCAATATGGTAACGGTTTCAGGGGGAGGAATTCAGCTATTCCCTGTACAAGTTTTATGCCTCAAAGTTTGTAGAAAATGTTAATGTGTTGCTGTAAATTTATATAACGCCAATAATGCAGTTAATTAACAAATTGGCAAAAATCTTCCTACCTGAGCAGTATAACCGTTCCTTTTTTATTTTCTTCAATCCCATTTCCCAACTGGTAAGTACAACTCCATACATAGGTGCCTGTAGCGGCCGGTTGGCCGTTTAGTTTGCCATCCCAGCCCCTGGTGTGATCATGGGAATCGAATACTTTTTGCCCCCAGCGGTTGAATATCATAAAATGATATTTGACAACTTTCCCAAATAACACCGGGCGGCACCATTCGTTCCTGCCATCATTGTTCGGACTAAAACCCGTAGGCATGAAAAAGCCATACCGGCATTGTTTGGTACCAATGAGTATACTGTCTCTGCCTGTACAGCCCTGTTGGTCGGTGGCCTGCAACCAGTATAAGCCTGGTTGATTTACGAGAATGGAAGCATGGGTATCACCGGTGCTCCATACATACTGTTGCAAACTTTTTGTTGGCCGCAACGTGATATCTTCATAAGAACAGAGGCTGGTATCGGGCGGTAAAAAGCCGGCGGGCAATGGTAACAGGCTTTTGATCGTTGCTGTATCGCGGGTTATACAACCGTTGTTGTCAGTGATCTGTACCCAGTATTCACCGGGGGCGCTTACTGAATGGCTTTCCCCACCCTGCCCATCGTACCATACATAGCTGGCATAACCGGTGGTGGCAGTGAGCATACGGGTAGAACCGTAACAAAGCGTTGTGTCTTTGTCGAGGTTGGCTGCCGGTTTAAGATCCATTAACAGCGAAACGGTATCCCCTGTAGTACCACATACATTGGTAGTATGCAACCAGTAACTGCCACGGGTATTAACAGTGAGGGAAGGCGTGGTAGCGCCATTGTTCCATAAATAAGAAACATCTGTTGGTTGTGAAGAAGATTGTAACGTGATACTGCTGTCTTCACAAAAATGCCTGTCATTGCCAATATCGGCAATGGGTAATTGTTTTATTGAAATTTGTATGCTGCCCGTTTGGGAGCCACAAAGGTCCTGAACGGTACAGGAATAGGTTCCCGCCGATGATACTGTTAAGGTTGAACCGGTACTGCCATCATTCCACAAAAAGCGGGAGTCTGGGAGAGGTGCTCCTGTTGAAAACGTAAGTGATGTATTGCTGCAGATGGTGGTATCATTTCCGAGGAATACCGTCGATGGAACATGTAATGAAATGGAATAACCTGATGAGGTGTCGGCAGGCTGAGAAGCTATTATGCGAATTTTATATTTATCACCTGCCGGCAAACCCGGCGGCAGCGAAGCGGAAATTATACCTGATGTATTGCTGCTTAATGAGCCAATGTTGGTGAAAGTGGTGAAGCTGCCATTGGGTGCTGAAAGCTGGGCGGTAAACACATTACCGGTTTGATATAACGTACTTGCTGTGTAGTGAATATCAAAAGTGGTGTTGTTGCATATTTCGCAAGGTGTCGGCGGGTGAATAAAAACTGGCGTGCTGAGGCGAATGATCCATCCGTCAGTTGTATTGGGCCCACAACTGGCTACCGTTTTGTTCCCGGAAATTGTGGAGGTTGTTTGTCCGGCCACAATTATATCCCCGTCAATCAGCGCAATACTAAATGGAATGTCTGCTCCGGTTCCTCCATACACCATTTCGCTAATATAATTTCCCGAAGCATCAAATTTGATTATTTGAAAATCCGAGTTACCAGTGGATACAGCTTTTTCACCTGCCACATAAATATCTCCATTTGTGGCTTGTATTGCTTTTCTAAAATAGCCGGGGTTACGACTTTGTATCCACAGCACATTGCCTTGTGCGTCAATTTTGCGGATGGTGCCTGCTCCTCCCTCAACTCCGGTCAACAGGTAATTACCGTCATTAAGCAGCATTACGTTATAAAGATAATCAGGTGTTGTTGTGGCAAAGGTTTTATCCCAAAGCTGGGTGCCATTGGGTTGAATGCACATGATCCATTGATCAGTATTGACAATTGATATGGCTGCATCCCCTACCAGCAAAAAGTTACCATTGGGCATTTGCAGCATATCCTTGATCCGCTGATTTCCTGTGCCGCCATACGTTCTTGACCACAACAAGTTGCCATTAGCATCCAGTTTCAGTATTAGAAAATCCTTGCCAAAGGAAGAACTTTCCTCTGTTGTTCCACCGATAAGAAAACCGCCGTCTGAAGTAGGAATTATTTTCTGTGCCAATTCATATTTTGGATTGACAAAAGTGTTTTCCCAGATAATATTACCATTGTCATCAACCCTGATCACCCAAATATCTGCATTGCCAGATGTTCCTGAAGTTTTGTTACCAGTTGGACCTGAGTCTGTCCACCCGGTAATAACAAAGCCACCGGAAGGAACGGGTTCTATATCATATAAAACCTCATCCTGACTGCCTCCATAGCTTTTCTCCCACAACTTATTCCTGTTATCATCCAGCATGAAAAGTACCATGTCATTAAAGCCATAATTAATACTGCTTTTTGTACAGCCTGGGATAGACAAAGAAGTGCCGGCGCAGAGGAATTTATTGCAATTGAGCGGTATTACTTTCATTACATGATCGTCAAAGATTCCACCCCAGTTATATTGCCAGCGTGAGATGAGCGACTGTGCTGTAGTGTGATGTAAAAAAGATAAAGAATAAAACAATAAGGATATTGTACGTTTCATCGGGCTTCAATAGGATTGGCTATACTAATGGCTAAAGTAATACATAAAGTTGATAACTGGAAGGTATACATGTTTTATGTAATACACGCTTATACGGGGCAGTTATTTTTGTGCTATTACTTTGGCTATTTGCCGGGCAAGTGCCGGTAATGCGCGGAAGATCTTTCCGTCGGATTTGTTAGCCAGGAGTATAATACCACTGTTTGTATAAGGATAAATTACCAGATAACTATTGAATCCATTGGTGCCCCCAATAGCACCTTTTATCCTATTTTTGCTTTATCATTCGTATCAGTTATGATCCTGGCAACAGACGTTCACTATAAAGACAATACTGCCAAAGCCGTAGGTGCGTTGATAGCGCACTGGAATGATGCTGTTGCGCTGCAACATGTGATCAGTTACATTGATGCAGTGGAGGAATATGTGCCGGGGTCCTTTTACAAACGCGAATTGCCCTGCCTGCTGGAAATAATTAAGAAAGTAGATCTTCAGCAAATCAAATATATAATTGTTGATGGATTTGTGGTGCTGGATGATTTTGGCAAACCGGGTTTGGGCGCTTATTTATTTGAAAGCCTGCCTGTAAAAGTGCCGGTTATCGGCGTTGCCAAAACCAACTTTCACCAGAATATGAAGTATGTGATCCCGGTGATGCGTGGAACCACTGAGCGACCTTTATTTGTTACTGCAATAGGTACCGATCTGCAGCAGGCTGCTAATTATATTCAATGCATGCATGGTGAATACCGGTTGCCCACCGTGTTGAAGCAACTGGACAGGATCACGAAGGAACCATAGACCGTTTTACAAATTTACAGATCTGTTATGAAGGGCTTTTGCAATCACTCATTCAGCTTGTTCATTACTTTCAATTTATCGATTGCCAGGAGCAGGATAAACAGGGTTACTACCAACCCCAGCAGGGAGAATATTAATATTGCGTAATATTTTATCGTCCACTCCAGGGCCACTTTGCATCTTCTTAAAAAACTTATTTTCTGTTCAGGCGCGCCTTCATACAGGGAGAACCGGACGGTGCAGAACTCATTTTCCGTATTAAAATTACCCAGTTCAACGCCCAACTCCTGCAGCTGCGTTTCTATCTCTAATATCTTATCATGAAGGGTGACATAATCGCTGATAGCTCCGCTCCTTGATTTTAATTCGTTTAAGGAAGCCAGGTTCTTTTCCAAAGAAGCCTTCTTCGCGTTTAATTGCCGGTATTCATTGGTTTTGTCGACTTTGGTGATGGCCATTGATTTCACCTGACCGATCTGCTGCACCTGCAGGTAAAAGCTGTCGAATTTTGCCGGGTTGATGCCGATGAGCCAGTGAATTTCGCGGCTGCCTTTATTACCTGTGTTTTGTTCGTACTGGATAAGACCCTGAAATTGGGTGGTCAGGTTTTTAATATGGTCTACGTCTTTATCGAACTGCGATGATTTGGACCTTACCGTAGCTGTTTTTTCATATTTCTGGTCGGTTGCAAAGCTGGCGTTTTGTGCATTTGATACTTTCATCTGGTTTTCAGAAGCGTAGTTCTTTCTCAAATGCTCCACGCCGCTGAAATAGTTAGCGTAATCGTTGTCGTAAGTGGTGGGGGTGATCAGGTAACCGTAAATAAGACGAAAGATCAGCATCAGGAAGAATAAGGCGATGAACCACCTGGCGGTTTTCCAAATGCGTTGGCGAAGGGTTTGGGTCATAAAGGTTGTTTTGGCCGTAGAAAGATAATATATACAACCCGGGTTTTATACAGGGAAGGCTGTTCTTAACAGTTATTTTGGTTCTTTTATGCTACCTGAACAGGATCGTAGGTTTTTGTGAAAAAACTTTGCCTGCAACTAAATGAATGAAAAAACGGGGAAAGCCTTCATAAGATCAGCCTGTTTGTTTTTTGAGTTAAATTGGGCTTTTAACAAGATGCAAACTTTCCCCGCCTTTTACAAATATTCAATATTTTAATTTCCTATTGTTTTGTTTCCTTACCTGCGGTTGCTGCTGCAGTCACAAACCGGTATTTGCCCGATCCTGCTTTTACAACTACATACTGATCCTCTTTACCGGCTACCTGTATTTCTTTTATCCCTGAAAGGGCTTTGCCGCTTTCGGTAATGGCATCGGCGCTGGTGGCAGGAATATAAATGTCGGCAGTTGTATTGGCCGGCACTTCTACTTCAAGCGTAAGTTCATTGCCGTTGGTAGCCCAGCTGCTGCTTGCGGTTCCATACCAGGTTTGCAGGCTGGCTGCTGCTTTGGTAAGCCCGCCGCCCGGGTGCGGTTGAATTTTGAGGTGTTTGTAGCCGGGGCCGTCCTCATACGTATCTAACCCGGCAATTACGCGGTACATCCAGTCGCCGATGGCACCGTACGCGTAGTGGTTGAAGGAATTCATATTCGGTGTTTGAAAGGTGCTGTCGGGTTTTTGTCCATCCCAACGTTCCCAAATAGTGGTGGCGCCCATCTTAACCGGATATAACCAGGATGGATAGCTTTCCTGTAACAGTAATTTGTAAGCGACATCGGTATAGCCATAGCGGCTTAATACATGGCACAGGTAGGGTGTTCCCAGAAAACCGGTGGTCAAATGGTTGTTGTAGCTTTTTATGTTCTCTGCCAACCGGGCTGCTGCCTGTGCGCGTAATGCTTCGGGCAACATATCGAACTGCAGCGCCAGCACATAAGCCGTTTGCGTGCCTGATACCAGGCGGCCATTGGGCGTAAGGTATTCTTTCAAAAATGCTGCTTTTATTCTTTCCAGCAAAGCCTGGAAATTTTCAGCATCATTGTTTTGGCCCAACAGTTTGGCTGTATTGATAAGCAATTGTGTTGAATTGGCATAGAAGCATTGTGCTATCAGGTGTTTGTCGGTAACGGCGGCTCTGCCGTCATTGTCGTCGAAGGGCCGGTAAAAAAGCCAGTCGCCATAATGGTTCCCGGTTTGCCACAGATCATTCTTACTTTGGGCCTGCATATACCCCACCCAGGCTTTCATGCTTTTATACTGGTTCTCCAAAATTCTTTTATCGCCATAGGCGAGGTACATATTCCAGGGAAGAATAGTGGCTACATCGGCCCACCCTGTTGATCCGCCGGAGTTAGCGCCTAGTACATTGGGTATTACGCTTGGTACCAATCCATCGGCGCGCTGATCGGCTGCTACATCGTGCAGCCATTTGGTAAAGAAATTATCGACACCGAAATTGAATGCGGCGGTCCGTGAAAATGCCTGCGCATCACCCGTCCAGCCAAGGCGCTCATCACGTTGCGGACAATCGGTGGGCACGTCGAGGAAATTACCCCGTTGTCCCCATTGAATATTATGTTGCAACTGGTTCAGTAATGGGTGCGAACAGGAGAAGCTACCGGTGGGGGCCATGTCGGAATACAGGGCCACTGCCGTGAAATTCTCGGGTTTTACTTCGCCGGGATATCCTTCCACCTGAATATACCGGAAGCCGAAGAAAGTAAAATGCGGTTCCAGCGTTCTTTCTTCCTTTCCATCGAGTATATACGTAGCTGTTGCTTTGGCGGCACGCAGGTTATCGAGGTAAAAATTGCCATATTTATCCAACACTTCGGCGTGTTTTATCACAATGCTGTCGCCTGCATTCCCTTTTGCTTTTACCATCACCCACCCTACCAGGTTCTGGCCAAAATCGAGCACAGTTTTTCCATTGGGTGTTGTAAGTACTTTTATGGGTTTAAATGTCTCGTGTTTTTTCACCGGTTCGTTGCAGGTAGCCGTAAGAATGTTTTTGGCTGAATCAACTACCTGTACGCCGCTCCAGGCGCCATCGTTGTACCCGGCTTTTGCAAAGCCGGTTTTGTCCTCACGCGTATCGATGGTTTCTCCATGATAGATCTCTACATAACGTATTGAGCCGGTAGAAGATTTCCAGTTATTGTCAGAAACTATGAGGTCACTTGTACCATCTGTATAGGTAACTGCCAACTGGAACAGCAGGCCGATATCTTTTCCAAAAGAGTTTTTATTGCCGCTCCAGGCCAGATAGCCGCGGTACCAGCCATTTCCAACTGATACACCGATGGCATTTTGTCCATTGGCTAACATGGGCGTAACATCGTACACCTGGTATTGCAGGCGTTTTTTATAACTCGTCCAGCCCGGGGTAAGATAAGCATCGCCTACCCTTTGTCCGTTTATCTGTGCTTCGTACAAGCCATGCGAGGTGATGTAGGCAAAGGCAGACCGCACCTTTTTATTTATTCCAAATGTTTTGCGAAAAAGAACGGCCGGCCTGTTCACGGCATCTTCCGTAAAACCGGGTGCAATCCATTGTGCTTTCCATTCGCCTGGTGTTAATAAGGCTGTTTGAAAAAATGCGGGGGCGCTCCAGGGCGTTGTATGGCCGGTGTTATCCCAAACGCGTACCTGCCAGCTGTATCGCGTGGCTGATTGCAGACTGCTGCCGCCATAGGGCACCTGTACCGATTGATCGCCGGCAACTTTTCCGCTGTTCCATACAGCGGTTTTACCTGCGGTCACTTTTATTTCCCAGGCTGTTTGTTTTACTGAACGCTGGCTGCTTTCCAATTGCCAGCTGAAGCGTGGTATTGTTACGTCGATACCGACGGGATTTTCGAGGTTCTCAGTTCGCAGTTGGTGTAATGTTACCTGGCCGGCAGCGCTAAATATATTCAGCAAAATGCTACAGCCAGCTATTAGCAATTCCTTGTTCATTGGCAAGCGATTTTTTTTGATTTGGTAAGGTAGGAAACGGCTTTTATTTACCATCCTGTAAAGTCCTGTATACGTTATAAATTTACCGAACCACCAGTTGTGAAAATAAAAAAGCTACCCCCGCTAAAGTTGGTAGCTTATCTGTTCTCTGGTATCAATGTACAGCTAAATATTTACAGCTCCACCAGCTGATCTTCTATAGCGGCGTCCTCTTTGGTATAGGTTACGCCGTCAATTTTAAGATTTTCCTTATTTAATAAGGTGATGTTGCCGCCTTTGTTGGTGAGTTGTGCGCCCTGCCCTGTGAGCTGTATGCGCAGGGTATCGCCGGCGGGTAACACCTTATTGCCAATGACGTCGCTTTTTTTGAGTTTGTCAACGATCTGCCAGCCGGCCAGGTTGATGTCTTTATTGGTTTTATTGAGCAGGATAATATATTCTTTGCCGGGGTCATCGCCTTCGGGGTTTACCAATGCTGCAATAATGCGCACACCTGCTTTGGCAGGCGCCGGTTGTGGATCACTGATGGGGTTGCCTGTATGGTCATCGGTATGAAACGATTGCGACTGGAAGGCGGTGAACACGGCTGCCCAGCGGTTGCGGGAAGCGAAATGGAACAGCAGTCCCCCATCCTGCCAAATGCCGTTATCACCAAAATAAGCCCCTTTGGGGTTACCCTGGTTCATATGGATATCGTGAATGCCCGTACTGGGATTTACTTCGGGAAAATACTTGTCGGCCCCACTGGCATCCTGCCAATGCTGGCCAAATGCGTATACAATGGCGGAAGAATCGCGCATGGCCTGCTGAACAAAAAAGTCGAGCCGGTCGTTCAGGTCGTCATTGTCGCCGGGGCCGCGCGATGGCAGCGGCACCATTTCGGAACGGTTGAAGAGGTTACGCCTGATGAAATCGAGCGCCAGCGTACCTGGTTTACTTTCAAGCGGGGTGAACCCATTAGCCAGGTTGCTTTGCGCCAGTGCATCGGTTATTTCGTGGTGAAAATCATTGCTGGCATAATACAGTACCTGGCTGGGCGCCTCGCTCGATTTGGTATTGATGGCAATGCGGTGTGGCGTGTGACCGCGGTTGATCAGGATCTGGAAATGCTCGCTTTGTGCGGTGGCCCGAAGGCTTTCGAATACCTGTCCTTTCAGCACACCATAATTTTGTATAGGCATAATCTAATGGGTTAAATTGGTGATTTTAGTGCCACATAAATGTAATAACAGACCGGATAATAAAAATCCGTGTTTTCACCTATTATGATTATGCTTTTGTTATCAGTTGCCTGTAGTTATACGGCTAAACCATTGGTATCGGTAGTAAGCACTTCGCTCATATAATCAAAGAAGGGCCGCATGTTTTTTAAGGTTTGGCTGGCTTCTTTCAGGAAGCCGGCGCTCAGCACTTCTTTATCTGTGAATTTCCTGATGAGCAGGAATTGTTTATAACGTAACAGGTCAATAGCTTCGTTACCGGCTTCGAATCCCCGGGGCGCGGTTTTTAGTTGTTCGCCTTTCAGCGCGCCGAAAGTGGTAATAAAGGTCTTGCTTTTTACTATTTTTCGCAATGGCGCCGCATCGAAGGCAATTTCCTCACGAATGCGTTTCATGTCTGCCGCATTGGGCCCCCAAAAGCCACCGGCAAGATAGCTGTTGCCCGGTTCCAAATGAAAATAATACCCGCCGCGGCGGTATTTGGTAGCGCGTTTAAAATTTCCGCTCCAGTTTGTTTTGTAAGGTGTTTTGTCGTTTGAGAAACGGATGTCGCGGTAAATGCGGTGCAGGCTTTTTTTGCCCGATGGTGTTTCAATAACATCGTGTTTATTGAGTTCGCGCAATAATGCTTCGGCAAACACCTCAACCTGTTCCTGTTCTTTTTGAAATGTCGCTTTATGTGCGTTAAACCAGTCGCGGTGATTGTTCTTTTTTAATGCCAGTAAAAAATCGAATCCCGATTTGGTGATAATTGCCTGTGCTGTTAACCTTTTTGCCATGCTTAATATTTTGCTGCCGACCTGTCTTTCGACATGATCCTTTTCCGGTGTTGCCTGCCCCATTTAGCCAATTCCAAAATTACAGGGTCCAGCGATTCGCCGTACTCTGTCATTGAATATTCCACGGTTACGGGAACAGTATCATAAACCGTACGTTTTATCAATTGGTTCATCTCCAGTTCGCGCAACTCTTTCGATAACATGCGGTCGGTTATTTTAGGAATATTCTTTGCGATCTCGCTGAATCTTTTGTTGCCAAATTGTAATGAAATAAGGATGGGCAGTTTCCATTTGCCGCTTAAGATCTGTATGGCATCCGATACAGGTAATATCATACCCGTACATCTTTCCTGTGTTCTTCCTTCTTTGATTGCCATGGTAATTTATTTTATCACTATACTTCAGTATAGCGCTATATCTCGGTATAGTCCTATACATCAGTATAGTACTTACTAATGTATAGCAAAGGTAAGTAGCTTTGTTGTGAAATCAAAAACACAATTACAACCCTGGCAATTCATCAAAATTTAATGAAAATGAAAAAGATATTAAACATAGTATCAAGTGCAAAGGGCGATCAGTCTTTCAGCAACAAACTGTCTGGCGTCATCATTGACAAATTGTTAACACTTTACCCCGGCAGCGAAATACGCACCCGCAACCTGGCCGCTGAACCGCTGCCCTACTGGCACGGGCAGCAGATCGCCGCTCATTATACGCCTGCCGATCAGCGCACGGCCGATCATAAGGACGTTCTTAGTAAGAGTGATCAGGCTATCAATGAGTTACTGGATGCTGATTTTATTGTTATCGGCGTGCCTTTATACAATTTCGGAATTCCTTCTATCTTAAAATCGTGGATCGATCATATAGCCCGGTCGGGCGTAACATTTAGTTACGGCGATGGCGCACCAAAGGGATTGGTGACCGGCAAAAAGGTATACCTGGCCATTGCTTCGGGGGGCATTTATTCAGATGGACCCATGAAGGCTTTTGATTCTACCGAACCATTTTTAAGAAATGTATTGGGCTTTCTGGGTATGACTGATATAACCACTTTCCGGGTTGAAGGAACCGGTATGCCTCAATTGGCTGAAATGGCATTGCCAAAAGCGAAGCAAGCCGTTCAGGAGTTTGCATTTTAGCAAGAGAGTAAATCCTGTTTAACATGTATAGGTATAATTAATAATCGGTTATGCCTATACTTTTTCATGCACTGGGTTGTTCTGGATTTAAGCTTTATATTTATGGTATGAAGATGACCGGCTGCCTGCTACTGTTCTTCTGCTTCTTTCATACCTGCTATGCTGCAATTGATCCCATTGAGGGTAGTGTTAAAGCCGGTGGCTTTAGCATAAAATATAGTGAAGCCGGCTCGGGCGAGTCATTGATCTTCGTTCATGCCGGTATGCTTGACCGGCATATGTGGGACAATCAATTGGCGTTTTTCAGCCGGCGTTACCGGGTAATTACCTTCGACCTGCCTGCTCATGGTGAAACAATGGGCACAGATACTACCATCCTTGTCAGTGAGGTGATCAACATATTAATGGATAGTTTAAAAATTCAACATGCCTCTTTTGTTGGATTATCGCTGGGGTCTGTTTGCGTCTCCGAATTTGTACTATCGCATCCGGAACGGGTTAAAGAGATCGTACTGGTTTCACCGGGTTTTATTGGGAGTACAAAACAGCTTACGGTTGATAGTTTAAGTAAGCAATTATATGCTAAAACAGATGCCGCTTTAATGGCTCATGACAATACAAAATATGCCCGGCTTTTTACATCGATCTGGTGTGTAGGGCCTTTCCGCGACAGCAGCCAGGTGCCCGCCACGCTTCGGCAATATATCTATCAAACGGTGTTAGCCAACTGTAAAAATCATTCCCAAAATGATTGGCGTCCTTTTGGCAAAATACCAACAGCCAGGGCACTCGGGAATATAAAAAGCAAAACGCTGCTTATCAACGGGGGAAAAGATGTTCCATTCAATTTAACAATGGCCAATTACCTGCTTGCAGTGATAAGGTCTACCGGATATGTGATCCGTAACGCTGCACATATGGTGAATCTTGATTATGCTGATCTGTTTAATAAGAAAGTGCTTGATTTCCTACTATTATATTGAATACCACCTCTTGTTAATTACGGCCAATAATAAACAAAGGCCACCCCGGTTCATTTGGGCGGCCTTTTAATTGTTCATGGCTATTACTGGTCAGGAAATATATCAGGCGTTCGCTTTATATTCTTTCACCTGGTTCAGCAATTCAATTGACTTCAGCACCGGGGTCCATTCTTTGCCATCGAAAATGAGGCGGAACCATTTTTTGTCTTTATTCTCATATTTTATATTCCGGAAAAGCCATACCGCCACAAAAGTGAATGTAAGGGTAACCGCTGTTTGAAGCATGTACAAAGGAATGGTGCCATTTAAGAGCATGCTTTTATTCCAGTAAAAGGTTGTCCATACCGGTAGCTGTAAAAACAGGATGCGCGTAACCCATAAGGTGGTTGATTTTAACCGGGCGAGTTTGTGTTGGGTTTGCAAAATGGGTTCGCTGATATCGGCCTGGTGAATAAGGATCAGCTGGTACAGGTATATTATAATGGCCAGTTTGGTAAGCAGCACCTGTATGCCGGCAGAAATGATGAAGAACCAGTTGCCGGTGGGAAGGTTGCTTATGATCAGGATGTCAATTAGCCCTACCCATATTATACCCACTATAATAGCAAACAACTTCACTGGTTTCATGGGGGAAAGGAATGATCGCACTTTTAGCCTTGTGATCTCTTCTGCATTTTGCCTGTTCAGGTGCAGGCTTTCTTCCAGTTTTTGCCCATAGGACTTCCAGAGATTGATGATTTCTGTGTCTTCCATTTTTTAAGTATTTATGGTTGCAAATTTATGTTTCAGGATCTTTTTGATGCGCGCGATGCGGGTACTAACATTGGTTTCAGAAATGCCGGTGATCCCGGCTATTTCTTTCTGGCTTTTTTCTTCGAGGTATAAAAGCATCAGGGCTTTATCCAGTTCTTTGAGGCCGGCAATGAATTGTTGCAGGTGACCAAGGTGTGTATCGGTTTCAATGGGGGTATTGTCTTCAGTAAGATCAAGGATGTTATCTGATAACGGACTGCTTAATTGTTTGCGGCGGTTTTCCTTCCGGTAAAATGAGATGGCGGTGTTCAGGGCTATGCGGTACATCCAGGTGCTGTATTTATACTGGTCGTTATACCGGTGAAACGATCGCCATAATTGCACAATGATCTCCTGTATCAGGTCTTTTCTATCCTCTGCGTTCACGCAATACGCATTGGCCACCTTATAGATGATGCCCCTGTTTTTTTCAATTATTGAAAGAAATATCGTTGTTTGTTCTGTTTGCATAAAATAATCAGGAACCGGTTTCCTTAATTATTCGCAGCAAGATCAAAAAAATCACATGTTTATGGGAAGTTTTTTTTATGGTGGGAATTTAGGGCTGGTTCTTCAGGAAATCGCCGTCAATGATCAACAGTTTAACGCCGTTCTCAGTCATGGAACGATGTGAGCTGAGGTCGTCAGATACTATATAGGTCATGCCCTGGGTTAAGCTGAACGATTCGCCGCTTTTCAGTTCGCTTACAAATGCCCCTTCGAGGCAATGAACAATATGGCCTTTTTCGCACCAATGATCGGCCATATATCCTTTGGAGTATTCTACTATGCGAACCCGCAGTCCGGGGTATTGAAGCGTTTGCCACCAGGCGATCCCGGTTTCCCCGTTGTGCCTGGTTTTTGTAATGGTTGCCCAGTCAATGGTTTGAAAAGGTATCTGGCTCATAGTGTTGGTATGTGTACAAATGTAAAACTGTTAAGTAAGCAGTTTACTGCTGATTTATATAATTTTATATGACATATAGTATATAGAAATATGACCAAAAAATACCGGACTGGCGCAATTGGCGCCTTGCTCGATGAGTACGAACGCGCCATTTCAGATCTAAAAAGAGTGATCGCCCCTGTTTCTGACCGGGAATTGGTAGCAATTGTTGATCCGCATACGAACGATGACAACTGCCGGAGCATCCAGACCATTTTAACGCATGTAGTGCATTCCGGTTACGGGTATGCCACCAGCATTTATAATTTAAAAGGATATAATAAGGTGCGGCCGGAGAAAAAGGGGTGTTTGACGATTGCAGAATATTTGACTGAGCTGGATGGTGTTATTGTTTTCACCGAAAATGTGTTTGGCGAGTTTACCGATAATGACCTGGAAGAATTTAATAATGATAAAAAGATAAAGGCTGGTTGGGGACAGGTATACGATATTGAACAAATGATGGAACACGCCATCGTTCATATTTTACGCCACCGCCGGCAGCTCGAAAAATTTAAAGAAAAGTTGGGCGTGGTTTAAGGGTTCTGCAGATAAAACAGCCCATTGGTAAATTTCGTTCCCGTTCGAAAAAGACCGTTTCCAGTTTCGGAAACGGTCTTTTAGTTTCGTTTCTGCAGCTTTTTGCGGCCAGTATATAACATAATTAAACAATGCAACCGTTTGCGTAATATTTTTAAACCAAAACAGCTTAAAAAAACTTAAACATTTATTAAAACAACTTCTTTTCAAATAGTACATTTGGTTGCTAAGTTTGCGCCATATGAATTTTCAACCAAT
Source organism: Niastella vici (assembly GCF_002077945.1). GTDB lineage: Bacteria > Bacteroidota > Bacteroidia > Chitinophagales > Chitinophagaceae > Niastella > Niastella vici. The sequence goes on from NZ_LVYD01000073.1 coordinate 33,873, forward strand.
TGTTCCCGATGACGGCGAGTTGTTGCTGCAGTTGAAAAAAGGGGACAGAATTGCTTTTGATGAAATTTTTAACCGGTTCGCCGATCCCATTCACACGTACATACGGTCACGGCTGAATGGGTCCGAAGAGGCCGATGATGTACTGCAGGAGGTTTTTATACGCCTGTGGAACAAAAGGCAGTCTATTGTCATCCATTCTTCTTTCCGCAATTATTTATATACCATTGTTCAGCATTGCATCAGCGATCACCAGCGGGCTTCAAAAAGAAAACGGTATACGTTAACGGCCGAAATGCCGGAACATACTGAAGGACGTCCCCTGCCCGATGAACAGTATCAGTATAAACAGGCCATTTATTTTTGGAAAAGGGCTACCAGCAAGCTGCCCGGTCAAATGCGCAGAATTTATGCCATGAAGAACGAGGACCAGCTTTCTGTTAAGGAGATCGCTGCTGAATTACGGCTGAGCGAACAAACGGTCAAAAATCAATTGCATACTGCCGGACAACGCATTGTGAAAATGTTGCGGCAGGTGCAGCTGTTCATTTAAAGTTACCGGTTACCGGGTCCCGGTTTCCGGACAAAAAAATTCGGAACTCCCTATTATTGGCAGGCTGCTCATAATTCAAGTCCTGGCAACCGGCAACCGGCAACCGGCAACCGGCAACCGGTAACCGGCAACCGGTAACCGGTAACCCCAAAATGACCAAATTGTTAACTCCCGCTTTTTTCTCCAATTCCTCTAGTACCAGTTTCTTTTTACGAGCGTCTATTAACCAACAATTAACCAAAGCTGTTTGCATGCCCCGCCGATCAAAGCACCATAAGGATAATAAAGAAAACCAGGCCGATGAGCAATGGCTGCAGGCATGGGATTCGCCTGTGAACATCGGCATGCAAAAAAAGCAAGGGCTGCTAAACAGCATCAACGATCGCATTGACAACCGCCAACGCCGCAGAAAACAGCTTTTTTTCATTGGCTTAAGTGCTGCTGCTGCCATGCTGGTGGCTTTATTTATTAAAATGCCAGGCGGGGGCCTGCAACCGGACAAAGATCCCTGGCAGGAGCTGGCCAGCAACGACAGTTCAAAAAAGATCCTGCTTGAAGATGGATCGGTGTTATGGCTGGCGCCTTATTCAACTGTAAAGGTGCATACTGATTTTTCGAAACAGCGCAGCACCATGCTCATGAAAGGAACGGCTTTTTTCAGTGTGGCCAAAGATGCGCAGCATCCCTTTACCATAGGTGTTAACCGGCAAATGGTAACTGTTGTGGGAACGGCATTTACCATTCGAAAAATTGATTCGGTTGACCTGCAGCTGACCGTAAAGGAAGGTAAGGTGGCGCTGAATAATACCAGTGGAAACAAACTGGTGACCGCCGGCCAGCAGGTACTTACAGCACGGGCGGTAACCGGTTCGTTGCAAATAATTGATCCTGATGCGGCCGACTGGTGGTTGCAACAACAGGTACGGCTACAGAATATTCCATTGGAAGAATTGCTTAACAGAATAGAAACATATTACCAGGTGAAGCTGACGCATGGCACTATTAAAAAGAATAATAAAGTAACGCTTACCTGGGACCTGACGATACCATTGAACGAGAACCTGGCGGTACTGAACACATTGACCGGCTTAAATATCCACTAGAAATTCCTTATCACACACCCATTTTTTGCGCTGCTGAAAAGCGGACAGGTATTGTATTGTTTATAATGTAAATGAAAATATGGAAACCGTAAAACCAACCAAAAATCTTACTGCGCTTTTACTGGTGTTGATAGCAGGGATCCTTAACCTGCAGGCACAAACAGTAAATGTACATTACCGGCACGCGGCCGGTAACCTCGCTGCAATTGCCGAGGATTTTGGCCGGCAGTTTAAAGTGCAGCTGGCTTATGCAAATGATGAACTGGCCGGGGTAAATGTGCCTGGCGCTTCTTATGAAGCAGGCAGTGTGGGTGAGTTGTTAAATAAAGTACTGGCGCCCGGCGGTTTTAACGCCATCGCGAGCGGAAACAGCTGGGTGATCAAAAAAAGCGATGCTCCTAAAAAAGCGCCCACGATGGTATTGAAAGGTATTGTCACTGAAGGTGGGGCTCCTCTTCCGGGGGCTACTGTAATTATTAAGCAGGATGGGCAGAAGAATGTGGTAGCCATTGCTGATGACAATGGCCGTTTCAGTAAAACCCTGCCGGTAATATCAGAAGGAACTATTGAGATCTCTGCTGTTGGCTATCAGCCGTTGAGAAAAAAATTCGCTGCCGAAGCGCAACAGTCATTAAGCCTTGTGCTGAATAAAGATGACCAGCAAATGCAGAATGTGGTAGTAACTGCATTAGGTATCAAAAAATCAGAAAGATCGTTGGGCTATGCGCTTACAAAAGTAGATAGCACGCAGCTTACCCAGGCGGCAAGTTTAAACTGGACGGATGCGCTCTCCGGAAAAGTAGCCGGGTTGAACCTTATCCGTTCCGGTTCGGGCCCCGCCGCTTCGAGCAAAATTATTCTCCGGGGCGAAAACAACCTTACCGGCGATAATGAAGCCCTCATAGTAGTGGATGGTGTGGTGATCAACAATAGTAGTGGTAAACGCTCTGCAGCCAAAGGCGACGCGGTTTATGCTACAAACTCCGACAACCTGCCAGCTGATTATGGCAGCTCATTAAACGACATCAACCCGCAGGATATAGAAAGCGTTTCAGTATTGAAAGGGCCTGCTGCGGCTGCCCTGTATGGACAGCGGGCGGCAAACGGCGCTATCATTATCACCACCAAAGCGGCAGCCCAGAAAAAGAAAGGCCACTTTAACGTTCGTTACACAATGAACGGAAACATTGAGCAGGTAAACAGATACCCTGAGCTGCAATATGAATATGGCCAGGGCCTGGGTGGGGCTCAATATTATTCTTACGGCGCCACCGAAGATGGCGCCAGCACCAGCGGTACCAGCTCTGCTTATGGGCCAAAGTTCGACGGGCAATCGTTCTATCAGTACGACCCTGTTCGCCAGGCAGTGGGTTTAGAGCGCACTCCCTGGAAGGCTTATGACAACATCAATGATTTTTGGAATACAGGAACCGACCTCAAACACAACCTCAGCATAGACGGTAGACTGGGTACTACAGGTGTTCGGGTGAGCCTTGGTACAGAAAACGACAATTGGATCGTTCCCAATACAGGTTTCAAGCGTAGTAACATAGCATTAAGCACCACTTCGGACATTACCAAAAAATTAAAACTTTCTACCAAAATAAACTACGGTTACAGAACCAGCGATAACCTGCCTGCAGCAGGATATGGAAATCAGTCCTTAATGTACTGGTACATTTTCTGGCAACCCAGCGCCGATTATAACTGGTTGCGAAATTACTGGCGCGGTTCAGAAGGCAGTATTTACTCAGATACCAACATGTACAAGATCATTCAGTATCCCTTCTCCTCATTTCCTGAAAACCCATTTGCAGTCGTAAATGAGTTTTTGAACAAAACAAGAAGGAACAACATAACAGGGAACGTAACACTGAATTATCAGCTTACCAAAGAACTGAGCCTCATGTTGCGTGGCAACCTTGACTGGATGAACGATAAACGTGAACAGGACCGCCCTTACGATGCAGGCACCCGCCTCATCAAAGGTTCTGTAAGAAAACAAAGCATCTATTCGCAGGAAAAGAGTTACGACTTCATGGCCAGGTATCTCAAAGACATAAATAAAGACGTAAAATTGGGTGTAACCCTTGGTGGCAGCCAGTTAAAAAATACGTATGACAAAAAAGATATCAGGGCCGATGGATTAAGATATCCCGTGTTCCCAGACTCATTGAAAGGCAGCTCACCTTATTCGCAGATATATAACCCGGACAACAACCTGTATGGATTGACTTATTACCCCGATACTAGCCGTTACCAGATCAACAGTTTTTACGGGATCATAAATGCCACCTATAAAAATTATCTGTTTGCAGAGATCACTGCCCGGCAGGACTGGAGTAGCGTATTGGCCACTCCGAAAAGAACGAACCCCGTAGGGTTTTTCTATCCTTCAATTAACACCAGTTTCATTTTGTCGGAAGTGGCCAAGCTGCCAACTTTTATCAACTATGCCAAGCTAAGGGCTTCGGTTGCAGGTGTTGGTAGCGGTGGTACCACAGCTTTCCTGACTTCCTATACATACCATTATGCAGTAACCGGTGGTTATTATCCGGATAGCGCTGTAACAAGTCCAACAACTTTACCCAACGTCAATTTAAAACCACAGTTTACCACCACCTTCGAACTGGGTACAGAACTGCAGTTTTTCAACGGCAGATTGGGGTTAGATATGGCCGTTTATTTTGGAAATACCACCAACCAGATCTTCACCAGAACGGTAGATGCGTCTTCAGGTTACAATTTTGCCTATATCAATGCGGGAAGAGTAAGGAACAATGGGATGGAAATACAGCTTAATGCCAAACCCATTGCAAGCGCTAAAGGTTTTAACTGGAGCCTTTATGGAACTTTTTCTTTCAACCAGAACAAGATCATGTCAATGCCCGATAGTTCGGTGTTGCTGCGGGCCGGCAACATAGCCAGCGGTCAAATAGTGGCTTCGGTTGGTGGCAGCATGGGCGATCTGTATGGCCTGGGTTATCAACGCAGTCCCGACGGGCAGGTGATCTTTGACGCTACCACGGGCTTTCCAAAGATCACTGATAACATCATTTACCTCGGGAACACAATACCTAAATACAGATTCAGTCTTGGCAATACCTTCCGCTATAAGAACTTCAATTTAAACCTGCTCTTCGATGCACAGGTGGGCGCTGTGGCTTACTCGCTTACCCATTACAAACTGGCCGAACAGGGCAAATTGAAAAGTACATTACCGGGCAGGTACAATGGTATTATCGGTAACGGTGTGGTACAAAACCCCGATGGAAGTTTCCGCAAAAACGATGTGGTGGCTACCGATATCGACCAGTATTATCAATATAGCATTGGCAGCTACAATGCAGAGGGAAGCACCTTTAGTACCGACTTTGTAAAATTCCGCGAAGCCTCTTTAAGCTATGCCTTTAAGCCCACGTTGCTTAAAAAGATCGGGTTAACGGCAGCAAGCGTTGGAGTTTACGGGCGCGACCTGTTCATTTGGTCACCCTGGCCAATATTCGATCCTGAGTTTGGCACCCTGGCCGGGTCAGACATTGTAAGAGGTTTTGAAACCGGGCAGTTTCCTTCAACCCGCAGCATGGGCTTCACGGTAACAATCGGGTTATAATTATTGTGTAAAAATCTTATCAATAATAAAAGAATAAACGGATGAGAAAGCAATTATATATAGCATGTTTGGTTTTGGTGGCAATGTCAACAGGCTACTCATGCAAAAAGGGATTTGAGGAGCTGAACACAGATCCGATCAATATTCTCGAAACAACTCCAGACAAGTTGCTGGCTCCTGCCCTGGTAAACTCCATTTGGCCCGGCATGAGCCGCAACAGAAGCTTTAACAACGAATTGATGCAGGTCACCGTATCGCAAAGCGATGGTGATAATACCGTGTTCAGGTATGCTTTCAAGAGTAGCATGAGTGACTATTTATGGAATGCCTGGTATGTGCAACTGACAAACTTTAAACAGGTAGACAGCCTGGCACGCACAGAAAAGATCTCCAATGCCAGTTACCAGGGTATTGGAAAAATAGGCAAGGTATGGCTGTTCTCTATGCTTACAGATATTTATGGTGATATTCCTTACTCCCAGGCCCTGCAGGGCGATCAGGGAAATGTAGTGCCGGCTTTTGACAGGCAGAAAGACATTTATCTTAATATGTTCAACCAGTTGGAAGCTGCCAACAGCCTGCTTGCTTCGGGCGCTTCTATCACTGTTTCGAGTGATCCCGTATACAAAGGAGATGTAGCTAAATGGAGAAAATTTGGCAATTCATTATATCTGCGTTTATTGTTGCGCGTATCGGGTAAAACAGAAGTGCAACAGCAATGTATCTCAAAAATAAAACAGATCGTAGAAAACCCTTCCCAATATCCGATCTTTCAAAGCAATGCCGACTGTGCGAGAATAATCTGGAACGGCGGCACCAGTACTACCGATCCTTATACCTCGCCTTATGTAGGCGGAATTCGCGCGCAGGATTTTCGCGCCCCGGCTATTTGCAGTTTCTTTTTAGACAATTTGATTACCTGGGCCGACCCGCGTTACGTTTCTTCCACTCCGTATGGATCGGGCAGCATTGGCCGTTTCGGTATTGCGCAGGCCAGTGGCGGCGGATGGTATGGTGTAAAAAGTGGTTACCTGCCCGGTACAGGTGATTTAAAAGGTTGCTATTTTCAAAGCTATGATAACTCCAGCACCGGTGGTACCTGGTCGCTTCAGCAAAATTGGTATACCGGTATTATCATGCAATATGCCGAAGTACAATTCATACTGGCCGAAGCGGCTGCAAAGGGATGGATCACCGGCGATGTAAAAACCTTTTGGTACCAGGGCATAGCATCTGCCATCAATTATTGGGTACCCAACTTTCCTGAAAGTATTACTTCTACCGAATTTACCAACCATTTGACCAACCTCAGCGCTGCCAGTGAAATTTGGGATGATAATCTTTCTTTAGATAGTAAAATGGAATTGATCCACTTACAGAAATACTATGCACTGTTTATGACCGATCTGCAACAGTGGTTTGAATACAGGCGCACCGGGCATCCTGTTTTGCCCAAAGGACCAGGATTGCAAAACAACGGCGTAATGCCGGCCCGGCTGGTATACCCTGTGTATGTACAGGCTGCCAACCCTTCAAACTATAAAGCTGCGGTAGCTGCAATGGGCCCCGATGAAATATACACCAATGTATGGTGGCAGCAACCTTAAGTGAATCAACTATAAAAATTATGAAGATGAAAAATTCATTATATCTTTTATTGGTCATAAGCATAGCTGTGACTGTAAACAGTTGCACTAAAACATACAAAAATTATCCGGGAGGCGAGCCTAACGCAATCGTTTCTATTCTGGATATTCGGCCGCTTTATAAAGGACAGGATATTATTCTTTCGAAAGATAATCTGTATGGTGGTTCCAAACTGGCCGGGGTAGTTATATCGGACCATATCGAGAAAAATCTTCCCGATGGCTTGCTGGTGGTGCAGGATAGCCGCCGCCTGAGTACGCTGAAAGGTATTTCTATAGACATTGGCGGTGCTGCTGCCAACTACCATCCGGGCGACTCGGTAGTGGTAGAAATTGCCGGGGGTACGTTAACCCGTAAAAATGGCATTTTAACCATTACAGGCCTTACAGAATTGAACGTTACTAGTAAGGGTAAAGGAGTGGTTGCCATAAACGCGATAACAGTTGCTCAGTTACTGGCTAATCCCGACAACTATGAAAGCTCGCTTTGCCTCATTAATAAAGCCAGTTTCAATCCCTCTTTGAAATCAGGAGAAACGATAGGTGGGGCTAAACCGGTCAATGATGGTTTTGGCGACCTTGTTCTTTATACTGATGCTGGTACAAGCTATGCCAAAAATGCACCTTATGCGCTGGCCGCTTATGTAGGCATTCCATTTGGTACTGCTGACGGACCTGTACAGTTAAGAACAAGGAACGTATATGATATAGTGAATATGGGATCTTCTGCACAGGAGCTTCTTATAACCGGATACCAGAGCGACCCTAAAGGTGGCGACGGTGGTTATGAATACGTACAAATGATGGCTACGAAAGATATAGACTTTACAGTTACTCCTTACAGCATTGTATTTAGCGCCAATGCAGGCACTAACAGTTCTGCCACCCCGCTCGATGCCGGCTGGGCTACAGGTGGGCAGCGTACCATTAAATGGAACATTACAACAGGCAGTGTACAAAAGGGGAAGTTCTTTTATTTTGGTTTCCAGGGTAAAAAGATCAATGGTTCATTAGGCACGTATTCTTTTCCGGCCAGCGCAAACTATTATCAGAAAACATTTACTACCACCGGTACAAACCCCAATAAAGGAGATGGCGGGCTGGTTCGCGCCAGTGCGTTTAGCACCTCAGGCCCCTGGGCCAACAGTGGAAACACTTGTGGGGTAGCAATATTTAAAGGAACTACTGTTACCGAAACTTCGGTGCCCGAAGATGTATTGTTTATGGCAACAGGTGGAGGCGCCGCTATTTATGACGTAACTAAAACGCCCATATTAGGGTACAGGATCTGTAATAACGACTGGTACTCTATGTATTCGGTAAGTATTGACCCCGTTACTTACAGGCCTGCGATAACTCCTTATCTGTATTATCGTTCCAATGGCAATACCGCCAGTGCGGCGTATCCATTTAATGAAGCGCACCCGGCCGGATCTACTGCTTCCGATGCCGGCTTGTATAGCATGATGGGTGGTGTATATAATATTACCCTTGGCCGGTGGACAACCGCCCGTAAACAGGTGATCGTGGAATTGTTTCAGGCTACTGCTACTATCGATACATTAGAATTGCATTCCAGTGTAACAAAGCTGGTTGAGTAATACTTTGAAGTAGGAGGTAGGAAGTATGAAGTAAGATGTTTCCAATATTCGAGACTCGAAATAAATGGCGAGGCTCTGCATTCAGGAGTTTCTTACTTCTTACCTCTTACTTCCTACTTCGTATTTCTAATCACCCGTAGGCACAATCTCACTCGTTTCTACCATTAACATCACTGTTTTTACCAGCGCCCGTGTTCTGTGTACAATACCTTTTGAAATGGTAAATCCTTCCCAGGGATTTAATGCAACTGTTCTGTCTTCGAGATCGATGAGCAACTGTCCCTCCAGCACAAAGAAGAATTCATCGTCGTTATCGTGTTTATGCCAGTGGTACTCCCCTTCTATAATGGCCACGCGTACCACGCTGTTGTTTACCTGGGTAAGTGTTTGGTTGAACCATTTGTGCTGATTTTCTTTCACGATGGCAGGCACATCAATGAGCTGCAGGTGATCGTACTTAACATTGAGCCGGGTATCGTAGGGATAGTTATTTTCCATATGTGTAGCTTTTCAGTAAATATACCGATAAACTATGGATAGGGACTGTCAATACCGGTTGAGCGCATTGCCCCACTGGTCTTCATAATAGAACGCGTTATCAATTTTGATATCTGCAGTGTTCTTACATTTTATTACCGTGTTGTTACCTGCAGGGCGTACCATTTTTACAGCAGTAATTTGGGCGCCGATGACATCGTCGAGGAACAGGGCATAGCGGCTGTCGCGGGTTTCATAATTGAATGAGCTTTGTTTGATGGTCAATGCCATTACATGCCGGGCCCATAGCCCGTACGATGGCTGCACTTTCAAATTGGAAGCATTGTATTGACCCACGCCCAGTTCAGGTGGCGCAGCTGCTGTATCTGACAAAGGATTGCCGCCTTTCACCAGCACGTGTACGTCATTAAAAACAACATTTTTGATATAGCCGGTATGTTTGCCATTCGGCAGGGTGAAATCGAGTCCGCCGGTAACATCGGTAGTTGCCGGCAGGCTATAGCCTGCAATGATGGGTGTGGCCCGGCGTTGTTTGCCATCATAGGCTTCCCATCTTTTTCCGCGAAATGAACTTCCGGCATATACTTCGTAAATATCGATGCCATTTATAATGATGTTCTCAACCTGACCGATGTTGACATTTTTTACCAGCAGCTCATTGTGTTTTTCCCCATTGTCGGTAAATGCATATTTCCCCACTTCGGCCCCTATTACGCGGCCCCGGTTACTGATAGAGATAAAAAAAGGCGTAAAGGTGCGCACCATTTTTGACCGGGTGTGCAGGCTGCCGGTGTGCCCACAATTGAGGTGGATATTTTTTACCGATCCGCCGTCGTTGGTAGAAATGGAAAAGCCCGCTTTGTTGGCGCCCAGTACATAAATATTATCAACGCAAATGTCGGTAATGTCGTCAGCGGTTTCGGAACCGATCTGGAACAAATTGCAATTGGTATCGCCGATCACATTGCGCACTTTATAATCGTGTGCCGGCCGGGTAAAGCCTAATGAACAATCGGAGCCGGGTTTTACAATATCATCTGAGCTTACTTTTGAATAGATATTCGTAACCGTAACATGGCTGCAGGCCATGAAATCATAGATATCCCTTACGCTTGCCGTGCTGCCCCAGGAAAAATAAGTATTGTGTACATAAATGGTATCTGTACCGGTAGCCAGTAATGCAAAATGACCGGTGCGGTCAATATGCAGCATGTTACCGGTGTTGAAATCATTTGAACCGTCTTTGTTTATATAATACGGTTCGTCTTTAGTGCTATCGTACCAGAGGTCGGCATCGCGGTAGATACCGCCAATTTCAATATTGGTGCATAATTTAAAGGTGAACATTTTATCGGCGCGGTTATCGGGCGCGTTGTTCATCACGTTATCGCCGGTGGCCAGGTTGCCATTGCCGGTAATATATCCATTGCCGATGATCTTTACATTGTTTAGCCGTTCCCCAAAGAACATGGAATTATGAAAATAGTGATGCCCTACATCCTGTTTGGTGAGGTAGTTCTCGGGATCGGTATAGGGGCCGGCATCTGTAGGCGATAAACCCGAGCGGTATTTTTTATCACTGAACCAGGTGATCTCAGGCGCATCGGCGCCTTTTAATGCTTTAATGGTGGCGGCTGCGTTAATATACAGGTACACATTGCTTTTTAAATGAACGGTGCGCACGCTGTAGGTCCCTTTGCTGAAGAGTAGGGTGCCGCCGCCTGACCGGCTCAAATGATCGATGGCGGCATTTATTGGTTGGGTGTAATCCTGGCTGCTGTCGCCGGTGATGCCAACCGATCTTACATCAAGCATGCCGGTATAATACCGGGCTGTATTCGAAAGGCCTTTGTGGTTGCCATCTTTTACCAGTAAACGGAATGTATACCAGCGATCGGGTTGTAAACCGGTGATGGTGGCCTTTCCTTTTCTCCCATCGATGTTTGCATTGGCAGCCGCCCAGGTTTTACCTGAATCAGGTGATTGCATCAGCTGCACTGCAGAAGTGGTTATTGCGCTCCAGGTGAAACGAGCGGTGGTATAAGCAGATAATGCGGTGTCGGCCATTCTGGTAAAATCAGCAACCGTTGGTGTTACCCTGAGCGTTGCCGTTTCTGATCCGGTACCTGCACTGGTTAACACTTCGGGTTTTGAGGTGGTATAAATGGCTTTAAAATGATAGTCGCCGGTTTTAGGCAGGGTTACCTGGTGGATCACAATTTGCAGATCAGTGCCGTTGGCCGGCCGTAGATCAAGATGACTGAAATAAAGGATAGAACCGCCACCAGGCGAAGGCGTTATAGATACTGTTCCTACCTTATTATACGAATATTTTGTACCGGTTCGGCCGATAGATTGTTGCGCGAGCTCCTGCAGCGTTACAGCCCCCCGGCCTATTATATTGACCGTAGTATTTTTTAGGGTAATAGGAATGCCTGCGGGCAGGTATATTTTAACAGCCGCATCGGGGCTTCTTTGACCAGCTGTAAAATAAAGCGTGAGGTCATTGTTGGTATTGAGGGTGATCTGTTGTTGTTGCAAGGCAAGCTGTCCACTCAGGGCCATCAACTTTATGGTAACCTGATATGTTTTGGTAGCCTTGCCATTTTGTGAGGTTACCACCAGCCGGTCGCCGGAGATAATTTCATCGCCGATGCTTTTAGCATTTCCGCTTTTACCGGTTATATGATATTGCTGTATTGATCCATCACCTGATTGCAGCTGCAACAGCAACTCTTTTACTGTGGGGCTTGTTGAAACGAGTCCCCGGCCTTCGGGCGTATCAACAGTAAAACGGTAGGTGCTTCCTGTAATAACAACAACGGCATCGTTTGTGATTGCTGCAATATGGGTAGCCTGTGCAGTGGGCTTAACACCGGTAGAATATGGTGAAGGAACAGCGGTGGCCCGCAAAATAATAATACAGGTTACAACAACCAGCAAGACGAACTTTCTTAATACAGGCATATGCAGTAAAAGGGATCAGTTAACTATTGAAAGTAAGGTCTTTCCCAGGACTGCAATTAATACTAATTGGCAATTAATGAAATCATCTTTGCATCCTTCGGCTTCGCTCAGGACCATTACCTGGTTAATCTGTTGCTATTCCAGCACCGGAAACGGCCCGTCGGTGAATTTTTCGGGGTGATAGCCTTTGACGCCGATCTGTATGGCCAGTGGACTGCGCAGGTCATTGGTGGCTTTTATATGTTGCAGCATATATTTGAAATCGTATTTAGGTTGCCAGCCCAGTTCATTGCGGGCGCGTTCGTTCACGTACACCCGGTCGATGGAGGGAAATAGCTGCCAGCCGCGTTGTTCGTACAGGTCAACACATTCAGGCACCAGCCGTTTTACCACCTCCCTTGCATGTACCCGAAGGTCCCATCCGTCGGCGGGGGTAAATGGTGTGGTGGCGCTGATGATATAGGTTCCAAACCCAATTGCTTTGGCCTGCTGCATGGCGGCCAGGTGGGCGCTTACCACATCTTCAATTTCGACCCGGCGATACAAAAACTCATTGAGTTTAAGGTTAATGTCGGAGTAGATCGACCGCATTTTGCGGTTATCATCTTCCTCGGGGAAGAACCGCGACGTACGTAATATAATAACCGGCAAACCAAAATTCCTGAAATACAACTGGCAAAGGTTTTCCGCTGCTGTTTTGGTAACCCCGTAAATATTTTTCGGTACGGGCGTCACCTCTTCCGTGATCCAGGCGGCGGGTGCGCCTGCCGGTGGTACCAGGGCGTCGCCAAACGTACTGGTGGTGCTGGTGAATACAAATGAGTGAACACCGGCGGCTACTGCTTCCTGTAACAGGTTAAGCGTACCGGTAATATTGGTGTCAACAAATTGTTGCGGGGTGTGCGTAGCCACATGGGGTTTGTGCAGCGTGGCAGTATGTAAAACTACGTTTACCCCGGTCATACATTGTTTTACAAAATCGCGATCGGTAATGGAACCGGTATGGGTAGTGAATGGTGAGGGCAATATGTCGATGCCTGCCACCTCATATTTCATTTCCTGTAATGTACGTACCAGTGCTTCGCCCAAATGCCCCGCACTGCCGGTGACCAGCACTTTCATGGTTGAAAAGTTTTATTTAATCTTCCTTCACGTATTTATACACGTTCTTTTTGTAAGCGTTCAGGTCTTCGAGTGTTGAAATTTCTTCGAACCGGTAGGTTTTTCCATTTGCCGTTCTCTCCAGCGCTACCACTTCCCCACCCACTACGGCACTTTGCGCCTTGCGAAAAATGGCGTCAAGCGATTGCCGGTCGTTCAACATCTGGTATTCTTCTATGTGGGCAACGTTGATAATATAGTCTGCCATGTGAATGTTTGAAAAATTATTGCGAAGATATGCTGTTACCGGTTACCGGGTGCCAGTTACCGGGTACCAGTTACCGGGTACCAGTTACCGGGTACCAGTTACCAGGTGCCAGTTACCGGGTACCAGTTACCAGGTGCCAGTTACCGGGTACTGCTTCAACTGTCTTTGTTTCTTTCCCGGCAACCGGTATCTGGCAACCGGCAACTGGTAATTTGTTTCCCCTTATTTTTGTCGTTTTCTCATTTGTTATAATAGCATACCAATGATAAAAATCGTAGTAACTGACGGCTATACGTTGAACCCGGGCGACCTGAGCTGGTCGCCAATTCAACAATTTGGCGAGGTAACCGTTTATGACCGAACAAAACCGGAAGAAATTATTGACCGGTGCCATGATGCAAATATTATTCTTACCAATAAGGTTCCGCTTAGCGAAGCAACAATAGCCCAATTGCCGCAATTGAAAATGATCGGCGTAACGGCAACAGGTTATAATATTATAGATGTGCAGGCGGCTGCCAAAAGAAAGATCGTTGTATGTAACGTACCGGCTTACGGTACTGCTTCGGTTGCACAACATACGATTGCTTTGTTGCTTGAGTTAACGAACCAGGTGGGCAGGCATGCTGCCTCAGTGGCGGCTGGCGAATGGGTGCAATCGCCTGATTTCAGTTATCAAAAAACACCCATCACCGAACTGGCCGGCAAAACCCTGGGCATTATTGGCTGGGGCAACATAGGGCAGCAGACGGCCCGCATTGCGCAGGCCCTGGGCATGCATATAATATATTATAATCCCTCCAAAAAAGAAAAGGAATGGGCCAGCTGGCATCCATTGCCCGATCTGTTTGCCGAAAGCGATGTGGTTTCGCTTCATTGCCCCCTGAAGCCGGAGAATACGGGTTTTGTAAATGCCGGGCTCATTGCGCTGATGAAACCATCGGCTTTTATCATCAATACCTCCCGCGGGCCGCTGATCAATGAGCAGGACCTTGCCGATGCCCTCAACAGCGGCCGTATTGCCGGAGCTGCGTTGGATGTGCTGTCGGCCGAACCGCCTTCTGCCAAAAATCCCCTGCTCACGGCTAAAAACTGTATCATTACCCCGCACAATGCCTGGATCAGTAAGGAAGCACGGCAGCGGGTAATGGATGTTACGGTACAAAATGTTGCAGCATTTTTTAATGATAAACCTGTAAATAAAGTGAATTAGCGGAAAAAGTTACCAGTTACCAGTTACCGGTTACCAGTTACCAGTTACCGGTTACCAGGCCAGAATGATGATCACGCTGCCTGTAGCCGGGGTCTTCGAATTTTTTGCCCGGAAACCGGGAACTGGCAACCGGTGACAGAAACATCCATAGCCTTACAAATCAATTACTAAGAACAGATATCCACTTAAATCAGAAAAACGTATCTTCGCTCAACTTTTTGAGAATGAAGATTCTAATTCAACAGGTTACAATTACTGACCCATCATCCCCATTTAACGGAACAAAGCAGGATGTCCTTATTGAATCAGGAATTATCAGGGACATTCAACCTGCTATTTCAGTAGAAGCCGATAAAGTGATCACAGGCAACCAGCTGCATTTATCGCCAGGCTGGGTTGATGTGTTTGCGCATTTTGCCGATCCCGGTTATGAATACAAGGAAACGTTGGAAACCGGTTCCCGCGCTGCGGCTGCAGGCGGTTATACCGATGTGTTCGTGATCCCCAATACCAAACCGGTGGTCGATAGCAAAACGCAGGCAGAATACATTAGCCAGAAATCAAAGTCCCTGCCGGTGAATATTCACCCCATCGGCGCCGTTTCCAAAGGCACAGAGGGAAAAGACCTGGCCGAAATGTATGATATGCGCGGTAGCGGCGCCGTTGCCTTCAGCGATGGGTTGAACCCCATACAAAGTGCCGGTCTGTTGCTGAAAGCCCTGCAATATGTAAAGGCTTTTGAAGGAACCGTAATACAAATTCCCGACGATAAGAGTGTAGGCGCCAATGGCCTCATGCATGAAGGCATCATTAGCACGCGACTGGGTTTACCCGGCAAACCAATGATGGCAGAAGAACTGCAGGTGGCCCGGGATATAAAGCTGGTGCGCTATGCCGATTCCAAACTGCATTTCACGGGGGTTAGCTCGCCCAAATCGATCGAGTATATTCGCCGCGCAAAAGAAGCGGGACTGGCAGTTACCTGTTCGGTTACTCCCTATCATCTCTTCTTTACCGATGAAGACTTGCTGGAGTACGATACCAACCTGAAAGTTTTTCCGCCCCTGCGGGCGAAAAGCGATGTGGAAATATTACGCGAGGCGGTGCTCGATGGAACCATCGATTGCATTGCATCGCACCACCTTCCTCATGAATACGACAGCAAGGTGCTGGAATTTGAGTATGCCAAATACGGCATGACCGGCCTTGAAACATCATACAGTGCTGTAAAGACAGTGTTGCCCGCCCTGAGCGAAAGCCGGTGGGTAGAGCTGGTTAGTATTAATCCCCGGAAGATCTTTGGTTTGGATGTGCCGGTTATTAATAAAGACGAGCGGGCCTGCATAACACTGTTTGAACCCGGGGTACCCGTAAACATTACGGCGGCTGCCTTTCGTTCCAAATCGAAAAATTCTGCTTTTACCGGTAAAACCCTGCAGGGTAGCGTAAAAGGAATTATCAATAAGGAAACCTTAATTCTAACCTAACATTTATTGTATGACCGTTGAATCATCCTCTTCCCCCAAAAACTTAGGGGTACTCTATGGCCTTATTTGCGGTGGAGTGTCCATTGTTTTTACAGTAATTCTCTACCTGAGCGGAGCAAAAACGTTCGTGAGCCCGCTTGCCTGGTGTGGTATGGTTTTACCGATCGTGGTTTGTGTAATGGGCGGTTTGGCGATAAGAAAACAACGTGGCGGTTATCTTGAATATTCAGAAGCTTTAAAAGCCACTTTTCTGATCCTGGTGTTAGGGTCATTGATCGCTACTGCGTTTCAATATATTTTATTTAATTACATAGATGTATCGTTCAGGGAGGCGCTAGCCCAGGTAACGGCCGAGCAGGTAGAAAAAATGATGCACAAATTCGGGGCCACCGATACTCAGATCGATGAAGCTGTACAGAAGACCTTAAGCAAAAACAACTATACTATTGGAAATTTACTCCTGGGTTTTGTTTTTAGCTGCATCGGGTCGTTCATTATTGCCTTAATTGTATCGGCGATCATAAAAAGAAAACGACCGCCGTTTGAAAATACTTTTATTATCAACCAGTAATCTATGGATGTATCCATTGTAGTGCCATTGTTGAATGAAGAAGAATCCCTGCCAGAATTATGTGCATGGATCGAGCGGGTGGTAACGGCAAACAATTTTTCCTATGAAATAATCATGATCGACGACGGCAGTACCGATAATTCGTGGCAGGTCGTTGAAGAATTACGAACTAAAAACCGTCATATAAAGGGGCTCCGTTTCCAGCGCAATTATGGTAAGTCGGCCGCTTTGAACGAAGGTTTTAAAGCAGCTCAGGGCAATGTGGTGATCACCATGGATGCCGATTTGCAGGACAGTCCCGATGAAATACCCGGGTTGCGCAAAATGATCGTGGAAGAAGGGTTTGACCTGGTTAGCGGCTGGAAGAAAAAACGGTACGATAATACCCTCACCAAAAATATCCCAAGTAAATTTTTTAACTGGGCTACCAGGCGTATTTCGAAGATCTGTTTGCACGACTTCAATTGCGGCCTCAAGGCATACAAGCTTAAAGTTGTTAAAAGCATTGAAGTATATGGCGAAATGCATCGCTATATACCGGTGCTGGCCAAATGGGCCGGGTTTAAAAAGATAGGCGAAAAAGTGGTGGAGCACCGCAAACGCAAATACGGCACTACCAAATTCGGCTGGGAGCGTTTTGTGAACGGTTTCCTCGATCTGGCCTCCATTACCTTTGTGGGTAAATATGGCAAAAGACCCATGCACTTCTTCGGTTTGTTTGGGTCGGGTGTACTGCTGACCGGTTTCCTGCTATTTATGTACCTGATCATTTCAAAGGTCATTGAACCGGAATATGCTATTACCAACCGGCCTGTATTTTATATTGCTCTAACGCTTATGATCATTGGTACGCTCCTGTTCATTGCAGGATTTTTGGGTGAACTCATTTCGCGTAATTCGCCCGGCCGTAACCACTATTTGATTGAAAAGAAAACCGGTATTGAGTAAATGGCTCAAAAAAAGATCGTTATCATTGGGCCAGGCCACCCTTTGCGGGGCGGATTGGCTACTTTTAATCAGCGGCTGTGCAAACAGTTTAATGATGAAGGGCATTCGTGCAGCATCTATTCCTTTTCGCTGCAATACCCCGATTTCCTGTTTCCCGGAAAAACGCAATATTCCACCGATCCGGCGCCAACCGATATAGAGATCTATTCGGTGATCAATTCCATTCATCCCCTGAACTGGTTGCAGGTAGGTAATGAATTAAAACGCATCAGACCCGATGTTATAGTGGTGCGGTTCTGGCTGCCATTGATGGGGCCGGCATTGGGTTCCATTTTGCGCCGGGTGCGAAAGAATAAACATACCCGCATTATTGCCATCACTGATAATGTAATTCCACACGAAAAACGGCCGGGTGATGTTCCTTTTACCCGTTACTTCCTGAAAAGTTGCGACGCTTTTATCACCATGAGCGATAAGGTAATGAACGACCTGCGCCAGTTTGAAAAAAGCAAACCTGCACAGGAGGTATTGCACCCGTTATACGACAACTTTGGCGAACCAATTTCAAAAGAGGAAGCCAGAAAAAAACTGGGCATTAATACCACCGAAAAGATCATTCTGTTCTTTGGGTTCATTCGCGAATACAAGGGGCTTGATATCCTGTTTGATGCTATGGCGTTGCTGAAACAGAAAAATATAAAGCTGTTGGTGGCCGGTGAGTTTTATGAAGATGAAAAGCCTTACAGGGAACAGATAAAGCGGTTGAATATAGAAGACAGTTTAATATTAAGAACAGATTTTATTCCCGACAGTGAAGTAAAATATTATCTCTGTGCTGCAGATGTAGTGATACAGCCTTACCGGAATGCCACCCAGAGCGGCGTTACTCCCCTGGCCTATCATTTTGAAAAGCCAATGGTGGTTACCAATGTGGGCAGTTTGCCTGTTAGGGTGCCACACGAAAAAGCAGGGTTGGTTTGTGAGCCGGAACCTGCTTCCCTGGCAGCGGCCATTACCCGGTATTTTGAACTTGGAGAACAGTATTTTATACCGCATCTTCGCATCGAAAAAGAAAAATATTCCTGGCATAATCTCGTTAAAACGATCTTAGAATTGTGAGTAATGAGGAGGTTGGCATATTTTTTTAAATATCCTGCACATGATCTACAGAAGTAAAGCTCCCTTACGGATTGGTTTGGCCGGTGGCGGAACCGATGTTAGCCCATATAGTGATCTTTATGGCGGGGCTATTTTGAACGCAACGGTTTCGTTGTATGCCTATGCCAATATTGAACCTATTCAGGAAAAAACGATCTGTTTGCAAGCCATGGACCGCAATGAAAAACAGGAATATGGCTACAGCAAGGAATTGCCCGTTGATGGAAAGCTCGATCTGCTAAAGGGCGTGTATAACCGTATTCAAAAGCAATACGGCATGCCGGAGACCGGGTTTAAATTATCTACATATGTTGATGCCCCCGCCGGTTCAGGGTTAGGAACATCCTCAACCCTGGTAGTGGCCATTGTAGGCGCTTTTGCAGAAATGCTGCGGTTGCCATTGGGAGAATATGACATCGCCCATTTGGCCTATGATATAGAGCGGAACGATCTTCAAATGGCGGGTGGTAAACAAGACCAGTATGCCGCCACTTTCGGTGGTGTGAACTATATGGAGTTCTATGGCGAAAATGTGGTGGTGAACCCGCTTCGTATAAAAC
This sequence comes from Niastella vici, assembly GCF_002077945.1. GTDB lineage: Bacteria > Bacteroidota > Bacteroidia > Chitinophagales > Chitinophagaceae > Niastella > Niastella vici. The sequence goes on from NZ_LVYD01000073.1 coordinate 53,157, forward strand.
AGCAATATTTGTTTGAGCTGGAAAATAACCTGGTTCTGTATTATACGGCCACAAGCCGTGAGTCGGCAAAGATCATTGAAAAGCAAAGTGCGAATGTGGTATCCAGGAAGGAGAAATCGATCGATGCCATGCACCAGCTGAAAAAGCAGGCGCAAATGATGAAAGAAGCCCTGTTGAAAGGCAAGATCCATGCAATTGGCGAGATCCTTGATTTTGGTTTTCAACAAAAAAAGCAGATGGCCGAAGGTATTTCCAATACATTGATCGATGAGATCTATGAAACAGCCAAAAAAGCCGGGGCAACCGGGGGTAAAATATCGGGAGCCGGCGGTGGTGGTTTTATGACCTTCTATTGCCCCAATAATACCAAGTACAGCGTTATTGAAGCGCTGAAAAAATTTGGCGGTGAAGTAAAGAACTACCAGTTTGTTGATCACGGGCTTACCAGCTGGACGATATAAACTAATCCCCCGACAAAGGCCGGGGCCAAGTTGTGCTAATTACCAAAACCTTTTGATAATTAAATTAAAACATCTATGATTAACAAGATAACGGACATTATCAAAGCATCGATCAGTACCAAAGAAAGCATTCTGAGAGACCCCGTGTTGTTGGGTACTATTGAAAAGCTGGCCAATATCATTACCAGCGCGCTGCGTAATGGCAACCGCGTTTATTTCTGCGGAAATGGCGGCAGTGCGGCCGATGCGCAACACCTGGCTGCAGAATTCAGTGGCCGTTTTTATACCGACCGCGATGCCCTGCCGGCAGAAGCATTGCATTGCAATACCTCCTATTTAACCGCAGTGGCCAATGATTACAGCTATGATGTGGTATATGCCCGTTTAATTAAAGGCATCGGTTTGAAGGGAGATGTACTTGTAGGATTATCTACTTCAGGAAATTCAGCCAATATTGTAAAAGCATTTGAAGTGGCCCGTGAAAAAGGCATTGTTACCGTAGCATTTACCGGTGACGGTGGCGGTAAAATGAAACCGTTGAGCGATTACCTGGTGAACGTTCCGTCGAAAGATACTCCCCGTATACAGGAAAGCCATATCATGCTGGGACATATCATTTGCCAGTTGGTAGAAGAACAATATTTTAATAAATAGTTACAGGTTGCAGGGCCTGCCCCGACGAGTCGGGGTTACAGGTTTCAGGGAAAATATACGGCGAGCCCCGTGTAACCTGAAACCTGTACCTTGTAACTGTATGTTGTAATTCAAGGCATGACAATAAAAGAATGCATTATTCTTGCAGGAGGTTTAGGCACACGCCTACGCAGCGCTGTACCCGATCTGCCAAAATGCATGGCGCCCGTTGCCGGCAAACCATTTCTTTCTTTTGTAATAGACCATTTCAGAAAGCAGGGCGTTGAAAAATTTATATTCTCCCTGGGGTACAAGCATGAAGTAATACAGGAATTCCTCGATACCGCCTATGCAGATTGCAGCAAACAATATGTAATTGAACAGGAACCGCTGGGAACCGGCGGCGCCATTCAGCTCGCCTGCCGCCAGGCCACTGAAGAGCAGGTGGTGATCCTGAACGGCGACACGCTCTTCTCTATTCAATTGCCCGAACTCACCGCCTTTCATCAGCAACACCAGGCTCATTGTACGCTGGCATTAAAACCCATGCAGCATTTTGACCGCTATGGCGTGGTTGAACTGCAGGAGAACGGCGCTATAAAAAGCTTTAAGGAAAAACAATTTTACGAACGCGGACTGATCAATGGCGGCATTTATGCATTGCAGGTAGCTGCATTCCTGAATGAAGGATTGCCTGAAAAATTCTCCTTTGAAAAAGATTACCTGGAAAAGCGCTATACGCAACGGCCAATGTTTGGCCTTATACAGGATACTTATTTTATAGATATTGGAATACCCGAAGATTTCGAAAAGGCAAACAGGGAACTCGCTGGTTAATGCCAGTTGTAATATTTTATTATGTTAGATATAAAACAGATAGACAAGACCTGGACTTTATTTCTCGATCGCGATGGTGTTATAAACCATGAAAAGCACCAGGATTACGTGTATAATTACGATGAGTTTATTTTTTATGATGGTGTAATTGAAGCCATGAAAACACTGTCTGATCTGTTTGGACTGGTAATAATAACAACCAACCAGCGTGGTGTTGGGCGCGGACTGATGACGGAAGCCGATCTGAAGCTGATCCATGACCAAATGATCACCGACATTGAAAAAGCCGGTGGCCGTATTGATGGCATTTATTATTGTGTTGCCAATGATGCCAACGACCCCTGCCGCAAACCCAACCCCGGTATGATCCTGCTGGCTAAAAAGGAGTACCCCAACATCGATCTGCAAAAGTCATTGATAGTAGGGAACAATATGAGCGATATGGAATTTGGGCGTAATGCGGGCATTCATACCGTATTTGTAAAGACAACACAACCTGAGCAGGCGCTTCCCAACCCTGCTATTGACCTGGCATTTAACACTTTACCCGATTTTGCAAAAGCTTTGCAAACAGTATAAAATTTTATCAAGCCTTTCACGTTCCTGTTGGGGCAACCCGGAAAGCATCTTTGTAACTTTATGTTAAAGAAAGCATAAGGGCATGATTCATGCTTATAACCGTTGTCTTGATTTTTGAATTAATACTATGAATCGCTACTTTATAAAAGTTTGTATAACCAGCTGGTTATTGATCATCGGCCTTTTAGGTATTGCCCCGGCATTTGCACAGCATATATTACCTGCTGATAAAAAGGAATTGCAGAAGAAAGAAGATTCATTAAAAGGGTTGTCGACCAATATGGTGTTCAGTGAACAGGCGGCTGACCGTTTCCGTAGTGACAGTGTGTTTACCCGGATTTTTGTGCGGGCATTGAAAACAAAGAATGCGTTTTATTATCCATTCGATTCGTTGAATATTTCCAAATTATATGCACCCGATAGCACGTTCCGCATTTTCACCTGGCAGTTGAAAAAAGATGAATATGTGTACCTGCAAAAAGGCGCCATACAAATGAATACCCCCGATGGCTCGTTAAAGCTGTTCCCTTTGTTCGATTATTCGATGTTCACCGCAAAACCGCTTGATTCGGTTCGCACCCGTAACAACTGGATAGGCGCCATTTATTACCGCATTATAGAAAAGGAATTCAATGGACAGAAATATTACACGTTACTGGGCTTTGATGATTTTAGTATCAGCAGTAACCGGAAATGGCTGGATGTATTGCATTTTAACGAGCGTGGAGAACCGGTATTTGGCGGCCAGATGATCTCGTTCAAGGACGATTCAACTAAAAAACCGGTACAATCGCGCTTTGAAATTGAATATAAAAAGGAAGCTAAAACATTCTTCAATTACGATCCTGAAAAAGACATCATCGTTTTTGACCACCTCATTTCAGAAAGCAATGAACCTGACAGAAAATCTACTTATATCCCCGACGGTGACTTTGAAGGGTTCAAATGGCAGAATGGCCAGTGGGTGCATATACCACAACTTGATTTTGAGCTTAAATTAAAGGACGGAAATTTCCCGACAGAATCAAAGATCTTCGACGATGCCGGTAATGCCAATGAGCAACAGCTGGAGGAAGCGTCGAGGCGGAATATGGAGAAGGAATCAGGAACACCACCGGAGCAAACTGCTACCAAACCTAAAAAAAGTACACCTCCTAAGAAGAAAGGATAATATAATTAACAATAAAACGAAAACCCCGATAAAGTCGGGGTTTTTCGTTTTATAATTAACTGTTCCCGATCATTAATGACATGCGCAGATAGTAAAAGTTGCTGCAAACAGGAAAAATAAGATAGAGTTAATTTTCATGGCATGGGTTGGTTAACGATGCCGCTAAACTAAAAACCGGTATGCAAAATTGCAAATACCGGCATTGTAAAGTTTCGTTAACAGGCTTTTGAACTTAACCCAGTAGTTTATTCTTCGCTTTAATATATTCTTCTTCGGATATAACTCCCTGTTGCTTTAACTGATGCAATTTCTCCAGTTCAGAAGCAATGCCCGATGAGCCCGAGCCGGCTGAGGCGTATTTTACTTCTCCGGCCTGAATGCCCATGGCAGAAGCCATATGCTGCGCCTGGTTGGCCAGTTGTATGTTCTTGTATTCGGCCTGGGCAAGGGTGATGGTATCTTTCAGGCGTTTGGGACCATGTACATTGTAATAATCGGTGGCGCCAATTTCTGCGGCGGTTTGAATTTCAACATGGCCGTAATTCATGATGCGGCCCCAGATCGTTTGATCGTACGATACGTTGTTTATTTTTTCGAGCGGACTTTCCTTTGCAAAATGATTGAGTAAGCCGGCTTCATCGATAACCCGGAAATTGGTAACTACCCAGATGTTCACTTTCCAGGAAAAATAAGCTATCAGGAGATATAGGGAACCCACCAGTGCGGCCGTCCACCCCCATTGCAGGAAGCCAATAAGAATAGCAGCGACCCAGCCTGCGAGGGCAATCAATACGGGCATAATTAATTTAACCCAGCTGGTATGGGTAACCAGTAGTATTTGTTCGCCTTTTTGCAGTGGTGTGCGCATATGTGTAATTTATGTACTGGAATCTCCCACCTTCGATCCTTCGACTCCGCTCAGGTCAGGCCCGCTCAGAATTTGAGCTGTCTGATATTTCTAAGTACGTTTAATCATCGAGTTTCAAAACTGCCAGGAACGCTTCCTGCGGAACTTCCACATTACCTATCTGGCGCATACGCTTTTTACCCTCTTTCTGTTTTTCCAACAGTTTACGCTTACGGCTGATGTCGCCACCATAACATTTGGCGGTAACGTCCTTACGCATGGCGCTGATGGTTTCGCGAGCCAGCACTTTAGCGCCAACGGCAGCCTGAATGGCGATCTGGAATTGCTGGCGGGGCAGCAGTTCTTTCAATTTTTCGCAGAGCTTGCGGCCAAAATCCTGGGAGCGGGCACGGTGTATCAGGGCGCTGAGGGCATCCACCTTATCGCTGTTCAGCAGAATATCCATCTTTACGATATCGCTTTCGCGGTAACCGATAGGATGGTAATCGAATGATGCGTAGCCGCGGGTCTGGCTCTTTAATTTATCGTAGAAGTCGAATACGATCTCTGTCAGGGGCATCTCAAACTGCAGCTCCACGCGGGTGGTGGTCAAATAGCTTTGGTTCAACAAAATGCCGCGTTTGCCGAGGCAAAGCGTCATGATATTACCGATATATTCGGGCTTGGTAATGATCTGAGCCTTGATGTATGGTTCTTCTATCCTGTCTGTTTTAACCGGATCAGGGAACTGTGTAGGGTTGTTCACGATGATCTTTTCGCCCTTGGTAGTGTAGGCGATAAAGCTCACGTTGGGAACAGTTGTGATCACTGTTTGATCGAATTCGCGCTCAAGCCTTTCCTGGATAATTTCCATATGCAGCATACCGAGGAAGCCGCACCGGAAACCGAAGCCAAGGGCCTGGGAAGTTTCCAGTTCGTACGTAAGGGACGCGTCATTTAGCTGTAGTTTGTCCATACAGTCGCGTAATTCCTCAAACTCATCTGTATTAACCGGGAAAATTCCTGCAAATACCATCGGTTTCACTTCCTGAAAACCTTTGATCATTTCCTGGGTTGGATTATTCTTGAGGGTAATGGTATCACCCACTTTTACTTCTTTCGCATTCTTGATACCGGTAATAAGGTAACCTACATCTCCTGCACTTACTTCCTTCTTCTCCGTCATTTTCAGTTTGAGGATACCCACCTCGGCGGCCTCGTAATCCTGGTCGGTAGACACAAATTTTACGATATCGCCTTTGCGGATGGTGCCATTCAGTACGCGGAAGTACACAATGATACCCCGGAAGCTATTGAATACGCTGTCGAAGATGAGGGCCTGCAGAGGTTCTTGAGGATTTCCTTTGGGTGCCGGAATGCGTTCAACGATCGCCTGCAGAATGCCATCCACACCAATACCCGTACGGCCGCTTGCCAACAGGATGTCTTCCGGTTTGCAGCCAATGAGTTCAATGATCTGGTCCTTTACCTCTTCGATCATGGCGCCATCCATATCAATTTTATTGATAACGGGGATGATCTCCAGGTCGTTGTCGATGGCCAGGTACAGGTTGCTGATGGTTTGGGCCTGAATTCCCTGGGTAGCATCAACCAGTAACAGGGCGCCTTCGCAGGCGGCCAGGGCACGGCTTACTTCATAGCTGAAGTCAACGTGACCGGGCGTATCGATCAGGTTCAGGATATACTCCTGACCGTCAGTATGTTTATAGTTAATTTGAATGGCGTGGCTCTTGATGGTGATCCCTTTTTCCCGTTCCAGGTCCATATCGTCAAGCACCTGGTCCATCATTTCGCGTTCGCTGATGGTATTGGTTGCTTGTAACAGTCTGTCGGCCAGGGTACTTTTGCCGTGGTCAATGTGGGCTATGATGCAAAAATTGCGGATATTCTTCATTAACGCTTTTGTCCTTTAAATAACCGCAAAAGTAACTGATTTTGGTGGTATTACAGAGAGAAAATGGAAAGGAATTGTGACGTTTTGACATTAATTGCTAACTATGTTTGATAAGAACGATTACGAAACATAGCGGCTCAACACCTGCGTGTAAACGATCTGGTTGCGGGCGCCAATGACAGCCATTCGAAAGCTGTAATTTACGCCCAGCGGGAGACCTGATATAACCTTTTTACTGCGTGTGTCAATTATACTTTGCCAAACGCTTTCGGGAGTGACCGGTGCTGGTGTCCATTGGTACAGATATGAGCGGGCGCCTTTAACTGCACGAACTTTCATTATAATTTCGCCGGGACTGGAACCTGGCAGGATCTTGAAATCTTTAGGAGGTTTTAGCGTAATTTCATCTTGTGGTCTTATTAAAGAAAATCCACTGGTCAGGAGCAGGTATTCGTTACCATTTGCCTCGGTTTCAACAAATGCGCCTACCTGTTTCAACTTTTTAATGAGTAGGGCCCGCACATTGTTTTTAATAGCAATTTTTTCCCTATCCCCTAATCCTGCCTCTGTCATTGTTTTTTGAAAATGCTTGCCAGTTTCCCATAAATCTATGATCATCATACCCGGATCAGGGAAATTTTCATTGCCCGACATTTGTTGCCAAACTGTAAATGCCTCCATATAAAGGTCAGAGTCCTTCACTCCTTTAAAATTTAAAGCAAGTCGCCGTTTCATAATATTTCATTAATGAATGATTGTTAAAATGCAATAGGTGCATTCCGTAACCATTCCTGATACATTACGTGCGCGGTAATCCCGGTAAAAAATTGTTGTTACTAAGAGTGGCTTAACCTGGTATGAGTGACCAATGTATAGGATATCATTGGCTTGCTTAATGAAAATAGCAATAATCTATTAAAAAAGCACGCATTTGAACAGGCATTTGATCAATTTGCGGGAAAATCAGGTGTTTTACTCATAGTTAATTTTTAAGATTTGGTTTGTAATAAATTAGTTATCAGCATGTTTTGTCTGTGCGTTATAAATGCCTGGCTTTATAGCTTGTTTTCGACTATTTTTTAAGGAAATCAATATATCCTACGGGAAATAGCAAATTCTTTCAGGAAATCACAAAAACTTCGGGAAAATTGTAAAAGAATTCGGGAAATCCGAAAATTTTTCGGGAAAGCCGAAAAGCTTTCGGGAAATCATAAAATCCGTTGGCAATTTTGAAAAGCTTTCGGGAAATCCTAAAATCCGTCGGTATTTCTGATTTTCTTTCAGGAATTCTCAGAATCCACCGGGAAAAAGAAAAAGATTCCGGGAAATGGGAAAAGCTTCAGGGAATTTGCAATTCCCTAAGGGAAATGGTAAACATATGCTCTTTATGGTTGATTTATAGTCGAAATAAGGTCTTGTTTTAAAATTTGCCACGGCAAATAATCAACATAGCCACCACTTTTGCTTATAAATAGTGTCAAGATTGTAAAAGGATAGGCTGAAATACCTTATCAGGTGAAATAAAATAGCAACTAAGCGCTGTTTTGGCCAAATGACATGGTTATTTTCTTAAAGTGCCCTCTAAAATGTAAAAACAAAGCGTTTAATTCACTCAAATCCTTCTTTCGCAATTAAGCCTGATGCGTAATTAATAAATATAGTCGTAAACCGCTAATTATCATCTTACTTTACTTATTGCCAGGGGCAAAATGCCAATAGCACGAATTATTCGTTTAACCATTCAATTGGCTAAACCATTTAACTAATAATAATGTTTATCGATAGTCTTAATTGCCTTAACTCATTCGTGTTTACATAAAATACATTCCTTCATTACCTTTGCGTATGGATTCCCTGCGGCCAATTCTTACTTCGTATGCTTACAACATCCTTGGCTCCTATGAGGATGCCAAAGATATTGTTCAGGATGTAATGCTTGAAATGATCAACCGCACCGCCGGTACCGAGATCCAGAATGAAAAAGCTTACCTCACACGGTCGGTGATAAACCGGGCCATCAATGCACGGAACAGGTTGCAAAAAATGCAATCGGGCTATCCCGGTAACTGGCTGCCCGAACCCGTGGCTACCGAATCGGCCGATGGCGACCTGCATCAGAAAGACATTCTCTCCTACTCCCTTATGGTGCTGCTTGAAAAACTCGACGCCAAACAGCGCGCTGTCTTTATTCTGAAAGAAGCTTTCTCTTACGAGCATGATGAAATTGCCGAAGTGCTTGACATTAGTGCCGAAAATTCCAGAAAAATTCTCAGCCGTGCCCGTACGGCACTTCAAAACGGATCTGTTCATGAAGCGGTTAAAACACCCACCGATTACCTCGATAAATACATTGATACCATCCGCAGCGGGGATATAAAAAAACTGGAGCAACTACTCACCAACGATATCGTTGTTGTTTCGGACGGTGGCGGTAAAGTGGCGGCTGCCCTGAACCCATTGGTAGGTATAGAAAGTGCTTCACAGTTCCTTGCTGGCGTTTATAATAAATTCTACCAACAGGCAAGCTTTAAAAAAGGCCTGGTAAATCACCACCCTGCCCTGTTCTACTATCACGAAGATCAATTAGTGACCTGCCTCATATTTGAATGGCGGAATGAACTGATCAACCGGGTGTATATCATGCGTAACCCCGATAAGATGGCGGGTTTGGGTTTCAGAAGCAGGAAATAAGAAGTATGAGGTAAGAAGTAGGAAGAACCCGAAATTCGGGCCTCGTAATAAATAGCGATTATTAGCTTCAATAAATAGACTCTTCTTACCTCCTATTTCCTACATCTGAAACCTAAGAGCAGAAATGCCTAAATTTAAAATCTTAGGTAAAAAAATATCCCAATCCTGTCACGCGCCGGTTCCCCTCTTTGTCATCACTCTACAAAACATATTAATCATGGAAAGAATTTCGTTTAAAGAAGCTTCGGGCGTTTACAATGCGTTAAGGGTTGGACAAAATTACGTTGATCAATGCGGGCTCGATTACAAATTAATGAAATTAGTGCGTTTACGCGTATCACAGATCAACAGCTGTGCATATTGCCTCGATATGCATTATAAAGAGGCTATCCATGCAGGTGAAACGCCGCTGCGAATAATATCTGTATCGGCATGGCGCGAAACATCTTATTATACGCCCCAGGAACGGGCCGCGCTGGCTTTTGCTGAAACATTGACCCATATGCCGGCTGAAGAGAACAGTGATTCCATTCACGATGAATTGAAAAAACACTTCACCCAGGAAGAGATCGCCAATTTAACCATGGTCATCATTCAGATCAACTCCTGGAACCGGCTGGTTCGCTCTTTTGGGCCTGAGCCTGGTCTTTATAAAGTTCCCGCTGCTGCAGCTACTGTTTAAGTGTGTGTTTCACCGTTAATAGTTCGCTGTTCGCAGCTTGCAATTCATAGATAAAATAACGGGTTTAAGGTGATTGCCTTAGACCCTTTTTTATTATTATACTTCCCGCTTCGAATTTCAACGACTCCAAAAATATGGTGACTTCACGAATAGGAAAACTTAGAACTAAAAACCAGGAACTGATAAACTTTTTCTGATCGCGTAAATCGTTTTTCCTTTTTTGAAAGCCCTGCGGTTCACACCCGCCTACTTTTGCTTTCCCTTTACGGGCACACTAATTATTAAAATCATTAATGCCTTATGTGTTCTTACCAAACCTTATTTTATAACGATGAATGCGGTTATGTGATCCTGTGCCATGCGTGTGATTCAATTCAGGTGGCTTTTGGTAATATTTTGCTTACCTGGAACCGCCCCGACTTTTATGATTTCTATGAATTCATAACGCGGATGTTGAACGAAACACCCATCGACGACGCTGCCATCAATAAAAAAACGCTTGCTATTCCGGTTCCCTGCGAAGGTGTACGCATTCTGTTAAGTTTGCGGGAACTGCAGCAACTGCATCAAATGCTTGATACGGCTGAAACCGAATTGCAATCGCAACAATTAATGAGCCTCCTTAGTGGCGCATAACCAACCTGCATACAGGTACAACATTTTGAAAACAAGTTCCCGATGAAAAGGATACCGATTATTTTAGCATTATTGCTTATTGCCCTGTTCCCCGTATTAGCCAATGATCCCGATGATGTCTTTGGTACCATTAAAGGACGCGTTACAACAGCTGATGGCAAACCTGCCGCTTCTGTTACCGTGATCCTGAAAGGCACAAAAAAAGCTGCCGTTACCGAAGAGAATGGTACGTTTTCCATTCATCACGTAAAGAGTGGTCATTATGAATTGGAGATTTCACAGGTAGGCTATGAAACCATTGTACAGCCCGTGCAGGTAGATGGTAATTCAATAACCGCCGTTTCCATTCAATTAAAATTATCTTCGAAGGAGTTGACCGAAGTGGTGGTCACCAATAACCGCAACAGATATGGCGTTAGCAGCAGCGATTATGCATCGAAGATGCCGTTGCGGAATATTGAAAATCCCCAGGTATATTCAAGCATTTCCAAAAACCTGCTTTCCGAACAATTGATCTTCTCGGTTGATGATGCCCTGCGTAATGCACCCGGCGTACAAAAAATGTGGGATGCCACCGGCCGTAGCGGCGATGGCGGCAGCTATTACAATATGCGCGGTTTTATTGTGCAAAGCACCCTGCGCAATGGTATTGCCGGTAATGTTTCAGGCTTAACAGATGCTGCGAACCTCGAAAAATTAGAAGTGCTTAAAGGCCCTTCGGCCACTTTATTTGGCAATGTGCTTACTTCCTATGGCGGTTTGATAAACCGGGTTACCAAAAAACCGTATGATCATTTCGGTGGTGAGATCAATTATTCGACCGGAAGTTTTGAATATAACCGGTTTGGTGTAGATCTCAATACCCCGCTCGATTCTGCCAAAAATGTATTGCTGCGGGTGAATGCGGCCTACAGATCTGAAGGCAGTTTTATGGATAATGGCTGGAACAAAGGATTTGTTCTGGCGCCCAGCCTTTCTTACAAAATAAACGATAAACTGAATTTCCTGATCGATGCAGAGTTCTTCAGCGGACAAAATACCGGACTGAATGTATACTTCTTCCCCTGGGGCCAAACCATTGCTGCACTGGGGGCGAACCGGGCCGATCAACTGAATATAGATTATAAACGTTCCTATGCAAGCGATGATCTGTACCAGACAGCCAGGAATGTGAATTTCTTTGGACAAATGAATTATACCATTTCAAATAACTGGCGGTCACAGACCTCATTTTCAGTAACCAACAGTTTTTCTGATGGCCCTTCCCCTTATTTCTACCTGCTTTCAACCGGTGCAGCGAAAGGCACTAATGAAGTTGGCAACGGTTATATTTCCCGGAACGACCAGTATACCAATAACAGTAAAGATCAGGTGATTGAATTGCAACAGAACTTTATTGGCAACTTCAACCTCGGTAGTTTCAGGAACCGGGTTGTTGCCGGACTGGATTTTACCCAGCATTTTTCTGACCAGTTCTTCTCTGGTAATACTTACGATACCATCTATGCGTTAGGCAATATTGACACCTACCGCAATTTTAACCGCACAAACATGGATAAAGTTTACCAGGATAAAGGGGTTTCATTTGTTTACCCGGTAAATTATATTGCCAAAACCTATAGCGCTTACATCTCTGACGTATTCAATGTAACAGATAACCTGATGGTGCAGGCGGCTTTGCGCCTCGATCATTTTGATAACGACGGACCGGCAGATAATATCACCGGTACTTATGTAAATGCCATCCCTTATAATCAAACGTTCCTGTCGCCCAAATTCGGGATCGTTTTTCAGCCAATAAAGGATAAGATCTCGTTGTTTGCCAACTACCAGAACTCGTTTACGAATAAATACGGCAGTTCAGACCCGAACAGGGACCCGAATATTAAATCAAACGATTTCAAGCCCGAACAGGCTAACCAGGTGGAAGGCGGGGTGAAACTGGATGTACTGGATGGTAAATTGAGCACCTCGGTAAGTGTTTACAACATTAAGGTAACCAATGTGATCAGAGCGGGAGCAGGCCCCAATTTATTTACCGTTCAGGATGGAACCCAGGTTAGTAAAGGTGTTGATGCTGAGGTTGTTGCAAGCCCATTTGAAGGGTTGAGCCTGTTGGCCGGTGTGGCGTACAATGATTCAAAATATACCAAAGTGGCCGATTCAACCCTGGATGGAATGCGGCCTGGAGAGTCTGGTTCGCCCTGGGTAGCCAACTGGTGGATCAGCTACCGCCTGCAATGCCCGGCATTAAAAGGTTTGGGCGCAGGATTTGGCGGAAATTATGCCAGTGATAACAAGATCATCAATAGCAAAAGCGTGGGTACCTTTATTTTGCCGGAATATACTGTGCTGAATGCTTCTATATTTTACGATCAGCCGAAGTTCAGGATATCGGTAAAAATGGACAACCTTACCAATCAGAAATACTGGATAGGTTACAGCAGTATAATACCACAAAAGCTCCGGAATTTTGGCGCAAGCGTAGCGTTCAAATTCTAAAAAGGTTATTATAACGCATAAAAGGCGTGGCGCAGCTTTTCTTCCCTGGAAGACGGGCTGCGCCTCATTTTTTTCAGGGATGCGGCCTTTTGTGCGAGTCAAAATGACGTTTATTACACCTAGCCCAACCACTCCCCTTACCTATAGTGCTAAGTATATTTATTTAGCGGTATCTGGCATTAATTATCAATCTATTGAGGCAGTGTGTTCAAAATTTGCAAAGCGGTAGTTTGGGGGTGTATTTTTACATCGTTATAACAATTGAACGCAAATGAAACCCGACCGAATCCTGAACTCCCGACTTTGTCGGGACAAGCTCTGAACCCTGAACTTAGACCGGCATCAGTAGACCATAAATAATTCAATTTGATCCGTACCCTTTTTGAAGACCTGATTTGTAGCAAACGTTAAACCCTGAACCCTGAACCCGAACGGGAGGCCTGATAAAGTAGCGAAATCCGTACTCAGAACCTGATAAGTAGCGAAATCCAATGATCCAAAAGAAAGACCCGAACCAGACCCTCCCGACTAAAGTCGGGACAAGTTATGAAACCGATCCAAGACTCTTTGAAATGAAAAACCGAATCCATTTATCCATGAACGAACCACTATCCGAAACCCTGAACCGAATCCTGACCGTAGAAGCAGATCCAAACTCTTTTGAAGAACAAAACACGTAATCCGTACACCGTATTCCAGGCCACTGATTTTTGTAGCGAATATCCAATATGTTGAAAGACCGTAATCAATGATCCTTTTGGAAACCATCCAAAGACATTGACCTCCCGCCCCATAAGGCGGGAGGTTTTTTTATTTTTTGAAATTATTTTTTTGTTATATTCGAAGCGGAATCCTTACCTTCGGTTCCTGGTTAGTGATATACCAGTAGCCAACTCCCCCAACCAGCGTTTACGTTAAGCCTTCTGATAGTAGATTAATACTTTTATTTAAAATTTTATAGTAAGTGGAATATGTTTGAGTAACATGTTTGGCTAATATACCCTTGTGCATGTAGGTGCTGGTAGTGGTTGGGCAAATATTAGCTGCAGGATATGAACGCAGGTTATTGTTACAGAATATCAATAAGTCGGCACGCACAGGGAAGCATAACTTGAGCGAAGGTATTTGTGTACAGGCTGAAATCAAACGATGCTTCTATCAACAAGCCCTGTTTTTGCGCAGGGCTTGTTTTATTTGGCAAAGTCAGGCCTGCAATGCATACAAATTATTGATAGTCTAAAGTTTTATTTGTTCCACTCAATTGGATATGATTTCCCTGCTTTTTTATAATAAGACTTTTCCTGCACGAATATTCTTTTAATGAGTAAGATCTGGTTTTACCGTTGAAGTAAATAGCTAATTGATCATTCCTGGATAAATCATAATTGAGTCCCATAAAATCACTGGCAACTCCGCTGCTGGGACTTGTAGTGATCCGTGAACTAAAAAAGATTCTATCATTATAACTTATGGCAATCGAATCGGTTACAAACCCTTGTTCCAGCAGAATAGTTATAACGCCAGACGCCTGACTGCTTTCATTGCAATTATCATCATTGCATGATAACATTGTTGCCCAAATAAGAAAGATAGTTCCTCTCATAAGCCTTATAGCGGTCCCTTTTTCGGTTATGTACTTTGGATCTTTACCATTATCCATTTATTTCCCTGCTCCTATTTGTCTGCATTAATTGTTGATGTGGTATTGCCGTTAGCTTCTATATCATATGTCTCGACAAAAATCGGGAATTTGATCCTATTTTTTGAAAGACTGAATCTAAGAAAATTTTTCAAAAAAAGGCGCCAAAATCTTCAATGTTATTGCTCTTTGTGAATTTGGATTTATCCGTTTCTACATTAGAACAACTGATAAAAATTAAAATTACGGAGATGATTGTTGCTGCTTGTTTCATTTTGTGTGTGTGCACGATGTAACGGTTACTGGGATTACCAGATTTTTAAATCCAGGTAATATATTCCATTTAGGATTATTATGCAAGTATTTCTGTAGCACGATTGCTATTCAAATGGCTGTTACTTTAAAGGAACCTGTAAGGCTAAGTAAATGTGTTTACCAATTTCGGCCATTAATCATCAATATGTAGAAGCCCTGTTCTCAAAACTTGGAAAGCGGTAGTTGAAGGGTGTATTTTTACATCGTTATAACAATCCAATGCAAATGAAACCAAAACCTAAACCGTACACCAGTAAGTCCTAAAGTAATTTGAACCGATCCGTACCTCCCGACTAAAGTCGGGACAGGCGATGAAACCCAAACCTGACCTTTGAAAATTGATCGTATCCTTTGAAACTGATCGTATCCTTTTGAAAATGTAATCCAAAAATCCGTACACCGTACCTCCCGACTAAAGTCGGGACAGGCGATGAACCCGAACCCGACCCTTGAAAATTGAACGTATCCTTTGAAAGTTATAAAGCATAATCCGTACACCGTACCCAGTGAGACTCGATTTGTAGCGACATCCAAATCCAATATGCTGAAAGACCAGCTCCAATGATCCTTTGGAAAGTTACCAAAGAGATTGACCTTCTGCCCCATAAGGCGGAAGGTTTTTTATTATAATGTTTTATCTTCTTTTTTAAGTCATCCTTTTACTCTTTTTACCGATGGAGAATGCTTTCCACCGACCAATGGTCAATAACATAGGAGGTTAATAACCCTTTTCTAAATTTTAAATTAAGAAAATAGTTTCCATAATTTTCGCTTTTAGCTGCGAGTCGAATAATATCTGTAGAGACGAAGTTATTTATTGCCTGTTGGGTTCCCATAAATTTGAAATATATAGAATTATGAGTACCAGAACTCTTAATAGATATTTTATCAATCTCAATTTTTTGAAATTGCACCGCTGCCTTTTCGGCTGCCTTGTAATTGAAAAAAGTAAATATCCAATACGCCAAGGAACCAAAAACTACTCCGGATAAAAAGATATTTTTTACGATAATTACAAAATCTGTCATATAGATTTTAACTGTTTCACGAATTTTAAACAGTTTTCTGCGTACCCAATACAATGCTACCATTCCTACAACTGTTCCCAATAAATAAATGCCAAAAGGAATGTAATGGTTTAAAAATAACTGGCGGTGTTTAATTATTCGAGCACAAAGCATTAGAATAGTAAAAACAACCATACAAGACATGAAAAATTGATCATATCTTTTTTCATTCATACTTTAGTCTTTTAATTTCTGTGCTCAGTTGACCATCCTGGCGGAAGCTGCTCAGTAATGCATCTACGAGGTCATGATCGGGGGCTAATTGTTCCTCGTCGAGGAATATAAATTTTAACAGGACTGTGTTCATGATATTATGGGGTGAAGCGCCGTAAGGTTTTTTATAATGCTACATCTTCTTTTTTAAGCCATCCTTTTACTCTTTTTCCCGCTGGGTTCATGTATTCAAATGACACCTAGCTGTCATTTACTGTTAGTATGCTGATAAAATTATTTTTGATCAGATACATTTTGGTTTTTGCCGTATCAGTTGTTGTTTTATAAACATATGCTTTGGTACTGCTAATAATATTGGCTGAAATGAATGGTTTAGGGGTTGTAAGTGTAAAGGATTCCCCTGTTTCTCCAGCCAGGTCCAAAAAATTCTGGCAATTTGAAAAAATGCCAAAGCATTTTACAATTACGCCATCGTTTTTTATTTCAATATAACCATGCCCTGCAATTGCGCTATCACCTTCGTTGCGAAAATCAATAGCGTATCTATCAAACCCAGCTATTTTGGGGGGATGTTCAACGCTTTTAAATATTAATGAACAGGAAATACGAGGGCCATTGTCGTCATTTGATCTGGCAATTATTCCTGAGATAATACCGCTTTTATTGTCAAACGATAGGTCGATCGTTTCTTCATAATTGCCGGTCTTAACTGCATAATTCTGGCTAAAGCCTATTATCGATGTGCATAATATTATGATGGTAAGTGCTCCTCTGGCGATACAATTTCCTCTAATTTTCATTTGGGCTTGTTTTGTTTTACAAGGGTATAAATTCCGGAGGATGATCAGTTTTCCTGATTATTCCGCATCTACCATGTATTCAGTCAACCGAACCTCCGGTGAATTCAGGTTCAGCGAAAAATTGATCGAGGAATCTTGCAAAGACAGCTTAAAATAACTTTGGTCTTCTTTTGTACCCCTGAATTCAAAGGCACCAACTCCCTTTACTTCAAAATAATGAAACTGCTTTTCTTTTGTAAATAATAAGACCGTAGTGCTGCCGGTAGTCAGGGAGCCAACGCCAAAGATCGTTTTTTGTACATCGAAGTAGTTTAGTTTTACCTGGTATTTTCTGCCATTGTAATGCACCAATGTATCTGCCGAAAATACAAGCCGGGGTGTTGATATTTTTCCTGTTTTAAACAGATCGCTGCTTGTATATTTAAATGAGGCCTGCTCAACCCGGTTCAGCAAGGTGCCGGTTTGGTGAGGCTGATCGTAGCTGCTGCCTGCAATATTTAAACCTGTGTTCGAATTGAAGTTGGAATGGGAATTACAGCCAAATAAAAATACCAGGCTGCCAGTCAGTAAGAGCATTCGTTTCCCGGCAATGGCGAAATGTTTTCTTTGTTTCATAGTACTTACATATAAAATGAAGTCATGCCTATAAATAAAATGAATGTTGATACTATCAAGAGGCAGCATACTATGCCTGTAAAAACCAATAAGGTTGGTTTGACTATGCCGGTTGAGCGCGGTATAAATTTAAACAGTTTATATAATAAAATAACTTGCAGCAGGATCATTATTGCCCATAGTATTTTCCTGACCTGGAGCTCCCTGTTTATCTGGATGATAGTTTCGGCATCCAGTATTTTCAACCCGCTTCCAGGTTGAAACCTTGAAAATGATAAAAGAAATAGTAAAATAGCAATGCTTAACAGGAATATCGATCTCATGCGTGCACAAAGTAACGGCTAATTTGGGCCCCATATAGCCCAAATTAATATTCGTGCAGTTTTACCAATAAGTGTGCAGTTTTGACCAATAACCGTGCAGCGGAAGGCTCGAATGCCCTGTCAGCCGTAAATCCTATTTGGCCGGGCAGCAAGGTGCCGGTTTGTTGGGGCAGGTTGCCTGGCAGAACTCCTATGTAAAAAAATAATAAAAAAACCTTGTAAATCTTTCGACTTACAAGGCTCACATGCAAAGATTAGAGGTCCATGGTATTAATCCAGGTGATTAGCTATACATGTATTGAGTGCCTTTTGCGCTGCATTGCTTCCTTTAAATAAAGGAAAATCGCTTATCAATTTATCGTATGTATATTTATCCTCACCAAGATCAATGCACATAGTTTCAATTAATTTTCCAAGCACTTTTTCCTTGTAGGTATTACCTTTTTTATTTAAGTAAGCATCAATCCCCTCATTTGCTGATCTATTTCCTGGTAAATATTCATACAAAGTCATGCCAACTCCTTCCCAAAGAGACTCATCCTTATTTTGTGTTAAAAATTTTCCAATGATAGCATAATCCACATCGTTCAGTACTGCTTTATTCTTCATTTTTTCCTCAACCATGAAAATGTCTTTACTTTCTGGAAAGGACTTTTTTATGCTATTTGAGTCTGAACCAGGATTTGCTGTTACTTGTTCGGCATGTTTTGCAGTATCATGTTTTAGAGTAGTATCTGTCGCTGTACCAGCATCAGCCGGAGGATTATTATTGCTGTTATTACAAGACAATACAATAAACAATAAAACACTTGTTACTATACTATTTTGCATAAGATATTAATTTTTGTTAGTTGCCCCGAATATTGTTGGTTGGTTTAACAGTGGTATTGTCTTGCCGTGGCTCCTCTTTTTTTGTAGTCAAAACAAATTACCTCAATCTCCTATCAACTGCAGGTCTGTTTTGTCATTTACGGTTTTTTCAAGAAAGTCAATAAAATCCAGTACGCTTTTGCCGGGCTTTGTGATTTCGTTTTTTATGAGTTGTATTAGCAGTAAGGCATGCTGATGGGTTAAACGAGTATTGCCATATTCGTCGATGAAAATGCCCGTCTTTTTTTTAAGTATTTCAATGGGTACAGCCAGCGAACTATATAACTCGTCTGTTATAGTAAATAATAGATCAGTTGCTGACTTATTTTTATAAATATGAATACTCATTCAGATTCAACAGTATATTCAGTTAACCGAACCTCGGGAGAATTGAGATCAAGCGAAAAATTGATCGCAGCATCTTTCAACGAGAGTTTAAAATAGTTTTTGTCTTCTTTGGTACCCCTGAATTCAAAGGACCCCACTCCTTTTACTTCAAAGTAATGAAACTGTTTCTCCTTAGTGAATAATAAGACCGTAGTGCCGCCGGTAGTGAGGGAGCCAACTCCAAAGATCTTTTTCCGAACATCGAAGTAGTTTAATTTAACCTGGTATTTTTTGCCATTATAATGTACTAATGTATCAGCGGAGAAAATCAGTTGGGGTTTTGAAACTTTTCCTGTTTTAAACAGATCGCTGCTGGTGTATTTAAAAGAAGCCTGCCCGATCCGGTTCAGCAAAGTGCCGGTTTGTTGGGGCAGGTTTCCGTAATTATCGGCAATTTGTAAACCTGCGTTTGAATTGCTGTTAGAATGGGAATTACAACCAAATAAAACCAGTATGGTAGCGAGCAGGAACAGGGTTTGTTTCATTGTAATTGCTGTTTGGGGGGTAAAAATAGCGATTTTATAGAAGCAGGGCTTTGATAATTGAGGGGGGATGGTAGACACGTGGTGATATAATACATTTCCATGTACCCCAATATCCCAATACGGGCTTCTTCAATCGGGACCTTTAAGATTAGCCAAGTTATAAAATGGCGAATATCCATTGTAGCTGCGGCCTATGAAAAAATGTATTATTATTGTTTTACCCAAAAGAATTTCGTATCTGCGTAATTTGAGTCCCTATTCAGCAAAGGAAGAAGGCAATCATTTTCCAACTATAAATAAAACTGAAATACGGTGAATGGTCATGAATGTTTTTATCAGCACAGGGTGACTAAGATAAAAAGGTAAGGCCGCAGTTTCTGCGGCCTTAACAATATACCTTGAAATAATACTAATTTGAGGAAATCAAAATTAAAAGCAATCAGATGACAAATGTAATCTAAACTGATGATCATTTTATTTGTCCAGAATCATCTTTCCATTTTGAAAAACTCTTGTAATACATCTTGTGACTCCGCAGCTTTGAAACGAATGAACATAATTAGAAGTATCAGTTCCTATAATACTCCCAAAACCGTTTGATGCCTGTCCCATATTATAAGAATAATAGATGCTAACATCAGTGAACTTTCCGTAAGTTTTTAGTTCATATGAGATATAGCCTTTTTCTGTTAATTGTTTTTCGGAAAAGGAAAGCCGACTCATTATAGGTTGTTCATTTCCAGTAATGAATAGCCTTTCAACCTGATTTGAAATTATAATAAATTCATTCTCACTAGCAAAATAATTAAGTATTCCTTTTTCTTGTGAACTTAATGTGTCCTTTTTCCATTGAGCGTTAACACTATTATTCAAACTGCTGATACTGGTTGTACTATCCTTAATTCCGTTACTATTCGTATCACCAAATCCAGAACCCTCCTTAGTGTTTGATTTTTCCTGACTACTAGAGCAGGACAACCATGCAAAACAGGTAAACAAAAGAAAATAAATTCTGATCATATCTTATTATTTATTCTTTAACTTCATTTTGTTGTTTTTTCCCAGCCTCAAATTTAGCTTTAATAACGGCACTTACTTCTTCTTTGGTTATTTGCTCATCACCGTTTGTATCTAATCCTGCATTTTGTTTATAGTTTAATGTTTCAGTCTTCACTCCATTCTTATCAGTTTCATACTTATTGAATAACACGTAATCATTATCTTTTGTAGCGGCTGCGGGCCAAAGAACAACCATATAAGCATCTTCTAATGAAGTAAGTTTTCCAGTATAATTTTTAAAATACTTTTGAACATAATCTAATTGTTGAACCGCAGTCATCTTTGCCAAAGCATCAGTGGTTGTACCCATATCCAGAGCAGTTTTCTTCATAAATTGGATCAGACCTGTTGCTGTAGATCCGGCTCCATTTTTTTGCGAAGGGCTAAATGAACCGCCAGTTTCAAATGCCATTATCGACATCAAATAGTTAACATCCAATTTTAAATTTTTAGCTACTTCAGCCACTTTTATTCGAAAATCTATATCCACCTTCTTCCCCCAAACCATACTTACATCTTTTTTATCATTTGATACAAACTTTGTTGTTAATATGTTTGATTGGTATGTCACTAATCCATTTTGGATAGTGGCGTATTTATGCACTTCCCAATGACCACTGGATTTGCCATAAGATTTTGAGCCAAATGGATTAGAAAAAGGGTTATTGTCTACTGATTTTACTTCAAAAAATGGTTTTCCTGTAAATTGGCTATGATATATTGTTCTAACTTCTGCTTCTGCACCATCCAAATCAGCTGCTTCTATTGGCATATTTGATGAAAATTGATAAGGAGTTAATTCGGGAAAACTTTGAATTAATGGATCTAAACTCAAAAACCTACCTACTCTGGGATCATAAATCCTCATCCCATAATCCTGCTGATTTCCCTCTCCCTTCACATCATTATCATTCTCCTTACCATTAAACCCATATCTATATCCACCTACATTAAAATTTCTTCCCGGCTCCACCATTCCGAACGGATAATAGTCCTGCGCACTAACTATATCCGCTTCGTAATGATCAATCAAAGTATTGTTTGAAGGCGAAGATACACCAATTTTTCGATCACTAATTGTTGCCAGTACATTGCCCAAGTGATTACTCAACTCATACTGGATTTTGCCACGCATCATTTGGTCGTCATACACTATACCAATATTAGGTATGGTACCGGAAGAAATACTTAATGTACCATTGAGTACTAAATTACGATTTCTTATCCCCAGCCTTTTGCTTCCATAAACTGCTTGTTCGTCAACCGTTATCGTTGATGCTTTTATTGTATAGGTGGAGAGCGTATTGCCCTGAGCATCCCTTACATACCAGGTAGTAACAGGTCCACCGGTCACACCGCTTCCGCTAAGCGTTTTACTGATCCTGCCGCCAGACACATCATAAGTGTAATCTATATTTACGCCATCGGTTTTCTCAATCCGCTTGATCTTTCCATATACCGTCCAAACTATTTTACTTATTTTTTCACTTGTGTCTTTTATCATATTACCTATTGCATCATAATCATAATTACCCACCGGTTGGCTTTCAAGGTCAGTAGCGTACCTGGAATTATCGGTCACATCATCGACTATATGATCCAGTTTGTTTGTTCCGGCTATATAACTGTAGTGTAATCTGTCCATAGCTACATTGGCACCTGCTTTATCGCCATCGCGATTATAAGATTGAATATTGCCATTGCCATCATAGGTGATACTTTCGCCATACTTGCCTGCCGCAACTGGCGGTTTAGCGCTGCTCCATTGATTAGTGAGACTGTCAAAGGCGTTGAAGGCATTCATACTTACCAGGCGGTTTAACTGATCATGTCCATAA
This sequence comes from Niastella vici, assembly GCF_002077945.1. GTDB lineage: Bacteria > Bacteroidota > Bacteroidia > Chitinophagales > Chitinophagaceae > Niastella > Niastella vici. Next base: position 75,683 of record NZ_LVYD01000073.1, read on the forward strand.
TTATACAACATCGTTCCCAGGCCTTTTATGCCCATATGCATGTTGCTAATGTTACCACCGTACTGCGGTTTATAATCCTGCAAATAAGCCCCGGCTTCAGCAAAGGATAATTTGGTGACATCAATATTTTTATAATCGCCCATATAATAGTTCAGGGAGAACCCGATGGCATCGCGAGCCGTTACGCTGCTGGCAGTATTACCATCTTCACCCA
>NZ_LVYD01000074.1 GCF_002077945.1 Niastella vici
GCTGCCGATCTGTTCACCGTAAGAGATGACGGTAATATTGGTATCGGAACAACCTCTCCTCAGGAAAAACTGGCTGTGAATGGTAATATAGTTACCAGGAAGATAAGAGTTACTTTAACCGGTTGGTCAGATTATGTTTTTGATGCCGGATACAAGTTGCGGCCCCTCACAGAAGTTGAAAATTATATTCAGCAACACCACCACCTGCCCGAAGTGCCATCTGCGGCTGAAGTTGAAAAGAACGGACTGGATGTAGGCGACAATCAGGCTACGTTATTAAAGAAAATTGAGGAGCTTACTCTATATGTGATAGAGCAAAATAAAACACTGCAGAACCAGCAAAACTTAATAGAACAACAGGCTTCGCTATTAAAAAGCCAGCAGGAACAACTGGATGTTTTGAAAAAGCAAATTAAAAAATAGAAAAGTTTACAGCGAAAGTTAAAAATCAGGAAGCAGATTGATATGAAATACTTTTTATTGGCAGGTCTGTTTTTGGCAGCCTCTTTTTGTGTAGCACAGCAAACAAAGCCTTATTTAATTAATGTAGGTACGGTATCGCCCGATGCCGCCAGTTTGGGAAAGTTTGGAAATATACCGGTGAATTATTCAACAGGTATCCCTTCCATCACTGTTCCCTTGTATGAAATTAGCATCGGCAAAGTAAAAGTGCCCATTTCAATAGATTATCATGCCGGTGGTATAAGAGTTGATGAGGTGGCTTCCTGTGTAGGTTTAGGCTGGGCATTGAATTGCGGGGGAACCATTTCAAGAAATGTAATGGGCCTTCCCGATGAACAAGGTTCTACAGGGATGTTATATGCTCCTGATTTCGCAACTGTAGCTGCGCAGCCTGAAAATTACCGGCAATATATTACCGATGTGGTAGACGGGCAAAGAGACGCTTTACAGGATCAGTTCTCATACAGCCTGCCTGATCAAAACGGGAAGTTTACTTTCAATCAGGATGCTTCTGTTTTTCAGTTCCCTGTTACTACCAATAAAATTGAACGCTATTATAACAACGGGCAATTAAGCTTTAAAATTACCGACGATAAAGGAACCGTGTACCTGTTTGAAAGACCCGAGCAATACAATCCGGGTTCTGTGAATAATCAACAGGCATTGTCTTATTACAACGTGTGGCATTTGACACAAATTATCGTTCCCGCTATGGGCGAGACGATCGATTTTAATTATGAACCTACATGCGGCAATTTGTCTTTTGAAGCAATAGCCAGTGGCATGTACAGGTTGGGTACGCAGGCTGTGTGTGATGTAAATCCCAATGATGATTACCCGGATGACCCCGGTCTTATAGATGAAGATGAAGCTTCTGAGGTGCATCAGCATAATTCTTTTACCCCCTGGTATTTATCAAGCATAACATGGCGCGGCGGTAAAATAACTTTTACAAATGTATGTGACAGGCTCGACAGAACATCAGAAATGCGAATAAGTGAAATTACTGTTTATGCCGATGATAAAAATGTTCAAACCCAAATCAGAAAAATAAAATTCGACCATTCCTATTTTACCTCCAGCCAGGGAACTACGTATAATTATTTCGCTACAGCGGAACAGCAGGCTAAATACAGGTTGCGGCTCGATGCAGTAGAATTTTTGTCAACAGACGCCAGTGATCAGCCGCAGAAGTATACCATGGAATACGATAATACCGAAATGGCGGCAAGGGAAACATATGCCCAGGATGTATGGGGTTTTAATAATGGCCAATGGGCAAATACATCCTTACTGGCCAGGCAACTAATTAAAGGATGGACTAATAAAAGTGGGATTTATAATGACACCTACAGGTATATAGGCACCGCGAACCGGGACGTTAACCCGTTATACATGAAAGCTGCAACCTTGAAAACATTGCAGTATCCTACAGGCGGTAAAACTGAATTCGAACTGGAACCGCACCAGTATACAACGAATCAACAATCTGTAAGCAGCCAAACAGCCTCGTGTGGTGCTTATGGCGGAATGAATGAATCAGCTACTACCACATTTACCGTACAGTCTAACTGGTCGAACTTCAGGTATAGTTGTTTTTTTTCAAAATTTAATTATTCCGGAGTAACAGACAGACCAAGAGGAAAAATCACAGACGTTACAACAGGACAGGTTATATTGAATGTTTCCTCAAACACCGATGCCAGTCAAACAGCCAGTTGCGGTATAACTCCTTTATCACTTATACCAGGGCATACTTACTCAATTTTTGTGGAAATATATACTACAACAGCCTCGGCTGTAAGCGCCTCTCTTGATGTAACCTACGATGTAACTTCCAACACCATTCAAACAAACCTGGGCGGCGGCTTACGAATAAAATCAATTAAAAACTATGATAATACAGGCGACCTTATTAGTCAGGATACTTATACATATGGAGAAAATGAAAATGGCATAGGGGTTTTATCAATTCCTTATACCTTCTTTTCTATGAATGAAGAAGATATAATCACCCGTGCGGATTGTCCGAATGCCGGTTACCATTGCCGCTATATAATAGGAAATATCACCAAAGAATTTCATGCAGCCAGCCTCTATCCTGCATCGCAGATAGCCGGCAGCCCGGTATTATATACTTCCGTAACAAAATACCAGCTTGATTTTTCCGGTGGTAAAACAAATGGTAAATCTGTTTATGAGTACGATGTAACCCAGGATGTAGAAGGTGTTCCCGGACCTGATATTGATAAAACCGGCATGCGGATGATCTCAAATAGCTGGAGGAACGGACGATTGAAGAAAGAATCTGTTTATAGATCAACACAATCGGGTGGATATATTTTGAAAGCGGTGAAACAGTATGACTATGTATTAAGCAGAATAGCCAGCCAGAATTCCCTTAAAATTAAAGGCAAATACGTAGAGGCAGAGGGCAACAGGTGTCAGCCTCTTTCTACATTAACAGGTGAGGTATATGTTTCATCGTATACCATAGAAACAGGAGCTTATTTATTACAAACAACTACAAACACCAGTTATGATGACAAAGGGGCTCCGTTCATTACTACTGAAAATTTTGTTTATGCCGACCCTGCCCATTTGTTTCCAACAAGCACTGCAACTTCCAGCAGCAAAGGGGAAGCCCTAACAACGAATATGCAATATGCGCATGACTTATCTGCGCCGGGAAATGTATATGAAAAAATGGTTAATCGAAATATCATTTCACAACCTGTTACTACCCAGGAACAGTTAAACAGCGATCAACAATCCTTCACTTCATCACATTTTAATGACTGGTTTGGCGATTCAAAACTACTGGTGCCAGATAAAGTTGATTTGCAAATCTCTACCTATCCTGCGCAAACAAAAGTACGATTCAACCGGTTTGACAATTATGGAAATATTCTGCAGCAACAAAAGGAAAATGATGTTTACCAATCGTACATCTGGGATTATCAATCGGTTTACCCTGTTGCCCAATGTAATAATGCCGACTATAACTCAATAGCCTATACTTCGTTTGAAGCAGATGGCGCCGGCAACTGGACCATTGGTAATAATGCCCGCAATACAGGTGGTATTACAGGAAAAAACTGTTATGATCTTTCAAATGGAATCAGTAAAACCGGGCTTACATCAGGCACTACATATATAGTTTCCTATTGGACAACAAATAGTACCCCTTTCGGTATAACCGGTACGCAGGGAACCGTTCTGCAGGGAAAAAAGATAGGTAACTGGACTTATTTTGAACATAAGGTAAGCGGGGTAATAGCTTTAACTCTTCAGCAAACGGGGTTAATTGATGAATTACGATTATACCCGGCAGATGCACAAATGGTAACTTATAGTTATGCACCATTAGTGGGAGTAACTTCCGCCTGTTCTGCGCAAAGTATGATCACTTATTATGAATATGACGGCATGGGAAGATTAAAGCTTATTAAAGACCAGGATGGTAACGTGATAAAAACATATGAATATCACTATAAGCAGTAATTGCAACCGGCATTTTTTCACACCGTCAACCTTATTAATAATCGACCTTACTATCACATTATATGAGAAATAAAATGAAGGCTGCTGCATTGGCAATTGGGTTAATATTGTTTGTGCAGGCAGTTTTTGCACAGCTAACCATTCAGGGAGCAAGTTGTGTAGATGTGGGTACTACTTATTCTTATACACTCATGGACTACTGTTCTTCAACACAGAATATTTACTGGTGTGTGAACGGTGGCACTATCGTAGGCTATGGATCGTGCAGAGGTGGCAATGGATTGTGCACTATTTCGGTTCAATGGACCTCTGGGAACGGCAAGTCGATAGACGTACATAATTATACCAATAATTACAACGGTAATCTGGCTGTGACTGTAACCAGTACACTTGTAGCAGGTACTATCGACAATACAAGTCAAACCGTTAATTATAACAATGCACCGGCAACAATTACCTGTTCCGCTGCTTCGGGCGGTGGATGTTCTTCTTCTTATTCCTATCAATGGCAGCAATCTATTGATGGCAGTAATTGGACGGATATTTCGGGTGCTACCAGCCAGAACCTGGGTTTTTCTTCGGGCCTTACGCAAACCACCTATTATCGCCGGCGGGTAATTAATTCCGGATTAACAGCTTATACAGGTACTGCCACTGTTTCGGTTATTCCGCCATTAAGCGGTGGTACGCTTTACCCCGCTACCCAGGATATTTATGCGGGTAGCGCTTCTGCGCAACTTGATGGCGATGCCGCAGGCGGCGGTTGCAGTTCATACAGTTATCAATGGCTGATCTCAAGCAATGGAACCGATTTTTATCTTATTTCCGGAGCAACCAGCAGAGCCTATTCGCCAGGTTTACTAAGCGAAACGCGATACTTTCGCCGGCAGGTTACCTGCAATGGCACCGGTGCCACTGCCTTTTCTTCCATAGCTACGGTTAATGTGCATGCGCATTTATCGGCGGGGAATATAAATCCTGCTTCTACATATATTAATTATAATACTTCGCCAGGGCAAATTACTGAATCGGGAGAAAGCGGTGGTATGTGTAGCAGCTATAGTTATCAGTGGCAGGTTTTAAGCGGCGCTTCGTATATTGATATACCAGGAGCTACAGGGACAAACTATACACCAGGAAGTTTAACCACCACTACCAATTACCAATTAAAGATCACCTGCGGGTCTGAAACGGTTTATGCCGGTCCCGCTACAATAAACGTATATCCACAGTTGATGGGCGGCGATATTAGCCCGGCCAGTCAAAATATAAATTATAATACGGTTCCTTCAACCTTAAGCAGTGTGAATGTTAGCGGCGGTAATGGAACCTATACCTATCAATGGCAAAGTTCTTCTGATAACAGCACCTGGAATAATATTGCCGACGCTACTGCCTCAACCTATACACCCTATTTGGGAACCAGTACGTATTACCGGGTAATAGTCACGAGCAATGGCGTTTCACAACCCAGTTCTTCAGCAATAGTTAATGTGTATCCCCAGTTATTGGGAGGCTCCTTAACCCCGGCTATTCAAACTGCTATAAGTTATAATGGTACAGCCGGTCAGTTAACACTTTCAGGAGTTTCAGGTGGAAGCGGGACCTATACCTATATATGGCAGTTTTCGACAGATAATATGGGCTGGAACACAATTAATAATGTTACCTCAACAACTTATACACCCGTTAATGTAACAACATCCGGCTTTTACCGGGTGATCGTTAACAGCAATGGTGTTACGGCATACAGTAGTGTTGCTGCTGTTTATGTAGTATTAAATGCCGGAACGATCAGCGGCAATACGGGGCCGTTTGCTTATGGCGGTTCGCCGGGCCAGTTGTCAGGAACAAACGCAGGCGGTGGGAATTGCATCAGTTACAGCTATCAATGGCAGCAAAGCGCAGATGGCATTACGTATTACGACATTTCAGGGGCTAATGCACAAAACTATACACCGGTTGACCTTGGTTATAATACCTTTTTCAGGCGAAAGGTAAGCTGCGGCTCCGAGATACAATACTCCAATGCTCTTGCCATTAGTATTAATGCTGAATTGCTGCCAGGCGCCATTTCTCCGGCCATTCTTACTATAGACGCTAATACAAACCCCGGACTAATTACAGGTAATCCGGCTTCGGGCGGCAGCAATAATGGAACGTTCAATTATCAGTGGCAAAAAAGCACTGATGGCGGCGTTACCTGGACTGATATCAGCGGGGCTACCAGTTTAAACTTTGCGCCTGGTACAGTGGGTGTAAATACATTTTACCGGCGTAAAGTTACCAGCAGCAGTAATGAAGTAGCATACACAAATATCAGCTCCATTACCATGAGAGCAGGCACGGTAACGAATATGAACTATATCCGTGTAAGAGATATCACAAAAGCTGGGGTGGCCAATGCTGCTGCAGCAACTCAGCTTACCGATCCTTTTGAAATTAAACAGTCAACACAATATTTTGATGGGCTGGGAAGATTGGTGCAAACTGTTGCCAAACAGGCAACACCGCTGTTAAAAGATATGGTGGTCCCTGTAGGCTATGATGAGTTCGGCCGGCAGGTGGCCCAATACCTTCCATATGTTTCTTCCGCTGCAGATGGGGAATATAAACCCAATGCTTTGCCTGAGCAAACCAATTTTAACAGCATACAGTTTTCGGGCGAGCAGTATTATTACGCACAAAAGAATTATGAAGCATCTCCTGCTGAAAGGATAATTTCAAGCTATGCTGCAGGCCAAAGCTGGGCCGGAAACAACAGGGGCATATTTGAACAGTCATTCGCAAATACATTAGCCGATAATGTACAAATGTGGGGAATTTCGTTAACTGCCGGAAGCCTGCCGGTAAGCGCTGGCGCTTACCCTGTCGGACAATTACACAAGCTTGTAACCAGTGATGAGCGGGGAAAACAGGTTGTAGAATATAAGGATAGGGGTGGGAATTTAATTTTGAAAAAAGTGCAATTGTCTGCAACTCCCGCAACAGATCATACCGGATGGTTATGCACCTATTATGTGTATGACAACCTAAACAACCTCCGTTTTGTGTTGCAACCACGGGCAGTTGAACTGATAAGCAATAACTGGACGATTACACAGGATATCGCTGATGATTTATGTTTCAGGTATGAATATGATCAAAGTAACCGGATGATCCTTAAAAAAATACCAGGCGCTGCAGAAACATATATGATATACGACATTCGTGATCGTGTTGTGTTTACCCAGGATGGAAACATGCGTTCAAAAGATCAGTGGCTGGCGACTTTATATGATGGTCAAAACAGGCAGGTGATAACTGCCATGATGAACTGGACAGGTTCAAAAGATCTTTTGCAACAGAATGTTACTACTCAAACCAATGGATTACAATCCGGATTGGTGGCTGATCTTACATTACAAGATCCTAATACAAGCGGTACTTATCAGGCGTTACAAAGCATTACGCTTGACCAGGGTTTTGAAACAGCCGGCGGCGGTGTCTTTACTGCTGAGATAGTATCCCAAAGTGTTCCAACAATAGTGGATGACATGGCTGTAAATAATAATCCTGTTCCGGTTGATGGCACACTGGATATACTTACCAAAACAGGATATGATACTTATACAACCATTCCTTCTCAAAGCGCACTCACAGGAACCATCGATAATACGTATACAGGCAGCAATTATTTGCTTCCGTCAAATAATAATTTCCCTTATGCAGATGGGGTTGGGCAAAGCCTGCAAACGCGGGGACTGGTAACGTGGACGCAAACAAAAGTTTTGGGAACAGCCGGCCAATACCTGTATTCAGTATCTATATATGATGAGAAGGGAAGAGTGGTTCAGTTAAAAAGTAATAATAGAACTGGTGGAACAGATATCACCACTACTCAGTATTCGTTTAGCGCTCAACCGCTCGTTAAAGTACAAAAGCATGAATATGTAAGCGGTAGCAACCCTCAAACACACGTTGTAGTTAATAAAAATTCCTACGATGCACAGGGCAGGCTTGTTTCTGTTAAGAAAACCATTAATAGCAATATTAATGGGGTAACCATCAGTAAACCTGAACTGGAAATCATCCACAATCAATACGATGAACTGGGCCAATTAAACATAAAGAACATTGGTAAGAAAAAAGACGTTAATGGCAATTATACCAGTGATGCTATTCAGGCGCTTACTTATGATTATAATATTCGTGGATGGCTTTTGGGCGTTAACCGCGAATACCTGGGGATAGAAGGTCAAACAAACGATGGTATTTTGTTTGGTTTTGAACTTGGGTATGATAAAGCCACTAATAAAGCAGGGCAAAATTTTGCGGCCAGCCAGTATAATGGCAACATTACCGGTGTGCTATGGAAAAGCGATGGCGATGACATCAGAAGGAAATATGATTTTACCTATGATGCGGCTAACCGCTTATTGAGAGGTGATTTTACTCAACAAAATGCCGATGATCACCAGTGGAATAATAGCCAGGTCAATTATAATGTAATGATGGGTGATGGTATTGATCCCACATTAGCATATGATGCCAATGGTAATATTTTGTGGATGCGGCAATGGGGATTAACGGTAACCGGTAGTGCACCGATCGATGACTTGCATTATAGCTATTATAAAACCAACAAAAGCAATAAGCTAAGTGCAGTAACTGATCTGGCAACAGGTGGTACTCCGCCAACAGGTAGTACTGGCTGCCGCCTTGGTGATTTTGCCGATAAAAGCACCAATGGTAATGACTATGGCTATGACGTAAACGGCAACCTGGTTACCGATTTAAATAAAAAATTAATTGGTACAGCCGATGAAAATTTAACAAGCGGGGGCGCTATTAGTTACAATCACCTGAACCTGCCCGCAACAATCGAGGTAAAAACGGATAATGGTTTAGCCAGTAAGGGCACCATTACTTACCTGTACGATGCAGCTGGTAACAAGCTTCAAAAAGTAGTGGTGGAAAGAAATAATACAGTTACCTATAATAACCAATCCTACATAAGTGATATAACCACTACTACTAATTATGTGAATGGTTTTGTATATGAAAGCAGGTCATATAATAATAATGCCGGGTTATCAGCATTGGAGTATACCGACAAACTGCAGTTCCTGGGTCACGAAGAAGGCAGAGTACGTTACATTGCTGCAGGAGATAATACCGCTGCACATTTGGAATATGACTACTTCCTGAAAGACCATTTGGGGAATATACGCATGGTATTGACCGAAGAACAAAAAACGGATGTTTACCAGGCAGGTATGGAATTGGCCAAAAGGGATGCTGAAGTAAAACTGTTTGGCGATAAGATAAATACAACTGCCGCTGACAAATACGGCGATTTTGATAGCGATGGCAATAATCAAAAAGTAAGTCTTGTAAATGGAACTACCGCCGCAGGAAGAGTAGGGCCGGGTGTAATATTAAAAGTAATGGCCGGTGATAAGATCACTGCCAAAGCTTTTGCCTGGTATCAGCCTGTTAACATGGATAATACCACCGACCCTGGTTTGGCTGCTATAATTACCAATGTACTGGGTCAATTAACCCCTGGCATAACAGGTATGGCGCATGGGGCAGTTGCATCACAGGTTACTGATAATACTTTGCAGCCGGGCATGGAGAACTTTTTGGGAACACAAAGTCCGGCTTCAGGAGCGCCTAAAGCTTACTTAAGCTGGGTGCTGTTAGATGAAGAACAATTTAAAATGGTAAGCGGTGGCGTTACGCCGGTACCCCAGATAACCGCAGGTCAGCAAAAACAGTTACTACAGGCCAACAATGGTAACCCTATAGAAATGACGAGGAATGGATATCTTTACGTTTTTGTTAGTAACGAAAGTAAGGGCAATGTATATTTTGATGATATCAGAGTTGAACATATACATGGGCCTTTAGTTGAGGAAACGCATTATTATCCGTTTGGGTTGACGATGGCGGGCATAAGTTCGAAGGCGCCCACAACCTTAGTAAACAGGCATTTATATGCTGCTAACGAAATTCAAAATGCTGAATTTGCAAATGGATCGGGCCTTGATCTTTATGATTTCAATGCCAGAACATATGATCCGCAATTAGGCAGGTTTATACAGGTAGATCCGATGGCCGATGAAGGCGGCCAGGAAAGATTAAGCCCTTTCCACTACTCATACAATAATCCTGTTTTGTACACCGACCATGATGGCAAGATAGGAATCGTAGGAGCCTTGATTGGTGGTGCTATTGGAGCGGTCGCATCTTTGACGAAGTCGGTTATACAGGGTGGATTTAAAGCTTTAAAAGATAAAAAAACCTGGGCAAAAGCGGGTGTCAATGCTGTTGCCGGCGCAATTGTTGGAGCAACAGGAGGTTTAGGCGCCGGACTTGTTGCCACTGCCGGTACATCATTTGGAGCATCACTCGCAGAAGACAAAATCGACGGGAACAAATTGGATTTTAAGAAAGCGACGGCTACTGCAATTTTTTCTGTTGCTGCTTTCGGAGCAGCCAATGTCGTTGCAGGTAAGCTCACGAAAGCGGTCACGAGCCATTGGTGGAATAGGGGAAATACAAATGCTTTTATGCGATATTTGGGAAGAAATCCGGCAACTAATGTGGGGCAGTTGGTAGATCGGGCGCAGGATGCATTGGGCTTAGGAAGTGGATTGGGATTTGATTTGCTATTTCCAGGTCAGCCTGAATTTCAAACATTGCCAGGTGTAACCGTGACCGGCACGAAAGTTAAAGGAAAGGTTAAGTTGGATGAACATTCAGTAGAGAAAGCAGTGGGTGCGATGCACCAAAACAACAAAAAAATCAAAGATGAAAAAGAAGAGTAAGGTTTTTATTTTCAGAAGAGGCTATTGGCAGACCCTGGCTGTATGTGCGTTCACTTCATTATTATATGGATTTAAGTATACGGTAGTACTGAAGCAGAATCCGGGAGCGTTAGATATTAAGAAGGGCCTTTTAAGTACGGCTGTGCTGTTTATCATTTCAGCAACGGCATCAATGCTGGCTGTTCGCTGGTATTATAAGCTAAAAGATAAAGGCCCGGGGCATTCGCAGTAGCGCTATTTCCGTCAGCAGGACTTTTACTAAAGAAAGAAAAAGGGGTAGCTCTTATAGAATCCCCCCTTCCTTCTGTCTGGTTGGAAACAATTGCCGAAATGTCCATAATGCCCAAACCCGTCAATATCCGTTAACAAACAGTTAGCGGTTGCCTACAACGCCCACCGCCATTGCGTTAATTTTAGCTTTCACCAGTTTAAAATTAACGCAATGCTGCTTTACCGGGTATCCACGATAGGTTGGCTATTGGCAATAATGGGCTTTCATACAGCCAGTGCACAAATGGGGCAATCTTTGCCGCCTTATCAACCGGCGCGTGCCGAAGTGCTTGCCGCCTACAAGGAAGCTACCCGTCTCGATTCGCTCGCTCAACATTGCATCTTTAAAAGTAATATTAAAGCAAACTGGCAACCTGATAACAAAAGCTTCTGGTACCGAAACAGCCTGCCCGGTAATGCCGCTGAATACTGGTTGGTAGATGCCCGCACCGGAGTGAAAACAAAACTTACCGATACTTCAACGCTGGTTACCACCAAAGACAATGGCTTCATCTCCGGTGGCATCAAAAGCCGCTGGGAACGGCAACCCGCTTCCGACAGCCTCTCGCCCAATAAACAATGGATCGCCTCCATACAGGCCGGTAATATCTTCCTGCGGCCGGCGCAGGGAGTGGAAGCAATTCAACTCTCTTTCAATGGTGATACCACCCATCCGTACGGACAAATTCAATGGTCGCCCGACAGCAAACACCTGGTGGTGTTCCATATTTTTCCCGTAGCGGAGAAGCCGGTGTACTATGTGTTGTCATCCGTGGATTCTTCTTCTCGGGGCATTTTACAATCGCATGAATATGCGCAACCCGGCGATCCCTTCACCGCCTATGAAATGTTCACAATAAATATTGCTGATAAAAAGCTGGTGAAAGTAAATACGGAACAGTACGATTTTCTCGACTATCCCTGGATCCACTGGCGCACCAGCGATAACAACTTCTTTTCCTTCGAAAAGGCCGATCGCGGCCACCAGCATTTCCGCATTATTGAGGTGAATGCCAATACCGGTTCCACCCGTAACCTCATAGAAGAACAAACGAAAACATTTATCTATGAAAGCCGCATCTTTACCTGGTACACGGCCAAAACCAATGAAGTCATCTGGAGCAGCGAAAAAGATGGTTATAATCATCTTTACCTCGTTGATGCCGTAAATGGCGGCGTCAAAAACGCCATTACCATTGGTGGCTGGGTGGTGCGTAAAGTGGATAGCATCGATGAAACCAAACGCACCATCTGGTTCCAGGCCAGTGGTATGAACCCCGGCGAAGATCCCTACAACATCCATTATTACCGCATCGGGTTCGATGGCAAACACCTTGTTGCCCTCACGCCGGCCAATGCCAGCCACCTGTGCAGCTTTGCACCCGACCGCCAATACTTTATCGATAATTATTCGCGGCCCGACTTTCCCGCCATTACCGAATTGCGGCGTACTTCAGATGGCAAGCTGATCGCTGAGCTGGAACGGGCCGATATAAGCGCTTATCTCAACCTGGGCATCCGCCTGCCCGAAGTGTTTGTGGCCAAAGGCCGTGATGGCATAACCGATATCTGGGGCATTGTTTGCCGGCCACCGCATTTCGACAGCACCAGAAAATATCCCGTCATCGAGAATATTTATGCCGGTCCGCAGGATGCGTTTGTACCCAAGCGTTTTATGAACTACGGCGAAATGCAATCCATGGCCGCCCTGGGTTTTATGGTGGTGCAATGTGATGGCATGGGCACGGCCAATCGCTCCAAAGCGTTTCATGATGTATGCTGGAAGAACCTCGCTGATGCCGGCCTGCCCGACCGCATTGCCTGGATCAAGGCACTGGCTGAAAGATATCCTTATGTAGACACTTCACGAGTAGGTTTATATGGCACTTCTGCGGGTGGACAAAATTCCGCCGGCGCTTTGTTGTTCCATCCAGAGTTTTATAAAGCGGCCGTGTCGGCCTGCGGCTGTCACGATAACCGCATCGACAAACAATGGTGGAATGAACAATGGATGGGTTACCCCATTGGGCCGCACTATGCCGAACAAAGCAATATCACCAATGCCGCCAAATTGCAGGGCGCGTTATTGCTGATCGTTGGAGAAGCCGACACCAATGTTCCACCCGAATCAACACTCCGTTTTGCCGGTGCACTTATTAAAGCGGGCAAGGTGTTCGATCTGCTGGTGATCCCCGGCATGGGGCACAGCGATGGCGGGCCGTATGGGCGGTTAAAGAAGCGGGATTTTTTTGTGAAGCATCTGTTGAATGTTGACCCGCCTGATCGTAATATTGGTGAATTACCTTAATAAAACAATGGTCCAAAATGAACATAAAGAACTTATTATTGCTGCTGGTCCCATTAAGTAGTTTGGCCCAAACCAAAGACTATCCCATCCAACCCGTCTCCTTCACCCAGGTACACGTCACCGACAACTTCTGGCAACCCAAAATGAACATCAACGCCACGGTGACCATTCCTTATATTCTTGAAATGTGTAAGCAACATGGCCGCATCGACAACTTCCTGGCGGCGGCGGGTAAACGTGAGAACAAAGTGTGTTCAGAATTTACTTTCGACGATACCGATGTATACAAATGGATAGAAGGCGCTTCTTATGCTTTGCAGGTAGCGCCCAATAAAGAACTGGAGAAATACCTCGATTCATTGATCGCTATTATCGGTGCAGCCCAGGAGCCCGATGGGTACCTGTATACTTTTCGCACCATAAAGCCCGCAAAGCCGCACGAGTGGATCGGCGATAAACGCTGGGTAAAGGATTCCATTCTCAGCCATGAATTGTATAATGCCGGCCACCTGTACGAGGCCGCCTATGCGCACTACAACGCCACCGGTAAAAAGACCCTGTTGAACATCGCGCTGAAGAATGCCGATCTGTTGTGCAAAGATTTTGGCTGGGGCAAACTGGAAATATACCCCGGTCACCAGATCGTGGAGATCGGTTTGGCCAAGCTCTATCGCATTACCAAACAGCAAAAATACCTCGATCTCGCCAAATTCTTTCTCGATGTGCGCGGCCCCAACGGCGAAGCCTACAACCAGGCCAATAAAAAAGTGGTTGATCAAACCGAAGCGGTGGGCCATGCAGTGCGTGCTGCGTATATGTATAGCGGCATGGCCGATATTGCCGCCCTAACCGGCGACACCGCCTACCTGAAGGCTATCGATGCCATTTGGCAGGATGTGGTTACAAAGAAGCTGTACATTACCGGCGGTATTGGCGCTACCAATAATGGCGAGGCGTTTGGCGACGCTTTTTACCTGCCCAATATGAGCGCCTATGCCGAAACCTGCGCCGCCATTGCCAATGTATACTGGAACAACCGCATGTTCCTGTTGCATGGCGATGCCAAATACATCGATGTGCTGGAACGTACCTTGTATAATGGGCTGCTGTCGGGAATGTCGTTAAACGGCACAAAATTCTTTTATCCCAACCCGCTCGCCTCTGTGGGGCAGCATGACCGCAGCGGCTGGTTTTCCTGCGCCTGCTGCATCAGCAATATGACGCGCTTTTTGCCTTCTGTGCCAGGTTATGTGTATGCGCAAAATAAGAATGAGCTGTATGTGAACCTGTTTATGAGCAACAGCAGCACCATTACGCTGTCCGCCGGAAAAGTACAGCTCACCCAAACCACTAATTATCCCTGGGAAGGACAGATCAACCTCCAGGTCAATGTAGCCAAACCAACAACCTTTGCCCTGCACATCCGCATTCCCGGCTGGGCCGAAGGAAATCCGGTTCCCGGAAATTTATATACAGAGGGGGAACAACCCAACGCAGTGACTATCGCCATCAATGGAAAACCGGTTCCGCTCAAAATGATAAAAGGCTATGCCGTGCTGCAACGCAGCTGGCAAAAAGGCGACAAAATTGCCGTGGAACTGCCCATGCAACCACAACATATATATGCGAATCAGCAGGTGAAAGCCGATGAAGGCCGGTTTGTCCTTCAGTATGGCCCTGTTGTGTATTGCCTCGAAGGCTGGGATAACAAAGACAGCCTGGTGCAGAATATTGTGGTAGAAAAAAGCGCGCCAATGAAAATTAGTTATGCCAATAACCTGCTCAATGGTATCAATACTATAACGATGCCGGGCAGTGGCACAAAAAGACAGTTGAACAGCACTGAATTGATCACCAGCCAGCAACAGGTGACTGCCATCCCTTATTATGCCTGGGACAACCGCGGCCCCGGCGAAATGGAAGTGTGGATACCTTATACTCAATCAGCATCGCGGCCGCAGCCGGCCCCAACGATCGCGTATACCAGCAAAGTAACGGCCAGCATCAGATCGAGAAGCATAATGGCTGTGCACGATCAGCTGGAACCGGTGGATTCAAAAGACAACACGGTGCCGTATTTTCATTGGTGGCCGAAGAAGAATACCACCGAATGGGTGCAGTATGATTTCGACGGCGAACATACCATATCGGCCTGCAAAGTGTATTGGTTCGATGATGGCCCCTGGGGTGGTTGCCGCATTCCCGCCAAATGGACCCTCTATTATAAAACGAAAGACGGGCAATGGCTGCCGGTAAAGAACACGACTGAGTATGAAATAGCAAAGGATAAATATAACTCTGTAACTTTTGAAGCGGTTGCCACTTCCGCACTGAAACTGGAGGTGCAATTACCTGTAGAATACGCGACGGGAATACACGAATGGATTGTTGACCCCCCAACCCCCTAAAGGGGGAGAAAACCGTTTGCTGAGCGCGGGTTCCTGATCATAAGCTGCTTACTATGAAAAAGTATACAATCCTTCTTTTTATATTTCTATACGCAGGGAATGCCTTCAGTCAATACAAAGCTGCAATCTCTATAGATGCCTCAAAATTGGCTGCACCCATATCACCAACCTTACACGGCGTATTCTTCGAAGAGATCAGTCATGGGTCGATGAAAATGGAAAGGTGTTCAATCCGGCGAAGATCGGCAGTGGGGTGCAGGCCGATTACTGGTGTTATTACCGCATACCCGCGGCATATATTGCGGAACCGGGGCAGGAATACAGGCTGGCCTTTTCGTTCAGGTTGCCGAATGCAGATGGTACATATAATATTACTATTAAGACGGTGGGTGGGCATAGGAAGTAGGCGGTCGGAAATACGATGCGATGAATAAGAATATGAGGGAAAGCCATGAAGTGCGAAAGTATGACCCATAGATGTAACGCGGATAGCAATAGGATAGAAAGCAAATTTGTTGATCAATATCAATCGGGAGTTAAGAACTGCCATCGAAGAAATTGTAGTATATCGCAGTTTTCAAACACAAACATATTTCAGGTGAAAATACCCTTTTCCGCTATTGTTAGTGTTTGTAATTTTCTATTCAATTTCAGTACGCTATACTGCTGCCAATATGAATAGCTTTGATGTTTCCGCTGGGCCGGATGGCACTTTTATAAAATCCGGCGACATAAAATCTTCTCCTGCCGATATTGATAATTTTTTTTCAGCATTGCAGGACAGTACACCTGTGTCGTCGCCTCCCAAAAGCATTACGTTGTATTTTCACGGCGGGTTGGTGAACGAAACAGCCGGTAAAGCCATTGCCGAAAAAATGGGCGCCCATTTACAGCAGGCGGAAAGCATACCGGTATTCTTCATCTGGGAAACCAGCATTAAAGAAACGATCTCCTTTAAGCTCACCCAAACAGCCAATCAATCATTCTGCAAAAAGTTGATCAGGGTACTGGTTAAATACCTGGCTCCTAAAACAGGCATAACAGGGAGTGATAACAAAGCCCGGGGAACCGGCAGGTTAAGTGACCAGGAAATTGACGAACAGTTGCAACAGGAACGGCCATTTGACAGGTATGCCACCAATCAATCAGGGAGTGCCAGGGGTGGGAATATCATCACCGAAGCAGGCTGGTTTGGCAAGAGTGAAATGCGCAGGACCGCCCTCGTAGAGGCTGAGTTGCAGATGGCTGTGGCCAGGGAGCCCGACTTTATTAAACTGCTGCTGGAAGAACCGCCGCCGGAATTGGAAAATGAAATTGCCAATGATCGTTCCCGGGGCTTTCTTTCCGCCCTCGTAATCAAACGGCTAACCGATGTTGTAATGAAAGTGGCGAAACGTTTCCTCAGCGGTACCAGCCATGGCTTTTATCCAACCATAGTGGAAGAACTCTTCCGGGCTTTCTATATAGCCAATGTGGGTGCCTGGGTGTGGGATGGCATGAAATCAAAAGCACGTAGCCTATGGCAGGATAATATGGGCCGGTTGGGCGACAACCTTTTTGCCGGTTCTTATTTCCTTGAATCGCTGGAGCGGCATATAACAGCATTCCCGCAAACAAAAGTGCACCTGGTAGGGCATAGCGCCGGTTCCATTTGCATCTGTGAGCTGCTGGCGGCTGCCCGGCAGCGTTTTCCCGCATTAAAATTTGAGACCATCATCTTCCTGGCGCCAGCCTGCCGGTTCAATTTTTTTTATGAGCAGGTAGTACTTAACCCCCACCTGTTTGCCCGTTTCCGGTGCTTTACCATGACCGATGAAAATGAATGTAACGACGTGCTGGTGCCCGGCATATATACCCGCTCGCTGCTGTACCTGGTTTCAGGGATCCTCGAAGACAGTGAAAAGGCGGGCGTACCTATCCTCGGCTTACATCATTTTCTGGGTAAATCACCAGCGTGTAATGATAAAGATACCTGGCTCGAGGAAACGGAAAAATTCCTGTTGCAAAACGACCGGCTGGTATTATCTGCCACTGAAGCCGGCGCCCTGGCCGGCCTGCAAACCAACGCCCTGAAGCACGGTGATTTTGATGATAACGAATTGACCATTGAAAGTATAAAATACATGATCAGCCACTGATTTACGCCGGTTGATCCCTGACCACTAACCAATTCATTACCACCTTGTCCTTAAAATTTTAGTTATGTACAAGGATTATGCACTGATCATTGGCATTAATGATTATACCAGAGAAGACAGCGATTTGCCACAACTGCACGGTGCTATCAAAGATGCAGAGGGTTTTGAGGAATGGTTTGTTAAAGACAGCGGCAATGATGATGCCAATGGCATTGAGAAGCATTTCGAATCTGTATATTCCAAATGCGACCCATTAACCCCCGTTTATGATGTAATAGAAAAAGCCCTTGGTAAATTGCTTAAGAAAGCAGAGGAGGAACCAGCACTTAACCGGCGACTCTATTTTTATTTTGCCGGTCACGGCATAGGGTTAGATTATGATACAACGAACAATGCATTGTGCCTGGCCGATTGGTCGGAAAAGAAGAGGGGCAATGCATTATCGTCCAAGGACTACCATAATACATTTATCAAGCTGGGACTGTTCAGGCAGGTGATCATTTTGCTCGATTGCTGCCGCGAAATAAAAGTAAACGTATACCCCCGGCCTCCGGAAGAAACACCCATGGCCGGCTCGGGCCCTCATCAGGCGGAAGTATTTTGGGGGTATGCAACGAAGTTTAATAACCTGGCGCACGAGATTGATACGGAGAATGGAGACAAGCGGGGTGCATTCACCTACGTATTGATGAATGGGTTACGTGGTGGGGCCGCTAATGAGGATGGGATCATTGATTCGGTTAATTTGAAAAAATACCTCGACCGGTATGTTCCTGTGGCAGCCAACAGAGACAAATTATCCCAGAAGCCGGAGATAAACAATGGTTTAACGGAACCGGAAAGCATTTTTGCCAAAGTGGACCCGGGCCTGGTGCCCTGCGCCATTCAGTTTCAATCACACCGTACCGGCCCTGTTTTGCTGGTTGACGGGTTGGGAAAAACTATCGAAAAAATTGTAGATGCCGGCGGAAAGAAGATCACCATTGATCTTAAAAAAGGAAAGTACCTGCTAAAAGATGAATTGAATCATGAGGTGCACCCGATAAACATCGAGAGCTTCCGGTTCCCAATAAATCCAATTGCCATAAACTTTTAAGTCTGTATGGGTAATTCTGACAACAGGGATCACTATATGTTTGTGATCGAAGCCGATAGCAGGTTTCAATACCTGGTACGCATGACCTTGTTCGATAACGACAACAATATTGTGCTGGAAGGCAGCCAATACCCGATGCAGAAAACATTAGGGCAGGGCTTATATACTATCAGGCTCGATACTAACGGCAGCATTGAGGATACCGTTTTCTTGTTAAACCATGATGTCAGGTACAAGCTCAGTCACTGTAAAGAACCGCTAACTGAAGCCGGGGTATTGATGCCACCGCCAATGTACAGCGCTGTGCCGCTCGATGAAAAGGTATATGCCTCCAGCCAGGAATATTACCGTAAACCGGCCATTGACCTTGCTACCTTACATACCTGGCCTATACAGCCTATGACGACAAACAGCTCCATTTATCTCTTCGTACGGTTCTATTCGCGCGAACGGTATGAACAGTTAAAAAATGAGGAAAAGGCAGCGTCCATGACAGATTTCCGGTTGTTGAACCATTTGGGCATCGTCATTTGTGATCTTGCCAATGAGGCCGGCGCTATTGTAAATGATGAGGACGGCTGGATGGTCTTTAACGGTTTATTATCGCCGGGCCTGTACCTGCTTGAATTTACCGGCCCCGAACCCAGGCAGATACCGGTTTATTTGCTGGAAAATTTTCATACCCAGCTTTTCCTGGTGCTCGATAAAAAACCGGTTTTCAGCAGCCTGCGCATCTTTCTGCAGAAAGAAAGGAGGTTCGATCCCTGTGATGCCCGGAATATTTATACCGACCTGTTATTTACACGCTTGCAGAATAAAGATATCACCCTTGAAGAAGGCCTGGAGCGATCGATCTGTAACGGCGAGCTGGAAGGGTTTATGTTGCATCTTTTATATGCCTATATAACAGTTCTGGCAAAGAAGGAGCCCAACGACTTCCGGTATAACGTGATGCATCCTCTATTTCACCACCATGCCTGGCTGCAGGGGCCGTTGCCCGATTGGCGGGCTATCTGTATTCTTGGCGGCAGTCTCAGCGGTTACAGTGGTACGGTAGAGCCCATTCGGGGTGTGCCCATACTTTACCCCGGCTACCTGGCCATTAAAGAAGCGGCCGTTGTCCCCGAGCATAAAGACCTCATCAGGGAAAAGAGCCTCAATGACCTCATCACCGTGCATGCATTGTACGATTCATTGATTACCACCTTTACGCCGGTGACTATTAAAATAGACGAGCTCCTTACCGTTAACAGTAACCCCCGGTGGAAAACTAAAGAACCCACCGGTACACCGCAAACGGATAAATACCGGGAGCCATACTATGCTAATTATTATTCAAACATCCGAGGCGACAAAATGTGGGACGAGTTCATGGCCGGTTACCAGGGCGATACGGCCAACTGGCTCGAGTTCCTTATTTATGAGCTGGTGAGCAAAGAGCATATCCGCAACCCGGAATTGTTGTCGCAACGGTTGCGGATCTCTGTGATAACTATCAACCGGACCATTGAAGAAGTAAGGAGAAAATTATATAACAAAGCCTGGAGCAGCGATAATCAGCAGGTGCAGCCGCCTGCCACGCATGATCCTACCCCGGCCAGGTTGATGAAGGCTTATTATAATGAGTCATTGGAGTCCTTGTAATATGAATCTACAATCGATTAAATATACCAGTATGCATCCAATAGACAAGGAGTATTTGTTTGGTTTGGATATCAACGAGCTGGAAGCGGTAAGTGAGGATATTGAGCTGTATTTCCGGAAGTACCAGTTTTATTTTGCCATAGATGCATATGACCTGGTACATTTTTTCTTTCCCTACCTCGATACCCTGCAATTTACCGAAGAAAATGTGCGGCAACTGGCTATGGAAGGGATCGCCTATGATACATTTTTTTCAAACACTGCCACCGGAGCCATTGTGCTGCTCGAAGAATACAAAGATGAGCTGGCGATCGTGCGCGATTTGTTCATTCAGAAAATGAAAAGGGCTTATGAACTTACGCAGAATATAGACAAGCTGGCCCTTGAATTTTTACAACTTAAAGAAACCGGAAAAAAACTGGAGGAAATTGCATACACCAACCCTGAATTGTGTTTTCTGCTCTTGGTGTTCTTGCAGCGGCGCGAGGTAAAGGAGTTGAGCTTTGCGCAATTCTTTAAGAAGAAAGTGTTTTTAAATGGCTTTACCACCGAAGATGATGAATTCAATCTGTACTCAGATGAGGCGTTTTCACAGCCGTACGACCGCAATTTTGTGACCACAATCTTTGAACAGTTCAGGGAATTGCAGAGGGAAAAGACCCGCAACATGAGCACGCATGTGTACGACCGGTATTTATATAACACATACAAAGATATTGTCGCCATAGAAAAAGTGCTCACAGCCAACAAGATGATCCTGGATCATGAAAAATACCGGAATACCGTCTTTTATTATTTGTCGTCGACTCCCACTAAATCGGCTCTGTTGTTTCATCTCATTAATAAAACGTATGGCGACGAAATGCCTTACCGGGAACATTTCAAAAGTGGCCGCAGCGTACACCGGAATATACAGCAGGCATTTTTGTTTACCATGCTGGTGGCAGAATATCCCGATTCAAAAGAAATGCCGGAAAAAATGCTGAAATTATTAATGACTTACCGTATGAAGGGCGGAGAGTATGCTTCGGTACCGGTGAACGAAGAAGACCGTCAGGTTGTGGAAGCGCTTGACAAACTGATCGGGAAGGTTTCTTCCAATATTCAAAACCACTTATTAAGTTCCATCTTCAAAAATTACCAAACGACAATCGATGGTATTGCACTGGGTGGCAGCAGGGAAGTGGTTAATTTCACCAAAAATGTGCTGAAAAAATTCGAGACCATACAGCTGGAGCAGGACAGTATAATGGAAAATGATTACCTGAGATATAATATCTCGAAACATGGGCAGTTGATGTTATTGAAACAGGCGGTTACAAATGAAGAAGCTGAAAAAATAATGGTAACCGTTAGGCCTGGCCGGGATATCGTACGATTGAATTTTCATCACCTGCCTTTTCTGCTTTTTGTATACGAACGGGACGACTGGAAGAAGCTGGCTGCTTTTTACACCGCCATGAAAGCCATCAGTGAAATTATTTCGGAAAAGATCGTTCATATTCAGCCGGTCATCGGGTTTTTAAAAGACCTTTTTCTATGGTGGCAAAGCACGGAGATCAGGCAACGTACTCGGGAGTTGCTAATGTCGATCTATATCGATCTGTTGTCGGTGCAGGTTTTCACCGCCACCGGCGATCCCGAAATAGAAGTAAAGCTGATCGCCATGCTCGAGCAACGGACTGACACCCTGCTGAGCCAGCTAAGGAGTAACAAGAAAAGGAAGCAGATCGAGCTGTTACGTAATGAATTGTATTATGTGCTCATCTGGTTATACCGGCGTTGTTTGCAATTTGACAAGTTGCAAAAGCTGGAAGAAGACATTACTGTGGCTGAGATCTGGGATGCCCGCATTTTTCATGGGTTGGGCCTTGGATATGAATCCCTGTTCTATCACCAGGGAAAGAAAACGGAAGACAAATGGATGCTGGAAAAATCGATCAAATACCTAGAAGGGGCGGCTCAGGATTATGGAAACCTGCTGGGTCAGCTGCCCAGCCAGTTTGCGGATATCCGGAATTTGGTGATCAAAAGCCTGATCGGTATCGGCAATTCTAATTGCGATTCCAGGTTGCGGTTGTATGATTTTGACAAACAGGGAGAACATATTTACCAGGCCCGTGCAATCCTGAGTGAAATGAAAGATTATACCGAAGTGCTCGAAATAGATTATAACAGTGTCCCTATCATCAATCATACGGAAGCCGAACTGGAATATTATGAGGCCCTGATGGCATATGAGAAGAAAGACCTGGTGCTGGCGAAGAAAAAGATCACTTATGCCTTACGCCGGTTCCAACGGTGCATTGACAGGGCTTCGTTAATGAGCGAGGAGTCGAAGCTGATCGGAGAGAGGATCGTAGAATTACGAAATAGAATATTCAGTCATAGTTAGCCTGGTTGTAGATAAAACATATAATTAGATATCATTGTCAACCGTAACCTGACCACCG
The DNA here is from genome assembly GCF_002077945.1 of Niastella vici. Taxonomy (GTDB): domain Bacteria; phylum Bacteroidota; class Bacteroidia; order Chitinophagales; family Chitinophagaceae; genus Niastella; species Niastella vici. Next base: position 23,099 of record NZ_LVYD01000074.1, read on the forward strand.
TCATGATTTTATGGCGTACGTACGGCTTGATCTATATCAATTTAACCCAATACCCCTTTGCGATCAACATTAATTTTCCCAACTTGCTGGTATCTATCCGGCCAAACCGTTTTTCCTTTTAAACGATGCTCCGTGCTAAAAGGCCTTACCTATTCATTAAGAAACTTGTTGTAACGATATTGCTGTCATATGTATACATGAACGCAAAGCATTAGTAGCATGTTTAAACAAAATCATTGTTTTGTTTAAATAAATCATTGACATATTGAAAGCAGAGCAAACTTCTGATGAGTTGTTGGTTAAGCGATTCAATGCAGGGGATAAAAAGGCGCTTCAGACGATCTATGACATGTATTTTACCCATCTCTTCTATTTTGCGTATCGGCTTACGCAAAACAGGGCCGAGGCGGAAGACATTGCCGTGGTAACGTTGGAGGTGCTATTGCGGCGCCATACCGATTTTTTGACCATGCCGAATATCAAGGCATTCGCTTTTATTACTGTTAGAAATAAGTGTTTAAAATACCTCGACGCCACTAAACGGCATAGGGCTTCTGAACTGGAGCTGGGCATTCTTAGCGATGAAAAAGATGATTATGTGCTGGCCCAAATGGTGCGCAGTGAATTTTTGATGGAAGTATACCGGGAAATTGAAGAGCTGCCCCCGGTTCGAAAAAAAGTATTCAAGCTATTCTATATAGACGGGCTCGATTCGCAGGAAATCGCCCGTTTGCTTCGCATGACCCCGGCCGCAGTATACAATAACAAGTTAAAAGCCCTGAAACAGTTACGGAATGTGTTGTTCGATAAAAAATTGTTGCCCCTGATAGGGAGTTTGTTCATGATAAAGCAGGCCTGGAATTGTTAGGGGGGAGGCGCGCTGAATAGATCAAAACCTTAGAAAGAAACTGCTTATGGATAAAATTGTTGAAGCAATTTTAAAGTTGCAACCTTTTGGCAAATTCTTCAAATGGCTGGGTTGTAATGATGATTGGAGCGCCTTATTTTCTGTTATAGTAACTGTTCTCCTTGTAACTGTAGTTGTAAAAATATTCAATACTTTACTTAAGCATCACAAGCATTGCAAGGCGGCTTTGGAAGACATTAAGCCGCAATTTGATCATTTGTCTATTCAAAAGGCAAAAAAGTATTATATACAAACACAGTATCAAAATGCTTCCCCTGCCCGCCAGGAAGAACCTGGTTTTACCCACAAGTATATTGCACGAAATAAACTGATCCCTTTTTTCACGAAAATAGCATTCAATGAAAAGGCGGATTCAGAACGGTTTTATCTTATTCTGGCCGATTCAGGAATGGGTAAAACAACGTTTATGATCAATTTGTATCTTGAATACAACTCGTTCTTTAGTTATCCCCGGGAATATGAGATGAAATTGTTCCGGTTCTCCAATCCCGATACCATTAACGAGGTAAAAGCAATAAAACCAGAAGATGCGAAAAGAACGATCCTGTTGTTGGATGCGCTGGATGAGGACCGGGGGATTATTTCAATGGACCCACAGATCAGCGATGCCATAGCGTTTCAAAATCGGATCGATGAGATCATTGCCCTTACCTTAAATTTCAGGGAAGTGCTTATAACCTGCCGCACCCAGTATTTTCCCGGGCAGGAAGAAGATCCTTATGAGCTGAAAATAAAACGGCCCGATGAGAAAGGATTTTATCAGCTGAACAAATTGTACATTTCTCCCTTTAAAGATAAGGAAGTAGCAAAATACCTTAATAAAAAGTTTGGGATCATTCCATTTATAAACCGGGAAAAGAAAAAACGGGCCCGGGAAATTGTTGCCCGGTCGAAGAACTTAGTGATGAGGCCAATGCTGCTTAGTTATATCGATTATTTAACTGAAGATGAGGTTAGTGAAGTGAGCACGTACAGCATCTATGATAAATTGGTTACGAAATGGTTGCTGCGTGAAGCGGAGAAAAGGAAAGGGACAGAAGATCGAAAAGGTTTTATGAAGAATTTGCGGAACCTGTCGCATAGAACTGCCATAGCCATTTACTACAATTGGCGGAAGGAAGGCCGGATGTTTATAACAAAGGAGGAAGCGCTGAAGATCGCCGCGCAATTTAACATTCAGCTAAAGCCCGATGAGATCACTGGTCAGTCATTGCTAACCTGCGATGGGGCCGGAAACTGGAAATTTGCGCATAAATCAATTCTTGAATTCTTTTTGGCCAATGAGGCCAGTCAGCGTCCCAAATTCCTGAAAGATATGAGCTTTAAGGGAATGGACATGGCCAGGAAGTTTTATGGAGAGCTGAATCCAGGCATGTTAGTTATTGATCAATTATCATCACCAAAATATATTTATAGTTGTGTATTGCGAAGTGAATTTGATGAAGTGATGGGACTTAGCGATGGTTCTAAAGAAAGATGGCGCCTGGGAAACAAATTTTCTTTGGGCGAGGCTCTTTATTATTGTAATAAAATGAATCGTAAAAATGGATATTCCTCCGTTTACAATGATGAAAGTAGATTTCAGGGAATTGAAAATATACGCGGGTTTAGGTTGCCCACAGAGAGGGAGCTACTGTATCTAGTTCAGGCTAAGTTAATTGGGGTTGGTGATTTATTTAATAGAAAACAGTATGCTTATGAGTGGTGCCATAATGATACAGGTTATGGAATAATTCATTTTTCGTTTGGAACTAATAAAAAGCAAATAGTAGACGAGCCATCCTATTTCCGGTTAGTCTTTGTCCCATAGCCGTCACCCCTCAACCCATGCATATGAAAAAGCCCTCCTTATTAATATCTTTGATCAGCTGCTTTATATCACTATCGGCCCAGGAACGGCTGGCGGTATTTGCCATTGAAAAAGATACTTCCGCAAAACTACCCTGCATCAGCATTGACTTTTTCAGAAGCATTCCCAACGGCGACCTCTACGGATCAATAGGCGATCATTTTACCCCGAAATATAAAGCTACGGGGCATACGCGTTTTGATGGAAAAGCGAAAATAGACCTGTCGGTCATAGATAGCATTGGTTATTTTGGTGTAGAGAATGTGGTGGTACTGCCTCATTACAGGAAATTCCTTGCTGCCGTTACTGGTGCATGCAAAGGTCAACTGCCGAATGACGACTCATTAGATTCACTGCAGTTAGCGGTGTGGTGTTACAATGTGCTGGATGAGTTAGGATTTATTGACCGGAAGGTTGCCGATCAGCAGGACGCCTTTCAAAAGGCAACAAAACAATTTGCATTCCGGTATGGCTTAACGGGTGCATTGCAGGACACAAATAGTACCGTACAGCCGCAGGCCATTATAAGCAAGGCTTCACAGGTTTATTTCAATCGGGAAAATAGCACAAAAGCAACCGAAAAGCCGGATAGTCTCCGCTTCACCGATACCACCATTGTTTACAGGCAGGGTGTTCAGGCCCATGCCATTGCCGCGCATTATCACAACATTCCTACAAAGGAACTGGAGCCATTTGCTGCGGCGCTGAAGGATGGTATTTACATATATCTCCGGGATTACCGCATCGATCCCGGGCAGGTTGATGTAATTAAGTGGAGTGCCGGTCCGGCCAGTTACATTCTGACGTTTTCGGCAGTAAATGGGAGCCCCCGGTGGGTGATGCGGGTGAGGGTGGGAGAGTGAGATAAAAAAGCCCATCATCACATTAAGAAGGATATCCTTCAAAGGAATGTGGTCAACCTTTTGTGGCTCAAGTGATGCAAATATCAGAGAAATACCAATGTGTTCAAAGTGGTTATTTATGCTTAAAAGCATAATTAAAAATTGTTTCATTTTTGAGGTTAGATTCAAGTGGATTTAGGGTTTGTATTCATGTAGGAAGTACAATTTGTGCCTGCCTAGGTGGATAATGAACGATCTTTCATCGGCTAAATAGTTAATCACGCCTATGCTAATTTTATCTTCCCAATTTCATCTTGAGAGCTCTAAAACGATTGCTTTATATTAGGGTTTAAATATTAACCTTATTTTACTCAATTAAGTTTTTAGATCATTTTGATAATAATTCAGATACATAATGAGCGGTAATTTGAATTTTAGAATAAGTTCTGCTTTGAAGGATATCCTTGGTCGAGATTTAATAACGGATGATTTTATTGCTGTATTTGAGTTGGTCAAGAATTCATTTGATGCACACGCGAGGCAAGTAACAATACGGTTTGAAAATATTCAAGCTGGTAACGGTAAAATTATTATAAAAGATGATGGGAAGGGAATGAGTTATGATGATCTTATAAATAAATGGTTGTTTGTTGCCTATTCGGCTAAAAAAGAAGGTACAGAAGACTATGATTTTGATTATAGGTCAAATTTAAACAATCGTGTTTTTGCTGGAGCTAAGGGAATAGGTCGGTTTTCTTGTGATAAACTTGGAAAGCAGCTTTATTTAGAGACTACCAAAAATGATATTAAGTCTAAAACTGAAGTGCTTTTAACTAATTGGGAAAAGTTCGAAGGTGATTTAAGGGAGGAATTTGTGAATATTGATGTTCTGCATGATACAAAGAATCGTAGCGATTTTGGTTTGAAGCACGGAACAGTTTTGGTTATAGAAGAATTGCGAAGTGAATGGGATCGAAAGAAGTATTTGAAGCTAAAGGATTCTTTGGCAAAGTTGATCAACCCAAATGCTGGCAATGCTGAGGAGGATTTCAAAATTATTATTGAAGTGCCGGAGGAATTAGAAGGAGATATGTCTTTTTCTGAAGGCTATCAAAAGGTAAATGGAGAGGTTAGAAATTTTATTTTTGAAACTCTTGGTCTAAAAACTACAAAAATAAGTGCTACTATTTCTGAAGATGGAAATTATTTATGGACAGAGCTAACAGATGGTGGTACTATTATTTATAAGATAAAAGAAAAGAACAGTTTCCCTTTTCTCCTTAATATCGAAATTAAACTTTATTATTTAAATCTTTCCGCAAAGCAAGTTTTTGCCCGAAGGATGGGTATATCCTCAAATCATTATGGCCACGTTTTTTTATATAAAAATGGATTCAGAATTTATCCTTATGGTGAACCTGGGGAAGATCCGTTGAAAATAGATTACAGGAAAACTCAAGGATTTAGGCGATATCTTGGGACCACAGATTTGATGGGGCAAATTGAAATATTTTCAAACACAGAAGAGTTAAAGGAGACTTCAACAAGAGGGGATGGGCTCATTAAAACACCTACATATTATCAATTAGTTGATTTCTTTTGGGAGATTTTGCGTCGTCTCGAAAAATACGTTGTTGATGTTCAACAATGGGGGGTTAGCATTGAAGATGGTAATTCTAATGATATTAATGGGAGAGTTGTTGATCTGCTAGCTAAGCTTACTGGCAAAGAAGATTTGATAGAATTTGAGATTCCCTCAAATTTTTTTGAATTAATAGAAATTAGTCAAATCAATAGTGCTGATGCTATTATAGACAAATTGAACAATCTTGCTGCTGAAAAGGGAGATGATCGATTGATTAGGGAGGTACAAAATGCAACTGTTAGGGTAAGAGATTTAAAACTGGCAAAGGAAGAGGCGGAAAAAATAGCTGCAATTGAATATCAAAAAGCAAATGAAGCAACGGCTAAGCTAAAGGAGAAAATAAGCGAAAATCTTTTTTTGAAGTCTATTAATACTGCGGAATATGAAGAGGTGATTGCGCTAATTCATCATATCGGGATATATGCAGGGACGATTAATAATTATTTAAAAGGTATTTCTCTTAGGATCCAAAATGACATCCCACTTAGTAAAGAAGATTTAAATGAAATAATAAAGAACATATCATTTGAAACAAAGAAAATATTAAATGTTGCAGCATTTGCTACTAAAGCAAATTTTAAATTAAAAACTGAGGACCTGGAAATTAATTTAATAGACTATATCAGAGAGTATATACAAAATATAATACCAACCGTTGCAGATAATACATTAAAAATATCATTTGAGGATTATACGAGTATGCCATTTATTCGCGTCGTTAAACCAATAGAAATAAATATCGTAATTGACAACATTGTCAATAATGCCAAAAAGTCTAGAGCTAATAATTTAAAAATTGAGTTAAGCGAGTCTGAGAAAAATACTTTGTTGGTAAAATTTATTGATAATGGAAATGGTATCGAAGAAAATAATCTCAATAAAATATTTGATTTAGGGTTTACCACAACTGACGGTTCAGGGATAGGGTTATATCACGTTAAAGAAATCCTTCATGCTATAAAGGGTAAAATATCGGTAATAAATAATTCACAGGAAAGCGGTGTGACTATTATAATTGAACTTAAATAATATGAATAAAGTTGTCAAATTGTTTTGGATTGATGATATGGAAACCTGGGCGCATTCTGCTCAGGATAATGTTAGAATAATTGCCAGAAAATATGGCATTGATTTGAAAATTATCACTTCAAGGAATGGGGATAATATTTTTCAACAGTTAAATTATGACTTGGATGCGGTAATTATGGATTATCATATGCAACCATTTAATGGTGACAAGTACATTCAGGAAATTAGGGCAGAGGAACATTTGGAGCAAATTCCAATATTATTTTACTCTCAAGATACTTCAACTAATTTGGCCGGATTAGTATCTAATCTGAAAAATATTGTTACCGTATATAGACCAAATTTAGAGGACAAGATTGTTGAGCTTTATTTTAGGCAGAGTGTATATGATCCTAAATAAATATCTATTTGATCCTTAGTCAATAATTCCTCTGTTTTTCCGTTTAAATCTAATGAAAACAACCTGGCTTTATTGCCTATTACTTTTAAGTGCAACTTTTTTAATGGGAAGTAAACCGTTGAAAAACGCTGATGCAATTCAGTTGACCCCCGAAGAACTGAAACTGTACAATTTGATCACTACCTACCGCGCACAGAACGGCTTGCCAGCTATCCCGCTTTCGGTTTCCCTCACAGCGGTTGCGCAAATACATGCAAAGGACCTTGAAACAAATCGCCCCGACCAGGAAGGGTGCAGTATGCACAGCTGGTCGGCCAATGGTAAATGGACGTCCTGTTGCTACACACCCGATCATGCGCAGAAACTATGCATGTGGAATAAGCCAAAGGAGCTTACTTCATATACGGGAAATGGGTTTGAGATCGCTGCTACCTATTCCGAACTTATAGATGCCTCCAAAGCACTGGCCTTATGGAAAGAAAGTAAATTCCATAATGAAGCGTTATTAAATAAAGGAGCGTACGCCAGAACGTGGAATGCCATGGGTATAGGAATTTATAAAAATTATGCAGTTATCTGGTTCGGGCATGAGGTTGATGCAAAGGGTGCGCCCGGGAAGCCGTAAGGAATCTTGTATTACCAAATCAGGTGTTTTTCCCGTTTTTGATTGGCTGGAACTGTCGTAGTTTAACCCAAAACTACAACAGATGTCTGCCAATAACCCAAAGACAATCAGACTCGGTATTTGTATGGCGGGTGCCGTCTCTGCCGGTGCCTACACTGCCGGCGTAATTGACTACCTCATCGAAACATTGAAGCGTTGGCAGAAAAAGAAAGACGCCATCAGGGAAAAGCAGGCCGGCAACGAACCGCTCACCGAAGAAGAAAAACTGGTTCCTCTACACGATGTGGTCATTGAAGTACTAAGCGGCGCCTCCGCAGGCGGCATGACCGCAGCTGTCCTCGGTTATTCGTTCAATGACGGTTCTTATTACACTAAAAGAAATAACGACATAATTCCCGGAAATTATGACAGGCCAGGGCCCGATGATTCGCCCACCAAGTTGTATAAGGTATGGATCAATATGGCTGACGACCATAAAGGATCAACATTTCAAAAATTGATGAATAATGGCGATGTGGTGACCTCCCTGAATAATATGAAGTCGTTATTGAATTCAGATCCTATTGATAAAATTTCGGAAGGCGCGGTTCCTGCCAAATTACAATTTGCACCCCCGAAATACGTAAGTCAGAACGTAAGTATGCTTCTTTCGGTGACCAACCTGGAAGGCGTACCCGTTGATATTCGCTTTTCGAACATCGACGGGGATGATCCTACCTGCAATGTGCTGAAAATGCACAGCGGCTTTCTCCACTATCAATTCAATCCACAGGATCTGGATATTGATTATCCGGCCGAAGTACTGACAGAAGAGACGAAAGCGCATTTAGCGGCAGCGGCAAAGGCCACCGGCGCATTCCCTTTTGGACTTGCGAACAGAAAGATAACGGTGAAACGAAAGTTTTTTGAAGACTTTAAAACCAGGCTTAAGAAGAATTCCAATATTGATGTTAACCTCGATCTGCAGCAAAAAGACAATTATATTTTTAATTCCGTAGATGGCGGAACCATCAATAATGAGCCTATTGGCACTACCATGCGATTGCTGGCATGCAAAAAAAATAAGGATCGGTCGGACGATGAAAATTACCTGATCCTGATAGATCCCTTCCCAACCGTTACAAACGCCACCAAACGCGCTACATACGAAGAGCCCGGAGAATATACCTTACTCGACCAGGCGAAAAAGATCTTTCAGGCCATCAGGAATCAGTCCATGTTCAGGCAGGAGGACCTGCTTAGTGGGTTGGAAATGGAGAGCAAACGGTATCTGATCTATCCTACCAAGCGAAAATTTTATTTTCTGGCCTGTGGCCTCATAGGCGGATTCTCAGGCTTTTTTAAAAAGGAATTCAGGGAGCATGACTATCAGCTAGGAAGAAAGAATTGCCAGGCTTTTTTGCGGTTTTACTTTGGGGAAGACCTGGTGAAGTTTAAACAGATCACCAATAACGGCTTAACAACCGAACAATACGAGAAGTGGCGGTATAATGTAAATTTTGGAAAGGCGGGCACAACCGAAATATGGAAGATGCCGCTGATCCCGGATATGTTATTGCTTAACAGCGTTGACAAAGACCAAAAAATTGAAACACCTAAATATGATGGACTTACTACGAACGAACTGGATGTAGCTAATAACCTCATCAGGGCCCGCATAGAGAAGATAGTTAAAGAAAGCTATCCGAAAATACAGGAGGCAGGAAGTAGTATCAATAAAATAGTAGGATTTTTATTGTGCTTCTTTTCCGGTTCCATTAAGCGGAAAATTGCAAACGCCTTATTCAACAAAACGAGCGCCTATCTAACAGAAACATTCAATCCGCAGATCCTGAAGCAGCAGGAACTGTTACTCTTTTTTCTTCAGCAAATAAAGGAATATGGCATTTTACATCAAAAAATCAAGGGTGTAAAAGCCCGGATCTCAAACGGGGGAGAACGGATTGTTTCGCGAACAAGCGATGGGGTAGAAACGCAGTGTATTACCTCCAAAGGCGACTACGTGGTAACAAATGATACCGGGGTTAAGGAAGAATATGTGGTAAATGCTGCTAAATTTCTTGACAGATATGTTCACCAGGCAGGTGATTATTATATTCCTAATGAGAAAGCGAGGGTATATGCAATTCAGATAACTGAAGAAAGTATAAGAGCGTTTCGCCTGGAAGGTTTACAGCGTTTGCTGGATAAGCCGGGCGAACCAATATATATTGAAGCGCCCTGGCACGAAAGTCAAACCCTGCGTTTAAATGATTACCTGGTTATACCGCTTGCCAAAGATGAGGTATACCGCATCGCGCAAAAGGAATTTATGGAGACGTATAAAAAAGTGTAGGCGTCCGCTGTTTTTGTTTACTTATTAAGTACCCACCGTTAAAACACCTATTTTATTCCATCAGGTTGAAAATACCTTTTTTTATTGGCAATAATGATCGATCTTATTTTTTCGAAAACGGTTGACCATAAATATGAAGCATTCTTTTTTAGTTCGGAAATTTAGGAACTTCCTGTTTTATCTGTCAGGCGCCAAACTGCAGATCATTGAGCGATTGCCTGAAAAAGACAAAGCACCCTATTTGTCAATCGGCTTGTACCAGCTCCTTATTTTAATTGTCTTTACAGGTGCCAGTCAATGGGCGATTTTATATAAGCCCTATTACGTTCCCTTTGTTTTTTTGTGTTTCAGTTATTTGATAGTCCTGGCCGTAGTAGCTGTTCTCATGAGGGCTAACCGGCATTGGGTTAACAAAACCAGCCATGCGCCTTCCCTTCACTACTGGTTTATGGCATTACTGATAAGTGGTGGTACGACATTTGTCCTTTATCTGAATAATACTGTCAAAGACAGGGTGGCGAATAATGATTCTTATTGGCATAACATGCCTATATCTGAGTTGCCCGTTTACGTTTTATTACACCCAACGGCTCCGGCGTTCATCCTGGCTTTTGCTGTTTATATTGTAATGATCACACTTTTTTATATCATTATCCGGAAAGTCCGGCAACTTCAATCCGACTTTTATCATACGCTTCTGGCCGAAATGGAGAAACAGGAATCGGAAGGCCTGCAGGCTGAACGGCAACGCATTCAGGATGAGTTCCGCCTTCAGTCAGAGCTCATCAACCGGCAGGTTGCATTGGAGGAATTGCGTGGAAAAGACGCTGCTGCAATAAAGGCTACTAACACCGGATCTTCTTTATTACCCATTGATCTTTCACCGCACGATCTGTTCATTCATGCGAATGATAAATTCAAATTCCAGGATTTTACCAAGGCGCTGGAATATATCAACAAGGCCATTGAACTCGATGACCGCAAACAGGCTACCGACCCCGGTTATTTTCCGCATCCCGAGTATCATGAACTCAAAGCAAAGATCCTGCAGGCCAGCGGCAACCCAACAGGATCAAAAGCTGCGCTCGATCGTTTTGTTGAGCTCGACAAAGACAATAAATACCGGGTAAACCTTACCAAAGAGATCCTGCTCGACCGGGTAAAATTTCAGAACCTGCCTTTTTTTGGCAGCTTTGAGTGGAACCTGACCCCGGGCGTCAATATCTTGCTGGGAAAGAACGGTTATGGCAAAACACACCTGTTGCGGCTGATCATCGCATTGTTATATGGCGACAGGGATAAGATGCGGGATTGGATACCCGCCAACGCCCCGGCCGATACCCTGGCGAAAGCCTATGTGCTGAGCGATCATCCGGTTCAAACGGAGGTGGTTCGGGAACTGAATAGGAAATTAGATGAGTTGTTCGAAAGGAGAGCTGATCCGGCGAATTCAGAAAGCACCACACTGTTCATCGATAAGCAGGTCGATGAATGTATTGAAAGCATTGACCAGGAACAACGCCGCATTGTGGCAAACAAAGACAATATAACCAGCAGAATAGGAAGGGTGCCGGTACTGGCTATTTCAGATTCCCGGTTCATTACACGGTCGGGCACTGTGATCGCCAATACCAATACGACTTCTGAAGACCTCCGAAAAGATGGCGCCACTGAATTTCTGTATGGCGGCTCACTGGAACCAATTATAAATAAAAGCCTCTTCATTGTAGCCCAGAACAACCGCAGCGATTTTAGCAAAGAACCATACCCGTTAATACAACGCGTTATTTCTGAATTGGCTGAACCCGGGCCCCTGAAGTCCATTGCCGCCGGAACGCCACAACGCAAAAACACAGGCGGTGAAACTGCCAATACTTTTTTCAGGTTCAGCCGCATAGAGACGGTGCCGGCCACGGGCGATTTCAGGTTCTTTGTACAATCAGAAGAAAATAAACAGGAAGTGCCCCTGCAGAGCATTTCCCAGGGTACATTATCCATTCTTTCTATTTGCCTGGTGATATACCGGTTCCTGAGCGAGTTAAGACCCCAAAGCAGTGATCCCCTTTATGAAAAGGCCATCGTGCTTATTGATGAAATTGATGCACACCTGCACCCCAGCTGGGAGCAAAAGATCATCGGCTTGCTGCGGCGCGAATTTCCCAATGTACAGTTTATTATAACGGCTCATAGTCCGCTCATAGTGGCCGGCTGCCTTGAAAAAGAAGTCAATATTATCAGGCATACCAATACCGGCTTTTATCTGGAACAGCCGACAAAAAATTTTATCGGGTATTCAACCCCCGAACTTTTCAAAGCGATCTTCGAGATCGAGGATCGCGATCCCCACTATCTGTATTATGCAGCTTTATCATCACGGGAAGCAGAATTTCGGTCGCGCCTCAACCTATTACAAGAGAAAAAAGAAAAGGGCGCACTTACACCTGCACAACAGCAGGAACTGGATGAGCTGCAAAAAGATCTTAATTACATAAAGGTCGTGAACAGGGTGCAGCAAAAGGAAGCGGAGGTAAGTACTTTGCGAACGCTCGACAAAACATGGAAGCAGGAGGCGGAGCACTGGAAGAAAGAATTGGAATTGATCAAAAGTAAACAATTATAAATGCATTGGCGTGGACATCAATAATGAAATATTCCTGAAAAAATTTATTACCTCAATAAAGTTAGATGCGCCTGCTCCAACTGTGCCCGATGCAGATGGTGCACTGTTGTGCTTTAATGCCAGGCTAAAAGAAGTGCATTTGCAATACCGGGAGCTTAAAGCTCAAAGCGATGATAATGAGTATGATTTTGTTAAGCTGGCATTGAACCATTTGCAGGAATTTAAGCTGAACCGCGATGATGATGGGTATAATATATTCAAAGAATTGTATTATGCATCGGACCATTTGTCGTTGCCAACGCCATTACAAACTAAAATGAACAAAGGGATCCAATTGCTGGAAAAGCGGATCGATTATTTCTGTTCTTATACCAAAAGAGGTTTGCCAGGCATCAATTCAAGTTATAAGGTCATGATCAAAGAGGCATTCGGCATAACGCCGGAATCGCATCCGCGGGAATGGCGCGAGAATAATTACCTCGCTGTTGTTATCGTTAAATATTTGAATGACCTTGGGTTTAACAACTATTTTTTTGACTCCGATTCCATCGTTAATGGCGAAAAGATCATGGAGACCGTATATGATTACTGTGAACGTACTACCGTACTTTTACTGATAGCCCAGCAGGAAACCTTTCGGGATATGGGTAACGATAAAAACTGGTGTTTTGAAGAATTCAAACGCTATGCCGATACCCATCCCAAACAAAGATACCAGGTGTTCTCTGTACCGAACCTCGTTGAGCCGGTAAGAGCACGCCCCCATATAAGAGAATGGTTCAGGCTAATGACTACAGCCGAGGGCGTCAAAGGCCGCCGGCTCGATTTTGATCTCAGTCACAATGGCGTTCGGGATTTCGTCAACGAAATGGCCGCAGAAATAGATAAAGCGCAGGATGAAAATTTTCGGGAACTGGTGTACAGTTAGATCCTGCCCACAATCAACAAACCCCGCTAAAATCAAACTACCGGTGTTTTTCCCGTTTTTTTACTCAGCAGTAATTACCGGTATTTTCCCCGTTTTTTATCCTCTCCACTTCCTGTAGCTTCAATACCCTAAACCCCCGCGCATGAAATACTTCGACTTTCATGCCCATATCATCCTCAAGCAGCTTTTTAGCGATAATCCCAATATAGATACTACTGTTAGCCGAAATGATGTGGCCGGCATTCCCAAACAATGTACCGACCTGCCCAATATCATTGAGTCGCAGATGCACCAAACCCAGCTGGCAGAGTTTGCCGAAGAAGTAGTGGTTGGCTGTGTACTATATGCCATGGAAAGCTTCCTGGCGCAGGAGGTACTGAAGTTGCGCACGTTGCTGCGCAGCGGCAGTCAGCATAAACTCTCGGCTACCGTGTTGCAAAACGTGGTCGATAGAAAACTGCTGCCTTTTACCGATTTTATAATGGGAAGAACGCTCAATAATTACCTCAATGCGCCGCAATCTTTTAATATCCTGCGGCGCGAAAGTTTTGCTCAACCCCTGCCTAAAAATAAAGTGAATGTCTTCTTTGTGATTGAAGGCTGTCATTCGCTGGTTGATACCAGTAATGGCATTGATATTGCCAACCAGCCCTTTTCGCCTGCTGAGATCCTGGCTAACCTCGATGTCCTGCTAGCCAAAGCGCCGGTGATCTCGGTGAACCCCGTTCATATGCAGTCATCGAACCTGGCTAACCATGCGTTTGCCATTCAGTTGGCCAACATCCAGCATTTTATTCCGCGCGGAAATGGGCTTACCAATGACGGGCGTACGGTGATACAGGGGCTATTCGATCGCGGCATTTGTGTTGATACCAAACACATGAGCTACCAATCGCGACTCCATCTGCGCACCGCCATCGATGCCAACGGCTTCCACAATGTGCAACCCCTCGTTTGCACGCATACCGGTTTTACGGGTATCCCTTTCCGCCAATGGGCCAACTTCATTACCCGCAAAATGCCCGACAAACAGGCGGTTTATGTAGAACTGGCCAAATCAATGCAGGTGAAAAATATGCCCAGCCGGCCGGGCGCGCCTGCCTTTAATATGAGCAGCATCAACCTGTTCGATGAAGAGATAGCCTGGATCGTTCAACATGGCGGCATGATCGGCCTCTCGCTCGACCGCCGCATTATTGGCTATGTGGGCAAACACGATGACGACCCCACGGGCCGTGACCCAAATTCTACCTTCATTGTCGACAAGGAATTTATTTCCGCCGCTGAATGGACAGCCCTCGAAATTCCCGATGTAGCCATTGGTAAAGCAGTGAATGAAGATGACTGTATGACCATGGCCGAACTGGAAGAAAGCGCCGATGGGTCCATTCCTGCCCGCGATGAATTTTTCTTTGATCATGTACTGTTACAGCTCAAACATTATCTGCAGGTATGCATCGATGCGGGTATTGCTTTGGAAACAGCGCAACAGCATATTTGTATGGGCTCCGATTTCGACGGACTTATCAACCCCTTCATCAATATGCCAACGGTGAAGGATATGGATGAGCTCAAAACATACATCCGCAGGAATTTCGGATTCTTCCTTAAAAACCTGGAAGATTCAAAAAGCTGGGCCTCCCGGTTAGATGTAGATAAGTTTACGGAGGATCTGTTCTATAATAACGGGTTTAATTATGTGAAGTCGAGACTGACAAGGTAGAATTTTCCCGTTTGCAACAATAATGAGAAAAGGGGTGCGTTTTTATCACACGTTAAACAAAAACCCCTATGTTCAATTTATTCAAGAAAAAAGAAGAACCCCAACCACAATCATCAGCCGGACTTTTCAGCGACCTTACCCAAAATCAACGGATGTCAGTGATCAACCTGTTGGCCCTGATCGCTTATGGTGATGATGAAGGCTCGCGTTCAGAGACGGCCTTGCTGAGTAAATACAGTAACCAATTAGGTGTACGGGCCGAAGCATCGATTTCCTATATGGAGGAAACCGGTTATGAAACCATGATCAGCGACCTCAACAAGCTAAACAGGGAACAAAAAAAGTTCCTGGTACTGGTGTCGAATAACCTTATCGGAAGCGATGGCGAGATCAACCAGGAAGAAGTGGCGGCAGTGGCAGGCTATTTTGGCGACCTGGGTATTGATATGGATGAATATATAAGTATTGTGGAGGCATCACTACGCAGATAACATTATAAAGATCCTGAAAATGGCAGTTCCTGACGGGGCTGCCATTTTTATATGCGGTCAGGATTGTAAATGTTTTAGAAACCGAAAGCTGACCCTCGTCATAATTTTGAGTCGTACGAATGGCTTGATCAATATCAATTTAATCAATACCTCTTTGCGGTCAACATTAATTTTCCCAACTTGCTGGTACCTATCCTGCCAAACCGTTTTTCCTTTTAAACGATGCTCCGTGCTAATCACCTTATCTATTCATTAAGAAACTGATTGTAACAATATTGTAGTCATGTGTATACATGGACGCTAAGCATTAGTAGCATGTTTAAACAAAATAATTGTTTTGTTTAAATAAATCATTGACATATTGAAAGCAGGGCAAACTTCTGATGAGTTGTTGGTTAAGCGATTCAATGAAGGGGATAAAAAAGCGCTTCAGACGATCTACGACATGTATTTCACCCATCTGTTCTATTTTGCGTATCGCCTTACGCAAAATAGGGCCGAGGCTGAAGACATTGCCGTGGTAACGCTGGAAATTTTGTTGCGACGCCATACCGATTTTGTGACCATGCCGAATATCAAAGCATTCGTTTTTATTACTGTTAGAAATAAATGTTTAAAATTTTTGGATGCCTCAAAACGGCACCGGGCATCGGAACAGGAGTTGGGTATTCTCAGCGATGAGAAAGATGATTATGTGCTGGCCCAAATGGTTCGCAGTGAATTTTTGATGGAAGTGTACCGTGAAATTGAAGAGCTGCCCCCGGTGCGAAAAAAAGTCTTCAAGCTATTCTATATAGACGGGCTCGATTCCCAGGAGATAGCCCGATTGCTTCGCATGACCCCGGCCGCGGTATACAATAACAAATTAAAAGCGCTGAAACAATTGCGGAATGTGTTGTTCGATAAAAAGTTGCTGCCTTTGATAGGCGGTCTTTTTATAATAAGGCAGGTGTGGAATTGTTAGAGGTAAAGGCTAGTTACGTACGAACCATAAGGAATTACCAATACGACATTATGAGTAAGGAATGTCTTATAATGGTTGAGTGGTGTCTCGTAAGGAGCCAGGAAAAAGGCATAAGTAGTCACGGGGTATGTGATCGATATTTTTATTGGATTTTAGGCTGAAAAGTTGATGGTGGTCAAGTGGGGATGCTTGTTATTAATGAGGAAGTGTGCCTTTACATGGCCGTAATTGCGCTATAATTCAATAATTTTCTTTTCCAGCTCGTCGGAAAGGCGGTCTAATAAATAGTACCAACAAATCAAAATGGCTAAAAGGAAGCCAATTATTGTAATCAGGGTTAAAGTTAGTTTGCCAGTGAAAATATCTTCCATGGTATGCAAGATGATAATGGAAATAAAGAGAGATACGCTAAGAGATTTTACTGTTGTTATTTCCAGTTTGGCATTGCCAATGTATTTCGACTTTGTTTTAAGGTCAGGATTGAGACGGGGTTTTACAGCACTGTTGTATTTTAGCAATGATAATACAAGCAAATACGCCAGTGGGGAAACGAATATAAGCTCCAGTCCTTCCAGCAATTCATTGATCAGAACTTTTTTTGTTTCCAATGGCATGAATTCTACAACCAGCCCATGAATTATTTTATATAATCCTATGCCGAGGGTGATAAACATGATGAATGCCGAAACCCACAAGCCAATCAATAGACCTGTCTCAACTATTTTTCCATGAAGGGTGATGGCCGATTCTGTTTTGTCTGTACTCATAAGCTAACCAATAAAATCGTTATCGTTTTGAAGATTGTTTGGCTGGTCTGTTGAATTGTGATCCATGGAATGCTTCAATTTATTGCCTAAAATACTCTTTACCGTATTTATGAAAGCTACCTTGCTGAAATTATGTTTTAGAAATATTTTGGGGTCATTTAACTCTTTCCAGGCAGTCAGGGGATATTCTGAATCACCAGTAATAATGATGACAGGTATGTTGGCATCCCCAACGAATTTTGCGAGGTTTTCTCCAACCTTTTCCCTGCTAACGTTGCTGGGAAAGATGTCCGTTACCAGTAGATCTATATCTTCGGATTTCTGCCAGATCCTTTCCTCGGCTGCGCTAAATGATTTGTAGTCTTCAATTTTAACTGTAAGATGCTTGTGGAGTATCTTGCAAAGTATTTCAAGCCAGTCCTTATCATCTTCTATGACTAAGATCGTTATTTTTTGGGGCATATTAATCTCCTCTTTGATCGTCTTTGAATTGGATGTTTTTTGTGGCGATTACCCGCTCAATTGTTTCTACAAATTGTCGCTTGTCAAATGCCTTTTTAGACATAAAAAACATACTTTTTAGTTGCTTTACCGGCGACAGTTCAATGTAATCTTCGGGATGTGCGGTGACTACCATGCAGGGTGTAGTGGTATCTTCCAGGTTCAAATATTTTACTATTGCGAGTATGTCCCACCCCTCGAATTTATTTCGCTCAGTGTCTTTTACCAACTGCATATCTATTGTTATAAAATGAAACCGGTCGCTTGTGATCATTTGTTTGGCCATGGTTAAATTAGAAGCAGTTAAAACAAAAAAACCTGCTTTTTCTAGATGTTTTTTAAGGTAGTCTATCCAGTCAGGATTGTCTTCAATAACCAGGACCTTGCCTTTCTTTTTGTTTTCATGAGTGTTTACTTTTGTTAAATTGTTTTCCATAATTTACAAATTTGTATTATGCCGTTTGATGGGTAATGTTAAAGTGAATGTAGAACCGCTGCTTGGGCTTGAGACCACTTTGAGGTCACCGCCATAGATAATAATAAGTTGCCTGATCTCGAAAAGCCCAAACCCGCCGCCTGTTTGTCCATTTTTCCAGAAAGAATAAAGGGGGTTGAATATTTTTTCTGAATTATCAGGCTGAATGCCGCATCCGCTATCTGTAACCGAGATAGAGACATAGGTGTCATCAAAAAAACCGCGAATGATAACAGTGCCATGTTCATTCATTGCTTTTATAGCGTTATTGATGAGTTCGAAAACGATCTCGTCAATGATCGGGGCGTGGGCGTGCACAGGAGGTAAAGTTTTCAATCCCTTTATGTCGATCGAAATGTCGGAATATATTTTGAATTGTCTTTCCTGTTCAATGTTTTGCTGCAGTTGGGCAAAGCTGATTGCTGAAGTTGGCGTGTCAAACATTAAAGGGATCTTGGCACGGATCTCGGATCCGGAGCCTAAGGCTGTTTCAGCGGCACGTAGCATTTTCAAAAACTCAGCTCTGGCTTCTTCGCTAAAGTCTCCATATTCTCCGTCCATGAAATCTTCAAGGGTTACCCGAATGGTTCCTATTGAGTTGCCAATACGATGATTTACCAGCCGGGCAAACTCCTTGGTGATCTCTATGCGGTCATAGTCGATCTTCTTTTCAAGCGCCTGGTTCTTTACGGTTATTTCGTCAAGCATCCTGGTATTATCTATAGCTATAGAGGCAGCAAGCGCAAGGTTTTCCAGTACAAAGCGTTCTTCTTTTGGAAAATCTCTATATTTAGTGCTTTCCACGTTAAAGACACCGATCACTTTGTTTTTTGCAACTAATGGAATGCACAATTCGCTCCTGGTGTCCTTTCTGCCGAGCCGGTTATATTTTAGCCGTTCGGCTGAAGTGGTAGATAGATAAACAGAAGGCTCAATTGGCTCGTTGAGGGTATCGTCTTTGTCGATAAAAGGCAGGTATACGGTTTTTCTTTGTTCGATGGCCAAACCGCAGATAGAGTCGCGGGAGATGAGCTGATTTTGATCTTTTTCCGTTGTGCTTTTTTCTACGAATAGCTGACCGTCCTTGTTAAAAAGCAGAATTTCAGCGTATTGTTTGTTCAATCTTTTTGTGGCTTCAAGGATATTGTCAAGGGTGGCTGATAGGCCCTTGTGCATATTGATGGTATCGGCTTCAATAGTGATCAGTTCCTGTAAATGCATTCTTGCCCGCCGTACGTCTTGCAGCAGGCGGAAAATATGTATAGCAATGGCTGTCTGTCCCCCAAAGCGTTTTATATTTTCTATATCATTTGCAAAGCAATCAACCATTCTGCTTTCCAGGTTTAAAACACCAATGGCAGTATTCTGAACAATAAGGGGAACCGCTAATTCAGAGACGGTTTCTTTATCGAGGTAGGGCTTGAACAGTTTTTTAGTTTCCTCGTCTGCCTGGTGAAGGTTTGCCATGTACACGCATTCTTTATTAATGTATGCCTTACCAACCAGGCTATCGTGAATGTCTACCGTTCTGCCTATGTTTTCCGGTTTTGTTGATACGATAACATCCAATTGGTCATTGTTGTTAATAAGGCAGATGTTGGCAGATTCGCCCCTTGTCATTTTAAGGGATCTTTTTATTATAAAATCGAGAATGTCGGATAGGTCAAGCTCATTGCCTTGTGTGGTTATATTGAGGTCGATTTCCTGTAATGATTCCAGCGCTATTTTCCCCAGTTCCAGCTCTTTAACAAGCCTGATATTAGTAATGGCAATTTCGGCCTGGGAAACCAGGGCCTTTAGGATATTTTCATCTATTTCAGTAAAATAATTCTCTTTCTTGCTTTCTACGAAGAATACGCCAGCCACATGGTCAGCTAAGATGACCGGGATGGCCAGTGCCGATTTTACCCCTTTATCTATTTTAGAATTAAGTCCCATATTTCCAAAACTGGTGTAGGACGACCTTTCAATCTTGCTGTTAACCAACTGCGGCTCTTTTGTTTTAACAGCCAGGCCGGTTAAACCCTGCGTGGCAGGGAATTTAAATTTTCTTAGATTTATATATAAGGGAGAAGTATATACAACTGTTAATTCATCGCTTTTCTCATTGTATTCGGCATAGTAACCAAGCCGTTCATTTAATAGTTTCAGGCATTCCTTAAGCACAGACCTCAGGATGTCACCTTCTTCTTCAATGATGGTCTTTGAAGAAATATAAGTGTCTTTGATCTTTAGGATCTTGGCTGCAAAGGTCATTTTTTGCAAAAGTTTATCCTTTTCGTCCCGTTCAATCCTTTGAATGCCACTAACAATAAAAAGGCCTAAGAAAATAAGAATGGCAATTTTAGCAAGGAGGCCAAACGCAAAGCCAATATTGTCGAGGTATATTTTATTTTCAGCAGTCAGCATATCTCTTTGGGCGATCCCAAGGAATTGAATGGCACCGTAAAACAAAGTTGCAGTCATCAACGCTGTTCCCTGGTACTTATTAGCTGCTACATTTTTGAAATAGATGGCTAATACAGCAAGGGATAAAAAGTTTAAGGTGGCAGCCGGGAGGTATCTTAGGTGAATGTTGGGAATTATGTGCCCTGAGCCTGGTATACAGCGTGCAATACCAGCTATAATGAATGCGAAGATGATCTGTTTTGGGGTTGCCAACCGCTTGATCAATTTCACAGAGAAGGGGAACCGCTTTAACCATTTTAGATCAATGAACGGTTTCTCTGATTTTGAGAGATTAATTAATACTGCCGGTAAGGTAGCCGTAAGGAACAGGTACATATTGTACAGGTCAAGAACTGTAACAAATACAAAGAGAAAATAATTATTGCTTTGGGGAGAAACGAAAAGGATGTTTACTGTCAGGTAAAGGATGTTCGCCAGCCAGGCTATGGATATGCGCTTAAATTCAGGAAGCCCAATTTTATAAGCCTGAATGCTTTGAAAACATAAGCAGAGAACTGTAGGGATCTGAAAGGCTACAATATATTTTGTGAAGCTGTCATTAAGCAGTATTTCGGTGAATATTTTTTTCAAAAAATTGAGCATGACTTTTCTGATTACTTACAATTAAATAAAGTACCTGCCGGTGTGTAAAAACATCGTCGATAAGATTTCAATGATCCCAACTTTTTTTAAGCAATCGTAAAGTCTATGCAGGAAACAGTACCGGGGTTTCGAGCACAAATCAGGTAATCATGAGGTACAAATAGATTAAGATGGATCACAGTAAGCCGTAGTTAAATATATAACCCGTAAAAAGGGGAAATCTAACCGCTAAAGAGGTGTAGTATTTCTTTGTATCAGAATCGGGGGACTTTTATGCTGGGGTAGGAGAGAGAAGAACGAAGTGGATAATAAAATAATTCAAGAACTTTATTGTACTTCCTTGGACCAGCAGATTCTTTGCTGGTCCAAGGAAGATAGAGTGCGAACTTGTTTTATTCATTTATTGTCCAGGCTCCATTCACTAATCGGCAGCTGAAACATTGCAGGATTTCTTTTGTATTGCGCATTCCATTGTTGACAAATTTTACAATCATTACCGCAACTGCCTTCGGGGTCTAATTCATACCTGGCTTCAATGCCTTTTAAAGTGGCAGGAATGCCCTGCGTCATCCACCTCGGGGCGGGAGCCTTTTTTAAGTAATGATCAAAAAACTGGGTATAGCGAACGGTATAATCTTTTTGCTCATCCTGGTCATATAAGACATGCCCTCCTTTGTCGTATTTAAGCCACCAGACTTTTTTTTCCAGCCGCCATAAGGCGGTAAAAAGCTGTTGTGTTTGGTCCTGATATTCTTGAGAGCTTTTCTTGTTGCAAAATAGTAATAGGGGGCTACTGGCCTTATTAACATTAAGTACGGTGGTTTGTTCCAGCCATTCTTCCTTATTTTTCCATAGATTGCCAAAGAGAAATCCATTCTCAACCTCATCTAGTTTGCTATTACCTGTTTCACCAATAGACAGGGCTACGTTGATAATGTTGGCATACAAAAAACCTTCACTAATGGCCATGGCACCAAAAGATTTGGAATGGGTAAAAATATAGGCGCCTAGTTTGGCAGACCAGCTATGGGAAGCGCAGCCCAATCCACTGGCATCTACATACGGCAAACTTTTTAGATAGTTGGCTGCACCTTCAATCACATTGTAAGCTTCAGGGCCAATTTTATAAGGCGTGGTATACATGTCAGGGGTAAAAACTAAATAATCATTGTTTATAAACCAGACAGGGGAGGTGCCCGGCGTTATAGCACAAACATTATAGTTTGGAATTGGAAAAAGATGCATGTTATTTGAAAAACCTCCATAAAAAACGATCAGCACTGGATATTTTTTTGAAGGATTAAAATCAGACGGTTTGTATAGAATGCCATGACCGGTTTGCCCATTCAAATGAGGAAACGTATGCAGCTCTTGTGATATCCACCGGTATCCCTGATGGGGTTGCAAATTGGTAAGTTTTTTGAATATTTTAAAATCCTTCGTTGCATAATAATTAGGGGCATCAGTAATAGATTGCCGTTGTACGATCCAGATGTCACCCTGCAACGATTTTACAGGTGGCTGGCCGTTATTAGGTATACTTAATTGTCGGAATCCATTCATATTCATAAACCATGCACCCATTGATTGTAATTTTGGTTCGCTGGCCGAGCCCGTTTTTGTTCGGTAGAGACCATATGTTTTATTATTGGCATGATATGCTAACAATAACAAAGATTTGTTTCTATTTATAACAGGAACTGGATTACCATTCCTTTCACTATTGAAAACTCTGAGTATGATGTCATTTTTAAGACCATAGCCATTGGTTAAATTGATCGCTTTTTTTTGCCCGGTAATGTCCAGTTGCCAGATGTCGCGGTTGTCATACACTAGCAGTCCTTTATCGTTTTCAAGCCAGGCAGCCGGCCCATAAGGTCGTTCGTCTTCTTTATCTGTAAGTAAAAGCCTAAAAAGTAGTCCATTTAGTTTTGCCGGTATACCAGCGGAAATATTGGTGGTTTTTCCGGTGCTCAGTTCATAACTAAAATAATTATATTCTTGTTTGGGATCAAAATAAATAAGGTAATTGCCATCCGGTGAAAACCAATAAAAATTAAAATAAACTGGTAATAATACCTGCTTTCCATCTTTTAATGTAATCAGCCATGTAGTACCTGTGTTATCTCCATTGCTGTTTTCCCAGAAACGATCACCTACATTTCGGAGATTGTTTCTTTTAATAATGGCATAATCCCCTTGCAACAGTGACAATTGTTCACCTTCACTTCCTTGCCATTTTACCTGACCATCTTCTATGTCAATAATGGCATTAACAGTTTTGTTTTGTTTTAATACATTTTCCTGCGCCGTCTGTAGTTGCAGGTCTTTATGATCCCATACTTCCAAATTAACGGCGTCTGGCGCTGGTTGTTGAAGTATCAACGGTTGTTGCTGGAGTATGAGATTGAGATATAGGCCATTGTCTGAAAAACTAGCTGAAACTATTGTTGTACCTGGTATCAGGCTGGTTTTTTGTTGATTAATTTTAATACTAGCTTTCGAATTACCCTCTTTGTAGTGCCAGATGTACTTTGACATATTGCCATTTGAAATTTCATTTACTATAAAGATCACCTGTTTTTCTGCTAGATCAAATTGGAGATTTGATACTACATCCGAAGGGTCGTGGAAGGTGTAAATATTTTTACTAGTTTGATCGGTGAAATTATTATATTGTAACTCAGTTCCGGTATTTATAATGAGCTTGTCACCACCGGGAGAAAAAAAATAAGATTTCACACCAAGAAATCTTTGTTCTCTGTCAGTTTGCAAGTTATATATGATCAATTGTTTGGAAGAATCATAAGTCTCGCAAACAAGCCATTTTTTTGCTTTGTCAAAAGTATACAATTTTACGTCCTGAAATTGCCTGGTTTTTCCTGTTAACAGGTTAACCAATACAACCATATTGTCTATGGCTGTTTGATAGGCCATCCATTGATTCAGTTGACCGGTTACTATATGAGATTTGACATTGATTATAGTTTTAAATTTATTAGTGCCTAACTGTAAGAGACACAGGGAATCTTTACGTTGCATAATATATTGATTGTTATTGGCGGCAAAAAAGCCGGGTTGCCAGTTCACAAAAGCGTATCGCCACTTGGTGCCATTCGTGGCTTGTATAATGAGGCTGTCAAGTTTTTTTTGCCCCATGGGACTTCCTGCAACACATTCAATGCCATACGCAAAATAGCGTCCATTATTACTAACTGCTAAATAGGGACTCATTTGTTGCCAGGAATCAATTATTTTAAAGTCTATTAGGTTTTTATTGTTTTGACTTACATTGTTATGGGCATAAGTCCACATGTATTTATTGATATCCCATCGGTTGCTTTGAGTTGTAGGCAGGGATTTGCTGATGGGTTGTATATTTGTTTGAGCATACATAGATAGTGTGCACACAAACAGAAAGAGGTAGGAGACTAAACTTCTCATTGATTTGATTTGTAATTAAAGGTTTGTATTTGATGGTAATTACCGGCTTCTTTTTTTCCAAAAAAATTAACCTATTTTATTTTTTGATTTGATAGAAACCCGTTGATTTGAATTAAGTAACCTTAGATAATCTTATATTATTTTTTTTATTTTTCGGTTAGATTGGTGAATACTCCGGGTTTTACTTATAACAACACATAACAAATTAACAACTCATGACCGATAGGGAAGATGATATAGCTAAATTGATCAAAAGACACAATCAGGGTGAATTAACTGACAATGAACGCAATACCCTGATAGATTGGGTGAATGAATCAGACGAGAACCGGCGGGTGTTCAATGAGTTGACCAGTGAAAATGGGGTGCAACTGGCAGTGCGTGAGATGTACGCTTTTAAGCGGCAACATCATACAAATGAACCGGCTGTTGTAGAATTGTATCAGGGTAAAACATACTGGTTTAAATATATTCTGGCAGCAGCAGCGATAATAGCTGTGGTATCTATGGTGTGGATGTTCGCTATCAATAGCCGAAAAAACAACCCCGTTGCTGTTACAAAAACAGTTACAAAGAAAACATTCCAGGATCTTGCACCTGGCGGTAATAAGGCTGTGCTAACGCTGGCAGATGGCTCAACTATAGTATTAGATAATAAAAGTAATGGCGTAATTGCCGAGGAAGGCAAAACAACAATCAACAAAAAAGAAGACGGGCAATTAGAATATAAAGCCCAAGGGTTAGCTGCAACCGAAGGCGCCGCCCGTTATAATACCATCAGTACGCCCCGGGGTGGGCAGTACCAACTCACTTTACCAGATGGCAGTAAGGTTTGGTTAAATGCAGCCAGTTCCCTGAAGTTCCCTGTGGAGTTTTCAGGCAAAGAACGGGTGGTACAATTAACCGGCGAAGCCTATTTTGAAGTAGTGCATAAGGATCTTCCCTTTCAAGTGGTTGTAAATAATGCAATGAAAGTGCAGGTGCTAGGGACCCACTTTAATATAATGGCATATGAAGAGGAGGCAGCGGTGAAGACAACATTGCTGCAGGGTAAGGTGAGGGTGGAAAATGAACAGCAGCAAGCGGTGACTTTACAACCAGGCGAACAGTCACTGTTAACAAGTGGCGGCCTGAAGGTAAAAACAGATCCAGATGTAGCCGAAGCGGTGGCATGGAAAGATGGCAAGTTTAAATTCGTGCATGCCGATCTGAAAGCAGTGATGCGTAATTTAGCCCGGTGGTACGATGTTCAGATTGAATATGATAAAAATGTGCCAGAAAAGTCGTTTAGCGGGGAGATCTCCCGCCGGTTGAATGCCTCGGAGGTGTTGAGTGTGATTGAATTTGCAGGCGTTCATTTTAAAATAGAGGGAAAGAAAATAATGGTTTTGCCTTAATAATAGGCTCTAAAATAATATTGCGTTGCTCCCCCTTTAGGGGACTGGGGAGCAGAGGTTGCACTTATGAAGAACCCTTAAACAAGGCATTTACTTCACAAATGCGTTGGCTTAGAAAGCCCTTGTGAAGAAGAGAGGGCTTTCATTTCTTACCAAAGATATTCCTAAAAGAATTCGCCTTTTCCTGCCATTAAGCCAACTCCTGTAACAACCATCACGCACATCTACAAGCTACATAATTACTTATCCGGTGGACCATTAAACTTTAGGCGGTTAACTAAAATAAAAACCGTTCCAGATGCGACCTGGAACGGCGGACATTTGGGTTAACCCTCGCCCGAACGGAAATTTATCCGGGCGGGCTATCAACAAATTTCTCTGCTTAGAAACTGCTTTATTGTTAAACCCAAACTACTCCAAAGTTATGGAAATAACTGCTTATTGTCACCGGTTGGCCGTTTTCGCAGCAATGAAACCCCATCAGGTGCTAACCAAAAAAATAGCGATGGTTATGAAACTGACTGCCATCATTCTTTTAGCTGCCTGCTTACAACTAAGTGCCAGGGGAGTGTCGCAAACCCTCACATTAACGCTTAAAAACGCCTCGCTTGAAAAAGTTTTTGCTGAAATACAAAAGCAAACAGGCTATTCTTTTTTCTACGAAGATGGCTTATTAAAAAAATCCAAACCGGTTGATATTGTAGTGGTTAAAGCTTCCATAATACAGGTGTTGGACATGTGTTTTGCGAGCCAGCCATTTACTTATAAGATAGTTAATAATGCCATATCGGTTCGCAAGAAGGAGCAAATTGTAGAAGTTTCTTTCAAGCCTGAAACGGGTGACCCGGTTACTGTTAATGGAAAGGTGACTGATCCGCAAGGAAATCCATTGGTTGGGGCCAATGTAAAAGTGAAGGGAAGTAATGTAGGAACAACTACTGATAATTTGGGAAGATTTTCTTTATCTAACATTGATCCAGAGGCGATATTGGAGATTTCATATGTGGATCATGACCCACAGACGTTTCACATAAAGGGAAAGACGTTTTTTACGATTGCTCTCAGTCAGAAACAGACGGAATTAGACGAGGCTGTTATCATTGCATATGGTAAAACTTCCCGTCGTTTTACCACAGGTAATATCGCTACATTAAAAGCGGCTGATATTGAAAAACAGCCAGTACAAAATCCCTTGCTGGCCTTACAGGGAAGAGTGACTGGTATTGAGGTAACCCAGTTAACTGGTTTGAATGGTGGTGGTGTACGTGTAAGAATTCAGGGGATTAACAGTATTAAAAGTGGATTGGATCCATTGGTTGTGGTAGATGGTGTGCCCTATCCAACTCAACTGGTGGGGGCCGGCCTTCTTGAAGCTGCTCTTCAAGGCGGTAGTCCACTAAATTATATCAATCCGGCCGATATTGAATCTATTGATGTCTTAAAGGATGCAGATGCTACAGCTATTTATGGGAGCCGGGCTGCCAACGGGGCCATTTTGATCACTACCAAGAAAGGAAAGGCAGGCCGTAATAAATTAAACCTGAACCTACAACAAGGTTGGGGAAAGGTAATGCGAAAAGTAGACATGCTCAATACCCGACAGTACCTCGATATGCGTTATGAAGCGTACCGCAATGACGGAATCATTTGGACAGCTCCTACGTTTACAGCCAATGATTTGAAAGTTTGGGATACAACACGCTTTACTGACTGGCAAAAGGAACTGATAGGAAGGACAGCAAAGTATACCAATGTAAACGCTACTATTTCCGGTGGTACAACAGCTGTACAATATCTTGTGGGGGCTACGTATAACAGACAAACCACAGTGTTTCCTGGTGACTTTGATGATAAAGCTGGAAGTATGAATTTTAATCTTACAAGCGGAACAGCTAATCAACGGTTAAAAATACAATTATCAGGCAATTATCGGTATGACCAAAATCGAATGCCTGGGATTGATCTTACGCAAAAGGCTTTGTTACTTGAACCTAATGCCCCTGCTTTGTACAATCAAGATGGAACGCTGAACTGGGCGCCGGACGCTTCCGGTAAAAGTACTTGGACTAATCCATTGGCTGCTACCGTATCTGCAGAATTCAGCAATGTATCTAAAAATCTGGTCAGCAATCTCATTCTAAGTTATAGATTGCTAAATGGACTCGAATTTCGCTCAAGCATAGGGTATACCAACTTACAATCCCTAATATACCAGTTACAAAGATTGGAATCTTTTGCGCCAGAGGTAAGGCCAACTGCGCAAAGATCGACCGCTATGGGCAACAGAAATATGAGTTCCTGGATCGCAGAGCCGATGTTACAGTATAATGGCCACATAGGTAAGGGAAAAATCGATGCCCTGTTGGGGAGTACCATTCAGAAGACTAGTTTTACTTTTTTAGGTATATTGAGTACTGGTTTTGATGCAGACATATTGATGAAGACTATGAGTGCTGCCCGTTCTAATACGATTGTTTCATCTATAACCGGTATCAGTCGTTACAACGCCCTATTTGGTCGGCTGAGTTATAATTTGAAGGATAAATACTTATTAAACCTTACCGTTCGTCGTGACGGTAGTAATAAATTTGGTGATAAAAATAAGTTTAACAACTTTGGCAGTTTAGGAATGGGATGGATTTTAAGTGAGGAAGAATGGCTCCGCAAACAATTGAATTTCTTGAGTTTTGCCAAATTGCGTTCCAGTTATGGAATCACCGGAAATGATCAAATTCCCGATTTTAGTTATTTAAGCATTTACGGTATAAATAATCCTACTGTTTTATATCAAAACCGGATCAGTCTTGAAGCCAGGAATATTCCCAACCCGTACCTTCAATGGGAGCGCACCGCGAAATGGCAAAGTGGGGTAGACTTGGGTGTATTCCATGACAGGATATTGATTGGTATAACCTATGCCAGGAATCGGTCTTCCAATCAGTTAATTGATTATAATATTCCGTCTTATTCAGGCTTTCAAACGATCGTGAAAAATTTGCCAGCTACTGTTCAAAATACCAGTTGGGAATTTACTTTAAACACAATTAATATAAGGTCCAGGAATTTTAACTGGGTAACCAGCGCCAACCTTACGATCCCACGAAATAGACTGATCAAATTTCCTGGTATAGAATTCACCAGCTATGCCGATGGTACACAAGGCGTTGTCGTAGGTCAGCCACTGGGTGTTAAAAAAGTATATCATTATGCTGGTATCAATCCAGCCAATGGCAATTATTTGGGGTTGGATGCCAATGGCAATCCAAATATTGATATTCCTAATCGAAATATTTTTATTGCTGCTATTTCAAATTGGTATGGCGGTTTGGTTAATAGTTTTACGTTTAAAAAATTTCAACTCGAGGTTATAGTTCAGGTTGTGCGCAAACGGAGCACCCGCGATTTTGAATGGTCTAACGGAGTAACAACTCCCGGGAGATTTGGTAACGGAACTGGCAATCAACCGGTAGCCGTATTAAACCGGTGGCGGAAACCCGGAGATGATGCTATGGTTCCCGGTTTTACAACCGGCATTCTTGCAAATTCTGTCACGGCCAGTGATGCCTGGTATACACTTGATGCTTCTTACGTACGGTTAAAAAACCTATCAATGTCATGGCAATTACCTGATCCTTTGTTGCGGAAATTGCATATACAGAATTTATTAATCTATCTACGCGCCCAAAACTTAGGAGTAATCACACGTTATAAGGGCATTGATCCCGAATCGGGAGCAACCGGTTTGCCGCCTTTACAATTAATAACGGCAGGAGCTACTATTGAATTGTAATGCCTTTATTGAACATCTATTTTTTGTAAGCATTTTGAATAAATCCCTGTTATTATGCTACTTACTATAAATTCGAAAAATGAAGGACTTGTCTTTATTACGGCTTGGATGATTGTGCTTTTTTCAACCTGTTTAATGATGGGTTGTAAAAAATTGGTAGAATCGGACCCTCCATCTGATTCCGTAACAGATGTGACTGTATATTCATCAGATGCTACGGCTATTTCAGTGCTCAACGGTATATACTCAACAGCTAATAACTTCACATTTCAAGGGGCAGGAAGTATTAACGTTTTAGCCGGTTTGGATGCAGATGAGTTAACTTTATACAATGGAGTAACTTCTGATTATACGAAGTTGGGCCATTACAGAAATCAGTTATCACAAATAGTTAACAAGCCCTTTTCAGGAGCAGAAAATTGGCCATTTCTCTATAGTTTCATTTTTAAATGCAATGCCGCTATTGAGGGATTATACGGTAGTGAACACCTTACACCTGCGGTAAAACAGCAATTGTTAGGTGAGGCTCAGTTTTTTCGCGCCCTCAATTATTTTTACCTGGTAAACCTTTTTGGGGATGTGCCCCTCCCTATAACAACCGACCCCGAAATAAATACAAAGTTGGCCAGATCTTCACGGGAAAAGGTATATGAGCAGATCATTGCCGATCTGCAACAGGCTGAAGAAAAGTTAAGTGCCGACTATTTAAATGAAACTCTATTGGGTACTTCCCAAGAAAGGACTCGGCCTACCAAATGGGCGGCTACGGCTTTGCTCGCAAGAGTTTATTTATACACCAAGGCATGGGGAAAAGCAGAGGAAAAGGCAACGAGTGTGATCAATAATAAATCCTTTTTTGAGCTTCTTCCTTTAAATAGTGTTTTCCTGAAAAACAGCCGCGAAGCCATCTGGCAGTTGCAACCTACAGCAATTAATTTTAATACAGTAGATGCACAACTCTTTATTATCCCACAAACCGGGCCTAGCGTTTTCTTTAACCCGGTTTTTTTAAGTGATACCCTAATAAATAGTTTCGAGCCGGATGACCTACGGGCTAAAAATGGGAACTGGATTAATACGACTATTTATAAATTGACGCCTACTTTGAATGATACTGTGGCTTATGCATATAAATATAAACTCAATTTGCCGGATGCTTCCATTACAGCAACAACCGGACCGGCAAATATGAAAGAGTATTTTATGATGCTTCGTTTAGGTGAACAGTATTTGATAAGGGCTGAAGCCAGGGCGCAGCAGGGAAATCTTATGGGGGCAAAAGAGGACCTGAATTCCATACGCAAACGTGCATTTTCGCCGGAAAAACCGGTTACTGTGAATGATAAAGACGGGCTACTGGCGGCTATTTTACACGAACGGCAGGTTGAGTTGTTTACTGAACATGGGCATCGCTGGCTTGATTTGAAAAGAACAGGTAAAGTGGATGAGGTGATGAAAGGCATTACCCCCTTTAAGGCAAATGGGGCGCCTTGGCAATCGTACCAGCAATGGTATCCTTTACCATTAACGATTGATTTGCAACGGGCGCCTAACCTAGTGCAAAATGAAGGTTATTAAATTGGGACATTAATAATTTAATCAACAATTATAAGAATAGGATAAGTATGAATCGAATATTATGCTTAATAGCCCTTATACCGTTCTGGGGAAAGACACAGGAACAAGATAGATTTCCAGATATTGTCTCTGTGAGTTCTAATTCAGAAAAAGTTCCCAATTTTTCGACTTTACCCAGGATAGAAGGAATACAATGGGCCAACGAGTTGAGTTTTCAGGATGTGCAAGAAAAAGCAAAAAGAGAAAACAAATATATTTTCCTTGATTGCTATGCCACCTGGTGTGGGCCTTGTAAGGATATGGATAAAAATGTATTTGTAAATGATTCTGTTGGCGAATTTTTTAACCGATATTTTATCAGCGTAAAAGTGCAGATGGATAAAACGGAGAATGACAATGAACAGATAAAACGCTGGTATCAGGACGCGGCTAATATTGGTAAACAATATAAAGTAGGCGGTTTCCCATCTTTTATTTTTTTGTCACCCAAGGGCACCTTATTACAACAAGATATGGGGTACAAAATAGCGATTGAGTTTTTGTCAATCGCCAAGACTGTCATTCAACCTGGCAGGGTATATGAAAATCCTTATGCGGAGTATGACCGCTTGGTGGCCCAATACAGAAAGGGAATTGTACATTATGACCGAATGGCTTATATGATACAGGTTGCACGGGAATTTGATACAGCTTTGGTTCGGCCCTTGACCCAACTCTTTAGTGAGTATATAAGCAAGCTGGATGCTTCACAACTATATTCAAAAAACATTATCCAATTCTGGAGCGGGAAAATCTTAAAAAGCAATTCGCGGGAATTTAAGTTTTTTTTAAAAAATGGTAAGCAGATAGATCGTGTAATGCAGCAAAAGGGGTATGCAAAGACTGTCGTAGACAAAACAATTAATTATGAAATGGTAGTACCATTTTTAGTTGAGCAAAATACCAATCCCATTATTCCAATGGCAGGCATGTATTTGAGCGGTAGTAGCTTTAAAACAGATAGCAGTGAGGCAGACTGGACAAGTTTATACAATGCTATCCGTGATAAATTTAACACCGATATTGCGCAAAGAAATGTTTTGACTGCAAAGATTGAATGGTACATGCGTCATTGGAACTTCCAGGCTTATTGCGAATCTTACTTGGCTAGGTTAAAAAAATATCCGCCTGAACTAGATAAAGAAGGATATCTTATTAATAATGCTGCTTGGAGTGCATTTTTACATGTAAATGACAAAGCCATGTTGAATGGGTATATAAAATGGATGAAAGCAGTTATTAACTGCTGCCCTCCAAGAGGATCTTGGTTGGATACTTATGCTAATTTATTGTACAAGGTGGGAAGAAAAAAAGAAGCAATGATCTGGGAAGAAAAAGCCATACTATTAGGTGATAGAAGCGCAGATATGTTTAGGGCGACTTTGGAAAAAATGAAGCATGGATAGCCTGCTTTTATATGATTTCAATTAGAAAATCGGTTATAAAAATATTTTGTTATGAGAAATTTTATTCATTCGATTATATCTGGATGTATATTCATTACACTTGCAACCTTTTTTTTCTCCTGCAAAAAAGATGCAATTCCAGTTCGGCCGGTTGCCTCATTAACAGTTACTAATGCTATAGTAGGTTCAGTTTCATTTAGAGTGGGAAATATTGTATTGCCTATCTTTATTTATGATTATGCGCAGTTAAGTATAATAGCAGGGGAATCTGATCTTTATGTGTGGCCTGCTGGGGATTCTGCTCATCCTTACTTTCAACAACCAAAGTTTTATGCGGAAAACAGGGGCGTTTATTCCGTTTTCCTGGCTGGGCAAGCTCCCAACAATGTTACAGGAATCGTGTTGCAGGACAATATTCCCTATCATACGGATAGTACCTGTGGCGTCCGAATTATCAATTGTAGTCCGAATAGTCAGCCATTAAATATTACCTTATCTACATCACCAATGGTAAATGAAGTAAGTAATCTAACTTATCTACAACATACCGATTTCAAACTTTATCCGGCAAAGGCAGCTAATACCTCTTATGTCTTTCAAGTTCGTAATGCTGCGGATAATACCTTGCTCGGTAGCATTGCGCTTCAAACACCTCGCTTTGCCAACGTTACGCTAGTAATAAAGGGTATGTTTGGTACTTCTAGCTTTGGGATATTTCGTGTAAGGAACGATAGATAAAATGGTTTTGCCATCTTTGGGGATTCATTACCTATTTTAGAAATGATAAATTCTGGTTGTGCAAAGGGATACGAAAGGACCGAATTAAGAAAAATACCAAAGAGCGAAGCAATTCTTGTAATCACCCGGCCAACTAAAGGTATTAAGGTATACTGGCCGGCTATTTTTGATTAAAATTTATTTTTAATCGAGATAATCAAAACTACAGGGTTATGGGGCTGCCCAACAGCTCTGCAGTTAAATATTGATAATTATGGTTCATTGACGAGCTCCTTTTCAACAAGCACCTGGGGCCAATTCTGCGGAAGTAATTTTTTGATCCGGCTTGTTGGGAATGTAGGTATGGCAGTAAGTATATGCTTAGCGATTACTTCCATACGCACTTACTCGGGCGTTTACCTCTGTCATTTTCTAGATTAGTCGTTTAAAAGTACTGACGTCCAGGTATCACATGTTATAGTTTGTTTCTGCCCATTAGCATCTTTGTATGTGCAATCCAGATTTAGCGCCCGTGGTAACGGTCCGAGCAATTACAGGTATAATAGGCTTAGCGACTGAAGTTGATTATCCGTGATTCCGCGTCAGCGTTCGCGACATGGCACCGATAAATAATCACTGGATCGGAGCCCTCATTTTCATATGCCGGGTGTCGGAAAAAGTGACCATATTCCCTTTATTCCCTAACTTTAGGTAAAGAGATCATGCCTATGTCGGAAAAGGTGAATGGATTCCTGGTGCTTAGGAAGTCTGGTACTATGGATACGGTAGAACCATATAAAAGATTATTCAGAGTAGGGGCTAAAGAGTACCGTGGAATGGAAAGAGCGCACCTGTATGATATCGACGAAGACTATATTAAGAAAAAATTGCCTCCGGACCTGCATATAATAATAAAAAAGAACCATGAGGAATCAAACGATCTGTTGTTCGTGGAATTGATCAGGGATCTTGAAGAAGCAAAAAAAATATTGCAATATGTACGGGGGAAAAATGATCTGAGCGAATTGATCGCGATCCGGTCAGATATCATAAGTGAGATCAAAGGAACGGTGGATATCGATCCTGCAGAGATCGAGTGGTTGGGATACGATATACTTTCGTTCGGTGGCGATTCTTTGATCCTGAACGGGATTTTTTTTAAGCCGGATCATTTTAGTAAGTGGATTCCATGGATCAATGATAATGGGCTTTTTGCCGGGAAAGAGCAGGTGCAGGCATATATTGACGATTATCTGCAGCTTGCATCGGACGACATCGTAGAAGATCACATCCCTTCTCCCTATAGGTTTGATGCAGTAAGGATCGGAAGGGTGTTACCTGTAAATCCAATGAACTAAGTTTGGGGTAGAGGCCACACCTGAACCAACACGGTCTTTCCCTTTCCAGGGTATATTTATGAATGGCGAGCTTCCACCGGGAAATAAGATATTCCGATAAACGACTAGATTTGGACCCTAAAAACAATAATCAGCCATGTCTATAGGATTAGGTCTTAATCTTTCGCCCGATCTGTCCAAAAGGAGCGCGCTCCTCGTCGGACTGTCCCAGTATCTGATGAGTGAGTTCAAGGATCATAAATTTCCAAAAGGTATGGATAAGATCGCCATCGGCATCATTTGTGTAGACCCCAAATTCGACTTTTTCTTCAAACCCAAACAACCCAAGCTGACAAAAAATAAGACACATAAGGAAGATGGTCGGGAGCAGCAGCTTGGGAATGTTTTCGAATATGAGATAAAGCTGGACTACCAAAAAGCAAAGTCACTGTTCTTTTATCCTGCCGGCCCTGCCAATCTTTTCGCTTTTTGCCCTCGGGTTGGCAGGGTTATCTCGGTGGCAAATTGCCTACTTTGTACCTGCTCGCTCATAACCTTCCATTCATTCGTTTTGCGAATGTGACGGTAGTATAAAGGGATTGGGTGATAGTCGCAGCTTTGGAAATTACATAAGGAACGAAAGATAAAATGGCTTAAACCATCTTTCAGGTTCATTGCCCATTTCGGAAAGAAAATGCTAGTTCGTATAAGGTGATCGGAAAAAAACCGAAATTAAACAAATATCCGTTTAATTATTAAACTAAAAGTAAGGGGGATTTTCCTCCCCCTTCTTTTTTTTAACACTGTTCTTCTAGATTAGTCGTGTATTACAGACGTCCAGGTGTCACATGTGATAGTTTGTTTCTGCCCATTAGCATCTCTGTATGTGCAATCCAGATTTGGCGCCGGTGTGGTGTAAAATGTTTGAATATTTAAAGAAGTAGTCGACGTGGATTGTGTTAAAGTCAACGGACAAGTGGTTGATACACCAGCTACATATGTAGTGGTTGTACAAAAGTCCTGACTATATTTGGCTTTAAAAGCCAGTGCTCCACCTACAATTGCTAATAATGTAAGAGACAATAGCATGATTTTTACTCTTTTCATAAAAGAATGCTTTTATTATTCAAAAAGCTAAACTTTGTTTTAATCCCTGCCAATCTTTTCGCTTTTTGCCTTCGGGTTGGCAAGGTTACCCCGATGGGCAAATTGCCTACTCTGTTATAGTGGTTTTCGGCTATCCCACTTTGACCACCATAGCCTCAATGAAGGAGGTCATTCTCACCAACTAAACATGATTCCAGCGGGCCCTTGCTGTAGATCCGTTGTAGCTGGGCTGGCTGTCTGATCAGGACAAGCCATATTGCGCAATATTTTATTCTTCTGCTATTTTTTTAATCTGGCTGCTGTACAGTTTGCCGCCCAAAAAACTTTTCTTCAGTTTTTTGTCCTTGCCATATATAGCCATATACGGTACCCCTGTTATTTCAAAATAATCGCCTATTGTATTAGCTGTATCCATGCCTATTGTGATGTTAGGATATTGAGCTAGTTTAAATTGCTTGTTAAATGTTTTCAAAGTCGATATCGGAAAAGAAGAAATAAAATAGAACTGAATGCCTTTTAATTGGTCAATGTCTTCAATAATCTCTTTGGTTTGTTTTTTACAGTAGGGGCAGAACGGACTAAAATCGAACAAGACAATGGGTTGATTCATTGTAGCTGTACTGGTATTGATCCAGGTAATGCTGTCTGTTAACAGGATTTTGAACGCCGGCATGAGCTTACCTTCTTTCCCGGTTTTTTGTGGTTCTGAACTATAACAACCGGCAAGACATGCGATGGTTAGTATTAAAATGCATAGTTTCATATGATTAAATTTGTTGTTAAATGTTATACAGTAGGTTTAGGTATTGCCGAACCATGCTTTTTATATGGTTTTGATTCGATTATTAACGACTGTATCAACCACGCCAGGAATAATACAAAGAACGGCAAGGTCGTTACAATGGGAAAGATTTGGTAACGAAGTTCAATAGGGGCAGATATCACACTGAACAAGGTATTGCTAAGCCAGACTAGTAACACACACGCGATTATTCTTTTTGCTGTGTTGTTGCAGTGTCTAATGCCACCAAAAGCGAAGAAAAACAATATGCAAACGATATAGGCCGGATTGATGATAGCCAAAAGAACAGGGAATACATTCATAATATGAATTTGCGCATCATTGTACCGGTTCGACAATCGGTTATTTTTCCATTGGAACCAGGTAGTAGTAATTGGGTCAACCGAGTTGTTACCCATATTATAAACGCCCATAAAATAAGGCGGCGGGCTGTAATAGCGCAACAGATTGGGCCAGGCATAATGCTTTAAGTAAGCAACCGGGTGTTGCATAGTTAGCCAGCGACCATATTTACCATATAATGGGGCCACCGTCGACCAATCGTAGAAGTAAGGAATTTTGCTATTTGGCGGTATTTTTCTGTGTAAATATATCACCAGCGGCGATTTAAAATCCCATAAGTAGTATATTCCTGGTTCACTATCAGGTCTGTTTTTTGCATGGCGAATTGAATCCATGTGATCGTTCACTAGGCTGTGCAATAGCCTGAATTCATATGGTACATCTTTTTCTTCATCCCGCTGAGAATATGCATAGCCGTATAAAGCATTCGCTGCCAGTTGCCAGCCGCCAAAGGCAGAAAATTGGGCAGTGCCAGTTTTAACCTTGTATTCATATTGGGTACGGCTGATAAAGCCTAAAAGAAGTATTATAATGGCGAACATGCCTAGTCTCCTTGTTTTTGTCGACATAGGTATTATGAAAATAATCAACAGGCTGACAAGCGGATAATAAAGGGCTGAAAAGCGGGTCATTAAAGCCAGTGTTATAATAACCGCATGTATAATTAATAGTTTTTGTTTATATAGTATCCATAATAACTGGGTAAACCAGGTCAGACTCAGACTGGCAAATAAACAATCACTTGATACGAAATTGGCAATATGCGGAAGTAAGGGATTGGCTATACTAATTGTAAACACAATCCTAAATAGCCATTTACCTGGTGATAAAAGGTAGCGGACTGTAAATAGGAAATAAAGAACGCTGGCAATTAGTAAAAAATATTGCAATGTCACCAATGTTATGTCTGAATGAGTAAAAACGCTAATCAAACGCAGGAACTTCGAATAACCTATTGGCCACATGTTAATAAATTCATTGTCAGCCGCAGCTTTAATATAGGAAAACGAATCTGGTGGCATGAAATTGGGATAAGGATACACGTACTTTATCCATGCAAATGAAATGATCATTACGATGGCGCAAAATCTTAACAGCCGTTTATTTTCCGTGTCGTTTGTGAGCCATTGATTATACGGCAGCGTTGATATAGTTTGTTTAAATAACATTGATCATTGATTCGGTTTGATTGTCTTTTATATTAGTTTTCATGATTGGGCAATGGGTATTGATTGAACCAGTTTATTTGTTGCTGCTTTTTTTCTCTTTTTTGCAATATCAGAGCCCAAGCGGCTAATACAATGAACATACCGTTAAAAATAAGATGTTGCGGCCAGGATAGTTGTTGTATGATACCCCCACAGCTACACGGCAGTTCCTGATCGAATATTAAAATGGCTATTACATAAACTGTAAATAATGCCATTATTACAAGCGCGGCATATAAACCCTTTAGCCGCCAGCGGGGAATGATCATCAATATTGTAATGCCAAATTCAAGCCAGGGCAACCCCCACGCAATTGGTGTCGCAAATGGGGCCAGGATGGGTGAATCGGAAATGTTTTCCCGAAATACATCATATGCTATCAGTTTGCTGATGCCTGTATACAGAAATAGAAAGGTATAAAGGAATATAATGGTTTCTATTATTGTTGTTCTTCTTTTCATAAGTTCCTATTATAGATCAAGCTATTACTTGTATATGATTGGGTTTATATCCTGCTTTGCCCTTGCCTTCAGGATTTGCCTGCTTTATAAATTCTAACATCCAGTCGACTAACGTCAAAGTCATTATGGTGCTAAGAATGAGTGGAAAGATATTTAGTCGCAAAGCCGAAGTAGTTAGTAAGATGGTAAACAAAGCATGGGTTATCCATAAACTCCCTGTAAACAGTAGCGTTTTGTGGAAAGTTTTATACTGTTGCCAGCCTTTCAATATAAAATAATACAGTAATCCGAAGAGAAAAATTGTATTCATAATACTATTGAGATATGAATAGAGGCTAATAAAAGGTGCAATGTTATTGCCTCCTCTAAACATTATCTTGTTGCTTTTATACCGGAACCAGTTCTTAGCCCGGTCTGGAATATTCATAACGCCATTATTGTATATTTCCAGGTACTCAACTGGGGGAAAAAAATATTTTTTGGCGCCTTGTCCGGCGTAATAGGAAAGGTATTGTACTGGATATTTCCTAATCAAATAAATTCCATAAGCTTCATAATAGTTTGCCATTGTGGCCCATTTTTTTTGTTGACTGGCAAGGGAGTCATTGACCCGTTTAAATGAAGTGTCTGCATATTTCAACAATGGAGAGTTAAGCTGCCATAGGTATACATCGTCAGCTTCGTTTATTTCCCACGGATAAAACTTTACATTCATAGTAGAGTTCAGATAGCGGCGTACTGTTTTGTCGAGAGCTTTATATTGAATGTCTACCAATTTTCGCTCGTTGTAAGGTATATGCTTGTACATATAAATGGCATTGTTAGCCAGCAGCCAACCAAATAGAGGCGCAGGCTGCCAATGCCCGGCGATTTTTTTGAATTGAAATCCTTGGTAACAAAAAAGCAAAGCGCAAAGCAATATTCCTGCGCTGGCGCCAGCCAGTTTTTTGCGTAATGGAATATTGCTAAGTATAAAAGCCATTACCGCAATAAATAGATAGATGATGGCTTGGTATCGTACTGTGAATGCTATAAATACAACAAGTGTATGCCAGATAATATTTTTGGTAGATGGCTTGTGAATGATCCATAACATCAAGGCTAGCCAGCTCATGCTGAGGCTCGCAAAAAAGGCATCCCGGCTCACTAGGTTGGCCAGTTGCAAAAACAAGGGATTGATGACTATGAATATAATTAATGAATATTGAAGCCATTTTCCCAGTTTGTGAAAATAAAAAAGCGTAAACAGGAGGAACAAGCCACTAGCTTGCAATAACAGGTATTGCGTTGCTGCTAGAATAGTATCAGAATATGTAAATATGCTTATTAAGCGAAGGAAACGGGCATACCCTACTGGATGTATACTAATGACAGGGTTGCTGGTAGCATCTTCCAGGTATTGAAATGAATCATCGTATAAAAAATTGGCAAAAGGAAATTGGTATTTGAATACGATGAACTGTATCACTACTGCTATAGCTGCCAGGCATAGTACGATTCTATTGCGCCGGTTATAGAACAGAAAATTAATAAAAGTTTGTTCGTTGTTGGGTGAATCTTTCATATGACTTTCCTTGTCAGATTTGTGAACAGATGTATTGGGCGTTAATTATATGAAACTTGGGGTCTTATGCTAGTACACTTTCTTTAATATCGTTATCTAAACCAAGAACAGCTTTCTGTTTACTTTTTGCTTCTAGTTGCATACTTCGCATTAATTGTATCATCCAGTCTATTAGTAACAAAGCAAATGTGGTTGTAAGAATGATTGGAAATGACTGAAATCGCAAGGCAGCCGAAGAGGCGAAGATGGTAAAACAGGCATTGATGAGCCATACAGCACCTGCCATAATAATGGTTTTATTAAATGTTGAATTGTATTGCCAGCCTTTTAATAGCATGTAATAAAAAAGCCCAAAAAGCATGACAATATTGATAATGCCACTGAGTATGGGATAAAAATTAAGTACCCATACTTTTTTGTTTCCCATTCTCACTTTTACTTTTGGGCTTTTGTACCCAAACCATTCTTTAGTTCCCATGTTGACTAAATCATTGCCACCATTGTATTCTTCCAAAAATTCAATTGGCGGTGCATAATATTTACGCGAATTGGGCCAAACGAAATGCATCAGAAAATGCCCCGGGTATTTACGGATAATATAGAGGCCATATTCTTTATAAAATGGCCCCATACTGGCCCATTTTTTAAATTCGGCCAACGAGTCTTTAGTTTTCCTAAATAAACTGTCACGATATTGCATCAATGGCATTGAAGGACTCCACATATAAAATGTACTTGCTTCGGCTTGTTCAGTGGGGAATTTTGCCTTGTTTTTTGTTTGGTAATAAAAGTTTCGTATCCTGTTGTCAAGTGCCCTGAATTTATCAGGTACAGGTTTGCGGTCGGCACTATCAACACTTCGATATGCATACATAGCGTTGTTCGAAAATTGCCAGCCGCTAAATGGCGAGTACTGCCAATAGCCCGTCAATTTTTTGTATTGGTACATTGTGAATCCAACAAATAAGCCACACAATGTCAAGCCCAATCCAACACCTGCCAGCTTTTTTTTCCAAGGTAAAGCTGACAGCCAGAACGCAACTCCTGCAATAAATGGATAAATCAGTGCATTGTAGCGCATAGTGAATGCAATAAGTAGTATAATTGCCTGCCAGAATATGATTTTTTTAGTAGGCTGATGAATAATCCACAATAATAGAGCAAACCAGGTACAACTGAGTGCCAGGAATACTCCATCGCTGCTTACCATATTTCCGAGGTGTAAAAACAGGGGATTAAACACCATGAAGCATAATAAAATGTTTTGTATAATTTGGCCGGTTTTATAGAAATAGAAAATGGAAAATAGCAGGAATAGTACACTAGATTGGATAAAAAGATATTGAAAGGCTACCAATGTATAATCAGGCTTCGCAAATGTGTTAAACACTCGCAGGAATTTGGAATAGCCGATTAAGTAAGTATTGAGAGTTAGATTATTAGCTGCGGCTCCTAGGTACGAAAATGAATCGCCGTGAATATAACTTGCGAATGGGTATAAATATTTGAATATTGCGAACTGTGTAATAATAGCTGCTGCACTTAAATATAGAATGAGTCTGTTTCGCTTATTATGAAACAGAAATAGTTTGAAGGTTGGCTTCGCTATCAATATTTGCTCAGGATGGGTCATGTGTTTCAATTTGTGATATTTTAATTTGCTGATCACATTAATGTCATTAAAATTCATCCGGCTATGGTAAGTGTCAGTTTGTTGCAGTCATATAATGGAGTGCTCATTTTCATAATAGTCTTGGCTGCTGTTGTTGAAAACAATTTTCGGTATTGTAAAGGTGTGGTTTTTTTGAACCGAAGAAATTGGCGGTGAAAATGAGCTACAGTATTATAACCACTTTCGTACCCGATGTCAACTACAGGTTTGTCAGTTTGTAATAGTTGGCTGCAGGCATAGGCTATCCGTACCTCATTTAAATAATTGAAATAGGTTTTTTGGGTGCAGGTTTTGAAATAATGACAAAATGAGGGGATGCTTTTACAGGCAATGGCTGCTACTTTAGATAACGTGACCTGCTCTTTGAATGCGCTGGTAGTGTACTTGATTATCCTGTCAATACAATCGTTGTTTGTTGCGTTTAGCGTTTTGTTACTTTCTTTAGATAAAGTAAAATATTTATTTTTAACTGCTAATGTTTGTAGGCATTGTAGTAGTAGTATTATTCTGTCACCATCTGTTGCCGTTTCAAAGGACTGCATTAATAGCTGTAACTTGTCTTGTGAGTTTACAGTGATTTTGAGTCCATGCTTAGCCTGATCCAAAAGGTTCATGAAATGCTGACATTCCGGCAGATTAAAAAAATGGCTTCCCAGGCAGTCTGCTTTAAAATGAATGACAATGGCTGTGATGTTATTAACGGGTTGAAAGCAATGTGGAAGATCTGCGCCCAGTAGATATACATCCCCCGGTTCAAACGTGCCTACATACTTTCCAATATACCCATTTCCATTGCCTGATGTAAACAGGATCAGTTCGTAAGCTGGGTGTTGATGCAAGCTTGTTTCGAATTGTGACAAATTATAAGCCCCGGCAATAAAGGATCTGTTTGGTCGAAATGGTAGTTGTTGAACGATCGGTTTCATTTTTTTTATCTAAATATTTATCGTTAGTAGGTGCTCAATATTTTATATTCCCGCTTAAGCATGACTGTCTTAGCTTATTACTGGTTCGGCTTGCTGAATTATTCCTTTTTTCTTTGCAGATTCTACCTTGGAATTGCTTGTTATAAGTTTATCTATAATGCTATGTTTATGCATTAATTTCAATAAAGGCGTTTCAATCAGTTTGTAAAACACAACCGAGATGATAGTGGCGACAATTAACTGTAACCAGATCATTGCATCTCCATTTAAAAAGAATTTGGTTTTAAAATACATGGTGAATAGTGCATTAAGTACGATATAATGGATCAGGTATAGTGAATATGAAGCGTCGCCCAGCAGTAACGACCACCGGTTGTTAAAGAGCCAACTTAATTTACCATTCTTTTCCAGAGATACACAACCGGTTACAATACAACCGCTGGGGAGGCCCCATAATAGGAATTTATTCAGACTAGCTTTGCCACTTATTGTGTCTAGGTAATACCATACATTGCCATACCCAAAACGGATGAGCAGGCCATAGCTAATGAGTCCAGCTGCCAGCCCGGCGGCGGCCATCCATGAGGGTATTTTAATATTGTTTAAGTACAACTGGCAAATAATGACACCCAAAACAAACTCAAGCATGATCGGATTTGTTATAAATTGTAGCCGCAAGTCTTCAGATTGTAATAATTGCCCAGTTCCTATTAATAATAAAATCAGGCTGGATAAATAAATTGCTTTGCGTTTGATATTGCATAGGATCAGGAAAAAGAAGAAGATATAAAATAACCATTCAAAACTTAAGGTCCAGCCTACGATTAACAACGGAACAAAGAAATCAATGTCTCCCGAAGTTGGGAATATTAATAAAGAATCCAATAAGGAACTCATTGTTTTCCTGAATGTGCTATCAATGGAAGTGTGGTTAACGTTTAATTGCAACAAATAAACACCTAAACAAAGTATAGTTGCAATATAATATACCGGGTTTATCCGGTAAAAGCGTTTTTCCAAAAATTGAAAGCCTTGAGCAATACCTCTGTATCTATTCGCTACATACGTGATGATAAAACCTGAGATCACAAAGAATAGATCAACCCCAATACAGCCAAATCCTTTTAAATGATAAATGTTTTGCTCCCAGGATTTGCCGAATTTCATCTGCACATCCATCGAATGCTCATACACCACCAGCAAAGCCGCTACTGCCCTCAAAAATTGTATGGAGTTAAGTTTCATGATGATAATAGTCAATAGTGAGCCGCCTTCGCCAGACTTAGCGGACGATGTTATAAATACAGCTTGTGCTGTTAGTATGAATTCAATAAATTATATGCGTGTATTGCTTAAGGACTAAGAACTTTTTCCTCTTTAGGTATAAATAGCTGGTTATTAAACAACGAATACTTTAGTATGCAATAGATCGCCCTGAACCCATCCTTCCAGCCAATCTTCTTGCCCTCGGCAAATGTGCGGCCGTAGTAACTAATGCCTACTTCATAGATCCGTATGCCTGGTACCATCGCTATCTTGGCAGTTACTTCCGGTTCAAACCCAAAACGATTTTCGTGCAGGTAAATGCGTTGTATAATGTCTGTTCTAAATAGCTTATAACCCGTTTCCATGTCGGTCAGGTTCAGGTTGCTGAATAGGTTACTTAGGAAAGTCAAAAATTTATTTCCGATCGAGTGCCAGAAGAATAGGATGCGGTGTGGATTGCCGCCCATAAAGCGTGAGCCGTATACCACATCTGCCGAGCCCAGTACAATGGGTTTCAAGAGCGTATTGTACTCGCCCGGATCATATTCGAGGTCGGCATCCTGTACCAACAGATACTCGCCGGTTGCCTGGGCAATACCCGTATGGATCGCCGCACCTTTCCCCTGGTTTACCTCGTGTTTTATATATTTAAAGTAATTGATAGTAAGGTTGACACTGTTACTAATATAATTCT
Source organism: Niastella vici (assembly GCF_002077945.1). GTDB lineage: Bacteria > Bacteroidota > Bacteroidia > Chitinophagales > Chitinophagaceae > Niastella > Niastella vici. The sequence goes on from NZ_LVYD01000074.1 coordinate 68,022, forward strand.
GTATAACTGCTTCGGTGTTGTCTTTACTGCAGTCATTTACAATGATCACTTCCTTCTCAATATTGCGTATCAGCTTTACTTCATTGATACGGTCCAGTATCAACGTAATGGTTTTTTCTTCATTATAAGCGGGGATGATGATCGAGAGTTTCTTTATTGTTGTGGTTTGTAAGTCAGCCGTTGTTGGCTGCTGATTATTCGTTTCTGATTCCTGGTTGCTTAATTGATTTAATGCAGGGGCTGGTGTAGGTGTATTTATTGTACTGATTGATTGCTGCATAGAACCAAGGTTTAATAGTTTGTGAATATGTGCATGCGGCTCTTTTGCCGCTTATATGCGAACAGGTTTCCGTATGAGCCTCGGCAGGAATACCGTGGCGGACCGGAGTAAAACCTTATCCTTTAAATTCGTTTGTTCAGGAATGTCTCTATATCTTTTTGGTAGAAGGATCAGTGCGTGTTCTGTTTCTTTTATTCTATATGCAAGTTAAATCACGCAATTTGACATTTTTGATGTAATGTTTTGCTTTTTTGCAGCATTGTTTTGCATTTATGATTGTTCATGGCTGTTATATTATGCATATCGGTTTTGCCATTCCGTTGGTGTTAGTTTGAACGCCTGCTTGAACGCTCTGCAATAGCTATCCTGACCTTTATAAAAACATTTCAATGCCACCAGTTTTTTGGTCATTCCCTGCTCCAGGAACTTTTTAGAGGCTTCCAGGCGTTGCCGAACCTGGTATTCTTTAATACCATATCCATAATAATCCTTAAACGCTTTTTCTATAGTACAGCGGTTGGGCGTTTTTAAATGATCAAGCAATTCTTCGGTGGTTCTGTATTGAAGCGGATGTTCGTCAATATGCAGCTTGATACCCACAATGGCAAGTTTCACATATCTCGAAAGAGGTTTGTTTGCATTATTGATCATTGGACAAGGTTTTATGTATCAAAAAATAAAATAGAAAGCAGCTGGAATGCTTATGTTTTTTTTAGGATACGCAATTGCTTAACGAAATCTGTTGGGGTAATTGCGAAATACTTTTTAAACGCTGTAGTAAAAGCTCGTGGTTTAGAGTAGTTTAATGCAAGGGCAATAGCCTTTACATCCTTACCTTCCTGTAACAACTGGCGGCCGCGCTCCATACGGGTCATGAGCTTGTAATCGCGCACACCCTTGCCATACTGTTTTTTAAATGCTTGTTGTAATACATTGCGGCTGATGCCTAATAAGGAGGATAATTCGGCGACTTTGTCGCCCAGGGCGCAGTGATCGTCAAGAAGTGTTTTGTAAGTGCCTGCGGCTTTAATTACATGCTTCCTGAATTTTTTTTCATTCGTCATGGTGGTCGGTTTAATGGTAAATGGTTGGGTCCGTTGGGGCTATCCTTCTTTAAGCAGCCAGTGGTTTTGCGTGTACTCCATAAATTGGATGGGTGAATGAAATACCTCGCCCACCTCATGCTCATTGTCGTAATCATCGCGTACGATCATCGTATTGTGTTTCGTGAGCCGGAAATACAGGCAATAGAATATGACCTGTACAACAATGGTACAGTAAATTTCCACCTTGCCTGCCTGGTACATGCTCTCTAAATTGGCAGCGGTGAGTCTTTTTAGTCCAAGGGTACCCGCGAATTGGAAGTCGCGTACAAATTTGCTGAAGGCGGTGCTGGGATACATGTAACCAAAATCTATCCAGGGTTCGGGGGGCGGGTTCAGGGGAAGGATCACAAATACCGTATCGTCATTGTTCATACAAAACTCTATTCCCTGGGGGTTGTCGTAGATGCCCAGGTAATCGTCGAGGAATTGATAAATATGACGTGCAGCCTTTGTCAAGGGTTGTTTTTTTGCAGGTAATAAAGAACTGATACGGGTTGCCGGCAAGCCGGTTACCAGTTTAACTTTGAACTTACAACGTTGCACAAGCGTTGCGTCTTTAATCAAAGATT
>NZ_LVYD01000075.1 GCF_002077945.1 Niastella vici
GCAACGAACCGCTCTACCCGGAACCTGCTAATAAAGAATTTACATGAAATTCAGCAGCTTACGTATATATTAAATCTCGAAAACAGCAATCAGACTTAATGTAAGATAACCTTATTAGCCCTTACAAATTTCCGGAGAACCATGACGAATCAGCTTGCTATTGTCAAAGCGGAATTATACCTTGCACGAGTCTAAAATATATGGTTATGCGTCATTTTGTCCGCAATTTAACACTGCTGATGTTTGTGTTACTTTCTAAAGAGATGTTTGCACAGAACGAACGTTTCCCGACCATAACTAAACAGGAAATGGCAAACTTCCTGAACAGTTTTTATCAGAGCGATTCCTTTATAAAAAAACTTAGATTTATAAACGTTGCACAACGCCCTACATGGATTACTGACCTACCTCAGTTTGAAATAATAGATTCCGTCTTTACTGAACTGGACATTTCATTTTTTAAATTTCAACTACAGCACTTTCAATCCTGCACTTTTAATTCATCTTATATAGCAGCAGCGAATTTTATGGATGAAAAGGATTTTAACAGAATTTTCAGTGTCCGGGCGGTAGACGCAGTGAACGCGTGGGATGTGTTCCATAAGAAATATGGATTGGGTTACACTTTAATTTCCTGGCCGGTGTTTAGCAAAGACAAAATGTCCTGTGTTCTCTTTGTGGAATATACAAGTAACCGTTCAGAGAGTACGGGGGCGCTTAAAATCTATAAAAAAGAAAACAGCAGTTGGAAACTGTTTAAAGAAAAATATATGTGGGGAAATTCAAAATAGAATACATGACGCCTGTCAGTATTGATACCGGTGCTTTTATTTTTAAAAATCCTGCCAGCATCCGCAGTTTTTCATGGCCAGCAGGATATTATGATTAATCTTTAAACAACCTGAATTGGGGATGACAAAACCGGAACAAACAAACTGAAAAGCATACTTCTTTGTATTGTTAAGTTCGATTTTACTTGTAGTGCTCAAGGAATTTTCGTCGGACGTGGGCTTCTATTTTATGGACTCTTGCCGAATTTGCATCCTATTATAAATTTTAAATGCGACAGATATTCTTTGCTGGATTCTGCATTTTAGCATTTGGGAGTTGCACGAATTCTGACAAAAAAAGCAAGTTTGATAATATTTCCTCAACCGATACCACTTGTATAAAAGCAGTAAAAAGAGCCAAAGAAGATATAAGCAAAGGTGAACTTTCATTTTGTTATCACACAGGAAGTCTTTTATACGAGCCCGTGAGATGCGAAGAAGAAATCGATTCTATTTTGACATTATTGGGAATCGGATACAGAAATGTTATGACGTCTGATGTGGTTTATGAAGGACAAACACAGGGATGCTATGGCGACTACATGAACGAAGTAATTTTAAGGAGGTTTGGAAATCATTTTATTGATTCTATCATGTATAAAGCTGATAGTATCTTTGTTTCAAAAAATCCCAATAAAGTCTTCAACTACCATGACTGTGATACCGATCCAGTGTTTCCGGGTGACAGTAGTGATGATAACAGAAACTTTAACCCCGGTCTACAAATAGCCTTCGACAGTAAAGTGACATATCCTGAAGGGTACATAAGAAAAACACCAAACGACAAACTTGGTTTTGTAAATCTTAATCTATTAATTGACAAGCAAGGCAATGCAGAAATTCAACAATTTTCATTTGTGTTTGATAACGACAAAAATCTTCAATTTCAAAAGCATTTTAAAAATATTTATGAACCAATTATCAAAGGAACAAAGTGGATACCGGCCACAATAAAAAAGCAAAATGTTTCATCAACGATAACGGCATTCGTTTATTTGAAATAACAATAACATCATGGTAGAAGCAAAAATGATAAATAGCTCAAAGAAGATATCTATTAGTAAAAGTTGGCAATCGGGTAACAACATTTTTGAATAAGGAGTAAATATGTTTACGAATTTGTTATTATTTATATTGTGCTTGATGGCTGGCAATCGATCACCGGCTAATGGTAATGAAGCAGGTTGCCAATACTATTACAGCAAGTTGCTAAAAAAGAACATTTATACAACTTTGGAAATTGAGCCGGAATTTCCGGGCGGATCTGCAGCTTATGTTCGTTTTTTAAATAAAAACCTAAGGATTTCCGTAGATACACTTGTTGATGTAACCTCGTTGCCAATGCCCAAGATGAAATTTATTGTTGAAACTTATGGACAGATAATAGCCCCTTGTATTGATGGTAAAAATGATACAACACAGCTCAATGCCCTAGAAAAAGATGCCTTGGAATTCATTAAAAAAATGCCCAAATGGGTACCCGGTATGTGTGGTGGTAAAGTGGTAGCAGCAGAAGTGAACCGCCCTTTGGCAATTTGTATAAAGTGGGAAACAGAGTAAATACTTCTGCATTTCTAATAACAGTATAAAAGATACGGTTGGATAGAAGCGGGATTGACTTCAATTGGATTCGAACTTTCTCTAACGTATTCAAATTGAGATCAATGACTGATTTATTACGGATGGATTCAAAATTATTCAAATTAAAACCCCTTCATTTCCAACGATCTGAAGGGGTTCATTTTTTAGTCGGGCGGACTGGATTCTAACTCCCAATATTCCTTAATCCCAGGATTGTATACAAATGAATGCCTGTTCCGCCCGTCATACATCCAAGACTATCATGTTTTTAAAATTGACCCGCCTGCCTGGTTCTAAACAAATTATTGCCAGTCAATGGCTTAAGATGATATGCTCGTTGGAAGAAAATCTTCATATGGTGCTACAATTCGTTGGCAGTTTCCCACCAGGGAAAAGGTCCCTGATGTTCGGATGCCTTTTTTTATTCCCGGGAGTTTGGCTTGGTTGGCTCAGCGCATCCCGGCTTACATTCGGGTGGGTCGGCGGTTCGGGCCCGTTAACCCCCACAACGAAAGATCCATCAGTAATGGTGGATTTTATTTTGTTTTGCACCTCAAACAGGAATGCAAATTCATTTAATTTCGGGCATAAATTCAGCACCATGCATAGAAAAGGATTCCATTGCGTTATTAGAATATGCCTCCTCTTATTTTTCTTTGTCTTTTTAATAAACACCTTATCTGCCCAGGAAACAAACGTCAGGAAAAAACTGGTGGGTAGCTGGATGTATTACAATCTGGAATATCCGAAAGACATGTCGGCGAAAGAAAAAAAAGAGTCTGCCAAGGCCGCCAGCATGAACGCAGGAATGTTGCTGATCTTTACGGATGATGGAAAGTATAAGGTTACTGCGCTTCAAAATAATAAACGGCAGGTGGTAGCTTCAGGCACTTTCTTACTCTCTGAAAATGACACTTATTTAAAAATAAATGGCCTGGAAGGGTACATCGCAGACCTCGACAAACAATACCTGAAACTATTTCTTCCCGACAGACCAATTATGGTTTTCAGGAAAAATTGATAGCAGGCAGGAAACCCGGTGCATTATTTTCACCCACTTACTCCTAAATGCAATTATTTAATCGTGCGAGCATATATTATTTTCATTACACTCTCCTGTATTTTAAAAGCAGTAACCAAAAATATAGCCCTGCTTATTTTTAAGGCAGGGCCATATTAAATAGATTCTATACGCTCAATAATAATCCAATAACCGCCACTCTGAAACCTGTATAAGGCTGGCGCCGCTTATGGAAGTAATATTCAGTCTGTAATAAGAATAATTGGCTTCTGTAGCCAAATTGAACGTACGGGTTAAATTTCTGCCGGGGAAAGTTTCATTGCTTCTGCTGTCAATGGTTGTCCACGTTGTTCCATCATTGGAGCCTTGCAGGTTAAACTCTTTCGGATCGCGATCCGGCGCGTCATTACCTGAAGTAATGGTATACGCATCTATTTTCCTTGAGGATGGATATGCCAACTGCACATAAAGATCAGTGTTGTAATTAAACGCCAGGTATTTTGATGAGAAATTACTGTCAACCAAATTGGGTAGTTGCTCAGCACCGGGAGAATTGGTATAATTTCCTGTAATCGTTCCGCCTTTTGTAACATCTCTTGACCTTACATTGATTTCATCAATTCTGAAATAAGTAACTGAAAGATTACTGTCAATTCTTCCCGATGACACACTCACCAGTTTTATTGGCAACATATATCTTACCCCCAACGTCAGATTTTTGGGATTAATGGCCAATGTAAGCGGCTCTGACGAGGAGCCCCCGCCTTTTACTGTGGTCGTAGTGCCCGAAAGGGTATAGGCGCTTTTCGGCAGCACCTGGTAAACGTTGCCCGTAAAGGCATTATCCTCATTGTATTTTTTTACGAGTGAAGTATCAACGGCAAAATTGCCGGTAATGTCTGAAGGCGCTCCATTATAGGAAGTATAATAAAATCCGAATACCGTTTCCTGAACAGAATCGACTTTAACCAGCGGCCGTACTTTATTTTTATCCTGGTATGCCTGCGGCATATAGCATACACCTTCTTTGATGGTGTACAGATCTGCTTCTTTGAGGCAGGCAGTAAATAGAATTACCACAGATAACAAAAGTAGCAGTGCTGAAACTGGCTGTGGCTGTTTATTTATATTGAATCGGATGAACATATAAGCTGTTTTTTGTTTTTAAAGGGGTGTTAGCTGTTTATTACCAGCCAGGGTTTTGAACCAGGTATTTGTCTTTTAATATTTCGTTGTTGGGGATAGGCCACAAATAATCTCTGGGTAAGAACCTTCTTTTTTGCACCAGCGTTTTTTCATAAAAGCCTGCTCCATCGGCAAAAATGTTCATACCATATACATCAGCGCCCATTGTTTCGGCAGCGATCTTCCAGCGGCGCAGGTCAAAGTAGCGAACATTTTCAAATGCCAGTTCCACCTGGCGTTCGTGCCAGATAATATTGCGTACTGCATCCTGGCCAATGGGAACGGGCAATGGATTTGTACCGGCGCCATATTGCGGAAGCCCGGCACGTTCTCTTATCCCGTTTACCGCTTTTAGAATGTCGGGATCACCGGGGCTTGATTCATTTAATGCCTCTGCATAGTCGAGGTACATTTGAGCCAGCCTAATATATACCCAGCCTCTCGACTGGTTGCTGTTGGCAAGCTGCTTTCTTACGATATACCCGGTCGATGAAACATCCCATGTGCTTTGGGTTCGGCCCGAATTGCCGCTCAGCTCAAAAACCGGCACCACTTCATTGGGGCTGCTACCCTGGTTTTGCCAGTAACAACGGTTATAGCTTACACCCACATAAAATCTTGCTTCGCGGTTAACCCATTGATTAAATGTAGACCGGTCTTTGACATCATAAGGCGCCCTGAAATTGGAGAATCCTGATGACTGGTAACCCGAAAGGGCGTCCGATATCGCTAATCCGTTATTCATTTCATAAGCATCTACCATGCTTTGGTTCACTGAAAGAAAACCTGCGCCTTTTCCTACCGTGTTATTATAACCTACCAGTTTTGGTGTAATGTCGTACCAGTAGTCGCCGGCGCCTCCACACATGGCTTTCCCCCATATCCACTCCGGGTTCCAGTCGTTCAACATCACGTTTTTACAGCTTTTGTAGGCGGCTATAAACGGGTCGGTATCATTTTCGGTATAAAGCTTGTATGTACCCGGCACAAATTCATTCAGGAATTCCCTGTAAGCTGCTGTGGCCAGTTTCCATTTATTGGCATCATACGTTTGGCTGATCAATTGCAACCCGTCCTTGTTCTTTAAAGAAGCGTAATCTTTATTGCCATTGAATAATGGGCTGGCCGACATTAATAATACCTGCGCTTTATATGCTTTACAAACACCGGTGGTTATGCGGCCCCATTCATTATTCAAAGGCAGGTTGGCAGGTTGGTTTTGCCCCAATGTTTCAGAAGTTTTCAACTCAGTATAAGCCTGGTCCAGCTCACGCGTAACGTACGCTACACAACTGTCGAAAGAAGTACGGGGGAAAAATATGGCATCGCCGGTACCTTCAACGGGCACTACATTTTCTGTTATGATCACCGGCCCGTACAGCCGCATCATCCAGTAATAAAAAATAGCTCTCAATGCACGTGCCTCCGCTTTGAAGCGCATTTTCTGCAGGTCGGTTAAATCGGGAGCCGTTGCTGCATCGATCTTTGAAATAAAATCAGTAGCCGTTCTTACCGGTTTATAAAAATTTGTCCAATAAGTACCGCCTATATTATTATCCCAGGTGCTTTGATTAAGTGCATTGGACATTACCCAGTTTAGCGACCAGTAGTTAGCTTCATCTGAAGCGCCGGTCCACGGCCCTGCATAACTACCCCCGGGGGCAAAACGACTGCTGAATTCATCAGGAATATTGGCATATACCTGTGCCAGATAGCCGTTGGTATTGTTATAAGTTTTAAAGATGTCTTCTTCTTTTAAAAGGTTATCGGGTATCTGGTTAAGAAATTTTTTACAGGAGGCCATCGTCACCAGGGCGAAGAACACAACTATTATTTTGGATATATTGTTTGTCATTGTATCGATAATTAAGGATTAAAAATTAGCCTGCAACCCTATAGACATATTACGGGTGTTGGGGTAGGTATCGCCATTTGCCGTATTCAGTTCAGGATCCCATAATTTAAACTTGCTCCAGTAGAGTAAATTCACCCCTGAGAAATATACCCTGGCGCTTGTTAAGCCAATTTTTTTGAAAGGTTCTTTTGGAATGTTATAGCCGAGATCAACCGTTTTTAAACGAATGAAGCCAATGTCCTTTACCCACCAGGTACTGGCCACGGTATTATTCGATGTGGCTGTGGTGCCCCAGCCGAGGCGGGGGAAATAAGGATGCTCCGCTTTATTTTCTTCTGTCCACCTGTTGGTTGAGATCATAAAAATGTTACCGTCATTACCGCCACCACTGAAAGGCATTGCCGCATTACCCGACATTAACCTCGACGCACCTGATATTCCCTGGAAAAACACACTGAGGTAAAACCTGCCAACGTTAATGTTGGTGCCAAAACCATAAACGAAATTGGGCACATCCCAACGGCTGATCTTTGTTTGGTCATAAATATCAATAACACCATCACCGTTGAGGTCCTTATATTTCAGATCACCAACCCTGGGATTACCCAATGCAATCTGTGAAGGGCTGTTATCAATTTCTTTCTGGCTTTGGAAGATCTTTTCAGCTATATAACCGTAACTGGCCAGCAGGTTATGCCCCCTTCTTTCCTGGTAGGGATCGGCAAAAGGAGCCTGCCTGTTCTCGCGCAATATATCTGTGTTGTAAGTGAAGTTTCCCCTGAAAGAAATGCTTACTTTTTTTGATAATGAAATGGGCTGTAACTCTACCGTTCCATCGAACCCGGCTGCATCAAGGATGCCGTAGTTGCCAACGGGATTATACTGTAACCCGGCGTAGTCGGGAAAGTCGGCCCTGGTTAAAAATACCCCCGTGCGATGTGACCGGAAGTAATCGAGCACAAATGATAGTTTATTTTTCAATACATTAAACTCGATGCCCAGATCTTGCGTATGGGCAGTAGCCCATTTTACGTCGGCGCCGTATTGTGAAATGTTCACGCCTGAAATACCATTGCTGGCACCTGGCCGGCCGAATGTAATTCCACGGGCGCCGTTTGTAACAAGTGTTAAAAAACCGAAACGTAAACCGGTTCCCGGCGCACCTGCTATACCATTGGAGTAGCGGATCTTAAAATATTGGAAAATGTTTGACAGTGGTTCAAAAAACTTTTCTTTTGAAACAATCCAACCCACCCCAATGGAGGGAAAGAAGCCAAACCGGTTAGCGGGCGCATAGTTTTCGGAACCGTTATAACCGGCGGTTATTTCTGTAAAGTATTTGTCATTGTATGAATAAGTGATCTTGCCTGCTACGTTTTGCTGGCGAAACGGGATGTAAGTGCTTAAGGTACCGTTAAAAGGATATAACTGGCTCAACTGGTTGTAAACGACTGTAGAGTAAATATGATGATCTCCAAAGTAGCGGTCGTATGAAACCTGTCCCTCCATTGTAAACTGACGGGTTCCACCATTGGCAGTGGCGAAGCCTAACTCGTCGGATCCTGCGATCATTTGTTCAAGGTTCAGGCTGCCATCGGGTTTGTAAGGATTTGCCTGGTTTAAATAGTAAATACTTCTGCTCCTTATTCTGCGTTCATAGGATTCATTATACAGATCATAAGAATACATACCTCTTGCATTAAGGCCTTTGGTGATAAAACTCAAATCCTGGGTGAGAAAAATGCTGCTGTTAATTTTTGAGGTAAATCTTTTAATATAACCCGTTTGTGTTACGGCCGCCCAGGGATTGGGCGAAGGAGTGGAACCATAACCTATACCCGAAACAAGGTTACCGGGGTACATAGGTGGGTAAAAAACAGGACTGGCATTCTGCGCCTGGGCAAAGGCCTGTGTGGCGCCCCAGCCAGGCTCAACGAAATTGGTAATATAACCGTTTAGATATAAGCTGAATTTGGTTGTTTTGGTCAGGTTCATATCGATATTCGACGTATAGTTAAACCTTCTGAAGAGGGTAGTGGCGTCGTAATCAACATTAGGATCGGTTTTCAACAGCGACGTTTCATCATAATAGGCCACAGAGGTATAGTATTTTGTATTTTCATTACCACCGGTGGCGCTTACGTTGAGGCGTTTGTTGAACGAGTATTTTTTGAACAATAAGTCCATCCAGTTTACATTCGGAAACCTGTAAGGATTAGCTTTTCCGGAAAGTGTACTGTCTATATATTCCTGGGTAAACTGCGGGGCCTGGCCTGAAGCAACCAGTGCCTCATTTTTCAGTTCCATATACGTTTTGGCGTCGGCCATTTCAGGCACTTTGGTAAAAGAGGTGGTTCCGTGGTTATAATTCATCATCAGTTTTACCTTACCCGCTTTGCCTTTTTTTGTGTTGATGAGAATTACCCCATTGGCGCCCAGGGAACCATATACAGCGGTGGAAGACGCGTCTTTTAAAATGGTGAAAGACTCGATGTCTTCGGGGTCAACGCTGTTTAAGTCCCTGCCCTGTACACCATCGATGATGACCAGTGCACCGCTGGGGCTTCCGCCAAATGTTTGAATTCCTCTTATCCATATATCGGCGGAGTTACTGCCGGGTAATCCAGAGCGCTGTACGCCCACTACACCTGCCACCCGCCCGGCCAGCATGGTGCTAAGATTGGCTACCGGGTGTTCCAGTTCTTTTGCGCTGATGGTTGACTGCGCCCCTACAACACTGATCTTTTTTTGTTTACCGCCGTAACTGGAAACAATCACATCTTCAAGACTGCCAGCTTTGGCATCCATGATCACTTCCAATACCAGCGTATTGTTAACCGGCCGTATCATTTCAATATAACCAGTATGCGTAAAAACAAGTACATCTGTGCCGCTTACCTGTAGTTTAAATTCGCCCTCGTTATTGGTGGTAGTTCCCGTTGTGCTTTTATTCTGTATTACAACAGATACGCCAGGAATGGGTTTGTCCATCTTGTCTTTTACAACTCCTGTAACGGTAATGAGTGATTGTGAAAAAGCACCGTTTGAAATGAGAATTGTCAATAAGAACGCAGACAGAACTCTAAGCAGAAAGTTTCTGGGCATAGCTTTCGTTTTAAGTTTTGGTTAGATAACAATATTAGAGAGTTAGCAGTGGTGAAATAGTTAATGGAACTGAAACGGAATGTTAACGGAAATTAAACGGGATGCCCTATAGCTGAGCGTGCTTCGTATTTTATATATTAACATTCACTATGATATTTCATGAAATTTCAGTAATCTAGTGCCGGAAGTTTTTAGCAAAACCAGTTGGCTATACGAAATACTAAATGCACTGCAATGAGAAGATCAACTTTGATACTTATAGTAGGGATTGTGGTATGCGCAGGTATCTTTTTTACAGGCACAGCGATTGCTGTAGGGAAGAAGTTCGGCGATATACTATCAGGATTTTATGAAGTACATAATCAGCGTAAGCTGGTAAAAAATTCTATCGACCCTCAAAAGGTACCGGCAGGCGCCGGTTTAATTTTCATTAACAATCCATTTGATCTTTATTGACAGGTTGCAAAACCCCAACGGGCTAATTTAGTTTAGCTATACAAATCACACAAAGAATTATGCCCGCATTGAACGTGTAAACCCGGGTTTACTTTCCGTTGTGGCAGCATGTTGCTTACCTGGTATCGATGCACATACGTACAAGGGCCGGTAGAACCAGCCCTCTTGAATGTATGCTGAAACAGTTGATTAGCGGTAAGTGAGTTCAAGTTGCGGATGCGCACTATAATCCTGCCACAAGCCGTCAACCGTTTTACCAGTTAGTTTGGTCCATATTTGAGGGGTATATTCTCCCGCGCGGGCTGCCTTATCCAGACTGTCTATGATGCCGGAGTGTTGGTTCTTTTCGAGCCAAACAAAGAAGCGTGCCGTTACGCGATAGGCATTGGTGTAATGCTGGCCGGCACTGAAGTCGGGAAGCCACCAGTTGCCATTGTGATTGTTGATGCCATATGTGTAGCGGGCATAGTCGGCAATGCCTTCTGTGAGCCATCCGGGCACAGGGTGCGTATAGTTTTGAACAATGTGCATGGCTTCATGGGTCACTACATCGATGTCTTCGGGGTGCGCTTTTAGCCACAGGGGGCTTATGCGTACCCTGTTGCCGCTGGTTTCGGCAACCCCGTCGTAGTTAGGATCGATGGTGAATATCACTTTCCGGGCTGCCTTTGCATTGAAGCGGCGAACCTCAATGGGGTAAACCTGGAAGAAAGCGTCGATCAGCCGGCGGCGGGTACTGGTATCGAAGCCGGGATGCAGGTTATAGAACAGGAGCGTGTAGCCTTCACGGGTAATGGTGTCTGCGCCCGGTGCCCCGTAGCTGGTCACTAGCAGGCCCGAAATGCGTGCCGGCTGTGTGAACCCAACCGCCAGTGCGGCAGCCAACAGAACTATTAAAATTGCTTTCATTGATAAAAGTTATATGATCCCGTGAAGGTATTTACCACTCTTCCGGGATGTTGTCAACGAACATTAAACGAAGTGTTAACGGAAATTAAATCATAACCAAAACATAGCAGCTTGAAATATTCGACTACCCTTCATACGATCATAGCCGTTGCCAGCCTGCTAATACTCTCGTATGTACAATTCTTCCTGCTCTACAATACCTATGAATTGAAAAACGATCATTATTTCTTTGCAGAAAAGAGCACCATCACGAAGGAATACCTGGCTGCCATCAGGAACGACAAGGTTTTTCCCGGCGGCGGAGCGATATTAGACAAATACCTGATAGGGCATATGCAACAACTGGAGGAGTTATACAACCACGACCGGGCGGCGTTCAGCCGGCTTGGTCAACAGGTTTGTGACAGCGCGTTTCGCGATCTGCGCAAAGCAAATAATCTCGACAGCCTGCTGCTGGCTATTATGAAACGCAACGGGCTCGACAGAAAGATCCGCTATGCTTCTACCATTGAATCGGTGGAAATAGCTTTTCAGCGCGACCGGTATATCCCGCTTTACCAGCAGAATGGCAGCTATCCTTTTATTGATCCGCAAATACAAACGAAAGCGGGGATACGGATAGGTGGCACGCTGGAAAACCTGGAAGCGAATACCATGGCACAAAATCTAATGGTCAGCAGCAGCATGGATCACACCTACCGCATCTCGTTCAGCCTGTACATAGATACTTACAACCGCAAACAAACGATCCTGGGGCAAATGATGCCTACCTTCCTGTTATCGCTTTTGTCGGTTGGCGGCGTGGTGCTCCTGTATTTTGTTACCTTCCGCAACTGGATAAAGCAAAAAAAACTGTCTGAGATGAAATCTGACTTCATCAACAGCATTACGCACGAATTCCATACACCGTTATCGGCCATTATTGTAGCCAACAGGACTATGCAGAATGAAACGATCATAACAAACAGGGAAAGCCTGCTGCCCCTTACCGAAGTGGTGAAGCGTCAGGCTGAACGGTTGAAAACGTTGATTGGCCAAACGTTGGAGATAACAACGATGAACAAACTTTCGCTGCAGTTGGAAAAGAGACCGGTGCACCACCTGCTCGACGAACTGCTGCTCGATTACCGGCTCAATGCAACCGAATCGAACGTTACCCTCACCCTGCAAAAAAATGCCACACGGGATGTAGTTCTTCTTGACCCGTTCTGGTTTACAACCATAATTTTGAATATTTTTGACAATGCCGTCAAATACAACGCCAGGGAAAATAAGGAGATCGTGGTTACCACGTTCAGCGACCGCAGGGCCCTGCATATTGCGATAGCAGACAATGGCATTGGGATGACAAAAGAAATGCGCAAGCATATTTTCGACAAGTTTTACCGCGGTATGAGCGAGACCCGCAGCCGGGTGAAGGGATTGGGATTGGGGTTGTTTTACGTTAACAAGGCGATCAATTCGCATCGATGGAAGATTGACATCAGGAGCGTGGAAGGCGAGGGGAGCGTGTTTACTATCAGTATACCTTATCAGAATAAAAATACTTCCTATGAAGGCTAAGATACTGTTGGTTGAAGACGAGATCGATCTGGGAAATGTGGTTAAGCAGTACCTCGAGATCGTTGGCTTCGAGGTAAGCTGGGCGCAGAATGGCAAGGTGGCGCTCGACCAGTTGCAAAATGAACGGAGCGCTTATCAATTAGCCGTTATCGACGTTTCTATGCCCGTGATGGATGGTTTTGAGTTGGCCAACCGCATCGTTGTATCAGGGCTTCGTATTCCTTTTCTTTTTCTAACGGCCCGCAATGAAAAGGCTGACCGCCTCTACGGCCTGAAAATTGGCGCAGACGATTATATTTCAAAACCTTTCGATGTAGATGAGCTGGTGCTTCGAATAAAGAATATCATCCGGCGCTGTGCCGGCGCCGAAATGCCGCAGCGGCCGGTGATCGTTCGCGGCGACGTGGAATTTAACAAAGATTCACTGGGGCTGTTTATCAAAAATGGTAATGAGATCGTGCTTACGCCCCGGGAAGCGGAGCTGCTGTTGTATCTCTTTGGGCAGGAGAACAGGATCCTGCGGCGCGAAGACATTCTCATACAACTATGGGGAAAGAACGATTATTTTCTCGGCCGCAGCCTCGACGTTTTTATTTCCCGCCTTCGAAAACACCTTCACCACTCCGACTGTGTGAGCATCGAAAATGTGTATGGCGTAGGGTTTATCTTCCGGGTGAAGGAGTAGGCATTTATGGTGGGGGCATCCCGAACGCACCGGCTTTGTGATCATAGAATGATCATACATACTGTGTCGGTTTTCTTCTATTTTTCCCCTTTCTGCCTGAATAATTTTGGGTTCATAAATAATCGCCTTTATTATGAACCGGATCATCACTGTTGTTTCCTTATTCATGGTTGCCCTGGTAGCGGCTACCCACCTGACTCGCGCTGCTTATGGCCATTCAACAAACCGCTATGCCGGCCTGTTGCTTCCAAAAATTTCAGATTATAATATTTTCACCGGCGACCCGGTAGCGCTTACACCCGGCAATGGTTTCCAACTGTATGAACTGGCCACCGGCCTCTTTACCGATTATGCCGAAAAACAACGGCTCATTAAAGTGCCGGCCGGTACTGCCATCACCGCTATGCATGATGGATTGCCGCAATTCCCTGATGGTACCATGCTGGTAAAGACCTTTTATTATTTTAATGATAAACGAAATGCAGCAGCAGGCAAACGCCTTATTGAAACCCGGCTGCTGATCAAAAACAACGGCCAGTGGATGGCCGGCACCTATGTATGGAATAAGGAACAAACCGATGCCGGGCTTACAACAGGCGGGTTAAAAACGGCAGTAAGCTGGATCGATGAACAGGCAAACAACAGAACGATTGCTTACCAGGTACCGGCAACAAAAGATTGCGCCAGTTGCCACAATGCCAGTAATTCCCTTATGCCAATTGGCATAAAGATCAGGAACCTGAACCGGGAGGTTGTACGGAACAATACCACCATAAATCAATTACAATACTTACAAAATGTGGGTATCATGAATGCGGTTACTATTGACCGGTTTACCCACCTGCCCGGCTGGCAAAATGAAAACATCCCTATACAGGAAAGAGTACGGGCCTACCTCGATGTAAATTGTGCGCATTGCCACAGTGATGCCGGTTCCTGCGCCCGTTCAACCCTGCGCTTTGCCTGGGAAATACCGCTGGCCGGTACACGCATAGAAGCCAGAAAAAAACAGGTCATCAATATGATGGAAAAAGGGCGGATGCCGCGCATTGGCACCACCATCGTTGATGAAGAAGCCCTCGCCCTGATCAAAAAATATTTACAATCAAAATAAAACTACCACTTATGACTTTCGCCAACATCGCATTACTTGCAGCCGCTTTCACTACAGCACTTATTGCCGGATTATTTTATTCTTATTCCTGTTCTGTAAACTGGGGACTGGGCCGTTTACCCGATGCCGGCTATCTCGCTGCCATGCAATCGATAAACAGGGAAATACTGAATCCCCTGTTCTTTATGAGCTTCATGGGCACCCTGCTATTGTTGCCGCTGAGCACCTGGTTGCAATATGGCCAGGGTTCCTCGGTTCGTTTTTATCTTTTACTGGCTGCCACGCTGATTTATGCAGTGGGAACGTTTGGAGTAACCATTATGGGTAATGTTCCATTGAACAATGCGCTGGATGCATTTCAAATTCAATCGGTATCACCCGAAACGCTGCATCAGCAACGTGAATTGTTCGAAAAGCCCTGGAATGCGTTGCACACCATTCGAACCCTGGCCAATGCCATTGCGCTGATACTGGTGTTGCTGGCCTGTATAATAAAGTCAGAAACACTAAGGCCCGCTTAAGTGTTTCTGACATTTATTTTTCATTGCTTATTACCAACCCGGCGCCTGTTGTAAGGCCGGGTCTTTGATGAGTTCATCCTGATTAACGGGAAAGAAAAAATGCGTGGGCGATACAAATACCCAGGTGGCCACAAAGAACCGTTGCATGTTGTACTTTTTGCCACCGATAGTTATTTTTCCATTGGCATCTTCAACGGGTTTCATCCCATTCACCATGCGCTGGCATTTGGGATAGGGCCAGAATTTTTGGGAACGGGTATCGTTATCGCCGCCGGCCGATTGCCAGCTTTGCTCCCTTGCCAGTTCGGTGGCGCTACTGGGTTCCAGATATAAACGGGAAGTGAACCAGCGCTTGTTCTCATAAAAGAATTCAACCCGGCGCTCCCGCTGAATATATTCGTTCGTTTTTGTTTTATCGCCTTTTACCGAGGGGGGAACCGGTACCATAAATGAGCGCTGCCTGATGGTGTTTAGTATGGTCATGATTGCATCGGCAGAGCCGCCGGTCTCATTGAGCGCTTCTGCATAAATAAGCATGATCTCGGGCAATCGAATGAGCGGGTAATGGATCTGGAAGCTAACACCATTACCCGGCCGGTAATCTTCCCGGTAAAACTTGCGTAGAAAATAACCGGTGGTGGTTGAGTTGGTAGCGCCTATTTTGTCGGAACCGGTGGCGGTATTCTTTACCGAATTGCGAAAGGTGGCGCCGTTGTAAATGATATCGCGGTAAAAGCGCGGATCGCGTTTTACGCTCTCGTAGGGGTTAGCATCATCGTAGCCATCTGCCACCGCACGGGCATCGTATACGGGATAGCCAAAGCCGTCTGGCGCAATATATTCGTATTCATCAACCTGTTCCTGTACCGGTTGCTGGCGGCTGCCCCCGCCTTCTGAGGGTGG
This sequence comes from Niastella vici, assembly GCF_002077945.1. Classification (GTDB taxonomy): domain Bacteria; phylum Bacteroidota; class Bacteroidia; order Chitinophagales; family Chitinophagaceae; genus Niastella; species Niastella vici. Next base: position 15,729 of record NZ_LVYD01000075.1, read on the forward strand.
ATAGTTGTCGCCCTGCCAGGCTTCGTATTTGTCGTTCATGTTCATGAATATGCCTTCCGTTTTAAACGCATTGAAATCATAGAACAACTGGTACAAACGCGAGTACACCTTGTTGTTACTGCCCGATACAAAATCGTTGCTTCCGTAACCGGTATACAGGCTGTAGCGGGGCTGGCCGTTTTCCGATTTCAGGTCAAGCACCGCTTTGGCGGCATCACGGGCTGCTTCCCAGCGTTTGTTATCGCGGGTGCTGTAACTGGCTTTTCCTATACGTGTATCATTGGGCAATGCACCGCCATTGTAGAGTGGGGTAGCGGCCATCCAGCGTACAATGGCTTTTAAGGCGAGGGCCGTTCCTTTTTCGGCCCGGGCAAATTGCGGATCGGTTTGGTTAACGGGCAACAGCGCGATGGCCGAGTCGCAATCGGCGCTGATCTTTTCTACTATGGTATGAAAGGTTTCCTGTTTTATGGCCATATCGCCATTGGGGTCTATCAGGTAATCGATATATGGTATTTCGCCATACAACCGGGCCGCCAGGTAATGATAATAGGCCCGCATAAAATACGTTTCACCCATGCGTATATCCAGATCGCCTTTATTAAGCGGGTTGTCGGGTGTTTTGTATATTCTCACCCCGGTAAGTATCTGGTTGGCGATGCGAAGGGTGGAATAAATATCGGCCCATTTGTAGCCGCTGCCGGGTTGGTCGCTGGTGTTCCACCCACCGGTATTGAAAGCGCGCGACTGTCCGTTCTCAACGGTTGATCCGCGGCATTCATCGGTAATGGCGCTTAATGAAAAGTGTTGTAGAAAGGCCAGTCCGCGCGAACGGGAATGCAGATCGCCATACAGGTCGGTGATCAGCTTATTCACTTTTTCATAATCACTGAACACCTGCTGTTCGGTCATTTGGTCATCGGGTTTGCGGTTGAGAAAATCTTTCTTGCAGGAGAGCAAGGCTGTTATTATCAGTATATATATTAGTAAGGTTGATTTTTTCATAAATGAAACTTTGTGTTTGGTTACCGGTTGCCGGTTACCGGTTACCCGGGAACTGGAAACCGGTAACTGGTAACTGTTTTACAGCGTAATATCAATGCCGAAATTCACTACTTTCATGATCGGGTACCAGTTGCCATTGGCATCATTGGTTTCGGGGTCTACATCTACCGTTTTCAACCTGTCGAAGGTTATCATATTCATCCCCTGTATGTATACGCGCGTGCGTTGCAGGCCGGCCAGCTTCATCCACTTATTAGGTAAGTAATAACCCACTTCAAAATTTTTAAGCCGCAGGTATTGGGCATTGTACAGGAACAGGCTGCTGTAATATTGTTTGTTGTTGTCGTATTTGCCGTAATGCAGGGCGGGGTAGGTAGCGGTGGCGGCGGTTTGCGGCGTCCAGCGTTGCAGGTGCATGGGTTTTACTTTTCCTACTTCATCATTTTGATAAATAGGAAAATCATAGGTGGCGGGGCCGCCCAGCAATAGGGACGTATGTGTTGCGCCCTGGAACAGGATGCTGAGATCGAACGATTTGTACCGGCAGCTGATGGGAATGCCATATTGAATTTCAGGCACCCGCGGATATCCTTTAGAGATCCGGTCGTTGAGGTCGGTGATCTGTCCGTCGCCATCAATATCAACATACTTTGCATCACCGGGCATTACGGTTCCCCATTTTTGAAAACCGGTACCGTTGTTCATTTTATTCAGGTCATCCGCTTCTTTCTGGCTGTTGATGAGCCCATCGAAAATATATACAAATGGCTGCCCCACAGGCAGGCCTGTGCGATATTGCCAGGCATAGGTTCGCAGCACTTCCCGCTGGTATTTGATCTTGTTGCGGGCGTACGAGAAGTTGGGGCGGATGGAATACGTAAAGTTGCTGCCTATTTTATCGCTCCACGAAATTTCGAAATCAAGTCCCTGGTTATTTACAATACCCACGTTCAATAAAGGCGCACTGGTGCCTACGAGTGAAGGAAAGCCCTGTTTGTCGGCCCCGCTGAGGTCGGTAATGATATCGTACCGGTGCTCATGGAATAGATCAACGGTAATGGCCAGTCTTCTATGCAGGAATTCCATATCAATGCCCACATTGATCTTGCGCGCTTTTTCCCAGGTAAGCTGGGGATTGGCCAGCCGGCCCGGACGAATACCGCCGGGGTTCTGGTTATTTTGGGTACCGAAATTATAGGCATCGCCTGAGTTGTTGTAAAATTGCAGATAACCGAAACGGTTAGCACTGGGGTCGCTGCCGGCCTGGTCGTTGCCCACCAAACCATAGGAGCCTCTCAGCTTGAACATATCGAGCCAGCCCTGCGTCGATTGCATGAATTTTTCATTACTGACCACCCAGCCTAATGAAGCGGCAGGGAATTTTCCATAGCGGCGGCCGGGGGCAAAGTTTTCAGAACCATTAAAGCCCATATTGAATTCAACCAGGTAACGTTGGTCGTAGTTATAGGTTACACGGCCCGAAATTCCCTGGTAACAGAATGGTACTTCATTATTTTTTATGCGGATAGAACGGTTGGCAAGGATCAAACCCGTTACATTGTGTTTGCCGAACGAGCGTATATAATCGAGTTTGAGCTGATAATAAGTGCGGCCAACATCATCGTCGCGCGAATAACTATTGCCGAGCGTGTTATCGGTAGTGCGGCGCGGACTGCTGTACAGGCCGGTGTAATGGCCGGGTTTCATATATACATCCACGCCATCAGTGGGGTAAAATGTAGCATAGCCGGGATATACGCGATAGCCTTGTGATTCGGTAGGCACCGAACGCGTGATCCAGTAGCCGCCCTGGCGGTCGTATGAAAACATGCCTTCGAGCTTTAAGCCTTTGGTAAGGGCGTCGAGTTTGTACCCCATGATAAACGACCCATCGAGGTAATTATCGCGCTGATCGAGGTAACCGGTTTTTGATAATTCACCCAGCATATTGAACCGGTAGGTTTGCGTGCCGAACAGCATGCCATTGGGAAAATTTACATTGTAGGTGCGGTTGCCGGGGTTGTCGTTGCTTTCCAGCACAATGGGGTAAATAGGCGGCTGGGTGTTGGCAATTTCAATGACCCGGTTGGCGGTAGTGCCCGGCGCATTGCGGTCGGTAATGCGGGCGCCGAGTATAAGGGTGGCATACAGGGAACCCGTGATATCCACATCGATATTCGATCTGAAATTATACCGTTTGAATATGGCCTGTGTTTTATAGGCATCGTTAATGGTATGTTTGTAATTCCCGTTCTGCTGAAAATAATTGCCCATGATAAAATACCGGGCTTTATTGCTGCCACCCTGTATGGTTAAACTGTAATCCTGTTGAAAACCGGGTTTAAAGGCGTAGTCGAAATAATTTTGGTTATAACCAAGGCCGTCTGAATTGTCGCCTTTGGCTTTGCGGTAATTATCGATCTGCTCGCTGGTGAACAGGTTCAGGGTGCCGGGCGATACGCCGGGGTTATCGTTGATCTTGGCTTCGTTGAACAGCATGGCATAATCGGCCGAACCCAGGTATTCAGGAAAGTGAATGGGTGTATTGATACCATCGGAGATCTTGAAATTCAGCGTGGCTTTTTCTGAGGCTTTTCCCCGTTTGGTAGTAATGACGATAACGCCATTGGCGCCGCGTACGCCAAATACGGCAGTGGCCGATGCGTCTTTGAGTATGGTGAAGCTTTCAATTTCATCGGCGCTTAAATAGTTTAGCGAGCGTTCTACCCCATCTACAATAACGATGGGTTTGGCATTGCCATAGGTGCCAATGCCACGGATGTAGAGATCGCTGATGTCGACACCCGGTTCACCCCCCGAAAACTGGTTCACGTTCAACCCGGGTAACCGGCCAGCCAGTGCATTGGTTAAATTAGCAGTTGGGCTTTGTTGTAATTCGCGTGAGGAGATGGCTGCTACAGCGCCGGTCACCGTTACCTTTTTTTGCGTGCCGTACCCTACTACCACCACATCTTTCAAATTCTGCGCATCTTCTTTTAGTGTGATGGCCATGGTGCTGCGGCCCTGCAGGGCTATTTCCTGCGACTGGTAACCGATAAATGAAAATACGAGGGTTGCTTCGGCATAAGGAACGTTCAGTGAAAACCGGCCTTCGCGATCGGTGGTAGTGCCGGTGGCAGCGCCCCGTACCATTACCGATACACCGGGCAGGGGCGATCCTTTATCGTTCAGTACCTGGCCGTTCACGGTTAACGGCGGCGGTGTGGCCTCCCAGGCTGCGGCCTGTTCAATTGTTTTTTTTTGAACAGATGGCGCGTTGAAAAGCAGGATCTGTTTTTCGTCGATAACGCTGAATAAAATGCCAATGGGTGAAAGCACATTGTTGAAAAGTTCGGCGAGCTTTTTGTTCACCAGCCTGAACGAAACTTTTTTGTTCAGGTTAATGATGTCGCTGCTGTAAATAAATGAAACGCCGGTTTGGCGCTGAATTTCGCGCAACACTTTTTTAACTTCCACCTGGTCCATGCTGATGTTGATCTTTTTGTCGAGCACGTTCTGGGCATTGGCCTGCACAGTATTGCTGCAGGTAATGATGAACGCCAGTTGCCACAAAAGGAGGCGGGCAACGATCAAAAAATGCAATCGTTCTTTTCTCATTGTGAAGAATTTTTCAAATCAATAAATTGGTTCGCAGTAGCCGGGTTTTGTACAGGCAATAGCAGGCCCCGCCGCATAATACAGCCAACACATACCGCGGAGGCCCGGTATTACCGGTTTAACAGTTTTTAAATGATGAAATACAGTTTATGGATTGTCTCCTGTTCTGGTTTCTTTTATGATTATTTGTGAGCCGTTTATCTCGTATATAGTTTGTGTTGATTTACAGATGTATTCCAGCTGGGTAAATAAGCTATACGTTGAAAGGTTGCCCGTAAAATGGCGGCCGGCTAATTCCTCGTTCTCAACTGTAATAAGAATGCCATACGCATCGCTGAGCATTTGCAAAACATTCCCAAGCGGGGCTTCTTCAAAATTGAAGGGTTCGCCGGTTTGCCGGTTGCCTGAACCGGATGGCGCTTTTGTTTTCGACAGCGGTTGCGGATCATCCACAATACCGGTTATCAACTGGTTCGAGGCGGCATTATACGTTACTTTCTTATTGCGGGTGAGCACCACGCCTGTTTTGGTATCGGCATTTACCTCCTGACCCTGTTGCTGGTATACCAGCACGCTGCCGGTAACAACCGCCACTTCTATATTACGATCTGTTTTGTGTTGTTTTATCTGAAAGCTGGTGCCCAGTACTTCGGTTGTTAAGCCATCGTTCAGGTGCACTTTGAAGTGTTTATCCGGATTATGGTACACTTTAAAAAATGCGCTTCCATGCAAATGCACTTCGCGGGTGGCGCCGGTAAACACCGGCGGATAATACACGGTGGCGCCCGGTTGCAGGGTTATGAGGGTACTGTCGGCCAGTTGCACGCTTTTTTCGCCATTCGTTTCGTTAACAGCACTATCATATCCGGGTTGTATTTCAACAATGGCCAACGGATGCGTGTGGCGGGGGGCATACCGCAACAATATAATGGCGGTGGCAACCACTGTTACCGCTGCCGCCACTGCGGCTATGCGGATCCACGTGCGGGCCGTGATTGGCTTTATAATGGCCGGTTGCGCAGCTGTTGTTTCAACCTGTACATTCATTTGAATGGTATGCCAGAGCCTTTCTTCAATCAGTGATTTATCTGCATCGGATAAATGCAGGTCACTGTTCCTGATCATTGATTCATACCATTCCAGTACAAGCTTTTCTTCTTCGTCGGTGCATTCGCCGGCAACATACTTCTGCAATAAGCGATCAAAATTCGACTGGCTCAAGGATGGTCTTTATTATATGACGGAATTTGGTTGCCGGTCCCTAAAAAAGAGAGCAGGATTATTTTAGACAAACGGTTGCGTAGCTGGTTCGCAGTTAGGCTATAATAAGGTAAAATAAGTGTTCAGGTAATTGCGCAAATGCTGGCGAAGCAGCTTGAGTGATTTTGTAATGTGGTATTCAACCGCTTTTTCGGTGAGCTGCATATGACCGGCGATCTCTTTTACCGATTTGTGTTCATAGCGGCTTAATTTAAAAATGGTCTGGGTTTTTTCGGGCAGCTCGTGCAGGTGATTTTCGATAAGCACCAGCAGTTGCTCCTGGTTCAGCTCATCTTCGAGTGCATTGATGGCGGCGGCCGGTTTATAGTTTTGCAGGAATTTATCTTTAACGGCCTGTTGCCGCAGAAAATCGATGACCATATTTCGTAAGGAAACCGTGAGAAAGGCGCCCCAGTTCTTTACCTGCAGGCTGGCGCGGTTCCGCCATATTTTTTCGAAGAGGTTCTGCACCAGTTCCTCGGCATCGGGGGCACTGGTGGTATATTTAAAGGCAACACAATATAATTGGTACCAATATTTTTTATACAACGCTTCAAATGCAGCCATGCCATCCCGTTGAAGGGAGAGATCATTTTCTTTATGTGACCCGGCGCTGGCAAGCATACATGGAAAGGAAAGGGTTTTGAGCTATTTTACTTTGAAAGTATGGGTTTTTTGCCATAAAAAAACCGATTTTGCTAAAATTAATTGAGAAGTGGTGGGCGTAGGAGGATGCAGGAAGAAAGATATTTTTAGATTGCGGGATATAGAGATTTTGAGATTTATCAGAAGGCAGAGCCAAAATGAAATCTCAAAATCTCCAGATCTCAAAATCAGCAATCTTCTTTCTTTTACTTCTTCATCGCCATGTTACTATTCCCGATATCACGATAGATCTTCCAGCCGCCGCCCTCCGGTTTCCATACCACCACGTATTTGCCTTTATCCATTAATTTATTGCCTGTACCATACATTTCATACATACCGGTTTCAGCCAGCAGGTCAGCATTGCCAACTACCTCAACAGTGGTAACTTTTACATCTTTCATTCCCATTCTTATGGCGCCACCCCAGCCTGATGCGATGGCGTTGGTACCCTTAAATGGTTCGCTGTTATCGAACATAAGCCAGGCGTCGGATGCATAATGGGCTGCCAGCGCATTGGAATCGCCCTTTTTTGCTTCTTCCACAAATTTTGCATTATCGGCTTCAATCCAGGACCTTGCTTTGGCGAGATCAAAAGGAGGCGCTGCGGCAGTAGTATCGCTGGTGCTGGCTTCCTTCTTTTCGGTGGCAGCCTGCTGACACGACATAAAGAACAGGGTGGCTCCTGTTATCAATAATAAGGAAACATACTTTTTCATGTTGATGGTTTTATACTAAGGTAGATGCTTTTGATGCCAAAAGTTGTTCGTTATTATGATCTTGATTTTAATCAACATTGCCTGTTGTTTTTGTAGTTCAAACACTAACAGATACGTGAAAACATGATCATTGTCAATTTTCTGACTGTACTTCGAATATTAAATTGTCCTAATTTTAAAGTACCATTTTCTCACCATTAAACTACCACTCATGGACACTCCATTTATTGGTCAGGTTGTTTTATTTGCCGGAAATTTCGCTCCCCGTGGCTGGCTCTTATGTCAGGGCCAGATTTTACCCATTGCACAGAATACTGCTTTGTTCTCTATTCTTGGTACAACGTATGGGGGTAACGGTCAAACTACTTTTGCTTTACCCGATCTTCGTGGTCGTGTAGCTGTTGGGAACGGGCAGGGGCCTGGTTTAAGTGACTGGGTACTGGGTGAGGCGCAAGGTGTTGAAAACGTTACATTGATCTCGACTGAAATGCCAGCTCACAACCACCTTGTTCAGGTAAGCGCTGGTGACGCAGATACTGGCACTGCCAGTAACAATTTTTTGGCAAATGCAAATGCTCAATTCGGCGCCGACCAAATACCCGTAAATACCTATAATGGAGGAACGGGTGCTACATTGGCTGTTAACTCTATTGGGGTTGCAGGCGGCAGCCAGCCACATGAAAACCGTCAACCTTCCTTATGTTTGAATTACATTATTTGTACGCAGGGTATTTATCCATCCCGCAATTAAGGATCTCCTGATTTGGGCCTGTACGTAGTATGAGAACGGGCATTGTCTCTAATTCTATACTTTGTTTACCGCTTTTGAATTACCTGCATGCTGCGGGGGAAGATGTTATTGTCTTTTCCGCAGAGCAGGCGGTTAATGATAAAGGTGCCATTGCATCTTTTTGTACAGGGGCCGGTATTTCCTGTACGTCCCGCCCGCCTGCCCGAATGATTCATTCAGGCGGGGATGACCGGTCGGACGGGCATGAAAAGAGCAGCGGCCAGTCGTTGTACGATTGGGTGAACAAACAACAACCTGCTATCATTTTCGTAATTGGTTATAACGAGATCATTCGCATTAACCGGTTTACTACCGTTATGCCCGATCTGTATAATGTGCATTTTGGCCATTTGCCAGAGTACAGGGGACCCAACCCTGTATTCTGGCAATTAAAAAATGGCGCGCCCTCACTGGCAATCACCATTCATTGCGTTACCGAAAAACTGGATGCCGGCGGCATAGCCTGGAAAAAAGAATATCCCAATGAACCCTTCTTCAGCTATGGTTATGTTCACCAGCTGATGAGCAATTACCTTGTAGAAGGCATACATTACGTATTGCAATTAAAAAAGCAGGGACGATCTATCACACTTACACCACAGGACGAACAAAAGGCGGCTTATTTCGGCAGGCCCAATGCACAGTTGGTTTGCATTGACTGGAATGCGATGCGTGCAGCAGCAATCTGTGATCTTATAAAGGCCTGCAATCCCTGGAACAATGGCGCCATCACCATTTATAATGGTTTTGAGATCCGGATCAGCGATGCTGAATGTAGTTCGTTCAACGGAAACACCACTTATTCCCCGGGAACCATTCTCGATACTTCCGGTTCTTTCCTGGTTTCATGTATCAATAAAGAAGCTTTACACATTCATTCCCTCACCCTTAACGGAATACTACTACCCGGTCGGTTTGCAGCGAACTTTGGCTTTATAAAGGGCCAGTCATTTAAATAAAACGTCGGGAGTTATGATAAAAAAACTACACTGTACATACATAGTATGTGTATGGATCCTATTGTTTGTAACGCGCGCAACCACGCTGGCTCAAACCACGTTGACAGCCGGGGATATTGTTGTTTTAGGTATGAATACAGATGACGTATATCCTGATCAACGATGGGCTTTTATGACCCTGGTAAATTTAGCGGCCAACACAAAAATCAATTTTACCGATGCGGGGTACGATGGCACCGCCTTCAGGGTGGCCACGACCAATGAGGGACATATGCAATGGACTGCACCCGGGCCGGTTTCAAAAGGGACCATTATTTATGGCACCAACACTAAGATAAACGGGGCTACTACCAACGTTAGCGGGCAATTGGGTGGTACAGCAGCTTATTTAAGCCAGGGCGGCGATCAGATCATTGTTTACCAGGGCACCCTGGGTACTGCCACGGGCGCCACCTTTATTTATGCCTTAAATACTGGCCAAAGCGCCTCATATACCACCGATGGGAGTTGGCAAACGACAGGTAGTACTTTAGCTGATTATTTATCTTACCTGCCGCCGGGTTTAAGCAGCACTACCACTGCCACTTTAACCTCGAGTCAGCTCAATACTTCTCATGCCACTGGTTCTGGCAATTTTGGGTTCGATAATATGTATTATGCTGGTACCACAACCGGTACCAGAGCTGCGCTGCTCGCAGCCATATCGAACCCTGCCAATTGGGTGGGCAGTGATGGAAGTACTTATAATATTGCCAGCAGCGGTGTTTTCCCTTCTGCCTTCACAATTCTACCCGTAATCTTATTGTATTTTAATGTGCAATCACAGGCCGGCGAAACCGTGCAGCTTACCTGGGGTACGGCCATTGAAAGCAACAACGATCATTTTACTCTTGAACGAAGTGATGATGGCGTGCATTACAGCCTGCTCACCACGGTGCCCGGCAAGGGCGATCATGACCAGCCGGTTGATTATTCTTTTATTGATCATTCGCCTGAGGCCGGCAATAATTATTACCGGTTAAGTCAAACCGACCGGGATGGCCGGGTGAAAATATTGGGTATAAAAAGTATTCAGGTACAGGCCATCGCCTTGCGTGTAGGGCCCAACCCCGCCATACAATTTGTGGAAGCAGATTTTACCCGGGGCGACTGGCGGGAGATCAAATTATATAACAGTGCCGAACAACTGCTGCAAACCATTTCATTAAAGGCAACAGCCAGCCAGGTAAAGATACCTTTGCAGGATTACCGCCCCGGCAGTTACTACCTGGCGTTTGTGGGAACCAATGGCCGGACAAATACGGTGCGGAAGATCCTGAAGCGGTGAGTAGGATATGCCGGTTACCGGGTACCTGTTACCAGGGTCTTAATGGGGAGCATGCTAACTGTATTTGGGCGCTCCGAATTTTTTACCCGGCAACCGGGAACTGGAAACTTTGAACTATAAACTGTAAACCAGCCATTCGGTAACCAATCTGTTAAAGAACTAATAAGCTACTTACTCAGAATTAGGTATAAAGAACCCGATTTCGGGATAAATTTTTTATTTAATAAAAAAAATTTAACTTAACAGTAGAATAGCTCTTAAAATTATTACCATGGATACGGTAAGAGATATACTGCAAATCAAAGGACATGTAGTATACACGGTAAATCCGGAGAGCTCGGTATACGAAGCATTGGAAACACTGGAATCGAAGAATCTCGGTTCCCTGGTAGTTTTGGAAGAATGTGGTACATTGGATGGTATTTTTACAGAACGTGACTACGCCCGCAAAGTAATATTAAAAGGTAGATCCTCGAAAGAGACCAGGGTAAAGGACATTATGACTGAAAGCCCAATTTTTGTTTCTCCTGATACCAAGATTGAATACTGCATGCAATTAATGACCGATAAACATATCCGTCATTTACCTGTGCTCGAAGACAATGAATTAATTGGACTCATTTCTATCGGTGACCTCGTCAAGCACATCATCGATCAGAAAGACTTCATTATTCAAAACCTCGAACATTATATTACCAGTTAAAGCTACCAATTGATCGTACATTGTGGGTAATTGGCATGGTGCCTTTGATTAATTACGTTAATGAAGGACGTACGTGCATGTGCATGAACGCCCCTCATGGAGGAATTATGTTATGCCAGGAAATGAAATCCATAGTAATCCATTGGGGCCTTTGCTGCTCTACGCAATTGTGGTAGTGATATTACTCGTTGCCATTCTATTCCTGTCTTACATCTTAGGTCAACATCATCACGACCGTGCAACCGATAAACCATACGAAGGAGGCATTGAACAAACAGGTTCTGCCCGGCTTCGCTTTTCTGCCCAGTTTTACCTCGTAGCCATGCTGTTTGTGATATTTGATGTAGAAGCTGTGTTCATCATTTTATGGGCATTGGGCTTTTACGAATTGGGCTGGTATGGGTATGCAGGTGTGGCCATCTTTATAGGCCAGCTGGTAGTGGTATTGATCTACGAATGGGGAATAGGAGCGCTCGATATAGGGATCGATGCAAAGAAGATCCTGAAGAAGTACAAAGAGTTGACGAGTCATTCCGTTAACTGAAAACTTTGAATTGTAAACTTTGAACTTAATATGAAATGGTGGTTAAGCAAAGCAAATGATACTACCGGTAATTTTTCCGGTAATGGCAGCATGGAAGAGGCCGTTCGTCAGAGTATTATGCTAACCTCTGCACAAAGCCTGTTGGCCTGGGGCCGAAAGAACTCCATGTGGCCGTTCCATTTTGGACTCAGCTGTTGCTTTGTAGAAATGGCCACCAGCATTACCAGTAAATATGATGTGGCGCGGTTTGGGGCCGAAGTGATACGCGGTACGCCACGCGAAGCCGATGTAATGGTGATCGCCGGAACGGTATTCATTAAAATGGTGCCCATTATAAAACGGTTACACGAACAAATGATGGAACCCCGCTGGGTGATCTCGATGGGCAGTTGCGCCAACAGCGGTGGCATGTACGATATCTACAGTGTGGTGCAGGGCGTCGATAAATTTCTGCCGGTTGATGTGTATGTGCCCGGCTGTCCGCCCCGGCCCGATGCATTTATGCAGGGACTGATGTTGCTGGCCGATTCTGTGGGAAAAGAAAAGCGCCCCCTGAGCTGGGTCATCGGTGAACAGGGAGTAATAAAACCAACGCTTTCTTCCATGAAAGAAAAGAAACGGGAAGAAAGAATGCATATGGTGAATTTTAAAGGAATTGATGAAGTGTAAAGGGATAGTGCGTTTTCATTTAATAGTGAATTGTCATGGACGATGCAGATACCATATTACAGCATCTCCAGCAACGAATAGGCGCTGAAGCATTGCATCAGCAAAAAACGGTTGATGAAATACCCACGGTGTGGGTATCAAAGGAAAACCTCGTATCAGTCATCAGGTTCCTTAAGTCAGAAGTTCCCCAGCCTTATAAAATGCTGTACGACCTATTCGGCATCGACGAACGCAACAGGAACCGCTACAATGGATTGCCCATTGCTGATTTTACGGTTGTATATATCCTGTTCTCTTTCGACCGCAATGAATTTATTAAAATAAAAGTAGCCCTGCGGGGTGAATTCCCTTCTGTTGATTCCATCACTTCCTTATTTAAGAACGCGAACTGGTACGAACGCGAGGTGTACGATATGTTCGGCATCCGGTTCAACGGGCATCCGCATTTGACCCGCATTCTGATGCCGCTGACCTGGCAGGGTCATCCTCTGCGCAAGGAACATCCGGCACGGGCAACCGAAATGGGGCCATTTCAACTGTTTGATGAAAAACAAGACCGCGAAATGGAAGCGCTCCGGTTCAAACCCGAAGATTGGGGTATGGCGGAACACGGCGATGATGCCGATTATATGTTCCTGAATATTGGTCCGCAACACCCCGGTACGCATGGCGTGCTGCGCATCATTCTGCAATTGAATGGCGAAGATATAGTTGACGCAGTGCCCGAAATAGGTTTTCATCACCGCGGGGCCGAAAAGATGGCCGAACGCCAGAGCTGGCACACCTACATTCCCTATACCGATCGCGTTGATTACCTCGGCGGTGTTATGAATAACCTCGCGTATCTGCTGTCGGTTGAAAAACTGGCCGGTATTGAACTGCCCGATCGCGCCATCGTCATCCGCGTTATGTTGTGCGAACTGTTCCGCATTGCCAGCCACCTCGTGTGGTTCGGCACTTTTGCCCAGGACCTGGGACAATTATCGCCCGTGTTTTATATGTTCACCGACCGCGAAAAGATCTTCGATATCATAGAAGCCATCTGTGGCGGCCGCATGCATCCCAACTGGTTCCGCATTGGTGGCGTGGCGCAGGACCTGCCCAATGGCTGGCAACGCCTGGTGCAGCATTTTGTCGAAGACTTCCCGGGCAAGATCAAAGAGTACGAAAAAATGGTCATCCGCAATAGTTTGTTCAAGGCGCGCACCAAGGGCATTGGGATCTATACATTGGAAGAAGCCATTGAGTGGGGCGTTACGGGGCCGGGTTTACGCGCCTGCGGCTTTGAATGGGATTTCCGCAAAAAACGTCCATACGCCGGGTACGAGCGGTTTGAATTTGATATTCCCACGGCACAGAACGGCGATTGTTTCGATCGCGCGTTGGTGCGGGTAGAAGAAATGCGGCAAAGCCTGCGCATAGTGCAGCAGTGCCTGGAAAATATGCCGGTAGGTGATTATAAATCGAGCCATCCGCTTACTACGCCGCCCATGAAGAAATACACCATGCAGGATATTGAAACCCTCATCACGCATTTTTTGAATGTGAGCTGGGGGCCGGTGATACCGGCAGGGGAGGCCATGAGCTGTATTGAGGCCACGAAGGGTGCCAATAGTTATTACTGCATCAGTGATGGCAATACGGCGGCCTATCGGGTGCGTATCAGGACTCCGTCATTCCCCCATATGCAAATGGTGCCGTATATCAGTAAGGGGTATACGGTGAGCGATCTGTTGAGCATATTGGGAAGTATTGATTTTGTGCTCGCGGATATTGACAGATAAAGTGCTAATTAGCTTTTCAATGATAATGCAAGAAATAAATAAAAAACAAACAACAAGATCCGGGGATACCGCAAAATACACGGAGGGAGTCTTTGGGGCCGATTACCTGAGTGATCAGGAGCGTAGTGAAATAGATCATGAAGTAAGTATGGTGCCGCATAAAAGCGCTGCCGTTATTGAAGCGCTGAAGATTGTGCAGCACCACCGCGGGTGGATAAGCGATGAAAGTGTTACCGCCATTGCCGCCTACCTGCAAATGGGGGCCGCTGAAGTAGACAGTGTGGCCACTTTTTATAACCTTATTTTCCGTAAACCGGTTGGCCGGCATGTGATCCTGGTGTGCGACAGCATTTCCTGTTACGTGATGAAATATGGCGACATCTACAAAGCGTTGCAGGAAAAGCTGAAAATAAAATTTGGTGAAACCACCGGCGACCAGTGTTTTACGCTATTGCCGAACGCCTGCCTCGGTTGTTGCGATCATGCACCGGCAATAATGATCGATAATGATCTGTACAAAGATGTGACCGTTGGAATGCTCGACCGCATCTTACAAAAATATACCTGAAGTACCATGGAACGACCATTGACACAATTTATTCATCCGGGTTGCCCGCCGTTCGATCTCAGAGAGTATGAGATGACGGGTGGTTATTCTGCGTTAAAAAAAGCACTGGCCGGCATGACGCCGCTCGAAGTACAAAAGCTGGTGCAGGATAGTGGGTTGAAAGGCCGTGGCGGCGCCGGCTTCAATACCGGTATGAAATGGAGCTTTGTGCCCATGGGCGATGCTGCCCCGCATCCCAAATATTTGATTGCGAACGCCGATGAAATGGAGCCCGGCACGTTCAAAGACCGCTTATTGCTCGAAGGCAACCCACATCAGCTGATAGAAGGCATGATACTGTCGGCCTACGCTATTCAAGCCGGTGTTTCGTACATCTTTTTACGCTGGGCCTATAAAAAAGCGGCGCAGCTGTTACGCAAGAGCATACATGAAGCATATACGGCCGGCTTATTAGGTAAGAATATTCTGGGCAGCGGGTTCAGCCTGGAAATGCATTTGCACACCGGAGTGGGCCGGTATATGTGCGGGGAAGAAACCGCGCTGCTAAATGCGCTGGAGGGAAAACGCGCCACGCCGCGGGCAAAACCGCCATTTCCGCAGGTAAGCGGCTTATACGGCAAACCCACCATCGTTAATAATGTAGAAACGCTTTGTAATATTCCGCACATCGTGAATAATGGGGCCGCCTGGTTCAAAGGGCTGAGCAATAGTGAAGACAGCGGCACTAAATTATACGGCGTAAGTGGTAAGGTAAATACGCCGGGTTGCTGGGAGTTACCCATGGGGGTTACAGTGCGGGAGTTGATTGAAGAACATGCCGGCGGCATGCAGAACGGCTATCAATTAAAAGGGGTGTTGCCTGGTGGCGCTTCTACCGATTTCCTTACCGCCGAACACCTGGATGTAAAAATGGATTTTGGGGGTGTTCAGGCAGCCGGCAGCCGGCTGGGTACCGGCACCATGGTGGTAATGGACGATGCAACCTGCCCCGTTGGTTTTGTGCACAACCTGCAACATTTTTTTGCACAGGAAAGTTGCGGCTGGTGTACGCCCTGCCGCGAAGGATTGCCCTGGGTTGAGAAAATGTTGATGAGCCTTGAAGAGGGGAGTGGAACGGCAGAAGATGTGGAGCTGTTGCAAATGCACACGCAATTATTGGGGCCGGGCAATACATTTTGCGCGCTGGCGCCTGGCGCCATGGAACCCCTGCAAAGCGCGTTGAAATACTTCAGGGAAGATTTCGACCGGCATATTCAATTACATCGATGTCCTTATGAAAATGGCCACCATTAGCAATAAGCATATTGACCAACCATGTCAACTATATACATCGATAACAAAAAATACGAAGTAAAAGCAGGTAAGAACCTGCTGGAGGCCTGTTTGGGCCTTGGCATCGATCTGCCTTATTTCTGCTGGCATCCGGCGCTGGGCAGTGTGGGCGCCTGCCGCCAATGTGCCGTAAAGGTTTTCAAAGATGAGAACGATAACCGCGGCAGGCTGGTAATGAGTTGCATGGAAAGCATAAAGGATGGCCTGCACCTGTCGGTGACCGACAAAACCGCCAGCGCTTTTCGCAGCCAGGTAATAGAATGGTTAATGACCAACCATCCGCACGATTGTCCGGTTTGTGATGAAGGCGGCAGTTGCCATTTGCAGGATATGACCGTGATGACGGGGCACGATTACCGCCGTTTCCATTATAAAAAAAGAACGTATACCAATCAATACCTGGGGCCCTTTGTTCATCATGAAATGAACCGCTGCATACAGTGTTACCGCTGTGTGCGCTATTATCATGATTATGCCGGCGGTAACGACCTGAATGTATTTGCAGCCCATAACCATGTTTATTTCGGCCGCGAGAAAGATGGCGTGCTGGAAAGTCCGTTCAGTGGCAACCTGGTAGAGGTTTGTCCAACCGGCGTATTCACCGACAAAACCCTGCGCGAACATTATACGCGCAAATGGGACCTCACTACGGCGCCTTCTGTTTGTCATCATTGCAGTGTGGGATGTAATACCATTGCCGGTGAGCGCTATGGGAGCCTGCGTTGCATAACCAACCGCTACAATAGCCAGGTGAATGGTTATTTCCTGTGCGACCGGGGCCGGTTCGGCTATGAATTTGTGAACAGTGAGAACCGCATTACGCAACCGCTTATCCGTAACCGCCCGGTGGAAGCGGTGGATGAATTTGTGTTGATGGACCATTTGCGTGAAATACTCACCAATCATACATTGATCGGTATTGGATCGCCACGGGCAAGTGTGGAAAGCAATACCGCGTTGATGCAGTTGGTAGGCAGCCAGAACTTCTACCAGGGTATAAGTGATAACCTCGGGTTTATTCAAAAGCGGGTGGTGCAGGTGATGCAGTCGGGTGTAGTGAAACCTGCGTCGCTTCATGATATACAACAGGCCGATGCCATTTTGATATTGGGTGAAGATTGCTGGAACACCGCGCCGGTAATGGCGCTGGCAGTTCGCCAGGGCGTACTCAAAACGGCTGCCGAACATGCTTTGGAAAACAGGCAATTGCCGGCCTGGCACGATGCGGCGGTGCGGGAACTGGTTCAGCAGGAAAGAGGTTTTCTGGCCAACTGCACGCTTGCGGGTTCTCCATTAGATGAAATAAGTGCTGCTATTTTACATAAAGCGCCTGATGATCTGGCGCGTATTGGTTTTGCGATCGCCAACCGCCTGAACACCTCCCTGCCGGCTGTGCAGCTTGATAATGATACTTCTTCAAAGGTTGCTGTGATAGCATCGGCCCTGCAGCAGGCAAAGCATCCGGTTATCATCAGTGGTACGGGTTGTTACAATGAAGCCCTGATAAGGGCGGCGTTTGATATTGCAGCAGCTTGTAAAACAACGGCGGCTGAAGTACGGCTTGCGTATGTGGTGCCTGAATGCAACAGCATGGGGCTGGCCATGATGAATGCCTCCAGTTTTGAGAATGCTGTTTTACGGGCAAGCCGTGCGCAACAGGTAACTGCCATTGTACTGGAGAATGACCTGTACCGGAATGTTCCGTCGAATATTGCCGATGTATTCTTTAACAGTTGCCGGCATGTGATCGTGCTCGATTCGCTGAACAATGCCACCACGCAAAAAGCGGATGTGCTGATCCCCGCCGCCACTTTTGCCGAAGGCGATGGAACCCTGGTGAACAATGAAGGCCGCGCCCAACGGTTCTACCAGGTATATATGCCCGCCCAGCGAACCATACAGGAAAGCTGGAAATGGTTGCTGAAAATGCAGGCCACACAAACCGGAATAACTAATGAAACAATTTATCATCCTGAAGAAATGCTGGCCAGCTGCGAACAACTGTTGCCGCAGTTTTCGGGTATTTCCGGTTCAGCCCCGCGGCGCGATTTTCGTGTGCATGGACAGGCGCTTCCGCGCGAACCACACCGGTACAGCGGCCGTACGGCTATGCTGGCCAACCTTTCAGTAAGCGAGCCCAAACCAAAACAGGATGATGATTCGCCTTTCACTTTTACAATGGAAGGTTATTCCGGTATGCAGCCATCGTTGTTGATCCCCTTCTTCTGGTCGCCGGGCTGGAACTCCATACAGGCTGTGAACAAATACCAGGTGGAGCCCGGTGGGGAATTGAAAAATGAAC
Organism: Niastella vici; assembly: GCF_002077945.1. Lineage (GTDB taxonomy): Bacteria > Bacteroidota > Bacteroidia > Chitinophagales > Chitinophagaceae > Niastella > Niastella vici. Next base: position 33,954 of record NZ_LVYD01000075.1, read on the forward strand.
AGCCCGGCAAATTGTTGTTCAATTACAGGCCGGACGCTGTACCAGCTTATTTTAAAGATATACCCGAAGCATTTGGCGTGCGCAGGGAAAAGTGGTTGTTGTTGCCGCAATACCATGTATTTGGGTCAGACGAATTAAGTGCGTATGGCCATGGTGTTCAGGAATTGTCGCCCGATGCATACATCGCCCTGTCGGTAGAAGATGCCAGCCAGCTGGGTGTAGTGGATGGATCACTGCTTTCTATAAAAGCTGCGGAGACCCTCTATGAATTACCGGTGCGAACGATGGCCACCCTGCCTAATGGTGTCATGCTGATGCCGGCGGGGTTGCAAGGAATGACTATGATGAGTTGGAACTCGTGGGTACAAATTGTAAGTATTAAGTTATAAGTTTTTGACGCATGTTAACAACAAATCAAATAGTAATCGTAGCTGGCGTTTTATTCGTGCTGCTGAATATTGCGGCCGGCCTGATATGGGTTGAACGGCGCCTGCTGGCCTTGTGGCAGGACAGGCTGGGTCCCAACCGTGCCGGCCCGCTGGGTATTTTGATCGTGCTGGCAGATACGCTCAAATTATTCTTCAAGGAAGACTGGATACCGCCTTTTGCCGATAAATGGGTGTTTGTGGGGGCTCCGGCTATTGTGGTTGGCAGTGTGCTCATGAGTTTTGTGATCATTCCTTTTGCGCCCGGTATTGTGGTGGCCGATCTCAACATCGGCATTCTCTTCTTTTTGGCCATGTCGTCGCTGGGCGTGTACAGCATTGTGTTAGGTGGTTGGGCCTCCAATAATAAATATGCCCTGCTGGGCGCCCTGCGCGGCGCTTCGCAAATGATCGCTTATGAAGTGTTCATGGGGTTGTCATTGATGGGCGTGGTCATGTTGACCGGTTCATTCAATCTCGGTGATATAGTAGCTGCTCAAAAGCATTTATGGTTTGTGGTAACGCAGCCGGTTGGGTTTATTATCTTCTTTATTGCCGGTATTGCCGAAACGCACCGGTTGCCTTTTGATATTCCCGAAGCGGAGAGCGAGTTAATTGCAGGGTACCATGCCGAATACTCGGGTATGAAATTCGGAATGTTCTTTATTGGCGAATACCTGGGTATTACCCTGATCTCGGCCATGATCGTGACCCTGTTCTTTGGTGGCTGGCTGGGGCCGGCATTTCTGCCGCCGCTGGTATGGTTTGTGATCAAGCTGTTTTTCTTTATTGGAATGTTTATTCTGTTACGCGCGTCGCTGCCCCGCCCGCGATACGATCAGTTGATAAGTACGGGGTGGAAAGTATTATTGCCCCTGGTGCTGGCGAATGTGCTGATCACCGGAGCGGTTGCGTTGTGGCTGAGAGGTAGGTAGAATTTAATTTCCTGAATAATAAAAAGTAGGATCATGCTAAGTCATCTTCGAACAATGTGGTTGGTGTTTATACACCTGTTCCGTAAAAAAGCAACGATCGAGTATCCTGAGGAGAAAGTGGTCCTGCATCCGCGTTATCGCGGCCGCATCGTGCTCACTAAAGATCCCGATGGCGGCGAACGCTGTGTAGGTTGCTATTTGTGTGCAGTGGCCTGCCCGGTCGATTGCATTGCGCTGCAGGCAACCGAAGATGAAAATGGACGCCGGTATCCCGATTTCTTCCGCATCAATTTCTCACGTTGTATTTTTTGCGGGTATTGCGAAGATGCCTGTCCAACCTATGCCATACAGTTGATCCCTGATTTTGAAATGGCAGAATACAACCGGCAGAACCTGGTGTTTGAAAAGGAAGACCTGCTCATCGATAGCCAGGGAAAATATCCCGGTTATAATTTTTACCGGGAGGCTGGTATGGATGCCGGTGTAAAGAAAAAAGGCGAAGGTGTGAATGAAGAACCGCCGGTAGATGTGCATAGTCTGCTTCCGTAGCATAATATGCTAATTGGTTAATATGCTTATGTGCTTATAAAAACAAGTTGCAGGTTTCAGGTTACAAGTTCCACGGATTCCCTGCAACCTGAAACTTGTAACCTGTAACTGATCATTAACGAATCCAAATGTCAACACTATTCTATATATCGTCTATCGTGGCCGTTGCATCAACGGTCATGGTCATTACGCGATACCACCCCGTGCATGCGTTGTTGTACCTCGCTGTATCATTTCTGTCAGTGGGTATGATCTTTTTGTCGCTGGGGGCTCCGTTCGTGGCGGCGTTGGAGATCATCGTGTATGCCGGCGCCATCATTGTGCTGTTCATCTTCGTGGTCATGATGCTGAACCTGGGCCGCGAAACTGCGCAGCAGGAAAAAGAATGGTTACAACCAAAAGTATGGGTGGTGCCATCGATCCTGGTGCTGATATTGCTGGTCGAAATGATCATTTTGCTGTTTTCTGATAACAAAGACATCATGCGGATATCCGTGGTAGACCCACGCAAAGTGGCGCTTTCATTATATGGCGAATATATTATTGCCGTTGAGCTTACCGGTTTTTTGCTGATGGCCGGTATTGTGGGCGCTGCGCATATCGGCAAACACAAACGGTCGTCGTTGCACCGGTTCCTGCAAAATGGAGAGAACGGGAATGGGAAAGCCCATACGGGAGTGCCACCCGAACAGGTTTCAAACGAACAAACTGTATTACATGACTGATAGCGCACATATGGTATTGATGGTGGCCACCGTCCTGTTTGGCCTCGGGCTCATTGGCGTGCTTACCCGCAAGAATGTGGTCTTTATGTTGATCTCGGTGGAGATCATGTTGAACGCGGCGGGGCTGGCCTTTGTAGCTGCCGGATCAAAATGGCAACAACCCGATGGACAGGTCATGTTCCTGTTCATTTTGGCCATGGCTGCCGCTGAAGTATCGGTGGGGTTGGCGCTGGTGCTGCAAATTTATCATCAGCATAAAACAATGGACGTGGAGGATTTGAAGGAATTGAGAGATTAGTTTATTATTATTTTTTTGTACTGAATTGGTAATACTGTGATTAATGATATTGTTTCACGTTGCAGGTTGCAAGTTTCAAGGCCCTGTAACCTGAAACCTGTAACTGAGTCAACTTATATACAATGAATCAATTGTTAGCCTATATACCCGCTTTTCCACTAATTGGCTTCCTGATTCTATCCCTGTTTGGTAGAAAATTACCAAAACCAGTGATTGCAACAATTGGTGCGGGTACGGTATGTATTGCGGCGATCATTACTATTGTGTTGGGCGTTTCATTTTTGCAAACACCGCCTGCCGGTGGAGCCTTCCATCAATTGTTATGGTCGTGGTTTAAAGTAGGAAAACTGTCAATAGATATCAGTCTGCAGGTAGATGCCTTAACACTCGTCTTTATTTTTATCATCACCTTTGTGGGGGCCCTCATTCATATTTATTCCACCTTCTTCATGTGGCACGACGGGGACTATGCCCGCTTTTTTGCATCCATGAACCTGTTCGTTTGCGCCATGTTGTTACTGGTGATGGCCGATAACCTGGTGCTGTTATACCTGGGCTGGGAGGGCGTTGGCTTGTGTAGTTATTTACTCATTGGTTTCTGGTACGAAGTGCCTTCCAATTGCCGGGCGGCCAATAAAGCATTCCTGATCACCCGTATTGGCGATACAGCGTTGCTCATTGGCTTATTCCTGTTATTCAGGGAACTTGGTACGCTGAATATACAGGGTATTCTGCAACAGGCGCCTGCTCATTTCACAACGGGAAGCGCCAATATCGTGCTCATCACCATCCTGTTGATGATAGGCGGTATGGGTAAATCGGCTCAGATGCCGTTGCAAACCTGGCTGCCCGATGCTATGGCCGGTCCATCCCCGGTGAGCGCATTGATACATGCGGCTACTATGGTAACTGCCGGCGTGTACCTCATTGCGCGCATGCATGGGTTGTTCCAGCTATCGCCGGTGACCATGACCATCGTTGCTATCATTGGCGCCTGCACTTTACTGGTAGCCGGTTGCAGCGCCCTGGCGCAAACAGATATAAAAAGAATACTGGCTTATTCAACCATCAGCCAGATCGGGTATATGTTCCTGGCATTGGGCGTGGGCGCCTGGAGTGCCGCCATCTTCCATTTCTTCACCCACGCGTTTTTTAAAGCCCTGTTATTCCTTGCTGCCGGCGTAGTGATTGAAGCCCTGCATCATGAGCATAATATTTTTATGATGGGCGGCCTGCGAAAAAGAATGCCCATTGTATTCGTGACATTTTTGGCCGGTGCTGCGGCGCTTAGCGCCCTGCCATTGGTGAGCGCCGGTTTTTTTAGTAAAGATGCGATCCTTTGGTACAGCTGGAGCGCTGCCAATGGTAATGTCTTCCTGTGGTTGATGGCCCTGGCCGGGGCGTTTATTACCGCTTTATACAGCACGCGGTTAATGCTGGTCGTATTCTGGGGAGAACCGAAAACGCCTGTGCATGAAGCACCTGCGCAGGGCATGATCATTCCGTTGATCGTGCTGGCTTTCTTTTCTGTTACTGCCGGTTTTATTGAATGGCCGCATAATATGATGCATCTGACGCTTTTTTCTGATCATGTGCAGAAGGTGTTGCCCGAAACAATAATGAAAGCCTACCTGCCATCAGAATGGTTCTTCCAGGCTATTGCGGCATTGGTAACAGGGGCAGGTATTTATCTGGGTTATACTATGTATTATGGTAAGGCCGGGGTGCGCTGGCAACAATCGCCCGGACTGGCATCTACCCGCGAATTTTTGTTCAGCGGCTGGAAGTTCGATCAGTTGTATAATTTCATTTTCGTAAAACCTTTTTTGTTCCTTACCCGCATCAACAAGAGTGATGTCATCGATCGCATGTATAATGGCATTGCCCAGGGCTCGTTGCGGCTGAGCAACTGGTTCTCGGTTTCGCAGAACGGCTCGTTGCGCCTGTATATAGTAGGCGTGCTGGCCGGCATCCTCTTTATTATAACACTTCAACTATTGTTATGATACTGGTTTTAATGATAGGGATCTTATTGCTGGGCGGTATCGCCTGCTGGCTGGTGGCCCAACGCAGTGCAATGGCGGCGCGGTACGTTGCGCTGATCGCTGTGATCATGGCATTTGTTATTCCGCTGGGCTGGTTTATTCAGAATAAGCCAGCTATCACTGGCGCCAACAAATGGTTGGTGCAGTATCAGGCGAACTGGATCCCCGCATTCGGTATCAGTTTTCACCTGGCCATGGATGGGCTCAGCTTTCTTTTGATACAGCTAACCTTCCTGCTGGGAGTATTGGCTGTTTTATGTTCGTGGAATGAGATCAGGGAGCGGTCGGGTTTTTATTTCTTCAATTTGTTGTGGACCCTGGCCGGTATTGCGGGCGTTTTTGTCGCCATGGACCTGTTCCTCTTTTATTTCTTCTGGGAAGTGATGCTGGTGCCCATGTATTTTTTAATTGCCATCTGGGGCGATTTCAACCGCCGCTATGCCGCGTATAAATTTTTCATTTTTACCCAAACCGGCGGACTGCTGATGCTCCTGGCTATTCTGGCCCTGTACTTTATTCATGGCCAGCAAACGGGTAATTATACATTCGATTATTTCGCTTTGTTGAATACCACGCTGGGTGGCGCCACCGGCCGGTGGATCATGCTGGGGTTTTTAATTGCTTTTGTGATCAAACTGCCCATGGTGCCCCTGCACAACTGGCTGCCCGATGCGCACAGCGAAGCGCCAACAGCGGGTAGTTTAATACTGGCCGGGTTATTATTAAAGACCGGCGCTTATGGCATTTTGCGGTTTGTGTTGCCTCTGTTCCCCCAGGCTTCGGCTGCTATTGCCTGGTGGGCCATGTTATTAGGCGTGGTGGGCATTGTATACGGCGCCTTGCTGGCCTTTGCACAAACCGATCTTAAACGGCTTATTGCCTATACCTCGGTGAGCCATATGGGCTTTGTGTTGCTTGGGGCTTTTGCCTTTAATGAGATCGCTTTACAGGGCGTGGTGATGCAGTTGCTGACGCACGGTGTTAGTACCGGCGCCTTGTTCGTAATGGCCGGCATGTTGAAAGAAAGATTGCATACCCGCGATATCAATCAAATGGGCGGGTTGTGGACGGCCATGCCGCAGATGGGCGGCCTGGCGCTGGTGTTTGTAATGGCTTCACTCGGTTTGCCCCTGCTGGGTAATTTTATTGCAGAGTTCCTGATCCTGATGGGCAGCTTCCCGGTGAACCCGGTATTGACCGTTATTGCCAGTGTGGGGTTGGTGCTGGCGGCATTGTACTCGTTGCGTATTGCGCAGAAAGTATTTATGGGACAGTTGCAGGTAGTAAGCGAACGGCCGGCTGATCTCAGTGCCCGCGAATGGATCATTATGGCCTGCCTGACAGCCGCCATTATATGCTTGGGCCTTTATCCGCAGCCTGTATTTGATTTGGTTAAAGGAGCATTTTTTGTTACCGGTTACCAGTTGCCAGTTGCCGGGGTTTCAAATTAATGGCCTGGAAACCGGAAACCGGCGCCGGTAACATTCACCATATATCATTCATCTTATGACTTATTTACAATTTCTCGCGCTCCTTCCATTCATGGTACTCGCCATGGCTGCGGTCGTGGTGATCCTGCTCATTGCATTCCGGGCAAGTCATACCGTAATACAGGTAACCGGCTTCGTTATGATGTGTGGGGTGGTGCTGGCCATGTGGTTTGTGCGCGATACCCTGCCACGCGAAATACCGCCTTTGCTCGTGGTTGATGGTATGGCCGCCCTGTTCACCGGGCTCATAATATTTTCAGTACTCGTGGTTGGACTGCTTTCCTATATTTATTTTGAAGAACGGGAAGAGAACCCCAAAGAATATTATATCCTGCTGTTCCTGGCCACATTGGGTTCTGCTATCCTGACGATCAGCCGGCATTTTGTTTCGTTTTTCATTGGGTTGGAATTGCTGAGCGTAAGCCTGTATGCATTGATCGCTTACCTGCGCAACCGCAACAATGCGGTGGAAGCCGGCGTAAAATACCTGGTGCTGGCGGCTTTGTCGTCTGCCTTCCTGTTGTTCGGCATGGCATTGATATATATGGAAACGGGCAGTATGGAATTCACGGCCATTGCAAAGGCGCTTGATGCTGGCGGCGCCTCTGTATTGTTTATTATGGGGCTGGGTTTAATAGTAGTGGCGATCGGGTTCAAGCTGGCGCTGGTGCCTTTCCATTTATGGGCAGCAGATGTTTACCAGGGCGCGCCGGCTCCCGTAACGGCATTTATAGCCACCGTTTCAAAGATCGGGGTGTTTGCCGTGCTGGTACGTTTTGCGCTGGCCATTCACCTGCAGCAAAATACCCTGGCTGTTACCATCTTTACTGTTATTGCCATTGCCTGTATGATCGTTGGTAATGTACTGGCCCTGATGCAACAGAATGTCAAACGCCTGCTGGCGTATTCCTCCATTGCACATTTTGGCTATTTGCTGGTGGCGTTTTTGTCGGGCAATGCCGGTGTAGGCGCCGGTGTTTTTTACCTGCTGGCCTATTCCATTACCCTGTTAGCGGCATTTGGCATTATAACCCTGTTATCGACCCGCCGCCGCGATGCCGATGAGCTAAGTGGCTATCGCGGATTATTCTGGCGCAGTCCATTAATGGCTGCCATCTTTACCGTGGCTTTATTTTCACTGGCCGGCATTCCCTTAACGGCTGGCTTTCCTGCCAAATTCTTTATTCTCACTGCCGGGGTGCAACAGCATATGTGGTTGCTGGCCGTTGTGCTGGTGCTTACCAGTGTGATGGGCCTGTTTTATTACCTGCGTATAATCAGTACGCTGTTTGCAGCGCCGCCAATAACCCCATTAAAAGAAAGAACACTGCATCCATTCTTTTACTTTGCCACCACCGCCTCGCTGGTAGTGCTGATGGTTTTGTTGGGATATTTAGGCGTGTATCCCAGCTTTATTGTTGAAAACGTGCGTGAGTTTTTACTTATACATTAAAGAATAAGTTTGTAAGTTTTAACTTAATAGCTAGCTAACTCAAAACTTACAAACTCAAAAACTAACGAACTAAAGTAAAAGCTCCCTTCTTTGTTATTACTTTCCCCTGGTAATCTATGCCCGATACCATATACACATAGGTGCCGGTGTCCTGCCTGGTTCCATGAATGGTTCCATCCCAGCCTTTATTATTTTGCGACGTGGTGTACACCAGCTGGCCCCAGCGGTTGTAGATGGAAAATATGCTCAGTTTTGAAATACCAACCAGTACCGGTTTAAACACATCATTCTTTCCATCGCCATTGGGCGAGAAAGCGTTCGGCATAAAGATATCTGCATTGGTTTTATACACTTTTACGGTAAAGGCATCTGTACCATAGCAACCTGCTGCGGTGGTGGCAGTAAGGGTATAGGTTATGGAATCAACGCTCGACGGAAATGTCGCTACCGGGTTGTTGATAGTTGGGTCGCTCAGCCAGTTAGTGGGGCTCCAGTTGTAGGTAAAAGTAATGCTGTCATTGGCTGTGGCATTTATTTGCAATGGCTGCCCAACAACTACAGCCGTATCATTGCCTGCATACACAACGATCTTTGGCGTAACAAAAACAACGACCGTATCAGTAACCGGTTTGGGACAACCGAGGGTGTCGGTCACCGTAATGGTATACGAGGTGCTGGTAGTGGGGTGTGCAACCGGCGTCAACGTGTTGGAACCGGTGAGCGTACTTACCGGCGACCAGGTGAAATAGGCGGCAACCATAGTGGCATTGAGCGAGGCCTGACTGCCATAACAAATGGTAGTATCGGATCCGGCATATACCTGCGGATAGGGTACCACTTTCACTTTCATGGAAGCCTGGTCCTGGCATTTGCCCAAATTGGCCGTCACATGATAGGTAATATCGTTATCGGCATAGGCATTCGGGTTTTTCACCGTTGTGCTGCTGAGCCCGGTAGCAGGTGACCAAACATATTGCAGGGCGTAGCTCACCGGGTTTAGTGTAAAGCTGTCGGTTTTACAAACTGTTGTATCGGCGGGTAAGCTTACCGTAATAAAATCAAGGGTGTTCACGGTTATGGAACGGGAGGTTACGCAGGCATTTTGTGTAACTGTAACAGTGTATACGGTCGTGTCCTTTGGCCATACCAGCGGATTGGCGGTTTTGTCGTATAGGATATTGTAATTGGGCGACCAGCTATACGTAATGCCGCTGCCTGTTACGTTGGCTATAAGCGGTAAGGTATCGATGGTGCAGATCAGCGTATCGGTAAATGGCAACACCAGGTTGGGTTTGTCGTTGGCGGTAACCGGTTTGCTGATGCTTCCACTGCAACCAACACTGCTGCTTACAGTGAGGGAAACAGTGTACGTACCGGGGCTGGAATACGTATACGACGGATTTTGCGTGGCAGCTGTACTATTGTCGCCAAAACTCCAGCTCCAGCTGTTTACACTGCCATAAGAGGCGCTGGTAGCATCGGTGAACTGAAAGGGCGATTGATAACAGCTGCCCGAGAAGTTGAACGCGGGCGTAAAGCCGGGATACACTTTCACAGTGGAGGTGGCTGAATCTATACAGCCCCCGGCATTGCTTACTTTCAGCTTAACAGTGTAAGTGCCGGCGGCAGGGTAGGTGTAGGTAGGTGTAGCAGACGTAGAAACATCCGTGGTGATACCCGGTACACCAAAATCCCAGGAGTACGAAGTGATATTGGAGGCGGTGGATTCGTTCTGAAAAGTAAATGTATAATCGTTACAATTGATATAGCTTGTTTTTAAACTGGCGGCCGACAACGTACAGTTGTATACGTAGATCTGTAATTCTTTTTTTATGGAATCCATCAGCACGCCATTCCGCCATTCTTTCACATACACGGCCACCACATATTCTCCTGTAGTGGAAGGCGCTGTACCCGATAATAAACCGGTTGCCGCATCAATGGTGACCGAACTGCCCAATGGCGAGGTGCCGCTGTAACCAGCGTTATAAGTTAACTCAGGATACGGTGGACTACCCGGAGCACTGGAAGAGGTTTGTCCACTCGGGTTGGTAACGTTTAATCCGGGACCAAAACTGTACGAGAGCGAATCGCCATCAGCATCCGTTGCTTTGAAAGGATAACTGAACGTGCCATTATAGCAAACGATGGCCGTATCGAGGAACAGGAAATTAGGGCTGCTGTTTTTGTGATAATCCACGCTGTTGATGGTGCCGGGGATCATGCCGGTGATCGTAATGCCCGAGCTGCCCGAGTTGCTGATGTTGATGATGCCGCTCACCCGCAAGGCATCCTGCACCGCAAGAATATAGCCTGCTGAAATATCAGGAAGGTCAACTGTATAAACAAACGTGCGCAATTCATAGCAAATGCTGGGCGGATTGCTCATGCATGGACTATAGGTTGTTTTGCTGATGGTATTTATTGTAGAATAACTGATCGATTTACTGGTGACCAACGCATTGGTGCCTGCATTATAAATACCGAGGTACACAGAGTTCTTTGGACCATTTGTGGTGCAACTAAAAAACACAGTAACGGTAATGGTATAATTGGAAGTGCCGGACGTAGCACCCACGCCATTGTATTTGTATTCAATATAACCGCCTTTTACGTGCATGGCCACAACGGGTTGCGCACACAATAATACAATTAACGACAAAAGCAGTAGCTGTAAGGGTTTTCTAAGGGTTTGTACCGATTTGATTCTCATAAAAAATCTATGCATTCACTTTTTGGTATAATATTGCGTTGTAATTATCTTTTGGTTATTGATCATGCTGAAAAAACAATGGATACGATCAACAAAAATTTATTCCTTTTCTGGTTATTGATGAGCCTGGCTTTATTGCCTGTGGCTGGTTTTATTATGCATCCGACACGCAGGGTAACTATCCGGTTCCGCCATAAAATAGGTGCCCGCGAAATGCAACTGTTCAATGAAACATATACTAACCCGTTTGGAGAACCGATCACCATTACCCGGTTCAAATATTATATCTCACATCTAAGCATTAATGAAAAAGAGCTATCCTCAAAAACATTTCTGATCAATGAAGCCGATAGTTCATCAAAAACACTGGTGTTCACAACCGGTATTACTTCGCCTCAAACCCTTTCGTTTGTGATCGGGGTCGACAGCCTGCTGAATGTAAGCGGTGTGCAAACCGGCGCGTTGGACCCGCTCAACGGACTCTTCTGGACCTGGAACAGCGGTTACATTTTTGCCAGGATGGAAGGCAAAAGCGATTCGTCACATGCACCCGCTCATTCCGTTAACTGGGATGTTGGTGGTTTCAGATCACCGTACAATGCCAGTCGCAAAATTCAGCTCACTATACCCACTGATATAATAAAGGCTGCTGATCCTGTTATAGTCATCGATGCCGATCTGTTGAAATGGTTCAATGCAAAGCATACTATTACCATTGCCCAATCACCACTTTGTCATCAGCCCGGTAAACTGGCCATGCAACTGGCCGACAATTATTCAACCATGTTCACCGTAGCCCAATGAAGAAAGTCCGGATCATATCATGCATGTTGTTGCTGCTGCTGGCGGCGCTTGCCTGGGTCGAAGGCTACAAACCACCCACGCCGTTGAAATTTATTGTGCCCCGCAACTGGCCAAAACCCAAATACGATTTCGCGAAGAACCCGCTTACGCAGGAAGGCTTTTTGCTGGGCCGGAAATTATTTTATGATCTTCGGCTGAGTGTCGATTCAACCGTTTCCTGCGGCAGCTGTCACCAGCAATTCGCAGCCTTTTCAACCTACGAGCATAATCTCAGTCATGGCGTCAACAGTTCCCTTACCACCCGCAATGCACCGGCCTTACAAAACCTGGCCTGGCAAAGCAATTTTATGTGGGATGGCGGCATTCCACATCTCGATCTGCAACCATTGATGCCGCTTACGGCAGCCAATGAAATGGGGGAAACGCTGGGCGGCGTCATTCGCAAGCTGCAACAGGATGCCAGCTATCCTAAACTGTTTACCGCCGCATTTGGGAGCCCGCTCATCAATACGCAACGCATGACCAAAGCCCTGAGCCAGTACATGCTGATGCTGGTGAGCAGCAACAGTAAATACGACCGGGTGATGCGCGGGGAAGATTCATTCGCCTTGCCTGAGCAACTGGGGTACAACATCTTTAAGCAGAAATGCAGTACCTGTCACAAAGAGCCGTTTTTTACGGATGGGTCGTACCGCAATACCGGCTTGCCGGTCGATAATACCCTCAATGATTATGGCCGTATGAATAGTACAGGAGACCACAAAGATTCGCTGAAGTTTAAAGTGCCTTCATTGCGTAATGTGGCCGTCACCTTTCCGTATGGACACGATGGGCGGTTTTTCTCCCTCATGAATGTGTTTGACCATTATCGCCGCGATATGGTGGTTGCTGCAACCACCGATACGTTGCTGCTGCGCCGGATGCCTCTGTCGAATTACGAGATAGGGCAATTGACCGCCTTTCTGAATACATTGACTGATACCATTTTTTTAAAGAACTCCATGCTGGCGCCGGAAGGAAAGCTGGAATCGGTTCCTTTTCAGCACCTGCATTGAGCATGATACGCCTATTTGACGGGAAGTGTTTGGTACGGCGGGCGTAGAATGGGCGGGAATCGACCAATAGGGACAATGTATCGATGAACCGGCAAACTATATATTTGCCCTTTTGCCCGGCATATAGTTGAGGTTGGAAGCAGAAGGGGGATGAAACTTGATTTTTTGCGTAAAAAATTGTTTGTTTATTTCTTAAACGTCACATACACTGTATCGCCTTTGCTAACAGAATTTCCTTCGGTTCTCACCGTAACCATTTTATCTTCCAGCGCTACCTCTATTTCATAACTGCTACCCAGATATGCTATCTCTGTTACCTTTCCTGTAACGGATGTCTTGCTTTTCCGGGCTGTTAAAGCAAAGGCTTCAGGTCTGAGGAATAGTTGCTTACCGTTTCCATACCCTGAAGGTATTTCACCAAACTGCGCCGCTTCTTTCTTGGTTAGGGCGTTGTATTTGCCGAATAACCCCGCCGCATATTCGTTAACCGGTTGCCGGTAGATCTTTTCAGGCGTGGCCTGTTGAATTATTTGTCCGCTCTTCATTACAATTATTTCATCGGCCCAGCTGAGGGCATCGGCCGGGTCGTGTGACACCAGCAAACAGGTAATACCCAGTTTTTCGCCCATGGCTTTTATAACTGCGCGCAGGGTATTCCGGTGCAGAATATCGAGGTTCGAGAAAGGTTCGTCCAGTAAAAAAAGTTTGGGTGCGCCTATCAGCAACCGCGCCATGGCGATGCGTTGTTTTTCACCACCCGAAACCTGGTCGGTCTTACGTTTCAGTAAATGTTTTATGTGGCAGATCTCGTACAGAGTTTGTGCTTCACTTTCAGGCAGGGTATTGGCATATTCCAGGATCTCTTCTACCCGGTAATTATTGCGCAGCTCGAAGTGTTGCGACAAATACGCCATTTGGGGATGGCCGGGGATCAATCGCTCATTGGGGCCTTCCACGTGTTTACCTTCAAACAAAACGTCGCCGCCATCGTGTTGAACCAATCCGCCAATAATTTTAAGCAGCGTGCTTTTGCCCGAGCCCGATTCACCCACGATGGCCAGCTTTTGAAACTTCTTTTGCGTGAACGATATTTCCTGTAAAACAGTTTGGGTACCCTGCTGTTTACTGACCGCTGAAACCTTTAATAACGCCATAATGGGCCCAAAAGTAAATCAATGGGGGGGAATGGGCAAGGGAAAGTCGTCTATGGTGAATGCCCGGCCCGGTGATCCGTTCGAACGGGGCAATTGTGAATGGCAGAGAAAAATGAACTGCAAACTTTAAACTGTCTAAATTCCCATCCGCGTCTTCAACGCCTCAAACCTCGGGTCTTGTTTTATTTTTTTGTACGGGGGATATTCCATAAAGCAGGCAACGGGGCCCATTCTTTTATCAACGCATTGATTCAGGTAATAGAACGTTTTATCGAGGTCCTCAATGCCCAGCCACACAGCTGCCAGGTCGCCATCGATGACCACATCGGGTTCTTCCTGCTGGCGTTGTTCCAGCCGGTGAATGCAATCCATGGCTTTATCGATCATACCCAGCCGGCCATAAGCGTGGCCTAAGCCCATCAAACCTTTCAATGGGTGATTGGTGAGCCGTTGCACTTCTTCAAACAGCGTCAGCGCCGATTGCCAGTCGCCTTTCATACCCGTGGCCCAGGCCTTCAGTTCAATACCACTCCGCATCTCCGGATTCATCTCCAGCAGCTTTTCTGCCTGGCGAATGGCATCATCGAACCGTTCTGAAAAAACATACATCATGCCCAGCGATTTGATGATGGTGGTAGAAAGCGGGTCTATTTGCTCCGCATCTTCCAGCGTTTTCACCGCTTGCGCTTTCTGATTGGTGGCGATATAATAAAAACCAAGCAGGTCATACCCTTCGGCACTGGTTGGGTTCAGTTGAATGGCTTTTTGCAGCATATCGTGCGCTTCCTGCCATTTCCAGTCATATAATATGCAGGGCATTGCCTTGGCAATAAGCGCTTCTGAAACCGTGTTGTCGAGCTCCAGGGCTTTATCAGCGTACTGGTGCGCGATCTCAAACGCCGTGTGGGGTATCATTTGCCCCATGGATCCAAGATAGGAGTATACCATGGCCACCATGGCGTAAGCCTGTGCATAGCCGGGTTCAAGGGAAATGGCCTCTTTGAAGCATTCGATGGCTTTACGCAGATCGGCCGGTGTTAATTTATTCCTGAAATGCAAGCCCTTCAGATAATGGGTATAGGCCGTAATATTTTTTACGCTTGATTTTATGGCTGGAACCGTTTTTTGCGGCGCAGAAAGGTTCTCTTTTAATTTATTGGCGATGATGCCACTGATCTCATCCTGTACTTCAAAAATATCATCGAGCTTGCGATCGTAGGTCTCGCTCCAGATATGAAAGCCATCGGCGGCATTGATGAGCTGGGCGGTGATGCGAACGCGGTTGCCCGCCTTGCGTACGCTGCCTTCCAGGATTTTGTCAACGTTCAATTGAATGGCAATGTCGCGAATGTCGTCGTTCTTTCCTTTAAAGGCAAAGGCCGAAGTGCGCGAAGTTACCTGCAGCCCATCTACGCGGGTGAGTGTATTCAGCAGCTCTTCGGTAATGCCATCGCTGAAATATTCATTCTCAGGATCGGCGCTCATATTCACAAATGGCAGCACGGCCAGGCGGTTTACCGGCGCTGCGGTTTTGCCCCGCACTTCATGACGGCCGGGCACCACAATACCGTTGTTGGCAATGGCAAACACCCTGATGGGTTGTTTAATGTTTTTTAGCTCGAAATAACCCATTTCGCGGGTTTGAATATGTTGCTGGTTGCGGATCTCGTCGTATACTTTTTCAGAAACAAAAACGCCGCCCGGCACAGCCAGCGATTCAATACGTGAAGCCAAATTGACCCCATCGCCGTAAATAGATGCTTCTTCGATGGTTACATCACCGGTGTGGATGCCGATGCGCAGATCGACCCGGGGGTGTTGCAATAATTGTTGCTGAATTTCTATAGCAGCGTGAACGCTATCGATTGCGCTGTTGAAAATGCTCAACGACCCGTCGCCATAATATTGCAAAATTTTACCATGGAACCGGGCGATTGTTTCTTCCAGCACATCTTTGAGCCGCTGGCGCTTGGTACGGGCCAGTTGCTCATTTTCCTGCATCAGGGCGGTATACCCCGTCATATCGGCAAATAAAATAGCTGCAAGTTGTCGCATAACACCTGCAATTTAAGTAATTCTGGTTACCGGTTACCAGATGCCAGTTACCAGGGCTTAAATTAATGGCAGGCTGATTATAGGCAGGCGTTTCGCAATAAGAGCCTGGCAACCTGAAACTGGTAACTAACCCATTCACCATTCACGACTTACTACTCGATATTTATTCACATAATCATCACTGGTATAGTTCTTGGAATGATGGGGCAATTGTTAAATAAACCATCAGCAATGATCAGGGATATGTTCGGCAATAACACAGATAAGCAACCGATTAATGAGCGAACATTGACGCGGGTTGTCTCTTTAATTGTAATAGCCTGCGTGTTGTTGCTTTTAACGATTGGTTTTATCTGTATTTCATTAGCAGGCTGGAATATCAGTCTGTTCGCACATTGATCAAATAAAAATATTAATAACCAGAGGGCGTTAGGGTTTTATGCAACCCTGCCATTACAACCTGTATCCTTTATTACATAAAATAGCCATGAATGCATTGAAGTCGCGGTTTAACCGGGACGGCTAAACGGGAAGCCCCGTCACGGCGTAGCCGGCGACGGGGCCTTTTATTTTTTCTGGTTGCAGGCGGCAGGTTTTACATTGTGCCTTGCCGCCGGCGGTTGGTTTTATAGTATGTCTTAAGTTTTTGTTTTACACGTTTATCGGCAAAAACTGCACGATTATTCCTCAAAACTACACGTCTATTTATTTATTAGGCGATTGTAAAGGTTGGTGATTATCTTTATCTCAGGATGAATGTTAATTACCTGTGTGCAATTGTGTCTAACTTGGTAACTAAAAACTAACAGGGAATTTGTTCATCAAAGATTTGGGATAGTATATTTGCATCATATAGCACCTCTCCGATAGCAACGACACGATTGAAATTTTTGAAACCCAACCAAAACCCTGTTTATGATTTGTAACATGGAAACGTAATCTATTACCCCTTTTTCCCGGTCAATCTAATTACCATTATTATTTATTGAAGCAATCTGCTGTGCTGACTTAGCATCATCGCTATTTGGCTATTTATTGCTTTGCCCTCTTATTTGGGGGAATTAATTAATTGTAAAACATATTGTTTTATGAATAGGTTCCTTTTTTTGCTTGTACTTATCGGTACAGGCCAGTCAATCTCTGCCCAATACGTATATACCATCAAGGCCGATAGTGTGAAGATCACTAATAATTGTGATACTGCTGAATTGATTATAGAGAATCATACACAGGACGTTTGTGGTTTTTTATTTAACAAAGGGAAAGGGCGCACGGAGTTTAGACGTGCTGCAGTGAAAATAAATGATACTACCTATTTAGTAGGTTGTGATACAATCAAGGCGCTGCCACCCGGAGTGGCCTGGTTAACCAATGGGAACTCCAATATAAATGACGGCGTAAATTTCCTTGGTACAACAAATGGAGCAAGCCTTGTTTTTAAAACAAATAATACAGAGCGGGCAAGAGTGTTAGGTAGTACAGGAAATTTTTTAATTGGCGATGTAAATGATAATGGCGCAAAATTGCAGGTAACCGGAAGGGAAACAATTTATGGCACTCAGGACGTTACCCAGCTTGCCATTAAATTGCCTGCATCCCCGGCTATTACCACTCCTATTGTTCAGGTCCAGGACAATACAGGTGCTTCTTTAATGGATGTACGGGTTGATACAACCAGTATATTTTTCGGTAAAGGCGCCGGAGCCAATAGTACGAGCCCTTCAAATGCCAACATTGCCATAGGAAAAGAAGCATTGGCAAATAATACAACTGGCGCATACAATTTCGCAGCTGGAATAAGAACCCTTTACTCAAATACAACCGGCAGTTATAACATGGCCGTGGGCGGTGGCGGTCCTGCGATGTTATCCAATACAACAGGTATTGGGAATATAGCATTAGGAACAGATGCATTAGCCATGAATACTATTGGAAATAGAAACGTCGGCATTGGCGTTAATCCTTTAAAATTTAATGTTACTGGCAATTATAATGTTGCTATTGGGGATAATCCTATGCTATATAACACAACCGGAAATTATAATGTTGCTATTGGCGCTTCTGCATTGGCGTCCCGTATAAGTAAAACAAGTAGCAGTCAGAACGTTGCGATTGGTTATGGTTGTGCGAATAACCGGACATTCGGTGTTAATAATATTTTTATGGGATTTTTTGCAAATCTTGATGCCCCCGCTGGTGATAACAATATCGGAATTGGAGCTAATTCGAATATTTACGGAGGTTCAAATAATATTTTGTTGGGCACTGGTTCGTATACTTCTAACACATCCAATGCTACGGTTATCGGGCAGGGAATAACTTGTGATCTTAGCAACCTGGTTATTTTAGGAAGAGCCGACCAAAATACAGTTGTTGGCGTTACCAATTCATCTACAGATAATGGCGCCCGGTTGCAGGTGAACGGCTCACAAACAACTGCTGGTAATTTGGGGGTTGGCGGTATTACTGCTATGTCGGCTAAAATGCACATTGCTGCCAGTGATGGAAGCGCCGGATCAGCCCCGGTTAAATTAACTGCCGGTGCAGTACTGGCCACACCCGAAGATGGCACTGTTGAATATGATGGCAGCGAACTATACCTCACTACAGGTTCAAGCCGGTATGCATTGTCAAAAACATTGAAAGGACAGATCACTACCGATTTCGGCGGAATATCATTAAGCGCCTTTAGTGCTGTAACCGTCACTTTAACGGTTACAGGAGTTCAGTCAGGTGATGTAGTAAACGTAAGCGCAAATTCAGGATCAGTAAACCCCCCTTCTATAGTTATTACAGGATATGCGGCAACAGCCAACACGGTAACCTTGCGGGCATACAATGCCAGCAATAGCGCCGTAACAATTGCATCTGATACTTATAAAGTGCGGGTGATTAAATAAGTGATGCCTTTTTGCTGACGGCAACAATGACATATTGTATTACATCGTAAAACTAAATAAACTTTTCGTTTGCAAAAGTGGATAGGGATCATATTGCTATTACTTGGCAATTGGGTAACAACTTATTGCCAGATCAATAAACCTGATGGCAGCAGGTTTACCAGATCACTTTTGTCATCTGCGAAGAATAAATTAAACGAGGTGAAAGACTCCGTTAGTACATCAACCAACAGGTTATTACAAAATTCACCTCTTAAGTCAAAAACAGGTGAAGTGGCTTCTGCGGTTGATACGGCGGCGCCTAAAATGGCCCCGACAACGGATGCCGTCACTGAGCCGGAAGATGATGAGCCAACTACCTGGTTCATCGAACATCGTGGTTGTAAAAGCACGGTACGGATTCCCATCTATGCGTACATCTATGTTCCGGTTGTAAAGGAACCGGTGAATCCAAAAGAGCCGGAGATGCCAAAGCGCATACCCTTCCTACAGGTGCATGGCAACATTATGTACAACGTAAATTATTATTCGAATATCGATACGCCCTATAATGAGCAGAATGTTTATCAGCATACGGTGCAAACCTATCTGGATATTACTGTAAAGGGAAAATATCCCATGCGCCTGTACCTGACCAACCGGTTCAGCAATTCAAAGCTGTTCCGCAATTTTTCTGATCTCAACATGAACTATAATAATACCCAGTTCACCCAAAAGATCAAAACGCAGGTGCGGGAGAAATTCCTGGCTTCATTGCCTTCACCCACTGCCCCCGATAGTTTGAAGAATGAACTGGGCCTGACTATAAAGAAATTAAAGTTGCTGGATGGCTGGATCAAAAATCCCGCACTGATACAAAAGATGGTGGAAGAAAGAGAACGGGCCATGCGTGATTCTATAAAGGCAGGTCTGGACACCAGTTTCAGAATGCAGGCCCCGCAGAAAAGTGAAATAAAAGATTCATTGATCGCCCGCCTGAACCTGGATTCCAGTTCCATCTATAAACAATATACAGAGAAGAAAGCGCAGGCCGATTCGCTGCGTAACCGGATAGTTGTATTGCAACAAATGGTGAAAACTGCCAATCAGCGGTCAAGACAGTCCGTTGACAAAGTGTGCAATGATATAGAAAGCGCAAAGAGCCCGGCCCGGCTGAAGCAGATCATGGAAGAAAACCATATTGGTGATTCCATCTTGCCAAAAGGGTATAAAACCTTAATGGCCATCCGTTCATTCGGTATTGGCAGAACGGTGGTGAATTATTCCGAGCTGTCGGCCAAAAATATTTCGGTGAACGGGTTCCAGGCCGAATACAATCCCGACGCGTATTATGCAGCCGCTACGGGCAGTGTAGATTACCGCTTCCGCGATTTTATTGTAAAAGGGCCAAAGCAATCGGGGCAGTATCTTACTGTATTGCGCTATGGAAGGGGATTGAAAGACGGGAACAATATTATATTCACCTGGTTCGGCGGCCGCCGGCAACTATACAATGCCGCTACGGTCGACACACAACAGGTGCAAACACAAACGCCGTCTTCGGGCCTAATGGGTTTTACCATTGAAGGAACATACCGGCTTACCAAAAACATTATACTGACGGCTGAGGTGGCCAAATCATCATACCCGGCCTATGCGAAGGATTCAACGGGCAAAAGCAGTCTGCCTTCCCAGATGCTCGAAATGAGCAATCGCCATAATGAGGCGTACTCGTTGAAAGCGGATGGGTTCTTCCCAAAAACACAAACCACTGTGCGTGGTACGTTGAAACGGCTGGGTGCTAATTTTCAATCGTTCAGCACGTTTACCGATGGCTCGGCCCAAACCGCCTGGAGCGCCAACATACAGCAATTGTTCTTTAAACGGCAGCTGACCCTGGCGTTGGGCGCCAATACCAACGATTTCAGTAATCCGCTTATTGGCAGCCAATATAAAAGCACTACCGTTTTTAAAAGTGTGCAGGCCACCTGGCGCCGCAATAGATGGCCGGTTATTTCGGTGGGATATTTTCCCAGCAGCCAGATCACCAAACTGGGCGATGGGCAATATCAGGAAAACCTCTTTTATACCCTGACTGGTAACGTTACCCATTCGTACAGGGTGAGTAACCTGATGATGAATTCAGCACTGGTGTATACCCAGTTTTACAACCGGTCAACCGATTCGGGTTTTGTTTATTTCAATACAAAGAACCTGTTGCTGAGCCATACCGTATTCTGGCAACAGTTTACGCTGCAGGGCAATGCATCCGGGGCTTTCAACCAGGATTACAAGCTGTACACACTTGAAGGAAAGGCGTTGTACAACCTCAACAAATACCTGATGATAGGGGGTGGGCTTAAATACAACCGGCAAACGGTTTTCAATATAGAGCAACTGGGGTATTCTGCGGAAACAATGGTGCAGATCCCGAAGTTTGGACAAATACAATTTTCAGCCGAAAAGGGATTTATCCCTGGAATGAATAAACAGCTCGTGCCAAACAATACGGGCAGGGCAACTTATTTTAAAACTTTTTGAACAGGATATTATGAACAGGAAATGGATGCTGTTTTGTTTACTGCTGTCTGGTGTGCTCACGGCTCATGCACAGGTTAGCATGACGCTGCAAGTGCCACCCGCTGGCGTATTGCTAAAAAATCAGTTATGGAACCTGGTGCTGGTAAACGCCAGTAACTCCAATGCACTGGTAAAAGTAAATCTGGTGTTGCTCGATGTGCAAACCAACCAGCCGGTGATCACTGCCGTGTCGGCCCCGCTTTCCTTGAGCAAGGGCGCCCGGCAATTACAGGCCCGCGATGTTTCGCCTGTTCAATACACCTATAGCATTCCGGCAGCGCGCGTTGATATGGACCCGAACGGCATGTTACCCGCAGGCCGGTACCAGGCCTGTTATTCGGTAGTGAGCGCTGAAAAAGGAGTTACGTTCGTGGAAAATTGCATTCCCGTTAATGTAGATCCCTTAAGCCCGCCATTGTTGAATACGCCCGCCAATGAAGATAAACTGCTAACGCCTTATCCGCAGTTCACCTGGCTGCCACCAACTCCCTTAGGTTTATTCAATGACCTGGGTTATGCAATTGTAGTGGTTGAGGTATTGCCCGGCCAGGGTAAAGCCGATGCCATTCAACAGAATATACCCCTGAACGCAACCGTATATACGAAAGACCTTTTCTGGAATTATCCGGCTTCAACCCGGTCGCTCGATACCGGCAAAGTGTACGCCTGGCGGGTAGTGGCCATGAACAGTGGAAAAGCGGTGGCGCTGAGCGATATCTGGACATTTAAAGTGTCAAAAGTTAAACCTGGCTTCGAACCGGTAAAAGAAGTGCCGTATGTAGAAGTGAAGCGTACGCAGGATGCCGTTATTGCCACGGCTGGAAGCGTGCTGCGCATCACTTACGATAATGCAGCTGCCGATTCAACCGTGAAATATACCATTACCAGCATAGAGGAAGCGGGCAACCCCGTGGTGCAGGAAGGTGAGCTGGCGGTGAAATACGGGCAAAACCAGTTGCAGGTACCACTGAAGAAGAATAAAAAAATAGTGGAGAATAAAGTATACCTGTTCCGGTTCACCAGCAGCCGTAATGAAAGCTGGAGCGTAAAGTTCACCATGACGAAATAATTGCACGGAACGTGCATGTTGATATAAAGGATTTGAATAAAAACAGTACCACCACTTAATATACCCCCAGTACTATGATATTGAGTTTAGCTTTAAGGTATCAGAAACAAATAGCCTTGTTCCTGTTGAGCATTTCGTTTGTTCAGTTAACTATTGCAGAACGGATAGGCCGAAGGTATTATCCGTATAAACGGGATACTCATTACCCATCGTTGTTGTTTGGAGCGGGCCACAATAATGCCTGGTTGCCTTCCCGGCAATCGCAACGCGGCGATAATAGTTACCGCCCCGAAATCAGATTGGACAAAGTTGGGGAGGCTAACCGCCCATTCATTGGGGGGCCTTCGCAACCGGAGAGCCAGTCGTTTTCTTCGGTTAATGCCAACAACATGGTTGACCTGTTCAGCGGCGACTTCAGTTACAACATTCCTTTGCTCGATGTGGGCGGTTATCCGGTGAATATTGCTTACCACAGCGGTATCACTATGGATGAGGAAGCCAGCTGGGTAGGGCTGGGGTGGAATATCAATCCGGGATCCATCACCCGTAATATGCGTGGGGTGCCCGATGATTTTAATGGCGGTACCGATACCATGAAGAAAGTATCCTCTATAAAACCCAATAAGAACTGGGGGGTAACATTGGGCGCGGATGTAGAATTGTTCGGGTTGTCAGCAGTAAAAGGCTCCGATGGTTCCACATTACAGAGTACTGGCGGTGGGGATTCTACAGTAGCTGGTTCAGTCGGTGTATCTATTGGCGCCAGCTATGGCATATTTCACAACACCTATAAAGGCTGGGGTTTTGAACGTTCATTGAATGCCTCTATAAATGCCGGATCAAAATCTTTCGGCAATCTGAGCGGCGGCCTCTCTTTGACAAATAATACACAGGAGGGGATTTCTATAAGACCCAGTTTGTCGTATCAATATTCTTTGCATACCAAGAATGAATACATCACTGCCGGAGCCGGGGTTTCGCTGTCTGCTACGTATAATTCCCGCACCGGACTTCAGGCTATTCAGTTAGGCGCCAATGTAACGCCAAAGATTATGGGGATAGGCGGGCGTTTTGATGGGGGGCTCACCTTTGCCTGGCCCACCTATTCGCCCAGTATCACCATGCCCATGACCAATTCCAATACCAGTGTAACGGTAAAGGTGGGTTTTGAAGAAAAAGGAATTCATCCTTCTGCATATATAAGCGGGTATTGGGGACAGGAATACATAGCGCCTGCTGATACGTCTGTTTCGATCCCTGTTTTTGGTTACCTCAATTACCAGAACATGGTCGGTAACCGGGATGCCGTAACAGACTTTAACCGGGAGAAAGAAATGGTTTACCGCGAGAAACCGGCTATTCCGCATATCGCTGTACCGTCTTATACGTATGATGTGTTTTCAATTTCGGGTGAAGGTACCGGTGGCAGCTTCCGTCCTTATCGTGGTGATATAGGATTCATCGCAGATCACCGCATGCGTAGTAAAACCACCACCGATGCGGTGAGTGTTGATATTGGATTAGGCGATGCGGTGCATGGTGGCGTGGATCTGAATCACAACTATTCTTATACCCAAAGCGGTCCCTGGGAATCGGAAAACGTGATCGGCAATACGATCAATTTTAAGAACAGCAGTAAACTTTTTGAAGCGGTTTACTTCCGTAATCCTTCAGAAAAAGCGATCAATACAACTGCTTTTTATGATGCTATTGGTGGCGATGATGTAGTGGTGCCAACCCTGTCGCAAAGCAGCAGGAACAGTCCGACCATTCTTGCTTCCAATACATTGAACCGCTATAGAGGAAAAACAAAAGTGGGCAGTATTGATATCAATGCTGCCAGTGCTACGCGCAATACCCGCGACAAACGGTCGCAGGTAATCACCTACCTCACAGCAGGAGAAGCTGCTGTTTCGGGGTTGGATAAATACATCTATCATCATACGATCAATAAATTCGGAAGCCGTCATTGTGACGATGTTTCTGTTGGCGATACGCTGGGTGTTGGCACCGGGGTCATCGGGTATTATTATCCCAATACCGAATTCAGAGCACCGTATTGGGATCCAACACAGCTAAACAGTACTATTTATTTCGATTGGGAAAAATGGACACCTTACTGGCTTCATAAAAAAGGGTATCCGGATATCAGTATTACGGATAAGTTTCCGGCTAATAATTTCACGGTTCGCTGGCTGGGCCGCCTGAAAGCGCCTGTGACCGGAACCTATGATTTTGGTGTACGGATGGACGACAGATGCCGCGTGTGGATGAATGATACACTATTATTTGACAACTGGAAACCCGGTTCAGGCGCTGATTGGATGACGAAACGGATAAACCTGGTGAAGGACCGTTTCTACGATCTTCGCGTGGAGTATATAGAATTTGGTGGCTATGCATTGATAGATCTTGCCTGGAGAAGACCCGATCAGCAGAACCACAGTTGGGACCGTGACCATAAAGATTCTATTCCAGGAATTTACCTGTATCCTCCCAAATTTGTTGATACCGCAATTGTTGATGAGGTTATTACCCGGGAAGACCGCGTAAATAATTTCCGTAAAAGCAGTCATATTTCTGAAATAGATGTCTTAAACCCGGATGGCCGCCGATATGTATATGGCATTCCGGTATATAATATTCATCAAAAGGAGGTGAGCTTTTCTGTAACGAAGGTCGACAGCCGCATTAATAATCAAACAGGCCTCACGACTTTTTCTTCGGATGAAAACAGTACCCATAATTCAAGTGGCAAATCAGGCTATTACAGCCGGCAGGAAACACCTGCTTATGCGCACTCGTTCCTGTTAACGGGCATTCTGTCGCCTGACTATGTAGATGTTACCGGCAACGGTATCAGTGATGATGATATCGGCGATGCCGTGAAATTCAATTACGCCAAAAGCGCCGGTATTGCCAGCCCTTTTGAGTGGCGGGCCCCTTATAACGACAGCGCCAACTACAGCGAAGGGTTGAAGACCTATAACCGCGATGACAAAGCACATTATATCAGTGGTAAAAAAGAAATGTGGTATTTGCATTCTATAGAATCAAAGACCATGGTGGCCACCTTTACCATGCAAAACCGGGAAGACCTGCAAACGATCAGTGAAAGTGGTGTTAAAGCAAACAGTGGAAAAGCCTATTGCCTGAAACAGATCGACCTGTATTCCAAGGCTGACTTTTTAGCCCATGGATCCGCTGCAACTCCGGTAAAAACAGTTCATTTTGAATACAGCTATGAACTGTGCCGTGGGGTGAATCGTTGGGGCAATAACCAGGGTAACGACTCTGGTAAACTGACCCTGAAAAAAATATGGTTCACTTACAATGGCAATGATAAAGGAAAGCTGAATCCATATGTGTTTTATTATCATAATAACAATCCCCGGTACATAAGCAATGCTACCGATAAATGGGGCACTTATAAAGATCCGGCACAAAACCCGGATGCAAGTTCTGGCAGTCCGCTGAATAATGCTGACTATCCATATGCATTACAGGACAGCGCCCTGGCTGCTTATAACGCAGCGGCATGGACGATGGATTCAATAAAATTACCTTCCGGTGGACGCATTAAAGTGAAGTATGAAAGTGATGATTATGCATACGTGCAAAACAGGCGTGCCACCCAAATGATGCAACTGGCAGGGTTTGGGCAAACCAGCTCCGGTTCTTATAATGATAGATTATATACAGTGGATGCAGACTTAAGTACACACGATCATCTGTTTGCTTATGTAAGGATACCGGTGCCGGTAAGTACAAAAGCAGAATTGTATGCCCGTTACCTGGAGGGGATGAGCAAATTATATTTCCGGTTATTTGTGCAAATGCCCGATAACGATGGATATGGATCCGGTTCGGAATATGTACCCTGCTATGCAGAGCCTGATGTGGCAGCTGGTAACTGGTATGGATTTACCAGTGACCCGAATGTGATCTGGATCAAAGTGGGCGGAGTGAATAATGCAGGTGACGGCGGCGGTTCATTGAGCCCGCTGGCACAGGCCGCAATAAATTACCTGCGGTTAAACCTGCCATCAAAAGCCTATTACCGCTCGGAACCGGGCGATGACCTGAATCCGATGGATGCTGTACGCATGATGGTGCCTTCGTTGCCCGATATCTCTAATATGTTACTTGGCTATACCAAATCGGCACGCTTCAGGAACCAGGCAGCTCACACGATTCCTGCCCGTTCATATGTGCGCCTGAATTGTGGAACCGGTAAAAAGTTAGGTGGCGGATTACGCGTAAAAACGGTGCTGATCTACGACCACTGGAATGCCATGACAAAGAAAAAAGAAACCGTATATGGACAAAACTATGATTACACAACAGTACAAACGATAAACGGAAAAGAAACGTTGGTAAGCAGTGGAGTAGCTGCCTGGGAACCGGTTATCGGTGCAGAGGAAAATCCTTTCCACCTGCCGATCGAATACCAGGACCGGGTTTCGATAATGGCGCCTACCGCAGCGCAGTATAGCGAAGAACCGTTGGGCGAAGCGTTTTTCCCCGGCGCCTCAGTTGGTTACAGCAAGGTGCGGGTAAGAAGCATTCATGCAGATAAAACCCGCTCGGCCAATGGTTATGCGGAGACAAGGTTCTTTACAACCTATGATTTCCCCACTACCTGGGATTGGTCGGTAATTGATAATGATACCAAGAAACGATATAAACCTTTGCTCAGGAATTTCCTTCGTATAGATGCCAAAAGCTACCTCAGCATAGCACAGGGCTTTAAAGTAGAATTGAACGATATGAATGGAAAGATGCGTTCAGAAGCAAGCTATGCAGAGAACGATCCTAAAAACCCTGTTTCTTATACTGAGAATTTCTATCATGTTGATAATGGTACTGTAACCTGGAAGCATTTGAACAATGCGGTTACCACCATCGATCCCTCAGGCAATGTTGATACAACCGCCACTATTGGGAAGGATGTGGAACTGATGGCCGATATGCGCGATCAGACGTCGGTTTCCATTGGCGCTAACATAAATGTGAACAGCGACTTTTTCACAGTGGGTTCTTTCCCGGCTATTATTCCAACCCTTATACCGCTGTTCCAGAAAGAGACCACCCGGTTCCGGTCAGCGGCTATGACAAAAGTGATTCACCGGTATGGGATAATTGACAGTGTGATAGCCATTGATAAAGGAAGCAAAGTGTCTACAAAAAATATCCTGTACGATGCGGAAACCGGAGATCCATTATTAACGAGAACACAAAACGAGTTTAATGATCCTGTTTACAATTTCACTTACCCGTCACATTGGGTGTATAAAGGAGTGGCCCCTGCCTACCAGAATATCGGCGCTATCCTTGAGCACCTGGAGGTAAAGAATGGCAAGATCATCAACGGAACGAATGGCCTCGATACCCTATACCTGACAGCCGGTGATGAATTGCTGGTGTACAGCAAGGAGACTATTAGTACAACAGGCTGCTCTACTAGCACCTATGCATTCTTCCCTGATAGTTATAAATTATGGGTAATAGATTCGAATGCCGTGAACGGCGGTCCGCAACAATTGTTCCTGGTAGATAAGAATGGAACACCTTTTTCTGGGAATGATATAACATTAAAAGTGATCCGCTCGGGCCACCGCAATATGAATGGATCAGTAGGTGCTGTAACCTCGTTACGCAGCCCGTTGGTGCGGGGGGGCGATGGAAAATACCACCTGGTTTTTGATACGGCTACGAAAGTGATAACAGCCGGAGCCAGTGAGCTGGCGCAATTCTGGAAAGTGGCCGATAAAAGAAAAATGGATGTGCTTACAGATTGTATCCCCACTTCCAGCGACAGTGCAGAGTTTGCCAATGAAGCCTGCTCGTGCATGCAACCATTCTTTGATCACCTGATAGCAACCAATCAATTATTTGTAAGATCATTCTGGCAACGTAAAACCATCAGCCAGTTGGTTGGTGAAATAGATGCGCCCGGTTTTAATGTTAACAACTGTCCTATATTGAAGGATAACCTGAACACGTATTTCCGCCCGGTATCAGCCGATCCCAAAGGCGAAATATATACGTGCCGTATCGGAAATGTAGAGATCAACCTGGTTCGCCGCAGAGCTTCCAGTATGTCATTCTACGATTTAACCACCAGTGCCTGTACCTCGGAAGGGGTTGTTTACAAGAACCCGAATGTAGTGATACAGCAACCCGATACCGTGACTGTTCGCATAGCGCCTGATTTTTCGGCGAGTATGCTGTCGACCCAGAATTGTCCCTCATTCAAAGATTCGCTTACCCTGATTGATTCAACTTCCGACAGGCTGTTGGTGGAAACGAATCTCAACCTGGGCGGCTATGAGCGCAATGCCATTTCAATTATGCGCTTCAAAAATGTACGCCAGATCCCGGCCAGTGCCGATGTGTTATCAGCCCGGCTTATTTTACAAGCCGATCAGCGCGGTCATCAGCCCACTTATGCGCCCAATGCCAACTCGGTGAATCCGGTTGATTCCCTGAGTATATCGCTCTCTGCATCGGGTTGGTTCCCCAACGTGCCGCTTGAATCGTTCCACGATCAGTTGACCACCAGTCCCTGGCACAGAGAGGTGAAAAGGATAGTGCCATTCCAGAATGACACCATCGATGTAAAAGAATATGTGGAAGGATACCGGAATAGCAGCTACACCTCCACGTCATTTATACTGGCGCAGGGGTCTGAAGATTTTCATAATAATGTGTCTGGGTATGGCGATGGGTCTGAAGAAACGCCTGGTTACGTGCAAAGCGGTTATGGAAATTATTACTCAACCATTTATTCGCAACGATATGCCGATCAGGCAAAATGGCCGGTGATGGAAGTTACCTATGTGGTATATCCACCGGTTCCCGATACCATGGGAGCGGTGCTGCGATATAACTCTACTTTGCAATGTACAGATGTCAGCAGCAGCTTGTGTTACAGCGCCGTTACAGATACTACCGTAAACCCATATCAGTATGGCATATTGGGTAACTATCGCCCATTGCGCAGCTATGTTTACTATGGCCGCCGCATGGAATCTGATCCAATGCAATCTATCAACACCCGTACCAATGGGGTTATAAAAGATTTCGCTCCATTCTGGATCTTCCAGGGTAATCAATGGGTGCCGTCAAACGATACTACCCGCTGGGTATGGAACAGCCAGACTACCTTGTTTAACCGCAAAGGCTTTGAGCTGGAAAATAAAGACCCGCTTGGCCGCTATAATGCCGGTATCTATGGTTATGGCTTAACGATGCCAACAGCAGTATTACAGAACAGCCATTTCCAGGAAGGCGCTTATGAAGGCTTTGAAGATTATGGCTTTGAAACAAATAACTGTGACAATGCCTGCCCGGTTGCCAGGTCATTTGACTGGTCGTCACATCAGGCTGATTTTACAAAAGCACAATCGCATTCAGGTTTGTATAGTTTGAAAGTAGATCAGGACAGCCTCACAAGTATCACGGCCAATATAAAACCAGCCGCTGATGGAGTGATCGCCACACTGACCTCGTCGCTGAAATCAGGCTCCTGTGGTAACCAGCTCAAAGGCATGCTGGCCTCCAAGAGTACGATCCTGCCAAACTTTGCACCAATAGCAGGTAAAAAGGTGATCGTTGGCGGATGGGTGAAAGAAGACAACAGCTGCCAGTGTAAATCATATACCCGCAATCACATCCTGGTTGGGTTTATGGTAAACGGAAATGTGACTACGATCCAGTTAAGTCCTTCCGGCAACCTCGTTGAAGGATGGCAGCGGTACGAATCAGTGGTGGATATTCCGGCCAACGCCACGCAAATGACGCTGACCCTGCAGGCCTCAGATTCGGCCACTACTTATTTCGATGACATCCGCGTACATCCATTCAATGCACAAATGAAATCGTTTGTATACAATGCGGTAAATCTTAGGCTGATGGCAGAACTGGATGAGAACAACTATGCCACCTTCTATGAATACGACGACGATGGTACGCTGGTGCGGGTGAAGAAAGAAACAGAACGCGGCGTGCAAACGATCAAGGAATCCAGAAGTGCGTTGTTGAAAGAAGATCAGTAATTACAGAGAATAAGTCTTCCGGGTTATTGGCCCGGAAGACCTCAAATAAAAGCATAAAATCTTTATATGAGAAAGATCATCTTAGTGATGCTCATAGGTTGTTCGTTGGTGTATTCATCAGCCAGGGCTGCAGATACCACCAGTGCCGTAAAACAATTAATGCAACGCGTGCAGCAGGCGTATAAGTCAGCGTCTTTCCTGAGTTTTCATATTGCGTACCGGTATGCCAATAAGAGCCAGCCCGATAATTATATCGATACCATGTCGGGCGAGGTGGCCATGGATAAGAACCGCATGCGGTTTCAGATCGAGGATATTGAAACGGTTACCAACGATAAGTACACCATACAGGTGGTGAAAGACCAAAAGTTGATCTATCTCTCTATCCCGCAGTCGGTGCAAATGGCCGATCCCATAGCCACGCTTGATACGGTGCTGGCACATTATAAAGGAATACATACGCAGATCACCCGTAATAATAACATCGCTACGTTGGAAATGAGTTTTCCTCCGGGACAAACCTATAAGAATATCACCATGGTCATCAATGAAGCTACGGGGTATTTTCAAAAAGTAGTGTATGAATTGAATACGGAAGGATTTGTAGAGAAGGATCAGTTGATGCAACCGGGCAATGGCGGCCTTTATCAAACGGAAGGTCGCATTGAGATGGTGTTTAGTGATTACCGCAAAGGACAATTCAATGAAGGATTGTTTAGTGAAGACCGGTATTTTACCCGGTTGGCTCAGGGGAAATATGAACCGGTGGAAAAGTATAAAGATTACCAGATCTTTTTGGCATCGCCAAAACTGTAATCCAAACCAGGACCTTAACCGTTATCGAACCTTTTCAGCCATTATAAGACTGGAGAGAGGTATAAAATAAAAAACAAGATGCAGACCCATTCCTTTTACCGCATTTTATTATTGATCGGCTTTATTTGTAGTGTGGCCATTGCCCGGGCGGGTGATGGCGGCGGCGGTGTGGTAGCCAAAGCGATCCTCGATGGCAGCAAGAACCAGGTGCGCAAGGACTCTTCGGTCACGGTGGAAGACTCTGCCTTCTTCAATGCGGCTGCCATTGGGGTTGATACCGGTTATTCGGTGCAGAATGTGGTGACGCTTAAGATAAATGAGGCATCGAATGTATATCTGCGTACCGCTTTTACGGTAAAGGTTTCGCTGTTGATAGCCTATAGTAATGGCACAGATACCGCATCGATCATAAAGGATTTTACGATCAACTACGATTCGGCAAATAGTTACAATGCACGTAACAGTTTTGTTTTTTATGGGGGCAGAAAGGTGACGGTAAAAGTACTGGCGGTGGATTCGGGTAGTGTCAGCTGGAATGTATCGTCTGTGTTGCAAATAGAAAACCAGCTAACGGCCAAACCAAAATATATTTTTTCGTGTTCGAACACGGTAACAAATATTACGGTATCCCCTTCTTCAGATCCCAAGGCCGATGAACTGCCGGTAAGCTGGACGGCCATCCGGGGCGCCGATCAATATGATTTGGAATGGACCTATATCGATGCTTCTGCACTGGCGCTGGGCCGGTACACTACCAATGGCAACCTCGACCCGGCCCTGATCTTTTATCACAATGCGACCCGTGTAAGCACTACCAGCAACACGTACAACATTCCATTGATGTATGACAACGATGGTACGTTATTCATAAGAGTACGTCCGGTGCAGCTCGGTAAGGCAAATTCTGTACTGGCAGCTATCTGGAGCTCGGATGCATCGACTCCCGTAATGGGCCAGTACGTATTTACTGGTCATGAACGGGCACTGAACTGGCAATCGAGCGTCAGCTTTGCCGAAGAAGGCAAAAGAAAAGTAGTGGTGCAATATTTTGATGGGGGCCTTCGCAGCCGCCAGACTGTGACCAAGGACAATACCACTAACAATACAATT
>NZ_LVYD01000076.1 GCF_002077945.1 Niastella vici
TCATTGTGAGATTTTAGCCTGATAACGGCATACCAGGCTGAGATGTCGGCATACCAGACTAAGATTTCAGCATACCAGGCTAACTATTCGGCTTACCTGACTTCAGATGCCGCATTTTGATCTAACTATGCCGCATTTTGATGTAACTATTCCGCATTTTGATTCAACGTTTCGCTTTACCGGACCAACTTCAGCGCATTGCCGCCCCGGGTTGAATCAAACCTGAATGGATTTTCATCATCCCTGGCCAGAATTGAGTGAAACCTGAATGAATTTGCTTCATCCCTGGCTAAGATTATTCCATACCTTCCTAAGATATAGCCAAATGTTATGCTGGGACGGCGTATTCTTTGCTACTGATACATAGGAGTTGCTTACTGACGCTCCATAATGAAATCTGGACACAACATTTTGAGAACGGGATATTTTATAGTTACACCTGTATAATGTATAGTGAACACGGAGAATTGCATTTATGCTTCCGGATAGTCTATAATAACCAACTTATGCTGCATTCACACCCCAGCCCGTCCCACCAACACATTCCACTCCCTTCCGCAAAAGAAAGCGCTACCTTCGACCTTCCTAAAGAGTTCCCCATGCAAGCCAATAACAAGAACTATCAAACCAACCTCACCCCTTTAATTATTGCATTACTGGTATTGGCAGCATTGCTGTTCCTGTTCGCCCCATTTTCGCCCCTCGTATTTACCAGCGCTCCCTCTTTAAAATACCTGCCCTATACAACAACCGGTCAAATTGGCGATACTATTGGCGGACTAATGAGCCCATTCATTAATTTATCGGCCGTGATTGTGACCGGACTGGCATTTTACATGCAGTACAGAGCCAATAAGCTGCAGGTCGATATTTTCACCGACCAAATAAAACAAACCGAACGCCAGTTTAAACAGGAACAACTATACCAGGAAAAACAAAACCGCATTCAGCAATTTGAAAGCCAGTTCTTCGAAATGCTTCGCTTACACAAAGCCAATGTGGATGAACTCACTATAACAAGCGTGGTAAATGGCAACCCCGTTTCAAAACGACAGGCCTTTGTTACCATGGCCGATGAATTTAAAACCTTTTTAAGCTATATCAAATTTGAACACCTGCCCTTTATCGATGAGTACAAACATGCTTTCGAGATCTTCTTCTGGGGTTTTAACAGCGATTATATTGATATAGACTCCTTATCGCACTCCTGGAGCAGAATAATAGATGGCCCCAATGAACGCGACTACGCACACCCCATCGACTTCAGGGAATATAAAGGCTACTCAAGCGCCCTGGGTCACTACTTCAGACATTTATTCCTGATGGTAAAGTTTGTTGCCTACAGTGATGTAATAACCGACTATAACAGCCAGATGAAATATTTAAAGATCCTCAGGGCCCAGTTAAGTAACCATGAACAAATTCTGCTTTTCTACAACTGGCTAAGCGAAGGCTACGGCGGCGCCTGGGAAAATGAAGAAAACCACTTTTTTACCAAATATAAAATAATCCATAACCTTTGGGTGGGCGAGCTATTTCAACACCAATATATAGTGGATGCAGTAAACGGCCTTATTGATAAATACAACCGCAATCCCAAAGAAACACCCCTGTTTGAATTTCAGGGAAATGATGGCACCCTTAAAATGAAAAGTGTAGGGAATAGATCGCTCAGCAACCTTTTTTAGCCTGACCTGAAATACGTGAAAAATACCCTTCTTTAATAAGTATACCCTTCTTAGCTTTCATATAGTAATAGCTCCCTTCACTAAACACAACTATAGCCATGGAAGCCAACAACAACAACCAGCCGGCAGATAAAAAGCCTTATACAGATAGCGATGGCAATCAGATCACCACGTTAGGTAAACTGCTGGGTGGTACCTTCCTCGTGTTGCTTACCTTTTTTTGTTTATTTTACCTGATAGCGCACTGGCCAGACAGGCTACCTGCTCATAACTCAACCCAAACACCCTATTACACCTATGAATGGTTTCATGTGAGGCTCGTTGATAGCGTTAGTAAGTCTGCGAAAACAGATAGCGTCAATAAAACACCAACAGCTGGTAACCAAACGGGTACCGACACCTTACATCAGGGCGCAACAGCTGATTCGGCCCCGGTTCAAAAAACAGACCTGGCACAAATGGGGATGAAAGGCGTTGCCGTGATACCTGCCGGTACTACCACAAGTGCCGATAACAAACTACTGAATTTAAATACCCTGCTGTTGATACTGGTGGCCCTTGGTGGGTTTTTAGGCAACATGATCTATATTTCAACCTCCTTTACCACCTTCATTGGCAATGGCCAGTTTAAGAAAAGCTGGTTATTATGGTATATTGTTAAACCATTTACGGCTGCAGGGCTTGCCATAGCCATCTATTTTGTATTCAGGGGCGGCTTTCTCAATTTGAACGATGACAGCAGCAGTATCAATTTATATGGACTTATGACCATCTCCATTTTAGCCGGGCTATTTACCGACCGCACCACCCTTAAATTAAAAGAAGTGTTTGATGTGGTTTTAACACCCAGGGAAGAGCGGAAAGATCCAATTACTAATAAAATTGCTGAACTCCAGGTTACAAATATAACCGCGCCTAAAATGCAAGCCGGTACCCCCACCCCCATTACCATCGAAGGAAAAAACCTGGATAAAAAACCCGTCTTCATTAAAATTAACGGCGCAGCCATCACGAATTTCACCCGGCAACAGAACCAGATATCCCTTACTTATACGCCGGCAGCTGGCCTGCAACCCGGCACAAAATTGCCATTGGAGATCACTAACGAAAAAGGTGAATCGCTATACCAGCCCTACAACCTGGAAATGTAAACCCTATTCATTATGCTTGCTTGGCTTCGACAACCGGAGCTTCTCTATAATAGAGCGCCTGAAAGGCAGTAACTTTATATATTGCCTTTCGGGCGATTCTTTACAACCTGCTGTACTTTCTTCAAAAAAAATGACCAAAATCAAGTTTTCATAAACTGCCAAATCTGCTCCATTAAAATATAAATATTCACAAACCGGCGCATTATCTTTGGTGCGCAAAATTGCTGGTTTATACTTTTCAGCAAATGCTCCTTCATATAGCCTCACATTAAACGTGTTCAGAGACACGCTTTAATTCTGTTTTCACATTATGTCAAATTAACCCAAAGCAAGTAGGATCAAAAAACTACCTGGCATAGGTATGCCAGTCACTTAAATAATCAACAACCTTAAATGAAGCAACTATGGAAAATGAGACTGAACTGATCAGGGCCTTCAACGAAGGCAAAGAGGAGGCGTATGTCAGGATCCTGAAAAAATTCGATAAGGCCATTTTATTTTACGCTGGAAAATTTATCAAGAACCAACAGGAAAAAGAGGAAATTGTTCTGGATGTTTTTGCCATCCTCTTTAAAAAGCATTCATGTTTTACATCATTGTTGGGTATCAAATCTTTTTTGTACGTTGCTACCAGGAATGCATGCCTGAATTCGCTGAAAAAATATAAGCGCGCGTATAAGAAGTATGGTGAAGTGATCCCTATACCCGACGATCTCAATATTGAAGACCTGGGCGGTGATCCCTTTAGCGGATTTCTTCTTAATGAATTGAAACTGAAAGTTGAGTCAATAGTAGACTCATTGCCCGCCGAATGCCGGAAAATTTTTGGCATGTATTATTATGATGGCAAAACGACCACAAAGATAGCCAATGAATTGGGTATCAGTAAAGCTACCGTATCAACGCAACTCCGCATCGCCAGGAAAAAATTACGCCCTCACCTTTTGGATTTCCTCATTCTGCTATTAATAATAACGATCATGAGCTTCCTGGTAAATTAAATTTTTAAAAAATTCCAGTGCAGGCTTCTAACTTTTTTCCTATTTGCTGTTTCTATTTATAAGCAAGGGGATTATATAGTTCTGATTAGCCGGCATTTAATAATGCAAACTGTCAACTATGTTAAAGAAGTATGAACACCTCGCCGAACTTATCCTAAAAACCTGGCGTGGTGAAACGAATGATCAGGAGAAAGCTGAATTACAAAAGTGGCTTGACGCCGATACAAAGAACCGGGAATTGATAAAAAATTTCCGAAACCTTGACTGGGTGATTGGGGAATTGAAGGAGCTCCAAAATACCAATGAAATCGAGGCTGAAAAAGTATTGTCGAGGATTGTCGACGAGGATAAAGAGGCAATATACCTTGGAAAACGGGCGACATCACCGCCCGTAAAAACCAGCAACCGGCTATTTACAAAATGGAAGTGGGTAGCCGCAGCAGCGGTTGTTGTGACCATTGTTGGCGTAAAAGTATTCAATGCGCACAATAAACCGCCTGTAAACAACAACAACGCCCCGGAAATCAGTCAACGGGACTCATCCCAAACGCCTGTGCCGGGAACCGAAAAAGCGATCCTGACGTTGGCTAACGGCCGCAGGTTCGTCATCGAAGACACCATGGCAAACGGTTACTTAACCGCGCAGCATAACCTGGTATTCTCAAATAAAAATGGAATGATCATTTGTACAGAAACATTGAGAACCGGCGAGAAGCAGCCGTTATTACAGTTTCATACCCTGGAAACACCCCGGGGTGCTACATACGGGCTTGTTTTACCCGATGGCAGCAAGGTATGGTTAAACTCAGAGTCCCGTATCCGGTTCCCCTCGGTGTTTACCGGTAACGAGCGATTGGTAGAACTGGAAGGAGAAGCCTTTTTTGAAGTGGCTCACGAACCACAGCACTTTATTGTTAAGGCAAAGGGCGCCGAAATAAGAGTAACCGGCACGCGGTTCAATGTATTTGCCCATACCGGCAACAAAATGGCTAAAGTTACATTGATAGAAGGCCAACTGAGCGTATGGTCAGGTGAAAGAGCGGCGCCCGTTGCCCCAGAACAATCTGCGGTTTTTGCCAACGGCATAATGCCAGTGGTAAATAACGAACCGGATATGACTAAAATTCTCGCATGGAGAAACAACCAATTCCTGTTCGAAAAGGACAGCCTTACTTCGGCCCTCGAAGAAATTGCCCGGTGGTACAACCTGGAGATAGTGTATGAATACAGGCCTGCTATTATTTTGAATTACTTTAAAGACTTTAGGAACAGACCGATCGATACACTTATTGATAATTTAACCGCCGGCTGTACGAACGTCCACTTCAAACGCATCGGAATGAAATTGTATGTGCGTAAATAAAGGCTGCACCCCGGCAAAGCCAGCTAAATACCATTTTAACCTTTTCCTTATCCTGAGGCTATAGGATAGGCGCGTGCCTGTGCCCGCACAGGTTACGCCCTATCCAAATTTAACCTGGCCAACCTAACAACCGCATTCGCTCCTGAAGACTTCCCGCCTTATCCCTGGTTACGGATCTGAAAAAATATTTAGTAATTAAATCTAGTAGCATGTGTAAATCGGCTACCCTAATTTCTATTGTTTCATTTCTTCTATTGATCACAAAATCAGGAACGGCTCAGAAACTGAACTTTTCATTCAATGTGGATTCTGCCGAGGCCAAAACGGTTCTTGCCAAATTTTCCGACATAACGGGCCTGGGGCTCAGTATCCAGGAGAATGCCCTGGATGGTGCCAAGAAATTATCCATTCATGAAAATGACAAACCGTTTTTCAAGGTGTTTGAAAAGATCTACAAAGACCAGCCTTTCTACTGTTACATTGTAGCTCAAACAATTATTGTTGCCCGGAGGATTTCGGCCGAAACAACGGCCGGCAGTAAACCGATCGATAGCTGGGGGCAGTTTACTAATGACTGGGGCGAGGGTGTAGAAAATGTATTCGTGTATAACGCGGAGAACATACAGGTAACGCATAGTAATAGTTATGGTAACTTTTTTGTGCATGCCTGCCCCGGAGCAGTGTTTACATACGGGTCAAAAGACGTGGAAACAGGTTCGTTTACATTGCCCAATTCACCTACATTTTCGGTTCAGGTGCATTACCGCCCTAAAGGCGCTTACCTGGCCCCGGTAGAGGTTATCCATACCGGCATTGCGCAGCTCCTGAAAAGACGAAGTATCGGCAGCAGCTTTGTAGTAGCGCCCGAGGTAATACAGCAACGGAGTGCCCAGAATATTTACGACCGCCTCGAGGGCGTTACCCCCGGTTTTTTGTTAACGGTAAACAAGGTGCCCAATACCAACCAGGCAAAATATGCCACTATAGGTGGCCGTAGTACCATCTTTTCCGGGGCCGACCCCATGATCGTTGTCAACAATTTTCCCTGGCATGGCCGCTGGGAAGACATAGACCCCGATGATGTGGAAAGCATCACCATTTTGCGCGATGCTTCGGCCACAGCGTTGTGGGGGGCAATGGCCGGCAACAGTGTGATTGTTATAACCACCAAATCAGGAAAATTTAATCACCCGCTCCGTGTTTCTTTTAATGCCGCTGTAAGTGTGGGCACAAAAACCGACGCGTTTGAGAAAGACAGGCTGGCCCCCACAGACAGGTTCTTCATAGATACCTTTTTGACCCATAGCGGGTATTATAATTTCCTGGCCAAAAGCCCCAGTCATCCTTATGTACCCGAAGTAGCCTTGCGCATCCTGAACAAGAGCATCTCAAATGACCAGCTGGAGGCCCTGAAAGACCTGGATATCAGGAACGACATGAACAAATACTTTTACCGGAACATTTTTCAAAAACATTTTTCGCTACAGGTATCAGGCAGCCAAAAGAATCATGCGTATCTTTTTTCTGCCGGCTTCGATCATTCGCTTCCTGAATTGCAACTAAGTAAAACGCAACGCCTGAACCTCTCCTTAAACTACAACATGCGCCCCGCAGCAGGGCTCGAAATTTCTTTCACCGGCGCCACTACCTATAGTCAACAGCGAAATACAGACAATGAGCCGGCTATCCCGGTCACCTATGCGAATCTGGTAGACTCGTTGGGCGATGCGGCCGCCCAGGCTTTTAAAAGAAACAAGTTGTTTACCGACACCGCAGGTGTTGATGCCAGTGGCCGCCGGAAATTAAATGACTGGGCCTACCGGCCATTGAAAGAATTCAGGCTCCGGAACGACAATAACACGCAAACCGATCACCGCGTACAGGTAAGCGTTAAATACGATAAATTTCCTTTTGTAAAGGGCCTCGAAGCCGGTGTGTATACGCAATATCAGGAAGTGACCAGCGAAGAAAAAGACCTGAAAAACAAAGATGGTTTTTTTGTGAACGACCTGGTCAACAGCTACACCCAGATCAATGGAACAGAGGTAGACCGGCCAATTCCCTGGGGAAATATTCTGGACTATTCCCATATCGCCTTAAAAACATGGAACATTCGCGCCCAACTTTCCTATGTGAAAACCATCGGCCATTCGAATATCCTCAGCGCTATGCTGGGCAACGACCGCCTTTTTACAAATGGCGATTACTTAGTGAAGAGAATATACGATTACACAACTGAAAGACCTGAAGGCGCGGATGGCCTCAATTACCAAACCTTATACCGTCAATATTATTTTCCTTCTTCCCAATTATATATCCCTTATTTGAACGATGCAAAACGTACGGCCAGTAATTATCTTTCCTGGTATACCTATACCAACCTGCAATTAAAAGGAAAATATTTTGCGTCCGTTGCGCTAAGAGCCGACCGGTCGAATATCTATGGATCCCAAACGAATAAACGGTTAAACCCCTTAGGCTCGGTGGCGGCAGCCTGGGACATCAGCGCCGAGCATTTCTTTCACCCCCGGTTGATCGAATTCCTGAAGCTACGGTCGAGTCTTGGCGTAAGCGGCAACCCGCCATTAGGCGTAAGCGCCATACAAACCTTAACCATGAAAGGCATAAATGAATATGGCGATCAAATTGCCGACATCAATAATCCTTCGCTTCCCAACTTAAGATGGGAAAGAGTACTCACTTATAACCTGGGGCTGAATTTCCGCTTGAGGAAACAGGTGCTGGAAGGCTCCATCGATTATTATTATAAAAAAAGCACCGACCTCGTAGGCAAAAAATGGGTTGACCCCACTACGGGTATGGCAAGCATGATGGACAATGCGGCGGCTATGGCGGCACATAATATTGACGTGTACCTCACGAGCAGGAACCTGAACAAACGGCTTCGCTGGCGAACCACCTTTTTGTTAAGCTATGTGAAAGACTACGTAACCAAAACCGATACTGCCCTGCAACCGGCCTGGATGTATTGTGACCCCAACTGGTTCAGCGTAGTCCCAAACCGGCCGCTCTATGGGATCTACAGCTTCCCTTCAGAAGGCCTTGACGTGTTGGGAGACCCTATTGGCCCCGGTAAGAACAAGGACTATCAGTCGATGACCCAAAGCCCGGGAGTGAGCGCGCTTACTTACCGGGGCCCCTCATTGCCGCCGGTGTTCGGCAGCCTCACGAACGAGTTCAACTGGAAGCAATTCAATTTGAGCTTTACATTTAGCTACAAATTCAATTTTTATTATCGCAAACAAGGTGTTACCTATACCGGTATTTTCGGTGGAACCAACCCCGGTTCTGCAGATTTCGCCAAACGCTGGCAAAAGCCGGGCGATGAAGATCGTACCGACGTTCCCCGCATGCAGTACCCTGCCGACAGGTTCCGCGATTATTTTTACCTGTACTCGGACCGTCTGGTGAAAAGAGCAGACTTTATCCGTTTGCAAAACATTCATTTCAGTTACGACCTGGAAGGCGTAGTACTTCGAAAGTTGCACATGCGCCTGGCGAACCTGTATGTTAACTGCAACAATGCAGGAATTATATGGCGTGCAACCAAATCAAACCTGGACCCCGACCGCCTGCTGGGCTATCCGCAACCCACCATCGTCACTTTTGGCTTTAAAGGAGTTTTAAAATAAAATTGAACCCAATGAAGGCTTTCAATCTGCTACAACTACTCATCATAATAAACTTTTTAGTTTTCACGGCCTGTAATAAAAACAAGCTGCGGGAGAATACAGATACCAGCCTATTGATCATAAATACCGTTGACAATGCGCAGGCATTGTTAGACAATACAAACACAATGCGCGAAACGCCCGGGTTGTCGGAGCTCTCGGCCGACGATTATTTTTTAACAGATACTTCTGCGGCTAATAATAAGGTGGAGCTAAACACGTATTTCTGGAAGCCGGATATTTTCGAGGGCCAAACCTTGTATGGCGACTGGTACTACCCCTACCAACAGGTATATATCGCCAACTCCATCCTGGAAGCGATGCCAAAGCTTGCCAATTCGGGCAATCAATCGGATAGAGACCGTATTGCGGGAAGCGCCCGGTTCATCAGGGCGTACGCCCTCTTTAACGTGGTGCTGGAGTTTGCCAAACTGTACTCGCCGCAAGCCGGTACCGACCTGGGTATTCCGGTGCGGCTGTCGCCCGATCCGGCAATACCATCGAGCCGGGCTACGGTAAAGGCTACTTATGACCAGGTGATCGATGACTGTAAACAAAGCCTGCCCCTGTTGCCGGGGACCATCGACAATAAAAGAAAGAACCGGCCCTGCCTGGCAGCCGGCTATGCGCTGTTAGCGCGGGTTTACCTTGTCATGGCCGACTATACAAATGCCAGACTATATGCCGACTCCTGTTTGCAATTGCATAACAAGTTGATTGACTACAACGGCGTTTCAACTACCGACCCATTCCCTTTCAATAACAGCAATGAGGAAGTTATTTATCAAAGCAACCTGCTTTCAACCATCAACCTGTTTAACCAGGATAATTTTGTAGTGGACTCTACATTATACAAGTCGTATGATTCGCATGACCTGCGAAAGCAACTCTTTTACACAAAAAATAACGATAGCTTGCCTGTTTTGAAACCCGGTTATAGCGGTACTATTTTCCGCTTCTCGGGCCTGGCAACCGATGAAATGCTGTTGATAAGGGCCGAAGCAAATGCCCGCCTGCAAAATACAAGCGATGCGCTAAATGATCTGAATGCTTTACTGGAGAAAAGATGGAGTGGCACATATACCCCGTTAACCGCCAGTTCACCGGCTGCTGCTTTAGAGTTGGTGCTTGCAGAGCGGCGGCGGGAATTGGTTTTTCGCGGCCTGCGCTGGGCTGACATTCGCCGTTATAATAGGGAGAACCAGGGCATCAGTCTTAAACGGGTAATGAACGGAAAAGAGTATACGCTTCCGGCTAACAGCAACCTTTTTGTGTTACCTATTCCGCCAGATGTAATCTCTTCCGTTCAGGGGTTGCAACAAAATCCGAGATAGATGAAACGCCAGGTTACTTGTTTAGAAAAACAAATTGGAAGGTCCCGGTTTTGCAGGGCGAAAAGCTATTGGGATTATACGGATTGGGGTTATACCAGGTGCAGGTACCAGGGCCACTCAAACAGGTGTAATCGACACCATAAGTACCGGCCGGATAATAACTACCAGCAAATTGGAAGTATTGGGTTTGGCTATCGCAACTGGCCTGGGGTTTGGTGGCAAAGGCGCCGAAAACGGCGAAGATGATGGCCATAGAAATGAATGCCCATTTAATTTTTACCATAAAATTGGGTTTATGTGATTAAATAAAATACGCCTATGTTTAGATAAACTCAGCCAACCATATAATTACGTTGAAGGAGCATTACACTTCGAAGCTTTCATCAAAGCGGAGGATTGGGGTAATAAGGCGCCTGTTCCATCGAAAAATTAAACATTCGGGATGGAATGGGAGTATTATTATTTATTGTAAACAATCCAGTTTCAGGTTTTGACAAAAATGTTTTTGCAAAAACTGCAGCAATCTTGACTAAATGCGGATAATTGGGATGGGTGAATTGAGAACGAATTAGTTTCAGTTTACAATATTATAGGTTGTATAGTATTGTAAGAATATCTGACTTCGTGCAGAAGTTGGGTCGGTGAAACTACCGGCTTTTATTATGCGGTTACGGAGGCCCTGCTACAAACCGAATTTACCGAAGAAGAAATAGGAAAAAGCGGTGGTAATTATTGCCGGTTTTTTGAATCGGCCACCAAAAAGGTAGCGCTCAAAACCGCGGGCACAACACCTTCTCTGCACTGCTGTTGCGCCCAACAAATCCCTTCCAGCATAAACCCAGTTCAAACCCGCCCCGCAGTTGGCTGGCCGTCTTTAACGGCGAGGTATTGATATCATAACTCAACGTAACCGCCAACGAACGGATGTCCATTTTTATTACCGGAATAATAGCATCGTTCCAACGCACAAATGCCCCGGCATGCAGTACATACCGGGCATCATCGGGCAAATCGTCGAGCACATACGAATACCAGCCGCCGCCAATAATTTCGCGCGACGCCCCCTGCATAAATACATCCTGGTGCAACGTAAAATACCGGTACTCATCCACACTTAGTTTAAGCCCCGCCGAAAAAACATATTTGGGATGCAGTTCAATGCCCGCATTTTGGTAAAAGGAAGCCTTCGGCCGGTTGAGATGATGATAAGCGGCACCTATAAAAAACACATGCTGATAATTGCTGCCCAGCGTGGTATTAAAATTCACGCCCACGCTCCCATCCCAATAACCAACCACCGGATCGGTAAAATACTCACCCGTAGGCATAGCCGGGTCAACGTTGCCATCGCGGTACTGGTTGTTGGTAGTCATTTTTGTATAGTCAATTCGCTTTTGCACCCAGCCGCCCATAAAACCCAGCGAAATATAACTCGTTCGTTCGGTACTGATGCTCTTATGATAATTCACCACCGGCAACAAATGCACCGTTGACTGAACAGCCGAACCGGCTTTATCATACAGTACCTGTCCGCCCACCGTAAAAAAATCATCACCCCCGCCAACCGGCATTTTATACTCCCCATTAAAGGAGGCCGTGCGAAAGGAGTTGGGCGTAACACTCTTCCACTGATCGCGGTACACCAGCTGCAACCGTACATCGCCTTCAAACAAACCTGCCAGCGAAGGGTTGCGCAATAACGGCGCCTCAAAAAACTGGCTCAAATGTATATCCTGCGCAGGTAGCGTGCACGGTAACAGCAACAGCAGCCATACAAAGCGGTTAATTGGTATAGGCTTCATAATTATCGAATTAATGTTACATCGCCTTTGAACGTCAGCGTTTGTCCATTCTCACAAATCACCTCCATCACATACACAAATACATCGGCATTCGCCGGGGCGCCATTAATGGTCCCATTCCAGCCGCGTGATGCATCATTGGTGTAAAACGACAGTTGTTTAAATACTTCCTCGCCCCAGCGGTTATAAATGAAGAACCTTTTTATAAAGGAGATCCCCTTCCCTCTTGGATAAAACACCTCATTGACCCCATCGCCATTGGGTGAAAAGGTATTGGGCAAATACACATTGTCGCCCCCACAAACCACAAACAGCGTAATGGCATCCTCGGTTACACACCCGCCGGCATTGGCCACCCGCAGCCGGTATTGAATATCCTGTTTGGGTGTACTTACGGGTGCAGGGCAATGAACGCAATTGAGCCAGGTGCCCGGTAACCAGTTGATGCTGGTAACATCGGCGCTGAGCACCGGTTGCAGGGTAACCGAATTGCCAACGGTGACTGTTTGCTGATCGTTGAGCGTTATGGTGGGATAAGGATATACCACCACCGGCACATGCGCCGTGTCGGCAAAACAATTATTTTTATCGCTGCCTATTACCTGGTATACAGTGGTGGTTACCGGTTTGGCAAGCGGCGCGGCAGCCTGGGCGTTATCGAGCGAGGAAGCGGGCGTCCAGGTATACGCATCGGCCCCGGTGG
Organism: Niastella vici; assembly: GCF_002077945.1. Classification (GTDB taxonomy): domain Bacteria; phylum Bacteroidota; class Bacteroidia; order Chitinophagales; family Chitinophagaceae; genus Niastella; species Niastella vici. The sequence continues at coordinate 12,735 of NZ_LVYD01000076.1, forward strand.
CCCGCAGCCGGTAGGTGTCGCCGGTACAAAGCGTATCGCCCCGGTTCACCATTACCGTAAACGGTTGCTGTACCGTTACCAGTACCGAGTCGGTAGCCTTACAGCCAAACCCATTCTCCCCTTCTACATAATAGGTAACCGTGCTTACCGGGTTTACCATCGTGCTGCTGCACTGGGTGCACGAGAGGCTGCCCGTACTCCACCAGGTATAATTTACCGCACCGGTGGCCTGTAACAGCTTCGGCCGGTCGCGGCATACGAGGATATCATTGCCCGCATCAACCGGCGGCAGCGGATGAATAATGATCGGGTACAAAGCCCTGCCTGTACAATTATACGAATTGGTAACGGTCAATGCCACCTGGTAACTACCGGGCGTTGTATATGCGGCAACGGGCGGCGCCTGCGTGGCAGCTGTTTGTCCGTTCCCCAAATTCCAGGTCCACGTTAACGGGTACGGATTGGCGTTTAATAAATTCCCGGTAAACTGCAAACGGCCGGGCATACAGGCGGCTGTTGGCCCCGTAATACCGGCCTGGGGTGAGGTAATTACCTGTATGGGCGCCACCCCGGCGGTATCGCTGGTGCAATTATGCTGCGTGGTAACCTGTAACGTAACCGGGTAATCGCCCGGCGTTGTGTAGTTATGGGCAACATCTTTTGTGGTGGCCACCGTGCCATCGCCAAACGTCCACAAATAATTGGTGATAAGGTCATTTGAAATACTCCCGCCGGTAAACCTAATAATACCCTGGTCGCACAAGGTTTGCTTATCGGTTGTATAATTGGCCTGTATACCGTATACGGTGAGGGTATCTTTTCCTTTAATGGGCACCTGGCAGCCCTGCACATCTTTCAATATCATGCGGGGCAAATAACTGCCCGGCCGCACATAGGTATATACCGTATCGGCGCCCGAGGTGGTGGCAATGGCGCCGTCATTGAAATCCCAGATAAACGTTACGGGGTCGGTACTGTTCCCCTTAAAGTGAACGGTAAGCGGCGTACAGCCGGGCAGGTTATCATAGGTAAGCGTTCCCCGCGGCCCGTTGATGGTGATCTTTTTATTCTGCATTATGGAAACACAACCGCCCTTGCCTGTTATAGTAAGCACCGGCCAGTATTCGCCGGGATACGTATAAAAATGCACCGGGTCTTTTTCTGTTGAGGTATTGCCATCGCCAAAATCCCAGGCCAGTTTATCGATATGCTGCGACTGATTGGTGAATTGTACCACCAGGGGCGGACAATTACTCTGATCGCCATTGATCGAAAACGCAGCTACGGGGTTGTTTACCTGCACATAGTTTTGCCGGGTAATTGAATTGCTGCAACCATACTGGTCGGTATAATCCAATTGGATGGTATAGGCGTTCTCGTTGGTATAGTTATGCGTGGGGGTTGAACCGGTAGCCGTGGTGCCATCGCCAAAATCCCACTTATAGGTATAGGTGGAAGGCCCCAGGGCATTGAACACAATATTTTTGCCGGTACAGCTGAGGGAGTCGGGCGATATAAAGCTTGCCTGCGGGTCGGCGATCTGAATGGTGGTTTTTGCCGTGGTATTGCTGCATCCTTTGCTGTCGGTAACGGTGAGCCTGATGGTATACAAACCCGCTTTTGTATACGTATGACCAAAGGAAGGCGGGTTGGTTTCATCGGCGCTTCCATCGCCATAATTAATGACCTGGCTGGCAAAAGGCAACGGCGCATCGGTGGTGGAACCGTCGGTAAACGGCACGGGCGTATTGATACAGGCTGCGGCCGGCGCAGTAAACCCGGCTTTGGTATCGATCACTTTTACCGGCAGCTCAATGAGCTTGGAACACCTGTTGGTATCGATGAGGAAAGCGGTTACGGTGTAGGAACCGGGGGTTGCAAACTTTTCAGTAACCGTATTGGTATTGCGCCAGGTTTGCCCCGAATTGCTGGAAGCAATATAGCTGTCGATCAAATTGTCGGTATTGCTGATGCTTTTGTTGAACTGGATGCTGCCATTGGGGCAAATGGTATCGGCCGAAGCGGTAAAAGAAAAAGTATTATCTACAATAAACACCTTGCTGGTGGCCGCGTGGCGGCAACCGCCGTTGATAACGGTTAACCGTACGGTATAAATACCGGTGGCGGCATATACATGCGAAGCGTTTTCACTGTTGGCCGTGCTGCCGTCGCCAAAATCCCATTGAAACGTTACCGGCGCCAGCGACCTGTCGACCAACGAGGTATTGAGAAACGACCGGCTGTAGGGCTGGCTGCAGTTCATGGTCTCTAAAAACCGCGCAATAGGGGGCGCTATGTGCACATAGTTGGTATAAGTGACCCCCGAGGCACAGCCATTGCTCTTTACCGTTAGGGTAACGCTCAACCGGCCCGTATCAATAAAATAATGCACAGGATCTTTGTGGTGCGAGGTGTCGCCATCGCCAAACTGCCATAACCATTCTTCGATGGGGTTATCGGCAGGCGGATTGCCGGCACTGAGGTCGGTAAACAAAACGGGACTGGAAGCGCATACCTGCAGGGGACTGGCGGTAAAGGCCACCGTTACTTTATTGCCCACTTTTATGAGGCTGTCTTTGGGGAGGGTTTCCTGGCAGCCATCCTGTGTAGTATACGTAACGCTCACCGCATAATTGCCTTTTTGCGTATAGGTATGAACCGGGTTAGCGCCGGTGGCGGTGGCGCCATCGCCAAAATTCCACAGCAGTCCGGTAACCGGGGTAACCGAATTGATGGTCAGGGTGGGTGAAAAAGTATAGGGCACACAACCTTCCTGTGGCTTATCGAGCCAGGTTACAACCGGTTTTTGGATCACGATATAACCGGCCTTCTCTATTTTCTCGGCACAACCCGCGCTGTTGGTAATGGTGAGGCTTACGGTAAAAGAACCGGGCGCCGTATAAGTGTGTGCAGGCTGGGGCTGCGTTGAAGTGGCGCCATCACCAAAATTCCATGCATACGAAACCGCGCCGGGCGCCCCGGCAGTAAAAGTGGTGGTAAAAGGCGCCTTACAGGATGCCGTAACCGCTGCAGTAAAGTCAACGGCCGGCCGGGGGATAATTTGAATGGTTGTATACTGCGTATCAATACAATTGTTGAAACGGGCAACCTGGGTAACGGTGTAATTACCGGTGGCGGTGTAGGCGTGCGTGGGCCGGTCGCCGGTAGCTGTGGCGCCATCGCCCATATCCCATGAGATACTGACCGGGTTGGTGGCCGCGGTGCTCAACAAAGCAAAGGATTCATTGATACAGCTAATGGCCGGCGCAGTAAAACCGCCAGTATTGGCGCCCACCGCAACATTTTTCGTATACGTATGGGTGCAACCGGTATTATTCGTTGTGGTCAACCGCACCGCATACTGGCCGGCGTTGATATAGGTGTGAACCGGGTTGGCATCAACCGAAAAGCTGCCATCGCCCAAGTCCCAGCTATAGCTCAGGGTGCCGGTACCGGTGCTGGTATTGGTGAAAGCGATGGTGGCCGGGGTCTGGCAACTGCTGGCCAACCCAACGGTGAAAGCCGCCTGTACCCCCGTTTGTATGCTGATGGCTTTTAGGCGGGTAACCGAAGCCGTACAGCCGAAGCTGTTAAATGCCCGCAGCGAGCTATTAAAATCACCGGCATTGTTATAGATATGTTCAGGATGTTCGAGCGTGCTGGTGACGCCATCGCCAAAATCCCATAACCAGCTGTTGATGGAACCGCTGCCGGCCGTACTTTGATTGGTAAATTTTACTTTCAGCGGAAAACAACCGGCCGAAGTGGAATGGGTAAAATTTATGACCGGCGCCGCATATACCGTAATATATTGTGTTTTGGTAATGGAGGCAGTGGCGGTTCCTTTTTTAACGGTAAGCCGGATGGTATAGGTACCGGGATTGAAATAAGTGACTGCCGGATCTTTAAAATAAGAAATGGTGCCGTTGCCAAGGTCCCACTCCCAGGTATCGGGATTGCCAATAGACTGATCGGTAAAATTTACCAATAATGGCCCGCAGCCCGCCCTGGACGCAGCCGAAAAATTAGCAGTAAGTTGGGCCTGTACACCGGGGCAGCCAATCAGGATATGAAAAGCCACGCCTGTAAAATACAGCGCAATGATCTTCTTCATAAATATTGGAAATTGATTGAATGCCAGCCTGGCATTGGGAGGGTTAGAAGGTGCAAAGTAAAAAAAGCATGGACAATTAGTACAATTGACGGGGGATCATCGGGGGACATCTACTAACAATTCAATTTGGCAAATAACCATAAACTATAATCGAATAAAAGAGAAGGTGCTACACTTTAAAAAGTACTGCAATTGCATTGTTGATGACCGGGTACAAAAGCGCCCTAAACCCTGACCCTCGTCAGCTCCTGTTCCAAACCAAATTTTATCCGGTACCTTTAAAAATTCAAACAGCTGTTTTCAATCCCTTCCATTCGATAACTCCCTGCACATCCCCTTGAAACGTTAATACCTATTCACCCTTAAAATGATGCGTTATGCAATTAAATAAAATATTGCTGACCGTAATAGGGATCAGTGTGCTGTATGGTTGCCATAAGATAGACCTGCCGCCACATCAACAGGAAGAAAGCGCCGGCGTGGTGTATGACTGGTATAAATTTATCGCGAAAGTGCAGCGGCCGGCCAATCCGCAACCGGTGGTGTTGTTGAATTTCAGGAATTTTGCCTTTATAGGGGTTGGTCTTTATGAAGCAGTGCGCAACGGAAACAAAAACGCCGAAAGTTTATCTTCCTCGCTGTATCAAATGCCGGCGATGCCGCAGGCCGATGCCTGGCAGCGGTATTTGTGGAGTGAAAGCGCCAATGCCGCCCTGGCCATGATGTTCAAGCTGTTCCTTACGCTTACCGATGCCAATAAAGCCAGCATCGACTCCATGGAAAAGGTGAATTACGACCGGTTCAGCCAAACCACTTCCGATGCGGTATTGCATCGTTCGCAAGCTTTTGGCCGCGCCATTGCAGAAGCTATTTACAACTGGTCAACCACCGATAAATTCAATTTGAGCAGTGTGGGCTATGTACCGCCACCGGTAACGCCCGCTTCCTGGGTGCCTACCCTGCCGGCTTTTGCTACGGTAGGGCCGTTCCTGCACGATTCAAGGCCATTTCTGTGGTATAGTGTAACGGCCCTGGCGCCAGAGCCCCTTGAATTTTCAGAAAACCCCTCCTCAAAATTCTATAAAGCCGTAAAAGAGGTGTATGATATTGGAAAGCATTTGACAGATGCGCAAAAAGCGACAGCCAACTGGTATGCCGATGCGGGGGGACCCGGCGTGGGCGTTCCGGCGCCCTATCATGCACTTTCCATCATAACCTGGGTAAATGAAAATCAAAAAGCAAAGTTATTCGAGGCGGCTGAAGTGTATGCCAAAACCGGCATCGCCTTCAAGGATGGCGGCATCATTACCTTCCGGTCGAAGTATCATTATAACCTCATAAGGCCCATCACCTATATACAACGGGATATAGATGCCACCTGGCTGCCTTATTTACCTACCCCACCCTACCCTGAATATACCAGTGGCCTGTTAGGCGCCTGGGCGCCCTTTATACAGGTGCTGAAAAAAGAATACGGCGATATTGAAGTCACCGACAACGCCTATGATTGGCGGGGATTACCGGCGCGGCATTTTACTTCCTTATCAAACCTGGAGGATGAAGCCGCTATCTCAAGAGTGTACGGGGGTTTGCATTATAAATGGACCCAGGAAGTTTCCATGAAAATGGGTAAAAAATTAGCCGATGAAATTGCGGATATTAAATTGGTGTCGAATAAAAATAAGCATCCGTAAGGTGCGGTAAATAAATTTGTAAAAGCCTCCCGATGCACCGGGAGGCTTTTAGTTTTATTAATGCAACTGTTCCTTAGCCCATTCATTCATATAGTTTGCCAACACGGTTAACGGCATATCGCCCTGCACCAACAGGGCATGGTGGAACTTTCTGAGATCAAATTTATCTTTCAGGATCGCTTCACAATTTGTCCGGATCTTTTTTATCTCCAACTCGCCGGTCTTATAGGAGAGCGCCTGACCGGGTATGGCCATATATCTTTCCACCGACAGGGTAGCATCGGCTTCGCTTATTGATTCATGTTCCAGCATAAAGGCAATTGCCTGGGCGGGTGTCATTTTACCGGTATGAATACCCACGTCGGTGACCAACCGTAAAGCGCGATGCATTTCGTTATTTAAGGCGCCCATTTGCTGATATGGATCTGTATAGCAGCCGAGTTGGCTGCCCAGCGATTCTACATATAAGGCCCATCCTTCAAAAAATGCAGAGAATGCAATGTGATTTCTGAAAGCAGGCAATTCCTTATTTTCCTGTTGAAGCGCTATTTGATAATGATGACCCGGAATGGCTTCATGTAAATAGGTGGCCTCCATCCCTAAAAAAGTAACATTTATTTTTGTGGCGTCCGGAACAGGTACATACAGGATGCCTGCACTGCTGCCATCGGCTGGGGCTGCCAGGTAGGAAGGCCCGTTCTGCCCCGCCTCCCTGAATGCCTCTACCCTTTTGATGACCATTGGGGTGTTGGGTTTCAGATCAAATAATGAATCGAGGTGTTTATCTATTTTCGCTGCTATGGCCCGGTAAGCGTTTAGGACTTCTTCCGGTGTTTTGAAAGGCATAAATTGTTTGTTCGACCGTAAAAACAAAAAGAATTCGGGTAAGCTGCCTGTAAAGCCGGTTTGCGTCTTCACTTTTTCCATCTCCTCCTTTATTCGCGCCACTTCGTGCAGACCGGTTTCATAAATTTCTTCCGGCGACTGGTTGGTGGTGGTATAGGAACGAACATAGAACCGGTACATAGCGGCGCCTTCGGGCAATGCACCCATGCCTGCAACGGCTGCAGCCCGCGGCAGGTACTCATTTTTCAGGAAGGCAGCCAGGCGGCGATAACAGGGCAATAATTTTTGGGTAACAGCCTGCAGCATTTGTGCCGCGATCTTTTTCTTTTCAACTGCGGTAAAAGAACCGGGCAATGTACGCACCGGATTAAACAGCTCATTCGACAGACTGTCGGCATTGGCCACCGATTCCATTTGATCGATCATTTTTGTCACCAGCACTTTTGGCAGAACAATGCCGGTTTGCATGCCGGTGCGCATGTTGGCGATAGCGGTATCAGTATAGTCGCTGAAATCATTGATCCGGTTGATCCAGTTGGCATAATCCTGTTTTGTTTTGAAAGGTTGCGCCCCATTACCCGACCCCAATTGCGCCATTATCAGCGGCACCGAGGTAAACTGGTTGATGGGCAGGTATTCGAAATGAAATTTGCGCCGTTCCAGGTCGAGGGTCAGTATTTCGGTTAAAACATCATAGGAAATTTTATCGGTGGTATTTAAAAGGTTCCGGTTGAACCGCGCCAGTTGTTGTAAATACTTTTTATTGAACCGCTCTTTCGCATTGAGCCAGGCAATTGAAATATCGTTGGCTAACCGGTCATCGTACCGGTGATCGCCCGACAACGTTGCATCTAATGGATACAGTTGCTGGTTTTCGTGGTAATACGCTGCGAACAGCTTATTAAGCGCCGCATTTTTTTGCTGCGCGGGGGCCCGGTAAGCAAAAAATAAAACAGAGAACAAACTAAAGCCTGTAAAAAAGGAACAACGCCTTCCTGTCATATAAATTTGATTTAATACGTTCTGCCATAGTACGCGCAAATTTCAGCAATGACGCAACGCTAAAATTGTATCCTATTAGCGTGGACGATCACAGTTTGCGGTATTGTTTGGGAAGCAGGCCGGTAAACAGGTAAAATGTTTTGGTAAAATGTGCCTGGTCGCTAAAACCGCATTGATAGGCGATTGCGGTGAGCGAAAGTTGCCGTGACCGCATCAATTGTACAGCCTTTTCTACTTTGATCTTCCGGGCATAGTCGCCCAGGGAGCAATGAAAATACCGGGAAAAGTATTTCGACAGGGTTACGGGATGAATATTCACTTTAGCGGAGAGTTGGGCAAGGGATAAAGGCTGGTCCCAATGATCGTGCATAACCGTTATAATGTTGCGCGACCAGGCGGGCGAGTACGGGGCAACAACGGGATAAGCGGATACCAGTTCGGTACAAAGCTGTTCTATGGCCAGTTGGCTATGGGCATCATGAAAGTAATGTTGTTTTAGTATTTTCAGCAGGCCCGATGAATTTATTGGGGTGCTGTCGGCAAACATTCTGTCGGCGTCGGGCATCTGCAGATCATGCGCTTTAAAAAAAGCGGCATCTATTTCAATATTAAAGATCCTGGTACCCGGGCGGTATTCAACATTTTTGTGGGGGATGCCCGGATAATAATACAGGCCATCGCCGGGAAGCTGGGTTTGCGCGTTGCGTGGTCGTTGCTCTTTACTGCCACCGGTGAGGATATGAGAAAAATGGGGGTTTTGATGATAATGCCAGTTGGAAGTATAATTTTCGGGGAAGCAGGTTTCACTGGTTATTATTCCGCCAAAATTATACTGGCTCACTTTGGCGCCCACGTAACAACCTTTGTCCAATACTACAGGTTTTTCCATAATTTTCTCCGGAGCCAATTAAATGGTTGCAGTCAAATGTACTGGATAACTTTTAATTGTTAGCTTTTAGCGGTAAATTTGAGGAGCCACATCCCCCACCCCATGACATACATAGACGATTTCATAAAAAGCGAAGAAAGTAAAATGACCTGGTTCGACAAAGTGTTAGGAAATTATCCCCGGGTACGAACAACAAAATTCATTGCAGTCGCTGCGCCATCCCTTGCATTAGGCGAAAAAAAAGTGATCAAACCTTCTGTTTTGTATAAGGCGATTGTTATTATCGTTTTACCAATCCCCTGTTTAGTGTGGATTGGTTTGCTGAGGCTGATGCTGGTAGATCAGTTTCCTTTTGGGGTTATTCTTTTCGGTTTACTTTTAGTGTCGCTGATCATTTACCTGTTACTTTACTTTACATTTTTTAAAAAGAGGTATAATTACCGGATCACGGTTGACGGGGAAGGCATCACCTTTGATAAAAACAAATTTTACTGGGCAGAGATAGCCGAAACGGGTATTATGAACAGACAGGAAGGGAAGAGGACAAATTCCTATTTACTCATTTTTCACAAGGATACCACTGTGAATAAATATGATCTGTTCAATTTTGGCATCTCAGACAGAAAACTGGCGGCGATCATTGAGTATTATAAAAAGGGGTAGTATAAGATACAATCAGTTTAAAATGGGATTTGAATCATATTTATTACAAGTTAACTTTAAAAACCCTGTTCCCCAGACAGAGATAAAAGACATTATTGAAAGCGCAGGAGCCAGTTTTCTGGCTGGTAAATCCAATACCGAATCAATCGACACACATCGAGAGTTCTATTTTGAAATAAGATCGGCCCTTGGTTTAACTGAAATTTGCGTTCTATTAACGCCAGGCGAAAGAAATGTAAAATATTTCACACTACGATTCTCCATTTTAAGTCCATCAAGCGTAATAGACCAGAGTTTTGCATTCCTGAATAAATTAAATAGTTTGAGAATCATCAAAGTCCTTGATACCGACAACAAATTAAAAAAATTGGATTTAAGCGCAGATAAATTCAAATTAAATAAAGTCAGGATACGCAAGCGTCAAATAATAATTAACAATAAGACCGGGCTGGTTATTGAAGGTGGCGGAGTTTCAACTGAATACATTTACAACAATAACCTAATGGAGAAACTTTGGAGAATACCAACGAAAAAAATAAGCCCGGTCCGTTGGCTTCAAATTTTGTTATTCATACTCACCCTTATATTTGGAAGTTTGGTTATTTACGGTGAAACCAGGACAATCACCCAGAAAACGATCTTCTTCGATTTTATCGACTATGTACCACTGACCATTCTCTGCCTGATAGCTGCCACGCAGCTGATCCGGCTAATTTTATTTTACAGGACTAATGCTGGCAGGATGATATTGCTATCTCTGGCCATTGCTGCTATATGCCTGGGATATATCGTATGGCATTTAAAACATGTTGAAAAGCTTGACAACTCTCCTACATTATTCACAGCCAGCAATTCTCAAATTGGCAGCGATGGTGGATCTCGTTTATATTTTAAGGAAAACGGTTATTTGAAGGCAGAAAGGAGCGACCATTGGTGCTTTACTACTTATAGAGGCTCGTATACCATTGTAAAAGACACTTTTGATTTAGATATCAGGCTGGACTTTAAGCTCGGAAAGCGCGCAATCCTTGACAATGGGGTATTAAAATTCATTGATGACACCCTTATTTTTGAGATCACAAGGCCGTAGGTTAATTACAAGACAATCTATTAATGACAACTGCACAATCAATAAAAGATTTAACCCGCATACCCGGCGTTGGAAAATCGTTAGCAACCGATCTGTACAACATTGGCATCAGGCGCGTTGAAGATTTGAAAGGAAAAGACCCGGAACAATTGTATGACCAGTCGAACCAGTTTGCCGGCTGTGTGCAGGACAGGTGTGTGTTGTATGTTTTCCGCTGTGCGGTTTATTTTGCAGAAACACCTGCGAAAGATCAGGACAGCGAGCAACTGAAATGGTGGAACTGGAAGGATAAGAAATAAAATTTGCTACAGGAGCATTCGCCATTCAAATTGTTTGATTGCCAGCCGGCATTTTCAATTCATTTCAACAATGACCTGCTCACTTTGTGCAGGCTTGCGAATACTTTTCCCTGCTGTTTTTGATCATTAGCAGGGAATTGGTTCCATAAATGGGTGCTCAGCCATACTTCGTTTGTATCAATGTCCCAGATACCGGCATGTTCGGCGCTATTCAGTTCCGGTTTGTGGTGAACTGTAACTGTTATGGTTTCTGTATGCCCTTTTGGTATGAAGATGATCGTGCGCCGCATGTGGCGAAATTACATTGTTTCCCCTGCATTTGGGAATGACCCCGCTTAATTGCCAATAATCAATTGATATTTAGGAAATTATTCATCCCATATCCCTAAACGATAAATGGGGTGTTTTCACGGTAGGCCACGACTCCAAAGAAGATTATTTTGAAAAACGGTATCTTAATACCGCTAAACCTGAACTTATATGAAAAAGATATTGCGCTCCCTGTTATTGCTGCTATTCCTGAGCTCTACATTATCCAAAGTATTCTCTCAGGATTCACTCGCCACCAAACCCGATACCATTAGTTTTACCAGTGGCAATCTTGTTTTAAAAGGATTATTATGGAAGCCGGAAGGCAGGGGTCCTTTTCCGGCTGTTTTGTTCAATCACGGCAGTGAAGCGAATAGTATGTGGTATCTTCCTGGAGTTGCCAAATATTTTGTAGGTCATGGATATGCTTTTTTTACTCCTTTCAGAAGAGGTCAAACTTTATCCAAAGGACAGGGAAGATATATGGGCGACATTCTCGACAGCATTCGAAATAATGAAGGGCCTAATGCTGCTTACCCCGTGATCATTCGACTGCATGAAACAGAACAATTTCAGGATCAGTTGAGTGGCTTACAGGCATTAAAAAAGCAAAAAGGGATCGACACGTCAAGAATAGCCGTGGCAGGGATCTCCTTTGGTGGCATACAAACCATGATCATGGCTACTAAAAATACAGGTATCAAAGCCGCAGTGAATTTTGCAGGCGCTGCCATGATGTGGGATGGTTCTGAAGATGGCCGGGAATGGATGAAAAAATTAGCAGCACAGGCCACCGTTCCGGTTTATTTTATCCAGGCAGAAAATGATTTCAGCATACAACCGAGTATTCAGGAGGCAGCCGAAATGGAAAAAGCAGGAAAAACGTATAAGATAAAAATATACCCACCCCGTGGCACACAGGCAAAAGATGGACATATGTTTGTAAGGGATGGGGACATTTGGGGCCCCGAAGTATTTGCCTTCCTGGATAAATATTTGAAATGATAAAAGCATTTCCCTGCCAGTCAATACCCGCAGGAACATGCGCTCTTTTTCATGGTTACTTTGCTCACAATCGTAACCGTCTTCCCATTATACAACTTCAGCAGCAGGTGGTAGATAAGGGAGTATACACTTGAGTTTTCCTGATCCAACAAAAAACTCTTCTCCACCGCATTTTACAGCCCAGGAAAAGGGGCTGCGAATATAAAAACTTACCAAGCTGATTATCAATACATTCCACAAAACTACCCCTAAAATGGGCCTATTTTCTTCAAATTTTACCCTCAAAATGGGCCTAAAAAAGCATAATTTTACCCCCAAAATGAGAAAATTTTGTACAGAAACATTATAGAAGAGCTAAATGACTGGAAAATAAATTCGCACCGGAAACCGCTCATATTACGAGGGGCAAGACAGGTTGGGAAGACTACTATCGTTAATATGTTCGCTCAATCATATCAGCAATATATAAATCTGAATCTCGAATTGAAGGAAGATGCAGCGCCCTTCAGAAATTATAAAAACATCAGCCAACTTGTAGAACAACTGTTTTTTTTGCGAGATAAAGACATTGAAAAACTTAGTGACACATTATTGTTCATTGATGAAATTCAAGAGGTGCCTGAAGCTATTAATATTCTGCGTTATTTTTTTGAACAGGTGCCTAATCTCCATGTTATAGCTGCAGGGTCTTTGTTTGAAACGGCAATAAAAGGAGATATAAAAATTCCTGTGGGAAGAGTTGAATACAAAGTTGTACGGCCAATTTCGTTCGATGAGTTTCTTCAGGCCAATGGAGAAAAACTTGCATTAGAACAATACAGGAAAATACCAATGGATGAATATGCCCACGATAAATTACTTACCTTATTCCATACATATACCCTGATAGGAGGTATGCCTGCAGTAGTGGACCATTATTTAACTCATAGAAATCTTACCGCATTAAGAACAATTTACGAATCACTAATTGTTTCGTACATAAATGATGTGGAAAAATATGGCCGAACGAATAATTTGGTACAAGTTATCAGGCATGTAATACAATCTTCTTATTTTGAAGCTGGGAATCGAATAAAATTCAACCATTTTGGAAATTCTAATTATGGATCAAAAGAAGTGGGAGAAGCGATGAGAACGCTGGAAAAAGTAATGTTATTGCATTTGTTATATCCCACTACGAACACTTCCATCCCCATTGTTCCTGACTTTAAAAAATCACCAAGATTACAATTATTGGATACCGGAATGATGAATCATTTCGTGGGGCTTCAAAAAGACATTATTGGAACAAGCAATCTTGACAACATATATCAGGGAAAAATAGCTGAGCATATTGTAGGTCAGGAATTACTCGCATCCAAATCAAATGTTTTAAACAACCTTAATTTTTGGGTGCGCCAAAAAGCGGAAGCAACGGCTGAACTGGATTTTGTAATACAACACGATGGATTAATTATTCCGATTGAAGTAAAATCAGGCTCCAGTGGTACATTAAGATCATTGCATCTTTTCATGGATGCTGCACCCCATCGTTTTGCAGTAAGACTATATAATGGAAAAGTAAAAGTTGATACAATTACAACCCCAACAGGTAAGGAATACTTATTGCTTAACCTTCCTTACTATCTGGGAGCTCAGATTGAAAAATACTTAACATGGGTGAAAACATTATAATTGTGATACCCATCGAATTCGATGGAATTAAAATCGGGGTTATTCAACTGCCCTGTTACAGTAGGCGCTACCTAATTCACCTCCAGGTTTATGATAGGGCCGGGCACACAACAAAAAACACCCCCAACCAACGTCAGGGGCGCTAAGGAATCTCAACACTTAATGAAGACTAAACTAACGGACGGTTCATCATAGATCAGCTCGTTTATTTATAAATTAATATCCATAACCTTGTTTTTCTTTCGGCTCTCCTCGGCCATGAAACCCATAATATGACTTTCGATACTTTCATCGATGGTAGAGGTTAACAGCTTCGGATTTTGCTGCGCTACAGCCTGTACAAAATCATGCGCCAGCAACCAGTCGCCCCCGCCATGTCCATTGTTCTTATACCCTTCCACATCTTCTGCAATGGGCACCAGTTTGTTGCTTTTGCCGGTCCTGAAATCGGTGACCACCAGCTCAGTCATATCCCCTACCATATCGCCCATAGACCCCATAACACGCGTGCGGCGTCCGCCATAGGAAGTGAACGCTTCCATGGAAAAACTGGCGGTAACGTTATCGCCAAAGCGAATGTTGGTGATATAATGATCGGGTTGGTCATTCTCCATACGGTAAACACAACGGCCGTAATTGGTGGTGCGCAATTTCTCCATAATGGCTTCGGCATGTTTTGTTTTATCATCGGGCAGGTCGAATACCCCCGTGCGTTGGCGCTTATCGTAATACGACCTGATGGCTGAATACGGACAGGTTCTTTCAACCGTACAACCATCGGTACACCGCGCCGTACTGCCCGCCGGCGCATTTTCTTTTTTAAACCATTTGAGATCGCCCATAGCTACTATTTGTTTGGCCGGCTTGTTAATGACCCATTTTATGATATCCAGGTCGTGGCACGATTTGGCGAGAATGATGGGCGTTGTTTGTTTTGAGTTATGCCAGTTGCCGCGTACATACGAATGCGCCATATGCGTATGTTCAATAGGTTCCATATGCTGCACACTCATCACCTCTCCTATAGCGCCCTGTGCTATCAATTCTTTCATCTTTACAAAATATGGGGCATAGCGCAGCACATGGCATACCGCCACAATACGGCCTGTTTTTTTCGCCAGCGCCAGTATATCGCGGCATTCTTTTTCTGTTGGCGCAATGGGTTTTTCCAACAGTACATCATACCCCATCTCCAGCGCTTTCATACAGGGGGCATAATGCAAATTATCGGGCGTGGTAATAATAATGGCATCGGCAAATTTCGGCCGCTCAAAGATGCGCTCCCAGGTATCGACGCGGTTGGCATCGGCGATCTGGTGTAATTTTGCATACCGCTCGTTGCGAATGGGAATGGGTTCCGCCACCCCAACAATATCTAACAGGTTGGGAAATTTAGCGGCAAAGTTGCCATACACATTTCCCCGCCCACCGGCGCCGAGCGTAATGGCGGTAACGGGTTTGTCGACCGGTTTGTGTAAGGGATTTTTGGGCACCTCATATTCCACCGTTCCATCTGCCAAACGGGCCACAGCTTCTGACCCTATCACGGTAGCGCCTATGCTTAAACCCAACTGCTTTATTAGACTTCTTCTGTTCATGAATGAAAATTGATTGTTTTAATATTTATCCTTAGTACAGATCGTTTTGCGTCATATGCGGGTTGGCCAGCATCTCGGCCTGTGGAACCGGCCAGCGAAAATCGCGCGCTACATTGCACGAGCGCACCTCCACTTTTACCGGTTGATTGGTAGCCGGGTCAATAGCGCCGTATACCTGTCCGTTCATGACGTCGCCCAGGATGCCCCAGCGGCGGATATCATAAAAACGCGTTCCTTCAAATGCCAGCTCCGACTGGCGTTCGCGGCGCACCAGTTCGCGCAGCTTTTCTTTGGTATTGTATTTTGAAACATCTACCGGCGGCATGGCGGCACGGGCGCGAATGTCGTTCAGGTACCGCACCACATCGGGATCGCTCCATTTATCCGTTTCCACCAGCGCTTCCACATAGTTGAGCAAAATTTCTGCATAGCGAATGATCATATAATCGAGGGTGCGCGTGCCCGTACGGTCCTTGGGGTCAAGGTATTTGTTTACCCAGAAGCCGGTAGCCGTTGCATTTTGCGCACCCAGCCGGTCGAGGTTGGTTTGCGCGGCATCGAAAGGCTTCAGTACATAGGAAGAATAGGTTTGTCCCGGTAACAATACGGAGGCGGTCAACCGCGGATCGCGGTTGTTTTTGTAATTGGGATCTTTTTGATAAATAGCAATGGAATCGGGCCCCAGCTCCCAAATAGTTTTTCCCTGTTTGGTTTCGTAATTATTTACTACAGAAGCAGTAGGTGAAATAATTGTTTTTCCACCCACCCCCAGCGGCGCAAAGGTGAGCCACTGATTACCACCACTGGTATTCTCCTTGTAGAAGATCCTTTCCTTATTCACTTCTCCCGTGTACAGGAAAAGATCGGCATAACTGTTCTTTGGGTTCGAAACGGTCTTGTACAATTCATACACGCCGAGGTCGATCACCTTTTTGGCAGCGTCTTTGGCGGCATCATAATTTTTATAAAATAAAGCCAGCCGGCTGATGAGCGCCCAGCAGGTGCCTGCTGACACTCTTTTAAGATCGGCATTGGTATAAACAGCCGGCAGGTGATTGGCGCAGTCGGTCAATTCGCTTACCACAAAATTGTACACATCTGCTTCCGTATTGCGCTCGAGGTAACTTTCGGCCGGCGTTGCCGAGGTTTTTATAATGGGTATTCCGCCAAAGAACAGCATCAGCTCCATATGATAATAAGCCCGCAATGCCCTTGCTTCATACTTGTACCGGTTCTTCAGTGAATCGTCCATAAAACAATTGTCAACGTTTTCGAGAAAGCGGCAGGCCCGGCGAATGTCTTTAAAATCATCCTGCCAAATACCGGTGCCTACATCCCAGGTGGGGTTTTGCAATCCTTTTACATACGATTCGTAATCGCCGCGCGTACTTTGACGGGCAACTGCTTCGTCACTCAATGCCGATAAAAACATTAATTGCCGCCCCGATGATCCATCGGGCACACCTACATACACCGAATTAAGCGCATTGGTAGCGTCGGCACTTGTGTTCCACCATTCTTCATCGGAGATGGCGGTAGGGTGATCGTGTTCCAGGAATTTTTTACAACCGGAAAACAGCAGTGATCCGGCAACAAACGATATGATAAAAGTTATGGATCTCATATTGTGGCGAATTAAAATTGAATGTTACAGCCTATGGTATAGGTTTTCATAATTCCATATGTCCATTGGTTACCGCGGCTTTCGGGGTCGGTTAATTTAAGCCGGGTAAACGTGAGCGGGTTCTGGGCATTGAAATACAGTCGCATAGCGTTGATGCCTGCCCGCTTTGTAAAGGCCGAGGTAAGGTTGCACCCCAGCTGAATATATTTCACGCGCACATAGGCGCCGTTCTGGAACCAGAAATCGGACGACAACTTATTATTCGCCGGTGCGGTTGACAGGCGGGGAAAGCGCGCGCCGGTTCTCTCCGGTGTCCAGTAATTGGCTGCGTAATATTTTGTGGGCACGCCGCCGTCTTTGCTTAAGTCCAATGGTAATGCGAACATATCGAGCAATACCGCATCGCTTTTGTTAGTACCCTGTAATAAGAATTCCAGGTCAATTTTTTTATAGGAGATCCTGAAATTCGAGAAGTAGTTCAATTGCGGAACCGGGTTGCCCAGGATCGTCTGGTCTTTTGCGTTGATCTCTCCATCGCCGCTGAGGTCAAGGTATTTGATATCGCCGGGCGCTGCATTGGGCAGCACCGGCACCACTGCTTTGCCTGTACCGTCAAAATCGCTCGCTTGCAACAAACCTGCGGTCTTATACCCATACAAACTGCCAATGGCGCTGCCCACCTGGTTAATGGTGGTACCGGTTGAATTTATATACGGGCCGGCCACCAGGTTCAAAATGGTATTGGTATTGTACGAAACGCCGGGCCTTACGGAGAGGCGAATATTTTTTGAAGGCTTTGCATTGTAATTCATCGACAGCTCCCATCCTTTGTTCTGCACCCGGCCAGCATTCACCGGTACCTGGTCTTCAAAACCACCTACCAGCGGTAAGGAAGGATTCAGAATAATATTGTTGGTTGTTTTGTTGTAATAATCAACCGTGAATTCGAGCCTGCCGCCAAACAAACCTATGTCGGCCCCGGCATCGGCCATATGCACGGTTTCCCAGGTAATATCGGGATTGCCATAAGTGGTTTCAACACCACTCGAAGAATTGATGAGGGTTTGGTATTGGTATAAACCAATATTCTCATTTCCTAAATACCCGTAAGATGCCCTTAATTTAAAGTTGTTGATAAAACCCACTCCTTTCAGGAAGTTCTCATTATGCACATTCCAGCCAAGCGCAAACGAAGGAAAATAGCCAAACCGGTGGTTGGGGCTGAACCGGGAAGAGCCATCGGTACGAATAGTTCCTTCGACCAGGTATTTATTCTGGTATGAATAATTCAGTTTGGCATAGCCCGAGATCATGGACGATACATCCCAGTCGCCCGAATTGGTTTCTTCCTGCGAATACCCGGCCATGGCAAAGATCATATGGTCGCCCATAGTGAGGGTATAATCGGCATTGGCGCCCAGGTAATAATAGGTACTCCGTGCAGAAGATACGGAGCGTTGCATGGTCCAGGTTTGTAATAACTGGCCGGTGTAGTAATCAAAAAAGTTATAGGCATCGCGGGTATCGCGGGTGATATCACTGTTCAACCTGAAACTGAACTGACCGCGCAGGTTCAACCCCGGTAATACGCGCCATTTGGGCTGCAAATTAATGCTGGTTTGTCCGCTCTCATATTTATGCTGTCCGCCCCGCTCGGCGTATGCCACGGGATTAACAATATCAACATAGCGGCCGTAAATAGTTCTGCCATCTACTTCGGGATATTTGGGTAGAATGGTGGGTGGAACGCGGTACACATCTTCGAGCAGGCGGTTACCATTGTTACCTGCGGTACGGTTAGGCGTAAGGGTATTTCTTTTAATGGCCAGCATGTCGAGGTTAACGGTGAAATTCTTACTCAGCGTTATAGACGTATTGGCCCTGATGTTGAACCGGCCGGTATTGTTTATCGGCAGCATGCCCTGTTGGTACAGGTAATTACCCGTGAGGGCAAAACGGGCCACGTTATTACCACCGCTTACTGAAAGTGAATGGCTGGTTATTGGCGCGTGTTGATCGATGACTTCATTGATCCAGTTGGTATTGGGATAACGCACGGGGTCAACGCCATTCATGGTATTGATGATATCACTGTCGCTATAGGAAGGCGCTTTACCGGCATTCACCTGTGCTTCGTTGTACATACGCATATACTCAGGCGCCTCCACCACTTTTGGTAAATAGGTGGGCGCCTGTATACCCACATAACCATCGTAGGTAACCGATACTTTACCGGGTATACCTCTTTTGGTGGTAACGACAATTACGCCATTGGCGGCGCGGGACCCATAAATGGCAGCGGCGGCGGCGTCTTTGAGCACGGTAACACTTTGCACCGTAACCGGGTCAATGAAGTTCATATCCATGGGAATACCATCGACCAGGATGAGCGGATTGCTATTACCCAGTGTACTGATGCCCCTGATCTTGATGGCAGCCGCATCGCCGCCCGGCAGGCCCGAGCTTTGCGTTACCTGCAAACCGGTAACCCCACCCTGCAAACTTTGCGATAAGGTGGTAATGGGCTTACCGGTAATATTCGACGCCACATCGAGTGTGGCCACCGAACTGGCAATGTGTTTCTTTCTTTGTTCCGACAAACCAACTACTACAACCTGGTCGAGGTCGCTCACATCTTCCTTCATGGAAATATTCAGTGCATTGTCGCTTTTTGAAACGGTGTATTCAACCGGTTTAAAACTCACCCTCGAGAAAACAAGTACATCGTACCGGCTCACGTGGATAGTAAAGTAGCCATCTGCATCGGTGGTGGCGCTAACGGAAGCCCCTTTCACTTTAATGGTAACCCCCGGCAATGCCACCGGCGGTTCATGGGTATCGTATACCCGGCCCCTGATGGTAAGGGAAGAGTCGCGGCGGTTGACAGTAGTAGTTACCACCGCTGCAGGCGTACCGGTTACCGGCAGGCCTTTGATAACCGCTGCCGGATCGGGCAACGCGGGTGTGGCGGTCATTACTTCCTGTTTAGGGGTAATGATTATTTGCCGGCCATTGATGGTATAGGTTAGACCGGTTTCATTGAGCGCCAGGGTAAGCACATCGGCCACAGACGCGTTCTTTATTTCAAAATGAACCGTCTTTCGCAATTCTTTTTTTAGCAGTTTGTCGCGGTAAAAAATAAGATAATCAGTTTGCTTTTGAATGGCCTCAAACAATTCGGGTAAGGTGGCGTGTTGCAGATTCAAATCAACACGCGTGTTCTGGGAATAAGTTTTTGCTGAAACGCTCAGCATGCCAAGGAACAGTAAATAAACAGTGAACCTGATCTTTAAAAATAGCAGGTTGGTATGCCCCCTACCGGGACATTTGCAGCAGTTAATTTTCATACGTTAGCGGTTAGTTAACAATGTGGTTATATAGTTTATTTTCTTACAGCCAGTTTTTGTTGGTTTGGTAAATACATATAGGAGGTGCCAAGGCACACCAGGTTCATGACTTCGTCGATACTATTTTGCAGATCGAGCCGGCCCGAAAATGTTTCATCACTATGGGCCAGCACACTGGTGTTTATTTGAACGTCGTAATACCGCGACACCCGTTTCACGATTAGTTCCAACGGCGCCTGTTTGAAGATGAGGTAACCCATTTTCCACGACACATATTCCTCGGTATTGACCGATGCAACGGCGATATTTTGTGCACCGGTTTCAAAGCTGCCGAGGTTACCCGGTACCAGTTGTTTGGTGAGCGTGCCGCCGGCACTTTTAGCACTGAGGGCCACGCTGCCTTTTTCCAACACCACATTACTTTGCACGTCGTCGTCATAAGCGCTTACATTAAACCGGGTGCCCAGTACATTTACTGTTATATTTTTTGTGAGCACCGAAAAGGGTTTGGCAGCATCGTGTTTAACATCGAAATAGGCTTCCCCGGTTAATTGAACCCGGCGTTCATTACCGGTAAACGTGGTGGGATACTTTATGGAAGAAGCGGTATTGAGCCATACGAGGGTACCATCGGCCAGGGTTAGCTGCACCATTTTAATTCCCCGCGGAACCGTTAAAGTATGATACGCGACGGCGCCCTTGTTGTTTACAGTAGAATCGTACGTAATACGGTTATCGGCCAGTTTTATAATATTGACAGCACCGTGACCGGTCACCCGCCCGTTCCCGGTTTTATTTAATTCTATTTGCTCTCCATTGGCCAGGGTTATAAAGGCGCCGGTCTTTTTGGGCAGGGTTGTTTGAACAGGGGGCGTGGAAGCTGTTTGGCTGGAACCATTTTTTACCGCCGCTTTTCTCCCGAAGTAAAACAACCCCGCGCCCAGCAGCAACAGCAGGATAGCAGCCGCCGCCGCGCGGTAAAATAATAGTTTGTAGGTCCTGGAGGCAGGGGGTTGAACCGCCTTTAGTAACCGGGTGCGCACCCGGTCGCTGATGTGGGCAGGCACTTCCGCATTTGAGTCCATCGCTTCCTGGAATTCAGCCTGTAGCTGCTTCAATAACAGCCGGTTAGCCACATCCTGCTGAAGCCATTGCAGCAGCTCCTCCACCTGTTGGGGGGAGCAGGCATTATTCAGGTAATTCCCTAAAAGCCGGGTATAATATTCATTCATTTCCGCCATGGTCAATTGTATATAGCTACACAGTTTATATGGTACATAACATGCTCATCGCACGCATAATATCACTAATGTAGTACATATAATATCCCGAATGGCGGGTGGAGGGTGGGTGCCGGTGAAAAAAAAAGATTTTTAGCCCAGGATAAGCTGCTGAGCGGCGGGGAGTTCTGAAATGAGAAATAATAATAACATAAACTGTGTGGGGGTATCGCCGTATTGGTCAAGGTGTTCGCGGATCAATTTCATGGCCAGCACCATATGTTCCTTTACAGTGTTGCGCGAAATGCCCAGCGCTGCGGCCACCTGTTCATAGGTCATGCCTTCTTCGCGGCAAAGTTTGAACACCTTCTGGCGTTGAGGTGGCAGGCGATCGATGGCGGCTTGTAACAATTCCTGGTATTGTTGCCACAGCACTTTGAGGTCGGCGTCGGCAACCGATTGCGCAAACTGCTGCATCACCTGCACCCGCAGGTTTTCGTCGATGGCGATCTTCTTTAATAGTTTGAAAACACTGTTGCGGCAAATACGGTACAGGTAGGCTTTGAAAGAAAGTGCGGGATCGATGCGGCTCCTGATCTCCCATATTTTGAGAAATACGTCCTGCAAAACATCTTCAGCAATGGCAGGAGATTTAACAAAGCGAAGTACATAATGATACAGGGGCTGATGGTACTGGTTGTATACTTCCAGGAATGCATCGCTGTCGCCCTTTTGCAATCGCTGTATTACACTTTGCTCGTAATATGTACCGGGTGTTGTAGACACTTTATTAAGTGTCTAAAATAGGGAATTTGGGGGATTAATGCACAGGTTTTGAACCCGTCAAAAAAAAGAGGCTGCACCATTGCTGATGCAGCCCCTGCTCTCAATTATAAACGCTAAATCTAAAACCCGGTGTTTATGGCACCGCAGGACGAATGACCATTGCCTGCCCACCCTTAGCCCTGATATCAAAATGGATTACATCTCCTTTTTTAACGGTCATGGCCGTTTTGCGGATACCGCCTGCTTCATCATCCTCATATACCGTGGCGATATATTTTTTTCCTTTACTCAGAAAATTGAGTGGCAGATTACTTTGCCAGTCGGTTAACCCGGCAGCACTTCCCACAAACCAGGTATTCCCTTTCCTGCGGGCTACCGTAATATTTTTGCCGATTTCGCCCAACAGGTAATGCGATTCATTCCATACGGTTGGAACGTATTTGAAAAATTCGATCTCTTCTTCATTCGTATAATCGGCCGGCTTGCCATACCAGAAACACGACTGCAGGGGGCTGAAGTAAATAACGGTGAGTGCCAGTTGCTGCGCCTTGCTCACCGTGAGCTTATGGCTATAGCTTTCTTTTATATTGGGATAACAAAAGGTGTAATCGGCCGCGCCGCCAATAAAACGGGTAAAAGGCAGTACGGTATTATGAAAAGCATCCGGTGTATTTTCATTACCGCGTATACCTTCCTGCGTTAGCAGGGCCGGATACGTTCTGCTTAACCCGGTAGGTTTATAATTATCGTGGATATTCAGTACAAAACCATACTCATTCACTTTTTTGATCGCCCCCGAAAGCCAGTTCAATCCCTTTTGCGTTAAAGCATCTACAAAGCCGAACTTCATGCCCGCCACACCCCAGTTTTTATACAGGGGAAGCAGGGTATCCAGTTTTTGTTTGAGCCCAACATAGTTCACATAGAGGATCACCCCAATGCCTTTTTCTTTTCCATGTGCAATAACGGCAGGCATATCAATTTGCGGTATCGGCTGGGTAGGGTCTGAAACGGTATTAAATTCGGCGCCATACCAACCGGCATCGTACATGATGTACTGCAGGTTATGCGCTGCGGCAAAATCAATACAATCGAGGCCGCTCTGGGTAGTGAGCACCACAGACCTGATGAGCTTGCCAGGTTGCACGCCCGCAGGAATGCCATTGGCCGGTGGCGGGTTTAACTGTAAACCAAGCTGGCTGAACTGGTGCAGGCCGATGGCAGTTGGGGAAACACTGATCGTTCGCCAGGGCGTAAGTTGGGCGTCAACTATATGTACAGCAGTATCCCGGACATAAGCAACTTCCAGGCTATGCGGGGCTGTTCCCCTTTTCAATTCAGCCTTTGTAAAATGATCGTTGGCTGCTTCCCCTATACTGAGATACCATTTGCCATTGGTAAGCGTAGCGGGAAGATCGCAGGTTCGCCGGAATGAATCTATTGTAACAGGGGTAAAAACCGATTCGGTATTATACTGGTATAAAGTATACGGCCCGGTGAACTGAAAGCTTGTTTGCTCCTTTTTTATACTATTGACGGCCGGGCTCGTCTTACTCAATTGATACCTGAATGCCAGGCTGCCATTGTACACCCGGGCAATAAAATTATAATGGATGGAAGGCGCCACGCACGACAACATCAATTCATTATAATCATTGGTTATGGTGTCGCTTTCGCCAAGCGGCCAGGCAAACCGTTGCCGGTTGCTGCGCGCAGCTTCATTGATAATGGTTACCGGTTCAACTACGTTGTTTGATGGCGTTATACCCAACGCCGACCAGTCAATAACCAGCTGTCCGCCAACAAACAGCCGGTAAAGGAGTTGTCCGCTCTTACTTACACCTGTTTCAATACCAGTGCTTCTGTCAGGAGACAACGCCTTGTATACTTTCGCTACCTGTGCATGGCCGGTTTGCCCTAGTATAACCAGGAGCAGCAGGCAGCATGTTGCTTTTATTTTTATCATAATATTTGAAAGCTTGAAAATTTTTACCCGTTGCAATCGGGTAAAGCGCGTTCGCTTTTTTCCGGAGTTAAATTTTGGCCCGCCAAATTTCCACAACTGATCACTCCTGAACTACCACTATATTGACTGCAACCGATGCTTATTTTGCTTTGACCGCCTTAGATAAACTTTACTTTATAATAATTTTATAAATCAATTGGTGTATCCTACTTTTATTTAAAATGGTGATTCAAACTATTTCAAATGATCATTGCCGATACTAACGAGAAGGACCTGTTGAACCAATTGATCATCGGGGATGAAGCTGCTTTCAGACAAATTTATCTTTTATACAGCGGAAGGCTTTATGGGAATATACTAAAGCTGGTAAAATCAAAAGCTGTTGCAGAAGAAATTCTTCAGGAGGTGTTTATTAAAATATGGGAGCACCGCAGGCACATTGATGTAAACCAGTCTTTCCGCTCCTATCTTTTTCGAATTGCCGAAAACAAGGTTTGCAATTTTTATGTGAAGGCCTCGCGCGACAGGGCTCTCATCAATACACTTACCGGCATCATGAGCAGCAACTATTCGCACGTTGAAGAAGCCATTGTTTCGCGCGAACAGGCTGCTTTTCTGCAGCATGCCATCGATACCCTGCCGCCCCAACGCAAACAGGTATTTCAATTATGTAAAATAGAAGGCAAAAGCTATGAAGAAGTAAGCGCGCTGCTGGGCATTTCCACTTCCACCATCAGCGATCATATCGTAAAAGCCAACCGGTTCCTGAAAGAATATGCCCGCAAAAACAAAGAGCTGATCATTATCCTGGTCCTGATCTTATTTACCAACGATGGAGGGCCTTTATAACCCACCCCTTTCTTCCCCCTCAAAAAAAAATTTTCATCCGGAGCAGAGGAAATTTCCTGTTGCATGGTATTAGCATACACCGAAACGTATACCTATGAAAGAAAATGCAGCAGAACTATTTGCCCGCTTCCTGCAAAACAACTGTACGGAAGCCGAAACGGCGTGGCTGATGCATGAGTTTGCCAATGCCGAAAATGCCGCCGCATTACAGGACCTGGTACGCTGCCAGCTGGAAAACAATTCAGCCGGCCAACCTTATACAGAAGAAATTGAAAAGATCTATGAAGGCATTGATTGGCATATAAGGCAGAAAGCCCGGGTTCGCCGGCTGGGTAGAACGATTGCCATAGCTGCTGCTGTAACATTGTTGATTGGCGCCGGAACTGTTTACCTTTTCAATAAAGAAAATAAAAAGGTTAGTACAGCAAACAACCCGCCGGCTTTACGGGTAAAAGACTTTGCGCCGGGCAGCGAAAAAGCGGTGCTTACCCTGGCCAACGGCAGCAGCATACCGCTTGACACCAGCGGCATGCCGGCCAATGCCAACACCCCCCACTTCACACAACGCGACAAAGGCATCCTGGTTTACTCAGCTGCCGGCAAACAGGAAAAAACAGGTTACCATCTTTTAACTACCCCCAGGGGTGGCCGTTACCGCCTCATTCTTTCAGACGGCACAAAAGTGTGGCTCAATGCAGCCTCCTCCCTCCGGTTCCCCACCAACTTTACCGGCAGCCAGCGTACCGTAGCCGCAAGCGGTGAGGTGTACTTTGAAGTAGCCCATAACAATACCCCCTTTATAGTAAAGAACGGTTCGGCAGAAATAAAAGTACTGGGCACCCATTTCAATATAAATGCCTACCCCGAAGAAAGGGAAATGAAAATAACGCTGTTTCAGGGAAAAATAACGGTGAGCAACCATGCCACTGCAGACTCGATTTTACTAACCCCCGGTGAGCAGGCAAAAGTAACCACGGCAACCGGGCGCATAACGGTATTACCTAATGCAGATACAACAAGCGCCATGGCCTGGAAAAACAATTTATTCTATTTTAATAAAGCCGGTATAAAAACCATTATGCAGCAAATAGGCCGTTGGTACGATATAGACATAAGCTATGAAGGAGCTGTTCCTGCACGTACGTTTTCCGGAAAGATCAGCCGCAACACCAATGCTTCTACCGTGCTTAAAATTCTGGAACAAAGCAATATTCATTTCAGGATTGAACCAAAACGGATTGTTGTAATTCCCTGAGCCATAAAAACCGGGTTCCCCTAGCAGCGGAAACCCGGCAACTATTGGACCGGGCCAATTAATCAATACGATAGCTACCACCATTATTATTCATTCACCCAAACCAGGTCCCGGGGTAACCGGGATATGCAAAGTAATGCAATTAACAGCGCTTTGTATTCGCTCCGCAAGCAGGAAGGAACGGAGTACAATCATTAAAATCCTACGAATTATGAAACTCACTATTTTATTACTGATCGTAAGTGTTCTTGAAGTAAACGCCAGGGGGTTTTCGCAGAACGTTACCCTCAATGAAAAAAATGCACCCCTGGAGTCGGTATTTCAAAAAATTGAACAACAAACCGGTTATTATTTCTGGTATGAAGACAACATGCTTGGTATAGCCAAAAAAGTTAACCTGGTGCTGGACCAGGCGCCACTCACCGAAGCATTGAAACGCTGCCTCGAAAACCAGCCGTTCTCCTATACCATTGTTGACAAGACCATCATCCTGAAAGAAAAAATTGAAACGGGGAAACCTGTAGCTGAATTACTGATAGGACTGGTACTGGACGAAGGGGGCACTCCACTGACAGGCGCATCGGTTAGTTTGAAAGGCACTACCGTTGCAACCAGGACCGATAAATCGGGACGCTTTAGCATCCCAACAAATGGCAATGAAACGCTGGTAATTTCCTATGTTGGTATGACCACACAGGAGATCCCTTTAAACGGGCAAAAAACCATCAGGATAGTTTTGCTGAAAGCCGTTGATGAACAACAGGAGTTTGTACTGGTGGGCTATGGTTCTCAAAAAAAGCAGGCGGTAACGGGCGCTGTTGCTTCCGCCAATTTAAGATCGTATCAAAATGTTCCGGTCAATAATATCCTGGAGTCAGTTAAAGGAACTATAACGGGTCTCAATGTAGGCGGCACCAATAAAGCAGGCGATCTCCCTTCTATCTCTATCAGGGGCCAGAACTCGATCAATGCCGGTACTACCCCATTGATCGTTGTTGACGGGGCCATTTTCAGGGGATCATTGAATGACATTGCGCCGGCCGATATTGAGAGTTTTACGGTACTGAAAGACGCCAGCGCCGCCGCCGTATATGGCTCCCGGTCGGCCAATGGTGTTTTATTGATCGAAACGAAAAGGGGCAGCAGTATCAATGGCAAGCCCCGGTTCGCTGTTAATGTGAGTTATGGCAACACCCATGAATTGAAGCCGCTAAAAGTATATGATGCACCAGGATATTTGCAGAGGGTGCTCGATATAAGAACAGCAAATGGCTTAACAGCCGACCCGAATAATATTATCGCCTACCTGCAGCCAATAGAAGCTACCAACTATAACGCCACCCCCGATCATCAGCCAACATTGAATGACCCATACAATTTATTCAGACAGAACGGCCAGTCGTTAAATGCAACGGTAAGCGTTGCCAATAAAACCGATAAAACCGAGTATTATATCTCCGGAAACATAATCAAACAAAAAGGCGTTATTATAAATGACCAGTACAATCACTACTCTGTAAGAGCAAGGATCTCGACCGATCTAACAAAGTGGTTTAAATTAGGCCTTAATTCCTATTACAGCCTGAGAGACTACCCCGGTGCAACCATATACGGACAGAGTGGCGGCGGAAGTTCAAGCAGTCCATACCAGTTCAGCCCCTACGCTACTTTAAAAGGGCCCGACGGCAATTACCTCCAGTTTCCACAAACCACTACTTCTTTTAATAACCCTTACTGGCAAATTCCCAATCAGAGCTATAACCGGCAAAACAATTTGAACGGCATTGTAACCGCTACCATAAAAGTTCCCTGGATAACCGGGTTATCTTATAACCTCACCACATCCATAACACAGAACTGGAATGAGAACGGGGCGTTTTACGGTTTGCAAACGGTAACGGGATTGCCCAAAAACGGCACCGGCGATGCCAATTATAGCAGGAGCACCAACACGTTAATTGACCAGTTGATAAAATACAGCAAAACATTTGGCGACCATTACATTGACGCCACCTTACTGTATTCTACAGAAGATTATAAGTTGTTCTCGCAAAACGCGCATGGAGAAAACTTCAATGACCCATCATTGGGTGTATATGGCCTCAGTAATGGTAAAACTCAAACAGTTACCACCGGCGGCTCAAAAACTGCGGCCACCGGCGAAATGGGCCGCTTAACCTACAGCTTTAAACAAAAATATACGGTAACAGGAACGATCAGGCGCGATGGGTTTTCGGCATTTAGCGAGAATCACAAGTATGGCGTGTTTACATCAGGCGGCGTTAACTGGAACATTTCGAAGGAAGCGTTCCTGCAGCCGGTAACGCTCATCAATAACCTGGCAATAAGAGCGTCTTATGGCAATACGGGTAATCAGTCCATATCACCCTATGGTACATTGGCAAGAATGGGCAACGCGCTTTATTACTATAACGGCGCCTCATTTGTTCCCACCGAGTTTATAAGCAACCTGGGCAATACCGACCTGAAATGGGAATATACCCAGGGGATGGATTTTGGGGTTGATTTTTCTGTTTTAAACAGCCGCATTTCGGGCGTTATTGATCTGTACTCCAAAAATACCCACAACCTGATCTTTCCGCTTGCGATCCCTTCCACTTCGGGGTTTACCACCATCAACAGCAACCTGGGTAAAATAAATAATAAAGGAATTGAGATAAGCCTGAGTACGATAAACGTAAAATTAAAAGACCTTATGTGGAGATCAGATCTTGCTTTTGCCCGCAACTGGAACAAGTTAATTACGGCCTATGGACCAGACCCTGTAACCGGTAAAGAAGCCGACCGGCCGTCGGGTAATTTGTTTATCGGAAAAACGCTGGGAACCATTTACGATTACAACGTGACCGGCATGTGGCAACAGGATGATAAAGACAATGGGGTCATCATGACAGGCATGGCTCCCGGAACCTATAAATTGCAGGATGTAAACGGAGATGGAAAGATAACGTCAGACAGTGACCGGGTGTTTATCGGCGATAATAAACCCGCCTATACATGGGGCTTTACGAATACGGTCAAATACAAAGACTTTACCCTGATGGTATACGTATATTCCATGTGGGGTGGAAACAAACATTTCCTGTCGGGAAGCAATACACCGTATAACGATGGGTTTGCGAACAATGCTTCTATTAATCATATTGTGTACGATTACTGGACACCCACCAATACCGGCGCCCTGTTCCCCCGTACAAATTATGCGAACGCTGCCGCTTACAGAGGGGTTAAATACTTTGACAGAAGCTTTATAAAACTGCAAAAAATTGCTCTTACCTACGATCTAACGAAAATATTGAAGCCATATGGCCTCAACGGCGTTAGCTTTTCTGTGAGCGCAGATAATATTTTCACCCATGCTCCCCATTGGAAAGGACTTGATCCCGAAACCAACAGCGGCTTAACTGATGGTTCCATACCATCGATCAGAACTGTAATGGGCGTATTAAACTTAAATTTTTAATTCAATGACCATGAAAAAAATACTGATCGCTTTTATATTTATTTCATCATGCAGCCTGATCTCCTGTAAAAGATCTTTAACCGAAACACCGCTCGATTTTTACAGCCCGGAAAATTCCTATACCAATAAGGCCCAGTTTGAATCGGCCCTGGCAGATATATACCTGAAGGTTCGTACCTATTTTTATGCAAACACTGACGCTGCTGAAAATTATGACATGTTGGGGTATGATGCAGATTTCGCCGATAACCTGAACGGCACCAACAGTGTGATCCCCTTTTTCAGGTGGAATACCATTAATGCAGATAATAACTTTTCAAGTAAGTGGTGGGGGCGTTTATACAAGATCATTGCAGAGGCGAATGCCATTATTGAACGGGCCGACCTGCCTGCAGCCAAATGGGGATCTGATGCCGACAAGAATGCCATTGTGGGCGAAGCCCGGTTCCTGCGCGCTTTTGCCTACCATTTCCTGGCCAATATGTGGGGCGGTGTGCCGTTGGTATTGACCGAAACAAAGGCGCCGAAGTTCGATTATGTAAGGGCCGGCCAAACGGAGATCTACCAGCAATGTAAAGACGATCTCACCTTTGCCACCCAGTATATGATCCCCATAACCACTCAAACTATGGGCCGCGCTCCCCGCGAAGCCGCCTATAGCCTGTTATGCGAGATCAACATTTGCCTCAAGGATTATACAGGCGCCATTAAAGCCGCCGACGCGGTAATACAGGGCGGCAACTGTAAATTAATGACTGCCCGCTTTGGCAAATGGACTGCGTTCACCACCAATGCACCATTGTATCAGGGCCCTGCCAAACCCTGGGGCGATGTGTATTTCGACCTGTTCCAGGATGGCAATTTTAATTTTAAAGAAGGAAATGCAGAAGCGCTCTGGAATATAGAACAGAGCCCTACCATTCTTGGCGGCAATAACACAGATGTAAACGCCAGCGGCGGTTTTTTTGTAATGGAAAGGTGGTGGGGACCCAAGCCATGGGCGTTGACCGATTTGAACGATAAACCCAATTTTCTACAGGATACTTTAATGGGACGGCCCAATGGCGCTTTAACTGCCACCAAATACATTGACACCCTGATATGGCAATATAAGGGCGACTGGAATAATGATCTCAGGAACTCGCCTTTCAATGTTATTCGCACTTATTACTGGAGCAACCCCGCCGGTGCATTCTATGGCCAGCCCATTACAAGAGCCAATGTAAAAGACCCCGCGCTTTTCAGGGCCTACTGTGCGCCCACCTTTGTAAAAGGTGTTGGCGTTGTGCACTACAAAAAATTTCAGGATGCCACCAGTAAACAGTGGCACGACAACGGCAGAACTTATAAGAACTGGTACATTATGCGATTGCCCGAAACGTATTTACTGCGGGCAGAAGCAAAGCTGGCTGCAGGCGACCCGGGCGGCGCTGCCAGCGACATTAACGTCATTAGAACAAGGGCCCATGCCACCCCGGTTGTTGCCGGCGATGTTACCATCGACCTCATCCTCGATGAACGCGCGCGGGAATTATACATGGAAGAATTCAGATTAAATACGCTGATGCGGTTAGGTAAGCTCCCTGAGTATTTGAAAAAATACAATGGTGATGTAATAGCCAATGGTTATATCCCTGACCCTAAAGTAAATAAATTGCCCATCCCCAATTCTGTGATCCAGGCCAACACCGGTGCTGAATTAACACAGAATACGGGCTACTAAACAGCTTAACATGCGCTAAGGTTGAACAACTACCACAACCAGAAAAACCAGGACCCGGGATCTTTATCCCGGGTTTGTTTTTTAAATCAGGTTGTATGATAATTGAACACGTTGCTGCAAACGGAGATCTTCATGGGAGGCCCCTGTTAAAAATGCTTTTTCAGCACCAGCACCATTTCGCCTATAGACAGGCAGAAATTACGGCTGGCGGCGCTGCGTGGCAGCAGGCCATGGAGCGTGTTGACCACCGGCGTAAGCAGCCAGTGTTTGTATACATTGAATTGCGTATGAAAATAGCCGATGTTCAGCGCCTTGGCCGCTTTTTCATAATGAATGATCTTCCACCCGCTCTTGCTGGCCAGGTGCTGAAAGGAGCGGCGGTTGAAGTAAAAAAAATGTTCGGGTTTGTAGTGCGTCCAGCGTTTGCCCATGAGGTGGTGCGAAATGGCGGCGGTATCGGGCGTAACGATCAGCAACAGTCCATCGTCTTTTAACAGGGACCTTGCCTTGAGCAATGTTTCATGTGGACTGCGCACATGCTCAATGAGGTCGCTCATAACGATGGCGTCGAAAAAGTTTTCGGGGAAATGGCACTGTTCCAGCGTGCCGTTAAAGATGGCTTCGCTACCAAACTTCTTTTGTGCCATGGCGGCAGCCCAGGCTGCATATTCAACGCCATAGGGCGCCCAGCCACGGTCCCGGGCCGCTTCGAGCAGGTAGCCGGTGGCGCAACCTACATCGAGCAGGCGGCCCTGTTTTCCCAGACGTGCCAGCAGATCAAGGCGCAGTTCAAAAGTAGCCAGCTTCATTTGCCGCGTAGCTTCGTTGTCGGCATCGCCTTTCAACCCCCAGGCGGCGTAATAGCTTTCGGAGTATAGTTGTTGTAAGGCTTCGTTGTTCAGTTGCGGGAACAGGAACTCCGTGCTGCATTGTGTGCACCGCAGCACAGCGCGTTCGGTTCCCATTGGGTGTTTTGTTGCAATGGAGGTGGCGGAACAAACAGGACAATCCATAATTGATGAACAGTACGAAGGATTGTAGAGGTGGGTTGCTCCTGTTACTGGTTGCTCCTATTTTAGCGCGGCATTCATAAACCCATTTACGGCGGCAAACGTCCTGCAAACCATAGATAAAATAAGATGCAAACATGTTAAAATAATGGAATTTTAGCAGCATATCAACCTATACATTTGAAATTACCCACGTGCGGGTTCTGCATTTTAGTAAAAACAATTCTTGTCGTATGAATGATCACAATTATTCAAGAAGAAAATTTTTAATCCAGGCAATATTAGCCACTGCTGCGGCCGCTACGCCCGGTTTTTTACTGGCAAATGGTAAGCGGAAGGCCGGTGATAAAGTAAATCTTGCCTGTGTTGGTATTGGCAACCGGGGCGGAGAAATTATCAGGGAACTTTACAAAACGGGTTTGGCAAATATTGTAGCGCTCTGTGATGTGGATATGGAAGCTCCACACACAATTGATACCCTGAAACAGTTTCCCAATGTACCGCGTTTTAAAGACTTCAGACAAATGTTTGATAAGATGGGGAACCAGATTGAAGCTGTTTCAATAGGCACTCCGGATTTTTCACATTTTCCAATTACCATGATGGCAATTGGTTTAGGCAAGCATGTATATGTAGAAAAACCCATGGCCCGAACGTTCAACGAAGTGGAGCTCATGATAAAGGCAGCAGCCAAACATCCGAAAGTGGTTACACAAATGGGCAACCAGGGACATTCGGAAGCAAATTATTTCCAATTTAAAGCCTGGAAAGAAGCGGGCATCATTAAAGATGTAACAGCCATCACTGCACACATGAACTCGCCCCGCCGCTGGCATGGCTGGAATACGAAGATCACTTCGTTTCCGGCAGCAGAACCCATTCCTTCGACACTCGATTGGGAGGTATGGCAAATGCAAACACAAGGTCATTCCTATAACAAAGATTTTGTGAATGGACAATGGCGTTGCTGGTTTGATTTTGGAATGGGTGCGTTGGGCGATTGGGGTGCACATATTCTTGATACCGCACATGAGTTTTTGGACCTTGGACTACCTTATGAAATTGATCCCCTGAAATTAGAGGGTCATAACAACTTCTTCTATCCCACGTCAACCACCCTTTCTTTCAAATTTCCCAATCGTGGCGAAATGCCACCTGTGGAAATAAAATGGTATGATGGTATTGATAACCTGCCCCCGGTACCGGAAGGTTATGGCGTTCAGGGATTAGATCCAAACATACCACCACCAGGTACAGGTGCAATTAAACCTGCCAAACTTAACCCGGGCAAGATCATATACAGTAAAGAACTGATCTTTAAAGGAGGGTCGCATGCAAGTACATTATCCATTATTCCGGAAGCGAAAGCAAAGGATATGGAATCGAAGCTGCCGGAGGTCCCGAAAAGTCCATCAAATCACTTTGCAAACTTTTTAAAAGCATGTAAAGGCGAAGAAAAAACACGTTCCCCATTTTCGGTTGCCGGTACGCTAAGCCAGGTATTTTGCTTAGGTGTATTGGCACAATGGACAGGTGAAAAAATTGAGTTCGATAGAAAAAAGAAAGTGATTACCAGCAGTAAAAAAGCCAATGAGCTGTTGACAGGCCCGCCGCCAAGGAAGGGATGGGAACAGTATTACAAAGTATAACATTTTGGCCTGCGCTCACCACCAGCAATTTTAGGATAAAAGAGGGTTTGGCAGGTGGAATAGATGAACGAAAAGGGAGGGATTAGCGCCGCTGATCTCTGGGTGGGGGCTTAACACAAAAAGTAATGATGCCGCACTTCGTGCCGGCATTTTTTATTACCGTTCGTTTAGTCGGGCAAGCCTGGCCCGCTACCGGAAATAAAAAATGTCCCCAGTTGACGGGGCACCATTACTGTTCGTTTTGCGGGTTGTTGGTTACAACTTTCGAACCAGTTTGCCGTCGATCTCAAGGCAAGGATTATAAAACATTTTCCATTGCAGTACTGATGCTTGCATTTGACTACGACAAGTCAAAAAAAGACATCGCATTAAAAATCTCTTATTTTGCAGATAAATTGGGTGACAAAGAAACTGCAAACAAATATAAAACCCTTGGTGGACGATGAACACCTATACGGCTGCAAATTCAGCCGGTGACCAATTTTAGCAAAAATGAACGACAACGACTTAAAGCGAATCTCCAGACTGGTTGCAATAGCTACACAATTGCAAACAAAAAGTCTTTTGACCGCCACTCAGCTTTCTAAAAAATTCAATGTAAGCATCAGAACAATTTACAGAGACATTAAAGCGCTGGAAGATGCAGGCATACCTGTTTTGACAATAGATGGTAAAGGGTATTCGCTAATGGAGGGATATAAGATACCGCCTGTAATGTTTACCGGGAGCGAAGCAAATGCGCTAATTACAGCAGAACAACTTTTATTATCTAATACCGACCGTTCATTTACAGGAGAATTGCTATCTGCTTTGAACAAAATAAAAGCAGTATTGCAATTTTCAACAAAAGAAAAAGTAGAATTTTTAGCAAACAGGATTGCTGTTAGCCCCTTGTTGTTAAGAACACAAAAAAGCGATTTGCTTCCACTTATCCAACATGCCCTTATCGAATTTAAGGTTCTCCATATTCATTATCATTCATTAGGCAAAAAAGAAAAAACGGTAAGGTTTGTTGAGCCATTTGCCTTGTACTATTGCCTTGAGGAAAGTTGGGCGCTAATTGCCTGGTGTAGATTAAGAAAGGAGTTTAGGATGTTCAAACTTAACAACATCCTAAAACTTGAACTGACTGAATTGAATTTTCAACCGCACAAAATGACTCTCCAGGAATATTTAAGGGAAAAAGAAAAAAAATTCACCACCCCTGACACACCCTTGTCATAAGCCTGTTTCATCTTTGCTCCAACAAAGAGCATATATTATCCATAAAAAACAGTATTATGAACCTGATGTCAGTTAGAGTTATTACGGCTGATGTAAAAAAACTCGTGGAATTTTACAATCATGTCACTGGTATAGCTGCAATTCAATACACCGATGATTTTGCCGAACTGCAAACCCAATGGGCCACATTGGCAATTGGAAGTACCAGAACACTACAGCTATTTGGAGGTGAGGAGGTGGCAAAAGCCGCACAGAATCGAACTGCCATAATAGAATTTATCACTAAAGATGTAGATAACGATTACAAAAGGCTGGCTGATTTTCTTCAGCATTGCATTGTGCAAAAACCAACAACAATGCCCTGGGGAAACAGGTCATTTTTGTTCCGTGACCCGGATGGAAACCTTGTTAATTTCTTTACGCCAATTTCGGCAGAAGCTATCAAAAAGTTTGACGGAAAGTTGAGTAGCAGATAAGCATTAGCATACCAATTAAAGCAAAAAGGCCTGCAAGTCGCCTTAGGTAATCCCCAAAGAATGATAAAGTTGAATTGCCCCGGCGTTTACCCGATATCCGATAGGGCTATAAATGGGGGACACGGTCTTTGCAAGTTTCGAAAGAACGCCCGGATTATAAATTTCTACAATAAATACTTTGCAGTCCATCAAGGTGAAAAACAGAATCCATACTACATATATGATTATTCTATAAGGCATGCAGGAAAATGAACTGACCTATCAGGATGAAACAGGATGCTTTGGCAGGTCTTAATTGATACTTTGTTCATGAAAAGTTTAATCGACCCGTATCCCAATTGCTAACTTTAAAACGATTCTTTCATGAAAAAAACCTGCGTTCACCTGTGGTGGATAGTATTGCAATTCCTGTTTTTTACCAATAACATAACAGCTCAGACAGTTACCTGGAACGGTTCTACCAGCAGCAATTATTTTACCTCGTCTAACTGGAGCCCAGCCACCAATACTGCAGCGCTGGCACAAACAGAAATACTGATGATCGGGAACGGTTCTCCCAACAACTGTGTATTAACCGGTGGAAACGGCGGCAACTCCTACAGGCCGCTTAAGCTGAATACACTAGCCGGCAGCTCCATGACTATTAATGGCATTATTTATCCCTGGGGAAGCGATTCTTTAAATGGCAATATTACGCTGAACGCACCGGCAGATTTTAACGTGCGCAATACCGGGTATATTGGCAGAAACGCACCGGCCACCATAACGATCAATGCATCGGCCAAATTCAGTACGAAGAACGCCTGTAATATTGCGTATGGAAATTCCGGCGCTTCGGCAACCCTTAATTTGTACGGTTCATTAACAGCAGGAACCGATTTAAACATTGCCAATGGCACAGGCCTCTCTGCCAACATCAACCTTTTGGGCGGCAGCCTTTCGGCCACGGCCAATTTAACCATTGGCAGCAACGTAACTATTTATGTAAGCGATGGCGGTTTACTGAAAGCAGCCGGCGACAAAAGAACATTGTTAAACGGGTTGGTCGCCAACGGACAAATGACCTGTACGCCGGGTAAAACTATTACTGTTACCTACGATGGCACTAGCACCATAGCGCAGGTGGCGCGGCCGGCAGGCTCTATGATCACGGAGTATCCCGATTCGGTGGTACTTTCTACTACCAACCTGGTATTTACAGTGGAAAAATATACCGGCAATGTTTTGTCGTACCGGTACAAGGGCGCAGAAACGGTAAACCGTACTGGCAGCAGCCATAAATACATGTACCACGATTTCACTACTTCTAAAGGTTTTGAAACGGTTTGGGGCTGTACCTACGAAGTGGTGCAGGACGATGCAAACCTGGCGCACATCGTATTAAAACGCCCCTATACGCCATCCATTGGTCATGTTACGCCCTGCGATGCAGAGTTGCATTATATATTGAAAAAAGACGATAAGGGTGTGTATGTGTATAGCAAGCTGGAGCACAAACCGAATTACCCGGCCTTTGACCTGGGAAGTTGGCGGCAGGTATGGTGGATAGCCTATAATGCAAGCGGTGTTAACCTGTGCGAGCGAATTTATACCGATTCGTTGCGCAGTTGGCAAATGCCTTCCGAATACGACTACACGCAGGCCGTAAACAGCGGCGGTCCGCAGGAAATTGTATTGCTTACAACAGGGGTACGGGCTGGCAAATACGATGGCAAGTACGAGTACTCTATGAAATTCTGGGACAATCCGTTGTGGGGCCACGCCAGTAATGTTAACAATATCGGCTGCTGGCTGCTGAATACCAGTTGCGAATATTATAACGAAGGGCCGATGTACCACGATCTGAATGCCGCTGCAGGCATTATTCATCAGTGTATGAACGGAGTGCATTATGGCGCAAAAGGCCTGGTGGCCGATACGCTTACCAGCTGGAAAAAAGTATACGGCCCCTACCTGCTACTGACAACCGATCAGTCTACCGGGGATTTAAACTGGGCCGCCGCCAAACAAAGGTTAACACAGGAAAAAACGCAGTGGCCTTATACCTGGGTGAAAGATTCTGCGGCCTATCCGCCTGCTTCTTTACGCGGTGCAGTGGAGGGAAAATTTGTGATATCAGATGCCCTAAAACCCGGTTATACCGGCAGCGGCGCCTGGGTAGGCGTTACCAGTTTGGCAGACGGCGCTACTAACTTTCAGTATGAGTGTAAAGATTACCAGTATTGGGTGAAGTCGGATTCCAGCGGTAATTTTTCAATACCTAATATACGCCCTGGCACCTATTCGTTCTTTGCTTATGCAGACGGTTCTGTAGGAGAGTACCGGCTGGATAATGTAGTAGTAACTGCAGGCGGAACCACCAGTTTGGGAACTCAAACCCGGGTAATCGACAGAAGTTATGGATCACTTTTATGGGAAATTGGTACGCCCAATAGAATGAGTAATGAATTTAAAATGGGTGACTTCCCTTACTGCGAAGGTAATATCCAAAATAAATTCAGGGACTCGTTTGCCAATCCTATTGAATATACGGTTGCCAATAATAACTGGGCTACTGCATTGTGTTATGCGCATACTAAATATCCCGATACATCGGCCATTGCCAATCCGGGGGATGCCTGGAAATGGCGATTAAACTTTACACTTCCAACCGGATTCCCTACCACCGGTTACGCCCGGTTAACAATTGCTTATGCCAGCAACGATCATGCACAACAATGGATTTACGTAAATAACGAAAACTCATTGTTTACGGGGTATTATCCAAGTGGTGGCGATGGCAATGCATTTATCCGTCAAAGCAATTATGGAAAATATACATATAACCAGGTACTTATTCCAATGACAAAATTTGTGGCCGGCAACAATGTTATAACGCTTGTAATGCCTTCCAATTCAGCCTGGGTAAGCCATATCATGTACGACTATATAAGCCTGGAAGCGAACCTGACATCGGCAAGGGTAGCTACACCGGAGCAGCCGGTATTACCGCCCGATAAAGCGGGTTCACTCAGCATTTATCCTTCCCCGGCCAAAAATGTGATTACCATTAGTAAAAGCGATGGTAAAAGTTTGCAGAACATCCGGTTGTTCGATGTTTGGGGTAGAATGCTATTTACTGCGGTTAATATTTCAGAGGCGCAATATGTGCTTAATATGGCTGGCTTCCCGGCTGGCGTATATTTAGTTCGTATAGACGATGGGGTTCATACAATAACCCGGAAATTTACAAAACAATAAAACATCCTGTCAATTAAACTTTTCAGATAAGCGGGTCAGGTTGAAATCCAATTTCCCGATTGTTAAAGTTTCAATATTGCACCAGCTTTCGGGTTGGTGCAATTCTTTTCAGGTTCTATAGGAGGGATTGCCTTCGGCGAT
Source organism: Niastella vici (assembly GCF_002077945.1). Classification (GTDB taxonomy): domain Bacteria; phylum Bacteroidota; class Bacteroidia; order Chitinophagales; family Chitinophagaceae; genus Niastella; species Niastella vici. The sequence continues at coordinate 51,912 of NZ_LVYD01000076.1, forward strand.
GCCTTGGTGGTGGGCTAAAACGCAGGTACAACAGTGCCGCTAGTTATTATTACACTTCGAACTCACTAATTATTTGATAGTCAAAGTTTAATTCAAGAAGGGGTTTATCATTTGAAAATCATTCGAACACAAAAACGCCTTCAAATCCAACGACTTGAAGGCGTTTCTAATTTCTGCGGGTTTTAGGTTACAACTTTCGAACCGGTTTGTGGCGGATATGAATAAAATATCAGATTTCTGTTATAAGTATTTGTCGAAATTTCAAAAGGTAACGTATAAACGATATGCAAGTCTGTTTTTCTAATTAGTAATGTGCTATAGATCAGGCATAATATGCAATCGCACTGGCAATAACTTATCTATCAACTTCCTCCTCGTTGCATCCTTTTATGCACTTCCGGTTATACCGGAGTTTTATCTTAAAAACTTTTTCTTTTTTAAATTTTTCTATATCCCATTTATATTCCTTATCAATCGGGTTCATGTGTTCATATTTTCTAACATGCACATCAAGGGCTAACTTTTCCGAATATTGAATGCGTAAAAAACTGGCATAGCCGGGTCTTCCTTCATAGAAAAATCTTCGCAGATATTGGCTACTTAAATCATCTAAAATAAGTCGAACCTCTTTGCCTTTATATTTTTCAAAATTCATTTTCATCAATCTGTGCAACATTGCAGTATCACTATTTTCAACAATTACCTCCCCGAACTCTGTTGTTACCTTACTTTGAGCATGGCAACTATTTATTACTAAGCATGCGGCTATAAGTGTTATAAAAATCAATGGTAGTTTCATTACTTAATATTTTTATTTTTTAATATTCTACGGATTGGTTGTCTTATTTTCAGCCGGTGGTGGCGGAGGTTTTGGCGGTTCAACTTTTTGATAATTATTTTTGTCTCCCGCAGTTGACTGGTATAATGCTATTCCTGTTTTACTTCCATCTCCAACAACACCTAATATTCCATTAAGCCGGTGATGGGGATCGGGTTCGAACAAATGCACAATTGATAAGGAGACAACGATTTACAGTAAAATTTGTTTTAGGTAACCATTTTACAGTACATTATATGAGTTTACAGCTTTTTCAAGGTATGTGTAATTATTTTACTGCACTACGATCATAATATAATCATTTTACCGTACGGATTAACAATTTTACCGTAAATTACGGTATGCCTACAAAACCAGCAGGATATCAATGGCTTAAGGAGAAGTATGGCTTATTGGGCTATTTACTGACCCACTGCTCATATATAGGAAATAATGATTCCATTGAATTAACCTCCAAAGGCAATATTGAACAAGTATATGGGGCAAAATACGCCCCCGATGCAGATACGCCTTTGTCACACCTGGAATTTTCTTTAAAATATGATGACCTGAACCTCGATTTTCTTAAAACCGTGTTGGGGAAAATTCCTGTTTCAGAGATTACTGCTTTTATTGAAGCTGCTCCCTCAGGTAAATACGCCCGGATGATTGGCTTTTTGTATGAATTTCTGACGCAAAAGAAGCTTGATATTAATAAACCGATATCCGGCAACTATGTGGATCTCCTGGACGCGGATAAATATATTACAGGTAAAACGGTAAAGGATGCGCGATGGCGCATCAACAATAATTTATTAGGCACCGCAGCTTATTGCCCGATGGTGAGAAAAACGAATATCCTTACTGCCTTATTAAGTCAGGATATATCGAAACAAATACAACAGTTAAAAAATGAATTCCCCCCCGATATCTTCAGACGGGCAACCAGCTATCTCTATACAAAGGAGACCCGCTCTTCCTATGAGATTGAAAGGGAACAGCCTTCTGCCGACAGGATGGAAAAATTTATTGCTTTGCTGGTCAGAGCCGGGGCAGAGCAGACAGAACTGCTATTGGCTGAAGCCCGGCTGACACAGTTGCAAAATGCAATAGTCGATCCCAGGTTTGCGGCGACAGGCTTTCGTAATTTCCAGAACTATATCGGGCAGTCATTATCCAATTACCAGGACCTGATCCATTATTTGTGCCCGCCGCCAGCTATTCTATTGTCATTGATGGAAGGCTTAAAAGATACAGCATTTAAAACCGTAGGCATCTACTCGGAAATAAGGGCGGCTATCATTGCTTTCGGCTTTGTATTCATTCATCCGTTTGAAGACGGAAACGGCAGGCTGCACAGGTTCCTGATACACGATATCCTTGTGCACGACGGCGTTGTACCGCAGGGATTGATCATCCCGGTATCGGCCCACATGCTCAATAATATCAGGGATTATGATGCTGCACTGGAAAAGTATTCGAAGCCTTTGATGCAGCAGATCAGGTATGATAAAAAAGCAGATGGTGAAATTGAGGTAACCAACCTTAAAGAAGTAGATGGTTATTTCAGATATCCGGATCTGACCGATCAATGTATTTACCTGGCCCAGGTTATTCATGCAACCCTTAAACAAGATATGCCGGAAGAACTTGTATTTATACAACGATATGACGAAGTAAAAAAAGAATTGCAACGGATTGTGGACATGCCGGATAAGGACATTAATATGATGATTGTTTTTCTGCATCAGAATAAGGGTGTATTTCCCAAAAGAAGGCGCGACTATTTTGCCAAGCTAACCAATGAAGAAATAACCTTGATGCAACTGGCATATAGAAAAATATTTGAGTTAGGCCCGGCTGAGTGAATCATACGCAGATATTGTATCACTTAATCTATTCAGGTTAAGGCTTAATTTCAATAAAGCCGCCTCCTTCGGAAGCCTTCCGTGTCAAACAAGTGCAATGCTGCCCCAGCAAACAATTGCTGGGATTCATACTGCAATAACTAAACTGCACCATACCAGATTCCAGCGGATTGATCTTACGCTCCAGAGTTCGGATGAGCAGATCATAGACCAGATCAGCAGGTAGTCCCTTGGGTAACCAACAAGAGATATTCCAGCTTCGCATCATCTTTTTAAAAGCACTGCTTACAAGCTTCATTTCTTTCTTAAGCAACTGATCAGATGGAGGAAAGTCCTCTTTCTTTAGCCCACAGAAATAGCCAAATGTATTTTTTCGATCCGCTTTCATCCGACTGATCTCTTCCAGAATTTCTGCAAAGCTTTTTTCTCTTTCCTGGCAGGGCTTTTCTGTACGGTATGCCGCAGTAATATCATTCAATAAATGAGGTATATATGGATGCATTGCCAATTGTTAATTCATTTTTAACTTCCACTTAATAAAAGCTTCCTCAATCAATTCCTGAGTAGTGTTGATTTGTTTAATCAGCCTTAGCATATATCCTCGCAGATTATACAGGTCTCCCTCCCAGGTCATCTGCCGTAAGGGTGTCAAGGGGCTTTTTCGCAACCTCTGATAATTTATTTAGATCTATTTTCTCATTTAATAATTTCTGAGCGCGCTCTTTATAATCGCCAAACAAAGCATCCAGACTTTGATAATCGAATTCGTTTATCTGCATCAATTTATTTTTAACGTGAAGACAGCTATTATTTTGCAATGGTATGAATTTTTCTCAAACTCAGATACTGCTTGATACGCTGATCGCTATACTTGCCCAGGTGAAAGCTATGAGCTTGTCAGTAATAATGAAGAAGAATTTAGCGGAAAAAATGGCTTGTTATAAGAGAACTGGATGAAACATGGTTTCTTCATGATCTGGCAAATTCCGTTAGGCAACAGAATCTCATCCTGATACACTTCGAACCCGCCAACAACCTGATAACCAAACATTAAATTAAACCGGTACTCAACCTGTGGAAATATTTCGAACCAGAGAAACGCCTTCAAATTCAACAACTTGAAGGCGTTTCAATTTATCAGCGGAGAGGGAGGGATTAGCTACGCTGATCCCTGAAATGGGGCGCGTCAAAACAAAACAAGTGCTGGCGCTGCCGCGCCTGGCATTTTCCATTTTGTCCGCTTAGCCGAGCAAGCTCGGCCCGCTCCCAAATGCAAAATGCCCCCTACCGGGAGCACTTGTTTTGTTTTGCGGGCTGTAGGTTACAACTTTCGAACCGTTTTGTAGCAGAACTTAATAAGATTGTAGATTTCTATAATGAGTATTTGTTGAAATCTCAAACGATAACATGAAAAAGATTTATAAGTTGGCGATTGGGACCGAGTTCGAACAAAAGGACGATCTAAACCAACCCAAAGTCGTATTTGCGCTACCCGGTAATAACCGCGTTTTTTTAACTCAGCAATTAAAAAATAACGTCTTACAAAAATTGTCTTTTGTTAAAAGTACCGTATAATAGCAGAAATATATTGTTAGGCGATAGTTTGATTAGGTTTATGAAATTTGGAGATAAAGAAATATATGGATCTACTGAAGGCATAAAAGCAAATCTGCGTGAGGTTATTTTGCAATTGAATGATAAAGTTTCCCATTTACATGAAAATGAGGAATTGGACTTTGTCATAATTTCTTTGAGAAGTCTGACTAATTATACATCAATTCTTTTAGAACGCTTGACGTTATACCAGCAATCTCCGATTGAATTTTGCGCTATCTCGGCTAGAAACTTGTTTGAATGTTATTTGTTAGTTGCTTTCATACTTTCAGATCCTTCTAAAGCTAAAGAATTTGTTGGGCAAAAGGCATCAGAGGAATTAGAAATCAATGAAGGCTTTTTATCGTTAACAGAACCAAGCACGCCTGAAGCGGTTATTAAATCTATTCAGGATAGAATGACTTATATTAAAGAACTAATGAATAAACACGAAGTTCCTATCGAGAAGCATTGGACTGTAAGTTATCTTGCCAAGCAGACAAATAACAAGGTTGAATATGAGTCTTTTTTCAAGCTCTATTCTAAGTATATTCACCCATCATCGTGGATTGTGAACAGCCTAGCAAATGAGTATGATAATCCTGTTTTTAGAAATATTTTTGTTTTGCAAGGACAACACTACGCTAGTTGTATTCAAAAGCTTGTTTCGAATTATCTCCGTGACCAAATCATCGCCTAACATTGGTATTGCCAATAGTGGGGCTTGACATTGAAACAATCAGCAGCGGTAATTCTGTTGTACTGTGGTACGGGGCTCGACGAATAAAGCCCAGTTTTAGTTCTTAATATTAAACTTTATCAAAAAGCCAGGCGGCAGTTCCGGCGGACGGAATTATAATTCCCCACCATCGGCAATACCTGCTCGTAAACTGCTATTTTAACCACCAGTATGAAACTCTCTACAAAATTTTTAGTTGCAATTTTAGGGCTTGGACTTTTGTATTCAATTTACAAACTGTTTACAGGTCAAGGTGGCGGTGGACTTGGTGATTTTTTTGACGGACTTGGTTATACTTCTCTCATTTTATTTCTTACCTCATTGACAATAATTCTTTTTCATATTCGGCAAATCAAAAAATACGCAGACACTTTTTTATTCTTGTTACTTGGGCTTCCAATGACAGTAATGTCAGCAAACGGACTTGTTCATAGCATTAATTACAATCGGACACCAGACTTAACAGCAAAATACCCAAGACCTTTTAGCCAAAATATTTTTACAACAGACAGTTTACGCATTGCGGTGCAAGTTGATTCATTAATTGCATTAAGAAACAGACAGACAGGCGGAATTAAAGTAGTTTCTGCTTATGTTGACACAATAATATATTCGCAATCTGGCAAAGAGATTTTTGTTGTTTATGCACAACAATTTGAGCCAAATCATTTAGGTAATGACTTAGACCCAGCATATCTTTCGGCAGATGAGAGAGATAGTATTTATTGGCATTTACAAGAAGGGACACCAAATGCTGAACAAATGAGTGGCAGCTATCACAACATCACTGATTTAAAAAAAGCAATCCGCAAGTTTTATTTCAACCAATATAGTTTTTTAGACGCAGACAGTTTAAAAGAAAATTATTTTTGGAAGCGAACCCCAAAACGTTAGATAAAACAACAGCTAACAACTAAGCTTTGTCGGGTGCAAAGCACCAACGATAAAACTTGTTGCACGAAACTCCGGTAGCCGGGCAGTAGAAAAACAAATTGTTTACGTAACACTTCGAACCTACTAACAATTTGATAACCAATCCTTATTATGAAGAGGAAGAAATTGCGGAAAATAATTCGAACAAGAAAACGCCTTCAAAGCCAACAATTTGAAGGCGTTTTAAATTATCTGCGGGCTGCAGGTTACAACTTTCGAACCGATTTTTTTCGGACCTTAATAAAATTTTAGATTTTTATAATGAGTACTTGATAAGTATTCAAATGGTAACATAAAAAAGACATATGGGTTGGTGATGGGGATTGTGTTCGAACAAAAGGTTATAAGTCTCTTGGATGATCTAACGCTAACCTGGGGCGTATTTGCGATACACTATAATGACCGCGCTTTTTGCTAAGTGGTTTTAAAATAATAGCCTGGAAAAATTGCTTTCTGTTAAAAGTAGCGTGTGATTTTCATTAATCCACAGTGGCAAGGTTCAGGTTTCACAGATGATTTGAAATTGGGTGCAGAGACTTTCATTTCATATTTCAAGGATAGTGACACCAAAATTATCCCACTTTCAACGAAAGGTTTAACAACAATCGCCAACATTAAATGCTTTGAACCAATACTTGTGCAGACAAAGCTTTTCAAAGAAATAATTATTAACAGTAAACTTGATAAAATATCAACTATTGGTGGCGACTGTGGAATTGAGATTTTCTGATTCCTCAAACAGTTTTTGTGTGCTTTTTGGTGATACTTTAAAATTCTATTTAAGAACAGGGGAAATGGAAGGGTCTTACTTCTTATACATCCAAATAATCAATGACACTTTTAATACTTCATTTAATCTATTTGACAATTATAGTAAGTACGTTTACACCCCGTCTTCAGTCCAAGTCACTTTAAACAAAAAAAAATTCAAGGCCAACGATTATATAATTGCACAAATCGCTTACAATGCTATTGGGAAACTTCAAGCAGTTGAAAGATCAAGCGATGACTCTGCATTTTTTAATGGAATGAAAAAAGTAACTCCTAAACTAATTTTGGGGCTGATTCTTGTGTTTTTTTTAAACTCCTGTAAGAAAGGGGACATACTCGAACACCGGGATATGCCAAAACACCCACCAACAGAAGATGGTATGGTAGCTGGTAAACCAGATAACGGACTGAAAGCTGATGTAAGATAGGCGTTAAATTGCATTGCCCTTATACCCCCTCCAGGTTAAAGGGAATGTCCCGGTCTTTGGTTAAGGACCGGGATTTTTTATCTAGAGCGAGTCTATTAGTAAATATGCGTTGCAATTTCCCTTTCCGATCCTGTTTTTTGCATATCTTAGCCATTTCATGAAGTTAACCCTAACCCTGACCCTACTCCTATTAATTGGCGCCTTTTCAGCCTTGGCCAACACATTCACGGTGACCTCCAACGCGGACAGCGGCCCCGGTTCCCTTCGTGACGCCATTAACCAGGCTGCCGTCAATACCGCCATCCCCAATCTCATCATCTTCAATATTGCCGACCAATCCCGGGCAGGTCGCACCATCACAATCGCGTCCTCCCTGCCCAAACTGCCCTCTAATCTCACGATCGACGGAACCACACAACCTGGAACTCCCTTCGGGATAAGCGCCGCCAGGATCATCATTGTCGATGCGAACCCTATCAATAATCTTAATTGCATCGACATCGTCGCTGTCAGTAACGTCCGGGTCTATGGACTCTTCCTTCAGACTACTTCTTCCTTTTCCGGCATCTATATCGATCGAAGCAGCAATGTTTACATTGGCGTCGCCGGCAAAGGAAATGTCATTCAGGGCTTCGCAGCGGCCATCCTTGCCACCAACCAAACCTCACAGCCGTTCATCACCGACAATATAGTCATTCAAGGGAATATACTGGGCACTGACGAGAGCGGAACCAGCGCCAGTGTTACGCAACTCAATGGCACCAGCATTTATGCCCTCGACATCACCAATTTGCAGATCGGGGGCCTCAACCCCGGCGAAGGCAACCTGATGAATCAGAGCGGTGACCCATTGGAATATCAGCTCATCGATGCCTCGGACTATGGCTATCTGAATATACAGGGTAACAAAGAAGGCACGGATATCACCGGCAATATCAGACTCTCACCCAATAACAAGCCCTTCCTTATAGGTGGCAATGTGTTTGTCGGGCAATCCTTCGTCACCACGAATATCATCAATAATGTCAGCATCGGCGGCTACAAGATCGAATTTACACGTAGTCGTTTCGTTATACAGGGAAATCACATCGGTGTGGGACTGGACAATGTCACAAATCTTCTTAGCGGGGCAATCATTACTAATGGAGACAATATCTCGGTGAGCAATTGTGGTCCAGGTCTTATCGGCGGGCCCGATCCAAGTAAAAAAAACTATATAGCCAACAATAAAAATGGGATGGTCGAAGAGTGGTGCAGCCCCGTCACTATCTCTCAAAACAGTTTTTTCTGCAATGCCACCGGCATCGTATTCGACCCACACTATCCTCACCCTTCCCCCTACGCGAACATCACCGTCCTTACACCCGGCACCGTTGGCGGCACCGCTCTGCCCAATTCTACCATCGAGCTCTTCTATGATGACGATTGCCCCGGCTGCGAAGGAAAGACTTACATCGGCACTACTACTGCTGACAACGCCGGCAACTGGAGATATTCCCTTCCTGCCACCGGCGCCATCGTGGCCACCGCCACAGATACCTATGGCGCTACTTCTGCCTTTTCCACCGCTACCATCAATACGACCAACATTGTTGTGCAGAACGCCACCTGCGGCCACCGCAACGGCTCCATCAAAAACATCCAGGTCTCCAGCGGAACAGAATGGTACTGGCAGGACGCGGCCGGAAATGTCATCTCCACCAGCCTCGACCTTACGAACATTGGTCCCGGTACATATACCTTTGTAACTTCCATCGGCGGCCAGGCTTGTGATGCCAGCAGCATCCCCTATACAGTCACCAATGTCACCCTGCCCGCATTCGATCCTGCCTCCATTACGGTAAACTCACCCGGTTGCGGGCAGGTATCCGGTTCGCTTTCCTGGTCCGGCACATTCGATGCTGCAACAACCTATAGTTGGCTGAACGCAGGGGGCACCATTTGCCCGGATTTTAGCGTCGCGAATCCATTACAGGGACTGGCACCGGGGACCTACACGATGCAGCTCGCGCTTAAAAAGGACCCGACCTGCATTGCACAATATGGTCCCTATACAATCACTTCCACGACCGCCCCTTCGCTTATCACCACATCGGTCAGCGTGATCGGTACTACCTGCGGCAATGCCAATGGATCGGTGACCGGAATGAGCTATCGGAACGCGGCGCCACCTGTTTTCTTCACCTGGCTAAACGATCAGGGGGCCACCGTCTCCACCACGCTCGATCTCATCCACGCAAAAGCCGGCAATTACCGATTCGTATTTAAGGACGGCGGCGGCTGTGATACGCTCTTTTCTCAATTATATACGATCCCCGACAACGGCACGATCACCTTCGACGCCAATGCAATGGTCATTAACCCCGCATCATGCGAAAAACCAAATGGCTCCATTACCGGCATCGTTGCGACGAATGCGGCTGTCTATAGCTGGTCCAATACTGGCAATGGCAATATCGTCGGCACAGCCGCCGACCTCACAGGTATCGCCGGCGGTGTCTATCAACTCACCATAAGCAATGCCCTCGGCTGCCAGATACAGACACCGGTCCTCACTGTCCCGCAGATTCCCAAACCCTCCTTCGATTATAGTTTGCTAAAGGAGCATAATGACACCTGCAATGCCGGCATCGGGTCGATCAGCGATTTGCAAATGATCGATGCTGACCGTACCTATACCTGGAATTGGTATACGGCAGGCAGCAGTGTTGCTCCGATCGCCACCACAGCAGGCCATCTGGACAACCTTAAAGCAGGGGATTATAAAGCTGTTGTCACCGATCAATACGCATGTACGGTAACGAGTAATACGCTAACCATCGGCGATATCGAGCTCTCGCCTCGGATGCCGCAGATCGCCAGTCAGTATATACCCAGAAATACCGCAACCACCATCATCATCGACAAGCCGCAGCGGGGGGAGTACATCTTACTCGGTGGCCCTTCGTTTGGCGCGGCCGTTCTCGACACATCCGCATCCGGCATACTGCATACACCCATTATTCCAAAGGATGAGACGTTATATGTCGGGTTTACGCGGGGCGATTGTAGCAGTGCCCTTGTGCCCGTAGCCATCAAGGTTTTTGATTCGGTACACATCTTCGTCCCCAATGCCTTCACCCCCAACAACGACGGCGCTAATGACCGCTGGCATCTCATCATTCAGGGCCTTACCAAAAAAATTCAGGTAAATGTGTTCGACCGCTGGGGTAGAATGGTTTTCAGCAGCAACGATCCCAATCTATCCTGGGACGGTACCGCCGGCGGCCAACCGCTCACCGGCACCTTCGTCTACATGCTCGCTGGGGTGGATTATTACGATAGGTCATTCCTGCTAAAAGGCCCCCTCATTATTATCCGTTAAATTGGATGAAGTCTCCGGCTCCTCCCGTAACTTCCGAAGAAACTCATCTATCCCTTTGTTTAAAGGGCAATTGATCCTTTGGAAAAGTTCGAACAAGAAAACGCCTTCAAATTCAACAACTTGAAGG
>NZ_LVYD01000077.1 GCF_002077945.1 Niastella vici
TGACCAGTCCGCTCGCTGTTAAGGTCTTACTCGTACCAACGTTCCTTGTATCATACGATTGTGTGGGCGCTGTACCAATTAAGTCACCTGTTTGCAGCGCATCAACCTGTGGAGCAACGCTGGAACTGGTGGTGCCATTATAAATACGATCATCGTGCTGGGCGGTTACATTAATATCCCGGGTAGTTATTATGCCCGTGTTGTTGGTAACATAAGATATAGCATAGTTATTTCCACTATTGCCATCATTGATCACCAATCCACTGGCTGTTAAGGTCTTTCCGGTTCCAACATGCTTTGTATTGTATACCTGTGTAGGTGCTGTTCCAATTCCATCCCCTGTTTGCAGGGCATCTACAATCGGCGCTACACTCGAACTGGTTGTACCATTATAGGCCCGATTATCAGTTTGAGCAGTTACATTGATGCTTTTGACAGTTATTACTCCCGTATTATTTACTACGTAGGACACTGCATAGTTATTACCGCCATTGCCATCATTGACAACGAGGCCACTTGCCGTTAGCGTCTTATTGGTTCCAACATTCCTGGTATTATAGGTTTGAACAGGCGCCGTTCCAATAGCATCCCCGGTTTGCAGGGCATCTACAATCGGTGAAACGCTCGAACTGGTGGTTCCGTTATATACACGACTATCGGCTTGAGCCGTAACGTTGATGCCCCTGGCAGTGATATTAGCCGTAGTGGAAGCTGTGGTATTAAAAGTGTAATTACCTGCATCGACACCGCTGATGCTAATGCCTGATACAGAAACTGGTTTACCGGTACCAACATTTTTATTATCAGTATAAGCCGCCGATGTATAGGCATCGGTAAATACATCGCCCGAGAGCCTGTTATCGCTTAAGGTTACGGTCGCCGTGGTGTTGCCATCATACACCTTGTTTACGCCGGTTGCGCTTACAGTGAGCACCCTGGCTGTAGTAGCAAGGCTGCCGTTGCCACTTCTTGGGGCATCTTTTACTGTAAAAGTAATGGGCGATAATACCGGTATTTTGGTGCCACTTGCAACTGTTAGAATAAGCGTATCAACACCGGAACTACCGCTAAATGTGAACGGATTACCGTTTTTCCATGAAGCAGTAACTCCTGAAGGCAAGCTATCAACGCTTGGGTTAACGGTGGTATTCCCGTTCCCCGTTGCAGTAAAGGTGACTACATAGGAAACAGTACCACTACTGCCATATGTTATAGAATTTAGTTGCGGACCTACTGATATAGATTTAAGAGATCCATCGGTAAAATACGCATATGCAATATAACCCGAGGTTTGCCCTGTCGCTTTTAACCGCAAGGAATCGCCCACACAATTACACACCGTCCAATTAGTTACAAAATCCCCGTTTGCATCAGCCACCACCGACCAGGGGAAATACGATGAATCGGATGCTACTGTATTACAGGGCTTATTTAAATTTTTCACTTTCAACACAACGGTTTCGTTGGGGGCAAAACCACTGCCCGTAAAAACAGCGTTTGACAACGGCGCATAATCACTTTTGTCTGAAGTAACGGTTTGTGCATACGCAAATGAACCGGTCAATAGCAACAGCACAACAATAAGGAAAGATCCAATAAAGCGTATTTTTTGTTTCATACGAAATCGCTTAAACGGTTAGAGGCATGGGTTAAATTGACTGCATATAAATCCTTCAGTGATCCGTTCAGTATTTAAAATAACCGAACAGAAGACTGTCAGTAATTAAGAAGACCGATCAATGCTGGCCAATAAGCCAGCTTAAAGGACACTGGAAAAACGGGAACACACACACGTACAGAACACCTACATTAAATTCTTAGGAGGAAACAAAATTTTCAATTGTGCTGGTAAAATTAAAAAGCAGTTTAATGTAGGGAATTGGTTGATAACAGGGTTAATTATAGGAGGGACTAACTAAATACAGAATAAAAATAATTAATCTTTCGCTGATATTAACAGGAAATGTTAACTATTTCCAAAAAACACTACCTCTTTATACACACCTATGTACAGGTTTGTTGACCGGGATCAACAAGTTGACATATTATCATCTGATCATAAAAGGGAGAAGGCATGACAACACTCAACATAGCCGGCACCGGTGGTAGCGTAACGGTAGTTAAATGGCCAGGGGGTTGCACTGGGATGCTCTGGGGCCCCTACTGGTACCTATGGCGCAGTGCAACCCCCAGACAATACCCTGAGCCCTCCCAGGCTATTCCCCTACGGGCTGTCACCCATTCCGGTAGCACCTGGGGCGAACACCAGTAGCACCTTAATTCGACCACTGTAAAAAAAGAAGGCTGCCAAATTATGACAGCCCCCTTCCAAACTTTTTATATTATATCATTTGTATCCCTTCGGCCTTCAATTGCTGGTACAACAACAACATAACTGCACTTCTTGCTTCATTCGACTTGTTCACATCAACGCACCAGAAAAAGACTTTCAGGTTGAACCCATCGTCATAGACCTTTGTAAACAACACAGAGGGTTCGCGGCTTTCAAACACAAATCCAGAAGCCAGGATCGCCTTTTTAACCGTATTGGTGATTACCTCCATATCATTGTTACCCTTTACGGTGAGGTCCATCTGCAGCCGTTGCTGGTTATTGCTCAGGGTCCAGTTGGTGATCTGCTGCGACAATACATCGCCGTTGGGAATGATCACTTCGGCCCCATCTCCGGTAAGCAGCGTGCTGGACCTTAACCCAATTTCGCGCACCCGTCCCGATTTATCGCCAATTTCCACCACATCGCCGATCTGAAGCGGCCGGTCGAAAATAAGGATGATACCCGAAACAAAATTATTTACAATATTCTGCAAGCCTAAACCAATACCAACACCCAGGGCGCCCAGCACAATGGTAATTTTATCGACCGGAACACCCGAAGCCGCCACGGCCAGCAAATAACCCACGCATAACAAAACCAGGCGGGCAATGAGCAGCCGGGAGCGTTGTCCCTTGTTATGTATTTCGTCATCGCTTCCGGTATCGCCAAAAAAGTAACCGACGTATTTCTGCAACAGGTGGGCCATCCAGATTATAAAGAAGAACAACAGTACCCCACTGAGCGTAAAGCTGGCATTCCCAATTTCGCGGGGGGCAGCCAGAAAATCGCTCAGAAAATTCAATACGAAAGAGTAGATATTCAAATTGGTACAAAATACGATCAGCCACAGTACCACTGCCAGAAAAAGGATTGGCCGGCGGAAACCGTCCAGTACCGGCTGGTAATTGAAGCGGCCCTGCACATTGCGCCGCAAGCGGCTGGCAACGATCTGCTGCAGTATGGCTTCCATACATATTTTACTGAACACTGCCAGTCCGATGGCTTGTGTGAACGCAAAGATCGCCGAACTACCCAATATCTGGGCCAAAGAAACACGGCCGAAAATATTGCACAACACGCTCACTATATTCATCACATTATGCAGAATGATCACAAAACGCAGGAAGCCTCGCATGGGCAGGTGTTGCTGCATTTGTGAAAGGAACAATACGCCGAATAACACCGACAGCATATTCATCAATATAAGCCAGTTGCGTTGCCAAAGTTCCGGATCGGCCATATGATGGGTGAATGAAAAGAAAATGAATAAGACCACCATGGCCACCCAGTAAACAAACAGCCGACGGGGCCATTTTTTCCAGCAGATAATGGTGAGAATGACCAGCATCAAAAACTGTATGCTTTCGATATAAGCAGAAGGTGCATGCAGATCGAATAAGGGCGCCACTGCAAACATCATAATGAAAGCAGCAACAATATAATTATGGGGCAGATATTCGAATTCAACGTGACGAAGACTTTCCCTCGCATTCATCCGCCGCAGCGTGCGGATATTTCTAAAAAGCCAGATAAAGAACAGCACCCCGATGAGCAGCAGGAATAAGCGCTTATGGCCGCTGTCCTTAAAATAATAAAGCAGCGCCTTTCGCTCGCCATCATACGCTTTGCCTAACGAATTACGAGCCGTATCAGACAGGCTTTCAACGTCCTTTTCCCACAGATATTCATCCTCCTTGCCAAAGATGCGCACGGCAGAGGTATTTATCAGGGTCTTCACCTTATCGAGCAACTGGGCCGTGGTAAGGGCATTGGAAGAAATATGCGTTTGCAGGGTGTTGATCTCCGCCAGGCTTTCCTTTAATTTACCGGTTGAACCACGGAATACTTCACGCATTCCCTGTAATTGCGGCGCGAACTGCTTACGTAATACCGAGTCGCGCCATAATTTACGCATGACGGTATCGGTCAACAGCGTCTTCAGACTGTTGCGCAGGTCGGTCAGTCTATTCTCGGTACTGTCGAGCACCTGACGGTCTTCTTTACAACTTTGTTGAATATTCTGCAGCAGGGTCTTGAAAACCTGGAGATTACGAAGCTGGAGGGCGGCACTGTTGTTAAGCACATTGTCTTTTAACACCGCCAGCATGGAGTCGGTGTCTCTCAGGTTTTCCTTTAACATTTTTACCGGCAAACCCAGCTCGCTTTTGTTCCTGACATTATTCAATAGCAGGTAAGTCTTTTCGATCTCTAACTGGTAATCGCTGGTAGTCAATTTGGCGGAATCGGCAAATAATGCGGCCAGGGCGCCGCCTCTCCTCATGCGGGCCGTATCGGGCTTGTTCCGCATTGAATCGGGTACATTGGGGGGTATCTGGTGATTCCGGCTGGTATCCTGCCCCCACACAGGGCACACTATAACCAACACAATCATCAAAAGGAACAGGTGGCCAAAACGGCTTTTCATAAATATTGGTTTTTTCGCTGCTAAACTATAAAAGAATTCTTTAAATTTTACGTTATAGTGTTACGTGAAATCCAATTTCTATCCATGGAAGATTTAAAAATATATCTACCACAGGAGATCCAGAAAAAGAAATTCCAGGGACTCGATGGGCTTAGGGGCCTTTCCATCGTAATGGTCATTGCATCCCATGCCCTGATCGATCTCATTCCTGCTCATGCCAGATATATTGGAAAGACCGGCGTATACATTTTCTTTGTCATAAGTGGTTTTTTAATAACCACGCTCCTGTTGAAAGAGAAGTTGGTGAATGGCAGCATAAGTTTGAAAAATTTTTATAAAAGAAGGGCTTTCCGCATCCTGCCCGTAGTTTATCTGTACCTGATCATTTTGTTTTTCCTGAACATTGTTTACAACCTGGGCATCACCCGCGCCTCTTTTACCACCTCTTTTCTGTTTATAAAGAATTTTTCCATGCACAAAGACTGGTATACCGGCCATTTCTGGACCCTGGGCATAGAGGAACAATTCTATTTAATATTCCCCTTCCTTATCACGATACTTCCCTTGCGCTTTTATAAAAGACTGGTAATATTATTGATCTGTATTATACCACCCCTTTCTTATGTTTATTTCATGAAAATTGACCTGCATGTTTTTCATGTAAACTGGTCAACGCATCTTGCACTGGGCCTGGCCCCGCATTTATTTGGGCAGGGCACGGTGTTGATCCTTATCGGGTCGCTTTTTTCCATATTATTCCTGACCGGTTCCAATTTTATTAACCGTATTTATACAAAAGCAAACGGCCTTGTTTCACTGGTTTTATTCCTGGTAGGAATACTTTCCTGCATTTCTGTATTCCCCTGGTACATAGAGAATATTTCCGAAGTATTTTTTGGCATCTGTATAGCCATAGCCATGCTGCTTAACCTGAAAGAAGGGTCCTTTTTCGGACGCACATTAAGTTGGAAGCCATTAAAAAACCTGGGTATTCTTTCCTATAGCTTATATGTATGGCAGGAGTTGTTTACTCATAAGCAACCCTGGAACGGCAACCTGTTCCTGAACATAACCGCCCTTTTTGTAGTGGCAGGCCTCTCCTATTATTTTTATGAGAAAAAATTCCTTCAGTACAAAGACCGTTTCAGGAAAGCCGAATCGGATACTACTGTGCATTCACCGGTAATGACTCCGGCATTGTAACCGGGTTTCCATTGATGGTAACCTGTTGCAGTTGCAAATCTTTTACATGATCTATCTTCAGGACTGTTTTAACACCGTTGAAATGGCAGTTTACCATTTTCAGGTGCTGAACCGGCGATGCGGCATAGGCATGAACATACACGCCGTATTCACCACCGTCAGATACTTCGAGGTCTTCTACCCAAATATTGCGGATGGTGGGCATAAAGGGGCCGGGGTTCTCATAAAACATATTGCAGTAAATGGCTGCTTTTTTATAAGTGCCCACTTTAATATTTTTCAGGAACACATTTTCGATGATCCCGCCCCGCGATGAATTTGTTTTAATACGCAATACCCGGTCGAGGCCGGGACTGCTCATGGTGCAATTGAGCGCATAAATATTCCTGACGCCGCCGGCCACTTCGCTGCCGATCACCACACCGCCATGCCCATCTTTCATTTCGCAATCTTCAATGAGGTAGTTTTCTGCAGGCCGCCCGATCCTTCTGCCATCTTCATCGCGGCCCGATTTAATGGCTATACAATCATCGCCGGTATCAAAATAACAATTCCTGATCAGCACGTTTGTACAGGCTTCAGGGTTACAGCCATCGGTATTGATCCCATGCGATCGGATATTCACTTTCTCCACGATCACATTTTCGCACAACACGGGATTGATGAACCACATGGGTGCATTGAGCATGGTGACACCCGAGATCAATACATTTTTACAGAGGTATGGTTGCAGCATATTCGGCCGCAGGTAATGGCCATCACCAAACACCCGTTGCCGTGGGTCTGTATGGTTGTGCATCATAGCATGCAACGCATCCCGCCCCGGCTGTTGCCGGGGCATGCCTTCCTGCCAGCCATATTCGGGTTTACCGCTCCAGCTCCACCAGTTTTTGGTACTGGCATTCCCATACAGCGTACCCTCGCCGGTTACCGCAATATTTTGCTCGCCATAGGCGTATAGTTGGGGAGAATAGTTCATGCACTCCATGCCTTCCCAGCGCGTGAATACTATTGGATAATCGCTGGTATCGTCGCTGAAAACGATGGCTGCATGCTTTTGCAGATGAAGGTTTACGTTACTTTTTAAATAAATGGGGCCGGTGAGGAATTTTCCGGCGGGCACCACTACCCTTCCGCCGCCACTGGCAGCACAGGCTTCAATGGCTTTCCTGAAGGCTTCGGTATTTTTTGTTATACCGTCGCCATTGGCACCAAATGCGGTAATAACAAAATCCCTGTTGTTAAACACAGGGATGCTGAACTGCCTGCGAAGCTGTTCTATTTCGTTAAGCGGTTGACTTGAGGAAGTCCACACCATTAGTCTGCAAAAACCTGTGAAAAAAAGACAACAAAGGAATTCTTTGCTTTGTCGTACCGGATGCATGTCCAGTTGTTGTAAACCGAACTGGTGGCAATGCACAAGGCATTTTTACAATCAGCTTTGGTAGTACGTTTTGACATACACCCGTCTTTTATCAGAATATCTTTGTCTTTAGAAATATCGGCAATTTTGATGGCTGGCGTTTCCAGGTATTTTGCCGGCTCTTTGACCATGTCGTCACTTTGTTCGCCGATCTTGTATTCAATATCCTTCGTAAGCGTATCTATTGCAGAACCGCAACCATGTGACGGCAACTCATTCTCCACTTTTATGTCGCTGTATAATGCACTAAACTTATTGGCCAGGGCATCATAGACCATGAGCTCAATGCCCGCCTTCTTTTTATTATATACAACAAATGCATAGTCCTCCTTATCATTCAAAAACAGGTTGCCCTTGCTAGAAGTCAACAGATCGAGGTCCGGTGAATTTTTAAAGACCTCCTTCAGGCTATCGGGCAGCGTGGCCACCAATTTACTATGAAGGGTTGAAAATACATTTTTACCGGCCAGTAGTTTCAGCTTGTCGTAATCTGAAATACCTCTAACCGGTTCATTCGACACCTGGGCGGTATCGGTTGCAGCAGGTGTCTTATGCGAAGCACTATCTGTTGATACCTGTTCTGTATGAGCAATTTGCGTATCGTGCTGTTGTTGAGAACCGCAGGCGCATAATATCGCCAGTATACCCATCGTGAATAATTGCCTCATCTTGTTTTTAGTTTAAAGCTACCTAACGTGAAAGATAAAAATAAAGTACAATCTATCTGTAACTATTTGTCTGTAACCAAACTAACATATTACACGTCACACCTACTTTTAACCAGCTTAAATCAAACATATGAAAAATATTTCCACATTGATACTCCTTCTGGTTAGTGCCATTACCGGGTACAGCCAGGAGCTGGCACAACGCCTCGACACCTTGCTGCAGGCTTATACTTCGCTTTATAAGTTCAATGGGACTGTACTCGTAGCCAAAAACGGCACTATTGTACTACATAAAGGATATGGCTACCGGAATGTGGCAGCAGGTGTGCAGCACGACAAATACTCCGTTTTCCAGATAGGATCGGTCACCAAGCAATTTACCACGGCAGTGATCCTAAAATTACAGGCAGCCGGCAAGCTGAATGTTCAGGAGCCCATCAGCAAATACTTTCCACAATATCCCAAAGGCGATAGTATCACCATTGAAGAACTGATGTTGCATACATCCGGCATCTACAATTATACCAACGACAGAGCTTTCATGGAGAAAGAAGTGAGTAAACCCGCCAACCGGGAAAAAATGATCGCGCTGTTCAGCAACAAGCCGCTTGATTTTACACCCGGCACTAAATGGCAATATTCAAACAGTGCGTATCTTTTGCTCGGTTATATTATTGAATCGGTGACCGGCAAACCCTATGAGCAGGTAGTACGGGATTATATATTTACTCCACTACAAATGACCCACAGCGGTTTTGATTTCACCCACCTGCAACAAAAAGAAAAGTCAACCGGTTATTTTGCGTTCAACAAAAAGGATACGCTCCCATCAATTATCGTTGACTCTTCCGTATCTTTTTCAGCCGGCGCCATTTATTCAACTGCTGAAGACCTTTACCGTTGGCACCAGGCATTGCAGCACAATAAGGTACTTACCGTTGCACAACAGGAAAAGGCCTTTACTCCTGTAAAGAACCATTATGGGTATGGCTGGGTAATAGACAGCCTGTATGGCAAAAGGGTGGTATCGCATGGCGGTGGCATTCATGGGTTCACTTCCAATTTCTCACGCATAGCAGCCGATGATGTATGCATCATTTTGTTGTGCAATACCTCCTCGCCTGTTCTTGACAATATTTCATCGAATATTTATGCCGCCCTGTATAATAAACCATATGAAATACCAAAGAAAAGGATAGCCATTACATTACCCGAAGAAAAACTGAAGCAATATACCGGCGAATACAAAATGAACGAAAACTGGAAAGTTAGCCTTGTAGTAAAGAACAGCGAATTGATAGCTACCCCTGCCGGGCAATCACCAAAGACGCTGCATGCAGAAAAGGAAGATTATTTTTTTGCGGAAGACCCTGAGGTACAACTCCGGTTCACCAGGAACGAAAAACAGGAAATAGATGGTTTCATCCTGTACCAAAATGGTGCTGAAAGAAAATGTCAGAAAATTAATTGAGGGGGCTGCCTCAATCGCACACCTGCCCTACTGCCAATTTTGACGACATGGTAAAATAGAATATATTACATGTTGCATTTTTCGCAGTGGTTATGTGGTATTCTTTTCTAAATTATTTCTTTTTTGTCTTCCATACGCTGTTCACCCTGTTTAACATCGTTGGATGGATATTCCCGGCAACCAGGAAATGGAATCTGATAACGCTGCTGTTAACGGCTTTTTCCTGGTTTATACTGGGCATCTGGTATGGCTGGGGATATTGTTTTTGTACCGATTGGCACTGGCAGGTAAGAGAAAAACTCGGTTATCATGATCAACAACGTTCTTATATAAGTTTTCTGTTACAAAAACTCACCGGCATATCCTTCAATGAAAAGCTGGTAGAAAATGTTACGCTCATTGTCTTTTTGATAAGCCTGGTAATGAGCATATGGTTGAATATCAGGGACAGAACCCTTCGACGCCGCTCCCGGTAACGCTTTCATCATTATGCGCCCCGCTTCGACCTGTACATATTAGGCGATGTCCCCATGAGCTTATGGAACATTCTCGAGAAATAATAAGGGTCTTCAATGCCTAATTTTTCTGCGATCTCTTTTACGCGCAGATCGGTAAACAACAAATACTGACAGGCCTTTTGTACTTTAAGATGGATAAAATATTCTATTGGCGAAAAGCCGGTCTTTTTACGGAAGATAGAAGAAAAGTGCGGAACCGATAAATTCACGGAACCGGCAATATCATGGAGTGTGATCATTTGTGATAAATGCTGCTGCATGAAATTGATGGCCAGTTCTACCTTGTCATTGTCTTTTGTTTGTTTGTTTTCGGCCAGGTTAAATTTGTCGTGGTACAAAAAAGAAGAAAGATAATACCATAGAACCATATTGGCATAAGAGAGATTATCGTTCCCATAGCCACGTTCCAGGCTGGCATAGATCTCTTCAAAGAGGTTGATGCGTTTTTGTGTAAAAGGAGCAGCCCCCAAATGGCCCTCCAGTTTTTGCACCATATTATCAACGATCGACCGGGCCGTTTCTCCTTTGAAATGCACCCAATAAATAGTCCATGCATCCTGTTCGTCAGATGCATAACTGTGTGCGCAGCCGCCGGGAATAATGATAAATGAATCAGGCGCCAACTGGTATTTTTTCCCATTGATCTTCGCAGTACCCTTGCCCTCGATGCAATGGATCAATATATGTTGATCGATACCCTGCAACCGTTCCCTGTAATGATGTTTGGCCTTGGGATAATACCCTATATCTGTAATGTGGGCCCCTTGCAGCATTCCGTTATCCATGCACAACCCGGAGATAATTTTCCTGGGCAGCACGATAGCTTTCTGCCCCTGAAAGCCTTCTTTTTTCCTGATCATACAGCAAGCCTGTTTAATATTTTCTTCAATCTAAATCACTCCAGCCAATAAAGCTACAGTAAATAACATAATCCATCTTTTTCATAAGAATCTCTATTTCCCCATGGGCCAATAAATACAAGATTTGCTCTATAGATGAAAAATATACTAATTGGTTGCATTGCCTTACTTTCTATGCTCTTAACGCAGGCAGTACGCGCCCAAACCTCCGATTACCTCAGCGGCATAAAAGACGAGCTGCAAAAGAAATGGCCCAACAACCGCACCATTAACCTGGTGTTCCATGGCCATTCTGTACCAACCGGTTATTTCAGAACACCGGAAGTAAGAACGCTCGACGCCTACCCTTACCTGGTTTTGCAGGCATTAAAACAACAGTATCCCTATGCCGTCATCAATGTGATCGTTACTTCCATTGGCGGTGAAAATAGTGAACAGGGCGAAAAGCGTTTTGAAAGCGATGTGCTTACTCACAAACCCGATGTACTATTCATTGACTATGCGCTGAACGACCGCAAACTGGGACTGGCAGCATCGAAACAGCACCTGGAAAAGATGATACAGCTGGCCTTGCAAAAAAACATTAAGGTGATCTTACTAACGCCCTCAGCCGATCAAAACGTTGACCTGCTGAAACCCGGTAATGAACTGGAGCTTTTTGCCACACAGATCAAAGAACTGGCGAATACCTGGCATACCGGACTGGCCGATAGCTATAATCAATTCAGAAAGGTAGTGGCAGATAAAAAGAACCTGAGCGATTATATGGCGCAATCGAACCATCCCAACCGGGCCGGACATGAATTGATTGCGGCCGGGATCATGCGGTATTTTCAGTAACCGGTTTAATGGATGGCTCACATTCCCCGGTGAGCCACTCCCCCCGATAAAGAAGAATCAGGTAATAACCAACATAAACAACCGATTTATATACATAACCCGCAAATGGCTATGGACGGCCGTTTGCGGGTTTTTGCGTTCGCTATTTATTAAAGTGTACACATTGAATCCCACCTTAAAATAATCCATCTTTTTCATAAGAATCTCTATTGGCTCCGGCGCACATAAATTCAACATTTGCTTATTCAAAACACCTCGCAGGAGGAACTAAACTATTGCTTATATGAAAAAAGGATTGCTGCTATATGCATATCTTCTTCTTTCTATCGTTCCCTGTTTTGCCCAAACTTCAGTAAGAGGTAAGGTAACAGGAAACAATAACGAGCCCCTCTCCGGGGCAGGCGTTCGCATCAAGGGATCAGGCAACGCCGTTATAACAAACGTCAGTGGTGAATTCACCCTGTCTGTACCAGACAATGCAACGTTGATCATTTCACATGTTGGCTATGGCGCGCAGGAAATTCCTGTAGCAGGCCGGTCGTTCATTGAAGTTTCGTTACAATCACAAACCGTAACAATGAATGAAGTGGTGGTGATCGGTTACCAGGCCGTTTCACGAAAAAGCGTTACCACCGCCGTTTCTTCATTGAACTCGAAAGACATCAAATCGTATGTGACAGGTAACGTAGCCAATGCCATTCAGGGTAAAATGGCCGGCGTGCAGGTTTTTTCGGGCAATGGCCTGCCAGGCTCACAGCCCACGATCCTCATCAGGGGTTTAAGCAGCCTGGGTAAGAACACCACTCCCCTGGTGATCGTTGATGGTGTGGAAACCGGTTACAACGCCCTGAACTTTTTGAACCCCGCCGATATTGAAACCATCGATGTATTGAAAGACGCTTCCGCTTCTGCCATCTACGGTTCGCGTGCAGGCCAGGGTGTTATACTGGTGACCACCAAAAAAGGAAAAGGAAAGATTGCCGTAAATCTCGAATCTTCCTATGGCTGGGATAAACTCCCCAAAGTGAAGATGGCCGATGCCAATGAATATGTACGCATTATGAACACCGTAGCGGCGAACAGCGGTGCTGCTCCCTATTTCAGCGACCCCAATAACGTTTCCAATACCGATTACTGGAACAACACATTTGATGTGGGCAACCGGCAGAATTTTAATTTAAGCGCCAGCGGTGGCAAAGAGGGCTTATCTGTTTATGGAAGCCTTGGCTACTATAAACAAAACTCCTATTACGCCACAAACAAAGGCGGCGACTGGCAAAAGATCACCGCCCGCCTGAATGCCGATCTCGCACTGGGTAAAATATTTAAAGTGGGCATTGGCTTTTCACCCCGCTTCGAAAAATGGCTCACCTCCAGTGAGAGCAATCTTAGCCGGGCATACATGATGGACCCAACCACCCTGCCCTATAAAACAGAAGATTCTGTTTATAGATCCATTCCCAATGGTTTTATGGATATGACGGCCTTCAATCCTTATTACAGTTTGCCCAACCGTTCTCCTTTTAATGGCATTGTTAACCCCGACTTTTATTTCAGGACCAATTTCGACCAGAATAACGCATTTGGCGCTCAGTACTCCGCGTATGTTGAAGCAAGGCCGCTCAGCAACCTGGTGCTGAAAACACAGGTGGAAGGATTTGGCACGTCAACCAGCAACACCAATTACACCCCCAAATATTACCTGGCTTCAAACAGCAATAACAAGGAAGACCAGGAATATGAAGACAACCAGCAGAACATCCGTTGGAAGATCACCAATACGGCCAATTACAAGCTCACGTACAGGCAACATAACTTCGATGTACTGGCGGGGCAAAGCGCCGATAACTATACCGTAAAAGGCACCACCGTGACGAAGAAAGGCATCCCGTTCGAACAGGAACCCTACCGCTATGTTTCTGCTGCAACAACCATCGTTAATGCAACCGGTTGGAACCAGCCCGGCGCAGCGCCTTTTGGCAAAATGCTTTCTTACTTCGGATCGTTCCGCTATAATTTCAAAGAACGGTATTTTCTGTCGGCCACATATCGCGCCGATGCTACCTCACTGGTAAATCCATTATACCGCTGGGGCTATTTTCCAACCCTTTCGGCAGCCTGGGTGATCTCTGATGAAACCTTCTTCGAAAAACTTAACCATACCGTTAATTATTTAAAACTACGGGCCAGCTGGGGTAAGGCCGGTGGAAACTTACCAGGCCTGGGTCAGTATTTCTCCACCGTAGGCCCTACTTATTATCCCGATGCCAACGGCACGGCTGTAGTTGGTTATTCGCCCAATTATGTTGCCAATCCCGAGATCAAATGGGAAGAACAGGAAGACTATACAGTGGGCATCGATGGAAATATGTTCCATAATAAATTAAACTTTACCCTCGAAGGTTATGTAAGAACACCTAAAAATTTATTGTTGAGCATTCCTGTTGATCCGGTGCTTGGCTATCCCCAGGGTTATATACCTACGCAGGAAGCCAACATTGGAAAACTCACAACCAAAGGCTGGGATATTTCTGTTGGCTACAGAGATAACATCACCAAAAAGCTTCGCTTTGGTGTTGACCTCACCCTGAGCCATTTCAAAACAGTGGCAGGCTTCCTGGGTTTGGCTGATCCTGTCCGTTATGGCGTGAACAATGATGTGATCACCACCTTCCGCTCAAGAATAACAAAAGATCATGAGCCGGGCGCCTGGTATGGTTATAATGTAGATGGGATATTTCAAACCGATGCCGAAGCAGCTGGGTATGTAAACAAAGACAATGTGCGTTTGCAGCCGTTGGCCAAAGCCGGTGACCTGAAATTCAGGGATACAGACGGAAATGGCGTCATCGATAATAAAGACCTTACCGATATTGGTTCTCCCTGGCCTAAATTAACCGGCGGCCTAACGCTTACGCTCAATTACAGCAATTTTGATTTCAGGGCCGAATTCTATGGCTCTTACGGACAGAAATACAACAACGGCTACCGCTTGTTGATGAATGGTTCGGGCAAATACAATTTCAAATCGGGTTATGGTGATAAATTCTGGCATGGCGAAGGCACGTCAAACAGCTTCCCCATCCTGAAAGCAACAGACCCCAACGGCAACTTCAGCAAAATGAACTCCTTCCTCATAGAAGATGCTTCGTTTACCCGCTGCCGCCTGATCCAGTTTGGTTATACCCTGCCGGCCAACCTGGTAAAATGGATCAACAACTGCCGGGTTTATGCTTCCGCACAAAACCTGTTCACCCTCACCAATTATTCCGGGCTGAACCCCGAGCTTCCATTTCAGGGAATTGGTTTGAATGGTATCGACAATTTCCAACCCATGCAAACAAGATCATTTCTGCTGGGACTTAGTCTGGGTCTGTAACCACTGTAAACATGTAAAAACCGGAACAATGAACAATAAATCTTTTATATACACATCCATCATTATTGCATCACTTGCTGTAACAAGCTGTAAAAAATCCTTTCTGGATCAGGCGCCTTATAATGCCAATATTGTTGAATCGCAATTTTATACCACGCTCGATCAGTGTAACACCTCCACAAAAGTGAGTTACCGGTATGTTGACTGGGACTCCTGGTGGCAAACACAGAACTGGCGTTTTCTCTCGGGCGAAGCTGCCAGCGATAACGCCTGGATCGGCAACACCTATCAAAACACACATGCCTCCTGGGATGCCGTGGCACACTATACCATCGATGCGGGGAACGACCGCGTAGAAGGACACTGGATCATGCTGTACAAATCAATCGGCATCTGGAATTCGACCATCCAGGGCATTCAGCGATCGACGATCGATGCAAGCAGTAAACAACAGTTTATTGCCGAATTGAAATTCCTGCGCGCCTGGAATTATTTTGACCTGGTGCGTAACTGGGGCGGTGTATCAATTGTAACCACCATATTGCCGCCTCAAACCCACGTTGCCCGTTCTTCGGTGAAAGAGGTGTATGATCTCATCATCAATGACCTGAAGGAATGCGCCGCGGTGCTGCCCCGCAAATCACAATACCCGGCTGCCGACAAATTCCGCGCTACCAAAGGAGCCGCCCTCACCCTGTTGGCCAAAACCTATTTGTATGCCGAAGACTGGGCCAATGCAGAAGCTACCGCCAAACAGGTGATTGACCTGGGTGATTATAACCTCGAAAGTTCATTTGGGAATTTGTGGAGCTATACCTACAAAAATGGCACAGAGTCGATCTTTGAAATTCAAAACGGATCTTCACAACAACCACCGCTGCCGGCCAATGGTTATGTAATACCCATGAATTCGGTTGCTGATGGCGGATGGGGTTATATCTCTGTGACCAGCGATCTCCAGAATGCTTTCATGGCCGAAGGCGACAGTGTGCGTTTGCAATGGACCATCAACCGCCATGGACTGCCGGTGATTGGCGATCCCAATAACCCGAAGTTTGATGGCAAGCCTTATACCGGTTCAGGAAGCGGCTCTTCCAAATCGGGCCGGTTCAGCAGAAAACGCTATGTTCCCAAATCGCAACGCCCGGCCAATGGCTTATATGCTTTGAACGATATTATTTTACGTTTTGCAGATGTACTGCTCATACATGCAGAAGCTGCCGCCATGCAGAACCACACGGCCGAAGCGCTTTCATCCTTAAAACGGATACGCGACCGGGTTGGTTTAACTACCGACATCACCCTTACAGGCTGGAACCTTACCAATGCCGTGCGTAAAGAAAGAAGATTGGAACTGGCGCTTGAAGGCGACCGGTTGTATGATCTGCGCCGCTGGAAAGATCAAAGCGGCACCCCGGTCATCAACAGCGTATTTGGCCCCAATGGAAGTTTTGTTAAATACAATACCCAGGTAAGCACCGATTACTGGGAAGTGAACAATAAAGCAGAACCGCAAAACAAAGGATATAATTTCAATCCGGCCGTTCACGGGCTTTGGCCGATCCCCAATAGTGAGGTAGTTTCATCTGAAGGGGTTGTTGAGCAGAACCCTGGCTATTTTTAATATATGATGCATGGGAGAATTGAAACATACTTCCTGGCTGGTAGCTATGAGAAGTAGGAAGTAAGAAGTACGGGATATGAAGATTGAAAAAATGCATAATGCCCGAAAATCAGCATCTTCTTACTTCTTACTTCCTACCTCCTACTTCTTACCTTTAACTTCATAATCCTATGACCATAATTATCCCAATTAATTAATACAGACGCCACAAGAACCTCTTATGATAAAAACATATTACTGTCATACATCAATTTGGATGCTGCTGGCAATTTTGCCATTGAGCCTTCTCGCCTGCGGCAAGAAGGGCGCTTCCGACCCTGACCCCAATCCGCCTAATAAATGTATGTACCTGGGTGTGGATACCTGCCAGCAAAAACCAAAGACCACCATCACCGTAAACCTGAACGAGGTAAAACAAACCATTCACAGCTTCGGCGCTTCCGATTGCTGGACGGCCAAGTACATTGGCAAATGGGCTGATGTTACCAAGAAGAACCAGATAGCCGACCTGTTATTCAGTACCGATACCCTGCAAGATGGTTCCCCCAAAGGCATTGGCTTGTCGTTATGGCGGTTCAATATCGGCGGTGGCAGCTATGAACAGGGCACGGCAAGCAATATTGCGGATGAATGGAGAAGAGAAGAATGCTTTTTGAATGCCGATGGCATTACTTACGACTGGAGCAAACAGGCGGGCCAGCAATGGTTTTTACAGGCAGCCAAAGCCCGGGGCGTAAAATACACGCTGGGCTTTTCGATTACGCCGCCTGTTTATATGACCACCAATGGCAAAGCATATAACGGCACCGGCGGTACAGCCATGAACATCCAGAATGGCCAACTCGACGCCTATGCCGATTTTATGGCGCAGGTAACCAGCCATTTTCAATTCGATTACCTGAGCCCGGTGAATGAACCCCAATGGACCTGGGGCCAGGCTACCGGGGCCAGCCAGGAAGGCACGCAGGCAACCAATGCTGAAGTGAGCGCCCTGGTAAGATCGCTTTCACCTAAACTATCGGGCGCCAAAGTGGTGGTGGGCGAAGCCGGCCAGCTTGACTTTTTATATGGCCGCAATACAGATGGCAGAGGCGATCTCATCAATCAGTTCTTTGCATCCGGTTCAGCCAACTATATCGGCAATTTACCTGCTGTTGAAAAAGCCATTTCGGCGCACAGTTATTTCACTACCTGTCCCGACGACAATATGATCAATATCCGCAAACAGGTGGCAGCAAAGATCAACCAGGTTGACGCCAACCTGCAAACCTGGCAAACAGAATTTGGCATCCTCGGCGATATCTGCGGAAAATACAATGGTTCGCCCCGCAATACCAGTATCGATTATGGCCTGTATGTGGCCAAAGTATTGCATCACGACCTTACCATAGCCAATGTAACAAGCTGGCAATGGTGGCTGGCAATGAGTCCGTATAACTATAGCGATGCATTGGTGTACATCAACGATCCATCGGGACAGATCAATGTACCGAATTGCAAACAGGATGGGATCGTACTCGACAGCAAGCAGCTATGGTCTTTTGGAAACTATGCCCGTTTTATAAGGCCCGGCATGAAACGCATAACCGCCAATGTGCAGGGCGTAACTGATCCGGTGATGGCGGCCGGCTCATTAATGATCTCCGCCTATAAAGACGAAACCAGTAAGAAACTGGTGGTGGTGCTCATTAATCCCGAATCAACCGACAAACAGTTGCAACTTTCGGGCGAGAACAGCCCCCTGAACCTGAGCGGCAATACGGTGGCGGTGTATACCACCGATTTCGCGTACAACATGAAAAAAACGGTGAATGCAGTAAACAATATATCTGTTCCTTCCCGCTCGGTTGTGACTTTAGTGGGAACGTATCAATAAGCAGTTACCAGTTACCGGGTTCTGGTTACCGGGCATAAAATTCGGAGTGCCCGATTAAAAGCAGCCCATTCAACATTCAAGGTCCCGGTAACAGGTAACCGGCACCCGGCAACCATAAGATAGTCCATCTTTTTCAAGGGATTTTCCATTTTGCAGCCGCTGCTTCAAACATAAGTTTGTCATGGATTTTTGATGCCTTAACAAGCGCCAGTAATCAGCTACATATAGCATAATTTTATTTTTTGTTCATGAAAATCATAACGATGCAACGGCCAAATTCATACAGCAACGCATACATCATCGGCATTTCGTTTGTTTCAGCATTGGGTGGCTATTTGTTCGGGTTCGACTTTTCCGTGATCGCCGGCGCTTTACCATTTTTAAAAGTGCAGTTTCAGCTGAATGCCTGGTGGGAAGGATTTTTGACCGGTTCACTGGCGCTTGGATGTATTATAGGCTGCCTGGTGGCCGGCAACCTGGCCGATCGTTATGGCCGCCGGCCCGGTTTAATGACGGCAGCGCTCATCTTTACGGTTTCCTCCCTGGGTATGGCCCTGGCGCCTTCGCTCACCAGCTTTGTGATCGCACGTTTTGCTGCAGGCATCGGCGTGGGCATGGCCTCCATGCTAAGCCCCATGTATATTGCCGAAGTTTCGCCGGCGGCTGTACGCGGGCGTAATGTAGCCATTAACCAGTTGACGATCGTACTCGGTATTTTGATCACCAACCTCGTGAATTATACGTTAGCTGACAATGGGCAGGAAGCCTGGCGCTGGATGTTCGGACTGGGCGCCGTTCCTTCCCTGTTATTTTTCATTGGCGTATTGTGGCTGCCCGAAAGTCCGCGCTGGCTTATAAAAGCAGGCCGGCAACAAAAAGCAGAAGCAATATTGCAAAAGATCGGTGGCCACAGTTTTGCAGCCAATTCATACAATGAGATCAAGGCTTCGCTTTCGGGCTCAACCAAACAATCTTATAAAGCCGTATTTGCAAAAGGCGTGCGCCCTGCAGTGTTCATCGGCATTGCGCTCGCCGTTTTTCAACAGTTCTGTGGCATCAATGTGGTCTTTAATTATACTTCCAAAATCTTTGAATCGGTAGGGGCCAACCTTGACCTTCAGTTATTCGAGACCATCTCTATCGGTATCGTGAACCTGCTGTTTACATTGCTGGCCATGTGGCAGGTTGATAAGCTGGGCCGCCGGCCGCTGATGCTGATGGGCTCATTGAGTTTATCGATCCTGTATGTGGTACTGGCCCTGCTGCTGCGCAACCAGGCCAGCACCGGTGTGGTATCTGTATTCGTATTACTGGCAATAGCAAGTTATGCAACCTCGCTGGCGCCGGTGACCTGGGTGCTCATCGCTGAAATATTTCCCAACAAGGTGCGCGGGTTGGCCACTTCCATTGCGGTTGTATCGCTTTGGGCCGCCTACTTCATACTGGCGTTCACCTTTCCCATACTGGCCGAGAAATTAGGCACCTATGGCCCGTTCTGGCTGTATGCCGGCATCTGTTTACTGGGCTTCTTCTTTATAAGATCAAAAGTGAAAGAAACAAAAGGCAAAACGCTGGAAGAACTGGAATCTTTTATTGCCCATTAAGACCCAACTACAAAAAATATATTGCTTCAAACAACCAACGCTAAAAGACATGAGCAGTTCAATGATAAAAGTCTGGGAAGAAAAAGTAGTGATCCCAACCTATGAAACAGGCGAGCCCGATAAAAATCCCATGTTCTTTGAAAAACGGGTATACCAGGGAAGCAGCGGCGTCGTATATCCCAACCCGGTGATCGAAAAGATCTATGATGAGAAAATAAACAAAGAATATCTGGGCCTTTTTCTGGAGAACCAATACCTGAAGATCATGATCCTCCCTGAATTGGGGGGCCGCGTGCAAATGGCGTATGACAAGATCAAACAACGGCATTTTATTTATTATAACCAGGTTATAAAACCGGCGCTGGTTGGTTTATGTGGTCCCTGGATCTCGGGCGGCATTGAGTTTAACTGGCCACAACACCATCGCCCCAGCACGTATGAACCGGTTGATTATTCCATTGAAGAAAATGAAGACGGCAGTAAAACCGTTTGGGTGAACGAGGTAGAACGCATGTTCCGCACCAAGGGAATGGCCGGCTTTACCCTGCACCCCGGTAAAGCATACCTTGAAATAAAAGTAAAACTATACAACCGCACGCCCCTGCCCCAAACTTTTTTGTGGTGGGCCAATCCGGCCGTGAAGGTGAACGACCATTACCAATCCGTGTTTCCGCCCGATGTGAATGCGGTATTCGATCACGGCAAACGCGATGTATCTACCTTCCCCATTGCTACAGGTACCTATTACAAAGTTGATTACTCACCGGGCACCGATATCTCCCGCTATAAAAACATTCCGGTACCCACTTCCTATATGGCCGTTAATTCAGATTATGATTTTGTAGGGGGGTATGAACACGACACCCAGGCCGGTGTATTGCACGTAGCCAATCACCATGTATCGCCGGGTAAAAAACAATGGACCTGGGGACACAGTGATTTTGGCCAGGCCTGGGACCGCAACCTCACCGATGAAGACGGTCCTTATATTGAATTAATGACCGGGGTGTTCACCGACAATCAACCGGATTTCAGCTGGCTGATGCCCTATGAGGAAAAATCATTCACCCAATACTTTATGCCTTACCGTGAGCTGGGCGTGGTAAAGAATGCCACAAAAGATGTGTTGATGAATGTAGAGAAAGTGAACAACACACTGCAGGTAAAAGTATTTGCCACTTCGGCCCAGGTATTGAAGATACAGCTAACAAAAGATGCGCAGGAATTATTGAATGAAGTCATTCTGGTAAATCCGGAAACCCTTTACAATAAATCCATTCCGGTTGCAGAAGGCATAACAGCAGACAATATTTTACTTACCCTCACCAACAAAGCCGGAAAAGAAGTGTTGCGTTATGAAAGCAAGACCAATAAACAAAGCGACATTCCCGAACCGGCCAAAGCTGCCCTGGCGCCCGAAGAAGTGGAAAATAACGAGCAATTGTATTTAACCGGGTTGCACCTTGAGCAATACCGCCATGCCACCTATAGCCCCGTGCCCTATTATGAAGAAGCATTGCGGCGTGATCCTAAGGATATCCGCAATAACAATGCGCTTGGGTTATGGTTGTTGCGCAGAGGTCAGTTTGCCAAAAGCGAACCCTATTTCCGGAAAGCCGTTGAAACCCTTATTTCACGCAACCCCAACCCCTATGATGGCGAGCCTTATTATAACCTGGGATTGAGCTTAAAAATGCAGGGGCGTTTACCCGAAGCATACAATGCTTTTTACAAAGCCACCTGGAGCAGCGCCTGGCAAGACAGTGGGTATTTTTCTGTAGCACAGATCGATGTGGCCCAGGGCAACTATGAACAGGCCCTTGAACATGTACAGCTGTCACTAGACCGCAATACAAAAAACCGCAAGGCCATTGCACTAAAAGCAATTATTCTAAGAAGGCTGGGGCAATACCCCGCTGCGGCAAAAGTTTGTACCGCGGCGCTGGAAAAAGACCCCTTCAATCTTCCGGTGCTCTTTGAACAACACAAGTTATATGAACAGCTGGGCGATGCCAATGCAGCCCGGCGTTCACTGGAACAACTGATAAAACTGGCAAGAGGAAGTGCACACAATTATTTCGAATATGCATTGGATTATGCCGCAGCAGGTTTATATGCCGAAACCATTGAATGGCTGAACCTGGTGGCTGACAATACAGCCATCCCGGCATCGCCCCTCGTATGGTATTACCTTGGCTGGGCGCATTACCAGTTGGGCGAAGTATCAAAGGCCGGAGTGTTTTTTGCCAAAGGCGCGCAGGTTGATCCCCGCGGTTGCTTCCCCAACCGGTTGGAAGAAATTGCCATTCTGCAACTGGCTTCCAGCCTGAACCCAACTGATGCGCGGGCGCCCTATTACCTTGGCAACCTGTGGTACGATAAACGGCAGTATGATGAAGCCATTGAAGCCTGGGAAACATCAGTGCAACGAGACGCCTCCTTCCCCACCGCATTCCGCAACCTCGGCATTGCTTATTTCAACAAACGGAACGATCCCGCAAAAGCTGTCAACTTTTATGAAGTGGCATTTTCACTGGACACTTCAGACGCCCGCGTACTGATGGAACTTGACCAGTTGTACAAACGCCTGAACACAGCTGCAAAAGACCGGCTGGCATTACTGGAACAGCATGTGGCCGTGGTTGAACAAAGAGATGACCTGTACCTCGAAAGGGCCGCCCTGTATAATTTCCTGGGCGAATATAACAGGGCCTATGCGCTTATTATGCAAAGAAAATTTCATCCCTGGGAAGGTGGCGAAGGCAAGGTATCGGCACAATATAGCTATAGCCTGGTTGAAATGGCCCGCGAACATATTCAGCAGGCACAGTATGATAAAGCCATCGCATTGCTTGAGCAGGCGCAGATATACCCGCCTGACCTCGGCGAAGGCAAATTGCATGGCGCACAGGAGAACGATATTTTTTACTGGCTGGCATGCGCTTATGAAGGAACAGGCAATGCAACAAAAGCGAAAGCCTTTTTGCAAAAAGCCACGCAGGGTTTATCAGAACCAACCGCCGCCATGTTCTATAACGATCAGCAGCCAGATAAGATCTTTTACCAGGGACTGGCCTGGAAGACATTGGAAGAAAAAGAAAAAGCCGGCAGCATATTTTCCCGGTTGGTAGAATATGGCCAGTCGCACTTAAACGATGAAGTGAAGATCGATTACTTCGCCGTATCGCTGCCCGATCTGTTGATCTTTGAAGACGATCTCAGGGTGCGCAACCAAACCCATTGCTATTATATGATGGGATTGGGATTTTTAGGATTAGAAAATATTTCAGCAGCAAAGGAATGTTTGCAGAAGGCGCTGACCAATGACGTGATGCATTTTGGAGCAAAGGCACATTTGTCGCTCACCGAAACTGCTGAGAAAGTTGACAAGTAGATAGAGTTACCAGGTACCGGGTTCCGGTTACCAGGATAAAATTCACTGCATCCCCATTTAGGTAGAATGATCGACATTCAAGGCCCGGAAACTGGAAACTGGTAACCGGCAACTGACACATTCACGATTTTAAACACATATGAATAACCATAAACGAAAGCTTGTTATTTTCTGTCTCTTACTTTCCGGCCTCCGCAGTTCCGCCCAACAATCGATTTCCCTGTCGGGCCAATGGCTGGTGCGGCTCGATTCCCTGCATGTAGGGGTAGACCAGCAATGGTATAACCAGCAGAAAGGAACAGCCATCAAATTGCCAGGTACGCTTGACGATGCAGCGATCGGCAACAAGCCAACACTCACAACCGATAGCCTGTACAAAGATGTACTGTTACGGCTTACCCGAAAGCACTCCTATATTGGCCCCGCCTGGTACAGTAAAGAAATTGTGATACCACAAGGCTTTGCCAACAAACAGCTAGAGCTGTACCTTGAACGGGTGATCTGGAAAACAAGGGTGTGGGTCGATGGAAAAGAAGCGGGAAGCGGGGAAAGTTTATCGGCGCCGCACCGGTTCAACGGGAGCGCCCTGGCAAAACCAGGCAAACACCTGCTGGTGATCTGCATCGACAATAGCAAACAGTATGATATCACCCACCGCGAAATGGCCCATGCCTATACCGATGGCACCCAGATCATCTGGAACGGGGTGATCGGCAAACTGCAACTGATTGCTAAAGACCCTTTGTTTATTGATCATGTTCAAACCTTTCCTGACGTAAAGGATGGGTCAGTGATCATCGCCCCTACCCTGCAGAACAATTATGCGCAGGCGGTGAACGCCACCCTGCAAATTCAGGTGCTGGATAAAAACAAAAAAGTAGTTATCACCAAACAGGAAACAGTAACCGTTGCTGCCGGTACTTCCAAACAGGAAATAAAGGTGGCGCTGGGAAAAGCCATGCTATTATGGAATGAATTTCATCCCAACCTGTATACCGTTAACGTGGCGCTCACCGCACAAAATCCTGCGGTGAAAGACATAGCCACTGCCACATTCGGCATGCGCGAAGTGACAAATACCAATGGGCTGCTGCAGGTGAACGGACAACGTATTTTCCTGCGCGGCACCCTGGAATGCAATATCTTCCCCCTGACCGGTCATCCGCCTATGGAGAAAAATGGCTGGCTGAAAGTATTTGGCACCGCCAAAGCCTATGGATTGAACCATTTACGGTTCCACTCGTGGTGCCCGCCCCAGGCCGCTTTTGACGTAGCAGATTCCATGGGTTTTTACCTGCAGATAGAGTTGCCGCTCTGGAGCATGAACACCGGAATGGATAAAAACACCAACGGTTTCCTGGAAGCAGAAGCAGCACAGATCATTAAGGAATATGGCAATCACCCTTCCTTTGTATTATGGTCGCTGGGCAATGAACTGCAGGGCGATTTTCAATGGCTGGCCGGTTTGCTGAAACAACTGAAAGCAACAGATAAACGTCACCTGTACACCACCACTACCTTTACGTTTCAGAAAGGACATGGCACCTGGCCCGAAGCAGACGACGATTATTTTATTACGCAATACACCAGGAAAGGCTGGGTACGCGGACAGGGAATATTCAATAAGTATGCGCCCAATTTCTCTACAGACTATACAAAGTCCATTGATAGTTTAACGGTGCCATTGATCACCCATGAGATCGGACAATATTCCGTGTATCCCAACCTGAAAGAAATAAAAAAGTATACGGGCGTACTGGACCCACTGAATTTTAAAGCCATTGAGAAGGACCTGTCGCGCAAAGGCCTGCTTGCACTCGCGCCCTCCTATACCCTGGCCAGCGGAAAATTCTCGGCTAATTTGTATAAAGAAGAAATAGAACGCGCCTTAAAGACAAAGGGTCTGAGCGGTTTTGAACTGCTCGACCTGCACGATTTCCCCGGACAGGGAACCGCACTGGTGGGCATACTGGATGCTTTCTGGGACAGCAAGGGACTGGTAACCCCGGAACAACACCGCCAGTATTGCGGCCCGGTAGTGCCCCTGCTTCGTTTTGAAAAAGCCACCTACACCAATAACGAATCACTGGAAGCAACCGCCGAAGCAGCCAATTTCAGCAGCAGCGAGTTAAAAGGCGTAGTACCCGTTTGGACCGTCACCGACTCAAAAGGAAAAAAATGGTTCAGCGGCCGGCTCACTGCCAAAGACCTGCCTGTAGGCAATGACAATAAATTGGGCAGCATCCGCATTGAACTGGGTTCAATAACAGAAGCCGCTCAACTAACCCTTGAATTAAAGCTCGAAGGCACTACCTACAAAAACAACTGGACCTTCTGGGTATATCCTGCTCAATTAAAGGAAACCAATAATAAAGTAGCATTTACCACATCGGTAAAAGAAGCCGTGCAATGGCTTAATGAAGGCAGGAACGTCTTATTGAATCCGGATACCACAGCGCTAAAAGGAGAAGAAGGACGGTTTGCGCCCGTGTTCTGGAGCCCGGTGCATTTTCCCAATCAGCCCGGTACCATGGGCATCTTATGCGAACCGCAACACCCGGCCCTGCAAAAATTTCCCACTGATTTTTACAGCAACTGGCAATGGTGGGACCTCATCACTTCCTCCAAAACAATGGTATTGGATTCATTGCCGAAACTTACGCCCATCGTTACGGTAATTGATAATTTCTTTAAGAACCGCCGCATGGCCAATGTAATTGAGGTAAAAGCAGGAAAAGGAAAACTGATCATCAGTTCACTTGATCTGTCGCACGACCTCGATAAACGCCCGGCCGCCCGCCAATTGCGCTATAGCCTGGAGCAATATATGGGCAGCAATGCATTCAATCCGGCTGTTGAACTCAAATATGATCAGTTAGGGTTTTTGATAAAATAAAAATGCACAACAGATTGCGTATAGCCATTTTTTTAATGCTGTTTGTGTGGATGCATACCGGCGCATGGGCGCAACCGCATCTAAAACAAAACGCACCTGCCGGCTTGCTGAACGATGTTGACAAAAGCTTACAGGAGTCGGTAGAACAATATAAAAAACTGTCGCAACAACTAACGCGGGAACGTTTTCCGGTAACCTGGTATGCAGCCAGTAATAAACTGGTGACCAGCGGGTCAGAACCCTGGGTGGGCGGTTTTTATCCCGGCGGATTATTATATTTATACGAAGCAACAAAAGACACGCTGCTATACCAGGAAACACTGCGAAAATTAACAGTATTGGAAAAGGAACAGTTCAATACCACCACGCACGACCTGGGTTTTATGATGTATTGTTCTTTTGGCAATGCCAAACGGCTGGCGCCCAAACCGGCATATGATTCCGTTATCATCAATAGTGCGAGGTCCCTGGCAAGCCGTTTCAATGAGCGGGTGGGCTGCATTCGCTCCTGGGATTCGGACCCCGGGCGGTTTATGGTCATCATCGACAATATGATGAACCTGGAACTGTTGTTTGCAGCTACCCGCCTCACCGGCGATTCCTCCTTCTATAAAATAGCGGTTACCCACGCCAACACTACCCTCAAAAATCATTTCCGGCCTAATTACAGCTCTTATCACCTGGTGATCTATAACCCAACCGATGGCAGCATCTTAAAAAAGCAAACGGTACAGGGCGCGGCAGATTCATCGGCCTGGTCGCGCGGACAGGCATGGGGCCTTTACGGCTATACGGTACTGTACCGCGAAACGAAAAACCCGGTGTACCTGGAACAGGCAAACGGGATTGCGCAATTTATACTGCACCATCCCCATTTCCCCAAAGACGGAATTCCATACTGGGACCTTGATGCGCCCGGTATTCCCACAACCGCCAAGGATGTATCGGCAGGCGCCATACTATGTTCGGCTTTACTGGAATTGTCGGGCTATGTAAACCGCCAAACGGCTAAAACGTATTTCACGACAGCCGAAACCATGCTTCGCTCCCTGTGTTCACCCGCCTACCGGGCTGCCATAGGGGAAAACGGCGGTTTTCTATTGAAACACGGTGTAGGCAATTATCCTAAAAACGCCGACATTGATGTACCGCTGATCTATGCCGATTATTATTACCTGGAAGCCATGCTCCGGTATAAAAGACTGGCTGAGGAAGATACAGTGGTCAACAGGTACCGCACGTATCTTTTGCAGACTATACAACCCGATGCAGCATCAGTCCGTTCCTGCACAGCCACCCTTACTGCCGATGGACAATGGCCCGATATTCCATACAATAATGCGGAGCTGGCCAACTGGCAGGTGAGCAAACACCTGGACCGTATTCGCGACCTGGCAATTGCCTGGGCCAAACCCGCAAGTTCTTTCTATCACCAGGAAGCGGTTTGGAAGCCAATGAATGCCGCGCTGAATCATTGGTTACAGAAACGCTACCAGAACGCCAACTGGTGGCACAACCAGATTGGGGTGCCACAGTTTATGCGCGACATCATCACCCTGCTACGTGACACGCTCACAAGGGAACAACTCAACAGCACATTGGCAGTAATGGATCAGCTCAAAGTGCAGCAGAATGGGGCCGGCGCCAACCTGGTATGGAGCGCTAACCTGGGTTTTCATTATGGCGCATTGACCCACGATTGGGAACTGATGCAACGCTGCCGTAATTTGTTGCTGAATGAAATTGCCCTTACCACCACCGAAGGCATACAACCCGATCATAGTTTTCATCAGCATGGCGCCCGGTTACAGCTGTACCAGTACGGACAGGCATTTTTATGGGAGAACGTGCGCATGGCCTGGTTGCTCAGGGGCACCACCCTGGCGTATCCGGAAGAAAAATTGAACCTGCTAAAAGACCTTACGTTAAAAGGCTGGCAATGGATGGCCCGCGGTATCAACACGGTGCCGGGCACCATGGACCGCTCCGTTAGCCGCATGAATGCCCTGCAGAGTGCCGACATCAGGAAACTGGTCCCCTATTTATGCGATCTGTGGCCAAAGGAAACGCAACAGTTTAAAACACTCGAAGCGATCCAGAACGGTAGGGGTACATTAACAGGTTACCGGTACTATCCTTACTCCGATTTCGCAGTTTACCATCATAAAGACTTCAGCTTTTTTGTAAAAACCATTTCAACCCGTACACTGGCTACCGAATCGATCAACAGCGAGAACCTTAAAGGACATTTGCTGCACAGCGGCGATGCGTATATAGTTAAAAGTGGGGACGAATATTTTAATCTGATGCCGGTTTGGGATTGGGAACGGC
Organism: Niastella vici; assembly: GCF_002077945.1. GTDB lineage: Bacteria > Bacteroidota > Bacteroidia > Chitinophagales > Chitinophagaceae > Niastella > Niastella vici. Next base: position 28,848 of record NZ_LVYD01000077.1, read on the forward strand.
TACCGGGCGTTACCGCATTCAATGGCGCATACAGGATCGACCGGCAACCATTCGTTGGCGGCGTGAACAATGGCGCATCGGGTTTGAGTGTAATGGATTACCGGCTGGTAGATAAAGAACAAAAACAAAGTATTGCTGCCCGCAAGTATTGGGCAAACCATGGCAACGTGGTGGTATGCCTGATCGCCGGATTAACAGCCGGCAATACCGATTCAATCGTATATACAACACTTGACCAGTGCCGTTGGAAAGGTGCGATCACGGTTAATGAACCCGGACACATTATCAAAGAAGGCCGGCACGAATTAGAACAGGTAAAGTGGGTCTATCATGCCGGAGTTGCCTATATACCCCTGCAACCGGCACAGGTGAGCCTGCAGGCACAATCCGTTACCGGCACCTGGAAATCGATCAATAATTCTTTAACTGACGCACCGGTAACCGCCAACCTTTTTATGCCGGCAATATTACATGGCAAACACGTCAATAATTTAAATACCGGTTATGTACTGGCGGCCTGCCCCACCCCGCAGCAAGCGCAATCACTGGTGGCGCTACCAACCTGGACCGTTTTGCAAAATGATACCAGTTGCCAGGCGGTTAGTTTTCCCGATGGAACCATCATGGCCGCCTTTTATTTGCCGGGTTCTCTCGAAATAAGCGCCAATAAAAAATTGACAGTCAACAAACCCTGTTTAATACTGATCGCCGGCAAACGATTGTATGCCAGTAACCCGCTGCATAAGGAGGAAACGCTGACGGTTCAATGGAATGAACAAACCAGCCCCGTGCAAATGCCTGATAATGGGTTTACTTCCAATGGTGTTTTGCTGAAATAGTATATTGTCCGACTTTTGCCTTCATGAAAAAGGCAAATCTTCCGGGAGCTGAGGGGGCGGTTCCTTCAAAAACCGCGCTTGAACAGGAAAGAAAGATCCTGCTCGACCTGGGAAATGACCTCACCAGGGTTCGCGACAAAAACGATCTCATTGCCCTGTTTTCAAAGCGGTTAAAAAGTCTTTATAGCATTACACATGCCATCATTGCACTTATTGACCATAAAGACGAAACCTATGGCGCCTTTTTGTATGATATTGAAAATTCACCTATAAAGTCGCATCCAGGCTATAAGCTACTGTTCGGACAGCGCTTTACATTGAACGAGCCTTTCATCAAAAGTGTATTGGCAGCCGATGGCCCCATCTCCTTTATACTGGAGGAGGTGATGGACCAACCACAAAGCCCCGCATTTCTGCGGGTGAATTATGAAGGTGGCATCAGGGAAATTCTGATGACCAAACTCCTGAATGCTGAAAAACCGATCGGGTTTATTAATATCTATTCCGACAAAGCAGGCCGTTTTACCAATGAATTCAGAAGTATAATGAACGGCATAGCACCCCAGTTGTCAAGTGCGGTAACCAATATTATCAAAAATGAGGAGCTGCGGAACAAGGAAAAAGAAAAATCCTTTCTGCTCGAATTCAGCAGCGACATTGCTACAGTAAGAACGAAGGAAGAACTGGCCCGTTCCGTTCGCACCGCCATAAATAAGTTAAATCAAAAGAGCGGTTATGTCATTCGCCGCATCAATGAAGATAAAACCACCATGAGCCCCTATGTGTTTGATCTGGGATTGAAAGAACACGATCAAAATATAGTGAACGCACTGCAAAAAGCCAGCTACCCTATCAATGACGGTTTACAGAACCGGGTACTTGAGAGTCCCATTCCTTTATTGTTTAATGTAGAACGGGAAATACAACGCGGCCTTACGGCGCCCTATTTACTGAACTGGCAGGCAATGGGATTCAAAAACTTTTTAGGCATTCGCCTGCGTAATGGCGAAACAAATCTTGGACTACTATTCCTTGATATTGAAGAGATCAACGTTCCCCTGCTGCAAGGCATCTGTTCACAGATCTCCATTGCGCTGGCCAATATTATGGCCAATGAGCAGATCAGCAAAAAACAGGAAGAGCAGGCCTTTTTGCTGAACTTCAGCAATGATATTACACAGGTAAGAACAAAGAATGACCTGCAGGCTGCCATTGTTACGGTACTCGACAAAACCCTGCATACAAAGCTTGCCATGATCAGGGTGATCGATGAAGATGGTTTTCACATGAGCCCGTTTATGTTTGACAAAACACTGTTTGAAAAGGCCAAAGTGGATTTTGAAAAAATGTCGGCCAACGTTATTACCATCGAAGAAAAATACACCGCACAGGTGTTGGCCAGTGAAGAGGGTGTGGTATTCAATATTGAAGAAGAGCTGAAGAGCGGGAACGCCTATGCACAACTGTGGAAAACCACCGGCTTAAGGAACAGCTATGGACTGCCCTTGCGGGTGGGCAATAAAAATATCGGCACCATCTGGATGCAGGCCGACCGCCTGAGCCCATTAATATTAAGAGGTATTTGCGCCCAGATCTCCATTGCCATTGCCAATATTCTGGCCAATGAAAAATTACTGGCCTATAAAAAGCAACTGGAAGTGGAAAATGATTATTTGAAAGAGCAGATCAAAACGATCTATAATTTTTCGGAGATCATTGGCAATGCAGACACCATGCAAAAAGTATATCGCCTGATGTCGCTGGTAGCAGAATCAAATACCACCGTGCTCGTGTTGGGCGAAACCGGCACCGGCAAGGAACTGATCGCAAGGGCCATTCACAATGCATCGCCCCGCCGTGATAAATTGATGGTAAAAGTAAACTGCGCTGCCCTGCCAGCCAATTTGATCGAAAGTGAATTGTTTGGTCATGAGCGCGGCGCATTCACCGGCGCCATAGACCGGCGGCTGGGAAAATTTGAGCTGGCCAATCAAAGTACATTATTCCTTGATGAAATTGGCGAGTTGCCGCTGGAAGCCCAATCAAAATTATTACGGGTGATACAGGAACGTGAGCTGGAACGGCTGGGTGGCAAACAAACGATAAAGGTAGATGTGCGGTTGATCGCCGCCACCAATCGCAACCTGGAAGAAGAAGTAAAAGCAGGCCGCTTCAGGGCCGACCTGTATTACCGGTTAAATGTATTTCCTATAACCCTGCCACCCCTGCGCGAACGCGCAGATGATATTGAACCGCTTATTCATTTCTTCGTGGCCAGGTACAGCAAGAATACCGGGCGAAGGATCAAAAAAGTAACGCCAAAAGTGATACAGCAACTACGCAGTTATGTGTTTCCGGGTAATGTACGCGAACTGGAACACCTGATCGAGCGAAGCGTATTACTGGCGACCGATGGTGTGCTCGATGAAGTATATATTCCTCGGGAAACCAATGCCGAAAAGCACGAACAGGCCTATGCGTTAAACCGCTCGCTCGGGCAAGTGGAGCGTGATTATATTATCGATGTATTGAAACGATGCGCCGGTAAAATTTCCGGCTCAGGCGGCGCTGCAGAGATCCTTGATATCCCGGGCAATACCCTGCATTCCAAAATGAAAAAACTGGGCATCACCAAGGCCGATTATTTTAGTTAGACCCTGGGCGGGCCCGTACGTCATCGACGTCGACACTTCTACCTCAGTGCGAAAGGCACTCCCTTTATTTAGTGAACGTTTTCGTGTATTCACTAAATACAGTGAAAAACCGATCCCTCGCTTTTGCTTACCGGGTTGACAATCATCTATTTGGCGATTTGGCATTTCGTTGGCCTCTTTAAGAGAAAATCAACAAACACTAAAAAGTCAAATTATGAAAATCGTAGTCATCGGAGGCACCGGCCTCATCGGAACCAAAGTAGTCGCCCATCTTCGTCAACAGGGACACCAGGTAATTGCCGCTTCGCCCAACACCGGCATCAACACCATCACCGGAGAAGGATTGGCCGAAGCCATGAACGAAACAGCTGTAGTGGTAGACCTTGCCAACTCCCCCTCCTGGGAAGACCAGGCCGTTTTGAACTTTTTTGAAACATCAGGCCGCAATATACTGGCCGCCGAGATCAATGCCGGTGTAAAGCATCACGTAGCGCTTTCCATTGTAGGGGTCGATCAAATGCAGAACGTTGGTTATATGCGCGCAAAAAAGGCGCAGGAAGACCTGATCAAAAAATCCGGTGTTCCTTATACCATCGTTCACAGCACACAATTCCTCGAGTTCCTGGGTGGCCTCGCCAGCCAGGCTGCTGACGGAAATACAGTGCATATTTCAGCTCTTCAATTTCAACCCATCGCTTCTGATGATGTAGCCGCCTTTGTTGCCGAAGCAGCGCTGGCAGCACCCATTAATGGCATCATGGAAATAGCCGGTCCCGAACGTTCAACCCTCTCTAATTTCCTCAGCCGTTACCTGCGCGACACAAAAGATCCACGCCAGGTAGAACCCAATGACAACAACCAATATTACGGCGGCACCATTCCCAATGCCGCATTGGTACCGGCAGGAAAAGCAAAATTGGGCGCCATCAATTATGAAAAATGGCTGGCCGGTCAACTGAAAAAAGCCTAATAAATTATTGTGGGTCTGCTGGCTGTTAAAACGAAGACGACGGGTGATCCCGCCATGCGGGACCGGGGCGGTTGCAAGGGGAATGCACTTTCCACCTGTTCGTGCACCAGGATATCCCTACGCCGGCGTATTTATCCTTACGAAAACCGGTCAACAACACGGCAGTTTAACAGGCAGCAGACCACTCTTTCACTCCATTTTCCAAACAACCAAAATCAAATTGTATGAACCTTTTCTTCTTACACCCCGCTTTTAAAAATCGGCGTGACCGATTGAACGAACACCCGGTTGTTCATTATGAACCCGCGCACAATACCAATGAAGGCAGTGAATTCCTCGATGATGCCATCCGCACTGAAGATCTGCCGTTAGTATATACCGAAGAAAGCGTTGCCGCAGGCAGCCCCCAACAATTACTGTAGCAGAATAACACAAATACTTTCATAACATCACAATTATACATATTTGATACTGCATCAGTCTTCGGTCTGGTGCAGTTGTTTTATGTACATATCGATGCTTACCCTTATTTAAAGGCCATAACTCCCCCATTCAACCGTATTTTCCGAATTTTTTCCAGGTACTTTCACTCGATATGGTTTTAGAAAGTACCGGAAAAACACTTTTTTTGCCCTTTTTGAAAATGCACACTTTTAGTCAATTTCTGCACACTTATGGTAGTTTTTGTCGCGCTTATAACTCTAACGTTGATGGAAAGGGCATGTTAGTCACACCCTATTTAACAATTATTAACGTAGACGGGTATTCTTTTTTATCATCCCCTTTTTTACTTTCAATATGCGATTGAATTAAACCCATACTAATACTAATACCATTAACAGTACGATTGTATGAATGATCAAATTATTCCTTGCGTTAAAACCTTACAATTTATGATTTGCAGCCAACTCCACTACCACCAACTACATTTCTTTATCACTTCGTAAATCACCCTCCATATCAAAAACCTGCCAGGATTGATATGACCGGGTACTACGCTTTATTGTTTCATACAGAATAGCATTCTGCATTGTAATTGGGCTTATGCATTTGGCATTGCCGTGCCGCCAACGCCAAACGCGCATGCACTGCTCTGCAGTTTGACTACCTGTATCTATATATCTTTAAGGGGAAGCCGAAAACCTTATAGAGTAGGCATTTATTTTTTAAATTTCACTTTTATGACAAACGACAAAAAAATGTCTTTCGATGAATTCGTTGCTAAAGCCGAATCAGTAAACTCTGCAGAATTAATGGAAATGATCACCGGCGGTAATGAAACCGATTGCCACCCTGGCGACCCCAACTGCAATGCCTCAGTTGAGTCTTAGTAGAATCATAATAGGAGAGAGTTTTTGCTCTCTCCTATTATATTATCATTCCTTGTTTAACCTATATGCTGAAGTTGAAAAATACGCCGATGCCCGTTCAACGAATCCTGTTCGTGATATTATTATATATTATCCCTGTTTCATTGATCGCCCAGGTGCATGTTACAGGAAAAACAACCGACAGTGAAAAGAAAATTGTAAGCAGCGCAACGATAACCATCACTTTAAACGAGAAGGTCATTACGAGCGCAGTCAGCGATGAACAGGGTAATTTTACCATACAGCTCTCTGATGTAACGAGCCACAATTATATCCTGCACGCTACGCATGTAGGCTACCGTGAAAAAATGGTATTGATAATTGTACCCAAGGCAGGGAACGAAGTCCGCCTGGGTAATGTCGTGCTGGATAAAGAATCAAAGGAACTGGCAGCCGTAAGCATTACAGGAAAGGAGAATATTTACGAACAGAAGGCAGACAGGTTTGTTTTCAATGTTGAAAAAAGCCTGGAAGCAACCGGCAGCAACGGCTGGGATGCTATTTCGAAAACGCCGGGCATACAATCAAACGGTAATACTATCAGCATAATAGGTAAAAGCGGCATAACGGTAATGGTGAATGACCGCAAAGTACAGTTGAGTGGCGATGAGTTGTTTGCCTATTTATCTGCTATCCCAACGGAAAACATTGCGGCTATTGAAGTCATTTCCAACCCGGGCGCCAGATACGATGCAGCCGGCAATTCGGGTATCATTAATATCAGGCTCAAAAAAAATAAGAATGAAGGACTGGTATTGATTGGCACCGGCACCTACGAACAAAGGACTTCCGGCACATACACCGGCAATATCAGCTATAATTACCGGAAAAAATGGCTTACGTTATATGGCTTTATAAATGGCGGCCAAAGGATCACCCAACCGGTAGAACACCAGCAGATCTATTACCCCGCTTCATTGTGGGCTTCAGAAAATGCAAAACATATTACCAGGAACTATAGTTCTGTTCAATTGGGAGCCGACTTTACCCTCAGCAATAAAGATGTATTAACCGTATTGACAGAACGGAACCTTACCAGCAAAACAAAAGAAGATCATAACTCCCTTACCAATATTACAGGGTTGAGCAATTATAAAACAGACTCCCTTATTGAAACAGGAAATCATATTAACAGGGATTTAAACTACACGAATATAGACCTCACTTATAAGCATATGCTTGATGGTAAAGGATCTAATATTTTACTCACCGGCGATTACCTGCAATATACCACCGATCAGGACCAGGCATTGTCATCGGTCACTTATGCGCCCCCGGCCAGTGATCACCGGTTCAATACAGCCAGCTATGCTGCCCAAACCATAACAAACTATACCGGCAGACTGGACCTTGAAAAACAGATCAGTAAAGGACTTTCCTTTACCACCGGGTTACGAACATCATTTACTACTACCGATAATAATTACCTGTTCTATCGCGGCTACGATCAGGGACCATTGATAGAAGATCCCAACCAGTCGAACCACTTCAATTACCAGGAAAATGTGCAGGCAGCTTATGCAAGCGTAAATAAAACCGGTAAACGTATCAATTTTGTGGCCGGCTTGCGCGCTGAATATACCGATATTACGGGCGAACTGGTAGATCAGCATGAGATCAATAAACAACATTACCTGAAACTTTTTCCTTCGCTCAATTACCAGCAGATTCTCAACCAAAATAGCAAGCTCACCATTACTTATGGCAGAAGGATCAACAGACCTTCCTTTTCCGATCTGAACCCTTTTAAATATTACATCAATCAATATAATTATTCCGAGGGCAATCCGGCGTTACGGCCCTCTTACTCAAACAATGCCGAAGTAACCTATACCTACAAAGAAAAATATTCAATTGCCGCCTATGCGTTGCTCACAAATAACTTTTTTCAACAGATCCCCTTTATTGATGTTACCCGCAACACCGCTTATTTCACGCGGCAGAATTTAGGAAAAATTGACGCTTACGGAATACATAGCTATGCGCCATTCAGGATCACACCGGCATGGTCGGTGAACAGCACGCTATACCTGTTTTATTATAGCATGAAATTGCCCTACCTGAATGAAATGCTCGACTATGGCCAGTTTACCTTTTATGGCTATCTTAATAATCAGTTTACGATCAGTGCTAAAAAGAACCTGACCGCAGAAATAAATTTTAATTACCAGTCGCTCAGCCAGATTTTTCTATACCGGTACCGGCCAAACGGTTATGTGGATGCAGGCGTTAAATGGAGCTTTGCCAAAAAGCAGGCAACCCTGGCTATGAACGTGTATGATCTCTTCAAAACCTATCCGCAGCAACAGGTAGTAAATTTTGCCACCCAGCACTATACATTTAAAAACGCCTACGAAAGCCGCTACCTGCGGCTCACCTTTACCTACAGGTTCGGCAAACAAACCGTTAAAGACAGAAAGGCTTCAAAAACCGGTAATTCCGAGGAATTTAACCGGGCTAACAATTAACGCTAAAGCATGTGTCATGAATTATCAACTTATTACTCAAAAAACAGCAGAAGGCAGAAACAGTTATATTCAATACATAAAGCTAATGCTGTATAAAAACCGGAAAGACCTGTTCGATCTGTTGGATTTCGATGCGGAAGCCCCTTTTATGGAACCGCTCTTATATACATGGTTCAATGCACGTGAAAAGAAGATCAGTATTGAGCAGATATTATTTGGGTATATTGCCCCAGATAAAAGACCAGCCACTATACCTGTTTACCCCGACAATAATGGCATCATTTATTTACCCGGGATCGGTTATTACCATACGAATATTACTGTGGGGCCTGTAGATTATTATGGAAACCCCAACTCTTCAGCTGCAAGCTTACTGGTAAATGGCCAGGCAATAGAGGCTACCTTTGAAAATATATACCTGTTAAATAATACAGCAATTGAATTATGCCTTCACAACAATCCGCTGCTGAACACGCTGTTTGAAGGAAATGAAGACCTGGCCGTTGAAGACACGGTAAGCCGCCATAAACAACATCTCGAAAAAGCGCTGGCTTACATCAGGGAATTTTATCCCGAATTCGATGCGCTGTTGCATGCCACAATTAAAAGAGTGGTATTATTCAAAAGCCAGCACCTGCGGTCCTTCGCCACCATACTGGCCAATGGAACGGCATTCTTTAATGTACAGGACAGTCATGATGAAGTATTCTTCTGTGAAGATATTACCCATCAGTGCGGTCATGTAATTTACTATGCGGTGATGTTCAATAAAGCATCTTTCTTCTCGGTTCCACCCGAAACACCCATAAAGCAGTTTAATAAACGGCCCGGCGACGGCAGAACTATGTTGGGAGCCTACTATTCCCTGCTACCGTTCTTGTTTTCCAATGCAAACTTTTATCGTTTGTATGAAGCGGGCGTTTTCAGCGATCGTCAATTGCATGAATTGCTGGGCCGGTTCCCTTTCTGCATGAGAAAGTTCAAAGTAGCGCTGGAGGATTTCAGATCGGGCGAAATGCTATCGGAAAAAGGGCGATCGTTATGGCAGGAGTTTGAACAGGCATTTAACGAATTGGATGAAAAGGTAAGCTCCTTTATATACCAGTACGATAGTTCGAACCAGGGCTATGATTTTTCATACGAAAACTTCCTGTTATTAAACCCCATTGATAGCTCCCTGGCCATTAAATAACAACATTATTAAACCGACGCGACCGGATGAAAGAGTTAATTTGTTTGCACACCAGAAAAATACTGGAATATACGAATGACCAACAGGAACAATTGAATGCTCCCGGTTCAGCTCATACCTATCCTGTTATCGATGGCATTCCTGTGCTTGTACCTAATCCATCCCTGTTCCTGGCAGAATCTTATTACCAGTATAGCAAATATATTTTAAAACAGCAGGAAGCAGCGGGCCAATACAGCAACCCTTACCAGGGATTGTCGTTCAGAAAAAATACAGCCGAAAGTCTTCAAAAGAGCACGCTTTCAAATCTGCGCCTGATACAAAATGCGATTAACGTCACGGAAAAATATTTCGACAAGGCGCAATTGATGCATGTTGCTGTAAATAATAAATTCCAGGATATACGCCAGGTCAACGCATTTCCCTATCTGAAAAGAGACTGGTGCGGTTTGCCTGCGGCGGAAGAAGAACTTGGTATTATTCGCAACAGTCTCGGCGCTATCATTCGTGAACACTGCCACGAAACAAAAACGGCATTGGTACTCGGGGCCGGACTGGGGCGCATTGCCTGGGACATCAGCGAATATTTTGATCATCTTTATGCTACTGATCTGGCATTGCCTATGGCATCGTTCTATAATAAGATCGCCAAAGGCGGCCAAATTAATTTTGCAGACATAATGCTAACGCAAATACGGGATAATATGCACAGCACCAGAAACATAACTGCTTCGGCTGCTGCTGTTGGATACACCGATAAAGACAGAGCCGGCATCAATAATAAACTCTCTTACTTTTTGTCCGATGCCACGCGTTTGCCATTGCCCGACCGCTCTGTATCCTGTATTATCTCTGTTTATTTTACCGATGTATTACCCTTTCCTAAACTATTTCCCGAAGTGAACAGGGTACTTAAAAAAGACGGGCTGTTTATACATTTTGGACCGCTGGGCAACAATTTCAGCCAGGTACAATCTATGTTCACTGCTGAAGACATCAAGGCGTACCTGTACAAATATGGATTTGAATGGGTTTATGAAAACAACGCCGGCTCTTTTCATATAAAAGCAGCAGAGAAAATGCACGCCAATTTTTACGATAACTGGGTGTATGCAGCCCGAAAAAAAGAAGCGGCCGATGAACAACTGATGGCCGAGCGGCTGACTGCCGATAGCATTATCGGTCTTCATTCAAACTTCCGGTTTACTATTGAAGGCGAAAAAAACAGTTCCGGTGAAGCTGTCAGGCATACTTTATACAATTGTTACAAGGGCAGGGAATATCAGGACGCAGGAGAAGTTATTGAATTCCTTTTTCGGGTAAATGGTAAAAGATCAGTGCGGGAACTGGTAACGGAATATGACAATCATACAGATACCGGTGACAAAATGCAGTCTGTGCTTTCACTTACCAGGTTCCTCATACGCGAGCAAATACTCACCATCGTTAAGACATCATAGTAGACAGACAGCAATTTTTATTCATGAAAAAATTTCCTTTTTTCCGGCAACTCGACCAAATGGATTGTGGCCCTACGTGCTTAAAGATGATAGCCAGATTCTATGGAAAGAATTATAGCGTAGAACATTTAAGAAGCAAAAGCTATATAACACGTAACGGTGTAAGTTTCCTGGGGCTTTCACAGGCTGCTGAATCAATAGGCATCAAAACCCTGTCAGTGAATATTGATTTTAAAAAATTAAGAGACGATGCGCCTCTCCCTTGCATTGTACACTGGAAACAAAAACACTTCGTGATCGTTTACAAAACCGATAATCGTTTTATTTATGTTGCCAATCCGGCAATAGGATTATTAAAACAGCGTCATAATAAATTCCTGGCCGGATGGCGGCACAATTCTGATATAAATGGCGAAGGGCCGGTATTATTGTTTAAGCCCACCAGGGAGTTTTATGACAACAAAGATGTGCCAGAAAAGAAAATCTGGGAAGAAGGAAAGTTTCTGTGGCATTATATAAAACCACATAAAAAAATATTGTACCAGTTATTACTGGGCCTTATAGCAGCCACTATCATACTCCTGGTTTTTCCGTTCACCACACAGGCGATCGTTGATTATGGTATAGGCAATAAAAGCCTGTCTTTTATTTATATTATTTTACTGGGACAGTTGATGCTGTTCATTTCACAATCGGCCATTGAAACGGTACGAAGCTGGCTGCTGCTTCACCTGAGCGCCAGGATAAATATTTCCATTATTTCAGATTTCCTGTCAAAGATCATGAAGCTCCCCGTTTCTTTCTTTGAGTCGAAACTGACGGGCGATCTGTTACAACGCATCGAAGACAACCAGCGCATTGAAAATTTTCTGTCATCCACTACCCTCAATGTGCTCTTTTCGATGGTATCGCTGATCATCTTCGGCTCCATACTGGCCACATACAACGGAAAGATCTTCTTTATCTTCCTGGCAGCCACCATTATTTACATTGGCTGGGTAGTATTATTTGTAAAAAAGAGAGCGATCCTCGATTACCAGCGACACGATGAAGCGGCTGCCAATAGAAGCGGTATCCTGGAACTGATCAATGGCATTACTGAAATAAAGCTCAACAACAGCCAGATCCGCCGCCGCTGGGAATGGGAGATCATTCAAATGCGGCTGTACAAGGTACTGATGAAAGGCCTGGCATTGGGACAAATACAATCAAATGGCGCCAACTTTATCAACCAGTTAAAAAATATTGTCATAGTGATCATAGCTGCTGAAAGTGTAGTGCGCTCACAAATCACCCTTGGCAGCATGATGGCGATCCAATACATCATAGGACAATTGAACACACCTATCAACTCCCTGATCACTTTTTTCCAATCTGCCCAGGATGCCAGGCTCAGCATTAAGCGGCTTTCTGAAATTCATAACGAATTATCGGAAGAAGATGAGTTATCTAAAAACGGAACAACCGTTGCTCCCCAACCCGGCAGTATCAAACTGGTGAATGCCAGCTTCAGATATGGCGGAACAACAAGATGGATCCTGAACAATATCGATCTTGAAATTCCACAGGGAAAAGTGACGGCCATCGTAGGCACCAGCGGAAGCGGCAAAACCACTTTATTAAAGCTGATCCTGAAATTATACAAAATAACACAGGGAGAGATCAGGGTAGCTGATGAAAATATACTGAATATAAATACCGACCAGTGGCGGGCCCAATGCGGCGTAGTGATGCAGGACGGTTTTATTTTTTCAGACACGGTTGCCAGGAACATCTCTGAATCGGCATCAGATGAACCTATTGGTAAAGAGCGTTTAAAAAATGCCGTAACGATCAGCAATCTCGGTACGCTGATTGAAAATTTGCCCAATGGCTATTCTGCCAATCTGGGTTATAACGGCGTTTCGCTTAGCGGCGGTGAAAAACAGCGCATACTCATTGCCAGGGCTGTATACAAAAATCCTTCCTATCTCTTTCTGGACGAGGCTACCAGTTCACTCGATGCCAATAATGAAAAGGAAATACTCGGCAGGCTGTCTGAATTTTATAAAGGCAAAACAGTGGTGATCGTTGCACACCGGTTAAGCACCGTAAAGAACGCCGATCAAATTGTAGTAATGAGCAAAGGTGCCATTGTAGAATGCGGCACGCATGAAGAATTAGTAGCAGCTAAAGGTCATTATTTTACGCTTATCAAAAATCAACTGGAACTGGGCAATTAATGTATAATTTTTGCATATGAGCAAGCTGGATCAACTACCCGAAGAAAATGAGGTCACACGGGAGGTTATTGGAAAGCCTCCGCCAAATATCGTTTTATATGGTTCAGGATTGATCTTATGGATAGTATTGGTTTTACTGGTATTTTCCTGGATCATTTATATACCTGATCGTATCACCGGTTCCATTAGCCTGGGCACCAACAGGCAGGTAATCAGGATAAACGCGCCTGTTAACGGGGAAATGTATACGTTGGCCAGGGAGGGGCAAACAGTACAAAAAGACTCCCCACTGTATATTATAACAACCCCGCAAAGTAACTATACTGTAAAATGCCCCGCTACGGGTAAAATCACTTTTCTATACCAGACAGCTGCCCTCACCAAAGGCGACCTGGTTGCTGCCGTTGTGCCGCCTGATACTCCGGCTACGGTTGGCCGAATGATCATACCGGTTGACAAATCAATGCGGGTTCGGGTTGGCCTGCCGGTAAGCGCTATTGTAAAAGGTGTAAAGAACCGGGAATCCCTTTCTTTTTCAGGAACCACTACCGGTATATCGCTGGTACCGGATAAAAAACACTATATTGTCACCGTTATTTTTCCGAAAGGAATTCATCTTCCTGCCGGCGCATTACCTTCCACCGCTTTGCTCGAAGGAGAAGCGCAACTGGTAACCGGTAACAGGAGATTGATCCAACGGATCTTCGGTTACTTTAACTAAAAACACATGCTGCTGAGCTCAGCCCAACCAAAGCAGATAAGTAAACTTACCGGCTGGTTACTCTTTTTCATGATGACCTGCGCAGGTACCGTTTTTGCACAATCAAGCGAGCCTGGTTATAAAGGGGTCGACAGCTTTCCGCCCAATGTGGGCGATATCTCCTACAATGCTGCGCTCGACGACTCAACCTTTATTGTTTGCAATCCCAAACGGGTTTTTCAATACTACAATACCGGCTCTTATTACAGGCAACACAAGCGGGAAATAGAGCATTATTTTAAAAGCCGCTATCAACCCGCCGTACAAAACGCCGCGCAAACCGGCTTTCTTACCATTCGTTTTATCATCAATTGTTCAGGAAAAACAGGGCGCTTCAGAATGGTTGAACTGGACGCCAGCTATCAGCCTTATATATTCGACAGGGTTATCAGCAGCCAGTTAATGAAACTGACAAAGGAATTGCAGGGCTGGCAACCTGCTGTTTATAAAGATACCATATACGACAGCTATCAATATATAACCTTCAAACTAAATAAAGGAGCAATAGAATGTGTGCTACCCTGAAAAAAACCAGCTTGTTGCTGCTTTCACTGGCAACCATGCAATGGGGCCGGTCACAAACCAATTGCCAGGTATTTAAAGACAGCTGCCATATTAAAGCCTGCCTTTTGTATCAACAGGCAGGCAATTTTGGACAGGGCACCCGCCAATCGCAGCAATATTACGACAGCGCCATCAGGGTGTGTCCTGATTATGCCGAAGCCTGGAGTGAAATAAGCGTACCTTATCTGAAGCGCGGCGATTTCTATAACTGGCGAAAATATTTGGACAAAGCAGTGGCGTTGAAACCCTATCCTTATTTAGGTACCAGGGGTTGGTGCCGGTTTAAATTCCTCAGGGATTATGAAGGCGCATTAAAAGACCTGCGCAGGTTCGACACTTTATCTGGCTTTAACCCCTCCTATAGTGGCGATGGCAATTATCATTTATACAACGTTATGGCCCTTTGTGAACGCGAGTTGGGTAATTACCGGCAGGCGCTTCAATATTTTACGCTGGGAATCGACAGCATGCGAACAAAACAGGGCGATGCATGGGTCGGGTTTTCCGACTTCCTGCACCGGGCAGTAACAAAAATGAGAATAAAAGATTATACCGGCGCTTTATCTGACCTTGACCAGCAAATGAAAAAATACGACAATTACGCCGAGATCTATTATTACCAGGGCCTGGTATTTGAGGCCATACACCGTGAAAAAGAAGCGATGACAAGTCTGGAAAAAGCCAGAACAATGGCAGCCTCTGGTCATCATCTTGCTGATATTTATTGTGAAATGCAGGATGAAGTATTTGTTGAGGATATCGATGCAGCAATTGAACGGATAAAAAAATCGCCGGTTCAAACCAAAAAAGGTAAATAAAAAGATATTATAAGCCAAATACACGAGGCCGCCCCGATTTATCAGGACGGCCTCGTGTATTACAGCGCATCATTCCGTCACCACAAATTTTTGGGTAGCCCCTATTGTATCGCTTTTTACTTTTATGATATAGGTACCTGCCTGCAGGGTTTGGGTATCAATAAAACCAGCACCTGTAAACTGCAGCGTTTTAACTATTCTTCCTGTAATATCAACCACAACAAGCGTTATTGGCTCGCCTGAATTCGTTTGCACCTGAATGCTTTGCCCTTTCCTTACAAAGGTTGGCTGAATCTTTAAAGTAAATCCGGCTATTTCCGGCACCTCTGTCATTGCTCTTGCCGTAATGCCGGCAGTAACTGTCAACTTAAATACATCAGTAATACAGGTGCCCGAAGTATTGTCAGATACGGTATACGTAGTACCTGAAGTAGGGCTCACCGTTATGCTCCGGGTAGTGGCGCCGTTGCTCCATTTATAGGTACCTGAAGGCCATGATGCCGTCAAGGTGGTGGGCGTACCTGAAGCAACTGACAAATTCGTAGTCTTGTTCACATCTTTCAGAATGGTGAATTTGTCCCAGATAGTGCCATCCATGCGAATGAATTTCATATCGAGCCGGTTTTCCTGCACTTCTATATAGGTCATGCCGCCGTCGTTGATCGACCAGGGCATGGCATTATGCGGATAACCGCTCTGTATGGTGCCACTGGCGCCTGATGACCCCGACACAACATACACCGTTCCATGGTTACCACCTGCAGCTGTAACAAAAGGACAGGAATTAGAACTGCCATCATATTTACCGCTGCTGCGGCTTTTTGTAGAGGTGCTTAAACTAAATGAAGACTCATTGCCATAATAGCCATTCAATAAATAAGAGCGCTCATAATCATGGCTATGCCCGCAAAGAACAACATCAACCCCCAGGCGTTCAAGAATGCGGATAAACCGCTCACGGATCTTGACCAGTTCCGATTCTGTGTCGGAATTATGACTGCCCATGGTGTAGGGCGGATGGTGCCAATAGGCAATGATCCATTTTTTAGTGTTAGCCGCAAGGTCCTTCTTTACCCAGGTCACCTGTGCACCGGTAGTATCGTACAGGCGGGTGGTGCCGCCATCTTCCTTACCATACGAGTCCAATGCCAGAAAATGAACATTGCCGATATCGTAGGAATAATATCTTTCATTGCCACTGGCCACCCCACCGCACTCTGCATTGGCAGGCAGCGTAAAGATGCTGAAGTAAGGAACATTGTGACTTGCCTGGTTTGAGGAACTATTGGCATAGTCATGATTGCCCGGCGCGGGATACAGCTTATGATTTTTCAATATCGTATTACCATACGCATTGAAATAATTGCTTGTAAATTCTCCATCTGTTCCATTTTCGTACGCATTATCGCCCAGCAATAACCAGGCATCGGCCGCTTCCAGGTTATTTTTGGCCAAATAATTCCTATAAGCCGCGAGTGTATTCACCTGGTGATTCAGGCTGTTTTTGCCACAATCGCCAAAAGCTGCAATGCGTAACTTTCTGGTTGTGGTGGGCGGTGGTACGGTAATAAAATAATTATCGCTGGCACTCTGTAATATTTGTGTAGAACTGCCAAAACGGTAATAATACCTGGTATCAGCAGCGAGGCCGGTGATGCGCACTTCGTGTTCGGTCGTTGACGTACTATTGGTGGCAGATAAATTATACGTACCGAATACAGTGCCCACTTCAATTCTTGAATTGGTGGCCGTATTGGTACGCCAGCGAAGGGTTACAGCGGTTTGATTCCCCATTTGCAGGTAAGGCCCGCGGGTCAGCGAGGCAGTTGTTCCGCCACCCGATCCCCCTGACCCGCCTGTGCCGGTCAATTGAAGATCAAAGCTGATATCGGCACTGGTTGGCTTTCGCTGGTGAATTTCCACGGCTATTACATTGGTCCCTGTAACTAAAGAACCAGCTGCCAATGTGGCGGAGAGCCAGGTATTGCCATCATCGCTGCAGGTAGATGCTGCCCAGGTATTATACGCAATGGTCCCACTGGTCATGTTGTTCCTGTATTTTTCCACCCCATTAACATACACTACAATGCCATCATCACGCTTCACCTGTAAAGTATAATTGGAAAACACAGATGCATCAGCCACTGAAATGGTTTTTCTGAAATAGGTCGTGGTGTACTTGTTGTCTGATTGTGGGCCATACTTTACAACAGTAGCTTCATCGCCATCGCCATAGCCCAATTGAGCCGGGCCCGAGGCCCAGCTTCCATCATTAAAAGAAGTAGCCCGCCAGGCAGTACCCTGGTTACTTCCATTGTCGAGGTACTTCCAGGTAGCACCAGCAGGGATCAGCACCGTTTGCGCCAATACAGTATTGACACAAAGCAACATAGCAAATGTGTAAAGGATCTTTTTCATGGTTTTGCTTGGTTTGCATAAATAGATTTGTTTCCAGATGAGACATCTGCGCTAAAAAAATTCAACGGTGTAAATGATAAAATCGAGAGAGCGGACTTATATGGTTTGGGGGAGGAAGGTATACCGGGAAAAGAGGATGTTGAATGTACGTAGCTTTTTTTTTCGAAGCGTATTCGGTTTAATGCTGACGCTACTGATCTTCAACAAAGTGCTGTGCCAAAACAACGAGGCCGCCCCAATACAATGAGACGGCCTCGTGCTCAAAAACACTAAAAAACTACTATAGCTTAACTATTTTGCGCATAAATGTTGCTGCGCCATTCTTTATGCTGATGTAATAGATGCCTGCGGGCAATGGTTGTACAGAAATTGTTGTAGTGCTGTTTACCAGCCTTTCTGTTCTAACCAATACGCCATTGGCATTGTACAGCTGCATCACCGCACCGGTATTCAATGCGCCCAACTGAATAGTGAGCATTTCATTTACCGGATTAGGGAATACCGTGATCGCAGCCGGATTGCAATTGCAGGTGGTTCCGGCATTTGCCTGGCGTGCGCCACTTGAGCACTCCCCTAAATAATCACCATGATTTAAATGGTCCTGAACGCCGTCCATCCCAATACAAATGCTTTTTCCGTTATGACAAATCTTCACTTTATTAAAGTTGTTGCCACATCTTACATCGAGCGTCTTCATTAGTATGGACGCAGTAGTAGTGCAACCTTTGCTATCTGTAACAGTTACTGTATAGGTGCCTGCAACATTTACGCTAACAGCCGCTGTGGTATCTCCTGAATTCCACACATACCTGTAAGGCGCTGTACCGCCATTCGGCATTACCGTAATCGTCAGCGATGTGGGGCCATAACCAATATAAATGGTATTCTTCTCATCCACCGCCGGGTTCATGGCATATACGTCGGGGATAACCGCGCTCAGGGCCGCATTTACCGTTACCAGGGTGGTGTCGGTACTGGCATTTCCATGCACATCGTTCACCGTGTATACAATGGTCGACAAACCAGTATTGAATACACCGCTTGCATTGGCGCCGGTGCCACTGCGCGCAGTAGCGCCGCTCACCACATAACTTATGGAAGCCACCTCACAATTATCAGTAGCCGTTAAAGCAGGGACTGTATAGGTGCCGCTATTGCTGTAACAGAATAACTGGTCCTGTGGCGAACTTACTACAGGCGCGGTATTGTCAACAACCGTTACCTGTGCGTTTGCAGAGTCAGCATGCCCGTCGGCATCGGTGCCGGTCAATGTTACAGTAACCGCTGAACCGATATCCCCGCAACTAAATGCGGTTCTGTTTACACGTAACGTTAAGGCGCCTGAGTAACTCACCGAACCGCTGTCTACCTGCTGTGCAGTAATAGCCGCTGTTCCTGTAGCATCCACGGCCACCTGTATGTTTTTGGTTATGATCGTTGGCAACATGTATGTCACCAATTGCCGGCTAACTGTTGGCGCCGCATTGTAGATGCTGTCGCCGTTTTGTGAAGCAGTGATAGTGGTAACACCTTTTCCTACAACATGCACCAGCCCGTTTACGATGGTAGCCACGCTTTGGTTCGAACTGCTATAACTTACAGGCAGTGCTGATGAAGCGGTTGCGCCCGCATTAAAGTCGGGGGCGCCCACCTGTGCATCTGTTAATGCGGGGAAGGTAATTACCTGGTTGCGCGTAACGGTGATCACCAGGTTGTCGGTTGTTGTTCCCAGCGCATTTGCCGCAGTGACAACTACAGGGAATGTACCCGGCACGGTGGGCGTACCGGAAATAAGACCTGTTCCAATATTTATTGACAACCCGTTGGGCAAACCGGTAGCCGAATAATGATACGTTGAATTGGTTGCCACCAACTGGAAGCTGAACGACGAATCAACAATACCGCCCGCAGTTTTGGCGCTGGTTATGGCCGGAACCGCAGTGGCTACGCTTACCGTGTCGAACACGCCGCGGGTGATGGCTGCTGTATTGTGGCTGCACACGGCCAAACCAACATATATATTTGTTGGAAGTCCGGTATAAGTTTGTGAGTTGATATTTGTCCAGTTGATACCATCGGCACTGCGGTAAGCGGCCAGGGTATCTTTAGTGCGCACCAGTTTCACCCAATTTGGTGCAACAAGGCCGGCGGCTGAAGTCACAGAACTTGAGCCATTGGTAGCCGTTCTGCGAATATATTCGATACCTACAGAAGGTGTTACATCTACCAGTCCATGCCTTGCACCTGCTGTGAGGGCGTCGCGCATCATCACACCTGCTTTGGCATTGCCGCTGATAGCGGTATTGGTAGCATAATTCTGTAGGCTGGCAACACGCGCTACAATAGCACCGTCACCACTCACTATTTGATAGGTGAAATGGAATGCATCGGCAGTACCCCAGACATCGGCACCGGAGCCATAAGCCGTAATGCCGTTTGCATAACCGGCATTACCGGTAAGCACGGTTGAACCGATGTCGCTGTGCGACCAGCTATTTGGCTGGTTAACCGGCGTAGCAGATGCCGCACTGCCCGGGCTTGCCCCTGCTGTGTTGGCTGCGTATATCATGTACGTATAAGCCGTTCCATTTGTAACCGTGGTATCACTGTAAGTGAGGCCGGTAATGGTTGCGATGGTCGTTGTATCGGTTCCTGTTGTACGTTTTACCACGTAGCTGGTAGCGCCTGAAGCACCTACCCAGCTCAAATCGATCCGTTTGTTCCAGCTGGTTGCAATGGGATAGGTTACTGCCGCCGGAGCTAACAATACATTCACCTCATTGGATGGCGCACTTTCGAACAGGCCCGATTTGGCTGTTACCACATAGTAATACGGACCGCCACCGGCCACCGTTGTATCGGTAAACGAATTGGTAGTAGCACTGGCAATTGCCGTATACCCACTACCGCTAGTGGTAGAACGCTTGATGCTGTAGCTGGTGGCTCCCGCTGAGGCAGTCCAGCCAAGCTGTATGTTCTTTGCACTGGCCGATGTTACAGTCAATGGCGTTGGCTGGGCAGGCGCCGCCGCATTCACCAGGCCCACAATTTCAGCAGCGCTCAAAGAGCGGCTATAGATCTTTATGTCGTCAAGGATACCGGTGAGGTATGGGTCAGCCGAGTACTGTGAACGGCCGAACCAGTTCTGCGTGGTGCTACCGAGGCTGCTTGGCTTCAGCGTCATCGCGCTGTTGCGGCCTACTTCTACCCCATTCATATACAAAATACCTACGTTGCCACTCCAGGTTACGGCAACATGCGTATATACACCGGTGGTGATGGTGGTATTACTGTTGATGCCCTGCTCCTTGGAGCCGCCACCGGTGGTGATGGCATATCTTAACAAACCGGTATTATTCCTTGCCAGGAACATATACACGTTGGTGCCGGTGCCAAAATCAAAGATGCGCGCCCAGTTGGCAGCTACATCCATTTTCACCCAGGCCGAGAAGGTAAAATCAGTGAGCGAGCTCACAGCGCCCGTGGGCAATGAAGCATAGCCACTGGTGGTTCCATCGAGCTTAATGCCCTGCTTAATAGCGCCGGCCACGCGGGTAACACCTGCGTTCAATGTTGCCTTGCGGCTGCCCCACAGGTCATTGGCTGTTGTGGCGCTGCTGTCGTTTAAATCCCAATAGCTGTAAGCGCCTGTTGTAACCACCGGCGTTATGGCCGCACTGTTACCAAATTCTCCTGTTGAATCATACGCAGCCACTACATAATAATAAGTAGTACCGGTTGTAATCGTTGAATCAACATAGAAAGTATTGATGGTACTGCCAAGCGTGGTGAACGGGCCGCCAGCTGCCGTGCCGCGTTTTACTTTATAACCAAGGTTCAATACCTGGTTCCATTCAATGGTATTTTTTCCTGTACCGGCTATGCCTGCCACGCCGTCAACAGTAGTGTTGCGTACATACAAATTCAATGTCGCTGTGGCGGTGCTGGTATCATTCGCTGCTGTTAATGTCACCGCAAATGCACCTGCAACCGTAGGCGTACCTGAGATAACACCGGTTGAGGTATTCACCGTTAATCCCGCAGGTAACCCTGTTGCATTATAGCTGGTGGGCGATTTAATAGCGGTGATGGCATACGTGTACGTTCTGCCAAGCAGGGTGGTATCAGTGGTCTTGCTGCTAATTGTTACCGGCAATACCCGCTCATCCATCAACACCACATCATTGCCATCTCCGCCTCTGTAGGTGATGCGGAAATTATAACCTTTCACAGTCACCAGGCCCAGCTCGGGTAAATTTTTGAAATTGCCCGTTACTGCGCTGCTGCTGCTGTTGTCTATGATGACCAGGTTGGTCCCTGATGCCAGTGCACCGGAATCCACAGCGGTAACAGACAACACAGGATTGTTGAGCGTTAAGCCAGCCGCACTCATTTTATCGCAGGTAGCATTTACGATGCTTATTTCTGCTTTATAAGTAGCATCCTGGTTCATGGTCAATGCCGCTGTAGTGGTGAGCGTGGCTATATTACTGTTACCCGGTTCCAGCGAAGCCCCTGTACCTGAACCGGTACCTACTTTTATAGTAGCCTGGGTTCTTCCACCACCACCCAAAGCGCCGCCCTGCACAATGATGGGACTGGCGAATGTACCGGTAGCGGCATTGTTATTCAGTAAGAAACGGCCGCTCATTACGGTAGTGGTTCCACCGTAAGTATGGTTCCCCGAGAAGGACAGGTCGGCCGTACCTACTTTTATAACGTTGAAATAATTGTTCATTGTACCGCCGAAGTTCGTCGAAATGTTCAACGCACCGATACTGATGGTAGGCGTACCGCCGGCATCGTTACGGAAATAACCACGTCCGGTCAATGCAC
This sequence comes from Niastella vici, assembly GCF_002077945.1. GTDB lineage: Bacteria > Bacteroidota > Bacteroidia > Chitinophagales > Chitinophagaceae > Niastella > Niastella vici. Next base: position 51,419 of record NZ_LVYD01000077.1, read on the forward strand.
CAAAATTGAGGGTACCTGTCTGGAAGAGAACGCCGATACAATCGATACCATTGGCATCGAGGTTCCAGTAAGCGTTCGCGCTGCCCGATTCGGGCACCATGAAGCGAACCCGGTTGCGGCCACTGCGCAATGCCGCCACAAATGTCCCGGTAAAGCCGCTGTTATCGCCATACAGGTTGATGCCGGGATAATCATTACCGTCTTCCCAAAGTGTACCCGTTCCTGTAATACGGCCGTATATACTGATCGAATTAACGGTTTGGGTAAGGTAACTTCTACCGGTACCCATTACCTGAATATCGTTGTAGATGGTTGCCGCGCTGTCGCCGGAATACAACGTACCGCCATTCATGATGATCTTTCCGGTTCCCAACGGGCCATAGGTGGGCGCACCCGATGTTCCGGCTCCGGTTCCGGCAATAGCAATGGCCCCGGTAAGCGTGGTATTACCTGCGTAAGTATTCTTACCGGTCAATTGCAGCACGCCGCTTCCGCTCTTCAGGATACTGCCTGCACCACTTACCACGCCGGTCATATTGATGCCCGACATGGCGCTTACCGTTACCTGGCTGTCGATGGTCACCGGCGTGCTGATGGCTTGCCAGTAAGCAGAATTATTGACCAGGTCGGTCTTCAGTTTAATGGAGTTACCGCTGATCGTATAATCACTGGCTGTAGTATCGAATAGCAATCTTGATACCTGCAAACCGGTAATGTCGTTTGTTATAACACTGTCGGCAGTGCTTTTAAAAGTGAGAATGGCCGGGCTGGCAGGAACCGTACCTTCTACCCAGTTAGCAGCGTTGCTCCAGCTTTCAGAAGCCGGTGTAGCGCTCCAGGTAGAAGCATTGGAGCCAGGTACGCCAAACGATTCAATTGAGTTAGCGCTTTCCTGCGTATTACCCATTGATGAAACCACGTAATAATAACCCGTGCCGTTTGCCACGTTCATATCGGCATAACTGGTAGCCGATACCTGCGCAATAACCGTGTAAGGTCCGCCGGCCACAGTGGCACGCTTTATTTTATAGGTTTTTGCTCCCGCCGCTGTATCCCATTTGAGATCGAGCTCGTTGCTCTTGCTGGTAACAACGGGTTTCGATGGGATGGCAGGCGGCACATTCGCGAACACTTCGGCTGAATTGCCGCTTTCTAGGCTGCCCGACAAGGCAGTGACCACATAATAATTGTTCACTTCAAAGGCCGGACCGGCATCAACAAAGGATGTACCTGTTATACCCGATTGAATAGTGGTATACGGGCCGCCTGCTGTCAACGATCTTTTTACACTATAGCTACTGGCATTCGCCGCGGCTGTCCAGGCCAGTTTTATCTGCGTGGTATTTACTACCGAAGCTGATAAACCGGTTGGTGCAGCGGGCGCCACGTTGTTGTTGACTGTTATGATCAATACCGCAGTTCCGGTGCCACTCGTATTGGTAGCATTAATGGAAACAGCGGTTGTGCCTGCTGTTGTTGGCGTTCCTGATATTACGCCTGTAGAAGTGTTTATGCTTAAACCATCGGGTAAACCGGTAGCGCTGTAAGCCGTTGGATTATTGGTTGCAATAACAGAATAATTGAAAGCGGTTCCAACAGCAGTCGTTTCCGATAAGGGGCTGCTGATCTGCGGCGCACCGGCCGGCGTTGTATTGGTGATTGATACATTGCTGAAGGTGGCTGAGTTTACCGCAGAGGTATTATTCGATGCCGTAAACAACCCAACATAAACATCAGCCGCAAAGGAGTTATAAATACAATTATGACAGCTCCAGTTTACGCCATCTGCCGAATGATATGAAAAGATCCGGTTGCCGACGCGCTCGAGCTTTAACCACCAGGGCGCTTTTGGCGCATAATGCGTATAGCCGTTCACATTGCCATTCCAACGGGTATTCACAGAACCATTGTACAGGTTCACCGAAATATTATTGGCAGTAGCAGCCAGGCTATCGCGCACCATTATCCCGGCGGTGGCAGAGCTGATAGAATTACTATCAATTCTTGCAATGATGATGAAATCCCCGCTAACGGGTTTGAAGGCAAAATTGGCCGAAGTGGCTGCCGAAGTACCGGCGCCATTCAGCTGAAATTTGCCATTGTTATATGCAACGCTTCCGGCAATACCGGGGTTGCCAATATCCAGATCGCTTAGCTGCGATACTGCCTGCGTATTGGGAAAAGCAATTGGTGTTATAGGTATAGCTGTAGAAGTGTCAGCAGATTTTAAATACAGGAATGAATACGACCCCTCGCCCACTGCTGTACGCATTTGCTCGGTCCATGGCGTTGCAATACCCTTACGCAAGGCGTAGGCGCCTTTGATAATGTTATTGAATGGGGCCTGATGACGTGCACCTACCCCAATACCCCAGTTCTGCCAGTAATTGGCCGAACCGCCAAAGGGTATAAAGGTCATGGTGTCGCCAACAAAAGCATATTTATTATACAATTCACCGATCGCTAACAACCGGTTACCATATTCCGAAAACAGGTCAACGCCCTGCTTCCAGGCTACTTCACCGGCAAAAACGAGGGCAGCCGCCTGCACAAACCAGTGGTCATCGCGGCCGGCATCGCCCACTTCCCCATTGGGCAGGCTACACCTGAGGGCCGCAGTTGCATCGAGACGGTACAGTTCTATGGCCTGGTCCCACTTGGCCTTGTCATCGAGAAAAGCAGCCACAGCGAGCGCGATCTGCATTTGCAAAGCGCCTTTGTTATTATCTCTTGGCGGGTAAGGCACCCACGATTGCGGCCAAATGACGTTGGCGAAATAATTTTTTACGTGAACGGTGTTTGAATCACTCCAACCGGGGAAAGTGCCGCGCAGAATATCTGCAGCCGTAACAAAATAAGGCACGTAATCACCGATATCCAGCATAGCCTCACCGCCCGACCAAATAGTATTGGTCACAGCCCAGCTATCGAGCATGTTGGTAGCCTTGCGGGCATAGGCGCTGTCGCCGGTAAATACATACATGAAAGTAAGGTTGTGGATCGCCTGCATATCGCTTATCCATTGCGTGTTGTGCAGGTTGGGCGCGCGGCCTACTTCGGTGAAGGGCCCCTGCATGCCATAGCTGAGTTTTGACCGGCTGTCATTGGCCAAAGCATTGTACCCGGTTAGCCAGGGGTCTTTTGTAATGTTTGCTTTGAGCTGGTCCAGGTCATACTTCGTAAACGGTATGCTGGGGTGCACAAAGCGTTGTGCCATGGCAGTTGTACCTGCCAACAGGGTAACAATGGTTACCCATAGGCACAGCCATTTTCTGGTTTTCTGTAAAGTACCATGAATACTTCTCATAGTGACAATCGTTTGGTTTAATTTTTGTCTAATTCACGTGTTGAAATAATCATTACCTACGCCACTTTTCCCCGCTTACACAATAAGAATAAACCTGTCAGTGCATCAAAAAGACGCACACTGACAGGTTTTGCAATCACACCAAACCGAAAGGAAAAGTTTTCACAGGTATATATTTATTTGTTTTATTGTACTGTTCCAATAAATTCTATTTCAGCAATATCACAATAGCCATCCGGCGAATAATAATAGATGTAGCGGTAGGTGTTCGCTGCATTGATCGCAGTCTCAGTTAAAACACCCACTGTAGGCGCCGTTGTTATCTTATATAAAACATCATAGCTGGTAAGCGTTGCATCATTAGAGCCACGGATCTCGCCCTTAACCATGCGCGCAGCCTGGCCACTCCGTGGCGCATAACGAACCACAGTAAGCTTAGCTGATTTTCCTGCTCCCACATCGTACCCTACATAACCCGATGCAGTAGCTGCATCTACATAAGTATTGAGGTTACCGTCTACAGCAGCTGCTATTGTTGTATTCGCATTGTTTCCATACGAACCCGAATGCCCAATTAAAGTACCGGTAATTTTTTGTTCGTTGCCTACAAAGAAAAAGGGTCCGGGAAGAGGGTAGTCGTTAAATTTCACTACGGGGGTGCCTGAAACGGAATTCGGAACTTTAAATTGAACCTGCGTAGCGGAATTTGAAACTATCTGGGCTTGTGAACTACCGATCATTGCTTTAATGGCTGAAACATCCGGAAGAAAATTAAGCCCTGTAAATGTTATTACATCGCCGGGATTACCGCGGGTGGCGCTGATACTTTTATAGGTTGGTGCAGGGATCACCGTAAAGGACCCGATTGAATCGGTCTTTGTTGTCCATACCTGCAGGCCTACCTTTCCTGATACTGCAGTTGCTGGTACCTGAACAACGATCTGGGTATCTCTACAGCTTACCACAGTGGTTGCCTGAATACCGCCAAACCATACTTTTACAGCACCAGTAAGTGTATCGAAGTTTGTTCCTTTAATGGTTACATTCATCCCCGGAAAACCTACGTTATAATTGATGCCGGAGGCACTTTGAGCCGGATAAGTAAATTCCCTGAATTGGGGACCTTTTTTACAACCGGCGCCAAAGAGTATCGACACTATTGACCAACAGGCAATAATTAGAAATTTATTTTTCATCTGTTTAGTATTTATTTTTACTGATTATCAAGGGAACACGCCTATATCAATAACCAGGATTTTGAAGCAGTTTTGAATTCAGGTTAAGCTGTTGAAGAGGAAGCGGATATAAATAATGCTTCCTGGCCACTGTATGATTTTGTTTACTGTCAATAACCACACATTTTAATTTGCCCGCCGAAGTTTCTGCATCTTCTTCGCCAAACCTATACGAACCGGCGGTATACCTGGCAGCTATAACGCTGTCGGCACCTGTAGAAGAAGCAGTTTTGAATTCAGTGGGGTAATTTGCGCCGCCTACAACCATTCCCAGGCGTGAAGGATTGAGGGCAGCTTCCAGAATGCCCCAACGTTTCAGGTCGTCGAAGCGTTTACCCTCCCGGTATAATTCCACACCTCTTTCTCTTCTTATTTCGGTTTTCATATCCAAACCGTTGGTTGTTGCCAGCGCGTTCGTAAGAGAAGCTACACCTGCACGACTTCTTAATTTATTGATGGAAGCATTTAATTGGGCATCTGTGATAGTTCCGTTCAGCTCAACCAACGCTTCAGCATAGGTCAAATACACTTCAGCCAGCCGGATAACCGGCAAATTGGCTGATTCGGTATTATCTGTTCTGCGTGTGCCATATCCATACACGGCATATTTCGCGTTGCCATATCCGCTCGCGCCAAGGCTTCCATACACCAGATTGCCACCCGTGGGAGGTATTGCCGATCCGTATAAATAATTCAACAGGCGCAGGTCACGGCTCTTAAACTCATCTCCTACGCTATGATATCCCTGAAATAAAGGAGATTTATCAATGGGTAATCCATCGGTACATACGGGCATGTCTACAAACTTGCGGCTGGGATACAGTTGCCAGGAGGTCCAGCTAATATTAAGGCGGCTTTGCTTATTGGTAAAATCATACTCCGTGTACAAAATAAATTCTTTGTTTGACGTTTTATCAAATCCACCGGGATTGCTGCCTGCATCTTCCAGATTGAACAAATACCACGAGCTGGAATTTGCCATGCTGCCAACGTTGTTTTTATTCCATAATTCATATCCACCATTGTCCATCACACTCTGACATAAGGCAACAGCATCTGTTAAATATTTGGTTTTGTTACCTGCATCATATCCTGTTTTGCCGGCGCCGATTGATGTACCATCGCCATCGGGATCCTGGCCCACATATTTTTCCCAGGTGGCTTCGTACAATTCTACCTGTGCTTTATAAGCCTGCGCAGCCCATTTACTTACCCGGCCTTTATCACCGGCAGGTATAAGTTGTTCGGTTGGTAATTTTGCAATAGCAGAATCGAGATCAGATAAAATTTGATTAACCACTTCATAGCGGCTGTTACGCGGCTCCTGTAATTCCGGCGAATTCACATCGAGCACAGTAGTGGCAATGGGCACTCCGCCAAAGGTTTTCAGCAAACCGAAATAAGAAAAAGCACGAAAGAAATAGGCTTCGCCCACATATTGGCTGATATCGCCGGTGCCGGCATATGTTGCCGCCTTTGATAATAAAATATTGGCGGTACGGATCCATGAAAAGTCATATCTGTTATCGGTACTTACTACAGCTATAATGCCCTGTCCCAGATCGGTGCCATTGCCATTTGCATTTGCCGATAAATCGGAACCATTATCCATATTACCAAAGCTCCAGGTAGGCATCAGGCTGAACCATTTGTTATCCTTGGAGGAGTAATACCCATAAAAACTGGTTGTATAAGCCTTAAAATCGCTGGGCTGTTTAAAATACACTGCATCTGTAAACATTGCAGTGGGTTCAAGGTCAACAAATTTTTTCTGGCATGAAAAGACGCTGAGCACCATTCCCCCTGCCATTATATAGTTGAATATTTTTTTCATCATTGTAAAATTTCAGTTTATTATAATCCGACATTAATACCAAACGACCATGTTCTGCTAAAGGGGTAACCGCCGCCGGGAGTTGTTTTTCCATCTGAGGTGCTAAAGTCTACAGATGCTTCGCCCATCTCAGGATCATATCCGTCACGCACCTTCGCTTTTTCCCATAAATCGTTTCCTGAGAAATAAACCCGTACTCTTTGCAGTTTCGCTTTCTCGGTCAATTTTTTCGGAAGTGTATATCCAACGATTAACGTTTTGAGCCGTACATAGCGATTGTTTTGCAACATAAAATCATTATTCGCATAGTTCCATTTTGAACGGGTGGTATTCACTGTTAACCGGGGATAAATGGCACCGGGATTATCTGCCGTCCAGGTTTTACCAATGAAGGTTGGGTTTTGATTCGACCAAATGGCTAAGAAGGGATACGACATCCATCCGCTGCGCATGATGAGTTGTTTGAATTGCCCCTGGAAGAACGCAGAAAAATCAAAGCCTTTATAGGATGCGCCCATATTGAACCCAAATGTATAGTGAGGGGTACCATCGCCTGCATAGACCAAAGAACTGTTCTTACTACCTACGCCTGTAATATTGCCTACCCCGGTTGCATCTACTTTCTTCGTATCACCCGGGCGTAAAGCCACATCTGCATTGGCCTGGGGCAGGCCTAACAGATCAGAATTTGCCACTGTACCGTATTTAGTATAATAGGCATCCACTTCCTTCTGGTCTTTAAAATAGCCATCGGTCTTATATACAAACCATGGCTGATAAGCATATCCGTTCACAATACTATTTTTCCCTGCCGTATACGTATCGGCTCCTTCCACTCCGGTTACTTTGGTTCTGGTATTACTGATATTAAATGCAACATTGTAAGAGAAATCGCCCTTCCTGTCGTTCCATCCTATTATAGCTTCCCAACCTTTGGTATTGAAATGGCCGTTATTGGTTTTTGGTGCATTGCCACCCAATACAGCCGGGTAACTTACATTGATCAACATGCCGATATTGTCCTTTACGAAATAGTCGAAAGAGGAAGTCAGTCTGTTGCGTAAGAAACTCAAATCGATACCCAGGTTTTTCTGGCGCACCTTTTCCCAGGTTCTCGTATAACTTATCAATCCGTTGTTATTGAGCGAGGTTGCCGTTTGCCATGCACCTGATTGACCTAATACGGAAGTGTTAACTCTTACTGTAGAGAGATAATCGAATTCACCGAGATCATTTGCTTCATTACCGGAAGTACCGTAACTGGCGCGAATTTTACCAAAGCTCAATACCGAATTCAGGTCTTTAAGAAAATTCTCTCTGGTAAAAACCCAACCCACAGATGCCGAGCCGAAGTTTTTAAACTTGAAGCCCTGGGCAAAGCGGGAATTTCCATCGCGGCGGCCAAGTAACTCAAGCAAATACTTTTCCGCATAATTATAGTTTACTCTTGCCAGATAAGAATACCGGCCCATTTGAGTTTTAAATCCATCGTTCGATACCGAGGCTGTGGAAGCAAGGCTTATATCCTGAACGCCTAAATTATCGAATCCAATCCGGGTAGCCGATACCCATTGAGAAGTGTTTTTTTCTGCATTGATACCTGCCACTGCCGAAATGTTGTGCTCGCCAATATTTTTATTATAGCGAAGCAAGGCAGAGTAATATTGATAATAGCCTGTCCAGGCATAGGTGTAATATCTGTTGTTGGTTCCTTCGGTACCGGTGCCAATTCGCTGAATTGTTCCATACCAATTGTAAACCGGCACTTGCAAAACATATTTTTCCTGGGTGAACCTTTCGTTCTGCAAAGAAGCCATCCCTTCGAAGGCCAGGTCTTTGTAGAGCTGATAGGTGGCTTTTAAGTCTATTCTACCCGTCAGCGAGTTTCTGTTATCCCTGCCCCCATCTGTTGTCATTGCCGCTGCATTTCTACGGGCGCCGCCATCAACAGCGTTAAAACTGGCAAACCATTGGCCAAAAGGATTTTTGGCAGGGAAAAACGGCATGTCGTAACCGTAAACGGTATTGTCAAGACCAACAGAAGGTGTACTGGTTTTTGCATCGATCAAACTAATGGTCGATTCTAATTTCAATTTTTCCGAAAACTTGTAATCATGGTTGAACCGGACGTTGTATTGTTTTTGTCCGTCGTAAGCTGTAGCCAGATTTCCCTGATTATCTGCATAACCAAAGCTCAGGCGGTAAGCCGACCTGTCATTGCTGCTCGAAAGGCTTAAATTATGTTGTTTCGAATAACGGGTGGCAAACATCTCCTTTAGCCGGTTGGAATTGTAAATAAAAAAATCAATTCCTAAAACCGGATAAGCACCTTCAATTCCCTGTTGCATTTTAAGCAAATTGTCTTTACTGCCCCAGATCCAGTAGTTAGGATTGGTTTCTTCCTTATTGGCATCTAACCACATGGTAGCATATTGTTGCATATCGGGCGAATAACCAATAATGCCATTGGTTGTCCAGCGAAGATTACCAGTGTAATCAACTTTCAGTTTTCCCTTTCCTCTTTTGGTGGTTACCAAAATCACCCCGTTTGAAGCTCTGGATCCGTAAATAGCAGCCGATGCATCTTTTAATACAGAAATACTTTCAATGTCATCGCTGTTCATATTTTGAAAAGAATAGTCGTTCATAGCAGGAACTCCGTCAACAATTATCAGTGGTTTACTGCCATTGACAGATGTTTGACCGCGAATTATAAAATTCATATTCTCATTACCCGGTCTTGGTGAGGTTCGGGTTACTACCAAACCGGGAGAAGCACCCTGCAGCGCCAGCCCCACATTGGTAATTGCACGGCTTTCAAATGTTTTGCTGGTAACCTGTTCTACAGCGCCGGTTAGCGTTGCTTTCTTTTGTTTCCCGTAACCTACGATGATCACATCGTCAAGTTTCAGGTCTGTGGCAACTAATGTTAAATTAATAGTACTATTTTCTCCAACTTTATGCTCCTCTGTACGCATTCCTGTATAACTAAAAACAAGTACGCTGTTAGCTGATGGCACAACAATTACATATTTCCCGTCGTCACCGGTCATAGTGGCTTTGGCCGAGCCTTTTACAACAACAGTAACACCACTTAATGGCTCGCCTTTTTCATTGCGAACAATACCTGAAATTTTGGTTTCACTTTCCTGAGCAATAGCATCGTTGTTTGCTGCAATGCCCAAAACCCACACAATCAGAAATGTGAGCCGTAAAAACCACTTCGACACCTGTAAGCAGCCAAAGTGCGTTGGTGGTATTGAACCTGCAGTTAGTTTCTTTTTCATTTTTACAATTTTTGTAGACAAAAGGATTACCTGTTTAGGGATAAAAGGTTTTTTGTTTGGTTACTTTTTCAATTTTTATGGTGGTCAATAGTTCACATTCCTGATTTCCCATACAAATTCTTTCCCCGCCGGGCGTCGTTCATGTCATTACTTAATTTGCCGGGAAGTTTTTTAATGACGAAACCCTTCAAAGGCTCTTCAGGGGCATTTAAAAAGCCTTGAAGCCTTATGGGCATTTGTGTTTGTACTGAATAAGTGAAAATGAAGGCAATAATGGAGGATAGTATATAATTATAGTGGTTAAAAGCAATGCTTTTGACACCACGCGCCTTTAAAATACCAAGTATGAAAACATTTTTTCTCATATAAGCAAGCTCCCGAAATTTCTACTAAAATTTAACCAATCGATTTAGCAGAATGCAATCTGTAAAAGGCTCTGTTCAGCCATGGAGTCCCTACTTTAAGTAGGAACTCCTATTTATATGTAACCGTCCTGACTCGCGCAAAAACTGTATTTTGATCTTTTATAATGTAAAACTACAGGGAGAATTAAAGATCCTTAAGGGGGTGAATTTTCATAAAAAGGGGGTAATTCAACCATTTTTACGATCAATAGTGAAAATGAGCCAATAAGAAATGATTTTTAATGTCAATCACACCTTTCTAATGGTCAGAATTTATTAAACCTGTTATGTAATATGGTATTAATGCATCTGGTCTTCGGAGAATGGGTCGAAAATCCCTGTTATTGCATAGTCGATTTACAAAAAGTGGGCAAACGTTAGCATTCCAGAGAGTATGCCACCTTCTGAGCGAAGTGGATGCGAATGCCGGCAGGTTGGGGAGTCATTCCGGGCGGAACCGGATAGAGGGACTAATTTGTCATGTATGGGGGTAAAAAAGGAGGCTGTCTCAAAAGTAATTTGAGGCGG
>NZ_LVYD01000078.1 GCF_002077945.1 Niastella vici
CTTGAGGCTTTTTCTTTTCGTGTGCCCAGAACAGGAATCGAACCTGCACTCCCTTGCGAGAACCAGATTTTGAGTCTGACGCGTCTACCAGTTCCGCCATCTGGGCCTAAATAGCTTATAATTAATGAATTAAACCTCAATTACAAGCCTTTCAAAATCGGGAGGCAATATTACGACATTGAAAATTCCTGTCCAAAATACAGGCAGATTATTTTAAATAATTGTCAATCTTTTATTTACAACAACTCTTTTTGGGTAGGAAGACCTTCCTGATAAAATTCCAAACCTTTTGCCACATAGGTAATTCTTTGGTGATCTTGCCACAAAGATACAAAGGAGCTGCATACGCTTGTAAAATGAGCGTTAAATACGCCGCGTATGGCAGGGGTACCCCGGCAGTTGGCGGCATTCAACTATAGTTCAGCATTTTGGCAATATCTGGTTTCAACTATTAAATAACTATGGCCACCTTGCAAAGATTGGGGCTAAAGTTGTCAACACAAGACATAAATTTCTTTATATGCAGCAAAGTGACTCATTATGACACATCCGTAAGCAACTTTATAGCATCCCCTTCTAACTTTTCAACATAAGTGGCTAATTAAAGAGCATCCCTGAGCCACCTTGGTCCATATGTCGATCAAGATGGGACATAAGTATTCAACTTCAGACAATATGTGGCCAACCTATATCCAAAAGTTGGCGAGAGATGACACATAATTACCTATGGAAGACCCATCCTGAGTTACGGATGATTCATTCAATACTACGGACGACCCTTAGTGTGTCACCGGTACGGCATAATGACTTAGTGATATACTATAACGATTGAAAGATAACTCATTTTGACTGAGGGATGATCCATAATGAGCCAGGGTAATTACAAATACTGGTAGACGGTATGAAAACAAAAAGAGGGGTAAGTAAAAACAAACCCCGGCTCTCATTTCAAACTAAGCAACCAATAAGAGAACACTTAAAATTTATAACCCTATGACAAACTTGCTATTGCTATTTTCAGTTTACTTTCTTCCAACATCTCAGTAAGAAATTCATCTACCTTTTCTTTTGTTATCCCAGGCATGCAGATCCATATGCGTGCACTCCCCTTCTGTTGCCAGTTGCCATTTTTGACAAAGCGCGGCAGAGGGTGCTGAAAAAACTACCGTAATGGCATTCTCATATAGTTTTTGTAGTCTTATTTAAATGCAAAAGTTTAAAAAATAGTTATTACAACCAATAGATTTAATTTTTATGGTATAAAAAACTATTTTTTAGTTTCTTTGTAGTGGTTTAAATGCTTTCGAGTTACTATTAACTGCTTTCACAATAAAAAAAACTATTATGATCACAGAACTTGACGACATTGACATTCGCATTCTCGACCTGTTGCAACATGATGCCCGCACTACTACCAAGGAAATGGCCGATAAACTGGGGTTAACAGTTACTCCGGTATCGGTTCGCATCCGTAAACTGGAAGAGGCCGGCTATATTAAGCGCTACGTGGCCATTCTCGATAAAGACAAGATCGAAAAAAGCCTGATCGCCTTTACCAGCATTCAATTGAGAGAACATTCCCAGGACGCCCTTCGTTCTTTTGAAAAGGCCGTTACAAAAATGCGCGAAGTAATGGAATGCCACCGGCTTACCGGGCGAACAGATTTCCTTTTAAAAATAGCCATCCGTGATATGAATGAATATAACAACTTCCTAATGGACAAACTGGCCAAACTGGCCAACATCGGTTCGGTACAATCCCATTTCGTGCTCTCGGAAGGCAAGGCAGAAACAGCCTATCCGCTTACGTTGAATATTCAAAAAGAAAAGGGTAAGTAAATACAAACCCTTTTTGTGAATTATACTAATTGTTACATGTGAAACCTAAAGACCTGAAGCAACCATATTTTCTGTACTTACTATTTTGTTGCTGTTCTTTTCTGAATGACTTATTCCGGGCCTTGCCTGCACTATAAATAATTCTTTGCTTAAACCATCGATGGCCCATTCAATATCCATTGGTGTATATTTTTCCAATATACTGCTATAGTACTCTTCGATCTTAATTACCAGGCTGGCTAATTGCAGCACTATGGTATCATCCAAACAAAAACGGGCCTGCAACTCTTTCTCAATAGGAATAACTTTCACTCTTTCACTGGCATTCTCTCCATACACCATTATTTTATCTTTTACACCCATTCATTTTTCAATGGGCAGGGGCGATCCTGCTTTTAAGGCTGATTTACTAATTATATATGCATCTGGCAATACACCTCCATGCACAATCAATTCGCCCAGCCCGTACGAGCCATTAATAACGAGCGCTTCTTTATACCCGCTTTCTGTATTCAGGGAAAAGGCCACACCGCTGGCGCCCAGGTCGCTTCGCACCATCTTTTGAACACAAACTGAAAGGCCGGCCTTCAGATGGTCGATACCGGCGTTTTGCCTGTACAACATGGCCCTGCCGGTAAAAAGAGAAGCAAAACAATTTCGAATGGCATCGAGCAAGGCAGCCGGACCAACAACATTTAAATACGCTTCGTGCTGGCGTGCAAAACTGGCATATGTCAGTCCTTCGGCAACAGCAGAAGAGCGAACGGCCACGTCGGTTGCATCCTGGCCAAAGGCCTCAGATAACTCAAAATATGTTTCAATAATTTCCTGTGATAATTCAGGCAGGAAGCTTGCATTGCTGATAAGGCCTCTTATTTTTTGTGCAGCCCTTTGAAATGATCCGGAATTGGCAAGATCAATTTCGCTGAGGATACTGCTGATCACCGAACCCAATGCATTATAGCTAATGAAGGAATTATAAGCGTTTACAGTAATCACAAAACCCGGCGGTATTTTGATCCCTGTTTTTGTTATCTGTTGAAGTATTTCACCTAATAAGGCATTTTTTTCACCCACCAGGTCAGTATCCTGTATACCCACCTGGTTTAGCAGCAATACGTTACTCTTATTCATATAGCTTTTGCAATCTTATTTGAATGCAAAATTTTAAAAAATAGCTATTGCGACCAATACATTTCATTTTTGCAGTAAAAAAAACTAAAAACTCCCATTAAAAAATGAAATTGAAATCTTTTACGGTGCTTAAAGGCACTTTCACAACAAAAAAAACTTTTCTTCCCCTGCCCTGGTCAAAAAGAAAAGAGCAGGTAAGCACCTGGCACATGAGCCCCTTTTGTTGCCTGTCTCGCTTTAGTTGTCATTATCTTGTGGGCTCATAATAAAGAGTTATGGCGCCACTACCAAAGGTTTTCGTCCTTAAAAGCTTAAGGTTAAGGTTAATTCTATTGTCTATGTTTTTTAATAATGGCAGGCCGCTTCCCGCTATAACCGGGTGAATACAGAGCTGGAATTCATCAACTAAACCAAGATTCAATGATGCTACAATTAAACTCGGGCTGCCAACTAAAATATCTTTTCCTGGTTGTTGCCTGAGTGCCAGCACTTCTTCTTTAAGGCTGCCCTTTGCCACCCGCGTATTTTTCCACGTTACATTTTTCAGTGTGTGCGAAAAAACAATTTTGGAAATATTGTCTATTGTTTCTGCAAATTCATCAATTGATTTGTTACCAGTAGGATTTTCTACTACAGTTGGCCAATATTCCATAAGCTGGTATGTTATTCTTCCGTATATAACGGCGTCTGCACTTTTTAACAGCTCATTGTAATGTTGATGAATTTCATCATCTGCAACTACTGCTGTATGATCACAAAACCCATCCAATGTCATATTGATTGCTGCAATTACTTTTCTCATACTATTTGTTTTAAATCAATTATCAATCTTCTTTTTTTCAAAGGCAGTATTCGATCAACGTAGGCATAAGTCATTTTTTAAACGCCTACCTGAAAAAGCGTATCTACATCTGCTTCCTTATCTGCGTAACTATACACCGTCCAGCCTTTTTCAGCTAATGCGTTCAAGAGCGTTCTGGCTAAATTTTGAGCCAGCATTAATGCCTGAAAAGAATCGTCCCCGTTAACATCTGACAGATCCTCAAACAAACCTTTTAACTGAATTGGGCAGGCCCAGGAACCATCTTCTTTTTGATAGGGTTGCCCAATACGTAAATTCACTTCTTTTACCTCTTCATCTGTATTTTTCAAGTATAATGTTCTTTCAGCAATGTAGATACGCATAATTTATTTGAATTAATAAAGGTGAATACAGAAAAAACGCTGATTAATAGTCAGGGTTTCACGTTATCCTTTCCATCCTCTATATCAACTATTCTTTGCCAAAGTTGTAATTTATTCACGCCGGCATAACCACTTTCCTGGGCGTCGTTCAATTCAATAACTATCCAATCTCCATCTTCCTTTTTTGCCATATCAACCACCAAAAATGGAACATCGACCATTTTTGAAATTTCTTCTGCCAATTTAATAATGTGTGATCTTTCGTTAACAGTCAGTTCAACTTTTTCAAATTCCGTCCAATAGTGCCCAACTCCAACGGCTCTATTTTTCCAAAGGAATATTCTAAATTCTTTTGATGGTTGAATTTTGTCACCGACACGTTCTGCTATCTTTTCCAGTTTTATAAAATCCCGGCAGATCAAACGTTGCCAACCAAGAACGTTATCCTGCTTCCAATAATTTAGAATATTTTCTAATTCAGCCAGGTTATTAGCAATACTCATGGCTTGATTATGCCTGTTTGTTTGCCGTTCGCCTTTTATGAAAACAGGAAATGTAAATTCTGCCAGGATTGCTTCTGCCGTGGGTAGCGTATCATACCAAACACTTCTTGCTGTAAATTCTTTTATTTTAGGATACCAATTAGGTAATAAGGAGGCCATGGAATGTTGCCTGACTGAATTAACTAAACGCAAATCGAGTTCCATTAGTGCATTAGCCAAATTTTCATATGCTGAAATTGCCCCTATTCTAAGAACGACAGGGAGTGTTGTGTTGGTTATAACTGGTTTTGTTTCAAAATACTGTCTGAAATCAAAATCATATATGTCAAAATTTGTTTTGTGATATGCAACACAAACTGTTCCATTTATTTCAATAAGCGTTCTCAATATTTCTCCTGAATGCACCATTATAAGGGGGACTTTATAGTTGAATTTAAGAACTAATATTGATTCTGAACAATTTGACAAGTTCTATATTTGTCAACTATACAAAAAGCGAAGCTTGAAAGCAATCAAAATACAAATCGTACAATTTATCAGCGGCCATCAACCAGGTTTTGTGGAGTGCAGGTTTTATGACGTTATGAATAAAGAACATATCGTTCAGGAGAAAGTCCTGGTTGTTACCCAAAAAAATCTGGACGCCAACAGCGAGTATCCACAAGATGGGGTAATTGCCTATGAAATTGTAAGTGAGCGGAAAAACGCAGCAGGAAAAACAATAGTTACCCTTGACACTTCAAAGCCGTGGGATATTGACACTACTGAAGGGCTTACACAATTTGACCTGTTTGAAGAACAGTTGACAGAACATTAAAGAGGGGCTTCGAAAGCTATATAAGCCAAAAGTTCCTGCCGCGTTACGACAGGAACTTTTGGCAGATTCATGCATTTAAAGGCAGCACATTAAAGAAAAAAAACAGTTTATTTCCTGACGAGGGGTCTGCCCTGCCCATCTTTAAAATTTTCTGTAATGATCATAATTAAGTCTACCAACGCCCAAATACCACAACCTCCCAGGGTAAATAACTGGGCAATGCCAATACCAGTCTTTTTAGTATAGAAGCTATGAATTCCCAGTCCACCTACAAAAAAGCAAAGCAGCAGGGTTGTCAGCCAGTCATATCCTTCAGCAGCGACGGCATTATGTGCTCTTGCAGCTGTTTGTGAAAAATTGTGTGTAGGTACGCCGCATTTAACACATACAACGGCTTTGTCATCAATTTGGGTTCCGCAATTTGAACAAAACATAGTAAGGGGTTTAATATTTTACACATGATAAGGATAAATTTCTATAAAGTAAAAGGAAGTCTTTTTTATCTTAGCCAATTATGCCGGTAAAAACATTCATAGCCAAAATCTGTATTTCAGCCTTCTTAATAATTGGGCCAGGGTTGCTTGCTTCCTTTACTCAAAAGGAAATTGTATGGGTAGCTATTGGTGACTCTATCACTTACCTGAACGATCACCCCAACGAAACAGGGAATCGTGTTACCAAAGGGTATTTAAGCGATGTAGTTGCTGCATTGCCCGACTTACATTATATCAATCAGGGACATAACGGCTGGAAGTCGAGCGATATAGCCGGCAAGATCGAGCAACTGGGCCTGGTGAAAGCAGAGATCTATTCAATATTCCTGGGCACAAACGACTGGTGGGCCGGCCGGCCTGTAGGGAGCGTCGATGATTATAAAAATAATACAGGTACTGGTTCTTTATTCGGGTCATTCAGGATTATCATCGATAAAATACGCCAATTAAACCAGGAGGCGAAAATAATACTCATAACGCCTATGCAGCGGAATGATTTTGTTTATTTATTCAATGCCACTAATAACGCATATGGTTCCTATAAAACTAAAAACGGGCAATCACTGGAAGCGTTTGCCAACGCAGTGATCACTATTGGGAAAATGGAAAATATACCAGTTGTCGACCTCTATCACGATCCGCGGCTTAAACTGAAGTACCTGGTTAACTTCAAACGTTTAAAAAATCCCCACACGGGTAAATATAAAAATTATCATTACCCCAAATTCACCAAAATACCATTTGACCCCGCAAACGATGAATACCCCTACCCTTCCACTGCTGTAAATATTACTTATGACGGCTTACATCCATCCGATAAAGGAAATGAGATCATTGCAGAAAAGATAATAAAAACGTTGAGGGAGATTGGAGTTTCGGAATGATGGTAAAGAAAGATATCCTTAACTGTCATGTCAAAATACCCATCTGACAGGCTTTATTTCTTTCAATTTGTCCGCATAGAAGTCAAGCGCTTCTATAACTGTCTCAAAAAACCGCCCACCCTCTCCGGTATCATTGTATGAAACATAAAACTTACCAAGTGATGCAGGCACCTCATCACTATACATTACCGGAACGATATAAGTGCCAAGCTTCCAGGTTTCTTTTATGTCTTTGTCTATGCTGAACCTTAGCCAATAATGACTTGTGAATGGAAAATAACATTCAAAAGCTTTATGCCGTTTAGCTTTATTTAGCATCTCTAAATATCTTTCATTCCATTCTGCCCATTTCCAAAACCTTGTATTATTAAAGAACATATTCTTAACCTTTGTCCAGGCCTTATCAATATCGGCATTTGGGTTTTTATGCTCAAAGTCTGAATACAATTCGAGTTCATCAAATTCGCTTTTGATGGCTGAAATGTTTTTTTGTTTGTCAACCCATAGATCTATAACAACTGCAAGCCGTTCAAGGTCGGTAAATAATCCTCTTGCAAAACAGTTCTCATAGTTTTGCTTCTCTGTTCGCTCAAAAAGCACAATTGAAAAGTCATTTTCAGTAAAAGCAAACTCAGTTCTGAAACTTCTACCTGGCTTACCATAAAAAGAATACCTGCCGGGAAATGTTCCGTCAATTGTTGAAGCTAACTTCACATTGGAATTTAACTTATCAAGCCGTCTTTGTATTTCGTTTGATAAATGCACGATCGTCTTTTTAAAAAACATTATTCCCCCTCCTGCCGCACAAAAATATGCTCAGGAAGGTCGCCAAAAACAAATTCGGTCACCTGGCATAACCACATGCGCTGGTTGATCGCCTGCCCTTTGTATGTTTTCATCAAATAATAGCCACCGCCAATTTCGGGCTCGCATTTTTCGGTTAACACCAGCTCATCGGCGCCTTCAAATGGTTCGGTTGAGATGGTCAGGGATACAGAATCACCATTTTCTGCCATCACATCCAACATCGTATCGGCCCCATCAACCATTTGCAGATCACCGGCGCTTCCTCCCTGTTCTATATATTCCGGCAGGTCGATGAACCAGAACTGCCCGATCTTTATAAACCTGTATTCTTTCATAAGCAGCAGTTATAACACCAAATCTAATAAATCCCTCATAAAATAACAACTATCGCTATTGGGCATATGTTTCCAATGGCTGCTGCGGTGGGCGAATGTTAACCATTTTTTTATTTTCAAAAGTATTTTTATATTTGTCTAAATATATAAATATCTAAACATGAGGAATGAACACTATATTTAAAGCCCTCAATGACCCAACGCGGCGGGAAATACTTCAACTGCTGAAGGACCGTGACCTAACGGCCGGGGAGATTGCTGATCAATTTAACATCTCCAAACCCAGCATTTCCCACCATCTTGACCTGCTGCGGCAGGCAGACCTGGTACAATCCGTCAAAGAAGGACAATTCATTTATTACTCCCTGAATACGACCGTAATGGATGAGATCCTAACATGGCTTATGCAATTCAGGAAAAAAAAGAAAAAATGACAACTATAAACTTCAGGAACATCGTTCGCCCTGTCATCGTACTGGGCATCCTGGCAATCCCATTTATCTATCTATCCCGGATCTACCCATCCCTACCCTCACTGGTGCCCAAACATTTTAACGGGGAAGGTATACCAGATGCATATACCGCCAAACACAACCTTTGGAAGATCCTCGCTTTAACCAGCGCCATTGCGGTTGGTATTTACCTGTTACTTACCAATATCACCCGCATCGATCCTAAAAAAAAGGCCAGCCTTTCAAGGAATACCTTCCAAATGATATCCATAGTGTTGGTGATCCTTATAGCTGCTTTGAATAGCATTACGATCGCTGCCTCACAGGATGGTCATTTTGCTTTCAGCAGGTTTTTACCCGCTATCCTGGGCTTGTTCCTTGCCTTCCTGGGAAACAGAATGCTTAGCATCAGACCCAATTATTTCGTCGGCATCCGCACGCCCTGGGCCCTTGAGCACGAAGACAACTGGAAAGCCACGCACCGGCTGGGTGGAAAGGTCTTTTTCGCCGGTGGTATCCTGATCGTCATCGTTACATTCCTGCTGACCCCGGCTTTGGTAGAGTCAGCCCTTTTTGCCATCATAGCAACAATGGCCCTGATCCCTGTTGTGTATTCGTATATTTATTTCCGGAAACATTCCGGAAATAATTCGTGATCAACCATTTATGAAACTATACCTGTTTTTTTAGAAAAACCGACCGTTTTGCCCGGCTTATTCGTCCATAGATAAATACCTACAAAATGGAAAATCTAAAAGACAAAGTAGCCGTCGTATTTGCCGCCTCTGGTGAGATCGCCGGAGCAGTGGTCCGCTCATTTTCGCAACACGGGGCAAAAGTATATGTTACAGCCCGTAACCTCGATGCTGTAAAAGCACTGGCTCAGGACCTTACAACCAATGGCGGGTGCGCAGAAGCTGCCAAAGTAGACGCGTTGAATGAAACCCAAATCGACAACTTCTTAAAAAAAGTAGTCGCAGACAATGGTAAACTGGATATAGTATTTAATGGCATCGCGGTGGACTATAGCGAGATGGGCGGCCGGCCGGCCGCAACGGAGGCCACCTTTGAACAATTTATGGCACCGATGAAAAAGATAGTGGGTTCTCAATTCCTTACTTCGCGGGTAGCGGCTAAATACATGATACAATCCAAATCTGCAGGTACTATCATTCATTTAACAGCAGCGGCATCCCGGTCAAAGATCCCCAATTTGTCGGGCTTCTCGGCTGCCAGTGCCGCCGTTGAAGGAATGACCCGCGTAATGGCTGCCGAATGGGGCGGTGAGGGCATAAAGGTGACCTGTATTTGCAGCGGCGCCATAATGGAAACCAGGCGCATCTCGGGATGGATCGATTCCGCAGCAAAACAGTACGGCATACCCGTAGAGCAGCTGGTTGCCCAATACAAGGCCTTCGATATACTAAAGACCAGCCCAACCCTGAAGCATATTGGTGAAACGGCAGCCTTTATTGCCTCCGAGGCTGGTGTTGCATTCAACAGTCATATTGTGGATGTGGATTGCGGTAAATTGAATGTGTTATAATAATTTAGCTGTTGCGGTCTTCCAGGCGAAGGCCGCAACAGCATTTTTTATTAATGAATTGAAAGAATGGAAAGAGAAGAACTTCTTAAAGGCGCCCTGGCCGGTGATATCAATGCATTTCAAACCCTGTTTGCCGAATTTCAAAGCCAGTTGAAATCATACCTGTACCGGTTACTTACCGACAGAAACGACGTAGACGACATCACGCATGATACCTTTATCAGAGCATTTTCCAAAATATCGACCTTTAACCAGGATGCTGAGCTGAAAACCTGGGTATTCAAAATAGCCACCAACCTGGCGTATGATCATTTAAGAAAATTGAAAAGATGGCAGGCCGATGCCCAGGACCGGGGGGCAGACCTGGCCATAGGTTCGGAAGAAGTAAGGCGGGCCTTCTGGATAGCGCACGACACCTCACCGGCGGGGACGTACGAAATGAAAGAGCATATCGACTTCTGTTTCACCTGCATTTCAAAAACGTTGCCCATAGAAAACCAGGTAGCGCTGATCTTAAAGAATATCTACGATTTTCAGGTAAAGGAAATTTGTGAGATCCTTGAAAAAACGGAAGGTGTAATAAAGCACCTGCTGAACGATGCCAGAAATATCATGACAGATATTTTTGAACACCGGTGCGCGCTGATAAACCAGCATGGCGTTTGCCATCAATGCAGCCATATAAACGAGATCTTCAATCCCAAACAGGACCAGCAGGAAGAACTGATGAAGCTGGAACTGGTAAAGGCATCCAAAAAATATAACCGGGAAGAACTTTTTACCTTGAGAACATTACTGGTAAAGGCTATTGACCCCCTGCACGCATCGGGCACCGATTTACACGAATCAATTATGAACTGTGTAAGAACGGCAATTGGTGAAAAGAAGGATTTCTTTGAGCGGAACCGGGGTAACGCCGGGTAATCCGCGCAAATGAATGCCCACCTCCTACTCCGTAATATTATAAGCAAAAGCTAATTCATCCAGGCTCCGTTCCGCTTCTACCAGGTCCTGATGAAATGCAGCCTTGCCTGAACCGGCTATTGCAGGCAGTTGGCGGTAATATGCAATGCCGTCCCTGCAATTTTTATAATAGGCACTATAATACTTTTTGTTTTTCAGCAGGCCATTTGCCCTGCTGTCATGTAGCAATTGTTCTTCAAGGTATTTAATATACAAACGAAGTTCTGCTATGAACATATGCGGCCGGCTGTTGCCTGCAATGATATTTTCCCTTCCATAAATATGGTCAACCATTGTTTGCAATGAAACCACCTTTGAGAAATTAACGATGTTAGGCCCCGGGCAAATGGTGACCGCATTCAATTTTTTAACAAATGGCTGATCGTAAGCAATAGCAGCCGCATTGCTTAAGCCAATACATAAACATTCCTTTTCTGTTACCTGCATAACCTGTTGCTGATACTCATCGTTTGACAGGTTGAGCAATTGCAACTGTTCAATCTTTAGTTGCTGGTACTTATGTGATGCCGTACAAATTGGTTCTTCGGTAAACTCGTTGTTAAACGACAAATGCTTTTCAGTGCAGGGGCTGCCTGGTTTTCCTTTATTTATACGCGCTGCCCTTTCCTTTTCACCGCTGGTGCCTTTAAGATAATAGAACCGAACGCCCAGGGGAGAACTGCCGCTTAATACCACATCGTTCTTTCCGGCAGCACAGAGCAGCTCAAGTGTAGCAGCATCAACGGTTGTTGCCTCGGGCACCAGCAAAAACGGCGTTCCCCAGCCAGTGCTTTCAATGCCGTAATACTGATGTAAAAAACGGTCTTCCTCAAATGTGCCTATTCCACCCTGCGCCGAAAGGGTCAGGGGTGGCACATTGGTAATTTCAGAACCCCTTCTTTTTTCTACCGAAGCATTATAAATAGCAAAGATCGTATCGGTCAATTCCTGTTTCTTTAATTTAAATTCTTCCAAAATTGGCCCCAGCAGAAAACCTTCCGTTGCAAATGCATGACCACCGCAGTTGAGGCCCGATTCTATTCTGAATTCACTTACCCATATTCCTTTTTTTGCCAGGTATTTTCCCTGTATCAAAGCTGAACGATAATCACTCACTTTTACAATCACCCTTTTTGCAAACGTTCCATCTTCACCAATATCAAATGCGCTGCAATTTTCCAGGTAATTGAAAAGCCTGGGGTTCAATCCTGCTGAAAACACAACAGCTGAATTACCAAGATCGCTATTTGCATACCCGCGCAACGCCGACACGGCATCTGACCCGTCTTTTAATAATTCCCCGCCTTTATTATGATTTTCCTTATCTACCTTGGTCATGATATTTACGTCAATACGGCCTGCTCTTACCTGCGTTCTTAAATACTCCTGCATCTTCTTTTTTTCCTCCCGATCATCCGTCTTAGTCATTTGAACATACAACTGCCTTAGTTTACTGTCGGCCGGAAGCATTTCAAAATATTTGACGATCTCCGTTCCGGCTTCAAAAGCAGCCGCCTTTACTTTTGACACCTGGTTTTGAACGATCCTGTTTACCAGGTTCAGGTAATCAGTAATTCGTTTAGCTCTGTAATCCTCTTCCGATGTTGAAATGGGTTCATAGGTTTCACCAATGGTGGCATAATAATGCTTACGCATCATTTCAACCAGCCGGTCTTCAATAATGGAAATAACAGAGTTGATCCCAAACCGGGCAACTTTTATGGGGCTATCAATAGTGTACGCCAATCCCATTACCGGGACGTGAAATGTGTGTGGTGACTGATATTGCATGAAAGGCAAAAGTATCCGACGCCAGTGGCACTAAAACTGATTACAATCATATCTTTCTATATTTTTGAACAGGTTCACGAAGCAACAATATTGAGACGCCAACTTTGTTCCGGCAACATTTTTGGCAATCCCTCAAAAATTGAGTAGCTTGGATGTTCCTTTCGAAAACGCCAGGCATTTCAGTTTTTAATACCGCTCCCCGCATATACGTATTAATCACCTTCTCCTCACATGTATTAGTCTGACATTCCTTTGCAGAACCTCGTTGTATTCACGCAATGTTGTATTGATTTATTTATTCAACACAAAGGAGGTAATTATGAAATGTTCTACGAGGCTGATCGCTATTGGCATTCCAGCCTTTCTTGCTATGTATTCCTGTCAGAAGGGATTGAAAACAACCGACCAACCTGACTTAAACGAACGGGTGACCCTGCTGAATGCAAGATCGTCTACTGTTATACAGGGCACCGTGTCGGTCTTTGCAACGGGTTTTAATAACCCGCGTGGATTGAAATTCGGGCCCGATGGCAATCTCTACGTAGCAGAAGGAGGCGTAGGTGGAACAAATTCAACAGTTGGTCAATGTACCCAGGCACCATTCCCTGTAGGTCCTTATGTCGGCAGCCCTGTAAGTGGAAGGATCTCGAAAGTAAATGCAGCAGGCATACGTACCACTATAACCGATAATCTTCCTTCAAGCGCCACTTCTGTAAATTTAGGCAGTTTTGTTTCAGGTGTGGCCGACGTTGAATTTATCGGAAACCAGCTATATGCATTACTCGCCGGTGCAGGTTGCTCGCATGGCGTTCCCAACATTCCCAATGGAATAATAAAAGTCAACGCAAACGGCAGCTGGACGTGGGTAGCCAATCTCAGCGCCTGGCAGCAATCGCATCCCGTGGCCCAACCTGAAGAAGATGATTTTGAACCGGATGGCACCTGGTATAGTATGGTGGCTGTACGCGGCGATCTGTATGCCCTGGAACCCAACCATGGCGAGCTGGTAAAAGTTACCACAGGTGGCGATATCAGCCGGGTGATCGACATCTCAGCCAGCCAGGGACATATTGTTCCCACTGCATTGGCTTACAAAGGCAATTTCTATATGGGGAATTTAGATACTTTCCCTATTCCCGGTAACGAATCAAAGCTCTACAAGATCACCCCATCAGGACAAATAAAAGTAGTAGCAGAAGGATTGAATACTGTTCTGGGACTGGTATTTGATGATCGCGACAGAATGTATGTGCTGGAGATGACGGTGGGTGCTCCCTTCCCTACACCGGGCATGGGCAGGGTGCTGCAAATTGACCCTGCTGGCAATACTACCATTATTGCCTCAGGGCTTTCATTGCCTACCGGTATGACCATGGGCCCCGATGGCAACCTGTATGTTTCTAACTGGGGCTTTGGCCCAACAGCCATTGGCGGCGGCCAGATACTTAAAATAACGCTTACGCATTAAATTATAAATTTTATGACAAACAAAAAACCCCGGGAGGCTGTGACCATCACAATACTTCCGGGGTTTAGTTTATTTATCGAAAGATTACATTATCATATCGATCATCGCACTCAACTCTGCCACCGCCGCTTCATTACCACCGGAAAAACCGGTCACCGTGAACCGGATATTACCGTTCTTATCGATAATAAATTTGGAAGGAATACCGGTAATACCAAAGCTCTCCACTACTTTATTGCTGCCATTCTCATCTTTCAGGTCCATCAGCACCTGGAAAGGATATTTGTTATCGTCAACGTATTTTTTAGCTGCAGCAGTAGCATCCTCCTCTCCCCGCTCCCAGGTATGTATAAAAAGGAATTGTACATTGGGATTGTCTTTAAACTTATTCACGGCCATTTGCATAGCAGGGAATGAACGCTTGCAGGGTCCACACCAGGTAGCCCAGAAATCAAGTACTACCACTTTTCCTTTCAGGCTTTCTGAATTAACTGTATTTCCATTCACATCTTTCAATACAAATGCCGGTGATGGCTTGTTGATAATGGTGTTCTTCAAATTGGCAATGACCTTTTTGGTAAACTCCGCTTCCACTTCCTTCATGTATTGCTCATACGGCTTACCGCCCGGGTTCAGCTTTTCATAGAGGCTCTTATGTACGCCTTTCAGTTTTGCCTCGGCAGTGCCGGCCTGTACTATTTCATCGGCTTTTTCATAAGCTTCTTTATCACGGCCCAGCGTCATCAGAATATCAACATAGTTTTGATTGATCGAAGGGGACGCTTTACCTTCTGCATAAGCTTTCTGAATATACACCAGGGCGCTGTCGGGCTTTTTCTGCAGCAATAACATACGTGCATAGGAGTTACAATAACCCCGGTAGCCCTGCGCTGCAAACCGGGCGCCTTCTTCATTGGTGCGGGTGGTTTTAAAAGCCAGCGAATTTTCCAATGCTTTTTTATACAACCGGGCAGCTTCCTCTATGAAACCGTTCTTTTCGAGGTCCATGGCCACCCCGGCCCAGGCCTCGCCGTTCCAGGCTGGCGTTTGTCCCTGGTTGGCATAGTATAAGGCCTTTTTCACATTCCTGTCAGCAGCAAAAGCCCTTGCTACATTATTGGCGGCATAATCATATAAGATCCTGCTGCCTTCAAACTTTTTAACAGGATATTTCTTTAACCATTTTTTATAGGTTACTTCTTTTTCTGCAGGGGTGGTGGCATTATAAATAGTTTGCAATTCTTCGCGCCGGAAATAAATGCCACCCGGAAAACGCGTCTTGATGATGGCTTCTACAGAATCGGCCGTGGCTTTCTTTTTAAGCACTGTAAATACCTGCTGGGCCACCATCCAGTCATTTTCTTTTTTGCTTTGCAACAGGCCGTACATTTTACCGGTTACCAGGTCCTTATCGGCGGTCACCTTTGAAGAAGCCAGCCGGTAATAGTATTGTTCCATGGTATCCTTTGCCGCCTGTGACTGTGCCTGCAATCCGGTGCACGACAGGGCCATTGCCGATACGGCAACCCATATTTTTTTTGTCATTCCATCAATTTGTAGGTTCTATACATGATTGTACCATGTAAAGACGCCTAACACCCCGTTTAAGGGTTATTCTTCATCACAATTAAATTGGCAACCAGGCCCGTCCAACCAGTTTGGTGCGAAGCGCCCAGCCCCCTGCCATCGTCGCCATGAAAATATTCGTGGAAAAGGATATAATCGCGGAAATGCGGATCGGTCTGCATTTTTTCATTACTCCCAAACACCGGCCGTTTGCCCTGTTCATTTCGCAGGAAGATATTGATAAGGCGGCCTGCGATGGAAGTGCCTGCCTGCTTCAGGGTTACAAAATTCCCTGAGGCGGTGGGATATTCTATTTTAAAATCATCGCTGTAATAAAAATGGTATTTGCGCAAACTTTCAATGATCAGGAAGTTCATGGGCATCCAAACCGGTCCGCGCCAGTTAGAGTTACCACCGTACATGTCGCTATCACTATCACCCGGCACATAAGGCACACTCATAGAAGTACCATCAATACGAACGGTATAAGGACGCTGTGCATACTCTCTTGATAAGGACCGCACGCCGTAATCGCTCAGAAATTGCGTTTCATCGAGCATATGGCTCAGCAATCTTTTTACACGGTGGCCACCCAGCAGTCCCAGCAGGTGGTTATCCTGTTTGCCTTCCTCGTACCAGCGCGATACCAGCAGCGCCAGATCGGGCCGGTGACGCAGGAACCAGTTCATGCGTTCGGCAAACACGGGATTATTATCCAGTGTTTCTTTGGTGATCACTTCTACCGCAAACAGCGGAATGAGGCCCACCATGCTTTTTACTTTCAGTTTCACGATCTGGCAATTTTCCGCACGCACCTGGTCGTAAAAGAATTCATCTTCCTCGTCCCACAAACCGGTATTGTTCTTACCCATACTGGCCATAGCCCCGGCGATATATAAAAAGTGTTCAAAGAATTTGGTGGCCATCCCCGTATAGGCCTTATTGTAAGTAGCCAGCTCCAGCGAAATATGCAGCATGTTCAGGGCATACATGGCCATCCAGCTGGTAGCATCGGCCTGTTCCATTTGAACCCCCGCGGGCAGGGGCGCACTACGGTCAAATACGCCGATATTATCCAGCCCCAGGAAACCGCCTTCAAAAATATTGTTCCCTTCCGTGTCTTTGCGGTTCACCCACCAGGTAAAGTTGATCAACAGCTTGTGAAAGATCGATTCCAGGAAAACATAATCTTTCACGCCTTTTGCCTTTGCATCGAGCCGGAAGATCCTGAACACCGCGCCCGCATGTATGGGTGGGTTGGCATCGCCCAGCGACCACTCATAGGCCGGCAACATACCCGAGGGATGCATAAACCATTCTTCGGTGAGCAGTTGCAATTGCTGTTTCGCAAAATCAGGATCAACCATACCAATGGTAACACAATGAAAACCGAGGTCCCAGGCTGCATACCATGGAAACTCCCATTTATCGGGAACCGAAATAATGTGTTCGTTATTGAGTTGTTTCCAGTCGTTATTGCGGCCTTTCCAGCGCTCTTGTGGCGGTGGTGGCGAAGCAGGATCGCCATCGAGCCATTGCTGTACTTTATACGAATAGAATTGCTTGTTCCACAACATACCGGCAATTGCCTGCCGGTGTATCAACCGCTCATCGTCATTCGTTATACCCTGTTGCAATTCATTATAAAAAGCATCGGCCTCTGCTACGCGTTGATTGAACAAAGCGTCGAAACCGTCAAAGGCGTCGAAAGGTTGCTGATTACTTAACCGCAGGCGAATGGTATGCGAACCGCCGGCCGGAATCGTAAGCTCATAATCAATAGCCGCCCTGGTGCCCATCATACCCGGATTCACCGTTTTTTTACCATGAATAAGATGATCAACAATGCCATCTTTGGGATACAGCTCCTTTGCATCATAGTTGTACAGCCGGTGCATATTCGTCTCGTTCTCGCAGAACAGCATCGTACCGTTTCCTTCGAAGTACAAAGAAGATACTTCCAGCTTCTCATGTTCAATGCGGATTGAATGATCGCCGGTTTTGTACAAAGAGGGCTTGTAATCATGGCGGCCCCAGCTCCAGGTATTGCGGAACCAAACGGTGGGCAATACGTGCAAACTGGCATCTTCATGGCCGCGGTTGTGAATGGTTATTTTGATCAGGATATCATCGGTGCCGGCCTTGGCATATTCAGTAAAGACATCAAAATATTTATCCTCGTTAAAGATACCGGTATCCATGAGCTCGAATTCCGGTTGCTGCCGGGTACGGCGGGCATTTTCCTGTATCAGCCATTCGTAAGGAAACGCCTGCTGCGGATACTTATACAGCATTTTCATATACGAATGGGTAGGCGTTGCATCGAGGTAATAGTAGAGCTCTTTTACATCCTCTCCATGATTGCCCTGTTTGTTGTTCAACCCAAACAGGCGCTCTTTTACGATGTTATCCCGTTTATTCCATAATGCCAGTGCAAAACACAACAACTGTTTATCATCGCTGATGCCGGCAATTCCTTCCTCGCCCCAACGCCAGGCTTTACTGCGCGCCATATCGTGCGAAGTATAATTCCAGGCATCGCCATTGGCGCTGTAATCTTCGCGCACCGTTCCCCATTGCCGGTCAGATACATAGGAACCCCATCTTTTCCAGCTGGGTTGTTGTAATCGTTGTTGTTCTGCGTTCATTTAAGAGTTTGTTGCTGCAAGTTACAAAAGGAGCGCTCAAAATAATTGTTACATTTTAGAAGGTAGGGAAACGAAGTAGGATGTAGGAGATAGGAAGTAAGAAGAGTCTGAATGTTCAGCCTCGCTATTTGTTTCGAGTCTCGAATTTCGGGAAATTCTTACTTCCTACTTCATACCTCTTACTTCTTACACCTACTACAACTTACAATTCAATGTAAACAAAAATATTGTTCCTGACTGGCTGAAGTGCGATCCATCATAGGTAGCGATCCCATAGCGGCCATTAAAGGTAACCGCGTTGATGTTCTTTTTTACTGCATCGGGATCGTTCAACAGGTTGCGGCCTTCGCCGTTCAAAGGTTTCAATACATATTTGGGCAGTATATTAAACACATTATTGATGGTAAATGTGCTGCTGAGCCAGGGCGTGAACTGGTAGCCAATATTGGCATCGGTGACCACTTTCGTCTTAAAGACCATCTTGATATTTTTATCTAACCCTTCGCTGCGGAAAGTGGCCGGACCGAACAAGGTATTATTTACATTGAAATTCCATTTATGCAGGGTGAGGTCGGCCCCCAGAATGCCTTTGCATTTCGGCCGGCTTGTTAACAGCAGCGCCTCCTGCATGTAATCGAAGATCGCCTGGCCCGCATCATCGATCAGTTTGGGGTTCGATACCACGCCCAGCAATTTATTCGCAATGGTATAATTGCCGGCCAGGTTTACCATAAGGCGGCCGGTGGTTCCTACCCGGATATTTTTAAATGCCGCTACCAGGTCGAGCCCCTGGGTATTGGTGCTGATGCCATTGGTAAAAAAACTAACGCCAATGATCCCATTGGCGCTTAATACTTCATCGAGTTTCGTATTGCCGTTAGCAGTATGCGTAATGTCGGAGCTCAGAATAATTCGATCGCGGATATTGATATTGTAATAATCGAGGGTAAGGCTGAACTGTTGTGATGGCCGCAAACCAAAGCCGGCCGTAAAGTTCACCGACCGCTCCGGCTTCAGGGCCGGCACGCCCAATACCTGCGCCTGCATGCTCTTGTTGCTGACCACACCTTTCGATTGCACCCCCATGCCCGGTGAAAAGATCTGTTGTACGATCTGCAGGTTTACCTGGTGCAAACCAGGTGCGCGAAATCCGGTTGATACCGATGAACGCAGGGTAAGCATATCACCCAACAGTTTTTTGCGCCCGCTGACCTTCCACACAAAAGCGCCACCAAAATCATTATAATACTCCTGGCGGGCTGTTGCATTGAGCAGCATCGATTGAGAAAGATCATAGCTCAGATCGAGATAACCGCCCACATTAAAGCGGTTACTTGTATTGGCGTTGATGTTTGAAATGCCCGAAAATGAAATAGGGCCCATCCCGGTGTAGGAGGCCCTGTCCCCTGCTATGATGATGAACGTTTCATTTCGAAACTCAGTACCAAACGCAATGGCTAATTTGTCGTTCACGGCATGTGTAACATCCACGTTCCCTACCACATGGTGAAAGGCATAGCCACCGGGACGAAATGTGGTGGGGCTGTTGGCGCCCATGGCAGGGTTCCAGGTATTATCGACCGTATACAATTGCCGGTTGCCGCCTACCGTGGCGCTTACATCGGTATTCCAACCGCCGTTCTCCCGTTTAAAACCCAGGGTGGCGTTGTAATCGTTGAGGTCACCGGCAAAAGTAGGCCCGAACCCCAGGTAAGCTGATGTTGTATCGTGTAATAAATGATAGGGATCCTGTTTCCAGTAAGACGTGCGGTAGTTGGCATAGCTTTGAATATTCTTGTACACATAGGCTGCGTTCGCATAAAAGGAACCGTTATCATTGACAGGAATAGCCGCATTCATCAGGAAGCGGGCGGCTGTAGTGGCCGGCGTACCATTTATATTGCGGGCATCGGGAAACTGTTCGAGGAATGTTTTTACTTTTTGCAGCCCATCGGCCGTTCCTTCGCCGAGGTCGATATTTTCCTGTTCGGCATCTACTTTACCCGGCCGGTTGGTGCGGTTCTCTTTTTGAAAATTGATGGTATAGTTCACATAGCCCCGGTCGCCAATATTCACCCCGCTGTTGATGCTGGTGCCAATAGAGAACCCATCGCCTTTACTGGTAACCCCCGTATTGGCTTTATAGCTGGTATATTCAAACCGGTCTTTCAGAATGATGTTCATCACCCCCGCAATGGCATCTGACCCGTATTGCGCCGAAGCGCCGTCGCGCAGGATCTCTACCCGTTTGATGGCTTCGAGGGGAATGGCCGACAGATCGGTCTCTGTTTCACCGCGGCCGGGCGAGGTTTGAATATACACCAGCGACCCCGGGTTCTTTCTTTTTCCATTTATTAAGATCAATGTGCGGCAGGGGCCCATATTCCTGATCTCATAAGGATCAGATAAGGAAGTAGCATCATGCACGGGCATATTCACCGTATTGAATGAAGGCGCGCGGTATTGCAGGGCCCTGTCGAGCGACAGCTGACCGGTGCTGAGCAGATCGGAACCATTGATATTATCAACCGGTAGCGAGGTATTGGTGAAAGTACGTTGCGCGGCGCGGCTACCCACCGACACTACCACCCCGCTTAGATCGGTCATCACATTGTTCAGCGTTACGTTCTTTACGGTTTCGGCGTGTTGCATTTTTACCGAGGTCACATAACTGTTAAAGCCAACGCTGCTGAAATAGATCTTATGCATGCCATCCTGCAGCGGCAGGCGGTAATTGCCCTGCGCATCGGTGACCGTACCCCTGGCATTACCGATCACCACAATTGAAACGCCGGGCACCGGCTCGTTCCGTTCGTTTCGTACGGTTCCTTTCAACAGGCTGTGTTCATTATTGTTACCGGTCTCTTTTTTACCGGCAACCATTCCATCGCGGTCGGGCGATTCGGAAATAATGATCTGGGTGGGCGATAATTTTTTAAAGGTCAGTCCGAACGGTGCGAGCAGCGAGCGCAGGGCGTTATCGGGATTGTTGTTATTGAGGGTATCGGTTTGCACATTTTTGTTCTGCACCAATTGTTCGCGGTACAGGATGCTGAGGCGGAATTTACGTTCCAGTGCGGCAATGACGTCTTTTAAGGGAAGGCCGTTTTCGGGTTGTATGGGGAGAACATGCGCTTTTTCGTTTTTGTCATTACAGACAATTCGCTGCCCGTGCACGGCATTTACCATGCATAGGGATAAACCAAGTGCAATAAGCCAATAATGAAACAGGCTTTTTCTCATAATCGCATGCAGTTTCCAACAATTGGTTACGGATCCCGGGTATAATTATTCTATAACCACCTGATTCCCCTGCTTTGACACTTTTGCATTCAACAGTTCGCTCAGTACACGCAACATCATTTGTTCATTCTGTAACTCAAGCGTACCCGAAACAGCCTGCGCGGCCAGTTGGGGTTTGCGTATAATGAATTCGTACCCGAAATATTCCTTCAGCGTTTCGCACACTTCCTGCACCGCCGCTTTCTCGAAGCGGTATTTTTGTTCCATCCAGGCGGTAAAGAAAGCCGGGTTTGCCACCCGGGTAATTATTTTTCCCTGTGCGGCATCATACTGGCAATAATCGTTGGGCTGCATGATCGTTTGGGAATGACTGGCCGGTATACTGAACCGTACCTTTCCCTGTTGCAACAGTACGCTGGTACTGTTATTGACATTTTTTACATTGAATTCGGTCCCCAGCACTTCTATCACGGCATCCCCTGCATATACAGCAAAGGGCTGTGCTTTTCCGGCTATATCGATATGACGTACTTTAAAAAAGGCTTCTCCCGTAACCCATACTTCCCGTTTGCCGCTCGTACGGCTGTTGTTGAAGCGAATGGAAGAATTGGCGTTGAGCATTACTGCCGAACTATCAGGCAACCATACCGTTTTAATAGCTGCATACGGTGTGGAAATAAACGTATAGGAAGGTTTTCTCACATAATACAAAACCAGCGCGCTGACCACCAGGCCGGCCACTACCGCCGCTGCTTTCAGCCAGAAACCAATAACCGGCTTTTTCTTTTCGGTAATGCGGTGTTCCCCGGCAATGGTGTTATCGATCCGTTGTTTCAGGTTCACATAAAATGCATCGACTACCGGTTCCTTTTTAAAATCAAAGGAACGAATGAGCTCAATGGCATTTTGGGCAATCGCTTTGTTTGGCTGATCCGAATGCATCCAATTTGTCCACCCCTGGTTAGCTTCCCCCTCCGGATCCAACACCCAATTGATAAATGATTCATCCTGAAGAAAATCCTCAGTTTGATATTTTGAATAGTTGTCCATTTTCAATCCGTTGTTTTAGTCACCATTTCCACAACACAATACTCCACTCCTCCCCATCTGGCGCTGTATACTCATGTATGGTTTCAAAACCAACCCGCTTATGGGCCCTTATCGACCGCTGGTTCCTGGTAGCGATCTCGGTAATGGCAAACTCATATTTGTTTTTGAAGTTATGGCTGTAGGCCGCATAACAGGTATCGAAAACACCTTTGCCACGGTAGCCTTCCGCCACACAAACCTGCCCCACCACAATATACCGGTAATCAGCGATCTTTTTGTGCTGATAGCTTATCTTTTCAAACATTTCAAACATGGCCACCAGCACAGGAATATCGAACCGCGATTGGTTTGTCATTGCCAGTAAATAGGCAATTACCCGGTCATCGTCCTTCGCTATCACATGCGCTTCAATATCATTCATTTTTTTCAGGTCTTCAAAACTATGCATTACGGTTACAAATCCCTGTGAGGCGATCTGTTCTGCCGTTAACCCCGCTGCCAGGTTTTGTTTCTGCAGCTGCAGGATCTGTTGAAGGTCCTTATCGTTTTTTGACGTTGTGTACGTTATCATGATTCTACAGAAATGAGACTATATGAAGTAGGAAGTATGAGGTATGATGTACCCGAAATTCGAGACTCAAAACAAATAGCGAGGCGCGGCATCCAGACTTTTCTTACTTCTTACTTCCTACTTCGTTCTTTTCACCTTACTTCATAAAAATATGAAAACAAAAGCATCTACAATTTAAAATTGACAGTGAACAGAAACGTTGTACCCAGCTGGCTGAAATGCGATCCGTCGTATGTTACCATACTGTAGCGGCCATTGAAGGTAATGGCATTGATGTTCTTTTTCACTGCCGCCGCATCACTCAAAATGGCATCACCATTGCTGTTCAGCGCCTTCAGTTTCCATTCAGGGGTTATATTGAATATATTATTCACTGCTATTGATGCATTTACCCGGTCACTGAACTGGTACCCGATATTGATATCGGTAAGCACTTTGGTTTTAAATTCCAGTTTCAGGTTTTTATCCAGTCCATCATTGCGGAAAGTGGTGGGCCCAAACAGGGTATTGTTCAAATTGAAACTCCATTTATTGAAAACAAGGTCGCCGCCCAGCACAGCTTTGTATTTGGGCCGGCTGGTCAACAGCAGCGCTTCCTGTATATAATCAAAAGTGCTCTGCCCGGCATCACTGATGAGCTTGGGGTTGGTAACATTGCCATCGAGCTCGTTCTTTAGGGTATAGTTACCGGCGAAGTTGAGCGTGAGCTTACCGGTGCTGCCAATCAAAATGCCCTTGTAGTTGGCCACCACATCGATCCCTTCTGTTTTGGTGCGGATGCCATTGGTAAAGAAGCTCACCCCAACAATCCCATTGTTCCGTAACACATCATCGAGTTCTGTATTGCCCGCTGCGGTGTTGGTGATGTTTGAACTTAAGATGATGCGGTCTTTGATATCGATGTGATAATAATCAACCGTTATACTGAAGTTCTTTGTGGGGTTCAACCCAAAACCTGCGGTGAAGTTCACCGACTTTTCAGGCTTAAGGGCCGGTACGCCCAGCAAATGCGCCTGCGGACTTTTATTACTTACAATACCTTTTGTTTGAATGCCCTGCCCCGGCACAAAACTTTGTTGCGCTATCTGCAGGTTGATCTGGTGTAAACTCGGCGCCCTGAAACCGGTTGAGATCGATGAACGCAAAGTAAGCTTGTCACCGGCCAGTTTGGCGCGGCTGCTTATTTTCCATACAAAGGCGCTTCCGAAATCGCTGTAATACTCCTGGCGAACGGTGCCATTCACCAGCAGCGCCTTACTAATGTCGTAGCTCAGATCGAAGTAACCACCAATGTTAAAACGGTTCACCTTGATGGCATTCACTTCGTTCACCCCGGGAAAGGAATTGGCGCCTTCGCCGGAATACGAGGCTGTATCGCCGGCAAAGATCTGGAAGTTCTCACTGCGGAACTCACTTCCAAAACCAACGTTCAGTTTATCAGTCACCTCTTTGGTGATATCAATATTGCCCACTACGTGACTGAAGGCATAACCGCCGGGTTTGAACCGGATGGGGCTCTTGGCGCCCAATGAGTGGTTCACAGTATTCTCAACCGTGTATAATTGTTTATTACCGCCAGTGGTAAAGCTGATATCATGCATCCAGCCGTTCTTAAGCGTTTTAAAACCAACCGTGGCGTTATAGTCGTTCAGGTCACCTTCGAAGGTGGGGCCATAACCGATGTATTCGGTACCTGCTGCATGCAGCAAGCCATAATCCTGCTTCCAGTAGGGCGTGCGATAGTTGGCGTAGCTCTGCACTTTTTTATAAACGTAAGCGGCATTGGCGTAGAAAGTGGTGTTTTCACTAACAGGGATACCCGCATTTATCAAAAATTTGGCGGCCGTATTGGTAGGCGTACCATTTACATTTTTGGCATCAGGAAAACGGTTGAGGAATGCCTGTACCTGTTGCAGGCTGGTGCTGGTGCCGTCGCTCAGGTCGTTATTGTCGCCTTCGGCATCTACCTTGCCCGGGCGGTTGGTTTTATTCTCCCGCTGAAAATTAATGGTATAATTGAGGAATCCCTTGCTGCCGAAATTGGCGCCGCCATTGAGGCTGGTAAGAATGGAAAAGCCATCGCCTTTATGGGTAAAGCCGCTGGCTATTTTAAAATTGGTATAGTCGAACCGGTCTTTCAGAATAACATTCATTACCCCGGCAATGGCATCGGAACCATATTGGGCCGAAGCGCCGTCCCGGAGTATTTCTACCCGTTTGATGGCTTCGGTAGGAATGGCGGCCAGGTCGGCGCCCGTTTCCCCACGGCCAGGCGATGTTTGGATATACACCAGCGAGCTGGGATTTTTCCGTTTGCCGTTGATAAGTATCAGCGTACGGC
Source organism: Niastella vici (assembly GCF_002077945.1). GTDB lineage: Bacteria > Bacteroidota > Bacteroidia > Chitinophagales > Chitinophagaceae > Niastella > Niastella vici. The sequence goes on from NZ_LVYD01000078.1 coordinate 25,638, forward strand.
TGGGCCCCATGTTCCTGATCTCGTAGGGATCGAGCAAAGAAGTAGCATCATTTACCGGTGTATTTACGGTATTGAAAGAAGGAACGCGCAATTGCAAAGCTTTATCAAATGATATTTGTCCGGAAGTTTGCAGTTCAGCCGCGTTGATATTATCAACGGGCAATGGCGTGGTGGTGAAGGTGCGCTGGGAAGCGCGGCTGCCTACGGACACCACTACTTCGCTGAGATCGGCCACGGCAAACTGCAGTACGATATCCCGGGTAATGGTGCCATTTTCGATCTTTACATTGAGTGAATAAGGATTGAAACCCACACTGGTAACAAACAGTTTATAGGTACCAGCTGGTAAAGAAAGACGGTACCCGCCCGTTGAATCGGTAGAAGTACCGCCTTTGTTACCGCCGACAATGATGGAAGCATTGGCCAGCGGTTCACCATTTTCACTCTTCACCATACCTTTTAAAACGCCCTGCGCGGTTGCTGTAGTGGTCCATAGCAGTAGCAACGCCACTACCTGAATAGCATGCATTAATTTTCTCATGTGACTGATTTAATGATGGTTTACAATGAAAAGCAAGCTTCTCGCATCAAAAACCACCGCGCGGGTTTTGTATATGAGGAAGGAGCGGGAAAAATTACCCCACGAGAATTCAAAAAAAATTAAAATAATGAGTTTTCATTTAGTTTAGCGCGTTTCAACTTCACTCAATGCTTTATGCCTCGCCCCTTCGCCTACGCTCAGGGTCATTGAAAAGTATGCAGCTATGTTTCGGGTTAACTTCGCTCTTGCGCCGGGTTTAATTCGCCCCCGTTCGGGTGCCGGGCCGGTTGAAAAACAATATTATAAACTTCTGATAACCTGTGCAGCAGCTTCTTCCCGAAGAAGACCCGGCAGAAACCCAAAGGAAACCCTAAGTAACATCGCTATAATGTCGCTATAATATCACTATAAGGTCGCTATAATGTCGCTGTAAGATGGCTGCCTGGATAGGAGAAATAAAGCGCAGCATGTAGTAGAACCGTAGACAATAAAGCTACAAAAAAATTGAACAGCATTCATCTTAGTGTAACAATATAATTAATAGCACCAGCGACCCGGGAATATTCTCCCTTAGTGTAGTGATGGCCCGGCCCATGAGTTTGTAACAGGCTTTTACCGAAAGGTTCATGTTGATGGCGATGTCTTCAAAATTCAATCCTTCGTAATAGCGCAGGTAAATAACCTCTTTTTGTTTGGCGGTGAGGGTGAGCAGCACGCGCTCGATCTGTTGCCGTATCAGCCGCCGCTGTTCATTATTCAGTAAATGCGTTTCGGGCGTGAGCTGCAATTCGAACGCATAGGCGGGATCGTCGCCGGTGTTTAAAGGCTGTAACCGGTGCTGTTTTTGCAGCCAGTGCAGCATAGCGGTGCGAACCGATTTGAACAAATAACTTTTAACGGCAGAATGAATGTTCAGCTTTTGCCGGTTCATCCAAACCCACACAAATACATCGTGCAAACAATCTTCCACCGCCGGCAGATCGGGAATGAACTTGAGACCGTATTGGGTAAGGGGTCCACAATATTTATTATAGAGCAGGGTAAAAGCGGCATAGTCGCCTGATCGTATTTGACTGATCAGTGACAGATCTTCCTGTGCATTATGTAAATCCAAGGGTGTCCGGGTCATGCGCATGTTACATAGGCGCCTGTAATTTAAGCACAAATAAAATGACCCGCGACATTTCTATATTGTATATATGTGGGGCATCAGCCCGCTTTAGCATGCTTTTATGGTTCCTTTAATCGCTTAAAATCCAGCTTCAACCAATGGGTTTCCCGGTTTATCAAATTTCGGGGGTCGCCTACCTACCCTATTTGAATAATTCAGTAGCTTAGACAGTACAGTCCCCATGGCCACCGTTAAATTCACATATGCGTTAAAAAGGTTTTTCCCCAGGCTGGGCGATACCAGCACCAACGGAAAAACATTGCGGGCGGTACTCGATGAAATGGAGGCCCGGTATCCCGGCGTAACCCGGTATGTGCTCGACGACCAGGGGCGGTTGCGGCAGCACGTCAACATCTTTATTGACGGCACCATGATAAAGGACCGCACTTCGTTAAGTGATCCGTTCCAGGAAAACAGTGAGATCTACATTATGCAGGCCCTGTCGGGCGGATAAAGAAAATGGGTTCATTAACTATTGCAATAAAAGTAAGCTACATGAAATCAACACTTCTTTTAGGAACACGCAAAGGATTTATTGCTTATCGCTTTCAGAACAACCAATGGAAAATGGAGAATTGTTCTTTTGAAGGCGTACCTGTTTCCATCGCCTATGCCGATCCGCGAAATGGCACCTGGTGGTGCTGCCAGGACCATGGCCATTGGGGGGTGAAATTGCAGCGGTCGAAAGACCGGGGCAAAACCTGGGAAGAAGTGGCTGCACCGGCGTATCCCGAAGGCGAAGAAGTAAAAGACGGCATGCCGGCCACCACCCGCTATTTGTGGTCGATGGCGCATGGCGGCAGCAATCATGCTTCCCGGTTATGGATTGGGACCGACCCCGGCGGACTGTTTGTGAGTGAAGATGAAGGCAACAGCTTTCAGCTCGTTGAATCGTTGTGGAAACATCCCACCCGCAAGGAAGGCTGGTTTGGCGGCGGCCGCGATCTGCCCGGCATTCACTCCATTGTAGTTGACCCACGTAACGACGATCATATTCATATTGGCATCAGCTGTGCCGGCGTTTTTGAAACCAACGATGGCGGCAAAAGCTGGGCAATCACGAATAAAGGCCTGCGCGCCGATTTTCTCCCCGATCCCAAACAGGAAACAGGCCACGACCCACACATAGTGGTAGCAGCGCCAAGCAATCCCGACGCCTTATGGCAGCAGAATCACTGCGGCATTTTCAGAAGCACCGATGGCGCACGCAATTGGGAAGATGTCAGTGAACCTGAAGGACCGGCCCGTTTTGGTTTTGCCATTGCCGTGGCGCACGACAATCCCGACCAGGCCTGGGTAGCGCCCGCCGATAGCGATGTAAACCGCACGGCCGTCAAAAATTCATTGTTCATTTGCCGCACCGATGATGGCGGCAAAACCTGGAAACAATTACGCAAGGGCCTGCCCCAGGAGAATTGTTTTGACATCGTATACCGCCATGCCCTGGTGAGCGATGGCGATGCCGTTGTGTTTGGCACCACCACCGGTAATTTGTTCTTCTCGCCCGACCGGGGGGAGAATTGGGAAGTTATCAATAACTACTTACCTATGATTTACTCCATTCAATTTGCTGATTGAGTTACTAACTAACCACCTGGCCATAGCGCCAGTGCTCCACATATTTTCCGTCCTTCAATGTAACGATATCTATCAAATGCATAGTGATGCGTTCATTGGAGGCCGGTTTGTTTAAGAACTCGCCCACCTGAATACCCGAGATCGATTTGCGGGTAACCACGGTATCGCCCTCAGCGATCTGGTCGAAGATGGTCACACTGATATCTTTTAGCACCTTGTGTAATACATCTATTATATAATCTTTGATGCCATCGCGACCGGCCGGAATGTTCAAGGTGGCGGCGCTGCGGTTCACAAAATCAGTTGCCACTATCTCTTCAAAAGCATTCAGATCACCTTTCTCAATAAACTCCTTATTAAAGCGGGTGACGGTTTGTTTGTTCTGTTCTTGTATAGTCATATTTATTTTAGATGGTTATTATGTGAAAATAGGGGCCCGAAGTAGGAAGTATGATGTAAGAAGTATGAAGAACCCGAAATTCAGGGTCATAACAAATAGCAATTATGAGCTTCGACATTGAGACTTTTCTTACTTCCTACCTCCTACCTCTTATTTCATATTCTTATATCCTCTCAGATTCAATTACTACTAAACAAAGTTAAAAATCAAACCTCCTCCGCCTGTAACGGAAACAGCTCAAAAAATTGCTATTTCAGACAACAACAACCAATGTGCAAAAAAAATTAGCAGGGCTCGGGTTAAGGCAGTTATAATTTTCTTTAAAAGTTTTTCCACTTTCCGTAGGGTGGCGCTATGATGCTGGTACATATATAGGTAAGTATGGACAAGCAATCATTTTTCAGCATATTGGACAAATACCAGGATGGTACTGCCAGCGAGGCAGAAAAAGCACTGGTAGAGGCGTATTATCAGCGGCTTGAAAAAGCCGGCGCTACAGCGTTATCGGCCGAGGAGGAAGCAGCATTGAAAGAGGAAATGTATCAACAGATAGCCGCCGGTATACAGTCATCCGAAGCACCCGTGATCCCGATAAAAAGAAAAAGTTACCGCATGGCAGCGGCAGCAGCGGTATTGTTGATAATGACCGGGGCCGGCGGCTACTTCTGGTTGCTCAATAAACCTGGCAAAATGCCCCCGCCCAACGTTACCGCACAGGTGAAGCACCATGACCTGCCACCGGGCCGGGATGCAGCGGTATTAACACTGGCCGATGGCAAAACCATCATCCTGGATTCTGCAAACGGCACTATAACCCAACAAGGAGGGGCAAACGTAATTAATAAAGACGGGCAGGTTTCCTATGCAAAAGCATCGGGAAAAGAAAGCGAGTTAGCCATAGTATATAATACTGTAAGCACGGCCCGCGGCAACCAGTATCAGCTGGTACTGGCAGACGGGTCAAAAGTATGGTTGAACTCAGCCAGCTCGCTGCGGTTCCCCACCTCATTTACCGGCAACAGCCGCGAAGTGGAACTGGATGGCGAAGGATATTTCGAGATCACGAAAGACGCAACAAAACCATTTCATGTAAAAACCCGCACGCAGGATATTGAAGTGCTGGGCACGCATTTCAATGTGAATGCATACCATGATGAAGAAGCAACACGCACCACGTTGTTAGAAGGTAAGGTGAAGGTGGAAAGCCAACCGGCAATCGGTAATCGGCAATCGGCAATTCTTAAACCCGGCGAGCAAGCTGTACTTGCAGCTAATTCACCATTCACCATTGACCATTCACCAGATATAGACCAGGTAATGGCCTGGAAGAACGGCTGGTTCGAATTTGACAGCACCGATATAAAAACGATCATGCGGCAGATAAGCCGGTGGTATGACGTAGATATCCATTATGAAATAAAAACCAATTCGGAAACTTACGGCGGCCGCATCAGCCGTAACCTGAATCTTTCCAATATTCTTAAGATGTTGGAGAACTATGGTGTTCATTTTAAGCTTGAAGGAAAAACGCTTACAGTGATCCGATAGCTAAAAATTGTTAGCTAAGAAAGAAGCATTTTACAGGAACTCGATCATTGATAACGAAAAAGCAAGACACAATTGGCAATAGGCAGAAGGTTGTTGCAGCATCGCTCCGGATTGCCGGGGTTGCATTGGGTTTTAACAATTGAGAACAGTGCATCAACAACAACAATCAGGCATATATTTTGAAAATGCAGTTGCCACACCCAACGCATTATTGCCAGTTGTTTTGCGAATAAGAAAAAAAATGCCGCTTCGTGGCCAGACGAAACGGCGGGTTCAGTAATCATAAACAAATCTGTTGAGGAATCATTTATTCAATCACCAAACCAAACAAAGTTATGCAAATAACTGCAATGATCCGTTTGCGTAAATATACGAACGGATTATCTGCCCGGTTAGCCAGCCGGGAAAAGCACAAACTGCTTAAGGTCATGAAATTAACCACGATCCTGCTTTTCGTCACATGCTTGCACGCAGCTGCCCATACCAGTGGGCAAACTGTAACCCTGTCGCTTAAGAACGTGCCTGTTCAAAAGGTGTTCAAGGCGGTATCAAGGCAAACAGGCGTGTCGATCGTATATTGTGAAAACCTATTTGAGGGGCTCCAACACGTTACCATCAACGTAAAGAATGCCCCCGTGAAAGATGTGCTGCAGCAATGCCTGCCCGGTGCTCCTTTCGAATACAGCATGCAGGGCAATACGATCGTGATCAGAAAGCGGTCGGCCATTGAACTGCCGGCCATCACCAATACACCTGCCCCGCCACCGGTGCCTATAAAAGGAAAAATAGTGAATGAGAAGGGCGAACCAATCGCCGGCGCCAACGTACAGGTGAAAGGCACCCGCAAAGGCACCAGCACCAATAACGAGGGAGAATTTACGATAGATGCCAACAAAGGTGATGTACTGATCATTACCAATATCGGCTTCGCCCCTAGGCAAATAATTGTATCAGATGACAAGCCCCTTCATATTGCTTTATCGGTAAACTCGCAACAACTGGGCGAGCTGGTGGTAACGGCCCTGGGTATTCAACGCCGTCAGAAAAGCCTTACCTACAGCGCCACCAAAGTGAATAATGCCGAACTCACCACGGTAAAGAACATGAACCCCATCAACAGCCTCAATGGCAAGGTGGCCGGTTTACAGATAAACCCCAGTGCATCGGGTGTGGGTGGTTCGGTGCGGGTGATCCTGCGCGGACAAAAATCAACCCGCGAAAACCAGCCCCTGTATGTTATTGACGGGGTACCGCTTACCAATTTTTCAACGGCACAACCCATTAACCTCTGGGGCGAAAGCGGCGGCATCAATGCCCCCGGCCGCGATGGCGGCGATGTGCTTAGCAGCCTGAACCCGGAAGATATTGAAAGCCTCACCGTGCTGAAAGGCGCCTCTGCTTCTGCGTTATATGGAAGCCAGGCTGGCAATGGCGTCATCATGATCACCACAAAGAAAGGCCGTTCAGGTACTTCCAGGGTCGACTTCAGTACCAGCGCTACCATGGAAAAACCCATGTATTATCCCAAGCTGCAATACCAGTACAACCAAACCGGTAAAGACAATATTTACAGCTGGGGCCCTGCCGGTTCCAACCCCGATCATGTAAAGCCCTTCTTTAAGACCGGTAAAACATTTATCAATACCATTGCATTCACCGCAGGTAACGAGAAGGCGCAAACTTATTTCTCGTATTCCAACACAAATAACAACGGCATTCTGCCCACCAATGAATTCAAACAACATACATTCAACTTCCGTCAAACCTCCAAATTCTTTAACGACAAGCTGAATGTAGACGCCAATATCATCTTCAGCACCCAGAAAACACATAACCGGCCGGCATCAGGTTTATACTATAACCCGCTTACCGGTTTGTACCTGTTCCCAAGGGGCCTCAACTTCGACGAGTATAAGAACAACTTTGAATACTGGTCGCCCACCCGTATCACCAATTTGCAGAACTGGTGGAATATTAACCAGGACAAAGACCTGGTTGGGTCAGATAACCAGCAGAACCCTTACTGGGTGGTGAACCGCGACCTCAATGAAGGAAAAAAAGACAATCTCTTCGCCTCGCTGACCATGAAGTATCCCATTAACAAATGGCTGAACATTCAGGCCCGGGGAAGCGTGAACCGCAATTACGACAATTACGAATTAAAAGCATATGCCAGCACCCAGATAACGCTGGCCGATTACAATGGCCGTTATACCTACGACAAATTGACCCGTACCCTGTTGTATGGCGATGTGATCGTTTCGGGTAATACGCCCATCACCGACAAGATCGGGTTCAGCTTTAACGCGGGTACCAGCATCAATGATCAACAACAGGACCGCGTATTCTTTGATTCAAAAGGAAGCGACCTGCGTTTTGCCAACATCTTTACACTCGGCAACCTGAACCTTAACCCGGCATTGGTGGCACAACCAACCGGTTTGCGCCGCCAGGTTCAATCGATCTTTGCCACTACCACTTTCGACCTGGATGAAAAGATCTTCATTGACCTTACGGCCCGTAACGACTGGTCATCGACCCTGGCGTTCACCCCTAAAGAGAAAAGCGGTTATCCGTATTTCTCTGCCGGTATCAACACCATCGTGAGCGACCTGGTAAAACTGCCGGCACTGATCAATTATGGTAAAGTGCGTTTCTCCTTTGCCAAAGTGGGTAATGATGTGGAAGCGTTCTCTACCTACCCTACCAATACCATCAGTTCGGGTAATTACGGCAGCATTCAGGTTGGCCCCTACCTTGGCGCTTACCTGAAACCGGAAGATGCCCGTTCGTATGAAATAGGTACCGAATGGAAATTCCTGAACAACCGGTTAAGCCTTGATTTCACCTGGTACAAAACCAATACCCGCGACCAGTACTTCGAATTCAGCGCGCCACTCGGCAGCGGCCTGTCGAGGTTCTTTGTAAACGCCGGTAACATCGAAAACAAGGGTATTGAAGCGGCTATAGGATATGATGTATTACGCAAAGGGAATGTGAAATGGAACAGCGCCCTGAACCTTACCCGTAACCGCAATAAAGTAATTAAGCTGTTACCAGAGCTGGGCGGACAATACGAGATCACCCAGGCCGGGGTAAACAACTACTCTTTACGCATTCGCGAGGGCGGTTCGTATGGCGACATTTACGGCAAATCGTTCCTGCGTGATGCCGACGGATCGATACTGGTAGATGACGCGGGTAAACCGCAAGGCGGCGATTTCAAGTTCCTCGGCAACCCCAACCCCGATTTCCTGGCTGGTTGGAACAACACAGTGGAAGTGAACAATTTCATCATAACGGCGCTTATTGATGGCCGCTTTGGTGGTAAGGTAATGAGCATTACCCAGGCTGTGCTTGATGAATACGGCGTATCGAAAGTTACGGCCGACGCCCGCAACAATGGTGGTGTAACGATCAACGCTACCAAAGTGAGTGGCGGAAAATGGGCAGGTGCCATTCCGGCTGAAACCTTTTATTCAACCGTGGGTGGCCGTGCAGGCATTACTGAGTACTACATGTATGATGCCACCAACATCCGGTTGCGTGAGCTGTCAGTAGGTTACAAAGTGCCCTCAAAGAGTAAGGTTATAAAGGACATGCGCCTGGCACTGGTGGCACGCAACCTTTTCTTCTTTAAAAAAGAGGCGCCGTACGATCCTGAGCTCAGCATGAGTACCGGCAACGGGTTACAGGGCATCGATGTGTTTTCACTGCCTGCCACGAGGAGTATGGGATTGAGCTTTAGATGCTCATTTTAATAGTGAGTGATGAATGGTGCATGTAAAAATCAGTTACCGATTGCCAGTTCCCAGTTACCAGGGCTTAAATTTCACGGTACCCGGCAAGAGTTAAACGGTCCGGGTTTTCCGGCCCGGTATCCGGTAACCGGTAACCGGTAACCGGCAACAATAACATAAAATAAAATCGAAATGAATAATTCACATAAATATATTCTTATTGGTGCATTTGCGGCAACCCTCGCGGTTACCGGCTGCACCAAGAACTTCAAGGAGTACAATACCAACCCATACGGCGCCAGCAATGACGATCTGTTGCCCGATTACGGACTGGTAGTGGCGCAATTGCAGGAAGCGCAGAAAACCATTTATGTATACCAGCCGGCCTGGGTTACCCAGCTGCAGCAAAACCTGATGGCGGATGTATACAGCGGTTATATGATGCCGCCAACGCCATTCCGCGGTAACAGCAACAACATGAACTATGACCTGGTCGATGGCTGGAACGTATGGTCATTGAACCCGGCCTATTCCAGTTCAGTGGGCAGCGTTATGAACCCCCTCTCGAATGTGGAAGTGACCACTAAAACAACAGCACCCGATCTGTATGCCATGGCCAAGATCGTGAAGGTGGAAGCCATGCACCGGGTGAGCGATATCTTCGGCCCTATCATGTATTCAAAATATAAAGTACGGGCAGCTGACGGCGGTTATGATTACGACAGCCAGCAGGATGCTTATTCCAATTTCTTTAAAGACCTGAGCGAAGCGATCGCGATCCTTACGCCTTTGCGTACGGCAGCATCGACCCCCACTTTCAAAAATGCCGACCTGGTGTATGGCGGCAGTTATATGAAATGGTTGCAGTTCGCCAATTCATTGCGTTTGCGTTTGGCCTTGCGCATTGTAAAAGCCGATGCGGCCAAAGCAAAAACAGAAGGCGAAGCAGCCCTGGCCAACCCGGCCAAGCTGTTAAGCACAGCTGCCGATAATTTCAGCGTTGACATTGGCGCCACCACCCACCCGCTGAACACCATCAACAAAGCCTGGGCCGATATTCGCATGGGCGCGCCCATAGAATCGATCATGAATGGATACCGAGACCCACGTTTGCCGAAATATTTTGATACTGCCACCGATGCCGCTGTATCCGGAAAATACAAAGGCATTCGCAACGGGATTAACATCGATGCCAAGAGCCGCTACCAGGGTTATTCGGCCCTGGCCACCTTCCCCAGCAAAATTCAATTGATGACGGCTGCAGAAGTATGGTTCCTGCAGGCAGAAGCCGCCTTACGTGGCTGGACCGGTGTTGGTTCAACGGTGCAGGAAAGCTATGAAAATGGCATTAGAACATCATTCAGCCAGTATTCACTGGACAATGCCGGTACATATATCAACGATGCCACCAGCAAACCGGCTGAATATCTTGACCCGAAAGCGGTAACACCCGGGCAGAACGATATTACCAGCGCTTCGCCCTGGCTGAGCACCATCACCATTAAATGGAACGATGGCGATGCCTTTGAGAAAAAGCTGGAAAGGATCATTACACAGAAGTGGATCGCGATGTATCCCGAAGGACAGGAAGCCTGGAGTGAGTTCCGCAGAACAGGTTATCCCAAACTGTTCCCGGTTGTGATCAATAACAGTGGCGGCAAGATCTCTACCACCACCTTTATTCGCCGGGTCAACCTTCCACCAGATGAATACCTGACCAATCCGCTTGGCGCCAAAAGAGCGGCAGCCATGCTGAACGGACCGGATAATGGCGGAACCCGGTTGTGGTGGGATAAACCTTAGGAAATGAAGGATCAGAAAGTAGAAAATATTAAATGTATTTAAACGAAGTAGTAGATCAAAGGAGGTTTTACGACGGCATCGCCCCGGTAATGGAGAGTTTGCAACCAATCCGTTACCTGGGGTAATGCGGGCAAAAAGAGCTTAAAGGGGAGTTCTCTTTTGCTCATCTGCAGATTTCTATTGAATGCTTCTGGAAAAGCCGGGTTGCCTGCAAGCAGGCATATGAATAAAAGGGTTTGAAGAAGGTCTCTCTTATTCGATGCTGATGTCTATCCCCGGCTTCCCGGAAGCAAAGAGATGAAGGAGTAAAAGAGTTTGAAGAAGGGCTCTTTTGCTCCTTATCTCTTTATACAAGCCTCAAAAATGACCAACGATTACATAAAATATCTAATATCAACACTATTTCTCGCAGATTTTGCAGTTTTCTGCCCTCCCCACTACGTAGAAGGTTAAATTTTTTTTAACTTTCGGGTACAACGTGCAAAATTATCCTATTCATACCGACGACCAGTTGCTGCAACAGCTTTATGCAAGCGATGAAAAAGCGTTTGCCGAAATTTACAACCGGTACTGGAAATCGCTCTATACATCAGCCCATAACATTTTACAGGTTAAAGATGCCGCCCAGGATGCCGTACAGGAGGTTTTTATCTCTTTATGGAAACGGCGGCAGGCCATACAGGTTGAAGTGTTGCCATCGTATTTACACCAGGCGGTACGCTTTCAGGTATTCAAAGCCATCAGGGCTGAAAAAACAGACCAGCATTTCTTTAGCCGGCTGGCACAGATCACAAAAGATATCCTCATTGAAGATCCGTTGCTTTTTAAGGAACTGGAGACATTATACCAGCGGCTCATTCATGCATTGCCGCCCGATGAACAGGAGATCTTTTTGCTGCACCGCGATGGAGGTTTAACCTATAAACAGATCGCAGCGCAAAAGAACATTTCCGTAAAAACAGTAGAAAAGAAAATGAGCCGGGCGTTGAAGGAGTTACGCTACGGTATGGATGATGCCATGGTGATAGCGTTGGTCTCTTCTGCTGCTTTAATGCTGAAGTAAGAAGTAGGAAATAAGAAATCCCTCAAATTCGAGCTTCAAAACAGGTCGCGAGCCTTAAAATTCAAACTCTTCTTACGTCTTACTTCTTACCTCCTACTTCTATTTATGCCAGAATCCCTTTGTTTTTTATCAAAACAAATCAACACAGTATCTACTTAGGTAAACTATAGGTGATGTTTCCCTGTTGGTCCAGAAAATTGATCTTTGCCATCCCGTTTGAATCAACAAGCAACTGAAGCCGGGGCTTTCCCAACCGGTCGGCCAACATTACCATGGCTGTTTTACTATCATCCTTGCCCACAAAAACTCGTTGAGCAAATGCCTTCTGCCCTTTTTTGGGTTCCATAAGATTCTTCAACAATTCCTCTTTTGCCGCACCATCAGGAAGCTGTTGTGCTTTTTTATAGGCAGCACGGAAATCCCAAAACGCAGGTGCAGTTTGCCAGTCATCAATATGCAGCCCTGTGTTCTGATTGCCATTCTCATCAGCATAGGTAAGGTAGAGAACCTGGTTCTGGTTATACTGGTCAAAAGAAAGATGCCCGGTAGCATGGTATTTTCCACTACTATCTTTTCCGCCCATAAATACCAACCCGCCATTTTCTGTGCCTTCATCGTTATAAAAGACAAGCCCTGGCCTGTTGCCGCCAGGAATTGGTGGTGTAAAAGGTTTACCATAGGCAAGATCTTCCGGAGACCTGCTTTTATTGGAGATAACCATTCGCAACTGGCCATTATCTTCCAGGATATTAATGCGCTCAACAGAAATTTCTTTAAAACGTGAGATGCCTGAATTGGTAAATGCAAACAAACCTGCAACAACAAATAACACAGACAGAATACCTGCAAACCATTTGAGCCGCACCAGTTCTTTCTGCATTTTGAGTAAACGTTCTTCCATACAATTTTATTAAGGATTCATTTTTTGAAGGCAGCAAAGGTAACAGCAATTAAACAATTTAAGTTCTATAACTTTTCCTGGTTCTTCCTACTTCTTATATTTGTAATAGATGAATCAACAATCGATAATTGAACAAACAGTAGCGCACGTAAAATTAACCCTCTCCGATGCCGAAGGCGGGCACGACTGGTGGCATATACACCGCGTATGGAAAACTGCCCAACATATTGCCACCGCTGAACATGCCGATGAGCTGGTAGTGGCCCTGGGTGCCCTGTTACACGATATAGCCGATTCAAAATTCCACAATGGCGATGAAACCGTTGGTCCGCGCAAGGCCCGGGAATGGCTGGTATCGCTTGGAGTGGATGAACCGGTGATCCTGCATGTAGAGAATATCATCACCCATATATCTTTCAAAGGCGGCAATCATCAGCAGGCTTTTAAATCGAAGGAACTGGATATTGTACAGGATGCCGACCGCCTCGATGCCATAGGCGCCATTGGTATTGCCCGGGCATTCAATTATGGCGGTTTTAAAAACCGGCCATTGCATGATCCCGGTATTCAGCCCAACATGAATATGAGCAAGGAAGAATACAAGAGCAACAAAGCGCCCACCATCAACCATTTTTACGAAAAGCTGTTGTTGCTGAAAGACAGGATGAATACCGAAACGGGCAGGCGATTAGCCATGCAACGGCATGTGTTTATGGAGAATTATTTAAAGCAGTTTTATGGGGAGTGGGATGCGGAGTTTTGAGGAGGAGAAATCATTTTATTGAAGGGGTGGAGGTTCGAATCCAGTTGTCCCGACTAAATTGGACAAGGCAGCAGAAATGCTGCCTTGTTTATTTTTATCATCTTCTGAAATGCAGTTCAGGCGCGGGATTGGCTGAAATACTTCGTTTACATTTTCAGTTAGAAATGTGCCGTTTTTGTGGTAATAGCTTATTCCCTTGGGGAATACCAGTTTTTGTAAGTTTTCTTTTACACCTACTCCGCCGGAATCCCATAGCAGCGGGAGTTCCAGCGAAATATTGATGGCCCATTCGAAGGTATCTTTTAAGTTAGAACTCTCAATATTGCTACCGGCAAGGTTGTCCAGGATCTGCTTTTTCTCTTTGGCGAGCTTTATCATTAGTCTGTCATAGATTTCGGCAGGCACCTTTTTATCAACGTAATAGTTTTCTTCTAATTCCTCAATCTTTGCATCCACTATAGCCAGATTGCTTTTTAGGGTGTCCCTTAGCTTAAAGGAAGCTTCATAATGCCGGTCAAAAGCATAGTTCATGTGGTATAACAGTGGCGTTACCAAATGCGATTTAATGCTATAACCAGCCAGGTAATCGAGAAAGTGGTTATTAACCACTCTCGTACTCTTATTGCAATTACAGCCTTCAGAACGACATTTGTAATAATGATACCGGCCTATTTCCTGGGTTGCTTTAATTGTTTTGGTTACGGCATAGCCGGTGTAACCAATTCCACAATTGCCGCATTTCATGAAAAGTTTTAACGGGTATTCTTCATTCTCCTTTTTATGCGATACACCATACTTACCTCCCGCTGCTGCCCGGATATCGTGAATACGCAGGAATAGTTCCTGGGATATGAGTTTCTCGTGGTCACCCACCACCAGTTTTCCATTCAGGGTTTTATGGGCAATGATTCCGCAATAAAATGGGTTAGAAAGGATCATGCTCAGTTTCTGCTTGTAGATCTTTACACCCAATGCCTGTAACCGGGATAGGATTTCATCATTTTTCATGCCGTGTGCTTTCCACTTAAATGCCTTGCGCAGTTTTTTGCCTATTTCATTGACAACAATCTTGCGGATCTTATCTTCTTTGACAATAGAGTAACCCATCGGCGGTTGCAAACACCAAATACCTCTTTCCAGCTTTTCTTTGGTTCCGGCAATGGCCCGTTGCCGGCGTAACTGGTTATCATACTCACTGAACAGGAATTGCATATTTTGCTGAAATACGCCGCCTGGGTTGCTGGTATCAATGGGTTGAGTAACTGCGATAATGGTAACACCGTATTTTTCTCGCAGTTCTTTCGATAGCCGCATGGCTCCATCGCCAGTACGGCTAAACCTGTCCAGGAGATACACAAGTATATGGGTTACTTTCTCTTTGTTCTTTTTAATGAACTCCAGCATCCGCTGAAACTCCTTTCGGCCATCGGTACTGGCGCTTTCATAAGTACCACCAAAGTAGCCCATGATGGCAAATTCGTTACGAGCGGCAAACTCCTCAATGGCTCGTTTCTGCGTGTCGAGGCTCAAGTTGGTTTCATATTGCTCTTTGGAGGATACACGGGTGTACACCACGCAAAACTTACCGGTTGCTGTTTTCTTATAGTGTACAATTGGCTTTTTTGACCATTGCTGAAACAAATCAAGGTGCTGGCTCATGATGCTTTCTTTTTAATAGGATTTAAGTATGATATGTTGTTGGTGTCTGGTAAATGGACCACTTTGGCTTTTGAAACGCATTCAAACAGAATAAGAGCATATTGGTTAATAGTCTGCACTACCCGTTCTGCTTCTTCATCATTGTAATGTTCACATCCAGGAAAGGTGCGTAGCTTCTCAATGGTTAATGGTTCCTTTTTAGGATTGATGGCCTGGGCAAATGCTGCACCATCCTCCTGGCTCTTCAGGTTTTTGATTTTGGTTTTCATAGTACAAGGATTTTTAAGATTGTGTATCGCTTTATAAATGGAAAAATCGTGAGGTTATCCCACGATTTCGTTTAACTGACGGCAGTGATCTAATCTTCCTCCTCGTCATCATCTTCATCTTCTTCTTCCTCAGTTTCTTGGTAATCGGAAATCATGTCTTCTATTTGATGAATAACATCACGCTGCTCCCGTTCAAACTGTACTTCTATTAACACTTCATCAATTTCTGTATCTGCACCAATGATATCGTTAATGATCTCGTTTTCTAAGAGTACCTCTGCCACTTCTGTGATGATAGCAGCAGGAATACTCAATTCTTTTTTAGTTATTAATTTGCTTGACATACTTTTTTGTTTTTGAAAGAATTAGTTGTAACACAAAAGTATGCTAGGGCTATAGGGTAACTTTGCAAACGCACTCGAATGCATACGATTATATCTAAATTTCTTCGATTTGGTACAATTTGGCTCGATTTTCCTCACAATGTCAACCTCCTACACTAATGTCTCTTGATTGGAAACCCAGGTTGACTACCATTTAAATACTATTTGAATTCGATTTGATTTTAATTAACCGGAGCTGAAAATCATTAAAAATGCCTGTTTGATCAGCATGTTGTTATGGCGAAGTGATTTTACAGCCGACTATTTGGCTGCTTAATAGCGCCAGCGCCTCTTTTAATTCCTGGTATGGGCCGCTTTTTGAAACGATTGCGTCTGCCCCTTCAGGTTGTTGCTCATGTGGATCTCTAAAATCCATCGAATAAGCAATGATTTTAATGCCAGGCAATTTTGCCTTAACGACTTTTATGGTTTCATAACCATCCATTTCAGGCATTCGCATGTCTAAGATGCAGATATCTGGTATGATTCCCCTAACAAGCAAGTCCAGAAAGTCTTTGCCGTTTGTTGCTTGTGGAATTACGTTGTACCCCCAAAGGCTGACTAATTCTTGAAGGCATTTACGAATTAGAGCATGATCGTCTACGATAGCTACTTTTATTTGGCTGCTTAAGTTCATAAATAGGAATTTAGGTTGATGAATTATATGTGTAAACTCGGGTACGATTGATTAGTTGATCTATTGGGGACTGTATTAGTGGGTAGTCTTGATTCTGTTCTTTGGAATACCTCCTATGTGGTTGTTTTCCCTGACATCAATCAGGTGGGCCGCTTCTACCAATTTGCAAAGATGAAAATATAGCGATAGCATATCTTTTTTCATGCCTGCTTCATGTAAACTTGTTTCAACTAAAGCATATTCCAGCAGGTCTTGCAGTTCTACTTTCCAGGCAGACAAAGACAGGTATTTAAAGAAGCGCTTGAAAACTATATACGGATCGACATATTCTTTAAATGATAGAATCTTGGGAAAAAAATCCCATTGGGTAGAATCCGCATGCCAACTACAAAAGAGATTGGGGTTAAATGTGTCTTCTTTATTAATAACAAGTGGCGATGTTTTGTTTTCCTTATTTATCAGCCAGGCAGCATTGATAACGGATTCCATCATTTTAAAGTAATATAATAAGGCACCTGGGTTATTTTTTGGCCAGATATGTTTTCCAAAAGCGGCACTTAAGACTGCTTTAATGCGCTTTCGGTAGTCTTTAAGAGCCGCTGCGGTGAAAAATTCAGCGAAAATCTGGTTTGGGTCGGTTATGGGTTCTTTAAACCATATGGAGGTTTCCAAATAGTCTTTGGTTGATTTCATATAAATTAAGATTTTAGACTGTTGCGTCCGTTTCTGTTAGGGGAAAAGTGGTAGGTTTGGTACTCTGTAAAGCCGTTATTTTCTTGTCGTATAATTCCTGGGCTAACAGCAGCAATTCTTGCACTCTTTTCTTTAATAGGATGGCCGTTTCAGTTGGTACGGTATAGTTTTCTTTATAACGGGCATCAGAGTAGGCTTTGTTGAGTTGGTTAAGTAGCGCAATTTCCTCTGCTGTAATACAAGGAAATACACTGGAAGGAACAAAGGAAAAGTTCTCAATTAGGGCGAGTAAACGGAAAAGGTTGTGCGTGGTAGACCGGTATCCGGTGTATACTCGTAAAAGTGCCATACAAGTATGTTGAGTGGCCTGGTGTAAATCAAACAAGGCTTTTTCATTCCAGTCGTTGTCCAGACAAAAGCAGGCAGTTTTAAAGAATCGTTCCGCTGTTTGGTAACAGTTGTTCCAGGCAGCTTCTATTTTTCTTGTTGTTTCTTCATGCGATATTGCTGTCGGAGGATCTATTATATCGCCATTGCCCGCATTATATACCAGTACGGCTTTATGATAAAGAGTGGTCAAAAAGCGGCTGTTTTTGGCTATTAAGTCGTTTACCGAGTCCAGAGATTGGACAATTGCAGTGACTTCACAATCCAGGGGTTCCGCCAAATGATTAATTTTTTGTAGCATTTCATGGTCGGGCAGGTCATTTTTACCATTGGTGATAACTAACAGGTCGAAAGTGGCCTTAATTGTTTCCTGGTTGGGACTGTCTTCGGTAAAACAGCTCCAATCGTTTTGAGGAAAGGTGCGGTAACCATAACAAAGGATCTTTTCAGGTTGGATTGTTTTGGCAATTTTCTGTGTAAGGTCGGCTAATAGAGTTACCAGGTGTGGAGATAGGTTGTCAAATGTCGTTTGCATGTAGGTTAAAAAGGTTTGGTATTAAAATAAAAGCATATGCCTTATGGCGGGGTACGGCTTTTATCTCTAGTGAATAGCAAATTACAGGGTACTTGTGCCGTACCGAACCAATTTAACCTGTGGATTACCAGTATTTTACTGTATTTTACAAAGGATATAACGGTACAATACCAATACCATAAATTCCATATATTTGAACCATGATAACTACACCTATGCCTGAAAAAGTACATCAAGGACGGGCCGTAAAACGCATACGGGAAATATTACAGGTAAAACAGGAAACACTGGCCAGTGAGCTTGGCATTAGCCAGCAAAGTGTGTCCCTGCTAGAAACTAAAGAAACAATTGATCCAGAGACCCTGGAGCAGATAGCGAAAACGCTGAAGGTGCCAGTGGACGCAATAAAAAACTACAACGAGGAAGCTGCTGTTAGTTTTGTAAGCTCATTTCATGACAATAGTGTTAGCCATGTAATTGGCAATTACGGAACTTATAATTTTAACCCAATAGATAAATGGGTTGAAGCTTTAGAAAAAAATGAAAAGCTTTATGAGGCATTGTTAAAGTCAGAACGTGAAAAAAGTGCACTGCTGGAAAAGATGTTGGAAGAGAAAAAGAAGAAGTAAAGAAAATATTTTTAATAAATAAACTATAGTTAAGCCACCAGATATGGTGGCTTTTTTATGAGAGCATTACAAGTTGACCTAGCATTCCTTTCCCCTCGTTTGCAACCTGCATAATTTTAAATTTTGAATGCACTAATTAAATAGGCATTCGTATTATTATTCTTGGTATTATCAATACAATGCACCCAATTTTATTTCATACTTAGTAATAAAATTGCCTTTTATCGATACCTTCCCGACCGCACAACTGTTCCCATTATTGTATTACCAGTAAAAGAATCCATCAGATAAATACGATCAAACAATAATTTATCCGACGGCAAATCTTCTATTTCCACATGAAAACTAGACGATGAAACCTCCGACGAGTACACAACTAACAGCCAACAGGTTGATAAATTCATGTTCTGTTTGTACGCCGCTATTTTCGTCTCTTTGTCTGCTATTCTTGCTTCTAAAGCTGCTCTATTGATCCCCTTCCTAAAAAAATGACGTTCTGGAGAAAGACTCAATGTTCCTTGTTCATATCGCTGTATGCTGGTTATAAATACCGGACGATCGACAGCCTCTCCTCTTGCAGAGGCGATTACGTATGCGCCCAGCTTCTCTGCCATCTTCCGTAAATCTACCTTCGGCAACTCCATAAACGATCTTTCATTCAAAGAAATACGACCTGTGTCAACTCCTATACTAAACAAACCTATAATATCAACCGCCGTTCGTACTATATATTTTCTGGCCTCTTCCAACATAGACAACACCTTCCCGACTCTATGCTGTTCTGTCTCATCAAACAGTTGAGTATGTTCCAATCCCACTCTTTCACCCTGAAATTCGAAAATAAAATCTGGACGCTCAGCTACTTCCAATAAACGCAAGGGCATTTTATTGTAATAAACAAACTTTCCCACGTCCACCAACTCCATTGTCTTATTACCTTCTACTCCAAATTGTTGAACTAACTTGTCATAAAATGGTTGAATCACTGCAAGGACACCCGCTTTATCCTGTGCAAGCCTAGCAGGTGCCTCCTTCATATTTTCTTGCATTCTCTCTACGGCAGCTGCAGAAATACCTAACCGTTCTGCCATGTCTGATACATTCACCTTTTGTCCCGCCGGCACGCTTATACTAACTAAATGACTAACCGGTGGCTCCATCAGATATTCCAAATACCGCTCCAATGGCGCTACCTTATCCCCAGCCCCTGCTGCTTCAGCTGCATGTTTAATATCGCCGTCTTTACTAATCAGATATACCGTCGTCAGTCGTGACACATGAAACAACATCTCAAAATCCCAATACCAATTCCTTCGGCTTCCCTTTGACATATCAAACTCCTTATTCCCCACCATCCGCGACATAATATCGATATACAAAAAAAGCGGTGCATGAAAATAGTCCCTTACGATTTGAGTATAACGATCAAACTCTGCTTGTTCTATCCCTGCCACCTCGATGCCAACAATCTCAGCTGCTCGTATCGTCTCAAAGAATACCAACTGATCTACAAATGCTGGTTCTTGCATCGCCTTCACCAAACCCTTTTCACCACCAAACTTCGCACGAAAAAATGTTTGTATCTCATTGAACCGCTGTATAAACCCTTTCTCCTGGGCCAAAGCATAATTCCTAACCGCTATCAGTTGGTTCCTGTACTGCTCTAAAGTTTCAATCGTCGGGTTTTCATAAATCAATCCTGCCAGCATATCCATTGACGCTATCTCCCGATCCCTCACCGCATGCTTGAATCCGAATACAGTGGCTGCTACTATCATAAAAGGCCATGGCATCATTTGAAAATCCCGTTCATTTTTCGCCCGGCTGTGTAAATAACTTGCTACCAGGGCACCAAGACATTCCTCCAAATGAGGATCTGTCGGGTCGGTCAAGTGCACAAATAGCTCCAACCATACCACCGGCGAAACAAAAACCATAATTCCCCTCCGCTCTTCCTCCGATCGAATCTTCCGTATTAATTCCGCAATTTCTCCAATAGGTAGCCCTGCCACGAGCTGCCTATAGGCATTTGTATCAAAAATGACCTGCATATTTTGGACTATGATTGTGTCTATATTTTCTTTTAGGGCTCGTTTTATACGTTAGTAATAACATATAATAATTTATAAAGCGCCTGATGAATGTCGTGAACCTTCATTACTTTTTTAAGCTTATCAGTTCTTTTTCAAACTGTCCAGTCAAATATTCGTTGACCTCCTTAAATTTTTTTAATTCCCCGATACGGCGGTTAAGTGTTTCGATTTTGCTCTTTCTAGCCAATTCTTCGGTATCGACTGGTTCTTCATCAATATCCTCCATTGAATCTGTAATAACAAATCGAATAATATGAGCATCCATCGAATCGGGTAGCTTAACTGCACTATCTATTATTTTTTCGAGTTTTTCATTTTTGGCTTTTCGAGCTGCTTCATGAAGAAGGAAATTAATCCATATTCTTGCGGCTTTATCAACCTGGAGCGCAAATGAAGATAAATTTTTTAACTCCGAAGGCTTAAAAGATTGATATTCCTCTTCCTTAGATTGGGCATCATTGAAACGATAATAGTAAGGTTCTTCTTTTTCAGGATCAAGCTTTTCTAGAATATCAAACAAGTGATTGAAATCCCTTAAAGGCTGCTTGTTTGATTTATAGTACCATCGATGTTTCCAAAGGTCAAGAATTAATGAAAAACATTCTTTCTCTGCATTCTTTTTCTTAACACCATCACTGAGAGCTTCAGCATATTTAATTTTTTCAGCAACATAATGAGCCATCCACCGGGAAAGAGTATCAACACCTTTCCCAAGGCCAAGTTCTTTTACTAGCAGCTTACCCAATTCCAAAACTGCCTTCTGTTGTTCTGATTGTTCCATCGGCTGATATAATTAGTATTTTAACAAATGGTTTTCCGTATTTATTAGATCCGCCCATCCTGCTAATTATTATATCCCTGTCGATCACCATTTCAATGATAAGATCACGCTGGTACTTTTTGCAAGCCTGCATTAAAAAATTCATATTAGCTTTTAAACGCATGCCACACTGATCGGTATATTCACCACGCTCTCCGCGATCTGTACTCCAATTTTCGCATCTTATTACCTCTTTGGTTGTTCCTATTTCCTTCCATGTGTTGAATTCTGAAACCAGTTCTAAGTCTGACAGAACAGATGCGCCGATGGAAATGATCGGGTAACTAACCTCTGCCGAACGCGGGTCAAAATCATCTAGGCCTTTTGACCTAGAAGGATATTCTATCCAGCCCTTTAAAACGAAAACTCCGTGAGTTGACTCCATATCATCTTCTTTATAATCGGGTATCTTATAATCATGATGATCATTGCAAGACTGCAGAGCACGCATTAACGCGTCTGATGTCTCCTTCGCTACAAATGCTGATCGTATCGATACATTCTCTTTCCGTTCATTTTCCTTTTCATACCAACCCCCACCTATACATATCCAATTTTCTCCCTTATAAGTGTTTATTAATCGTTCCCGGAAATCTTGTTCCGTGATGTCAGTTTGCCAGTCATCCGTCCTTTGCTTCTTTATCCACTTTGGGCGATTGAGTGGCAATGGATCCCTGATATCACTTAGCCACCTGCCATCTTCAATGGTTAACAAATGACGGCGTATCCATTCATTCCAAGCATTCTCTCTCCATCCCCTGGTTTCAACTACAGGCATTGCTTTTAGAAGTTTTGCTGCGGCCACCATCATGGAGTGATAGGACAAATAAAAGTCTAGATTATCTGTTTTCGGGTAGCTGCCGTGGTCATGCCAGGTTTCGCGGTCAGATGAAGAACTGTTCCACAAACCAACCCTGGGATCATTTTTATAACCGCTTTTGTCACCCATTCCCCAAACATTTACCACTACATCTGCAGCGATATCTTCCACTTGCTTTCCAGGTATACCGAATACATCACCCAGTGGTTGAAACCAGTAACGGTCAAAATCCCACCCGAAATGAAAACCTATATTGGTATTAATTTCTTTCGCTTCGTGCCAGATACTCTCAGTCCTGTAATTGTACTTTTCCATTCTTGGCTTGAATGGGCTTTTTCCAACTTGTCTCAACAGATCAACAGTAATATCGTCGTATGTACTTGGAAATGCGGCCGCAATATTCAAAGCGGCATCGGCAGCAAACCGCTGAATCAGAAGGTGGTTAGCCCCAAGGGCATACTCACTTATCTTACCTGCATGTTTAACGATAATACCGGGATGAGAGAGTGAAGTTCTCGCCAGCGCAATGAAGAAATATTGTATTGCGTGCAATTTGTAAAAAATGTATTCCGCGCTGCCATAGGCTCCGACCTCACCATGCTCTAATGAATCGAATAATGCATCGATTATGTCTGGGCAGCCTAGTTGTCCCATAGATCGAATTGCATGTGCGGCATTCCATCGTTCCCAACCCCATGGCGATCCCAATGCCGACCAGATAAATCCTGCTACACTTTTCTTTATATCATTATCGACAGCTACTTTATCACTATAAGGCCCATCGCCAAGTGTGTCATCAATATGCAATTCAAAACGACGCATAGAATAGTCTGTCAGTTTCAGAGCTTCTTCCGGTGATAACATAGGCGCGGAAAGGCTACAAAATCCAAAAAAAGTTTCCTCATCATGTAAACCGCCTTTTTGAAGCCCTTCATACATTCCATGTTTTAATTCACTTACCAGTATATCTGATAATTGCAGATCGCTTACGCAGTAATCAAATGTAAATTTGTTAGTTAGCTCCTGTGCATAGTGCTTACCAAATTTTTTAATAAGTAAAGGCCAAGCTGCCTTTAGTGCCGGCTTATTTTTCCAACTGTCCGGAATACCATATAAGATCGCCTTTGCATCGTATATTTCAACCTGGTCCAATAAAAATACTGCATCGATGTAATTATAAACTTGGCTATGATTTATCCTTGAAAGGCCTTCAATTAATATATCTCTAACTCCAGAATGGTCAAAGCGATCTTTGGGCTCGTTATTTAATTTCTCCAGTAGTGTAGTCAACCCATCCAGTGAATCGATTTGGATATCATTAAATAGCGCATCCCATGCCTTATCTGGTTGATCATTTCTCTTTTTTAAATAGGAATGATCTTGATCCTGTGCCTTTTCCACTTTATCGGTTGCGAAGAACTCAACAAGATTTGTCAAGCCGTCGTTATATAGTCCGAATTTAGAAGCTATTATTGCAAGGTCATTCACGTATTCTTGATGAACACCTTCCATCTGTAATATTCGCACAGCGTCATTTAAAATAGCCTGCTTTCCAGCTTTGGTTGATTCATGTTCAATACATATTAAGGCCAGGTCAACATACTCACCAAAAAAATGGGTCAATGACCACGCACACAAAGGAGAAATCAAATTGCTTTTTACAAGATATTCGATAATCGATTGGAGTTGGTACTGGTATCTACCGACAATTCGATCTCGCCATCGGCTAATCGCGGCAAGCGCCGTTGTAGGGGACAGCTTGGCGTCAGACCTAGCTGCACTACTTCTGTCCCAATGTTTTTCTCGCGAAACATAAATACCAACCAATTCAGCGCAACGGATAAACCGGTATGCAAATTCGTCGCTTATGTCCGGAAATTCCGCCGCACGTTCAGCGAGAGATTCCAAGGCTTCCCAACGCCTCACCAGTTCGTCGCCAAACTTCGAAACAATTTCAACTGCCTGATCAAAGTAAACACTGGCATCAGCTACAGAATTTACTGCGACTGCCCGCGAAAGCGAAATGTATTTTTCTGCCATTTCATCCGGCCCTTCTTCTTTGAGTGACTCGATCAGCTCGTGAGTCGTTTGCTCCAAGTTATCGCAAATATCTTTTAGGTGTTCAGAGCGGTGAGCTGCACGTAATAGATTGAGCCTATTTTTAGAACCAAAATCGTTTCCGGATAAAAGATGCTGGTAACAGCAATTAACAACCGTCGAGTCTCCAAGTATCAGTATTGAAGAAGCCAGTTCCGCAATCTCATTTGGTAAAGGGTCATAATTACTATATCGATTCGTTCTCGCTTGATGGGAACTGGATACCGTCGACTGAAATTGGGCCTGGAAATTAACGACGATTCCCCGAAGGAGATTTGCACGCAAAATAAACCACGGCAGTAATCCATTAATACATTCTTTATACTCTTTTAGGTCGCTTTCATAATCGTGTTTTGTCTTCTTGGCCAGCAGTTCTGCTGGAACAATTTCTTCAATCTCAATTTCACTTTTCCCAGTCAAGATCAATCTGATCGCAAGTGCCTTTAAAAAGATAAATCTGTCTTTTGATGTGTGTTTTGACACCACCATATTGTTGGCCTTCGCAGGTACGTAATAGTCAAGTGCCAAATTTATTTTTTTGGAAGCGAGTTTATAATGGAAGCAAGTTTCAATAATGCTTATTATGATTACAATCTGTTGATCATCGTAGAAATAATTCTCTGATTTAGGTATCCGGGTTTTCGCATCGCTGAGCTTATCGAGACATTTTGTCGCGATTGACCGTTTTAAAAACTTTCCTACCTGTAGAAATTCATGTGCAATAGAAACAACATAATATGGCTCGTCCTGCCATTCTTCAGCAAACTGATGCAGCACCTCAATTTTTCCTGCATCGATAAGCCGCTTTGCAAGCATAGAAACCACTCTGTACACATATTCCTTAGGTTTGAGTTTGTTAAGAAAGGCCGTAGCTCCTGCAACGCCATTGATATTCAAATGAGCATACGCAAATTCCAGGATATCTTGTTCTCTAAGTTTTTCTTCATGCGAATGATCGTCATCTTCAGTTTTCTCTCTTTTAAAATAGATCGATAGCCAGTTCTCTGCAGCTCGCAAATATCCCCTCGCTTCGCCTTTGTAGTCTGAAATAGCTGATAAAAGGGAGGCGGTATAAATATTTTCCGACCCATCCCAGCCGCTTCGCAGTTTGGTTTTAAAAGCAATTTCCTGTACCTTTTCCTTTCCCTGCAACACTGCAAGGAGATCAATATTATTTCTAAAAAGAAAAAATTGCCGGTTACTGCCTGCCACTTCTTCTCCTGCTCGCATACCAAGCTGAACAGAATCTTTGAGGTTTTGGGATTTTAGCGCTGCGATAAATGCAAAACGCAATCTGAAAATTCTAACATTACGTGCGTCAATCGGATTGCTTGTAGGCAGAAGATCGTCGGACAATGCGATTTTTATCAGCTTTTCGTATTCTCCCGCCTGTAGGTATAGTTGAGGAAGAACCTCTGCTACATAGGTTGAATCAGTTGCGAGTGGTTCCAGCCGTGCAATATAGGAAAGATAATTTTTCTTGTCAGCAAGATAGGTTTTGCGGAACCAGGTTTCGGTTGGCTCGTCCCTGAATTGAACAGAACTGTCGCTGATCCATAGCGGTCTGCCCAAATCAGCTACAAAGCTGTTAATTGCTTCTGTGGATACGCCTGCAGCACTTGCTAATATTGAAATAGGTATATGAGGCGGTAGGCTTGCAAGGCCAACGCAAATGGCGTTGATTGTGTCCTGAAAGTTGGGAGTTTGGTGTTCATTAATTTTCAAAACGGCTGCACGCAACTGTTGTTCAATCTGCATTTCAACTGTCATCGGGTTGGGACCGAAAGATGAAAGCAACTTGGTCACTGTTTGGTAGGACGCTGTGAGCGCATTTGCCTGCACCCTTGGATTTCCACCCGTTAGACGATAAAATTCAACGCCATCGTTTGCTGTGGCACCTGGAAAGTAGCCCTGCAGATTGCGAAGTGATTCTACTTCGGAAAAAGGCTTCAATTCTAGTGATAGAATATTGTCATTGGGCTTAAGAAGATGTTTGCGTTCTGTTCGGCACAACATAATTAGCTTGCATCCTTTCGGCATTTTTTCGCGTAAAAAGTTCGTGCGCAAAGCAGTTATCTTTAAATTCTTCCGCTGCCATCTCTGCATTATCCGCTGCATCGATTACGATAAAAAGTTGGGCGTGACTATTTACTTTTTTCAAAGCATTGACAGCGGAATCTATTCGTTGTAAAAAGCTTCTTAATATATCATCATCATGGCTTGTGTCAAATACCAAGATGGGTTGACAAATTCCCTCTGCTGCAAGTTCATTTGCAATCTGCACAAGAGCGTCGCGGTACCTGTGTCTGAACGAACTTCTGTTCCGATAGCTGCCTGTTCCAAAGCAGTCGTAACCGATAGTTAATGAATATTCAGGAACGGATGTTTTGAGGTGCCTACAAAAAACGGTTTTGCCAACACCGCCTGCAGCATGAACAATAACAGGGTGTTCCGATTCGCTTACGCAACGAATCATGCCAGCGTACTGCTCACGCTCGATCACCTTGTCGAGCTTTTCCCAGAGCGGAGGGGCTGGAAAAAGCTCTCGATCATTTGTAAACCCAAATCTCTTCAGGACTTCTTCACGGTTGACGATATGATCGCTATGGGGAAGCACCTTATCCTGCACCATACTAGTCAACGTTTCTGCCTGGGTACTTGTGACAGAGCCGGCAACTAATTGGGATAGTTCTACACGCAGTTCGGTGTTCTGTACGTTGTAATCGCCTTCACTGTCTTCGATAGTGAGAAGTGCACAAAACTCTGCAAGCTGTTTTCCTTTAAGTTTTGTATACTTTTCAAGAGTTTTACGAAAATTTGATCCAACATCTTCTCCCATCGCCAGGTAGATGAACTGATCCTTGACAATATCATCTACTTTCCTATTTGTAATAATACTAAAGGATATCGAAACCGAGTAATCACTTTTTTTCCTTTCATGCTGGCGGAACCGGGCAGCAAACCCCTCAAGCGTCTGTTTCAGCTCAGCCAACTTCATGGCTTGCTGACCACGTACAGTGGTATGCTTTAGCTGATAGTACTGTATGCTTTTGGAGTTGTCTACTGTATTTGAGTATTCTGTAACATCTATCACATATTCTCCTGCTTTCTGCGATTCATTTGATCCCTCAATAACAATGCTTTTCAATGTAGTGGTGGGATAAAGTAGCCGTAGGCATCTTCTCGCTGCCCACCGGTAGTGAAAAACATCACCTGCACGTGAATACGATACCAATTGGTTATTCAAGAGTTTATGTTGTTTTTATATAAATGGCAATGTAAGTTTTCCCTGTTTCGGGTTCAAATATTATACTTCACAATGATGTTAATTAAGTGCGTAATACGCTGACAATAAGATTGTTATTCAGCCTATTGAGTTGTTTTAAAGTGAAAGATTGTTTTCTATTATGGTCATGTCGGATGATGTGTAATAAAATAATTGGCTTAAAAAACACTCCCAATCAATATATTTTAGCAACGGCCTTTCCCGGCCAACCTATTTCCGAAAAAGGTATCTTCATAATGGTAACCCATGCCCCATTAATTAAAGGCTTCAGGTGAGGCGATAAAAGGAGTGGAAGACTAACAAATGTGTGGAACGAATATTACAAAAGACAGTTATATTATTACATGATGCCCAATCAAAACGATCCATGCCCCTGCGGAAGTGGAAAACAATACAAACGTTGTTGCGGAAATAAAGCCAACCGGAAAAGCAGCAATCCCTTTGGGAAGTATAACACGATCGATATTCTTCAAACCATTGCTGCATTGACTTTGGAGGAAGAAAACCATGGAAAGAACTTACGCCTGGAAGAAAGTGCGCTAGAAGCAGCCCGCCAGCCTAATCAAAGCAAGAAGAACATACCTTTTGAAGAGCTTAGAGGCTACCTGCAGGAGGAATATGAACTCAATCCCCAGGAAGATCCACCAGCTAATCTCTTTACCGAAGTGGTTGCTTTTGAAGGCGGCGACCATTTGATCCTACCTGGAATTATTCAAAGCCCGGCTTTTATACTGAATCAACTGTTATCAGGTATCTATCATTGGCGCGGCGTACCGTTGAGTGAGCAGTTTACAACAAACTGCTACCATTATGTAAAAGCAATACTCCTGCTTTCTGATCACATGATTAGAAAGGCCGGGTTACCCCGGTACCTGCAAGGTGTGAAACGGGGTAAGTTCATTTCGTTTCCCAATAATGGAAAATTAAATAAATTTAAAAAGGCGGTATTTTTTTCCCATGAGGAGATACAGGTACTCTTTGATGAAGCGGCCGTTGATATCCAGGCGTTGAATCCATTTTTAGCAGTCCTTACCAATCCTGCCTTCCAGCAAGCTGGGTTGGTTGAAAGCCCTTTTGTAAAACAACCTATTCTAAAGCTGCAAGACGGATACCTGGTGGTTAGCCCAGCTACGCTTACCTTTGCTTTGATTAAGGTATTGCAATCAGAGGCAGAAGCGATAGGATGCGTGGATGATGTACACAAAGTGTATCATGCAATCACTTGGAATAGTACAAAGAAAGGCCTGCAAGTAATGGGATTTAAGATGGTGGATGTTCCTGAAGTCCCTTTCCCGGTTCATCCCGGTGTTGAAACGGGATACTATCAGATTGATGACGATAAAATTGCGGCGGTTCAATATGTGGCTATGAGCCGGCCGAAGAACGGTTTTAATCTGAAAACCTTTGAGGCCGAACGTAGCAAAATGATGGCAGACCTTGCTGCTTTACCGCAGTTTGCTGGTTATAAGTTTATGAGCGTTTGTATTCCTTCAGCCATGGGCAACGACCTGATGATGCCATTAAGTGCTATTAATCAATGTCAGACCTTGTTGGTAAATTCGTTTGAATTTGATGCATTGGCGCAAACGCGCCGTATTAAAGCAATTGACCTTTGGAATTATACGGTTGCGCGGGAAAAGCAAATTCCAGAACCTTTCAAGTTTTCCATGCTGTCCTTTCTGGATGAATTTACCATTTATAGGGAACATGAAGATTCCTTTTATCTTTCAGACGAGGGCTTTGATATTGGTGTATGGCAATATGGGCGATCGCAATCCTTTATAGCCAGTGCCCGGCAAGCGGAAGATGCTCATTGCATGGCCATGCGCAAGACAGATGGCAGAATAGCTAAGACCTTTGTGATCAGGAAAGACAAATATGCACCCATTTACCTCTCCACAGATGATATGCGGGCAGGGGAAATATGTTATGGAGTGGAAGGCTTTACCCCTTCTGTTTGGGTGGAAGCTATCAAAGAGGTAGAAAAACCGGACCCGAAAGAACTTACCTTATACATTGAGTTTACAGATGCCATTAGTTATTGGCTATGGCAGATAAAGGATGATATAGACCCATACCTAGCACAAATAGATCCCGATTGCATTCAGTTTACTTTTGCCCTAAATGATCTAAAAGCTTTTACAGAATTAAACGATTTCTACCAGCGTGACTCGGAGGTATTAGCTAAAATCCAAATAACTGCCAATGGCGATACCGTTCATTTGGTTCTCCCAAAAGAATTGCTTTCTTATTTCTACGGCGCAGATAATGAGGGTGACCGAATTCTGGTAAAAGCATTGTTAACAGGCATCAATCTGCTACGAGTACAAAAAAACTTAGCCCCCATTCTGGATGCAGAAATGGATCAGATCGTTGAAAAGAATGCTCCGCTGGGACGAAAGAAAAAGTTGTTCGTACATCACACTAGCCATAATTGGATAATTGATAATAACGGACTTGGTAAACCACGGTTCATCCAGAAGTACAATACAAGCGAAGTAGCTAATTCAATAGTCGGCCTGTTGGGTCAACATTGCCCTCCACCAGGGGAGGTAACTGATCCTGCATTAAAAAAACGCTTACCCATTGATATCGTTATCAAGGGATTGCTTCCACATTTAAAACAGGTGATTAGCCAGTATGACAATGAATCACTGCTCATAAGGTTGTTGATGTTAAATGAAAGTTTGGTGCAACACCGGGAGATGTATCGAATTAAGACGCCTACCCGGATAGCGTGCTTTGTGGGGCAGAAACAGCATATCATTGATACGATGGATAGAATGGCTGACAGTAGCCGCACCACCACTGCTGTTCGTTGCCTGATTGAACACCTGGCAGCAGAACCTGCTACAGGCAACAAAATGGTGAGTAACACCGCCATAGATGAATTGGTGGCGATAATGGATGCCATTATCTCATGGGGAAGCCTCGGCGATCAATTAACCTATGAATTGTTTGATATCCGAGTGGGCGTATTAAGAACAGGTCGTATCGGCACAGAGAAAACAGTATCAAGGAAAATATTCGACCCCTTCTACCTGGAGAAGGTCAAAGAAAATGTGCAAGATGCTGAAAAAGCATTTGAACATGAATTTCCGGTTGCTTCATCCCAACAGGGAAATGCTGCTGGATTACCTACAGCTGTGGATACTGCTTTTCGCGCAGAGTTCGGCATTACGCTTACGCGTGTCTTTGATTTTCTTTATTTCATAGCAGCACTGGGTTTGAAACAGGCGACAGGTTATGCAATGATGGATTTAAAGACTCTGAAAAACCAGGCTACCAATCCGCCTGAACCATTTACCGATGAAGAATTTAATAATGCCATTGAGTTCCTGAGTTTACGTAACCGGGGGAAAGTTGAAAAATTTCCCAAAGGTTATGAACCCTATGATATTTCACCCTGGCGTATGAGCCGCAGGTTATCACTTATGCGTAAGCCACTGATACTTGTCGATACTCCTGATAAGGCCAATCCGATAGTGTTTTGGGGTGCTCGGCAGGCGCTTGTTTGCGCTGACAACATTAAGATACAATGCGAAACAGACCGGTTAAGGGTGCCTGATGGTGGGCCGGTCAAAAAAGCATTGGCAACCTTTGTGAATGCAAAGAGCGCTGGTCTTGTAAAAAGCGTACTTCAACAGCTTAAAATAACCGGAGCCATAATAGACAGTGAAGTATTTATCTCCCCTCATGGAAACCTAAAAAATGAGGAGGATATCGGGGACATTGATGTATTGTTGATTGACCCTGCAAGCAGGGAGATTTATAGCCTGGAGTTAAAATCCTTTGCCCCCAGCAGAACAGTCAATGAAATGATCCAAGAATGTGAAAAATTATTTAGTAGCCTTTCCGAAAAGGGTCTGATTGAAAAGCATGAAATCAGGCATAAATGGATAGAAAATAACCTTGACAAAATGGGCAAACTATATAATATAGATCTTACCGACTTTAATGTTAAATCGGTATTTGTAACAAAAGAAAGTATGATTTTTCCATTCCTGAAACAGGCAGGTGTATCAATGCCATTTATAACATTGTATCACCTGGAAAAGGAAGGATATGAATGTCTGAAAAAACTGTGACATAATTATTTTAGTGGTATTCGTTTGCAACTAACTGTGGCTTTTACGCAGAGCTGCCATCTGAGCCGACCGGAAGCAGTAAATTTTTAGTAGGCTATTAGCTATAGCACTGTATCAAAACGGTATTTTCCAGTTTAGGAAGGGGTATCACAATTGTTGACGAACTTGAAGATTGAGGGCAACTTGGTCATGTGACAAATCGAAATGGCAAATGCACTGGCAACTTTTATAAAATATTTTAGCTTTATTGTTTAATATAAGATTATGGTAAATAAAGGGAGTAAAGACCTCGATTGGAAGGAGTACGAAGCAATTACAAAATACATCTACGAGGCGTTGGGTGCTGGATACGGCATAAAGGTTAAGGCTTATGGAAAAGACTGCAAGGTCCAAGGTAAATCAGGTGTAAAGCATCAAGTAGATGTACTGACGGAACAGTTGCACGGCGAAGATTACTTGCTTACGGCGATCGAATGTAAATTTTTGAAAAAGAAGGTCACAAAAGAAATCGTGATGAAGCTCTATTCGATTATGAAAGATGCGGATATTTCCAGTGGCATAATCGTTTCTACGATGGGATTTACCAAGGATACTTTAACCTATGCAGAGCATGTGGGCATTCGGTTAGTTGAATTAAAAGAGGTGGAAAAGGATGATGTGAATGGCAGCCCTACCATAAACATAGGTTTATTTGAAGTAAATACTCAAGCCACAATTACGCGACCTATTATCATAACCATCGATTTTGGAACCGTTCAAATTACTAACGAGCACGAAATCATGGCGTTGCGCTGCGATAGCTATGCAACGATCCTTACTTCAGAGGGTAACAAAATTGCCTTCAATAAATATCTTGATGCATATTACAAAGAGCTCAACGACCAAAATCAACTTTTGAAGACAATCACTATAGATTACCCACCTGTTAAAGGGAAACTTTTAAGTAAATGGATTGATAACCAACCCGAAATCGAGAAAATTACTTTCAATGGATTTCTGTGCAAAATAGATGCAAGTTCGAAAAAGTCATTCCAGCTTGTTGATCAAGTTTGGATGATCATGAAAGAAATTTTTGAAAAAACTTCCTACAAATTATCCACCTCAGGGATGTTGTTTAGAGACAGAGAAGAATCCTAGCCTGGAGATACTATTCAAAAAAGTAACCTCTGGTACCTACTGTATTTAACGTTTGAAAAGGGTACCAGA
>NZ_LVYD01000079.1 GCF_002077945.1 Niastella vici
ATGTGTTATAATCTGCTGATAGGCAATAAACGAAATATTATTTCTTACCCCACTGGTTAGGTATTCTTTACCTCCGCTTCTCTTTTTTATTACTGCTGGCTACCATGTCTTTACCTTTTCTTTTGGTTGCCTTTTGGTTTGGGTAATATTGCCTTCACCTTTTTATTACCTTTTTTTAACCTAAAGGGTAAAGAAAAGGTTAACCTAATATTGCCACAATACGACCACAACCAAACCACAACCTGATGGGAGTGGGGGTGTAGGGGGAATTTTTTTGCCAATTGGAAACAAGAATAACATGAATAATTTGAACAATGCTGTTTACGTTCAACCGGAACGCATTTACTCAATCACCTGGTATTAAAGAAGATCGAAAAATTGAAATATGCCGAATGGAAGAAAAAGCATGCAGCTTAAATATTTGCGCCCTTAAAATACTCAAAGTATCCATTTCAAATTGCAGCTGTTTAATTTGAGAAATATATTATTTTGCAGAACCCTTATAACTTATGAATCTATCTTACAAACAACTTTTCTCTTATTTACTTTCAGGTATTATATTTTTTTACTTAACTGCCGGTTGTAAAAAGGAGACATCTTCTGATGATAGTGTTCACTTTTCGTTTAACGATAGTTTGCCTGCTATCTGTAAAATGCAACAAAGGCCCAATTATGACTTTATAGGAGGTTCAAATTGCGATTTTAGTGTGGCTAGAATGGGAAATTTCGGGACAGGTGAAGATGCATTGATCGGTATCTATGCTACCAAAGATTGTAATTTTATGACCTCCACTCTTCCTTACACAACCAATTATTTTTTAGTGTCCGTAATTGTATATAACAAACCCTGGGACGCTGTTACTTACACATATAGCAAGAGCATACCGCCCGATACACTTGGCAATACTCCTGGTGATCTTACCCTCACAATAACACAACGTGATAATTACCGCGTGAAGGGAACTATCAAAGGAACTATCTATCGGTCAAATGTGGGAATGCGACTGTTCCCATCTAAATTTGACTGTACTTTTGACCTGGTGATCCCTCTTAAATAGGAAAAGGCCTTTTGCCCCGCTTCGGTGGGGCTTTTTATTAAACGAAGAGATACGCTGATACTCCTACTCACTCGCATGCAATCTTGCCAGCGCTTTCCTTATATCTTCTTCCTCTTCCTCCAGGTGGTTGATAATGCAAAACCTTTTGATAGAGACATGCGCTCGGGGCGGTAATCCAGCTTCTTTCCGGGTTTCCTTTAGCATTTCCTGGGCTGTTTTTAGATGTATGCCCAGGATTTGGGCAACCTCAAATGGTCTGATGATCACCCGGTAAGGGCCAGGCCTTGAAGCCATGGCTTCACCGCTTTGATTCGCCTCATCCCAAAGCTTTGCGCGCATTTCCCGCGTTTCAATGCTTTCTACAATTCCCTTCCGAAGGTCAACTGCAAAATCCCTGAAACTTCTGAGTGGTTCGGCTGCTAATTCTTCCCTGGTTTTTGCAGGTAGTATCGTTAGGGGCGGTAAGGGTTCATAATCTTTAAGGGAAGCGAGAAACACCTGGATCAGCATTTCATCAATATCCATGTATTCACAAAACTGCTCCATTCTTACACGTATATTACAGTACATGATGCCCATTGCCTGCTCTATTTCATTCAGTAAATTACGGGCATCCGTAAAGTCAATGTTCATAATGTTCATAACATCATCCGCCCTGACACTGATGGTAAGGAGCTGGCCAGGGTACAGTTCTGTGACCGTATTAAATTGTTCCATCATTTCATAATACCTGGTAACCGGGTTATCACGCGGAAAGTGTTTTTTGCGGCCTAACATGGTTATGCTCGTTTAAAGGTTAAAAGAGATTTGATATAGTGCTAACCAACCAGGCCGCCAGCTTACTGGCAGTTGAAACATTCCGAAGTCTTCCGGTAAAAAAAGCGCAGGAAAATGATAACCCGAACGGGTAACTGTAAAATACAAAATTATTTAATATTAAAAAGGAATATTTCCTGGCGGTATGGCGATTGAAGAAGAAAATGATCCGGGTTTATATCTTTGGGAAGCCTGGACTGGTGATCAAAGTCAGCAGCACGAGGTGAATAAAACCCCGTAATAAAATTTGATTTATGAAAGACAAAAAATTTAAACTCCCTAAAGAGCAATTTAAGCAACTAATTAAAGGTATGGGTGCCTGTTTAGCCTCGGATAAAATCACAGTTGATGGACTTTTAGTAGGCTTTATGTACCGTGAAGAACTTCATTTTGAAGCAGATAGTGGATGGCGTTTTTATTCAGGTACTGAAGATCAGGAATATGTCGATAATCCTGACAATTTGATGTATTATGATTTGAACACAATTGCTAATTATGATCCGGCTATAATACCCTATTTGCATTTAGAAACAGGAACCCAGTTGGAAAGAAATGAAGATAATACGTTTAGATATATTGTAGATTAAACTTGCTATAACTCACTGATCAATGCCGGTCCCTATGCCAGGCGTTTAAAAAAACGTATTGTATAAATAGGCAGATAAAAAATTAAGGTATAGCTTGTAACATATGAAAAAACTCCTGATCGCTTTCCTGTTCATTGGCATCCATTCTCTTTGTATCTGTCAGCATACATCCGGTTCGGGCCGGTTTGGTAATACCCTATGGAAGTTTCAGACCGGAGGAAAAATATTTTCATCTCCACTGCTATACCGTAATCTCATCCTTTTCGGCAGTGAAGACAATACATTCTACGCATTGGATACAGGCACGGGAAAACCAGCCTGGAAATTTAACACCCACGCACCAGTGCATGGATCTCCGGCGGTATACGGCGGCAAAGTCTTTTTTGCCAGTTACGACGGTAATCTCTATGCAGTTGATGTGCGATCGGGCAGGTTGCAATGGAAATTTCAAACCCGGGGTGAAAAAAAGGTAGGTGCAAAAGGGCTCTGGGGCATGAAGCCCATTACTGAGTATATGAACGACCCATTCGATTTCTTTCTTTCATCACCGGCGGTTGACTCAATAAACGAGCTGGTATATTTCGGAAGCGGCGATGGTAACCTGTATGCACTTCACCTAACAGATGGCAGGCAACAATGGCAATTTCCTACAGGCGGCATTATTCATACCAACCCCATCCTTTTTCAAAACACCCTTTATTTCGGCAGTTGGGACAGGTATTTGTATGCTGTTGACAGCCGTACCGGAAAGGAAAAATGGAAATTCCAGACCCGGGCCGATTCTGCCTACCACCATTTGCTGGAAGGCATTCAGGCTTCGCCGCTGGTCTTCGATAACCATATCTTCTTTGGGGCAAGAGACGGTTATTTCTATGCATTGGATGCAGTAACGGGACAGTTAACCTGGAAATATTCAGCTAATAACTCCTGGATACTCACCACTGCAACCGTTGCTGACAACGTCATTTACACCGGCACCTCCGACACCTACCTGCTGCTTGCCCTGGATGCCGCAACGGGCAAAGAAAAGTTCCGTACCGCTGCCAATGGGTATGTATATTCATCACCTGTTGTAGCTGGCAATACGATCTATTTCGGTGATTTCACCGGTCAATTGCTGGCGTTGGATATCGCGTCGGGAACAATTACCGACAGGTTCCAAACGCCGGGCCGGCAAAAGAATGCTGCTTCGATCCTGAATAACGGTAAACTCGATTTCGCCTATATGACACAGGGAATGGACCTGGCCAATTACGCTACTACAGTAGCCGGCATGAACCGGCTATATACACTGGGACCCATTCTTTCTAAACCTGCGATAGGTAATGGCGTTATTTATTTTGGCTCGGCCGACGGATCTCTTTACGCGGTGCGGCTTATTTAAACTTTCCTTCCTTAAATTCTTTGGGCGTTACACCCAGCTTTGACCTGAATACAGTTGAAAAATAGGTAGCTGATGAAAAGCCCGTTTTGAAAGCAATTTCGGCAATGGAAAGATCTTCATGCTGCAGGTAATACTTTGCTTTTTTCAGCCGGGTATTAACAATATATTCGTTCACATTGCATTCCATCAACGCTTTTATTTTTCTTGAAAGCTGTGCGGGTGAAATGTTCAGTTCGCGGCAAATGTCATCGATACTGAAGGCATCATTGCTGATATTATTTTCAACGATCGCCGCAAATTCGCTAATGAATTTACGGTCTGTTTTTTTCTTCGTGATGTTATTTATACCGGGTAATGTGTCGCTGGAATAATGCGCTTTGGATTTGTTCCTGTTATTCAATAAGGCAATAAGATGTTGCTCCAGTAATTGAAAATTGAAGGGCTTGGTAATATAAGCATCGGCCCCTGTTTTAAAGCCTTCTATTTTTTGATCGTCGGTACTGCGTGCAGTCAAAAGAATTATCGGTATATGCGCA
Source organism: Niastella vici (assembly GCF_002077945.1). Classification (GTDB taxonomy): domain Bacteria; phylum Bacteroidota; class Bacteroidia; order Chitinophagales; family Chitinophagaceae; genus Niastella; species Niastella vici. Next base: position 4,382 of record NZ_LVYD01000079.1, read on the forward strand.
GTACGCACATCCGATTTCAAAATGCTGGTTAGTTCAAGCCCGTTTTTACCGGGTATCACTATATCGCAAATGATAATGTCGGGCGTATTGTCGAAGGCTGCCTGCAGCGCCTTGCTGCCATTGGCTGCTTCAATAACATCGTACCGGGCAGAAAGCCGGTTCGCTATAAATTGCCGCAGGTCGTCATTATCTTCTATGATCAGTATGCTGTTTTCTTTTCTGGTGTATACAGGTGCCTCTGTGGTTACAGGAAGACCGGGGTACAATTCGGTGGTATATATTTTAGCGTCTTCACTAATGATATTATTGGGAGCAGGGGGGGCTGCTATTTGTGCATCAACCTGCATGGCCATGAGCGGAAAACATACTTCAAACGTGGTGCCCTTACCCTTCTCGCTTTTAACCGTCACCGTGCCTTTATGCAATTCTATCAGTTCTTTTGATAAAGCAAGTCCAAGCCCGGTTCCTTTATAATTTTCATATTCCCCCTGAAAAAAAGGATCAAAAGCATGCTGTATCACTTCTGCCGACATACCAACCCCACTATCCTCGATCCTGATAACTGCGTTACTATTCTCCTGCATAAGGCTCACCTGTATAAATCCATTTTCTTTGGTGAACTTAAATGCATTGGAGAGCATATTAAATATTACCTTATCCAGCATGCCGGCATCGAACCAGGCCGGTAATTTTCTTTCGGTTGTTATAAAACGAAGACTGATCTGCTTACTTTTCGCCAGATTGTTATACGACTCTACAATCTCATTTATAAAATCGACAAGATCATGTTGAGCGGCATTGACCGGCATTTTTTTAAACTCTATTTTCCTGAAGTCCATAAGCTGGTTAACCAGCTTGTATAACCTCAAAACGTTCTTTTCGGCCAGTTTAACTGTTTGCCGCACACCCACAGGCAGCCTGGGATTATCAGCCACCTCTTCGAGCGGTGATAAAATAAGTGTCAGCGGTGTTCTGAATTCGTGCGAGATATTGGTAAAGAAGTTCAGTTTGGCCTGGTGCGCCTCCTCAGCTTTGGCCCCCATCTCGATCAACTGGTTCTTTTGTTCTTCGAGTTGATTTTTTTGCAAAGAGATTTCCCTGTTTTGTAATTCGAGCCGGTGGGTTATTTTCTTGTTCTCTTTTAGAAAATAATAGGAAAGGCCGCCTAATATCAGGGTGAGGCTAAGGGTAATGGCAATAATAAATATTACCGTTTCCTGGTTATGTGAAATAATGATCTGCCGGTCGAGTATTTTTTGCCTTTCTTCAATGTCATGCTGCTGACTGAGGAGCTTTTCGGCCTGCATTTTCATCAGCCTTACGTTGCCCGAATCTATTACCGTAGTAAAAAGCTGGTTTTCTTTTTTAAAAGGCTTGTTGCCTAAAATGTTCAGGGCCGTGAGTATCGCTTCCTTGCCGCCGGTGGGATACAGTACAGTAGCTACAATTCTTTTGTCGGTCACCATATCAAGCCCCATTCCATTTACCGGCAGCCCGTCGACCCCAATGATCTTTATCTTTTTATCAATTCCCAAACGCACACAGCTTTGATAGGCATCATTAGCCATGGCATCGTTATGTGCAAAGATGAGGTCGAAATTGCCGGCCTCTTTGATGGTACTGTCAAAGTGTTGTGCATTTCCTGCCTTTGCTTTTTTCAGGAATTGTATACCGGGGTACCGCGAAATAACCTGCATAAATCCATTATGCCGGCCAATGAATGGAGACGCCTCTTCCGGCGCCGTTATTTCCATTACTTTTCCTTTTCCTTTCAGCAGGGATACGGCAAACTGGCCTGCATTCTGGCCCACCTCCACATTTTCGGCCCCTATAAAAGCCGTGTATTTACCCGAGTTTGTTTTGCGGTCAATTAATAGAACAGGTATGCCTGCATCATATACCTTTTCAATGACAGGTGTAAGGGGGGCTACTTCGTTGGGCGACACAATCAACAGGTCGATGCCCTGTTTAAGCAATTCATTGATCTGCCCAACCTGGGTTGCACTGTTGCTGTTGGCATTTTTATAAATGAATTGGATATCATTATGGAAAGAAAGCTCCCGGTTCATTTCGGCCAGCATGGTTTGCCGCCATTGATCATAGTCCATACACTGCGAAAAGGCGACAACATATTGCCTGCCCTTTGCATGGCGGGCACACGATACAGGCAGCATGGCTGCCAGCAGGAGAACTACAAATAACCTCATGTTGTACTGGCAATCGTTTTGGTCTTATAAAAATGATATTTTTTTTAATACCAATGTTGAAAATCGTAGATCTGACCTTTAAAAATTGATCCTTTGTATTATTAAATACTTAGCATTCAGCTCATTAATAACAAAAATATAAATGACGAAAAAGTTAAAGTGATTGATTGAATTTTGAAAGGCCACAGGCCGCACCCGCAACTATTTTTGACGGGTTAAGGCTTGTTATATGAATAAAAGGATTGTATTAACCTGGTCTATCGTAATAGCGCTTGGTGGTTTTTTATTTGGTTTTGACACGGCTGTTATTTCCGGCGCCGAGCAAACCATACAGCAATACTGGAACCTGAATACCATCGAGCATGGTCTTACCGTTTCCATCGCATTAATTGGTACAGTGATCGGTTCCCTGGTTGGCGGGTATCCGTGCGACCTGTGGGGCCGCAAAAAGACATTATATATTATCGCTGTTTTATACCTGATTTCTTCTTTGGGTACTGCACTCGCCACCAACTGGTACCTGTTCCTTGTGTTTCGTTTGCTGGGCGGTTTAGGTGTGGGCGCCTCCTCTGTTACTGCCCCCATTTATATCTCAGAGATCTCTCCACCTTCCAAACGCGGTATGCTGGTAGGCTTATTCCAGTTCAACGTGGTATTCGGCATAGTGATCTCCTATCTTTCTAATTATTTGATTGGTTTAAATGGCGACAGCTCCTGGCGGCTGATGCTGGGGGTGCAGGCTGTTCCTTCTGTAGTATTCCTGCTTTTGCTGCAATTGGTACCTGAAAGCCCGCGCTGGCTCATTTTGAAAAAAGGAAAAATTGCAGAAGCGCGCGCTATATTCAAAATTGTTGAACCCGATAGCGCCGAAGAACTCGTTCACAGCATTGTACAAACGGGAACTACCGGCAATATCCCTGAGGAACGCCCGGTACTGTTTACGGCAAAATACAAAACGCCTGTACTGCTGGCCATCCTGTTCGCCATATTTAACCAGGTATCGGGCATCAATGCCATCATCTATTATGCACCGCGCATTTTTGAAATGACGGGTTTGGGCAAAAGTTCTTCCCTGTTATCGACAGCCGGACTGGGATTGATGAATTTTATGTTTACCCTGTTGGCTATGGGCTTTATTGACAGGGTAGGGCGGCGAAGCCTGATGATGATTGGTTCGGCCGGGTTGATCATTTCACTTGGCCTGGTATCTTATTCTTTTTATCAGCAAAGTTTTAGTGTTTGGTCCGTACCCATTTTTCTTTTTGTATACATCGCATTTTTTGCTTTTTCACAGGGCGCTGTTATCTGGGTATTTATTTCCGAAATATTTCCAACACCCGTAAGGGCAAAAGGTCAAACGCTTGGCAGCACCACGCATTGGGTAATGGCTGCAGTTATTGCCTTTACTTTTCCTTACCTGGCCGAAAAGGCGGGTGGCGGTAATACGTTTTTGTTTTTCGCCATTATGATGGTATTGCAATTACTTTTTGTATGGAAGCTGATGCCTGAAACAAAAGGCAAATCACTTGAGCAAATCGAACATTCATTGATACTTCATTAATAAATATTCAATGTCATTATTCAAATATTTGTTTACTGTAACAGTTGTGTCCTGTTGCTTTTTATGCCGGGCACAGGGACAGGCGCTTACTAAACAATATTACAATGAGCCGCATCGTCTGCAGATCCACTTCACGCCAAAAGAACATTGGATGAATGACCCCAATGGGATGGTGTATTACAACGGCGTATATCATTTGTTTTACCAGCACCACCCCGGCAGCACTGTTTTTGGGCCCATTCACTGGGGGCATGCCACAAGCAGGGACCTTATTCACTGGCAACACCAGCCCATTGCTTTATATCCCGATAGTGCGGGCTATATTTTTTCAGGAAGTGCAGTGGTTGATCATAAGAACACATCCCGCTTTGGTAAAAACGGGAAGGTTCCCCTGGTAGCTATTTTCACCCATCACAGTGTGAAAGGGGAGCAGGAAGGAAGAAACGATTTTCAAAATGAAAGCCTTGCGTACAGCCTCGATGAAGGACGAACATGGACAAAGTATAAATGCAATCCGGTGTTAAAAAATCCCGGCATCAAAGATTTTCGTGATCCCAAAGTGAGCTGGAATGAAGTGGCCCATAAGTGGATCATGACATTGGCAACCCTGGACCACATTACGTTTTATTCTTCCCGTAATTTAAAAGACTGGACAAAAGAATCAGAATTCGGAAAAGGAACGGGCGCACATGGAGGCGTATGGGAATGCCCCGATCTGTTCTCCCTGAATTATCAGGGAAAAAAGATCTGGGTGTTGATTGTAAATATAAATCCCGGCGGTCCCAATGGCGGTTCCGGAACACAATATTTTGTGGGCGATTTTGATGGTCATCAATTCACGCCATTTGATAAGGAAACCAGGTGGCTCGATTATGGCCCCGATGAATATGCAGGCGTTACTTTTTCAAACACCGGCAATAGAAGACTTTTTTTAGGCTGGATGAGTAACTGGCAATATGCGCAGGTAGTTCCTACTCAAAAATGGAGAGGCGCAATGACTGTACCCCGTGAATTATCAATCAAAAAGGTAAATGGTAAATATTTACTGGCATCAACACCGGTACCCGAAGTGAACAAATTATTCAACCGTTCATTCAAATTTAAAAACATACCGGCGACCAACTTTGAGCTCACTGCAAAAACAGGAAAATTGACGGGGCCTGCCCTGATAAAAATGACTGGCGCTCAACTGAAAGATCTTTCGATCACCCTTTCCAATTCATTACATCAAAAGCTGATCGTTGGTTTTGATGAAAGCAAAAATGAATTTTTTATTGATAGGACCCAATCGGGAAACGTTGGGTTTGAAAAAGATTTTGGAAAAAGGCATACAGCGCCGCGGCTTCTTCAAACACCCAATTTTAATTGCACGCTTATTATTGATAAGGCTTCTGTTGAATTGTTCGAAGGAGATGGACTTACGGTAATGACTGCTATCTTTTTCCCTGATGAAGATTATTCTGATATCAGCATTCAGTCAAAATCAGCACTCAACATGGAGAGCCTGACGGTTTCGTCTCAAAACTAAAAAAACAGTAAGTACGCTGTTTCCTGAATATACCGGGATAAAATTCTTTGCTCAAACAAAACGGGAATGCGCGCGACATCTTCCGGCCGGCGTTTGAGTGATTGATGAACCAAAACAATACTGATTCACCCCAACTTGCCATTATGAATTATAAGACACATTATGTGTTAACGGCTGGTTTTTGTTTAAAAAAATTACAACTACCGTTATTACTATTAATTACAACGCTGTTGTTAAGCTCCACAACAGCCATTTATGCACAGCTGAGGGATGTACATGGCCGGGTAACCGACACGTCGGGCGCCCCCATCAAGGGGGCTGCGGTTATGTTGAAAGAGTCAAAAAGAGGCACTACAACCGGGGCAACCGGGGAGTTTTCGCTGAAGGCTGTACCCGATGATGGCACCCTCCTTATTTCATTCATTGGTTATTATAGCCAGGAAGTTGCCGTGCATGGAAGAACGGATCTTTCAGTAAAACTCGACATGAAGGCCGACAGCCTGAATGCGGTAATAGTGATTGTTGGTTATGGAAAACAAAAGAAAGAATTCCTCACTGCATCTGTTAGCTCTGTTTCCGGCGCCGAACTGATAAAAGCGCCTGTATCCAATATAAGCACGGCATTGAAAGGGCAGCTTCCGGGCCTGGTGGCAACACAGAGCACAGGAAAGCCCGGTTCCGATGGGTCTGTACTAACGATCAGGGGTGTTGGTACGTATACCGGTCAAACCGCACCGCTGGTTATGGTTGACGGGGTTGCCCGGGACACATACGATGACATAGACCCCAATGAAGTTGGTTCCATAAGTATATTGAAAGATGCCTCCGCTACGGCCGTTTATGGCGTACGCGGCGCAAACGGCGTTATTTTGATCACCACCAAACGCGGAAAGGAGGGCGCTCCTGCTATCAGTGTTACCTCGCAAACCGCTGTTTCCTCTTTCACCAATTTCCCGGCATTCGCCAATTCGTATGATTATGCAACCGTTATTAACGAACGCGCCATGGAAGAATACTGGGTCAAACACGCGAAAGATCCGGATATAACTACCTGGGATGAGTTTATTGCCAAACGTGATATTAACTGGAGAAACGACGGGTCGCTTACTTTTTCCGTCAATGATCTTAAATATTTTCAGAATGCCAATACACCCACATTGGCAAATGGCCAAACCAATCCCTGGTACGATCCTTATTTTCATCCTAATACCAACTGGGTCGATAAATTATTTAAGAAATATACCCCTACATCGCAGGTGAATGCCAATGTAAGCGGTGGCACCCGGTTCATGAAATATTTTGTATCGCTTGGTTACCTCAACCAGGGCGGGCTTTTCAAGACCGGTTATATGGCCTTCCCCGACAAGATGCAATTCAGCAAGAACCGCTATAACCTGCGCGGGAACTTCGATTTTGATGTTACAAAAGACTTCAAAATGTCGGTGAACCTCGGGACGCAATTTGTGACCATTAACGGTATGGACAATGATGCATCCATGTGGAACACGCGCATATTGTGGGCGTTCCCTATGAGTTCTCCTGGTATGATCAACGGTAAATACGTGCTGCCCTACTCAGCCGGCGGCTATGATCAATACAATCCCATGTATGCCGTAGAAAATGGTGATTACTGGAATGTTACCAACAACAGTATCTTAAACTCCTCTGTGAATGCGGAGTATAAACTTGACAAAATTACACCGGGCCTGTCCATAAAAGCGTTGGGCTCTTACGACAGTTATTTTGCCAGCAGAAGCTATGGGCATTATGCGCCGGTGTTATATGCAATAAGACCAAATCCAAACGGCGACCCGCTGAACCCGGTATTCACGCAACTTACAGCAGCCACACCGCCAACGATATTCGCCGACTTCAACCTGGGCAAATGGCGTAAACTGTATACAGAAGCCTCTATCAATTACAATCGATCCTTCGGCGGCGGCGGTAAACATACCGTATCGGCCATGGTGCTGGGCAGCAGGGAAAAGAGATACGATCCCACGCTGCAGTACGATCTGCCACATGCCTATGAAGGGCTTACGGCAAGGGCCAATTATAATTATGAAGGCAAATACATTGTGGAATATGATATGGGGTACAATGGTTCAGAGAATTTTCCGGAAGGGAAGCGCTTCGGTTTCTTCCCATCTTATTCCGCGGCCTGGGTGTTAAGCAACGAATCTTTTTTCCCTGCAAACTACACCGTAAGCTTTGTAAAACTACGCGCCTCTTATGGAGAAGTGGGTAACGATAATATTGGCGGCGCACGGTACCTGTATTTGCCCAATACCTGGAGAAGTGATGGCGGTTATACATTCGGCACCCTGAATAACCAACAATATATTAGTGGTTACGACGAATCTGTACTGGGCAACCCAAATGTAACCTGGGAAGTTTCAAAGGATCTGAACCTGGCGGCAGAGTTTCATCTCTTTAAAAGCAAGCTGTCGCTTACCTATGAATATTACAGGAACAACCGTTCCAACATCCTTTCTTACAAAGGAACCGTGCCGGCATTCGTACAGGCCAACCTGCCACCCTACAACCTGGGAAAAGTAATAAGCTGGGGGCATAATCTCGAGTTCAGCTATAACGACAAAACAGGCGATTTTAATTATTACCTGCATGGCAACGCCGCCATTCAGCGAAATAAAATAGTGTTTCAGGACGAAGCCATTGTTCCCGGGCTTGAATACCAGGCAGCCACCGGGCATCCGGTTGGGCAGCAGCTATTGTTGCAGGCCAATGGCCTGTACACCTCCTGGTCACAGTTATACGCCATTGATGCCAATGGAAATCCAATTTTGTCGCAGCCGGTGTTGGCGTCGAGCAACGGAAAATCATACACCAATGCAAGTGGTAATCCTGTATATGTAAAAGATCTGGGTTACGGGGGCAGACCACTGCAACCTGGCGACGTTCGCCTCGAAGATATAAACGGCGATGGGGTCATCAATGAAAAAGACAGAACGAGAACCGGCAATACCGTGAATCCTGAATACAGTTTTGGCCTTACGGTTGGCGGCAGTTACAAGGGATTCGATGTATCGGCATTGTTTGCCGGCGTTGCCGGTGTGGCAAGGGGCGGTTTGGCGCAATATCATATTGATAAGGAACAGGCGATCTATCAGGTTGACCTTACCCGGTTTAGCCTGGATAGATATAATGCAGGCAATAAGATCTATTTCCCTATGGCAGATTATGATAAAACCGCGGCCGCTACCGGGCCTGGTAATGCAGGTAATACTTTCTTCCTGATCAATACTTCTTATGTGAGGTTGCAAAACCTGGCGGTGGGTTATACGCTTAGCAATGGCTTTATGAAAAGAATAGGCATCAGGTCGGCAAGGATCTATGTGGGCGGTAATAACCTGTATACCTGGTCGCCGGCAAAAATATGGGGCGACCCCGAAAATCTGGGAAATATTGGTTACCCGCTTTACAAAACGTATAACACTGGCGTAAATCTCAATTTTTAAAGAATGAAACCTATTTCAATATTATTTGCAGGATTGCTGTTTGCCGCATTGCTTGCCGTAAGCTGCAATAAAGATTATCTGGAAAAGCCGCAGGGCGGCACTTTTACCGTAGATACGGTATTTCACACAAAACTGAATGCATCGGGCGCGGTAGCACAAATGTACAATCTGTGTGTGCCGTCGGGATTTCCCAAAAATACCAACTATGATATGACGAGGCCCGATATGGTCACCGATGAGCTGTATATGATACACCCTGAATATGACTGGATGGTGAATGTTGGAAGCTTTGTTACCGGCACTGCAACAGTAGATGGCACTATTGACAGGGGCGGGTTTGGAAGCCATTATCTCGGCATCAGGCAGGCTAATCTCGTGCTGAAAAATATCGATGCAGTAACAGATGCCGATGAAGGCTGGAAAACGCAGGTGAAAGGGCAGGCGTTGTTTTGCCGCGCTTTGCAGCACTTTGAATTATTTCGCCAGTATGGCGGTATTCCGCTGATAACGGAACCCCTCGACGGATCGAAGCAACTGAACATCCATAGAAGTTCGGTAGCCACTACGGTCGACAGCATGGTGAGCTGGTGCGATCAGGCGGTGGCGTTATTACCGGCAAGCTGGGGCGCTACAGAATACGGCCGGGCAACCAGCCTGGCAGCAAAGGCTTTAAAGGCAAGGGTGTTATTGTTTGCAGCAAGTCCTTTGTATAATACACCTCCTTCCATGCAAACCGCTGTTGATGGGGCACGTTTTGGCAATATGCATGATACGGTGGTCGCTTATGCCACTTACGATAAACAACGCTGGCTCGCAGCCGCCAAAGCCGCTAAAGACGTTATAGATGCAGCGCCCGCTGCAGGCATTTCATTGTATTATACCGGTAAGGCCGAAACCACACCAAACGATGACGCTTATGCCGGTATGGGCGATTATGAGGCTGTATCAAACGTGTATGCCAATCCGGAGTTGATATTGATCAATACCTTAAGCAATGATGCATCGAGTTATGGCGGCTGGTACTGGGGCCTCTGGATGACTTCCAAAGTAAGAGAAGGTGGATGGGCTTTTAAGAATAATGTACCTGTTGAATTTTTACAACAATATGAAAAACGCGATGGCACAAAATGGACGTTGCCATTAACCAGCACGGGCGACGATTTTCCCACATGGATCAAAGCGCAGAACCTCGATCCCCGGTTTTACCAAACAATCACCTACGATGGCATGTGGTACAATAGCCAACGGGGCGTATTGTCGTACTACCTCGGCAATGGCGCACAATATCCTACCACTGATTTTGGGCACAGTGATGTGGGCGACGACGGCTATGCCCTTGAAACATATAAGTTCGTGGCCCGCGTAGACAACTTCAATGATAAGCATTTTGCATGGCCTGTTTTCAGGCTGGCCGAATTTTACCTCAGCTATGCAGAAGCGCTGAACGAATTCCAGGGACCGCAGGGTGAAGCTACCACTTATCTTAACAAGGTCCGGAAAAGGGCGGGTATGCCCGACAAAAATCCTGCTTCTCAAGACGATTTCAGGGATGCTGTTCAAAACGAAAGAACAATAGAGTTTGCCTATGAAGGTTTTCGCCTGAATGATCTGCAACGCTGGCTGAAAGCCTATGATGTACTGAATGGAACATTACACGGTATTCAAACGAAAGCCAATGCCACATCGGGCGTTCTCAAAAGGAATTGGAAAGTGGTTGATTTTATGCGGCGAACATTTTTAAAGCGATACTATTACCTGCCTTTCCCCAGCTCGCAGGTCAGTGACAATTATTTAGGTGACGGAAAAGACTGGAACGGACAGAACCCGGGCTGGTAAGATCTTCCATTGAAGTATTAAAATAAATAAAATGAAAAAGCATTATAAGATAATAGTGGTTTTGTGGGCCATGCTGTGCTGTTGCATCGTTTCAATGGCGCAGTCAACAATTATCATAAATCCGCCACGCTCATCGGCCAATGATGCGGTAGCTGTTGATACGATGATCGATTTTGGTTTTAAGAAGGAGTTGCCATGGCGAAGCACCGGAGCTGTGTATACGCTGTCCGGTAAAGCGCTCAACAAAATGTTTACCGGCAACTTATTGAATACGCTGCAGGGGCGTATACCCGGCCTTACAGTTGTTACGGGATCAGGAGAGCCGGGGTACGACCTGCCTGCCCTCTATGTACGGGGGCAAACGAGCTGGAATATCGGTGGCAACCAATTGGTGATCTTACTCGATGGTTTTCATGTTGAAATAAGCGCCCTGAGCGCCCTGTCGCCTTACGAAATAGAATCGGTGACTTTGTTGAAAGATGCGGCTGCTACGGCTATGTTTGGCTTGCAGGGCGGTGCAGGCGTTTTGAGTATCCGCACAAGGAAAGGGCGAACAGCTAAAAATGAATTGGTGCTCAATGCACGATATGGCATTTCGAGCGTGGTGCAATTGCCCCGGGTAATGAATGGGTATGATTATACCACTTTGTATAACCAGGCCCTGGTCAATGACGGGTTTTCTCCCAAATATCCCAATCCTGAACTGTACAGGGCAACCAACGATCCCATACATCCGAATGTGAACTGGTACAATGAACTATTGAACAGTACATCGCATATTCAGGACTATAATCTGTTGTTCAGGGGCGGTAATGAAACTGCGCGCTATTTTGTAATGGTTGATTATATGAACAACAATGGTTTGTATAAAAATGCCAAAACAATCAGTAAGGACTTTGGCACAAATGCTACTTACAATAAGATCAACCTTCGGGCAAATGCCGATATCGACTTATCTAAAAACCTCTTAGTGTCGGCAGCCGTATCAGGCATTATTGAAGACCGTAATACCCCTTCCGGGTTCTCAGCCAGCCAGTTGTTCAATAACCTCATGACCATTCCTGCTGCGACTTTTGCGGTAAAGAATCCCAATGGCACCTGGGGCAACAGCTCGGTATATAATTTTAACCCGGTTGAGCTGCTGCAGCAAAGTGGTATTTACAAGGCCCACACAAGAACAATACAAACCGGTGTTACGGCAAAACAAAAACTCGGGATGATAACACCCGGGTTGGCGCTTACCGCAGGGGTGTCGTTCAATAATCAATACGGCGGGTACTATCAAACATCTTATGCAGTAAGGACCTATGAAATGGTGAAAAATGCGCAGGATATGCCGGTAAGGGATGCCGACAGCAATATTGTTTACAAAACCATTGGCAATGATGTGCCACGCTCAACCGGTGATGGCGGAACAACGCACTGGAACCGCAACACCCTGCAGTTTGGGTTTGATTATAACCGTTCCTTTGGAAAGCATACGTTTTCAGGGACCTTGCTGGGAAGAAGAGAAAGCTATTTGCACGACGGGCAAAGTTATGCCGTACGCGTACAGGGATTATCGGCCGGTGTAACGTATGATTATGCGCAAAAATACATTGTTGATGTTAGTGGGGCCTATATGGGATCGGCTGATTTTGCCCCGGGGAAAAGGTATGGTTTGTTTCCTGCAGCAGGTATAGGCTGGGTAGCGTCGAATGAAGGCATATTGAAAGGGAACAAAGTAGTAGACTATTTAAAATTCAGGGCATCTTATGGAGCTGCAGCAAATATCAATGAAAGTTATCGTTTCCTGTATGAAGCGCAGGCAGGCAGCGCCAGCGGATGGATTACCGGAAGCGGTAACACGGCTCAAAGTGGCCTGGCGATCGCACAACTGGCAAACCCCAATGCCACCTGGGAATTAAAAACGAGTTTCAATGCCGGTTTTGATATCCGTTTGTTGAAAACATTGTCAGCGACAGTAGATGTATTCAGCGAAAAGCGTACGGGCATTTATGAAATTCCTTCAGCCAGCGTACCTGCCTTTACCGGATTTAATTTACCCTGGGTAAACAGTGGGGTGGTGCACAACAAGGGCTTCGAAGCAATCATTAATTATGACAACAAAGCAGGCGACTTTACTTATCATATTTCCGGTTCTGCGGCATTCGCAAGAAATAAAATAATCGATAAGTCAGAAACGGCGCAACCATTTGCCCGGCTTTATCAAAAAGGTTTTGCCATTAACCAGGAAAAAGGCCTCGCCTTTGACGGCTTTTATCAGCAATCAGATTTTGATGCCAGTGGCAATTTAAAAGCAGGTGTGGCCGCCTCCTCATTTACCAATGTAAAACCCGGTGACCTGAAATATAAAGACCTGGATGGCAATGGGATCATCAATGCATATGATATGCAGCCGTTCGGGTACAGCAACGTGCCGGAGATCACCCTTGGGTTAAATATAGGGTTTGCCTGGAAAGGATTTGATTGCAGCGCATTTGCACAAGGGGTGCTGCACCGAACGGTGAACCTGCTTTCCGTGGCATACAACTATACGCATCCGTTTGTAAACAATAATAATATCACCGCATTCTCCGGCAATAGCTGGACGCCTGCTACTTCCGCCACCTCAACTACACCAAGGCTTTCTACCCTCAGCAATCCTAATAATGACCAGGCTTCCAACTTCTGGCTGCGTAAAGGAGATTTTATCAAGCTCCGGAGCCTGCAACTGGGATATACGTTTTCGAATAAAGGCGTATTGCAGAAAATAGGTTCGGTAAGGGTATTTGTTAACGGAACAAATTTATTTGTCTTTAACAAAGTCGATGGCCTGGAGCCGGAGAATCTTTCGATGGGCTATCCGCTGACCAAAGTGGTGGATTTCGGGTTCAATATAAAATTTTAAGACACACCATACAATCATATAGTGTTATGAAAAAAATTGCTGTCATCATCTCATTATTCGGTATCCTCATTACACATGTGTCGTGCAGGAAGGATTATCTGAATGTGAATGACGTGAAAACATATGTAAGCCCTGAAGATCTGTACACCAATTACACCTACGTGCAGCAGGCAGTATGGAATATTTACAGTTATTTGCCCGATGGTTTTTCGCTCCTTGATTATGAAGCGGTAACAGAGAATGCATCTGCAACGAATATTACCTGGGCATCGCATACGTTTAACAATGGGATCTGGAATCAATACAATAACCCGGATGCTTCATGGACGCGCGACTTTAACGGCATCAGGCAGGCCAATCTTTATCTGGCCAATAAAGACAGGGTAAATATAGAATACATTAAAGGCCAGGTAACCACTTCCGACTCCTCTGCCTGGTACAATGCACGCAACAATGTAAAGTTCATGCAGGGCGAAGCACTGTTCTTAAAAGCATTCTTTTATTTCGATCTGGTAAAGCGTTATGCGGGAGTACCAATTATGTACCAGCCCCTGAACTATGATGATGCGGCTACCTGGAAAAACATTCCCCGCAATACGGTTGACGAATGCATCAAATACATAGTTGCTTTATGTGATTCAGCTGCTACTATTATCCCTTCAAACCTGGCATCCTATTCATGGTACAGCCAGGGGCGGGTAACCTATGGCGCCATCAGGACCCTGAAAGCAAAGGCATTGTTGTATGGGGCAAGCCCGTTGTTTAAAAATGCCGGCACTACGGCTACCTGGGCCGATGCTGCGAGCGCATTACATGATGTTATTGCCTCGAATGCGTATTCACTCGATGCAAATTACAGCAACCTGTTTGGCGCTAATAATGCCGGTTCCAATGAACTGATCTTTTACCGGCGCTACGGCAATACCAATAATGTTGAAAAAGACAATTTCCCCATCGTGTTTCAGAATAGCGATGGCAACAGCATTACACCCACGCAAAATTTTGTAGACCAGTTTGAAGTGCTTCAGAAAGATAACAACGGCAATATAACCGGTTCAAGGTCTTTTGACTGGTCAAATGCCGCTGATGCGGCGAACCCCTATGCCAACCGGGACCCGCGTATGGCGGCAACCGTAGTATATAACGGGGCTGTATTTTCTTCTAAAACCATTGAAACATTTACCGGTGGTAACAGTGGCCTGCCATTACAGAACGCAACAAAGACCGGTTATTATCTTTCAAAATGGGTGAACCAGTCGGTTGACCTGGTGGCCGGCACAAGCACCGCACATACCTGGATCTATTTCCGGTATGCAGAAGTTTTACTGGATTATGCAGAAGCTATGTACAATGCGTACGGCGCAATGGCAGATCCGAAAAACTATGGGCTTACGGCATTGCAGGCGATCAATTTTGTAAGACAGCGGGTACAAATGCCTGCATTGACTGCCGTCCAGCTTAACCAGCAAAGCATAGAACATGAACGCAATGTGGAGTTGGGTTTTGAAGACCAGCGTTTATGGGATGTGCGCAGGTGGAAAGCGGGCACCACTTATTTTAATAAACCCGTAAACCGGATAGTGATCAGTAAAAATGGCGCTGCTTACAGCTATACCGTTACAAAATTGGAGAACAGGGTTTTTGACAACAAAATGAATTGGTATCCGGTGCCACAGGATGAAATTACCAAAACCGGCTGGACGCAAAATTCAGGATGGTAAATGTATAACGTTCTAAACGCTGTTATGAAAAAAAGTGCATGTTGTATTAAACCGGAGCGATGACAACCTGTATTATCATGTCTGGTCAAATGGTTTTTGGGCGGGACATATGTCAAATGCGCATAGTATTCAAACAATCATTATTGAATAATAAAAATGCTATATGAAAAATAAAATAGTGCGTTCCTTACTTGTTATGCAGGTTGCCTTATATGTGTGTGGCCTTGCAGGTTGCAGGCCCGAAGATTTTGGTGGCAGCGGAACAAAAGAAACAGGTAAGGTATACTTCCCCGATGAGGATGGAATTATTGCTGCATTGGGTAATTACAACATCGATACGGTAAAAAATTCCATCAATTTCCCGGTAACGGTGTACCGCGGTGGCTTTTCCGACCTGGCTGCTTTCGCCGTGAATGTGGCGGCAGATACCAGCAGCATCCAGGCCTTTATACAATCGGGTAAGCTACCTGCAAACACCGTATCGCTTGATCCATCAGATTATGAACTGGCAGCTACAGACACCATTGCTTATACGAACGGCATAATGAAAGGGACGGTCACGCCCAGTATCAAGGTGGCCAGTATGAGCAAATACAGTGGTAAATATGCAGCGCTGGGTTTAGTGGTGAAACAGGCCGGTAAATTTGAAGTGAACACCGCCGCGAACAAAGTGGTAATTTATTTCCCTGTTGATTCACTCGTAGGTAAGGTGTATTTCCCGGGCGCTACCAATGGTAACAACAGCGTATTGCTATTAGATGACAATAGCTATACGATCGACACCGTTGCGAATACGGTCAATTATTCCATACCCGTGCTTCGGAACGGTATTGCCGACCTGGCTACAACCGCCGTTACCATAACAATTGACAACAGTGCCATTCCTTCGCTTATAAGCGCCGGCAAATTACCTTCCAATACCGTGGCATTGAGCTCAGCTGATTACACTTTTAATAACAGTATATCAATGAGCGATAATAAAGGCGTGCTTCAGGGCAATGCAATGCCTAAAATAAGCATTGCCAAATTATCGCAGTATGCAGGCTCAGTAGTGGCAGTGGGATTAACGATCACCAGCTCCAAATTTCCAATTGAGGCCAGTAGAAATAAACTCGTTGTGTATTTTAATGCTGATGATATACTGGCATTGTTTGCTCCCCGGGTGAACCTGATCTCCGACATTACCAAATGGGTTCCCGTAAATCTTTCATGGAGCAATGATGTAACTGCTACTGTGAATACAACGGCCGGTACTATTCTTTACAAAGGTGGTAACGGCAATTGGAACCAGGCAGGAGTTTACCAACCCGTACGCCTGTACGGCCACCGGCAATATAAGATCGATATGCATGTACAGGGGTCTGGTTGCAGCAACGTGTGGTTTGAAGTATGGTTATCACAAAAGAAACCGCAGGACGGCCAGGATGTAACAACCGGCTGGGACCCTGCCGCGGTAATGTTGCTTGGTTTAAATACGTGGAATGGTTGTGGCGTGTCGCCTTTTAATGCGCAGCTTGCTGCCATAAGCTGTAATGGCAATGGCGGCTCCATTACCCTGCCAACCGGCGGTACATACTACATCACGGTAAGAGGCGGAGGTAATGATTTGGGGACCACGGGAATTACAGTTTCGGGATTTGATTTTGAATAAGAATTAAAGAATGATCATGAACAAGCATTTTAAATTATATCTGGCATTGATGACTTTAGCTACTGCGGGTATTAATCCGTTGCCTGCACAAAACAAAAAGGCAGGAATAGCGACCCTGGCCAGTAAAGGAAAAGTTGTGGATGTGTATACTACTGCACAGCATACTGAACACCACCTGGCAAAAACAGGAACATTGCCACTTTCTGTAAAACCTCAACCCGATGAAGACCTGTCGGTTTTTGTTGATCCCGGCTATACTTACCAGACGTTATTAGGCATTGGCGGCGCCTTAACTGATGCGGCTGCTGAAACCTTTTACAAATTGCCGAAAGACAAACAAAAGGAATTCCTCACTGCTTATTTCGATAAAGACAAAGGAATTGGTTATACGCTTGCCCGCACATCAATTCAGAGCTGCGACTTTTCGAGTGAGAGCTACAGTTATGTGAAAGAAGGAGATAAGGAATTGAAAACATTTGAAATTGGCCACGATAAAAAGTATCGCATTCCTTTTATAAAAGAAGCGATGGCGGCCACAGGCGGTAAACTAACGTTGTATGCTTCACCCTGGAGCCCGCCGGCTTTTATGAAGGATACCAGGGATGTACAAAAGGGCGGCAAATTGTTGCCTGCGTACCGGCAAAGCTGGGCCAACTTCTTTGTAAGGTTTATAAACGCTTACCAAAAGGAAGGCGTGCCTGTATGGGGATTAACGGTTCAAAATGAAGCAACGGCCGCCTCACCCTGGGAGTCGTGCCAGTTCACCGACGAAGAGGAAAGGGACTTTGTAAAATACTACCTGGGCCCAACCCTGCAAAAAAATGGAATGAGTAATAAAAAGGTGATCATCTGGGATTTTAACCGCGACTTCGTTTACCAGCGGGCCAGTGCCATTTTACAGGACCCCGAAGCGGCAAAATATGTTTGGGGAATGGGATTTCACTGGTATGAGAGCTTTAGCACGGGCGGCCCGCGGTACGACAAGGTACGCCTCGCATACCAGGCCTTTCCCGGTAAAAATCTGCTGTTCACAGAAGGTTGTATAGAACATTATGACACCGGTAAAGTATACGACTGGGCGTTGGGCGAGCGGTACGGCCAGGCGATGATCAATGATTTTAATGCCGGCACCGCAGGCTGGACCGACTGGAATGTACTGTTAGATGAAAAGGGCGGGCCCAACCATGCGGGCAATCAGTGTTTCGCTCCCATACATGGCAATACCATTACAGGCGCTTTAACTTATACCAACATCTATTATTACATCGGTCATTTTTCCAAATTCATTCGCCCGGGCGCCAAACGCATTGCCTGTTCGGTCAGCAACGATAAATTGCTTACTACGGCTTTCCAAAATTCCGACGGAACGATCGCCGTGGTTGTAATGAACAAAACAGACAACAAAGCCGGTTATTTACTTTGGATAAAAGATAAGGCTGTTAAGGTAACCAGTGAACCGCATTCGATCCAAACGTTGGTGGTGAAGTAATCCAGGGGGAAAGGAAAAGCCGGGCAACCGGCTTCCGGTTCCCCCAATAATAAAAAAAGGCTGGGCCGTAAAGACCCATCCTTATGTGTAGTAATGCCTTGAGCCTGTGGGTCTCAAAGATTACCCATTACGGATACAAAACGGGTTAAAAAGGAAAAGTAACTCCTTGAAAATTAAGCCCAAAGAATTACCCTGCATAAAAACGGGTTAAAAAGGGAGCGGGTAGTTATATTATGACGGGCATTTGCCCGGGAGCGTTGTATGAATGTTGATAACTTGGTAGACGGTAAAATAACCCGAAAGTTTAATATCACCCCAATACTTTAATCCTGATCTTCTTCCATCTTACTTTAATACCCCCGCCTTCATGGATCTGCAGCGCTATAAACCCTTCGCCCTGGCCAATTTTTTCATCTTTCAGGTAAACCATCTGGTGCCCATTCAGCCAGGTAGTTACCTCATCATTGATAACCTTTATTTTTAACGTGTTCCACTGGCCCTCTTTCAGCAATTGCTCATCTTCGGGCTTTGGTTGAATGAGCCAGCCGCGGCCATACGACTCATAAATACCGGCCGTATGCTTATTCAATGGGGCCACTTCTACCTGCCAGCCGCTGATCTTTACCCCTTCAATACCGGAACGGAAAAATACCCCGCTGTTCCCATTCGCTTCCTGTTTGAACTGCAGCGTGAGCTCGAAGTTCTTATATTTTTCATTCGTGCTCAGGTAGCCGTATTGCTTATCGGGACCGCTTTCACAAACCAGTTCGCCCTTGTCGGCATACCATTTTTCGGTGCCGTGGATCGTCCAGCCGGTAAGGTCTTTGCCATTGAAAAGCGATTGGTTCTTTTGGGCCATCAGGCCGGCCACCAGCAACAGCAAGGCGGGGAGAAGCATTAGTTGTTTCATAATTTGATTGGTTGGCGGTTATGCGCAATTAAATTACTAACTTATTGTCAGTTTACCCGCCATAGCTTTAGCGACGGCGGGCATTCTTCACCTTATCAACTTTGCTGCATGGCGCGTTTTTATGTAGATCCTGATATTTCCCGGGCCAAAACACTGCATACTGATTTTTATACCGATCCTTCGGTATTTGAACAGGCTAAGGAAAAACTGTTTGCCGGCAGCTGGCAGTTTATAGGTGATGCCGGCCTGGCGCCCGACCCGGGCCACTGTTACCCGTTAACTTTACTGGAGAATTACCTCCATGAGCCGCTGCTGCTCACCCGCGACCAAACCAATTCCCTTCATTGTATCAGTAATGTATGTACGCATAGAGGTAACCTCGTTGTAAAGGAGCCTTGTAAAACGACTAATCTGCGATGCCGCTACCATGGCCGGCAATTCAGGCTCGATGGTCATTTTATGTCGATGCCCGAATTTAAGGAAGTAAAGGATTTTCCTTCCCCGGCCGATAACCTCACGCAATTGCCGCTTTTTACCTGGGGCCCGCTGTTATTTGTATCCCTGCAGCAAAACTCCCTGCCACAGCAATACCTGCACCACATGATGGCGCGGGTAAACTGGCTGCCATTGGAAGAATTTGTTTTTAAACCCGAACTGTCGAAAGATTATATGGTGAAGGCCCATTGGGCCCTGTATTGTGAGAATTACCTCGAAGGGTTTCATATTCCCTTTGTGCATGCGGGGCTGAATGCCGTGCTCGACTTTGGCAACTATGTTACCGAACTGTTCCCCTACAGCAATCTGCAACTGGGTATTGCCAAAGAAGGGGAAGAAGTATTTCAACTGCCGGTTAGCTCACCAGACTATGGTAAACAGGTGGCGGCCTATTATTTTTTCGTTTTCCCCAATATGATGTTCAATTTTTATCCCTGGGGGTTAAGCATCAATATCGTGCAACCGGTTTCACTGCAGCAATGTAAAGTGTCGTTTTTGACGTATGTGTGGAAGGAAGCATTGTTTAATGTGGGCGCCGGTTCTAACCTGAACCAGGTAGAGCTGGAAGATGAAGAAGTGGTGGAAGCCGTACAATTGGGCATCCGCTCCCGGTTCTACCGGCATGGCCGCTATTCGGTAACGCGCGAACAGGGTACGCATCATTTTCATAGGATAATTTCGGAAGCTTTTAGTTTATAGTTCACAGTTGCCAGTTACCTGTTTCCGGTTCCCGGGGCCTGAATATCGAGCACGCTGAATGTATTCAGGCTCTCCGAATTTTTTACCTGGTAACTGGGACCTGGTAACCGGTAACAGCAGCATTCATCTGACCTTTGACCACTCAGCATATGCGCCCAACAATCCCTGATAAAAAAACAATCGGCTTCAAAGCGGCCACATCCGTCGTGATCGGCAGCATCATTGGCTCCGGCATTTTTATGAAACCGGCGGTGATGGCGGCACAAACTGGCTCGCCCATCTGGCTTACCGTAGTGTGGATCGTTGCCGGCATCTTTTCTTTATTCGGGGCCCTCATTTATGCCGAGTTGGGCTGCATGTTTCCACAAACGGGCGGACTGTACGTTTATCTACGCCACATGTACGGTGACTTTGTTGCCTTCCTGTATGGCTGGGCCGGCTTCACCGTCATCAATACCGCTTCGGTGGCCGCCATTGCATTTGTTTGTGCGCAATACGCCGATTTCTTCCTGCATATGCCACGGCTGGCACATGCAGCGGAGCAATCTGTGGTGTGGCATCTTCCTTTCCTGGGGAACCTGTACCCGTTAGATAATATGGGCGTTAAAGTGCTGGCCATTGCATTGGTGCTGGGGCTTACCTTCATCAATTATCTCAGCGTACGGGCCGGCAGCGCGTTGCAACTGGTTTCTACCCTGGTAAAAATTGTTGTTGTTACCTTACTGGTGGCCGGTATCTTTTATTCGGGTAACGGCACAACGGCCAATTTTGTACAACCTTCAGCTCATCCGCCACAGGGCGGCAATTTACTGGGCGGACTGGTAGCTGCATTAACCGGTGCTTTTATGTCGTACGATGGCTGGATCAATATCACCTTTCTGGGTGGCGAAATACGCAATCCGCAAAAGAATATCTTTCGCAGTCTGGTCACGGGCGTAGCTGTCTGTATTGTGATCTACCTGTTGGTGAACCAGGCCTATTTATACGTGTTGCCTATTGATAAAATGGCGGCATCGCCCCTGGTGGCTTCCGATGCCATAGCCATTGCTTTGGGTAAAACCAGCGGCGCCATTGTGGCGGCCCTCATCGTTATTTGCACCTTTGGCGCCGTGAATGGTAATACCATGGCCAGCTCCCGCGTAACCTACGCCATGGGAAAAGATGGGTTGTTCATTCCCTTTACCGCCAGGGAACATCCGCGTTTTCATACGCCGGGTAATGCCTTATGGCTGCACGGCGGCATGGCCCTTTTATTTATAATAAGCGGTTCATTCGATATGCTGGCCGATATGTTCACCTTTGTTACCTGGGCTGTGTATTTACTGGGCGCCATTGGCATTATCCTGTTGAGAAAAAGAAGGCCCCTTCAGCCGCGCCCCTATAAAGTATGGGGCTATCCGTTAGTGCCGGTCCTGTTTATTGCCTTTGCCTCCTTTTATGTGGTGAGCACCATCTGGAACGATGTGAACAATTATCTCCATGGCCGGGTGCCGGTAATTAATTCATTGCTGGGGTTATCAATAACAGCACTGGGTATACCTGTTTATTTGTATTATAGAAGGAGGCCGAAGTAGGAGGTAAGAAGTAAGAAATAGGAGATAGGAGATAATTGGTATCTTTAAAGGAGCATAAATACATTGCAAAGCAAATGACAGCGTTCTCATTCAATCCGGTTACACCACATCCGTTATTACAACCATATATAGCGAAAATGTGGGTGTTCGAAAGCAGCGGCCGCCTGCCCGCGTTGGATAGAAAGCTGATCGTTCCCAACGCCAATTTCAAACTGGCCTTTAGCTGCCGCAACGGGCTGGTGGCCCAGGTTGATGGCAAAACCTTCAGCCAGCAGGAAAATGAAATAACATTTACCGGCCTTGTCGATACGGCTGTTATGCTCGACCCCAAAGAAGACGCGCAAACAAATACGATCGTTGTAGAATTCAATCCGCACGGCGCCTATCGTTTATTCTCTTTACCGTATGTGGAGGTTAAAAATCAAATAATAGGAATGACCGATCTTATCGGCCACTCCGCAGCCACCTTGCAAACGCAGCTGGCCGAAGCAGGTACGGTAGCGCTGAAATTGCAGACCCTGCAAAACTTTCTGCTCAAACAACTGGAAAGAACCGCTGCAGACCCCATCTACGATTATTGCATCAATCGCATCAATGAATGCAAAGGCATCATCACCGTGGCGCAGTTGGAAAAGGAAACCGGCTACAGTGCACGATGGCTGCATAAAAAGTTTTCTGAACATTTGGGTACCGGGGCCAAGAACCTGTGCGAAATAGTACGGTTCAAACAATTGTATCAGGCGTATTCAGCCAGTGGCGATCTGCAGGTGTTGAAAGAACAACTCTACGATTTTTACTACGATCAATCCCATTTCCTCAGGGCGTTTAAACGGTTTACCGGTAGTAACCCAACCGACCTGCAAAACAGCCTCAATGAGTTGGCCACCAAACACTATACGAGCTAGTTCCGATTCGTACTATACTCGCCTCAACCGCCGCGCTACCTTTGTTGAAAAGCAAAACAACATGGCAAACAACGATTTTAACTGCAGCTTTTCTGCAACAATCACCGCCGGTGAAGCAATCAGCAAGATCAATAAAGTACCGGAATGGTGGGGCGTAACCTTTACCGGAAACGCTGAAAAACAGGATGATCAGTTTGTAATAAAGATGGGCGAGGAGGCTTTCTTCAATTGTACCGTAACAGAATTGGTGCCCAATAAAAAAGTGGTTTGGTTAATTACCGATTGCTACATGCCCTGGTATACCGATAAAAAGGAATGGGCCAATACCAAACTGATCTTTGATGTCAATGAAAATAACGGGGTAACAGAACTCCACTTCACCCATAAAGGGCTTACGCCAGACGTTGAATGTTACAAGGATTGTGAACCGGGCTGGACGCACTGGATAAAAACAAGCCTGGAATCTTATTTTACTACAGGAAAAGGGGTGTTTAGAAAGCCAACTAAATGAGTTAGCAAGTAAAAAGTAAGATGATGGATGCCAATTGCCAGTTACTGGTTATAAGCTGAAGTAAGAAGTATGAGGTTAGAAGTTCGAAAAAATATAGAAAGCTCGAAAATCGGCAACTTCCTACATCTTACTTCGAGTTTTCTACTTCACTAATTGTTAGGTCTTTTATCACCCCGGCATGTTCAGGATACAAACGTGCCAACTCATCACGCCCGGCCAGCTCAAAATCGGTAAAATCAAAACCCGGCGAAACGGTGCAGCCTACGAGAGAATAGTCGCCACCGGGCGCCAGGCGGGCGGCAAACCAGTTGCCGGCAACTATTACACATTGAAAGCTTTCGCCATTATCAGGATCGCTGCCCAGGCGGTGTTCGATCAGCCGGCCCTGTTGGTCTATTTCATATACGATCAATGCATCGCCATAATAGAAATGCCAAACCTCATCGCTTTTGATGCGGTGAAAAGCAGAAAACTGGTTATGCTGCAGTAAAAAATAAATGCTGGTGCAAAAGTTCCTGTTTCCGGTAAAACCGGCAGGCAATGCCGTCAAAGGCGCCAGAACCGGCGAGCGGTATATTTCGCGGAAGGCGCCGCCTTCTATATGGGTAGCCAGTTGTAATTGATTGATCCAATATGCTGCAGTTCGCTTACTCATATTGTTTTCATTTGCTGTTTTTGCTTTGGCAAGGCGATTTGTAGTTTATGATCTGTTACAGGTTTCAAGTTACAGGATACCAGGTTCCGGTAACCAGTTACCAGGGCAAAAATCAATGAGAGTCTGATCATTGGCGGGCATTCCGGTGTTAAGGTCCTGGCAACAGGGGACTGGAAACCGGCAACCGATCACCATTCCCCATTATTGTTCTATGGTAACCTGCCTGTCTAACCGCGGGCCCCAGTACCAGAAACGCAACGAGTCTTTGAGGCGGGTAGTATCGGCCGGTGTGCCGGGTACCAAAATTACAATTTTGAAATGGGTGCTGTCAACTTCTTCCATATTCACCCGGGGCTTTAACTTGTTATACATGTCAAGCGCCGTACTCCTGAGCTTCGTTCTTTGCAGAATGAATTTATATGTCTTCGATGGTCCGGTTATTACAGGCGAGGCTGTAGTAGTGGCTGGTGCCGGGGAAATGGTGGTGGCTTTGCCTGTATCTGTGCCGGCCGCTTTATTTAAGTGCGTGCTGTCCTTGCTGATGACATCGGCCAGCGCTTTTTGCGGATCGTTGAGATTATGTACGTATTGCGAAGTACGTTGTGAATCGGCTTCTGTATTGGAGGTAGCCGTTACGGTATTGGTAGCTGTTTTTACTTTTGAGGAGAACAGGCTGTAACCGCCCCAGATAATGATGCCGATACCGATGACCGCTCCAATGCCAATGGCCATTTTGCGTAAGGAGGCATTGCGCGCTTCATTAGGGTCATCATCAAAAACTGATCTTCTTTTCACCGGCGGCGCTTCATGTTCAATGAGGGTAAGCGGTTGCGGCGATTCAAGGCGTTGTACAACCGGGTGACCGGGCACAAAATCATAAATGCCATCCTTATTTTTTTGCAGAGTGCCAATGCCTTCAATGAAAAAAGGCTTGCCAATATTGAGCATCAGCTTGCCATCTGCAACAAATGTTTCGAGGTCCGATTCTGCCAGTGGCCTTATTTTACCGGTATGTTTGCGAATAAAATCGATCAGCTCTTCGTCGGGGCGGGTAATGGTCTTCTGGGCAAAATGGATGTGTTCAATAAGGTCACGGGAGCTTTTATCCCCAATACTCTGTACATCTACTACATCATCAAGGTAAAAACTGCCTATGCCAGGTAAGTTTAGTACCCTGTGCTGGTAAAAATACTGTGCTACTAATACAGAAATTTTCAAGAGATTAAGGATTTTTGGCGTAAGTTAAGTATTATTTATCTGTACTTCAATACAGGTGGTGATGAAGTTATTATTTTTGCTGAAGTTTTTATTCGTTTGTGGATTAATTTATTACGCATGCTTACGGAATCAGAAAAGCGTTTTTTAGAATACTGGGAGGCGAACCGTTTACGTGAAAAAAAGATAAACAAGCAACTGCTGCTGGGTCTGCCGATCGGCTTGTTATTTGCAATTCCCGTGCTAATTTTATTATTTTCCGGTAAATTCTGGTACCAGCGTGCCAGTATGGAAGCAAATAGCCAAACCAGCCCGATCATACTAATTATTGCTATAATATGTATTGCTGTTTTTGTGGCGGTGTTTTACAAACGACATCAGTGGGACCAGCGGGAGCAGCATTATCTTGAATTGAAAGAAAAAGAGAAAAAAGAAGACCAGGAATAGGCGTGGGGGCTGCAACCCCAAAAAAGCAGCTATCATCTTTATATCATTGTCATTAGGCAGGGTTAAATTAATCAAATCAATTTCTGATGAGAAATCTTGTATGGGGTTTTCTGTGCTTTGTTCTTATTTACGGTTGTAAAAAAGAATCAGGTTGCGGATACAGCGATCAAAATATTGTGGCACCATCAGGCGAACAACAGGCTGTTAAAAGTTATCTCGATTCCATTGGTATTACTACGGCTGTTAAAGATCCCACCGGTTTTTATTATGAAGTATTGGATGGTGGCAATGGCAGCAGTCCAACCCTTTGCTCACAAATAGAAGTCACCTATACAGGCAAGCTCATCAGTGGTACTGTTTTTGAACAAAAGAGTACGGCCTTTACCCTCGGCTCTTCCATTGAGGGTTTACGAAAGGGCATTCCCCTCATCAAAAAAGGCGGGCATATGAAATTGTATATTCCGCCCACCCTCGCGTACGGTTCCAAAGAAATTAAAGATGATTATGGGAAGGTGATCATTCCGGCGAATTCGATCCTGATATTTGATATTTCACTGACTACTTTCTATTAGACAATAAACAAAGAACTGTTACCAGTTACCAGTTACCAGTTACCAGTTACCGGTTTCCGGTAACCGGGTCATTATTGCAGATTGCCTACTGGGTTTTATATTCCCGGCAACCGGTAACTGGCAGCCGGTACCTGCCCCCACAACATAAACAGGCTAACAACTGTTAACTTATTGACTTTTCAACTAACTTGCGTCAAAATGTATAGCCCGTGCCACACGAATCCATTTCGGTTTTTGATATTTTTAAAATAGGTGTAGGTCCATCCAGTTCCCATACTTTAGGACCCTGGCGTGCCGCGCAGTTATTCCTTCAATCGCTTGAACAAAAGCACCAGCTTCATCAGGTACAATCATTACAGGTACTTTTATATGGGTCGCTTGCAAAAACCGGCCGGGGGCATGGTACCGATGTAGCCGTACTCATGGGCCTCAGTGGCGAAGATCCGGTCACCTGCGAGGTAGAACTCCTCGATGAAAAGGTGCAGCACATTCGCGACACCAAAAAACTGTTGTTGCATGGGCAGTATGAGATCCATTTTGATCCCGCCACTGACATTGAATTCCTCTTCACCGAATCGTTGCCATACCATCCCAATGCCTTAACGTTTACGATCACCCTCCACAACGGCGAGCAGCTGGCTGCCACTTATTACTCGGTAGGGGGCGGATTCGTTAAGCAGGAAAATGAACAGGCAACTGCTGCGGCTGCGGTGCAATTGCCATTTCCCATCAATACGGCAGATGACCTGCTGCACTGGTGCCGCAAAACCGGTTTAAGCATCAGTGAAGTGGTGATGGAAAATGAGAACAGCTGGCGCAACGAGGAAGCCACCCGTAAAGGCATATTACAAATATGGCAGGTGATGAAAGAATGCATGTACCGCGGCTGCCATAGTGTGGGCATGTTGCCGGGCGGACTGCAGGTAAAAAGGCGGGCTGCTGAGCTCAATAAAAAGCTGTTGCAGGGCAGATCCTATAACGACTACGATTCATGGATAGTAGCCATCAGGGCCGGTGGTAACGATTTTAAATACATTCTGGACTGGGTAAGCTGCTTTGCCCTGGCCATTAATGAGGAGAACGCTTCCTTTGGCCGGGTGGTCACCGCGCCTACCAATGGCGCAGCCGGCGTAATACCCGCCGTGCTGCATTATTTTGTGGTGTTCTGCGATGGCTATAAAGACGATCGCATTATGCAGTTCATGCTCACCGCTTCAGAGATCGGCAGCATCTTTAAAAAAGGCGCCACCATTTCTGCCGCCATGGGTGGCTGCCAGGCTGAAATAGGCGTGTCATCGGCCATGGCCGCGGCCGGCCTCACCGAAGTGCTGGGCGGAAGCCAGCGCCAAACCATGATGGCGGCTGAAATTGCCATGGAACATCACCTCGGGCTCACCTGTGATCCTATTGGCGGACTGGTACAGATACCCTGTATTGAACGCAATACCATGGGGGCTATAAAAGCCATTACGGCCTCACAACTGGCGCTGCAAAGCACGCCCGATTTTGCCAAGGTATCGCTCGATGCCGTTATCAGGACCATGTGGGATACGGCCATCGATATGAGCCATAAATACAAGGAAACAGCTGAAGGTGGTTTAGCTGTTCATATACCGTTGAGCCTGCCGGAGTGTTAGTTGGTCAATGGTCAATGATGAATGGTCAATAGAGTTCCCCAATCTTGAACTTTCTATTTAATTGGAAATCTCCAGAATCGCAAGCTATTCACCATTGACCATTCACCATTCACGCTATTAATTCATTTGCGGATTCACATCGATCTGTTCTATGTCGACGTTGCTATAGTCGTGAATTACCTTATACAACGTATCCCGCTCCACCGGTTTTCTTTTTGCCTGCTTAATGAGCGTCACCAACTGGGCGGTACTCATTGCCGGGTTTTGTTCTTCAGAACCGGCCATGGAATATATTTTGGTACTATCGTCGATGGTGCCGTCGATATCATTCACCCCGAACGATAACGTAAGCTGCGCATTATGCCGGCCTAACATGGGCCAGTAAGCTTTCAGGTGCGGGAAATTATCCATATACAAACGGGCAATGGCATACATGCGCATATCCTCTATCACACCCGATTCGGGCACATTGCTCATGTCGTTCTGTTTGTTGCGGAATTTAAGCGGAATGAACGTGTTGAACCCGCCTGTTTTATCCTGCAGCTGGCGTAAACGTTCCATATGATCGATGCGGTGGCGGAACTCTTCAATATGACCATACAGCATAGTGGCATTGCTGTGCATGCCGAGGTTATGCGCGGCCTCATGAATTTCGAGCCAGCCATTGGCATCTACTTTATCGGCACAGATCTTTTCCCTTACTTCGGGATGAAAGATCTCAGCGCCGCCGCCGGGTAAGGAATCGAGACCCGCTTCGTGCAGGTATTTCATGCCTTCCGCAGCAGTCTTTTTAGCCTTGCGGAACATATAATCCAGCTCAACCGGGGTAAAGCCTTTGATATGCAGTTCGGGCCGGTGCGCTTTTATTTTACGTAAGAGATCGGCAAAGAATTCGAGGTTCAGTTTGGGATGAACGCCCCCTACAATATGCACTTCGGTCACCGGTTTGCCATCATAGCCTTTTACAATGTCAAGCATTTGGTCGGTGGTGAGTTCCCAGCCTTCTTCGCGATGGGCGTACAGGCGCGAATAGGAGCAAAAGGAACAGGCAAACACGCACACGTTGGTGGGTTCAATATGGAAATTTCGATTGAAATAAGTGGTATCGCCATGCAGCCGTTCCCGCACAAAATTGGCCAGGGCGCCTACAAAAGGCAAACCGCCCTGCTCAAATAGTAACAAGCCGTCTTCGGGGGTAAGGCGTTGTTTGTTCACGATCTTTTCGCCAATGGTGCGGAGGGCCTCGTTTTGTTCTGCTGCTATAACCTGCTGAATGTTAGTACTCATTATGATCTGGATTTTCGCTTCCGTAAGTGTGTAACAAATAAACGGGCACAAAGTTACAGGAAAAGCCGGTTATTCGGGGTGGCAAACACTAGCGGCTACGCGTACAGTAAAAACCTCATCCAAATTCTTTATCTTGAGCTTTGGGAATTTAAATAACAACCCGGCGCCAGTTTGGCGTATTAAACCCACATTTACAACCAAAAACTACAATTATAGTGAATATCAGAATTCGGCTCATTGTAATGAATTTCCTGGAGTTCTTTGTTTGGGGATCATGGCTTATTTCATTGGGAGCGTATATGTTCAATGTGCTGCATTTTACCGGTGTTCAGGTAGGCAGCATTTACGGCACCATGGGCATTGCCTCCATGTTCACACCTGCCCTGTTTGGCATTGTGGCCGACCGCTGGCTGAATGCAGAACGGGTATTTGGCCTCGCGCATATCATAGGTGCCCTGTTGTTGCTGTGGGCGTCAAAAGTTACCGATTACCCCACTTTGTATATGATCATGTTGCTGAATTCATGCGTGTTCATGCCCACCATCGGGTTAAATAATACAGTATCTTATATTGTGCTGGAAAAAAGAGGGCTTAACATTGTAAAAGATTTCCCACCTATTCGCGTATGGGGCACTGTTGGTTTTATTGCCGCCATGTGGATGGTTGACCTGGCAGGGTTTAATTTAAGCCCGCTGCAGTTGTACATCAGCGCCGGTTCCGGACTGCTGCTGGGGGTGTATGCGTTTACCATGCCCGGTTGCCCGCCGGTTAAATCAACCGTAAAGAAAAACCTGGCCAGCTCCCTGGGCCTCGATGCATTTGTGTTGTTTAAAAGAAAGAAGATGATCATCTTTTTTCTTTTTGCCATGTTACTGGGCGCTGCGTTGCAGATCACCAATACCTTCGGTTCTACTTTCCTCGACGATTTTAAAAGCAGCTATCCCGGCGCTTTTGGCGTAAAGCATTCGAACCTGTTAATTTCCATTTCGCAGATCTCTGAAACGCTGTTCATTCTTACCATTCCTTTCTTCTTAAGGCGGTTTGGTATTAAGCAGGTAATGTTGATGAGCATCTTTGCCTGGGTTTTCCGGTTTGGTTTGTTTGCCATCGGCGATCCCGGCAGTGGGTTGTGGTTGCTGGTGCTCTCGATGATCGTGTACGGAATGGCTTTCGATTTCTTCAATATTTCCGGTTCCCTGTTTGTAGAAAGGGAAGCCGATATCAGGATCAGGGCAAGCGCACAGGGTTTGTTTATGTTGATGACGAATGGCATCGGCGCTTTCCTCGGTAATTATATCAGCGGCCGGGTGGTTGATCACTTCACGGTCAATAATGTGAAAGACTGGTCTTCTATCTGGTTCAGTTTCGCCGGCTATGCATTGCTATTAGGTATTATTTTCCCGCTTGTATTTAAATATAAACATGAGCCGCAGCAAATGGGCCCGGTGGCGGTACAGCATTGATGAGAAGTATTTAAGGAGGCGGCCGTCCTGGTTCAACCAGGACGGCCGCTTCTTTTTATAGCAATTTATTATTGTTTTCGCTTTACCCTGAACGACATGCTTGCCGGTAGTATTACATTGCTGGAACTGTCTTTCAGGTTGCCTGAAAAATTACCGCTGATGTACCCGGTACCTGCCACACCAAATTCAGTTATGTTCATATTGAGTGTTGACGCCTGAACATATTGCCGGTTGTTTTTCAAAATGTATACATAATTAATGGGCACGGTGCCGGTGCCGGTTGCATTGAATGATAAGTAAACTTTTTCGTAATCATTGGTCGCTTTGCGGTATGCATACAGGGCAAAATTATTGTTGATATTACTTAACAGTTGCAAAGAATCTGCCGGTGGAATATAACTGACATTCGTATCCTTCAATGTATAGTTCAGGAACTGCACCAGCGAATTGCCACAGGCGCTTAACTGACCTGCATTTACCGTGGCCGAATTAACCGCTACAGTGGTGGCATTGCCCCCCTGGTTAGTGCCGAGGTCATATGCGGTAATAGCCGCGGTTGTTGGTGCATCCGAACAACGGTTTACTGCCATGCTGAAGCTGCCATTGGTAATAGCCACCCGGTTGTGCGCTTCGTCAATGGAAATGTCTACAAAACCATTGGTAACAGGGCCACCAGAACAGTTTACAGCGGAACCCGAAACCATAACGGGCGATGTGCCGGTAAAATTCACCGTAATAGTGCCCAGGTCGGCCGTAGCGGTGAACGGACCAATATCCTGGGTATAAATAACCGTGTTACATTGGGAGTATAGTTTTAACTGCAGGGTTTTACCTTTTGGTATTTTACCACCTGCATATCCGGTGGCATCGGTATAACCATAACCATATCTGGAAATGCTGTCGCCGGTGGTTTTCAATTCAACCCGGCAGGGATAAAATGGTTTTCCGTTCTGGTCTTTGCATATTATTTTGAAATCGCACAGGGAGTAAGGGTAATCGCAATTCCAGAAAGAAAAATGGCTTACCGTACCCACATAATTGGCGCCCTGTTTGGTGGCAATGCCTTCTTCTTTCCATAAACCTGTTGTATCATTAAATGTCCATAAAGGAATGGTGGCAGGCGCCTGGCCCTGTAACGCTGCGGGAATAGGGAAGGTGAGGGTGGCTGTTTTGCCGGCTGCCAGTTGCAGCTTTTCGCCACCGGCGCCGGTGAGCTCAACCGCCATCATCCCAAACGATTGTAAACCGGTTTCTTCATTGCCGGCATTAATGCCACGTAACGTACCGGGCATGATCTCGGAAAAGTTGGAAGCCGTGGGGTTTAAGAACCAGGTGCTAACCGAAACGGTTCCGGTATAAGCATTGTTGCCGCCTGTATTTACAAAACTGTTGCCGGTAAATACCACGCTGCCGCCGCCGGTTACGGTAACATTTCCGCCGCTGCTGCCACTAACGGTTCCCGACACGGTTTTCTTGATCAATTGCATCGACACGTAGTTCACCACACCGGCATTTACCAAAATGGTACGGCTGCCTTCGAAGAAACCATCTTTTATTACTTTAACAAAACCGGCATTTTTAGCAAGGCTTACATTGCTGAAACTGAAATTACCATTGAGGTCGGTAGTGGTTGAAGCGGTTCCGGCATTTACCAACGCGCCATTCACCGGCTGGTTGCTATTGTCTACAACCCGCCCGGTAATAGAGGCGGTTACATATTCGACCGGGATATTGGGATTTGTGGGATTATCGTTATTCGTTTTTTGGCAACTGATGATGATGAGCCCTGCTGCCGTAACGGCTGTGAACCCCAGTTGTAGAATTTTTTTCATGGCTGTGAGTTTTGATTATTGAGGTGCTGTATGTATATGAACGGGTTTATATATGAAAGCGTTGGGGCAGCCATTAAAAAAAAGTCCCGCCCCGGCTTAGCCGGGGCGGGACTGCTCTTATTGCTTATATGTTACAGATGCGCTTTGATCTTTTTTTCGAGCCTGCTTTTGGGATAAACCCCTACAACCCGGTCAACCACTTTC
Organism: Niastella vici; assembly: GCF_002077945.1. Classification (GTDB taxonomy): domain Bacteria; phylum Bacteroidota; class Bacteroidia; order Chitinophagales; family Chitinophagaceae; genus Niastella; species Niastella vici. The sequence goes on from NZ_LVYD01000079.1 coordinate 37,150, forward strand.
CCGTTCTTTATGAACAAAATGGTAGGGATGGAAGTAACGTTATACTTTCCACAGATGTTCGGGTTTTGGTCAACATTCAGTTTACCGACATTCACTTTGCCACTGTAATCTTTTGCCAGCTCTTCCACCACCGGGCCCATTGCGCGGCAGGGACCACACCAGGTAGCCCAAAAATCGACCAGGGTTAATTTATCGGCTGAAAGCACTTTTTTCTGAAAATTGGCATCGGTGAATTCCTGCGTGTCGCCATCAGTAGTAAGGACAATGGTTTTTTCGGTCAATTCCTGTTTTGCGGGTTGGTGATCAGTTGTATTGAACAGGGTAATTACCGGAAATAAGAACGAAAAGAAAAGCGGGTATTTCATGTGAGTTGTTATTTGTTGTATAAGACACCGTAAGATATATAAATTGGCGCACATGTAAAGGGTATAGAATGCCCAAAAAAGGCGGCCTCCCGCTTCAACCGGGAGGCCGCTTATCTGTATATTATAATTTCAGTTATCTATAACAACGAGTTATGGTCATGCTGAAGCTGCCATTTGTAACCGTGGCCCGGTTGTGAATGCTGTCAATGAAAATATCAACAAAGCCATTGGTGACCGCATTGCCATTGCAGTTTATGGCCGTACCTGAAACTGTAACCAAACGCGCTTATATATGTTGTTCTATCTTCTTTACAAAGTTGCTTTTCGGTTGTGCACCAACCAGTTTATCTACCACCTTCCCGTCTTTAATGAAAAGAATAACAGGAATATTAGTAATACCATATTTAACAGCTGTTTCAGCATTATAATCAACGTTTATCTTCCCTACATTTATTTTACCCTCATATTCTTTTGATAATTGTTCAATGATCGGCTTAATAGCAATGCAGGGTGGGCACCATTCGGCCCAAAAATCAACTACAGTTAATTTATCTGAGGAAAGGACTTTATCCTTGAAGTTCGCATCGGTAAATTCTAATGCCATATGTATAAATTTTACTGTAAAGTTGAACCTTCGTTTCTTAAAATGATGTTATCAACAAATTGAGTTTTCAACCGGGTTATGCACCTTGTAAAAAAGAAAGCCATCCCTGGCTGAACCGGGGATGGCTTTTTATTATTTGGAAGTGCTTATATATGTTGTTCTATCTTCTTTACAAAGTTGCTTTTCGGTTGTGCACCAACCAGCTTGTCTACCACTTTACCACCTTTAATGAAAAGGATAGCGGGGATAGAAGTAACACCGTAATTTATAGATAACTGCGGATTATGGTCAACGTTCACTTTCCCTACGTTTATTTTGCCATCGTATTCTTTTGATAATTCTTCAATTACCGGTCCAATAGCACGGCAGGGACCACACCACTCAGCCCAAAAATCTACTACTGTTAATTTATCAGAATCGAGGACCTTGTCCTGGAAGTTTGTGTCTGTGAATTCTAAAGCCATATACTTAATTTTAGTGTGTAAAGTTTATAAATAAATTCTTAAACGTTTTCCAAAGTTTTACTTTTCAAAAAGTATTATCTGTTTGTCGAAATCTATGCCACACCGGTTGTTTACCATTCCTGTCAGCCCATTATCCATTCCCTTCTGCTGAATGCATTGATCACTAAAGCTTTCTGCAGCATTCACGGGGTTTTACGCCGTGACAACCTGTACATCCAGCTCGGGGCGGCTTTGTAAAAAGGCAGCCAATTCGTCATTCATTTCAATCCCGGCCTCCACTGTCGACAAACTCACCCGGCACATATTTTTGATGTCTTTAACATTGAATTTCAGGCGCGAACCACCGGGATAGCTTTTCAGGTTCTTTTCAAAGAAACGGATCAGTTCTTCATTCACGAACCTGGCTTCAATATCAATAATAACCTGTTTTGTTAGATTTTGTTTAATGCTCTCCAGCAAACTGATCTTTTCGATCTTGAACTCAAACTCGGTCTTGTTGAACCGGGGTTTGAACGCGCCGGTGATAAACAGGTTCTTCCCTTTTTCGAGGTAATTGGTAAAGCGCATATAATCATCGCTCCACAGCATAAACTCGCTTTTGCCCGAATAGTCTTCGATCCAGAAAGAACCGAACTGACGGCCGGTACGGGTAACCCGGTGCTGGGCATCGGTTACCAGCCCCGCCAGGCGAAAGCTTCTGCCGGGATTGGGCTGCAGGGCCAGCGTATCTTTTATTTCATTGAACTCGGCTAAGGTGGTGATGCCGTAATGTTTTATCTCGAACCGGAAGTGATCGAGCGGGTGACCGCTCATGAACATGCCGGTAACCTCTTTTTCATAATTCAGTAATTCGGTCAGCGACCACACCTCGCAGGGTGGAATTTTTGGGGGCGCTATCTCCATTACTTCTGTAAGTCCACCAAAGAGCGTATTACTGGTATTTACGTTCTGCGCCTGGTAAACGTTGCCAAAGCGCACGATCTTTTCGAGGCCGGTGCTGGTATCGTTTGGTGGCGTAAAGAAATATTGTGCGCGGTGCAGGTCGGGAAAACAATCGAATCCGCCGGCATATGCCAAACTTTCAAGCGTTTTCTTATTGACAGTGCGTTGGTTAACGCGTTTGATCATGTCGAAGATCGACACGAACGGACCGTTCTTTTCGCGTTCTTCTATCAGGCTTTCCACGGCTGCTTCACCCACACCTTTCATGCCTGCCATGCCAAACCGTATATCGCCGTTCTTATTAACCGAGAAACCTTTTTTCGATTCATTTACATCAGGGCCCAAACACTTTATACCCATACGTTTACACTCTTCCATAAAGAAGGTGATCTTTTCTATGTTGCCGGCGTTGTTCAACACCGCCGCCATGTACTCACTGGGGTAGTGGGCTTTTAAATAAGCAGTCTGGTACGCCACATAGGCGTAACAGGTAGAGTGCGATTTGTTGAAGGCGTACTGGGCAAACGCTTCCCAGTCGGTCCAGATCTTTTCGAGCTTTTCGGCCGGATGGCCTTTTTCTGAAGCGCCTTTTACGAACTGGGCCTTCATTTTATCAAGCACCGCTTTTTGCTTTTTACCCATGGCCTTACGCAGTACGTCGGCATCGCCTTTACTGAAACCGGCCAGCTTTTGCGCCAGCAACATCACCTGCTCCTGGTATACGGTGATCCCGTACGACTCCTTCAGGTATTCCTCCATTTCAGGCAGGTCATACGTAATGGGCTCGCGGCCGTGTTTACGATCAATAAAGTTGGGGATATAAGCGAGCGGACCGGGCCGGTACAATGCGTTCATCGCAATAAGATCGGCGAACTGGTCAGCCTTGAGGTCGCGCAGGTATTTTTGCATCCCGGGACTTTCGAACTGGAACGTACCAACGGTTTCGGCCTTCTGGTACAGTTCGAATGTTTTGGGATCGTCGAGTGGTATGGTCTCAATATCCAGTTCTACCCCATGGTTCTCTTTGATCATCCGCAGGGCGTTCTTGATGATGGTAAGGGTCTTCAAACCCAGGAAGTCCATCTTGATTACGCCGGCGTCTTCAATGATGCTACCCTCAAACTGGGTAACCCACAGGCTTGAGTCCTTGGCGGTACTAACCGGAATAAGATCGGTAAGGTCGCGGGGGGCAATGATGATACCGGCCGCGTGTATACCGGTGTTGCGCACAGAGCCTTCCAGCCTTTCTGCTTCGTGCAGCACGGTGGCGGTGAGGCCCTGCCCGTTGTATATTTCACGCAGCTTTTTAATGACCTCTATTTCATCGGGGCCAATGCCTTCTTTTTCTTCCAGCGATTTTTCACCTTCCTTCGGGTTCAGGGGCGCGTGCAGTACGCGACCTAATTCAATACCCGGTTTTTCAGGCACCATTTTGGCCAGGGCGTTCGATTCAACCAGGGGCAGGTCAAGCACCCGGGCCACGTCCTTGATACTACTTTTGGCGGCCATGGTACCGTAGGTAATGATCTGGGCCACCTGGTTAGTACCATATTTTTCCACTACATAGTCGATCACTTTCTGACGGCCTTCATCGTCGAAGTCCGTATCAATATCCGGCATCGACTTACGGTCGGGGTTCAAAAAGCGCTCGAACAGCAGGTTGTATTTAATGGGGTCAATATTGGTGATGCCTATACAGTAGGCCACCGCGCTGCCCGCCGCCGATCCACGGCCCGGGCCAATGAATACGCCCCGTTCGCGGCCGGCTTTAATAAAGTCGCTCACGATGAGGAAGTAACCCGCAAACCCCATGGTCTTTACGGTGAACAGCTCAAAATCGAGCCGCTCCTGAATATCGGGCGTAATATCTCCATAGCGTTGTTTAGCGCCTTCGTAGGTGAGGTGTTTGAGGTATTCCCACTGGTTCAGGTTACTGTCTTCTGTAATCTGAAACTCTTTTGGCAACGGGAAGGCCGGCAGTAAGATGTCCTTTTTCAGGTTCAGCAGCTCAACCCGGTCAACGATCATATTGGTATTATCGATCGATTCGGGAATGTCGCTGAACAGTTTCTTCATTTCCTCCTGGCTCTTGAAGTAGAACTGGTCGTTGGGGAATTTAAAGCGGCGGTCCTTGATGTTGGTATCGTCGTTCACGAAATCATCAAAGCCCGGCGTGCTTTTCTTTTCACCGGTATTTATACACAACAGAATGTCGTGGGCGTTGTAATCGTCCTGGTCGGTATAGTGGCTGTCGTTGGTGGCAATAACGGGTACATTGAATTTTTTGGCGAATTTCAACAGTACCTGGTTAATGATCTCCTGTTCCTTGAGGTTATGCCGTTGTATTTCTATGAAATAATCTTCGCCAAACATATCGAGCCACCATTTGAATTCCTGCTCGGCTTTTTCTTCCCCATCGTGCAAAATGGTTTGGGGCACGTAGGCGCCTATACAGCAGGTAGTGGCAATAAGCCCTTCCTTGTATTTTTCGATGAGGCCTTTATCAATACGGGGGTACTTGCTGTACATACCCTCTATGTACCCCAGGCTGGTTAATTTCACCAGGTTCTGGTAACCGGTCTTGTTTTTGGCCAGCAGCACCTGGTGGTAGCGTTCGTCTTTTACTTCTTTTGAAAATACTTTCCGGTGCCGGTCTTCCACCACATAAAATTCGCAGCCCACGATGGGTTTTACCTTCAGGCTGCCGTCCTCGTTCTTATGTTTATAGGCTTCTGCTACGAATTCAAAGGCGCCGAACATGTTACCATGGTCGGTGATGGCGATGGCGGGCATGCCGTCCTTGACGGCTTTTTTATACAAAGCCTGGATCGATGCCGCTCCATCGAGTAATGAAAACTGTGTATGAACGTGTAAGTGTGAGAATTTACACATGTGTTTGTTCTAATAAATAGGTTTTGATTAGTTGATTCTTTCCTGTATCTTACTTAAATGCCTCATTTCCAATAGGAAACCCATCAGAATATAAACACGAAATTGTGGTATAAAGTTCTTTAATCAATAGTGAACCCGATAAAATTTTATGAACAGAATGGGAATAAAAATAATTGTGAAGAAAGTTCAAAGATAACAGTTCAGGGTTCGGCTGAAAGCAAAACGCCGAAAGTAAGCGTCCTTTGCCGGCTGGGCGCCGGCCCGAATGCGGGGGAGCCGTGTTAAGTCCTGTGCCTTAAGCCGAATTTCATTACTGGCAATGTATTTGCTATTTTTACGGCCTGCCTACGGGGGCATGCCTTGCCTTAAAATAAAATGTCCAGCCTGTGAAGTATCTGATTATCATTATATCCGCCCTGTTGGTGCATGCTGTTCCGGCAGCAGCCCATCATCCGTTCTACCCCCAACCGGTGTCGGCCGACACGGCTGTTATGCCGGGCAACGAGCCTCAATTCATTGACGGGATCGTTACCGGGGATGAAAATGACGATGAAATAAGCCAGGACGGTAAAAAGAAAAAAAGCGCCAAAACAGGCAATAGCAGCTCTACCACTTCCACCACCAAATCGAAACGGGTTACCAGTCCCACCCAGAAGCTGGCCGCACTTACGCCCGATGAAGAGAACCTGATCAGCGATCTGCATAATAAAAAGAATGTAAAAGCCATTGGTATTGAGCTCAGTGCCCCGCTGCAGTTCAAATATGCCATTTTACTCGATGTGCCGGTTGAAATGATCAATGACAATAAATTGCTCGAACTGATCGAAAGCTGGTACGGCACCAAATACAAATATGGGGGCGATGACCGGGAAGGGGTCGATTGCAGCGGTTTTACCCGGGCATTTATGAACGCCTATTATGAGGTAACGCTTTCCCGCCGCAGTGAGGACCAATACCTTCAGTGTAAAAAGGTGAAAAAGAAAAAATTAAGACAGGGCGACCTGGTATTTTTTAAAACCCGCGGCGCCAAAGGCGGCATTTCGCACGTGGGCATTTACCTGTGTAATAATAAATTCCTTCATGCTGCTACCAGCACCGGGGTAATGATCAGCGACCTGGATGAAGATTACTACAAGGCCAGGTATGCAGGGGGAGGAAGGATTCCCGGAGAAAATTAAAGAGTAGAAATAAAAAAGAAATGAGAAAGTAAGGCGATAGCTGAGTTTACTTTCTCATTTCTCTTTTACAGGTTTCCCAAAAAGTTATTGGATCGGTGCGCCTAAGCCCTTGCCAGGGCGCGTTGCCGGTTTACGGCATAATCTCTTAATTAATTACAATTACTTCTTACGCTGCCATCGAGAACGTGATCACCGTGCCTTCGTGACGCTGGTTATAGATATTGATATGTCCACCCAGACTGCGGGCAGCGGCTACCACTTCTGAAAATCCATGGGCTATAGTGCTGTAGTAATTGGAGGCGTTGTTGCGCACCCGTATCTGCACGCCTTCGGGTTTCGATTCTGCTTCAATACGGATGCAGGCATTATGCGAACAGTTGATCGCATTGTTCAGGAGATTGCCGATCACAAAGGCCAGTACCTGCTCATCGGCATGCAATTGAAATGTTTCTTTTACGTCGTTAATAATAAAACTGTGTTGGTTTACGGCCAGCGGAATAAAACTGTTCATGAGCTGGTCTACCAGTTGATAAAGGGATACGTTGTTGGTTGTGCCTGTTGGGGCAATTGTTGGTGTTGCGGGGAGTGTAATTGACAAGCTTTTCATAAAAGGACCTTTAATAAATGATGAACAATAATCAGCAATCAAAAAAATCAGAAACGGAATTCAAAGGGATACGAACTAAAAACGAGCTGGTTTTGAAAAGGTATTGTTGTTTTCGTCAGAGACCGATCTACATTTCATCAGGGACTTTTTCCAAGAACTCCATTACTTCTTGTAATTCTTTATCAAAGTAACGCCAGAAAAAGGGCGATCGCATCAACTTACCTGCTATTCATGCTAAAAATATAGCAAAGCATAAATGCGCACTACATGTTTTCATGTAAAATCGACGTGTTTGAAAAGAAAAACGATTACACAATCGATTGCATTAAATGGCTTTTCGACACTTAATGGCGTTATTATGACAATTAATGTTAAGGAAATGCTAATGAAAGCGCGTGCATTTTTACTTACGCAATCGTTTTCGTAAGTATTTAATCAGGTAATTATGGGGGGGAAGCAGGATGTGGGGAATATAAAATATGAAGTCGCGGCCTTAAGCCAGAAGCAGGAAAAACGGAAAACAGGGTTCTTCTTACTTTGAACAATCATCTTAAACGTTTACCTGTGTTTTTTAAATACTTATTTCATACGCAATCGTTTTCGTAAGTAATTATTCAGGTAATAAGGGTCAGGAAGTATTTCTTACTTCTTACCGCCAAAAGATCTTAAACGTTTTTGTATCGTTTGCCACACGGGTAATACATCGGGCGAAAGATCAAAATACAATACACCGGCTGCGAATAATGCAATGAAGGTAATGCTGCGCAGGAAGATCCAGCCAATTCCCTGAAAGCGGTCAAACAGAAAATAGCAGCTAACATAACAAACTGCTCCCAATATAAGTGAGTAAACCGATTTGCCGGTAAAGGGCTGCAGTTTGAATTTCTTCCATAAGAATGAATAGCGGATAGCATTGTAAACGGTAATGGCAAACAAATTGGCAATGGCCGGGCCCACCGCTTTCAGTTCTACGGTAAGTATATAATTTAATGGCAGCGTAAGTAGCAATAAGATAATTCCGCTTACAAATTCCACTTTCCAGAAAATGCTTGTGCTAATGATCTGCGAATTCACGCCCGTACCCATATCAATTAATTTGGTAAACCCGATGTACAGGAAAATGATGCGCGCATCGAGGTAGCCTGGTTTTAAGTGAAAGGAGAGTACGCCATCGGTAAAATTGAGCCATACCAGGGAGAACATGCCAATAGCAAATAACAACTGGTTAATGCTGCTGCGATGGTATACGCGGTCGATAAAGCCCATATTCTTGTCTTTCCAGGCTTGCGCCAATGGACCCATTGCAGCTGAACTAATGGCCCGTTGTGGCGCCGCTATGAGGCTACTCATATTTTGCGCCAAAGAATAAATGCCCACAAAGGCCAATCCATTTGCTACTGCAGAGCCTATTACCAGGGTATCGAATACCTGTGCAATATTGAATACCAGGTTGCCGCTCCAGACGAAGATGCCCACCCTGATGATCTTTTTATAGAATTTTTGGGTTACCCGGCTGATCTTAAATGTAAGATGCAGCTGACGCGTTACAATGAGATAAAACAGCAGCGCCAGGGCAATGCCTATATAGGTAAATGCATACACTTTTATAAAAACGTCGAAACTTTTAATGACCCGCATGAGGGTGAGCACAATGAGGAGGGTGGCAAACAGGCGGAACAATATTTCTTTCAGAAAATTGGTAACAACCGATTTGCGCAGCTGCCAGGCAAAGGCTTCCAGAATGGAATAGATCGACAGGCCGAAACCAAAAGGAAAAAGCCAGTAATAATAATAAACGACTGCCGGGGAGTTATCTGCATACAGGCTTACCACATATTTCTTGAAAACAATTCCGCTGATCATTACAAACACAAAGGCCGTAATACTGGTCACCAGGGCCAGGGCGATCATATCATTTTTTTGCGGCGGAAGGTTGTCGTTATAATAGGGAAAGAATTTGGTCACATAATAGGTAATGCCAATATTCGAGAAAGAGAACATAATGGTGGCAAAGGCCTGAAAGGTGTTTACCAGCCCATATTGCGCTTCGGCAAACCCTTTTGCATACAGGAAAGTATTCAACAGCCCCAACGCAAATCCTATATACACCAGAATAGAAGAAATAATACTTTGCCGCCGTATGCTCATTAACCTGCCTTTTTCACAATGATATAAAAATTCCTGTCAACGCTGAAACCCGTGTCATTGGCATTGCCCGAAATAATGGTCCATTCTTCATTGGCGTGGATCCATTTTTCCTGATTGCTCCATTTCACTTTCAATGGCATGCCAAATCCTTTGATGCAATTCGTGAACCTGAATTTCAGGTCCTTTCCCTTGATGGAATATTCAAGCACCGGTATCTGCGTGGTGCGAAGATATTGATCAAATATCTTTGAAAGATCAATACCGCTGCGGCGGCTTATATAGTCCTCCACTTCTTTGCTGGTAACCATTTTGTGGTAAAAGGTCTTGTTCAGTCCGCGCAGGATAGTCCTAAAGCTGCTGTCGTTGTTGATGATCTGCCGTATCGTGTGCAGCAGGTTGCCGCCTTTATAGTACATATCGTCGCTGCCTTCCCTGTTCACCCCATATGGCCCAATAATGGGAATATCGTTATGGATAAGCTCGCGGGTGCCCACGCAATAGGCGTTGCCAGCTTCTACCCCATATTCACAGGTGGTGAACAGGGTTTCTGAATAATTGGTAAAGCCTTCATGCACCCACATATCGGCAATATCGTTGGTGGTAATGTTGTTGGCAAACCATTCGTGGCCGCTTTCATGCACAATAATAAAATCCCACTTGTTGCCCCAGCCGGTGCCTGAAAGGTCGCGGCCCAGGTAGCCGTTCTGAAAACCGTTGCCATAGGCTACGGCGCTTTGGTGTTCCATACCCAGGTGCGGCGTTTCAACCAGCTTGTACCCATCTTCATAAAAAGGGTAGGGGCCAAACCAGTACTCAAAACATTTCAGCATTTTGGCTGCCTGGGTAAATTGCTTTTGGGCTTTCTCCTGGTCATAATCAAGTACCCAGTAATCGCAATCCAGCTTGCCTTTCTCGCCCGCAAAATCCTCGTGCCAGGTTACGTATTTACCAATGTAGGGAACGATGTTATAATTATTGATGGGGTTTTTTACTTCCCAGGTATAGGTGGTGGTACCGTTGTTATTGGGCGTTTTGGCGTTGAGCCGGCCATTGCCCACCGCTACCAGCGTGTCGGGAACGGTTATGGCGAGGCTGGCGCCGTTATCAGGTTCGTCGCTCTGGTGGTCTTTACAGGGATACCAAACGCTGGCGCCCAGTCCCTGGCAGGCCACAGTCATCCAGGGGCGGCCCTGTTTGTCCTTATTCCAAATCCAGCCGCCATCCCAGGGCGCATGCACCGCCTCGCGGGGCTGGCCATGGTATTTCACTTCAAGGGAATGTATTGTATTGGCGGTAAGTGCCGGCATGGTCACAAACCAGGCATTGCCTTCCCGTTGAAAAAGCAGCGGGGTGTTGCCGGTTTTTGCGATCAATAAAATGCTGTCGATAATAAGGGGTTGCTGCAGATCGATCTGCAGTTTGTTGTAAGGCCGTAAAACCTTTATGGTAAGCCTGTTTGTTGCCTGAATGGCTTTGGTGGCGTAGTCAGGCGTAACGGCTATATCGTAGCGTAATACGTCCCACCACGCTCTTTCAGGGGTAATAGTGCCCCGCAGCGTATCCTGGTGGGTGAACTGTTTTTTACTGCTCAGCGGTTGTGCGGCGCAGGAAGCAGCCATGAAAATGAAAAATGAGAAATGAAGAATGCGAAATGAAAAAGGTTGGGTAATGTTCCTTTGTTTTATTTTAATCACTCTGATATAATTTAAATTAGCGAATTGAAGAAAGCGAAACGAAGGGCGATCCATCAGCTAACTTGTTCAATATGCGTGGTAAAGTAACATATTTTGCGGTCTTTTTCGGTTTGATTTTGGTTAATTCATGCGGCAACCGTACAAACGGCGATAAACAGGTATTTCATTACAATGAAGCTACCGGCATCGCCACCCTTGACCCCGCCTTTGCAAAGAACCAATCGATCATTTGGGCGGTTCATCAGTTATACAATACGCTGGTTGAAACCAATGATGCCCTGGCCATCGTTCCTTCCCTGGCTTATCGCTGGGAGGTATCGGCTGACCGCAAGGTATATACGTTTCACCTGCGCCCCGGCGTCTTCTTTCACGATAACGAGGCTTTCCCGAAAGGGAAGGGCCGTGCCCTCACCGCTTATGATGTAGAGTACAGCTTTAACCGCATTATTGACCCCGCCACCGCCAGCAGCGGCGCCTGGATCTTCAATGACCGGGTCGATGACAGGCTGGGGTTTAAAGCGCTGAACGATTCCACCTTTCGCTTAACGCTGAAAACGCCTTTTGCGCCCATCCTCGGCCTCCTCAGCATGCAATATTGTTCGGTGGTGCCCAAAGAAGTGGTGACAAAATATGGACCCGATTTCCGCAATCATCCCTGCGGTACCGGTCCGTTCAAATTCACGGCCTGGGAAGAAGGGCAGGCCATGATATTGCAGAAGAATGAACACTATTTTGAACGCGACAGCACGGGCAGGTCCCTGCCTTACCTCGATGGCATCAAGATCACGTTCTTCGACAGCAAGGCCACCGAATTCCTGTTATTTCAGCAGGGCAAGCTCGATTTTATCAATGATATCGACCCTTCTTTCAAGGATGAGATCCTTACCAAAAAAGGACAATTGCGCAAAGACTGGCAGGGCAGGATCATTCTGTCGAAACATTCTTACCTCAATACCGAATACCTCGGCATTCTGGTTGACAAGGACAATCCCCAGGTGAACAATTCGCCCCTGCGGTTGAAAGAAGTGCGGCAGGCGATCAATTACGGGTTCGACCGCCGCAAGATGATCATGTACCTGTACAATTCGAAAGGGATGCCTGCCGAGAGCGGATTTATTCCTGCCGGCCTGCCTTCTTTTGATTCAGCTGTTGTAAAAGGCTATACCTATAACCCGGCCAAAACGCGGGCATTGTTAAAGACGGCCGGTTTTCCCGATGGCGAAGGCCTGCCCGAAATAAAACTGCTCACCATTGCCACCTACAGCGATATTGCCAGTTTTATTGCCCGGCAACTGGAAGAATCGGGCATTAAAATACAGGTAGAGGTAGAACCAAAAAGTTTGTTGCTGGAGCAAACGGCCAAATCGGAGGCCCTGTTCTTCCGCGGCAGCTGGATCGCCGATTTTCCTGAAGCAGAAAATTATTTAAGCGTATTTTATAGCAATAACCCCGCGCCGCCTAATTATACCCGTTATCACAATCCCCGTTTCGATGCGTTGTATGAGCAGGCCATGGTAACGGAGAACGACAGCCTGCGGTATAAGTTATACCAGCAAATGGATCAATTGGTGATAGACGATGCGCCGGTGGTGCCGCTTTGGTATGATGAGGTAATTCGATTGGTACATCCGAACGTAAAACAATTCAACACTAATGGATTAAACCTGCTTGAGTTGAGAAGAACCTATTTACAGAAATAAAAAACCTGTAAGGGTTGCTTACAGGTCTTTCATTTAGTTATTCGTGCTTCAGCTTACTCTTGAACACCTTTTGGAACTTCTCCACCTTCGGCCTTATCACAAAATTACAATAGGGTTGTGATCCGTTCTGGTTGAAGTAATCCTGGTGATAATTTTCGGCTGCGTAGAATTTGGTGTAGGGAGAGATCTCCGTAACAATTGGATTAATAAACGCGCCGCTTTTGTCGAGTTCCGCCTTATACTTCTCTGCTTTTTCCTTTTGTTCGTTATTGTGGTAGAAAATTACGCTGCGGTATTGCGGGCCCACATCATTACCCTGGCGGTTGAGCGTGGTGGGGTCATGCGTTTTCCAGAACACTTCGAGCAGCTCATCATAGGTGATCTTTTTAGGATCGTACACCACCTGTATTACTTCGGCATGCCCTGTAGTGCCGGTGCATACTTCTTTATAGCTGGGGTTGGCCACGTGCCCGCCGCTGTACCCCGAAGTTGATTTAATAACGCCTTCCAATTCCTGAAAGATAGCTTCTGTACACCAGAAGCAACCGGTACCAAAGGTGGCGGTATCGGTGGTTGTGTTTACAGAACCATTTGTAGTTGTTGTCATATCCTTACTTATATTCTTTTTTGCGTTTTGTTTTTGTGCGCAGGAAAACAAAGTTGCCAGTGTTACCAGCACACCGGTAAATAAAAGCTTCATACCATGGTGTTTTAACAGATGTATCATTGTATTGTTATAATTGGTGTAAGTTAAGACGGCGAACGAGCGGGTTTTGCAAGCTGGCCGACATTCCTTTCCATTTATCAATTGCTTAACAGGAACACATCATATACGCGGGGTGTGCTGTTGCAGATGTTAACAATTTACAAAAGTAAAGGTTGGAAAAATAAAAAACCCTCCCGGTACATCGGAAGGGTCTGCGTAACTATACTTGGATATTCAAAATTCTATCTTCTTCTCCTTCTTACCGTTGTAGTGGTACGGGAATATTTTCTGCCCCGGGGGCCCTGCACCGTAGTGGTTCTGCGGGTAACGCGGTAATTATTGACTGCCACGGTATGGCGGGTCCTTACCGTAACCGAGGTAACGCGCATGGGCCGGTAAATACGGGGCGCCACTACTACGCGGCGGGTGGTAACCACGGCATAATGCGGGTGGTAATGGTAGCGAATGGGCCGGTAAACCGCGAAGGCCATGGGCCGCCAGGGACGCCACCAAACGGGGTGTGCGCGCCAGGTAAAGGGCGATACCCATACCACGTAAGCAGGGGCGTATACATACCGTACACAGGGCCAACCCCATACATTCACAATAATGCCATTCTCTGCAAATTCAGTATTGGGACCACCGGCCAGTGATGAATTGGGTGCAATAAAAGTATTCTCCTGGCTGTCGTCGGGTTCAACAATGGTTTCTTCGCCAAAAATATCTTCATCGCCAACGATCTCGATCACCGCATTGTCTTTTCCGGTTTTTTCCAGTTCTATTACCGCAATATCCTGGCTTTCCTTTTCGCTCACCAGGGCCTGCAGCACAAATACATGTACGTCGTTCTCGCGTTTGCTCACTACTTTAATATAATCGGTTTTGCCGTCTTCGTTGAGGTCGAGGTTATTGACCTGGCTATTTTCAGAATTAAGGAGTTTTTCGAATTCTTCGGGTGAACCGGCCTTTTTAAACAGGTCGAGGGCGCCCTGCAGGCTGAAATTATCGCCGGGTAAACCGGTTGAATCGGGTTGCTGATCCTGGGCCTGTACTTGATAAGTGCTTGCAGCTAATACGATAAGCACTCCGGGTAAAAGATGCTTCATGTTGCAATAGAGTTTTTCTTCAGACGGGTTATGAAAAGAAAGGTTTAAACAGGGCGAACGGGTATATTTGATATATTATTATTCATAAATATATAAAAACAAATTGCATAATTAAAACAGGTGCAGTATTATTATGGCCGCTTTATTGATAAGTATGAAGAAAATTGAGAATTTCCTGTTTCTGCCAATTATAGTGCTGGTGTTTTACAGTATATCGAAGTATAATGAAACATCGATTGACCTGAATGTGTTTGATACTTTTTATGTAATACAAAGCGGTATTGTTACCGGCTTGTTTGCGTGTTGGCTGTTTGTTGTAATTCTTCTTCTTAAGTTGATCAGGCGGCGGCAGGGGTTGGTACATCGAAAATTTGTATTTACCTATAATACACTAACGCTGTTGTTTTTTGGCGTGTTTATGTTGGGCGTGTGGCATACCAGTCCAGCAAACGGTGCGGGCTACTCCAATACGGAACTGGATGCATTGATCTTCAAAAATAAATTGCGCCTGGTGGCCGTCTGGTGCTTTCTTGTTGTGCAGGTTATTTTTCTGATATATTTCTTTATACAGTTTGCCAAAAAACCGGTTCCTGCCAAATCGCAGGGCAATGTGTGACCAGGTTCTGCCCGCGCAATTACCCACAACCAAAAAACTATATTACCTTTGCCGGTTCGAGAAGAGGTATTTTATATGAAGATTTTTCCTGAATCGGCGTTATCACAGCTGGAGTTTGATAAAATAAAAGCACTGCTTGAAGAGCATTGTAAAACGGAGTATGCGAAAGGTAAATCGCAGGAACTGCGCATTCATACCCGCAGGGAGTTTATTGAACTGGAGTTACAGCAAAGCCACGAATACAAATTATTGATTGAGCACAGCATGTATTTCCCCAACGATTACGTGCTGAATTTAGCAAAAGAATTGCGGTTGCTCGGCATACCCGGCGCCATGCTTACCGGCGAACAGTTTATGCAGGTACGTAAGCTGGCCGAAAGCATGCAGAATATTTTCCGCTGGTTCGATAATGACCGGCGGCTGGCCTATCCTGCCCTGGTAAAAGTGATCGGCGAAACCTATTACGAAAATGTGATCATGGAACTCATCGATGATGTACTTCATGAGAACGGGGATGTAAAAGACAATGCATCGGAAGACCTTGCCCGCATTCGCACCAGCCTGTACCGGCGCCGCACCGAGCTGCGCCGCCTGTTCGACAAGATCGTGCAGAAGCTCAGCAAGGCAGGGTATACCGCCGATATTGACGAAGCATTCCTGAACGGCCGCCGCGTAGTGGCCATTGTGGCCGAACAAAAACGACAGGTAAAAGGAATTTTACACGGCGAAAGCGATACCCGCCGCACTTCGTACATTGAACCGGAAGAGACCATTGAACTGAACAATGAGATCTTTTCCCTGGAGAATGAGGAACGGCGCGAGGTATACCGCATCCTGCAACAGCTCACCGCCCGCCTGGCCATGTACGCCCCCTTGCTGAAAACCTGGCACCAGGTACTGGGTGAATTCGATTTTATTCAGGCCAAGGCCAAACTGGCGCTTGATATGAACGCGAATTATCCGCTGCTGAACGATAAAGCGCATGTGCATCTGGTACAGGCCTATCACCCGTTGTTGTACCTGTATCACCAGAAAGCGAAAAAGCCTACCATCCCCACCGATCTTACGTTGGATGAAAAAAGCCGCATCCTGGTTATCTCAGGCCCTAACGCAGGCGGTAAAACCGTTACCATGAAAACGGTTGGGTTGTTACAATTAATGATCCAGAGCGGTTTGCTGGTACCGGTGCACCCCACTTCCATGTTCGGCATCTTTAAACAGCTCATGATACATATTGGCGATACGCAAAGTATCGAGTTTGACCTCAGTACTTACAGCTCGCACTTATTGCACATGAAGCATTTTATTGAAAATGCGAATGGCAAAACCATGTTCTTTATTGATGAGCTGGGTAGTGGTAGCGACCCGCACCTCGGTGGCGCCTTTGCAGAGGTTATTATGGAAGAACTGGGTCATAAACATGCCATGGGTATTGTTACCACGCACTACCTGAACCTGAAAGTGATGGCCAATAAAACACCCGGTATCATCAATGGCGCCATGCAATTTGATGAAGGAAATTTGTTGCCGTTGTATAAGCTCACCATTGGAAAACCCGGTAGTTCGTATACGTTTTCCATTGCCGAACGCATTGGGCTCGATGCCAGGTTAATAAACCGCGCCCGCGCCCTGGTTGATGAAGATCATTTCAAGCTCGATAAATTATTGAACCGCACCGAGCAGGACCTGCGCGAAATTGAGAAGAAAGAAAAGGAACTGTCAAAGCTGATCAAGGAAAATGAAAAGCTGCATAAGGAAATGCAGCAAACCATTAACCAGGAACGGCACAACCAGCAGGTGGAGTTGTTGAAACACCAGAACCGGATCACCGAAGACCGCATCGCTTACCTGAAGGATATGGAACGCAAGCTGAAGCAGCTGACCTTCGACTGGCGGAAGGCCGAATCGCAGGAAGATAAGAAAGAGCTCATAAAACAGATGCAGATCCTGTTGTTCAAACAACACCAGAAACAGGCAACCGAGAAGGTGAAGAAAAAGCTCAATTCAAAATATGATGAAGTGGGCGGTGAAGTGCAGGTGGGTGATAAGGTGCTGATGAAAAAGAACCACCAGGTAGGGGAGGTGAAGGAATTGCGCGGTAAGAAAGCGGTAGTGCAGCTGGGACTGATGCCCATCACTGTGTCGGTCGATGATCTGGTAGTGGTAACGGAGAAACCGGCTGAAGAATAATATACTTTCAATAAAAAAAGGTCCCGACATGTCGGGACTTTTTTTGGTGCAGTGTCTTCTCAGGATAGTATGGCCTGCGGGCTTTATAAGCTGGAGTGCAGGTAGTCTTTAAGCTGAGTGATTGTTTCCTGTTGCGACAGGATCGTTTCTTTTACCACATCATTAATGGAAATGATACCGGTTACCTGGTTTTCGTCGAACACCGGCAGGTAACGAATGTTTTTTTCGGACATTAACTGCATGCAATAGTCAACAGTGTCGTTGGCGGTTACGCGCGGCAGATTGTTGCTCATGATCTCCGAAACCCTGGTGTCGGTGGAGGATTTTCCATTCAAAACCACCTTGCGCGAGTAATCACGTTCTGTAACAATGCCCAGGTAGTGGCCATCTTGCAAAACCATCACGGAACCGATATTTTGATCGGCCATGATATGGAGTGCTTCCAATACGGTTGTATCCGGTGTAACGGTAGTAATATGGCTTCCTTTACGAAGCAGCACATCGGCCACTTTTTTATTCATACAGCAATGTGTTTTGGTGAACAATCATTTAAGGGAAATTACAAAAATTGGAATGGAAAACCAAGGCCAGGCGGGCTTTTTATGGGAAAAAGAGGTGTTTTATCCCTTTATTTTGCCGGCAATACATGATGGATGTCACCCATTTGTTTATTGAACAGGGGGCTGGTGAAGGGGCGATGCCCGGAGCACGGATACCTGAATAGGGTGATCCCGGGCATATGGGCACCTATAGCGTATTGCAAAAAATTGGTTATCATAGGTTTAATTATTCCTTTTTAACCGTTTCCCGTCTTTTACCAGGGGGGCATGAAATGGTAAAGCAGCTTTTAATTAAAACTGGTAACAAACACATTCGTCCTTCTCACCAAATTTTTGTAATCTCGGAACCGGGAAAAAAGTAAATCACACACCACAACATTTGGGAGCTCTGGCAAATTTGGTTCTGCCAACAACATGTTATTTCAAATAATAAAATTGTAAACAACTCCGGTGCGGCCAGTTGCCAGGCAAAACGGGTAGGAAATGCCTGAAAATTGTCCCTGCACCGTTATCCATAATTAAAAGACCAATCAATGATACGTTATTCGCTATTATTTTTTTTCTTTCTGGTTTCCTTTTTTGCTGTTGCACAAAACAAAGACTATGAAAAAGGATTGAAGGCCTTTGATAATAAAGAGTATGAAAAATCTTTCAGGCTATTGAAACAATTTGCCGACCCTCTTACAGAGAAGCTGCCAACAGAAAAGAAAAAAATATGTGTTCCATTGTATATACCTTTTCAAAACCGGTTTTTATCCGGAATGGGACTGTTGCGCTGTACCTCGATCAGAAACGCTATAGAGGTAATTATACCCAGTTGGAGTTTGGTTTTTATAAACAGGAAAATGGCAGATGGGAGGAATTAGCAGCAGTTTACAAACATTACGAAAGTGCAAAAGAATAACCTGGCCCCCATTCGCAAAATGATGCCGGAATAAATCCCTAAAATTTATAAATAACATGAACCGGATTCTATTTTTATTCGCCAGCCTTATTGTGATAATGTTAGCCGCATGCAGTGGTTCTAAAACCTATCGGGGTTCCTGGAAAGCCGCAGACGCAAATGGACAAAGATTTGAATTGTTTTTTGACGCAAAAAGTTTTTCAATTAAAGACACTGCCGGCGGCAAAAAACAATATGACTACACGCAAAATTCTATTTCAATAGAAAATTCTGTTGAAACGTATGGGATAGAATTGGCAGACGGGCGCAGCTATCAAATTAATTTCCCCAATTCAAGCGATGAAACTGTGGGTCTGATCAAGGATGGAAACGGCATGCCGATCTATACGATCAGCAGGAATGGATATTTGAATTATGGGGATATTTTCAAATTGAAATAAGTTGCACAACACATTTAACTGAAGCCTTAAGCAGATGAAATCTTTGATTACCGCATTATTAGTTCCCAGCTTACTATTTATTCAGTTACGCAAAAGCGCTGGCCAGGCACCCGGTCAGGTAATTGTGTACGCAAAAGTTTCATTGGAGCATTTATTAGATTCTATGGGAGCCTACCATAACAAACCAATAGAAACAATGGGCTATTATGTTTGTGGTTTTGAACACTCATCTATTATGCTGGTAATTCATCATGAGTTAGCCCCGGATAAAAAGATTTATGACTGGGCGCGGGAAATTTGGGTTGATAGACAATATTCCAAAACCATGATGCCCTGTGATAGTATGTTCAGGCGTACAATAACGGTTCGCGGTATACTCGACACTTCATCGCATGGGCATCTTGGAAAATATAAGGCAACTATAAAGGATGCGATTGTTCAATTGCCTTAAATATACACCGATTGCCAGAAAGCGCCGGCCGTAAAGAATGGAGGTTCACACGTGACTGTTTATTTATATTTAGCTGCATACAGCCGGTTCAGTACCCATACCGCCCAGCCCATATAGAGTACCAGAATGGGAAGCCCGTTATGTTTATTGCACGGGATTGGGGGAAGCCGATGCCGCCCAACAACCGGGGCAGGAGGCAGCAGGAAAGAATGATAGAAGCCACTATAATGGCCGATTGGGTTACCTGTTTTTGCTGTTAATTTGTCATTGTTGCATTAACGGTAAAAATAGGGGGTAAGTATTCCGGGGTTACCAAAACTTTGCCGGTAAGCGGGAATCAGTTAATTTACATCCCCTTTCAGGAGAGGTGCCAGAGAGGTCGAATGGGACGGTCTCGAAAACCGTTATACGGGCAACTGTATCGAGGGTTCGAATCCCTCCCTCTCCGCAAAACAAAACAAGTGCTCCCGGTAG
>NZ_LVYD01000080.1 GCF_002077945.1 Niastella vici
CAAGGATGGTTTCATTAAAGCTTTTGAAGCCATAGGTGCTGGTTGGCTTTACGGTGCTGGCGCCAAAGGGATGGGTTTCATCGCCGCCTTCTTTACATACGGCTATCAGGCGGTCAACGATGGCCGCCGAGTCGCGTTCGGTTACGAAGCTGCAGGCTGTTGCATCTTTGAACCTGCTCCACCAGTAAGCCGCGTAGTTGCGGCAATTCTGATCGATCATGCTGGTCACCTTGTCCTGGGCCTGTTGTTGCAGTTTGGAAGGATCTGTTTCATAGGGATTGATGCCCAGCTCCTGTTGGGTGATATAGCGGCGTGGATCGATGAAGATGCGGTAGCTGTCATTATCGAGCACGGGATAGCCCTGGCTAAACAGAAAATCGGAGATCATCATTTTCTTTTTGGCCAGGTAGATGGCCTTAAACTTGTTCCAGGCATCATCGAGCTCTGTTTCGCAAAGCACGGATGGGTTAAATACATTGGCGGAGTTCATGTACTGGGCAA
>NZ_LVYD01000081.1 GCF_002077945.1 Niastella vici
CGATACATACCCTGTAAGCCCGGACTGTTAAGTTTCGGTCAGTCCTTGTTAACCGAAGTTCGTTTGGAGGCGGTAGGCTCTCCTGTGTTCCCGTACTACCCCAGTCTGCCTGTGATATATTCTCAGACCCCGGCCGAATCTTTCCAGCTCGTTGTAACGCTGGTTTAAGAGGGCTTTCCTTTCTAAATCCCCACCTCACGGGCTTTGCACAGTGCGATCGACAATTGTTCAGCCCGACAAATGATACGAAACATCTGGCAATAGATAAACAGAAAATAGATATATAAGAAAATATGTATGTATCTAACAATTTCTTTGGGTTTAAAAGGACTACAATTATTTCTTATTTTTTTCGACTTTCTCTTTATTCTGCAGTATAATTAATACAAACAAGTACTTCATGCACGAGCATAGCCTTAGCGAATGGATAGCAAAAAGCCAACAAGGCGATGCGGTTGCATTTGGGCAGATCGTTGCTTTCTATCAGTCGCAAATATTTGCCTACGTATTCAGGCTAATTGGCAACGAGCATGATGCAAAGGATGTGGTGCAGGAAACCTTTTTAAGGGCCTGGACTTATTGTAAAACCTATCAATCCAGGTTTCGGTTTAGCACCTGGTTGTATACTATCGCTACTAACTGTAGCCACGACTACCTACATACAAATAAAAAAATAACCATATATGCAGAAGAAAATATGATATTACTTTGCGACCAGCTAACCAATTCCAACCTGGAGCAGGAACTATCGAATAAAAATATAGCAACCATCATTGGCCGGCTTACGCATACCCTTACACCCAAACAGAAACTGGTATTTACGCTAAAATACCTTGAAGGTCTCGAGACAGAAGAAATAACAATGATCACAAAACTGAGTGCTGAAAAAGTGAAAAGTAACCTTTACCTGGCTAAGAAAAACATGAAGGAAGTATTACTCAAAATGAAGATCCATGAAAAACGATAGAATATTGGAGCAAATACTGGCAGCATTACAGGAGAGCCAGCCTGCTTTGAAAGAAGAAGCTGCGGCTAAACTAACCAGCTCCATTTTAGCTGGCATTACAAATAAAAAGCAGTTAACCAACGCCAACGGTAGTCTGCTAAGTATTGCCAAAAGCCTTATGGCAGCAGCTGCAGTCTTACTGGTATCTATGTTTTTATACCAGAATGCGGTTGATCATCCCGGTAATCATCAATCGGGTATCGTATATAATTCTTATTATAAAGAAACAATACGGAATTACGGCTGTTTACCCCAAACGAACTCCATAAGCGTGCTGCTGGATTATTACAGACAGTATAAAAAGGGAAAAAACGCTTTAACCCTTTTAAGAGAGCAATACAATCCTATGGCTAAAAAATAACAATGCAATGAATACAACAATTAAGCTGGTAGTAATAGGGACCTGTGCATTGCTGGCAGCCTGCAATGATAAAATTGATGTCACTACTGTACTGAACAGTAACGGCAGTTGCGACAGAGTGCTGGTGGCCAATGTAGACGAAAAATTTATACAAGGTGATACAGCCCAGCATCCGTTTTTGATGAACCTTACCGGCTGGGATATACAATGGAAATATAAAGACAGTAGAATAAGAACCGACTGGCCGGTAAAAAACTTTAAGAAGGAAAAGGAGGATAGCGCTGAAGTGATATCAGTAATAGCCCATAGACATTTTAACTCTGTACAGCAAATGGCACACGCTTTCAGAATAAAGTCATCGCATGCCTGGAGCGGCATAACGATAAAACCAGTATTGGAAAAAAGATTTCGTTTCTTTTATACTTATTACAACTATAAAGAGTCATTTTCCAAACTACCAATAACACTGGCCGTGCCGGTGGGTAAGTATCTAAGTGCTGAGGAGGCGGGCTATTGGCTGGTTGGCAAGCCTGATATTTTGAAAGGAATGAATGGAGTGGAGGCTAAAGAAATATTGAACAACATAGAGGAAAAGGCGGGGAAATGGTTACTACGTAATTTATTTGAAATGCAATACAGCGAATTACTCAGGCATCTGGAATTAATTACCAATCATCCTTCCAAAGCCATCATGAATACAAAAAAGGATAGTGTCTTTGCCTTGTATTATGCCGAGTATGTAAAAGAGCAAACTAAATTAGATTTGATGCCAATATTGGATAAGTCATTTAAAACACAAGTGTTTGGTGACTTTGCCAAAGCCGGTAACGATAGCCTGCTGGAGCAAATAAATAAACCGGAAGCTTTTGAGCACCTGTCAACTTATTTTGATGTTTATTTTGATTACAAACTGGTGATGCCAGGTGATATTATTGAATCGAATGGCATACTGTCTCATGACGCGTTGAACTGGAAAATAGATACTTACCGGCTGCTGGATGGAGATTATACGATAGAAGCGTCATCTAAAAAAGCAAACGTATGGGCTTTTTTTACCGCAGCGTTTATTGTAGTGGGAGCTATTGCGCTGTTTTTTATAAAAAGGTAAAAAGCCTTTTCGAAACGTTAAAAATTGAATTAGAGCCACAGTAGTCAGGTAAATTTTAATTTTTATTTGTTAGCCAAAAGATGGGTTTCACTCCATTCCGACAACAAGGTTAGTGCTGAGCGTAAGGAGGCGCCCTTTTCCGTTAGGGAATACTCTACCCGTGGTGGCACTTCCGGGTACGCTTTCCTTGTAATAATACCATCCGATTCTAATTCCTTTAATTGTTTGGAAAGTACTTTTAATGCTATATCAGGCATTGTTTTACTCAAAGCACCAAAGCGCATGGGCCCTTTTAACAACAGCCATATAATCGGCGGTTTCCATTTTCCTCCAATAACATCAATAGTTGCGGTTATGGGGCATTCATTGGCTCCATGTTTTATTATTTCATTTTTTTTCTTTTCCATAATGTATATCTGGCTTCAATTACAACCTCCAGGTAACTACTGAACAAAAAGGTAACTACTTGACAAAGGTACAGTATTGATATAGGTTTGCATTTTAAAATTAATCATTGCATGAAAATTATTGTTATCGGTGCCAGCGGCACCATTGGTTCTTCCATTGTTAGTGCACTGGAAAAAGATCACCAGATCATTAAAGTTGGCTATAAAAGTGGCGATATTCAAACCAATATCAATGACCCGGCGTCTATAGAAGAAATGTATAAAAAAATCAGCGCCTTTGATGCATTAATATGTGCTGCCGGCGATGGATACTTTGGCCCACTTTCAAGTATGACGGACGCCAATTTCAGGGTTAGTATTGACGGGAAACTGATGTCACAGGTAAACCTGGTTTTGGCTGGTCAGAAATATATCACACCAAAAGGCTCTTTCACCCTTACATCTGGAAGCTTAGCCAATGATCCTGTACCATTTGCAACGTCTTTAAGTGCGGTTAATGCTGCTATAGATGGTTTTGTTCGTGGCGCAGCTATAGAATTAGAAAATGGTATACGCATTAATTCCGTAGCACCAGGTGTTGTGGAAGCGTCACCCGCTTATTTCCCTTATTTTCCAGGTCATATCCCAGCCACTATGCACCAGGTTGCCCAGGCTTATGTAAGAAGTGCGTTAGGTGCACAAACGGGTCAAACTTATACAGTAAAAGGATAGCATATGGTAGCTAAGTATGGTACAAAGCAGGTTACTACCCTGATTGAAGGAAATGCCTTTTCGAAACGTTAAAAATTGAATTAGAGGCCACAGTAGTCGGGTAAATTCCGCTTAACAGTTTACGCCCACCTCAATCCTCCAATGAGGTTTAAAATTCCTCTAATGCCTTTAAATCGTGAATCAACGCGATAGAAATTTGTCCAGTTGTCCCAACGAAAATAAACAAGGCGGCAGAAATGCTGCTTTGTTTATTTTATCATCTTTATTAGCAAGATAGAAGATGTTTCCCCTCGAATGTCCGACTTTATTGCAGGCCTATTAAAGTACTCGTCAGACATTCTTATTAGACTGGGATTATCCTGCCAAAGAAACACCAATCAATTTCCCAATCCCAAAAGTGATAGCTGCTGCAATTAAACCAAATATTACCTGCCTGAAACCTGAGAACCAAATACTTTTACCTGTGAATAATGTAATGGCAGAACCAATTAAAAATAAACCTGCGGCACTCCCAATAACACTAATAGCAATTGCCGTTAAGCCATGGGTAAACATAAATGGAATAACAGGTATTACTGCCCCAACTGCAAAAAGTATAAATGAATAAACGGCGGCTTCCCTGGCTGAGCCTTTCAGTTCTTCTATATTTATACCCAATTCTTCTTTCACCAATACTTCATGCGCTTTATTTTTATCCATCATAATTTCAGCTGCCATGTCATGTGCCTGATCTTCCGGGATGCCTTTGGCCATATAAATTAATGCCAGCTCTTTTTTCTCACCCTCAGGATTAGTTTCCAGTTCTTCCATTTCCAACTGCATTTGATTCTCATGCAATTCCTGTGAACTCTTAACCGAAATCCATTCGCCCAGGGCCATTGATAATGCGCCTGCTAATAACCCTGCTATCCCAGCTAACAAAACTTCTGAACCGCCTGCAGTTGCCCCTGCGATCCCCATCACTAAACTAAAATTAGAAACTAACCCATCATTACCTCCAAGTACTGCTGCTCTTAAAGCATTACCCCCAACAGAGCGGTGCCTGCTTTCAAATTTCGCGACATTACTTCCTGTCACTTTAGGTTCATTTTCTAAAAGCGACCTTAGTATCCTGACATGGTTAGTTTCGCTTCCCGTAATAGGTAGCTTATTTTTATTTTTGGCATTAATAACCGCAGTGGAAATACCTTTTTCTGTGTCCATCAATACACCCAGCACATAGTCGTACCCGAAAACTTTACCAATTGTATTAAGTGTTTTCGCCCTGAAAGATGCTGGCGGAAATGCATTAGAAGAATCCAAATTCATTTTTCTCAATAAAGCTTCTGCATGGCCTTTTTCTATATCACTCATTTGCCTGAATACGTTGGCAACCGTAGCGTCAGATTCGGCTTCTGCCAACTTGTTATATAAATAGCAGGCGTCTACTTCAATTTGAAGGTTTTTATTTGAAGGAATGGCCATTATTTAACTGGTATTTTAAATTGAAAAAATGGTTGAATATTATGGCACCCCTGTATTAATCATCTGTTTGTTTTCCTTCACCTCCAGTGTTGTTCTGTACCGCACCAGTAGAAATTTCAGTATGTCTTATCCGACCACCCAGGTAGCCTGTTCTGGTGGCCAGTCCAAAACTGAGAAGCGAAAGAACAAGTATGATTATCGACGTAGGCCGTATCAATGAAGGTTTATACCGATTTGCAACAAGTGCTGTCATTGATATTACCCCTAAAACAATAAAGCTTATCAACACATATATAGCAGAGTCTTCATGACGCTCAATCATAGTCTTCGAAACTCCCTGTAGCTTTTCAACAGTATCTTCTGCACCTTCTCCTGTCAGGTAAGAGATTGATGCACCAATGGCGGAAATAATAAAAAGGAAGTATGCTGCACTTTTAGTTTGATTACTTTTAACCCAAAGGCCATAGCCCAACACAAGTACTCCTAATATGGACCCAAAAACAGGAAGGTGAGTAACTATTAAATGTAAGTGTGTTTGGCTCATATGGATAGTTTTAAAAGTGATTTATCCTTAATTATTTATCTGCCAACGTTATTTTAATTCTGAAACGTAAAGGTCTTAATTGCATGAATGTATACATTTATGCAATGTGCAGTTATGATTGCCGTCATCCCGTGGATTGATTTTCTTCATATTACATATCAAGAATGTGGCATCAAACTATGTAGTATTGACTCCCAAACCAGGTCAGACATCGTATTCAACAATATTCATTTTTATTTTTCAAGTCTACATTAAACTATTCTCAAACATTGCATGAATGGTACACCTTTGTTTGCGTTTAATATTTGTGTTAAGTAAAATATACTTTATTTGTAGTCTTGTGTTGCCTTCCTAAGGCAAATAAAACAATAGAATCAATATTATGTACATAGTCTTTATCTACGGGGCTTGGTTTTACATTTGAAGCTTTTACATCCAAACAGTCTATTGGGTCAACAGGGCTTAGGATATAATACAGAGCAAGCGCTCTCTCTTTATTATCCAGGATTGTTACAGGTAAATATTCCACCCGCTTCCATATTTCTTTAAGTTTTTTACCCCCCATATAGCAAGAACCGACTCTAACACCAATCCAATTAAAAAATAAATACCCGGAACCCCGTCTAAAGTCAGACTTACTAATCTGCCAAGCGTCAACCCGCCCATAAAAGTAATATTGGTAATAGTTGCGGTGACCCATAATCTGGGTTTAATAATGCCCATGATCCAAATCACGGACATGCCCAGGTATAAACCCATCATAGCCCTGAAAATATTTGCCAGGTTGATAGTGTCTACTTTAAAATCAAACAGCAACGGCAGAATCATTTGCGGGCATAAACCATAAGCCAGCGCGATGGGTATGATAACAAGTACGGAGACGGTCAAATGCAGGTTCTTTGAAGCGGGGCGTATCAAATGATTGTTCTTTTCACGCCTCCCGGCTTTAAAACGCGATACGCTTCAGCAAATGCTTTTGGCTTATCAGGAACGAACATATATCCGAAGCAACATACAATAAGGTCGATACTGGACACAGGTTCGCTCCGGCTTTTTATAAATGTACTAACTAATAGTTTAGGTAAACAGCTTATCCCTATAACAATATTCTATATGTTTATCTCCTTACTATTTCGCCAGTTTTGCTCTCAGCTGAATATATACAATTGATAACTAATGTGATAGCAGCAGCCTATAAAAACCGCAAATCTTGCACTATCTTTCAGGCTGAAACAGCGTTTTAGTATAAACGCAATATTTAAAACTTTTGGCAACCTGCTTTCGATGAAAAATGATTCCCCTGGTTCCCGGGCCGTACGTACCTGTTTGTATAGCTTTTTGAAGAACAGTTACCTTCCCCTTTTTGTATTTTTTTTATTTACCGGCAAATTGCTGGCTCAACCCACTATTAGTTCCTTTTCGCCTTCGTCGGGTACCGTTGGAACAACGGTAACAATTAGCGGTACCAATTTCAGTCCGGTACCGGCTAATAATATCGTTTATTTTGGTGCGGTGAAGGCCGCCGTTTCATCTGCTGCTTCGGGCTCCCTTACCGTTACGGTGCCTGCCGGGGCTACTTATGAGCCCATTACAGTTACAGTAAACAACCTCACGGCATGGTCGAATAAACCATTTATGGTAACCTTTACGGGAGGAGGCAATGGTTTTACGGCTGCTTCTTTTGGCGGCGGCGCCGATTCGCTTACTGGTGATGCGCCTTATGGTATGGCAGTTGCCGACTTGAATGATGATGGCAAACCTGATATTGCCACTGTCAATTACCTCGATAAAACATTTTCGATACTGAAAAATACAGGTACGCCCGGGCAGGTTTCATTTGAAAGTAAACTTGATTTTGCTTCGGGCAATGCGCCTTTTGGTATTGCTGCCGGTGATGTAGACGGAGACGGCAAACCCGATATTGCAATTACCAATTATTTAGACAGCAGCGTATCCGTATATAAAAATACCAGCAGCGGCGGCGTAATTTCATTTGCACCGGCGCTCATTGTAAGTACGGGCCGTACGCCAGAGCAGGTGGCGATCTATGATCTCGACGGTGATGGCCGGGCCGACCTGGCAACAGCCAACCGGTTAAACAACACGGTGTCGTTATTAAGAAATACGTCAACAGCAGGTAACATTTCCTTTGCGGCGAAAACAGATGTGATGGTGAATCTTGCGCCGGCTTACCTCGCTGTTGGAGATCTTAACCAGGATGGTAAACCCGATATAGCAGTGGCTTGTCAATATTCCAATGGCATTCGGGTATTGAAAAATGAAAGCAGCACAGGATCGCTGGCTTTTTCTTTAGGGTATACCGAAACAACCGGCACCGAGCCAACCGGGGTTGCTATCGGCGATCTGGATGGTGATGGAAAACCTGACCTTGCCGTGTCGAACAGTTTATCCAGTCCCACCACCATTAGTTATACTTTTTCCGTGTTGCGAAATACAAGTTCCGGTGGTGCTATTTCATTTGCCAGCCATATTGATTATTCAACAACCAGCGGCCCGCAACACCTTGCCATCAGTGACCTGGATGGTGATGGTAAAGCCGATGTGGCCGTTTCGTTGTTTTTAGGGTACTATTCTATATTTAAAAACAACAGCTCTTCAGGTACCATTTCTTTTGCAACAGGTGTACAGGGATCGAAAATGAACCCGTTTCATATTGCGGGCTGTGATTTTGATCTCGATGGTAAAACAGATGTTGTAGCCACGAGTTTAACTACCGACCAGGCAGTTGTTTTAAGAAACAGGGTAAATGAACCCACTATTACCGGCTTTTTGCCTGCAACAGCCGGCCCCGGTGAAACCGTTACCATTACAGGTTATAATTTTACCAATGCCACTGCTGTTAGCTTTGGCGGGGTTGCGGCCACTTCATTTACGGTAGTAAATGCCAATACGATCACCGCCGTGGTGGGCGCCGGCGCATCAGGTGATATTTTGGTAACCGGTATTTATGGTACAGGCTCCCTGAGTGGTTTTAAACTGGCGGGGCCGCCCGTAATTACTTCGTTTACCCCAACAAGTGGTAAAGCGGGAACAACCGTTACCATTACCGGTACGCAGCTTGGTAAAACAACTGCTGTTTCTTTTGGCGGTATACCGGTCACTTCATTTACTGTTGTAAACGACACCAGCATCACTGCGATAGTTGGTGATGGCGCCTCGGGCAATGTAAGTGTAACAACAGCTTACGGAACCGGAGCATTGGCCGGGTTTACACACCTCGCTCCGGCGATCACTTCGTTTACACCGCTTGCAGCGGGGAGTGGAGATACGGTCACCATTTCAGGTACTAACTTTACCGGTGCAACCACTGTTTCGTTCGGGGGTACGCCCGCCATTTCATTTGCGATTCCCTCTTCATCTGTTATAAAAGCGTTGGTGCCGGGCGGATCAAGTGGTACGGTGCAGGTTGTTACCCCAAATGGCAGCGGCACGCTTGCAGGGTTTATATTTTTATCACCTGCAGCGCCGGTGATCACCACCTTTGCGCCTGCTTCGGGCGCTGCCGGTACTACGGTTACTATTACAGGTACTGGTTTCAATACCACCCCCGATGGTAATGTGGTGTATTTTGGCGCTGTGCGGGCAACGGTAACAGCAGCAGCTGTTACATCTTTAACTGTAACAGTTCCTGCTGGTGTATCCTACGCACCTATTAGTGTGCTGAACAGCACAACGCATCTTACCGGTTATTCGGCAAAACCATTTACCGTAACATTTACAGGCGGCATTCTGGATGAACATGCTTATTCAGCCGGTATTGCATTGTATACAGGTGCTTATACGTATCCAGGTCAAACAGAAGTTATAGATATCGACGGCGACGGAAAGCCCGATATTGTTGCGGCTAAAACATCGGCCAATGTGGCGATCTTAAGGAATACCAGTTCACCTCGAAGCATTTCATTTGCTGCGCCCTATGAACTTACCGGGTATAACACCAATAGTGTTTGTGTAGGCGACCTCGATGGCGATGGAAAACCCGATATAGCGGGCGCCGCCACTATATTGAGAAATACAAGCACCCCGGGAAATCTTTCCTTTGCTACCATTACAACGGGTACCGGCACCGGTACTGTTATTGCCGATCTGGATGGCGACGGCAAACCCGAACTGATAGCTCCCAATTACGGCAACCTGTCTGTTTCGGTTTACCGAAACACCTCTGTGCCGGGTACGATCTCTTTTGCTGCTAAAACAGAATATGCAACCGGAGGCACAGCGGGCGATATAGCGGTAGGCGACCTCGATGGCGATGGTAAACCCGACCTGGCGGTAGCAAATGGTTTCAACTATAGTACAATAGCCATTTTAAAAAACACCTGTACCAAAGGAGCTATTTCATTTGCCCCGAAAGTGGAATATACAACCGGACAAAATAGTAGTAATGTACGTATTGCCGATCTGGATGGAGATGATAAAGCCGATGTAATAGCTGTTTATGGCACTTCAATAGGAATATTTAAAAACATAAGCGCTGCCGGAAGTATTTCACTGGCAGCAAGAGCCGACTACCCGGTTTCAGGTTTATTATTACATGATATTAACATAGGTGATGCAGATGGAGATGGGTTGCCGGATCTTTTGATTGGTAAGGAGTTTGTAAATTATGGATCGCTGGGGATCTTTAAAAATACAAGTTCTGCAGGCGCTATTGCTTTGGCTGCTGAAGCGAGCTATTCATCCGGTTCCGCATGGTCTGTTTCGATGAACGACTTTGACCTCGATGGCAAACCAGATGTGGCAACAGCGCTGCCCAACCAGTACATGGTGGCCGTATACAGGAACCAGATGAGCGAGCCCGGTATCACAACCTTTAATCCTCGTATTGGCGCCGCAGGCGATACCATAACAATAACCGGTTATCATTTTACAGGCGCCACGGCAGTTAATTTTGGTGGCGTGGCGGCTACTTCTTTCACGGTACAATCCCCTACCACCATAACGGCTGTAGTTGCCAATGGCGCTTCGGGTACGGTTCAGGTTACGACCCCATATGGTACAGCTGCTATGAATGGATTTGAATTTGCCGCCCCTCCTACCATTACGGCCTTTAACCCAACCAGTCAATCGGAAGGTTCCTTTGTAAATATTACCGGAACCAACTTTGTTGGGGTAAAAAACGTAAGCTTTGGCGGAATAAATGCCCAATGGTTCCAGGTAAACTCATCTACCAGTATAGACGCTATCGTAGATACCGGCGCTACCGGTAAGGTGAGTGTAACAACACCCGGTGGAACAGCAGTTAAAGACGGGTTTACATTCATTCATAGCGCACCCACTATATTATCATTCACCCCTTACTCCGGCTTGCCGGGCACCACAGTAACAATAACCGGTTATCACTTAGCAGGCGCTACGGCTGTGACCTTCAACGGCGTAAATGCTGCGTCGTACACGGTAAATTCAGCACAACAAATTACTGCTGTGGTTGGCACCGGCGCCAGTGGTACTGTACAGGTAATAACGCCATACGGCATAGCTTACGGACCCGTACAATTTACCGTGCTGTATCCGCCCACTATTACTTCTTTTTCACCCACCAGCGGTGTGGCCGGTACAACGGTTACCATTAAAGGCACTAACCTTAAAAAATATACGGCTGTTACTATAGGCGGCGTGCCCGTGCAATCGGTGCAAAGCAGCACCGATACCACCATTGTCGTCGTTGTAGGAGCATGCGCTTCGGGCGATGTGAAAGTTACTACCAATGGGGGCAGCGCTGCATTGGCCGGCTTTACTTTTATTCCTGCGCCCACCATTACTTCATTTACACCGGGCAGTGGTAAACAGGGCGATACAATAATTATTACAGGCACTGGCCTCACAGGCGCTACCGCCGTTACTTTCGGACAGGTGCCGGCTGCTTCTTTTACTGTTAATTCAGGTACTCAAATTACGGCCGTGGTGGCTGGCGGCGCATCGGGCGATGTGCAGGTGGTAACTCCGGGTGGAACTGCTACGCTCAGTGGTTTTGTTTACAGGGTTGTAACTGCAGTAATTGATCCCAGCAGTAGTTCGGGCGGGTTGGTTGTATATCCAAACCCTGCAAGGGAAAAGGTGATCGTTGAATATCCATCAGAGCCCAAAAACACAATCCTCAAATGGATTAACATGGTGGGACAAACTGTAAAAGTAATAAAGCTGAATAGGAATACCACTCAGGCTACAGTGAACATAAGTGATGTAGCGCCGGGTTTGTATAAAATTGTATGGATCAAAGGAACGCAACAATTTATTCAAACAATATTGGTGCAGTAGGGGGTATAAGTTCCCTTAATGCCATTGGCCGGGACTTAATTTAAGCAGCTCTTTTCAGAGCTGCTTTTTTTATGTCATATTTTGTATATACTTCAAAGCCAGGTTATCGGCAAATATTGTTGTGATCAAATTGATGCTATTGTATATTAGTTGCTCATGAATTGCTTGTCATGCTCGAATCTGTATTTTTGTTACATGAAGAAGATCAAACCCATAACCCGTTTTCATAAATTGCCTGCGCTCATTAGATTTTTTACGGCATTGGCCTCGGCTATTATTATCCTTTTTATTCTGCGAGGAAGAACTATTCCGGTGCAATTTATGTCGTCCTGGATCGGCTTTTCGTTGGTGAATCTGATCTTTTTTTGGGTCATCATGTTTACAGCCCACCCCAGGGAAATAGTCCGCATTGCACGGAAACAGGACTCCAGCAAAATACTTATCTTTTTTGTAATACTGCTGGCATCCTTTGTAAGTTTGGTAGCTATTGTATTATTGTTACGGGAATTGCCCAACCCAGGTCAATGGGGATATTATTATCATATAGTACTTTCCATTGCCTCGGTTACCTGCTCCTGGTTTTTGATCCATACCATTTTTGCATTCCGCTATGCACATCTTTATTATACCTGTAAAGAGGAGGAAGCCATTGATAAAGAATGCAGAGGCGGGCTGGAATTCCCTAATGATAAAACGCCCGATTATCTTGATTTTGCCTATTTTTCCTTTGGGTTAGGCATGACCTTTCAGGTATCGGATGTTCAGGTAACGTCGGGCATCATAAGACGTCTAACGCTATTGCATTCTCTAATTGCCTTCATATTTAATACCACTTTTGTTGCCCTCATCATAAACATTATTGCAGGATTGATACAAAAATGAGGCAGTTGCCAACCTTTGGGAATAAATTATATACAAATGAAAACCATTGACAAACTTGCCTGGATAGAAGTGAAAGATAAATCCATTCTTTCAACCAGATCGTACGGGAAAGACAAATACTATATTCCTGGTGGTAAAAGAGAAGCCGGTGAAACTGACGAGCAGGCATTGCTTCGTGAAATAAAAGAAGAATTAGATGTAGATCTTGACAAAGGCACGCTGAAAAAAGTAGGCGTTTTTGTGGCGCAGGCCCATGGCCATCCTGAAGGGACTATGGTTAAAATGACCTGTTACACGGCAGCATATGTGGGACAACTTAAAGCGCAATCAGAAATTGAAGAAATTATATGGCTTACATCTGCCGATAAAGACAAAATTTCGGCAGTAGATATACTAATTTTTGATCACTTAAAAGAAAATGGTATAATAGACTAATAATAAAAAGCCCCACTCCTGATTTAAAGGAGCAAGGCTATAAATTATTAAAGAACTGTACTAACGGAAATAAATATCTACCTCTCCGTTCGATGCGCTGTTACTTATTACCACCGCTTTTTGTGCTGAGCCTGGTGTGGCCTGCACTGTGCTCCAGCTCAACGAAGCATAAGCACTCCCCTGCTGCATTACAATTGATTTCATGGCCACAAAGCTGTTTGGCGGATACATGCCAGACGGGTTTGAAACACCATATGATTCCAGGGTTTCTGAAGCCCAGTAAGCCTGTGGTACATTATTGATCTGAAGAGCATTGGAAGCAGGATAACCAGAGAAAGATGAATTGTAACTGTAATTACTACCCAATACGGCCGTTTGCTTCAGAATGCCATGCAGTGATGTTCCGGCGCTGACATTTGACAGTGTGCCATAAAAGGCCGAGCTGGCCGATACATACCAGTTGGTAATAGACCAGTATTTGCCACCGCCGGCGGCTGATGGACCCCATTGCAGCACAGGTTGAATGATGTAGGAAGCAGATGTTGTTCCATTCTGCATACCATTAAAAAGAAAAACGGTTTGGCTGCCTTTGGTAGCGGGAACAGAAGGCACCACCCAGTCGGTAGTAAAATTGGTGATTGGATTACTGGTATTGGGGTTCGTCCAGTACGAATAAGCGATCCATCCCTGAACATAAGGCACTACAGCGCCACCGCGGGCAAGGGGTGAGGTACCTGTCGTGGTACGTAAGGCAAGGTTATACTTTGGCTCCAGTGGTTTTACCTCGCCAAAATCTTCTATTAGTTTGCCGGTTGCTGCTTCCACTTTCTGTAAATGCCCGTGGTTCATACTAAGTTGAAAACCCGGCGCTATGTAATGCACTTTCGATTTGTCCATATAACCAACCGGGGTTAATACACTGCCATCGGGCAAAGCAGCGGCGTCATCAGCGGGAGTTGCTTCGGCAGGGGCAGCACCATTTTTACGGCAGCCGGCGGCGAAAATGAGCAGACCTATGCATGCAACTGCATAGAAAGATACCTGTTTGTTTGTTCTCATGTGAATTTGGTTTTATATGATGGAATAGGTTCCACACAGTGATAGGATGCGGATGGTCGGTTCGCAGTCTTTAAGGTGGAGAACTATGCTAAATCCATCGAAAAGGAGGTACGGTTTGCAGAGGGGAAAGAAGGTATAAGTGCGTATATAAATATACGGTATATGCGCAAAAGAACAAAAAATAATAATGAAGAATGAAGTCAGGTTATCTATTGTTTGTCATCAGGATACCAATCCCATTTTGGAACTTCTCTTAATGGGTGCAATTCTGAGTCAGCGTTCGCATTTGAGTTTTGTTTTGCGACATGTGAGCCAAAGTCAACATGGGACCTAAGTGCGTCACGAAAAGGTTTGTCTGCAGGTAGTCCTGCTTTATCAGCGGCCTCCATATATAGATCTACAAAACGCTGTCGCTGCTCCTCTGTAATTTTGAATCCCCTGTGTACAGCTATCAAATGCATGAATCCCCCCATTTCTTTTGTAAATCTGTTCGGCCCACCGAATGTTTCAGCAGTGAAAGCGGTAAATTTTTCTACATGCCCCGGTTGCTCCTCATGCCCGAATAATGGTTGCAGGATGGGATCTGCCAGACATGATCGATAAAATATTTCAACGTGTTTATATATTGCATCCCAACCACCTGCGTGGTCGTAAAGCGTTTCTTTGTTTTTATCCTGAAGGCTCATAATAGAAAAGGTTTTTTTTAGGTTTGTAGCTTTGCTAACGATAACAAATATGCTGATCCTGCAAACATAAGGTTATTTATTTTTATGATTGTAGTGATGAAGATTGGCATTTAATATATGTATAAGTAGCTGAATTTCTTAGAGCGGTTCGTAGCCTCTCCCCGCTCCTTCACAGACCCGTGCGGGCAGCCACTCCAGGCGCAATATAATTATCCTGCTAATCATCGCCGGCTTCCTTATTTTGCCGGGTGGCACTTTCAATGCGTTTATCGGGTATTAGCCATATTAAAGCAGCAATGACGTAAATTATACCTGAAACTATAGAATTCAACCAGGATACGGCAATGGCGGTGGCATACAGGAAAGGTGAGATCTTACCTTTTAGATCTTTACCAATAGCTTTTGCCAGCAGAGAATCCCTGCCCTCATTCTTAATAATGAGGCTTTGTAAAATGTAATAGGCCACGCCCGCCATTAAGAGAACAGCACCATACAGGGCCATAGGAGCTGCAGCAAAATGGTTCTCCCCTATCCATCCGGTTGCAAAGGGGATCAATGACAACCAAAACAAGAGATGCAGATTTGCCCAGAGTATGCCACCGGTAACCTTGTTAACAGTAGACACCATATGATGATGATTGTTCCAGTAAATGCCAATGTAAATGAAGCTTAATGCATAGCTGAGAAAAATGGGGATAAGCCCTTTCAGATCGGAAAACCGTTCACCATGGGGCACTTTTATTTCCAGCACCATAATAGTAATAATGATGGCCAGTACCCCATCGCTAAAAGCTTCAAATCTTGTTTTTTTCATTATATAACTTTAAAGTTAGTTATCGACTTATCCAGAGGCCGGCAAAGTAAACCTTAAATCAGCTGGTGTTACTTCATCAGCCGACTCAATATTTACCAGCGATTGATTGTAGTATACCGGACACTCTTCTATAATTTCATTGAATTGATAAGGCAACATTGCGATTGAGTTTGAAAGACAAAAAGCAATATACACCGAAAAAGAATAATTTCTAAAATCGAAAGATCCAAAGTTCAGGTGTTTTCCCCGTACCCAATACCCCAAATCCCCCCTATCTTATAGCCCTTATTTGTTTCGAAGTCCTTAATGCCGGATACAATTCCCTCTTTATTCCGGCAATAGCTGGCTTCAACAGCTTATCAAAGAATTTTTGATGATCTGGACCTCAATGCGATTGATGTATATGAGCAGGGATTAATAACCAATAAGAACACCCGGGCCGGGGCATGATCCGATAAAAAGCCCGGGTGTTCAAAAATTATTACCGCTTGGTGGTTCTTTTCCTTACACAAAGAACATAATGCTAACCGGGAATTATTTTACGACATTGATCTTTCCGGTTTTTTCCCATACGCCGCCTTTTGTTTTCACAGTAGTGCGAAAAAAATACAGGCCTTTCTGAAACGCAGATACATTGAACTCCTTACTGTAATGCCCCGCCTTGCTGTCTGCATTTACAAGCGTTGCAATTTCTTTACCCAAAAGATCATAAACCTTTATAACAACATGGCATTCAAATGGGAGTTCATAAAAAATTTTGGTTGAAGTTGTTGCGGGATTTGGAGATACGGACACCTGCAATTTCCCTGGCAACACACTCCCACTTATTAAAGTCTCCCTTCTTGCTTCAATATCACTTTCTTTGGACGCTACCGGGCAGTGACCAAAAACATCCCCATGATCGATATGGTTCTTTACAGCACTTTGGCTAATACAAATTTCTTTTCCATTATGACAGATAAGGACTTTGTCACCATTTTTGCCACATCCTTCGCATAGCTGGGTAACCTTAACGGTATAAGCTCCGCTGTTATCAATAGTAAAACCATCGCTGACACCAAGCCGAAGGATCGCAGGACCAGAGGGTGCGGGCGCCAGCGTATTCATGTTTATAATGAAGGTGTAGGTACTGTCTGATCTGAACGGCGGTACATAGGGCGGCATTACAGCGAGGCCGGCATCCACATCATATACAATGTGGCGGTATGCAGTGTTTGGGTTAACGGGGAATTCAAAAACAGATGCTCCTGTGGTTGTGGCCAGTTGAAAGAAATTTGGTTCGTGGGTCGGATTTTGCGGAATGTTAAAATAAAATGCATCATTTAGAGATGCACCGGCCGACTGGCCCATTCCTGACACCTTTATCAAAACCAACCCCGAATAAGGTTTGGTAGTCACACCACCTGCTGTTGTAGTGAAGGGCGCCACCACGGTCTCGGAAGGCGAACAGGGAACATAGCTAACCCCTCCGATAACAAAATTTTGCGCATGGCTTTGCTGAATAATACCCGTCGCTGAAATAAACAGACATGCGCATAAAATCCTGAAATAAATCCTGTCGACAAGAGTTACCAGGAAGTAAGAATTACTTTTCATAACTAAGACTTTTAAGGTGAGAAAATTATGAACAGTCCAAAAAAGATATTATTACAGCATTGGTGGGAAACAGAAACGTTTTTATCACGGGTTGTGGACAGATGTAACTGGCCGGAAATTTTGCAAAGTACGGAGATTAGTAATATACACACAATGATTGCTGTCATAACTAGCGCTAATAGGACCAAACAAATGCCATCCCGGTATGATATAATGAAACCGGGCGCTTATTATAACAGACAACATAATGGAAAATATTTAACTGCTTATAAATTAAAACACAGTTTTTTGAGGGCTTGCCTTAAATATATAATTTAAACAATATCTTTAATGCCTGGTTAGTTGCGGTTTTGCTTTCATTTTGTTTTATAAGATAAATTCATATCCGGGTCATTTGCATATTTCCTGAATTTGTATACTTGAAAAGCCAACTGACAAATCACAGCCTTTGTGCTTTTAGGGGATTCGCATATCACTTTGCTTTCCAATTGAAATGCTTCTACGAAATGAAGTAATCAGACAATAATTGTGTTTCATTTTAAACTTAAAATGAATAGGATTGCTATTGAAATTTCCGAGTATTAAAATACCAATAGAGCAAATTCCGGCTTTCTTATTTCAGCATGTAAGAAACTTAATTCTGCAACTACAATTGTCTTCAAAAAAAAGTTGCTGTTGCACTGATTTTGCTTAATCCCATTTACAACCATGGCTTTATCATCACCGACTATCATTTGATTAACCAATAAGCTAAATCCTAAAATCGAAAAATATGAATATCAATACCACGAAAGTTAAAGTGGCAATTATAGATGATCATCCCTTAATGCGGGATTGTCTTTTTAATTGCCTGTCTGTTTGGGGGTATGATGTAATCATTCTAGCGGCCAGTATATATGACTTCTTAAACCAAATTTCACAGGAGAACATGCCAGCTATTTGTATTACAGACATTAACATGCCTCTTTTAAATGGGCATGAAACTATAGATATATTGAAAAGGACCTGGCCAACCATTAAAATCATTGTATTTTCATTGGACTTTGAATCCCGAAAAGCTTACCATATAAAAGGGGCAGATGCCGCCATTTCAAAACTGGATATTAGTACCCACCTGAAAAACTCATTGCAAATATTAAGCGAATTGAAGTGAAAATTGATTTGAAGAAAAGGACAAATCAGTGAAATAAAAATGTAGAATAGCACAGCATCGCCAATCAGATTTTGATGTATTACCCCTCCCCATTCTTGTTCCTGCAATTACGCTGGGCTTTAAGATATTTGCAATGCCATCAAAAAGTACCGATTACTTGTGAAACATGTGTAACTTACAAATCTAAATATGGCACAATGAATAAAAAAGGGCCAATTATCATTATTGAAGATGATATCGATGATCAGGATATTTTGTCTGAAATCTTTAAAGAACTCAATTATAACAATGAACTTATTTTCTTTTCCGACAGCGTAAAGGCATTGGCATATCTGACCGACACGGATATTGAACCCTTTCTTGTCCTTTCTGACATCAATATGCCCAAATTAAATGGAATGGAATTAAGAGAAAAAATTCACAATAATGAAGATTTGAGATTAAAATCCATTCCTTATCTCTTCTTTTCCACGAGTGGCGAACAAAGACATGTGATCGACGCCTATTCGAGATCTATTCAAGGTTTTTTTATTAAACCAAATAATTATGATAAACTAAAAAAGATTATTGTAAAGATTGTAGAGTATTGGCAGGAATGCGAATCACCAAACTATATTAAAAATGCTCAATAACAGGTTATTTACTTAACAGTTGTCAGGATGAATAAGATCATCAACCAGCAGGTTCGCCGCCCTGGGCATTGCTTCATTAACTTCACCTGATCCGATGTAACCTTTGTTTGGTCATAAGCCAGATACAATGTATTCTTTGTTGGCACTATCCCACTCCAGATCACCTTCAGGCGCGCAAGTCTAATTTGTAGAATTCGGGTCATTAAAGCTCCCAACAAACGTCAAACAAAAAATTAAAGAAGTTGAGAATTTATAAATATGCATCAACCGAAAGTTTAATCATTTCAATAAGTTCTTTGTCCATATAGGTATACTCGTCCTCAATGTCAAGAATTATTATTTCCTTCTGCTCAGTTTCGGCAGGGAATTTATCTAACAGCCTTTGCTTATGTTTTTTCTCCATTGCAAATATCAGATCAGCCCATAAAATGTCCTTGGCCGACACTCTGATCTTTGCAGAAGGCTCTGTCCCTGCTGATTTAAACTGGTGATCTTGCCGCCCTTTATAAATTGACTCGGCCGTTGGGCTTCGCCAATTATTTCTACTGCATACGAATAGTATATTCATTTAATCTTAGAAATGATTGTTTGTATTTGCATATTGTTCGAATGTATTTCTTTTTTGTATAATATTGAAATTCAATGATAATTTATTTCGTTTTTGAATGCAGCCATTGATCTGTCATGTTGGAGTGATGGTCGTTGCAGGTCGAAATAATAATCTTTTGAACTCCGGCGGGATGCGTGACGTGATTTTTATTTTGGTGCCAGGGATAGATGTAATTGTTCTAAATTTATATGCTGTAATGAACAGATGAATTATGACACCGATCTTCGTATTAATAATAATTGCCCTGGTTGTGGTTGTTTTTGCGTGGTATAAACGTCCTATAAAAAAGGCTGACCTGCCAGCCAACTATAAAAATATATTATCTGAGCATGTTGCTTTTTACCGTGCACTCGATGATAAAGGAAAAATTCGTTTTGAAGAAAAAATAAAAGAATTCCTTGGATATATCCGTATTACAGGGGTTAATACAAATGTAGAAGACGTTGATAAGTTATTAGTTGCATCCAGTGGAGTAATTCCAATATTTGGCTTTCCCGAATGGCGGTATTATAACCTGCGTGAAGTGCTTCTTTATCCTGGTCCTTTTAATGAAATTAGTTTTTTATCGGGAGATACCGATCGTCATGTATTAGGAATGGTTGGAGATGGAGCAATGCAACGGATCATGATCTTGTCTAAACCCGCATTACGGAATGGTTTTGCAAATGTACCGGGACAAGGAAACACCGGCATTCATGAATTTGTTCATTTACTCGATAAAGAAGACGGCGCTGTTGATGGATTACCGGAAGCATTGCTGAAAAGGCAATTCACTATACCCTGGCTTCAATTGATTGCAAAAAATATTTCAGCAATCAAAGCCGGCAATTCAGATATTAATATTTATGGCTCAAAAAATGAAGCTGAGTTTTTTGCGGTTGCATCTGAATACTTTTTCGAAGAGCCTGAAAAGTTCAAACAAATACATCCCGAATTGTATAATCTGATGACAGAGATATTTCAACAATCACCTGCACATCAAAATACTCAATAAGATTGCCCACTGCCCCTACTTCCCCGACACCAAAATGGCCGACAGGTAATTGTTCCAGGTAGCGGCCGCCGCTTTTTGCGTATCACCCAGATCTTTAAAAGCGTTTATGATCTGACCTCTCTTCGCATAAACCAGTAATATGAAATGGCAAAACACATTACAGTTGCCGCAATTAAACCGGTCATTTGTGGCCAAACAATCAATACACTTTCCCTGAATGATAAGGGAGCCGGAATAGCGCCTGCCATTTGTTCCATTGTAAGCGGTCCCAGGCTTCTGATAGCGGGCATTAATAGTACGGTTGTAGCATCAGTGTAAAGCTGACCTGGTGAAAAACGAAGAAAACCCAGGATTAAATTATTGTAATCAAGAATGTCTGTTTGTGAAAGAAAAGCCGGGTCTGGTAAAAAAGCCTTTACCACCATATTGACCACAATCTTATAAAAGATCGTAAAAAACAGCCAAATGCCTATTGCTGTTAGTGCCGAAGTAGTGGCTTGCTTAAATTTTACAGAAAGTAAAATGGATAAACTTAGCCAGAAACCAACGTAAAGTACCGTAAGGATAATAAATGTCAGTATGCGTAGCACTTCCACCATTTCGATTGAAACCCCAGTAATGACCATTCCACCACCAATCATCAACAAACCCAGTGACAGGAATAATGCAGAAATAACTATAAGCGGGCTTATAAATTTGGCCAACAAAAAATTATCACGGTATATCGGCTGGGCCAGCAGCCTGATCAATGTACCGTTTTGTTGTTCCGAATTTACGGCATCAAACCCAAGACCAATTCCCAATATGGCACCCAGGAAACTCATAAAGATGTGGAACGAAGGAAGGGAACCATCAGTAGTGGTCAATATTTTTAAATACAACAGGCCATTGTCTGGTACCGCGGGACTGGCAGCGGGGTTTGTGAGATTCGTCAACGACACATACATAGAACCCAAAAATGTGAGTACTATCAACACCAACAAAACTATAAAACGCCAGCTCCTTACGTGATCGCCAATTTCTTTTCTAACGATAACTGCAAAGGGTGAAATTTGCTGCCTGTGTGTCATTGTATTACCGGCACCTGCAACAGTTAGCGCATTACTTTTTAATTTTTTTGAAAAAAGACCTTTGAAATATACTACCGGATTTTCCATTAGTTTGATTTTCAGTTAGCGTATTTTCAAAATATCGTTGATAAATTTCTTCAAGGCCATATTCTTTCCGCTGAACACCCATTATATCCTGGTCTTTCTCAACAAAAAAACGTACAAATTCCGGGGTGGCATTTCTTGTACAGGATATTTCAATGGTATTGCCATGCACTTCTATCGCATTTACTCCTTCAACCTTTAGTAGTTGCTGGTTATACTCCTCTATATTATGCAATGGATGAGCTAACGTGATTATAACCACGTGTGCCTCGCGGGAAAATAAATGAGTCGACAGTTTATCAATATGGTCACTGGCCAGCAACCGGCCTTCCACAAAAATACCTACCCGGTCACATACCTGCTGAACCTGGTTAAGGTGGTGACTAGATAATAAAACCGTGATATTCTGCTGTTTGCTGAGTTCCTTTATAAGCGTTAAAAACTCTTTTACTCCGGCAGGATCAATTCCCAGGGTAGGTTCGTCAAGGATGATAACATCTGGTTGTTTAATAAGTACCTCGGCAAGCCCCAAACGTTGCTTCATTCCCCTGGAATAGGTTCCGGCCTTTTTATCCATAGCTTTTGATAAACCTACCAGTTCCATCAGTTCAACAGCCCTTTCTTTAACCATGGATTCGGGAATGCCATTCAACCTGCCCATGTAAATCAGATTGTCAAGAGCATTCATGCCGTCATAAAACCCCATGTTATCTGGCATGTAACCAACCTTTTGTTTCACTGCAACGGGATTGCTGGTTGCATTATAGCCACAAACGGAAACCGTTCCTGCAGTAGGCTCAGTAAGCCCCAACATCATAAGAATGGTAGTTGTTTTGCCGGCTCCGTTTGGTCCAAGAAGGCCATAAATCTCTCCTTTGGTAATTTCCAGGTTCAGATTATCTACCGCCTTCAAAGAACCATAAAGTTTAGTCAACCCTATTAATTCAATGACAGGATTTTTCATAATGACAGTATGTTATCTTCTACCATATTTTCGAATGAGCATATACACTATTCCAATGGCTGTTAAAATAATCAGCACACCGAGCCAGCCTGCCAGCCAGGAAGTTGTTACGGTCAATCTATAAGAGACGCTTGAAGTAGTGTTGGCATTGTTGGCCGTGAAGGTTGTAAGGTAGTCGCCTGCAATGGTTTTGTCAGGCACATTTAAATTTGCAGTTACAGCAACAGCACTACCGGGTTCTAAATGATCAATTTTGGAAGGTTCGAAAGTAACATTCCATTTTGAAGGCGTTTGTGCAGATAAATCCAGGTTGTCGAGCGGCAATGTTCCCTGGTTTTTTAAAGAAAGATAAATAGGTTTCCGCCTGCCTTCTGTTACCTCATCACTTAACAGGCCGGAGGGCGTTGTTAGTTCGAGAGAGTAAGAACCTTTCACTACCGCTTCCAGGTTCAGTTCCAGCGTACCCTGATCAGAGATTGCCTTAACGGGAATCGCGTATTTACCGGGTTTTACAACAGGTGATGGTGTTAGCTCAATAGAAATGTCCTGTGTTTTGTTTGAGTCCAATTTAAAAGAGGTAACCTGCATCCCATCTATTCGAAAGCTGTTACTCCACCCTGGTGGTACGGTGGTTTGTAATTCATAAATGACCGACCGGTTCTGACCATTGAAAAGCGAAGCATTGTAGCGGAAAGTCTCCTTCGCAGTAGCTTCCAGATTCATAAGACGGGCTGAAAAGCTGGACGTTTTTATTGGTCCTGGTCGTGCGATAACCGATTGAAAAGGTAATAAAGTGATTGATAAAGAAAAAAGAACAAAAAGAGGGGTAAAAAGTCCACGGCCATCAATTCGCTGGGGTTGACGATGTTGCGCTAACATAAGATTAACAAATAGATTAGATTTATTAATAGAATAAAAGCGCCTCAAAAAAAGGCAGGCTAATTTAATGCAGGGAAAATATTTCTTCCAAAAAAAAATTGACTTTTTTTTTTAATTGCAAAGTATTGAAGAAGGCAGCTCAACGCTGCCCCTGTTAATGCATTAGAGCAGTCTTATGAAAAAACCGGGAGTTCAGGTTTCAGAATGATACTGCCTGTTGTTTTCCG
Organism: Niastella vici; assembly: GCF_002077945.1. Lineage (GTDB taxonomy): Bacteria > Bacteroidota > Bacteroidia > Chitinophagales > Chitinophagaceae > Niastella > Niastella vici. Next base: position 23,966 of record NZ_LVYD01000081.1, read on the forward strand.
TGATTCCAGATCCGTATGAGCTGCAGCCGCCTGTGTTAATGAATAAACAGATGACTGTTCTGGTTCAACTATGCCATTCCTTAACAAGTTGAATAGCTCGGGCATCCCCTTTCCGCTTTTGTCCTGATACAGCGGGTAGTCATTGAGCGCATCAAATGCAAATTTGATCTTTCGTTGCGCCAGCAGGTCTTTGTTTATCTCAGGCATACCTGAAGGCCATCCATATAATACGGCGCTTCCGCCATCTTTAACTACTGTTAACGATGGCTCAAAAGTGGCCTTGCCGGTGCCATCGTACACGACATCAACACCATTGCCACCGGTGAACTGGTTAACGGCACTAATAAGATCCTCAGACCCCAGATCAATAACCTGATTGAAACCGCGGTTTAAGGCTACATTCTTTTTCGCTGCACGTCCTACAGTTCCGATGACTGTAGCTCCCAACGCCCTCACCCATTGGCTCAGCAAAGTTCCCACCCCGCCTGTCATGGCATGGATCAAAACAACCTCGCCGGGTTTAACGGCATGGCTTTGCTTTATCAACATGTGAGCGGTAAGCCCTTTTATCATAACAGCGGCAGCCTGATCAAAGGAGATATCCGCCGGCAGTTTAAATATTTCATTGGCATTGATGATCCTTTTTTCGGCATAGGCCCCTGCCGATGCGTAATAGGCTACGCGGTCGCCTATTGTGAAATTGTTGACGCCGGTTCCAACGGCTTCAATGATACCTGAAGCTTCCAGGCCAATGGGCGCAGGATATTGGTTCACCGGAAAAGTTCCATTTCTGAAAAAGATATCCAAAAAATTTACGCCAATGGCTTTTTGGACAATCAGCACTTCATTGGGGCCTGGCTGCGGAAGCGTTCTATTATGAAACTTTAATACGTTCGGCGGTCCCGGTTGTTCTATAAGGACGATGCCGCTTTGTTTACTGTTGTTCATTGAATTAACTTTGTTTGTAGTTACTAGTACTGGCACAAAGCTATTGAGCACCGCTTTGTAATAGAAGTGACTTCCCTGCAGGGAAGTACTTCCCTGGAAGAAAATATTTAAATTTGGGAAATGGGTGACAAACTGGAAAATGGAAAGCTATCTGATGACTGTAAGCGCCACTTTAAAGCGATAAACGACACGCTGTACATTTTGAATGGTAAATGGAGCGTATTGATCATAGCTTGTCTGGCATCAGGTAAAAAACGATATCTTGAATTGCAGCGCATAGTGGAAGGTATAGGACCCAAAATGCTTTCGAAAGAACTGAACAGGCTGGAATTAAACGGCCTGATCACCAGGTCGGTGCTGCAAACGAGGCCGGTTACGGTTGAGTATGAACTTACCGAGTATGCCCGGTCACTTAAACCGCTTATGGATGAAATGGGCACCTGGGGTAAACAGCACCGGGAGAAAGTCATTAAAGAAATGGCTGCAAGGTAATGGAGCACTATAAATCTGTCACCAGTTATTTATGGAATACTTTTAGTTCCGCATCTTCGAATTTTTAACATAACACTTCAACGCATGCGCTTTTTCATTCCGGTTTTTCGTTCACTAAACCCTTTTCTGGCAGTATCTGCATTGATCCTTGGCTTACCCCTAAAGCATAAAGCACAATCCCATTATACGCGGCAGTATATTTCAGTAGCCGGAAAAAAGATGTCATTTACAAGCTTTGGCCTCGCCAATCGACGTTCTGGCGAACCAGTTGTTGTTTTTGAAGCCGGGTTTGGCGTGACCGGAGCGCTGGATTTTACCCGCCTCTATCCAGGATTGTCGAATTCAGCGGCCGGCATAGGATATGATCGTAACGGAGAAGGCGAATCCGACGAAGACTCAACCATTGTAACCGATAACGACATCGTACTACGGCTTCATCTTTTGCTGAAAAAAGTTCATGTTCCTCCCCCTTACCTGCTTGTTGGTCATTCAATGGGTGGGGCGTATATACGATTGTTCACATCTATGTATCCTAACGAAGTGGCTGGCCTGCTGTTTATCGATGCAGCCGATTTTATGCTGACAGACCAGCAGGATGAACAAATAAAAATTTTGTCAAAAACTGGTCAGGGGTCGAAAGCGTGGGTGGTACCCGCTATGGATGCCCAGGCTCGCGACACCACGCTTTCCCCTCGAATTCGTCACCGCTCTGACCGCCTGGCTAACTTTTTTCGCAATGGCGATTTTTGGAAACTGTATTGCTCCCTCCCGCCACTTCCCGATATCCCAGTAGGTGTTTTGGCAGCCTATCATAAGCCTGTAGATTCTTCTTCAACTAATGCAGGTGTGGTAGCAAGACTTCGTGCAGGGGAGCATTTTTATATGGAGAATTTCACGGAGCTGATCAGGAACAATCATAATAGCTTTGTCATGCTCCTTCCCCACTACTCCCACAGCATTCACACGCAAGACCCGGAATTAGTGGTTACTGTTATTAAACGTCTTTTACATTCCCTGGCGAAGGCAAAAGATTTAAAAAAATGAATAGCAGCAAGATTTTTGATATCTTCCATTTCCCACAACCGTTATCAGGGCTATGCGTTTAAGAATGTAAATGTGAAAAACGTAATGAATACAAAAAAACTTTTTAAACAACTCAAAAATGGAAATCTGATAGAATTATTACAGCAATCTGACTCCCTTAATTATACCATTCACTTAACATTCAAGAATGGAGTTTTTTCCCTACACAGCTATCACTTTGCAGGAAACGATGTGTTTGATGAAAGCAACTACCAGAACGAACAAATAGAAAATTTTAATAACTTCCAGGATTTCTTAAAGAGACTTATTGAAAAATTTCCCGACATAACATACCCTTAAACATAACTTATGTGGTCTGATAGTCTATATTATTTAAACATCTTCCATGATGAAGAATTAAGCGTTCATCACAACACAACGGAACTTATTGATTTTTTAAAAACAATCCCGGAGCTGAAACAAACCGGCAACTTTACATTTTCCAACAGTTCCCAATTTTCGATCGCTATTGATCTTATTCTTCTATATACACGCCACTTAAATAGTTGGAATGATAACGATACAGACCAATCAAAGACGAACCTTATAGCCATAGTTTGTACGAAAGATAATCTGGAAAACTTTGAACGACTCAAACGCATTTTTATTAAAATAGCAGCTTTTGTCAATTGGAAACTGGAAGATGAACATACCGACGATGGCATTGAAAATTATATTATCTGGTCTCCTGGCTAATCTGGACGCATAGCAGTCATTTCCATACCTCCTCATTTTTTTCTATCTTTCGCCTCATTTCGATCTCATGAAAAAAATTATCCCTTTTATTTTTTGCTTAACTGCCGGGCTTTATTCCTTCGAACAAACTATAAAACAATATAAAGACCAGGCTAAACGCCTTATTTCACAGGCTAAATATAAAGAGGCATTCGTTTTATATGAAAAGGCCGCCACCCAGGGTGATCCTGAAGCTGAATTTATTTTGTCGCAATTATATAAAAATGGGGTTGGGGTGGCCGCCAATGATTCCCTGCGATATCATTGGTGCCTGCTGGCCGCCCGTCAACAATATCCGGAAGCACAAGAGGAAATGTCTATGCTGACTGCTTACAAGCCAGACAACCATAAAGAATCATTCGAGTGGACCAAAAAATGTGCTGAAACCGGTTTCCCGCCGTGTATGCAAACGCTGGCAGTCTATTATATGGACGGTGTGGGCGTTGAAAAAAATCCCGACTCCATGCTAATATGGACCGAACGACAGGCATTATCACCACGAGTATCGTTCGATCGCGATCACGGTGCTACCATTGCCAGCGCCAGGCTAAAGCTTGCAACCTTGTACTATAAAGATGATAACATCAAACAGGATCTCTTCAAAAGCTATGTATGGCTTTTATTGTTCAATGAAGAATTTAAAGATCAGACTGGTATGTGGGAGCGCGATAAAGCAATTGAAATTGTTGAAAAAGTTGAAATTGCGCTGAATGCCCAACAAAAAGCAGCCGCAGAAAAAGAAGCAGCGCAGCTTTTAAAAAAACCGCTGAGAAATTTATCTAATTTAAAAACAATATATTAATCGTTTTATTTTTTACTTTTCAAATATTATTCGGGATAAAAGTCTCCTTAGCGTTTACTACCGATGCAAGGCTTTTTTGACAATAACTCTTTACCGAAATAAAAATAATCAGGGCAACAAGGAGGATTAATTTCATATGTTACGTTTCGCTGATGAACTTATCTAATTTAAAAACAAAAACAGTCAGGGTTTTGCATCGATATCCATCTGTCACCTGACTACAACACACCCTTGTGTGTTGCCGGATAGTTTCAATACAAAGTGAAATGGTATGCTCAATGTTGAGGGGCCCCAACGATACACACAATTGAATTTTGGCTTCCTGTCATAAGTCCTATGGCGTTTAAAACCTGTCGTGACTAAATCGCTTCCGTCAAGCCCCATCACGCCATTATTACTCTTTAGCCCCCAAAAGTCCGCCTCATCCATTAGCCGTGAAAAATTGTCCCAATCCTGTGCTGTAATTTTCCTGTTATATTCATTTATCACCTTACAGGTATCGTGAAGCCAAACGTCTTGTAGTATAATAAAGTGAATATTTGAATTATCAGCAGTTCTGCTGATCGTCACATTCAATTTGTATTGACAAAATGCCTCACTGAAAACAAACCTGTAAGCTTCGTCAGCGCCTAAGTTTTGCAAAGATAGCTGATGAATGCAGCTGTCATTATTTTCCAGTTGCTGCTTAACCTTTTGTCCTTTTTCCATTTCGGCATTAAGCTTTTTGAAAAAAGAAGTGTCATTCACTACATATGCTTTCAGCACTTTATAGTTAATATCTGAAGTATCTGAATAGATTGAAGAGCCAAACGATTCCAAATGTTTTTTTGTTATACTATCTCTTAAAGAATAATTTAATGATTTATCGGCTCCGTTGTTACAGGAAGCAAAAAGAGTGATAGAAAATATTGCTACAGTAGTCAGGTATCTCATTGTAAAATTGAATTAAATATCTCGTTTACTTATAGGTTTGGCAAATACCTTTTTTTTCTTTCTTCTACTTGAAACCCAAACACCTAATCCAATAATTAGTGCGATCGTTATTTTACCTAGCAGCAGGCCCTGATTGTATGCCTTATCATTTTCCTGTTTGTAACTCATTTGATTTTTTCGTCCAAGATTTGGGGAAAATTTCAATGAGGAAAATAGTTTTTCCCGCTGTTCTGCCATTTCATTTGTCAGGGATTCAACTTCCAAAAAATTAATTGAATACATTTTATCATTTACAAACACTGCTGTGCAGTGCCTGATTTGTTTTTCTCCGCTCATTGCTGCCCTGAACGAAAATCTGATCATTTTCAGTCCGCTGTTTTCAATTATTTCATCTTTAATTAACTGCCCATGTTGTGAGTTAACGTACCCTTTTTCAAATCCTTTGTACACTTTCAGGAGTTCCTCCTCGCTTTCGACATTCATGGATAATTCTCCTGAGTTTGCAAGTATGGAAATCAAGATCAGTCCATTGTCAATTTCTGCTTTAATAACTCTTTGTCCCGATGTATCCTGGGCCTTGTAGTTACCGGGTATCATTAAGGTTAGATTTGAATCTACCTTATAGTCGGTCCATGCCTGTCCAAAAGAATTAATAGAAATTGCTGAGAAAATTACCAGGAGTATATTCTTCATTCTTAATATTGTCAGTTAGTTTAATTAGTATGAAGCCCAAATGACAACCTGCTAATATATACGTAAGCCGTTGATATTCCAACAATTCCTTACTAAATAGTTCCATATTTCTCCAATCTAATCTATAGGCTTTGTGGTACCATAATTTGATCATAAATTGCCGATTTTTTGCCTACGGGAACAAAAGCCCTGAAAGAACGAAAATATTATTCTATGAAAAAACTGATCGTCTGGCTCGTATTGGTATTGACCCTGGTGCTGGTGTTTTGGCTGGGCCAACGCTCCGGCGCCCGGATCGTAAATGAGCAAACCCTCTCTAACAGCCTTATTGTACGCGAAATTGCCGAGCTCGCCAGTCTGGAAGTACAGGGAACGGCCACCATTAAAAGGAGCAACCTCACGAACGACGGCGGCTGGGCCGATAACCTGCGCAAAGTATTTGCTGAAAATACTATATGGGTAACGGTACCGTACACAGCCAAGTTTGGGGTGAATGTTAATGATAAGAATTTTAATGTGGTGGTGGGCAAAAAAGACGTGCTGGTGTCCTTACCGGCAACGCAACTCCTGAGCTACGAACTGCGGCTCGACCAAATGGAAACTGCCAACAAGAAAGGCTGGTTCATGTTCTCTGACGATGAAACGTATACCGACGTGCAAAAAAAGCTGTACACTACTTCCCGCCAGGAGGTTGAACAAAACAATGCCTACCGCAAGCAAAGCCAGGACAGGATCTGCAAGATCATTGCACAATATTACGCTCCTTTTAACCTGACGGTAAAAGTAAAGTTTGGCGATGAAGCGCCCCAGGCTTTACCGCTCAATTAAAGGGCGAAGTTAGCCCCAATTGACCCGCTTTATTATTTGACCTTCCAGGGCGGGTCTTTTCTGTTTTTACCTGCGTAATAGAGTATAAGTTGATTTCCGTCGGGGTCTTTTAGTCTTGCTTCCCGCCACAACCAGGTTTGGTCGGTTGGCAAGGTTTCAAATTCAATTCCCAGGTCTGTCAATTTTTTAACGTCATCGTCTAAAGTGGCAGTTTCAAAATAGATCCAGGTTGAGCCGTTTATTTTTTCGTTTGACTGATGTAACGAAAAAGTTGCTTCACCAGCCAGGCATTCAAACCTTGCATATTTCGGAAGTGATCTTACAATGAGGTTTAACCCAAGTTTTTGATAAAATTCAATTGACTTTTCGACGTCTTTTACTGATATGGTGATCTGGTTTAAATTTAAGTTCATTGGTCTATGGCTTTCATTGGTATTGTCAGTGACTGTGTTCTTCTTTCATTCTCGCAATTACTTCTTTTTTGCTTTTATTCATCAGGTATGACACTTTTAGCTTATGTACCTGGTCAGGCGCGCTGTCGTATAACTTTTTCAGAAGTTCATTTGCCTTTGCTTCCTCCCCCAGCATAATAAGATTTACGGCTTTATTACCAAAAATTAATTCATACTCTTTATTTGTTTTGCTCATAGTGTCTAAAACAGCATTGCAAATTGCCAATGATTTTTCGAAATATGGTCTTGAAGATATGCTGTCGTCAATTCGTTCATATAAAATCCCCTCTGTCAAATAAAGGTCGTGTGCCTCAGGCCGAAGTTGAATTAATTTCTTAACGGTCAAAATAGCTCTATCAAACTGCTTAAGTTGATAAAAGAACATTAATTTATTATAGTGTCCCCAATAATAATTGCTGTCAATGGAGGTGGCTTTGTCAAGAAGTGAAATTGCTTCTTTAGCGCTGTCTGCATTATCAATAAATGCTTCTAATGTCAGCGCTTTTTTAAGAAGTTCAAAAGCAACGGGATCAGCTTTTTTGGGGGCAGATCTTTGTTCGCAGGAATAAAGAACGATCAATAATAATAATACGGGAATGAATTTAAGGGTTGTCATACTATAGCTACAAATTTGTATTTCTGCTATTATACGCTATTTTTAGCAGGAAACAATTTTTACAAAATATTTTTTACACCAGCCCTTCCCCGCTTTATTATCTTTGCCCTATGAGAAAGATAATACTGAATTTAGCCACAACATTGGATGGCCTGATCGAAGGAACCAATGGCGAGATAGATTGGTGCATACTGGAGGAAGATATGCATTTCGACAGCTTTCTGGAATCTATTGACACCATCTTCTACGGTCGCGTGAGTTATGATCAATGGGGCAATTACCAGCCTGACGTATCTGCATCTGACATGGAAAAGCAGCTCTATTCAGCCATACAGTCAAAGGAAAAATTCGTATTCTCCAGCCAGCCAAGAATAGATAGTAAAGCCACCTTCATTAGCACCGATGTAGTAGCCCAGGTAGAAAAGATCAGGAATCAACCAGGAAAAGATATCTGGCTCTATGGAGGCGCCAAACTGATCACCACGTTTATTGAAAACGGCCTGGTGGATGAATATATGATCTCTGTTCATCCAACTGCATTAGGCGCCGGCAAACCCTTGTTTGATATATCTGGCAGACTGAACCTCGTACTGGCCGACACAAAAGTATTCAAATCGGGAGTGGTGCAACTGATCTATACGCCCAACAAGAAATGATTAAGTCAGTTTATAAATAAACTCTTCTATCTCCGCCTGCCGTGCATTTGCAAAACCTTTGTCGGAACCGATCCTTACAAAATTGCATTTTTCTAATACTTTCTGTGAACCAAAATTATCAAATGCAGTCCGGGCGAAAATGGGTCTTCTGTTTTCTGTTTTTAGAAACGCCGTAAGCGCTTTTGTCGCAATACCTTTACCCCAATGTTTTTTGTCGATCCAATAAGTGATCTCTGCTTCGCCTTCTATTTCAAACCCGGCGATACTTCCGGCAATACTGTTGTCCACAATTATGGTTTGCATATTAATAGTGGGCTCGTTCAAAAATTTTGAATATTTCTGAAGGTAGGCAGCTTTATCTGCCGGGTCTTTTACGGTGAAAGCAGCTAAATAGTTGGCTTCATCATCAAGCTGAAAAATAAAGAAGGAGTCTAAATCAGTAATTTCTGTCTTTCGCAATGTAATTTCATTATGGTTCATGCCTGGCATCTTTATATTTCCGTTATATTACACCATTTTTAGCAGGAAACAATTATTGTTAATTATTTTTTTTGAACTACTCGTATGGCTGGTGCATTAAACCTAAGTTATATGTCAAAATTTTTCAAATTACCCGCTCTCCTTGTAGTTATCACAATCCCCGCTGTGGTTCAGGCACAACATCACTTCTCTGCCAAAACTGAAGCGCTAAAGCTTTTCAATAAATATAAACCTGTTATTGAAAAAAAGAACAATGCAGTTGTCGATAACCCCATCGCCATAGTGGGAGATATTAATGGGGATGGTAAAGAAGATTGCATCGTTTCTTTTGTTATGACTTCAAAGAATGGTGGAAATGCCATCGTTGGTCATGAATCAGCGATCTATTTAAACTCCGGAACGCGCATGAAGGTAACAGGTGCCTTTCCGGCATTTAACTTTTGTTATACACTCGACCACATTCAGGACCAGGTAATTTTTGGAAAAGAATATGAATGTGCACCTCCATACAAAAACATCCTCAGGGAAAGAAAATTTGCTTATGTGAATGCAAAGATCCAGGAGATCCTTTAGTTTAACTGCTCCTAATTTTCCCGAACAATTTCAAGCGCACGGTCTAACTGGCTATCGGTATGGTTAATAAAATCACTTATCGTTGGATAAATAGGGTATTCCGGCAAAATACTCCTGCCTTCGTTTGCATCTTTCTTAACAGCCATTGTATATTTTACCAACGGTATCCTGCAACTAAGCTGGCTATTGGGCAAGGTAAGGAATACTTCGTCGCCGGATGTATTGCCATAGTATCCCCCACCAACTTCCTCCCCCATAAACAACGCCCTTTTGTTGCTCCTGGCTATCGCTGAAAATTCTGCACTGGCCGAAAAGCTTCGGCCGTTTGCCAGGATATAAACTTTGCCAGCAAAACTGTTTTGTTTGGGTTGTTGCCATTTTAAATTAGGATGGTTATCATCAGCTGCAAATTTACCGCTGACGGTTTCCTGGCTTGCATAGTACATAAACGGTTGTTGAGTAAGGTATGCGTACAGCAATGCTCCATTGCCATCATTGCCTCCCTGGTTTCCCCGTATATCGATCAACAATTTTGTAACATTTTTATTGCGGATATCTGTAAAAGCAGAGTCTAAAAAGTGGTTGAAATTTTCACCTGTTTGCCGTAAAAAATCGTCCAAAAAAGTTTTAATCCCAAGTACTGCAATATTACCTGGCATATAAGTTAACTGCAGGTATTTTTCAGGGCGCTTAAAAGGCGCCGGACAATTTATATTTTTAAATATGTCGGGTTGCAATACTGCTTTTATAATCGCTCCTTTTTCATTTTTGCAGGTAATGTTGAATTTATCAACTTCATTATATAAAAGGGTATAGAAAAAAGGAAAATTTTCGTTTACTTCCCAATTTTTACGTGATTGTATGTCCGCGTCTGACGGAATGTATGCAAATGTGCGCTGTACGATCTGTTGTATCGGGTGGCCGTTGATCGATGTCAACTCTGCCCCGGCCAGGGAACTATTTTGATTGCAGCAATAGATAAAAGCACGGTTATGGATAAACATAACCATAGCAGGAAAAATTTTGGTATTGTTTATATAATCTTTCATGAATTGCCGGGCCATTCTGCAGTTGCTATGCCCATCCTCCATAGCGGCAATGGCAAAGTTGGTAAGCATAAAAAATTCCGGTACGGTCATACTGTCCTGTATGGAGTTGTAGCAGCTATCGAACCTATGGCTGATGAATGCGCTGCTTTTATACCTGTATATACCCGGATGAATTTTTTGCAAGGTATCTCGCAGCAACAGGAAATCTGCCTTCAATGCGGCGGCGGAGATCTTCGGAAGCTGGTATAAAGTGTCTTGAGCAAAACAATTTGTTATCAAAACATATACGCATAAAAATGCAACTACTTTTTTTATTAAGTACATATGAGTTTTATTACTGCTTTTAGCAGAAGTTTACAATAATAATATTACAATAAGATCAACCTGGAGAAGAGGAACAAGCATGGGCATTAAAAAACTATTGCCCTTAGAGATTAGAGTCAAAAGTGATAAAAAAGTTATATGCTGGTTGATTTTTTGTATGAACGGTAAACCACTGTATATTTTAGCTACGGCCGGTATATATATACGTTCCGGATAAATGAAAAAAGAGCCGGTGGCGGCTCTTTCAATTGAAGGCTCAGTTCGTTTTATATCAATTCCAAACCCCATTCATTTCTGTCAAAATAATGGGTTCGCCACCCGTAACAACTATAGTATGTTCGTGCTGTGCCATAAAGCCGCCTTTATCTCCAACCATTGTCCAACCGTCACTCGCGGTTTCAGCATACGTTGAGATTGTTGAAATAAAAGTTTCAATGGCAACGACAGAATTCTTTTTAAATCTCATTTGATTGTATGGGTCTCTGAAATTCGCTATTTCACTGGGTTCTTCGTGCAGGCTTCTGCCTACTCCATGTCCCGTTAAGTTTTTAATTACTTTGAACCCAAGTTTCTTAGCCTCCGTTTCAATGAGACTTCCTATATCTGAAATGCGAACGCCCCCTTTTATATTATAGATCGCTTTATGCAGGATCTGTTTTGAAGCGTCTACCAATTTTTGATGGTGGTTAATGTCTTCCCCAAGCACAAACGAGTTGCCATTGTCTGAGTAAAAGCCGTTCAATTCGGCTGATACGTCGATATTGATCAAATCGCCTTCCTGCAGTACTGTTTTGTTAGACGGAATACCGTGACAAAATTCATTGTTTACGCTTATACAGGTAAAACCCGGAAAACCATAAGTGAGGTAGGGCGCCGATCTTGCCCCGAAGCCAGCGAGGAGCTTTGCCCCATATTCGTCTAATTCCTTTGTCGTCATACCGGGTTGTGCATAATTGCTCATTTCTTTCAGGGTGAGCGCAACGGCTTCACTTGCCTTTTTCATCCCCGTGAGTTCAGCCTCTTTTGTTATTGACATATCCGTTTTTTTAACGCTCAAAGATACGAAATTTAAAAGCGCCTTCATGCCGCGGGCCTACCGCCACCCGCCTACCATTTAGCTCTTTCATATTGCACGGGCCAGTCGGTATTGGCATGCAACTCGTGTGCAGCGCGCAAGGGGAAATAAGGCTCACGAAGGACCTTCCGGGCCATAATGATGAGGTCGGCATCGCCATTAACCAGAATGGTTTCTGCCTGGGTTGCAGTAGTGATCATCCCCACGGTGCCGGTGAGTATACCGGTTTCTTTCCTGATGCGCGAGGCAAAGGGTAACTGATAGGCCGGCCCCACAGCAATCTGCTGATAATTTACCAGTCCGCCCGATGACACATCGATCAAATCAACTCCTTTTTGTTGCAGGATGCGGGCAAGTTCCACCGACTGTTCAGGGTCCCACCCGCCTTCAGCCCAATCAGTGGCCGAAATGCGCACCAGTAACGGCAGGTTATTTGGCCAAACCGTTTGAACGCCGGCAATAATCTCCAGTAATAACCTGATCCGGTTATTGAAGGAGCCTGCATACGCATCGGTTCGCTGGTTACTCAGCGGTGACAGAAACTCATGTATCAGGTAGCCATGGGCCGCATGTATTTCAATCACTTTAAACCCTGCCTGTAAAGCACGGCCGGCAGCCATTGTAAAGTCGTTGATTATTTTTTGAATACCTTTTTGGTCCAGGGCTACAGGCATAGGATAATTGTCGGCAAAAGCAATGGCCGAAGGCGCCACTACCTCCCAACCGCCATTTTCAATGGCAATTTTCCCCCGCCCCGCCCAGGGTACATTGGTACTGGCTTTACGGCCGGCATGCGCTAATTGTATGCCGGGCACCGTTCCCTGGGCAGTCATAAATGAGGTGATCTGTTTTAGTTTTTCCAAATGTTCATCTTTCCAGATACCAAGATCCTGTGGTGATATACGGCCTTCCGGTGACACTGCCGTAGCTTCCGTAATAATAAGGCCCGCTCCGCCTACAGCCCTGCTTCCCAAATGCACCAGATGCCAATCATTGGCAAAACCATCTACCGACGAATACTGACACATGGGTGATACCGTAATACGGTTCTTCAACTGCACCGTTTTGATCTGGAGCGGAGTGAACAATTTTGACATAAAATTCCAGGTGGTTAAAATATGATGAGGAAGGTAATTTAGAACTTTTTCCTGTTATGCACCGGTTAAGGGGTTATAATACAACACCTGGCTAATATTTTCTACAGTTCATCCCGGGCATTACCCCATTTTCTTTTCACAGGCAATGGCACCTGAATTGCGCGTTCTACAATATTTACCACTGAATACCTTAAAATGAAAGAGCTGAATACCTGGCAAGAAGAAGCGAAACTGATTCGCAAATGGTGTCTTGTTTCAACAACTGCGGCGGGTTCCGGACACCCAACATCCTGTTTATCGGCTGCAGATATTACTGCCGTTCTGTTCGATAAATATTTCACCTACGATATTTCAAATCCGCTGAATATAAACAACGACCGGTTTGTACTCTCCAAAGGCCATGCGGCTCCCTTGCTGTATACCTTGTTTGGCATGTGTAATGCCTATGATCTGAACGAATTAAAAACCTTAAGGCAACTGAACAGCCGTTTTGAAGGGCACCCTGTACCCAAATATAAATTTGCGGAAGCTGCTACCGGTTCTCTTGGACAGGGGCTTTCTGTAGGGGCAGGCCTGGCATTGGTGGCCAAAAGAGAAAAACTTCCTTATACTACCTACGTGTTGTGTGGCGATGGCGAGCTGGCTGAAGGCCAGGTATGGGAAGCCGCCAACTTTGCCTCTTATCACCGGTTGAATAATCTAATTGTCATTTTAGATATCAACCGGCTGGCGCAAAGTGGTGAAACCATGTTCGGCCATCACATGAACGAATATGAACAACGGTTCCGCGCTTTTAATTTCAGGGTATTTACCATTGATGGCCATAACTATGAACAAATAGTCCAGGCTCTTGAACAGGCACATAACCATGCAGGCCAGCAACCGGTAGCTATTATTGCTGAAACCATTAAAGGAAAAGGCGTTTCTTTTGTTGAAAATAAAGATGGCTGGCATGGTAAGGCCTTAAAAGAAGAAGAGCTGAAAAAGGCGCTGGATGAATTGGGGAATATAAATGACAGTATACGTTTTAATCTGCGGAAACCAACACAAACGCCTGCCGCTTCATCACCAATCAATACGGCCGTACGCCTTGAGTTTGATAATTCCAAAACATATGCAACGCGCGAAATATTTGGACAGGCATTATCGCAGCTCACTCAAAATACCCCTGGCATATATGTGCTCGATGCCGATGTAAAGAACTCCACCTTTACTGAAGACGCTTTAAAAACCACTCCTGAACGATTTGTAGAATGTTTTATAGCAGAACAAAATATGGTATCAGTTGGCGTTGGCTTATCAAGGATCGGAAAAATACCGGTTATGGCTACTTTCGGAGCTTTTTTTATGCGGGCTGCCGACCAGATACGAATGGCCAGGGTTTCTGAAGCCAATATAAAATTTGTGGGATCACACGTAGGTGTTTCTATAGGTGAAGATGGCCCGTCGCAAATGGCATTGGAAGATATTGCCTTTTTCGGGGCCCTGCCCGACACCGTTATACTGCAACCCTGCGATGCGGTTTCCACCGTTAACCTCGTGTCGCGGATGATTGAACACAGCGGTATTGTATATATGCGCACCCTTCGCCCCAAAACAAAATTATTGTATAAGCCCGGAGAAGCGTTTACCATTGGCGGTTCTACAATAGTCAGGCAATCCCCCGATGATGTGCTTACTGTAGCGGCTACCGGCATTACGGTATTTGAAGCCCTGCAGGCTGCTGAGCTATTGAAACAGGAAAATATAAACATCCGGATAGTTGATTGTTATTCCATAAAGCCTGTTGATAAGCAAACATTACTGAACTGTTTACAGGCTACCCGGCTCAAATGCATTATTACGGTAGAAGATCATTTTGAACATGGGGGCATGGGTGATTTTATTGCTGCAGCTATTGCCACTGAAGGAGATTATGTAGTAAAGATGGCTGTCACAAAGATCTCTCAATCAGGTAAACAGGATGAATTATTGAAGGACGCCGGGATTGACGCAGCAGCCATTGTGGCCAGGGTAAAAAATATAGTACAATCAAACAAGCCGGTGAGCCAGCTCGCCAAAGGCAACACTTTATAAATTTCTGGCGCCATTCTTTTTTAAGAACTCAGCCAGCGCCTTGATGCTATCGGTGTTCAAATAATCGACGCCGAGTGCTATAAGCCTTTGCCACCCCTCAAAGTTATCCGGGACATTCCACAATCTTACTTTTTTTCCTAATGAATGCCCCTTGGCAACGCTTTTCTTTAATTTTTCCCAATCGTTTGCCGGCAGTTCGCCGTTACCCCCCCATTTTGTATAATTGATAAAATTATCACCCATCACTGCTATGCGGGAAAGAACCTCTTTATTATAGTTTTCGCTTAGCAAGCCATCGAACCAGATGTAAGATGGATAAGCATCATAAGTGGCTGAATTGGGCTTGCTGCCTGTTACCATTATGGTCAGTGAAGGGCAACTGGTAAGCGCCGGGTATTTTATTAAAATATCGATCAATTTATTGATGGCCGGCACAGCTTCCGTTTTAACATCCAGCATCAATATCAGTTTGAGCGAAGTATCGGCGTACACACTTCCTTTATTGTTTTGAATATTTTCAGCCAATGGTTTAATATACAGCTCTTCCAGTGTGCGATGTTGTTGCGCATCGGTCGCATTGTGCGCTACGAGCAGCTCATTGTCACTTACATTCAAATAAACATCTGCTTCAATGGAACCGTACTTCAGGTTATAGGCTGCATAAAAAGGAAATGCCTGCTGGTAATCGTTGTGTGAATGAGCGTTGGCTGTAGTGTAAACGGCAGGTTGGGCAAACGCATAGGAATATGGCAACAGAATAAAAAGTAATAACTTTTTCATACCAAAAATGTGCATTGAGCTTAAGGTAAAGGGTGCGCTGAATTATTGTACTTTCTTTTGAGGATATGTTTTGGCTATATGGCTTCAACAAATAAACCTAAATAAAACGACTGTTGCAACATTTTTATAAATTAAATTAAAGAACCTTCAGGTGGTTGATCCTGAAGGTTGTATGAGGCTGTTTGTATATATATCAACAACTAAAACCTAAAAATCATATTTCTTTCTTCGGGGCCGCGATAGCATGGCAATGGCGGCTTTGTCATTATTCGTGAAAGTTTCCTTTGCCGGGTCCCAATAGATCTTTCTTTTCAATTTCATCGCAATATAATGTAACAAACAGGCGCTGCACGACCGGTGGCCTACTTCAACGGGAGCCGATGGTTCTTTTCCTGTTTTTATACAATCTAACCAATTGGCATGCTGTTCCCCACTTTCGTACAAATGAATTTCATTGGCACCAATAACCGATTGTAATATTTTTGGATTGCTTGCATCAATAGGTTTAACGCCCGTGTTATCTGCAACAGGATCGGTATCGGTTACGCGGTAATTTCCGCGGGTGGCCCAAAGCCAGCCTTCGGTTCCTATAAATTTCACCCCGTTAGGCAATTCGTTCGAAACGATCATATGCACCCCGTTTGCATACAATGCTTCCGTTCTGAAAATTCCATGTACATCCCACAACCCTTTATAATCAGGATCATCAGTTGGGAAGTGTGCATTGCCCCAAATTTCAATGGGGCCGGTCAATTCAGTGTCCATTCCCCAATGAGCCGTGTCAATATGATGCGCCCCCCACCCCGTGATCATACCGGCGCCAAACTGTTCGCATCGCAACCAGCCCGGCCGGCTTGTAATTCCTTTTATGCCTGCATCCTGGGTATGCACTCTGTCTTCCGTATAATAAATTTCGGGGGTTGTTCCCAGCCACGCATCGTAATCTAAATTTGAAGGAACGGGCATTTGAACTTTATTGCCACCGCCAGGGTCGCCAGGCAGGCCAACTTCAACTGTTATCAATTTTCCAATTCTTCCATTTCGCACCAGTTCACATACTTTTTTAAACTGTGGCCAGGGGTCAACGGACCGTTGCTGGCTCCCCATTTGAAAGATCCTTCCACTCTTTTTCACCGCATTACTTAAAATTCTTCCTTCCTCAATGGTGAGAGAGGCCGGTTTTTGCAAATACACATCTTTACGGGCATTAACGGCATGTACTGCAACTACTGCATGTTGATGGTCGGGCAGGCTTATGTGAACGGCATCAATATCTTTATTTGCCAGCAACTCTTTATAATCGTGATACACTTTTATTTCCCAATCGCCTTTTAGTCCACCGTTAAACTGCGCGGCTCTTTCGTAATTGCTTTTTACGGCCGCAGGCCCGGCAGCCGCCCGGTTCTTATCGATGTCACAAACAGCTCTTATTCTTGCACCGGCATATCTGGCTATTGAGGTCATGTCGTGCGTAATGGAGATCCTGCCGCAGCCAATAGAAGCTACATTGATCAGGTTGCTTGGTGCATACTTACCCAATACACTCGCCGGTACGATGGTTGGTAAATTAGTGGCAATAGCGGTTCCCACAGAAGCTTTAACGGTATTACTTAAAAATTTTCTGCGACTGATGGTTGATCTTTTTCCTTTTTTCATTGAGATATGGTTTAAAGCAATCGTTCTGAATTTTTTATTTTTTCAATGCCATGGTACGGGCATTTTTTTGTGCTTTCAATGCTAATTCGGTTGCCAGAAAGCAATGTGTTTGTGTCATGGCCGTTTCGGTCCTGTTCAGCACATCATCAACAAATAAAGGACCGAATGGCAATACTTCGTTGTTGCAGTCAAGATGGATCATTTCCTTTTTATTGGCCATGTACAAATGGTTACCGCCTTTATTGCCTGAAAGTATATCCGTGTTTTTTCTTACCTCAATATAGCCTTCCGTTCCCAATACGGTCAACCTGCCATCACCCCAGGTATCGAGGCCATCGGGCGTAAACCAGTCGACCCTGATATAACCGGCGCCGCCATTGCCACTTAATAGCACATCGCCAAAATCTTCGAACAAGGGTTTGTCTGTGTGATGCACATTTCCCACCTGCGACATTAATACCTGCGCTTCGGTGGAACCGGTAAAATGTAAGTACTGATCGAATTGATGAGAACCAATATCTGTAAGAATGCCACCGTATCTTTTTTTATCCCAAAACCAATCGGGCCTTACTGCCAACCCGGTTTTTCCAATATTATTAAAGATCCTGTGCGGCGCCAGGTTTACCGTTTGAATTACCTGGCCAATAGCGCCGGCTTTTACTAACTGGCTTGCTTTTTCTGTGCCTTTATTTTCAAAACGCTCACTGTACATGATTGAGTAGATCCGTTTTGTTTCCTTTTGCACTTTTTTAACCGCGGCCAGTTGTTCCAAAGTGATAATGCCCGGCTTATCAGTTAAATAATCTTTCCCGTGTTGCATTACCCGAATACCCAGGGGCGCCCGTTCATCGGGTATGCCTGAACTTAATACCAGCTGAATGGCAGGATCTTCCAGGATTTCATTTTCGCTTTTTGCCAGTTTAGCCTCAGGATAGGCTTTCAAAAATGCAGCCGTGAGATCTGGTTGTGCTGCATACAGAGCCACTAATTCACCGCCTCCTCTTTTAATGGCGTCCGTCATTCCATAAATATGCGGATGATCAATATTGATCACGGCAAATTTTATGCGATTGGGCGCTGTAACTATTTCCTTTTGTTTTTGGGCTGATGCTGCGAACTTAACCTTACCGGCCAACGGAGCCATGATCATTAAGCCGGATGCTTTAACTGAATCTTTTAAAAATTGCCTTCTGAGATTCTTGTGATTGTTCATATAGCAGGGTCGTTGTTTTAATTATTTTTTAATATCAACCGCTGTAATAGGAAAAATACTGTATTTTAGACACAAATCCGTTTAATGGTGGCATTTAAATTTACTGATTCGCCGGTATGCCTACCATTCGCGCTCCGTTGATTGCCTTTTAATTTCTCTTTTGCCAAATTTGCGGGGATAATAAGAAAACGTTACCAGGAAATATTGCTGCAGCCCATTTGTGATCCTGGTGCTGGTGCCATACTCCGTTACATTGTTACTGATATTTTGATACTGTTTTAATAGATCCATAGCCGATATTTTTAACTCGCCCTGGCCTTTCATAAACCTGTAAGCCGCAAATGAATTCCAGAGAACAACCGGCTTATCTATGTTTGAATTGGTAATTTTGTCAACCGTACTGCTGAAGGTTATATTAGCCGGCCAGTTGAGAACGATCCCCAGCCTTGTAGTATAACTGCTGTTTTTAAACGCGTTGAGCCCAGGTGCCGACGGCCTGCTTCTGTTATACTCTAAAGTTTGTCCTGCACTGATCACCAGCCTGGAGCTAAATAAGAATTGCAGGTTAAACTGGTTCAGCAACCTACCGGTTTCACTGATGTTACTTATGCCATCAATATAGTTAGGCACTTTACCGGTGGTGAGTTCTCCATTGTACATCAATTGAAGGCTGTTCCTGTTGAGCTTTCTCGATACATTGAAGTAATAATTCAGGTTCAGGGCACTCGTTCTATCTGAATTAATGTACCAGGAGATCCGTTTGCCCGAAAAATCATTGATGATACTGTCTGTTACCGGGGCCAATAAAAGCTTATATGATCCGTTGATATTGCCATTGATCGTATAAAGGGATTTGGGGTTTTCGGTATTAAAGTTTGCATTTAAACTGACTGAATGATTAATGCTGTTTTTAAGGTGTGGATTACCGATCCTGATATCATAGGCATTGATATCGTCAACAAGGGCATAGAGCCGGTCAATTGCAGGATATTCTAAATACTTCGCATAGGAAACCGACGCGTTATAACTGTATTTTTCCCTTTTGGTATATCGATAGTCCAGATTTCCCTCATACCTGAAAAAAGCGAAAGAGCGGTTCAGGTTCCTTTGGGCAATGGAGGAAGTGTTTTTATCCGTTTTCAGATCATCCATCAATTTAACCTGCAGAGAGAGGCCGCGGTAGAATACGCCAGTGAATTTGTCAAATGACTTTGACATACTAAGTATAGGGGTAAATTCAATTATTTCCTTTTTATTCCCGTTGGATAGATTACTATTTACAAAGTACCGTTTGGCCGTGCTGTCATAATCGCTAACCATGACGTTTTCCGTTGACCGGGTATAATTGAACCATTGCATAAGACTGAGATTTATTCCAAATAAGTTATACCGGCGCAACAGCATTCTTTTAAAGCCCGTATACTCAAGGTTTCCGGTTATGTTCAGCGATTCATTGTTTGTGGCATACCGCCGGTTATTGTATGTATTTTTACTTGAATTGGTAAAAGACCCGAATTCACTTATTACATCCCTTGTTGATGCATTCCTGTCGCGACTGGCAAACATTCTGGTGTTGAAGCCTTTTACAGGCTCGTCGGCATTTGATGTGGTAAAATTTAATTCCAGCGATTCGTAATCCGAATTCCTGCTTTCCGCAGTAGTTGTGGCGTTTGTACTTTGCAGCCGGTTTGCGGAATCCCTTACTTCAACGGTATGGTTAGTATTACTGCGTTTATTGTTCGTATTTACGGTACCGTTTATAATAAAGTTGTCGTTATAACTATTGGTCTTTATATAATTGATGCCAACATCGTGTTTATTTTGCCGGCTGGTTGCCACCCCATCATCGCGAATGAACAGTGGATTATCGAGTGCCGTTCTGTTCTCCATATTCAAATCGGTGACATAAGCGTTCGTCCCTGATTTGTTGTAATTAATGGAAATGCGATCGTTTTGCCGGCTATTTTCTGATTCAATAAAATTATGCACCAGCACACCACCTATAGAATGATTCCTGTTGATGCCATTAGTGCCGAACCGGCCCACATTATATAAATTGGGATTGTAATTCCTGTATGTATTATTCTGGAACATCTCCTCAATGTTGCCGATATTCTTATTTGTATTATTCAGGCCTGCGCCTATACCGGCACTCGTTTTCTTATTGTATAGCTGCAGGGAAAGGTCCCCTTCAAACCGGTCCATGGTACCATAGCCGGCCCCTGTTTTGCCGAAGTAGCCTTTTTTACTGCCTTCTTTCAACTTTATGTTCATTGTAAGCAGGGAATCCTGCGGCCGGCCTGTCCTGGCGTTTTCCTTACCTATCTTGCTTCTGTCGTATTCCTGGTAAAGCTGAATTTTATCAATTGCTGATTTGGGAAGGTTTTGCGTGGCAATACGCGAATCAGTTGATCCCATAAAGGGCTTTCCGTCAACCAGCAGGCTTTTCACTTTTTTACCGTTCACCGTTATAGTACCGTCGGACCAGATGGTAATACCGGCGACCTGGTTCAATAGTTCTTCTACCACTGCATCACTTTTCATTTTAAAGGCGGCAGGATTGATCTCCAGTGTATCGCCATTCATTCTGACGGGAATGGCAGCCGTTACCACTACCGTGTCCTTATTCTGCAGCGCCAGGAAAACAGCCAGGGTATCTGTTCTGGCTGAATCCAGCTGTATAAAGGTGTTGTAACTGATATATCCGGCATAACTAACACTTACCAACAGCTTTTTTTTCAATGGCAATTTCCCTATGGAGAAAAGCCCGTATTTATCAGACAGCTGATACGCTATAACAGATGAATCGGGTGCATGAATGGCTACTGTTGCCAGTTCCAATGGAGTTTTGGTCTCGGCGTCCATAACGGAACCTGTTACCTTGCCGGTTTGACAAAAGGCCAGCGTATGCCAGCCCAATAAAGAACAGATCAGGAATAAGGGTTTCAAGCGTTAGTTTTTAAATTTGAACTCAATGATCACCGGTGTTGCTGCAGGAGGATTACTTTTTAAAAAGCTTTCCAGTTCTTTGGGCACCGGCACATTTTTATTTTTCTCAAAAAACGTCAGGAGGTCTTCTGCCTTTTGCAGTTTATAGAACCGGTTGCCCTTTCTCGTGATGCCAAAGTCAACCAGGATCTGCAAATTGTACTGGCTGCTATCCGGCTTTATATTTTTGACCTTGCAGGTAGTATTTGTCTGCTTCTGGTAAATGTAAGTTTCGTAATTGGAGAGATAGCCTACCAGGAAATAGACAAACCGCGGCGTTTCATAGAAAGTATAAACCTGGTGAAGCATCCAGCCATTGTTCCGGTTGAAATTTTCCCGTTCGGTTTTGTTTTTAAAGGGCCTGGTAAAAAAGGATGCCGGCAGGCTATTTTCAAGGGGCAGCACCAGCTGGTAGGCAGCATACAGGCTATCACCGGTTGTTTTGTATATGGTATCGCAATAAGGACGGGCAATAAAGTTGACAGCTGGCGTATCAGTGTTATTTACACTAATGTTTTCTCTTGTGTATAAAAACCTGGGTTCATTAACATGGTTGTACGGGAAGAAACCTTTGATAAACCGGTTGTTTTGGTAGGTCTTGAACTCATAATCGAGGCTGTCTTTAAAAAGCCCGCTTGTTATAATTTCTCCCTGATAGTAAATATCACTGTAAAAGAATGATGCATGCAGAATGTCGTTTTGCTGAGGAACATCTTTTCTGATGGTGAACGTTGTATCATTTAAGTCGATAGCGTATTTTTTGAAATACTTTTTATTACGGGGCTTATCCCAGTCCAGCATTATTTTTATGCGGTCTTTGGGAGTAAGACTGTAATTTTTATTATTTTCAACAAACACGATCCGATTTGTATACTCATCGTAAACAGGGTAAAAAGCATCCCCGAGCTGTTTAAAATTTATCGTTTTAAAGAACCTTCCGTTTTTGGAATACAGGTGAACGGCTTTACGATAATAATCCGGGATATAGAAGTAGTTTTTCGTTATCTCAACATAGTTATAGGTGCTCAATTCAATTCCCGCTTTTACTTCCAGCGGAATAAACCGGATGGAATCTACAAAATTCGACTGCTTATCGCTGCCAGCCGCTTTGGGATGGAGGTAGATCTTTTGTAATTGTGATTGGGCAACAGGTGAAATACAGAGCAGGCATAAGATAAGTGCATGGCAAACAGTACATCGTTTCATTTAGGGGGTGTGTTACCGTTCAAAAATATGGGTATAAATGTTAAACTTACATTAAATGGTAGATATTTGAACGATAAACAACTAGAAAACAGCCATTTGGAAGTGCCATCGGCTGAAATAGTGATGTCCATCAGTGATCCAGATCAAGTTCTGCTTGAAATAAATTTCTAATGTAATTCTAATGTCAAAAAATTTATATATTTATTTATCATTTGTATTCCTTTCTCTTGCAAGTGGTATCAAATAAGTTTAAATATCCTTTCCAATCCAACCGTTTTTACTATCCCCTGAACTACCTTTTATCCGCACTGCTGTTCAACAAAACATCTTTCGCGCTTACTGAAATTGAAACCAGTATGGGTATTTCATATACTCATGCAGAGCAATATCCACAAAAAGAATGGCATAACCATGTGCGCCTGCATGTAGTTGCACCGGCGTAACAGGATCGTTATGTGAACAACCGAACGCGATAACTTTTTTATCAATACGATTGAAAACAAAAATATTTGCCGGCCATGAGACGCCCTTTATATAAATGCCGAATCTGCGCAATCAGGTTGTTGATCCTGCAGGGGAAAGCCAAATGCCTGCGCATGTCAACACCGCCATAGCATCTTTTTTCAATATTGAGTTATCATAGTTGTTAATACACTGCTTTAAGCAAAATTGCTTTCGCTTCCGCCTGTACGACGTTGAAGCTATAATCCCTATTTTCTGAACCTAAAAATATTTTGGTATGAACCATCCCTCTACCATTCGAACCCAGGATCTATCTCCCCATGATAGCCGTCAAAATGCCTGGTATGCATTGATCATTAAACACCTGTTCGTTCTTTTTCTTCCAGTGTGTATGTTTTCTTCGCAGGCATTTGCCCAAACGTTTCCTACTTCCTGTACATCCAAGGACCTTTTGCTTGTAGGTGCGGCCTTACCTGGCACAGGTCTTTGTAATGCATGTACAACCGGGGATTCTATATACAGGACATTGAACCTGACCATAAACAACAAAACAGGTTCAACAAGAACTGCTTTTGCATTTTGGGGCACCCTGGTTATCCGGAACAGCAATGGCACCCTTTCTTCTACCCGGGCCATTTCAGGCTGCGGTGGTCCTGTAGCCAGTAATACGACCACCACTTTGCTGTTCAACCAAATTGGGTACAAATGCGGTCAGTCGTTAACCATAAAAGATCTTCATTTGGCCTGGACGGATGCTTCACCTGGCAGCACCTGTCCGATCAATTCTGCTACCATTAATCCCAAATGCGGCACCCTCGATTCAATACAAATTAATACCGGCCTCGATGCCAGCTTTAGTGTCACCAACGCTACCTGCTCTGTAGCAGGTTCTATTGATATGACCCCACTGGGCGGAAAATCGCCCTATACTTATTCCTGGGTGGCCAGCAATGGTGGCGTTATTCCCTCGGGTCAGGCAACCCACCAGGACCTTACCGGTTTAGTGGCAGGAACCTATACCGTAACAATTACTGATGCGTTAAATTGTCAATCAACCAGGTTTACGGCCGTAGCAGCTTCTGCACCGGTTACAGCCAACGCCGGAGATGATTTTACGAAAACCTGTGTTTTAAATCCAAACGGCAAACAAATTGGAGAAGCATCAGCAACCGGGTTCACCTATTCATGGTCGCCCACCACAGGTTTAAGTGATGCCACTGCCAGCAACCCCACCGCCAATCCATCGTCAACTACTACCTATACCGTAACAAAAACCTTTACCTCGAGTGGTTGCAGCAATACCGATCAGGTAACGGTAACAGTGAATAATACGGCTGTAGTGGCTAATGCCGGAGCCGACTTCACTAAAACCTGTACTTCCAATACAAACGGCGCACAAATTGGTGAAGCAGCAGCAGCCGCGTTCACGTATTCATGGTCGCCAACCACCGGTTTAAGTGATGCCACTGCCAGCAACCCTACGGCCAACCCATCATCTACTACTACCTATACAGTAACCAAGACCAATACGTCATCGGGTTGCAGCAACACGGATGATGTAACGGTAACGGTGAATAATACAGCTGTGGTAGCCAATGCCGGAGCCGACTTTACCAAAACCTGTACTACCAATCCCAATGGTAAACAAATTGGTGAAGCATCAGCAGCCGGGTTCACCTATTCATGGTCGCCCACTACAGGTTTAAGCGACGCCAGCGCCAGCAACCCTACGGCCAACCCATCATCTACTACTACCTATACAGTAACCAAGACCAATACGTCATCGGGTTGCAGCAACACGGATGATGTAACGGTAACGGTGAATAATACAGCTGTGGTAGCCAATGCCGGAGCCGACTTTACCAAAACCTGTACTACCAATCCCAATGGTAAACAAATTGGTGAAGCATCAGCAGCCGGGTTCACCTATTCATGGTCGCCCACTACAGGTTTAAGCGACGCCAGCGCCAGCAACCCTACGGCCAACCCATCATCTACTACTACCTATACAGTAACCAAGACCAATACGTCATCGGGTTGCAGCAACACGGATGATGTAACGGTAACGGTGAATAATACAGCTGTGGTAGCTAATGCCGGAGCCGACTTTACCAAAACCTGTACTACCAATCCCAATGGTAAACAAATTGGAGAAGCATCAGCAGCCGGGTTCACCTATTCATGGTCGCCAACCACAGGTTTAAGTGATGCCAGCGCCAGCAACCCAACAGCCAATCCATCATCAACCACTACTTATACAGTAACCAAAACCAATACGTCATCGGGTTGCAGTAACACGGATGATGTAACAGTAACGGTGAACAATGCGGCTGTGGTGGCTAATGCAGGTGCCGACTTTACCAAAACCTGTACCTCCAATGCAAGCGGTAAACAAATTGGAGAAGCATCAGCAGCCGGATTCACTTATTCATGGTCACCAACCACCGGCTTAAGTGATGCCAGCGCCAGCAACCCAACTGCCAATCCATCATCAACAACAACCTATACGGTAACAAAGACCAATACGTCATCGGGTTGCAGCAACACAGATGATGTAACTGTTACTGTAAATACCAACGCACCAAATGCGCCAACATTCTGCGCGGTTCA
>NZ_LVYD01000082.1 GCF_002077945.1 Niastella vici
AGATGATGTAACTGTTACTGTAAATACCAACGCACCAAATGCGCCAACATTCTGCGCGGTTCAACCTTCGCTGTGCGGACCATCAACAGGCAGTATAACAATACTGAGCCCGCTTGGATCAGATTATGAGTATAGCATAGATAATGGTACAACCTGGCAGAGCAATCCGCTGTTCAGCCCGCTGGCTGCAGGTTCGGTAACCGGTATAAAGGTTAGAAAAATAAGTTCGGGTTGTATTTCATCAGCCGTTCTTTGTGATGCATCCAATTGTTCATCCGGAGCAAGATTAACAACCGGCACAGAAAACAACACGCAGACTTTAACCAATGACCTGAACATAGGTGGCCAACTTACCATCAAAGCGCTTCCCAATCCATTTAACAACAACGTTAAATTTTTGGTAACCGCTCCTGAAGCAGGCAATGGCAGTCTGGAAATGTTCAATATGCTTGGGCAAAAGGTTCGAACCATTTTCCAGGGGCACATTCAGCAGGGACCCAATACCTTCGAGGTAAGTCTGCCCTCACTGAAATCGGCCCAATTGGTCTATGTGCTGCGGGTAGGAAATAAAACAATAACAGGTAAGTTATTGCAGTTAAATCAATAATTTGTTCTATAGGTGTTATTATAAAAGTCCTCCGATTTATCGGGGGACTTTTTTTTAAAAAAACAATTGCGGCCATTCCACAGCCCTGGGGTCACCAATCGGGTGTTAGTGCAACTACCTGCCCTGCATAATACAAACCCTTTCATTTTGAAAAACCACCCTTTCAAAATGAAAGGGTTTTACTTTTAGCCCAATTGCCCACCTGAAATTTTCAATTGCGCAAACCCGCTACCTGGCTGCATTTGGCTTCCTCCTCCTGATTTTTTCCTGGCATGGCACACAATTGGCGCAAACGCCAGGGGCGTTGTGTGAACAACCCAAACTAATTTTTAATTTTTATACACGTACTGCTGTGAGCAAACAACTGGATAAGGTATCCCTGGCTGGCCTGTTAATTACTTTGGGAATCATTTATGGTGACATCGGCACTTCCCCACTCTATGTATTAAAAAGCATAATTGGAAGCCGGCCCGTAACCGACGAATTGATCTACGGCGGACTGTCGTGCGTTTTATGGACACTCACTTTACAAACCACTTTCAAGTATATCTTACTTACCCTGCAGGCCGATAATCGCGGCGAAGGAGGTATATTCTCCTTATTTGCATTGGTACGCCGGTACCGCCGCTGGTTATTTTTGCCGGCCATTATAGGCGCCGGTACGTTACTGGCCGATGGCATTATTACACCGCCCATTTCGGTATCCTCAGCCATCGAAGGACTGAACGGCGTGTCGGGTTTTGAAAAATTTATTGTTCCCGGAAATACATTGACGGTCAGCATTATTATAGGCATTCTCTCTCTCCTGTTTTTCTTTCAGCAATTTGGCACCAAGGTAGTAGGCAGTGCATTTGGCCCCATGATGCTCATCTGGTTTACGATGATCGGGGTTTTAGGCATCAACCAGATAGCGCATTACCCGCAGATCTTAAAAGCAATAAATCCTGTGTATGGATACAATTTGTTGGTACACTACCCCAATGGTTTCTGGTTACTGGGCGCCATTTTCCTTTGTACCACAGGTGCAGAAGCGTTATACTCAGATCTGGGGCACTGCGGTAAAAAGAATATCCAGGTGAGCTGGATCTTTGTAAAAACCACTTTACTGCTCAATTATTTTGGCCAGGGTGCGTGGGTGTTACTCCGTGGCAAATCTTCATTGAACGATCTGAATCCCTTTTATGAGATCATGCCACACGCCTTCCTGCTCATTGGTATCATTATTTCAACGGCAGCCACTATTATTGCCAGTCAGGCATTGATCAGCGGATCGTTCACCCTCATCAATGAAGCGGTGCGGTTGATCTTCTGGCCAAAAATTAAAGTAAAATATCCTACCGATATACGTGGCCAGATCTATATTCCAAGCATTAACTGGATCTTATGGATAGGCTGCGTTGCCGTAATGCTCTATTTCAGAGAATCGAGTCATATGGAAGCCGCTTATGGATTCTCCATCACCATTGCCATGCTGATGACCACCATACTGATGTTTTATTACATGAAGTTTCATAAGAAATGGCACATGATAATAATCAGCCTGGTTTTAATGGTATTTTTAACAGTTGAGATCTCTTTCTTTATTGCCAATGTAGCCAAGATCAAACAAAGATGGATGTTCCTGGTATTTGAAGTTGGCATAATTGGCGTAATGTATATCTGGTACAGGGCCCGGAAGATCAAGAACCGCTATGTTGAACTGGTTCGTTTGGAAGATTATATTCCAATGATCCTTTCAATAAGCCGCGACCGCTCGATCCCAAAATATACGAATCACCTGGTTTACTTAACAAGCTCCGATAACACCAAAGAAGTAGAGCATAAAATAGTACATTCCATTTTAGGCAAAGTACCCAAACGGGCAGATGTTTACTGGTTCGTGCATGTGCATACTACCGATGACCCCTATTTAAAGGAATACAAAGTGACCCATGTAATACCGAACAGCATCATACGCATTGAGTTAAGATTAGGCTTCCGCATCGATCCCGATGTACATTTGATGTTCCGCTATATTATAGCCGAATTGATACACAATAAAGAAGTGATCATTCCGGCGGGTTATGATGCTATGCATAAAAACAATCCTGTTGGCGATGTCCACTTCATTGTAATGGAAAAATATTTAAGCTCCGACAATGAATTACCAGTGGTTGAGCGGATGATCATGGATTTTTATTTCCGCCTGAAAAAAATAAGTTTATCAGAATCAAGAGGATTTGGATTAGACCCCGCGAATTTAACGGTTGAACAATTCCCCCTGATGGTTTCAGCGGTGCCTGAAATGCACTTAAAAAGAGTTTAATAGCAGCAATTGCAAACAGTTAATCGCTTTAATATATACGCAAATCGTTGATTTTTCAATAAATCTTTCATGATATGGTTCCGGGTAGAGCGGTTCGTTGCCTCC
>NZ_LVYD01000083.1 GCF_002077945.1 Niastella vici
TTCAAATTAACCACTTCTGAAGTAAATTAAAGGTTTTAAGTTATTGGTAGTTATCAAACAAATCGCAAGATGTGATCAACTATCACTTACTTGTGATTAGTTTAACACTTCAGTACAACCAATTTGAAGGGCTGCTCAAAAGAGTAGCCCTTCTGTTAAGGACTCCTCCGCCCACCTAAATATTTGTGACAGTCTTCAGTTTAGTCGAAAACCATTAGAACAGAGTAGGCATATTTTTTTTAAATAAAAGTTTAGCTTTTTGAATTCCCAAAAGCTACTATTTTATGAAAAGAGTAAAATTTATGGTGATTGCTAACACCGTATTTGCTGCAATTAGTAGTTCTTTAGCTTTTAAAGCAAAGAAGTTCAGCTTCCAAATTACTTATACCACTACTGGTAGCACGCAGTGGTTGTGTTTCCACTAATGTATACACACTTCTACTTAAAATTTTAATGGATTAAATATTCCATACACAACAACTCCCGGAGGTTGTAGTGTTCGTGATTTCAAACTAACCACCGATGAAGTAAATTAAAGGCTGCAATAATGACTATTGTCATAAATAAATCAAAATATGTGATCAGCTAAACGACTATAATTCTGAATCAGGTTTCGAATGGGCGTATCATATTTTTGAGTCCCTATGTTTGAATAAAAAACATGACTTCGGTAAAATGTAACTTGAAATTACAAAACTCAAAGTCATGAATTCAAAAGTAACCCAAGTTATATATTTTGCAGTTCAAAATTTGTATATAGTTGTAGTTCCCCACCATAAGAGTCGGGCAATAGGCATTTATAGTGATAAGTTTGAATTAAAAACGTTCAGCCAAGAGCCTGATGTAAATCAACTAATCAAACATTTACAACAGAATTATCCCGGGGCACTTATCATTTAGAAAACACCCTCTTTCGTTAATAAGCCCACTAATTGGTATTATTTTATTCACAGGCAAACTAAACTTCAACAGTGTTCTCTATTAAATGAGAATTTAGTAAAGATTCACAATTTATTACGGCATCCTGCCGCTATAATCCAAATCATATCCGCTCTCAATACCTTTCAGTTTGGCAGGAACTCCTTCAGACATCCACTTCGCTACCGGGAAATCTTTTAAATAGTGATCAAAAAACTGTGTTAGCCGAATAGTATAGTCTTCCGCCGCTTTTCTATTTAATACATGACCTTCATCGTCATATTGCAGCATCCAAACTTTCTTGCCTAATCGCCGCAGTGCCATATATAATGCAACACCCTGACTCCACGGCACAGCTATATCTGCTTTATTGTGCATGATGAGTAATGGTGTCGTTACCTTATCTGCGCTTAGAACTGCAGACCCTCTAAGATAGAGGTCTGGACGCTGCCAAAGAGTTGCCCCCATCCGACCTTGACCATTTTCGGCTCCAGATTGTCTGTCTAAAACATCTAAGTATGAACTAACCAGATCGCTTCCACCCGCAGCTTCTGCTGCAGCTGAAAAGATACGTGTATGTGTTACCAAGTAATTGGTTAATCCTCCACCAAAGCTATGTCCGTTGATACCCATCTTGGTACTATTGACCCAAGGTTTTTTAGATAGATATTTTGCAGCGGATACTATTGAATTATAAGCATTTTCGCCATTTGTCTTATTCGTTTTAGCCGCCAATGAAAGATGAATATCCGGCGTAAAAACCAAATAACCACGACTAACAAACCAGGGAATGTTTATGTACGCACTTGTAAATTCAGGTTTAAGAAAAGCATTCAGATTAGAGGATAATTGCTCATAATATTCAAATATAATTGGGTATTTTTTATTTGGATCAAAGTTCTCCGGTTTATACAATATACCCTGACAAATAGAGCCATCTAATTGTTCCCAGTTGACAAGTTCGGTCGTTAACCAATTACAATTTTTTTGAGGCTGCAAATCAGTTAGCGATGTGTAAGTTTTAAAGTCATTTGTAAGGAAATAATTGGGAGCTTGAATAGAAGTCATGCGTTTCACAATCCAACAATTAGTATTCAATGCCTTCAATGGCTTCATACTCTCGACTCCATAAATTGAATTTGGTATTTGGGAATTTACTTGGTATAAAAGAAAAGGACCCATCGTTAATAGTTCCGGATCTCCCCTTTTTTCAAGGGATTTTTGGTAAAAGCCGTTGTTCTTATTTTTAGTGTTGAACGCCGTCAAAAGCAATGGCTCTGTTCTTTGTAGGGCTTTACTCTCTCTTATTGATTCATCTACCAGCCTAAATTTAATATTATGTATCCTTCCATATCCATTAGTAATATTTATTGGTAGCTTTTGGGCTTTGAGATCGACCTCCCATATATCATAATTGTCATATAAAAGTAAAGAAACATCTTGGTTGAACCAGCCAGCTATACCAATTGGATTCGACTCTCCTTTGCTTCTCCTAGCATATTCATCGTCAAGAGGGACAGAAATGCCTTGCGAAATATTATGGGTTTTATCCGAACCTACATCATAACTAAAATACTTCTTTTGCTTTTTGTTATAATATACGATATACTTACTCTGTGGTGAAACTGAAAAGATGGTGTATCCATTTTCCTTTGTAATAAATTTTCTCGAACCGTCCTTTAAAGAGACCAAATAATAAGAATTAAAAGCATTATCCCACCAATAGCCGGTCACAAGTTTGTTATCCGTAATCACTGTAAAATTATCACCTTCACAATTATAGACTATCACTTCATCGCCCTCAGTTATTTGAATTACATGTCCCCCGTCTGCATTAATTACTGCCATGGGAAGGAACCCTGATTTTTTAGGAGAAAAAGGATTTAACTGATTAGATTGCAACACTTTATCTTTGTAACTCCAGATATTGACTTTAACAGCATTTAAATCAGGCTTTCGGTTATCTATTGGAGGTTCTAATTGAAAATAAATCCAGTTTCCATTTTTGCTGAACCGGAGACCCGTATTAGTTATCGTCAATTGCGACTTTATTCCAGCAGACTGGTTATTAACCCGAAGCACTGCCTTATCCATCCCGATTCTATAATACCAAATGGTATTATCAAATCCATGCCCATTTGTACTATTTACTATAAAAGCTAATTGAGTACCGGCAGTATCAAAAGTAAAATTTCCAATTGTTTCAGTTGCCTGAAATTGAGATTTATCAGACCAAATAGTAGTTACTTTGAATTCAGGCAAGCTAACCCACTTTAATGAACTTGTAGATATGGTATCATGCTTAAATAATGTTTTCAATAAAAGTGCTTTTCCATTATTATCAAAAGAATAATCTTTAACTGAATCAAAATGCTGTTTGTTACCAGAAATTAAGTTAAGCAAAATTAGATCTTCCCCATTATTTTTAGATTGTAAGGCAAGCCATTCCCCTTTGCCAGATTGTGTTGGAAACCTGAATGAACTAATGTTAGATATAAATGATAGTTTTCCCGTTCCAATATCTAAAAAAAATAGTGTGTCACTCGCTTTATAAATAACCTGCTTGTTGTCATTCGTGAAAAAAAGCGGTTCGGCTCCCACTATCTCTTTTTCCCAATTACTATATGTGGATTTAATAACCAAGGTGTTATATCCTATTGGCAGATTATTGACGGTGTATAAAGCATAGTTTCCATCATTGCTAATCATTGGAGTTCCCAAAGTTGGCCATTTTGCGATAATGCTAGAATCGATAGGCATTTTTTGAGCAAATCCAGGTAATTTATAAGACATTAATACAAACAATAGTAAAAACCGTTTCATAATCAAGTGCAATGTTTTTAATTTTTTTTTAGAAATGCAACTTCTAATTTCTTAATTGGAATTGCGTAATAATCCCTATTTAAGTTACGAATTAATTTAAAAATAAGTGTTGACTAATTCCACAAATCAATAAAGTACATATTGTTTATCCATTGCCATCGCAAGTATTGTTAATCTTTTTGTTTAAAATATTTTATCGGTTTATATAACCGAACAGCTTTATTTTCATATTTCGGCTCATTCCTCCGAAATATTCTGATTAAGAAATATCGTACACCCAGCTAATTCATATATTACCGATAGAAAATAACTATTGTCTAAATATTAGGGAGAATGCTTTGTAATTATAAAAACGTCGCCTTTCAACACATGGCAAATAATCTAAATGCATATTTTAGCCAATCTTAAACCACACTAGTGGCCTCATGCTGAAACGCTGTTTTGGCTAATCAATCGAAATATTCAAATATGTCTTACCAAATGGCGGTATCGTTTATGGCAGGCAGATATGTCTGAATTCGTATCCTTAAATTCTTAGCAAATGTGTCACTACACAGCATATCCTTTGTAGAAATAATATAACTTGGCCTCTTGTTTATGAATCACAACTAGCTAGCCCAACTCACACGAAAGATCCCGCACCTATATCCTTTTGCAATGAGGGACGAGGCGGAGGGCCGCTAACCACATCAATCAGAAGAATCACTTTTTACTTGGGTATTGCCAGTTATGTTACCATTACAAGTTATAAAGCCCCCAAAAAGAGTAACTGCTATTTCAGAGTGAACGCATCTTTATCGACACCACTATAAAAAACACCCGATTATTATTAATTTCCATCTTCCAGTCAAAGATTGGCACGAATATATGAAGCTACAACTCGGACACATTTCACTCAAAGTTTTGTGGAATAGTTTGGACCAATTAGACCATCATGCATATTTACACATATTCATTATCTTTTAATGCATTTACAGTTAGCAAGATTGTAATCTCTAACTGTTATATACTTTTCAACCGTGATGCTTCTACCTCGAATCACATTTCGCACTACTAGATATGTCAACTGCCGAACTTTATTTCGATTTGCTCAGTTATTCATAGGCCAGGTAGGTTCGCCTCTTTTCATTTTTTCTAGTGATTGTTGAATATCCATAGCTTTCGGGTCCAAGGCAGCAGCCCTCTCTTCTATAACAACGGCGTCCTCTTTCTTACCCAATTTATATAATAGATTTGCCTTAGTATCTAGCCAAGCGGAATTAATAGAATCTGTTTTTAAAAGCACGTCTATAAGTTCAATACTTCTTTTTAGAATTTTTGCATCATTATTATGCATAAATACAACTTCGAATATCATGTTGTTTAAAAACAATTTCCCCAATCCTGCAGTATCTAAGCCGTATATATCAATTTTTTTAAGATTATATTTGGCCAGATTTGACCAATCCTTTTTATAACCGTACCATTTTAGTTGAGCATTCAATATTGCATATTCAGCACAAATGTGGTTGTATTTTTTTGTGATCGCACTCTCCATTTTACTCCAGTTAGGGCTCTTTCCAATGGCTTTGCTTTTAGACCATACTATTGGATCTATTTCTTCTTTTGTTATAATATGGTTTACAACAGTCTTTGCAAATGAGCTTCTTCCCATTACTTCATCAACCTTATTTGCATGATTATAAAACATATCAAAACCCTTTTCTTTTGAACTTAAAAGAAATGAGCCGATGAACTCAATATTTTCTTTTGTGTAAAGTTCATGGTCCTCCAACTTATATAAATAGTTCTGCATATAATCTTGTGCGATTGTGAAGGCCAATTCCTTGTCTTTTAAAATTTGAGAGGTTTTCGCCAAGTAGGCCATCTCAGTATAACTTCTAGTACCTTGTTTATATTTTTCCAGTAAGGTGTAATATTGAGTATTTGGGCTAGATGCTTTATATAATAGGTCTAAAAAACTAGTCGCATTTTTAGCTCCTGTACCTTTGTGCAAAATTTTTCCCTCCGACGATAGAAAAAGATAACTTGGAAAAGCCGTCACTTCATATTTATTTTTAATAGCATTTGCAACAGCAAACCATTTTTTAATTTCATCCTTATCATGGGCAGAGGTGTCCATCTGTACTTTCAATGAAACGAATTTGTCATTCATATAATTACCAATACTTTCAAGCGTATAAACATTCTGGTCCATGTATTTACATGGATTGCACCAAGTGGCATAACAATCTACAAAAATGTACTTGTTCTCGGCCTTTGCTTTTGCTAATACCTGGTCCCAAGTTAAGCCCTGCTCAAAATGAATACCTTTTTCCTGTGCATTGATTACGAATGGTAGCAATAGAATTAAACTCAAAATTTTTTTCATTTTTCACTTTATTTATAAGTAATAACTCGGTCAACTACAGATACCACAATAGGAATTAAAGTTCAGTTTTTAATAATTTTTATTGATGATATCGCTTCTTGAGCAAGTCTAAACGAGTATAATAATTGCCGCCTCGATTAATAATATTTCCTTTTAAAAACAACACATACCAACTTATTGAATCTTTAAATACTAACTCAAATGCAGAGTCAAACTTATATTTGCCGTTAACACTATCTTGTTGGCACATAGGATAGCTGTAACTAGCTCAGTGATAATAGCACATTGATTTAGTCATATTGAACTATTTCTGGCTGGCTGTTAATACTTATTTTAATAATTAATTAAGGATGAGAATTGTCGAGTAGACCTGGGAATTTCACCCAGGTCTCTTATAGAACCGTACGTGAAACTCTCGCATCATACGGCTCCTATTATTAAATACAGCTTAAGTCTTTCCTAGACTTAAGTGTTTTGCTTAACATTCTTGACACCTCCTACAAAAAGTAGTTTCTCGCTGAATTCATATACCAAATAATACATCCCCTTCGCCCCAATTCCATTAGAAGATTCATCACTAATTGCAAGTCATCGATACTTTCTATCTTGCTGTCCTGAACAACTTGATATATTCTCTTTGCATCCTTACGTCAGTTACTCCTGATCCGAGTAAAAGCCTGTATTAAGCTCATGCCATCTATACTTCGGATGTCGCAACAATAGTAAACAGGTATCCTTCTTGCTTATTCCAAAGGCGCTACTATACCTTGTTTTGACATCGTCTAACCTTTTCGAAGCGTAACGTGATGATTCACCATCTTAATACTCTCCTGACATCTTTAAAGTGCCATTTCCTTTATTGCTCACTACCACAGCATTTAACCGCAGTAGCATAAAGGCAGTTTATTACCATCACCAATTGGCAGATTACGATGGGGGGACTATCATCTTTGACTCAGCAAAATTTTTAAAGTCAAAGAACTTTTCAATTTAATCAGCACACTCAATAGCCAGGGTTCTGAGTTAAATTATTATCTTTTTGAATATCTCCAATATAAATAGGATACAATTGCCATTTTTTGTCCCACGTGCCACCCTTCTGAGTACATACAACATTCATAACTGAATCTATAGAATTCAACCTTTTTAAATCAAGCCAACGATGCCCCCACTCACTGAACAACTCTATTTGCCTTTCATGTTGTATAGCAGTCAATAAGCTTGATTGTGTTGTTGCTGCAGTATTAGGAAGACCAGCTCGAAAACGAATTGCATTTAAATCAGATGTAGCATCTGAAATATTTCCCTGCTGTGCTCTGGCTTCTGACCTTATTAAGTACTGTTCCGCCAACCGAAACACCATCAAATATTCTGATACAATTAAGCCATTTGTTGCACTTTTATATTTATATGGAAAATAATAATCCACATCTGGATTTGGAGTAGTGTCGGTATATTTACCAACCCAGTTTATTAACCGTTTATCATTAACTTCAAAACTATTAAGTAGAGTTGAGCTAAGATATGCGGGCTTAGTATTACTTAATCCTACTGGAGTTGAAAAAAGATTAAATACTTTGGCATCTTCTGTATTCCATCCAGAATTCACCGGCTGCAATTGCCAGATGGATTCACTACTGTTTTTTAAAAACGTACTATTTAAAGTAGTCAAACTGTACAAATTTGTATTGCTGATTATAGCAGTTGCCTGAGCTTCTGCATTTGCCCAGTCATTTGTATATAAATATGCTCTTGCTAATAAAGCAGTTGCGGCCCATTTATTCGGACGTACCCTTTCTGCTGTATTATTAATAACGCCATTAACATAAAAAGCAGTTAGCAAATCTTGAGCGTCTTTTAAATCAGCAATAATCTGCAGATAAACCTGTGCTTTGGGTGAACGTGCTAAAGCTGCATTTACTTTATAGTCCGTATTTAGAATGAGAGGCACATCTCCATACAGATTAGCCAAATAGAAGTAAAAAAAAGCACGCATGAATTTCGCTTCACCCAAAAGTTGCTGTTTTACAGAAGGAGTTAAACTACTAGAATTATTAAGCCCCTCAATGGCACTATTGCAGGTAAAAATATAAGAGTAAATGCTATTCCAAAATTCAAACCCATCCTTGGCACTAGTTAGGTTATTTCTATAATAAGCAATATATTTCGTATTAGAAACCCCGCTGTATAGAGTGAATTCATCTGCAGACAAGCCTGCCGATAGTGAAAGGGTCGCCAAATCCCCAATGCCAATACCATAATTACTTCTTGAGCTCAAATTAGCATAGATCCCCGTCAATACTGCAATCGCGGTAGCGTCAAGATTATATACTCCAGCACCAGATATCGATGTGACTGGCGGCTCAATTTCTACGAATTTTTTACAACTTGAAGGAAGAATCAAAGAAGACATTACAATAACAGCAACTATTAATTGTTTTATTAACCAATTTTTTATTTTTAAAGATTGGCTTATTCGAATATATTTAGATTTTGAATTCATGATTTTCAATTTACTCTTTTCAAAAATTTCATATCCATAAGTGTTTACTACTGCCAGCTAAGTTGTATTCCTACTGTCAGGACTCGTAGTGGAGGTAAGGAACTGACTCCTTGGGTTTCTGGATCGAGGCCCTTATACTTTGTAATAGTCAATAAATTCTGCCCTTGTGTATAAATCCTACAATTTTTTAGATGTACTTTTTGCTGCCATTTTTCCGGAACACGCCATGATAATGATATATTCTTTAAACGGATATAAGAGGCATCTTTATAAACCATATCACTGCCATCCTTGGCATTCGATGCACTACTACCTAAATTACTATTCTGATTGAACCGCTGGTAGGTATTTATATCTCCTGGTTTTTGCCATCGATTTAACACTGAAGCGGGCTGATTTCCAAGGCTTGGACTGAATCTTCCAGGTATGTCATTGAACAAATAATTAGCTCCTATTTGTTTTACAAATTGAAATAAGAAATCCAACTGAAACCCTTTATAACTAACAGTGTTCTGAATACCGCCATAGAACTTCGGCAAAGTATTGATGAGAACTGATTGAGAAATCGTTGCAGAGGTATCAGGCCTGAATGTAGCTCCTCCCTTACCATCTCCAAATTGATAAGTCCCTGTTGCAGGATCGACTCCCAAAGATTGATACTTTTTAAGTACGCCCAATGGTTGTCCAATAATTACTCCACTAAGGCCAGATGCATAAGTAGAACTTTCAATATTATTAAACGCTATCAATTTATTCCGAGGAACTGTAATATTAATACTAGTATTCCAAGTAAAGGTCCGGCCTTGTACATTTGTGCTATTAAAAGAAAATTCTAAGCTTGTATTTTGAACGGTTGCTGGGAAATTTTCAAAAATCCCGCCAAATCCAGTAATATTTGGTAACGCATAAAATAATAACTGGTTCGAAGAACGGTTACGAGAATAATTCGTGCTTAATAGAATTCTGTCTCGCAAAAAACCTAAATCCAAACCAAATTGTAATTTCTTGGTTTCCTCCCAAGCATAATAGGGGTTTGTGAGGCCATTTACACCTAAAGCATTTGAATTTTGATAAGGAACACCAACACTGATAGGACTATACAAATTCATAAACTGATAATCGCCAATTTGGTCATTCCCGGTTGTACCGTAACTAGCCCTTAGTTTACCAAAACTAATGCCCATTGGATATTTCATGAATAAATTCTCTTGCGTAAATATCCAAGCAGCACCAATTGAACCGAAATCATGAAATTTATTCTGGTAACCAAAACGGCTACTGCCATCTCGGCGAGCATTAAGATTAAGAATGTATTTTTCCTGCCAGTTAAAGTTTATACGGCCAAATATTGCATTATATTTATAAACAGAACTAGTTGTGGAATTTACACGTATAGTGGCAGCAGATTTAATATCTCTCAAAACATCATCACTATTATAAGTAATTCCCAGTAATTGTTGACCATTACTGGTATTTTGTTGAAATGTCATTCCCCCTAAAGCTTCCAGTTTTCCTTTTCCTATAGTTCTCTTATAATTTGCTTGTGGTTCCACTATCCAAGAATTAATATTACTATTTGCATATATTGCCGATCTTGTTCCATTTGGCCGGTTTTCTGGAGCCATAGCGATTAAAGTAGACGGATTAAATTCATTTATTTGTAAATTAGTATACCCTAAACTGGTCAAAATTTCCAATCCGTTCAAAATCATGTAACTTAAAGTCGCGTTAGAAACCAAATTATTGGTCTTATTTTCATAAATATTGTATAAGAATGAAAGCGGATTTGCCCAAGAAGATGCACCATTACTATTAGGCATCCAATTTAAAGTGCCATCTTCCTTATATACAGGTGGAGCAACAGGTGCCAATTTTATTGCACGTTCTGTTAAATCAGTAAGTGGCAATTGGTTTTTATCCACTAAATAATTACCAGAAAATCTCAATCGAAACTTTTGATTCGAAGAAGCGCTATTAAAATTAATATGTACACTTCCTTTCTGATCAGAAAAACTTCCAGGAAATACTGAGGTTTGACGTTGATAGGCTCCTCCTATTAAATACTGAGTATTGGCATTCCCTCCCGAAACACTGGCATTAATAGTCGCAAATTTAGCAGTACCTCCGATCAATGTTTCTTGCCAGTCTGTGTATCTAGTGGTGTCCCATAACGTTAAATCATAATTAGAATTATTAGGAGTTAGCGACGATAGAGCGATCCCGTCATTTTTATATGCCTCATATCGCATATCTAAGTACTGCCGAGAATTAAGCAATTCAAGTTTCCGTGTTACTTTTCCCCAACCATTCTGCATATCGACATTTACCTTCGTTTGTCCTGCTTTCCCTTTTTTTGTTGTAATTAATATTGCCCCATTTGCTGCACGGGAGCCATAAATAGCCGTAGCATCCGCATCCTTTAAAACATCAATGCTTTCAATATCCGAAGGATTAATATAACTAAGTGGATTTCCACTGCCATTTCCAGGTCCGAAAGACTCGCGGCCTAAAGGACTAAATCCAGTACCTGTAGTAGTCAAAAGTTGGGAAGTATACGGAACACCATCAATTACATAGAATGGCGTATTACCACTTCTAATACTATTTTGTCCTTGTATACGCACTGTTATTGCCCCCCCAGGCAATCCGTTAGCTTGAGTAATAAATAAACCAGGCACGCGCCCCTGTAAGGCAAGTAAAGGATTTAATACAGGTTGTTTCTCAATATCAGCAGCTTTTACACTAGAAACATTTCCGGTACTAAAACGCTTAGTTGTGGTACCATAGGCAATAACAACCGTCTCATCCAATGTCCCAATCTTCTGTCCCAATGCCACTATAAAAACAGATTTTCCTTTCACGGAAAGAAGTTGGGTTTCATGCCCAACGAACGATATCTCCAACATTGCATTGGGGTCAACACTATTTAAAGTAAAACGTCCCTGATTATCTGTAGTGACACCTGTATTAGTTCCCTTTATATTTACATTGGCCCCAACCAAAGGTTCTCCTTGCTCATCCGTCACTCTTCCACTCACCGTAATCGGATCACCACTCGGCGGCAACTGCTGACCACTGCTTTTCTCCTCCTCCTTCTTCATTATAAAAATCGTCCGCCCTTTGATCGCAAACGTCAGCGGCTGATCTTTCAGCGCCAGGTGCATCACCTGATCTATGGGAGCGTTCTTTACTTCTATACTCACTTTCGACGTATGCTGCAGCATGTCGGTATTGAAGAAGAACCGGTAAGTTGTTTGCTTTTTAATGGCATTGAACACATATTCCAGGCTGACTTCCTTCCCGGATATGGTTACCGTGTTCTGGGCTACGCCGTTTGCCGCACTCTGCAAACAGGCAGCTAAAATTATGATAGTGGTCAACCTCATAATGCGCAGGAGTTGGGCCCCAAAGCATCGGCGCCGCTGTTGTACGGGCAAAGACTCTGAAGCTGGATTAGCAGTTAATTTCATACCTTTGGTGCAGTTTGTTTCCGTCCCGATCCTTTCGGGGCGGGGGTTAATGAATGGAGTTTGCGCGAAATTTGTTAACCTCTTACAATCGGAAGTGGTGGTACACTTCCGATTTTTATTTCTGACCATATACCAACTTTCATCCGTATAACACCGGTTGTGTTATAGCATATGGATGTCGAAAAGGGTTAACCTGGAATCAGGTTTATCTTTCGAATAAGTGGTGTTTAATGTTAAATGGTTTGATTAGTGCAGCAAGCAATATCGTTTCCCGTCCGGGAGCTTATAGATAAGATTTCTATAGTAATTCATAGTTAATTCACTTTGATGGTCCTTCCTTCGATCTGGAACTTCGTGGTCCCCATCTTTTGCATCAGATCCAGCAACTCATTCAGCGGAATGTTACGATCTAATGAGCCTTCAAATGTCTGCCCCGGCACTGCATTCTCATACTGAATATCTACATTGTACCAACGGCTCACCTGCTTCATCACCGTTTTGATATTGGCATTGTGAAAATCAAAGAATCCTTTCATCCAGGCAACTGCCGCTTCTGTATCTACATTCTTTCTGATAAGAATATCGGCCCCGCTGCTTATTTGCGCCTCTTCTCCTGGTAACAAAACTTTATACGCTTTGAGCGAAGTCGAAGGTTGACTTGTCGCTACCTGTTTACCAACCACCTCAACTGGTGTAATTTTTATCTTACCTTCCAACAAGGTGGTAACAATAGGCTGTTCATCCCCGTATGCATTGATATTAAAATGCGTGCCTAACACTTCTACTTCTCCCCCACGGCCGCTTCCGCCTTCTCCAGGAAATACCATCACTTTAAATGGCTTCACCGCATCATGTGCTATTTCAAAATAGGCCTCGCCTGTTATTTCAACCCGACGCTCGTTTCCGGAAAATGTTGTAGGGTACCTTATCGAGCTCGCCGCATTCAAAAAGACCTTGCTTCCATCTGGCAACAACAACTGGTACTGTCCGCCCCTTGGGGTACTTAATAAATTATAGGTAATTTCTGATTCGCGTTTGCTGGTTGCCGACTTATATTCTATCTGCCCGTCTTCCTTTTTATTCACCGTTGTTTTACCCTCTTTGGCAATCGTTCCGTTTGCAGCCTTGTCGAGGTCGATCACGGTACCATCGGCTAATGTCAATGTAGCTTTGTTTCCGCCTGCTGGTATCGCTGTTGCCACCGGTACTTGTTGTGCAGGTACATTTTTTGTTGCTGACTTCTTCGGCACCAGGTACCATATGCCTGCTGTTAACAGAACCAGCACCGCTGCTGCTATGGATGCATATCGCATCCAAATCCTTTTAGGTCTTGCATGTAAAGCGTCATACACTTCTGGCAACTGCGCATATACCTGCTCTTTAATCCGTTGGTCACTTTCGCCAAATGCTATCAATTGCTCGTGC
Organism: Niastella vici; assembly: GCF_002077945.1. Classification (GTDB taxonomy): domain Bacteria; phylum Bacteroidota; class Bacteroidia; order Chitinophagales; family Chitinophagaceae; genus Niastella; species Niastella vici. The sequence continues at coordinate 13,511 of NZ_LVYD01000083.1, forward strand.
AGCCAGTCGTCACTCGTAAACTGATCGTGCAATGTCCGGTTCTTTTCATCGGATGCAATCCATTGTTGCAGGGCTTGTGCTTCGTCGGCAGTGAGAGTTTCCCTCAACTCCTTTATTATTAGATCGGCGATATTGTAGTTAAGAGGCATTAGGTTAAATGGTGTTAATTAGTATGAACTGTTGCACTGACAATTCTGATGCTCCGGCTAAGTGCGTGGCCGGGGCAGGCATTTTGTGTATCGGGGTCCACTTATATTGAAACGACATGATCGAAGTGTTATACTAAAGAATTAAAGAAAATTTCATACTGGGTTAATAATTTTTTCTAATACCGCTTCTCCCCCGCAAAAAACAGCAGACACAACAACAAGCCAGGCCTGTCCAAAACTTTCATTCGCAATACTTTAAGTGCTGTTGTCTTTTGATTGGAAACCGTTTGCGGACTGATCTTCATCATATTTGCGATATCATTCACACTAAGCCCTTCGATATAAAAAAGCTTGAAGATCTGCCTGCTTCGGAGGGGTAATTTCTCAATTTCGGTATAAATAAACTGCAATACATCCGCCTCGATGCTGGAGTCGGCAAACAAAGGATCATCCATTTCCTGCTCTTCATGATGCAGCAGCTCAGTCAGATGTCCCCGCTGCCGTTGGCGGTATTTCAGAAAATCGAGCGAGGCATTTCGTGCAGTGATAAATAAGAAGGCCTGTATATTATTATACGTGTTGAATTTGTCGTGTAACCGGTAAAGCTTTACAAACGTGTCGGAGGTAATTTCTTCAGCGACAAGGCGATCATCAATCAATTTTCTTACAAAATGAAAAATACGCATCCTGAAACTATCGAATATAGCTTTGAATGCTTGAGGGCTGCCCTGGCTAAATAAAATAAGCAGGTCATCAGACAGTTGATTCATCGGGAACGCCGTTTGTGTTGATATTTTTTACACTTTTCATTACGGACGTTTGATGGGTCATAAAAAAACGGCCCCTGTCAACGATCCCAACTGTTGTTGCGGGATGTTGCCACTATAAGTAAGTTGCGTTTGTTGCGGGAATCTCGATGGTTGTACAACTTACTTTTGCGTTCCGCTAAGCAGAACGCTCAGAGCCTAACTATTCGGGTTTTACCCTGTACTTCGCCCACCATGCGTGGCAATAACCAGCAAGCAGACGTACGATACAGAGTAAATATTATTGAAACTTAAATCTATTGGGAATTGTGGACAAGGAGATAAGGTAACAATTAGCACTATGGGGTGAGTAATACACTACTCATACCAGCACTCAAAATAGTTGATTGCGGTCAAAAATGCAAAATTTAGCCGTCTTTTGCCGGATACCTAAGCAAAAGTTGGCTATACTTGATAGCAGAGCTCTTAGGACGGATGCGAGCAATTCCCTACTATTTAAACAGATAAACACTTAGGTTTGACTAAAGGTTTTGGGGGGAAAGTGGGGGCTAGGCCTTTTGAACTAAAATCAATCCCTTATTAATTTTGATCAGCAATTTCCCTTTCATGAACTAATTCTTTAGAGAATAAAATCTCCCTAATTTTGTAGACTGGCGTTATACCACTAATACCATTATTATAAATTGCAACTGGAGTAGGGCTTGTTTGAATCACTCTTATTTCTGCAGCATCTCTATATGTCCCATTTAATAATCCTCCAACTGTAAAATAGGTTTTATTACTATTTTTAATTTTAAAATAAACAGGCGCTCCACTGTTCCCTCCAAAAGAGCTTGTTTCAACGAGAATCATTTCCCGTTTAAATCCAAGCCATTCAACTTTTTCGTTTGGCAATAAAGAAACCCGCCCAAAACGGACAATAGGATAAATCTTATGCTCCCCTGTAAATGGCACAAAAAGACCGGTAAAAAAAACTTCAGTTCCTTCTTCAATTGCAAGATTATTAAATTCTTCTTTAGTCGAAATATATTCGGGTCCCATATATGTAAACAAATAATCGTCTCTAGTAGGTGCATATGATATTACAGCAATATCAACTGAAGGGTCTGAGTGAAAATAAACATTCTTGTGAGGACCAGATACGTTGAGGGGGTAAAAGGTAAATCTTGAAGAATCTTTTGTATTCATTCTAATTAACACAGAGGAATAAATTCTACCGTCTTGCTTTTGGAGAACATGCTTTGCGGTTATTAAATAGGAATAAGTGCGATCTTTAATTTTGTCTGAAGGAATTCCAACAGCAAAAGAAGTACCATTTGGAATAGGATTATGTAAACTATCTTCTATATAAATGAAGGATATTGTCGATCTAAAATCTTTCATTGTTTGAGGCTTTGACGTTATAGGCACTAAAAGCATTAATAAAATCAGATTCTTCATAACTTATATTTTATCTTTTTTAAAATTTGTCTATCCCCCCAGCGCTTTTATGTTAATACAAAACAATGTACTAAATGTACTAGCAACAAATTGCGTATAATTAAAACATACCGCTGATAATCAACTATAGCGAGGTAGAATAAGCGAGCTCAAACCATCCATTTTTATTAAATGAAAGATATCGAGACAATCACCATCATACTCAATGCTTACGCACAAAGCAAGTTGAATCTGACAAATGTAGGAAAGCGCTTGACTTATTAAATATGGATAAAGAACAAACCCCATTTATTGATTTATATCAACCTCAGCTTATATACATGCTTGACGCACAAACCCCGAGCAGGCAATCCCCCGCCCCGGTCATTCATTACTTATCCTCATCCTTCTGCTGCTTTCTATCCCAATTAATAAACAGGGCATACATAAACCAGATTACCATTGCTATTAACAGGAAAGAGATCAGTTTATCTTCCAGCGGTTTCCCCTGTAGACCACCACGGAACAAATACGGAGAAACCAGGGTCATTGCCGCCATAACAATGAACCAGGCAAACCGCTCCCTGGTATACAGCTTTAAATACTTCAACCGTAAGATATACGCCAAACAGATTAAAACGGTTACGATCAAAATGACATTAAGTACCAGCATAATTTATTATGTTTTAAATTTTTTACAGAAATTAAACTGACTTAAGCACCAGGCACCAGGCATCAGATTTAATGGTTCCTCCCTCATTTCTAAGTATTGACGCGAATTCAGCACTTTCACTTTTCCGGTTACCTTTTCCCTGCCTGCAACTAAATTTCTCTGACCAGCCTCTCTTTTTTTTTTGCTATTGAAATTGCCCCAATTGCACCCCTGAAACCGAACATTTCCCCGCATTCGTCCCTACTACCTGTAAAGACAGTACATTGTTCAATGGTTATGGCAGGAACCCAACTTTGCAATGCCGCCAACGGATCATTAACAGGCTGCTTTTCTATTTCTTTACATTTAACCGGACTTACATTACCTGTTCCCAATTCCTTTTTAGGCGATATAGTTATTATTTTACCTGAAATCGAATACCTGAAAGACTGATCCTTTAAGCACAGATCAAGCACCTGGTCAATCGGTACATTATTTACCATAACAGTAATAATTGCCTTCTTCATGAAATCATCCTTACTAATAAAAGTGTAATCAGTTTGCTTTTCGATCTCTTTAAACACTTGTTGCAAAGGCGCATCCTTAAGCGATAAAGTGATGGGTTGACTGGCCCCATCCGCCCTTAATGGGAGGCTGGTGAACAACAGTATAAGAACCGTTACCTTCATAATCCTTACCACATGGTGGCTTGTTTGTTTACGCACAGCACTGCCCGATGCAGCTGCTTTGCGTGTAGCAAATACTTGCATAACTTTGGTTTGACGTTAATAAATTTCTATCCTGACCTTCTTATTTCTTAACCTTAAACACCAGGCTTCCGTAATGGCATAGGAATGCCTGTTGACCTTTGGATCCTGAAAATCCGGCCAATCAGAAAAGGTTTCAGTAATTGTTTTGACTAATGAAGGATGTGGTTAATGATTTGGCAAGCGATATCTTGTTCAGATAAGAATATTTATGGTTTAACAGCAGATTAATTATTTCGCTTGTATTTAATAGTGTGTTTCGCATTTCTTCTAACAATTCCAGTAATTCGGATACCGGAATGTTTCGTTCTGCATTACCATCCATGGTTCAGGTGGGCTTCTTACCTTCATACTCCACCTCTACATAATACCACCCGTCCGCCTGTCGCATCACTCCTTGTATTTCGGCCTCTTAAAAATGAAAGTATCCATTCATCCAGGCTACAGCTGCTTTCAGATCTACCACCCTAACCGCGCATATACCAGCGCCTGTATCCGTCTGTCGCTTTTGTCGTTGGCAATCAAGTCTTCGTGCAAGACATCATCATTCGTTAACAGCTCAAATAATATCATACTTTGCACAGTTTCGGTTACCCATTTCCCCCCTTCACTCGTTTCTTCAGCAGTGATCTCTTGCTGCAACTGTTTTGCTATAAGTTTAGCGATATGGTCATGTATGGTTGTCAGATCAGAAGGCGTTTGCTCAAAGCCGTATAGTACACATATTAAAACAACTTAATCGACCGGCTTTACTACGACACGCATAAAATTTTTTCCCAATAATTACTTTTTCAAAACTGTTGTTTGCACAATTGCAAACCCTGGAACTCGTCCCTGCAAAGCAGATAGAGGGTTGTTTACAGGCAGTTCCTGGATATTAGTAGCCGTTACAGCAGCAATATTACCTGTATTAATGACGCGTTTCGCTCAAAAAATACAGCATCCACAAAAACAGGTCCGGCCTGTCTAAAAATTTCATTTGCAGTTTTTTAATAGCTGTTGTCTTTTGATTGCTTACTGTTTGTCGACTTATATTTAATTTCTCGGCTATTTGCGTTATAGAATACCCTTTGAGATAAGCAAGCTTAAAGATCTCCTTACATTTATCAGGTAATTCTTCAACTTCCTCATATATGCGTTTCAAGATCTCCACTTTAATATCGGTTTCTGCAAACCACGCGGCATCTATCTCCTGCTCTTCATGATTTATGAATTCTTCCTTATTTTCCTGCTGCCGTTTCCGGTATCTTAAAAAGTTAAGGGAAGCATTACGCGCAGTAATAAAAAGAAAGGCCTGAATATTATTAAACGTGTTGAATTTATCGTGTATGCGGTAAAGTTTTACAAATGTTTCAGAGGTAATTTCCTCGGCCTCTTCCTTGTCGTCGATAAGCTTCTTCACAAAATAAAAGATGCGCATTCTGAAACAATTAAATACAGCTTCGAATGCTTTAGGGTTGCCCTGGCTAAATTCAATCAGCTGTTCGCTTGACAATTGCGTCATCGGGGATCTCTTTGTTTTATTGCTCTTATAAAATAAACAGCCTGCATACCCGGTTATAACCGGTATGAAGGAGTCTTTACTAAACCTGATGATTAATGGAATATCAGAGATAAAGGAAATACAATAGAAACAATTTCAATTTACTTGATTGCCGGTAAAATGCAAAATTTAGCCACGTCTACGAATTGTAGTACAAAATGTGACTTAGTTGATACTAATTGTCCAATCGGTGCTTAAAACAAAAAAGGCGCCCGGATGAGCGCCTTTTTTGGAATCTGGAATTTAATTTTTCTTTAACCGCAAGCCATTATTCTTTTACAATTCGGGCACGCTCAAGTATCTTCTTTGCCTCTTCCATCTTTTTGGGAAAAAGAATTTTCCCTTTTATTTGCGACGCAGCCAACGCTATCATCCCCTCCTTATTTACGTATAGCTGATACCCCGCCTCCACCAAACACAGTACATGATTATACGCCATCCATGCCTGCCAGGGCGTGAATCCATTGGGAAAACTGCCACCATCATAACCCAGACCCGCATCTAAAAAGTCGCACAGCTCCCGGTGAACATACTCCACCGGGCATTGCTGAAAGAAGGCGGTAATAACCTGCGATGGGTTGGCGGATTGTTCTGCACTCAAAAATGAAGGGCTATATTCCGGTTCAGCCTCCGAGCTAATATACAACGCCTCTATAAAGATCATCAGCTGGTCATAAAACTCATACAGCACCTGGCGGCCATCGCCATCAGAATACGGACTTTCTGAACTTACGACCGCCACCCGCAGCCAGGTGGGCAATAAATATTCATGCAGCTCCTCCCAGGTTACTTCCGAAAATACTTCCTGAATTACCAGCTTCGGCTCTGTACTGATCTTTTCAATAAGACGCGCCGGTTTCGAAAACCTGGTATGGGGAACCTCAATTTCATCTGCAGGTACCCTACCCTGTTTCCCGGGCGCCCGGCTAACCGGCGTATTGTTCTTGCCACAACCCCGGCGCATTATCCAGTTGGCTTCTACCAGCATTTCCATCTTTTCATAGAAATACAGGTGATTATTCCGTTCATGATGATCGTCCGAAACACTGCCCGCACTGGAAATTACCGCCACCACCCATTGCCACAGCGTTTGCCGTACCTCATTCAGGTGGTAGCATTGAAAGAAGTCATCGAGGGCCAGGGTCGGTTCATTCGTTTGCTCTTCAGTTAGCCTGAGTGGTTCATTATACCATTGGGGATGGTTATTGCAGGTTTTCATAAAAAAGTTTTTGATTGAGGAATAGCGTTAATTATCCAAGCCTATAAAGCAATAAATACAGAAACATCGGTTGACATCTGTAACACATGATTTCGAATAAGATTTTTTTCCTTATCGCGCAAGATTGCTTTTTTCCGCATAGACGTCTACTACGATAGTTTTAGACCTTACTATTCTTTATGAAGTATCCATATAAGCCGCGCAAAACTTATATTAAAGTAAAGATAGCGAAAAGTTAACTTAAAATCATTTTAATTACTTTATTTATGCCTAATTTTACTTTTTATTACTTCCTCATTCTTTTTCTGTTAGTTGCCTTAATAAACTATTGTTTATAGAAAAGCTTTCTAATGGCAAAAGAAAAAAAGCGATTAAATAGAATTAAGATTGTCTTAATTGAGAAAGAGAAAACGAATATATGGTTGGCAGAAAAACTAGAAATTAGTAAAGCTGCAGTTTCAAAATGGTGTACAAATGATAATCAACCAACGGTTGAAAATCTTTTTAAGATTGCGGAGCTCTTAGAGGTAGACGTTTGCGAACTGCTTGTAAGAAAATAGGACTACTCACAAAGAATATAAAAATTATATTTAAAGTAGTTTAAATCTCGGACATTTAAAATTATACAACAGATAATAAACATTCCAACTTTAATGAATAGTTTTGAAAAGTGTTTTTATCACCATTTTTTTGCTTTTTTCGCTATAAAGGCGTGTAGATGAAAATAATTGAATTAAATGATTACAAAGATTGAAATAAACGGATTTAAAACTTTTACAAAATTTCAGATGGAGTTCGCTCCATTAACAATTATTGCGGGTACAAATGCCTCTGGGAAAAGTAACTTGTTCGATGCCATGCAACTATTAAGCAGGATTGTTGACACCGATTTAAAAACAGCGTTTAGTGAACAAAGAGGCAGTGCAAGCGAACTTTTTACACTTTATGAAAATGGATCTACTGCAACAGAAATTTCATTTGCAATAGAACTTTTATTAGACAAAAATATAAAAGACAAGTTTGGAGGAACTGCACAATTAAAATACACAAGATTAAGATATGAAATAGCTATAAAACAAATTATTAATGATCGGGGAGTACAAGAGTTGGTAATAGTGTCCGAGTTTTTAAATCCAATAAGACATGAATTGGATAAATGGCTAAAAGTTTATATTCCCAAGAAAGGTTTGGAAAAATGGCGTCCCAAAGTAATTAGTGGTAAAAGAGGGGTGGCATATATCGATACTGATAGTGATCGAGTTAATTTGCGACAAGATGGTAAAGGTGGAATAAAAAAAGAGTTTTCACTCAATAACATTAATCAGGCTATTATAAGCGTAGTAAATTCTGTTGACTTCCCTCATGCCTTAGGAGCGAAAGAAGAAATAAAAAACTGGCGTTTTCTACAATTAAATCCTGAAGATTTACGACAACCAAGTTCTTATCTAGCGAAAGATGATATTACACACACAGGCCAAAACTTAGCAGCAGCGTTACATCGAATAAAGAATTCAGATCCAATTTCGCTTATGCAAATAAACCGAAGACTGAATGCGCTACTTCCAAGCATAAGTTCTGTAGATGTTATTGATGATAAAGTTGGTAAGCAATTTGTCATACAAGTAAAAACACAGGATGGTAGAGTATTTACGTCACGAGTATTGTCGGAAGGAACATTAAGACTTTTAACTTTATGCGTATTTCTTTTTGATAAAGATCATAAAGGACTGTTATGTTTTGAAGAGCCAGAAAATGGAGTACATCCAGCTCGGATGAAATTAACCGCAAAACTATTAATGGATTTAGTTTCTCATTTTGAGGAAGATGTAGATCAAGAATTAAGACAAGTGATCGTAAATACTCATTCACCAGTACTTGTTGGAGATTCGTTTAAATTGAATAATCAAAACGTTTGTCGAATTTGGTTATCGCAATTGATAACGCAATTTGTAACCATTAACCATGTCAAACAAAAAATTCAAATTACAAAAATGCTCCCAGTAGTAAAAGGAGCTAGCCAACTCTCAATAGACTTTTCAGAAAATGAACGAAAGCTAACATTGGCCTCTGTGGTTGATTATTTACAAACATCAGATTTTGAACAAGAAATTCAGCAAATTGAAGACAAGTGAGTAATATTTTAACTATTGGATATACGACAGAAGGTACAACTGACCAAAGGTTCTTAAAGACGATAATACTAAAAGTATTTGAAGAACTTGCGTTTTATTGTGAAGGCGACATTGAAGTATTTGAACCCATTTTCATTGAATTTCCCAAAGAAAATGGATTTATTAATGATGTACTCGAAGTTGCCTTAAAGGCATCAACAGCTGGCATTAATGTGCTTTGCATTCATGTTGACGCTGACAACTCAAAAGATGAAGATGTTAACAAGTTTAAATTTACTCCTGCCAACGCTGCTTTACTAAATAAAGAGGAAAAAAAATATTGTAAAAATATTGTGCCGATTATTCCAATACATATGACAGAAGCATGGATGCTTGCGGATAAAGACCTATTAAAAGAAGAAATGTGTACAAATAAATCAAATGTTGATCTTAAAATAAACAGGGATCCTGAATCAATTGCCGATCCCAAAAAAACTATTGAGGATGCATTGGTCATTGCACAAGCACATTTGCCAAGAAGACGTTTTAGAATTGAGATCGGAGACTTATATCAACCAATAGGACAAAAAATTCCAATCCCAAAATTGGAAAATCTAGACTCTTTTAAAAAATTTAAGCATTCTGCAATTGAAGCTTTAAAAAAACTAAATTATTTGCATTGATTTAATCATACCTAATTTACGCCCACGATTTTGCACATGTATTTCTCGATCAGATCATTATCGTAAAATTATATGAGTTATCATATATACTAATAAGATGCCTTTTGCAATTTCTAAGAACTCCTTGCCGAATTAATCATTAATCCTGCTATAATTAACCGGATCCCCAGGTAACACTTAAGCACCTCGCCCCGACCCACGAAACGCTCGGTTCCCCCAAATCCATGACTTTAATCAACAAATTGCACCCCACCCACTAAAAAAACCCGATTCCTTCCAACTAAATCGTAGCTTGCCAAACTATAGCTCTCCGTTATACCCCTACCCCTATTGAACAAAACGCGAACGCTTACTGACTTTGATTAGTGGTTAATTTTTTCATTATTATTTTTTAACCTGTTCATCTTTCCCAGGTGTGTAAACGCCTGAAAAGAAACTATTAACCTAATCAAATGTCCCGACTCAAGTACACAAGACGACGCGTTGACATAATAAAGATCTCCAGCGCCACAAAGTACCTCACCCCCAACAGAACATTTTTTCCGCAAACATTCAGTTACTTCTTCGATCTCGAGATCTTTCAGCCCCGCACCTGGATCAATGTAGCCGAGATGGCCAGCCTATTCGAAAAAAGCCATGATAAAGCCCTGAATAAAATGAGAGAAATACAAATGAAATATAAAAGACCGGCACTCAACGTCGTTAAGGTAAAAGACCTGTGCACCCATCTTAAGATCGATGAAGAAATTGTTCAGGAATATTTCTTTCACGAAGAAGCACTGGCGTTTTTCGCCAGGGCAGATAAATTAAAAAGCAAATAACAACCAGCCATAGCAGGTTTCCCGGTCAACTTCATTTATCACTTTCAACTCACTTGTATGCGCAAAGGATTTAAAAAGAAAAATGTGCTGCTACGCTCTGCCCGAAAAGACAAAGGCTGTACGGTTTCTATTCACCGGGAAAAGCACAGAGTATTTAGACGAAGAATGTTAGCACGCCTTCGGGCACAGCTGAACTAATTACCCATTATTGTATAACCGACAAATAGGTAGCCATGCCTTTCACCCTAACGGCCCCGAAGCCACCGCCACCCAAACCCGGCTCGCCCGAAGCCAAATTAAAAACAAAGCTGAAACGGTATCATCGGGAAGAAAAGCGACGAGCACCACCAAAGAAAAAACCGAAAAAAGTCAAACTGCCCAATGGCTGGTATCTCCATTTGCGTAAAGTGCCACGGGTGAGCCTGAAAAAATTAGATGAGGCGGAAAGGAGAAAGGGCAGAAAGAAGCTGCGCGGTGCCTGGAAAAAAGAACATGCGAAGTGCATGAGAATGTATCATGTAATGCGCCCATGGGGAGAAGCGATGGCGTGCAAGGCCGGGCCCGACTACTATTCAGTAATATACGTAGATGTTATTTGCAGATTGCGGAACCTGACTCCACGGGCGGCAAGCCGCTATTTAACACGAGTTCGTAAAGACCTTAATAAACCCAGAGCTGAGATCATAACATTAAAAGAGTTTTGCTCAGTAACTCCCTTTACAGAAGAAGAAGTGATCCCTTACCTGAAACGATGATAAGCACTGGCCATCACAAAAATTAACAAGCCGCGCTCTTAAAGTGCGGCTTCGCTGTTTTTCCCAACCTGCTTCGGACCTCATGGCAGACTGATGGCAGACTGGTTCGACATTTCTTCGAGTTTCTCCGGTGCTCGCCAATGAAAACCCGAACAATTCCCGAACAGAACCGAACAACTTCCGAAGAATTGCCGAACAAATCCCGAACATGTCTCGAACGAGGGTCGAACACGCGTCGAAGAGCCCCCGAAGAAATTGTAGTATAACTCAATGGCCAATACGATCTCTGCCGCTGCAGATTTCCAGCCCCGTGATGTCAACAATCAGCTAACTACTTCATTCATACGACCTTCTCGCTGTTTTACCTGCTATATGCTACATCGTTGTTGCCCACTTTAGCCCAATTTAGCCCAATTTTGCACAACTTAGGCCATTTAAGAACAATCTAGGCCAACTTAGACTACTTTCGACCACCCACATACGCACTACCTGATTTTTTCTGCATTTTTTGATATTACATTTGTATCGCACAAGGCAATTGATCAAATACCGGTTATGAACATGCGCTATGTGCATAAACAATCATTTATTAACTTTTAAATTTTAATTCTTATGGCACAAACAAGTAAAGGTATCCTCGGAAATGTAAGTGGTACCGTAGGAACAGTAGTCGGCGCAAAATGGCGTGGCAAATCATATCTGCGCAGCAAGCCCGACATTAAGAAAAGCGGCAAAAAAAGTGACCGTCAATTGATTCAACAGGCAAAATTCGCGCTTGCCAACAATTTATCGCAAGGCATGAAAGAACTGTTGGACATCGGTTTCAAAACGACGGCCACTGGCTTAACAGGGAAAAACAAAGCCTTGTCGCACATGCTGAAAAAGGCTATAACAGGCACGTATCCCGATCTGCAGATCGCCTATAACAGGGTGATGGTTAGTAAGGGAACATTGTTGAATGCCTTTGATGCAAAAGCATCCGTGGCAGTAAAGGAAGCCATTCAATTTACCTGGACAGACAACTCAACGGTATCTAATACCAACGAGACTGACGTGGTGTTGATGGCAGCCTATTGTCCCGATTTCAATTGTACTGTTTTCAGAACAGGAAACAATCGCAAAACGGCCAATGACACGCTGCAAATGCCTGGTTTTACCGGGAAACTGGTACATACCTGGGTCACCTTCATCACCGAAGATGGCGAGGACATTGCCACCAGTCTCTACACCGGAGAAGTGATCATCACATAACCGGTCATTAACCCCGATGTATTCGGGTAAGCTACCAAACCGTATATGCTTACGGCAAAAATTCCGGTGAGTACCGGGAAGGGCAAAAGCCCAACACAAAAATAAAATGTTCGCCCCGAGGGCCCCGGGGCAGCATTTTAAAGAATGTGGAAGGCAGCTATTTAACCTTAAATGTGATTTATATTAACCATTTTCAAAACAATTAAAATTCTATTTTATGGCACGTCAAATTAACTTATTTGCATTTACTGGTACTTTAGGCAATGTTGTTGGTTATTGTTACAAAGGTCAATATTGCTTACGTAGCAAGCCTGTTCATAAAAGCAAAAAAGAAACGCTTGCTCAATTAAAGCAACGTGAGAAATTTGCAAAGGCAATTAAATTCGTAAGCGCCCTGTCGCCCAAGACAAATAAAATGATTCAGATTCCTTACTTATATTATTGTTTTATGCGACAAAAAAGTTCGAAAACAAAGGGGTGTGTTCGTGCAGCCCTTTCTATTTTTATTAGCAACCTTATTACATATGAAATACATTGAACTTATGACCATCAGGATCAGCAAACACAAAACCGTAATATCCCTCTCCAAACTCTTCTGGCCTGGAAACTATTGTTCCCCCGGCTTGTTGCACCTCTTTTTCCCAACTATCAACATCTTCCTTGCTATCAGCGGAAAGGGTAAATATTATTTCATTCCCGGCTTTTGTATCAATTATTTGTCCCTTCATGCCGGGTTCAAGTTTATCCTTCAAAAAGAAATGGATGATAAAATTTTCCCCGCCAAAGAAGAAGCTGGTCAGTTGGTCCGACGCTCCATTGTGTTTAAAACCGAGTTGTTTATAGAATGTGGTGGTCCGATTTAAATCCCCGACACCGAAATTGGCCCAGATCTTTTTTGTATTCATAAATTATAAGTTTTGTGATTAATAGTATTATTCTCAAAAATAGCCCATCAGCTTATCAAACAGGGGGGCTATTTGCGAAAATTTCAGGGGCTGTTTCCGTCATTCTCATAGCTGAAATACAAGCCCAACGCTGGCATTCCTGGCCCGGCGACCTTTCAAAATGGATTGGGCGATGGGACAGCCGGGAAGCAACTTCCCGCAATTTTTCGTTTATTGCACCCAATTGACCCCTGATAAACCCAGCCCGAAATGAAGATCCGCAGAAATATTTACCTGATTGTAGGCATTACTTTAATTGTGCTGAACCTCCTGGTCTCCTATTCCATGTACCTGGATTATGAACTCCTGCTTACCAATGACATCAACAGCGTGTACTACATGATCGGCAACCAGGCCTTTACCATCATCGGACTATTCCTCTTACTCGGCGCCTGGCGTGTTCAACGGAAGATCAAACGCAAAAAAAGACAGGCAATGGAAAATGCGTTCCTGGAAGAAAAAAGGTAACGCATAAAAATGCCAGGAACAACCATACTCATAACTTGTAATACGTTATTTTAGCATTACCTAATAAACCCCTTCACATGAAAACCCGCAAAAACATCTACCTTGGATTGGGTATAGCCATTATTACAATTGACATCTTTCTTACCTGTATTGTTTATTATGATTTTAAAAGGAGCTATCGTCATCTTAATTACACAATTATACTTTTACCATTACAGGTATTGTTAATTCCAGCCCTGCTATTCTTATTCGGAGCTTATCGTGTTCAGAAAAAAATCAACCGCCAAAACAGAAACGCGCTGTTAAATGCTATCAATTAAATAATAAACATAAAAAATCCGGAAGCGCACCTGCACTTCCGGAGCAATATTTTTCTTACTCATTAATTCTTATTTCGCTTCCACCCCTACATCCGCCGGATTCAACAACCTCACTGTAGCTGCAGCCGTACTCACTTCATCGGCTCCTGCATCAAACGGCACGGTCCTCGGCTGTCCGTCCATATCAGTGGTGATGGCAGCATAGGGATTCACCGCTTTCTTGCCCTTAGGCGCTGGTACGGCATCGATGGCCGGACTGCCCTTCAACAAATGTATGGCCTGACTGGCATCGCGGCCCAACTTTGGATCAACCATAGTGAACGTGCCATCGGGCATATCGCCCTTGCTCTCGGTGCCGAAAATGATATTGCCTTCCCAAACCGGATTGGTATACGGTCCGCTGATGGTTGCTGCAGCGCCACCACCTTTTACAATATTGTAAGCGAGCGTGATGGCTGTTGCGCCCAGTCCTTTATCGCGGCCGCCCATGGAAATAGGGCTCTTGCAATTGATGATGGTATTGAAAGCGATCAGCACGCGGTCGGGCCGGTCGTGACAGGTCAATGCCGCTCCATCGGCTACTTCGCCATCGCCATTACCGATATTGATGCCCACATTGCACACTTCAAAGTAATTGCTGTAAATGAGATGATCATCGCCAAAGATGCGCAGCCCCGGTGTGTTGTTGAAATAGTTTCCATACACCTGGCTGAAATTGCCATGCCGCAGCGTGAACTGCGCCTTGCAATTGCGAATGGTATTATAGCGCAGCGTTACGGCCGACGCCTTTACCGAGATCAGCTCGTTCTCGCCTTCACATTCCTCAAACAGATTATACTCAACAATGCTGTTGCTTTTCGACATGCTGAATCCGCTCAGTCCAAACTGTAATGCCTCTGCGCCGTTCTTTCCACCCTGACTGGTAAAATTATAAAAGTAATTGTGATGGATCCATAAGCGCTCGGCGATCTGTTTGCCTTCGCCCCTGATTGCCAGGAAACGGCCCATGGAATTTTTATTGCGGAAAGTATTGTAATCAACCTGGTGATCGCTGCCGGCAATGGTCAGCTCTTCGCCTTCACCTTCATTCTCGAAAATATTATGCGTGAACCGGCAAAAGCTGGTGCCCGGTCCGGTACGCGCGCGGCTGGCGGAATGCGTGAAATGAAAACCGCTGATCACCACATATTTCGCGGGCGCCATGATGTTGAAACCACCCAGTCCGGTCATTTCCACTTTGCCGTTCGTTTCGGCCATAATGATAATGGGTTTCTCGGCCGTGCCCACGCGGTTGACGGTGATATCGGTGCCCGTGGTGTACATGCCATTCGTCACCAGTACGGTGTCGCCGGCCTCGGCTTCATTTACGGCTTTTTGCAAGCCACCAATGAATTTCACCACGATGGTTTTGGCGGAAACTGAATAAGTTGTAGAGAGGGTCAGTAAGTAAAAGAGGGTTGCAATACGTACATAGCTTTTCATGAGGATCCACTTTTGGCAAATATAATATTGGTTCGCTATGCCTGGAAGTGGGGGTTGGCTTTTTATTGAGCTTTTTTGGCGGGGAACGCTTTGATAATGAAAGAGTAATTGGGGGTAGCTATTGGTACTGAATGCCAGTACGCATAGATATCCGTTTTTCTGCGATCGCCAATAAATTGATGATTATCAATACTTAGAAAGAGAGGAAGTCCTTACATCTATTGATTACACAAAAGGAAAGTGCAATTAATTGAACTTATTCTGGAAACTTTAATAACGCATCCTGAAACTGCTGTTTTAAAACAGGCAGATCGTTTTGAGCAATTTCCCAAACTATATGAAAGTTAACAGCAAAATACTCGTGAATTGATATATTTCTGAATCCCCTGATGGGCTTCCATTCAATCTCTGGATGCCTTTCTTTAAACTCCGGCGTTAGTGCATTGCAAGCTTCCCCAACAATTTCAATTTGCTTAACGGTGGCAAATCTTTTTTCAGAGTTAGCAAGAAAATCATCATACGAAACACCATTAAGATATTTCTCTATTTCAGTGATGGCTTCAATGATATGTATTACTCTGGTTTTATCAGTGATCAAGCCTTTCATAAATTAGAATCTTGTCCTTATCGATAAAAGGCTTTACATGGCGGGATAATCCTTCAATTGTAATAAGGTCAATTTTTTTGTGAAGTAATTCTTCCAGATCAGATTGATATAAAAAAAATTTCATCCCTATAGGTTTGGAATGATCCAGCTCGACAAGAATATCTATGTCACTTTCTGGCTTAGCCTCATTACGTGCCATAGACCCGAACAGGTAAGCCCGCTTTACAGGTATACCTGCAAAATATTGTTGGAGCACTAGTTTCTCTGAGGTTGACAGATTCATATAATAAAGATAATCAATTTTTTATTAATAGCGACTTTGGCAGGCCCCTCCATCTACTGCCCCTTATTCTCCCCTACTTCCCCGCCCCAATCACCTTCTCCAACACCCTTAAGTACAAATCAGTAGGCGTTTGCCGGCCGTATTCATATTTTGTTTTATAGGCAACTACCAGATCAAGTTTGGGCATAACAGTTATGAACTGTCCGTAGGCGCCTGATGCGGTATAAGCGCCTTCATACAGCTCTTTATTATAAGGTGTGTCCCAGATCCACCATAAATAACCATAGCCAAAATGAAAATAAGCTGTTTTGTCTTTCACTGCCTGTTGGTAAGGTGAGACAACAGTAGTAGTTAATTTCACCCAATCGGTGGGAATTATTTGCCGGCCCTTCCACTTTCCGTTCCTGAGCATTAAATACCCAATTCTTGCCATATCTCTTGTTGAGAACCACATATGATAAGCCAGGTATTTCGATCTTGTGGTGTCGCCGGTTTTGCGTTGTTCCTTTATATCCCAATCCTGCATTTGCAATGGCCCGGCCAATATGGAATCGATGAGTTGATAAATAGTGCGCCCTGTTTGTTGTTCAAGAATATAACCGGCCACATTGAAGTCCCAATTGTTGTACAACCAAAAACTGCCCGGCTGAATACTACCCCTTTTCGGCGCCATGGCAGTGGCATCGCCTTCATTACTTGCCAAATGATAAACTCCTGAACGGGCCGTTAGCAGATCCTTAATGGTAGCCTTCTTTTCTACCGGTAGCAACCCTCCTACATCATCAATGTGCAATTGTTCCATGGTGGCCGACAGATCAATTTTCTTATTGGCCACAAATGGTCCATACAGCATGGAAAGTACACTCTTTCTGCAGGAGGCCAGATAGCTGGTCTCTTTTAGATCGCCGTAATCAAAGATGATCTTTCCGGATTGTACCACCACCATCCCGGTTGCATGGGTGCTGTCGATAATAAAACGTTTAAGACTGTTTAGGCTGTCTTTGTTCCAGCCTTCTTTGGATACGTCATTGGTGAATTGCCACACGCTATCAGGATAAATAGAATTACCATATGTAGCTGTATTGGAAGGTTGACAAAAAGCCACATATGGTAAAAGAAAAATTATTATCAGGAACTTGTGCATGCTCCTAAATTAAGTATAAAATCAACACATGCATACCTGATAGGCGTACATCACTTCACCACCGGAAACGCACTGATCCTTAACCTCGCTCCGCCCATCGGCACCAATGTAAGCTGCTGAGCCGCCCCACTCCCCTGCACCGGGCTCTGTGGCAATACGGCGCATAAGCCATAGGGATCGATCGTCCAGCCGGGGATCAATTTGCCGGTGGCGATGAGCTCAATGGGTGCCGTGGCATTGGTGAACGGATCGTCATCTTTTGGCCAGGGTTTCTTCTTTATCGTAAATGATCTGCTGAGATTATTGGCATCTAACTGTAACCCATAATTCCAGGGCGAGGCAGGAAAGATCTCATACGACGGCCAGGCGCTTACATCGGCATCCTGCTGCCAGCGCGAATCCCAGATGGCGGTTGTCTTGCTGTCCTGCTTTTTATACGCTTCTTTGATCAGCAATGAAAACGTGAGCGGTCCATAATTAATGCTTACGCTGTTTTTGTTATGCGTCCATTGGCGTAACTGCAGTTGCATGGGCAATTGCAGCTTGATCACATCGCCGTTCTTCCATTCGCGGGTGATGGACACATAGGTGCCGGGTGTCGTTTTTGCCGCAATTGCTTTCCCATTGACGCTGATCGCCGCTTTTGTACACCAGCCTGGGATCCGCAGGTATACCGGGAAACGCACCGCGCGGGGCGATTGTACCGTGATCGTCACCCCTTCTTCAAACGGATAATGCGTTTTGCTTTGCAGGGTCACAGTGGTTCCATCACCTACTTTCGCCGTAACATCTCCCTCGGTATACAATTGCGCTGCCAGTCCGTTATCGGGCGTGGCCATCCAGCTGTTGGCCACATAATAAGCCCAGCCGGCCGAATGATTGTGCTGGCAGCAACGGCTGCTGAACGGGTTCATCATCAAAAAAGGTCCTTCATTGGCTATACCTGGTGCATGATTCTTACTATCGCTGACGACCATGTTGGGTGCGGTTAAATAACGCAGACTGCGATAGTCGGGCATGAACGCGGCGGGAAAGGTATTAAAGGCAACGTCTTCACAATTGTCGGCCCACAAGGCATCGCCGGTAAATAACAACAATAGTTGATCACTGGTCATTTGCTCTACCATGCCACAGGTTTCCACGGCCTGCCGCGGATCGTCGTAGCCCTTGCGGGCGTTTTCATCTGAGCCGAACAGTCCGCCGGGCACCTGCCCATACAGCGTGCGTACCAGTTTGAAATCATTGTACGTAGCTTCGAGGTCGTTCTTGTCATGGCTTTGCAGGTAATAGGTGGCGGGCTCGCGATAACTCTGCACCACATTTACATTGTGCCAGTTCGGTAAATTGTCTTTTTGTCGCCAGTTGGCGGTATTGCGGTCAATTTTCGTGGCAAAGTCGAGCAACCAGGGCTCGCCCGTTCTGTTGTACAACCAGTAAACGCTGTACATATTATCGCCGCCGCGGCTGTTCTCCCAGTAATCTTCGAGGAACATACTATCGGGCAACGCATTTTCCCATTTGAAATACTTTGTCATGAATGAAAGCACACGCGCATCGTTCGAATATTCATAGTACGATTGCAAACACCATAACATGGGCATGTTGGTCCACAGGTCGCGTTTACCACTGCGCAGCACGACCGGACCGAAATCGCCATCGGCCCGCTGGTTGTTGAGCACGGCATTGATCCAGAAATTCGATTCATTGATCATGGCCTGGTCGTTCAGCAGGTACCCGATATGCGCATAGCCCTTTAACCAATAGGGCACTTCTTCCCAACCCCATTTGCCTTTGCCATCGGGGCTCAACCAGGCGTTATCGGTCTTCGCCAGCCAGGCGCTGATCTTTCCGAGGTTGCCTGTTAGCCCATCGCGTTGCAGTTGCAGGAACTTCAACAGGTAGCCCTTGGGTTTGAAGGCAGACACAGGCAGTTTGATAAATGAGGATGGTTTCAGCGGCGCTTTGTTGCTGATGTAGTAACTATTCGTTTGATTGAATGTAACATCAGGTATTTTATTTTGCGAGGCTACTTTTAAGAAGCTACCTGCCAGTAAGATTATAATAGTGAACTGTTTCATGTTACAGGTTACAAGTTTCACGTTTCAAGGTTCAGGTACCGGTTGCAGGTTACCAGTTGCCGGGGTTTAATTTCGGGATTCCCGATTTCATGCAGAAAACTCCGAATTCCAGGCCCGGTAACCGGAACCTGGTAACCGGTAACTATTTTCTTAAAACAACAGCAGTATTATCATACAACTTACTATGTATCTTATTCAACGCCTCTACCGGCATCTTGGTCACTTTCCTGTCATACGTCATCAATCCATTCGTTTCCACTTCTACATCAGTCGTTTGGGTATATACCGCCGCAGAGAGACCGCTTTTGATAAACGCGGGGATGCGGTTCACAAACTCTTCATAGTGTTTCAACAAATCGTCGTTATTCTTGAAACTCTGATACCCCCAGTTGTTCTTTTGCTGCCAGGTATGTCCTTCTACCGGCAAACCCAAACCACCGAACTCACCTAATACCAGCACCTGCTTCGATCCAAACAAAGCGGGGTCGGGCATCAGTGGCTCAGGGTAGTTGTGCAGGTCGATGATATGCCCTACCGGTTCAAAGTTACCGCCACTGGCGCTGTTCACCAGGCGCGAGGGGTCCTGCTGTTGCGTTACCTGTACAATGTCTTTTGTTTTGAATTGTCCCCACCCTTCATTGAACGGCACCCATACCACGATACAGGGGGAATTATACAACGCCGCCATGATCGCCTTCCATTCATTGCGATAGCTGTTTTCCGATTCAGCCGAGCGGTTTTTATCACTGGAGCGTCCGTATACACCGGGGCGCGGTTCCCAATGGTTACCGAGGTCGCCGCTGGGCATATCCTGCCAAACCAGCATGCCTAACCGGTCGCAGTAATTGTACCAGCGCGCCGGTTCTACCTTTACGTGTTTGCGGATCATGTTAAAGCCCATGGCCTTTGTTTGCTCGATATCATATTTCAACGCTTCATCGGTAGGCGCGGTGTATAAGCCATCGGGCCACCAGCCCTGGTCGAGCGGACCGTACTGAAATACAAATTCGTTGTTCAGCAACATGCGTTGAATGCCGTTGTTGTCGGTGCCCACCGAGATCTTACGCATCGCAAAATAACTGCTCACCTCATCGGTCTTTTTATTCTTTTGCACCAGCGATACTTTCAGGTCGTACAGGAAAGGGTGTTTGGGCGACCATAATGCTGCCCCGGGAATAGCCAATGCCGCTTCTGTACCGGGTGCAACGGTTTGTTCAGCGATCTTTTCCCCACCTTTAAAAGCAGCGACAGTTACCTGATCGCCCGGTTGTGCATTTTCTACCCGGGCCGTTACGCGTATGACGCTTTTGTCGATATCAGGCGTTTGTTTGAGATGGCTGATATAGGTTTGCGGCACGGCTTCCACCCAAACAGTTTGCCAGATGCCGGTCACCGGCGTATACCAGATGCCGTTGGGTTTGTTCACCTGTTTACCGCGAGGTTGCGGGCCGTCATCGGTTGGGTCCCACACACGCACCGCTATCTGCTGGTTACCCGATTTACCCAGGGCAGCTGTTATATCCATTGAGAATGGATCGTAACCGCCCTGGTGGGTGCCTACTTTCTTTCCATTTACAAATACATCGCACAACCAGTCAACCGCGCCAAAATGCAGCAGCACGCGCTTGTTTTTGAAAGTGGGCGGCATGGCCACACTTCGCTGGTACCATAAAGCACTGTCCTTCCCCACTGTTTTGCCAACACCGCTGAGCGCGCTTTCGATGGCATAGGGTACGAGTATATTTCCGGCATAGGCCGTAGGAATGGTTTGGGTGGATGCGGGCAACACACTATACTGCCACATTCCATTCAGGTTGAGCCAGGTGTTGCGCACCAGTTGGGGTCGCGGATATTCGGGCAGGGGTTGTTGCGGATCTACTTTAGCAGCCCATTCAGTCACAATCTTATCTCCAGCGACTTTCCATTGGGACTGACCGCTGGCAGTTATCATTCCTGCGATAAACAAAACGAGCACTCTCTTCATATTTCACATTTGTTTTTTAGTTATGTTTCAGAAGTAAGACGTAAGAAGTACGAGGTAAGAAATTCGCGAACTTCGTACTTCCTACTTCATACTTCATACTTCTTACTTCACAAGCCTATCGCCACGAGTTGTTCATATAATCAAAATGACAATTTTGTAACCGGCGAAAACAATCTGTCTTCTACTCCAACTATCTTCACTCCAATCCTTGCATATACACTACTCTGTCCGCTGGGTACTGCCACACTCAACTGCACGTTGTTCCAATCGGTGATGGCTGCGGCATCAACGGTTGTCACGGCGGTATTATCGGCGCCTGATACAAACTGGGTTTTGTTGAGGTACAGGCTTACGCTTTCAACATCCTTTGCCGAGGCATCGGTGATGATCTTCTCTACTTTGAAGTTACCCAATATATTGCCGCCAGCCGCCGTGATCTTCGGGTTACGCACCATATAATAAGGCGTTACTTCTATATTCAGGTCCTGGCTGCCATTCAATGTTATTACCGTAGTATCCGGGGCGCCGGCTGCCGTTTGTTTCCATTTAAAGGGTCCCTGTCCGTTAGGGATGATGAATTTGTATTCGCCATTGAACAGGAGCATGGAATACGATCCATCCTGCTGAAAAGTGCCCGCTACCGGACCGATCTTTCCAAACCCATACTGGTATAATTCAAATTGCACCTGGTTGTATTCCACTTCAATGGGATCGCCTTTGTATGTTATATGACCGGTGAGTTTTGAGTTGGGTGCTTTATAATTATCTTTTTTACATGAAGCAATCGTGGTAATGATCAACGCGATTGCTGTATACATGCAGTATTTCATATTTGTGTATTTTATCGTTATTCAAGTTCCCGAAGTAGGAAATAAGAAGTAAGAAGTAGGAAAATCCGAAAATCGCGGGCATCTTACTTCCTACTTCTTACTTCTTACCTCTTACTTCATATTCCTAATTTCACAGATCACACTTTTTACTGATTAGGTTGTTTAACAATCTTGGGATTGTTTGATCGTACATTATCATCGATCGCCGAATAATAATTACCGAGGCGGAACCGGTTGGCGCCGGTGACCAGCGCCGGCAGCACGATCTTATACGCCCATTTGCCATTATTGGCGCTGGCCGGGTTGTACAATTTGTAAGGCCATAATCCGTAAGGTTGTGTATTGCGTTTGGTGGCGGTACCAATATTTCCCAGCAGATCGGTCACCGTCATTTTATTGCCATCCCACACCACATGCGCCAGGCGCCAGCGTTTCATATCGTACAGGATATGTCCTTCAAAGGCCAGCTCAACGCGGCGTTCATGTACAATACGGTCGAAGCTCACATCCGTGGCCGTTAGCGGCGTTGTTAACCCTGCACGGGCGCGTACGGGGTTCATATAACCGGCCGCCACAGCAGGTTGTCCCAATTCAAAGGCGGCTTCGGCTGCATTCAGCAGCACTTCGGCATAGCGGTACCGGATGAAGGGCACTTCGCTGTTAGTGCCGCGCGAACCGGCCCCCGGTGTGGGGTCAACATACTTGCGTAAATAAAAACCGCTTTGTGCAGTGAACTCTTTTGAGCTCACAGGTCCATCGAAGCCCACTACCTGGGTAGGGGCCGATTGACCGGGCAGCGTTTTTTGCGCTCCCCGGTCGTCACCGGTAACAATGCTGCCATCTGCAAGCTGGTAGCCGGCCCAAATATCAACCGGCCGGCCTTTAAAGGAAGAACCGGGCACTATAACTGTGCCGTACAGCCGGGCATCGCGGCCGGCGAAAATGTCACTCTGGTTTGTATAGAATATAGGATTTCCGCTGCCATCCGTTGCGGGAATGGGCGCATAGGTATTGTCGAGCTTTTCAAATGATTCAACCAGGTTCAGCGATGGGTTAATGCGGCCACCCTCCTCTTCTTCGGCACCATAGCGCGGTTGGGTGCTCACCGTAAAGCCATGCACGCGCCCGCTCTTGAGTTTGAAATCTTCTACCCAAATGCTTTCCGGATTATTGCTTTTATCGAGAAAGATGGAAGCAAAGTTTTCGCCCAGGTCGGGTTTCTTATTGTATAACGCATAAGTACCGGCGCTGCCACTGATAAGTTCCTTTGCAGCATTCAATGCTTTGGTATAATAACCGGTAGCCATGGAAGCCGGAATGCCTACTTCCCCGCCCGGCAAACTTACCTGCGGTGTACTGGCGCCGTATTTGGCAATGGAGCCGGCATAGAGGGCCGCTCTTGTTTCCATAGCCAGTGCAGCGGCTTTGGTGACGCGGCTTTTTTCATTGGGATTTACCGGCAAATTTCCTTTGATGGCTTCCGCTTCGCTGATCACAAAATCATAGAGCTCCGATTCCTTTGACCGGGGATATTGCAGGTAAGTGGGATCGCCGCTGAAATCGTACAACAACGATTGGGTGATGAGCGGCACACCACCCATGCGTTTCACCAGTTCAAAATAAAAATTGGCGCGCAGGAAACGGGCTTCGGCCAGGAAACGGGTTCTATCCGTTTCCGACAAAGCCTTTGCGGCGGTAGCGCGTTCAATGAATAAATTAAGATCGCGGATGTAGCCATAGTCCCAGTTACCCCACTCGCCAAAGCCCCACTCATTACGTTGCACAAAATAGGCGGAGCCGTTCTCGGAGGGAAAGCTTTCGCTAAAATCCGCAAATGACGCCCAGCCATTGTCGAGCCCCGAAAAGTCGAGCTGGCGGTTATACAGGTCGGCGAGGATCGACAGTACCTGCGCCGGATCACTGAAGGCCTGCTCGTTGGTCAGGATAGATGTTGGCTGTACGTTCAGAAAATCACTGTCTTTTTTGCAACCGGCTGTAACGATGAGCGCGGCGGCGAATATGATGGAAAATGTCTTTTTCATTGTTTGTGTGTTGAGGGCCGGTTAAAAGGATAGATTGATGCCTACGTTCAGGAATTTGTTCTGCGGGAATTGCAACCCGTTGTCATCGGTGATCTCGGGATCAACACCGTATGCTTTCATATTGTCGAACGTGAACAGGTTATAGGCATTTATGTAGAGCCGGGCTTTTTCCATTTTCACCTTGCTGAGCAATTTGGTGGGCAGCGAATAACCCAGTTCGAGTGTGCGTGCCCGCAGGTATTTTACGTTGTGCGCCCAGAAGGTGGAGTTGTGGTTGTAATTGCTGTGTCCACCCTGGTTGAACCGCAAGGCCGGGTATTTTCCGGGGATCCAGTTACTCTTGGGATCGAAAGGGTTTTCACGATGCCAGCGATCGAGGAAGATGGTGTTCAGGTTGCCATCGTTCTGGAATGGCCAGCGCGTTTCCCAATTCTGAAACCAGGTATAACCGGTTGCTCCGGAGAAATCGGCGCGAAAATCGAAGCGCTCATATTGCAGCGCAATGCTGATGCCGTAGTTGATATTGGGTTGCGTACCGGTTCCA
Organism: Niastella vici; assembly: GCF_002077945.1. GTDB lineage: Bacteria > Bacteroidota > Bacteroidia > Chitinophagales > Chitinophagaceae > Niastella > Niastella vici. The sequence goes on from NZ_LVYD01000083.1 coordinate 38,374, forward strand.
TACCCAATGGGCCGTTCGTCGTACCCATCGATCTTGCCATCCTGGTTCACGTCTTTATAAATAAGATCGCCGGGCAGCAGGGTGCGATTGCCCTGTCCGTCGATGTTCACCGGATAATTGTTGATCTGTTCCTGCGAAGTGAATTGCCCCACTACATCATAGCCCCAGTCGATCTTTGTATAGCGGTGCTCGCTGGAATAACGGTACTGGTCCCAGGAATTAAAGAACACGGGATTATAGGATGAAATGAATTTAGAACGGGAATACGACAGGTTACCGCTGACCATAAACCGCAATTTGCGGAAGGAACCGCTGTAGGAAAGCGAGCCTTCTTCACCAAATTGGGCATCGCTGTTGATATTTTCATCGGGCAGGCTGTAGCCAATTTCGTTGGGTACCAGCACATCTGATTTGCGGCCACGCAAGCCCGTACGTTTGCGATAGAAATAATCGAAGGTACCGCTGATCTTTCCGTTCAGCAGGTTGAAGTCGAACCCGATATCGGTGATCTTACTTTTGAGCCAGGAAATATTGGTGATGGGCACGCCCCGGTCTCTTGAGCCCACAACGGGCACTCCACTTAAAATAGCAACACCCTGGTTGTAGTTATAGCCTTCCACATAAGAAAATGCGGGCAAATTGAGCTGTGTTCCGTCATCGCCCAATACGCCATAGGAAGCGCGGAGCTTGAGATCGGTGAGCGGGCTTTTTCCACCCACCAGGTCCTTCATAAAGTTTTCTTCCGTTATGCGCCAGCCGGCAAATACCGAGGGAAAATACCCCACGCGGTTATTGGGTGCAAACAAATAGGAAGCGTCGCGCCGCGCTGATACTTCAAGGAAATATTTGTTATCATAACTGTAGTTGAGCCGGCCAATATACCCGATACGGGCTTCCTTGTCGTCGCTATCCTCATAGGTATCTGCCGTATTAAAATAAATAAGCGTCAATACATTGGTGCTGGGCACAGAATGGATCCAGTTGCGCAGTTGCTGGTTTTTGATGCGTTCGTTCACAAACAACGCCCCCACAGTATGCAAACCAAAGGTGTGGCTGTAGTTCAGCTTTAACTGTTGGGTAATATTGATGACCTTGCGTTGCTCGCGTTCGCGCCAGGGATTGGTGCTGCCACCGGTGGGTGTATAGGTTTGATCAGTTGGGTTATATGTATATGTATTATAGGTATACTCGTGGTTGTTGAGGATATAATCGGCCAGATAATACGAGTACACGCCACTGATGCTTAACCCCTCAACAAACGGCACCTGGTACTCGGCATTGAAATTGGTTTGCAGCACGCGCCAGTCGTTGTGGTATTTACCTGCGATCTTATTGTTCAGGTAAGCCCAGTTGGTTTCATTGTGTTTGATATCGTTGAGGTAGGCGGGATTGTCGTTGGCATAAGGCCGCTCCAGTGGCGTGTTACGTAGAATAGCAAAGCGCGCCAGCCAGTAATCATCGAAGCCCGGCACCCCGGGGTTGTCGCGCGTTTCAATACGGCCATTGATGTTAACGCCCACTTTCAGGCGGTTGGCGATCTTGGCACTGACGTTCGATTGAATATTGGTGCGGTTGAATTTGAATTCGCGGCCCAGCACCGAGTTCTGGTACAGGTGCGTGCCCGATAAATAGTAATTGATCTTGTCGGAACCGCCGGAAACGTTTACATTGACGGAACGCTGCGGCGCATTCTTCTGAATGATAAAATCTTTCCAGTTAAAGCTCTGGTAACCGGGTTCGGTTCCCGCCTTGTATTTATCCAGCTCGCTTTGCGTAATGGTGGTGCTGCCATAGCGGTTGATCTCTGCTTCGGCGCGGTAACGCATGTAATCGTAGCTGTTGTCGAGCACATTCACAAAGCGCGTCCAGTTTTGCTGGCCGGTGTACGCATCTACATTAATGGTATTGCGCGTACCCAGTTTGCCGCGTTTGGTGGTTACGACAATTACGCCATTGGCGCTTCGTACTCCATAGATAGCGGCAGACGCATCTTTCAGCACGGTGATGCTTTCAATATCACTCGGCGCCAGGTTGTTGAACTGACCGGCATCCTGTTGTATACCGTCGATCACATACAGCACATCGCCCATATTGCGCACCTGGATGTTGGCGCTGGCGCCCGGCCGGCCATCGGGCATGCGCCAGGATACACCGGCGAGTTTACCGGCCAAACTGGTGCTCACCGTAGAGCCTCCATGCACCATGCCGATATCTTTATCAGTAACGGTGGCAATGGCGCCAATAAGCGATGCTTTCTTTTGCGTACCATACCCCACGACGACCACTTCGCCGAGGTCGGACTGCATTCTTTTAAGCACCACATTAAAATACGATTGGTTGTAAACGGGTATTTCCTGGTTTACATACCCTACAGAGGAAATGATAAGCACGGCCGATTCGCCGGCCACTTTAATGGTAAAGGCGCCGTCGAGGTTGGTGGTGACGGCATTCTTTGTTCCTTTCTCGAGCACGGTGGCATTGGAAACAGTTACACCGGCGCTGTCTTTTACCAGTCCCGATACCGGGATGCCTGGTTTTTGCTGCGCCCATAGGGGCATGGACAGCAAACAATACACTAATAGCAGTAGTAGTTTGGTTAACGACTTCATGTGGCAATCAATTGTTAGTTAAGTATGGCTTGAATCAGACAATGAAATAACTTCATCTTGCGCACTCCTTTTATTCCCGGCATTTCAGAATTTATTCAAATTGTTACATTTTGTTTTCTGCTATTATGATCTTGCTTAAATTACTGTCTCCAATTGGTGCTATTGTTTATTTAAAGGCGTAACGGGGAATGAGCAGCTTATACCAAACGATGCAACGACTGCTATTGCTAATAGTTTTGCAAACCGCCTATACGGCCAGTGCGCAGCCTTATTATTTCAAACATTACCAGGTAGAAAATGGCTTATCGAACAACACGGTGTATTGCAGTATACAGGACCGCAAGGGTTTTCTTTGGTTTGGGACCAAAGAAGGGTTGAACCGTTTTGATGGTTACCGGTTTAAATTATTCAAATCGGATGATGAGCATAACAACCAACTGCAAAAGGATTTTGTGTTTTGTGTATATGCCGATGCAAAAGACAATTTATGGGTGGGTACCCAAAACGGATTGTATCAATTTGATTATGCAAAAGAACGGCTGGTGCGGTTGTTTACGTTGCCCGAAGTGAATGACCTGGTGATGGACAGGCAGGGCCAGCTCTGGTTCCGTACCAATAGCTCGGTGTATCGTTATAATGTGAACACCCGCCGCCTCACGGCATTTCCGCCAGCCAATACCATTGACGCCTCGGCCCTTTGTATGAGCCCGAATGGCGATCTCTGGTTCGGTTCCACCGACGGGCATTTGCGCCGGTTCGACCCAACTACTTTAACCTTTAAAGGGCCCGATGTGTTTGCACATTCCCCGCAGATGCCTACCTGCTTTATAAAAAAACTCTATCCCGCGGGTAATGACGCCATCTTTGTAGGCACCACCTGCCAGGGTATCAAGCTGTACCATATTAACACCAATACGTATGAAGATCTGTTGATCTACAGCGCCGATAAAACCACTGTATATGTGCGGGATATTATTAAGTATTCAGACAATGAATACTGGTTCGCAACCGAATCGGGCATCTTCATTTATAATATGGCCACCCGCCAGTTCACCAATCTGAAAAAACAAGTGACTGATCCTTATTCACTGGCAGATAATGCGGTTTATACGCTTTGCAAAGACCAGGAAGGCGGCATGTGGGCCGGCACTTATTTCGGTGGGGTGAATTATTATCCCAAACCTTATACGCCCTTCACCAAATATTATCCCGACCGCACCCCGCAAACCATCAGCGGCAATGCGATACGCGAAATGTGTGAAGACCCGGAAGGCAATTTGTGGATTGGCACCGAAGACGCGGGATTAAATAAGCTGAATTTGCGCACAGGTGCTATCACGCAATTCAAACCTACGGGCACGCCAACCGGTATTGCCTATCATAATATTCATGGCCTGTTGATAGTGGGTAATACGATCTGGATCGGCATGCTCGATCATGGGCTCGATATTATGGACCGCCATACGGGTAAAGTGATAAAACATTATGGCAGCGATGCGCATGACCGCACCTTCCGGAATAATTTTATGGTGACCATGCTGCAAAGCCGGCGTGGCGAAATATATGTTGGCAGCGGCGGCGGTTTGTATCATTATATCAGGGAAACCGGCGGTTTTGAATGGATGCACGAAACGCCCAATGGCGAATTCATCAGCTGCCTCACCGAAGATCACGCGGGCATTATTTGGGCCGGCACCCACTCGCAGGGATTGTTGTATTATGATCCGCTTACGCGGCACTGGGGCCGGTTGCAGAACAAAACGAGCGACACCAATAGTTTATCCATCAACGATATTAATGCCGCCGTGGAAGACAGCCGCAATAATCTGTGGATCGCTACGGAAGGCGGCGGGCTTTGCCGGCTCGATGCCAACCGGCAGCGCATTACGCGGTATACGATGCAAAACGGCCTGCCCAGTAATTTTGTGTTCAAGGTGGTGGCAGATGATCACCAGCAGTTGTGGATCACTACTTCAAAAGGACTGGTAAAGCTGGATCCCCTTACCCAAAATATGACCCTTTTCACCAAGGCCAATGGACTTTTGTACGATCAGTTCAATTACAACAGCGGTTATAAAGATGCTTCGGGCAAATTGTATTTCGGTTCCATCAAAGGTATGATCTCCTTTCGCCCCGGGGATTTTGATTCGAACCGCCTGGTGCCACCGGTATATATAACCGGCTTTCAGGTACACAATAAGGAGCTGCCGATTCAAAAAGAACATTCGCCGTTGCGGCAATCTATTCTATATACCAACACGCTTACGCTGCCCTATGATGAATCATCTTTCAGCATTGACTTTGCGGCCCTGAGCTATACCAGCCCGGAGATCACGGAATACAAATACCTGATGGAAGGACTCGATAAAAACTGGACGTACCTCGCCACCAACCGCAAGGTGTATTTCACCAACCTGGCGCCGGGGCAATATACGTTCAGGTTAACCGCTGCCACCAATGGCCGCTGGGGCCGGGAGAAACAACTGCGTATCACCATTACCCCACCCTTCTGGAATACCTGGTGGGCCTGGCTTATTTATACGGTACTGGTGAGCGCCATCGTGTACTCGTTGATCAGCAGTTATCATAAGCGCTCGCAGGAGAAAAAAGAAAAAGAGATCTATGAAGCCAAGTTCGAGTTCTTTACCAATGTGGCACATGAAATACGAACGCCGCTTACGCTCATAAAAGGGCCGGTGGAGAACCTGCTTGAAAAAATAGAGGAGCTGCCGGAGATCAAAGAGGATGTGACCATGATGGAAAGAAATACCAACCGGCTCATGACGCTGATCACGCAGATCCTCGACTTTCGCCAAACGGAAGCCAAAGGATTCAGCCTCGATTTCACCAGAGTGAACATCACCGATCAATTGCAGGAAGTGTATAGCAGTTTTCAAACCCTGGCAAAAAAGCGCGGCCTGCAATACCAGCTGCTGTTACCCGATTCACCGGTAATGGCGCTGGTTGATGAAGATGCGTTGAACAAAATACTCATGAACCTGTTCAGCAATGCCGTGAAATATGCCGACCAGCAGGTGACCGCTCAATTGCACCCGGTGCAAAAGGATGATGTGCAATTTGTGTTTGAGATCTCGAACGATGGGGCGCCCATTCCTGTTGAAATGAGGGAGCGCATCTTTGAAGCATTTTATCGCATAAAAGAAAATACCAAACAAAAAGGCACGGGTATTGGGTTAACCCTGGCACGTTCGCTCACGCAGCTGCACCAGGGGCAGTTGTATGTAAAAGAATCAACCGGAACATTGAACACCTTTGTGCTTTGCTTACCATTACAACCACCTGTAAAAAAGAAATAACACCATGAACACGCAACCGCTCATCCTATTGGTAGATGATGAAGAAGAAATACTCGATCTCCTGGAAAGGATACTGCAACCTAAATATGCCGTGCTGAAAACCACCAATGGTAACGAAGCGCTGCAGGCGCTGGGGTCAAATGCCGTACAACTGATCGTGAGCGATGTGATGATGCCCGGGATGGACGGGTTTGAATTGTGTTCGTTGATAAAATCGAATGTGGAGAATTCGCATATTCCCATTATTCTACTTACTGCCAAGAACACTATTCAATCGAAAGTACAGGGGCTTGAGCTGGGCGCAGATGCCTATATTGAAAAACCTTTTTCGAAAGAACATTTACAGGCGCAGATCGCCAGTTTGCTGGCGAACCGCAATACGTTGCGGGAATATTTTGCCAGCTCGCCGCTGGTGCACCTCAACAGCATGGCGCATACCCGGGCCGATGAACAATTTTTGGCCACCTTGCATGAAACCATCATAAGCCATATTGAAGAAGTGGAGCTGGATGTGGAGCAACTGGCGCGGTATATGAATATGAGCCGCGTTACCCTGTACCGGAAAATAAAAGCCATTTCTGACCTCACTCCCATCGAGCTTATCAACGTAACACGATTAAAGAAAGCGGCGGAACTGTTGAGTGAAGGCGATTACAGGATGTATGAGATCGCCGCCCTCACCGGCTTCAGCTCGCAAAGTAATTTCGCCCGTAACTTTCATAAGCAGTTTGGCGTAACGCCGAGCGATTATGCTTTGCAGAAACATAAATGAAAAACCCGGCCTTTTTACAAGCCGGGCCTTTAACTTTCAGACACCTGTAACTAGTGGGTGCACTCGTGAAAACTATCGCCTGCCGGATAGCTGAATGAGTTGACCAATCTCCAACGGAGCTTGTACATGCCGAAGCTGGTATTTTTGTAAACCGTATTACCATTGATGTCAGTGATCACATCGGTGCGCCAGCTCTCCCCGCCGTTGCCATTGGCAACATCGAGAATGGTGGCATAGCCGCCTGGGCCATTACATACCGACTTTACCGAAGAAATAGTTTTAATCAATGTAAACTTACCGGTTGATACATTGAACTTATAAATGTGACCGCTGTTCGTTAACCACAGATCGGTGGTGCTGCCATATACGGGGAACAGGTCATGTGCATTGCCCTCGGGCATGGTGTAGGTCTTTTTCAAGGTAAGGACCGGACTGCCGCAACTGTTGTTATAGCTGAATGCTTTCAACTTATCCTTTCCAGCTGCCCATAAGAGCTTGTTGGCTTTATCCCACACCACATTGTGCACATCTTCAAAACTAACCTTGCCGCCCTGTTTGCTGTCGTCGTTGATATAAGAATCAACGGTGAAAATAAGCAGGTAGCCGCCAGTGGTAGAAGCGGTTACTACATTACCATTGGGAAGCAATTCTGCCGAGTGCGTATTACCGCCGGCATAATCGTACCAGATGGCTTTTTTAGATGATACATTGATGATGGCAACCCCACCGCCCGATGCAGTGGCCAGAATGTATTTACCGCTGTATACCGGTTTGGCTTCGCTGAGGTTAGCAAACCAGCCCTGCGCGCCCGAGCGGATAGCGGCATAGGACGCCATGGGTTTCCATTCCCAGGTTATCTTATTGCCATTGGCCACATCGACCATTACAATACGGGCATTCTTTTGATCGCAGATAACGATCTCTTTGGCTGTGGCTTCTTCTGCTGCGAGTGATTGAGCGGTCAGCAATTCGGAAGCATCGTCGGTTGTTGGTGATTGCGATAATTGTTTTTTACATCCCAATGTAAATACGAGGGAAAGGATCAGTGATGCGGAAAAGATCTTTCTCATGAATAAGTGTTTTGTAATGTAATAAGGTTATGCACTACATTATAATATAAAAGCACTTACCCATTCGAAATTTCATGCCAAAGATATTCACATATACCAGGTGGTTATAGCTGCTGTGTTTATGCAGTAGGAATTAATTTAATAATAGTAAAAGTAACATTCTATGCTGGATAAGTTCGACCTGCAGGAAACCGAAAAATCAGCAGTACGAAGTAAGAAGTAGGAAATACGAAATTAGCGAACTTCTTACCTCCTACTTCTTACCTCCTACTTCGAACTCATACGTACCGGCTTCTAACTGATGTGTTTTATTACCCAACGTGAGGGTGGCAGTGGTATTAGGTGGTATCACTGCGTTATACATGATCTTCTTTCCCACTCTTTTCCAGGATGATACAATTGTACCATAAGGCGACTGATGCTTTACTTCAACCTGGTTCAACGTTTTTATAAAATATGGTTGCAGCACGATCTTTTTAAAGCCCGGGTTATTGGCATCGGGTTTTATACCGCCTAATGCTTTATAGAACCAGGCGCCTATTTCGCCAAACATAATATGATTGAGCGAGATGTCGTTGGCAGAATTGATGTTCCAGTTCTCATATAAAGTAGTGGCGCCATTCACGATCCACCAGCCCCAGGAAGGAAAAGTTTCTCTGGCGGCGAGTTTATAGGCTAAGTCGGCATAACCATTTTCACTCAATGCATTCAGAATAGATTTGGTGCCCAGCAAACCCACATCAAGATGAGTACTGTCGGCCTCTACGCGTTTGGCCAGGTTGGCGGCCACTTTTGCTATCAGTGAATCGGGCACCACCTTCCAGCACAGGGGAAAACTTAATTCGGTTTGGGTGCCGCTGCCATAGATGCCGGTGGCTGTATTCAGGTATTTGGCGTTAATGGCGTTTTTGATCTTTGTGGCAAGGGCTTCATATTTCTCTCCCTCGGTTGTTTTACCCAGGATGTGGGCTGCTTTGGCCAGGATGGAAGCATCGGTAAAATAGTAGATGGATGAGGTAAGCTCAACCGGTGATTTTGATTTCACGGGCACCCAGTCGCCCAGTCCCCAGATGGTTAACCCGGTTGGGTATAATTGATCAATATGATCGACATAGCGTTGTATGTTATCGTAACAACGGGCTAACAAGGTAGTGTCGCCATAGAATAAATATATGTTCCATGGAATGATGGCGATGGTGCTCGTCCAGTCGGGCCCATTGGCCCATTCATAACCCCAGCCGCTGGTAGGTACAATTGCCGGCAACACACCATTGGGTTGTTGTTCATCGCGGTGATCGGCCAGCCATTTTTCATACACGGTAATGCCGTCAAAATTGTACAGGCCCGTCTCGATGTTTATTTGTGCGTCGCCCGTCCAGCCGTTCTTTTCGCGTTGCGGACAATCGGTGGGGTACCCATACAGGTTCGACAGGTACGAATTATTGGTGGCGCTCCATATTTTGTTGATGGTAGGGTTGGAAGTTGTTAGCGTACCAACCGGCGGCACCTCACTGTGCATGAAATAACCGGTGACACTTTCTTTTGCCAGTTTCACAGGCGCGCTGCTGGTGACTTCAATATATTGAAATCCCTTATAGTTGAAACGTGGCATAAAGCTTTCATCGCCTTTGCCGCTGGTGATATAGATATCGGTACCAAACGGATCGGCGGTACCTACAGGCCGGTAATGCACATCGATGTTCGATTGATCAACATGCCCATCGGGCCGCAGGCGTTCGCCATGTTTCAGGCGCAGCACCGTACCCGCCGGCGCATTCACCGTGATGCGGCTTACACCAGCGATATTCCGGCCAAGGTCGAACACATACGTTGTATCATTAAAAGCATGTATTGATTGCGCGGGTATAGTGTCTGTGATGCGGATGGGTTGCATTGTTTGGGCAACAACATTCGTTGATGGCGCAGCGCGGTAAATCACTTCTTTCCATTTGGAATCATCGAAGGTGGCTTCGCTCCAGCCGGGTTGTTCGAGGCGGGCATCGTAGTGTTCACCGGTATAAATGCTGTTGAAGATGACCGGGCTCCCGGCAGTTTTCCAGTCTTTCCCGGTGGTGATGGTTTCTACGCTTCCATCTTCATAAGTAATGCGCAGGTCCATACAGAAGGTGGGGCGGTTGCGCCAGGGCGCTTCATGAAAATACCATACGGCGGTGCTCTGGTGGTTGTACCAGCCATTACCGAGCAAGACGCCAATGGCGTTTTTGCCGTTTTGCAGTTGCGCGGTTACATCGTGCGTGAGGTATAAAGTGCGCCTGTCGAACCGGGTATACATGGGGTCGAGCCGGTGATCACCGATCCTGTTGCCATTGATGTATAGTTCATACAATCCGGCCACGGCGATATAGGCGCGGGCGGAGCGTATTTTCTTATTAGTGGAAAATGTTTTTCTGAAATACGGCGCTGCCTTGGTATTGATGTCGCGGCTGTCGCTGATAAAGGCGCCCTGCCAACTGGCGCTGCTCATCATACCTGTTTCAAAACTGCTGACGGCTGATACCGGTGATGCCTGGTTATCTTTATCCCATACCTGCAGGGCATAATAATAACGGGTGAAAGGCTGCAGCGGCCTGCCCTGGTAAGTAACCAGTTGCCCTGCTGATTGTATGGAATTTGTTTGCCAGCAGTTGCCATTGCCTTTGCTTACCGCGAGGGAGTCGGTTCCAACAATTACCTGATACGCTGTTTGCCGTGCGCCTTTGCGGGCATCCTGCAATTGCCAGGTGAGCCGTGGCTGCGGGGCATCGATGCCTAATGGATTGACCAGGTGCTCGCATCGCAGTTCTGTTGGCACACAAACAGGTTGTGCGTTGGTGCGCATGGAAAGGGACAATAGCAGCAGGAAGTATGTCGGGCGACAGATAAAAGACATGGCGTTGTATAAGGTTTTCTATTGGAATAGAATGGTAAATTCCAGGCAGGGTTGAAGCTGAAGTAAGAAGTAGGAAGTAAGACATTCGCGAGCTTCATACCTCCTACTTCGTTCAGCTCTTATCACGCCAGCAACTGTTTCTTCTCTTTATATGTTTTCCATAAAAACTCGCCAAACAACGTATTCGCCCAGGCGAACCAGCTGCGGCTGAATTTTTTGGGATCGTCTTTGTAAAAGCTTTCATGCATAAAGCCGGTACCCGCATGTGTTTTTTGCAGCATTTGAATGCATTCCTTTATCTCCGCATCGTTGGTGCTGGTGAGTCCGCGCATGATGATGCCCATGGGCCAGATCATATCCTGCCCCACGTGCGGGCCGCCAATACCTTCGCCGGCCGTGCCTTTAAAGAAGAACGGATTATCGGCCGACAATACCAGTTTACGGGTATTTTGATATATAGGGTCCGATGTTTTTACCGCACCGAGGTAGGGCATACCGAGCAGACTGGGCACGTTGGCATCATCCATTAAGTTAAAGCTGCCAAAGCCATTCACTTCATACGCATATACCTTTCCATATTTTTTATGATCAACCACTGCATATTGCTGTAATGCTTTCTCCACTTCACTGGCCAGTGCATTGAACTGTGCTGCGGTGGCGGTATCTTTTACTATAGCGGTGAACATCTCTGCAGCCTGACGCAGGCTCACTACTGCAAAGAAATTGGAGGGAATCAGGAAAGAAAATACGGTGGCGTCATCGCTGGGGCGGAAAGCCGAGCAAATGAGCCCGACCGGATTTACCGGGTAGCCGTAACCGTGCATGGGCCGGGTATCGGTGGCATGTGGCGTGGTGCGTTGGAATTTGTATGACCCATTACCATTCTTACGTTGCTGATCGCGGAAGGTGGTATAGATTGATTTAACCGCCTGTTGCCATTGTGCATCGAAGGGGGCTGTATCGCCGCTGAGTTTCCAGTAGCGGTAGGCCAGCCTGATGGGATAACATAATGAGTCGATCTCCCATTTGCGCTCATGCACACCGGGCTTCATATCGGTATGATCTTTTTCCCATTCGCTTTTCTTGGTGGGATCATTATAAAATGCGTTGGCAAAAGGATCTTTGAGGATACAGGCAGTTTGTTTATTGATAACGCCGGCGATCAGTTGCTGCAGTTTTTTATCCTGCATCATGAAGGCCAGGTAAGGATAAACCTGGGCGCTGCTGTCGCGCAACCACATGGCATCGATGTCACCGGTGATGACGTAGGTCTCGGGCCGGCCGTTTTGGGTGCTGTGAAATACAGTTGTATCGAGGGTATTGGGGAAACAGTTTTCAAATAGCCAGGCCAGTTCGGGTTGCTTAACATTTGCCTGGAATTCTTTTATGGCTTTTTCTACTGCTTCGCTGGTAAAATTCCTTTTATCAGCGGGGGTGCGTACCACGGGGTATTGACCGGGGAAGTTGTTAGCTGAAAAAACCCGGCTGTTAGTGAGTAACAAGCCGGCTCCGGCCAACGTTGATTGTTGTAAGAAGGTCCGCCTTTTCATATTTTGCAAGTTTATAGCCTGCAAAAGTAGCTGTTTAGCAACAAGGTGTACCACGTTTGCTTTCCACAGGGCCAGAAAACGTAGTACACCTGTTTGTGACCTAATAACCCGTTCGCTTATTATTTACTCACCGTTGCCAGGGCTTCGAGCAACATGGTTGCGCTGAGGTGTATGGAACAATCCATTTTGGGGCTTTCGGGCGGCGTGCTCCAGTTGGTGTTGAAAACAAAGTCGGGCCGGTAGGTGGCATTGCTTAACAGCCGTTCACCATTGGTTGTAAGGTATTGCAGCCAGGCGGTCTTTGTAGCGCGGTCGAGCCTGCCTTGCTGGATCAACTGCACCAGATAGCGGATAAATATTCCTTTGTACAAACCACCATCGCCGTTCCCTTCTCCCTTTAAAATTCCTTCAGGTGAAAACCGCTGCCGGTCGTTAATAATAAAACCGGCCGTTTTGATAGCACTTTGCAGATACATTTCGTCCCTGGTAATGGTATACAATTCAAGCGTGCCGCCTACCCAGGTTCCCTGGTTATAGGTATAGATGCCGGTTTCCTTGTAATTGCCCCAGCCATCCCATACGATGCCCCGGCTGGTATCGACCAGGTAGGCCTGTTGCCATACGAAAATACGTTTGGCCCAATCGAGGTCATCCTCATTCTTATTGAGTTTGTACATACGGGCGGCAATGATCATGGCCGGGCCATTTGAACAGGCATTCTTGACTGAAGGGTCTCCCGTTTGCCAGATGATGCCACCACCGTGAAGGCTCGTCCAGCCGGTTTTAATATGGTCCCATAAGCCTTGCGCCAGCTCTTTGTATTTGGCGTCGTGGGTGGCATCATAGGCCCTGATGCAGGCCAGGGCCATCCACTCCATGTCATTGAAGTATTTATTCGTCCAGGTATACCCGTTCTTTTTATACATCCCGTCGAACAGGGCATTCATACGGGTTGTATAAGCGGGGTCTTTGGTACGGAGGTAGCCATCGACCAGTACATCGAGCGCATGGGCGTTCCACCAGTAGTTGTAACCGGTATGGCCATCGTTGTTTTGTTTGTAGTACTGTTCTGAGGCTGACCAGAATTGCGTGTTGAGCGCCAGTTGAGCGCTGTCGGCTGCTTTAGCCCAATTATTGGGCTTCGGGCCCGGATGGTTGTTATTCAACAACCCCAGGAAAAGAAAGATTGTTTGGATCAGGTTCATTTTGGAAAATAGGTTTTAAGTGCCAGGGAATTATTTTCAGACACACATGATAATGCTATAAATAATTAGCATCTATCGAATTTGGGACTTATTTACCAAAATGTGAAATTTCTCAATAGAAATTCGGTTATTTATGCATAACCGAAGGATATTATTGATGAATTTGGAAGATTGGAAGGGAAAACAGGGGCGAAATGGAATAAAAACAAATATGATAGAATATTATAATTAGTTTCTGAGCAGGGGGTATAATAATCATTGAAGCAGGACTGGCCTAAAAGCAAAAAGCCTCTTGAACACAAGT
>NZ_LVYD01000084.1 GCF_002077945.1 Niastella vici
GGCGCCTCTTACTTTTGAGACGCCTTCCTGCTTAACAATTATGCTGCATAAACATCGAATACAAATGTAACCACCGCCGCTTACTTCACTTCAATTGTGCGTTCAATAGCTTCCAGCGAAGCATCTTCCCCAATGTCTAAAATGGCCAGGGCCGAATATTTACCCTTTGGCACCGTGTCGGGGATCACCAGGCGTACCGTTCTTTTGCCATCGGGGAAAACGGGGAATTCTATTTTATCCAACTTGAATGCCGCGCCGGTTGCAACATTGGTCACCTCTAAATGCGCCTTGCATTGCAGCATGGTTTCGCCGGTATTGACCATATAAAGATCATAGGCATTCTTTTCACCATCCACCGGTTTCAGGGTAACTGCTTTGGCGCTCATTTGGGTAACCGCCGGCGGAGTTTGGTAAATATGAACGCCTACGCGTAGAAGCTCCTTTATTTTGGTGTTGAACTGTTTGTTCTTGCGATCGGCGCTGTCCTGTTCTTCGGCGCTTTGCAGGAACAACATGGCCCATTTCATTTGCTTAAACAATTTTGTGTCGAGGGGAGCCTGCAAGCGAACCACCAGTTCTTCGGTTTTACCCGGCTCCACTTCAATAAAATTTTTATCGATGGCCACCCACGATGCACAGGATCGGCTAAGCGTATCAGGTTTATAATAATGATGTGCCCCCGTTGAATCGCGCAGCCAATCGGCCAGGTATGCCTGAAAACTTACTTTCGCCTCAGACATATTACTGATCCTGATCACCTGCGATTCGGTAACGCCGGGCACTACATGAAATTCAAGAATAGATGGTTGTATCCCTACCTTTTGTGCAGAAACACTTAGCGATACCAACAACAATGCAGACAAAGTACACAAATAGTATTTCATGGCTTTTTGTTTTTTGACCGGTGCAAAAAAGAAAATATATTGCTCTTCATAAAATCCTTGTTTCGTATGTGCAATACAGGAACAAACCTACTTCGGTTATTCATCAGTAACGTTATTATGTTACTAATTTGTATAACAACTGCCCGGGGCCAAAATAAAAATAATTACATTTCACTCACCGCCAACAACACCAGCTATAGTTTAACCAGCACTTCACTGCTTGAAACGCAGCAGGTTAAAACAAATGCCTTTCAAATTGAACTGGCGTCAAAAGCAAACAACACGTTCAGCGTAAAGGCAAAAGTATCTTCCTCTACAAGCAGCACGGGCACTCCCTTACCGGCATCGATGCTGGCTTTGCGTTTAAACTCCACTAACCCAACGGTCACCGCTAATACCAACACGTTCACCCTTAGTACAACCGACCAAACAATACAACAGATCACAACGACCACCCAATTCTGGAACACCAATAATTTCCTGACCTTGTATTACGACCTGCTGGCCGGCCCGGTGGGCTACGACTATGCACCGGGCAATTATAACCTCACCATATTATTTACCCTCACGCAACCATAAATATGAAAAAGACAGGCATTTATATGATAGCGCTGCTGTGCCTTGGTTCAATAAAGGGTCTGGGGCAAACGTATTCTTTCAGTGGAACTATCAATCCTACGGTAAGCATTCAACCGGTGATGGCGTTCACTTTGACCAATAACGGCTCACCTACTTTAAATTTTACCAATACACAATATAGTACCGGGTACACGATCAGTAACTTCAATTCATTTGCGATCAAAAGCAACCAACCCTGGAAATTAAGTGTTTCGGCTGCCACCGCTAATTTTTCGGCCAGTGGCACCTATTCTTCTTCCAATATGCCGGCATCGGTGATAGGGGTTGTCAAAAACGGACAAACGCCTTACGTACAGCTAACTACAACCGACCAAACATTAGCAACGGGCAACCGCGGCAACACCAGCACAACGGGCAACTCCTTTAATATGGACTTCAAAGCCAATCCCGGTTATAATTATGGCCCCGGCATCTATACCCTTTCGATCGTTTACACCCTGACCGCGCAATAAGTATTTCTATTTACCATTTTTGTTTCAGGCCCTACCCGGCTTGCATTTACTATTTATAATACCGAACTTAATGACAGAAAACAGTACTTACGGTGAAAAAGCTTATTTTATTACCAATTCTTGTTTTTGGTCAATTTCTTGCCCACGCTCAAAAGCCAGCGAATAAGGCTCAGCAGGTTATAACCATGAATTTATTGGTGGCAGGTTCGGTACATCTTCCTAAAACCAACAATGGTAAGGCCCTTGGAAAGGATAAGAACCAAACAGCGGCCCAGGATAAAGTTGTATTAGCCCAGAGCCAGGATGTAGTTGTAACTACGCAGGTGGTTGAAGCCGTTAGCGATGACAAGAGCAACTCAGGAAAGAAAAACGCTGTTCTAACTACTGTCTCTTCTTTGTAATTTATATAATTCACCTTCTATAATACCAGCCTCCCGAAACACCGGGAGGCTTTTTGTTTACAGTAGCAATCCTTCAATACATACTAACCTGTATGCACCCCTGCAACGATCTATTACTACAAATAAGCACTTCTATTAATTAACGTATGCGCCTCTGCATTTAAATAATTTCCCAACAAATCATTTCCCGGAAATACTTTCCAACCTGTGGAATAGAAACGCCCCATGCCAAACTAACGGCATCTGATTTTCAATCTATTACTGAAATGGCACGTCGATTGGCATTATACTACCGTGAACGATTTTAAAAAACACCTCTTTAACAAACAAAAAAACAAAAACATGAAAAGAATTACTTTGATCGCCGCTGCCCTCATCGCTGGAATTACTGCTACTAAAGCTCAGTCTACAGCTAACGCCAGTCAAACAGTGACATTGAATTTATCGAATTCTATCGACATCGCATTCACTGCCGCTACCGGTACCAGTTTTACGTTTGCCAACACAACCGATTATCAGAACGGACTTAGCAATGTGAACGCATCGACCCTGCAGGTGAAATCGAACCGTCCCTGGGCTGTAACTGTAGGTTCTGCCAGCGCTAACTTCAGCGGCCCGGCTTCCCCCTCCCCTGCCATGCCCGCATCGGTTTTAGGCGTTCGCTTAAATGGTGGTTCTTCTTACGGCGCCCTGTCAACCACTGCGCAATCACTTACCAGCGGTTCAAGAGGCACCAGCAGCTTTAGCGTTGATTACAATGCCAACCCTGGTTTCAGCTATGATGCCGGTACTTACACCCTCTCTGTAGTATACACAGCTACACAACAATAAGTCTTTACTCAACTCAGTATACGCAAAAGCCCGCAAGGGCTTTTGCTTACTAACCAGCTACAAAAGCAAAAGAATTGAAAACAATTTCTACATATTGCTTTTCCCGTGCCCTGCTTATAATAACGATGCTGTTGCTCACCGGCATAACTGCCCTGGTTGCCCAACCAACCAATAACCAGCCGCCATTGGTACATTTTCATTTTTTGAATGATTCTGTGCCCGTAGAAGAAAACAGTTTTGCTTTTAACAATGTCAGCATTTCAAACAACAGCAACCAGTCATTACATATTCAACTGGTTATTACCGCACCTGAAATTGCCTCCCTGCTCACCAGCAATATTGTAGAAACTGAAATAAGGAAAGGGGAAGAACAAGCCATCCCGCTCCGCTTTACATTGGCCCAAAAAATACCGGCTTTAACGTGGCGCCCTTTTACCGTTGAGATCCGGATCAAAGAATTAAACCAGGTTATACATGCACAATTTTACATCAGGCCAGCAGCTAATATAAAATGGAAGGCAATACTAAAACAACCAGTTGTTGCTTTTATGGAAGCAGACAAACAGGTTGCCTTTTCCATATACCTGGAGAATACCGGGAATAGCCCCGACACCTATACATTTGATTTCAGGACCGACCTCGCCCTGAACATTGCCAAAAAGAATTATGCGATCACCCTGCAGCCCGGCGAAGCCCGCACCATTACCCCACAGGTATTATTATCACCCAAAGACATTCAACAACTGAAAAAAGAAGAAATAACCATCTTCATAAAGAACTCGCAGGGCGAAACCCGCATGCTGAACCAGCAAATAAACCGCCTCGGCTATATATACAGTGGCGATAATTACAGCTACAACAAAATGCCGCTGGCCCTTGAATTGAACCTGCAGAACATGGCCAGTGCACAGCCCTTTGCATTTTTAAACATTCGCGGTTATCTGAAACTAAAGAATGATCAACAGGTGAATGTATTGTTGCAAACCAATAACTATTACAAAAATGCTGTGGCCAATACGCAAAAGGCTACAGTAGATTATATTCATGGGCCCTGGCGGCTTACGGCAGGCAGTATCATCGACTTCAATAACTTCCTGATTGACGGCACAGGTTTGCGCGTACAATATTCAGGCCTCAACAACAAAGCCATTGAAGTAATGGGCGCCCAAAGCCGTATTGGCAACACCCAGCAATTTAATGTAAAGTTCAGTGAACCCATTTGTAAAGCAGTAACCTGGCATGCCAATGCATTTGTAAACCGCGATGCAGTGAAAAAGCAAACAAGTTCGCTGCTCTTAAATAAACTGGATTGGAACATTGATAAAGACACCCGTTTATCTATAGAAGGCGGAAGCGGCCTGGAAAAAATAACCCGGTCAAAGCTTGATACTTCATTATTAGCCTGGCAGGCAGGGTATCATTTTGAAATGCAAAAAAAGCATTACCAGCTCAACTCTACCATCTGCCGCTATTCCCAAAACTTTCCCGGCTTTAACAAAGGATTCCATTACCAGTTGCATGAAGCGCGGTTATTAATAAATAACTTTTTTACCGGCCTTTACTTTGAGCTCAATAAAAGGGCATATAACAATACCGGCGATTCGTTGGTGAATTTCCTGTTCAATATTAATAACCGGGAATATGGAATGCGGTTTGGCTGGCAACGCAAACGGTTCTCCCTGGTATTATCGCCTGGCATTTTAAAACAGGTGCAGGACAGTGCCAGTGCGTTACAGTCGCATATGTATAAGCTCACGGCAAACATTAACTGGCAAATAAACGATCGCTGGTGGTTATCGGCCTTCTCCAATGCCGGCCGGGTAACTATTCCCACCATGGCGCCCATCACCAGCTTCACCAACTTTATAAATATCCAGAACAACCGTTTTGGAATACAGGTACGGGATGATAAAGGCCCCTGGTATTATTATGAGATCAGCCAGTACCTGAAATCACCGGTAATGTATGATCGTTTACAGATCTCTCCCTTTGTAGAATTGCCCTGGGCCCGGAAAAACATTTTTTGCCGCCTGCAGGCCAATTACCTCCGCGAGCAACAAACAGGCACCTCCTTCTTTTTGGTGTACAACAATATTCAATATTCATCGCCCAAAACAGGCATCGACATCGGACTTACAACACAAGTGAATGTAAGCCGCAAAGAAGATCCATTTGTGAACCTCACCATTCGCAAACGGCTGCAACTGCCTGTTATAAAAAATGAAACTTCGCGATCATTCAGGACCATCCTATTCCTCGACAAAAACAACAATGGCTGGCCCGATGAAGGCGAAGAACGGGTAACACAAGCCCGCGTGCTGGTAAACGACGACTTGCTGCAAAGCAACAACAAAGGCGAGCTGGCATTTACGAATACCGACGACAAGGAATTCATTATTGACTTTAGCCAGGTGGCCGGGCTACAGGGCTGGATGCCCAAACAGGGGTTCAGGCAGGTTTTCAGACCCGATAAAGTGCAAAAACTGTATTACATTCCCTTTACCCGAAGCAATGTCATAAGCGGCAACCTGTTGCTGTTGCGCGACGAGCAAAGCTCGCAAACCATGCAGCTCGATGGCATTCGGGTAACTGCCGTAACATCGAACGGAGCCGTTTTCAATACACTCACCAATAGCAATGGAGAATATTCCTTTAACCTGCCGGCCGGCAATTACATCGTAAGTGTTAACCAGGCAATATTTGATGACAACTTCCGGGTGGCAGAAGCCAGCAAAGCTGCCGACCTCATCAACAACCAGCAGCTGCACCTGCAGTTTGAGATCAGGCAAAAGAAGCGGACGATGAATATCAGGCGGGAATAGGATCGCTGGCAACCCGGTTTAACGCTTTATTATCAGCGATTCCATCAGATCATTTACCATATAACTGGCCTTTGCAAAATTACCGCCCTCCATCACAGGCGCATTGATAGTTAAAACTTTACCGGCAATCAGGGTTGATGCAAAAAGCTGCACACTTGCTTTTGTCTCTACGGCCGTAGGCACTTCCCCAACACAGGAGATCATCACAACAGGCGACATACAGCATTGACAATGAATACCTTGCCAGCCTTTGTTCGGGAATCCTTCGGGAATCCTTTTGGGCTTCACCGGGGCTGCTTCGCAAATTTGCGAAGAAATCCAAAGCCTGGTACGACTGAGGTGCGGCTCATACCCAACTCAAACCCCAAAAAAGTGTGGGGTTTTATATAAATTCGTCTACTACAGATCAGTGGGGAAAGGCTAACCAATAACAAACCACACTAACGATTATGAAACCGAAAACCATCAACATCCTTTACTGGGTATTCACCATTTTATTTGTCTTACTCATGCTATTCGCTTCCTACGGCAGCATCATTGTAAACGATGATGCCAAAAAGCTGATACATGATCAACTTGGGTTCCCGGTATATTTTATTCCGTTTACAGGCTTTGCCAAGCTGTTAGGTTCCATTGCCATTTTAATTCCGGGATTAAAAACCGTTAAAGAATGGGCTTATGCCGGTTTGTTTTTCGATCTTGCCGGCGCTGTATATTCAGGTATTGCAGTATCCTCAACATTTGACCCCAGGATGCTCGGTATGCTCATATGGATTGTACCGGGAATATTGTCGTATATTTTTTGGAAGAAGAAGATGAAAACACAAGCCCTGGTTGCCCAATAGTATAAGATCAAAAAGTAAAGCAAAGAAGGAAATTGGTAACACAGTTTCCTTTTTTGTTTTAATGCCCCTTACCCATATGCCGGTGTTTATATTTTAGCGGGGTGCAATTTTCGAACTGGCGAAAGATCCTGATGAAGTGATTGATACTGTTGAACCCACTCTGATAGCAGACCGTACTGATGTTGGCAGCAGGGTTTTCGAGTAATTCCTTAGCCAGTTGTATTTTTTCTTTCAGAATATAATCAACCGGGGTAATCCCAAATTCACGCTTAAAAATGCGGAAGAAATTCGGCCGGCTCATATATACTTTCCGGCATAGGTCATCGACCAGTATTTTTTGATGCCTGTTCTCTTTGATGTATTGTATCACCGTGGCAAAACGATGATGGGCCGACATTTGTTTATAATGCTTCTCTATCAGTTGCCTTGCCTGGGTTTGCATTAATTTCAACAATAACTCCCGTAAAGCCAGCTCAGCAAACATATCTTTCATGCGACTTTCTTCAACAGACACCCTGATGATCTTTTCAATGGCGCCGGCCAGATCGGTTGAATTGAGCAGGTAAAATTCTTCCATGCTTATATTCCATTCGCCACTTTCGTCCACTTTCGGGAACCGCCTGTTCAGGAACTGCAGGGTTTCCTCAATTTCTCCGGAACTGATCGTAAGCGCCACACACTGCGTTGGGGCTTCCGCCGTTGCTTCCGGAAAATCAATCACCATCCATTCGTTGGCCTGCCATAACAATGACTCGCCCGGCACATAATCAAACAAACTGTTATCCCGGGCATGCATTCTTTTTTTACCCCGCAACATGCTGGTAATAACCAGGTCATTAAATTTTAACGGAACGCTTTCTGCCGCCTGAAAGGTTTCATAAATATTCAATTCGCACTTTTCAAGCGTAAATACCTTCCGGTTCTCCACAAGGGTATCCAGTTTATTTAGAGATGACCGGTCCCGCGATGCAAGTGTGTACGGCAGCAATGTTGGCATGTTTTCATTTTCTACTTAAAAATTACTCTTTTCCGCGATCATTAAGATGATTTTCGTCAGCCATTCTACTAAACTTGATACAATAGTTACATTTTCTGATCCTATCCATACCACCTTCCACCGGTTCGGAAAGTAATTTGCGATTACAAAAACGATTGTTATGTCAAATACAACTCTTAAAGCGCCCGCAAAGGGCGTGGCCCGGCCCGCTTTCAAGCCTTATTATGACAACTATATCGGTGGCAAATGGGTAGCGCCCACAAACAGGGAATATTTTGATAATATTTCGCCGCTTGATGGCAATCCCTTTACCCGCGCCGCCCGGTCAACAAAAGAAGATATTGAACTGGCGTTGGATGCGGCCCATGCAGCTTTTCCCGCCTGGAGCAAAACCGCCCCGGCTACAAGAAGCAATCTTTTGCTGAAGATCGCAGATATCATGGAAAAAAATCTCGACCTGCTGGCTACCATTGAAACTGTTGACAATGGAAAACCGGTTCGCGAAACAAAGGCTGCCGACCTTCCATTGGCGATAGATCATTTCCGTTATTTTGCCGGCGTCCTGCGCAGCGAAGAAGGCTCTGTAGCTGAGCTTGATGAAACAACAGTAAGCATTAATATACACGAACCCATCGGTGTCGTCGGACAAATTATTCCCTGGAATTTTCCTTTATTAATGGCAGCCTGGAAAATAGCGCCTGCGCTGGCCGCAGGCTGTTGTGTGGTAGTAAAGCCTGCTGAACAAACACCTACCAGCATTATGTGTTTGATGGAGTTGATCGATGGTATTCTTCCGGCCGGTGTACTCAACGTTGTTACCGGTTTTGGCCTGGAAGCCGGCAAACCACTGGCCACGTCAACCAGGATCGCCAAAATTGCCTTCACCGGAGAAACAACAACCGGCAAATTAATTATGCAATACGCTTCGGAAAATTTAATTCCATTGACCATGGAATTAGGCGGCAAAAGTCCCAATATATTTTTCCCGAGCGTTATGGATGCCGACGATGATTACCTCGATAAATGTATAGAAGGCGCCGTGCTATTCGCGCTTAACCAGGGCGAAGTATGTACCTGCCCGTCGCGTTTGCTGGTGCATGAAAGTATCTATGAAAAATTTATAGAAAAAGTGATCGCAAGGACCAGGGCCATCAAACAGGGCAATCCGCTTGATCCCACTGTAATGATCGGCGCCCAAGCCAGCCGCGAACAATATGAAAAGATCCTTTCCTATATCGCTATTGGAAAAGAAGAGGGCGGGCAGGTGCTTACAGGCGGCGAGGCCTTTCACCAAAACAGCGGATTGGAACACGGTTATTATATAACGCCTACCATTATCAAAGGCCACAATAAAATGCGGGTGTTCCAGGAAGAAATTTTCGGTCCCGTACTTTGTGTCACAACTTTTAAAACGACTGAGGAAGCCATTACTATTGCCAATGATACGGCATATGGTTTGGGCGCCGGTGTGTGGACAAGAGATGCACATGAATTATACCAGGTGCCAAGAGCTATACAGGCCGGCCGTGTTTGGGTAAACTGCTATCACGCTTACCCGGCGCATGCGCCATTCGGCGGGTATAAAAAATCAGGTTTTGGCAGAGAAACACATAAAATGATGCTGAACCACTACCGGCAAAACAAAAATATGCTGATCTCTTACAGCAAATCGAAACTGGGATTTTTTTAATTCAGCACCTTTGCAAATCATAATGATCATAAAACTCTTTCCGGCAAAAGGGTTTTATGATCATTGCATACGGGAAGTAAGGAAATTATAACAATTCGTATACACGAATTTTAACAACACGCGCTCAACATTGCAATGACTTAGGTTTAATTTAGTAAGAAACCTGGTCATATGAAACATTTACTACCTATAACCTTTATAGTTATCCTGTTTGCCTGTAAAAAAGAATACTACGATCCCATCCCTCATCTTAAATTTTCACCGGAGGATAAAAAGTGGTTCACTTATGGGATTGGGCAACAACTAAAGTTTAAAAACGACAAAGGCGACAGCCTTGTTTACAGGGTAACATCGATGGCAGAGAGCAGCGTTACCCCGCAGTATAAAGACACCACCTGGGCTATCGAGGCTTACACCGAATCATATCTGGTGCAATTGACGTCTGACATTGATTCCATCAGACTTTACTTTTATAAAGAATACTCTCAGTTCAGGGATTCAGATAAAATGAAGCACACTATCCTCTGGACTACCATGAGAGGGCAATTCGTTAAACTGGCGGCACTTGAATACAACGCTTCCTTTAACTATAAAACCGTGAACGGTATCACCTACACTACGGTAACGCCGGCTATTCCGGAGAGCGACCAGGTAAATCCCTGGACGAGGTGGGACAAAGCCTGGTACGACCAGGGCGCGGGTTTTATTGAGATCATAGATCTGAACGGGGTTTCGTGGAAGCGGGTGTAAGCGAAAGACACCGGCAAAAGCCCCACTTTACAAATGAAACAAAACGCAGACGTGTTCTGCATCATGCTCGAACGGATATTGAACGAACGATAAGGTAGCAAAAGATAATAGTAAAGCCTTGCAGGCCCTTTCGGGCCCACAAGGCTACCCGTTTTAGAAAAGAATTATTCGCTTTGCATAATACTAATAGCCGCACCACCACCGGGCGCCAGCGAAAGCAACAGCTTTGTATTGCTATCAACCGTCATTGATCTGATGGCATAGGCTTCGGGATTGGTTTTCCAGTGGGCGCTTTTCGCATCTTCATAAATAACCGCTTTGTACTTTTTTCCTTTTTGCAGAAAGTTAAGTTGAATGCCTGCAGTGCGGGCATTTTCATCAGTAATGGCGCCAATGAACCAGTTGTTCTTTCCCTTTTCTTTGCGGGCAATGGTGACGTAATCGCCGGGCTCGGCTTCCAGGATTTTAGTATCATCCCAATCAACCGGCACGTCTTTTATAAATTGAAATGCATCGGGTTTAGCTTCATAATTTTCTGGCAGGTCGGCTACCATTTCAACCGGACTGTATATAGTTACATACAGCGCCAGTTGTTTGGCCAGCGTACTATGCACCGACCTGTCAGGCGCCCAGGGCGCATACCCCTTCAGTTTAAAAATACCGGGGGTATAATCCATGGGGCCGCCCATCAACCGGGTAAACGGCAGAATGGTTTCATGATCGGGCTGGTTGCCATTGCTGAAGGCATGGTATTCATTGCCCCTGGCCGCTTCACAGGCCATGAAATTTGGATAAGTGCGTTGCAGTCCGGTAGGCCGCGCGGGCTCATGCGCATCAACCATAATGTGATACTTCATCCCCTGTTGCAGCACTCTTTCGTAATGGCTTACCATCCACTGTCCGTCGTGGTGTTCACCCCGGGGAACAATGCGCCCCACGTACCCTGTTTTCACTGCCGGGTAACCGAATTGCTGCATGAACCGGAAAGCCGTATCGAGCTGGCGTTCATAACTGGTAGCCGAACCCGAAGTTTCATTATGCATGATCATCTGCACGCCTTTTGACCGGGCATAACTGGTGATTTCCTTTATATCAAAATCAGGATAAGGCCTAACAAAATCAAACACGTTTTCTTTCCAGTTGCCAAACCAGTCTTCCCAGCCGCGGTTCCACCCTTCTACCAACACGCCGCCGATCCCGTGCTGCGCGGCGAAATCAATGTAGCGTTTTACATTGGCCGTATTGGCGCTGTGCCGGCCATTGGGGATCAATTGCCCGTGCGCGTCGGTACTGTCGGGGTAGTCTGAATAATTCCAGGTGCCTTTGCCGGTTTGCATTTCCCACCACACCCCCACGAATTTCATCGGTTTTATCCACGACAGGTCGGTCGATGCCGGCGGATCATTCAGATTCAGGATCGTTTTGGATGCCAGTATCTCCGTGGCTTTATCACTAATGAGGACAGTTCGCCAGGGCGTATGCTCGGGTGCATGCAGATACGCTTTATTATTATATGCATCGGGCACCAGGTTCGATGATAATTTGAACCCGCTCTTATCAATATGCAATTGCATGGCCGGGTAATTCAACAAAGCTGCTTCATGAATATTGATGTACAGTCCATCGGCAGTTTTTAGCATCAGCGGCGTTTGCACCGCCAGCGAATCGGTCACTGTACGCACGGCAATATCAGTGGCCGCCCTTACAACCGGCGCATTATTCACCTCGCTTAATAAAGACGTGGTATACGCGTATTCATTGGTATCAAAATCGCCGGGGATCCAGAATGCCTTGTGATTGCCGGTTAATTGAAATTGCGTGCATTCGTCTTTCACCACAAAATAAGTGAGGCCGGTTTGTTTGGGAAATTCATAGCGGAACCCTACCCCATCGGCAAAAACGCGAAATACAATATCTAGCAGTTTACCCGAACGATGCTTCAGGTGAGCAGTGAGCTGTTCATAGTTGTTGCGAATAGAACTATATTCACCCCACACCGGTACCCAGGTTTCATCTACGGTTTTGCGGTCGGCCGAAATCAGGGAGAATCCTTTATAGAAAAGCGAATCCGATTCCAGCATAAAACCCAAGGTAGATGGCTTTACCACATCACGGCCATTATACAAAATGGCATACACCGGTTTTCCATCTTCAGTTATGGAGAACTGCAGGCTCACCGGGCCCCTGCTTATTTCCAATGGGGGTTTTGCCCTTACAATCAGGGAAAGGAATAGGAGTAATGCTATTGTACCGGTTTTAACAGGCTTCATCATGAATTAAGCATCAGTTTAATAATCAATATTTTTGAATTTGTGTCGCTAAATATGAGGCAGAAGTAAGAGGTAAGAAGTAGGAAGAAAGAAAATTCGCGAGCTTCCTACTTCCTATTTCCTACTTCATTTCCCTATTATCTCATTTAACTACAATTAGTAACCTCGATTTTGTTGTCCGACAATCTTCGGGTTCGAATTAAACTCTGCCTGCGGAATAGGCCAGCTATAGGTTTTATCGTTCCAGGCCAGGCTTCCATTTACATTCAGGGCCGTTTGATAATAAGCCGCTTCAGATGCCCCAATGTGCCAGCGGCAAACATCGAACCACCAGCCGCCTTCGTTGAACAATTCGGCAAACCGTTCATAATACAACGGGTTATTGCCTAACACCGGATCGCCAATAGCAACGGTAGTAGCTGTTAAACCCGCATAGTCAACCGGCGAGGCGGCATTTACCGGGTAACCATAAGCCCGGCGTTTTGTTTTGTTCAGGTATTCAAGCGCGGTAGTATTATCATTGGTCCCTTTTGCTGCTTCTGCATATAACAAATACACTTCTGCCAGGCGCATCAAATAATAATTCCATGCATCGGCCGGACCGGTATTATTGATATTATTGAAGATGGGTGCATATTTTCTAAAACTCCAGCCATATTTCCCCGGCTGCCCGGCCCAGAAATTTGGCATGGAAACGGGGAACCAGTGCTCGCCATCAAATTTCACCGAATCAACCCAGGGTTGCAGCGCATTCACAAACAACCGCGGGTCGCAGGTTTTATTGGTCCTGGCCAGCAATGACTGTTGTTTGTAGGCCGGGTCCATTACTTTCTGCGGATTGGTATAACTGGCCGCCTTACTGCCATCGAAATTGGGATTGCTCACGAGCGTATAGGCGCCCAGGTTAAACCCGAACCGCGATACGTTTTTGTCGTGAAAGATCTCATTGCCATAACCCAACGGGTTCGAAGCGCCTTCGGTTCCATCCCAGCCCAGCGCCCAGGGACACCAGATCAACCCATTGATGGTGGTGGCATTGGGCGTGTTGCCATAAACCCCATAGTTGCCTTTTGAATCCTGGTCAATATTGAGCTCAAAGATGGATTCTTCATTGAATTCATTGGCGGGAATGCCAATAAAGGCATCGCGGTATTTTGCATAAGGCATTAAGGAAGCGCCACTGTTGTCGATCACGTCTTTCAACACAGTCTTTGCATCATTCCAGTTTTGCATGAACACGTACGTTTTCCCCAGCATTGATTTGGCCGCCCATTCACTGATCCTTCCCTTATCATTGCCCGACCAGGTTTTTCCCTTCAGCAACTGCGCCGAGTTTTTTAGATCGCTTACAATAAGGTCCCACACTTCTTTCACCGTACTGCGTTCTTTTTGCGTTCCTTCCAAACCAGTTGGCAGCTCACTGAAAATGGGTACGCCTTTTTTATCGCCACCGCCTGCTGTAGTGATATAGCTTTCGCCAAACAAACATTCCAGGTTAAAATAATAGTAAGCCCGTAAAAAATACGCCTGTCCTTTTACCAGGTCAACATACGACTGGTCCTGCGGTTTGCCATAACGCTTCATGAAAAAATCAGCGCCCTGCAAGGCCACATTGCAATTCTTAACCCCGGTATAAAAACTGGTCCAGGCTTCCTGCACATATTGATTCGTGATACTTAAATTGGTTGCCGCCATTTCATTCCAAGAAGGATCGCCATTGTAAATGCTATTGGCGGTATGCGTGGCGTTCGACAGGGCCTTTGGCCACAAATGAAAACCAAACAAATTCGCATCACGCAAATTGGAATAACAGGGCGCCAGCACACTGTTCAAATCGTTTAAGGTAGCGGGATAGTTGGCCGTTGAATAGCTATCGGAAGGGCCCACCAGGCTGGGATCTTTTTTACAGGCCGTCCCTGCTACAAGCCCTATCAGGAGGAGATAGTTTTTTGAGAACATGTTAATACGATTTAATCAATGGTTTAGAAATTGAGATCGATGCCTGCGGAATACAGTCTTACCTGCGGGTATTGCGACACGGCATTCAACCCGCGGGTGGTAACACCTACGCCATTGCCTACAAAGCCACTCATAGCAGCGGCCGAGAAAGCACTGCCCAGTTCCGGATCGAGTCCCGAATAATTGGTGATGGTAAACAGGTTATTGGCCATTACAAACAGGCGGGCGGTATTTACACCTGCTTTTTTCAGCAGCGCTGCATTGAATGTGTAGCCCACCTGCAGGTTCTTCAACTTCAGGTAACTGCCCTTCTCCACAAAATAACTGTTCACCGAAGTGTAATTCTTATTGGGATCGAGCGTGAAAGAACCATCGGCATTCTTTATACCCAACCGGGGCTGACCGGTAAGCTGGTTATCGCCGAGAAAAGAAGCGCCAAATATTTCGCTGGTGGTATTGCCATCGGCAAACGGATACATTTCATAGGCCTTTACTCCATTGAAAATATCAACCCCAGCCACGCCATTGAACAATAAGGAAGCATCGAACCCTTTATAGTTAAGCCTGATGGCGGCGCCATATACAAATTTCGGGTTGGGGTTGCCGATCACCTGCCGGTCGTCGGGCGACAACGTTTTACCATTCTTATCGTCATGCACAAAAATGAGGTCGCCGGCCTTTGCATTGGGTTGCGCGCTGGCTGCCGCTTCGGCATCTGTTTTAAACATCCCGATCGCCTTGTAGCCGTAAAAGGAGCCGAAGGGTAAACCGGCTTTGGTAATAGTAATGGGCTGGTTACTCATAACACTGAAACCGGCATCGCCATTGGAATAATAATTATACCCATCGAACAACTTATCATTGGCAATACCGCTGAGATCGATCACTTTATTCTTGTTGAAGCCGCCATTCACACTAACGTCGAAGCCCAGGTTGGCCACTTTACCCCTGTAACCCAGCAACACATCAACACCCTTGCTGTTCACCTTACCGATATTGGTAAAATAAGGTACGGTGTAACCCGAGCTCAGGGCAACCGGCAGGGCATACAACATATCTTTGGTGTCGCGGTTATAGTATTCAACAGTGAAATAAACTTTCCCGTTCAACGCTTCCCCATCTACCCCCAGATTGGTTTCATAAATGGTTTCCCAATGCAGGTTGGGATTGGGAATGGCATTGATGGTATTGCCAATATCGAGCGGGCCGCCGGGCGTAAAGTTCACGCCGGCCAGCGAACCCAATCCATTAGGGCCGGCAAATGCACTGTACGATGCTACATAAGTATAAGGCGGAATATTGCTGTTGCCCAGCGTACCATAACTACCGCGCAGCTTTAAGCGACTCACGGTATTTCTTAACCCACTAAAGAAATTCTCCTCGCTAACATTCCAGCCGGCGGAAAAAGCGCCAAAAACGCCCCGTTGCTTATTGGGCCCGAACACCGTGAAATTGGCATCCTGCCGTATGGAACCGGTGAGGTAATACCGGTTTTTGTAATTATAATTGATACGGCCGAAAAATGATTTTATCAACCCATTGTCATCATTTTTACCACTTACGGTGGCGGTAGATTGTGAGGTTTGAATAAAGGAGTAACCGGGCAATCCTACATAACTCTGATAGGCGCCGATATTACGATATTTTGAAGTGATCTGTTCAAAGCCGGCAATCGCATTAATGGAATGGCCGCCGAAAGCCTGCTCATACGTAAGCACGTAGTTGGTTAATACCTGGCTGCTTTTAACAGATGTGCGGGTGAGCGAATTCACGTTGTTCACCACCGGGCCAAAATCAAAGGCCGCCTGGTAATAATCCTGCGACTCTTCGTAATACGAATAGCTTACATTGGTTCTGAAGCTCAGGTGCAGGGGCAGCTTTACTTCAGCATAAATATTTCCCTGCAGGTTATTTTTGAAGTTGATAGCATCGGCCGATTCAACAGCGCCTATCGGGTTGGGACCGCCGAACTGCAATCCGCCATAACCGGGTGGTACGGTTCCCCAGCCGCCATTGGCATTTTTAATAGGAATAATAGGCAGGGTTCTGAATGGCGCATTATGCAACTGGGCTTCGGTACCCACGGGTGGCGCGGTTTTCCGTTGCGATAAAGCCAGCTGTTCGCCGATCTTTAAAAAGGGCGTCAGCTTGTATTCGGTATTTACCCTTGCCCCACCAATATTGGAATAGTTCTTTATATAAATGCCCTTTTGCTTATTGTAAAATCCCGACAACAGATAATTCACCACGGGCGAAGAACCGGCGATCGACAAATTATAGTTGGCTTCCGAAGCATCGCGGTACAGCGCATCCGTCCAGTCGGTATTGGCCAGCGTATCGGTATGCGTGGCGCCGGCAAAAAAGGTAGGATGCAAAATGTTCTGCAACCTGATGTACTGGTCTTTATTGAGCAGTGAGATCAACTTCGGTTTGGTAACGCCATAACGCGCATTGACATTAATAACCGGTTTTGTGGAAGCGCCTTTTTTGGTAGTGATCACAATGACCCCGCCGGCAGCAGCGGAACCGTAAATAGCGGCGGCGCTGGCGTCTTTAAGAATATCGATGGAGGCAATATCCTGTACGTTGAGGTTGTCGCCATTGGTACGAACACCATCGACAATATACAATGGTGTTGGCTGGTGTAAGGAAGAAAGCCCGCGAATGATGATGGTGGAACCGGCATCGGGACTGCCTGAAGATTTAATAACTTCTACCCCCGCTACCCTGCCCTGCAACGCATCGGTAACATTGGTAACCGGCATGTTGCGGATAGTTTCTCCTTTTACAGAGCCTACGGCGCCCGTTACGTCCTGCTTTTTCTGCGTGCCATAACCAACCACTACAACAGATTCCAGATTGGCATCGGCAGGCTTCAGAATAATGTTTACCAGGTTGGAGCCGGGAATGGATACTTCTTTTGTTTCATAGCCAACATAAGAAACCACGAGGGTATTCACGCCGGCGGGCACCATCAGGTCAAATTTTCCTGAAGCATTGGTGGTCGCATTGATCTTTGCACCCTTTGCCATAAGGGTGGCGCCCGTTAAAGGAGCGCCTTTTTCATCTGTTACCGTACCGGTAACAGACCTGGGTTGGGCATAACTGATCTGGAAAATCAGTAATAACACAAAGCTCCACCACAGGTGTGGAAGCAATCGCCTTCTTTGCATAAACGGTTAATTTTTGATTGGTAGAAATAAATGAACCAGTAAGCAAGGCAAAAAAACCACATGCAGGGGGCCACAGCAAATTATATAGCTAAAGTATAGGAAATATTAGCCGGAATGCGGGTAACCGGTATCGTAAGTAATTTACCGGCAATGGGTTATGAACATATATACTTCACAAAAATATATTGCCGAGTAAGGCGGTTTTGAGCAGAATTAAAAGCGATCCGGATAGGTTAATCAATAGTCTTTATTTGCATGATCCTTTTTTCAAACTCTTCATTGGGGACTATCGATTTGTTCCTGATCCTGGTTTTGTAGGTATTGATGGTATTGACGGAATACTGCAGAATATGCGCGATCTTTTCATTTTCATGAATACCCATGCGGGCAAGGGCAAAGATGCGGAGATCGGTATTGAGCAATTCATTATCGGCCAGTTCTATCCGGTCTTCCAGCCTGAACAGGTCATTGAATTCGGCCACAAAATTGGGAAACAGTTTCAGAAAGGCCCGGTCAAAATGTTTCAGCAGGTCTTCCTTTTCCCTTTTCAGGTTGATATTGTTTACCAGGAACCGGATCTCGTCGTACTTGCGGTCGGTTAATTTTTGATCGACCGATTTTTTGAACCGTTCGATCTTGTCGAAGAATTCTGAATTAACATTAAAGAAATACCCGATATACTCTTCTTTGATCTTATTGGCGTCATTCAACTTTTCATTGGTCTCTGACAGGCGCCGGTTCGCCTCCTGGGTATTGCGATGCGCCTCCATAATGACCAGCTGCTTGCGTTTTCCTTCCTTCAATTGCTTCAACACAATGATGGTAAGGGCCACTACCAGCAACAACAAAAAGGTAACGAGCCCGGCATACCACAGCAGTTTTGTTTTTTGCTGTTCTACGATGGCATATTTCTGCGCTTCAATGAGGGGCAACACATCGCCCACCTGTACTTTCCGTTGCCGGGCGCCAAAGAACACCGCGTCGGAAAATGCCTGGTTTATACATACCGAAGCATTTTTGATATCGGCCTTCTTATATAATAAGGTAGAAAGAATAAAAGCTGCAGAGGTTTCCTTGGTGCTCGACTGCATATCGGCGATCATGGCCTTAATGAGCAACAAAATAGCGGTGTTATGATCCCCGGTTTGAATATACAGGTCGCTTAAGGTGGAAGCGGTGATCGCCACCTGGTGCGGGGTAAGATTGGTACGTGCCAGCAACAGATCAAAATTCTGTTTGGCATTGGTCCGGTTGCCCGATCTCAATTGTTTTAAACCGGTAAAATAAATATAGTCGTAAGAATCTTTACGCCAGAATGCCAGGGCCGAATCGATGTATTGCGCGCCCTTTTCATTGTACCGGGGTGTGTGGTACTGGTCTTTATCATAATCGCCGAGGTCGTAATAGTATCTTCCCATCAGGGCATAATATTCTGCCCGGCAACTGTCGGGCACAGCGCTGATCTGAATAGCCGACAGGGAATCGAGCGTTTCTTTATACATGCCCGACGACAAAAGCGAAAAGCCCATTTTTATGCGGGCATAATTGATGAGGGAAGGGTCGTTAAGGCGAAGCGCCACTGCTAACATTTTTTTAGCGTAATTGTACGAAGAGTCGTATTGAAATACTTTGTAGGCGCTATACAGGTTTTCGTATCCTTTGAAAAATGCAGCCAGATCGTTTTTAGGCGTGGTGGCCAGTTGTTGTTTTAATGCATCTATACCTGTCTGCTTCTGTTGGTCAAAGTCGCGCACACGCTGCAACATGTCATTCATTTGGCCCAGGGAACGGGCCAGGGTATCCGTTTGAGCATACTGGTTACTGAGCAGGAACAAGCAAGCAATTGCAAGAAAGAAGCGCTTCATATGATCGTTCAAATAACAGGGCTTTTATCAAAACTAAAGCAGAAAGAAGTGAAAACCAAATCTGAACGATCCGGTACCCAGAGTCATCATTTGCACATCAAAACCCAGATTTTACCCAACCTTTATTCTATTATCGTTTCTTAACCTGAGTCAAGATTTTTAAACCTTTTGTCAATTCGCTATTGCTGTTTGTTTTACATTATAAACAATTCTATCTGTATCTATCTATAACTTCCTATCCCTTCAAAACGCTTTCTGCAACAATATTCAAATATTAATAGATCAATTATTAATAACCGTAGAATTTTCCTGCTTTTGAGTTTAAAAGCAAGGCAGCATTATGGAAAGATTTCAAAAACCTTCTTCTTTGATTGCCATCACACTTCTTCTTGCCGGCATTATTTCAACACTGGCATTCACACATCGCAGTATTAACAAAAAACCCAGAACAGACTGGACGGACTACTACTGGTTCAATTCCAGCGGCACTTACTTACGGCAAAATATAGTTGATGATGAAATTCAACTCACGGGTTATGACGAATTTCAATATGCCCCCTACACGGTAAGAGAACGAGGGTATACACCTGCCGGTGTAATAGGCGACCCACCAGTGCCAATTTTGCCTTTCCTTCCTGCAAAGCGGCTTTACTCTCATCCCTAGCCTAATGATTCAAAAGCCGAAATTTAAACCAACCAGAAAAGTCTTCAATGGCGGTAAAGTCGTAAATGTCTGCGTTTCAGGATCAAGCACCTGGCAGTGTGTGAATGTAAAGGTATTATTAGCCTGAAAATGGATACTGCCTTGTTTTAAATGCAATTTGGCTAACCAGGCGGAAGGGAAACCGGCGGTAAGATAGATGTTTTTTGTTCGTAAGAAAGAAGCATTGGCATAGCGGCCATCAGATTGCATAAAGATACTGTTTGCATTCAACACGTCTGAATTGCGGCCTGTTGTAAAGCGTTGAAAGGTTGCTTTGTCGCCCGGTTTCTGCCATCGGTCAAGCACTTCAACTGGTTGGTTTATCATAGCAAATCCAGGTGTTACTTCAGCAAGAATGGAGTTAAGATAGCTGTACCCTGTTTGAACTCTGCCTTCAATAAAAAAACCGAAATGCCAGTTCCTGTAAGCCATATCAAAATTTAACCCACCATACACTTTGGGATCCAGATTGCCCGCCAACTCCAGATCCCGGTTGTCAATGACACTGTCATAGTTCAGATCTTTAAAACGGAATATGCCGTTTTTGGGATTAACGTCCAGAAAGTGATACGCTTTTTGCAAAGTGAGCGATTTGCCTTCCTGAAAAATTTCTGCATAGGGTGAATTGGCAAGGCCAGGGAACGATAGCAGTTTATTGGAGGGGATGGTGAGTGTAGCTTCGATTGACCAGCTCAATTTTTTCTTTGGCTTGCTTTCGTACCGAACAGTAAAATCAAATCCAGCATTTTGAATTTTTACCGGCCAGTTCTCCAATTTAATTGAGGTATCTGGCGAAATAACCAAATTGCTGGTCCTGTTATTGAACCAGGTCATGGAGAGGAACAACTGATCGTGCAGGAACGCAAGGTCTATTCCAATATTTAACTTATGGGTTAGTTCAGTACTTAATTCACTATTGGCAAGTTGCGACAGATAAATATATGAATTGTTACGCCTCCCGGCGTCAAAGTATTGCATATCGCCAATGGGGTCATTGCCGGTAATACCATAACTGGCACGTATTTTACCAAAGCTTATAAAACTGACCTTTTTAAAAAAAGATTCCTTTGAAAAAATCCAGGCAGCGCCAACAGCCGCAATATTTTTACGTATCCGGATTGCACCATCCCGGCTCGACCAGTCCATTCTACCATTAAGATTAACGATATATTTATTTGCCCAATTATAATTTATTCGGCCAAACAACCCCTGGTAATTGTAAATACTTTTTGGTGGACCAGATTTTGTCACCGTCGTGGCGCCAAGAGTATCTGAATAATTGTTATCAGTTGTATAACCAAAAGCGTTGATCTTACTGTTTTCATTTGTAATACGCTGCCAGGAATTACCGGCCAGCACTGTTACCTGCCCTTGTCCTATGTTATCAGTGTATTCAATTTGTGGCTCTGCAATAAAACTTTTATAAGAATTTGCTCCGAAAAAAGCCTGCCCTTCCGGGCGTGAAACTGCAAAAGGGTTTAATGAAACAATAGGTATAACACTCTTTTCTGAAGACCATATACTGTTATGACCCATGGTCATCTTTAATCGCCATTTTTTATAAAGCTGGTAATTACAGCCAAAGCTTACCAGGCTGTATTCAGTTTTGGAATTATATTTTTGGTCAAGAAAAGCCAAAGGATTAATATACCCCATTTTCGGGTCGGCCCAGTTTGTCTTATTCTCAACATTACGCAATGGCGGGCTGTTTGGTGACCACAACAGGCTTGTGGTAAGATCTGTGCTATTTAAACTGTACAGATCGTTTAAATAATTCGCCGTTAAAGAAGTGGTTAATTTCTGATCGGGAGATGCATAGTTGAGGTGGAGGAAAAGGTTGGACCGCATGCTGCCCATGCTGCCGGGAAAAACAGTTGTTTCTTCATGATAGTTTGTACCAAAATAATACCTGAGATTGTATTTGCTGCCTGAAAAAGAGTAAACAATATCTTTACTTTTAGCGTGCCTGCCTAATAACTCCTTTTTTAAATCAAGGTAGCGGGTAGTGTCGTATAACAGCAGGTCCTTATCTATATCTAACGAAGGGCTGGCCGAATCATTTTGTAAGGCTTCATGCCTCATTTGCATATATTGCTCCGTTTTTAACATTTCGGGAAGCCTGGTAGGCATTCTAATCCCAAATCGTAAATCTGCCATGGCCTGTAATTTGCCAGCGCCTCCTTGTTTGGTGGTGATCAATATAACTCCTCTGGCTCCCCGGCTGCCATAAATGGCGGTTGCATCGGCATCTTTCAGCACTTCAATATGATCTATATTATTAGGGTCAAGGAAAGCCATGGCACTTCTTCCGTAAGAGCCCAGTGCAGTTCCGGAACCAGTTATCTGTATTGAATTGTTATTAAGTGCATAAGGGACCCCATCAACAATAAACAGCGGATCGGTAAAGGGCAATCTTCCCGCTTTTGTACCTACAGCAGCCTGTCCGTCTAATTGAAATTTGTAATAAGATTCCGGTAACCCGTTTGTTTGTGTAATTAGCAACCGGGGTATACGTCCTGATAATAAAGCAGAAAGATCAGCGGTTCGATCATTCACTAATACCTTATTGGGAATTTTACCAATATCGCCGGTGGAAGTCCTTCGACCAGTGCTGCCATAGGCAATCACCAGCACTTCTTCCAGGAAACTTTCTTTGGGTATTCCTGATTCAGATAACGAGTCACTACGTGCATCAGGCACCTTCACCTTTTTTTCTTCCCTTTTTGCATCAACGGCAGCAGGTACTTTTTCCTCCTCCTTATGTATTCCCAAAACAATTCCCTTCTGTTCATAAACCAGGGGAAGGCCTTTCAAACAATGATCAAGCACCTTTTTCACTTTTTTATTGTCCGCATGCACGGTGACTTTTCCAACAATTTGCGGGACATCTGAATTATACGCAAATGGAACTCCCGTTTGTTCGGTTATTGCTTTAAGTACAACTGTAAATTCAACATTTGTCAAATGCAGGGTAACCGTTTTATTCAATTGTTGGCCATTCGCTTCCAAACAGCCGGCCAGGAAAAGCATCACAATAAACTTCATTATAAAAGCAGCGTTATTGATTTACAAATTCGACAACTACATTTTTTCCAACTGTTCTGAATTTTAGTCCCCGTGCCAATTCAACATAACCCAGCGCAACGGTTAACGAACTGGTTGCAGGAATATACGTACTGAACCGTCGTGATGTCTTGTTCTTATAAGTTACGGTTATGCCAAAAACCCGGCTAATATGCTCCATTATTTCTTCTATGGGTGCATTGTCAAACCTGGCCGAAGCCCGCCAGGCATTCACCTCATCAAGGTTTGCTGTTGTTTGCCGGGAAAATTCTCCATTATTATTTAATACAACTGCTTTACCGGGTTCAAGCAGGCATTCCCTGGAATTAGCCTTTAGCCTTACCGAGCCTTTCACCAGCGTGGTTTTGATGGAATCACCGCCGTTAAAACTTTTAACATCAAACTGGGTTCCCAGCACGCCTACCTCCATTGCATGCATTTCAACAATAAACGGAACTTTTTTTCCGGTTACTTTGCTGTAACAATGCTTCACATCGAAATACGCCTCTCCCGACAACTCAACAACCCGTTTGTAAGGATTAAACACCGATGGAAACTTTAGAACAGAGCCCTCATTAAGCGTTACTTCGGTTCCATCGGGAAGTGTAATGAAATAAATGCTTCCTTTTGGGGTAATGATCACATTGAGGGTATTGTATAAAAAGTCAGCATAGAAATTATTGCACCCCAAACGATCACTGTTCGAAGTAGGATCAAATCTTATTTGCCTGTTTTTGTTCCTCACTTCCTGCCCATTAATGCAGGCCACCGGCCCGGTAACAGAACCGTTTAATTCCATGGTTGAGCCGCCTGCTAATTGCAAATAAGGGTTTGTTGCACTGTTGTTATGCATGGCTTGAGGCATTGTATTCTTACTTTTATATAAAAAAAGGTAGCCGGCACCAACCAACAATAATATACATGCAGCGGCGATATATATATATGCTGATTTCCCGGATAATTTATATATCTGTTTTGCAGGATAAGTATCTATTACTTTTTGCCATTCCTTTTCCAGATCTATCTTCCTTACTTTTTCCCAATATGCTTTATCGGATAACCGTTTAAATAACTTCCGGTTCCTTTCAGAACGGTTTATCCATTCCTGTAATGCTTGCCACTCCTGCTCATTCAGGCTGTTGGTTTGATATTTTAAAATATACTCAGCAATTGTTTTATGTGTTTCCAAAATTTACAACTTATTTAAAGGTTTATACATTAGGGCTCCTAATAGCTCACCGGGCATTAGCGCTGAGAGTTACAATTATTACAATTATTAAAAAACCGCCAGCCTTGAGGGTCAGTCTGTACTTTTTGAACACTTTGTGTTTGAAGACGCGATAAGTAGGTTCAGTGATCATCATTATCTCAACGGCGTCTTTGCTTCGAACGTCTAAAAAAAAAAGCCGCGTAAATAATCTTTCGCCTTTCGATAGCTTATCCTCCACGCTTTTCATCCGTTGATCCAATTCTTTTGCAATAAGCGTTTGTTCTACGCTTTCTATGAAATCTGTATACCTTTCCAATGCTACCACCGCAGCTTCCTCTGCTTCTTCCAGGTTTTGATTTCGCTCCCGGAGATAACAAAAACTTTCAATGAGCGCTTTTGTTTGCAGGAACCGTATTACTTCCGTTAAATCACCTGAGCTATCATAGCCTTCCAATTCTGTCAGGTTTTGCCTGAATACTTCAATAGCAATATCCCTGGCTTTCTCATGATCTTCGATAATCTCTTCAATAAAGGATACGATCGGGATGTAAAGCTGTTCGAATAATTTTTGAGTGTTCTGTTGCATATGCATAAATTGCAGGGCACTTTTTGGCTACAAATTTTTTTGATCTATTCCACACGTATATCAAATACCTGTTTCTCTTAAAACAACTTAGGTGCAAAAAATTACTACACAGAATTGCATAATAAATCTTTCCACAGGGCATAAACACAGGCGAAAAAAAGGAAGAAATGCGTCACCAGAACAGGCTGCAGAAGGCTTGGGAAATAGAAAAAATTTTTAAACTTTTTTTGGCGCAGCAGTTATTAACATTGGATAAGAAGCGGCATAAATAATGTCATTTCAACACAATTCAAATAGATTTACGACTGCATATCCAGCATAACCTGGTTATATTTTAAAAAATCAACTATATAACAAGGTTCCTGATTTACACCAGATTATTCTTATAAAAAACGCATTTTTTCCCCAATTCAATAGATTCCTATTATACTTTTTGGCTTTAGCCTGCCACTTGATTAGTTTACACACCTAACGTTTAATGCGTTTCGCATTTTGCATTTTGCGCTCACCCCGTATACCTCTATTATTTATCACAACACCTTCTTCACCCAGGCAGGTTGCTAAAAACGCGTTTAGCTGCCTGATCAAATGATCATTGCCATATAATTAAACACCAGGCTGG
This sequence comes from Niastella vici, assembly GCF_002077945.1. Lineage (GTDB taxonomy): Bacteria > Bacteroidota > Bacteroidia > Chitinophagales > Chitinophagaceae > Niastella > Niastella vici. Next base: position 25,763 of record NZ_LVYD01000084.1, read on the forward strand.
TGAAAGGTTACCCCTATGCGGTAACCCGCCGGCCATAAAACCAAAGTCCATCAAATATGAAAAAAATTGTATCACGGTTTGTTTTACTGTTCGCCTGTTATGCGCCCCTGTGCATTCAGGCGCAAAGCGATGGCTTGCCAAGAGGAGCGAGCAATATGCCGTATACCCGGTATGAATCGGAAAACGGCATTTACAGCGGCGGCGCTTCTCTGCAATCTTCAGTACAGTTTGTTCAAACAGACATTGCCGCCGAAGCCAGCAACCAAAAATATGTGAGCCTGCCTTCGGCCGGCTCTTACGTACAGTGGAGAACCACGGCCGCAGGCCGGGGCGTTAACCTTCGCTTTACCATGCCCGATAACACCTCCGGCACCGGGCTTACCGGCTCATTAAACCTGTACGTCAACAACACACTGGTAAAAACCATTGACCTTAGCTCTTACTGGGCCTACCAGTATTTTGATGTGGGTGGAGAAGGCGATCCTTATCAAACACCCCATACAAAAACTTTTATGCGGTTCGATGAAGTGCATTTTGCCCTTACCAATACCATCAATGCCGGCGACAGCATTAAAATACAGAAAGTGAACAACGATGGTATCACTTATGGGGTCGACTTTATAGAGCTGGAACCCGTGCCGGCGGCCATTGCTCAACCTGCCGGCTATTTGTCGATCACAGATTATGGCGCGGTAGCCAATGACGCCAACGACGATTATGCGGCTTTTAATAATTGTATTGCTGCTGCCACCGCACAGGGAAAAAATGTGTACATACCAGCCGGCCGCTTTTTACTAAGCGATAAAATAATGCTGAACGTAACCAATATGAAAATAACCGGTGCGGGCATCTGGTACACGCAGGTATATTTTTCAACTGATAAACAGTTTTACGGTGGCTTTCTGGCCCGCAGTACCGGGGTGGAAATTTCCAACTTTACATTGGGCACCGCCAATAACGACCGGTTAAAATATGATGAAGCCAACCCACGCGACGGGCAGAAATACAAGATATACAAAGGCTTCATGGGCACCTATGGCAACAATTCGAGTATTCATGATATTTGGGTTGAACATTTTGAATGCGGCTTCTGGATCGCTGGTTACGATGCGCCCTACCCCGTTGATGTTACCCGCAACCTGGTGATCTCGAACTGCCGGATCCGTAATAACTATGCCGACGGCGTTAATTTTTGCGAGGGCACTTCCGGTTCTACCGTAACCCAGTGCAGCCTGCGCAACAATGGCGACGATGCGCTGGCCATGTGGCCGGCGAGCGATGTATCGGGATCGGTTCAGGAACGCAACAATACCTTCAGCAATAATACCATTGAGAACAACTGGCGGGCCGGCAGCATGGCTATTTTTGGCGGAACCGGTCACCAGGTACATCATAATTATATTAAAGATGGCGTAGCGGGTTCCGGCATTCGCTTTACCAACGATTTCAGCGGCTTTGGGTTTGAATATCCCGGCGACGTTATTCATTTCTATGAAAACACCGTTGAGAATTGCGGCACAAGCTACGACCTGTGGAACCAGATGCGGGGCGCTATAGAATTTTTTGCAGGTTCCGGCATCTTCAATATGCAGTTCGACAATACCACCATCCTTAATTCGCAACGCGATGCCATTCGCATCAGCGGCAACAACCTGCACCATATCGTATTTACCAATACCACTATCAATGGCACCGGTAAAGATCCGGTAACCAGGGACATCCCGGCAGACGTATACGGCGGTTTTGGCATTTACTGCGATGCCAGTTCGCAAAGCATGACCTTCAACAATCTTTCCGTTACCGACGCAGAATCGGGCACTTACATCAATCGCAATTCCGGGTTCCAGCTTATATTCCAGAATGTGAACGTACCCGTTACTGGTGTAAGTATTAGTCCGGCCGGCGATACTGCCATTGCCCTGAACCAAACCATTCAATTAACACCGGTAATTGTACCGGCCGATGCCACCAATAAAACGGTAAGCTGGAGCAGTAGCAATACCGGGGTGCTTACCATTGATGCTTCGGGTAAAGTAACAGCCGTGGGCACAGGCTCAGCAACTATTACAGTCACCACTGCCGACGGCAATAAAACAGGTACAAAAAACATAGCTGTAAATGCAGCCGTAAATATAAAAGCTACCGATGAAACGGCCGGTGAAGATGGCAATACGGGTACCTTCACCATTAGCACAGCAGGCATTACGCAGCCGGTTACTATACCCTACACCGTTAGTGGTACGGCTACCCCGGCCGATTATACGGCCAGTCCGGCCCTGAGCGGTTCTGTAACACTTACGCCTTCACAGCTTTCGCAAACCATTACCATAACCCCGGTTAACGACGCTATATTTGAAGGAACCGAAACCATACGGCTTACCCTGTTACCGGGCAGCGGTTTTAAACTGGGCCCCGATACAGTAGCGGTGATCAGCATTGCCGATAACGACAATCCACCCTGTTCATCACCTGTTATTGCATTGGTGAACGGTACCGCACCTGTCATTGATCAGAATATAGAAAGCGTTTGGGCGCCGGCGCCAGCAAAAAGCATAGACAATGTGGTTTTGGGAAGCCGCCCTGCCGATTACAGTGGAAAATGGCGCGCCCTGTACGATAACAATTACCTCTACCTGCTGGTAGAAGTGAGTGACGCCACCCGCATCAACGACTCGGGCGGCAACTGGTGGGAAGACGATGTAGTGGAAGTATTTATCGATGGTAATAACAGCAAGGGTACCAGCTACGATGGTACAAACGATTTTCAGTTTGGTTTCCGCTGGAACGACAATACCGTACATACCGGCGGCAATTCAGTGGCCAATACCAGCGGCATCAATTTCAATATGTATGCCACCGCTTCGGGCTATACTGCAGAAATTGCCATTCCCTGGACAACCATCGGCACCACGCCGGCTATCGGTAAAGCCATTGGCCTGGATGTACAAATTGATGATGATGATAATGGCGGCACACGTGATGCGCAAACAACCAGTTTCGCTACCAATACCACAGCCTTCCAGAACCCATCGGTATTTGGCACTGTGTATATGACCACCTGTAGTGGAAGCGGTAACCAGCCGCCTGTTGCCAATGCCGGCGCCGATGTTTCGCTGAATGCAGGCACAACAAGTGTTACGTTACATGGAACCGGTAATGACCCTGAAGGCAATGCCATTACCTATAGCTGGACGCAAGTGAGTGGCCCTGCCGTAACCATTTCCGGCGCTACTACGGCTAATCCGGCCATCTCAGGTTTAGCCGATGGCAATACCTGTATATTCCGGTTAACAGTAAGCGATGGTACCTTAACCGCAACAGACGATGTAACGGTAAGCGTGCTTTCGGCAGCGGGTGTAGTACATGGTTACCCCGCCGGCGGTACCATCACTATTGATGGCGCGCTAAACGAAACTGCCTGGAAACTGAATTGCACCGTTACCAAAAATGTGATCGGCACAGCAAATAATACGGTCACCTTTGGTGTACTATGGGATAATAACAATTTGTACATAGCCGCCAAAGTGCTGGATGCTACCCTCAACAACGACTCACCCGATGGCTGGAACAACGATGGTATTGAAGTGTTCATTGATGCCAATAACAATAAGCTGGCGACTTACGATGGAAGGGATAACCAGTTTATAAAGGGCTGGAACAACAGCAGTCTCTTCAGCAAATTGGCCGTTAGCGGCGTACAGCATGCCTGGGCAGCCATCAGCGGCGGCTATACGGTGGAATTAAGCATTCCCTGGTCGCAACTGGGCCTAACGCCCGCAGCGGGCTTGCAAATAGGGTTCGATATGGGCAACGATGATGACGATAATGGCGGTGACCGCGATGCCCAGGCAGTATGGCAGGGAACCATTAACAATTATACGAACACGTCGGCCTTCGGCACCCTGGTGCTTGAAAGCACGTCAACGGCGCGGGTGAGCAACGAGATCGAGGAGCACCTGCGTACAGCCATGCATGAAAACGGCATACAGGTAGTACCCAACCCGGTTAGCAATGGAAACGCAACAGTAATAGTATGGGGCACCTCCCCAACAGGAACAGTGAAAGTGTTTGATTTGACCGGCCACCTGGTTTATACCACCAAAGGTGGGTCAAGGATACCATTGCCCGTACAGGCATTGCCTAAAGGAATGTATTTGGTGCAATACGAAAGCGGCAGCCTGCTGATCAACAAAAAACTATTGATCCAATAGGCAGAAGAACGGACCTGTCATTTACAACTGCGTCCCGGTTTGCGGGACGCAGTTTTTACATTATGCCGGGGTTCGAACAGAAAATATTTTGTATTTTTAATTGTTATGACAACCCTTCAAAGAACAACATCCGACAATTCCGACTTTCAGGACCTTGTAAGGCTGCTGGATGCAGACCTCGCTAAACGCGATGGGGATGAACATTCGTTCTATGCGCAATACAATAAGATCGTAAACATCAAACACGTGGTTGTTTGCTACGCAAACGGGCAGCCGATCGGTTGTGGCGCCTTCAAGGAGTTTGAACAGGATAAGGTTGAAGTAAAACGCATGTATGTTAAACCGGAATACAGGGGCAACGGAATTGGCCTGGTCATTTTGACAGAACTGGAAAAATGGGCCGCCGAATTAAACTATTCGAGTACGGTGCTGGAAACCGGTAAAAGACAACCCGAAGCCATCAGGTTGTACCAAAAAGCAGGGTATAAACTCATCAAAAATTTCGGTCAGTACGAAAACGTTGAAAATAGTGTGTGCATGATGAAAGAAATCGTATGATTGTGATCTAATTACCTGCGACAACCCATGCAATTAAAATTGAATAACTGGACAAAAGCATTCCTGATCATTATCTGGTTAATAGCATCCGTTATTGGATTTCTGGTTAAACTTCCCTCCGGCTTCAGGCATTATGACAAGGAGCTGCACGCCGCCTTTTATTTTCTCGCAGCAGCTTTCCTGAATATACTCGTCACCAATGGAAAGCTCAGCAGGCACATTATCATTTTTGCCCTGCTGTACTTTTTTAGTATTTCAATTGAGTATGCACAGGAATATTCAAACAGGTACTTTCATGTACGAATACACGGCCGTTATGATCCTGAAGACGTGAAATACAACCTCAGAGGATTGATTGCCTACTCTGTGTTATGGGTAATATACCGGCTTGTTTTAACAGCTTACAACAAACTTACATTTAAGGAAGCTACGAATAACCAGGATCACCGGTAAAGCTTATCCCTGATCTCGCGCCAGGTTACCAGCTGAATGTTATTTTCTTTCAGGAGTTTCGCACATTGCGGGCTCGAGAAAAAATTGTAATCAGTCTGCCGCCAGGCCGATCCCCAATCAACGAATCCTTTGGTAACGGCCTTCATTTCCTCTGTATCGTAAGCAGTATGTATAATAAAATAAGTGAGACCGGATGGCAAATTGCGGAGCGCGTTGGTATAAAAATCGACCGCATTCGATTGCATCTGTTGGGGCAAGATCGTTACCAGTGATTCAACAACCACCTCCCCTTTTGACATTAACGTATCCAATCGTATGTTCAAACCGCTTTCTATTTGACGGGGAACAAAAACAGGTATTTTGAATTCCCGGCCAACTTTAATGTAAGCTTTTAGAAAATCAAGCTTTCTGGCAACGGTACCCATATGCGTGTCGAGATGCGTGGGATCGATGCCGAACTGGATGGCCCTTTTAACCTGGTTCCTAATCTCTACCTCTACCTGGGCAGCACTGGCAAACTGCAGTACACTGTCGACACTTGCATATAAATAGCCCTGTTTATTGATCAACGTTGGTACAACCTGCGACGAGGTTACCGGTCCCCACTTGTAATTCGTCCATTCGCTGGTAAGCGTAATATGTAAACCAAAGTCTTTACCGGGGTGCTCGCGGGCGTAGGCAGCGATCTCGGTAAACCATGGACAGGGCACCATAATGCTCGCAGAATTAACACAGCCTTTTTCCATGATGTTGATGGAGGCCTCATTTTCGGAGTGCGAAACGCCCAGATCGTCTGCATGCAGGATCAATAGCTTTGTATTCTTTGGATACCCGAGCCGTTCGGCAATCGTTTTTTCCTGAGCGCAGGCAATGGTCAGCTGGAGGGCTGCCGTGGCAAGCAGCATTATTTTTTTCATATGAAGGTTTGAGAAGCAAAGATATTCAATTTACTGGCTAAATTGCCGCCAGGTAACCATGCCCATTGTATGCAAACACCTGCTGAGAACATACCATTTATCAACGCCCCACTCGAAGTGCATCATCGCACATTCAAAAGCGGCAGCCTGGCGTTGTTAATACCTGAACCGGCAGTACTGAAAGCAAATTACGAACGGCTGCTGCAGCAAGGGTATGCCGTATCTTTTCCCTACTGGGCGCAGATATGGCCGGCTGCTATTGCACTCAGCAATTTTTTAGACGATCACAACGATTATATTATCGATAAAGAGATCCTGGAACTGGCGGCAGGGCTCGGTTTGCCATCGCTGGTAGCAGCGGCAGCAGGCGCTAAAAAAATTTGCGTGAGCGATCATGCTGAAGAGGCCGTACAGGTATTGCAACAGGCCATCAACCATAACCGCTTTAACAATCTGGAAAGCCGCCGGCTCAACTGGCATCAACTGCCCAACGATTTACACCCCGATGTATTATTGCTAAGCGATATCAATTATGACCCCATTGAGTTTGAGATCCTCTTCGGGATACTCACCAACTTCTTACAAAAAGGCACCCTTATTATCTTAAGCACGCCACAACGATTGATGGCCAAACCATTCATCAGCCGGCTGATGCCCAGGTGTATACAACAGGAAAACGTGCACATTGATGAAACCGGCGTTAGTATTTATGTATTGAAACAGGATTTGTTTAAGATATAAATACCTGACACAATAAATAGTGGCTGATCAGGGCTTGGGCGTCAATGGCTAAAATCCGTGAAACACAGCAGCAGCAGGCGTTTCACGAAAAATACCCGCTTTTTGGGATAATAGAAAGCCGCTTAAGTTGATTAAACGCTTACAAAAGGGGTGCTATCTTTGTACTGTCAAACAAAGGATATATCCCCCGATTCAACAGCTACTACCTGATTGTTTAGCCTCACAAACGAATTTATAGTTCCAGCTAAAGGAAGTATAACAAACTTAAAAACATACAATTATGACTACTTTTATTAGTTCCCTGTTTTTTGACAAAGAATTAGTTAACAAGATCAAAGAATCAGAGCTCGACAGCAATGTATTATATGTACAATTGATCAGCGGAAAGATCACGCTGCAAGAGTATATAGCTGCTATTTGCTAATTTGTTCCTGCTCTTTACCAAACAGACATAACCTATAAGTATATCCTCCGGCCTGGGCGTTATAACAGTTTACTACCATGAACTGATTATAGCGATCAGGTTGGGTAGTTTGATAGCAATAAGAAAACCCCGACCAAATAGCCGGGGTTCGTACAAATAATGTTATTGTCATCCTACCAATTCCCTAACCTGAATAAAAGCCCTGCTTTTATCTCTATTAGTCTTAGCGGTGAAGTATATACCTGCGCCACCTTATGCTCATGAATATCCTGCGTACCTACATTGATGAATTTCACCAACAGCGGCTTGCCGTTCGTTGAAGGAACATCCTGTTCATCTTTCAGGTCTTTGGTATTGATATAATCAAGCTTGCCGCCGCGAATGGTGTTTACGCTGACATCAAACTTAACGGGTAGATCTTTTTTATGTTTTGAGAACAACGAGGGGTCTACCTGAAAACCAACGCCTGCGCCCCAGTACAAGGCTTTATCGCTGATCAAATTTTTCTTATCAAGCGGGTGGCAACCGTCGGGATCGCTGGGATCTTCAATATAGATGTTGCTGAAGAAATCATATACGCCCGCTTTTGCAGTGAAATACGGCACGATCAAATGTTTTGTTTCATCAAGGAACATATACCTTGTTTGCAGGTTGAAGTTAAACACATTGCTGTTGTAATTAACCGGCACCACGGTGGAGGTATTGGCATCGAAGTTAAAAGTTTGATCGATCTTTTTATGCGCATACATCCCAATGCCAAATTCAAGCCCAACATTCAGGTTCTTTAACTGACCCGGCAACTGGTATAAGCCACCTATATGCAAACTATGAATAGCCTGAATATTTGAGGCCATTTGCTGCTGCGGTAAACTCAGGCTATAATTACCGAATAATTTAACTGGCTGACTGGTGGCGGTGAAGTACAATAAACAACTGATGAAGAGTGTAGATATTATTTTCATAACAGTAGTATTTGGCTAACACGAATAGAATACCTCTATAAAGTTATACCACTCTCCTTCCTGAATGAAATAATTGGTGTTAAAAAATGAAAAATCACGGTATTTCAGTACATATTAAAGAAGTTCACATTCCATCTGCCCAATCAACTACCACTCTTATCTCGTTGGTCGTATGAGAAAATATCGCCTCCTGAAAACGGCTGTATGGGATCTTGTTAGTTATAACCTTTTCTATAACGCCAGGCCAGGTTTCCCTGCTTTTCTGCAAATAGTCAACGGCCATCCTATAATGCAGCATGCTCGCATTTACGCTTCCCAGCAGGATCTGGTTTTTAAGCACCAACTGCTGTAAAATTTCACCGGCCATAATGGTTAAAGGCCTGTCGCCGGCCGGAATTCCGGTTGCCACATAAATTCCGTTAACAGCCAGCGTATCGATCAGCTGCAGCTGCAATTGGGTTATTCCGGTTGCTTCAAATACAAAATCAACTTCACCACAGGCGTCATCGACATCAGTGGTTTTCACCACTCTGCCATCGATATATATGCCTCCTATTTCTTTCAGGATGTTCGCCCGTAAAGAATTTTCATCCACTATATCCAAACCAATGACATTGGCGCCCTGTAAGCGGAGTGCAAAGGCCGCCAGCAGCCCAATGGGTCCAAGCCCGGCAACAAGCGCCTTTCTGCCTTTTAACCAGTTTTCTGCGGGTATAATGCCATGCAGCCTTGCCTGCTGAATGATCAACGCTTCATCAATAGCTTTGGCGGCTACCGACATGGGCTCGGTCAATACCCCAAGGTGTTTTATTTCGCCGGGCACTTTTATAAAATACCTTTCCTGATCAACAACAAATTCGGTTTGAAATCCATCGGCCCCTCTGATCCCCCGTTCTGTATACCGGCCACTGAAACACATATCGGGCCTGTCTTTTAAACAGGCTTCACACGCACCACAACCCCGACGAACGGTAAAAAGTCCGTAATCGCCGGGGCTGACAGCCTTTACCTCGCTTCCCGTCTCCACCACCACTCCGAACATTTCATGTCCTATCACCAGCTCATGTTTTCCTGCAGGCGCGTCGGCACGGCCGCCTTCAGCCTCTTCCCTGTCGGTTCCACAGATACCCCCCTGCAATACTTTTATTTTGATGTCGTTGGGTGAACTAATTTGTGGTTCATCAATATCCTTCAGAGAAATATTAGTTGTATGCGGCACTAACGACACTGCTTTCATATAAAGAGTTGATTTACGTTCTTGTTCCTGCTATCGTTTAATTGCTTATCGAGATTGATAGCTGCACTGATCAATCCTAAATGGGTGAATGCCTGGGGAAAGTTGCCGAGATGCTCTCCGGTAAAACCCAACTGTTCTGAATATAAACCGAGGTGGTTGGCGTAGCCCAGCATTTTTTCAAAATAGAATCGTGCTTTTTCCAACTGGCCCGAACGGGAAAGACATTCTACATACCAGAAGGTGCACATGGAAAAGGTTCCTTCATGACTTACCAACCCATCGGGCGCCGCCAGCTCGGGCCGGTAACGGTAAACCAATGAATCGGACACCAGCTCATTTTCTATACATGCTAAAGTAGACAACCAGCGGGGATCTTTTGGGCTGATGAACCGCACCAATGGCATTAATAAGGTAGAAGCATCAACGGTAGGCGCTTTGGGATACTGAACAAATGCCTTTTTACTGCTATCCCAAAATTCACTGTAGATACTGCTGTAGATCTTATCCCGTTCTGTTCGCCAGGCGCTATTGAGTGGGAACGATCTTCTTTTTGCAATTTTTATAGCCCGGTCAAAGGCCACCCAACATAACAAGCGGGAGTATAAAAATTTTCGTTTTCCACCCCTTACTTCCCAAATGCCTTCGTCGGGCTGGTCCCAGTTTTTTGCAAGCCAGTTGATCTGCAGTTCCAGGTCTTTCCAGAAATCATAGGAAATGGGTTCCCCATACTTGTTGTACAGGTATACTGAGTCAAGCAGCTCGCCATAAATATCGAGCTGTAATTGTCTGTACCCATTATTACCCACCCTAACGGGGGAAGATAGTTTATAGCCTTCAAAATTTTTGATCACCCCTTCTTTTAACTGTCTTCCGCCATCAATTGAATACATGTTACCCAGCCTGTCGTGTCCTTTTATATCCTGGCAAAGCTTTTCGACCCAGTTAATAAAAGCGCCGGTTTCTTTTTTGTAGCCAAGCCGTAATAAGGCATACGTGGTAAATGCAGCGTCTCTTATCCAGGTATAGCGGTAATCCCAATTCCGTTCGCCACCAATGCTTTCTGGTAAGCTGAAAGTAGGCGCCGCTACTATTGATCCATAGTGGTAAGAAGTGAGTAATTTAAGCAACAGGGCCGAACGGTTCACAATTTCCATCCACCGCCCGTTATAAGTAGATTGGGCTACCCAATCTTTCCAGTAGTTAACAGTCTCAAAAAGGCTTTTCGTTACAAATGTTTTAAGCTCTATTTTGTCTTCATGCTTTTTATCAATATGCTTCAACAAAAAATCGGCGGTTTGGTTAGGCGACAGTTTAAAGAGGGCTGTTATCATTCCCTTATCACTATCTATTTCCATTGGCACCGTTGACATAAGCCGTAATACGGTTTTGTTGGCCCCGGTACTTTCCAAAATGATCTCCTTATCAGAAATTATATTTACCCGGTGTTCGCTTTGGCCATAATCGAAGGCGGGCAGGCAATGCATTTTATACTGTACATCGCCGCGTACGGTAGTTACCCGCCGCACCAGTTCCCTGCCATTTTGCAATTCTTCAACGGGCATAAAATCGGCAATTTCGGCTACACCGTCGGGTGACAGAAAGCGGGTCAGCAGCACATTGGTATCGGGCAAATACAATTGTTTGGTTTTCACTTCTGAAAACACGGGGCTTATTTGAAAATAACCACCTTTTTTGTCATCGAGCAAGGCTGCAAAAATAGAAGGAGAATCAAAATTAGGGAAGCACATGAAATCAACGGAGCCATTAAGACCAACTAATGCCACGGTATTGAGATCACCGATTATTCCGTAATTTTCTATTGGTAGGTATGCCATAACCATTCATTTGGGGATCGCTACGGCAGGCATTTAACCTTTTTCAGGTAAGAAGCTATACTATAAAGATACCATTTTCATACCAGGTATTCCATTCAATAACTCAGCACTTTAAAATGATATTTTTTCCCTATTTTATGCCAGGGCTTATAGGTATATTTTAACAGGCAGCCGAAAGCAAATACACCGGCGCTATAAGCCACATCTTCACCCGTTACTTTGTTATTCTTACTGGTAAGCCCGTTAAACACCGCCACGCCCAAATAGGCAGCCGCGCCCCACCTGAACAACCAACCGCTCTTTATCCAGTAAAAGTGTTGATGCCCCCCTGCCCCGTTTATCTGAAAACGCCCATTTTTATAATCTATTAAATAACCCCGCCTAGGCATAGCGTATATGTCGTTTATTGGAAAGCCTATAGTATTAAATGTAACGGTATCTGTACCCATCAGGTAATAATTAAACAGGGAAGGCTGAATATAGATAGAATCGCTGGTGATCTTTTTAATGACGCCTTTTTCCCATTCCCTGTCTTTTAACAGGAAGGATATGGTAGAGCCCACAAAATAACTGGAAACCGTTTTTCTTCCCTTTTTGTAATAAAGGATATTTTTTTGCGCATAGGATGATGTACCGAACAATAAGAGCGTAATAAAAATTCCCCATTTCATAAGGGAATTTAAAAAGAGTTGTTTACATCAAAAGAGGGTTTAACATTGTTAATTGATAAGTGTGCAGTTTTGGACAAAAAGCGTGCAAATTTTAGCGATAAGTGTGAAAGGCAATTGTCCGGAAAGGCGATCGTTCCCAATGAATATCACCTGTTATTCACCGGTACATTACAGTTCCCGGATGAAAAGTTCGCCACGAATGCCAGAACTCCTGTGATGCCCGCACCGGTTTCAGTTGCGAACCCGTAAGTAGTCCTTCAATACATTGGCCATTCATATTCCAGGTTGATCCTGTATTAACATCTTTCAACTCACCAGATAAACGGTCATGAACAAACTGCAGCGCATGGCCATTCACCAGCCGGTCCCAAACATGAAAGGAAGCGCTGTCTTTTTCAAGCACCAATACAATTGGCAACCCGGGCAATGAATCCTGGATCATTCCGGCGCTTATGAGTTTATTCCAGTCATAAGCTTTGGCCACCTTGTTATAAGCAACGCCAATGACCCACGATTTAAATTGCCACGACCCCGAATCTCTTTTTTCAAGGCTGCTTTTAATGGTCCCATTATCAAAATTGGCCAGGTCTTTATATTGTTTTGCAAAAGGCGTGTCGGGCTGAAGGATCAATGAAGAAGGATACCGGCGTAACCAAACAGCCAGTGTTGATTGCTCAGCAGGCAATTCCTGCAGGGAGGCGCCCTTTAAGGGACCGGCAACAGCCACCCCTGTAGCTTGTTGCCACCAGCTTTTGGTAGTCTTATCTTCAAACATAGCATTAAAATGATCCATGCCTACTAACCTGAACGTTTCATTTTTACCATTAATTACCGGACTAAATACCCTGCCGGTTCTGCAAACAGTGCAATAGGTAACCATTACCGGCATATTACCAACCGTATCGCGTACCTGATGGTGATAGCCTATCAACTGAACGGGATAAGCTTTAGCCTCGCCATTTATTGCCACCCCTATAATTAATTTATTGCCGGGCATTGTATTGGTTGCCGCAGCAGCAAAACTTCTATGCACCGGTTGATAAAACATTTTATCAGCTTTGAACCGAAAATTAAAAAAGTAAAAAACCACTGCATATAGTAACAAACCAACAAGCAACAGCACTTTCTTCCAAACGAATGAATACCTGAAAACCCGCACAACAGGATAAACCAGCACAGCCAGTATAACAATCCTGATCCACCAGATGTTATTATCTAACCAATAAGCGAAATCAATGGTATTGTTATGCTGGCTGCCGGGAAAGGGCATAATAAAGTATATATGCAATATTTCAATTGCCAGCAGCAGTAGCAGTCCGGTAATTAATAAAGACGTTCTCATGTATTGCTCGTAATATATGAATTGTTCAACACTTCTTCAGCCAGCGCAGTGCCTGCAACCCTGGCGCTTATTTTTGCAAAAGCAGTTTCCCTGGAAGTAGAGGTATCATCGGCAAATGGAGAAAAACCACAATCATCTGTGGTGCCTAATTGTTCAACAGGTATTACTTCTGCAGCCTCCAATATCAGGTCCCTTATTTCTTCAGCTGTTTCAACCCGGGGGTCAAGCACATTGGTAACCCCGATGAAAACCCGTTGCGATGGCTGTATTGTTTCTTTGATCTTTTGTAACACGGCCTGTTTGTCTTTTTCTGCAGCATATTCAAGGTAAAAGCTGCCCGCATTCAATTGAAAAAGATAAGGCAGTAATTCGGCATAATTTATATCGGCGCTATGGGTTGAGTCGTGATCGCCGCCCGGGCAGGAATGCACCCCTATTCTCTTTCTTTCTTCGGCAGTGAACCGGTTCAACACCTGGTTATTTAAATCAATAAACGATTGTAATAAGCCTTTCGATGGGTCTAACTTTACAGCCAGCCGGGCTTCGGTAAAATCGATCTGCACACACCAGGCGCCGTTATCAAAGCAACTCCTGATATCTTTTTCCGCTTCGTTTAACAGGTCATTGATAAATTGTTCCCGGGAATACCCGCTGATCCCTTCCTGTGGATACAGCAAACTGAGCGCAGAGGCCGAAATGACCGCCTGCTTTACCGGTAGCTGTGTAAGCGATCTGGCTTTCTGTACATAACTACCCGCATAGGTTTGATACCTGAACGGCCCTGCCGTTAGTTTAGGTAATTGCCGGGTATGGCCATCCGCAAAAGGAATAATAACGCCATCCGGCGCCAGGGTTTGTAACCCATGCACCGGGTACGTAGCAAAGCTGGGTTTTGTTTGTTCGCCATCGGTAATGACGGGCGAACCGGTTTTTTCGAACTGACGGATCGTTTCGGTCAGGGCAATCTCAAAAAGTTTGCTCAATTCATCCAGGGGTAATTCGTTTTTTGCAAAGGCGGTCATGCCTTCGATCAAATATTGCGGACGGGGAATACTGCCGATGGGCTCTGTTTGAATTTTCATATAACATAATTTACAAATGAGTAAAATAAGGATGGAACCACATGCTGAAGCGTGTAGTTAAAAAGAGAGAATAAACAGTAATCAAACAGATGTTCCCGGTGGGAAATTTCCTGAATTTAAAAAATTTCGGGATCGGGATCAAAAATTTTATTCGGGAGAGGAAAAAGGCCAGGATGTTAAATTGTTAAGGGCTATAGTATTATAAAAAAGGAACCTTATCTTTATGGAGATGAAACGGACAATCCTTTTTGCCGCGATACTGATATCCACTGTGGTGGCGAAGGCACAGATGCCTTTGACCTTTGGTTCTATGAATCAACCTGCCTTTCAACATTTTCGCCAGGTGGGCGACAGCAATACCGGTCAAAAGAAATGGTTTGTTTCGAAATATGCCGGTATATCCACTGGTTTTATGGCTTTTAAAGGTGGAAGTGGCAGCTTTTTATCGGCTCCCGTGGGGATCCAGCTTTACCGGCGATTGAATGACAACGTATATGCCTTTGCGGGCGTTTCTGTGGCGCCTTCCATTTTCAATTTTAACGGCGCGTTTTATCAACCGGGGGTCAACAAGAACAATAATTTCATGAATTCCAATAACTTCGGCGCCTATTCTTCTGCACATATGGGCCTGATGTATATCAATAGCGACAGAACATTTTCGATTTCCGGTAGCATTGGCGTTAGCAGCTATTATGGCCATTCCCCCTTTTATGCGCCGGGCAATTCTCCTATGGTGCGGAATAATAAACTGAACTACTGATAAACGCTTCTTCCCATTATTGACAATTCCCTCAAATACGTGGGACAGGAATATTTGTTCCCCATTCTTCCATAAGCCGCTCCCCCTCTGCTGCGCAAGTTGCTAACCAGATGTTATCCCTACACGACACTGAAAGGCAAGTCATCAACTTTGGCTCGTATGTCACCGACTTTGCAACATAAGTTACCTGCAATGGATCAATGCTCGCTAACAATAGTGTGTTGCTCAGCAACATTGCTGCATTACTCACAAACATTGGTGCGTTGCTCGCTGACAATGGTGCGTTACTCGCTGACATTGATGCGTTGCTCGCTGACTTTGGATCGAAAGTCATTGACAATGGTTCAAAAGTCACTGACTTTGCATAGTAAGTAACTTGCAATGGCGCATTGCTCGCCAACATTGATGCGTTGCTCGCTAACAATGGTATGTTGCTCGCCAACAACGGTACGTTACTCAACAACATTGGAGCAATGCTCAGCAACATTGAATCACAGCTACGTGACTTCATGGCCAAAGTCGCTGACTTTAGCCGAGAAGTCACGTACTTCTAATCAAAAGTACCGGAGATAAAGACCAAAGTCAGCTAGTTATGATGCATTGTTAGCGAGTAATAGAACATTGTCGCTATGTAATGGTGCATAGTTAACGAGTAATGGTGTAATGCCTGCGAGCAATGGTAGAAAATTGAGCAGAGACGCGACATCCTGGGTTATTTATGCCGCGCAATTAGCCATAGAAGTCTCATAATTAATTACTTATACCTCGCATTTAATTAAACCAATAAAAAAGGCCACCGATATATCGGAGACCTTCCATATTTTTTGCCTGCCTTTGCTAAAGGTTCGGCGAGTGCGGTGGGAGTAGATAGGGTTTAACCAACCGGGCGAACCATATAAAGGTTTCTTTTAACGCGTCTATCATCTTAAATAATTAATTAGCAATCATTTACTGGAATGAAGTAGGGATCGGAACGTTAAACCCTACATGTTCCAACCCCAAAACACCTGGAGCCTGTGCTGATGCCTGTTGTAAACTACTCAGAGACAGCAGCCCCCTATTGTTTTACTATTTTGCAATTCATGTTGTTGATATTATTTTATAAAAGCTTTTTCTATCTGATGTGAATCTTCCAGCATCAAGAGTTTGGTAATTAATCGATCTTTAACAGTGAACCGCATAACAAAGGGCTCTTTAAATTTTTTGCCCGTTGCCTTTACCGTTCTGCCGGCCTTTCCAAAAACAGCAGCTTCTGTGCCATCAATAAATATGTGATCCATTTCAAAATCATCCTCTTTAGTGTGATGAGCTGCGATCAGTTGTTGTAAAGCGGTTATAACTTGCTGCTTGCCGTTTTTCTTCCCTGTCCAGGGCATATACGGGGACTCCGCTATATAGAAGTTTATGTCCTCTGCTAAAAAAACTGCAATAGCTTCTGTGTCGTTGTTACCTGTGCCCTGGAAAAAACCGTTCAGCACCTGCTGGGTTTCCTGGCTTTGCGTTGATAATTCCATTTTATTTAAGTTGACTTGTAATTAGATACCGAAGTCGTATTTGGCGGCCCATTATATTTTGATCCTGGTCCTCGCTGCAACAAGCGTGGTGGCGGTTAGCCTACCGGAGCCCGGACTGGTGCCTGTATTAAAATTATTTTTTACATGACCTTTAAGCTTTAATGCAAAGCTCAGCCATACCATTGAGGATAAATTTGATATTTGATTCAAAAATTCTTGATAAATATCAAGAGAAGCAGATTATTTAGAGGAGATCTGTTTTCGGATTCGACTTAAGGTTTCGGGTGTAATACCCAGGTAAGAAGCGACCATATGCCGGGGCGCCCGGTTGGCCAGGTTGGGAAAGGTTTTTAAAAAGTAGTAATATTTTTCTTCCGCTGTTTATTGTAAGGTTTCATTGATTCGTTCCTGAGTAGCATTTAAACTGCGTTGTAAGACCAGGTTGACCGTATCCTTAAATGCAGGGATCCTTTCATTCAGCATTTCAAAGTTAGATTTGCTAATAAGCAGCACTACACTATTTTCAACTGCGTCAATATTGTATCTGGAAGGCTTACCATCCATTAAGCTTTGCCGGTCGGATATCCACCAGTTTTCAGTCGCAAAATATACAGTATGCTCAATACCTTTATCATTTACACTATACTTGCGCAGAAACCCTTTGCATACAAAACCGCTATAGGAACAAACATCTCCTTCGGTCAGAAGAAATTGATGCTTCCGAAGTTTTTTAATAATACAGACAGGCTCAATCAGCTCATAATCAGCCTCAGTAAGACTAACCTTATCTTCGAGATATTTGCGGAAGAATTCGAACATATTACAATGTTACAAAAACTACTAATAAAACAAAGTGCAAGCAATTCATATTCACTCATAGTTGCATACAATTACCATTCTGTATGGACTTAAATTGGTGAAAAATACCTAACTCCACGTTATATTTGCCCCCTAAACTTATAATATACATGCGTTTAATTAATCTTGTTTTTAGTATGATATTGACCCTGGTGCTGACGGGATGTAGTAGTAAAAAGGATAAAGATAACAGATGCACCACAGCGGCAGAAGATGATGCCAAAATGCAGAATTATATTAGTGCCAATGGCATTACAGCTACCAAACATGCCAGTGGAATTTATTACCAGATCATTGAGCCGGGCAGCGGTGCTACTCCCACAATTAATTCAACTGTAAAAGCAAACTATACAGGTAAATTCACAAACAACACTTCCTTCGATGGAGGAGTGGCAAGTTTTCCGTTGACAGGTGTAATTGAGGGCTGGCAAATAGGTATCCCGCTTATCAAGCAGGGCGGAAAGGTAAAATTGATCATTCCACCTTACCTGGCTTATGGATGTAATGATTACATGAGTATTCCAGGCAATTCCGTATTGATATTCGATGTAGAATTACTGGAAGTCAGGTAAATCAACAGGGAGACCCAAAATGCAGGCTGACCGCCCCTCCCGACCGTAAGTCGGGATGCGCTGAACCAACTGAGCTAAATTTCTTTTTGACTTGCGATTAACTGCTCTATCTTTTTACGACTTTTCCAGCCTTTTATTTCTCGCTCACGCTTGTATGCATCCGCTTTCGCTGGGTGCATTTCGGTATAAACAAATATAGAGTCGCCAATTTAAATTCATCCATGGCAAAAGGGATCAGGTTGAAATTTTGGGGGATT
>NZ_LVYD01000085.1 GCF_002077945.1 Niastella vici
TACTTTTTAAGTTGCGCTCAATGTAACCCCGGCAAATCAGGGAATAAGGGGGAACCTGTTCAATAAAGCATTCCTCACCGCGGGAGGAATGCTTTATTATTTCTTATTTTATTCAGCCTTTACTGCCCCGCCAGCAACTCATTATACTTCTTCACCACCTGCACAAAATCATCCGGGCTGTGCATTTTAAGCTGGTGAGCGGCGATGAACTCGGCAACCGGTTGCTTTTTATCGGAAAATTGCTCAGGCAGGGCAACCCGGTCGGCTGGTAACAGCGTGAGGGCGCCATTTTGATAGAGATAATAATATTCAACTTCTTCCATGCGGCGGCTGATGCGGCCATTCACCGTGACGATCTGTTTTTCTTCTATAATATTCCGGGCAGGGAGGCGAAGCAGGGAGGCTTTACCCTGCCACAACAGTTGAAAATACGTGCTTTCTGATGTTTTATCAGTTTGCGGAAAACCGCGGCGAAATAGCAGGGAGTCCTTGTTTTTGGGATACATTACAAATTCCTGCACCTTGCTTTCAGCGGCAAAGGCACTTCCGTTGAACTGCATCAGCAGCATGTTCTTCAAACAATCGAACTTCAGCTTGAACTGGTTCACGGTACGGCCACTGGTGAATCGCACCACCCCTTCGCACCAGTCTTTTAATAAATAAGGATTTCCGGATATGTCATTCAGGTCGTCTTCTTTGGCTATTTGACCAAGGGCGCACTGGCTCAGCAACAGCAAACACCAGGCTATATGTTTCATGATGGCAATTTTAGTTGTGTATAAGGTACGAATTTTTAGCTTCATTGTATGCTTATCAATTTCCTGATGCTGTTTAACTCTACAAAAAGGCGCCAATCTTCAAATCACCCACCATGCCTTGCTTTATATGCCGTTCCTGTTCGTGAACTCGAATGTTTGCCGCCAGCTTCCTTCAGAATTCGTGGTCACCCACGCTCATCCCATCTCTTTCCCCCAAGCGCAAAAAAAAAATCCCGTCCGGCATAACCGAACGGGATACTATTTTGAGGTAAGTGCCGAAAGCATTTTCATACCTCCTGCTTCTTACTTCATATTTCTTAATAATCCATGCCACCCATACCAGGAGCGCCACCGCCATGTACATGGGGTTCTTCTTTCTTCGGTTTGTCGGCAATTACACACTCAGTAGTGAGCACCATACCGGCAATTGAAGAAGCGTTTTCCAATGCAATACGGGTAACTTTTGTAGGATCAATTACACCGGCGCGCAGCAGGTTCTCATATTTCTCAGTGCGGGCATTGAAACCATAATCGTTCTCCCCTTCTTTTACTTTTTGTACCACGATGCTTCCTTCGATACCGCAGTTGGCAACGATCTGACGCAGCGGCTCTTCAACTGCACGTTTTACAATTGCAATACCGGTGTTCTCATCTTCGTTGATACCTTTCAGTTTATTTAAACCGGCAATTGCACGAATGTAAGCTACACCACCGCCAGGTACAATACCTTCTTCAACCGCAGCGCGGGTTGCATGCAGTGCATCATCAACGCGGTCTTTCTTCTCTTTCATTTCAACTTCTGTTGCAGCACCTACGTACAGTACAGCTACACCACCGCTTAATTTAGCCAGGCGTTCCTGTAATTTTTCTTTATCGTAGTCTGAAGTAGTTACTTCAACCTGAGCTTTGATCTGGTTTACGCGGGCTGTGATCTCATCTTTTTTACCTTTACCACCTACGATAGTAGTGTTGTCTTTATCGATAGTGATAGAAGCAGCCTGGCCTAAGTAAGTGAGGTCGGCGCCTTCCAGTTTGTAACCTTGTTCTTCGCTGATAACGATACCTTTGGTAAGGATAGCGATATCCTGCAGCATTTCTTTACGACGGTCGCCAAAGCCTGGTGCTTTTACAGCAGCCACCTTCAGGGTACCACGCAGTTTGTTCACTACGAGGGTAGCCAGTGCTTCGCCTTCCAGTTCTTCTGCAATGATCAGTAAAGGACGGCCGCTTTGTGCTACTTTCTCCAGAATGTGGAGGATATCTTTCATCGCGCTGATCTTTTTGTCATAGATCAGGATGTAAGGATTCTCCAGTTCAGCCTGCATTTTTTCGCTGTTGGTAACGAAATAAGCAGAAGTGTAACCGCGGTCGAACTGCATACCTTCAACCACTTCTACAGTAGTATCGGTACCTTTTGCTTCTTCTACAGTGATAACACCTTCTTTACCTACTTTAGAGAAAGCTTCGGCGATGAGTTTACCAATGTTTTCGTCGTTGTTGGCAGAGATAGAAGCTACCTGTTGGATCTTTTTGCTGTCGATACCTACAGTTTGTGATTGACCTGCCAGGTTTTCGATAACAGCTTCAACAGCTTTATCAATACCACGCTTTAAATCCATGGGGTTAGCACCAGCAGCTACGTTCTTTAAACCTTCGCTGATGATAGCCTGTGCCAGAACGGTAGCAGTTGTGGTTCCATCACCGGCAATATCAGCGGTTTTAGAAGCAACTTCTTTTACCATTTGTGCACCCATATTTTCAATGGGATCTTCCAGTTCAATTTCTTTTGCTACGGTAACACCATCTTTAGTTACTGAAGGAGCACCGAATTTTTTCTCCAGCACCACGTTGCGGCCTTTGGGACCTAAAGTCACTTTAACGGCATTGGCCAGTGTATCAACACCCTTTTTCATCTTGTTACGGGCATCAATATCGAAGAAAAGTTGTTTTGCCATATCTTGGTTAATTTGAATTTTTACGTATTAAATATAAAGTCGGAGGTTTAAACAATTGCCAGGATGTCGCTCTCACGCATGATCAGCAGGTCATCACCTTCAATCTGGATCTCGGTACCGGCATATTTGCCATATAAAACGATATCCCCAACCTTAACAGTAACCGGCTCATCTTTTTTACCAGGACCGGCAGCTACAACCGTACCACGTTGAGGCTTTTCTTTAGCAGTATCAGGAATAATGATACCACCGGCGGTTTTTTCTTCCGCTTTAGCTGGTCTAACAATTACCCTGTCATGCAGCGGGGTAACGTTTATCGCTTCTACTTTCTTAGCCATAGTGTATTAATTTTTGATTTTAGATGATGTAATAGAGGATATGAATTTTCCAACAAGTGTTGGTCATCCCTGCCAAAAAAGCCGGGCGGCAAAAGTAAACGAATTTTATACCAATCCTTCCCCACAGGTCATTTTTTCAGCGTTTTTGGCAAACTATGGCAGAAACTCAAACAACCGGGCAGCCCGATTGTTCACCCATGTGCCATTTTTGCAGCAACCGGCCCCTTTCTCTAAAATGCTATCGTTGAACAAGAAATGGAGAATATGATAAAGTTCATAAACACGATTTTGGGGGTACCCCGTAAATCATATAGCTTTGTGCCCTCAAAAACAAGTTCTTGCAAGATGATCAGTAGAAGAATTATTCGTGTGAAGGTTATGCAAACCATTTATTCTGTAGAAAGTCAGGTTGCAGAATCAGGCGGAGAAATGCCTTCCAAGCCTGTTGACACCGTGAAAATTTTACAGAAGCATTTTGATCAAACCCGGCAGCTTTTTATTTATTTGATCCATTTTCTCACTGAGGTGGCCCGCTATGCGGAAACAGACGCCCGCAACCGCGCCTCCAAACACCTGCCAACCAAAGAAGACCTGAACGTTAACATCAAGCTTGCCGGTAATGAATTGTTGTGGAAGATCCTTGATCATCCTTCCTACAAACAAGCCGTAAAAGACGATAAACCTGAACAATTGATAGATGCAGACCTGCTGCGTAAAATCTACCTTGAACTGGTTGAATCGGAAAAATACCAGCAATATATCTCTATACAGGGCCGTGATAAGAAAGAGGAGAAAGAGATGCTGGAGTTCATATTTGATACCCTGTTGTTACCAAACGAAACATTTACCAGTTATATAGAAGAGTATTTTTCGAATTGGGACGATGATGCCGATATGCTGGTAGTGCTGATGCAGAACTTCCTGAACAAACCTGCAGCTTACAACTTTCAGGAACTGCTGAGCAAGGAAAAATGGCAATTTGCCAAAAACCTGCTGCAAACCACACTTGAGAAAAAAGAACTGGCGCTTCAATATATAAAACCCAAACTCAAGAACTGGGACCCCGACCGTATTGCCGCCCTCGATATGATCCTGATGCGGATGGGCGTGTGTGAATTCCTGTTCTTTGAAACCATTCCGCCCAAGGTTACCATTAATGAATACATTGACCTGGCCAAAGAATACAGTACGCAGCAAAGCGGCCAGTTTGTAAATGGGATCCTGGATAATATTCATAAGGACCTGGTACGGGATAATCAAATGAATAAAGTAGCTTTTACCCCGAACGCGGCGCCGGCATCGCCATCAGCGAATAAACCTTCCTGATTGGCATCCATTAATTAGATTTGCAAAAATTTATCCTTGATGAAATACTTTTTGGCCCTGATCACTGCAGCCATTTTTGTTGGCTGTGATTATGCAGACAAAACGCCGGCTTCGGGTGTTACAGAACTGCCCAAAGAAGCGTTTGACAGCACCAAGTTCACGACGATTGAATGGATCGATTCAACCAAAGACTACGGTAAGATCACCTTAGGACAAAAACTGGATGTATCTTTCCGTTTCAAGAACACAGGCGATAAACCCCTGATCATCCGGAGCGTTCGGCCAGGTTGCGGTTGTACCGCCGCCGAACCGCCCAAAGAACCTATAGCGCCGGGCGCCGAAGGAGTCATAAAGGCTACCTTTAACAGCGAGGGCAAGGAAGGACATAACAGCAAGGATATTTTTATAGATGCCAATACCAAGGGCACCCAGAACCATAAGGTGCATTTTGATGTTGAAGTAGAGAAAGCCGCCAGTAAATAGGTAATTGGCAGTACGTCAAATTAACAAATTTTCAAATTTCAATAACAATGACAGATTTAGTTATTTTTCTGCAGGCCCAGGGTAACGGAGGAGTGTTGCAACTCGTCCTGTTAGTTGGTATGATCCTCGTATTCTGGTTATTCATGATCCGCCCGCAGGCCAAAAAGGCAAAACAGGCAAAATCATTCCAGGAAAATTTACAGGAAGGCGATAAAGTGGTTACCATTGCCGGTATCCATGGCAGAGTGAAAAAGATCAATGTAGATGGCACCTTCGACCTGGAAACCAGCCCCGGCAGCTATATGAAAGTGGAAAAAAGCGCCATCTCTATGGAGATGACAGCAAACGTGAATAAAGCCACTACTGCTGCTGCTACACCAGCAAAATAATTCCCACCCCTGCCCCCTAAAGGGGAGGATGGAAAATACCAGAGGCCCCTATCGGGGCCTCTTTTTTGTCCCGGAAAGAGTCGTCAATCGGCTTGCTTATAGCAAGCGCTAATGTATCATGGAATTTATTAACTCCCCCTTCAGGGGGTTGGGGGGTATTTTCCTAACTTGCTCATATGACTTTAAGAATTGGCCTAACCGGTGGTATTGGCAGTGGCAAAAGCACCGTTGCCAAAGTATTTGAAACCATGGGCATTCCCGTGTATTATGCCGACGATGCCGCCCGCCGCATCATGAATGAAGATGAGCAGGTACGGCAACAGATTGTAGCGTATTTTGGCCCTTCTGCTTACAAAAACAACCAGCTCGACCGTCAGTATATAGGCAGCCAGGTATTCAACAATAAAGAAAAACTGGAATTCATGAATTCCCTGGTGCACCCGGCCACCATCAAGGACGCCGAACAATGGATGCACAAACAAACCACTCCCTACGCCATCAAGGAAGCAGCCATCATCTTTGAAAGCGGCACCCAGGACCAATACGATTACATCATTGGCGTTTCGGCCCCTACTCCATTACGAATATTGCGCGCCATGAAACGCGACGGTTCCTCCCGCGACCAGGTACTGGCCCGCATGAACAAACAGATACAGGAAGTGATCAAAATGCGTTTATGCGATTTTGTTATTTATAATGATGAACAGCAGGCCATTATACCGCAGGTAATTAAAATACATAATGCTTTGGTGCTGGAAACACAGGAATGAAATCAGCTGATTAGCGCATTGCTCTTCCTGCCCCGGTACACCAACCACGCCGTCAACGCCAACACCGCTACCCCCGCGGCCACAGCTACGCCCGGCGTTAACCGGTTGATCTTCTGCGGCACATAGGTTACCCCGCCCTCGTCGGTTACCGCCGCTTCTTTAGTGTACCGGCCATGTACCGGCACCGCCAGCTCCCTGAAATTATCGGCCAGTTTGTGGAGCATTTTCCGCATTTCTTCCCCCTTCATCACCTGTCCATGCCCAGTAGCCACTGTTTCCGGTTCCAACGTAGCCAACTCCTGTACCGAGCGGGCAGCTGCCGGCCAGTCGTAGGTAAAGTACCGGGGTGGCCCGGTCAGGATCTTGCTTTGCGTCATCACCGACCAAACCGATTCCTGGCGGGTAGTTACAAAGGCATCGCCGGCCAGCAATACGCGGTCTCTTTTTCTGAACAAACTGATATGCCCCGGCGAATGACCCGGCGTATGAATGTACTTCCAATCAGGTAAGAATGGCAGACTGCCATCCTGTGGCAGCAATTGGATATGATCACTGATGTTGACCGGCCCCGTAGGAAATACCGGCGAAACCACCGATACCAGTCCACCCCCGGCCCAGGGATCGGCGGGCGGATAGGCCGAAAGCCCGGTGAGATAGGGCAATTCCATCAGGTGGGCAAATACCGGCACGTCCCATTCCCGCGCCAGCTCCATGGCCGATCCTACATGATCAAAATGCCCATGGGTTAAAATAATGGCAGCAGGTTTTGAATCGGGCCAAAAAAGATTATCGGCGAGTTCTTTGATCTTCGAAGCTGAGCGCTTAAGGCCGGCATCGACCAGCACCCATTTTTTTTCAACAGCATTATGAATGAAATACATGTTTACATACCCATCGCGCACGCCCCAGATGCCGGGCGCTACCGTAAACCAGTTTACATTCATCACTGATCGCATCGTTCCGCTTTTCATTGGTGACATTTTTATAATTGGAAGAAATAGTTATGGTACTACTTATTTCAATAAATAAAATCTGTGCCAGCGGAAGGCCGAAGTAAGAATTAAGATATAAGAAGTAAGAAAGGGTGAATCTTTCTGTAAGGAAGACTCACCCTTGTTATAAAGTTGTTACCGGTTCTTTCTCCCCCCTTCAGGGGGGTTGGGGGTTACTTGTTTTCTATCGGTTGTAAGGTTTGTTCGCCTATTATTTCAACATCTTTCACTTTTACCGGGAACCATACCATCATTTCCCCTTTGCCGCGGTTGGCCCAGGCATAATAGGGAATAGCGGTCAGTGTTTTTCGACTGGTTGATACCGTTTGCGCATTTTCATCAACTGTGATCACCGGCACTTCGCTTTGCAGCACTTCCACGCCATTCAGCAGATTGGGTTGGAACCGGGCCTGGAACGTTGCATTGGATGGAATGAGGATATTGGCGGCTTTGCCATTGTTATCGGCCCATTCGGCACAATAGATCAGTGGTCCGCGTTGCAGGGCCACCTTGCCCTGGTCGTCTTTTACCTTTTCATTGGCTACCACCCGGCGCACATCCATGGGCAGGTCAACCTTTAGCACATCACCTTTCTTCCAGGTGCGCTTTATTACAGCATAGCCTTTTTCAATAGTATACTCAACCGGTTGCCCGTTTATAGAGATGGCGACCTGGCTGGTCACATTATCACTAAAAGCATACAGGTTGGAAGGGATGGCTTCATTACGCGCCCAGCCCGGGATACGCACCAGCAGGCTGAAGGCATCTGTTTTCTGAGGCGTTACCGTAAAGCTCAGCGCCCCCTCCCAGGGATAATTATTCTGTTGTACTATTTGCACCGGCTTGCCATGCACCTGCATGGTGGCTTTGCCTGATACAAACAGATTAATATATACCGCATCGGCTTTCTGTGCATACACATAACCCGGAATTGATGGGATCAACCGGGTAAGGTTGGTGGGGCAGCAGGAGCAATCGAACCAGCCCGAACGCTCGGGTTCCATCGCATGGTGCGAAAAATGGTTGGTGATCTGCATGGCATTGGTATAGAAAAAGGATTTGCCATCGAGGCCGAGGCCGCTGATCAAACCGTTGTACAATTGCTTCTCCAGCACATCCATATATTTGGAATCGCCATGCAGCAGGAACATGCGATAATTCCAGTACACGCCCGCAATGGCGGCACAGGTTTCATTATAGGCGGTGCCATTGGGCAGCTCATAATTCTCCCCATAGCGTTCACCGGCCGGAATAGCGCCGAGCCCGCCCTGTACATAGATCTTTTTGCTTACCATATTCTGCCAAATACTATCAACAGCCTGTAACAACTTTTCATCGCCGGTAAGGGCCGCCACATCGGCTACGGCCGAATACAAATAGCCTGCCCGAACGGCATGGCCCACTGCTTCGCGCTGATCAACAACGGGAATCTGGTCCTGCCAGTAAGAACCGTTTTTCCAGGAGTCTTTACTTTTTACATCGTAGCCATTGTAATGGCCACGTTCTTCCACAAAGAATTTGGCTGTATTCAGGTATTCGGGTTTGCCGGTAATGCGGTACAGTTTTACGAGGCCCATTTCAACGATCTCATGACCGGGGGCTACATGCTTTTTACCGGGACCAAAAACTGAACATACCAGGTCGGCATTTTTCAGGGCTATATTCAACAGGTTCTTTTTACCGGTTGCATAATAATGGGCATAAGCCGCTTCGTATAAATGACCGCTGTTGTACAGCTCATGGCTAAGCTCGCGTTCTTTTACCCAACGTTCGGCGCCGGCCCAGGCATGGGGCTGCTGCGGATTGATGGTGCGGGCAGTGTACAGGTAGCCATCGGGCTCCTGTGCTTTGGCCACTATATCAATGAGGGAATCAATATAGGCTTCCAGCTTTTTATCGGGGAACAGGCTCAGCGAAAAGGAAGCGCCCTCAATGGTTTTGTAAATATCAGTATCATCGAAAGGAAAGGTGGTACAGAACTTTCCGGTATGGGCTGCGGCCATTTCAAAGTTCTTTACGCGGCCGGTGCTTTCGCAACGGGCAAAGGAAGCGGGGATGGTCACGGTGTGGTTCACCTTCATCCGGGGCAGCCAGAAATTATCGGTAAACTGAACGGCAGTAAAATTAACTGAATGAACGGGATAATCTTTTGGTTGGGCCAATACGGCATTGGCAGCAAGCATGGTAATAGCAAACAGGGATCTTTTCATTGGAAGCGCTCATTTTGTGCCCTTAAATATACGGTAAAAACTAATACCAACGCCGTATTTGTCGTATTGACACTAAATGTTATGGAAGCATACTATCGCGCATTGCCGAACAGCATTACCAAACGATGAACGTAATGCAGGCGCAACTGCAGTTAAATAGTAGCACCGGCGCCGGGTACCTAAAACAAAAACCCCGGCAACATACCTGTTACCGGGGTCATTATATACTTTTATAAGCTTGTATGCTTATTTCAGTTTCGCCAGTGCAGTTGAAATGCGCTTCCAGGCTTCTTCGATCTTCTCCATGCTGTTGGCAAAAGAGATACGGATGGCCGTGGGCTCACCAAAGGCACGGCCGGTAACGGTACTTACGTGCGCTTTGTTCAGCAGGTACATACACAGGTCATCGGCATCTTTAATAGTTTCCTCGCCATCGCTCTTGCCAAAGAAAGAACTAACGGTTGGGAATACATAGAACGCACCATCGGGCTCGGGGAAGGTAAGTCCGGGAATGGCGTTCATAAGCTCGATAACGCGTTTTTTACGACGCTCGAACTCTTTGGTCATTTCGAAAGAAGGCTTCAGGTCGGTAGTCAATGCTGTAATAGCAGCACGCTGCGTAATACTGTTGGTACCGCTGGTGAACTGTCCCTGTAATTTTTCACAGCCTTTGATCACATCAGGATGAGCGGCCAGGTAACCTAACCGGTAACCGGTCATGGCAAAACCTTTACTTAAACCGTTCAATACAATAACGCGGTCTTTCAGGTCTTCAAACTGTGCAATGCTTTCGTGTTTGCCAACGAAATTGATGTACTCATAAATTTCGTCGCTCAGAATATAGCAGTTCGGGAATTTGCGGAATACATTGGCCAGGCCTTCCAGCTCGGCTTTGCTGTACACGCTGCCGCTGGGGTTACAGGGCGATGAGAAAATGAACAGCCGCGTTTTATCGCTGATGGCAGCTTCGAGCTCGGCAGGCGTAAGCTTGTACTTGTTCTTTATAGAAGTAGGTACCAGTTTCACCACACCTTCGCCCAGTTTCACGATCTCTGAATAAGTTACCCAGTAAGGCGTAGGGATGATCACTTCTTCGCCTTTGCTCACCGTAGCAAAAACAGCATTGGCCAGGCTGTGCTTGGCGCCGGTTGAAACAATAATATTTTCAGGCTTATATGACAGGTTGTTATCACGCTTCAGCTTGGTACAAACCGCTTCACGCAATTCAGGATAACCCGCAACTGGTGTATAGTGGCTGTAGTTATCATCAATCGCCTTCTTGGCAGCTTCTTTAATATGCGTAGGCGTATCAAAATCGGGTTCGCCCAGGCTCAGGTCGATCACATCAATACCTTTGGCGCGCAATTCACGGCCCAACTTAGCCATCTTCAAAGTTTCCGGCTCGTTGAATAACTGTAAACGGGATGAAAGTTGCATACTAATTATTAGTTGATAGTTTTTTGTGCCGCAAAAGTAGTTAATTTGAAAATGCAGAATTTCTAAAATTTGATCCCAAACCGGTCGCCGGAGCGGGAAAACATATAGCCAGAAAAGTC
This sequence comes from Niastella vici, assembly GCF_002077945.1. Taxonomy (GTDB): domain Bacteria; phylum Bacteroidota; class Bacteroidia; order Chitinophagales; family Chitinophagaceae; genus Niastella; species Niastella vici. The sequence goes on from NZ_LVYD01000085.1 coordinate 10,778, forward strand.
AATTTGCCCTCAAATACGTCATTTTTCAATGTCGCCCGCCTGGTTTCTGACCCCAAAACCCCGTGAAACCCCCATAAAATCGGCATAAGGGGCGTAACTTGTAACGTGTAACCCTATTGTTTCTGACCGAAAACACTATCTTTGCCAACTCTAAAAAAATAAACGATACAATCCAATGAGAGCACTGGTTAGCATTTTTGCAGGTCTCTTGATTTTGATCTCTTTATACCAGCTTTCCTTTACCTGGTTCGTAAACCAGCATGAAAAAGAAATTGGTAAAAAAGCAGATGCTTATGTTAAGCGGACCTATCCTCTTACTCCTGCCCAGAAGTACCCCACCAACACCGAAGCCCGGGCCTATTACAAGGACACCGTGGACAATGCACGCGCCGCTTATAACGATAGCTTGCTGACTGCATCACATGACAAAAAAATTACCTGGTGGGGTCAAACCTATCAGAAAGCTAAAGAAAGCGAGCTGTTGCTGGGTCTTGACCTGCAAGGCGGTATCAACGTAACTATGGACATAGCCCTCGACGGTCTTATTAAAGGCCTGGCTAACAACCAAAAAGATCAGCAGTTACTGAGAGCCATCGCCAATGCGAAAACAAAGAAACTGACCAGTGATCAGAACTTTATCGATCTGTTTGCCGCCGCCTATCGCGAGCAGAACCCGGGCGCTAAACTGGCCCCCCTGTTCGTGAGTGCCAACAACAAACTGAGCGGAACCGCTTCTGACAACACGGTACTGAACTACCTTCGTGACCAGGCCACCGCCGCCATGAAACAAACCTTTCAGGTACTGCGCGAACGTATCGACAAATTCGGCGTTGCCCAACCCAACATCAACCTCGATGAAAACAAAGGTATCATCACGGTTGAACTGGCCGGCGCCAGCGATCCGGAAAGAGTTCGTAAATACCTGCAGGCAACAGCCCACCTGCAATTCTGGGAAGTATATACCCTGGAAGAGCTGTCAAACTCTGTGGTGAATGCTGCCAAAGCGCTCGACGACTATATGGCTGCCACCAAAACAGACTCAAACGGCGTGGCTGTAAAAGATACTTCGGCTTCCAGCAAAAATCTCCTGATCAGCAAGGTAAGGTTCCTGCAACCCTCAAGGGATGAGCAAACCGGTAAAGTAAATTACCCCTCTGCATTGGGTTATACCATGTTAGCCGATACCGCCACTGTAAATAGATACCTGAACATTCCAACTGTACGGAACAATTTCCCGGCCAACATCAAATTCCTTTGGGAAAAACAGGGCCGCGATGCTGAAGGTAAACTGCTTCCCGTGGTGAACCTGTATGCCATGAAAACACTTCCCGGTAAAGAGGGCGCTGAACTCGAAGGCGATGCTATTGAAGATGCCCGCCAGGAGTTTAACCAGGTTACCAATGAAGTGACCGTTGCCATGGAAATGAACCCCATCGGTTCTAAAAAATGGGCCCGTATGACGGAGCGGAATGTAGGCAAACCCATCGCCATTGTACTGGACGATATTGTTTACAGCGCTCCCAACGTAGTGCAAAAGATCGATGGCGGTCACTCACAAATTACCATGGGCCGTGGCTCTAAGAACCAGCAACTGGTTGTGGAAGAAGCCAATGACCTGGCCAACATCCTGAAAGCCGGTAAGCTCGAAGCGCCTGCCGTTATCGTTCAGGAGCAGGTGGTTGGTCCTACCCTCGGTGCACAAGCCGTAAACGGTGGTATTATGGCCTTCGGGATCTCCTTTATCGTAATATTCGGCCTGATGCTGGTTTATTATAATACCGCCGGTATTGTAGCCAACATCGCCCTCATATTAAACCTGTTGTTTACCATTGGGGTATTAAGCGCCCTGAATGCCACCTTAACAGCACCCGGTATTGCCGGTTTGGTGTTAACCATTGGTATGGCGGTAGACACCAACGTAATCATCTTTGAGCGCATCAAGGAAGAACTGTCGAAAGGTAATACCTACGCGCAGGCGGTTAAAGCCGGTTACCTGCGTTCTTTACCCCCGGTGCTCGATGCGCACATTACCACCCTGTTAACAGCGATCATCCTGTTCATTTATGGTTTAGGCCCCGTATTAGGTTTTGCTACCACCCAGATCCTCGGTATTCTGTTATCGTTGTTCTGCGGTATCCTGGTATCACGCCTTATTACTGATTTCTATACTAATAAGAACAGACACTTCATATACTTTACCGGTTTATCAAAACGCATTTTCAAACACGCCGCTTTCAAATTCATCCAGTACCGCAAAGTTGCCTACGGCATTTCGGCAGTAGTATTGTTGCTGGGTGTGGCTTCTTTCTTCCATGGTTTTAAATATGGAGTTGAATTCAGCGGTGGTAGAAGCTACGTAGTGAACTTTGGTAAATCAGTAAATGAACAAGAGATCGGACATGCATTGGAAAAAGTGTTTGGCGAAGCGCCCACCATCAAAACGTATGGCGGCCCCGATAAGCTGAACATTACCACCAACTACCGCGTAGCTGAAACCGGTATCACTGTTGATTCGGCCGTTCAAGGCACCTTATACAATGGTTTGAAAGCTTATTTACCCGCGGGTACCACGCCGCAGGATTTCAATAGCCGTTTGCTGGAAGGTAGTAATAAGGTGAACCCCACCATTTCAGATGACCTTAAGAAAGGCGCCCAATGGGCTACCTTCTGGTCAATGCTGATCATCGCCATCTATATCTTCATCCGTTTCCGCGACTGGAGATATTCAGTGGGAACCATTGTAGCCCTGCTGCACGACGTACTGGTAACCCTGGCAGTGTTCTCGTTCCTGAAAGACATTGTGCCCTTCCCGCTCGAAATTGACCAGCACTTTATTGCGGCCATTTTGACGGTGATCGGTTTCTCGATGAATGATACCGTGATCGTGTACGACCGTATACGTGAGTACAGCCATACCATGCATGGGGCCGATAAAACCACCATTCTTAATAAAGCCATCAACGACACCCTGAGCCGTACTGTTATGACGTCGCTCACCGTGTTCCTTACCATCCTGATCCTGTTCCTGGTAGGTGGCGAGGTAACCAAAGGTTTCGCCTTTGCCATGTTGATCGGTGTTATTACCGGTACTTACTCCTCTATCTTTGTGGCAGCGCCGATCCTGATCGACTTTGCCAAGGATAAACCGCTGGGTGAACCCGCTCCCGCTCAAAAGGCAGGAACCACCCCGGGCCAAAAACCGGCGTTAGCGAAGAAAGCCTAATAACTAAAAGATTGTTTATAAAAAGGCCCCCGTTACACCGGGGGCTTTTTGTTTGTTGGCAACAGAAGTAGGAAGTACGAGGTAAGAAGCTCGCGCATTTTGAGCGCTCCTAATAATTCGCTTGAGACCTGAAATACGGACTCATCCTACTTCTTACTTCCTACTTCATAAACCTAGCACCACAAAAGTTTCAATTATACTCCAGTGCTTCATTAACCACCCATTAACTTACAATCCGCTAAATAACCACCCATTAACCGCCCGCCATGTATCAGCGCACCAACTTTGCATTCATAGACCAGTTCGTCGATTTTGACGACCAATAAACCCTGAGCCAGGTCGAAGGGCTAAACCGACACATATGCAAATTTTCCAAACAAATTCATCCACCCGATGGAACCGTTTTAAATGGATCATCCTTTTTGCCTCGCTGGCAGTGATTGTGTCCATAACGGTAATGATCGTGGCGCTGCAACAGGTGTACACCCCCGCCCTGCCCCGCCTGAACAACCATACCGAGCCGCCCACCACAAAATGGCTGCCCGATAATCACCCACCTACCCCTTCGAGCAAACGGCTGGCGCCCGGTTTTCAAAAATATATTACGGCTAAAGAGAAGAAGATGGCCCGGCTGGCGCCTTTTACCCCAGCCTACCTTACACCCGGCCCATCGTACCTTAATCAGTCGTTCAACCGCTTTCCCTGCGGCATACGATCGGCTTTTTATGTGGCCTGGGACCCGCAATCATTTTTCTCGCTGCAACGGAATATTTCCAATTTAAACCTGGTAATACCCGAGTGGATGTTCATTGACCCCAAAGCCGATACCATTTATACCCAGGTCGATGACCGGGCCCTCGCCATTATGAAAAAAAGCGGCGTGCCCATTATGCCCATTCTCTCGAATAATTATAAAACCGAGTTCCTGGGCGAACCGGTTCGCCGCATTATGGCCGATCCCCGGAAAAAAGAACGGCTCATCACCGACGTCATCAATATTTTGCAAAAGAACCAGTTCATTGGCGTGAACGTCGACTTTGAAGAGGTGAATGAAAAGACCGACGAACCGTTAATTGCCTTTCAAAAAGAACTGTATACCCGGCTGCACGAAAAAGGGCTGCTGGTTACACAGGACATTGCTCCCTTTAACGAGGATTACAATTTTGAACAGCTGGCCAAATACAACGACTACCTTTTTTTAATGGCCTACGACCAGTATGCCGAGAACACCGGCCCCGGCCCCATTGCCCACCAGCAATGGATTGAAGCCGCCGTTGACAAAGTGACCCGCAAAATACCTTCGAACAAACTGGTGCTGTCGCTGGCCGCCTACGGGTACGACTGGCCGCAACATGGCCCTGCTACCACCATTACCTATCAGCAGGCACTTACCACGGCCAAGGAATCGGATGGCAATATTGATTTCGACAACGACTCGTATAACCTGCATTACAGCTATTTCGACGATGACGACCACCCACATGAAGTATACTTTATGGACGCCGCCACCACCTTCAACAGCCTGCGGTTTGCGACGGAGTACGGGCTGGCTGGAACCGCTTTGTGGCGCATGGGCAGTGAAGACAGCCGCATCTGGAAATTCTATAACCACGATATGCAAAAAGCGGCCCTCACCGGGTTCGATTTCAATAATTTCACCGCCGTACAATCGAGCAACGACGTGGATTATATAGGCGAAGGCGAAGTGCTCGATATCCTGAGCACCCCCGTCGATGGCCGCATACGGCCCGAGATCGACAGCACCGATATGCTCATCAGCGAAGAACATTATGACAGCCTGCCCAGTATGTTCGTGGTAAAGAAATACGGACAAACCACCCCTAAAAAACTGGTGCTCACCTTTGATGATGGCCCCGACCCTACCTGGACACCCAAGGTGCTGGATATTCTGCAAAAAGAACACGTACCGGCCGCCTTCTTTGTGGTAGGCATCAATGCCGAAAAGAATATCCCCATCATAAAACGCATTTACAAAGATGGGTATGAGTTGGGCAACCATACGTTCACCCATCCCAACATAGCCGAAATATCGCCCAAACGCGCACTGTTGGAAATAGAAAGCACCCGCCTGTTGCTGGAATGTATAACCGGCCATTCAACCATACTTTTCAGGGCCCCCTATAATGCCGATGCAGAACCCGAAAAAATGGAAGAACTGCTGCCGGTGGCCATTGCCCGCACCAAAAATTACCTCGACGTAGGGGAATCAATTGACCCGCTCGACTGGGAGCCGGGTATTTCGGCCGACAGCATTGTGGTGCGTACCATTAGGCGGAAACAGGAGTTAACTGCCGCCGGCCTGGGCGGTAACGTTATATTATTGCACGACGCCGGTGGCGATACCCGCAGCGCCACCATTGAAGCCCTGCCGCGCATCATTGAGTATTTTAAAAGCCACGGGTACCAGTTCACCACCGTAAGCGACCTGCTGGGAAAACAAAAGGCCGAACTGATGCCGGCTGTTCCCAAAGGAAAAGATTATTACCTGGTACAATTCAATTACCTGCTGGCCGAATCGGGTTACTGGGCCGGCAAGGTGTTGTTTGTTTTGTTCGTGGCCTTTATTGTGTTGTCGATGGCCCGACTGCTTTTTATGGCTTACCTGGCTATACGGCAACGCCGCCGCGAGAAAGCAACCATTTGGCCAACGCTTACTGAATACCCGCTGGTGTCGATCATTGTACCCGCTTATAACGAAGCGGTGAATGCGGTAAATTCGGTACAGAACCTGTTAAGGACCAACTGGCCCAATACTGAGATCATATTTGTAGATGATGGCAGTAAAGACGGTACGTATGAAAAAGTGCATAGCGCCTTTCAGCACCATCCCCAGGTAAAGGTATTTACCAAGCCAAACGGCGGAAAGGCCTCGGCGCTGAACTTCGGGATAAAGGAATCCAACGCAGAATTTGTAGTATGTATTGATGCCGATACCCATTTGCATCCCGATGCCATACCCAAAATGATAAGACATTTTCTGAACCCCGCTGCAGATGGGGGCCGGGGAAAGGCTATTGGCGCCGTTGCCGGCAACGTAAAAGTGGGCAACCTGGTGAACCTGCTTACCCGCTGGCAATCTATTGAATACATTACCAGCCAGAACTTCGACCGCGAGGCCTTTGCCTGGCTCAATGGTATAACCGTTGTACCCGGTGCGGTGGGCGCCTTCCGCAAAAAAGCCATTGAGGATGCCGGCGGCTTTACCACCGATACGCTGGCCGAAGACTGCGACCTGTCGGTTCGGATCCTTCGCCAGGGGTATATCATTGCCAATGAACACGAAGCACTGGCGTTCACCGAAGCGCCCGAATCGGTTACAATGTTCATTAAACAACGTTTTCGCTGGAGCTTTGGGGTAATGCAAACCTTCTGGAAGAACCGCGATGTGCTGTTCAATACACAATACAAAGCCCTGGGCTGGGCGGCATTCCCAAACATCCTGTTGTTCCAGTTCATTATTCCGGCCTTTGCACCGGTGGCCGATTTCTTTATGCTCATCGGCATTTTCACCGGCAATGCCGGTCATATTCTTCTTTATTATGGATTGTTCATGCTGGTTGATGCCGCCGTGTGTGTACTGGCCTTCCATTTTGAAAAGGAAAAGAAAACGCGCCTGTTATGGCTGCTGCCCCAGCGGCTCATTTACCGCTGGTTGATGTTGGCCGTACTGTTCAAAGCATTGCTGAAAGCCATTAAAGGCGAATTACAGGGCTGGGGTGTGCTAAAACGCACCGGAAGCCTGCAAACGGGTGGCAGTCCCTATCCGGTTGCCATGAGCAAATAAAGACACATAAGTGACAAAGCTCATACTATTAATTAACGCACTCCCTTAATTTTATAATATCCCTGAAAACTGGCGGGCCATCGCAGGAATGGCTCGCCTTTTTCATAATACTTAACGCTATCAATATTTTAATACCATGCACAAGTCAAAAGCCAAATACATCAATGAACTGATGGATACAGAAAACGATCACCTGAAGAAATTGAATGAGATCGTTGTACAATCATTGGAGCAGGAAAAATTATTGTTGCAAAGCCTCGCCGAACCAAAGAACGAACAGCTCACATTGGGCCAGCGGCTGGCCGACAGGGTAGCCCGTTTTGGCGGAAGCTGGAAATTCATTACCTGGTTTGTAGCCGTCTTATGTATATGGATTGTCATTAACCTGTTGCTCGTGGGCCGCAGCCGGTTCGACCCCTACCCTTTTATACTGCTCAACCTGTTGCTTTCCTGTTTGGCCGCCATACAGGCCCCGGTGATCATGATGAGCCAGAACCGCCAGGAAGAAAAAGACCGCAAACGCAATGAAAATGATTACGTGGTGAACCTGAAAGCGGAGATCGAGATCAGGACCCTGCACCAGAAAATTGACCTGTTGATACAGGAACAATTCAAAAAGCTGATTGAATCGCAGGCTGAACAAATAAAGCTGTTACAGACCATTATCAGGGAAGAAAAGAAGAAAACGAACGGGAATGGAGATAAACCGGTTATCTAACGGGCTAATAGGCTAATTGGCCAACGTGCCGGGTGAGCAACAGACTGCCCGGACTGCCCGCAATAGTGAACCTGCTCAAAACACTGTAGCTCACTCCATTTAGGGGGCTGGGGCAACAAAAAACGCCGCCCACCCGGAGCGACGTTTAAACCCTAAAGAAACCGACCTATTTTAATGTTTTTTATGGGTAGTGTGAGTAGTGTCAGTAGCCTTCTTTGGCGCTTTTACATGCGCAGGTTTTGGAGCAGTAGAATCCTTCTTTGGATGATGCTGTTGCGCCATTGTAAACAAGCCTAAAGTCATGAATAAACCAGACAGTAATAATACTTTTTTCATTTGGTCAATTTTTTTAAAAGGTTGTTTGGAAATGTTTTGACGGTGTGAAAGTATTCAAATGTGCTACCCGGGAGAAATTTTAAAGCCTGCTTAACTGGTGATTAACAATCATACAGTTGTCGTATCTTTCCTTAACGAGCCCTTAACCAGATTAGACAAAAAGTAACCATAATGGGTAGCAATTTTGCCTACAGGAGTTTATCAGATTTTATGCGATCATCAACGCTCAGATGGCTGGTTCTGGTAGCCAGCCTTTTAATAATGCTGATAATTGCAGTTCAGTTGTTCTGGCTGAACAAAGTGTATTCATTTGAGCAAAGGACCTTCCATACCAACGTTGTTAAAAGCATTCGCGGCCTGTATGAAGACATTGAACTCGTTGACACCCGCGCCATGGATCTGGCGGAACTGATCGAAAACCCCAGTACCGACTATTTCCTGTTCAGAATTGACAATGCCTACTCAGAAGACTCCATCGCTTCTTATGTGCGACATGAGTTAAATGATTTTGATGTACTTACCGATGCATACATTGCCTATTTCGCCCCCGGACATACCAAATATATAAATCCCACATATATCCCCACCGCGGCTTCGCGATATGAACGGGGAGAGATCAACCTGTCGCTTTACAAACGCAACTACAACTACGGATTGCTGTATTTCCCCCACCGGAACAAATATGTGTTGCAACAAATGAATTTCTGGTTCATCAGTAGCGCAGTATTGTTCATTGTGCTTGTTGGACTGGCAGTTATCCTGTTCTTTTTTTACCGCCAACGGTTCCTGGCCGAAGTGCAGAAAGATTTTGTGAACAACTTTACCCACGAATTCAAGACCCCCCTCGCCGTTATGAAAATATCGGCGGAAGTGCTGTTGCAGGACAAGATCACCACGCAACCCGAGCGTTTAAAAAAATACGCCACCATCGTTGAAAACCAAACCCAACACCTGCAGGAACAGGTAGAACGCTTATTGCAGATAGCGCGAAGCGATAGAAAGGACCTGCCCATACAAAAAAACCTGGTGCCGCTTAAAGACCTTATTGAGCAAGCCGTTACCAAAATGCAACCCCTCATCGATGAGAAAAATGCAGAAGTGGATATTCCTATCGATGAAGAACATAATATTGAACTGTATGCCGACCGGGCACACCTGGAACTGGCGATCGTTAACCTGCTGGAAAACGCCCTCAAATTCTCAATTAAGCCGCACATCATTGTTTCGGCTGGCCATGAAGATGGAAATATTTATATTTCAGTAAAAGACAACGGCATTGGCATTGAAAAAAAATACCAGAAGCGCCTGTTCAAGAAATTTTACCGCGTGCCCACTGGCGATGTGCACAATGTAAAAGGATTTGGACTGGGTTTGAATTTCGTAAAAAGGATCATAGATGCCCATCATGGTTCTATTAAAATAAACAGCCTGCCCGGTATCGGAACCGAGTTCAGGCTTATTCTTCCAGCAACAGTAAATAGCTGATCATGTTAACAAAAAAAGTTAAAGTACTATTGGCCGAAGACGATCTATCCTTAGGCTATGTGATCAAAGACAACCTGCAGGATGCAGGCTACGATGTGGTTCTTTGTCCCGATGGACAAACCGCTATTGAAAAGTTCGACAAAACACAATACGACATCTGTTTGCTCGACGTCATGATGCCGAATAAAGACGGGTTTACAGTTGCCCGCAAGATCCGCCAGCAGACAGATATGGTGCCCATTCTTTTTCTCACCGCCAAATCAATGGAGGAAGATAAAGTAAAAGGCTTCCTCACGGGCGCCGATGATTATATCACCAAACCCTTCAGTATGCAGGAGTTATTGCTGCGCATGGATGTATTCATTCGCCGCTCACGAAAACTGCATGCCGAAAGTGTACAGGAATACAGTATTGGGCAAATGAGATTCTCCTATACCGATCTTAAACTACATGCACCTGCTGAAACGTTTACCTTAACACAGAAGGAAGCTGACCTGTTGAAATTCCTGTGCGAACATGCCAACCATATTTTAAAACGCGATGAAGTACTGCTTAACGTGTGGGGCAAAGACGATTATTTCCTGGGCCGCAGTATGGACGTGTTCATGACCAAATTGCGTAAATACTTCAAGGCCGATCCTGAAATTATACTTGAAACCATTCACGGTGTGGGTTTCCGGTTCAATGCCGCGGTGAGCATGTAATGTTTACTCAATGAGCCTGGCCAGTAAATTGAATATAAGGTATTACATGCGTTAACCCCGTTTTAACGTACGTTAAACACTGCTTAACCAAAGCAGTAAGCAGTTTTGGGTTTTCGTACACAATGTAAATACCAATGATTCGATCAATCTTTAGTATTCTCTTACTGACAGTGATCTTTTGCAACACCCATGCACAAATTGCAGCCGATTCCATCGCGAGCCGCAACTGGAGCCTGCATGCACAGGCAACTTCCATATGGCAATACCACCCTTCTTTTAATGCACCCTATACCGGTACGCACAGTTTACTAAAAGACGAATCAGGAAAGGTTTCCTTTACCGCCACTGTATTTGCGGGAAGAAGATTATGGAAATATGCCACGCTTTATTTTAACCCGGAGGTAGCCGGCGGCAGCGGCCTTAGCTCAGCCATGGGCGTTGCCGGTTTTCCCAACGGCGAAACCTTTCGTATAGGAAGTCCCAAATTGAAGTTGTACCTGGCCCGGTTATACCTTGAACAAAAGTTTGCGCTGGGTGCAGGAAAAGAGGTAGAAACAGATGACCTTAACCAGGTGCAACAGCATGTACCGGCCCGGTATATCTCTGTTCGCGCCGGTAAATTCAGCATTGCCGATTTTTTTGATAATAACAGCTACAGCCATGATCCCCGCTCCCAGTTCATGAACTGGAGCCTCATGAGCAATGGCGCCTGGGATTACCCGGCCAATACCCGCGGTTATACCGTTGGCGCGGTGGTTGAATACCATACCCCAAATTGGGCTACCCGTATAGCCATGACGCAAATGCCAACCTATGCCAATGGGCCTGTACTGGATGACCACATCGGCAAAGCGTATGGACTTACCTGGGAAGGCGAGAAAAACATTACCATGAACAAACAACCAGGAACTATCAGGCTGCTGTTGTTCCACAGCCTGGCTGCCATGGGTAATTATAAAGAAGCCATTCAAAAAGATCCCTCAACACCCGACATAACACTGGTACGAAGCGTTCCCCGAACAAAGAACGGCATAGGCATTTCGATAGAACAGGCCATTTCAAAAAACGCCGGTATTTTTATCCGCAGCAGTTGGAACGATGGCCGCAATGAAACCTGGGCATTTACCGAAATAGATCAATCGGTATCGGCCGGAATGGTGTGGAAGGGCGAAGCCTGGTCGCGCAGGAACGATGCCCTGGGCACTGCCATCGTAGTGAACGGCATTTCGGGCCCGCATCGCGATTACCTGAAGGCTGGCGGCAGTGGGTTTATTATTGGGGATGGCGCCCTGAACTATGGGCACGAAGCGATTTTTGAAACCTATTATAAATTCAACATCCCGGCCATCTTTTTATCGATTAGTCCCGATTACCAGTTTGTACTAAACCCCGCCTATAACAAAGACCGCGGCCCGGTACATATTTTTGGAGTGCGGGCACATGTGGAATGGTAAGGAAGTTCATTTCTTTGAACCTACGCAGTTATAGGCAGTGGCAAGAAGATCTTTCAGCATCTCCTTTCTTATTTTTTTGAGGTCGACGAGCGTCCAGCCCTGTTTGCCCCATTTGTTATCAACAGGGTAAATAATGGTTTTATCAAAGGCGCAAAAAACCGACTGATCTATTTCAGACAGCTTTACACACACTATGTGGCTATCGGGAGCATGAGTGGCAAAGATCTTTTTCTTCACCCGGTAAGATGTTTTTTCAAAGTGTGGCTGCGCTTCCACCCCCGGAAAGGAAAGCGCCAGTTGTTTGAAGGTATCGATGTTGACCATTAACCGTAAATTTAAAAAAATAGCCAATAAAAAAGGCCCTGATGCCGGTTGAGCCGGAATCAGGGCCTTTAGCTGCCAATATCTTTTTTACCGTTGCAACGCTTCCAGCCCTTTCTTTAAATCATCTGCATTCATGACCGGACTGAATTCTACTTTAGCATTCAGGTGCAGAAAGAAAGGTTCAGCAATACCTGGGATATCTGAAGGATCTTTTAGATCAAATACCATCAGGCACGAACGGCAACCATCAATGGCAGTAAAATAAGCGCTTTCGGGCTTTATCTTGTCCATAGTGGCCTGCATGAGTTTTGGCAGGGAGCCGTCCATAATGGCTTTATTGGAAGCCGTAACGTCCATAGTGGCTTTTAATAATGTGCGCATGCTTACATCTTTAAATGGTAAATAATAATAATTGACCATTCCAGATGTACATCATAATTATCCCCGGTTGCTTTGGTAAAGCAGGTACTGAAAAAACAGGTATCCTGGTCGGTTGCGAAAAGGTGCTGTTGAAGAAAACAAATATAGATTTTTCTTTTTATACCGCGAACGAAGTTCCGCAGCCACAGGTTTTACTGGCATTGGGATTAATGAAAGTAAAGCCGCGGGCATTGAGGCCATTGGCCCAGTCAATCTGCATCCCCATGAGGTAAATGCCGTGCGATTTATTCATTATGAAGGTTTGTGAGTCAAATTCAAACACCTGGTCATCGGGTTGTTTATCGTCGAAACCCAATATGTATGAAAGGCCCGAACAACCGCCGCCTTTCACGCCCACCCGTAAAAATTTAGAAGCATCAAATTCGGGGGCGCTCATCAAACGCCTGATCTCAGCCAGGGCACCGGCAGTAAAGCTCACAGGAACGGCCATTGTCATTTCCATACTCAAATCATTTAAAGGACAAATTTACGATAAACCCGGGGTACCCGCAACGGATACCGGTGAAACCGCCAGCAATTGACAGGCTGGTGACAGAAAGTTGGTTGCCGGATACCAGTTGCCAGTTACCAGGCAGAACCCCGAAACCGGTACCTGGGAACCGGTTAAACCGCCAGCAATTGACAGGCTGGTGACAGAAAGTTGGTTACCGGGTACCAGTTGCCAGTTACCAGGCAGAACCCGGAAACCGGTACCTGGGAACCGGTAACTGTTTGTTTTTATACCAATTGTACGTCGCAATTCGTTTAAGCAACTTATTACGAAGAACTTAAAATATAGAACTGTATTTTTGCTCACCTAAAACCTATTGAATGATTACTACCACCCAAATGGTAATTTCTCTGGTAATTGCCTTTTCACTCGGCGGCTTTCTGGCTTATGCGCTTTGGAAACAACGCAAAGAAGCAAAACAGCTGCTCGATAAGCACGAAAAGGAAAAGTCCGCCGCACCCGCTACCCAACCCCTTCAATTACAGGCTTATGAACGCCTGATGTTGCTGGTTGACCGTATTGCCCTGCCCAACCTCATCAGCCGCACCAACCAGGCCGGACTGAGCGCCCGGGATATGCAGGCTTTGTTGACAATGCAAATAAGACAGGAATTTGAATATAATGTAACCCAGCAGATCTATGTATCGCACGAATCGTGGGAAGCGGTACGTAACCTGAAAGATCAGAATATATTGATCATTAACCAGATCTCCTCTTTTTTACCAGCCGAAGCCACCGGCCAGGACCTCAGCCGCAGCATTCTCGAAATGTTGATGCAATCGCCCAAAGCTTCCCTGCACAATGTGGTAGCCGATGTGCTGAGCTATGAAGCAAAAAAATTGATGACGTAAGAAGTAAGAGATAAGAAGTAAGAAGAACCCCATCTCTCACATTACTTCTGATTTCGAAACTCAAATCACTTCCTACTTCAAAAAACTTGTCATGCCAGAAAAGAAAGTATATACCGATAGCGCCATTGAAATAAAGGAAGTGTATAATGCTTCTGATCTTCCCCGGATTGATGAACCCGAAATACCCGGACAGTTCCCCTTCACCCGGGGTGTGCAGGAAGATATGTACCGCGGTAAATTATGGACCATGCGCCAGTACGCAGGGTTCAGTACTGCGGAAGAAAGTAATAAACGATACCATTATTTATTGTCGCAGGGCGTAATGGGGCTAAGCGTGGCTTTTGACCTTCCCACCCAAATCGGGTACGACAGCGATCATCCCCTGGCCGAAGGTGAAGTGGGTAAGGTAGGCGTGGCCATCGACAGCATTGAAGACATGCAAACCCTGTTCAAAGGAATAAAGCTCGAAGAGGTGTCAACCTCCATGACCATTAATGCTACCGCATATATACTGCTGTCGTTTTATGTAGCCCTGGCCAAACAACAGGGCGCCGATCTGAAAAAGATCTCCGGCACCATTCAAAACGATATTCTGAAAGAGTACGCGGCAAGGGGCACCTATATTTATCCCCCCAAGCCATCCATGCACATCATTACCGACATTTTTGAATGGTGCAGTAAGGAGCTTCCCAAGTGGAATACCATTTCCATTTCGGGTTACCATATTCGTGAAGCCGGCAGTACCGCCGTTCAGGAGATCGCTTTCACCCTGAGCAATGGTAAAGCTTATGTAAAGGCCGCACTGGAAAAAGGACTTGACATTAATGTATTCGGCCGGCGCCTATCATTCTTTTTTAACGCGCATAACAACCTGTTCGAAGAAATAGCCAAGTTCAGGGCTGCCCGCCGCATGTGGGCCAACATTATGAAGGAACTGGGCGCTACCGATCCCCGGGCCATGATGCTGCGTTTTCATACCCAAACCGGAGGCAGTACCTTAACCGCACAACAGCCGCAGAACAATATTGCCCGCGTTACGGTGCAAACCCTCGCAGCTGTTTTAGGGGGTACCCAATCACTGCATACCAATGGTTTTGATGAAGCCCTGAGCCTGCCTACCGAAGAAGCCGCCCGTATTGCCTTACGCACCCAGCAGATCGTGGCTTTTGAAAGCGGCGCCGCTGACACCGTTGATCCGCTGGCCGGCTCTTATTATGTAGAAGCACTCACCAGCGAAATAGAACAAAAAGCCTATGAGCTTATGGCTACCATCGATGCCATGGGCGGCAGCGTTTCGGCTATTGAAGAAGGTTTTATTCAGGATGCCATTGCCCGCAGTTCATACGAATACCAACGCAAGATCGAAAATGGAGAGAAGATCATTGTAGGCGTAAACAAATTTCAGTCAACAGAAAAAGATACCACACCGGTCTTCAGGATCGATGACTCTATTCGCCAGGTACAAAGTCAGAAACTGGCTCAACTGCGCAATGACCGCGACCCGGCCAAATGCGACCAGGTTTTACAGGGACTATCTGACAAGGCTTCTGCCGGTGAGAACATTATGCCCACCGTTATTGAGGCCGTTGAACAAAAATGCACCCTCGGGGAAATTGCTGATACATTGAGAGAGGTGTTTGGGGAGTATAAATAAACTCACCAAACAAACTTCCTACTACTCATCAGGCTGTTATTGCTCACTCGCAACACATAGGGTCCATGCGCCCGGGCATTTAACGGGAAGGAAATTACCTGCGACCCGGCATCCAGGTCAAGCGAACGCTGTTGCAGCACTACCCCATTCAGCGCAATCACCGAAACGGTGTACCTGCCCTTTTCAGGTATCTGCAACGAGGTTGCCAGCGATTGACCCGAAACAGTGGTATAATCGATCGACAGCTGACTGATGCTTTTGTTATTGACCTTCACCAGCCAGGAGAAGTAAGTCCAGCCGCTTGGCTCATCTATTTTAATGCGATAATATACCTTGTCATTACCAGGCGCCTGTTTGTCTTCATAATTGTATGAACCGGCCGACAGGGTCTCGTTTTCCGGGAAGCGGTTGATGGTTGTAAAATCAGTTCCGTTCACCGAACGCTCTACATGGAACACACTGCCTTCATGCACATTGGTAACCTGCCATTTCACCGAAACATTTTTATCGGTATGCAAAGCCTGTACACCGGTTATGCTAACGGGCAGCACTTCACCTATACCCTGAATATTGATGCTATCGACCACCAACCGGCTAAAGCCCCCGCTATTAATACTTACATTGTAACCATATAACCGGAAGGTAACCGTGGTATATTGATTCAAAAATGCACTACCCAGGGCAACCGAATAATTGCTGTAGTTATGCGATAAACTGTTGTTGGTAATATCTGAAGCATAGCCATCAATACTCGACCGCAGGCTCCAGGAAGTTGGGCCCGAACCTGCCGGCGAACCCGTATTGCTACGCCTGATGCGCAATAATACACTGGTGAGGTCTAACTGGTAACCGGTATTTGGACTAATACTGAACTCAAGATAAGTACCAGTATTGATGCTGCCACCTGGCCAGCCGTTCTCGC
Organism: Niastella vici; assembly: GCF_002077945.1. Lineage (GTDB taxonomy): Bacteria > Bacteroidota > Bacteroidia > Chitinophagales > Chitinophagaceae > Niastella > Niastella vici. The sequence goes on from NZ_LVYD01000085.1 coordinate 27,185, forward strand.
CATAATATTCTACGTTGCCATTAAATGATTTTGTTGGAATACCGGAATTATAATCGGCCGTTGAAAGCGTGTTATGTGCAGCAACACCAGCACCCGCTAAAGTATTGTTGAAAGTCCAGTAACCTAATGTTTGTGAAAAACAGGGGAAGGTGATCAACGCCTGCAGTAAAATACTGCAAACAAGTTTACCAATAGGCATATGCCATAACGGCCTGCCATGAGTAATGGCGGTTTTCAATACAGGGACGGGCATTGGGGCAGTTTTCGGGATTAAAACACTTAATAAACGATAAATATATTTGCTTATTACATATTTGGACATCAAGCATTTATAACAAAATAAGTGCTATATACAGTAGATTAAAAATCATATGTTTAGTACCCTTTCCAGCTCATTATTTTTTTCTACATTCAGAAAAATAATCCAGCATGCAGCTAAAACAGTCAACCCGGTGGGTTCTGCTACCAATTTTATTACTTTTCATAACATCAACCCTGCCCGCCCAACAAAACCGGCAAACGCTCATTGATCAAAAAGCCGCCGCCCTGCTACCCCAGGTCATTGAATGGCGTCGCTATTTGCACCAGCATCCCGAACTCTCGAACCGGGAATACAAGACCGCTGAATACGTTGCTGCACATTTGAAAAAACTGGGTCTCGAGGTACAGACCGGCATTGCCAAAACCGGTATTGTAGCCATTTTGAAGGGTGGCCAACCGGGCCCTGTAGTTGCCTTGAGGGCCGATATGGATGCCCTGCCGGTAAAGGAACGGGTAGCTATTCCGTTTAAATCAACAGTACGGGCCGAATATATGGGCGATACTGTACCTGTAATGCATGCCTGTGGCCATGATAGCCATGTGGCCATGCTGATGGGCGCTGCCGAGATCTTATCATCGATGAAAAAAGATCTGCCCGGTACCGTTAAATTCTTTTTTCAACCGGCCGAGGAAGGTCCGCCCGGAAATGAAGAAGGCGGCGCACCCCTGATGGTGAAAGAAGGTTGTATGGATAATCCAAAAGTAGATGCGGTGTTTGGCATGCACATTGAATCGGATATTGAAGCGGGCACCTTTGAATACAAATCAGGCGCCTTCATGGCTTCATCTGACTGGTTCACCATTAATATAAAAGGAAAACAAAGCCACGGTTCACAACCCTGGAAAGGTATTGACCCTATTGTTGTAGGCACCGAGATCGTGAATGCGCTGCAAACCATCGTTAGCCGCCAATCGGAGCTCACCAAAGCGCCGGTGGTTATTACGGTAGGCAAATTCCACAGCGGTGTGCGGCCCAATATCATTCCCGAAGAAGCGGTGCTGCAGGGCACTATTCGTGCGCTGGATACCAAAATGCAACAAGAAACACATGAACGCATTCGTAAAATAGCTACGACTATTGCGGAAGCCATGGGCGCCACGGCCCAGGTTACCATTGACACCAAAACGCTGGTCACCTATAATGACCCGGCTCTGGTAAAAATGATGGTTCCCAGTTTTGAGCGAACAGCCGGTAAGGAAAATGTAAAGGAACGAGAATGGGTAACCGGTTCAGAAGACTTTTCGTATTATGGCGAAAAAGCGCCTTCGTTCTTTATTTACTTTGGCGGTATGCCTAAGGGCGCCGACAAATCGAAAGCACCGCCGCACCATACACCCGATTTTTATATCGATGACAGCCGCCTCGATGTAGGTGTTAAGGCATTCTGCAACCTGGTGTTTGATTATGCGAAGGGGATTGCTGAAATAAGAGGTAAGAAGTAGGAAGTAAGAAATCAATGAATTTCATAAACGCCGCACCAACAAAAAAGACCCGTCAGTTCATTATACCTGACGGGTCTTTTATATTTAGGCTTTATGTGTTTCCTACTTCTTACTTCCTACTTCTGATACTTTCAATTAAACACTTCCACCCAAACTCAAATCCAATCTATTTCTTACCTTCTATCCTTTCTTTACTTCTTTCGCCCAGGTATCTTTCAGCGTCACGGTTCTGTTAAAGATCATTTTATCTTCCGACGTGTCTTTATCGAGACAGAAATAACCTTTGCGCAGGAACTGGCAACGGTCGTTGAAGCGCATGTTCTTCAATGCGGGTTCGGCAAAAGCCGTGCTGATCACCTGCAATGAATTGGGATTGATATAATCTTTGAAGTCGCCTTCTTCACTGGCGGGGTTTTCAACCCTGAACAACCGGTCGTACAGGCGAACTTCAATGCTAATAGCCTGTGCAACGCTTACCCAGTGCAGGGTGCCCTTTACATGAATACCAGAGGTATCGGCGCCGCTTTTACTTTCGGGCAAATAACTACAATGCAGCTCGGTTATTTTACCATTGCTGTCCTTCACTACTTCATCACATTTGATGATGTAAGCGCTTTTCAGGCGCACCATTTGTCCGGGCGCCAGGCGGAAGAATTTCTTGGGCGGGTTCTCCATAAAATCTTCGCGCTCTATGTATAGCTCGCGGCTGAACGGAATTTCGCGGTGCGCGGTATTGGGATCTTCGGGGTTGTCTTCACTCTTCACCATTTCAACCGCACCATCGGCCGGATAGTTGGTGAGCACCACTTTCACCGGGTCAAACACCACCATGCGGCGCAGGGCGATCTTGTTCAGGTGCTCGCGTACGCAGAATTCGAGCAGCGACACATCGATCATGTTCTCGCGTTTGGCAATACCAATTCGATCGCAGAACTCGCGAATACTTTCGGGGGTATAACCAGCGCGGCGCAGGCCCGAGATCGTGGGCATGCGGGGATCGTCCCAGCCGGTTACGAATTTATCATTCACCAGTTGCAGCAATTTTCTTTTGCTGGTAACGGTGTAGTTTATATTGCGGCGGGCAAACTCGTATTGATGCGAGGGATATATTTCCAGCTTTTCTATAAGCCAGTCGTACAACTCACGATGAGGCACAAACTCGAGGGTGCAAATAGAATGCGTAATATGTTCAATTGAATCGCTTTGACCGTGCGCCATATCGTACATGGGGTAAATGCACCATTTATCGCCTGTACGGTGGTGATGGGCATGTTTGATGCGATATAATACCGGGTCGCGCATCAGCATATTTGCATTCGACATATCGATCTTTGCACGCAGGGTACGGGTGCCATCGGCAAACTCCCCATTTTTCATGCGGGCAAACAGGTCCAGATTTTCTTCAATGGAGCGGGTGCGAAAGGGACTGTCCTTCCCAGGTTCGGTAGGCGTGCCTTTCATGGCAGCGATTTGCTCAGAGGTAGAATCATCAACATATGCCAGTCCTTTCTTTATAAGGGTAATGGCGAACTCATACATCTGGTCGAAGTAGTCAGAGGCGTACAGTTCATTCTTCCATTCAAAACCCAGCCAGCGAATATCGTCCTTGATACTCTCCACATATTCCGTTTCTTCTGTTACCGGATTGGTATCATCAAAACGGAGGTTGGTATACCCGGGATATTTTTTGGTAAGCCCGAAATTCAAACAAATACTCGAAGCATGACCAATATGCAGGTAACCATTGGGCTCGGGAGGAAAACGGGTAGCTATTGTTTTGTACCTGCCCGATTTCAGATCCTCTTCAATGATCTCTTCTAAAAAGTTCAGACTTTTCTCTTCCGGTGTGGTGATCTCTGCCATAACTCAATAAATTGATGGCAAATTTACGTAATTCTGGCATCTAAGTCCCGGAACAAGTTGCTGTTATCGCAGGGATTAGGAATTATTTTTTGGGAGCGGGCTGCGGTAGTTCTGCCCGGCGTCCCTTGCGCCACTTGCCGATTTCATCGGCATCCCGACGACTTCAGTCAGGACTTCAGCGTTCCCGGCGCTATTGGGCAAAAGAAAAATCAGGCCCCCCTTCCGGCGAGTTTCATTCCGAAAAAACCGGAATGAAACTGTAAGGGCAGGTATGACAATACAAATTCGTGTTCAACTAAAAGATCTAATGAATAGCCATACTGCGCAAAAGCGTCAGCTACTACATTCTTTTTACCAGGATCTGTTGAACCAGTCTTGATTCGGTCGACAGCTCAAATCTGTGGTCAGTTTTGTCTTTGCTGTCGCGGATGATGATCACCAGTTTACCATTTTCAACCGGAGCTCTGAACACTTTGTTGAAGTGCTGACCGTTAAAAGTGGCGCGGTACAGGTTGTCGCCATTTACATCATTCACCAGAATGTCGAAACGGCCACCATCGGCATTCTCAAAATTTACTTTAAAATAAACCTGGCCTTCTTCCATTTTCAGGCATGAAACAGAAGCGTCTCCATCTTCATACGTTGAATCAGAAACTTTGGCTGTTGCAGAAGTAAGGGTTACAAGAACCACCAGCAACATGATAGCTGTTTTCTTTCCTAAAGAAAAAGCATTGAGCATGATTGTTTTCATATTTGTTTTGTTTTTTTAGATAAAAAAAATAATAATATGAAAGCAAATCGTTTATATAATCGGGGCAAGCTGTTGATTAACAAGAGAAGGCAAGCAGCGTAAATGGGAAGGAGTTAAAAGATCGATTTAATCTTGTTATGCAAATTTATACAAAAAACGGGAAAAGGTAACCCTTAAGTATACATTATACAGAAAATAATATTCACGTAACATGATGTGACCATCGTTGCAAACAGGCGTTAGTAAAGGATTTCAGCCAATTGGGGCTTAATCATCAACGTCTTAGCAACCGGTTTTGTATCAATTGCTGCAAAACCGCTTCGCGTTCGGTGCGGCTTATGGGAATTTTATAGGTGCCAATAGTGATCTCATTGCCTTCAATGCTTTCTACCCTGGCCGCCGCCACTATGTACGACTTATGTGTTCGTATAAACCGCCCCGTTGGTAATTGGGTTTCTATGCTGTGAAATGTGATATAGGTAATATATTTCCTGCCATTAGTGTAAACCGCCACGTAATTTTGCAGGGCTTCTATGAACAGAATATCATCATACAGCACCTTTATGAGCTTATTATCGCTTTTAATAAAGAAGTAACCGGGTGCTGAAGCAGGCGGCGCCGGTTGCGTAATAGCCTCCTGCATGGTACGCGCTTTTGTTACCGCCTTCCAGAAACGCTCAAACGAAAATGGTTTCAGCAGGTAATCGATCGCATTCCATTCAAACCCTTCTACCGCATATTGTGGATAAGCCGTTGTAAAAATGACCATGGGCGGGTGCTGCAGGGTCTTCAGGAATTCCATCCCCGTCATTTTGGGCATTTGAATATCGAGGAACAGCAGGTCGATCTTCTCCTGCATCAGCAGGTCGGCCGCCTTTAACGGGTTATCGAACTCCCCGGCCAGTTGCAGAAAGGAGGCATCCTGTATGTATTCCTTCAAACCCTTCCGGGCTATGGGTTCATCATCTATTATAATGCACCGGAGTGTCATGATAATTGCAGGTTGAGTTCAATTTTAAATGTGTCGCTATTGTTCCAGATCTGTAAAGTATGCCTGCCGGGATACAATAGTTCAAGCCGGCGTTTTACATTCGACAAACCAATGCCGCCTGTTGGTTCGGTGCTTTGCTGCTGCTCCTTCGAGTTCTCAACAGTGAACAACAGCATACCATTATGGCGTTGCAGTGCTACCCTTATAAAATTGCGGGCATTGGTATGATGCGAAATATGTTTGAAGGCATTTTCAACAAAGGGGATCAACAGCAGGGGCGTTATCCGGAAACCTTCTAGCTGCTCCCCTACTTCAATACCCACTTCATATTGATTATCTTTCCGCAGCTCCTGTAACCGGATATAATCCTGCAGGTAATGCACTTCTTTTTCTATTTCAATGGCAGGGCTGTTACAATCATACAACTGGTACCGCAACAAACCGGCCATCTGCAACAGCGTGGTGCGCGCTTCGGCATTCTGTTTATCGATCAAAAAATAAACGGTGTTTAACGAATTGAACAAAAAATGCGGGTTGAGCTGCGACTTTAAAAAATTCAATTCCGTTTCTGCTTTTTCTTTGGCCATTTCGCCGAGGCGCCGTTGCGCCCGCGCATGATCGGTCAACAATTTAATAGCCGCCCCCGTGCTTACCAGTAAAAAATGCGGGATCACATTATCGTATACCCGTACTTTAAACCGGTCCCAGATGTCGAAGGACGTTTGCATCAGCGCCGCTTCTACATACATTTTTGAAATACTGAATGTAAATACCAGGGCAATAAACAACCCGGTAAACAGCCAGTATCTTTTTTTATACAATAAGCGGGGAATAAGCACATAATTTGTGAGGTATACCATCAGGGCCAGGTCGGCCACTTTTATAAAAGTGATATACCATCCTTTGCCGGCGGGATAATCCTGGTACCTGAAAAAATGCCAGCCGAAGAAAAGCAAGGCCCAGCCCAGCAAATGATGCAGATAATAACGCTGTATAACCCTTTCCGCTTTCATACATCAAATTAAATATACAAAATCGGGGCGACGTAACGGTTTACACTTATTGTGCCTTTTGCTTGACGAAATGCCTGTTTACAGACCGGAAAGGGGTATAAAAGAAAAAAGAGCTGTAGACACAGCCCTTTACCATTAATCAATAACCTATGAAAAACACTATTTAATTATGTAAGTCAAAGATATACAGTAGAATGCCTGGGTCATAATCAATTCGATGTTTGAATATAAAACCCCGATGAATTAGCTGGAATAACCGATAAGCTATTGCTGGCGGCTCCCGAATAACAGGCTGCCAACACGTACAAGTGTACTGCCTTCTTCAATAGCTATTTGATAGTCACTGCTCATTCCCATCGATAATGTGTTGAACCCGGTGTTCCAGGGAAGACTGGCGCAATGATCGAACAGTAATTTGAGGTATTTAAACTCTTTGCGTACCTGCTCTTTATCTTCTGTGAAAGAAGCCATGCCCATTAACCCGCTTACCTCCACGTTTTTGAGCTCGTTTAATAGTTTATACTTATGAATGGCATCCATGGCCTCCATTAATTCAAGCTCATTAAAACCGAATTTGGTTTCTTCCTGGGCAACATGGATCTGTAACAGGCAATGGATAACCCGGTCGAATTTGCGGGCCTGTTTATCTATTTCGAGTAATAATTTATAGCTGTCGACCCCATGGATCAAATGCACATAGGGAGCAATGTATTTTACTTTATTCGATTGCAGGTGGCCTATAAAATGCCAGCGGATATCATTGGGCAGCACCAGCTGTTTTTCGGCCAGTTCCTGCACATAATTCTCGCCAAAATCGCGTTGTCCCAGCTCATATAGCTCCTGGATCTCCGCAACCGGTTTTGTTTTTGATACTGCCACCAGCGTAACCTGTTTCGATTGTAATTCGCCGTTGATCTCCTGATAAGCTTTTGTATTAACCGCCATCAATAGTTCTGTTTAGTCAATGATACAAACAATACCTTATGAGGGGCAAAGGTAAGCCGTTAAGCGGAATTGATCATTCCGCTTTCGTGAATCAAATGACTGGCGATTACTTCAATATCGACCTGCTGATAACAATGCGTTGTACTTCGCTGGTGCCTTCATAGATTTGGGTGATCTTGGCATCGCGCATGAGGCGTTCTACGTGGTATTCTTTTACATAGCCATACCCGCCATGTACCTGCACCGCTTCAACGGTGACCCACATGGCAGTTTCGCTTGAAAATACTTTGGCCATCGATGAACTTAATGTATAATCGAGGTGCTGGTCTTTTTCCCAGGCAGCTTTTAAACACAATAAACGGGCGCATTCAATGCGGGTAGCCATATCGGCCAGCTTGAACTGAATGGCCTGGTGGTGCATGATCTCCTTACCAAAAGCCTTTCTTTCCTTTGAATATTTGAGGGCCAGTTCATAAGCGCCGCTCGCAATGCCCAGGGCCTGCGAAGCAATACCAATACGGCCGCCGGCCAGCGTTTTCATGGCAAAGGTGAACCCGAACCCATCGCCGCCAATGCGGTTCTCTTTGGGCACTTTTACATCGGTGAAAGTAATACTATGGGTATCGCTGCCGCGAATGCCCAGTTTGTTTTCCTTGGCGCCTACAGCAACGCCGGGCCAGTTCTTTTCAACAATAAAAACATTGATACCCTTGCTTCCTTTTGCAACATCCGACTGCGCCATCACCAGGTAAATAGAAGCGGAAGAACCATTGGTGATCCAGTTCTTGGTACCATTCAGTAAATAATGATCGCCTTTATCTTCTGCTGTTGTATGCTGGGAAGTGGCATCGCTGCCGGCCTCGGGTTCACTTAACAGGAAAGCGCCAATGTGCAACTCGCCATTTTTGCGGCCCTGGGCAAGGTCAACCAGGTATTTTTGTTTCTGTTCTTCTGAACCAAATTTTTCGAGGCCCCAGCAAACCAGGCTGTTGTTTACACTCATGCTCACGCTTACACTGGCATCCACCTTACTGATCTCTTCCATGGCCAGCACATAGCTGATGGTATCCATACCGGCGCCACCATAATCGGGACTCACCATCATACCCATAAAACCCAACTCGGCCAGCTTCAGGACCTGCTCGCGGGGAAATTTCTGGTGTTCATCACGTTCTATTACCCCGGGCAGGCATTCGTTCTGGGCAAAATCGCGGGCGGCCTTTTGTATCATTAAGTGTTCTTCAGTAAGTTGGAATTGCATATCACGAATTTAATAATTGGCCGCAAAAATAACAGAATTCATTACATAAACTAACATTCGTTCGTGTTAATTTTATGCGGGCGGCCAATAAAAAAGGCAAACCATCCACTCCCGATGGCATTCGGAAGCGAACAGCTTACCTTTTACGGGCGTTTTCTTACGATCTTACCCCATCATTTGCACAATCCGGGGGAACAGTACATTATTTTCCAGGTGTATATGTTGGTGCAGGTCGGCCTCAAATGCCTTTAATTCAGCCATACTGATGCGAAAAGTAGTGCAGGCATCGGCCGGCGGCGTGTAATCATTCGTCCATTCCCTTATTTCCGCCATCAGGGTGCCGGCCTCATCATGTTCCGTTTCCATCATATGAATGGGCCCACTGACATACCCGCTGTTGAGGGCCGCCCAGTTGCCATTTTCCTGAATGGCCCTGTCTACTTCTTTTATGCGGGGAAAAAGCACCATTTCTTCTTTTTGCATATGCACGTCCATTTCCTCTTTCAGCGTGGCAAACAGCTGAAATACATGTGGCATATTGGGAAAACGTTCGCCATGTTTCAGGGCAACCCGTTCCAGGTGTTGATAGATCACCGGCATAGCATGTTTAACATATACATGATGTTTCAAAACTATATAATCTACCAGTTGGCTAAGGGTGAAAGCATTTACTAAAGGGTGCGCGCCATTGCCTGTATCAAGTGCCTGCTCCAGTTCTTCAATCACCGGATCAACAGGAATGTTTTTTTCATCACATGCCTGCTGCAGGGTCCTTTTTCCTTTACAGCAAAAATCAAGTTGATACTTTTCAAAAACGGCCGCCGCCTCATGTCTGTCAGCTACAATTGCAGCCAGGGTATGTTGTTTATATTCAAGCATGATAAATATTTTTGTAAAATTCCATCACGATGAAGGGATTGTTTATGACTTCGATCATAGCGCATAAAAAATATTGTAATAATGCAGTAAACCCCGTTTGTATCAGATTTAATCAAAAAATACTCCGGCTTCGTTTTCTTTCCTTCAACATTCAATAAAGGCCATTCAATAATCATTATTTGCCCTTACACGTCCCTAAAACCGGATTCGCTATATTTGAACCCTTCATGATTATTAGAAAAACTTGAAATATCTATGTCCCGTAAAGAAAAAAAAGTAGTTCAGGTAACATCTGAAGTTGGCCGGTTGCGACGATTGCTTGTGCACAGTCCCGATAGTGGTTTGGGAAAGGTAGTACCTTCCAAAGCGCAGGACTGGTTGTTTGAAGACATTGTGCACCTGGAGACCATGCGCAAAAAAGAATATGATTATTACACCAAAGTATTATTGTACTTTCTTGACCCGCAAAAAATACGCGGCCGTTTGCATCAGATCGATGCGCCTGAGAACAGCCGCGATTTTTATAAACCCGAAAAACCCGAATTCTATAAATCAGATAAGGTAGTAGAGCTGGAATGGCTGCTTGCCGACATTTTCGAAGACCAGGAAATAAAACTGAAGCTCGTAGCATCGGTATGCGCGGTGGAAGGTTGTTCTTATGCCACACAAAATGAATTGTTGGAGCTGTCGCCGGTTAAATTATCAAAAGCCATTATCAGCGGCACCGTCGACGATGACCGGCTGCTCTTCCCTCCTATTCCCAACTTTATTTTCACCCGTGATATTGGTATTGTCATCAATGACTATGTGCTGTTGAACAAACCGGCCAAAACGGCCCGGTTGCGCGAAGCCCTGCTGGCCAAATACATTTTCTTCAATCACCCCCTGTTTGAAGCATACCGCGAGAATATTATCGAAATACCCGATACCGCCCACCATTTTCTGCTGCCCCGCGATGGCGATGAAAAGAAGGTGACCCTCGAAGGCGGTGATGTAATGGTAGTACATAAAGACCACTTACTGATCGGCATAAGCGAACGCACCACTATGGAAGCGGCCCGCCAGGTTGTGAATATGCTGTTTGCCCGGAATATCGTTAAAAAGATAACGGTGGTGAAAATACCCCGGCGCCGCGATTATATGCATATTGATACCATCTTCACACAGGTAAAAAGGAATATATGGGTAATGCTGGGCGCCTTCAGTAAAAAAGTGATGAAGCATGAAGGGGCCGACCCCATTGAACGCATTCTGGAAGGCAATAAAAAAGAAGACAAGATCAAGATCATTCAGTTCCGGAAAAAAGATCCGGAGAATCCCGTATATTTTGATAACCTCGAAGAACTGTTGACAGATATCAGCGAGAACGACCTTGCATGCAAAGAGAAAGTAAAATTCATTTACTCAGGTAATAACAAGTTCCCCTTCGATACCCGCGAACAATGGACCGATAGCTGCAATTTGCTGGCGCTGAAAGAAGGCGTGGTGCTGGGATATGACCGTAACGATAAAACCGTGGAGGCATTCCGCGAAGCCGGTTTTAATATTATACATGTTAAAGACCTGCTCGACCAGTTTGAAAAGGAAGAGGTAATGCCCGATGACCTGGAGGATACGCTTATTCTGATACCATCAGCCGAACTATCCCGTGCACGCGGCGGTTTCCATTGTATGAGCATGCCCCTGTTGCGTGAGGATATTGATTAAAGTATTTCAATTGCAACTATGCAAACAACATCACATATATTGATGATAAGGCCGGTGAATTTTGGTTTTAATGCCCAAACGGCCGTGAACAATGCCTTTCAGGTAGCTGGCGCCGATGCAGCCGCCCAGGAAAAGGCGCAAACTGAGTTTGATAATTTTGTATCGCTGCTTCGTACAAATGGGGTCGATGTAAAAGTGATCAACGATACACCGGAGCCGCATACCCCCGATTCCATCTTTCCCAACAACTGGATCTCGTTTCATGAACCGGATACCATTTGTTTATATCCCATGTTTGCAGAGAACCGGCGGCACGAACGCAAGCCCCCTGTTATTCAACAATTACAAAAAACATTTACCATAACCAGTACATTCGATTTTACCGGTTATGAGAACGATCAGCAGTTCCTGGAAGGCACCGGCAGTATGGTGCTCGACCGGGAAAATAAATTGGCCTATGCCTGTTTATCGCCCCGTACGCATCAGTCGGTGCTCGATGATTTTTGTAAGAAGATGGGGTACCGGCCCATACTTTTCACGGCAGTGGATGGAGCGGGCAAGGCCATTTACCATACCAATGTAATGATGTGTGTGGCCGACAGGTATGTGGTCGTTTGCCTGGCATCATTGCCCAACCATGCCGAATACCAGATGGTGCAGGAATATATTGGTAAAACCGGCAAGGAACTCATCAACATCAGTTTTGAACAAATGAATCATTTTGCCGGTAATATGCTGCAGGTGCAGAACCAGGTAGGAGAAAAATTACTGGTGATGTCGAGCCAGGCATATGGATCGTTACAACCAGAACAAATAAAAAAGCTGGAAAGTTATAACCGTATACTGCATGCGCCCCTTACTACCATTGAAACCAATGGCGGCGGCAGTGCACGTTGTATGATGGCGGAGGTGTTCCTGAAACCAACCAGCTCCTTATCACAGCAGGTTTAACCCTTCATCAAAAGGGATGGGTTCAAAACCCAGTTCTTTCCTGGCCTTCTCAATAATAAAACCCGTCTTCAATGGCCGGCGGCCGGGTTGTTTAAAGGTAGAAGCATCAACCTTTACGATCTTTGATGCATCGAGCTGGAATTTGGCGGCCGTTTTAAGCGCGATATCATAAGGTGTTAACCAATCCTTACCCGAAATGTGATAAATACCCGTAGCTTTCTTTTCAATGATCAGCGCTATGCCTTTTGCCAGGTCTTCAACATAAGTGGGTGTACGTACCTGATCGCTCACTACCTGAATGGTTTTACCCTGTTGCAGGCTTTCTTTTACCCAGCTAACGATATTGCTGCGGGTGCCTTTTAATAAATTCCCATACACCAGGCAGGTGCGTACGATCGCAAACGGTATGGTACTGGTTTGCACCATACTCTCGCCCTGCAATTTTGAAAAACCATACAGGCTTATGGGCTTTGTTTCATCTTCTTCCGCATAATTGCCCTGCTCCCCATCAAACACAAAATCGGTAGAAATAAATATGAAGTGACTGCTAAAAGTTTCAGCGTCAGTTAAGATCTGCGAGGTACCCTGCACATTGATGCGTTCGCATTGCTGCGGGCGCAACTCACAATCATCTATCTGGGTCATGGCAGCGGCATGTATCACTACATCGGGCCGTTCCTGGCTCATAACAGCAAATGTTTCCAGTGCATTGGCGATATCCATTTCACGATAAGCGTAGTTACCCGATGGTTGAAACGGTAGCCGTGATTCGCCCCGGCTGGTGGCTATTACCTGATAATTTCTGTCGAGTAATATTTTTGTTAAATGCTGACCTAACAACCCGTTCGCTCCCGTAATTAATACTTTCATCTAAAGATTTTTTTATTGTTTTTAGCCAGGGTGGAACTTATCAGTATGAAACCACATTGCTTTTATATCATACTGAAGTTACATTCTGGCCGTTTCATATCTTTTTATATTATTTCGTTTACTTTCATTCGGTTCAGTAACTCGCTAACTCAATGAAGCTGCTTAATTTATTAAGCCATCCGTTCTATTAAGATTTACTATCTTGAACCACTTTTACACCGTTAACCAGTCGCTAAATCAACTAAACCCTATCCCTTAATAAAACCGCAATAATGGTTAAAAAAAATAGTGTTTCGCAAAAAAAATATCAATTTATAAAACAATTTCCCTGTTTTTTTGAGCCAGCGTGTACTTAATACGTGTATCAAAACAAAACCTTATTTTTGGGCCGCCTTTCCAAAAAATGGTAGACAGCCTTTATCGATTTCCTTTTCAGATTCGAAGATTTATATAAATAAAACAGATTTTTTTCATGGCAAAAAAGGTTTCTAAGATCGGTGTACTTACCTCAGGAGGTGATTCTCCGGGTATGAACGCCGCCATACGGGCCGTTGTGAGAACCGGGAATTATTATGGATTGGAAGTGTTTGGCATCATGCGCGGCTATAGCGGAATTATTGAAAATGATATTATACCCATGCATTCACGCAGTGTGGCCAATATTATTCAACGGGGTGGTACCATCCTGAAAACTGCCCGCTGCAAGGAATTCTTTCAACCCGAAGGCCGTCAGAAAGCATATCAAAACCTGAAAAAACTGGGTATCGATGGCCTGGTGATCATTGGTGGCGATGGTTCTTTCAGAGGTGCTGATATCTTCAGCCGCGAATTCGACATCCCCTGTATCGGTTTACCCGGTACCATTGATAAAGATATTGCCGGAACCGACTTCACCATTGGTTTCGATACTGCCGTAAACACCGCTGTGGAAGCGATCGATAAAATACGCGATACAGCCGACGCACACGACCGTTTGTTCATTATTGAAGTAATGGGCCGCGATGCCGGTTATATTGCCCTGCACAGTGGTATTGCCACCGGTGCTGAACATATTTTAATACCTGAACGCAAAACAGATATTGAAGAACTGGTAGCTTCACTCCAGGAAAAAGAGCGCCGCAAAAAACTGGTGAATATGGTGGTAGTGGCCGAGGGCGATGAGTTTGGCGGCGCCAATGAGGTAGCCAAAGTGGTGAAAGAACGCCTGCCGCTCACCGATACCCGGGTTTGCATTCTGGGGCATATTCAACGCGGTGGTTCCCCAACCTGTCTCGACCGTCTTATTGCCAGCCGTATGGGCTATGCCGCGGTAGAATCCCTGCTCGAAGGCCGGCATAATGTAATGGTGGGCATTCTGAACAACCGCATGCATTATACCCTGCTTGAGAGAGCGGTGAAATCAAAACAAAAGATCAGCGATGAATGGATCAAGATCGTGAAGATCCTGGCCAGCTGACAAACCAGATACTATTCCGGAAACTATCGAATAAACCTGAATTTTAGAAACAAGAAATTAATACAATGGCAAGAGATATTACCAAGTACCTGCACAATGAAATGGATAAGGAAGCAGGCATTCAACATAGTACACATAGAACCAAAATTGTAGCTACCGTAGGACCTGCCTGTGACACGTATGAAAAACTGCTTGAGCTGGTAAAAGCCGGGGTTAATATTTTCCGCCTCAATTTCTCGCACGGCACACACGAAAATAAGGCCCAGATCATTGAGCATATCCGTGCCATTAATACAAAAGAACCGTACAATATTTCCATACTGGCCGACCTGCAAGGTCCCAAATTACGCGTGGGTGAAATAGAGAACGGCGCCCTGTTAATTGAACCCGGCGACATCCTCACCTTTACCTCCAAGGAAAAAGTGGTTGGAACCAAAGAAAAGATCTATGTAAGCTACCCCAACCTGCACGAAGATGTTGAAGTTGGCAACAAGATCATGATCGACGATGGTAAACTGGAAGTGGTGGTGGTTGATATCACCAAGACCGGCGATGTGAAAGTGCGCGTTACCTATGGAGGTTTGCTGTTACCGAAAAAAGGCGTAAACCTGCCCGATACCAAGATATCTCTGCCCGCCTTAACCGAAAAAGACCTGGTTGACCTGGAATTTATCATTGGTCAAAAGGTTGATTGGGTGGCGCTTTCCTTCGTTCGTAAAGCTGAGGATATTATTGACCTGAAGAGAAGATTGACCGAAGCCAAAAGCAAATCAAAAGTTATTGCCAAAATAGAAATGCCTTCGGCCCTGGTCGACCTGCGCAACATCATCCTTGAATCGGATGGCGTAATGGTGGCCCGTGGCGACCTGGGGGTTGAGCTGCCGGTTGAAAAAGTGCCGATGGCCCAACGCGATATCATCCGTAAATGTATCCACCGCGCCAAACCGGTGATCGTGGCTACCCAGATGATGGAAAGCATGATCGACCGCGTAAAACCCAACCGCAGTGAGATCACCGACGTGGCCAATGCCGTGTTGGAAGGCGCCGATGCCGTAATGCTGAGCGGTGAAACCGCCACCGGTAAACACCCGTCCCTGGTGGTTGAAACCATGCGCAAGATCATTCTGGAAGTGGAACGCACCGAATACCGCTACAACCGCGAAGAAGACCTGAAGCCGCTGCCGCATTCGCCTTCGTTCCTGAGCGATGCCATTTGCTACAACGGCTGTAAACTGGCTAAAGATACCAAGGCCGATGCGCTGATCGGGATGACGCAAAGTGGTTATACCGCGTTCGTACTCAGCAGTTACCGTCCTTATTCGCCTTTATATATCTTCACCAAGGAAAAAACCCTGGTGAACCAGTTGAGCTTAAGTTGGGGCGTACGCGCCTTCTATTATGATGAGGAAGAAAGCCTTGATGATATCATGTTCGACCAGATCAGGATCCTGAAAGAAAGAGGTTTTCTTAAAACAGGCGATGTGGTCGTGAACACAGGTAGCACCCCCGTTCACCTGCACATTCCCACCAACGTACTGAAGGTCACGAAAGTTGATTAATATCGACTACTAATAGATTATCGAGTAGGAAGTGAGAGATTAATCC
>NZ_LVYD01000086.1 GCF_002077945.1 Niastella vici
GGGGAGGCAACGAACCGCTCTACCCGGAAAATTGATTGTTACTTTTTGACTATCCTTTCTTGTTTGATTTTTCTTTTTCAAACTTGGCGTAGTCGTCTGCATTCAGCACTTCACCAGTAATTTTCAATTCCATGGGTTGGTCTACCCCGGCTACTTTTACAAATATGGTTTTATTAAAGGGGCCGGCGGCCGCCGCATTGAAACCGGCAGTGATCTTGTCATCTTTACCTTTTGCTACAGGAGCTTCGGGTTTTACGGGTGTTGTACAGCCGCATGAAGCAGTTGCTGATTCAATAACTACGGGTTTATCGGTAATGTTTGAAAATACAAAAGCATATGTAACAGGTACACCTTGTTTGATCTTTCCAAAGTCATGCGCTACATCCTTGAATTTAACGTAGCTATCAGCTTTTTTAACAGTTGCAGCAGGAGTAGTTTGGGCTGCAGTTTGAGCAAATACACCGGCAGTCAGGATCAATGCTGTAAAAGCTAATACAAATCTTTTCATGTGTTTATGTGTTTAATTGTTTTTCAATAACGATAAAGACGCATTTACCGGGGCAGAGGTTGTAGGCCCTTTATAAACTGTACCTGAAATCGTCAATGTTTTGTGTTCTTGATTATTATAAGTAATAGTGATCGTTTTATTGAAGGGGCCTTCGCTGGCTGCATTGTAACCCACCTTTATTATGGTAGTGGCGCCGGCCTGTATGGCGTCTTTGCTCCATTCGGGGGTAGTGCAACCACAGCTTGCCTGAACATTTTCAAGCATAAGGGGTTCCTTTCCAATATTAACGAGCTCAAAGTTATGAGTTACCGGGCGACCCTGTTGAATTTTTCCAAAATCATAAGCGGTTTCTTTTAGCTGTATGATCTCGGCCGCCTTAGTGGTAGTGGTATTTGTAGTGGTTGCTGTTTGCGCTTGCGTCAGGAAGGCCGAAGCTGCGAAACAACCCAGTAGTACCAGTCTTTTCATGCGTACAAAAATTAAGGTTTTTGATTGTGTACAGGCTAAGCTACAAATTATCCCGCTAAATTATGGCCAAACATGCCTTAAATCATATGGATGGGAATAACATGTGTAACGCTAACGTGTTCAAAATTACATCTTTAACGGGCTCCCCGCCAATTAATTTTTGCTCCCGTGACATTTTTTTAACAACCCCGCAAATTGGCGTGAATATTAATATTTTTGTCGAATGGAAAATACTGCTCACAATCAATCGCTTGCCGGCGAAAAGCTCTCTTTCGATAAATTTCGGGAAGAGGTACTAAAAGATTACCGCCTTGCTTGTGAAAGCCGGGAAACCAGTTTACTGGGTCGTAAAGAAGTACTTACCGGTAAAGCCAAATTTGGCATTTTTGGTGATGGCAAAGAGGTTGCACAGATCGCAGCTTCCAAATTTTTCCAGCCCGGCGATTTCCTGTCGGGTTACTACCGCGATCAAACAATTGCTTTTGCCACCGGCCAGGCCACCGTTGAGGAATTCTTTTCACAATTGTATGCCGATCCCGATACCGCTAATGATCCGCATAGCGGCGGCCGGCAAATGAACTCCCATTTTGCCACGCCTATCGTGGATGCACAGGGGGAGTGGCTCGATTTGGTGAACCGTAAAAATATTGCTGCCGGGCTGGCGCCCACTGCCGGGCAAATGCCGCGTGCCCTGGGCATGGCCCTGGCCTCAAAACTGTTCCGTAATTCAGATGTGCTGCATCACCTGGATCATTTGAGCAACAATGGTAATGAAATTTGCTTCTGTACTATCGGCGATGCGTCTACGTCGGAAGGACACTTTTGGGAAGCATTGAATGCTGCAGGTGTGTTGCAGGTACCCTTAGCTGTTTTTGTGTGGGATGATGGGTATGGCATTTCGGTTCCACGCCGTATGCAAACCATTAAAGGCTCTATTTCTGAAGCCATGCGCGGCATGCAGCGGAAAGACAATACCAATGGGTTCGATATATATAAGGTAAAGGCCTGGGATTACGCCGGCATGTGTGAAGTGTTTGAATCGGCCATCAAGCGCATGCGCGAAACGCATGTGCCCGCCCTGTTCCATGTTGAGGAAGTTACCCAGCCACAGGGGCATTCCACCTCGGGCAGTCACGAACGGTATAAATCGCCTGAGCGCCTGGCCTGGGAACGCGAATGGGATGGCAATAAAAAAATGCGCGAATGGATCCTCGAAAATACCCTCGCCAGTGAAGAAGAGCTGGAAGATATTGAAACCGCCGCCAAGGAAATGGTGCGCGAAAGCAAACAGCGGGCCTGGGAAAAATTCATTGTACCTGTTAAACAATTAGTATATAAATGCATTGAGCTGCTCGATGCCCTTACCGGACAGGGTGTTGATACCACCGGCGAAATTGCTGCGGCAAGAAATGTATTGAGCGCCAACCGCGAACCGCTGCGGAAAGATGTTATTCAGGCGCTGCATAAAGCCATTCAGGCAGCTGGCCATTCTCCCCTTATCAGGGAGGTAAAAGACCTGTATCAGCAATTGCGGAAAGAAGGCTATGCCACCTATGGCAGCTATTTGTATGATGAAAGCCCGAAGAGCCCGATGAAGATCTCAACTACTCCATTGGAGTTTGCGGCCGATTCGCCAAGCATGAACGGCTATGAGATCCTGAACCACTACTTCGACGAGCTGTTTGCCAGCAACCCCAGAGTACTGGCTTTTGGGGAAGATGTTGGCAAGATCGGGGATGTGAACCAGGGCTTTGCCGGGTTACAGAATAAATATGGTGAGAACCGCATATTCGATACTTCTATTCGCGAGCTCACGATCATTGGGCAGGCGATAGGCCTTTCGTACCGCGGATTGCGACCCATTGCAGAAATTCAGTACATCGATTATATGTTATACGGCCTGCAACAGCTGAGCGATAATGCTTCTACGTTGTACTGGCGCACCAAAGGACGGCAAAGTTGCCCCATCATTGTACGTACGCGCGGGCACCGGTTAGAAGGCATCTGGCACAGCGGTTCACCCATGGGCATGATGCTGCATTCGCTGCGGGGCATGCACATTTGCGTACCACGCAACATGGTGCAGGCTGCCGGTATGTACAATACCCTGTTATCTGGTAATGACCCCGCTGTGGTGGTTGAATGCCTGAACGGTTACCGCCTCAAGGAGAAATTGCCCGGCAATATTGTTGATTATAAAGTGGCGCTGGGTGTGCCGGAAGTTATCAGGGAAGGAACCGATATCACCATCGTTTCGTATGGCAGTGTGCTGCGGATCATTGCCGAAGCGGCTGCTATTCTGGAAAAAGCAGATATCAGCTGTGAGATCGTCGATGTGCAAACCCTGCTGCCTTTCGATGTGAACCATCTCATACTCGATTCTTTAAAGAAGACCAACCGCATTGTATTTGTTGATGAAGACGTACCCGGTGGTGCCGCTGGTTATATGTATAATAAGGTGTTGGAAGAACAGGGTGGCTACCGCTGGCTCGATGTTTCGCCCCGTACCATTACCGGTCAGGCGCACCGCCCCAGCTATGGCAGCGATGGCGATTATTTCAGCAAACCGAATGTGGAGCAGATCGTGGATGTTATTCAGGAAATGATGAGCGAGTAGGTGAATGCCCGCCCGTAGCCCTGGCGAAGGCGGGTTTGAAAACATATTCTTAACGAGACAACGTAAAACTTAATTCAGAGAACTTATAACTTAGACCATAGAAATTTGAGTGCTATGGTCTAAGTTGCCCAAACCTTGATCTAATAACCCCTCAAAACAATACCTGTGAAGCTTAATTTGTATCAGATTGATGCATTTACCAACCATTTGTTCGGAGGTAACCCGGCTGCTGTAATTCCCCTTGATCAATGGATCAGTGAGAGCCTGATGCAACGGCTGGCTATGGAAAATAACCTCAGTGAAACTGTTTTCTTTGTGCCGGCCACTAAACCCGATGCCGATTACGAGATCCGCTGGTTTACTCCTTTGGCCGAGATCAACCTGTGCGGGCATGCTACCCTGGCTTCGGCCTATGTTTTATTTCATGTAATGGGCTATGGCTATCCTGCCATCCGTTTTCAATCAAAAAGCGGCATACTCACCGTTACAAAGAACTTCGACAGGATCAGCATGGATTTTCCGGCCTGGAAACCGGAGCCGCTGGCCGAATGGCCTGCTGAACTGGCGACTGCTTTGGGCAATATTACTATTACAAGCGTGCATAAATACCGCGATTACCTGGTTGAGGTAGCCGATGAAAGCATGGTTCAGCTTTGCCAACCCGATTTTACCCTCATGAAAAAGCTGGGGCAAAAGGTGATCCTTACCGCAAAAGGCAATAAGGCCGATTTTGTATCGCGGTTCTTTGCCCCAACGGTAGGGGTTGATGAAGATCCGGTTACGGGGTCGGCGCATTCGCAGCTGATACCGTATTGGGCCGAAAAGCTGGGCAAGAAGTCATTATTTGCCCGGCAGTTGTCGAAACGTGGGGGCGATATCTGGTGCGAATACCTGGGCGAACGGGTAACCATGGCGGGGCAATGTGTGTTCTTTATGAAAGGGGAGATAGATCTTTAAAAAATATTATAGTGTTAACAGCGAGCGAAAAACGATTTATAAAATCCTGGGAAGATCAGCGAAAGGGCGGCCGGTATAAATACTATCTGTTGTATATTATTGCCGGCACCTTTGT
Organism: Niastella vici; assembly: GCF_002077945.1. Lineage (GTDB taxonomy): Bacteria > Bacteroidota > Bacteroidia > Chitinophagales > Chitinophagaceae > Niastella > Niastella vici. The sequence continues at coordinate 4,666 of NZ_LVYD01000086.1, forward strand.
GGCCATACTGATCCTTTCTTTTTTAGCAGCGATGGTGGGCGGCTTTCCCAGCATGCTCAAGTTGATAATTATCATCAGTTTCAGCATTGTTGCTATAGCAACCCTTGTCAGCTGGCAGTTGAACGAGAAGAAGTTCAAATCAATTATACAAAGAGAAATAAGGGAAGGAATAAAGAAGGATGAAGCGGAAGGAAATGGAAAATAGCAAGGGTGCTTCAATCCAGGAAACTTTCTTTTTCTTCAGGTGTCGGTAACCGGCAACTATCTTTCCTGCCAAACAATTTGTACCGGTTACTGGCAATCAGCTTATACACGCCATCGCGAATGGGTTGGGGAACGTAAATGAATACATACAATAATTGCCAGCCGCGGCCGAGGTGTTTCAGCGTGCGTAATACGGCCGTGGAACGCGTATACAACACATTCCCTTCAATGAGCATAAATGAATGGTATTGATCTGTTGACAGGTGGTATTTGCGCAGGTATTCCTGTCCGGTTTTACCCTGCAGCGATCCGAACAGGAAACGTTTTTTCCGGTCTCTTTTTAAAGTGAATGCAACGGCCTTGTTGCACAGGTTACACACCCCATCAAAAAAAACTATGTATTTAGAACTCATACTGGCTATAAGGCAAAATTACGGCCAACGGGAATAAAATTGTACAAAAGAAAAACCCGGATGTAACACCCGGGTCCTTAACGAAATATCGTAAAGATGAACTTATTGCAGGTTATGGAACACCTTCTGCACATCTTCGTCCTGCTCCAGCTTATCAACCAGTTTCAGCACTTCCTGGGCAGCCTCTTCCCCTAATTGTACGGTTGTGCCAGGGATCCATTCTACTTCTGAACTTATTGGAGTAATGTTCCTTTCTTCCAGCGCTTTCTGCATATTGCCGAAATCATTGAACGCCACGCGGATCACCAGTACGTTTTCGCCATTCTCCCCGGTTCCTTCCCCCATTTCTTCCAAACCGGCATCTATCAGTTCCAGCTCCAGGTCGTCCTGGCTAAGGCCTTCAGGTTTCAGTTTGAACACCCCCATTTTCTTGAACTGGAAGCTTACGCTGCCGCTGTTTCCCAGGGTGCCATTGCCTTTATTGAAAATGGCTTTTACGTTGGCTACGGTACGCACGTGGTTATCGGTAGCTGTTTCTACCAGAATGGCAACGCCGTTGGGGCCGTATCCTTCATACAGGAGCTCTTCATAGTTCTCCATTTCCTTACCCTGTGCGCGTTTAATGGCTGCCTCAACGCGGTCTTTGGGCATGTTTACGCTTTTGGCGTTCGTCATACAACGCCGTAATGCCGGGTTGGTGTTCGGGTCGGGACCACCAGCCTTTACAGCAATAGCGATTTCCTTTCCAATACGGCTAAATTGTTTGGCCATCCGGTCCCACCTGGCAAACATGGTTGATTTACGTACTTCAAATATGCGACCCATATGCTAGTTTATACTTTTATTGTTTGTTTAATGTGGCTGACGATTAATAAGGTCTTTTAAGTTAGTTAGTTTCAGAAGACCTTAACTCAAAAACTAACAAGCTGAATAACTCAAAACTGTCTTCCGGGCTGCAAAAATAAAATAACTGCTGCACCTGGCCAACATACTCCGCTAAAACAAAACCCCGTTCACGTATTGCCGGAACGGGGTTGTATAAAGAAATGAATGAATTCTTTTATTTTTTGAACAGCCGGGCCGCAAAAACAAACAGATGCAAAATGGCAAAACCCAATGAAAAATAGAAGATGCCGGCATCGTCGGGCGTAAGGCTGTGATGTACGAGCGCTACGATGGCCAGTATCAGCGAAAGAATGACGCCACACATACCGCCAATGCGGTTACCCTGGGGAATGGTTTCGGGTTTGTTGGCCGACAATAAGCTATGGCGAACGCTGTAAGCCAGGTAAATATCAAGGCCCAGGATCATCCATACGATCAACCTGATCCAGGTATCGAGCGGCAGAAACACCATCATAAACAAACAGGTGAACACGCCCAAATAGGGAACCAGGGGCACCAACGGTGTTTTGAAAGCACGGGGTGCATTGGGCATTGTTTTGCGCATAATTACCACGCCAATACAAACCAGGATAAATGCGAAAAGAGTGCCGATACTGGTCATTTCGCCCACTACCCGGGCCGGTACAAATGCCGCGAACAGGCTCACAAAAAGCAGGAACAGGCCATTGTTTTTTGCCGGTGTGCGGAATTTGGGATGCACATCAGAGAATACTTTGGGCAGCAAGCCGTCTTTACTCATACTGAAGAATACGCGGCTTTGTCCCATCAACATCACCAATATAACCGACATATAACCAGCGAGAATGGCCAGTACAATGGCTTTGTTCAACCAGGGATAATCGGGGTGAACAACACCGGCTGCATCGGCTTTACCCATATGATCAATGGCAACGGCTACAGGGGCAATACCATCCTGACCTTTGAAGGTGGTGTAGTTGGTAACCCCGGTCATTACATGCGCAAATAAAATATATAATACGGTACAAATGGCCAGTGAACCCAGAATGCCCCAGGGCATGTCTTTTTTGGGATTCTTCGCTTCCTGGGCGGCGGTGCTCACCGCATCGAACCCGATGTAGGCGAAGAACACAATGGCCGCGGCACGAATGATTCCACTGAAACCAAACTCACCAAAAGTGCCGGTATTTTCGGGAATATAATTTTCGTAGTTCGCGGTGTTGATGTATTTCCAACCCAGGAAAATAAATATAAATACAACAGTTACTTTCAGGGTCACGATGATGGCATTGATGGTAGCGCTTTCCTTGGTTCCTTTTATCAGTAACAGGCTCATCAGGATCACGACAAAAACGGCCGGTACATTTATAAAACCGCCGTCCCAGGGACCCGTAGTTATGGCAGCAGGCAGTTCAATATTAAAACCGTGCAGGAATTTTACCAGGTAGCGGCTCCAGCTGATACTTACGGTAGCGGCGCCCACGGCGTATTCCAGCACCAGGTCCCAGCCAATGATCCAGGCAACGAATTCACCCATGGTTGCATAGGAATAGGTATAGGCACTTCCCGCAACGGGGATCATAGAAGAGAATTCGGCATAACATAAGCCGGCAAAAGCGCAACCCAACGCCGCAACAATGAATGAGATGGTGATGGCAGGGCCGGCCTGGTTGGCGGCAGCGCCTCCGGTAATGGAGAATAAACCGGCACCAATGATGGCGCCAATACCCAACGCTACAAGGGATCCTTTCCCCAGGGTTTTTTTGAGGGTGTGTCCACTGGTGTCCTTTGCTTCATTTAATAATGAATCCAACGGTTTCTTTACGAATAAACTCATAAGGGCGAGTTAGAATTTTTTTGAATGAATAGTATTTCTTTAAATCATGTATGTGGCCCGAAAGATAAGGATTTCTTAAAACTACCCGCCAAAAGATATCTTAAATACTCTCCACACTTCCGGGGCAAAAGATAAAATGATCCACCAAAATGGTTTATGCATTTAATATTATATTGCACCCTATTACTTTTTAACCAAACTACATGAAGAAAAACAGGCTCACGCTCTATATTCTGATAGCAATGGCGGCGGGTATTATTGTGGGTTACCTGATGCACGAGGGAGGAACAGGGCACAAAATTACCTATACGCCTGCTAAGGATTATACGGGAAAAGACGCCATCACGTTGGTTTTGGGCGGAAAAGAAGTAGTGCAGCCTGTTGAAGTTGTTAAAGATTCCGCAGCCTTTCGTGCAACAAATGCAGCACCGGGTACCTGGGTGGTGGTAGCCAATACCAGCGAGGCATATACTACCAATGAAGCTCTTACACTTAATAAGATCAAAGTTGGCCCAACGCATGGAACAGCGACTATTAAAGCCATTCAGTCGTTCAGTGATAATATTAAACTATTGACTACTATTTTCCTGCGGCTGGTTCAAATGATTATAGCGCCGTTGGTTTTTTGTACACTGGTTGTTGGTATTGCGAAGCTGGGCGATCTGAAAACCGTTGGCCGGGTAGGGGGCAAAGCATTGCTCTGGTTTGTGACAGCATCGCTGGCAAGCCTGTTACTGGGAATGCTTATCGTAAACCTGGCCCAGCCTGGTCATGCAGTTGACCTCAGCAACGCCGATACGGCGGGCGCCAAAGACCTGATCGGTAAAACGCAGGAGTTTTCTTTGGCTAAATTTGTGGAGCACGTATTTCCGAAAAGCGTAATTGAAGCCATGGCTAACAATGAAATACTGCAGATCGTTATCTTCAGTATTTTTTTTGGTGTGGCTATGTCGGCCATGGGTAATTATGCCAAATCTTTGGTAAAAGCGCTGGATGGTGTAGCCCACGTAATTTTAAAAATGGTGGGCTATGTAATGAACTTTGCTCCGCTGGGTGTGTTTGGAGCCATTGCAGCGGTAATTGCCACCAAGGGATTGGAAGTATTTATCTTTTACGGAAAATACCTGTTGTTCTTTTTAATGGGGATAGCCCTTTTGTGGGTTTTATTAATATCGGTTGGTTACCTGATATTGGGGGCCCGCGTTGGGGAACTGTTAAAACGCATAGCTTCACCCATGCTGGTTGCCTTTAGCACCACCAGCAGTGAAGCTGTTTTTCCAAAGCTCACCGAAGAACTGGAACGGTTTGGTTGCAAGGACAAAATAGTTTCATTCATTTTGCCGTTGGGGTATAGTTTCAATCTCGATGGCAGCATGATGTACATGACCTTCGCCAGCCTGGCCATTGCGCAGGCATACGGCATACATCTTGACCTGGGAACCCAGTTAACCATGCTGCTGGTATTAATGCTTACCAGTAAAGGAATTGCCGGCGTGCCGCGGGCATCCCTGGTAGTGGTAACTGCTACCTGCGCCATGTTTAAAATTCCCCCCGAAGGGGTTGCATTGATCTTACCGATCGATCATTTTTGTGATATGTTCCGTACCATGACGAATGTTGTAGGAAATGCACTGGCTACGAGTGTGGTAAGCAAATGGGAGGGAGAACTGAAACCCGAAATGATGCAAACAGAGCCGGTCCTGGCAGATAATTAATAACCCCGATATGTAGGGGCAGAACCAGTAACTAAAAAAATAACCTTTTTCATAAAAAATTTATGTTGCAACGACTGATATTTTTATTGTTGAGTGTGATGCTTGTTCAGGCAGTAACGGCACAGCAGCAATTAAGAATTCAAATTACCAATCAGTATGAAACACCGGTTTCTCCCATTACTGTAACGATTGCCGGCCAAACAAAAGATTATACTACTGATAAATTTGGTATTACAACTATTGAAGTTACACCGGGCGATTCCCTCACCATCAGCAGTGCTCACCATTCACCAAAGACAGTTTCCATTGCCTCACTTCGGGATACCGGGGTTATTACGCTGGAAAAAATGTTTACGTGGAAGGACCTGCTAAACCCCATGTTTTATATCGTATATGGCGGTTTTTTCCTGTTGCTGTTTATTGTATTTGCTGAAACCGGTTTGTTCGTTGGCTTCTTTTTACCAGGCGACAGCTTATTGTTTGTGGCCGGTATTTACAGCGCCAACCTTATCGAAAACCTGTTCAAAAAAATAGGGATGGGCAATTTGCACAATGAATGGCTCGATCTGTTCTTATTGATCGCGCTTATTTCAATAGCCGGTATCCTTGGTAATACAGTTGGTTACTGGACGGGAAGAAAGATAGGCCCTACCATGTTCCATTGGCGCGACCGGTTCCTGTTCAAGAAGAAATATTTGTACGATGCCCATGAGTTTTATGAAAAGCATGGTGGCGGCGCTATTGTATTTGCCCGCTTTCTGCCTATCATAAGGACCTTTGCTCCTATTGTTGCCGGTATAGTAGAAATGGATAAAAAGAAATTCTCTATATTCAATATGATCGGTTGTGTGGCCTGGGTATTCAGTATGATCATTGCCGGTCATTTTTTGCAGAAATGGATCCTTACTCAATTTGATTTTGACCTCAAGAAACACCTCGAAGTAATAGTATTGGGCATTGTTATTATAACCACTGCCCCGGTATTGATAAAATTATTTTCCGGAAAAAAGAAAGAAAAGGTTTCTACACCCCCAATTAAATAACGAATGCAATCAAAACAATCGTCTGTTTTTAGTCTGGCCTTAATTGTAGCGGCCCTCGGTTATTTTGTTGATATATACGATCTGTTGCTTTTTAACATTGTGCGCGAACCAAGTATCCTCTCTTTGGGCGGTACAGATAAAGAAATGGTCGCTATCAGTACCCATATCATTAACTGGCAAATGATTGGTTTGTTGCTGGGGGGCGTCATATGGGGTATAATGGGCGATAAAAAAGGCCGTTTAAGTGTTTTATTTGGTTCTATCTTGTTGTACTCAATAGCTAATTTTTTAACAGCTTATGTTTCAACGGTAGATCAATACGCCTGGGCACGTTTTACCGCCGGTATTGGTTTGGCTGGGGAACTGGGCGCAGGGATCACATTAGTAAGTGAACTGATGCCAAAGGAAAAGAGGGGGGTAGGCACTTCACTCGTTGCAGGCATCGGATTGTTTGGAGCGGTGTTTGCCTATTATACGTTTCAATTTAGCCATGATTGGCGTCTGTGTTATAAAATTGGTGGTGGGCTTGGTGTTGTGCTGTTGTTGCTTCGAATAAGCGTAGCTGAAAGTGGTATGTTCAATCAGGTAAAGACACAGAATATGCAAAGGGGTAATTTCCTGAAATTCTTTACCAATGCCACACGTTTTAGAAAATATATCCTGGCTATATTAATTGGGTTGCCTACCTGGTTTGTTATTGGCGTATTGGTGAACCTGAGCAACCGGTTTGCGACGGCGTTGTATGGTGAGAATAAGATCGATAGCGGAAAAGCTATTATGTTTGCCTATGCTGCCATAGCTATTGGTGATATAGCAATAGGGTTTGTGAGTCAGTATTTTAAAAGCAGAAAGAAAGCACTCTATTTGTTTTACGGACTGACAATTGTAATGGGTATCTGCTTTTTCAGTGCATTGAATAATAGCGATACCAGCATGTATCTTATTTGCACTATGCTTGGTTTCAGTACAGGTTTTTGGGCGATATTTGTTACTATGGGTGCAGAACAGTTTGGTACCAATTTGCGAGCAACGGCTGCAACCACCATTCCTAATATGGTACGTGGTTCTTTACCCTTGATTAACCTGTTATTCAAAGATTTCTTTATTGAAAGTCAGAAGTTAAGCATTGTGAAAAGCGCGATTGTTACCGGTACAATCGTAATGATCGTTACGCTGATCGCTGCGTACTTTACAGAAGAAACTTTTCATAAGGACCTTAATTACGTAGAAGAATAGTGCGTTTGGACTATCACAATTATGAAAATCCTTATTATCAGATTTAGTTCCATTGGGGATATTGTTTTAACAACACCTGTTGTCCGTTGCCTGAAAAAACAGTTGCCGGATTCAGAAGTACATTATCTTACCAAGGCCAGCTTCAGAGCTGTGCTGGAGGCCAATCCGTACATCGATAAACTGCATTATCTGCAAGATGACCTGCAGGAAATTATTCCTGCCCTGCAGCAGGAGAACTTCGATTATGTGATCGACCTGCACCACAACCTGCGCACCATGCGGGTGAAAAAAGCACTGGGCAAAAAATCGTTTTCCTTCAATAAGCTGAACGTTCAGAAGTTCATACTTACCACTATTAAAATAAATACGCTGCCCAATGTGCATATTGTTGACCGTTACATGGATACGGTTCAATCGCTGGGGGTGAAAAACGATGGGCGCGGACTTGATTATTTTATTCCCGATACCGATAAAGTAAAAGAAAGCGATATCCCCGGCGGTCACCTGGCGGGTTATATTGGCATGGTGATCGGCGCTGCCCACAACACCAAAAAATTACCGGTGCATAAGCTGAAGGAATTATGCAGCGCTATTGAGCACCCCATTATTTTGCTGGGGGGAAAGGAAGACCGCGAGAACGGCGAGTTGATCGCCAGCGTTGACCCGCATAAGATCTATAACTCCTGCGGTAAGTTCAATATCAACGAATCGGCCGACCTGGTGCGCCGTGCCAAATTGATCATCACCCACGACACCGGGCTCATGCATATCGCTTCTGCCTTTAAAAAACCGGTGATCTCGATCTGGGGTAATACGGTGCCCGAATTTGGCATGTATCCTTATTATGGCAAGGGGTCGCCCCAATTACCGAAAGACAAATTGCCGTATGATATTATGGAAGTGCGGCGCCTGTATTGCCGGCCCTGTTCTAAAATAGGGTATAATAAATGCCCGCTCGGGCATTTTAAATGCATGGAGAAGATCTCAATAACAGAAATTGTAAACCGGGTGAATGCGAGGATCAACAGGCAATAAGCAAAGCAGGTTATATGCCCTGCCTATTGCCTGATGAAAATGTCTGTAAATTATTTGATGGCTACTAACCTGCTTTTCCAGCTTTCAGGTATTTCATTGATGTCGTAAATGCGCAGTTGATGCGTTTGCTCTACTGCTGCAGTTGTTTTTGCCTCAGTGAGCGTTTCATTCACCTCCTTCTGCTTTAACTTGTACATGGCGCCGGTGGCCGGGTCAACGATCAGTAAACCGATCACTCCGCCAAAAACGAGATTACCAAAATACCAGCCATTGATAGTGGCCTTCAATGGTACTGTCTTTGACGTAAAGCCATCCTTGCTGATCTTGATCTCATAGCTTGCATTTTTGAAGAAGCCGGCTCCTGATTTCAGCTTTACCTCTGTTGGTGTTTTGCCGGTGAATACCTGCACGCCTTTCGCGTTGGTGATGGTTACATCGGCGCCTTTTGGCGTGCTGTCGATCGTTACAGGATACTTGCTTTTACTTACAATAGTGGCACAGGAAGAACTGATGGTAATAAGGCCCACGATGGCCATAGTTTTAGTAAGGGATAACATAGAATGTTTGAATTAAGGGTGTTTGCCGCCAAAATAGTCAGAAAAAAATCAGAAAAGGAATAATCCCGGGAGAATTAACAATTGATAATTATTACGGGTTATATTTTACTTGTTACGAGGACATTTTATATGCTAATTAATTCATTTTGGTGCGGCTCAATGTTTCCAGCTTGGCGCCGATCAGTTTTTTTTCGGCCTGGGAGGTGGTGAGGGATTGCGCCAGTTGCAGAAATTTGACCGCATTATGCTCATCATTCTCCTGCAGGTATAGTTCGCCCAGTACGGCGCTGTAAATATATTGGGTATTTATCAGGTGTTCGATGTCGTTGAGCTGCCATATTTCCTGCAGGGCTTCAGCGGTCCTGTTTAACTGCGTTAATACAACTGCGCGGTTCAGGATAACCAGGGCGCTTTGTTTTTGTTCGAGCAGCATATCGTACAACAGCAACATACGCTGCCAGTTTGTTTCGGCAAAGGAAGGCGCCATACAGTGTTCTGCGGCAATGGCCGATTCAAGATGGTATACGGTTAATTCATTTCCCTGCGACGACAGGTTAAGATATTCGTATCCTTTTTGAATAAGCGCTTTGTTCCAGGTGCTTCTGTCCTGGTGTTGCAGTAAAATGATGGAATTGTCTTCATCCATCCGGCTTTCAAAACGCGATGCCTGTAAGCACATCAATGCCAGCAAAGCAAAAGTGGTAGGCCGGTTACCGGTCTTGTGTTCTGTAAGCAACAGGCAAAGCCGCATGGCTTCGGCACAAAGATCTTTCCTGATAAGTTCGCCGGCAATTTGCGAGTGGTAGCCTTCATTGAAGAGCAGGTACAGCACGGTATAAACAATATCGAGCCGCCGGCTTAGCTCCTGCCCGGTTGGAATGTCGAGCGCTATCTGGTTATCTTTTAAATATTGTTTGGCCCGGTATAAACGCTTTTGAATAACCGCTTCATTGGTTAACAGCGCGTGTGAAATTTCAGTAACGCCAAAGCCTGAAACTGTTTTTAAGGTAAGGGCAATCTGGTCTTCTTCTTTTAATGCCGGGTGGCAACAGGCAAAGATCATCCGCAACTGGCTGTCGGCAATTTCAGCTTCGGAAAAGAAATGCTGTACGGTGTTTTCGGTATCCTGTTGCAGTTCGCTGGCCAGTTCATGCGAAAACTGTTGAAAATGCTGTTGCCGCCTGATAATATCGATGGCCCGGTTACGGGCAACCTGCATGAGCCAGCCACCCGGGTTGCCGGGCAATTGTTTGTACGACCAGGTATGAATGGCGCGCAAAAAAGATTCCTGCACCACATCTTCGATCATTTCCAGATTATGCATGCCGAAGATACGGGTGAGCACAGCGATCATCTTTCCCGACTGGTGCCGGAAAAGATGATCAACCAGTTGCCGCACACCTTCCTGTTCGGGTTCTTTCATATTACTAACTATGTGCCTGTATCATTTCTTCGACCTTCATGATTTCCCGTATTTCAACGCTGCCGCCAAGCGGCAGGTCGGGACAGCCCTTGGCCAGTTCGGTAGCTTCTTCCAGTGAACCGGCTTTTATAAGAAAGAAGCCGCCTACCACTTCCTTGCTTTCGGTAAATGGCCCGTCGGTAACCACTGCTTTGGCGCCTTTCACGGTTTTACCGGCCGGTGTTAACGGTTCGCCGGCTACATATAAGTTTTTGGCTTTCAGGCTGTCGATCCAGACAAACCATTTTTGCATATGCTGTTGCATTTGTTCGGGTGAAAATTCTGGTTGGCCCTGGCCCCGGAAAATGAACATGAAATCTTTCATAACTGAAAATTTTAGAGATTACCAATTTAAGTTACCGGGAAAATGACGAACAGGGAATAGCAGACAGGACAAAGCTGGAAAAAATATATATGAAGGGGGAAATGTTTCGGCAGGTTGACTTTTCGCCGGGGCACACATTCGCTCCCTGCGAGCCACTCATTGCCGGCACACATTCGCTCCCGGCAAGCCGCTCAGGGCACAAAAACGGCCCGGCCAACCGGCCCGACCGCTTTGATTAATGGTATGGACTAACTGTAATTATTGTACAAAAACCTTTTGCACAAAATCTCTTGACCTGTTGTCGCCTACAAGGCGAACATAGCAAATGCCCGGCGCCAGGCTGCTGTTTAATGAAACATCTATGCGGCCGGTTTTGCCATTTAACAGTTGTGTTTGAAGTATTCTTCCATCCGAAGTAACCACCTGCAGCATTTTGAACGAATCGTTCAGGTATACACTCACCATGCCGGTATTAATGAGGGTGGGGAAAACGTAATTCTGGGTGTTCCAGGTTGCTGCCAGTGATAGTATGGGGGAGTAGTCGTACCGCCCGCTTGCGTCTGCCATGCGTATGCGGTAGAACAACCGGTCGTGTACATTTACGGGATAATGCCTGAACTCATACTGTTTTCCGTTCAGGTAGTTACCGGCGGCCAGCACACCTACCCGTTGAAAATTCATTCCATCGGTACTGAATTCTATTTCATATAATTTAAGATTGCCGGGCTCCCAGGTAGTGCGCCATTGCAGCACTATTCCATCGTTAGCAGATGGCATAATGATAAGGTCGCGCATGGAAACGGGGTTGGGTAATCTTGTTTCGCTGTTGCCCGGTTCATAGGCGAACCTGGTTTGTTGCCGGGGATCGTTAAAATTTTCGTTGGGCATTATCTTCCCCATATTAGGTGGAACGTAACCGGCTTTTGAGTCCTCGGGAGGAATTTGCCCGGAGGCAGGGTTCATCCCCGTTATATTTGTTATTAATAAAAGGGCTGTAATGCAGGCTGTTCCGAAATGGTTGTGGTATAGGTATCTCATACTATGCATTTTAGAAGTATTTAAATACTTGCTTATAATAGCGAAAGAGGAGTAGAGACTATATTGTATGCATCAAATGTAATGCCGGGTGAGGTTGGAAGAAGGGGGCTGCCTGTTAACGAGAAGCTATTGAGACAATAAGTTGCAGAAGTAGGAAATAAGAAGTACGACGTAAGTAGAATAGAAAAAGGTATGAGGCTCGAAGATTCGGGATCTTCTTACTTCATACCTCTTACTTCTTACATCGTCTTCCTAATACCCAAATACTAAGTTTCTTTTGGCTTAGGAATTATTGTGAAACTAAAGTGTTTTCAACACGTCGTTCATGCTTCTTACAGCATCGGCACTTTTATTAAAGAGCGCCTGTTCTTCAGCATTCAGATCGAAGTCGAGGATCTTTTCCCAACCATTTTTTCCGATGGTAACGGGAACGCCCAAACAAATATCTTTCTGGCCGTATTCGCCGTTCAGGGAAACGCAGCAGGTGAATAATTTCTTCTGATCGCGTACAATGCTTTCAACCAGGGCAGCTCCGGCTGCTCCGGGCGCATACCAGGCGCTGGTTCCAATGAGTTTGGTAAGGGTGGCACCGCCTACCATGGTATCAGCAACTATTTGTTTTTGTTTTTCTTCGCTCAGGAATTTAGTAACCGGTATGCTGTTCCAGGTAGCGAAACGGATCAGCGGTATCATGGTTGTATCGCCGTGTCCACCTACTACAACTGCGTTCAGGTCGGCCGGGCTGCAACCCAGGTGCTGGCTCAGCTGATATTTGAAGCGTGCGCTGTCGAGTGTACCACCCATACCAATGATCCTGTTCTTTGGCAAACCGGTAGCGGTGAGTGCCAGGTAGGTCATGGTATCCATGGGGTTACTGATCACAATGATGATGGCATTGGGGGAATATTTCAGAATATTTTCGGCAACGGTTCTTACGATACCGGCATTGGTGCCGATCAGTTCTTCACGCGTCATGCCTGGTTTGCGGGGTAAGCCTGATGTAATTACAACTACATCGCTGCCGGCTGTTTTGCTGTAATCATTGGTACTTCCGGTGATCCGGGTATCGAATCCCAGTAAAGCGGCCGTTTGCATCATATCCTGTGCCTTACCTTCGGCCAGCCCTTCTTTGATATCCAATAATACCAGTTCTTCAGCCAGTTCGGCCCGGGCGATATTATCAGCGCAGGTAGCACCTACTGCACCGGCGCCTACAACAGTTACTTTCATCAGAAAAAAATTTAAGGTGTTGAGCTAATTTTTGCGCAAAAATAGTGCGCGATTAAAGAATAATAATTTTTTATTTATCGCTTTGGCAGCAGTTGTGTGCCTGCCGCCGCCGTTATTGTTTCCTATTAAAGGCTTCCAGCAACTTATCAATTTGCACATTTCCCTCGAAAGTGGTGATCAGCTCACCGTTTTTATCATATAAGGCCTGAAAGGGCAGACTTTGCATCTTATAATAGGGCGGCAGAAAGAATTTGGTATCGCGGCCCATAATGACATTGTGGTGTTCTGCGATCTTATGAACTTTGTAAAAATCAACCATTTCACTAAAGGGCTGATAGGTTACCATTACGATCTGGTATTTCTTCAGCTCCTTCATGCGCTTTTCCATTTCGGCCCACTGGTGTTTGCAATGGTCGCAATCGGGACTGAAATACATAATAAGCGTAGCCTGATGCTGCTTTAGCTGGTTCTTTGTTAGGGTTGAGCTGTCGGCCTGAAGAATACTGAACGGGGGAATTGTCGGGAACCGTTTGTAGGCCGGACTGTCGGGTGGTAAATTTTGTGCCGATGCCAGTTTTACCGTAAGTACCAGGATCAATAGGAATAGCCGGTTTTTCATCTGCGAATTTTTAATTTTTTGTTTGGCCAGATAGAACACGGAATGATGAAATTTTCATGGCCCGGTTTATAATGAAAATTTTATCATGCCTCGTTTCATCTGTCAGCGTATTTTTCTTGCCAGGGCCATCCCGGTTTTAAGGGAACGGCCGGTAAAGTTTATTGGGTTGCACCCCGAAATTGCGCCAAAGTTATACTCCGCCGCTTTGATATTTATTTTTTTTCAAAAATAACAGGAAATGAATAAGATAGGAACCCGGTGATTCCATTTAACAAAAAAGATTTGGCAATATTTACGAATTACTCGTAGCTTTACGAAAAGTTCGTAGATATGGAAAAATTAACTATTCAGGAAGAGCAGGCCATGCAGGCGATCTGGAAAACGGGGGAGGGCAACATAAAGCTGTTCCTTGAAAATATAGAATCGCCGCAGCCGCCTTATACCACGCTGGCTTCCACGGTAAAGAACCTGGAGAAGAAGGGGTTGTTGGAGAGCCGCCTGGTAGGCAACACCTATATGTATAAACCGGCGATCTCTGAAGAGGACTATAAGAAGCATTTTATGAGCGGGGTGGTGAAAGATTATTTCGATAACTCGTACAAACAGCTGGTGAATTTTTTCGTGGAGCAAAAGAAGCTGAGTTCTGGCGAGTTGAAGGATATTATAGACATGATTGAGAAAGGAAACAAGAAATAAGAGATTTCGGGATTTTGTGATTTTGAGATTTTGAGATTTCATTTTGTTCCTGCCTTCTGACAAATCTTAAAATCCCGAAATCTCAAAATCAGAAATCGGTTCAAAGTATTCCAAAAGAAACATTATGTTACAATACCTGCTTAAACTATCCATCAGCCTCTCCATCGTCTATCTCTTCTACCAGCTCTTCCTGCGGCGGCTTACCTTTTATAACTGGAACCGCTGGTACCTGTTGATCTATTCCATGGTATGTTTTGTAATACCCGTTATAAACGTATTTACCATAATTATAAAGGAGCCTGCCCTGCGCGAATCGGCCATTATCAATTATATCCCGGCCATAACGCAAATGGCAGCGGAACGGGATGCAGCAACCGTTACCACCCCTTCGGCGGGCATTGACTGGCTGTTGGTGAGTGCACTGGTTTTTATTACCGGTATGCTGTTGATGGCAGCCCGTTTGCTGGTGCAGTATTATTCCTTATATAAAATGCGTACTAAGGCGGTATTGTTATACGATGATAAAGTAAAACTGTATCACATTGATGAACCGGTAATGCCTTTTTCGTTTGGCCGGGGCATTTATGTGAACCAGCATCAGCACAGTGAGCACGAGCTCAAAGAGATCATTCGCCACGAATTTATTCATGTAAAACAACGCCATTCACTGGATATTATCTGGAGCGAATTGTTGTGTATCCTGAACTGGTATAACCCGTTTGCCTGGCTGCTGCGCCATGATATTCGCCAGAACCTGGAGTTCATTGCCGATCAGCATGTGCTGCAAACCGGCCTCGACCGCAAAGAATACCAATACCTGTTATTAAAAGTTATAGGAGTTAATTCATTTAGTATAGCCACCAATTTTAATTTCTCATCCTTAAAAAGAAGAATAGCCATGATGAACAAAACAAAAAGTGCCCGGGTGCACCTGCTCCGGTTCCTGTTTTTGCTGCCTTTACTGATAGTGGTATTGCTGGCCTTCCGCAATGCAACGCATAAACAACAGCAGCAGCCATTGCGCAGCCCGGTGAACGACACCATTCCATTGAATAGCGAAGTTTGGAAGAAGGTACTCACTATCGACGTCAATGACGTCAATGGCGCCAAAAAGGTCACCATCAGAACTACTGGTGGAAAGGTTGAAACCTATGACCTTACAGTACCAAAGGAAAAGGAGGCCTTTGAAAAGAAATATGGGCAGTTGCCTAAACCGCCCGCACCACCGGCCCCGCCAACTGCTGCTGTCAATGGTGATAATGAATTAGCACCACCACAGCCCGATGCACCGGAGTTGGCGGAAATAGCTGAGCTGCCCGAAAAGCCGGAAGCTCCGGAAAAGCCCGAACTGGCCGAATTGCCCGAAAAGCCCGAGGCCCCGGAAATAGCTGAAGCGCCTCAGGTTCCGGTTCCACCTCCGCCCCCAACCCCCATTCCGGTGGATTGCCTTAATAAAAAGGGGTATTGTATCACTGTTGTCGATAATTACGGCGAGTGCATTGTGATCGTGAAAGACAACAAAAGCAAGAAAATTTTGGAAGCCATTACGCTTACCGACTGGAACAAGGACAAACAGTATGAGGACAAATATGGAGAAATTCCGCCCCGGAAAGTAATGATCAGGTTGCATACAAAACCGGTAACAAAAGTAGATGTGAAGCCGGTAACCTCCCTTAAACCGGCGCCTCGTGTGAACCTCGACAATTTCAGGATTGAGCGGGTAAACTTAAAGAAAGATACTTTAGTGAACGTGAAGCCCGTAACCGTAGTAACGGTTAAAGAACTGCAGTATGCGAAGGTTGAAAACAATGTAAAGGTTGAACGGCTGGCACAGGTAAAAACGACCGTTAACCCAACCGTGGTCATTTTGGAGCCGGTAAAGGTTACCTCTTCGACAAAGGTGAAAGCGGCCACTGAGCCTGCCCCGGCCGCAAAACCGGTGCCTGCCAACCCCGAAAAGGACCAATAATAGCCCTTTTACAGGATGCCTGGCCACAGCCTGAACCAGCCAGATCTGTATTTGACAACTATTTACGTTTACCGTTCATTTTGCCACCTGACAATTTTGCCATAATTTTGCTGCCACTTTTTTAGTACTTGTTTTTTGACTTTTGAAATATTTATAATTTATGGCAAATACCTCGGATATCAGCCGCGGCATGATCATTAAACTGGATGGAAGTTTATACACTGTGGTTGAATTTGGTGAAAATAAAACTGCCCGGGCTGCTGCCAAGGTATGGGCAAAATTGAAAGGCCTCGACAATAGCCGCAGTATTGAAAAAACCTGGAACAGTGGCGATACCATTTTCCCGGTACGTGTTGAACGCAAAACGTTCCAGTACCTGTACAAAGACGATACCGGCTACAACTTCATGGATAATGAGACCTTTGAACAGATAGCCCTTGCCGAGAACCTGGTAGATGCGCCCCAGTTCCTCAAAGAAGGACAGGAAGTAGGCGTACTCATCAACACTGAAACCGAACAACCGATGAGCGTTGAGCTGCCCGATAAGATCGTGTTGAAAGTTACCTATAGCGAACCAGGCGTAAAAGGCGATACGGCTACCCGTACCTTGAAGCCTGCCACCGTTGAAACCGGCGCTACCGTAAACGTACCGCTGTTTGTAAACGAAGGTGAGCTGATTCGTATAAATACGAAGACCGGCGAATATGTAGAAAGAGTAAAAGAATAATACAAGAGCTTACGTTATACCAGGACAATGGAACAAAATTTCCATTGTCCTCTTTTTTTGGGGTACACTTCACGCTATTTAAAAAAAACGGTTTTGGATATTTTTAGTGTGTAATCCTTATCTTAGCCGCCTGTTCTACAGGACTTAAACGACAAACTAAAATTTTTAACAGATGGATTTTAAACAAATTCAGGAGTTGATCAAGATGATCAACAAATCAAATATTGGCGAAGTGACGATTGAAGAAAAGGGATTTAAATTAACCATCAAGCAAAAAGAAGAACCGGCCCAGAATGTCATTGCTGCTCCTGTACATACTCCTATGATGACCGCCATGCCTCAGCAGACCTCGGTTGCCCCTGCTGCACAAGTGGCTGCTGCCGCCGACAAACCAAAAGCTGCTGAACAAGCTGCCGACAATTTGATCACTATAAAGAGCCCAATGATCGGTACTTTCTACCGCAGCTCTGCACCCGGTAAACCAGCGTTTATTGAAATAGGCGATGATGTTACCCCCGGAAAAGTGGTTTGCATTATTGAAGCCATGAAACTCTTTAATGAAATTGAAAGCGAAGTAAAAGGCCGTATTGTAAAAGTGCTGGTAGAAGATGCTTCACCGGTAGAATACGATCAACCTTTGTTCCTGGTTGAACCTGCATAACTTAATTAGCTAATTTGCTAATCCCGGTTAAAGTCCGGATCATCAATTTTAAATTCAATGTTCAAGAAAATATTAATTGCCAACCGTGGTGAAATTGCCCTTCGGGTAATACGTACCTGTAAAGAAATGGGCATCAAAACGGTTGCTGTTTATTCCACTGCCGATAAAGACAGTTTGCACGTGCGCTTTGCCGATGAAGCTGTTTGTATAGGTAAGGCTGCAAGCTCCGATTCATACCTCAATATTCCCCATATTATGGCCGCGGCAGAGATCACCAATGCCGATGGTATACATCCCGGATACGGATTTTTGGCCGAAAACGCGCGTTTTGCGGAAATCTGCGGGGAACACAATATCAAATTTATTGGCCCCACACCCGATCAGATCCGTTCTATGGGTGACAAAATAACTGCCAAGGAAACCATGATCAAAGCCGGTGTACCCGTGGTGCCCGGTGGCGAAGGGTTACTCGAAAGTTTGGAAGAGGCCAAAAGCCTGGCTAAGGAAGTGGGCTATCCCATTATCCTGAAAGCCACTGCCGGTGGTGGTGGTAAAGGAATGCGTGTTGTATGGAGCGAGGAGGAATTGGAAAAGAACTACAACACCGCTAAGGCCGAAGCAGGCGCCGCCTTCAAGAATGACGGCATTTACATGGAGAAATTTGTGGAAGAACCACGCCACATTGAAATACAGGTAGCCGGCGACCGCTACGGAAAAGTTTGTCACCTCAGCGAAAGAGATTGCTCTATCCAACGCCGTCACCAGAAGCTGGTTGAAGAATCACCTTCACCCTTTATGACGCCCGAACTGCGTAAACGAATGGGAGATGCTGCTATAAAGGCCGCTTCGGCCATTGGGTATGAAAGCGTGGGTACCATCGAGTTCCTGGTCGATAAACACCGCAATTTCTACTTCATGGAAATGAATACTCGTATTCAGGTAGAACATTGCGTAACGGAAGAAGTGACCAATTTCGACCTTATTAAAGAACAAATAAAGATTGCAGGTGGCGAAGCCATCAGCGGACAGAACTACGAACCGCAGATGCATGCCATTGAGTGCCGTATCAATGCCGAAGATCCGTATAATGATTTTCGTCCCAGCCCGGGCAAGATCACTACGTTACATCAACCCGGCGGACATGGTATTCGCGTTGACTCGCATGTATATGCCGGCTATGTAATTCCGCCGTACTACGACTCCATGATCGCCAAGATCATTGCCGTGGCGCGTACCCGCGAAGAAGCCATCAATACGATGAGCCGTGCATTAAGCGAGTATGTGATCGAAGGCGTGAAAACAACCATTCCTTTCCATCAGCAGCTGATGCGCAACGAAGATTTTATAAAAGGTAATTTCAACACCAAGTTCCTGGAATCATTCAAAATGGTGTAATTATATGCTAGAAAGTGTCCCGATGCATCGGGACACTTTTTTTATTGCCTGCTTACCGCGCTGTCGGTTTTATTTCCCAGCTTTTTGTTCCGCCATTCAAGCAACACTGCTTTTTGTTTATCTGTGAGTATTTCGTTCAATTCTTTCTGATTTAAATAAAACTGCAACCGCTCCCGCTGAATAAGCAGGGCCAGTCTTTTCTTCTGTTCCATTGTAAGCTGCAGATCGCGTAACCGCAGCCGTTCCTGCGCATTGATATTAATAAGTCGTTGTTGGGCTGTACCGGTTGTTCCCATTCCTATCAGCATCCCCAGCAATATGAATCGCACCCATTTCATGGCTATAAAGTTTGTCCTAATGCTTTATAGACCCTGCGATAAACAGGGAGTTTAACCGTGGGTAAAACTCCCGGCTGTGAAATGGGGTGAATATTTATTTTTTACAGATGAATGCGGTACTACCAACGATCAGCCGGCCAATTCCTTTGTTAATGCATCCAGTTTGTTTGCAACGCCGTAAAACGAGGCCAGTTTCTGAATAACGCTTTCTACCACGGCATCGGGACAACTGGCGCCGCTGGTCACTAAAATACGGCCGGGATTAGTGGTGGGCAGGAAATCAGCCGCCACGTGCTCTTCTTTTGTGTGGAAATTATAATGAAGCACCTCTTTTGCCGAAAGCAGTTTTTCGGCCGAATTAATAAAATAGGTGGGCAGTTGCAGCTCGCAAAGCTCGGCCAGGTGCGTAGTGTTGCTTGAGTTATAACCGCCAACCACAATGGCAATATCGGCCGGTGTTTGCAACATGCCGGTAACCGCCGTTTGGTTGTCATTGGTAGCATAACAAAGTGTGTCGCGGGTATCGGCAAACCGCGATTCTATATTATCCTGGGTTAAACCATAATGCTGCTGAATGGTTTGTTTCAGGAACTCGGCAATAGCCTGTGTATCGGTGGCCAGTTGAGTGGTTTGGTTTACCACGCCAATCCGTTGCAGGTGCTGCGAGGCATCAAAACCGGTAGAAAAGCGGCCGGCAAATTCTGTATAAAACTGACCGGCTGGTTTTTCACCGGTAATATATTTCGCCAGATTTTCCGCTTCCTGCATATCGTTCACAATTACCGAAGGGGCATTGTGAGCGGCATGCGAAAAGGTGGCCCTGGTTTCTTCATGTTTCGGTTTGCCATGAATAACGATGGTGTATCCTTTTTGAGCGATCTGCTCGCTGCGGTTCCAAACCTTTTCTACAAAGGGGCAGGTAGTATTGTATTTTTCAACCGGAATGCCCAGTGCATTCAGCTTTGCTTCAATTTCGAGGGTGGTGCCAAAAGCGGGAATGATCACTACATCATCGGCGGTCAGTTCCTCAAAGGGGATCAGCTGCCGGCCATAATTATCCTGCAGAAATTGTACGCCGCGGCTTTGCAGATCGGCATTTACCTGCGGGTTGTGGATCATTTCGCTCAGTAAGAAGATGCGTTTGCCGTGATTTGACTCAATAGTGCGGAAGGAAATTTCAATGGCATTTTCTACCCCATAACAAAACCCGAAATGGCGGGCCAGATAAATGTGCAGGGGATCCAGCGCCAGCAGGGTAGGGGTAAAATCTTTCTTCATCTTGTCCTGCTGTTTGCGGCTGTTTTTGATGGCCGTGATCAGCGGACTACGGTAAGTAATAGGAACATTAAATGTTTTCATGCCTTGAAATCGAGGCACAAATTTACGAAGTAATACTGGCAGATGGAACGTCTATTATCCTGGATGGTATTTTAAATGATCTTAATTTGATAGTTAATTTTTGGGTGGTTTAATTTTTGATGGCTTAATGTTTTGATTGCTAGATGGTTTACTAATAGTTGGGGTTTTTTGCAAGTTTGAACATCACAATCGAACAATAAAAACCATAAAACCACATTAAATATTACCCCGTAATTTTGATTAAACCAACAGGAATGAGATTTATGGAGCGACGATTTTCCCCGGTAGCCTGGAGTATTAACAGCAATATTTATGAAGTAAATGTTCGCCAGTATACACCCGAAGGCACATTCAACGCCTTTGCAAAACACCTTCCCCGCTTAAAAGATATGGGGGTAGAAATTTTATGGTTCATGCCTATAACGCCCATTAGCCAGGAAAAGCGGCAGGGTACCCTGGGCAGTTACTACGCATGTGCTGATTATAAAGCGATAAACCCCGAATTTGGTACCGAAGCCGATTTTAAGGCGCTGGTAAAAAAGGCCCACGAGCTGGGACTTAAAGTGATCATTGACTGGGTGGCCAATCATACGGGTTGGGATCACGTATGGACCCGTTCGAATCCCGAATTTTATAAAAAAGATGCTACAGGCAACTTCTACGATACCAATAACTGGCACGATGTAATTGACCTCAATTACTACGACTTCAACATGCGTACGGCTATGATCGATGCCATGCGTTATTGGGTAAAGCAATGCGATATTGATGGTTTTCGCTGCGATATGTGCCACCTGGTGCCGCTCGATTTCTGGTATCAGGCCCGGGTTAAGCTGGACGCAACCAAGCCTTTGTTCTGGCTGGGCGAAACCCTTGATGTACCGTATTTACAGGTGTTTGATTGCCTGTATGGCTGGCGCTGGATGGCGGCTACCCAAAAATATTTTCGCCAGGAAATACCATTGAGCCAGTTAAAGGATGTGTTGAATCATTATCAGTTCGACCTGCCGGCGAACACCTTCCCCCTGTTGTTCACCAGCAACCACGATGAAAATACCTGGAATGGCACTGAGTATGAAAAGTACGGCGATATGGCCATGCCATTGGCGGTGTTCAATTGTACCTGGAATGCGGTGCCGCTTATTTATACCGCCCAGGAATTACCCCTGCACAAGCGGTTGCCATTTTTTGATAAGGACGAAATAAGCTGGAATGGCATGCCCCAACTGCATGAGTTTTATAAGACCCTACTACAATTGCGGAAAAAGAATGCCGCCCTGCAAACCGGTGAAACGGCAAAACCGAAAATTCTGAATACCAGCGATGATGAGAAGGTGCTTGCCTTTACCCGCAAACAGGATGGAAAGGAATTGCTGGTGATCCTGAACTTTTCGGCCCAGGAAGTAACGGCGCAGCTGCCGGGTAATCCTGTACAGGGAAAATTCACCAATGCATTCACGCATCAGCCGGTGGCGGTAAATGCGTCATTTTCGGCGCCCCTGAAAGCCTGGGATTACCTGGTGCTTGTGAAATAACAGAAACAATAGAATTGACTACATAAAAAAGGGTCCCGGTTTAACCAGGACCCTTTGTCGTCTTTTATCTGTAAGTTCTTAGTTGCCCATGTTGATAATGATGGGATATACACCTTCATAACCAGGATATACACCTTCGAGCTTCACAGTTCCTGTTGCGGCTTCCAGCACCTTTCTCAGGTCTTCTGTATTGTTAATGTCCTTGTTATTGGCTTTGGTGATCACATAACCTTCCTGAATACGCACCTTGCTCAATAAGCCACGTGGTGAAATAGATTTTACCATAACCCCACCTTTAATATTTAACTCTTTTGCGTCGTCCTTGCTTACTGTTTCCAGTCCGGCCCCTAATTTATCGAGCACAGAATTCTTAACTACATCGTTGGTGCCGTTCATGTTCTTTAAAATAAGGGAAGATGTATACTCTTTACCCTCGCGCTGGTAGGTAAGGCTGATCTTGTCGCCAGGGCGGTAAGTGGCAATTTGGCCAATAAGGTCGGCGCCTCTTACGATAGGTGTACCATTGATCTTGGTGATCACATCACCTTTTTTGATACCGGCAGTCATAGCCGCACTACCGTCTTTTACCGACATTACATATACACCACCGTCGTCCTTAATGCCATTCTGTTTTTTATCTTCATCGCTGATATTATCTTTTGGATATTCAATACCCAGGTAGGCTCTTTGAACGGTTCCGAATTTAATAAGGTCAGCAACAACCTTCTTTACAATATTCACCGGAATGGTAAAAGAATAACCGGCATAAGCGCCCGTAGGAGAGGCAATGGCTGAGTTAATACCAATGAGTTTACCATCAGTGTTAATGAGCGGGCCACCACTGTTACCGGGGTTAACGGCCGCATCGGTTTGAATGAACGATTCAACCGGATTGATGCTTTGACGGCTGTTGATATCGAGCGATCTTCCTTTAGCACTTACGATACCTGCAGTAACGGTTGTTTCCAGCGTTAAGGGATAACCTACAGCCAGTACCCACTGACCAACTTTCACGTCGTCTGAGTTACCATATAACAGGAAGGGTAAACCTTTTGCGTCGATCTTGATAACGGCCAGGTCACTGCTGGGGTCTGCCGCAACGACCTTTGCTTTAAATGATTTTTTGTTATTCAGCATAACGGTGATGTCATCGGCGCCATCAACCACGTGGTTGTTGGTAACAATGTAACCGTCTTCACTGATTATTGCGCCTGAACCGGAGGCCATTTGCGGAATAGAGCGGTATTTATCGCCAAAGAAATCATCCAGGTCGGGGAACAGGTCGCCGAAAGGATTGTTCCGGGGCAGGTTATTGCTTACTGTACGGGTAGCTTTTGTTTTAATATGCACTGTAGCCGGTATGGATGCATCTGCTGCAGCTACAAAATCAACCGCACCCTGTCCTGTTGTGCCATTGAAGCCGGCATAATTAGCCGGGATCTTACCACTATCACTACCATCCTTTTGGTAAACGTAAGTATTATCATGGCTAAAATGATTGTACCCCCACATTGTAACTCCGGTAGTAGAGGCACTAATGAGTACAATTGCCAGTATTTGTTTCCACTTCATAATCGTTATAAATTTTTATGCGTTTTTTTACTTGTTCAAATTATATGCCTGACGACAACAAATTAACGTCAGGAAAAATAGGAAACCAGCGCTGATAATCCGGTTTAACAATTAATTTACTAAAGTCTTCGTACTTCGCTTCTCAAATTTACTAAAAGTAAGGAGGAATAGCTAAAAACCAACGGCCCGGCGGGGGAAAGTTAAAAATTTTATAAGTGATCAATTGTACGCTAAATGCAATATTTACAGGCTGTTTTGTCAGGTTTTTATAATTCCAGCAAAAATTTCATGACATCGATGCCGTCGGCATAATCGGTGAGGGAAGGCTGCTGGGCTTTCCCGAAACCGGTATGGTGGCGCCCAACAATACATTGCACATTGGCATTGCTTTTAAGCGAATCGTACACCTGCCCGGCATTTGAATAATATTCATAATTCAGCTGGCTGATGGGGGAGAACAGTTCCTTGTTCTCGTTCAGCAGAATTGACTCGTTGGACATATAATACTGCTTGTTCAGCAACATTACCGCCAGTATGTAATCATAGTTGTGTTTGTATTTATGAAACTCGCTGAGGTGATCGTATTTTCTGAAGGCGTTCAGCAGGGGAACGAAATCATACTGTTCGGGCACGTACAGTTTGGTTACGTTGCGGCAACCCAGGCCAAAGTACTGGTACACATCATCGGCGAGTTTGTTCAGTTCCTCAGGCGTTTCTTCACCCGTTAAAACAGCTACCGAGGTGCGGTTACGGCGAATGATATGCGGGTATTTGCTGAAATAATATTCAAAATAACGGGCCGAGTTATTGCTGCCGGTAGCAATATAGACATCGCAATTTTTCAGCATTTCTGCAAATGCGATCAGGGGGCGGGTGGCTTCGTCCCATTGGTACAATTGCTCAACCAGGTGCCTGAGCAATACATCGTCTTTTGAAGAAGGTTTTATGGTTTGCCGGTGACCGGTAATGAAAGCGCATAAAAAATCGTGAAAACCAACCAGGGGTATATTACCGGCCATAATAATACCTATATTTTTAGGGGAATTGTTTTCGGCCTGAATGGCATACTGGCTGGCCCAGGCGGTCAAAAGCTCTTTTTTCAAAAAGGCATGGGCTATATTCCGGGTAGCCAGCTCAATAAATTCGGGGGTGAACCAGCTGTTCTGCAGGCTGGCTTTCTGTTTGGTTGCCTGCCAGTTATCGTTATCCTGTAAAATATATTCACCTAGCCGGTTCAATAAAACGATTCGTTGTTGTAAATTCATTCCACCTTATATTTGTCGTGCAAAAATAGAGTTATTCAATTCACGAACCTGCTGCTGCTTGTTTGCCTTTTGGGCAAATTATGGAAGAAAAGCAGGGTTAAAATTCAGCAAGTTATGGCTATAAAAATCACTGAAGAATGTATTAACTGCGGAGCCTGCGAACCCGAGTGTCCGAACAATGCGATATATGAAGGTGGGGTAGAATGGAGGATTGCAGATGGCACTACTGTAAAAGGATCATTTGTTTTATTGGATGGAACTGTAATTGATGCTGATACGGCGAATGCGCCCGTTAGTGTAGATACGTATTATATTGTTCCCAATAAGTGCACCGAATGCCAGGGTTTTCATGAAGAACCGCAATGTGCAGCTGTTTGCCCGGTTGACTGTTGTGTACCTGATGATATGTACAAGGAAACAGTAGAAGAACTGATGGCTAAAAAAGAAAAACTGCACGTTTAATAGAAAGTTGGGAAGCCGGTAAAGGCCGCCTGAACTGCATTTTACGTAAGGACTGCAGCCTTTATTTGGTCAAAAAAAATTTGGATGGAAGCCAATAGATTTCCTACCTTTCTATAAGAATAGTAATGTAGCCTAAGTGCTACTTGTAAGTGGCGGGTGATATTTCCTGCCGTATTGAGGTGAAGGATTAACGACCTTCACCTTTTTTATTGGAATAAAGCATTTTTTAACACCCTTTCTCATACAAATACCTGCTTATGTAGTTTCCGGCTTCCGTTGTTTTTCGTTTATTTGTGCAAAATTTTCCAACCATTACATGAAGCCCAATATTGCCTTTGTTACCGGTGGGTACTCCGCAGAAGCTGAAATTTCCTATAAAAGCGCGCTTACTATTGAAAAGAATATTGATACAGACAAGTTTTGTGTCTATAAAATTGATATAACCCCCCAGGGCTGGTTTTATGATGCCGGCAATGGCAAAAAGCTGACCGTTGACCGCAATGACTTTTCCCTGACCATTGATGGTAAAAAATTAACATTTGATGCGGTCTTGATCGGTATACATGGTACGCCGGGTGAAGATGGCCGCCTGCAGGGCTATTTTGACCTTACTGGATTACCTTATACCTCTTGTGATTCAGCGACTTCGGCACTTACATTTAATAAAAGATATACAGTGGCCGTAGCGGCCTTTGCTGGCATAGATGTTGCCAAATCTGTACATATTTTTAAACACAGTCCGGTTACGCCCGAACAGGTTCTTACCCAGTTAAGCCTGCCGGTGTTTGTAAAGCCCAATAACGGCGGTTCAAGCATTGGGATGAGCAAGGTGAACGAAGCCAAAGACCTGGCCGGTGCCCTGGAAAAAGCGTTTAAAGAAGATGATCAGGTACTGGTAGAAGAGTTTATTGCGGGTCGTGAGTTCACTATCGGCGTATTTAAATCAACGAAAGGCATCATTACGTTGCCGATCACCGAAGTGAAGTCGAAAAAAGATTTCTTTGACTACGAAGCAAAGTACCAGGGGTTGAGCGAAGAAATTACCCCGGCCCAGGTTGATGAAGCCATAGCTGAAAAAGTGCGCAGTACCGCCAAAAGAGTGTATGAGTTGTTCAATTGCCGTGGTGTAATACGCATTGATTTTATATACAACGAATCAAAACAGGCTCCGTATATGCTGGAGATAAATACAGTACCGGGGCAAAGTGAGGCCAGCATAGTACCGCAACAGGTACGTGCCATGGGCTTAACGTTGAAAGATTTTTATTCAGCATTGATCGAAGATGCGCTGGAAAGGAGAAGTAAGTAGTAAGATGACAACCGACGTTTCGCGAACAAAAAAACAAACAGATACCACCTTGTTTAAATTCATGACAGGGAAACCCCTTTGGGTACACATACTAACAGGAATAGGCCTTGTTATTTTACTGGTAGTGGTGTTCCTGCAATCGCTTCACTTTATTACCAGGCATGATAAAACCCTTACCATTCCTGCCGTAACAGGTAAATCGTATGCAGAAGCCAGGCAAATACTGGAAAGCAAAGGTTTTGACGTTGAATTACAGGATTCCATCTTTAACGATACGGCCCGGCCTTTATCGGTGTTAAGACAATTCCCTGATGCCGAAGCAGTGGTAAAAGTGAACCGCACGGTATACCTTACCATCAATAAGGCGGTAGCGCCGATTATTGAAATGCCCAACCTCGAAGGGTTGAGCTTTCGCAGCGCCCAGATCGCTATGGAACAATACCGGTTGAAACTGGAAGACACGCTGTACCGGGCTGACTTTGCAAAGAATTCAGTACTGGAGCAACAATATAATGGCGATCGTATAAAAGCCGGTACAAAAATTCCGGAGGGAAGCAAAATAACTTTGGTGCTGGGCAGCGGGTTGGGCAATGAGAATTTTAGTGTGCCCGATCTCGTTGGGTTAACATACAATGATGCAAAGGTATTGCTGGAGTCGAACGGGTTGAATGTGGGTACAGTGATACCTGCCGTTGACCCGAATGCCTATGTTGGCCGGCAGAGTCCCGAACACATGACACCCGATGGCCGCATTAACCGTATTCGTCAGGGTCAGAGTGTTGATCTTTGGTTGCAACCCGATAAACCGGTAAAGGCGGAAGCAGAGCAACAGGAACAATAAAATTATTTAAATATCATTTTATGCAAAATATCACTATTGAAGAAGTAAAAGAGCGTCTTGACAGAGGCGAACAGTTACACCTGGTTGATGTGCGGGAACCACATGAGCGCGCCGAATTCAATATCGGTGGGGCACATATTCCCCTGGGACAGGTGCAAATGATGCAGGTTGATGAGTTGAATAACCTGAAGAACGAAGAAGTGATCGTGTATTGCCGCAGCGGTAACCGCAGCGGACAGGCGGCCATGATCCTGGAAACGCTTGGCTTCACCAATGCCAAGAATTTGGCAGGCGGAATGATGGCCTGGCAATCGAAGTTTGGTCAGTAAGCAGTGGTCAATGGTCAATGGTGAATGGAGTCTCCTAATTTTGGAATTCATGTTTAGTTCGGAATCTCGAAAATCGCGAGCTATTCACCATTCACCACTTACAATTGACGCTTTGTGCACAAGTGAGATCTGTATCCTGATTTTTTAATTTAATCAATATCACCTGTGTTTAAATTCATTACCGGAAAACCATTGTGGGCGAATATCCTGTTGGGTATTGGCATTTTGCTTGTATTGTTTTTTATTTTCTTTCAGTCATTATCCTGGATCACCCGCCACGATAAATCCCTGGCCGTGCCGGCTGTAACCGGCAAATCGTATGAGGAAGCCAAAAAAATACTGGAAGCGCAGGGATTTGAGGTAGAAATTCAGGACACGGTATTCAACGATACTGCAGCGCTGTTATCGGTAGTTAAGCAATTTCCCAATGCGGAAACAACAGTAAAGATGGGGCGCGTGGTTTATCTTTCTATAAACCGCGATGCCGCGCCTGATATTGACATGCCTAACCTGGTGGGGCAAAGTTTTCGCGCTGCCCAGATTACCATGCAGCAACAGAAGTTGAAGCTGGAAGACACTATTTATAGACCCGACCCATCTCGCTTTGTGCTTGAGCAGCAATACAAAGGCCAGCCTATTAAACCAGGTACCAAAATACCGATGGGTAGCGGCATTACGCTGGTAATTGGGCTTGGAATGGGCACTGAAGAAATTGAAGTACCCGATTTGATCGGTCTTACGTTGGATGAAGCTAAAGCTGCCCTGGGAGAAAGCGGATTGAATATAGGCACCGTGCTGCCAGCAGGTTCCGATGGTAACCAGTATGTATACAGGCAGGAGCCGGCTCATTTAATGCCTACGGGTAATGTACGGCGCATTAAAGAGGGACAGGTCATTGATCTTTTTGTACAGGGCGATAAGCCAGTGCGGAAAGATAGTACAGGTGCGCAGCCGTAAGGATCAGAACATTAGTTTTATCAATAAGAAAAGCCCTACCGATGCATCGGTAGGGCTTTTACATTAGGTTCTTTTTAGTTACAACTTCACATTCAACCCGATCATAAAATTGGTGCCCGCCATGGGGTAATAAAAGTTTTCGGTGATCACTTTTCCGTCATACTGGTAGCTGTAAGTATAACCATTGGGCTCATACTTTTTATTGAACACATTGTTTACCTGAACTATGAAGGTGCTTTCTTTAAACAATGTTTTCCGCAACGTATAACTTATGCGGGCATCCTGCACATAATATGGATCGAGGCTTCTGTTTTTATTGGAGGTATTATCGAGGTACTGACGGCCGGCATATTTCGCAGGCAAACTGATCTCAACATTATTACAGGGAATTATATTCAATATACCCGAAGCAATGATAGCAGGTGAAAAAGCAATGTCGGTATTGCCATGGGGAATGGCTTTTTGTGCGCTGCTGTCGTAATTATCATAATATTCAGTAAAGTTTTTGATCTGGTTTTTGCTAAGCGTAATATTACCGGCAGCATTGAGCCATTGAGTGAACCGGATAGCTCCCTGCAATTCTATACCAAGCCGGTAACTGTTAGGAACGTTTGTGCGGGTATAGGCGCCCACATCATTGATCTTGCCCGATAATACCAGTTGATCTTTATACTGCATATAATAAAGCGTGGCGCCCCAACTGTAATCACTGTTTTTCTCTTCCACGCCCAACTCAAAATCATGCAATTTTTCAGCCTTTGGTTGTTGGTTGATGCCTGCTTCAAAATCATCGCGGTTGGGTTCTTTCTTCCCTTGCGAATAAGAAGCGTATATCTGGTAATTGTTTTTGGCGTAAACAAAACCTGCTTTTGGATTAAAGAAATCCCAGGTGTTATGCAGCTTTAAAGCAGGGTTGTCTTTAAACCCGCCAATGTAATACAGTACGCGGCGGTATTGCAGATCAACAAATGCCTGCAGGTTATCTGCTATCTTCACCTGGTATTTGGCATAGGCATTCACATCTGTTTTATAAGCATCTTTATTATACCAGCGGTAATTGTTGGGAATTCCACCCATAGCCGACCAAATCACATTGCCATAATGTTTGCCATCATACCGGTTCCAACCACCGCCTACGATGAGTTGATTTGTGTTGTCTTTGTATTGAATAGAAAATACCTGGCCGTAAAAATAATTATCCAGCCATTGCTGTTGAACCAGGTCGGTTGAACGGATGGTGTCGGAGCCGGTCACCAAATCGTTCAACCCATAATCGGCATATGATCTTACCGGTTTATATTCTTCATAATAACCCTTTCCGCGTGATAAAAAGAACGCGGTATTAACAGCCAGCCTGCCATTGAGATCGTGATTGATGAATAACTGATAATGGTCTTGCTGATAATTATCGGTTTGATTGCCGTACGTGAAATAATTATATTTTCTGGGGTCGCTTTTAAACAGGTTTAATGAATCCTGCTGTGTGTAATATAATGGACCGAGGTTGTTATAATAATGAGCAAGCAGGGCCGAATCATTGTTCCTAAGTTTGGCTTCGGGAATACCGTTCCAGGCCTGGTATGTTTTTTCATTGCCCGAGAACACGTTCATGCGAATGGAGGTGTTCTTGTTTAAATAAGCGGCAGATAAATAAAATGATTTCAGGGTGCTGCTGGCGCGATCGATAAAACCATCGCTGGAAACTTTAGAGAGGCGGGCATCTATTGTAAAATGATCGGCGATCAATCCGCTTCCGGCCTTCACCGTATTTTTCCAGGTATTGAAGGAACCGTAAGTATTATTTATTTCAGAATAAGGTGTGGTATTGGTTTCATTGGTGCTCAGGTTTATGGTAGCGCCAAAAGCAGCGGCGCCGTTTGAAGAAGTACCAACGCCCCGTTGCACCTGAATGCTGTTCACTGAAGAAGTGAAATCGGGCAGATCGACAAAGAAAGTGCCCTGTGATTCAGCATCGTTATAGGGAATACCATTGAGCGTAACATTGATACGCGTGGCATCGCTGCCCCGGATGCGGATGCCGGTATAGCCAACCCCATTACCCGCATCGGAGTTCACAACAACCGATGGCGTTTGATTCAGGATAAAGGGCAGGTCCTGACCCAGGTTCAGCTTTTCGATCTCTTTTTTTGAAAGATTGTTTTTGGTGAAAGGCGCCTTATCATCGGCACGGGTCGCTTTAATTTCAACAGGTTGTAAAAATAGGTTCAACCGGTTCAATTTGATGTCAATGGTATTACCTGATGCAACGGGCTGGTCGGCCGATTGAAAACCTATTGAAGTAATATGAAGAGTATAATTACCCGGTTTAACTTTTTTGAATTCGAATACTCCCTTGTCGTTGGTAAGTGTCGACAATCCATTACTCAATTCTACGGTGGCGGAGGCAATAGGAGTTGAGGATGCCGCATCTGTTATTTTGCCACTGATCTGAGCAGTGAGGCAATGAGTGAATAACAGGTAGCAAATCCCCAAAATCATTTTTTTCATGTAAGACTGTTTTGTTGAAAAAATGGTTTTTGAGAAATGCTGCGAAAGTGAAGCGTAGGCGAATGATGGAACTACCTTCCCTGCGCAGGCATTACCCTGATCAGGTTCTACGGGTATTATCTCAGCCGGCCCGCCAATGGCGGGAAAGCACCCCGGGGAATCTGAAATTCTCTGTTTTGAAAAGAGCCGACAAAGATACGAACATTATTTTTTTAAGAATATTGTAACATATTGGCCTCCTGGCCCGTTCAACAGCAAATGAGCAGTATGTTCAAGCGCCTGATAATACCTATGTTGTTATTAATCAACCTCATGGCTACTGGCCAGGAGAAGGTTTTTCATGATGCCAATGCCCAAAAGCGCCAGGCAGAGAATTTTCAGTCTATTAAGGTGGGGGATGGTATTGATCTGTATATAATGCAGGGAACTGAGGAAGGAGTAGTGGTAAGTGCTACGGAAATTGCCCATCGCGATAAAATGAGAACGGTGGTAGAAAATGGCGAGCTAAAGATCTACCTGGAAAAGGGTTGGAACTGGCATAACAAAAAGCTGACTGCGTATGTGGCGGTAAAAACGCTTAATAAATTGCGGGCCTCGGGTGGTTCGGATATTATTATTCAGGGTGAATTAAAAACTGATAAGCTGAACCTGGTATTAACAGGTGGCAGTGATTTTAAGGGACAAATAGCGGTTACAGATCTTACTATAAACCAGAGCGGCGGTTCTGATGTACATGTTAAAGGCAATGCAGTGAATGTAAAAGTGGACGCAAATGGAGGCAGTGATTTCACCGGTTATGACTTAACCGCAGAATATGCGATCATTCAAGTCAGTGGCGGAAGCGATGCTTCTATAACAGTCACCAAAGAAATGGCAGCTGAAGCCAGTGGCGGCAGTGATGTGAATTATAAAGGCAATCCGGTGATGAAATATAAATCAGCCAGTGGTGGTGGCA
Organism: Niastella vici; assembly: GCF_002077945.1. Taxonomy (GTDB): domain Bacteria; phylum Bacteroidota; class Bacteroidia; order Chitinophagales; family Chitinophagaceae; genus Niastella; species Niastella vici. The sequence goes on from NZ_LVYD01000086.1 coordinate 37,122, forward strand.
GTGTTACAAAAAGAGGATAAATATATTATTTATAAAATATATTACTTGTTTATACATCTTTAAAGAATTCTTCGGGTTTTATATCTAATCCATGTAACAGCTTCAGGAAAGTGCTTAAGTACATATCGCCCCCGGCTTCATAGCGGGTCATAGCGCTTCTTGAGATATTAATTTCGTACGAAAAACTTTCCAGGGTTGTTCTTGCCAGTCGTTTATTCTTTAGTGTTTTCCCAATTTTATTTAGCATCTTCTCGGTTTCTGCAGCGGATAATTCCTGTGCTATAGGCCTGCGGGCCGTGGCTCTACGTTTTCGCATGTACGCAATTAAGATAGGATTCCCTTATTTTAAAATACTTGAAAAGGGGCGCTAAGATATATGTCTTATAATAAATGTCCTTAAAAAAGTACAGGGAAGTAAAAAAATAGTAACTTCAATAATGGAAAGTATTGTTAAATAATAATTGAATTATTTAATATCAGTTATACCAGACTGTTTGCGGTAGTTTACCTTATCTCCACCCACAAAATCAATTTGCACAAAACACTATATCCCGGAAGGGCGAAGGGAAATTATTTTTCTCTCATGATGTTCGAAGTATAAAAGGAAAAGGCGATGAACGACCTGTCCGCCAGCCGGCGGATGGGTTTTTTTGTTTTTGGTCAATTTAATACTGGAATGTTCGCATAGGAGCCGAAATGCATAGAGATGCCGCTTTATACGCAGCCATGAATAATATTTCTCTTAATGATTTTGTAAAAACTGCGATTGATTTTGCTTTAATTAATAAGGAAGGGATCAATAAATTTCTTCATCGCTAATAGTTTGTGATAGTAGTTGAAAATTTTATGGCATAAGTTCGCAACCTGTCTCGTCCATTGTTTTTTTGGCTGATAGCAGTCATTAACTTTATGATATAAGTTTGCAACTTAGGCCCCAATGTTCGCAACATTGACCCCAATGTTGCGAAGTTTCACCTCAACCTTAAAAACTTTCCACAAGAAGTTGCGAACAAGCGCCCCATCATTTGTAACAAGTGTCCCATCGTTTGCAACAAGTGCCCCATCGATTACAACAAGGGTCCCATCGTTTGCAACAAGT
>NZ_LVYD01000087.1 GCF_002077945.1 Niastella vici
ATGATATTAAACAACGTCCTGTCGATATTGCTAGTTCTTGAAAGAACGGGGTGTGCTATATTCACTCCGTTCTCCCTTTTTTAACCGTATTCTTCATTACAAGTGTCAAAGCTGAAAATCACTATAAAAAAGAATAGGCATTATTTACAAACAAAAAGTTAGCTTTTTAACTAAAAAGCATGATCGTTATGAAAAAGGTAAAAATCATGTTGACTGCTATTACAGTTTTAGCAGTCGTTGGTGGTGCACTTGCATTTAAAGCAAGACTTGGAAACTCTCACCTTTATATATGCGATTCAATTCAAAACAGATGCCTTATAGATGACCCCACAAATACGTATACATTAGATGATACTGGAATTTCAATTGCAAATGCTACCGTTACAACTACAGATCCTGGTAGGTCCAGTTGCTTAAATGCATGTCCTTATTCAGTAAAGGTATTGGTAGAACCAGCGAAGTGAGGCGGAGCGTAGCGAAGCCGAACGAAGTGGAACCTGCCCGGGACGGCGGCCAAAATTGGCCCCGTTTTTAGCCTGATTTAAGAAGGGGATATTTCCACGGCCCGGTAAGTTTTTTGTGGATAAACCGGCGTCGATTTTTATTTTAAAAAGCAGACTGCAATTATACGTAGCCAGTGGATTTTGGACACTCAAAATATGCATAACTACACTCTTTTTCCTGATCGCTGCCAGGCAAGGCCGGAAAGTAAAAATAGCAGCTCCTGAGCATTTAATTGTATGGCGCCGGTATCATCTGCAGCCGGTACATTAAAACGGCCCTTATGTAACAGGTGGTAAAATAATGTATATCCGTCTGCCTCTGCCAATAACAGCTTGATATGGGTGCATCGCTTATTGAGAAAGATAAATACTTCTTTGTCGTTTACCGTTCTGCCCAGTTCATTACGAACGATGCCACATAGGCCGTCTAATGATTGGCTCATATTCACAAAACCGGAATACAAAAAGTACCGGTGATGATCGGTCAGTAATGCTATGGCACTCATGATGCAAGGGCTTTAAGATAATCGGCCGGCACTGCCTGGTAGATTTTGATGCCATTCACTTCTGCAAACAGTGTATTGGTTGAATCTTTCAGCATAGGGGTTGTAATGGCGATAAAACCGCCTGATTTATCCTTTGTCTGATTTTTGAACCCATAACGGCTTCGAAAACTATAAAAAGTACTTTCACTGATTCCCTTTTTCCTGCAGAATTCTTTTACCGTCAGGCCGAGAGCCTTTTCATATTCGGCTACTATCTGAAGAATTTGTTCCTTGGTGCGTTTGCCTGTCAATGGCTGCTTTTCTGTTTGCTCCAATAATATGTAAGCGCCCGAGGAACTACCCCTCCTAATGAAAGCTATTAAGGTATAGCTTTACGCTCTTTGAAAAATGGTTGAATATGGAACAAAACCAACAAGAGGCGCATAAAAAGAAGCGCACATACCGATCAGCTGAGCAAATAGAGAAGTGCCTGAACGATCAGGCCCAAAGCGGTCTTACCATAAAAGCTTATTGCGAAGCTAACGGCATGAGTGAAAAGAACTTTTACCGGTGGACCAAAAAGTATCGCGGTCGGAAGGTGAAACGGCGTAAAAGAAACCAGGCAGCAAAGGCTGGTTTTGAAAAAATAGAAGTGGTCCAGGACAATGGCCTCCATTTGCGATCATCTCTTTTTGCCGAAATAGGCAATCTCCGGATTTATAAAGAAGTACCAGTCGAATATTTAAAAGCGCTGTTGTCATGAGTAAGCTGTTTTCGGTTCAGGAAACCGTGAATTACTATTTGTATCGCAAACCGGTCAAGATGTCTAAGTCATTTGATAGCCTGGCGGCACTAGTTCGAACAGAGCTGGATAGAGATATCGTCAACGGGGACGTGTTTATATTTCTGAACCGTAATCGAACTATGATAAAGGTGCTGGTGTATGAAAAGAAAGGCTTCAGCATATTCTACAGGAGGCTTGACGAAGGCTCTTTTGTGTTGCCAGCCATTACCAGTGACCAGGTAGGTTATAAAATGAGTACTGAGCAAATCATGTCGATGCTCAGCGGCATGATCCTGGAAGCCGGCGGTTATATTAAATCTGGTAAATATGAACCATTGCTAGGCGCTCAAGCTTGAGTAACTCACATATGTGAAAAACTAAATTGATATCTACAATAGTCAAACGTAGTTGTATGCTTGTTTATATATAATCAACCATCAACAACGCGTCTTTTGCTTATTACACCAGAACATCAGGCACTACAAGATAAATACCAGCAACTGCTATTCAGAAGCATGCAGTTCGATGCCATCATTAAGCAAAAAGACGAAGTTATACAGCAGCTGAAAAATGAAATTACTCCACTAAAAAATGCTGTAGAACAACTGATAGCAGAAGTCAAGCTACAAAGAGAAGAAAATGCCTCGCTGCTTAAAATCATTAAGGAAAAGGACAAACGGCTTCAAAAATTAGAACTGATCGAATACCAGTATCAGCAGCTAACCAAATTGGTTTACAGCCGCAGCAGTGAAAGATCTTCTGCCATTATACCTGGTCAACTTCAATTAGATATAAATGCCGACGTTGTAGACGTATGCAATATCAACGATGGTCAAAAGATAGAATCCTACACAAAATTAAAATCTGAAAAGAAGAAGCATCCAGGCCGAAACGAAATACCGGCCCATATAGAGCGTAAATACATTGACATGCATCCGGAAAATTTGCCCGATGATGCCGAGCATTTTGATACAATAGAAACTGAACAGTTGGAATACGATCCGGCCCGGTTGTTTGCGACCGTTTATCGCAGATACAAGTATAAGCGCAGCACTCCAAACGGTTCTACGGAGTTCTTCATAGCCAGTCTGCCTGAAGAAAAGGATAAAAGCCTGGCCGCACCTTCACTGAAAGCCCACGTAACAACAGAGAAGTTCCTGTGGCACATGCCGATCCACCGGCAAATGCAGAAATTTGCTCAAAGCGGAATTATCTTATCTGAAAATACAATAGGTGATTGGATCAACGGATCCTGTCGTAGCCTTACAGCTATCTACGATGCCCTGCGGGAAAATATCGTTAAGCCTGCCTGCGGTTACATGATGGCTGATGAAACGAGGATAGATGTTCTTGATAGTGAGAAAGTAAAAGGTAAAAAATCACATCTGGGGTGGATGTGGAGTTATTGCAACCCTATAGATCGGCTGGTTATCTTTGAATATCATAAAGGAAGAGGAAATAAAGATGCCAGACCTGTATTGCAGAACTATAGAGGCTATCTGCATAGTGATGGTTTTAGCGTGTATAAGCATTTTGGGAGCCAACCAGGAGTAACCCATGTCTGTTGTAATGCACACGCCAGAAGAAAATTCCATGAAGCAAAATTGACTGATAAAAACAGAGCAGAACACGCATTAATGCTGTATAGCAAGCTATACGGTATCGAAAGTTATTGCAAAGAACAAAACCTCAGCTTCGATCAACGATTGAAAATACGCAGGGAGAAATCAGTCCCAATCTTTGAGGAGTTGGCTGACTGGGTAAAGGAACAGATACCCAGGTTAACAACACTACGAAGTCCGATAGGCAAAGCACTGGCTTACTTTTCTGAAAGAGAAAAGCAACTCGGTATGTTCCTGCATGACGGTATGCTACTCATGGATACTAATCTTATCGAGAACGCCATCCGGCCTATCGCATTAGGCCGAAACAACTTCCTCTTTGCCGGCTCCCATGACGCTGCACAAAACGCTGCTATTATATACTCACTGCTAGCCACCTGTAAGCTGCATGACGTTAATGCTTATGACTGGCTGAAGTACGTGCTTACTGCTATGCCTACCTTCCCAGCGAGCAGAATAAAAGAGCTGCTACCTCAAAACTGGAAGGGCTCTACTATTGAGCCATAATCATATCTGAAATGAAATATTCCTTCGCTCACGCGACCCGGAGTTGAATTTTTATACCTGTCGTTCCCCGGGCCTTTACCAATAATATTATTTTTTGTGGGCAGCAAACTTAAAGGACCAATAGCAATTTTCAGTCACGGTACAGGTTAGAGGTTTACTTACAGACGCCATTAAAGGCGTTTTCCCGATTGCTGTAACCCAGTTGTGCATTGTTCACCAAATCCGTAATAGCTGCAAATATGTGATCTGGAAGGACCGTAAAGCTTTTTGTGCTGATCTTAAAATATCTATAGCGATGTAACCCGCCAGCAGGCAGAAACTGCGCTTGAGGAATTTTATAAAACATGGGGAACAAAGTACAAGCATGTTCTCGGATCCTGGCGGGCTAACTGGGACAACCTGACCAGTTATTTTGATTTTCCCCTGGAGATTAGAAAAATCATTTACACCACCAACACCATTGAAAACCTGAACCGGGGTATCCGCAAGTATACTGAGGCCAAGGTGCAGTTCCCGGATGACAATGCATTAAAAGCAATTTACCTGGCCATTACCAATATCAAAAAGAAATAGAGCATGACCCTCCAAAATTGGGGGATACATACTCCATCAATTCTTAACTATCTTTGAAAACAGATGCCGCCTCTGATATCGGTTACTTTCTGTTTCACACAAATTATTTTATACTCTCTAAAGTTTTAAAGAACGGGGCATTTTATGCGTACTCCGTCTTCTCTTTCTGAATGGATTCTCCATTAATTAGTTGGCAGTTCCTCTTATTATTTCAGTCTTGCATTTTTCCATCAGTTAAATTCAATTAACGTCATTCGATGACAATATTCTTAGCTTTTTCTTAATAGGCCATATCATATCAAGTGTATTTCCATCATACAATACTCCATCCTTCATCACATATTTTATCGATATGCTGTTATGTATGTCCTCCAATGGATTTTTATCAAGGATAACTAAATCAGCAACTTTTCCAACATCAATTGAACCGAGATCCTTTTCCATACCTAATGCTTTGGCAGATTCAATAGTGGCAATTTGCAAGGCTTCATAATTGGAAAGCCCGCCCATTTGTAAAGCCCATAACTCAAAGTGAGCGCCTATTCCTAAATCTTCGGTATGGCTACCTAACGCAATCTTTCCTCCTGCTTTGCGAATAGATGCAACAAGTTTAAAATTTTCAAGCAACCCACTACATTGTAAAGGAGCAATTGAATCCAGATTACTGTAAAACCTTATGTACTTTTTTTGTAATTGTTGATAACTGGCATCACTCATGATAGCTTTCATTTTAGGAGTGGGTAACAAATATTGTCTTCTGAAATATTCACATGCTTGTTCATTATGCTTACCCCACGCCACTTGCAGTGTTGGCGTGATATAAGTTCCTGAAGCTGCAAGAAAGCCAATTAAATCTTTATATGCATCCCCAAATACCGGTATATGCTCTACACCAGGACTTCCATCTTTGATCATGCCAATATATTCTAAGGGAAGACGCCCGCCCTCATTCGTCATGTTAACTTTTGCCTGTTGGGAAGCCATCAACAACCATTGTTTCTGAAGTCGGGTAGGAAGCGTGTATTGCTTTATTCCAATCGCTCCAAGACGTTCCAAGTTATTCACTAAAATCTGGGCACTATTTAAACTTGTAACATTTCTTTGATCTGTAGCTATATAAATTGCGTGGCCAACACTAAATACTCTGGGACCAGTTGTTTTCCCTGTTTCCGTTAATTCTGCAAAACCAAGTTCATTGATGCTACCCGCAGGATCACGTATTGTTGTTACACCGTAAGCAAAAAGAGCCAGCCAAGGATCATGAAGAAGAGGAAACATGTCTGATCTTGGCGCTGCATGTGTATGAATATCTATTAGTCCCGGTATAATTGTTTTCCCTTCGAAATCTAACACCTTCGCATCTGCAGGTATTTTTACGTTGCGATTTTCACCAACGGCGATTAGCCTTCCATCCCTAATCAAAGCTATTCCTTTTTCAATCACCTTGGCGGCACCCATAGTAACAATCCTTGCATTTTTCAATGCGATAGTTCCGCGCCCATGGTATAGGGGTTCTTTCAAATGAATAGGAATTTCTTGATCAGCGATAATAGGTACGTCAATCACATTTGTAGGCACAAAGGCTAGTCGGGTATCTTTCGGGGTATTTTCAAGATCTGTCTGCAAACAAGCTTCAATAATCTTTGCGACATTAGCACGATAATACTTGTTTCCGAAAGACCAGCTTAATATCTTACCTCCATTTTCCCAATGAGGGTCATAGGCTCCCCTTACGAGCCTGATAGCAGGGAGTCTACCGTTTTCACTTCCATAAATCGTATCGTGAATGAGTATTGGGTAACCTAAATTTGCAAAAGGTACTAAACAAAGATCATCAGCATCAGTATAAATTAAGTACTGTTCATCTGGAGAAATGATCATTTGCTTTGAGTAAGTGTCAACTCCAGTTCCACTAAGAGTTCCTCCCGAGGCCAGTACTCTTTGAGTATACCCGGTATCATTCAAATCAACATAAACAAATTTTGGGTCACTTTTTAATCGAACTCCTAATCCTTCTTGTTTGGGTACAAAAAATATTTTATGGCCGTCAGGTGAAAAAGAAGGCATGTTATAAAACGGAACTTTATCTGCCAATACTTTCATACCGCCATCATTTACGGACAAAATTTGAATTTGTGCCCTGTCTCCGTTTGACAGTTCTCCTACGGAACCATCCCCTCTGACAACAACAATGTATTTCCCGTCTGGTGACCAGGCAGGATTACAATAGTGACCAGCAACCGAACTGACTTTCTGTGGCTCTCCCCCCGAAACTGAAACTCGCCAAACATTGCCATTGCCATCATAATCATCTTCACTCACATAAGCGATCCACTGCCCATCAGGAGAGAAAATAGGATGGAATTGTAGGCCTGATTGATTTACAAATTTTACTGGTATTCCAGTTGGTAAATCTTGAATATATATACTTCCAAGTGCCGAAAAAACCAATTTGGTGCCATTGGGATTTGCATTAGCCGAACGAGTATACTTAACTTCGAGTGAATCCTGCGAGAGCGGGAAATTATTTCGGACAAGCGGAGCCATATCAACTTTTACAGTCGCATTGAAATTAATAACATCATCCCGTTTGCTTTGTACGTCTATTCGATGAATTTTACCCCCAAATCCTATGTAAATATACTTTGAGTCGGATGAAAAAGAATAATGCCGTTCGTAAATTCTCCCCGAATTTTTAGTTTGAACAGAAACCAGTGACTTCCTTGTACTATCATTTATATCATAAAGCACTAAGCTATCGCTACTACAGGTATTTTTTGACTTCTTTATATATGTAAGCCAATGTCCATTCGGAGATACCCGGACATTATTTTCACGGCTTAGGATATTCTCGGGGTCGTCCTTTCTATTTTTGATTATAACAGTATCAATACTCCTTTTCCGATCATATCGCTTGATTGTTTCATTGTCCTCAAAAAAAATGTATCTTCGATCATTTGTAAATCCAATTATGGTGTTATAATTAAATTCGGGAGAAAGGTATGTGCTATTGGTCCTTATTAGCGCATCTGGCAATTTTTTTTTAAAGCCAGATAAATGGTAAACATTCAAATCAGATACGATGTTTTCACCTTCAGGTAACCATATCGGTTCAACTTTTCTTTCAGACGGCGGGAACCAATCAAACCACAATCCCACCTCATTTCTACCCAATATTTTGTGATACTTTCCAGACAAGTCTCTCACATGCACATGTTTCTCACCAGAGCCATCAGTTACATAGGCTATTAATTTACCGTTAGGAGACCAAACAGGATAAGTGTTAATAGCCATTCCCCGGCTAAGCTGAATGGCTTCTCCTCCCTTTGAAGAAATCAGAAATAGTTCTCCCAATAAGGTGAAAAGGATATTATTTCCATCAGGTGAAACATCCACATCCATTGAAGATCCTTCATTCGTCGTAAGTGTAAATGTTCGTTTAGGTTTAACGGGAAGTAATGAATAGTCTTTCGAATAAAAATTATCTGTTATAAGCTGTTTTTGAGTTTGTACACCTTTAAATGGACGAGGAATACTATTGACCATGAGTTTCTGTCCCTTCGAGTAGGTTAAATTTAAGATCAAAAAAAAAGCAAATAGATATTTCATAAAATAAGTTAATACGACATTTTAATTAATAACAATATTTTCCATATTTTAGAAAAGCTTCAAAGCAACAAAAATGATTGTACAACATCTGAAATGGTTTAAATGGAAGTGTTATAGGGAAACAATGGCTTTTCGCTGCAAATAATATGGAGATTGAAGGATAGCATTTAAAAAAATGCAACTGTCTTAGCTTATCCTTAAAGTTAATATTTTAAACCTATCAAGCAAAATGTAGTTTTATATGTAACGGAACGTAATCACCCGGCCAACCACAGGTATTAAGCTATACTGGCCGGCTATATTTGGTAAAAATTTATTTTTAATCCAGATAACCACAAACTGCAGGGTTGCTGGGCATTGCCCAAAAGCTCAACAGTTTAATTTTTTAATATTGGTAATTATGGTTCAGCAACGAGTTCCCTTTCAACAAGGACCTGGGACCAATTCTGCGGAAGCAGCTCTTTGATCCGGCTTGATGGGAACGTAGGCATGGCTGTGAGCACATACTTAAGCCATTCATATGCATTTACATCATGCAATTTGCAGGTCGCAAACAAAGAATATATAATGGCGGCGTTTTGAGCAGCATCGTGAGATCCGGCGAACAGAAAGTTATTTCGGCCAAGCGCTATCGGCCGGATGGTGTTCTCGATAAGATTAGTATCCATTAGCAGCATACCATCATGCAGGTACATGCCGAGTTGCTTTTCCCGCTCAGAAAAATAAGCCAGTGCTTTGCCAATCGGACTTCGAAGGGTGGTTAACCTGGGAATCTCATCTCGCACCCAAGCTGCTAACTCATCCAAGATTGGAACCGATTTTTCCTGGCGGATTTCTTTGCGTTGATCAAAGCTGAAGTTTTGTTCTCTGCAGTAGCTCTCAATTCCGTATAATTTGCTATACAGCATTAAGGCATGTTCAGCTCGCTTTTTATCTGTGAACTTTGCTTCGTGGAATTTTCGGCAGGCATGCGCATTACAATTGACGTGTGTTACACCTTGAAGGCTTCCGTAATGCTTATAAACATTGTAGCCGTCTGTATGGAGATAACCTTTAAAATCTTGTAAAACCGGCCTGGCGTGTTTATTACCCCTGCCCCGTTGATATTCAAAAAACACCAATTTGTCGACCGGATTACAATAGGACCACATGTAGCCGAAATGACTTTTCTTCCCTTTTCCCTTCTCTGTGTCGAGTACCGTGAAAGGTGTCTCATCGGACATCATGTAACCCGATGCAGCCTTCACAATGTTAGTTCGTAATGCATCGTAGGTGGCTGCAAGACTGCGGCAAGCACCATTGATCCAGTCGCCGATCGTGTTCTCAGAGAGAATAATACCATGCTGAGAGAACTTTTGCATTTGTCGGTAGATCGGCATGTGCCACATGTACTTTTCAGTTGTTGCATGTGCTTTGAGGGAAGGAGCGGCAAGGCTTTTATCCTTTTCTTCGGGAAGATTGGCAATGAAGAACTCGGTGGACCCATCCGGTTTACTTTGTTTATACTTATATCTTCTATAAACAGTAGCAAACAATTTGGCCGGATCGTACTCCAATTGTTCAGTTTCGATCGTATCAAAATGCTCAGCATCTTCAGGAAGATTATCAGGATACATGTCGATATACTTTCGCTCAATGTGAGCAGGTATTTCGTTCCGGCCCGGATGCTTCTTTCTTTCCGATTTGAACTTTTGATAATCTCTAACAGAGAAGTGACCTGTTCCTTTAATTCGCACGCCAGGGAGGCGAACTCTTCACAGGCAGTCTTAAGTGGAGTGATTTGCGCTTTTAATTGTTCTATAGCCTCATCTTTGGCTTTAACAATTTGATTATGTTGATACACCCGTAGTACCAGCTTCTGGTATTTTTCCTGTAGTTCCTGATGTTCGGGTGTAATATGCAAAGCGAGTATTGTTGATGTTGTTCTATTTAAAAACAACTCAACAATACGTGACGACTAAACGATATATTATTTAAGTTATTCACATATATTAGTAGTCACATTGATGAACCAAGCAATGGCTCATACTTATCAGCTTTCACATATCCACCCTCTTCCAAGGTCATACCACTCAGCATATACATGATCTGTTCGGCACTCATCCTGTAGCTAGCCTGATCACCAACGATGGCCGGCAGTTGGAAGGAGCCTTCATCCAATCTTCGATAGAAAATACTAAAACCCTTCTGCTCATAAACAAACACCTTTATCATAGTACGACTCCGGTTAAGAAAGATAAACACATCTCCAGTGATAATGTCCTTATCCAGCTCTGTCCAGATCAGGGCCGCTAATCCATCAAAACTGCGGCTCATCTTCACCGGCTTGCGGTACAGGTAATAGTTGACCGTATCGCGGATGGCTAACAGCTTACTCATGATACAAGTGCTTTTAAATATTCAGCAGACACCTCTTTATAGAGCTTTATATTCCCAACTTCCGCAAAAAGTTGCGGATGGCCATGAATCAGTGTAGGAACTATTTCTATGCTGGCAAAGCCCCCTGGTGCTACAGGAAGATCTTTTGGTTCCTCCGCACCCTTACTCCGGTAACGCTTTAGCCAACCATAGAACGTCTGTTCTACTAAATCATACATCTCGCAATACTCCTTTACCGTGAGCCCGCTTTGCTCCTGTTCATTCAAGAGCCGTTGTATTTCTTCTTCTGACCGGCGCACGATTGACTTGCTACCAGCCATTTGCTGAATTTGTTCCATAATAAGCCAATATGTCAAAGAGCGAAGCTATTCTTTAATAGCAATTATTTGGACTTGTAGTTGCTCGGGCGTTTACTAACGGAAAGGCCGCTACAGGCATTAGCGCTATACTCCTAGCATTCTTTTGACCTGAGCTCCGTTAAAAGCTTAACTTAAAAAAGACCGAAATCTTTTGCTTTTCCAAATTGTATGAAACAAAGTATCGGGCTTAGCATATAAAAATCTCACTAACCTTATAGACCCCAAATTGCCCCTTGTTCTAAATAAGTAGGCACTCCCTCCTTCATATTTTGTAATATTTTTTTATACCCATCTATTGAAGCTTTAAGAAAGCTATATCTTTTAGAGTCTGAAATTATTCTTTCGAGGGCATCTTCCTCTTGTTTAATTGCAGCCTTGCTTTTTCCCAATTTGTATAACAGATTTGCCCTGGTATCCATATTGGGACCTACATTAAAAGAAGATGAGTCAATCAATTGGAGAGAATGAGATGACCATTCCAAGGCCTTCTTTAAATCGGCTTTGCTATTACTGTATAAAAATATTTCCCAAGCATAATCATTTAGAAAAGAAGCACTATTATAACTTGATAATCCTTGCTGTTTTTCCATTTGCACTTTTTGCACCAAATATTTGGCATAGTTCTGCCAATCCTTTCTTGATTTATAAAAATTAATCCGTTCATTTAGCACCGTCCTTTCTGCATAATTGCGACTGTATTTTACCTGAATTTGGTCTGAAATTTTCTGCCAAACAAGTTCGTTGTCACTTTTTATTCCATTGATGGCCGGGATTATCTCTTCTTTAGTTATGACATAGTCTACTATCTGCTGTGAATAACCAGGCTTCCCAAAAAGCGAATCCATTTTTTTTGACTGCTGCAGATATAAAAGAAATAATTTGTCATCTGACCGAAGAATCTCAGACGAGAAATCACAAATAAAACGCTGGTTTTCTTTTCTAAAATAGTTTTGCTGATCTTTGTCCAAGTATTCTGTCATATAAGTCCGCATTATTCGTATCGATAGTTCTTTCTCCCCAACAGAACGTGCCATTTGAGCCAAGGCAGGCATTTGTGCATATTTCAATTTACTTTTATTGTATTGCTCCACTAGCCTATAATACTGTTTAGTTGTATCGGTAGCATCTTCTATCAGAGCAATAAACTGTTTTACATTTTTACCTCCAACATCTTTATGAACGATTTTACCGTTTGGTGCAAAGATTAAAAAAGTTGGCATGGCATTAACTGAGTATTCTTTCTCAAATGTTTTTACGACTGAGTACCATTTCTTAGTTTCCTCGTCATCATTTTTGGTTGAATCCATCTGCATCCTTACACATATAAAACCTGACTTCATCAATTGTCCAACAGTATCATTGGGATAAACCTGTTTATCCATAACCTTACAAGGTCGACACCATGTAGCAAAACAATCCATAAAAATGTATTTGTTCTGATCATGAGCTTGTTTGATTATTTGATTCCAAGTCAATCCAGAAACCCATTGAATTCCACCATTTGAAATACTTTGATTGTTTTTGTTTAGCCTTGCTTCAACTGTAAAAAATAATAGAGTAAGAGATGACATAACAAGGATCCGAATCATATACATCATTTGTTCTTGTTTACTTGTTGTTTCAATACTCATCAAAAGGAATATTGCAATGATTATTCTATTAAAGGACAATAGTGCATACTAATATAATTGCACTTGATGCACCTAATTTTTTAATAACCTGTTGTTTGAATCATATAGGGATTATTAAGCAACTCATTCAATTGAACGGGATACAATTGTTTATAACTACTCCAATTTCCACCTTTTATTCGTGTAACTGTATTCATAACTACATCTACCTTTCCTGTGCGCTTCAAATCCAACCATCGATGTCCCAATTCCGTAAATAACTCTACTTGTCGCTCATTTAAAATGGCGGCTAATAAAGACGACTTATCGTTCGCTGTCGTATTACTTAAGCCTGCACGTCTTCGAATGACATTCAAATCGGATTGTGCGCCTGTTATATTACCTTGCTGTGCCCTTGCTTCAGCTCTGATAAGATATTGCTCCCCTAAACGCAAAAGCATGGTGTATTCAGTAGGAGTAACACCAGTACCTTGAGTAACGTTTTTATACTTGTAGGGGTAGTAATAGGTTCCAGTCACATCATTATAAACATTAACCCAGTTCCCATTTGTTCTTCGTTGGTCGCCTGTTTCAAAACTATTTATGAGGGTGTCGCTAAGATAAACAGGATGCTGAAAGTTTAACCCTACAGGAGGAACAGACAGCACGAAAGAATAAGCATCAGCAGTATTAGTAATTGTCCCGGTTGTAACCGGTTGCAACTGCCAAATTGCCTCCTTACTGTTTTTTAAAAACACTTTGTTTAATGGTACTGTATCGTAAACAGCGGTATTGCTAATAACTCCTGTAGCTTGTGCTTCAGCATCTGTCCACTTGCTTGTATATAGATAAGTTCTTGCTAACAGTGCTGTTGCGGCAGCCTTACATGGCCTTACTCTTTCTGCGGAAGATGAATAGAGCGTTAAAGCATCTGATTTTACATAACCGTCAGTCAACAGATTCTGGGCGGCTTGTAAATCAGCAGTAATCTGATTATATACGACCGACGTTGGGGTCCTCGATAATGAGGCATTAATTTTATAATCTGTTGAAAGTACTAATGGGATATCACCATATAGATTTACCAAATAGAAATAAAAATAAGCACGAAGAAACTTAGCTTCACCCAATAGCTGGTTTTTTACCGCTGGAGTTAAAGAGACCGAGCTTTCTAATCCACCAATTGCTGCATTACACGTATAAATATAGGGATAGATATTCATCCAAAAGTCACCTCCAGCCGTAGTTGCCGAAAGTTCATTTTTATAGTATGCAATTTGACTTATGGATGTCGTTCCTTTCCACAGCGTGAGTTCATCAGCTGATAGGCCGGCCCACATAGAAACAGTAGGTATCGTTGCTGTAGAACCGTAGTTATTAGTGCTCATTTGAGTATATAGACCATTTAAAACTGCTATGGATGTAACATCAGAATTGTAAACACTATTTGCAGTTATTACATTATTTGGTGCTTTGACGTCCACCAATTTTTTGCAACCACAATCTAAAATGGTTAGCCAAGTGAATAAAATCACTGCAATTAAAGACCTACTCATATAAAGATTTCGTTTATTAGGTTATAAATGCTTTTAAAAACTCAATTTCAGACCTGCGCTATATATTTTTAGTGGCGCGAGTGAAACGAATGAGTGGGTTTCCGGTTCTATCCCTCCAAAGCTGGTTATCGTCAGTAAGTTCTGCCCTGCTAAGAAAATATTACAATGCTTTATCCTAAGTCTCTTCATTACTCCGCTACTCAGGTCATAGGAGATAGAAATGTTCTTCAAACGTATATATGATGCATTTACATAAGCCGCATCACTGAAGTTTGCCTTGTTATATGGATTATATGCTTTTGAAAAGTTTTCACTGTAAAGTTGAACCGATGTATTATCTCCTGGTTTCTGCCAATGATTAAGCACTGATAAAGGTTGGTTTACTCTATCCATACCAGGAGGAAGAGCACCCATCCCAAAACGATATGCATCCTTTTGGGTTTGGCTAATAAATTGAAATAAAGCATCCAAATGGAACTGTTTGTACCGTATATTGTTTTGAAATCCGCCATAAAATTTCGGATCGACGTTTATCAATTTGGTGGGATCATTAAGAATATCTGGGTTATTTGTAACCAGCCCATTAGCAGCAGCAAATGTATAGAGACCGGTAGTTGGATCTACTCCCAAGAAAATAGACGCCTTGTTGATTGAAACTGGTTGCCCAATGACTAAACTATTTTTATAGCTCGAAGTCTCAAGGTTGGGGAATGAAATAAGTTTGTTACGAGGAATAGTTAGATTGATGTTGGTAGTCCATTCAATTGTTTTTCCTTTTAAATTTGTGCTGATGACAGAGAGTTCCCATGTAGTATTCTGAACAGTTGCGGGGAAATTTCTGTCAATACTTGAAAATCCTGTAATAATGGGTAATGTATAAGAAAGAAGCTGATTCGAAGATCGGTTACGTCCATATACAGCACTTAATGCAATTCTATCATTAATAAAGCTCAGATCTAGCCCAACTGATAATTTACGTGTTTCTTCCCATTGTAGATAAGGATTAGTAATACGGTTTGTGTTAATACTACTTCCTCCTTGATAAGGTACTGCAGGATTATTAGAAATATATCTTTCTAAAAAACTGTAGTCCCCTATCTGATCATTTCCGGTAGTGCCATAGCTCGCTTTTAATTTACCAAAACTCAAAAATCTTAGACTCTTTTGAAAGAATTTTTCTTCGCTAAATATCCATGCAGCTCCTGCTGAAGCGAAGTTGTGAAACCTATTTTCATCACCAAATCGACTGCTACCGTCTCGTCGAGCAGTTAGATTTATAATATATTTATCTTTCCAGGTATAATTTAATCTCCCGAAAGCCGCACTATATTTATACACTGCATTAGTAGTTGCGCCAATGACAATCGTTGTTGCTGAAGCCAAATCTCTTAATCCATCAGTAGCGAATCCAACACCCGTAATCCGTTGGCCGTCATTATTATTCTGCTGAATTGTGGCACCAATTAAAGCATCAAAATTTCCTTTCCCAAAAGTCTTTTTATAGTTTATTTGTGGTTCAATATTGAATATTTTGATTACGCCATTTGAATAAACTGCATTTCTTTTATAATTGGCGCGACGTTCAGGCCTCTGTGATGGAGTAAGATCTGTAGCAAATTCATCAGTCGTTAATTTTGTATATCCAAAGCGGCTACTAATATCAAGCCCTTTTAAGAGATTATAGCTAAGTATAGCACTGCTAATTAAGTTATCAGTTTTGTTTTGATAAATTTTATATTTCTGGGCAAGAGGATTATCCCAGGATGAATTTCCTACAAGATTAGGCGCCCAATTTAGCGTTCCATCATCTTTATATAATGCCGGAGCATTGGGAGGAAGAGTATATGCTAAACCAGTGTAATCATTCCTTGGTAATTGATTATTATCTACCATATAGCTTCCAGTAAGAACGAGTCGGAACTTTTTGTTAGAAGATGTGGAATTAATATTAAAATGTAAAGTTCCTTTTTGATCGCTAAAATTTCCAGGGAAAACAGTTGTTTCCCTTTGATAAGTTCCTCCCACTAAATATTGTATGGAGGCATTTCCCCCAGAAACAGAACTATTGATATTGGTATATTTCGCAGTTCCTCCGATCAATGTTTTCACCCAATCGGTATTACGGTTTTGATCCCACAAGCCATTAATGTCGTAATCGGAGCCCGTAGGACTTATAGAAACGTTATCATTCGCAAATGCTTCCTTTCGCATTTCCACATACTGCTCTGTATTCATTACATTCATACTCCTTGTCACTTTGCCCCAGCCTTGTTGCAGGTTAATATCAACCTTTGCGGGTCCCACTTTGCCGCTCTTAGTAGTAATTAAAATAGCACCGTTGGCAGCTCGTGAGCCGTAAATTGAAGTAGCATCTGCATCTTTGAGCACTTCTATACTCTCAATATCCGATGGATTGATATAACTTAACGGATTACCATTTCCCCCAGGTGAATAAAATGAAGAACCAGATCCGCCTAAAATAGCACTCACTTGAGTTGTTGCAGTTGTAGCAAGCATTTGGGATGGGTAGGGTACGCCATCTATAACATACAATGGATCACTTCCACCAGCAATACTATTCAATCCCTGAATACGCACTGTAACGCCAGCACCAGGAACTCCGCTAGCTTGTGTTATAAATAATCCCGGCACTCTTCCCTGCAAAGCTAAAAGCGGGTTTAAGACTGGTTGTTGTTCAATTTCTTTGGAGGTTACTTTACTTACATTTCCGGTGCTAAATTTTTTCTTTTCAGTATAGTACCCCTTATTTATAACCACCTCCTGCATTGAGGTGATCTTAGTCTGTAAAGCAACATCAAGAAAATTTTTTCCACTTACTTTAACTTCGTGGGCTTCCATATTGACACTTGAAAAAACCAATGTGGCGTTTTCTTCAACCGATTTTAAAAAAAACTCACCGTTTGAGTTTGTGGTTGTTCCAATTGAAGTTCCTTTTACTGTGACAGTCACCCCATCCACAGGATCATTATTTTCGTTTACCACTCGTCCTTTTATGTCTATTAGTGGGTTTTGAATTGCTGATGTCTTTTGCTCCTTATCAACCTTTTCTTTTTTCGGCCCCAAGGTGATTGTCTTGCCCGAAATGGAGTAGGAAAATGGTTGGTCCTTAAAGCATAATTCCAACACCTGGTTAAGAGGCAAACCATTTGCTACAATGGTCACCTTTTTTGCCTTCTCCAACCATTGCCTTTCGACAAAGAAAGTGTAATCTGTCTGGCGTTCAATTTCTTTGAACACCTTCTGTATAGGCGCATCCTTTAAGGATAGCGTGATGGTTTGGCTTACTCCCCAGGCGCTTACATGGAGACAAGCTGCTAATAATAAAATCGCTGTCAGTTTCATGACTCTTACCGCATGGCGGTATTTTGTGAAAAGCATAGTTAGTTTTGGCACAGCCATAGCAATGGCTTTGCGAGTAGCAAATACTTGCATACCTTTGATTTGAGGTTAAAAATTGACAATTCACCGTTGTTTTTGGTTAACCTGTAACCGGGGTGACGTAAACACTCCGGTTTTATTTTTCATGCTGGTAGCAGAAAATCGTTAACGCTAGTAGGTGCGGTTCAATGATTAACGGCAAGTATAGAGAGCGGTGGCGTAATTTTATTTGCCATGGAAGGATAACTACGGAATAATGGGAAACGGTGATAATGCCGAAAGCGCCTAAACTGTAAAACCAATGCTTTTTTGCATTACTTCATACTCATCAGAGTAAACAACTTTTAGTTCTTTTACCAATTACCAAAATGATGTATCCATAGGCATAAGATTATTTTAATTTTAGCTACATGATTGAAATGCTTGCGTGGCTAATTTAACGAAACCTGTTTCCAGGAACTCCTTCGCCCTGATTCTTGTAAATCCCAACCGTAGCTTTTATTCAAATAAGTTTTTACTTTTTTATAAGCGGTAGTTAACTGGTTTTGCACCGTGTTGTTTGACCGGTTAAGTATCCTGGCTATTTCCATTGCACTGTAATCCTTTTGATGAAATTGGTAAACAATCCTTTGTTTTTTCGCCAGTTGTTCAACGGCTCTTTGGTGCATTCTTAATCCTTCCCTAACCAGTACATCATCATGCAGGTAAAACCCGGTATAAATTTTTGAATACTCGTCAAGAAACATCCTTCTATTTCTTTTTGGCCGATTGTTTTCCTTTATTTCATCGATGATGTGGTTGCGGACGGTGATAAACAAATAATTCATCAGTTCATTCTCCTTCATTGCTTGCATCTTCGGCCAATTGATCCATAACTTAATGAATACCTCCTGTACCAGGTCTTCTGAATCCGGTCTTTTACCAGTAAGGTAAAAGGCAAATCGCTCAATAGCTCCCTTTAATTTCAGGTACACCTGCTCAAAACTTTGCATTCGCAAGTGAACAGTAAAAGCTTCCTCGTTCTTAAGCATACAATCCAGATTGGTATTTCAATAAATTAGCTTTCTCACGGTGCCACAACGATTCTTTTTCCTTCCAGCTTAAAATGAACATTATTTTTTTCTAAAGTTTCCAAGACCTGTGACAAGGTGTTTTTCCTTGATATTTTGCCCCAAAATTCTCTCTGAGGAATGTTACCCTGGTAAACCACTTCAACATCATACCAGCGAACCAGTTGCCTCAAAACAGTTTCCAGGTCAGCGTCATTAAACTGAAAATAACCATAATGCCAGGCGACTGCTTCATCTACATCTACATCGTCCAGTTTATTGATCTGTTGTGATTGTTTATTCCATGTTGCCTGCTGGCCTGGCTGCAAGGTGGTTTCGGTATTGTTAGTGCTTGAATGAACTTTTACTTTCCCTTCCAACAAAGTGGTCTTCACCGTATTTTCATTGGTGTAACTATTGACATTGAATTTGGTGCCTAACACTTCCACATCCACTCCATTTAGCGAAACAACAAATCGTTGTTTTCTTTTTTGTCCGCTGCCAGAGATTGAATAAGCGGTAGCGACTTCAAAATAAGCTTCCCCTGTTATTTCCACTTTTCTTATCTCATTATTAAAGGCAACTGGGTATCGAATGGATGATTGCGAATTGAGCCAGACCATGCTGCCATCCGAAAGCGTCATTCCATACGTTTCTCCCTTAGCGGTAGTAAGTGTATTATAAAGAGCTTCTTCGTTTTGCTTTCCTTGTCGTTGATAAACCAACTGCCCGTCTTTAGTAAAGACGTTTGTACTACCCTGTTGTACTAGTCGTGCATTGGAAAAACTATCGAGCACCACACTGGATCCATCTGCAAGCGTTAGCCTTGCCTTGTATTGCCCGGGCTTAACATCTGTTACAACTGGCACCTTACTTCCCTGCACAACCAGATCATTTTCCTTCTTAGTTTGATTCAGCTTAAAA
Organism: Niastella vici; assembly: GCF_002077945.1. GTDB lineage: Bacteria > Bacteroidota > Bacteroidia > Chitinophagales > Chitinophagaceae > Niastella > Niastella vici. The sequence goes on from NZ_LVYD01000087.1 coordinate 19,360, forward strand.
AAGACAATACTTGAAATGATAATTATTATAGCAGCGGCGGCCGCAGCATAGAAAACGCTATTCTTCAATCGAAAAACTTTTGCCTGGCCTTGCTTTAATCTCAGCAACTTTTCCCAGCTTTGCCGGCTCTCTGTTTTCAGTTGATCTAATTGTCGCAGATCTTCTTCCAGGATGCCTTTATCAAGAATCTGGTTGAAATAGTTCCTATTGTTTCCTTGCTCTAACCATCGGTTTAATTGTTCTTGCTCTTCCTGGTTTAGGTCAGGGTATTTCTGTAATAGTCCGGCAATAAATAAATGTTCGTCTTGCATGCGCTTGTAGTTTTTCGATAAAGATTGGACACGAGAATAGTTTTCCATTTCTCAATCGAATGATAAAAACGGGACCCAGCCTTAACCTGATCAGAAATGATTCAAATAAAACTTATTAATAAATTAATCTTCAGTTAACAGTTTAATAACCTGCTTCTATATATTAAAACAGGATGGTGGCAAAAAACGTGAAAGGAATGCTGGATTTTTTTTTGAGGGGGTAATATTTAATTCTCGCACAACCCAATTAGCAACAGTAAAACAAAGGCAAGATCCGTCTTGCCAAATACGGCTTTTAATTTTTTCATCCCAATCTGGCATTGGCTATTCACGGTGTCTATACTCACTCCAAGCCGTTGAGCGACTTCATTTCTCGATACTTTTTCAAAATAACAAAGCTTGATTGTCTCCCTGCATTGGGGAGGAAGATTTTCCACTTCCTGATAAAGCCTTTCAATTAAGGCAGCACGGTAGGTCAAAATTTCGATAGCATTGGCTTCTTCCACTTCCTCGGGGGAAGCTGCTACATGATGCTGATATTTCTGTTTTGTTTTTTGCTTATTTAAATAATTGATGCTGGCATTTTTCGCAGTGACATACACGTATTTTTTGAGCTCATTGACAGAGTTAAAACCCTGTACATTCTCCCACAATACGGCAAAACTTTGAAGGGCGATATCCTCAGACTCATATTTATCATTAGTGATCCGCCACGAATACAGCCAAACGTGATGAAACAGCTCATCAAATAATTGTTTAAATGCGGCATGGTCTCCCCTTTTTAACGCGTCCAGGTCGAATTGCATCATAATTCTTTGCTTCGTACTTCAATGAATATACACGACACTAATATTCATTAGTTGTCGGGAAAGGTTCATTTTATATTTTACGCTTATTAACTGTTGAAAAAAACAGTTGATGTATATTATCAGTTAGTAAAAATTCTAAAAAGGAATGACGAGCATCGTTGAAGGCTAAGGTTGGAATAAGGAAAGATATAACGCAAAATCTTTTTTGCAAAGAAATGAGCCATTGAAAATTTATCAACGAGTACTTGTTTTCCCAATTTTTACTGTACCTGTAGAGAGAGCAAATCAGAGCCGGTCAAATATCGTATATAATTTAAACTTATTTAGCCACATATACAATGATTAACGCATAACCGTAAAAAAATTGATTTTGGACACGCCCCCGCTAGTGTTTGAACATCATATATTCAACATTTTCGTAATCTGTACTTTGTCCAAATCTTCAAATTTTTTAAGGCACGGATTCGCCGCCAAATAATACGAATTCACCTCCATCCCTGTACTAGTTTTGGTTTGAAATACATATAGCCAGGCCGCCGGTCACTGTTATGTGATTGCAACCTATTAAGAAGTGAGGGCATCAGCAATCAGGTTAGGAATAACCGGTCCCGGATTTTTTCGCTCAAAATCAGGGATCTCAGGCCGGCGTCCTGGCCTTTTTTATTCCCTGGAGCCGTTAGAATTATTTTGTAAGCACCCGCCAATTTTTTAAATTGAAAGTACCATTGTTAACCTTAACCGAATTCCTATGGTGTTCTCTTTAAGCAGGAAACAGGCGCTTGGAGAATTACAATCCATCCTCGAAAAGTGGAATACCCCGCCGCTAAAACACCAGGGCTTCCTGATGGAACTCTGGTTCCTCGACTTTTTTGCCTACATCATCGAACGAATGCCCGATACGGACAACATTATTCCGGAAGTGGAAAAAACCATCGAGTTGGCATTAAAAGAGTCCTTTTTGCAAATTTGCCGGGTGCTGGACAAACACAATACTATCGACGGATCGGAAATCTTCAATCTGATGACTGACAATGAATTTGTATTGAGTAATGTCCGAAAAGCGTATAATAAAAAAATAGTAGAGAAATCGCCCAAGGGCCTGAGAAGGACCGATTGGATCGCCTATAACAATTGGCTTCTGACCTCTATTTACTGGAAGGCCTTTATTTGGTCACACGATCCAGGCTTCCAGATAGATACTACTGACGAAGAATGCTGGCGGAGAGAGGCTGAAAGTTTATTTCATAAAGATTATAAACCCTTAGCCGCGATGCGGCAGGCATTTTTCAATTCGGGTAACCCTTACGTAGGCTTTGATGGAAACCGCATCTGCGTACGGCCCGAAATAGAATGGCACCGGTTTATGAAGAAGCGAAATACGTCCATTGAACACACCCCAGAAACACATCACAATTAACATATTAACCATCAAACCGATTTCCTGATGCGCATCTCGTTGAGTTCATCTGAAGCCCTGGCAGAGCTAAAATCGCTGTTCGATTTAGGGGAAAAGCCTGGTTTCGAATTCCCTGCATTTAATATCGAAACTGAATTCATTGACTTCTTTTTCCAAATTATAAGCAATACTCCTACAAGAGACAATGTTGTTCCGTTCATGAATCGATTAATTGAGCGGGCTCTTGCCGAATCAATAAACAATATCTGGACCGTGCTGGCTCATCAAAAGGCGGATGGAACAGAAATTTTTGAACTGATGAAAGGCAAGCAATTAATTTGCCTTCGTGTAAAACGGTCCTATAACAGAAACGTTCCCGGAAAATCTCCGAAAGGGTTGATCAGCCCTTATTGGAATGCGTATAACAATTGGCTTTTAGCGCACATTTTCTGGAAAGCGTATCTCCAGGCGCACGACCCCGATTTTCGGGTAATCAACGTAGAGTGTGAAGATTCAGATGCACCTGTAGAAACGCTATATTCTGCCGATTTCAAGCCCCTATGGGCGATGAAACAAGCCTATATTGCAGCCAGACGGCCCACTGGTGGTTCAGATATTTTCATCAGGCCAATTGCTGAATGGTATTTATATCGCAGAGTGCATCGGAATGAAGTTTTGCCTAAAATGCGTTTTAACAGGGTTTAAATGGCCACCTACCCTATCAGGATTCCATACTACTTGTATAGGGCGTTCCTTTTTTATAAAACAATCATCCCTTTACCGTTCATTAGTTTCAATAACACCATAGCGCCTATTTGCCTGGAGACGGCCGTAGGTGAAAAAACACCGTCCTGCACATATTTGCCCCGCGTATATTGGTTGGAGCCGCCCCATAAATAAGGGGAATTAACATGGTGAGCCCGGTAACCTATACCATTATATTTTTCCAGCTTGTAACAGATGCCGGGAATGGACCAGTCGATCCAGTGATCGAAACCTTCCAGCCTTATGGCATCCGTGGCACTAACCTCCCAGGTAAATGGTGGCTTTCCTGCCAACGGCCTGCCCGTGGGAACGTGAACTGTGCGGGCGCTCAGCGGATCTCCGTTATGTAAATGGTGTAGAAAGCTCAGGCCAGATTCCATACTATGAATTACGCCGATCACATACCAGGGCACCCTGGTTGAATCAGCTACCGGCAGATAACGGGATTTATTGTCAGTAATTTTTTGGATGAGCCTATCGCCCTCCTGCCTGCGGTCGTTATTTAATTGACAACTATTAAAGAACGACTGGTAGCTTATGCGTAAATTTTGGTCAAGCACCAACATAAAAAGTGTTTTATAGTATTTTAATCGCGTTTGAAAAAGGGCCCCGCTCCCGGCTAGCCGTTGCGGGACCCTTGTAAACAATACGCATTCTTATTTCCTTTCATTGAGTACCGCCGACTGGCTTACTGCGCTCAATACCGTACCGGTCACCGTCAGGTAACCTGCTATGTGGGTAAAGACCGGTGGCAATGCTGCATGGGATTCCGCCACAACGGCGCTTGCTGTAACCAGCGCCACACCTATCTTACAAAGTGTTTTGAAAAACTTCGGTGTGGGGTCCTGCATTCTTTTTATCATCTTATTCATAGTGAAATTTTTCCTAGTTAAAAATAAATGCCCTACTACTAACCAATCGCAATAACCGCATCTGCGCCACTTACCGACCGGGGCCCCTGCGCACAAGGCGCCGGCTGATAAGGCTTGCCTAAGGCAGGTATGGAAGCTTCTATATATGCATACCTGCATTGGACAAACAAGCGCATAGGATAAGGTGGTTTTGGATTAGGTATTTTTGGATTAGGTGGCCTCCGATCCCGACATGTCGGGAGGGCTGGCTGGCAACAGATGAATGCGGGCTTCGGTTGGTTGGCTCCCCGACTTGTCGGGGGCAGCCGTTCCTTTACTGGAGGTAAGCCGTTCATGGTTGCCAGATAATGATCACAGGCCACAGGTTACTGGCTCCGCTTACTGAATAACCCGCCAAACAACCGGAGAAGTTATGTTTTCTCCATCAGCGGCTACAGCTACTACCCTGAACCAGTATTTCTCCATCGATTTTAGGCCAACAAACTTAAACTGTGGGTGCTTGCCAGCTTCGATGTGCCATACCGTTCCATCAATAGGCGGCTCAGTAGTATATTGGTGCATATATGCTCTTGCACCCCTCAACCGCTTTACGCTGGTAGTTGCCACACCGGAAGCTCCTAATGTTACTTCCAGTTCCTGAATCACCTGCTCTACCTGGGTGCTGCTTGCTCCTGAAACGGGGAAACCGCTGCTTAACAGCTTTAGCCGGTCACCCTTACATTTGACCGTAACATATTCAGCCAGCTCGGTCAATAAACCTACCAGTTCATCCTTCAAATTGTTTTTAAGTTGAACAACTTCTACGTCACGGCCTTTCGCATTATTTACTGCAGATAGCACTGCAGGCAACAGTTTTTTTGTTGCGGCCAATGCGGGCGGCGCGTCGGCAAAATCAGGATTGCCTTCCATTTTTGCCACTACGCGATATCCGGTTAGTACGGTGTCGCTATCGCGCAGGTATTTGTACGAGGTTAAGATTACATCTTCCATTTCAGTAAAATTTAAACGTTAGGAAATTAAAATACCTGCTACAAAGAGAAACCTTAACAAACTTTATTGGCCAATAAAGCAATCAAAAAAACGGGCTGTAATACCTGCTCTTCGTACTGTTATACTGATGTAAGTTATGCTGTCATTAATGCATCTTGTTTCCGGAAGCCGGATGCAGGTTGTAATGGGTGACAATTACGATCCCTGCGGGTTGTTTGGAAAACATTATAACAACGAACTACATCAGCTTTTTTAGTACGAGCGGTCCAGTTATACATTGGCGCCGTTGACAGTGCAAATAAACGTTATGAAACAGCCTAAAAAAGCTGCCAACCATGGAACAACCCCTTTTAACTCAATGATTATGAGGGAGAAGAATTTTAAAAAAAGATTAGAAACTGGTATGAAAGAGGATGGGAATAGCAGGAATATGATCCAATTAACTACTCTTTTTATCAGACAATAAAATATGTAAAAGGCATAATGAACTTCTGTATTTTTAACTATAATTTTTAAGCCTTGCCAAAAGATATACTTTATACCGTTGCCAAAGACAGCCAGGATCAATTCATTACCACAAAACTTGCAGAAAAAAAGAAAGATTATTATTGTTTGCATTGCAATGGGGAGATGGTTTTTAGAAAGAGTGGAAAGACCGGACCAAATTCAAAACGGCCTCATTTTGCGCATAAAGCCCTAACCCCAATTGTACACCCGAGACAGTTTTACATTCTACTTTCAAAACCTTGTTAGCAGAAAAAATTCTAAAGCATATTGAACAAAGTATTCCCCTGCCATTTTCCCGGGATTGTAGTGAATGCGAAGAAATGCATAATGGTGATTTGACCAAAAGAATAAAGAGGGTCATTGTTGAGCATGATATGGCTGAAGTAAAACCTGATATAGCTTTATTAGACGAAGCGGATAAAATAATAATTGTAATAGAGGTAATAGTTACTCATAAACCAAATGAAAAAGCTTTACAATTTTATAAGCAAAAATAAATTATTGTTATCGAAATAGTGTTGTCATCGGATGAGGATATCGAAAATTTGGATGAGAAGATCACAAAACCAAACCGGGTTGGAGCTTGTCGAAATCCCAAATGTTCTACCTGCAAAACAGGAATGCATAGAACAATAATGATGATTACGGAAGGTTCTTGTTGGAAGTGTAACGAGCCTATGAAGATAGCCTTTTATCAGAAGGCTAGTTCTACTTTTGGGCCAGGTACATTTAACGAACATGAGCTCGCATTAGCCAGAAGTAAAGGGGTTATAATAAAAGAGCAATATAGCAAACTTACAAATGAGCGATACCTGGCAAACACTTGCAGGAAATGTGGTAATTTCATTGGGGATCATTACCTTTTTATTAATTATGCTGCACCTCATATTGTGAGGATATACCTTCAGAAAAGTATGAAGCCGGCTTTCATTGTAATAAATGTGTAGCAACTGAAATGTGGGAAGATGAGGAATAGCGTTTTAACAGTGTTTAATGTAATTGTCATCTATCTGCAAGGAATTCACATAGGCATTCTACAATTTTTTACACAGCTGCGCCATTGACATTAAAAGATCAATCACCTTTCTTTTGGTGCCTTCGTCAATTTGATAATACTTATTTTGCAGGTGGAAAACCGAAATTTCCAGTTGTCGCGGTGTGCTAAAAAGCGAGGACACGGCCGTTAAGATCTCCGTTATATTAGTATTGGTATAAATTCCTGAATCCTTAAATAGCCGGGTGAAGAGCGCCAACACCTGAACAGAAACCGAGGTTTGAATCTTGTTATCTTCATTGACAACTACCCTTTCAACAGCAACCGCACTGCTTTCAAGGTGCTCTAATTCATGGGAGATCCAATCGAGGACCGCTTTTTGTGCAGCCAGTTGTGTTGCATAGAAAGGGACAGCATTTATTTCCAGCAATTGGCTCATTTCTTTATAACAGGTTTTTAAAAATTCAATCCTGCAGACAACTGAGTCTTCCATTTCCATTATCATCCTGATATGGGCGCAGGTTTGGTGTATAAATACTGCATCGTTGAAATTCCAGCTGATCAGTAATTCCGTTAAAGATGTATATCCATAGTGGCAGGTATTTGAAAAGTGATCGGTTATTCCCTTCATTAAGTTCTTTAAATAAGCCACCTGGTAGTACGTTGCAGGTATTTCTTCCTTATATTTAAGCAAGCCTGTTATCAACCGTTCCAGGATATTCATCACACTGCTGTTTGTTTCACTGCCAGGCATGGTTTTGATGATCATTTTCCACTGACGTTTCAGCTCAAGCCCCTCCCGAAGCCTTATGGGGAAAGGTATATTTAGGTCAACATTGAAAAATCGGTTAAAGTCCTTTTTCAGGAAAACAATGATGTCTTCCAGTTGTGTCGCCACCTGTTGATAGAATTGTTTTGCGTGCCCTGTAATAGACTCATGAAACTGATAGTTAAAAAGCAGGTTTAGCATCGATGCCACTATCATTTGATGACGTTCTATAAGTAATTCGATCTCCTCTTCAGATTTACTATAGAGCGTGTCAAGAAACAATTGTCGTCTGAGGGATTCTTTCAGTTTAATTGAAGTGGCCAACCAGTCAGTAAGTTGTTCCGGGGTGGCCTTTGATAACGCAACAGGATGAAGTAGTACATGAACTAATTGATCCAGGCTTTCTATTGTATGTTTTTCCATGGCGCCGAAGTTTTTCGTTATTAAATATTGAAATGTTCGGGGCACGGAAAGTGTTACATTGATTCCGTAAAAATATGAAGAAGAAGAATAACCCAGCTTGACATAAGTCATGAAATTTTGTTTGAATAATAATAAGTGAACGGCATGGCTCAACCGAATGTTAAACCCAGAAGAGCAACTAAGATAACCAGAAAGAAAAATAATTTCTGCTCTCTCAAATATTTTGCTTTAATTCTACTGAAAGTAGCCGGGTCCATCCCTAAATAAGCAGCCTGGTGTTTGCCAGCTATTCTTAGAATAAGATGCGCATAAAATTCAAGTAAATATGCATATCGCGCGTCAGCAGATTTTCCGAGAATAGAAAAAAGCCGCTTCGATTCCAATGCATAATAATGTTGCAGCAGTTTACGGCCAACGAAGTTAAATTCTGGAAATTTGTCGTAGATAAATTCAAGCTCATCGTAAGTTATATAATATACGATGGTATCTTCCAGAGCCTGAATAAATTCAAAAGAACTCACCTGGTTGAAATAACTTACTACAGAAATAGCAATATCTCCCTCTATCAATAGCCAGGGACAAATTTCAATATCAGCGTTTTCGTAATAAACACGCACCAGGCCCTGTTGAATAAAGCAGATATTTTCACAAACCTGGCCTGGTTCCAATAAAAAGCTGCCTTTTGGATATTCTTTATATTTGATCTTATCCTTTAAATGTAGTTGCAATTCCGGTGATAAAGGGCGGATGGAGTTTAGCTTATTGAGTAATTGTTGCATTGTACGTTAGGCTTTAGGGTTAAAAATGGCTTTAGCATACTTGCTACAATGCTCAGCACTTAACCTAAGTACATTCAACAGGTCGGAATAAACGCTATACAAAATATATATATTTTTAGCTTCCCGCAAATGACATAAGTCATGAAAATATAGTATATTGATATTTATCAATTCAACCGTCCCAACTTCGCATAGTCAAAGTGTACAGAATTACACAAACATCAGTCACTTGCATATATTAGTTGACAACATTTGGGCTAATATTGCCAACATTGGGTCAACTGTAACCCTTTATGGTGCACATGTAGCTTTTAATTGTACCAAAGTAACTAACTACAATGCGTTTCTTACTTTAGATGACTCATCCAAAGCTAACATTGGTGCCCTAGTGGCTTATTATAGTGCCGAAGTAGCTTATTTTAGCTCATTCCTTACCAACTTCCATGCATAAGTTGCTTTTAATTCAGCAGAAATAACCAACATCGGACGGTATGTGAGGAACATCCGATGTAATATTAACAACAAGTGCCCCAAAATTGGCTACTAACGACATAATGTTGGCTACTGACGAGTCATAAAAGGCAAATGATACAATGGAAAAAGTAAGGGGTTTACTATAAAAAGCGAGTGATAATTCATAAAAAGCCAGGGTTAATGTGTAACCGGGGACTGGAGATCAATAAAAAGCTAATGATGAGGAGGAAAGGGTGAGATGCGACGAAATGCAAATAATGAATAATCCTTTGGAGTGAGGGCCGTTTCTGATGCATTTAAAGGTTCCGCTAATTCTTTGTAAATAAGTTTTTAATAATACTCCAAAAACTCCGTGGTTTTATCGCCGCATCATATAATCTGTGATTTTGAAGGGAAATTCTTTTCCCGATTAAGTAAAGTTCATCTATTAAAAGGGGATCAAAACACTGCAGAGTCACTTGTGGCGTACGATTTACACCGTTCAAAATTTCATCAGCAGATGCATTTGCAGGATAAACTCGTCTTACAGCAATTGTATTGTCATCCTCAATTACCATATCAAATCCTAAATTGCCTGATAATAGTTGTTGTTCCATTACGCAAGTTTTTGAGCTTTCAATTTATTAACTTTCATTATAACCTCAAAAAGGCTGTCTGCAACCGCTGCAATAATCGATACATCATATTCATCAAGAAAACTGTTTTTACGGTCGCTCTCAATACATATAAACCCCCAAATCGTAATCTTTTCATTTTCCGTGGAAGAACTCTCAGTCGCCAATGGGATAACTGGATATACCAGCTCACTTTTATAAGGTAATTTTTGATTCTGATATTCGGGCCTGTAGGTAGTGTGATAATTCCTGGTTTCAGGTATATTATTATTCAGGTAATAAAACTGTGCATTATTATTTAAGACATTACCTACAATAAACTGAAAAGCAGTATTACCAATCACAGTGTGCTTCAGCTTTAGATATTCATTTGTATCCCTCAAAAGTTGATGCTTATAGTCTATGCAAAGAATTTTCAATTCACTATCTGGTGAAACGGGGCAAGAAAGAATAGGTACCTTTATTAATACTGTACAGTTTGAACGTGTTTTTTTAGCAAAAACCACCTGTAGCATATTGCATAAGGTGGTTATGTCCTGCATTATTTCCTCTTTTTCATTTGTATGCAATCCTTTAATGCTGTTTATTTCTGCAATAGTGTACTTTGATCGAATGATAGCATTGCCATATGTCGAATAAATAATGCCCTCAGTAAATGCCAAATAAAAAAAACGCAAAATTAGAATAACTGTATATAAAGAGCCCCCTAACAGTGCAGACTTATAAAGTGAAAGATGGAAGAAGCTTTTCCCAATAAGTAGGGCAGCAATAACAGCTCCTATGGCGGTTCCCAACCACCTGAATAATGGGCTATTAAATATATCTCTGAAAAATGGCAGCAATTAAAACAGATTATTATTAAACATAGGTAAAATTAATAATTTGCTCAAATAAATAACTAACAGGCGTTAACAATCTAAATCTATTGATCTATATCAATTAAAGGATAACCAGGCAGCGGAAGCATATAACAGATGAGCTTATGGGTGACTGTATAACCGTTCATCAGGCATATCAGCGTCGATAGGAATAATAGCCGAATCGGTTATACAACAATTAACCGGACTATACCCATTCTCCGCTATTGTTTTTGGATTATCGGGGTTATTATTATATCCTGTTTGTTCAACCTCGTAGAGTAAAGAATTTTCGCGCAGATATTTTCCGTTCGTATCAAACCAATAATATAATTGACCGTCGCCGAAGTAATTTATACCTCCAGTTTCCATTTTCGTGCAGGCCATATATGCAGTTGCACAAACAACAATCATAACAATCGTTTTCATACCCATTAAATAGTTACGTTTACAATGAACCAGATAGCTCTATCATTATGGCACTGGGGATTTTAGAAAATCAGCGCTATAGCGTATGCGCAACATAATGCAGATAAGCATCGGATTCAATGTAAACATACAAATAACCTCAAACTAATAGGCAACTTAAAAAACTATTAGATTCAATGTCTCTCATCGAAGTGCTTCAGAACTTTTTTGTTGAATTGGAATTGTTGCTGGAAGCGATTTATGTAATGTATAGAAATGCCTTTTAAGTATCTATGAATCATTGAATGACTAGGAGGTCATAAAAAAGAAGCGGCCAAACCTGAAGCGATAAGCCACTAGATCCAGATGCTGTAATCAAAACGTTTTTTAGCAGACTTTCGATAGTTTATACCAGGTTGGAATTGAGAGATAGGATACAGGCTGAATATATTTGGAAAGTTGTGATCAAATAAAATTATCCCCATAAAAGTGCTGTTGGTTATAACGATTTGGAATGTCAAATAGGCCAAAGAACAAGCTATAACCTGTTAAACCCGGACCTATCAAATAGTAATTAATACGCATATATAAAGAAGTACTTTGGACACCAAATTTATAATATTTACCAATTTTGAAACCTTACTTGGATTTAGTAAAAATTGTTGCAAATTGTACTATGACAGTGTTTTTAGCGCTTTCTTTCTTATGAAAGCCGCATCAGGACTATGAAATTTGAAAATGCATCTTTTAACCATTCTAACGAATGTTTTATATATAGTGCCATATGACAACAGTACAGAGGATATTAATGACCGAAGGACCAATGCTATCCGGTGAACTAGCAAAGCGACTGGCAGTAAAGGAATCTTTAAAAGTTAACACGGCTAGCCAAAGAATTAATCGAGCTTCAGAATTTAATCAAATAAAGGGCTTTTTTAAGAGCAACCAATCTTTATGCTATTTGCCAGAACATGCAAAGGATGATTGGATATTAAGTGTACTCTCCGATTTCATGTATGAAAATGGTCGGAAGTATTGGTATACACTGAATGCGTTAAAACTTCATGAAGGGATTGTTAGCCGAAAGTATCTCGAATGCTATACCAATTATCCAATACTGCCCCTCTCCGGTCATATTCCGTTCGAAACAGTAATAAAGTCATTTATTGACCAGAGAATATTGGTATACAATGAATCGGATCTTTTGTTTTCTCCTCAATTTAGTAATCTCATTGTAAATCCTGCATTACATAGAACGATCGAATTGATAAAAGGGAATATTTTAGAAAATTTCCACTCCTTAGCACGTAATACAGGACTTATTTCATATGAAACCGGTGAGTTATTTGGTGAATTTGGAAAATTTAGGTGGGCGTTTAAAGGCCTATCGCCAGTAAGGGGCCTCAAATCCGATGGAAAATTTGGTTATCTGCTAGGAGATGTTTTAATTGGAAAGCCCTTTTATGAAAAAGATATATTGTTCTTTATTGATAAACTGCGCCATATTCAGAGTTTTAGGAATGCCTCCCGCATTTTTCCAATTCTTTTAATTGACAATCTGGATAAAGAAGCATTATATAAATTAAAATCCGAAGGTATAGTGATTGGCTTTATAAAGGAATTGTTTGGCGACAAATATGCTGAATCACTTAAGGAATTAATTGGAATATTGAATAATGCTGCCGCTAGTCTAAAAAAAGATCCAGACAAGTATTTGGATTTAATTCGAGAATTACGAAAGTACAACGAAGGTTTATTAAATAATATTCGCGGAACTCTATTTGAATTTGTTGTAGGCCATATTCATCAACAGAAATGTCAATCGTTAAATATGGGACGAGAAATTATTATGAATAATTCTCGCCATGAAATGGATATTGAGGCAATATACAGTTCAAAGGTTGTGATAGCAGAGTGTAAAGCTCAAAAAAGTCTTGTGAATCTTGAGGCAGCGGAAACATGGTTAACTGAAAAAATACCTGCTTTTCGAAATTGGATTTTAAAGCAAGATACTTTAAAAACGAAGAGGGTTGAATTTGAATATTGGTCAACAAGTGGTTTTATGCCAGATGCAGAAACTCTTTTAAATGATGCGGCACAAACAACGGAGAGATATAAGATTTCGATTTTCGGACCTGAAAAAATTAGGGACAGGGCTAAACAAATAGGTCATAAGAAATTGAAGGAATCACTTGATAATTTCTTTTTGAAACCTCAAGTCTAATCAACTAAGATATTATCTTATCATATAGAATTAACCAAGGAAAGTAAACGCCCGAGCGACTAGGGGTCGAATTGGAAGCTAATAAGAAATAGCTTTACGCTCTTTGAAATCATTGGTAATTATGGAACAGAACCAGCAACAACAGGCTGCATTAAAAGTGCGCCGCTCCAGTCAGGAGATCCTTGAGTGTTTAAAAGAGCAGCGCCAGGGCGGATTAACCGTCAGAGAGTATTGCCAGGCTAATGCAATATCAGAGAAGACCTTCTACAGGTGGCAAAAGGTATACGGTAAGCAAAGGAGAAAGAGGCGCAAAAAGCAAAGTAAAGCCAGGAGTGGCTTTGCAACCATTGACGTGATCGGAAACGTTGTCGCTGCTGCGAGGCCACAACTATTTGCAGAGATCGGTAATATTAGATTGTACAAAGAAGTGCCCGCTGAATACTTAAAAACGCTTTTATCATGAGTAAACTGCTATCCGTTCACGAGAGCGTGAATTACTATTTGTATAGAAAGCCGGTAAAGATGTCCAGATCATTCGATAGCCTTGCTGCACTGATCAGGACCGAGTTGGACAAGGATATCATCAGTGGCGATGTATTTATCTTTTTGAACCGGCACCGGACAATGATAAAAGTGTTTGTATACGAGCGCAAGGGCTTCAGTATATTTTACAGGCGATTAGATGAAGGCTCGTTTCAACTGCCCGAGATCCTGGGCGAGCAGGTCAATTATAAAATGAGTGCAGAACAGATCATGTACATGCTAAGCGGCATGAGCCTGGAGTCTGGTGGTTATGTAAAAGCAGATAAGTATGAGCCGTTACTCGGCGTTCAGGTATAGGTAATGCACACATGTGAATAATTAAGTTGTGCTTCGGTATAGTCTATAGACATTGATGAGTTGTTTTAAATGTAGCACTCATCAATCAGGAATCTTTTGCTTATTACTCCTCAACATCAGGAATTACAAAACAAATACGAACAGTTGCTTTTTAAAAGCATGCAGTTCGATGCCATCCTCAAGCAAAAGGACGAGATCATACAGCAACTACAAAGTCAGATCAATCCGCTTAAAAACCTGGTGGAGCAATTACTTGCCGAAGTAAAGCTGCTAAGAGAGCAAAATGCCGCACTGCTGGAGCTCATCAAAGAAAAGGATAAACGTATCCAAAAGCTGGAGCTGGTAGAGCATCAATACCACCAGTTGACTAAACTGGTGTATGGCCGCAGCAGTGAAAAGACTAGCACGGCTTTACCAGGCCAATTATCTCTAGGGATCGATGCGGAACTGGTAGAAGCCTGCAATATCAACGACGGCCAGAAAATAGAATCCTACACAAAGATCAAATCTGAGAAGAAGAAACATCCTGGCAGAAATGAGATCCCTGCTCATCTTGAAAGAAAGTATATAGATATCCATCCGGAAAATCTGCCTGCTGACGCCCGAACACTTCGATACAATAGAAACAGAACAATTGGAATATGATCCTGCACGCCTGTTTGCTACGGTGTACCGCCGATACAAATACAAGCGTAGTAATCCAAATGGTTCAATTGAGTTCTTCATAGCCAGCCTGCCTGAGGAAAAAGATAAAAGCCTGGCTGCACCTTCGCTAAAGGCACATGTAACAACAGAGAAGTTCATGTGGCATACCCCGATCCACCGGCAAATGCAGAAGTTTGCTCAAAGCGGAATTATCTTATCAGAAAATACCATTGGCGATTGGATCAATGGTACCTGCCGCAGTGTTATCGCTATCTATGATGCGCTCCGTAATAATATTGTAAAGCCTGCATGTGGATACATGATGGCCGATGAGACACCCTATCAGGTGCTGGATAGTGAAAAAGCCAAAGGCAAAAAATCACATATAGGTTATATGTGGTCCTATTGCAATCCGGTTGATAAACTGGTGTTCTTTGAATACCAGCGAGGCCGTGGCAATAAGCACGC
This sequence comes from Niastella vici, assembly GCF_002077945.1. GTDB lineage: Bacteria > Bacteroidota > Bacteroidia > Chitinophagales > Chitinophagaceae > Niastella > Niastella vici. Next base: position 34,505 of record NZ_LVYD01000087.1, read on the forward strand.
AAGGCCGGTGCTTCAAAATTACAAAGGCTATCTCCAGAGCGATGGTTACTCAGTGTATAAGCATTACGGTAATCTGCAGGGCGTAACTCATGTAAACTGTAATGCACATGCCAGAAGAAAGTTCTATGACGCCCGGCAGACCGATAAGAACAGAGCTGAGCACGCCTTAATGCTGTACAGCAAGCTATACGGAATTGAAAGTTATTGCAAGGAACAGCACCTCAGCTTTGACGAACGGGTGAGAATACGTCAGGAAAAATCAGTCCCCATCTTTGAAGAGTTGACGGGCTGGGTAAAAGAACAAATACCTAAACTAACAACATTACGAAGTCCGATAGGCAAAGCGCTGGCCTACTTTTCTGAAAGGGAAAAGCAACTCGGTATGTACCTGTATGATGGCATGCTACTGATGGACACCAATCTTATCGAGAACGCTATCCGCCCGATCGCTTTAGGCCGGAACAACTTCCTGTTCGCCGGCTCACACGATGCAGCACAGAATGCAGCAGTAATTTATTCACTGCTGGCCACCTGCAAGCTGCATGAAGTAAATGCATATGACTGGCTGTGTAATCGGTAATTACAACTACACAGT
>NZ_LVYD01000088.1 GCF_002077945.1 Niastella vici
ACAATCCCCCAACTTTTTCACTTGATCCGCAACATCCCTGATCGATTACCTTAACAAAGAAGCTGCTGCCAACAACTGGTGCATTACCGTTGCAGATACCACACCTGTGTCATTGCCCGTTATCACTATTAACACCAACCGCATTCAAACCATTGTATTCAACCTGGAGAATACCCTCGAACGCAAGGAACTGATTGCCAATTCCGACCTGGTGATCTCTTTATTGCCCCCTGCCCTGCACCCGGTAATTGCCGCAGATTGCCTGCAGTATAAAAAGCATTTGCTTACGTCTGCTTCTGTTGATGATTCCATAATGAGTTTACAGGATCCCATTAAACAACAGGGCTTGCTGTTCCTGTATGAAGTGGGATTGAATCCCGGTATTGACCACATGAGCGCCATACGGCAAATTCACCGTATTAAGGCCAATGGCGGTACCATCACTTCTTTCAGATCGCATTGCGGCGGTCTTATATCACCCGAAAGCGATGATAATCCCTGGCATTATAAAATTACCGGCACCCCTTACAATATTGTACTGGCCGGTAAAGACGGGGCGGTATTTAAAGAGAACGGTGCAGTTTGCCAGTGGCCGTACGAACAGCTATTCGATCCCAACCGGGTAATTCATATTCCTGATCTCGGATACCTGGCCTGGTATCCCAACCGCAACTCGCTGCAGTATATGCCGCTGTACGGGCTGCCCGAAGCAAGTACGTTTGTACGCACAACACTTCGTTATCCCGAGTTTTGTTTTGGCTGGAAGAATGTAGTTGAGCTGAAACTCACAGATGCCACCAAACGATATCATACGAACGGCGTAACGCTTCAGGAATTCTTTCAAACGCATTTCGCCAGTCATGGCTTTAGCGAATGGATAGAAAAACAATTGACATCACGTTTTGCGCAAACCAAGCAATTGCTCGAAAAGCTGCAACAACTGCTCGATGCGGAACAGGAAGCGGGGGAAGAAGAGCGAAAAGCCCTGCAGGATTTTATGATGGTCGACAACCAGGGAAAGTTGATGGATGTGAACCTGGATTCAATAAAAACACAGGCGGCAGCTACCGTGGCCGGACAAATGCACGAAGCCAACCTGTCGATGAAACAACTTTTCTTTTTAGGAATGGATGATGACCAAACGTTCATCAACAAAGGCGAATGCAGCGCAGCAGAGGTTTTACAATTTGCGTTGGAACAAAAACTGTTGTTGCAGCCGGCAGATAAAGACCTGGTGGTGCTGCATCATGAGATCGGGTATGAGCTGGATGGCATACAACACCTAACCAGCAGCAACCTGGTTGTAAAAGGTGAGGATCATATTAAAACGGCTATGGCTAAAACAAGCGAATTACCACTGGCTATGGCCGCTAAACAAATACTGCAGGGAAATATCCGCGAAACCGGGGTGCATATTCCGGTACTATCATCTGTTTATACACCTGTTCTGCAGGAGCTGGAAACAAACGGGCTCCACTTTAATACCATTGATACCATTATACAATAGGAACGGTGGCAAAATTACCCATCAGGATCTCCTGTACTTCACTGGCCGGCATGTTGAACCAGTTTTGCAATACCGAGGTATATAATGAACGAAAGTCGTACTGCATAGGTACATTATCGTTCACTGTTACGGTTGAAGGAATTACGGGGTTGGAACCGATTATGCCCGCCTTTATGCTATTCCCGAAATAGAATACCGGGGCCGCCGCCCCATGATCGGTACCGCCGCTGGCATTGCTTTTTATTCTTCGGCCGAACTCGGAGAAGGTCATACCCATAACCCGGTTATCAATTTGCAGGAACTGCAGATCGCTCATAAAAGCGCCAATGGCTTCTGATACGCGCTGTAACAGCTTCGCATGAGTTCCGGTGGTAGTATCGGTTTCGGTTTGTTTGGCATGCGTATCAAAACTACCGGTGCTTACCAAGTACACTTTTGTTTTTAAGCCCCCGGCTATCAGGCGCGCCACGATCTTTAACTGATCGGCCAGAGGATTTTTACCGGCGGCCGGGTAAGCAGGCGACTGTGTTGGCACTTTCTGTGCCGCGTTCTTTATTACAGTAGCATATTGATCGGTCTTCTGGCTCATGAGCTCAATATAATCGAGCTGTTCGCCCCAACGCGAATTGGCATTCACATTCACTTTTCCTTCTACCAGTTTATAAAAACCTGCAGGATTGCTGATTGCCATTCCCATGGTAAACAAAGGCCCCTGCAATACGGTTGACACCACCGACCCTACCTGTATGGCCAGCGGATCGGGCATGGCTTCATTGGGAAAATTATCGGGGAACTGCGGAAATACATCATGCAGAAAACGGCCGGCCCAGCCCGACGACACTACTTTATCACTGTCTGACCCGGTCATCCAGATATCGGTTGCCCTGAAATGTGAGAAATTGGGTTTGGGGTAACTCACTGCCTGCACCACGCCGAGTTTGCCCTCATTGAACAGTTGCTGCATATTTGCCAATGCGGGGTTGAAAGCAGTTGCATCGAACCCGTTCAACTTAAGCACTTTTTCCTGAGGCAAAAAGATATTCGGCCTCGCTGCTGTATAAGCACTGTATTGATCGAAGGGAATTACCGTATTGATGCCATCGTTGCCACCCGCCAGTTGAATAAGCACCAGCACGCGGTCGTCGTTCAGTACGGCATGCTTAGCATGTACAGCCGGTGTACCCGCCAGTGCTTTCAGCGAAATGCCGTGCAGGAAGGAGGGCAATACCACGCCCGTTATAGTATCCCGTAAAAATTTTCTTCTTTTCATAGTTGAGGTTTTACATTAACTGGTATTGGGGCAGGCTCATCATGTATTTCAACAGGCTCTTCAATTTATTGGTAACGTTCTTTGCGTTGGCTGCATCGGCGGGGTTCTCCTGCAATTTGGCCCAGGCATCCGTCCAGTAATGATCACTGGCCATGCCCTGCAAACCCTGCAGCAGAATGCCGGTTTTCATATACTGTTTTTCTTCAACCGGCAACTCAACAGCGTACAACAGTGAAGCCAGCTCGTCGATCAGTTTATTGGGATCACCGGGGGCCGATAATAGCTTAGCATATTGAACCGGATCAATCAAAATTTTCTTTCCGTTGCGCGCAAAACCATTGTTCAACATGCGGTCGGTAAATGCGGTGCGCTTGGGCAGGGTATCGGAACTGATCCAGGATTTATCATACAAAGGTTCCTGGTACCAGGCGGGCCAGCCGGCTACATTGGGCGGGTCGCCGATATTCTGTTGCATTTGCGATGCAGTGATCTGGATATTGCCCCACAAGCCATATTGATCAGCGAAACTGTCATCTCCAGGAAAAACAATATCATATTCACGGCACAGTCCAACCGCAAAATCAACCGGACTTTTTATAATACCGCCGCGGTTGCCCAGGTCATAGAAATGCCGGCTGCTGAATAGTTTTTCCAGCACCGGTTTTATTTCATAATTGTTTTCGCGAAAAATATGGGCGAGGGGTTCAATCACCGTTTTTTCGGTGGCCTCATCTATCTGATGATATACAAAAAAGCGATACAATTTGCGACAAATGAAGCGGGATACTTCATCTTGTTGAAAAATAAGGTCGAGCATTTCATCCAGTTCTCCCTCCCCTTCTTTTCCTTTACGTCCTTTTATGACCTGGTTATTATAAAAAGCACTGAATTGTTTATCTCTTTCATCGTGACGGCCGGCATCAAAAATACCATGTACATCGGGCAACGATTTGTTCTCGATGCGAAAACCAGTAAGTACTCTTGCGGCGGCTTTTACATCGGCTTCGGTATAATGCGAGCCCGGCCCCTTGCCTACTGTAAACAATTCCTGCAGTTCGCGGCCATAATTTTCATCAGGCGCTTTTTTTGTATTGGCATTTCCGTTCAGGTATTTGAGCATGGCCGCATCAACCGTAACGGCCCGCACCATGGCTTTAAAATTTCCCAGGGCATATTGCCGCAACAGGATGTTGTGTTTATAGATGAAAGTGGGGTTGTCGACCGTATTGGTTTCGGTAGCAAAATGATTATGCCAGAAGAGCACCATTTTTTCGCGCAGGGTGCGTTGCTGGTTGATCATGCAGCCCAGCCACCAGGCCTTGAAAGAATTTCTGCGGCGGCCACTGTTCATTCCGCTTACTTTGGTGGCAGTTATCCAGGTAGCGCCGGGTTGAATTTCTTCATCCGTGTATTTATCGTCGTTATAATTATTGACTGGGGGAGCCGGAACCGGTTCTTCAGTATACAGCAACTGGTGTATGGTACGCCGGAGCGATTGCGAAGCAAAATGATCTATATCTTCTTTCCTGGCACCGAACTGGGTTCTTTTCAGCAAATGTTTTACTTCGGGCTCTTTCCATTTGCCTTTGTATTTTTTCAAGGATGTTGTTACGGAAGGAATTGCCATTGCATGCAATTTTTGGTACATCATCTAAACTATGCAAAATTGCTACCACTTGCCACAAAAATATGTGAACGAAATGTTATGAGCAATGACAATCCTGATTAAAATATGGTGAACGGCGCTTGCGTTTTTTTGCGGGCGAACTAGTTTTTTAACAAGGTGATCAGGTCCTGTACCCCTAATGTAGCCGGTTTTTCAATATTGGTTACGTTCATTACCGATGAGGTATTGGGGATCACCTTATCGATCACATATTTGGGTATTTCCATAGGTGCATAATTCACCAGGCCCGCGGCCGGGTATACCACCAGGGAAGTGCCAACGACCACAAAAATATCGGCGCTTAGTACTACAGGAATGGCCCGTTGTATCATAGGCACTTCTTCTTCGAACCATACAATATGTGGCCGTAATTGGGCGCCATCTGCGGCTTTGTCGCCCAGGTTGATATCGCCTTTGATATCATACACCAGCGATTCATCATGCTCGCTGCGCATTTTGAATATTTCCCCGTGTAAATGCAGTATTTTTTTAGAGCCTGCGCGTTCGTGCAGGTCATCAATATTCTGGGTGATGATAGTTACGTCAAAATCATCCTGCAGCTGGGCCAAACCGAAATGGGCCGCATTGGGTGCTGCATCGAGTACATTTTTACGGCGCTGGTTGTAAAATTCCAGCACCAGGGCCGGATCCTTTTTCCAGGCGCGTGGGGTAGCCACATCCCTTACATCATATCCTTCCCATAAACCATCGCTGTCACGAAAAGTTTTCAATCCGCTTTCGGCGCTTATACCTGCGCCGGTTAATACTACGATCTTCTTTTTGCTCATAATTCAAATTTATAAAAAAAAGTAAAGGGTGGGTCGCTCTCAAATGAGCGTCTCACTCTGGGGATCGTTAAGATGATGGGTGACCCACCATAAAAGCGGGTGAGCCCCATTAGTGAAGCCCACCCTTTGCGACTCATCAGTAAGAAGGGTGAGCCTCTACTTATTGTAAAGACCCAGCCCTTTGAGAACCCTATTTAGAACACTACTAGACTATTTTTCCACTGCGCTCTGCGGCGCCGGGCTTACGGCCTGCTGCCCGTTTTTTGATTTCGCTCTCCATCTCCTGAAGCCCCACCAAACGCCACCTAACAAAAACCACAATGGCCATAAGTTCAGTACCACTATCAGCACTTCTCCCAGCCAATCCATTCCATCGCGCAATGCATTTAACACCCTTTGCCCAAAGCCCGGATTAAGCCCCTCCACTGCCGCTGCATTCAACACTTCATAAAAGGTTAATTGTATAGTGCTGTAGGCTGCTGCATGGGTGAGATAGCTCACCCGGCCGGCGCCTGCTTCAATTTCTTCCTGGATGTTATTTATTTCCCCCTGCACCTTTAGTATATCTTCCATGTTTTTGGCCTGCTTCAATAAATCGAGGTAGCGTAACCTGATCTGCCGTTTGGCTTCTGTTCTGGAACGGGTATCTATTACTTCGCCGGTTACATCCTGCGATGTAATTTTTTGCGTTACCACATTATCATCTTTGGTGGTTGTTATTGATTTTACCAGGTTATCAAACTGATCAACAGGCACCTTGATGGTTACTATGTTCTCAATCTTGTAATCCGATTTATTTTGCTCTTCTTCGGCCACATAACCACCGGTTTGCTTTACCTGATCGTGTACAAAATCGTTGAACGTTTTATGATTCTTAGCTTCAACGGTCAAGGTGGCGTTCTTGATGATCTTTTTATCCCAGTCAATATTTGGCGCAGGAGTTGATGAGGGCGGTTGTTGTTTCCTTACTTCGTTTTCCTCTGCCGGGGCAGGCGCCGTAGTGTCGGTAACACCATAATTGTTTTTATAGTCAGCACCAGCCGGCATTTTTTCGGTATTAGCCGTTGCCATATCAAGCGTTTTTGCTTCGGAGCCGCTATTATTACAAGCTATAAAGCATGTCAGCAATATTGATGTTACCAATACCACTGGTTTATTAGGAGAAAGCATGATACAATTTTTAATTTTTTTATCTTATTTTTTAGCTGTCAGTGAACCTGCTGCCTGCACAAGCGTAATAAATTCCTGGCGATAGCCATTGGCATCAGCTCCTTTGGCGCCTTTGGCTAAACTTATCACCTGTTGAAAAGAAGCGTTTTGTTTGAATTCGGAGTTGCGCAACAACATACCGAATGCAGCCACGGCTGCAGAGAACCGGAAATTATCAGATGTACTGGCGAGCGCCAGATGCGAATCTGTTACCGGGTGAACGATGAGTTTGCTCACATCGCCATCAGGTTTTTTATAGCGCAATTTGATCGTCATCAGTTCATCGCCACCACTGGTAGCCGTACTGTTTTTAGCCGGCTGGTATTTAAGCGGGTCTACATTGGCAATGAATTCGCTTTTCACGCCTACCGGTATCACTTCATACAAAGCTGTTACGGTATGGCCAGAACCAAGTTCGCCCGCATCCTTTTTATCGTCATTAAAATCTTCCGCAGCCAGTACGCGGTTTTCATAACCGATGAGTCGGTAAGCCTGTACTTTGGCCGGATTGAATTCGATCTGGACCTTTACATCCTTGGCAATGGTGAACAGGGTGCTGGCAAATTCAGACACCAGTACTTTGCGTGCTTCGTTGATATTATCGATGTATGAATGGTTGCCGTTCCCTTTATCGGCCAGCTGTTGCATTTTATTATCCTTGTAATTCCCCATGCCATAGCCCAGTACACTCAGGAAGATGCCGCTTTTTCTTTCCTTTTCAATTAGGGTAACCAGTTCATCATCGCTGCTGAGGCCCACATTGAAATCGCCATCGGTGGCCAGAATGATGCGATTATTGCCCCCTTTTATAAAATTGTCACGGGCTACCTTATAAGCGAGTTGAATGCCTTCACCACCGGCGGTGGAACCACCTGCTTCGAGCTGATCGATGGCTTCTTTTATGGCCGTTTTATTGGTTCCACTGGTTGGCGGCAAAACCAGTCCGGCATTACCTGCATATACGACAATGGCCACTTTATCGTCGGGGCGCAACTGATCGGCCAGTAATTTCATGGACGCTTTCACCAGGGTTAATTTGTTCTCATCCTGCATAGAACCCGATACATCGATCAGGAATACAATATTGGCATTGGGTAAATGTTGAACCGGGATTTCTTTTCCCTGTAACCCGATATGCACCAGGCGGTGCTGGGGACTCCAGGGGCATTCAGATAACTCGGTATTTACAGTGAATGGATCATCGTTCTGTGGTTGCGGATAGGTATAATCGAAATAATTGATCATTTCCTCAATACGAACGGCGCCGGGCGGTGGTATGCTGCCGTTATTGATAAACCGGCGCACATTGCTGTAAGCGGCTTCATCTACGTCGATTGAGAAAGTAGACAAGGGGTTTTGCGTAGCCGCCAGAAACCTGTTCTCTACTATATTATTATAATCTTCGGTGTTGAAAGGTTTTTCTTCTTCTTTCGCTTCGGGCGGGGGTGGCACTTCATCATTATCTACTGAACCATCCTGCACTACGAGCTTTTTACTTTCGATGACAGCAGGCGAACCAGGCTGTGCAGGCGCAGGCTGCGCCTGGGGTTGAACCAGCATCACATCGGCGGTATTCGCTTGTTTCGATTCACTATCAGCAGAGGAAGATTTTCCGGATTGATCGTTACAGGCAATAAAGAGCCACAGCAGCAATGCTGCCAGCAGTTGACATATAAATTTCATGACTATGATTATTTAGGGATGCGTAGTAATTAGATGCAGATCGTTGAGAATTACATAAAGTAAGGGAAAGGAAATTTAAGTGGTCCTGGTAGTTTGTCAGGGATCTTGTTCGTTAGTTCAATAGCATAGTAAACCGGGGAGCCCCGAACAGTTGTTGTTGGCATGGCAATATGTTTTAGGCATAGATGTACTGATTAATTACACCATACCTAAAAAGGTAACCTCAAAAAAATGTTAAAGGAATTTACAGGCTTACTGCTTCGCCAGTTCCATAACTGCCTTCCATTCATCATCGGTAACAGGCTGAACCGATAACTGGCTGATGCGTACCAACGCCATGTTGGCAAGCCGTTTGTCTTTTTTTATTGCGCTTAATGATACGGGATGGACAAATTTTTTGAAAGGCTTCAGATCAACCGCTACCCAGCGGTCGTCATCGGTGGAGGGGTCCTGGTACCATTCTTTCGCTACTTTGGCAATACCCACGATCTCCAAACCTTCATTACTGTGGTAATATAATACCTCATCACCCTTCTTCATTGCCTTGAGGTGATTACGGGCCGCATAATTGCGTACGCCATCCCAAAAGGTTTGTTTGTCCTTTTCAAATTGTTCCCAGGAATAAACAGAAGGTTCAGATTTTACCAGCCAGTATGCCATTAGTGGTTTTATTAGGGGTGAAAGGTAATAAAAAAGATGAAAGCTACAAGCAAAGAAACAGTTACAGGTTCCAGGTTGCAGGGGAGCAAGTCGGTATTACCTTATAACCAGCAACAGGCTCATTTTTTTATATTTTTTTCCATTATTTAAATCCAACCCTTCCCCGCCTCCGTATATGATCCGGATCCTTTACCGGTACATGATCAATACACACTAAAAAACACATTATTTACCTAATTACAATCATTGTTATGAAATCGGTTAAAAGTTTTGCCCTGCTGGTTGCAGCAGCTTTTTTTATGAATGCTTCGTTTGCTCAAAATATGGACAAAACCGTTGAAGTAGGCGGCGCTGCCATGTATCCCTCTAAAAACATTGTACAAAATGCGGTGAATTCAAAAGATCATACCACGTTGGTGGCTGCTGTAAAAGCTGCCGGACTGGTTGAAACTTTAGAAACACCTGGTCCGTTTACCGTATTCGCACCTACCAATGCCGCTTTTGATATGCTGCCCAAAGGCACTGTTGAAACGCTGCTGAAACCAGAAAATAAAGCCATGCTCACTACCATTCTTACCTATCATGTAGTGGCCGGCAAACTCGATGCAAAGGAATTATCGCGTTTGATCAAAGCAGGAAATGGAAAAGCCCAATTGAAGACTGTGGCCGGCGGCACCCTGTGGGCTTCTATGAAGGGAAATAAGATCATGTTAACCGATGAAAAAGGTGGCATGGCAACCGTTACCATCAAGAATGTTTATCAAAGCAATGGCGTTATTCATGTAATTGATCATGTGGTGTTACCCAGGAGCTAAGGTTGCTCCGAAGGTCCTGATCTTTATCGGGGCCTTCTTTAAATTTTGATAATTATTCAATTTTCAGATCGCCGGTTATCATTAAGCTTCCCCCACTCTTCTCATTCCATTTTTAACTTTGCCATAAAACAGATCGTAAAAAAAGCACCCGCCCGAATACGTTAGTTTCACTCAATATAATACGGGGTTGTGAACAGATCAGGATGCCATGGATTTTTTCCGTGGCATTTCTGTTTAAAAGAAAATCTTATAAAAATTCTTCTTAAAAAAAATCTAACGGTTCCCCACTTCCGTAAGTATAACAAATCATTACCACTTTTATCATCACAAAAAATTGCAATCATGAAAAAGAAAAAAATGCTGCTCGCTGCGCTGGCTGTAGCAGGCATTACGGTAGGCGGATTGGTATATGCTGCTGACCATATTGATTCACCCGCGGTTACCAATCAAACCACCGACATTACCGATCTGTATGTATTTCAGGGACAGGATGCCAATAACCTGGTGTTCGTTGCCAATACCCAGGGATTACTGGCGCCCTCAGCAACAGGCGCCGCTCAGTTTGATGCCAATACCCTTATTGAATTCAACATCGACAACAATAATGATAATGTTGAAGACCTCGTGATCCAGGGTATTTACAACAATGGGAAAATGAAAATATATGGTCCCATTAAACCATCAGAAACAGGTGGCCGCAGTAAGCTGGAAGGTCCGGTAACAGCAGAAGTGGCAGTTACACCCTATGGTTCTGCAGCTAACATTGGCACCGGCGGCGGCATGAAAGTGTTTGCCGGTCCGCGCGATGATCCGTTCTTCTTTGATCTTACCCAGTTTAAAAAGATCATTGGCGGCATGGCCACCAGTTTCAACAACCCCGGTACAGATGCATTTGCAGGCACCAACGTTATGAGCTTTGCGGTGGAACTGCCTAAATCAATGCTGAATGCCACCAATGGGAAAATTAATGTGTGGTTAGAAACAAAAAAGAAAATGTAGACACCACCAGTCCCCTAAAGGGGGAGTAAGGAAGCGTAAATCTATAGCCCCCTCAGAGAATGCATTACCCTGACAATTCAAGATTAAAATCAGTAAAATAATTTTTATGAAAATAATTGCTTTAAGCAGATTTCTATTGATCGCAGCAGGCATAGCGACCTTCGGTGCCTGCAAAAAAGACAAAGACAATACGCCTACGTATTATCAAACCCAGGACCAGATGGCGCGTCCGGCCATCAATACCGTTTTTGTTTCAACAGCCGACAAAGATGTGTTCAACACAACGGTTCCTTCAGCCATGAATGCTGCATTTGCCAGCAAATTCAAATCAAGATTGCTGGCCTTGAACCCCGGTTATACCACCAACTTGTTAGGATTAAATGCCGACCAGTTCACTGGTGTGCTGGTAACTGATGTACTAAATGCATCGACTACCGAACCCACCAGTTTCTACAATGGTACTAATGTACTTACCGGCCGGGCTCTGGCAGATGATGTTATTGACGTGGAGCTCACCCTGATCTTTGGCGGGCCAACCGGCGCTTCGAATCCCGGGTTAACCAGCGATCATGTCAATGGCAATGATAAGGCGTTTTTAAGTTCTTTCCCGTATCTGGCAACTCCTCATTGATGACAATTGGTATCTGAAGTAGGAAGTAAGAAGTTCATGTTTTATTTCTGATTTTGAGATTTAGAGATTTCGGGATTTCGCCAGGGTCCGCATGCTACCAAATCGCAAAATCCCAAAATCTATAAATCAGCAATTCTTACTTCTTACATCCTACTTCTTACCTCTTACTTCAAAAACACACTACATGAAAAAGCTAATTCCCATAATGATCATTGTTCTGTTTACAATCTCCGGTTGTCAAAAGCCCCCCATTACCAATTTCAAAGATTATGCAGTTTATCTGCAACCAACTCCCAACACGCACCTGCAGCAAATAGATACCGAATTTAATTTCTGGACAAACAAACTGATTAATTCACCGGGCGATATCATTGCAGAATCAAAGCTGGCCGGTTTGCTTACCAAACGGTTTGCTTATTCGGGCAACATTACCGAGATACACCGGGCCGATAGTCTGTACCGCGTAGTAAATGTTATCAACCACACTACCGGTTCCGGCACTTTCCGTTCGCTGGCCACCAATTGCATTACGCAGCATCGTTTTCAGCAGGCTCAATTGTATATTGATTCCGCACTGGCATTAGGCGATGATAAATACCTCACCACGCTCATGGAATTTGATGTGGCCATGGAACTGGGCAACCGTTACCGCGCACAAAAAGCATTGAACAGCCTGGCCGACAAAACCACCTTTGAATACCTGATACGCGCCGCAAAATATAAAGACCATGTGGCAGGAGATCTGGATGCAGCGATCGGTTTAATGGAAAAAGCCTTTGATAAAATAAAAGACAACCCCGCTCCCGCCCTCTTTTGCTGGCTCAAAACAAACCTCGGTGATCTGTATGGCCATGCAAACCGATATAGTGAATCGTACCAATGCTACCTGCAGGTGCTGGCCAAAGACCCGCATTATTACCATGCGCTGAAGGGAATTGCCTGGCTGGCTTTTTCGCACGATAACAATGTGGCGAATGCCCGGAAAATAGTGGCGTATTTGCAGCAACAGCATTCCGTCCCCGATTATGAATTATTACTTTCGCAAATGGCGGCTTCACAGCATGATAGTATGGCATATCAACAGCATATCGACCGGTTCATCACCGCTACAAAAAATAAATTATATGGCAATATGTATAACAAATACCTGTTCGCCATTGAAGCCGATGAGCAAAACAATGCCAGCCGATGTTTGCAGATCGCAGAAACGGAAGTAGCGCATCGCCCCACGCCCGAAGCGTTCAGCTGGCTGGCCTGGGCATATTGCCGGAACGGTGAAGTGAATAAAGCCATGGAAACAGCGCGGTTGTATGTAGCCAATAAATGTTTTGAACCCGATGCCCTGTATTACCTGGGAAAAATTTACCAGGCGGGCGGTCAAAACTCCAGGGCCCGTACTTATTTAAAAGCTGCGCAAAAAAGTTCGTATGAGCTGGGACCTGTAGTAAGCAATAGCATAAAAGAATCCTTAAAAGCCCTGTAACCGATCATGAAAAAGCTTATTGCCACCGCATTGACTGTGTGTATGACGTTTGTGGCCTGGAGCCAAAACGCCATGCAGGGCCGGGTGATCGATAAGATCAGCAGGGAACCGCTTGAACTCGCCTATGTACGATGGAGCAATATAACCCAGGGTGTGGTTACCAATAAGCAGGGCTATTTCACTTTAATTAAAAGAACAACTGACCGTACCGACTCATTGACCATTTCCTATATCGGGTTTGCCACACAGGTGGTAAAAACAAACGGTTCCAACCCTGTAATTGAAATGGAAAAAGGCCCGGTGAATTTACAGGAAGTGCTGATCACACCGCAATCGTCAGCCGCATCATTCCACGCCATCAGCAAAATTGATCTGAACCTGCAACCCGTGCGATCGGCGCAGGATATATTACGCACCGTACCTGGATTGTTTATTGGTCAACACCAGGGCGGCGGCAAGGCGGAACAAATTTTCTTACGGGGTTTTGATATTGATCATGGCACCGACATTAATGTAACTGTTGACGGTTTGCCGGTGAATATGGTATCTCATGCCCATGGCCAGGGCTATGCCGATCTGCATTTTCTTATTCCCGAACTCACTGGTAATGTTGATTATGGTAAAGGCCCTTATTACACACAATACGGCAACCTGGGCACAGCTGGTTACGTTAGTATGAACACCCTCAATAGCCTTGATAAAAGTACCGTAAAGCTGGAAGGTGGACAGTTCAATACCCTGCGCGGATTGGCGATGATCGACTTATTGAGCAACCGGCAAAAACAACAATGCACCAATGCTTATGTAGCAAGCGAGTTCCTGTATTCCGACGGACCGTTTGAATCGCCGCAACATTTCACACGCTTTAACCTGTTCGGAAAACTGAACACGAACATCGGCAAGACCGGCAAGCTTACCCTTATTGGTTCTACCCTCAACAGCGGCTGGGACGCATCGGGCCAAATACCTAAGCGGGCCGTGAAAAGCGGACTGATAGGTCGTTTTGGTTACATCGACAATACTGAAGGCGGTTACACCAATCGCACCAATGCCAGCGCCAAACTCACGAGCTATCTTTCACCCAACACTACCTGGGAAAACCAGGCTTATTACACCAATTACAATTTTAACCTGCATAGCAATTTCACCTTCTATTTAAACGATCCGGTGAACGGTGATCAGATAAGGCAACGCGAAAGCAGGAATATAACAGGTTATCATTCCAAACTATCACACGAAACCAATTTCGGAAAATGGAATGTACAATCGATGTTTGGGGCCGGTTTCCGGCACGATCAAACGAGGAATACGGAATTATCGCATACGATCAACCGCAATACGGTGCTGGAATATAAACAGCTGGGCGATGTTCGCGAAACCAATGCCTTTGCCTGGGCCGATGAAAGCCTGGAAAAAGACAGATGGCGTTTCAATGTGGGCGCCCGCCTCGATTATTTGAATTTTCATTATTTCGACAAACTCACAAGCGATCAATCGCCCGATCAGTCAAAACTGATTGTAAGTCCCAAGTTGAATATTCAATATACGCTCAATACAAAAACGCAGTTGTACCTGAAAACAGGAAAGGGATTTCATTCAAACGATGCGCGGGTGGTGGTATTCAACCGCGGTTATGATATTTTACCCGCTGCCTATGGTGCTGACCTTGGCGTACTGTTAAAGCCAACCCGTAATCTGTTGCTGAATGTAGCTGCCTGGTATTTGTACCTGCAACAGGAATTTGTGTATGTGGGCGATGAAGGCGTGGTAGAACCCAGTGGTAAAACCCGGCGAATAGGCATCGATCTCTCGGCCCGTTACCAGCTTAACAGTTGGTTGTTTGCCGATTTAAATATAAACCTGGCCAAACCACGTAGCGCAGAACAACCAAAAGGCGAAAACTATATTCCGCTGGCGCCAACCCTTACCAGCACCGGTGGCTTAAACTGGCAATTTAAAAAAGGCTGGAACGGAAGCTTACGCTACCGCTATATGCACGACCGCCCGGCCAATGAAGACAATTCGGTTGTAGCTAAAGGATACACGGTAACTGATCTTTCCCTTAACTATACAAAAAAGAAATACGAAGTTGGACTGGCGATTGAAAACCTGTTCAATGTACAATGGAATGAAACGCAGTTTGATACGGAGTCACGGCTGAAAAATGAACCTGCTCCTGTTACAGAGATCCACTTCACACCCGGCACGCCTTTCTTTGCGCGAATGAAGTTAGCGGTGTTCTTCTAATCAATACATTGAAAAAAGGAAAAGTCGCTCAAAACCTGAGCGACTCTCCTCCTCTCTATAACCTGTCCTATTTCTTATTACCTACTATAACTATTTTATCGGTGCCTTTTATCGGTGTGCCGCCGAATTCAGCTTTAAGATTACCGGTAATAGTCAGGTCCAGACAAGCGCCAAGTGGTGGATCAACTACCGTTGCCGAAATTGACGGAAAATCAAATTTAACGGTCAGGTCGGCCCGGCCGTCAGCACCGGCAGATGAGCAGGATGCACAATCAGTTAATGTACCAGTGAACGGAGTGGCCACATCCTGAATGGCAGATCTCAGCAGCGCAACGCCATTTATTTTCAATGTGGATGGATCAATTTTAGTAACATCAAAATCAGCTGTTCCTAAAATGGCGACCGGCAACACACCTTGCGCATCCGGATTGAATGGATTAGGACAACCGCCCGGACGAACATCAAACGGTACAGTAATTTCTGTCACGGGTGCAGCGCCTGCAGGCAGATCGATCAGCGCAACAATAAGCCCCAAACAATCATTATTGGTATGCGTTACTACATGCAGCGTATTGGGGCCCGGAGTTAAAAATGAAGTAATATCCCATGATCTTATATCCCATAATCTACCATTGAGGTCTGAGCCACCCACTGCCTGCGGTACGGTATTACCCTGGAATACAGCACCTGCAGGAACAAGCTGTACATCATTTACGGTGATTTCACCATCGGCATAAGTTTGCCCATCAGATACATGCATTTGAACGTTTGCGGTTCCTGTTGTGTAGTTTATGCCAGCAAGCGTAACATCCCATCCTTCGGGATCAGCCGGCGCATTCGGATTACCGGCAATACCAGCAAAAGGTTGGTTGGAATCATTGCCCTCGAATATCACCACATCGCGGTTGTTGGTAGCATCTGCATCTTTGAAAAAGACGATCAATGAGGCGCCATTGGGGTTCAGATCACCAAAACCGGCCAACGCATAATTGCCGTTTCCGGTTGCAGTTACCAATGCAGTTACATCTGCCTTATAAGCCTGGCTATTATTATAACCCCAGCAATTGTCGTTTGAGTAACCAAGATTTGTTCCGGTAACCGGTGTTCCGTTTACAGTAATAGTACTGCCTGCATCTACGGTTGAATTGGTTACACCATGCCAGTATAAAAGAGCTTTGGTGATTGTGCCACTTACACCGCCAAGGGTGATGGCGCCGGCACCCACATTTCTTAATCCGGAAACACCGGCAGAAACAAAATCGGTGTTGTAGATGGTGGTGTTCAATTCAACACTTCTGGCAGTGCTGTTCGTTGACACTCGTCCTGATGCTTTTGCATTACAGAAAGCTTTGGAACCTTGTTGTGATAACAGTTCTCCTGATTGGGGTTCTCCTAAAGACGATTTTACGCCGGCAGATTTTTTACAGCTGATCGTAAAAAGTACTGCACCTGCGAGCACACAAATGGCTACGAGGGCAAGAGATCGTACATTTCTCATAATGGTTCTTTTGAAGGTTTGTATGATATTTATTAGTGTATACGCTGCTTCTTTTGCCAGGCCAAAGCCATGCAAAGGCAGACAGCTTCAATTCCTGAGCTTGTTGCGGCTCCTGTAACAGGATGTATTATGCGGAATGGTTGGGGAGGTTTCGAAGGATGAGGGTCAATTGAGAACTACGGGTAACAGCTTATAAAGGGGCTCAAGTTATCCATTATGCGCAATATAAAAAACGGTTAAAACACCGTTTTTTATAATATGATCTTATGTACCGAATTTGCGGTTATTGGTATATTTTACATTATAGTATATGGCTAACAGTATGCTGCATATGCAGTTAAAGGATCAGCTTAATGTGTAGGTTCAAACAGAAAATAACACAGCTGCATCGGTTTAGTTTGAAATCTTTTACAGAGAGTTAATATGCTATTAATCTTAACAAAAACAATACTGTATACATTTGGTTTTTCCTTAACTAAAACTGACACCAATGATGAAAACAATGTTTACCCTTGTCGCAGCACTCTTTTTTGTGAGTGCTTTGACAGCTCAAACTACGATCATTGCTACCGGATCATCCTGGAAATACCTCGATAACGGAAGCAATCAGGGTACAAGCTGGATAAATACCGGTTTTAATGATGCAGCCTGGCCTTCAGGAAATGCGCAATTAGGGTACGGCGATGGCGATGAAGCTACTGTTGTAAGTTATGGACCCAACTCCAGTTCAAAGTACACAACTACCTATTTCAGAAAGACGGTTTCGGTAGCAGATGCCTCTGTCTTTACCGGCTATACGCTACGGGTAAAAAGAGATGATGGCATCGTGGTATATATTAATGGAGTGGAAAAATACAGGAATAATATGCCTACAGGAACAATTGCATACAACACCTGGGCTTCTACTAACTGCAGCGATGATGGCAATACCTGGTTTTCTACAACATTGGCCGCAGGCTCTTTAGTTACCGGAAATAATGTGATAGCTGTAGAAATTCATCAAATAAATAAAACCAGTTCAGATATCAGCTTTGATCTTGAGCTAACGGGCACAGGTGGAGGAACTACTGCGGTGCTCACCCGCGGACCTTATTTGCAAATGGGCAATCAAACAGCAATTACTCTTCGCTGGCGCACCGATGTAGCTACCGATTCAAAAATTGAAGTGGGAACCGTATATGGCACTTATACCTTATCGGCCACTAATGCCACTTCAACTACTGAACACGAAGTGAGAATTACAGGCTTGTCGGCTGATACCAAATATTTTTATCGTTTTGGCAGCTCAACCCAGGTATTACAAAGTGGCACAGATAACTATTTTACAACCGTACCAGCGGCCACTACTACGAGGAAAGTACGTATTGCAGCATTTGGCGATTGTGGCACAAACAGCCTGAATCACCAATCGGGGACATTAACAGCTTATCGAAATTATCTTACCAATAATAGCCTTGAGGCCGCAGATGCCTGGTTGTTACTGGGCGACAATGCTTATAATGGCGGATTGGAAACTGAATACACCAGCAACTTCTTTAATCCTTATGGCAGCTCTATTTTAAAGAACCATAAGTTATATCCCGCACCTGGCAATCACGATTATGATAATAATTCGGCCAACCAGGCATCGCATAATGTGCCCTACTTCAGCATATTCACCCTGCCGGCTAATGCCGAATGCGGTGGAGTGGCTTCAGGAAACGAAAGATATTATTCTTATGATATTGGCAATGTACACTTTCTGGCACTGGATTCTTACGGACTGGAAAACAGTGGCACTACGCGCCTGTACGACACAACCGGCGCACAGGTAACCTGGGTAAAACAGGACCTGGCAGCCAATACTAAAAAGTGGGTAATCGCCTACTGGCATCACCCACCTTATACAATGGGCAGTCATAATTCTGATTCCGAAACAGAATTAGTGAATATCAGGCAAAACTTTATTCGTATTCTGGAACGCCTCGGCGTTGATGTTATAATTTGTGGACACAGTCACGACTATGAGCGTTCATACCTGTTAAACGGGTATTATGGTAATGAATCTTCCTTTAACACGGGCACGCATACCAAAAGCACCAGCAGCGCCAAATATGATGGCAGCGCTAATTCCTGTCCTTACATTACTGCAGCAGGCGCCAATCATGGAACGGTGTATGTGCTGTCGGGTTCTGCAGGCGCCAGCGGCGGCACACAGGCTGGTTATCCGCATAATGCCATGCCATGGAGTATCAATGACGGTGGTATGACTTATATAGAAGTACAGGAAAACCGCCTTGACCAAAAATTCATTCGCATGGATGGTACCATATGGGATAAGTTTACCATCATGAAAGATGTAAATAAAACAACCAATCTTTCCATTGCGTCAGGCACACCAACCACATTGACAGCATCATGGCCGGCGGGTACGTATAGCTGGTCAACCGGTGCAACAACCCGTAGCATTTCAGTAAGTCCAACCGCCAATACAACCTACACAGTAACTGACGGCGTGACCTGTGTTTCCGATATATATAATGTTACCATAAATGGCGCCCGGTTAGCAACAACCCAAACGCCGGATGCTATTGAACTGAATTGGGGAATTATACCAACGATAGTGCAGAAAGGACAATCCATTCGTGTAAACACAGGCATCAGCACTGCTGTAAACATTTCGGTACTGGACATCAATGGCCGGTTGATAGAAATGAAAAAGATCACGGCAACAGGTTTTGTAGAAACCGGTAAACTGGCTGCCGGCACTTACTTCATTAAATTAAATACGAAGCAAAAAGCTGCAGCACAGAAATTTGTAGTTACAGAATAGCTATTCTACAATCAATTATAAAACCGGGTCCGTTAAAAGCGACCCGGTTTTTTCACTTCGAAAAAGTTAATTTCGGGTAATTGATTTGCAAACTGGATCTTTATACCAATATTAACCCAGGTAATGGAAACGCTTGCAAAGCCATTTGATACAAAAAAAACGAATCGATTGATCACTGCAGTCGCTGTACTGCCTTTTATCATTTTTTGTTCGGCTCATTTTGTTGCGCCGCCTTCAAATGCCATCAACGAAAAACTGGACGCCTGGTATCTTCAACAGTTAAAAAAACTAAAACAGGAAGTATACGATCTTCAGCAGCTCCCTGCTACCCCCAAAAATCGTGGCGCCTGCCAGCAGCTATTCAGGCAGGCAAGATTGACGTATAAGAAAGCAGCCATTTTTATTGAATACTTCAATGCTTACGAAGCCCAATATTTAAATGGTCCCAATTTGCCACGAACTGAAGATGACAATCCTGACGTTATTATTAAACCGCATGGATTCCAGGTACTGGAAGAAGATCTTTTTGGCAATGAGCAATCAATGCCTGCTGTAAAAGAAGAAACAGCACATTTGCTACAATATATTGAACGGTTGGAAAATGAAACAGACCGCCAATATAAATTCCGGGATGCGGAAGTGTGGGAGGCTTTGCGGGCAGCGGTATTACGGATGATCACATTAGGCATCAGTGGTTTTGATTCACCAGTTGCACAATATTCATTGCCCGAAGCCAGTTCAACATTACAGGGCATAAAGGAAATATTGGCTATTTATAAAACAAACCTTGATAAAACAGGTCCGGAACTATATCCGGAATTGATGGCAGCCATAACAAGCGCAAAAAGTTTTTTATCAAAGTCTCCTTCTTTTAATGGTTTCGATCGTTTGACATTCATTACCCGCTGTGCCAACCGGCTGTCTTCCGGTATCTATAGGGCGCGCATGCAATCAGGTTACTTGATGCCGGAAGGGTTGCGGCCACTCAATGCCACCAAAACCATATTTGATCCCAATGCTTTTAATATTAATTTCTTCTCGCTGAATGACCGGTATAAATCGACTCCGGAAAGAGTGGCATTGGGCAAATTACTTTTTTATGATCCTGTACTTTCCGGAACAAAGAAACGCAGCTGCGCCACCTGTCATCAACCCCAAAAAGCATTTACCGATGGGAACATCACCGCGTTATCGATCGATGAAAAGAACTCACTTTCCCGTAATACGCCTACACTTTGGAACTCCGTTTTTCAGACGAAGCAATTTTTTGATAGCCGCACCAGTGTGCTGGAATATCAATTGGGCGAGGTGGTGCACAATGAAACAGAAATGAAAGGTTCGCTAAAAGAAAGCGTAGCGGTATTAAAAAACGATCCTACCTATTCAGCGCTTTTTCAAAAGGCTTATCCTGATGAAAAAGAATTTGTGTCGCAGTATAATATTGCCAATGCCATTTCATCGTATGTTCGTTCGCTGGTGGCCATGAATGCCCGGTTCGACCAGTATATGCGGGGAAATAGCAAAACACTTACCATTGCGGAAAAAAATGGTTTTAATCTTTTTATGGGAAAGGCCAAATGCGGCACCTGCCATTTTATGCCTTTGTTCAATGGATTGGTGCCTCCAGATTATGTAGAAACCGAGTCGGAAGTGCTGGGCGTACCAAAAACTAAAGACAGCCTGCATGCAGAACTGGACAGCGATCTGGGAAAATTCAATTTTACCCGGTCGGTTGTGCATAAGCATGCATTTAAAATTCCCACGCTTCGCAATATTGAATTAACGGCGCCTTACATGCATAATGGGGTGTTTTCAACGCTGGAAGAAGTGATGGACTTTTATAATAAGGGCGGCGGCAGGGGTTTGAAAATTGCACCGGAAAATCAAACATTACCATTCGACAAATTGGAGCTTTCGAAAAAGGAGATCGGTGAGGTTATTGCTTTTATGAGGGCGCTTACTGATACGAGTGCTGCTAAATAACAGCTTCCCCGGCTCATATAGGTGTCTATTTTTCAATTACAATAAAGAAGGTATGAAAAGTGATTTTCAGGAGGTAAAAAAATTACTAAATATTTCTTTCAGGCGGTAACGTGGACCAGTAGTAGTCTTAATTTAAACCTGGAAGTAAAATTGAAAAACATCTATTTCTTTACTGGTAATCTGGCAGGCATTTTATATTGCAAATCATCACGAATAGCATCCTTTTCAATAATATGTCATCAAGTCTTTTGCATCTTTTGAAGAAGAGTTTCTGAATCGTTGATGATTTGAACAATTTCCGAAGGATTTCCGGGATTGGTAAAATTTTTGTTTAGTGCTTGCAGGGCTTCATTCGTTTTTACCACACCATTTTTGCCCCAGGCAGAATTTTTTGATATGGCGATGGCTACCGTTCTTCCATTTCTTTCAAATTCGTGTAACATCCAAAAATATTGCTCATCCCGGTAAAGAAAACGGGTTCGCAGGGTAAAGCTCTGGAAAAGTCTTAGAGGATAGCGATAGCGTATGTTCGCGGTTTTGACAAAGGAAATCCACTTGTTTTTCCAAAGATGCTGCCACCATCCACAGCGAATAACAAGATCCATACGTCCGAGATCCATGAATGCATGGTAACGGTCATTGCTAACGATTTTAATATCACAATCCCAGGGCATTACCCTGAACTTTAAAACAGATTGATCAATGATGTTAAGATCACACTTTCTGAGCAGTGCAGCAATAATCATTTTTAGGAGGCGGAAGCGCATTCGCATAGGTAAGCAAGTAAGTAAATGGTACTTTTCCCTCAAATTACATACCAATTAAGATAAAAATTTTTCCAACCCTTGCGACCGAATAATTGAAGTATGTGCTAACGGAGATCAGAAAACTGAGAATATAAGCGATAAGTAAACGTTTCTGAATTTCAATTTTTTTAAAAAAATCTGTATTTCCCTAAAAAGATATAACTGTCACGGGGCTGATTAGGTCATCGGATCCCTGTGTTTAGTACACATATACTGCGGCTCGTTACTTTTTCATATTCGACCTTACTAACCCAAGCCCCTCCCAAAACGCAGCGGGGTATTCCAAAGAATCAGGCTTACCAAACAAGTCATTTGTTAAATCAAGCTCATAACCTTTGTCAAGCTTTTGATATTTAACCGATGTAAAGATCATTTGGTCCCAGTCGCCAATAAACTTTAAACTATCAAGTGTTTCGGGGTACTCGCCAAAGCGAATTTTATGCAATTCAATTAACGCTATGGCAGTTTTGAAGTATTGATCGCTGAATTTCTCCATTGACTGTTTCTCCAATTTTTTCATGCCGCATTGGGTGAACAGGAATGTGGATGCTATCAGCAGAATAAGTATTTTCTTTGTTTTCATTGGGCTATACTGTTTTGAATTAAAAGGTGGCGTAACGGCTCATAGAAGGGGTTTAAATATGTAAGTATAATATTATTTTGCAGTATAAACAACAATGCCACGGCCTAATACAGACCGTGGCATTTCTATTTAAAATTTCTTCTTCTTTAGCTTATTCCCAGCAGTTCCACTTCAAACACCAATGTGCTGTTGGGGCCAATCTGCGCACTTACCTGTTGCTCGCCATATCCTAAATGCGGCGGAATGAAAAAGCGCCACTTGCTACCGGCGGGCATCAGTTGCAGGCCTTCCGTCCAGCCTTTGATAACCCGGTTTAACGGAAAAGTGGCTGGCTGGCCGCGCTTTACCGAACTGTCGAATACGGTTCCGTCAATGAGTGTACCGTGGTAATGACAGGTCACATTACTGGTGGCCGTTGGTTTGATGCCGGTGCCTTCCGTAATGATCTCATATTGCAACCCGCTGGGCAAAGCCACTACGCCGGGTTTTTGTTTATTGGCTTCCAGAAAGTCGTTTCCGGCTTTCAGGTTTGCTTCTGCTTTTTCTTTTCTTTGTTGGAATAAACGATCTGCGATTCCCATAAAATAATTTTTGATTCTTTGGTAAAATTTGAACCTTGAAATTTACTAGCGAGCCTCGAACTTAAAGAACTAAGAACTTATAAACTGCCCTTGGGGGCTTACCACCCACTCGCCAGCACATCCGCAATATGCATGGTCTGTAATCCCATTCCTTTTTTGCGGATATGTCCATCGAGGTGCATCAGGCACGACAGGTCGGTTGATATAATACAGTCTGCCCCGGTATTTTTGGCATTGATGCTTTTTTGATCGGCCATACCAATGGATATGGGATCAAATTTAACTGCAAAAGTACCGCCAAAACCGCAGCAGGTCTCCACATCATTCATTTCAACCAGTTCCAGTCCCTTTACGTTTGATAATAATTTGCGTGGCTCCTCTTTGATCTTGCATTCGCGTAATCCGGCGCATGAATCGTGATAGGTAGCTTTGGCATGAAAGCTGGCGCCTACATTTTCTACCTTCAACACATTCACCAGAAAATCGGTGAACTCGTAGGTGCGTTCTTTCAGGCGCTGCACTTCACCCAGTTGGGGTGTATTTTCAAAAACCGTGGAATAATAGTTCCGTACAAAACCAACGCAGCTTGCACTGGGCGCCACTACGTAATCGGTACTGGTTCCACTGAAATCTTTTATGAATTTGGAACATACTTCGCGGGCATCGTCCCAGAAGCCGGCATTGAAGGCGGGCTGTCCGCAACAGGTTTGGTTGGCATTATAGGTGACGGTACAACCTGCTTTTTCCAGCACTTTAACCATGTTAAAGGCAGTTTGCGGAAACAACTGATCAACAAAGCAGGGAATAAATAATTGAACGTTCATGACACCACTTTTAATGGCTATTCTTGAATGATTGCGTTAGAGAGATCATTTTCAGGGCAGTGATGGCGGCTTCTTCTCCCTTATGGCCGTGTTTTCCGCCAATGCGCTCCTGCGCCTGCTGATCGTTATCTACTGTCAGGATGCCAAAAATAACAGGCACCGGTAAGGTCAGGTTCAATTGGGTAATGCCACTGGTTACGCCCTGGCAAACATATTCAAAATGCGGTGTATCGCCCCGCAGCACACAGCCGAGGGCAATAAATGCGTGCGGACGGTCATCTTTATATTTATTCGCGTCCCAATAACTTTTTATACCAAAAGGAATTTCAAAGGCGCCGGGAACGGTGATCACCTTTACATCTTTAATGCCCTGGTTTTTGAAAACGGTCATACAACCCTTTTCCAGCTCATCTATAATGGCGGCGTTCCATTCGGTGCGTACTATAACAACACAGGCATTCGTGTTTTGAATGCCTGTGTCTATTTGTAATAACTTACTATTGCTTACTTCAGCCATGTTTCTTTATTTCGGTTTTTGCAACCACTAACCTTAGTTCAAATCTCCGAGTTTACCCAGGTATTTGTCTACATCAGTTCTTGCACGGTCACTGTTAGGATATTTATCCTTGATCAGGCGCAACAGCTCGATAGCATCTTTGCTTTTGCCCAGTTCCTGGTTCAGCATGGCGGCACGGAACAGGTATTCAGGTGAATTCACATCATCCTTATCGAACATGGTACCGGCCTTTTTATAATAATCGATGGCTTCCTGTTTTTTGCCCAGTTCAGAATAGGCATCGCCCAGCAAACCGGTGGCGCGCAATTCCACTTCAACCTGGTTGGTAGAAAAATCTTTCAGGAATTTGATGGCATTGTTGAAATCGCCCAGTTGTAAATAGCAGGCGCCTGCGTAAAATTTCGACAGGTTGCCGGCTTTTGTACCACTGTAGTTCTTAGCTGCTTTCAAAAAGCCAGCGTTCACCCCATCGCCGTTCAATGCGAGGTTGAAAGAATCATTTCTGAAATAGTCTTCCGCTTTCCAGATGGCTTCTGCGGCCTTGGTCTCCTGCGGCGCTTTCATGAATTTATTATAAGCGAAATAACCGCCTACGAGAATTATCACACCGGAAAGCACGTAGGTGATCATTTTATTGTTCTTACCCCAGAAATCACGGGCCGAATCCACTATTCGATCTTCGGTTGTTCTTTCTACTGGTTGTTCAGGCACTTGTTTTACGTCAGTGGCCATGAATGATATTGTTTTAGTTGTACAATGTTGTTTACTTAGGCAAAGAGGTTATATTAATCAACGATGAACGGATAATTGGGCGTCAGCACAATGTCTTTCAGCACTTCGTCTTCCGTTGGGATAGGCGATTCTTCTGCGAATTTCACTGATGCAGCCACTGTATCGTTCACGCGTTTATTGATGGCTTCAATTTCGTCTTTGGTAGCGTATTTATTTTTCTGAATGGTGTTCAGCACCAGTTGAATGGGGTCGCGTTGTTTGTATTCTTCCACTTCTTCCTTGGTGCGGTATTTCTGCGGGTCAGAAATAGAGTGCCCTTTATAGCGGTAAGTTTTGATCTCCAGTAAAGTTGGTCCACCGCCTTCACGGGCTCTTTTTACAGCGCGTGATACGGCATCATGTACCGCTTCAGCGCTCATGCCGTCAACCGAATCGGCGGGCATTTCATACGCATCGGCCAGTTTAAAAATATCGTGTACGTTGCTGGTACGGGTTACCGACGTACCCATGGCGTAATTGTTATTCTCACAAATAAATATAGCCGGCAATTTCCAGGTCATGGCCATATTGAATGTTTCGTGCAAAATACCCTGACGGGCAGCGCCATCGCCAAAGAAAGTCAGTGATACGTTGTCTGTGCCTTTGTATTTTTCGGCAAAGGCCAAACCAGCGCCGGTTCCAATTTGGGCGCCTACAATACCGTGACCACCAAAGAAATATTCTTTTTTACCGAAAAAGTGCATGCTTCCTCCTTTACCCTTGGCGCAACCTGTTGCTTTACCATACAGTTCGGCCATACAGCTTTCAGGGCTCATCCCTTTTGCAAGGGCCAAACCGTGGTCGCGGTAAGCAGTTACAAAGGGATCTTCCTGGCGGGTAGCGGTCATTACACCCGCGGCGATAGCTTCCTGGCCTACATAGGCGTGGAAAAAGCCACGGATCTTACCTTCCATTTTATATTTTTCTTCGGCTGCCAGTTCAAATTGACGGATTAAGAGCATTAACTCGTACCAGTACAAATACGTTTCTTTGGAGAATTTCGAAGCCACAGTATAAAAAATTTGAGGTTTTAACCCCGCCGGGGCCCCCCGACTCGTCGGTGCAGGCTGGCAAAGGCGGGGGCAAAGATAGGGTAAGAAAGGGAATTATGGAATTGGGAAATGAGATTTTAAGCCCAATAGACGGTTTGATAGCCAGTTATTTGGGTGGGAAATTAGTGGTATGGCTGTATTTAGGACATATTTCCGGTAAAATTGACAAATTATCAAGCTGTAAGGCGAAAACCCGGGTCGAAAACAGGACCTGCGGGGTGTTTACCCCTTTTTTCAGCGAAAAGCGGATTTTCAGGGGCGATAGCTGTATCCTTAGGGGCAATAGTTAATATTTTTTCTCTGATAGCTGTTTTTCTATGAGATAGTTGACCTTGCCATCGCGATAGCTGGCTTTGAAGATGCAATAGATGGATTTCGTTCTGAGTTAGCTGTATCCTCACCTATACCCCTCCCTTTCTAACTTATTGCCAGAAAAAAGCAGCTATTGTCTGTTTTATAAAGCCACCGGTTCCTATAAGCGATAGTAAAGTTTTCAGTCAACCGCAAACAGTGTTTATATTGCAGGTTTTTATTGAAAATGTAAAGCCTAGTTGCTGAATTTAAACAACATATCACTCACCCAATTCAAAAACTACCAAACCCGTAACTTTCCATTCACCGAACGGATCGTAGGTATTTGCGGCGCCAATGGCGTGGGCAAAACCAACCTGCTCGATGCCATTTACTATTGCTGTTTCACCAAAAGCTATTTTACCCGCAGCGATAGCCAGAATATTTTACACGGCTCAGGCGGGTTCCGCATCGAAGGCCATTTTAACCTGCAGGGCGAACCGCTGAAAGTTGTATGTATTCTTCGCGAAACAGGCCGCAAGGAATTTTCGGTGAACGATGAACCTTACGAGAAATTAGCCGCCCACATTGGCAAACTTCCCTGCGTGATCATTGCCCCCGATGATGTGCAAATAATAACCGGTGGCAGCGAAGAACGCCGCCGCCTGCTCGATGCCCTCCTATGCCAGCTCGACGCCAGCTACCTGCAACAGTTGATGGATTATAATAAAGTATTGCAGCAACGCAACGGCTTTCTGAAATCCCTGGCCGAAAAAAAGATCGCCGATCAAAGCCTGCTCGAGGTATACGACGAACAACTGTGCCGCTACGGCGCTTTTATATATAGAAAAAGGAAAGAATTCCTGCAGTCCTTCCTGCCCCTTGTCGAAAAATTCTACACACAGATCGCCGGCCAATCGGAGCCATTGGCCTTACACTACGAAAGCCAGTTGCACGAATTCGATTTTGCGCAATTATTACAGCGGTTCCGCCAAAAAGACCTCATCGTGCAACGTACCAGCGGCGGTATTCACCGCGACGACATCAGTACCCAGCTGAATAACCAGCCTTTCAAGACGCTGGCCTCCCAGGGACAACGGAAAAGTTTGCTCTTTGCCATGAAGCTGGCCGAATTTGAAACCCTGAAACAGGCCAAACAATTCCCGCCCCTGCTCCTGCTCGACGATGTGTTTGAAAAACTCGATGCCGGCCGCATGCACAACCTG
Source organism: Niastella vici (assembly GCF_002077945.1). Lineage (GTDB taxonomy): Bacteria > Bacteroidota > Bacteroidia > Chitinophagales > Chitinophagaceae > Niastella > Niastella vici. Next base: position 27,903 of record NZ_LVYD01000088.1, read on the forward strand.
CTCGATCATGTTTGTGTGCAGAACCTGGGCCAGGTGTTTATTACTGATACGCATGCTGATCGTATCAAAATGCATTTTGAAACCCTGGGAATGCCGTTTCAATTGATTTGCCTGTAACTAACTATAAATATTTAAGAAGGTTTTACATGCAGGAACGATCCCCTTCTTCGTTTTACAGGCTATGTTTGCAAGGGATAGGCCCTTTACCCAAACCCTTCTTATGAATGAGCAGCGTTCTTATAAAAAATTATGGTCGGTAATTAAGCGGGTGATGCCAACGCTTATTTTTTATGCAATAGCCATTGTGGCCATAGATGTATTGAACAGACTCTCGCCCGGCGGCCCCTGTGTTCCAGGCCTGGGTGTTGTAGCTTTTTTCCTTTTTATACCCGTTATTTTTGGTTTATTTTTATACAATATCTTCCTCACCTTCCACAGGGGTAAAAAGAATGGCATTCCAGCTATTATTCATGCGGCAGTTTTGGTGATAATTTTTGTAATGCTTAATGTGGGATGAAAAACTGTCACTACCTTTGAAGGCCAATCCCAACTATAAACCAGAAATTTGTATCCATGGGCGAATATTCATTAGGCGATGCGCTAAAATATTTCCTCAACCACAGCCGGTTGAAAGGTTCCATACAGGCATTGCAGATCGAAGATGTATGGGAACAGATCATGGGTAAAACCATTGCCAAATACACCGACAAAATAGTGATACAGGGAAAAACCTTATATATCACCACCACCATGGCCCCGCTGAAACAGGAACTGCTGTATCAGAAAGAAAATATCATTAAAAGAGTTAATGAAACGTTGGGTGAAAACGTCATAAAAGATGTGGTGATTCAATAACCGGGAGTGCGCTTGCGCTGAACATAGTCTCAGCGTCAAGGGGCTACTGCCTCCCCTCAATATCAGTCCTGAATTTCTCAATGCATTTTCTATCCTGCAAAGTAACAAAGCAGGTTCTGCCGTCTTTGCCGCCGAATGTGATATTGCTTACATCTTTTCCTTTCAGTTCCACTTCCTGTATTTGACGGCCGCCGCTGTTAAAGATGGCCACCGTTCCCTTCCCATGACGGGTAATATACAGGTTGCCTTTGGTGTCGCATTTCATGCCATCCATGCCAAAATCGGTGAAGGTAGCAAATGTGCGTTCGCTCTTTATATCGCCTTTATCGTCGAGTTCGAAAGCCCATACCTTGCGCTGGATGCTTTCATTTACGTAGAGTGTTTTTTCGTCGGGGCTCAAACAAATGCCATTGGTAGTACCCAGGTTACCTTTCAGCAAAACAGCTTTGCGGTCTTTTCCAATTTTCCAGATCTGCCCGGTTTGCTTTTGCCAGTTGGGGTCCGAAGCATAAACGATCCCTTTTTTGCTGATGCAAATATCATTGGGCTGGTTAAACCGGTCTTCGTGGCAATACACGCTTACCGCTTTTGTTTCGGGATCAACTTCGAGCACATTGTGTTCAACAAAATCGGCCACCAGCATATGTCCCTGCGCGTTAAAGCGTATGCTGTTGCCAACGCTTTTGCCAGGCAACGTTACAAACAGCTCTACCTGGCCATCGGGATGCACCAATCCTATTGTTCCATCTGTTTGATAGTTCACCACAAATAACCTGTCGTCTTTGTCAACTGCCGGGCCTTCGCAATTTTTGGTAAATAAATTTTCAGCGGTTTGATCAACGGCCCGGAACAATGATTTGGAAAAATCTTTCTGCGGATTTGCCTTCCGTTGACAGGCGGTTACCAATACAATAGCAGTTGCAGTTATAAAAAATTTATGCATAGTTTTTTTGAGTTCAACGTTCGTTATTCAACTTATTCTAACCTTACCCGGGGATCTACCACCGCATACAACACATCGGCCAGCACATTCACCAGTATAAAAAAGAAAGAGGTGATCAATACCGACCCCATCACTACCGGGAAATCAAGTTTTTCCAACGCATCTACCGTCACTTTACCAATCCCCTTCCAGCCAAAAATATATTCCACGAAAAAAGCGCCGGCCAGCAATTCGGCAAACCAACCGGTAATAGCGGTGATCACCGGGTTCAGCGCATTGCGCAACGCATGTTTCCAAACTACCACCCCTTTTGATAAACCCTTGGCATAAGCCGTACGAATGTAATCCTGGTTCAGCACATCGAGCATGGCGCTGCGCGTTAGCTGGGTAATGATGGTCAGCGGACGAATGCCCAGTGTAAGTGCAGGTAACCACAGGTTTTGTAATGACCAGTAGGGCCGGCCGGTAATTTCATCCATATCGCGCCAGCTGCCGGTCATATGTAAACCGGTATAATGGCTCCAAACAAACCCCAACAGGTACGCAATTACGATGCCCATAAAAAATGAGGGCGCCGAAATACCCAGTACGCTGGTAAATATGGCAGAAGTATCCATCCAGGTATCTTTTTTTACCGCCGCCAGCACGCCCAGCGGAATACCCAGTGCAACGGCGATGATCATGGCCGCAACCGCCAGCAGCAGCGTGCCGGGCAGGGCCTCCATCAATATTTCGCCTACATTTTTTCTTGTTTGGTAAGAACGCCGCAAATAAGGCAATTTTATTGCGAGATTGATGCCGCTGCCTATAAAGAAACCTTTCAATTGCTTTTTCTCTATGTCGCTGTCGGTATGAATGGCCAGGGGCGACAGATCGTTCAGGTACAGCACAAACTGTTTCCATTTGGGCTGATCGAGGTACAGCTCATGCCTGATGTTCTCCATGGTGGCCGCATCGGCACGCTGCCCGCTCACCAGGCGCGAAGGATCGGCAAACCCCAGGAACAATAAAAATACCAGCACAATAACGCCGAGCATTACAAGAATGCCATAAAAGATCCGTCGTGTGAAGTATTTTATCAAAAGTTAGTGTTTTAATGTGCTGTCGGCCGGTGCATCGCTGTGCACTTCTTCCTGGCTGGCAGCAGGTGCATTGCCCGGCAAATTGTTTACAACCAGTAAAGCCTGCTCCAGATCGGCATAGCTCCACTTATTCAAAATAGTTCCTTTTTTAATTAAAAACAAAGCCGGGTTGGTACGGGCCGCCGTTTTAATGGCGGTGGCATCGCAACGCAATGGCCTAAACGCATAAAATACATCGGGCGCATTATGCCAAAGGGTTTCAAGGGGCACATTGGTGACCAGGTACCCATTTATATGTTTCTGTGCGGCGCGCTGCATCACCACACCCAGCAGGTTGGTCCAGTCACCGATGGTATAACCATTCTTCAGGAACAGGTACAGCTGGTATTCATCGGTATTCAGCAATGCCTGGGTGGTATCGTTACCAAAGAATGTTTGCAGCGAGAAATCTTTTATGGCGGGAGATGCATTGCCCTTGCGCACCAGTTTATCGTACCGCTTTACAAATTTATAGGTGGCTTCATCATAATCGGCCGGGAAATTATCTGCCGTGAACTCCACCTGTTTGCCAGCCTTCTCATATACAAAACTTATTACGGTACTATCGGGGATGGAACCGGGCGGCGCCTGCATTTTTTCGGGAATATTATTGCCGATCTTATAAGGGAGGCAATCCTTTACCGGCAGGTGCACCAGCACGTACCATTGAAAGGCAAAGGAGAAAATGGTAGTGAAGAAAAGCGCTACCAGGCTGAACATCGTATTTAATGCGGGCTTCACCTTATTGCGTTGCCAGAAAATAAAACCGATCATCACCAGCAGTAGCAGGTCTTTCATAAACGACTGGTCGGCGGTGAGGGGAATGCAATCACCAAAACAACCACATTCGCGTATTTTTCCGCTGAACAGCGCATAACCGGTTAAAAAGGTAAAGAAAACGATCAGCAGCAACAGCAACCAGCTGAACAATCGCATTTGCCAGCCCACCAGCACGGCCACCCCGGCAATGATCTCAAACGCGATCATGGCGATAGAAAAAGTGAGGGTATAATTATCGAGAAAGCTCCAGCCCCACACTTCAAAAAACTCCTGCATTTTATAGCTCAGTCCAAGTGGGTCATTGGCTTTAACCAATCCTGAAAAAATAAAGAGAACACCTACGATGATACGGGTTATTGTCAGTAAAATTCTCATATAGAATATTGTGTCATAAATGGGTTCAGCGCGCTGTACATTTGTAAACAAATGTACCGTAAAACACATCTGCAAACTACATTTGCAAATCAAATGTAACGAACAAACCATAAATGTATACGCTGAATTGTAAAGGCCGCTTACTGGTCATAGATAACCCCCTCGTAATGGGCATTATCAATACCACACCCGATTCGTTTTATGAAGGAAGCCGTTTTATGGGCGAAACAGGTGTGCTAAAACAGGCTGAACAAATGCTAAAGGCGGGGGCTGATATCCTTGATATTGGCGGACAAAGCACCCGGCCCAACAGCACCGTTGTTCCGGTTGAGGAAGAACTGCAGCGGGTTACCGGCGCCATTGAATCGCTGCATTATAATTTTCCCGAAGCCATTATATCCATTGACACTTATTATGGCCGGGTAGCTGCCGAAGCCGTTGCCGCCGGCGCCTCCATTATCAACGATATAAGTGCGGGCACTGTTGACACCGGCATCATTTCCACTGCAGGCGCCCTGCAGGTTCCCTATATATGTACACATATAAAGGGCACACCGGCCACCATGCAACAACACGCAACCTATGAAAACATTACCCGCGAAGTGCTCGATTTCTTTATTCAGAAAATAGCCGAATGCCAACAGGCCGGCATTACCGATATCATCATTGACCCGGGTTTTGGGTTTTCCAAAACACCTGACCATAATTTTTCCCTGCTCAGGCAAATGTCGATGCTTTCCATGCTCAACAAACCCATATTGGTTGGCCTTTCGCGTAAATCTACCATCTATAAAACCCTTGACATAACACCTGCCGAAGCCCTGAATGGAACTACCGTGTTGAACACGGTGGCGCTGCTCAATGGCGCCAATATTTTAAGAGTGCATGATGTAAAGGAAGCGAAAGAGGCGATAGCATTAATTTCCCGTTTGCAATAATGTAGAAATATCTTATCGAGTAGGAAGTGAGAGATTAATCC
>NZ_LVYD01000089.1 GCF_002077945.1 Niastella vici
AGTTTGCGCCCGTGCCGGGCGCACCAAAAGTAAAAGGACCGCTTTCGCGATCCTTTTTCCGAGGTTCCGGCCAGATTCGCCGGAGCCGTATAATTACCTAACAATCGATTGTCGCATTTTTTAGTCGAGCAATGGCCGATCAAAAAGTGGCTTTATGAGATTTATCTAATCTAATTCCAATCATTTGCGATATCATTTGCCACGTTTGGATTATAATCTTTCTCAACATTCGGGATGGGAAACAAGACATGCTTATCCTGAAAAGGTTGCGTGCCATCTGCAGGCTCAGCAGCCTTCAGACTGTTAATTACCTGTTTGGCAATGCCCCAACGAATGAGGTCAAAATAACGGCTTTGCTCACCACAAAGTTCCAGCTGTCTTTCACGCATCAGGATATTCATCGCTGCAGTTTGACTGCCACCCAAATTCAGGTAATTTACTGCTGCAACCCGTTGCCTTACCCTGTTTATGAGCCCCAGGGGTGTGGCGCCGAAATCGCCTTGTTGAATATAGGTTTCTGCAAGCATCAGCAATACATCTGCAAAACGGATAACCTGTCCATTGATGGAACTTTGTGGACCGCCAAAAGAAGCCACTTTATCATAATATTCATATTTTCTCCAGCTATAATCCCCTTGCGGATCAGCGGCATTGAATGGATAAGATATTTTTCCTGCAGAACAACTTTCACAATAAACCGTGTCACCACCGCTTGGTTTGTCACCATAGAATGTAGAATAGGCACGGGGGTCAACATAGGAAGTGCCGTTTACAGGATTTGCATATTTAAATGCTTTTACAGCGGCTGTTGTTACATAGGTATTCCACCAGTCTTTAAAGCCGTACTCCTGCGCTCTGCCGGTATGCGTGGCTTTTCCACCCCAGGTTTCCTGGCCACCAAACATATAATACTGGTTTCCTATAGACCAGTCTGTCCATGTACCGTTCATTACCTGAAAGATGTTCTCAACACTATTCTGGTTTGTTGTACTGAACAAATTATCATACGACGGATCCAGATCGTATGAATAGGGCGCCTGGGTAAGGAGTTTTAATGTTGATTGAGCAAGGGCCCATTTTTTTTCATACAAGTAGGATTTGCCTAATAATGCTGTGGCAGCGCCTCTGGTAGCCCTCCCCAGATCTGTTGATGCATAAGTAACAGGAAGATCGGGTATTGCTGAGGTAAGATCTGTTTCAATAAACTCCCAGATCGCTGTTGCAGGACTTCGGGGCGTATAGTTGTTTTTTAAAATATCCTCATATGTTTTTATCAGCGGAGCGGCTCCCCATAAATTAACGATGTGGAAATAAGCATATGACCTCAAAAATTTTGCCTCGGCAATATATTGCTTTGCGAGTTGCTGATCCGATGTAACCGATGGATTCCAAACGGTGGCACGGTCAATTACCACATTTGCACGGAATACCATCCGGTAAAGACTGTTCCATAACTGTGAGATGTTCTCCTGATTGGTGCCGAAGGAATAACTGCCCAATTGTGCGAAACCACCCTGCAGATTCGTGGTCCTTTTCGCTTCAAACCCCAGCATATCAAAAATATAATAGTAATCTCTTGCCCACAATCCCTGGTGAAGAAGGGTGGCGTAGGTTGATACTACAGCCTGATTCATAGCATCCTTGTTAGTAAAATAATTATTGAAATCGTAAGCACTTCTGCTTTCAAGGTCAAGTCTCGATTTTTTACAACTGCCAGCTCCAACTATCAATGAGGCTAACAGAAAGTATGCGATTATTTTTCTCATACAATTAATATTTTAAGTTTCAACTTCTTTTAAAACCAATATTTTTTTGAGATCTGTTACCTGAATTAAAATCCAAGCTGGATGCCAGCCATAAGGGTTCGTGGCTGAGGTAACGAACCATCATCAATTCCTCTTGCAAAGATGTACTGTGACGAAGCCCCGCCCTGGTTGCTCAACTCAGGATCATAACCACTGTATTTTGTAATGGTAAACAGGTTTTGAGCGGCGGCATAAATACGTATACTGCTAAATATATTTGTACCTGTCATGCGACTAATTACTTTCTGGGGCACCGAATAGCCAAGAGTAATATTTCTCAACCTCATATAAGCGCCATCTTCCAAACTCCAATCAGATGGCCGCACGTTTCCTGAAGCAGTTAAATTTTGACCAGCCCGTGGCAATTTGGCCACATCACCAGGCTTGCGCCAGCGATCGAGGATGGCAGTAGTGGCATTATGCCCTGTACCTTCCAAATGTGTATTACCTTTAATCCCGTTTATCACCTGAACCCCTGCAATACCTGATAAAACAATATTCAAATCAAAATTTCCATAATTTGCTCCGGCATTAAACCCGTAAATATATTTGGGTATCGGGCTGCCGAGGATCTGCTGATCCAGACTGTTTACAATTCCATCGCTATTCAGATCCTTAAATATGAAATCACCGGGTAATAGTCCATCCTGGAAAAGACCGCCTGGCGCCTTGGCATTCAATGCGCTTATTTCAGCCTGGTCTTTGGCAACATGATCGAGCCTGTAACCATAAAAAGCACCCACAGGAGAACCGGGAGCGGTATAAGTTATTGCTGACCCATTGACGGTGCCATCTTTAATGGGAGCTGCGAACTGCTTACCCAAACTCAACACCTTATTCTTGTTATAAGATATATTTGCATTGATATTGTAAGATAGCTTGCCTGCCTGATCATGATAACCAACCGTAAATTCAATACCCTTGTTCTGTGCACTTGCAGCGTTTGCATATATAGCAGGTTGTCCGCCGCTATTTGAAGCGCCAGTGCTTCCCGGAACAGGCACCTGTACTAAAAGATCAGAACTTTTACGGTTATACCAATCTACAGTCAAACTAATTTTGTTATTCAGAAAAGCAACGTCTAACCCGATATCTGTTTGCTCGGTTGCCTCCCATTTTATGCCAGGGTTGGCCAATGTGTTAATACTGGTGCCATTTGCCAATGCCTCACTTGAACCCAATGAATAAACAGCATTACCAGCGGGGCTCCCACTGAAGGTTAGTACGGAAGTGATACCGGTAGTTGGAATTTTGTTATTCCCTGTTTTTCCATATCCTGCCCGTAACTTGGCATTAGATATAAATGACACTGTTTTCATGAAATCTTCATCGCTTAGGTTCCAGGCAACCCCCACGCCCGGGAAATTACCAAAGCGATTTTTTTCTCCAAAGTTCGAAGCGCCGTCACTCCTGATACTTGCAGATATAATATATTTGGAATCATACGTATAACTTACACGTCCAAAATAAGAGACCATCGAAGGCTGGGCATACCCGTAAGAGCTAGATGTCACTGTTTGCGTAGGCGCCACACTGATATTTTGTACATTATCATTTGGCAGATTGGAACCTGCTGCAGTTAATCCGGACGATTCACCCGCATCAATATAGCTGTTACCTACAGTTGCAGACACCGCATGTTTGCCAAAACTACGATCATATGAAAAATAGTTTTCCAGGATATAACTAGAATAACTTCCGTAACCTAACGTTGCCTGGCGGGGAGAAGTGAGATAGTTTGACAATGTATATGGATACTTGTAGTTGGTGGCTTTACTGCCGCCTATTTCTGCAGAAAGCTGCGATCTGAAACGAAGCCCTTTAATAAGATTAACTTCTGCAAAGGTTTGAGGAAAGAAAATATAATCTGTTGAAACGGGGTGCTCCAGGTTTATGGACTGTAAAGGATTTATTGCATTGCTGAAATCTTCTACATTCGACATAATTGAATAACCGCCCGGAATGTTTTTGTCATAAACAGGTTTATAGGGCGCATAGCTTATAGCACCAGTCAAACTGGCCGTTTGGCCTTCGCTTTTTGTTCGCCTGATGGCAAGACTTTGGCCGAAATGAAAACGGCCCAGTTTCTCGTCAAGAGAGAAGCGTGCATTAAAACGTTTATTGACAAATTTTTCTACAATAGACTCCTGGCTGATATAGCCAAGCGATAATCCATAAGTAACTTTTTCGCTACCGCCACTCAGGTTTACATTACTTTCCGAAACCAGGGCATTACGGAAAATATTATTCTGCCAGTTGTTACTGTCCACAAGAACAGAAGGGGTGTTAAACTTTGCAGGCAGCGTGGTATTGCTTGTAGCAGCAAAATCTTTCAGGAGGTCAACATATTGTGCGGCATTCAGCAAATCTAATTGTTTCCATGCTTTTGCAACGCCCCATTGAGAGGTAACTGTTATTTTCGGTGCACCTGATTTAGCTTTTTTTGTAGTTACAATGACTACTCCGTTAGCTGCCGCGGAACCGTAAATGGCAGTGGATGATGCATCTTTCAATATTGTAATATTCTCAATATCCTGCGCACTTAATGTGTTGAAGAGGTTTTTATCGCTCTGAATACCATCAATAACATAAAGAGGGTCTACACTTGTAAATGAACCCGTACCACGAATAATGATCTGCGCATCAGCGCCCGGGGTACCGTTAGATTGTATAATCTGAACACCAGCTGATTTTCCTATCAGCAATTGTGAAGGATTGGTTGACGTAGTGGCGCCGGCCTCTTTAGTCGATACAATGTCTAATGCCCCAACAACATTTCGCTTTTTGGCGGTGCCATAACCGATGACCACGACCTCATCCATTTTGGTGAATTCTTCCTGTAATTGCAATGTAATTTCACCATTGCCTTCCACTTTTACTTCCCGGGGTTTGAAACCGACAGAAGTAATAACCAAAATATCACCTGGCGCTGCGTTAATATTAAAATGCCCCGATTCATCTGTTACCGCATTGATACTACTTCCCTTTATTTTTACTGAGACTCCGGGCACGGCCGTAGCTGTTCGCTCAGCAGTAATCGTACCCCTTATTTTGGCCGTTTGCGCCAAAGCGGAATAGCTTAGCAGCAAGACTGAAATCATTGTACAAAGCAGAAATTGCAGTGTCTCCTTTTTTGATCTTTTCATATTGAAGCGTTTGGTTTTGAATAATGATAATATATAACCGTTAGTTCGGTTTTCGTAAGAGTCAGGGGTTCAATGTTTTGATAGTTAAAGCAGCTTCAGGCAATCCCGGTGAAGTAACCGTTAATTTAATATCGCCTACACCGTGTGTACTTCTGATTACAACCAATGCACGTCCGTGCCATGCCTTGCGCGTATTGCCTGCATAGGGATCATAGTCTTTCAAATCAGCATTATCTATGCCTGCAATTACGCCCGGCCCTTCCATGTTCACATGCAGGCGGTTTGCAGCACCGTGTTGTAATACACCATCTTTGTCTGTGATCTCTATGGTAACATAAGACAGGTCTTGCCCATTGGCTACTATTTCCTTCCGGTCGGCAGTTAATTTTATTTTTGCACCATCGCCGGAAGTTTGCAGCATGGTTGATTCAATTTCTTTATCATTTTCCACTGCAACAGCTTTAAGCACACCTGGTAACCAGGTCACGGCAAATGTGGCTTTATACTCCTGTTCAGGGGTGGTTTCCTTTTCGCCAATAAGTTTGTTATTGAGGTAAAGTCTGACTTTGGCGTATTTTGAATACACTTCTACCTGAATAGTTTTCCCTTCAAACCCTGGCCACGTCCAACTTTCCCAGGTGGGCCAAACCGACCACCAGGTTTCTTTAATTTCGAGGGGTTCCTGTTGGGGTTCACGTACAGCCATGTAAAGCTTCTCCGTATTATTATACAGCAGACTTCTGTAATGTGATACAGGCTTTCTGCAGCCAATTAAATCAATATCGCCACAGTATGCACCATGCCAGGGGAAAAAATCATGCTCCCAGTGGTTCCCGGGTACTTCACCCGAATAATACCAACGGCCTATGCCCGATTCGCCCAAATAATCGATGGCTGTCCAAACAAAATCTCCAATGATATAACTATTATTTTGTTGCAGTTTCCAATTGGCAAACGCATCGCGGGGATACGATTCTGTTTGAACAATTATACGGGAAGGCACCCTTTCATGGTCGGCAGGCGCACTATACAAATGATAATTATAACCAGCTACATCATGTGCCGCCATAAGCTTATCAAAGGCTGCCCATTCCTTACCATTATCTACAACGGCTGAAGTAACCGGGCGGGTAGTATCTGTTTTCTTAACAGCATTTACAAGCATTTTAGCGGTCTCCACAGCTGCAGGATCACCCCGCTCCACTATTTCATTTCCTATACTCCACATAATTATGGAAGGATGATTCTGGTCGCGTAAAACCATTCCACCCAGATCGCGTTCCCACCATCGATCAAAATTTACAGCATAATCATACCTGTTTTTCCCTGCTTTCCAGCCATCAAATACCTCATCCAGTACCAGCAACCCTAATTTGTCGCAGGCGTTCAGCAATGATTCGCAAGGTGGATTGTGAGAAGTTCTTACCGCATTGAAGCCGGCGGCTTTCAGCAACTCAACTTTCCGTTCCTCGGCACGGTCAAAAGCTGCAGCACCGAGGCAACCATTATCATGATGTGCACAGCCACCGTTTATTTTCACTGTTTTGCCATTTAGCTGAAACCCTTTTTCAACAGTAAATTGTATTGACCGGATACCAAAAGCGGTTTTAGTGTCGTCAACTACCTGCCTGTCTTTGATCACCTGAACCTGGGCCAGGTATAAATCTGGCGTTTCGGGCGACCAAAGTAAGGGCCCCGATACACGTATAGATTGTGTGATCTCCTTTTCGCTGTTGGCGGGAAGTTCTATCTTAACCTGACCACTACCCGCACTTTTTGATTTTTTATCCCAAAGCTGCGTCTTAAGAACAATACTTTGGGTGGTAGCCATTTCGTTTTTCACCAATGTTTTTACCTGAACTGTTGCCTCTTTTGAAGTAATGCGCGGAGTGGTAATGGTAACACCCCAATGTGCCACATGCACCCGGCCGGTAACCATCATCCAAACATGGCGATAGATACCGGAACCGCTGTACCAGCGGCAGTTTACCTGTTGAGCGTTGTTTACCCTTACTGCTATCACATTTTCTTTACCAAATTCCAAATAAGCCGAAAGATCATAACTAAAGGAGGAATAGCCATAAGGATAAACCCCCAGGGATCTTCCATTGATAAACACTTCGGCGTTCATGTAAACGCCTTCGAAATAAACTGCAACGTTCCTGTTCTTCCACTCCGTGGGAACCTGGAAGCTTTTCCTGTACCAGCCGATGCCTGCAGGAAAGTACCCCCCTGCATTTCCTGTTGGATTTTTAGGATTTATTTTTCCTTCAATGCTCCAGTCATGCGGCAGATCGAGATGGCGCCAACGCTCATCATTGAAATCCTTTGAGCTGGCAGCAGCGGTATCGCCCAAAAAGAATTTCCAATCATCATCAAATAACTGCTTTCGCTCAATACCGGCAATGTTTTGCGCATAGCCAGCAAAACAACTTGCTGCCAGTAAGCATACCAATACTATTAATTTTGTATAATAACAGTCGCTTTTATATGGATTCAACCAGTACATATCCGTTTTTTCATATTTTTTTACAGGAGAATAAGTTATTTCAACCGTTCCCTTCATGGCAAAATCGAGATCCTGCCTGATTGCAGATCTTTTGCATCGGAACTCGTTCCATAACAGATCTCATATTCTCCAGGAGCAATCGCCATTTTTTGCAGGCGCGCATCATAAAATTCAAATGCAGCAGGCGTTAGTTCAATGGCAACCTGTTGCATTTTACCGGCCGGAATTTCCACACGCTTAAATCCTCTTAATGTTTTTAAAGGGCCATCTTTATCGTTCACTTTTCGAACATACACCTGTATAACCTCAGCGCCATAACGGTCACTGGTATTAGTTACAGGTATGGTCAATTGAATATTTTCGCCGGCTTTAATAGTGGTTTTACTTAACCGTGCAGCTGCGATCTTAAAGGTGGCATAACTCAATCCGTAACCGAAGGGAAAAAGTGCATCGTTCATGAACCGGTATGTACGGCCTTTCATGGAGTAATCTTCAAAATCGCCCAGTTGTTCTGAGGTCTTATAGAAAGTAACAGGCAGTTTTCCTGATGGGTTATAATCGCCAAAAAGTACGTCGGCAACGGCCTGTCCGCCTGATTGCCCGCCATACCAGGCCTGCAGGATGGCATCACAACTTTCCGTTTCAGGTGTTAAAGCAATGGCAGCGCCTGAGCAATTAACGAATACTATTTTTTTACCTGCTTTTTTCAACGCCTGTAAACATTTGCGTTGTGATTGGGGTAGTTCAATATTGGTTCGGTCGCCACCTTTAAACCCGTGGAATTCCACCGGCATTTCCTCTCCTTCCAATTTTGGTGAAATTCCACCAACAAAGATCACTGCATCTATTCCTTTCAGTTTGTTTATTAATTCACCGTAATCAACCGGGACCTCCCGGCCAATATTTAATTTAAGGCTTGCATCCATTCCATCGAAAATGGCTGAAAATTTAACCTCAATTTTGTAGTCTTTCCCTTTTTCAACCCTGTACGGAAGCCTGATTGGCGCTACCTGCCATACTTCCTTTGAAAACAATGGTTCATTGTTTACCATCACTTCGCCTTTTCCGCCAAATTCCAATCTTAACACTATTTCCTCCGATTCGCTGGCATGGTATACCGTTTCATATTTTCCGGAAAAATTTTTAAGATTTACCCCACGGCAAAATTGGTTTTGACCCGCAGTAGTTAATTGTACAGGACTTACCAGTTGCTCATATGCCACGGCATCGCCCTTAAACGCTGTGTTGTTCCAGTAAGTAGCCTTCATCCCCCATTTTCCATCAAAGGAGCAGTTTTCAAAAAGGCTTTGGGTAATCATGTCTTCAACCAGGTCGCAACCTTTATCATAAAATATATTGTCTGCAGGAAGTTTTGTTTTAACACCCTTCAAAATTGTAGTGATAGCTGACGGGAAACCATTGTAATTGCCCAACAACATAGATCCATCATCGGCATTGGGCCCTATTACTGCAATTTTCTTTGCTGATCCTGACAATGGAAGGATGTTGTTTTTATTTTGAAGCAGTGTCATTGACTCCCGGGCCATTTTAAGGGCCAATTCCCGATGCTCTTTTGAATCAATTACCGACACCGGGATCTTTGACCACGGCACCAATGAATCATTGTCCATTTCGCCTAAGTCGAAACGTGCTGTCAAGACCTTCGCCAAATGTTCATCTATTTCCTTTTCATTAATCAATCCTTTTTCAACAGCCTGCGGCAATTTATTGTATGCATAGCCCCAGCCGCATTCCACATCGGTTCCCGCCAAAACTCCTTTAGCGGCAGCATGAATGTCGTCGGAGGACACTTTATGATTTGTATAAAAATCCGCGATAGCACCGCAATCGGAAACAACGAGGTATTTGAACCCCCAGTCGTTGCGAAGGATCTTTTGCAACAGGCGTGTGCTGCCGCAACAGGGTTCATCATCCAACCGCTGATAGGCACACATCACTTCCCGCACATCGGCTTGCTGAACCAGCGCTTTGAATGCCGGCAAATAAGTTTCCCATAGATCACGCTGGTTAATGTTGTTCAGGTTCAGTGTATGCCGGCTCCACTCAGGGCCGGAATGTACCGCAAAATGTTTGGCGCATGCCAATAGTTTTTTATATTTTGAACCGGCAGGTCCCTGAAGTCCATTTACAACAGAAATCCCTATACGAGTGGTGAGGTAAGGGTCCTCTCCATAGGTTTCCTGTCCACGTCCCCATCGCGGGTCGCGGAAGATGTTTATGTTGGGGGTCCAAACAGACAAGCTCACAAACCGGCTATTTTCCTGCCCCGTCCTTTTAGCCTCCTGGTATTTCGCACGAAATTCATCGGAAACAGCATTGAAAACATCGTGAACAAGCTTATCGTCAAACGAAGCGGCCATCCCAATGGATTGAGGAAAAACAGATACGTTATAGCCATATCTGATGCCATGCAATGCTTCGCTCCACCAGTTGAATTTCTTAATGCCCAAACGGGGAACAGGCTCTGAGACATCACACATCAATGCCGCCTTTTCTTCCAGCGTTAAACGCGTTATTAAATCCCTGGCCCGTTCTTTTGAACCCAGCCGCGGGTTTTGATAAGGATGCTGCTGAGCCCATACGTTTAGCGTTACCATAAAACCTGCGATACCAAAAAAGGCCTTTTTCATTTTGTGATATTAGGTGCGTTTTATTTTATCGGGGATGGAGGTGCTGCCAATAAGGCATAAAAAGCAAAAGCACAGAAGTAGTTAAGCAGTAGCAGGGATCTTTTCATATACAGCAATCTTTTGGTCTGTGTTCTTGCTGTAAATCTATTGCTGTTCTGAGGTTAACATGGGACTCAAATGGTGCAAACTGCGGTATGAAATGGTGCAGGCAGGTAAATACGGTAATTACGAATACAACCAGTATTGCCAAAATGACTGCATTACATTGACCGGCGTATTTTTCAACTGCGCAAAAAAAAGGCCCACCGGAAGCTCTGATATAGCCGGGGGCCTTTATTGACTACCTGTTTTCCTGTTATCTAAAGTCTTATTTTTCGATCGTTATTTGTTTTATTAAGGGATCAACCTATCAATTAACCGTTATTACATTTTTGCCTTTTGTAACGCCACTTTCATTGAACGCATCTATAGTGAAATAATACTTTTGAAGGCTGTTTAAACTTCCTATTGTCAAAGATTCAGCTCCAAGAACCTGGTAAGTATGATACAACTTATCCTTTGCAACGCCGTATCGGATGTTGTAGCCAATTGCACCGGAAGATTTTGTCCAGTTTAATTTCACTACAGCATGATCATTTTTTGAACGTACTGCATGTAAATTCGCTACAACAGCTGGAACCTTTCCGCCGGCATTACCAAAAATCCGTAGCCCGGCAAGCGCAAACGTGCCATCGGGCACCCGATAATTCGTAAGTCGTACATACCGGGCCTTAACGGCTTTTTTCAATTCGATGTAATCATGGGGGAGATCTGTTTTGTTCTGCGTTTTATCTGTTAAAGTTTTCCAATTCCTGTTATCGGCGGAATACTCAAGCAGGTATTGATAATAGATCTCAGGGCTGCGACCCAACAATTTTGTTTCGTTTTCAGCATAATTTATTTGAACAGCGTTTATGATATTTTCTTTCTGCAGATCTATGGTTATCCATTCACCTTTATTGCCGGTTTTCGCACTCCAGAAGGTCCTTATCTCTTCATCCGTTGCAAAACTTTTAGGATGACCGGCCAACTCAGAAGATACCTGCACCGGTTTGTTATAAGAAAGCAACATCCATTTTGGGAACAATTCACCGGGGCCGGCAACTTTTTTTGTTGGGACCTTATATGGAAAATCGCCAAAGCCTGTGTATACATACATTTGACCATCCTTATCAAAAAAAGCAGGAAACAATCCAAGACGACGCTCAAACATGTGTTTTACGGAGATGGTCATTGTGGATATGTGCCAGTAATTGCCATATTTATCCTGAAAAGTGCTGCTATGTCCGGCACCAGCTATAAACCCTTCCGGTTTATACGAAGCAGGATTGTGATTGGCTAACTGAAAGGGACCAAGCGGCTTATCCGAAACATATACGCCGTCGCAGTAGCTTTTATACTGGGTACCAGGGCCTGAGTACTGCAGGTAATAGCTGCCGTTGTATTTCGTCATCCACGAACCTTCTATCCACGGATTTTCCCCCTCATTATTGTAGTCGCCTTTCCGTTCCCAACCAAAAACTTCTTTTTTGCTATTGAAAAGTTCAACAGGTTTTCCGATGGGATTCAACGTCTTTTTATCGAGTTCAACCCCATAAATGGGATTGAAGTTGGAGCAACCGTAATAAAAGAACAAGCGGCCATCATCATCAACCAATAAATCAGGGTCAGTCATTCCTATGGGAAAAGAAGCGTTTGCAATTTGCCATTTTCCCGACTTTGGATTGGCCGTTTTATAAATAGTCAGCGGCGCCCCATGTGAAGCCATGAAATATAAAGTATCGTTTAGCACTACAGCAGCAGGAGCATAATCTTCAAGTGGCAGGTCGTTTGTAGTTATCAGGTCCCAATTTATTAAATCAGTCGAATGAAAATAGCCGCCGGATTTTGAAGCAAACAGATAGTACCCGCCTTTATAAGCAACCATTGTTGGGTCGGCAGCCTCACGTCTTGAAGGAGTATCCAAACAAAACCTGTAACTCAAATTCACCGGGTTGCAAATTGTTCCCTGTTGTGAACAGGCTATAAAAGAAACAACAACAGAGGCAAACAGGATCAGCAACCTTTTAAACATTCGATTCATATGAAATAAATTAGTCTTGGCACATTTACCCCCCAGGACACCAGTAATTATTGTGCCCCCTGTATTAACGAATTGAGTGTCCGTTGATCCAATACCGTATTGCTGCTTCTGCTTAAGAGGCCGCCGGTATCCCACCAGAATGGCTCAAGCCCATTTGCGATTGCCTGGTTGGTGACAAACGTTGCCCAATGATCTACTGATGCCTGGTGTTTTTCCATATCCAAAGGGGTTGAGCGCCTGTAAGCGCCAAATTCACCCAGAATTACCGGAATTCCTTTATCGGCAAATTTCGCTTTCATTTTTTGAAATTCAGCAATAACATAATCTTCCTCACCCCATGTGGCATTACGGGCAGGCTCTATGGTAGAATGATTATTTTGTCCCCAATAATAAAACATATTGCCCCATGTGGCATCCGCGCTCATGAGACAGAACTGATACGGCGAATAGTAGTGTACTTCAGTCATCATGCGGTTAGGAGTAGGATCTGTAGGAAGCGTGTTCATCAATGTGGCAGCCTTATCAATATCTGTGGAAGGCGCCTGTACAACTAACACCCGATATGTATTGCGTCCACCCGTTGACCGCACTGCATTAATAAACGTTTGATGATAAGAAAGCAGGATATTCATCTGCGTGGCATTTTCTACAGGCGGTTCATTGGCGCTGGCAAATAGCAGGTGTTCATCAAAGTCACGCATTTTGGTAGCAATTTGCTCCCAAAATGCTTTTTGTTTTGCATTCACTGAAGCCTGCGCCTGGGTTGTAATATTATTGTCAAGCCATCCGCCATCCCAATGGATGTTAAGGATAGCATACAGGCTATCGTCAATACAATACTGCACTACCTGTTTTACGCGGTCAAGCCACTGGGCTTGTATCTCTGCTGTAGAAGCATTGGCATATTGATCCCATGAACACGGAATACGTACTGCATTAAATCCACTTTGTTTAATAAAATCGATATAAGATTTGGTAATTTGCGGATTACCCCATGCAGTTTCACCTCCAATCGCTTCCAATGTATTTCCGATATTTATTCCCAGTTTAATTTTTGAAGCAAGCTGAACAGCATTGCCCGACATACCGGTAGGGTCAGGTGGCAGTGGGTTGGTATTATAGCTGGGATAGGAAGCCCTTCTTGCGTTTGCGTCACCCTGGCTTTTTTCTCCGTTGATTGGGGTCGCAGACGAACGATTTATCTCCCTGTTGCAGGCGAATAAAGAGCAAATGGCAATAACAAGCAATGGCGTTAGATTAATGCGTCTCATTTGATTAAATTTTTTAAAGATTTACAATTATAATCAAGAGTTTGTGGACGATCTTTCAAGTGAAGCAATGCTGTAAAGCTACCTTAGCAGTGCTTGAACCGGGGGCGTCATTTGATGCAGATGAGGGCGCTGAATGTTGCAGGCAAATGGGTTTCATCCTATTTCAAGCGAAGAGACATGGACAGGTCCTTAAACAAATAAGACTTTGTTTTATACAAATCCGACCTTTTCAAACTTCATTAAATATTTATATATATTTTACAATCGATTGCTGAAGTTTTTATGAAGAGCTGGTTTCGGGTAAGCACCTTCCCAGGATCATTTCATTCATGATATTTAAATAAAAACGACTTACATATGAATAGACGGAAATTGATAAAAGGGATGGCCGCCACCTTACCTGCATGGTGGCTTTCAAAAACATTCGGCGAACCATTGCCGGATCTTTACAAATATGGAGAGCCGGGCGAAAAAATGGCCAAAGGTCCCTTTAACCCCAACTGGGATTCGCTTGAAAAATATACGGTACCCGACTGGTTTCGCGATGCCAAATTCGGCATGTGGGCCCACTGGGGCGCCCAATGCCAGCCGGAACATGGCGACTGGTACGCACGATTCATGTACGTAGAAGGAAATGAGCATTATAAATATCACCTCGAAAAATACGGACATCCTTCAAAAGTAGGGTTCAAAGATGTGATCCATCAATGGAAGGCCGAAAACTGGAATCCCGATCAGTTGGTGGAATTGTATAAAAAAGCAGGGGCACAGTACTTTGTAGCCATGGCTAATCACCACGACAATTTCGACAATTATAACAGTCGCTACCAACCGTGGAACTCTGTTAAGGTGGGGCCCAAAAAAGATCTTATCGGCGGATGGGCAAAGGCCGCGCAAAAACAAGGGTTGCGGTTTGGCGTAAGCGTGCATGCAGCCCATGCCTGGCCGTGGTACGAAACAGCGCAAAGAAGCGATAAAAGCGGCCCAATGGCCGGCATACCATATGATGGCAAATTAACAAAAGCCGATGGCAAAGGCACCTGGTGGGAAGGGTTGGACCCGCAGCAATTGTATGCGCAAAACCATGCGCTCAGCGCCGGCAGCGAAAACGTCAATACCATTCATAAACAATGGCATTGGGGTGAAGGCGTTTGCGTTCCGGATAAGGCATACTGCGAAAGCTTTTATAACAGAACGGTTGACCTCATCAATAAATACCATCCCGACCTGGTATATTTTGATGACACGGCATTGCCTTTATGGCCCATTAGTGATGCCGGTTTGCGCATTGCGGCACACATGTATAATGAGAGCATCAACAGGCACGGAAAGCTGGAAGCTGTTATTAATGGAAAGATCCTCGATGAAAAACAACGTAAATGCATGGTATGGGATATTGAGAAAGGCTCCAGCAATAATATAGAGCCCCTACCCTGGCAAACCTGTACCTGTATCGGCGGTTGGCATTACGATCGCCGTATCTACGATCGAAAAGAATATAAAAGCGTTCGCGACGTAGTGAACCAGTTGGTTGACGTAGTAAGTAAAAACGGTAACCTGCTGCTGAACATACCGGTACGCGCCGATGGCACTATAGACGAACAGGAACTGGCGGTAGTGCAGGATATTGGTAAATGGATGGCCGTCAACAGCGAAGCCATATTTGCTACAAGGCCATGGAAAATATTTGGCGAAGGCCCCTCAATTGCCAATGCCAAACCTTTACACGGGCAGGGTTTCAATGAAGGAGCGGCAAGGCTTTTTACGGCAGAAGATCTCAGGTTTACCCAAAAAGGTAACGCATTATATGCTACCTTTTTTGGATGGCCCGAAAATAAACAGGTGGTTGTAAGATCTCTTGCAGCTGGTTCGCCACAGGTTGGCAACAAAAAAGTAACGGAAGTGAATTTACTGGGGTATACAGGAAAGGTGCAATGGGAACAGGGAGCAGAAGGTTTGCTGGTAAAGCTTCCGGATAATAAACCCTGTGACAATGCTTTTGCCCTGAAAATTTCAGGCATTACCGGATAATCAATTTTCGCCTTTCGATTATTGCAAAGAAAGCCGCAGAGGATCTATTCTCAGCGGCTTTCTTTGTTTCACCAATGTCAATAGTAACAGCCATACGTGGGCCGATGAATTATTTTGCGTTTATAACGATCGTTGCACCCTGCAATCCTGCTGCAGTTGCAGTAAGCATAATCTGACCTGCTTTCCTGTTCGACTGCACCACTGCAAGCGCCAGCCCCCTGAACGCTTTTTTATTATCTGCTTTGAAAGATGACAGGTCGGCCTGGTAGCCGTTATCTACACCTGCAATGACACCTTCGCCTTTAATTTTAAAGATTATAAGATCATTGGCGTTGGGCACCGGATTGCCGTCGCGGTCAACAATTTTCACTGTTACAAAAGAAAGGTCTTCTCCATTGGCTTTAATATTACTTCTGTCAGCCGTTAAAATGATCTTTGCCGGCGCCCCTGCTGTTCTTATTTCTTTGGTCATAACCAATTTGCCATTTTTTCTGGAAACGGCCTTTACGTTGCCGGGTTCATATTTTACACGCCACATCACATGCAGGTCGTCGCCTGTTTTTCTTTTTACGCCCTGCGATTTTCCATTAATGAAGAGTTCCACCTCGTCAGCGTTGTTGTAGTAAGCCCACATGTCGATGGTTTCACCGGGTTTCCAGTTCCAATGGGGGAACAGGTGCAATACATTGTTCGTGGTAAATACGCTTTGGTATAAATAGTAAGCATCTTTAGGGAAGCCCGCCAGGTCAACAATACCAAAGTAAGAGCTACGTGCAGGCCATGGATACGGCGTGGGTTCGCCTATGTAATCGAAACCCGTCCAGATAAACATGCCACTAACATTATCGTTCTTTAAAAAATGCTTTAGTGTTTCTATATGCGTACCGCCCCATGGCGCTGAGCAATTCTCGTAGGCCGAGCAGGTCAGATCTGCATTGGCGCCTTCAACCGGCAGATCCCAGCGCAAAGGCCAGCGGCGGATACTGTCGGAGGGCATATCATAACTGCCACGTGTTTGCAGGGCCGATGCCGATTCGGTTATAATAAAAGGTTTGCGCCCCCAGGTTTTTTGTACCGAGTCAGCACTCCACCTGTGATGATTGTAGTTATATCCGATCATATCGGTAACATTTGCATGCAGCAATACGTTCCAGGGATTGGTTTCATTATTGGCGGTTACCGTAGGCCTGTCATCCAACCCCTTTACAATATTGTGAAGATCGCGCAGAATACCTGCTCCGCTTGTATCATCGCCTTTCTTCCATTGCTCCTGTATTTCATTTCCTATACTCCACATAAAAACAGCTGGATGGTTACGATCCCGTACAACCTGGTCTTCCAGATCTTTTTTGTACCATTGGTCAAAATCCAGGTGATAATCATACCTGTTCTTTTCCTGCTTCCACATATCAAAGGCTTCATCCATTACAATAAAACCCATTTTGTCGCATAGGTTCAGCAGTTCTGGCGCCGGTGGATTGTGGGACGTACGGATACCATTAATACCCATACCTTTTAAGATCTGCAGTTGACGCTCAAGCGCCCTTGTATTGACCGCTGTTCCCAAACAACCCAAATCATGATGGTTGCATACACCGGTTATCTTAACGTGTTTACCGTTCAGGAAAAATCCTTTATCGGCGTCGAAGGAAAAATACCGCACCCCAAAAGGAGTCGTGTATTGATCTACGGTTTTCCCGTTTGAGATGATATTGATAACGGCCTTATACAGGTATGGCCGGTCAACCGACCATAATACCGGGTTATTGATCACAAACTTTTGTGTAAGGGTTACGGTTGTATCCTGCACAGGCGTCAACGGAGAGGAAAGTTTTGCCACTTCCACTCCCCCACTATTATAAATGGTAGTAGCTGCAACAACAGTTTGATTTTTTCCCGCAGGTAAATTGACCGTTATCCGGAGATGAGCTGTCGCCTTTTTATCAGTTACTTCGGGCGTGGTAAGGTATGTTCCCCATTGGGCAACATGTGTTTTGCCGGTAATAGTAAGCCAAACATTCCGGTAGATACCAGAGCCGCTGTACCAGCGGCTGTTTGGCTGTTGCGAATTATCCACTTTTACCGCTATCACATTGGACGCATTGCCAAAGTTAACATAGGGAGTAAGTTCATACTGAAAAGAAATATATCCATTCGGTCTTTTGCCCAGATAATGCCCATTGATCCACACCTCACTGTTACGGTAAACACCATCGAACAGGATGGCTACCCTCTTTTCTTTTTCGGATGCCGGAACTGTAAATGTTTTCCGGTACCAGCCAATGCCACCGCGCAAAGCGCCACCACCTGTACCAGTTGGGCTGGTACTGTCGAAAGGTAATTCAATACTCCAGTCGTGAGGAAGATCTAATTGCCGCCATGTATTATCATTAAAAGCCGGATCAGCCGCAGCGGCATCACCGGGAAAAAATTTCCATCCTGCATTAAAGGAAAAAGTTCCCGCCGGCTTTATTTGTGCTGTTACGTTTGTGATAATTAATAAAGACCCTATCAAAAAAAGAAGACATTTATTCCATTTCATTTACTTCACTTGTTAATTTTTGCTAAGTAGTACTGCTGATTGTAACTAATTTCAAAGCCTGACGAGGTTTAAAAAGTAAACATCATTTTCACGGATCTCCAGTTCCTTTAAAAAGGGCATTCCGTTCTTTATTGTAATAACTTCCCTGGAAACCGGTGAGCCGTCATTCTGTTTCTTTATTTGTTCCACCTGCTGCCTGGTCAATTGCGCAGGCCTGCCCATGGTAAGATAGGTGGAATACGCATCGTTGCAGCGGTAACCTGTTTTATACATTTCAAGGGCATACATACCGTCAGGTACATTTGCGATATTGACCTTTAATTTTCCTTTTGATCTTGCTGGTAAATCGCGGATATAGTACACCTGGTTGTGCACGGAATCGCCCGGATGCGTGTTGGTGAAATCCCAAACCAGCGCCTGCACATTGCCGGTTGAATCGCGGCAAACCCATGAACAGGAATCGTTATTGGCCAGTTCAAGATCTCCCAGCCGGTTTATGAACTGGTATGCATAGAATACCGGCTTATTAATGCCCTGGGTATTCAACATGCCAAAACCGCCATGAAAAGGGGTAAAGCGCGGGCCTGATTCTTCGAAAATATCGGTAAAAACCCAATACGACATAGAGTTGGCGGCACTGCCAACCTGCTTCAATTTTTGCAGCACATACGCGGCCTCGTGATAGCTGTCATGAATGGGATCGGCCGGCGTATAGGATGCACTCCACTCAGTGTAATGGAGTTCCAGGTTTGGCATTGGCGAAGCGGCAATTTCCCTGCGCGACTGCAATACATCACCGCTAACGCTCATAGGATTTTTATCGAGTACAGTGCCACCATTGCCATACTCATCAAGGAACCCCTGCTTTACGCCGTAAGCATGGGTACTGATAAAATCTATGGGCACATTATTCTTATGGCAATAATCAATCGTTTCAGATTCCCAGGCAGCTCCGGCAGTTCCCGGTCCGCCAACACGATACGCTTTGTTTACACTTTTGACTGCCTCGGCAGTGTATTTGTATAATTTAAAATAATCGGCCTGCGTTCCGGTCCAGAATCCGGGTGAAAGATTCGGTTCATTCCACACTTCAAAATACCAGGTCTTTACTTCCTCTGCGCCATAACGCTCTGTGAAATGCTGCACCACGTTACGGATCAAATCAGCCCATTTGTTGTAGTCTCGTGGCGGTGTAACATTTCCCCGCCACCAAAAGATCGTTTGGGGACCACTGGCCAGTGCGGAAGGCATAAACCCCAGTTCAACAAAGGGTTTCATTCCAATGCTGTGTAAAAAATCGAACAATACATCAACATACATGTAATTGTACTCAGGTTTACCATGATTATCTTCTTTATAAACCGCCATGTCATCTGTTAAAAGACCGTGCATGCGGATATACCTGAAACCGCATTCTTTTCTTACATAAGCCAGCTGCTGCTGCCAATCGGCCCGCAGGCCTTCGTTTGCACGGCCTGCGCCAACACAGGCGTTATACATGGTATTGGTTTTTCCTGCGACTTTGTTGAAGTCGATCTGTAATACCCGTTCGGGAATGGCCGGTTTGTTCTGTTTTGAGGATTGGGCAATCAGTTTTCCTGACAGGGAATAATTCAGGATTGCCAATAAAAAAAGTGTTTTTTTCATTTGTAATTTTCCGTGTATTTAACCTGACTACATTTTTATCGCTACTATTTTCCCCTGATAGGAAATTACTTCGTTGCTCCTGGCATCAAAATCGAGTTGCTGAGCTCTATTGGGTGTGATGAGATTGATACGAAACGTTCTTTTTTGCGGCATTCCAATGAACGATCCTTTTCGATCGCCAATGGTAATTGTTTTTGTTGCTTCGCTGTATTTTATTGGAATGATGGTGAAATCGCCCTTTTCATAATTGTAGTTGGTTCCTTCATCTTCGTACAGGTCAAAAGCAGCATCTGCACCGGTGTAAATATTAAGGGTAACGGTATCAGCCGGTTTTTCGGCAGTGTATTGTAATTCGGGGCCAAAAGGAATGATAGAACCGGCTTTTACAAACACCGGTATGCGTTCATAAGGAGCTGCTGCATTTATTTTCTGGCCGGCCTTAAACCACTTTCCGGAATAGAGATCATACCAGCCCGCGCAATTGGGCAAATAGAGTTCACGTTGGGTTTGTTTGTATTCATACACCGGATTTATAAGCAACGAAGGACCGAACATATACTGATCGCCGATGTTCAGCACGGCAGTATCCGATGCAAAATCCATCACCAGTGCACGCATAATGGTGTAGTTCCTGTGATAGGTTGCACCGGCTAATGAATAGATATAAGGGAGTAACCGATAGCGTAGTTTATCGTAATAAAGAAAACTCCTGTAGGCGGCATGGTCATCCGGGGCTATGTTGAATATTTCCCGGTAAGGGAATTGTCCATGCGACCGGAACAAAGGAACAAATGCGCCAAACTGATACCAGCGTGTATTCAGCTCCCTCCATTCTTCCAAACTTTCTGCATCAGGTTTTTCAAACTTTTCAGGTACAACAAATCCGCCGATATCCATTGTCCAGTAAGGCAGCCCCGACAGGGAGAAATTAATACCCGCAGTAATTTGTGTTTTCATGTCCCGCCAGGTAGAACCAATATCTCCGCTCCAAATGGCAGCGGCATATCGTTGCGAACCTGCAAAACCGGAACGAGTGAGCAGAAATACTCTTTTATCAGGATCGGTTGAACGTTGACCTTCATAAATACCTTTTGCGTTTTGTAAAGGATAAGCATTCAGGTATTCGGCTGCACTTCCCAACGCGGTTGGGTTCATTTGAAGCTTTCTTCTTTCCGGGTCAACATTGGAAAGAATATCCGGTTCACTGGCATCCATCCACCAGGCATCAATACCTTTCGTATATATTTTTTTATGGATAAGGTTCCAGAAACCCTTACGGGCATTTTCATTGAAGGCATCATAGAATGTGGAAACATATCCCTTACCGATCCAGTCTCTTTGCCTGTCGGCAATGTTCCTTTTGTACAACCAGCCGTTCTTATCAAATTCGTTGTAGGCTGAAATGCCCTCATAAAACTTTGGCCAAACTGAGATCATGATCTTCGTGTTATACTTTTTATGCAGCACATCGATCATGCTATCGGGATTGGGAAAGCGGGTTTCATCAAAATCCTGACTGCCCCATTCGGCTTCCCGCCAGTAACTCCAGTCCAACACGATATTGTCAATAGGAATTTTTCTTTTCCGGAATTCATCCACAGTTGACAAAATTTCATCCTGCGTTTTGTATCGCTCGCGGCTTTGCCAGAAACCCAATGCCCATTTTGGAACGATGTGTGCCTTACCGGTAAGGTTGCGATAACCTGAAATCACTTCATCCATGTTATTGCCATAGATAAAATAATAATCTATTTGCTTACCCGCTTCTGAAGAAAAACCAAAGCTGTTTTGCTCAGCAGCATTCAGGGGTTCCTGCCATTTTAAAGAAATATAGGATGCGCCGCCTTCGGGGACCCATTCAATTTTAACAGGTATTTTTTCTCCTTTTTTAAAATGGAAGGGAATCAATGCAAGTGCGGGGTTCCATGCCTTTCGCCAATGATCCAGCACCAATTTTCCATTTAGCCAAACTTTCAATGAGCCGCCGAAAGTGAACCGGAACTGATGAAGGCCTGAAAGGTCACTGGCAAGGTTGCCTTCCCAGGTTATTATGCCTGATGATGGCGAAAACTCGGAGGGAAGCCCTATCCTTGTATCATCCAGGTATCCCATATCAATACCAGATACAGCTCTTTCAGCAATAACCTCGCTGGGGTGTAACCTGTTGTTGGCATATGAAGCCGTAAGCCACCCTGCTTCTCCCTTTTTTGAAAAAAGCTGCAAAGAAGAAAGGGGATGAAGTGGCCTGGTATCGCCACCCGTTGTATGCGAATAATTGTCCCAGAGTATACCATAGTTTTTGCAGGAGATCAAAAAAGGAACGGCAACTTCTGTATTGTTTTGAAAAAGATCTACTTGTTGTCCCCTGTAATTACATATGCCATCCTGATGCTGGCCAAATCCGTACCAGGCATCATCAGGCGTTGTTTGAAAAGTTTGCGTAAGCCTGAAAAGCCGTTTTCCCTCAAAAACCGTAGGTTGAAAATGTCGCCCAAGCGGCATTTTTTCACCCAGTATTTTTTTGCCATCTCTATTCAGGAAGTTGATAGTTCCCGCTTTCAGATCAACAATGGCGGTAATGCTTTTGGTTTTTAGGGTCACGCTTTCTTTCGAAGAAAAGGTATTCCAGGAAAGACCGGTTCTTTTACCGTAGATGGTGACCAAACTTTGAGTGGGTGCAATTTCATTGCCAGGGGTCGCAATAACTCTTATTATATTATCTGCAATCACCTCAAGCTTAACTGCATTGGAAGTACCCGTAACCAGCGGATCCGTGAAAACGATTATGCCATCGGGCGTTGTTATATATCCGGGTGGAGCTGCCAATAAAGCGTTTAACAAAGAAGAGGTCAGCAAAATAACCAGCAACAGTCGTATTTTCAAATAAAGCATACAATCGTTTATTGAATGCTGTAAAACTATTGCTGTGCTGTTTAAAGCAGGGGGGCCGAATGGTGCAGATTATGGCATAAAATGATGCAAAGACCTGATTTTCATACTAGTTTATTCAACAGGGAGGTTCTTAAGCGTTTTTGTCTTTTTTATTGGCAACGTATTGCGAAGGAGTAACCTTAAATTCTTCTTTGAAAGATTTAGTGAAGTTCTTCGGGTTATTGAATCCCACTTCATAGGCAACTTCGGCAACTGACATGCCGCTTTTTTCCAACAATTGAGCAGCTCTTTTCAAACGGATCGAACGAATAAACTCTGATGTAGTTTTACCGGTCAATGAATTAATTTTCCTATATAGGGTTGAACGGTCCATATGCATGTCACGACTGAGATCCTCTACGGAAAACTCGGGGTTATCCATGTTTTTTTCAATAATTTCCAAAGCCTGCTTCAGGAACTTTTCGTCGACTGGTGTTATGGTTACCTCTTCCGGATTGACTTCAATCTGCTTTTGAAACCGCTTCTGCAATAATTTTTGCTGCGCCAGTAAATTCCTGATGCGGGAAGCCAGGATTTCAAAAGTGAAGGGTTTGGTAATGTAATCATTCACACCAACCTTCAGCCCCTCCAGTTGTTTTTCCTCACTTCCCATGGCCGTAAGCAATATAACCGGAATATGGGCGGTAATAGTTTCCGTTTTAATTTTCCTGGCCAGCTCCACCCCGTCCATTAAAGGCATCATGATGTCGCTCACTATAAGATCAGGATTGAGCAATACTGCTTTTTCCCAGCCTTCTTTTCCGTTCGTGGCTTCTTCAATATGGTATTGTTCTTTCAGATTGTCTTTTAAATAAAAACGCAGGTCTTCATTGTCTTCTACCACCAATATTGTTTTCTTCTTATCACTCTTTTTGCTTTCTTCCAATTGTACCGGTTCCGCATTTTCTACCGGCCCGGCATTGGCTATGGCCCGGGTTGAAGCATCATAGACCTTTTTTGCAGGAAGATAAACGGTGAAACTAGAACCTTTCTCCGGTTCGCTTTTTACGGTTATGATGCCGTTGTGCAATTTTACAAACTCTTTTGTGATGGCCAGGCCAATACCGGTTCCCTGGTTCACCATGCTTTCAGGAACATCCGTTTGAAAGAACCGCTCAAAGATCTTTTCATGCTTATCGGCAGGAATTCCAATGCCCGTATCTTTTACTTCTATGGCAAGCGTACCATCGCCTTCATTATTTACAGGCGGGCTATAAATAAGGTTGATGCCGACCCTTCCTTTATCATGGGTATATTTAAATGCGTTGGAAAGCAGGTTGAACAGGATCTTTTCTATTTTATCCTTATCAAAATAAATTTCGAGGCTGTCAATGTTAGCCGAGAATGAGAACTGAATCGACTTCTTTTCCGCAATATCCATAAACGAGTGACTGATGTCCCTGCTGAACCCTATAATGTCGCCAATTGAAGGATGCAGTTTTATTTCCTGCACCTCCATTTTCCTGAAATCAAGCAGTTGGTTTACCAGGTTCAATAAACGTTTGGCATTACGTTGAACAAGATTTAATTGATTTTTCTGGTCTTCATCAGTAGATTGTTTAATGATGCGGTCTAATGGCGCAATGATCAGGCTCAGTGGCGTACGAAATTCGTGACTTACATTTGTAAAGAATTTTGTCTTCAACTGTTCCAGGGCATGAGCCCTTTCTGCTTCCTTTCGTTGTTGTTGCACTTCAAATCGCATATGTATTCTCTCCAATGCAATGCGCCGTATAACCAGTAATAAGACGGCAGCGATCAATGTATAAATAATATAGGCGATGGGAGTTCGCCAAAACGGTGGCAGAATATTGATCTGCAAAGTTTTTATCTCACTCCACAAACCATCCTTTTTCAACACCTTTACTTTAAAAGTATAATGGCCGGGATTAAGGTTTGTATAAGTGGCCCGCCGCTGACTTCCATCCGCATACAGCCAGTCTGAGTTAAATCCTTCCAGCATATATGCATACTTATCGCGATTGCTATGGGTAAAATCAAGCGAAGCAAACTCAATGGAGAAAACATTTTCAGTATACTTCAGGTCAATACCGGAAAGCTTTGATAAAGATTGAGCCAGTAAAACCCTGTTATTGATCAGCTCGCCCGGTTGAACATTTTTATTTAAGATCTGCAAACCGGTGAAAACAACTTTAGGATTATAAACAGGCTTACCGATTTTTTCAGGATCAATAATATTGAAACCGGATGGTCCGCCAAAAAACAATTCGCCGGCCCGCGTTTTGAGGGCTGCATTGTCATTGAATTCACGGTTTTGCAGATTGTTCGTTTCATCATAATTAATGATAGAGAGAACAAGTCCGTTTTTGCTTTGTTCCGGAATGACATTACATAATCCGTTAGGCGTGGAAAGCCAGAATGTTTGATGATTGTCTTCAAGAATGTTCAGGATTATATTATCGGGAAGACCCTCTGCTGTTGTAAATGTCTGAAATTCTTTAGTTTGCTCATTAAACAAATTCAACCCTTCACGGGTACCTACCCAAATCCTTCCCTTGCTGTCTTCAAATAAACAGATAACGTTATTGTTGCTTAAACTGTTTTTATCATTTTTGTCCTGATAATAAACAACAGTGGCTTTAGCTTTTTCAATAACGGCAACCCCTGCAGCTGTACCAACCCATAAATTACCTTGCCTGTCTTGCAGAATGCCAGAAATATATTTTGAAAGTAAGGGGCTTGACTGGCCTTCATTATATGGGTTACGTATAAACCGGTTCGTCTTTCTATCCAGCAGTTGCAATCCTCTGCCCAAAGTACCTATCCATAAATGCTGTTCCCTGTCTTCAAATATTTCCCACACATTGTCATCTGCCAAACTGGAAGAATCATGTTCATTATACCTGTAATGCGTGAACGTTTTTCCGTCGAACCTGTTGAGACCACCTAAATAAGTGCCAATCCAGAGAATATCTTCATGATCGATCCACAAGCTGACAATTACATTATTGCTCAGGCTGTTTTTGTTGTTTGGGTCATGCAGGTATTGTTTGAAAGTATTATTTTTTCTATCGAAATAAATCAATCCTCCCCCATTGGTCCCAATCCAGATATTGCCCAACCTGTCTTCAATAAAGCGGTTTACATCATCGTACTGAAGGCTTTTTGTATTTAATTCCTGGTGATGATAATACTGAAATTGTGTTACGTTGCTGTTTAAATAATTTATACCCTGCTTGTAAGTTCCCACCCATACAATTCCATTATCATCTTTATACATTGTAGTGATAGCGTTCTGACTAAGGCTTTTGGGTTCTTTGGGATCATTCAACAGATAAGTAGTCCTGAAGTTGTTTCTTTTGTCCATTAGCGTAACACCTCCATGGTCCGTTCCTACCCATATCAAACCATTGTTATCCTGGAGGACCCGGCTTACTGCATCTGAATTTAACCTCGCCGGAACCGAATTTTTATCAAATTGCCTGATTGAATTATCCTGCGGATGAAAAAGAAAAAGGCCGGAGGTATAATACCACAGCCAGAGATCTCCATCGTTGTCTATAAAAAGATTATTGTAATTGTCCCCTTTCTTCACTTTCTGAAAAGCAACGCTGGAGAAAATAATTTTATTCAATGCTATATCATATTCCTGCAAAAACCCGTTCTGATACACTATCCATAATTTCCCGTCTTTTGTTTCGTTAACGGAGGTTATTTTTTCGGAAGAGAATGCATGCTGCTGCGTGACTGGTTTTGCGCTTTTGTCATTAGTTGAATACAAATACAGATCCAGGTTATCGTATTGGAACCAATACCTGCCATTGTTCCCTTTTACGATATTCGCAATGTTACCAGCAGGCAAACCAAGCCTTTGCAAATAGGCGTAATAATCGGTATTAAATTCTTCTGTATCCGGGTTATAAATACAGGCCCCTCCCACTGTCAATACCCACATCTTTCCATCGGGCAGTTCATACAGTGACAGTATATTATTATCAGGCAAGGAAGCGCTTTCATTGTGATTTTTTCGAAAGATCCTGCAGGAATAGCCATCATAGCGATTGAGACCCGACATGGTACCAAACCATAAAAAGCCCTCCCGGTCTTTTAATATGGCATTGACCTGGTTATGTGAAAGGCCGGTATACGTATCGAGTTTGGAAAAATTATAGTACTCACTTTGAGCAAAAACAGCAAGAGACAGTACCAGTAAAACAATCGAAATAAGAAAACGCATCACAACAAGTTTAACTTAGCCAGATTTTGCCCTATCAGCCCGCAACTTCAATCCGTATTCCGGCAAAACCGGCAATTAAGTTAACAAATGAGCGGGATTAAAATATATTATGTTCTGCTATTATAAAATTTAAATAGTAGACTAATACGGTCGTCTTTACAAAACATTGAAAATGAACACCCTTCCATTCACTAATGGTGATCGTGGTGTCCCAGTTCAACTCTTTTTCTGATCTCTTTCTGATTACGGAAGATAACCACCTCGGTATTGACGCCAATAACCGACATGCTCGCGGCTAACAGATCATGCAGATCATTAATGGTTTTATTATTGAATGACAAGATCACATCATTGGTCTGCAAAAACCGGGCTGCTTCCGCTCCGGGGTTTACTTCAACAACCAACACGCCCCTTTCGCTATCCATCCCGGTCGCCGAACGTTCGCCCTGCGTAGTCATTTTTTTTACTTTGGCCCCCATAAAGTCAATGATCTCATTGTCACTCGATTTATGCATAGTTATAATTGAAGGAACCGGCATTTTTTTGGCCAACACCTTTAAACCGGATGATACCACCCCGAAACTGTCCATAGCAAAATTTTTGAAACCAACCGAAAAGGCTATAGAACCTTCTTTTAACCGAAAATCCAGCTTTTCCGGATCCATAAAAAACAGCTCTCCCCAAACAGAATTTTTATCTGTTCCCCTGCTCTGTGCGGCCTTAAGCGAAGCCGGATCAGGAAACACATTGTAATCTGTTTCTTTACCCCAAACATTTATATTAATTGGCAGGTACCCGGCTGACACAATGTTGTGGCGAAACACATCATTACTGTTTTTAAACCACACATGCGGATGAAAAGTGTTATTGATCATGATATTATTTTCAACAACACGATTCACCCCTTCGCGAAGTTTTATGCCGCCATTCAAACAAAGGTTATTGTAAATAATATAATTACCTGAGCCATCATCGAGGTCAATGTCCCAGCCATGATCGCAACGCATCCGGTTGTTGCGCAGAATAATTGGTTTTACCACATCAAGCATGGCAAGATCGTAGTTAGTTTCTACGATGGAATCAAGTATTCTTTTATCAGGGTGCCAGTAACGGTCGCGCCCCCATGAATTAAACGATCCGTGGTCACCACTTTCTTTCACGGTATTGAAAACATCATTGTACTCGATGATATGGCCGCCCCATGTGCCTTCACTTACATTGATGCCGGCACGAGGTACATCATAAATAGTATTATGCCTCACTATAATGCTTTGGCACATAGACAACTCCACGCCTGCCGATTGCTTTTCGACCAGGCCTGCATCAAATAGCAGGTTATCATACACCTTACATGCTGCAGGGTAATTATTTGTTTTGGGGCCGGGAGTACGGTCAATCAGGTCAGGACGTACAAATTCATTGTATTCAAAGCTTGGTGAACGTACGGCATTGGGATCGCCAACGAAGCATATAGCACTGGCGCCTATATTTGAAATAAGACAGCCTGATACGGTGCAACTACGGTTATATTTATTGAAGAATATTGCATTGCCCCCCAGGTTGGTGAGTGTACAATTCTTAAGCGAACAATTAACTGCTCCGTCATAAAGCACCGCTCCGCCGCGATAAATGGTCCAATCGCTGCGCAGCAAGGGTTCCTTATTTTGCATGAATGTTCGCAGCGTTTGAGTAAGCGTCAATCCTTCGATGGTAATATTGCTTACCGGATCTTTCTCAGTTCCTTTGAATTCAAACAAATGAGCGATCTGCGGCGTTTCAAATTTTGCGGTTTTGAGATCAATATCCGCAGGAGGATAATAATAAAGCGTTCTTGTATTCTTATCGTAAAACCATTCATTAACGGTGTCGAGTTCTTCAAAGATATTTTCAACAAAACGATGTTTTTCATGCATCCCCATCCGGCGATTGTTTTGCCAGCCACCTTCAAGGGCCAGTTCGTTCTGGTCGTTTTTCCCCGTAATGAGATAATGAAAATCGCCCCATTCAGAACGATGCAAAGCATGCACATAACCACCTGCAGGCGATCTCCACCGGGCAGCTCTTTCTTTGCTGATGGCATCGGCAGCAGTTCCACCGAGAAAGCGTGCAGTGGAATCGAAATTCGGGTAACGGGCCATCCGTTGTAATTGCCCATTGACAAACAATTCATCAAATAGGAGGTCCTGCTTTATAGCAGCTTTCCAGATCCCATTTTTGTATTTTTCCCATTTCAGATCTAAAGCAACCCCGCCGCTAATAACTACTTTCTGGCTTTTACTACCGGTAATGGTAAGTGTTTCGTTTTCCCTGCGTGTATCTTTGGGCGTAAAAACCACGGGCTGTTTTAAACGATAAGTGCCTGCTAAAAGATAGATCACTACCGGCCCGGATGTTTTACGCACTTCAGCCAGGGCCCTGCCAATGGATGCAAATGGTCTATTTGGTGTTCCCCTGTTGGCATCATTACCTTTTGTAGAAACATACAACTTTGTTTGCGCAAACAAAATTGCCGGCCACCAAAGCACAAGTGTTATTATTATTTTTTTGATCCTATTCACAATAGTCGAAAGATTTTGCATTATGCCAGGGCTGTTATTCTGATTTTATAATGATTCCGGCCTCTTTTATTGTTTCGGAAGAAGCTTTCAACCTGATCTCTCCGGCTTGTTTATCAGATTGTACCAGCACCAGGCAATATCCATTGAAGGCCATTCGCTGGTTTGCTTTATCCGGTTCATGGCTGCTGGGATTGCCATTGCCTGTACCAATTATTTTCCCGGGGCCTTCGAGTGAAAACTTTACCAAATTATCTGCCGTGGGCACTACCCTGCCTTTAGCATCTTTTATTGTTACCTTTATAACAGCCACATCGCAGCCATCGGCTTTGAGGGTATTGCAATCACTATTTAATGCTACCTGTGCCGGTGCGGTGGTTGTTTCCACCATATCTTTAGCCACTAATTTTCCCTTATTATACCCACGGGCTTCCAACCTGCCGGATTGATAAACCAATTCCCATTCCAGCTTCGTGTAAGGAATTGTTTTTTTCTTTCCCATACTTTTTCCATTCAGGAATAACTCCACCTCTTCACAGTTGGTATAGCATTGCACCTTTTGAAGCTTGCCCTCTTTCCCGGGCCAGTTCCAATGCGGGAACAGGTGAACTACCGATTCGTTGGTCCAGGCAGCTTTATAAGCATAATACCCATCTTTAGGGAAACCGCAGATATCCATAATGCCGAAATGCGACGATACACAGGGCCATTGGTAAGGTGTTGGTTCTCCCCTGTAATCGAATCCGCTCCATACGAATGTGCCGCCAAGGAATGGATATTTTACCACGTCGGCCCAATCTTCTCCCGGAAATGGCCCCCAGTTGGGTTCCCATTTCTGTAAGTTCCGGGTAGAGCGGTTCGTTGCCTCC
>NZ_LVYD01000090.1 GCF_002077945.1 Niastella vici
GAGGCAACGAACCGCTCTACCCGGAACCTTTTTATACAGCATTTGAAGACATTAGCAGAGTTTGCAAGCCTCAACGGATGGGTAAAATTTTGATGACAAAATGACAAATTAGAAAGATAAAAGATTAAAAAAGAATAAATTATAAATTGGGTTTCTTCGAGAAATAACGTATTATAGCGGAAGCTGAAAACTCATATGACTTTATCCTGAAATCGGAAGCAACGTGAATGGTTATATTAGCAATACGCCCTATACAATGCTATGATTAAAATATTTGAATATCATCAGGAGTTAGATTGCTTTGTAGTAAATCCTGTATATAAAAAAATTGCTGATTCCCTGGGATTAACTGAATGGAACGAAGTGGTTTGGATTGGTCGTTTCTTTTCTATGGATAATGACTTTGGAGAGCATTGGTTTGATAACTGGGGCTTGCGGACTCCATTGGAGTCAAAGGCTGAAGAATTAGGGCTGGACACAACAGAATTATTCATTCTGGACCCTGATCGCTTCAAAAATGATCACGATGGCCCCTGCCATTCTCCAGAAGAACGGATTTCGTTTTGGAAAGATGTTTTAATGTCTTTGCATTTAAGCCATGAAACTTTATTTCGTGAAGCAAGAAAACTCAATCAGGAAAGAATGCAATATGATCCTGAAGATTATATTCCTGACCTGGAAGAAAGAATCATTCTAATAACTAACAATATGACATAGGCCATGAACGAAGCACATATACAATTTCAGGAAGTCTTCGATGAACTCTATGCGCTTACAATACACAAGAAAATGAAGTTCTTGGAAGCCCTAATGTTTTATTTTACAATTACCTCTCGTGGAATATGGTCAGATGATAAACCATCCGATGCTGAAAAAGTAGAAGCATTCAAATGGTTGAATGAGTTATCGCATAGAATTTGGAATTTACAGTTTGAGCTCCAACGAGGTGAAGACAGCGATAGTATCATCCGACTGTATGAAAACATGAAGTTTTACGGGGAACAGTCTGGTTTATTGAGAAGCCATTTGTTGCCCACAATTTTAGCTGCATTCGAAAATTTTAAAGCAAGGATGTAATAGGCCTGGTTGTCAAGAATGGAGAGATATTAACTGCTCAACTAATAGCCAATTCATGGTAAAAGCAAAAATGATAAATAGTCTAACGAACATATCTATTAGTAAAATAGAGAATCAGATAACCGCATTTTTATATAGGGAGTAAATATGTTTACAAATTTATTTTTATTATTTACGTTGTGCTGGATAGTTGGCAATCGATTGCCGGCTAATGGTCCAGAAACGAGCTGCCTCTACTATTATAATAGGTCATTAAAAAAGAACGTTTATACAACTTGGGAAATTGAACCGGAGTTTCCGGGTGGAGCTGCAGCTTATGTACGTTTTTTAAATAAGAATCTAAGGATTTCCGAGGATACCGTTGATGATGCAACCTCTCTTCCAATGCCCAGGATGAAATTTATTGTTGACATAGATGGGCAAATAATTAACCCTTGCATTCAGGGTAAAAATGATACTACACAGCTCAATTCTCTGGATAAAGCGGCCCTGGAACTCATGAAAAAAATGCCCAAATGGATACCTGCCCGATGCGCAGGAAGAGTGGTAGCTGCAGAAGTGAATCGTCCTTTGGCAATTTGTATAAAGTGGGAAACTGAGTAAATACTTACTTATTTCTAATAACAGTATAAAAAAATAAGAATGGATAATCGCTGGATTAATTCTCAAATGGATTCGAACTTACTTTAACGTATTCATATTGAGAACAATGACTGATTTACTATGGATGGATATAAAATTATTTAAATTAAAAACCCTTCAAATCCAACGATCTGAAGGGTTCATTTTTATCGTCGGGTCAGCTGGACAGATTTCGAACCTGTTGATGCAGGATTTAAAAGCATTAAAAGAGTTGGTAAACCTCAATGGAGGATTGATAGAATAGGGAATATCTAAGTAACTAGCCTGACAAAAAGACAATGATAATTTTTATGTATTTATAATTATAAGACATTAAAAAAAATATAACCATTAAAAATAAGGCATTTGATTTACAAACCGCCTATTTTATTATTAAAGGTTACTATCAGTTTCTAAATAATCTTATTGATATATTTCGTAAAAGTTTTATTCCCCACACCGAGATAGCTGGCGGGGCATCACTATCCCCAAACAGTTTTTGAAATCAAAGTACTATGCCATTTGCTGTTGTCCATGATGCTCATGACAGGCTTGTTCGCATCGGCGGCAAGCAGCTGCACAAGCCTTGCAATGGTCATGATCATGTTTACTACATTCTTCTGCGCATATGCGGCATGCTTCCTCACAAACAACAAGGTAAGAATGGAAAACTTCTGCATCTCTGATAGCCAGTTTTGCCCCTAAAAAGCATATCTCTGCGCAATCTCTGTCTAGTTCAATACAATGGGCCATTGTTGAAACATCCTTCTCTTCTAAACAGGCAGCCATGCATTTTTCACAGGCTTGGGCGCATTCCAATAAAATATTAGTCAATTCATGATGTTCATGTCCTGAATGATGGTGACCTGCGGCAGTATTAGATCGTTCCATAAAAATTATTTTTAAGTTTAAAATTCAAACTCTTCAAAAAACAGGCCACCAGGATATAATCATTTACTTGAAAGTCTGGTCATAATGGGATACCCACGGTTTATTGGTTTTTAAAAAAATAACTGTACCCCAAAAAATGGTTAAATCAGGAATATTTTCCCCTTTTTAGTTTAGAACTTAATCAAGAATAAATTTATTAAGTTTTGTACGCTAACAACCTCAAAGCATTGAACACTACTACCAGGGTAGATCCTTCATGGGCAATAACTGCCGGGCCAATAGAAGCAATGCCTAAAATAGTTAATGGAATAAGCAATGCAACCACTCCAAGACTTATAACAAGATTTTGTTTTATAATATCTTTTGCCTGTCTGCTTAGCCCGATAGCAAAAGGCAGAAGATTCAATTTATCGCCCATTAAAGCTATATCCGCTGTTTCCAGTGCCACATCACTGCCTGCTGCGCCCATAGCAATACCCACTGTGCTTTTTGCCATAGCAGGAGCATCGTTTACACCATCACCCACCATGGCAACTTTATTTTCCTCTGTGACCAATTTTTTAATAGCATCTACTTTTTGTTCAGGCAATAAACCACCCCATGCATCGGTTATTCCAACTTGCTTGGCAATCGCTTCTGCCACTTTTTGGTTGTCACCGGTAAGCATAATCGTCCGGCGAATACCAATTTTCTTTAGTTGAATTATCGTTTCTTTTGCTTCCTTTCTTTCGGTGTCCATTACGGCTACCATTCCTATATATAATCATTATTTTTTCGAATGACCATAGTTGTGTTTCCTTCTTCT
Organism: Niastella vici; assembly: GCF_002077945.1. GTDB lineage: Bacteria > Bacteroidota > Bacteroidia > Chitinophagales > Chitinophagaceae > Niastella > Niastella vici. The sequence continues at coordinate 3,395 of NZ_LVYD01000090.1, forward strand.
TCTAATTTCCTGACATCATTTGTAACTTCCTCACCTGGCTTGTTATTATCCAACGATTCGAAAAGAGCAAGATTACCCATGTATATGGTATCCTTGTCCAATACCGCTTTTATCCCTTTTCCGAGCATTGCTTCTAAATCATTTGCATGTGGAAAATTCTGATCCTTTAACTTTTTTTTTCCATCTCTTACAATCGCTTTTGCAATGGGATGGTCACTCAAAGATTCAACAGCCACTGCAATTTTTAACAACTCGTCTTCTTTCATTCCATTAAGTGGTACAACTTTAGTCAGCTTAGGTTTACCTTCCGTTAAAGTTCCTGTTTTATCAAATGCCAGCGCGGTTAACATGCCCAAATCTTCCAAAGGCTTACCACCTTTGATTAACACACCGCCTCTTGCTGCTCTGGCCACACCACTCAATACAGCACTGGGTGTTGAGATCGCCAGTGCACAAGGACTTGCCGCAACCAATACAGACATGGCCCTATAAAAACTTTTGCTGAATGGTTCATCAATAACCAGAAAAGCAAAACATAACAATACAACCAATATCAATACGACTGGAACAAAATACTTCTCAAATTTATCTGTGAAATGCTGCGTTGGTGATTTTTGTGTTTGTGCTTCATTCACCAATTTAATTATCCGCGATATCGTAGAGTCACTGGCAACTTTTGTTACTTTTATTTCCAGTGATTCGTTGCCATTTATGGTTCCTGCATAAACTCTGTATTTGGCATCCAGCTTATCCATCTTTGCAATGTCAATATTTTCATCTTCAATGGCCTCCTTATCTACCGGAATACTTTCACCGGTAATGGGAGCTTGATTAACACTGCTATTGCCGTTAATAACGATGCCATCGGCAGCTATTTTTGTATTTGGTCTTACTACAATTACATCACCTTGGTTCAGATTTTCAATCTTCACTTCTTTTGTTGTTCCATTTGTTTTAAGCAATGCTGTTTTGGGTGCTAACTCTGTCAATGCGGCAATAGATTTGCGGGCCTTTTCCATTGCAAAATGCTCCAGGGCATGGCCTAAGCTAAATAAGAAAAGCAACAATGCACCCTCCGCCCATTGTCCTAAAATGGCAGCGCCAATAGCAGCAACCAACATCAGGAAATCTATTTCAAACTCACCCTTTGTAATAGCTTCAATGGCCTCTTTAGTCGTAAAGAAGCCACCAAAAAAGTAAGCGCCTATATAGAACGAAAGCGGAATGATTGAAGATATACCTTGCACAAAGGAAAGACCAAATCCTGTTCCCAATAGGGCGCCGCAAATAATGCTAAATATAAGTTCAGTGTTTTTTCCAAAAATACCTCCATGACTGTGCTCATGTTGTTCTCCTTCATTATCGTGGGAATGATCGTGGTCATGATCATGTACTTCATGGTCATGTTCTGCCGACTTTTTTATTATTCTTAGCCCAATTTTTAAGATATTCTCATAAACCTGCTTTTCATTAGTTAAGGAAGTATCATACTCGATCATTAGTACTCCCCCGGAAGAAGCGGAAACAGATAAAATGCCTTCTCTGCGTTTGAGTTCGGTTTCTATAAGCCTCGTCTGTCTTTGATGGCGTATACCATCCACCTCAATTAACAAATGATGATACCGATTAGTAATTTCTGCACCCGCTTGTTGTGCCAATTTTTGTACCTGTTCAATACGAATAATATCGGGATCATAGTGAAAACAAAGCTGGGCTTTTGAATGATCTGTTTCTGGAACAATATGGGCTTTATCAATGCCGTTTTGATTTTCCATAGCCGAAACAATCCTCTTAACACAAGCATCTCTTTCGTCCGGCACATCAGGTAAAATCAAATCCAGGTTTATTTTGACCTTTTCCATAATATTTTATTGAAAATGAATGAATTCGCTTTTGTACATGAAAAATCGGTGCCACCTAAGGGGTCATAAATACATATTTTATTAAAATAGTCATTATTAATGATAAATAAAGGTTATTTAAGTGCCTTTTAAGAACCCGGTAAAATGGAACCAATAATTCTTATACCCCTTATTGCCTGCCGTTCCTGGGATTATATAAAACTTTGGCGTAAGTGAACAAACTACCAACCAATCCAAAACGATCTAATCCCATAGGTTTAAAAAACATGGTAACTCCCCATACAAAAAACAGGATATCCTCAAATTTTAAATGGCATTGCGAGGCATAATACAATCCTAAAAGGAAGGGATAATATAAGAATGTAAGAATGAATACCAGGCCATCTGTCAGCATGAAGCCTGCATCAGCAAGTATCAGGCGTTCCAAATATTCCCAAATCTTCTATAGAATTTACTAATCTCGCAACTTATTGCTTTTGAATCAAAGTAATTTTGCACCTCTTTAAAATGGCAAAGAACATGTTATATATTGCATTGGTAGGTAATCCTAATAGCGGCAAAAGTTCCCTATTTAACTGTTTGACCGGTTTAAATCAGAAAGTAGGCAATTTTCCAGGGGTTACGGTGGATAAAAAGACTGGCTTCACGTACATTTCCGATAAAGTGATTACCACGGTTATAGATCTTCCAGGAACATATAGCCTTTACCCAAAACAACCTGACGAGTGGGTTAGCTATAGGGTTATGATGGGGCAAGACGGTCAAATTCAAGCAGATGTTTTGGTTGTGGTGGTAGATGCCAGCAATTTAAAACGGAATCTTCTTTTTGCTTCCCAGATTATTGATTTGAAGCAGCCTGTCGTAATAGCTCTTACAATGGCGGACTTAGCCAAAAAGAAGGGTATCCAAATTGATCTGGCTGAACTGGAACGGGAATTGGGTGTTCCGGTATTATCCATTAACCCCCGTAAGGAAAAAGGTATAGTGGAACTTAAAAAAGCAATTGAACAAACAGCATCCCGGATTTATAAAATGCCTGTTCGGGATTTTATCCCAAATAAGGAACTTGCTTATCAACCTATCGAAGAACTGCAGGCGCTTTTTCCTAAAGCAAGTGATTACACAGCCATTCATTACCTTATTAATCACGAACATTTCAATTTGGAGGACTCTTTACAGGATAATATTGAGCAAATTGAACGCAGGCATAGCTTTAACCATACGAAAATTCAGGCTTCAGAAATACTACAGCGATACAACCGCATTAAACACATTATGCAGGTAGCCGTGTCGGAACCTAATCCTCACCAACAAACCCTCTTTACTGAAAAGCTGGATAATATCCTCCTGGATCGCAAATGGGGATATGTGATCTTGCTTGGAGTGCTTTTTTTTCTATTTCAAAGCATCTTTTGGTTAGCCCATTATCCAATGGATTGGATCGAACAAGTTTTTTCAGTACTCAGTGCATGGCTTTCCACAACCTTACCTCAAAAATGGTGGAGTGATCTATTAATTAATGGTGTAGTGGCGGGGTTAAGCGGAATTATGGTCTTTGTTCCGCAGATTATGATTCTCTTTGGCCTTATCACTCTTTTAGAAGATACAGGCTATATGGCTCGTATTTCCTTTCTTATGGATAGGCTTATGCGAGGAGTAGGACTCAATGGAAAAAGTGTTATGCCTCTTATTGGCGGTTTTGCCTGTGCGGTACCGGCCATTATGAGTGCAAGAACTATTGAAAACAAAAAGGAACGACTCTTAACAATTTTAATAACCCCCTTAATGAGCTGCTCGGCAAGACTTCCAGTGTATGTAACCTTGGTTGGACTGGTAATTCCGAATAAAAGCCTTGCAGGAATATTTAATTTGCAAGGTCTGATTATGATGTGCCTTTACTTACTGGGAATAGTTACAGCCTTAGTTGTCGCCTGCGTGGCCAGGCATTTAATCAAATTTAACGGAAAGAGCTTTTTTATTTTAGAACTTCCCATGTATCGCTCTCCACGCTGGAAGAACTTGGTACAAACAATGATCAATAAGGCAAAAATTTTTGTCTCTGAAGCAGGAAGAATTATTATGCTGGTTAGCCTTCTACTTTGGGGTTTGAGTTCTTTTGGTCCTTCTAAACGAATGGCAGAGATAGAAAAACGGTATGCTTTGGCGAGGCAAAACGCTGCTCTTCCCGCTGATTCTTTAGAAGTAGAATACAAGGCTGCTAAACTGCAAAACTCATATGCCGGTATATTTGGAAAAGCCATAGAGCCTACCATAAAACCCTTGGGATATGACTGGAAAGTAGGCATTGCGATACTGGCTTCTTTTGCTGCAAGAGAAGTATTTGTAGGAACTATGGCCACAATTTACAGCGTGGGCGATGATGAGGAAGGATTGCGGTTACGGGACAAACTTAGAATGGCAAAATGGCCGAATGGAAAACCAGTTTTTACGCTTGCAGCAGGTATATCACTCTTGTTATTCTATGTGTTTGCCATGCAATGCGTGAGTACACTTGCAATTATTCACCGGGAAACTCAAAGCTGGAAGTGGCCTATTATTCAGTTTACTTACATGACCACCATTGCTTATTTGATGAGCCTGCTTGCCTACCAGATTCTGAAATAAATAATATCTTTTTATAACAGGTTCAACCGTATTCTTTATACTAAATCTTAATTGCTTTCTCCATATTTGAGAATAGAAGTTGCTTTATTAAAATTGGAGTGGTTTATTTTTTTCTCGTTAAAAATGCAGCCAGTGACCCCGGATCCTATTATTTGAAAATTCAATAGAAGGGGCCGGAAACTTTATACTATTTAATGCAGTAAAAAGTGATTGTATAATTTTATTTTTTGACTTAATTTTTGTTAAGTCTATGTCTGGGGCAAGATACCATTGACGAAAGCGTTTTATATCTGTACGATTAAATGTTATCTGACCATTTTTATCGAAGCCAATATTTTCGTTTGCACCAAACATACCTTCAGCTCCATATCCAATTGCAATATTGAGCCAACCAGGAAGTTTTCTATTTCTGAAAATTCGGGCAAGGCTAAAACTCATCCAATAAGTTTGTGCATTATAATCTTTTAACAGACGCTCTGCCAGACTTTTGCCATATAAATCATTCGCCCTTGCTAATAATTCGTTGCTATATAGAACTTTATGGGAAGAAAACTTTATTTGTAGTTTCTGTTCCTTCCAGGCAAGTTGTTGTACTAAAAAGATAGAAGATCCTGCGAAATTGGCAGAAATGTCACCCCAGCTCCATCCCCACTTGGCCGAATGGGCATCTAAGAACTCAATCACTGTCATATAGCTAAAGCCGCTTAAAGTGCCTATTAATACTGATTCATTTGAGGTACATCCCGCCCATTTCCACAACACATACAGTAACCTGCTCGTATTATAAGCTGTCCATAGGTGACCAACTTTGTCTATTTGTAGCCACTCACTATTATCATCGAACGTATGGAAAGAAGATTTTGGATAATCTTTATACCAGGCTTTGTTCAAAAAATATAACGAACCTGTATAACCAGCAAAAGACGCACCCGCTACTACAATTTTTTTATGATTAATGTTAGAGGCAGGAAAGGAAACTTCAATGCCTGGTTTGAAAGTAGAATCCTGTGCTATTGCAGAATTCACAATGAAAAACGAAATGACAAGAGTAATTTTTTTCATTTTGAAAGAAACTTAGAACACCTTTTTTAAATCCATTACTTTTACATTCCAGGGAATCAAACACTGGCGTTAAACGACAACAAAAGAAATAAAAGTACAAAATGGAATAATACACTTTATGTGCTTCTTACTGATTTTAAAGGCATAATTAAACACTCATTTATTTTATTATTTCGTTATTGAATACAGACAAATAAGTTTCACAAATCAGAATTTCATCCGCTGTATCCGCACTGCATTTAGAATTGCTAACATTGCCACACCCACATCAGCAAATACAGCTTCCCACATGGTAGCAAGACCGCCTGCTCCAAGAATGAGTACAATTAATTTCACGCCAAACGCCAGCCCGATATTTTGCCATACAATTCTATTGGTTGCTTTACCAATACTGATAGCGGTTGCTATTTTTGAAGGATGGTCGGTTTGTATGATAACATCGGCTGTTTCAATAGCAGCATCGCTGCCTAATCCGCCCATTGCAATTCCTACGTCGCTTAATGCAAGTACAGGTGCATCATTAATACCGTCACCTACAAATGCCACTACATTCATTTTATCCTGCTTTATTGATTCTACTCTTTGAACCTTATTCTCCGGTAACAGATCGCCGTAAGCCTTATCAATGCCCAACAACCTGGCGACTTTATCTACCACAGCCTGCTTATCGCCGCTGAGCATGGTTGTTTTTACATTCAATTTATGCAAGGCATCAACAGCCTGTTTACTGTCCTCTTTTATTTCATCTGCTATGGTTAAATAACCAGCCAGTTTTCTGTCTATGGCCACAATCACAATAGTATCCACAATTTTTCTCAGCCCATCATTAACCGACACTCCCATTCTATCCATTAATTTAACATTGCCTGCCAGCACTTCTTTCCCGTTCACTTCTCCCTTCAGTCCATGACCACTGATTTCTTCCAAAGCGTTCACCTTAATATTGTCCCAGCTATTACCTGCATATTCGACAACGGCTTTAGCTACAGGATGGGTTGATTTTGCTTCTAAAGCCGCTGCCAGAGGAAGCCATTGTTCTTTAGACATATCATAGCTTTCTACTTCCTGTACTTTAAAAACAGCTTTGGTAAGCGTTCCTGTTTTATCCATTACTACCTGGTTTATTTTGGTCATTAGATCCAGGTAGTTGGAGCCTTTAAACAAAATACCATTGCGCGAGGCAGCACCAATACCCCCAAAATATCCGAGAGGTATCGAGATAACCAATGCACAGGGACAACTGATCACCAAAAAAATCAACGCCCTATAGAGCCAGTCGTTGAAAACGTAATTGCCAACAAAAAAATAAGGAATGAGTGTAATGCCGATAGCCAGAAATACAACAATGGGCGTGTATACGCGTGCAAATTTGCGGATGAATTGTTCTGTTTTTGCTTTTCTGGTTGTGGCATCCTGTACCAAAGTCAATATTCTTGCCAGCGAACTATCATTAAACAGCTTTGTAACTTTTAACTCAACTACTTTTTCCTGGTTAATCATTCCTGCCAGAACTGTTTCCCCTTTTGTAAACGTTGAAGGCTTACTTTCACCGGTTAATGCGGAAGTATTAAAGGCGCTTCCTGCACTTAGCATTTCTCCATCCAGCGGAACTCTTTCTCCTGCTTTTACCTGGATGGTTTCTCCAATTTGTACTGTGGTCGGGTCAACAGATATATAAGTGTCATTGCGCAGTACATCCGCACTATCGGGTCTTACATCCAGTAATGCCTTAATGCTGCGCTTTACCCGCTTTACCGCTGCCTCTTGGAACAATTCACCGACTGAATAAAACAACATTACGGCTACACCTTCAGGATATTCCCCTACATAAAAAGCACCGATGGTGGCAATACTCATTAAAAAGAACTCCGTAAACACATCTCCTTTAATGGCCGTTTTTATTCCTTTTATTACAACCGGCAATCCAACGGGCATGTAGGCGATAATATAAAATACCAGCCGGGTCCATCCGCTAAACCATATTGGTTTTATCCAGTTGTCTAAGGCAATACCAGCCATTAAAAGTATAAAACTGGTAATGGCCGGCACCCAGGTATTCCAATCGGGATTTCCCTCACTGTGATTGTTCCCATCCTTATTGGTTCTAAGGGAAATCACCTTTGCCGCCTGGTCAGTTGAACAACAACCATCCTGTTGTTCCATTGATCCTGTATCATGCTTATGTGTCATAAGTTTCATTTAATGTAAATAAAATGTAACAATACCTACTATGATCAAAACCAACCCGGTTATTCGTTTTTCATTTTGCTCTATAAAATGGGAATTTATCATTTGAATTCCTTTATGTGCCAACATAACAAGCGTGATAATGCCTGTGATACTTATTACTGCATACACCAATGCCAGCAGTAATATGCTATCCCACCCATAAGCCCCGGCTGCAAGAAAGAGGCTCTCTACCTCCAGGCAGGGTGATAAAAACATAATAAACGCAAACATCATTATCCATTTTGTTTTTGATCTCTTGTATTGTTGAATATCCTTGTTCGCTGTATGATGATGGTGTGGCAGATTTATGGAGAAATAAATTAACCCAAATAAAATTAATAGTACCGGAGCTATAACATGTACATATTCTTCATATTCATGGGCCAGCCTGGTACCCACTCTACCTAATGCAACACCAAGAATAGCTGTACCCAACACATGTGCAGACGCAGTTATGGAGGTCACCATCATGAGTTCAAATTTTTCCCATTTTTCCGCTTTGGCAATGGCCACTAGTGGCAACCAATGGTTGGGAATGAGTGCATGTGTGATGCCTAATAATATGGTACCTGTTATGATGCTGTACATTTGTCTTCTAAAAGCTAAGTTGTTTGCTTATTGCTTACTTTCTATTATCCCATGAGGTAGAGCTATATTTAATACTAAAGGATTGCTATTCCACCTTTTCTTCACCCTTTTTTGCCAGTTTTACAATATCACCTGTTGTAAAGAGAACGGATTTCAAAATAGTTCGCCACTCTGGTTTTTTTCTAAGCAGAAATTCAAGATCCATTCCAAAATGTTTAAACTCTTCCTGTTGAGCATCTTCCATAATTGCTTTAGCGTCTTTATTTTTTTCGAGCGATATTCGCTGCTCATACCAGCCAATAGCTTCCGCTTCCTCGATTAAGGAAGTGATCATACGGGCGAACGTTCTGGTTTCTTCAGATAACTCCTGTGCAGGTTCATGGTATTGATCAACTGGCATAATATTGGTTTTAGATTGTGATTAAAATGTTTACTTATTTCTAATTATCTTAAGTAATTTAACTGAATTGAAAATAAATTAATGCCCCGGCCGCTGCTGTCATTACAATCATTGTTATTATCCCGAGTATGTTTGATAGCGCTCTGTTTGTATAATCACCCATTATTTTTTTGTTATTGCCGATATGTAACACGATTGCAATAAGAATCGGCGATGTTAAGCCATACAAAATGGCTGTATAAATTAATGCCTGAATGGGACTAACCCCGACATAATTCAACATGAGTCCCGCTGCCAGGGAAATACCGATAACTATATAAAAAGACTTTGCCTGGCTGTATTTTTTATCTAAGGTTCCTTTCCAGCCAAATGTTTCTGATACTATATAGGAAAAAGAGCCGCTTAAAACGGGGATAGCGATAAAACCGGTTCCAATAACTCCTAAAGCAAATAGAAAATAAGAAGCTTTGCCAGCTACAGGCTCAAGGGCCTTTGCAGCCTGTTCTACTGTGTCTATTTGCTTAAGCCCCGTACCGGATAAGGCGGTACCTGTGGCAAGTATAATAAAGTACATGACCACGTTTGACAAAAGCATACCAATGTTTACGTCAAGTTGCATTTTTTGAATAAGCAGCTTTATAAAATTTTTCTCTCTTCTATAGGGTTTTTCCCCATCGCTGTTTTCACGGTATAGCTTTCTTCTGGCCAGTACCAATCGCTTTTGTGCTTTTACGTCTTCTGCTTCCATGGTTACCTGCCAGAAAAAAAGATAGGGAGATATGGTTGTACCCAATATGGCTACTATTATAGAAAGAAATTCCTTATTCCATTTTATGGTTGGCAAAAGCGTGGATCGCAAGACTTTTTCCCAAGAAGGATGGGTAAAAAAAGGGACAGCGATATACAAAAAGAGAGAAAGACATAAATATTTCAGAATCGAAACAATTTTATGATAGGGCAAATAGACAATAAGGATCAAAAGAATAATTGTAAACGAAATACTAAAAAAAATAGGTTTTATGGATGGTACTATTAAGTTCGCAACAGCTCCCATACCTGAAATATCTGCTCCTATGTTTAAAATAATTGCCGGTAGGCTTAAAATCATCATGAAGTAAAGCAACAGCCTGGAATAATTATCTCTGATAATCGATGTTAGACCGATAGAAGTCACCAGCCCTATTCTGGCACACATTTCTTGCATAGACGCCATCAGCGGAAAAGTTATCAACGCAGTCCATAATGTTGATAAACCAAATTTTGCTCCAGTTTGGGAATAGGTAGCTATGCCCGAAGGGTCATCGTCACTAGCGCCGGTAATTAAACCCGGGCCCAGCACCCGGAACAATTTTTTAATTTTTGCTAAAAAACCTGTCATAGTGTTCACGTAATTTTTTAAGAACCCTGTTTTTTTTATTAACAACCACCATCAGGTACACAAGCACTAATAAAGGAGTAATGCTATTGACAGAAATTGAAAACAGCGACCGGAAGAATGCTCTGTGGGAAAGAGAGTAAAAATCTGCCCCAATACAAATAAGAAGCATGCACAATATGATATAAAAAAATAATCGCATTGAGTATCTTTTGACTGCATTATAAAATTTACAAACCCAATGGACAAATACATCCTTCTTTCAGATAATCATTCCCAAAATCAAAAAAACTAAAAAGCCTGTAAAGAAAGCCGCAGTATGCCAAACCGCTTCCTTTTCTTCATGTGCTTCTATCAATAATTCTTCCGTTACTAAAAAAAGTAGTGCTGATAAACCAAAAGATAAAACAACCTCCATAGCACTATCTGATAAATTGTGCAGTAAGGTGGCTCCCAAAACCGCACTGGTAAAAAATATTATCGAAAGAAGTGCTATAATGGTTATCGATTTTTGTTTGGGCAACTTATTTTGCCCCAATTCAATTGCCGTGGCCATTCCAAGGGACAGCAATTCAACCGAGAGAGCAATTGCAAGTAGCATACCTTCCTTGGTGCCCGCTGAAAATCCGATGCCCAATAACAAACCATCAATAAAAATATCAACACCTATACCTACCAGCAGGCTCAATGGCAATTTGCTTTCTATAACTTTTACATCTTGATCTTCTCTTGATTCTGCAAACTTTTTAATTAGCAACATCGCAATTAAACCCAGGCAAAAGCCAATAATAATCTGCAAAGGTTTATGTTGTTTTACGATATCCGGTAGTAATTCAACGGCTACTACCGAAAACACCACGCCAGCTGCAAAATGCAAAATCAAGCTCCTTATATTGCCATTGGGCTTTTTATAAATAGCGGCAATGCCTCCTGTGACCATTGTAAAAACGGGTATCAGCGAGAACAGTATTATTTTTTGAAATATTGCTGACATGATCCTTTTTTAAATAATGATTCTAATGTTCCCCTTTTGCTTATCTGTTTATCTAAGTACCCGAAATTCCTAATTCCTGGAATAATTCAATTCTGGGTTCAGGCATTTCAGTAGTTATAATCAGCTTCATCTGCTTCATTATGGCTTTTCATCATTTTCTCCTTCCATTTTATATACCACTTCTGATGATGTAATGACAATAAAAAATATAATGCCACTGCCCCAATGATAGCAATGATGAACATATTAACTCCCACAGCTACACCAACCGCCGCCGTACACCAAATAGTAGCTGCTGTGGTTAACCCATGGGATGTACCCGAACTATTGTTGCGATATATGATACCAGCTCCTAAAAAACCTACCCCTGTAACAATATTGGCAATGACCCTGGAAGCAGCAGCCACATCGTTAACAAGGTGGTTTGCGACAGCCGTAAATAAAGTGGCACCTATACAAACGGCAGCATACGTTCTTATACCTGCTTCCCGGCCATGTCTTTCTCTGTCGTAACCAATAAATGCACCCAGCAGGAAGGATACAATAAGCTTCAAAACGATGATTAATTCCCCTTGTATATCCATAATTGATTGTTGGAAGTTTTATAAAATAAAAAAGTTGCGAAGACAATTAGCTCCGCAACTTTCAAATTAAATATAGGTGCGTATTACACCATTACCACCCCAAACATACCCAGAATGGAAGCAAGTATTACCACACATTTCCAGCAATACATACTGTTTAATTTCATTTTTACTCGTTTTATGAATGTAAAGATACATCCTGCTTCGTTTTAGTATTGTTAATAATTGCTATGCCCAGCTTGCTCCCATCCATTAACAATGCTCATGGCGACGTTATAAAGCCCAGACCCATAATAAATTACTCTTCTTCCTCTACATTATTCATCTTGGACAGTAAATCGTAAGCACCGTTAACTACAACTTTGTTGTTTCTGTCAAAGCTTTCCGGTAAAATCACTTCTGTATACCCGTTTTCGGAAACACCTGTAGTTACCTCAATTTGTTTAAACGCAATATGTTTTTCAGCTGGCTCATTTTTTCCCTCGCCCGCAGGTTTCTTTTCCTCTTTCAATTCATCTGCCGCAATAAAAATATATGATTTACCAGCGGCTTGCACGATAGCCTTATCGGGCAGTGCAGTAGTGGTAGCCAAACCGGTTTCTATAATTCCTTTCAGGAACATTCCCGGCAAAAGTTCCTTGTCTTCTTTTATTAAACGGCAATGCACCCTTACCGTTCTGTCTGTGCTTATTTCCCTACCAATCAGGCTTATTTCTGCTAACCTTTCTTTTGTTTCATTATTCAGCACAAACCTCACCTTTTGCCCGGCTTTTATTTTTGGCACATCTTTTTCAAACACTGCAAGCTCAACATGCAATTCCCGTGTGTCGGCAATTTCAGCTAATGCTTCATTAGCATTTACGTACTTACCTACGTTTACGTTCACCTTAGTAACATAACCTGGGGCCGGAGAATAAATACTGGTTCGGCTGCTAAGATTTCCGCTGCCTACATTATCGGGATTAATATTTATTAATTGCAGTTTTGATCGTAATCCCTGTACTTTTGCCACCATGCTGTTATAGTCACTGCCCGCTTTTTGCAGGGTCTTTTTTGCATTGACATTTTCTTTAGCCAGTTCCTGTTGCCGGTCTAATTCTTCTTTGAGATATGACAACTGGCTTTTAAAATCAAGGTAATCTTGCTGTAATTGAATAAATTCAGGGTTTTCCAGAACAGCAATCACCTGGCCTCGCGATACCAATTTCCCTTCAAGTAGTGAAACCTGCTTTACCACGCCGCCATAAGGAGAAGATATAGTAATCAATTGTTGTGGGGGAGCTTCTATTTCACCGGAAGCCCTGATAACACTGCTGAGATTTTTTTCATCTACATTGCCATATTGTATATTAACGGTTTTAAATTGCTGTTCTGTTAATTCCACCATGCCGCGTTCTTTGGTTTTCTTTTCTTCAGCCACTGGTTCAGGCTTTTCTGCGGATGAGCAGGCAGAAAATAATACAGTGGTGAGCGAGCATATAATAAGTGAACTAAAAAATTTCTGTTTCATATTAATCTTAGTTTTAGCACCGGGGTTTATTAGTTGATACCTGCAATAAATTCAATGTCGATAACAGTTTGATTGTATTGATTTAAGAGTTTAATAAACTCCTGTTTTACGATTACAGCATTATTGAGCGATTGGGTTAGCTCATAATAACCAATTTCTCCGGCAGTAAAGGCTTTTTGCGCCTGTGTGATGATAAGATTGGCCTGGGGTAATGCTGTATTTCGGTAATAATTAATTTGAACCCGTTGTTTTTGAAGCTCTCCAAAGAGTCTCACCGCCTCTGCCTGCAAGGTGTATTGATAATTGGTCAACTCTGCTTCCCGGCGTACCCGGTTTACTTCAGCCGCTTTAACTTTTTCCTTTTGCGCTTTTGCAAAAATGGGAATGCTAACGCCAAGCTGCCCACCCTGGAAACGCCGGCCTGCTCCATAATATTTCTCTGTACCATCTATCGTTTGATAACCCACCAAAGATTGATTAAAATAACCTATAGAAAAATCTGGCTTTAGCCTTGCCTGCTCAACCCCCTTTTCCTTTTCAGCAATATCTATCTGCTGTTTTATAACTGCAAGGGTAGGGTTGTTTGCAATGCCAGCGCTATCCAATCCTACCTGTATGGTTCTTTCAAGAAGAGAGGTGTCGGCTATAGCGGTAACAGAAGAATCGGCCGTAAGTATTTTCAGGCGGTTTAACTCAATCTTGTAATCTTGCTCTGCATTACGTAATTGCGCCATTATTTCATTGACCCGGCTTTGAGCATTATAATTTTCAAGTGCGTTTGTTTCACCGGTTTTATACCGTAATGAAGCTGCTTTCAATACGTTTTCATAAATAGCCAATAACTCTTTCAGCAAACGAATTTCTTCTTGCCAATAGGTTACCTGGTAATACGATGTTTTCGTATTGGCACCCAGTTCACTTTGATACACCTTCAATTGCAGTTCACTACTTTTTATGTTGGATTCCGATAATCGTATCAGACTTTTGAAATACCCGGGGTTGGGTATGTTTTGACTAATCGTAAAATTATTATCGTAAGCTATCCGGCTATTATACTGGCCAAACATAACTTCAACATTGGTTTTACCATAATCCTTTACCGTTCTGCTTAATTGTTGTTGGTAACGAATATCCAGTGAACCCACTTTTACCAAAGGGTTATTTTTCAAGGCAGATGCTAAAGCCGTATTCAGATTTATAACAGATTTTGTTTGGGCATTTATAGCTTGGAATGAAGCAAAAAATAATATCAGCACTGAAACTACTTTAGCCACCGAAGGCTTTGGGGTTTTATCTTTTATCTTCTCAAACCAGGCGTATAACACCGGCAATACCACCAGGGTAAGGAAAGTGGCCGTTAATAATCCTCCTATCACTACAGTAGCCAGTGGCTTTTGTACTTCAGCACCAGAGCCTTTTGACAAGGCCATTGGGAAAAACCCTAGCGAAGCAACGGTTGCGGTCATTAATACAGGTCTTAGCCTGACTGATGTTCCTTTCAAAATGATTGTATGTATATCGGTCATACCTTCTTTTTTTAACCGGTTAAATTCACTGATCAGTACAATACCATTTAAGACCGCCACGCCAAACAATGCTATAAATCCAACACCTGCCGATATACTAAATGGCATGCCACGAATCCATAAAGCAAATATGCCTCCTATGGCACTCATAGGAATTGCAGTAAAAATGAGTAAGGAATATTTGATAGAACCGAATGTAAAGTAGAGTAATAAAAGTATTAATGCCAGTGCTACAGGTACAGCCACCGATAATCGCTTATTGGCTTCTTCCAGATTTTTAAATTGCCCGCCATATGTGATAAAATACCCTGGTGGCATTTTTACCTGTTTATCAATTTTCTTCTGCATTTCATTCACTACCGATGATATATCCCTACCCCTTGTATTAAAGCCTACAATTATTCTTCGTTTGGCGTCTTCGCGTTGAATTTGATTGGGGCCCAATTGCAAACTTACTTCTGCCACTTGTTCCAAAGGAATCTGGTTTCCATCGGGAGCAGCCACAAATAGTCCCTTTACATCCTCAATACTCTGGCGGCTGGCTTTTTCCAATCGAACTACCATATCAAATCTTCTTTCTCCTTCATACACAATACCGGCTGCTTCGCCTGCAAAAGCGGCGCTCACCGTACGATTTACATCCTCTACATTCAATCCAAATTGAGCAATTTTGTCCCTGTTGAGTTTAATTACAATTTGCGGAAGACCGGTTACCTGCTCCACATATAAGTCTTCGGCGCCTTTCACGGTGGGAACAATAGCACCAATTCGCTTAGCTAGGTCCGCCAATACTTCAAGGTCTTCACCAAATATTTTAATCCCTACATCCTGCCTCACACCTGAAATCAATTCATTGAACCGAAGTTGTATGGGCTGAGAAAAACCATAAGAAATGCCTGGTATCTTTTCCAGTTCTTTTTGCATCTTTTCGGCCAGCTCTTCCCGGTTGTCAGCACTTGTCCATTGTTTTTTGTCTTTCAATAATATGGTTATATCACACGCTTCGATCGGCATAGGATCAGTAGGAATTTCGGATGCGCCAATTTTACCGATTACCTCCTTTACTTCGGGAAACTTTTTCATCAGCATATCGGATGCCTGCGTGATCTTATCAATAGTCTGGCTTAAGGAACTTCCGGTCAGCAACCTGGTTTCTACCGCCAAATCGCCTTCTTCCAATGTTGGTATAAATTCACCGCCTAATGTTTTAAAAATAATGAGACTTATGGCAAACAACCCCACCGCTATGCCCACCACCAGCAACTTCATTTTCAGCGCACCCTGTATGAAAGGGGAATAAAGCCGCTGAAAGAAATTCATCATTTTATCTGAAAGATTCTCCTTATGGCTTATTTTTTTGCTAAGGAATAAGGCACTCACCATAGGCACATATGTTAGCGATAGTAAGAATGCACCAAGTATGGCAAAGGATACTGTTTGAGCCATCGGGCCAAACATTTTTCCTTCAATACCAACCAATGACAGAATGGGTAAATACACAATTAAAATAATGATCTGTCCAAAGGCGGCAGAGTTCATCATTTTACCGGCTGATTTATATACTTCCTCATCCAGTTGCTCCTGGGTAAGCCGGGCAACCCGTTTATGCACCAATTGGTGCATGGTTGCTTCTACAATAATTACCGCTCCATCCACTATCAATCCAAAATCAATAGCTCCCAAACTCATAAGGTTTCCGGAAACACCGAATACTTTCATCAGTGCAATAGCAAAAAGCATTGCCAGCGGAATAACAGATGCTACAATCAGACCTGATCGAATATTACCCAAAAAAACAACTAAAACAAAAATTACAATTAATGCACCTTCTATAAGATTTGTTTTTACCGTATTTATGGCCCTACCCACGAAGGCGCTCCTATCCAGGAATGGTTCGATAACCACTCCTTCCGGAAGGCTTTTTTGTATTTGCACTATCTTTTCCTTAACGCGGCCTATAACTTCACTCGAATTAGCACCTTTGAGCATCATTACGATGCCACCAACTACCTGTCCTTCGGTATTTCGGGTTAGAGCGCCATATTGGGTAGCGTGCCCCAATTGCACAGCGGCTATATCTCTAACCATTACAGGTGCGCCGCCGGAAGTACGCTTTACAATGATCTTTTCAATGTCAGTAGTCGTTTTAATAAAACCTTCAGTGCGGATAAAGTAGGCATTGGGTTTTTTATCAATATAGGAACCTCCTGTATTTTGATTGTTTTTTTCCAGAGCATTAAACACATCTGCTATTGATAAATTATTACTACGAAGTTTATCAGAATTGATTGCAATCTCATATTGCTTCAACAACCCGCCAAAACTGTTAACATCCGCAATACCAGGCGTGCCGAGCAATTGTCGCCTTACGATCCAGTCTTGCAGGGTGCGAAGTGACATGGCATCGTACTTATTTTCATAGCCTTTTTTGGCATGTATAACATACTGGTAAATTTCACCCAACCCGGTTGAAATGGGTGCCATCTCCGGATTGCCAATGTTATTTGGTATCTGGTTTCTTGCTTCCACAAGTCGTTCACCGACTTGCTGCCTGGCCCAATATATATCTGCATCATCGTGAAATACAACTGTAACTACAGACAAACCGAACCGGGATATAGAACGGATTTCTTTGACTTCAGGAATCGTTGCCATTGTTTGCTCAACCGGAAACGATATTAACTGCTCCACTTCCTGAGCTGCCAGGGAAGGACTTAGCGTAATAATTTGCACCTGGTTATTGGTAATATCAGGTACGGCATCAATAGGTAGCTTTTTTGCTGAATAAATACCCCAAATAATCAATGCCAGCGTAAAGAGCCCAATGACCAATTTGTTCTTGATGGAAAATTGAATGATTTTATTGAGCATAAGCCTAATTATGTATGGTATTATTTGATATAAGACGATAGTACCTTATCATGATAGCTATTATAGCCAGCACCATTATGATGCCACCCACTATCATGAAAACGATTTTGGTAACCCGCATCCACGTTGGCTTTGCAGGATCTTTTATTTTGCTGTAAACGGGCAATTTACGGGTTGATGACCTTTTTTTCTTTTTAGCCATAACCACATTTTGGAAAATAAAAAAATGGAAATCAACTATGCAGAAGAATACATAGCATAGAGCGATTAAGCTACCAACTGTGGCGGTTGCCAGATAGGAAAAGAAATTTCTATTATATCAGCTGGGAAAAAAGAAGTAAATGTTTTGTTGGATGGAATACTCAAACAGCTAATAGAAATGGAATAATGGTTGATTGAAAATCCTGCGCAACAGGTACAATGACAAAAAGGAGAACAGGCATCATTGTGATCTTGTTTATTTTGCTGTTGGGGGATGTTTGAATGGGTAACTTTTGCCTTTGTCGCGTTCATTGAATAGTCACCATCAGCACATGGCTGACAACTAAGTGCTAATACAATGAATGCCAAAACAAATGCTAAAATACGCATGGATGCAAAAGTACGGGGTTTTGTTTCAAATTTATCAACTTTTGGGCTGCTAAAATCTCAATATGGTTGCAATTATAGGCTTTTTATATACCCTAACTCAAAGATTTACAATAGTATTTCAATAAAAATCCATGGAATGCTGGAAATTTCAATAATAACGGGATCGCCACAGGAAGTTAATTATTAATATAAAAACTGCTTTTTTCATACCTATATTTTTAGTTCAATTTTTTGAGGTTCTATTTGTTCTTTTATTTTTCATTTAAAACTGAATAACTCAATGTATGTACCGTAACATACATGAGCATGTTTCTAATAAACTATTGTTATTCCCGCACCTAAACCCATATCGCTATCAAGGTGGGTGGAAAGGTTAAAGTATTTGGTTACGATATAACTGAAACCAAGCTGGTATTCCTTATCAGTGTTAACCAGAAAGTTGAACCGTAAGCGTTTTGAAACAGGTATATCTTCCCGTTTTAACTGGAAGCGCAGCTTCCCTTCACTATCAATAGAACCATCGGCAATGAGTAACATGGGAAGGGTATACTCAATACCTGCATGAAATACTTGTCTGAAGTTTTTTGTATTGGTTTGTCCGAACAAATTCGTACGTGGAGCGAGTAGTTGTCCGAACAAATTTTTTTCAAATGGGTTTTCTAAGGTTCGCTTACGGAAGTCCCAGCCAATATATGGAAATAACCATTGCATTCGCCCTAAGTATCTTCCGAAATGACTTTCACTTTCGTAACCGTGGTGCTGATTTAAGCCAACGCGCCATTCTGTCTGCAACCGGTAACGTGTGTTTGCAAACATCAGTTCCCCGTCACTGCCGTTGCTTTCCAAACCAACCTTTGCCATTGGATGTACCATCCTATCATCGGCAAATAATTTGCGTTGGGCCAATTTGGGGTTTGGTATGTCGGGATTGGGCAGATTATTGTCGTATCTGAAAATCCTGCCCATACCACTCATCATGTGGTATAAAATGTGGCAATGAAAAAACCAGTCACCTCCGGGTTCCGTGGCGGCAAACTCTATTGTATCCTGCTCCATCGGCATCATGTCTATGATATTTTTCATAGGCGAATGTTCGCCCTGGGCGTTCAGCACCCTGAAATCATGGCCATGTAGGTGCATAGGATGCCGCATCATGCTGTTGTTGAACAGGATGAGTTGTACGGTTTCCCCCTTTTTTATGAGAATCCTATCGCTTTCTGACACCACTTTGTTATCCAGGCTCCAAACGTAGCGGTTCATATTTCCGGTAAGGGTAAAATGCAATTCTCTTAGTGGCCCGGCAGGTAAGGTAGTTTTATTAGGATCACGCAACATGGTGTAATTCAGGGTTACAATGTCGGGCGTTTCCGCTGCCATATTCATCCCCTGCATACTATTGCTGTCGGGCATTTGCATGTTGTGCATATCATGCCCCTGCATATCACCAATTTTCTTTTCCGTTTTTTGGTTTTCCTCACCGGTTACTTCAGGATACATGACAGTGTTCATATCCATTATCTGGTTTTGCAT
>NZ_LVYD01000091.1 GCF_002077945.1 Niastella vici
GTCAACGATGGCCGCCGAGTCGCGTTCGGTTACGAAGCTGCAGGCTGTTGCATCTTTGAACCTGCTCCACCAGTAAGCCGCGTAGTTGCGGCAATTCTGATCGATCATGCTGGTCACCTTGTCCTGGGCCTGTTGTTGCAGTTTGGAAGGATCTGTTTCATAGGGATTGATGCCCAGCTCCTGTTGGGTGATATAGCGGCGTGGATCGATGAAGATGCGGTAGCTGTCATTATCGAGCACGGGATAGCCCTGGCTAAACAGAAAATCGGAGATCATCATTTTCTTTTTGGCCAGGTAAATAGCCTTGAACTTGTTCCAGGCATCATCGAGCTCTGTTTCACAAAGCACCGAAGGGTTATATACATTGGCGGAGTTCATGTACTGGGCAATGCACGTGGCGTCCATGCCGCCATTGGCCTGGATGCCGCATTTTACCAGCATATTGCTCAGCGACCACAGGTTGGCCCACTCTACCGGCCTGGGGCGGCCGAATATATAGATGACCCTGGTGATCATGGCCCGCGTCAGCGAGTCGGTCATCCGCGATTTATAAGCGGGGTTATTCTGGTAGAAGGGATCGGGATTGGCGGCGGGGAACGCACTGGCCGGTGAGGAGGTCATCTGAAGCGGGTTCAGATAGCCGGCCTGCACGGCTTCACTGTAGGTGTTCACCTTGCTCATGGCTTCATCCCATTTATTGCTTTGCACCAGCTGCGAAAAATTACTATACACCTGGTATTCGGGATGGCGCCGCAGCATCATCGCCATCAAAAAGGCGCTATTGCCAAACCGGCTGTATAAATTATACCAAATTCTGTTTTTCTGTGCATACACGCCATCGCCTGTCATTTGCGCATACATGCGCTGTGCATAATCATCGACTTCAGCATTATCGTCTTTAGCAATGTCGCCATTAGTATTGCAATCGCCCAGTTGTTGTTTTACCAGTTCACTTTGCTCGTGATAAATATCTTCAAAGGTGGTCTTGAGGTTATTGGGCATGTAAATATTATCGCGGTAATACTCCTTACCGGCCTGGCTGATCGAGAGTTCTTTGGTAACGGTATACGAGCCTTCGGGCAGCGGCAGGCTGAATGATTCGGAAAGGCCCCGCGATGGATCGCTGCAGTTACTATTAATACTACTCAGCGAAAAATTTGATTTTTTATAAACATAGGGCACACCGCCGGGCATGTTCTTGTTATTACACTCGTCGATTATTGTGATCGTAAGATCGTACAAACAATCGTAGCAAACATCAGCACCGGCCCAGTTGGCCAGTTTGAGTGTTTGCGGGTTGAGTGTATAGGTAAAGGTGTAAGAATTTTGCGAACCGGTAGTATTCCTGGGCACTAGCAGCGTACGGGTAAACACCACGCTGTTGCCTTTTACTATATTATTGACCGGGGTTAGCAGCGCTTCGGTTGTAGTGGACGTTGGAAAGCTGCCCAATGGCGTTAGGTTGTCGGGGTTGGCGCCTGCTAGCGCGGTGGCCACCGTGCGGCCTTTCATATCTACATAAGTCACAGTATATTGTCCGTTGGCATCCCGCACCATATTCTTCTGGTAGTGTGCAGCATCGCCCACATCAGTGCCAAACAGCGCATCCAGGTCGTTTTGGCTGGCGGAGGCGTAAAAGTACCGGGTATCATGCGCGCCCAAACGGAACTCTTTACCCAATCCTCCCTGTGCTACTACACGCCCGGTATTATCCTGCGTATATTTTGTTTCTGAGAATGGGAAGGTCTCTGCATCGGGGATATAACGATTAATGCCGTTTTGTTTTAAGGGATTCTGCTGAGAATAATATTGTGAAGCCCCCGCATCAGTGCCCATGCCCGGAGCAGCCACATCACAATAATCAGTAGTTGCCCCATCGTACAGGTCTTTGGTATACTCCGAACCCGGAGCGTTCAGGTCCAGCTTCGTGTTTGCCAAAGGCGTGAACTCGATAACACTGCTCAGTGTGGGTGCCGGCAGTACATTTATTACCGCCCTTCCCTGGTAATCATATAACAATGCCCCTACTGTAGTGGTTTGGGAAACATTGTCTTTGGTCACAGATTGTCTTCCTTTTAGCGTTCCATCAAAATACTGGACCACACTTTTTAATTTGCCTTCTTCGGAAAAAGTGGTGGAAGCCTGCCAGGTCAGGTTGTTCTGATGTCCATTGAAAGCGGCTTTGCCCAACCCGTTCGTGAGGTCGTATTCCGGGCTCCACCGCGAGGTAAGCCGCTCGCCGCTGGGCAGTTGCTGCACCGCCCGGTACCTGAAAACCACCTTCCCATCTTCATTGAACAGCAAGGGAATATTATACGTTAGCTCATTTATGGTTACCCGGGTTGCATTGTTACGAAAAGCATTCTGGGCAAAAGCTGCCGAGCCGTATGCCCCATACCGGTTATCGGCAATGGCTTCATTACTGACAAAGGTCCACTCCAGGTCGTAGGCTCTCGCCCATTTATTGGCAGGCCAGCTTATTGGTAACACATCGGTATTACCTGTGATGCTGGTTGTATAGCTGTTAAAAGCCCCTACTCCGCAATCGGTGCAATCGGTGGTATAGCTGCGATCAATGCGCATATCATTGGTGAGCTTAATGATGGAGCGGGCCAGGTTATCGCTGATATGAGTGCTGGGAACAATGCTGTTGATCGTTACATCTACCTGGCGGCCATTGCTGAAGTAAAAGATATCCGATCTTTTATACGGAAAGTTTTTACTGTAGGTAATGACAAAACTGCGGGTGGTGGTGGCCGGTGTACCGCCTGCCGTTTGCAACACACTTATAGTGGTATTTACAGTTATGCTGAAGGTATCGGGCAACAGGGTGCTGCCAAACTGGGCCTGTTCATTAAAGGCTACCGAAACGATATTGTTGATCTCATTGACGGCTGTTACCGCAGGCTTCGAATTGGGCGCCGCCAACAGCGGATCGCTCAACGGTATTATTCTACCATCGGCCAGCGGTGTTTGAGCGCCATCCGCCATATTGGTGTACTCTTCGTACTTCCATTGCGCCCACGATCCGGTGCAAAGAAGCAAGCTACCTATCAGGCATACTGCCAGGAATACAATACGTTTCATATAGTCGATAATTTGAACCTTATTATTCTTTTACTTTTATTTTTCACAAAACAAACTATAAAGCTCTTGTTTACCAGCTTTAACCAGGGATGAAGCAAAGCATGATCAATCTAACAAAGCACAACAAAAGTTGTAGCCGTTGCGATTATTAAGGTGGCTTTTAATATCAATATCGCCACCATAAGAACAAGAGTATAATACTCATTATTAATTCGATACTAAAAAAGATACGTCTTTTGGTTTTCTTAAAAACAAGAATAGCTATAAGAGTCATTGCAAGAGCTATCCAACCAATAAAAAGTCCAACTATCGAATAATTTTCGCTTTTTGCCTCTATTTCCAATACCTAATAATTTTTTAGGCATTAGATATAAGCACCGTGTTTAAGTTATGTTACTATATATTCGAGCACTTTATTGTGTAAAGGTTGTGGAGATTGCAGCGTAACAATTATCAGTAACTTTTCTTACTCGCCCTTCTAATAGTCTTCTTTTTTCGCTTTTCAAACCCTTCATACATTTCAGACTTTAATTGCACTTTTACTTCATCCAAAATGCCTAATTTCCCAAAATTATCAAATAACACCTTTTCAGATATTCCTTCTAAAGCCCAAATTCCTTCCCTCAATAAAAAGGAGTTATTTGAAATATTATATAAGCCCAATTGGCCTGATTCTATGGTAAGGGTGTCTTGTATTCTTTGTTTTATATAAAAATATTTGCTTTTCCCAATATCAATAATGGTTACAAAAAATAATGAATCATATAGTGTTATCCGACACGAGGACTTACAGTTTGGCAAAATTATTTTTCTTTGTTCAAAAAACAAACTGGTAGAATCCTGAGCTTTTATGTTAGCGGAAAAGCTCGTCACAAATAATAATATTGATAATTGTTTTTTCATTTTGTTGCAGTTACTGATACGTTTGCGTCATATTGACCATTAGATCTTGCACTTATTGTACTGTCATGATCTGAAACATCCCACTTTATTTTTACATCTTTTCCATATTTTTTTGTTAACATATCCGTATAAGTTTTTTGAACTACATCATCCATTTTGCTATCAGTAGTTATTATAATTTGAAACTTCTTTAATGCCTCTTTTCCTGCCGCCTTTTTAATTCTATCATAGTTTGCCTTTACCATTCCATCAAATGTATTAAATGCGCCAGCTTTAAAATTGTATCCTGCCCCCCATCCTTCGCTAATTCCTTCCGTAAATTTTGCTGGACTAAATGTTAGGCTTTCTCCTACGACTTTTTCTCTTCCTCTAGAATCTGTTTCCGTAACTGTAACACTAAAATCTTTATCATTCTCCACTTTCTGAGAAGCATTATTTATTATAAATGATTCACCTTTATGAAAATTCGAACTATTATGTTGGTCTTTACTTTTCCCTGCAGACATCGTAAACCCATTTCGAATCCGTAATATTTCAGCAGATTGATCATTTTCACTATGATCAGTAAACGTGATTTTCATATTTTCGTTTATCCTGGTTTTAATATTGTTTACGGTTCTAATAATGATCTTTGCAACGCCCGAATTTCCAATAGGCTCATAAATTACTAAATATTTTTCCAATCCGTCCAAATCAATACTTCTAATTACATCATTTTCAGCAAATGCATAAGGTGTCATAAATGGATAACTCTTTGTCAACGGATCAACAGACAAAAACTTCCCCACCCTCGGATCATAAATCCTCATCCCATAATCCTGC
>NZ_LVYD01000092.1 GCF_002077945.1 Niastella vici
ACAATCCCCCAACTTTTTCACTTGATCCCGTTTTCCGGCGTCATCCGTTGCGTCATACCTAATTTTATAAAGACGCAATGAATTTTACATACGACGCTGTTTATTAACACTTTATAAGAACTGAACTCAATTTTTAACTGCCCCCGCAGGGGTAATTTTAAACCATTAAATGCAGCGTCATTATGGAAAAGAGTTTCGGTTTGTTTTTCTTCATTAAGAAGTCCAAAAGCAGCAAAGCTGTTGAGCATTTTATTTATCTGCACATTACGGTGGATGGCGTTGGCTGTGATATCAGCACAAAGCGGAAATGCGATCCGGCTAAATGGAATGGCGATGCCGGTCGGGCCGATGGAAAGACGGAGGCGGTAAAGTCGCTCAATTCTTACCTCGACCTGATACAGCGAAAAGTGTTTGAGGCCCGGCAGCAATTACTTCATCATGGCCACCCGGTAACTGCCGAGAATGTCAAAACCGTTTTTTTCGGAAAGGAGATCCAGACGCATAAGTACATGTTGATGGAAGTGTTTAAAAAGCATAACGATCAGATGGCGGAGTTGGTAGGTCTGGAATATGCACCCGGTACTTTGGAACGGTTTGAAACAGCCTACCGCCATACGCTGTCCTTTTTGCAATGGAAGTATAAAGTAGACGATATCGATATTAGTAAGCTGGATTATGAATTTATAAGCGAGTACGAGTTCTGGATAAAGAGTGTACGGAAGTGTAATCACAATTCCACCATCAAGTACCTGACCAATTTCCGGAAGGTGATCAACCGGTGTGTACGGCATGGCTGGCTTTTAAAGGACCCGTTTGCCAATTTCAAAATGACCTTGCGGGAGGTGGAACGCATAGCGCTCACAGAAACAGAACTGCAAACCCTGGTCGCCCAGCAATTCCCCACCGACCGGCTCAGGGTGGTACGTGATATTTTCCTGTTCAGTTGTTATACCGGATTAGCCTACGCCGATGTAAAGAAGCTTAAACGCTCCGAGATCATCATCGGCGTTGATGGCGAACAATGGCTGGTGAGCCGGAGGCAGAAAACAGATATTTCCGCCCGGATTCCATTATTGCCCGCTGCCCTTACCATCATTGACCGGTACAAAGACCATCCGCAATGCCAGGGCAATGATGTGGTGCTGCCTATAAACAGCAACCAAAAAATGAATGCATATCTGAAGGAAATAGCCGATGTGTGTGGAATTAATAAAACTCTTACCTATCACATTGCACGGCATACGTTTGCCACTACTGTGACGCTCACTAACGGGGTACCTATTGAAACTGTATCAAAGATGCTGGGCCACCGGAACCTGCGGACAACTCAGCATTATGCGAAGATTTTAGATAAGAAGATTGGGGAGGATATGAAGGGGTTGAGGGAGAAGTTTAAATAATACATTATAGTGATTTGTAATGTGTGAGGTGTTATTAGTTTATTGACCGATATATATTATCTTTGAATTGATTCCAACCAAAAATGAGATGGCATCCTAGAGGCCTGATTTAATCGATGCCCCCCTGTATAATTCGCCTTGCCTCATCTTTAAAAGTAAGATGATGAGCAGTTGCTATTTTTAACATTTTCCTCTTCCCTTAATCTATGGGTATTACGAGATTTGATAGGGACTTTTTGGTCCATTATAAGATAGAAAAGTTTTTTCGGCCGGAAATAAAAGGAGGGCAGAAAGTTGTCCATTTTCCTATCATTGACGGCATTAAGCAAGTGATGAAAATTTACGCAGGTGGTAAGGATGAACGATTTCAACGTGAAATGGATATTTATGCAAAATTTAAAGGCAATCCTGGTTTGCCAGTTATTTCTAAAATCGAAGAATATCATGGTGAGCTACTAGTTTTTGAGGAATACGTTGAAGGAGATCCATTGTCAGACATTATTTCCTCTTATACGGGTGATGCAGGTAAAATTCGAAAATTACTTTTAGGTATTTGCGATATAATGACCCCAATCTGGAAAAGTAAATATGTACATAGAGACCTTAAACCTGAGAATATTATGATTCAGCCAGACACTTCTCCAGTAGTGCTTGATTTTGGCATTGCACGAGACCTGGATGGAGTCTCAATTACTGCAACTGGATTTCAACCATTAACATGGAAATGGGCATCGCCAGAGCAATATGCGGGTAAAAAGGAAATGATTTCATATAGAACTGATTTTTTTAGTTTAGGAGTCATTGCATATTATTTATACCATAACACTATGCCATTTGGAGATAAAATAGATGTGATAGACGTAAAATTTAAAAGTGGCGATGAAACTTACGAAATAGATAAAGCATGTACACTGGAAAAATTTATTCGGGAAAGCATGAGATTCAGTGTTGCTCAACGTCCTAGATTAGTTGAAGATTTAATTGCATTACTCTAATATGAAAGTTCTACATTTAGCTGGACATTTAATTAAATGGAATCTGGATGCATACTATCAAAATTCCATAGGTGATGGGTTTGTGATTTGTGCTTATAATTTTGAAGATGGATATTTTAATAGGGATAAAATAAGCGGATATTCTACAAGTGAAATACTGAATAATGCCTATTTCGATCTTCAATTTTTTGCCAAAAAGGATGCTAAAAATATTAAGAAAGGAAAGTTGCAGACGTATTCATTTCATCCTGCAAAAGCTCCAGATGATGGTTCACAAACGAATGTATGGATTGAGAACCTAATTAGGCAGGGAGTTAAGTTTCAAATAGAATCGCTTGGTTTGAAGAATGTTATCATTCCGAATTATTATGAAAATGATAATCTTGAGCAATTTGTAGGGATGATTAAAACGATCAATAGATGGTTAAGTAAGAATAAAGTAGAAGGGGTTAAGTATTATATGACAATACCTATTACTAACCATACAATTATTGATGCTGAAAAAGTTGACAAGCTACTATTTTATTTAACAGACCTTAGTATTGTATTTGACGGATATTATATCTTATGTGAGTCAAAGCCAGATACTCGTCAAAAAGTTAGTACTGATTTTAAATATCTTAATAATCTTACCACAATATTACACGTTTTAAAAAAGCAAAAGTTTACCACAATATATTCTTATGCAAACTGGGATGCTCTAATTTTTCTTTCATTAACAGACATTGATTATATAACGATTGGAACGTATGAAAACCTGCGGAACTTCAGCATCAAAAGATTTACCGAAAACGAGGATGGGGGGCCATCCAAGGGTTGGTATTTTAGTGAGAAATTGTTGAATTTTATTAAGGCACCGTGGCTTGATCTTATTCGTATTAATAAGGGGCTTGATCTTATAAGAAACGAGCGTAATATTTTTTCAGATGCAATTCTTATTTTAGGATATCCATGGAGCAATCAAAAGCCAGAAGTTCATAAGAATTACCTTTTGTCAATTGAACGTTTATTGAAAGAGATTGCTTCAGTTGAAGATTTAGCAGCACGGAAACAGTATATGATTGATAAAATAGATTCTGCCATTG
Organism: Niastella vici; assembly: GCF_002077945.1. Taxonomy (GTDB): domain Bacteria; phylum Bacteroidota; class Bacteroidia; order Chitinophagales; family Chitinophagaceae; genus Niastella; species Niastella vici. The sequence goes on from NZ_LVYD01000092.1 coordinate 3,481, forward strand.
CTGCCTATGGAAAGCTCAATGATATGAAAATATTTTTTGACGATGAAAGCAGGAACTATCATCTTGCTACCTGGAAATCATTCCTTTCATCTAAAAACATCCTTACGTAAAGTTTCATTTAATAACATCCACATTGCAGGATTAATTGGGGATTCCTTTTGAGGCTTATAGTGAATTGAAAGACGTCCATCTGTAGCGATTTCTGCTAAACCAACATTTAATTTTTTAAATTCTCCTATGTTTTTAATAGCTGGCTGAGAATTTTGGGAATCTAAAACTACAAATGACTTTTCTGCAAACCATTTATATTTAAATGCTTGGTGTAATGCTCGTCGCCAGTTTTTTAACTTTGCTTCAATTGCAATATTTGAAAGGCTAACCCCCTTATAAATTCTATTTAATTTTATAAATGTGTCACATTTGTCTATGTAACTTTCTTGAATCAATTTATTTAAAGAACGGTTAATTGCGGTGGAGTTAGTTTTTGTGATATCTTTTAAAGCTTCAAATGATATTTTCTTTTTTGTCTCGACAATTCGATATACCATTACATCAAAATAGCCTAGAGAAACTGACGTTTTTTTTCTTTGGTGACATAATTTTGAGATAACCAGATCTGCAACGCCAAATCCTAAATCGACTTCTTCTGATATTTGAGTATTAAATTTATTTGTATCCCAATGACAAATTGAAACATAGTTAGTTTTCAAGACATTTACCAACTCTTTTTCAGTAATAAACATATCTATTATTTGATAAAAATATAAGTTGAGTCGTCAAAGTTTTTCCCTTCTACTAAAGAATTTATACTGTGCTCAATTGAGGATATTGATTTTTTGTGAAAGTTGTCAAAAAATGTCAAAGGGTCAATTTCCAATAATCGATAAAATCCATCTGTGCAAAGTAGTATGTGATTATGATCTATTTCTCTCTCATGTTGTCTAAAATCATCGATTAACAAATCTGGATTTCCCAAGTATTTGGACAATACATTCTCTTTATAGCTATCATCTTTCGTAATTGCTTCAATGTATTGACTTGTAATAATATAAACTCTTGAATCGCCAAGCCATGAATATAATATTGAGTTATTCGTTTTGTTATTATAGACTAAGCAATAAGTAGTATAGGGCTCATTTAAATCAGAGGTAACCAAATATTGATTTAAATCGTACATAAAAGTTTTAATATCTACATCTGGATATAAATATGTTCTGTAATTGGCTTTAATAAAACTTTTAGCTTTTATTGCAGCGTCTTTCCCATTCATAGCACTACTTACGCCATCAAAAACGGCAAAAATATTGTATGAATTTTCATCTATTACGAGGTATTCGTCCTTATTCTCTTTGCTTTTTATCCCTTTTAATGTTGCAGTAATAAAGTTGTTATAATTGCTCATGAAGTAATGTTTCTATCCAAGAATCGACGAAATTAATTTACTAAATTTAGTTAATAAAAAAAAATGAAAGGAGTGCAATTTAGTACTTGAAAGGTATTTGTACAAATGACATGATAGCGAAGGCGTTATGGAGTAAATCTTTATAAAATAGAAATATTTAAAGAAAGTAAATTTTTAATTCAAAAATAATAATATTACCTAAGAACAATAAATCACCTTAATTCATCCTTGAACAAGTTAGTCATAGCCAAATCTTGACTTGCTCCAGTTTTCTGTAAGTTGCCTTCTCATTCTGGCAACCAATACCGCATCTGGAACAGTACTAGCTGCTATTGAATCTAAATAATCCAACATTTGACGAATTGATTTGTTTCTTGCTCCAATCCTATTCAAAACAGCCACCAGTCTACCGATAAAATACGCAGCCAAAGGAATGCTTGTTTGTGCAACAGCTGTAGAACTGTCTATTAAAAATCCTCTAATGTCAAACGCTTCTTTTGCGTCTTTATAATAAGCATAAGCTTTTACTTCATTATTGAATCGCTGGACTAATTCCGGTAGTTCATTTTCATTTTTTATATGTTTTGTTAGGTCATAAATCATCTTTCGAAAACGGTCAATATCGCCACTGTGGAAACTAGAGGCAAATTCGGTTAAGGGAACGTCTTTTGAAATTACCATTATTTCTTCTACTGCTGTATTAGAAAATAATTGATTCCCAGGTACAAAGTCTTTTGGTATACCTGAATACATGTTTGCAATCAGCTCTGCTAATGGAGCATCATTGTACATATTTCGGGAAATTAAGTTTGCCCCGAATGCAGCAGCGTAACTTACGGACGGGCTTGTATCCATAATTTCTACACCATAATCTTTATTATGCTTAGAAAACATATAGTTCAAAATATGGAACACTCCAGATTGATTAAGACCATGACTACCTAATCTTTGTATACTTTCAAAATAATCTCCCCACACCAGGCACAGTATTTTTATTAGACTTGTGACTTCCTGTGTTTCAGGTTTGTTTTTAAGAAATGTATATAATCCATGAAGTAGCTCATACTTTGTCTCAATATCGAATGGTGGATATAGTAGTGGCATCCTATGGCGCAGGTCAGTCACAACTACCGCTGCCAACCTTCGACTTAATATAAATTGATTGCAATTTAACATGGTAAGTGCAGACCATACTTCAGGCGAATACCGATCTAGGGGTTGATCTAAGACTAATTTAATTCTTCCAATATGGCATAATTTAAGTAATTCGTCCATTGTACAGCCGAGCGACTTCATATATGAATTATGATGCTCTAATATTGGCATTCTAAGAAAAACTGTATTATATAAAGTTAGATAATTACGGATATCTGAAGGATGTGCGTATTCAGACACAAGACAACTCGAGGTCGCATTTAACCAACCATCTTTCATAAAGTCTTTGCTGTTAGGATTCGACTGTAACAATTGATATTTTTGGCTCATCCAAAAGTCTTCATCTTCTTCACATATCCTGCGAAGTTCCGGGTGTCGACTGAATATTGTTTTTGAGGGTTTAAGTAGAATAGGTTGTTCTATTAAACGCTGTTCAAATTTTTCAAGCGAGGCATTGACTTGAAACTCTATATTTATTCTTTCATTAAGTTTTGTAAGTACTTCTTTGAATTGCTCAATCTCTGTATTCGAAAGTTCTTTTTCTGTAATAACAGTAACTAATCCGTTTTGATCTTGGAGTTTAAATTTTGGAAAAAGCTTAGGAAGATTTAATAGTAGATCATAATAAAAAAAAGTTAGGTTTCGGGGAGACCCAGCGAGATCAGCTATTTCTATTTGGTTTAAAGGTCGAACTTGAGTGGCTCTTTTGGGAATATAGGCAGATATGAGTGTTGGGCTAGTTAAAATTTTATTTTTTTGGAACCATTCAGAGAATAGTTCGCCATCCATAGTCAAACTTTCCTTTCTTAAACCAGGGCAAACTATGAAGTAGTTTCCATCAAGCTTCCATATTCCTCTAATTTTTAAATGTGGCTGCTGCAGACATATAGTCTGATAATCACAATAAACCGAATTGGGACATTTTTCTAATTTTTGAGTATCGTGTTTTGTACTACTAATTTTCAAAAGGAATTGCTTAAAAAATGATTTCATGAAAGATTGACAAGTTACAATTAATATTTAGACGTTAAATTGGATACAAATAGAGGTGGATCAATCTTCTTGGTCTTTTAGTGATTTTATCGAAAAACCTAAAATTTCCTTAGTAGTAAGCTTATAAGCTAAAGCAATTTCCAATAAATTATCAAACCCAAAATTTACCTGGCCTTTCTCAATTTTACTTAGCTTACTATTGTCAATATTAGAAGTAAACGACAATTCCCGAACACTCTTTATTTTTAACACATTCTCACGGTGCCGCTGAAGGTATTCTCCGAACTGTTTTCTGATTTGTTCTTTAGTTTTTGTATCCATAGTGTTTCTTAAAAAAGAAAGATGGACACATTTGGGGAAAATTATTTGGTCGAATTCGACCAAATCGGAAAATTTTGTCTATCTTAGTGTATAATTGGAAACTACCTCTATTAAAAGAGGTTTTATTCACGAGTCTCGCCACACGAACCTGAGAAATTCAACAAATGCGAGAGTAAGTGAAGCCCAATCTCTATATTTACAATATAGGGTTGGGCCTATTTTGCTCCTTCGCATTTGCCTACCATGTGGTAGGGGGCTTCTCAGGGCCTGTGTGGCAGGGGCGGTAGGCATCAACCCTTTTTTATATTCTCTTTTAGCACGTTTTAATTCGTGCTCAAACCTACCTTCCCGGGGCTCATCAAACCATATCATGTAATCTAAAAACTTCTCACATGAATGAGCCATTAACCAATGCCCGTCCTGGGATATCCTTTTCTGGCAAAACCCACAACAATCATCCCCATTGGCACAATCAACCGTTACGCCTCTCTAAAGAACAAAAACGAGATCCATTGCCGGTATTAGATGACTTTTTTGAATGCTATCATTTAAATGACGTTCGGCAAATGTTATGGCAATGGCTTACCACCGTTATTTCCAGCCATCAGAGCATATCAAATGATGCGCTTGACCGTGATAATCATCTTTATTTCTATGAAAAAATTGAGGGAATCATCGAGGCTGCATATGTAATGAAAAGAAAATTGCATAAACACCGGCGTAACATAGAGAAACGGCTATTGAAAAAAAGCTGCCAGCCAGAACATACCCAAGCTATTCAAACACCTGAACATTCTAACTCAGATACCGCAGCTATCAGGCTTGCCGCGGAAAACTCAGACAATGAAGAAGTATTCAATAAGCCAAAGCAACTTCTGGAATACGTCGATGAAGCTCCTATGTATGTAATTAGTGAGGTTTTCAGATGTGAATCACTGGCTTTTCTTCGAGATCAATTGCGTGACTGGCTGCATGTTGCTTTGTCTGCTGACAGCTCTATGTATGATGATGGGGAGCAACGTAGACAGTTGCTTTCATTCCATGATCCATTACTGGTATTTGTCGAAGCCCTTTTTATTATTTATAACCAGAATAGGGATAAAAAGGTAAAAAATGAAATGGTAGAAACTGATAAACCCAGACTACTAAGCAAGGATCAGATTGCCAACCCGATGCAGGTTATAACCGGATTCTTCGAAAAGTTTCCGATGGTATACATAATCCGGGAATTAAATGACTGGTTGGAAGCTGGAATTTGTTATGCTGGGGATTACCCTGATAACATGAGCGAGTTGCAGGTATTATATACATACCGGAATGTTTTATGTCTTATAAATGCAGCTGCCAGACTTTAACCGTATAAATTCAAAAACTATGAAACTTACAGGGGACTTTTCTGAAGAGAATTTGAAAAAAGCGATGTTAGCTAAACGAAAGCGTCTTATTGAATACATAGATGACGATCCCCTTTATGTACTTAAGGAGGTTTTTAAGCCAGGGGAAGATTTATTTATTAGTGAAGAATTAAATTATTTGCTGATTATAGGACTGTCTTCTGATCTCTGTGCATATGATGATTGGGGAAATCGTCTGCCATTAGTCTTCTTCTACGACCAACTACTTTTATTGGTGGAAGCATTATATATCCTCAATTTGCGCAATATAAAAAGTGTCGATAAGAAAGAAAATGTCTACGCTTACGAAATCAATTTATTAAGTAAAGAACAAATTGCTAACCCCAAACAAGTGATCGTTGATTTTTTTAGAATATTTTCAATAGATTATATTATGAGGGAGACAGAGGATTGGTTTCTAGCAGGTATTACTTATCCAGCATCATTGCCTGAAAACATTTATGGCCCGTACCACATATATTGCATCTATTGCAATGTATTATGTTTAATTAAATCTGCTGAGCGTCTGATTCAGCAAGAACATAAGCTTTCCATTAATTGGACAGTAGAAAATCCTTAAAAACATTTTAATAGTTCATCCCTCCCGTCATAAGCCATGCTTATTGAGCAGCCTACAGTTGTGGAAACCCGTCGATGTCTATCGGCGGGTTTAAATTGAATTGAAGGGTGTCTGTCAGGTTAAAATACTAATCAGTGCCATAATCATAAAGTCCCGATGTGTCTACACTGGGGCTTTTTTTTCATTTTGAGGTTCCTGTTTGATTCCTTACTATTGTTTTTTTTAGTATTTACAATCTATTCCATGGAAACACAAATTGCCGAAATCATTGAATATTCGATTGCCATTTTATTACTGGGGTATTCACTTCTGGTCCTAAAACACAGAAAACTTATACAGAAAGAATTCTTCGGTTTATCCTTGTCAACCATTATTAAGTTGATATATTTTGCAATAGCAATATTCATCATTTTAATTATAGCTGCTTTTATTAAATTATCCTAAGCCATGATTTATAAGGGAGTTTATTCCTAATGCCCGGAATTTCTAACCGGAACTTTTTTATTTCATCTTCCTTTTTAAATCACTCACCTCCCGTTCCTTAGCATCCACTAATCGTTGGATCAAATTCCGAACGGAGTCTTCTCCTTGCAAAACTGTTTTGTCAAAATCTAGCTGGTTCTGGCATAAACTATCTGTTAAAACAAGTATCCGATGTAAAGCTGGATTGGCTTTTAGTTTAAGGTACCGGTATTTAAGATCGTTGGTCTGGTATTGATCCAATTTTTGAACGGTACTATACCAGCCACTACATACCAGGCATAGCACAACAAATAATATTGCAGACACCCAAACGATTTTAGGAACATGGTGGTGATGTATCACTTTATTTTCCACAGGCTGTTTTAATAAGGCAACACCAGTTGCCAGATTCCCTGATAATTCCGCCATTTGTTTAGAAGGAAATTTATACCAGTAATGGCGACTTTGATATCGGTTAGTTGCTTTTTTATGTCAATGATGTCCTGCCGCGTCTCTTCAGTCGATTTTAATTTTTCCTGCATCACGGTTATTTGTTCTGCCTGTTTTTGTATTTTATTTGTTACCACCTCTGTAAAAGGAGTAGCCATTTCTCTATTCTGTTCAGTCATATTCATATTTTTAATAGTTCTAAGGATTATCTTTTATGCCTGTGCGATTGTTTTCTTTTCTTTCGGAGGTATCCTTCATGGGTAAATTCATATGGGAGATGTTCTTCGGTAGATTCAGGTTTGAGAAGATCCTCAAATATTTTATTCATTTGTTTAAGAACCTCACCAGCCTTTTCCGATCCTGCAATATCCGGGTCAGTCTTTTGAGAGTTGCGTTTTGACAAAGAATGAATTTTTCGGAAAACCTGCCCGGCATCCTGAGGTTGGCTCGATTCTTCTTTTGCTTCCATCACTTTTTCAACATCTTCTTTAATACCTTGTGCTAACGTTTTCTGCAATCCCGTGAAGGAAAATTTGCGGTCTACCTGGCTGCCTTTAAATGAATAGTTGCCTGTTTTAAAACTTACGCCTTGGATCTCTTGTGTCTGTCCTTTGTATTTAAATTGTGTGTCAATACCCTGATGTTTCAGCCTGGCTACGAGTTCATTTAATGAATTACAATGCGGCAAGTTCCCTGAAATGGCCATATACATTTTATACCGGGCAACCTCATGCTCGTTCATGTTTTCCAGGTTGGTAAGCGCAAGGTCCTTTTTTATAGCCGGTATTAATTTGTATTCCTGCGTCAGTTGTTGAGCTACTTTTTTACCCCGTAATCCTGTGAAATTATCCTTTATGACATTGCCGTTATTATCAACCATGTTGGCCACAACGTGCAGGTGCAAATGTGATTTATCGGTGTGTTTTACAATTGAATACTGGGTATTTACAATTCCCAATCGCTCCAGGTACTGCCCGGCAATCGTTGTTAATGTTTCATCGGATGGTTTTTCCGATGGGTGAAAACTTAATATTCCGTGGAAAAACGCTTTTTGCTTTCCTGGTCGTAGTTGCTGCTGGCGGATAAAATCTTCTGCCATCAGCTTGTAATCAAACTCTCGCACGCCGTCGGTTGCCAACACTTCTGATCCAGGTTTATTGCAGATGTACCGGCAGGTATGATAAACTGAATCGGCAGGAACTACTTTACTGATCATGGTTTTAATTTTTTAATGATCTCATTTAATTGCTGGCGGTAGTTTTCAAAAAAGATCATGGTTTGGAATAACCCTTCCCGATGACATGCCTTTGCCATTTGATTCATATTGTTGGTCATGCCAACTAATTGCCTGGCAAAATGCTGTTCTTCTTCTGTTAAACGGGGTGTTATAGTAGAATAAATAGAGGCCCTGCGGATATAATTTGAAACTGAAAAACCACAATTGGCAGCTTTTTCTTTTACAATAAAATACTCGGAACGGCTAAAGCGTACACTGGCATTGATCTCCTTTTTAACATTTTTAGCCGGTCTTCCGGCAGATTTTTTCTTCTTTTCCTCTTGCTTCATACTCTTCAATTTTGATTGTCTTTTGTATTTCTTTTTGCGACCAACGGGAGCAAAAAGCGAGCGCGTGTTTGGCCATCAGGCAATTTTTGTTCTACAAACACACCGCTCGCCATAAAAGCCGAGCAGTCTTCCCCCTGGTTGGCAGGTCTTTTACTATGGTTAAATCATTGCTCTGAAGTTGGGGAGTTATAGCTTCCTTCCATGTCGCTGGTATTGTTGCTGGCTATTACGGTCATGAACCAGCCAATCGTTTAGGTCTTTATGGGCGCCGTAAAATTCGCTTCTGTCTATGTACTTGTCGCGGTCCCAATTCAACGCTTTTTGGGTATAATTTTTACCCGGCATATCCCGATCTAATAACAAATGAACACGCAGATGCTTTTCCATTAGATCACGGCTTTTATCGACAAATGAAAGGGAGTTTAAGATCAGGGAATTGGTTAAGGGAGCCGCCTGGCTTCCATTAATAGTGCAAAATGAAAGGAAGGAAAAGAAACCTTCAAATACGGCGATCTGTTCCGTTTTGTTGTCAATGAAAGTAGTGTCTTTGGGCGAACTGCTGCCTTTAAAAGTATCGCTTCTAAGTTCATAACCTCCGGAATTATTGAGGAAGCCAATTACGGTATGCTGTCTTCCATAAAGAAGAAAGTCAACTTCCTGGCAATATTTGCTGGCAATTCCCAGTGGGATTTGCCTTTTTTCCAAGTAACCTATCAGGTTATTTGCTGACAAAGGGCGGGTGGCCTGTACCACAATTTTTGAGTCTGTCGGCTCTTTCTTTTCACCAGCAAAGCGGAGGGACGAAACCGCGGACCCGCCAAAGACAGTGAGCGGGTGAAAAGAAAGGACTGGTTGATTTTGAAAATCTGATAGCTTTCTAAGCGCTTCGCTGGTTGTACAATTGTGGTACATGGTACTAAGATCAATAATGTCACCGCCCTTACCTATACCGAAATCGAACCATACATTGAGCCTTCTATTTACTTTAAATGATGCTGTTTGCTCCTGACGTAATGGTGACAGATACCAATAATCCTGGTTATGCACCTTTTGCGGGTGATGGTTTAATGAAGACAGGTAATCGACCATATCAATCTGCTTTGCCTGTTCACACGATAACTGTTTCATACTTGAGTTTTAAGATTCTTTGGTAGAATTAGGTTTTTCCCGTTTGTATTTTGGGGTAGGATCAGCTGAATTACCGTCGGCTCCGCGAATAGATTCCCGGCTGAAAACTTTTGGGTTATTTATGCCACTACTCCGGATGCTATCTTTTAGATCCAGCCACAGCCTGATATTGTAATCCGCCAGCTCGGCCAATTCCTCAGAAGTTAATTTGTGCGGGTTGGAAACGGTGCGAGAGGTTTTCCCGTCAGATTGCTCCTCGAATAAGGAAAAGATATTTGGAACAAAGCCTTCACCGATCTCGAGTGACCGGTTAATAAAGAAGCTATTTCCATGTAACCTGATGTGTTTTCCGGTGCTTAGCTGGAATGTTTGCCTTTTGAATTCGGCCATAAGAATTAAGTTTAAATGTTATAAATGCCATTTCAATAAGGGCTGGTGAAAAGAAAGACTTAAGTATCCATGTCCTGGGGTTCTGAGCTCATAAGCTTTTGAACGTCCTGGAACAGGAAATACACACGCGACCTTACTTTTACCGGTTTCAGTTTCCCGGCTTTGATCCAACTATAAATGGTGGGTTTGGTGACCTGGAACAGAGTACACAACTCCGTGATCTTTAAAAGAGGTTTGTAGGTTAGTCCGGGCGTTTCCAATACATTCCCTTTCGGGATTTCCTTTTCTATCTTGGCTACTTCTTCCCGGATGATTTGCCGGATGTTTTGCCAGTATGCAGTCGGCTCGTAGGGAAACAACATGGGCGTGTTTCCATTTTGGGATAGTTCTTTCATACACATTACTGGTTTAATGGTGATTAATAAAGTAAAGATGCTTTAAGGAAAAGGGGAAATACCAGAGTGTGTGGCGAGGCTCGTAAAGAAAAAAGTGGGGTAAATGCTAAAGCACTGATAAATAACGGTGATGGGATTATTTGTCCGCGCTGTTTGTAAAGCGACTTGTTTTGATACCGCATACCGGTAACCTTGTTTTCGTTCTGCATAAAATCTTTCATACACATATCTGTTTTAGGGCTGCAACATACGTTAACAGGTAGGCGGGAAAAAGCTAAGTATACTTAAGAATTGAATAAATGTTGCTTTTAGGGGTATATTTGGCTAAACTCATCAAATGCGTAGGTTGAATATATGGAAGCTAACAAAGAATTTGTGAAATGTCAGAATTGTGAAAAGGTAATAGCTGAACTAAATGATGTTGGAATGGAGCCAAGTGCGGAAGAATGTTATAAAATGGGCAATGTACCTATACCCAATATGGGCTGGTTATGCTGCCAGGAATGTGCCAATGAATTCGAAAAGAAACATGAAGTAACATTTACCAGAACACCGGATGGCAGAGTTGATTACTATGTTTAATTTTCAGAGAGTCACCGATTCAATTTCAATTCAAGTTCATGCAGAATTTTGGAAATATTGATATTCCCCGAATCTTTAAAAAAGTCTCTAGCATTTTCAACTCCCTTTAACATCTCAGCCCGCTCCTTGGCAGAAAGACTGGGTATTTTATATAGCCTGGAAAGATTCTGTTTTAGTTTGTCTTTGTTCGAGCCATAGAGTTTGTTAAGGAGCTCGGCTGATGAATCATTGGCCGGTAACAACGGTGTACTGCTAATTTTACAATTGACGTAATATATGATTATTAGCGTCGGTGCCTGAAACTGGCTGCGTTTACACTTTGTTGCTTCTTGTGCATGTGCCGCTAATTTTTCCTGTTCACCAGTAATAGCCTCGAGCTTAGGCAAAAAGCTCCAAAAGAAGCTTGGAAAGTAAATAAATACCGTAAGGCTAAATAAGGCAGGTATGCCGGCAAATAAAACGGAGGCAAATAAAGTAAGCCAGCTGCTACATTGAGGGATAGTAAAAATAAGTGCAACTCCCATGATCAGGCTAAAATGCTTCAAAGCCTCTCTGAACCAATAACTTGCAATTACAGACCTTCGGGTAGCCTTGTGATTCCAGGCAGGATACAACTGAAGGTATTTCTCATGTTCAGCTATAAATACCGTTCTTATTGTGTTAATATCTAATGTGTCCTCGTGGGTTATGAAGGATGCCATTCTCCTCAAATTCACTCTTCGCATATTTCCTGTTTTACTTAAAGTTATAAAACTTAGAGTACATTTGGAAATTTGACAAATTCTGAAAAGCGGTTGAAATTAACCTACAAATATTCTGAAATCTGTGTATATTGCTAATCTGAAAAATTGTGTATGTAACTCGCTCTGTTTTGCGAGTTACATTTTAAAAGGCAATGATTAGTGTTAGCGTTACAGAAGGTAAGCTTTGATTAATTAGTAGCGTTTATTTCGGTTTATACGGCATAATTACTTTAGAATTTTTAAATCCCTCTTGTAATAAATCTAACATTGTTGCGACAGATATATAGATTACTTGTTGTAGTTCATGGTCTGCATAACACACTTAAATAATTCAATCCTACCCAAATTATTCCCCTTGTCCTATCACATTGATGCATTGTATCCAGCTAATTAATTGATCTCCCTTTTCTATTAAATCTTCAGGCAATTGTGTTCTTTGGAATGCAATAAGTCGAAATATTATTATGTCTGGTCGATTATTTGACGGCTCTAAAAGGCGCAGGTAATTTCATTCTAATTCAAAGCATGGATGGCTTTTCATTGAAATAAAGTTTTAATAAGGAAGATGATTATTACTATTACCCAAATAAATCGCACATGAAAAATGGTAAAATTGAAGTTCCATTAACTTCATTTATAGATTTTGTAGCAAAGTCTGGTATCCCTAAAATGACGTGCGCTAAAAAAATAAAGAATCAATTAGATGAACCATATAGTCCAGCAAAAGACTATTATAAATGTTTCAGAGAATCAGTAGTTGAACTACATCGAAAGAAGCTTGATAAAAAACAGCTTTATGAATTATTTGGAATGTTACCAATAAGAAAAGAAAATAATTATAGAGAAATGGAGAGTGGTTATAAAAAGTTTATGGGAAATAAAAATGTGACTTGGTTTGAACCTCCTCGAAAAAATTGGTTTCAGGGAAATTTAAAAATACCAATTAACCCTGAAGTAGCGTTGCAATGGGATGATAGGAAATATCTGATAAAGCTTTATTTAAAAGCCGAGAAACCAACTAAAGACAGAGTGTCTAGCGTGTTAGCTCTTATGAAAGAAGTTTTGCAAGAACAAGATTGTAATTATTCATTGTTAGATGTGCGTACAGGGAAATTACATTTGTTTGAACAAAGTATGCTGACTTTAATTCCATTAGTCAAAGCAGAAGCCCAGTCATTAGAGGTTATTTTAAATCAGATATAAAGAAGAGTTAAGATCGGGTTCTACCTTCTTTAGACATCAATACTTTATTCTTAAAGTATCAAAACATCGCGTTTATACAAATAAAATTGCATAGAAGTCAAAATCATATTTAGATGAAACAGATTATTGGAGGTTTATTACAAAGTATAATTCCTTGTATATTATTATATGTATTATATCGAAAATTTAAAAAATTATTACCAAGTTACCTTAATGAAAAAGGTAAAAATCTGGCAATGAAAGAAGACGTTCCTGAATTGACACAATTAGCTGAAAAGGAAAAATTTATTTTTACAGAGTCAACAGAGCAGCTGAAAGCAAAACTACAGTTTTTAAATGTTGTGCAGAATGACTTAACATCGATAGAAAGAGAAGCAATTATTGATTTTAACGAAAAATTATTTTTACTTAAAAATTTTGTTCTGGATATAAACTTTGGATATATAGATGACGCAAATAATGAGGCAATTGATGAATATATAAGGAAATTTGAACAAAATAAAAATGCATGTTTAAGTAGTGAGGCAAATTTTAAGCTTTTTATCGGAGATCCTGATTTATTTCATTCGGTTCAGGTATTGAGAGTAATGATATTACTTGAGTGGCGAATGACAAATATTTATCTTACTAAGGTAAGGGCAAAAAATATTGAATTGGAATTTGTGGCAAAAAACTGTCCAAATAACGATGAATTGCTGAAAAGGATTTTCGATATAAGTAATCAAAAAATTGCTTTTTATACTGAGTATTGTGAAACGATATCAGAGCAGTCTATTATAATTGAACAAAAACTTAATGAGTTCCATGCAAAATGCAGAAGTTATTTGTATAAATTATTAAACGATCATGTTGTTGTTAAAACGGAGGAAAAAGGGAGGGCGTTGCAAGTCGTTTAAGCACGGAAACATTTTGAGCCGTTTCAAATATAGTTTTTAATCTTCTAAACAGGTTTATAAGATTAAATCTTTATTTAGAAGATTTTACTTTGTAAGAAAGGTAACTAGCTTTGCCAAATAATTTATTTCATTTCGTATCTATATGAGTTTACTAGAAGACATTTTTTCAAGATTATCCTTAAACGAGGTCGGTACCCACTTGCGAAATTATTCTGCACTGTATACAAGCCCTTTAAAAGTTTGGAGAAAATCTATTTCAGATAGAAAAGAAAGTTATAATCTTGTTATTCTTCATTTAATTTATTATTGCATTTTTATTTATTTTATAGTAAAAGAAATAACATTGGCAGTTCCGATTGCAATTTTGGATATTGCTCTAACTGTAATCCCATTCTTATTTTTTATTATTCCCTTTCTTATTTTTACTAGAGTTTTTAAGAAGCGTTATAACTGGAAGAATTTATTTCGATTATTTATTATTATTAAACTACAATTTATTCCGATTTTTATTTTACTATTCTTACTAGCACAGTCAGTAACGGAAGAGTCACTATATTTAATTACAGATAATTTCATATGGCTAATATGGATAGCCCTTATCATTACTTTCCCATCAATAATAAATATCGCATTTTGGAAAAAAGCAATATGGATATTGGTCAATTATCTTTTTTTTCTACTAACCATTTCTCTTTTGGCGTTTTCAATGGAAAGGCTCGATAAAACCGGAAGAATGTTTTCAAAGTTATCTATAATATCACCCAATACTGAATATTCATTGTTTGAATCCAAAGGGCTATACTCGCCGTTACTTTTTGATGACCGACATTACTTTGTTTTAGCCCAAATTCAATATGATTCATCTATTTCCTTGTCTAAAACGCAATTTGTAAATAGTGAATTTAGATTATCGTTTCTGAAAACAGAAATAAAGAAGCTTGAATCTACAATGAAAATTATTGATTCATTAAGCAATCCTAATGGTATGAAAAGGAATGCTGTGAATAAAAAAGCTGATGTCAGCTATGAAATAAAGGAATTTTCATTTCCGTTTTTGGACTCCTTTAGAAATGATTTAAATTCTAAATTTTCTTTGCTACTTGCCGAAACAATGAAAATGAAAGATTCTTCAAAATTTGAAAGTAATCGTGAATACTTCAATATACTTACAGACTATTTAAAATTATATGAATTATCATATACGGATTCAAATGAAATAAATAAAATTATTAAAACAAGTACTATAGAAAGTACTATAAGATTCGACGCTAATGATATTGGAGTTATGTTTAAAGTAGATTCTACTTATTATGGTGCAACGAAAAAGAAATTGCAACTAGTCGAATCTAATTTCGCAGATAGAAAAAGCAACTCAACATTTTTATTTGATGTTCTATTTTTTCCTTTTGATTTATTTGTTGAAAAATTGGAATAAGCCCAACGACTTTTTTTGTAAATGTCCAGAATCACAAATTTCTATTAAAGCAAATAATTTACACCTACCTTTACCCCATTAGTCTACCTGAACAAACCCATGTAAGAATAAGCCTCTCCAGCTCATTGAATCGACCAAAAACTCGACTGAAAAATTAAATAGCTGATTTTCCTAAAGATATAACGACCGCACATATTCCGTCTGGAAAAGTTCGCCAGCAATGGGACCTTGGCGCATATGAGACAATCCTTGTTAAACATGTTTAATGGACTTTTTTTTCTAAAAATTGATTTAAATCAATTAAAAGCCATGGAAAATACCGTGAAAAACACCCTTTTATAATTCAGAATAAGTTCTAACCTTTAGGCTGCCTTACGTGTCTTCTCAACTCAGTTTCCTATTTATAATTATTGGTCAGTCTTATGAGTGATTTTAGAGAGTATTTCTTGGGCTTATTCGATAGCCATATTGCTACAGGTGTAAATTCTTGTCATGTTGACCCAGG
>NZ_LVYD01000093.1 GCF_002077945.1 Niastella vici
AGCCGCGTATATAATGGCACCACCAGTTCCAGTGTGGCTCCGCAGGTAGACGCCCTGCAAACAGGAGATGCAATCGGCACAGCGCCTACCCAGTCATACGATACCAGGAATGTTGGTACGAATAAGACCTTAACAGCGAGCGGACTGGTCATCAACGATGGCAACAGTGGCAACAACTATCATATTCTGTTTGCGACAAATACTACTGGGGTGATCACGGTTCGGGATATTAATGTAACTGCCCAAACCGATAGCCGCGTATATAATGGCAATACCAGCTCCAGCGTTGCGCCACAGGTAGACGCTTTACAAACTGGCGATATAGTTGGCACAGCACCTACTCAGTCATACGATACCAGGAATGTTGGGACTAATAAGACCTTAACCGCCAGTGGGCTCGTCATTAATGATGGTAACAGCGGTAATAACTACCACATCCTTTATGCAACAAATACGACCGGCGTCATCACCATTCGGGATATAAATGTGACCGCTCAGCATGACGACCGCATTTATAATGGTACCACCAGCTCAAGTGTTGCGCCACAAGTAGACGCATTACAAACTGGCGATGTTGTTGGCACTGCGCCAACCCAGGCATATGATACAAAGAATGTAGGCACCGGCAAGACCTTAACTGCTAGCGGACTGGTCATCAATGATGGCAATAGTGGCAACAACTACCACATCCTGTAT
>NZ_LVYD01000094.1 GCF_002077945.1 Niastella vici
GCCACAAGTAGACGCATTACAAACTGGCGATGTTGTTGGCACTGCGCCAACCCAGGCATATGATACAAAGAATGTAGGCACCGGCAAGACCTTAACTGCTAGCGGACTGGTCATCAATGATGGCAATAGTGGCAACAACTACCACATCCTGTATGCCACAAACAATACTGGTGTAATAACTGTCCGGGACATCAATGTAACTGCCCAGCACGATGATCGTATTTACAATGGTACTACCAGCTCAAGTGTAGCACCGCAGGTAGATGCCCTGCAAACCGGTGATTTGGTTGGAACCGCGCCAACCCAGGCATATGATACAAAGAATGTAGGCACCGGCAAAACCTTAACAGCGAGCGGACTGGTCATCAACGATGGCAATAGTGGCAACAACTACCATATCATTTATACAACAAATACAACCGGCGTCATCACCGTTCGGGATATCAACGTAACGGCCAAGACCGATAGCCGCATTTATAATGGTACCACCAGCTCAAGTGTGGCGCCGCAGGTAGACGCTTTGCAAACCGGTGACTTAATCGGCACGGCTCCTACACAGGTATACGACACAAAGCATGTCGGTTCCAACAAAACCTTAACAGCGAGCGGACTGGTCATCAATGATGGCAACAGCGGTAATAATTACCACATCATTTATACAACAAATACAACCGGCGTCATCACCGTCAGGGATATTAATGTAACTGCCAAAACCGATAGCCGCGTTTATAATGGCACCACCAGTTCAAGCGTTGTTCCGCAGGTAGATGCGCTGCAAACAGGTGACTTAATCGGCACAGCTCCTGCACAGGTATACGACACAAAGCATGTCGGTTCCAACAAAACCTTAACAGCCAGCGGTCTTGTCATCAACGATGGCAATAGTGGCAATAACTACCACATCATTTATACAACAAACACAACCGGCGTCATCTCCGTCCGGGATATCAACGTAACGGCCCAAACCGACAGCCGCGTATATAACGGT
>NZ_LVYD01000095.1 GCF_002077945.1 Niastella vici
TCCTGCACAGGTATACGACACAAAGCATGTCGGTTCCAACAAAACCTTAACAGCCAGCGGTCTTGTCATCAACGATGGCAATAGTGGCAATAACTACCACATCATTTATACAACAAACACAACCGGCGTCATCTCCGTCCGGGATATCAACGTAACGGCCCAAACCGACAGCCGCGTATATAACGGTACCACCAGCTCAAGCGTGGCCCCCGTGGTAGATGCCCTGCAAACCGGCGATGCAATTGGCACTGCTCCTACGCAGGTTTATAATTCAAAACATGTCGCCAACAACAAGACCATGACCGCAAGCGGTCTTATAATCAATGATGGCAATGGCGGATTGAATTATGCAATTCATTACGTAACCAACAATACGGGGATTATTACCAGAAGAGATCTTGACGTAACTGCCCAGCACGATGAACGGGTTTATAATGGCAATACCAGCTCAAGCGTGGTGCCGGTAACAGGCGCGCTTCAAACAGGCGACGTAATTGGCACTGCGCCCATTCAAACATTTGATACAAAGAACGTGGGAACGAACAAAACACTTACCCCGGCCTCGCTGGTGATCAATGATGGTAACAGCGGATTGAATTACCTGGTTCATTATATAACAGATGGTACCGGTATTATTACCAAAAAAGGTATTACCGGTAATGTAACCGCTAATAATAAGGTATATGATGGCAACAGAAATGCATCTATTGCAACCCGCACCCTCACAGGCGTAATTCTTTATGATGCGGTGACCTATACCGGTGGCGCAGCAACATTTGATGATGTGCCGCCAGGCACCGGGCAAAACGTGGGAACCAATAAGCCTGTTACCGCAACCGGGCTGTCTCTTACAGGTGCAGATGCGCTCAATTATTCGGTGAACACCAGCGCCGCCACAACGGCCAATATAACAACCGCCGGGTTAACGATCACCGCCAATGATCTTACAACGCAGTACAGCGATCCGGTTGGGTTTAGTGTAAGCTATTCCGGCTTTGCATCCGGTGATGGGCCGGGCAGTCTTGGTGGTAGCCTTACCTATACAACCACGCCGGCCGCTACAACGGGAACCAGTCCGGTTATTGCAACAGGTGCACCTGGTGTTTATACAATAACCCCTGCCGGCCTTACATCGGGTAACTATTCAATAACCTTTAAAACAGGTACTTTAACCATCACAAAAGAAGATGCGCAGGTGACCTATACCGGCCTCACCCTGGTAGCGACCACCACGCCAACTTCCAGCACGGCCAACTTAACATTAAGTGCCACAATTCAGGATATTACGGCTGTATCGGGCGATCCTGCTTATGACGTTTATGCCGGTGATATCAGGAAAGCAACAGTTACATTTAACATCGATGGTGTTGATAAAGCAACAGTGCCCATCGGTTTGGTTAACGGGTCCGATACAAAAACAGGTACGGCCATAACTACTGTAACAGGCGTTGGTATTGGTGATCACACGGTGCTGATAAAACTGAACGGATATTATATAGGTACTGCTGCCGGCGATAATTCGTTTGTGGTAGAAGTATTCCAGAATACCGGTGATTTTATTACCGGTGGCGGTTATCTGAAGCTGACTAATTCGAGCGGACAAAAACCAGGCGATGCCGGAACAAAGAACAACTTCGGGTTTAATATTAAATATAATAAAGGTGGCACCAATTTGCAGGGAACTATCAATACGATCATCCGGCGTATGGAAGGCGGTGTATTGCATGTTTACCAGGTGAAAGGGAACTCCATGACCTCGCTTACGGTAAATGGAACGGCAACACCGCCAACAGCCGTTTTCAATGGTAAAGCAAATGTTACCGATATCACCAACCCCGCGAGCCCGATCAGTATCGGTGGTAATTACACCTTGCAGGTAAGCATGACCGACCAGGGTGAGCCGGGCACTAACGATAAAATTGGCATAACCGTATTTAATAAGGATGGCGGTATCTGGTACACCAGTAATTGGGATGGTACCCAAACTATTCAGCAAACGCTGGGTGGTGGCAACCTGGTGGTGCATGGCAGCAATGTGGGTACTGCACCAATAGCCAGAACGGAAACCGGCAATCCGGCACAAACAGTAACAACCGTTCCAAATAACCCATTCATCGTGAAAGTATATGGTAACCCCACAATGGATCATTTTAACATCAGTATCTCGGGGTCGGCAGAAAAGATAAGTCTGCGGGTAATTGACATCCGGGGCCGGTTAATTGAGTACCGGGAGAATGTACCGCAAGGCACCCTGCAATTAGGCGACCTGTATTACAAGGGATTCTATTACCTGGAAGTATGGCAGGGCAATCATATACGGCAACTGAAACTGGTTAAACTGTAATATATAGCCATGGAAAACTAAAGAGGCCTCCCGATGCATCGGGAGGCCCTTTTTATTGGTATGATATTTTAAGCATATGCTCATTAAAATTATAATGTGAACCGCAGATCGTTTGTAAAAAATACGGGACTATTGCTGGCAGGTGCTTCCATTACCGGGGTCGCGCGGTGTACCGATCCGGTTCCGCCCAAAAACAAATTGCCGAAATGGAAAGGGTTCAATTTGCTCGATTTCTTTATCCCTGATCCGGTGCCCTTTCAACATGCCACTACCGAAGCACATATTCAATGGATGCACGACTGGGGTTTTGATTTTATCCGCCTGCCGGTATCGTATCCTACTTACCTGAAATTCGATCGCAGCCGTAATATTACGCCTGAAGAAGTATATCAGATAGATGAAAAGCGGGTAGCCGCCATTGATACCATCATTCATTGGGCGCATAAGTACAATATGCATGTAAGCCTGAACCTGCACCGGGCGCCGGGGTATTGTATCAATACGATGTTTCATGAACCGTTCAATTTATGGAAAGAGGAGGCGGCGCAAAAAGCATTCTATTATCACTGGGGTATGTGGGCAAAACGATATAAAAATGTATCATCAAAACTGATCAGTTTCGATCTGGTGAATGAACCCGCTTTTCGCAACGATATAAACGACCCAACAGCGCACACGTCGGCAGTTCCCGGCGAGCTTTACCGAAAAATTGCGAAGGGCGCCATGGACGTGATCCATAAAGAAAATCCCGATTTCCTGATCATTGCCGATGGCAATTCTGGTGGAACCGATCCCGTACCGGAATTGATTGGTTTGCCCATACAACAAAGCTGCCGGGGGTATACGCCTTTCAGCATTTCGCATTATAAAGCCCCCTGGGCCAACCCCGATCCGGAACATATGCCTGTACCGCAATGGCCCGGTAAAACGGGTAATGATGAAACGAATAGAAGCCTGCTCGAAAAATATTATCAGCCCTGGAAAGCCCTGCTGGCGAAAGGTGTGGGTGTGCATTGCGGCGAATGCGGCTGTTTCAGTAAAACACCACATACGGTATTCCTGGCCTGGTTCAATGATGTGCTCGATATTTTATCAAAAAACAATATCGGCTTTGCCCTCTGGAATTTTATTGGGGATTTTGGCGTGCTCGATTCAAACCGTAGCGATGTGGTGTATGAGAACTGGAAGGGGCACAAGCTCGACAGAAAGTTGTTGAAACTGATGCAAAAGTTTTAAATCAATTAAAATGAATCAAAGTGAATATAGATATAAGTTGCCGGTTCCCGGTTTCCGGTTACCAGGCCTTTAATATCAGCATGACCGTCAATACTGAGACGGCCATTGATTAGCGCCCCGGTAACTGGAAACTGGAAACTGGTAACTGGAAACTGGTAACTGGAAACTGGTAACTGGAAACTGGTAACTGGAAACTGGTAACTGGTAACTGGAAACTGGTAACTGGAAACTGGAAACTGGAAACTGGTAACTGGAAACTGGTAACTGGAAACTGGTAACTGGTTTTATTTTGCCCCGGCCGGCGGCACTACCGCGCCTTTATCGATCCATTCTTTAAACTTGTTGTAGAACTCCGTGTAGGAGAGGGGCGGCGTGGTTCTGCCTTCACCTGGCTTCCAACCCCATTTAACGAGACCGGTCTTCATATGCTCTATAAGATCATGGGGGCTTTTGCCGCCATTTGTTTTGGGATCTTTCATTTGCATGGCCAGCTCGTGCGGGCTTTTTCCCTGAAATACCAACTTCATATTGGCCGCAGGCAGGTGCCAGTCTTCAGCACCTGGTGGCATATTTAAACCCGGGGTGTTCTGCGTTTGGTGGCAATTGGCACATTTCAGGGCATACAGGCCCTTGCCATCTTCACCGCGTTTAACGCCTTGCGGATGCAGGTGATTGTCGTCGCCATTTAAGGGCACATCACCTGCGGGATGGCAGTTCATACAACGGGGCGACATAAACACTTTGTATACCTGCAAAAAGGCGTTTTCAGAAGCGATGCGGTCGCTCGCTGAAGTTGCTTTGATCTGCGCCCACGATCTGTTGTCATCATTGTTGGTGAATGACAGGGCCGCTGCTGTTACCACAGCTATTATGCAAAATGAGCTTATTGGTATTCTGGAGTTCATAGTGTTGGTTTACAGTTAAGCTTTCATTAGATCTGCTGCCTGTAAGGGCAGTTTCCTTACGCGTTTACCGGTTGCTGCAAACAACGCATTTGCAATGGCCGGCGCCAGTGGCGGCACGCCTGGTTCGCCCGCGCCACCCATTTTTTCGGTACTATCGGCAATATACACTTCTATCTGCGGCGTTTCGTTCATGCGCAGTATTTTATAGTCGTGGAAATTCCGTTGTTGTACGCGGCCATTATTGAGTGAGATCTCTCCATATAATACAGCGGTGAGCCCGTAGATGATGCCGCTTTCCATTTGTGCGCGCACGCCTTCGGGGTTTACAGCCAGTCCGCAATCAATGGCGCATACCACGCGGTGCACTTTCAAATGGCCATTGTCAAGGGAGATCTCCGCCACCTGGGACACATAACTGCCGAACGATTCGTGCACGGCAATACCGCGGAAGCGGCCGGCCGGTAAGGGCTTGTTCCAACCCGATTTGTCGGCCACCAGCTCCAGCACACCGAGGTGTCTTTTGCTTTTTAAGAGATCACGGCGATAGGCAACCGGGTCTTTGCCTGCAGCGGTAGCCAGCTCATCGATCAGGGTCTCCATTACAAAAGCGGTATGGGTATGCCCTACAGAACGCCACCACAGCACCGTTGGCGGCGCCTTGGGCGAATGCAGTTCTATTGCATGGTCTGGAATAGATTCCAGGTAGGGGCTATCCATCACTCCTTCCGCAGAAGTGGGGTCAATGCCATTTTTGATCATGCCCTGGAAGGGTGTACCGGCCACTATCGATTGCCCCACCAGTGTATGCTTCCAGGCTGCGGGCAGGCCATTCTCGCCAATACCTATTTGCACTGCATGTAGGAAGGCCGGCCGGTAATAACCGCCGCGAATATCGTCTTCGCGTGACCATACGAGTTTTATGAATTTGCCGCTTGCCTTCGCCACCTGTACGGCTTCAGAAACGAAATCTGAAGTAGGCGTGGCCCTTCTGCCAAAACCACCGCCCAGGAACAGTATATTCAGTTTCACCTGTTCAGGTTTAAGTCCCAGGATAGAAGCAGCCGTGGCCTGGTCAACCCCCGGCATTTGCGTACCGGTCCAAATTTCACAGCTGTTGCCGCTTACCTTAACGGTACAGTTCAACGGTTCCATGGGTGCATGCGCCAGGTAAGGGAATATATATTCGGCCTTAATTTGTTTGGTGGTCTTTGCCAGGGCATCGGTTACGTTGCCGGCTTGTGCTGCCGGGGTGCCTTTTGTTTCGGCGAGCTTCCGGTACGAGTCAAACTGCGAGGCGGTGCTGAAATTTTCACCGGGGCCCATGTTCCAGGTGATCTTCAGTGCATCGCGTCCTTTTTTCGCAGCCCAGAAATGATCGGCTATCACGGCCACACCGGTTGGTATTTTCACCACATCACGTACACCTGTGATCGCTTTGGCGGCCGTGGCGTCGAACGATTGTGGGGTGGCGCCAAAAACGGGTGCATGCGCCACCACGGCAATCAGCATGCCGGGGAAATGTACATCCATTCCGAATTGCGCAGCGCCGTTCGATTTGGCTTTTGCATCGAGGCGTTTGGTGGGTTTGCCTAAAAGCAGCCAGTCCTTTTTATCTTTTAGCGTTACGTTGGTTGGAACCGTTAATTTGCCCGCTGCTTCGGCCAGCTCGCCATAAGAAGCGCGTTTATCACCGGCGATCACAAACCCTTTTTCGGCCCGGCAACTGGAAACCGGCACATTGAATTGTTTGGCGGCAGCTTCCAGCAACATGGCTTTGGCGGTAGCGCCGGCCTGGCGGTAGCGGTCAAATTCACTCCAGGTACTGGTTGAACCGCCGGTTATCTGCAAACCATAGGCCGTATGTTTATATGGCTCACCGGGCCCGGCGTGCTCCACGATCACTTTATTCCAGTCGCAATCGAGCTCTTCGGCGATCAGCATGGGCAGGGTGGTCCATACGCCCTGGCCCATTTCCACATGCGCCAGCATGATCTTTACGTTATTGTCGGGTGTAATATTCAAATAGGCGTTGGGAACAAAGGTGCTGTTGCTGCCTGCTTTTTCGCCCAGGCGTTTGGCACTGGCGGGAATAAAAAAGGAAAGCAACAGACCGCCTGTAACGGTACTGCCGGTTTTCAGGAACCGGCGCCGGGTGTATGTAGATTGGCTCATTGTGCACCTCCTGTTTTTTGCATTGCAGCAGCGCGGTGAATGGCTTTGCGAATGCGTGGATAGGTACCGCACCGGCAAATGTTGCCGCTCATGGCGTCATCGATATCCTGATCGGTGGGGTTTGGGTTTTCGCGCAGCAATACGGCGGCAGACATCAACTGTCCGCTCTGGCAATAACCGCATTGCGGTACATCTTCTTCCTGCCAGGCCTGCTGTAAGGGATGACTGAAATCGGTGGATAGTCCTTCAATGGTTGTCACTTTCTGGTTTTCGGCCCGCTTTACCGGCGTTACACAGGAGCGTACTGCCTCCCCATTCAAATGCACGGTGCAGGCGCCGCATTGGGCCATACCACAGCCATATTTGGTGCCGGTTAAATGCAGTACATCCCTGATCACCCAAAGCAGGGGCATGGTAGGTTCCACATCAACCGTATACGGCTGATCGTTGACAGTTAATTTGATCATAAAGATTATTGTTTTGAAAGAGCAATGAGGGTAGGGCTGTAAACGCTACAAATTTGCTCAGGCCAGTATGCTTTTTATGATACTAAATTAAGGCGGGTGAAATGTTAATGAGTTATGTAATTCAAACAAGTAATTACAAAATTCAAACATTTAGCGGAAAGGAAGGAGGTTAAGTTGCCAAATATACGATCTTTTTAATTTAATTATTCCGTTTGTACCACGATTCAACCTTCTGTACCTTCCCGGTCACATCTACGGTTGAATACGTGATGAACGCGGGTTTCAATAGTTCAGCGATCGTCTGCATTTCTTCCCAGGAGCGCATTATATCTTTATCCGGTTTTTTTGAAAAGAATACCTCGTACCTGACAAGGTTGTGCTCATAGGTTTCATAACTGTATACACCCGAAAAAGTGATAGTACTATCCTTGAAAATCGTTTTAATTTCCACCCGGTCTGTCCAGAAAGAGGCGCCACGCAGGGGGCTCGGTTGGGTTCTTAAAATGCCCAGCTCGCGGTCTTTCATGTCAATATCATATCCGCGGTCAATTAATAGGCGGGCCAACTGAGTGAACTTACCGGTAGTATCAGTAAAGTGAAGGATGATGCGATTGCTTTTGTTCAATACGGGAGCGGTAGTGTCCTGTGCCAGTGCAGCAACCCCGGTCAATAATAAAAAAAAGGATAAGTATATTTTTTTCATAACGATGTTTTTAATCCATCCGCCGGTAAGTTTCCACCCGTTGAAAACCGTTGGAGTTACCAATGGTTAAATAGGTAATGGATGCTGGTTGCAATAGTGCTGCGATCTGCTGCATTTCCTCCCATGATTGAAGATTGGCACGAAAGAGCTTTTTTGCATACACCACATCATATTTATAAACATGCGAATAACCTTCTGAATACAATTCGCCTGAAAATGTGATGGTGCTGTCTCTGAAGATCGTTTTTATTGCCAGCTGATCGTTACTGAAATCACTTTCAGACATTCGGCGGGGTTCTGTTCTCAAAATGCCCAGCTCGCGATCTTTCATGTAAATATCATATCCGCGGTCAATGAATAGCCTGGCCAACTGCGTGAATAAGCCGGTGGTATCAGTAAAGTGCAGGAGAATGCGATTGCTTTTATTCCATACGGGAGTGGTAGTTTCCTGTGCCAGTGCAGCGGCACCGGATAATAATAAAAAACAGCATAAGTACAATTTGTTCATAGCAAGGTTTTGAACAAATTTACCGGTGGGTGGCAGGCCTGCGTACCAAAGTTTCGTTAAAGCCGGCGCTAGCCGGTCTTTTTAACATATTGATCACGGTACCAGGTGAACGATCCGTTTGTACAGGTCGGCAAATTCAAAAGGCTTGGTCATATAATCGTTCATGCCGGCATGTAAGCATTGCCATTGTTCGTCTTTCATGGCAGTGGCCGTCATGGCAATGATGGGCGTGGTTAAACGCAGGTTATGACGTATATAATACGTAGTGGCATAGCCATCCATCTTGGGCATTTGCAGGTCCATGATGATGAGGTCATAGGGATCGCTTTGTTGTAAATGCTGAATGGCTTCTTCGCCATTGCTGGCAATAGTAACCGTACCGCCAGCCTTGCGTAAAACAAATTCTATCAGTTTCTGATTGATCTCATTGTCTTCGGCTACCAGTACATTTTTGCCGGCCAGCAGGTGATTGTATTCGGCGTTGCCATTGTGGGCCGGCACCTCGGCCGCAGGTTTGTTATTAATGTCAAATGGCAGCCAGCATTGAAATACAGACCCCTTGCCCACGGTGCTGTTCACGGTGATATCTCCGCCCTGCAGTTGCAGCAATTGTTTACAAATAGTGAGCCCCAGTCCGGTTCCGCCAAAACGCCGGGAAATGTCGTGCCCTGCTTGCGAGAAGCTGTCGAAAATATGATCGATGCTTTCGGCCGGAATGCCCACGCCGGTATCTTTTATGGCAAATGCAATGATAATAGCCTGTGCAGTTTGTTCGCGCACATGTACAGTAATATCAATGCGGCCCTGGTGAGTGAACTTGATGGCATTGCTAAGCAGGTTGTTGAGCACCTGGTTCAACCGGTGCGGGTCGCCGGTGAGCCATTCGGGTATGGCGGGATCAAGATGTACATGCAATTGCAGTCCTTTCGATTGCAGCGGATGCGCAAAAAGCGACACGGTACTGTTCAGCACTTCCCGTATGTTAAAGTCAATTTTTTCTATATGCAATTTGCCGGCTTTTATTTTTGAGAAATCAAGAATGTCGTTGATGATCACCAGCAGGGTATTGATGCTCCGCTTTATCATGCCCGCCATATCCTGCTGTTTTTCTGTGAGCGGTGTTTCCAGTAGCAGATCAGTCATGCCCTTGATGCCATTCATTGGTGTTCTGATCTCATGGCTCATATTAGCGAGGAATTGCTCCTGCATTTTCCGCGCCTGCTGTGCCTCGGCAATAGCGGCTATCAGTTTTTTCTGCGTGGCTTTATGCCGGGTAATGTCTTTATTCAGCATCAACAATATGATGACCACAAACAGGAAGGCGGCTGAGCGGCCAATGTACATGCCGGTTGTCGTGCGCTGGTTTACCCGTTCATTGGCTTCCTGTTGTGCCCGGAGCAGGGTTTTTTCTTCCTGCAGCATGGACTGTAGCAGCGTGCGTATATCGGCAGCGGACCGTTTTTGGGCCACAAACCCGTTTAATAGCGTTTGCGAGGCCTGCAGGTCATTATTGGCGCTGGTGAGGCGGTGTAAGGAATTGAGGTAACCGGCGGGAATGGTCCCTGTTTCAACAACGGTGGTGATGCCGGTATGCAGGGTTTCAATGATATCGCAGGTTCGGCTGATGCGAAAATTGGTACGGTCGATCTTTTGTTTACTGGTATAGATGAACCAGCTTGCGATGGCAAGGGAGATAATGGAGAAAACTAATAACCATGTTATCTTTCTATGTATAACAATGTTACGCTTCAAATTTGGCCGCATGGGGGTTTAGGCCAACCAGCATTAAACCGGAAGGCGCCTGCATTATAATGCCATTTTCTCTAATTTATTGTTAATGCGGTAGAAATTGACCGGGGTTATGCGGGGAGTGAAGGTTGGGGAGGGATTGCTGATTTTGAGATGTAGAGATTTTGAGATTTCATCAGATTTCTTAACTCTGACAAATCTCAAAATCCCTAAAACTCAAAATTTCTTATTTCCTGCTCTTTACTTTCATTCAAATAAATTCTTTATTAGAACTTCAAAGATGAACGCAGTTTTGGCCCTGCACACTTATGGCCCAAATTGTCGCATCTATTGGCAAAACAGCGCAGTTATCAAAAGAAAGGGTTGAAAGCTATGCGCATTCCCGGAGGTTGTTATATTTGTATAATTTTTAGACAATTATGCGTAAAATAATCATGTTCGTTCTCGCAGCTGTATTGTTTATGCCCGGGTTAATGGCCCAGGACGACATCAATCAGTTTGAATTATCGAAGGTGGTAAGTGCCAGTGCCCGTGAAATGACGGCTTTGCTCAGTACGGGCAAAAATCATGAATGTTTGCAGTACATACATCCTGCGCGGTTGCAGGCGGCTGGCAGTGATGAGAACATGATCAAAAAGTTGAATGCGCAGAATGAAAAGTTGCTGGCTGAAGGAGCAGTTATTAAAGCTACGTATTATGAGCAGCCATCGAAAATAGTAAGAAACAATGGAGAGTTGCAATGTACCATTCCACAGCATACTGAGTTAACGACTGCCAAAGGCCGGGTGATCACGCACACGGCATTGCTGGCTATTTCGAAAGACAATGGAAAGAGCTGGAAGTTTGTTGATGCCAGTAATTTCGATATGGCTTCGTTGCGGAAGTTGTATCCTAACCTGAGCCCCCGGATAACGCTGCCGCCCAAACAAAAGCCATCCGTTTTTAATAAAGAATAAAAGGGGGCCGCAGCGATGCGGCTTTTGTTTTTAAGGTACGATCATGATAGAAACGAATAAGATCACCGTTGAAAAGCTTGAGATCTACTGGGATTGCCGGGGAGATGGTGACCATTTTGCAAGAAGCGCCAAAGAAAAAGAAAGGAAGCTGTTTTCTAATGGTGAATGGCGATTGATAGACGAATTATTAAGTGATTATGCTCTTGTAAAAAGGAATTTGGCTGCAGAGCAATATGAGCAGGCTTTTTATGAAAAGCTGGAGGCGTCTTTTTATGATCATGAAGCAAAGGAGCGGTTTTATGAGTTGTGTGATGAAATGGAGGATTGGAGGGGCAGCAGGTAAATGGTTATTGCCGCTTAGTTAAGACATTAAACCAATGGAAATATGGAACTGTTCACTTTTATCATGGAATACCTTGGAGGTATATATGTTAGTCAGGTTAAGGCAATACCATTATTAACAAGCAAAGCGCCAATAGCAAAATGTTAGCGCGGGAACAATCGTAAAGATGGCTAATGCCTGCACGTCTATCGTCAATTTCTGCACGTCTATTGGCAAAAATAACTCACTTATCAAAAAATGACCAATTAAGGATGTTAATATGAATTGCCTGTATTAGTTCTGTGTGAAGTTATGAGTAAAAAAATATTGCAATTAATTGCTTTTTTGTTTTTATTTCAGGCATTGTCTGCCCAAAATACCCTCGATCAAAAATCCATAGCTGAAGTAATAGTTAAAGATGCCACTGCAATGGTTTCTTTTTTGAATGCGGGTGATTATAAAGGATATTTAAAATACATTCATCCGGTTAGGATTGAGGCAGGCGGCGGGGAAGCAAGGGTGATCTCTCAATTGGATAACCAGTATGGTCCATTAAAAGCCAAAGGGATAGTAATTAGTGGGACGGTTTTTGATCAGCCATCAGAAATTGTAAAAAGTAAGAATGAGCTCCAATGCACTATATCGCAGCAAACAGAGGTGAAGGTCGCTAAAGGCAGGGTGGTTACTTACACAACTTTTATTGGCTTCTCAACCGATAATGGCAAAACCTGGAAATTTGTAGATACAAATAATATCGACATCGCTATTATCCGGAAATTATTTCCGAACCTTAGTCCCAAAATAACCATACCGCCCAAAAAGCAGCCAACAGTATATAACGAATAAATTAAAGGAGCACAGGATCCAATTGCCTGATCGCATTGAAAAAAATTGTGCCGAATGATCAACGCCGTTCTCGCTCAGGCAGGACGGTTTTGCTATTCTCTCAAAACCGTCAACGCCGGTAAACAACCAATTCACCTGCTTTAATCATCTTCATTTTTACACGTCTATCGCCAATTTCTACACGCCTATTGGCAAAATTACACACTTATCAAAAAGTGACTAATTATGATATTTTATATACGTTGTCTGTATTACATTTGTGCCACCCAAACCAAAACACGTAGATCCGCACATGAGAAAAAAAATACTGCATTTACTATTGATCTGCATGTGCATGCTATGGAGTCAAATGGTTAGTGCACAGGATAAAAGACCTTCTGTTGATAGTATCATAAATATTCCCTCGGCTTATTACTCAAAAATTGAAAACAAATACGAAGGCCTGGAAGACCGGGTAACGAAACAAACAGAAAAATACCTTCAACGATTATTTAACCGGGAAAAGCGACTGCAACGCAAGCTGGCTAAAATAGATTCAACCGGCGCCAAACAACTGTTTGCCAATTCTGAAAAGCAGTATGCTCAAATGATGGACAAAATAAAGTCCACAAGTAGTAAGGTTTCCGGGAACAGCGGCGCTTATATCCCGATGCTTGATTCGGTAAAGACCAGTCTCGCGTTCCTGGGCCAGAACAGTTCATTATTATCTCAGTCAAAAGAGGTGCAGGAAAAGCTGAAGGGTTCACTCTCGAAGGTCGATCAGCTACAAGGCAAGCTACAGCAGAGTGAGCAGGTGAAAGCCTTTATTCAGCAACGAAAACAGCAAATAAAAGAATCGTTAAGTAAATATACCAACCTGCCCAAAGGTATTACCAATGAGTTTGATGGGTATAAAAAGGAAGCCTATTATTATCAGGCTCAAATGAAGGAGTATAAGGAAGCGCTCAATGATCCCGGCAAGATGATTGAGAAAGGGCTGACTTTATTAAACAAGCTGCCTGCTTTCACGCAGTTCATGAAACAACACAGCGAGCTGGCCAGTTTGTTCAGGCTGCCCGACAACTATGGCACCCCGCAAAGTTTGGCCGGCTTGCAAACCCGGGCGCAGGTACAACAGCAAATTCAAAATCAATTGGCCAGCGGCGGCCCCAATGCTCAGCAATACCTGCAGCAGAACCTGCAGGCGGCGCAGTCGCAGTTGAATACGCTAAAAAACAAAATAAATAATCTGGGTGGCAGTGGCAGCAGTGGCGATATGGACCTGCCCAATTTTAAACCTAATAACCAGCGAACAAAAACTTTCTGGCAACGCCTGGAATACGGCACCAACATTCAAACCGCCAAAAATAATTTCTTTCCTACCACAACTGATCTTGGGTTGTCAGTCGGTTACAAAATAACAGATAAAAGCACCATAGGCGTGGGCGCCAGTTATAAGATGGGGTGGGGGCAGGATATTAAACATATTGCAATTACACATCAGGGTATGGGGCTTCGTTCTTACCTCGATATAAAACTCAAGGGAAGTTTCTTTGCCAGCGGTGGCTTTGAATATAATTACCAGCCAATGAATGCAGACAGCCTGTCATCAACGAGCGGTATGCACTGGAACGAGATCTCCTCCTGGCAACAAAGTGGGTTGATAGGGATCAGCAAGATCGTTTCTATAAAAAGCAAATTTTTCAAGAAAACCAAACTGCAATTGATGTGGGATTTTCTGAGCTATCAGCAGGTACCGCGCACGCAGCCGGTGAAATTCAGAGTAGGATATAATTTTTAACTGGCTCATTAAAGCATTTGAATATACCCCAACCAATTTATATATGAAAAGAAGTCTTTTGGTTATTTGCATGTCGTTTTTGGCCGGCATGGAAATAAAAGCGCAAACGAACTCCTTTCCCGCCAGCGGCAATGTTGGTATTGGAACAACGAGTCCCGCATACCCACTGCATATTGTTAATACCAGCTCTGGTTCTCCGGCTACGATATCATTAAAATCTGCTTATTCAGGAACTTCAGATGTATACCTTGGTGGTCTTGGCGATTACGGAGCAGTTCTATCATATAATATGGACCCGGCAAATGGAACGGTTACCAATAATGCTATATCGCCTAATCAATTTAAAGCAGTGGCCATTAGTGTTGGTGGTTACAACAATCCCTTCATGTTTTCGGTGACTAATTTTCCATCGGGCAGCATAACACCAAGAATGGTAGTTGATTGGAATGGTAATGTGGGAATTGGCACCACTAGTCCTGCTGCAACGCTACATGTTCTTCCTGCTTTAGTTGGTGATGGAGGCGTTAAATTTAGTAATGC
>NZ_LVYD01000096.1 GCF_002077945.1 Niastella vici
CTCAAATTACTTTTGAGACAGCCTCTTTTTTCTTTTCCTGGCCTGCATTAATTCGCCAGCCAGGTATTATCTTTTACATTGGCATCCATAAATATGCCACCGTTTAGTTGCAACGACTTTACCGTTTTTTTGGTTTTAATAGTTACAGTTATCTCTTTTTGGTTTTGCTCCCAAACTATGGGTGTTTGATGAAAGCTTTCTGTTGATCCGTCGTCAAAAGTGGCGATCACATCAAAAGGAACCGCAAATCCACCAACGTTCTTAATGTTCAGCGCGTATCCTTTTTTAGTTTTATCAGCCTTTACCAGGTTGAGATCAATGTAGTAAGGCGTAAAGAACCAGTTATAAAAGAACCAGTCCAGCTTCTTTTTAGCACCCTTTTCCATTGAATAAAAATAATCCCAGGGAATAGGATGTTTACCATTCCAGTTATTCATGTAGTTGTGCAGCCCCTTCCTGAATAATTTATCGCCCAGCAGGTCCTTTACGGCAAGATAGCTGAGCGATGGTTTTCCATAGCTGTTATTACCACCACCAAAGGTAACATCGGGGCTGGGGGTAATGATGGGGTTCTCTTTTGTGTGGGAACCGTTGATCCAGCGGATAACGCGGAATTGTTTATAAAAATCATCAGCGGCTTTCTGGCCTTTTTCTGCAATGCCGATCAGGTATTCAAAAGTAGTGGCCCAGCCTTCGTCCATAAAGGCATAATAACTTTCGTTAATACCCATGTAAAAAGGAAAGTAAGTATGGGCCTGTTCATGGTCCTGCACCAGTTGGGCAAAAACGAGGTCGGAGGTGTGGCTGTCATTGATCATCATCGGGTATTCCATATCTGCAAATCCCTGGAATGCGTTTGACTTTGGATAGGGATACGGAATGCCCGGCCAGTTATTCGAAAACCAGGCCAGTGAATTTCTGCCGAACTGTACCGATTGATGAAAGTCGTTCGATGAATCGGCAAAGGCCGCCTGCATGCTTACCCGCCGGTTGGTTCTATTGTCAACCACAACGCTTGCTGCATCCCAGTCGTAATGGTCGCTGATGCCGATGGCAATATCGCTGATATTACCGGCAACCCATTTCCAGGTATTGGTGGCATTTTGTGCAGTGACTTTTTTGTTGCTCCAATCAGCTACGGTGGCAACGTGTATGGTGCTATCGCTTGTCATTGACTGTTGCAGCCGTTCGGCAATAGCAGGTTGTAACACTTCACCCGGGTTTTGCAAGGTGCCGGTAGCCCATACCATAAAATTGGTGGGAACGGTTACATTTACCGTATAGTCGTTGAAATCATTATAAAATTCCAGGTTTCCCGTATGTGGTTGGGTGTCCCATCCTTTATAATCGTCATAAACGGAAACCCGCGGATAAAAATAAGCGAGATAAAAACTGTTTGAATCAATTATTCCCTCGCGCGCAGGCCTGTGCGAAAGCGTATAATGCCATTTAATGTTAAGCTTTATAGAATCGTGCGGTAGCAATGGATCAGTGAGGTCAACCATTTGATTTGTGGTAACAGCTTTACTGTTGTCCCAGGCCACTTTGTTTTCCCGGATCACAATTTCGTCAACCTTGATGCCGCCGGTACTACGATGCACATTCATGATCATTTTCATGTTCAGGCTTTTCAGCGTATCGGGACTGTTATTGAAGTAAACGATCTGCTCTACTCCCCGTATGGTGCTGTCGGGCGGCATTACCGTTAAAGAGATCGTATAACGCCCACGGTTCTGCCAGTATTTTTCGCCCGGTTTGCCATTGAGCGAGCGCGTGCCATTGTCGTAGGCTTTTTGTATTTCAGGAGGCATGGTGAGGGTTTGGGCGCCGGATTGCAAACCCAGGAATAAGGAAGCTGCGATGAAAAAGTATCGTATCATATTTAATTACTAAACAATGTAAAATGAGCGGTAAATTAAATGAAAAAGCTATAACTGTAATAACCGCCCAAATAAAAAGCCGCCCCATTACTTTGGAGCGGCTTCATTTTTCTGTTTTAATTACTATTTATTAAGGTATCCATAATATTCCCCATCTGTTGCGCAATCCCACCAAACAGGCATACTCCAGATGTTGGGGTCTGTAGCGTGTGGGTTTATGGCAAGGGCATTGGTGAGGTTATAATTCAATTCAAGGGTGGTTGGTAAAGACCACCGGCGTTGCCAGTACCGGGGATCAGTTTTGCCGCCTCCTGTATATTGGGCGGTGCCTGCAAATAATGGCCCGCGATCGTACCCGGGATACACCACGCCAAAGGAACCCACATTACCGGCGCTGAAATTAAACCGGCGCATATCGTTCCAGTTCTCAATGCTGCAGCCCATGGCAATATATTTTTGCAGCATGATGTCGGCCATGGTTAAAGTACCTGCACCTGCCACCGCATTGCTTGTAAGATACGTGTTGATGTCGGTTTGATTCATTGGCGCCATATCGGGATTGGTAGCCGTATACGTGGCGGCCTGCCATGCAGTCAACTTTGCCTGCATCATATTCAGGTGCGCCTGTATACCTGCGATATAGGCTGTGTATGCATTGGCAACATCGCCTTTTCTCATATACACTTCAGCCTTGATAAAGCACATTTCATGGTAGGTGAGAATTTCCTGGTCACTAACAGGGCGAACCTGGAAGGAACCGGTAGAGGCAACAGCGCCTGCCGAAAAAGCGGCGGCAGATGGATACCAGCTTACATCTTTTTCGCCCTGGGCGGGTATGCCCGAGGTGGCCAGCGCACTGCTGCGCATATTTACATACGCCGTATCGCCCGCATACAGGTAATTGGTACTGTTTATAAATATGGAACCTGCCTTGTAGGTTACCTTTACGGTATCTACATTGGTGGTGAAAGTACGCCCTGCTGCCACCTGGTCGGCAATGAAATTTGCACGGTCCGTTGCATTGGTGATCTTATACGCTATGGTGGTATTCAATATGGCATAAGTGGGCGTTACAATAGATGCTGCACCGCCTTTCACCAACCGCGCCGAGGCGCCGTATGAATCAACGCCTTTAGAACGGTTCCAGGTAAAAGACGTCACTTTACCACTGGCATCGAGTTGAATATTCGACATGGAAGCTGGCACTATTTTAGTCATCCGCGGATCAGTAACGCCCGCACCGCGCATATTGGTAAGGAGGTTGTAATAGTACTGCGAAATGCGTTGGCCACTGCCATAAGCCACATAATCAAAGTTGCCGTTGGTTACAACCGGGTCGCCCAATAAATAGTCGGTTACTGTACTGTTGTTATAACCTGGTTGCACTACATTGTCGGCAATGCTCTGCGGTCCTTTTGACAGGAAATATAAAACGGAATCTGCATTGAACAGGTCCGATTTTTTTGACAGCTTAAGCATGTAGCGGGCTTTCAATCCGTAGCATAATTTTATCCACTTGTTTACATCGCCGGCATTCCACATATCGCCGCTGGCAAGGGTAGGGGCAGTGGCATCCTGCGTTTTACTGAACAGCTCAATGGCTTCATCCAATTTTGCCATACACCCGTAGTAAATGGTTTTGCCATCATCAAAGCCAGGGCTTGCTGTTTCGGATAATGCCTGGGTGTAAGGCATTTCTCCATATACATCCAGCATTTCCATAAAACCCAGGGCATGGAATACATCAGCAGTAGCCATATAATGCCAGGCGCCTTTTTTCTTTGCGGAATTATACAGATCGTTCAGGTTGGAAGCTACTTCCACAAACCAGGTTTGATAAGGGGTTATATTACCTGTTGAGGCTATCCAGGTTGTGCTGAATGCATTGGCACTTGCTGTGGTGCTATAGTAAACCCCGGCCTGGCAGGAAGTACGGAAATTGGTAACTCCTGCTGTGTAACAATAAAAGTGTTGGATCCAGGGCAACCTGTTTTGAACCAGTACCGTTTCATTGTTTGGGTTATTGGGGTCGGTATTCACATCGAGCCATTTTTTACAGGATGTTGCACCTAAAACCAGCAGGCAGCCGATTATAATATATTTTGAATGTCTCATGATTTCCTTTTTTTCATTGATTAAAACGTCATATTTATCCCGAAGGTGAAACTTGCTACGGCGGGCACGCCCAGGTAATCGATACCGGTTGAACCCGATCCTCCTGTTCCGCCTGCTGCGCTTACTTCAGGATCCATTCCTTTGTAGTTGGTCCATGTAATTAAATTGGTGCCTATAGCCGTTGCCGAGAGCTCCCTGATGATCTTTTTATTCTTCAGGATGCCCGAAAAGTCATACGTTACCGACAAAGAACGCAGTTTCACCCAATTTACAGAAGTGATAAAATTCATGGAATTGGCTGCGTAGTTCGACCAGTACTGCTGGATCATATTCTTGCCAGAAAATGTAGTGGTTCCAATGGTATATGACTTATCTGCCTCGTAGGTTTGTTCAAAATCAGCTCCTGTATTGGCATTGACGCCGCTTACGGTTACTGATGCGCGGTCATTCAGCAGGGTCCTTTTACTTAAACCGTTAATGACCATAGCATACTCTGTTCCGTTATACACATCGCCGCCTTTGCGGAAGTCGAGCAAAAATGATAATATGACATGTTTGTACCGGAACGTATTATTAAAGCCGCCGATGAAACTGGGTTCGCGGTTACCTACGATGGGGTTATTGGTGTTCAGTTTATATAATCCCGTTGTAGGGTCTACCTGGTAGCGGCCATTGGGGATCTCCTTTTTGTCGGCATCCGTTTCACGCAGGTAAGTGGTACCCGTCATACCCAGGAAATAGCCACCGTTGGGAATGGAGGCTGCTTTTACAGTTCCAAATTGAGCGTCGGTGGGGTAAAAATAGGCTACGCCCGGAAGGAAAGTTCCCAACCGGCCTTTGTTATACGAGAAGTTCAGCATTACATCCCAGCCAAAATCCTTTTGTACGATCGCTTTACCTGTAAGGGCTATTTCCATCCCTTTGTTAATTACTGAACCTGAGTTGATGGATTTCAAAATATACCCGCTGGCATTCGACAAACGTGGCTGAGCAATCTGATTCTGTGTTTCACTATGATAATAGGTATAATCTAACCCAACACGGTTACGCAGAAAACGCAGCTCGCCGCCAATTTCCCAGGAATTTTGAATTTCTGGTTTTAAATAAGGATTGCCACTGGTATACTGATTACCAATTCCGGTAAAAGCACCAATGGAGATGGGATTATTTACATAAGTAAGGGTCGCATAGGGGTTGGCGTCTTTACCAACCTGCGCCCAGCTTGCCCGCACTTTACCAAAGGAAAGAATTGGGATCTGGGGCAACAATTGCGAAAAAACAAAAGAGCCGCTCACCGAAGGATAAAAATACGACCTGTTATCTACAGGCAGGGTCGACGACCAGTCGTTACGTCCTGTTGCAGTGAGAAAAGCGATGTCTTTATAAGAAATGCCAACCTCGCCATAAGCGCCTACCAGCCGTTTTTTTGTTGTACCATCTTTAAAAAATTGATTGGTGCTTATTATATTACTAAAGCTGGCCGTACCGGCAGTAACAAAGTTGTATCCCCAATGATTCTGGTTTACCCAATCCGTATTTTCTGAAGTGGTCCCCAGCATCAGGTGCGTATCAAAACCCCTGAATGTTTTATGAAAATTGGTCATTACCGTTGTGGTAAGGTAGGTATAGCCATACAGATCCTTGCTCAGGCGCCCGTTCTGATATAATTGACTCACCGCAGAGCCCGGGTTAATATAGGTATAATCATTGGTGTTATACTGGTCGTAGCCCAGGCGTGCAATCACATCCCACCAGTTGGTGATTTTATAGCTGGTATTGATGCCGCCGGTAATACGTTTGGTCTGTGAGGTTAATTTATCTTTATTGATGATCCAGTAAGGATTGTCAATATCGTTTTCCAAAGGGATCGGTCCACCGAATTTGCGATACTGGGTGCCATCGATGTTTGCATAGTTTTTCATATTGAATACCTGGGGCCAGCTGTATACAGCGCCCATGGTTCCATTACCACCGCCGCTGTACAAACCGGCAGTGGTTAAGGTTCTGTCGGTATTGGCAACAGAATAGGCAACATTGGCATTCAGGGTCAAACGTCCATATCTTTGTTCGCCATTAAAACGGAAAGTGGTTTTGTTATAACCTGTTCTGCGAATGATACCCGTTTGATTAAAATTAGAACCCGATAAATAAAAAGAGCTGTTCTTTGTACCGCCCGATACGTTTACGTTGTTATCATATACAATACCATGCTGAAAGAAATCACCGATATTGTCGTATACGGTATCTGCTGAGGTAAGTTTTTGTCCCCACGAGTTAAACTGGGGAACTGAAGCCGCATTTAGCGTGGGCGTAATATTGTTAAAAACGCCATTGCTGGCATACAAACCGTTTCCAAATGCTGTTTGCGCTTCAGGCAGCTTATTGGCCCAGGAAGTGATCACCTTACTGTTCACATTGACCTTTATCATGCCTTCAGCGCCTTTCTTGGTGGTGATAATGATAACACCATCTGCCGCCCGCGATCCGTACAGGGCTGCGGCTGCCGCGCCTTTCAGTACCGACAGGCTTTCAATATCTTCAGGGTTAATATCCATAACCCGGTTCGAGTAAGTGGTATTACTGCGGCTTAACCCATCGGTACCCGTATTACCGGTAACGGTAGTTGAGTTATCATATATAACGCCATCAATAACAAATAAGGGCTGGTTTTGCCGGCCATCTGATGTGGAGTTACCACCGCGAATGGTGATAGAAGCGCCGGCGCCGGCCGCACCGCTGAATTGGGTAATGTTTACGCCCGGAACTTTACCAACCAGGGAATTAACGACATTGGTATTTTTATTTTTCATTAATTCCGACGCATTTAATTCGGTAACCGAATAGCCCAGGGCCTTTCTTTCTTTTTTAATACCCATAGCCGTAACTACAACGTCCTGCATTTGGCCGGTTTCGCTTAATGCCAGGTGTACATCCATGCCGGCTTTGGCTTTTATTCTTTGTTTGGAAAAGCCCACATAGCTGAATTCCAGCAAAGCATTCTCTTTTGCATTAATGGTGAATTTGCCACCCATGTCGGTAATGGTTGCCCGGTCGGTGCCAACAATAGTGACCGTAACGCCGGGCAGGGGAGTGCCATCTTCTGAACGCACAGTTCCGCTAATGGGAACGCCTTGCGCCATCAGGTTGGTCGTGATCATGTTTAAACTAACAAACATGATCCAACTAAAAAGCTTCCATGTTCTCATACTTTTTACATTTTGGTTTGAATTTTCTCATTATAGTACCTGAATACCTGAGTCAACATAGGGTTTCAGCAGGGGATCATCGGGTGGAAGCTCTGTGATAAGCACATCGATATGCTGGATATCACAGATGTGGATAGGTTGTAACGTATTGATCTTTTCGGAGATGGTTAAACAAACCGTTTTGCGGGCCGATTGTATCATTGCCTTTTTCAATTGCACCACTTCCCAATCGTTGTCGGTGATGCCATGTTTCAGATCGATGGCGTTGATGCCTAAAAAGCACAGGTCGGCATTGATCTGTTTGATGCGGGCAATGGCTTCGGCGCCAATGGTAATTTTGGAGTTTTTCGAGATGCGGTCACCGATCATGATGACATCGATGGTGGGGTGTTGCATATATTCCAGGATGGCCGGAATACTGCCCGACATGAAAGTGGCCCTTAGCTGGCGGGGCAGGGCGCGGGCCAGCTCAATGATGGTGGTGCCACCACTGGTAAGCACAAACATATCGTTTTGTATGAGTGCAGCTGCTTTATGGGCTATGATCTGCTTATGGTCCTGTGAGTAAACGATGTCGGCCGGGTAACGTACTTCGCTGAATGAGTGGCTGAGGGCGCCACCGTGTACTTTTATGATCTTGCCTTCATCGGCCAGTTCCTGCAAGTCCCTGCGGATAGTATCTTCCGATACCCTGATCTCCTGGCTTAACAATGAAGATAGAACCTTGTTATGCAGGTGCACCTGGTGCAAAATATAGGCCTGACGCTCTTTTTTAAGCATAGCAGTTGGTAGAGATTATATGTAAATGTAATCATATCTAACGCAGAAAGGAGCATAATAACGAATAAATAACGCGATTTTATGCTGTTTTTAATCTCTGAAGGTTAATTTGATGCGGGTTTGTGCGGATAATATGTCTGGCATGTTGCTGTTTGCGAGTGGCTGAAAGCAGAAAGGTGAATTTGTTCATTTGCTTTTGAATGCACAATTTCGCAGCATGACATTCCTGGATAAGTACCTGCAACAAAAGCGTATTAAAATGGCTGCCAAGTATATTCCATCAGGCAGCACAGTATTGGACATCGGCTGTCACCAGGGCGAACTCTTCAGGGCCCTGGGCAAAAAACTTCATTATGGCTGGGGCATCGATCCGTTATTGCAACAGGAAGTAAGCACTGGAAATTTCTCCCTGGTAAAAGGGTTTTTTCCGGATGATTGGCGAACTGCCGCGAAGGTCAATTGTATTTGTATGCTCGCCGTGCTGGAACATATTCCGCTCTTATTACAGCAACAGATAGCTGTTACCTGTGCGCAGCTGCTCACGCAGGATGGCCTTATCATTATTACAGTGCCTTCTCCAAAAACAGATACGCTGCTGGCCATCTTAAAAAGATTGCGCCTTATAAAAGGGATGTCACTTGAAGAACATTATGGCTTTGATCCAAACAGTATACCGGCTGTTTTCGGGCAAGCGGGTTTTACGCTCCTTGCGCACAGGAAATTCCAACTGGGGTTCAACAATGTATACCTCCTGAAGAAAACTTTTTAATATCTTTACCTGGTAACTTCAATTAACCAAGCAATTTAATGCCCGCAACGAGCCTTAGTATTGTAATGCCGTGTCTCAATGAGGAGGAAACACTACCTGTTTGCATTTCAAAAGCCAAATCATTTATAAAGAAACTATCGATCCCCGCAGAAATCATTGTGGCCGACAATGGCAGCACCGATAATTCCCTTGCTATATGCCACGACGCAGGCATACGCTGCGTGCACGTTGCTGCAAAAGGGTATGGATCTGCATTGCACCATGGCATACTGGAAGCAACCGGCAGCCATATTATTTTTGCGGATGCCGACGATAGCTATGATTTCAGTGAGGCCGGGGTATTTATGGAAGCCTTCGATCATGGGTTTGATATTGTAATCGGCAATCGTTTTAAAGGGGGTATAATGAAAAATGCCATGCCTTTCCTGCACCGGTATCTTGGTACCCCTGTTATTTCATATCTCGGCCGTCGGTCATTTCATGTTCCCGTACGAGATTTCAATTGTGGTATGCGGGGCGTAAAAAAGTCGGCCTATGAAAAGCTGGAGATGAAATCGCATGGGATGGAATTTGCTACGGAGCTTATTGCGAAGGCTTCTTACAAAAAGTGCAACATTACGGAGGTGCCTGTAAAATTATACAAAGATGGGCGGGGAAGAAAGCCGCATTTAAAGACCTGGAGCGACGGCTGGAAGCATCTGAAGTTGATCTTATTGCTGAGCCCCAAGTGGCTGCTGCTGTACCCGGCCCTTTTTTTTATGGTGTTAGGGCTTGTTTTAGGCGGAAGCATTCTCTTCAATCAGGTACGCATCTTTAACCTGAATCTCGATATACACACCTTATACTTTTGCTCTGTATTCCTGGTGCTGTCATTGACCTTTATGGAATTCTATTGCATGGTAAGGATCTATGGAATGAGCCGGGAGCTTTACCGGCAAAACGGCATCACCTTATGGATCTCCAGACATTTGAATTTTGAAAAAGGATTGCTCATCGGGGGCGGCCTGTTCCTGGCAGGTATCGCCATCAATACCACTGCCCTGTACAAATGGTACCAGGTTTACTTTCGTCAGTTAAACCCGGAATCCATTTTCAGGATTATAATCCCCGGTGGATTTTGTATGATTGCCGGGTTGCAGTTCGTAGTGTTTTCGTTTTTTATCACGATGATCAAAAACAATAATTGAAAGGAGAAATGCAAAAAAGTATAGGGCGGAGACAAGCGCTGTTCATCGTGTTATTGCTTTTTGTGGTCAGCATTCTGCTGCGCCTGCCCAACATAAACCGGCCTCTTTCCAAACACCATGAATACAATTCTGCCGTCATACTGGTAAATATAGAATCATGGCGGCAAGCCGGCGGTGGTTATCGTTTTCATTACGTTCCATTGTTAAACTATCAGAACCCGGGCGACAAATGCCCGCAGGATCTTCCAAATATCGATTCATCGGGAAACATCCTGTACCTTTCATTTGGCCCGGGATGGTATGTTATCCCGTATTTTATTTACCAGGTATTTCATTTGCCTGTTGAGCCGGTATACCTTCAGGTGATCAATCTTTTTTTCAATCTCGCTGCCGTTATCCTGTTGTTCCTGCTCTGCGAACGGCTGTTTGATGCCAGCCAGCCCCGGAGATATCAAAGCATACTTTTGGCCTGCTTCCTGTTTATGTTCTCTCCCGGTATTTTATGGTATCTTGGAAATGGCTATGTCACTACCGGCATCATGATGCCCTTTGTCATTGCTGCACTCTTATTGCTTATCCCCATGCTGCAATCGGCGGATAATATCCGCACTTCCAGGTTGATTTTTTTGTTTTTGCTTATCATAGTGTTGGTATATATTGACTGGTTCGTGCTGTTTCTCTCGGCAGTAAGTTCGGTCTATATCTTATTTAAGATCCGAAAGGACAAGAGATATCTCCCGCTTTTATTTGCAATGGCAATTGCATGTATTACTGCCATCACCATATTGTTTATCCAATTTGCCTCCTATGCAGGTATGGACAACCTGATGAAAACCCTGCTGTTTCGTTTCACGGGAAGAAGCATCGTCAACACAGGCGATCCGTTTATTGTAAGGGTTGGTTCTATTGTTAAAAATATTGTCACCTCCTATTTTCCTTTATTATTACTCCTGCTTTTGTCCCTTGCAGTTGTTTTCTTTAAAAAGGTGAGAACAAGCTTTACTGCGCCGGAAATTACGTTCCTGGTTATTTATGCACCGGCTGTATTACTGTATAACCTTATTTTAACGGAATGGTCGGCTGTTCATGAATTTGCGTTAATACCGCTAAGCATTCTGCTGGTCATTGTGGCAACAAGGCTGATCATCACGCTTGCCGCCAATCGTGTTTTTTACGGCGTAATAGCGACTTATTTTGTAATAGCCTGTTGTCAATATTATTTTATAAACAGGCCGGGCAAAGTGTCATGGGATGGAACTCCTTTTGATATTTACAAAAAGCTGGGGCAACAGGTGCAACAGGTGCCGGCTGACTATAAATTATTTATGAATAACTGGAACGCCGTGATCGATGTGTATGCACACCGAAATATCACCCCGGTAGTTAATATTGATTCAGCCAGGGCCTACATGCACCGGTACAACATTCCGAAGGCCGTCTGGATCGATCATCGCAACTATCAATTACAAAAAATAGTTATTCTTCGATAGACAGGCGCTTACCTGATCCGGCCTTTTTTATTTAAATTGAACGGGAAATAAAGCCGCCATTCATTTGAAAGCACCTTCTTCGTGGTTCGTTGTGTTTACTGCTGTTTGTTGTTTTGTTGCCTGTGCGGGTGATTTTGCCGTGACCTTTATCATCGGGTTTATTTATAAAAATTATGATGCGCTGAACCAGTCAGAAAGTTACCTCGGCACGGCCAACAGTCCGGTGGCGTTGTACATGAATACCTGGGAAGTGGTCCTAAGTATCCTGGTTGTATTATATGCATACGGATTACGAAGAACAATTTTTAACAAAGGCTTCTGGCAGCATTGGGCGGTATGGCTCATCGTTCTATATGGTTTGGGTGAAGGTATTGGCTCAGGACTGTTTCCATATGAACATGCAGGTGATGAACTGGCGTTAATGGGCATACTGCATTTATTGTTCAGCACAATTGGCGTGGTAGCCATTGCGGTACTTTCTTTTGTATTGCTGAAAGTATTTCCGAAAAAGTTATTTCCCCGGCTTTATGCCTATACCCGCTTTGTAGCCTTTAGCGGATTGTCCTTTATCATCCTGTTCCTGCTGGCTAAAATGCAAATAATACCGCTGCGGGGACTTTGGCAGCGATTGTTTATTCTCGATTATTATTCTTTACTGGTTGTTGTAGCTGTTGAAATGCTCATAGAACATTTCAGGAGTATTTAGTATTTGTTTACATTAAGGCTTCATTACATGGCGAATGGCCAGGGGCAATTGCAACAGATCAAAATCATTATCGTAAACAAGGTATTTGTTTTCCCACAGGGTGGCATATTTCTCTTTGAAGTCACGCAGGCCTTTGTAATGCTGGAACCGTTTTATTTTTTCAGCTGCCAGTTTAATGAGCTGCTCGGCCGTATTATCGGGTTGGGCAATACCCGACATAGGCACCAACCCCAGGTTTAAATACAACTGTTTACGTTCTTTGGCATAAGCGATCAGCTGAATGATCAGGGCGTCCATAACGGCTGGCGGTGCGTCATTGCTTCTGCGTATAAGATCATAGGTGCATTCTTCCTCAGCATAATCGGGAATAATATTCAGAAAAGCTTTTATGGAACCTCCGGCATCCTGAACAACAATTACATCCTGGTGCATCAGTTCCTTTTCGTCGAACATGCCCTGCGAAAAGATCTGTTCTTCCCTGTCATAACTTTCCAGCCATTCATTTGATACCTGTCGAAGTGCTGCCAGTAAGGTGGCTGTAT
This sequence comes from Niastella vici, assembly GCF_002077945.1. Classification (GTDB taxonomy): domain Bacteria; phylum Bacteroidota; class Bacteroidia; order Chitinophagales; family Chitinophagaceae; genus Niastella; species Niastella vici. Next base: position 12,676 of record NZ_LVYD01000096.1, read on the forward strand.
GCGGAGCGGTATGCACCGAAACAGTATACCCTTTTTTCTGCAGGCTGTTTAATCCGTTGCGTAATGATTTTTTATCCCGGCCTTCGAGGGAGAATTCGTTTATGTTCAGGATCGCTTCCTGCCCAATCATGAGCTTGCGTTTCTTTAACTGGCTAAACCATAGAACGCTGCTTTCATCGACCCGGTAAAAAGCCGGCTTTAAACCCATTTTGCGGCACTGCCGGTCAAATTCCTGCAACACTTCAACCTTGCATTCTTCTGCACAAACTGGTTCTTCCAGTACAATGGCAAAACCGCCTGAGATGCGATAGGCAATAAAGGCCTCATGGATATCTGAAAAGAAAAATAATTTGTCTTTATATACTTTGAAATAATCAATGGCCGAATTACCAAACTCGTTCAATAAGAACAGGGCGCGCTCGCGGTAATTTTCGGTTACCGTATGTTTTTTTATATGCGGTTTAATAAAGGTGAATAATAAGAATGCCCAGGTAAAAAAGCCCAGGGCCCTGATGAGCCAGATCAATTCATGGGCGAACCTTGTTATGGGATGAAGCGAGGTATCGTCGGCCAGCAGTATACTTCTTATAGTATGAAACAGCGATTCCTGCCAGGTGAAATCGACGCCGAAATGCCGGGGTTTAATAAAATAGAAATTAAGAAAACCAAACAGGGCCACTGCTGCAAAGCTGATGAGGGCGGTTTTTAAGCCGGCCTGCATCCATTTATTGCTGCTGCGGATGCGGTATTGCGATGCGGTGGTTATTAATACTATAAGGGTTAAACACGAAAAGATCGCTTCTTCGTAATCGAGTGCTTTTGTTAAATGACCAATTAACGAAAAAACCGACAGGGTAAGTGCAATGATCCAGGCATTGCGCAGTCCGCGAAATAAAAATGCCGAAGTGCCCAGCAAGGTTAACCCGATCAATAATACCAGCAGGTGCGAAGCGTGAATAGTAGTTAACGGCAGGTACTCCCGCAGCAGGCGCGTACGGTTATGGATAGGAGGGGTGATAACCGATATAATGTTTACAATGCCCAATGCGAAACACAGCAATACGGGTGCAGCCCTTAAGAATAGTTTTCTTCCTTTCCAGCACAATGCAATAAAGCCGGAAAGCAAGGGCAGCCAGAATTCAAATACCCGGTATAAAATGGTAATGGATAAGGCCTGGGTGCTATCGTACCCGAATTGTTGCAGTACATAGGCCATGGATAATTCCACGGCGCCCAACCCACGCAAAAAGGGCGACAGTATCATCATTAAAACAGAAATAATATAAGCCGCAGCCGATGCACCAAAAGAAGCCGGTGCGCCCAGGGCCAGCATGGCAATGTATAAGTGCACCATGCCGCACAGCTCAACCCCAATTGAAAACCCAACAGCGCCTGAAAAGGAGGGCAGGTTAACGTTCGTGGCAAATACCTCGTTTAGGGTGGGGGTGAAAGAAGGGAATTTTTTATCGAGCCACTGGTACAGCTTCTTTTTTTGTTTAATTGAACGCACGGCTAATGCCAGCCCGGTAATAATGAGCAGGGAAGCAAGTAGTGCGAGCCAGGCGTTTTTAAAACGGCTGGTTACATAAACGGTGTAAATGACAACCGGCAGCCCCACAATAAAAACAGTGAGCAAACCGGCAAAGGCAAATAAACCGCTTGCCTGGTGCACCTGTGGTTGATGAAAACCCTGTTTACGTATTTGTGAAGGCGAATAAGCCAGTGCACTAACACCGCCTGCCGGTAAAAAAACACTTACAAAATTCCGTTTCAGGAACAGGATAACGGCGTGCGTCCATTTCAGCTTCAGTTCAATAGCGGCAAAACTTTTGCGGTACATGCCGCCCTGGAAAAGAATATAAATAAAGGTAACCGTTAAACCGGCGAGCAACCAAAATGGCCGTGCCTGCTGTATTTGCGGAAGAATGGCCTGCAGTTCTCTTCTTTCACTTCTGAAAAAAACAATGGCCAGCAGCAGGGTGAATATAGCGAGGATCTCACGCCAGTAAGGTTTTGGCGATAGCGATTTCAGATTTATACGGTTATTTACTTTTTTAGTAGGCATATCCGTAAAAATTTGTACTAAGGTAGAAAAAGCCGGGAGAAATGGGATTGCTTTTACCTATTATCGAACAAAATCACTAAAACCCGGGGCAGCTGCACAATTATCTATCGCGCTGTGCAAAGCCCGTGAA
>NZ_LVYD01000097.1 GCF_002077945.1 Niastella vici
GCTTCCCTGAAAAGAATGAGTGAGTGGATCAAAGCCAACAGGCATAAACTAGCAATGCCGTTACTGATAGCTGAATTGAATCAGAAGCTCCGGGGCCATTATGCCTATTATGGGATGACATTCAATACCCGAAGATTGAACTCGTACTATTACCAGACAAAACGATTACTCCACAACTGGCTCAACCATCGTGGGGGCAAACGGGTCTGGTCATGGGAAAAGATTAAAAGGCTAACGGAAGAATGGATGCCATTAGTAAAACCAAAAATCTATCATAGCCGACTT
>NZ_LVYD01000098.1 GCF_002077945.1 Niastella vici
CATGATTTAAAGGTATTAGTAGAATTCATTAACCTCCATAGATGAATTGGCTATTTAATTCTGGATGACAATTTGACAATGCTAACGAGTGTAACTAAACAGTAATGGAAGTAAATTCACTGGTCGGGGAATTTCCAGTGGGGCACAACATACAATTAACGAATTATCATTATCCAAGTAATACTAAGAAGCAATTTTCCCCATTTGTTCATTTTTACACATCTATGATCTGATACCTATAACAAAAATCCATTACCTGATGAAATCCGTTTTACAAAAATGCATTGTCAAATGGACTGTAAGAGCGCAGTCGCAGCAATCCCTGAAATCGGCTATGAAAAAGATTTTCTGCCTGATGGTAGTATTCCTGCAATGTAGGGGACGGATGGTTTTTTGTCAGAGTCCCGGCGGGGTAGCTTCAAACCTGACATTATGGATGAAGGCCGGTAGTGGAGCTTCCCCATCTTCGGGGGGCACCCTTACAGGATGGACGGACATGACGGGCAATAACAGCTTTTCCCTGACGTCCACGGGCACGGGGTTAACGGCGCCCGTAGTCGTTCTCAACGGACTTAATTTCAATCCGGTGGTTCGTTTTACCGGATCAGGAACAAACGGTTATCGACTCCTGGGAAATACGTCGATTACGATGTCGGAGGCCTCGGCAGCCGGTAGCTGGACCGGGCCCGTGACGAATGAGCGGGGTACCTTCTTTTCCCCTATCAATAATAGCGGGGGAGGGGTTAGTGCCCGGTATTTTTTCAGGTCGGCCTCCGGTGGCCAGTTGTATACCGGTTTCGGGTCGCCCGCCGCCGGCGCCTTCGCGGGTTATGAATCGGCAACCCCGCCGGCCTCAACCGTTCCTGTCGTCCTGACGGCCAGCGGCACCGGCAACGTGTTAAACATGAATGGACTGGATGCCCGTACAGGCAATATCAGAGGGGGGTATCTTACCACCACAATGACCGATATTCCCCAGATTGCCGACCGATCTTCCTCGGACTCCAAGATGAATGGCGACATCGCCGAGATCGTCCTCTATAGTGCGACCAATTCGACTTCGCTTCGAAATAAAGTAGAATCCTACTTAGCCCTTAAGTATGGCATTACGCTTGGAACCGCGACCACTCCCGTCAGCTATACCTCCTCGGCAGGCACCGTTTTCTGGACAGGCCTGGCTGCATACCAGCATAACATTTTTGGCATTGGAACAGATAATGGATCGGGGCTGGTACAAACCAGTTCCAATAGCGTCAACTCGGGCAGCGGCGACGGGACAGGACAAAACGGGTTGGGCAACCTTGTACTGAAGACTTCGTCCGCACTGACAAATGGTCAATTCCTGATGGTCGGTACGGACTCCGCGGCGCTGACGGAGGAAACGATCACGGCAGCCATAGGCCCGGCGGCGGCCATCGGCTCCAAGCGATTGGTGCGCACCTGGAAAGCGCAGACCACCGGAGCTGTTTCTTCCGTCAATCTCAGCTTTGACATGACTGGGCTGACGCTGTCCGGCGCCTCGGTGGCGACAAATTATTACCTCCTTATCGACAACGATGGGGATGGAAATTTTACAACAGGCACCCAAACCTATGTGCCGGCGTCCGGTATCGCCGGCAGCCTCATCTCTTTCTCCGGCACCAGTGCACTGGCCAACGGAGTGGTTTTTACCCTGATAACCGTTCCCTCGACGATGTTTGTTCTTGCCGACAGGTGGCAGGGGTTCACGGCTTCGGCGGTGGGCAGCAGTGTAACCCTTCATTGGAATACGGCACCTGATCTTCCCATCGATTATTTCAATGTGTATCATTCCACCGATGGCACGACTTTTATCCCAATCGCGCAGCTACCCCTTACAACCGTAATGCCGCCGGCAGGGATGTCGTATGTGGTGTCCGAGCGTGGCGAGGGCACTTATTTCTACCGGTTACGGGCAGTGCTAAAAGACGGGGCTGAAAACTACAGTATGATCCGGTCGGTCAAGATATCGGCTTCACAGAGGCTGAAGATACTGTCCAATCCTGTGGTCGGCGGAGAATTGAGACTGCAATTCCATGCGTCGGCAAGTGAGTCGGTGATCGTCTCTCTATTCAGCGCCTCCGGCAGCAGGCAACTCACACGAATCTGGTCGGTGGCGCCGGGAGAGAACTTGTTGACAATGGATATACATCGGTTAGGGGAAGGTCTCTATTTCCTTCGACTTGATGGCGGTCATGGCTACGAAACATTAGCCTTCGTAAAATCCACTGGAATGAAATAGGAGTAAGGACGAACCCGTCCGCCATGTGCCGGGCCTTCATCAGCGGATTGTTTCGGAATCCCTGTTTTACGATGTGCAAGACTACCTGAAGGATCAATGAGGCCGTTGAGCTGATATACGCGCTGGACGCGGGTTTCATCAAAAATGAAACAGGACAAACCAAAGAAGATTTTGATTTGCCCTGTTTGGTGCCCCGACAGGATTCGAACCTGCACATGTGGTTGTTTATTAATAGATTAAGCGATTTATTCTCTCATTTAAGCAGAATGGATTCGAACTAAAAAGGCTTCAAGTTCAATAACTTGAAGCCTTTTCTTTAAAGCTGTCGGGCAGACAGAACGCTCCCAAAGAAATTAATTATTTGTATATCATTCACTTGCAACTAACGGGAACGGTGGTTCACTGTTTGGTTCGCAATGAGGGGAAGAACTTTTATGTTCACTAATATACTAATAAATCGATAGACTCTAAGGTATCACTCTAAAACTTTTTGGCGAATAAATGCAAGCCAATCACTTACAGTATAAAATCCAATCGGCTTAGATAAACGATTGTATGTTGTTGCAACCGTTACACTTAGGTCTTCAAGATTAAGTCCCTCATATGCTCCTTTCGCCTTTATGATTTTTTCTGACAGCCAATTTTCCATAATAGTTTTTGATACTTGATTCTCATTTATTAGCCAACTTGCGAATGCTTTTTGAGCAAATTTTTCCAGCCTTTCTTTACTTATAAATATGTCTAAATAAAACTTAATTAATTGTTCTTTAGTTTGTGCTTGCAATTTATTCCATAGTTCTTCAATAACATAGGTTAATTGATTTTCAGTATCCCAAGTTCCAAATTCATTGTCAAACGTGGTAATTAAAAACTTCTCAAATTCTAATCTAATAGCTAGATCTAAATCCTGGTAATATTTAGAGAACCAATTATGAACGGTAACGGTTTCAAGCCTTTTAATTTGCTTCGGCAAGATTTCTGAATAATAATCAGGAGCTTTGCTTTGACAATAAGACTGACTTGGGGTGACAATCTCCAAGAATTGCCTTAAGTTCGATAAAGTATAATACTGTTTCTCTTTAATTGCATACTGATATAGCTTGAGGTAATTACTAAGGACATAATCTATTAAGTTATCCTGAAAAGCTGCAGACTTTTTATCCAGCTCAAGCATTATTTCTCCAGCATTGACAATAACATTATTAAATATAAACTGCTTTAAAAAAACAATTATATCCTCTCTATTATACTGTTCAATCTTACCAGGAAGAGTATCTTTAGAGTTGTTTATCTCAATATATTCCCTCACAGGTACGTGTGTGCGGTTGTCATAAGATAGCGTTTTTTGACAATACGATATGTACTCTGAAAATGTAGGCCCCTCTAAAGTAAACAAATCGTCTAAATCATCCCCATGTATGATTATAACTGATTGTCTTCTTCCTTTATTAAGAGCATTAATGAAATTCTGAGAAAGTTTGTGCCTGGATATGAAGACACCCAATGTGCCATGAAATTTATTTTCAACTTTTCCAATGAAACTATAAAGTTCCGAGGCAGCAATATTACTATTCACCCATTTGACTTCTATAAGAAAAACTCTTCCATTGATTTCTATCGCTCCATCAATTTGTTCAGATTTATTATCGATTGTGTGATAGCTTTTATTCAACAGAACGCCTTCCGAATACATAATCTCGTTTATGAGGCTCTCAAATTCTCTTCCTCGTTCTTGCAAAACTTCATTTGGAGAATTATCACCATAATTATTGAATTCATTATATTTTTCTATATAATCTTTATTCATTATTACAGAACTTTACTTTAAATAAGTAACTAGCGCTTTTATCATTTCGATCTATAGGCAATCAAATAGCTGTTTTGATGAGTCTGGAACTTATAAAAAATGGATTTTATTCTATTGATAGAATTTACATTTAAGTAGCTTGTTCTTACAAATTCGATGCATCCACCTATTAACTATCTGAGAGTAGTTATCACATATTGGCTCAAAATAAACCTTCACTAAGGAAAGTTCTTTTTAACCTAGTTGTTAACAAAACACTAGCTTAACCTTCGATTATCAAATATTTTCTTCCATAATTTGCTTTTCGGATAGATTTTTTTACTTAAAAGCAAACCAAACTCACCATCACGAGCCTTTTGTATCGATTCGTTATTTAATTTAATATCCAAGATTTTCGCTTTTTCATATTTGCCGTCTTTTTCTATATATAGCTCATCATTTAAGTTTATCTCCATTTCTTTAATGTTTATTATACAAACAGTGTTATTTAGAAAAAACTCTGTAGGTTCATAAACCAATATTATGTTGGTTGGTTTAAATGTTATTAATCCAAATTCAAGAATTGCTCTTCTTGCTTCTTCTTTTGTTATTATACCATTTTCAATTTCAGAATATAAATTGAATAATTGCCACGTTGAAAGTAATCCCCTTTGATCATTAATTGCATCCTGTACTTGGTGTTCTGTAAAGGGAGGGTTTCTTCTTAATAATGGTGGGAGATATCTTTGATGATTAACAATATAAAGCGCGAATACATCAAATTTATTTCGCTCTCTACTTCTACGATGTTTTATTTTTGATATCTGACTGCAATCTGAATCAGCTGATGTGCCACCGATTCCTTTGCATTCAACGATAAGAAGTCCTTCATCTATTTCAATTTGAATATCTTCTTCTAATACCTTTGATTGATTTTCATGATCAAATTGTTTAACTCTTTCATATCCTAGCCATTCAAAATACTTGATTAGCGAAGCAACTAAAGCTTCTGACGTTTCCATAATAATATTATGTAAAAAGGAAAAGGCTGTGTTGTTTTTTTGGATCTTTTTTTCGGATTCTTCTAACGCCTTTTTAAAAGCTATTTCTATTTCATTTTTTTCTTTTAGAAGAGTTGCATGGTTAGGAAGCCAGTATTCCTTTTCGGCAGTCCAACCAAAATTTGTCGAATATGGGAATAATGAAGGGAAAACATTTGGGCCAATCCTCGCTAGAAATTCTAAAATAAAATCTTTTTTATCTTTTATTTGAGGCAACATTATAAGATTATGATTGCCGGAGCTAAAAAAATAGGACACCAGCTCACCATTAAGATTTTTAATTAATGAAAGATATCTTTGATCAGGTGAAAGGGTTCCGTTTTGCCAGGTTTTAGGGATTTCAAATGTTTGATTAAATTCAGACCCTTTAGTATACTTAATTAAAAAGTTTTTGAAATCGTCATTTATATCTTCAACAAAAAGGTCTTTTCCATACCTTGGTTCACCACATGCATACTCCCAAAATGAATATAAACTGTATACTGGGGATCCATTAATTTGTGCTCTACCTTCTGTAACCTCAATCAATTCATATTCGACATTATAATTTTTAGACGAAAAAACAAGTACCAGGTAATCTCTATTTTGAATATTATCAAGTTCGTTTCTGAGGAAATTACTTGCGAAAGGTCTTGGATCAAATAGAGATTCAGGATGTCTAGATATTATAGACGAATAACTTTTACCAGTTCTTAATTTTTCACCTTGATCTTCATGTGAATAATCAACTGTTTTATAGCTATCAAGATCTATTATGAAAATATCAAACTCATGAATGTTTTTGGGGAAAATATGATTTAATGATACTAGTCGATTCTCACCATTTCTCCTATTATTAATTTTAACTTTTGCACCTAAACTTCCCGCAAATATATTTGCGCCTGATTTCTTTAGGGCTTCTATCGTCTTGTCTTCTAGGTCAAAACAGCATAATCTAGGCCTTTCAATAAGACCGATCTTTTCTTTTTCATTATTTATTTCAGGATTAGGTTCATTTTTTTTTCTGGGGTTGTCAAATAATTTCATATGGAGTGATCATTTTGCATGCTATAAGGGCAGAACGGTATTTAGTCGGAACTACTAACATTGCCTAACAAAAAAGTTCTTGTGTGTTTATCTCTAATCCTTCCGCAAGTTTGATAATACTGCTAAATTGAATATCCATCCGACCATTTTCAATCCGGCTAATATCCCCACGATCAATACCTGTTGCTGCTTCCAAATCCGACTGTGTAAGACCTTTGGCGGTCCTTAACCGGCGAACATTTTCGCCAAACTGAACTATTTCCTTATTATATCTTTTTGATTCCATAGTATAGAATCAGAAAGATGTAGAAAAAGAATAAAAATATGCGTGGGCTTAAGCCCACATTTAAGATTATTTACTATCTTTATTTCCGTAACAATTACCCGAAAAATGATTCTAATCAATCTGAATAGCTCCTAAAGAGCAATTTCTATATAGGCATATAATTATTAAAGCGCATTTGCTTTAATTCCTGGTTCTGAAACTGCGACCTTCATTGATCACGGGAATAAGGTAAATCGCCTGCGTGAACTTTAGTATCTTACGCAACTAAAGAAACGTGGGCGTTCTTATTGTGATCACAGGGTGTCGCAGCCCTCAGAACCGGTAAGGACTAACCCACGTTTCTTTCTTTTCACCCGCCACCCAGGCGCCGCAGGTTTTCCTGCACTCGGTTAGACTTACATGACTTTCAATATTTTCCTTCATCCTTAATTGAATGTTATGTGTAAAGAAGCTTTAACAATACCATCCCCCAATGGCATCCCCCCACAAAAATTAACGGCAGCCGAAATTACCGACCCTTACCAGGTTATTTACGAATTATTTGATTTTGCCCGCCTGCCTCGGATTCGGGAATTACTTTGGGAGTTTTTTAA
>NZ_LVYD01000099.1 GCF_002077945.1 Niastella vici
CCGCCTGCCTCGGATTCGGGAATTACTTTGGGAGTTTTTTAAAACAACCGTTATAGGCAATTATACTCACGATTTGCATCGGCGGGATCGGGAACTATTGGTTACGATATATGAAAAAATTGAAAAGTTAGTAGAGGCTGCCCATATCATCAATGAAAAGCAAAAACAATCAAAAAAACTCGTTTTTGAAACGTACCCGTTTTTAGCGGAAAATATTAATTCGGTTAGCGTAGCCAGACAATGCGGAACATACCAGGTTGACGCCGTTTTGCAGGAAAATGTGAATTCGATGATAGAAACTATCATCCGGGTAACCAATGCAGAAAAGCTGTTCTGGTCAGGTTTTTCAATAAACAGCAGGAACAGACCCCAGTTTGATTTCCTGGTGCTTTTGCCGCCCAATGCTAAATACTCATATAGTGATTACCTAACACAAGTGCAAGCAAAATATAGTGAAATTGGATCGGTACTCATCTGGTGCAATAAAATCAATGTGGTATATAAACATTTTCGGGAGGGGCATATTTTCTATTCTGCCGCCTGTTCAGCTGATTTAATGGTGTATGATAACAAACGGGTAACCCTGCCGGAAAAGCCCGATGTTGACATTTCTACCATAAAGGTGAATGCCAGGAATATTTTTGATGATACTTTTCAGAATGCAAAATATTTCCTGGACGGTGCAGAATATTTTGCCACCAATGGCCAATATAAACCAGCTGCCTTTTTGTTGCATCAGGCAACAGAACATGCACTTCGTGCATTATTGGTTTCCCTAACAGGATTGACAGCCTACGGACATAATTTGAAATCATTAATAAGACATTCCTGTTTTTGCGCTCCTGATCTGGATATCATTTTTCCTAAAAACACCGATGAAGAAATGGAATTATTCGATTTGCTGAATACGGCATATGTTTCTGCAAGGTACAGTCCCCAATATGAAATTAGCCAGGATCAGGTAATGATGCTACTTGACCGGGTAAATGCCATTCTCGCACAAACGGAGCAATCTTTTGAGGAAAGGTTGAAAACCTTTGAAAACCTGATTTTATCGGAAAATAGATAATCTGAAACACTCACGCGTTTAATAGCAACTATTTAAACTATTGGAGGTTGCTGGTGAAAAGAAAGATGGTCTGTCTTGGCAGGCGGCTTTTCAGAGGCATTGAGTGTATGTATAGCGCACACAGCAAGATGTATAGTTGTCTACAACTACCGCTGCATTGCCAGTATGAGATTAATATTAGCACTGGTTCCACACATCATGTTGTCAACAACACTACATCTTGCTCCATGCAACAACGGCATGGTCACCATCCAGTTTTCGGATTCTCAAAATCTATTTCTAGCAACAGTAATAATTAAACGTATTATGTGTTGATTTCATAAGGAGGACATTTTTCAATTGAATATTTCTTGTAATTATATCCAAAGATCACGGCTCAACGACATTCGGACATCTATCAGTCAAAACCCTTTGTTTCCTTCTCCGGCGCTAAGTCTTTCGGTCTAACCACGAAAACTTAATCTTCAGCCCACTCATCTCAATAATATTCTATTGGTGTAATTCCCAATCAATCTTAACAATTTTCCAATTCCAGAACAATCGCCTTAATAGCATAGTGTAGGTTAGAAAACACAATTAAACAGAAAGCACATCATGTAAGGTATACGGTTTAAAAAATGTGAAGAACGCCTGATTTTTATTATCTGAAATATTATAATCTTTAACGCATAAATTATTGCCTTACCTACTGCAATTAAATTAAAATTATTTCTTTAGTAAAGTATATCTTCTTCCTATAAAGAAAACCTGTTCCAAGGCAATTGAATAATTAATTTTTTATCGACTACTAATGTTCTATGTTAGTCAGTCATAGATGCCTTTTCTCTCAAATAATATAAAGGGACCATATTGTTGAATGGTTGCCACTAAGCATTTTCTGTATGCTAGTGTTACTCTGGTTGTATAACAAACGTAATCTATATAGTAAGTCATGATAACAAAAATAAATTTAGATAAAGTAGCATCTTATAAATATCCCACGCCTTTGGAGACTGATAGAAAAATAAATCTTATTTATGGCTTAAATGGTACGGGAAAAAGTACATTGTCAAACCTGCTATATAAACCTAACGAACAAAGATTCAGTAATTGTTTCATTGAAGGTTTAAATGATGATGATGTTCTTGTGTATAATCAAAATTTCATCCAGGACAATTTTTTCGAACCAGAGAATCAGAAAGGCATTTTCACTCTCTCAAAAGAAAACAAAGAGGCTGAAGTGAAAATTGGGCAAGCGGAAAAGGAAATCAATAAAATTGAAGGAGAAAAAGGAATTAAGCTTAAAGAACTAGAGCAGGAGAAAGTAGAATTAAACCAAAAACAAGAATCTGCAAAAAATAATGTCTGGGAAATTAAAAAGAATTATACAGGTGGTGACAGGGTTCTTGAATTTTGTTTAGATGGCTTGAAAAGTGACGGAAATAAATTACTTTCTTACATTGAATCATTGCAAAAACCTAATACAAAACCCACAAAAAGCATAGCGGAATTAAAAGATGATGTGCAAGCGCTTTCTGGTGAAAATGCCCAGAAGTATGCTCCATTGGCATTTATTGTTTTCGCATCTCAAGATATAGAGGAAGAAGCACTATTGGGAAAACAAATTATCGGCAATAAAAACACAACAGTATCGGAACTAATCAATAAACTAGGTAATTCTGATTGGGTTAAAGCCGGATTAAAATACTTGTCTTCAGAATTGACGCAAGAAAATGAAAGTTGCCCTTTTTGCCAAGAAAATACCATTTCAAAAGCATTAATAACAAGTATCAATGATTACTTTGATGAATCTTATGAGGCTGATGTGTCTTCTCTCAAAGCATGTCTGGTAAAATATTCGGAGGCTGTTCAATTAATTCCGGATAAGTCTTTTTTTGAGAATAATCCGAAGTTCGAAACATATAAAAAAGATTTTGAGATCAAATACAATGCTTTCGTTAGGATTGTTGATGAAAATAAAAAACTTATTGAGGATAAAATTAAAAGCCCAAGTGTTTCTGTTAAGCTAAAAAGTTCAATAAAAGCATTAGAAGAGTTAAATAGCATCATTCAAAGTGTCAACGTTCTTATTGGGGAACATAACAAAAAAATCGACCATAAAGAATCTGCTTTAAGGGAGATAAAAGATACTTTTTGGAACTTAATGCGTTGGGATTACGACCAGACTATCAATACCTTTATTTTGGCCAAAGAAGCGTCTCAAAAAAATATTGGATTGATTAATAAAGCGTTAAGTGATTTGGCAGCCGAAATGAAAAAGCATAAAGAAATAATTATTGAGCAGCAAAAGCAAACTGTAAATATTGAAGAAGCAGTAATGAACATCAATAATGGGTTGATTGATTTAGGGATTGACGATTTTAAAATAGAACATTATTCAGATAACCTCTATAAAATAGTACGGGAAGGAAATGCGGAAAGAATATTTCGCTCATTGAGTGAGGGGGAGAAAATGATTATTAGTTTTCTCTATTTTTTGGAGCTGTGCAGAGGTAAGAAAGATGCAACAGAAGCTGCAAAAAAGAAAATTGTGGTAATTGATGACCCCATTTCAAGCCTATCACACATCTATGTATTCAATGTTGGCAGATTAATTAAAAATGAATTTTTTGGTAAAAAAGAGAAGAACAATGGTTCTGTTACCTGGACTTACAAATATGAACAAGTGTTTATACTGACCCATAGCTTGTATTTCTTTTATGAAATCACTGAAACTAAACACGAAGAAAGAAAAGAGACTCAAAGGCTTTTCCGCTTGGTGAAAAATGATGAAGGTAGCAAATTCATTCCTATGAGTTATGAAGAAATTCAAAATGATTATCAGGCATATTGGTTCATTATTAAAGATGAAAAACAGCCTGCAGCTCTGATTGCCAATTGTATGAGGAATGTGATTGAATACTTTTTCAATTTTGTTGAGAAGAAAGATTTAAACAATTTTTTCTTACAACCAAGTATGCAAGCAAATAGATTTCAAGCATTTTATAGGTATATTAATCGGGAATCTCATTCTTTGGGGCAAAATATTTTTGATTATAAAGAATTTAATTATACTGATTTTAAGGATGCTTTTGCTGCTTTATTTAAGGTGGCAGGATACGAAGCTCATTACAAAAAGATGATGAAATAAATACGAACATTTTCAAGGTATTAATATAAGACATGCCAAGAAAATGAAACATCGATTCTGTGCTCCTTCCAGAAATAGTTTCGCACGAAAAATACAAGAGTATCGGATCCTATTTTTTCAGCCAACTTGAACCTGTCTTCAAAGTTCAAGTTTGGTATTTATAATTATATACAGCAGCGAGGGAGAATCTTTTTGAATTTTCCGTTTCATAAATTTTTATTGTTATCCAGTTTCCGCTGCAACACCTCCATATCCATCCCAATTTTCAGGCCGGTCACCTTTGCGTAAACCATAGTGGTAGTAAGTTTAGTATGCCCCAGCATTTTACTGATGGTTTCAATCGGGACACCATTCATTAAGGTAACGGTAGTAGCAAAAGTGTGACGTGCCAGGTGAAAGGTTAGGTTTTTACGGATGCCGCATATTTCCCCGATTATTTTCAGGCTCCGGTTCATCTCCTGGTTGGTTACCCGAGGGAATAACATTTCGTTTTGTGTGGGTTCCTGGTGTTGGCTGTATTTTTCCAGCACCCCCAGGGCAGGACTTAACAATGGAACATTCACACCTGTTTCAGATTTTGCCCGGCTGATCTTTATCCATTTCTTGCCATCCAGTGAAACCATAATATTAGCAGGTTGTAAAGCCATCAGGTCAACATATGCCAAACCGGTATAACAGCTAAATATAAAAAGATCGCGTACCTTTTGCAACATCGGGTTATCAAGAGGCTGTTTTTCTAACGTGGCTAATTCCAGGTCTGTTAGAAAATCCCTGTCTTTTCGCTTGAACTTTAATTGAAACCCGGTAAATGGATTTTTATCCAACCATTCATTTTTTACCGCCCAGGCTACCATTTTTTTAAGACGTTCCAAATGTTTCATTGTTCCGTTATTGGTACAAGGATCGGAATCCTTGATAGGGGAGGAACGGATGTAAAATTCAAAGCCGGTTATAAATTCATAGGTCAAACGCTTAAGCAGTATGTCGTCTTTCTTAAGTTGTTGGGATAGAAAAACCTTCAGGTACTTTTCGGTGGTATAATAGTTTTTCATGCTGCCTTTCTTCAGTACTTTTTGCATGATTGTATTATGCTGGCTTACCACCCATAACAACGAATGCTCGACCTTTTTTTCTTTTACAATACCTATATAAGCATCTTTTACGAATGCTGCCGTTAGTGGTTCGCCCTGCATTTGCAGTTCCCGGTAATGACGGGCCAATTTTCCCCGTACTTCTTCGAGGTAACTATTGAACTTTTTGAGTGCATTGTTTTTGGGCCAGGCTTTGCCGTAGCCCGAGTTCCAATCATTAGGGGAGAGATATTCTTTCAATGCTAACTCGCAACGGGTACCGTTTACAGTAATTCTAGCGTACACGGGAGATTTGCCATTCAATTGCTTGTTGTTACGCATTACAAAGTGTACTCCAAATGTTCCTGAACTTGTCATACAACAGATTTTTTGTTTTATGAATAGTTCCTCACACCAGATTACGAACGCCAAAATGAATGTAACTCGCTACCCATTTGTGTTTGCCGCTATCCGGTGACCTAGGTGACCTCAAATGTAAGATGCGGTCACAGGTCACCGGATAGTTCACATACCGTTTGGTTCGTTTTGCATCAAAATGATATCAAAAAGTGAAAAAAGGCTTATAAAACTTGCGTTTTATAAGCCTTTGGGATGCTTTGTCATCCTTTTAGTCGGGCCGACTGGACAAATGTCTATCGCGCTGTGCAAAGCCCGTGAA
>NZ_LVYD01000100.1 GCF_002077945.1 Niastella vici
TTTATTGCCTGCAAAACAACTACTTTCTATTAAATCCCCCAAAATTTCAACCTGATCCCGAAACGGCTTCATTGAGCCGGGCGGTTCGAACTCCAAATCCGTCAATCGTCAAATTTTCGGGGTATATCGAACCAATAATTTCCCGCTTCTTAACAATGTCCCCGTTTTTGTATAGGCGCTCCAAATTCATCAGGTTCTGTAATCCTGTATTTAAAAGGCCGTCAAAGTCTACTGGTGTTTGTGATGAACTGGCCAGTTTTCCCAATAGCTTTTCGATTTTATCAGTGTATTCTGCTTTCATTTTCCGGTAGTCATCCGGCTCAATTTTTTGGGTCGAAAGCAGGTCTCGTAAATAGGTTAACCTACCCTCCAGATCAGTGATCTGGTTGGAAATTTGTCTTTTATCGTCCTGTGAATGATTTGTCTGATCATACCATGCTTCTTGAAGGGTAAGCTGGTACAGCTCCAGATACTCCTGCCGGGGAACAAATTTCTTCAGCTCATTTACAAATATGTCGTTCAAAAATTCAGCCCTGAACCGGCATTTGCAACCACCGGTACAGTGGTAATAAAAGTAGTCCTGTGTTCTTCCTTTTGATTTACTGCCGGTAAGCTTCTTGGTGCATTTAGGACAGATTAGAAAGCCCCTCAACGGTAACGTAGAATTTGCTACATACATTGGGCGATAATGTCTTTTACGACCGTCCAGCACATCCTGCACCCGGTAGAACAAAGATTCCGAAACCAGCGGTTCATGCTGTGCTTTTACGGTGTGCGCTTCCTCGTCCTTATATTTTGGAATTACAATCTTCCCACAATACAGCGGGTTTCTAATGTTCATCCAAAAATTGCTTTTGGTACATTTCAACCCTTTTTCCTTGGCCATTTTGTAGATCTGTTCGGCATTAAAACAACCTTCTGCAAGCGTCTCAAAAGCCCATTTCATGATGCGGGCCTGTGGTTCGTGCGGTTCAATGTATTTCTTTCCCGATTCGGAAGTTCGGTTTATATAGCCGGTTGGCGCTATACCCAAGTACCGACCTTCTTTTTTGGCCCGGCGCATGCCGTGAAAAGTATTCAATGCCCGGCGATCGTTTTCAACTTCAGGAGCGGCCAGATAAAAAGCCAGCATCATCTTATTTTCAGGTACTGAAAGATCAAGCGGCTGCTCCACTGCCTGCGGTTCAATTCCCAATTTTCGAAGGGTGCTGATCATTTGGTAAGCATCACCGGCATTTCGACTAAACCGGTCCCATTTGATGAATAGTACCAGGTCGGCGGTGTTTTTATTTTTTCGCAGGAAAATAAGGTACTTGTTCCATTCTGGCCGGATAAAGGTCTTTGCCGAATGATCTTCATAAATAACCTTCCGCACCTCGATGTTCTGAATTTGGCAATACCTGCGTAAACGTTCTTCCTGGTCACGTTGTGAGTAGCCTTTATCGGCCTGCTCATCGGTACTCACTCTAATGTACAAATCTGCAATCTTCATACGCTTACTTTTGTAGATAATTTGAAATAGCTATGTTAGCTAATTTCCGGATAAAATTTAAAATCGCTGTAGCTTGTTCAAGGGTAACTATAGTTCCCCGTTGGCGTAACATCTCCTGTACTTTTTGCGGTGTTAGCTTTTCCATCTTACCTCCCTCATTTTTATCGCTCTCACTGTCCTGTAAGACAACCCCAATACTAATATACGAATGTTTTGACAGTTTTTTGTATTACCAAAACTATTTTGTGTTAAATTGCATTGATTTGTATCACAAATCTTTTGCTAACATGCTTACATTCGTTAAGTACAGTTAAGTAAAGTAAACAATGGAAAAGGAATACAGGGTAACATATAAAACATATTACAACGACCGCCTTAAACAGACCAACTTTCATGGTAAGTTGATGTATCCCTTATACGTACAGGTGACTTTTGACAGGAAAAGCATCTTTTTTAAGAGCTTCTTTTTTGATCTGTTTTCAAAGCCTAAATATGCTGCCCGGATTGGTGGCGAGGTTTTCGGCCCCGATGTAAAGGACATTATAAAGAAGGAAGAATCGCTGGTTGAGTTCATTATTGATAAGAACCGGGATAATTTTTCCTTAGACCTTTTTAAAACGGAATATGCCTATTATGGCCGGGATCTGCTGGATATGATGGAACCGGGGTTTCTGGAATACCTGTACACTTTTTTACACGATGAGGGCCTACCCTATTTGGCAGAAACCGTAAACCTGGGTTCGCTTACCTGTAAGTTATATGACCTTGTGCTGGATTTTAAAAGGTGCCTGAATCCGAAATTGTATCAAAAACTGTGGGACAACTCATTTTATTATAGTCCACCTTATTTGGTGCTATGTGCCTTTAATGAGAAACCGCAGCAGACGTTGTTGAAGGTGTTTACGGTGATGGATTGGGAACAGGCAGGTATTAAAGACAGTTTTGTTGAATTTGTTAAAAAAAATTATACCGATATAAATTCAAGTGATTTATTAATAGAAATAAATAAAGCGCTTAAAAAGTAATCTCTCTTGTGTTGTTTTACCAATGCACTGTCCATCGGAATGATTTAAATCCTATCTGAATGGCATTTGCACTACTCCATGGTAACCGCGCTTTTTTGGCTAAATAGCTCAAAAGTAATAACTTTCAAATATTGTCTCCCGCTAATGGCAACACATAATAGCGGAAAAACAAGCGTTAACTGTAATTTCATTGCGACACTCTATTAATCCAAACATTTAGACAGATACAATGTTTCAGACAAGACTTGCTTACCTCAGCGACATAGATAAAACTGCCAAATCAATTGCTGAAGAATTTACTGCGGGACAGAAAATTACAGAACGACTTCTTAAAACAATAATAGACCTTTATCAATCAGCTAAGGTTGAGCAAAGTTTTAAGGACGAATATTTTGAAACTGCATATCATTCTCCCATTACAGGCGAATTAGAGTTTTTT
The DNA here is from genome assembly GCF_002077945.1 of Niastella vici. Lineage (GTDB taxonomy): Bacteria > Bacteroidota > Bacteroidia > Chitinophagales > Chitinophagaceae > Niastella > Niastella vici. The sequence goes on from NZ_LVYD01000100.1 coordinate 2,957, forward strand.
GTTGCAAGAATTTTATTTCATTACTCTGCCTTCAATGACAAAAAATGGAAAATTTATTTGCGGCGACAAGAAAGTAAGACTGCTCCCGACATACGACTTTTAAAAGGTGACAAAACTTTCGCAATTATAGAAGTGAAGGCAAAAGCTGGCTGGATTCAACCTTTTCTTTCACCAGAACGCTATCAACACGACAAGAACAGACTCGCCAAAGGCAAATCACCTTTTGACCCTGACAATTTAATCAGTAATTCAAAAAATCAACTCAATAAATATTTCACAACTTTTGGATTGACAAGTAACGACATTTTTCTTTTCTTGCCGACACTTGCATTAGTTCATAGGAAAAAGTATCTAACAGAGCTGCCTGAATACTATACTTACTTTGCTTCTACATCAGGACTTCCTGCAGATAATTTAATTCTTTTATCTAACAATAAGCGACTTGACCTTTCATATAAGACAAACGATTTAGACCCGACAGACAATTTTGAAAAGCTAATGTCAAAACTTGCGAAACGATGAAAAATTACAGGCAACATTCGGTTTGCTGCAATGCTGGCGGACGGAAGAACAATCGGCTTTTGAATTACTATCAGCTAATATCGGGCAGACGGAACTCTTTGAGCATTTATTTTAACTTCATCATCAGCAATTTTATTCGGCTTCAGTTGTGGGCAGACAATCATAAAATGCCAGCACAGCAGCAAGCCGTGGACGTTGTACGCAATTACTATGACAAACGAGACAATTTTTAAATCCCAAGACTTCGCAATACCATTCAAACGCAAGAATGAAGATTTCCTTTTACATCAAAAGGATGTTTTTGACATATTTAATTCCAACTTGGATTCGTTTAATGGCAGACTAAAAGAAAAAATCGAAGCTATTCGACCAAATATTGAAATTTTAGCTAACTCAATTCTAGACTCTATAGAATCCTTTCTAAATGGCGACACAATTGCAGCATATAAATTATTGGAAACTGGCGTTAATCAAATAAAAAAACATTTATTAATAAAAGAAGGAATAACAAATATTCCAAGTATTGAAGAACCTGAACAATTTTATAGAGCAAGGTACGGTTCAGATATATTATTCACAAGAGAAGAAATGTTTCATATACCTTTTGAGAAGCGTTATTTAGTTAGCTCACAACGGTATAGTTTACCTGGCATCCCTTGCCTTTATTTAGCAAATTCCACATATCTGTGTTGGGAAGAATTAGGCAAACCCGATTTTGATAGGACTCAATTCTCACGTTTTGACCTTAAAGACAGTAAGTTAAAATTTTTAAATCTTAATCACACTAATCAAGCATTATCTTTTATCGGGTTTGACAAAGATGGAGATGTTGACGAAATGGCTGATTTTCTTATTTCACAATTTTTAGCTACATGGCCTTTACAAGCAGCGGTTTCGAATGTTGTCCAACATAGAGACTTTCCATTTAAGCCTGAATATATAATTCCGCAATTGCTGCTACAATGGATTGTAAACAACAGGGAGCTTGACGGAATTAGATTTTTTTCAACTAAGTATAACGGCAATATCCCCGTATTGCATTTTGGCAACTTCTCAAATTTAGTAATACCTATAAAGAAAAGTAAAGCATCAGGGTATTGCGACGAACTTAAGCAAAAAGTAAAATTGACAACTCCCGTTTCATATATGTTTGCTTCTCTAGTATTACCACAAGTGACAAGCGAAAGGTTATCACTAGAAGAAATGAAAGTTACAATGAGACCGATAACTGTGGAACTAAGTCAAGACTTAAAAGCTCCCTATGAGAATACTAAGTTCGGACAAATTGAAAGAATATTACAACAAATTGAATCGAAATATATCGAATAAACTGCAACATTGGTATTGCCAAGAGGACATATGACTGCAATACTGTTGAACAACTTTATTTAGTTTGACATAACAACAAATAATATTTTATGCGACGTATTCTTTGGGTAAACGAAATGGAACAGAAATTGGTAGGCAGGACATATAACATAGAGACGTTTAACAAAAATACTGCTATTATGAAATGTTCTAAAGAAGTGAAAGATGCTTTGATCGGCCTTAAAGAAGGCGAAGGGACTTTGGTTTTTAAAGTAGTTGGGAGATACTTGTGTTTTATAGAGGTCAACTATGATGAGACTTTAAGAAAAATGGTTTTTGTTGACTTCCAAAAAAACGACAAATTAGCGATTGCCGCTTTTTCAACCACTCATAAACCAACAGACAAAAATGCGAAAGAAGTAACAGAAATTTTTTTCCAGGCACTTAATCTATATAACGAATCATACGACAAACATTATAACGATGTAGAACTTCGGCTTGACAAAATTGTTTTAAACTGATTGTAAAATCCATCTGCAATTCCAGGAGACACTTTTACAGGAGGGAACTTAATATAGAATGTCTCAAAATTATCATTGGTGTACGAAGACAAGCCGCTAACATTGGTTTTTGTATCATGGCCGCTGACGAAAGTATCCTCGTCTGTTGTGGTGCTATCAAACCTTGTTCCGGGCTGACGAATTACTATCGGCTTTTTTGCATAACTTGTCTGCAGTAGTCGCTTCGGCTTCAGGCCGGGCTTGACCGCCTTGATGCAGCCACGAACACAAAGCCCTACAGTTAGCGCTAAGCTATCAAGTGCACAAAGATTACTTCCTTTTTTTTATTGTCTTGTTTGTCAGCACGTTACCTTTTTCCTTTTTAGATAAGGCTGTTTCGAAATGAAATAACTCAATCATCTCAACCTCCAAAGCCTCTGCAAGCTTTGCAATCGTAATAAATTCAATATTTGTTTTGCCGTTTTCAATCCTACTGATATCACCATTATTAATACCTGTAGCCACCTCAATGTCTAACTGGGTCTTACCCTTTTCTTTTCTTACTTGTTTCAAACGTTTGCCGAATTGCTCTAACAGGTGAGTGTACTTTTGACTATCCATTTTCTTGGTTATATAGGAAAAGTCAAAATATTTTACGAATATAAATTTGGGGTATAAGCCAGATTTGTAAAAAAACACCTAACTTAGCCTTAATAACGGTAAAAACGAACCGGTATGGCTTTAATAAATAATGATACTAGTTAGGCTTGCTTAATTATAAATAGCTTGTAAAGCGAATTTGCTTTATTCTCGGATACCGAAAACTGCGACCTTTTGATGATCACGAGAAAATAAGGTAAATCGCTCACGACTTCTTTGGTATCTTGCCAAAGAAACGTGGGCGTTCTTATTCGTGATCAGGGGTGTCGCAGCCCTTCGGTATCGGTAAGGACTAACCCACGTTTTTCTATTTTACCCCTCACCAAGCAGCAGGTTTTCCTGCCTCGGTTAGCCTTACATGACTTTCAATCCTTTCCTTCATCCTTAATTGAATGTTATGTATAACGATGCTTCACCAGTTTCCCCCAAAAGAGTAACTCCCCCACAAAAATTAACTTCAGAAGAAATAGCCAACCCCCACCAGGTTATTTACGAATTATTTGATTTTGCGCACCTACCCCGGATTCGGGAACTGC
>NZ_LVYD01000101.1 GCF_002077945.1 Niastella vici
GCACCTACCCCGGATTCGGGAACTGCTATGGGAGTTTTTTAAAACAACAGTTATCGGAAATTATACCCATGATTTACATAGACGGGACCGCGAACTATTGGTAACAATTTATGAAAAAATAGAAAAATTAGTAGAAGCAGCCCACATTATCAATGAAAAACAAAAAGAATCAAAAAAGCCCGTTTTTGAAACGTACCCATATTCTGCCGAAAACATTGATTCTGTTAACCTAACCAGACTAGCTGGATCTTACCAGTTTGAAATCGTCTCGCAGGAAAAATTAAAGACGGTTGTTGAGACCATTATCCGCATAACCAACGCAGAAAAGTTGTTCTGGTCAGGTTTTACCATTAATAGCAAGAACCGGCCCCAGTTTGATTTTCTGGTACTTTTGCCTTCCAATGCTAAATATTCTTACAGCGATTACCTAACACATGTACAGGCAAAATGTAGTGAAATTGGCTCAGTGCTTATCTGGTGTAACAAAATCAATGAAGTATATAAACATTTACGGGCAGGCCATATTTTTTATTCCGCAGTCTGTAGACATGCCTTAAAAGTGTATGACAACAAGCGGTTGCCACTGCCTGAAAAGGCCATCATTGATATTACAGATATAAAAGTAAAAGCGCGAAACATTTTTATTGAGGCTTACCATAACGCGAAATCATACCTTGACGGTGCAGAATACTTTGCTACCTCTAGCCAGTACAAACAGGCTGCCTTTTTATTGCATCAGGCAACCGAACATGCTCTACGAGCATTATTGACTTCCCTCACAGCACTGACCACTTACGGACATAATTTGAAATCGTTGATAAGACATTCCTGCTTTTGCGCACCTGGTCTGGATACCATTTTTCCTAAAAATACAGACCAAGAAAAGGAATTATTCAATTTGCTGAATGCTGCTTATGTTGATGCAAGGTATCGCCCTGATTATGAAATTAGTCAGGAACAGGTAATGGTGTTACTTGACCGGGTTGATACTCTCCTTGCGCAAATAAAGCAATCTTTTGAGGAAAGGTTGAAAACATTCGAAATCTTGATTTTGTCGGAATACTGATAAGGATTCCTCATATCATTTACATTGTCGAGACAACAATGGGTGTTCTGAATATTAGTTTAAGCAACATTTCTTATATTTCTTTTGAGAGCCGCAAGGGCATTGATCATTTCTGCCAATTTTGGCTGGCTTGATTGTAATGTTATCCGCTGGAAAATCATTAGTTCGAATAATACTTTTATTTAAACTTGAAGTTTCTAAGAAATTAAAACCTTTATTTAGCTCTTCATATGTTTTTCTATCAATTTCAGACCATTCTTCACAATTAAGCAAAATGAAGTCTTCAGAATTTGTATCAGTGAATTTCGGTGCATCGATTGCTATACCAATAATTTTTTTAAAATGCGGATACTTATTTTTTGTAATACCACAAGCCACTTCTAAAATTTTTTGTCTGCGGGGTCTATATTCATTTTCATAATCTCCTTTATTAGGGTGGTGCAGTTGCAAGAAGACATAAGCTTTATCCTTATAAAAGGATGACAAAACGGTCAGATTACGATAAAGTCGAGTACCATCGCCTGGAAAGGTATCGATTGAATGCTTTATTACTTCTGATATGGTACGTCTCCAATGCCTTGGCTCTTTAGCCATTTCAAAAATGGCACTTTGCCCTCCAAATATATTTGAATTGCCGCCTAACGTATCGTCAAGAGCATTCTGGCATGTTCGTTGGAGAAGCGAATCCCATAATTCGGAAGCCTTATTGGCTTCGTTTCTCCGACTATATGCAGGCTTACATATAAAACTTTGCCACATTCCTTCCTCAACATATAAATACTGTGCTTTTGATTGACTTGGACTGATGAAATATTCCTTCTTGTTGTTGTCAAAATTTGAGTAATAGTATGCAAGCAAATCTTCTTCGCCACTATAACATAGCCCCATTAATGTATTAATTGCCTTTTCCTTGACAGCGAGGTAGGCGCTAAAATCGTATACTGTATCTAGCTCCCTTAAAATGATTTCCAAATTGAAACTATCGAATATATGTACGGGTTGCTCTCTTTCCAGAAAAACCGTAAACGGATTTGTTGGCATGAAACTTCTCTCATCACAATAGATTATACCCAAACTTCCTGATATATTTTGAGGAGAGAAATTTTTGCAGGCATTTGAAGCTCCATGCGCAATAATAATTTTATGAACCGTTAAGTTTTCTTTTTCGATTGGAATTGGAAAGGGAATAGAGCATCTAGAATCTAAATAAACTTTATCAGGATTTTCCAAAACATATCTTTTTGCACCTGCTGCCGTTTTAATTTGCTTTTGAATAACCTCCTTTTCCCACCTAGCCCACTGGACGTGAATGTCGCCGTCTGGATTTTCAAATTTCTTACTTTCTCTGTCAAAGAATAGAAAGACATGGTTTTCAAATACGGCCATAACATCACAAAGCTCTTTCCCATCCATTTTAAAGGGGTTAGGGTACGACCATAACTTTAAAAATGTACTTTCACAAAGCTCGGCCAAAAGCTTTTCGGTTGAAGTAACACCTGAAGATTTTATTATGCTCATAACGTCAATTTTTCTACTTTCAATCCTACATATCTACGAGATCTATCGTGCTTTGAACAGGAATCAGACCTTTGGTTATAAACCCAATTTAACGAGTTATTACAGAAAAGGGCCTACCAATTCTTAGGCTGATTTTTAATAAAATTGTCAGGAGATGGCTTTGCGCTTTCACTACACATACGAGTCTAAAAACTCGTAATTTTGAATTATTTTTAGTAAATTTGAGAAATTCCCGCAAAAAGCAGCAAAATAATGATCCATTATCTAAAAATAAAGAATTTTGGGCCGATTAAGGATGAAATGGAAATAAATTTCGAGGTAGCCGATTCTAATGGTCTAGACGACTACGTTGTCGAAATGCCAGACAAAATACAGCTCATCAAGCTCATTTACATTTATGGAGCCAATGCATCCGGAAAGACAACTATCCTTAATGCATTTGAATTTTTAAGATATTTATTAATTCATCCAAAGAATGAAAAGGAAGAAGTTTTAGACTTTGAGCCGTTTTTATTTTGTGATAGGCCGTACTCTAAACATTCTTTTTTAGAATTAGCTTTTTATGTCTCCGACATTCGATACATATATAATTTAGAGTTTACTAAGACTTCTATTGTTTCCGAAAAGTTGGCATTTTATCAAACCAAAAAGCCAACTGAACTTTTTTCAAGATCGACAGACTTAAAGAAACGTTTTTCTAAGATTGATTTTGGGAGTAAAATTAAAGTGCCCGCTAGGGAAAAGGATTTGCTAGAGAGCAACACTTTGCATAATAATACAGTTCTGGGTGCTTACGCAAAAACTAATGTAGATATTCCCGAGTTGGAAGCCCTGAATAAGTGGTTCATTTCATTCTTCTTTGGGCTAATTACTTCCAACCATATGCTTAATGAATTTACTTCGAGGCTAATTGAAAGAGATCCCCAAGCTAACGTTTGGATCAATACACTTTTGAACAAAGCGGATAGCCAGTTGATGGAGGTTAAAGTCGGAAGTTATGAAGAAGGGCTTAATAAGATGCTCCAGGGAAGTTTGAATCGTAACACAGTTATAAGAGGGACAACCTATAGGTTGTCAACTCAGGAATTGCGTAACAGATTTGTTAGTTTTTTACCTAAAGCTAGTCTTGAGAAACCTTTGTTCCATGAAATTAACTTTATTCATAAAATAACGGATACAAAAACGTTTACTCTTCCTTATGAAAGTGAGAGTAGTGGTACAAAAAAATACTTTGGTCTGTCAGGTCCTTTGTACGATGTCGTTCACTATCCCCGCATGTTGTGTATCGATGAATTAGAAACATCTCTTCATCCAGATTTGATGAAATATTACTTACAGGTGTTTTTATTGAACTCTAAGAAATCGCAATTGCTTATCACTACACATAGTACAGCCTTACTCGATAATGAAGATTTTATAAGGCGTGATGCTCTATGGCTTTGTGAAAAGCAAGATACCGGCTCCATAAATCTTTATTCAGCGGCAGATTTTGATAGTAATACGTTGAGAAAGGATTCGAGTATCCAAAAGGCATACAAAACAGGACGCTTGGGAGCTAAACCCAATTTAGGATCTCCTTATATAGATAATAATAAATAGGAATGCCAAGAAGAACAAAAGGATTTCCTGAACGAAAAACGGTTGCGATAGTCGGAGATGGACAAATGGAGAGGATTTATTTTTCGGATTTGAGAGATACGGATAGGCCAAAAAATTTGGCAATTTATCCGGACTTCCCTCGAAAAATTGGCAGCTTTATGGGCGTGTTAGATAAGGCTATTGAATTATCCTCAGGATATGACACTGTCTTTGCTTTAATAGACATGGATAAAATAATTCAGGACAAACAACAAGCGAAATATGAAAAATTAAAGAAAAATACAGAGCGTGAAGGTGTAATTGTTTTGGAAAACAATCCGTGTACTGAAATATGGATTCTTTTACATTTTCTGAATACAGGCAGATTATTTACCAATTGTGACGAAGTATCCAAACAGATTTGCAAGCCGGACAGAATTGAGAATTATAATAAATCCGAAAAGTTTTTAATTCAGGCAGGTCTTTACAGAAATTTCAGACATCTGATTAGAGACGCTGCAATACCTAACGCGAAGTTGCTTGAAAAAGATAGAAAAAGTAAAGATGTTCTATACCCCCGCGCTGAATTATTTCGCTTTTTTGAGTGGTATTTCCGTCAACACCCGTAGCGCTACCGATAGCTATCGGCATAGATCAACTGTAAAATGAAAGAATCAATGAGTTATGAATTGCCCTCGTGGTTACTGTTGAAATTATTTTTTTGGTACTCAAGCTGAGTAATTAATTCTTGATTGAATACGTCCCTCTTTCAGTGGATAGATTTCACTCAGTAGTTAATTGTATAATCTTAAACCCGAACCCCATTGCATAAAGCTCTCTTTTCAACTCTAATAGTGAAAACTTGGCAATATTTGAGTTGAATTTATTTATTTCCTCTTTGAGACTACGTTTCGAACTGGCTTTATCTACGAAGGCTAGACAAAAAATTATCTGTTGTGGTGCTTTATCCTTAAATAAAGAAGCAATTCCATTCTTGGGGAATTGTTGTTTCTTCAGGCAATCTACCTTACTTCTCCGTGTTTGTTGTTCAACACGTTCAATATACCCATACCCTGTTCGCAAATCCTCCTGAATTCTTTTTGCTGCTATATTGATCTGTGATGTTAAGTCTCTTATTGAATTATTAAATCCCTTTTTAACGTGGATCAGATAAATTGAGTTATTGTCGTATTTCATAATATCACATGACTCAATATTGTCAGGAGTAATAGTATCAAATACGAAAAAATTTGGTTTATTGATATATTTTTGATTATATGTGCTTTCGCGCCTCTTTAATTCGAATGGTTCAGTGAGAATCTTTATATCCCATGCATATTTTAGCATTTCTAAACATTCGATATTTAAATCATTAATAAATTTGGGCTTTATAAAGTACCATTCCCCATCTAATAAAAAATATGTATTATTTTTATAACTGAACTCGCCATGAATATGGTGAAAAACAGACCCCGACGTTAGAACTATACCTTCACTATCATATGTAACAACTTTTCTACTTAATACGCTTGCTTTAAAAAGCCCTTCATCATCATCGATATAATTGTCGGAGTCTTTCAAGTATTTTACAATATCCGAGAAACTTGAGTGTCTTGAAATTTCAATAGGGTCACCGTTATCTATAATTATTTCTATAGAATCAGCATTAAAGTAATCTTCAAATTTTTTATGACAGAAATCCACATCAGCATCATGACCACTTTTACATGCGTTGTATAAAGTGTTTTGCACCCACAAGTCAAGCTCGTTTAAAAGCTCTTCATTTTGCGGTTTTCTACGTGATATATGCTCGACTTTATTAAGTGAGAATTTAGGCTGCTTTTTCATGAGATCAGCAATCTTACTCACTAATGATAACATCATATCAAAATCTATGGCTTTATGAATCTGAAATGAATCTTTAGCCATACACACAGATTTATTCCGTTTAAGTTGTTCGTCTGTAAATCCGAATATGTTTTTTAATAACTCTTTATTTAACTCAGCTTGTACTTGCTTAAATATTTTTCCAAACTGGTTTTCATCGGAAAAACGCTGATCACCCCTATAAAATTTTGTCTGAGCAAGCAGATTTCCAGTTAAACCGCGATCCTGAATATTCTTAACAACTCTACTATCACTGCTAAATACCCTTACCAAAATTTCCAATCCAAAATCCGGAATCATAAACCTATTTACCTTCTGACCTGCAAAACCGCCTGTAACGGCATAAATATTTTCTTCAAGACCGACAAAGCAGACATAGGAATAACTTATATTTTCAACCTGGGCAAGAGTTGATCTTTTATCCAATATCGGTTCCAAAAAGCTTCGCCACTTGGGTGGATATTCTGAATCAGCATAAAATAACTTCACCTTAAAAGGACCAAAATCCTTTTTCAACAAGGGCGATTTAACAAATTTTACTTTACCATTATTAACCTCGTGAATAAGTTCATCCACAATTTCATCAAATGAGGTAGCTTCAAAAAGGTTAAGATTAACATATGTAGTCGGTAAGCAACAATGCAGAGTTT
>NZ_LVYD01000102.1 GCF_002077945.1 Niastella vici
GAATGCTACCGAAACAATATTGTTGATCTCATTGACAGCTGTTACCGCAGGCTTTGAATTGGGCGCTGCCAACAGCGGATCGCTCAATAGGATTATTTTACCATCGGGCAGCGGCGTTTGAGCGCCATCTGCCACATTGGTGTACTCTTCGTATTTCCATTGCGCCCATGCACCGGAGCTAATGAGCAAGCTACTTATCAGCCATGTGGCCAGGAAAACAATACGTTTCATATAGTCGATAATTTTGAACCTTATTTCTGTCACCTTATATTCTTCCGGAAAATATCCTGTGCTGCTTACTTATCATTCAATACCGGTGTGATCGTGTAACCTGAATAGCTGTCCTGCGGAAGGAAGGAATCTCCTACCTTATAAAAGAACCGCGATTCGCCGAACAGGCCAAGATCGAATGTTGATTCATCTGTTTGAGTAAAGCTGATGGTGGTAATTGCGGTAATGAGCTTGCCGGGGCCGGGCTCGCCATCACAGCCTGCACCGGGTGTTGCAGCCGTGCAATCGCTGTTGATGTCTAATTTTCCTTCAAATTTAAAAAGGTCTTTTACCTGGTCAGTACTTAACCAGGTACCCAGGTTTTTATTTACAAAAGCTGTAAATACATCACAACGTGAAGCTGTATAGGACACGTTCAGCACCGGCCTTTTAGCGCTATCGCTGCATTCAGTTCCCCCAAAGAAGAACCCTTTATAAGTACCATAGGTTTCATCATTCAGCTTATACTGTACAGGATAATTTACCCCGGTTGTTTGTACATTATTGTACATAGCCGTTACAAGGCTGCTGATGTTTTGGTTCAGGTAATTCTGGTTACTCCAGAAGTCATTCGAGTTGCCGCTGCTTACCCGGTCTGTGCTCAGGGAAGGAAGATTCACTGCCGACATACCGTCATAATTTTCAGGGACCAGGTCGATACTGGTTATGCCAGGTATGAAAAATCCTTTTACCGGTTGTATCACCAGATAAGGGAATTGGCTGATATTGCGGAAATGGGCTGCAAACCGCCAGGAAGGGTTGTTGGCATACAGGCTCAGCAAGGCTGATTGAATGCTGGCATTTTGGGGCAATACCGATAGATCATAGGTAGTGGCCTGCCGGCTTGTGAACCAGTCCCCGCTTGTCCAGGTAAGTATATTCATATAATCACCTTCATAGAAGTCGCCCGTGGTGCTTAATGTATTTGACCCAATGTTCTTTATTACCGGCACGCTTACTGTTTCAGTAATGGACAGTTGTGAAGTGGGATACTGGGCTGTAAAACGGTTCCAGATGTTTTGCAGGGTATCTTTATTCACGGTGGCATTTTCACTCCAGGGTAATTGATACAATTTATAACCGCAGGTGTTTGCCAGCCAGTCGGTATATACAAATCCGGAATATTGAACACCCAAATGCACATTCATATACCATTCGAACAATTGCATAGCGGACATGGTAGAATCGACCCAGCTGCCCGTTGCTGCCAGGGTGGTCATCATCGCCATCTTCCTGGGCACAGGCGGTGTGGCGGTATCTTTCAATGGTTTGCTTATACCTGAAACAGATTGTGGTAGTATCCAAAGCTCCTGGATCTCATTACCGGTTTGGCCGGCAGCTGCATAACCGGGGTTGTTTCCGATAGCATTCAGGGCTGCGCCGCCAGTTGAAACGTACATGCGCACGGTAGCGCCTTTGGTGTGATTGGGAAACTCGGCAATGAAATTTTTATATGTTTTTACCAGAGTAGAACAGGTGATCGTTGAAGGCATGGCCACTCCGGTGGAAGGAACTACCAGTGTGGTTACCGAATCCTCACAATTATAATATGCCTGGCTGTAAATGGTAGTATTGTAATAATAAGCAATGCTTTTAAGCAAATAGGTGGTAGAATCATAAACCATATCTATCTGCCGGTATTGCATACCAGGGTTATATTTTATAGTAAGCTTTTTAAATATTCCTCCCGGCCTGGTAAGGATAAGGTCCAGTAAAGCCGCTTCATTAAACAAACTGTCGAGCAGGGGAACATTGATTGCTCTCGAATAATCGAGCCTGTCGTATACCAAAATGTTCTTGTTTTCGTGATCAGCAACAACATAATAGTTTTGTCCCTGAACGTACTCTGTAGTGGAGTCTATGGTGCCCCAGAAAAGATTGTCGTACAGCCCGTATTTCCCAGTTTTATGTTCCAATATAATAGCAGGAGCCGCGCTGTCGGCAAAATCGTAGGAAACATCATAACTCAACTGGTCGGTAGACTGATATGCCTGTCCGATCTTGCTCATCTCCATAATTTCTTCAGCACGGTTCCCCAGTCGTTCTCCCACTGATGTTCCCTCGTCCTGCGCGTTTGCGCTATTGAAAAACAAGAGTAACCCCAATCCTGCCACTATGGTTGTCTTCAACATATATCTCATATATAACTTATAAATATGGTTATTGTATTGTGGTTTGTGTATGCTGCCTGGTTTCTTTTATGGTCATGATGCCCCTTTCGGTTTCTTTTTTCAGGCGCATCAGGTTGCCTTCATCATCGTACTCATAAAAAGTGGAATAATTATTCTCATCCAGCTCGGCCATCAGTCTGAGGCTTACCGGGTCATACACAAAAGATTTCATATTGCTGTTGAAAGGAGTTATGCGAATATCATCTACCAACAGGTTGCGGGCGCCGGGCTCAAATAACACTTTCATGCTGCCAGCATTTTGTGGAATATCTGTTACCGCTTCATACCGCTGCCAGCCTTCAATACGAACACCCGTAGGTTGTAAAGTATAACTGCTCGAAGTTCCGGTATACTCAACTCTTATGGGCGCCATGCCACTGGTACTGGCTGTATTGGTATTGTCATCTTTGATCTTTACCCAGGCAGTTACAACCGCTTTGGACCCCCTGATGGGCGCCACTTTGGGCAACAGCACACTTTCGGGCTTTATACGGTTCAGTTTAACGCAATAGAACTGCAGACTGTGATAAGTGCCTGTAGTATCACCATTTGGCGGATATAACACTTGCTGAGGAATAATTTCATATCCCGTACCGTTATTGCTCCGGCGCCACGATGCATGGACCCCTAAGTCATAATAATCTGTATACTTCCAGTTCAACTTGCCAAATTGATGCGACCGTTCAGTTTTTACATTGATCACGACTTTGTATAACCTTCCTACCTGGAGCTGAAGTGGTATACCAAATGGTAGTCCAGAGGCGGCGACTAACCGGGCTCTCCCGCGGCCGTCATACACTACCATAGTATAAGACAAGTTCCGTCCTCCAGTAACCGCTAAATTAAATTGATAGACATCTGTATAAGGGGCTTGTATTGTTCCTGTCCAGGTATATTCCTGCGGTCCTGTTCCACACATACCTGCAGGACCTTTCTCTTTAGGATAGTATAAATCGATGTTAGGAACAATTTCCTGTCCTGTACCACAATCCTTTGTCCAATACAGGCCCTGCAACCCGGTTCCTTTGGGTGTACAGGTTTCTTTCAAAACCAGGTTAGAGTCGACTTTGATAGAAACGGCTGCTGCTGTATCAGCATTGTTGGTCAACGGGAATGTAACCGAGCTGTTGTTGTTAGCTGGCAGGCTCAAACTGTATAAGCCGCTATGGCTGTCATCACTGGTGATGGTAAATCCATCAAATGTGCGTGAATCTTTACACAGTTCGGGACAGGTATTGATTTTGTAATTATAGTCCTCAAAACCATCAAAGAACGTTTCGCGCATTTTTGCATTTTGGGTAGCTGAGGTTGCCAATTGCTGGTTATACCCATACTGGCCGGAATTATAACGACCCAACGCGTCATAATTTTCCATTTCATAGCCCTTCTTGTTGAAGAAGTTCTCTGCACTGTTCCAAACCCATTGGGTGGTGTCGGTAGTGGCCTGCATACCATTATCGGTAAATGACCAGAACGCATTAAATGTGCTTAAAACACCGTCTGTTCTTAAATTAATGGATTTTGCTACTGTTGGCGAAGACAGGTCATTTTCATGGCGGTTATCGCGGTCGCTGTAGTACACATAGTTCCTGTCAACACGCCAGTTACCCAATATACCGAAGCGGTAAGGGTTTACAACCGTATCAGAGATGAATTGTTTACAAAGCTTCACGTTTACCTGCTGAAAATTATTATATGAAACCGACAGCGATGTAGGTATATAATAAGACTGGGTTCTCTCACTGCTGTTTGCATCACCGGTATAATCATCCTTCAACCGCAGCCTGAATCCGGTGATGGCATCACTTTGGCTTCCATACACCGCTTCCCTTACCAGATCATAGCAATTCAGACCGGTTATATCAGAGTTTGAATGATCCCCCGTCTTCGGGAGGGTAAGCTGTATTTTACTTTGCGTTTGATAAAGCGGGGTGAAATACTTGGTGTTGAGATTGGTACTTATGCTGGAAGAAACCCAGGGCGTTACTATATTCTCCAATATGGCGGTGTTGTCTTTGCCTTTCAATTCACCGCTCATGTCATGAGCATACCACCTATTGCGTTCGAATCTATAATCAATACATGCCGGTTGTTTCATGTCGCCGCAACTGGGGAATTCCTGACTCATAACCCAAACATTAAGCGGGGCCTGGTGGGTCAAATTCATTTCAGCCCGGTATATGTTATTATTCTTTCTTATAAAATCGGGGTCTTTTAGTATCTCCTTCTTAATATCAAAATCTATCAGTGTCCTGAGGTCATAAAAGAATCCACCGCGCCCGGCTATACTACGCCACTTCTTTTTATACCATTGTACAGTACTACTGGCAATAAAAAAGTTGCTGGGATAACTCTTATAATAATTGGGAGTTTGTGGCAAACCATTGTGATTCTCTGAATACGAAATTTTTTTCATCAACAAATTCCTTTTTGGATACAAGGTCACCGTTGTATCATGTTCCTGCATATACGAAGAATCCTTCACATACCAGTGGTTCACCACTTTCCATAGATTTTTAAAGGTAGCTGCAGTTGCCGTTAATACTTTGGTATTAGCGTCTATTGTTATTTTATTCACCCCATTTATGTTACGCACCGGATCGGCCAGGGATACAATTGAACCTGCACTGGCTGACATGATATTCCTTCTGCCCGAACGAATGATCCTGAATTCCCTGATGTCTTTACAACTATATGGTCTTCCTTCCTGGTCTATGAAATAAATACCCTGATGATTTTCTTTTCCCAGGCTGGCATCTATAGCCCATATTTTAATGTAGGGGTTCACCGCTGTACGCCAGGTGGGTTCACCGCACAGGTCATCATTAATGATAGGAGCAGCCAACGCACTCATTCTCATAGCAGAAGGAGTAATTGCCTGCACGTCTTCTTCCTGGTCTCTCCACACGAGGATCTCATCGCCGCTTCTGAAGAACTTTTCCCAGTCCTCAGCCGTAGTATTATCGAAATCGTACAGCTTTCCTTTGATGATCTTCAATTTGCGGCCGGTAACATTAGCACCGATGTTGAAATTTATATTGGTGTAGGCAGGGGCCATGCCCTCATAAGCCCAGTAAGCGGGATAGGTTAAATTATATACCGGATCGTTGAATTCGTTGTTGGTGCGGGTAATTACGACCTGACCATTTTCCCCATCCCACACCAGGCTTTTGGTGCTCACAAT
This sequence comes from Niastella vici, assembly GCF_002077945.1. GTDB lineage: Bacteria > Bacteroidota > Bacteroidia > Chitinophagales > Chitinophagaceae > Niastella > Niastella vici. The sequence goes on from NZ_LVYD01000102.1 coordinate 5,626, forward strand.
ACTACCCTTATCAATATTTACCACACTATCGAGCAGTGCATACCGGTTGATCACTTTTACCACTGCGGCTGAACGGAAACGCATGATCTCCTTTTGCGGGAAGGGTATGGCCGAAGGCAGCGGAATTGGAAATGGCCCACCGGGAACCACATCTACATTCACCCCTAAATTGGTAGTGCTTGTTTTAGATGTTTGTTGTCTGAAGTCTACCATCACCTCAATGTCTTTTCCTACCGTACCGGATACAATTTCTCCGTTAACGCCTGCCACAACACTTACGTCGTTATTCAAGTGTTTATGGTCGGCCCTTTCATTGTCGACCTTATAATAATATTTTGTGTAGTTTATCGGGTTCACCGGGTCTGTTTCGGCAAAGCTGGACTGAGATTTCATTTTGCCGTTCATGTCGTTCAGCTCTATCTTGAAACCCTGGCTCACGTTCATGTATTGCCGGGAATCGATCTTCAGGAATTCTGTAAGCTTGGAGCGGAAAGGCTTTTTTCCGTACCCATCCAACGGTGTCATTTCTACAAGAGTTGGAAATTCCTTTGCCGTATAAAATTCGGTTTCGCTCCAACCATTGGTTGATTTCTTGTTAACATTAATGGTTCGTACCCTTACTTTCGAATACCCTACCATAGCTGAAGGGAAGAACGATTCGCCCAGCGGCTCTTCTGAATACATCAGGTTCACCGGCGCCAGCAGGTTGGTCTTTTCTTTTAATTCCTTGGCAATGCGGAATGGATTTTCATCGCCGCCTATTTGCGGTTCATAGCTGGCCACCCCACTGCTAATGGTAAGCGTTTTGCCCCCAATATTTTCCGTAGTGGTATAGATATATTCCTGACCGTAGGAAGCGGGCAGTAGTTTTTTGCCCGACGGCATGGAAGACTGGGTCAACATGTCCCAATTATCGAACATCTCGATCTTTTTTACCCGCAAACCACCGCCATACCTTTTTAAGGTAGGCTCATCCAGCCTTACAAACGTTTTGTTAAGATCTACCTGATTACACCATCCTTTACCCTGAGCTGTTGTCTCAAATTTTGTAAACATCTGAGCATACTGGGTGAGTGTGGAATATACCACCCCGATCATTTGAGTAAAGTTTACATCACTTCCCGTTTCAGAATTGGGATAGGCTTTGGAAGGAAGGTTGAGGCGCAGGAACTGCAGCGCTACCTTTTTAAAAGGGCTCATACCATCCACATCTTTCACTTTTACATAGATCCTCGATTTATCGACCACGCCCCCGGTTGTAACGAAATTGATCTCTTCTATATCTGCATAACAGGGCACCCATTCATTACCACCACCCCAATTATCAGTAGGTACAAGCACATTCAGCTTAAAGAAAAGCTTGGTAATACCCTGAAAATAGAGCGCCTTCACTTCATTTATATCAGTTGCCGTTGCAGGCAGCGTAATGTACACATACCGCTTTTCGTTGCCATTTTCATAGATGTATTTATTGCCGCCGCTGGTTGCCGTGGCGCCAAACCCGTCTATTTTAAAGAGGCGCGAAGCCCTTTTATTTTGCACATACCCGTAATCATCGCTCTCATAAGTGACTTTTATTTTTGCGCCCGCCGGGGTTTGTATTTCGTCCAGGTTCCAGGCAGATGCATTCTGGGCATTTATTGTCCCAGCATCTGTTCCGGTATTGGTATTCTGTAATACATACGGATAATCGTAATTATCCATAGAAGCCGGATTGTCCGTTTTGTTTTTATAATTTCCCCACCGGTCGTAACGGGCCGGGTTATAATCAGGGTTACTGCCGGTGTAATTGAACTTATAAGGATTTTTCCACTTGCCACCGTTAAATTTAAACCAGATAGCCTTTAATGTAAGTTTTCCATTGGCCGCATCCCCGGCCGCGCCCTTACAAAGCGAATAATCGTAATCAAAACGAACCGATTTTATTGGTTTGGCATTGGAGCCGTTCTTTACCAGGTCGGCCTTCGCATAAAGATCTATCCTTGTCAGTCTTCTTTGTGAGCGGGCGCCATCATTTACCAATCCACCGGTAGAGTCAACCGTATTCAACACATCGGCGCGGTCTTTTGAAGTAACGAATACCGCTACAAAGTTTTTCGACTCAATGGTATTCAGGTACCACAATTCTTTTTTACCAAACGTATACGATCCTTTCTGGTCGCGGCTGTACGATTTAAGGCCTTCATTATAGTTGGCCATAAATTGCTGATTGGTATAAGGAATTCGCCATTGAAAAGGATTGGTTTCACTGGCAACCTGCGTATAGTTAAACCGGATAGCATCGCCGAGGTCATCATCGGTAACCCCATCATTGCGAATGTCAACATAATCGGGCGACAGGATCTCTGTTAACAGGAATGAATGCGCATAAGACGGGGTTTGCTGGTTGGAATAATAATTTTCCTTACCCTTATTATTTGCAGCAGAGGGGTCTGTAGCATCATATTGCACCCATCCTTTATCGGCATTTGCAGGCGTTGTGCTTGTTTTTGCAAGGGAGTTAACCGAAAAACTTACATCGTTCTGTGAAACGTTGTACACCGGCAATCCATACACATATTTTTTCCCATCGTTATTAAGTACATCTATTTCTGAAATGTGATGTCCTTTTCTCACCACACCGTCTACCCGGTTAATTCGGGTAACGTTCATACAGGACGTGTCACCGCCCAGGTTTATATTCAGCGGCTGGCCATCGAGGTTCTCGGGATAAGACAATAATCTTTTAGTGAACCCGAAGTTGCTTGCCTCATCGGCCGTATAGTAAGTAATTAATTGTGTTCTTTTATCGCGTTTTTTACGCTTGATGGGTTCGGTTATATTCAGGTATCCATTAATGTAAGCACCGCCACGCACCCGCTCGAATTTTGAGTCGAGTGATACATGTTCTCCGCTACCAGCCAATGAAGCCCGCAACAGATCGTCATCGCCCAATGCAGCAAAAAAGGCTCTATCGGTAACCGTTTGCTCACCGGGGTTTTTAAAATACACTGGCTCGTAGGTGGTATCGCTAACGGAAAACTGCAATTTGGGCTCCAGGTTGTTGTCACTCTTCCATGGTTCGTTGGTAGTAGTAGCATCCACTACCGTAAGGTCGGAACCCGCATGCACATATCCGCCAGTACCTATATCTATAGAAAGTTTGCCCGACCCGCTGGTGGTTTGCATTCTATGGTCCCTGATATATCCTACATCGCTGCGGTAAGGCCTGAACATACCCCCAATGCCTTCGCCAGCTATTGAAAATATGTCGTGGGTATATATGGGAAGGCCGATATTGGGTGTAGATTCGCTGTTAAAAACCAATTCCTTTTCCCGGTTAAAGTCCATTAACGCATCCGGATCGGCCATTGATTTCGTGAAATTCATGTATCCGTATGCAGGCATCGATTTGGTAAGATAAGCCAGCTTTTGGCTTTGTACCGATGCCGATACACCGGCACCCAGATCAACACCCCATATTTCTCCACCCAACTTTCCCGTAAAACTATATGCGTTATTTACATAGGGCATGGTAATAGTGGGCGTATACGAAGGAGTGGCAAAAGAAATATAAGAGGACCCGGTTACGCCAGTATGCGCCAGCGTAGTTCGTGATTTCTCATACGCTTTGGCAGCCTGTTTTACCTCGGCATGTAATTGCAGGGAACTGATACCCGTACGGTTGTTATATGATGTTCCGATACCGCAGCCTATTGACCGTTTCTTATCTTCAGAGCTGATAGAATAGGACAGGCTTGGTGAAATACTTACTCCGTACATGGAGTTACTGGTAAGCGATAAGCTGCCCGTTAAGGTACCCGCTGCATTCTTACCACCGGCAATATTGCTGCTGATAGACGGGCTGATGCCGGTTTCAACACCCCACCCCTGGTAATTATTAAAAAACACGCCTGCGCTTAATTCCAGGCTGCCAGAGAGCAGGTTTTGCAACACAGGAAGACCAACGATCTCGGTGTTCAATGAACCAGTTACACTTACCGTTTTATTCTCTTTGACATGTTCTGTCTTGGTTATCAGATCCGTTCCATCAAAATCATCTGGCAAACCACGCATGGTCCTGCTGATAGCTCCGGGATTCACATTCCACCCCAACCCTACCCAGCTCGCTTCCTGGTCCATGGTTATTCCACTGCTATAATGAATGGCAACGGGATACCCGCCCACATCCATTAAGGGAATATTGTAAGAGAAACCACCTGAAAAAAGGTCAACCATGTTGTCGGTGCCTGCACTCTGAAAGGAGGAGGATTCAGGTTGGGTAGGACCAGTTTTGGGAGCAGCTTTCTGCTTTTTCTCCGTAGCAGCTTCAACCACTGCAGGTTTGTTGATGCCGTTACCGGAACGGGTATCCGCGCCGGAGGCCTTATTGTACCCGTTGGGGATGCCATTCAGGCCGGCAAATTTATTTCTGTTACTTACCACATATGTCCTTGCACTTATAATAGCAGCATGTAACTGTCCTAAGAAATCGATATAAAAAGTGCTTAGGAGAAGGAAGGCTATGTGTTTCGTATACTTATGCCCAAGGAACTGTAACATACTATCGTATTTATTTACTTTATACCGTTTACAATTATTATAATCCTTATTTCTTTTTGCCTTTGTATTCAAACAACATCTTCCATTCAAGGCCTTGCTTGTCGGTTAAACTGAACTCATACATATGGTTTTTAATAAACTCCCCGGAGCGCGGCAAATCCATATCAATAAGATTAACGCCAGGTAAAAATTTCGGGACTGCAGTTTCTTTAATACTTACAGGTATGTGATCGCCACCCGTAACATCCAGCACCTTTATTTGAAATAAACTGTCGAGACTCTCGTTGTTCCAGGAAAACTTCAGTGTTTCAGCAACTACGGAGTAGCTTACCCGCTCGTTGGGCCTGGCCAGCTTGGTATAAGCGAGGCCATCGGCCGGCCGCAATTTTGCATCTTCCTTATTGGTAATAGTAAATGACCATACGTCACTTTTTATATCAGTACCCGCTGATTGTGCTGCGATTTGCCAGGCATATAACTGCTGTTTTTCGAGTGCAGGCGCCGAGGCTGGATAATTAAACGCAGGAACGGGTAATTTACCGGCTCTGAAAACAGGCACATTGTCCCTGATGGCATCGGCAGCCGTTTGATTTTTGTTCACCTTCACGAGCCTATACTCATACAGGCAATTGGGCACCAGCGTGAGTGGAACAGGTGGTATCCAGTTAAAGACAGGATATTGCTCTTTCACCTCGCTTTTATTCTCGGGAAATATCAATTGAGGCGGGGCCAGCACATCAACCTGTACATCTACACAGGAACTTCCATAGCTTATCCCTTTATCATTTACCGCTTCATAACAAACCTGGTACAGGCCTACGGGAAGCAAGCCATTGCCACTTAAACGAACATTCTCATTTAATGCGTTGTATACTACGGGCATCACATCGGCTACCTGTATCTGTCTTGTTCCACCGGGCACCACTATCAGGTTGGTCAATGCACTGAGCATTTTGCTGCCGTTGGCTTTGTTCAAGATCGTCAGTGATAACTGGCACGAACGGGCAGATGTTCCGGGATTCGAAATGATCACATTCCACAATTGCTCCTTCTGGATCAGTGCTCCCGGCGGAATAAATGCATTAACGACCAGGTTCTGGGCATAGGTTCCCCCGAACATGAACAACAACAGGATGATGCCTGCATAATATTTAATGGTCCTTCTCATAGCGTTTATTTAAATGAGGTGGTGAAACCAAGCGTTCCCACCGTATTACCGTATAGTTTATAATTTATATCGGGATAATAATTGTAATCTACCTGCAGGGAAAAGGCCCCTACTTTTGGAATACTCCAGGAAGTGCCCCCGTACCCGCCCACTTTGCTTTCATACTCCTGTGCCTTCAGGCTGTTGATCTTAAAACCACTCTTCAATGTTACTTTCTGACCGATCCGGTATTGAATACCGCCATCAAAAACCGTATAGCTGTACAGGTTGTTTTTAATAACAGAAGCATTAAAAGAAGAAGTGTATTTATTAAAATTAAAGATCTGTGTAAGGGCTATATTGGATGAATTACCATAGAAATAGGCGGAAGTACTGTTGTCGTTTAAAAACCGGTTAAACATAACCGAAGAAGTAGCCGGAATTTCTCCTAATTTGTATGAATAGCTTGTCATACAATTAATGACCTGGTACCGGTTCTCATAAACGGTATCATTAATGCTCACATATTGGTATGAAGGTATATACCCCACCGTAATGACCCAGCCGTGTTTTCTGAATATTGCGTTCAGCGTGGTAATGGTATTTTTTCCTGAATACACCTGTTCAACATAAGGGTTCTGATAGTCATTTGTTTTCACCCCTGCATTTATAGTGAGCGCATTGTTAAAAAATGACTTTCCTCCCTGAATGCCCCATTGAGCGTTGTTGGCATTAATACGGTAGGCGTTAAATCCATAGTAATTAGCGCCGTAATATTTATAATATGCATTGATATTTAATGCCAGCCGGGGAAACACACTGAAAGCAGCAATACTGTAGGCTTTATTTGAATTATCAGACAACCTGAATGTTTTTCTGGTGCCGGAATCTGTAGGAATTGCATATTGCGACTGAGCTATTTCGCCTTTTAACGTGAGGTGCCGCCAGGATAATTGTCCTGAAACGCTTACACCCAATGTGTTTTGCCGGGTTGTTCCAGTACTATTACCAGTATAAACGGGATTTTGCTTTCCGCCAAAGAAACTTAAAAGCAAATAATCTTTATTGCGTGATTGAATGCCGAGGCCCACATTGTAAACAAAACTGTTTATGCGGCGTTTTGAGGAATTGAACACAAAATCGCGCAGACCAAAATCCGTCCAACCCGCCTGTAATACCGTGAACAATTTTCCAAAGTCGTACCGGGTATTTATGCCATTGATGGAAACGTTCTGAAAACTTAATTCGGTAGAATTAGGCATGCTTCTTCCTAAAGACAATTTTTTAAACCCATCCCAGAACTTTTTGTATTCTCCTGCTGCCGCAACAGCCGTATCAACATGCAAAAGCTTCAGGTATTTATTATATTTTGACAGCTTATTACCTGCGCCTGCCCAATCTTCCATACTTTCTCCTTTAAGCTGCTTTATTTCCGCTTCTGCATTCTTATACTCATTGCGTAAACTGTCGGCCATGAGCTTTAAAGAGTCGACCGTATGCTTTGCTTTATCATACTTTTCTACATAACTGGCGGCCTGGGAAATGGAGTCGACGCCGGAAGTAATTTTTTCGCGGTAAATATCTTTATTGGCCAGGATCTCTTTATAATGAATATACCTGTTCAAACAGTCCGGGTTATCAGGCACCTGCAGCAAAGAAGAGAAATTGTTCAGTTGTTTTAATTGATCATCCAGGTAAACCTGAAGCATTTGGGTCTTCGCTTCATAGGTACGTTGCATGGCAGCCTGTTGTTTGCGTTGGGCAATACCCGAAAGGTCGCCACCGGCAAGATCTATATTAAAGTCGAGGTAATTTCTGAAAAAACTGGAGTTGGAATAACGTCCAAATAAGGAAACATTGAATGGAATATTCTTAAACAAAGCCACCCTGGTGGTATAATTGAGGTTATGTTGAAGGATGTCGCCATAATCATATACTCCTTCAATTCTTGAAATATAGGTAGCGTTATAGCTGATGACATGTCCCTGAAGCCACCGGTCTTTCGACAGTTGAACGTCGGGTGTATCGATCTTTTTTTTCTGTAATTTTTTTAGTGCGGTAAAAGCAGAGTCGGATGGCAGCTTGTTTTTAATCCCATTTAATGGGTCCTTTATTTGCGACATCCAGGAACTATCCACCAGGGCACAGGCACAACCGGTCTTCTGCTGGGCCTGAACAGCGGACGCTATCAGGAGCAGGACGCAGGTTACTACTGTATGAATTTTAATCCCAGGGGATAAGGGGCCCATAGCAGGTTAGGGTTATAAAATTAGCGTAATATTGATCTGTTACTGATCAATACTACACTCAACAGGCATACGGCCTATTGGGTCGTAATAAATTATTTTGTGTCTGAGATTACTTTTTTCCTACGTCTGATAAAAGAGAAAAATGGTGTATCGGGATATAGATTTTTAGGGCTGTAGCAATTTATCGAGTAACAAAAGTAAGAAAGCAACTTATATTTGCAATAAAAATTTTAATTATTTATTGTCACTATCTGTGAAAATGTTTTTTCGGTTACACCTGCATTAATCCATATTTTTCATAATTGTTTATTATACATATAATGCCCCCCATACCACATAGACCTATACTGCTAATTGTTTTGCTTTGCTTTTGTTCTTTACAGCAATTTGCTCAAAATAAATTAATCACTGAATCTGGAAATCGCAGGAACCCAGCGATAGGATTGCATTACAGCGTTTCCAATTTTAGCCGTTCTTCATTTGAAGTTAGTAACATCAATCATGGCTATGCTCTTTCCTTCCTGGATGGAGTTATGGGAAAATACGATTATATGATCCAGCTAGGAAGTATTTCGCCCAGATATCCGATAGGGAAAGCGCCGAATGATAGCAGGGACTTATTACACTTTATTAACATATGCAGTATGCGAAGATTCTTTGCTGACACCGTATTAATAAATCCTTTTATAGGTGCCGGGCCGGGAATGATCTTATATGAAAAAAATCTATATGCCAGCCTTCATGTAGCGACAGGTTTTCAGCTTCGTATTTCCAACAGCGTGTTCTTACATACCCAACTGAGCTACCATGTTAACTTATCCTCTTCTATCAATAATAATGTCACTGCATCTATCGGTTTAATGGGTATCATTCTGCAACGAAAGAAAAAAAACAAAACCATCCTCAGCAACCAGGCAGTAACCGCGCAGCAAGCACCCACAGACATTGACAGAGACGGCATAGTGGATGGGGAGGATGACTGCCCTAATGACCCGGGCCCCCGTACTTTCTGCGGTTGCCCCGACACAGATGGTGATGGTATTCCTGACAACAAGGATAAATGCCCGAAAGAGCCCGGTATAATTGAATATATCGGATGCCCCGCACCGACTGTTAAAATGCCTGCCCCTGTTATAAAAATAGATACACTCACCAAAACCTCTACTATTGACAGCATTACCACGGCTATGAACAAACTGGCTGAGCAGATCTATTTTGAAACCGATAAAGCCACGTTAACACCTGCATCTACCCACTCATTGATCACAATCGTTGCCCTGTTAAAAATTCAGCCGTTTTCACTATTGCAGATTGAAGGTCATACTGACAATACCGGTACTATAGAAAGAAATGTACAATTAAGTGAAGAACGTGCCAATTCGGTACTTGAGTACCTGGTTAGCGCCGGAATCGACAGGAAGAAATTAACAATAAAGGGCTTTGGCGCTACCATGCCAGTGGCAGACAATACAACGCCCGAGGGAAGAGCAAAGAATAGAAGAACCGTGTTTGTGCTATACAAATAGCCAAACAGATCAGTGTACCTGTTTGCTTTAGAAAAATGCATCGCATTCACGTTATTTTTAATATTCGTGAATAAATGCCAATAGGCGTGTAGATCTTGGGGTTTTTCGTGTAACCGGAGATTACAAAAATGCCGATTTATCGGTCACCTCCACCCCCAGCCCCGGCTTATCACTGCAGATTATTTTCCCGTGATTGAACTGAATGCCGGTGGCAATGTCTTCGGCCAGTAACAGGGGGCCGTCCATATCAACGTAGTCGAGTAAGGGTGAAAGGTGGGCAATGGCTGCCGAGCCAATCGTACTTTCGTTCATACTGCCTACCATTACCTGCAAATTAAGTGAGCGGGCTTCGGCTATCATGCGCCGGGCGGGCGTAATGCCGCTGCATTTTGTGAGCTTGATATTAATGCCATGAAAATACCCATGGCATTTTTTTACATCGGCCTCCGTAACACAGCTTTCATCGGCTATCAATGGCAGGGGCGATTCGTGGTACAACCGTTTCATGCCTTCCCAATCGTCTTTTGCCAGCGGCTGTTCTACAAACTCAACTCCCAGGTCGCGTAATACGGGCAGCTTTTCCAGGGCTTCGCCGGCCGTCCAGGCTGCATTGGCGTCAACGCGAAAAATGGCATTGGTATGCTTGCGCAGGGCGGTAACTATTTCCAGGTCCTGATCGGTGCCTAATTTGATCTTGTAAATAGGCCAGGGTTTTTCCTGCATTTTGGCCACCATTTTTTCAATGGTGTCAATGCCGATTGTATAGTCGGTGGCGGGCGCTTTTTCTATGTCGGTATTCCACAATTTGTACAGGGGTTGCTGCCTGATCTTTCCATACAGATCCCAGGCGGCCATATCAAGTGCGCAAACGAGGAAATTATTTTGCGGATATAAATGATGCAGGTAATGCCAGTAGCGTTCCGGATCGGTGAAAGCAAATTTTTCGACGAACAACTTTTTCTGTTCCAGGTCGGCCACCATTTTTTCAACCGGAATATTATAATAAGTGATCGCCGGCGCCTCACCATACCCAACCACACCGCGAAACTCCAACTGAACAACTAATGATGGTTGATGGGTTTTGGTCCCTTTGGAAATCGTAAACGGATATCTGAACGGTAGGTTAAAGGTCTTATATGCTACTTTCATTTATGAATATGAATATTGAATGCTGTGTCTTCCTGCCTTTTATTTCATCTTCCCGCGTCCTTCACATACTCTTCCAGCTCGGTGTTAAACTCTTTCTCCTTCAGCAATTGTTCAAGCGTAAGGTGCATACGGTACCGCCAGTAATGTTTGGGTATGGCCGGTATATTGATGCGTTCTTCCTGGAAGTTAGGCCTTCTCAACGTTTCGTTCATCCCCAACAGGTCTTGCAGCTGAAAGGTGGCCCACATGGCGGGCGACTGCAAATGCTGTATCACAATGGCCTTATTGATCCAGGCTTCACAGGTTGGCGGCGCTTCGCCCCATTGCCCCAGGATATTGTTATAGAACCGTTGCGTTTTTGCGCGGTCCTCTTCCCACCAGCCGCGGATGGTACTCATATCGTGTGTGGCCGGCGTTACCACCGACAAATACGGTGCCTGTGCCGGATGAAAGAACTCGGTATGAATGTTTTTCGGCATCCGCTGAATTTCCAGGCTCACAATACCCAGTTGTTTCATCACTTCCGGAACGCAATGCGGAACCATACCCAGGTCTTCCCCGCAGATCAACATATTGGTCGATCGTTTAAGGGCCGGCAATTTACGGAACCCTTCCTGCATCCAGAAATGTTCCTGCCGCTGGTAAAAATAATTTATATAAAGCTCCTTCAGTTTTTCCTGCAAATAGCCTTCCAAATGGCGGAAAGAGGGCGTGCTTTCAATACTTATTCTGAAATGAAATTCCGTACCATTGGATCCCGGTTCCTCAAATAAAATTACGTTTGAAATTAGATCATACAGGCCTTGCCGTAAGTGCTGGTTCTCCTCGCTTCTTTCGAGCGCATCAAAATGCGCTTCTACCTGCCGTTGCGTGGCAAACTCCGGTTTTAACGTATACTGGTTGCCGGTTGAATCAAGAAATGGGATGAATTTTTCTTTATTGGGGCCAAACAGATCCCACAACACCGTATCGTTTATAAAAGGCTGGCAATACCTTACCGGATTGAACCAGATGCCGCGTTGTTCAAATTCGGTAACATGCACAGGCAATGCATGCACAAAATGGCCCATAATGCCTTCTACAGCGTGTATGGGAATGCTCCAGATGCGAAAGAAACCGAGTATATGATCTATGCGAAAAGCATCGAAATAATTGCTCATTTGTATGAACCGCTGGTGCCACCATTCATAACCGTCAGCAGCCATGCGGTCCCAGTTGTAGGTGGGAAAACCCCAGTTCTGTCCGCGTACGGCAAAATCATCGGGCGGTGCGCCGGCCTGCATTTCCATATGGTATAATTCCGGTTCTACCCATGCATCGCTGCCATAACGGTAAACCCCAATCGGAAGATCGCCTTTCAGTATAACTCCATGCTTATGCGCATACGCAGCTGCTTCCTGCAGCTGTTTGTGTAAATGATATTGTGTAAAGTAATGTAAGGCTAAATGATCGTACTGTTTGCCTTTGGCGGATGCCAGTTTTTTTATGGCGTCCTGGTTGTAAGTATTATTTGATTTCCATTTGGTAAAATCAGCCGTTCCATAGGTGTCGCGCAGGCTGCAGAAAACCGCATAGGGCACCAGCCAGTGTTTATTGTTCTCAAAAAACTCCTGGTAATCGGGGTCTTTTGCCCATTCCTCTTTTTGCACCATATACAGCTCTTTTATGGCGGCGAGCTTTACATGCATCACGGCTTCATAGTCCACTTCGGGCAGTTCGTTCAGCTGCACCTGCTTTTTCTTCAGCGGTTTTATGATTTCGGCAAATTCTTTACCGGCCACTTTGCTGATGTTGAGGTATAGCGGGTGCAGGGCAAAGGCCGAAATGGCGGCATATGGATACGAATCGACCCAGGTATGGGTGGCAATGGTATCGTTCACCGGCAGTATCTGGATCATTTTCATGCCGGTTTTTACGGCCCAGTCAACCAGTAATTTCAGATCGGTGAATTCGCCGGTCCCCAATGAATTCTTGCTGCGTAAACTGAATACCGGGATCACCACGCCGGCTCCCTTCCAGGTAATATTGGGCAAATGCACAAAGCCATCGTGTAAAATGGTGAGCGTGTTCATGAGCGCATCGCCGTGCAGCCAGCGGTTCTCCCCTGCTTCGTACCGCTCAAAGGTTTTGCTTTTGGTATTGTAAATGCCGTATTTGTATTGAATGGGAAACGATTCTTTGGGCAGGTGCAATTTTACCGTCCACCAGTTTTTATCGCGGTGGAGCAATACCGGGTCGGCTTCGTCCCAGTCGGCCATTGCCTTGGTGCTGCCGAGCAGGCAAACCACTTCGTTCTTTTGCAACAGCGGCGCTTTTACCTTAAAGTAATGCGTGGCGTGTTTTACTGCTTTTGCCTTGGTTTTGGTTTCGTTCTCTTTAAGCAAGATATCCTGAAAAGGATCGGTATAGAAGGCGTTCTCAAATTCCCCGGGATGGTTCCAGGTATCGAGCACCCTGATCTCCTGCATGGGATTTTTTGAAATATCTATTGATTTGTTATCGTCCCACTCCTGCAGCAGGGTGCCATCGGGACCTTTATAAATATAGGTATACTGAATAGTATCTGTTTGCGGGTTGTTGATGGTGATGGTGCCCGTCCACAGGTCATTGCTCAGCCAGTTTAAGGGAAGGGCGTGTTCAGGATTGTTATCGCCCAGCTCGGTGGTATTGCCAGTCACAAAAAGGGATTCGCCGGGCCGGGTGTAAAAACGTATATAGAAATGGATCGTCATAATAGTGTTTTTAATTAAACACTTGCCGGTCTTTTGTTGGGGAGAACCGGGGTAAAGTGTTCATGCTCAAACGAAATTATAGCAAGCACGCTAAAAAATACGAATTAGGCCATTATGGTTCGGGATTCTCCAGGACAGTTCAAAATCAGCAGGCCTCAGCCAGATGGGATTCGAGGTTTGAAAGATAGTAAAAAATACACACCTATGCTTTCAGGTTTAGCTTTTTAGCCCTATTTTTGCCCAAAATTTTTACTGTATGGCTAATGGCACTTCTAAATTTTTGTACTGGATCCTGTTTTTAGCGTCTACTGCTGCGTTTGTTTTTGCTATTGCTACCCATTGGGAATATTTGACCCTGATCCTTCCTTTCGTTTGCACGTTCTTTGTGAAGGCAATGGATATCATTTAATTTTTACCTGATTTATTATAAAAATAATGCCCTCCCGGTTTGTCGGGAGGGCATTTGTTATTTATGGTGATCGTTTGGTCGCTTATGGCATTCCGGTCATCTCCTGCTTTTCGGGCTTTTCAATAAAGATGGTTTGTTTCAGTTTTACGGAAACTGTTTGCTCGTGTTTTACCGCCGGCGTCCATTGCGGCATGTTTTCAAACGCTTCAATAAGGTGGTCGTTCAGTTCGTCATTGCCGCCCTTGATCACATTGGCATAGATCACTTTTCCCTGCTTGTCGACCACAAACTCAACCATGGCAAAGGTTTTTGTTTGCCCCGCCGAAAGGTAAGGTATCATGTCTTTGCTCAACTTATCACAAAAGGCCTGGAACTTGTCATTTCCACCCTGAAAAATGGGTAAACGTTCCACCACTGCTGAGATGGAATCCTGGTTATAGGTCTTTAGCGGACGGCGTTCTTTCTTTACCACCACCGGCGCCGCTTCTTTTTCCTTTGGTAAAAGGCCATCAACCACGTAATCGCCCGTTTTTGATACCATGATCACCGGCAGTTTACGGGTTTTTTCAAAATAAGTATAGGCATGCTTCAACTCATCGGCCAGATAGTGGTACTCAGGAAAATCTTTTACGTACTTTTTCAGGTATTCGCTGCTGCGGGGATTGTCGAAACGAATGGGGAAAATATGCACCGGAATGAAATCCTGTCCCTCACTTTTGGCATGGGCGGCCAGAATATATAATTCTTCTATTTGTTCATTGTTAACGGGAATGCAACCTGTAGTTACACAACTGCCATGAATATAAATATCGCCACCGGGCATCAGGGAGTCGCTGAGTATTCTGTCTGAGGCATTGGGATAATTGAGGCCAAGCGAAATGTGATAATTACTTTTTGGGTTGAACTCATTGATATAATAAAAACCTTCGGGCACCTGGTAATCGCCCTGCATGCGTTTAGGACCCAGGGAGCCGGCCATAGCGCATACGCGGTAGGTTTTGAAAAGGGAGAATTTATCATTCACCTCCTGCTTTACCCAAACTTCGATCTGGCTGTCGTATTTGAACGAGCGGATATAAATATAGCGGGCGGGCCAGCTCAGGCGTTTTTCCTGAAACTGCTTCATCAGGGTATCTTCCTTACGCTTTAAGGCTTCGCCTATGCGCGGGAAGCTACGTTGGTATTCAATGAAATTAAAACTGGCAGTGGCAGCGGATGTTTGCGCTGCTGCTGTTCCTGCAAGGCCGAAAGCCGCCAGTAATAATAAGTACGAGTATCTCATGTAGGTAACTGGAATTAGAACGAAAACTGGTTATTGATTATTGGCTTCACAATGCTCATCTGGTGTTAAAATTAATACAAACAAAGCACCAAATTTCATTTTAGCTTATTCACATTGTGGAAAATGTACAAGTCATTGTACTCCATATATAAACCGGGAAAAGGCTGTTTAAACTGTATTTGCATTCTCATCCAATTCAACAAGAAATAGTGAATAATGTTTATGCGTAAAGAGGAAAAAGCTGAAGTAAGAAATAAGAAGTAAGAAGAACCTGTATTTCGTACCTCATACTTCATACATCTTACTTCAGATTAATAGGAGCCCGAACCTGCTTTTTAAGAAAAGGCCACCATAAAAACGAAAGCCCGGCCTCCGCTATTTGTTACCCTAGCTTTGGCCGGACTTTTCAGAGATGGCAGATCTTCTCAATTAATATTATAGGTTTCCTCGTAATTCCTGTTCCCGTTCAATGGCTTCGAACAGGGCTTTGAAGTTTCCTTTGCCGAAACTTTTAGCACCCTTGCGTTGAATGATCTCGAAGAAGAGGGTCGGCCTGTCTTCAACCGGCCGGGTGAATATTTGCAACAGATACCCTTCATCATCGCGATCGATCAAAATGCCCAGCTCCCGCAGCGGGGCCAGGTCTTCATCAATATGCCCCACCCTGTCGAGCACCTCATCGTAATACGATGTTGGCACTTTCAGGAATTCAACACCACGGTCGCGCAGGGTTGTCACCGTTTCAATAATATTATTGGTGGCCAGGGCTACGTGCTGGCATCCTTCGCCATCATAAAAATCGAGGTATTCTTCAACCTGTGATTTTTTGCGGCCTTCTGCGGGCTCATTGATGGGGAATTTTACAAACCCGTTGCCATTGCTCATGACCTTGCTCATGAGGGCGGAGTATTCGGTGGATATATCCTTATCATCGAAGCTCAGGATGTTGCGGAAGCCCAGCACTTCTTCATAAAAGCCAACCCATTTGTTCATTTGGCCCCAGCCTACATTGCCCACGCAATGGTCAACATACTGCAGGCCGGTTGAGGTTGGGTTGTATACCGTTTTCCATTCTGTAAAACCCGGCATAAAAGCGCCTTTGTAATTCTTTCTTTCCACAAACAAATGAATGGTATCGCCATAGGTATGAATGCCGCTGAGCACTACTTCGCCCTGGTCATCTTTAAGGCGGGTAGGTTCCATATAGCTTTTGCCGCCGCGGCTGGTGGTCTCTTTCCAGGCCTGGGTGGCATCGGGTACCCGCAGGGCCAGTACTTTTACGCCATCGCCATGTTTGTAAATATGATCGGCCATGGGGTTGTTGGCGCGTAAGGGAGTGGTGAGCACAAAGGTGAGTTTGTTTTGCCTGATGGCATAGCTGGCGCGGTCTTTTACCCCGGTTTCAGGACCGGCATAGGCCAGGGATTGAAAGCCGAAGGCGGTTTTGTAAAAATGGGCGGCCTGTTTGGCGTTACCGACGTAAAACTCCACGTAATCGGTTCCTTCCAATGGTAAAAAATCGGTTTGCGTACCGGGCGCAGCCGCCATTAATGTCTTTGACATGCAATTTTTGTTTTAATGGTACAAATAGAAATAATACCGTACTGCAACAACGTTCTCATTGCAGTGTAGAATAGAATTGTAAGTGTGGGAATATCACGAATGACTGTCCATAGCCAATGCTTCCATCAGCAGGCAATAGCCCATGCGTTTGTCGTTAAATACCTTATGCGGGTAATCGGGTTGCATTTGATACATCAAAGATAGAATTTTTGCAGAAAGTGCATAAAAATCAAATTAATAGGGGTATTTAGCCACCTCCCCCCACTTCCTTATCTTTGCCGCTTAACTAAATACTAACCATGCAAAAAATTGGTATCCTTGGCGGGGGGCAGCTGGGCCGAATGTTATTACAGGCCGCAGCCAACTATCCCGTTGAAACTTTTATCCTTGAAAACGACGCCGAATGCCCCGCAGCCCATTTGTGCCATCATTTTGTAAAGGGCGATATCCGCAATTTTGAGGATGTGTACAATTTCGGGAAAAATCTGGATGCCATTACCATTGAAATTGAATCGGTGAATGAAGAGGCGCTGGAAAAACTGGAACAGGAAGGCGTACGGGTATACCCCCGCCCCTCGGCCCTGCGCACCATAAAAAACAAGATCCTTCAAAAGCAATTCTATAAAGAACAACAGATCCCCACTTCACAATTCCTGGTAACCCAGAACCTGGCCGAACTGCGGGCCAATGCCGGCTTTTTGCCTGCCGTTCATAAGGTGGGTGTAGGTGGTTATGATGGCCGCGGCGTACAACTGCTAAAAACAGCTGATGACCTCGCAAAAGGCTTTGATGCGCCGGCGGTGCTCGAAAAAATGGTGACCATTCAGCGCGAAATATCGGTGATCATTGCCGTCAATGATAAAGGCGAAAATGCAATTTATCCTCCGGTTGATATGATCGTCGATAACCGCCTCAACCTGCTCGATTACCAGTTGAGCCCGGCCGAGCTCGTCGAAAAAACATTATGGAAAGTAGAAGCTATAGCTTTAGCTGTAGTAAAAGGATTAAAAAGCCCTGGTATTTTTGCGGTTGAATTATTCGTTGATAAAGGGGGCGATGTTTTTGTAAATGAAACGGCTCCACGCGTTCATAACAGTGGCCATCATACTATAGAAGCCAATTACAGTTCGCAATTTGACATGTTGTGGCGCGTTATGTTGAAATATCCATTAGGAAATACCGATCACATTTTGCCTGCTGCCATTGTAAACCTGGTAGGCGCCGAAGGCTTTGAAGGGGAAGCTAAATACGAGGGGCTGGAAGAAGTACTTCAAATGGAAAATGTATTTGTTCATCTCTATGGAAAAAAACAAACGAAGCCTGGCCGCAAGATGGGGCATGTAACCATCGTCAGTAAAGAAAAACAGGATTTGACGTATAAAGCGAACAGGATTAAAAACATATTAAAAGTAGTTAGTTAACACCCGTTCTGCCTGCCGTTCATCTCTTTTTAGATATACTACCTTACTTAAAACATTAATTTTGCGGGCGTAAGCAAGCGTGAGATGGTCCGCCAGCCGGCGGACCGTTTCATGTTTCACGATTAAACCAACATAGATGAACCGTAATAGCCGGACTGTAATTGGATTTGTTCTATCCCTCATTTTTATTTCCTGCAAAAGCGAGAAAAAAGACAATTCCCCTGCTGCTGGTGGTCGTGATGGCCGCGGCGTCGATCGTCCCGTACAGGCAGAAGCATTTATAGTAAAAGCCAAAGCCCTCAGCGAAAATCTTGAAATTCCCGGAACCCTGCTGCCCTTTGAAGTAACAGAGATCCGGCCCGAAATTTCGGGCCGCATTGTTGCATTAAATATGCAGGAAGGAAGTTTTGTTCAAAAAGGAGCCTTGCTGGTAAAACTGTTTGATGGCGACCTGCAGGCATCGCTTAAAAAGTTAGAAGTACAATTGCAGATAGCGCAAAAAACTGCTGAACGGCAAAAACAATTGTTAGATATTCAGGGTATCAGCCAGCAGGAATATGACCTCAGCGAATTGCAGGTGAGCAACCTGAAAGCCGATATCGACCTTACAAAAGTGAATATCAGCAAAACCGAGATCAGGGCGCCTTTTGCCGGGCGTATGGGATTAAGGAATATCAGCAATGGCGCTTATATTAGTCCTACTACCCTGCTTACTACCATTAGCCAGGTAAACCAGTTGAAACTGGAGTTCACGGTGCCTGAAAAATACAGCGAAGCCATGCGCAGAGGCCGTCAGGTAAGCTTTACCATAGCAGGCGCCGATGCTATGTTCAATGCTACCGTGCTGGCAACGGAATCGAATATTGAAGCTACCACGCGTACCCTTAAAGTGAGAGCGGTTGTACAGGGCAGGCATAACCTGCTGGTGCCCGGTGCGTTTGCCAAAGTGGCTTTACAATTAGGAAAGAACGACCACTCGCTGATCGTTCCTTCGCAGGCTGTAATTCCGCAGGCGCGTAACAAAAGCGTGATCGTTTATAAAGGTGGTAAACCCAACTTTACCGTAATTACCACCGGTATTCGCGATTCATCCTATGTGCAGGTACTCGATGGCGTGAAGGAAGGAGATACCGTTATTACTACGGCTTTACTTGCTATACGTCCCGAAAGTAAAATCAAATTATCAAAAGTTCAATAAGCGATTTTCAGATGAAATGAGCCATAAAATTTTCGGGCTATCCTACTGTGTTGCGATGGAAATTTTATGGCGAATTCTCCCGATAGCTGTCGGGGACCAAAATAAAATAATCATTTTCAGATGAACATTTCGGAATTAAGTTTACGGCGGCCGGTGTTGGCAACGGTACTGAACATCCTGATCGTATTGTTCGGGGTGATCGGTTTTACCTTCCTGGGCGTTCGTGATTATCCGGCCATTGATCCGCCCAACGTAAGTGTGCGCACGAGCTATCCCGGCGCCAATGCCGACATCATAGAATCACAGATCACCGAACCACTCGAAAAATCAATTAATGGTATTGCGGGTGTAAGAAATATAACTTCAACCAACAGCCAGGGTGTAAGCAGCATTAACGTGGAGTTTGACCTGAGTATTGACCTCGAAGCTGCCGCCAATGATGTGCGTGATAAGGTTTCCCAGGCCATACGTTCTTTACCTACCGACCTTCCTGCCCCGCCTGTAGTGGCCAAGGCTGATGCCAGTTCTGATGCCATTATTTCCATGACGGTGCAAAGCAATACGCGCAACCAGTTGCAGATAACTGAATATGCCAATAACGTGCTGGTTGAACGGTTGCAAACCATTCCCGGTGTGAGCGCCATTCAAATATGGGGCGAAAAGCGGTATGCCATGCGTATCTGGTTCAACCCCGCCAAACTGAGCGCCTATGGATTAACGCCTGGCGATGTACAGGCAGCGATAGCCAGAGAGAATGTGGAATTACCTTCGGGTAAAATTGCCGGTAATAAAACGGAGTTAACAGTTCGCACCTTTGGCCGGTTATCAACGGAAGAAGATTTCAACAATGTTATTGTAAAGAATGTAAACGGAAGCGACATCCGGTTGAAGGATGTGGCAGAAGCGGTGTTAGGCCCCGAAAATGAAGAAACCGTTTTGAAGGAAAGCCGTATTCCCATGATAGCGCTGGCCCTGGTACCGCAACCGGGCTCCAATTATGTGGCCATTTCAAATGAGTTTTACAAACGGCTTGGCCAGCTTGAAAAAGAGGTGCCCGCCGATATCAAGCTGGGTATTGCGCTCGATCAAACCAAATTCATTAAAAAGTCTATTTCGGAAGTAGAAGAAACATTGATCATTTCGCTGATACTGGTGGTATTGATCATTTACCTGTTCTTCCGCAGCTGGCTGATCGCCTTCCGGCCACTGATCGATATTCCCGTTTCACTGGTGGGCGCCTTCTTCATCATGTACGTAAGCGGCTTTACGATAAATGTGCTATCGCTGCTGGGTATTGTACTGGCTACCGGCCTGGTGGTGGATGATGGTATTGTGGTTACCGAAAACATCTTTAAAAAGATGGAAGAAGGGATGAACAAATACCAGGCTGCCCGGGAGGGTTCAAAAGAAATTTACTTTGCGGTTATTGCCACTTCTATTACGCTGGCCATTATCTTTTTACCGATCATCTTTTTGCAGGGTTTCGTAGGCCGCCTGTTCCGCGAATTTGGTATTGTAGTGGCTGGTGCGGTATTGATCTCTGCGATTGTATCGCTTACCCTTACGCCGGTATTGAATGTGAAGCTTACCCGCGATGTGCATAAACACAGCTGGTTCTATCATAAAACAGAACCCTTCTTCCGCTGGATGGAAAGTGGTTATCACAATTCGCTGAAAAGGTTTATGCGGCTTCGCTGGATTGCCTGGGTAATTGTGGCAGCTTGCGCCGTCATCATTTACTTTATAGGTGGCAGCCTGAAATCAGAGCTGGCCCCCATGGAAGACCGCAGCCAGTATCGTTTAGCGGTTACTGCGCCCGAAGGTACCTCCTATGATTATATGGATTCATACATTGACCGGTTAACACAATTTGTGATGGATTCGGTGCCCGAATCCAAAACCAATCTTAGTATTGTGGCACCTGGTTTCAGTGGTTCCGGTGCTACCAATACCGGTATGGTACGTACAACGTTGAGCGACCCCGATCAACGAACACGTTCGCAACAGCAGATCGTTGACATGATCAACCGAAATCTGAATAAGTACTCCGATGGTAAAGCATTTGCCATTCAGGAACAAACCATTTCGGTGAACCGCCGGTCGGGATTACCGGTGCAGTTTGTTATTCAAAACAATGATTTTGACAAAATAGCCACGGTGCTGCCCAAATTCCTGGAAGAGGCGAATAAGAGCCCGGTATTCCAGGGTGTGGATGTGGACCTGAAATTCAATAAACCCGAGGTCAATATTGAAGTGGACCGTATAAAAGCCAGTCAGCTGGGGGTAAGTGTTTCGGATGTATCGCAAACCCTGCAACTGGCGCTGAGCAACCTGCAAATGGGATATTTTTACCGCTCGGGTAAACAGTATTCTGTGATTGGCCAGGTAGCCCGGAACGACCGTGACGACCCTACCGACCTCAAGAATATTTATGTGCGCAATAACCGGAATGAGATCATTTCGATCGATAACCTGGTGAGCATGCGCGAGCAAACCACGCCCCCCACCCTGTACCACTTTAACCGGTATAAATCGGCCACCGTTTCAGCGGGCGTAGCCCCAGGTCATACATTAGGTGAGGGCATTCAGGTAATGCAGGATATTGCGAAGAAATTGCTGGATGATTCCTTTGCCACTTCCCTCTCGGGCCCCAGCCGCGACTATGCAGAAAGCTCTGGTAACACTTCTTTTGCCCTGTTTTTGGCATTGGGACTGATCTTCCTGGTACTGGCAGCCCAGTTTGAAAGTTTTATTGATCCTATTGTGATCATGATCACGGTGCCTATGGCCTTTGCGGGCGCCCTGTTATCCCTGTGGTTGTTCGACCAAACCATCAACATTTTTTCACAAATTGGCATGATTATGCTTGTAGGGCTGGTTACCAAGAATGGTATCCTCATTGTGGAGTTCGCCAATCAGAAACAACTGGCAGGTTTAAGCAAACGGGATGCGGTAATTGAAGCTGCAAGTGCCCGTTTACGGCCGATCCTCATGACGAGCCTGGCCATGACCCTGGGTGCATTGCCACTTGCCTTGTCACTGGGGGCTGCTTCTACAAGCCGTATACCGCTGGGTATAGTGATTGTGGGTGGTATCATGTTTTCTTTGATCTTAACCTTATATGTTATACCTGCCGTGTACTCGTACCTGTCGCGCAAAAAGAAGAAAAGCGAACTGGAATTGATGGATGATAAGGATTTGCATAGGGCGTAATTGAATGGTTACCGGTAACTTAGAAAATACTTATGAAATTTGTTTTTATAATTTTCGTTTGCCTGGGAATAGCAACCCAAATTGAAGCGCAACAGCAACTAACCCTTGAGGATGCCATTGCTGCTGCTTTGAAAAATAACTATGACATTTTATTGAGCCGGAATGATTCCACTTCCTATGCGCTGGACCGTTATTATTCGTTTGCAGCTTTTATACCGCAACTGAATGCAACGGGAGCCATTGTGTGGAATAACAATAATCAACAATTAAAGTTTGCCAGCCGCACCACGGGTAAAGACAGCCTGGTTACCCGCAATGGCGTTCGTACCACCAATAACAGCTACTCAGTTAACCTGAGCTGGACGCTGTTCGATGGTATGAAGATGTTTGCCACCCGCGAAAGGCTTATTGAGCAGGAGACGCTGGGCGGCCTCACCGTGAAAGAACAGATCGTGAACAGCGTGGCCGCTGTGATCAACAATTATTATAACATTGTTCGTCAGAAGCAGCAACTGGAAGCAATTGATTCGCAAATGATCGTTTATGAAACCCGCGTACAGCTGGCCGATAGGAAATTGTCGGCTGGCCTTGGCAGCAAACCCGAATTGTTGCAGGCAAAGGTTGACTACAATGCACAAAAAGCTGCGCGCATAACCCAGCTATCGTTGATAGCCCAGTTACGCGATCAGTTGAACCAGTTGATCGGTTTTAAACAGGGTTCGGTATATGACGTTACCAATAGCATACCGCTGAATATGTCGCTACAGTATGGCGAGTTTGCCCAACAATATGAAAAAACGAACCTGGGGTTGCAGGTGGCCAAAAAGAATATAGATATCGCCAGCATTAGCGTAAAGGAGCAAAAGGCCGGTTTATGGCCTACCCTTTCCTTCAATTCTGCCTATAATTTTACTTCTACCAATAACAGCGTGGTGGTAAACCAGAATCAGCCCTTTTTTAACCAGAACAAAGGTTTCAACTACGGGTTTGGTTTAAATGTGCCTATTCTGAATGGCTTCAATACCCACCGCCTCATCAGGCATGCGCAAATAGGTTTGCAATACCAGCAGGTGAATTATGAAAAGCAACGGTCGCTGGTTGATGTGGGTATCAGCAATGCTTTTAAAGAATATGAATTGCAGAAGCAATTGCTCGACCTCGAAGATGACAACATCATTCTGGCGAAGGAGAATGTGGCCATTTCCGTGGAGCGGTTAAAACAAGGAGTAACCACCTCGCTTGAATTGCGCGAAGCCCAGAAAAGCCTGCAGGATGCCTATATCCGTTTAATTTCTGCCCGGTATAATACAAAAGTGGCGGAAACCGAGCTGTTACGGTTAAGAGGCGATTTGTTGCATTAGATCCTTCGGCTCGGCCCAGGACAAGCATGCTCAGGGCCAATTTCGCTTAGGACAAGCCCTTCGACCCTCCCTCAGGGCAGGCCCGCACTGTACAGGCCTGCCCGGTACATTGGGCTTGTTAACATAATTTTCTTTTCTTTGCGATTCAACTTACTCATTTTATGGATCCAAAGGTGGGAATAATCATGGGCAGCGACAGCGATTTGCCCATAATGCAGGCAGCGGCAGAGGTATTGCGGAGTTTGGGTATTTCATTTGAATTGACCGTGGTTTCGGCCCATCGTACGCCTGTGCGTATGATGGAGTATGCTACAAAAGCCCGGGAAAGAGGACTGAAAGTGATCATTGCCGGCGCCGGCGGCGCCGCTCATTTGCCCGGTATGGTAGCCTCCCTCACCCCCTTGCCGGTGATCGGCGTCCCCATTAAATCGTCGAACTCAATTGATGGCTGGGATTCTGTATTGTCTATTCTACAAATGCCTAATGGCATACCAGTTGCTACAGTAGCCCTGAACGGGGCTAAAAACGCTGGTATACTGGCGGCCTCCATTATTGGTTCATTTGATGAACATATTGGTAATCAGGTAGCAGCCTATAAGAAGAAACTGGAAGAAGAGGTATTGGTAAAGATTGAAAATCTGAAAAAACAAGGGTGGGAGAATAAATTTGATTAGGGAATCTTATTTCATCCTTGTAATTTGCGCGCGGTATGAAACTCAAATTGCTCGACTATAGAGAAGTTCCGGATTTGCCCGTTGGCTCAAACCTTGAATTTTTTAATGAAACCCTGTACCTGGTTGATGATGATGCCAGCGACATGGTTGCCTTCAACAAGAAATGGCAAACACTGGCCATTCATAAATTGCTGGGGCACGACGATCCCCAAATTCTGCCCGGGTCAAAGTCAGATTTCGAAGCAACTACCATCGTTGTGGTGAATAGTATTCCCCGCCTGCTGGTATTGGGTTTCGATATAAAAGACAGTCATCACAAAGCCATTTTGGTGAACCTCGATGACTATACCAAAGAAGAATTCGACATCTCTGAATTTTATAACCGGTTAAAAGCAACTGTAGGGGTATTCAATATTGAATCGGCCGCCATAGTGCTGGGTAAACTGATCTTATGTAACCGCGATCATAAAACTGCTCCCGAAAACCACATCATAGTTACTGATGCTGATTTCTACAAGAACCAGGCAAATGCCGAGATCACCACAGTAAGTTTTGACTTACCCCAAACACCGAACCAGGTGGTAGGGTTATCGGGCCTGTCCTATTCTTACAAGAACGACTGGCTGGTGGTTACCCTGTTGTCAGAAAGCGCTGGTAAAGATCACACAACCACGGGCGATAGTTACCTGGCCGTTATTGAGAACGCTTCCCGCAAGGTAGTTCGTAAAAAAATGAAGGTGAATTCGCTGTTCCACCTGAATGACCTGAGCGAAGGTTTTGTGGGTTACAATATGAAGTCGGTTTGTATTCGCAATGAAAAAAGCAGCAGGTTGAAATTGTACCTGCTGGCCGATAATAAGGCGGGAAAGAATGGCGTGTTTACGGTGCGGGTTAAAGAATAAGAAAAGAAGCTTGAAATAATAACAGAACGTCCCGATGCATCGGGACGTTTTGCGTTTAGCTTTCTTCCAGAATAACAAATTCCTGCTCTATTGTAAGTGAATGCCGGTGTATAATTTGAATAAATTCCTTTCCCCACAAGGCATACCAGGGCATAAAGTTATCGACCCGTTCCTGCAAACCATTTCGGGGAAATATTGCCGAGCGAACAGTGTGAATTTGCCGTTGTTCGGTTTCGTATTTCCTTTTTTCAGCGCGAAGCAATTTCTTTTCCAGCTCCTCCAGGGGTTTCAACGTTCGGGCCTGCAGCGCTTCCACATGTTGTAATAACGACCTGTCGATATTCGCCGCTTTATTTTTCAATAATTCATACAAATGTGTGGCCGCTTCCAGTTCATGTTGCAGCTTCAGTTCGCCATTCTTATGCCTGCTTACCAGCAGGGTAAGCAATTCCTGTTCGGGTTGAAAGAAGTCTTTCGGTTGCAAACCCAGCCGTTCTATCTTTTCCTGCCACTTCTTCTCTACTATCAGAAATGAATTGCGCAGTATCAATACCGGGAATGGCACCTTGTAGTGCTCAAACAGGTCTTTCAGTTCTAACCAGTAAGCTGTTTCACCGCCCCCGCCTACAAAGGCAATATTGGGTAGAACCGTTTCCTGGTACAGGCCGCGCAGGATCACGTTCGGGCTGAACCGTTCGGGATAATTGGCCAGCTCGACCAGTATTTCTTCCCTGGAAAAACTTAACTGTGTATTTCTTACTTCAAACTTTGAATTTTTGAATTCGATGAGCTCGCGGATATTATCCCTGAGGTAAAACAAATTAATATCCCGCGGGTGCGCCTGTGCTTTGTATTGTTGTGATAATTGTTCAATGGTCTTCACCACTATCGATGCCGGTGTTTGTTGCAACAGGTCTTCGCGAAAAACCGGTTCCATCACCTTTTTCAGGTTGGCATTATCGGGTAGTATCACGATCAAACCATATTCAGCAAATAAAGCGTTGATGAGTTTGAAGGTGGCGGTTTGTATATCGGGACTTTGTAAATAGCAGGTGCGCAGCAATGCTATCAATTCTTTTCCATAAGGCTGAACCGATAATTCGCCTTCAATGCGATGGATCAGTTTATCGAGGCCCTTTGTTTGCATGCGGCCCACGGCGCCGGTTTGTTTTGTTTCCCACACCAGCTTTTCGCCACCGAGGTACACATGCCCCAGCTCATCGAGGTCGGCATCTTCACTTCCCATCCAGAATACCGGCACAAAATGGTTGGCAGGAAATTCCTGCTTCATCCGTTCTGCCAGTTTTATGACATGTAATATTTTATAAACGAAATACAGGTTACCGGTAAAGATGGCCGGCTGATGGGCCGTGGTAACCGTAAATGTATTGGGTTGTAATAATTGTTGTATGTTCTGCTGCACAAGGGCCGTTGTATCGACACCCGTATATTGTTTTTGTAATTCCGTTACCAATAATGGCCGGTTGGGTTGTGCGGCCTGCCGCGCCTGTATAGCGGCACCTAAACCATCCAATGATACGGGGTGCTTATAAAAAGGTTGCAGGGCCGGCGCCAGATTAAGATAATCTGTAATGATCTTTGAAAAATAACCGGTTTGCTCAAATGATAAGTTAGTAGAATTACAATCCATAATTTAGGAAATGCGAACATAAAAGTACTATCAACTGCACGATTGCCATAACTGATCGTCAATTTTAACGTTCCATTGCTACTTTAGTTCATATGCCACGATCTTATTTTTCCAGAAAGTGGGAACATATACGATCCTGTTTTTGGCATCATAGCCTATATCGGCCGTATTGATCTTTTGTTCGCGGGTATCGAGTAAATTTTGTTTGGTGCCATCCCCGTTCACATACCAGATGGAGCCGGCCCAGCAGCTAACCACATAATCTTTTCCCTGCACGTGTTCTACCCCATCGGTACCGCCTTCCATACCATCGGCCAGTTTGGTGAGGCTTTTATCTTTTTCCACTTTATACAAACCGCCGGCATCCAGCACAAAGAGGTCGTTGCCGTTGATCAATACGCCGTTGGGACCTTTCATATTCTCGAGCCAGGTGGTAACCCGACCGTTCTCAATACGGTGCACTTTTTTGTTTTTGGAGTCTGATACATAGATCACGCCTTTTTTGTCGACTGTAAGATCATTCAAACCCTGTGCGCCTTCAACAGGAATGGTTTGAACAATGGCGCCTTTTTTTATATCGATCACCGCCACTTTATCAACATCTGCCACATACAGGTTGTTTTTATACAGGCCCATGCCTTTGGGCGCCTGCAAACCGCTTACCCAATCAACGGTGATGATCCTGCCATCGAGCCCTACTTTGCCTACAGAACCCTTGTTGTCTTTTTCCCAGGGCTGTCCGTCAATATTGGTAACATATAAGATCTTATTATCTGCGTCGTATAAAACAGATTCAGGTACTTTCAGTAAGGTATCTGTTTCCCATTTTTTAACCAGCTGGTGTTGTTGGGCGTTGGCCAGCATGGTTGTAATGATGATGGAACCGGTAATAAGGTATTTTTTCATATGTAACTTTTTTGAGGAGGGTAAAGATAAGGGAAAGCCCTCTAACCCCCCTAAAGGGGGAATAAGTACATTGTTACCGGTTACTGGCAGTTTGTTACAAGGTTCACGTTACAAGGCAAAGCAAACTTATAACTGTATTTACCCTGCAACCTGGAACCTGCAACGTATTCTTTGCTTTAAAATCTTTCAGGCTTAAATGCGGCTACACCGATAGTAGTTTTCTTCTTACCAACCAGCTCTTCTACTAACTTTCCGGTTGCGGCAGCCAGTGACAGCCCCAGCATGGCGTGCCCGCCGGCAATCACCAGGTTGTTGTATTTGCTGTGATGGCCGATATACGGCAATCCATCGGGGGTAAGCGGACGTAACCCGTACCAGATCTTTTCCTTAGGCATAACGTCAACAGGAAGATCGGGATAATAGGCTTTGGCGCCGTTATAAATGGCATGAGCGCGTTTTACCAGTAAGGGCGAATTGAGCCCACTGATCTCCATGGTGCCACCCATGCGCAGGTCGGCCCCCATTGGTGTCATGGCCACTCGTTTATCGACCAGTATGGCGGGGTAACGCAGGTTGCGCTGCACTTTTTCATACGTCATGCTATAGCCTTTACCGGCTTGCAATAACAGGGAAACGCCCAGTTTTTCACTTACTACCGGTAACCATGATCCGCTGGCCAGTACCAGTTGCGAACAATTAAATTTGCCTTTGTCGGTAATAACGGCTGTAACCGTGCTGCCGCTTTTCTCAAAACCGGTTACCGTTGTATTCAACTGCAGTTTTACACCCGCTTTTTGCAAATGATCTTTCAGTGTGCGCATAAAATCGCCAGGGTGCATATGACAGTCTATGGGGTACAATACCCCACCCTTTACATCAACCTGTACATCGGGTTCCATCGCCTGCACTTCCTGTGCGTTCAGAATTTTGGTGTCAATATGCAAGGCTGCGGCTTCTTTTGCGAGTTCTATTTCATGTTTTTCAACCGCGGCTGATTTATATAACATGAAACATCCGATCTCCTGCATACGGAACTGGTTGCCCAGTTCATTCTTAATATCGCTGGTGAGCTCGCGGCTTAAGTGCAGGATATCATTTAAGGCGGGAACGTTTTGTTTTACCGTTTGTGCATTGGCCTGTTTCCAGAAGGTCATTAACCACCTGACGAGATCGAGGTTAAGGCGGGGTTTTATATAAAACGGACTGGTTGAGCTCAGCATCCAGCGTAAACCCTGTGCTACTATGCCGGGGGTTGCCAGCGGTACAAAGTGACTGGGCGATACATACCCTGCATTGCCAAAGGATGTGCCGTCGGTAATATCTCCTTTTTCTATAACCGTAACTTCATAACCTTCTTTCTGCAGGTAATAAGCACTGCAAAGACCAATTACGCCTGCTCCAATGATTGTGACCTGTTTGCTCATGAATAGACTTTAGTGGTATAGTATAAATTTTGAATGATAAAAAACAGGTTACCGGTTGCCAGTTACCGGATACCGGGCTTCAATTTAAAGGCAGGCTGATTACAGGCAAGCTCTCCGAACTAAGGGCCTGGTAACCGGAAACCGGTAACTGGTAACTGCCATCTTCTAACTGGTACCCTGCTCAAAGTACCAGGAACCCGTATGCATACGGATCATCATCGGGATCAATGGAAATAGTATTGTAACCATATACCTTTGCCCAGCCTTCAATGCTGGGGCGGATCGCGGGTTTGCCATCAACCGTGGTTTCTTCTTCAATACGCCCAATGAACTGCGACCCTATGATACTTTCATGTACAAAGGCATCGCCTTTTTTCAATTTGCCTTTTGCATACCATTGCGCCATGCGGGCCGAGGTGCCGGTTCCGCAGGGAGAACGGTCAATGGCCTTATCGCCATAAAAGACCGCATTGCGCGCCGTAGCATTTTTATCGATCACCGAACCTGTCCATAAGATGTGCGAACAACCATTGATGGTCGGGTTCTCCGGATGTACAAACTGGTATTGCGCGTTGATGCGTTTGCGTAGTTCGCGCGCCCAGGCAATCAGCTGATCGGCGCCATAATGTTCAAGCCCTTTGAAATTGGCCTGCACATCAACGATGGCATAAAAGTTACCGCCATAAGCTACATCAATGGTGAGTTCACCGAGATCGGGCGATACTACTTTCAATCCTTCTGCTGCCAGGTAGGCCGGAACATTGGTGAGCCTAACGCTTTTTACTTTCTTTCCTTCCTGTTTATAGCTGATCATTACCAGTCCGGCCGGCGTTTCCAAACGAACCGTGCCCGGCACTTTGGGGTTGATCAGGCCTTCTTCAATGGCAATGGTGATAGTGCCAATAGTGCCGTGACCGCACATGGGTAAACAACCGCTTGTTTCAATGAACAGTACGGCGATATCGTTTTGCGGATCATGCGCCGGATAAAGAATGCTGCCACTCATCAT
Source organism: Niastella vici (assembly GCF_002077945.1). GTDB lineage: Bacteria > Bacteroidota > Bacteroidia > Chitinophagales > Chitinophagaceae > Niastella > Niastella vici. The sequence goes on from NZ_LVYD01000102.1 coordinate 35,984, forward strand.
ATCGTGGCCGCGGGGTTCAAACATCAGTCCTTTGCGGATCCAGTCGTATTCTTTTAAAAAATGCTGGCGCTTCTCGCTCATGTTCTTTCCTTCTAAAACGGGACCACCGCCGGCTACCAGCCGTACCGGGTTACCGCAAGTATGTGCATCGATACAGAAAAAAGTTTTTTTCATGAAAATGTATTTGCAGGCCCGCTCAGCGTAAATTTCATTCATGAACCGCGGGTAAAGTAGTAAAAAAATAGTGATGAAAATAGTTTTCTATGCCGCAGAAAGCCGCAGTGGTGAATGGTGAGTGAGTGCCCGAAATTTTTAAGCTGCTCCTATTCCGCGGCTTCACCCATTACTCATAACTCACGGCTTTACTTCGTCCTTCGTTACCACATCATTCACTGTACGCCAGATGTTGAGCGGGTTGCCGTTCTTCAACTCAGGGGGCAACAAACTATCTGACCAGTTTTGATAAGCGATGGGCCGGGCAAACCGTTTAATGCCATCAGCGCCTACAGAAGTGAAACGCGAATCAGTAGTTGCAGGGAATGGTCCGCCGTGATGCATGCTCAAACATACTTCTACCCCGGTTGGAACACCATTTACAATAAACCGCCCACAGATATTCTTTACGGCTTCTACCAGTTCCTCATTGGCCAGCATATCGTTATCGGTGGCCATCAGCGTAGCGGTCAATTGTCCTTCGAGATGACGAACCACTTCAAGCAATTCATTTTTGTCTTTACAACGAATAACAATGGAATATGGGCCAAATACTTCCTGGTGTAAGATGGGATTATTGAGGAAGGCTTCGCCACTGGCAGAGGCGATGGTGGGCGCGCCCTGGTTGGCGGCAGCCTGTACTTCGCTTACAGCTATCGTTTGTACCTGTGGTTGCGACAGGGCGCGGCGGCTGTTCTCAATATAATTTTTTGAAATGCCGGGGTGCAACATAGTGCCGGGGCTCATTGTTTTGATCTCATTGCCCAACGTGGTAATGAACTGTTGCAACTCATCGCATTCAATACCGACAATCAAACCCGGATTGGTGCAGAACTGACCCACCCCTAATGTAATAGATCCGGCATATAATTTAGCCACCTCAATGGGTGATTGTTTCAGTTTTTCGGGGAGCAGGAACACCGGGTTCACACTGCCCATTTCAGCAAACACCGGTATGGGTTCCTTGCGTTGGTTTGCCCAGTCGAACAGGGCTTTGCCACCCAGGTATGAACCGGTAAAGCCAACTGCTTTGGTATGGGGATGCGTCACCAATGCCTTTCCTACTTCCTGTGAAGCGCCATGCACGTGTGCAAAAACACCATTGGGCATATTGCATTTGCCGGCTGCTTTCAGAATTGCCTGCGCTACCAATTCAGAAGTTTGCGCATGCGCCGGGTGTGCTTTTACAATAACCGGACAACCGGCTGCCAGGGCACAGGCAGTATCGCCACCTGCGGTAGAATAGGCGAAAGGAAAATTACTGGCGCCAAAAACGACAACCGGCCCCAGTGGGATCAGCATTTTGCGGATATCTGGTTTGGGCGGTGTTTTACTGGTATTAGCTGTATCTATTCTTGCTTCCAGCCACTCTCCTCTTTCGCATGCATCGGCATAACTGGTTAGCTGGTACATGGTTCGTGCCCTTTCGTTGCGCAAACGGGCTTCGGGCAAATTGGTTTCGCGCATGGCGGTGTGAATGAGTTCATCGCCTGCATTCTCCAGCTCTGCTGCAATGCTGCGCATAAAATGAGCCCTGTCTTTTAACGAATACTTCCTGTATTGATGAAAAGCCTGCCATGCGGTGTTCAACACCTGGTTTATTTCGTGTTCAGCTGCATCTTTAAACATAGTACATGTATTTACCGTTGTATCGGATTACAAAGGTATTATACATTCCTTTAACCGCTAAACCTGCGTGAAATATTGAAATCAAATAGATAATAATGGTTAAGTGTTGGGGAAGTTTTTGCCCTTCGACTCTGCTCAGGGCAAGCTGCTAATGCCTCGGGTCCTGAGCGGGCCTGCTTTGAGCGCAGCTTCAGCGTCGAAGAACGCCGGAATTAACAGGAAAGAAAGAAGTTCTTTCTTTCCCTGTTAAAGAACTCCGGGTTATGCTGTATGCACAGCATATAGAAAATAATCAGAACCTAAACCCTCATTAAGAGAGTTGCTACTAACTAATGAAGCATATTAACCTGGTCCAAATTTACCGGCTAATTAAGGTATTAAATACATTTTGTTTGTGTATTTATTATATTTTTTTGTTAATGGTATGTCACATTTATTTAATTAATTAGGACTGCAAACGAATAGGTAGTCCCTATAAAAAAGAGGCAGGCACAAGAAGGTTTTGTGCCTGCCAGGTGTGGTATAATCAGTAATTAATTGTCGCACTACTAAATTATTCCACTGATCCGGAGTTGATCTGATCCGAACAGATCTTCCGGATCTGCCATTGCCCCCAATTGAGCCAATTAGTAAACTATTGATTAACGGGTTATTGATTGATGGTTGTCCAATGCGCCATTATTGTATTTACAATAATTTCAGGGCGAAGGTATAGTTAATTAAAGGTGGTAGCAATACAACGAAGTGGTAATTCGGTTACAGTTATAGGTTGTTATAAAGAAAAAACGCTATCCGGCAATTGCCAGACAGCGTCTTAATATTATGTTTTAATCACGCTTATTATTCTACCACTTCACCTTCGAGGTCATAGTCGTATGCCTTGGTGATCTTTACATTTACAAATTCACCAATGGCCAGTTTCTTTGTGCTGTTTATGATCACTTCATTATCTACTTCCACACTGTCGAATTCAGTACGGCCCAGGTAACGGCCCGATTCTTTTTTATCGATAAGTGTTTTGAATGTTTTGCCTACTTTTTCCTGGTTCTTCTCAAAGCTGATGTCCTGCTGTACTTCCATCACTTCCTGTGCCCGTAATTCTTTTTCTTCGTGCGGAATATTGTCTTCCAGATCATGTGCGGTGGTGCCTTCTTCATGTGAATAGGTGAAGATGCCAACGCGATCGAACCGGTGTTGTTGCAGGAACGACTTTAACGACTCCACATCATCGCGTGTTTCGCCCGGGAAACCGGCTATAAGTGTTGTGCGCAAACAAATGCCAGGCACTTTCTCCCGGATGGCGCTGATGAGCTCATTCATTTCTGCCTGGGTTATCTGGCGCTTCATGGCCCTGAGCATATTATCGCTGGCATGTTGCAAAGGCATATCGAGGTAATTGCAAATGTTATCGCGTTCGCGCATTACATCGAGTATTTCAAGGGGGAATTTAGAAGGATAAGCATAATGCAGCCTGATCCATTCCAGTCCCTTTACATCTGCCAGCCGGTTTAACAGGTCGGGCAGCATGCGTTTTTTATAAATGTCAAGGCCATAATAGGTCAGCTCCTGGGCAATGAGCATTACTTCTTTTACGCCTTTCTTCACCAGTGATTCCGCTTCTTTTACCAGGTCTTCAATAGACTTGCTGACGTGTTGCCCGCGCATAAGCGGAATGGCACAGAACGAGCAGGTGCGGTTACAGCCTTCCGAAATTTTCAGATAGGCATAATGGGTAGGCGTTGCCAGTAAACGTTCGCCCAGCAGTTCTGCTTTATAATCGGCTTCAAATTGTTTCAGGATCAGTGGCAGCTCCATGGTGCCGAAATAGGCATCTACTTCAGGAATTTCTTTTTCGAGGTTGTTTTTATAGCGCTCGCTGAGGCAGCCGGTCACATACACTTTATCGAGCTGGCCGCGGCGTTTGCGTTCTACCTGTTCAAGAATGGTATTAACCGATTCTTCCTTGGCCTTATCAATAAAACCACAGGTGTTTACAATAACAATATTGTGGTCGAGTTTCTTGTTTTCATGTATCACCTCGATATCATTCGCTTGTAACTGACCGCTCAATACTTCACTGTCGACCATGTTCTTGCTACAGCCGAGCGTAATGATATTAACCTTATCCTTTTTATGTGATCTTACTTTCATATATAAGGGCGCAAAGGTACTAAAGAAAGAGCCAGCACCCAAGGATAAGGCCCCTGGCATAAAAATCGACCTTTCCGGGCAAAACCGGTTATTGGGTATTTTTGATTACCACTCAACAATTGTTAATCCTTTGTGTTTTTGCGGGTTTAGCTGTAATATTGCGGGGATTTTGGCTTGAGGATTAAGTGTTTACACTTGTTTTTTATCTACAAGCGATTTGGCATAGTTTTTTGCGTATTGGCATATTCTTTTTAACCTGTTAATGACCAAACACAGATATTTATGAAAAAAATCGTAGCTCTACTAGGTTTATTGGCCCTTTTAACCGTTTCCCGTACCCATGCTCAGTCAATGGGATCTGAGTATCGCACCGCTATTGGCGCCAAATTTTGGCCAGGTGCTCTTACTATAAAGCATTTTATTAAAGATGATGCTGCGTTGGAAGGCATTGCCTACTTCTGGGAACACGGTTTTCGCTTTACCGGCCTGTACGAATTTCATGGAGATATTAACAGTGCTCCTGGTTTAAAATGGTATGTTGGACCCGGTGCCCACATTGGCTGGTATAACAATGGTTACTGGTATCATGATCATTACTATGATGATGGCGCCGCTTCTTTTGGTATTGATGGTGTACTGGGATTAGATTACAAGTTCAGGGGTGCTCCCATTGCCATGAGCCTTGATATCAATCCTTATTTCGAATTCCTTCACCATCCTTATGCTAATGTTTGGGGTGGATTGGGCATTAAGTTTACCTTCTAGGACTGAAAATCATTACAAATAAAAACGTCCCGCTACTATAACGGGACGTTTTTATTTTATATATGCTGCTATTTGTGAAGCAGTTTACATTGTATCAGCATGCCAACCGGAGCAGGTTCCCGTAAGTGGCACGGGAACTATAAGACTGTTTTTTGTTTGTATCACGTACGCTCGCCCTACTCCAACTTAAACAAACTATCAACAAACTCGTGTTTGTCGAATACCAGCAGGTCTTCCATTTTTTCGCCCACTCCAATGAACTTAACGGGTATTTTAAATTGATTGGCGATGGCCAGTACCACGCCGCCTTTGGCCGTTCCATCGAGCTTAGTGATGGCCAGGGCTGTTACATCGGTAGTTGCAGTAAAGTGTTTGGCCTGTTCAAGCGCGTTTTGTCCGGTTGAACCGTCGAGCACGAGCAGTACTTCGTGAGGCGCTTCGGGAATCTGTTTTTGAACAACCCGGCGAATTTTGCCCAGCTCATCCATAAGATGGGCTTTGTTGTGTAACCGGCCGGCCGTATCAATGATGATCACATCAACGCCTTTGGCCAGTCCGCTTTGCACGCTGTCGAAGGCTACTGAGGCCGGGTCGGAACCCATGGCCTGTTTTACGATGGGGACGCCTACCCGCTCGCTCCAGATGGTGAGCTGGTCAACTGCCGCCGCGCGGAAAGTATCGGCAGCACCGAGGAGTACTGATTTCCCCGCTTTTTTAAAATTATAAGCCAGCTTGCCAATGGTGGTGGTTTTACCCACACCGTTCACGCCCACTACGAGAATGACGTAGGGTTTGGTGGGCAGCGTTGTATTGAAATTATAGCTGTTACTCTCCGGCGCATCAACCAGCACCGCTTCAATTTCCTGTTGTAACAGGCGGTTCAGCTCAGTGGTATTGAGGTATTTATCTTTTGCTACGCGCTGTTCTATGCGTTCAATTATCTGCACGGTGGTATCAATGCCCACATCGGCGCTTACCAGGGCATCTTCGAGGCTATCGAGTACCTCTTCATCTACCGAACTTTTGCCGGCAATGGCCTTGGTGATCTTTGACAGGAAACCCTCTTTTGTTTTTTGTAAACCCTGGTCGAGCGATTCCTTTTCTTTTTTACCAAACAACTTCCCGAGAAAACTCATTTTCCTGATTTTAAGGCTAAGATAATTGATTTACAAGTGTTGTAATTATTTAGTGACCGGGTTATCCCTACGGGATAATCGAAAAAGGGTCGCCTGTTGCCAGCACTTCCCACTACGGGATAATCGAAAAAGGGTCGCCTGTTGCCTGCACTTCCCAGCTGCCTTCGGCAATTTCGCCATCCAGTTCATGAAGATCCCACCCGCAATAGCCAAGGAATAGCCGGCAATCTTTTTCAGTAAGGGAGTGATTGTCAATATTTTTTACGGCCAATTTAAAATCTCCGCCCAGGTAAATGTTGCCGTTAACCAGTATACCGCCTGGTATCAGGTCGGGGCGCTGATGAATAAAGTACAAATGCTCCTGGTCAACCGGCCCGCCCAAATGTATGGGGAAGGGCCGGTTGTTTTTGAACTCAACCAATTCATTCAGCTTTCTGGGAAATTTTTGATTGACCACAAAGCCCATGGCCCCTTTTTCGTTGTATTCGGTTATAAAGATCAACGCATTTTCAAAGAAGGTATCGTTTAACAGGGCGGTGCTTTTTAAAAAGAGTCCTGGTTTCATACAATGAAGATTTAACGATCGAGGATTATGTTGGCAATAGATAGTTCATCAATTTCTGAACCAGCCTGAGTAGGGAAAGCAAAAAAGCTCCCCGATACGTCGGGGAGCTTAGATAAGATACTTCCTTACCCAAATTATTTTCCAGCTAAGAAATCCTTAACCTTGTCTTTGTGTACGATAGATTCTTTGAAGGTATATGCACCAGTCTTTTCGCTACGTACAGCACGTATTACCTTCGTCCAGTTTTTTGCTTCAGCTGCTGCTTTAGCATCTTTGGTTTTCGCGTTCTTAGAAGCTGCTTTTGCCATGATTCTAATTTTTGAGAATTAGTCCCGATTCTGCCGGGACAAACTATTTACATGTATCTATGAGCCTGCCATGTTGGGCCGGGCCACAGCGTACACTATTTAATTTCTTTGTGAACCGTTACCTTTTTCAGGATCGGGTTGTATTTTTTCAGCTCCAGACGCTCTGGAGTGTTCTTTTTGTTCTTTTTAGAAATATACCGGCTGGTACCAGGCATTCCACTGTTTTTGTGCTCAGTACATTCCAAAATTACCTGAACTCGGTTACCTTTCTTTGCCATTGTTATAACGCTTTTAAGTTAATTAGATTTTTTCACCCTTAGCGCGCAGTTCTTTCACTACGGGCATCAAACCTCTTTTGTTAATGGTACGAATACCTTCAGTTGATAACTTCAGGGTGATCCATTTATCTTCTTCGGCCAGGTAAAAACGTTTTGTTTGCAAATTCGGTAAAAACCTACGTTTGGTTTTAATGTTGGAATGTGAAACTTTGTGCCCAGTTACGGGAACTTTACCTGTCACCTGACATACTCTAGCCATGACGCATAAAAATTTAGGACGGCAAAGGTCGGAAAATCTATGGATTCCACAAATTAATACCAAACTATTTTTGCAGTTTTTTCAACACCTGTGGATATGTTGGCCTTGGAAATGTGCAATTTAGTAAAAAAGGGCAAGTTATACACATTTGGCGGGCCTCAAATGGCTTCCGGATCGGCCGGAGAGCTGAAAAGGGAGCGGTGACGGCGCCGGTTCCAACCAAATTCCCTGCTTTCCCTGAATTTCGGGGTGGAAGCCCTTCTCTCCCATTTTATAGAGAAAACACAATCTTTCACCCTATCCGATTTAATAATTACTTAATTTAATTTTAATTTACGCCGTCTCACCTTTGGCAGAACATCTTCATACCCAATCGTATGAGGAGATCATCCAGGCACAGGATTTAATACATATCTAAAACCTTTAAATGGAATTTCCGGGGGAGTTCTGCCAAAACAAATTATGATCACACAGATGAAACGTAAGACCATTGCGCGGGATATTAGTTGGTTGTCTTTTAATGCCAGGGTATTACAGGAGGCTGCTGACCCAAGTGTGCCTCTGCGGGAAAGGATCAAGTTTTTAGGCATCTTCTCCAATAACCTCGATGAGTTCTTCAGGGTACGGGTAGCCACCCTTAAACGCATGACCGAAGTGGGTAAAAAGAACATGCACATGGAAGTGGCGCCCAACCGCATTCTCGATGAAATTCAACAGATAGTACTGGAACAACAGGCCGAATTCAACCGCATTTGGGAGGGGGTGCATAAAGAGCTCGAGAAAGAAAAGATCTTCCTGATCACCGAAAAGGCCCTTAATAAAGAGCAGCAGAAATTCGTTCAAACGTTTTTTGAGGAAGAAGTGCGCAGCAATACCATTCCGCTCATGATCGAAAGTATTCCGCATTTTCCCTACCTGCGCGAAAAATCAATTTACCTGGGCGTGGTGCTTTCCCGAAAGGATGGCACCCTGAAACGGAAATATGCCCTTATTGAAATTCCGGCCAAAGTAAATGGCCGGTTCATTCAATTGCCTTCCCCGCCGGGCGAGAGCCATATAATATTACTGGAAGATGTGATCAGGTTCAACCTGAAAAGCATTTTCTCCTATTTCGGCTACGACCGCCATGCTTCCTGGGTGTTTAAGGTTACCAAGGATGCCGAAATTGATATGGACAGCGATATTTCAACCAGTCTTATTCAAAAAATAGAAAAGGGGGTGCGCAACCGCCGGAAAGGAAAACCCGTGCGGTTCGTATTCGATAAAAATATAGATGCCGGCCTGCTCGATTACCTGATCCGCAAGCTGAACCTGTCGCGCAAAGACAGTTTGATCCCCGGCGGCCGCATCCATAATTTCCGCCATTTTATGGATTTCCCCGATGTATTTGAGAAGAAAGGGCACCGGAAACGGTCGTTCATACACCCTATGCTCAAAAACGCCCTGCGGGTAACGGATGTAGTTCAGCAAACAGACGTGATGCTGAATTTTCCGTACCATTCCTTCCATCCTATCATTGATCTGCTGCGCGAAGCGGCCATTGACCCCGATGTTACATTAATAAAAATAACCGCCTACCGGCTGGCCAGCAATTCAAAAGTGATCAATGCCCTCATCAATGCCGTGCGCAATGGTAAACAGGTAACAGTGATGCTCGAGCTGCGGGCGCGGTTCGATGAAGAGAACAACCTGGAATGGAAACAACGGCTGGAAGATGAAGGCGTAAAAGTGCTGATCAGTATTCCCGATTTGAAGGTACACGCCAAATGCTGCCTTATTAAAAAGCGGGTAAATAACCACACCATTCATTATGGCTTTGTAAGTACCGGTAACCTGAACGAAAAAACAGCCACCGTTTACGGCGACCACTGCCTGCTTACGGCCGACCGTCATATTATGGCCGATGTAAACCGCATCTTTAACTTTTTGGAGAAACCCAAAGAAGGGATGCATTTTTTGAAGGCCTGTAAAACCATCATCCCCTGCCCTACTGATCTGCGGAAAGAACTGCTGAAGCTTATAAGCCGGGAAATAAAATTTGCCAAAGAAGGTAAACCGGCAGGCATAATTTTAAAGATGAATTCCCTGAGCGATGAAGCCCTGATCGAAAAGCTGTATGAAGCGGCAAGGAGTGGTGTGGAAATAAAGCTCATCATAAGGGGTATTTTCTGCATGTATACCGAGAACTCGAAGTTTAAAAAAAACGTAAAAGCGGTGAGTATTATTGATGAGTACCTCGAACATGCGCGGGTATTTATTTTTCATAATAATGGGAATGAAAAAGTTTATATATCCTCGGCCGACTGGATGGTACGCAACCTCGACCATCGTGTAGAGGCTACCTGCCCGGTTTTTGATGAGAATATTAAGAAAGTGTTGAAAAATATCCTGGAAATACAACTTAGTGATAATGTAAAAGCCAGAATTTTGGACAATGAACTGAGTAACCGGTATGTGCGCGACAGAAAACATAAGAAAGTTCGGTCGCAGGTAGATATATATAATTACTTACATCAAAAAAGCAACGTGATACCCGGTGTGCAGCATCCAATAATTACAGAAACAGTAGTTATTGGCGAGGCTCCGGCGGTATAAACCAACACATGAAACTGGCGGCTATTGATATTGGCAGTAATGCGGCAAGATTGCTGATCTCTGATGTTATTCTTTCCAATAACAAGCGACCGCAATTTCAAAAGGTGAACCTGGTGCGGGTACCCCTGCGCCTGGGCTTTGATGTGTTTGATCAGCAAAAGATCTCGAAAGAAAAAGAGGATATGATCATCAACACCATCAAGGCCTATAAACTGCTGATGGATGCATATGGCGTGCAATATTGCAAGGCTGCCGCCACATCGGCCATGCGCGATGCCAGCAATGCAAACGAAATACTGGCAAGGGTTAAAAAAGAAACGGGTCTCAGCATTGAAGTGATCACCGGCGATGCAGAGGCTTCGCTCATTTATGAGAACCACATTGCCGAAAACCTCGATAAAAACCATACGTATTTATATATTGATGTAGGCGGTGGCAGCACCGAGCTAACGTTTTTTGCCTATGGCCGGCAGGTGTTCAAGCGCAGCTTCAATATTGGCACCATCAGGTTGCTGAAAGACCAGGTTGATGATTTTACCTGGAGCGAAATGAAAGATTTTGTAAAACGCGAAACAAAGCCCTATACCGATATTATAGCCATTGGTTCGGGCGGTAACATTAATAAGATATTTTCCCTCAGTAAACGAAAAGAAGGCAAACCTTTGCAATTGCAGCTGCTGAAGGATTATTACAAGGAGTTCAGCAGTTTTTCGGTGGCCGACCGCATACGCATTTATAAATTGCGCGAAGACCGCGCCGATGTAATTGTTCCTGCACTGTTCATATATGTTAATATTATGCGCTGGGGGAATATTGAAGATATCTTTGTGCCGAAGATCGGTTTGGCCGATGGCTTAATTCAGCACTTATATGATGAGTTGAAAGCAAAAGGCCAGTTAGTCAATTATTAAGTTCGTTAGTTTTAAGTTAGTTTGCAAGTGCTTTAGTTCGAACTCAAAAACTGACTAACTCATTAACTAAAAAGCTCATTTTTAGCCCCTTATTGTTTGCTTTCATTCTCTTTTAATTTGACATTGCCAACTATCTTTTGGTTCTTTTGCAATTTCTCCTACCTTAGCAGGCGCTAACAACTGCGAGGAGCATTATGAATGTGTTTTATTCTAATGCAGAGCCATATTCCCTCCCGCCTACTACATTTACAAAACTCCCAGTTATGTCGGTTCACGCAAACAAAGAAGTAAAAAAGGTAACGACCCATACGTTACAAAGAATGAAGTCCGTAGGAGAAAAGATCTCAATGATCACGGCTTATGACTTTTCCTTTGCCCGGTTGTTCGATGAGGCCGGTATTGATGTAATTCTGGTGGGCGATTCTGCCTCCAATGTAATGGCAGGTCATGAAACCACGCTGCCCATTACACTCGATCACATGATCTATCACGCCTCTTCGGTCATACGCGGTATCAACCGTTGTTTTGTGGTGGTTGATCTGCCGTTTGGCACCTACCAGGCAAATTCAAAAGAAGCGCTGGCTTCTGCCATCCGAATCATGAAAGAAACCGGAGCACATGCCGTTAAGCTCGAAGGCGGCGAAGAAGTGCTGGAATCGGTAAAACGCATTGTGGCGGCCGGTATTCCGGTAATGGGCCACCTGGGTTTAACACCTCAGTCAATTTACAAATTCGGTACCTATACGGTACGGGCACGTGAAGAAGCGGAAGCCAATAAACTGCGTAACGATGCCAAACTGCTGCAGGAAGCAGGTTGCTTTGGTATAGTGCTGGAAAAGATACCCGCCGTACTGGCGAAGGAAGTATCTGAATCGCTGGTAATACCTACCATTGGCATTGGCGCCGGTATGTATTGCGATGGCCAGGTGCTGGTGATGCACGATCTGCTGGGCATCAATACCGAATTTAAGCCCCGCTTTTTAAGGCAATACCTGAACCTGCATGAGCAAATCACCGGTGCTGTTAAGGGCTATATACATGATGTAAAGGCTAAAGAGTTTCCCAACGATAAAGAACAATATTAGGAATAATGATCAGTAAGAAATAGGAAACGATTGCTGATTTTGAGATTTCGCGATTTTGGGATTTGTGCCGGATTGAATTTTCCGATAAATCTCAAGATCTCTAAATCCCACAATCTCTAAATTTCCTATTTCTTACCTCTTACTTCTGCCTCTTTATACCACTTATGATCTTCTTTAATAGGAAGCATCAACTTTCCTCTATCTAACCACTATATCTGCATTCAATACTTCATACAACAACAGGTTAGCCTGTTTCATTTTCATTTGCTGGAACAGCGTATTGCAATCTGTTTCGGCTGTTCTTTCAGCGATCACCTGGATCTTGTTATAGAACAATGATCGCAGCACCCGCTTCTCTTTTTCGAGCCGGGTCTTTGCTTTTTCCAGATCGGTTGATCCTTCACTAATAGTTTTCTCGGCAAAAACAACAGCGTTTTTTACATGGTGGTTGTTCGACTGCAGATTGAGGATCTGGCAGGCGCATACCTTGGCGGTGGCATTCGCCGCAATAACAGAATCAAATGATTTTACAGATGTAATAAAACGGGTTGTGGTAAATGCAGATGGTGTAATGGTGCCATCGTTTGCTTGTGTTGTATTCCTGATTGCAAAATAAGCAATCACCAGGAAACAGGTTTTGATGAAAGGGTTCATGGTACGGTTGTAATCAAGTTAACAATGTGGTTAAGGTTTTTACAGGAACACCGGAACTTGATTAAAAAGGAAGGCAATTTCTGATTTTGAGATTTTGCGATTTCTTGATTTCGGATATTGCGGGAGTTCTGAACTGTATTTAAATCCCGAAATCTCTAAATCACTAAATCAGAAATCTGTATTTCCCTGCGGGCGCAGGTCTCTCATCGGATACGTGATGCAAAGAATAAAACTAAATCCGGTATTTCATAGCATTTGTGACAAACTTTTTTATATTTCGTTAAAACACAGGTGAAGTGTGCGGGCTTTTACGAATATACCTGTGCATGAGGTGTGTTAAATACTAAAGGGGCTTTAAAAAAAGAAGCCCTTTGTAGAAACAAAAGGCTCAAACGATTGCTTGCCATATGAAAGTGCAAAGGTAAATCAATAATGTTATCGCTGTATTACGTAAGTGTTAAAATATGTTAAGATTAAGTGTTTGTAAAACGTTTGTTAGTGTGGACGGGCATTCTCGCTAATGGTAAATAGTGAGTTTGTGAATATATAGCTTATGATCCTGCGTATGCTGTTGATGCCTGCTGCTATCGGCACTTTAGCACAATTTGTTCCAACAATTGTCAGCATCAGCAAATTACTCCCTGTTCGCTCTTCGTTGTTTAAACTCCTCTTTCATTTCCTGCTTTTGCTGTTTGTATATTTTGAATTGTTCCTTTGTTAACACTTCTTTCATCTTGCTATCACGTTCCTGGTTCAGTGATTTGAATTTTTTGTATCGCTCCATTTTAGAGCTGCCTGAATTTTTTAATTTAGCGACCCCTTCAAACCAGGAGGTATTGATGGCATCTACTTTTTTTGACTGGTCTTCGGTGAGGTTCAGTTTTTCTTTATTTGCCTGGTATCTTGCTTTGACTTCCTTTATTTGTTCTTCGGTCATTTTTGCTTGTGCCGATGCGTTGGCAGCCATCAGTGTAACCAATACCAGCATGAGGGTGATGTTGAGAATTCTTTTCATGTTTATTATTATTCCGTTTATATACAAAATACGTAATCCTATACACTTGATTCTTTTAAAAACCGGGAAGCTGACAATTTGATGCCCGGGGCTATCCGTTTCAACCCGCCATCCATTCCCTGAAATTACCGGCTTTGGCTTTACTGATGAGCACCGGTTCTTCAGGGTTGGGCATTAAATGCAAACAAAACCGGCCATTAAAATAATACTCAATTTCCCTGATGGCTTTGCGGCTGATCAGGAACTGCCGGTTTGCCCGGTAAAAACATGCCGGGCTTACTACTTCAGCCAGCTCATCGAGGCTTTCCTCGAGCAGCCAATGCTTTTTATCGAAGGTAATACCCCGCACTACCCCACCCTTTATTTCGAACCAGGCAAACTCATCGGTTTGCACGGGTATGAGCCTGTCTTTATAAGGAATAAGGAAATGGCGTTTATAATTGGGGGCTTTTGTTAACTCAAGGGTGATCAGTTGCAACTGTTGTTCAGTAATGATCAGCTGGTTGCGGGTAGTAAGACGACGGAACTTTTCAATAGCTTGCTGTAATCTTTCGGGCCTCACCGGTTTTAAAAGATAATCGATGCTGTTTACTTCAAAAGCTTTTATGGCGTATTGGTCATAGGCCGTGGTAAAAATTACCGGGATGTCGATCCTGCATTGTTGAAAAATAGCAAAGCACGAGCCATCGGCCAAATGAATATCGAGGAAGATAACATCCACTGTGGGCCGGGTGTTCAGCCAGTTTACGGCCTCCTCCACTGTATCGATGATGGCCACAAAATCAGCATCCGGCACTACCTGCTGTAACCGGGCCTTTAATTGTTGAACCGCCATTTCTTCGTCTTCTATGATCGCGATTGTCATGGTTTATGTATGCATTAATGGAATAGTGACTGAAAATGTGGTTTGCGTTTGCTGTATAGCAAGGTGGTGGTTAGATAGATATTTACAGCGTTGGTTTAAATTCTGTAAACCTATTCCGGTAGAAGTACCCATTTCATTCCGTTTTTGCAGGTTATTTTCTACGACCAGGCTGCAGGTTGCATCCACAAAAATGCGGATCTGCAATGGTTTATTATGGGAGGCTATATTATGTTTCACTGCGTTTTCAACCAGTATCTGCAAGGCCATGGGCGGAACCCGGAATGGCGCATACTGTTGTTGCACATTTATTATGATCTTCATTTTATCGCCATAGCGGCCTTTCAACATCTGGGTATAGGCTTCAATAAAATGAAGTTCTTCCTGCAGGGAAATGGAATTAAGCTCATGGCTTTTGAGTACATAACGATATACATCACTCATATTGTTCACGAAGTTCACGGCAGCCTGCTGATCGGTACCAATCAATGAATTGATCGTATTGAGTGAATTGAATAAGAAATGCGGATTAACCTGGTTCTTCAGTACTTCAAATCTTGTTTCGGCATTTGTTTTCAGCAAGGATGCATTTGATAAACGCATCTGGTAATTATATAGCAACAACCGGAAGATCTGTGCAAACAATTTGGTCATGATAACGGTGACCACCATATTGATATTAAAAAGGAACCGGAACAGTTGTTCATTTGTATGCGGTGGAAATAACCATTTGTGAAAACGGAATAACAAAGGATCAATAATAATGAACACTAAGATGTTGATGGGTAAACGTTGCCAGAAGCTGTTGCTGTCAATGGTAAACGAACCAATGCTAAAGATGCGATCCTGCAGATTAATTACGAAGAACAGCACCGATGTAAGAAATATATTAAGCGCTCTTAAAAAAAGATCGCCAGCTCCGGTTTCAATAGAAAAGAAGCCGGGCCCTATCCGTTGCAGTAATAACCAACGGGGCAAAGAGATCAATGCTGTAATGGCCAGTGCCGTAAGCAGGATAAGATTGGTTCGGGTTGGCATCATACCCAATAGACTACCCACTAACCACGATGTTTATTTGCCGTTATAATTTTTTTATGTGTTATTTTAAACTGTTTAACAAAATTGTAGTTACAGATAAAGAAAAAAATGTGCAGTTTTATGGTTCCATGGTATACATAACACAACTGATCTATATAAAGGAAGGACAGGAAGAACTCTTCTATGAGTTTGAAAATGTTGTACTTCCGCTTTTGTGGAAATATAAGGGACAACTTCTGTTACGTTTACGGCCAACAAGTAGTACATTTGTTGCTAATTCAATAGAACCGCCATTCGAAATCCACCTGGTAGCTTTTGAAACAGAGGAAGGTCTTGAGGGGTATTCACAGGATGAAACAAGAAAAAGCTATCTACACCTTAAAGAACAATCCGTTAGATCGGTTGTTCTTATAAAAGGCACACAGGTCCCTTAAATCCAGTTTATTCTACTTATCATTTATTTTTTTACCGGGTAATCCAACGGTGTGTGAGTCAGGAATGTCAAAACAGGAAAAACCTGTCCAATAATGGGACGGATTTTTTGATATGCCTGCATTAAATCATTAAGAATCATATATAAAGAAAATGGTATGGCAATTGGGTATTATTCAATGTACTCCCAGGCGCTCTAAGTGTGTAATCCATACCATTGTTTTTTATTCTATAAAAATAAAAGCGGAAACTATGAATACTAATTTACCCGGTAAATTCTTAAAGAGGAAGCTCTCTGAACTGAACAGCGCTTTGTTTTTTGCAGAAGGAGACTCTTTATTTAAGTTACCGAATCACCTGGTTACGGAAATGGAGATCAATGATGATGGAGAGATCAGGTTCGTTATCCCTAAACCTGCACAGAATATTGAAGCCTTCGACAAAGAATTTCCGGTTCGGCTGGAGTTTTTTAAAAAGGGTATCGCGTATCGCCTGAAAATACAGGGCAAGGGCTTTATTGTTGAAGATAGTGCTGAAATGGAAAAATGGTTGTCTTATTCAACAAGCCGGCAGGAAAAAGCAAAGAACGAATCATTGCTTATGATCAAAGTGAGTGTGCAATTTGTTGATTACACCGGTAATATTTCAGGTTCTTTCCCCAGCAGGCTTAAAATGGCCGGTATGCAGTTAACAGACTGGTTGTTTTCACACAAAAACGCCCCTGTTTCCGTTTGAACAGCTAATAAAAAGTAATAGTTTAATGGATACTTATACAAGCCCGATCAGGTAAACTGGTTGGGCTTGTGCTTTTTATACATTTATTTAGTTTCAAGGTGGGTTACGGAATATACCTACCTTTGTATTGCTCTTTCTATATTACCTCACAAAAAATTGCCGTATGAACCTCCTTCAAAAAATGGAATACTGGGGTGACAGGCATCATCCCAAATGGCTGGATATCTTCCGCTTTGCACTTGGTATATTTCTCGTCTACAAAGGGGTTGAGTTTCTCGAAAACATGGGCACTATGATCAATCAAATGCGCGGTCTTTTGCCCCATATTTATTTCTCTTTAAGTTTATTGGGCCACTATATTGTTTTTGCCCATATCGTAGGGGGCCTTATGCTGGCATTTGGCTTCGGTACCAGGGCCTCCTGTATTATGCAGATCCCCATTCTGATAGGCGCAATTTTCTTTATAAACTCGTCAGAAGGCATGTTCAATTCCTACTCCCAAATGATCATCACAGTTGTTTGCCTGTTAGGACTTATCTATTTCCTTATTGCCGGTAATGGCCCCTGGTCGGTAGACCGGTTTCTTGTTGAAAAGGAGGATAAGCGCCCGGAATTCTGAAAATTTATTTTGCCGGCCGCGCAGGTTTTTGATCGTTCCTTCGACTAAATACATAGCTATATATTTGACGAACTGACGATCAATTAATTGTACATGCTGAATTTCAGGGAAGACGCGACTGCTTTCCGGGCCTTTATTGAAGCACATCAACAACAGGTGTATAACCTGGTGTTGAAGATGGTTCAGTATGTACATGATGCAGAGGAAATAACCCAGGATGTATTTGTTGATGTATTCCGTAAACCCGATGCTTACCGGGGCGATGCGGCGGTAAGCACCTGGCTGTACCGTATTGCCATGAACAAATGCATTGATCATCTTCGCCGTCAACAACGTAAAAAACGACATTTTTTATCGGCCTTTTTTGCACCGGGCGTTAGCAATGCTTCGGAAGAACCATCCCATGCCGTTCACCCCGGTATGGTGACTGAACAAAAAGAAAAGCTGGCCATTCTGTACAAGGCGTTGAACCAGTTGCCGGCTAATCAGCATACGGCCTGGGTGTTGGGCGAGCTGGAAAACCTCAGCTATAAAGAGATCAGTGAGGTGATGCAGTTGTCGGTATCGTCGGTAGAATCTTTATTATTCCGGGCACGCAGGAATGTAAAAAAGATCCTGTCGGGTATGTATCCCGGAGAGTAGTATTAAAACAAGTATCATGAGCAAAGAGAAATGGATCGATGACATTATCCAAAGCGGAAAAGACCTTTCGCCGTTACCGGTGAATCCCTTCCTGGCCACGCGGGTAGAAGCAAAGTTGCACGCTTTGTCAACAGAAAGAACGGTTCCGGTAATACCCGTACGTTGGGTATTTACCGCTGCGCTGGCCATGGTGATATTATTACTGGTGAATGTGGTGTTGTTGCGTACTACCAACCTGTCGGCAAAAAAGAACGCCGGTATACAACAGGTGATGCAGGAATACGGCTGGGGTAATAATGATATTTATACAATGAATTATTCAAAATAACAGTTATGAGCAAGGTGTTGTTTTTAACTATTTGTATCGTGGTTTTATTTTTACTGAATGCCGGCATGCTGGTATACCTGTTCAGGCTGCGTACGTATCAGCATGAGTTGCGTGGGCAGAATGCCGCGGTATTTATCATTGACCGCCTGCATCTCGATGCCCATCAGCAGGAGGAGTTTGCCACTTTGCGGCAACAGCACCAGGCAGTAACCCGCCGGGCGCATGATGAAGACCGCCATTTGCACGATGAATATTTTACTTTATTGAAAACTGCTCATCCCGATAAAGCAAAGGCCGATTCCATTGCTTCATTGATAGCAGCCCAACGCGCCGTTATTGAAAAAGCGACGTTCGATCATTTTGAAAAGCTGCGCAATTTGTGTAACGATGAGCAAAAACAGCTGTTCGATAATACCATCGATGAAATAGCCAGGCGAATGGCGCCGGCACCGGGTGGGCCAGGCGGTCCCGATGGTCCTCCGGATGGGCCTGGGGGCCCGCCAGGTGCGCCGGCCGGAATGCCCCCGCCTCCACCCCGGCAATAAAATTTTAAAATAACCCGCAAGGAATGGAACGCCCGGTTCGACAAAGTATTTAAACCCCTAACATGAAAATCATGCTTCTGAACCTGATAACCCTTTTAATAATATTGACCAGCTGTCATAAGAATAGCACCAGTTCTGTCAGTACAGAAATTCCTGCCGTATATAAAAAAGTGTATGGCGCCACCGATATGTACATTGATGGCAATTACATCGTCATTAAATCGAACGGGCGGCCCGATCATAAGAGTCCTTACTACAAGAGTACGCAATGGGAAAGCGCGCTGTATGAGGCGTACAATGGCAATAACAGCAGCTTTATGCAGAATCCTAACCTGATCGCCACGGCATCGCTTACCTTCCGCCTGCCATTGAAACCTGTAAAAGCAGCTTCGGTACAGGCCACGCCCCTGGGACCGATCGGCGTTTCGCTGAATGGCGTTCCGTTCTATAACCAGTATGCTGCCAATTACCAGCCGCTTACCATGGAATTAAATACGCTCGATCAATACAATGGTCATCCGCAGCAAATGGGCGGTTATCATTATCATATTGAACCAACTTATCTCACCGCTAAATACGGCAAACATGTGCTGCTGGGCTTTTTGCTCGATGGGTTTCCGGTGTATGGTCCGTTGGAGAATAATACCACGCTTACTAATGATATGCTCGATGCCTGTCATGGCCACACGCATGCGACTACCGATTATCCCGATGGCATTTATCATTACCACGTAACGGCAGATGCGCCTTATATTAACGGCACTGGTTTTTATGGAACACCCGGAACTGTTGCGCAATGAGATCAATGGTGAATGGTCAATGGTCAATAAGGCCGCTTACTCCAGGGCGGGCGAAGCAAAAATTCAGATTATGAGATTACACTTGATTTTATTAGTCATGGCGGTGCTCAACAGTTGTGTTCATCAAACTCCCATGCCTGTTATACCGCAGGTGTACGTGGCCGCTTCAAATAAAGGTTTTGCCCTGCAACAAGGCGTTTTGTACTTAAACGGTCAGCCATTTTCGGGACTTCAATATGCGCTGCATTCCACCGGTGATACGGCATTGGTAGTGCCTTTTTACAAAGGCCGGGAGTATGGTATGGGGCGGCAATGGTATGAGAACGGGCAATTAAAAGAGAGACGCTTTTTTGTGAACGGACAAAAAACAGGGGTGCATACCGGTTGGTGGCAAAACGGGCAATTGCAATTTGAATATCATTTCAGTAAAGATATGTTTGAAGGAACAGTGAAAGAATGGTACGCCAATGGCCGCCTGTTCAGGCAAATGCATTATACGGGTGGAACCGAGAACGGCCTGCAGCAGATATGGCAACCCGATGGTAAGGTGTTTGCTAATTACGAAGCGCGGGATGGCCGGAATTATGGGTTAACCGGCACTATGCATTGTAAAAATTACTGGAATAAAGTAGTTACGCAATAGGACCACAAATTATTCAGGCATATAACATGCTTAAACTTTTCATCAGAGTCGGTGCTTCAGGGTTCATCTTCATGGCAGGCTGCCAACAAAAAAGCAGCCTGCCTTATTACAATTCTCCCGATTTCACCCCGGTTTGGAATATTGATACCCTGAAAAACGGATTGCACACCATTCCACCCTTCTCCTTTACCAATCCAAATAATGAACTGGTAACGGAGAAAACATTTGATAATACCATTTATGTGGCTGGCTTCTTTTTTACCAGTTGTGGAGTGGTTTGTCCGAAAATGACAATGAATATAAAAAAGGTGCAGGCAGCATTTGCGGGCAATCAACAGCTTGCCTTCCTGTTTCATTCGGTTACTCCGTGGATCGATAGCAGCGCCCGGCTGCTGGCATTTGCCAAAAAATACCAACTGAACAACCAATGGCAGCTGGTTACCGGCGATCAGGGCGCTATTTATAAAATGGCGCGGCAGGCTTATTTTGCGGAAGAGGAACCCGGTTTTCAAAAAGACACTACCGAGTTCTTACATACAGAGCATTTATTACTGATTGATAAACAAAAACACATCAGGGGCATTTACAACGGTACCCTGCCGTTGGATGCTGAACGGCTTATAGGTGATATCAGGGTGTTGCTGCAGGAGTGATTTACGACAATAATTCATCAACTGCCTGTACTAATTGAAGGCTTGCATCTTCAAATTTTTCCTGTTCTTCTTCTGAGTACCAATCATCGCCGAAAGTAAAATAATTTGAAACATCCAGAAACGCCAGGGCCAGTTTTTTAGGAATATGATCCTGGTCTTTATAGGCAACTTTTAATACTTCAATGGCTTCGAGAACGGCGCCATACAATTCTTCATCCAACCCTTCTCTGTTTCTTAGTTTAACCTGAATAGAATTTTCACCCAGTAATCCTTCATATATAACGTTCAATGCCTCTTCTGTAGTCATTAATGTGTGTTTGGGAATAAAAAACACCCGGTTAATACGATCCATGTAATAACCGGGTGCTATAATATATTATAATTCTAACGCTACAGTAACTGAAGGAAATTCATCTTCAAGAGCTGCCTGGTCCTGAACGGGCTCCAGCGTTATTTCACCATCAAGGGCAACAAACCTGATGAGCTTTTTGTCGGCAGTGAGTATAACGCCATGTTCAGCACCCTCATCTTCATCTTCAAAGTAGCCGGCAAGGTAGGCGCCTTTCAGGTTAACATTGCTTTCGACCAACAGCTCTCGCAGATCTTCCCATTCCGAATTTAACAGCTCGGTTAATTCAAGCACTTCTTCGCGGTATAATTCTTTTTCTTGACTATCCATGTCTTTATGGTTTTAGTGGTGTTACAACTGTATGCATTAAATTGTCTGATCCAAATACCTGCTGACAAAAATGGCACATATCGCGGGTTGCTCCAATCTCTTCTATGTTTGCTCCAATTCTATCAGCTTCGCGTTTAATGGTTTGTTCAGCATCATTCAGGCGGTTCAGCGGCGTTCCCAATGGGTCTTTTGCCCTGGCTACCCGTTCAGTACCTGCCGCTTTTCTGATTCGTGGCGGTACATATCCTCTTTTCCCTGCTGATGACACCCAGTATTCTGTTTTACCATTCTTCAGCCTTACTTTGGCAACCGCAAAAGTAGTACGGCCTTTTTCAGACTTATTCATGGCTTTTTGCATCTTTGTAATTTTCTTGGAAACGCATTCTTCAAGCCCGAATATGTCGACCCAGTTATTGGTGTCATGCACATACGCATAAATATTAAATCCACCAGTAACCGAAAGTGGGTCGGCGCTAATATACAAACCTTCTTCTGGATTATAATACCGGAAGCGGTTATAATATAATCCGGTTTCCTCATCTTCATATTGACCCTGGTACCGGAAAGGTATAAAATTTTTGCTTCCGTCGATCATTCTTGCCCTGCCATAAATATCCAATGTGCATTCCCAAACCTTCTTTCCGTTGGCATCATATGCTTCTTTGGGTGTTCCAAGGTGATCGCTTATGATGCTCCAGCTTTCCCCGTTCCTAATCCTGGCACCGGGCACAAAGCTTTCTGCATCGAATACCCAGGTAATGGCATTTTCCCTGGCATTTTGTGGATTGGGTTCTTCTTTGTCATAGACTATTTCTCCCCATTCATCGACTTTTGCCTGGGGTTTATCCTTTTCATCATAAGTCCATTCATGCAGGGGCACATTGCCATCCCATACCCAACGGGTTATTTTTCCGTTAAAAGTTTTTGATACCCGGCGGCCCAGCGCATCATATGTAAAAGACACCGTTTTGCCGTCGGGCCGTATTACTTTTTTCAGTGTGCCATCGGCATACCATACATATTTTGTTTTACGGTGGGTAGCCTTTTCGGTTTTGCTTATGAGGTTGCCCTCTTCATCATATTTGTAAATATGGCTGTCGCTTTCAAGCAGGGCCCCATTGCTGTTATACCGGCGATCTGTTTTACCAGTGGTTTCATATATGCTGCCGGTGGCGTCGGTAGTGCGATGTATAACGCTATTGTCGGCATATTGGGCAAACACCAGATTGCCACCCGCATCGTGCTTAAAAAAAGTGTTGCTTTGCGAAAGGGCATCAAAAACATTGCTCAGCTGCTCGTTCACATTCCAGGTATATTGCTTCCAACTTTGTACCACGCCCTGTTTGCTTACCTTGTGTTCACCCGGACGGCCGGCCTGATCGTATTTCCATTCGCTGGTGAGGCCGCCTGGTAACATCCGTTCTATTTCCTCACCGGCCTTATTGTATTTTATTTTTGCATTCCATAAGGCTTCATGCATTTTAGCCTGCATATTCGTTACCTGTCCCTCAGCATTGCGGTCCATTTGTATATCGGCGCCCAAATTGCTGCTGATATGCACCCGGTTCCCTATTTTATTATATTGGCTCCGGATCGTATATTCATCCTGTTGTTCGGTTTCAACAAAGCCGTCTTTATTACGGGTTACCCGTACTGCACAATGCTCATTGATGGCTTCTTTGATGTTGCCATTTTCATCATAACTGAACAGGGTAAAACTGCCGTCGTGGTATTCGATCTTTACTACCTGGCCATTGGCGTCGTATTCAAAGCGGGTATGACGATTACCGGGCCGGCGGGTTTCGGTTATTTTACCGGTAACATCGAGCTCATATTGACGGGTAGAGCCATCGAATTTTGTTTCGGAAATGATCTCACCGCGTTTATTGTAATTTACAAAGTAATGCCGGCCAGCTTCGTTGATGATGGTGGTGAGGCGTTCTTCGGTATCATACAGGAACTGAAGTTCCTGATTATTCCAGCGGCGCTTTTTTACATTGCCCATGGCAGTGTATTCCAGGTGAAGCTCGGTATGATTGTCCTTAAGCCGGGTAATTTCTTCATACCCGTTATAATCCAGTTGTACTGCATTGCCATCTGGCAAATACAGGTTGCGTATACGGTTCAGTTCATCATATTTAAAGTTCCTTATTTGACCTTCGGTATTGGTGGTTTGTATACAACGGCCCAATGCATCGTATTTCCAGTGTGCAGTTGATCCTTCAGGCAGCTGTATGGCGATGAGGTTCTCGTCTTCATCATAGGCCATGGTAGTTTTACGGTTACCATTTTCTACCACAGCTTCCAGTTGTCCTTCATTGTTGTAATCATAGGAGATGGTTCTTCCGCCAGGATAATTTATGAAACACAATCGCCGCATAGCATCATAGCCAAGTGTTTTACTGGTGCCATCGGGGCTTATTTCCAGCGTAAGCTGGTTGTACTCGTTATAGCTCATTTGTACACTACTACCATTGGGCAGGGTTATCTTTGTCATCCGGTGCCTTTCATCATAGGTATAACCGGTTATATTTCCCTCTTCATCAATTTCACGATACAGATCAAGATCTTCGGTATATTCTGTGTACTGATGATTGCCGTAGTGATCTGTTTCCTGTACGCATAAATTATTCTCATCGAAATAATAGGTAGTGTTCTCGCCTAAAGAATTCGTGACGGTATTATATCCTTTACCATATTTAATAAAACCTTCCAGTACCCCGCCGTCGCCCCAGGTATGGATGCACCTTTTTTTACTGTCGTATTCCCAGTAAAAGCTTTGGCCATTGCGGTCGGTTTTTTTGATCATCAGGTGATAGCGGTATTCTACTTCTACCACCTGGGCCAATGCATCGGCAATGCGTACCAGGTCGCCGGCTTCATTGTATACATAGCTTGCCAGTACCTGCTCAACTTCGCGATGTTTTACGGTTACGGATGTTATCCGGTGCGCTTTATCGAGTTTGAAAAGCAGTTGCCTTCCGGCGGAATCTGTTATGGCTGAGAGATTACCGCCGGTATAATGCAACTGAACGCGGTTACCGCTATAATTTTCTATCAATGACAGGCGCCATTTGCCTGGTTCAATATCGTGGTTGAAGTGATAGTATAGTGATTCGTTGTAATCTTCCAGAATAAAATGCCCGTTTTGTTTGCGGCGCAACACCATCTTTTCCTGCGGGTGATAATAACTTTCACCATGGTAAATTAATGGGAACACTGCCAGCCGGCCATCGGCCAATGTTACTGATAAGGCGCCTTCTTCGGGCCAAAGCTGTACACAGCGGTCGTATGCCAATTGCACGCCATATCCTAACGGACCTTTAATGGCAGAATCGCTATCCCAGGTACGCGTCCATTTAATGGGTATAGGACCTGGTAGTTCAAAATCGGTGTATTCATAATTCACCCGGCCGGTGATGAGGTCAACCGGTTCAAACCCCATTTTGCAAAACAGGGCGCTGAGCTTTTTGGTTGCCGGAGATTTTTTAAGCACTTTATGGTTCAGCTTTTTCAGCAGCTTGCCGCCTATTTTGCCAAATATTTTCAGGAAGGAACCAAAGGCAAAAGCTTTTAACAAGGCCATGATGCTGAAGTTGGGCACCAGCGGACCGCCCACCATTACCGGCTTTCCCCATTGCAGCGGAATGCAAAAGGAAGTTGGCAGGTACAGCGATGGAATGGGTTTGAATTTTTTTCCCGGTCTGAAAGAAAGCGGCAGCCCGATATCGTTACAGGTCATGAGCATATAACCGGCGCCGCTCATGGATGCGCCATCCACCGACACCGTTTTACTGCCGAAGAAGTTCTGGCTGTCGTGCCCGATAATGGGCATGATCGTAAAACCGGCGCCAAAAGGAATATGCATAAAGGTTATGATCATGCCCGAGGTATCAGTATTGCCGCGGGGCACATGGTTTACCTTTACGGTAGCACCGATAAAAGGAATATAATCAAAGGGGTCAATGACCAACCCGATGTATGGATGTGGAAGCGGGATAAATGGGAAAGGCGCATTCACAAAGTGAATATCGATACCGATCACCGGTTTCAGGTGCGTGTTGGCTACGTACATAGAAATAGAATAAGTTTCTTGTTTCGCTTTTCAATTACCTATTGCTGTTTCGAAGGGGCGGATTGTTCTGCTGCATTCTGAAATAATGTTCGTACGGAATAATTACCGTATTTTATTTCGTCAGATGCGAAGGGCAGCAAATGTTTCAAGATAGTTTTGAGATCGACCTTTTTTGATTCACAGAACCGGAGCAGGTCGTTGAAGTAAACCATTTCATCGCGGGCGTCGGGTTCCAGGTTCCTGGCCATGAACAACACCAAACTGAGCGTTATGTACTCAGTACTTCCGCCCGATACATTCTCATCCATTTCCTCAAACGTGGGCGTTATATAGTTCTTCAGGCGTTGTGTGTCTTCCAGCAGCACGCTCATGGCTTGCAGGTCTTTAAAGTTGTTGCTTACCAGCACCTCGCCTACTGTTGTTCTGATAAAGGCCAGTTCGGGTTGAATTTTTTGCCGGTATTCCGATTCAATCGCCCGCATTTCATTGACCCAGCCGTCTTTGGTGAAATCAATACGGCTTTCTTTCGCCCGCAATTCATCAACATACTTGTGCGTTATTTCCTCGTCTATCAATTCCATTTTTGACTTAACCGTGAGAATGTTTTCCATATTGATCATTGTTTGTTTTATGGCAATGTAATACGGCTTTTATGCGGGTTTAAAGGTCAGAGCTGCGATAGATCATCAAACTGCGATCTCGCCGGCATTGGCCTCTCTGAGTTTCTTCTTTGTATAATTCTGTTTCAGTTCTTCTATGGTCTTTTGCCAGTTGGCCCCATAAGCCCTGGTCATTTTATCGCTCGCTTCTGCCACAAGGCTGTCACCGGCATCTTTATCCTGTTTCATCTTTATATAATCATAAGCCATGAAAGGATATTCCGATGCCTGTACTTCTTCATCTGTGAGGCGGCTGGTGAGTTGCAGGGCCTGCTTACTGGCTTCCAGCTTTTCTTCGTGCCAGTTCTTGTATTCGGCAAATACCCAGGCTTTGTAATAAGCCGAAACGGCCTGGGAAATATAACCGAATGCAACTGCTTCATTGCCGGCTTTCATAAACCATTGCAGCGCTTCCTTTCTTTCCTTCTGTATCTGGCAATCGGCCCCCTTGTAGGTATAATATTGCAGTAGCATGGGCTTTATGGATTCGTTGCCAGCAGCCACTTCCTGTTTGCACAGGCGAATGCCGGTGTCGAGCAATTCATTGATGAGCTCATGATCTTTAAAATTGAACAGCATTCCGGCGTAGGTGATGTAGGCAGTTGCAAGCAGGCTTTTATCGCCTGTCTTCTTACCGCTTTCAATGGCTTTTACGCCCCATTCGCTAAGGAGTGATTTGTTTTTCTTATTGGCCGCTTCGCCCATCTCGAACATACATTTTCTGAAAAATGCATAGGGATCGGTAGCGGCGCCTGCTGTAGCAATTTGCCTGATGGCATCCTGCATACGTAGATCATGTTTCAGCGTTACGGAGTAATCTGAATAATATTCAAAAACTTCGCCCCAGAAATTGCCTTCCACATGGTCGAATACCAGCAATTGCGTACCGGGTTCTTTTGGTTGTTCCATCCATTGTTGCAGCCATTGCAGAAATTGCTGGGGACTGCTCATTTCTTTGGGCAGCACGCTGAAAACAAAATGTGCCTGTGATTGCCCTGTAAAATTTTTATAAGACTGTATCATCACCGGCAATAACTGATCGCAGGCTGTATAATCTTTTGCTTCCACCGCTTTTCTGAATGGTAAAACATCCCACTCGTTCTTTATGCCGGCGCTCGCCAGCAATTTTTTTTGTTGCGGATCATCATATTCATGCAGCCAGTTTTCGAGCAATGCATGACTGTAGGTTTTTGCATTGCTGAACGGCGTGTAGAAAAATACAAACAGGTTATCGAGCTTTCCATGCGGAGATGCTTCGAGCCGGCAGAAGCCTTCGTACATGCGATGGTCTTCGGGCTTTAACATCCAGCGGATCAGGGTATGTTGCGGCAGGACGTTCTTTTTCCATACCTGTACCATTTCATCGAGCCTTACGGTTATGGGATTATGCTCATTCATAAATAAGTCTTTAATATTGTGGCTGCTACACTGAATTTTTTAACTGTTAAGTAATACCTGTCCGCCCTTAATGGTAGCGGTTAAATTACCTTCTACTGTAACCTGACCCTTCGACGAATCGATGCCAACATGCTGGTTGCCACTTACGGCTACTTCCTGTTCTCCGGAAATGGTTGTCTTATTCCCGGAAGTTACATGGGCCTGTTTATCTGAATGTATAGTTATTTCATTGAGGCCATTCCAGGTACAGGTTTCAGTGAGCGTACCGGTAAGCACCTTCGCATCCACTTTAATTTCCTCTTCTACATCTATGATCATATTTTTTGTAGTGAACTTGATCTCCTCTTTTGCATCGATCCAGACCTTTTTATTGGCCTTCACTGTTATATTACCGGCGCCATCCAGCATTATGCTATTACCGTCTTTATCTTCCACGAACACGCTGCCGTCTTTATCGTTCATAATTACTTTATTGCCGCTGCGGGTTTGCAGGGCTTTTACATCATTGCCACCGTTGCTGTAGGTGTTGCTGGCCTTGCCATGATACACGGTGCCTATGATATATGGTTTGGTGGGACTGTCGCCTTCGAAACCCACGATCACTTCCTCGCCCACTTCAGGGATAAAGAACATGCCTTTGCCACCGCCGCCGTGCGGGCTGGTAACGCGGATCCAGGGCGTTTTTTCGGTTCCATTCATCCAGTGGAATTTAACGCGAACGCGGCCCAATCCTTTGGGATCGTGGTTATCGGTGACCATGGCGCTTTGCGTTTCGGAATACGGCATGCCGCCCCCTTTTACCGGTGGTAATTTTATAGTGGCTGGAACCGCTGTAAAGTCGTTGTTGTAATTGCCATGTCCATCGAAATAATGACTGATGGATAACACGGTATACTCGCCATAATTTTCGCCGGAAAGATTATAGAGATTTTTTCCCTGTACATTGATGGAGCCGCCTATTTTAACGCCGGGATGCGCACTGCTTCCTGAAAAACGAACGGTATTGCTGCTTTGCATAGCCGTACGAATATTGATGGCGTCATCAAGCTGTTTTTTATTGCTCACAAACTGGTTGTTCCAGATCTTGGGCTGGGTTGAATATACATTGTTACTGGCTTGCAGTACATACTTACCCAGGTCGTTAAGGCCGGCTTTGCTTTCAATGCTTTGCGGCTTGCTGTTGTATACTTCGTGATTGAGGTAATCATAAGCCATCATTTGGCTGTTGGCAGGCTGCACCTGTAACGCCATGCTGAAACGGCTGATATTGCTGCCGAAGGTAAGATCGGTTGCCTGTGAAGATTTGAGCGCACCTATTTGTAACTGGTTGCCATCGTAGTACAACCATTCGCCATAATTAGAGCAGAGAAAGTTGAGGAATTGCCAGGCGGTTTGTTTGTATTGAACCGTATAGGCGAGTGTTTCGGGATAGGTAGGTGCAATTTGCGCCTGTAAAAGGTCCTGGGGAAAATGTTTCAGTACATCCTGAGCGATGTTCTTGATGGCTTTCTTTTCCCAGCTTTTGCAATGTGGGCCATTATCGAGCACAATGGTGGGACTGGTACCCGAAATGACGATGTTGCCGGTGTGACCGCTGAACCGGTCGGCTTCTACCTGCATTACTATGCCTCTGAATTGTAATCCGTTTTCTGCTGCCTGTGTGCTGAAGGAGGCTTCGAGAATACCGCCGATGAGGTTGCGGGAACTTTGCAGCATGCTTCCTTCCAGGCCTTCGAGCGATTCGGCCGGGCAAACCAGCCTGAAGTAATGATGATCAAAAATATTCTGGGTTAGCTGAAAAGAGGTAATTTGTCGTATAGGAGTACCGGCAATGGTTATATTGCTACTTATTAGTTGGGCCATAAAAAATGTTATGTCGTTTATGGTAATGGGAATCCGTAAATGTTATTAATGAACCGGCAACTGCCCGTTCAGTATAAGAACTTACTGCGGCCAGTTGTTTTTAAACTTTGATTCATTCAATTTAACTTCCTTGGCGCTGAGCGTTATCTGCACCTGCATAGGGCTTTCGCTATTATGATCATAAGTTTCATAATAGTCTACACAGTGAGCATCGGTGAACTGAAGTGTTTTCAGTTTACTCATATTATCCCGGCGATAAAAAGTAATGGTGCCGTTCTTGGTTTCGGTTGGACTAACCATCCAATCGAACAAACCGGTAGTGCCATTGCTTTCAATAACCAGTGTAACAGCGCCGCCCTGGGGAATGGCAGTTGGTTTACCGGTTCCGTCGGTAGCCTGTGTAAAGCGAAATGCACAATGCAGAATATTCATTTCTTCGCCATCTAACTTTAGTTTAGCTATAAATGACATGGAAAATTTGATTAGTGTTTAATGATTAATAGGGCGTTTATTGATGGCAAGGGTGGCCATTCACCCCCGATCGTATCGGAGTGAATGGCCGTTCCTTACTACTACTTGATGATTGCGATATTATACCCACTCATTTTCATGCTTGCCGCTGCCCAGTTCAATTGATTTGGCGCTCAGCGTGAAAGATTCAGTAACAGGCATGTCGTTAGCACCGTCGAAATTTTCGCGGTACTCAACCAGATAAGCTTCGCCAAACTTCAGTTCTTTCAAAGTGGCATTGTCATCACGTTTGATGAATACAATAGAGCCATCTTTACGCTCGAAGTTGTTGGTCATCCACTCGAAGAAAGTGGTGTCGCCTGTAGACTCTACAGTCAACGAGATCTTTCCGCCGCGGGTAATGGAAGAAGGACGGCCAGTTGCGTCAGTTTCCTGTTTCAATGCATAAGTACATGCAAGGACATTCACATCCTTGCCACCCACTTTAAGTTTCGCCTTAAATGACATAATTAATGGATTTGATGATTAAAAAATGGTATATAGACCTAAAAAATAAAAAAAACGATCCCTGTTGGTCACGCATGGTGACCAATTCAATGTTGCGTTGCGACACTTTAACTTTAACGTACCGCTCAACGCGTTTGTCTGTGACCCTTTGAACCTTCAATCCTTCGGCTACGCTCAGGACGCTCAGGATACTTGGGGGCTATGTGGTGCTTATTCCCTGGAGTTAAACGGAACAAAAAGACTCCCTGCAGCATCATTCGGGAATGACACTGTTAACGCTACTACAATTTGGGGGTATCCTTTGCGGTTGTGCAAGGATGTGGGGTTACCGTTTGGGGTGAATCAGGAATGGATTTTAAAACTGGTGTGTGGCAAGTAATACGTTACTGTTCTTTGCTGCCAGCGCACACGATGAACCTGATCCTTTCCTTCGACTTTGCTCAGGAGGGATCTGTGGCCCTGACCATGGGTGTTACTTTGTCCTGCTCCGCCTACGCTAAAGCTTTGGCGGACGAGGCGTTCAGGAACTATTGACTATTTGTCCTGCTCGTATTTAGAAGACCAATCCGCTTTGTCGGCGTCGTCTCCCTTCTGCCCTTCTAACTTGATCATGAAAGTTTTTGCGGGGAAATACGGTTTCAGATGAATGTCGAGGTAGATGCGGTCTTTTTGAACAGGGTCCTGTTCAAAACGCTTTATGGTGAAATTTTCAATCAATTTATTTGGTCCTGTAATTCCATCGAGGAATTTAACGATCTGGCCATTCAGTTCCTTACGGGTCGATGCATTGAAGTTCTCAAAAGCGCGGCGGTTTAAAAAGTCCATCATCACTTTTGTAACATAATCAAATACCCGCACTACTGAATAGGTTTGAAGACCCAGGTTATCGCCATTGAACAATGTTTTGGCGCTGAAAGCCATCACTTTGCCATATTCTTTCACCATAGGTATCAGTCCCAGTTTTTCGAGGCTGGCGATCTCACTTTTCTTGAGATCAAAGCGAACGCCATCCACTTCATTGATACCGCCGAATTTTTTACCGGCTGTAACCTGTGACATCAGCGTATTGTAAATTTTACCGGCCAGTGCTGGTGATGGTGGAACCCGCAGGTCATCTTCTTCACCGATCTCTGCAAAACGTCCGCGCCCAACCAGCCAGTTACACGACATGATCACATTCGAACGATAAGTGTCGCCGCCGGTGAGGTTGGCTGCTTCGAACAATTCCATTACATCATCCGGTGTATCCAGGTCTTCGAAATCGGTAACCAGCATCACTTTATTTTCATAAGCGATCTTAGCCCATTTCTCAACAACTTTGTTACTGCCGAGGTAACCGGGTAATATGAGTAAGCTGTAGTTATTGCGAAGATCGAGCCGGTCGTAATTATCAACCAGTTCGTTATGAATGGCATCAATAAAACGGGTATTGTCAAGGTCCCTTACTTGCTCGGGATCAGCATTGATCACCGATACGTTCTTTACTTTGAGACTTTCGGTATTTTTAAAGAAGAGGGCTACCGAACGGTATGATCTTTCGAGCTGTTCGGTTTCTTTTACTGCAGCGTTCAGGTTCTTTTTCAAAACCTGTCCGGCTTGTTCCGAACGTTCATTACAGGTTTGGATCATGTCTGCAGGGTCATCAGCGCTTTGGAGGATATCGAGCCAGAGCTTCAATGTTTTTTTCAGCGCCGTGCGGTCTTCTTTTTTACTATTCTCTTCGAGGAAGATCTTTTTGCGGGCCTTTCTTTCGGGGTTAATGTTCTGAACAGCGTCAATGGCTGATTCAAGCAGATCGAAGCCACCGAATTTTGCAAGCCCCTGTACACTGCTTTCGAGTTGTTCAGCCGGTTGCAACGCTTCTTTGAGCGCCGTTTGCTGGGCGGCGGGTTTAATGGATTCAGTACTCATGATTACGATTTAATGGTAAAGAATTAGTGTTACCGTGCTGATTCAAGCTCCTGTATCAGGGACTGTAAAGCTTTTATGATGTGATCTTTGGTTTCTGGATTTGCCAAAGCCTGCTTAAGCAGCTTGTTGGTCTTTAACTGCTTTATTATTTTCTGGTATTGCAATTGCTGCATGTTCACATCACCCAGGTATTCGCTTTGGGCAATAATACCTTTGGCGCCAAAATCAGCTAATCCTTTAAAATGAAGCGTTTCCCGGCGCATACCGCCTTCTTCCGTTTCAAAGGTCATCTCAACCTTGGGTTTGAAATGCTCAAATATGTCGTCGATGCTGGTTAAACCTTCAACGATATCGGGTTTAACAGGAGGATCATACGTGAGTTTTTCTGCCAGCAATACACGATTTTGTGGAATGTCTGCAAAGGCTTCAAAGGCATCTGTTTTTACTTCCGTGCCGCCAATTCCGTAAGGCTCAATGCTCATGATAGATATTTTTGGTTTTCAGAATAAGACCTCTTTCCCTAATGCTCAATCGAATATAATTACGAACAAAGTGGTTTGACGGATTGGATATCAGACATAAAAGTCCTGATTTTTTTTGCAAATTTCATTCCCAAAAATTGAAGAACGAACATTAGTACCCAAAAATCCCCACTAACCACTGCGTAAAAACACTCGTTGAACTCGTTTTTAATCTGCTCTTAATAATGCTAAATAAATTTACATGTTTCCGTTAGTTGCTTTGTTAATTCATATAAAATTAATGTTGCATTTATTTTACTGTTTTGAGCGAGGCATGCCTGTTAGTTATACACATTTCGCTATGCTTAATGTGTTACTCATGCCCACACAAAATTTCCCGTAGCATCAACATCCAGCGTGAGCGCTGCGGCACCGGCTGCTCCCGCTTCCCCACTAATGATCTTGCGTGACAATGGGCGGCGTAGCTGGTTACGGATAACACCGGTCAGCGGCCGCGCTCCATATTGTGGCGCAAATCCCATCACCGCTAATTGTTTTTTAGCTGCAGCCGTCAGCTGTAATGTTATGCCCTGCTTTTCGAGCGAACTGTATAAGCCACGTAATTGAATATTGAGTATGCGTTCCACCATTTCATTGGTCATGGGTGCAAATGGACAGATCTCGGTTAACCGCCCCAAAAACTCGGGTCTGAAATAGTTGCTCATTATTTCCATCAACTGTGTTGAGGAAGGCACCTGTTGTTTATTGAACGAATCAACCACATACTGACTGCCGATGTTACTGGTAAAGATGATCAGCGCGTTTGAGAAATCTCCCTCCTTCCCCAGCTTGTCGTGCAGCTTGCCTTCATCCATGATCTGTAAAAAGATATCAAAGACCGACTGGTGTGCTTTTTCAATTTCATCGAACAGCACAACCGAATAGGGTTGTTGTCTTATTTTATTGATCAGCAAACCGCCTTCTTCATAACCTACATAGCCGGGCGGCGCGCCATATAATAGGGCGGCGGAATGTTCTTCTTTAAATTCCGACATATCGAACCTTATCATCGAGGCTTCATCCTGGAACAGGAAATCAGCCAGCGCTTTCGCCAGTTCTGTTTTGCCGGTACCCGTGGGCCCCAGGAAGAAAAATGATCCTATGGGTTGCCCGGGTTTACCAAGGCCGGCCCTTGATTCAAGAATAGCTTCGCTGATCGATTTGATCGCATGGTCCTGCCCTACTACCCGTTGTTTCAGGATCTCTTCCATTTTCAGCAGGCGTTCTTTTTCCTGGGCCTGCACTTTACCGATAGGAATTCCTGTTTTATGCGCTACAATGGCTGCTACATCTGCATGGTTCAGCACCTGCCGGTCATCGGCGGCCATTTGCATTACCGCTTCGTACGCCGCATTCAGATAATTTATGATCTCCTTCCCTTCGGTCATTTGCATGGGATCAGCTTCCGACTGCACAGCCGCCCACAAAATGGGACTGATCTTATTCCGCAACTGGTTGTAATGCCATTTCCAGTCTTCGGCGGTATGTTGACCGGGTTCTTTTTTCATGTGCTCAAAAGCGGTATTCATTTCCGTTACCACCTGCATACCAGTATCCCTTGCCAGGCGAAGCGCTGCCATAGAATGATCGGCCAGGTCTATGGCGGCATCGGGCAAACGGCGGTCTTTTACATATCGTTTTGCCAGTCTGATGGCATCGTGTAAAGTGTCGTCGGTTATTGCTATTGCATGGTGTTTACAATAATGCGGCATTATCATTTGCATCATCCTGAACGTGGTGGCTGCATCGGGTTCTTCTACCTGTATAACATCAAAGCGCCGGGCAAATGCTTCATCTTTTTCAATATGCTTCCGGTATTCTTCGAGGGTGGTAGCGCCTATAACGGTGAGCTCACCACGGGCCAGCTCGGGCTTTAACAGGTTGGCGGCGCCAGCCATAGCGCCCTGTTTATCCATCAACACATGCATTTCATCAATGAACAGAATGGCTTTGTCAAATTGTTTTACTTCCTGTATGATGTTCTTCAACCGTTCTTCCACTTCGCCTTTATACGAAGCGCCGGCAGCCAACGCTCCATTGTCGAGTTCAAATACCTGCGCGGTTTCCAGAAAACGCGGCACTTTCTTTTCTTCAATAGCCAGGGTGAATCCATCGACCAGGGCCGATTTACCTACACCAGGTTCACCAATGATGAGCACATTGGGTTTCGACCGGCGGCCCAGGATCTCGGCCATGGCCCTGATCTCTTTATCGCGACCGGTAATGGGATCCATCTTCCCTGCTTTGGCCCGTGCATTCTTATGTGTGCAGTATTTCAGCAAGGCCTGGTTATTTGTTTGCTTTGGCAGGCCATTACCTGCACCCACACCTGTAATTTTGTTGATGGCATTTTCTTCAACAGTTTGCTGTAGCAACTCCTGCCTTTGTACCGGAAATGTTTTCAGTTGTTCATAACTGAACCCCACACCGGGTGTGCTGAGCGCTGCCAGCACATGTACGGTTTCCAGCTCATCGCTACCCGTCATGAGGCGAATGGTATCTGCTTCTTCCATCACGGCTTTTACCGGTTCATCGGCGGTGAGCATATCTTCGAGCCGCGTTGCTTTGGGTAAAGTTTCCAGGCGCACATCGGCCCATTCTTCCATATAATAAATGTCTTTGTCCAGTTGCTTTAACAGGGATTGCAATCCTGCGTCTTTGTGGAGCAGTGCTTTTAATAAATGCGGTGGGGCTATATGGGGGTGCATATGTTCCCGGGCAATTGCCTGGGCTATATGGTTCATTTTTTTGAACGAATCGGATATGGTTATTCCTAATAATTGATCAGTCATTACTGTTGATTAAAATTAATAATTATCGATTGCTGATTTTGAGATTTAGTGATTTTGTGATTTTCTTTTTGCAGTCTCATAATTGATCTTAAGCCTCATTATTCTAAACCTCAAAATCCCGCAATCGAAAAATCTCAAAATATTCCGAGGAACCCTTGTTTCATCTTAAGGCTTACATTTAAACCAATTAAACAGTTGGTTTCGCTGCTTTTTATTTGCTGTACGTTCAGTTGTCTTATCTTTTTATCATTTTTTATAGAGCTGAGCTTATTACAGAACTGGGTGAAGGTGACCTCGGTCCCGTTCAGGCTTACCGGTATGTTCAGGTTATTACAGAAATAAGGCGCGAAGCTTTCTGCATTCAGATAATTGTTCACCACCCCGCGCAGTTTGGTTTCCAACTCCTGTTTGCCGATGGTTACGCCCTGGGGTTTTGGCGGCTCCACTATAGCAGGCTGTGGATGGTTCTGCTCTTCGAGCGGTGGTGTTTGTGGTTTTGCCGGCACTACGATAAACGCGGGTTGCTGACGGGCCGGGCGGGTATTTGAACGGGAAGGTGCAATGGTTTTATCGTTCACATATACTTTGCAAACACCCAGTTGTTTGGGATCGTTGTTCAATACCAGTGAAATGGTCTTTAAGCCGGGTGTTTTGTAGGTGTAGCTGGCGGTAGAGGATGTAGCATCAATAACAGCCGTTTCGCCAAAACGCCATTCCCAGCTATGCGCTCCGGCGGTGGTGTCCTGAAACGTGACAGCCTTGCCTACCTCGGCTACCTGGGGGCAAACAAACCTTGGCATCAGCAGCGGGTTCTCTATTTTGGGCGCCCTGGTTATATAAATGGTTTTATATTCGGTGCAGTTGCCATTCACCATTAATGACACCGTATATTCTCCCGGCAGGTTATAGGCATGTACAACGGTGCTGATATTGGTCTGGCTGCTTTCATTATCGCCAAAGTCCCATTCAAACTCTTTTGCATACAGCGCATCGGTTTCAAAGTGAATGGGTTCATCGGTGCGAAAGAAATTCGCCTTTGCCTTTATATGGAAATCGAAACAATGTTCGTAGTTCTTGTATTTAAAGCCGGTGATCACCAAACCCAGCAGGGCTGTAATGATCATGGCGAGAATGACCTTTTCGTCGAGATAAGCCGGCTGTATTTTTTTATTTTCCATAATTTTACTTTTGCATTCGCGTTAAGATGGCTGTTAAGGCAACCTGAAATAAATTGAGTGCGTTATTGCAAACCGTATTTCTGATAGCTATGAAACGATCTTTTTTTTTAACATACCGTTCTTTTAGTGCTGTTTCGGTGTTTACCGGCAGCTTTTGTTTATTAATTTCCCTGGCTTCCTGCTCCGGTTCCCGCAAAACTGCCAACCAGTACCAGACCATGGTGGTGAAGCCGGTTGATCCTAATGCGACAGTGGCCAATACCAGTGCCGAAAGACGCACTATTACCAAATATGCGGCTTACCTGAAAATTGATCCGGATAGCCTTACGAACGTTACGCTCTACACTTTCATTGACAAGTGGATGAAAACACCGTACAAATACGGCGGCATTGATGAAAATGGGATCGACTGCTCGGGTTTTATTCAACGCCTGCTTAATGATGTGTACAATATTCAGGTTCCCCGCACTTCGGCGCAACAGTTCTTTACAAAAAATGTGGAGCCTTTTCATGATAACAGTTATTTTTCTGAAGGTGACCTTGTTTTCTTCTGTACGGTTCCCGGTAATCCTATTTCACATGTTGGCATGTATTTGCGTAACCGGTATTTTATCAACGCTTCTACTTCCAGTGGCGTTAGCCTCGCCAGCCTCGATGATCCTTACTGGAAAAAACGGTTTGTTGCTGCGGGCCGCGTGAAGATCAGCAAGCCAATGTCAACGGGTAGTAAACAAAGTCAATCAACAAAACCTGCCCGACAATAGCGAGCTCTTCTTACTCCCCCTTTAGGGGGCTGGGGGGATTAAAATCCGGCGGCATTGCTCGCTCTTCTTAACAGGTCAATATCCCGGCGGGCCTGGTCCAGATCACGCTGCGTTTGCTCGTATTTTCCTTTATAATCTTCCAGTTGCTTTGGCAGGTCGCCCATGCTCACCACTTTGTTGGTAGCATCCTGGTAGCGCAGGTACAGGTCGAGCACATTCTTGTTCATGCGACTGTACATGCTGCTGTCTTTGTATTGCAGATCGGTAAGCTCGCGCAATTTGGCCGCTATCTGCTGGTTCAGGTACATGCTGTTTACGCCCGGTTGTTTCAGGGAGTCTATCAGCACTTTGGCCTGGTCCATACTGCTTACAAATTTTTCCTGGGCAACACTCTGGTTGCGGTAGCGCGTTACCTGTTCGCGCAATACATCGTTCTCTTTAAAAGGAATGCGCATGTCGAAATAGATGGCCCCTACAATGAGCCAGACGGAGATAATGAAAAAGAACAAAAACTTTAAAAATGCACGATTCCGTTCCTTGTGGTTTAATACGCTGGGCATTTTTTATTAGTTTATTGATAATGGTTCTGAAAATTAATCTGCGAGAAAACTTCTTCTTTTTTTTACCGGCGCTGTTTCGGTTTGCGGTACCAGCACCTGTTCTTTTACAAAAATGCCGGTCTCTTTTTTCTTACCAATGTATTCAAGGCGCGACAGGCTGCTGAACAGGGCTGAAATGATCTGGGTGAATCGCAATACTTTTTCAAGCGCATCATTTATATCGAGGTGATTGTACTGGTAACTGCAAAGCGTGGTGATGGCTGTTTCCAGTTCGCCCTGGCTTACGCCGCACCATTCGGTGCAATAGCTGATCAGTTCGTCTTTGCTGGTGCCGGTATAAAAATCAAGGGTGTTCTTGATGAGCCGGGCCATACCAGTTACCGCCGTGATCATAAATACCGGTGGCTGATAGATGTATGATAATCTGAAATTAGTGAACTCCGTTGCCGTGAACAGGCTCAGGTTCTCACATATTTTGTGAATGGCATTAGCCAGTTCATTATCCTGTTTTTTCTGCAATATCTTTTGAATGATCTGCAGGGCATACAGTTCCATTTGGCCGAAGAATTGTTCCAGCCCGGCATGCACTTCCAGCAATTCATAATGGCTGTTTACGGCCGTGCAGGGCGGAATGTAATTGTCGACCAGGCGAACCACCTGATCTTCCACAACCACCTTCCCTACCGGTACCTGGAATTCTCCCAACGAAATGGCGCTGGTTTCCTGGGCAGATAATAAAGTGAGGTGATATGCCGGCATGGTAAAAGGCATGCGGGGTGGTGTTTCTTTGGGATCGGCAATACCAAATGGTACGCGTTCATATGGATCGATGCTCAGGATCACATAATAAAAAGCAGAACGGTCTTTCAGCTCGCTGAATGGTACCTGCAACCCCGGAATGGCGGCCGATAGTTGCTGGCCGGTAAGTGAAGTGTCAGTATCAAATTCCATCACATAACCGCCGCGCGATATAGCCCGGCAGCGTTGTATACGCAGGTGCACGGATTGCTCATTGTCGAGCGATAAAAATAATTTGGCCGAAGTATGGTGCCGGTCGAACACCGGAAGCAGGCCATAATTGTGCTCATTCAAAAAACTGCTTACGGTGTGCGCCTGCCGGTAAGTGAACGCATTGTCCTGCGCAATAAAATGCGTTTTGTTGATCTTCATCCCATCTACCCAGTTTACCGGTAAGTATTCACGTGTTGACTGCATGCTTAAATAAGTTTAGTTAGTTCAAAATCCTCAATTTTCTATAATGCGGCTGCATACAATGACATCATTTTCCCTGATGCGGTTCAGGTAAATGGTTTTGTCTGCATCCATGTAAGTGGTCAAAATGGTATACCATCTGGGCTTTTTGTAAAACATCCAGCCATGTGGTTTGCCGGTACCATTTGAAAACAGGATCTGGCCCTGCGGATGGCGTTCATTGTAATCGTTTATGAAATAATAGAACAGCTCGCCCAACTCCATATCTACCGGCGCTTTGGCCCTGAAATTGGTGAAATAGGTTTCCTGCCCGTTCTTCTGAAATTCAAAACTGATGAGCAGCATATTTTTCAGTTTGCTTTCTTCGGGGTCTTCCATGGGCTCATGCACCGGATAATACCATTGGTTCAATACCTTGTGTGGGATGGCCAGTGCCGATAGAAATGTATGCCATACAAACAACGGGATAATAAAGAAAAGCGTCGAGAACATCATGGAGATCTCCAATCCTTCCCGGTTTACCCAGCGGTATGCGAGCATAAAACAAATAGCGCCGGCTAATAGTATTATCAGGGTAAATATCAGGTTGGGCCAGAATACCTGTTTCTCTTTGCCCCAATCCATTTTCCGTTGCATCATATAAATATGCAATCCGCCATACAGCAGGAACAAAACCTGGAAGAAAATGAAATACCTGTTGTAGTTTGAAAAGATACCAATTGCAATGAATAAACCGGTCAATGCAAATACGGCAACGGAAATCAACAGATACCAGATAGCTTTTTTGCTGAATGGTTTAAAGCTGTTACGAATTTTCTGGGCAACCAGCCCCATGATCGCCGAAAAGCTGATCAGGCTAATTCCCAGGTAAAGTAACAGTCTGTTAAGTTCGGGTGTAAGCATAAGGTGATAATTTGCTAATCCCGCAGAGCGGGACAGGTTGTGCTAAAATTCTATAGGAAAACAGTTTACTTATTTTTATTACTTGCTATATAACCGCGTAACCCAGTATGGGGCTTTCGTCGGCATCGAGCTCAACCAATGACTTTGTACGGTCTACTTCCACATTTATAATGATATCTGCTTCTGCCGGTGCGAAATAATTATTGAACACCTGTAATAGCAGGTCATTGTCGCCACCCACACAATAATCAGCGGGTTTGGAATTTTGCAATGGCCCTATGGTATATTCCAGACAGGGATAATCTTCTGTAAATGTTTGTCCGCATACCATATCATTACCCAATTCGCCCATGCCCAGGCCGCCGGCATTGCCAGGCGCTATAAGATCACCGGGTGCAACCAATGCAATGGTTACTTTTTCCTGTAACAAAATTTCAAGGCAGGTTTGCATAAGACCGGGATCACCGGCAATGGCATGTGCATAGGGTAAGATCAATACCAGCAACATGGCCGAAGTGCGGTTCAGCGCTTCCGGAAATTCCCAGAAGGAAAAAAAGTAATCATTCAGTAAGCCGCTGTCCATACCCGCCAGTAAATTTTCTTCTTCCTGTTCCAACAATACCCGCTGCCTGAAAAAACTATTTTCTATTGGTTGAAAGAACTTTCTGGCTTCCAGCTCTTTTTTTCGATCGACCCGGCTTTGTGCGGCCATATCGGCGGCGGTGTTGCTCAATCGGGCACCATTAACCGGTTGGTGAAACAATCCTTCGGGCACCAGGTCGTATAGGCCGGAGCGTGATAACCGTAACTGTAATAACTGGTGCAGGCGCGAGTCATCGATTTTGTCAATAGCGTACAGATCGGGGCGGTATTCCCGGTAAAAACGGCCATCATTCAGCACTACAAAATCATCAGCAAGCACATGGTGACGTAATGCCTGGTTGGCCAGCGCTTCTGCTTTTATATCGTACAGATTGGCCGATAGTTCCTGAAAGAATTTCTCTATGGTGTCGTGTCGCGTCATAATGGTGGATCTGTTTAACCCTCCTGTTCAATAAATACCCTGAACGGTGTTAGTGCTGCCGATTTATCGGCCAGTTTCAGTACCAGGCTTTCTTTCCAGTACTGGAGCTGGTTTTTTTCCTGGGCGTCCATATAATCTTTCCGGTTCAGGGTAATGGTAACGTCAATGGTACGGGTAAAGCCCTGTGATAACTCGCGGGGCACCATCACGCCTTTTTTAACTGTTACCTGTTGTGCGATTTTGCCCAGTTGCAGCCGGCAGAAATTTTTAATGTCTTCCATACTGATCAACCTGTCGCGAGAAAGCAGGGCCGATTTGTAGGCGGTAATGCTTTCAGCAGCGCTTAACCGGTTGCGGCCGCCTATGCTTGTAGTTACCAGGGCAGCGCCCCCTTCAAACATGGCTTCTGAATGATAGGTTTGCAGGGCGGTGCCGGCTTTTATATCGTTACCCTCATCGCCGTTGGTGCTCCAGTAGGTTACGGTAATGTTATTCAGGTCGGCATTCTTTTCCTTCCGCAATATCAGGAACGGCGTATACTCCCGCTTTAATTCCTGCTCTATCATTTGCTGTTCCAGCTTGTAAATGATCTGTTGCAATTGCTCCAGCTCGCTGCTCAGGAAACTTCTGCCCAAAACGGAAAAAGCAGCGCCTTCATCGCTTAACAGTTGTATAATATTCTCAATGACCATGGAGGCATCGCGTTCATCGAACCGGCCTATTCCTCCCTGCCGAAGGATCACCGTTAGTTTCTCATGTACATTTTTTTCAATTGCGCGGATGTTATAGATCCTGCCATCGTTGTCTGAGATCTCATGCAGATCAAAAAAGATCTCATTTGAATACAGGGGTACTATATTCAGGATGTCGCGCATGTGGTACAACTGCTCATGTAAAAAACCGTTCATAACCGGGAAGCAATTGGCATGGCATATAACATCCTGCAATACTGCGCCTGAAATATTTTCCGGAAATTGAATTTTTATCCAGTGTACATTTTCTGCCCGAAGGGCGTGCAATTCTTCCTTATCAAATACCTGTAACAACTCAGCGGGCCACCCGGGATTTTCATCCAGCGCCTTGTTTTCGGGATGGCGGGCGGTGATAAATTTCGGTTTGTAATAAGCGTTCACAAACTCCCTGTACTTCCAGGATGCCGTATTTTTTTTGATGATGAGCTGTTCAATATCCAGGTGCTCGCCACTGATATTTTCAATGTTGTAACCCGGCGAAACCTGTAATTCCCTGCCACCATAAAACCAGCGCGTTTGTGGCAGGTTCTTATAAAATAATTCCTTATTCACTTCATTCCTGATCTCAAAGAAATACTGCGTATTATGCAGGTCAATTTGATTGCCTGTAAGGCCGATCCACAACACCCGTTGCTCCAGCTCTTTTCCCGGTTGGCAGTGGGTGATCACTTCTTTTGAGATCATTTCGCGGTAACGGAACAATTGATGCCCCGTGGCCAGGTAAGTAACAGCCGCCCTGGTTGCCTGAAAATTTCCGGTAATGGCAAAATGCACATCTCTGAATCCCCTGCCGGT
Organism: Niastella vici; assembly: GCF_002077945.1. GTDB lineage: Bacteria > Bacteroidota > Bacteroidia > Chitinophagales > Chitinophagaceae > Niastella > Niastella vici. Next base: position 78,909 of record NZ_LVYD01000102.1, read on the forward strand.
TGATTCATACGATACCGTTTTTTTCTGCGAGCAATAGAACTGGTCTTCAATATATAGTTGGGCAGTTCTTTCTATTGGCCGGGCATGCATAATTGCATGGGCCGGTAATGGCCCGCATAGTACTTCGGGTGAAAGCATTTGCACCATGCGTTCGAGTAAGCGGGCGCGTGACGCATGTATTTCATTGGAGATCTTTTCGAGTTCCAGCGCGCAGGCCGAGAACAGCACGTTCACCAGGGGATCGAAAGATGATTCTGTTTCATCTTCAGGATAGCCCCACAGCCTTGCAGCCGTTTTCATCATCCGGTTCTTTATTTGCTCCCGATTTTCCATGTAATAAAATATAATGTTGCTGATTATAATATATAATCACGCTACTAAAAAATCAGCACCTGTAAGTTTTGTTTAACTATATGATAACGGGCTCACGAAAAAACTGTCGCGGAAAGTAATGTCTTCGCTGGTAGCCGTGAGTCGGCCGGTTATGTTAATGTCAAGGCGTTTTTTAACGCGCCTTTCGGCTGAGAGGGCGCCTGTTTCTTCCTGTTTTACCAATACATCAACTTTTACCCCATCCAGTCTTTTTTCGTGTTTACGGATGGCCTGCAGCAGGGATTGTTTCATCCATTCCTGTTGCCGTATGCGGGTAGTAACATTATCAAAATCATGCTCCCAGATGGAATTGCCGAAATCGGGAGAACTTTGCATTTCTCCAAATGCAGTGGTGATGATCAGGTGCAGGTGATGGCCAACCGATTGTTTTAAATTACAACCAGGATGCTCTTTCTTTTGCATCAGCAAGCCGGGATCCAATGGTAATGTATAATACTTATGCCGCATGATCTTGAATAATTAATGTATCGGGTAACACGAGTCAACGAAACGCAACCAGTGAAGCGTGTCAAAAGGGGAATGTCTTGATCATGCTCTCAGTGCAGCAAAACGAAATTAGTACAAAAAAATATCCAATGTGTATATTTTTATTACCAATTTACGTGCCGTTTGAATAAACGGATGTTCAAATTAAAATAAAATTTTCGAAATTGGTTTAAAATTTGTTGCCAATCAGGGATTCACGTTATACACTTAATCACTGTTAACAAAAAGATTACATATTACCCAATTACCATTATCATAACCTATCTCTATGGATTATAAATATATAGTCGTTGGTATCGACGGCACCGGCTCCCGTGAGTGGATGGCTGCTGACGGCAGCAACAGCAACACCTTCAGATTTATTCGCGATGTACATTATGGCTCCATGGAAATTGACCGCCGCTGGTACCATGGCCCTTCCAATACAGTTACCGGCAGCGACACGGAACCCATTTTACAGGAAGCGCTTGATTTTATATATCAACGCATTGGCTCCCTGTTCCCCACCATTCGCACCCAGTCAATAAAGCCGCTTGAAATGTTCGATGTGAACAGTTGCATGCAAAATCAGGAGCGTTCCAGACAAAATATGATGGAACAGCGGGGGTATCAGCAGGCTGCGCGTGTACCGGTTCAGGTAACCAGTAATATGCTGGCGAACCAACCGCTGACGACCGATGACGTGCGGGTGGTATTGATTGGTCATAGCCGTGGTGGTTTGGCCGTTACGGCACTGGCCAGAATGTTAAGTCCGCTCGTGCGGGTTTATTTTATGGGATTGTACGATTCGGTTGACCGCCAGGGATGCCTCGATGGCATGAATGTAGAGAATGTGAAATATGTAGCGCATGCGCGCCGCCATCCCGATGTAAAGTCACGTACCTATTTTGGTAATACCTCGCTTAAATATATAGGTGTTGATCATGCGGAAGAGCAATTCTTTTATACCTCGCATGGTGGCATCGGCGGTTCTTTTATCATCAACCGTAAGGAAGTTTCAACATTTGGCGACTCCTCGTGCCTGCCCACCATAACCACACAAACACCGGAAGGCGAAACCATTGAACTGATCAACAATCCGGCGCTGGTTAAAAAACTGGGTAAGCAAATGGACCAGGTTTGTACTGATGGCAGCCATGAAGCTGACCAGTTTATCAGAACACAGGCAAAGAAGTACGGGATTCCGATTGCATAGGTTATTGAAGCGGTATTCACCCTTGACCATTCGCAAACCGGCCTACCAGCATTTTTCAAACCGGACTAACAGGTAATTGCCGGCTACAGCTATATTTGTTGCAAACCAACCAATATGATCCCTGTTAGCGATCTTTTACTTTTTGCACTGGCCGCTTTCGGACTGGTTATCAGTCCGGGCCCTAATATGATCTATCTTCTCTCCCGGTCTATTACCCAGGGACGCAAGGCCGGACTGATATCACTGGCTGGTGTGGTTTGCGGATTCCTGTTTCATATTTTGATGGTGTCGTTCAGTTTAACAGCTGTGCTGTTCACTATACCTTATGCCTATACTATTTTGAAAACAGCCGGTGTTATTTATTTATTGTACCTGGCCTGGCAGGCGATAAAACCGGGCAGTAAAAATGTATTTGAAGCCCGCACCGATCTGAAAGTTGATACACCCGGTAAATTATTTCGCATGGGCTTTTTTACCAATGTGCTCAATCCAAAAGTGGCCGTGTTCTATTTGTCCTTCTTTCCCCAATTCATAAAACCCGCATACGGATCAGTGTTCAGGCAAAGTTTAACGCTGGGCATTGTACAGATCATGGTAAGCTTTACTGTTAATTTCATTATTGTGCTGGTGGCAGCCCGGGTAGCGCGCTGGTTTTCGGCCAATCCCAAATGGGTGCGCGTTCAAAAATGGTTTATGGCAAGTGTGCTTACCGGTTTGGCAGCCAGGATGGCGTTCGATAAGGCGAAGTAAGTTTTTTAGTTCTTAGTTCGCAGTTGAAAGTTGTTTATTTTCAAAGCTCATAATTAATTGCCGTACTAATCAATTATTCAAAAAAATAAATAACTATAAACTTTGAACCTAAGTGTTAAATTCAATCTAAAGTACACGCGCAGCCTATAGCTTCATGCAATAAGAATGTATTTTAAGGGTCAACACCCCAGCTGCATGAACCGAACGCTACTGCTAACCACCCTTATCGCTTTTTCTTTTTCCTTCGCCCGGGGGCAATCACATAAAGTTTATGGTAAAATAACCAATACAAGGTTGGAACCGCTGGCCTTTGCCTCGGTGCAGGTAAAACAATGGAAGCATGGCACGGTCACAAAGGAGAACGGCACCTATGAGCTGGAGCTGGAACCAGGTAAATACGACCTGGTGATCAGTATGGTGGGGTATAGATCGCAGGTGATCACCATCGTTATTGAGCGCACCAATTATGTGCAGAATATCATACTGGAACCCGACGACAGCAAAGGACTTTCTGAAGTAGTGGTAAAGGGAAAAGTGCGCGACCGTTCAGACGAAATTATCAGGAATGTGATCCGCCGGAAAGATTCCATTCAATCTGCCGCCGGCCCTTATTCCTGCACGGTATATATTAAAGCAGTTCAGGAAGATTCCCTGAAAATAAAAGCGAAGAAAAAAAAGATCCTGCCCGATACGTTGAAGGCAACTGCGCAGGCCATAATTGCTGAGAACACGGAGCTCGACAGAATGGCGATGGCTGAAATTGTATTGCAACTCGATAAAGCGCCCCAGGGTAGTAAGGAAGAACGGCTGGGAGTAACCAAACGAGGCAATACAGATGGATTGTTCTTTTTATCAACTACACAGGGCGATTTTAATTTCTACAATAACCTGGTGAAAACACCGGCTATTGCCGAAATCCCTTTCCTCTCCCCTGTTAGTTACAGCGGACTGCTTGCTTACCGGTTCCGTATAATAAGGACCGAACACCAGGGCAATCGCAAACTGTATGTGATCGGTGTAAAGCCCCGGCAAATTAGCAATGCGACTGTAGAAGGAGAAATTACCATTGCCGATAGTTTGTGGGTGATACTGCACACCCGTTTTAAACTGCCAACTTATCACCTGCCCGAATATGATTTCTTTGAAGTAGAACAAACCTATGATCTTATCGCCGATACAGCCTGGATGATCACCCGGCAACAATTCACCTATTATTCAAAAAGCAATAAAGCCAAAAAATCGGGCGTTACCATTGCCACGTATAAGAACTTTGAATTGCATAAACAATTCGATAAAAAACATTTTGGCGTTGAAATAAGCGCCACTGCGCAGGAAGCTTATGAAAAGGACAGCAGCTTCTGGAACCAGAACCGAACGGAACCATTAACCCAAAAGGAAGTGCGGTTCATTCAATATAAAGACAGTATTTACCGCGCCCGGCATACAAAGGTCTACCTCGATTCAATCGACCGCGTTATCAATAGAATAACCTGGAAGAAATGGTTCTGGAGCGGACAGGAATTCAATGACCATGAAAAAGAAACGCATTGGTCGCTACCGCCCCTGCCTGGCCTTTACCAGCCATTTAATTTTGGCGGAACCCGTATTATGGCCTGGGCTGCCTGGCAAAAAACCTTTCCTTCGCGCAAGTGGCTTTGGATAAATCCCAACATTAGTTACGGCATTCGCAATCATGATGTCAATGGCAGTATCTCAGTGCGGCATTTATATAACCCGTTCAACAGGGGGATTGTGCGCGTATCGGCAGGCCGGGAATTTCAATTGATCTTTCAGGGCGATGCCTGGATCAACCAGATCAAACGCAGCAGCGTGTACCTCGATAATGCTATTGGCATTGGGCATGAGCTCGAACTGGTGAATGGCTTATTCCTGTATACCGATCTTGATGTTTCCTTTCGCCGGTCGGTAAGTGATTATAAAACCAATCCGCAGGTAGATAGCCTGTTCGGCAATGTTCTCGAAAACAACCAGGCCATTGCTTTTGAACCATACAATGCCTCGTATGGAAAGATCCGCCTCGCTTACACGCCGCGGCAAAAGTATATCAGGGAGCCCAGGGAAAAGATCATCCTCGGTTCTGTTTGGCCTACCTTTTATGTTTCGTTGCGGAAAGGCATACCCGGTTTGTTTAACAGCCAGGTTAATTTTGATTATTTAGAATTTGGAATAGAACAGGAATTGAAGCTGGGTTTGGCCGGCATATCGACCTATAGTGTGCGCAGCGGCAGTTTTTTCAATACAAAAGAGTTGCGCCTCATTGATTATAAATTCCAGCGCCGGGGCGATCCCATCCTGTTCATGAACCCGAATGAAGCTTTTCAGTCGTTGGATTCAACTTTCCCGGTATTCAAACGGTTCTACCAGGCGCATTTTGTGCATGAATTCAATGGCGCACTGATCAATAAGATACCGCTTCTTAAAAAATTACAATTGCGCGAAGTGGCCGGTGGCGGTTTTCTGATAGCGCCCGAACGGTCGCTTCGATATGTAGAGACCTTTGCAGGCATTGAACGGGTGTTTAAATGGCCGTTTAACCCATTAAGTAAATTTAAACTGGGTGTTTATGTAGTGGGTTCCGCCGCCAACCGGTTCAATAACCCCGTTCAGTTCAAAGTGGGCATTACTACCTGGGACAGAAAGTCGAATAAGTGGAGATAGCTGCTATAGTATTACATTTGCCGGGTAAAAACATTCGTGTTATGCCTGCAACAAAAGAGATCAATCCGGTACCCAAATTAAATAATGATACCGGTTTCGGAACCACCGGTGTTATCAATGGCGCCAGATTTATAAACAAGGATGGAACGTATAACCTGCATAAAAAGGGCTGGCCTTTCTGGGACCGGTTCAGTATTTTTTATACCATGATCACCTTGCCATTATGGCAATTCATTACAATAATTGTTTCTTTCTTTTTCAGTATTAATCTTGTTTATACCGGCATATACTATTGGATCGGCGCCGAACAGTTCACCGGTTTTTTAAACAATACGCCCGGCGGTATATTCAAGGAATTGTATTTTTTCAGTACTGAAACCTTTACAACCGTTGGGTATGGCCGGGTAAACCCTGTTGGGGATGCCGCCAACCTGGTGGCTGCCGTGGAGGCCATGAGCGGCTTTTTGTCGTTCGCCCTGGCAACCGGTCTTATTTACGGACGTTTTGCCCGGCCGCGTGCGCACCTGGCTTTCAGCGATCATGCCATTATAGCGCCATTCCGTGATAAAACGGGATTGATGTTCCGTTTTGCCTGCTATAAACAAAACCATGCACTTACCGATGTTACCGTACAGGTGAACCTGGCATTGCTCATCACCGAGAATGGTGTGGCAAAATACCGGTATTATAATTTACCATTGGAGCGCAGCAAAATTGAAAGTATGCCTATGAACTGGACGGTGGTGCATCCAATTGATGATGAAAGCCCGTTGCGGGGGCTTTCGCAGGAAGACCTGGAAGGCACAGATATGGAGATCTATGTGCTGGTAAAAGGGTTTAATGATGTATATGGCAACACTGTACTTCAAAGAACTTCCTACACGTACCAGGAAATTCATTTTAACCGCAAATTTATTCAAATGTATCATGAAACTGCCGAGGGCACAGTGATGGAGTTGCATAAATTGAGCACACATGAAGCGGTGGTAGGTCGCTGAGCTCAAAATGAAGGTGTATTCGGAAATATACGAATGAAGTAGGAAGTATGAAGTAAGAGGTACGAAATTCGCGATCTTCGTACTTCTTACCTCTTACTTCATGAATTTCATAGGGGTTAACCATAGCTTAATAGTTTTATATTATATTGGCAGATTTATTGCTTATCAGCAGGGAACCCAACTAACCCTACAGACAATGATAAACCAGGAAGCATTATCGCTGGCAAAGAAATTATGGAACTATCATCAGTTGCACCATACGCTGGAAAAATCAGACTGCATTCTTGTTTTGGGTAGCATGGATACCCGCACAGCCGATCGCGGGGCCGATATTTATATGCAGGGGTATGCTCCTATTATTATTTTTTCGGGAGGACTGGGCAAATTGACCAAAGATATGTGGGCGGGAACCGAAGCCGAGTTGTTTGCTACTATTGCCCTCGATAAAGGCGTTCCGCGCGAAGCCATCTTTATTGAGAATAAAAGCACCAATACGGGCGAGAATATTTTGTTTACCCAACAATTGCTGCAGGAGAAAAATTTGAACCTCAACAGTTTTATCGTGGTACAAAAGCCCTATATGGAACGCCGCAGTTATGCCACTTTTAAAAAACACTGGCCCAATAAAAAGTTGCTTGTTACCTCTCCCCTGCTTTCGTTTGAAGAATACCCCACTAATGATATACCGGTTGAGAAGCTGATCAACATGATGGTAGGCGATCTGCAACGGATAAAATTATATCCCGAAAAAGGCTTCCAGGTTTACCAGGAAATACCCGCGGAGGTGTGGAACGCGTATGAGGAGTTGGTTGCTATGGGGTTCAATAAACAACTTGTGAGTTGAAATGGTTGATTGTTGAAGTAGGATATTAATTTCTGATTTAGAGATTTAGAGATTTTGCGATTTCCTTTAATTTGAAGTTTTTGAAAAATCTCAAAATCCCGAATTCTCAAAATTACTTCTGCAATCTATTACCACCATTGCTCTATTCAAACACTACCGTCTTATTCTTATAAACAAACACTCTGTCCTCAAACACCAGGTGCAGCGCTTTAGCCAGCACCGCTGTTTCTATTTCCTTACCCGATTTCATCATATCATTTGCCGTATGGGAATGCGTTACCGGAATGATCTGTTGCGCAATGATGGGCCCTTCATCGAGCTCATTGGTAACAAAATGGGCGGTGGCCCCTATCAGTTTCACCCCGCGTTCAAAAGCCTGCCGGTATGGGTTAGCGCCCACAAAGGCCGGTAAAAAGGAATGATGAATATTGATGATGCTGCCGGTATATTTCGCTACAAAAGCCGGTGAAAGTATGCGCATGAATTTCGCCAGCACAATATAGTCGGGGGAATATTTATCAATAAGCCCGGTCAATTGTTCCTCGAATGCTTCCTTGTCTTTTTGTTCATGCGATACCAGGTAAAATGGAATATCGAACCGCTGGCAAATGTTCTGTAAGGTATCGTGATTGCCAATGACGCACAGCACCCGGGCGCCCAGTGTTTTGAAATAATGACGAATAAGAATATCGGCCAGGCAATGGTATTCCTTTGTTACCAGCACCACCACTTTTTTCTCAGGCAAAGGATTCACTTTTATCACCGCATCAGCCGGCAATATCTGCTGCAACTTTAACTCAAGCGATTGGGGATCGGCATCCTGCTCAAGATGGATCCTGATAAAAAAACGGTTCTCAATTTTATCAACGTGCTCGCGCAACGAAACAATGTTCAACTGTTCCTTCGACAATACGCCGGTAATGCCGGCCACTAATCCAACCTGGTCTTTACACTGAATAACAACGATCATACGTAAACAATATGAAAGCAAGATAAATCATTTCCGCATTTTTGAAAAAGACAAAAGGTGGGTCTTCCGTCCCGATAGCTACCGGGGCGGAAGGCTCACCTTGTTTGAAGGTGAGCTCCCTTTCAAAGGAACCCACCTTTCCTTTTTCTCATGTGACCCCCTGGTTAAAAGCTGGCTGAAAGGCTGATGTAGTAATAGCCGCCATTCATGCCAAACTGGGTGGCATTGCGGCTGTACACAAAGCGCCCGTCGGAGGTATTGCTGTAATATGGGTTTGTTTTATCCTTTTTTCCATCCCGGAACCATTTCAGCCGGTCGGGATAAATATCAAATGCATTATTCGCGCCAATGGTCACCCGAACCTGGGGCAGAATGCTGTAACTGAAACTGGCATCTGTAATTACTTTGGCGCTATAGGATTCATCGAGCTGCGGATTGGTATTCCATGACGACACTTTGCCAAACCGGGTCAACCGCACCATAAACCCGATCTTTTTATACTGGTAATTGGCCGATGCCGAGATCTTGTTCCTGGGGTTGCCCAGTTCTACGCGCGATTGTTCGGCCCGGTCGAAGAAAAAGTAATTGCCCAGGGAGTCGGGCACGGCCGGAATTTTATCTGTACCGTTTACTCTCTTGATCTTGGTTTCATTGAAGTTGGCGGCCAGGGTAAGATCGAGATTGCCTTTTGCTACCTGTGGGTTCACGGATAGAATGATATCGAGCCCCTGTGTTTTGGTATCGATAATGTTCGAAAAAGCCTGCACCACCTGTACATCTTTTGAAATATTATTCCCATCCAATATGGGGCCTACAAGTGGGTGGGTCCTTTTGAACGGACCGGCCAGCAAAATGCGGTTCTTAATGTCGATTCTATAGGCATCAATGGTCAGTGATACATTCCTGGCGGGTTTTGCTGTAATACCGAGGCTGTAGTTCACTGAGGTTTCTTCTTTAAGGTCAGGAATACCCAGTGCTTTGGCGATAGGATCATTATTTCGGACAGTGAGGGTATTGCTGGGTGATAAGGTGCCATTCACAAGCTGGAATTGCGTGCTGGTATTATTGAAATAAAACTGGTGAATGGAAGGCGCTCTGAATCCATTGCTAATAGCGCCGCGAATGGAAAGGGCATCGAGTATTTTATAGCGCAGGGCCAGTTTGCCGGCCAGTGCATTGCCAAAATCGCTGTAATGTTCAAAACGGCCGGCCACATTTACCAATAACTTTTCGGTTATATCAGACTCCACATCTACATACGTGCTCATCACACTGCGGGTTTCATTGACTGCATTGGCTGGCTGATAACCCGGGAAAACCTGTGCGCCACCTGCTTTGGTGCTGTCATAATTACGCCACGATTCTTCCTGCCCCGGTGTTATCTTGAACATATCGAAACGCATTTCGGCGCCAAGGGCTACGTTGAATGTTGAAAGGTTTAGCTTCGATCCAAAATCTTTTGAAAAGTCAACATTGGTAGTGCTTTGCTGAAAGCCCAGTTTTCCGCAATAAAACTTCGTGGGCGAACTAATGCCCATGCTGGCGTTGTTTGAATTGGAAACGTCGAAACGGAATTCATTGCCGCCATACACTGAGCTTATGTCCCAGTTCCAGGCGCCGGCTGTTTTGCCTTTTAATCCTGCCAGGATCGACCGGTCGTTGATCTCCGATTCAATATAAGGCAAAAAGCCGCGCGGGTACAATTGCAACACCACTTGCGAAGGGGCTTGTTTGGGATACCGGTAAAAGCCAGCCGCTTTTCCCTTGCGATAACTGTACATGCCGGTTGCGTAAAATTTCGTGTTCTTGAAAACGGGTATTTCAAGATTCGCTTCCCCATAGGCATTCAGCTGTTTTGAATTGCCGATGTACATATTGTTCTTTCTGTCCCAACCTCCATTCTGTGCAATCAGCAGGCTATCCTGGGAAGCGTTGCCAGAGAACACCGTACCCAGATACTCTCCGGCCCGGTTAGTAGGTTGCCGATGCCGGAACTCGGCGGTTAAATTGAGCACGCCGCCTTTTTGTCCCAGTTTAAAACCCTGGTTAAGGCCAAACTGCATACTGGCGCCATCTCCTTTGTATTGCTGACCGGTATGGGCAAATACCTGGGTGCCGCTCTTCTTCTTCAACACAACATTTATTACGCCGGCAATGGCATCGGAACCATATTGTGAGGCCGCACCATCGCGCAGCACCTCTATGCGTTCAATACTGCTGGCTGGTATGGAGTTCAGGTCGGTTCCAACAGAACCCTTCCCTACTGTTCCGTTTATGTTGACGAGCGCCGTATTATACCGGCGTTTCCCGTTTACCAGCACCAATACCTGGTCGGGACCAAGCCCGCGTAACGAGGCCGGGTCAATATGATCGGTTCCGTCGGCAACGGTTTGCCGGTTCGAAACAAAGGAGGGTGCGGTGAACTGTATTTGTTGGGTGGGTTCTATTTGCCCCGTTGCCAGCAGGTCTTTGGAAGAAATAACATCTACGGGTACTGGTGATTCCACATTAGTCCGGGGCCTTAACGACCGTGAGCCAACTACCACGGTGGTAAGCTCGGCAACGGCATCTTCCAGAACGAAGCTGAGCTCATGCTGACTGCCCACCGTTACTTCCCTTGATCTATAACCAACGTTAGTGATGACGAGCACATCGCCTTCATTGGCTTCAATGGTAAAAACACCGTTGGCATTGGTTGAAGTGCCACCCGCTTTATTTTTTACCACGATGCTTACTCCTGCGAGGGGCTCGCCTTTGGAATTGGTTATTTTACCGGTGATGGGAACCGGTGTAAATTCCGGGGCCAGCTCCTGCTCACTGCCGGTTTTACCGGCTAGCTGCCGTTTAAGAATAACCTTATCCCCTGCTACTTCATATTGCAGGTGTAAAGGGGTGGTGAGCTCATCGAGCACTACCGATAATTTTTCCTTTGATCTGCTGATGGTAACCAGGCGGTCACTTTGTATAAGTTTAGGACTGAACACAAACATCACTTTTGTTTGTTCTTCTATCCTGTTCAACACATACTCCAGTTTTTTTTCTTTGATGTTGAGGGTTACTTCCCGGTCAAGTACATCCTTTCTGCTGGCGGGTTCTGCATAACCGGCGGCGGCAAAAACAATTGCCAGCATTCCCTGCAGTATGATATTTTTTATTGCGCTGAGCCCAAAAGCGGACCTGCGCAAAGAGACATTTCTCATAATTTTCAGCGTTTAATATTAATGGTTAATTAGTTTATTGTTCACAATCATGTCCGGTAATCACCACCATGCCATCGGCCTGTTCGTATTTTGCTTCAATGGCTTTACAAACCAGGTTAATACGTTCAAAAAAACTTTCATTGGTAAAGGCCCCGGTAAAGGAACAATGGCGCAGCAATTCCTCATCAAAAATGACCGGTATGCCATAGGCATTCTGAATGCTCACCAATACATCAGATGCCCGTGCATTGGTAAACACCTGCGCGCTATTGCTTTTGGATGAAGGGATATTGATCTCCTGGGGTTGTAAGGATATTGATCTTATTATACTTTCCTGTTGCCGGTTGAACAGCACCTGCTGATTGGGCGTAATGATGGTTGCAGATGATTTTGCCAGTTCCTGCGCGGCCTGGCTATTTTTTCGCTGATATACGGTGACCTTTCCGGTATGCACAATTACCCTGATGGTTTTGTCGTGCGGAAAAGCCTGCACATCAAAGCTGGTGCCCAGCACTTTTGTTACCAGCTCATTGGTATATACAAAAAAAGGCCGTGCCGGATCTTTGGCCACCTGAAAAAAAGCGGCGCCCTCCAGGTAAACTTCTCTTTTCACAGGATCGGCTTTGTGTGTGTAAGCTATTCTGGAATTGGGTTTTAGTATAACATAACTGCCATCTTCCAGCGTTATCCTTAGTGGTGTCGTGGTATTGTTTACGCTTTCTGCCAGCTTGTGCTGCTGCCGGCTTTTTTCGTATGTAAAGGGTTGGGATGTTGGAAAGAATAATGCATATCCGCTTATTATCAAACCAATGATGATGGCGGCAGCCGTTAAATAATACAGGCGTTTCCGGCGTATTGACCGATGGATCGAGGGTATTACGGCATCTTCAACCGGCAGGTTGCCTGCTTTTTCGATATATGCCCACATTTCCTGCTCAATATTGTCGAGTGCTGACTGTTTTAAAACAGGCAGGTTGTTATTGTACAGTCCTTCATACCAATGATCTATCAACGCTTTTTCTGCTGAAGTAGCGGCGCCGTTTATATAGCGTATTAATAATTCCCTGAAAGCGGTGCGGTTCATCGCCTTGTTTGGGTTATAGACAGGCACGTGCGGCGATTCCCTAAATGGCAGGAAAAAAATTATTCAACCGTATATCACCAGGTATGGTCCTGATAATCTTTCAGGTATACCCGTAACGTTTTTAATGATTGGGTGATGTGGTATTCTACAGCTTTTTCTGAAATATTCATGTTGGTGGCAATTTCCCGTATAGATAACTGATCAAAACGGCTAAGCCGGAAGATTTGCCTGGTTTTTTCGGGCAGTGAGCCAATGGCTTTTTCTATAGCCTGTGATAGTTCATGGAAATTGATAATAGATTCTGCTCCCTCGCAGGCGCTTGCCGTAGTGTTCATTACATGTTGCAGGTATCTTTTATGCACTAGTGTTGATTCGAAGTAGTTGATGATGCTGTTTTTGATGGCAGTTTGCAGATAGCCGTGCAGGTGATTGATGTGAATGGTTTGGCGTTTTTCCCAGATGCGCAGAAAGATGGTTTGAACCAGTTCTTTTGCTGTTTCGCGGTTGGCGAGCCGGTGGTAAGCTGCTTCGAACAGGAGTTTCCAGTAGCGCGAATAGATCTCTTTAAAAGCCTTGTCGTCTCCGGCTTTCAGTAAGCGCAGCAGTATTTCATCAGTTAGTCCCCGCAGGTCCATAGCTGAAGTTAACGAATAATCATGTAATTTCTGATTTTGAGATTTTGTGATTTTGGGATTTGCCGGGATTAAGCCTTCCGAAAAATCCCTAAATCTCTAAATCTCTAAATCTCTAAATCTCTAAATCTCTAATGCTTACCTATAGTGCCCTTACTGGACAGAAAAGGCAGTACGGGCAAGCCACTGTTAAAAACCTTCTATAATAGATCAAGAAAGGCCAATTAGTAAAAGCCAGGTATGTAAAATGAATCCGGGAGCCGGCCATGCCAGGGTTATAATATCCTGGTCATTGGGTGAACACCGGGAGCGACTCGGTTTTCATCCCTGCAAATATGGGTGGGTGTTGATTGCTGACCCTCCTGCATAATATCGTTGCACCGCACACATACAGGCCACCGGCCACCCGGATCATCATTCTATAGCCAAATATTTTAAAGAACTTACCGGTGGTTGTTTATTGCACTGCTGTTATAAACAAGGTTCCGGTTATATACTCGAAGGGTACAAATCAAAATTATTTCATCAGCAGCAGTAGTGCGGTACATATGGCCTGTTACAATGATTGCGAAATGCTTTGAGGGCTTTTCGTTGAGCACCCAAAAAAGTTTGTACCGCACTAACCACTGGCTGACTATGTATGTATTGAAAACCGTCCGTTCAAATATCTACTGCAATATACAATGAACAATTTCTTTTATTTGCACAATTTTTATCCTTTTATTCACGAAATCACATAATCTATACTGTTAGTGTTATTTAAAAGGAGACTTCCTGCCAGCTGGTTATGGCAATAAAGTTTTACAAAGTGTTTATCACTTTGAACGGTCACATTCATATTGTCGTCACCCGTTTATCCATGAAGCCCGTTCCGCCATTCGGTGGGCGATTTGCTATATACTTTTTTAAACATTGTACTAAAACTGCCCATGCTTTTATATCCTACCAGTATTGATATTTCTTTTACGCTTTTTTCTGTATGTTCCAGTAATTCCTTTGCTTTTTCCATTCGTAAAAGAATGCGGTAGTCATCAATGCTAACACCAAACAACTGTTTGAATCCGTATTGCAACTTTGTTCTGTTAAGTTGTGTTTGCTGACTTAGATCGTTTATTGTTATATGGTAACGCCGGTTTTTAGTTAATAAATCTTTTGCGAGCCTGATCCTTTCAATGTCCTCTTTTTTCAATTTCATAAGAAAAGGTTTATTGCCAATAACTATAGTAGTTGTTGCTAACCCTTGTGTTACCGGCTCCATGAAACAAAGAGCTTGTTTCAGCGGGTGGGTAAACGCCCTGCTGACAATTACATGGGTAACTGTTAAACAATAATTAACTGGTTGGTAGCTGCCCTTGCCGGCAGTACCATGAACTTTGGGGAGATGTTGCTATCCGTTTTGTTGCTTGTTCATATGGCTGCCTGCTATCAATCACCATTGCTATTCGATCATTCTGCTCCCTGACGACAGGAACCATTCCGGTACATATTCAGTACATCGTATAAACACACGATACCGGTATGGCCTCAACGCCAGTTTGCGATCTGAAAACAGCGTAATTTGATTTACCGATTTTTTTGAAATCTGCCAGTTGTACGGATTGATTGAAAATGTAAAAAAAGTGAAGGCACACCAAAAATGCCCGCAGGCATATGAGATAATTAAAAGAGATAAAAAGAGAAGAAGTGGTTTAATGTGTTGAATCCGGTCCATCAGATAAGGTTTGTACATCGGCTACATTTCGTCTTCACCATTTCTTTCTCACTTCGCTGATTAGTGTTGCCAAAACAAAGATAAGGGGTGTTTTTGACTATTTATTTTGAAATTGGAATTTTTAAACCTCCAGGTTTCCTGCAATACAGGTTAACCATTAATGATAGGTTGGTTGGCGGCAGCAGATTTCAGCATTAATAACTATTTCTTAATAAATTATCATTTATTGGTTTCTGTTATATATCTGGAAAATAAATATTAAAAAATAATAAAGGTAGTAAAGCGACAATTGCGCCATTCGGGCACCCCGCAATCATGAATGCTTCGGGAGTGCTCAACGTTGAGACCTTTACAGTTACAACCGCCCACCCACGAGGGGTGATAGCATGGTTCCGGGTCATTCCTGCGCGTGGTGAAGGAATTGTGAAATTCCGGATGTGGGGGCTTTGAGCCGGAAACGGGTAGCCTTGCAGCTATGTATGTTTTCAACTTCCTGCTTTTGGGCTGGGTTTTTATTGACCCCGCCAGGCAGCCGGGGCAAAAAAAAAGTCGCCCCGGGGGAGCGACTTGCTGTGATTATTTTAAAACTAATTAGTTCGCAATTGGTCGAAAATAAAAACCTTCTTCACTCAAAATATGTGAATTGGGTACAAAACTCATTAATGACTGGCGTACCATATCTTCAGCGGCCATTTGATAACGTGTACCTACTTCTGGATTCTTGATGGCGAATTTCCAACTTTGGATCTTCAGCAGGGCAATCTTACTGGCATGGGCGATATGATATTCCATGATCATAAATTTCTCGGCCAGATAATCCGTTTCATTTTGGATGTACGGGGTCATAGGGATATTCGATTATAGGTTTTTACAGAATAGATGGACATCAATACAACGATTTTTGATACGTAAAATTGCGTGAATTAAACATATTTTCTGCAACCATGCAATCGAAATTTTTACAAATAAGGGTTTATGTATATATTCTAATACTGAATCGGTAAATAAAAATCTACTTCTTTGAATAATTTTCAATAAATAACCAGTATAGGTGTATAATATTCAAAAAAGCAGCCTGATAAATGTTAGGGCTACACAAAATGTGTATTTTCTACCTGATTAACCCCTTGCAAATCATTATTTCAGAAAAGCAGGGTAATTGGGTAAAGGCGAATGCCTCTTCAAAATCCCAAAACCGGCGTTCCGGAACTCCGGGATGTTAACAAATAATCGGGCTTTCTAAAATCGGTAAGAAACTAAAAACTTTGAACTGTAAACTAAAAACTAAAAAACTCAATAACCCTATCCTTTTATTGCCTTGCAGGATTCTGCTGGCGGTTGATAATGTTTTATTTGCACAAGCCAATGCTATTTAAACCGCACATAAAAAATACATTATAAAAAATTGGCCGGGATTGCTAAAACTTTACATTTATGCTTCTAAACCAATCATCAATTTTTAAACTTACTTACTATTATGGGGGATCTTCAGGTGAAAAAAAATGCCAAGCAGTATGATGCCATCATCGTAGGCTCGGGTGCCGGCGGTGGTATGGCAGCGTACGTGTTGTCGCATGCTGGCTTGAAAGTATGTTTGATTGAAGCAGGACCAATGTATGATCCAAGAACGAATGTGACCCAGTTGAAAAATCCGTGGGAATCGCCCCGTCGCGGCGCCAGCACCAAATTCAGACCATTTGGTGATTTTGATGCCTGCTACTGGGGATGGGAAATTGATGGCGAACCCTATACTCATGCCGATGATACCAAATGGGAATGGTGGCGGGCCCGGATGATCGGTGGCCGTACCAATCACTGGGGACGCATATCGCTGCGTTTCGGTCCCAAGGATTTCAAACGGCGCAGTATTGATGGACTGGGTGATGACTGGCCCATCGGCTATGAAGATATAAAACCCTATTACGATAAAATAGATAAACTGATCGGTGTATTTGGCAGTAATGAAGGCCTTGAGAATGATCCCGATGGTATTTTTCTGCCCCCGCCAAAACCCCGCCTGCATGAGCTCATGATCAAAAAGGCGGCTACCAGCCTGGGCATTCCGGTGATCCCTTCCCGCCTCTCGATCCTCACCAAAAAGATCAATGATTCGCGTGGCGAGTGTATCTTTTGCGGACAATGTAACCGCGCCTGCTCTTATGCTTATGCCGATTTCTCCTCCTCTTCTGTATTGATAAAACCAGCCATTGAAACCGGAAATATTGATGTGATCACCAACGCCATGGCGCGTGAAGTGCTCACCAATAAAGAAGGCCTGGCTACCGGCGTATCGTACGTGAACAAGAACGATATGCAGGAATACCAGGTAATGGGCCGCACGGTGATCCTTGCAGCCAGCGCCTGCGAATCGGCCCGCCTGATGCTGAATTCAAAATCGGCCCGTCATCCTAATGGTCTTGCCAATGGCAGCGACGTAGTGGGAAGATACCTGCACGATTCAACCGGCGCCGACATGGGCGGCGTAATTCCCGAACTGTTCGATCGCAAACGTTATAATGAAGATGGAGTTGGCGGCGCGCATATATATACACCCTGGTGGGTTGATAACAAAAAACTCGATTTCCCCCGCGGTTATCATATTGAATACTGGGGTGGTTTTGGTCAGCCTGCCTATGGTTTTGGCCGTAGCGTGGAAGCAATGAACGGCCGCTTTGAAGTAAAAGGCCAACAAAAACAACCCGGTGGTTATGGTGCTTCATTAAAAGAAGATATGCGGTATTTCTATGGCGCCCGCGTGGGTATGGCCGGCCGCGGCGAAGCCGTTGCCAAAAAAGAAAACCATTGCGAAATTGATCCTAAAGTGGTTGACAAATACGGTATCCCTGTTTTACGTTTTAGGGTCACACACAGCGATTATGAAATAAACCAGGCCAAACACATGAAGGAAACCTTCAGGGAGATCATGCATGCCATGGGCGCCATTATTACATTTGGCGATGATGGAAAAGATAAAAAATATGGCATACATGAACCGGGTAACATCATTCACGAAGCCGGAACCGTACGAATGGGTAACGATCCCAAAACTTCGGCCCTGAACAAATGGTGCCAGGCCCATGAATGTAAGAACCTGTTCTGCGTCGATGGCGGGCCTTTCGTTTCTCAGGCCGATAAAAATATCACCTGGACGATCCTTGCTTTATCCATGCGCACTTCGGAGTATATTATAGATGAAATGAAGAAGCGGAATATTTAGCATTTACTAAGACCTAAAACTTAGAACTAATTATGGACAGAAGAAAATCACTTAAAGCTATAGCTGTAGGCACGTTGTCGGCCGGTGTGTTGCTCGATGCCTGCAAATCCGATAATAAAAAAGAGCCTGAAGCAAAAGCTGCAGAGCCTGCTTCGGGACTTACGTTAGACCGGGCTGAAGAAGAGAAAAAGCGGGAGCAGGAATTGATGTCCACTACTTTTTTCACGCCGCATGAAATGGCCACCATCACGGTGCTGGCCGATATCATTATTCCGCGCGATGCAATTAGTGGCAGCGCCTCTGATGCCAAAGTACCTGATTTCATTGAGTTCATGGTAAAAGACCAGCCCGAACACCAGGTACCCATGCGGGGTGGTTTACGCTGGCTCGATGTAGAATCGCTGAAGCGTTTCGAGAAACCTTTTAAAGACTGTGATGCCAAACAGCAAATAAATATTGTGGATGATATCGCTTATCCCGAAATAACCTACAAGGAAAACGGTAAAGATGTTAAGCGGGGTAAACCTGCCAAACCAGGCATGGCGCAGGGGATTGCTTTTTTCTCCCTCATGCGCGACCTTACGACTTCCGGCTTTTATACAAGCCAGATCGGTGTAAAGGATGTTGGTTATGCCGGTAATACGCCCAATAAATGGAACGGCGTGCCTGATGATGTACTGAAGCAGTATGGGCTGGCATATACTGAGAAAGAGATGAAAGAGTGTGCGAAATATTAAGTAACTGAAATAAGAAGTAAGATAAAGTCTGCAAGCCAGGGTAGCCCCCAACTTGCGGACTTTTTTATTATTTAACCGGTATAAAGAAATAGAACGTTGCTCCCCCATTGGGCGAACCTTCGGCCCGCATAAAACCGTTGTGGTTCTCGATAATCTTTTTACAGATGGCCAGTCCAATGCCCGAACCGCTGTATTCATTGCGCCCGTGCAGGCGTTGGAACAGGTCAAATATTTTCTCTGCATATTCCTGTTCAAAGCCAATGCCGTTATCTGCTACACTGAATTTATAATAGTCCTTTTCGGGTATGGCGGCTTTATCATGCAGGCTGCCGGCTTTTATATAAGTAGCGCTGATCTCAATAACAGGCGTAGTATCCGATTTCGCATACTTCAGTGAATTGCTGATCAGGTTCGATAACAATTGCCTGAACTGAAATGGAATGATCGACAGGTTGGGCAGGTGTGCTGCAATGATCACCGCTTTGGTTTCCTCGATGCGGTGCGCCATTTCTTTTTTCACTTCATCGAGCAGTTCATTGAGATCGGTGGGTTCAAAATTCCTGCGGGCGGTGGTGGTGCGTGAAAATTCCAGTAAGGAATCGATCAGGTTTTGCATGCGTATGGCCGCTTTCACCATGCGGTCGAAATAGTCCTTGCTGATCTCGCTTAAATTGGCTGCATCCCGGGTTTGTATCAGGTTGCCGAATGCCTGTATCTTGCGCAATGGTTCCTGCAGGTCGTGGCTGGCCACATAACTAAATGACGACAGTTCGGTGTTACTGCGTTCCAGTTCCCGGTTCTTTTGTTCAAGCTGTTCGGCATATATTTTCAACTGGTCTTCCGCTATTTTCCGTTCTGTAAGGTCGCGGGTCACTTTTGAAAAACCGATGATGTCGTTCTTGTCGTCGTGCAGGGCGGTGATCACCGTATATCCCCAGAATGTTGAACCATCTTTGCGTACACGCCAGCCTTCATAGGTTGAACTGCCTTTGCTGCTCGCTTCTTCTATCAATCGTTCGGCCAGGTGGTTTTCCTGTTCCTTTTTGGTATAAAACAACCGGAAGTGCCTGCCCACAATTTCATCGGCGGTATATCCTTTTATCTTTTCAGCGCCTTTGTTCCAGTTCTCTATGAGGCCTTCTTTGCTCAACAAAATGATAGCATAATCTTCCACTTCATTGGTCATGCGTAAATAGCGCTCTTCACTCTGGCGCAACTCTTCATGCCGCAGTTCAAGCTGCTGGTTGATCACTTTTAATTCGCGGGTAGTTTCTTCCAGCGCTTTATTCTTGTCAGTTATTTCATGTGTTCTTTCTGTTACCCGGTTTTCCAGTTCCAGCCTGATGGCCTTGCGTTCGTGAATATCGATGCTGGAACCTATATAACCCAGAAATGCGCCATCATAGGCAAAGCGGGGAGTGCCATGGCACACGACCCAACGGTACTGGCCATCGTGCCGTTTTTGCCTGAACTCTACTTCAAAATCGCGCCGGGCTGTAAACGCTTCATCAAAAACTGCCAGCGCGTTCTCAAGGTCTTCGGGCAATATGCCATCTTTCCATCCATTCCATAACTCCAGTTCCATGCTGCGCCCGGTAAATTCAAGCCAGCGTTTATTAAAGAAAGTGAACCGTTTCTGTATATCCGACATCCAAACCATTACCGGCGCCGAGTCTACAACGATCCTGAACCGTTCTTCGCTTTCGCGCAGGGTTTGCTCAATGCGTTTTACGTCGTCGATATCGGTGCAGGTGCCAAACCATTTGATGATTTGTCCACTGTCGTTTTTAATGGGTAATGCGCGTACCAGGAACCATCCGTAGGCATTGGCATGTTTAACCCTGAACCGGAATTCAATTTCATAGGGTTCGCCGGTGCGTACTACTTCATGCCACGATTCAATGCAACGCTCTTTATCGTCGGGATGAACATGCATGAGGAAGCTTTCGTCGCCAAACTGGTTTTCCTCTCCTATCAACAGGTACCATTGTTTATTGTAATAATCGACATAGCCCCCGGCGGTGGCCGTCCAAACTATTTGTGGCATGGAGTCGGCCAGTTGCCTGAACCTTCTGGCGCTTTGGGCCACGGCCTCTTCGGCCTGCTTGCGGTTATCAATATCGATCACGGTTCCAATAAAGCCTTCAAAAGCGCCCTGTTTATCGAACATAGGCGAACCCGAATCCAGTATCCAGCGGTATTTTTCATCGGCTCCCCTGATACGGTATTCGAGGTTGAACGGTATCCGGTTTAAATTGGCTTCTTCAAAGCTGTTCGCCATTTGTTCCCGGTCATCAGGATGTACCACGGTGAGCCAGCCATTTCCGAGGACCTGTCCCGGTTGCTGGCCGGTATAATCGTACCATTTCTGATTTACATAAGTGCAGTATCCGTCGGGACGGGTTATCCAAAGCATAACCGGAATGGTGTCGGCCAGGCGGCGGAAATAATGTTCGGGGGGTGTTTTCTCACTGGCGGTGACCAGCATACCGCCTGTTTCACCGGTTTCATTCATCAGGGGAATACAGGAAAAAGTAAAGCCGGCCATTTCCGTTTTTCCGTGCCGTATAACGGAAAGCAATAAATCGGGCAGCGTTACCGCTTTTCCTTCCATAACCTGTTCAAATGCCGGTTGCAGGGTACTCCATAGGCCGGTGAGCACGGTTGGGGCCGGCTGGCCCATTAGCTGTATTGCCGGTAAGTGAAAAAGCGGTTGGCAGGCATCGTTAAAGAACAGGGTGCCCGCTGGTCCCCAGGCAATGAACATGGGAACATGCGATTGTAAAGCTATGCTGAGTGTGGTGCGCAGGCTTTGGGGCCATATGGCCGGTTCGCCGGCCGGGGTAGCCGGCCAGTTCATTGATCGCAGAATTTCACCCGCTTCACCCCCACCCGTTAAAAAATCCTGTTTATTCAAGGCATTCACCTCCATACAAAGAAATAATTGGTGGCAGCCCTTCTGTTCAAGAATGATCTTTTTGTGCAATTTATTCAGGGCGCCTGTTTCATTACCCGTTGAAAATAATTGATATTCACGAATTGGTGTAAAATTTTTATATAGTGTTTGCCCCAAAGAAAAATAGCCACCCGTTACAGGTAGCTATTATATATGCTAGGGCCAGTTGGTTCTTTTTTTGCGTTTGTAAGTTCTAAGTTTTTAGTTGTTTAATTCCTCAGCCAATAATTATACTCAGCCTCGCCAAACTAAAAACCAGGAACTAAAAACTAAACTAGCTCTTCCTTCGCCGTCTTCAGGTAATCGTCGATCAGTCTGCGTTGTTCATCAAACGGTACCGGCACGTAGTCGAAAAACCGCATGGTGAATTTGGCGCGTCCCTGGGTTATCGAACGCAGCGAAGAGGAGTAACCATCCATTTCGGCCAGCGGCACTTTGGCTATCACTTTCTGAAAGTGGCCCTGGGTATCGATGCCTTCTACCACAGCCCGGCGGCTTTGCAGGTCGCCCATTACGGCGCCGGTAAGATCGTCGGGACAAAGGACATCAACCTGGTAAACAGGTTCCAGGATCTGTGGATCAGCCTGCTGGAAAGCCTGTTTAAAAGCCATTAAACCGGCGATCTTGAATGAGATATCATTACTGTCAACCGGATGCATTTTACCGTCATAAACCGAAACCCGAACATCACGTACATACGACCCGGTTAACGGGCCGGTTTGCATTTTTTCCATAACCCCTTTTAAAATGGAAGGCTGAAAGCGATTATCGATCGCACCGCCTACAATACAGTTAAAATAAACCAGCTTACCGCCCCAGTCGAGCTCATGAACATCGCGGCCGCGTACCGTTAGGCCATGCGGATCGGGCATGCCTTCATACCAGGGCTCAATGCGCAGGAACACTTCGCCAAACTGGCCGGCCCCCCCACTCTGCTTTTTGTGCCGGTAATTGGCTTCGGCCATGCGGCGAATGGTTTCGCGGTAGGGAATGCGGGGCTTTACAAATTTTACTTCTACTTTATGTAAATGCTCTATTTTCCATTTGGCCACTGCCAAATGCATATCGCCCTGGCAATGTATGAGCGTTTGTTTTAGTTCAGATGATACTTCCACAATAAGCGTGGGATCTTCTTCCCGCAGCTGGTGCAAAGCCAGCGACAGTTTTTCTTCTTCTCCTTTCTTCAGCGATTCAATGGCCACCGTTAAATTGGGTGGTGGAAACTCAATGGGATGCAACTCGTAGCTTTTACCTCTTGCGTGCAGGGTATTATTAACGTGCGTGTTCTTTAGTTTAAGGGTGGCGCCAATGTCACCGGCTACCAGCTCGGTAATATTGGTGCGTTTATTTCCTTCAACCAGGAATAGCTGGTTCAGCTTTTCTGTAACGCCGGTTGATTCATTTTCCAGCTCCATGCCACTTTGCACGGTGCCTGAATACACTTTAAAGAACGACAGATCGCCCACATGGGGTTCGCTGATGGTCTTGAAAACAAAAATGCAGGCCGCTCCATTGGCATCGCAAGGGAGTGATTGCCCGCTTTTTGTGGTTTGAGGCAACATTTCATTGGCGCTTGGGCAAACATTGTCAATAAAGCCCATGAGGCGGCCACTGCCCATATTGCGTTCGGCCGATAGGCAGAACACGGGAAACAGGTCGTGGTTGATCATGGCTTTTTTCAGTCCGACCTTCATTTCATCTTCCTCGAGTTCGCCCTTGTCGAAATATTTTTCCATTAAAGATTCGTCGTTGCTGGCAACGGCTTCAATCAGTTCTTTATGCAGTTCATCGGCGCGTTGGCGTTCTTCTTCGGGAATGGCCAGTTTTTCGGGTTTGCCGCCGGCATCCTTGAATTTATACATCGTCATGCGAAGCACGTCGATGATCTCATGAAAGCCTGCGCCCTGCTGCCGGGGATATTGAACCACCACTACCTTGTTGCCAAAATGGGCTTTTGCTTCACGGATGGTTCTATCAAAATCGGCATTGTCTTCGTCCAGTTTGTTAACGGCAAAGATCATAGGGGTTTTGAATTGCTCTGTATACTCCCAAATAATGTCGGTACCCACTTCAACACCCATTAAGGCATTGAGCAGCATAACGCCCGTATCAGCCACGCGCAGGGCCGATATTACTTCACCAACAAAATCGTCGTAACCGGGTGTATCAATAATGTTGATCTTATAGCCCCGCCATTTGGTATGCATTAATTTGGAGAAGATGGAGTTACCACGTTCCTGTTCCAGTTCATGGTAATCGCCAATGGTATTTCTTTCGGCAATGGTGCCGCGGCGCGTGATGAGGCCTGCTTCAAAGAGCATGCATTCCGCCAATGTGGTCTTACCGCAGCCGGCGTGGCCCAGCAAGACAACATTCTTTACGTGTGAGGTATCAAATTCAGCCATAGCAAACAATTTTTAAAATGAAGAATAGGTAGTTTTAAAAAGGTATGGATGCGGCTGATCAAGGGGGGAGTTAAATAGGAATTGACAATTTGTGCCAGGCTATAGAATTAAACGGCAAATGTCAATCGTTACAGATGCGCTGCCGTACAAAAAATATGCAGGCACTGGTTCTTTTTCAGAATTATATTCTTCTATGGCCAGCCTACTGAATGTGGCTCGCAAAATGTGAAAACTCCTCCTTCACTTCGTGCAGGGTGCTTTCGAGTTGCTGATAATCGTTGAAAAGTTTCTCGTGGTCGTTTGAAGTGTCATCGTTCAGCGTTCCGTTGCTTTCAGCCATTTCGTTGTTGAGCTTGCGGTGGTGATGTTTGATGGCTTGTTTGAGGTCGTGGATGTTAATGAGCTGAATGTGGAACTGATTGTCGAGGTGTTCAATTTCCAGGAGAACGTCTCTGTTGGTTTGATGGCCAGCCAGATCCTGGAGGCGGTTTTTAAGTTGACCGAATTCATCTCGGTAAGAACGCAATGTCTCCCTCCAGGCATTGCATTCTCTTGATAGCTGTGCGATATCAGTAGTTACCATGGGAGAAAATTTATAAATGAAGAAATATAAAGAGCTTCTTAATATGTCGGTTGGTAAGGTGTACGATTGGAGTGGTAATCTAATTTAAGAAAGATTTGCGATAAAAACCGGATAATGACCATAAAAATTATAAAGGCCTGGTTAAGGAAGATAAACGGGCAGGCAACATCAATTGATGCGGGTATCGTACTATTAAAAATGCCTAAACTATTTTAATTCAATTGTTTGAGGTGGTAGCCTATTAACTTTGTTTAAGAATTGCAGGGAATGCCTTTTTTACGAAGGGTATCTTTTTGAAGATGATATAGTTTATCTACGATATTCAATTGTTTGCCCCGGTCAAAGCCGGGAGGAAATAAAATGGAAGCGATTATCCTTATCAAAAAGAGAAACAACCGTACCCTGAAGAAGGGAATAGCTTTGAAGGCGGTTAACCGGATATACGTATTTTCTCTTATGCGTTTTCTTGCCACCGAACTTTTTGACTTTCATCAATTTCTTTAATATAGTTATTCATACCCTAAATTTGCCAATAATGATAAGCCAGCAAACCATACAGCAGATACTTAGCCGCATAGATATTATTGAGATCGTGGGCAGCTTTATAAAGTTAAAAAAACGCGGCACTAACTATTTGGGGCTTTGCCCGTTCCATGGTGAAAAAACACCCTCCTTCACCGTTTCACCCGCCAAAGAGATCTATAAATGCTTTGGGTGCGGCCGTAGCGGTAATACCATCAGCTTCATCATGGAGCATGAGAAATATTCTTATGTGGAAGCCTTGCGCTGGCTGGCTTCAAAATATAATGTTGAAATTGAAGAAACCGCTGTTAGCCCCGAAGTAAAGCAACAGCAGTTGGTGGCCGACAGCTTATTCATCCTGAACAATTTCGCCCGCCAGTATTTTACCCAGAATCTTTTTGAAAGCGAGGAAGGACAGGCCATTGGCCTCAGCTATTTAAAAGAACGCGGTTTTCGCGAAGAGATCATGCAACGTTTTCAACTGGGTTACTGTTTGCAAACCCGCGATTCATTTGCACAAACTGCGTTGGCTGCACAATACAGCCTTGAGAACCTGCAAAAGAGTGGTCTGGTGGTAGTGCGGGATGATAAGCCTTTCGACAATTACCGCGGCCGCATCATTTTTCCGGTACACAATCAAACAGGAAAGGTAATAGGTTTTGGTGCGCGTATCATTGGCAAAAGCGACAAGGCGCCCAAATACATCAACACACCCGAGAACGAGGTTTACATAAAAAGCAAGATCCTCTATGGGACCTATTTTGCACGGCAGGCAATTGACAAATACGACGAGTGTTTACTGGTAGAAGGGTATACCGATGTGATCTCCCTGCACCAGGCCGGCATTGAGAACGTAGTGGCATCGGGCGGTACATCGCTTACGATGGACCAGCTACGGCTTATTAAAAAGTATACAAAAAACCTTACCATCATTTACGATGGTGATGCGGCCGGGGTTAAAGCTGCGTTACGCGGCTTAGATATGGCGCTGGAAGAAGGGCTGAACGTAAAGCTCGTGCTGATACCCGATAAGGAAGACCCCGACAGCTATGTAAATAAAGTAGGCGCTGCCAGCTTCAGAGAGTTTATTGACAAGAATAAAAAAGACTTCATTTTATTTCAGCTCGATGTTCAGTTAAAAGATGTTGGCAATGATGCCAATAAAAAAGCCACGCTGGTAAACCAGGTGGCTGAAACCATTGCCAAGATCAACAAGCTCGAAGATTTTACCAAACAACAGGATTACATAAAGAAATGTGCAGAGATCCTGCGCATTGAAGAAGGCGGTCTGGTAAACCTGGTGAATAAGTTCATTCGCGAAAAAATTGCAAAGGAGGAAGCAAAGAATCAACCGGTTGATCCTGCACAACAGTATCAACAATATGAAGAAAATTCCATGCAGGGCGCTGCATCAGATTATAGCGATGAGACCTTCAACCTCATTTTCAAGGATGAAATGCAGGAAAAAGCCCTGCTGAAAATATTGCTGGAACATGGCATGAAGGAATGGGACAAAAACCAAAAGATAGCAGAGTATATCTTTAATTCAGATATAGTGGAAGAAATGATCGAGAATCAAACGGTTACCAAGATCCTGCACATGTACCGCGATATGTTGGCGCAACATCTTGAAGTATCGGATAAAGACTTTATTTTCTCCCAGGAGAATGATGTGAGCACATTGGTGGTGTCGATCTTAAATTCGCCTTATGAGTTAAGCGAACGCTGGCTGGCCGAAAAGCAGGTTTTCTCTGTACTGGAACAGGGTTTCAGAAAGTACATGAACATTGAATACAAGCATAAGCCGTTGCAAAAGGAAGAAAAGACTTTCAGGGATGATGTACTGTCGACCCTGCAATACCTGAAGTTGAAAAAGATCAAACATTTGATGGAACAAAACCTGAACGATCTGGAAGCCAATAATACTTACCAGAAGTTTTTAGAACTGCTACCGCCTCACCTTCATATCAAAGACATGGAGATGGAAATAACAAAGATGACAGGCATTGTATTCAAGAAATTATAACCAATGCTCTTAAAACGAATTAACCCCGTATCGTGGCTCAGCCGCGACCGGGGTTAAAAAATAAATTTAAATACTGTCGTGATGAGACAGTTACATACATCAGTAAAAATAATGCACGGGAAAAACTAACCAACCATGGCAGGGGCCGGAGCAACCACTCTTTTTCTGCCACCAGCTTTTGCAGCAGCTACGGCCTTGTTGAACCGCACGGCGGTCCATACATGGTCTAAAGCCACTTCATCTGCGCTATCAAAACCAGCGTTTTTAACGCCATCCCAGCTGCATACCCTGTTGAGGTCAGTAGCAATTTTTGAAGTGCTTTTTGGATAAGCAATCCAGAATTTGCCTCCTTCCTGAAGGGCGGGAAGTACATCTCTTAAAATGCCGTTTAATTGATTTTCGTTTACTGCAAACACCAGTGCAAAGTCAATCTTTCGGGTTTTTAACAGTGGTGTTACATTTTTGGCAAACGATAATTTGACAAATTGCTTCTCAATAGAGGAAGGCAAACCCTGTATCAGAACATTTTTTTCTTCCTGTAATTGAAGCTTTTCTAACAAATTTTGCGACATGCCGAAGGTTTTTGTAATAAGCTTTTCAGGTTATAAAAATAGACGGGATTGCAAAGGTATGAAAAGATGTTCACGAGAAGAAAAAAAATTTAACAACATTGGTGCAGAGCACTAAATTCTGCACCAAATGCTGTTAAAATTATAGGATTGGTTTAATCTAAAGTGATAAGGCTCAAGCTGCAAGGGCTATGCTGTTAACCGCTTGCCGTTTGCCAAAAAAAATTAGAACGCTTCACTGCTAAATCTTTTTGCCTGCGTTAATGGTGCGAAAACGGGTTTATATGCTGGTTTAACAATATGTGTCTGCCTGACAAATCACCCCTTCTGCCCTGTTCCTGTGTTTAATTTCATTTAATTTCCTGTCGGTATCGCTTCCGCATTTTCAAAATGTACTTTTTTGAAATGATGTGCCTCCTCGCCCATCTCCGATTCATTAGCGGCCACCAGGGTCCATTTCTGACGGCTTTTGCCCAGCCAGGCCGATTGCAATACCGCGGCGCCATTATTTACAGAGCTGCCAAATACTTCCAGCACTTTTTCGCTTGCTTTGTTCACCAATCGCAGTTCTCCCTTTTTACCTACTTCGAGTAACCGCCACAGTTGGCAATCATTTTCTTTGGGGTCTTTTAAATGCACCTGTATATTTTCTTTTGAACCGCCCGGTACATCCAGCGCCCGGCCGCTTACCATGTTCGTGATCTTGTACCAGCCATCACCGGCATATTCAAACCGCCATCGCTGGCAATCCTTTCCACTCCAGGCTGTTTGTGTTACCAGGGCCAGTGGAGCGCCCGAACAATCGCGGGTGTTCAATACTTTTTTACTGTTCACATTGGTGATGCGGTAGATGCCATTGGTAATGGTCGCGTACTGTATTTTCTCACTGGTTTCAGGTGTGTATTTCTCCTGCAACATATCTGCATACCTGCTCCAGTTCCAGTATTTACCCGGATCGGTATGGGTATTGCCGCTGTAGTGCTGGTGGCCTTTTATATGGAAGGCTGCACCCTGTACATTCATGCTGGCGGTAGCCAATCCCTGGTAACAACTTGCCGCATCAATGGAGCGGCGTGTGCAAATATCACGCACCAGGGCTGCCGAAGACAAATACATTTTATCTGAAAACCATTTATTGCCATACGCTGCATAACCTTCATGCACAATGCCAATTGTATTTGAATTGGCGCTTTGCATATGATAGGCCATGTCATTTTCTTTTACCATTTGCGTTACCTGCCCATCCGATGCACGAATAATATAATGCGCAGAATTATGAGCGCCCGGATTTTTGAACCAGGAAATAAGGGCGGCATAACTTCCCTGTGCAGTATGAATGGTTATATGGGTAATGGAAGCATTATTACGGCCGTTCTGATAATTATTCGTGTGGGCGCGCACATACAGGGCTGCAGCATAATCAGCACCTGAAATATCGGCTTCGGTGGTTGAACCTGACTTTCCTATCCGGTTATTGGTAAATATGGTTTTATTGGCGGCATCAGCGGTAACTGCCGTAGTGCTGAACAACACGCTATCGGTGGCCGTATTGATCTCCACAACCGGTGATTGCAATTTTTGTAATAAAGGCGCCGGAAATATTTGCTCTAATTGCACTTTTACCGGCGCTCTTTTCAGCGAAGGGGTATTAAACCCGTTGCGCAAATGATCATATATATCATATTTGAACAGGGCCAATGCATACTTGTTTATGACAGAACTATCGTCAGGAAATTCGGCCAGCTTATCGAAGACAACGGCAAATGCTTCTGTACTCATGAGCGCATCCCATTGCCGCATGCTGGCTTCGCGGCTTAAGAATTTGGCAACAGACAATATCTGCAACCGTACATCATTGTTATATTGTTCAGGTGTAATACCGCTGATGTTGCAAACGGTCAACAGGTTGTTCCTGAAATAACCACGGCCGTTTTCAACCAGGGCAAACAGGCCATAACGCGGTGGCATACCTGTGCAATTTTCTGCATCGTGGCCCGTTGGCTGCAGGTTGGTAAGGCGGGAAGCAGAATAAGCGGTTGCTTCCAGCAGGCCACGGGGGATATTCGGATATCGCCAGTATGCTTCTTCAAAATATGTTTCCAAACCCAATATGGTTTGTTGTTGCGCCTGCCCCAGCAGATGAAACAGTATTCCCACGGTGGTCAATGCAAGCAATTTCCGCTTTCTCATAATTAAATGGGATTGATGAACAGGATTATTGACGAGTGACGAAAGGATATATGGACCTTTCAACGGTGCAGCTATAATACCGGTGAGGGGTAACCGGTACCGCCATAACGGCGGGTAAAACGGGTAGAAATTCAGACCATAACCACGTTTACAATATAACAGCTTGTTTAGGGAAGATGCTGTTGCTTTTTTACACAGGGGTAGAAGGCAAGCTATGTGCCACTTTTATAATTTGAAATCATAAAAAGGTGCCATAACGGGGTTGATTATGCACATTCAGGGGTGATGCATTCGGTTATTACGGTAAAGTGTCGTAAAAGTACCTGTAGCAGCACTTCGCCCGGCGCTTTTCATAGCGCCCGTCGATGCCGGTCAAAGATTGCACAGGCTTTCGCTTTGGGCATAAAAAAAGCGCTCCCGCCAGGGGAACGCTTTCTAAATATTATTTAAATGTTTACTATTTGCCTACCGGTTTATAGTATTGCATGGCCTCAGGCATCATTTCGCGCAACTTTTGTATGCGGGTATCTTCAGCCGGGTGGGTGCTTAAGATCTCAGGAGGTCTTGAGCTGCCGCCAGCGGCTTTCATTCTTTCCCACAAAGGAATTGCTTCCTGGGGATTATAACCAGCCATTGCGGCGAATATGAGGCCGTAATGGTCGGCTTCCAGCTCCTGTTTACGGGAGAAGGGCAATAAAGCGCCTACATTGGAACCAATACCATAAGCGCCCAGTAAAATGTTCTGCGCAGCAGCGCTTTTGTTGGCAACGGCTACTGATAATGCCTGGCCGCCTAACTGCTGTACTGCTGCCTGGCTCATACGTTCATTACCATGGTGTGCCAGGGCGTGGGCGATCTCATGGCCTAAAACCACAGCCAGGGCAGCTTCATTCTGGCTTATCGGTAATAAGCCGGTATACACTACTATTTTACCCCCGGGCATACACCAGGCGTTCACTTCTTTTGAATCAACCAGGTTATATTCCCATTTATAGCCTTCCAGCTCTTTGGTAAGGCCTTTGGCTACATAATATTGATTGATGGCCGATACAAGTCTTGAACCTACCCGGCGAACCATTTCTGCGTCTTTGCTGCCGGTATGCGCAACTACCTTATTCTCGCTTAAGAACTGCGTGTACTGCTGGGCAGCCATTGATTGAATATCGGCTTCATTGTAAAGGGATAGCTGATTTCTACCTGTGATCGCATTTTGCGAACAGGACGCTATGCCTGTTGCCAATACGGCGGCAACGATAACTTTATGCATGACTTGTTTCATTTCTAATGGGTGTTTACTTCTGTTTATTTAAACAATCCTTATACCAGGCTAATAAGCAAAATTATTACCGCCTGCAATTTATGCAGGTTATAACTCATTCTTTAACAAACTTATAAAATGAAAGCAATAACATCAAATTATGAAAAAGACAAATGATTACCTCCTTCCTCAACGGTTAGACAAATTTGGGGAATTAAATCAATAGACAATTTGCAATTGCAAGAACATTCAATGTGCCCGGCAATTAGCGGCAAACATATAGATCCCGACGAAAGCCTGTCCCGGCTTTCGTCGGGATCGAAGGATGACTATTGTTTACGGCGGCGCTCCTTGCGGCGGTCGCGGTACTTCAGAATGGGTACCTTGCTTTCGCTGCCACGCAACAGGCGGGTAATATTTTTTTGGTGGGTGAGCACTACCAGCAGGGCTACGGCAATGGCAAAAGCCCGGTACAGTGGTTCCTTTTCATTAAAGATCACCAGAATGAAAACGGCAAATGCCACGCTGGCTAAAATAGAGCTGAGGGAAACAAAACGGGTGAGGTACAATACCAGCAGGAAAATACCTACACACAATACGGCCACTACGGGCTGAATGGCGAGGATCATTCCAAACAGGGTGGCAACCCCTTTCCCACCCCTAAAATTGGCCCAGATCGGGAAAATATGGCCCAATACAGCGGCTAAACCCAAACCCACCATAAAGTTGGTCCGGTCCCACATATTGTCCATATTCATATAATAAGGAAGTAGAATGTAAAGGCTGGTGGCGGCTACGCCTTTCAAAACGTCAATGACCATTACAAAAGTGCCCCATCTGGAGCCTAAAACACGGAAAGTATTGGTAGCACCGGCATTTCCACTGCCGTATTCACGGATATCGATTCCAAAAAACGCTTTACTAACCCAAACCGCTGTTGGAATAGAGCCGATCAAATATGCTATTACAATGAGTAACGCTTCTTTCATTGAATAGTTGGTTGAAGTTAGGAGACGAAAATATGGAAAAAAAGTTAATTAATTGATAACTATCAGTTTCTTGCGAACATTATTTTTTTAGCATTAAACACATCCAATCACCCCTTGTCTGTTGCCCGTATACTGATAATCCACTGTTTACAGCAGCCTGTTCAATATCGGGTCGGTCACCGGTCAATAAGCCACTCATAATTACAACGCCTGCTGATGTTAAATGTTGTTTAATTGCAGCCATATTTGCAAGCAATACATGTTTGTTGATATTGGCTAAGATAATGTCATATTCTGTTGACATTTGTAAAGAATCTGCCTTTTCAATCGTGATGTTTGAACAGTGATTTAGCGCAATATTCTCTTCAGCATTGGTAATGCTCCATTCATCGTTATCTATAGCCATAACAGCCTTTGCGCCCAGCCTTTCGGCCAGTATGGCCAGCACACCGGTGCCGGTACCAAAGTCGAGCACATTTTTGCCGGTGAAGGATAGTTGTTGCATGCTTTGTATCATCAGGTGTGTGGTGGCGTGATGACCGGTGCCAAAGCTCATTTTGGGCGTAATGATAATTTCATGTTGCACCTGTTGCAACGGGGCATGAAAATGCGCCCTGATCCCACAGAAATCATCGATGATCACCGGTTGAAAGTTCTGCTCCCACTCTGCATTCCAGTTCCTGGGCGCAATGACCTCTTTGGTAATGGTTGTTTCGGTACCTGCAATCAAATCGTATGTATCGGTTTCACTATACAAGTCCTCAGGTATGTAGGCCGAAATGTAATGGAGGCCTTCTTCAAATCCTTCATACCCCAGCTCGCTCAGCTGGGCGATCAGTATTTCCTGCTGTTCTTTTGATACGGGTTGGAACCGGATGTGGATGTAATTCTTCATGGTATAAAAAAAAGGTCTGCAATTTTCCATTACAGACCTTGTAGTATTTTATAGTGAGAGGTTACGATGCTGGCCGCTCAGGCGCTCTGCCTTCAGGTTTTGGCATCAGGATCTTACGGCTGAGTTTGAACTTGCCGGTCTTGTGATCGATACCGATCAGCTTTACTTTCACCTTTTCGCCTTCTTTCAGCACACCTTCCATGGTTTCGAGGCGTTTCCAGCTAATTTCGCTGATGTGTAACAAACCTTGTTTGCCAGGTAAGAATTCAACAAAAGCGCCGAATTCTTTAATGCCTTTCACGGTGGCTTCGTATACTGAACCTACTTCAGGAACAGCTACAATACCCTTGATCCAGGCAACGGCTTTTTCAAGACCTTCCTTGGCCGGACTAAACACGCTCACTTCACCGTAGTTACCAACTTCTTCAATATTGATGGTAGTGCCGGTTTCGCGTTGAATTTCCTGAATGATCTTGCCCTGGGGCCCTATCACCGCACCAATGAATTCCTTGTCGATAAACAGTTTCTCCATTCTCGGTGCATGTGGTTTCACCTCCGATCTTGCTTCGCCGATGGCTTCATACATGGCATCGAGGATGTGCAGGCGGCCGTTGCGGGCTTGTGCCAAAGCCTCACGCATGGTATCCATACTTAAACCATCTATCTTGATATCCATTTGCACACCGCAAATTCCTTCGCGGGTACCGGTAACTTTAAAGTCCATATCACCGAGGTGGTCTTCATCGCCCAGGATGTCGGTCAAAATAGCGTATTTACCATCGCTGGGGCGGGTGATCAATCCCATAGCCACACCACTCACGTGTTTTTCGAAAGGTACCCCTGCATCCATCAATGCCAGCGAACCGGCACAAACAGTAGCCATGGAAGAAGAACCATTCGATTCCAGAATATCGCTCACAATACGAACAGTGTAAGGATATTCATTGCCCGGCATCATTTGTTTCAGCGAACGCATGGCCAGGTTACCGTGACCTACTTCGCGGCGGCCGGGGGCACGCATCATCTTCACCTCCCCTGTTGAGAAGGGCGGGAAGTTATAGTGCAAAATGAATTTGGTGTAATCTGATACGGCAGCGCTTTCAACCAGCAACTCATCTAAAGGCGTACCTAAAGTAACGGTTGTAAGTGATTGCGTTTCACCGCGGGTGAACAATGCTGAACCGTGGGGAGAAGGCAGTACGTCTACTTCCATGTTCAACGGACGAACCTGGTCGAGCTGGCGGCCGTCGAGGCGGATACGATCGTCGAGGATCATATTGCGCACCACTTCCCATTGCAGGTCGTCGAAATATTTCTTGGCCAGCTTCTTCACATCATCTTCCGCTTCTTCGCCCAGGCTGGTGATCAATTCGTCTTTTAATGTATCAATAGCATCAGTTCTGTCGTGTTTGGCAGAAGCTGAGCGGGAAATTTGATAGATCTTGTCTTTGGCAAAATCGGCCACTTTTTGTTGCAGCTCGGTATTTTGCTCGGGTTTGGTGTAATCACGTTTGCCGGCAACACCTACTTTGGCGCGCAGTTCTTCCTGGGCCTTGATCTGAAGGCGGATGGCTTCATGCGCAACTTCCAGCGCTTTTACCAGATCTTCTTCTGAACATTGTTCAGCTTCACCTTCCACCATCATCAGGTTTTTGCTGGTGGCGCCAATAATGAAGTCCATATCGGCTTTGGCCAGTTCTGTACGGGTGGGGTTTACGATCAGCTGACCTTCTACGCGGCCAATCCGTACTTCAGAAATGATCTCCTTAATGGGAACATCAGAAACAGCAAGGGCTGCCGAAGCTGCCAAACACGCCAGTGCATCGGGCATTACTTCTTTATCGCTTGAAATAAGCGTTATAAGTACCTGAACATCACATAAATAATCTTCTGGGAAAAGTGGACGCAGTGCGCGGTCGATCAACCGGCTTACGAGTACTTCATAATCGCTCAGTTTGCCTTCGCGTTTGAAGAACGAACCCGGAATACGGCCGGCTGAAGCGAATTTTTCATTATAGTCAACTACCAGAGGAAAAAACGATTGTCCTTCCTTGGGTTCTTTATTGGCAACAACAGTAGCCAGTATGATACAGTTACCCTGGCGAACCGTTACGGCTCCGTCGGCCTGACGGGCCAGGCGGCCGGTTTCAATAGAAACCTCGCGTCCGCCCCCTATATCAAAAGTTACGCTAATTGGTTGAGAGAGCATATCAAAATTGTAGTTTAATGGTCGCAATCACAGCTTGCATGGAGGTGGGATGATGTAGCAAACGATAATCAGCAACCGGTTATTAAAACAACATGTTCAGAAAAAAGTATAACAAAAACAACTATTCCCAACCGGCATACAGTTGGGAATAGTTATTTATCGAAATATACACTTATTTTCTGATACCAAGTTTTTCAATTAATGCGCGGTAACCTTGCAGGTTATGTTTGCTCAGGTAAGTGAGCAGGCGCTTACGTTTACCTACCATAGTCATCAGACCGCGGTGAGTTGAGAAATCCTTCTTGTTTTGCTGAAGGTGTAAAGAAATACTGTTGATGCGTTCTGTCAACAACGCAATCTGGCCCTCAATGGAACCTGTGTTTTTAGCATTGCCACCAAATTGTGCAAATACGCTCGAAACTTTCTCTTTTGTTAAATAAGGCATCTCAATTTGTTTAAAAACATCCAGAAATTATCTTCTTAATTTGGCGGCAAAGGTATATAATAAATTCTAATTGAGTGGATAGTATGGGGGAAATTTTTTTAAAAACACTATTTTTGACGTTTCCGGTTTCCGGGATTTGTCCCCTGGAACCCCAGCCAAGGTTGGAGTAAACGATGTAATCGCCGATAAAAAGGCGTAAATAATTCATTTTCATTTAAATAAGATAAAATAAACCCTTTTCCCGGTCAATGAAGCACCTGGTTTTTGCCGTTACCAACGAGTTGAACTATGATCAGCGCATGATACGTATTTGTACATCGCTGTCGCAGGCGGGTTATTCTGTGACCCTGATAGGCCGGCGTTGGTCAACATCCACACCCCTGGTGCCCCGCCCTTTTGCCCAGAAAAGGCTTTTTTGCTTTTTCAGTACCGGCAAGTTAGCGTACCTGGAATACAATCTGCGGCTATTACTTTATTTATTATTTAAAAGAACAGATGCCGTATGTGCCATCGACCTCGATACCATACTCCCCTTTTATATTATCTCGAAGCTGAAGGGCATTCCGCGTGCGTATGATGCACACGAACTATTCTGCGAAATGAAGGAAGTGGTTACCCGGCCGGCCATCTACCGCACCTGGAAGCGGGTTGAAAAATTCACGGTGCCCAAATTCAAACACGGGTATACGGTCAATGATGCCATTGCCCGGGAATTCTATCGCATGTACCAGGTGCAATACGGGATAATACGGAATGTACCGGTATTACAACCTGTAACCATTCCCGAAAAGCCGGAGAAATATATCTTATACCAGGGGGCGGTGAATGAAGGCCGCAGCTTTGAAACCCTGATACCCGCCATGAAGCAGGTGAACGCACGGCTTATCATTTGTGGAGAAGGAAATTTTATGCAGGCTGCCCGGCAACTGGTACAGGACCATGGTCTTACTGAAAAAGTAATATTCAGGGGGCTGATATTGCCAGAGGAACTCAGACAGTATACGGTACAGGCCTGGATAGGGCTCACCCTGTTTGAAAATAAGGGGTTGAGTAATTATCATTCCCTGGCCAACCGTTTTTTTGACTACATCCATGCCGGGGTACCCCAATTGTGTGTGGATTACCCAGCTTACCGGGAAATAAACAATAAGTACAATATTGCTGTTCTAATAAGTGACCTACGGCCCGAATCGCTGGCCGAACGGTTAAATGAATTATTGTATAACAAAAAATTATATGATCAGTTGCAACAAAATTGTCTGAAGGCCCGCGAGGCCATAAACTGGCAGCAGGAAGAAAAAAAGCTATTGGAGTTCTATAAAAATATATTCTAGCCATTGGAAAAGCATTTACATATTGTTTCATTCGACGTACCCTTTCCTGTTGATAACGGGGTGATGATGGATATTTTTTACACCCTGCAAACATTGCATGCAGCCGGCATCGCGGTTCATTTACATTGTTTTGATTGCGGCCGCGGCCAGCAACCCGACCTTGAGAAATACTGTGTTGAAGTAAATTACTATTCCCGCCAATGCGGTCATAAAGGGTTTTCGACCAGGTTGCCTTATATGGTGGCTTCCCGTTCAAATCCTGAATTGCTGAACAGGCTTTGTGAGGATGAATATCCCATATTGCTGGAGGGTGTGCATGGCAGTTACCTCCTGTACGACGAACGGTTCAGCAATCGAAAAATATTATTACGGGTACACCAGATAGCGCATGAGTACCTGCGCGAACTGTCGCGAACTTCTTCTTCTCCGTTTAAAAAACTGTATTACCTGCACGAAAGCAAATTGATGCGGCAGCACGAAAGCTTTATTGCCGGTAAAATAACCATCCTTACCCAAAGCCAGCAGGATGCGGCCGTATACCGGCAGCAGCTAAATGCATCTTCCGTGCTGGCGTTACCGCCTTTTTTACCCTTCGGCGATACGGTCAATAAGGATGGGATCGGCTGTTTTTGTTTGTATCACGGTAATCTTTCTTCGGTGCAGAATGAAAAAGCGGCGCTCTGGTTATTAAAAAATGTATTTAAAAAGTTGAACGTGCATTTCGTGATAGCCGGTAAAGATCCTTCGGCCCGTCTTGAGCAGGCCATTAATTCGCAATCGAATGCCTGCCTGGTGGCCAACCCCAGTGAGCAGGAAATGCAGGACCTTATTAGCCAGGCGCATATTCATGTACTGCCTTCGCTTTCCAGCAAACCGGTTCAAATAAAATTATTGAATGCGCTGTTCAACGGCCGACACCTAATTGTCAACGAACAAATGGTGACCGACAGTGCGCTCGCGCCTTACTGTCATATCGCTACAACTGCCGAAGCGTTTCAGTCGGTTATTGTACAATTGAAGCACCAGCCGTTTGACGATCATGAAATTATGTTACGCCGCAACCTGCTCGAAAAATATTTCGATAATGAACAGAACGGGAAACGGTTGTTATCCCTGATTTATTAAAGGTCGCTGCCTGCCTGTTGCATGTCAATAAACTGATGTAGCCGGTAAACATCGAACAGGAACAGGGAAGGATTGCAGGAATGCAGGTTGGTTTTAATGTACAGGCCCATAAGCGTTTGCAACAACCGGGGAAGCCATAACAGCCGGTATGTTTTCAGCGTGTAATAGAATGCGTACAGCCGTACATGTGCTTTAAGCTGGGCAACCGGCACCAGCTTTTGCAGCCGGGCCAGATTCTGCAACGCGTTAACGGTTTTGGCCAGAAATACGGCAGTTGCTTCTACCCCATCGTGCTCAACCGCATTATCAATATATTTTACGGGTACCTGAAGCGTTTCGAGTTGAATACCGATCCAGGTATCTTCATGCCCATACCCGGTAAAGGAATCATGGAATTGCAGTTGATTGAAAATGCTTTTATGTACCAGGAAATTATTCGACATAAAACCGGCGTAAGGCTTGCGGTTACGGTTGGCTGTATTGGGGGCTTCCCGTACGGTACCATATTTCCAGTGTAAACGACAGGTACAATCTGGAGGCGGTGTTTGGCTGTATATTCTGCCGCCCGGCACCACGCAGGGCGTATCACTTAACTCATCAAAATAGTTTTGTAAGAACCGGGGTGAAAGCAGCAGGCTGTCGCCATCAAGAAAAACCAGCCAGTTGAAGCGGGCGTTCTGCGCCAGCAATTGGCGAATGCGAATGCGGCCATGATTTTTTGTACCGGGTACATACCGTACAAAAGGGAGATGGGCAATGGATGCATTGATGGCCTGCCACGAAGCATCGGAGCCATCATCCATAATAAGAATTTCGCCATCCTTGTTCAGCGCGGTCATCTGGCTGCTAAGGGCTGTTGCCAGCGCCGTAATGTTGCGGTTGAAAACAGGGATGCAAACAGCGATCATGTAATATTGATACTGGCGTTATCGATCACCCGGCCTCTTTCGGTGCGAACCGTACGGGCGGGATATTTATTGATAACGATATAATCGTGGGTAGCCATTACGATAGCGGTGCCATAGTCGCGGGAGATATGGAACAGCAGCTGCATGATCTCATCGGAGGTTTCGGGGTCAAGGTTACCCGTAGGCTCATCGGCCAGGATCAGCTTGGGCGAATTGAGCAGGGCGCGGGCGATATCAACACGTTGCTGTTCGCCACCACTAAGCTCAAAAGGCATTTTAAAACCCTTTGATTTAAGGCCAACTTTATCGAGCACATCGATGATCTTTTCATCCATCAGTTTTTCGTCCTTCCAGCCGGTGGCGCGCACCACAAAGCGCAGATTATCGTTTACGTTACGATCGGTGAGCAATTGAAAATCCTGGAAAACAACACCCAGGTTACGGCGCAGGAAGGGGACTTTTTTCCAGTCCATATCGCGCAGGTTGAAACCAACAACGGTTCCATCCCCTTCTTTCAGGCGCAGATCGCCGTACATGGTCTTTAACAGGCTCGATTTTCCGGTGCCGGTTTTACCAACCAGGTACACAAACTCGCCTTTTTGCACTTTGAAATTTACATCCTGTAAAACAAGGTTGTTCCCCTGATAGATATTTACGTGCCGTAGGTCAATGATGTTCTCCTGCATACTGATCCGTTAAGTTGAAACAAAAATAAGCAATTCAGCCCAGTTATGAATTTTGTGTTTTACCACTAATAGCATGCCCATTGTTAATAAACTCAGGACTTTAGACAATTTTTCCGGTTCGGGGGAGCGGGGATGTGCCTGCATTTTGAAACAGGGAAGAAAGGCTGGCGGCCAGGGCCGTTTACTGGCTCTAATATATGGTTAATTTTTTATGTGAACAAGGCGGAGTTGGGCTCTTAATTAAGCCCCCCAGAACGGGAACTCTCTCTTCTTTTTTATTGGCAGCGTGTAGATATCCCGGAGATGTCCCGGATATAAGCCGGAAATATCATACTGATATCCTGTCACTTTATAACTCCGGAATATCTCCGGTTTAGTACAATGATATTCCTAAGTTGTTTTTATAATATAGGTAGTCTCGCCCTGCGACATACCGTTATTTTTTGACCATTAAACCATCGTTTATGCCAAAGTTGATAGGAAGTTTGCAATTCATCGGTTCCCTCGATAACATGAGCGCCTATAAAATGCGCGGTTCCGACAAGATCATACTCCGTAAAAAAGGCGGCCCCTCGAAAAAGCAGATCAAGCAAGACCCGCACTTCGATCTTACCCGCCGGAATAACAAGGAATTTGGCGGAAGATCAAAGCTTGCCGCCCAAATCAAAAATGCGCTGTTTCCACTGCGTTCCCTGACAGATTATAATATTACCGGCCCGCTCAATGCATTATTGAAACATATTCAAAAGCTGGATACCGAAAATGAATATGGGAAGCGAAATGTGCTGATCTCGAAAAACCCACGGTTGCTCGAAGGATTTACCCTGAACCGCAAAAACCTGCTTGAATCAATTATAAGTACCCCATTTTTATGGTCATTACAAAAAGATCAGGTGATCATTGATGTGCCTGGGCTGTTGCCGGGCATTAACTTTATAGTGCCGGGCGATTATTCCTGGTACCAGTTTACTGCTGTGGCCGGTTTGGTGCCCGACCTGTATTATCACGAGCACGGATACCGGCCAAAAGACGACCGGGTGCATTTTCGGGATCTGGCTTATTCAGACTGGTTGCCGGTGAACACCCCTTCCCCTGCCGGCAAATTGATCGTAACCGGTTTGCCCGAACAAAAACCGGAAAACTGCAGCTTAATGATCGCTGTGGGCATTGCCTTTGGAACCATTCAACGTGGCGAAATTGAACAGGTAAAATACGTTGGCGCGGGAAAGGTGATCGGGATGGTTTGAGGGGTGGAAGCGAGTTTGCCGGATAATAGCTTGCCCCAAAAGGGCAATTGTGTATTTTAGCGTAATGGATTGGATAGAATTTATCTCCACTGAGATTAGCAAAAAAAATGATATAGAACTTCGCTTTAATTCACCCGTGCCCGAAAGCAGATTGATTGAATTGAAAGAACAATTTGGTCTTACCCAGTTGCCTTTTGA
Organism: Niastella vici; assembly: GCF_002077945.1. GTDB lineage: Bacteria > Bacteroidota > Bacteroidia > Chitinophagales > Chitinophagaceae > Niastella > Niastella vici. The sequence goes on from NZ_LVYD01000102.1 coordinate 120,350, forward strand.
ATTGGAGCAATTTTACCGACAAACAAACGGTATTGATGAATATATATATGTTGAGAAAATTGGTGAGTTTATCTGGTCGATTGACCGGGTAATTGAAACTAATAAATTCAATAGAAATTCTCCGCGTTATAAAGACATTTACAAAAGCTTTGACGATCTGCTTTTCTTTTCAGATGCAGGCAATGGAGACCTTTTTGGTTTTGAAACCCTGAACGGTAAATTTGAGCGATCTGATGTATATGTTTGGAATCACGAAAATGACAGCAGAGAATGGATTGCCCCGAACATGAAGGTATTTATAGAAGGATGGACAAATGGCTTCATCAAAGTATAACTATCTTTGGCCCATGTTTGACTTTCGATTAAAGGTATTTTACACCGTTGCGCGCAGACTGAATTTTACCAAAGCGGCGGAAGAATTGTTTATAACGCAACCCGCAGTAACAAAACATATCCACGAAATTGAGACCTACTATAAAACCCAGTTGTTTCAACGGAATGGCACCAGAATAAAGCTAACGCCGGCCGGCACCGCTTTACTGGAACATGCTGAACAGTTGTTTGCGATCTACAGAAATATAGAATTTGAACTCGCAGCCATCAATCAAAATGCAAAAGGCACCATGCGGATCGGGGCCAGCACCACAGTAGCGCAATATGTGCTGCCCAAATACCTGGCGCTGTTCAAACAAAAATTCCCGGACATAAAAATTGCCCTCACGGCTAATAATACGGAGCATATTGAAAACGCACTTATTGCCAGTAAAATTGATTTCGGCATTATAGAGGGGCAATCGAAACGGCCGCAACTCAAGTATACTACCTTCCTGAAAGATGAAATAGTGTTATGCGCCAGAGCGGGTAATCCGTTCCTGAAAAAGCAATCCATTTCCCTGGCCATATTGAAAGACCTTCCCCTGCTGATGCGCGAACAAGGATCTGGCTCACAGGAAGTGATTGCCGCGGCCTTAAAAAAGGCAGGACTTACCATTTCGAAACTAAAAGTGGAAATGGTGCTGGAAAGTACAGAAAGCATTAAGTCGTATCTCTCCGGTTCCGACTGTTTTGCCTTTCTTTCCAGACACTCCATTGTAAAAGAATTAAAAAGCAATGAGCTCAATATTATAGATATAAAGGATCTGCATATTGAGCGGGCTTTTTATTTTGTAAAGCAACAGGGCGATAACCAGCACCTGCCTGAATTGTTTATGAAATTCATTTCCTCTGATAACTTTAAGTTATAGCAGATTAAATCTATTCATTTCTCCCGCTGGCCACCATTTTATTCCTTTGTGCCGGAATAATTATCAGCACAATGGAAACAGAACAGGTTAATCCAAATGAAGAAAGGAAGTTCCTCGACAAAACGATTACCACACGGGAATTGATCTTTTTACTGGCATTGGTATTTTGCATCTCCCCACTGATCACTCCCCCACTCGCTTTATTGCTGGGACTGGTGATTGCCCAGTTTATCGGGCATCCATACATGCATCTGAATCACAAGGCATCACATATATTATTGCAACTTTCAGTTGTAGCATTGGGATTCAGAATGAATGTCACCACTGCCTTGCAGGCCGGAAAACAAGGGCTGCTGATCACCATTATTTCTATTTTGGGAACGTTGATAACAGGTTATTTCATTGGCCGCATCTTTAAAACCAATAACAAGACATCGTATCTTATTGCGGCCGGCACGGCAATCTGTGGCGGCAGTGCTATCGCTGCTGTATCGCCAGTGATAAAGGCTGAAGAAAAGCAGATCAGTGTGGCGCTGGCCACTACGTTTATTTTAAATGCGCTGGCCCTGGTGGTTTTTCCCATGATCGGCTACTGGTTGCATTTAAGTGAGACCCAGTTTGGGCTTTGGTGTGCAATAGCCATACACGATACCAGTTCAGTAATTGGCGCCGCCAGTAAATATGGGCGTGAAGCGTTGGAGATCGCGGCCACTGTAAAACTGGTGCGGGCATTGTGGATCATTCCCGTTGCATTTTTCAGTACGTTGATATTTAAGAACAAAGGAACCCGTATTAAGATCCCCTGGTTTATCGGCTTTTTTGTGCTGGCCCTTTGTTTGAATACCTACGTGCCCGTCATTCAGCAATATACTAATTACATTGCCGGTGTTTCAAGGTCGGTATTGACGGTTACGTTATTCCTGATTGGCTGCGGACTTTCGGGTAAAACAGTAAAAACGGTAGGCTGGCAACCCGTTGTGCAGGGATTTATTTTGTGGTTGATTGTTTCTGTGGCAGCTTTATTGGCTATCCTATATTTAAGATAATTTTATTAGTGTTTTTATAAAGCAATAGTACTGCAATTGAGCTTTTGTGTTATTTTGGCTTATCAATAAGAATGATGCTGCGTAAAATAAAAAGACAGGCGTGTTTAAATAAATACTCAACCTTTCCTTTAAGAGATTATGATACCGAAAACGATGAAGAGGTATATTCATTTCCAACTGTTTTCCGGTCTTATATCTTGACGATCCCTGCCAAAACTTTCAGGGGTAATATCAGGGATTTAGGTATAGAGATTTCGAGGTTGGCAAAAGAACTGAAAGCAAACTCCCTGATCTTTCTGGGCGATTCAGTAACGCCCCATTATGTACTTTCTATGATGTGGATTTCAGCAATAATCAAACCTGCGGGCTTTCGGAAGATGAAAAAATTGCTATCAGTTAATCAAGAGGAGTAATTACAGCGGGTAAATCCTTTAAATTAGCGCATTAAAAATAATCATCATGAGCTCCTACACTTTACCTCATTTCGGAGAAATAGATCTTTCGAACCTCGATGAATATTATGATGTGGAAATTGAAATGAACGGAAAAGAAGTTGACCTCGATCTGAATTTTGAGAAAAAGACTGTTGACCCAGCCAGGTTGGATATCGTAAAGAAATTTTTGGAGAAATTACCGGAGTTTGATCAAAAGAATAAGAAATATATCGTTGAGGATTTTGAAGGCGAAGATAATGATACTGTAGCCACCTATGTTGAGCATCATTTGGAAGAACTTGATGAAGATGAACTGGGGGAGATCATTGATTTTAAAAACGAAGCAGTGGAACCTGAAAAGCAATTTATAGATGCACTGCACCTTACCCGGGTTGGGTTTTACCCCGACGGAGACGACCAGTTTGCTATTTTTGATTACTCTATAGGCCGTGAGCTAACAGATTACCTGGTGGTTATTTTTACCGATGAAAATGGCGAACTGGAATATATGACAATGGAAAGTTAACTGTTAAACGCATGTAACGCTGTTGATACGGGTAGTTCTTATGGACTACCTTTTTTTATTCCATTGAATTGTTACCATCAAATCATGCCAGCTGAAAAATTTAGCAACTACTACTATATAACTATGATCGATATGCTGAAATATATTTAGCCACACCCATTGAACAACATGGCATCATTTATGTCACCATTGATGCGAGTTAAATAATTATCCTATTTATTAAACTTAAACTTTATTCAATGAAGAAGGTCTTTTATTCCTTATTGGTAGTTGCAATGGTGGCAGGCGCCTGTAAAAAGAATGCCTCCCCCGAAAATGAATCTTCCCCAAAAAACAGTTCAGGTGGTGTAAATACTACTGCGAGGGCCGCAAGTACCGTTCAATTCAGCGGCTATACCTGGTATATACGTAATACCGGCAATTCAACAGAAGGTCCTGGCCCTAACATTTTCAACGGTAGCAATGCCTGGGTAGATGGTAATGGCTGGTTGCATTTGAAGATCACAAAGAACACCAGTACCAACAAATGGAATTGCGCTGAAATATACAGTGCCCAAAACTTTGGTTATGGTTCTTATCAGTGGCAGGTAGAAGGTGCAATTGGCTCCCTCGACAAAAACATTGTGCTAGGATTATTTAATTATTCAGGCAACGACGGTTTTGATGAAATGGATATAGAATTTGCCCGCTGGGGAAACAGCAGCTGGCCTAACCTGAATTATACCGTATGGCCAGCAACCTCAGGCAAAAGTGAATGGAATTACACCAAAAACTTTACGCTCACTGGCGGCACTTACACTACACATCGCTTTACCCGTAACAGCAGCTCGGTAGTGTTTAAAAGTTTGAACGGATTTTATAACGACGACACCAATTTGTTCGCCAGCGCTACCTGCTCGTCACCAGCCTGGAGCATCAGCACATTAAGCATGCCGGTACACATGAACCTTTGGTTGTTTGATGGCCTGGCGCCTTCTGATAGCAAAGAAGTAGAAATTATTATTCACAGCTTTAAGTATACTGCCGGGTAAACCAACGATATTACCAGGGGCAACTGCTCAGGGATGTTAGAATTTTAATATTGCACCATTAGCAAACAGGCTGATGGTGCAATTTTTTTTTCAGAGTTATTCCTCCTGTTTCTTTCCCTTCCCCTTCCCCATCGTATTAATTCTTTAAGAACCCTTGAAATTTCATCTATTTGAATAGTTCAATAATAAGAATACAACCCTCCCATTTTAAAAAAGCACCCTTTCATAATGAAAGGGTTTTTTATTGAGCATTGGCCGGTAAATATGCAAATTATTTATTCAAATTGTTTTATTTCAGTTAGTTATACCTCATTCGATTTCCCGGAAAGAAAGGGCCCTGTATTTGATCTTTCTAATAGATTTAAATTTTAGTTGGGGCTGCGTGGTCACAAGGGTGAAACGCAGCATTTACACTCACTTCGTATGAAACAGCCCCTGAAATATATTCTATACGTTTTGGTAATAATTCTTTTAGTGACCATCCTTTCTTACATCTTGTATAAGGCTGGTGTTTATCAAATCAGATCAACATAAAAATATAACAGTCTTTCTGTAATGAAAAGCACCAGGGATAAAAAAGTAAAGGAAGAATTGGACCACCAGATTGACCTGCTGACAAAGAAATTCCTGTATGAAGTATACAAACAGATCCGGATAAAAAAAATGAGGCGGGCTGAGCTTGCCGCATTATTACAGGTTAGTCCGGGTTATTTGTCGCAACTGTTCCATAACAAAAAGCCATTGACATTTACCATGTTGGTGAGGTTTCAACAGGCTTTACATATTGAATTTGAAATAAAAACCAGGTCGCATGACGAACAAAAAACAAAGAATGAAAATTAGTTTAAAGGGGCTGGGCAAAAAGCTGGGGTTACATATTATACTCCCCATCTTTTATGTTCTTGCCCTGCTGGCTGTATTTATTCTAAATAAAAATTAAAACGCTCAATTTGTATGGATCCAGGTCCCGGGAAAAGAGATGAGATCATTAAACGAAACGCCTTTTTAGTAGCCATACTAACAGGCATTATTGCTTTAAGTATTTTGGCGCTGGTTTTAATTCATAATCTGTAAATTGATGCCAAAATGAACCCTGCCCTAATTAGAACCTGAATGAGTTACCATACCCTGTTTTTGTTACTTTTTATAGCTGTCTGGATCATCCGTGCCAATATTGGTAAAAATGTAAATAAAAAGGTAAAGCTGGCGCTTACTGTTTTAGCAATATTCTTTTTGATAATCCCCTTTTTACCAAGGCTGTTCTTTGGAAAGTGGAATGCTATTTCACTATTGAATGATAAAGAAATTTCTCAAATACGCCTGGGGCCTTCGCTGCCAAATTGGAAAGTAAATTTAGTGGGCAGCGACCTGGTTATTTCAGATAAACAACAAATTGACACCATTACTCAGTTATTAAGAAAGGTGGACGTTTACTTCCCCAGCCACCCCATAAGGGTTTGGGAAACAAAAATGTTCCTTATTACAACAACCAGGGATACAGTTGAAATGAAAATTAATAATACGAATAATAACGGTACCTCCATTGAAACCCCTTCGAACGAATGGAGACTGGATACGCTCGGATGCTATCTGGAAAAATTGACCAAATATCAGCAGCCGGTTTACAGCGATACCGTAAAACCTGAACCTGTGAATGTTGGATCACAATAACCTCCGGGCGTACTGTTTAACAAAAGGCTCTCTCCTACTTCATCTTCACCTTCCCCATCGCATATTGCATACCGCCCCATAAATGCTGCAGGTACAGCGGATCGGCCCAGGATTCATCGGTATGTCCTAATTCAGTATAGAAAGCGCGGCCGCCTTCAAAGTTATGGTACCAGCTCATGGGATGGTTGGCGCCATTGGTGCCGCCGCTGTAAGAAGTTTCGTCAATACTGATGAGCACATGCAGGTCTGGTTGAATATCCTTGAAATTGTACCATTCATCGGTGCGCTTCCAGGGACGGGGTAAATGCTTGGTCGCTATGTTCGTGCTGTCGTTGATCACCAGTACGGCTTCCTGTATTTTAGGATGCTTTACAAAATAAGCACCTACCAGTTTGCCATACCAGGGCCATCCATATTCAGTATCGGTAGCGGCATGTACACCTACAAATCCACCGCCGGCCTGTATGTATTGCTGAAAAGCTTTTTGCTGCTCCTCGTTCAATACATCGCCGGTAGTGCTTAAAAATACCACGGCAGCGTATTTTTTCAGGCTGCTGTAAACGAACTTCGTTGAATCGGTGGTGGTATCCACATCAAAATGATATTTCACCCCCAGGTCCTGAATGGCTTTTATGCCTGCATCGATCGACTTGTGATGATAGCCGGCCGTTTTCGAAAATACCAGTACTTTATCTTTTGCCAGGGAAACTATTGTGAAGGATGTTACTAATAAAGCGGTAAATACAATTTTCAGGGCGAAGCTCGTTTTCTTCATGTTATTATTTTTTACATACTTGTCCGGTGCCGAAAGATAGCGAATTCTTTATTAAGCAAAAAAGTCGGAAACGTGCGAAAAAAGGTTGCATCTGCTGCCAGGAAAAAAGGGTGGGCCGTCCCGATAACTTTCGGCACGACCCACCCTTAAGAAGGAGACCCACCTTATTCTATCAATCCCGCTGCGTTTGCGAGCTGTAGGTACTTTCAAATATTTTATCGGCATTGCCTGCTTCAAACCCTTCCCGTCGGTGTATGCGTTGCACCTGGTCTGTCGACAAATGCGCAAATTGCGGCAACACCCGTCTTTCGGCAAATTCAATATACGAGCCTGAAATGGCATGCTCGTCGCCACCCGCAAACCGGGCCCCGATCATTTCGGCTACGGTAGAGCTTTGTAACAACCCGCCATCCGGACTGGTCTTTATTTTTCCGCCCGCATTATTCAGCTTAAAGCCGTTGCGCTCAAGAAACTCATTGAACTGCGCAATGGTGTTGTAGCCTTCTTTCAAATTATGCACGCTGATGGTAAAATGGTTCAGGTAATACCGGTTATAGATCACCCAGGCGGCGTATTCGCTTTGCGCGCTCAGCGTTTGAAAATCGTCCCAGGTGGGCAGTCGCCATAAGCCGCTGTGCAGGAACTGGTCTACCGCCATTGCATCATCAAGGTCAAGCTGTTCAACCGGGTCGGCAGTCACTTCATTGGTATAACTGGTGATGAGCTGCTGCATTTCGGGCGACAGGTCCTTTATCCGCAGCTCGCTGATGAAGATACGCGGGTAATGGGGCGCCGGTGGTGCATACCAGTAGGCATCCAGCTTTTTTTCGGGGAAATGATAATAATCCTTTTTCTGGTAACCATAATGTAAAAAGATCTTTTCCAACGATTGTATGCCAAGGTGCGGTACACCCATTGTGCGGAACGCAATATGGTCATTTTCAATATCACTGGCCTGCTGTATGATATTTTCCTTTATCATGGCGTTGATAATGCCCAGTACATCGGGCACGCGGTCGCGATAGCGAGACATTAAGCCTGATAATACGTTATCCAGTATGATTGACATAGTATTAGTTTCTTTTGTAGTTTAAAGGCTGATGACATGTTCCAGGTTTCAGGACGGCGCGGCCCATTCCCGGGCGAGCCTGCAACCTGAAACTTGCAACTGTATTTTTATTGCCTAATGGTTCTTCCCGTACAAACTTCCATTCTTTGTTTTCAGGAATTTCTCAAACGGTATTTCTTCCTGCTTAATAAATCCTTTTTGGGGTAACTCTTTATTGGCTACCATTTCTACCACAGCTGCTACCGAGGCGGCGGTTGTCCAGCTAATAGCGCGCCATTCTTTGCCATTGATCGTAATTGGATGATAAGCCTGGTAGAATTCTTCCCTTGCCAGCTCCTGCCCTTTCCAGCCTTCCACTACGGCATATACATACACTACATCTTCCCGTACCGGCGGTTTGGCTTCCGTTAGAATTTGTTCAGTTAAGGCCCGTTTATCTTTCAGGATCAGCTCATATAATAAAAACCGCATGAGGCGGGCGTGCCCGGGGTAACGGATGGTCTTGTAGTTCAGTGTATCTACTTTTCCTTCCAGGGTTTCGCACAAAGTGCCCAGTCCGCCACTGGTGCTGAACGCTTCAAACTCCTGTCCTTCAATATTGATCTGTTCAATGCCATCGAGCGAGGGAACCATTTTGCGGATGCCGTTGTGTATTACTTCGGCATCGTTGATGTATTCATTGATAACGCCGGCGGGCGACCAGGTAAAGGAATAGGCCATTAAACCATTGGGGAATCGTGGCAGGGCCCCTACCCGTAGTTCCACATCGCGCAATTTGGTAAACCGGTGGCAAAGGTCGGCGCCAACAATTCCTATAAACCCGGGCGCCAGTCCGCACTGCGGCGCCATTACGCCTTTCGATGTTTCGGCCATCTTTCGTATAGCGCTGGTAGTGGGTACGTCTTCTGTAAGATCGAAATAATGAATACCGGTTTTAAAGGCTGCTTCTGCCACCGGCAGGTTCAGGTTGTATGGTAAACACGAAACCACGGCATCCTGCTTCGACAGGGTGTTTTCCAGAAATTTTGCATCGTTTATATCTCCGGTAACTATGTTGAAAGGAAGACCGGCAGGTGCTTTTTGATCAACACCGGTAACAGTAAAGATATCATTCAGCAACGTGGCTACCAGTGAACCCACCTTGCCCAGTCCGATAACGGCAATATTTTTCATAACTTATTTTAGTTAATAGAATGAGTAATAATATAGTTAATTGACGGGTTGGCAATAGTGCCCAGGACGCCTGTCAATTAAAGATATAGCAACAAAATCAGGATTGAATATGTGTGTAAGACATGAATACTATGGAACGTTCGCGCATGCACTTCGCAGAAATGCCAGGTATGAGTAGAATATTTTTACGCTTTCATTCACGGTGCGAATGTATTCAAAGCTGGTTAAATAACAAACATGTGTTTGTAAAAAACATGCAAAGAGGGTTTTGCACAACCGGGATGTGCCTGCAGCTTCCCGGCAAAAAACGGCAAGGCTAAAATCCGGTTCTCCGGAATATTCGTAACTTATAGTAAATTTTAAATATGTCTACCGGAGGCCTGCTATTTATCCCCGATATCAGTGGCTTCACTCAGTTTGTTGAAAAGACCGAGATCGAACACAGCCAGTTCATTATTAAAAACCTGCTGGAGGCATTGATCAATTGTAACCAGCTCGGTCTGCAGGTGTCGGAAATTGAGGGCGATGCCATTTTGTTTTACAAATTTGGCAACCCGCCCGGCAGTAAGGCCATTTATGAGCAGGTTGAAAAAATGTTCTGCGAATTCCATCACCTGTTGCGCAGTATCTCTGTAAAACGGCTTTGCCAGTGCGGGGCCTGTAAAGAGTCGGAGAAATTAAGCCTGAAGGTGATTACCCACCAGGGCGAATTCACTACTTACAATATTAAGGAGTTCAGTAAACTCATTGGAAAAGATGTGATAAGGGCGCACCAGTTATTAAAGAACGATATCCCCGAACATGAATACTGGCTGGTTACCGATAACCTGTATAATCAGCATTTTAAGCCTGATGAGTTGCCCGGCTGGATGAAATGGGTGCCGGGCCGGAAAGAAATAGAGAATGATGCCATCAACTTTCAATATGTATACCTGTCGCCGCTGTTAGAAAAAGTGCCGGTAGAATCGCGTTTCCCTTCTGCGCTTCAACAGGGCAAAATTGAACTGGTGCGTGTTTATAAAGAAGTGCCGGTTGATTTTATGCAGTTATTCTACCTCACTGTGAACCTCGATCTGCGCCCGCTTTGGGTAGAAGGCGTAAAGGCTATCGATAAAATGAACAATCCCGAAAACCTGGTAGGCGTGGCGCATCGTTGCATTCTTGCAAACCGCAGCGAGGTGCTTATTACCAGTCATGTTCGGGCTACTGATACCTGTATTGAATATGAGGAAACCTCCAAGGATGGCCAGCGCACCATGCATTACGAGTACAACACTACCGGTACGGGCAAAGCAATGGCTTCTTTTGTCATTTATATTAAAAAGAACGCATTGAAGTTATTCCTGTTCGATCTGTTTATGCGAAAGCGCATCACCCGCCTGCTCGAAAACTCACTGAATAACATGGTTGCGCTAAGTAAACGGCAACAGAACTGAGCTACAGATCGGCATACATTTTCTTCAATCCTTTCTTTATATAATCGGGCAGGTTCATTTGCGCGGCTACTTTTTTAAAGAAGCTACGGTCGCCCGCTACCGTAAGGGCATCGAGTTGAATAGGCGCCAGCACGTCGGGTGTTATATTCATGGGCGCTAACTTTTTAAAGGGCAGGCCATGTTTGGCCATGGGATCAAAATTGGGCCGTACCGCCTCGCCCTCCTCTTCATTGTGATCAAGCACCAACACCCATTCCGGTTCTTCATGCGCCTGTAAAGGCGGTTTAAGCGGAACCAGGAAACGGTTGCCCTCCTTGTCCATCATACCACGCAGGGGCAGGGAGCGGGTGGCCAGCTTTCTGATATTGAGCAGTCCGTCCTTTACTTTTTGCGTGGCGGCCGACAGGGTCAATGCGCCTACCACGGGGTCTTGCGAAACCTGTTGCAGGTTGAACAATTTTGATTGTGCGCCAATGGTTTTGGCTTCGGCGCCGTTGCCGCCAAATTTCCGCATCAGCGTGGCATCGCCATATCGCGGCGTTCCATTGATCACTACCAGTGAGATACTTTTTTCGGATGCCTGTAAAAGCGTGGTATAAGGATCGTTCCCCTTTCCCTTTACCACCAGCAGATCGGCGCGTTTGCCTTTTTCCAACGTACCCAATTCCTTATCCCATTTTATGATGCGGGCGGCATTTACAGTGGCCATGGCAATAAGCTCATAATCGCTGAACAGCCTGCCATTGGCTTCGCTGTAGAGTTTGGCCACTTTCAGCTCGCCCAGTAAATTCTTACTGCCGCTGGGCGACCAGTCGCTTCCCAATGCTATGGTGATGCCGCTTGCTTTGGCGCTTTTTATATCGGCCGTTTGCCCGTATAACAACAGGTTGCTGAAGGGCGACCACACCATCGACGCGCCTTTTTGTTTCATGATGGCAAAGTCGGCCGCTTGCAGCGCCACGCAATGAATACCGGTGAGTGAAGGCCCAATGGCCCATTCGTTAAGCCCCAGTCTCAGGTGTTCAAAATGCTTGCGGGCCGAAGCATTTGTTCCTTCGCTTAAGTGCAACAGTAAGCAGGTGCTTTTTTGCAGTTGTTTCGAAAATCTGGCGGCATCGCGGGCGGTGATGTCGGGAATATGCGCATCTACGTTAGGTAGGTTGGCATCGGCACTCTCTTCTACATTACGCACAATGCCGCGGTAATATTTTTTTATACCTGCATTGCTGAACAACATGATCCCCTGTGATGTGGTGACGCCGCCGGCCAGGCATTTGCATTCCACATACCGTACAATGGCTTCCACATACCCTTTTGTTTTTCCCAGCAGGTTCATGGGATAACTGATGGCCTTTTTGTAGGGGTCTATGCCACTCCATTGTGCGCGGTTCTCGTACCGTTTAGGTACATTCCACATGGGCAGGCAATTATAACTTAAATGGTTGTGCAATTCTATAAAGCCGGGGAAAATGGCGCCTTTTGTTTTGTAAACAGGGTAATTGGCCAGGTTGGCTGGAACCGGTTTGCCATCGGGGATGATGGCTTCAATACGGGCCGCGTTTATGAAGATAGTGCCTTTGACAATTTCATTGGGCGCGGTCATGGTAACAATGGTGCCGTGCAATCCATAGCGGGGGCTATCCAGTGGGTCAATGGCTGGTTTCTTTGCTTTGGCCATATCAGTTGAATTTGGGGGCTTTCCATAAAAGGGTGTGTCCGTCGTCGGGCGATGGCCGGCTCACACTGTTCATACCCCGCTTTTTTCTGAAGAAGGCATCGTTACCGAACCAGTCGGGTATACCAAAGGGCAGGTCCAGGGCCGGAATGGCCGCATAATCCTGTTCGGCGAATTTGTCGCCATACAGGGGCTTGTTGGTGGCAGCGCCCTCATCGGGCGTAATGATCCCGCGCAGGGCGGTTACCACCCGGTTCCAATCGGTGAGCATTTTTTTTTCACCGGCAGCCCCGCCCGAATGATAACTGGGATGATAGGTCTCAAACACCGGAATATTGCCTTTGGTATCCCATAGCTGCACCGTTTTCTTTGCCACATCGCCAAAGGCCACTATCGCCTGCAACGAAGGCTTTTTTAGCATGTTGAAGAGCTTGTTGCGCCAGGTGGTCAAATCGGGGCGGCTCAGGAGTTTTATGCCGTCGCCCAGGTGGCTGGGGTGCAAAGCAAAGGCCCACCCGTTCACGCAGGTATACGATTGGGTTAACCCGATCTTTTGCAGAAAGCCCTGCACCCTTTGCCCGGCATTGCCTACCAGGGTGCGGCCTGCAATGCGTTCGGTTGGGCCGGGGTCTGAAGCCACCAGAATTATTTTGGCGCTGCCATCGAGACGGCCCCGGTAAAACACCGGACCCCAGTCGTACCAGAAATTGTTTTTAATGTCGGTGTGATCGGGCAGGGCGGCAAAGTGTTTTACAAATGCTGCACCGGGCCCTTTGTCGAACTGGATCATAATACATGGTTTTATGGTCAATGATGAATGCTTGCCCGCTGTAGTTTTAGCGTAAGCGGGGTCAATGCTTCGCCTGGTAAAGCCCAGTGAAAGCAGGTCCATTGGCAATTGATAACCGGGGTGCAGATTATGATCAGTTCATCAACAGAGATGGTTAGTTGGGTGGGAATACCGGCTATTAAAGCTACTAACTCCGGCGTTTTATGCCAACCGTAGTTTTACTGATTTTAATTAGTTTTTGATCAAAAGGTATAACGGTCAACCTCCCGCAGGGCTCTTTCGAAGTCTTCGTTCTTCCACCAGCCCACTTCCTTGTATTTTTTACTCAGTATGGCGGCCAGTTCTTTTTTCGTGTGTGGCTTGCTTTTCTTTACAACAGGCGGAGCTATCTTCGTGTCATCGGCCAGCTCAACCTTTGTGGCAAACCAGGTAGTGAACTCCCGGGGAATGGCCAGCCCGAGAATCATTCCGGGTAAGCCGCTAAAGAATTCCGGTCCGCCCTGTGGCACTATCTCGGGGCAATAGAACGCTACCACATAAACGCTGTCGTGAATAACGCCGATGGCTTTGCGGCAATCGAAACCGGCTATCTTCCTGATCTCGTTTTCTATCTTCCACTTTATTGGCCGAACACTATCGGCCAGTAAATAGGGTTCGTTTATGAAGTATTGTTGTGAAATGGTTTGCCTGTTCTCAAGATCGGTATATAAACTGTTATCAGCAGCGAAATACGTGGTTGTTCCCCTGCGGCCCAGCGTATACAATAACTGGTTCCCGGCAAACACCAGGTCGCGGTAATAAATATCGAATTCGGGCTTACTGGCTATCCAGCTATTGCTGGCCCGCTCGGCATCGGTGTATATTCTTTTATTATTCTTTTTTATTTCATATTCTATTTTACCCCGGGTAATAAAATCCTGGGCACTTGTTTGTTGCGAGAGAAACAGCGAGGAGCATATAATAAACAACAACAGTTTCATACAGCGTTTATTTTAAACTTTTTGAAAAGTTCCAGGTTGCCGACAAAAGCCAGTACCTTTTTATAACAAAGCGGTTCGATTCGGATACATTGCTACCCGTTACATACCGGTTGTAGCCATTATTATTATTCAGGATGTCATTCACTGAAAACCTGATTACTGCCTGGTTATTCTTCAGGAATTTCTTCTGCACAAAAGCATTCCATTGTATGGTGTTTATACTGGAATTAAAAGATGCGTTCTTTGGCTGAAAATTAAAGAGGCAATCACTCGTAAGCTCCAGATGCCAGGGTATGTAAAAGGTCGCATTCACCGCGTGTGAATGGTTAAAGTAACTGGTGTTAGGGCGATTGGGAATATCGCTCCAGCCCCAGTTCTTATTTACAGTTCCTCTATAACCGGTGCTCATCACTTTTGTCCATTCATGGTTAATGCTATAAGTGGCGCTCACGTTCAGGCTGATACTCTTTAATTTATTATCGTTTTGAATGGCATAATTGCCGCCCTTATTGGTTGATAAGTTTATCGAATGCTTCAGGTGCAATTTTTTATTTTGCCAACTGTAGTACAGGTAACTATTTATATTGGGAATACTATTGAGATTGATATACTGGCTCACACTCCTGTTCTGGGCATCGGTATAGGTTTTGGAGGCTACATCGTTGCTGGTATACCTGATGTTAACACCTGTATTGAACCCGGAGCCTTTTGCCGTATTCCATGAATAATACGACAAATAGGCGCTGTGCCTGAATCCCTGTTGCAGATCGGGATTACCTATTTGTACATACAGCTTGTTGCTGCTTTTTCGTAACGGTTGCAACTGATCAACAGAGGGCTGTGTGGTTTCTCCGCGATAACTGAATGTAAGGCCGGTACCTTGTTTAGGGCGCCAGTTTAAATTTGCCTGTGGCGAAAAGTTGTTAAAGCGGCGGGTGTTTTGCTCGTGCAGGTCGTTATTCATTTGTTTGAACCCGGTAAAAAAGGCATTTCCACCTATAGAAGCCCCAAACTTTTTTTCATTGTATACAAGGGTAGCGCCCGAGATATGCGTGGTGCTGCTAAAAGTATAGTCATTGCTGAGGGTATCAATGCGTTCAGTGAACTTGTCGTTTACATTGTTGAGGGTATTGAATACGTTTCCTGACACATTGTTTTTCCAACCATATTCAAAACCCAGGCTCCATCTGCTGCTGAGTTTCTCCAGGTAATTTATTCTGGCGGCATACGATTCAAAAGAGTTGATGCTTTTCTGTAGCTGGTTCAGCGTATCGGCATTTTTGAATGTGCCCGAAGCCGGATCATAATAATTATTGGCCGAATAGTTATAGGCATCGCCTGTTCTGTTGTTGTAATCCTGCTGTACCATCAGCGAGAGGGTCCTTCCTTCTTTTCTGAACTTGCGTTGCACACTGATGTTGGTGCCAAACTTTCTACTGTCGTAATCGTTTTCGTTCCTTTGTTCGGAACTGTTTACCTGGAATCCTTTTTCATTGATTGAACCGGAAATACTTGTGCTTTGCTCACTGGAGGTACCGAAACTTCCATTGGCCGATATTTTAACGGTGGTGAAAGAATCAGCTTTTATGGTAAAACTGCCACTGGCCCTTTGTGAGAAGCTGTATGTTTTTTCCTGTCTGTCGCTTTTGCTGGTGAATGAAGTGCCATCGGGCAGTACATTCAAATTGGTTGAGTTTTGCCAGCCGGTTGCATTGATCTGTTTAACGCGGTAATTGCTCATCAATTTCAGCTTATCGAAATTCCATTTTTCAGAGTAATGCGCGCCGCCCGATTGTATGGATGGCAAACCGTTACCGCGATAATTCTCGGGTTCATAGTCCCGGTTCGAATAAAAAACAGTACCGCCAATGCCATCGTCAATAAGCTCATAATCTTCGGTGGTATATTTGCCTAAGTCATTATAGGAAAGGGTTTGCTTGCCGGTCTTAGAGGATAGGCCAAATACCGATATTTTACGGGTGCCATCGAACAGAGCGCCCATGGCTTCATGGTTGTAGTATTCTTTGCCATCGCTGGCTGCACTTAGCTTGCCGAAATAGCCGTTCTTCCGGTTCTTCTTTAATTTCAGGTTAATGGTCTTGGTGCGGGTGCCATCGTCGATCCCCGTAAACTTGGCGCGTTCACTTTTATCATCATAGACCTGCACTTTGTCTACTGCATCGGCGGCCAGGTACTTGGCGGCAATTGCGGGGTCATCTGAGAAAAACTCATCGCCATCGACCAGGATCTTTTTTACTTCCTGCCCCTGGGCGTAGATCTTCCCGTCTTTCTCCACCTGTAAACCCGGCATGCGTTTGAACAGTTCTTCCACATTATCGCCTGGTTGTACGGCAAAACTATCTGCGGTATATTCCAGGGTATCGCCCCGCATTCGAATGGGTAATCCGGCCTGTACAATTACCTCCTGTAACAATTGGGCCCGGGTTGTCATTGGAATGGCTTTCAGGTCGAGGTTTGAAGTATCAGTAATGGTTACATCCTGCAGATAATCGGCCATTCTGGGATAAGAGACCAGCAATGTATACCTTCCTTGTGGAATGTTTGTTATTTTAAAAAAGCCGGCTTCGTTGGTGCGAACAGATTGATACAGGGTTGAATCCCTGAGATCAATGAGTGCTACAATGGAGTAATGAAGCTTTTTCTTTTCTGCAGTATCAAGAATAATTCCTTTAATGGAATTTTTTTGCGCGAATACGGGCAGGCAAAAGAGATAGCATAATGCTATCAGCAGCATTGTTCTGGTTGGCCATACTTGTCTTGTCATGGGTTGTCTTTGGGCTGTTCCAAAAATATGGTTCCGCCTGATGTTTTACAACCGCTACGCCTGCCTGTTATCAATAATAGATTTTTCTTAACTTATCAGAAAAATCGCGCATGCAAGATATAAAATGTTTTCCTTACAATATTGGTAGAGTAATAAAGTTTAGTTAAAGCCTAACGGAAAAGAGTATTGCTTAACAGTTAAGCATGGCTTTTAATCATCATATCCCTTGCTCTCAAATGAACTAAATACGGCGCTATTGGTAGTAGGTGCGCCGTTCGACGTTGCATACATGGCATACATACAGCCTGTAAATCCGCCGGCTGTACGGGTGCTCAGGAAGGTGGCATCGAGCCCTTCTTTAAATAAGCGCCACTGGTTGCTGTTCTTTTCTGCATAATAAAATGAATAGGCATTGCCGTTGGTTTGTATTCTCAATTGCAATGGCAACTGGCTGTTCGTTTGTATTTTTTGTGAAGCCAGCAATAGTGGTTCTCCGCCGCCAGATCCCGGGCCTTTGTACAACTGGATCACCGGTTGGTTATTTTGTACCGACTGGCACAGGTAGTAATAATACTGTTCGTTCTGGAATATCAGCAAACCGGCTTTCTCCTGTTCACTGGCAGGGGTAAACGAGAGGCTGATGGCCGCAAAGCCCCGCTGGTGCGATTGCCTGAAACCGATAAAGGCCGGATTGGTTTTATCTGCGCAAGTGGCGGGTTTTAATTGCATGGTGAGCGAACCGGTTACACTGTTGATATGGTACCAGGGTTCGCGCACGGTGCGCAGGAATTGATAGCGATTGTTTAATGTGGCGGTTTTGAAATCGTCTTTAAAATGAAAATCGCTGTTGTAAGGCAGGGGCCCTTTAACATTAAATCCAGCTATGCTTACTTTGTTGGGCACTGTTTCGTTGCCGTGTAGGATCACTGGCCAGCCATCTTTCCATTCAACCGGGGCCATAAAGGTTTCGCGGCCCGTGTTGTAATAATCACCCGAATACGGGCGGCAACCCAGGAATACAGCATACCAGTTGCCATCGCTGGCATTCACCAGGTCGGCATGGCCGGTAGAGGTAACAGCGTGTTTCCGGTTCACATCTAACTGCCGTTGCGTAAGTATGGGATTGCCTTTATACGATTCATACGGGCCTTCTACTTTTTTACTTCTGAATATAACGGCCGAATGATTGAAACCGGTTCCGCCCTCGGCACAGAGCAAATAATAGTATTCTTTGGTTCTGAAAATATGCGGCCCTTCTATCCAGACTGGTTTCTGGCTAATATCGGTTCCGCCATTGACCAGTACCTTTTCTTCGCCTTTTGTTTGCAGGGTGTTCAGGTCAACCTCGTATAGCCTGATGGTGCGGTGTCCTTCGTACTGGGGTTTGTTATCGGGCGCCACGCTGTTGTACACGATGTATGCTTTTCCATTGTCATCAAAGAACATGGAAGGGTCAATGCCGTTCACGGCCGTTAAATAAACCGGGTTGCTCCAGGGGCCTTTGGGATTCCGGGTTGTTATAATGAAGTTGCCGCCTTTATCAACATTGGTGCAGGTAATGTAATAAGTGCCTTTGTAAACCCTGATGGAGGGAGCAAACAATCCGCGCGACACCCCTGCCCCATCCAGGTCGAGCTGTTCGGGCCGGTCCATCGCAAACCCTAATTGTTCCCAGTTCACCAGGTCCTTGCTGTGAAATACCGGCAGTCCGGGATAATAGGCAAAAGTGGAGTTAACGAGGTAATAATCGGTGCCGTTGCGGCAAATGGAAGGATCGGGATAGAAGCCGGCCAGCACCGGGTTACTGATCTTTGCCGTCTGTGACAGGGCGCATTGACAAAAGATCAGCAGGCAGGTAATCGTTTGATAGAATTGTTTCTTCATTTGGCGGAATCCTTAGGTACCAAAAATACAAAAGAAGCAGGAAGTAAGTAGTAATTGTTGATTTTGAGATTTTTAGATTTGGGGATTTGTCAGGAATTGAATTTCCCGATAAATCTCAGGATCTCTACATCCCGCAATCTCAAAATTCCTACTATTACTTCCTGCTCCTTAACACTTACCTCTAAAACCTAAGAAACTACGATCTAATTTGTTTTCAACTGAAGGCCTTTCAGGAATTCAGTATATGCTTATTCATGTAAAGATTACAATTCTTTTTTTCTATGACACTATGTAAATGAGCCTTCGCCAAAGCGGGCGTTGTTCTTATGTCTTTATCTGTAAGACTTTATCTGTAAGACTTTATCTGTAAGAGAGCTCATCATCTCTTCTTTTCTTTAATTGCCTGAAGCAGGCGCCTTCCGCATCGTGGTTCTCTGCGAGCATGGGTGTAAGCCGGTTCCAGGTAGTGATAATTTTATTACTGTCTCTGCGTAAACTAAATAGCACATCACCTGGTTTGAAAGCTTCAGACCCATCGAGGTACTGGTTGTACACGACATCAACTCCTGAAGAGTCGCCTGATAATGTAGTCAGCAATTTAACATAGGTTGTTAAACCGGTTATTTCAAGCGTGCCCCAGCAGGTATCGTGTTGTTGGGTAACAGATAATTCCCACTCCATGATCTTGTTAATACCGGTGGCTGTGGGTACCGGGTCTTCGTGATAGGAATAATCGCCTACCCAGTCAGCGCAATGAAAAAGTGTATTGCTCTTTGAACAGGAATACAGGATAAATATGATCAATAATACAGGTACAGCAATGAGTAGCATTCTTTTCATAGAGTTGATGCTTGTTTTATTAAGGCCTCGCTATAAGACTACGGCTGTATCAGAGGTTATTGATAAGGGGTAAATAATTTTCCGTTGATTACGGGCGGGGTTATTACAAATGCTGATTAATTGTAATAGAAGCATTGTGTTGTAAATGCGCAGCAATTTCAATATTTATCTGTTACCAACTAATGATTTTTCGTTGTTGTGGAAAAATTAAGGGACCAACAGCCTGATAGTTTCGATTTTCAGCAGCTTTCTCATGACAACAAGATCGATTATGTAGATCATAATGCGCATTCCTGTATATCATAACGGAAACGTTTCCGTAAATAAAGGGAAGTTCTTATATGAAATTCACTTAAAATTACTGTCTTGCTTATACATCTATAACGAAATTAATTGCCATGCCTAAAGCCAAACTAACGATTGCCACGTTGGTAATGTGCTGGTGTACTGTTGCCTTTGCGCAAAACAAGCAGTTCACCGGAAGGGTTACCAACCCGCAACAAGCCCCGCTGGCCGGGGTCTCCGTTCAAATTAAGAATAGTAAGACCACTACCGCTACTGCCTCTGATGGCAGCTTTACCATTTCAGCACCCGGTGATAAAGTAGTGCTGGTAATTTCTTCTGTTGGTTTTGAAAAGAAGGAAATACCAGCTACCGCCGGCGTTCCTGTAGAGATCCAGTTGAAAGAAGAAGCACAAGGCCTTTCAGATGTAGTTGTCGTTGGGTATGGCACCCAACGCAAAACTGAGTTAACAGGTTCCGTTTCATCGATCCGCAATGAAAAACTGCGCGAAATGCCGGTGGTAAGTGTTGAACAGGCCGTGAGTGGCCGCCTCGCCGGCGTGCAGGTTCAACAAACAAGCGGACAACCGGGCGCCGGTATCAGTGTTCGCGTGCGGGGTGTTTCTTCCATTGCCGGTGGTAACGAACCGTTGTATGTAATTGACGGATTACCGCAATTCAATGATGATGTGCGCGGCTCCAATGGCCTGGCTACCATCAATCCTTCTGATATTGAATCAATAGAAGTATTGAAAGATGCCTCTGCAACCGCCATATATGGATCGCGCGGCGCCAATGGTGTGGTAATGGTTACCACGCGCTCGGGCCGGGCGGGCGCGCCACGGATCATTTTTGAAAGCTCTGCCGGGATGCAAAAGCTGCGCAAAAAGCTGGAGCTGATGAATGCCGATGAATATGTGGATTTTTCAAAACGGTACTATACCAATTCGGGACAGGCATTTCCGGCCGACCTTGCCGCTTACACCCCCGGCGTAAATACCGACTGGCAGGATGAAGTGTTTCGCACTGCTTTTCTCAGCAATAACAACCTGAGCGTTTCAGGTGGCAATGATAAAACCCGGTATTATATCTCTACCGGTTTTACCAGCCAGGAAGGCATTGTACGCAACAGTGGTTATAAACGCGGCTCGCTGCGGTTGAATGTCGATAGCAAAGTGAGCGATCATTTCAGCATTCAATCGCGCATGACCGTTAGCCGCGCCAAACAAAACGGCTTCTCCCCTTCTGTTGGTGACAATACCCGCAATTTTGGTAAATCGGGTATTGGTTCTGTAATGCGTGCCATAAGTACCGTGCCGGTGAAGAACCCCGACGGAACCTATTCAGATGTAACGCCCTTCAGCTTTAACGGTATCGATGCCGAGAACCCGGTAGCGATGGCCGATGAAGTGCTTGACCAGAACACCACTACACGCATACAGGGCGGCGTTGACTTCAAGACGGTGATCATAAAAGGGCTTACCAATACCACGCGGTTGTCGGCCGATTTTTATCATATCCGCCGTGATCTGTATTTTCCGCGTATTCTGCCCCGCCTGGGTAATAACATTGGTTCGGCAGAGCTGGGCAATTATGATAAAACATCCCTGCTGGCTGAAGACTTCCTGGAATACAAATACAACCTTACGCCCAACTCTTACATAGAAGCGATCGGTGGGGTATCGTATCAGAAAGAACGGCTCAATACCATCGACCTGGCTGCTTCGGGTTTTGGCACCGATCAATTGAAGAATTATAATTTCAACTCGGCCAATTCAATAAGCAAACCAAATACTAACGTTACCGAGAATACGATCCTGAGCGCTTTTGCCCGGGTAAGGCTCAACTTAAAAGAGAAATACATGTTTGCGGCCAGCATCCGGCGCGATGGCGCTTCGGTATTTGCCGAAAACAACAAATACGGGGTGTTCCCTTCTGTGTCTGCTGCCTGGCGTGTGTCGGAAGAAGCATTCCTGCAGGACGTGAAATGGCTATCGAGCCTGAAGCTGCGCGCCAGCTGGGGACAGGCGGGTAACCCTGCCATTAAACCCTATCAATCATTATTGCTGGGGCAAACCGTGAATACAGGCCAGGGGGCTGGAACCGGTTTGTCGGTAGGGCTGGCGCCTACTTTTCCCAATCCCAATCTGAAATGGGAAACCACCACGCAAACCGATCTCGGTTTTGACGCCGCTGTGCTGAACGACAAATTGCGCGTTACGTTCGACTATTACGTAAAGAAAACAACCGACCTGCTGGCGCTGGTACAATTACCGCCCAGCGCAGGCGTGGGCGCGGGTATTGGTTCAGGCCCCGGACAGATCATTGATAACGTAGGCGAAGTGGAGAACAAAGGCTGGGAATTAACGCTGGGTACAAATATCCTGAACAACACCGACTGGACGATCGCCATCGACGTGAACCTGTCGCAGAATAAGAACAAGGTGCTCAGGACAAAAGATGGGAAAGACATTCCTACCATTGCCGGTGGAAACGATGCTTCCGGTTCCAACAGTATTATTCGCCCCGGCCAACCGCTTTCGGCCTTTTACGGCCCCAAATACCTTGGCATGGATAAAGATGGGGTTCCTTTGTATGAAAACCTGAATGGCGACAAAGACGCCACGGGCCGCGACCTCATCAATGCGCTCGACAACCAGATCATCGGCAGTCCCTACCCCGATCTGTATTATGGCATTAACCCAACCATCCGGTATAAACGATTTACGCTGTCATCGGTTTGGGCAGGTGTAAGCGGTTCAAAGATCAATAATGCTGCTTTGTTCGATCTCACGGTTCCTTCCCCGGTGGGACAGTATAACAAGCTGAAAGCTGTAAATGATTTTTATCCTACACCGAGCCTTACTGCCAGCAATTATCATTTCCGCAGCGACCGGTATATGGAGAATGGTTCCTTCTTCCGGTTACGGAACATCCGGTTTGATTATAACATCGATCTGAAAAGTAAGGTCATCAGGAACCTGAATGTGTATGTGAGTGCGCAGAATCTGCTCACTATTACTGATTATTCGGGCTACGATCCTGAAGTGAACACCTTCAATGGCAATGACCGCCGGCAGGGAGTTGACCTGGGTGCATATCCCTCTGCTAAAACTTACAATTTTGGTTTTGGTATAACTTTTTAGAATATAAATGCTTAATATATGAAACTTAAAGTTTTTTATATACTACTGGCCGTTTCCATAATGACCAGTTGTAAAAAATTACTGGATGAAGAGCCAAAGGCAACCGCCACGCTGGGCGACCTTGATCCTACTACACTCGATCAAACTGTTATTGGGGTGTATGAACCCCTCACCCGCAGCCGGGGACGTTTATGGGAATCAACTGTTGGATTGGGGCTTGAACTCATGAGCGAATATGCCGACGGCGGATCGAGCCAGTTGAACTGGAGCAATTACAACGCGCTGATGAACCTGCCCAACAACTTTGCGCAAAGCTGGACGACCCTGTATGAAGCCATTGGCCGGGCTAATTCGCTCATCAGCAATTTGAATAAGAATACCACGCTCAGCGATGCCGTAAAGAACAAAGCATATGGTGAAGCGTATTTTGTGCGCGGCTATTGCTATTATTTTGCTGTACGCGTATGGGGTAAAGTGCCATTGCGGTTACACCCTATCGTAAATGCCAGTGATGTGGGGCTTGCCCTTTCTCCAGTGAACGTCGTTTATGATTCAGTAATTAAGGATATAAAGCTGGCCGATTCACTGCTGCCGAATACGACTACAGCACCCGGCCGGGCAACAAAAGGCGCCGCCAAAACCGCGCTGGCTGATATTTACCTTACGCTGGGCCAGTACCAGAACGCCCGCGACAAAGCCAAAGAAGTGATAGATAACAAGGCTACTTATGGCTACGACCTGGAACCATCGCTTGCTACCGTTTATTCACCCACGTTAGCGACCAATAAGGAAGATGTATTCTCGTTAAAGTTCTCACAGATCGTTGATAAGGGTGCGTTCATGGCTTCTTATTGGGCCGATTCAAAAGCGAAGGCAGCGGGTTATTCGGTGAGCGGTAATAAATTCGGTGGAATTATTTCCCTGGCGCCCCTGATCAAGGGTTGGGACGATAATGACCTGCGTAAGAAATTCAGCCTGTACGACAAATATGTGATCAATGGCGTTACCACTGCAGCCGAAGTGGAGAAGGATATTTATGACCTGCGCATGGGTAAATACAAAGATCCCGATGCACCTATTGATACCGGTAATGGAAATGACTTTTATTTATTCCGTTTTGCCGATGTGTTGTTGATCTTTGCCGAAGCGGAGAATAAATTGAATGGGCCTACAACCGCTGCGTATAATGCCATTAACCAGATCCGCCGCCGTGGCTATGGTCAGCCTGTGAATACGGCCTCTGCGTACGACCTTACGGCAGGGCTAAGCCAAAGCGCTTTTGATGATTCGGTGTTCAGGGAAAGAGGCTATGAATTTATTGGTGAATCGAAGCGGTGGTTCGATATGGTGCGTACGAATCGCGTTGCACAAATGATCAATGGAGTTAATTCTGTGATCAAATTTCCGACCCGCAAACCTGTGCCTACGAAATTTGTGTTTGCGTTGCCGGATGTGGAGTTGCAGAATAATCCCTTGGCTAATTAAGTAGCTGATGAGTAAGTATGTAAAATCGTGAGTTTAGGAGACAGAAGTAAGAAGTAGGAAGTACGAAATTTAGAGATTTCGGGATTTAGAGATTTCGGGATTTAGAGATTTTGAGATTTATCGGAAAAATCAATTCAGTACAAATCCCAAAATCTCTAAATCTCAAAATCAGCAATTACCTCCTACTTCTGTCTCCTATTTCACAAAGGCATCTCGATGACAAGAATAATCGCATCATTCGACAATGCTTCCCACTCCACTTCCTCCGCTTCCCACAAGGCCAATCCATCCCGGGCATGCAACAGGCGGTATTGCACTTCAAATGCGCCTTCAATAACATACACGAACAGCCCGTTGTTGTGATCACTCAATTTATAGGTACTTTCTTCGCGGCCGGCATATTTGCCAATGCCGAATTTGTAAGATGTATTATCAATAGGAATTGGTACCAGCTGATCTTTGAAGTTTACGATATCAAAAGGAATTACCTGCGGAACGCTATCCGGTTCTACTCCCGGCTTATAAAACCAAATTTGCAAAAAGTTCACCAGCTCATTATCGTAGAGATTGCCTATATTAAAAGTCGTGTCTTTAGGTACATCGTATACCTGGCATTCATCGGCTTCAATGATCGTTGTATTGCCGTTGTTGTCGTCGTAGGTAATGGTACCAACGATGGGCACCAGTAATATCTCCGAATCTGCTTCTACGGTCATGGAAATGCTTTTACCACCTGCCAGCGTATCATCGTTCAATACATATAAAGGGCCAAAAGGCGATTTATGGTCATGCTGATAACGGCCGAAGTTGAAGGTATTATAACTTCTGAACCATTCCATTTCATTATGGCCACGTTCATCAGCCAGGAAGATCTTTCCCTTGTTCTGTTGTACCATAGGGCGCTGGGATTTTTAGTGAATAAATGCTCACAAAAGGCGGCAGGGTGAACAATTCGGTCAATAGCTCTCCATTCTCTGTATTACCGGGAACCGACAATAACAACATGTTATTGATGGTGTCGTGCCATACCAGGGGATCGGTAAAGAAATTAACAGCCACCTGGTGTTTCGATTTATCCTTAACATCGGAGTTGATGATCTCGAAACGGAAATTTTTAAAGGGCAGAAATAACCGGCCCAGGTTATTCACCAGGTCGGGTACCCTGCCCTGGAGTTGCTTCAAATACCCAATGACGGCGGCGCTTACCAGAAAATGTAATTTTTCGGCCGCCGGCACATAGGTTATGATGTCGCTGAACGAAAAGTATTTTTTATCCTGGTTGTACAACTGCACCTGCATCAGGAATTCTTTGTACGTATCTTCAAACACCAGTTTATCCCAGGGTTTCACCGAGTGCACATCTATCACCTTTCTGTAACACAATCTGATCATTCCTTTTTGCATAATCCTTGGTTTGGTTTAGGGGTAAGGTTAAAGGTAGAAAGTAGAAGGTTTGGGAACAGGTTTATTAACTTGTAATCTTTGGTTTTTCAATCAGTATTTTGTTAATAATTTTTCCGGAACGCTTTGCTATCATTCCGAGGTATACACAATTAAGAAGCTGTTACCTTAAACCTTCTACCTTCAACCCGCCCTGTTACGCACTCACATTAATAGTATGTGCAAGCGTATAGCCACCTGAAAGGTTTCCGGTACAGGTGGCTGTTTCAAGCCCTGATGAGTCATCAGTGAACACGGTGTCTGATGAATTGTACGTGTAACCGGTCATCCCTTTGGTATAACCATATGATGAACCAGTGGTATTTACAAGATATACGGCACTGCTGCTGCCTTCGGGGAAAGCGATCTGCGTAACCAATAACGAAGTGCCTGACGAATTATACACGTGTACATGAATATGGGTGGCGCGGCTTGTATACCAGCCCGGGAAAATAGAGGTAAACGTTACCAGTCCGTTTGAGTCGGTGGTTTGGCGGCCCCGTAAAAAGTGAACCGAAGTATAATCTACGGTTTGCATGCTGGTGCCACCGTATTCTGAATAATAACCATCTTTATCACAATGCCAGATGTCGACTATTGCGCCGGCGAGGGCAGCACAGCTGGCATTTTTATTCTTGATATAGATCTTGATGGTAAATGCCACGCCGGTTCTGTCGCCTACAATATTTGATTTTACTAAAGAACTGGGCGTAATAGTAGGAAATGGCCCTGCTGTTTCTGTTGGTGTGGTAGAACAGGTGGTGGAGCTGGTTCCACCTGTAGAGTCTGTACCTGAAGTTGTAGTGGTGGTATCTGTACTACCGTCTGTATTTTTTTTACAGGCATTGGCTAAAGGAGCAATAGCGGCAAGACCGAGGGCGGCTAATCCATTCTTCAAAAAAAGTTTTCTTTCCATAATAAACGATTTTGTTATGCTGCGTTGATTAATTGACTGTCTGACCGTATTCTGACGTAAAGTTTAATCGATATTCGCGCCGGAATGGCCGTTCCTCGGTGAAAAAGGAAATTGTGTCGGTGAATATGAGGTGCTGATCAGGATTGTGTGGGGATAAAAAGGCACTGAACGTTATTGCAATTGGGGGTATCTACTTAGCAGTGGGGAGCCGCCAACCCCTATCTTTGCAGCACCATGTCGCTGTTTATTGCATCACTGAACTCGGGAAGCAACGGAAACTGTTATTATGTTGGAAATGAGCAGGAAGCCATCCTGGTTGATGCCGGCATCTCGTGCCGGGAAACCGAACGGCGCATGCTCCGGCTCGGGCTGTCGATGCAAACGGTAAAAGCCATTTTTGTTTCCCACGAACATACTGACCATATCAGCGGTATTCCGGTTCTGGCCAAAAAATACCGGTTACCCGTGTACATCACCGATTCAACCCTGTACCACGGCGGTTTAACCTTACAAAAAGAGCAGGTGTTCGGGTTTAAAGCTTATGAACCGGTTCAAATCGGCAACCTCGCCATTCAGGCTTTCCCCAAAAAACATGATGCTGCCGAGCCACACAGTTTTATCGTGAACGGCAATAATGTGAACATCGGCATCTTCACCGATATTGGCGCTGCCTGTGATCATTTGCTGCTGCATTTCAAACATTGCCATGCTGCTTTCCTGGAAGCCAATTATGATGAGGAGATGCTGGAAAAAGGCAGCTATCCACGGCACTTGAAGAACCGTATTCGCGGCGGGCAGGGGCATCTCAGTAATAAACAAGCGCTGGAAGTATTTACCCGGAACAAACCGGCGTACATGAGCCACCTGTTCCTCAGCCACCTGTCGCGGGATAATAACTCGCCTCAACTGGTACAACAACTATTCAACGAACATGCAGGCGATACCCAGATCATAATAGCCTCGCGCTTTGAAGAAACCGCTGTTTACCAGGTGAAGCCAGCAAGTGATGCCGCCTCCATTCCCCTCCCGCAAAAAGCGGATGCGCCGGTAAATTTTAAACCGGTATACACACAACTGCGTTTATGGTAACCGGGTAGTTTACTTTATCACCTGTTTGCGGTATTGGAAATTTGAAAAAGGGTATAGTAGCTGAATAAGATATACTTACAAACTGAGAATTGTTGATTGTCGGCATTGAATTGCTTACACTTGATAAAATTATATATACCACTAAAAGAGTATTGTGCAGGAATAGCGTGTTGGTATTTTTGCAACATCCAATCTATAGTTAACGACAGATGATCCTCCAAAATTCATCTCCTGGAAGACCCTCCCTAAAAACCCCTTGCTGCAAACGTTCGGCAGGCTTTGCACAAATAGATCCGTAAGTAGCTGGAATTTCCTGGTAGCATTATACTGGCCCGGGCCTGTTGGCCGCCAGCATTGTATTGTATTTATTCAATTTAAATGTAACACCCATGAAAGGATCATTTACACAATTGATTCTACTGCTATTTTTATGCCCTTACATTACCCGGTCACAAAGTATTACACCCAATGTTTTAAATGTGACCGGTGGTTCTGCAGTCAACATAGCAACACCAACACAACCATTGCCGAGTGAGAAACCGGTTGCAACGCCATCGCCCGTTAAACCAGCAGCGGCGGTGTTGCCGAAGCAGGAATAAATAAAGAATTAAAGAGCTTAGGTTTAGGGGGAAAAGTGAAGAGTCCCGGCGAGAAAGCCGGGGCTCTGTTTTTTTATAACAGAATTTTTGTGCTGAATTAAGTTAAGAGGGGCTTTTTTGTTTTTATATTGTACCGAAACAGGTTAATTGTTAATGGATTTATAAAACAAAATTCGATGACCGCGCTCCATTTTCATTTCTCTGACAATCCTTAGTTTTGCGGCAGTAATTCCATGAAAAAGTTCCTGATTACCATATTAGCCCTCGTTTATTTGACCAGCACGTTTGGTGCAACGTTGCGGCTGGATTGTTGTCTGCAGAACCTGGTTCATGTTGGTTTGGGAACGTTGGGTCAGGAGCACCAGTGGCTTAATGAGGCTAAAGACAACTGCAAAGATGAGCACAACCAGGTGAAGCTGGTTCATGAACAAAAACACTCCGACAGCAAAATCCGGATTTCCAAATACGTTCCACCTTCGCTCAATACGGCTTATCCTGATTATTCATTTCACTCAACAGCTACTTTAACTGCTGCCAACCAGGTTAACAACGCGCTGTCAAAACAGGCGCTCATTCCCCTTTTCATTCTCAATTGCGTTCACCGGATTTAGCCGGTCCTTCTCTCTTGTATTTTCACATTAGGCAATTATTGCCTTACTATTTACGTATGCGATAACCATTGTGCCTGTCCTCGCATTTTCAATTGGAATAACATTAAATTATAGGATCATGAGAAGGATCATTATAGCATTATCATTTGTTGTTGTAGCCGTAGCAGCTGTGAATGCCCAGAGTGGCGTGTACCGTACGTTGGAAGATTTTGAGAACAACAGGCTCAGCTATGCCACGAATGATGGAATGAACGAAAATAAAATACGATTCAATGAGTTTTTAAGCAAGCCCTATATTGTTGTAAAGCAAAATGGCGAAAAGATCCATGTATTCAAGGATGAGATCTATGCTTATAAGAACAAAGGTAATATCGTTCGTACGTGGAACTTCACGCAGTACTGTTTTTTGGAGAAAGGACCCATCTGGATCTATTATAAAGATGTGTATGCCTCACAACCCAAGGGTATGCAGCGGGTTCGGAAATATTTCTATTCTACTTATGGCAAAGGCGAGATACTGCCATTGACATTACATAACCTGAAGAAATCATTTCCGGTTAATGACCTGTTACATATTTATCTCGATGCGCAGTTCCGTAATGATGCCGACCTGGCACGTTATGACAATTATGCCAATAAGTTTAAAGTGAATCATCTTTTGGAGAAGGCCGGTATGGGGTTGTCTAAAAGATAACGATCGTGTTTTTAGGGGCTACCATAAAGCCTTCCCATTAAGCCGGGAGGGCTTTTTCGTTGGAGGAAGATTTGTCTTCAGTTGGTTTATTTTAATGCAGCAAGATGCTGTGTTGGAATTCTTGCACTTTGCATTATTATCTAACAGTAAGAATTGATCGAAATACTTTGTTATCTATTGATGTTTTTATTATATTTGTTTACCCATACGCACTGATACAACATTCTACACACAACCCGAGGTTTTTTTCCAAGTGTAAATAGATGTGATAACATTTGATCAATAGTAAGGCTTTACTATTGACGCTTCTATTTTACGCATTTGGTTTAATTCTTTAAAACTGTGTAGAATGAAATATGAAATGTACTCGGATTACAATTTTACAGAGGATTATAGTGTGTTTAATTTCATGAGTATCGGCAAAAATGGAGCTATTCCTAAAAGAATTACTTTTACGGCCACTGAGCTTGAGAATGTCTTTAACCTGGCTTTTGGAGATGTTGATGAAAATGGTGAGTTAGATGATTGCAATATTAGTGACAATGGCGATAGAAATAAAATTTTAGCAACAGTATTTACTGTAGTAGATATCTACACTAAAAAATATCCCAAACGATGGATACTTTTTAGTGGAAGCACCAGAGAAAGAACCCGATTATACAGGATGGCTGTTGGGTTAAATCTGGAAGAACTATCTCTAATTTTTGAGATTTATGCATTTGTTGAACAGGAGCTTATTTTGTTTGCTAAAAACATGGAAATCAATTCGTTTGTAATTAAAAGAAAAAACCCTTAACTTTATAGATATGAAAAAGGTATATAAAGTCAAAAGCGACTTATTTAATAAAGTATGTACCCTTACACATGACCCGGAGCTTGATAAGTTACAGGGTAAAATATGGGCGCCTAAAAAACTTGAAGAGGCAAACAAATTACTTCGAAATCTTAAAACGCCTTTGCCAAAGTAAGTTTGTACAATATAATTTACCTATATCATTTAAGCCACTTATACAAAAGTGGCTTTTTTAATTTTTGCTGATCGTATTTCTTCACTTGTTTTATTTCTGTTGGTTTGAGCTGCTGATTGCCCGCTTGCACCTAACTACCAGTTATCGATTTATGCAAGCTCCGGATAATGTTTAAATATTAATGCCTTTTCCTAGAAAAAGTAAACGGAAGATGGGAAATCAAAAAATCGATGCGGATTTGGGTGTCTTAGCCTATCTATAAGCTGCCGTCAATATCTTTTATTATCAGATTTTGCAGACACTTTTTGCAAAATTCGAATTGGTTGAAAATCAAATAAATATAATTTGCGGACGGTGTCCGCAAAAAGTCGGGATAGGCAAGGTAAAAGTCTTTACATAGGTATAAATGTCCTTCCCTGATAGAGCTTAAGGCTACATTCTTAAGCGTGCCGGAAATCTCTTTAAATAACTGTTGTCATCCGAAATGATCCGGAACACTTTTGCAAAACAAAAACGGCCGAAGAAACCTTCATTTCTTCGGCCGTTATAACATTTCAACTTATAAACATACCAACGTTTCTCCCGCTCGCCAGAAGGGGTCAACCCCTTTCTTCTTTCTTCATTTCGGATAATTCGGGTCTGCCTTTACTTCCATGATCTGTTGCGTATGCCGGTTACTGTGGGCGGCAATGAACAAGATCATCTGGTAGCTGTCTATTGTTCCAAAGGGAAAGGCAACTGTGTGGTTGCGCAGATCCGATTCTGTGGATTTTACATATTCTATCAGTTTTTCCCGGTCCTTTGTAAATGACGCCAGTGCCTCTTCCGTATTTTTCAGGGGAATGTTTTCCGGCTTCAGCTTCTCCATAGTCTTTACTTTGGTGCTTCGGTCTTCGATCCGCTGTATCAACTGTTCATCGGTGAGCTTGATCTCACTGCGCTTGTCGGGCGTGGCGGCGCCTTTCATTACACTGTCCATCATTTGCCATAACATTTCTTCACTCTTGGCAATATGCTTTACGCATTCTTCAATACTCCACCTGTCGGGGCCGGGTTTGAATTTCAACTGGGCCTCTGTTAGCCCTTTTACCTGATCCTTTACGCCTTGCTCTGTATCCTTTAACAGCTTGAGGGCATCTTTCCTTTCTTTTTTTGAAATAGGATCAACAACAAGAAATGAAAGCATCAGTATAGCTGATGCCATAAAAATCAGTTTTTTCATTTGCAATCGCTTTTTGGGTGAACAATACCGGGTACTGTTTTTATAGAGCGGGACTTATGAGGTGGTTGCTAAATTAAGATATTTTTTAATAAGTGTAGTGTGACGGGGATCACGAAACCCTCCGTAGGGCCTTATCCTAAATTAACAATCTTCTATCGGCTATTAGCTAATCGTAATAAACGAAAATCAATAATTGTCAATAAATATAGCAGCAGCCATCAGGCACACAATTTCCAGTATACACATTTTTCCATGTGCTAATTATTTATATTTGTATACACCCAGCCATATGAACTACAAAGTATTTGACGATGCGATACTTTTAAAACTGCTTAAAGCCGGTGATGGCGCCGCTTTGGAAGAGATCTATGCCCGCTATAGTGAAATGGTCTTCCTCGCTGCCCTAAAGAAAGTGCGATCAAAAGCTATTGCAGAAGAACTGGTGCAGAACCTCTTCATCAGCTTATGGGTAAAACGGGAAACCGCCCAGATACAAAATTTGCCTTCTTACCTGCAATCAGCCATTCGCTACCAGGTTATCGATTATATACGCTCACAACTTATTCGGGAGAAGTATTACCAGAGTGCCAAAGAACAGATGGTGGTACAGGAGAATCCATCCGAATCAAGGTTATTGTTGCATGAGCTGTCTATTGCCATTGATAACACCATTAAAAAGCTGCCGCAGAAAACGCAGGAGATCTTTCGCCTGAGCCGGTATGAAAAACGTTCTACCAAAGAGATCGCCCAGCATATGAACCTGTCTGAAAAAGCCGTGGAATACCATGTTACCCAATCGCTTAAATTTATGCGGCTGCATCTTAAAGACTTCATCATTGTAGAACTTCTTCTGCACACCCTTTGAGTGCTTTCATCACCTCATAAACCCCCAGCTATGAAAGTCAAACTATCATTAACCGCAGCCTGGTTAATAATAATACCTGCCATATGCATGACCAGTTGTTCCAGTAACAACGCAGGTATCCCCTATCCAGACCCCGCGCCGGATTCAATACCCAGGGTTTTTCTGCCCGGCATTGTTTCAAAGGATGGGCTCGATTTTAACGCTTCTTTTTCTGCAGACGGGAAAACCTTTTATTTCTCGCGCTCCTGCAATCGGAAATATGTTATTTATGAAACTGTTTATAAAGATAATAAATGGCAGCCGGAGACTGTCAGCTCCCTGTTCGATTCCTCGTATTCCAATACCGATCCTTTTGTAGCGCCCGATAACGCCCTCTATTTTATCTCGAACCGGCCAAAAGACAAAAGCGACACTACCGGCGATTATGATATTTACCGGATGGCAAAACAGGGGAACGCTTATAGTGCACCCGAATACCTGGCTGGCGTAAACAGCGACAGTACCGAATATTACGTATCTGTTGCCCGTTCGGGTAATATCTACTTTGCTTCTTACCACGATGGCAATCTGGACCTGTTCATGAGCAAAAAGACCGCAACCGGTTATGAAGAACCGGCTAACCTCGGTGGGTTGATCAATTCGGTTTTTGATGAACATGACCCCATGATAGCGCCGGATGAATCTTTCCTGGTGTTTACCTCAACCCGGAGCGACGGTTTTGGCGAAGCCGACCTGTATATTACGCATAAAACGAACAGCCAGTGGGGAAATCCCACGAACCTGGGCGTTGGCATCAATACGAAAACCTACGAATACTGTCCCTACCTAACGCCCGATGGCAAATACTTCTTTTATAGTAGTGAAAATGAGGTAAAATGGGTCAGCAGCAATGTTTTAAAGTAATTAGAAGGTGCTGGTTCTTCTTTTCTAATTTCTCCTTCCTCATTTTTTAATTTTTTCATTTCCCTTTTAGGGTACTCCCTTTCACAACCGACTTATAAATAACTCTGTTCATTGCAGAGACAAACAAAACCTACATGAATCGAAAGGCCTTTTATCATTTGCTGAAACGGTATGTAGAGAACGATTGTACTGAGGAAGAAAGAAAACTGGTTGAACAATGGTATGAATTATTGGGCGATGAGGAAGGCGTTGACCCTACCCTGCCACCCGGGGAAATAAAGGAAACCCTTAGCCGGCTGTGGCCCAAAATTCAACGGCATACGCTGTCGGCTGAAAACAGGGAGCCCGTATCGCCGCCACCAAAAAAGATCATCCCGGTATGGTTACGCTGGGCAAGTGCCGCAGTGGTTACCGGTATCATTATAACGGTAGCCCTGCTGTACCGGGTGTCTGATAAAAAAAGCGACAATGTATATCACCATGGGTCATTGGCCGGTTTGCACCAGGTAAAAAATGATAAAGGTGTCAATGACACAGTTCATTTGCCCGATGGCTCCCTGGTGATTCTTGAACCTGCAGCTATTGTTCATTATGGCGACAATTTCAGTGGCCCTAAACGTGAGGTATATTTAGAAGGGAATGCATTTTTTAAAGTGACCCGTAACCCCCACGCCCCCTTCTATGTATACAGTAAAAATATTGTGACACAGGTGCTGGGCACCAGTTTTTTTGTAAAGACCAATGCGCTTACGAAGAACGTGGAGGTATCAGTACAAACAGGAAAAGTGGCGGTTTATGAAGCCGGCCGTGAAACAGTTCAGGAGCGGCATAATGAAGAATCGAGCGGGGTGATATTGAAACCAAACCAGAAAGTGATCTACAATGCAAATGACCATCATTTCAGGACCACCCTGGTTGAAATTCCGCTGCCGGTGATTGCCGGCAAGAACGCCGAAGAAAGAATTACGGAATTGAATTTTATTTTTGATGAAGCGCCTATGACACAGGTGCTGGCCTACCTTGAGCAGGCATACCATATTGAAATGGTGATTGAAAATGAAAGCCTTTCGAAATGCCTTTTTTCAGGTGATATCAAGGGGAAGAACCTGTACGACCAGTTGGAGATCATTTGCGAATCGATACAGGCCACCTATGAGATCCGCGGTACGCGTATTCTCATCAAAGGCTCCGGTTGCGAATAAATTAATGCACGAGAACATCCTATAATTATAAAACACCCAAAACGATTGGCGCATGAGAATTAAACTATTCATCACTTAGTCCCGCATCCGGGAACAAATTACCCGACATATTATTTTATTGAATGATCCTACGGATCAAATGAATTTCCGGTGAGATCGGGGAAACAGCAGCTCATTCTTTTTTCAGTTTGCCGTTTCGCGTTTCACGACATGGATTCCCTATTGACCACAACAATCTATTTATGAAACAAAAACGATTGGTTGCAACGACCGCTATTGCCATTCGGATAGGATTTTTGCAAACAGCATTGCTCGTCCTTTTCTTTAACACCTACGCCTATTATAATAGTGCTGATGCGCAGGGCATCCTCGAGAAAACAGTCTCGGTATCCGTTGAAAAAGGACAATTAAAAGATGTGTTCAACCTGTTAAAAAATCAAACGGGCGC
The DNA here is from genome assembly GCF_002077945.1 of Niastella vici. GTDB lineage: Bacteria > Bacteroidota > Bacteroidia > Chitinophagales > Chitinophagaceae > Niastella > Niastella vici. The sequence goes on from NZ_LVYD01000102.1 coordinate 155,579, forward strand.
GCGCTTTGTCTACAGCTCAAAGACCATTGAAGCAGGCCGCAAAGTATCTATTAAGGCCATGCAAAAAAAGCTGAGCGAAGTGCTGGAAGAACTGCTTTCGCCTTTTGGTATCACCTTTAAATTAGTAAAGGACCGCATTATTTTATATAAAGTATCACCGACCACCCTGGCCGATCCGCCAGGCATCAATGAATTATCGGTAAATATTGACGGCGGCATTTTACAGGAAGTAAAAGGGCAGGTCACTGATGACAAAGGCAATGCCCTGCCGGGTGTAAGCGTAATTGTGAAAGGAACAAATACTGGCACCAATACCGATATAAATGGAAATTTTACTGTCAATGTGCCGGAAGGTAAAAGCATTCTGGTCGTTTCTTCTGTGGGGTTTACCACCCAGGAAATAAATATTGCCGGAAAAACCTCCGTCACCATCGCGATGGTTGCCGGTAATACCGGTCAATTGGGTGAGATAGTTGTGGTTGGTTATGGCACCCAAAAGAAAGTTACAGTAACAGGAGCTGTTGCCCAGGTAAAGGGAACTGATCTGGCCAAATCGCCTTCTGTGAATTTATCAAACGCATTGGCAGGCCGGTTACCGGGTGTTACCGCAATTCAATCGACCGGGGAGCCGGGTTATGATGGTTCTACCATCCGCATCCGTGGTTCCAATACGCCCAACAACAGTGGCGCATTGATCGTTATTGACGGGGTGCCCGACCGCGCTGGAGGGCTCGAGCGTCTGAACCCGGCCGATATCGAAAGCATGTCGGTATTGAAAGATGCAGCCGCTGCCATTTATGGTTCGCGCGCTGCAAATGGCGTTATTCTTATTACCACCAAACGCGGCAAAACCGGCAAGCCGCAATTGTCGTATGATTTCAACCAGGGTTGGGCGCAACCTACGCGTATACCCAAAATGAGCGATGCCGTGGAGTACGCCAATATCATCAATGAGTTGGCCATCTTCGATCTGCCTGCCAATCAATGGGCAGCTGCTTCGGCTGCGTTCAAACAAAATGGAACGTATACCCGTACCGATAACGGCAGGCCGGTACCTGCCCCCTACTCGCCTTCAGACATCACCAAATTCCAGGATGGTTCCGATCCCTGGGGCCATCCGAATACCGACTGGTTCGCTACCACCTTGAAAAGATGGTCGCCCCAGTCGAGCCATAACGTGCAATTATCGGGCGGTTCCGAAAATGTAAAATACCTCGCCTCGATGGGTTATAAAAACCAGGATGGTTATTATAAGAATTCGGCCACAGGGTACAAGCAATATGATATGCGCCTGAACCTCGACGCCAAAGTGAACAAATATATAAGCACAAACATCGGGTTAACGGCGCGGGAAGAATACCGTTTCTTCCCTACTGTAGGTGCACAGCCTATATTCCGCATGCTGATGCGGGGTAAGCCTACCGAGCAGGAAGTGTGGCCCAATGGATTGCCGGGGCCCGATATCGAGAACGGCCAAAATCCCATTGTGATCACCACCAACCAAACGGGTTACGATAAAGACCGGCGCGATTATTTTCAAACCAATGGCCGCATCGATCTGCAGGTGCCGTATGTAGATGGTTTGAAGATCTCGGGTTTCGCTTCAGTTGATAAATATTTCCGCCGTGGTAAACGCTGGGAAACACCCTGGTATCTTTACTTCTGGGATAAAGCAAGCTATGAAGCCGATGGCGTTACGCCCAAACTTACCAAATCGGTTCGTTCTACCTTCACCGATCCCCGCCTGACCGAATCGCAGGAAAACCAGCTGAACATCAACCTGTCGGGTTTTATCAATTATGATAAAACATTCGGTCCGCATACAGTTAACCTGCTGGCGGCCGTAACCCGCGAAACGATCAATAACGAGAGTTTCAATGCCTTCCGCCGCAATTATATTTCTTCGGCCATCGACCAGATGTTTGCAGGCGGCGATCCGCAGAAAGACAATAATGGCAGCGCTTACAACCGGGCGCGCTTAAGCTATTTCGGCCGCGTGAACTACAACTATAAAGAAAAATACATGGCGGAATTCCTATGGCGGTACGACGGTTCTTACATCTTCCCCGAAAACGATCGCTTCGGGTTCTTTCCCGGTATTTTGCTGGGCTGGCGTTTGTCTGAAGAGAAATTCTTCAAGAATGTAAGCTTCATCGACAACCTGAAATTGCGCGCTTCGTGGGGACAAATGGGGAACGATAATATCATCTTCAATAATGAATTACAGGAATACCGGTACTTGTCGACCTATGGTTTTAACACCTACATCGTTGGCGGTAATGTCGTAAAAACGCTTACCGAAACCGGCGTGCCCAACCCGGGTTATACCTGGGAAAGGGCCAACAACTCCAACATTGGCCTTGAAGGCGCTGCACTGAACAACCGGCTCACGTTTGAGTTCGATGTATTCAATAATATCCGCACCAAGATCCTGATGCAGAACTCGGCGGTAGTGCCTGCTACGGCCGGTTTTAACCTGCCCCCTGAAAACCTTGGCAAGGTGAAGAATAAAGGGTTTGAATTTACCGTTGGGTACAACGATAATTTTGGCAAGCTGCGGTTCGGCATTAGTGTGAATGGTGGCTATGCCAAGAATGAAGTGATCAACCTGCCAGAATCACCCGGACTGAAACCATATCAATTATCAAAAGGCCATACATTCGGCACCAATGGCGCCGCCTTCCTGGTGTATGAATACGACGGCGTATTCAAAGATCAGGACGATATCAACAAGAATACGATCGACTACAGCGCGGCCACCGGCAAACTGTTACCCGGCGATATGAAGATAAAAGATGTTGACGGCAATGGAAAGATAGATGCCGATGACCGCATTCGCCTCGATAAGAACCGCGATCCCCTGTTCACCGGTGGTGTGAATCTTAACCTGGCGTACGGGAATTTTGATTGTTCTATCCTGTTCCAGGGCGCCATGGGTGGTTTGCTCTTTATTGGCACCGAATCGGGCACCATTGGTAACTTTCTGCAATACTCCTACGATCATCGCTGGACGGTGGAAAACCCCAGCAGCACCGATCCGCGGCTGGCAAACCGGGGCAATACTTATTATGCCGGCGGCGCCTTTGGCACCAATACCTATTGGTTGCGCAAAAGCAATTATCTGCGGTTGAAGAATATTGAGTTTGGTTATAATCTGCCTTCAAAGATCGGCCAGAAGGCGGGTATCAGTAATCTGCGCTTATATGCAAATGGCATCAACCTGATCACGTTCGATAAAATGAAGATCTGGGACCCTGAATCAACCAGCGGCAGCGGCCAGTACTACCCGCAATCAAGAATTTTGAATGTGGGCGCGAGATTAACATTCTAAAAAATTAAAATAATTATAGATGAAAAAGATCCTGTTTTGTGTGCTCATTATTGCCATCGCGATTGGTTGCAAACGCGATTTTCTCAATACAAAACCGCTGGATAAAGTTTCATCGGCCGATACCTGGAAAGACGGTGCCCTGGCAGAATCCTTTGTCACCGGCATTTATGCGGGTCTTGGTCAGGGCGGATTTGATGAACAAATGCTGGCATCCCTGTCAGATGAAGCGGTATTTACCCATCCCAGCCGCGGTATCAATATCATTAATGAAGGTACCGTCAACCCATCCAACCTCGGCTGGGTGAACGTGAACTACCGCTGGGGAAAGGATGGAAGCAATAACGATATGTATGCCAAGATCAGGCAGGCCAACCTGGCGTTGGAGAATTTGCGCACTGCCAGCTTCACCGATAAAACACTTAATGACCGGTTACAGGGTGAAGCGCATTTTATGCGCGCCTTCTTTTATCACCAGTTGGTACGATACTACGGTGGCGTACCCATCATTGACCGGTCGTATGGACTGGGTGAAGATTACAGCGTTACACGCAATACCTGGGAAGAATGCGTGAATTTCATCTTAAATGATTGCGATAGCGCCATCCTGCTGCTGAAAGGCAAGACTATGGCCGCAGGAAGGGCAAGCGACCTGGCGGCGATGGCGTTGAAATCGCGTATGCTGCTGTATGCCGCCAGCGATCTGCACGATATTCCAACCGCTAAAACAAAATCGAGCCTGATCAGCGGTTTCGCCAAACCGGAGTTACTGGGATATACCAGTGGTGATCGTACCGCCAGGTGGACGGCCGCCAAAAACGCCGCCAAAGCCCTGATGGATGCGGCTGCTACCAAAGGATATAAACTGAACCTCAACGCACCTGTATCTGCCGCTGAGGGCAAAAAGAATTATGTCTCCCTGGCCATGGGCGGAGGCAGTAAAAGCGGTGATGTAGATAAAGTAGCCGAAAGCGAAATACTCTTTGGCCGTTATTGGACCACCAGCAAGGATGAATATGCCGGTATGTATGTTGGTTTAGCCAACGGGCCCAATGGTTATCACAACTGGGCCGGTAATACGCCGGTGCAGGAGCTGGTAGATGATTACGAAATGATGGACGGCACCAAATTCAGCTGGAACGATCCGGTGCAAAAAGCGCAACCTTACGCCAATCGCGATCCCCGGTTCTACGCCTCCATTTTATATGATGGGGCCGACTGGAAACCACGGGACAAGATCAGTGGCAATGTTGACCCGGCCAACCAGATACAAACCGGTAAATACGACCAGGGCGGTGGCGTGTTCCTGGCCGGACTGGATACCCGTAACAGTTCTATTGAGAACTGGAATGGTAGCTGGACCGGTTATTACATGCGCAAGTTCATTGACCCCGACCCGAACATCGTTGATAATACGACAAGGCAAACCATTCCCTGGCCTTTCTTCCGCTATACCGAAGTGGTGATGAATTATATTGAAGCCTGCATCGAGCTGGGCGATGACACTGAAGCGAAAAACTGGTTAAATAAGATCCGTTACAGGGCGGGCATGCTGCCTGTCACCGAAACAGGCGCAGCTTTGAAAGACCGGTACAGAAATGAAAGAAGAATAGAACTGGCTTATGAAGACCAGCGTTATCACGATTGCCGCCGCTGGATGATAGCGCCCGCCGCCCTCGGCCGCAAGCTGGTGTATATTGATGTGGTGGCTACGCTGAAACCCGGCGCTACCTATTCCGCGCCTTACAAACACGACGAAACTAAATATAATTATGTTTATACGCCAATAGAAGTAAATTCGCAGGAGAACCGGAAATGGGACGATAAAATGTATTTCAGGCCAATTCCACTGGACGAAATGAATACCAATCTGAAACTTATTCAGAATCCAGGTTACAATTGATGAAGCGTTGGTACTTATAAGAAGATCTTCTGGTCATAGTTATATGAAGTAGGAAGTAAGAAGTAAGAGGTAAGAAAAACCTGTATTTCTTACTTCCTACTTCTTACTTCAATAAAACTCAACGATTGCATATATGATTGTTTTTGCACAGAAGCGTCTTTTATTTTGGTTAGGCATCTTTTGTATCTTTTTCTCCTGTAACAGCAACGATAAACCCAAACAAGCGGCAGCCCCGCCCCTTTTCACTTTACTTTCGGCCGACAGTACTCATGTAACTTTCAACAATACCTTAACGGAAGGCTTAAACACCAATGTGTTGATGTATGAGTATTTCTATAATGGCGGTGGTGTGGCTACCGGCGATGTAAACGGAGATGGGCTGGCCGATATTTACTTTACCGCCAACATGGGCGATAACCAGCTTTACCTGAACAAGGGCGCGATGCATTTTGAAGATATCACTGCCACTGCCGGCGTTGGCGGGCGGCCCGGCCCCTGGAAAACCGGCGTTACCATGGCCGATGTAAATGGCGATGGCCTCCTGGATATTTATATTTGTTATTCAGGTAAACTGCGTGGCGAAAAAAGGATCAACCAGTTGTTCATCAATAGCGGCAATGACGCAAAAGGCTATCCGCATTTCAGTGAACAGGCGCAGCAATACGGACTGGCAGATTCAAGTTACACCACCCAGGCTTATTTCTTTGATATGGACCGCGACAGCGACCTCGACCTGTTGCTGCTCAACCACAACCCCAAGGCGCTGGCAGTGCTCGATGAAGCCAGTACGGCAGCTATTTTACAACAGGACGACCCGGCTATCGGCATCAGGTTGTTCCGGAACGACAATAATCATTTTACTGATATTACCCGAAAGGCCGGTATCAGCAGTTCTTCATTAACGTATGGGTTAGGCGCCGGTATTGCCGATATCAATGGCGATTGCTGGCCCGATGTGTACATCAGTAATGATTATGCAGTGCCCGATTATCTGTACATCAATAACCACAACGGTACGTTTACCGATCAGCTGCAGAAATGCCTTGGGCACAACAGCCAGTTCTCGATGGGAAACGACATTGCCGACATCAACAACGATGCATTGCCCGATATCTATACGCTCGATATGCTGCCCGAAGACAATCGCCGGCAGAAATTATTGTTTGCACCGGATAATTATGAAAAGTTCGATTTGAACATTCGCTCTGGTTTTTATTACCAGTACATGCGCAATATGTTGCAGTTAAATATTGGAAGCCCTTCACCGGCCGCCAATCCATTATTTACCGAGATCGGACAGCTGGCAGGCGTTTCCAATACCGACTGGAGCTGGGCCCCCCTGTTGGCCGATTATGACAACGATGGCTGGAAGGACCTGATGGTGACCAATGGTTACCTGCGCGATTTTACGAATCTTGATTTCATCAAATACATGAACGATTACCTGCAAAGCAAGGGCCGTTTACAACGCGAGCAGGTGCTTGACCTCGTTCATCAAATGCCTTCTTCCCAGGTGATCAATTACCTGTTCAGCAATAATAAGAACGGCACATTTAGCAATGTTTCGGCCCAATGGGGGTTCGATAAACCCTCCAACAGCAATGGCGCCGCTTATGCCGATCTTGACAACGACGGTGATCTTGACCTGGTGATCAACAACATTAACCAACCGGCTTTTATTTATCGCAACGAAAACCGCCAGCGAACCGGTTCACACTATCTGCAGGTAAAATTGCAGGGATTGCCCGGCAATACACAGGGCCTTGGTGCGAAAGTGATCTGCTACAGCAAGGGCATGCAACAATTGCTGGAACAAATGCCTACCCGGGGATATTTATCTACCGTATCAGCTACGCTTCATTTCGGACTGGGCACACAAACAACTATTGATTCCCTGCGGGTGATCTGGTTAAGCGGTAAACAACAGGTGATACATCCTGTAGCAATTGACCAGGTGCTGGTGGTTGATGAAAAAGCGGCAACCGGCCAATATAAAGCGGAAGCGGCGCCTCCTGCCCTGTTTGCAGAAATACCTGCACCGGTAAATTATAAAGCACCGGTAAACGCTATAAACGACTTTAAACGACAACCCCTTTTGGTAAGCCCGTTGTCATTTAGCGGGCCCTGCCTGGTAAAAGGCGATGTGAACGGAGATAAACTGGACGATATTTATGCCGGGGGCGGCAGCGGACAACCGGCTCAACTATACCTGCAACAAAAAGACGGCCGGTTCATCCCAAAACCACAACCCGCATTTGAGGGTGATGCAAAATGTGAAGACGCTGATGCCGCGATCGTTGATGTAAACGGTGATGGCTATCCTGATATTTATGTGGCCAGTGGTGGGTATCATAATTATACACCGGATGATCCCCTGTTACAGGACCGGTTATACCTCAATGATGGCAAAGGGAATTTCACCAAAAGCAACAATGCCCTGCCGTTCATGAAGGTGAGTAAAAGCTGTGTACGGGTGAATGATATCAATAGCGATGGGCACCCCGATCTGTTTGTAGGGGGCCGGGTAATACCGGGCCGCTATCCCGAAACACCCGAGAGCTTCCTGCTTATCAATGATGGTAAAGGTCATTTTACCAATCAGATCGCGGCGATAGCGCCTTCACTGCAAAAAGCGGGAATGGTCACCGATGCCGTTTGGATCGATATGAACAACGATTCAAAAAAAGACCTGGTGGTAGCAGGCGAATGGATGCCGGTGATGGTGTGCATCAACGTCAATAACAAATTACAGGATAAAACAACCGATTATTTCAATACGCCTTATCGTGGCTGGTGGAACAAAATAACCACCGGTGATTTTAATAAAGATGGTCACCCTGACCTGGTTGTGGGTAATTTGGGATTGAATGCCCAATGCCGGGCCAGTGATAAGGAGCCGGCCGACCTGTATTACAAAGATTTTGACGACAATGGCGCCATTGATCCGGTGTTCTGTTTTTACATTCAGGGAAAATCGTATCCCTATTGCACCCGCGATGAATTGCTCGATCAGATCAGTATGATGCGCACCCGCTTTACCGATTATAAAAGCTATGCCGATGCTACCATCAACAATGTTTTTACAGAAGAGGAAATGAAAGGCGCCGGGCATTTGCAGGCTAACTATCTGCAAACGGCGTATTTCGAAAGTACCGCTTCAGGCAAGTTCCTGCCAAAAAGGCTTCCCATTCAGGCTCAATATGCACCAGTGTATACGATTACCCCGCTTGATTATAACCATGATGGGCATGAAGACCTGTTGCTATGTGGTAATGTAAACCATGCCCGGTTGCGGCCGGGTAAGTATGATGCCAACTATGGCATATTGTTGCAGAATGATGGCAGGGGCGGGTTTACTTATATTGATCAGCAGCGATCAGGATTTTATCTCAAAGGAGATGTGCGCTGTGTGCTTGCGATAAATGATTGGTTGTTGTTTGGCATTAACCAGCAACCGGCAAAAGCTTTTACGTTATCAAAAAAGAATACCACCCGATGAAACGGACCATATACAATACCATTTACCTTATTTCAATCCTCATGATCGAATTGACCGGTTGTACATCACGCACGAACAAAGAACCTGTATTAACGGCTGCCGTCATTGGCCAGGTTACAACAGAAATGACGGAAGTGATGATACACGATATTACCAATCCGCCATTGGCCGCCCGCTTTTTCTCCTATGCCTGCCTGGCCGGTTATGAAATAGTGGCGCAAAACGATAGTTCTTTCAAAACCATGCATGGCGTGCTCAAAGAATATCCTGATCTTAAAAAGTCAGATACCATTCAGGGCTACGATGTACCATTGAGTGCGGTGCTGGCCATGCTGGAAACGGCGCAGAAAATGCAGCCAACCGGAAAACAGCTGGCCGTTTATGAACAGCATTTGCTCGACAGCTGTCGCCGCCTGGGTTATGAGGAAGACCGTATTTATAATTCCTTGCGCTATGCAAAAGCCATCAGTAAAAAAATACTGGTTTGGGCAAAGGCCGACGGCTATAATAAGATCAGCAATTTTCCCCGCTATACACCGCTTGATAAAGAAGGCTGCTGGTATCCCACCCCACCGGGTTTTTTGCCTGCGGTAGAACCTTATTTCAATACAGTGCGTACGATGGCGCTTGATTCCTGTTCGCAGTTCATGGCGCCGCCACCCACCCCTTTTTCAAGTGGCAAAAAAACTGCCTTTTACAAACTGCTGTTACAAAATTATAATGATGGCAAACCGGTATCGGAAGATCAGCGGGTGATCGCTGCATTTTGGGATTGCAATCCGTTTGCCATTCAGGATGATGGGCATTTAATAATGAGCAAAAAGAAGATCTCGCCGGGTGCACACTGGTTAGGCATTACCGGTATCGCCTGTGAAAAGGCCGGTAAGCGGTTTGAAGAAACCATGCAGATCTATACCTGGGTTTCGGTTGGCCTGATGGATGCATTTATTTGTTGCTGGGATGAAAAATACCGCAGCAACCGCATTCGTCCGGAGACCGCTATTCGTAAATACATCGACCCCAAATGGACGCCGGTGCTGCAAACGCCGCCATTTCCCGAATACCTGAGCGGGCATTCGGTCATCTCGGCCTGCTCGGCCACCATTCTCTCCCATTTCTTTGGAAATAATTTTGCGTATACCGATAGTGTGGAGGTGGCGTATGGTTTACCACCGCGTTCTTTTACTTCCTTTAACCAGGCTGCCCAGGAAGCAGCCGTGAGCCGTTTTTACGGCGGCATTCATTTTATGGATGCGATCGAGAATGGGTTACTGGTTGGAAATAAAGTGGGTGGTTGGGTAGTTGGTAAAATGTAAAAAATTGTTCCAGGTTGCAAATTTGGAAGTCCGCAACCTGGAACCTGTTAGTGTTATTGATCAACACTAACCTTTATAACCACCTTTTTCACAAAAGAAGCTTTATCGATCATAATATTCGGCATATGCAGATCATGCGGGAAGAAAACCGCAAACATGCCCTCACGTAATATAGAGTAGAACGAAGGCTTTTCTCCCCACAGCATAAAATCTTTTTCTTCATCATACGCTTTGGAAGGCGTTTGTTGTTGAAGAAAATCATGACCAATGCGTTCTGCGCCGGTTACTATATATTGAATGTCGATATATTTTTTATGCGACTCCATTTGCTCATTGTCGGGGTTAACCGTGTCGTACTCGTTCACAATAGCAAACAGGTTGGTGCCATCCAGTTCATACTTTCCCTTTTCTACTTTTGAAAAATCAGTGTTGGCCAGGTATTCAAAGGCTTTTTTAAACCGGGCGCCCTGGTTATAATACATGTGTGCATTTGACAGCAGATCAATGAGCATGGGGTATAATTAAATGATTAATTGAGGTAGCAAGATACGGAAAGATATGTTAGGCGCATGAGCGGTTATAGGAAAACGAAGTAGGATGTAAGAAGTAGGAAAATACAAAATTCAAGATCTTCTTACCTCCTACTTCATAAACTTATATCTACAAAGGTCCTACTAGCAATCCCAACTTCTTTAAAAGAATATTTGATACTGCAGCACTACGCTGTTCTTACGCGCACCTTGCTCAATACCACTGGTAACCACTTCGTACGTTGGCCGGTTCTGCCAGTCGAGCGTGAATTTTGATCTATGTCCGTTCAGCAGGCAATTGATTCCGGCATTGTATACGTTCATTTTATTACCCTGTAACGCGTCGAATTTGGCGCTGGTGAACGTGGCATAAGGCATCAGGCGGCTTTTGCCTTTTCCGGGCAACAGGTAACCAACCTGGGTATAAATAACCTGGCCGGTACCAAACATCGGGTAAGCATTGCCATAAGTAGGTCCCTGACCCGTTATATAATCGAAAGGAAAAAGGGTTCTGCCATTGGCAGGATTCATAGAGCCGTTGTAGCGCAGGTAATTGGTGCCATAATCGGTATTGAAAAATCCGGCATAGGCCGAGATCGCATCCTGTTTGCCGCCCAGTGGCATGTCGAGAAAACTTTCCACCGCAAACAATTTCATGTCCTGGTAAACGGTGTCGTTATTGCTCCATCTCCACATAGCATCTTTTTGAAATATACCGCCTACCGCAATATTGAAGATCTTCTTCTTGCCCAGGTAGGTGCCGGTCATATAAGGCGTGGTGTGATTTTCATGCTCGAAGAACTGGTATATAATATAAGCCTGCGGTTGCAGGGTATGGCCATAATTCGAGAAGGTGGAATAGGTTTGCGCTTGCGTAGTTGTTGAAACATTGCCTGATGAAGAAATAGGAAAAGGATCGCTCAGGATGAACCGGTAGTCGAACTTTCCAACCTGACCTCTTGCATAAATACTGAGTTTGCGGCTGAACTCATCGGTTTGATCAACGGTACTTTGGGCAAACACCGGTACGTCCATGGTCATAATGGTGCTAACACTGGGTTGCGAGAACCGCGATAAGCCGTTGGCTATAGTGAGCCCGCCACCTACTTTCAACTGATTGCCTTTCGACACTTTGTATTCGCCGAGGGCATCATGAAAAAAAGCATGCAGTTTCCGGTTCGAGCCTGTATTGTACTGGCTGTTGAAATTGTTCATCCCGAACTGGAAATAGATAAAAACTTTATCGGTCAGCTGGCCAAAAGCCTGAAACCTCGTTCTGCGCAACCCGATATCGAATGAGTTGTCTTTCAGTTTGTTTTCAACCGTGGTGCCGGGGTTATTTTCATTGAAGCGAACCCAGGTCTGGTTCATTACGGTAAATTGAAAATAATGGCTGCCATCGGCATTGAGGTTAAATTGTAAGGCTTCTTTTTCGGCGGTTGTCGATGTGGGTGGTACGCCGTTGCTGTCGGCCCGTTTTTCTTCCTGGCTGTAGGAATACAATGATAATAAAAGGCAGGATACAATGCTGGTTGTTCTCATGGTAGTAACTTTTGGGTTTTGATTTCGGTGGGCGAATATAACAACCAGGAGATTAAAATGGGATTAGAACGGTGTAAACAGTAACAGTAAACGCCATAATTAACATTATGGATAGCGCAGAAAAACGCAGGAAAGAAGTGTATGAGGGGGCAAACAATCGAGCCGCCCAATAAGGACCTGGGCGTGGTCATTTAGCGCAGCAAACGAAAGAGGACCGCCAAATGTAAATAATATTTTTTACAGTTCATAATTTGTTGATCTCCCCTATTACTTCCATTTCCCGGTCGAATACGCGGATGTTTTTGAAGCTTATTTTGTCTTCCATATGTATTATATAGGTAACCGGCTTCAGCGATTGTTCAATTTCTTCTACAAGAACAATAGTATAATCGTAATACACTGATCTTACCATAGCCCGTACATCACGTGCCAGTTTTGTTTCATCATACTGGCGAATGGTATTCAGCCATTTCCCTTTCTTATTAAAAGTAACCAGGTGCAGCACCTCACCGGCTGTAAACCGGGCCCGGTACCCATCTGGCACTTCATACCACGTTTCATTATCTACTTGTTGATAGCTGTTTTTAAAATTCCTGACTGCTTTGATAGGAATATTGCGGAACACCGCCATATTGTTGACCGGTGGAGCTATACGCTCCCTTTCGAGAGCAGCTACATCTTTGAGGTCCTGTTTTTTTACAGCAGGTTGTGCCAGGGCAGAAATACTGGTGAGCATTAATACGCTGCCCGTAACCAGTGATACAATCAGGTTTTTCATATTGATATTAAATATTTTACAGCCGCCTTTTATAGCAGGGCAATCGACATATGGAGCAATAAAATATCTGAAACGATGTAGTTAAACAGGAATGATGCAGTGGTTAATAGCAGCGAAAAAATTAGTACTCAAATATAAAAAAATAATTTATTTGACGAGATTAAAATTAATCGTTCCGTCAACAATTAAAAAGCCCCCGATGCACCGGGGGCCTTGCTTTGATTAAATCGCAACTTAGGTTAACAGCTAGTTGCCGACCTTCAGGTCAACCTTTTGTACATCGGCAGAACTGCGGCCTACAAGGCATTCAAATACGCCATCTTCAACCGTGTATTGCATATCGGCATTCCAGAAAGCCAGCTTGCTGGCATCAATGGTAAAGGAAACTGTTTTTGTTTGCCCGGGTTCAAGGGTAATGCGCGTAAAGTCTTTCAACTCTTTCACCGGTCTTGTTACACTGCTTACTTTTTGATGTATATATAATTGAACAATTTCATCGCCTTTCATAGTGCCGGTATTGGTAACATCAACCTCAACGGTACCGTATACTTTATTGCCTGCCGGTTCTACAGAAGACAGGCTACCCTTTTTGGCGGTTGACGCATTCGCCATCAATACCCGTGGTTTTGAATAGGTGAAGGTGGTATAGCTTAACCCATGACCAAAGGGGAACAAAGGCGTTTTATCTTCCACCACATAATCGAAAAAGTGGGCGCTTGGTTTGTGATTATAATAAACAGGCACCTGCCCCGTCGATCTGGGATAGGTAATAGTCAACTTACCCGATGGGTTGGCATCGCCAAACAAAATATTGGCAAATGCATTACCGGCTTCTTCGCCCATAAACCAGCCATCGACGATTGCCGGAACATTTTGTACAACCCAGGGAATAGCGAGCGGGCGACCATGCATTAAATATACCACAACCGGTTTGCCGGTAGCCACAATGGCTTTCACCAGGTCTTCCTGCTGGCTTTGCAATCGCAGATCGGCCATATCGCCAAAGTGATTAGGCCCCCAGGCCTCGCGCGATAATTGCTCGTTCTCTCCTATTGCCAGCACAACCACATCGGCCTGCTGTGCCGTTTTAACCGCCTCATCGATCAGCTGGGCATTTTCAGCGGCGGTGGGGAATATAATGGTGTCGATATACTGGTAGTTGTTCTGACTAATGGAATCGCCATTGGCGGTTATCCGGCAACCTTTTGCGTACAGTACTTCTGCCCCCTGGGCTTTATTCCTTAATGCTTCTAATAACGAGATATTTTTATCGGGCAGGCCTGAGTAATCGCCGAGGAGGTTGGCAGCTGCCATAGGGCCCACCACTGCGATCTTTTTATACTGATCTTTTTTAAAGGGTAACAGGCGGCTGGTGGCATTTCCGAATGGCGCATTCTTCAACAGCACCATCGACTCTTCGGCTATTTTCAGCGCCAGCTGATGGCCTTCGGTATTGGCCGCATTTTGTTTGGCCTTTTCGAGATCGATGGGTTGTTGCTGATCGAACAAACCGAGTTTGAATTTCAACTCTAAAATTCTGGCAACGGCGCTGTCGAGCGATTTGGTGCTGATCCTGTTCTCTTTTACCAACGCACCAAGATGGCGGTAATTAATGCCATAAGGCAGGTCGGTTGTTACACCGGCATTGAAAGCCTTGAGCGCAGCCGCTTTTTGATCGGTGGCAATAAAGTGTTTATTCCACAACTGATCAATACCAAACCAGTCACTCACCACTACCCCATTGTAGTTCCATTCTTTGCGCAGTACATCTTTCAACAACCATTTATTGGCGTGAGAAGGCATGCCGTCAATTTCATTATAGGATGCCATGATACCGGCAGGATTGGCATACTTCACACACAGGCGGAAGGGTTCCATATGCGCTTCGCGAATAACGCGTAAGGAATAGTTGGCCGGCGACTGGTTACTGCCGCCTTCCGATTGCCCATGTCCTGAGAAATGTTTCAATGTTGCTCCTACATGATCAGGCGCAATGATGCCATTGTTACTGCCCTGAAAACCGCGAACAATTGCGCTGCCCAGCATACCGCACAAATACGGGTCTTCACCCAGCGTTTCGCCGGTTCTGCCCCAGCGCGGATCGCGGCAAACGTCTACAACAGGCGCCAGCACCAGGCTGGTGCCGCGTACCCGGGCCTGCATGGCGGCGTGGGTATATATTTTTTCAAGCAGGTTCACATCCCAGGAGCAGGATAAACCAATGCCATGCGGAAACACATCAACCTGGCGTTGAACCAGGCCGTGATGGGCCTCGTCAATAAAGATAATGGGAATGCCGAGGCGGGTCTTGTTTACCATATAGTCCTGGAGGCGGTTGCGGGCGGTAATGGTTTGCTCCATGGTTTCATCAAAGGCCGGGTTCATCATACCCATACCATTTTTGAAAAGGGAATCGAGCCTGCCAGTATTATTAAACAATTTATCGTCGAGTTTAGGGCGGCCGGCATGCATGGTTTGCAGCTGGGCCACTTTTTCTTCGAGCGTCATGCGGGAAAGCAGATCAGTTACCCGTTTGGCGATGGGTTGTTTGGCATCTTTGTAAACGGGTTGTTGCGCATAGGTATAGCTAATGCAACCAATAAGACAGGAAACGACAAGCGTAACAAATTTCATTTTGAACAGTTGAGTTTTTGTTAAGACAAATCAATGCCGCCTCACGCTGAAGTTTTGATGAGTGCCGACACGCGGGGGTCCGAATGAAATTTGGTTGGGGATTGTTAGAAGGGGCTGAAGATAGGAAAAAAAATGAAATGGCCTGTAACTGAAAACGATATGATGAAAAGATATATACATCGTTATGGAGCGCCAATATTTTCAGTTTCATCGTTTTGTTCACTGACCGGTGGTCTGTTTTGGAGGCCAAAACCCTTGAATTTTCCATTTTCCGGGGGGATTCCTTTGCAAATTTTTTAATGAACGGGTGCCAGACGGCGGTTTGTTCAACAGATCAAGCCAGAATTTGATGTTTTTTCATTTTTAACTCCACTATTAGAAAAAATACAGATAAATCCCTTATAATCT
The DNA here is from genome assembly GCF_002077945.1 of Niastella vici. Taxonomy (GTDB): domain Bacteria; phylum Bacteroidota; class Bacteroidia; order Chitinophagales; family Chitinophagaceae; genus Niastella; species Niastella vici. The sequence goes on from NZ_LVYD01000102.1 coordinate 171,517, forward strand.
GACTATATTTTAAGAATTTTGCAACTTGATTTAAATTATTAAAAATGAGCAAAACCCCCGCTGCATTATTCGACAAAGTATGGGATTCGCATGTGGTCAGGCATATTGAAGATGGCCCCGATGTGTTGTTTATTGACCGGCATTTTATTCATGAGGTAACCAGCCCGGTAGCATTTCTGGGTTTGGAAAGCCGGGGACTGAAAGTGATGTTCCCCGAGAAAACCTTCGCTACAGCCGATCATAATACCCCTACCATTAACCAGCATTTACCCGTTCAGGACCCCCTGAGCGCCAACCAGCTGAAAGCCCTGGAAACAAACTCGGCTAAATATGGTATTTCACACTGGGGACTGGGCAATCCTAAAAATGGTATCGTGCACGTTGTGGGTCCCGAAAACGGTATTACCCTGCCAGGTATGACCATCGTTTGCGGTGATTCGCATACTTCTACCCATGGCGCTTTTGGCGCTATTGCATTTGGTATTGGTACTTCCGAAGTGGAAATGGTACTTTCTTCCCAATGTATTATGCAGCCCCGCCCAAAGAAAATGCGTATTAAAGTGAACGGCAAACTGGGCAAAGGCATCGTTCCCAAAGACGTAGTGCTGTACATCATTTCAAAACTTACCGCAGCCGGCGCCACCGGTTATTTTGTGGAATTTGCCGGTGATGTGTTCGAGAACATGAGCATGGAAGGCCGCATGACCGTGTGTAACATGAGTATTGAAATGGGCGCCCGTGGTGGTATGATAGCCCCGGACGAAACTACCTTTAATTATATCAAAGGCCGCGAAAAAGCGCCTAAAGGCGAAGCCTGGGATAAAGCGCTGGCTTACTGGAAAACGCTGAAAACTGAAGAAGGCGCTTTCTTTGATAAAGAATATGATTTTGCTGCTTCAGATATTGAACCCATGATCACTTACGGAACCAATCCGGGTTTGGGTATCGGTATTACCAAAAAGATCCCCACAGCAGCAGAAATAGGCGGCAGCAAGGCCAGCTACGAAAAATCGCTTGGCTACATGGATTTCCATGAGCAGGAAAGCATGTTGGGTAAAAAAGTTGATTATGTATTTATAGGTAGCTGTACCAACGGCCGTATCGAGGACTTCCGCGCATTTGCTTCTGTGATCAAAGGCCGTAAAAAAGCCGATCATGTAACTGCCTGGATCGTGCCCGGTTCGCACATCGTTGAACAACAGATCAGGGAAGAAGGCATTCTGGATATTCTGCTCGATGCAGGGTTCCAGTTGCGTCAGCCCGGTTGTTCAGCCTGTTTGGCGATGAATGACGACAAGATCCCCGCCGGCAAGTATGCAGTGAGCACCAGCAACCGTAACTTCGAAGGCCGCCAGGGCCCCGGAGCAAGGACCATGCTGGCGAGCCCGCTGGTAGCAGCAGCCGCTGCCGTTACCGGGTTCGTAACTGATCCGAGAGAACTCATATAAAGTTACCGGTTACCGGATACCAGTTACCCGTTTTCCCGGCAACCGGAACCCGGGACCAGGAAACTGATAACAGATACGAGAAAGAACAATCAATACACAAAACAAACATGGCGTACGACAAATTCACTATATTAAAAAGCACTGCGGTACCTATGCCTATTGAGAACGTAGATACCGACCAGATCATTCCGGCCCGTTTTTTAAAAGCTACCGAGCGTAAGGGATTTGGTGATAACCTGTTCCGCGACTGGCGCTATGAAGGCGATGGCACACCTAAAAAAGATTTCGTTTTAAATAATCCTATCTATTCAGGTAAAATACTGGTTGGCGGAAAGAACTTCGGCAGCGGTAGCAGCCGTGAACACGCTGCCTGGGCTATTTATGATTATGGCTTCCGTTGCGTGGTGAGCAGCTTCTTTGCCGATATCTTCAAGAACAACTCCCTGAACATTGGCATATTACCGGTACAGGTAAGCGAATCGTTCCTCGATCAGATCTTTAAAGCTATTGAGGCTAACCCAAAGACCGAACTGGAAGTAAACCTGGCCGATCAAAAGATCAGCATCGTGGGCGGCGCTTCAGAATCGTTCGAGATCAATGGCTATAAAAAGCACAATATGATGAATGGCTTCGATGATATCGATTTTCTGCAAAGCCTGAAAGGCGATATCCAGTCATTCGCAACAAAAAGCATTTATTAATAAGTTCCAAAATACAGATCCCAAGTTCCAAATTCCAAATTGGTTCCAGGAACTTGGGATTTGGAATTTTTACATTTTATGCCAGGTGACCAGCGATACCTAGAGATTATGGATACCACACTCCGCGATGGCGAACAAACCAGCGGCGTGTCGTTCTCCCCCACCGAAAAACTGACGATAGCCCAACTGCTTTTGACGGAAGTTAAAGTTGACCGTATTGAAATTGCTTCAGCACGGGTAAGTGAAGGGGAATTTGAAGCCGTAAAAGCCATCACCAAATGGGCAAAGGCCAATGGTTTTTTGAACCGGGTTGAAGTGCTCACTTTTGTTGATGGCGACGTATCTATTCAATGGATGCAACAGGCCGGCGCCAAAGTGATGAACCTGCTCACCAAAGGATCGCTCAACCACCTCACCCACCAGTTAAAGAAGAAACCGGAACAGCATTTTGCCGAAATAGCCGATGTAATAAAGCTTGCCCGAAAAAAAGGAATTGAAGTAAATGTATATCTCGAAGACTGGAGCAATGGTATGCGCCATTCAAAGGAGTATGTGTTCCAGTACCTCGACTTTATTCAAAAACTGCCGGTAAAACGCATTATGTTACCCGATACACTTGGCATTCTTACGCCATCGGAAGTAACAGAATATATATCGGCTATTGTACAACGCTACCCCGATCTCCATTTCGATTTTCACGCACATAATGATTATGACCTGGGCACCGCCAATGTACTGGAAGGTGTAAAGGCCGGCGCCAAAGGCATTCACCTTACTATAAACGGTATGGGCGAAAGAGCGGGTAACGCCCCCCTGGCCAGCGCCATTGCCGTGTTGAACGATTTTCTGCCCGAAGTAAAAACTTCGGTGGCGGAAGCCTCCCTGTACCGGGTAAGTAAACTGGTTGAAACGTTTTCAGGTTTCCGCATACCTGTTAACAAACCGGTGGTGGGCGAAAACGTGTTCACGCAAACGGCGGGCATTCATGCCGATGGCGATAAAAAGAACAAACTCTATTTCAGTGACCTGATGCCCGAGCGTTTTGGCCGCCAGCGTAAATATGCCCTGGGCAAAACCAGCGGCAAGGCGAATATTGAAAATAACCTGGCCCAGCTGGGTATCAGATTGAGTGAACATGATCTCAAAAGGGTGACCCAGCGTATCATTGAGCTGGGCGATAAAAAAGAAGTGGTTACCCAGGCCGATCTGCCGTACATCATCTCCGATGTGATCGATAGCAAGAACATTGAAGAAAAAGTACTTATTGATAATTATGTATTGACCCATTCCAAGAACCTGCATCCTTCTGCAACGGTAAAAATTTCTATCGATGGCGAATTACATGAAGAGCATTCCCAGGGCGATGGACAATACGATGCCTTTATGAATGCGCTGAAAAAAGTATATAAGAAGCTGAAAAAGGAGCTGCCGCTTTTAACTGATTATGCGGTGCGTATTCCGCCCGGTGGTAAAACAGATGCCCTGTGCGAAACTGTTATCACCTGGAGCTTTAACGGGAAAGAATTCAAGACCCGGGGGCTCGACAGCGATCAAACGGTGGCGGCGATAAAAGCCACACAGAAAATGTTAAACCTCATTTAATAGTTACCAGTTACCAGATTCCGGTTCCCGGGCCCTGGTAACTGGCAACCGGTAACCGGTAACAGAATCAGAATTCACAAAAGATCATTTTTTAGTAAAATCAATCTTAAGCAAACATGGCAAGCAAGCACATACTCATCGTCCCCGGCGACGGCATTGGACAGGAAGTAACCGCAGTTGGTAAAAAAGTGTTAGATAAGATCGCTGCAAAATTCGGACACACCTTTTCATACGACGAAGCGTTGATTGGTCATGTGGCCATTGAAGCAACCGGCAATCCCCTCCCCGACGAATCGCTGGAGAAAATGCGCAAATCAGACGCCGTTCTGTTTGGCGCCGTAGGTCATCCCAAATATGACAACGATCCTTCTGCGAAAGTACGTCCCGAACAAGGGCTGTTGAAAATGCGTAAAGAGCTGGGTCTGTATGCCAACCTTCGCCCAATTAAATTATTTGATGAGTTATTGGGCGCTTCCAGCATTAAACCTGAAATATTGAAAGGCGCCGACATCCTGTTCTTCCGCGAGCTCACCGGTGATATTTATTTTGGTGAGAAAGGCAGAAAGAACAATGGCGACACCGCATACGACATAGCCGAATATAGCCGCTTTGAAGTAGAGCGTATTGCCCGCAAGGCATTTGAAGCCGCCCGCACAAGAAGAAAGAAATTATGCTCTGTAGATAAAGCCAATGTTATTGAAACAAGCCGCCTGTGGCGCGAAGTGATCCAAAAAGTAGCGAAAGAGTATCCTGATGTAGAAGTTGAACATCAGTTTGTAGATGCCACAGCGATGTTGCTCATTAAAGATCCCCGCCGTTTTGATGTGGTGGTAACTGCCAACCTGTTTGGTGATATCCTTACCGACGAAGCATCACAGATCGCCGGTTCTATGGGTATGCTGGCCTCCGCTTCTATTGGCGATGGCACAGGCGTATACGAACCTATTCACGGTTCAGCGCATGATATTACCGGTAAGGGCGTAGCCAATCCGCTGGCCTCTATTTTATCAGCAGCATTGTTGCTTGATATCTCTTTCGGAATGAAAGCCGAATCAGAAGCCGTGATCAGTGCCGTTGACAAAGTATTGAAAGCAGGTTTCCGCACCCGCGATATCGCCGATGCACAAACTCCTGCACACAAAATACTGGGCACAGAGGCAATTGGTGAAGAGGTGTTGAAGTTTTTGTAAAATACTATAGGTACATTTTTGTAGGGCGTCCCGATTTATCGGGACGCTTTTTTGTTGCCATTAACTGGTAGCAATAGTTGATAACAATCAGTATTTTTATAATTGCCGTTAGTTTATTTTCATGCATAGATAAATTTGTATGAAAACTGACAAATATCCATTGAGGTCAGAAGAAAGTTATACGGTTTTTGAGTTTATCAGTTGGGGGCCAAAAGGATTTGTTCACAAGCTTGTTCACTTTCAAAAAACAGATGCCCCGGGACTATATAACTTAGCTTTTGGAGACAAGAATCATGAAACAGGCGAATTGGATGATCTGGCCAAAACTAATAATGGCGACAGTGAAAAAGTTTTGGCGACTGTTGTTGCTGCCTTATATGCATTTTTTACCAAACATCCAGAGGCCCTTGTTTACGCAACTGGCAGTACCACCTCAAGAACAAGGCTTTATCGCAGGGGTATCACCAAATATTATGACGAAATGGTGATTGATTTTCAAGTGTTTGGGCAGGTTGGTAATGAATTTCATCTATTTGAAACAGGTAAAGATTATTCAGGATTTTTAGCTCAAAGAAAAAAAACTTAAATTGCATTTATATATATGTATATATGAAAAACATACAGGAGTTCAATAATCGCAAAGTGCCTGTTATATGCATTGACCCTTCACTTGAAAAGTACCGGGATAAAACTCCTTTTCCCGAAAAATTGGCTAAGGCAAATGAAATGCTTAAGACAGCTAAATTGCCAAACAAGAAAAAACGCAACTAAAGTTATCATACAATATAAGTAATTAAAAGGGTGGGCATTCAGTGTCCCACCCTTTTCGCGTTTTATAATGTAGCGCCTGCTTTCTTTCTGTCGATCATTTTTTCCATGAGGTCGGGCACTTTATCAAATACGGCGCTTAGTCCTTTATTTGATTTTGTAGAAATAAAGGAGATCTGATCGCCACGGGTTACCAGAAAACCTATAGGTTCAACCCCCATTCCGCCACCGGCGCCTCCGCCAGTGCCTTCACCCTGGCCTTTACCATCCTGCCGGCCTGTCCCTTCTCCACCGCCATAGCCAACGCCCATTCCGAATTTAATAACCGGTACACAGGTAAATTCGCCTAACTGGAATGATTGCCCTATCACCGTTTCTGTCTTTGCTTCTGTTTTTAACAATTCGGTAAGCTGCTTTACCGTTTCATCGAGATTAAATGACATAACATGATATTTTACGGTTAACAAATAGAATCGCTTATCTGCGGAGATAAGCCATTAACATTTTCCAAACCTGGTTGTGGATGCGGATGAAAAAATAGTTTTCGTTGGTGAAGTTGATTCTCAGGTGACCACATAAGGCGGGATAAAATGTAAAAGGATACAGTTCGGCATTTTTTGCAAAATCCCCGGTATCAATCGAAAGCTGCCATTGCTGTACCGTACAACTGCGCAGTACCTGCCACCCTTTTTTTAGTTTTGGGAGCATGTTTTTCGGTTTGGCAGCTCTGGCTTTTTTTTCAGCTGGCTTTTTCTTTTTGCCTGTTTGCGCTGACAGCCTGAATGTGTGCCTGTAAAATAGTATCTGTACATTCAACAACCACTCCTGTTGAAACCAGATCCTGCATTGGCCTACAGACACCCATCGCAAATTAGCTTCCGGTACTCTTGTATCGATCTCAATATATAAGGGCATGGTTAACAACCAAATGATAAACAAGCCTATAAGTAATATGATTATTATAAGTAGCACTGCTTATAAAGTTCCACCTATAATCAGAAAAGAAAAATGAGCAGGATCAGGCGGTTGCATGATAGAAATGAGGTTTGCAAACACGAGAAATCCTGTAAGCGCTCCTAATACACCAACTGATTCGCATAACGCCTTAACTGCAGTTCAGCTACCTTGGCGGCAAAACTTGTATTGATGAGCAGGTAACCTGCATTCTCAAAACTCTGCTGCGCATTTTTAATATCAACAATGGTGGCCTGCCACGCCATAACTGTTATTAATATCTGCTATAATTTGAGGAGCAATTTGCCACCAGGCTGCACGGTTATCAGGTGCAGCTTTTGCAGTTACCAGAACCAGCAATAACAAGGATAATCCTGTCTTTTTCATAGCCAACCTGTTTTAATGTTCTGCATTAACAGACGTTAAAAGAACTGGCCATCTGGTTACAAATGCATTCATTAACCATCAATTAAGATTGGTTAATGAGGGGTTAACAAAATAAAAACAGGGCGGCACTCATAAGTATGCCAAATAAGGGCAGAATTGTGTTAGAAACAGATAATTACGTAAATTATATCTCTTTAATTTAGATCTACCTTTACCATAGGAATCAGGCCATATGAAGCATTTAAAAAAACAACTGCAACAGGGCGCCACCCTGCATGGCTGCTGGCTGAATTTAGGCAGCGCGGTAACCGCCGAGATCGTGGGCTTATCAGGATTCGACTGGGTGCTGCTAGACCTTGAACATGGGGCGGGAACCGAAAAGGATGTGTATCACCAGTTGCAGGCGCTTGAACATACGCCGGCTGCTGCTATTGTTCGCATCGAGAGCGCTCAACGGCAACGCATCCATCGCATACTCGATATGGGTGCTGAAGGCATTATGTGCCCCCGCATTAGCAATACAGCTGAAGCTGCTGCGGTTGCCAGCGGTTTGCATTATCCGCCCGATGGTACGCGGGGTGTTGCCAAAATGGTGCGGGCCACTTCGTTCGGACAAAATTTTCAAAACTATTATCAGCAGGCAAAAGAAAATATTGTAGGGATAGTGCAGATAGAGACCATTGAAGTGCTTGACCACCTCGACGAAATTGCCGCGCTCGATGGCATAGACGTGTTGTTTATTGGTCCGGCCGATTTAACCATGGCCCTCGGCATTTTTGGCCAGTTCGATCATCCATTATACCTCGATGCGGTAAAAGCCACGGTGAATGCAGCTAACAAGGCTGGCAAGGCAACCGGCATATTATTCTTTAATGCAGGTGAATATGCCCGCTACAGCAGCATGGGCATACGCATGATCGCCTGCGGCGCCGACGCCACATTTGTGGCTGATGCGGCGCGCAACATGGCCAGTACATTACAAACATTGCGGAGCTCCGGAAAAACAGGCATGCCATGACGTTATCCTTATTCTTAGCTGAACCGGTTGTTATATTATTTACCGGCATTGTTATAGTGGCCGGTGGTATCATCGCAATAAAACTGCATCCTTTTCTGGCGCTTTTATTAGGCGCGCTGGTGGTGGCTATTATGACGCCTGCATCGGCTGTTGAACAATATGCGCTCAGCAAAGGCGCCACGGCGGCTGCGGCCCTGCAACAGGCAAACCGCAGCGTTGGGGAAAGAGTCGCGCTGGAGTTTGGTAATACCTGTTCAAAAATAGGCATCATCATAGCCATGGCGGCCATCATCGGAAAATGCCTGCTCGAAAGTGGCGCCGCAGAACGCATAGTACGATCGGTATTACGGCTCACCGGTTTACAAAGAGCCCCGGTAGCTTTTATTATGAGTAGTTTTTTTGTGGGCATTCCCGTGTTCTTTGATGCAGTGATCTTACTCATGACACCATTGGCGAAAACCATAAGCCTGCGGCTGGGAAAGAATTATCTCCTGTTCATTTTGGCTATTGCCGGTGGCGCTGCTATGGCCAACTCACTGGTGCCACCAGCCCCTGGGCCCCTGTTCCTCGCTGGTGAAATGCATATTGCCATGGGCTCCATGATGATCGCCGGTATATTACTGGGACTATTCACCATTACAGCTGGTTATTATTATGCCGTATGGGTAAATAAAAAATGGCCGGTGGCATTAAGAGATTCACTCGATGCAAAGCTGGAAGATATCAGGACTGTTTCATTACAGGAAACCAAACAGCTTCCGCCCCTATGGCTGTCGATGCTGCCATTGCTGATACCATTGGTGTTTATATGCGCCGATACAGCATTGCATTCCATACATGGCGGCCGTCCGGCGGAAATATCTTCGTCCCTGTTCTTACAAAAAATGGCGGCTGTAATAAAATTCCTGGGCGACAGGAATATTGCGCTGGTAATTGGGGCACTTGTTTCGCTAATAATACTGCGGGTACATAAAAAAGCAACCCGGGAAGGGCTAAGTTCATTTTTGCAGGGAGCGGTGATCAGCGCAGGTAGTATTATACTCATCATTGCTGCAGGCGGCGCTTTTGGCGGCATGTTGCAGCAAACAGGCATCAGTGAGCGCATTGCCGGGGTTACAAAAGATTACCAGATGGCACTGATCCCAATGGCATTTTTTATCACTGCTATTGTAAGAACCGCACAGGGATCGGCAACGGTGGCATTGATCACCGCATCGGGTATACTGTCGGGATTAACGCATAATGCCCATCTTCCGTATCATCCCCTGTATATAGGGCTCGCTATAGGCTGCGGCTCAAAATTAATACCCTGGATGAATGATGCCGGGTTCTGGCTCATCTGTAAAATGAGCAACCTTACTGAAAAAGAAACCCTGAGAGCATTTGCGCCCATGCTGTTGGTAATGGGGCTTACGGGATTGATCATCATTATGATCGCAGCGAAACTGTTGCCACTGGTATAAGAATATAAAACCTGTACATAAATTATTGATAATGGAAAAAGTAGGATTTATTGGGTTAGGCATCATGGGCAAGCCCATGGCATTGCATTTGGTAAAAGCAGGTTATCCTGTATATGTATTGCAAAAAAGTAAAGCAGCTGCAGAGCTGGTTGAGGCAGGCGCCAAAGCGCTGGCTACCGGTAAGGCCATAGCGCAGGCGTGTGATATCATCATTACCATGCTGCCCGATTCGCCTGAAGTGTTGGAAGTTGTTACAGGCCCCGAAGGAATTGTGGAAGGCGTAAAGCCGGGCAGTTTGTTTATCGATATGAGCACCATTGCCCCGTCTGCTGCAAAGGAAATTTACCAGCTATTACAGGCAAAGGATGTGGAGGCGCTGGATGCACCTGTATCGGGCGGACAGGTAGGCGCCACCGCTGCTTCTCTTTCCATTATGGTGGGTGGTAATGCGGCTGCATTTGAGCGGGCCCTGCTCCTGTTCAATGCAATGGGAAAAAATATTGTGCACATTGGTGAAGCAGGCGCCGGACAAATGACAAAAGCCTGCAACCAAATGATCGTGGGTATGACCATACAGGCAGTGGCCGAAGCTTTTGCCCTGGCCAAAAAAGCGGGTGTTGATCTGGAGAAAATGCGGGAAGTGCTGCTGGGCGGTTTTGCGCAAAGCCGCATTCTAGATCTGCATGGAAAACGGATCATAGAAGAAAACTTTGCACCCGGCTTCAAAATAAAACTACACCGGAAAGACATGAATATAGCCTTACAGGCCGGAAAGGAATTTTCGGTTCCGCTATACGGAACGGCACAGGTAAGCGCTCATATGGATGCCTTGATTGCCCAGGGAAAGGGAGAATGGGACCATAGTGCTATTGCCTGGCTCATACAACAATTGTCGGGAACCCATTAGCAATTCCTGTTACCAGTTACAGAAAGATAATGAAACCAACCAATCAGTTTTTACCTCATATGAAAATCAAAAGTGCGCCACGGATCAGGGAAATGATCATAACACCCATCGCCATTACCGATCCACCTCTATTGAACGCTGCAGGTTTGCATGCACCTTATGCCTTACGTACTATTGTTGAACTGATCACTGATGATAACATCTCAGGTGTCAGTGAAATACCAGGCAATACAAGCATCAATGAAGCACTTGAGGAAGCCCGTCAGTTGATCATAGGAAGATCGCCCATACAGTTAAGCAGCATTGGCCGGGAACTGGAAAGTTATTTTGGTAAAGAAACCGCATCAGCGCGTGGAGAAACGCCCTGGGACCAGCGAAAGCTGGTGCATATTTTCAGCGCCATAGAAGTGGCCTGTTTGGATATCATTGGAAAAATTACCGGGCTGCCGGTAGTAGATCTGCTGGGTGGAAAAATGCGCGACCGTGTTCCTTTTGCTGCCTATCTTTTTTACAAATACGAAGGCGCCGGTGGCGAGTTGGGTTTTAACATTGACAGGAACGCTACGGGATGGAACGCCGCCCGTCAGGCAAAAGCGATTGACCCGGAAGGTATTGTACACCAGGCAAAAGCCATGGGCAAGACATTCGGGTTCCGCTCTATAAAATTAAAAGGCGGTGTATTTGAGCCGGACCAGGAAACCGCAGCCGTTTTTGCGTTGCGTGAAGCCTTCGGCGAGCATATTCCATTACGAATTGATCCGAATGCTTTATGGACGGTTGAAACTTCTATTCAGTACGGCCGTAAAATGGAAGGCATTATCGAATACCTCGAAGATCCTACGCGGGGGCAGAAAAATATGTCCATCGTGCGGCAGGCGCTAAAAACGCCATTGGCGACCAATATGTGTACTACCTCTTTCGATGATATACCAGGCAGTGTTGCCGTTGGTGCCGAAGATATTATTCTCAGCGATCATCATTTCTGGGGCGGGTTACGGGCCTCCATGGAATTATCAAAAATATGCAGCACGTTCGGCCGGCATCTTTCCATGCATTCAAACAGCCATCTGGGTATTTCGCTGGCGGCTATGGTTCACCTCGGTGCTGCCCTTCCCCATTTGCCCTACGACCTCGATACGCATTATCCCTGGCAGTCAGACGAGGTCATAAAAACGGGTCGCTTCAATTTTGAAGATGGCGCCATTGCGGTTCCTAATGAGCCTGGTTTAGGCGTAGAGCTCGACCGGCAGGCATTGGCCCGGCTGCATCAGAATTATCTACAATGCGGTTTAACCAAACGGGATGATGAAACGGAAATGCAAAAAGTAGTGCCGGGCTGGAAATTTGAGGCAGTACGCTGGTGATACTAGTTACCGGCGTACCGGTACTTACTTTATGACAAATATTTCTTTTTGAGCATGTCGATGTGATGCACTTCATGGCCAATTGTCGCTTTCAGGAACTCTTCAACGGTCAATTCATATTTCCAGGCAGTGCCGGTAAGCGCCAGTTGTTCTTTTGATAAGGAGTGTATGAAGCTGATGGAAGCATTCCTTACGTTCTCCAGATCGGTGATCAGCTGCGATACCGGCAGTTCGTCAAAACGGCTGTTATCAACAAAAGTGTTTTGATCGTAACCCGGTAAGGCGGTTTGATCTTTCCTGCTGAACCGGAGCGCCCGGTAGGTCATAATGCGTTCGTGATCAGTTATATGGCCAATGATCTGTTTTATACTCCATTTACCAGGGGCATAGCGCCACGCCGCTTTTTCTTCTGTAACAGACCTGAGCAGGTTTATATTTTCTTTTGAGGTGAATAACTGGTAATAATCTTTACCGCCTAACAATTCAATGTAATATGGGAATCCGTCATTTATGGAGTACTGCATCCTGATAATTTTATAGCAAGATACTGATTCACGCTGATATCACCACGTATACAACTGCCATGCCCCGCCCCGGGCGGGGTTGCGCATTGATATCATAGTGATCCGGGTTTAAATAATTTTATTTTTTCATTAACTGCCAATAATTAATTTTGTAATGGAATTTAAACAATTATAACAACTAAGGCTGCCCGTTTCTACGGGTGGCCATTTTTTTGGTTGGACCGATCTGTGAAAAATAATCTAGTTTGCTAACGTTTACGGTTGTGTTTTAATGACCGTACTGTTGCTGTAGGCCGCTTTTTCGGGATTGTACATACATTGTAGTGATGCGGGGCCAAAGGTGAAGGTTCCCTCCTGGGCTACTCTCAATTCATAACTGATGTCGGTTCTACCTGCAGGAATGTGCTCTGCAAAGAACTGCATACCCGCATCGCGTACCGATCTGTAATATTGGAAGTTATTACCAAATTCATATCCACTGTTCGCATCCACTGGTTCAAAAGCGCCGCTTGTTTTATCATCAATATATACATACGGTAGATAACCGGCGGTTTCAATTTCAATTACTACTTTCAAATTATCCGACACTTTTAATACGGTGCTATCGCTAACCGGTTCCCATTTATTGGAAACATTGTTGAGCCGGAAAATATGCTTTATTAATTGAACACCAATCAGCTGATTTACTGTTGAGGCAGCCATAAATTGCCAGGTAAGAATATTACCCTGTACCAGGGCATCATTGGTTTTACCAACTTTCAGTGATTGGGGAATGTTGTTGGTCTTTATAAACGAAACGGGCTGGCCGCTCAACAGGTCATCAGTGACAGTCACCAGCTGATTATTGATGGTACTGTTTATTGTGTTGGGCGCTCCAATTACCGTTTGCTGCGTTTTCTGCAAAAGGCTGATGGCTGCGGCAGCTGCTTTGGTGCTTTTCCATTCATGGCCACTTTTTGATGTAAGTATCCATTTAATTATTCCTTCACTGATATTGGCAGAACCGGTTGTTTTACCAAATGCTTCCGCAAGCAAAGCAAGGGCTTCTTCCCAGGAAACAGTCATATAATCCGCATTGGCAAGAAATTTCCAGCGAATGCCCTTTACAGGGTCTTCTATAGCCTGCTGGCGGATGTGTTCCAACTGTTGAAGCGCTTTCTCGTATAATGTATTATTGCTATTGAACCATTTCATAGCAGTAATGATCAGCAGGGCCTGTTTGTACAGGCTGGCATTATCTATTTGCTCCCATTGCTGTTTAATATTATTTTCAATTTGCATATACTGAGTGGCTGTTACCGGATATTTGGCTCGCCAGTAACCTCTTGCATACAGCGTAAATAGATCATTCAGGTCGCCATCTGTATAATGAACAAGCTGACCAATAAAGGCATCCATTTTTTCTCCTTTGATAATTGCAGACCTATCTGCCTGTTCAGCCAGTTTTCCAAAACCGGCCAGCACATAGGCCGAAATGTACGAACTGCTTTTTCCGCCTTCAAACCAGCACAAGCCACCATCTTTGTTTTGTAATTTATAAAGTTTATTAAGATAGCTGTCAATGGCAGCTTTGGTTCGAACTGTATCGAGCAACTCGTACAATTGTTTTTGCTGCAGGGTTGTGCGGGAAGTTAACTGCAGCCAGGGCATTGCCTGTTCATTAAGCTGGTCAGGAAGTAATGCAGGCGCTCCGTATTTTTCTGTTGTTTGTTTTGCTGTTATATATACCTGCCGGGTCACCTTATCGGTTTGCATTATATTCAATGCAATGATATTTGCCAGCATTTTATTGAATGTTTGCTCGGCACAATCAAACGAATAGTTGGCCAGGAAAGGCAATGAGTTGATCAACGCTGCCTGGGGTTTTGGCTGTATTGATAAGCCCACTCCATACACATCATTTTTTGCAGGAAGGGAGATCAGCGTATCTCTATTATTGACGAAACTAAAAGGCACAACGTGTTTCACCAGTATTTTATCTGTCAATATGGGAATGATATGTTCTTCGCCGTCAGCAAAATCACCGGCCAGGGCTTTTACTATTATTTTCACCGGGTTAAGCTGTCCTTTCGGAATAGTCAGTACAGTACCTGTAACCGTATTCGAATGGCCGCCCACCTCAAACCGGTTTTCGGGGGCTTTTACAACAATGGCAGTAATATCTTCTCCTGTTACCGCATCTTCTACTTTGCAAATTGTTTTCCCGGTTTGTCGTAAACTATCCAGATTGCTGATACGGCTTTTCAGGATGAGGTGATCGCCCTGGTAAAGCAGTTTGGGTATATTAGGGATCACCATGAACGGCAGTTGCGTATTGAGCTTACGTTCGGCATACGCGAATTGCGCTTTTTTCGTGTGGGCAAACAGTTTCCAGTTCCATTCAGTTAATGATTCCGGCACGGTGAACGTAAAGCGGTAATACCCGTCTTTACCGGCATGAACGGCCGGGTAAAAGAAGGCCAGCTCATTGAAATTGCTGCGGATTTTCACTATGGGCTCCTGTTTTATTTCAGGTAATTTAACCGGGCCTTTCGTACTTATAAGAATAACGCCTTTAGCGCCTCTTGCGCCATAAATAGCCGTAGCGTCTGCCCCTTTCAACATCATCATATCTGTGATCTCGGCAGTATTCAATTCATTTAGCTTACCTGTATACGGTACGCCATCGATCAGCACCAGTAAATCATTCCAGTCCCCGTTAATGCTGTTGGAGCCCCGGATGGTAATAACGTTGGCGGTAGCAGATAAAGGCTTTTTTGAGGTGCCATACCCTACCACTATCACATCATTCAGGCCTCTGTCTTCGATAGCTATGCCAGGCATCCTTCCTTCCAGTTTTGTGAAAACACGATCATAATCCACATCTTCATCTTCCAGTTGCCCAAAGCGATCTGTTGGCTTTTGTAATGTGTTGCGCATCCACCAAACCGGATGTTTTATTGTTTGTTCCGGAATGTTGTACCGGTTAAGAAAGATTCTGCCTGTGGCTTCATAAATTAATCTTTCAGGCCATTCATTCCTCAGCACACCAGGCATTTCGGGCTGCGGAATTTCCCATTTGTGTTTTTCCAGTTTATCTAATGAGGCATCATAGCAGGTTGACGCCATTTCCGCCGCCACATTATCATCTCTTGTTTTTACTGAAACAGAGAATGTCGTTTGCTGCCCTGGCGTTAGCTTGCTTCTGAATTGTTCAATTATAATGGCAGGTTGCGCTGATTGCTGATTGATCCATATTTTTTCACTATGCCTGCAAGCTTCGTTATTCCTGATAAAAAATGAAGTAATGATTGCATGATCGGTAACATCGTTGGGTATATGAAATGTAAATGCATGAACGCCCGCTTTTATAATCTGTTCCCGGTAAACAGGTACAATAACCTGTTTTTTGTGCTGAAGGGAAAAATATTTGATCTGCAATAACAGATAAGTGCTGTCGTAAGCACTTCCTGCATAAACCTGAACATTGTCACCCGGATTGACCGAATTAAAAGGCAAATTAAAAAATGAATGTTTTGCTACGGGAAGATGCGTTGATGCTGTATCAAATATGGTAAATGCTCCTTTAGTGTTTCCCCGCACTATATTGTTTTCATAACAGGTTGCCTGCACAGTGTATTCACCAGCTTTTAATGTTTCAAACGGAATGCGAAGCTTCTCACCGGCGCCCGTATTGATCGTTGTTTCATAAACCAGTTCCTTCTCCGGTTTAGTGTCAGCGCTGAATTCTATATCTGGAAACCATTGCGCCAATTGTTCCTTTGAATATTTCCATTGGTCTGCATAATTTGTTATTCCGGGGAACATATTTACACGGTTGTTCTTTTCCCTGTATATTTTCACCTGGATATTTCTTGCCAGCTCAATTTTATTTGGGTCTTTGGTTGTAATAAGAACCGGTTGCTGATCATGGATATAATAATTATGTTTCAATGGAAAGCTGATCACGACCGGCTGTGTTGAAACATGTAAGGCACCGTCGATTTCATGGCTTTCACCGGAAAGATCAGTGGCGGTTGCCGTTAGCTGATAATGAAAATCATATTTAACAGAGTCGGGCAGTTTTGCCTTTTGCAAAGCGGTATCGGTAACAACTATTTCCGCAATACCATTTTCTCCGGTTGTTACCGAGCTGTCAAACTGCATTTCTTCCAGTATCCCTTCCGGCAAATAATACGGCACAGACCGGCTGATGGAATACTGGATCTTTGTATGGGCCATAGTGCTGCCGGCAAATGAGCGTACCTTTAATTTGAATGTGATCGCATCGCCCGGTAAATAAGTGGTCGCCGGTGGTTCTGCTGTGAGTTCAAATGTGGGGCGTTTATATTCTTCCACCCTGAACGCCCCGTCGCGCCAGGATACATTATCAATATCTCCATCAAATTCCCAGGTGCCGGTTGCGGCCGTTGCCGGAATATGAAAAGATCCAGCTATGGAACCATATGCATTCGGTTTTACCGCAAAGGTGTCAACCTTTCTTTTGAAAGGATCGGTAATATACATTTCCGGCTCATCTTCATTTAACCATTTTTTCAAAAAATTCCGGAAGAGGCCGTGCTGCAGGTTCTTTTTATTAGCAATGATCGTTGCCCCGGTGTAGGGATCCCTTGTCGTTACTATACCTTTGTAATAAACCGTTTGGCCGGGCCGGTAGATGCTTCTGTCGGTCAGCATTTTGATCTGGGCATTATCAATGTAATAATCCAGCAGATCATCATCTTCTTCCTTGTTATAAATATGGTCATTCTGCTTTTCATTGGAAACTCTTATATATTTATACAGCGAATCGCTGCCGTTGGCTACTTCTACTTCATAGTCTTCAGTTTTCTTTAAAAGAACATACCCATACTGTTTCGAAATATTTCTGATTGATACTTTTTCATCTTCATCACTAACCGAAACAGATACACCTGTTAGTGGCAACCCGGTTTTTCTGTTCAATACATATACCCGGTTATCAGATGCCACTATGGCAATTTGTGTAACCTGGAACGTAACGTGGGCAATCTCCTTATTAAACCCGGTAATTTCGTTAGGCGCAAACAAAATGGCATACCTGCCAGCCGTCAACCGGTCAATTTTCAGGAAGGTTTTATGTTTATCCAGATCGCTGGTGACCGGTAAGGATTCGTGTACAGAACGCAGGGCGGATTTATTAAGAAGATACAGAATGGCTGTATCCTGGCTTTTTGGCAACTGTTCATCATGCCCTAACTGAATGACCCTGTAATATAGATTACTTACATTTTTGTATTCAATCTTTGTCAATATGGGTTCATTGGGCAATACGCAATCATTCATTTTCCAGGTAATCTCTGAGGCCAGAATTTGTTTTTTCATGCCCTCCAGTTCGCGGCCGAGGAAAGCAAAATCGTTGAATAAAGCCTTATTGCTTTCATACAGTTCAAGGGCCTTAGCCGGCGGGAATTTATCCTTACTAAAAATATACTCATTGTTCCTTGTACGGTTGTGCCATAACAGGCAAAGCTGATAAACCGCATGGGCCCTTACTTCCGGGATAGGGCTTTCAGTGCCGGCGAGTAAATATTTTTCATATTCCGATTCTTTCAATAAGCCGTACCCAGCCTTCTCATAAATATATTTCCGTACCAGGGATTCAATAAAGAAAAAGGTCGCGGAGTCTTGTTGATGTTTTCCAAGCCATTCTTTATAAAGATGGAGTGCAACCACTTCCCTACTGTTGCTTTGTACAGTATCAAGGGCTTTGACAAGTTCAGCGGGAGATAATTTCAGCCACCCCGAAAATTGTTTTTGCCACGAGTCATTGAACCAGTAACGATTTGTATTATAGGCGATCTGTTCTGCGATGATGATATCAAACATAGCGGGTTTAAACAGGAACACCATTGGGTTGGAAGAAAGCCAGGCAAAATTTTCGGGGTTGTCACTATTGAGTGCGGGCGACAGGCTTTTCGCCTGTTCGTAATGATACTGAATGGTGCTATCAAGCATCGCATTGGAAAACGCGGCATAATTAAACGGGAGGTCTCTTGTTTCGTAAAGCGGCCTTCTATATTGAGCTTTTTGATAGAATTTTTGGAGCCGGTGCGCCTGCATAATATGCATGATCAGTCTCAGGCTGGCAGGGGTATGCAGATTTTGCAGGGTGCTGTCGATAAAAGAGGAATTGCGAAAATAAAAGGTGTCTTCCGTTCTGACATCGGTGATGAGCAACTGGTAATAGCGTGCGCGGGCATAAATAACAGGGTCACCGTTTTTTTGTGCGCCGGTTTCAATATCCCCGAGCTGCTGGTAAATATCTACAAGATTATTCTTTTGCCTGATGGCGGTTTCCAAAGATTCCCACAATACGGGATCATGATCATTCTGGGAAAAAGCAAAAAGAGGAAAAATCATGGAAATCATTGCAATAACCGACCATTTTAGCATCATACAGTTGACTCTTTAACCTTAGATGCGCAAACCTAACATATTACATATGATAACCAAAAGAAAAATAACTGTATTGCAAATTGTATTACCCCCCGGCGCAATCGCCTGGAGGCAATGTGGAGCCGGGCATGGAACGCCAGGTATCGGCAAACAGGTTATGAACAAGGTCGTAAGCATCATCGGCCGAACTTGTTTATTTACAGGCCAGTTTAAATATAGGCAAGCTGCGCATCACTGCAGTTATACTGCAGTGGTGTATAACGGTAACACCTATTTTAGAAAATACTTTATTTCAATATATCAAATTCTGTATTGCTATATTTTAATGAGCAATTACATAACTATCCTGCGTAATATTGAACTGGCAGTATAACAACAGTTAAACCAATTATCAGGTGAAGCTGACAGTTAAAAACTTAACATTGGAAAATAAAATTCCTTTGTAAATTTACAGTAAGATAATATCTATCGAGGTTAAGGCCAGCTCCCGACACTCCTTCTAACCTCTTTTCTGAAATCCGGTTGGTGTTATTATTATACCGTTTCATTCTCTTTGGAATAGACCGGCAAATCCCTGTTTTCCGTGCCAGATGAAAAACCCACAACCTTAAATTTTATTAAATAGAACAACTGTTTTGTAGCTAATCTCTCCGTCGTAAGATGGGGATCAATAACCTTATTCGTCAACATTAAGACCTGTAATGCTATGAAAAAGAGTAATATGGCCATGGGGATCATATGCACTTTGAACATTATCCTCTTTATATACGCTGCTTCTGCCAAATTGCTTGATTTTTACAATTTCCAATTCTCACTTTCAGAATCACCTTTTATTGCGCCCTTTGCCGGCATACTGGCCTGGGCGGTGCCTGCCATTGAGTTGATCATTGCCGTTATGCTGGTAATACCGGGGTTACGGCTGGCGGGGTTATATGCCTCCTTTATATTAATGTCGTTATTCACTGTATACATTACGGCTATGCTGCTGTTTACCAGCGACATCCCCTGCTCCTGCGGCGGTGTGCTGGAAGAAATGTCGTGGGGTACGCATATACTATTCAATTGCGTTTTTGTCGCATTGTCGGCCTGGGGCATTTACCTGTTACGCAAAAAGCGGCGAATGTTACCAATTTTACCTGCCCTCGCATAATAATAAGAGCACTGTTTAATACTTACTATATCTGAAAGGCCATGTTACGTCCCGGCGCATAACAAAAAGAAACCGATTCCTTATCCCGTGGCGATTTAACCGTCGTCACCTAAACACCCGATATATGCAAAGAGACATTATTGACCGGCTCTCCCGATTAGACCATCTTATTCGAATCAGAGGTACCGGCACTCCTGCGCAACTGGCAGAACGGTTGAACCTTTCGGAAAGAAGTATTTACGATTACATCAATTTTATGAAAGGACTGGGGTGCCCCATTAAATTCGACAGTTACCGCGAAAGTTATTTTTATGAAGAAGATGGCTTTTTCGTGATCGCCTTTTTCTCGAAAAGCAAGTTGAAACCGTTGCTTGATAGTTATTCACTGGAACTTAATGATTGATTAATGATAGGGCAAAATTTAATATTCCACTGCAGGAAAACTGCAGTGGACTTGCCGAAATTTAGTTAACACCATTAAACCATTATCGGGATGAAAGTTGCGACAGAAATGGCCGTTTCGCAAAGTGCGGCGGAAACCGAAGTAAAAGGAAAGTCGATCAAAAAGGCAGGTAAGCGCATCGGCTATAATTATATAATATTAAAGAGCCTCAAAGAAAGCCAGAAGAACGATGTTATAAAATGCCTGTATATCAAAAGCCTCACCAATTTTGGTTTTTGTGTGATCAAGGAAGGGACCTATGGCGACAGCAAAGACAAGCATGGCCGGGATATCAGGGACCGGCTCATTTGGCAGGAACAATTGCATGCCCAGCTCCAGGATAAAATACGGATGCCGCGGTTGCTGGGCCATTTTGAAGAGAATGGTAATTATTACCTGGTAATGGAACGCATAAAAGGCAAACCATTATACAACGCCTGTCGCGACATGAATGGTGAACTGCGTAATGGGTTGCTAACGGGAACCCGTACAGGTGTAACTTTCGTGAATTATTTAGTACAGATCGTTGACCTGCTCAATACGCTGCATAAACACCAGATAGTACACCGCGATGCCACTTCCAATAATTTTATCATTATGCCCGGTGGCAAGGTAGCGGTAATAGATATGGAATTAAGTTATTCCCTGCAACAACAGGCGCCGGCGCCACCATTTCAGTTAGGAACTTTTGGTTATATGTCGCCGGAACAACTAAAAACAGAAACGCCTACGATCAAAGAGGATGTGTTTTCTGCCGGCGCCGTGTTATTGCAGGTATGGACGGGTATATCGCCGCAAAAGGTAACCGATGCTCCTTTTGAATCGTTGTGTGAAAAGGTGTATTTTTTTATTCCCGATAAAGCGATTGCCGATATCGTGATACAATGCCTGCATCCCGATGCGGTGAAACGACCTGCCCTTACGCCTGTGTACGACGCACTGGTGCAATACAAAAGCGACCTGCGCACCAAAAAACAACGGCCGATAACAAAGCCGGTCCTGTTTACAAAAGAACAAATAAAACAAACGATACAACAGGCTATTGGTACTTTGACCTCTCCCTTGCTTGTAGATGAAAACAAAGGCTGGTTTTCGGAAGATGTGAACGCCGAACCCAACCGTGAAAAGAACAGGATCAACAAAGGCTGGTACACCAGTTTCGGCAAAGGCGCTGCCGGGGTAATGTACCTGCTCAATGAAGCACATCGCCTGGGATTCGATATAACAGGCACTGCCGCTCCCATTCAGCAGGCATTAGATCTGATTGAAACCAAATACATACAACGCATTCAGCAGGTTTCACCCAGTCTGCATTTCGGTGCGCCCGGTATTGCAGCTACCCTGGCCCTCGCCATCCGGGATGGACTGATAGTACCTCAAACCCATTATTTTGACTGGATCAACCGCTTGCTTCACCGGGATAACCAGGCAACTGGTTTTATTAATGGCATGGCCGGGCAGGGAATGGCCCACTGGCTATGCCATGATTTTTTACAACCACATATAACCAGAGATCGATTAACCAGTTACGTTACCAGGTTGATCAGGGAACAGCAAAAAGATGGCACGTGGGTATACAAAGAAGTAAAAGACAAACAAAAGAAGCGGCCCGGTTTTGCCAATGGCGTATCGGGGATCATTTATTTTTTGCTGGAATATGCCCACCGTTATAAAGATGAAACTGCGAAGGCATCGGCAGAAGCCGGTTTAAACTGGTTGATGAAAAAAGGTATTCACCGGGGCGACAAAATTCAATGGCGCACTGATAAGAATAAAGAATTAATGCACTGGTGGAGCGAAGGCACGTCGGGAATCGCCCTCGCTTTTATAAAAGCTTATGCCTGTTCGGATAACCCTACACTTAAGCAGGATTATAAACATTATGCCACCGGTGCATTATTAAATATTCCCAAACAGGCAATTGATAACAACCTCAGCCAGTTGCAGGGGTTGAGCGGACTGGGAGAAATTTACCTCGAAGCGGAGCGGGTGTTTGCAGAGCGGGAATGGCAGGAAAGAGCCGGTTGGGTAGCCCAGGTGATTATGCATTTGAAAAAAGAACATCCGAAACACGGACCGTATTGGTTAGTACAGGGGGAAAAGCAGCCCACACCCGATTTTATGACCGGTAATAGCGGGGTGATCCATTTTCTATTGCGGTATTGTTTTCCGGATAAACTAACTTTGCCATTAATGGAATGATTGATGTGCCGGTGTAGTTGGGAATCAAAATTATAACCTTAGTCCTTTGATAAATGAATTACGCAAAAGTTATTGATGCAGCCCTGACCTTATTTCCCAAACGGATAAAAGTAACCTGTATCGATGGCGTTACGGGCCAGCAAATTGGTATATACAAAGTACCATTCAGCCAGTTACCGGCTATATTTGATAAACCCATTACATTAGATATTGAAGGACATACGTGGCGGGTGATAAAAGCTGATCCCCTGTCGGCCGATGAGTTTGGGATCTTCAGAAAATTAAAACTGCATGTACTGAGTGTAGAACAACAGCAACAGGCAAGCCTGGGCCATAACGTAGCTACCCGGCATGCCAATAACCCCTTGACCACTTCTACCCCATTCTATCAGCAGTTCACCCTCGAACTAACGCCAGATGACTGGTTGCAATTAGAATTCCTTCCTACAGACGCCCTGCCTTTAATTCAGGAAGAAATGGCGTTGATAGATCCCATTTTATTAGCCCAAAACGGTTCCAGCCTGTTATTGGGGTACGAAACCATGCATATTCGCCAACAAACAGCCCAACTGGGGGTTGAGATCCCTTTTGACGCTTTTTGCGCCGCCCTGCCCGTCAATAAAAAGGGAAATATCCGGTTTGGGGGCGATGGGTACGTGGAGAACGGTTTTGTTGTTCAAACAGACAATTACGAATATTACGGCATCCTGGTAAATAACCAGATCACCCATTTATGCCTTACTTCCTTTGATTGTATTGACGATGAGTTTACGCAGGTAGCCAGCAACTGGGACCTGGCGCTGGTGAACTGGAAACAATGCAGTATAACGATGTGCTAACCGCTGAACGCATCCCATGGACTAAGCGTTTATTCTTATTTTTATTTGCCTGAATACAAAAATCCTTTTAATTTACACAGCCAGATCATTCACCTTCCCTGATGGATACTTTGGAAGGTTTGTACACGATGCTCCGATTAGTAAGCCAAATTGCCACTATTGGCTTAACCTTTAAATGAATTGAACAGCATGGCAAAGAAGAAACGCATTGCTGCAAGAAGCACCGTTCAGGTAAGAAAGAAGGCATCAGCAACCAGAAAGAAAGCCGCGACAAAAAAGAAAAAAACGGCCAAAAAAGCACCCGCTTCGGCTAAATCAGCCACCAACCGGTTGGTGATCCACACAAATGATATTACAAAGATCCTGGGGATCAATATACGCACCGCTCAACGGTTGCTGCAAACGATCCGCGAAGAATTGGGCCGGAAGAAGAAAGACTACGTTTCCATCAAAGAATTTGCCCAGTATGTACACCTTGGTGAAGAGGAGGTAAAAGAAAACCTCAGCGAAACCGTGCTCTCCTGACGGATTTGACGGGTTTTTGTGCCGCAGACGCTGGCAGGCGTCTTACGACGCTTTGTACACATTGTTCCGGTGAACTACGGAAACGCTAATTATTTTATTATGGTAAGCCATTAAGTTGGCTTACCATCAGGCTTTGCGGCATAAGTTGGTAAATTGGATACATTGTTTCAAATTTTGGCCTGCAGCTTTTTAATTTATTTTTATGGGTTTCAAAGGTTGTAGAAACAGTCGCTTACGATGAGGCATAAGTTCGCAACCTGGCGGAAACAGTCACCAACTATGAGACGTAAGTTCACAACTTTGGCCCCAATGTTTTATACTTTCCACCTAATGTTTTGAACTTTCCAGGCAATGTTCGAAACTTTCCATTCAATCTTTTAAACTTTCCACGCAATGTTTTGAACTTTCCATTCAATCTTTTGAACTTTCCACATGAAGTTGCAAACATCTAACCAATAGTTTGAAACATATGCGGCATAGTTAGCAACTTTTTAGCCGCGCTTTCCAAAAAACGGCTCCAGATAGCCGTTTGTAGTGTAAAACGATCAACTTCGGTTCCATTTCCTTCCACGCTTCTTCCAATATTTTGAAATCAATCCATAAACTATCCATATTTCTGGAATTGGATTGGCACCTTTTACATACGTGTATGATATGCAATTAAGGTAATTGTTGAAGGATGTTCTATTTTTTTACCAGTTTACCGGATTTTCCTTCCAATCCCTTAACCATTTGCTTATACTCAGGAAACCCAGGTTGCCTGTAGTAATCCATTAAAGCTGCCTGGGTTGCGGTATTATTAAATCCTAACCCATCAATAAATACTTCATCCAATATAAGAGCTAATAAACGCTCACGGGTGACCCCATTATAATTTTGTTTGGCGTTATTATAAAAAAGGGTTGGCAGTTCCTCTTTCGATTTGAACTTTTCATTAGTAACATCAAAATTCAATTTCCGCAGGGTCTCCATTTGATTAAAGCGCGACAAAGTATAAGTTGAGCCATAATAATCAGGCAACCCTCTAAGCCATTTACCCCAATGCTTATATTGTGTTGAGTCCCATACCGCAATCAGGTTTGAAGCCGTTATACCCGACGCAGAATCATTCATGCTATGTTTTCTTAATGCGGTGTAAGCATCAATACGATCATTCTCTATCGAACCAACAAGGGCGGATTTTAAATAATTATATTCAAAAGGCTGAAGTTTCGCTTTGTTTGAATCAAGGATGGGCAGTAGCAGGGAAAGTTTCTGGTCTAAATAACGGCTCCAATTAAGGTAATCATTGATTGAATGTATCGTATTGCAATTTTTTGTGGGAATGCCCAGTCTTTTCCCTTCTTCCAAAAGCATTTTCCAGGTCATTAATTTGTTGGCACCCCTGCCTATAAAAAAGGGTTCGTCATTATGATATTTAATTCTAATGCTGTCGCCGGGGGAAACAAGATTTAATTTACCGAATCCATAATTCATCTCTATGGGCTTATCTGAAAGGAATTCCCACTTTACTTTATTTTTTGAAACTTTCGCTTCCACATAATCATATGGCGGAGAATTCTCCACTCTGATCACCGGCCGGAAAGCGATTTCCATGTTTTCCTTCATTTCAAAATTAGCAGGTCTTTGCGTGGTCATTTCGTCGGAAAGCTGAAGTTCAATTATGGTCCTTTTGCCAGTTCCCTTGTATCCTTCTGATACCTGACAACCCCATAATAAGCCTGTAAATAAAAACAGGAGTGATCGATTGGCTGAAAAAGTCATTATGTTTAATATAAATTTTGAATTATTTTATTTTTTTCCTTTTCCCGGCAGCATCCATACTGTAATAGTTATCTTTTTTTATGATCAGCGCTTCTGAAATGCCGGCTGCATGGTCGGTATTCACGTTGATCACTTTACCATTAAAAAGAGTGGTTATTTCACTTACTATAGTGTGACCGGTAATAATGCTTTTAACTCCGAAATGAGTAAGTATAGCATCAATGTCATTTTCTGAAATTGTTTGGCGGTAATAACCCCGGTACCAAAAAGGTGACAGGTCGCTGTTAAAGATCAATTTCAGGGAAGAATCAATAAAGCTTTCCTTTGCCCTGGTGTAATGTTGACGGGCGCGATTGTTCAATTCAGCTATGCTTACATTTAATTTGATTATTTCGGGGGCAATTCCTCCATGCACAAACAAAACATCGCCTATTTTTTCTATAATATTCTTTGTGCACAACCATCGCCATAATTCATTATTAGCGCCATACAAAGCCGTAGGGGGATTTTTGTAAGAATTCGTTGCTGCATATTTAGGATGAACATAACGCCAATCACCATTTAAATTCATGATCTCATGGTTACCCAGAATGAAATGAACGTAGCCCCCCACTCTCCTGGCTTTTTCTTCCAGATAATAAATAAGCCAAAGACATTCGGAAACCTGTTCTCCCCGGTCAAAACAATCGCCAACAATTACAAGATGCCCCTCGTCATACACCCATTTCAGGTGTTTATCAATTACCCCACCCTTGTATAATAACCGGCAGAAAGCCTGAAAATTACCTTCAATATCAGACACAACGAATACTTTCGACGTTTTTCTATATTCTGCTTCCTCATTTCGCATACTTTGCTTTAGCCGAACAGAAAAGAATAGATCGTTTTTTTCAGGATGAGGCACTTGTAACGATATTTTTGGAGAAGTTAACATAGCGTAATTTCTTTGGTTAAATTTATTTTCCTGATCGTAACAATTGTTCTGAATAAGCCGTAATGCACTGGCTTATTTCCTGAATTCCGGGCCGGTTACCCGGGTTATGATCAAGACATTTGACAATTATCTGAATTACATTTTCATTGACAGGTAGTTTGTAAAGTTTCTTTGTGGTCTTATTAACCTCTTCCTCAATAAACTCACCAGGATGAATGTTGGTCAACAGGAAAATCAATAATGCGCCTATAGAATAGATATCTTCCTTCCAGGAAGGAATTAAAGCGTTTTGTTGTTCCGGTGCCTGGTAGCCTTTAGAAATAGTTATAAAAGCCTTATTGGGAAGTGACTCTTTAGCTGAAAATGCCACCTCAAAATCCAGCACGATCGGCGTGCCGTCAGGCGCTATCATAAAATTTTCACCTTTTATGTCCCGGTGGATATAGCCCGATTCATGAATGTTAGCAATAAGCTGAAGGCAATTCAAAAAATATTTCAGGATGTACACTTTCGTTGGTAATGGAAGCTGCGGCCAGGAGTTATGCGTATAAAAAGATTGGATTTTTGATACCAGGGTACTCCCTCTTTTAAATTCTATAACGAGGTAGCTGTTGTCGTGCGCCACAAAAAAGTGGAGGAACCGGGGAACACCGGTCAATTCTTTTAAATCGGTCAATACCTTTTTTTGCCATAATAGCCGGTCGTGTATTGTTCTGCCGGTAAGATCATCAACCATATTCATGTTGCCCTGCTTAATCAGGCATTCCCTGAATAAAAATCGTTCCCGGTAAATGGCTTTGTAAATATTTCCTTTTGCAGAAGTCCGGATCCTTTTTGTTAGAAGATATTTTTTTGCCAGGATGAGTGTACGCGCTGGTTGAACTATTTCTATTATGTCTTTAAATGGAATAGCAGCTTTACCCGGAATGTATTCTTTTTTAATTTTTTTGCCATTCTTAACTTTCAACATTTCGCTGAAGCAGGCATATAAAACTTGTCCTACCCGCATTGTATTCAATACCCTGGGACCCATAAACTTTTTCACCAACGGCTGTAATAGGGTAACCATTCGAACGGCTTGTGCTTCGGAAAGTGGATGAAGACAAATTACTTTTCCAACTTTATCGGGCCCATACCGTCCTATGTTAACATATTGGTGTAGCAAGCGGTTTTTAATTAACCGGAATGGCACCTGTTCCTGGATCAGAAGGGGTAAAATACAATGCAGTAATTCAGGCAGCTGCGCCCTGATCACACTAACAAAGATCAGCCATTTATTTGTTGAGGAACACTCTCCAGACACAAGCCAGGGTTCTTTATCTGAAAAACGTACATTGTATTTCTTTAATGCATCTGCATAATTCAGTAATTGGTTATATGGAAGTGTTTCACTCATGGTATATATTGCCGTATCCTGTGCGTTACAATTTTAATTAGTGAAAAAACTATGCAGGTCCTGCTTTACAGTGATGGGAATACTGGATATTTTCTTATAAGCCTTTTGATTAAAAGTATAATAGATTGTAGGCTTGTCAGAATACAGGTCATATTTAAATGCCCTGTTCATACTATCAAGAAATAATTTGTTTTCAATTATTGGAAGCTCTGAATTTTCTTCCTTAAAGTAGGCGCCGATAGTTTTGCGGCCACCATTGGCTGAGATCACCACAAACCGGCGATCAGGCAGGTCGCCCCGGTGCTCGATAATACTATCAATTGTTTTTTTTCTACAGGCAGGACAGCTGGCCTGAACGGGTAAGATCAAAAATGCCAGTGAATCGCTTCTTCTGGCTTCTGGTATAGTATTGTTAGTTACGGCAATAAGATTATTAAAAATATTTGTTTGCCTGCTGGCTTCTGTAATTAATTCAATGCTTTTTTGCTTTTTTCCTGCTTCATTACAAGCCAGGCATATAGTTAAAGCCAGCAATATGGAAAAGATTTTCATGACATTATTTATTAGGAGCTCTTTAATTTTTCGTTAGCTGGGTATTGTTTTCCCGGCTGTCAACGTAAGCAAGCCTTACAAAGTGCAATGCATATTCATCGTTGGACCTTGTTCTGGCATAAATATTTCCATCGGCCGAAATAAACAAACTACTAAAGGAGATATTCTCATCAATTAACGATTCGCCAATGATTTTTAAATGCTCATCAAAGATCAATATGCTTCTTTTTCTATTCAGGTTCTTTGATTCAAAATCTGCCTCACTTATCTTTTGCTTCGCCAGGCGCAAATATCTTTTATGGTAACCATCAAAATAAATAGCACCATAGGAATCCCGTAGCATATACTGTTTACCCGCTTTATCATTTAACAGGTCTTCCTTTTTAACCGGAGTTATATCACTGGTTTGATACTGGCTTTTGCCGCAATAAGATAGATTGTGACCGGCCAGGTCCGACTCATATACATTGGTATCTGCAGGAAAGCTAAAAACGAAATATCCGTTGTTATTATAGCAATAGTTGCCTTCTAAAAAATGATAACCAAAATAATTTTCCTGGTACATTCTGGGCAGGGAATAGTGCAATTTTGCTTTCCCGTTCAATAGATCAAACGAGTATACTGCTTTCCATTTTGCCAACGACCGTAAGGAAGTTTCGTTAATGGACGGCCGTACTCCTGCATACAACTGATTGTCCTGAATTACCGGCGGGCTGTTGTTGTCAAAAACCGCCCTGGCCAATTCAGGTTTTTGAAGAAATTTAAAAGTTTTGTTTAAGTGCCCGGCACTGTCAACCAGGTATAACGAGGCATTGTTGGTCACAAAAATACTGTCAAAGTTTTTGACAAATGCTGAGGTTTTATATAGATCATGACCTGATAATATTTTTTTCAGTTCAAGGCGTTTAATTAATTGTCTTGAGTGTAAATCGTAAATATTTAATGCCTCAGCCCGTTGGTCATGGAAACAAACATATTCTTTATTTCTAATAACAAAGCTCAATGTTGATTTTATTGCATTGTAGCTGTTTTCATCTAATGGAAAATGTAAGGTATCAGTAGTGGGTAGTAATTTTATAAGGCCGTATTGTGGCATTATATAAATATGAATAGTAGCGTTTGCGTCAGGTGTATTCCTGCATCTGGAATTTAATAACAGAACCAACAACAGCATTAAATGCCATGCGTGAAATTGTTGTTTGTTATTTGATGTCATTTTTTTAAATATTTATGCTTGTTATTAAATATAATATTCAGGCTTTACGGGAGCACAAACACTAAGTTATTAATAGCTACTGCAGTTAAACTGCAGCAAATAAATGAGCCAACTCAACAAGACGGCTGAAATAAAAGAGGATGTCTCTTTTTGTTGAGACATCCTCTTTATGTTAATCAGCATTAAATATCACCAACAGTTGTATTGTTGGCAGTTTGATATCCTAATTCAGTATAGCTATTTGTTTGATTTACACCAGTTGTTAATGAACCGGCAGTGGCGTTACAGGAATTTGCGTCCTGGCGGAAAGTACAGGTATTAACAGCTGCACCACCATCATTGCTGATATCTCCTCTAAGTGTACCGTTGCTTGCAACCCTGTTAGTATTTTTTGAGGGCATGAAAGCGGCAGTTACTGCAGATACAGCCATTAATGAAAGGCCTACAAGAGACAGTTTTCTTAATGATAACTTTTGCATAATAAATAATTTTTAATGATTAATAATAAATGATGATAATCAATGGCCATTAATTATCATACTAAATTAGTAGTCGTAACTGCAGTGATACTTCAGTGGAATATTAAATTTATTAAGGGGAATAAAAGAAGCCTGCCAATGAATAACAGGGGCAGGCTTCCTTATATTTTTGGGTTCTCAGTTTTTGGTTATTGTCCCCTGATTCAACGGCGGTATTGTAAACAATACCTTTTTCTTTTCTTCACTTACTGCATAAAATGTGTTTCCTTCAATTAATAAGGCTTCCGATTTGCCTTCTGCATGTTTAGTGTCGGTATTAATTATTTTACCATCGTAATGTAAGCTTATAGTGTCAGCAACAATAGTGTGCCCGGTTATTATATGGGTAACCTCAAATCTGTGCAGACTGCTGTCGATTTGCCGGGTATTGGGACTTTTTTTATTATTTCCGTAATAACCGCGATACCAGAATGGTGATTTTTCATAATCATAGAGCAACTGCAAATTAGGGTCTGTGCTTTTCCTTGCAATATTATCCCGGGTATAGTAGCGCCTTGCCAGTTCATTTAATTGTGAAATCGTTAATGGCAGGTAATTCAATTCAGGCGAAATACCCCCATGAACTACCAGGTTATTACCGATCTTCTCCATAATGTTTTTACTCCTGAGCCATTTCCCCAATTCACTTTGTTGGCCCCAAAGCTCATTGAGATCATCTTTTTTTAGCAGTGATACATTCAATTTATACTTTTCCTGATTATAGCGGGTATCACCATTCAGGTTCATGATCTCGTGATTGCCCAGTATAAAATGCACATATCCGCCCGCTGCTTTTGCTTTTTCTTCGAGTGAATAAATAAGCCATAAGCATTCTGTGACCTGTTCGCCCCGGTCAAACATATCGCCATTAAATGCCAGGTGCCCGGTCCCAAATGTCCAGTTATAGTTATCGTCGATAATTTTGTTTGCCTGTAATAACTTCCGGAATGAATCAAAATTTCCTTCGATATCTGATAGAACAAAAAGTTTGGAAGGCTGCGGATATTCAGCAGGTTCTACGGCATATGCAGGCCTGATCTTTACATCAAATGTTTTCCCGGCTTCATCAGTTTGTACGTTTACGGTGAGGTCCTTTTTTTCAAACTGCCGCGTTTGAACTATCGCATTATTAACCGTATACGAAATAATGGAGTCGCCCTGCTGTAGTAAATAAGGTCCGTCCTGTAATAAAGCTAATTGATGCCGGATCAAACTTATCAATGCCGATTTACCACGGCTCCCTCTTGGATCAGGCACCGGATTCCGGGCAACTTTGCCAAAGGGGTCCAATATATACAGTGTTGGATAACCAGAGATATTGTAATCACGTATCATTGGATGATCACTTCCTTTTTCGCCAGTATATAAATTTATTCCCTTACCGGTATTAAATTTTCCCTGGGCAACACTTTTAACCCATTGCTCCCTGTTTTTATCAAGTGAGATATTTACAAAAACAACATTAGTATCGTTTTTAAAAGCTTCTTCCACTTCATGCATTCCTGGTGTCATTTGCATGCATCCTATACACCCGGTAAACCAAAAATCGAGAATGGCGATTTTGCCTTTCAGTTTATCTTTAGTAAATAACTCGCCCGAAATGTCTGTAAGACTAAAATCGGGGGCGGTCCTACCCTTTCCTAACCGCCTTTCCCGGGTTTCGGTTTCAAAGTCTTTTAACCATTTTTTGTAATCAGTGAACCCGTTTTGAACATAATAGTTCGATAACATCGTTTCCACTTCCGGTATAAAGCCCAGTTTGGTTATTGCCAGTGATAATATTTCACAGCATGTTTTTTCACGGATCACTCCTGTAAGGCTCGATTTGGCATTCTCATATAAAAAAATATATCGATTGGTTTTATTACTAAAGCTATCTGTAAGAATAAAGCCCTGTTTTTTTAAAGCCGCAATTTGATTCACTGACCAGAAATAGGAAGAAGAGCCTGATTGCCCGTTTGCATAGAGCCATTGGGCTGCAGCACCATATAAAGTGGAGTCTGCAATATTCAGCAGGTCATTGGCACTTAACCCAAACTTTTTGGGTTCTTCACCTGCATTCTCATACAGGCAATAAAGTAACAGCCCCCAGAATTTCTCGAGGCGTACTTTCTCAATTTTAATAAGACGGGTAGTCTTTAGCCTGTTAAAGATGGGCGTTGAAATAACCTGCCTGTAAGAATCAGTTATGGCAGAAATTGAATCTGACAGATTATTCAAATATGCATTCCAGTCAAGATATTCTTTCAGCGAAGCGGTTTGAGTATATTTACCGGGAAGTTTTTCATATGCTTCCGATTGCTCAAATGATCTTACTTTCTTTTCAATTTTTTGTATGAGACTGAACTTGTTTGCTCCTTTTCCGGAAAAGACGGGTTCATTCCCTTCAAAATGAACCCGTACGCTATCGCCGGGTTCAATAAGAAATGAGTTGCCTTTTGATAACAGGTTCGAGCTTATCATTAAGAGGCTATCTGCAGGCAATTTCCATTTAATATAATTATTGACGTTTATGCCTGTTATTTTTTTGTCTTTGACTACAGGACCTATATAATCAGCCGGGTAACAGGTAAGGACAGCGGTATTTATAACGTTGCTTTGGGGCAACTCAATTTCAATAATGCTATTTTTTTGAGAATATATTTTTTGACAAAACAGGAATACAATAGCAAATGACAGGGACAACTTCATGCTCAATTGATTTTAATTAATAGTCTAAATTTTGGGAAAAACCCATCAGGTTCACATCCGGAATAGGAAGCGGTGCAATTGCTTTGTTATTGGGATAAGATAAAATTTTCGCAGCCTGGTTAGGGGCGTCCGTTCTGTTCACGCCTTTTTTCCATCGTAACAGGTCAAACATTCGCAGCCCTTCAAAGGAAAGTTCCTTTCTTCTTTCTTTATATATGGAGTCAAGTAAGGCCGGCCCTGTTGCGCTGGTTAATATTGCTGCAGGATTTGCTCTTTTTCGAACTTCATCAAGATAATACCGGGCGCTGTCTTCATTATTTAGATTTGCATACGATTCAGCTGCTGTCAAATACATTTCAGATGACCGTAACAGGGTTTGATAGTAAGAGCCGGCGGATAATGAAAATCCGGGAACAACATTTGCGGGAAATTTAGAGATATTCCAGTTTGAGCCGCTTTGCGTAACCCAGCTGTTTCTTACATCCTGGGTCGTTTCTTTTAAAATAGTTGCGATATCGCTTGTGGCTAAAAACTTCTGTTGCGATCCGGAAAGGAATACACCTTCGAATAGCGTATTATAGGTGCTGCCTGCTACTCCACTTGCTGAAGGGGGCAACTGAAATAAAGCTTCCGTTTCTCCCTTTCTAAACAAGCTATCGGGATACATTTTTACGGCGCCATTGTTTTTCATGATCGGAACAACCGTTCCTACCTCTCTTGCCAGTGTTTTTGCGCCATTATAATCTCCTTTGAACAGGTATACTCTTGCCAGTAAAGCTTTGGCGGCATAACTATTCATGTATAAGGTACTGACCAGTTCGGGTTTATAAAGCGAAATAGCCGCATTAAGATCATTGATAACTCCATTATATACTTCATTTACACTATTGCGAACTACCGCATCGGAGATGTTTGAAGAAGTTACAAAGGGAATACCGGGATGTGACCCATCTCCTGAATAGTTATAGGCCTGGGCAAAAATATTAACCAGCTGAAAATGCACCAATGCTCTTAAGGCATAAGCCTGGGCTTTAATGCCATCGGCTTTTGCCGGATTCTGGTCTCTGTATTTGTCTACATCCTCAATTATAAAACTACAGGCCCTGATAATCCTGTAACCAGTTGTCCAGCTTGCATTCATTGCCAACGATGCGGCTGAAGGTTGATCTTCAGCTCTCAATTCGGCCTGTTGGGTCCAGCTATAATGATTAACAAAAAAAGTACCGCCAACAATGGGTTTTATATTATCTGCTATTAAATCAGGATACACGAGGTTTAAACCATAATAGAATACCCGGTGAAGCATGTTGTAATTCCCGTTCAGGAATTCTTCCATACTTTTCAGGTCTTTAACATAGCTCTGCCTGTTGATAAAGCTATTATCATCCACCTCCAAAAAGTCTTTTTTGCACGAACTAACCAATGTCAGAACGACAACAAACGGGAAGATATATTTGTGGGATTTCATTTGTTTTCTTTTTGAATGAGTTATATCAGGAATAGGTTAAAAATTAAGGTTCAACCCAAATGAAAATGATCTTTGGTTGGGATATGCAAAAAGATTACTGCCATTTGTGTTTGAATTACCGGGGTCCAGCGCCGGATATTTTGTCCACAAAGCAAGGTTGTTGCCCTGAACATATACTTTAAGCCTGTTAAGACGCAGGCGGTCTGAGATGCGCTTCGGTACATAATATGCCAGGGATACATTACTTAACCTGATATAATCTCCGTTGAACAAATACCTGGTTGAAATACCTGAGCCACCATCAATATTATTCAATACTCTCCTGGGGTTTTTCGCATTATCACCTGTCTTTTGCCAGCGATTCAATGCATCTTTTTTCTGATTGATGTAGGGTACCTGTCCATCATTTAACAATGGATCACTTTCATAGATCTGGAATCCGTATTGATAATACAATATGGCCGACAACTCAAAATCTTTATAAAAAAAGGTATTGGTGACGGCGCCAAATGCATCTGGCTGTGGTTTGCCTGCAAATTCCTTTTTTGCAGCATTTATATTTGTATTCGGCGTGCCTGTTGAATCTATCCACATTGGTTTTCCATCTGCCTCATTCACACCTGCCCAGCGTTTCATATAAAAACTGTTAAAATTCCGTCCCTCTTCATTGCCCAATAATGTGCTGCCCACACTTGCTAAAGGCACATTGGCTTTTACCAGTTTGTTTTTATTAGTGCTCCAATTTGCAGCTAAATTCCAGCGAAAATCTTTGGTGCGAATGATTACCGTGGAAAGGGATAGCTCAACGCCCTTGTTTTCCATATCGCCAATATTGCTTAAATAACTCGAGAAGCCGGTTACAAACGCCAGATTTGTTTGGTATACGAGGTCGGAAGTTTTTCTTTTATATACATCAGCTGTAATTACAATTCGGTCTCTTAAAAATCTGGCTTCAACACCTGCATCCCAGGTAAATGTTTGTTCCCACCGGATGTCTGGATTGCCCGGTGATACCGCAGGGTTTGGATAAATAGCGGTGTTTCCTAAATAGCTGGCCACCACAAGTGGATCGTAACGGGTTATCCGGTCTATTGAAGCAGAACTACCGGCAGCGCCTATACTGCCCCTTATCTTGAAATAATTCATCCAGGCTTCAGTGCCTTTCATAAAGCGTTCTTCAGTTACAACCCAACCTGCGCCGGTTGACCAGTAGGTTCCATATTTGCGATCTTCACCAAAACGGGAGGAGCCATCCCGCCTGATACTTGAGGTCAGTAAATATTTGTTTCTGAAGCTATAATTGACCTGACCAAAATAAGACAACAGGTTTTGTTTTACTGCCAGTGAGCCGTAATCCTGTAACGCCCCGGTAAATCCATTTATGATCTGGTCAAGGTTTGGATAGGCAATGTTTTTTACACTTACATATTCTGTTTTAGTATTCAGGGTCTGGGCCTCCTGCCCTGCGAGCGCATTTATAAAATGATCGCCCCCGATTGTTTTATCGAACCTCAGTATGTTTGTTGTTATTAAATTGGCCGATCTGATATCCCTGTCCTGCAATTTCCCAATACCAATTCCCTGACCATCGACAGCGAGCCGTGGATCAATTTTTTCTTTTGCTTCAGTCAACATGAAATCCACGCCCAGGTTTGAGGTAAATTTAAAATGCTGAAGGAAGGAGACTTCTGCATACACTTTGCTTAATCCGCGATAGGATACGTTTCTGTTGATATTGTAATCAGCCGCGGCAAGTGGGTTCGAAATAGCATCAGTTTGTGTGGCACTTAACCCTGCTACATAGTTTAAAAAATAAGATCCGTCCAGCTGGCGAACGGGAAGCAGCGGAGAGGCTACATAGGGAGTACCAAGCGGCGCTGTTCCATCGGTTGTTCCTGAATAATTTTGAACAGTATAAGACAGGGCGGAATTAAGCCCCAGTTTAAACCAACTGGCTGGCCGGTTCTCAAAATTGAATCGAATTGATTTGCGGTCAAAGTTTGTTTTTTTAGCTATCCCATCCTGTTTGGTATATTCAACATTCAGATAGTAGTTTGATTTATCATTACCACCAGAAATGGAAAGTTCATTTGAAATGGTTAATGCATGATCGTTGTAGAGTTCTTTAAACCAGTTAGGCGCATTATAAAAGCTGGTATCGCCGGGGCCGTTTACAATGATGGGGAATTTAGTCGCTTTGAGTGCTGGAATATAGCTTCGTAGATCAGACAGAATTAATGATTCATCCTCATATTTTGAATTTGAATTTTTATACGCTTCAAATAACAGCTCCATGTATTCGTCCTGGTTCAATAATTCAACTTTCCCCTTTAATCTTGATGCAATATCGGTTTGATGCCGGAAGCTGAATGTCGTTTTGCCTGCTTTACCTTTTTTCGTTGTAATAATAATAACGCCGTTACTTGCTTTGGAGCCATATAAGGCAATAGCAGCCGCATCTTTTAACACAGATATAGTTTCAATATCAGAAGGGTTTAACTGCGCCATTGGATTGCTGATAGGCGTAGAAGAGGTTAAGTTCATTTGGTTGGGGTCCTGGTTTACAGGAATACCATCGACTATGATCAATGGGTTCCTTACTGTTTGACCAGCGGTTATTTCCGTAGCAGTGGCTATACCCCGCAATACAAAATTACTCAATCCCCCACCCGGCTGCCCGGTACCACTGGTAACTAATAACCCCGGTACCAATCCCTGTAACGACCTGTCAATGGAACGGTTGGGTAAACTTTGGATATCGTCGCCCTTTACCACCGTTACTGCACCTACATTCTTTCTTTGTGTTGTAGTATTATACGCTACCACCACAGCTTCATCCAGATCATCGGCATGTTGGGCTAAATCAATATTGATAAAAGTGCGCCCGCTTATTCGAATCTCCCTTGCATCATGGCTTACACTGCTCACCACCAGGGTAGCATCTTCTTCTACCTCGGGCAGGGTGAAAATACCGTCTTTGTCGGTACTGGCGCCATTGTCGGTGCCTTTGATCATGATGCTGGCGCCGGCTACAGGTACATTATTACTGGTTACCTTGCCGCGTACTGCAATTATTTTCTCAGGATTGGAAACAGAAACAGCTGCTGTTAGGGGTGCAGATGCCGGCTGTTCCTTTTTTCTTTTTACGATAATGGTTTTGTCAACAATGGCATAGCTCAACGGCTGGTTGTGGAAACAGGCGTCCAGGGCTTCTACCAGACTGGCATTTTGAAGACGGAGCGTTACTTTTACCGCACCCTGTAGCAGGGTTTCATTGTAGAAAAAGCGGTACCCGCTTTGTTTTTCGATACTTTGAAATACTTTTTGCAGCGGGGCGTTCTCCTGCCTCAGCGTAATGCCACCCCGGCCGTTTTCGGCTTTTGTTGTTGCCGGATTAAAAAGCGTTAAAAAAAGCAGCATTCCTGTACATACCAATACAGTTTTGGTCAAAATTAGACCCATACGGATGCACCAGGTCCGTAATTTCATACATTTGCGTTTTAGGTTTGATAAATAGAAATGTTCCCAACAGTTTTATTTAGAAATGACCCAACCAAACAGCCGCTTCATCTCGCACATGGAGCGGCCTTTTTATTGGTTTGGTCTTCGGTCTCTGATTAATGGCTATACTTTTTTGATATTGATACTTAATTGTGCACTATTAAGGTCTTTCCCTTCAATTCAAACTTCACTTCTGAATACTCCAGGATCTTCAGGAGCTGACTGAGGTTCACATTCCGCCCGATCTTTCCACTGAATTTGTCTTTTGGCATTCCTTCGGGGTAGCTTACTTCTATATCGTACCACCGCGCCACCTGGCGCATCATGGTGCCTATATCTGCACTTTGGAACAGGAATTCACCATTCTTCCAGGCCACTACTTCTTCCATATCGGCATCGTCCTTTACTTTCAGTCTGCCTTCTACTTCAACCTGCGCCTGTTGCCCGGGTTTCAGAATGGCTGATTGCTTTCCATTGAAAAAATCACTTTTGATCTTTACCTTTCCTTCGAGCAAGCTCGTTTTTACCAGCGCTTCATTACTATAGGCGTTTATATTAAAATGTGTACCCAACACTTCAATTTCAGTTCCGTTGCGGGCTGCTCCTTCACTTGTTGTAACCCCTACTTTAAATGGTTTGGCGGCATCCCTGGCTACTTCAAAATAAGCCTCGCCATAAATGGTTACCCTGCGGTCGTTGCCGGTAAATGCAGTAGGATAGGTTATTGAGGAAGCCGCATTCAACCAAACGCGGGTACCGTCGGGTAATTTTAGTTGAAACTGTCCACCCACCGGGGTGGCCAGCGTATTATAGGATACGGCTGCTGTTGCTTCGGATGGGGAATACATTAATTGTCCATCCTGTTTTTCAATTTGTACGGCTCCCTGTTGTGCCAGCAATCCGTTTTGCGCATTGTCGAGTACTATGGTTTTGCCATCGCTTAATTTAAGTATTGCTTTATTACCACCGGGCAATACATCGTTGGTGGTGGTTTGGGCTATTGGTGTGGTTGCTGGTTTTGGCTTTTGCTGCAACCAGAAATAAGCTACGGTGGTTAATACTGCTCCTATTGTTACCGCAGCAGCCAGGTACCTGTACTTCTTTTGATGTTGTACAGTAATAGGTATTACCGGTGTGGTTTCAGGGGTAGCTTCATCGATCTTTTTCCATACGGCTTCTTTTGATTGCTCCGCTTCATAATAGTCGATCAGTTCCCGGCGCAACGATTCATTATCTGTTAACTCTTGCAGCAATTCGCGGTTAGCAACGTTTTCGTTGGCCCACTGCTCCAACTCTATCGATTCTTCTACCGATAATTCGTTCCGCAATTGTTTAACAATAAGGGCCGCAATTCTTTTTACTACTAATGTCATTTCTATAGTTTAAGTAATAGCCTGCTTCCCCGGGAAACTCAGGCATATCAGTTTCTTAATGTTGAATGGTAATGGTAGCAATCGTAATGCAGGAAAAAGTTAAATGGCCGGTACACACGCTACCAGGATCAGGTTGGAAAAGGTTATCAAAGCGTATGTATCCTAGAAACGCGCGATTGTTATTTTGTACCAACGGGTGTACCGGAATAATTCATTACATAACAATTCGGTAATATCGAATTGGTTGTCAGGGAGATGGCTTATTGGTAGGTTTCAATTTTGCTGGCAATTACCGGGTTGGCAATTGATTATTATCAAATGAGTTTGCCAGTTTCTTAATTAATATCAATAAAAACGTTTGCTGGTATGCATGTTCCTCGCCTTTAGCTGCGATACAGGTGGTTGTCAATGATGGATGTGATAAGAAATGAATTTGCTGTTATTAAAGCATACATAAGAGGAGCAACACAAACAATTCCATATTGTAATTCGCCAATGCTACCCGCAAAATTTTTACCGCGCGGGCTTTTTGATTTCTTATGGTTTGTTCGGTAAGCGCTAACTGCCGGGCTATTTCTGCATTCTTTTTTCCTTCGAGCCAGGCCATTTTGAAGATGCGCCTGCATTGCGAAGGCAGGTTCTCTATTTCGCTATGGACCTGCTTTAATACTTCTGTTTTTATTTCGTCATTGGGAGTAGTGGGAACAGCAACTTCCTGTTGTAGTAATACATAGCCAAACTCCTGTTTATTGGCGGTTTGGCGTTGCCGGTACCGCAGGTAATCCATACAGGCATTGCGGGCCGTAATGTATAAGAAAGCTTTTATATTTTCGGCCGTGTTGAAATTGGCGCGCAGCTTCCACAGCTTTACAAATGTTTCGGCAGTAATATCCTGGGCTTCTTCCCTGTCCTCAACCAACTTTTTGATAAAGCCATATAACCGGCTATAGTGCATATTATACACGGCAGCAAACGCATCTTTGCTTCCCTGCTGAAAACCGGCAATAATGTGATGTCCCGGATTCTTCATGAACCAGTCCGTTATGAGTTGCTATTAATTTTGATCCAAAACCAATGGTTACATCACCAGGATATTGGACTTATATATAAATGTTGGTGATTGATTATGGCCGTCTGGTATTACACATTTTTCCCTCCCGTGTTGCTTATTTGGAAAGGTTTAGATCCTGCTCTGGTTTTTACTATTGACTGACAAGCAAATGGGATAGGTTTAGAATTTGAAAGCAATTCACAATTACAATCGTAGAAAGTTGTTAATGATAGCGCTCGTCAGGCGTAAGGTTTGATGTGGTAAAAATAATCAAATTTGCCATTGGTGTGTTTAAATAATTATTAACGCAGCTGCCTTATTAATACACAATGGAGTTATATACATTTTACAATATAACTACTGCTTTGTTATAGAATATCTACCAAAGCTTTACCCTCTTTAATGAGCAGACATTAAATGAGTGGTTTCTTTGAATAAATCAAAAAAGGTGAGCTGGAGATGTGAATAAATCAAACCGGAATATTACGGCAACTGGCTTTTCCTGGCCGGCATGGTGGCATATCTGCAGATACTTAACACAATACCTGCCTGTACATGAAATGCCGCGTCTCGTATGGGGATGTCCGGTATTTGACATACCGCTAACGGCTCCTGTTTATTGTGCTGGTGAACGATGAGCTTTGGATTGGGGCCAGCTACCAGATTGTAATCATACACTTCATTATTGATCTCGAGCCGGCCGCTATGGTTGCGGTGAGTGAATTTACCAAGGTCAACACCATACACATTTTTGAAGAGAATGCGGTTGGCATAGCCTGTATCTTCCAGAAAGAACACCAGGTGCTGGTCGTCAAATGTGATCCGTATCGATTGCTGTTCGGGGCTGTATTTCATTATTGCCAATACAAGGCCATCCTGTACCAGCTGAAATTCCTTAATGCCTGTTGGTGCGTTACTAATCAGGTTCCACTTCATGCAGTTAATTTAATTCGCCAAAAACCGACGCAAGGTAGCCTAATGCGAAGGTAGAGCAGTATTAAATCAACGTTATCAATTTCTTCCTGATATATGTCAGACTGTTGCAATGCTTTTGGAATCGCTTTTGCGGTAAAACTTAACATTGGAGATGTTAAGTTTCTATTATCTTTATATTAAATCCATAAATAAATATTTTCTTTCATGAGTAAGGCAAAAAAGCAAGCGGCACCAGAAAAAACGTCTAAAAAAGAACTTTCAAAAGTAGTTTTTGAAAAATTATCTGGCAGCCTGACCGATTTTCATTTAAAAGAAAAGAAACTGGAAACCCGGTTGCAGAAAGTGAGCAAACGCCTGGCCTCCGATATAGTAAAGCACCTTAAAAAAGAAACGCCAAAAAGCGAAAAGCCCGCTCCACGCAAAAAATCGGCAAAGAAAGAAAAAGCGGCTTCGGCTGAATAAACTATAAGTGGGCTGTCAACTCTTCGGCCAGCCCAAACGACAGGGTCATACCTGCCCCGCCCAATCCGTTGAAAATATACACACCTGGTTCAGGGGATTCGAACAAATAACTTTCTCCATTGGTAAGTTTTGCATATACCCCATTCCAGGTGGCGGTAACGGTGTTGCTTTTAAAGCGGGCAAAAGTTTTCAGATAATCAAGTATCAATTGATTGATAAAGGCTTTGTCGAACGGATCGGGTGATAACCCATACTCATGGGAGTCGCCCACCGTTAGTTCATACCGGCTGTTTTGCGATACCATTACATGCACCCCCCATCGCAGGTACTCGGGCAATTCCTGTTCATAACGGCGCCTCAATAACAAGATCGAGGGGGCCATGGCAAAACTTTTATAATGGATCAGCGATAACCCACCGCACAATGCGGGGCCTATTTGCCAGTTATCGGGTTGAACCCCAAAGCGCAGCATTTGCAGTTTGCACCGGGTTATGGGGCGCTGACTGAACACTTCAGGATACAGGGTCTCAAAATCGGCCCCGCTGCATATTACGATCAGGTCGGCACTGTATTGTTCGTTCAATCCCACATAAACGGCATTGTCGGCCACATAGCTCACACATTTCCCCCACAAACAATGAATGCCATAGCGTTCCTGCAACCAGGCGGGCAACCTGCTTATTGCTTCCCGTGGGTCAACAATTGCTTCTTCGGTACTATATAGCCCACCTTGTAAATTCAGGGGCACAACTGCCGGCGACCGCTCAATAACCTGTTTGGGCGTTAACAGGGTAACATTCCTTTCGGCTTTGAATTGTTCATACAGTTCCTGCAAAACCTGCCATTCGGTTTCATTATAGGCCAGGTGTAAACTACCGGTTAGGTCGCAGGGGAATGCGCCGCTAGCACTGATCTCTTTCCAGATATCCCGGCTGCGAATGGCCCGTTCATACAACCGCCCTGCTGGCTGGCCTATGGGCCATACCATCCCAAAATTCCTGACAGAGGCGCCGCTGGCCCGGTGGCCCCGGTCAATAATGGTCACTGCATATCCTTTTATGGCCAGTGCACGGGCCATTGCCAGTCCGGCTATTCCTGCACCAATTACAATCGCTGATTGATTAAACATGAAATAATTAATTTGTAATACCCCCCGGCCTCCTAAAGGGAGGAGTTGGATTTCAGGGGGATATGTTTCTTATTTTTATTCGGGATGGCTGATTGTGTTTATGGCCTCCCTGATTTCAGGCATTTTTATATTTCCTGGTAAAATACAGCCAGGAATAAACGGTTCCAGCCAAACCCGCTATTGAAAAAAATACCACACAAACCGGATAGAACTGCACCCAGCTTAGCTGTAACCTAAAGACCTCTTTTGATAATACCACAGCTGAACTG
Source organism: Niastella vici (assembly GCF_002077945.1). Classification (GTDB taxonomy): domain Bacteria; phylum Bacteroidota; class Bacteroidia; order Chitinophagales; family Chitinophagaceae; genus Niastella; species Niastella vici. The sequence continues at coordinate 214,678 of NZ_LVYD01000102.1, forward strand.
CCCAGATAGCCCCAGGCATCAACCAGGTATATTAGAAAGCCTACATTGCCGGTTATTTTAAAGGCGGCGATCAACCGCTCGAAAAACATACAGTTAAAAGGAATATATCCCATGTATAATCCCAGGCCAACCAGTTGCATCCACAACAGTCCATTCAATGCGTCGGAGATAAATAACAGGGAGGAAATTCCTGCCAGTAAAAAACCGGCGACTACTACGCCGTGAGCCGTTTGTAATGCGCGGATATTATTCCTGATGAATACCAACAGGCCCATAACGCCGAGGATCACCAATGAAATGGCTGTTTCGGTTTGGGTGAAAATGGCTGGCTTTGATCCATACCCCAGCTCATTAAATAAATTCACCATGAAATTGTCGCGCACATCGCGCATAATGGTCAGGAATAAATAAGCGACGGCCACTGAAATAACCCCGATGCCGAAACGCTTTAAGAACAGCCTGCGTTCTGTGCTGCTCATGGGTTGCCGTTGGGTTCTTTCCTGCACATCCTGTGTATCGGGCGCCGGCATTCTTTCCAGCAGATAAATAAATACGGCAAGTGGAATTAAAAAAAGCAGTCCGGTCACAAATGCGAGCCATTGCTCCCCCACTCCCCAGTAATCGCGCAACCACAAGGCTACGGAACGGGTAAAACCGCCGGCAAAAATGAAGCTGATAGCCATTATGGCGCCAATAAAGTCGGTGCCTCTTCTGCCCTCTATATAACTGAAAATAATGCCCCACATGAAGCCAAGCATAAAGCCATTTACAAACAGGCAGATCACGCCCCATGGTGCGGGCAACAGGGCAAATACGCCGAGGCTCAACCAGGCGGTCCCTATCAGTATGGCGCTTGTTTTCCAGCGCCCACGCCGGTTTAATTCTGCAATGAACCGGATGCCTGAAAATTTACTGAGCATATAACCCAGGCCCTGGCAAATGATGAGCAGGGTCTGGTATTTGATGCCGGCAAACGACAGGTTGTTGAAGGTGGCTACCGTGAACGGTTTCCGGAACGCATACACCGACGTATACGCCAAAAACGCGACCAATGCCAGTACCAGGGAAGTACTTACCTGCTTTTTACTATATGCTTGTGTTATGGGAATTAACAAGGCGATGGCTGAATTAATATTATATATATGCGTTTCAACTGCGCTCAGGATGCTATAACAGGGTGAGCAATTCGGCCAGGGTATCGATGATGCGATCGGGTTTATACAATTCCAACTCACTACGGGGGCAGGCGCCGGTGGTTACGCTTACAACAAGGCCGCAACCGGCATTGCGCCCTTCTTCCACATCTACTTTCGTATCGCCTACTTTTACTACAGTCTGGCTATCGGTTACTGCCAGTTGCTGCATGATTGTCTTTATCATAAAAGGGTACGGTCTGCCTTCGGGTACTTCATCGCTGCACACCACCATATCTATAGTTTCGGGTATGGTCCATTGTAACCGTTGCAGAATGGTATTGGTAACCGTACGGGTAAACCCGGTATTGAGCGCGATCTTAATGCCCCTTTGTTTCAATTGCTGAAAAACTGTTTCTGCGTATGGCAGCGGTTGCAGTTCCGGATCGTTCTCGTATATATGCAGCATATTGCGGGTAAACGCGTCATGGATCTGTTCTGCCAGTTCTTCGTTCTGTTGGGGCAATAGCATGCGGATGGCATCTTTTTTTCTGAATCCCATAAACTGGTTCACTGTCATTACAGGAACGTCTATATTGAACTCATTAAACGCATCGATAAATGCTTTGGCTACCAGGCCGGTATCACGAACGGTTGTTCCGGCAATATCAAATACCACTAATTGTGTCATGTTGGTGAATGGTGAATGGTCAATGGTGAATATTCTGTTGACAGTCGGGGCTCGCTATTTCCACTAGCCATTTTGCTCAAGGTGCCTGATGATCATCTCGCGGTATTTTTCCAGATCACCGGTTTCGAGGTGCTCTATTTTAGCCACATCGTCCCAGTGCCGCATTTTAATGATGAGTTCAAAAAGCGGATGTTCTTCAAATGCAATGGCTTCATCGGTTAACATGGGGCCGCCCTGGTACTCCAGTGTTTTTTTACTGGCGGCTGATAACTGTTCATAATACAGGGGATCTTTCCAGGTGAGATAGCGCTTGGCTTCTACATGCGAGGCAACCAGCCGAGCCAGCCGTTTTGAAAATCCTCTTTCGAGTAAAAAATTGGCGCCAACTTCTTCATGGTCCCTGATGCCCCAGCCATTCATGGAATTGGCAGTATGGGCCGCTTCACAAATATGCCCGATGTCGTGCAGGAAGGCGGCCAGTACCACTTCTTCTTCATATCCCTCCTGTTCTGCCAGGCGGGCTGCCTGTACCATGTGTTCTAACTGGGTCACTTTTTCCCCGGCATATTCGCTGCCACCGTATTCTTTAAACAACCCGATGATCCCGTTGGCAATGGTTGTGGCCTGTGTCGTATTCATACTGTTTTTTCGCAGATTTAAATGATTGGGTTTCAATAAGGCAGGGCTTCGAAAAGCCCCGCCGTGTAATTTGAGAAACTGCTTTACTATTTACTGTGATGGCTTACTTTATGATCCACATGACTCCATTGATGTCGTCATTACCGCTGTATTGTGTTTGCAGTGCTTTTGTATAATTGGTTGTGTTAGCCGTTTTTTCGGTTGCGGGATACTGGAAGCGCAAGGCGATACGGGCGCTGTTGCCGGTTCCGGGCCCGGTAGTGAAAGCGGGTACACCGGTACGGCGGTAGGTGAAATAGGATTCCAGTCCTGCATGACGGAACAGGGCCAGGTAACGCTGGTTAAGGATCTGCGTTAACCCGGTAGCATTGTTACCGGCATAGGTCACTGCAGCTTGTCCATAATAGGTAGCGAAGTTTGCCGGAATGGAATATTTATCATAGGCTACATTAGCGCTGCCCGGACTGCCAGACCTCAAAAAGTATGCATCGAAGGTGCTGGCTTCGGGAATATTGTAAAAGGCAAAGGAGGCTTTTATGCCTGCTATGTAATAGCTTTCTGCTGTACCCAGTGCGCCCGAGGTTGCCCAGCCCCTGTTGATGCCCTCTGCAATATTGAAACACATTTCAGCAAATCCTATCTGTATGGAGGGCTCTGCGGTATAAGTTTCATAAAAATGCCTGCGGTTGATCAATGAGTATTGTCCGCCGTTTGCTTTTATATACATGGCGCCAATATCTTCACCGGGGTTTGCACCAACATAGGCATCGTAACTGGTGGGGCTTTTTCCGGCTGTTACCAGGGCGGCGGCCGGTTCTGCCGTTACAAATACCCGTGGGTCTTTTAACTGGGTCAGCAGGCTTATATAAGTGGCTGCCGTATTATAACGCGATCCATCGAACCCAAAGGTGCCCGGGTTCATAGGATAATCATTGGTAGGGTGTACAAAGTTAAACTGCAGGTTATCGCTGGCATCTTCCATCACCGGATATTTTGTTTTGTTGGAAAGGATGCTGGCAAATTGTTGTTTAACGTTCAGGTCTGCGTCATCGGTCCTTTTGCTTAAGTGCAGCAACAGCCGGATGCGGAAGGTATTCACCAGCTTTTGCCATTTTGATAATTTATTACCATAGTAAAAATCGCCGGCCAGTGAATTATCATTGGCCGCTATTAGTTGTGCGATCTCGTTATTGGCGCTATCGAGCCACAGGATCGACTGCTGAAAGATCTTCTTTTGAGAATCGTAAACCGGGGCAAGATTGGTAGATCCCCGCAGGGCTTCGTCCATAGGCAGATCGCCCATGGCGAGGCTCATTTTTGTAAAGAAGTAGGCTTTAAAGAATTTCGCCAGTGCTTCATAAGGATTCACTGCAGCGGCGCCGCTCTTGATCGCTTCTTCTTCCATTTTTACCACGTTCTTCAGGGTGGTATAATTATTATCGCCCGATCCGAAGTCGTACCGGTTATTGCCATAATAATCGTAGTTACAGCAATAATACTGGCACCAGCGTTCCTTCATGGTTGATGGGGCATCGTACATATTGAATAATATTCCGTTCAGCAGCAGGGAAGCCGGTACCGACGAAGGTTTGTTCTCGTTCGTATTCATTTCGTCGAAGGTCTTTTTGCAACCGGTAGCAGCCAGTATTACGATTGCCAGCACAGGGATATATCGTGTGAGTTTCATTGTTACTTTTTTTGATGAGCTTAATTAAAACACAATATTCAGGTTCAAACCATAACGGCGGGTTGTAGGTGATTGCAGTACGGTAGAGCCCAGGGCGTAATTATACTGGTCAAGATCCACATCCCTGAACCGTTTGTCTTTATAGAAATAGATCAGGTTGCGGCCTATGAGCGAAATGCTGGCGCGGCTGATAAAGCTTTTCCGCAGCAATGAAGTGGGCACATCGTAGGTAATGGTAACTTCCCGCAGCTTGGCAAAGGTCTTGCTCATGAGGTTCGATTCATCGATGCCGTAATATTTACTTACATAATCCTGCACATGAGTGGTTGTTTTATTGGCTGCAAACTGCAGGTCTTTATAGTTGATGATCTTACCATCGTTGTCGAAGTTGATGGGAACGGCATTTGAAACTACCATACCCTCGCCTACATATACACCGGCAAAGCTGTTGTCGCCTGAATGTTCGTAGTCTGCTTTCCGGGCAACCCCCAGGGCGCCCTGTACGGTTTCAATGTTACGGCCGCCGCGCATGGTTTTGTTATGCATATAATCGCTGGTAGTACCGCCTACACTTCCATCGAACTGGAAGCCGAGTGTAATGCCTTTGTAAGCGATCTTGTTGTAAATGCTCCACTGATAATCGGCGTTCAGGTATCCCAGGAACTGTTTTACCGGGTTGGCCAGTGGTTTACCTGCAGCATCATTAATGATCTTGCCATCGGTGGTCTTTACAAAGGCGCTGGTGTATAATTTATCTACGCGGTCACCTTTTCTGAAGAAAGTGGCATAGATCGTTTGATCGCCCGGTAATTTCTTATATGTATCCTGATAGGTTGACCAGTTCACCATCACATCCCATGACAAGCCATTGGGCATTCTCAACGGAGAACCTGACAGTGAAAATTCATACCCCGTCTTTTGAGTTATTAAACCATTGATATAATAATAATTATAACCGGTGGCCGACGATATGGGATTGGCCAGAATGCGTGGCCCATCAACATACTGGAAAGCGGTAGCACTTAACCCCAGCCGGTTTTGCAGGAACTTCACATCAAACCCTTCTTCATAATTGGCGCGTTTGAATGTTTTGATATTGGGATCGAACAGGTTATCTGAAGCGGTAGCCGCAGTTTGATTGTTGTAGTTCTTACTGGTTGAATAAGCTGCCTGCAACGAATAATCGGGGCCGCCATAGGGCGACAAATAATTGCTGCCATAATTGAGCGGGTAATCGGTTAACGAGTTACCTGATGGTGTATGGCCAAATGCTGAGATGGTAGAGAATGGCGCCATGCCAATGGTTGATGAAGTGGCATCGCCATGCACTACCGCGTAAGAGCCTCTTACTTTCAGCATTGAAATAACCGAAGGCAGCTGTACATAATCTGAGAGTACAGACGATACAGAAACTGCGGGATAGAAATAACTGTTGTGCGCTTTAGGCAGGGCCGATGATTTATCGATACGGCCGGTTACAGAAAGGGTTGCATATTTGTCGAACGAGGCATCGAGTGAATAATATGCGCTGAGCACCCGCATGTCTGACTGAAAGCTGTTGGCCTGAACCGGATTGAGCGAATTGCTGAAGCTGTATACACCTGGCACGTTCAGGTAATCGGTAGAGGTAAAGTTTGAGTTATACGTAAATGATCGTAAGCTACCGCCTACCAAACCTGAGAGGTTCACGAACTTTTTCACATTGTAGTTATAGGACAGCAATACGTCGGTATTATTCTCGAACAAATTGCGATGATCTTCCCGGTAATCGCCCATGGCGCCTTCGCGGCTATATGGGTGCGCCGAGAAAGGCATCTTCTCTGTGCGTAACAACCCATATGTGGTGGCCTGGGTACGCGCTGTTATGTTCAGGTTATTATTGATCTTGTAATTGGCCGACACCCAGCCATACAGATCGTTTTTGTAATGTCCGCGTAACCATTTATACACCATAAACCAGGGGTTGTGATAACGCTGGTATTCGGCAAATACCGACTGTGTACCTATTTTGGAAGGATTCCAGATAGCTTTGATGTCGGGTGATTCTACATCCCAATCGGCCCCTGTCCAAATACCCACATTATAGATTAAACTATTAGGGCCATAATCCACATCAGGATAATTGGGTGTGTATTGGCGGTTATAGTTTACGTTGGCTTCAATTTTAAGCCTTGAAGAAGGATTAAACCCGCCATAGATGTTGAAGTTGGTAATATTCAACTGCATGTTGGGAATAATGCTTTGCTGGTACGAATGCGATAAGGAGAACCGGAGATTATAATTATCACCGGTTGCATTCAATGATACGTTGTTGGTTGTTTGAAAACCGGTACGCAGGAAACGGCCGAGGTTATTCTTTCCGCGGGCTACCCACGGCGTTGGTTTTATATGACCGGTATAGTCCTGGTCGTGACCGCCGGGATATGAAGTGGTATATGTTTGGCTGGCATCATATACGCCATCATATTGCGGTATTAACTGTCCTTCGAAACGGGGCCCCCAAACATCATAATCATTATCATTTTTTCCACCACCCTTTCCATCGCCAAATGCGTAGGTGGCATTTTCGCCGGGGCCGTATTCATCCTGCACCCGGGGAAAAGCCAGGAAACCTTTATCTATTGAATTGGTTGAATTGAACTCAACGGTAAAACCTTTTCTTTTACTACCTTTTTTGGTAGTGATAAGGATAGCGCCATACTGGGCCCGGCTTCCATATAAAGCTGCAGCGGCCGGCCCTTTTAATACGGTATACGATTCAATATCATCGGGACTGATGTTCCAGGTATCGGTGCTGATGGGAATACCATCGACCACATATAAGTTAATTTCATTACCACGGAGCATTACAGTTGGCTTACGTAATAATTCTGCAGAAGGACCTACCGATAAACCGGCCACTTTACCGGTTAACCCGGTAATAGGGTTCTGGTCGCGGGCTTTTACCAGGTCTTCGCCCTTTACTTCCTGCACGGCATAACCGAGTTTCCTGGTTTCCTTTTTTACACCGAGCGCCGTCACTACCACTTCACTCAGCCCCCTGCTGTTTTCATTGAGGGATACAGTAATATTATCATCACCGGTTACAGTGATCATTGTTGGTTCAAAACCTACGCCACTTAATATAAGTACATTCCCCTCCTTTGCATGGATCACAAAGGAACCGTTGGCATCGCTGGATGTTCCGTTGGAAGTACCTTTAATAAGCACGGAAATGCCGGCCAGTGGTTGGTTGTCTTTTGTTGAAACCACTTTGCCGGTAATTGGCCGTTGTGCATATAACAGGAACGGGAAAACGAGTAGCCACAAAAAAGCCGTGGCTGCTTTTACAAGGTGTTGCCTCATAAATCAGTTTTTTTGGATGAGGAGAGCAGAATTTTATACAACGGCGAAATTATCGAGGCACTGTGAAGCGATAGTTAGGCGTAGTTTATGAAAACATTAATTGTATACCTATACTAAACTAAAGTTTAGCATTAATAAATACTACATAATAACATGACGGGGAGTTAGAAGAAGTAAACAACCAGCAGGCTGGCTGCTGTATTACCAATATTACGTAAGCGGTGGCGGGCCCGGCCATCAAAGAATAAGGTGTCGCCGGCTTCTAGGGTGAAGCGCTCTTTTTCGATCTCGTATTCGATCTTCCCTTTTAATACATGTTTACATTCAAAAGCTTCGGTGCGGATCATTTGTTTTCGGCCCGCGCCCTTTTTCAATTCAAGCAGTACAAAATCAACAGCCTGGCACATAAGGCTCTTGGTAAGGATGCGGTTATAAGAGAATCCTTTTACCGGTTCTTTTTCAAAGGCTTTTTCTTCGCCCTTACGTATTATTAATACATGGCCATTGGTGAAATGCTCATGCATGTCGTCAAAGAATGATTTTATGTCTTCATGGAGGCCATGGATCAAATTGAACAATACAGGCAATGAGGGAACAGTGCGGTTATTCTCGATCTGGGAGATCAAACCCTTGGTAACACCTGCGCTATTGGCCAGCTCTTCGAGCGTGATGTTCTTCTCGGTCCTTTTTGATTTGATGTGTTGCCCTATCAGGAGAATTAGATCTTCATGCATAGCAATAGCAAGATATATAAAAAACGCGTCCCGGCTTGCCGGGACGCCCTGATCACTTCCTTAATTAAATTATATTTTAATCACTGCCAGTATAGGATAATGGTCAGAATGGTATTTACCATGATAACTATTATATCGATTGGAACCACCTTGCCGACGGTTTTTTTCTCAATACATCGATCAATATAAAGTTCCTGAAGTGTATGCGCAGATTAAGTGATTGTTAAGAAAAATGTAATACACACAATTACAGAGCCTTCTACCCCACCCTCCTGTATTTTCCACCGTATATGGTCACACACAATTAATACGCTGGTAAAAGTAACATCACATGATACAATTATTTTTATTACCCAAAATTACCAGTAATGTATTTATTCGACTGGCTCGATCATATTGACAAGATCGCTTTTACTTTTATTCACCGCGACATGAGCGCCCGCTGGCTCGATTTCGTAATGTTACTCCTGCGCAACCAGTACACCTGGATCCCCCTGTATGCATTTATGCTTTACTGGTCACTGTTCCGCATAGACCGGCCAACCGGAATAAAATTCATTTGTCTCACTATATTATGTTTCGCCATTACCGATTATACCAGTTCCAGCATACTTAAATATCATTTTGAACGCTTACGCCCCTGCTATGATGAAGATATGACCACTGTAATACGCGGTATCATTGGCTGCGGCGGAAAATATTCCTTCCCTTCTTCCCATGCTGCCAATCATTTTGGACTGGCAACATTTTGGTTCTTTACCATTATGCATGTAACGCAAAAAAAATGGACCTGGCTCTGGATCTGGGCTTTCATGATCGGACTGGCACAGGTGTATGTTGGTAAACATTTTCCGTTGGATATAGTGGGTGGTGCTGCGCTGGGTATTTTGGTGGGACTGGGTGTTTTTAAATTGTTTGAAGCCTGGTTTAAACGGGATTATAATAAGTATTTAAAAAATCCTTCGTTAAGTTTGCCCTAGCTTTTAATGAACAATATGAAACTGGACCAATCGAAGCAACTGCCTCATAAATTTCCGCGCCCTGTTGAAGCCTGGTTTACCTGGTTAACTATTATTGGCATTGTTGTAAATGCCAGTGGGCTGTTACTGCCCATTCTGGAACCCGATGGCGCCCTGTATGCAACCCTTTCCAAAAATATGGTGCTGCGGGGTGATTATATGAATTTGTTCGTTGATGGCAAAGACTGGCTCGATAAACCGCATTTTCCTTTTTGGATAACAGCTTTCAGTTTCAAACTCTTCGGCTTTAATTCGTTTGCTTACAAGTTGCCGGCCCTGCTTTTTTGGCTGGCCGGCGCCTGGTATACCTACGCATTGGCCAAAAAATTATACAACAAACAAACCGCACAATGGGGCCTGCTCATCTACCTGTCGGTTGAACATTTGATCATTTCGAACAACGATGTGCGGGCCGAACCATATCTCACAGGCCTGATGATCGGCACGGCTTATTATTATTACCAGGCATATACCAGCAATAAATGGAAATACTTTATCGCCGGTTCTTTATTACTGGCATTTGCGGTAATGACCAAGGGTATTTTTATTGTTTGCATGGTGATGGCGGGTTTTGTTATTGACTGGGTGATAAAAAAACAATGGAAACAATTTCTCAATTACCGCTGGTGGGTGAGCATGGTACTGGTGCTGTTGTTTATTATGCCTGAGCTCATCAGCTTGTATACGCAGTTTGACCGCCATCCCGAAAAACTGGTATTCGGGCAAACTAATGTTTCGGGCATCCGCTTCTTTTTCTGGGACAGCCAGTTCGGACGTTTTTTTAATACCGGCCCCATCAAAGGCACGGGCGACAAATTTTTCTATGTACATACCATGATCTGGGCATTCCTTCCCTGGTCTGTCATCCTGTTTGTGCTTATTGGTTCGTGCATGAAAAACTACAAAACCATTATTTCGCCGGCTGGTAATTATATCTGCAGCGGCATTGCGCTTTCAGGATTCCTGGTGTTTTCGGTGTCGAGCTTCCAGCTACCCCATTACCTGAATATCCTGTTTCCTTTTTTTGCCATCATTGTGGCGGCCTGGTTGCTGAATTTGAAGAACAATGCCCTGGTTAAGACAATTATTTACAGTCAGAACACTTTATATTATCTGTTGTTTGCGGCCTGTATTGCACTGGCATTTATTGTGGGCGTACCCTATAAAATAGCGGCAACGATCGTGCTGGCGTTTTTGGCGTTTATTATGTTGCGCGTATTTCCCGGCAATGGCTTGCCGCATATACTGGCCCGGTCGTTTGGCGTTATCATGGCGGTGAACCTGTTCCTGAATACTTTGTTCTACCCGGTATTATTTAAATACCAGTCGGGCAAGGTGGCGGCAGATTATGTAAACAGCGAACAACATGAACCGGTATACCTTTTTAATGATATTTCGCCGGAATATGCGTTTCAATTCTATTGTAACGAGCCTACGTATAAAATTGATACCCGCGACCTTGATACCATGAAAACCGGGATCATGGTATATACTTCACAGGAAAAAGCCGATTCGCTGGAACATATGGGATACAGGCTGCAGATCATTCAGCGGTTCCCCCATTTTCATATCAGTCAGCTTACGGGAAAATTCCTAAATGAAAAAACAAGGGAAAATGCAATTGATCAATTTGTGATCGCCACTATGCAACCGGGGCTATTGGCTTCCATTACAAATATAACCGCACCATTTTGCGCCAGTGATAAGGGCGGTGTGCTTCATCGTCCCAGATAAATAAGGAATGCGGGATTTTTTTACTGGTAAGAACGGCGCTTAAATGTTTGTTGTTATCAAAGAAAGGATCTTCTTTGCCCACTATCAGGCTGATTGACAATTTGCGAATTTTCTCAAGCAGGCTGTCATCGGTTAAATTGGGCATATACATGCTGGGCATGTTGTAGTAAATATTCTCATCTATATAGCCATTGAACAGATCGGGGAAAGTATTGGCCGATAAAGTAAGATCGTAGCGTGCGCTCATGGCCACTACTTTATTAAAGAACTGGGGATATTTAAATGCAATGTTCACGGCATGATAACCGCCGAGGCTGCAGCCGGCAGCTGTTAATATGGTGAAATTATTCCTGAACATGATGAGGGGAAGCACTTCCTGAAGAATATAGCGCTCATATTGCAGATGGCGGGCGATCTTGGCGGCAGGCGGAGCAGGTGCATAAAAACTTTCCGCATCCACACTATCCACACAAAACAACTGCAACAGGCCCTGGTCTATTTTATCCTTCAGCACGTCCACTATCCGCCAGTTCTCATAATCGTAAAAGCGGGCGGTGCGGGTTGGAAAGAAAAGCACCGAAGGGCCGGCATAACCAAAAGAAAGCAGTTCCATATGCCTGTACAATGAAGGGCTAAACCACTTGTAGTATTTTCTGGTCATTACACTCATAGACAGGAAACACCGGCCATCAGTTGTTTTTGGCGTGTTATGAAATTTTAAAGAATTGTTCGAAATGCCGCAAAAGCACTTCTTTCCATATAAGATAGCCTTTTTTGGTCAAATGCAAGCCATCATTCTCATACAATTCTTTTTCCGGCTGGCCATTGGCGTTCAGCATGTGACTGAAGATGTCGAGATAATACTGATTGTCGCTTTTTTCAATTTCTTCTTTTATCAGCTGGTTGGCGTAGCGCACTGTTTTTTCGAGGTTCCAGCGGGCAATGCTGGGTTTTATGGAAATGTAAGTAAGCGGCACACCGGGAAAACGTTTTTGTAAACAGGCCTGGAACTGCCTGAAAAATATATATACTTCTTCTGCCGTACGGCCATCGCCGAGGTCGTTCTCCCCGGCATAACAAACAATATGACGGGGTGAATAAGGCTCCATGATACGGTCAAAGAACCAAACGCAGGCCGCAAGGGTTGAACCGCCAAAACCCAGGTTAACCGGGTGAAGCGGTTTCAGGTCTTCATACATATTTTCCCACAACCTGATGGAAGAACTGCCATAGAATATTGTTTCCGGGGTGTACGGTAAAGTGCCTTTTAATGCTTCCAGTTTTTTAACATCGTTTTCGTACCAGATCATGTGTTGATTGCTTATTACTAATTACCAATGAGATGGAGGTTCTTTTTACGGAATTTCCGTGCCGAAATTACAGGAATTACCAATTGTATGTGGAATAATGCGAATAAAGCGCATAACAAACTGGTAACGTTGCTGTAACAATCAGGTAGCATAGCTGGAATAGTTTTGTTAAAAACTGTGAAGGGAATCATTCGCATTTTCAAAGTTTGTCCTGTTTTCTGGAGTTTATTGCTTACTGTACTCTGCGTAAGCGGTTTTTTTCTTGCCCTATTTTCTGCCAAAGACATTTTTTTCAGATTAAATACGGTCCATACCCTATACCTCGATACGCTTTTTGAGAATTATACCTTGCTGGGCGATGGCGTTACTTCCATAGCCATCTTCCTGGTACTTTTACTGGTCGACAGAGGTGCGCTGGCCATGCAGGTGCTTACTGCATATGTGTTCTCGGGCATTATCAGCCAGGTATTGAAACGGTGGTTCCATGCGCCACGGCCGATGGCCATTATTCACAATACAGAATATCCCTATTTTATTGATGGCGTTACTCATAGCGGTATGACCAGTTTTCCATCGGGTCATACCACTTCAGTTTTTGCACTGGCCACTATACTGGCGTTAAATACAAAAGACAAAAGGCTCTCCCTGATATACCTGGTAACTGCTTTTATCACCGGCTATTCGAGAATATACCTGGGACAACATTTTCTGGCCGATGTAGTGGCCGGCGCATTGATCGGCGTGTTTTCGGCATTACTCGTATATTGGTACCTGAGCCAGATCAAAATTGAATGGCGGGGCGTCAATAACGAAGGTCAAATTCAATTGCAATAAGGATCATTGCATTGTTCTGAAACAATAGAAAACTACGATACATGATACTTTCATTCCGTATGCCGTCTGAGAAGTTTCGAAAAGGAGCGAAGCTGTTAATTAAGGTCGTGATCACGGCATTGTGTATTTGGTATATCACAGATAAGATAGATTTTAAAAAATTGTCCGGTGGACTTACCCTTGCCAGTCCGGCCTGGATCATACTGGCCGTTGGTGCTTTTATAGTATCCAAATTGTTTTCATCTTTTCGCCTGAACATCTATTTCCGCAATCTCGGGATCCAGCTGCCAGAATGGAGGAATATTCAGCTGTACTGGTTGGGCATGTTCTATAATTTATTCCTGCCCGGTTCCATCAGCGGGGATGCGTATAAGGTGGTGCGTCTTTCCAAGGATTATAATATAGCCTATAAAAAAACGACTGCGGCTGTTTTGCTCGACCGGTTCAGCGGTTTGGTGGCGCTGGGCGTATTGCTGGTAATTTTCTGGACGATCGCTTTTAAAGGCGGTTATTACAGCGGCTGGTTAATGACTGGTATTTTGCTGGGCATTCCGGTTTTTTACTACCTGGTAAAAATATTCTTCCCTTATTTTCTGCCCGGCTTTTTTCCCACATTCGCCTGGGGAATGGCCGTACAGGTTTTGCAGATCGCCTGCATGTATTGCATCCTGAAAGCCTTGCATGTTCATACCAATATTGAACAGTACATGCTCATCTTCCTGATCTCATCGGTTGTGGCGGTTTTGCCGTTCACCATTGGCGGATTGGGCGCCCGCGAGGTGGTGTTTTTATGGGGCGCACAGGTATTCGGGTTAGATCATACCATTTCAATAATGGCCAGCCTGTTGTTTTATGGCACCACTGTTACTTCTTCGTTACCCGGCTTACCTTTTATTTTTATAGATCCTATACAATCCAATACGCCAAAACCTGCACCACAGCCGTATGTTACAACAATGGAATAATGTGTTATTGCACCTGCGCACCAATAAGATAACCTGGTTATTTATCATTGCTGCGTTCTTGTTGTTTTCCAGTATCGGTTCCACCCCCATGTACATTTTGGATGAAGCCCGCAATGCCCAGGCAGCGCGGGAAATGATGGAACGGCACGACTGGATCGTTCCCACTTTTAACGGCGAGCTGCGGGCACAAAAACCACCTCTGCATTATTATTTTATGCAGCTGGCCTACCGCACATTTGGCACAAACGCCTTTGCGGCCCGGTTCTTTTCGGCCGTGTTTGGCTGGTTAACTATATGGCTCACCTGGTTTTTTGCCAGGCGCTTTGTAAGCTATGGCACTGCTATATGGTCGGTAGCCGTGTTGCTGGTAAGCACCCATTTTTTGTTCGAGTTCCGCCTATCGGTCCCCGACCCTTACCTGATATTTTTTATTACCGCCGGTATTTTTTGTTTTTATGGGTATGCCCAGGAGCGTACCTTAAAATGGCTGATCTGTTCAGCCGTTGCGGCCGCACTGGCTACCCTGGCCAAGGGACCGGTGGCCCTCGCATTGCCGGCAGTCATATTGGTGTGGTGGAGTATTTCGCTGAAGAAATACGGCCTGTTGTTTTCCCGGAAAATGCTGCTGTATATTGGCGTTATAGCTTTAGTTGCTGTACCCTGGTATCTTGAAATACACCGGGCAACGGATGGCGAGTTTACACGCGAATTTTTCTTCCGTCATAATTTCAACCGCTTTGGAGAACCGATGGAAGGCCACGGCGGACTTTTTATAATAGTACCGCTATTTGTTTTGACCGGCTTATTACCGGTATCTGTCTTTAGTGGCGAGCTGGTGAAAAAACTACTAACATACCATAGAAATACCTTTATCAGGTTGTGCATGTATGTAACCGTAGTGTTCATCCTATTTTTTAGTTTGTCGGGCACCAAATTGCCCAACTATCCCATGCCCTGCTATCCGTTTATGGCTGTATTGCTTGGTTATTTCATCAACAAGGTGATAACCGGACAAATAAAAGTGAGACCCTATCCTTTGTGGTTATTATTTGGGCTGAATGTGCTGTTGCTGGCTGCTACCTGGTTTTTACTGGGGCTTGAAAGCGCTACACAATCTTTTCGCGGCTGGTCGCTGTTGTTCATTGTGCCGGTGATAACGGCAGGCTGCAGCGTGTGGTACTTCAGGAAAGAAGGATTGAAAAAAGCCTTGCACGCCATCATCGCCGGCTATTCTGTTTTCAATTTTCTATTCCTTGCCATTGGCTACCCGGCTATTTACCAGCATAATCCCGTTACAAAAACATTGCACCTGCTAAACAGGGATGAACAGGTGTATTCTTACCAGATCTATAACCCGGCGTATAATTTCTATTTAAACAAACCGGTAAAAGTGCTGGTTAACCCGGCCGAGGTAAGCGAATTGATTGCAAGCAACCCGCAGGCCATCATTATATCACGCGAAAAAAATATCCGCGAGCTGGATGGTGTGCCCATTAAATTATTAGCCAGGGAACGCGATCTGTTTGAGACTGCAACGACGGTATTAATAAGCGGAAAATAAGTATAAGTGTATGTACCCATAAAGAGCCTTCCGATGCATCGGGAGGCTTTATTTTTTGCAGTGCCAGCCACGCAAGGCGATAATTAATAATATAACTTTTTCGTAATACATCAGTAGCAATAAAGAAACACCACTCCGATAGCTTCGATAACAAATCATTAACGACATGAAAAAACACCTGCTAACTGTTTTTGGCATCATTGCCATGGCAACTGTATGTCAAACATCCACCTGGGGCCAGGTAAAAGGGCCCTCTTCTTCCCAAACTCCCTATGTTGTGCCTGTAAAGACCGGGGTAAAAACCACTGCCATTTTAACTACCCTCGATATGGCCGGTAGTTATAAAATGGTTGGTACACCCGATGGGTTGGGCGCCTTTGATAATGGCGATGGTACATTCACGGTTTTGATGAACCATGAATTTGGAAATACAGCCGGCGTGGTAAGAGCGCACGGTTCAAAAGGCGCTTTTGTGTCGAAATGGATCGTAAAAAAATCGGACCTGTCGGTAGTAAGCGGTAGCGACCTCATGAAAACCGTGAAATTATGGAACGGTACATCGTATACTACTTATAATACGGCCAGTCCCATGCCCGCCGGGTTCGCCCGTTTTTGCTCGGCCGATCTGCCTGCTGTATCTGCTTTTTACAATGCAGCTACAGGTAAAGGCACTACCGAGCGCATTTTCATGAATGGGGAAGAAAATGGCAACGAAGGCCGGGCTATGGCGCATATTGTTACCGGCCCCAATGGCGGTACTTCTTATGAATTGCCTTATCTGGGAAAATTTTCTATGGAAAATTCAGTGGCCAATCCGGCAACGGGCGACAAAACCGTAGTGGCGGGTATGGACGATGCCACACCCGGTCAGGTTTATTTTTATATAGGAACCAAAACAACAACCGGAACAGAAATTGAAAAGGCTGGTTTAACCAATGGTAACCTGTATGCACCGGCGGTAAGCGGTATGTTGATAGAAACAAGCGCCGGCACACCTGCAGCCGGTACGCCTTTTACTATGATCAATCTGGGCGATGTTCATAATATGAGCGGAACCAATTTGAATACCGCCAGCAACAATGCAGGTGTAACCCAGTTCCTGCGTCCTGAAGATGGCGCCTGGGACCCATTGCATCCCGAAGATTTTTATTTTGCTACTACGAATGCATTTGGCAGCCCCAGCCGTTTATGGAAATTGCATTTCAGCAATATCAATGATCTTACACAGGGTGGTACTGTTGCTGCGGTGCTCGATGGCACTGAAGGACAACAAATGTTCGACAATATCACCATTGATCATTGGGGACATATTCTGTTGGTAGAAGATGTAGGTAACAATGCCCACCTGGGTAAAACCTGGCAATATACCATTGCCACCGACAAGCTGGAAATGATCGGTACACACGATGCTACCCGTTTTCTTAGCGGTGGTGCTAACTTCCTTACACAGGATGAAGAAGCTTCAGGTATCCTCGATGTACAGGAAATTTTAGGTGCCGGCATGTTCCTGCTGGTTGATCAGGCGCACTACGGCATTACCGGCGAAGCGGTGGAAGGCGGTCAGTTCCTCGCTTTATTTAACCCCGACACCTATGCAGCCTGCTCAAATTATACCGGTACTATTTCGGTAAACCCCTCGCCTGCTGTGGAAGGCCAAACGCCCAATACCATTTTCCTGGGTTATGGGCCGCAAAGCCTGCAATTAACGGCTTCAGTAGCTGCCGGCTTCCCTCCTTATACCTATTGGTGGTCAACCGGTGCTACCAGCAATATGATCAGTGTTAGTCCGGATACAACTACCACTTATACCGTAATTATTAAGAATGCCTTTGGCTGTGCCGATACGGTTAAACAAACTGTTTATGTAAAAGACATCCGCGATGGTCAAAAGAACAAAGTGTTCATTTGCCATAACGGACATACACAATCCGTTTCCGTAAATGCAGTTCCGGCCCATCTTGGACACAAAGATCTGTTAGGCGCCTGCCCCGATAATGCCCGCGTGAGCACAGTGAACAACGAACAACCCATTACTGCGGCCCTGTATCCCAACCCAACGCATACTAATGCAACTATTGCTTTGGAGTTGTTCCATGATGAAAAAGTGTCGATCACTGTTGTGAATATCGATGGCAAAGTGGTGTTGAAACAAATGGATAAGAATTTAAGGGCCGGCAAACAACAGATCAGTCTTTCTGTAGGCAGCCTGAAAGATGGCACTTACTTCGTACTGGTATCGCATGGCGCTACTACTTCGAGACTAAAAATGGTAGTTCTTCACTAGACGACGAACCGACAAAGTAAGAAAATTAAGAAGTAAGAAGTAAGAAGTAGGAAGTATGACGTAATTTCTGATTTTGAGATTTGGTGATTTGGGGATTTGCGCTGTCCTTGAATTTTTCGCCAATCTATAAATCTCTAAATCCAGCAATCTCAAAATTCCTACTTCCTGCTTCATTTCCGGAAGCCATGTCCTCACCGGTTAGAACGGAATTTTCAAAACTGTGCGATAAGGGCCGGGTGCTGTACGATCTCATTTGCGCCGGCTGTCATACTATTAAAAAAGGAAGGGGCCAGATCATCTCTGATTTTACGCCCGAACAATTAAAAAGATATGAATTACGGGTATCGAACGCCCGGCATAAAGCCAACATGCCCGATGAAAAAGTAACGGCGGAAGACTCAGTCTTATATCAACCTTTTTATTATATAAAAAGAAAAATTAATTCGGCTACCCATCATCTAAGTATTATAACTTATAAGTAAAAATTAAGCGAACGATTGTTTGCTTTTGACGGGATTATTGTTTAATCTTGCGTCGCCAAACCTTATTCTCCCCCAATAAGTTCGTGTAATTCTTCTGTAAGCAACGCTCTGTAGCCGAGAGATGCTCTCTTTCGGGTATCATTTTTTTATCCCTTGACCGGCCATTTTAAAATGTATACAAATGCACATCACGAACGATCTTCTTGCAAAGTTAAATAACAATGAACCGGCTGCGCATGCTGAATTATTCAAAGCAACCTATGCCGATCTGACTGTATTTGTCTTCCGCATGATCGAGAATGAAGATGAGTCGGAGGATATTGCCATTTCCGCTATTACAAGGCTGTTAGGAAAAAAGCTCACTTTTAGTGCAGTGGAGCAATTAAAAGCCTACCTCTATATTTCCGTCAGGAATGGTGCGCTCAATTATTTAAGGGCCGCGCAAAAAGAAGATCCTTTCCGCAAAAAATTACAGGAAGAGTTACCGCTTTCAGAAGAACCGGCAGTCAATAAAAAATATGAGATGGCCCATATGCGCCGGTTAATTGAGGCCGGACTAGGTAAGTTGGAAAAGCAATGTGCCGCCGTTATAAGACTTACCATGGAGAATAAGCAACCCGATGAAATAGCTAAAGCGTTGAATATTAGTCCGAACCAGGTATATACGCAAAAATCAAAAGGCATTGCCCGGTTAAAGGAATTTATTGAAGAAAACGGTGGAAAATACACTATACCTGTCCTGATCATCCTGTTAGCCCTGCTGTGCAAATTTTATTTTGGCTAACAATTAAAAAAATGTTCCCCTATTTCTTAATGTTTGAAAGGTGTTGGTTGTTATATAATAGTAAAGAAGAAAACACAGCTGGTTCAGGGGGTAGCTGTAAAATAAATAAACCTTATTACACACCTTACAATTGAACACCATGAACACAATACCTGGCAATATTACCCAAGTGGCATTTGGGAAAAGCGATGAGGCGCCCCTGACGAGCGTTGAGCAGGATATTTGTGATGAGTGGACGTCGGGCAAAGCAACGGAATATATGAAGGTAGAAGCAGAAGATCCCCGGCTTTTGGAATACGTTGGCATGTATGGGAAGCTGGAGGCAAAGCAGGACGAAATATGGGAAAGCATTCAGGCCACTTACGCCCTCACAATGCCCCAGGAAGTTCCCGTTATTCAACTGCAACCGGAAAGAAAGACCGGCAAACGTACCTGGATGCTCGCTGCAGCAGTATTGACAGGAAGTCTCATTGGCGTTTATGCCCTTTACCAGGTTATCAATAACAATAAGAACACACCGGACAACAATACTGTAACTGTTGAACAAAAGCCAATTGAACCAGGCAAAGGATGGGCAATACTTACGCTGGATGATAATAAACAAATAGACCTTGATACGCTTCCGGCCGGTATCGTCGCCTACCAGGACAATATGGAGATCAGCAAGCAAAAAGACAACCAGCTGATCTATAAAGTGGCTGACAACAATAAAACAGGTACCAAAATTGTGAATAATAAGCTCACCACCCCGTATGGTGGCGAATATAAGGTTACGTTAGCCGATGGCTCGAAAGTATGGTTAAATGCGGGTTCGTCTTTGCGCTACCCCACTGCATTCAATGGCAATGACCGTACGGTTGAAATTTCAGGAGAAGGATATTTTGAAGTGGCTGAAGATAAAACAAAACCCTTCCGGGTATTTACCCATGGTACCGAAGTAAAGGTATTAGGCACCAAATTCAATGTAAAAGCATACGATTCAGACAACCAGGTAACCACTACTCTGGTGAACGGATCAGTTGCAATTCAACATGGCAGTACGCTTAGGAACATAAAACCCAATCAGCAGGCAGTTGTAGCAGGCGATAGCATCAAAGTAAAGACCAAAAGCAAGGAAGAGATGGAGCAGGTGCTTGCCTGGAAACATGGATTCATTAACCTGGAAGGCGAATCGGTTCAATCTATTCTGCAGCAAATAAACCGCTGGTATAACGTTGAAACGCGAATAGAGCCGGGTACCCCTGAAACCACATTAATGGGTAACATTGAAAGAACCACGCCATTACCAAAAGTGCTGGAGTTGCTGAATACGAACGTAAGCGTACTGTTCACTTTGCAAGGCCATACTGTGGTGGCCAAAGAAAAAAAGAGTAATTAACCTTGATATACATGTTTAAACGTAGGCTGTACTTTACAAAGAGAAATACCATTAGATTCCATTAAACCTCCTTTGATCAATGCACCGATGGCTGAGTAGCGTAAAAAGCTACTCAGCATTGCTCTTAAAACCACACATAGCAACAGATTCCCACCCAATGGCTGTAAACGGCAGCCAATAGCAAAATTATTTCCAAACCTTATCGCCCGCCTTAATCTGGAAGCAATTCCGGTTTATGGCGGGCTTTGTTGATTACTTCATATGGAAAAAAATTACTTGTATGTGTACACGTATGCCCATTACTACTTACCGGCCATTTCGGAAAAAAGAAACTGTTAAAAACAATCATTTTTATAACTTCATTACTGATATCTAACCCAACCAGGTATCAGTTACACCTGCACGATCGGGTTATATGATTTTATTTATTGCGTATTTCCCTGATAGTGATGGCGGTAACCCTGATTTTTTAACAGAATACGAATACCAGAAATAAGTTACCTAAATGAAAAAGGTCCTTGGTTGTTTGGTTATGGTATGTAGTATCAGTATGGCGAAAGCCCAGGATGGGGATCCGGGCCAACAGGGACAGGCGCATTCATTGGAAAAAGTGATAAAGATCCTGAAATCGAAGGGCGTGATCAAAGATGCGGTGTATGATAAAAAGGTCATTAAGAATGCCGTACAGGTACGTGTACCTTTACACCCGGTAACCGATAGCTTACTGCAACAAATATTTGATGAGCAGCCATTTCTCAAATACAAAATTATTGTCAATACACTGGCTATTTACCCAAAGAGCGAAGCCGAAATAGCAGCAAGCCGGTCTCATTTTCAATTCAATATTCAGGGTGTTGTAAAGAACGATTCGGCCAGGCCACTGCCTGGTGCTTCGGTACAGTTGCGTTCGGGCAAAGGTGAACCTACCGATAGCCGCGGTGAATTCAGCCTCACCTGGAGTGCTGGTGACACACTCGATATTACTTACGTTAACTATAAACCGGTGGCCATTCCCTGGCACAGCAGCCATAAGCCTGTCGTAGTTCAAATGGAGCTACAGGACCCCAATATGGAAGTGGCTGTCGTTAAAGGTTATTCTTCAAAAGATAAAGGAAGCTCAGCCGGTGTTTCACAGGTACGGGTGGCCAGCATTCCCAATGGAGATGTGCTGAAGATCATCCAGGAAAATATTTCGGGTATTCTGGCCCCGCCATCAGGCGGTGTGCCCGGCGCCACCCATCGATTCCTGTTCAGGGGCCCCACTTCGTTAGGTCCTGTATCGGAATTGAATTACCGGCCATCGAGCGCGCCCCTGTTCGTGGTGAATGGTATTCCCTGGGCGCCCTCGCTGCGGCCAGTGAATCAACTGAGCACCATGGTGGGCGAACCACAGGCGCCGGGGATAGCCGCTTCGGGTTTCGATCCCTTCTATACCATCAATCCGCTCGACATTGAAACCATCACCGTATTGAAAGATGCGGAAGCCACAGCTATTTATGGGGCGCGTGGCGCTAATGGCGTTATATTGATAACTACGAAAAAAGGAACTTCGAAAGAACCGCAGTTGACCATTTCGGCATCATATGGAGGTGGCGAGGCCTTACCTACCATGGAACTGATGAACACCTCGCAATACCTGGCCATGCGCCGGGAGGCATTCAGTAATGATAACAGCATTCCAACAAAAGCTAACGCGCCCGACCTCCTGGTATGGGACAGCACCCGGTATTTTGATGCCACTAAATTTTTGTTGGGCAGTATGGCCCACAACATGAATGAGCATTTTTCTTTTTCACAGGGCGATTCGTTATTCCAGTTTTTATTGAATGGCGGCTTCAGCAGCCAAACGGCCACCCTGCCATCGAACATCTATGGCAAACGATGGTCGCTGTTAAGTGACTTTAGCTACCGGTCGAAGAACCATAAACTAAAAACGGGATTATCGGCCTACTATTCCGTGGCCGAAAATAAGTGGCTGATCGAAAACGTTATGTATGCTACCCTGCTGGCGCCCAATGTACCTGACCTCTATGATAGCGCCGGAAATTTATATTGGGGCGGTAAAGACGCTTCTTTCCGGAATCCCCTGAGCTATTTCATGAAGAACGATTTCATAACAACCGGCAATACTTCGTTGCAAGCGTTTTTGCAATATAAACTCTTTCGCAAGTTGCGTTTTGAAGCGGCGGTAGGCTATCAGCAGATCCATGTGAGGGAGGAAAACAGGATACCGGCCAGTGCACTTGACCCGGAATTTTCACCAACAGGTGAATATAGCCAGGCCAGTAACAAGTTCACCACCTGGATGATTGAACCGGGTTTACATTATACCGATTCCATTTTGCAACAGGTACAGGTGCAGGCGGTACTGGGCGCCTTCTGGTCATCGCAATTGAACGACCGGTGGTCGAATACATATTCCGGGTACACCAATGATGAATTGCTGGGTATTCCTGAAGCGGCTAAAGAATCAAAATATACATCAGACAAATCAAAGTACTTATTCCTATCAACCTTTGGCCGGGTTAAATTCAATTACAGGAACAAGTATTTTCTAAGTTTAACCGTTCGCCGTGACGGTTCTTCCCGTTTTGGCCCTGCCGACCGGTATGCTAATTTTGGCGCTATTGGCGCCAGCTACATTTTCTGGGAAAAGAATACCAATGGCCACAACAGCTATGCGAAGTTCAGGACCAGTTATGGCAGCACCGGTAACGACCAGATCGGTGATTATGCCTATTTAAATACCTGGAATACCGCTTCGCGTCCCTATCAGGGTTTGTATGGAATTTATCCCGCCGGTTTGGCCAATCCTTACTATCAATGGGAAGTTACCCGAAAACTGGAGGCCGGGATTGAATTTCGCCTTAACGATAATTTCAGCACCACCATAACCGGGTACCGCAACCGCAGCAGGAACCAGATTATTAACTATGTATTACCGGCACAGACAGGGTTTGGTGCGATAACTAAAAATTTTCCGGCCATTATTGAAAATACTGGTGTTGAAATAGATGCTGCTTTCAGCAAGAGTTGGGGCAATTTTAGCTGGTGCAGTAAATTGACCGGGGCTGTACCGCAGAATAAACTGGTGCGGTTCGACGACCTGGAAAGCTCAAGCTATAATAAAAAGCTGATGGTTGGCCAACCGCTAAATATCGTGATCGTTCACCATTTTACCGGCGTTGATGCCAATACCGGATTATTCACGGTTGCCGATTCAACGGAGAAAATTGCCAGTAAATTAGATCCCGTATTTTTTGGCGGCCTTCGCAACAGTTTCCGGTATAAACAGGTTGATTTAAGCATCTATTTTGAATTCCGCCAGCAGAATGCGCCCCATTTTTTATCAGACATTTATAATCCCAGTACCCAAAACACGTTACCGCCGGGCCAGGCAAATCTGGATTTTTACAGCAACCAACCGGCTGAACTGGAAAACCGCTGGCGCAAACAAGGCGATGAAGCGGCCTGGCAAAAGGTAAGCACACTTTCGGGCGGTCCTGTAAAAAATGCCATTAGCAATTGGGTAAATTCGGATGCGCGGTTGGTAAATGCATCGTATGTGCGGTTGAAACAGGTGCAACTGGGTTATACATTTGCCGATCAATTTTGCAGAAAAATACATCTTAAAAGAACAAGTGTATATGTAAGTGCAGAGAACCTGTTTACGATCACGCCATATAAAGGCGCTGATCCGGAATTACAAACACCATTCAGTTTGCCTTTACAAAGGAGCATGATAGTAGGCTTTCAAGTAACCTTATAAAAAGTAGCGTATGCATTGGTTCAGGATAATGTACAAATGGGCGGTTGCCATTCCATTTGTTACAGTATTGCCCCTGATCATGGGTTGTAATAAATTACTGGATGCCGGCACGCCCGACGGCAAGGTAGTAACCTCAGAAGTATATAAAAGCGATTCGCTGGCGCAGGCTGCGGTGATCGGTATTTATTTTAAAATGATGGAAAGTTTTGGTCCATTCAATGGATATATGAGCCGGTATCCCGGGCTTTCCTGCGATGATTTGGCTGCTGGCAACACGGTGGTAGCCACGGATCAGCCTTTTTTATCGAATACACTTCCTTCATCGAATAAGGAAGTTAGGTATATATGGGCTAATACTTATTTGTATATCTATCAATGTAATGATTTAATAGAAGGGCTTACCGGCAAAAATTCCATTACTCCAGCTTTGCATGACCAGTTGTTGGGCGAAGCCTATTTTTTGCGGGCCTTCAGTTATTTTTACCTGGTGAACCTTTATGGCGAGGTGCCGCTGGTTTTATCTACCGATTATACTAAAAGCGCCAACATGCCCAGGACAGCAGTAACTGACGTGTATAATCAAATAGTTGATGACCTCCAAAACGCCCAAAATTTATTAAAAGTTGCCTATGTAACCACCCCGGAATTCCCCAACGCACGGGTGCGGGTAAACAGGCTGGCAGTAAGAGCCCTGCAGGCAAGGATTTATTTATACCTGGGACAATGGGCCAATGCAGCGGCTGCCGCATCGGAAGTGATTCAGTCGGGCGTATATCAACTGGAAACCGATCTGTTGCAAACCTTCCGGTATAACAGTATGGAAACCATTTTACAGTTTATGCCCGTGTTGGAAACTTACAATACGGCTGAGGGCGGCTGGTTTGTACCTATTAATCCTAATGGACGACCAGCGCTTACGCTTTCAGATTCTTTATTAAAGTATATAGAACCGGGCGATAAACGGAAGACAAATTGGGTAAGAACCGTGACGGTTAGCAGCAAACAATACAACTCACCGTTTAAATATAAATTGAACACAGCTACTCCGCGGGAAGAATACAATATGGTGCTGCGGTTGGCAGAACAATATTGTATTCGTGCGGAGGCCCGGGCTATGCTTGATCAACTGCCAGATGCGGTCAATGATTTGAACACGATCCGGAAAAGAGCGGGGTTACCGGATCTGACCAATATAACCACACAAACCCAGGCAATGGCTGCGGTAGAACAGGAACGGCGCATGGAGCTCTTTGCTGAATGGGGACATCGCTGGTTCGACCTGAAACGCTGGCCGGCACGTTCAGCAACGCATCCCAATGACAAAAGGATTGATGAGATCATGAGCGCCTATCGACCTACTTACTGGAAAACCACGGCGGCTTTTTGGCCAATACCGAGTGATGAGATAACCCGTAATCCTGCATTAGTGCAAAATGAAGGATACAACTAAAGTGTCACCTATTACTGTGGCAGGTCACTGTAAATGGTAGCAAAATATAAAGGGGCGGAATAGCCGTATTCAAATTCGAGAAGCCCTCCATAATTGTAATTTGAAAATGAATAACCAGTGAAAACGCTACGCAGTCTATTCATTTCATACCAAATGTCGCAATAAGAACCGACCGGGTTAGTGAGGTCAATGTCAGTAAACCAAAGGTAGCTGGCGGTCAGCGCATAGGACTGACTAAATGGTTGAACAAATGCGTTTACATTAGATCTAGCTTTAATAGCATCGGCTTTAACAGTGGCAGAAAACGTGCATGCCAGTACGAAAATTAAGACCATCTTTTTCATAACTGATTCGGTTTTTATGGTGTTAAAAATAATAGACATAGTCCATAAAAAATAAACAAAGGCCTTCCGAACGGCATTGTGTGAACGCAGCTCAGGGTGTTGTTCCATTAAAAACAATTCTAATAAAAGGGCAACAGAATGCCTTTCGGGTTAGCAATAAACAGCCGGGGAGCCTTACGACAACGCGGTTTTACATAAACAGGAAATTGTATAAAAATGGGAAGTGCGGTATTTGCTACAAACTATCAGTATACAGGATTTAAACGTCAGGCCAACACACCATATTCAAGTAGCGAATAATTAACCCCCATACAGATAAAACGGATCCCCTTATTATATTAAACAACGCACTAATAAACTTGACAAAAGAAATTTGAAATTAGTGTTCCCACATGAAAAGAAGCTGTTACATAAAACATCCTGACTAATAGTTCATAATACATAAAGCTGTAAGGCATTCTTTTCTTTATCATATGTTAGTGTTATGTGTTTACACTTGTGATTGATTTTTTATATTTGAAATTTATAATAACTACCATGCAGCATATAATTCTTTTACATGGCGCGCTGGGCAGCAAAGATCAAATGAAACCACTGGCCGTGGAATTGGAGAATAAATTCCAGGTGCATTCATTTAATTTCAGTGGTCATGGCGGAAGGCCATTTGCTGATACCGCATTTTCCATACCATTATTTGCTGAACAGATCGCTCAATATATGCACGAGACAGGAATTGCGCAAGCGTATATTTTCGGCTATAGCATGGGTGGATATGCGGCCATGTATTTGGCCAAACACCATCCCGAAAAAGTAAATAAACTAATAACACTGGCCACCAAATTCCATTGGGATGAAAAAACGGCTGCGCAGGAAGTGAAAATGCTTAATGGAAAAACCATTCAGGAAAAAGTGCCGGCATTCGCCGCGCAATTGCAGCAACGCCATGCACCGAACGACTGGCTCAGCTTACTTCACAAAACCAGTGAACTATTGATTGATCTGGGCAAACAAAATGCATTGCAGCTGGAAGATTATACCACCATTACCACGCCCAGCCTGTTGCTCCTCGGCGATCGCGATAAAATGGTGACCCTCGATGAAACCATCGCGGTTTACAAACAATTACCCAAAGCACAATTGGGTGTTATACCTGGCACGCCGCATGCGTTGGAGCAGGCGAATGTGGCGTTATTGGCGCAGCTGATTAAAGGTTTTATAAATGAAAAAGCCTGATGTGTACTTGCACAATTTCGTTTGCCCAACAAAAAAGCCTCCACCGGCAACCGGCGAAGGCTAAAAAATCAAAAAATCTATAGATCCCGAAATCAGGAAATCAACTATCTCACGCCACTACCCTGCTCTCCTTGGGCACATGGATCTTTAACGTACAGCCCTGGCCCTTGGAGGAGATCACTTCCAGCTTGCCATCGAACAGCTCAATACGGCTAAGGATATTGCTTAGCCCCACGCCTTTCCTTCGCTCCCGGGGATCAAACCCCTGCCCATCGTCTTTTAT
Organism: Niastella vici; assembly: GCF_002077945.1. Taxonomy (GTDB): domain Bacteria; phylum Bacteroidota; class Bacteroidia; order Chitinophagales; family Chitinophagaceae; genus Niastella; species Niastella vici. The sequence continues at coordinate 242,337 of NZ_LVYD01000102.1, forward strand.
GTTGAGGTCAATGCAATTGTTCTCACCCGATAGCTCAATAGATACATTGTGTGCCTGGGCGTGTTTTATTATATTATTGAACTGCTCCTGAACAATGCGATACAGGGCCAGCTGTTGTTGTGAACTTACACCGCGCAGCTGATCTTTTTCATAGCTGAAGTTGATGGCGAATGGATTCACCAGCCTGATATTTTCGATGAGGTCCTGTACCGAATCAATAAGTCCGTTCTTATCCATGACCGGCGGCACCAGTGATTTGGAGATCTTCCTGATCTCATTGATAGCAAGTTGCAGGTTTTTGATGCTGCGTTCGGCCAGCTCTTCCTGCATATCTTTTTCGTGCAGGGAGGCTTCAATATAGGCCTTTGTAACGGCCAGTATCTGGTTGATGTTATCGTGCAGTTCGCGCCCGATCTCGGCCCGTTCGCGCTCCTGGCTTTCAATAGAGGCCCGTACCAGCTTGCGTTGGTGTTCTACCCGCTCCCGCGCTATCTGCTCAGAGTATTTTGCCAGTTGTTGTTCTGCTTTCACTTTTTCGGTAATGTCCTGGCAGGTGCCAATAAAACTTATTCCGCCATCATTCCGGCGTTGTGAGCCACGGCCTTCGATAAATTTTTCTATCCCTGCCCGGCTGATGATGCGGAACTGCGTAGGCTCAGTAACCCCGGTTGTAAGTGCCTGCTGCTGCGCTTTCATAACATGGGAAATATCTTCAGGATGAACGAATTCAAGGAATATATCATACGACAAAGGCGTATTGCTGTCAATATCCAGTATGCGGTACAGTTCTTCCGAGCCCGCAATCAGCTCGCCTTTCTCCCCTATTTCCCAGCTGCCCATTTTGGAAATGCGTTGCGCTTCTGCCAGCTGACGCTCGCTGTTATTCCGGTTCCGTTCTGCCAAATCCTTCTCGCGCCGTTCCCCCGCTTCTTTTATTGCTCTTTTTATCTTAGGGATCACCGTAAACAATTTATCCTTTAAGGCATAATCGGTTACCCCGTTCTTGATGAGCTCCACGGCATTTTCTTCCCCAATAGTACCCGACACAATAATGAATGGCACATCAGGACAAACCTGTTGCTTAATATTAAATGCAGCCACGCCATTAAAGCCTGGTAGTGAATAGTCGGACAAAATAACCTCGGGGTAAAAATCAGTTAATGCATCGCTGAACTGTTCTTTTGTTGCAACGATCTTTGGAACAAAATCCAGTGCGCCTTTCTTTAATTCATACAACAACAATTCAAGGTCGTTTTCATCATGCTCGAGGATCAGCAATTTTATACTTTTCTCAGTTGCCATAACTTACATTTGACAGGTTTGATTTAATATTAACCAGTAAAGGCCCATGGTACTAATAGCCTTTACATAACCTTCGAAATCCACAGGTTTTACAATGTAGCTGTTCACCCCCAGCATATAGCTTTCACGGATATCTTTCTCTTCTTTTGAAGAAGTAAGCAATACCACAGGGATCATACAGGTACGGTTATCTGATTTCAGCTTTTTAAGCACCTCCAGGCCGTCGACCTTGGGCATCTTCAGGTCAAGGATAATAAGCCTGGGCTGGTTTGCTGCATTGCGGCCGGTATAGGTTCCGGTACAATTCAAATAATGCAACAGCTCTTCGCCGTCTTTTAAATGAACAAGGCTATTGGCAAGGCCTTGTTTTGAAAGAGCCCGGATGGTTAGCTCTGCTTCATCAGCGTTATCTTCACAAAGAACTATATCGACTTTACCATTGTTTAGATGTTCGCTCATATAGGAGGTTTATTTATTTTGGGTAATGAAAAATAAAAGGCAGCGCCTTCTCCGGGCTTTGCTTCGGCCCACACCTTTCCCCCATGTTTCACAATGATCCGCTGTACAATAGCCAGTCCCACGCCGGTTCCTTCAAATTCTTCATTACTGTGCAATCGTTGAAATACTCCAAATAATTTATGCGCATATTGCATGTCAAACCCGGCCCCGTTATCTTTTACGTAATAGATAATTTCATCTTCTTTTTCTTCAGCGCCTATTTCAATTTCAGGAGCCTCTTTTTTAGCGGAATATTTTATGGCATTGGAGATAAGGTTCATGTAAACCTGCGACAGCAAGGCAGGATCGCCCTGGGTATTGTGCAGGGCTTGCACGGTTATTTTTGTTTTGTGGGGCGTACTGTTTTTCAATTCTGTGATTATTGGTTCAACCAGTTTATTGAACTCAACCGGCACCCGGGTAATTTCCTTGCGGCCCATGCGCGAAAAGGCCAGCAGGTCGTCGATGAGCATCCCCATTTTCTGGGCGTTCTTGCTGATCACATTCAGCATGCGTTTGGCTTCGTCGTTGAATGCATGGGCATGATCTTCCTGTATCATTTGCGCATAGCCGTTTATGCTGCGTAAAGGCGCCCGCAGATCGTGCGACACAGAATAGGAAAATGCCTCCAGTTCTTTATTGGTGAGTTGCAACTGGGCCAAGTTCCTTTCGAGGTTCCTGTTGAGCTCCTTTATTTCAAAATCGGCTTTTTTCTGCCGGGTTATATCGCGGCCAATGGCAAACCACAGGTTTTGCTTATGCACTACGTTCCAGCTGAAAAACCGGGGCTCATTGTTTTTTGTATACATCAGGGCTTCGAATAAGAACTCAGGCTGATAAACGGCGGCCAGTTGTTTCACTCTGGCCTGTCCTTCTTCTGACAAATAATTCAACAACGAAGAACCTTTCATTTCCTGTACCGTATACCCCAACAGGGTATGAACCGCATCATTCACTTCTTCGAACAAAAAACTGCTGCCATGAATGATGCAAATAAGGTCGGCCGAATTATTGATGAGCAGGGCATAATTTTCCAGCGCCTGGTTCTTCTCCATCAGTTCCCGTTGCTGCCGGTGCAACTGCAGCAATACCGATACTTTCGCTTCGGTAATTTCCGGATTAAGTGGTTTATACAGGTAATCGATGGCGCCTTCTTCAAACCCCTTCATTACAAATTTGTGGTCTTTCAATTCGGCGGTCACAAAAATGATGGGCGTTTCGCTGGTGCGTTTGTTCGATTTCAGGATCTGCGCCACTTCAAACCCATCCATGCCGGGCATTTGTACATCGAGCAGAATGAGATCAATTTCCTGGTGCAGGGCAATTTTTAACGCCTCATTGCCATTGGTGACACTGATGAGGTTACGGCCCGGCTGGCGCAGGATCTCTTCCAGCACATAAATGTTGTTGATCTTGTCGTCTACAATCAAAATATGGTCTTCAGCCTGTTTTTCCATCATTTTTGTTTTCAGGGTGAAGTAAAAAATCGCCTATGGCATCAGGATCTAAAATATGCTGCACATAACCGGTATTGATGGCTGCCCGCGGCATCTCAGGATAATCGGCTGTTTCGGGTTGCTGGGCAATGGTGGCGCCCCCCAGCAGACTGATCTTTTTTATGCCACTCGCGCCATCGCTATTGGCGCCGGTTAAAATAATGCCCAGCAATCGCTGTTTAAATACTTCGGCCGCCGTTTCAAACAACACATCGATGGATGGGCGCGCATAATTCACAGGCGCATCAAAACTTAATGAAAAGGTTCCATTGCTTTCTATCAGCAAATGATAATCGGGCGGCGCAAAATATACAATGCCCGGTTGTATCGGTTCTTTTTCATCGGCCTGTTTAATGCGGATGTCGCATTTTTGCTGCAGTACTTCTTCCAACAGTGCCCGTTCATCTTTCGACCGGTGCTGAACGACGATCACCGGTACAGGATAATCAGCCGGCAGCTGTTGCAGAATATGCATTAAAGCATATAATCCACCAGCAGAAGTACCAATTACAATTGCATCGTACGCATTATTTATCTGCATGATCCGTTACCCGCCTATTTAACTTTCATAAATATTTTTTCCTTTTTATCTATTTCTTCAAAAGATCTCTGTTTTTCGGCAAACAACAGGGATTCTTTATTTCCTAACCCCAGAAAGCCGAACGGGCACAAACTTTCATAGAATAAAGTGATCACTTTGCTTTGCAGGCTCTGGTTGAAATAAATAAGCACATTGCGGCAAAGGATCAGCTGAAACTCATTGAACGATTTATCCATAGCCAGGTTATGCACCGAAAAAACAATATTCTGCCGCAACGATTTATCCCAGAGCACCGAATTATATTTCGCTTTATAGTAATCGGAAAATGAATTTTTGCCCCCTGCTTTCAAATAGTTCTCGGTATAATTCTTCATGCTTTGGATAGAACAAATTCCTTCCTTTGCTTTTTGCAACGCATCCTGGTTAATGTCGGTGGCATAGATCACGGTTCTGTCGAGCAGGCCTTCTTCCCTGAACAGGATGGCCAGGGAATACACTTCTTCGCCTGTAGAACATCCTGCTATCCATACTTTAATGAACGGGTATGTGGCCAGCCGGTTCACCACATTCTTTCGCAGGCTTTTGTAAAAGAGCGGATCACGGAACATTTCGGTCACATTCACCGTGATCTCCTGTATAAAGTGTTCAAAGGCCGTTTCATCTTTCAGCACCATTATGCCCAGGTCTTTTAAACTGCCCACCTTATTGCTTTCCATAAATGCCCGTATTCTGCGTACCACAGAAGCTTCTGCATACTCAGTAAAATCGTAACCATATACAAACCTGACAGATTCAAGGAACTGCCGGAACTCTTCATTGACAATCATCGCTTGTATTTTATTTATAGAGCCATACCCGCATCAGCGACAGCAATTGCTCTATATTCACCGGTTTCGAAACATAATCGCTCATGCCTGCTTCCAGGCATTTTTCCCGGTCGCCTTTCATGGCCTTTGCTGTAAGCGCAATAATGGGCAGCTTGCTAAAGCCTTCCATTTTCCGGATGTTCATGGTGGCTTCGAACCCGTCCATTTCAGGCATCATGATATCCATCAATACAATTTCGACATCGGGATGCTGGTTTAACATTTCAAGACACACCTTACCGTTCTCAGCTACAAAACATTTCATCCCCTCTTCTTCCAGTACATTGGTAAGGGAGTAAATGTTACGCATATCATCATCTACGATCAGCACTTTTTTATTCTTCAGCACTTCTTCGGTACGGTGCAGCTTGCGAATGATCTGCTGTTTTTCTTTTGGCAGGTTCGATTCAACCCGGTGCAGGAACAGGGCGGTTTCATCGAGTAGCCGTTCTTTGGAATTGGAGGTCTTTAGCACAACCGTATCGGCCAGTTTCTCCAGTTGCTTTGCCTCGTCCTTGTTCATGTCACGGCCGGTATATACGATGATCGGGATCTTGTTCAGTTCTTCGCTTTCCTTTATTTTTTCCATCAATTCAAAACCTGTCATATCGGGCAACCCCAGATCAATGATGATGCAATCGAATTTTTCATCCTCCAGCATTTTATAAGCTTCCTGACCGGTATACGCCGCAAAGGATTTGATGTCACCGTTACCAATAAGCTCGCGAATGGCTTTATTCTGTTGCGGGTTATCTTCCACCACCAGTAATTTCTTTAGCTTGCGGTTTACAAAATCCTCAATGCGGTCAAAGGCGCCCTTTACTGCATCGTGCGTAAGTGGTTTGCGCAGAAAATCAAACGCGCCCAGTTCCATCCCTTCCTTCCGAAGGTCGTACCCCGACATGATCTGTACGGGTATATGCCGCAATTCAGGGTCGTTCTTCAGTAACCGCAATACTTCAGCGCCATCGAGCACCGGCAGCTTCATATCGAGTATAATGGCATCGGGCCGGTAATACCGCGCCAGGCTTAAGCCGGTGTTACCCTGGTGGGCAATAATACCTTTATATCCCTTTTCACGCGCTATATCGAGTAACAATTTCGCAAACACTACATCGTCTTCAATGATCAGGATGGTTTTATCGTTATCCCGCAAATGATAGCGGTCGTCTTCGGCTTCCTTGTGCGGCACGGGTATATGCGCCGGGATCACCGGCAACTCTTTCCTGATCTCCGGCTTCCGGATTTCCACAGTTTTTTCGCCTTTGGTAACATGAGCTGCATCGAATTGCAACGGCAGGTAAAGGGTAAAGGTGCTGCCCTTTCCTTCTGCACTAACCAGGTGTATTTCACCGCCTAATGCACCGGCCAGCTCCCGGCTGATAGACAATCCCAAACCGGTTCCGCCAAATTTTCGCTTGGTTGAACCGTCGGCCTGCTGGAACGCTTCAAAAATGATACCCTGCTTGCTTTGGGGTATGCCAATACCCGAATCGGCCACTGAGAAAACGGCCACTTCGGAAAGGCCGCGCAGGTTGGCATTCCGCAGCGTAGGATCGGGCGGTTGCACATCCATGATCACCTCTATTTTTCCATCGCGATCGGTAAACTTGAATGCATTGGAAAGCAGGTTGCGCAATATTTGTTCAAGCCGTTGCCTGTCGGTATGTAATGGGGAGCGGAAATGTTCTTCATAACAGGTGATCCTGAAATCGATGTTCTTATTCTTTGCAAATTCAGCAAACAATTGTTTCAGGCTTTTGGTGATCTCACTAACCGGTACTTCCTCAATTTCGATCTCAATTTTGCCCGCCTCCACTTTCGACAGGTCGAGTATTTCATTGATGAGGTTCAACAGGTCGGTACCGGAGTTGTGAATATTCGAAGCAAACTCAATATCTTTCTGGGTAAGCGCGTTGCTTTTATTTTCGGTCAGTAGTTGCGACAAAATTAAAATACTGTTGAGCGGGGTGCGCAGTTCATGCGACATATTGGCCAGGAATTCCGATTTATATTTACTGGTGGTTTCCAGTTCCCGCGCCTTGTTTTCCACATCTATTTTGGCCAGCTCCAGCTTTTCTTTTTGTTCTTCGAGCAGGTTGGCTTTTTCTTCCAGCTCTTCATTGGTTTGCTGCAACTCTTCCTGCTGGGCCCGTAATTCGGCTTGTGATTTCTCCAGCATCTGGGTCTTTTCGCTCAGCTCTTCGTTTGTTTGTTTCAGTTCTTCCTGTTGTGCTTCCAGCTCTTCGGTGAGGCGTTGGGCTTCTTCGAGCAACTCCTGTTGTTTGTTCCTTGCCTGCGACGAATTAAAGGCGATGCCGATGCTTTCTGAAACTATTTTCAGGAACTGGAGGTCCAGGTCGGATATGTCGCGCATGGTGCCTATTTCTATAACCCCTTTCACATAGTTGTCGTACAGGAATGGGTATACCAGGATATTCCTTGGCGTTGCCTGTCCCAGCCCGGAGCTCACCTTCACATAATCTTCAGGTACATTGGCAAAAACAATGGGCTTTTTTTCCAGGGCCGACTGTCCTACCAGCCCTTCTCCCAGCTTTATTATATTTGTATTTCCTTTACGGTGAGAAAAGGCATAACTGCCAGACAGCATGAGTTGATTGTTTTCGACCAGGTAAATAGCGCCTACCTGGGCGTTGAGGTACGCTGTGAGCATGCTGATTATCTGCAGGGCCAGGTCCCCTACAACCTTTTCGCCCCGCAAAATATTATTCAGTTGACTGGCTCCCGTTAACATCCAGGTGCGGACCTCATTATCATTCGACAGTTTTTGCAGGTTCTGTTTCATGTTTTCCAGGGCCTTGCTCAGGAGATCGGCGTCACTGCGAATTCTTATTACGGGCGAATAATCACCCTGGCCAATGGCCTCTGCTATTTGCGCGTATTCCTTTGACACCAGTACCATTTGGTTAAAGGAGGCTACCAGGTTACCAATTTCGTCTTTGGAAGCCACCGGGACAATAAAATCGGTTTCGCCCCTACTAATGCGGTCGGCTGCGTTCCTGATCACCGACAGGGAACTTACAATAGAGCGGATGATCAATAACAACATGAGCAGGATGACCACGATCACGACAGTTACAATTACAATGCCTCTGATCAATGACCCGGAAATGGCAGCCAGTTTTTCTTCAGCCAGCTGCCGGGTTTCGCGGGTTGACAGGTCTTCCTGTTCTTTTAGCCCATTCAGGAAAGAAGAGATATTAACGTGCCAGGTATCCACCGGAATGGTTGCCACTGCGGCCGGGTTATGATATACCGTATCTATCAATGCTTTTGCCATTACAATGGCGGGGTCTTTCATCCGTAAACTGAAAGCGGCTGCCTGTTCAGGGCTTGCATTTTTATAATACCGGTCGAGTTTCAATTCATACTTGCCTTTAAGACTGGCAAACTCGGCGAATTCGTTTTTACGGAATTCTTTATGTAGAATAGCAATGTGCAGGCGCATACGCAGCTGGGACAGAAAACCTATTCCGTTCAGCAGGTAAAAATGTGATTCTGACATGTTCCTGATCTCCGGGTCCTGGGCATTGCGATAGTTCGCATTCACTTCGTCTAACAGGTGGGTGTTTATGGAAGCATATTCCCCGGCCATCGTATCAACGTCTATAGCTACCTGATTAACGGCATTACGGATATCGGCGATATTACCGAGAATACTTAATTTCTTTTCTTTTTTCTGTTCTTTCAGCAGTTGACCGAACAAGGCAATGGCCTTGTCTGTCTGCATCCGCTGGTTAAGCATGTCAAATTTTTCATCCCTGCCGCCACTGCTTACATAACTTATTGAATGACTGCGTTCCTCCTGCAGGCTATAGATAATGTCGCCTATCTTTTCAATTTCCATCACATAGTTATGGACACGGCGAATGTTCTGCTGTTTATCTATTTTATCCATTACATCGATGGCCAGAAAATACAATAAGGCTGCTAAGGGGATGAGGGAGACGAGTAATAGTTTGTTCCTGATTGACAGATTCTGAATAAATTTCATAGCAATATGCGATTAGGCAGCATTACGCCTGTAATTGCTGCGGGGTATAAAAATTGCTACGACAGAACCTTACCTGTTGTATTTATATGCCGGTATTATCCTAAAAATATCAGCATAAGCCAACTATCTAATCAGGAATCTTACAAACCGGGTTTACTAATCAGAATCAAATAAATGTAGCGATATGAGCCCTGTAACCTGTTGGGTTGATTGAAATTACAAAATTTATGTGAACTTAATCAATTAATAATTAGTTGATTTTGGTCAAGAGTAGCAGTAAATGGCCAATGGTGAATGGCCTCAATAAATTTCAGCTTTGCTATTGGTCTCGCACATCCGAAAATATTCACCATTCACCATAAAAAAGGCACCCCGCGTGGTGCGGGATGCCTCTCTATATTCCACAAATCCTAAATCCTACAATTCAAATATCAGTTTAATTGTTTCGCCTTTTTTCATAATAACGAGCAAGTTATCATCGCTCGTATATAAAGTTTTATTATTTTGATTTATTTGCACCTTTTTGGCCGCCACCGGCTTTTTTATAACAAATTTATTGGCGGTTGTAGCGGTGATGGTGGCTTCCTGTACCTGATTTGCCTTCCGAATGCCGGTGTGTCATGGCGCCAAGGCGGCCGTTCCCCAATGGAAGCGCTGCCTCCCATTGAGTGGCTGGTGAATTATACCAAAGTTGTAATGGATGTTGTTGAGCCAGTGAGGTAGCGGCGGGCAGGAACCATAAAAGCAATAATGGCAAAGCTCTGTACATGAAAAAAAATTTGGCACGGAAGGTAAGGAATGTAATGTCTGGAAACAAAACCGCCCCCGTATGTACCAGACGGTTGCAACCAGGCGGTTTGTTTTCAGAACAATGTGACCCTTAGTTTTTGAACCTCCAAAATGGACTTACCCGTATACTTAGTTTTGGGAGATGGTTAATTCCTTTTATTCAAATGGCGAAGCCAACTCCTTGTTTATTTTCTCATTTTATACCCGGTGCTATTCCGGGAAATACGACAATTACGTTTGTTGTTTTTACGAATATTCCCGAATACATCCGGAACAATCCGTTTTTGTTAGCGGCGTGAAATTAATAGGAGAAATCAATATCTATGGTACCGGATTGTCTAATTGAGGGTATCAAAATGTTAAGGGCAGGTCATATAATGTATAATTAAAAGGGGGGATTTGTCAATTACCCCCCTTTTTGGCGTTTGCCTGCCAGGCAGATGGTAATTTTCCGTATTCGGCTTTGAAGTATTTGGAGAAGTATTTGGGGTTATTGAACCCGGTTGCGTACGCAACTTCTGCAACCGACATCCTTGATTTTTCGAGTAACTGCGCAGCACGTTGCAGTCGAACCTGTCGTATAAATTCTATGGGTGTTTTACCGGTAAGTACAAACAAGCGTTTGTAAACAGCAGCCCGGCTTAATAAAAGAGCGCGGCTTAATTCTTCTACCGAAAATTCGGCATTGGAAATATTCTTTTCAACGATGGCCAATGCATCCTGTACAAATTTTTCATCGGGCGAAGCTATTTGAACATCGGTTGTTTTCACCGCCACCTGCCGGGTAAAGGTTTGCTTAAAGGATTGCTGCTGGCGCAACAGGTTCCTTATTTTGCTGACCAGTATATCAAAATTGAAGGGTTTGGTCATATAATCGGCGGCCCCGGTTTCAATACCATGTAACTGCTGCTCTTCACTGGTAAGTGCTGTTAATAAAACCACCGGAATGTGGCGGGTGCGCTGGTCCTGTTTTATTTTCTTACACAACTCAATGCCGTTCATTACCGGCATATTGATATCGCTTACGATAATATCAGGGTGTGCCGACAATGTTTTCTGCCAGCCTTCCCTGCCATTCACCGCTTCAACTATATTGAAGCATTCGCGCAGGTTCTCTTTCAGATAGAATAAAAAATCTTCATTGTCTTCAACCAGCAAAACCGTGTACTCTTTTTTTCCGGCAGGCTTTACGGCATCTGCGCATATTTCATTTGCTGTGCTCCCTTCTTCTTCCGCTATCACAGGCGGTACCAGGGTTGTTGCGATCTCTTTTACCGGCAGCAACACCGTAAAGGTGGATCCTTTTAATTCATCACTTTCTACAATGATGGTTCCGCCAAGCAGGTTTACAAATTCCCTGGTGATGGCCAGCCCTATACCACTCCCCTGGTTTACCAGGGTGCCCGGCACATCGTGTTGAAAGAAACGTTCGAATATTTTTTCATGCTGACTGGCCGGAATACCAATGCCGGTATCTTTTATTTTTATTTCAAGCAAGGTTTCTTCCTCGTTGCGGGTTGCATTTACTGTTACGCTAACCGAACCATTTGCCGGGGTGAACTTAAAAGCATTGGACAGCAGGTTGAAGATGATGCGTTCCAGTTTGTCGTGATCGAAAGGGGTTGACAAACTTTTCAACGCTGCAGTATAAGAAAACCGGATCTGTTTTTTTTCTGCTATATCGGTGAAAGAGCCGGCAGTTTCTTCAATGAACTGTATAACGTCGCCCTCGGTGGCATGCAGCTTTAACTCATGCACTTCCATCTTACGGAAATCGAGCAGTTGGTTAACCAGGTTCATCAGGCGCCGGGCGTTGCGATGGATCAACTGGTATTGCGACCGTTGCGCCGGTTCTTCCGTTGTTCTTATCATTCTTTCCAATGGGGTCAATATCAGCGACAGCGGGGTGCGGAACTCATGGCTTACATTGGTAAAGAAACGGATCTTCATCATATCCAGCTCGCGTATTCGACTGGCTTCCCTTCTTTCCTGTTCCAGTGCAAACCGCATTTTTGCCCGCTGTATAACCATGCGGCGCGCAAAGTATAAAATGGCCAGTGCAATCAAAACGTATATCACATACGCCAACGGTGTTAACCAGAATGGCGGCAATACAATTATGTCAACAGCAATGCCCTTGTCATTCCATTCACCCCGGTCGTTTGACGCTTTTACAAAGAAGGTATACCGGCCCGGATCAAGATTGGTGTAGGTAACTTTTCGCGAACTGCCATCGGTATACAACCAGTTCTTATTAAATCCCTGCAGGCGATAGGCGTATTTATTTTTCTGGGTATTGATAAAACCCAATGCGGCAAATTCTATGGAGAAAATATCTTCATCGTAACGCAAGGTTATCTTATCTGTTTCGGTAATCGATCGTTGCAGAATAACCTGATCATTGACCTTATCGCCGGCTTCAATATTCTTGTTAAACACCTGTAAACCGGTTAGTACAACTTGTGCCATAATGGTATTCACCTTCAGGTTGGCCGGGTTGAACAGGTTAAAACCATTGGCGCCGCCAAACAGCAGTTCACCCTGCCGCGTTTTCAGTGCGGCATTTTCGTTGAATTCTTTACCCTGCAAACCATCGGGCCGGTCGTAATTGACGCAATTGATGCTGATGCCGGCGGCAAAGGTTCCGGAATACCTGATGCGGCTGATGCCATTGGGCGTACTGATCCACAGTTCATGCGCATTATCTTCAATAATATTCAGAATGGCATTATCGGGCAACCCATCTTCCTTTCTGAAAACCTGGAATTTATTGGTTTGTGGATTGTATACATTCAAGCCATCGCGGGTGCCTACCCAGGTAAATCCCCGGCTGTCATTATAGATGCTGATGATATTCTCATTACTGAGTTTTGTATCGCGGCTGAGCAATTGCGTAAAGACGCCGGTGTTCTTGTTGCGCACATCGATGCCATAAGAAGTACCCACCCATAAATTGCCCTGTTTGTCTTCTGTTATGGTAGATATATACCCAATATGCACCGAGTTAGGCGCCATGGGTTTAAAATGAATGAACCGGTTGTTGGCCCGGTCATATTTTTCGAGACCCGATTCAAGGGTACCGATCCAGAGATCGTTGTTGTGGTCTTCATAAATTTCCCAAACGCGGTCGTCACTCAGGCTGGTGCTGTCTTTCACCGTATGACGATGATGGGTAAATGTGCGGCCATCATAACTATCGAGACCGCCGAAATAAGTGCCGATCCATAATGTGTTATTGTGATCGATGAACAAACTTACAATGACGTCGTTGGTGAGGCTGTTATCGCTGACCGGGTTGTGTTTGAATTGCTTAAATGTTTTATTGATGCGGTCAAAATAGATCAGTCCGCCCCCATTGGTGCCGATCCAGATATTGCCATGTGCATCTTCCACAAACCTGTTTACATCATTGTAGGGCAAACTGGCCTTATCGGTTGGTTCGTGGCGGTACAGGGGAAACCGGATGATGCCTTCATGATAATAATTGATGCCCTGCTTAAAGGTTCCCACCCAAATAATGCCCTTGTCGTCCTTATACAATCCCGTAAGACTGTTTTGCGCCAGGCTGTTGTTATCGCCCGGTTCGTTCAACAGCACCTGCACCTTCAGCGTGTTTTTATCGAGGATATTGAGCCCGCCATGATCGGTAGCGATCCACAGCAATCCTTTTTTATCCTGCACCATGCTCACAATGATATTGCTGCTGAGAATGTGCATTCCTTCACTATTGGCGAACTGCTGCAATGTTTGCTGCCGGGGATCCAGGCGGTAAACACCATTGATGATACCGTTGCCATACACCCACAGCTCGTTTTGCGCATCGATGAACAGGTGGTAGTAAAATTTGTTGACGCCCTGTTTTTGTTGCAGCATGGGGGTGCGGGCAATCGATTTTTTTGTGGTGGCATTGAGCTGTTCCAACAACCCATTGCAATAAACCACCCAGATGTTATTACTGGCGTCTGTTTTAACATCGGCAATGACATTCATTTCGCGGTTATCGAATTGCATTACCGGCAACACTGCTTTGTTCTCCTCAAAATAATAAATGCCCAGATCGCGGTAAACAAATAAAAACCCTTTGCCGCAGGGAACAATATCGTTGAGCCCATAGCCGGGCAGGCCCAGTTTCTGCAAATACCTGTCGACCCGCTGGTCGAACTTTTCAATGGATGGATCATAGGCATTGAAACCGGTGCGGGTTTCGATCCATAATTTATTATAAGGACCACTTACGATTTTCGAAATATAATCATCACTGATAGTGGTGCTATCTTTAATATCATGGCGGTAGGTTTTAAAGGTGTAACCATCGAAACGATTCAATCCGCTCATGGTGCCAAACCACATAAAACCTTTTTTGCTTTTAAAAATGCAATTGATCTGGTTATTGGAAAGTCCCTGGTTAAAGTCGAGATGGGCGAAATGGTAAGTGGTTGGCTGCTGCCCTAACAGCAGGCCGCAGAATACGATACAAACAGGCAGCGCAATCAGTTTCCTGAAAAAAGGTTTTAAATAGGGCAGCATAGAAAGGGCAATGATAATAAAAGTAGCCCGGCATTAAAAACTTTTCATGAGGTAATGTTATCAACAAGGGTAATTGGCCGGCAGCAGGGCATTCATCTTGTGCAAAATCGTTTCCAGGTTTAACAAATTGGGTTTTTACAATTGTGGGGATATTGCTATTATTGGCCCCAAAATACTGCCATGAAGAAAACCTTGTTCTTATTAATGGTAATTTTCACCTTTCTAGCCTGTAATTCGGGGGAGGAAGCGGAAGAGACCGCCGAACCGGCCCGAACTGTTACTCCGGCCATCAAATACAAGGAAAAAGATTACTTTCTGCACGACACTTCCCTGTTTACTGAAGGATTGGTAGTGCATGACGGGCAATTATACGAAAGCACCGGCTCGCCCTACGCGCAACGCAAATCGCTGATCGGCATAAACGACCTGAAAACAGGCAATTTTATTCAAAAAGTAGCGCTAAGCGATAAAAACCTGTTCGGGGAAGGCATAGTCTTTTTAAAAGACAAGCTGTACCAGCTTACTTATAAGAATCACGTGGGGTTTATTTACGATGCCAGCACCTTTAAGCAAACCGGTCAGTTTGCTATTCCCAAGGAAGGTTGGGGTTTAACCACGGATGGCGCCCAGGTTATTATGAGTGACGGAACCGACACGTTGAGCTTTCTGCGACCCGGTGACCTGAAGTTGGTAAAAAAATTAGCGATAACAGAGAACGGCCACCGGCGCGACAGCCTGAATGAGCTGGAATATATTAAAGGGTATATCTATGCGAATATCTGGGTAACGAACTACATCGTCAGGATCGATCCGGCCAATGGAAAAGTGGTTGGTAAATTAGACCTGAGTCCGCTCGCGTTCAAAGCCTCGTTAACAAGAGATGGCGGCGATGTACTGAATGGTATTGCCTATGATGCGGCAACAGATTTGGTATATGTAACCGGCAAATTATGGCCGCATGTGCATCAAATTCAAATTACACCTTAGTAATTTAACTCGGCTGGAATATTTACTTTATCGCCGAGGAATTTTGGTTTTGTGCCGAACCAATAGTCGACAAAGACCTTTACGCGGGCCAGTTTTTCGCGCAGCTGCACACGGAAGCCATAGCTGGCACTTACATCAGTTGCGTTGAAAGCAACGGCGCTAATGCCTTCTTTTTTGGCCATATACAGTGCACGTTCGTTATGGAATTGCTGGGAAATGATGGTCACCGAATCCTGGCTGAAGATCTCTTTTAATCGTACAATGGAATCAAAAGTCCTGAAGCCGGCGTAATCGAGAAAAATAACCGAAGAATCAATGCCGGCGGCCATGAGGTCGGCACGCATGTCTTCCGGTTCGCTGTATTCCTTGCGGCTGTTATCGCCACTGATGATGAGGTATTTAATTTTTCCTTCCTTTAACAGCCGGGTAGCTGCTTCAATGCGGTAATCGTAATACAGGTTGGCATAGCCCGAGTTAAGCCGTTTGGAAGTGCCCAGCAACAGGCCCACTTTGTTATAAGGGATGGTTTTAACATCGGTATAGAGCTTATCCTTTGCCGTGCTGCGGATAATATAGTTGCAAAGAAAAACGGTTATTAAACAAACAGGGATCAGGGCCAGCAGGCTATAGAGGACAATACGTTTCTTACGCATACGAGGTTTCGGGCATTATTTATAAAGCGCCAGAATAAGCGTCAAAATACCAATTACCGCGCACAAAGGCGAATAAAACCGGGTATCATTTTTTGCAAATCTTGTTTTTGTGATTTTTTTAAAGAATCCCACGTATTTGAGATCGCCGGTATATCACACTTTAAACTCCGGCACGGGGCAATATTTTTTTATTACCTGATGTATTTCTTCCAGCCTGAAGGGCTTTGAAATATAATCGTTCATGCCCGAGGCCAGGCACCGTTCCTTATCTTCCTGCATGGCATCTGCCGTTAAAGCCACGATGGGCACCTTTCTGTGATGGGCAGGCAACTTACGGATGAGCTCGGTGGCCATAAAACCATCCATCACCGGCATATTCACATCCATAAATATCAGGGAAGGATCGTGTTCCAATAACTGGTCAACAGCTTCACTGCCATTATCGGCAGTAACCACTTCTATCCCCATTTTCCGCAACACTTCTGTGATCAGCAACAGGTTCACCGGTTCATCCTCCACTACAAGCACCTTTGTAACGCCTTCAAATTGCTCAATAGCGGGTATTGTTTCTTTGTATTCGTTTTTAATGGCCTTATTAAAGATGCCAGATAAAATATTGTTCAGCTCGTGCAGTTTAACCGGTTTGGAAAGGAACTTATTGATACCGATATTTTCTGCTTCATGCTGGAACAGGTTTTTTTCGAGCGACGACAGCATCAGGATAAAAGGTTCGGTTCGGCCTTGCAGCAATTTCTTTATTTCCTTTGCCAGGGTAATGCCATCCATTACCGGCATCTGGTGGTCGGTTATTATGAGGTCGAACGGGGCATTATTTTGTATTGAGCGGGTGATCAATAGCAACGCTTCCGGCCCACTGGTGCATATTTTACAGGGAATATGCAGGTATTCGAAGATGCCCCGCATGAGCTTACAGTTAGTTTCATTGTCATCGATCACCAGCACTTCGCGCAGCAAAGGTTTTGACTCAAACGTGACCGGCGGCGCTACATTCACGACCTGCAGGGAAAGGTTGAACGAAAATGAGCTGCCCCTGCCCGGTTCGCTTTCCACCATCAATCGCCCACCCATTAATTCAACCAGGCTTTTTGAAATGGTAAGTCCCAACCCGGTTCCCCCGTATTTGCGGGTAGTTGAATTATCAACCTGCGTAAAGCTTTCAAAGATATCATTGAGCTTGTTTTGAGGAATACCGATACCTGTATCTTTTACCTGGATGTTGACATCAATAAAACCGGCCTCATTTTTTTCATATCGTACCCCCGACTCTATTTTCACAAACACTTCGCCATTTGCGGTAAATTTTACCGCATTGCCCATTAAATTGGTCAATACCTGTTTTATGCGAATGGGGTCGCCGATCAATTGCGAAGGCAATGCCGGGTCAATTGCGCAAACCAGCTCAAGGCCTTTTTCTTCGGCTTTTATAGAGATGAGGTCTACAGTATCTTCCACGAGTTCAGCAAGATTAAATGGCACTTCATCGATCAACAATTTTCCGGCTTCTATTTTGGAGAAATCAAGGATATCGTTGATGATGTTCAGCAGGCTGTAGGCCGATTTGCTTACGTTTTTCAGGTAATCGCGTTGAGCTTTTTGTAATTCGGTAGTGAGCACCAGATCGGTAAAGCCAATGATGCCGTTCATGGGGGTACGCAATTCATGGCTCATATTGGCCATAAATTCACTTTTGGCCTTGCTGGCAGCTTCGGCATTGTCTTTGGCCACAATCAGTTGCTGTTCCATTTGAAGGCGTTCAATGGCAGCACTCAGGGTTACAGCAAAAGATTTAAGAATGGAGAATTCGGTTTCCGTCCACACCCGTTCATAGCTGTTGCTTAAGGCAACAAAACCCCAGAAATGGCCCATGATAAATATGGGGAAGGCCGCAACCGATTTGATATTCCTTTTCTCGAATACAAACCGCAATGAATCATCTTCCACCTCACTGGTAAGCCGGGCAAACACTTCATCGCTACTGAGTGCCTTAATAGCATTGGGCATCACCTTTGTGTTGTAATAAACGGGCGATTTAAAATCTACCTCATCGGTTGCCTGCAACCAGCGCATATAGGAGTCGGCATACAACTGGCCATCATAGTCTTCATACCGCATGGTATAAATATTGATGCCATCGGCATTAATGCCCCGGCCCAATGAACGCATGGTATTTCCAATGGCCCTGTCCAGATCATTATTACTGATAAGCTCATGGGTTGCCTCGGCCACAGCCTGCAGCAACTGATCTTTTGTATGCAGGTGACCGGTGGCATCCTGTAATTCCCTGTCGCTTTTTTTAAGGTTATTGCGCATGGCAATAAGCGCTTTACCAAGGGTATCTTCCTTGCTTAGGGGATGGAATGGCATTTCGAAATTTCGTTTGCCTATTTCATGGGCAAACATGCTGGTGACCTGCAATTTTCTTGATAAATTGTTCACCGCCACCACCATCTCCCCTATTTCGTCGCGGGTAGTATGGTGTTCGAGCATGCTGGTAACTCCCCGGCCCAGGTCATTTATCATATGCCTGATGCGGGTAATGGGTTCAATGATCTTTTTGGAAAAATAAACCGATAACAAAAAGCCGATTATCAAAAATGCTACAGATAACACAATAATGAATACCCTAAGTTTGAACTGTCGTTGTCCCAGCCTGTTCCTTTCGGCTGCCATGAATTGATTGCCCAGCTTAAGTATATTATCGAGGGAAGAAACTATAGCAGCAGTTTGTGGAAGCACTTCATCTTCCACCTTCCGTTCTGCTTCCAGCTTTGTTACGGGATCATCATAATCTTCAAACTTTTGCAGCGAGTGCATGATCTCTTTTTCCACAGCAAGCAATTGCTCAAAATGGGTATATACCTGCTGCAGGCTGTCGGTAATACTTTTTTGAGCCCAGTCATCAGTATATGCGGTAAGCTTATCCTTTAAAGCATAATATTCCTTTTCGTGTATCTTTTTCAATTGTTCTTTATCTTCCTGGTTCCCCCGCAGGAACACCCAGTTGGTCGTGTACATTTTTGATTCAAGCAGCATGGTATTCAATTCATCGATCGCCTGCATGGAAGGCAAAACCACATTGGAGGTCCTTTCGGTAATTCTATGGTTCTTCAACAGGGTAAAAATGGTAATAGCTGCATTTATTAAAAACACGCTTCCTAAAAGGGAGAAGCTGAAAGCTATTCTTTTTTTGATACTGAATTTCATACTGCATCCTTTCATTTTACTGCAACTGATAACTTACACCGCCCATTAACATAAATGGCACTTTATCGGTATAGAAGAACTCGCGCGTTGTTTGGTTCAGCAGGTTTTTCCCGGCACAAAACACGGATCTCATGTTTTTTTAACTCCTTTAGTTTACAACAATTCCCAGGTTCAATAATTCAGATGCAATGTCGAGGCTCCGGCGTTCAATATTTGTTTTATTGATCTCCAGTTTAAGACGATCATCGATTATGATAAAGTTGATACAGGAACCTTTACGCGTTAAGCCTTCTGACTCAGTAACAAGTAGTGTTGACGTACCAGCAGTTGCGGCGGCTATACGTTTAACGCTTCCACTTTCATCTTCACCAATAAATAATATGTGGCAATTGTAGGCTGCAGCTTTGGGGGCGAATTTCTTAATAACAAATGGCTGCCCGGCTGCAGTTTTATTGGAGGTAAATATCTTAAGTTCATCAAATAAAGGAGTATCCCCCACTACACCGATCACAAAATCGCCTGTTTTTCTATCATCGGGCCAGTTGATATATTTGGTGAAGCGGTAAATAATATTGGCATGAACCGCATAGACATTCTGCGCCCAGGCCTGAAAAAGGGTGAACACCAGTACAGGAAGTAACAGCAGGGTTTTTAACCGCCAATTGAATACCCGTTTTAAGCTGTTTTTGCGACGGAAAAGGTAATTGCATTCATCACTGTTGTTCATAGTAATTGGATTCGCCGGTTTAATAGGATATTAATAACTGCCGGTTTTTAAAGCCGGGCTGCATTGGATTAATTTTAAAAACGTGTTGCAATAACGCTTAATAACATGTAAGTAATTGAACAGGAATTAACATACTTGAGATTATAAATAAAGACCATATAAGTGTTTAAAGTTAAACCCTTAGACGAAAGATGGAATAAATCGATGTTACCGATTGGATATTATTTGCCGGGGACCAGCCATTCCTGCATTTAAATTCGTATTATAGCGGAAAACACTTATTCGCAGGTAAATAACTTAAATTGTATGAAGTCGCAGCTCATCCTTCTGTTAATAATGCTATTAATTGTAAAAACCACCACGCAAGCCCAACAGGGGATGTGGAAGCCATTCAAGCTCGTTATTATTCAACCCGATACTGCCATAATAGATAAATCTTATTATAGCGCCTCGGATAGTTTAGTGATTAAACAGCAAAAACAATATTACCTGTTAGTAAAAAATCTGGAAGACCAGGTAAATTGTACCGGCTGTCCCGATAGTGCAGCTATAGAAGCATCGAAAAAGGATCTCCAATTGTTACGATCATATGAAAGCGAAATACAGCGATTTAAATACTATCATGTGTTGTCGAATTACTCAATCGCTGTTTATAAATTTTATTTTAATGAGTACGAGCCAAAATCAACTTTTGTTGAATTGCCCAATCAAAAAACGGATTCAGTAAGTTTGAAAATGCTGGCAGACACTTCAAAAGCTGATTACATTGTTTTTTATAGTAACATTCATTCGGGCGGCAAGCCCGGCATGCCGGTTTTAAAGCTAACTACCTGTTTGTATTCAACGAAGGACAATAAGGTTATCCTTAAAAAGGAAACCGAAGGTGGACCTACGAGCAATGGTGATATGTGGACGTGCAGCGGCGAACTCGAATGCTTATTTATTAATGGGGTAAGATCATCAACAGACCTGGTAACCGGCATTTTAACAAAGCGGCAAAGAAGGCAAAAATGATTGTTCCCCATTGACAGCTTAAACACAACAAACCGTGAAAATAATAACAACGTTCAGTCTCGCCACTCTCCTATTGTTCACAACAGCATTTTATACCCGCATTGCCAAAGAAAAGAAGGAAGATGAACTATTTATAACATACAAGGTTGATGTTAAAAAAAGCGACCTGAGGCTTTATTGGAAGAATGACAAAAATGAACCATTCAAAAGCATTGAAAACCTGAAGACCTGGGTTGAAAGCCAGCAAAAAACATTGGTGTTTGCCATGAATGGCGGCATGTACATGCAGGATAACAGTCCGCTGGGATTATTTATTGAAAATAAAAAGCAGCTCACTCCCTTAAACACCCGCAGCGGCGCCGGTAACTTTTATATGCAACCAAACGGCGTATTTTATATTACGACGGCCAATGTTCCGGCGATCTGTAAAACAGAAGATTTTGTAAATAAAGGCAATGTAAAATATGCGACACAATCGGGCACAGCGGCGCCGGTAACTTTTATATGCAACCAAACGGCGTGTTTTATATTACGACGGCCAATGTTCCGGCGATCTGTAAAACAGAAGATTTTGTAAATAAAGGCAATGTAAAATATGCGACACAATCGGGCCCGTTGCTGGTCATAAACGGAACAATAAACCCCGCATTTAAAGAAGGCTCAACGAATGTGAACATCCGGAACGGAGTGGGCATATTGCCCAATAATGAAGTGGTTTTTGCCATGTCGAAAGGCGAGGTTAACTTCTTTGATTTTGCCGGTTATTTCAAAAAAATGGGCTGCCGGTATGCGTTATATCTAGATGGGTTTGTATCGCGCACTTATTTGCCTGAAAAAGACTGGACGCAAACAGATGGCAATTTTGGGGTAATTATTGGGGTAACGGAGGTGAAAGGGAAAAAGTGAGCATGAATGATAGAACCGATCTGTTAAGAAATTAGCTTTGCAAATAAATTTAATTATACGAATGGCAACAGATAAAGTAACAATCCTTTACCGGCCGGTTGGCTTCAAAGAACTGGAATTAATTGAACAGTCGGGCTGGAAAAAATTTCCACCAAGACTGCCTGAACAACCCATTTTTTATCCGGTAATGAATGAAGAATATGCCATTCAAATTTCCAGGGACTGGAATGTACCAGCATACGGTGCAGGCTATGTTACAAAGTTTGCGGTGAACACAGACTATGTAAGCAAGTTTGAGGTCCAGAATGTTGGTGGCGAAATACATAATGAATTGTGGGTACCGGCAGAGGAGTTGGAAGAGTTTAACAGCAATATTGTTGGGCTGATTGAGGTGACGAAGGAGTTTAAATAATACCTGATCTGGGCTTAATATCTTGTACTGATCAATGTTAGGACAGTAGTTGTTCACTAAGCAGCATTTTGATTTAACTATATGACTTCCGTGACTTCAGATCGTTTTTAAAAAACAGCGTAATGAAGCGTCCACGACACATATTCCAGAAACATCTTGTGCAGATAACTATAAAACTTTAGAAGTTTGGAGCTTAAGTTACTTAGGAAATGACTTACCAGGCTTTGGATGCCGCATTTTGAAGTAACTATGCCGCATTTTGATTCAACTTTTTGTCCTCCAGGCTCACATTGGAGCATCCCTACCCAGGGTTTAGTCATACCTGAATGGATTTGCATCATACCTGGCTAAGTTTAAACAATATCTGCCAAACTTATCGCCAAATGTTATGCTGGGACGGCGTATTCTTTGCTACTGATATCACAAAGTTGCTTACTGACGTTCCATAATGAAATCTGGATACAATATAATGAGTGCTGGATACACTATAGTGATATCGGGATATTATATTGTTAGTACTGAAAATTGTATAACTACTTTTGGATGGTCCAAAATAACCAACTTACGAGACAGGTTACGAATCATAAATAAAGTTCAGAAAAATGTAAAAGTTCTAATCGTAGTGCCTTCTCACCTCATCAAAACCACTACCAACGCCACCAGCGCCGGCAAGCCCTGAATAACGAATATCTTTTTACTCGCAGTAACAGCGCCATAAATACCGGCTACGATCACGCAGGCTAAAAAGAAGATCGCTACGTTCGTGCTCCAGGTTTTTTCAGTAATAAAGAATGACCAAATGAGTCCGGCCGACAGGAAACCGTTATACAATCCCTGATTGGCAGCCAGCACCCTGGTGGGCGTGAATAGCTCTGGCTTTAATGTTTTAAAGACCTTTTTGCCCTTCGTTTCCCAGGCAAACATTTCGAGATACAAAATATACAGGTGCTCAAGGGCAACCAGGCCCACCAAAATGTTAGCCAATATTTCCATATTTAGAAGCTTTCGTCTACCAGTTCTTTGTTGATCACGGCGCCTGCAAAACCGCCTGATCCTATAGCCAGGGATACCGACCGCATCTGCACCGTATTATCCCCTGCCGCAAACACACCGGGAACAGTGGTCTTGTACATATTGTCAACTGTAATATATCCCTGCTCGTTCAATGCACAACCCAGTTTCACAGGTATATCGCAATGCTGCTCAAATGGCAGCTTCGAATATACGGCTTTCAACGACATGGTTGATCCATCTTTGAACAGCACCTGGTTTAAATACCCATTTGTGTGTTCGAATGCGGTGATCTCTGTTTCAATAACAGGTATATTATGTTGCCGCAGCTTTTCGGTTTGTTCCGGCGTCAGGGTCGATTTGCCGTTGGTGAACAGGGTCAGGTCCTTCGTCCAGTTATTGATCAGTTTACAGAATTCATAACCGATATCTCCATTGGAAATAATCCCGGTCTTTTCATGGCGCACTTCGTAGCCATGGCAATACGGACAATGAATTGCCGTAATGCCCCAACATGCTGCAAATCCTTCAATCGGCGGCATTTTGTCTTTTATACCGGTAGCAAATAATAGCTTCCGGGCCGTGAAGGTGTCGCCGGCTGCTGTTTTTATATCGAAACCCTTCTCATTTTTGGATGCAGAAACAGCAATTCCCTGCAGAAAAGTTACGGTATCATATTTCAACACCTGTTCTTTTGCCTGCATTGCGATCGCTTTTGGTGTATTGCCGTCGTGAGTTATGAAATTATGGGAATGCGGCGTTTGCCGGTTACAGGGTTCTCCCCCATCAATGATCAGCACTTTTCGTAAACTCCTGCCTAATGCCATTGCGCCGGACAAACCTGCGTAACTGCCACCAATAATGATTACATCGTAGTTTTTTTCGCCTGTCATATTGAATTGTTTTTCGTCTGAAGTGTGGGACAAATGTAAGGAAAGTTTTTGCATTTGCAACATCGCTGCAATTTGTTGGGGCAACTAATTTTCAAGCACTCAGACCTGGGGCGGTACCCTGTACCAGGGCGCGCCCTTCCTTCATAAAAGTGCTTTTGGTTGCACCGGTGGCGTTGCAACCAATCACGATGCTGTTCATCCGAACAATTGCAATTATTCATCATATTTCGCATACCCATGTTGTTACCGATACCGTAAATCAATTTCCTGATTGCGTAAGCGTTTTTTACAGCCAGCCCTTTTCTTTGCACCACGATTTCATTCTCCTTCCACATTGACAAATAAAATTTAATACCGGCGAAACCCGGTAGCTGTTATAACCTTTTCCAACTAATTACCTGTTTATCGTACCTGCGCTGTTACGGAAGGAGAACCAAATACAGTGTAGCGTATGCCTAAACAGGTTCTTTTTATTTTATAAAGCGGTTCTCCCCTGCCACAACCCGTTCACTTTATTTTAAACGACCATACGATAGATAGCAATTGGGATTTATTAAATGAAAAACAATGAAGATCATGCTCCGTTTTTCCCTTTTATTAATTTTTATTTCCGGTTTGAACTCAGCCCTGCTGGCACAGCAACATGGCACGCTGCAGGGAAAAGTGATTACCGCCGATGGTAAACCGGCTGAAAGTATTACGGTAGGAATTGCCAATAAAAGAATGGCCACCGCCACCAACCAACAGGGAGAATACAAACTGGCAGGTATAAAACCCGGCAGCTATACGATACAGGTAACCGCTGTTGGACTGAAAACAGTTGACAAAACCGTTACCCTGAATGACGGTGAAATACTGGTGACCGATTTTATATTGACCGAAAACCACGCAACCCTACAGGAAGTGGTGATCGCGGCCGCCAAAAACAAACCGCTGACCGATGGATACGAGACTGTGGCCAAAATGCCATTGGGCCGCCTGGAAAATCCACAGGTATATACTTCTATTTCCAAAGACATCATCAAAGAACAGCTCATTACCGATTTCGGAAATGTACTAAAGAATACACCAGGTTTATATAAAATACAGGGCAACCGTGGTATCAATTCCGATGGCGCCTCCTATTATTCACTTCGTGGTTTCCGTACTGAAGCTTCTATGATCGATGGCGTTCCGGCTCAAACAAACGGCGAAATGGATCCCGCAAACGTAGAAAAGATTGAAGTGCTTAAGGGGCCCTCCACTACATTATACGGCGGTTCGGTTACCTCTTTGGGTGGTTTGATCAATATTGTCACTAAGAAACCCATCGATACTTTCGGCGGTGAAATTTTGTACAGCACCGGCAGCTATAATTTGAACCGGGTAACGGCTGATATTTATGGGAAGGCCAATAAAGAAGGCAATGTTTTGTTCCGGCTGAACGCTGCTTACCAGAACCAGCAAAGCTGGCAGGATGCAGGGTTCAGAAAATCACTGTTCTTTGCACCGGCTGTTGAGATCCGCGCCAGCAATAACTTCAGGATTAACCTGAACGGGGAATTCTATAATGCAGAAATGACCAGTCCTTCGGTAGTTTTTTTGAACCGCACCCGCCTGTTTGTTGCACATACGCCTGATGAGTTAGGGTTTAACTGGAACCGGTCGTACACTACCAACGACCTTACCATGAAAACGCCTACGGTCAACATGCGCGCGATAGCAACCTATAAAATAAATAACGACTGGACCTCCCAAACCATTCTCAGCAACAACTCACGGAAGTCTGATGGTTATTATCAATATGAGTTCATCCGTAAAAACACCGACGACACCCTGGAACGCAACATTACCCTCCAAAACACCATCAGCACCACCCTCGACATTCAGCAGAACTTTACCGGCCGTTTTTCCACCGGCCGGGTAAAACACCGCCTGCTGGTTGGACTGGATTATGTTCGCACAAAAGTGAACAACGACAATTCTCCTTATATTGTTTTTGACTATATAAATGGTACTGATATCCTGGACAGGAATTATGGAAAAATTTCCCGTTATGCAGTTGATCAGAAAATTGCAGCTTCCATAGATGCCGGTACAAAGAACCACACCTATACCGACATGGTCAGCGCTTATGTTTCGGAAGTGGTGAACATCACCGATGAACTGATCGCCATGGTAAGCCTGCGGGTTGATGGTTTCGACAGCAAAGGCACCCGCAACCATTATGCCGATACCATTCTGGCCAATACCAACTATAATCAAACGACATTCTCGCACAAATACGGTCTGGTATACCAACTGGTAAAGAACAAGGTATCATTGTTTGCCAATTATATGAATGGTTTTATTTACCTGGCGCCTGTTACCCAGCCAACAACACCCATCGGCATTGCTTCAGGTGTAATGAAACCGCAACATGCCGGTCAGTTTGAAGGCGGCGTAAAACTCGATCTGTTGAACAATAAGCTCAATATCACCGCCAGCTATTATGACATTAAGGCAACCAACATGACCCGGGTAGAGCCCACTGTTATCCAAACCAAAACCTATAACATCACCGTTCAGGACGGCACCCAATTCAGTAAAGGATTTGAATTGGAAGTACAGGGCAGTCCGATTGATGGATTAAACATTTTGGCCGGTTACAGTTATAACGACAGCAAATTAACAAAGGCAACTGCCGCCCTCGATGGAAGACGGCCTGCATTTGCGGGTCCCCGCAACCTGGCCAATGCCTGGATCAGTTATACACTATTAAATGGTAAAGCAAAAGGATTGGGTGCTGGCATTGGTGGTAATTATGTCGATAAACACCTTACCGCCAATTCATCCGCTACCGGCGTATTCACCCTGCCTTCTTACACCTTATTAAATGGAACTATATTCTATGATGCCCGCTGGTATCGCCTCGGTGTTAAGGTCGACAATGCCACCAACGAATTATATTTTGTAGGTCAGGGCGTGTTAAGCGCGCAAATGCCGCGCAGCTTCACTGCCAATGTCACTATAAAATTCTAGCGTTTTTTATTCCATGTGATAACACATCAGAGAGCAACGTTCCATTTGCAACGGTCCCGGTTACACCAGGACCGTTTTTTTGTACCACATCATTACTGTATATAGCACATGCATTTGTTACGCCAATGTAATTTTTGGCATTGTGATAAAACTTTTCCTGTTCTCGTAACTATTCAATTGATTTAGTATTTAAATTGCGTACGCGTTTTACTTCTCCTTCCAATCACTAGCAAATGATTGCATACGCATTCATTTGAAAATAATCCGGTTTTATAGAATTCAGTTTCGTTATAGCATTGGCTCTGCCAATTCTATAACCGGCCATGGTTTTGCCAGTTTTAATTTTCACTGTTAAAATTTACTGTAGCAACTAAACGCTTTTCAGCGTGCAGGATACTTATGCTGTGAAATAGCCATCGCAGCGTACAGGGATGTTATTGCCCATAGGGAAACGAAGCAGGAGGCATGAAGTAAGAGGTACGAAATACAGGTCCTTCCTACTTCTTACCTCTTATTTCTGAAACATTATAAACAAGAATAAACATTCAACCATTAGACACAAATTAATAAACATGGAAATCATTGCCATTCCAACACCGGCGCCCCCCGACTTGTCGGGGCAGGGTATTACAGGTCCAGGCGTGTTGCCACCGCCTATGAGTCCAGTGATCATTGAAGTTTCACAAAAAGAAAGAACGGCCATTTCAAGCGTGGCTAATATGCTAATCAAAGCGTTTGGTCATTATGAAAACCCCGATTACATTTCTTCTTTACACCTGAACGCGTTCCAGCTATTGCCCGAACGCATTGCGATCATCCTAAGCCGTTTTGGCACTGATTTCTCAGGCAGTCAGTATGGCGCCCTGGTTTTCAGAGGCCTTACCGATGTAGATCATGATGCACTTGGCCCTACCCCGCCCTCCTGGAAAGAAACCGATTATAGCAGGCTGATAAAATATGGATTCATCTGTTCTTTACTGCATGGCGGTATTCCTTCAAAACCTGTTCAATATTATGCCCAGCGCAAAGGCGGCGGGCTGCTGCATGCCGTTATACCCGACGAGAAAATGAACTTTACACAAACCGGTTCCGGTTCGCGCACCGATCTGTTTGTGCATACCGAGGATGCCTTTTTATTTAACCAGGCCGATTTTCTGAGCTTCCTTTTCCTGCGTAATGAAGAACAGGTGCCTTCTACCCTGTATTCCATCCGTTCGCATGGCGATACCAATGAAATGATGGCGGAATTGTTCAGCCCTATTTACAAATGCCCCAAAGACGCCAACTACACCAGTGAAGAAAATGCGGGTGATGAAGTGACCACTTCTATATTATATGGCAACCGCAAGCGGCCCTTTATTCGCTTTGATGCGGCTGAACAGATCTATAATGAAAAGGCCAATCAAACACCTGAAGCCATGAATAATCTCATTCGTTTTTGGGAGGACGCCCGTCAACTCATTTACAACGATTTCATTCCCGACTCGGGCGATCTCATTTTTGTAAACAACCATTTGTGCGCGCATGGCCGCAACTCCTTTATTGCCGGTTATCGTAACGAGAACGGACAACTGGTGAAATGCGAACGCCGCCTCATGCTACGGATGATGAGCAAGACCAGTCTCATCAACATCAGCCCGGTTACGCATACCGATGATCCTTATTTCATCATGGAAGAACATTACGGCAAATTGTTTCCCAACGAATCTTTAAAATAGTAACCGCATCATCAATGGAAAAACAAACCCTGATCTCCATATACGCCACAGAGCTGCCCGAAAATGAAACAGACGATACCTCCTGCAACGATATTTTTTATGAAGACACCGAAACCGATTACCGCCTGGCCATCAGGGCGGCGGCAGAACAGGTCTCGGGCTTTTTAAAGAACAATAAAAAACCGTTCAGCGGTATAAAACCGGCTATGCTGCTGGCTGAATTTGAAAACGTCAATCTCGAAAACCCACTGCCCGACTACAAAAGCCTGTTTGAGGAAGTGAATGCGCTGTACATAAAACATGCTACTGCCTTTCATTTACCACAGTACATTGCGCATTTGAATTGTCCCGTGGTGATACCGGCGCTGGCGGCTGAAGTGATCATCAGCGCCATTAACTCATCGCAGGACACTTACGACCAAAGCGCGGGCGGTACATTTATTGAACGCCGCCTTATTGACTGGACGGGCCAACAGATCGGCTACAACAACCAGTGCGATGGGGTATTTACCGGTGGTGGTTCGCAAAGCAATATGATGGGCTTGTTACTGGCCCGGGATTATTATGCATTGACCTGGCTGAACCATAATATTAAATTACAGGGGCATCCTGCCAATGCAAACCGGTTCAGGATATTTGTGTCGGAAAAGGCGCATTTCAGCAACCAGAAAAATGCCTCGCTCATGGGCCTTGGCGAGCAGGCGATTATAAGGGTTGGAACCGATGAACGCTTCCGGATGGATGCCGCTCAGCTACAACAAGCCATTGTGCAGGAAATAGAACAGGGCAATATTCCCATTGCGATCGTAGCTACTGCGGGTACTACCGACTTTGGCAATATCGATCCGCTAACCGATATCTCGCGCATTGCCAAACAATTCAATATGTGGGTGCATGTAGATGCCGCTTATGGTTGTGGTTTGTTATTGTCTGAAAAATACCGGCACCTGTTGAACGGTATCGAGCAGGCAGATTCGGTAACGGTAGATTATCACAAATCGTTCTTTCAACCCATCAGCAGCAGTGCATTCCTGGTAAAGAATAAATTCCATCTCAACATCATTAAGCACCATGCAGACTACCTGAACCCCAAAGAGCAGGATTACGATGAGCTGCCGGCGCAGATCAATAAATCGATCACCCAAAGCACGCGCCGCTTTGATGCGCTGAAACTCTGGTTTACCCTGCGTTTAATGGGTAAACAAAAACTAGGGCGGTATACCGACAAGATCATCGACACCACCGAACAGGCGGCCTGCCTGCTCGACAACTCGCATCAATTCGAGCTATTGAGCCATTCAGATCTGGGCGTGCTGGTTTTCCGGTACATACCCCAACGTACCACGGGCATTGATATAGACGCCATGAACCTTTACATAAAACAAACAATGTTCTTCAACGGCGAAGTACTGGTGGCCAGCACAAAGGTGAACGGGCAATTCTTCCTAAAGTTCACCATCCTGAACCCGCTCACTGCCATTCAACATATTCAAAACATTTTAACCATTATAAAGAAGCATGGAAAAGATTATGAGCAACGCTGCCACACAACGGCAAACAGCTGAGCAAATCAATTACACCGCGCTCATCAACAGCTTTTGCCGCGAGTTCAGCAACTGGAGCCGGTATGCAGGCATTCCAAAATACGATGAGGTACTGGCCCATTGGTTTCAGCATACAGGCCATGCCTTACATCTCCGCATCGATTTTTCAACGATCGGTTCAGAAGTATATATTCCGGTTCAATATTATTCAGAAACCGGGATCCATAGTTTTTATTTTCCGGTAGCCGAAAAAGAGCTGGCCACAAATTGCATGAGCGAGATCGGGGCGTGCCGTTTTCTGGAGCTGGTGACCCAATATGCAAAGACCGCCTATGCAGATGCGGAAGCAACACGCACTGCATTTTTGATGCAGAACAGTATGGAGAACCTGACCATTTTCCTGGATACATTCGAAACCGGTCAACCCGATATTTTTAACCCACGGCAAAGTTTTATAGAAGCGGAACAATCCCTGTTATTAGGCCATCCCCTGCATCCGCTTACCAAAACAAGAGAGGGATTTACTACCGATGACCTGTTGCGGTATTCACCTGAAACACAGGCCCGTTTTCCGCTGTATTATTTCTTAATACACCCGGAGCATGTGCAGGAAAAAAGTACGGAAACTACCCTGCCCAGTGAATTACTTAAACAGGAATTGCTAAGCGCAGCATTAACACCAACAGTAAAAAACCTGCTCAGGGAATATTATGATTACAAAGTGGTGCCCACACATCCCTGGGAAGCGCAATATTTATTGCAACAACCCGCGGTTCAGGAAATGATGGCAAAAGGGATATTACACAGCCTTGGTGAAGCAGGTTTATTATATGCGGCCACCTCTTCGGTGCGCACCGTCTATAACGAACAAAGCGACTTTATGTACAAATTGTCGCTGCATGTAAAGATCACCAACTCTTATCGCGTAAATTACCCGCATGAACTGTACCGTGGCCATGACGCCGCCCGATTAATGAAAACCAGCTGGGGCCAGGCATTGCAGCAGCAGTATCCCGGTGTGGAATTCATTACTGATCCGGCTTATATCATTGTCACCTGGAATGGCGCCGTTATTGACGGATTCACCACCAGCATTCGCCGGAATGTTTTTAAAGGCACTAACGCAAAAAAGAATGTATCGCTGGTAGCTGCTTTGTGCCAGGACGGTATCGCCGGTAATACGCCGCGCCTGGTGAACATCATTCGCGAGGCAGCGATATTGCGTAACCATTCTGTCAAAGAAACGGCGCTCGACTGGTTCGCTCAATACCTGCAGATTTGCGTAAAACCGCTGATCGGTATTTTTAATGATTTTGGATTGGGCAGCGAATACCATCAACAGAATATTTTACTGGAAATGAATGAACACCTGTTCCCGGCCAAAATATACTTCCGCGATAACCAGGGTTTCTTTTTCCGTGAAGGAAAAATAGCTATGCTACAGCAGGCCATTCCTGATTTCGGGAAAGAAAGCCGTTCATTTATTCCCGAAGAACGCATGTACCGGTATTGGGACCACTACCTTATCAGCAATAACCTGTTTGGCGTAATAAATGCCCTGGGCAAAAATCAACTGGCCGACGAGCGCACGTTGTTGCGCATGCTTTATGAACTATTATTATCACTACGGGATGCAGACACAACCGGTTTGGTAAATCATTTTTTAACCAGCCCCAAACTGAACAACAAGGGCAACCTGCTTACCAGCATCAACAACATGGATGAAGCCAGCGCGCCACGTACCAATCCGGCCGTGTACCGCACCTGGTACAATCCCCTGCACAAATATTTCTTTAGTGATACCCTTATCAATCCCACGTCAAAAGAGATCTTCTACAGCCGGTATTTCCCAAAGGAAGAGGTGACCATCAGCTTGCGGCCCATCGATCTCGATCGCGATCTGGAAATGCTGCACGAATGGTTCCATCGCGAACATGCTATCAGGATCTGGAAGATGAACTGGCCCATTAGTGAGCTGGAGACTTATTACCGCACTTTGTTAGCCGGCGACCTGTTGTATGCCTATATAGGCGAAGCCAATGGCGAACCGGGTTTCTATTTTGAAGTGTATTGGGCCATCCGCGACCAGGTAGGCGAATACTATGATGTATTACCCACTGACTATGGTACGCATCAATACATAGCCCCGGTTGACCCTAAAAAGAAATACGTGTCCCCTTCTACCCAATGTATGGTTGATTATGTATTTGCGCAACCACAGGTAGGCAAAATGGTGGGTGAAGGATCGGTTGATTCGCTGGCCTCCCTTATGAACAAACTGCATGTAGGATTCAGGGTAGAAAAGGTGATAGAAATGCCCCACAAAAAGGCCAACCTGAATTTTTGTTACCGCGAATGGTACTGGGCCAAATTTCCACAGAACAAAAACATTACCATCAGCCCACTGGCTGAGCAATCACTCGCAAAAGAAATTTAAATGAACGCACAACAAACATATTCACTCATAGGCATCGGTATTGGGCCTTTCAATCTCGGTTTGGCGGCGCTGATAGAACCGGTTGCCAATACAAACTCGCTGTTCTTCGACCAGTCAGAATCGTTTGACTGGCATCCCGGACTCCTATTGCCAAACGCAACGCTGCAGGTGCCGTTTATGGCCGACCTGGTTACACTGGCCGACCCCACCAATAAATACAGTTTCCTGAATTACTGTAAACAAACCGGCCGGATCTATCCGTTTTACATCAGGGAGAACTTTAACATCCTGCGCAAGGAGTATAATTGTTATTGTCAATGGGTGGCCACCCAATTGAGCAATTGCCGCTTTGGTTATGAAGTAACGGGCATTGCTTATAATAATAATTTGTACGAAGTAACTGTACGGCGCACAAAAACAGGGAAAACGGAAACTTATTATGCCGAAAGGCTGGCATTGGGTACCGGCACCCAGCCTTACATTCCGGCCTTCATCGATCGCAATCAGTTACCGGGCGTTATTCATACTTCGCAATACCTGTTGCATAAAAACCAATTGCTCAACAGTGGTTCTGTGGCCCTGATAGGGTCAGGACAAAGCGCCGCTGAAATATTCCAGGACCTGTTACCGGCTACCCAACAGGGTTTGCAATTGAATTGGTTCACGCGCTCGCCCCGCTTCTACCCCATGGAATATTCAAAGCTTACGCTGGAACTGACATCGCCCGAGTATGTAGATTACTTCTACAACCTGTCCGAAGAAAGAAGGAAGAAATTACTGTCGAAACAAAATGCGTTGTACAAAGGCATCAATTACGACCTTATCAACGACATCTTTGACCAGTTGTATGAAATGAGCGTTGATGCTATTTCCCTGCCGGTAAATATCCGTTCAAACATGCGCCTTGAAAATATCTCGCCCACCAACACAGCCGGTTTGTATGAACTTTCTTTCACAGAGACCGAACAACAGGAAGCGTATCAATGTGCCGCCAATTATGTGGTGCTGGCAACCGGTTATAAATACAAAGAACCGGCTTTTCTGCAAGGCATCGCGGCCCGTATTAACCGGCAGCCCGATGGCTTATATGAGGTGCAGCGCGATTACACCATCGATGTAAATGGAGAGGAGATCTTTGTGCAAAATGCCGAGCTGCACACCCATGGTTTTGTAACGCCCGACCTGGGAATGGGCGCTTACCGCAATGCACATATCATTAATAAAGTTACCGGCCGCGAAGTGTATCCTATCGAAAAGCGGATTGCCTTCCAAACGTTTGGCACTGAAAAGGCAGACCCGTCGACTACGCTCAGGGCCACGGTACCAGCATACAGTAACACCATTCAAGCATAAATAATGAATAGTAAACCATTGGCGGGAACAGCACCGCTCGAAATAGCCATCTGGCAAAAAGTGAACAAACGCCTGCTGGCGAAAAGCATCACCGAGCTCATGCATGAACAGGTGGCGCAACCGGCGATAATTTCTGAAGAGGAAGATGGCAACACCCATTTTCTGTTATCAACCAACCAGCCGGACCTTTATTATACTTTTTCCGGCTATAAACGCCAGCTCGACCACTGGCATATTGCAGCTGACAGTATTCAACGGCACGAAAACAATCAGGTCATTGCAGCTACAGACACGCCCCGGTTCTTTATTGATATGCAGGATATATTTGGTATTAAGCCATTTACCATGGCGCATTACATAGAAGAGCTGTTGCATACCCTGTATGCAGATGCGTTTATACATGCCAGCCGCCGCCTCACCGCTGCGCAGCTTACCGAGGCCGGTTACCAGGCGGTTGAGCAGCAGATGGACGGCCATCCCTGGGTGATCGTAAACAAAAGCCGGCTGGGTTTTAATTATGAAGAGTATGCACAATATGCACCGGAAGCCGGTGAACCCATTCAGTTGTGCTGGATAGCCGCGCATAAAAGCCGCGCTACCTTCCGTAGCCTGGAGCATATACAGGAACAGTCGTTCCTTGAACAGGAACTGGGCCCCGAAACCATTGCATCATTTAAAGAGATCCTGAACGGACATGGTGTAAATGACAGTGAATATACTTTTATTCCGGTTCATCCCTGGCAATGGAATAACAAGCTACTGATGCAATATGCTACCGATATTGCCAACAAGTTGCTGATACCACTGGGAACCGGCGCCGACCATTATTTGCCCCAGCAAAGCATTCGCACTTTTTATAATCGCAGCCAGCCGCAAAAGCATTATGTAAAGACCGCCATTTCCATTTTAAGCACCGGCAATATCCGCGGGCTTTCGCCCAAACAAATGGCCATTGCGCCTCGCGTAACCCGCTGGGTGATGGATCTGCTGCAACACGATGCCTATTTGCAAAGCCTTGGGCTGGTGTTGTTGGGCGAAGTGGCTACGGTAAGCTATGTACATCCCTATTACCACGCTATTGTTGAGCCGCCATATCAATACCGCGAATTCCTTGGCGTATTATGGCGCGAAAGTGCGGCCCCATATTTACAACCAGGCGAGCGCATCATCACCATGGCTTCCCTGCTATACGTTGATGATGCGGGCAACTCCTTTGTTGGCGAACTGGCAAAACGTTCGGGTTTATCGATGGAAGCCTGGCTGCAGACTTACCTGGGCGCCTATTTAAATCCCTTGCTACAGATCTATTACCAACATGCTCTTTGTGTAACGCCGCATGGCGAGAACATTATCCTGGTGTTAAAAGACGATGTGCCCGTGCGCATCATCATCAAGGATTTTGTAGATGACATTGTGCTTACAGAAGAAGCCAAAGAAAAGCTGCCGAAGGAACTGGCAGAAGGCATGATCGCTTCTTCCAATAAAGACAATGTGCCGTTGTTTATTCTGCTGGGCGTTTTTGACGCATTTTTCCGGTACCTGGGCAATGTGCTGCACACCTATGCGGGGTACAACGAAAATGCCTTCTGGCAACAGGTATATGAGGTGATCCTCGAATACCAGGCAGCCCATCCGGCCCTGGCGCACAAATTCGAAAAATATAACCTGTTCGTTCCCGAGTTCAAACGGTTCTACATTAACAGCATGCGGTTACTGGGCAATGGGTATGAAGAGAAGACCAGCTTTGCCATTCCCCGTAAAGGCGGCACATTACAAAATCCGCTGGCTGCCATCAGACAGCAGGCGTTAAGCTTGTAACAATAAGGTTGGAATTATGAAATTATACAAACAAAAAATAAAAGCGGCAACTGCCTACAGCGTGTATTGCATCGACCTGTTAAAGCTGGCGATTGGCGGAAAGGAAAAACATTTCACTTCGGGCAGTATTAACCGGGCTATTGTTTTACTGGCAGTGCCCATGGTGTTGGAGCTGGTGATGGAATCGTTGTTCGTATGCGCCAACCTGTTCTTTGTAAGCCGGCTGGGCGCCCATGCCATCTCTATTGCCGGCACTACCGAATCGGTGATCAGTTTTGCCTATTCTGTTTCAATAGGATTAAGCGTTTCGGCCTCCGCCATCATTTCAAGAAGGATTGGGGAGAAAAAACCAAGAACAGCGGGTCTTACAGCTATGCAGGTGATCTATACGGCACTGGCCATTTCACTGGTGATAAGCATTGTTTCAGCCCTGTTCTACCGCCCAATATTGCAGTGGATGGGCCTTACAACGCAGCTTATTGATGAAGGCGCTTTGTTTAGCCGGATCCTGTTTGGCAGCACCCTGTTCATCATCCTGCGCATTGCGATCAATGGCATCTTCCGCGGATCGGGCGATGCAGCACTGGCCATGAGAACGCTTTGGTTGTCGAACGGCATCAATATCATGCTGTGCCCACTATTGATCTTTGGCTGGGGACCGCTGCCTGCATTGGGATTAACGGGTGCTGCGCTGGCTACCGCAATTGCGCGCATAGCTGGTGTCGGTTATCAGGCATGGTATCTGTTGCGGGGCAAAACGATCATCACTATTGGCAGGGCGCAATTAGTATTGGTTCCAACCATAATTAAAAAAATTGTAAAACAGGCCACGGGCGGCACGCTGCAATATATGATCCCGGCCTCCAGCTGGATGTTTATGATAAAGATCGTCGCCTATTTTGGACCCAATGCGCTGGCCGGTTATATCGTTGCGCAACGGGTGGCGTCCGTAGCCACCATGCCCGCCTGGGGCATCGGCAATGCGGCCGGGGTATTAACCGGGCAAAACCTTGGCGCCCGGCAACCGGAACGCGCCGTGCAAACGGTATGGAAAGCCGGCTCGGTAAATATGTGCTTCCTTACAGGGGTTGCCATATGCTGGTTGTTTGCCGCAAGGCCTGTTGTCAGCCTGTTCAGTGATATCCGGGAAGTGATCAGCTACAGCATGCTGTACATTCAGTTTATTTCCTTGGCCTATATCCTGCTGGGGTATACGATGGTGATCTCGCGTTCACTGAATGCCGCCGGTGACATAAAGCAGGTTTCGCTGCTGTACATCCTGATGTTTTACATTACGCAATTGCCGTTGGCCTGGCTGTTGGGTATTACGCTCAACTGGGGTCCAAAAGGCATTTTCATCGCTATTCTTGTTTCAGAACTGGTGCTGGCCATTGCCTGCATAACTGTTTTCAGAAAAGGAAAATGGAAACAGATAAAAGTATAAGGGTTACCAGTTACAGGTTCCCGGTTCCCGGGTAAAAAAAAAGGAAATCTCGAAAATTATCAGAATGATCGAAATTCAAGACCTGGTAACAGGAAACCGGCAACCGGTAACAACAAAATTCGGATTACAATAAACAAGATTCACAAATCAAAAAATATTATTAACAACAAATGAATAACATGCATTCACAACAAAATTTACAGGAAGTGATCGCCAAAGCATTTGGCATTACCCCAAACGACATAACCGACGAACTGGAATACCAGAGCATACCCGAATGGGATTCGGTATCGCACCTGGTACTGGTAACCGAACTGGAATCGGCCTATAGTATCACTATTGAAATGGAAGATGTGCTCACCATGGGCAGCGTGGCCAAAATAAAGGAACTGCTGAAAAAATACAACGTCGAAACCATGGCATGATCCTGAGCGTAGCCGAAGGGCGACACGCAGTTGAACTAATTACATCCATTAACCATGATCAAATGTTATTATACGATCTTATTCAAAAGAACCGAGAACTGAAATTTATTGACGCACAAACAGGAAACACGGTCCCCATACAAGCCTTTCACCAATCCCTGCGAATCGACAACCGGCAGGGACTGGTTTTTCTTTATAACGACAACCTTATAGGGTCGGTTGAAGTGTTGCTGAACTTCCTGAACAGCCGGTTCACCCTGGTGCTGTTAAGCGCACAGTTGCATCCATCGTTCAAACAAGACCTGGAAGAGCTGTATACGCCTTATTACATTTATGATGCCAGCCGTGCAGCCATCGATGCATACAACACGGCAACAGTTTCTGCCACCATTAAACTATTCAGAAGAGAAAAGCCCGTGGAATACCTTATTCATTCGAACATCAAAATGCTGCTGAGCACTTCGGGCACCACCGGTTCGCCCAAATTTGTGAAGCTGTCAGATGAGCACCTGGTACAGAATGCTTTGTCGATCCTTGATTACATGCCCATCAAAAACGATGATGTAGTGCCCTTGAATGTGCCCATCGTCTTTGTGTATGGCTTATCCATTTTCACCACCAATTGCATGGCAGCCGGCACCATCGTATGTACTGATAAAGACATTTTGCAACCCGCCTTCTGGACCGACTTCACCCAATACCATTGCAGCACTATCGGCGGCGTACCTTATGTGTATGAAATGCTGCACCGCATCGGCTTCTTTAAAAAAGAACACCCTTCCCTGCGGTACATGACCCAAACGGGCGGTATCCTTAACCAGGCATTGCGCAATGAAATTGTAAAGTATAGCGCTGCTTACAACAAACAGTTTTTTGCGCAGTACGGACAAACAGAAGCGGCAGGCCGTATGGCTTACCTGCCCCAGGAAGACCTGCTAACAAAAGCTGCCTCCATTGGCAAACCCATTAAAAATGGCCGCTTTGAAATTGATGCCGAAACCAGTGAGCTCATCTATTATGGCCCCAATGTATTTGGCGGTTATGCCAACAGCACGGCCAACCTGAGCACCTGGCATGCCACTGATACATTGTATACCGGTGATGTAGCCCAGCAGGATGAGGATGGGTATTATTATATAACAGGAAGAATCAAACGCATCATCAAACTGTTCGGCACCCGGCTGAACCTCGATGAAGTGGAGTTGATATTAAAGAATGCACTGGGTGGACAAACCGTTGTATGCACCGGCATAAATGACAAATACCTGCTGGTATCGCATGTGAACGATCAGCTGCAGGAAGATGCCGTAAAACAGGTACTTAAGGAAAAGCTGAACATCCATCCGGCTTCGGTGCAGGTAAAATACATTCCTTCCATGCCGCTTACGCCGAATGGAAAAATTGACTATTCAACCATTATGCAAACAGCTTAATGGTATTTTTTGAAGAAGGCATAAACAATTTAATAAAAAAACGGCAATAAAAGAGGAAGATTAATATCTTTTCCCATAAATATCAGTTATGCGTTAGTGTTGTGTATAATAAACAATGCCATTTTTTGAAATGCAATTTATATGGCCAGCCATGATCTATAGGGCTGGCCATTTATATTATCACTTATACGACAATTCATTAAGCCTTAAAAAGGTGCAAAACGACATTCTTTGTTTTGTGCAGCAATTAGTTGAAGTCGATTGTCTCCCTAGTATCTACTCCCCTTTCCTTTCGTACTTTTTGGAACCTCAGCCATGGAAAAACAGCCTGTTAGCTCAGAATTAGTCTAATCCATCCCTTTATCAAGACGCGGACAAAAGTGACAGCCATCATCTTTTTTGATCAGTACCCCCTATTTATTGACCATAACAAAAACTACCAGCATGCAAAACCTGAAACGATTGCAGTTATTATGCTGCCTGCTCGCTCCCCTATGGGTGTTTTCACAAATAAGCGTGTCGGGTACTGTGGTTGACAGTAAGAGCAACCCGGTGCCATTCGCTTCTGTAAAGGAGAAAAACTCCAATACGGGAACCAGTACAGATGCCAATGGAAAATTCAGCCTTATGCTGCCTGCTAAAGGCGGTGTTCTGGAAATTACTTACATAGGGTTTAAATCCCAATTAATCCCTGTAACCAGTAACCTAAACGACCTGGTTGTAAAAATGCAGGAAGACGTGGGCCACCTCGAAGAAGTGGTAGTAACCGGTTTGGCAACT
Source organism: Niastella vici (assembly GCF_002077945.1). Taxonomy (GTDB): domain Bacteria; phylum Bacteroidota; class Bacteroidia; order Chitinophagales; family Chitinophagaceae; genus Niastella; species Niastella vici. The sequence goes on from NZ_LVYD01000102.1 coordinate 282,151, forward strand.
TCTACCAAAAGGGCCAACGCAGCCCATGCGGTAGGCACCATTTCGGCCAAGCAATTGGTTGGCACCACACCCCAGGCTACGGTAGATGCTGCCTTGTACGGCAAGTTTCCCGGCGCCATTGTTTCGTCAAACTCCGGTGCACCCGGCGGTGGCATTTCCGTAAAACTGCGGGGAATAACGTCCCTGGTTGGGAATTCGCAACCGCTGTTTATAGTAGATGGCGTTTATTACGACAACTCATCCATTCAGGGCGGACTGAATTTTATTTCCAAAGCGGCCGGTCAGGGAAATACGAATTTTCAGGATAATCCCTCGAACCGGGTAGCCGACCTTGACCCTGAAGATATAGAGCGCATTGAAATACTGAAAGGTGCCTCCACTGCCGCTATTTATGGCGCCAGAGCGGCTGCCGGCGTGGTGATCATCACTACCAAAAAAGGAAAGTCGGGAAAGCCGAAAATTGAAGTAGGCCAATCCATTGGCTGGCAAATGCAATTGCGTAAGCTGGGCCAACGTACATGGGACACCACAAAAGTACGGGCTGCTTACGGTGCTAACGGCATTACCGTATACAACGCCAATGGCGGAAAGACCTACAATTACGAGGATGAACTATATGGCAATAAGGGTTTAATGACCAATACGCGGCTAAGTATAAGCGGCGGAAACGACAAAACCACCTATTTTGCCGGTGTTACTTACCTCGATAATGAAGGCATTGTAAAACATACCGGCTATCGCAAAACCTCTTTCCGGCTCAATCTCGATCAAAACCTTACCAAATTCCTTGATGTTTCCCTAAACGCCAATTACGTTGAATCAAGCGCCAACCGGGGCTTTTTCAATAATGACAATACCAGTACCACACTGGGCGTATCATTCGTTTCTACGCCATCCTGGGTTAACCTGTACCCCGATGCAAACGGGAACTATCCCAACAACCCGTTGGCGCCATCCAATTTCATTCAAACCCGCGACCTCATCACAAACAATGAATCGGTAAACCGCATCTTACTGGGCGGAAGGGCCACGTGGAAAGTATATAAATCAAGAATGCACGATGTTAAAGTCATCGTTCTGGGTGGTATCGATTATTACACGCTCAAAACAACAGCTATCTTTCCGGCAAAGCTTCAATTCCAGAAAGATGGCAATGGCACCAATGGCGCCCTGATATATGGAACCACCCTTAACCATAATGAAAATTATTCTGCTTTGGGCGTGTATGAATTCAGACCTGGTAACAACCTCACGTTTACCACACAGGCTGGTCTCAATGCCTTTAATGTAGACCTTAACACGGTCGTAAATACGGCTACACAACTGATAGGAACACAAACCAATATTGACCAGGCCGGCGCCATACAGGTTGAACAGAACAAGAATATCTCAAAAGACCGCGGCTTTTTTGTTCAGGAAGAATTCAACTATAATGACATTGCCATTGCTACCCTGGGGGTAAGAGGCGATAAATCGAGCCGTAACGGCGATGCGGATAAACTTTATTATTATCCCAAGGCCTCGCTGGCGTTTAATATTCTACCACTCACTTCCTGGAAGGTTATGAGCCTGCTGAAATTGCGCGCCGCTTATGGCGAATCGGGCAATTTTGCGCCTTTTGGCGCCATCTATACCTCGCTGGTGCCCATCAATTTTAATGGAACAACCGGATCGCTAGTTGATGTTACGCGCGGTGCAGCCGACCTGAAGCCGGAGCGGCAAAAAGAACTGGAACTGGGTTTTGATGCCGGTGTGTTGAATAACCGTGTTGGCCTTGAATTTACCTGGTATAAAAAAGATGTGGATGACCTGATCTTAAAAGTGCAAACTACCAGTTCATCGGGTTTTACCACTGCCTGGAAAAATGTGGCTGCCATTCAAAATAAAGGGGTTGAAATTGGCCTGAACGCCGTTCCGGTCATCACTAAAGAATGGCGTTGGAATGTGCAGGCGAACTGGTGGAAGAACAAAGCAGAAGTTACCCGGCTCGATGTACCGGCCTTTAATGTAGGCGCCTTTGGTTCTACCCTTGGTACCTACCGGATAGAAAAAGGTAAAAGTCCAACCCAGATAGTGGGCATTGGCGATGCAAGCACTGATAAAGTTGACCCCACCACCAAACTGGCTGTATTTGGTAATGGCGAACCCGATTTCAATTTTTCTTTTTCAAACAATGTTACCTGGAAGAATTTTGAATTATCGGTATTGATGCATTGGAAGAAAGGTGGCGACAATGTTAACCTTTCTACTTTGCTCAGTGATATTTTTGGCACTTCACCCGATTATGATAAAAAAACGTTAGACCCAACCGGTCAAAAAACAGATGGCGACTACCGGCTTTCTATTCTGGGGGTTACTGCAAGGCCATGGATACAGGATGCTACTTATTTCAGGGTGCGGGAAATAGGGTTAGCCTATACATTGCCCACGGAGTGGTTCAAAGATGTTGCAAAGGTAAAACTTGGTTTTTCGGGCCGGAACCTGATCAATGCATTTAAATACAAAAGTTACGATCCGGAAGTATCCAACTTTGGGATAGACGCTATTTCGAGCAATGTTGAAGTAACGCCCTTCCCTTCGGCCAAGAGTTATCATTTTAATGTAACAGTTACCTTTTAATCAGTCAACGCTTAAAAAATTTCATTTATGAACAATCAAAATAAACAATACCGGTTTGTTACCCTGGCGGTTTTGTTCATCATAGCCCTGGGCTGGTCGTCGTGCAAGGTAGATCCCATACTTGACCCTAATAATCCCAGCACAAGCGGCATTACGCAAAATGCGTCTTTAGGCGAGTTACAAAATCTGGTGGTTGGAACCGAAGCCGGTATGCGGAATAATTTGAACACCTACTTCGATGCGGTCAGCGTGATTGGGCGGGAAATTTACCGGTTCTCTACTTCCGATCCCCGCTTCACCAGTGACCTGTTAGGCAAAGGAAGTGCGGTACTCGACAATAATACATTTTATACCACCAATCCGTTCGGCGGCCGGTATCGCGATGTAAAAAATACAAACATTCTTATTGCAGCACTACAAAACACAAAGGCATCCCTCAGCGATCCGCAGCGAAAAGCGGCAATTGCCTATGCAAAGACGGTACAGGCTTACGAGTTGCTGATGGTCTTTAATCAACAATATGAAAATGGGATCAGGGTCGATGTATCTGATCCCGATAAATTAGGCCCTTTCCTTTCAAAAGATGAATCATTGAACGCCATTCAGAATTTATTGAATGATGCCAATCTTGATCTGAAGGGCAGTACGGTTGATCTTCCATTTACCACTACCCTGTACAACAGCAAAAAAGCCAGTGATTTTTCAAAATTCAACCGGGCGCTGGCAGCACGGGTAGCGGTGTATCGTAAAGACTGGGCCCTGGCCAATACTGCGCTTTCAGAATCGTTTTTCGATTTGAATGGCAGTCTTACCGATGGCTCTTATTATTTGTATTCAACCGGCGGTGGCGATCTTTTGAATCCATTGTTCTTTCCGCTCAATTCACCAGCTGCCGAAGACCGCGTGGTGCAACCTTCGTTTATCACTGATGCAGAAGCCGGTGATACCCGGTTAAGCAAGGCGCCGAAAAGAACAACCACGGCAGCGCAGGATGGCCTTTCCAGCGATTATGATTTCTGGGTATACAAAAGCAATGTGGCTTCTATTCCCATTATCCGGAATGAAGAATTGATACTGTTGTATGCAGAAGCGCAGGCCCAGGTAAACAATACGTCGAACGCAGTAACTGCAATTAATAAAATTCGCAATGCAGCTTCATTAAGCAATTATAGCGGCGCTACCGATCTCAACAGCCTTATTAATGAGATCCTGAAACAACGGCGTTATTCTTTGTTTGGCGAAGGGCACCGGTGGATTGATATGCGGCGGTACAACCGGTTGAACCAATTGCCCATTGACAGAACGGGCGATGATGTTTGGCAACAGTTTCCACGGCCACAAACTGAACTATAGGAACGACCACTTACTATCAGCCCCGATATTTATCGGGGTTTTTTGTGTATATGCGAAGTTGTTAACCCGAAACCAAAAAAAGAGTCCCGTTAGAAAACGGGACTCGCTATAACGAACGCATCACATGATCATATCCGGGCGTATCACTGTATTTCGAAATATTTTAGTGCCGTATCATAAACCGGATCGTTTGTTTTTTCCCATCATCCCCTACTCCATACAGCGTATACACACCGCTTGCCAAACCGCCCAGCGACACATCTATATCATTTACCCCAGCTGCTACTGAAGTAGTGAATTTCCTGAGCATTTTACCACTTGCATCCAGCACAGTCCAGTTGATGGTCATTGTTCTCGGACTGCTGATTGATAGTTTGGCGCTATTGCCTGTCACCAGCGTGGGCAACAACTTCACGGTGAACTCATAAACGGCCGCTTTCAACATGCCCTGGTTGGCGAGCACGATCGACCCTAACAGCGTAGTTGATAAGCCAACCGTTCTTGCAATAGCTGTTCCTGTTGGCATTACACCGCCAGTTGGTGAAATAAGCGCCCAGGTAACCCCATTGTAAGCACCCGCATCCATGGCGGCTGTTGGTATGCAACCTGAGTTTGCATCGGCATCTGCATATTGCAGCGTGAGGTTAACTGGTGAAGCCGGTGTGGTAGTGGTAGTAACCGTCCAGGTACGGTTGATGGCCTTGTTGTTATCGAGCACGGGGGCTATCAACCCATTCATAACCCGCACGGTGTACGTCATGCCCTGCCCATTACCAATAGTAACCGGGTTATAGCTGCTGGCAGTGCCGCCCACCGGAACGGTGACAGAAGTGTTTACATTAGCGACAATAACAGAACCTGTACTATTGGTTATTATATGACTGCCCGCGCTGCCGGTAGTTGAATTGTTGAGGTAAACATTATAAGAACCAGGGGTTATATTTCCATTGGTAAGCGTAAGCGTATTGTTTATGGTCATATTACCATTCAGTGTAACGCCGCCTGTGCCATTCATGATCACATTTCCAATCGACATTGCAGCAACGGTTTGATTGGTGGCGCCCTGGAAGGCAATAGTACCCGAAGTCGCATTAAGCGTACCGCTGTTTACAAAATTTCCATACAGATTTAAAGTGCCACCCGCATTAATAGTAACCGTAGCGCCACTGCCAATAATGATTGAATTAGCATTGGCCGTGCCGCTGATGACGGGGCTAAAACGCGTACCGGCATTGATAGTTACATCAGTCGTTGATACCGGTATGCCACCGCACCAGTTGGCAGCCGTGTTCCAGTCGCTGCTTACATCACCCACCCAGTTGTTCGATGACTTCACCGATAAGGTAGCTATTGTGGAAACGATAATACCGCATGGGTTGGTGATCACTACGTCATACTGACCGCCATCAGCCGCTACCGTATTAGCAATTGAATACGTATCGCTCGTAGCACCGGGAATATTCACTCCGTCTTTCCGCCATTGAAACGTTAAACCAGAACCGGTTGCACCGATGGTGAACGTAACGGCACTACCCATACATACACCCTGACCTACCGGTTGCGCCGTTACCACAATGCGGTCATTGACTGTAGCAACTACCGGTGTACGGGGACTTTGACAGCTACCTGCAACTGCCACTACATAATAGGTGGTGGTATCGGAAATAACGGGCGTGGTATAGGAAGTACCAATACCAACTGCTGAAGTTGAAACGGAATCTGTATACCAATACAGGGTGGCGCCTGCCGAACCGGTTGCCTGCAGGTTCACCATACCCGTGTTACAACGCATGGCTGGCGTAGTACTGATCACCTGCGGACTGCTGATCACCACTTTTATAGCCGGTGACCAGGCGGTATCGCTCACACACGCAGCAGCCAGGCGATAATACAGGGTTTGTGTGGCTGCCGGGGTGGTATAAGGTGAAGTAGTGGCATTGGTTATATTGCTGTAGGTAACTGAATCAGGGCTTTGCTGCCATTGAATACCCGAGTAGCCATTGCCGCCGGTAAGGGTTAATACAGGCGCACCGGTGAAACAATAACTTGTTTGTGAAGCGCTGATAGTACCCATTGCCAGTGCAATACGCGTACGGGTAACGGTTGACATGGCATCGTTTGAACCCTTTACATCACCAGCCACAATTGTTTTGGCATCAAAAATGTAGGTGCCGGCGTTGCGCATATCAATTGTATCTGTAGATTTTGACAAAGTAACATCCATGGTAGTACCGGGGGCCAGTGTACCGGTGTTCAGGATGGTACTGATGGTTGCGGTAGTTGCACCGGTCACATTCACGGTTACGGTTACAGGGTTCGCCGCAAAATCAATAGCTACCGAACTGTTGTTCCGCACTTTGATGGTAGCCACTTCTTTTCCATAACAACCTTTCCCGGTTGCCGGCGCCACCAGCGAAACGGCCTGCATATCGATACCGTTTGACTGCGTAAACTCATCGGCGCCCACATCGGGTGTCAGCGGGTCCCTGGCTTCGCCTTCAATATCATCTGTTACCAGGGCTAAAGGAACGGCTTTCTGATTGGCCGGTGAAAAAGCCGAGGTTGTTATATGCAGATCAACGGTGGCCGCCGAACCGGTAGCATCTACAAACAACGGGTCAGTTGCCTGGCTGGTGGTATCGCCACCAATATTCCAGCCACTGGTATACGTGGCGGCAAATGAAGTACCAGTACTATTGGTGGCCACAAAATTACCACCGGTTCCGCCATACCCATAAATATTATGCTCGAAAGTAAGATTGGCCAACCCATCAACCCATATGGTATTGTGCATACCACCGGTTGTTGTGTTCGACCGGTTATTTATAAAGATATTGTTCCGGATATCATCTGTTCCGGAAGTGGTTTCCTTACGAATGGCCGAGGTGTTCTTCGCTGTGGCGCCTACGCCGGTTCCACCAATATAAACGCTGTTGTAGTAGATACGGCTGTTCAGTGCCGACCCTTTCATGATACCATCGATGCGTACCGCATTGGTAAGCGGGGTACCATCGGGCCGTATACCCAGGCGCACCATATTGTTGTAAACATCCACCTTGCCCTGGTTCACCTCAATACCACGAATGTTGACATTCGTATTGGTTGTTGTAATATCAAAACTGTGCACCTTGTTCTTTGAGACCGTATTGGTGACGCTGGTTGAATTATTACCCCAGAAGAAGATACCTTCCATATATACAGTGGCGGTAGCAGCCCCGGAAACCAGGCTGTGCACGGTATTACCTGAAACTGTTACCGGATTGGCAGTAGAGGCGCCCATGTAAATACCCAATACAACTGAAGTACCGCTGCCTGCAGTATAGTTGGTTGCCGAATACAGATTACGGATCGTATTGCCGTTCACTGTTGTTACTACAGCAGTTGCTGATCCAATATTGATACCGGCTGTTTGCGCCCCCGAACTGGCCGAAGTAGAATTATTGGTAAGGTTGGCAATGGTATTGTTGTTGATCGCGAACGTACCGGCGCCGGAAGGAATATTGATACCCCTTATAAATATGCTGGTGGTGGTTGCATTGCTGGCAACGATGCTGTTGGCCGTGGTTAAGCTACCGATGAGGTTGCCTTCTATATTTACGGTTCCCGGTTGGTTATCATATATGCCAGAAAAATTATTACCGGCATTGGAAAGCGTAATACCACCGGCAATATTTTGTTTCAGGTTGATCACCGAATTGGCGCCGCCGCTATTTGAAATGAAATATGGTATCGTATGCGAACCGCTGCCTGCTGCAATAGTGATCGCATTGCTACCGGTAGCCGAGCCTACTGTATTACCGGTAACCGTACCGATATTCACATTTCCATTTGAACCGGTAACGGCAATACCATGAAACACATCATTGGCTGTAGTAACGGTACTGGTAATAGCCATATTGGTAATGGTATTTCCCTGTACCGAGCTGGGGCTTACCGGGAACCCATCTGCCACTTCCAACCTGATACCATCAAAGTAGTTGGCCTGGCCAGAAAGCGTATAGGGCGTGCCGGTACTTAATGGCGCCGAACCCCCAATATAGTTACCGGTAACCACAAAACCATTCCCTACACTACCGGTATTGCGGTTGGGGATGATCCAGATGCCGCGGTTGAATGCCGCCGCAGTATACGTGCGGATATCAGTCTGGAAAAAGCTGTTACCCGTAATAACCCAGCCGTTAACGCCCTGGTGCAGCATGATGCCGGTTGAATTTCCGTTCACCAGGAAGAAATCATAAATATTACAATTGGAAATGGTGTCGTTGTCATTGAAATTGGTATTCATGCCGGTGTTATTGGCGCCCACTGCCAATACGCCTATAGAAGGCAGGGATGCGCCTGTGCCGCTTGAGTGAATATTACAATGATCGATCGTATTGTTATCGTTCCCATTTACGCCATTGCCGCCAAAGTACACCACACCGGCAAATGTTGTTGAGGTAGTAGCGCTTACGGCATTCATACCCTGCAGATCGCAATACTTTACCTTATTGCGCGAAGCCTCGTTATCGAAACGGATGGCCGCGCCAATAGCGCTGGTGTTTATAATGTTCAAATTGGTTGTATTCAGGTTACCGGCCGCTGTTACCGGTATGGCAGAACCGATACCACCGGGTCTTCCGTCAATAGTAACGTACGTACCGCCGCTGAAATCAATAGTAGGCCCTGCAACCGAACTGGTGATCACCAGTCCGTTCGCATTGGCTGCCGGCCGAATGGTAACCGTATTGGCCGGACTGAAACAGGCGTTTGAGCCAATGGTAATGGGGAATGTTTCACCGGCGCTGGTATAATTGCTTTGCAGTTCCACGATCACCGGTCCACTGATACCACCCGATAAAGAAGCCAGAGCTGCTGTCAGAGTGGGGTAAGTACCGGTTGGCCCCACCGTGATCAATCCACCGGGACCGCTACAACCACTGGTGGTTTTGGTGCCTGTAAGGGCGGTGCTGTATTTAACAGCGCTTATACAGGCATTATTATAAGCGTATACATAATAATCGTACCCGGTATTGGCCAGCAAGCCGGTGTTGGCAAAGTTCACGGAAGTACCGGTGGCGATCACTGTTCCGGTGCCCAGCAAACTGCCTGCCGCATACGTTACGCCATCAACCGGCGCTACAGGCGTTGCACCTGCGGCATACCGCACGATCATATAGCCGTTAGCGGCCGGAACAGAAGCCGTGAATGAACCGTCGATCTCATTGGCTGAAATCGTGTTCAGCACCAGCGCGGTGGGCGCAGCCGGTGTGGTACAGGTTGCGGCTGCCGCTACAAAATTGCCGGCATCGGCGCCAATATCAACCGGGGTTAAACCGCTGCGCACCTCATTGTCGTAATCGTCTGTTATGGTCGCAATGTTCGTACCGTTGCCTTCGGCCACTGAGGTGCCGCTGGTATTAATATGCAGGTTAACGGCTTGCAGGCCTCCGTTCGCATTGATAAAATTCGGATCACCGGCTATACTGTTCACATCTCCGCTGATCCAGCCGGCAGTAGCCGTACCGCCATTCATATAATTAGTGATCTCTGCAGTTCCGCTATAGGCAAACCGGCCGCCGGTGCCACTGTACTGGTACACATTGTAGTTGACAGTTGCGCCGGTATTGGCGCCGGCAAAGTAAATGCTGTAATGTTTACCGCCACCGGTTGCATTGGAACGGGTGTTGGCAAAAATATTATCCCTGATATCGTAAGTGCCGGAGGTAGTTACGCGGGTAAATGCATAAGTATTGGCCGCGTTGGAACCCACGCCATTACCGCCGATATATATACTGTTATGAAAGAAATTATTAGTTGCAGTCGTATTGGCAACAATACCATTGATGGTCAAGGCCGTTGTAAGGGCAGAACCGTTTGGCCTGATCCCTAGCCGGATCATATTATTACTGAAAACGGAAGAACCGCCGTTGACCTGAATGCCGGTAAATATGGCGCTGATATTGGCCGCAGTTGCATCAAAACTATGGATGAAGTTTTTGGAAACTGAATTCGTAACGGTAGTAGTAGCACTGTAATACAGGCCGGTCACATTCACGGCCGCTGCAGTGGCCGTACCGGTCAATACCAGCGAATCGATGATATTACCTGTTATGTTACAGCCCGCGGCATTGGTACTGGCTGCACAAATACCAATGATGGCGCTGGAAGTACCGGAGGCTGTGCTTTGGGTGGCATTGGCCAGGTTGCGAATGATGTTGTTGGTGATACCACCACTTACCACGGCAGTAGTAGTGCTGATGTTGATACCAACTACCTGCGAGGCACTGGTGCCGGTGGTAGCATAGTTACAGGTAAGGTTTTGAATGGTATTGTTGGCAATGGTGAGCACCGGACTGCCGCCACTTATCTGTATCCCGTTCACATATTTGCTGGTAGTAGTACCCGCACTGGCAGCTGTAATATTGGTTATGGTATTATTACTGATATTGGCAGTAATGGCAGTGTTTGAAAAGATACCGGAGAAATTATTTCCGGCAGCTGTCAATAAAACATTGCCAATTGTATTGTTCTTAATTGTTGCCGTATAGGTACCACCGAAGAAGATCATGTGGCTCGAAGTAGCCCCCGTGGCATTGATGGTGATACCCCCATCGGTATAACCATTCACCCCGCTTGCCGAGCCAATGGTATTACCGGTTGAATTACCCACTTCCACATTGCCTTTACCGGCAACAATGGCAATGGCATGCATGGCATCGGCGGTAGTGCTGGTGGTAATATTGATGTTCGTGATCACATTTCCCTGCAGGGAAGTAGCAGCCTGCGGTGTAGCGGCATCGGCTGTTTCTACCCGTATGCCTTCAAAATATCCGGCCGAACCGCTGGCCATTGTATAGGGCGTGCCGCCGCAATTGGGCGCGGTTCCGCCAATAAAATTCGATACTACAATAAACCCATTGCCTATTTCACCTACAGAAGTGGTGCGGTATGGCGCCAGCCACATGGCGCGGTGAAACCCACCGCTGGTGGTAACTGTAATGGCTTCCGTTTCAAAAAAGCTGTTGGCGGCGATCGTCCAGCCGGTATTGCCCAAATTCAATTCCAAACCAACCGAATTGGCGGCATTGAAGTAATCGTAAATATTACAACCGGTAACTGCATTGTTATCGTTGAATTGCGGTACATATGCAGCGACTGCGCTTGAATTGTCGTACCCCAATGAATAGATCCCAATGGAAGGTTTGGTTGCGCCGCTACCAGTTGAATGGATGTTACAATGATCGAGCGTGTTATTATCATTTCCTGCTGAACCCTGATTACCGAAATAAACAACGCCGGCTACTATAGCGGGCTGGCTGGCAGCGACCGTACTTTGTCCCTGCAGGTCGCAATATTTGATCGTATTATTGGAAGCACCATTATCGAGCCTGATGGCAGCGCCCGCATTATTGGTGTTGATGATATTCAAATTAGTGGTATTCCTGTTACCGGCAGCTGTAGCCGTAATGGCAGAACCGGTTCCCCCGGGCCGTCCATCGATGGTTACATATTTAGCACCGGTAAGATCTATTGTTGGGCCGGCATTGGAACTGGTAATAGCCAATCCGTTGGCGCCGGCCTGGGGCCTGATGGTCAATGTACGTGTGGCATTGATACAGGCATTGGATGGAATGGTGATTGGAAATGTTTCACCGCCTGAAGTATAGGTGCTTTGCAGTTCAAGGATCACAGCACCACTCACGCCGCTGGCCAATGCGGTCAGCGCAGCAGTCAATGTAGGATACGTTCCTGTTGGGCCAACCGGTATAACACCGCTGGGCCCGCTACAGGCACTGGTTGATTGGGTTCCTGTTAACGGTGTAGTTGTATTATATACCGGACCAATACAATTGGTATTGTTATAACCATATACATAAAAATCATAGGCAGTACTACCGGTAAGACCGCTTGCAGTAAAGGAAGTAGCCGTTCCGGTTTGAACCACAACACCTGTGCCCAGCGAATTGCCGGCACTATAGGTTGTGCCATTAACAGGGGCTACCGGTGTGGCGCCGGCAGCATAGCGCACTACGATGTACGCATCCGCTGCAGGGGATGCAGGGGTAAAGGACCCGCTGATCTGGCTGGTAGCCGTTGCATTCAACACCAAGGCAGTAGGCTGGGCAACCGGGGCAACGCAGGCATTCATCATACTTACCGCCATAATTTGTGCCACACCGCCGGTGCTAGTACGGGTCACTGTTATAGAAGAAATGAGTTTGGTGTAATTAGGTCCACTCACAGGCAGGGACAATTGATAGATGCGGGGATTGCTTGTTCCGCCGGCATTGTCGAGTACCAGGCCGGTTCCATTAACGCGGCCAATGCCCTGAATGGCATATCCGGCACCGCTGTACCAGTCGGGAACGCTTAAACCCGTAACGGTTTGCGTAGTAGCATCAGTAAAGTTTAAAACAACTGTAATAGTAGCGGGGCCGCCACCCGATGTAGCCAGTAGGTACACCACACCGGCCGTTTGAGGCGTAGCCAGCGTCAATGTTCCGGAAGCATTGGTGGCAGCCAGCCGAAGCGAGTTTTTGGCCGAAGCATCTGCCAGCTGAAAACTAACCAGGCTGCTGGCGGCACTGGTAATGAGCCCTGAATTGGGCAGATAATAAGTAGGCGTACCAAATGCAGTAAAACTTTGATTAAGGAAGTAATATTGTGAGCCGTCTACATCGGCAGTCACAGAACCGGCGAAGGTAGTACCATTGGCTATCACATCTTCAGTAAACCCGGTTACGGTAACAGGGGTAACCGTTTGTGCTGTGCAAAATAAAGATGACAGCACCAATAACATACCCAGGAGACCGGATCTGCCTGTACAAATTTTAATATTTACCCCTTTTTGAAACTCCGCAGATACCTTCCGGCTCATTGACTCAAAATTTCTCATAAAACAGTGTTGTGAATAGTGTTTAGGATTTGCTGTCTACACTTGTAGTGCCGCTCCTGGCGGAACAGCTGTTTTTAAACAAGGGGCCGCCCCGGAAGAGGCAACCCGATTTACATTTTATGAAACAATCGGGAAGTTATTCCCGACTGTTACAGAAATGCAGGTTACCGGATACCGGTTACCAGGACAGAAATTCAGCGTGTCTGCCAAAATTTACGCAGTCCGTCTTTTCAGCCCCGGCAACTGGCAACAGGTAACCCTTTAGTCTTTCAACCCCAGATAATTCTTTACCTGCGAGTAGTCGTTCCAGTTCACTGCAGACCGTGCACTTACGCCACCGGGAATAATAACATACCGGTATTGCCAAACTTTTTCATTGGTCGATGAAGTGCGGGAGCTCACATTGTAATTGGAGTAGAGATAAATGGTACCCACTTTAACCAGCGGTGTAATTTGCAGGTCGGGCACACCAAACACCAGGCCGGCATCACTGTAAGGCAACGCTACTACAGTGGGGTTGCTGGCTGTATTTATATTCCAGTATACTTTCACTTCGCCTTTTTGAATAATACTATCCACGATTTTGGGAGCGGTAATAGAAGCAGCTAAAACGCCTGTGTCAACGGCGCTGAAGGTCAGATCCTGCCAACTGGAATAAATAACATTGGCAGTTCCGGTTTTACCGGTTGCACCGGTGGCGCCTGTAGCCCCCGTATCACCTTTATCACCTTTTTCGCCGGCCGGGCCGGTATCCCCTTTTTTACAGGCAGTAACTAATAGAACAGCAGATAATACCAAAACAGAAGTACACCGCAGGAACATGTGTTTCATAATTGAATTTTTGTGATTTTTATAAAAATGTTTGACTATACTATTTGAAATGGCGGCAATCGTTATTCGCTTAATGCAGCAGGTTTACCGACCCTTTACGGGTAACCTCATTTCCATCTGTGAGCCTGATTCGTATAACATAATAGTAAACGCCTATTGGCTGCATTTTGCCCTTATGGGTCCCATCCCACCCTGTGGTCATATCGTTGGTCTCATAGATCAATTCGCCCCATTGATTAAATACCTTCATCGTTAGGCCGGCAATCACATTGCCATAGGCTTTGAACCGGTCATTCTTTCCATCACCATTAGGAGTAAATGTGTTGGGTATATAAATTTCATCGGTCAGGGTTTTAGCTGTAGCCTTACCCGGCGTGCTGTTCTGGCATGATCTTGCACCCAATGCAATCACATTGATGGTAACGGTTGTCAGTGGTTGTAAACCGGAAACAGTATGTGTAACGCCCAGGCTTCCTGAAGAAGGACTTATATAAGCGCCGCCATTCACCGAAACCTGGTAGCCGGAAGCACCTGCAACCGGTTGCCATTGAAAGGTTACACTGTTGCCGGTGATGGTGGTAGCCACCACCAGTGGCGTCGCCAACGCAGTGAGGGCTGATATCACCACGGGGGTACGACTGCTATTACAGCTTACATATTGTATACCCGCATACCAGGTGACTGGCAAGGTAGTTGGCGTGAAGGTGACGGATGAGCCGGTCATTTGAGCTACACCGCCTGCAGCTGCGTTATACCAGTTATAAGTATAGGATGCATCGGGATTTTGTATTGATAAAGTAGCGGCTTCTCCCAAACAAATTGTGGCACCTGTTACAACCGGCGCCACAGGCGCCACCGGTGCAGCCACTGTTACACTCTTAATTACGGTGCAACCTCCATGTGTAAGGGTTAAGGTATAAGTACCTGCCGGTATGCCCGTTAACCCGGGCGTTGCATCACCGTTTGACCAGGTGTATGAATAGGGTGCATTACCGCCGGTAACTACTGTTGTAATACTGCCATTATTGGTATTGGTGCAAACAGGCGCTACGGTTGTAAAAGCTACCTGTAAAGAATCTGTAGCAAAAGTGAAATATTCGTTATTATTCAATGCCACTTCAGCATACAGTTTGCCATTGGCTGTTGAAAGCGCGTAAGCGGTAAAGCTGCTAAAGCCGCTATTGGCAGAAACAAGCAACTTTTTTGTATTGGCCGATAATACCCCGGTATCAACTGCAATAGTCACGGTAGAAATACCTGTACCGGTTTTTTGCACTTTCCAGGTCCTTGGCATGCGGCCCAGGTATCCATTGGCCGCACAGGCCGAATACGTATTGGCTAAGCCGTTATCCCCGATCAACAGATAAGAAAGATCGTTGCTGACAGAGGAACTATTCCCTGCATTGGAAGCAGGAAAATTGCCACCGGCAGCTGCATTATAAATGTATACCAACGCATTGTTATGGGCCGAGAGCGATTGCTTTTGCAGCAGGGCCGCATTATCATCGCGCCCAATACCGGTGATATTGAAAGAATAGCCTGCATTGGCAGCAGCGTTCCAGATCGCACTGCCATTTGATGCGGTATAATCGCGGGCGGTAGCCGATTGGTTGCGGGTCAATGTGATCCCGTATTTGACCGCCAGGTAACTCTCTATTTTGTTTTGATCTGCTTCAGATAAATAAGCATTATACGTAATTACCTCAGCCAGGCCACAACTCATATTCTGTGACCCAGTATTTGGGCCATCGCTTCCCATAAACAGTCCCGTAGGTACACTGGGGTTGTAATTGTACCCGTCAGCCGGCAGATCGTACCGGTGACTAAGCGAGATAGAATCCCCATTACGCCGCGCATCGAAAAAAATATCCGTGGCATTTTTGTCAACGCCTTTGCCCGATAAAATGATCCCGGCTGTTTGCGGGTAATTGGGAACGCCGGAAGGAAAAGGCGCCCAGTTATAAAAATCACCGGTGCCCCCGGCAATACCATCACCCGATTGTATCCTGAACGATGGTTTGAACTGATAACCATAGGTAGTGGCCTTATACGTTAAACCGGAGGGGTTGCCATCGGCTGTTCCATTATAGGTATTCACTACCATGAAAATGCTTCCATTATTACCTGCCAGATCGGGCGTAACAGCCGTGTTATATAATACAGTATTATTTGTTTTTGAAAATTGCAGAAAGGGATTGAAATTAAAGCTGCCAGTTGTAGTGGCCGTTGCATTGAATACAGGCTGCCGGCTTGCGGTAGCCTGGCTTACCTGGAAATTCCCCAGCTCGCTTTTCCAGTTGGCAACAGAAGCTGCCCCGGCAACAGTATCAACATTACCGGCAATGGAAGAATTGGCTTTAAACCAACTGGTGAGGCCCGCAGTTACGCCACCGGGCGATTGCGCATATATAACCGCATTACAAAACAGGCAGGTAAACACCGTAGCTATTACGGCCCGTTGCTTTTTTTGTATTATATATTTTCGATCGGTCTTCATTGCTTGTTCAGGGTTTAGGTTTATTGATAGTTACCTGATGATAGCCACCCACCCGTTGTAACTGCGGGTCACTGTTTTAATGACGTAGTAATAAGTAGCCACCGGAACAGGCTTTCCATTCCAGGTGCCATCCCAGGGTTCACCGTAGCCATGACTGTTATATACCTGCTGGCCCCAACGGTTGAAGATCTGCACCGTACAATCGGTAACACCGCGCAAACCGGCAATCTCCCATTTATCGTTTATGCCATCGCCATTAGGACTGAACACATTGGGTATTATCAATACTTTATCGGGTATTACCATCAGGAACTTCCGCACGGCAGTATCTTCACAACCGATGTCGTTAACAGCATGCAGAATGACCGTGTAATTGCCCGGGTATTGGTATTGATGCGAAACATTGGTAAGTGTTGAGGTATCGCCATCGCCAAATTCCCATTTATAAGAAGTAGCTGCAGATGTGCTGTTGGTAAAGGCAAAATTGGCAAGGTGCAATTCCACCGGTACATTCTCTACAGGGTTAACCGTAAAGGCAGCTTCCGGATATGATTTTACTTTTATTACATCGGTTCTAACCAGGGTATCGAAACACTTTCCCTGTGCCGAAGCAATGAGCGTTACGGTATAGGTACCGGTGTTATTATACGTATAGGATGGACTGCCTTCGGTAGAAGTTCCGCCATCGCCAAAGTTCCATTTCCAGGCATCCGTATTTTGCGATGCGTTGTTAAAGGTGACCGCAAACGGTACACAACCAGTAGCCGCATCTGGCGTAAATGCTGCCACCGGTGTTGGAATTACATTGATCAGTTTGGAACGGGCCACCGACACACAGGCGCCATCTTTTACTGTTAAACTGATGATGCCGCTTCTGTCGTATTTGATCGTATACGGCCCAAAACCACTGCCCGATTGTACGGTTCCCCCACTCCAGCCCCAGGTAGCGGTGGCATAACCTGCCCCGGTACCTGTATAGGTAGCGGTAATGGCTGAACCGGCACAGATCAATGAATCGCTGACGGTAAAGGAGGCCGATACCGGGGTGGAAATAATAACAGGGTTGGTTGTTATTGTTGACACGCAACCGTTATCAGTCACCTGCAATTGCAGGGTATAATTTCCGGCATTGTTAAATAATATCGAGTATGGCCCCTGCCCGCTGCCGCTTTGCACGGTGGCGCCGGCAAAACCATTCCAGTTGTACGTAGCTGTATTGGGTGCATTCCCTGTGTAGGTGACCGTTTGCGATGTACCTAAACAAACATTGGCCGGCGATACCGTAAAGGTGGAAGTAGGCACTGTTTTTACCGTTACCGGTACAGTAGCCGATACCGCACAACCATTGTTATCTGTTCCACTCACCGTATAAGTAGTGGTTGCAGCAGGAACAACAGAAATACTGCTGCCCGTAACGTTACCCGGATTCCAGGTATAGGCGGTTACGGTTCCCCCCGTTGCGCTTACTGATAAATTTACCGGGTCTCCTGCGCATACAGCCGCAGGGCTGGCAGTAGCAGTCAACACAGCAACAGGCGCCGAAGGAACGGTTCCTGCATACGAAACGGTACAATTGTCTGACTCAGTAACCGTACAGGTATAGCTACCCGCTAGCAGGTTAGTAGCGGTAGCTGTAGTTTGAACGGGTGTGGTGCTCCAGGCATAAGTAAATGGACCATTACCAGCTGCAACCGATAAAGCAATACTGCCATTGGCTTTGCCGCAGGTAGCCTGCGTAATGGCAGGCGTAATGGTGGGCGGCGTGTAGCCAACGCCCGACAAAGCAAGTACCACTGCTCTTCCGAAGGTGGTATTACCATTTAAATAACTTATAGTAAGTGATTGCAGCAATTTGTTTTTACCGGCGCAGGTTAATGGCAGGTTCAACTGGTAGAACCGGGGATCGCCGGTAGCCACACCAAATGTGGTATAAGGGCCTGTTGTTAACCGGGTTGTTCGGCCGTAGCCGGCATATACTGCGCCGGTGCCACCAAACCAGTCAAGAATGAAAAAATTGCCGGCATTATAGGTTGTACCATCGGTGAAATTCATCACTACATTGATATTGCCGTGGTCTTCTGTAGTGAACAGCAACAGGTTCACCGCCGAATACCGGGCAGGCGTTGTAAGCGTTAAAGTGCCCGCGGCCGCTGTATTGGGCTGCGCGCCGCCAGCTGAAAGGTATAATACATTATTACCGGTATAAGGTTGCAGCTGCCAGGTACGGGTACCCGATGTAATAACACCACTGGTTGGCAACCCGGCCAGTAAGCCATTGATGGCCGCAAAAGTGGTAGAGTACATAATGTAGCTCGAAAGGTCGAGCGCGGTAGAAGTTACCGCTGTTGCATCAGTACCCGACTCTGCAATACCATCCTGGTTAAAGCCGGTAATATTTATAGGAGAATAGGTTTGCGCCAGGGAACCGGTTGCAATAACCAACCCACCAAACAACAGTGCGATATATAATACGAGTTTAATCATTTGCTTTGTATTACAGATTTATTGCTCCCGGTTTAAGGTTTATGGTAGAAGGCTACTCTTAATGCAACAGGTTAACAGCCCCCTTCCTGATGCTTTCTGTGCCGTTGGTCAGTTTTATTCGCATTACATAGAAGTAAACGCCAATTGGTTGCAGCTTTCCCTTTTGCTTACCATCCCAGCCGGTGCTAACTTCACTGCCTTCATAAATGAGTTCGCCCCACTGGTTGAATATTTTCATATTGATACCGGCAATGGCATTGCCATAGGCCCTGAAGAATTCGTTCTTGCCATCGCCATTGGGTGTAAAGGAATTGGGAATAAATACCTGGTCGGTAAGTGTGGTGCCGGTTGCCTTGCCAATGGCACTGTTTTGACAGGCTTCCACCCCCAGCGCTATCACGCTGATGGTTATTTGTTCAACCGGTTGCAGGTTTACGATGCTGTGTGTGGTGCCCATGCTGCCCGATGTAGGCGTAATATAAGGGCTGCCATTTACCGACACTATATAACCCGTGGCGCCGGGAACAGGCTGCCAGCTAAATGAAATAGTGCTGCTGGTAACGGTAGCTACCGTAACAACCGGGGTTGCCAGCGGGGCGTTCACTGTTACCTGTTTTGTAGCTGAAGCCGTACACCCATTTTCAGTTACCTGTAATTTCAGGGTGTATGTTCCTCCATTGCTGAACTGAATACTGTATGGGCCCGCCCCACTGCCATATTGCACGGTGGCGCCGGCAAAACCATTCCAGTTGTAGGCAGCCGCTCCATTGGCATTACCCGTATAGGTAACCGTTTGCGGCGTGTTGGGGCAAACGGGATCGGGGTTCACCGTAAACGATGCCGTGGGCGATGGGTTCACGGTTATCAAAATAGTATCGGCCGATGTACAGCCATAGATATCTTCTGCATTTACAATATAGCTCGTAGTTGCAGTGGGCGAAACTACAACGGCAGAACCGGTTACACTGCCCGGGTTCCAGGTATAAGTACTGGGTGTTACATTTACGGTATCTGCATATATTGTCGTTGGTGAGCCTGCGCATACCTGCATGCTGCTTGCATTGGCAACAACAGGCGCCGGAGTTACCAATGCTACGGTGCCAGTATAGGTACGCACACAACCATTTGAATCGGTAATATTACAGGAATAGGTACCCGCCGGCAGTCCCGAAGCAAATGAAGTTGTTTGTGCCGGCGTCGTGTTCCAGGAATAGGTAAATGGTTTTACGCCGCCTGATACCGTCAATGAAATATATCCGTTGGTTGTATTGCCGCAACGCGCCGGTAATACAGTAGGTGTTAAACTGTAAGGCAGGATCTTTTCACCCGATAAGGCCATAACAATTGCCCGCGATCCGGTGGAGGTGCTGGTATCAGACACCGTGACCGATTGCACCTTCCTGTTCTGGTTACTGCAATTCACGATAAAATCAAAACCAAAAAAATGCGGCCAGGTGCCTACGCCGTCAACGGAAAAGGGGGCCGTAGTATCGCGCCCGATACGGCCGCTACCCGAATACATTACATTCGTATAACCAACATACCAGTCGGCCAACGTAGCGTTTGTGAGGGCGCGTTCTGTGGTACCATCGGTATAGTTGATGTTAACATTGATATTACTGGAGCCTTCGGTTGAAAAAGCCAGCAGGCTCAGGTGGGCATAATAATCAGGTGTTGTTAAAGTGAGCGTACCATCGTTCACCGTACTATCAACCTTGCCGGTGCGCGATAAATACAAGGCGTTCTTACCAATATATGGCGCCAGCTGATAGGTGCGTTTGCCATTTACTATGGTGCCATTGTCAACCATGCCACCCGTTAAACCATTGTTAGCGGCAAATGCGGCTGTATACAATACGTGACGCGCTACAAACGGGCTTCCATCGATCATGGTAGTAGTGGTAGCCAGTACACTTTTTCCGGTATCTGCCACTATATCGTGCTGATAACCGGTAACAGCTATGGGTGCATAGGTTGTTTGCGCGTAGCTGCCACTCTGCAGCAGCAGCAACCCCAATAACATACCGGCGAAAAGAAATCCTTTTATTTTATTACTGCAGCGTGTGTTCATCAGTCGAGGCTTTGCTTTTATAATATTTTTATTTCTTTTCATTTTCATGGTTTTGTTATCGTACCAACGCCACCCAGCCGTGGTAATCCCCGGTGGCCGTTTTTATGATATAGTAATATGTGGCAACCGGCAATGCATTTCCATTCAGCGTACCATCCCACGGTACCCCATAACCGGTACTGCTGTATATCAGTTGCCCCCATCGATTGAAGATTTCAACCTGACAATCTTTTGCCGTGCGTAATCCGGCTATTTCCCATTTATCGTTAATGCCATCGCCATTGGGGCTGAATGCATTGGGTATGATCAATACTTTGTCGGGTATTACCAGTAGAAATTGGCGGATGGCCGTATCGGCACAGCCCGCTCCATTGACAATCTGCAAGGTCACTGTGTAATTACCCGGTGCCTGGTATTGATGAGTAGGGTTAACGGCTGAAGCAGTACTGCCATCACCAAAATCCCACAGATATCCGGTTGCGTTTTGGGAAGCATTGGCAAAAGTGAAGCTGGCCAGGTGCAACTCAACCGGAATATTTTCTCCCGGCGTAACCGTGAAGGATGCTTCGGGGTAGGCACTTACCTGAATCACATTCTTTTGCTCCAGCGTATCAAAACATTTTCCCTGTGATGAAGCGATCAGGGTTACACTATAAACGCCGGGTTTGTTATAAGTATAAGAAGGGCTTACGCCGGTGGCTGTTCCACCATCGCCAAAGCTCCATTTCCAGGCGTCCGTATTTTGTGATTGGTTATTGAATGTTACAGTAAAGGGAAAACAACCTGTACTGTCATCGGGCGTAAAGGCAGCTTCAGGCGCCGGGATCACATTTATTAATTTAGAACGGGCTGCCAATGCACAGGAACCATCTTTTACCGTAAGCCCGAGAATGCCGCTTTTGTCGTATTTTATTGTATATGGGCCGAAGCCACTACCGCTTTGTACGGTTCCCCCACCCCAGCTCCAGTTGGCAGTTGCGGTATTGGGAGCGGTTCCGGTAAATGTGGCGGTAATAACCGTGCCCGCACAAACCAAAGAATCGCTCACCGTAAAGGATGCAGTTCCCTGGAAAGCGGGGGTAACTAATGTAACCGGGTACACCGCCGAACAACCCGACGCCGCTTTTACCGTTAACTGGTAATTGCCGCCGGTTAAACCGGTGGCATTGGCGGTTGTTTGCACCGGCGTGGTATTCCAGTTATAGGTATTGGGCGCAACACCGCCTGTAACCGTTGCAGTAACAGCACCTCCATTAATAGCGGCACAGGAAGGCTGGGTAACGGTCATCACTACTTTCAGCGAATCACTGGCAAACGTGAAATATTCGTTGCTGTTCAGGTTTACCGGCGCATATAATTTTCCGTTGGCCGTTGATAAGGGATAAATGGTTGTGCTGCTTTCGGGAAAAAGCGGATCGGTTGATACCAACAGGTTTTTAACCGCCACATGAACGGCAGTTGCATCCACTGCAAGGGTAACCGCACCAACAGTTCCGGTCTTTTGCACTTTCCAGGTCCGCTGCATGCGCGTGATCTTACCATTGTATATACAGGTGGTAAGATCCCTGCTTAGCCCATTATCGCCAAATAACAAAAAGCTGTTACCGGCCGCAAAAACCGTAGGGTTATTGACGTTCATGGCGGGAAATACGCCGCCGGTATTATCATTATACAGGTACACCAATGAACTATCGTGAACCGATCTTGATTGTTTCTGGATCAGCGCCGACGCATCATCACGGCCGATGCCGGTAATGCATTTCCCATAGCCCGTGTTGGCTGCGCCATTCCAGATAACTGTTCCATTGCCTGCCGTATAACTGGTTGGTCCGGCAGGTACGGTAAAGGTGTTGCTTTGGCTAAGCGTGATGCCATATTTCACGGCGAGATAAGATTCCACTTTATTTACATCGGCATCTGATAAATAAGTATTATAGGTGATCACTTCAGCAATGGCTGAAGAAGATGCTTCGCTGCCACCCGGTGAATTAAAACCAATACCCAATCCGGCACCAATGGCCGGGTTATAAATACTGCCTGAACCTAATACGGTGGTATCGGCATTTCGCCGGGCCCTGAACGTGGGGCCGGCAGAGCGGGAAGCCAATACAACAGCCGATGCTCGGGCATAAGTGATCGCTGGTATCCCGGCTGCATTTAAACCGGTAGCTGCCGGGTCAAGATCGGCGATATAACCAAAACCGGAAATGCCGGTCTGGATCCTGAAATCTGCTTTTGCCTGGTACCTGGCGCCCGTACCGCCTGAGTTGTACGAGAAACAGGTACTGGATGTAAAGCCGGTCTCGCGGTTTGTATTCAATACCAGGAAATAAGTTCCATTATTTCCCAGGATATCTGGCGCTGTAGCGGATGTATTCAGCAAACCCATTTTTTGTGAGGCAGCAAACTGCAAAGCGGGGTTAAAATTAAAATTGGCGGTAGTGGTATAGTTGGCCAAATACAAAGGCATGTTGGTTGCGGTGGCCTGGGTAACACTCATATTGCCCAGCTCACTTTTCCATTCATTTATTTGTGTAAGGTTATTGGTATTCGGCAGCACATTCCCCGCTCCGGCATTGGCCTTAAACCAGGAAGTAAGACTTACCGACACCCCGCCCGGGGTTTGCGCCGTGCCCTTTTCAGCCAAACACAATACCAACATACAGACAACAGCGATGTTGCTGAAGCGCTGCGCTCCGTAGCTGTTCCTGTATGTTGGTTTGTTTGTCAATGCCGGTTGTTTAGGATGGTTTAAGGGTGGTTTATTTTTTTATGATCTTTCGCGATACCGTGTGATCACTGTACACCAATTTTATTATATAAACTCCGCTGGCATAACTGCCCAGGTTGAAGGGGTACAGCGTAGCCGGCGTGTTACTGATAATTTTTTCTGCTATTTTCTGCCCGTTGCTGCTGAACAGGCTGATCCCTTTCAGGTTTACCGGTGTGGTCTTGAATTGTACAGTCACCGGTCCGTTCGATGGATTGGGCGTTATCAACCATCCTTCTTTTTCCAGATTGGGGTTAACCGATTTTTTGTACAGGTTAATATCGTCGACGTATACAATATTTTCATTGCCGGTTGAATTGGCAAAAGCGATCATCACCGGGCCTTTATTAATGTACGGCGTGAGGTTTACAGAATCTTTTCTCCACTCATTGGCCGCAGGTATAAATGACGTAGTGGTAATGCCGCTGCGGGTGGCCAGGGTTCCACCCCATTTTTTATACAGGCTGGTAAATGTGCTGCCGCAATCTGTGCTAACGAGCACCTGCAATGTATCCCAGCTATTCAACAGCGTACCGGCATTGGTTTGTATAGCCGCTGCTACCTGAAAGGTGAGGAACGCGGAATCAGCATCAGCAATAGCAAGCTGTGGCAACCGCAGGTAATCTGTTTGTCCGTTTTGGGTATAGGAGAAATTACGCACTACCATGGAAGCGGCGCCTGTTTTGGCAACACCGGTCACCCGTTCCCAGGTATAGGAATTATCGGCATTGATAATATCCCAGTTAGCCGGCGGAAATACATCGGCTTCAAATCCTTCCGTCAACGGGGGCGCAATAGCAACCGGATATACAAATGATTTGCTAAGCGTATCATTCACCCCGTTCATATCTGTGACACCATTGGGTGTGGCTACTTGTATTTTCACTGAATGCGAGCCCGTAGCGCCTGTTGTTACCGCATTCAATTGTACAGAAGCGGTTGCAAGGCTGGCCAGCGAGCCTGTCCAATGGGTTTGAACCGGCGTACCACCATCTACGCTGGCGTAGATGTCTACGGCGGTCAGCGGAAGCGAACCATAGTTACGCAACGTAATTACAGGTTGAAATTTTGTGTCGCACACGCGGTTAACCGGGTTATCGATACTCAACACCTGTGCGTCTACATCTTTCAGCGGCGATACCGCGCCATTGGAAGTTGTAAGTGAAATGCGGTAATTGTTCAGCGCGGTTTCCATCCGGTTCACCTGTAACAGCGTGAACAGGGCCATACAACCATCACTGCTGTAATCCATATAATTCTGGTACATGATACCCGGCGCCGTAGTGGTACAGGCATCGGTCACTACGCCTGTGTGGCAACCTGCTGATGCATCAGACTGGTTCGGCGTATCGTTTACCCCATCGCTGCCGGTGCAGGCGCCATCATCATCGCCCCAGATATGGTAAAGGAAAAAATAATGGCCGCTTTCGTGGGTAAGGGTACGACCATCGTTGTAGCCTGCCAGTGAGCCACCTGGCAGCGTTACACTGTATATCACAATACCCTGATCCGCTGCCGCAGCGCTGGTTGGGAAAGTAGAATAACCCAACACGCCATTTGACAGGGTGCAGATCCACACATTTAAATATTTTGATGAACCCCAGCTGTTGGCGCCACCGGTTGTTGCGTGTTTTACATTATGATTGGTGGCGCTGAAAGATGTTTGTGTGGTGACAGTGCGCTCAATACCAGTTGTTGGTAAATTATCAGGCGTACGTTTGGCCAGCACAAACTGGATCTTCGAATGGCCAAACAACGGTTTAAAAGCCGCAGGGATATTTACCGAATCAGCATTCAGTCCGGCAAAATCAGTATTCCATACTTTCATCTGGTCATCGATCATTTTATCGGTGACCTGGGTAGGATCGGGCAATACGATATGAAATACAACCGGTATGTATACAGGCGTTGCCATTTCACGCGCACCCGGGTTACTGGCCCGTTCAGCCGCCAGTTGTTGAATACGTAATAAGTCCTGCTCATATCTTTCCTTCAGCGCCTGGTCTTTCTCCAGGGAATTTTTCAGCAATTCCATGGTTGCGCAACGTTTAATGGGAAGATCCTGCGCCATAGAGCTCAGCACAATACCCTGCATCAGGATCAGCACCGCTATACAACCATATCTTTTTAAAAGCATTATAAAATATTTCAGTTTTAGCTAATGAATTTCAGTTGACTATTACCACACATTTCTGGGGCAACCATCGTCGTATTTGTTGCCGATGATAAAGCCCAATAAAAGTTCGTGGGTACCATGACTGTAGTTATTCAGGATCGTGGTGGAATAATCGTATGAGTATCCCACATGCACGGTGTTCGAGATATTCAGTCCCACCATGCCGGCAAAGCCATATTTCATGCGATAACTGGCGCCCAGCCACAGGAAATCGCGGTACTGTACTTTTCCATTGACATCGATCTGTGCAGGAAGCGGATTGATATACTTCACCAGTACAGAAGGAATAACGTTGAAATCTTCGTTTAATAAAAAACGGTAGCCAGCAGTTGCGAACACATGAGGTACAAGCCGGCCACCAGTTTGCTTCACAGTATTATCTACAAAATCAACTTTCTGGGGAATGATCTGCTGGGCCGATACCCCAACAAAATAATCAGCCGAATACAGGTATAAGCCCGCGCTTACATCAGGTTTCCATTTGCCAATGGTGCCGCTGGTGTACACCGCCGGATCAACCGGTACGGCGAATTGCAGTTTATCGGTCTGCAAACTTAATCTCGAGAAGCCGGCGCCAAAACCGGCAGCAATACTCGTGCGCGGGCTGAGACCAAGATGATAGGCATACGTAGCATAAGCGGAGAACATACCCAATGGCCCGGTTTTATCGTTGATGACCTGCAGCCCAATGCCATGGTGCGGTTCAGCCGCGGTATATTCTTCCCAGTACCGCTCCCCTCTCGGGTTTTCGCCGTTCATGGAAAATGAGGTGGGGGTTGTTTTATAATCTTTTTTTCCCAATGGCGTATGCACAGTAAAGTAAGTAGTAACCGGCGCGCCGTCGATACCAGTCCACTGTTGCCGGTGACTCAGCTTGATATCGGTATAGTTCTCAATTCCGGTAAGCGCCGGATTCAGGATATACTGATTCAAAATGTATTGTGTATAGTGTGGTTTTTGTTGGGCCATTGTTGGTATAATGGCGGCCATTACAAAAAAAACTATCATTAGCTTCTTCATGTGCCTGCGTTTGGTTAATGTTGCTGTTACCGGTTACCAGATTCCGGTTACCGGGTAAAAGATTCGGAAACCCCGGCTATGGGAAGAGCGATTAATATTCAAGGCCCGGCATCTGGTAACTGGAAACCGGTACCTAATAACCTATTTCCCCAATACCTTAAACTCAGTCCGTCTGTTTTGCTGTCTTCCTTCGGCATCATCACTGCCATCGGCCTTCTTATTCGGCGCCACCGGCATGGTTGCTCCATAACCCTTGCTTTGCAAACGGGCTTTATCAATTCCTTTGCTGATGAGGTAAGCCACTACCTTCTGCGCCCGGGCATCAGACAACAATTGATTGTATTTTTCATCGCCCATATTATCGGTATGCGCCCTGATCTCGATGATCATGGTGGGATATTCATTCAGCAACGAAACCAGTTTATCGAGGGTGGGAAATGATTCCTGCCGCAGGGACGACCTGTCGAAATCGTAGTATACATTGTCGAGTACGATCACGGTTTCTACCTTGGGTTCTTCTTTAACCAGGCTGATCTCCGGAGTTGGTACGCTGTCTTTTTTAGCGACCTCCACAGGAATACTCTTTTTCAGGGAGAACAATTCCAGGCAGCATTCGGCAGAACGGTCAGAGCTTAGCAGCACATCTTCCAGAATATTTTTGTCGTTACCGCGGCTGGTGAAATAGATGTCGTCTTTTATGGAGTTAACGGGGTAGCCAAAGTTCTCGGGTGTTGTCCATGCATCTAAATTGCCTTTACTGAAAAAGAAATCAAAACCACCCATGCCTGTACGGCCGTTGCAGGAGAACACCAGCGTGCCGGATGCAGCATGATAATAAGGCGCCTGTTCATCATTGACTGTATTGATGGTATTACCCAGGTTCACTGCCTTTTCGGGTTTGCCATTGGCATCGAGGATAGCATACCAAAGATCGAAACCACCGCTGCCACCGGGTTTATCGCTGGCGAACAATAAGGTCTTGCCATCGGCCAGCACAAATGGTTGCTGCGCGTTGTAACCGGGTGTATTTACAAGTGCATCCAGCAGCACCGGTTCGCCCCAGCCATTGTCTTGTTTTTTGCTGGTATAAATTGCGGAAGTCTTCTTGCCATTCACGATCGACCAGCGGGTAAGGAACAACGTATTGCCATCGGTCGATAAACAGGCAACGCCCTGGTGAATACCGGCGCCCTGTGGTATTTCGATCCTGTTAACCTGCGCGTCCCCATTGGTATATGCAGCTTCGTACATTCGATTTAGAAAAGGTTTATTTTTTGAACTGTCGTCGGTCCTGGTTGAAGTGAAGAGCAACGTGTTCTTATTCAACCATACCGGGGCATAGTTGGCACCGCCGGGATTGATAGCGGCGCCTTGTTTTTCTATTGTATATAATTGCAGATCGTTGCGCTGCAATTGTTCCCTGATAAAATGCAGGTTCAGTACTTCGCTTTTGGCGGAATTGGCATATGCATCATCTGTTTTATAAGTATCCAGGAACCCCTGAAATGCTTTTTCAGCTTCTTCATATTTGCCCAACGCCCGCAAGGTGCTGGCATAATAATACAGGGCCAGCGGGAGTTGATTATTGTTATAACTAAGCGCCTGTTCATAATACATTACGGCCTTTACCGGGTAATTCAACTGCCGGTAGCTTTCGGCCAGGTTGTATACGGCCAGCTGTGAAGAGGGAGTTGCACCCTTTACAGCAGCTGCTGCGGGCTTAACGTTATATGGATTATAATTATCCGGTTTTGTTTTTGGTCCTTTTGAATCCAGGTATTTTTCATAATACCGGGCGGCAGAATAGTAGTCGCCTTTTTTATAATAGGTATCCGCAGCCTTCAGATAATCAGCTACAAACTGGGCCCGCGCCCCCATAAAGCCGGGTACTACAACCAGTATGAGAAATATTTTTTTCATCGTAGTTTCTTTGGTGAATGGTGAATGGTCAATGAACGTCCTATTCTCTAAGCCTCGCTCGCATCCGCAAGCGCTACAACCTTGGACAAATAAAATTGGCTTCAGGTGTTTTGATCGTTCTTCTACCGGTAAAGGATAGTGAGATCTCAAAGCTGTTTGATCCATGCGCCATTTTGCCCAGCTCCGAAGTGTTCACATCATAGCTTATTCCCAATACCATATTCTTATGCGTAAGGCCAACAAATGGAGAAATGGCATCCTGTATGCGGTAGTTGGCGCCCAGCATTAGATCGGTGCCGGCAGCAGCATTTAACTGTACATAGGCGCCGGCCATTTTTTCTTCGGCCGTACCCTGTTTTGCATATAAAAAATTAGGTGTAACACTCAGCAGGTCCGATAAAGTGAGCCGCACACCTGCATGACCGGTATACCGCATTGGCAATTTGGCATTGCCGTCGCTGCTGAAATAATCGTTGGGTTTGGTGAGATGGGATACAGAAAAACCCGCATACACATTGGCTTTTTTGCCGGGCGTTGCATCAAAGTATAAAATACCGGCACCGGCATCGAAAGCGGAAGTCTTCGTTTTATTGAAAGCATCGGTAGAGGTCCCGGGATTAAAACCGGTAATGGGGTCCCACTGATCCCCAAACGTGAATTTGGAAGCATTGAAACCGCGCCAGATCATTCCGAGCTGCAGGCCCATTACAATGCGATGGTTTTCGGCAGCGCCAAAGCGAACCCCGGTATAAGCTAAATTGGCATATCCGGTTGTGTAATAATAGCCGCCATCCCCCGCGGTCTGGTTCAACAGGTTGATGCCCACATTCACATTGTTGTTGGTAACAAATTCACCGCCCAACCCGATCGTTGAAAAGGGTTTGCTGATATTACCCCATTGATTTCGGTAAATACCTGAAATTCGGTAATCACCATCAAATGAACCGGTGAGCGCCGGGTTTAACCACGAAGGATACACGTAATACTGCGTAAAATGCGGATCAACCTGCGCCTGCAGCCTGTTGCTGCCGGTAATAAGCAGCAACAGTGTCAACAATCTGTTCAATACTGGTAGTCTCATAGCAGTTCTTTATTTTTATATTAATGGCGGGGTGCGGACTTGTTTCAAAAAATTTATTTAATTCATAGGGCCTTTAATTGGGTGGTTTTTCACTAATTCGTTTATTATGGCAAGCAATCGATCGTATTTAAAAATGCCAGGTCACCCAGGCCTTTCCATCTTTTGCACTTACCATGTCATACGTGGTTGAATCGAGGCGCACGAGGTAATACCCGCTGGCATCGGTGAATTGCTGAGCCGTTTTGTATACTGCTACTGAATCGGCTGTTGGCACTGTGCCCAGGGTTCCCATATAGGTGAAGGCAACACGGCCATCTGTTGTGAAAGTTGGTGGCCGGTAAGCAATACCGTAGGGCAATGACAGCGCATTATTAACCAGTTTTACATTCCCGCATAGATCATAATCAATACCCTGATAGGTGCCATATTGCGGCCAGTACAACATGAAATAGAAATTGGTTGTCTTTGTAACACCGTAGGCATCATCAACTCCGTTTACATGGAATCCTTTTTCAGAGATCCAGTAGCCGCGCTGGTCAAGCGCATACTGCCACCAGCGCCGGGGTGCATCGAGATCGATCTTTATGGGCTCGCCTGAACCAATAATGGAAGAAGCGGTTCCATTCACTGTAAACGACAGCGTAGTGGTGTTGGCGTTCCAGGTGATATTATTTAAAGAGGAGATTGTGTTAGTGCCATCAGTAAATGCCGGTGACAGGGCAATTCCATCAGGAGTATAATAATAGCCGGTAGTAACGGAATGAATATTTCCTTTTTCGTCGACCCACGTAAACGTAATGGTGCGGGTAAGCGGGTTCACCTGTATCTCATATTGTGTGCTGCCAATAACCAGTCTTTTGAAATAAGTGATGTATTTGCTGATATTATCAAATACCCGGTTCGCATATTTTTTATCGTAATAATTCTGCGCTTCCTGCTGGGTGGCTTTTACCAGGAAGGCTTTACTGCCGTTAAAGCGGCCGGTGAGCTTAATGGTATCCTTGCGAATGCTGTCAATGGCAAATTCAAAATCAGAGATCAGTCCACTGCCATAGCTGCCACCGTTTACCGAGCCATCGGGATCGGCCAGCACATGCACATAGGAATAGGTATCGAACAGCAACGCCGGTTGCTGCAATGCCTTCAGGCGGTAACTGGCAGTCATGGGCGTAACGGCTGAAGTGGCATTAAAATCAGAGAACATTTCAACACGGTTACTGTCGTTGAATTTAAAATAGAATGCCACTACCCCACCTTTCAGTCCGGCAGGAAAAATGAATCCTTTCCAGCCATATTGCGAACCGGTCAATGCCTTCTGGTAAGCAGCCAGCGTATCATTGAGCCGCTCATCGGCCGATGAGGAGAAAGCGTTATCGTGTTTTTTGCTACAGCTATAAAAACCGATGGTTGCTGCGAGAATATATAGCGCTAATTTTTTCATTGTAATTTTTTTGAATCATGAAACAGTTACTGGTTACCGGCTTCCTGTTACCGGGGCCCGTGAACAGGGAGCCCGTAATGGTAACTACCTGATCAGCTTATCCACCTGTGTTCTTACTCTTGTTTGCAGACTGTAAAAATCAATGCCCCAGGTATCTTTGAAATAGGATACCACAATAGATTCTTTCATGCGCAAACGGGCTATGGCCTGTGCCTGCGTGGTGTTATTGTCGCTTGTGCCGGCTGGTATACTTTTAATGATCGCTTCAAAACCGGCCCTTCCTTCTGTCAGCATCACGCCGATCATTTCCACAAAATCTTCATCGGGCGCCGACTCGGCATAGGCGGTTACAAATCCATCTTTGTGCGCAGTGGCATCCGATACGTTGTTCCAGTTACTGGTATAAAAGCCCACCGAAATAGTTTTGAAATCCTGCGGATACATGACGGTTTGATGAAGGATATGTCCAAACTCATGTTCAATGGTGTGGAACATCTGTTTGATATTGAAAGAATCGGAAGGCACATAACCGGTCATGCCCTTTGTTCTGAAATTATTCAGCACATACAGCACCACTTTTCTTCCGCCCTCGGCAGTTCCCAGGGTAATGGTGCCATCGGTGTTCCAACTGGCGCTGCCGGCCAGGGCAAAGAATTTGGGAACATATTTTTTCATGAACATCGAATCGGTCTCTGCGATATAGGTATCTATCCACACTTTCTTTACGGCGCTTAAAACCGGGATGATCTTATCTTCTTTTGGCGGAACCAGTGTCTTGTTCAAACTCAGTTCATATTGGTCCCATTTATATTTTACCGCTATATTGAAGGGTACAGTTAAACTGTCATTGATCCAGGTATCGATCGGCGTGGCGGCCCAGGTATCGCCACCCAGCCCCGGAATATTCTCTACATTGTCAAGCGATTCCTTTTTACAGGAAGCCAGTGAAGCGAGGAGGCAGAAGAAGAACAGGCGTTTTTGCGTATTATTCACCAGGAAATTTTTTAAATGTTTAAGCTTGTCCAGCAGGGGAAGCAGCCAGGTGGGTACCCGCTTGTCAATGATCAGGTCATCGTACGAATGAAACCCATGTTTCCAGCCGCTGGCAAAGGTGATGGGTATCACTTTGGCTGTTGGTGGTTGTTCAATTGGTCGTTTATTCATCATTGCAGAAGGGTTTAACGTGGATTTAATTCAACACCCGACAACCTGGCCGATTCCGGTATCTGAAACACCCGGCGTTTATCGTCAGCTGGCAGTGTGAGGGCTTGGCCATCAGTTGTAGTATGCTTTACGGGAAGGTTATAGCGCTTCAGGTCGAACCAGCGCATCCCTTCCTGAACATATTCAGCCCTTTTGAAATCGAGCAGCGTGTACAGGGCCGCAATGCGGGCATCTGTAACGCCATAATAAGTCTGCATTTTGCTGGCCGTTACGGCATGAGCAGTGGCATCATAATTATAAATGCGGGTAGAAGCATAGTCGTTGAGGTCCTTCAAAGCCGCGGTAAGATTATTGAGATAAATATTGGCTTCTATCCGGTTAAACAATACTTCCTCGGTAGTGAATAAGGGTACCATTACATAAGGATAGCCAATGGTAGCGTTTACTGATAACCGCACAAAGTATTCATTGACTTTCGGCAGCATGTAATTATTAGTACCGGCTGTATACGTTTGGCGGGTGAATGCATACGTACCGCCGGTCACGTTCGAGTTCAGGATCTCTGTTCTTTTATCGGCATCCATGCCATAGCGTTCGCTGTAATAATTTCTTGCCCACAGGGAAGATGTTTCTACCAGCAACAGGTTGGCTGTTTCGGTTGACTTGGCGTAACGGGCCCACAATTCTTTATAGGTAAGGGTAAGGTAAGTGCTGTTCCAGGGTCGTAAACTGGCCGTAACATTGGAAGAAGTGAATACCGCATTGGAGTAACTGAGCGATTTCGCATAATCCTGTTTGTATAAAAAGAAGCGCGAAGCAAAGGCATTACCGGCGGCTTTTGTAAAGTGATACCGTGGCACAGTATAGCGCGTATCATCGAGCAATGGCAAACCGGCGAGCAGGTCCTTTTCGATCATGTCATATACATAGCTCACTGTTTTGCGTGTGTAATTCTGGAAGATCACTTTTTCGGGTGTGAGCACATAAGGAATACCCGGATCAGAAGCTGCTGTAGTTGGGTTATAAGCTTTTGAGAACAGGGTAACCAGCATGAAATGGGCATAGGCGCGGCATAACAGGGCCTCTCCTTTCTCGCTTGCATAGCTGGCGGTATCGGCCGCCTTGTTACAGGCTTCCAGCGCCTGGTTGGCAGCGGCAATAGCGGTATAACAGGCATTCCAATATCCTTCCGGTGAATCCTGCTGGTTTTCCGTTACATCTTTGAAAAAATAAGGTTGTATAACGGTCAAATCAAGGCCGCCGGTCCCTTTATCAGAAACATTGTCTGAAATAGACTCGCAGAAAGCCATGTAATTGGCCTGGGGGTAAGCAGTGCCCAGCAATTGCGCTACCTGGTCAGGGCTTTCGAGCGATGCCCGGTTGTCGGGGTTCTTTCCCAAAAACTTTTTACAGCCAGTGGTGGTAGTTCCCAACAGTGTTATAAATAATGTGTATGATAGTATCTTTTGCATGTTCGCTTATAGTTTCTGATTACGCTTATTATTTTACAATCCAACTTTCAATGCCAGGGTGATCTGCTTTTGTATCGGCTGCGCTACACCCCCTGAATTAAAGAACTCAGGGTCCTGTCCTCTTAGTTTTTCATCGCTATATATTAACCAGGGGTTGGTAGCTGCAGCAGTTACGGAAGCATTGTTCAAGCCAAATTTTTTCACACCGGGCAGCTGATATGAGAGTGATACAGTTTTCAATCGTATCAGATCGCCTTTGGCCACCCGTTGGGTTGAATAGTTGTAGTTATTGTAAGGGTATGCCCCACCTAATTGTGATTGGGCAAATGCATCCAGTATCGAAGGCACATTGGTATATTTTTCGTCACCGGGCATCGTCCAACGGTCGTAAAACTCTTTAGGCATGGCATCAAGGTCTGAATAGCTGGTCTTGAAAGCAGGATATAACCTGATGGTGTTGCCTGCCTGATAAGTAATGAATACATTCAGCGAAAAAGCTTTGTAATAAAAGGTATTTGAAAACCCACCGGTGATAGTTGGATCAACGGGGCCTTCATATTGCAGGTTACCTGTTGATTCAGATTGCATGTATACCGTTGAACTCGTTTTGCCGTCTTCATCTACAAACAAGGGGTACCCATTGAAAGGTTGCAGGCCTTTATATTTTATAGAGAACAGGCTGCGCACCGGATAGCCTTCTTTATTACCGCCTTCGGCGCTCACCAGGTTAAAGATGTTGGGGATGTTTTTCGCTCTGGTGATCTTGTTGGTATTATAACCGAATGTCAATGTTGTTTTCCAGCCCCAGTCTTTTCTCTTGAAAACTTCACCGCCTACGAGCAATTCCAGTCCCTTTGAATCCATATCGGCATTATTGGCTTGTTTATAAGCTTCACCACCAATGCCCGACGTTTTAACGGTGTTGATCAAATCAAAACTTCTGCGTTGAAACACATCCAGGCTCACATTCATTCGTTTATTTAAAAATCCGGCATCGATACCCAGGTTGGTGGTATATAATTTTTCCCAGGTAAGATCACTGTTCTCGAGGTTGGTGAGCTGTATCACCGACTCCACTTCGTTTGAATAGGGCCGGTTGGTGTTCACATTTTTCAGTACAATGCTTGAGTTGGTGGCCGGCCCCATACTGGCCGTTAACCCATACGTACCTCGCACAGTGAGATAATCAACAAACCTAATGTCCTGCATAAACCCTTCCCGGTCAACATTCCAGGAACCGGCTACACTCCAGGTTGGCAGCCAGCGGGCTGTGGGCGATTTTCCCATGCGGTTAGAACCATCGTACCGTACAGTAGCGGTGAAATTGTATTTAGAATCATAGGTATACTGACCAGAGGCATATAAGGCAACAAAGCGGTCATATTCCTTGCTCATTTCATAGTAAGGGAAATTGGTTTCAATCGTTTGCTTTAAAATGCGGTAGTCGATAAAGGGCACACCGCCGTTCTCATACTGGTATCCATAACCAGTATTGGAGAAATGCTGCCGGTCGGCATATTTTACCTGCTGACCAACCAATGCATTGATAAAGTGTTTGCCCGAAATGGTCTTGGTATAGTTCAAACTGTTGCGGATATCGAAATTTACCAGGGCATCTTCGGCACGGTTGTAAAAACCGCCATAGGGCAATACTACCACCGGTTGTGCTTCGGGATCATCGGGATTGGTGTACAGGAATTTATTGGCCGAACGGATGGTTGATGTTTGTGCAGCCCGGTAAGCATTGGCCATGTTCGATTTTTCGGTGATCTGGTGCTCACGCGTCGATTTCACATACCGCATGGCGCCCACAAATTCATAGCGGAAGTTTTTGGCAAACTTATATTCCAAATTGCCCTGTAACCTTAAGTCAATAATATTGAGATCGAGATAGTTGTTCTTTAACTCGGAAAGGATATTGAACGGGGCAAAATTCCTTCTGAAATATTCCAGGTTGCCTTTATCATCATAGGCCGTTAACGTACGGCTGGTATTCAGGGCATAGCTGAATGGATTGATATCAAAATCCCGGTCATATTTACCTTCCACCGGGTTACCGCTGCGGCTAAGCGATCCCGGGGCTTTTTGCTGACGTACTGAGCCTACTGTGGCAAATCCACCACTCAGCCTGTCATTGAATTTATAGTTATTACGATAGTTCAGGGTATAGCGGCTAACCTTATCGGCAACGGTCCAGCCGTTATCGCCGTAATAACTGGTAGAGAAATAGGATTGCGTTTTGTCGGTACCCGAAGAAATAGCCAAAGAATGTTCCTGCATGAAATTGTTGCGGAACAACAGATCGAACCAATCGGTATTGGCTTTTCCATAGCGCAACAGGAAAGCTCTTTTAGCAGCCGGTGTATTCTTCAGGGCAAAGCTACCATCAGGATTTACTGTGCTCAGTTCCTCGTACATTTTTCCATACACGCCAATGTCAGATCTGTCGAGCAGGTCAGTCGTCAGTATCCCTTTGCGCTCCAGTTCAGCCAGCACCGATAGCTGCTGGGCCGAATTCATGATATTATAATCGTTGTACGTTGGCTTGAACTGGGTGCTGTAATTACCGGTATAGTTAACGGCTGTTTTACCTACCCGTCCTTTCTTTGTAGTGATCACCACTACCCCATTCATGGCCCGGGCTCCGTATAAAGCAGTAGCCGCCGCATCTTTCAGAATGTCGAAGCTTTCAATATCGTTGGCATTCAAACCGGCTACGGCAGAACCTAATAAGGTGGTAGGGTCACCGCTCGATAACTGGTCGTTAGAAATGTTCACGATATCTTCCAGCACTACGCCATCTACAACCCATAAAGGTTTGTTATCACCGTTGATGGAAGTAGCACCCCGGATGCGTACTTTGGGCGCTGCGCCAAATACGCCGGAAACGTTTTGAACCGAAACACCGGCAGCGCGGCCTTCCAGCATGCGGCTTACATCGGTGGTGCCATCCATTTTTATGTCATCCATTTTCACGCGCACGGCAGAACCGGCAAATTTTTTCTTATCCACGTTCTGATAACCGGTCACCACCACCCCTTCCATATTGGTGGCTTCTTCCTTCAACTTTATTTGAATAAACCCATTTTTGTAATTGCTTACCCTGATCTCTTCTGTAGCATAGCCCGTAACGGTAAATACCAGCACCGCGTCGCTGCTGATATTTTTTAGTTCGAATTCCCCTTTTTCATTCGTGGCCACTCCGCGGGAGGTACCGCGGATGATAATCGAAACACCTGCCAGGGGCGCCCCCTTTTCGGAGGTCACCACTCCTTTTACGCTGATGTCATTGGTTGTTTGAGCCGGTTCACCGGGCGCAGCAAATACCTGCCGCACAGGCAGATTATTTTCAGGCCGCACAATGATGCGGTCATCCACTACAATAAAAGATAGTGCATAGGGCCCCAGTAATTTTTTCAGCACATCGCCAACAGTTTGCTTCTGTGCCGAGATGCTCACTTTGTTCCTGAGCAGGATCTCATTATTGGTATGAACAAAAAATACTTTTGCCGTGTTGCCGATCCTGTCCAACGCATCTTTCAGTACCACATTCTTTAATTCAATAGAGATGATCCTGTCAAGCACATTTTGCCGCTTTTTTGCATGCCTGCTGCCAGCCATCAACTGGGCAGAAGCACTCAGGAGTAATAGCAAGCACAAAATGGTCTTTATACTTTTTCCGCCAGGGCAATAAGATTTTTCTGGTACTTTTTTGTACATACCGTTGTTGGGTTGATTTTAAGTAATAAGCAGCCTTGTCGCCGGTTTATAACCGTACAACTATTTGCCGCCAAACAATAAATGGCAAGTATGCTTTACGAATTCAAAGCACGCTGAGCGAGATAAACGTCTGATTGGTTTTTCAGGGATCACCGGCAGGTGCCGCCGGTTATGAGATATCCTTTTTCGTTGCTTTTCTTTTTTACAGATGCATTCAGTGACAGGGCCACCAGGCTCAGGGCCCTGTCTACATCGTCATTCACCTGGAAGTAGCCATAGAACACACAGCCACCCATATTTCCTTCGAGCGTCACGGAAGTGTGATAATACCGCTCCATTTCCTGGATCACTTTTGTAACCGGCACGCCTGCATAACTGAATTTACCACTGCGCCGTTGCCGGTAAAAGACCGCCTCTTCAGGCACATTCCGCTTCTCTATTTCATTGATCGTGATATTGTATGCCACACTCTGGTTTGCATTGATGATCACGGCCTGCAGCTCATTGGAGGCGTTCACTGTTTGCACTTTCACCCGGCCCGTTGTTACCACTACCTTGGCAATGCCATTTAAATAAGCTTCCACATTAAAGGACGTACCCAATACGGTTGCGATCACATAGGGCGTATGAACTATAAATGGTTTTTCATGGTTCGGTTTTACTTCAAAGTAAGCCTCGCCGGTCAACTGCACATCCCGGGTATCGCCATTGAATTGTCCCGGAAAGCTCAGCTTGCTATTTGGTTCCAGCGTTATCAACGAACCATCAGGCAGCCTGACTGTTTTTCTTTTACCTGTAGTTACGATCTCCTTATTGGCCGGCACAAACAACACGCCTTTCTTCACACCTAAATAATCCGCCCCGGCAATTATAATGATCAGGGCTGCAATCGCCAGCTTTAACCGGTGCAGCCAGATCGTTTGTGAAAATGTACGGGCCGGAATGTACAGGCGATTGTGGATCTTTTCCAGTATTTCTTCTGACTGTTTTCTGTCAAGACTCTTCCCCATGTACGTGATATCCGTCTCAAAATCATCCGCCGCTATTTTTTGAATATCAGAAATATCCTGATCGTTCAGATAATTCAGCAACCATTCTTCTTCTTCACTGGTCAATTTCTTCTGGGCTAACAAGTATTTCAAATATTCCTGTCTGTCTTTCACCAGCTAGATTTTATATATTATAAACACGGTTTAATGATTATTTCGGGGGGACTATCCCGGGATATTTTTTCGTTTTATACAACGCACCCCATACCCGAAACCTTATTCGCATGCTGTCGTACATACTCACCCAAACTGGCCATGGCTGCCGACAAATATTCCTTCACCGTATGCCGCGAGATCTGTAGTTCTTTGGCCGCCTCTTCATAGGTCTTTCCTTCAAGCTTGCACAACTTTACGATCTTTTGTTTTTGGGGCGAGAGTTGATCGATGCCGCGTTTCAACAACTGGTAATATTCTTCATACACCGATGCATTTTGCAGTAAGGCATCGCTTTCGGCCAGCAGTTTCCGGTGCAGCTCCTGTTCCCTTAGTTTTTTGCGGGTATAATCAATGGACAGATTAAAACTTATTACAAAGATCCAGTTTACAACAGGCTGCTCGTAGTTGATATCCTGCCGCTTTTCCCAAAGCCTGATAAAGACTTCCTGCAAAATATCTTCCGACACCAATGGGTCTTTTGTGAGCTTCAGGATATTACGATAAACAACCTGGTAATATCGCCAATACAAACTGTCAAAGGCCGACACATCGCCTGCCCGCATTTTAACTACCAATTTAGAATCAGGGCTCTTCATAAAATGTACGTTTACGTTTTAGTTTTTAACTATGGAATAAGGTTTCGATCTTGTACTATTTCATATAGAGGCAAACAGGCTATCGCCTTATAACTTGATCATTTTCCTGACAAGCTTTTGCCCTTCTGAGCGAATAATTACCGTATACACACCCGCTGCAAACCGGCCACCGTCGACAGGGATCACATTCAATCCTGTTGACAGGGTGCGGTTCGTATTGAACAGCATGCGCCCCTGTATATCGAATACGGTAATGCTTGCCGTTTGTGAACGGGGCGCAGTGATCCGCACGTTTATTTCAGCATCAAATGGGTTCGGCCGTACATCAGCCACATAATCACTACTGGCAACCGGCGACAGGGTCACCTTGTTGCTGTATTTCCAGGAGCCGTCCTTATAAAACAGCTTCAACCGGTAATAGTAAAATGGCGCATGTACGGTTGGTTTATGTGTGGTGCTATAAGTAGATTTTGAGGAGGTAGTACCATTTGCCTTTATTTCGGCAATGGGTGACCAGGAAGTATCATTGATGGAATATTCAAGCGTAAAATGATCTGTATTCACTTCCTGCGAAGTCTCCCACGACAGCAAATTGGCGGTATCTTTCGCTTCACCCCGTAACAACAACTGATCTGCCGCCAGTGTATTGGCAACGCGGAAATACTGGGTGAACCCGCAACCAAAGTCGGGCGACAGGGTGGCCGGATACGCCGGTAAGCCATTGGTAAAGGGAATAACACTGCCATCCCGCTTTGTTGCATACAGGTAGCCCCTGCCGGCAGCCGAATTTGCCCACCAATACAACCCATCACAATTGGCATCCGTTACTACCAGGCGGTAACAGCCATCGGGCAATTGAACAGAGTCGGTGTAAATGGTTTGCGCTGCGGTTGGACTGCGTTGTATTATAACAGTGCCATTCAGGTCCTCTATCTTCCATTTTGTTTGCGTAGCGTAATTATTGCTTTTTATTATTATGGCAAACTGACCCGGAAAATCAGGCGCTGCTACAAAGGAAGATTGCATGCTGTTATTGATCGCATAGCCATCGGTGGTTCCATTTATCTGCTGTATGGTCACCAAAAAATTGTTTATTGTGCCGGCGTTTAAACTGGTAAGCGCCGACAGGTTGGGCAAACCGATGGTAGTATCTCTTGAAGGCGCCAGCGCCATGCCTGTTATGGTAACAGTTTGCGGTGTTTGTGCAACTACCCCATATTGCAGCGATACAGAATTGATGGTAGTGGCGCCGGTATTCTTTATAACAACCACCGGGTTCCCGCAAATGGGATTAGCGCGAAAATTCCCTTCATAATCATTGGGCGCTATAATATTTTCAACCGATGCATCCAGGTTTTGGTTCCAACCGCCGTAAAAGAACAAAGCCGATTCAATAATATAAGAGGCCGCCCCGTTCCCGGTATAGGTTTGAAAGTTCACATCTACATTCAGGTTGTTGCCTGCTGTTACCGCGCCCAGCTTGTGTACATTGGCATTCACCTGCTCGCCGGGACACCAACCGGCCCGGTTATACACCCAGGTGCCGGATTGCGGATATAAATTATTGCTGCCGCAATTATCTTTCCATACCGTTTTTGTTTCTGTTAAACTGCCATTCGCATATACCTGGTAGTATTTGCTGCAGAATTCTGAACACCCCGTATTATCGCTGCCATGACCGGTAACGGTGAAATTCATTTCTGCCTGCTGGGTATTGGCTGGAACCGTTGCATTGGTAGCCGGCAGATAATTCTCTATGGGATTGCCTGAATTACCAAAAGGAAAAGCGCCATGCCATAGTCTTTTGATACCGGTCACATTCCGTGGCGGCGTGCCCTCAATAAAAGCAAATTTGATGTTCCCGGTAAAGCCACCGGAATAATTATGATAGCTGAGCCGGATGGCCGCGGCATTTTTTAAAACCGGGTAATAATCGGTGACATCAAAATAATACCGTTGTTTCCAATTCCAGGATGTTCTGGGATAGGATGCATTGGCATAAGGTGTAATAAGCCGCGACAACTCGAACGTATCGGTAGGCGTCATCAAAAAATTCTGAACGGTGTAATCCCAGTCGCCGCAATACTGGGTGCCAGCCGGGCATTGATATTTGCCCAGGGTAAACACCATAATTATTTTTCTATAGGAAACGGAACCGGAAGGAAATGTTACAGGCGTGTCGAAGTCGTTATAATAATCAAGGTGCACATCGTTTTGTGCCTGCACCCAGGTTGTATCGCCGGGGTTGGCTAAAACTTTTGCAGTATTAGAACAAACTATGATCAGCAATAAAACAAATGCCCGTACAAAATATCTCATTTGTTGCAGTTAACTTGGTTGAATAACTTTTTAAATGCTTTTCAGCGGGTACGGTTATTGTAATATTATTATTACGTTAAGCCAATGAAAAAAGGGGGAGACAGGCGGGGCTCAATACCGGGACAACATCGGGACAAACGGGTTTATCCACAATATTCAATCCCCTTTTACGTGTATCCACTTAAAAAATCTCCTCCTGCAACATTGATATTTGTTGCTTCAAAATTTTGTTTGAATGGGCATGGCATTGCCCTGGTGTCCTGCACCATTCTGTATGCCTAATCGCTTTATAAGGCGGCTACCAGTTCTTCCAGTGCAACATCGTCCTGTACGTTGATCTTTTTGCGGATGCGCTGTCTTGTTTTTTTTATGGAATCCGGCGCTATCCCTAACATGCCGGCCATTTCCCGTTTCGACAGCTTTAACTTCATTAAGGCGAGTAAACGTTGTTCTGAAGGCGTTAAGTCGGGGAACTGTAATTTTAGTTTATCGAAAAATCCTGTTTGTACTTTTTCAAACAGGCTTCTGAATTCGTTCCAGTCATCTTCCGTTAAAATGGAATACTGCCGCAGCTTGGTGGCAATCTCTTCTTTTTCCTGCAACACGGTGTGTTGTTCGGGCAAAGCATGCAGGTGTTCAATTTCCCGTTTAAACTGGTCAATCAGCTGATTCTTCTCCCGTGCACTTTCAATATAATATTTCAATTGCATCGCGGCATTGTTCAGCAACGCTGCATCTTTCTTTTGTTTTAACTGCTGCCTGAAAATAAGCTGGGCCGCAATCACCAGCACCAGCAATATCACCACGATGATGAAATTGCGCAAAAGCTCACTTTTGCTTTTTTCGCTTTCCAGCAATTTTATTTCCGACAAATGCAATTCAACCGCCACCTTTTGCTCGGCCTGGCTGAATATCAGGGCATCACGATGCTGGTTCAGTTTATTTACCACCCGGCGGGCTGTATCGAGGTAGAAAAAGGCACTATCGAATCGTTTTATATATTTGAACAACCGGGCTCTTTGCAGGGCGTAATAAACAAAAGGACGTTGATCACCCTGTTTGTTTATGACATCGCGGGCCTCATCCAGTTTCGCCCTGGCGTCGCCCAGCTTATTATTGTTCAGGTCAAGACTGGCCAGCATACAAATGGTATTGGCCGCACTGGCCCACTCCTTGCTTTGCATACTCAACGTATAATCTGTTTTCAGTAAGGGAATGGCAGCCTCATATTTTTCTAAAAAATAATACACCGAGCCCAGGTTGCCGGAAAGAATTCCTGTCCAGGGAATATTATGTACCGCATGGGCAGTATCCAGGCCCATTTTGAAATACAGAATGGCGCTGTCATATTGTTTCAACTCCCTGTAAGCGAGGCCAAGGGTGTTCAGCGTGCGAATAGCATAGAGGCTATTGTTATAAGGATATTTTATGGCTTGCCGCAG
Organism: Niastella vici; assembly: GCF_002077945.1. Classification (GTDB taxonomy): domain Bacteria; phylum Bacteroidota; class Bacteroidia; order Chitinophagales; family Chitinophagaceae; genus Niastella; species Niastella vici. The sequence goes on from NZ_LVYD01000102.1 coordinate 325,210, forward strand.
ATACCCTTTTGCTTTTTCATAATTGCCGAAATCACAATAGATATAACCCAGATCATATAAATAACGGCTTGCATTTGGATAATTTTCATATCCTGTTGTGCCAATAATATTATTGGCCTTTATCATATACTCGAAGGCCTGGGGAAATTTGTTCTGCCTGTAATACAGCCACCCCATATTATTATAGATCTCTGCTTCGGGCTCCTTCAGCTCGTTTTCCAAAGCCATTTCCAGGGCAGTGGTAAAGAATGCAAGGGCCTTATCGCCGGGCAAAGGAAAATATTCCTTATGATAATCACCCATAGCAATAACAGAGAATATTTTTAATGGAATGTCGTGAATGGCAGTGGCCCATTTGTTGATGCGGTTCAACGCAGTGAGGGCCTGGGCCGAATCGAGGTGAATGATCTGATCGTTGTAAATTTTTCGGGCAACAGCCAGCCGTTCTTTGGGCGCTGCCTTTTGCAACACGGCTAAATAATCGGATTGTCCGGGCCATGCAAAGCCCATCAAAGGTAGCAGTAAGCACAGCAGTGCAACAGTGGTTCTCATGTTCAGTTAGTTCAGAGGTTCAGGTTTAATCGTAATAGTCAAAAACAAAACAATGGTATGGAGGCTTAATGGCCAGGATAGTACTTACCTGGTCAAAAAAACAAAACCGCTTTTTTGGAAATAACATACTCCGGATGTCCGTCCCGATGGTTATCGGTAGGCAGGGAGGTTGCTGCAGCAATCATTACGGTTAATGGTTAATGCAGGCAAGAAATCAAAATATAACAACAATCATGCTGGCGGAGATATCAGGCTTGAAAAACAGTCAGTGAACTGCGATAATAAAAAATAATTCTCAATATAAAAAACAATTTTTCAAAATAGTACCATATAACCGTTTTTTCAGTCAATTGGTTGGTTTGCCGGTTAAGAATGGTAAACCAGACATTTTAACGGGATTAAGGGAACATATAGTTCAAATTATTAAGTGTCATAACCTTCTAATTATACGACTCATGATGAAACAATTATTGGTAGCTGGTTGTGCTTTTATAGTAGGCGCATCAACCCTCACCGCCCAGGATTCGCATGTTATCCTCATTAGCATCGATGGCCTGCGGCCCGAATTTTACCGGGATGCCGCCTGGAATATGGTAAACCTGAGGCAGGCCATGGAAGGCGGCGCTTATGCTGAAGGGGTAGACGGTGTGTTTCCTACTGTCACCTACCCTTCCCATACTACTATTATCTCAGGCGTAAAACCGTTGAAACATGGCGTTTATTATAATACGCCTTCAGAACCGCTGGGTGTAACCGGAAACTGGTTCTGGAAATATGAGAATATAAAGGTGCCTACCTTGTTCAGCGTCGCTAAGGAGAAAGGCCTGAAGACCGCTTCTGTTTTCTGGCCTGTATCTGTTGGTGGACCAGCCACCTATAATATTCCTGAAAACTGGTATCTGCCAAAGGAAAAAGGACAGGACCGTGTAATGTCAAAGGCATTGCAGGATAATGCCACTCCACCCGGATTGTACGAAGAATTGGAACAACAGGCCACCGGCAAAATGGAGGAGATCGATTTCAATGGCGACTACCTTACCATGGATGAGAATTTTGCCCGCATGAGCTGCTATCTTATTCAGCAATACAAACCCGCCTTACTGGCTGTGCACCTTGTTACTGTTGACCACTTTGAACATGAACAGGGCCGTGATGGCGATAAGGTAAGAGCTGCCATTGCCAATGTTGACAGGGCCATAAAAAGCATCAGGGAAGCCGTGCAAAAAGCAGGCATTGCCGATAAAACCACTTTCATTGTTACCGGCGATCATGGCTTTGTAGATATTCATGCCAACATTGCACCCAATGTACTGTTGGCGAAAGCCGGTTTGTACGATCCGCAAAAACCCGAAAACTGGAAGGCCTATTTTCATTCAGCCGGCGGCTCGGTATTTCTGCAATTGAAAGACAAAAACGACAAACAAACAAAAGAGAAAGTGTTGCAGTTGTTAAACAGTTTACCCCCACAACAACAAAGAACATTCATTATTAAAAACCGCGAAGAGCTGGATGCAGTTGGGGCCGATGGCACAGCTGCGTTCGCATTGGCGGCAAAACAGGGTTATGGTTTTACCGTAGCTGCCACCGGCGAATTCCTGCGTGCGGGTAAAGGCGGTAACCACGGCTTTTATCCTGATTTCAAAGAAATACAAACCGGTTTTGTAGCCTTTGGCTATGGTATTAAAAAAGGCGTGGTGATTCCGCAAATGGGGCTGGTTGATATTGCGCCGCTGATCAGTAAATTATTAAATCTCAATATGCCCGCTGGCGACGGTGTTTTGCTGGAAGGATTGTTGAAGTAAGATCATATTATGGAAAGGGCGGGTCTTCCGCCAACTGGCGGAAGGCCCGCCCTCTTTTTATAACGGGGAATTTCACGGAAGCAATTCCTTTAATTTAATTTGTTGAAACACCAGATCGCACTGGCTGCTTTCGTATACTATACCAATTGTATCGGCATCTATGCTGGTTAAACAGGAGTAGCCGCGGCTTTTCCATTCATCGAGCAGGATCTTATTGACGGCAGGCCAGGTGACACCGTCATCATAACTTACCCTGATGGTCATATGATGCCTGATAGTTTTTGAATCGGGGTTGGCAAATACCAATACCGACTTCTTTTGTCCCCGTCCGAACGCCAACCCGGCAGTATCGTTCTGGCGGGGATCATCCGGGCGGGCTTTTTCTACATAATCATGCCTGATGATACTGGCCATACAAACCGGTTCATGTAAAGCACCACGGCTGGCAGGATGTTCAGTCCAGTCCGCACCCAGGTTATGAGTGATGGCAATTACCCGGCCGTTGGTGTCACCAGTATCTGTTTTGTTTTTATTACAACGCATGTTGAGCATGAGGGTACCATCAGACAATTCAACCGCCATATTTTCGGTGGTAGATTCCTTCGAGGCGCGGTTGCTTGTATGCCAGGTGTTTCCACCGTCTTTGCTATAAGTGATATTTGAAAATGCTTTACCCGTTTTGTCGCGGCCCTGGGTCGGAAAAACAAGTGTTCCATCCCGTAATGTAATGCCCGCGCCGGGAGCAGGCGCCCACAACCACCAGTCTTCCTGTTTACACTGGCTGGTTATATTAACGGGTTTGCTCCAGGTTTTTCCATTGTCTTCACTTTTTACGATCAGGAACTGGGCAGTTTGCTTTACATCAAAACCCGGCTGCGAGCCTTTATTCCGCCACTGGTGATTCCAGTCCTTACTGGCTGAAGTGAGCCCTTCTATCCATTTTCCCTGTTCATCAAGCACGCCATGCATCCACAACCCGGCAATATAGATGGCGCCGGTATTTTTATCGACCAGGATATTTGCGTCAGAAACGCCATTGAATTTTTCGGGTAATCCGCCCCATTCATCCATATCGATAGCGATCTGCATAGGCAACCAGGTTTTGCCGCCATCCACACTGCGGCTTACCCCTATATCAATATCTCCCTGCAGATCGCGCGCGCTCTCCCGGCGTACATCATAGATGGCAAGCAGGGCGCCATCGTTGGCAGTGGCCAGCCCGGGAATACGATAGGTGTGAACGCTGTCCTGGTTATGCTGTCTTAACGCAATGCCTGTTCGCTGTTGCAGGGTCGACAAGCCTGCTATTTTTATTGACCGGCCATTCACGGTTGCCTGTATTGCATTGATGCTTATTACATGTAACAGGGAAACATCCTGCTTTAATTCAGCCGATAACCAGAAATAGTGATCACCTGCCTTTAATGATTGATCGCCTTTGATCACCAGCTTCTCCCCTGCTTTGGTTGATTCACCAAACAGGTGTAATTTACCGGGGTCCCACAGGTTGTACATTCCTGAATCAGCGCCAACATAAAAAAGCCTGAGCTGTTTTATATCTTTCCACGATGAACTGCCCGCCGTACTGAATACCATTTCAGCAAGCGATGCTTTATTGACAGCCTTATCAATATGCATATGAATACGCACAACCGGATTGTTTGTTTTCTGCAGTAATACAGGTACCTGGTAATGGGTTTGGGTAATAACGATATTCTGCGATGGCTTTGCAACCAACACAAAAGGCATCAAACAAAAAGCCAGACTATATAATACAACTCTTGAAATATTCATATTCGATCTGTCAAAATTATTCGTGAATCCAAAATGTTGCTGTTACCTGTTACCAGGTTCCGGTTACCGGGCATAAAATCCGGAGATCCCGACTATTGATAGCGTGATCTAAATACAAGTCCTGGCAACTGGTAACTGGCAACCGGCACCCCTAATATCCCGGCGCCTGCACCATTGTAAAATTCTTGTTCAATTCACTTTGCGGTACGGGAAAAATATAATATTTATCATCCCACATTCTGGTTGAAGTTCTGGTTTTTGTATAGAAAGCTGGATCCGACAAACCGGTTCCGGCAAAAACATTCATGCCGGTAAAATCGCCGCCCTGTTTGCCTTCCGCTGTATTGGCGATCTTCCAGCGGCGTACATCAAAAAAGCGGTAACCTTCATACGCCATTTCAATACACCGCTCCAGCTGGATCTGTTTGCGCATTTCTGCCTGCGACAAACCCGCACTCAATGCAGGTATACCGCCCCGGGTGCGAATGGCATTCAAATGTACAAGGACATCCGCATTGGTGGGATCGCTTTCATTCAATGCTTCTGCATAGTTCAGATACAGTTCCGCCAAACGAATGTACATTGCCGGGCGCACAACATTACCGGCGTTGTTTGATAAATTTCTCGATGGGTTGGTATGCTTGCGCACCAGGTAACCAGTCTTTGGAAATCTTACTTCACTGCCATTGCCATTTCCCGAATTACCATCGGGCCAGTATTGCACATAGGTTTGTCCGGTCTTTGCCACAAATGGAATAGTAGCCCCATTAAATGTAATGGTATTATAAAAACGTGGTTCGCGGTTTACATACATATTCGAAGTGCCGGCTACATAATAACCCGATTTTGCCGTAGTAGTAAAACCGCTTGCCGTATAGTTGCTGCCGGCTTCATTGATTGCTTTACCATTGATCATTCTGAACCGGTCAACCATTTCCTGGGGCACCGATAAAGCTGCAGTAGCAGCAGTTCCGTTAGCGGCGCGGGGTGCGGCATCATTCTCCCAGGTTTGATAGGCTGTAACAGCACGTGTCCATACGCCTTCAGTGCTCCAACCAGTTAAAAAAAGATCGCGGTACGAGTTGAACGCAGCAACAAACGGATCTGCATTAGTCACTTTAAAGATACTCTTCCCATTGTTTTTGGCATGTTCAATGGCCACTCTTGCCGCCTCGGCGGCTTTCGCCCATTTGCCGGCATCGTAACTGGTATTCATCAGTTGTTTGCCATCCCCATTTTTATAATTGGCGTAATCGGGGTTGCCATTATACAATGGGCTGGCGTCAAATAACAACACCTGCGATCTTACGGCATCGATCACCAGTTTATTCACCCGGCCGGTTTGCGTGGCGTCTTCTGTGCCGGTGGCTGTTATATATTTATCGGGTACCATGTTTTGCACCGCATCCATTTCGCTCAGGATATAATCAATACATTCCTTCCAGCTGTTGCGCGGTAGCTGGTAGTCATCGTTGTATTTGCCAACTTTATCACCCACCAGAATAACAGGTCCGTACAATTTCATCAGCGTCCAGTAATAATAGGCGCGCAAGAAACGGGCTTCGCCTTTATATTGCAGCATCAATTCTTTGCCATTGGGTTCATTCAGCAGATTGGTTTCACTGTTATCGACATTTGCCATAAAAATATTGGCCATCCTGATCGCCTGGTAATTGCTTGTCCAGATATTGATGGCATTTGCTCCACTGAGAAGACCACTGGCCTGTGCTGTAGCACTGGAAGGCTCCAACTCATCGGTATACCCGGCCCAGTAGCGGGCTGAATTGGTATTTGTTGACCAGGGATCGGGTAAATAGCTGTACACCGAAGCCAGCCAGTTCTCCGTTTCCGTTTTGTCTTTAAAAATAACATCGGTTGAAACAAGATCTTTAGGAATACTGTCAAAGTATCCTTTTTTGCAGGCTGCCAGGGTGATGAGCAGCAGTATGATGAGTTTATTTTTCATTCTTTATTTCTTTTAAAAAGTCACTCTCGCGCCAAAATTGTAAGCCTTGATATTCGGATAAAATCCACCCCGGGTAACAGTCGTGGAACTGGTGCCGGTATCGTTTAATTCAGGGTCCCAGTACTTCCAGCTTGATATCGTGTACAGGTTGGTACCATTGATAAATATCCGCAGGTTCTTTATCCGGTTCTTACGCAACATGCCGGCAGGCAGGGTATAACCCAGCTCGGCACTCTTTAACCGGATAAAATCTGCTTTATGCAACCACCAGTCGCTCACCAGGAAGTTGGAGGTTGGATCGAGGTTACTGCTCAGGCGTGGATAGAACGGATGCGATCGGGGATTATCAGCCGTCCAACGGTCTTTAACAGCCGCATACAGGTTCGGACTGTTAGCCCCATTATTATAAGGGAGGGTGCCATCACCTGATCCATACAACAGCCACACCCGGCCCGTTCCCTGTATAAATGCGCCGATATCGAAACCTTTGTAACCAAAAGCAATGTTCATACCGTACATCATTTTGGGTGTACCGTTGGCGTCTACCCGCGATACATCAAAACTGTTAATGACCCCATCGCCGTTCAGATCAGCATATTTGATGTCCCCTACCTGCGGCGTTCCGGTTTGTTTGGCCCATTTGTCAATTTCTTCCTGGCTTTGAAACAAGCCAACGGCTGTATACAACTCCTTGGCATCCACTTCATGGCCTTTCCATTCCATCCAGGGATAAGGTTGTGGCGCCAGTCCATCCTGCAGGTTCTTGTTCTTATTGTAAGTAAAGGTGCCGGTAAAAGTAAGCCAGGTGGTTTTTGAAAATGACCTGTTATACGACATCGTAATATCAACGCCTTTGTTCAACACCACACCAATATTGCGGATGGGGTTTACGCTGCCAAAACCGGAAATAGTGGGAATAGTGGCATCGGTACGTAAAATATCTTCTCTTCGTTCCCGGAATAATTCAACGATCAGTTTAAGATCATTGTGCAGGAAATTCATTTCAATACCGAGGTTATGCCGGTACGATGTTTCCCAACTGGCATCGGTTGCAATTTGTGATTGCGTATAACCACTGTAGTTTGGCGAAAGTGATGTTGGCGTACCGAACTGGTAAGCGCCTGAAGATTTGGTCAACAGATCGAGGTACAGGAAGCGGTTATTATTATAGCCACCGTTACCGGTAAGGCCGTAACTGTAGCGTAGTTTAAAATAAGACAACACCTCGCTCAGCGGCTTGAAGAAATTTTCACCCGAAACCACCCAGCCTATGCCAAATGAAGGGAAGAAACCGTAACGATGAGCGGGATTTAAATTCTCGGAACCGGTATAACCAAAATTGCCTTCCGCAAAATAACGGCTCTTGAACCCATAGGTGGCGCGGCCGGTCAACCCCCGGTTGCGGTAGGGCGTAGCCGTTGAAAAGGTGGTCGCATTGCCATCCACATATTCCGACTGGTTAAACAACAACAAACCGCCCACTTCATGTTTCCGGCAAAAATTTGCCTGGTAGTTCAGCGATGCTTCGGAATACATGCGCCGGTTGGTTGACCGGTCAGATGCATACGCCAACAGATCGTTGCTGGTATTTAACTGGCGGGTAATAAGATTGCCGTTGGCATCGCGCCCCTCTGCATAATACATGCGGGCTGCGCGCGTAGTGGCCACCGTGGTACCGGTATACACATCAAAAGAAAACACGCCTGAAATTGACAACCCTTTTATAAACATGCTGAGGTCCTGCTTTATCCTGATGTTCGGACGAATGGATGCAGAATCATCATAACCTGATCCAAAGCCAAAAGCAAAACGGGCCGGACTGCTTCGGCCATCGGGCGTACCGGGCCATTGCCCATTGGAATATTTCGCCGGAATAATATGCGGCGGCACTCTTAATGCCTGTTCAAACAGGTTGTTCGACACATTGGAAACGGCGCCATCGTAGGGTCCGTTCCGGCGGTAAACAATAGTAGCGATCCCCAGATCGAGTTTGGTGGTACCGGTTACATTTACCCCAATGTTGGCTGTAAAATTATACCGGCGAAAAAACGACTTTGTATCGTAGCTGTCATCGGAGTAAGGTTTTATTAAACCGGTTTCATTGTAATAACCGGCGGAGATATAGTAATTGGCTTTGTCGGCTCCCCCGCTTACATTGAAATTGGCGCGTTGTGTTAACCCGAAATCCCGGAAAAGCTCTTTATACCAGTTTGTATTGGGATACAGATCGGGATCAACGCCATCACGATGCAGGGCAATTCTGTCGTCGGTGTAAAACGCATCCCGGCCACGGGTTTGCAGCGATTCGTTGTACAATTCCATCCAGGTAGGCGCATCCAGTAGTTCGGGCAGCTGAACAAATTTTGTAATGCCCTGGTTCACCTCAACATTGATCTGCGGTTTGCCGGCGGTTCCGCGTTTGGTATTGATAAGAATTACGCCATTTGCGCCTCTTGTGCCATAAACCGCCGTTGAGGTAGCATCTTTCAGTACCGTGAAGGTTTGAATATCTTCGGGGTCAACATCGTTAAAACTTCTGTCGGGTATGCCATCGATGATGATCAGTGGCGTTCTGGTGCTGGTTCCAAATGTAGAAACACCGCGTACCAGTACACTCGCATTATCGGCACCGGGCCCGCCCCCTCTTGAAGTAGTTATGATACCGGAAATTCGTCCGGCCAGCATACTGGCAATATCCCTGGCTGGTAGCTTCAGGTCCTCCGGCGTTACAGTTGCCTGCGATCCTACAACGCTCACCTTTTTTTGCTGACCATAACCGATCACGGTCACTTCATCCATACTACCGGCAATGGGCGTCATTTTTACATTCAGATCAACGCGGTTCCTTACCGCCATTCGTTCAATACGGTAGCCGGTGTAGGTAAATTCCAGCGAATCGGCGGGATTTACGTTAATGGAATACCCGCCATTTTTGTTTGTGGCCGTAGCGATGGTCGTATGCGCAATCCGGATGCTTGCACCCGTTAGTGGTTTATCCATTTCATCGGTAATTTTTCCCGAAACGGTCAGTATGCGGTCCTGGGCATACGAGCCCGCAGCCAGGAGTAACAGCATAACAAATGGCATGAGCATACGCCACCCGCCCATGCGAAATGGTGATTTCCTTAAGATCATAAGAGTTAGTTTTTAAATGCTGGGTAATTATCTGGGTGTAGGGAAATAATGAATGCGGACAGGATAAGCCCCAATGGTGGTTTGGCTGCCACCAGGATTAGCAGTTCGGTTCATGACAAGCAGTTTTTAAAGCGTTAGTTTATTGATATGTTCTACATAACAAAAATGGAAAGAAATTCCGGATTTCCAAAAAAAATATGTGTTACCTTTTACTTACACCCTATAAATCGCTCATTTTTAGAGAGAAAACGACAAAAATGACGGGGTTGGCGGGAATTATTATGTAGGTCTTATTAGTTGATTACCGGTTACCAGGATTCCCGTTACCGGGACTACACTATTAGGCAGTCTGATTATTTGCGGGAATCTCGCGGTATTGGGCCTGGCAACCGGAAACCGGTAACTTGTAACAGTATATGAACAACTCACGGTTGCTACTTTTAATACCTGGGATTTACTAACTAAAAAAGGGCATCATTATTTCCTTCGAAATAACGATGCCCCTATATAAGATTGTTCGCTTATCTACTTCTTACAGGCCAGCTTCAATATCGAATTTGATAGTGGCTTTACCAGTCAACGTAGTGGTGGTGGCGCGGCGTGTTGTACCGCTCAATTTGTAATATAAAACAGTTGAACCGAAATAATCTTTCAGGTCAACATCTTTCACGGGAATGTCGAGCGTTGTTGCATATGTTTCGGGGTTTGAAGTTAACCCGGCAAAAACAACATAATCAGGTTTGTTATTGGAAGCAATGCTGGCTTCGCAGGCTGATAAAGCACCGAAATTATCAGCTTGTGTGGCATTCGATAAGGTAAGGGTGATGCTCTTTACTTTTACTTTTTTGATACTGCCAATACCGAGGCTTGAATTTTCTTTTTTCAAAACGCTGTCAACGTTGATGCCGAATTGAAAAGAACTGAGTGTTTGGGTACCTGCCGGTTGGGGGGCAATAGAAAAATCTACATCTGCAGTTTGCAGGGGAACATTGATCGTAACAAGGTCTTTTAATTTGTTACAGGAAGGCGCAATGGTAATAAGGGCTAAAAGGGCAACGAAACCAACAGATCTGGACAAAATTTTCATGAGTCTGATTTTGGGTTAAATTGAGGTAATAGAAACGCGCAAATATATAAAACGTGTATTATATATTATAACAATTTGGTGTGAATGTTACGTTTTTGTATGTGTATGAACGTTTGTTGTACGCGAACAATAAAATCCCGGTTAGAATTTAATTAAAAGCGCATGTATTACGCAGGTATAATTTGCCAATCTCAATTTTTTTATTAGGAAAAACAGAAAGGCTGCCTGCAAACAGTTGTTGCGGCAGCCTTTTATTAACCTTAATTTCAGACACTATACTATTTTTTTACCAACGGCAAATTAACGTATTGGATGAGAACGCTGTCACCAGTACCCAAACTGGATCTCAGGTCACCATTCTTGATATTTATAGCAGGGATCTCGCTCAAAGTTGCAGCACAGTCACTGGTCTTTACTGCATAAGTCAACAACGGCGCAATATAATTAGCTCCGTTTATGAGCAATGGAGTGGTTTTGCGATAGGTGCTGCAGTTGCCATCGGGGCAATCAGTATACGGATTGTATTCCGGAATCTTATTCAATAACACAGCACAGCTTGAACCTCCGGACGGCATAGGTGAGCTGGTGTATTCTGAGATCAGGATCGTTGAATCCTTATAACCCATGATCTGCATGTTTATGCCATTATATCGTACCCGGTTATCATTCAGGAAATCGAGCCTGGCATTGGATTCAGGAACCGGAATACTTGACACGCCCAGGTAAAAGCTGTTTTTTGCATCAGCACTTACATTACGGTCAATGAAACTCCGTATTACTTCAGGATTATTGATCATTGTATCCCTGGTATAAATAGCGAGCTCTACAACATCCATACTTGAACCGGGATAATACGATTCAAGAATGGTATCCGGTTTGGTGTCAACGATTGGTTTGTCATCGGTTTTAGAACACGCATTAAATAGTACACCAGACATTAACAAAGGGAGCAGGATTTTGTACTTCATCTCTTTAGTATTATAGTTTTAATAGATTACGTGATTAAACTGTCCGGCATGCACACACGCCGGCCATTACAGCTGCAGAACAGGCAGCTGTTTATTGTATCTTGGTTTGGTGCACACATACGCCGGCCAATACAGCCGCATAGGATGCGATCCATACACATTTTCCTGGGCTAAAGCTTCGCTAATGGTGAACAATAAAGGCTATGCACCTTCCATTGGGCTCACTGTAAGGGGTTAACAACCATACCCGGTTGTTTAAAATGGGCAACTCATCGTGTTGGCAATTGAGTTGACAAGCGTTTTTTTGGCAGCTAAAAATTCTGGTGGCAATCTGGCTTATTTATTCCTGCAATCGGAGGGGATTTTGATTATCAGGGATGGCAAGTGTTTATAATTGTCAAAATTACATTACTAAGTTAACATAAACAACAGTTGATTAAACAAATTCTATACAAAGAGGGCGCTTTTCATTGAAAGGTTGCATCACTTCTGTTGTAATCGTTTACATAAAATAGAAAAAGTTAGTCACTACCGGTAAGGGATAATTGCAACAGGACAGAGCAGGATTGTATAAAAGCAAAAACCCCTATATGGAAATACAGGAGTTCTGGATGATCATTTGTGCCCTGAATAAAAATTCATCGCTGTACGAAATATTTTTTATCACCATGCCACCAATTGACAGGTTACAGCGTCCGCAACGCAAATAAGAGATTGGGGAACCAATGGGCTAATGAAAGGAAGTTTTACCGGAGTATACCGGAGTATACTGGAGTATAGGGCAAATAACAGGCGTTCGTTTTTAGGCCGGTGCCGGTATCGTGAACGGTGACCAATAGATAGTAATAAGAATGGTAGCAGGAAAAATGTATGCATACAGCAATCGTTTTATTTAAGCGGAATGCCGAAGCCATGCGTGAAACCGGGAATGCGCTTACAGGCGGTACTGCAAACCTGGTAGCAACCGGCTGCTTTGAGGGCTGGATTTTGGTCTTTATGGTTCAAATTTTGAGCGGTATATAAAAAATTCACGTGCGGGAGGGGTTTGAATGGTGCTATGGGAGGTTTTGGCAGGAAGACAGCCCGGCCTAATCTCTTATCGGGAGGGGAAAAAGGTTTTAATCTGATTTTTCGGGCGATAGCATTAAAAAAAATAGCAGGGCGATAGATTGGTTTTTGGGCTCGATAATTACTTTTCGCCTGGTTATAATTACATATTTCCGGCTATAGCTACAAATTCATCGGTTATAACTACTTTTTGTAGGGAGATAGTTACATTTTCTCCTGTTATAGATTTTTATTTTGCTCACTAGCTTAAAATCGGGAAAAAATATTCTAATTGTTCCGAAAAAAATCTACAAATCATCATTTTTAAACGAATACCCGGGAAAATAAAGTTATTAAGCACCCATTTAAAGCTATTGCCGGGAAAAAAATCTATCACCTGCCGTTTTTAATCCATACCCGGGAAAAAGTAACTATCGGCCATTGATTTTAACCTAAAAAAATCTATAACCCGCCGTTTCTAATCTATACCTCGGAAAAAGTAATTATCTCCCATCGATTTTAACCTGGCGGGGAAGAAAGATCTATAGTCAGGGGTTCTAATCTATAAATCAGAAAAAGGTGCCTATCAGCACTGCATATAAATTCCAAGCAGGTAAAAATAATTATCACCCCCCATTTTAACTTATAGCTCGAAAAAAAATTGCAAAAAAGGGTATTTTCCCCGTTTTTATGGCTGCAACTAATATTGAATTTTGTACACCATGGTTGGTAACTACCTCTTATTCTATAAAACATCCATGGTACAAAAGTATGGAGCTACAAAAGAACAGCGATTTGGTTACAGTGGGAGTAGTCGATGACCAACAACTATTTTTAAGATCTATTTGCACCCTGATTAACTCGTTTTCCCAATTTAAAGTGCCAATGGACGCTTTAAGTGGCCAGGAAATGTACAAAAAGCTGGGAACCTGCGAACAGGCGCCAGACATAATGCTGCTAGATGTGAACATGGCCGATATGGATGGAATGCAAACAGCTAAAATGCTGGCCAACAAATATCCTGCAATGAAGCTGGTTGCCTTATCGACGAAGGACGATGATGTTAGCATTATCGGCATGATCAGGGCAGGTTGTTGTGCCTACCTTGTCAAAGACATTCATCCTGATGAACTGGAAATAGCATTGACAGAGATTTATGAAAATGGTTATTATAACAATGATGCGGTAAATCTTGAGCATCGCCGCAAAATTGCCCTCCATTATCTAGAAAAACAACCAAAATTCACAAACCGCGAACTCGAGTTCCTGAGGTTTGCTTGTAGTGACCTCACCTACAAGCAAATTGCCGGTGAAATGTGCCTGTCAGAAAGAACGATAGATGGCTACCGCGATTCCCTGTTCGAAAAAATGAAGGTGCAAAGCCGGGTAGGTATGGTGCTGGAAGCATTACGCACCGGATTAATCTCTCTTTAATTCTTTAACCATTAATATAATAAATCATGGAAAAGCAAAAAGGGCTTTTTATGCAGCTCGGAACTAAAAAGGGTGACTTTGAATACACTATTGACAAAGTGAAAATCTCAAAAGTAATTATCCAAAAGAGCGATGACGATGCCGAAGAAAGCAATACCTATTCTTTTTCAGTCAATTTTACGATTGGCAATGTAAAAAAACTGAGCACTCCTGAGGATATCGAAGTCATCAAGAACACCTGCATTAAGGAAGGCCTCACATTCTGGCCGCTGACCGATGATGAAACGGAGATTAAAAAACCAGAGGCGTTAGAGGTCCGGGTAATAGGCGATCCTGAAAAAACGAAAGCTACCGTAAACGTGAGTTTTGGTTTTGATCCCGGAAAAGTGAATAACTCGGCCGGGAAAGTGCTACTGGCTACAGACCCATACCTGAAAATATTTGCAGAGTGATCAAATCCCCAGTCTATCCTTAGCAAATTCGCGCACAAACCGGGTCCAGGGTTCCGATATTTTTATGGTATTGGAACCTGCCGGTTCTTTAAAAAACAACGCATACAGAGCTGTTTGGGGGTCGGTATTTACCGTACCTGGGAAAAAAGTAGCCAGGAATTGCGGATTTTGCGTACAGGGCTTGCATGCAGGATCTGGTTTACCCAACAAGGCCGATGTCAGGAATGCCAGGTTGCAATTCAGCCTGATCTGTTCAAGTTTAACCAAAACAGCATCCATTCTTTTATCACCTAGCTTATTAAATTCAATTTTTAAAAAGGAAATGACCAATAAGAGATCAATGATCCCTTTTCGCGAATCAACCATATCCAGGCAATTCATTCTGGCATTGTCAACAGCCGATTTGAAATCGGGATTTCTTTTAGTGTGGATGCTTAATAAAATGGTACCCAGTTCATCAATTACATCATTAATACCTCCAGTTCCATAGAAGTAAAGATCATTAGCACTGATGGCTATTTTTTCTTTTTCGTATACCAACGTTGAATCGAGCGCGAGCATCTTCTCCAGGTAGGGTTTTGTATATTTTTTATGAAAATTGAACACGACATTCCCGGCCAGTTCCCGCAGGTATTTCTTTACTGCCAGTGCATCATTTGCTGTAGGTTTATCAAGCAATCGCAGCTTGTTAAAAAAAGAAGTATAATTAAACCCGGATATGGGGATGGACGTTTCCGCTGCAACCAAAACCGACACACTGTCTTTTAAATAATAACCTATTTCAAAAACCTGGCAATAACAGGTTGAAGCAATAACAATCTCTGTTTTTTGTTCACCAAGCCCCGATAAAGCCTCATTTAACTGCTTTCCTGAAATTACTTTGAGTAAGTCTTTTAAGATCGCCGTTTCCTTAACTGCAAACACCTTCTCTGCAAAACGAACAGGCTTTGAAAGCGCCTGGGAAAAATCAGCCTCCAGTGATAAATTAGCCTGCAAATAATGTATCATCTCTATCGCTTGCTGCAGCCCGATCGCCTGGCGGCATTTTTCAGGATCCGTTACCGGTTCCGGATCGAAGATCTCGGAAAATAAATTCTGCTGGGCAATGCTGTTTGAAATATCCGGAAAATAGCCCAGGCCGGCTCCATGCCCCCAAAGGATCAACGTATGCCAGGTAGCCTTAACCGGCTTAACCCTGTCGCGGAAGAACCCCTTCAGCGTTTCCGGATCATACAGATCGCACGGCTCCTGTAGGGCTGGCTCGGTTATCGCAGGCATTCCGTTATAATATTCAACAACGGAACAAACGCCTTTCGAACCGGGGTTATCGTTAGTAAAATAGGTAAAAACAATAAATTTGAGCTTATCGCCGCTGATCCTGATCTGCTTTTTCACAGCCAGTATCAACTCATCATATTCCGGCTCCCATTTTTTATTATATTGTGCTATGATGGAGATCTTCCAGTCATAAACAGTTTCTTGCGCCATGCGGTTAGTTTTGTTTTATAAGATAACCATTTTAATAATATTATTTTCTTTTCTGGAAAGTAATGCACAACAAATCAGTTTCCTGCCGCTCACCAAACTGAACCGGAAAGACTTACTACCGAGCCTAAATGCCCGAAAAATAGTAAAAGACAACCTGGGCTTTATCTGGGTAGCTACGCAGGATGGACTTTACCGTTTTGACGGCCGACATTCCGTATATTTTACACACAATGAAAAAGACCCGCGTTTCGCCCTTGGCGGCACAGACATCTTCGACCTGGCTATTACTGAAGACGGCCGCTTTCTGTGGGCATTAAGCAATAATGGAACTATAACAAGAATAAATATTTTACAGGGCATCGTCGACCGCACCGTTACGTTAACCGCCGCTGCCATTTGGGCCAAATCATTATGTACGGCCGGTAACTACCTGTATGCCGGAACCGCCGAAGGGCTGGTTTACCGCATCGACAACCGGAATGGAGCTGTATCCCCCCCCTTGTCGCTCGGGAAAGTATTGGGCCATGGCGGTTCAGTAGATAATATTATAGCAGGCCCCGATCAACAAATTTACCTGCTGGTATCTGGTTTGGGCATTATTATAACTGATCAGGACCTCAGGCATATCCGCACATTGAACCCTGATCAGTTTTTCCCGGGCAGCAAAGTAGAATTTTTCGATTATGTCATTTATAATCATTCGGTTATTATATCCAGTAATGCAGGGTTATTGGTGTTGAACATGCCAGCGAATCAATTGAAACCGGCAGCGCAGGTGATGCCCCCGCAAGCCAGGAAAATGCTGCCCAAAAAGATCGACTGCATGACCGTATCGGGTGATATTGCCTATTTCGCAGGCGACCAGCATCTGATTGAAGTAAATTTACAATCTGGTAATTACCGGCAAATTATTTTCAGCAGAAATATGGAAGATCAGGATTGGTTGATATTTACCAGTTCACTGTATTTTGATGGCGTAAGCCTTTGGATCGGCAGCCAGTATGGTACCGGCTGGATCAAAGATGTACACACACCGTTTACCGCTTTTTATACCTCAAAAAATACCCCATCAGAAAAACTGGAGCATTGTATGACCCTGTTCCATACTGATACGGCAACCATCTATGCCTGTACAGACCATGGACTGTATAAACTTCAAACCCATACCGGCAATCTGCAGCGGGTTTCCGAAAGAAAGCAATACTATGCCGGTATCGACGTAAAAGGCAGAGGTATTATTGCCTCGGGCCCACATGGCACCGAAGCGTTTGACCACAACGGAAATAAAGCAGCGCTTCAACGAATGTTTCCTGAGCTGACAATATTAAAGAACGAAACGCTGGTTGCCATGGAAACCATCCGCGATTCATTGTATTTTTTTTCCGGTTTTAACCCGACGAGCTTGTTTTGCTGGGATCGGGTAAGGCGGCAGATCCACCGCCTTCCTTCATCCGGAATGGGCGGAAGCCGCAAGGGGTATTTCGTTAAAAAATTATACGCCAGTACAAAAGGCAAGCTGTGGATACTTTTTGATGCAAGTATAAGCATATACGACCCAGCTAACGGCAATGTGCAGGAGCTCACACTGTACCCGCCAGGTGAAACCAGTGCGCTGAGCATTTTAATGGACGTTTGTGAATCATCGAACCGATACTGGATAACCGTTTATGGGAAAGGCATTGCCCAGCTTATCCAAAATGGTAAGATCGAGCAGCTATATAGCATAGCGGAAGGAGTACATAACCTGTGCCTTTACAGTGTATTACCTCTTAACGACAGTATCATTATTGCCAGCAGCAATGAAGGTTTAACATCCGTAAACCTGCATACCAGGCAGGTTCGTAATTTTTTTGAAGAAGACGGTTTACATTCCAACTACTTTGAACAATTCAGTAGCGACCAGCAGAGCAACCATATTTTCTTTGGCGGATTGAAGGGGCTGACTATGATCGATAGAAAAAAATTCCATATTGACAATGGCAACTCACACCTGTATGCGAAATCGGTAAGCCTTCAAAATAGCAGCGGTTCACTCGATACCTTCAGTACTTTATTCAACCAGATGATCGTTCCTTCCACCACTATACAGGTAGCGTTTAATTTCTGTTCGGTCAACTTCAGCACGCCGGAAAAAGAAACCTTTTTTTATCGCATTACTGAGGTAGACAGCAGCTGGATCCCGATCGGTCATCAAAATTCCATTTCCCTTATCGGCTTATCACCGGGCGCCTATACCGTACAGGTAAAAAGCAGTGAAAGCAATAAAACCGCCGGGATGCATCCATTGCAGTTAAAACTGATCTGGTTGCCGCACTGGTATCAGACCTGGTGGTTTAAAGCCGCTATCCTTTTATTGATAATTGTCTTAACCTACCTGGTCTTTAGTTATCGCATCTACCAAATGAAGAAAGAACAGCAGATCAGGAAAGGTATTGCCAGCGATCTGCACGACGATATCGGCAGCACGCTCAACGCGCTGAAAGTATATTCGCACCTTGCCCGCCGGGAACCGGGAAAAGAAGAACATATGATCCAGATCGAAGAATCACTGGCCCAGG
This sequence comes from Niastella vici, assembly GCF_002077945.1. Classification (GTDB taxonomy): domain Bacteria; phylum Bacteroidota; class Bacteroidia; order Chitinophagales; family Chitinophagaceae; genus Niastella; species Niastella vici. Next base: position 343,493 of record NZ_LVYD01000102.1, read on the forward strand.
CATCCAGCGGTCTCCGCGATATGCTATGGACGCTGGATGACAATAATGACACTATGAGTGGCATTATGGAGCGGATAAAGAAATTTGCCATGCCACTGGCCATAGCCAATAATATCGAACTGCAATATGCGGTGAATGATGAACAGAACCAGCCCGTCAGCAAAACAGAAAAAAGGAACCTGCTGATGATCGCCAAAGAATCGATCAATAATGCAATTAAATATGCCCAGCCCAAAACAATCCTGATCAGGCTGGAATACAGGAACAACCTTAAAAGCCTCATTATCTCTGATGACGGCAAAGGATTTTCGATAAACATGTCAGGTGAAGGAAACGGGCTAAAAAACATTCGCTATCGCGCCGCACAAATTCACTTTGAAACAATGATAACCTCCACACCAGGCAAAGGCACTGCAATAAAAGTCTGGAAAAAATAACCCGAAAGCAATTCCTGTTGGGCGATCCGCTGCCATAATAATAAAAATAATTTATAAAAAAACAGGTCTTTTAACGGGTTGTCTCCCGCTCATGTGGTTGCTACTTTTGGGTGAACCAAACCCCCGAACCATGCCAGAAGATCAAATTCCATTAAGCGGCACCAATTTAGCCTACACAATCGCCACTATTTTATTTGCATTAAGTCTTATTTCGGAACGAATTGCCAATTTATATAAACTCTACTGGCGCAATTTGCGAAATAAACGCACAGCAATAGGAGAAGAAAAATTAAGGGAAAGAAAAGTAATGTGGACAGCATTGGTTTGTGGCTGGATCGTAGCTGTGATCGGTGGCGCGGATCTTTTTACGTTACTGAGCTCCGGGAAACTGATCGACATTTTTAATGCAGGCTTACCAGGCAAATTCAGGTCATATATTGGCTTTTTCCTGTCGGGCATATTCATTAGCCTGGGCTCAAAGTTCTGGCACGATATGCTGGATATTGTACTACAGTTCTCAAATTTGAAAAAATTTCAGGCCGACCAGCAACAACAGGAAACGCAGATCACGCAAACGCAAACGGCATCAAACAGGGCCAGATTTGAGAAGATCCTTATAGAGAAAACAGCAAATGTGCTTCCCCGGTTACAACAGTTGGAAGGCTTCTCAGGCTATGATGTGAATTCCGAAAATGGTCAAATGACTGTGCAGTTGAAGTTCCTTAACAAGCTCCCTGACGGGACCGATAAAGAATGGATATATAATTATTATGAACCAGACACTGTGATATTTGAAAACCTTAATAACAACGTATTTCTAAATGCAACTCAATCCCGGTGACCGCATTATCAATACCCGGAATGAATTGACGAACAATTACGGTACTGCTGGCGGGGTGGTAAAAGATGGTAATGGGAACCTGGTAATGTTAACCTGTTTTCATTGTGTTTTTACAAGCGGAATGTTCTGGACCGATAGGGACCCCAATGATACCGTATCGGCAGTCAGTTTTTCAATCGGCAATGGTTACACTTCCGCGGGCTTTGTAGAACAAACCCAGCTCGATGACCGGGTAGATATGGCATTGGTACGTCCCACAACAGGCCATATTTTAAACACAAACATTCCTAAAGTCGGCAAAACAAATGGCCTCCGCTTTCTTGGCGAAAATGATAAAGGAATAGTGCAGCTTAAGAAATATGGAGCAACTACCAATGAAACCACTGGGGTGTTCGATGGGTTCATTCCTCAGTTTGGAGCGATATACCCAGGTGAAACCAGTTTTCATTATCTCGACAAACTCATCAAGATCATCAGCCCAAACGGGAGAAAATTTGCGGATCAGGGAGATTCCGGGGCGCTCGTACTGGATGAAAAAAACCGGGTAGCCGGTGTGATCGTAATGGTTGGCGGCAACACCTCCTATGCCATTCAGGCTGGTATTATTGAAACACGTCTTAATGTAACATTTATATGAAAAAACTAACATTTCCCATTTTTCTTCTTCTGGCCAGCCTCCAAAGCATGGCGCAAAACAAAACAATTACATTGGATTACAGTAAACCATTAACCATCGACTCGCAAAAAGTAGATGTTACGAAACCACTTGTAATACATGCCACGAATTGTAAAAGCAGTATTACAAATCCGCTTAAAATTGAAATATTATACGGCAATGCCGACAAGCCATCACAAACCCTGGTATGTGATAAGGACATCGCTGTTGATATTCCTGCTATTTTTAAAACCGATGGCGCCAAACAGGAAATTACGGTATCTATCAGGGCCGACAAAACAAAAGCAGGAGATAATGAATTGACCGTTTCATTTAAAATAAAACCTGATGGCACACTAACTTCAGCCAGCCAGCAAACGCCCGATGGCAAACCAGGGACAGCGGGCACGCCCCTGCCTGAATCAACAGTGGACTTTGTTAACCCGGCTTATTTAACGGCTGTTTACAAAGCGCCGGACAATTGCCGAAAACCGGTCGTTACCTACAACCCCTGCTGTAATATATATGCAGTCAAAGACAATGAAACCACAGCAGACGAAAAGGAATACCTCAGATATTACAGCAGGCTCTCAAAAAACAAAGGGGTGGTGTTCCTGATCAAAAATTTCAACACGTTTAAATATGACATAACCCTGAGCAATACTTTCGACAATAACGTTACAGAAGAACCCGCATTGTTTAAAACCGTTTTTACCCTGATGTCGCCTTCAGCAGTAGCAGCAAAAACACCCGGCATGGAAGCTGAGCTAGTGAGACTCGTAAAACTGAATAAAGACCTGAAGAACTACCTTGATAAAAAAATGAATGATGGGGACTGCATCAGTTCAACTGATTTTGAAACGGAGAAAAAAGCCATTGTAGACAAAATCAAAACAGAATTCAAAACAGCCGGCGATGTACTTAATTTTGACGATCCTTACAACACGGCTAAAGACAAATTCATAACTACAGAGAGATTAAATAATCCAGCTTATTCTTCGGCCGATTTTAATAAACGGATGCAAACAGAATACAGCCTGCCTGTAACGCCCGACAGCATTGTGACGGAAACAAAAAAAATACTTCGCCTTCTTGTAAACACCAGTTTTGAATACCAGTACAATGTGCCGCAGCTGCAAAATGCAGATGCAATAACTTTTAACCTGAACATAAAACCAAAAGAAGGGATCAATGCACCGGTACATGTAACCGATCAGCCGATCACTATTCCCATCCGGTTTGGCTGGAAGGTAGACTTCACCACCGGTGTTTATTATTCTTCCATGCGGAATGAGAAGTATGCGCTTCGTGACGTTATCCAGGGCGACTCTGTGATTGGCAAAGACCTTGTAAAAGAAGGCGGGGATAACTTTGGAAAATCATCGGTTGGGATTAATGCGCTTATGCATATTTTTCCGAGGTTAGGCCATGTTCAGCCCGCATTGAGCCTTGGCGTAGGCACCTCACTAGACCTGAATTACTCATTGTTATTAGGTGCGAGCGTAATATTGGGCCGCCAAAACAGATTTGCGTTATCTGCAGGAGCAAACTGGAGCAGCATTAAAACATTATCAGCAAAGTATCTGGATGATAACGGCAAAATGGTGCGCCAGGTAAAAACCGTAACATCAATCGATATGCATAGCAAAGTTAAATCAGGCTTTTTTGTAAGTTTAACTTACTCACTGGGATTAACCAGTAAAACACAAAAAGTAGCCGGAACAGAAAACACTGCCAAGCCGGAAGCGGCGGATAAGAAAGATGAGAAAAAAGAGGAAAACAAATAATCGTATAACTAAAGAACAGGCCGGTACTTATAAATGAATTTTTATTTATCAAGCCATGCAATATGATTATTAATTTATCTGTAAAGACCTTCAACCGATCTATTTCCTCAATGCCTCCCTAAACGCTTTCTCTTTTGATGGATCATAAAACCGGTCATAAAGGCTCTTAACTATAAATCCATTCCATATCAAAGCCAAAATAGCTCCAATCCACTTAACACCTTCATATTGTTCTAAAGCTTTCCAGGCATTGGCGCCAAGCAGCCATTTCTTTATCCCAATAACCACCAACAAAGCAGTGAATACAGCACTAATGGCGCCTGTTATCACTGCTTTATTCTTCCATTGCTTTACTTTTTTATTCTCTGCATGCAGATCGTAACTTTTTGCCTGCGCGGGAGGTTGTTTATTAACCGGTTCTGTTATAGTTTGCGTATTGGTAACAACCGGATTGTTGGTGAACTGGGGGTTAATAGTGATCTGCGGGTTAACTTCCACTTTTATTTGTTCCTTTTCCATGATCTTCAAATTTTGATTAGGAGCTTCAAACAATTCCAATATCCGAAGCACATCGATATCTTTTAGTCCTGTTCTTGTGTCATATGGAATAACGGCAACGCCATTGCTTAATGCCTTCAGCATTTCATCATACTTTAAAAAAACCGTTTGTCCCTTATCTATATATTCTACCTCTTCATCTACCGGAAAATTATGGTACATATTGAATATTTCGCGGAAATCGTTCCGGATAACCTCCCACATCCCCCTGATATTCTCCCCTTTTATCCAGCAATCGATAACCTGTGAATACTGATTGGTATCTACCATGGCAAAGGTTGAGCTGCTGGCATGTTTGAAATATATACCGGAATTCCAGTAATCATCACTTACAATATTCAGGATGTTCTTTGCTATGAACCGGTGAATGATCAGCATTTCGAAAGGAGAACTGAATTTTAACCGGTAATGCCTTCCCCCATCAATATCATATACTTTATCAGGCTTTTCCCCAAAAGCGACCGGTATTAAATATTCATGCTTAACCAAAGGGTTTTCCTGGCATAACCAGTAATCAAGCATCAACTGCAGAATAAATTTAAACTGCGGCTCGTCGTATTTTATCCGGATGTTTTTATCGGAAAATATTTCCTTTTCAGAAGCAAAAATAGCTCGCAGGTCTTCCCACTTCAAATGTCCCTTTTTCTGCCGGGTAATATCAGCGGTAAGAATGGCGTAAGCCCCGGTGGATATCCATTCCGGATTCAACACCTGCAATTCATTTAATACAGGCTTGTCAAAAAACACAATGGAGCCTACTGAATCCAATATCCGTAATAAATTCCGCTGCTGTTCCGGATCATTATAATCTTCTTCTGCACACCAGGCCTCATACTGATCATATTTGACATAATGTTTTTCAATCGGGATCCTTGTTTCCAGTTTTTCTTTGATGTTAAACCAGGGTTCCGGATATTTTGTCTTCAACCCTTCATTTGCCAAAACAACATTCTTCAATGCAGTCTTAAAATCGTTCATGCCTTCACCAGTTCTACATGATAATACGATCGGCTCCGGCAGGTATTTATATGTTTTCTTTAATTCACGAAAATTTCTCAGGAAGTCTGCTTGAGTGTCTTCTTTATCTTTCCAATTGTATACAATGAGGATCTGTGAATTGGGCCCCAACTTATCTATCTGATCAAGCCAATAACCGGCTTTTTCATCATTCCGGGGATTCAGCACTAATACGTACACTACCCGTTCTGTAAAGAAGAACTGGTGAAGAGAATGCTGAATATGCTGTCCGCCAAAATCCCAGCAATTTACCTTTACGCGGGCACCCAGCTCGTTTTTAATTTCCTTCCAGGCAATTTTGTTTATTCCATGTGTAGTTCCTTCCTGTTCATTAAAATGGTCATTTACCAATCGCTTCATCAGGCTTGTTTTTCCTACAGCCCCATCACCTACGAAGATCAGTTTGCACTCATTCAATGGTCTTAGCTTCCCTTCCAGGTATTCAAGGATGGAATCACGACCGCTTTCCAGCACTTCACGCGGGACGTTTTTGATAGGATTACCATAAAGAAATACCTTTTGAGAAAGAGGCCCCATCGTTTTTACTTCTATTGACAGGCTGGTATTTTTAATAAATTCCAATGTAAGCGTTTCAATCTGGTTTTTTGAAAGCTGCAAAAGTTTGAGGTGCCTGGAGATAAATAATGGGATTTTTGTAATGTTATTATTTGACAGGTATAATCTAGATAATAAAGGAAGCCGGCTAATACATTCAGCCCCCTTATCGCTAATAAAATTACGGCTAAGCGCTAAAGAAGTAAGAGAATTAAGACAACTGATCCATTCTGCTCCCTGGTCTTCAATTGCATTGTCGGAAAGGGATAATGAATTGAGCGATGTAAGCTTGCTAATATATTCAGCCCCATAATTTCCTATTACATTGTTACCAAGGTTCAGGAACGTAAGGTTACGCAAATGACTAAGATATTCAGTGCCCTTATCTCCTATTTTATTATTATGAAGATCCAATGTGTTGAGATCAAGCAAATGACTGATATATTCAGCTCCTTTTTCTTTTATTTCATTGCCACTAATATCCAGCGACTTTAGTGTGGATATTTGACTGATATACTCAGCTCCTATATCTCCTATTTCATTATCTCTGATCTTTAACGAAACAAGTGCAGAAAGTTGACTTATATACTTTGCTCCATTATCTCCTATTTCATTATCACTAATATCCAAAGAGGTTAAGCCGGAAAGTTTTCCAATTTCAAAAGCACCTTTTTCTCCTATGTCATTATTACTAATATTGAGGAAAGTCAGGCCAGAAAGCTTACCAATTTCAATAGCGCCTTTTTCTCCTATGGCGTTTCTACTAATATCGAGGGAAGTAAGCCTGGAAAGCTTACCAATTTCAAAGGCGCCTTTTTCTCCAATAAAATTATAACTAATATCCAGATAACTTAGGCTGGAAAGCTTACCAATTTCAAAAGCACCTTTTTCTTTTATATCATTGTAACCAATATCCAATGAAGTCAGGGTAGCAATCTGACTAAGGTAAGCGGCACCTGCATTTCCAATTCCTGCTCTATTCAAATTCAATGAAACAAGGCAGGTAAGCTCTTTTAACAACAATATTGAAGACTCGTTATCAGTAAAAATATTACTTCCTGATCTTTTTTCATTGCCCCGCTTGTACACTCTGTGGGATAAATTAAGCCGCTCCAAAAAATCCTTCAACTTCAAAATTTCCTTCGGTATTTCCCGCAGCCCACAATTACCCAGATCAAGAAACGAAGACCTTTTCTCGTATGCTTCGTTTATCAGTTTTATAGCAAGCTCACTCATATAGCTTAAATCAGTTGAAATTCAGAAAGATAAAAACTCTAAATCGTTTTATCAAGCCGTTTTTACACTGTTTTTGCAATAAATAGAGGTCACTAATTTTAATTGATCTTGATCATTTTTCCCCTAACGGTCACTTAGAGATGAATTGTAAGCCCCCACACCAAACTTATAACCAGCGCACAACTACTTATAAATCCTCCCTGAATACTTTCACCCCCATAATTGGACAAATCACCACCCCCATTCTACCTATATACCGTGATACATTTGCATAAGTGAACAAGTGCTCCCCTATTTACGGGGGCAGAACGCGCATCATCAACCAATTGCCGTAAAACCTGTATTTACCAATCGCTATCCAATCTGGGGCATTTTAACGAAAGTGTCATGAAAACACTTAATTTCACATCGCCAAAACACGGGGCTGTCATTTACCTTACGAATGAAGAGGCCGCGAAACTGGCGGCGCATTGGGGACACCCCTACGATTCGGGTACAATTGTACCAACTCATTAAAAAGCATTAACGATATGTTTGCAGTTACAAGAATAGTTTTTTTATTGCTGATCGGGACGAGCATCGATAAAGCCCTGTTGGCAAATGAGCCTGATTCGGTTTACCTGTTTGCTTATACAACTATTAAAGACAAGGGTCGTAGTGGCTTACATTTTGCCTGGAGTGCCGATAGAAAAAAATGGAACCTGGTTGGCAATGAATACGGATATGTAAAATGCGATTATGGTCCCTGGGGCGAAGAAAAGCAAATGCATACCCCTTACCTGTTCCAGAACGCCAATGGGGAATGGCAATGTATCTGGAGCCTCGATGAAACCATTAACCAGTTTGCGTATGTGGCATCGGCCAACCTGGTAACCTGGAATAGCCAGCGTTACCCTTATTTAAAGAAAGAACTCACCTTCAGGCAGCCTGTAGTACAGTATGACAAAAGCAGCCGCCAATATACGATCACATTTATCTCGGGCGATAAGTATTATAAGATCAACACCATTGATTTTAAAACATATGACGAGGCGGTAGCCATTCCGGCTTCCGCGTATAAGGATGACCGCATTACCGTTACCCTGCCTGCAGGCGCCGTAACCGGGAATGTAAGCAAAGTTGCCTGGTCGGTGGTAAACAAACTAACTGAAACGGCTACGCTGAAAGGGTACGAATACAACCAAACCAGGGAATCGTTCCAGAACGACAGCATTAGGTTTGCCCCATTGAGATCAATTTCAGCAACCGTTACCCCTGATCCCGAAAAACGCAAACCCATCAGCGACCTGCTGATAGGCGTTTTCTTTGAAGATATCAACTATGCGGCCGACGGCGGTTTGTATGCAGAACTGCTGCAGAACCGCGATTTTGAATACACGCCTGCCGACAGAAAGAACCGCGACAGCAGCTGGAACAGCAAACATTCCTGGACAACCAGCGGTGCCAATCTCCACTTTACGATCGACAGCACCACACCGCTTCATATAAACAACGCGCATTATGCAGTACTGAACGTGCAACAACCAGGCAGTGCGTTGATCAATAGCGGCTATGATGGCATTCCGCTGAAAAAAGGCGACGCCTACGATTGCTCCCTCTTTGTAAAGAACAGCGATGGCAAAAGCAGGAACCTGCTGGTAAAACTGGTTAACGCCGATGGCAGCATTTTGGCACAGGCAACTATAAAAACCGGTTCGCAGCAATGGAAAAAATACACCACTTCACTGATTGCCGCAGCTGACGCAAAAGACGCGCGGTTCGAACTGCAACCGCTGTCAACCGGTTCTGTGTTGCTCGACATGATCTCGTTGTTTCCGGAAAAAACTTTTAAGAACAGGAAAAACGGGCTGCGGGCCGATCTGGCAGAAACCGTAGCAGCCATTCACCCACGGTTCATTCGCTTTCCGGGTGGCTGTTTAGCGCATGGTGATGGCGTGGATAATATTTATCGCTGGAAGAACACCATCGGCCCCATTGAAGCGCGCAAACCACAACCCAACATCTGGCGTTACCATCAAACGGTTGGTTTGGGCTACTTTGAATATTTTCAGTACTGTGAAGATATAGGCGCCACCCCATTACCGGTACTGGCAGCGGGTGTTCCCTGCCAGAACTCAGGCTTGGGCGCCAATGGCTTTGGTCAGCAGGGCGGTATACCCATGAATGAAATGGACCAGTATGTACAGGAAATCCTTGACCTGGTAGAATGGGCCAACGGACCCGTAACTTCCAAATGGGGCAAGCTGCGGGCCGAAGCAGGTCACCCCGCACCATTTAACCTTAAATACATTGGTGTGGGCAATGAAGACCTTATCACCGATCTGTTTTCTGAGCGTTTTACCCTTATCTATAATGCCCTTAAGCAACAACATCCTGAAATAACCGTGATAGGCACCGTAGGACCCTTTCACGATGGAAGCGATTATGAGCAGGGCTGGGCGTTGGCCAGCCAGTTAAAAGTGCCCATGGTCGATGAGCATTATTATGAAAGCCCGGGCTGGTTTATTAATAACCCTGATTTTTATGATAGTTACGACCGCAATAAACCAAAAGTATACCTGGGTGAATATGCTTCGCACGGCAATACCCTCTTCAATGCCCTTGCCGAAGCACTGTACCTCACCAATATAGAACGCAATGGCGATGTAGTGCATATGGCCTCCTATGCGCCGCTGCTCGCCAGGGAAAAACATACCCAATGGAATCCCGACCTTATTTATTTCAACAATACCGAAGTAAAACCAACAGTGAATTATGAAGTGCAAAAATTATTCGGCAACAATGCTGGTACCGAATACCTGCCTTCCGTGCTTACACTGTCGAAAGAAGATGAAGCCGTACGCAAGCGATTGGGCATCTCCATTGTACGCGATACCACCGATGGCAGCATAATCGTAAAGCTGGTGAACCTGTTGCCCGTTGCCACGTCCCTGAAATTGGACCTTACAAAGCTGGCGCCAGGCAGCAAGGCCGAAAGAACCCTGCTGAATGGAAAGCCGGCCGACAGGCAAAACCCGGTAACAGTTACAACAGTAGCAATAGGTAATGTACTGGAAGATACCCTGCTACCCTATTCATTTACAGTGTGGAAGATCCATAAATAGCTTTACTGGCACATTGAACTTTTTTTCCCTATTTTTAACCCCTAACGATATACAGAAAGGGGGGATCAATGTGCCATAAAGCCAGCCGCATTTTTATACTATTACTACTGCTCACCACGCGACTGCTCGCAGAAAATTATCCGGTCAAATACCTTGGTATTGACCAGGGCCTGTCGAATAATGTCGTAATTACAATTTATCAGGATTACAAGGGTTTTATGTGGTTTGGCACCTACGACGGGCTGAACCGCTATGATGGTTACGGTTTTCGCATTTTCAGAAATGTTATTGGCGACAGTACCTCCCTGAACAACAATACTATTTACACCATTGAAGGTGATAAGGAAAATAATATCTGGGTAGGCGGGCTCAAAGGCGCCTGCGTGTTTGACCCCGCTACTTCCAGTTTTTCAAGGCTGAAATTCAAACCATACAACCAGTATAAAGGACAGTATGTACAGGATAATGTGCACACGATCAAAGCCCTCGCCGATGGGTATATGCTCATCGGTTCCCAGCAAAGCGGCTTACTGGTATTTGAGAACAAACGAACTTCCGGCACGCAGCTCCCGGTATTGCACGACAACATGCTCGATACCCGTTACGATGTAACGGCCGTTGAACCCGATGCACAGCACAACACGGTATGGGTATTTATTCAACAGGTTGGGCTTTGCAAATACGATCATTCAAAAAGACAACTGGAGTTGGTGAGCACGGTGATTAAACAAGCCAACTGTTTAAAAGCCGATAAACAGGGCAACCTGTGGCTGGGGAATGAAAACGGTTTATACCGGTACAGCATTTCAACCAACAGCGTTTCAGCCAATTACCTGCCCTACCGCAGCAAGATCGTGAACCTGTATTTTGATAAACAATCGGTGCTGTGGATTGGCTCCGATGGCGATGGATTGTTGCAACTGCCCGCAGGCGCTACCCAGGCAAAGCCCTTTGTTTCATCAACCGGCCGGCCATTGGTGAACAGCAATGCCGTGTACTCAGTGTATGAAGATGCCGATGGCCGCAAATGGATCGGTACATTGCGCGGCGGCGTTAACATGATAGAATCCCGCACCAGTTCATTCACGCACATTACGTATAATACGCCGGATAACGACAACCCCATCAACAACTTTATTTTGTCGTTCTGTGAAGATGAAAAGAATAATTTATGGATCGGCACCGATGGTGCCGGTTTGCGGTACTGGGATAGAAAGAAAAACAGTTATACCCAATACACCAATAACAGCGCCGGCAATAACTCCATCAGCAGCAATTTCATCACCAACATTGTAAAGGATTACAACAACGATATCTGGGTGTCCACCTGGCTGGGGGCTGTCAATCGCTTCAACAAAGCGAACGGCACCTTTACCCGGTACGATTGTTACAACCCGGTAACGCATGAAAAAGAGAACAACGTGTGGTTGTTGTACCAGGATGCGCAAAACCGGCTTTGGGCCAGCGCTACCAATGAAGGCAGCCTGTATTTGTTCAACCGGCAAAGCAACCAGTTCGACCTGTTCGATAATACCATCAACAACCTGCAATGCATTGCCGAAGACCGGGAAGGCGGCTTTTGGGGCGGCAACTATTCTACCCTCATACAAATAGACCGTACTAATAAACAACACCGCCAGTTTAACATTGGTTATACGATCCGTTGTATCCATGAAGACAAAAAACAGAATTTCTGGGTAGGCACCCAGGAAGGCGGCCTGTTGTTATTCGATCGCAAAACCGGAAAACACAAACGCTTTACCACCAGCGATGGCTTGCCGGGCAATACCATTCTGCGCATGCTCGAAGATGCAAACGGCAATTTATGGTTAAGCACCTACAACGGGTTGTGCCGGTTCAACCCCCAAACAAAAGCCTGCCGCAATTTTTCTCATTCCGACGGATTGCAAAGCAACCAGTTCAGTTTTAATGCCGCGCTGATCTTATCATCGGGCGAATTCCTGTTTGGCGGCATCAAAGGATTTAATATTTTTTACCCCGATAGCATCCGGGACCACAAAGAACAACCCGCCCTCTTCTTGTCAGGACTTAAAATAAACAATACACCGGTTGAAGGAAATGAACAATATGTAACGGCCCGCAACCTCGATCGCATTGATGAGGTCACCATTCCATTTTCACAGGCGGTTTTGTCGCTCGATTTTCTGGCGCTGGAATATTCCGGGGCCGACAAGATCAATTACGCCTATTATTTACAGGGCTGGGATAAGGACTGGAATTATGTTGACCGCATAAGAACAGCTAACTATTCGCGCCTGCAGGAAGGGAAATACCTGTTCAAGGTAAAGATCATGAACCCCGATGGCACCTGGGGCCCCGAGACCAAACTGCTGCAGATCATTGTGCTGCCGCCCTGGTACCGCACCTGGTGGGCCTATTTATTTTATATAGTATGTTTTGGCGCCATTATATATTTATACATCCGCTATACCCGCACCCAGGAACGGTTAAAGTATGAGATAAAGCTGGCGCATGTTGAGAATGAAAAGGAAAAAGAGCTGATGGAAAGAAAGCTCACCTTCTTTACCAATATTTCGCATGAGTTCAGAACGCCGCTGTCATTAATTATAAATCCCGTACGCGAAGCGATCAATAACGACAAAAACGCCCCCCGCAACGACCTGAAGACGGCCTACCGCAATGCCCGTCGCCTGTTGAGCCTGGTTGACCAGTTGTTGCTTTTCAGAAAAGCAGACAGCGGTTCCGACACCTGTAAAATTTCCGCGATCGATATTATTCAATTGTGCGATGAAGTGTACCAGTGTTTTGTACACCAGGCCCGTACAAAAAACATCGATTACCAGTTTACGACCACTACGCCCTCGCTTACCATTTATGCCGATTATGAAAAGATAGAGATCGCCCTGTTCAACCTGCTTACCAATGCGTTCAAGTTCACGCCCGAAAACGGGGCCATCACGTTTAGCGTTCGGGAAACAGATAACACCGTGGAGCTCGACATTCGCGACACCGGTTGTGGAATTGAAGCGGCCGACAGCCAGCGTATTTTTGAAAAATTTCAGCAGGCCGGCCATGGCAAACGGCAATCGGGTTTTGGTATCGGGTTATTCCTGGTGAAGCAATTTATTGAAAGCCACAAAGGCACCGTTGTTTGCAACAGCGTCATCAACGAAGGCACCTCCTTTACCATTACTTTATTCAAGGGCATCTCGCACCTGCCTTCCAACTACGAATATGTAGCCACCGATACTACAGAAAAGAACAAGCTGTTGCAGGAGCTGGCTGCCGGCGTGGAGCAACAAACCGAAGAAGAAGCAGAAGAGGTGCCGGTAAAAAAAGACGGCAAACAGGCCGAAGAAGTGGTGACCCAAAAAAGATCGATCCTGCTTATTGACGATAACAAGGAGATCACCCATTACCTGCAACTGATCTTTGAGAACAATTACCTCATTTATTCGGCCGACAACGGCGACGACGGGTACAAGCTGGCCATGAAGCATGTTCCCGACCTGGTGATCAGCGACATCAACATGCAGGGCATGGATGGCGTTGAACTATGTACCAAATTGAAACAAAGCGAGCTGCTGGGCCATATTCCCGTTATTCTGTTGACCGGTTCTACCAACAACGATATGAAATTGAAAGGTATTGAAGGCGGAGCCGACGATTACATCACCAAGCCTTTTGATAAAACCCTTTTGCAGGCCCGGGTAGAAACCATTTTGCGGAACCGGAACCTGTTGCAGCGCTTCTTCTTCGACAGTATTACGTTGAAAGAAACGGAAACAAAAGTGCCGGCCGAATTCCAGGAATTTTTGCGAAAATGCATTTCGGTGATCGAACAGAATATAGATACCGAAGACTTCACCATAAAGAAGTTCTCGAAAGCGATGGGCATGAGCCACCCGGCCTTATATAATAAGGTAAAGTCAATTTCGGGGCAATCACTCAATGCGTTTATCCGCTCCATCCGGTTACGGCGGGCAGCCGTGCTGATGTTAACCGAGAACATGAACATCAGGCAGGCCGCCTTCCAGGTAGGCATCAATGACGTACGTTATTTCCGCGAACAGTTTGTGAAAGTTTTCCATATGACCCCGTCGGAATACATCAAGAAGTACCGGAATTCGTTTAATAGAGACCATAATGTGATAAAAAGTGACTTATGAGGATTTAGGAATATGAAGTAGGAAGTAAGAGGTAGGATGTAGGAAGATAATATTAAGGTGAGTTCGCTACTAATTGCGAAGCTCACCTTTTTGTTTTCCTGCAATTATTCAGGAGCCTTAAGTATGATTCTCTTCTTACTTCTTATTTCCTACATCCTACCTCAAAAATCTTACTCTCTGAAAACTATCATTTACCACCTTCAGATTCACCCAAAAACAATCACTCTCCTGTAAATTACCCCCCTTCTTTTAGTGATTTACCCCCTGTTTGCCCCCCACATGCAGCCTACTTTGCATATGTAAACAGCCGATTACAAAAGAGAACACCTCAAATCGACCGGTGACGGCTGCGGAAGATTATTTTTTTAACCTAACGAGCTTGTTCGTATGAGACAATTGCAACTGACAAACAGGGCAGTCTGTAAACCCTTTTACAGGTTCGCCCCACAGCTTCTTCTCCTTGGTTTCTTACATCTTATTACATTATCGCTTTTTGCCCAAACAACCGTTAAGGGCAGAGTGACATCGCCGGAAGGGCCTTTACCCGGTGTTACTGTGACAGTTAAAGGGACCCAAAGCTCCACCATTACAGATGCGAATGGAAAATTCGCCATTCAGGCGCCGGAAAAGTCAACCCTGGTATTTACCCATGTAAACTTCACCACCCAGGAAATGGCGGCCGGAAGCGACATGGAGATCACCTTATTAACTTCCAAGTTGGTCGACATGTCGGAAGTAGTGGTGGTAGGTTATAACACCCAAAAGAAGGCTACCCTCACCGGTTCTATTTCTGTAGTGAAAGGCAGCGACATTGTGAAAAGTCCGAACGTGAATGTTTCCAACTCACTGGCCGGCCGTTTTTCAGGGGTTATGATCAACAACCGCAGTGGTGAACCTGGTTATGATGGTTCATCAATAAGAATTCGCGGTTTGGCTACCATGGGGAGCAATGATGTTTTAATTGTGGTGGATGGCGTACCCGGACAGATCGGCGGGTTGGAAAGATTGAACCCGATGGATATTGATAATATTTCGGTATTAAAAGATGCATCGGCCGCCATTTACGGAAGCCGCGCGGCCAACGGCGTTATCCTGGTAACTACCAAACGGGGTAAAGTAGGAAAAACGACGCTGTCGTTAAGCTATGATCATGGCTTCTCCTCACCCACCCGGTTGCCAAAGATGGCTAATGCATCAACCTATGCCACCATCACCAATGAAATTGCTTATTACAATAACCCCTCGGGCGGTATGAACCAGCAATATTCCGCTGCGGAGATCCAGAAATTTGCCGATGGTTCCGATCCGCTGAACTATCCCAATACCAACTGGGCAAAGGCAACACTGAAAAATTCAGTAGGCCAGGATAATGCAAATATTGGCATCGCGGGTGGTTCAGACAATATAAGATACTACCTGGGTGCCGGCATGGTGAGCCAGGATGGCTTGTATAAGAACGGCGCTACCAAATACAAACAATACAACTTCAGGGCCAACATAGATGCGAATATCAACAAAGACTGGAAAGTGAGCACCTCTTTATCGGGCCGTGAAGAAGACCGGCAATACCCTACTACAGGCGCAGGCACTATTTTCCGCTCTATTTACCGGGCGTATCCAACCATTCCGGCCTTCTATCCCAATGGGCTGCCTTCAAACGGTATCGAAGGCATGAACCCGGCCATGATGGCAACCAGCATCGGCGGCCTAAACAAAAATCCCACACAGGTATTCAATGGTATTCTGAAAAGTACGTACAACATTTCGGTGGTACCCGGGCTATCGGCAGAAGGCTGGTTTGCTGTTGATAAATCATGGAGTTTCGGTAAGACCTTCTCTACCCCTTACGTATTATACTCGTACGACAAAACCGCCAATACGTACAATCCACGGATAGTAGGTGGCAACAACAATGCCGCTTCATTGAACGAAAGCCAGGCAAACCAGTCGCAGCTTACCTCACACATCCGCATGAATTACGTGAACAGCTTTGGCAAACATAACATCAATTCATTTGTGGGTTATGAGCAAAGCGAATTGCGCACAGAAACGTTTGGTGCTTCCCGTATAAATTACCCAACTACGCAAACACCCGAATTATCACAGGGCGGAACCGCAGCCACTGACCGGGATAATACTGGCGGCAGCTATCATTTCACCCGTAAAAGTTATTTGGGAAAAGTTTCGTATAACTATGATGAAAAATACCTGTTCGATGCACAGATGCGTATTGACGGGTCTACCACCTTCCCCCCCAGCAAACGCTACGGCTATTTTCCTTCATTTTCTGCCGGCTGGCGCATTTCGAACGAAGCGTTCATGCGGGATGTTACCTTCGTGAGCGATCTGAAACTGCGGGCATCCTGGGGTGAACTGGGTAACGATAATATTAACTCGTTCCAGTACTTCAACAACTATTCGTTCAACAGTCAGGTGGTATTGGGCTCTGGTATTGTACCGGGTATAGACCTTACCAAAATTGCCAATAAGGAAGTTCACTGGGAAACAGCCCGTAAAACAGACATTGCGCTGGAAGGTATTATCATGAAAAACCTCTTTTTTGAGTTGATCTACTTCCGCCAGAAAAGAGCCAACATCCTTACCACCCGCAATGCATCGATCCCCAACGTAAGCGGTATTGTGAGCCAGTATGGCAGCGACCCGCTTGTGCCTGATGAAAATATTGGTAAAGTGAACAGCAATGGATATGAAGTAAGCCTGGGGTATTACAACAAAAACGGAAAATTCCATTATGGCGGCGGCGGTAATTTCACCTTTGCCCGAAGCAAGGTCATTTTCATGGATGAAGCACCGACCGTAATTGACTATCAAAGAAAAACCGGCAAACCTTTAGGTACGCAGCTGTTATATAATTCTATGGGTATCTTCCGTACTGCCGATGAAATTGCCAAATACCCGCACCTCAGCGGCGCTCAACCCGGCGATCTCATATTGCAGGATTATAATAACGATGGCAAGATCACGGCCGATGATCAGGTACGCACCAAATATGGCAATATTCCCGAGATCACCTATGGCTTTATGTTGACCGCTGATTATAGTGCATGGGACATCTCCATTTTATTTGCCGGACAAGCACATGTAAGTCAGTTCGTATTACCCGAAGCCGGTACAGTGGGCAACTTCTACAGCAGCTGGGCCGATAACCGCTGGAGCCCCACCAACCCCAACGGTAGTTACCCACGTGTTGAAACCAGAACTTCATCAGGTGTGAACGGTGGCAATAACCCAAGCACTTTCTGGCTGAACAATGCTTCTTTCCTGCGGTTGAAAAACGTGCAATTGGGCTATAATGTTACCAACCCCATATTGTCAAGAATGAAGCTGCAGTCAATGCGCGTATACGTGAGCGCATTCAACCTGTTCACCATTACGAAAGTGAAAGATTACGATCCGGAAGGCGACAATTACAGCGGACAGTTCTATCCACAACAACGGATCGTGAACGTAGGTATCGGATTAAGATTCTAAACATTCAATTGCCATTACATGAAAACAACATTGTTTCGAAATATAATATACACAGCTGTTATTGCAACAGCGATCACCTCGTGCAAGAAAGATTTCCTGACTGTTCAGCCCACTGACCGCGTTGCATCAGACGCCATCCTGGCCGACTCGGGATTGTTTGAAGATTACGTATACGCCCGGTATGTAGGTATTCGCTTACAGGATAAAGAAGGCGACGGCACCAACCCCGGTTTTGGCCGTGGGTTCGAATATGCCATGTGGAGCTCACTCACCGATGAGTCGATCTATAACAATAATGATAACACCTGGCTGGTACAACAAGGTTTGCTGGCGCCCGAAAATACCGGTATTGCCGGAACCATTTGGGGCCGCAGCTATCGCGGCATTCGCGATTGTAACTTCGCCATCGGCAATATTGCCAAAGTAACCATGAGCGATGCGCATAAAAGCAGATTGCTGGGTGAGCTGAAATTCATCAGGGCATTCCGCTACCACGACATCATCAGGAATTATGGCGGCGCTATATTGATGGGCGATACCGTTTATACCCTGAACGACAACCTGCAAAATGATGCGTTGTTCAAAAGAGCTTCGATCAAAGAATCTATCGACTATGCCGTAGCGCAACTCGATGATGCAGCTGCTTTGTTGCCGGTTAATAATGATGGAACCTGGTTACTGGGCCGGGCCACCAAAGGCGCAGCGCTGGCTTTGAAGTCAAGACTGTTGTTATATGCAGCCAGCCCATTGTATAACGCAGGCACCTGGCAGGCAGCAGCAACCGCAGCCCAGGCCGTTATCAGCCTGAACAAATACGGTATTTATACCGGCGGCTATGGCAACCTGTTCCTCATAAATGACAACAACGAGGTCATTTTTGAAAGACTGTACACCAAGAACGCCAACCATACCCACCTCGAAATAGCAAATGGTCCTAACAGTTATGGCGGCTGGGGTGGCAACCTGCCTCTGCAGAACCTGGTTGATGATTATGAAATGGACAACGGTAAACCCATTACCGATGGTACTTCGGGTTACAATGCACAAAACCCCTACGTTAACCGGGACCCACGCTTTTATGCAACCATATTATACAATGGCGCCACTTACCGCGGCAGCACCATTGACACCTATACGCCCGGTGGTAAAGACAGCAAGGATGGTCCTGATAACTGGAACACCTCAAAGACCGGTTATTACCTGAAGAAATTTATGAACGATGCCTATCCGCTGCAAAACCCCTGGGGCAATGCAGGCTTTCAGCCCTGGATCTACATCCGCTACGCTGAAGTATTGTTGAACTTTGCCGAAGCTTCCAACGAAGCATATGGCCCCGATGTAGTACCTTCCGGTTCAACCTTATCGGCCCGCGCAGCTGTTAACCTGGTAAGGCAAAGAACGGGTGTGAACATGCCAGCGCTGGCAGCCGGTATGTCGCAGTCGGCCATGCGCGACGCTATCCGGTACGAACGCCGGGTTGAGCTGGCCTTTGAAGAACACCGGTTCTATGATGTAAGAAGATGGAAGATCGCCGACGTAACAGAAAACAAACCCGCAGGTGGTATCACCATCGGTAAAAGCGGCAGCACGTTTACGTATACAACCAAGGTGGCACTCGATGGCCGTAAGTTCGAGACCAAACATTACTGGCTGCCGATCCCCCGTGCAGAGATCCAGGCCAGCAATAACAAGATCACACAAAACACTGGATACTAATATTACAGCAGAACGCATTTCCTGTATGTAAAACCCGGAAAGAGGCTGTTGCCATACAGCCTCTTTCATTTAGGGCCCTGAGCCTGTAAAATCTTAACATTTGAGGATATGATCTGGATTCGAAATTATTTTAAGTTGTTGTGCCTGCTATTGCCGGTTTTTGGCATTGCCCAGGAAACCAGGCAGCAACAATTGTTCAATGCAGACTGGAAATTTCATAAAGGCGAAGTGGCCGGTGCAGAAAAGACCGCTTTTAATGATGCCAGCTGGCGCACACTGAACCTGCCACACGACTGGAGCATTGAAGGTCCCTTCAGCAATGAATGGGCAAGCGGTACCGGTTACCTGCCGGGCGGCATTGGCTGGTATCGTAAAACATTTACCCTTCCTGCCAACTATGCCGGCAAACAGGTATACGTTTATTTCGATGGCGTATACAAGAACAGTGAAGTATTTATCAATGGCCATTCCGTTGGCAAACGGCCCAATGGTTTCATTCCTTTTCAGTATGAGCTTACAAAGTTTTTGCAGCCGGGCAACAACACGATTGCCGTAAAAGTCGACCACACCACTTTTGCCGATTCAAGATGGTATACCGGTTCGGGCATTTATCGCAACGTATACCTGATAGCCGCCAACCCGGTGCATATTGCCCAGTGGGGCGTAGCATTCAGCACCCCGGATGTTTCGGCAACCAGCGCTACTGCCAATATTAAAGTGACCGTGGCGAATAGCGCAAAAGCTAACAAGCCAGTAACCGTGCAATGTACGTTATTAGATAAAGAAGGCAGATCAGTTGCCACTGCACAGAAAAATATTACAGTTGGAACCGGCAAGCCTACCCAGGCCGATTGCTCCTTTACGGTTGCCAACCCGGCCTTATGGTCAATTGACAATCCCAATTTGTATACCTTACAGGTAACGGTGACCGAAAGCGGTAAAAAAACAGATGAATGGACCGATAAGGTAGGCATTCGTTCTATCCGCTACGATGCCAACAAAGGATTTTTCCTCAATGAAGTAAGCACCAAATTACTCGGTGTTTGTATACACGACGATGCCGGTGTGCTGGGCGTAGCCGTTCCACAGGAAGTGTGGGTCCGGCGGTTCCGTACCCTGAAAGCAGCCGGTTGTAATGCAATCAGGCTGAGCCATAACCCGCACGCCGACTATTTGTACAAATTGTGCGATGAAATGGGTTTTGTGGTGATGGACGAAGCGTTTGACGAATGGGAAGTGGGCAAGAACAAATGGATCAAAGGCTGGAACAACGGCAAACCGGGCAACGATGGGTATCATACCTATTTTGCAGAATGGAGCGACAAAGACCTGCGCGATATGATCCTGCGCAACCGCAACCATCCTTCCATCATTATGTGGAGCATTGGCAATGAGATCGATTATCCCAATGACCCGTATACCCATGAGATCCTGAACACCGGCAACAATCCGCAGATCTATGGAAGAGGATACGATTCCTCCCATCCGGCGGCTGCCCGTTTAGGTGAAATTTCCAAACGCCTGGTACAGATTGCCAAACAATATGATACCACCCGCCCCATCACGGCCGCACTGGCCGGTGTGGTAATGTCGAACACCACCAGCTATCCCGGTAACCTCGATATTGTGGGGTATAATTACCAGGAATACCGCTATGAAGAAGACCACCAGCAATATCCCAACCGCGTAATATACGACAGTGAGAATGGCATGCGCCTCAGCGCCTGGAATGCCGTTGGCAACAATCCATACATTGCCGGACAATTCCTGTGGACGGGTATTGATTACCTCGGTGAAGCAGGCAACTGGCCCAACCGCAGCAACACCGCCGGTTTACTCGACCTCGGTGGTTTTGTAAAACCCGAATATTATTTCCGTCAAAGCATCTGGACGTCGAAACCCATGATCTATATGGGAACAGCGCCTATTCCGAAAACGGAAGACAATGGCATCTGGAGCCACAAACCAGCCGCGCCCAAATGGACGGGTACCGATGGCGATTCCATTCGGGTGAACTGTTTCACCAATTGCTCAGCAGCCGAGCTGTTCCTGAACGGGCAATCATTAGGCAAAAGATCAATGGCCGATGCAAAGAACCGCATCTTATGGTGGAACACGGTTTACCATCCCGGTGAGTTGGTGGTGAAAGGATACAACGCGGGTAAGGAAGTAGCGCAATATACCCTGAACACAACGGGCAAGGTAACAGCCATTGTAGCTACGCCATATAAAGATCCGTTGATAGATGCATCAACCGGTTTAAAACAAATTGAAGTTACCTTCACCGATGACAAGGGACGGCGGGTATACGATGCAGAAAATCCTGTTACCGTAAGTATCACCGGTGGCGCTACCCTGCTGGGTATTGAGAACGGCGATGCCAATGATACCGGCGATTATCATGCCGCTACCCGGAAGGCAAAGAACGGCGTACTGATCGTATATGTGCAACCAAATGCAAAAAACGAAGGGTATTCTATAAAGATCGAATCACCCGGTATGCAACCGGCATATCTCAAAACTTTCAGGGAAGATAGTGAAGTGATAAAAAAATTATCGCGTTAAAAATAGTGAGTTCATCCTCTCTTGAACACACCTTCAAAAAAAGGCCCCGGTAGTAATGCCGGGGCTCTTTTTTGAAGGTGGGCCGTTCGCCAGCTGGCGCACGACTCACCCTATTAGTTATTCTGCAATTTCAGGTAATCCGCTTTTCGTTCATCGAGTGTTTTATCATACATACTTCTATCGGCAAATACTTCCGGGTTATAGGCATCCCCATCTTTTCGCTTATTATGTAACCCGAACTGACTGGCGTGGGAAGCCACCCACAGATCGAATTGTACATTTTTCATCGCGTCCAGTGTATAGCCAAAATCCCTGTTAATATCGGGATAGCCCGGCATGCCGCTCATTTTTGAACCTGGTAAAATGGTGGGAATATTGGCAATAAGCACGGTATATGACTTTTTTTCATCTTTCACAGTCAGCAGGTAACTGCACGAACCCTTTGTATGCCCCGGGTGGTGCAACAGCTCCAGCTTCGTTCCACCCAAACTGATCGTATCGTGGTCTTTTAATAATTTGTCGGCTTTTACCGGCAGGTACAGGGCGCCTTTGCCACCAAAATAGTAATCTGAGTTACTGCCATCTTCCAGCGCTTTGGCGTCTTTTTCATCAATCCACATTTTGGCTTTAGTTAGTTTCTTTACCTCCGCCATGCCGGCTACGTGATCGAAATGCGCCTGCGTTGTAAGTAATATTTTAATATCCGAAAATTTGAACCCTAATTGTTCGATGTTCTTTTTGATCATGGGTACCGATTCGGCCAGGCCTGTATTGATAAGAATATGTCCTTTGGGCGTTGCGATCAGGTAACAACCCAGGTCGTAGGTGCCCACATAATACAGATTGCCGGCAATGCGGAATGGTTCGGTGGGGTCGCTCCATTCTTTGTTGTTCATGGGTAAGGGGGCTAATTTCTGCGCATGGATGTCGGTGTGGATTGTCAACAAGAGGAGTACGGGAATAACCAGTTTTTTTATCATTTGATTAGTGTTTAACCAGGTTTATCAGGAAAATTTTTCCGACAATAAAAGTAAATGTTCAAATGTAAAAAAGAATTGTAAAATTGAAGTAAGAAATAGGAAGTAAGAAGAGGCCTGTTTTTGGGACTTGCGATTATGGGCGAGGCCGGAAGTCAGGACCCTTCCTACGTTTTACCTCCTACTTCGTATCCCTATGTCCTCTGCATTAACAAATTATCCAGCTATCACTCCGGAACTCACATTCCATCGGCGCGCATCGCCCAAATCATTTTCACATGGCGGAAGGCGTTGGCTTCTGACCATTCATTATCGTAATTCAATCCATATGGCCAGAAGTGGCCGCCGCCGGTATTGATCACCGCGCTAGGTCCGTCGAAGGAGTGAATGGCATCCACTGCCGTGGTGCCCACAAATAAACCACCCGAAATATTGGCTGTCCAGCCTGAGGAAAGCCCTACCCCATACGTATGGCCGATCTCATGCATGGCAGTGCGCACAGCCTGGTAGCTGGCGGTAGGTCCAAACCGGATATTGCCTGTAGTACTTCCATCTGCAGTGGCCACACCGGTATTGTATTCAACCGTAAGGGTGCGGGCCGGCCAGTCGGCGAGTGCGTTGTAACGGGCACAGGCGTCGTTCATGGCATTGGTAATACGGGTTTGCACATCCGGGGGAACACCGGTGCTGGTGAGCGTCCAGGTTAGCTGTCCGCTATGGGTAACTTTTAACAGGCCCCATTGCTGGTTTTCGCCGCCCCAGTAAGTCCATTGCGCTACATTGGCGCCGGGTGATTCAGATTGTGCGGCCACATCAAGGTCCCTGCCGCTGTTGCGGTTAACAATGCGGTAATACCCATCGCTGGTGGCAATGAATTGCCATTGCTGGTTATCGGCGCCGGAATAATCCAAGATACTTACATTGTCGCCATCGGCTGTGCCACTCTGGTATACTTCCAGTGCGCGGCCGCTTTGTACGCCGATGATGGAATAATAACCGCCCGGAAGTTGGGTAAGCGTCCAACGTTGGTTGGTGCCGCCGGTTCCACCCCATTGTAATACGTTAGAGCCATTGGCTGTTGCGGCTGAGGCCACATCGAGCACCATACCGCTTTTGCGGTTCACAATAAGAAAGGTGCCATTGTCCAGGGTTTGTAAAGTTTCTGAAGCGGGCACTCTTGCAGTTACCAGGGGATCTGCTTTTGTAGTACCGGTAGTTTCCGTGGTTGGGTCTGTGGCAGGTTCTACATTTTTTTTACAACTGCCCAAAAACAATACGGGCGCAAGGAATAATAAGGCAAATATGCGTTGCACAAGCAATCTGTTTTTCATACAAGGTTTAATTTTAATAAGTGATTAGTTGTATGAAACGTCCATCCCGATGTAATCGGGATGGAAAGTTCCATCTGGCTAAAACAAACAATAAAAAATTTCCCGATGAAAATACAGAGCTGCAAAAACCCGCAATGGGGTGGATTTAATATAAAAAGGGGGGCTATTTAATTATTTTCTGATTTTGAGATTTAGAGATTTCGGTCCCGATTGCAATCGGGATCAAAATTCCGAAATCTCAAAATATCTAAAATGGCGCCGCAGTTTGGCTAACCCAACGGGGCGCCGCTTCATGTGTACCTTGCCGTAATAACAGGTTCAACTGTGCGGTATGATGTTGTACATGACGCATGTTGTATAAAAGCATTTCGAAAAGGCTGTAATCTTTGAATTCACTTATAAAACGTTTTGTTGACAGTTCACCGAACGTACACCTCGTAAGTTGATCACGTAATTTTCCGCGTACATACTGGCAATAGGCCAGCAACTCCTGTTTTTCGTATATCCGTTCGGGCATGCCGTCCTCCTCGAAATCGGTTTTTGTAAAAGGGGCCGGCGGCATAAAGTCTTTTTCCATGGGCGTTTCATCGCTCAGGTAATAATCTGTCCAGAACAGGGTATGAAATCCCAGATACCAAAAATTTGCGTCGTTCTGCCACAGGTTACCGGGGCAGGCGGTCAATGCATTTTCCAGCATGTCGATGGCTGCGCCGAATTGTTGCCACAACTGGAGATTTAATGATTCCATAAAACAAATATAATGTTGCCGCTAAAGGTTACAAACAGGCATATTGAAGTTATAAAAAAAACGCCGCTCATCACATAAATACAAAATCTACGAACATTTTCGTTAATCTTGTGCCGTATTATACCAACCAACCTTCAGCAATTAAACAGCCATGAAAAATTTGATCCTTTTGATCATTTTGCCCGTAACCCTTTGCATTATACCCGGGCGCCTGTTTGCACAAACTAACTTAAAGTTATCAGGATCCGTATCCGACAGCAGCAAACCCCTAACTTTCGCCACCATACGCCTTTTCAAAATAAATAATACGAAACCCCTGCAAACTGTTTTAACGAATGAGCAGGGACGGTTTGAACTCAACAAACCAGATACAGGTCAGTATGTGCTGTCTTTCACCCATACCGGCTATGCCGAAAAAAAGGTCAATATTACAGTTACAACAGCAACGGAAAATCTCCAGGTCGATCCGGTCCTTTTAACCAAATCATCAGGCACCCTGAAAGAAGTGGTGGTAACAGGCAAGCGCCCGTTGGTAGAACAGTCGGATGATAAAACCGTGTTGAACGTGGAAGATGATCCGGCCAACAAAACAGAGACCGCCATCGATATTCTGCGAAAGACGCCATTCATTACAATAGATGGAGACGATAATATTAAGGTGAACGGAAAAGAGAACTTCAAGGTATTGCTCAATGGCCGCGAAACTGCCATGTTCGCCCGTAATATCAAGGAAGCGCTGCGCGGATTTCCCGGCACGCTCATTTCAAAAATAGAAGTGATCACCACTCCTTCCGCCAAATACGACGGCGAGGGCATCGGCGGACTTATCAATATTATCACCAGGAAAAAGGTAGCCGGTTATAATGGTACCATTTCAACTTTTAACAGAACCAGTGACCACATAAATAATTACTCCATTAATGGTAACGCAAAGCTGGGCAAATTCGGGCTCAGCGTTTTTGGGAACGCAGGCTGGCAGGCCCCCACCTTACAGCACAATACCAATATTACCATTCCCACCTCGAAAAACATTTATACCAAAAGATCACTGGATGGCGCACAAAAGTACAGTGAGACCTGGAACTTTGGCAATGCCGAACTAAGTTATGAAATGGATAGCCTGAATACGATCAGCGCCTATCTGAATACAGATAGCTGGTCGAGCAAATCGATCAGCGACCAAACCATCACAACCGATTTTACGGCCGCCCCTTCCACCGTGAGCTATTACAACCTTGATAACAGAAGTAATAATCCCGGGTTGAATGTGGGCAGTGATTATATTAGAAAATTCAGGAATAATAAAGAAAGGGAATTCAGCCTGCGTTTCCTGGGCGAGTTCGGCAAACAGGATAACAAATTGAACAGCTTTCAGGATAATCCCGGTACCGACCGCTATCTGAACAATAACAGTTACGCCATCAACGACCAGTACACCATCCAGGCCGATAATATTATTCCACTTACAAAAACAACGAAGATCGAAGGCGGATTGAAAGCCATATTACGCCGTGCCAGCAGCGATTATGAAAGTCTTATTAAATATAATGCGGGGGAAGCATTTAAGCCCAATGCGGCCAACACCGATCATTTTAAATATGCCCAGGATGTACTTAGCGCTTACAGCATGTACAGCTTTAAATTTAAAAATTCCAGCTTCCGGATCGGCGCCCGGGTTGAATATACCAATGTGAAAGGCGATTTTATTGTTTCAAAGACATTTGTAAGGAACAACTACACTACCCTGCTGCCCAATGTTCAATACACCAACAAATTGAATAAACTCACCACCCTGGTGGTTTCCTATACAAAAAGATTGCAACGGCCTTATATCTGGGACCTCAACCCCTTTGTGAACAATAATGATTCCCTGAACATTACAACCGGTAATCCTGATCTGGGGCCGCAAACCCAGCACGCGGTTTCCACCCAATTACGGTATGGTAATGGCAATACCTTTGCCGGCATCAACCTCGAAGGAAGTTACAGCGGTAACAAGATCATGCGGTATTCCTCCTTCGATCAGCAAACCGGCATTACCACCACCACCAGCCTCAACATCGGGAAAGAATATCAATGGAGCGTGGGCTTTAACTTCAGCACGAAGATCACACCTAAATGGAATGTATACGCCAACGGATCGCTCCGGTACAACAAGGTTACCAATAAGGCCGATGCATCGCAAGCCAACAGCGGGCTGGGCAGCAATTTTAACTTCAACACCAGTTACAAATTCACCGATAAATTCACCGTAAGCACTTATTTTGGCTTTTTTCAGGAACCGCGTTCACTTCAAACTACCTACCCCTTCAACCCCTGGCACAATGTGGCATTTAACTACAAGATCTTTAATGACAAACTCCTGATCTCATTGCGGGCGGTGAACTATTATGAAAAAGACCGGGCCTTCAAAAACATCACCCAGGACGAAAACTTTTACAACACGAATTCCATAACACGGCCCCGGCGTGCCGGTGTATTGTCACTTACCTGGAATTTTGGTAAGCTCACCGAGAACGTTTCGAAAAAGAAAGGCGTGAATAACGATGATATCCTTAATAAACCGGCATCAGGAGCGGGTAATTAACCCGGGCTGAACAAATTAATAATTAATCTATAGATAACTTGAGCGGGTATAACTCACCAATTTCCCTGCTGAACGTTTTTAGCAATAGGATATATGCCCTTTTCATTGGTGATTAACAAGTGAATAACAAAACGATAACGCTTCCGAATTAAACGTCTCATGCATTGGATATGAATCAATTATAGTCGATTGTTACATAAGAGCTCGAGTTGGCACCATTTCGTTCCTCTTAAAGATTTATTAGTTTTGCAACCGAATGAGAGTAGTCGTTTTTTTCGTGTGCATTTGTTATCTGCTGCTTGGCGGGTACAACTACCTGTATACAGGTAGTCATCCTAATGCCTACCCGCCTGAGCTGCATTTCGAAAAAAGCGCTACCAAATTCACCGATAAAAAACAGGGTTATCCTGTTGTTAGGGAAACTTCGGCTGATGGCGCCGCCTACATCATTCCCGAAATTGAGGAGGATTATACCAATAATTTATCGGCCAGGAAATTTAAAGCGGCAAGTAATTTTTACGACTTTTCAGATTCATTTGTATTAATACATCATTACAGCCGCTTTAAGTCAACGCGGCCATATTATAAACTTTTAACCAGCAAATACATCACGCAAAGGGTTTTAAGGATTTGATCCGGAATTTTGCGCCGGTACCCTTAAGAGTTCCTTCTATTGCTAACCTGTTGGATGTATATTTTACAATTATCCCCTTCAGTTTGAAATTACCCAGATTGAACTCTGGATGCTGGTGACCTTTATCGAATACCCCCGGATCTTAAGCCTCCATTTGCACAACACCATTTATTAGTCATGAAGAGAGTTGTTTTGTCCACCAGCTTGCTGGCATTGTTATTCGCCACAAGTTGTAAATCCACCAAAGAAGAAAAAGAAGAAGAAACTGGTAAGTACATTGCTACCAGCCCTGTTAAAATGGATACGTCCTTTACCAAGGACTATGTTTCGCAGATCAGGTCTGTCAGGAACATCGAGATCAGGGCGCAGGAAAAAGGTTTCCTTCAAAACATTTATGTCGATGAAGGCCAGTTTGTAAAGGCCGGACAGTTGTTGTTCAAGATCATGCCCAAAATTTATGAAGCGGAATTGCTGAAGGCAGAAGCCGAAGCCAAGGCCGCTGAAATAGAATTGCAGAACACATCTGCTTTGGCCGAAAAAAATGTGGTCTCAAAAAATGAACAGGCCATTGCCCAGGCTAAGGTCGATCAGGCAAAAGCCGAAATGGCGCTGGCAAAATTGCACCTGTCGTTCACCGATATCAGGGCCCCGTTCGATGGCACCATCGACCGCATCCCCAAAAAACTGGGCAGCCTTATCGATGAAGGCGAACTGCTCACCAGCCTCTCAGACAACAGTGAGATGTTCGTTTACTTCAACGTTTCCGAACCCGAATACCTCGAGTATAAGGCTAATGGTAAAGGCACCGGCAACAAGGTGAATTTGTTACTGGCAAATGGCCAAAAGCTCAAATATTCCGGTGTAGTTGAAACAATTGAAAGTGAGTTCGATAACGAGACCGGCAATATTGCCTTCCGCGCAAAATTCCCCAACCCCGACCGGTTATTGAAACATGGCGAAACGGGTAAGGTGCTCATGACCGTTCCCGTTCACCAGGCATTGATCATTCCGCAGAAAGCCACTTACGAAATACAGGACAAGAAGTATGTTTTTGTAATAGATAAAAACAATGTTGTGAAATCAAGGAACATCACCATAACCGGTGAGTTGGCCGACCTGTATGTAGTGGCCAGTGGTTTGGCTGAAGATGATAAGATATTGTTGGAAGGTGTTCAGAAAGTAAAAGATGACGATAAGATCGCCTTCGAATTTGAGAAACCAGAAGAAGTAATTCATCACCTGCGGTTGAAAGCAGAATAGTTATTCAATATCTAAAGTGTAGTCAATGTTTAATAAGTTTATACAAAGACCGGTCCTATCTATAGTTATCTCCCTTATCATCGTTTTCCTGGGGGTACTGGCCATTACGGGCTTACCGGTAACACAATTCCCATCCATTTCACCACCAAAGGTTAACGTTATTGCAGAATATCCGGGCGCGAACGGTGATCTGATGATCAAATCGGTGATCATTCCGCTCGAAAGGGCCATCAATGGCGTTCCGGGCATGAAATACATAGCCTCCAATGCGGGTAACGATGGTGAAGCAGAAATAAACGTAGTATTTAACCTGGGTACCGACCCTAACCAGGCATCGTTAAACGTTCAAAACAGGGTTGCGTCGGTGGTGAATAAACTGCCGCCGCTGGTTGTGCGCGAAGGGGTAAAGATCTCCCGTCAGGAATCGAACATGCTTATGTACATCAACCTGTACAGCAACGATCCGAACGCAGACCAGAAATTCCTTTTCAACTTTGCCGATATCAACCTGCTGCCTGAATTAAAGCGGATTGACGGGGTTGGATTTGCCGACATTCTTGGTAACCGCGAATATGCCATGCGTATCTGGTTAAAGCCCGACCGCATGCTGGCGTACAAGATCTCGGCCGATGAAGTGATGAAAGCACTTGATGAGCAAAGCCTCGAAGCATCACCCGGTAAAACCGGTGAAAGTTCGGGTAAAAGGTCGCAATCATTTGAATATGTACTGAAGTATACCGGAAGGTTCCATACGAAAGAGCAATACGAAAATGTTATTTTAAGGTCCAGTGCCGATGGTGAGCTTCTTCGGCTGAAAGACGTGGCAGATGTGGAGTTCGGCAGCTCGATGTACGATATTTATTCTACCCTGAACGGAAAATCTTCAGCCGCCATCGTATTGAAACAGTCGTACGGCAGTAATGCCAGCCAGGTTATCGAGAACGTGAAGGCGAAGCTGAAAGAGATCAAGGCCAACCAATTCCCCAAAGGAATGGATTATGAGATCAGTTATGACGTTTCCAAATTCCTGGATGCCTCTATTGAAAAAGTAGTGCACACCCTGGTGGAGGCGTTCATCCTGGTAGGTATTGTGGTATTCCTGTTCCTGGGCGACTGGCGCTCCACCCTCATCCCGGCCATGGCCGTACCGGTTTCATTGATCGGAACATTCGTATTCATGCAGTTCTTCGGCATTACGCTGAACCTGATCACGCTGTTTGCCCTGGTAATGGCGATCGGTGTGGTGGTCGACGATGCCATTGTGGTAATTGAAGCGGTGCACGCCAAAATGGAAGAGGAACATCTCTCGGCCATGAAGGCAACGAAGAAAGCGATGCATGAGATCAGTGGCGCCATCATTGCCATCACCTTCCTGATGGCATCGGTATTTATTCCGGTGGCGTTCATGAGTGGCCCGGTGGGTATCTTTTACCGGCAGTTCTCCATCACCATGGCAACTGCGATCATTTTGTCGGGTGTGGTAGCGCTTACGCTTACACCGGCGCTGTGCGCCATGATCCTGAAGAATAATCATGGAAAGCCCAAAAAGAAAAACCCCGTAGATAAATTCCTGGCAGGCTTTAATAATACGTTCAACCGCGGTCAGGGCAAGTATATGCAAATACTGGGCGGTATCGTTAACAGAAGGCTGGTCACCTTTCTGGTACTGGGCGCTTTCTGTGCCGGAACCTGGTTCCTGAATAAAAGTGTTCCTTCGGGCTTTATCCCGAATGAAGACCAGGGTATGTTCTATGCCGTAATTCAAACCCCGCCGGGATCATCACTGGAAAGAACAAATGAAATTGCTGAAAGGCTGCAGAAGATTGCCGAAGGCATTGAAGGCGTATCGTCCGTTTCATCCATGGCGGGTTATGAGATCCTTACAGAAGGTACCGGATCCAATTCCGGATCGTGCCTCATCAACCTGAAAAGCTGGGAAGACCGGAAGCACTCTGTACAGGAGATCATAAAGGAGCTGGAAGAGAAATCAAAAGATATTTCGGGCGCTAACATTGAGTTCTTTCAGCCACCAGCGGTTCCCGGCTATGGCGCAGCAGGCGGTTTCGAATTACGCCTGCTCGACAGATCAGGAACAAATGGCAATAAAAAGATGGAAGAGGTAAGCAATGAATTTGTAAAAGAATTGAGTAAGCGTAAAGAGCTAACCTCGGTCTTCAGCTTTTTCAGCGCCAGCTTCCCTCAGTATATGTTGAGTGTTGACAATGACATTGCCCAGCAAAAAGGCATCACCATCGATAATGCCATGAACACGCTTTCTACCCTGGTAGGAAGTAACTATGAGATCAGCTTTATTGAATTTGGCCGTCAGTACAAGGTGATCATACAGGCAGCGCCGCAATACCGCGCCCTGCCCGAAGACATCCTGAAACTGTATGTGAAGAATAATAAAGATGAGATGGTGCCCTTCTCGGCATTCATGAAAATGGATAAAGTGTATGGCCTGTCGGAGAATAACAGGCATAACATGTACAATTGTTCGCAGATCAGCGGTTCGGCCGCACCCGGCTATAGTAGTGGTACAGCCATTAAGGTTATTACCGAGGTGGCGCAAAAAACCTTGCCCAGAGGATTTGGGATCGACTGGGCCGGTATTTCGAAAGACGAGGTGTCGCAGGGTAACCAGGCCATTTATATCTTCCTGATCTGTCTTGGCTTCGTTTACCTGATCCTCTCTGCCCAGTATGAAAGTTTTATTCTGCCGTTAGCGGTGATCCTGTCCCTGCCTCCTGGTATTTTCGGCGCCTTCTTTTTCATTAAGACACTGGGCCTCGAAAACAACATCTATGCACAGGTGGCAATGGTAATGTTGATCGGTTTGCTGGGTAAGAACGCGGTGTTGATCGTGGAGTTTGCCGTACAACGGCACAGCCAG
This sequence comes from Niastella vici, assembly GCF_002077945.1. Classification (GTDB taxonomy): domain Bacteria; phylum Bacteroidota; class Bacteroidia; order Chitinophagales; family Chitinophagaceae; genus Niastella; species Niastella vici. The sequence goes on from NZ_LVYD01000102.1 coordinate 376,037, forward strand.
GGCGCCAGTGTATTAAAAGCGGCCATGGAAGGCGCCAGGGTGCGGTTCCGCCCTATCCTCATGACCTCGTTCGCCTTTATTGCCGGTCTTATTCCGCTGTGTATAGCACATGGACCCGGTAAGGTGGGTAACAGAACGATCGGTACGGCAGCAGCCGGCGGTATGCTTTTCGGAACGGTCTTCGGGGTGCTTATAATCCCTGGTTTGTATTATATATTCGGAAAAATAGCAGAGAAAAAACAGTTCGTTAAAGACGAGGAAGAAAATCCATTAACAGAAGAAATTGACCATAATGTTTAAGCTCCCCATTCAACGAAGCATTGGACTGTTATACCTGCTACTGGCTATAGCAGGTTGTAAGGCGCCGGCCATTGTGCAGGTGAACGAAAACAGAACAACGCCCGTATCCTTTGGTAATGATCAGGTTACTGCCACTAATATGTCGAACCTCCCCTGGCAGCAATTTTTCACCGACAAAAACCTGGTGACGCTGATCGATACAGCGCTTAAGAACAACCAGGAGCTGATGATCACGTTGCAGGAAGTGGAAATAGCAAAGAATGATATCCGGTTCCGGCAGCAGCCCTTACTGCCAACGGTGGGCGCCAAAGCAGGCGTTGGCGTTGAGAAAGTGGGCCGGTATACCAGCCAGGGCGCCGGTGATGCCACAACAGAAATAAAACCGGGCAAAGAAATGCCCGACCCGTTGGGCGATTTCAGTGCATCGCTTTTTGCTACCTGGGAAATAGATATCTGGCACAAGCTGCACAATGCAAAAAAAGCGGCCGTTACCCGGTATCTGGCAACAGTAGAAGGTAAAAACTTTGTGCTCACCAATCTCGTTGCCGAGATCGCGAATTCTTATTATGAATTGCTGGCGCAGGATAACCAGCTGGCAATTGTGCGGCAAAACATTGAGCTGCAGAAGAACGCCCTTGGCATTGTAAAAATTCAAAAGGAAGCAGCGCGGGTAACCGAACTGGCGGTGCAGAAATTTGAAGCAGAGGTGTTGAAATCACAAAGCCTGGAGTTTGAGATCCTGCAGAAGATAAAGGAAACGGAGAACCGCATCAACTTTTTGCTGGGCCGGTTCCCGCAACCGATTGTGCGCGATCAGAGTAATTTCCTGGCATTGGTGCCGCCAACAGTAAGCACCGGCATACCATCGCAATTGCTGACCAACCGGCCCGATATAAAACAGGCTGAATTGGAGTTAGCAGCTGCGAAGCTGGATGTAAAAGTGGCGCGGGCCGAATTCTTCCCCTCATTAGGCATTTCAGCAGCGGTAGGCTTACAGGCGTTCAACCCAACGTATTTATTCCGGATGCCGGAGTCTATCCTGTATTCGCTGGCGGGTGACCTGGCGGGGCCGTTGATCAACCGGAATGCGATCAAGGCCGAGTTCAATAATGCCAATGCGCGGCAGTTGCAGGCGATGTATAATTATGAGCGTACTATCCTGAATGCCTACCTGGAAGTATCAACACAATTAGCGAATATCAGCAATTTGCAAAATAATTATGACCTGAAGACAAAGCAGGTAGATGCATTGACCCGGTCGATCGATATTTCGAATGATTTGTTCAAGAACGCAAGAGCCGATTATCTGGAAGTGCTGATGACGCAGCGGGATGCGTTAGAGGCAAAGCTCGAATTGATTGAAACCAAACAACAGCAGCTGGGCGCTGTGATCAATGTTTACAGAGGCCTTGGCGGCGGTTGGAAGTAAAATTAGACAACCCCATTTGAAAGGTCCCGTTCCGGCTTAGCCGGGATGGGACTTTTCTTTTACGGCCGGCAGGTGGCTGCCAGTAAACAATAGTTAATAATTTTGTTGTCTTGCTCCTGATTATGATCCTGGCCGTTTGTTAATTAGAGACAGGAATTGCAATAGAGGAGTATTGCTTCGTTTTTATGGCGCATTACTTTTTAACAATGACGAAAAGGTTGCCAATTACTCGATAGAAGTTGATTTTTTTATGACGTTAGTTCGCAACTTGTTCCCCAATGTTCGCAACTTTGACCCCAACGTTTTAAACTTTCCAGACTATCTTTGAAACTTTCCATTTAATCTTCGCAACTTTCCAGATGATCTTTTGAACTTTCCACAAGAAGTTGCGAACAAGCGCCCCATCGTTCGCAACTTGTGCCCCACTGTTTGCAACATGTGTCCCCATAGTTTACAACACGCGCCCCATCGTTCGTAACTTGTGCCCCACAGTCTGCAACATGTGTCCCCATAGTTTACAACAAGTTCCCCATCGTTCATTACTTATGCCCCATCGTTCGCAACATATGCGGCGTCCTTAGCAACTTTGGGGTGGCCCTTTCCAAAAAGGGCGACCTGTTGACCCGATTTTGTGTAAACCTGTCAACTCTTACGCTGAAAATTGTAAAGTATATAATTAAGGCGCATTCCCGAAGTGGAAAATGCGCCTTTTTACAAATTTCTATAGTCTTTTAATCCACTGGCGTTTCGCTTATTTTACACACCCCGTCAATTGCTTTTGATAGTACAGGGTGTTCCTTCCCTTCAGGAAGCCCGATAATGACTATAAATCCGCCGTTATAAATAAAAATTCCCGGCCACCAAACGGCAACCGGTTACCAGTTACCAGTTACCAGTTACCGGGCAAAAAACAAAGGCTGCCTGATAATAGGCGCACACTTCGAAATTCAAAACCTGGCAACTGGTAACAGGCAACTGGCACCTATTTAATACCCATCATTCTGATACATCGTCTCCGGGTTCAATTTGTATTCGCTTAAAGGAATGGGGAAATAATAATCCTTGGTAGTGATATTGGTCAATGGTGAATTATCGTAATCGGCCTGGTTCTTCTTATGGAAATAATCAACCAGCTCACTGGCTGTAAAGAACCTGGTTAAATCGTGCCAGCGATGGTGCTCAAATGCCAGCTCTATTCTTCTTTCATGCAAAATAGCCAGCTTAAGTGTTGGGTATTTTGCCGCATAGGAAGCATCGAGCATCATGGTGGCATAATCAGGACGCAGCGCCCGGGTGCGCACCATGTTCAGGTATTTGATGGCATTCACATTATCGTTCTGGTATAGGTAAACTTCTGCCAGGTTTAAGATAATATCTGCATAGCGCATCAATATCCAGTCGTTACCGCCATACCCATTGGTGCCGGCTGCATCGCTGGCATCGCGAAACTTGGTAATGAAATACCCGTTGGTGCCTGTAGCAAATTTTACAGAGAAACTGGTACGTACATCGCCTGTTTCAAATTCATTCAGCAGGTCTTTGGTAAACAAACCGCCGGCTGTTTGCGACTTGAATTTGGAATTAATGGTTTCACCCACCGCCTGGTTGGTGCGGGCCAGTGAGGATGAATACGTGGCATCGCCCTGTTTGTAAACGATCTGGAGAATAATTTCGGGGTTGGTCGATTTTTTGTTCACATCAAATACATCTGCAAAAGGAATATCGCTCAGGTTCGTAAACGTTCTCTTATTGTAACAGGCCAGCAGATAGGTTTTCGCATTGTTCAAATTATCTGCCTTGTTATCGGCCAGGGTGGTTGCCATGGTTAAATATACCTGTCCTAATAAGCCATTGGCGGCCTGTAACGATACCCGGCCTTTATTGGCCGTTGATTGCACCGCCGGTAAATTACTGCTCACTACATCCCTGAGGTCAGCCACGATTTGCTCATACACTTTTTCGCGCTTAACCCGGAAAGTGAGGGCATTTGTTTGTTCAACAGTCGTTAACTTTTCTGTTGACACGGGCACATCGCCAAACTCCCGCACCAGGTGAAAATACATCAGGGCCCTGATGAACTTCAGCTCGGCAATGAATTGGGTTTTGGTAGCACTGCTGGCAAAGGTCACCGTATCGATAGCCGCCAAAATAATATTCGCCCTGGCAATGGGCGTATACAGGGCTGTCCAGTGAGTGTATAGGTAACTGTTACCGGGCACCAGTGAAAAGGCGGAGAATTGAAAGGGTTCGCCATTGTTACTCTGGTTATCGGTGGTGTTCACATCATCGGCGCGGTCATCTGTCCACAATTGCGCGCCTTCGCCAATACAGTTGGCACTACGGAGCGACTGATACACGCCATTTAAACCGGTGGTGATATTGGCTTCTGTTGTATACCCAACATCAACCCGCACCGCATTGGGGTTTGTTTGCTCCAGGAAAGATTTTTTACAACTGGTGATCCCCGATAGCACCAGTGCACTTATTATTATAATCAGATTACGCATATATATCTTTTGATCTTTATTGTTTTAGAATTGAACCGAAATTCCGGTATTGAAAGAACGCACCAGCGGGTATTTACCATAATCAACTCCCGGCGTAAGGTTCGACCCATTGTTGAAATCAACTTCAGGATTATACCCCAGGTATTTAGTTACAGTGAACGCATTGTCGACCGATGCATACCAGCGCAGGCTGCCGAGACCGAGTTTTTTGGTAACGCCCAATGTATTCAGATTTACGCCAATGGTGATATTGGTGCACCGGAAAAAGGAACCATCCTGTAAATAGTAATCAGATAAACGGGTGCTGTTGCTTTGCGTACCACCGCGCGAACTGCGGTACTCATGGCCATTACCGGGTTGCGCTTCGCTGCGGTACCGTTGATCGATCACCGCATACTGGTTGCCCGAGCCTTCCATATTCCGGATATAGTAATCCTGTCCGTCTATAATATTGTTACCTTTTGAGCCATTGAAAGAGGCGCTGAGATCAATAAACTTATAGTTCATGGTGATATTAAAACCATAGGTAAATTTCGGGTACGGCGTACCAATAACGTCCTTATCTGCATCGGTGATCAATCCATCGCCATTTTTATCCCTGAAGTACAGATCGCCGGGATTCAAAGGGGTGGTTGAATAAGTAGAAACAGGGAATGCTTTTAATTTATACCCGTCGGGGAATTTATTGCCATTGGCTTTGTATACGGCCAGGTCGGCATTTACATTGTCCATATCGCTTTGGCGTACCATACCGCCTACTTTCAGTCCATAAAAAGAACCTACCGGGTCGCCCTCGCGGGTAACGTGGGTAATATAGCTTCTTTCAGCGCCATTGGTTTGTACTTCACTGGCGCCACCCAGACTGATCACTTTATTCCTGTTGGCCATTATGTTGCCACTCACACTCAGGTTGAAATCTTTTGTTTGAACCGCTTTATAATCTACCTGCAGATCGATACCGGTGTTACGGATGTTCGAGTTGCGCAGGTTGGTAAGCACATAGTTACCGCCTGAAATGGCCGATGTATTTCCATTATACAGCAGGTTGTACGATTTACTGAGGTAGTAGTTGGCAATAACCGACAACCGGTTATACAGGGTAGTTACATCAACCCCGAAATTATATTGCGAGGTAGACTCCCAGCCGAGTTTGGGATCAATGATGCCGCCACTCCAGGAACCATTGTATACCGTATTGCCATAAACAACACCGCCCGAACCGGTAACATCCTGTTCATACCGGTAATTAGGAATGTTATTGTTACCGGTGAGGCCCCAGCTGGCGCGCAGCCGCAGCGTAGATTGAGCACCCAGCCAGTTATCATAGAACTTCTCATTCGAAACCGCCCAGCCGGCCGATACCGAACCAAATTTACCCCAACGGTTCTGTGGTCCAAATCGCGAAGAGGCATCGGTACGGAATGAACCGGTTATGCTATACCGGGTGTCAAAACTGTATACCACCCGGGCTAAATAAGAAACCAGCGTGGTGGTGGTTTTACCGGTATTGCTTACAAAGCTCAGATTGGTAGCATTATTGGTTGAATTGGGTAATTGCAGGGCAAAATCACCGGGGGTGCTGCCTCCTGCGGTAATTTCAGGCACCAGGTCGTTGGTGAAATTCTTTGCCGTTACCGCTATAATATCAGTAGTGGTTTGCTGTGCCGTATACCCGCCCAATACATCGAAGCGGTGTTTACCCAATTGCTTATGATAATTCAGCGTGTACTCTGCCAGCCTGTCCTGGATATCTGTCGTTTGCGCTGCCGCATTCGCCGCCAGGATAGCCTGGGAAGAACCGGGCGGATTGATGCCACTACTTAAATTGGTGGGATAATAATATTCATATTTCTCCCGGTATGCCTGCCCGCCCAGGTTCAACTTAAAGGAAAGGTCTTTTATGATCTCATAGGTGGCGCTGGCTGTAGCCGTGGTGCGTACCCCCTTGCGGGTAATATTTACCCGTTGCGCCAGGGCCAACGGATTCTCGATACCCTGGAATGCATACGTATAGCCATCGAACTGGGCGCCGGCATTTGCATAGGACAGGGCCAAACTGCCATCTGGGTTATAAGCGGGGAATATGGGCATATACACCAATGCTCCTAAAATGGGCCCCTGGTTAAAACGGCCTTCCTGCACCTCGCGATTGTTGGTATTGGTTACAAATACGCTGGAAGAGATCTTTAATTTAGGCGACACTTCCGCATCAACATTCGTCCTGAAGTTGATCCGTTGCTGGAAGGTGCTGTTTAAAATTCCCGGTTGATCGAGGTAGCCGCCGCTTACGAGGTAACGCACTTTTTCATTGCCACCGGTGAAAGTAAGGTTGTGCCTGGTTACCGTGGCATTATCGTACAGTACATCCTGCCAGTCGGTATTGTATTTGGGCGCCAGTTTTGTTTGTGACGTAAAATCGTAAAGGTCTTTAATGATACAAACAGAACAGTTGGTAGCCGTTTGTCCTGATTTGGCCAGGCGGGTGGCATTGTCGTCACTATAAAAAGCATCATTCCAGGTAATGCCTTTGGCCACCAGAATGTCTTTGTAATTGGCATTACGGCCGTCAACAAACAGATCAACAAACTGGGTGCTGTTCAACAGCTTTACTTTTTTGGCCAGCTGCTGACTGCTCAACTGGAAATCGTAAGTAAGTTTTCCCTTGCCCGATTTTCCTCTTTTGGTGGTGATGAGCACTACCCCACCCGAGGCGCGCGAACCATAGATTGCTGCAGAAGCCGCGTCTTTCAAAATTTCTATTGATTCAATATCATCGGGATTAATAAAGACATCATTACCTGCTGTAGAGGGTGAATAGCCGTTGGTAGAATTGCCGCCATTACCCTGTCCGCTGCTAACGTTACCGCCTACGGGATAGCCGTCAATTACATATAATGGTTCAGAGCTGGCATTGATGGAACCTACTCCCCGCACCCTGATCCTGGCGCCGGAATAAGGCGCGCCGCTCACCTGCGATACCTGTACACCGGCCACTTTACCTACCAGCGCCTGGCTCAGCGTGGGTGTCGAGAGGTTCAGCTCGCCCGACTTTACACTGGCTACGGAGCCGGTAACATCGCTTTTTCTGAGTTTTTGATAACCCACAGAAACTTCTTCGAGGGTCTTTACATCTTCCTTTAACCGGATATCAACCGTTGTTTTACCCGACAACACCAATTCCTGCTTTGCAAAACCAGTATAGGTAATTACCAGCGTGCTGTTGGCGGGGACGTCAATACTAAACGAGCCGTTCTCGCCCGTAACCACTGTTTTGCCGCTCTTTTTATCCTGCACGCTTACTGCCGCCAGGGGTTGCCCTTTTTCATCGGTGACGGTACCGGTAACTTTGCCGCTTTGCGCCTGTACCGGTGCAGCTGCCACCATACAGAAAAGTAAAGTCCACCACCAAAGGTGCCTGAAGATACTTCTGTAAGCCGGTTTAAATTGCCTGTGTTGAGTTCGCTTTCCCATGGTTTTTATTTATGTAATGAATCTTTTTTGAGTGATTGAATATTCTCTGATATAAGAAAATGAAGTAAGAAGTAAGAGGTAAGAAGTAGGAAATACAGATTTGAGATCAATGGCGAGGCCATAATAATAAACCTCTTCTTACTTCTTACGTCTTACATCATACTTGGTGAACAGTCTTTTTAAACGGCAAGGGGCTGCATCCGCATTTTATAATGCCGTGGATTGTCAATGCAATTCAGGAATAAGGTTGCAATGGTTTCTGGTGTGGCAAGTGTTCGTAGCGGGTGTTGAGAGAGTTTTAGCGCAGGTTCAATTTTTCAATGATTGCAAAGTTGGTTGCTATAAATTTAGTATTGCTCAAAAAACCGTTATGCAATTATTAATTGTTTATAAAAAAACAAACCCGCCTTTTGAGCGGGTTCATTCGTTTTATACGCTTTGCTATTTCCTAGAAAATATAATCGGTACTCAAAAAATTAGACTCATGATCGCGCACAATAGTATTAAATAACTTTTTATTCGATTCTGTTTTTTTAGCAGCTACCAACGACCGTATAGAAAAAGAACGAAGCGCATCGAAGACTGAAAGCGTTCCTTCGGCGCTGTCTTTTCTTCCGGTGAACGGAAAAACATCCGGACTGCGCTGTGCCTGGCAGTTAATATTTACGCGGCTCACAAGATTTACAAAAGAGTCGATCAATTTTGCCACTTCGGTTGGGTCTTCACTAAAAATACTTACCTGCATGCCATGCGATGCATTTACCTGGTACGTTACCGGTTCATCTATAGTTTCAAATGGCACAACCGGAACGATAGGCCCGAATTGTTCTTCATGATACAATCTCATTTCGGTATTGACGGGGTATACCACTGCAGGAAATACAAAGGAAGCTTCCTGGTAACCCCCGTTCTCATTCATCACCCTGGCGCCTTTTGAAACAGCATCTTCTATGCACGCTTTCAAATAAGCTGGTTTATTATCCTCGGGCAGGGGCGTTATTTTTACCCCATTCTCCCAGGGTAAGCCGGGTTTCAATGCAGATACCGCAGCAGATAGTTTTTCAGTGAATTCAGCCGCCACTTCTTTTTGCACAAAGATCAGTTTCAAGGCGGTGCAACGTTGCCCATTAAAGGAAAGCGCGCCGAGAATACATTCGCTTACTGCTACATCAATATTGGCATTTTTGGTAACAATGGCAGCGTTCTTTGCATCAAGGCTCAGGATGGCGCGTAAACGATTTACTTTAGGGTGCAATTTTTTAAGTCCATTAGCCACTTTACTCGAACCAATGAACGCCAGCACATTTACCTTGCCACTTTCCATAATGGGCGAAATGATCTCAGCCCCTTTGCCATATAAAGTATTTACGGTGCCTTTTGGAAAAGCTTCTTTAAATGCATTCAGGAGGGGGTAGTGCGCCAGCACACCGTGTTTGGGTAACTTAAAAAGAATGGTATTACCCATTATAAGGGCTGGAATAAGCGTAGTGAATATTTCGTTCAACGGATAATTGAATGGTCCCATACTCAATACAACGCCCAGTGGCGCTCTTCTTATCTGGGCCATAGTGCCTTCAGCTTCCTGGAAACGGGATGACTCCCGGTCAAGGTCTTTCAAAGCGTCTATCGTAAAATTGATGTACTCCACGGTGCGGTCAAACTCCTTGGTGGCATCTGCCAGTGTTTTCCCAATTTCCCACATCAGCAATTTGATCACGAGCTCCCTTTGTTGTATCATTAAGTATACGAACTTTTGCATACAGTTGATGCGTGCTTCCACCGGCATGGTTGGCCATTCGCCCAGGCCGTTATCATAAGCCGCTACTGCGGCATCGAGTGCTGCCAGGGTTTCTTTGGGTGTTGTATTGGGTATACTGCCCAACAGTTTCTTTTCGGGGCCGTTTGGGGTAGGTATGCATACAGGCGAATAAATATTGGTGACATCGCCCTCCCAGGGCACCAGGGCTCCGTTCAACAAATACTCGCGTTGATGAATTTCTGTGATCCGGTAAGCTTCCGGTATGTTGATCTCTTCTTTGAATATACCAGATAAAGCGCCATTCGTAGACTGCTGTGGTTGCATAATTTGGTTGGTTTTATTCTTATGTATTACCAAAATTAACCACTTTAGTTTACTGCGGCATTACTTTAGTGTTACCGGGTACCAGCTGCCTGTTTCCGGTTACCAGGCCGTGAATTTTGAAATCTCCGCCAATTATCGGACTGCTTATGTTTTCAGTCCCGGTAACTGGAATCTGGTACCCGGTAACCGACACAAATTTGCAACCTGTGGCCGATACCGTTTTCAGAATTTGAAAGAAATAACGGCGCCAGGCTGGAACAAAACCCGGGTTATAATTAAATCCCCCGCAACAGCCCCGCATTAGCGGAACCAAAAAATAAAACCAAAATGACAAATTCCAAGCCCTAATGTTCAATAACGTGTTTTGAGCCTTGCGATACGGCTCCCGGGCTATATATTTATGTAACTGCTAAGGAGGGATCCATGTTCCTCCTAAGTTTTTTATTTTGAAACGATTCATTATTGAAAAACAGTGCACATGCGTTTTATGGCTGCCAGGACCTGCTTACCTGTACTTTTGTTTATATGTGTGACATTGGCTGGCCACAGCCAGGGAAAACAATTGAGGGAACGCATTTCTATTAACGATGGCTGGAAGTTTATGAAATACACTTCCAACCCTGATAATCTTATATACGACATCCGCCCCGAGATCACCGACCGCAACGACAATGTAGTGGCCGATTCAAAACCCACCGAAGCGGTAACGGTTGGCAATGTCAACAACGTTTTAAAGAACTGGATCCTTCCCACGGCCAATGATTTCATCAACGACGCCGCAAAAAAGCACCAGCGGCCCAATGGAAACCCCGGCAGCGATTTTCCCTTCGTACAAAAAAATTTCAATGATGCCGGCTGGGAATCCGTTACGCTGCCGCACGACTGGGCTATCAGGGGACCTTTTTATGAAGGCGAACCAGCCGCTGTAGGCGGTGGCATGGGCCGTTTGCCCAGCCCCGGCGTGGCCTGGTACCGCCGGAAGCTGAACATTCCGGCTACCGATAAGGATAAACGCATTTACCTCGACATCGATGGCGCCATGTCGTACGCCATGGTTTGGCTCAATGGCAACCTGGTGGGCGGCTGGCCCTATGGCTATAATTCTTTCCGCCTCGATCTTACGCCCTATATTACTCCCGGCGGCGATAATCAACTCGCCATCCGGCTCGATAACCCGGCCAATTCGGCCCGCTGGTATCCTGGTGGTGGTTTGTACCGCAATGTATGGTTGACAAAAGTAGCGCCGGTACATGTAGCGCAATGGGGCACCTTTATTCACATGCCAACAATTTCAACCGCCTCAGCAACGGTTGATCTCACACTTAATATAGAAAATACAGGGACAACGGAGCAACCGGTTGAAGTGATCACCGAAGTGTTTGCACTCAATGCCAGCCTTCAAAGAACAGGCAATAAGCTGGCTGGCTTTCCGCATGCCACATTGCGGGTAAAACCAGGAATAAAACAACCCATTACCAGTTCAGTTACTATAAAGAACCCCTTATTGTGGGGACCACCGCCTGCACAAAAACCCTATATGTATGTGGCCGTTACCCGTTTGTATATAAAGGGGCAACTTATTGATGAATACGAAACCCGTTTCGGCATCCGCTCCCTGCAATTTGATGCGGAGAAAGGGTTACAGGTAAATGGCAAGCCTATACGTATTCAGGGTGTTAACCAGCACCACGACCTCGGCGCATTGGGCGCCGCCTTTAATACCCGGGCTGCAGAACGGCAACTGGAAATGTTGCGCGAGCTGGGTTGTAATGCCATTCGCCTGTCGCACAACCCGCCGGCGCCTGAATTACTGGCGCTTACCGACAGCATGGGCTTCCTGGTGATCGATGAAATATTCGATAGCTGGGAAAGAAAAAAAACACCGCACGATTTTCACCTGATCTTTAAAGACTGGTACGAAGCCGATACCCGCTCCTTTATGCGGCGCGACCGCAATCATCCTTCCATCATTGCCTGGAGTTTTGGCAATGAAGTGGGTGAACAATATACCGGCGATACCGGCGCTGCCGTTGCCAAAAAACTGATTGCTATTGTGCATGAAGAAGACAGCACCCGCCCGGCCACTGCATCCATGAATTACGCCAAACCCGACATGCCATTTCCGGCAGTAATGGATGTGCTGAGCCTGAATTATCAGGGTGAAGGGATACGGGATGCACCAGCCTATGCACCCCTCAAAGGCATCAGAACATCACCCCTGTACCCGGCCTTTCATGCCAAATTCCCCAATAAACTCATTGTGAGCAGCGAAACCGCTTCGGCGCTGAGTTCGCGTGGCACTTATATCTTCCCGGTATACAATGGCATCAGCGCACCGGTCAGCGACAGCACCGGCGGTGATCCCCAAAACAAATATGTTAGCGCCTATGAACTGTACACGGCTGCGTTTGGCGCTTCGCCCGATAAAGTATTCCTGTCGCAGGATAAACATCCTTATGTAGCGGGTGAATTTGTGTGGTCGGGTTGGGATTACCTGGGCGAACCAACCCCTTACTATTCAGCACGCAGCTCTTATTCGGGCATTATAGACCTGGCCGGTTTTAAAAAAGACCGTTTCTTTCTGTATCAGTCCCGCTGGCGACCCGAATTACCCTTGGCGCATTTGCTGCCTCATTGGACCTGGCCCGGGCGTACCGGCAAAATAACACCGGTACATGTATTCACTTCGGGTGATGAAGCCGAACTGTTTTTGAATGAGCGGTCATTGGGCCGGAAAAAGAAAGGCCCCTACGAATACCGGATCAAATGGGACAGTGTTTTGTACGAACCCGGTGTATTGCGAGTAGTTACTTACAGGAACGGCCAACGCTGGGCCGCAGATACGGTAAGGACCGCAGGCGCCGCAGCCAGACTGCAATTAACGGCCGATAGAAAACTCATCAAAGCCAATGGCAACGATCTGTCGTTTGTTACCGTAAAAGTGTTGGATGCCAATGGCACTTTAGTGCCTGAAGCCGCTGATGTAATTACCTTTGACATTACCGGCCCCGGCGAAATTGTAGCAACGGATAACGGTGATGCAGCCAGCCTGGTATCGTTTGCTTCAAAAGAACGAAAAGCGTTCAGCGGACTGGCCCTGGCGATCGTTCGTACCAAAGTGGGGCAACGAGGCACTATCATTATAAAAGCAACTGCGAATGGATTAACACCGGCTCAGCTTACTATCATATCAAAATAAACAACCATAACGAAAAAGAACATATGAAATGAGCAATAAAAATTTTCGAGTAACTTACTGTCAACAGCGATGAAAATTTTATTACGAATTCCATAGCCTGTCCCGAAAGCTTTCGGGATGGCCAAAAAGAAAATAAAAAATATCACATGAAACGAAATGTTATTTTATTGGCGACGGCCATAGCTGCCATCGGCAGTTGTAATGAAGCCGATACCAGCAAAACACCACCCACCAACGATTCAAGCCAGGTAAAAACCAGTACTGCCGATAACAAATATGTAAACCAGCCGCTGGTTACACATATTTATACAGCCGATCCATCGGCCCATGTTTTTAACGGGCGCATTTACGTTTATCCTTCGCACGATACTGCAACCGGTACGCCAGAGAACGACAATGGCGACCATTTTAACATGATGGATTACCATATCCTTTCCATGGATTCGGTTGGCGGTAAAGTAACCGATCATGGCGTGGCATTGCATATAAAAGATATTCCCTGGGCCGGCCGTCAGTTATGGGCGCCCGATGCGGCATTTGCCAATGGCACTTATTACCTGTATTTTCCGGTGAAAGATAAAAAAGACGTGTTCCATATAGGCGTTGCCACTTCCAAAACACCGGAAGGCCCGTTCAAGGCAGAAAAAGAACCGATCAAAGGCAGCTACAGCATCGACCCCTGTGTTTTTAAAGATGACAATGGTTCTTATTATATGTATTTCGGCGGCATCTGGGGCGGTCAGTTGCAAAGATGGAACAACAACAAATACGACAGTGCCGCACAATTGCGCAAACCAGCTGAGCTGGCCATTCTGCCACGGGTTGCCAAACTGAGCGCAGATATGAAAAGCTTTGCAGAACCGGTAAAGGAAATAAAGATCATTGACAGCACCGGAAAGCTGTATAAAGAAAAAGACAATGACAAACGTTTTTTCGAAGCATCGTGGATGCACAAATACAATGGCAAATACTATTTCTCGTATTCAACCGGCGATACCCATAATATAAATTACGCTATAGGCGATAGTCCGTACGGACCATTTACCTACAAAGGACTGTTACTGGCGCCTGTAGAAGGCTGGACCAACCACCATTCCATTATTGAAAAAGATGGCAAGTGGTATTTGTTCTATCACGATATTCAGCTATCGGGCAAAACACATTTACGCAATGTAAAGGTGACTGAGCTGAAATATAATGCTGACGGAAGTATACAAACCGTTCATTCACAGAAATAGAAGATCGTTGTTGAGATCCACACCATTAAAAAGGCGCTGTTAAAACGGCGCCTTTTTGCTTTTGCCGGTAAATTCAAATGTAAAATAGACGACTTGCAGGTTGATCTGGACAAACTAATACTGTAACTTTAGGCAAAATTGAAAGCATGATGCAGGTGATCATCGTTGTTCCGAATGAATACGTAAACCTGAGCAGCGTAGCAGGTTCCTATGAGATCCTTACCCGGGCCAATGCCTACTGGCAAAGGATCGGCAACAGATCGAAGATGGAAGTGCAGGTAGCAGGGTTTGAACCGGAGCTCAACCTCGACGCCGGACTTTTTTCGATCCATCCTGCACCGCTTGGTCAAATAAAAAAAGCCGATCTCGTGCTCATCCCTTCCCTGGCCAATACCGGGTTCGACAGCATACTGGCCAAAAACAAACCACTTATTGACTGGATCAGCGATCAATACAGGAACGGTGCTGAAATTGCGAGCATTTGTTCAGGCGCTTTTTTAATAGCCGCAACCGGCCTGCTCGAAGGCAAAACCTGTTCAACCCATTGGAGCGTTGCCAGCGATTTCAAACGGTTATTTCCCAATATTGAACTGCATATCGACAAACTGATCTCATCTGAACCGGGCATTTATACCAATGGGGGCGCCTTCTCCTTTTTAAACCTGGTGCTGTTCCTGGTTGAAAAATATTTTGACCGCGCAACGGCTATTTACTGTTCCAAAATATTTCAGATAGATATTGAAAGGTCATCGCAATCGCCATTCCTGATCTTTCAGATCCAGAAAAATCATGGCGACGACCTCATTAACCAGGCGCAAACCTTTATTGAACAAAATCTGGGTGAAAAGGTCTCGTTTGAAGAGCTGGCTTCCAAACTGGCCATCAGCAGACGTAATTTCGACCGGCGCTTTATAAAAGCCACCGGCAATACGCCTGTTGAATATTTACAACGGGTAAAAGTAGAAGCCGCCAAAAGAGCGTTGGAAGGTGGCCGCAAAACAGTTTTTGAGGTCATGAATGATGTAGGCTATTCAGACGATAAAGCATTCCGCGAAGTATTTAAAAAGATCACCGGTTTATCGCCCCTCGATTATAAAGCAAAATATTCCACACAGCTTAATTAAGTCCGGGAACGTTTGCGTAAATAAAAAGACTACCTCTATCACGCAAACGAAAAAACGAAAGTATATTTATATACCCGGAAATTACCACTAAAATACCTCATACGTAAGCAGCTATTCTAAAAGGATACCTGACTACGTTAGTATTTCTACCATGCTCCGCCTGAAAGTAAGTTCAACACATTCATTTGTGCCATTACATTTTGTTTTTGACTCCTGCCCTATACAATACGGGTCTTTTATTGATGTTTAGAGCGCTCTGACATAAACGATTACATTCACTTTAAAACAAATGCCATCATGAAAAAAACAATCATGCCTTCCCGCGCATTAATTGTATGCGCCAAACTTTCTATTAGTTTATTGCTTACACACTGTAACAAGCACGACACACTAAGCGATCCATCCAGCAACGGTGATGGAGAAAGAATTGCCACCACTGAATTCACCGTAGCAACCGCAAACGGTTTTGCGGCCGGCACCACCGGCGGCGCTGGCGGTACCGCCACCACCGTTACTACAGCGGCGGCCTTCAAGTCAGCTGCAGAATCCAGTTCCTCCATGGTCATTACGGTTTCGGGTAATCTCAATTTAGGTTCCGGCCAAATCAATGTGAAGTCGAACAAAACCATTATTGGCGCCAATTCAAGCGCAGGTGTTATCGGTTGTTTGCGGCTTTCAGGCGTAAGCAATGTAATTATTCAAAACCTTACTATCACCAATCCTTCAGGTGTGGGTACCGGTGATGGTATTGAGGTTTCGGGAAGCACCAAAGTGTTTATTCACAAATGTACGTTCACCGATTGTGCAGATGGGGAATGTGATATTGTTCGGGCTGCCGACAATGTAACTGTATCCTGGTGCCGTTTCAGGTATGCCAGCCAAAGCTCGCATAAATTTGTAAACCTCATCGGGAATGGGGATGATGTAACTACCGATCGCGGTAAGTTACATGTAACCATGCACCATAACTGGTACGATGCCGGTTGTGTGGAAAGAATGCCACGCGTTCGTTTTGGCCAGGTGCATTGCTACAATAATTATTATGCAGCATCGGGCAGCAATTATTGCGTTGGTGTTGGTAATGAAAGCCAGATCAAAGTTGAGAACTGTTATTTCCTGAACCAAAGCCAGGCCTGGGCCAATTACAGCTCAAGCAGTGCACAGGGTAAAATAAACTGGAATAGCGGTAATGTATTTTCCGGCACCAGTGTACCCACCTGGGCGCCCAATTCATCGGTATTTACGCCCTCCTATTCCTACTCGCTTACTGCAGGCAGCAGTGTACCTAGTAGTGTAAGTGGTGGTGCGGGAAATAGATAGCAGGATGAAGGTTAACATGTGTAACCTTTGAGCACGTAAAGGCTGAAGTAGGAAGCAGGAAGAGATTGCTGATTTTTAGATTTTGAGATTTTGGGATTTGTACCAGATTGAATTTTCCGATAAATCTCTAAATCCCGAAATCTCTAAATCTCTAAATTTCTTTCTTCCTACTTCCCTACTTTTTATATAGAACAATTATAACTGCACAATCTGCCATTGCTGATTTCTGCCGCCATTATACGGCCATTGGATCACCGATGCGCCGTTGGTGGTAGAGGCGCTATTTACGTCAAGCGACTGGCCGCTGTTGCGGTTGGTTATCTGGAAATAGCCAAAGCCCTGATCAACGATGCGCCATTGCTGGTTGTTACCACCGCTATAATCCCATTGAATAATACCGGTGCCGGCGGTAGTAGAACTGCCGTTCACATCCAATGCTTTATTGCTGTTGCGGTTGATGATGCTGAAATAGCCATTGCCCAGGCTGGTGATCTTCCATTGCTGGTTGTTACCACCCCAGTAATCCCATTGTATAATGGTGCCACCATTGGCCGTGGAAGAACCGTTTACATCCAGTGCCTTATTGCTGTTGCGGCAAACGATGCTGTACCAGGCCGAGCTGTTAAAGCTTCCCAACGGAAAACTTATCGAAGCGCTGCCCCAGGCATATTGCAAACGCGACAGACCCGATGCATTGTTGGTGGTCATGCTGCTGCCGTTCCACGTTGTCAGGCTATAGCTATCGCCATCACGTAAGCCCGGCCAGTAAATACATCCCATATTGCGGGCCAGTATGCCTTCGGTCATTCCCTGGAAGTAGGCAATCTCGCGATCGCTGCCCGGTGCACCGAGATAATTCTTACCGGTGGTCATGGGAATACCAAATTCAGTTACAATGGTGCGGTCGGGATAAGCGATAGATTGAATGGCCGCCACCCAGTCGCCGGTTGTTGTTTTATTATTATCGAACCAGGTATAATTATGGTACGATAGCAAACAGCTGCTCAACCGGCTGTCGGCGCCCACCACATTTACATTTTGCGCATAGCCCTGTCCATCAAGGATAATGCGGCCACGCGGCACCGAAGGGTAATTACTCAACCAGGTCGCATACAGGTTGTTGAGATCGGTGGAGCTGTACCCATGCGGTTCGTTCATGGGTTCAAAATACACGTGACTGTTGCTGCCATACTTGTTTACAATGGTTTGCCACATGCTGTAGAACTGGGAGGTATTATCAACCAACCCGTCCTGTGAGCTGCTGCCTTCCCAATAGGCCAGCACCACGTTCATGCCCCGGCTGGCCGCCAGGTCGATGGCGCCGGTATAGGCGTTCCACCAGCTTTGCGATACCGTGGCTGGGTTCACCGGCATGCGCACTGTATTGGCGCCCCGGTTTTGAAAACCGGTAAGAATATTACCCGATTTTGTTTGAACAGTAGCATAGCTGTCAGAGGAAGACAGGCCGCTGATGACCACCAGTCCGTCTTTGAAATTATCTGCCGGGTCGGCCCAGTTCACACCTTTGAAATTGTTGGTGGCGTTTACCGTTACAGTAGTGGTGTTTGGATCTGCCTGCGTTTCATTCAGTGCTGTTTGCTTTTTGGAGCAGGCTGCCAATAAGAAAATAAGCAAACAGGGAAACAGTTTTTGCATTGCAATCGTTTTTAGATGAGGTTTAATGAAAGTGCTTTTAAAATTAGCACCCGGCACTACCCGGCAGAGGGGATAAATTCCTAAAAGAAGGGGGGCAAATTGGACTGGGATGGGTGGGATATGAGGATGGATGGGCGGTTTATTCCGTTTGGGACGTTTTATGTAGAATATAAAATATTGAGGCGAACGGGGAGTTAAATTTTATTCCCGGTTCAAATCCCTTTTTGCCACCCACGACATGAAAGAGATATCAGCTCCTCCCACTTCAATTATTCTATCCTTATGAGTCATGAAGCCTAGTCCATGTTCGTCATCCCATGTACAACCAAACTGGTAACCAACATAGGCAGTGTCATCTTTACTTATATTTAAAATGTGAATGGTGGAAAGCCCAATCAGGTTTGTGAATTGAGACACATTATCGACTTCAGGCATCAATTCATCATCTTCGGCATATCCGTAATGCTCCTGTATATTTTTGTATTCCTTAAGTAGCCCCTGAAGGAGGGCTGCTTTTATTTTCTCCTGATGCTGCGTTAAATAGTTATATGCATTTACATGATCCCCCGTTACTTTCGGGTCATCATCCCCCATATCGGCGCCAATGTTAAGTTTCACCGTCCCGTCTGATTCCTGATTACCATCGTTAGAACCATAGTCACCCTGCCTGCTTTGAAAACCCTTCCACGATTCCAAAACGACAAATCCTTCAATTGTTAAAAACTCGTAATTGCCCGACTCATACTTTTTCAATGAAAGATTGGGGATCTTGTCAGCGGGATTTTCCATTTGCATATTTAATTTGATTTTATAGAATATTTGAATTCGGCTTTTTATTTCAATTGACTGTTCCTGATCAACAGCAAAATACGAATTCCATTGGTTTATGGTCTTACTATTCTGTTATGTTTGGGGGCAAATAACGATAAACGCAGATCATAAAATACTCCGTACCTTACATAAATGATTTTCCATGAATTTCCCGATCTTGGCTGGCTGAAAAGCCAGATAGCCCAGGGCTTTGGCAACCGGTTGGGATGGGGCAATCTTCAACTTGATAGCGAAGGTTTTCCCAGTGTCATCATTCATACGAAGGTCAATGAATGTTACCGGCCTGATATCAAAGGACCATTTTCATTCTTTCTGAATATAAAAGGAAATAGCCTCTGCAGTGTTGACCGCAATACTACCCGCATTGACGAGGACAATTATTTTGTAAGCAATCGCTCCCAGTTGTATACCCTGCAGGTTGAAGAAGATTCCCATGCTACCGAAACTTTCAACATCCATTTCGGGGAATTCTTCAGCGAATCTGTTCTTAATTCCCTGGTAACGCCAGCACACAGAATTCTGGACGCGGGTGCCGGAAAACAATTGTCGCCGGTTTCGTTCTTTAACCAGTTACACCGTCGCGATGCAACCTTCAATGCCCTGATACGGTCGATACTTATTTCACAAAAAGAAGGATTTAATAAACTCCGGTTCGAAGAACAGCTCACAGCCCTGTTAACCTATCATTTGCAGCAACACCATCACATTGCTGAAATGGTAAATAACCTGCCACCGGTGAAAAAGACCACCCGGGTAGAACTCTACAAACGCCTTTCCCGCGCCATGGATGTACTTCGTTCCGGTTTTTGCGGCGAAATAAGCCTTGACCAGCTTGCAGCGGAAGCCTGTTTGAGCAAATATCATTTCTTACGATTGTTCAGGACAGCGTATGGCCTGTCGCCTTATCAATATATGCAGCAGCTGCGCATCGAAAAAGCCAGGACTTTACTCGCTGACTCCGGCAAACCTGTAGCTGACATTGCCATGTTGTTGGGGTTCGATAATAGCCAGTCATTCAGCCGGTTGTTTTTCCAGAAGATGGGCCTCTACCCCACTCAATACAGGCTGCAGACAAAATAGCAATTTTGGTTATGGGGTAATTCACCGCACTTTGGAACTTTGTATCCTCAATCTTTCAATTATGTCCAGATCTGTTTTTCGCACCACCGCCCTCCTGCTCACCGGCTGGATCATACTGCTCGGCATCCTGTCGAGCCGTGGTTTCTTCAGCGATTTTACGCGCCTGCCACCCCGGCTGATCATCGCCCTGCTGGTACCATTACCCGCGGTGCTGCTCTTTACGCGCTCAAAGGCGGGCAAACAGTTGTTGCAGCATATTCAACCCCAATGGTTGCTCTACCTGCAATCATTTCGCATCCTGGTTGAAGTGGCATTATGGATGCTCGTGCGCAATGGAGCGCTGCCGGTGCAAATGAGTTTTGAAGGCCGCAATTTCGATGTGCTCAGTGGCCTGCTTGCCATCCCTGTAGGCTACTATTGTTTTGTAAAGAAGAGCTGGCCACCGGTTATAGTGCTGTTATACAATATTGCCGGTCTTGCGCTGCTCCTGAATATTGTCACTATTTCCTCCTTGTCACTGCCTACTCCCCTACGTGCTTTTCATAACCAGCCCGATAGTTCGCTGGTGACAACATTTCCTTTTATTTATCTGCCCGGTGTGCTCGTGCCGTTGGCCTATACGCTTCATATCTTTTCGCTCAGGCAATGGAGTTTGGTTCGCGGTTCTGCCACAAACCCAGTGAAAAAAAGGGACGTTCTAAACAACCGTTCGGAACGTTTTACTTAAATGATAAACTATTGCGGCAGCTTTGTGCCAGCCAGCACAAAAAAACCTCTCCGAAGAGAGGTTTGCGCACCTTGTTCCAATATTTGCAATTACCTGAAATTATATTTTAGATTTAATCCGCCAAACAGCACCGGCTTCAGCGGCGCCGGGATATAGGCATCGGGTAGCTGATTTACAAAGATCATTAACGGGTATTGCACTTTCCCGATATTGTTCAACCCCAACGAGGCATCTACCTCAAATCGCCGGGCAATGTTTTGGTGAAAACCCATTTTACCATTAAGCAGGTTGTATGAAGAACTCTTGTTTACGCCATCCGATGTAATAAAAACATCGCTTCTGTAAGAATAGCTCATACTTACATACAGGCCGGGCTTTGTGGTAACGTCTATTCCAACATTTGTGGAGATCTTTGGCACGCCGGCCACTGTTTTCCCACTATAATCTGCTGTGCTGATATTATTCGTGGTACTGCCTGTTTGAAATATAAAATTATTGCCATAATTAAAATCCGACCAGGTGAGGTTAGCAAAAGGGGCCACACCGGTCAACAAGCCATGACCATCTTTCACTACAAACCATTTTAACCAGGTTTCCATTCCGTTATGCACCTGGTCTCCACCATTCACTACGTAACTATAGGCTGTTGTGGTGTTATTCAGTTGCATGGCAACAGTCGTCATCTTATTGCCGAATTTCGTATGGAACAGGGAGAGCTGATAAGCCAGCCTGTTTTTAAACAAAGCGCCTTTTGTTCCTATTTCAAACTGATCCCCTACCTCCGGTTTCAGTGCACTGTTTATTCTGCCCGTTGCCGGGGTAGCCGGTGAGGTTACAACCGGTGTGGTGATAAAAAAGTAAGCGCTTGCCGGCGCCTTATATCCCCTGCTGTAGGCAGCATACACAGACAAAGCCTCATTAAATACTTTATTGATGGCAATGTGTGGCGATACCATTTGCTTATACGATGTATCGTAGTGCGAAGGCCTGGCAGCCGTTTCGGGGTTGAAACGATCATCCAACGAAATTCGCTGGCGGCTAAGGCCCACGCCTGCAGTCAAAGAAAACTGGTATGGCAAAGCCAGTGTCCATTCTGTAAATAAATTGGAAGTACCCGTTACCGTGAACATGTTCGATGTAGTGGCGTTAACCACCCAGTAAGGTTTTCCCATAATCCACGGGGTGGTGGTAGTATCGCCGGGGTTTTGTTTCATACTGTAGCCAACGGTCTGCGCCACCTGGCCCTGCATTTCAATACCGGCGATGCCGCTTAATGTAATGGCATCATTCAACAGCACTTTTGCACCGAATGAAGAACGAAAACCATAATTCA
Source organism: Niastella vici (assembly GCF_002077945.1). Lineage (GTDB taxonomy): Bacteria > Bacteroidota > Bacteroidia > Chitinophagales > Chitinophagaceae > Niastella > Niastella vici. The sequence continues at coordinate 398,335 of NZ_LVYD01000102.1, forward strand.
GCGCTGTCTTGTCCGTCCACCCGCCGGCAGAGCTGGCATCGCTTCTGTACCCCGAGCCAAATACAGCTGTGGTATTGTATAATTTTTCATTGAAATTAATTGTATGCGCCATTCCGCCCCTGAAGCTGTTAATATGGCTATGCCCATTTCTTTTTATGTATTCAATATTGCCTGAATAATCTTTGGCTGCATATTGATCGAGGGTGAGTTCGCCGAGGCGTTCGTCATAACTGTTGGTATAGCTGAAAAAAGTGCTTAACTCCTGTAGGGGATTCAGGTCAAAGGCAGTAAGCAGGTTTACGAAATCTTTATTTGAGTTGTTATGTATGGAAAAGCCAGCTGATCTTTGTTTGGCGTAGCTCAATGACAGGGCTGCCCGGTCGGTTGCCGTTTGCAAGCGGGTCGTGTACCGCTGAAGGCCATAATTGCCCAGCATAACATCCTGCTGCATAGTTGTTCTCCCTTTTTCGGGTTGTATCATTTTCATATTTACTACACCGGCAATCGCCTGTCCGTACAAGGTGCCCGCAGGTCCTTTAATGATCTCTACATTGCCTAATGAACCATAATCTATATCATCAAGCAGGGTAATGCCTTCTGCGTCGGTTACCGGAATGCCATTGAGATACACTTTGTAACCCTGCCCGTCGAAATTGCTGCTGATGCCGCGCGCGCCGCGCGTGCCATTCCCATAGCCGCGAATATTAAATTGCTGCCCGCCCGATACACTTCTGCGTTGCATGGATACACCGGGCACATTGCTATTAATGGCGTCATCGAGAAAAATGCCCTGCCCACGTTTTAACTCTGTTGTTTTCAGAGTGGCGATGGATGCAGGTTGGTACAGCAAAGATTTGTTCTGGCCCGCTGTGGCTGTTACCTCCACCTCATCGAGCAGCCTGACAGATGCTGCGGCTACCTGCTTGTTGACCGGTGTATCAACGACCTTTCCTTTTATTATGGTTGGGTTGTTGGTTTGACTGTAACACAAATGACCTGTAATAAATAACAGCAAGTACAAAAATGGTTTCTTCATAAATATTAGTATAGAGATAAATTTCGAAAGCCGCAAAGACACGATTTTTTTTATTCCAGCCGGATCGTAATAGTTGGATAAAAGCTGGACATGGCATTCGGCGCCACCTGGGGCAATGAGACGCTGAATATTCCTGATTTTACCTGTAGTAATAGTTGTATGGTAGAAATTAAACTATATGTAAAAAATATTTATTTGATTTTACTTTGCCCGCTTAAAACCAGTTCCAAACTAATTTCATTTTTACCCAACCCATGAGAAAATCAATTATTGGTACCCTATTGCTTTTATTGACAGCAACCGGTACCCTGTATGCACAAACAGGGACGGGCAGTAGAAGAAGCGCCATTTTCAACCTTCCGCCTTCTGTGCCTGTTCCCTGTTGGGTCACACTTTGTGATTGGGAGCATCCCAACATTCATAAAATTGATTCCACCATTGAAGCATGCGAAAAAAACGAGGTTCATGCAAAAACAGGGGAAGAAGAAGAGAACGATGAAGAACCCTATCGCGTGGCTTATACCCGGTGGCGAAAGAAAATAGCGCCTTTCATCCGGGCAAACGGCGCTGTAGTGGAAGAACCAGGTTATTACAACCGGTTACTCGGCGCCGCTATCAATGCGCAGGGGAACAAAAATGCCAGGGTAGCTGCAACAACAGCGAACGGCAACTGGGCGATACTGGGTCCCATTGAAACTTATGATGCAAGCAAAAACAAAGATCCCCACCAGGCTAATATTTATACCCTGGCTATTGCCCCTTCCAATCCTGCCATAATATACGCGGGAGCCGAAACAGGCGCCATCTACCGGTCAACAGATAAAGGCCTTCATTGGGCAAGCATCAGTGATAATTTGCCGCCATTTACTGCTACTTCCATCGCGGTCGATCCCGCCAATGCCAATACTGTTTATGCCATTTCGTATGACGGGCAGCTTATTAAATCTATCAATGCCGGGGCTTCCTGGACGTTCCTTACCGCTTACCAGGGCGGCACATCCGAAAAGATCACCATCAACAAAACTACCGGCGCCATTTTAGTGGCCGGCCAAACAGGGGTGTTTTTCAGTAATAACGGCGGTTCCTCGTGGCAACCGGCCAACGGCATCAGTGCAGACCGGGTGTATGATGTGGAGATCAACGCCCTTAACCCAAACATAGTATATGCGGTAAGCGCCCAGCCGAATGGTACCAATTCGCTCACTATTTTCCGGTCTGTGAACGGGGGCGTCAGCTTTACCGCTGTTAACTCCGCAGCGTTGAATAATATTCATTGCCATGGAGCCAGGTTTGGCGTTACCCCGGCTAACGGCAATACGGTCTATTGCATCAATCTCGATGATGACCTTCCTGAACTGTTCAAAAGCACCGATGGAGGAATAAGCTGGAACATTACCGCAACCGGCAAATCAACCGCCCTTGATATGGACAACAACCAGGGTTTCTACGACCTCGATATCATGGTTTCCCCTAACAACGAGAACCAGTTGATAACGGGCTCCTACTATGCGTTAAAGTCTGTTGATGGCGGTTTCAACTTTACCAGGTTAAGCGACATACCTTTTCGCCTGCATGCCGATATCCAATGCATGCGGAGCAACGGTAACGATGCCTGGATCACCACTGACGGCGGCGTTAATTATTCAACCGATTTTTTTACCAGTGTCAGCAACTGGTCGGTGCGCAATAACGGACTCACCAGTTCCGAGTTCTGGGGTTTTGGGCAGGGATGGGACCAGGATATTGTAGTAGGAGGCCGCTATCATAACGGCGATGTTGCCCTGTTTGAAAACTATGGCGCAGGCAATTCTTTGTACATGGGCGGGGCGGAAGCGGCTACCGGGCATGTTTTTCATGGCCAGAAAAACATGGTAGGCTTCAATGACGAGGGAACCAAACAAATGCCATCCTCCCTTCCGGGAAGCATGATCTATGCCGAATATGCTAATACCTTATGGCCGCAGGATGACTGGTATGGCACCCTTTCAAGCAAACTGATGATCGATCCGCGCTACAGCAATACCTTCTATGTAGGCAGGGATAATATTCTGTGGAAATCAATTAACCGGGGCGTTTCATACAGTGCGTTGCACGACTTTGGCGGCAGGGTGTGGCGGTTTGATATTGCCCGAAGCAATTCAAATGTCATGTACCTGTGTGCGGAGAACGGCGTGTATAAAACGACTGATGGCGGCGCCTCGTGGACAACCTTATCGCTTCCATCGGGTGTAACATATAGTTTTTACAATGCCGATATTGCTGTTGACCAGTTAAATGAGAATACGGTCTTTTTATGCATGGCCCAGGGCGACGCTGGCAACAAAGTCTTCAAATCCATCAATGGCGGTGCAGACTGGACCAATTATACCGGTAGCCTTACCAACGCGCCCATTGCCTTTATAACGCCCCAGGCAGGCACCAACGGCGGGGTTTACGCGTTTTCCAATAATGCGCCGGCAAAAGTCTATTACCGGGATAATACGATGGCTGACTGGGTTGACTACAGCAACGGGTTGCCGCTGAATTTTGCCTGCAACCAGGGCGGAATTATTTTTTACCGCGATAGCAAGTTGCGCATTGCAGGCAACAGGGGCGTATGGGAATCGCCGTTATTCGGCGCCGGAACG
>NZ_LVYD01000103.1 GCF_002077945.1 Niastella vici
ACAATCCCCCAACTTTTTCACTTGATCCGGCAAAAGCACGTTTATTGCAGGTATTTAAAAAATGATATAACCGTTACTGTTAATGCGATTATTAGTTGTCCCAAACTTTCCAACGTGGATTACAATAGCCAACGATAATATCCATAGTGTCAAGAATTCTATCTTCATCTTTTTCATTTCCTTCGCTTTGCAATTTATTCCTGATATCCGTAAAAATTTGCAAAGCATCTTGTGCAGACATTCCTTCTTCTTTCATTTTTATTAGAATATCTCGAAGACTGTATATATCGTTTTTCAAATATGAAAAAATTAGCTCATGCCATTTCTCTGTCATGGGTTTGAAACTTATGCTTGGCTCAGTATATAAATTGTGACTTTTTTAAACCATCTGTCTTGCAAAGGCGATAAATGAAAAAGGCCGAAACCCTAGTGTATAGACGATTTCGACCTTTGTGGGAGTTGACGGGGTCGAACCGCCGACCCTCTGCTTGTAAGGCAGATGCTCTAAACCAAC
>NZ_LVYD01000104.1 GCF_002077945.1 Niastella vici
AAACCAACTGAGCTAAACTCCCTTATAATTGGGCAGCAAAAGTAAGGGGCAATTCTTTAAAAAACAAGCTTTTAAGCAAAATATTTTTCTATTCCGTTATAGTTATCCCCCTGCCTGAACTCAGGAAATCACTAACATATAGGCTGAATATCCCCTATAAATACATAACCACCACAGCGCTTCCAGGGTGGCCCTTTTTGCCCAGCCCGAGATACCACAAGACGGTACAACTTTTTCAGCCCTTGAATTAAACTGATTTAATTACCCATAATTATTTACTATGAAGGTTTCATCTGCGTTAGCCGGAGGATTGGCCGGTACACTTACCGTGGCTTCCATGCATGAAGCTTTGCGGAGAATAACCCCTGATGCCCCCCGCATGGACAAACTTGATATGGACCTGTTACGTAAAGGTTTAAAAAGCATGCATAAAAAGGTACCGAATGAAAATGAACTGCAACGATGGGCAGTGGGTGGTGAATTGCTTTGTGATACCGCCTATTATAGCCTGGCAGCAGCCGGTGGCAGAAAAAGAGCCTGGCTGTATGGCGCTTTCCTGGGACTGGCAGCAGGTATAGCGGCCGTTGTTTTACCCAAATCGCTCGGGTTGCCGGAAGAAGCAAGCAATAAGACCTTAGGTACAAAAATTATGACCATCGGGTTGTACCTGGTGGGTGGACTGGCTTCAGCAGCCATTGCTACGCTCGTTGATAGTGCAGGGAGTAAAGAAGAAGAAGGAGAAGAAGCCACTGAACCATTATTCGATAACCTCGACTATTGAATTGGTGAAAATAAAAAAAGGGTATGACCTTTTGAGTTACACCCTTTTCTTAGGCTGCCTGCGCCAGGGTTCCATCAGCGAAAACATTTCAACAAAACAATTCCATGTTTTGGGATGGTAAACGTTTGCGCCGCTCCCATAACGCCAAGGTCCTTATGCAGCCACAGCTCTCTTAATTTAGTTTTTGAAGTAAGCGCCAATTGCTGTACAGAAAGGGTTACCACTTTCTGTCCTTCTCCCCTGTTCATGATCGCGATCGCTTTTTCCTTACCTGCTTTGCCCAATGGTTTTACCCAAACTTCTACATCGCCTTCTTTCACCAGTCGTGTTGCCTGTGCAAAGCCCTCGTCCTGGTTCAACGCGATCACTTCTTTATTTGTTAAAATTTCAATCGTTTGTTTGCTCATGCTGCGCAGGTCGTTCCCCGCCAGCAATGGCGAATTAAGCATGCACCACATACTGAAATGCGTTTTATCCTCGTCATAACTCATCCCCCTTCCTACCTGAAGCATATCCATATCGTTGTAATGACCGGCAGATGCATATTTATAGAGTGGTGCGTTGAGGTCGATAATGCCAAGAATGGAAGAAAATTGCTCCCTGATGTCGCCTGAGATGCGCCAGCTATCTGCTTTTGTAATTGCCCATTCGCCGGGAAACTTCCAGCGGCACACATTGAAAACAATTGCCGGATTGATACTTTTCACTGCCGCTATGATCTTTGTGTATTCGGTTTGTTCATCGAGGTTTTGTTTTTCACCACCGCACCAGTCTACTTTTAAAAAATCGTATCCCCATTCCCGGAAGAACTGGTTGCAATCTTGCTGCACATGCCCGTAAATACCAACGCCAATACCCAGCGAATCTTTATCATAGATAGACCCGCAGGTGTTTTTACCCGCATCGGTATAGATGCCGGCTTTTAACCCTTTGCTGTGAACATAATCGGCCAACGCCTTCATGCCTGAAGGGAACTTTTGGCTATTGGGAAAAAGTTTTCCGGAGGAATCGCGCCCGCCAAAATAACCATCGTCGATGTTAATGAACCTGTAACCGGCATCGTACATGCCCGATGCTATCATGGCATCGGCCTGTTCCCTGATCATTTTCTCATCGATGTGCACGTGAAACTGGTTCCAGCTGCTCCAGCCCATAATGGGTGGCTTTGGTTGTTGGGCAAACAAGACGTTACCGGCTAACAAACAAAAACAAAATGCCGTTATTTTTTTCATATTCACGCCTGACTGTTTTTATGGGTTCGGCGCAAATATAATTAAAACAAACACTACCCACGAATGTTTCGGGGTGGTGTTTGGCTTTGCAAGAGAACGTTATAACGCTCGTTTCAATGAATGTGCTTCTTCTTAATTTCTGTATACTGTTGCACGACCGGTTGAAAGCGGGTATGCTTTATCTCTTTTCAGCGCCACGAAGAATCGTTTACCAGCTCCACCGGCATTCACTTTATACAAATTCCAGTTGCCGGCATCTACTTCCTCCAATCGAAAATTTTGCGAAGGATCTGCCAGTTCTTTTTTCACCCATCCAGGAAAAGCATTGGCCGCCCTGGCATTTTCCCAGGTTCTTATCGTTTTAAAGATCGCATCTTTCTGCGGACAACTTTCAACATCTTTCTGGTTCAGATACAAACTGTATGTTGTTCCAATACCTACAGAAATTGCCTGTATATGCTCATATTGCTCCACTGTTGAATTGGCTTTAATGGGGAAATTCCCACCCATACCCACAGGAAAAAAATTACCATAGGTTACGTCACGGAGGTCTTTACCCTGGCTGGTAGTACTCCCCCATTCCCTGGTGTCAACATCATATAAGTTTTTTCCGCCGCCAACATTCCAGATACTTTGATAATGCCATGAACCTTCCGACAATGTAGCTCCGGTAAACCGGATTGACGGAACTCCAAGCGCAGCAGCTCTTTCAAACATTTTCCGGAAAAAACGTTTTGCAGAGTAGTAGCCATGTCCGTTGTTGAATAAAAACTCCTGTCCATCAAAGTCGTAATATCTTAACCCATTAATAAAACAAACATCTGCATAGTATTCTGCGATCTTATCCTGTAACTGCATATTGGGTATAAGACCATCGTATCCGTAGTTAATGGTTACCTGAAGTTTATAAATAGTATCATTAAATTGATGGTTAGTTGGTTGGGTACCCCAGTACCCCCGTTTTACATTTAATAGTCTATAAGGTGCTTTGGCAGAAACGCCCAGGTAATGAATCAGTTCCTTACCGATCTTTATCATATTTAAGTTTGCGCAATGCCCTTCCCAACTGGCAATCTCTTCAAGATATTCAGGGTCGTCTACTATGATCACTGTATCGGTTGAATTTATACTTTTCGCCAGCAACCGTTTTTGCTGATAACACAAACTGTCGCCCGGAATTGGGCTGGCGTCTTTGGTCCCCGGAGCTAATGAATTCGTTATTGTAGTTCTTCCTATTGTAATTCCATATTTTGCTGCCATTTCTGCAAATTCCCGGTGTGATCTATTTCCTGCAGTCAGCTTTACAGGCTTCCTTTCAAAATTCTTTCCATCAATATAGCCTTCATTGCCGCGGTTGGGCCTTAAAAAACCCTGATCATATAAGCTTATGGCTTTAAAACCTAACCTGTTCGTATAAGATATTATGCTATCATACAAACCTCCGCTGGTAATAGCATCAGGAACATAAGCGGCGGGGTCTTTCACCCATTTTCCATTTATAGTTGGATACGGGAGGCCTTCTGACCTTACAATGGTGCGAACAACATCCATCAAAGCTGTACTGTCGGCACTGCCCCATAAAGCGATGGAAGATCCGATATAATCTACTCCTGGCAATGGCTGAACGTTCAGATGGTTTGGTGTATTGACTGCCATATTGGGGATCAGAGAAAAATAAACCTGTCTTGCAAAAGTTCTATCCCTTGATTGATAGGCAATTGAAATCCTTCCTTTATCGTCAACCATCGCAGCATTGCCGTACATGATCCTGTAATAGGGCTCTTTGTGGGCATAAAATGCTACATCGCTGACACCATTACCACCCAGCGTAAAAACCTGCCCTTCATGCAAATGGCCGGGCAAAGGAAAACGGTTAACGTCAGGAGTATGGATAATATATTGAAAAGGGGCTGCATCGCCAATCGTTTCGGCTGTACCACCAAGGGTATTGTCGTTTAGAGCGAGCATGCCTATGGCGTAATTAACTGCCGCACTGGTATCGCGGCTCACGCCAATTATTTCTCCAAATAGATTAGTAATATTCGTGTGATAAGCGCCCCATTGAACAGCATCAATACCGTTTCGGGGAGAAAGGGATTGAAGCGTCAATTTAAAATATTTTTTTTGTGGCGCCAGCGTAATGGCAGCCACAGAACCATTTGTATAGCTCAGTAAAAGCGTTTTGTTTCCCTTGTTATAACTAGCTTTAACCGGCTGATAGTAAACCATTTTTTTGCTATCATAAAGGCTCAGGAATGGAGAAGGTTGGTCAACCGGACTGAATTCCCGATTGGGTTGAACGGTTATATTTTTCATACTGGTTATCCATCCCTTTGCATCGATATGAATTTTAAAATAATCGGTATGAAAATCGAATTGTGCAAATACACCCAAACCATAGGCAAGCGCTGCACATAACAATAATTGCGGTTTCAAAAAACTGCGCATCAGGTAGTAATTATTTGATATTTGAGTAAAGGTATTTTACCCTGAAAAAAGCAACTCAAACATTATTGACCAATTCCTATGTTATATTCACTCTCATTGGCAAATCACAGGGCACAAGACGCTTATTTCATCGTAAATGTTTCATCAAATAAAGTACGGTGTGTACTGCCAGGCTGATTTAGCCAGTACTTTATTGCAAGGACTTTTGTATCGGGATCAAATTTATTTATTCCTGACGGGTCCAATTCGGCCGAGCGCCCGTTGGAAGACGGTTGCCCGTATTTGTTCACAACACTTATAACATTATTACTGGCATCCAGGTTTATTACCACGCCAAACTGCCCGTAGTAAGAAGCACTACCCCCACTAATAATTTTATGGTATACCCCTTTTGAATAATCGTTATCAACCAATTCCAGTTGCGTTGGATTGATGGCGTGCAAAGTAACATTCCAGGGATAGGGCCCTGCGATGGAACTGCTGGTATAATCTATCATGGTACCTGTACACACATAATCTGCAGCCATTAGTACCAATGGCAGGGTACGATCAGCGTAAAAGGTGTCGATACCATTTGCCGGAACAATGGCTGTTTTCAGCCGTACTGCATTCAGCGTTTTCTTTATATCTTTCAGCGTGTCCTGAAAAGCGGCCAGTTGCGTGTATTGCACCGACCTGGTAACGCCCGATTGATCTTCATAATAAACAATGGAATACTTGCAGGTGGTATCTACTGAAAGCATATTTAATACTATTCCGGCCTGACTGTTGGTAAAGGCGCCGTCCCGCACCGGCAGATTGCTTTCATACAGATCGCCGAGCGATTGCCCGCTTACAATTGCCGACCTTGAGGTTGAAGCATTGCCGGCTTTATCAAGCGCTGTTACCTCAAATGTATAATTGCCTTCCCGCAAACCGGTGATCAATTGTTTCTGCAATTTATTTGCCTTGCCGGCAGGCACTTCAATATGCTGGGTATTATTATTCCAGGATATTTTATAGGTAACCACATTGGGATCGGCTGTTTGTGTAAACTGTATTTCCACTCTTCCTCTTCCGGGATGCACTTCCAGATTATACGGTGAGCCCGGATAGATGATCTCTCCCCCGTTTAAATAGGCAGCATATTCATTATCCATTTTGGTGCATGAAACAGCCACAACAACGAGTAACAGCAATAAAGATCTATTATTTTTCATTTTCAGGTATTTACTGATAATCGCCCATAAATTTTATTGAAGACATTTCCAGGCCATCGCCGCCACTGTAATTCTGCAATATCACTATGCGGAAATAACGCAGCTGAACAGCCGGCAAAGGCAGCAGGAATTCGGAACCATTTGTAACGGTTTCGTAATCGGCCGGGCTTAGTTGCCCATAAGGCAGTCCGGAAGGCTTAACCAATTCATATACCCCACCCAGTTGGGTCCAGGTATTATCCAATGCCCCATTTGGATTTGGGTTTACACTGCCATACAACTTAAAATATCTAAGTGTGCCATTCCTGAATTCAGCACCACCATTATAACGCATCCAGTACCTGAAACGGCTCACCACTACCCTTCGGCCCATATCGATCGTGATGCGGGCAGGTGTAGAGTCGTTCGGGTCTTTAACGCCGTAAAATGCATAGTCCCTGGCGCCGTAAGCCTGGGTAAGGGGAACATTCAGGCTGGAACCACAGCATGATTGCTGATCACCGGGAAGCACCACCGCCTTCATAACTGAACGATCCAACTCTACTTCATTCATCGATCTTACGCGCGCCCAAACAGTGTCTGAGGTGTTTCCCCAGCGGTCTCTTACATAGGCGCCAAACTTTCGTTCAACCGGTGAAAACCCCCGCACTGAAAATGTACCCGTTGAATCCCGGGTATACATGGTGTTCACATATTCAGCCTTGCCGGCCGTATCAACCAGGGCAACGATGGCAATGTCGCCTTGTGTAGGGTTCCTGAATTGTATAGTGGCGCCCCCAAAATCGGCAAAAATATTCAGGGTGCCTTTTACCGTCAGGTAAGGCGGGGTTAACGGGCTAACCACAACTTCAACCGGGTCAGATTGTACCTCGCTTCTGCTAACGGTTCGCAGGGTAACTGTATAGTCGCCTGCCTTTTCGAACCCCACCACTTTAATAGTATCTGTATAATACGAGGCTTTAGCCTGTAACCTCGTAGTATTGTTGACCATAAAATCGGCCTGCACATACAAAATGGCCGGATCGTCCTTAATGGTATACATAATGTAGGCGCCCCCGGGGAAATTGGTAACGCGTACATTGCTTACCCCTTCCGGTTTTGAACCGTCTTTATAGATCGGGGAATGATTTGAACCTGTTTGTTTTTGGCAGGCATACAACCCCGCCAATAACGTCACCCCTACTACTATTGCAGCCTGAATACTCAATTTTCTCATTGTTAGCATTTTTTACGTTGGTTCATTTTACCACAACGGATTTTGTACAAGGTTCGGGTTTACAAAAAGATCGTACTCCCGTATCGGCGACAGATAATCCCGGTATGTATTATTGGGTTTATAAATGGTTTTTAACCGGTAAAATGCATCCGGTGTATTTTGCAATACATCCCAACCAGTTATTGGCCTGTTCATTAAATCGAGTCGTTTCCACCGCCGCATGTTCCAGTAATTCTCACCCTCGAAAATGAATTCTATCATGGTTTCCTGTTGTATAATGCTTCGCAACCCCTCTTTTGTTGCCGGTTTGGCCGCGTTCCTTGAGTAGTTTGCCCATGACTCAACCACTCCTTTCAATCCGGCCCTTGCCCGCACTGAATCTATATATTCATACGCAGCAGCAGAAGGCCCTTCTGCTTCATTCAATGCTTCGGCGTACATCAGGTATAAAGCACTTAACCGGAAGGCCGGCCATATGTAGGGGTCGGGAGTATAGGAGTTCCCTGAACCGGAGGTTTTCCAGCTTACCAGCTTTTTTGGCCAGTAGCCGGTGAAAGAATAACGCGACAGGCTGGGCGCAGATGATGAACCCCACATGGTGTTAATATAAAGCAGATTATCTTCAGCGGGCCGCTGTATCATAAAATAGGAAGACCCGTCAAAAGCCAGATCGGCATAGAACCGGTATTCGCGATCCATATTAAAAGCCGATGTTGTATAATTAGGCTTCAGGATACTTCGCATGGAAGGCGGTATGGTCTTTATTATAGTATACCTGTTTGCATAATCCCATTGCAGATCTTCTTCAATGGGAACGCCATTTTTGGTATAAAAGATCTCACAGGCATTCAGGTTTGCCGCCAACAGCGAAATGGTATAACTGTATACATCATTGCGGGGTGCAGCCTGGCGTTGCAGATCGGAAGTGTTTGCATTGGTAAAGGCCCATATCACTTCAGGATTCCACTCTTCGGTTAAAGCCGTTCTTATATCCAAACATTTTTTCGTTGTATCGCCTATAGCATTCAAATCAAAAGGCTTATTAAAATAATGCAACCTGAAGCCAGCCTGTTTGCATACTGCTATCGCTTCCTTACAGGCGGCTACAGCCACTGCCCATTTTTCATTATCAATATCCGTTCGTACCAACGCCTCGCCATCGTTATTTTTGAATTGCGCATAATCTGAATTTCCATTAAACAGGGGGCTGGCCCCCAACATCCTGTCATAAGCCCTGATGGCCAGGGCAATTGGCCTGGTTATGCGGCCCAATTCTTCCCGTTGATTGGCAATGATCAGTGGCAGGTCGTTTATTGATTCATCGATCAATGCAGCGATATAATTAACTGCGCTGTCAACAGGCTCTCTTTTAAGCTTAACCGCTTCTACATCAGCAGACACCGGCAAATTTTTCCTTATCACCGGAATAGGGCCATACATCCTTAACAGCTGAAAATGATAATATGCTTTCAACACTTTCACTTCGGCTATCCATTGCTTCTTTTCATACGAAGCAATATCAGGCACCTTATCAATGTTCTCTAAAAAAATATTGCAGCTGCGAATGGCCTGGAACACAGGCACGGCATTATTCAACCCATCCCATAAATTGGCGCCGGGATTAACTACATTCTGATAATCGTAACCCAATTGCAGAATGGCATCGGGCAATCCCGATTGTGAACCGGGATAGGGAGTAGCTATTTCCCTGGATGCAATAAAAGTATGGTTATCGGCAGGGCTGGCCAGTTTTGGCAACCAGGAGTAACAAGTAAAAAGATATTTTTTTGCCGTGGCCCGTAATTGAAAAGCCTGCTCCAATGTTGCAATGTTATCAGGAACGATATCGAGATATTTTTTACAGGAATAACAGCAGGCTATAACAACCAGCCATAATCCGATCTTTAAAAACCGCATATGATCTTGATTAGTTTTGGTTAATGTGATGCAGTCATTATTTAAAAGGAAACATTTATACCAACATTCAGGATCCGTTGAATGGGGTATCCGAGGCCATTGCCACCCATTTCAACATCCCACAGATTGAACCTGCTGAACGTAAATAAATTGGCGGCATTCAGATAAAGACGTGCGCCCCTTACATGTATCCTTTTCATCGGGCGGTCATTCAATGAATAGCCCATTTCTACCGACTTCAGCCGTAACAGGGCGCCATTGCGCATAAACCAGGTGCTCGTTTGGCTGTTATTACCGCTAACATCGGGGCTTAACCGCGGCCATACCGCATAAATATTCCTGTTCTCTTCGCTCCAATGGTTATCGGCCCATACTTTTAACAATTGCCGCTGCTTATCGACAAAAGGCGTGGTGGCATTTACATCTATCCAGAAGGATTCCCGGGCCAGACCCTGGAAAAAAACAGAAACATCAAAACGCCTGATGCCGGTTGACAGCCCAAAGCCATATACAATTTCAGGGCTGGTGGGAAAGCCGATAGGCACCTGATCGAGCTCGGTTATTTTCCCATCTCCATTAACATCCCTGTATTTTATGTCTCCAGCCCCGTAAGAACCAAAACTTTGTAAAGGCGCATTCCTGGCGTCGTACTCATCAACGAACAGCCTTTCGGCTATATAGCCCCATTGCTGATTAATAGATCTTCCTGTATGCGACTTGTTGGTGCCCGGATATTTCGGTTCTTCATATACATCGAATTTTCCTGTGGCATAGGTGAAATTCGCCATTCCCTTTGCCCACCATTTTGAGGTGAGATTGCAGGAATAATCCAATGAAAGGTCAACACCCTTTGAAACTGCTTCCCCCACATTGGCCATCAGTGTAGCCGACAACCCCATGGTGGTGGGAATGGATGAACGGGTCATCAATATATTCGTACGCCGCTCTTTATATACATCCAGGACCATATTAAGATTGCGGAAGAAGGTTGCTTCAATGCCCAGGTTGGCTTTCAGGGCCTTTTCCCAGGTAATATCATTATTGGCATACCTGGTAATTTCGATGCCCGACAGTGAATAATCTTTAAGCGTACCAAACCGCATTCCCCGGTTGCCACTGTTCATATTTACATTCGACAGGTAAAAAAAACGATCATCAGGAGATCCTATGGCGTCATTACCTACATACCCCAGCGTGGCCCGCAACTTCAGCGTTGATACTACATCACTGAATTTGTCCCAATATTTTTCATTTGAAATAGTATAGGCCACTCCGGCCGAGGGAAAGAAGCCGTACCGGTGGGTTTTGTAAAACCGTTCAGACCCATTATAACCAAAATTAAATTCAACAGCATACCGGCCATCGTACACATAAGATACCCGGCCCGACAAGCCTGCATTGCGGAAAGGCAAAGAACTTTGCAGATCACCTGAATTGCCATTCAGGCTGCCTTTGGCTATACCTACCAGCGTTCCGCTGAGGGTATGGCCTTTTTTGAAAAAACCTTTGTAATCCAACGCCACTTCACTGTAAAAATCAGAGGCGGCTGTTTTTTCACCTGGTTTGTAATCAAGGTATTCCGTTCCCTGCGCCGCCTGTGACTGCCCATCCTCCAGGTTAATCGACTTCAGATCGTAATGTTTACTGCCATAATCGTAATTAGTGGCAATGTAATAGAACGGGTTGTACGCCCTGGTAACATCGAAATAGGCATTCCTTTGTATATTGATGATGCCTCTTGCGCTGAGGCCCTTCAATATAAAAGGCAATTTCTGGTACAGGGCAACCTGGGCATTGATATTGGAACGGTTAAATTGCTTATACCCCCGCTGTAACTGTGCATATGGATTATTAAAATTTCCTTCGGGCGAATTGCCAAACATAATATGCTTTACATACCTGGTTTCGTCGGTTGGTTCATAATAAGCGGGGAACATTACCGGGCTCGACTGCATGATCAATCCATAAATGGCAGCGCCGCCATTGATAGGGCCCATATAATCATCGAAACTTCCCGACAAACGGGTCACCATTTCTGTAGTAGGTGTTAAATTGATATTCACATTACTTCGAATGGAATAGGAACGCAGCTTTGCATTACTGTTAAAGTTTGATCTTTTATCTACTTTTAAGATACCGTTATCTACATTAAGGGCACCCGACACATAATACCTGGCCACTTTACCGCCACCTGAAAGACTTAAATTAAAGCGCTGGTTCATGGCAGACTTACGCAAAACCATGTTCTGCCAATCGGTTACCGGGTAGATCACCGGATCAATGCCCCGCTTAGTATTATTGATCTTCTCTTTTGAATAATATAAGCCACCCAACGGATTTCTTGTCAATACCGCCTCGTTTGCCAGCTCCATATAAGTGATGGGGTCGGCCAGTTGTACGTTGCGGGTGCTCCGGGACAGGGAATTCTCGGCCCTTAACGAAACAACCACCTTGCCATCCTTGCCTTCCTTGGTAACAATAGCTATAACACCGTTGGCTCCTTTTGAGCCATACAGGGCGGTAGCCGTTGCATCTTTCATGATCGAAAAACTGGCAATATCGTCAACCTGCAACCGCGCCAGATCCGTTGCAGTGGCTTCAATATTATCAATAAGAATAAGCGGCGATTTTCTATACCCAAAGGTGGTAACGCCACGCACAAAAAAATTAGCATTATCGGCGCCGGGTTCTCCGCTGCGCTGATAAGCAATAATACCAGCCAGCCTGCCGGCCAGTGCATTGGTTAAATTACTGGCCGGGATCTTTAATTCGCCAGGCTTAATGCTGGTAACGGCCCCTACCACCTCTTTTCTCTTTTGTACGCCCCTGGCTATCACCACCATTTCTTCCTGCGCATCCGCCTTTACTTTCAACATCACGATCAGCGGATCTTTTTGAGGTGTATTAGCCAGCACCTCGGTGGTTTCGCGGCCGGTGTATGATATTACCAGTGTAACAGTTTTTCCTTCGGTTATATTTAAGGAGAATTCGCCCCGGGCATCGGAAGATGTGCCCGTTTTAGTACCCTTTACAACGATACTGGCCCCATCGATGGGAATTCCGGTTTCATCAACCACAATCCCTTTAATAACAGCTGTTTTCGGTTGCGCCGAAGCGGTGCATGGCAGAAAACAGAACGTGAAGAATAAGCATAGCAATCCTGTTGCTCTTTTCATTTGAGCAACCTGCAATCGTTTTTTCATAATGGCAATTAGCTTTGGTTCCTCACTAAAATTACCATCTATAACAATAACGAACATCTGCTATTTTAACACATACTAACGCTATCTTTGCACGCAGACATTACAAATATTTATAAGCGCGGGCAATTAAATTTCACCGGCGATATTTTCCCGCACAACCTTACCCAGTTTACCAACCGGACAATGTTTGTAGCTGTAAAACATTAAAAAAGGTGTAACTCACAAGGGCCGCTAGAACCCGGCCCT
>NZ_LVYD01000105.1 GCF_002077945.1 Niastella vici
AGTGTAGATTGCAATGCCGAATTGATCACAATGCCGGCGCCTTACGACAAACAACCGGCATACTATAACAAACCGGTTGTAACCAAACCGGCCGATTGCGAGTGTCATTTGATCAATGACCTGTATGTAAAATACAGAGTGAGCCGGTTGTTTGGAAGAAGGGACGCCACATTTGCAGCCTATATTCAAAGAACGCAGGGAGCGACGATGACAGATAGCGATTTGCAGGCTTTATTAAATCTATGTAACAATACGAGCACACCAACAGATGCGGGAGTAGCCTGTACCTTCCTCGCCACGCCTATTTATTTGCCACCGGCGCTGCAGTGTAATGCGGGCGAAGTATGTACCTCATGCACAGTGGTGCAGGAGTTATATAATAATTATAAACAACAATACCCGAACGATACCCCGCGTATCGCAGAATCAAATGACACCCTGCAGAACAAGCGCAATACGCTGTTCCAAAACTTTATGAATAACCGCTTAGGGTATTCATTGCAAAGCTGGGAGTACCTGCAATTCATGAAGCAGTGTGCCGACTCGGCCAGCAGCATCAGCAATGTAACCCATTGTGTTGACCAGCGAATCGGTAGTTTGTTCCTGACAGCCGTGCCGGGCAAACTGGAAGATGTGCAGGTTACACCCGACCATGGCTATATTATGGCTGGGAAGACCGGTTCGAATGCCGTGCTGATAAAAACAGACAGTGTGGGCGCCATTCAATGGTCAAAACAATACGATGGATCGAGTGAAGATTATTTTACCCGGGTAAGACGTACGAGCGATAATGGGTATATCGCGATTGGTACTACCAAATCGGGTCACTATACAACGGGCGCCATCCTGATCGTAAAGACCAATGCCGGTGGCGATACCAGTTGGACAAAAACGATCGGTTTTGGAACACCACTCGGCGAGCGGGGTTATGATGTTATTCAAACCTCCGATGGTGGCTATGCTGCCCTGGGTATTTATAACCAGCATACTGGTTTTGGCGAGTTTGTGCTCACGAGCCTGCATAGTGATGGAACTATTAACTGGACCCACCGTTTTGGTACTAGTCGTTTGCAGAATAACAGCTATGAATGTTACACACCCGGTGCCGATACGGTATCCTATGATGGCAAGCCATCGTACGGCCTGTTACAGGATGCGGACACCCTGCTGGTGACCGGTGCAGCATATGACCGCAATGTGGGTGACCGTTATTTTGGCGTGGTGCACCGCATCGATAAAAACAATGGTACTTTATTCGATTCCTGGCATTATGCCGATAGTACCAGCGATACCAAAAGCACCTGGTTCCGCGATATTTATGCTACGGAGAATGGTTACCTGGTGCTGGCCACCAATGCCGAAAAATTGGGAACCATCAATGCACAGGTATCGGTGGTAAACCTGACAAGAACAGGGGCGGTAGCGTCGTACAAACGCTTCAACGTGCCATCAGGCAGCAACCGGATGGTTACCTCAGCGGTGTTCCCAACGAGTGACGGCGGCTATATGGTAGCGCAAACGGGCAATAACAGCGAGCACATCATCTGGCAGCGGATGGATGCATCGGGCAACCTGCAATGGTCGACCGAGACAGCGCTGTCGGGCACCCAAACCGTTGGGCGCATCATCCAAAAGAGTGACAGCAGCTTTGCCGTGGTGGGTGATAACAATAGTCAGATGTTGATCCTGGTAGTAAAACCAAACTATGGTTGTTATGATAATACAGTGACAGGGGGAATAACGACTCCGGTCCTGGGCCGCATCAACTGGGCGCCTGTGGCGAGTCAGTTTGTAGTACCAACCAATACCGGAGTTGCCTTGTCAGCAATGGCTTTATCACTGACCAAAGACTCAAGCCTGGCTTGTCCGGGCAATGGTACCTGCTACAACATTTATGAAGGCCCACGGCTTTGCGGTAAAGCACAAACTGTATTGCCACCCTTAAAAAATGAATACATAGGCGCCTGTTCCGACAGTACCTTCTTTGCAATAAGTAAAGGAACGGAACTCTATAAAGTATATACCGATTCCCTGACCGGCGCTTTTGAGCAGCGGTACATCGACAAATGTTTACAGGCTTACCGCTATGAATCGTTTACGGTAACCTATCAAAAGAATGAATATCATTACACGTTATATTATTACGACCAGGCAGGTAATTTGATCCGTACGGTACCTCCGGCTGGCGTACATGAATACGACACCGCCCAGGTAAGGTTGGCCCGCGCAGCAGGGACAGAACTCGCTTCACAGCATGCCTTGTATACCGATTACCGGTATAATACCTTAAATCAGGTAGTGTCGCAGCATACGCCCGATGGAGGAACGAGCGCCTTCTGGTACGACCGGTTAGGCAGATTGTCTGTATCGCAGAATGCGAAGCAGAAAGATAGTGCACAATATAGTTATACAAAATATGACGGTATCGGGAGGATTATCGAGGTTGGACAATTGACAAGTAGTACAATCATTACAGACAATATCAGCCGTGATCAATCATCGCTGGTGGGTTGGTTAACAAACGCGGCGTCAACTGCCGAGCAGATCACAAAGACAATATACGATGTTGACTATTCTCCATTGCAACCGGTGCTGAAAACCCGTAACCTGCGTAACCGGTTGTCATGGACGGCGCTGTACAATTCGGCTACTGATCTTGCTAATAATGAAGCCGCAACAGCCACTTATTATACGTATGATATTTTAGGTAATGTAGATACCTTGGTGCAGGATTACCGGCTGGGAACGATGGCCAATAATGGCAACCGGTTTAAGAAAATAGCATACGATTTTGATCTGGTAAGCGGAAAAGTAAATCTGGTAAGCTACCAGCCTGGTCAACCAGATGCATTCTATCATAAATATGTATATGATGCCGAGAATCGGATTACCAATGTGCTTACCAGTGCCGACAGCATCAACTGGGACAACGATGCTTTTTACCAGTATTATGATCACGGCCCATTGGCACGGACCATCATAGGCGAGCAGCAGGTGCAGGGTATAAATTATGCCTATAACCTGCAGGGATGGATAAAGTCGATCAACCCCGATGTGAACGTCACTTCTGGTTATACTCTAAAACCAGATGGAAGCAATGGAAGCGTGGTAGGAAAAACTGCTTATAATGTAATGCTGAACTACTTTAATGGAGATTATAAAGCTATAAGCGGCGCCACGCCACAGGATAATGGAGTGAATACTACATTAGGTAGTGAATACCGTCCATTGTATAACGGCAATATTAGTAGCATGGCAGTGAACAATGATAAGCTGGGAAATCCATTGCTGTATAATTACCAATATGATCAGCTCAACCGCCTGGTAGCCATGGATGCCTGGCGAAAGACGGGCAGCAACTGGAGCAATCTCACACTGAAAACTGACTTCCAGGAACGCATTAGCTATGATCCTAATGGAAATATCCTGGGTTATAAACGGAATGGCAATAATACGTTTGCCGGCAAGCCGTTGGGTATGGATAGTTTGACCTATAAATATGTGATGGGGACTAACCGGCTGGATCATGTAAGTGATAGTGTGCCTGTGGCTAATTACGATGTGGATATCGATAAACAGACAGCGGGTAACTACGGTTATGACGCCATTGGCAATCTGGTTAAAGACAGTGCCGAGGGTATTACCAATATCAGATGGACGGTATATGGAAAGATCAGCCGGATAGTAAAAGGCGATAGTGTAGATATTCTCTACACCTATGGTCCGGATGGAAACCGCATCAGCAAAACGGTTATAAAGTCAGGCTCTACCGATACTTCAAGAACCTGGTATGTAAGAGATGCGACGGGCGATGTGATGAGTGTGTACGAATCAGGAAAACCCACCTTGCATGACGGACACCTGACCCAAACTGAATTGCATTTGTATGGCAGCAGCCGGTTAGGATTATTACAACGGAGTGTAAATGTTGATACTTTGCCTGTTCCAGACGATACTGCCATGACATTACTGGGTACCGGCTTAAATATTAATTTTGGCAGAGGAGTAAAGCTCTTTGAACTCGGTAACCACTTAAGCAACGTGCTGGTGACGGTGAATGACAAAAAGCTGGGTGTTTCATCAAATAATACCACCATTGATTATTTTAATCCGCAGGTGGTAAGTGCGCAGGATTATTATCCGTTTGGGATGTTGCAACCGGGAAGGAGTGTGAATGCTGGTAGGTATAGGTATGGGTTTAATGGGAAGGAGAATGATAATGAGGTGAAGGGAGAGGGAAATCAGATCGAATATGGGATGCGGGTGTATGATCCGAGATTGGGGAGGTTTCTTTCTGTTGATCCGTTGATAGATAAATATCCGGAATTAACACCTTATCAGTTTGCTTCAAATTCTCCAGTTGCTTACGTAGATTTAGATGGTCAGGAAGCATATTGGTATAAATTCGCTAAGGATAATAATACAGGTAAAACTATAGTGACTCTTGTTGCTATTAAAAGATCATATCTAGATTGGTTTCTGCCTAGCTCTTTAGTTGTTAAAATTGGAGATCATGACTGGGTATACGATCAATCATATTTTAAGTCATGGGGGCATATGGATGCCGCAATTAAAAAAATTAAGGCGGATCCAGAAAAATATTATGAAGAAATGATAAAGCGTCATGAAAAGTTGGATAAGGAAATTGAAGAAGAGAAAGCTGAGCAAAAAAAGACAGAAGATTTTATGTGGGCCATTGCTTTCGGTATCCGATATTCAAATGCTCAAGCACCATTAATCGCTGAAACTGAGGAACAAGCAGTTGCTGCTAATAACAAGGTAAAGACAGATGGAAGTAAGAAAACTACAACAAAAAAAATTGATTACGAGAATCATGGATCAGAGTTTGTGAATGATAATCTTCCATCTATGCGTGAACAGAAATTGGCAGGCGGGGCATATCGGGCCTCAAGATTTGGTGCAATATGGGATGGAGCTAGTTTAAAGGATGTAATAAATAAATTTGTTCCTGGTGCAACCGGTTCTTCGAGTTATGGTAAAACAATTTATACGACAGCTGAAAGCAACTATTCTGTCATTTATGATGAGGGAGGAAATTATTTCAGAATCGTTCAAAAAAATCTTTCTGGGAAAAGAGTTTATACCGATTTAGATGGTAATGTTCCAAGCAATAAAGTAGTCAATGGAAAAACAACAGGAAGAACTCAAGGTGAGTATAATAGTGCAACACATTTTTCTAATACAGACAAACAATGAGGAAAATAATTACTGTTCCTAAAAACCAACTGGCTTTAAAAGCATTGGATTATGATAGCGCAACAGCCGATCAATTGTATGAAATTTCTTTAAGCGAATCTCAATTTAAAGATCTTTGGGATACTGGCATCTTTGATCGAATAAATGAAATGGCTAATGTTAATATCGATTATTTTGAAGATGAACAAATTACCAATAAAGCTATTTTGGAGAAAATTATATCGAATGGTGTTTTTGAAGTAAATTTTTCTGACATCAGTATAAACGAAACTGTAAAGGAAGTTAAAGGACTATTTATGAAAGCAATCCAGTGTGAAACAGGCGTATTCTTCTTTTTTTAGAGAGTGATGTGTGGAAATAATGGTAATATCTTAAAATAGCTGGTTGCGCAAAAATGGCTGTTGAGATCTTGACAGAAGCCAAAATATCAACCAGCCAGCAAAATAACATAAACCAAACATGAAAAGAATTCTTTTCATCCTGGCACTCCTGTGCCTGGAAAACACCCTCCATGCCCAATACGTTTACACCATCAAAGCCGATAGTGTAAAGATCACCAACACCTGCGATACGGCGGAACTCATCATTGAGAACCATACGCAGAATGTGCCCGGCTTCTTGTTCAATAAAGGAAAGGGAAGAACGGAATTCAGAAGGGGATTACTGAAACTTAACGATAGTATCTATGTTGTTGGTGGTGATACATTACGAATGAATCCCTGGTTGCAGGGTGGCAACCGGTTTGGCACTACCGGTAAGTTCGGAACCCTTGATAATTATGATATCGATTTTTATACAAACAATACCAACCGGGGCAGATGGGCAACCAGTGGAAATTTGATTATTGGTTCCACTGGTGACGAGGGGCAAAAATTCCAGGTGAGAAGTGCTATAGGCTCCGGCTTGTCTATTAATCCAACTTTATCAAGGGACGGCGATAGAATAATGCTTGGTGGTTATCTTAATACCAGTGATGGTCAAAATGTATTGTTACGTACATCGAATGATTATGGAAGTACCTATCGGAGCGTCCTGGTAGAAAGGGATGGGTTCATTGGATTGGGAACCAAGGCACCTTATAGCTGGACCGTAGGCGATCCTTTGATCAGATGTCATGCCAATGGCGAGGTGTCTATCATGACCTCGTTGCTTTCTTTCGGCAATACAGATGGTCCTTGGAATTCTTCAGCTTTAATTACTGCAGTATCGAATACGAATGAATGGCTAATGGGTCAAACTGAATATCCCAGAGGGCAAAACCATTATTATTTCGGAACCAAGCTCTCCGGAAATTTTGATGGAGCAAAAAGAGCGCCGCTGTGGATCAGCGGCAGAACCCTGAACTTTTATACTGGAGCTACAGATGCTGAAGCGGTTAGAATTACAGAAGGACAAAATGTGTTGATCGGGGCACCCAATGATAATGGCAGTAAATTACAGGTGAATGGTGATTTTAGTCAAACGGGTAGTTTTAAGGCTTCTTTTGGAAATGGGGTTTTGTTTGATATGCTGAACAGCAAAACCAGAATGTATTCCGAAAGTCAGATTTATTACCAATCTAATAGTACCGGTGATCAGCACTATTTTACCAACGCAATAGGTACCGCTTTTACAGGAACGTTTGTGACTGTGGATCCCGGGCCATACCCTGCATTGCCTGATAATCAATTATCATTAAAAGTATATGGCAATATGGCAAAAATTATATACCGGCAATGGCGGTTAATATGGCAGGCTATATAGGCATTGGCACAAATACACCTGCAGCTCAATTGCATACAACCGGTACCGTACGTTTTGGTGGATTAACAAAGAATAATAGTCTCACCCGCTTCGTAGTAAGCGATGCAAATGGTAATCTGTACTATAAGGAAGACTCTTCATCCGGGGCATTCAATGGTTCCTTTAATGCTGATGTAGCAGTGAACGGCCGCATTTCCGCCCAAAAAATGCTGATCACCCAAACCGGCCGCTGGCCCGATTATGTTTTCAGCAAACAATATCAACTTCCATCGCTGGCAGAGGTGGAAAGCTTTATTAATCAGAATAATCACCTGCCCGGTATTCCATCTGCAGCAGAAGTGGAGAAAACAGGTATTAATGTAGGCAATAACCAGGCGGCACTATTAAAAAAGATCGAGGAGTTGACTTTATATACAATTCAGCAGGATAAAGAATTAAAAAATTTAAAGCAGGAGATAGAAGAATTAAAAGCTTTAATAAAAGAAAGAAAATAATAAGGGGAGTTCCTTCCCATAAATCAAATAGAAATATAAATACTATGAAGAAGATCATAATGCTCATGGCATTCATATGCCTGGGAAGGATACTCTATGCCCAACAACCTTACGTTTACACCATCAAAGCCGATAGTGTAAAGATCACCAACACCTGCGATACGGCGGAGCTCATCATTGAGAACCATACGCAGAATGTGCCTGGGTTCCTCTATAATAAAGGAAAGGGAAGAACAGAGTTCAGAAGGGCCACGAGACTTAATGATTCAACTATTGTTATTGGTGGCGATACATTGCTTTTCCGGGGTAACCCAACTGCTAATAATGGATTAAGTATGGGTGGCAGGAATGTGCAGCTGGGGCAGTCGGTTGGTGCTGCAGGTAATCCGGCTGCCTTATTAGATAATCGGGAAATTCCTATGAATGGTTTTAATCTTTCACTTTCCGGAACCGGTAAGTTTATCGCAGGAAGAACAACGAATGATGGCGTTGGACTCATACAAAATGCCGGGTCGTATAGTTACGACAGAACTGACAGTAATGGTATTTATGCCGGTTCGGTAAGAATGCTTGGGCAAAAAGCCTCAAGCACCACCGCTATATTTGGTTTGGGTAATTCAACAAATATTTCCGCAGTTTCATCCTCTGCAAGTGTGATTGCACTGGGGCCTAATACTGGTAATTCAATAACCAGTGGATATAATTCAGTCATCTTGGGATTTAATTGTGGAAATGCTATTGTGTCTCCCTTCAACTTCTATGCCATTGGCAACTCGTGTTTAACAAATTCAACAGGAACTGAGAACCTCGCAATAGGAAATGCTTGTTTATACAGTAATACAACAGGTGTATTCAATAATGCTGTAGGCGAGTCGCAGGTTCTTAAGTACAGTCTAACTGGTATTGGCAACAACGCGTTTGGAACAAACGCAGGAAATTTGATTAAAACAGGTAATTACAATGTATGCATTGGGCACGATGCAGGTGGTGGAAATTATAGTTTCCCTGGTAGTGAGGCAACAGAATGTATATTTATTAGTCCACGGGGAAATACTGCACCTGCCGGAATATATACAAATTGTTTGTTTGTGGGTGAAAAAGCAGGTAAGCAAACAAGCAATGCAGCTACTTCTATAACCAATAGCGGTATCATTGCTAACAATGTTACTACTGATTTGGATAATGTTTTTGTTATCTCTAATATTTCACAACGAGTAATTCTTCCGTCTTCTAGCAATATTGTAACTGTTGATAATGGGTCCAAATTGCAGGTGAACGGTACTGCTTACATAAGCGATACGCTTAAGATGCCCAATATCATTTCAAAATCGGATACTGCCAGTTACAAGCCGGTGGTTGTAGACGGCAATGGCAATGTATTTAAAATGGCGGCATGGAACCTTCCTCAATTAACACGTACCGCTATTAATGATGCGGGTTATTCAGCCCTTACATCCGATTATCTGATCGCATTAACATCCCTAACAGCGCCGCGAACCATAACATTGCCTGCAGCAAATGCCATGAATAATCACATTCTGATTGTTAAGGATGAAAGTGGAGCGGCAGGTACAAACAACATTACTATAAACGTTACCGCTGGAGGAAGTATAGATGGCGCCTCTTCAAAAGTGATCAATAATAATTACGGTGTTATTGAAGTATATAGTAACGGTTCGCAATGGTTTACAAAGTGATGGCTCGGTATAGCTAAAATGGAATTAAGGATACAATATAAAATATAAATTTTAAAGAATATTAACCATGCAACTATGAAGAAACTCTTATTCTTCCTTGTCCTGTTCGGCCTGCAAAAAGCCTTACACGCCCAGCAACCCTACATCTACACCATCAAAGCTGATAGTGTAAAGATCACTAACACCTGCGATACAGCGGAGCTGATCATTGAAAACCATACCCAGAATGTACCGGGCTTTTTGTTTAACAAAGGCCGGGGAAGAACCGAGTTCAGAAGAATAAACCAGTCTAATGATACTACGGTAGTTATAGGCAGTGATACGATACATTTAGGCCGGGCTAATAAAAATTTTGCGAATGCAGATTTAACGCTTACCGGCGAAAGATTTCATAATGGGGCATTTCATCCTGTGACGTTTGAAGATTTTGAGTACTTTGATTTTAAAGCAAAAGCCGATGGTTGGTCAAATGAAATAGGATTCTCAAGCTACGATTTATCTCTTTATACCCAGGATGAGAGCGGTTCAAATAATACCAGAATGAGCTGTGGTAGTCAGTTCAATGTAGAGATTAATAAAAGTAATTCGAATTTCGGAGTGTTGAATGTCAATCCAGGCTGGAGCATGGAAATGGGAGTGAGTGCCTTTGGCGGTACTAACACGGCTAGCATAGGCGCAGCAATATCTGATAATGAAGGATTACTTGATTTGCACATTCAGGATGACGGTGGCAATATACAATTGCGAAATAACGGTAATACAGGTACTTTTTATGTGGATATGAAGCATGGTGATAGTATTTCATTCAAATATCTTGAAGGTTATTACACAAATACAAAATATCTTCAGACTAAGGATAGATTTGTTTTCAGGAACGATTATACTACCAACGATTTCAGACTTATTGCTCTGCCAACTTCTTCCAGTACTTCCGATAATATGCTGGTAATAGATGGTAACGGTCAGGTGAAAACAAGGTCGCAGGTGCCTGCTCGTAAAAGCGCCACCGTTACTGGCAGTACCTATACAGTTCCTTCCGATATTGATGTAGTATTTGTAAACTACACATCGGGACAGGCAACTATTACATTGCCAACCGGTACCCTGGACCGCGAAATCACCATCAAGAATTTACATACCACCAATACTGTGATTGTTTCGGGATTAGATACCAGTGAATCAAATTCAGTGGGCACCCGTGGCGCTATCACTGTAAAATATACCGGTAGTGCATGGGTGGGAATTAGTAAGTATTGATGAAGAGCATAACTTTTGATATTAAGGCCATAACCTTATCCAACCCTATTAACTCGTATTGACCCTTTTTCAGGCATTGTAAGATTGCGAGAAGCATAAAAATAGTAAACACATGCAGACCCATTCCTTTTACCGCATTTTATTATTGATCGGCTTTATTTGTAGTGTGGCCATTGCCCGGGCGGGTGATGGCGGCGGCGGTGTGGTAGCCAAAGCGATCCTCGATGGCAGCAAGAACCAGGTGCGCAAGGACTCTTCGGTCACGGTGGAAGATTCGGCTTTCTTCAATGCAGCTGCCATTGGGGTTGATACCGGTTATTCGGTGCAGAATGTGGTGACGCTTAAGATAAATGAGGCATCGAATGTATATCTGCGCACCGCTTTTACGGTAAAGGTTTCCCTGTTGATCGCGTATAGCAATGGAACCGATACGGCGTCGATCATTAAGGATTTTACGATCAACTACGATTCGGCTACCAGTTATAATGCACGTAACAGTTTTGTTTTTTATGGGGGCAGAAAGGTAACAGTAAAAGTACTGGCGGTGGATTCGGGTGGCGTTAGCTGGAATGTGTCTTCTGTGTTGCAAATAGAAAATCAGCTAACGGCCAGGCCAAAATATATTTTCACGTGTTCGAACACGGTAACTAATATTACGGTGAGTCCTTCAGGTGATCCCAAAGCCGATGAGTTGCCGGTAAGCTGGACGGCCATCCGGGGCGCCGATCAATATGACCTGGAGTGGACCTATATTGATGCCAGTGCGCTGACCAATCATAAATATGGCAACCCGCTTGACCCGGCCCTGATCTTTTATCACAATGCCACCCGCGTTAGCACAACTGGTAACTCA
This sequence comes from Niastella vici, assembly GCF_002077945.1. Lineage (GTDB taxonomy): Bacteria > Bacteroidota > Bacteroidia > Chitinophagales > Chitinophagaceae > Niastella > Niastella vici. The sequence continues at coordinate 11,262 of NZ_LVYD01000105.1, forward strand.
TACAATATTCCATTGATGTATGACAACGATGGTACACTGTTCATAAGGGTACGTCCGGTGCAGATCGGGAAAGCGAACTCCGTTTTGGCAGCCGTCTGGAGCTCTGATGCATCGCCTTCGGTTATGGGTCAGTATGTATTTACCGGTCATGAACGGGCGCTGAACTGGCAATCGAGCATCAGCTTTGCTGAAGAAGGCAAAAGAAAAGTGGTGGTGCAATATTTTGATGGGGGCCTTCGCAGCCGCCAAACAGTGACTAAGGATAATACGACTAATAATACGATCGTTGCAGAAACATTTTA
>NZ_LVYD01000106.1 GCF_002077945.1 Niastella vici
TACTTTTTAAGTTGCGCTCAATGTAACCCTAACAAATCAGGGAATAAGCCGGAGCCTGTTAAATAAAGCATTCATCACTGCGGGAGGGATGTTTTTTATTTATTTTGATTCCAGTATAAAATTCCGGCAAGCTATTCCGCAGTCCTATTCCGTTTCCGGTAATGGCATTTGAATAAGCGAATGCAACCCTATGACTATTTAAAACTGGACATTACCAATTATTTTAGTTATCTTTCTATTATGTCAAAATATAAAGATGTAGTGGTAACACTCTCTAAAAAACATCCCGAAACCGGCGAAATAGTGCCGGCCGGACACACCTATGTAATTGGTGTATTAGGCAATAAAAAGAAGTGGTATGAAATTGATTCCCAGTTATTAAACAAATTGTCAAACGAGGATTTGCAAAAGGAGCTGTTTAAAATATTGCATCCGCAAACACATCATTAACCTCAAGCCTCCTGGGCACTGATGATTGTTTTATAGGGAGTGCATAAAATAAAAAAGAGGAAAGCTGTTTGATAATAATTTTCCTCTCTTCGTGACCCAGGCTGGACTGTTTTCAAAACAATTACGGGAAGATTTTAAAACGGTTACATGTGTTAAAGTCTTTGGTTGTTAGAGGTCCTGCCCGGTGATTCCCCTTAATGACATCGTTCACACGATTGGCATTATGGGGATTTTAATATATACATCTATGGTGCTGTTCCATGAATCTTGAGTCTCCACCAGCTTTTAGCCCATTTTTCCCAGTCTGGGACAATCGAAGCTTAACCGAAGCTTAACCGAAGCTTGACCGTAGCTTTCCAAACAGTATTCCCTAAATGGGAACCATGTCTCGTACACTTATTGTAGCAATTAGTGCATCCGAAGCGGTAAACTATGCCTGGGGGTTGCACTGGAATTGCACTGGGGTTGCACTGAGCCCTTACTATTCAGTGCAACCCTCAGTGCTGTGTAGTACAGTAAGGATGGAGATAATGCTATGTTTTATGTATAATTTTTCCGGGGAGGGGTACCAATCAATCACTAACAGGTGATATCGTTGGCCTGCGGCTATATCAAAACAATACACGTTTTACTTTAATCCCCAACTTTTCAACCTGATCCAACACCTCATTAACCGCAAACGTCCTGGCGCCGATGATTGTTTTATAGAGAGTGCATAAAATAAAAAGAGGAAAACTGTTTGATAACAATTTTCCTCTCTTCGTGACAGGAACTACCCGGCGAAATTTTTCCGGATAAAAATAGAAGCCACATTTGGCAACACTACCTACGTAACATTGGGCGACATGAGCTTCCACACAATGGGAGAAAGGTCTACTGATCTGGAGGCAGTTGGGGAAGAGAATTATTGATACATGCCATAATCAGCAAAATGTATTCATCTTTCCCGAAAATGTATACATCGGCGAGGATGGGTTAAAATACTTTTGTTAAAAGAAAAAATAATCAAACTATGGCAAAGACAATTTTTATTACAGGAGCCTCATCTGGTTTAGGAAAAGCCACCGCTAAACTATTTGCAGCAAAGGGCTGGAGGGTAATTGCAACTATGCGTAATCCGGAGAAGGAAAGGGAACTTAATCACCTGGATAACGTTACGCTCATGCCCCTTGACGTTACTGATGCCGGGCAAATAAAAGCTACTGCGGAGAAAGCGCTGGCTTCCGGCGATATTGATGTGGTGTTCAATAATGCAGGGTATGGTTTGGCCGGGCCTTTAGAGGGTATTAATGATGCCCAGCTGGTGCGCCAGATCAATACAAATATCCTGGGGGTTATCCGCACTACCCAGGCGTTCATTCCCTATTTCCGCAAGAGAAGATCGGGTTTGTTTATCACCACCACTTCCATAGGCGGACTAATTGCCCTGCCTTTAAACTCGGTGTACCATGCTACCAAATGGGCATTGGAGGGTTGGAGCGAAAGTATGGCCTTTGAATTGAACTCCTTCGGAATTGGCATTAAGACCGTATCGCCGGGCGGAATTACAACCGATTTCTCGGGCCGTTCTTTAGATACAGGATACCACGAGGCTTACGGAGAAATAATTAACAAAGTGCAGGCAGAATTTGGAAGGCCCGAACGCAGGGCTAATTATTCAACGCCTGAGCAAATTGCTGAAGTGGTATTTGAAGCTGCTACAGATGGAAAAGATCAATTGCGTTATGTAGCCGGAGAAGATGCCAAAAGAACTTATGCGCAACGGTTGGCAGCAGGAGATGAAGGATTTAGAAAAGGAATCAAACAATTGTTTTCACTCTAAAGTACAACGCCTGCTACGTAAACAAAATAAGTGAATTGAAATCGGTATATTTATTGAAGGTCAGTATTTGTCAATGGAAGTAAATAAATGCGAAAGGGAAAATGAGTGATTTAATAAAAATACAAACGATCAGTCAGGTCCATGATTTTTTTGGGCTTGAAAAACCAAAGCACCCATTGGTTTCGGTATTGAAGATCATTAACAAGTTCAGACAAATGGGTCTTAGCAAAATTCACTATTCCATTGATTTATACCAGATCACTTTTAAATCTGTCAATTGCGCAGACCTGCGGTATGGCAGGAATTCTTACGATTACCAGGATGGTGCGTTGTTGTTTGTGGGGCCCGGGCAAACGTTGCAAATAGCAATAGATGAGGAAAACCCCAGGAGCGATTACGATAGCTGGACATTGCTTTTTCATCCTGACCTTATCCGGAGATCTGAATTGGGCCGAAAGATCGATGACTATACTTTCTTCACCTACAATGTGAATGAGGCCCTGCACCTTTCTGAAGACGAGAAGAAAACCTTGCAGGAAATTATTTCAAGGATTGAAATAGAGTATTCCCAGAATATCGACAGGCACAGTCAGGAGCTTATTGTATCGCAGATCAAACTATTACTCGATTATTGTAACCGCTATTATGACCGGCAATTCCATACGCGGTCAAATTTGAATAAAGATGTGGCCGGCGATTTTGAACAACTCCTGAAAGATTATTTTAATTCTGACAATCTTTCTCAGAAGGGTATTCCTTCCGTTAAATATTTTGGCGATGCATTGAACCTGTCGCCCTATTATTTAAGTGATCTGCTCAAAAAAGAAACCGGCCGTAATACGCAGGAGCATATTCATCTTTACCTCATTGAAAAGGCAAAGACAGCCTTATTGAACTCGAATGAGTCAGTAAGCCAGATAGCTTATGATCTGGGATTCGAGTATCCGCAACATTTCAGCAAAGTGTTTAAAAACAAGACCGGCATGAGTCCGAAAGAATACGGGAAAGAGATATAAGATCGATTAGTGCCTCGGGGTCTGAACATGAAACCCCGGTGCTACGGCCACTTGTCACAACGATCTGGTAATAATTATTTATCCATATGATCCCGTCAGGATTCAAACCTGAAACCATCCCGACCGTTGGTCGGGATGCTCTATTCAATTGAACTACGGGCATAAAAAAAGCTCCACATTTCTGTGAAGCTCTCTTCGTGACCCCGTCGATACAATTTTCCAATAAATTTTTAGGTGACTTAACAAGGCTCGCAAAGCTTGCGGTTTGATACCCAATGTTTTGCGGGCCTTTTTGTTTGTGGGTATTTAATTGTGAAACAAATCTGTGAGTATGGAAAAATTAAATTGTGAGCAGGCCAAACGGCTCGACCTGGTCGAATATTTAGCCTTTTTAGGGCACCAGCCCCAAAGGATTAAGAACGGAGATTACTGGTATTTATCGCCATTTCGGGAGGAAAGAACGGCATCTTTTAAGATTAATCGAAAACTTAATGTTTGGTACGATCATGGGTGCGGCAAAGGTGGCGATTTTATCGATTTCGGAACGCTTTACCATAACTGTTCCGTTAGCGAGTTGCTCACTCGCATGTCGGGTTACCAGGCCCGCCCGGTTCTTTCTTTTCACCCGCCTACTGTTTCCGGCAATCTTTCGGGTGCAAATTCCCGCCTTGCTGGTGAAAAGAAAGAGACCACAGACAGCAAAATTGTTGTGCTGGATTCCCGTCCGCTGGCTGATAAAAAGCTTCTGGATTACTTGCAAAAAAGGTGCATCCCGCTGGAAATTGCCGACCGTTTTTGTAAGGAAGTTGACTTCCTTTTGTACGGCAAAAAGCATACGGTGATCGGCTTTCAAAATAACGCCGGTGGGTATGAGTTACGCAACGAAAATTTTAAGGGTAGCAGTTCCCCAAAAGATGTAACATTTATTAACAATCGAACTGACGATGTCGCGGTATTTGAAGGCTTTTTCAGCTTCCTTTCTTTCTGCACCGTTAATAAAAATTTAACAGCCCCACTGTCAAATTGCCTGGTATTAAACTCCCTTTCTTTTTTTGAAAAGAGCCGTCTTTTAATGGAACAATACAAACAGGTTCATTTGATTTTAGACAGAGACAATGCCGGTATCAATTGGACAAAACAGGCATTGCAATGGAATGCCAATAAGTATATAGATCGCAGTGATTTTTATCGGAATCACAAAGATTTAAACCAATGGCTTATACATCACCGGCAGAGCCAGGAACAAAGACCAAGGATAGGTAGGAGGCTTTGAGTTTTAGGTAGCCAGCTATATTTTGGTATTACCAAAATGTTGGCCCCTCATCCCGCAAAGCGGGATTCACGGCTTTTTTAATCATCCGCCTATCGACGGATTCTAAAAAAATAAGGAGGAAAAGATTATGGTGCAAAATGAAATCATCAGGAAAAAGAAAGGCGGTCGGCCTAAAAAGGCAATAAAAAAAGATCAGTTGTTACCTGTAAAATGCGACAAGGAAGAAAGGAAAAAAATAGAATCCAGAGCCAAATCAGTGAACCTATCTGTTTCCCAATACATGCGTGAAATCTCACTCAATGGTCAAATTGACAGGCGAGAAATTGTATTTCCAAAGGAAGTTTTACAACTCGCCGGCACATTAAATCACCTCGCTGCAAACCTGAATCAGATCGCAAAAAAGAGGAATGGAATTGAAGAATTAAATGCATTGGAAAGAGCCACTTTGCAGATTCAATCCCGCGATTTGAAACGGCTTGCAGAGGATATAAAAAACTATTTGAAATGATAGGAAATATGACGTTAGGACAATCCTTTTCCGGTTGTATCGGATATTGTTTGGAAGACAAAATAAACCTGTCTGAAGAACAGAAAATGGAACTGTCAATTAATGAAAATTTGCAGCATAAAGATCGGGCCGAAGTAATTTATTATAACAATTGTTTTGGTACCGCAAGTGAGTTGGCCAGTCAGTTCAATGAGGTTAGAAAATTAAGCTCGCGGGTAGAAAAACCTGTTTTGCATATTTCATTGCGACTTGCACCTGGCGAAACACTTTCAAAAGATCAACTGATAGAAATTGCACAAGCTTGCGCGGCAGAATTTAAGTTTGACAAAAACCAATACGTTTGCGCTCTTCATAAAGACACCCGTGACCAACATATTCATATTGTTGCTAACCGGGTTGGGTACGATGGCAAGGCTGTAAACCTCACCAATAATTACCGCCGGATGGCAAACTTTTGCCGGCAAATGGAAAAGAAATATAACCTGCGGGAAGTTCTAAATCCACGGAAATTTTTATCGAAAGAGCAACGCCTGATACCACGGCAGGACATGCGAAAAGAACGGTTAAAAAATGATATTCGGAACACCCTGCAACGTGTTACATCTTACCAGGAGTTTGAAAAGAAAATGAAAGCGTTGGGCTACTCGGTTTTAAAGGGCCGGGGCATTTCCTTTATTGACGATAAAAAGGTAAAAATTAAGGGTAGTGAAGTAGGTTTTTCTCTTTCAAAAATTGAACGCATTTTGGATTTGCTGCAAAAAATCGAAATGGTGCCACAAGAAGAGAAGATGCGTGCAAAAATGATACAAGAATACCAACCCAGGCCAGGCCTTACTATTTCTCAGAAACTGATTGAAAAAACTTACATGACTGCCCAATTCGAGCAGCTTCAACATTCCCCATTTTTCAAATTGCAGGATGAATTGTTTAAAATACTATTTGACCCGCAAGAGGGGGAATATCAATCGCAGTCGCTAGACCCGCATTGGTTGATGGAATTGAAGCGAAAAAAGAAGAAACAACAACGGCACCATTTATAGGATTTTTATTATAAAACTTATTATTTATGGAAAACAATATAATGGATGAAAGTGAACAATCAACGCTGAAACTGGTAATAAAGGAACTGGTGGAAGAACACACTAAAACCAATAAGGTAATAGCGGATCTCGTAGAAGGAATCAATGGTATTAACAGCAAGATAGATAAGCCCTCAGTAATACCTACACCGGAACCGGATACCAGAAAAATTCAGCAAATGATTGAAAAATGTATGCTGGAAGTCAGGCTTACAATTAGTACTAATCTAAATAAACACAAGCCAGGCAGATTCCAGTTATTTTTGGAGTCGAAAAATAAAACGTGGGTGGTTGTGACTATTTTAGGGATCTTTCTACTGACATACGCCTTTTTCCTTTTTGTATATTATCTGGCTAAGTCAGCATAATCGTAAAGCGTATAGTTAGGTGTGTGGAATCAGTAACTTTATTTTGAAAACTCAGATGGATATGGAACAGCAAAGGGTACCGATATTTTTGAGATATGGAGGCGCTGAAAAACTCACTACAGAAATGACCAAAGATGAACTTGACCAGGTCTCAGACTCAATTTTAAAACGGGCTAAAGAAAAGGCTTTTTCCAAGGGCAGGCCTATTGTTTTCGGTGAGGATGGTAAGGTTTATGCGGAATGGCCAGACGGGCGTATTGAAGAAATTAAAGCGGAGTAAATTAATGATAAAACATTTGGGAGGTAAAGCTTTATATTCCTGTCTATCCAATTTGAGCTAATCGACATATATAGATATAGAAAGCATAACGTATGCGAAAGACTGTCATTTGTGATAGTCTTTCGCATTTTAGATAAAGGGATTATAGAATTATTTACCCCTTTAAAACCTTCTAATTTGCAAAGAAGTGGGCTAAAGGAGAATTGGCAATTGAATAAAGGTTTACACTTAAAAGCTATCAATACACTGAAAAACCTTTTTAGATTCGCAATCATATTAATTAGTTTAGAAAGCCCAACCAAATTTTGTGCAGAATCAGCTGCATTTATACTTTACTTGTCGTCAAGTAAACATCATTGATAGAATGCCATTGTGAAATTGATATCATTAAAAGCTGCCCATGTAAAGTATTTATAGCTCACTTCTGTTTTTCCCATCGTCTGAATCCACAACATTATTTTTTGTTGCAATTACAAGATGCGAACGATTATTATTATTTGTTAGGTTTTGATTGTTGTGATAAGATATTGCCATTGTTTTCTTTGAAAATACAATAAGACATTTGATAACAGCTAATTAACGCATTGGAAATGGCGGATGGAAATAAAATACCTGTTTCAGTACAGTATGTTGTAATCGGTAATTACAACTACACAGTTT
>NZ_LVYD01000107.1 GCF_002077945.1 Niastella vici
CAACTGGTACCCGGTAACCGGTAACTGGTAACCTTATATTATTCTCCAATCATGCCACACACCCATAGAACACAACCGGATATAAATATCCGAAAACATGACCCAGAACAGGCTTAACCAGGCCCACAGCATATGCCGCCGGTTGAAGCAGCTGACACAGCGCCAGGTGCGGGCACGAATGGGTGAGCCGGAAAACCGGTCGAGAAAGCCACCCACGGCGTGCCGCAGGGAATGACACCCGAAGGTATAGCCGGCGAGGAACACCACGTTAATGGCCAGTACCAGGGTACCTACGCCAATGCCAAACGAAGCGTTGCCCCTACCCGGTTCGGTAAACCATAGTGCCTGCCACACATCGTGCGCCAGGAACAATAAAAAGAACAAGGCTATGTATAGAAAGTAGCGATGCACATTCTGGATGATCAGGGGAAAGGAGTTTTCGCCGCGATAGGTTTTGCGCGGTTCGGCTACGGTGCAGGAAGGGGGATCGGCCCAGAAGGATCTGTAATAAGCGCCGCGGTAATAATAACAGGTGAGGCGAAAGATGCCCGGCGCCCAGAGTATCAGCAGTGCCGGCGACCAGGGAATAAATGGCGGCCACCAGCCGGGTTTGGCGCCAAACCAGCTATGGGGGCTGTCGCCAAATAGTTCCGGCGAATACAGGGGGCTCAGGTAAGGGCCGAATGTATAGTGCCTGCCCTGGAAGGCAGCCCAGGTAACGTAGAGGAGGAAGGTGGTGAGGCAAACAAAAATGACGAGGGGGCGGGCCCACCAGGCATCGGTTCTGTTTGTAGCACCAAAACCCCGGCGAAAATCGGTTACAGGTGTGTGGGTCATAAACAGCGCTTGCAATCAGGGATAAAATGGTAAGGGGGCGTTGTCAGGGAGTATGGAGGGGATGGGACTTGTCGAATAAAGTTAATTAAAATAATGATCAATTGGGCAAACTATGACCAAAGGGGGCAAAGCATGATCTCTTTTCTCTTTGCTGTTGTTGGCGAGTCATGTAATTTTAGTGGAACGTGCTCAGATAAACCTTACAACTTACGAAATGCTATGACGGTGACGATTACTAAAGTTGTAAAACGAATCGACCATGCTCAATACAGTAAAACCTTATTCCAGGTATGTGCGCGATGCCATACAATGTGTTAAACAGCACATAGACACCAATCCTTTCCAGTTCAAGACAGCCGCTGAATTACTCGATCATTTGAATACGCCACACCGCAACTCGGTGGAGAAGGCGTTTAAAGATGTATACCATTTCAGGATCAAAGAATACCAGGTAAAGCAACGCTTATACCAGGCGCGGAAGTACCTGAAAGATGGGCTGCCTAAAAAACTGGTAGCGGCTAAATGCTATTATGGATCGTCCAGTTCATTTTGCACCGCATTCAAAAAAGAGTTCGGCATGTGCCCTACGGAGTGGGAAAATTCGTGTAAAGAGGACATAACGGTGCCACACACTGCAAAAAGGCAAACAGTTGCAGCAAAAAGGTAAACACATGCTGCAAAAAGATAAAGACAGCCCATGTAACTTGCATACAGAATGAATGAAGCCCGGTAATTGCCACCGGAAGAAGAACAAGACTGGTTACGCCTGATTTATGATTGCATCGATTTCTACAATGGCAATGAAAACTCCAATATAATTCAACTTTTTACAGTACAAATACTTATCATCGGATAAGGTTTTAGGCCGGTACGCGCCGGTTATTGAACCGGGGCAAAGATAAGCTGCCTTGTTGGGGACGACTAGATTAGATATATGTTATATTGAAGTTCGAAAAGGCACTGTAAAGCTATTGTAATAGGTTTTTATTTACCCTGGGTTCAGGCAATAGTTGATCTGAGGCAAAACATCAACCTCCTTTAGTTATTTTTTTATGGCTTGCTACTTATGAATTGGGTGTACAGGTTTTAGATCAGGATGCTTTTTTGGTGGTAGATTTCACCTGCAGACTGGCTTTTAGTTTGTCCATAAGATCGCTGGTGGTGGCATTGTGCGCCACTTTAAGCGGCCTGCCGGTTGCTTTTCCTTTTGCCTTTGCCTCAATCACCTGTAACAGTTTTTCTGAGTAGGTGTCGCGGTAATCGGCCGGCTTGAAGGGTTTGGTCAATTGGGCAATGAGCAGACTGGCCATTTTCAGTTCCTCCCCTTTTATAGGCGTATCCGGTATAACCAGCCCCGCCTCACTCCTGATCTCATCGGAAAAACGGAGGCGATGTAAAACCAACACGTTGCATAAGGGCTTTATAAGGCAGATCCATTCTTTATTATGGTATACCAACGGCCCCAGGGCCGCTTTGCCTTCTTTTTTTAAAGCCTCCCGCAACAGGGCGTAAGCCTTCGCCCCTACTTTATCGGGCTCCAGGTAATAGGGCTTTTCAAAATAAACGGCATCGATCTCTTTTTCGTTGACGAATTGCGTGATCTCGAGGTGGTCAATTTTTTCCGGCGCCGCTTTTTGAAAATCAGCATCATCGACGATCACATAATCATCGCCCATTTGATAGGCCCGCACGATCTCTTCCTGGTGCAATTCCTTACCGGAAAGCTCACTTACCTTTTTATACCGGACCCGGGAATGGGTCTTTTTATCGAGCTGCACAAAGGGTATGCTGCTTTCTTCTGAAGCCACATACATTCTGACAGGGATGTTCACGAGGCCGAACCCGATCGACCCTTTCCACATGGAGCGCATATAGTACACTTTAATAATCAATGAAATTTACAAGGTGCGAACCAAATGCGTGGATAAAGGCTGGGTGGCGGTATGTTTACTGGCAACCTTTTTTCATCGGGGAAAGATGTGTGGAATTGAAGGGATAAGTAGTTCCGTTCATGTTTTAACAATCCTGGTGGGGGAATGGTTCGGGGATTGTCGAACTCCTGGATCGAAGACTTGCTAAAATTTAAGGGATTAAATATGTAAATAATTGCAATAAGACAAATCAAGGTGTTGCTAACTTCTGCCCCAATACCTGTAATCCTATAAAGGCTTATATCTGGATCATTAATTTTCAATGAATTATATTTGCAGTATGACAAGGAAATATCCCATTGGCTACAATCATTTCGAGAAATACGGGAAGGCGGATTCGTATATATCGATAAAACGGAAATAATTCACCAAATGGTGAATTATGGGAAGTATTATTTTCTGAGTCGTCCACGTCGTTTTGGGAAAAGCCTGTTATTGGACACTATAGCCGAGCTATTCAGTGGTAGTGAAGAACTTTTTAAAGGATTATGGATTCATGATAAATGGGATTGGGAAAATAATAATCCAGTTATTAGAATTTCCTTTTCAAATATCGGCACAGGTACAATTGGATTACAAAGTGCTATCGAAGGCGCATTACAAGAAAACGCCCGCCGTTTGCAAGTTGAGCTAACAGATAGCGCTTACGATCAGTTATTTAAAGAATTAATTGGCAAAGTTGCTCAAAAAGGCAAGGTAGCCATCCTGATCGACGAATACGACAAACCTCTGATCGATTATCTGGATGATATTCCCAGAGCCGAAGAGAACCGCGCTATTTTAAAAAATTTGTATTCTATACTGAAAGATGCGGATAAACACATTCGCCTCTTAATACTTACCGGAGTAAGCAGGTTCTCTAAAGTGAGTATTTTTTCTGACCTCAATAATTTGGAAGACATAACCTTAAGCAAGCATTTCAACAATATAGCGGGAATTACCCAGCAGGAATTGGAAAAAAACTTTGCGGAGGAGCTGGAAACGTTACCCCGGGTGCTCGACATGGATAAGGTTCAATTGCTGGAAAATATTAAAAATTGGTATAATGGTTATAGTTGGGATGGAAAGGAAACGTTGTACAATCCATTTTCGTTACTCTCTTTTATGAAAGAAGAGGCCTTCAGAAATTTCTGGTTTGCCACCGGTTCTCCATCTTTTTTGGTAAATCTCCTCAAGAAGAAAAGAGAATATAATTTCGAAAATGTTCGTGAATCTGACATATCATTAGGTAGTTTTCAAATCGAGAACCCGGTTTCAGGACCCTTGTTATTTCAAACCGGTTATCTTACGATCAAAAGCTATAACCCCGATACACAATTGTATACGCTGGATTACCCGAACCGGGAGGTGAAGGGGAGCTTGCTGGATAATTTGCTCAGCGCTTACCGCGAAGTTTTTCCAGGCACTTCAATATCGGTCACTGCTGACCTCAGGACTGCGTTTGAGCATGGCGACACACCTCGTATCATCAATGAATTAAATGCAGTGACCGGAAGTATTCCCTATGACCTCTGGCGCGCGGATACGGAATCTATTTTTCATATTATTACCCTTCTCACGTTTAAAAATGTTGGTATAGACCTCTCCGCAGAGGTACATAGCAGCAAAGGCCGGCCCGACGTTATCGTAAAAACAAAACGGTTCATCTATGCACTGGAATTAAAACTGGACGTTTCAGCCAGTGAGGCCCTTGATCAAATTTTTGAAAAAGGTTATTTGCAACCTTATATGGGAGACGAACGTAAAAAACTAGCTATAGGCATTGACTTTTCTTCCGAACAAAGGAAAATTGCTGATTATCGCGTTAAAGAATCATAGCGGCCAGTATGTACCCCGTAATATTTTAATAGCATTATGGTCGTATGGCTTTAATGACAATGCCATTATCTTCGCAACCCGGAAATCCTATTCATAGCATTTTGAAGCAGTTCACCTGCCAGTTCAGGGTCAATCCCGGCTTCTTTTGCAAGCACAGCTATGTCAGGTTGCCGCCCTGAATTGATGTAAGGAAGTGCCAGGGCCAGGAACCGGTTGAGCTTCGACATTTGTGCCTGGCTTTCAGGAGATGTTCGTGTTTCAAATAATTGGCTGTATGGATTAAGGACCGGCGACTTTTTGAGTGCTTTTTTAACAACAATACCCATGGGAATGTGTAAACGAATATCGGGTTCATTGGGAATTTCCATTCCATGTGCAACCAGCAGGGTCGACAGTTCACGGTAGCCCCGGTCTGTAAGGGCAAACAGGAGAACTTTACCCGAAGCTTCTTCGTAGAATGCTTCTGCGAAGTGTGGCGGCTCACTCCAAACCTCATGACTTAATTTAAACACCCCTTCGGCATATTCAACCCGGAAGTCTTTTCTCAATAACTGCACGTCGAATTTGACAGATCTACCCTCGCCGGTCACCTGCACCACTTCATTGTCGTGCTGAACTACCAGCGGGTAATTGGAGCCGCAAGCCAATACCATATACCTGACTGGGTTGTCGTCAACATCGGCCATCAGATCAGCATCCGATTCAATAGCAGGGTTCAACTCGGTTGCATAAAAGAAGATATCATCTGAACTGAAACTCTGAAACGAAATTACCGGGCCGTAGGTTTGCCAACAGGAACCATTGTAGCCTATCAGGTTGAACCATAACAACACAGGTTGATCGGATAATGTGCGGGTAATGGAGGGCGAGTACAGCAGAAAAACTTCGCCGGTAAAAACGTCTTCCATTTCGTAGAAGTCGGAAGCCGGGTTAGCGCGGATCTCGCTGAAACTAAACCGCCAGGGATAAGCTGCCATGGTCCTGAGGTGCTCCTGTTCTTCGGCATTACGTGCTTTAATAGCAGCGCTATTCAGGTATTTATGGATAAGGCCTCCATCCTTAAAAATCCGGTGGCCAATATATTGGGCTTTGATCAGTCCCTTCCAATCAGACGGCATTTCCTTTTCAATGTCCCTGAAGCGGGAAATCCTGGTCTCAAATTCACGTTCTACTTTATCCTGTCTGGCCGCATAATACACTAAAAAATCGTCTATAAGCGAAGCGGAAATTTTATTAACATACTGACATCGATCGAGGAAAAGCTTATAGTCTGGAATCATAAAAGTATTTTGAATTAGCGCCTGTAAAGATATTGTAATAGTAGCTTTACATGTAAGGAAATTGGCTTAAACAGGAGATATTGAAGGCGCTGTGGATAACTCTCTTTTCATTGAAATAGGCAGCCTTTTATTTTTGTTTATATGAATCAGCCTCTTTCTGCTGAAATTCACTTTTTAGAAGCCGGCATTGGCTATGAAGGCAATTATCCCAACGGTTTCACCCCTGGCAGGCATGGATGACTTATAATCACGTTTTATGCCTGACAGAAGCGGCCTATCAGCAGTATGTAAATCAGCCCGCCCCCTGTTAATGCATATTGTTGCCCCAACAAACCAAAGCCCCCCGGCGTATCGAGGGGCTTTTTAGTTTAACACCAGGCAGGCGAACGGTCCGTTGTGGTGATCGTTTATTCTAATAAAACAATCGTCCCTTTACTGTTCATTAACTTTATGATAAAAGTTCGCAACTAACACCCCAACGTTCACAACTAACGCCCCATCGTTCGCAACTAACACCCCAACGTTCGCAACTTAACACCCCAATGTTCACAACTAACGCCCCAACGTTCGCAACTTAACACCCCAACATTCGCAACTTACGCCCCAACATTCACAACATAGACCCCATCGTTTGCAACAAGCACCCCATTGTTTGCAACAAGGCGCCCCATCGTTCGCAACAAGCGCCCCATCGTTTGCGACAAGCGCCCCATCGTTCGCAACAATTGTCCCATCGTTCGCAACAAGTGTCCCATAGTTTACAACAAGTGCCCCATAGTTTGAAACATACGTGGCATCCTTAGCAACTTTGGGGCGGCACTTTCCAAAAAATAGCGGCTGTTGGCTTACAGTTGTGTTATTTGTTAAACTTCTTTGGTGAAAATTGGAAATAGAGTTACAATCTGGCAATTAAATTGGCATCACAATAGTAAAGTTGCTATTTTACAACCTGCATATCACGCTTCCATTAAGATTTCAGATTGAATGAAGACACTATTGATTCCAGAATAAAACACTCCCCAACGGTTAATATTGGCAGGCAGCACAAAAGAGGCCATCAACGCAGTGAAATTGGATCCCGGTAAACCTCCGGGTATAGCGTTCAACAGACATAATCATTGTGAGATTTTAGCCTGATAAC
>NZ_LVYD01000108.1 GCF_002077945.1 Niastella vici
TTCACGGGCTTTGCACAGCGCGATAGACAATCGTCCAGCCGGCCCGACCATAAAAATGAACCCTTCAGATCATTGGATCTGAAGGGTTTTTCTATTTTAATAATTTCGAATCTATTGGCATGAATTTTCTATTGTATTCATTATGATAAATTTGCGTAGGTTCGAATCAATTTTGGACCTGCGTATTATACATAATTAGGCTCCATCAATCACCCCATTATACCGTGCATCAACCATACGAGACGAGATTAGGCCACCCTGCTGACTTCAGGATTGAGTATTCTTTTTATAGTAAAGAAGAAGGTGGTAGAGAAAAACTACCTTTTCAGGGTATACGTTCAGATTTCTGGTATGATCATCAATGTCATGAAGTAAACTGGCTTTTTATGATTTGGCCTGAGTTTGAGGATCAGTCAGGAAATGTTATTTTGGATGATACAATACCAGTGCCCAAAACTGGAATTGCATTAATGTGGATCATCAATGATGAAAGAAGAATTTATCATCGGGATAAAATTAAGGTGGGGACGAAAGGTTATTTCAGAGAAGGTTCAAGAAAGACAGCAGTATGCGAGGTAATAGAAATCATTGGGCTATTAACAAATCCAACTACCAATAAGCGTTAAACCGCCAGCCATATGTCAATAGTTTTCGAATTGATTCCAAAAGATAAACCGGGTGTTGAAAGAGCTGAAAAGCTAATGGGACAATCTTTCAACGAGGTTCATTCCATCATTCATCAGCTCTTAGAATGGATTCCGGACATGAATTGGTCACCAACCAGGATGCATAAATTGCTTTATAGTTTCAGACTTGTCTTGCTACTGGTTATTGCAATTCCCTCCGTAGTTCTAGCCCAACATGGATTTTCTGCAAAGGAAGAAGCACTAAAGCTTTTTAATAAATACAAACCTGTTATTGAAAAAAAGAATAACGCATTTGTTGAAAACCCCAGGATTATATCTGGAGATATCAATGGAGATGGTAGAGAAGATTGTATTGTTTCATTTGTTATGACTTCAAGGAACAGTGGCAATGCAATCGTTGGACATGAATCAGCGATCTACTTGAACTCGGGAATGCGTATGAAGGTTGTCGGTGCTTTTCCGGCATTTAACTTTTGTTATACACTGGACCACATTCAAGATCAGGTAATTTTCGGAAAAGAATATGAATGTAGACCTCCATACGATAATGTTCTAAGGGAAAGGAAATTTGCTTATGTAGATGGAAAAATACAGGCGATTTTTTAGGCTTAGCTTAAACTCCATACCTTAGCCTACAAAAGTATCCTGTTTACATGTCGCATGCTTATAATATTGCATTTTGATCTTTCCAAAATTCAATAGCAGTTCTATAAGAGTTACTTTTGTTGCCTGTTTGATAGAGATAATTCATCATACTCTCTTCCAAAAGATCCTGTGAAATGTTTTCATAAGTATCAAATCTGCTACTATGAATTTCCAGATGAATTTTCATTTGATTTATATAAGCAAGCATCGACCTGCTGTTCGTTTTAGATACTACATACTTATCGGCAAGACCCGTTTCCGACTCTATAAAAGAAGATTGGAAGTCAAATTTCTTCAATAACAGGGGCAGCCGGTGCTTGAACTCTTCCCAAGTGCCACTAATGGTTTTCCCACGGCAGATTATGGAAAGCAGAGATGGCTCGTGAACATACATTACCATCAACTTTCCGGTAAAACCAGTTGACAACAGACTACAATACCAACTATGAAGCATTTGTCCCTCTGTGGCTTGTGAAATATGCAAAGAAGCTGTGAGTCGGGAAGTATTAAGTAGTTTCTGAGTTGCGCGAATAATAAGCATATTAACAATTGTATCGTTTTATGGTGTCCATCATTCAACGGAATTATTGCTTTTTCAACATTTTCGACAATTTATGTGCAGTATCTAAGATATAGGTGCACTCCTTTATATTCGCGAACATACGGGATGCGCTTCTGGAAAAATTTGACAATCCAATATAGGCGCCCATGATCTGCCCGGCAAGCGAAGCATTGGTATCTGTATCTCCGCCACAAAGTATGATTTCAGCAAGCACCTCTTCAAAACTGCTTTCCCTGATTTTACCAGCCGCAAAAATGGAAAAAGGTACCGATTCAATAACATGTCCGGATGTGCCCACTAAACCTGCCGCTTCGCGAATACCTAATGAGGAATTTGCCTGTAATTTTAAAAGATTATCCCGTACGGCGGTATCCGGCAGTTGGGGCGTAATTAATTCCAGCAGACTAATTCCAGGCAACCACTTGTTTGTTATAATGTAATGTAAAGAATAGAGGATTGCCAAACTTCCAACGTACGCTTCATCATTCTTATGCGTGATACTACACACGTCACGAATGAGTGTTCGATCTGTTTCCGGGTTGATAAAAAAAGCAAGTGGGGCGATGCGCATGGCGGCTCCATTGCCTGCAGCATACTCTCCCGACCGACCGGCAAGCGCCCAATGAGCTCCCATCTGTAAATCCCTCAGCGCCTTCAGAGTACTGGCGCCAAGCCCGGTCAATTTTCCTTTATTATACCAGGTGAGCATGTAATGTGCAATGCTGGCTGCAGATACCTGTCCGGATTCGATAATGGATTCGCAGGTAGCCATTGTAAGTTGTGTATCGTCAGTGATACCATGAACCATCTCTGCATTTATCCTTTCTATGTTCGATTGGCCTTCATAAAAGCTACCTATGGCGTCACCGATGGCGCCGCCAGCCAGACAACCTCCCAGTCTGTCACCAGCATTGATCTGTACCGGTTCATTTCCTGCAATGTTTGTAGTATTAGGCGTTGCGAAGCCAACCATTGAGTGCTTATAAATTGCGTTGTTTTCTTCGGATATATTCGTTGGCATAGGAAAAGGAACATCTTTTCCAAGGAGTAAGCGATCAATAAGGTAATTCAGGAAAGCAACATCGTACGCATTATTTAGCTGATTATACTGAGCATTGCTCCTGTTGACTATTGTTTGAGTAACCACATACGTGTTATCTTCCTGGGGTTGCATGATGATTTTATAGATATGGAATCCTGTCCAGCTACGATGAATATTTAGTATGTGGTTTTCGTAATAAATGAACCATTTATCTTCCATTTCTCTTGGAACTAAGCCCTGTCTTACACGCTCGAACTCTTCTGAAGAAAATATTCGGTGAAAATGTAAATTGTCAGTTTCATTGGGCATTGGTTCGGTTTTCCAATCTGTTTGATGTACTATATTAGACATGGTTGGAATAGCGTTTATTAAGCAAAATACAGCAACCTTTCTGTAATGGCCCCAAAAAGCGAAAAGTACTATTGATAGACTCTTTATAAAAGAATACAATATTTATCAAATATTCAAGTGCTTTATTTTCAATAAATCTTCAAGCAAAGAGTTAGACAATCGTCCAGCCGCCCCGACCAGAATTTACGAGGGTCTTCAAGTCGTTGGATTTGAAGGCTCTTTTGGGTTCGAAATATTCTTGTTGAAAATGACCGTACCGACATAATAAGCAGACGGAATACAATTTTTTCTTCTTTGGCGGAACTGTAGCAACAATAGTTCTATTCTCTAAAGCTGTTTCCGCCAACGTAAAGGTCAAAGTTTATTGACAGCCCAAATTCATTCATTCTTCTTATATCGGTTGTGTCAATATTGGGTCCGCCAATCATTCCATTTCCATTGTGAGTGTCCATCGCAACCTGAATATAACCGTTTGCATTGTCAACAAGTCGTTTTATGCCATCTTTGTCCTGCTCCAAATGGTCAAGTAACTTCTTTAGTTTGTCTTCAAACTCGTCTGGTTCAGGATTAGGCAGTATTGTGAAGTTGCTAAAAGTGTGATTTGATTTTCCTCTTTTTCTAAGGTCACCCTTATTCCAGGTTTCTGTTGGTGTCAAATTGGTCATTTCTTTTAACTCCTCAACCGTTAAAGTTTCTGATGTTGCTCTGAAATATACTCGATGATATGCCTCTGTCCCAACTCCTGTGACTTTATTTGTCTTCGTGTCAATATACACAGCAAAATAAAATCTTTCGGATAGCACCGGTAAGTATGCGATAATTGATCCGTCCTTACTTTCTCTGTCAATACGGTCAACTTTGATTTTATTGTCAGTATAAATTGGACTATGAATTTCAAGGTACTGTTCAGTCACTCCAAGTGTCTTTTGCTTGAATTCACTTTCAATGATTGCAATGGCTTGATCGTCTGTCATATTTTTAGTACTAAAATCAAAACGTTTGAGATGCATGACGAATATACAAATGAATTGCTGTCGAGTGCTCAATGTCCAACCATTCTATTACAAATGCAATGTTGGCAGCATTAGCTAATTAATAATAGCAATATGAGTAGGCCGGTTTTTCAGACACTTGATTTAAATTGTCATTTTGTCGCCCAAATTAATCAGTTTTTCATGATTGTGTTATACTTTATTGAGACTTACGAACTCCTTTAATGCCTTTAGATCCTGTATCAGCAGGTTCGAAATTCGTCCAGTTGTCTCGACGAAAATATGAAACCCTTCAAATGATTGGATTTGAAGGGTTTTTCCATTTGAATTATTTCAAATCAATTCAGGTATAAAATTCTATTATATTCATTGTGAATGCCTTTGGGATGGTTCGAATCAATTTTGATTTTGAGAAATTTCATGGTGAATTTAGGAAACAAACTGTAAGAAAATCAGGAGCAGAAAATAAATATTCTATTTTCACCGGCACGTTATATATTGGCTCCGTCAATCACTCACCATGCATCATCCATACGAGAAGAGATTAGGCCATCCAGCTGACTTTCGAGTTAAATATACATTTAATAATAAAGAAGAACGGGGTAGAGAAAGACTACCTTTTCAAAGGATACGTTCAGATTTTTGGTATGATCATGACTGTCATGAGGTAAACTGGCTTTTTATGATTTGGCCTGAGTTTGAGGATCAGTCAGGAAATGTCATTTTGCCAACTAAGTAGGGCTTGTACAAAAAAATCTTTGAATACTAATTGGTTTTATCGAATATGGTCTCCCAGGAACGCTCGCTGCCGAATAAGTTTGATTTTGCATTGGCCTGAACAGAAATAGACTTGCCATCATTGCTCAACTTCCAAACCTCTGTCACGTAAACAAGCATTTGTTTCTGAACATCTACATGATAAGGAGTGGGAACCATCAGGTGTACAATTGAGTTAACAGTCATAGTTTGTCTATCGGCGGACAACTTTACTGTAAACTTCTTCCCTCTTTCCGGGCCATTATTAATCTCGCTTTCTTTATCGTCGAAGGTCAGTTTCTCCTGGCTTATAACCGGTGCTGTGCCAGGAAGCGAGCTTGATACCTCTATGGTTAGAAAATTTGCCTGCTCTGCTATTTTCATTGTTTTAGCCAGCATACGATCACCCGAGTTATAGCAGCAAACAATATTTCCGCCCATACTTATCGACTCTTTGGATTTCCATTCGCCAGAAAAGTCAGCGCGATGAGTGCCATTTTTTTGTTGAGCCTGTACAGCAAAATAAATTACTCCTATTAACAGAATAATCAGGCTGTACAAAACATTTCTTTTATTTTTCATATCCTATTAAGGTTTGATACAGCGAAACTACTTTGATCCTTTCAGCTTGAAGGGTCAGGATTGTAAATTAAAATGTAAACTTTGTAAATTATTGTAAATAGTATGTTTAATGCCGATAACTGTTAGCCCAATCCCGCCACCGCTAAATACCTTGATAGCCGGCAACAACATCTATAAGGTATGCTTCCTACAGCTGCTGGTGAAACCGTAAAGCCAGTGACACCGGTACCTTGTCTTCCAGCACTGCCTGACTGGTAAGTGATCCCCCATTTCGTACGGTCGATTACGAGCGACGCCGTGGCAACAATATCCTCCTTCTGATAGATGACAGGTGGTGTTCAGATGCTTGATCGATTTGCCATTTTGTCATTAATTTAAACGGTCAATCCCATTTTATCAAGTCTCTATTGAGGCTTATAAACTCCATTAATACTTTCAAATCCTGTATTAGTAGGTTCCGGGTAGAGCGGTTCGTTGCCTC
>NZ_LVYD01000109.1 GCF_002077945.1 Niastella vici
GTACCGGCCGGACTGGCAACAACTACTTATTACAAGCGCATAGTAACTTCTACCTTGAACGGCACCTGTACTGCTACCAGCAACTGTGTAACAGTAACAATTAATAATGTAACCGCAGGCGTTATTGCTGCCAGTCAAACCATTTGCAGTGGGGGAGACCCGGCTGCATTCACCGTAACAACGGCCGCTACAGGTTCCGGCCCTTTAACGTATCAATGGCAAAGCAGTACCACAGATTGCACAAACGGGTTTACAGACATCAGCGGAGCAACAAGTGCAACATATGATGCGCCCACTGGATTTTCTGTAACCACTTATTATCGGCGTGTTGCAACGTCTACCCTCAGTGGCGTTCCCTGTTCCGCCACCAGCAATTGCCTCACCGTAACAGTTAATAATGTTACGGCCGGAACAATCGGGACCGATCAAACCATTTGCAGTGGGGGCGACCCGGCTGCGTTCACTGTAACAACTGCCGCAACAGGAGCCGGCACACTGAGCTATCAATGGCAAAGCAGTACCACCAGTTGTGCAGCCGGTTTCAGCAATATCAGCGGCGCTACCAGTGCCACTTATGATGTACCGGCCGGACTGGCAACAACTACTTACTACAAACGCATAGTAACTTCTACTTTAAGCGGAACCTGTACCGCCACCAGCAATTGCGTTACCGTAACAATTAATACGTTAACGGCCGGAACCATTGGGAGCGATCAAACCATTTGCAGCGGAGGCGACCCGGCCGCATTTAATGTAACAACCGCCGCAACAGGGGCGGGCACGTTAACCTATCAATGGCAAAGCAGCACCACCAGTTGTGCAGCCGGTTTCGCAGACATCAGCGGGGCAACCGGTGCGACCTATGATGCGCCCACCGGACTGGCAGCAACAACTTATTACCGGCGAATTGTAACTTCTACTTTCAATGGAGTGCCCTGTACCGCTATCAGCAATTGCGCTACGGTTACCATCAATACTGTAACAGCAGGAAGCATCAGCGCCGACCAAACCATTTGCAGTGGCGGCGATCCCAATGCTTTCACCAGCGTAGCGGCTACGGGAGCAGGGTCAATCAGCTATCAATGGCAAAGCAGTACCACCGATTGTACTTCCGGGTTTACAAACATCAGCGGTGCCACAAGCGCCACCTACAATGTTGCTGCGGGATTAGCAGTAACTACTTATTATCGCCGTATTGCTACATCTACCCTCAGCGGCGTGCTCTGTACCGCCACCAGCAACTGTGTCACTGTAACAGTTAATAATGTTACAGCCGGAACAGTTGGAAGCGATCAAACTATTTGCAGCGGCGGTGATCCCGCAGCATTTACAGAAACAACACCCGCAACAGGCGGCGGTACTTTAAGCTATCAATGGCAAAGCAGCACTACCAGCTGTGCAGCGGGTTTCAGTAATATCAGCGGCGCCACCAGCGCTACTTATGATGTACCAGGCGGACTGGCCACAACTACTTACTACAAACGCATAGTAACTTCTACTTTAAACGGAACCTGTACTGCCACCAGCAACTGCGTAACAGTAACCGTTAATCCATTACCCGCAGCACCCACATCACCGGTAAGTGCCTCCAGATGCGGAACAGGAACAGTAAATCTGTCGGCAAGTACTGCAGCAGGAACCACCCTAGATTGGTACGATGCAGCAAGCGGAGGAAATTTGGTTGGAACCGGAACTACATTTACGACACCTTCTATTTCTGCAACAACAACTTATTATGCACAGGCAAGAAATACCAGCACCGGCTGTGTTTCAGCAACCAGAACAGCAGCAACTGCAACTATAAATGCTTTGCCAACCGTAACTGTTTCTCCGGCCTCGGCAGCTTTTTGCAGTGGCAACAGCGTTACCTTAACTGCCAGCGGCGCCAATACCTACACCTGGAGCCCGGCAACAGATCTATCAATTACAACCGGCAGTATTGTTATTGCTTACCCAAGTGTTACCACCACCTATACAGTTACCGGAACAGGCGCCAATGGATGTACCGGCACAGCAACTGTTCCTATAACAGTTACTCAGAGCCCCAGTGGAGATGTATCATCAAGCCCGGGAGTTTGTCCGGGCGCAAATAGCGGCACTTTAACCTTATCTAACTATACTGGTAATATATTAAGGTGGGAATCATCTACCGATGGTGGAGCAAACTGGACAAACATCAGTAACACTACCACTTCACAATCGTATCTTAATTTAACCACCACCACCATTTACCGCGTTTACATGGAGCGGAACGGATGTTATGCTTATTCGAGCATAGGTATTGTACCGGTAAATCCACCGTTTACCCCTACGGCCACAGCAACACCGACTATATTTTGTTTGGGCCAGTCAGCTACGTTAAAAGCGAGTGACTATGGCCCGCCGCCTTTCCCGGTTGAAGATTTCCAAAATGCCAATCCGGCCGGCTGGAGCGGGAATGACGCCAACAGCAATAATAAAGATGATAACAGTGAATGGGGTGAAACAAATAACGGCAAAATATATAACGGGGTATTGTATAATTCAAATGCATTGCCCACCAGTACCAAGTTCATGATCGTAAACGGCGATGGCGGCGGCAGCATTGCCAGCTTAATTACGCCGCCCTTTAGCCTGGTAGGGGTTATCAATCCCACTTTCAACTATTATACAGCATTAAATTTTAATGTGGGCACAACCGGTTGGGTTGAAATTTCAACCGATGGCGGCCTTACTTATACCACGTTAAAAACCTATACAGGCCCCACCAATGTCGGAAATCCCAACAATGGCTTTATTCAGGAATCCATTAATCTAAGTGCCTATATTGGTCAATCGAATGTAAGAGTGCGTTTCAGATACAGTGGCACAACAGGAAGCAACTGGGCAATTGATAATGTAGGCCTGGCAGGAACTTATCAACCGGTAACCTACCAATGGTCGCCCACAACCTATTTAACCCCTGCTACCGGAGTAGGGCAAACAGTTACTACAACACCCACTGTTGCAGGTACATTTACCTATTGCGTTGTGGCCACCACAGCAGCAGGTTGCGCGAGCTCACCGGTATGCGTTGATGTAACAGCAAAACCAATACCCACTTGTTCTATTACCGGGAACAATACTGTTTGTCCAGGTTCAACTAATGTATACAGCGCCCCGGCCGTTGCGGGTTATACTTATAATTGGACGATCAGTGGCGGTGCAACTATCTCCGGTTCTGCAACAGGCCAAACGGTCACCGTGGTTGCCAATAACACTTGTGGTACTTACACGCTAACGCTTAAAACTACATTGAATGGATGCTCAAGTGCTCCATGTACGCAAGTTGTCAATGTTGTTGATAATACAGCACCGCTTGCAACGGCTCCTGCAACGCAGAGTTTCCAATGCCTTGCTGATGTGCCGGCTCCCGGCACATTGACAGCAACTGACAATTGCAGTGGCAACATTACCAAAACGGGTGTAGACGTAAGGGTTGCTAATGGTTGCGGATATACTATTACAAGAACCTGGACCTTCACTGATGCATGTAACAATACCTCATCGGTTTCTCAAATTATCAACGTGCTGGACAACACAGCGCCTGTTGCACCAGCGGCTCCTGCTTCACAGAGCTTTCAGTGCCTTGCTCTTGTGCCAGCTCCCGGAACGTTGACAGCAACTGATAATTGTAGTGGCAATATTACCGCAACGGGTGTTGACGTACAGGTTGCCAATGGTTGCGGCTTTACTATTACAAGAACATGGACCTTCACCGATGCATGTAACAATACATCATCGGTTTCTCAAATTATCAATGTTCAGGATAATATACCACCGGTAATTACCTGTCCGCCGGCACAAACATTCTGTGAAGTCAATAGCAATACTTACACTATTCCACCAGCCACTGCATCTGATAACTGCAGTGGCACTTTGAATATTACTTATCAAATCACAGGAGCAACTACAAGAAATGGAACAGGGACTAATGCAAGTGGAGTATTTAATGTCGGAGTATCAACAATAACATGGACAGTTACAGATGCCTGTGGCAATACTGCTACCTGTACAACAACGGTAACTATTAATCCAAAGCCAGCACCTATAATTTATCATAATTAATTATAAAAGCAGTTTATGAAAGAAAACAGCAACCCATACAAAGCAAAAAATACCGGCAGGCGAGCCCGGCATTTTTGGTCATCTTTTTTGCTATGGCTTCGATTGCTGGTTCTCTCATTTACGCGAAAGAAAGCAGAACTGGCTGGTATCTTCTTCCATGAACCGGATACCCCTGTTTTGAACAAAATGAATTTAGCAACTATCACTACACCACTAATAATTAAGAACAAAAAACTGCCGAATATGAACCCAGCTAAACTGCTTATAAAATGGGGACTCATGCTGTTGTTTACAGCAATTGGCACTAATGCGATATCGCAAACCCCTCCACCGATCCCTGGTGATCATTCGGTATGTATTAATACAACGAAAGAGTATGGTGTAGTACTCCATACCGGGTCAACCTATGCCTGGAGCATTACGCCCAATACCGGGTTTACGTTGACCCCCAATCCGACGTACCCCAATTTAATTACAGTAACCTGGACTACTGCTGGCACCTATACTATGCAGGTAATTGAAACCAGTGCCGAAGGTTGTCCGGGAGAACCTGTTACCATTGTTATTACAGTGAACCCGTTGCCAACGGTAACCGTGAACTCGTCAACGGTATGCGCGGGAACAGCGGCGACGATAACAGCAACACCAGGCGAACCAGGCACCTACTCTTATGTATGGACTGTGCCGGCAGGAGTTCCTGATCCGGGTAATGTGGCCAGCTTCACATCCACAGTAGCCGGAACTTATAGTGTTGTGATCACCAATACTGCAACAGGTTGTGTGTCATCGTCAGCAAGTGGAACTGTAACGGTGAATGCACTGCCTGTATGTTCTATAACCGGTAATAACAACATATGCCCTGGCTCTACAAATACATATAGTGGACCGTTGGGAATGTCGACTTATAGTTGGTCAATTAGCGGAAATGCCACTATCGCCGGTGCAACAAATGGACAAACCGTTTCAGTACTTGCCAATAATAGTTGTGGAAAATTCACGCTGACCCTTACTATTACCGATGCGAATGGATGTACAAGTACATGTAATCAGACATTCGATATTACGCAACCGCCATTCACTTATAATCAACCAGCCAACGCCACTGTCGCCGCCTGTACGTTTGCTGATCAAACAGCCCTCAATGCAGCCATCGCAGCATGGGTAACACAGCAGACAACGGCCATCGCAGTAGCTGGTGGTTGTGCACCACAGCTGAGCAGTAATTACACCAACCAAAGCATC
>NZ_LVYD01000110.1 GCF_002077945.1 Niastella vici
AAACTCTGCATTGTTGCTTACCGACTACACCTTGGAAGAAGAGCTTGACGATTACCTTCAAAAAAGGAACTTATTAGCTCATGGCTTTTGGACAAAATATCTTCAATGTAACTCTAGTGGAAAAGAAGGCGTCGATTTTTGTTACGATTTTGGACGACACTCGACCAGAATTGAGAGCTTCTTCAAGGGGTTTTTATATTTTCTAGCTCTTCGACATGTAAAGGACCGTGACCATTTAGATGCTGACCTAAAGCAATTGGGTAATGATTTTGAATACTTTATTTATTCTTTAAAAGAAAAGAGATTAAAGGATAGAGCCGACAAAATAGAAGAGGAAAAATAAGGATAGAAAAGGACCTGAAGTAATTATCAAAAACAAAAACAGTTGCTGATAGGCAATATATAAAGGATTAGATCTTACATGATTTTAATCTAAAAATAAAAAGCGATATTATCTAAAAAGAGGGCTGGCGAGTTTAATTACAGTTGCTCCTTCATTAGTGAAGCCTTCCGGAGGAGAAGCATTTTTTGGGTCAGGGAGAACAGGTGGAATTGGTGGTGCAGAAAAGGCAATGGAAATTGCACGATGTCAAGGAGGGACAGCTCTTGAAGGTCTAATAGAATCCAAAGGAATAAAACTGCCTGTATGGGATGCTACGAATCCGGAATCAGTTAAGGCTTGGAAAAAGATATCTTCTGAATATGCATCACAGGTTTCTGGGAAAGTCAGGGCTGTCGTTGGCGAAGATTTAAACCCAGGAAACGTTTGGGAAAATATAGAATTGCCAGCATTGAAAGCGAACAAAAAAGTAACTGAAATTATAATTATCGACCCTAAAACGCTGAAAGAAACAACGATATTTGAAAGGTAGAATATGAAAATTACAGGGACACGTTCTTATATTTTGGTTGAGTTTGATTATCGAACAATTAAAATAGCAGGTGAATTGACTACTACCCCTGCATTTTATGCATATATAAACTCAATAAAAAACTGGGAACCACCATATGAAAATATGGAAGTAACAAATAAAGAAATAGAAGAAATAATTAAGAAAGTGACAGAATACAATAACCCAGCGTTCCCAATTTATTTTGAATAATGAAGCTGGAATCGAGCCAAAATAATAAACCAGGCGTACATATTCTTATTATTGATTTGCTTAAACAAATCGAACCATACTTTGATAATCTAATTGTTGAAGACAAGGCGAATACTGGCAAACTTACGACGTTAACTTACTTCAACAACATATTGACAACTGGACTCGTGCTATTGAAGAAATGAAAAAATAAAATTCTAAAATGAGTGATCCATTTAGATTAAAAAATGGAAGAATTGTTGACCTCATTGAAGATGACTAAACGCGCATAACGACTAATCGCTATTGCCTTCTCAAATACTGAAACGTTACAGGTAACCTTATGGACAGAGCCTCATACTTTGAAGAAATTTATTCGGTGACTTCCCCATTGTTGTTATTGGCTGACCAACTGGACGCCGTTATCAAAGCGCGGACACGCCACTTGCGTGAGCCTTTTGACATTTATTTAGACTTTGCTGACCAACTATTGCAGCTAGACAATGCTGCAGCAAAAACAAGAGCTTCATTTATCAAAATGCAATGCGGCGGTATTGACACCGAAGACTTTTTTGAACAACATAGGGAAAGTTGGGGCATTCCAAAATTTGAAGAAGACTTAGTACCCGTTAACGATTTTAAAAATGGTTTCCTCTTTACGTTTCGTGACCATTCAACGTCTTGGGGCGAGGACGCTGAAGCAAGAGATTGGTTTTTCAAAAGCGTTGAAGCAAGGTTTGTACGACATTATCAGTTTTGGGCTTGTGATAACGGACCGGAAGAAATTCTATTAAAGGCAAGTGGCGACTACAAAAGCATCATGTGGACGATTGTAAATGATTATCAGGTCTATTCTGCTTTGACAAGCCCCATTTTCACCAAGGATGACTTGCAAGAATTCTATAATAACTTTGATGAAGCGAAAGGCAACTATTACAAAAAAGACTTACTGGAAATGATTGAAGAAAACCCAAATTGGTAAGCGGAACGAAAGGCTTCATCAGCCAATAACAGAATTAAATACCAAACTCAGTCAAAAGACCAAATATATGCCAGACTATTCTCCAAGCATTGAAAAAGCACATCCAAATGCCAAACGCCTGATGAATGAAGATTTTTATTGGAGCCCGATCGAAGAAACGGCGCCTTTTGGCAGCGACGACGGTGCAGATACTTATGCGGGTTTTGCCGATTGGAGAGAAACTCATCGGGCAGACAATCCGAAAGATTTTTTAACTGAGCAGATTGATTATTGGGGTTATCCTGCTTTTGATCTCAGCGAGACCAGCCTTGAGAAACTAAAACCGTATTTAAAGCAAAGCGAGCTGGGCAGCCGTTTCATGTCAGGCATTGACGCGGCTATCGTTTCTATTGCATTTGGGCAATTATATTTGGAGGGTACAGTAGACAATGACTTAAAAGAATTAGCAAAGACTTCTATTAAGCGCCAACTTATTCCTGAACTGCTCAACCTTTGGGGTGACGAATACAAAACTGTTCGGGAGACAAAACTGAAGAAATTGCTGACAGTTCTAAATCAAGTTGATTAACAAATGACATATTACAATATTGATTGGTTAATTGAGAAGTTTAACGCCAGCGATATGCTGAAGTATTTATTTTTTTGAGGACATACCAACAAGTTTGGAGAAGAAGCCGGCAACTTTTTCTTCAGCCAGTGGTATGAAGCTCCATTTATCGTGGACGGTATCACCTATAAAACAGCCGAGCACTGGACGATGGCGCAAGGCGCTTTTGTTCGGTGACACACAATCGTTTAATGCCATTCTCAAAGCTGAAACACCCAAAAATGCAAAAGAACTGGGAAGAAAAGTAGTAGATTTTGATGTGGAAACGTGGAATGCTCATCACTTTGACGTTGTCAAATACGGGAATATTCATAAGTTCAATCAGCACCCGGGATTAAGCCATTGAAAAGGCGTTCAACAATAGCGGTAAGGCACAAAAATTCATCAACATCCTTACCGCAATTGGAACGGCCTTCATGATTGCCCTCCTGGTATTACTAAAATTGAATATGCTGCCGATAAGATACCAATAGGTTGTAATTCCATCCAGATGTTGGTTCCCACAGAGCCATGCGTTGTAGGGGCGGGCTGCAAAGGCGGCGAAGAAAACAGATACGGCTGGAGTGGTTTTAACACTATACGTCTGTAAAGTGGAATATTTTAGGACGCTTGAGGAGCGTTCGTAGCTTCGTTGGCTGAGTCTCCAAGCAAGGAATACAGTTGCAATGAATACATAACCCTAAAAGCAGGTTATCAAGGACAAAGGTTTTTTAATTGCACTATAATTATATAAATTTACGTATTGGCAGAAATTAAAGAAGACATCAGAATGGCAAAACCTAAGGACGTATGGAAAGACCCTGTCGGTAGTAAACTAATCGCCGAAGGTTTAAAGGAATTAATTAAGTGGGGCTGGGGTGCCTTAATAATTCCGTTATATGCTTTCATTAAGGCTATTGTGACAAAGGCATCTTTTGTTGAAAGTTTAAAGCAGACTTGGAAGTCAATTGTTAATTTTTTTATCGACGGCTTTCAAATCAATTTGATAACAATTCTGCTTATGGTAGCTGGCTATATATTGTTAAACATTTTGTTTAGAAAAGTTGCGAAGTTCTCAAAAAAAAATGCCGTCACAAGTTTCAATTCTGCTAATATTTGGGGCGCAAATATCGAATGGAAGTGGGTAAAAGAAAATGGAGAATACACTATTAAATATGGCGATTACAAAATGATTTGCCCGAAATGCTTCCATAACCTTTCCAAAGAAATTGAAGACGGTCAATATTTTCTGAAATGCCAAAATATCGCTTGTGATTTTACAAGTGGAGTTTATCACTACGAACCACCTTCCGGTGTTCGAGTTGTGGCTGATATGAGCACCTTCTATTTTCATAGAGCATTGACTTCAACCGTTGATGCAGAATTAAGGAAGAAAAGCATCCAAAAATAATGAGAGTCCGAACAAACGTAATTAAATAAGCCCCGGCAAGACTACCGGGGCGTGAAATCATTGAAGCCTATCTGGGAGTTGCTATCCCTGCTCTAATCAGGTTATAAGAATTACTGACGCAAATGGAAAAGTGATAGATGATACTTTTGCTTGGATTAAGAATCTCGAAGATGTCGAGGACCGAATGGTTACATCCAGAATGCCGTTGTCTGAACTTGATGGATAAATGTCAAAAGAAATAGGAACTTTTGCATGAAGCTACAAAGCAAACAGAAACTGGAACAGAGCGTCGCAACTAAAGTTCAATCAAGGCGGTGATGCCGACATCAACGTAATCCGATTGTGTGTTGCCAAAGTAAAGCGTTTGAACAACTCGGGTCAATGCCACTCGTTTTGTCTTTGCAGAAGGGTAGCCATTGCCAATCTTCGCCTCCAACAAAGCCTAACTGTGCCCAGTTGCTTAATAATTCCGAAAAAGAGTCAGCCATAACATAGCCATGTCCTTCACCATCATCATGACTCAAATAAATTATTTTACCGTATTTGTCTGGGGAAAGGTCAATAGAAATGTAGTCACCATTTCCAACTTCTTGAAAAACGAATTTATTATGCCAAACTTTATTATAATCATTCTCCGGATCTGGAAATACTTCTTTAACCCATCCGTCTTTATTTTGTGTAGATTCCTGCGCATGTTGGTTCTTCGTCAAATTTGGGGGTTACGTG
>NZ_LVYD01000111.1 GCF_002077945.1 Niastella vici
TGCTTTGGTCTTTCACTGCGAATGACATAATGGTAACAGCTGTAGGCGGATTAATGAGATCGGCATACTTCGACCAGTTCCAGTAAATGCCTGGGTCGGTATGCGTATTGCCGCTGTAGTGCTGATGGCCTTTGATGCGAACGGTCACCGGCAAAAAGTTGGTGCCTGAAGTGGCCGGTCCGCGAAAACAGGTAGTGCCATCTATGCTCCAGCTGGTGCATATATCACGTACCAGGGCAGCCGAACTGGTGTACATGGCATTGGTGTACCAGGTGTTGCCCGATGCTACATATCCTTCGTGCTCAATACCGATGGTATAGTAGTTATGGTCAAGTACATGCCAGGCTTTATCTTTCTCCAACACCATCTGCGTGATCTGTCCGTCAGAAGACCTTACCACGTAGTGTGCCGAAACCTGGGCGCTGGCATTGTTGAACCAGCTGATGGTGCCTGAATAAGAACCTTCGCAGGTATGGATCACCACGTTGGTAGGCGTATAGCCACCGCGGCCAACAGTGAAATTGCTGGTGCTTGCCTGGTCCCACAGGGCCGGGGGATAATCGGTGCTTTGAACCGCTTCCACCCTTGCATTGCTGTTGGTTGGTGTGGTTGAATTGCTAACGGGTAAATTGAACCCGTTGGCTTTAATTCTGTCCTGCATGTAATTAATCTGTACGCCCGGTGCGCTCAGGGTGCGCAGGGTTTGCGGCGCATAGATCTTGTCGAGCTGTATGGTACGGGGGGCTAATTGTAACCCGCCTGAGGAAAACCCTTTTTTCAGGTGATTGAACACCTCGTAGGTATACAGCGAATGCGCATATTGGTTCACCGTGCTGCCGTCATCAGGAATTTCAGCCAGTTTTTCCAGCACGCTGGCAAAGGCTTCGGCAGAAGGGTGTGCGCCCAGTTGTTGTTGCGCTGCTTCACTGCTCAGGAATTTGGCCACTGCCAGTATCTGCAGGCGAACATCATTTTTAAACTGTTCCGGCGTAATGCCACTCAATGCAGTTACTGTAACCAGGTTGTTCTTGAAATAACCTTTACCATCTTCAATAAGACCAAAAACCCCAAACCGCAGCGGCATGGCAGTACCATCGCCATCACCATGGGTTTGCGGTTGCATGTTGTTGAGGCGGGAAGCCGACCAGGCTGTGGCTTCCAACACTCCTTGCGGAATGGAAGGGTACAGGCGGTATGCCTCGGCAAAATAATTGCCGTAACCGTCTGTCTGTTGCGCAGTGACTCGTGCACTACACAATAGAATAAGGAATAAACCAGAAAGTAGTCGTCGTTTACTCATCGTGTTTGATTTGTAATGGTTAAAGAATAAGCGTTTAATGCAAAAAGATCCCTGTTACCTGCAGAAGCGAACTTCCGCGCAGGCAAAAAAATATCCGGTTCAGTGAACAGGGTCCACTGACATAATAGATGTTGGGCTATACTAGTGTAGGGAATAGGACGTACAATGGCCTGGGGCCATAAACAGGCCCCCGATCTAATGGGGATCAGTAAATACGAACCTTGATTTTAAACTACGCATGCCAGGTCAAAGGCACTGCTGCAACGCTCCGGTATGTTACTGGTGAAAGGGAATAAGCAACTACATGGGCTAGTTTGCTTTGGGTTTATGCAGCGGGACAACAACCTCACCGGCTTCCCGCCAGGCGAAGGTCCAGTATGGCAAAGCGGTTAGTGTACAGTTTTTTTCCATGATAAGGTTTTTTTAATAAGAATATGTATTACATAATTAGGATGATTTTTTGAATTGGCAATGCGATCCTCATGAAAATTATATGAACATCCATGAATAGGCATGCTTTCGGTAACGTTGTTGTATAGAGGTAGATGTGTAATCAATTCTGTATTAGACCGGCGCATATCAGTTTAGTAAGCATGTGAGCCAACCTTTTTTTCGTTGTGCCCGCCGGTATGTTGCCAGTTTTTTCGATTTTAAACGAAAACCACACCTGCAAAAAAACGCACCCGGTTAATGGACATACCGGCCTCACGGCATTGAACAATTACAACCTACATATCAACAAGAGCTGTCGGTACTAAACAAACATCAAACCAGCCTTCTTTCTAAAGACTATTTGAGTGATTTATTTTTCAACAATATTAAACCTTATTCAACCTATTAGGGTGTTTGGGTAACCAATATCAGGAAATAGGGTATTTAAAATCATTATCTTTAATAATGTGTTGGAAAGAACTTGAAACCAACTGGCAGCCTGGGGAACAGTATTTGTAATTCGTTTATTGCTTACATATGATATTAAGAAAGATCTTACTGCTAATGACCGGCCTGGTGCTGATAGGGGTGACCGGTGTTTTCTGGGG
This sequence comes from Niastella vici, assembly GCF_002077945.1. Taxonomy (GTDB): domain Bacteria; phylum Bacteroidota; class Bacteroidia; order Chitinophagales; family Chitinophagaceae; genus Niastella; species Niastella vici. The sequence goes on from NZ_LVYD01000111.1 coordinate 2,341, forward strand.
AACCTGGTTTTCGTTAAGCAGAACAATGTACACTTTGCCGGCAGAAACATTTGTTACGATCGGTAAACAGATCATGCAAAATGTAGCCACAGGCATGAGCATTATGATGCCACTGGGCATTATAGGATTGCTTGTCTTACTATTAATGGCCGGTAAAAAGAAGCGGGCTCATTTCTACTGGCTGCTTTCAACGCTTATCTTATTTGTGGCGGCGCTGGCTATCACTTTGTTTATTGAAGTACCTATCGATAACCAGATAAGGACCTGGACACCCGGGTCAATGCCGGCCGGGTGGGAAGTGATCAGGGACCGCTGGGAGTTCTATCATACCGACCGCACCTTTATTTCCCTGGCTGGCATGGCATGTTACCTGATGGCAGTCATAAAAAGATATAGTTGATCGTGATCAATCATGACATAGGCTTACGCGTTACAGTAAGCATAATTACCTACCATTTGTTGGGGATATCAATCATTAGTTAAATACACGCTAATGTTATTCTAATTTTGGGAAGGGGATTGGTGTTTATACAATAATACATTACGGAAAAATTAAAATCCACCCCTCGCCTATACACCGGTGTCTATCCGCAGCAAGGCTTCGCGGGGCGATGACTATCATGTACGGGTATCCGACGGCGTTAAGAAAGACCTGTTTAGCGGAACCGATCTGAAGGCGCAGGGTGTGAACAAGACCTGGGAAATTGGAAAACGCAACAACCCCGGTGCCGATGAAGTAGAGGTGGCTTTGCAACACCTTACTGCCGACGAAGGCAGTCAATTCAGCCGCAACCGGCAGTATTCATATGTATCACAGTATACCGGCGCCGGCTGGGATACGGCATATCCGCAGGGATCTCCGCTCACCGGTTACCTCACTACCGGCGCCGCCCTGGCCAATAGCGGGGTAAATACCCGCACCATGCGTAGTGCCATCACTGCGGCATCTTACTTTACCAAATTTGCCGGCAACGGCGATACCTCGCTTCCCTATACGCATGTATGGCTGAGTGGCTGGCGTTTAGACAAAAATAATGTGCAGGTATACTGGACCACCAAACCGGAAGTGAATGTCCGGTATTTTATGGTGGAACGCAGGTTGAGCAACGAGACCCGCTTCCGCAACCGCGATTCGATGTCGTCAAAAGCAGTTAACGGGTACAGCACTACCTGGCTGAACTATACTATGAATGACCCCAACAGCTATACTGGTATCAGCTATTACCGGTTGAGGCTGGTTGACTACAGTGGCGGCATCTCTTACACCAACATAGTAGCCGTGGGCAGCAAAACCGATGGCTACCAGTTGCTGTTGTGGCCCAACCCATCAGCCCGGAATTTCTATGTGGGCGTAAACGGCGCAGCGGCTGTTAAATACGTCGTGATCTGGAATGTATTGGGACAAATGATACACCGCGAACTGGTGAATGACCGCAGCATAATTCCTTTGCACATCAACCTGCCGGGCAACTACTTCGTTGGTTTTATTTCACACAGCGGTCAGCTCCTCGAAACAAAGAAACTGGTGGTAACGGGTGACTAATGCCCTTCCATAATTTTACAGTATAATACAATTGAATTACCCCGATGAAAGTTTGCGCTATCCCTGTTGCTTCAAACAGCAGGTCGTTGGGAAGTTCATACAGGGAAGCCGGGAAGAACCAGCGCATGGCTGTTTCGTAAACCGGTAAAGAATAAAGCCGAAGGGGTAGGGGCCGGCATTGTGCGCCTGGTATTTTGTTGGGTGAAGGATAAAACACCGGTGCCGGCATCGGGAATGATAAGGCAGGCCCTGGAATTATTAAATGCTTCATTTCCAGCTTAAAATGTTTTTTTCATGCTTCATTTGGATCAAAGCCGCGCCCAGCATCATTTTTATCGTCAAAACGACACCTGAAACCGGCTTTACTGCAATAAAAGTTTGAAAAAGAATGAAAAAGATTTGGTGGGGAACTAAATCCGCTTACCTTTGCACCCCCTTACGAAACGGGGCGGTGAGAAAGAAGAGAAGACGAAAAGGAATAACGAAGAGGCTCACAAAAAATGCTCTTAAAAAGAAGAAAAAAGTTGGTCGAATGAAAGAAACTCTTACCTTTGCAACCCCAACGAAAAAGGTAGCGAAGAAAAGAGGAGAAGGG
>NZ_LVYD01000112.1 GCF_002077945.1 Niastella vici
TAAACGTTACTAATCAACGGTGAGATCGTCCCCCCTTGCGGGGTACCTTCTGTCGGATATATAAGCTGTCCGTTTTCCAATACACCGGCTTTGAGCCATTTGTCGATCATCTTTCTGATCACGCCATCCTTTATCCTGTGGTCAAGGAACTCACGCAAGCATTGGTGGTTGATACTCCCGAAGTAGTTTTGCATGTCAGCGTCTATGATGTAGCGCTTTTCCTGCAAGCTGACTTGACGGGTTAATTCCTCCAATGCCTGGTGTTGTGATTTACCTGGTCTGAACCCATGCGAACTGGAATAGAATACATCCTCATACACCGGTTGCAACACCCTGGTTACTGCCGTCTGTAGCAGCTTATCTTCCACGGTTGGTAGACCAAGCGGGCGAAGTTTGCCATCACCCTTGGGTATATAAACCCGCCGGATGTTAGGTGCCCGGTAGTTGCCGCTTTTAAAGGCCGTTAGTAACTGAGGGATTCTTGTTTCCCGTTGCTTGTGATAGTCTATCCATGTTTCTGCATCCACGCCACTGGCTCCCTTTTTGTTCAGGGTATTAAAACTTTCCTGTAGCAGTGGTACATCAATAAACTCATGCAGGTTCGTTAGTGCTTCCAACCGGTATTTCCTGGCCCGTTCTGCTATCTGCATTTCTACTGTTAACATCTTTTCCATGTCTCGGGTACATTGGATGTTTCTAAAATGCAATTCCGTAAACAGGCATCCCCCTTCCTTACTAAGTGGCTTTCATGGAACTGATTTCCCACCGTTCTATCAGTACTATGGGGATGCTAAGACTGCCTCCGCCCTTCTTCTTTCCTGCGATTTCTCTCGGTCTGGATACCTCCCGGTATCGCCTTTTCTTATCGCTTGTCAGGATGGTACGATAACTCAGAAAGCCCAATAGACATTTTAGAAGCATTGAAAAAGTTTTTAAATACTGACATTGCTGTTGGGTATACTTATTTTCATGCTACATCCTGCGGAGCTTTGCTTGCAGCAAAAAATGATTTAAACAACGAAGCAAAATATTTTATAAAACTTTGGGGAGAAGGTTATTTAAAGTACTGGAACAATTACATGTTGGCCTACCTGATGAGAGATCGGAAAACTGCGAAATTTTTATCACATGGAACTTTGACCTCTGTCTTTTCATTAACTAAAGAGGGTTGCAATCAGGAAACGAAAGAAATTATAGATGTATTATCCAAGAGCATGATGAACCGCGTTGTAAACAGCAACCTAATGAACTGCTAAACTGATAAAACTATTTTCCGGTAGAATATCCTCTTACATAATCTTATTAATATGATTATCGGTTGTTATATAACGACCTCTCCAACTAATACTATCCCCTATGCGGAAAAAAAGATACTACTTACGCCCGGCTTTTAAAAGTGTGCCACTTTTCCAATCTATTGTTTCTATGAAAAAACTAACCGTACTCATGCTGGTTAACCTGTTAACCGGTAGTTTATTTGCGCAAACCGCAGGCCGAAAGGATATCATTTTCAACCTGCCGCCTTCGGTGCCTGTTCCCTGCTGGGTAAAACTTTGCGATTGGGAGCATCCCAACATTTACACAATTGATTCCACCATTGAAGCATGCGAAAAAGACGACGTTCATGCAAAAACAGGGAAAGAAGAAGATGAAGAAGAAGAGAACGATGAAGAACCCTATCGCATGGCTTACGCCCGGTGGCGGGAAACAATAGCCCCTTTCATCCAGCCAAACGGCGCTGTAGTGGAAGATCCGGGTTATTACAACCGGTTGCTCACCACCGCTATCAATGCGCAGGGGAACAAAAACAAAAATGCCCGGGTAGCTGCAACAACAGCGAACGGCAACTGGACAATACTGGGCCCTCTTGAAACGTATGATCAGAGCAAAAAAAAAATTCCCTGGCAGGCTAACATTTATTCATTTGCCATTACCCCTTCCAATCCTAATGTATTATACGCGGGCGGCGCAACAGGGGCCATTTACCGGTCGGCAGATAAAGGACTTCATTGGGCAAGCGTCACTGACAACCTGCTCCCGTTTGTTTGTCTTTCCATTGCGGTTGACCCCGCCAATGCCAATATTGTTTATGCAATATCGCTCGATGGGCTACTTATTAAATCCGTCAATGCCGGCGTTTCCTGGATGAACCTTGACGGTTACCACGGGGGCACATCCGAAAAGATCGTCATCAGCAAAACGAATGGAACCGTTTTATTGGCCGGGGCTAATGGGGTGTATTACAGCAATGACGGCGGTTCCTCCTGGCAACTGGCCGGCGGCACCAGCGCGAGCCCGGTATATGACGTAGAGATCAACGCGACTAACCCCAACATCGTGTATGCGGTAGGCGCCCAGGCGAATGCCGGCAATGCGATTACTATCTTCCGCTCTGTGAACGGTGGCGTCACTTTTACCGCTGTTAACGCCGCCGCACTGAATAATATTCATTGCAATGGAGCCAGGTTTGGTGTTACCCCGGCTAACGGCAATACGGTATATTGCATTACCCTCGATGATGATGCTCCCAGGCTCCTTAAAAGCACCGATGCAGGGCTAAGCTGGAGCATAACCGCTACCGGCAAAACAAACGCCCTGGACATTGATAACTGGCAGGGAATGTACGATCTCGATATGATGGTTTCGCCGAACAACGAAAACCAGGTAATACTAGGTACCCGGTATGCGGTAAAGTCGGTCGATGGCGGTTTCAACTTTACAAGATTAAGCGATGCGCCGTTTCCATTGCATGCCGATATACAATGCATGCGCAGCCTCGGTAACGACGCCTTTATCACTACCGACGGAGGCGTTAGCTATTCATCTGATTTTTTTACCAGTGTCAGCAACTGGTCGGTCCGCAATACCGGGCTCACCGGCTCCGAATTCTGGGGCTTTAGTCAGGGCTGGGACCAGGATATTGTGGTAGGAGGCCGCTTTCATAACGGTGATGTTGCCTTGTTTGAAAATTATGGTGCAGGTAATTCTTTGTACGCTGGCGGGGCGGAAGCGGCTACGGGTCATGTGTTTCATGGTCAGAAAAACATGGTAGGCTTCAGTGACGAGGGAACCAAACAGCTGCCGTCGTCCCTTCCGGGAAACATTACCTATGCCGAATATGGCAATTCCTTATGGCCCCAGGATCTTAATTTGGGTACCCCACACAGTAAACTGATGATAGACCCCTGTTATAGCAATACCTTCTATGTGGGCAGGGATAATTTTCTGTGGAAATCGGTTAACCGTGGCGTTTCCTACATTGCGTTGCACGACTTTGGCAGCAGGGTGTGGCGGTTTGATATTGCCCGGAGCAATCCGAATATAATATACCTGTGTACAGAGAACGGCCTGTATAAAACGACTGATGGCGGCGCCTCTTGGATAACCTTATCGCTGCCATCGAATGTAGCCTATCGTTATTACAATGCTAATATTGCGGTTGACCAACTGAATGAAAATGTGGTCTTTCTTTGTATGGCCAATGGCGACGCCGGCAACAAGGTCTTCAAATCCATCAATGGCGGTGCCGACTGGACCAATTATACCGGTAGCCTTACCAACGCGCCCATTGCCTTTATCACGCCCCAGGCAGGCACCAACGGCGGGGTTTACGCGTTTTCCAATTTCCCGCCGGCAAAAGTGTATTACCGGGATAATTCGATGGCCGACTGGGTAGACTTTAGCAATGGGCTGCCGCTGAATTTTAAGATCAGCCAGGGCGGAATTATTTTTTACCGCGATAGTAAGTTGCGCATTGCGGGTAATATGGGTGTTTGGGAATCGCCGTTATTCGGCGCCGGAACGCCCGTGGCCCAGCCCATGGCCAATCAGCAATTTATTTCCTGTACCCGCGATACTGTTTCCTTTACCGATTATTCCAATGTAAATTATGCAGGCGCCCAATGGAAATGGACATTTCCGGGGGCCTCGTATGTAAGCAGCACCACAGCAAGAGA
>NZ_LVYD01000113.1 GCF_002077945.1 Niastella vici
AATGCGCCGGCAAAAGTCTATTACCGGGATAATACGATGGCTGACTGGGTTGACTACAGCAACGGGTTGCCGCTGAATTTTGCCTGCAACCAGGGCGGAATTATTTTTTACCGCGATAGCAAGTTGCGCATTGCAGGCAACAGGGGCGTATGGGAATCGCCGTTATTCGGCGCCGGAACGCCCGTGGCCCAGCCCATGGCCGATCAGCAATTTATTTCCTGTATTCGGGATACTGTTTCCTTTATCGATTATTCGAATGTAAATTATGCAGGCGCCCAATGGAAATGGACATTTCCGGGCGCCTCGTATGTAAGCAGCACCACTGCAAGAGAACCGAAAGTGGTTTACCAGTTACCGGGGTCTTATACGGTATCGCTTGAGGTAACCGATGCAGCGGGCAATAAACATACCCGCACGGTTGACCAAATGATCACGTTTACCCGGGACAACTGTTCACCCGATACGGTTGCCGGCCAATGCCTGAAGATGGATGGCAGCTATAACTCAATTAATCTGGGTAAGGTAAATATCAACAGCAACAATTTTTCCATTTCCTGCTGGATAAAGCCCGATGGCCTGCAAAACGCGCTTACGCAATTGCTGGGACATGATGCTTATCCGGGTCCATCCTCCTGGTTTGGGCTTGGATTTGCATGGAAAGGCGGACCGTCCAATCTTGAACTGGCCTATACCGATAATTTAGTATCATGGGGTAATGAAAGCGGGCTGATACCAGATACCGCCACCTGGAACTTTGTGGTGCTTACCTATTCGCCAACAGGGGTAACCATCTATTTGAATGGGGTGCCTTCCAAGGTCAATAACGCACAAATGCCCGTTATAGACCTGTCGCAGTCGCCTTTTTACATAAGCAGGGATCTCCACGGGCAGGGCGCCGCTTATAAAGGAGCCATCGATGAGATCAAGTTTTACAATTATGCCTTAACCCAGAACGAGGTAAGAGAAAAGATGCATCTCATCCAAAGTAATGCGGCCACAGAGACAGGTTTGCTCAAATACTACCAGTTCAACAAGTATGATAGTGCCGCAGGGGTTGTACAGGATATAGCAAGCTCCTACCAGGCGCTGGTTCCCGCCAGCCTGTTCATTCCATCCACAGCGCCGGTTGCTACCGGCAAAGTGTTCCGGAAACCAAATGTGAATTCGGGCGGACAGCATAGTTTTACCGGCACAGGCATCGATCTGTTCCTGAAGAATGGCGCTACCTATCCTAATGGCGAAGTAGTGGCGTTTCAGCTCAATTCGCCGCCCGACAAAAAACCTGACAGCCTTTCTTTGATACCCCGTTCCGGCTATTTCATTATAAATAATTACGGTAGTAATACCACCTTTACTGCACCCGACAGCATCCGGTTTAACGGCCGTGATATTGATGCCGCTCACGGTACAGCAGATTTTAATTTATACAGGCGTTCTTCCGGAGCATGGGGCGATTCATGGGGTCCGCAAATCAGCCGGTCAACCGGTTTTAATTATATGTCAGGCAACAGCACCATCACTTTCGGCACTGGTAATAATGTAACCGGTTTTGGCCAGTTCGCACTGTCGGCACTTGCTGTGAAAGCGGATACGGTTGCAGGCAAGTGCCTGAAAATGGATGGCAGCCTGACCCCTATTAGACTGGGTAAAGTAAATATCAACAGCAATAATTTTTCCATCTCCTGCTGGATAAAGCCGGATGGCCTGCAAGAAGCACTTTCGCAGATCATAGGCTGGAATCCAAATCCGTCGTTGGGCAAGGGGTTCGGGCTTGGTTTTATATTTGATGTAAATCAAGGGTATGCACCCAATCTTCAGTTGTGCTACACCGATACTATTGTAGGATGGGGCAATACCAGCGGGTTAATCGCAGACACCGCGACCTGGAACTTTGTGGTGCTTACTTATTCGCCTTCAGGGGTTAAAATTTACCTGAACGGCGTACCCGCCACTGTTAATAACGGCCCTATGCCTGTTTTAAACCTGTCGCAGGATCCCTTTTATGTAAACCTGGATATTCACTGGCAGGATGCTGCCTACAAGGGAGCCATTGATGAGATCAAATTTTATAACTATGCTTTAAGTCAGAACGAGGTAAGGGAAAAGATGCACCTTATACAAAGCAATGCGGCGGCTGAAACCGGCTTGCTGAAATATTTCCAGTTCAACCAATACAACGCGGCTACCGGCACGGTGCCCGATCTCATGAGTGACTTTAAAGCCACCATTCCGGGTAGTGCATTTATCACAACCTCCACGGCGCCGGTTGCCACAGGGAGCGTTTTCCGCAAATCAAATGTAAATGCCGGCGGCAAGCATAGCTTCACAGGTACAGGTATCGATATCTTCCTGAAGAATAATGCTACCTATCCCAATGGCGAGGTAGTGGCGTTTCAGCTCAATTCGCCGCCCGACACGAAGCCTAATTCGTTGCCATTGGTGCCGGGATCGCATTACTTCATTATTAATAATTATGGCAGTAACAAAACCTTTACGGTGCCTGATAGCATCCGGTTCAGTGGTTTGAATATTGCGAGCTCCAATTTTAAGGCAACCGATTTTAAGATCTACAAACGGGCTTCCTGCGCATGGGGATCTACGTGGAGTACAGACGTTCGGCAGGCAGCACGCTTTGCCTTTTCCGCCGGAAACAGTTCTATTACTTTTAATAACCAAAGCAACGTGACCAGTTTTGGTCAGTTCGCTATATCGGCGCCGTCAGCGGCCCGGGTAGATTTGGCTGTTACACCCCCGGTAAATGCCGGGCAGCCCGGCGATGCAATTACTAACGTTGAATTCTATCCCAATCCAAATAAAGGATGGGGCTACCTGAATATTACTTCACCCCATGATAACGCGCATGTTAACCTATACCTGCAGGATATGAATGGGAATACCGTATATCAGGCTTCGGAGCAAATAAACAGCAGCAACAAAAGCACGTTTATGTTAAATTTCAGTGCACTAACATCAGGCACTTATCTTTTGCAGATCCGTTTCAACACCGGGGAACTGATAACTAAAAAAGTGACAATCATTAAATAACCGGTTTTTCACAGCCGTTTATTAAGCAGGAAGTTGCAGAGAATTTATATTTTTCTGCCTCTTCCTGCTTTAATGTTTTCAAGGGTTAAAGTTTAATTTTTAACGCGCCGTTTAATTCACTTTTTGAAGCGTTGCCGGATAGGTTAATTTATAATTGCCGGCATTTTCAGAAATAGTAATGGTAACTAACGCATAAGAGCCCCCAACGTACACGGTGCTGGTACCGAAATTATATAACCGGAAGAAATAATTGGTGGTATTATCTTTCAAATACGCGCCAGTGGCCGGATCTATCATCCGATAATACAGATCGAGGCCTTTTTTCAAAGTAAATGCCTGCGAATAGTTATTTATTGTAAGCGGAACCACTGGAAAACTATCCCTGGCGGTTTTGGGAGCGCCATTGAATAAACGGATATTATACGCGTTCAGCGGTTTGGTAATGGTTGTTACTGTTGATACATACTTAATGCGCACCCGTACAGAATCTGACGGAACTGAAAGAATGCTTTTATCCCAGAAGCCTTTTATTTGAAGCAGTTCACTGCAAATAACATCGAGGCTTATTTTATTGTTTTTGGGGAAAGTGAGCATGGTGTCGGCAACAAGATTATCGGCAGTGTGCGCAGAATCTGCTTTATAGATAGTTAAATGTCCGCTTGCGCCGGCAGTAAGCAGGTTGAGGTCGATACTTTTTCCAGGGCTGATGGTTCCCGCTTTTGTTCCGTCCATGAACACATCCATACCTGCTACCGACAATGCGGAGTTATTGATATTGATACCGCCATAATAATGCTCCGGCGCATAATCGCCCTTACGGCATGAAAAAATGGCTATTAAACTCATCAACGATACAGCTATAATAATGTTTCCTTTCATAATAGTTTGTATTTGCCGGGTTAAGTGGGGCTTTATATATAAAGAGTGGCTCTCCCCCATAGTTGAGGGAAAGCCGCTCTTCTGCCTTTATAAATAAAGAAATACTGTTTGGTTGTTAGTTGATAGTGATTAATTAAAATTATTAATACCTGGTCCAGTTATAGCATCCGTTAACGATGGTCCAGTCTTCACGGCCAGGGAAAGCACCAGCACCAGCCTGGTCAGCATCAGTGAACGAACCAGCCATAAAGTTGAGTGCACCTACAGAGCTGCGGTTAAACGGATCTTCCAGACCAAGTACACCCGGGTCAGCATCAACCATGCCGGTGTTGCCATCGGTAATAGCTTTGTTATAGAAAGCAGCATCCAGACTAAAGCCACTTCCTGTTGCTGAGATACCATTGCCTTCTACATCATACGCTGCCAGGTGAGGGGCAGCCGCAGTTGCAGAAGTGCCAAATGCGTGCACAAATGTGTTGGTAACTGAAGAAGTGCCGGCTAAATATTTGCCCTTGGTATTGCCCAGTGCAGTGTCTATAGAAAGCCCATAGTTGAAGCCCAGGAAAATACCATTTTGAATATCAAATTCGGCGCCTCTGCGCAGGTGTGCGGCACGGCCATAACGACCGGTACCAGAACTTGCATTACCATTTGGTGGAATGGTAATTTGTTCAGATGCCAATGTTGCATTGGGTAAACCAATAATGGTAATGTGGTTGTAATGTGCGTGCGTATTAGGTGTAGCACCTGTACCGGTAGCGTTGTTATCGCTTTCCAAACCATTTGACTGACTTACATCAGGACGGGTAACATCTGACATACCTAATGCATACGAAATTGTACCAGCGTAACCATTATCAGTATCAAACATATCATCCAATCCATCAACAGAGATAATATGAGAAGGACTTACAGTTCCACCGAAAAACTCGAATGAATCGTCGTTGGCTTTAAATACTTCTACATAATCGATCGTTGTGCCATCGCCAACACCGCCAAAGGTAAGACCATTGATCTCGTTGTTGGGGCTCAGTACATAGCCGCCGTACTCTATGCGTACGAACTTCATTGTGCCAGAATTATCATGCGCATCCGGAGCATCTGAACCATACAGCACATCAATACCGGGATACAACGTATTGTTGATACCTTCAATGGAAGCAGGATAGTTATTGGTAGGCGCTTTACCCAGTAAGACAATACCCGACCAGTCACCAGACTGAGGATTGTTGTCATAACGATAAGATGTAAATACGATCGGGCAGCTTGAAGTACCTACCGCCTGAATTTTTGATCCACGGGTTATAACAAGACCACCACCGGCAACTGAACCATCGGCGGTACCGGGAAGGCCCAGAATGCGTGTACCCGGGTCGATAGTAAGTGTGTGATTACCTGTTACAAACACCAGTCCGCTTAATTTGTAAACAACGGTGTTGCTGAGGTGAAGATCGGTTGTGATCTGTCCGGAAATTGTACTATCGGAGGTCGCTACTACAGAACAACCGCAATCTTCTGCGATACCAGCGTTCAGACTATGATCATTTTTTGGATTTACGCCTGATTTTTTACAAGCTGCCATTCCTCCGGCCAATGATATTGTTACCACAGCCATAAGGATCTTTCTCTTAATCATAATGTTTGATTTGAATTTGGTTTAATGGGAATCTCATTTCTTTACTTATATCGGCATTTGGTTCTTATTTGAATGTATAACTGAGTGTAACGCTGTAGGTACGTCCGGGCGCCACTTTATAATTAACCAGGTCTTTACCGGACTGGTACTGCGCTTCCTTTTTGGAAGGATCTTTTTTGCTTGATAACAGGTCATCATCATTATCATTAAACCTGTTCTGGTATATTACAGAATAACTATTGAGCAAATTGGCCAGGTTGATCTTCACTTCGGCCTGCCTGTGCAGGAAGTGTACGGCCAACTGCGCATCCAATGATTTTAACGGCTGTTCGTATAACGACTCGTTCTGGTGACCCGGGCCGGCGGGGCGGAACATCCGGTTGGTAACGCTGTTATAGACCAGGCTGAGTGAAACCAGTTTGCTGTTGTAATAAAAACCGGCATTGTACATATAATTGCTGGCGCCGCTTTGCGGTCTTTTTTCAGTACGGTAGATGGTTTCCGTTATGATCAGGCGATTAGGATTGTCGGGATCGGTCGTTGCATCTGCAGCCATTTGCCGTACCCGGGCATCGAGGTAAGTAAAGTTGCCATATAAAGTAATATTGCGTAAAACAGGCAGTCCGGTAAACGCAAATGATTTACGGGCTTCCAGCTCAATACCGTAGTTTTTGGCGTCTTTGTCGTTCATCAACTGGTAATCGGCATTCCCATACATCTGGTAAATGGCCATGGGATACCTGAGTTTTTTGTAAAACAGCGATGCTGACAAAATATCACCGGCCGCCGGAAACCATTCATAACGGAGATCATAATGATCAATAAGGGTAGAATGCACCAGGTTACCATGGTATGCGCCGCCCAGCTCATAATCGTACTGCGCAAAATTTACCAGTTCACGCAAATCGGGACGGATAATTGATTTAACATACGAAAGACGCAGGTTCATCTGGCTGGTAAGGTGGTAGGTAAGGTTTACCGAAGGAAACAGGTTCAGGCTTTTTTCCCGGTTGCGGAGCGCGGAAAAATCCATTCCCGGATTTCTTGACTGCAGGGAATCTATTTGGTTATTGACCTTGTTCAGGTCATAATACTCTGCCCGAACACCCCACACCAGCCGCCAGTGAATGCCCCATTTATTGTCGAGCATGGCATATACCGCATGCAGGCTGGCCGTTTTATGGTACGCATCAAAAAACCTGCGTTGAAAATCGAAAGAGGCATTGTATTCATCGGTATAAATACTGCGCAGGGGAACTAAGTAAGTAACCCCATTGAAATTGGTATTGGCAACATCATTACCAAAAAGTGTGTAAAAGAGGCGATCTTTACTCCAGCCGCTATAACCACCTTTAAAGATCTGGCTGTTTTGCTTTATCAGGAATGGCACGCTCACCGAAGCGTCCCATGAATAATTTTTTTCAAGCGCGCGGGTCCAGAACCGGGTACCTGCACCCGTTAGATTCACATCATTCTTCATATTGGAATCTACAATAGCCGTGTGGATCATAAAATGATTGTCGGGCCGCAGCCTGTTCATATACAAATAACTTCCTGTTGCATTCAACTTTACGCCCTTGTGGCCAATTGACCGTTCAACAACCAGCTGGTTTTGCAGCATTGTTGTTTGGTAAGTGACATCGTTCGCCCCCCAGTTCCCGTCCTGGTTTGAACCATGGTCAACCAGCAGCAGTTGCTGATCGAGCGTACGTAAATACAGGCTGCTTGCCTTCACCCGGGTGTTCTTATTGCGAAAACCCACGCCCACAAGGCCCGAAATATTGGTAGTAAACCCATACCGCTTGCCACTGGCCCCAGCCAGCGGCTCCGGGTCGCCCAGCCAACCGTCTCTGCCGGTATTAATATCCTGTGTTTGCAAGGTATTCCGGTAATTGGCCAGGGCTATAATACCCAGCTTTTGATCGCTGTTGGGCAGCTTGAACACCCTGCCCACCGACAACTGGTAGTTCTGTGCGGGCTGTGCGTTAAAGGAAGTAATACCCCAGTTATTGCTTATAAGAGTATGATTCTTATTATTCGCATCGTAATAATCAAAAATCTCTTTAGGGCTTTTCCAATCGAGGGTACCAAAGAGGGTACGGCTTTTTGACAACTTACCGGCATATTCGCGTCCTTCAAGGGGTAGCGATAAAAAAGTCTTGTTGGTTGTTTTATCATTATAACTGGTGCCGGCGCTCAGGCTCAAAAAGTTTTGCGTGGGCACGTCGATGGTGTTTACCTCTACAATACCGCCGCCAAACTCGGCACTGCGATCGGGTGTAAGAGTTTTGGTCACCGTTATATTTTCAACAATGGTAGCCGGCACAATATCGAAGCTGAAATTCTTCCGGTTCAATTCGGTACTGGGCATTACCTGTCCGTCGAGTACGGCCTGGTTGTACCGTTCGCTCAATCCACGTACCACCAGGTATCTGTTGTCCACGGTAGCTACCCCACTCACCCGTTTCATGATCTCGCCTACGTTTTTATCGGGCGTGCGGGAAATTTGTTCTGCCGAAATACCGTTTGTCATGGCTGCACTGTTTTGCTGGCGTGTATATAATGCAGCTACGCCTTCTTTGCGGGCCGTAGCGGTTACCGTAACCTGTTTAAGATTGGCACCTTCGCGGGTGAGGGTCAAATTCAGTGTAAATACCTCCTCCTTTCCTAATTCGATACCGGTGATCTTTTTTGCCAGGTAGCCAACAGAAGTGATGGCTGCCTGGTAAACCCCTGCAGGAACTTTTAGTGAAAAACTACCTTCTATATCGGTTATTACAGAGCTGTTGTTTAATTGTACGGTGGCGCCCGATACCGCTTCGCCACTTTCCTGGTCAATTATTTTTCCGCTAACAACAACGTTTCCTTTTTGCAACGGGGTTGTTGTGGCGGCGTGGGTTTTGGCCATGATCACTACCGTTCCATTCACCTCTTTATATTCAAGTGGAGAATTTTTAAGCGCCTGTTGCAATACTTCCTGTAAAGAAGCATTGACAAAGTCATGGGCAGGCGCCATTTTTTGTGTTACCTGGTTTTCATCGAAAGCAATGGTAACGCCAGTTTGTCCTTCTATGGCTTTTAACCGTACATTAAGGGGTTCTTTTTTAAATGTTGCAGTCAGCTTCTTCTGCAACACCTGGGCCCCCAGTTGTGCACAGATCAATGATAGCAATCCGGAAAAAATAAATAAGCGTAGTTTCATCATAATTAGAATATACAGGTTGGTTAATTGTTAGTGCCAGGGCATACCATTACCATGCTCTTTTTCAAGAACCCTTTTTTCGTTCACGCTTAGAGCTGATTAATAAATAATGATCCGGTTGTTTACACGGTGATAACTGGTTTTATATAATGTACATAATACAGTCAGCATTTGTTCCAGTGAAGCATTTTCCGGAAAACCTGCTGAAAAAGATGTTTGTAAAATACGTTGGTTATTGCTTATCAGTTGTACGCCGAACCTGAGTTGCAGCCGCAACGCCAGCTCCTTAAAACTGGCCCCATTGAGCACAAAACGGTTGTTCCACCAGCCCAGGTTTTGTTCGGTGACCAGCTGACTTACATAAAAGTGATGCCTGCTAAAAAAGGTCAGCTGCCGGTTATGCACCAGCGTATCGAGCACACTGCCCGAAGCCGATACCTGTACACTTCCATGGCTTACCAGTACCTGTATGCCAGCCAGCTGGCGATAAGCCTGGATGTTGAAAGCGGTACCCAGCACCCTGGCCTGTAGCGAATCTACATGCACTATAAAGGGTCGTGCCGCATTTTTGGCTACTTCAAAATAAGCCTCGCCCTCATCAAGCCAAACTTCCCGGGTGGCAGCCCTGCGAAAATCGGCCAATGACAACGACAGCTTGCTGCCATTGTTCAGCCAAACTATTGTACCATCGGGCAGGGTTAGCTTTTTACGGGTACGCGGGGCGGTAGAAAATACCTGACGTGCCGGCAACTTCCGGTTATGGGCCGCGGGTACCATCATCGTGCGAATTATACCAAAACCCGCTACTACCAATACCACTGCTGCGGCCATATAAGGAAGATATTTTCTTATATATAAGAACTTTGATCCTGACCGCTGTTGCAATTTATTTAACGGCAAATTCAGTTGGGCCGACAGGTTTTCCAATGTTTCGGCTTTTGCCCGGTCAAGGCTTTTTTGCGTGATCCATTCCGGCGTAGGCTGCCTGCCGGTTTCTTCATACCAGGTGTCTGCTACCGTAGTTTCGGATACGGTAGCTTTCCCATCCAGGTAATTATTGAATATGCGTTTAATAAATTCCATACTTCCTTTGCGTTCATATATAATACAGCACTAAAGCAGCATTTGTCCCGAAGAAGTATATTACCAGAATGTTAAGGATCAAATGCTTAAAAATGAGAGCGCAAATAATATAAAGGCATTCTGCGCAGGAGAAGACACCGGAGCATCGGCATAATATTTATCTATACAGGCCCTGATGCGCGCCAGGGCCAGGGAGGTGAGGTTACGCACTGTTTTTTCAGACAGTTCCAGTTGCGTGGCAATTTCGGGGTTGGAATATCCCTGGCGTTCACTCAGCTGCATCACTTTTTTCATTGTGGGGGGCATGGCTTCTATTTCTTCATAAATAACTTTGAACAGCTCTTTCGAGATCACCTCTTCGAGTACGTGGGTTTGCTGCAGGCCCAATAGCTGTTGAAATACATGATAAGATATTTCTTTTTGCCGGTCCTGGGCAATAGCGTCAAAAATGCGATAGCGCAGTAAAGTGTACAAATATGCTTTCAGCGAGCCTTCCTCATTGGTACTGATGGCATGACGCCGTACCCATAGGGAAGCCATTATTTCCTGCACAATGTCTTTTGTGCTGGCAGCATGCCCCAGCCGCTTGCCGGCTGCTATATACAATTCTTCCCAGTAACGGTGAAACAGCGACGCAAAAGCCTGTTCATCATTATCCTGCATTCGTTCAAGCAATTCTTTGTCGGAAGTGGATATTGAAAGCATAAATAATTTATTATTCTTTGCAATACTAACGTAAGCTGTTTATGACGGCACCAGCCGGGGCCTGTGCATTAGCTGATTGATAGATCGTTCGGATGTGTACGGGTGTATGCGACATACGCAAATTGGTAAAGGTAACCGGCAGGGTACTGCCATATATTAATTGAAGCGCCTGTTTTACAAGTGGATCCAAAGGGGTACCTGCATCTGCCAATGGCAATTCGGCCATCTCATCTACCATATACGTGGGCGTTAATCCGGCAGCATAATTGCCTTCATTGGCCCGGTTGAATAACTTATAGGCAATAGGCTCAAGCGTCCAGAAAACCCGGCGTGGCGAACGCGTATCGGTTATTACAAAGCCAGCCTCATCTTTACCTGTGGTCGTTTGTCCAATTTGTATTACGGTCAGGTAAGGTTTAAGGGCGTTGACCACCAGTTCTGCTGCCGAAGCCGTGGCCGCAGTAGTTAAAATAAAGACCCGGCGCAACGCTAACTGCCTGCTTTGTAAATCGGCATACTGCTTCCCGTAAACATTTCCTGAGGTGTTAAGCACCTGCTGCAGACTGCGTACCTGCCTGCCTTCGTACCGGTTTCCACTCAATATAACATAGGTATCAGCAGCTCCCATTGTAGTGGCCACCATACCGGCCAGCTTGGCACTACTTGCCACACTGCCACCGGCATTGTAGCGCAGATCAAGGATCAGTTCTGAAGCGCCCGCCCCTTTTAATTTATCAAATGCCCCCAGCAAACTGTTATCATAACGCTCATCAAATGAACTGTAATAGATATAACCGGTAGTTTTACCGTTTGCAGTAAATGAACGGGTATAAGTGATCACATTCTCCGTATTAAAGATTGCAGGTACAGTAACAGCAGTATCTGCCTTCCAGGAACCGTTATCGTACCTGGCAGTTGTAAGCCTGCAACTGGCGCCCGATCTTAGTTGCTGGTTTACGGCATCCAGGTTACTATGATTAACGATCATGCCATTTACCTGCATAAAATAACTGCCCCGTTGTAAACCGGCCCTGTCTGCGCCCCCATTTTTGTTTACAAAGGTAATTACACCAATATAATTATCATACCCCGGCACCTGGGCAAAGGCATAATGAAAGCCGTAGGTAAACCAGGAGTTGGAAGGCTGGGGAATAGAAGTTCCATTGCTGATCCAGGAAAAACGATCGTGTGAAGACCTGATACTGTTGAAAAATGCATCCGGCGTTTTCGAATAATCCGGATCGTTGGGTATGTCGCTTGTCCAGTAAGAATATCGTTGCATGCTGTCCAGGATCCATTGGTTTATTAAACCAATGGAATCGGTAGGTATATATTTTGAGATGGCATCCTTTTTTCTGCAGTTCGTAAGGGTCCCCACTATTATCAGCAGCAATAATCCGCTAAAACAGGGTTTCATTGTATTAGCTTTTCAACAAATGTTGATCATTCCGGCCGATTTATCCCACATTTACAAATGAAGTTTACATTAAATGACGTTTTAGCTGATGTAACGCAACCAACAAATAATTTTTTTATTGAATAGCTTTAAGACATTAACTATAAACAATATTCGAACCAGTACGATAGTTCCCTGAACCGGGGCCATCATCCATTTCAGGAATTGACTTTCTAAACAAAGTAATCTGACTTTCTAAACAAAACAGGTTGCTGATGCACGCTGTAATTTTGTCTTATAAAATCAAAAACAATGGAACGCAAAGACAACTACAATGGCGCATTACAACAACCCATTCAATCGGGATTTAACGCCACCTCAACAACACATGATGTAATAAAAGGAATTGATCTCACCGGTAAAACAGCCATCGTAACCGGTGGTTATGCAGGTATAGGCCTTGAGACCGTAAAAACTTTTGTGGCTGCAGGCGCCAAAGTCATTGTGCCCGCCCGTGATATACAGAAAGCCACCAGCAGTTTAAGGGCTGTGCCTTCTGTGACCATTGAAAAAATGGACCTCATGGACCCTGAATCAATTGACCGGTTTGCACAAGAATTCCTTGCAGCCAATAACACGCTTCACCTGTTGGTGAACAATGCCGGCATTATGTGGGTACCCCTGCAACGTGACAAACGCGGTTATGAGTCGCAACTTACCACCAATCATTTAGGGCATTTTCAGCTAACGGCCCGTTTGTGGCCGGCGTTAAAAAACGCCCAAAGCGCACGGGTGATCAATGTATCATCCTATGGCCACCAGATGGCCCCATTTAATTTTGATGATCCCCATTTTACCAACAGGGCCTATGAAACTTTACAGGGTTATGGGCAATCCAAAACAGCCAATAATCTTTTTACCGTAGAATTCGACCACCGGGGAAAAGCATATGGGGTGCGTGCTTTTTCGGTTCATCCGGGATCGGTTAATGGAACAGACCTCGGCCGGGTAGCCCCCATGGCATTGTTTCAACAAATGGGTACGCACGATGAAAACGGAAATCTAAAACCGTCTGTAGCAGCCAAACTCAAGACTGTTGAGCAGGGCGCCGCAACTTCCGTGTGGTGTGCTACCAGCCCGCAATTGAATGGTATTGGAGGGGTTTATTGCGAGAATGTAGATGTGGCCGAACTGGATGAAGGGAACATTGAACACAATTATGATGAACCGCTCTCCTTGCGGGGCGTAAAACCATATTCCCTGGATAGGGAGAATGCAAAGAAATTGTGGGTGCTAAGTGAACAGCTCACATTTTGTAAATTTGCAATCTGACACTATGGAGTTTGAAACAAAATATATTGCCCCCGAGATAAAACTTTCTGAATACAACGGAAAGTTATTTAAAACAGAAGTGATGTTTGAACATCACCTGTTGGTGTGGTTTATTTCCGGTGAAACCAAAATTATTCAGGCACACACTACCAATGTTTTTACCGCAGGCGATATATTTCTCATTCCGGGGAATCAACTGGCCACCGTTATCAACTATCCCAAAAACGGATTGCCACACAAGGCGGTGGCCATGCATCTTACCCCGGAAAAATTAAAAGAATATTATTCAAAATATAAAGCGGCAGTAAGGGCGCGACCGCTTCAAAAAGTATATCGTTTTTCAAAACATCCGTTGCTGGAAAGTTGTCTGGCCTCGCTGATCCCTTATTTTGATCTGGGCCGCAACCTTCCCCCTGATATAGCCAATATAAAAATTGAAGAAGCTATTAGCATCTTACGGTCAATTGATCAAAGCGTGGATGGCCTGTTAGCCAATTTTGAAGAACCCGGCAAAATTGACCTTTCCGAATTTATGGAGCGCCACTTTATGTTCAATATGCCGTTGGATAAATTCAGCTATCTTACCGGTCGCAGTCTCGCTACCTTCAGAAGGGATTTTAAAAAAATATATAATACGACGCCACAAAAATGGCTCACTGAAAAAAGGCTGCAGCTGGCGCATTACCAAATTGCGCAAAAACAGCGGAAGCCCAATGATGTATATATTGAAACCGGCTTTGAGAACCTCTCCCATTTTTCATTTGCATTTAAAAAACATTTTGGTTATCCTCCCAATGCCATCCCTGGCCAATAATGATAAGCGGTTCAAACAAATTGCCCGGTCTTTCGTTTTTTAGCTGCGTATAAACAAAACCTTTCTTGTGAATCAGGACGATCTTTACGGGCAGTTCAAACAATTATTCCGCACGTTGTATGATCCGCTGGGCAGGTATGCCTATTCGCTTGTGCAGGACCATGATGTGGCCGAGGATACAGTACAGGAAGTATTCATACGTATCTGGGAAAAGCACCAGGACGTTATTCAATCGCCACAGGTGCGGCCTTATTTGTACAGGGCCGTAAGAAATGCCTGCTTCAACCACCTCGGTGCAAAAAAACGAATGCCGGTCTTCAGTCTTTCCGATGCCGAGCTGGAAGATGAAGATCTTATTCCCTGGACAGTATCAGAAGAACTTGATGATTCCACCATACCCAATTACAGGGAGTTGTTGAAAAAAGGCATAGAGCAGTTACCTGAAAAATGCCGGGAAGTTTTTCAGTTGAGCAGAACCGGAAACCTCAGCAACCAGGAAATTGCCGATAACCTGGGTATCAGCATTAAAACCGTCAATAACCAAACCTGGAAGGCCATGAAACTGCTGAAAGCATTTGTGCAAAAGGCCAAAAGCTGGCTGTGGCCATTCATCACCTATTTTTTTACCAGATTATGATCATTACAATAGGAGTTTTTTAAAATTCCCTGTACTATTAATATCGAGTTATGATTCAAATACCCGAACATATATTATTACTGATCGAAAAACAATTGAAAGACCAGCCCAGCGAAGCGGAAACGGAACAATTGCAACAATGGCGTTCAGCCAACCCGGCGCATGAAACCGTTTTCCGCCAACTGGAAAAAATATGGCAGGAATCGGGGATCATATTACAGGAACCTGCATATGATGCAGAAAGGGCCTGGGATAAAGTAGACCTGCGTCTTGATCAGGGAAAAAAGAAAGGCGCCATTCGCCTCCTCACCAGGCTGGCTGTAGCCGCCTGTATTGCCGGCATTCTTTTCATCGGTGGTTGGATGCTATTTCATAATGAAACGCCTGCCCTGCGATTGGTACAGGCCGCACAAATAAATACACCGGTTACCCTGCCCGATGGTTCGCAGGTGGTATTGCGCAAAGGGGCCACGCTTTCTTTTCCGGAAAAATTTACCGGTAACGAACGCGCCGTTTCACTCACCGGCGAAGCCTGGTTCAATGTGCAGCACGACAAAGCGCATCCATTTCGCATACAAACCTCCAGGGCTATCTTCGAAGACCTGGGTACTTCATTTACCATCAGCACAAATGATGAGCAGGATGAACTGGTGGTAACCTCAGGAAAAGTGTTGTTCACCAATAAAGCGGCAACCACTGAAAAGCAAGTCGTTTATCCCAACCAGACCAGCGTATTAAATGCAAAAGGTTTTGAAACCAAAGCGCTGAACAATCCCAATTTCCTTTCGTGGAAAACGGGCCAGCTCACATTTGATAATACGCCCATTGATCTGGTAACCATTGCCCTGAGGGATCACTATAAAGTATTTATTCAACCAGACAGCGGGTTGATGAAATTGCCGGTAACGCCTACCATTACAGCAAAATTCAATCAGCAGCCGGTTGAGGCCGTGTTGGAAGAAATTAAACTGCTTGCCAATATAAGTTATCGCAAACAAAACGACACCATTATATTATTTAAACAGTAGAACGGGATGCAGCGTGTAATACTGGTTGTTGTTTGTACCCTGTTGTTTACAGGCAGTATGGCACAGCAACGGTTATTAAGAACAAAATTTAATTGCAAAGCATCGGCCGGCACGGCTTCCGGGCTGCTGCATGAACTGGTTACGTATTGCGGAATAAATATTGAATATTCCCCATCAAGCCTCGACAATTCGCAACAGATCGCCTTAACCGCAGGCGAAACAACCATTGGTGCGGTACTGAATAAAATATTAAAAGCACAACGGGTTGCTGTTATTGAGCGAAATGACAAGATCATCATTGCCGCCGCCACTACCCCATTGCCACCAGGCGCCCTGTTACCGCATGTTGTTTTATTTGGTTTTGTTCAGCAGGAAGGCAGCCTGGAACCATTGCCATTTGCTTCGGTGCGGGAAGTATCAGGCAGCGCCGGTTGCGAATCAAATATAGCCGGCTTTTATACAATGAATATGCCGGCCGGGTTACACCGCTTCGAAGTGTCGTTCACCGGTTTTACTACCCGCATCATAGAAGCAGACATTCAACAAGACACCCGGTTTAATTTGATCCTCTCCCCTGCGGTTCTACCCGAAGTACAGGTAAGCACGGGGAATATCCTGAAAGGGGATGCTGGCAACAACCTCGACAAGGAACAAACCGGAATGTACAGCAATATGCTGGGTGAAACGGATCCCGTACGCGCTGTTTACCTGCTACCCGGTAATACAGAAAGCCAGGAAACCGGTGGCCAGCTAATAGTACGTGGGGGTGAACCGGGCCAAAGCCTTTTTTTGCTGGATGGCAATCCTGTATTTAACCCGGCGCACTTACTGGGTGAAATTTCCATTGTAAATAATACCAGTATAAAATCAGTAAAGCAATATAAAAATGATTTCCCCAGCCGTTTCAGCAGCGGCATTTCCGCCATTACCGCCATTCACACCAAAGATGGCAATATGGAACGCTGGACCGGCGAAGCGGAGGCTGGGTTTAGCTCAGTAGCCCTTACGTTCGAAGGGCCAGTAACCGAAAAGCGTACTGCCCTGATGGTTTCGGGCCGAAGCAGTTTGGGCGATGCCGCCAATAAAGATCTGTTAGCCTATGATGCCCTGTTTAACGACCTGCATTTGAAGCTGACCAGTCAACTCAATAAAAACAACAAGCTATCGATCAGCGGCTATACCGGTAATGACCGCCTGCAGCAAACTGACGACAATTCCGACTATTTGCAAACATGGCGCAATGGGTTGTTTACAGTAAACTGGGACCTCGTAACCGGAAAGCGTTCCTTCATAAACACCGCATTTAACATAAGCAGCTTTGACAATTATGTGGCATTGAAATACAACATGACCGATCCCGGTACCCTTCCGCTGTATGGGACCACGGTCTTCAATAACTATGCTTCGGGCCGGCGTTATGAAGCAAAAACAACCTTTGAAATAACTGCTGATCCCGGTTTGAAATTCCTTTTTGGTGGAAATTATGAGCATGTTGATATAATGCCCTATACCACCCTGGTTACGACGGGTTTTGTAGAAGATAGATCATTGTATACCCCCCTGCCAGTGCTGCCGGTCGATAATTTCTCGATGTGGTATGAAAATTCGCTCCGTATTGGCAATAACCTCCTCTTACGACCAGGTGTACATGTGAACGCCTATACAGGCAAGGCCTATAATAACCAGTCGGTTCAACCCCGGTTTTTCGCCAGCTACCGGCTTAATAACCAACAGCAGCTTAGTATTGCGTATTCGCATATGGGTCAGGTGTTGCATCAGGTTACCAGTCCCTACCCGGGCATTAACCGCGAGATCTGGTTACCCGCCAACAGCCAGTTTCAACCGGCCCTGAGCAAAATGATCAATTTCGGTTATCAATATAAAAACAGCCGTATCGTTAATTTGTCGCTCGATATTTATTACAAGACCATTGAACACGTGGTGAATTTTTCAGAGACGACCAATGTGCTTTTTTACAATGCGGCCATAGAGAAAAAACTCATTGAAGGCAAAGGATCGGGTTACGGCGCAGAACTGGTAATGGAGCGGAAATTCAAAAAATGGAAAACACTGTTGTCCTATACACTGTCGTGGAGCTGGCGGCAATTCGATAGTGTACAAAATGGAGCCAAGCAACCTTACCGGTACGACCGGCGGCATAACAGTAACTGGTTGATCAGCTATCAGCCGGATGCCCGGTTCGAAATCAGTGTGCTCTGGCATTTTCATACCGGCGACTGGATAACCATTCCCGCTCTTGTTCCATCGAACCCCGAGGAAAACATGAATAAAAGCACGTCAACATTTACACCTTACCGCGGCCATGTATTTAACCGGGTAAATATAAACGCTACCTGTTATTTTAAACCCTGGAAGATCTTTACCCACAAGCTGAATGCCGGCGTTCATATTATGGACCATCCTTCAGACGCCTATACAACCCGGTTTTCGACGCCTAACAATACTGATTATAATATTGACCTGTTTCCCGACCAGCTGTTCAAATACAGTTGGTATATAGCTTATAATATAAGTTTCTAATAGGTTTGAAAATATTTTGTATTTTTTTTTGTTCCCGATAGGAATTTTTGAAAAAGCCAGGTTGTACAGGTATAAACAATAAAACATGACAACAAGAAACCTGGTGCTGATAGTTTTCTCATTAGTAATTTTTAATGCCTGTAGCAAAAACAACAATTCAGACAATTCACCCAACAACCCCGGCGGCAATCCAACTAACAATAATTCAAAACCATTATTGATAGATGACCTGGTGTTATATACCAGCGATGGCGCTCACCGCGATGTAAAAATGATCAAAGATTTTGTAACCCGCAATTTCCCCGAATATGTGAACAGGTTCTATTATGACCAGAAAACCGTCACTGATCATTTCATCAGCACAAAACTTGAATTCATTGACAACAATAAAGTAAAGTTAAAGGACACGGTTATGGAGATCATCAGTAAAACCGATACGGAAATGCTGCTGTCGCCCATGGATTCAACCAATATGCCAGGCAAGGAAGGCGAGCTCTTTGGCCATTGCATGTTATTGCATAACCAGGTGCCCCAATATAATCCCTATTCTATTTGTAATAAGGCCGGCGGCAATTGCAAAAAATACCGCAAGGTTTATCCCATCAAAATTTCAAATGGAGAATATTATTTGCCGATCCTGAATTATGCGGTGGTAAGTAACTGTAATATTTTTTATTATAATTCAGCCCCTATGCCCAATTATTTGAACAAGGATCTTACGAATGGTTTGCTGCGCGATAAAGACTCCGTAATAGTGCAGGTAGCACGGTTGCAGGTGGGAAAGTAATAAGGGGATGGTCAGCATCCTGTTGTACCGACAGCTTTATAGGTCGCTTCAGCAATGAGGCGGCCTTTTGTCAACGTTTTATCATTTTGTCTTTTACAATTTCTGCGACGACTTTTTCCCGCAAACTTTGGCTGATCGTGATCTTTTCATTTCCGATGTCCAAAATGTTGCCCTCTATGCTTTTTATTTTTGTTTTATTCACAATGAATGATTTATGCACCTTAATGAAGATATCGGCAGGCAATTGTTCTTCCAGATTTTTAATGGTAACATAGACCATCATTTTTTTCGAATGGGTGTAGAGCATCACATAATTCAACATCGCCTCGGCGTACAATAAATCATGATAAAACACTTTCTCAATTTGATTATTGCATTTTATGAAAAAATGGTCGTTATGGCTATCGGGCAGGGAGTGCAGTTTTTTTCTTAATAAACTTATTTCTTTTGCTTTGTTACAGGCTTTCAAAAACCTGTCAAAGGCAATTGGTTTTATTAAATAATCCAACACATCCAGCCCAAAAGCTTCCACGGCATATTCTGCATAAGCAGTCGTCATAATAATACTGGCCGTGGTTTTTGAATTTTTCAGGAAATCAATCCCATTTATTTTGGGCATATTAATATCTAAAAAAACAAGGTCAATATCATTGTCATTGAGCAGCGTTATTGCTTTCAACGGATTTTCTGCCTGTCCTGCCAATTCCAGATAATTTATCTCTTCAATAAATTCCTGTAATATTTTCCTTGCTATTGGCTCATCATCTATAATGATACATTTTAATTTCATGACAAGTCTACAATTAAATTTGTTTCATAAAAATCAGGCTCATTATTCACACTAAATTTGTGCTTTTGAGCGTACAATAGTTCTAATCTTCTCTTTAAATTAGTTATGCCAATACCATTCGAATTTGTAGTGACTGCATTTTGCTGCATCTCTTTTGTATTGATAAAAAAACAATGCAGCATATTACCTTTTGTTAAGATCGTGATGTTAATTTTGTTTTCCCGGTCGGAAAAATTGCTAACAAATTTGAATGCATTTTCAACAAGAACAACCAGCAGAAGAGGCGCAATTTTCAACCCTTTTTCAATATTCTTTGCCTCAAAATTCACAATCAATTTTTCATCTTTCCGCAACCTTTGAAAAGCTATATAATTTTCAAGGTAGCGTATTTCCTTTTCTAAATCCACTTTGTCTGCCCCGCACTCATATAGCTGGTACCTCAATAGTTCGGCAAATTGTAATAGTATATTCCGGGCAGCCTGGTTGCTTTTATCAATATGGCCGTAAATGGTGTTTAGTGAGTTAAGAAGTGCATGGGGATTGATCTGTGCCTTTAAATAATCTAATTCACTTTTTACCTGCTCTTTTTCCAATATTTCCAATCGTTGTTGGGTTTGCACCCTGTCAATTAATATTTTTACCATTGTGATCAGCAATACCCAAAGAGAGATATTAATTACGGAATTTAAAAACAATGTGCTGAAACCGGTTGGCGTTACATGAAAATAATGCAGGTTCATTGTTTCCGCTACCAAGGCTCTAAGCCCGGCTGAAGCGACAATAATTATTATCGTAGCTGATACAAAAAAGGCATATTTCTTTTTTAATAAAAACTGAGGAACAATGAAAATATTGATCACATAAAAATCCAGCGTAATGAAAATAAGATAGCAGAATTCTATCGTCATTGTTTTAGTTATCGAAAACGAATAACTGCGAAAAATAAGCACCCACAAAAGATAAATGCCTGCCCAAAAAAGGAAATGGTATGATAATGCTCTTTTTTTCAATTCCTTTTGTTTTCTCAAAGATAATAACGTTATATGAGTTTTGAATTTTATTACATGATGCCGGTAAGATCCTTGATAAAAGAGGGTTTAATCAAGAAAAAGCCATGGGTCCTGTAAATAGTTTTTAATACAGCCTTGCCCTACTGATGTTTGTGCAATCATTTTAATTAAAACAAAATGCAATGAAAAAAATTATCAATTGGTTGCTCAATCCGCCTGTTACCGGACAATCTACTATTTTAATCCTGCGTCTAATGGCGGGAGGAGTCTTCTTTTGGGAGGGTATTCTGAAATTTGTTTATGCAAATCAAGGTGTTGGCAGGTTTACAAAATTAGGATTTGCGTTCCCTGAGACTACCGCACATTTTATAGCTATCGGAGAAATTATCGGCGGTTTGTTGCTCATTGTTGGCTTATTTACAAGAATAACAGCTTTTTATTTTATTGTACAGATGATTGTTGCAGTGATTAGTACAAAAATTGATTTATATCTTGGTACAAGCCCATTGCCGTTGCCCCCGGCTCCACCAAAAATGGGTATTTGGGCCGTGTTGCATGAAATACGTTCAGACTATGCACAATTACTTATTTGTCTTTTTTTATTAATTGAAGGTGCAGGAAGAAGGTCGTTTGACTTTATCATTTCTACATCAAAAAAGGTGTATAGCCTGGGTGAGAACTAGGTTGGTCATACCTTAAACAACCTTTAAACTGTTCTCCTTGTTATACCTTGCTCTGTATTCAAGTGGCGACATGCCGGTGAGCTTTTTAAAAACCTCACGAAACGCTTTTGCGTCTGTATAGCCTACTTCATACATGACTTCATTGATGGTTTTGAGCGTTGTTTCAAAAGCCTTCTTTGCGGCTTCAATTTTTACCCGCTGTGCATATTCAATGGGTGTATTGCCAGTAGCCTTAATAAACCTTCGGTCAAAGTTTCGCCTCCCTACAGAAAACCTGGAAGACAGATGTCCGGTGGATACTTTTTCATCCAGTTTGCTTTCAATATAGGTTTGTGCTTTTTTCACCATTTCATCGCCATGCTGTTTCTGCCCGGTAAATATGGTGAAGGGGGACTGACTATTTCGATCCATTTCAATCTGACACATTTTGGAACAGTAAATAGCTGTTTGCCTGTTATAATACTTTTCTACCAGGTAGATCAGCAGGTTTAGAAAGGAATAAGCACCGCCATTAGTATATATACCATTTTCATCCGTGATCAATTGATCGGCCTGTAATTTCACTTCAGGAAACATAGCCTGGAAGGTATCTGCGTGCACCCAATGAGTGGAGCAATTTTTACCATTTAGCAATCCAGATGAGGCAAGCATAAATGCACCGGAGCACATAGTGGCTATCTGAGCACCTCTCTTGTATTGCTGCGTAATCCACTTTAACAGCAATTGATCTTCTTTTATTGTTTTCGTATCATGATAAGCCACCGGCGGAATAATTATCAGATTGGTTTTCTCTATAGCCGAAATATTGATTTGCGGCTTCACTGTAAACATACTATCATAGATCTCCGTCTTCTTTGAAACGCCTGCCGATTCGATCCGAAACAATTCTTTCTTCCCGCTTTGCTTCCAGTAATTATTCGCTGTTGCAAATACTTCAATTGCACTGGCAATACAAGTTACGGTGGCTAAGGTGCCTTTTCCTGCAGGAACAATTATGGTAATGTGTTTCATTGCGTTGGTTTGTAACAACAAAGTTAATTAAACACCATGTCCAAATCAACCCGCTACAAAGTCCATTTTGCCCCTTATCAATTAAGGAGCTGAACTTTAGTTTTTGGAATATTTATCAAAGGCCCAGGGACGGTATTTTAGATGTTTATTAATTACTCACTTATCATTTTGTCATACGGCACGCCGTTCTTCGAACCGGTTTTCATAGTTCCAAAATCGTTTTCCACGGTGATCTCACAATCAGCGTTATCAGTCACAGTTAACATGTTGTCGAACCGGGTAATAATTGGCAGTAGCTTATCCTTGTTGCTATCATCTCCCCCATAAGCTGGCCCGCTTCCGGCAGAATAAACCGTAAATATCAACCCTGTTTTTACATCTTTAAAGGTATATCCAAAGCCCTCATAAGAAATTTCGGTTGGCTTACCATATAAATTCCAGATCCTGGAAAGGAAATCGCCAATAGGCGCCTGAACATATGCAATGTTCCTATTCATGATTAATGAGGTTCCGGCTGCATATTTATCATCGATCCGTTGAAAACTATTTTTTACTTCCATTATCTGATCTTTGTTATTTTTTGCGGATAATCTTTTTGAGTGACAATTGGTGAAGCATCCAATCAGGGATACTATTAACATCGTTCTGGTCAGGGTTTTCATATGGTTCGTCCGTATTTGCATCTGCATGTCGCTAATGACGTTTCACCGCTGGGTTCTGAAGGTCTGCCTTTTGTCTTTGATAACTTTGAACTATCAGGGGTATACAGCAACTTTGCCGACTTCGGAAAAAATACCTGGACGAAAACCAAGGTAGTCTATCAACAACACCAACGGCCTCAACCCCAGGCTGTCATTACGTTCAGGCAATAAAAAATTTTATCCTCATTATAGCAATGAATCTGTTGAGTTTGATTCAGTTTTAGAATCCGGTGCTTTATGATCCACTTTTTTTTGAGCCGCGTTCCAAAACTGAAATAAGGAAGCATTATCTTCCATAAATTGTTTGAGTCTTTCTCCAGGAGATTTTGAGAGCCATATCTTTAACTGTATCTCTTTTATATGTTGTGGGGTATCGTTCATGCGCCTAATAAATCAAATGATTTCAAATTTAGCTTATTAATCCATTTTTTTATATACGGCCAGTCAAGTTGCTCAATAGCAGAAAGGTTTTTGATATCCTCCATTTGTTGTGGCGATTGAAAATCCTGTATCCATATGAGCTTTGATATAAGTAAATCTTCCGGCGAAACCACATATATGGTTTTATCAAAAAAATCCACTTTTTTTCTTCTGTTAAATTCTTCCTGCCTAAAAGCTTGATCTTTTAAAACTACAAAATCTGCTTTAAAGCCAGATGCATGATCAATGATATTGAACATGCTTCGTCTTTTTACCGCATCCTCTATGGCATCTTTGTCACAATAATAACCATCCTGAAAGTGTTGAATAAAACGGTCAATATTTTTTTGTTCAAGATGAATAATAAAATCAAAATCCCTTGTTGCTCTGGGAACGATGTAAATACTCATTGCTACGCTGCCAGAAAGCATATAAGGTATATTCGATTCGTTGAGCACATCAGTTATCTTTTGAAAAAATGCTACCATAAAGAAGACAAGTTACATCAAGTCTCTCTTTTAGGCAAAAAACATTACTTAATGAATTAATTATCAATAACCAGGCAGAATTCTGCACATCAATGACCGCTAATTAGCCAACTCCCACCCCTGTCCAATTCACCCCTTCATAAAGTCCATTTCACACCAGATGAAAGCAACAATCAGACAATAACTTTGCTGTGTTGATTTAATATAAACAGTAAAAATACAATCATGACAAAGGAACAAGTAATGACTACAGCCGAAATTGCGGCCCGCTTCAATGAACTGGCGCAACAGGAAAAATGGTTTGAGATACAGGATGAATTTTTTGCAGAAAATGTCGGAAGCATTGAACCCGCCAATTCGCCTTATATGAAAAATGCGGAAGGCAAAATACCCGTTCGCCAGAAGGGGGAGGAATTCGTAAAAAAGATCGAAGCTGTTCATCGCTCCTATACCTCGGAACCGGTGGTAAGTGGTAATCATTTTGCCGTAGGCAGGGAATTAGACATGACCGTTAAAGGCCATGGCCAGGTAAAATGGCACCAGATCATGCTCTATGAAGTGAAAGATGGCCAAATTGTACTGGAACAGTTCTTTTATTAACCGCCGTTGAACAAAAGTGCTATTCTTTCCATGAAATGAGCAAGTGGCTCACTCACCGCCCCGCTAATTTTGTTGCAACGATCTTAAGCGGGCCACATGATAAACAATGTATTATTAGTTGCAAATAACGAAAAGGAATTGAATGCCCTGTTGGAAAAACTTCGGCATACTTACAATATTTATATAGCCCGGAATGTGGAAGAGATGCGCGACATGATTGAATTTGGGTCCATTCAACTGATCATCTGCAACGAAGAAAAACCCACGATAAATGGTTGGGGGATCTGTAAAGCGCTCAAATCCTCCTTCCATTATGCCCACATTCCGGTTATTTTATTGACGGCGCGCAATAGTGTACGGGCAAAGATCAATATCCTTGAATCGGGCGTCGACGCCTTTGTTACAAAACCCATTGATCCTGACTTCCTGCACGCACAAATAAAAAACCTTATAGGAAACCGCACAAAAATTGTAGAACATTTCGAGCATACGCTTTCTGCGGCCACTGACCCTCTGGCTTTTCAGGAAGACAATGAGTTTGTGAAAAAACTGAATGATTGTATTATTGACAATATGCACAAAGGCGCCTTGAGTGTCGACTACCTTGCCCGGTCAATGCATATGAGCCGCCCTACCCTGTACCGGAAAATAAAAAACATTACCGACCGCACGCCTAACGAATTGATCGGACTGGCCAGATTAAAGCAGGCAGCCAACCTTTTATTATCGGCCAACTTCAAGGTTTTTGAAGTAGCGCAAAAAGTTGGCTTTAGCTCCCAAAGCACCTTTGGCAAGGCATTCCTGAAACAATTCAAGGTAACACCCACAGAATACCAGCGCATTCATAAGAAGTTGTAAGTTTTTAGTTCTCCTTCTTAACCGAACTTAAAACTTACAAACTTTACTGAAAGGAAATATTGTTAATGTATATCTCTCCCGGTTTTCCAGCGGGGAATTTCACGAAAACATCATGACGGCCTGAAACATTTTTTACCGCACTGCTGAATGGTGCCCAGGCACTGTCACTTCCTGTTGCTGATACGGGTATGGTGGCGATGAGCCGGCCATTCTTCAGGTCATCGAGCCAGATCTCAATTTTCCCGGCTGCATTGGCTGCCACCTCAATGGCTACCTGCGCCGGTACATGCTGACCATTCCCCAGCTCCACACCCGAGATCATAAACCAACCGCCATGCGTTGAATTGTTTGTTACGGCAGTTGCCAGCCTCCTGTGCACTTTTTCTACGCCAAAATAGTTGCTATAACCAATCGCAGGCAACGCAGAAAATCCATCCTTGCAAACGAACTCATCAAAGCTGGCATTTTTCCCTTCTGCAAACAATCCAATACTGGTACCTACCCAGGAATTATAACCGGGTTGTACCTTGTCTATTGGCACCGCACTGATGGGCGCGCCTAACGAAACCCAGTTTTTTCCATCTGCACTGCAATAACCCGTTAATTCATGTTCGCGTCGTTCCATTTTTAACCAAACGGTGTTGCCAAACTGGTTGGGAATGGTGCGTATTTGGGCCTGAGCGGCATCGAAGTTCGCGACAGGCATCGGGCGAAGTCGGGATGCCGCCACACCTGTATCTAATCGAAAAATGATCTTCTTCCCATTATCATACCCGCTGTATAAACGAATAGTCACCTGTTCATTTCCATTCGTGAGGTAAATACCGGCTTTGGCCATTGAATCGGTTGCATCTAATGCTACTTTCGTTACCGCAGTATAAAAGTGGTCCGTTTCTTTTTGAACAAGATGGGCCCGGCTGCTATCGGGCATCAACTGCAACCAGCCTTTCTTCGTTTTTAATGAATAGCGGCCTGCCGCTTTCTTACTCAGGAAATGCCAGCCTGCATGCAATGTATTGCTGCTGAAATAATCTGAATGTACACTGCGCCACAAAATGCCGGTATTGGGCAAATCGGGCCGTTGCAACGGGGTGCTTACCGGCGCCAAGCCCCAGGGCCGGTCGCCTTCCCAGATCACCTTATATAATGAAGTCTGCCGCCCCATGCCCGACCAGTCGTTATTGTCGTTGCGTTCATAGCTTTGACCGATCGTCCACCAGGACCCATCTGCCAGTTGAAAAGGCGCGCTGATGTGGTTCGGACTTCTGAATGCTGCGTGCGCGTCAGTTATTGGCTGAAAAAAATTGCCCAGCCTTTCCCATTTGGTTGAATCGCTGGTGAGCTCCCTTGTTCGCAGAACATATTGTCCACCCGCAACATCACCCGCGGGAAAATAAAAATAATAACCATTGCGCTTGCACATTACCGGGCCTTCGGCCCAACTGTATTGCAACCGGGCGTTTATCCAGTCGAGGTTGATCACCGTATCGGTTAGCTGCCCGTCACGGCCCAGGGCCTGTATGCGGTTTACTTTTTGTCCGTTCTTAATGAGCATGTACGGTTTTCCATCCTCATCAACAAAGATGGAATTATCGTACCCCAGTAACCCGGTAACCAGGTTACTCTTTACCGCCACCGGTTCACTCCAGGGCCCCGCCGGTGAAGGGGCTTTGCAGAACCATTGTCCGCTGGCAGAAAAATAGATCCAGTAGGAACCATAAAAATAAGTGATGGCGCCCTGCCAGATGCCGGCCGATGGCTTGTCCTGCACCCAGCCGGCTTTTGCCGGTGGCACAACCCGGCTTATCACTTCCCAATGCACCAGGTCCTTTGAATGATAGACAGGCAAATACGGCGTGAAATGAAAACTGGACCCGCAGTGATAAAAATCATCACCTGATTTTAACAGGGTTGGGTCTGGATGGTCACCAGGGAGTACGGGATTTACATAGGTTGCAACTTCATTATAATATATTGAACTATCAACCGCCGCGTTCTGCGCGAGCACGGTTGAAGTACTTATCAGTAATAAACTACCAAGGCTGATCCGCAAACTGGTTCTTTTCATTCCATAAAAATCCAGGTAATTGGACTTCTTTAATGGCACATTTCGCTAATTTACTGTTTCAAATGTTCAAAGAAGGCATACAATCCTATGCCTGAACCGTATGGCCCCCTGCAGCCATTACATTTTAAAAAGTCATTCGTACATTTATATGGTGAAAGGTCAAAGGTGAATGCCCGCCCGACTGAACGTCGTTCGGGCGGGGTGAATAATTCGCGACTGTTCAAATTCATAAACGACCTTTCGCCGCCGGAAACCCATTGACCATTGACCATTACGATTGCTTTTCATATGCTAACTAAAAGACATATACTGCTTTTTTTCCTGCCCATTTTGTACCTGACCGTTTCTGCCCAGCATACACCTGTAAATTTCACCTCCCTTTCTTCCAAAGACGGCCTCATGTCGAACGTGGTGAACGCCATATTAAAGGACAGCCGGGGATTGATGTGGTTCGCCACCGATGACGGATTGTACAAATTCGATGGAACAAATTTTACGGCTTACCGGAGTATGGCGGGCGATACAAACAGTTTACGGTCGAACAGCGTATTATCACTATTTGAAGATAAACAGGGAAATCTTTGGATCGGCACCGGCGGTGGCGGTATAAGCCTCTACAGGCACCGGAAAGATAATTTTACCAATTACCCCGATACCAACAATTATGGCGGCTTTGCCACCAATGGGGTCGTAAGAAGTATTTGCAGCGATTATACCGGAAAGATCTGGATCGCCCAATTCGATGGGCTCTATGTGTTTGATCCCGGCACCAGACAGGTACGGGAAATGAAGCTGGATGCTATCACCAACAAAAATGTTGTCAAAAGAACATTATTAAGTGTAATTGAAGACAGTCAGCGCCGCATATGGGTGGGAACGGATCAGGGGCTTTTCCTGTATAAAAGGGAAACAGATTCCTTTCAACCGTTCACTCACAACAATGCCGATGCGCTGAGCCTGAGCAGCAACTTTATAAAGTCGATCACCGAAGACGCGTTTGGCAATATCTGGGTGGGAACCGTAGATGGATTGAACCGCTTACTGCCCGGCACATCGGGTTTTGCGAGTTATAAAAATACCGGCCCCCATGCCATAGCACTCAGCAATAATGAGATCAATTGCGTAGCGGCCGACAAAGAGGGACAATTATGGATTGGCACCAATGCCGGCCTGAACAAATTTGACCCGCACACCGGTAACGTGGATGTATTTGTACCGGAACCCGATAATATTCACAGCCTCACCAGTAAAAATATCAAATGCGCCTATATTGATAAACAGGGCATCTACTGGTTTGGCACATTCCGCGGCGGCATCAATAAATACGACAAAAACGGTAACCTGTTCAATCTGAAGCTCAGCAATACTTTCCAGGAAAACAGCAACAAGGCTTCCATTGTAAGCGCCTTTGCCGAAGCCAGTAATGGCAATGCGTTTGTTGGAACCGATGAAGGCGAACTGTATGAATTCGACGGGAAAACAGAAACAATGCGGCGTGTTCAATTCGCGCGCAGCACGAATGGCCCCATCGCCATCATTTCCCTGTACCGCACCCGCAACAACCAGTTATACATCGGCTCCTATGGCCATGGGTTATTCATACTTAACCCGGCTACGGGCTCAGTGGAAAATTTACAAAAAGGCGCCGGCGCCACCGACCTCAACAGCAATGATATTTTCTGCATCAAAGAAGACAGCAAAGGCGCCATGTGGATGGGCACCAATGGCGATGGAGTGAACGTGCTGTTCAATAAAAATGTAATTGCCAAATTCACGCCCCACCCTGCTGCACCGAACGAAATACTGCTGCCGGTCAACGGTTATATTCGCGCCTTTGCAGAAGACCGCGATGGCGACATGTGGATAGGCTCGCATGGCGCGGGGCTGGCCCTGTACCATACAGCTACCCGCACCTTTACCGTATATGCCCCCAACAACAGTCACTTGCCCTGTGACAAAATAGAATCCCTTTTATATGACAGTCATGGGCAATTATGGATAGGCACATTTGGCGGCGGACTTAGTATGTACGATAAAGCCAGGAACCGGTTCACCAATTATACCGAGAAAGACGGCCTGCAGAATACGACCATTTACCAAATAGTGGAAGACGGGCAGGGACGCATCTGGCTTTCTACCAATACCGGCATCTGTAGTTTTGACCCCGCCACCAAAAGCTTCCGCAGCTTCAACAGCCAGCATGGGGTGCAAAACAACAACTTCGTACATGGGTCGGGGATACGCCTCACCAATGGCCAGGTATTTTTCGGCGGTTTGCAGGGATTCAATTATTTCGATCCCGCCAAACTAACCATCAATCACAATGTGCCCACGGTGCTGCTGACCGACCTGAAAATCTCCAACAAATCAATTATCGCCGGCAACGGATCGCCTATCAACGAACATATTTCAGTGGCACAGGAGATCAGGTTAGATTACAAACAAAACTTTGCCCTGAGCTTTGTGGCATTGAATTATACCAATCCCAAACAAAACTCGTATGCGTACAAACTGGAAGGGTTCGATAAGGATTGGAATTACACCGGAACAGTGAACACGGCTTCCTATACCAACCTTGACCCCGGCCATTATACCTTCCGGGTTAAAGCCAGCAACAACGACGGCATCTGGAGCACCCGTGAAACGCAGATAAAGATCTATGTGAAGCCGCCCTTCTGGGCTACCATTTATGCTTATCTGTTTTACTTTGTGGCCGCAGCCGGTTTGCTGTTGTACAGCCGGTACCGTGGTATTACAAGGTTAAGAAAAAAGTTTGCGTTGGAACAGGAAAGGCAGGAAACTCAACGCATGCAGGAACTCGACCGCCTGAAGATCAAATTCCTCACCAACCTCAGCCACGATTTCAGAACACCCATTTCATTGATCATGGGCCCGGTTGATCAGTTGATTGCCTCGGCACATAGCACCAACGAGCTCGACAAACTGCGCATGGTGCGGCGGAATGCCAGAAGGCTGCTTAACCTGGTGAACCAGTTGCTCGACTTCAGAAAGATGGAAGAACATGAGCTTCATTTGCAAACAGAGAAAGGAGAACTTATCTCCTTTATAAAAGATGTTACCGAATCATTCCGCGATCTTTCGGAAAGAAAACATATCCGGTTCAGTTTCACAAGCGATATTCCCAAACTGGAGACCCTGTTCGACCGGGATAAAATAGAACGCATTTTGTTCAACCTGTTGTCGAATGCATTTAAATTCACGCGGGCAGAAGGTTCCATCAGTATAACCATACAGGCCGCAAAAAACCAACCCGATCCCGGCAATCAATGGCTGGCAATTACTGTTACAGACACGGGCATTGGCATACCTAAAGAAGAACAGGAAAAAATATTCGAACGGTTCATCCAACACGATTCACCGGCGCATATCCTGAACCAGGGAACAGGTATTGGCCTGTCGATCACCAAAGAATTTGTAAAAATGCATGGCGGCGCCATCACCGTGCAAAGCGAACCCGATAAAGGAAGCAGCTTCATACTCCATATTCCGTTCGCGTTGTTACCCCACCAGGTAACAGTGCAACCAACAGCTGTACCCGAAATGCTGGAATTACCAGTAAAAGAACCTACAGACGCATCAGGCGCCCCTGCAGTTTTGCTGGTTGAGGACAATGAAGATTTCCGGTTCTACCTGAAAGATAATCTCCGCACTAATTATAAAGTACTGGAAGCTGAGAACGGAAAAGAAGGTTGGCAAAAAGCGCTGGCCAGTCATCCCCAGCTTATCGTAAGTGATATCAGTATGCCGGAGATGGATGGCATAACGCTGGTGAAAAAACTGAAGGCCGACAAACGCACCAGTCATATTCCCATTATACTGCTTACGGCCATGACAGATGAAGCACAACAGCTGCGGGGATTGGGGACCGGCGCCAATGATTATATTACCAAGCCTTTCAACTTCGAAGTGCTGAATGCCAAGATCAAAAGTTTGCTCGAATTAACGAGCACCATGCAAAGCACGTACACCAAACAAATAAAAGTAGTTGGCCCTGAGCTGGAGATTGAATCGGCCGATGAAAAGCTGTTACAGGAAATAGTCAGTTACCTCGAAACGAACATAACAAATCCGCAGTTATCAGTGGAAGCTTTAAGCAAACAGGTGGGCATGAGCAGAAGCACGCTGTATTCAAAATTGCTGCAACTCACCGGTGAATCGCCTGTAGAATATATTCGTTCATTCAGGTTGGAAAAAGCGGCCCTGTTAATGGAAAAAAGCAACATGACCATTGCTGAAATTGCGTACCAGGTTGGGTTTACCACACCGAATTATTTTGCGCGGGCATTCAAGAGTAAATTTAATATGCTTCCTTCGGAGTTTATTGCGAAAAAGAGGAAATAAGAGGCAGAAGTAAGAGGTAAGAAGTAGGAAGTAAGAAGATGCTTAATTTCAAAGCCTCGCTTCATGTTTTGTATTTCCTACCTCCTACCTCCTACCTCCTACTTCCTACTTCATTTTGAGACGAATAGACCAATTTTTGATAAAGCCAAACTTTCACAATCTCTGAAGTATCACTAACTTTAATCAGGAAACGAACCAGATCGATTGCCTGCCATATGAACAACAATCTACATGATGCACATCTTATAGCCATGCCATAATAAACTCCAGGCACCCGCGTCTGTTTTTCCTGACAAACATTCTGATACTGATCTGTTGCAGATACCCGCCCGGATGAATCCCCGCCAGAATGATTCTTTCGGGCTGGCGTTCGGACGGGTCTTCATCTGCACCCGGCATATTTTATAATAATTGCAAACGATTTAAAAAGCAAACTGTCTATGAAAAAAAACTTTATCTGTTTTTTAGCTATCGCGTTACTCGTCACTGCCTGTTCCAAAAAGGGCGACAAGGTAGTGTCGGGAGAAGAAAATCAATCGGGCCGCACGCCGGCCGCAGAAGCAACGGCCGTTATTGCTGCAGGCACCACCCAGCAAAACATCAGGGGTTTTGGCGGCGCCAACATTCGCGGATGGATTGCCGACCTTACCGCTGCTCAACGGACTACCGCATTTGACCCCGCCAATGGCATTGGGTTAAGCGTGCTGCGGGTACGTGTATCGCCCAACAGCAGCGATTTTGCCGCTGAAAAACCCACCATCGATGCGGCTAAATCTTATGGCGCCAGCGTGATCGCTACCGCCTGGACGGCCCCCGCTTCCATGAAAGATAACAACAGCCTGATAGCCGGCAAGCTCAATACAAGCTCCTATGCCGATTATGCAGCACACCTGAGCAACTTTTGTTCAACGGTAGGCGGCGTAACAGCTATCAGTCCGAGCAATGAACCGAATATCTCTGTGACCTATGAATCTATGAACCTCACCGCTTCGGAACTGGCCGCTTTTGTCGCAGCCCAGGGAAGCAATTGCGGCGCGCCCATTATGGCCCCCGAAACCTTCAACATGAATAAAACGTACATGGACACCTACCTGAGCAATACAACCGCCGCTTCAAAGACCTCCTTTATGTGCGGACATATCTACGGCGCAACGCCCTATGTATATTCAGTGGGCAAGGAAGTGTGGATGACCGAGCATATTTACAATACCAATGATGCCAATGGCTGGGCGGACGCCCTGGGTGTGGCCAAAGAAATACACGATTGTATGAATGCCGGGTATAACATGTATGTATGGTGGTACATCCGCCGCAGCTATGGACCCATGGATGAAAGCGGCAATATAACCAAACGCGGTTATGTAATGGCGCATTATGCCAGATGGGTGCGCCCGGGATACCTGAAAATTTCCTGTACCGCCAATCCGGCCACGGGTGTATATGTTACCGCATACAAAAGTGGATCAAAGATCGTGGTGGTTGCCATCAATCAAAATACAGCGATCACGTATCAGCCATTTACGGTCAGCGGCGCTACGGTTACCGGGTTTAACCGGTACAGAACAACCAGCACGGCCAATCTCACTTCAGACAGCTTTAGCATAACCGGCGGAAGCTTTGGGATCAACCTTCCAGCTCAAAGTGTAACTACGTTAATTTCATATTAGTGACAGTAAAATAAAAATTGCTGTTACAAGTTTCAGGTTGCAGGTTGCAGGGCAAAACGAAGCAAACGCCCTGTAACTTGTAACCTGTAACCAGAAACTGATCTTCTTAAAATCAAACCTTATTACTATGCCACGCATACAATACCTGGCAGCAACATGCCTGCTGCTATTCCTGTTCGTCAATTGTTCAAAAAAATCAAAAGAAGTTGCTTCCGGC
The DNA here is from genome assembly GCF_002077945.1 of Niastella vici. Taxonomy (GTDB): domain Bacteria; phylum Bacteroidota; class Bacteroidia; order Chitinophagales; family Chitinophagaceae; genus Niastella; species Niastella vici. The sequence continues at coordinate 33,961 of NZ_LVYD01000113.1, forward strand.
AATCCTGCAAACGTAGCAGCGGCCGAAGAAGCAAACCCCACGCCTGCCTGGTATGCAGAAGCCAGGTGTTTTCTCGATGGGCCTTCCGGCGCCTTTGATGACCTGGCGGTAAAAGATCCTTCCATTATTTATTCAGGCGGAAAATATCATTTGTTCTACACTGCCCGCGATAAAGGCACCGGCGGTAGCTGGCGTATGGGCTATGCTTCGGCTACTACCATTGCCAATTTGAAAACGGCCGGCCGTACGCTGATGAGCGCCCTGAATGCAGGCTCTTACTTCTGCGCACCCCAGGTATTCTGGTTCCCGGTAAAAGGTAAATGGTTCCTTATTTATCAAAGCGGACTCGGCGCTTCATTTGCTACGTCTACTGATGTTGGTAACCCGGCATTATGGACAGCCAACCGGGCTATGGGTTTTACCGATGGCATCGATTTCTGGTGTATTTCAGATGGTACGTATGTGTATTGCTTTTATTCAGCCCAGGACGGTTCACACACCATAAAACGCCGCCGTACAACCGTAGCCAATTTCCCGTACAGTTGGGAATCGCCCACGGTAGTAGCCACCAACACTTTTGAAGCCCCGCATGTGTACCGGAATATCGCCGATGGAAAATATTATATGATCGTGGAAGACCTCGGCCGCTACCAGGAATTGTGGACAGCTACCAGCCTGGGCGGTACCTGGACACAAGTCTCCGAAAAATGGGCATCGCGGGACAGAATGACGTTCCTCTCTGAAGTATGGACCGATCAGGTATCGCATGTGGAAGCCATAAGATCAGGCACCAATGAGCGGATGGAGATCAATAATATTGATCATTGTGAACTATTAATACAAGGTGTATTGAATGGCAATTATGGGGATTATTCAAATATTCCTTATGATTTGGGTGTAATTCGAAATTATTGAATCTGAAGTAAGAAGTATGAAGTAAGAAGAACCCGAAATTCGCAACATCTGAAATTCCGCGAACTTCGTACTTCCTACTTCTTACCTCCTACCTCAGGCTTCCGGCCTCTTACCTATTCTTTTATAACATTAATAGCTTTCCCATTATTCAATCGCAAAGTAAACAGGCCTTTAGCATACTGTTGCAAATTGATGTACTGCACGCTGCTGGTGATTGTGATTGATGCAATAAGTTGTCCGGTAGCAGTATATAACCGGGCAGTGGTATTGAGCAAACTGTTGTCATTCAATTTTACATAAACACCCGTTGTGGCTGGGTTAGGATACACCGTTACCTTACCATCCGGGTCTGAATTAAGGGTTATAACCGGCGAATAAGAGGTGTGGCCGTCTTTATCGATGACCTGTATGCGGTAATAGAAACTATTATTAGCCGCATCGTGATCAGTAAATGAATAGCGGTTATTTCCAGAACCTACGGCAGTAACAGTGCCCATTACACTATAATTAATACCTTTTGCACTTCTTTCTATATTGAACCTATCGGTATTATCTTCACCGGTTGTTGTAAAAACCAGCACGTTATCACTGTTGCGATGATTGCCCTGTAAGGTAATCAGCCGCACAGGCAATACGGTCAATGAATTGAATTTCCACAGGTCATTGAAATTATTGCCATTGTTGTCGTATCCGGCAAAACTCCACAAGTTTCCGGAGGCATCTATCCAGCTTGCAGCATTAAATCTTCCGCCAGGTTTGTTAGTGGCAGCTGCGGTTCCTTTTGTGCCATAAGTACCGTTGCTGTTACGGGTATTATCGCCGCTCACCCATGTCCATTGACCAGCAGACGGGTCATACTTCCACAAGTCGTTCAAAACGCCCGTTCCACCCGATGCCGGATAGCCCAATCCTGCAAACACCCAGAAATTACCGCTGGCATCAAGTACCATATTAAGACCATATCTTCCGCCCGGTTTGTTACCGGTGGCGGCAGTGCCCTGCGTTCCATAGCTGCCATTATTATTGCGGGTGTTATCGCCGCTGACCCAGGTCCATTGACCGGTGGTTGGGTTGTATTTCCATAAGTCGTTCAATACGCCATTATTTCCCGAACCATCATAACCGTTACCGCCAAAGATCCAGAAATTACCGGAGGCATCTACTACTCCCGATAGCCCGTAACGGCCACCCGGTTCATTGGTGGCAGCTGCAGTTCCTTTGGTACCATAAGTACCGCTGCTGTTACGGGTATTATCGCCGCTTACCCATGTCCATTGGCCGGTGGTTGGGTTATATTTCCATAAGTCGTTCAAACTCCCATTATTTCCCGAACCATCATAGCCGCTACCGCCAATGATCCAGAAATTACCAGAAGCATCGGCCCAGCCTGCGAGCCTGTATCTTCCACCTGGTTTGTTTGCTGCAGCGGCAGTTCCTTTAGTGCCATAGGTTCCGCCGTTATTGCGGGTATTATCGCCGCTCATCCAGGTCCATTGCCCGGTACCGGTATTGTACTTCCAGAGATCGTTCAAATATCCCGTATTACCAGCACCGTCAGTACCATAACCGCCAAAGATCCAGAAGTTTCCGCTGGCATCAACCCAGGCGGCCTGATTACGCCTGGCGCCCGGTTTATTGGTGGCAGCTGCAGTTCCTTTGGTGCCGTAAACGCCTGACTGGTTGATAGTATTATCACCGCTCACCCAGGTCCATTGCCCGGTACTGGTATTGTATTTCCAGAGATCATTATAATTATCACTGTTAATATCCCAGCCGCCAAAAATCCAGAAATTGCCGGAAGCATCCTTCCAGCCGCTTTCACTATCGCGATCACCAGGTTTATTGGTAGCCGCGGCTGTGCCTTTGGTGCCGTATACACCCGACTGGTTAGCAGTATTGTCACCGCTTACCCAGGTCCATTGACTGGTTTGTGCATGGCTGGCAATAAATGACAGGAATAATAAAAGAAATGAAATAGTTCTGTAAACAGAACGTTTAGAGAACTTGTAGTTCGTGGGTACAGGGAGTTTCATAAGGGTACAGGTAATTGTTCATGGTACCATATTCAACAAAAACGCCAACTAAATAAGAATACCTATTAAAATGCAGGTGTTTTGCTGCTGACAGATTAATAATTTCCCCCTATTTTAATGGATCTAAATGCCTTACTATTTAAGTTTTTACTAAATATCAGCACGCATTAAAAAATAATACTCAGTGGAAGGAGATTAAAAAAACGCGGATTTATTCCCAAAAAGCGAACAAAAATTCCATTTTTTGGAAACAGGGCAAGAACATCAATCGCTTTCCGGCCCTGTTTATATAACGGACTTCAGCACGAAGCTTGCTTACAGGTTATTGGCCGGCTTCATCTCCCCTTACAATTATGCCTAACCGTATTGCCGCCAATGCTCATACAGGGTTACCTGAGCGCTTTCTTAATAGCTTTTGCAGAATCAAGATGCATTTGCAAAGTGGGAAGCATTTTATTTACAAAAGCCGCCACGTCAGCATTCTTATTGTCTTTATTTCTGTTAAAATCCCTGACGGTCTCTTCGTGCCCGTCTTCCATTATATCCATACAGGCTTTATCAAAGCGCCTACCGCTTTTTTTACTTAAGGCATTTATTTTATTTTGATGATCAGTGCCTACAGAAGTGGGCAGTGTTACATTTTTATTAGCAGCCAGGGTCCTGAGTTCATTGTCTGCACTCGTATGATCGCGCACCATCATATCGCCAAAATTTTTGACCCTTTGACTGGAAGCCTTGTCTTTTGCCATTTGTCCTAACTTTACTTCAGTCATGTTTACATCGGCAACATCTACGAGGAACCTTGCAGTTTCATCGTTCACTCCCATAGTAATCCCCGCTGTTGTTGTTGTATCCCTGTATTTTGTAGTATCTGTTTTTGCTTCATTGGCAGAATCAGCTATTGCAACACTACTTTTATTCTGGTTGCTGGTACAGGCTAAAACAAACAGGAACAGCAGACAGGTTGTAACATTATTCTTTTTCATGGTCAAGCAGTTTTATGAAAAATTATTAAAACATAAACTAATGTTTCATACCATCATCAGGCAGCATACAAATAAAAAGAGACTGATAATTTAAGTTGTTACCACAATTACGTCATGCTACCAGTGCTCAAAAGATGATGCTTATTACGCTTTCCCTGTTAAGATGGACCTCAATTGTTTTGGATTGATCACCGTGGCGAATAAGCAAATTATATGTTCCGGGTATTTTTATCTCCGGCAAATAAAACACCCCATGTTCATCGGATTGAGATGCGATATCCGGATGTTCATATGATCCTCCTGTAATCACAACTATTGCTCCTTCTAAAGGCCCGCCAGAGGAAGAACTATGAACTACTCCTTTCACGCTTTTTGTTTCAGTCATATATAATTATTTTCAGTGATTAAATACAGTTAAAGAAATCTCCCTTTTTGTCCCGGGAACGATATCGTTAGGATATCATACTGTTATTTTGCTATTCAACTGAGCGCTCCAACCGGGTCCGGTTTAATTGACGATGATAGTAGCCTTCATCATTGAATGATATACACAGCGATATGGGAAAGTACCTTGTGTATCAAATTTTTTCGAAAAGCAATGACAGTAAATATTGCTTTTTCATATACGACCCTTTAATTATATAACGAATAATAAAATCTATTGGTTCTCTATAAAGAGGAATTGAATAGGTTAAATCTGAAGGCATTCTTACTTAAGAATAGGATCTGGCCTCATCTGCCCAGTCATTTTCCGTCGTCAGATAATAGACTAGTAATCATGTAGATAGAATTAAATCCTAAGCCAGGTCAGGCGTATGATTAAGCAACAGCCAATAAAGTCCCAACTCGGTAGCTGATAGAATAACCTCTTTCCTGTTGCAACTGGTGTATTATGGAAGTTTATAGCCCTGGCTTCCAATACTTTTTAGTTTAAACTTATGGCAACTTTAAATACGCCATTGATACCGGGTTGTTCAAGAACAGTTGAATATAAGTTTCCATCTGCTGATCTGATCCCGGGATCCCAATAAGTATGGTTAAACAAATTCCTGATATTCAGGCTTGCTGCTACCCGGTTATCAAAAAGTTTATTTGTATTAATAACAAGGTTCGTTATAAAATATCCTTTTACTTTCCCAACCGGATTGGTGGTGGAAACCGAGCGGGGCCCCATCCAGTTTGAGATCAAATTGAATGAAAGCAGATTGGGTACATGAAACGTGAGGCCCAGGTTGCCTTTTATTGCCGCAAAATTGGGTATTTCCGTTTTTTTACTTCCGTTGTTCTGTTTTCCCTTTTGATAGGTGAAATTTAAAAATGCAGAGAAGGCGCCCGAGGGTTGCACATCAAGGCTCGCCTCACAACCATGAATAGGTTGGGCTGTTATCACAATCATAGTAGCGGGGGCTTCACTTATTTTCTGTACAAACCGGGAAGCGGTAACTACTTCAAAATTCATTAAGTTTTCTAAAGAAAGCTCCACGAGCTTGGACCTTTTGACAAAGAATCATTCTGCGCCCTTAATGCATAAGAGATCAAAGTGAGTATGACTATAGTGAGGGTCCTGGTAAAGGCATTAGCAATCATTGAACAGAGTTTTGGTTTCTGTTAAATAGAATTGGACTGCTAATCAGAGGCGATTTTTAAAGAAGATCAACTGAATATACTACCGTATACCCGGGTGCGATAACTTTTATTGCTATTAAGTTAGAGTTTTTTTGACCGGGAATAAGCTTTATCAGGCTTATACTTGATAATCATTCAAAAAAAAGGTGTTTTTCACGTTTTTTATTTACTTTTTTCGAATTGAGCTCACCCGCTTTCCATAAATCAAAAGTAAAAAGCCCTCCCGGCAAGCCGGAAGGGCTATACAACAAATAACACAAAGCTCACCTATTACGAAAGCACGGCAAAGCCAACTGCCTTCGGGCCATATTGCGGGAATACCGTACTGCTGTTGAGAATTACCCTTGTGGTAGCCAACAAACTTACTGTATATCCACACGGATCGAGTGGCGAAGTATTTAATGTCCAGGGACTATTGGCATCGCCAATATCACTTAAGGAGCTATAACTCCTTCCCGCAGGTACGGGACCGGTTCCATGCGAATGCGATGAAGGCTCCAGCACTAAACTCCAGGAAGCGAAGTAAGGATGTGTAGCCCTTATATGGCCACTGATGGTTGGATTGGCCTCGTCGTAACTATGGCAATCACCGCCATCGATCACATCATCGATATCAAACGTTGTATCTACTGATGTATTGGCTGTTGGGCTCACCGTCATCGGCTTGTTGTTAATGATCATGGAAAATTCATCTCCCGTTTGTTCAAAACCAAATTCGTCGGTATAAATAAACTTTATTGTATAAGTGCCATCGGTAAGGCCACCAGTGCTCCACCATACGAGGTGATTGGTTTCATTGTACAATCCGATGGCCGTATTCTGTTTATACTCAAACCATCCGTCCGGAGCATTTTGGGTATCTGTGAATTCAGAGAAAGTTCCAAAGTTGAACATTTGGAACGATTCATTAGTTGATACGGTTGCATAATCTGTATCCGGTGCGCCGAACTTTTTGTACAGGATCCTGTATTTGATAGTGCCGTTGAATCCGTTCCGGTCAATAATACCCTGGAAATTCACCAAACCACCCCAGGGCCGGTTATTATTAATATCAGGCGCAAAGGCATTGTAATTGTACAAATAATTGAATGGGTCAATATCTTCCCTGTCGACCCCACCCACAAAATTGAGTTTTCCCTTTACACCGGAAGTGGTACCAGGGCGTATTTGCACAACAGCATCTACACGGTTACCCCAAAAATCAAGATGATTGGGATCGGTGGTGGAAGGCAATGATTCCCACGACAACACTGCACGAACCCTGATCATATTGGGGTTGGCACATTTTCTAAGGCGTTTGCTTGTATCAACAGGCAGCGCCACATTGTAGTATAATCCGTCTAAGGGGATGTTTGAAATATCATGCACTTCAACACTCACTGTGCCCAGGTATTCATCATAGGTTCCGTTGTTGTCCCAGTCGGCCCAGAAAGCCACATGTTCCATGGAGCCTTTCTGACAAAGGTTTCCGTTAAACCCGCTCGACTTCTTCACATGGATCACCGCGCCCAGCGTATCAGTGGCTGTATTCAACCCAATGCACTTCAGCTCTTCGAATGTTACGTCGGCATTATTATTCTGATCTAAAAACAGGCCGACAATATTTTCAAGATCTACATTGAGTTTTGAAACCTGGTTAACATTGAAGGGAGATGCCTTGATGAAACTGGCTTTATTGTTCACCAGCGGGGCAACGGTACTGTAAAATGTACGGTGATCGGGAACGCCGCTTGATTTGTATAATTTATAAATGTCCTCAACAGGAGGCGGAGGCGGGATAGGTAATTTGATCTCGTCCTTTTGAGGTAAAATCCCCAAAATTTCGGGATTGGGTTTTATTTTCAGGATGTCGAAAATGTCTTTCCACCAGATAATCGATCTTCTTTGAAGCTGAACCGATACATCTTTTACATTACCATAAAACGGCGTATAGCTGGGGTTAGATGGTGGTATTACATTCCACGACAATATGCCTCTTACAGTGGGAATAACGGCGTTGTTGCAGCTGAGTAATTTCCTGTATTTTTCATCATTGATATACACATAGCTCATGTACATGATGGGATGTTGGGGCCCGGGCGGAACATCCGAAATATCACAGGCTTTAAAGCTGCTGTAACCCATATCCTGAAAGCCTGAGCCATCTTTAAAATCAACAAAGAATCGAACATACTCTTTTGAGGCGGGCGTGCACAATCCCCCGCTGTACCCGGAAGATTGTTTGATACTAACCATACCCTCCAATCGCTTTTCTTTGGGGTTATAACCCAGGCAGGTTAATTCTTCCCAAAACGTAATACTTTGTGTAGCAATAGGGTTACTGATCTGTTTGAACAGGAATTTTTTTCTGGCCAACTCCCTGTCGACAAGCGGCTCATGAACCAATGCAGTTTCAACCGCAGGCTGAACTTGTTCCATAAAAGTGTTTTAGAGTGAATAAATGAAGATCCAATGGGCGGTTTCTTCCCATGAAAAATCCGTGCATAGATTAATCCGATACAGCCTTAGCATTACAATAATGTGGTACTAACTGAGTTCCTCAGTTACCTGGGAATCATCTCTGTTTTTTCCGTGGACGATGGTGGGCCGGGTTAGTGCGGATTGAGTAGGGTATAATTAAAAAGCGGAAGCAAATTTCCTAACGCGTGATAAAAGTAATATATAATCTAAATAACTTTTATTACCACAAAGTGGGATTTTTGGGGCTGAAGGTTATTTTAAACCATACTTTTCCATCAGCGGTTTGCGCTGGTCGTGAAATGCAGCCATCAGCGCCTTCAAGTTTTAGATTTGAAGGCGCTTTTTTTATAAATACCAGTTTTATTTTACCGCCCTGAATATTTTATTCGTATAAGCAGAATCGACATTCCCGGCAAATACCATAATACCGGCCTTGGTGCCACCAGACGGTTCCCATGCCGCTGCTGTGGTAGCATTACTGAGGCTGTTGTATTGTTTGGATACCCCGATCATGGTTTTCGAGGCCCCGATAACATTGGCCCAGCGGTTGAAGCGCGTGGTGTTGTTCTCAAAATAACCCATGTCCTCCACATAATTCAGGTAGGCCGCAACGGTAGTGCTTTGACCGATGGCAAACCCGGCCTGTGCACCGTCATAGATCGCTGCTGTATAAATTGTGCCGGTGGGGTTAGAGGACCTGGGCCCGAAATACAATCCGAATTCCTTGACCAGGTTGGTGAAGTTCGTGTTGGCGGCCGTACCTCCCATGTGCTCTACATCCAGGGCTATCCCGTCAAAATGCAGCGAATCAACAACCCAGGCTTTTACAAAGGCGGCAAACTGGTGATAGTTCAACCCTGAGCCGTTGTAGGTGGTGAACGGCGTTGTCGTGTTCCATGAATTGGCATCATCCACATTCCACAGCACCTTCACGCCCCGCGATTGCAGTACTCTTGCATCCCTGATGATGGCGGCATAAGAAGTGTAGTTGGGGTTCACAGTCTTGATATAGGCACTGCTACTGCCATAATGCACCGAATCGGCCATTTCCCAGGGCGTTCCCTCAAAGAGCACCACCTCGTTGGCGGCATTGGCAAAATTGGTCAGCGGCAGCTTTACTGCCGGGCTGCAGGTAGGGGTTGCATCAAATGCGTAATAGGCTATCTTGTGATTGGGCGGACTGGGAATGGCCGCGGCCGCCAGTTCAGCGTTGGTTATAGCTCCACTTCCTGACAAAGTAGACGAGGCGTTTTTAAAACCCGGCTTCGAACAGGAAACAATGCTCATGGTGAGCAGCAACACGGTGGCAGCCAATAGCCACCTCCGGTTGGAAAAATCATGTAGTTTCATAATTGTTATATTTTGGTGTTGGAAATGACAGGAATGCTTATACTATAAAGGCAATCAATGGAAGGATTCCCCCCTAGGCGGGGTAAATTATTTTTTTAGAAAAGCTGGAAGGTGAGGCCCTGGCTATAAACAATTTATACCAATAACGGTTGTGGATTTCCGTAAAAGCGCTCGCATCGCTGTTATTTAATAAGGCGACAAGCTGTTCGTCAGTATGGTTAGCATACAAATTCAAATGGCGTATTATGAATCAGTGTAATGGCAATCGCTGACGCAAGATAAAAGTTCCCCAAACAAAAGTGGGTAAAGCAAAAATAGCGTAAAATCTACAATTGATTTACTACCGGAATGGACTATATGATCATCCAACTTCGGTTGTGCGGCCCTGAAAAGGCATATTGTCAGCTGATCGCAGCCGCTATAGATATATGAGGAATGCAGTGTCTGCCTCCGGAAATATTCCATTGGCAATAAACTATATGTTTAAGTTGATGAATTTCTATATGATCATTCAATAACAGGATCGAAACCTATATCTTTTCTCACCCACGATAACCAGCTCCCTTTTTCCTGATCTCATACTGATCGCAGCAGTATATTTCCTGAACATGCCTGTAGGGGGCATCAAGCTCCATATATTCATCTTTATTTGTCACTTTGCTATATTCCTCTTTTTGGTTCCTGAAACAAAGCATTGTCCCAAAAGAACCCTGCCCATACACACTATAATCACCATACATACAACCATAGCAATTCTTCAAATGGTATTCATCCCTGATCTGGTCACGAATTCCATCAAAGCAAGATTCAAAATAGCCACTTGTTCCCGTATATATTTTGTCGGCTATTTCCAGAGAAAGCGTCACGTGCTCATATTCAATTCCTGTCCCTGGCCTGTCGTTTCTAGCGTTCCCCAAAGAAATTTCAATTTTCAGGTCTGAATAAAATTGAAGATTATTCAACCTGTCAATAATAACCTGGGGCACCGCTATTTCAAACAAACAATTACAAAGCGTTTCTGCAAAACGGTCTGTTTGATAAATGGGCGTCCTGAGAAAGGTAAATCCTGCCAATTGTTCAGCTGTATACTTCGACTTATCGTCGACGGACAGATCATCAAATTCGGAACCGCTAAATACAACGCCATCGATCTCTGTTGTCAATGTATTGAAATCATTTTCAATCTGAATTTCCCGGGTTCCCAAACTATCTTTGTAAAGTCCTTTATAGATCGCTGTCATTAATTCAATTTATGGGTTCGAAGTATTCCTGCTAAAAACAGTATTAATTGGCGAATCTAAATAAATTCAGCATCAAAAACCAGCGAAGATCCTCACGGTTTTTTCTACCTTTCAGTTAAATAAGATACCATGCCATATATTGATTTACCCGAAGGATTCCCCGGCATTCGCAGTCTGTTTATGTACAGTCCCGATACTGCCAAACCGCTGAACGACCTGGTTCAAACACTACTGCATGATCCTGCAACCTCTACCCTTACACCGGGCGAACGCGAACTTATTGCCGCTTATACCTCAAGCCTTAACGAATGTAAATACTGCGCCACCACGCATGGCGCCATCGCCAAATATCAATTGGGTGGTGATGGAGATGTAGTAAATGGTGTAATAAAAGATCCTGCGACCGCCAACATTAGTTCCAAACTCAAGACATTGTTAAATATTGCCGCCAGGGTTCAACAGAGCGGTAAGAGCGTTACTCCAGCAGACATCGATGCAGCCAGAAAGCAAGGCGCTACAGATAAAGAGATCCACGACACCGTACTGATCGCCGCTACTTTCTGTCTCTTCAACCGTTATGTCGATGGTTTGGGAACCTGGACTCCGGATGATCCGGCAGTTTACGACGCCATCGGTAAACAAAGAGCCAGTGAAGGCTATCTCACAAAACCGTTCAGGATCACACAACAATAATAACCAGCTCCAATGCCATACATTCAATTAAATGAAAACCTGCCGGGAATAACCGGCCTGCTCGACTATCGGCTCGATACTGCATTGCCCATCCGCCAACTTACCCATATTTTGCTTCGTGGTGAATCATCCCTCACCGAGGGCGAACGCGAGCTTATTGCTACCGTTGTGAGCCATGGTAATAACTGCACGTTTTGTACCGCCGCCCATACTGCCGCAGCTAATGCTTACCTGCCCGATCCCTCCCTTGCAGAACAAGTGAAATCAGATATAACGACTGCAGCTGTAAGCGAAAAAATGAAAGCGCTCCTGACCATCGCCAAAACTGTTGGCAAAAGCGGACGCCTCGTAACACCGGAAATGATCCAGACCGCCCGGGAACAGGGAGCTACCGACCGCGAATTGCACGATACGGTTCTCATAGCGGCTCTCTTCAGCCTCTATAACCGTTACGTGGATGGACTTGCCACAGTTACGCCCGACGAACCGGCGTTCTACGACCGGCTTGGCAGCATTCTGCAGAAAAAAGGCTATTTGCCATCCGAGGATAGATATGCAGGACTTGTTCAATAGGCCCACAGGCTGGTGGAAATAGCGCATCTTCACTTCAATACGCAATAACCTTTTCGTTGTGGCTTTGGATCCTGTGATAAGGATCATCTAAAAATGTTTGCGCCATTTGGCGAAACGTGGCCCCTCCCACCCCATGCGACCTATTGATAAATAAAAAACATTGCGCATTAGGCATATATTGTTTGATCCTGCTCATATAGAGCGGACTGCATGCCGGGTCCATTTCTCCATCTCCAATCAGCACAGGCTTGTTCGAATGGAACGGTTGCCTGGTTTGAACGTTTACGGGTGGAACCTTCCAGCAATCGCAAAATGCTTTATACACATCGTTGATGTGATAGCCGCTCAATAATGGATATAACCGCCACAACTGTTGAATCCTTTCTTCACTGTGGTAATTTGCCTGGTCGGCACAGTACACCGAAATTCGCATTCCGTTCGGTGCAATATTCTTGTTGAAAATATCGTCGAGTTTCTTTTGAATATACGGAGCATGGTTACCACTGATCATTTCAGTGATCATGAATGGGACATTCTTAATAGCAGAAGCGTCTTGCAAGGTATTATCAAGGAGGTCTAATAATTCGTTTTTCGTGTATTCAACCTGAAGCGTGTCAACAGTACCTTTTTCAACATATGGGAAATAGAATTTTTTATCAGCAATAGAATTGAAATAGTTTTCGAATCTGGTTGCCAAACTGCCATAGCGTTGTTGATTGGAAGAGTCTTTTTCGCAATGCCCCGACAAAACAGCTATAGCCTTAACAAAATTCATTGGTTCCTCTTCATCAATCGGAACAAATGTTGGCAGTGGTGAATCCAATACCAACGATCGCACTTTTGATGGCTCTTTTTGAAGAACCGCCAACATGAGCCCACCGCTGTAAGAGACACCGTATAAATTCACGGAATCGATCTTCAACACTTTCAAAAGATCAATGATATCAGCAACCGTTTCATCGGTGTTGTATCCCGAAAGGTCAATACCTTTTTTCTCCAGTTTCTTTTTATACCGCTTTACACCTTCGAGCCACATGCTGTCCTTATTCAGGTTTTTCCGGTAGGCTTCACGAATGGCTGTATCTAATTCAAAGCTTCGCAAACTTGGAATGGCAAACTGGGTGCCTCTTTGTTCAAAGGCAATACAATCCCTGCTTTCAATAACACTGCTTTTTTGCATACCATTGATCCAGCCAAGTGAGGAGCCCCCCGGCCCACCGGTTGTAAACAGCAATGGATCCTGCTTTTTATCCGGATTTTTACTCTTCAAAACAATAAACGGAAGCCTGATCATTCCTGAAGACGCCTTCCGCCTGTTTTCGGGCACAATAAGATAACCGCATATAGTCCTGAAGCTGCTGTCATTATTATATGGAAAGGTGGAGTCGGCTTTTAAGCGTGCGGGCACCGATGCCATATAACTGCTGTCGATTTTAAAATTGCAATTGCAGGTTTGCATGGAAGGCTTATATACTTTTTTATTTTGGCTATACCCCACCTGAAATGAATAAACAAACAATAAAAGCAATGAAAAGCGGACCATAAAAACTTTTTTACAAAAAAACTGTTTAATGGCAACGGTAAAAAGTAAAAAACGGACATTTTCAAAGGAGGTTGCACATTTTTTCACCCGGCCCTACCACCCCTGCAGATCGTTGGATATGAATGGTTTTCAGTTTGAAGGAATCCGTATTTCGCCAACAAGGCAACACTTTTATTTTTTACTTTATGTAATTAACTTTTTTCCTGCATCTGTTTCTAAAACAGCCAATGAAAACTTTATTATCACTGCTATTGCTGTGTGCAAGCACGGTGTTGCTTCATGCACAGTCAACCATTACAGGAAAAATTACCGATGAAAAGGGTGCGCCGCTACAAGGGGCCAGCATCACGCTAAAGGGTACAAAAACAAGTACAGCAAGCGATGTAAATGGTCTCTATTCAATACAGGTGCCAAACGAGAAAGCAACCCTCATTTTTGCATACGTTGGCTTCGATGTACAGGAAATTAAGGTAAAAGGAAAAGGGGTGATCAACGTTATACTCAGGTCGTCTGTAAAAAGTCTTGACGAAGTGGTGGTGGTTGGCTATGGAGCACAGAAAAAAAAGGACATGACAGCTTCTGTGGCAACACTTTCCGGAATGATTTCAGGAACCAATGTCAATTACCCACGGCCGCTTACCGGCTCTACCAGGGACGACGACTTTAACAGAGAGGGGTACGACAATATTAAAGAAAATGAATTTCAGAAAGTTACAGATCATCCGTTGTCTACTTTTTCTATAGATGTAGATGCTGCTTCCTACAGTAATGTTCGCAGAGTGATCAATGAAGGCAAACTTCCCACTCCGGGAGCGGTTCGCATTGAAGAAATGATCAACTACTTTTCATACAATTATCCGCAGCCTTCCAATGACAAGCCTTTCTCTATAACCACCGAATCGGCACAATGCCCGTGGAACGCAGCTCATCAATTAGTAATGATCGGGATGCAGGGTAAGAAAATAGATTTCGATAAACTGCCTCCTTCCAATCTTGTTTTCCTCATTGATGTAAGCGGCAGTATGGAGGAGGAAAACAAGTTGCCACTGGTTAAATCATCGTTGAACCTGTTAGCAGAACAATTGCGCCCGGAAGACAGGATCGCAATTGTGGTATATGCAGGTAATGCAGGGCTTGTTTTGCCTTCCACAAATGACAAATACAAGATCAGGGAGGCGATCAATGGGCTTGAGGCAGGAGGCTCTACAGCAGGCGGCGCCGGTATAGAACTCGCCTACAAAACTGCACAACAAAATTTTATGAAGAACGGCAATAACCGGGTGGTGCTTTGTACCGACGGTGATTTTAATGTGGGCGCCAGCAGCGATGATGAGCTGGAAAATCTTATTGAGCAAAAACGTGCTTCCGGTGTATACCTTACGGTGCTTGGATTTGGCACCGGCAACTATCAGGATGCGAAAATGCAAAAGCTGGCAGATAAAGGCAATGGCAATCATGCTTACATCGACAATATAAATGAAGCGAAAAAGGTGTTGATCAGCGAATTCGGCGGAACGCTATTCGCCATTGCGAAAGATGTAAAGCTGCAGATTGAATTCAACCCTGCCAGGGTAAAAGGTTACAGGCTCATTGGGTATGAAAACAGGATGCTGGCAAAAGAAGATTTTAACAATGATAAAAAAGACGCGGGCGATATGGGCAGCAATCATACTGTTACTGCTTTGTACGAGATCATCCCGGCTAATGCAGCGACTGATGAAGAATTAGGAACAGTTGATCCCCTGCGTTACCAAAGTCAAAAAAACAAAAAGCAGTCCACATCCTTTTCCAATGAATTGATGTTTGTGAAGATCCGTTATAAAAAGCCGGATGAAGATAACAGCAACTTAATGGAGATATCAGTAAAAGACAACTTACAGACTGCCAGTAATAACATGCGTTTTGCTTCGGCTGTGGCAGCATTTGGAATGGTGCTAAGGAACTCGGCACTCAAGGGGAGCAGCGACTATAAACTGGTAAGATCGCTTGCAACAGGCAGCATCGATAGTAGCAGTGATGCCTACAAAAAAGAATTTCTGGAACTGGTGAAAAAAGCGGAGCAATTGAAAGCTACTGCAAAGCTTGACTCAGAGGAGTCGGAGGAATCCGACGAATCAAAGTAATTTTAGCTATCTTATTTTCAAGCCAATGCCCGACAGCGATGTTGTCGGGCATTGGCTTGAAAAGCTTTATTAGAAGCTTAAATGTGTGTTGCTGTCCACGCTAATAATTGCGCACTGGGTAAAAATAATAATTGAGCTAAAACAGTTCCTGCGAACCGGGCAATAGTCATATATACGATATATTTCCTGAAGGTTGCTTCTGAGCACTTACCCAATGTTACATCATCTGTCATGGCCGATAAATGAGGGTCAATAAATGCAAACATTAATATTGTTGCAAAACCATTGATAAATGCCGATAAGTTGCTCGCTGTTGTTCTGTAATCGGGATTTAAATAAGAGGCATATACGGCAGACAAAACACCGATCGTCAAAATTGATACGGCTACAACATTCAGGATGAAGATCTTCCAGGGAAACTCATTGTCGAACCTGATACTGTAAATATTTTCTTTTACCGGAACAGTCATGTTATCTTTGAAATAAAGAATACCCGTTTTTGAAAAGCCATGAAGTATAAGCCTGCCCATTGATTTGTGTGTGCTGAAATTAACAACCGCTCTCGACAACACCCGTTGAAATGTAGGAATAAAAAATGCGCCCAGGACAGTTGCAACAGAACAAGAGAGTATGATGAGCCGGAAAGTAGCTGAATTATCAAATATGCCCAGCTTGATGTCGGTTTCAACAGTTTTGGCTAAAAGTGGCGCCTGAAATCCATTTGCAGTCCTTGAAACTAAAACAAGGATATTAAACAACGCAAATGAGATCGCAATACGCCCTGTTCGAATACCAACAATTCTAACTGAATAAGAAAGTGTCGTGATCAGATTGATCACAAAAGTGAGAATCAAAACTATTACTACCTGTGTTGTCATTGTTGTTGTTTGTGCTGTGCTTCCAATAGAACGATTTCAGCAAACTATTATTTTTAAGATATACTTATCAGGATCATTTCCCTTCTTGCCGTTTGCTTTGGCAACAAGCCGTTTCATCACTCCAACGCCCAGGCAAGTCCGTCGGGCTTTCCACCTACATCTATATGTGTAATTACTTCAAGGGTTTTCAGGTTCACAACCGCTACATAATTGTCGGGCGAGCAAGCAACAAAGGCACGGGTATTGTCAAGGTCAATCAACAAACCGGCAGCCCCGGTACCTGCTTTAAGCCGCTTTAATTCCTTTCGGGTTTTTACATCATAGATCACCAGTTCACCGGTACGCAGGCTGGTTATCAATGCGAGCTTTCCATCATAGGTAATTCTCAGGCGGTTGGCGCCTACAGCTTTCGCATCAAGTGTTTTAATAACGGCTTTGGAGGCCGTATCTATAATGTAAATGGAGCCGTTTTCTGCTGCAACGGCCCAAATTTCTTTTCCATCTGGTGTAATATCAAACCCTTCTACCCCTTTGGCAGTTGAAACAACTGTTTGTGCCCAATCCATATTCACCTTGTTGAAAAGGCTTACTGTGCCGCCATCAACATTGGTGGTATATACATGTTGGCCGTCTTTTGTTACTTCCACCATATGAGTCCTGTTCTGCCCTGTGCCCATCGCCCAGTCAACCTTCTTTAATACCGGGTCATACCGGCCTACTGCTTTTGAACCTTCTGCAGTAAACCACAATTTGCCATCGGCAAATGCAAGCCCATGCGGTCCCATTAATGGAGCGGTATCTATACTATCAATTGTCTTTTGTGCTACCAGGTCAATTACATTCATCACATGAAAACGGCCGCCACCGGTATTAGACACATAAGCCATTTTTCCATCAGTGGAAGCAATTACTTCATGCGGATCGGCGCCTACGGGCATCTTTGCAAGCACTTTTAACGATACAGGGTCTACAACAGCCAATGTATGATCAGCTTTGGAGAGCGCCAGTAATTTCCGGGATTGTCCCGTTTGCGCTTGTATATCAGTAGCAACAGTTAATGACCCCGCCAGGCAAAGCGCCATCATATATAATCCTGTATTCATTTTCATTTGAAGTAACGTTTAACTTCACCCAATCTACTTATAAATCCTTTAAGATTGATCCCTGGCAAATTATTAGTATTAATAATATTCTTAGCCAGGAGCGCCTCTAACATTCCAAAACTGATCGGGCCCCAGGGTAATTTTACATTACTATTTGCAAAGAAAGCGTCTAAATCTCCGCGAGTTAACTGGTTCCCGCATTTTAATTTTGGTTTTCAGGAAAAAACTGCCGGTGTTATTATTGGCAGGTATCCATTCGATAAATTAGCTTACAAATGAAAAGATTGTTCTTTCTGCTGTTCGGTTTTTGTAGTTATGTTATTGCAGCCGCTTCGCCCGGGAAAATGATAAAAGATGCTATTCAATTGATAGCTGCCCTTAAAAGATCCAATGCCTATATCGAAGATGTTAGCGGAAACAGGGTATATAATTCTCCTGTTCAAATAACACGGGTATGGGAGAAGGATGTTTGCAGGTTGTGGATTGTGAATAAAGGAGATCACCCTGTTTCGCTCAACAATATTGTGTTGTTTGAAGTAGACGGTACATTGCTCAACAGCAATTATAAGATTTACGGCGAGGGGTTCCAGAAACTAACCCAGCTGGGTGGCACACTCGGCAAGCCCGTATCTCTTGGCGGCTATACCGATGAGGGACATTATAAACTGTCAGGCCCGCACAATATGCCCACGGCTTATGGCATGTTTAATCTCACGCTTTCAGAAAGATCGCATTTGTTGTTTGGTTTCTCTACCTGCAGGAAGTTTATTGGCCGCATAAGTTTTAATGCTGGCAAAATAATGGTTTCTGTTGATGGCGAAAACCTGACATTAAAGCCCGGCCAGCGCTTGCAGTTGGAAGATTTTATGTTATCAGCCGGAACCGACAGGAATGCACTGTACGATGCGCTTGCCAGGCAAATTGCCAAAACGCATAGGCCATTGCTCAATAAACAGGTGCCGGTAGGTTGGTGCTCCTGGTATTGTTATGGCCCCGGGGTTACGCAAAAAGATATACAGGAAAACCTGAAAGGATTTGCTACCGAACTTCCTGCGGTAAAATACATCCAGATTGATGACGGCTTTCAACCGTTTATGGGCGATTGGCTCGATGAAAACCCGGCATATGGTTCATTAGCCAATACATTAGAGAATATCAGGCAGAACGGCTTCGTACCAGCTATATGGCTGGCTCCCTTTATTGCCGAAAAGAAATCAAGGCTGTTTCGGGAGCACCCCGACTGGTTTGTAAAAGACAGCAGTGGCCAACCACTTAATTCAGCAACTATTGGGTTTGGCGGCTGGCGCAATGGCCCCTGGTATGTTCTGGATGGCACACATCCACAGGCACAAGCTTACCTGAAACAGGTGGTAAAAACCATGCGGGAAAAATGGGGTGTGGAATATTTCAAACTCGATGCCAATTATTGGGGTGCTATTCATAAAGGGGTTCACTACGATAAAAATGCTACCCGCATCGAAGCATACCGGCAGGGAATGAAAGCCATACTGGAAGCATGCGGAACGAATACGGTAGTACTTGGTTGTAATGCGCCTGTTTGGCCTTCGCTGGGCCTCGTTACCTCCTTCCGCACCAGTAATGATGTATTTCGTGACTGGAACTCCTTTACATCAACTGGCCGGGAAAACCTCTACCGAGGATGGCAAAATGGAAAACTCTGGTACAATGATCCCGATTGCCTGGTATTGGTTCCGAATAATGGTTCAGGAAAAGATGTGCCCCAAAACGAGTATATGTTTCATGCTTCTATTGTTCATGCAGTTGGCGGACTGGTATTGCTGGGCGACAAATATGCCAATCTTACACCTGCACAATTTGAAGTAATTAAAAAAGAATTACAGCCCACCGGCAAAGGCGCCCAGTTTACTACCGACGAATTTCAAACTGGTATTACCGATATGGGCAACGAACAATTTTATTATTTCTTGAACT
Organism: Niastella vici; assembly: GCF_002077945.1. GTDB lineage: Bacteria > Bacteroidota > Bacteroidia > Chitinophagales > Chitinophagaceae > Niastella > Niastella vici. The sequence goes on from NZ_LVYD01000113.1 coordinate 53,438, forward strand.
GGGATGATAAAAAAACAGTGACACTCAAAATAAAATTGAAAGGCAGGGCAACGTTAAAAAACTTTTGGGAAGGAACAGCGCTTGGCGTTCACGAAGGGGAATATGAAGTGAAAGACCTTGCTCCCCGCACGGCAATAGTGATAAAAGCAACGCTTGTAAAAGAATAAACGCCATCAGATCATATTGAAAAAAGGCACAAACGCCCCCCGGATTGTCGTTTTACCCCCCTGCAAGTGCGGTGAGGGCGGTTTAGATTTGTGGAAACAACTCTATTAGTTATGCGAAAGTTAAAAATGAAAATGTCAATGTCGCTCGACGGTTTTGTTGCCGGAGCCAATGGGGAAATGGACTGGGTCTTCAAGACGGGGGATGAGCAATCGAAGGCCTGGTCTGTTGGGCAAATCAGGGAGGCAGGGCTGATTATCATGGGCAGAAAGTCGTTTGAGAGTATGGCGCCTTACTGGATCACCGCAACCGATGAATTTTCCGTGCCAATGAACGAGATACCCAAAGCCGTTTTTACCCAAAAAGGATTTAAGGGCATTGATCCGGGGCATGAGCAAACACCCGCCGCAGCTTCCTGGGCAAATGCGCAGGTCTTTAACGGCGATCTTGCCGGGGCGATCAGGGAACTCAAAGCCGGGGAAGGAAAACCGATCACAGCCATTGGCGGCGCCGGCTTCATGCGGAACCTGATAGCCACAGGGCTTGTCGACGAATTCCATCTGGCTATCCATCCGGTGGTATTGGGAGCCGGATTGCCGATCTTTAATAGTTGTACAATTCCTTTCTACCTGAAGTTGGTCGATGTAAAGGCTTTCCCGAAAGGGACCACCGTACACACTTACGGGATATGAGGTTTATGGAATATCCGGGTTTGCGCATCTACGTCAGATGCAAAAATATCTTTTTACAACACTTGCTTTTTGGGGATTAATGGCCAGTACAGGCAAATGCCAGTCTATTGATACATCGGTAGATGTTGGTGGTTACCGGCTCCATTTTCACATCCTGAAGGGACAAGGAATGCCGATCCTGTTTGAAGCCGGAAGTGGGGACGATGGAAGCATGTTTGAGATTATTTTGAAGCCAATAGCTGATATTACGCACGCAACACTGATAACCTATGGCCGATCTGGTTTTGGGAAAAGCGAACTGGATACCTCGAATCAGGACCTAAATAAACATGGAATTATACATGGTATGGAAGGACTGGAAACAGGCCTTAAAAAATTGGGCTATAACGGAAACATCATGCTGATTGCCGCTTCCTTCGGTGGTTTTTATGCAACGCTTTATGCTGCAAGACACCCTGCTACGGTAAAAGCGGCTGTATTGATCGATGCCAATCATGTTTGCTGGTTTACAGATGCCTGGGTCGAAGACCAAATGAAAGAAAGAATAAGGGATTCGGCAATTACAAAAAATAAGGACCTGGCTATGTACTACCAGTCTTTAAATCTCCAAAATATAGTTGAGCTCCTGAAAAAAAAGCCTTTTCCGGCAACCATCCCGGTCATTGATCTGGTTTCGGAAAATAATTTCCCTGATTCGGTAATGGCTGCTAGATGGAGAAGCTGTCACAGGCAATTTGCAGCTGCCCAGCCTAACCGGCAGGGCATTACTGCTTATGGATGCGGGCATGTTATTTTTAGAGATAATCCCTCCCTTGTCATCAATGCCATTGTAAAAGAGTATGCCGGCACGCTGAATAAAGAACAAGGCTATGAAATAATGAAGCGGTTTCTTTCCTATAGCCTTGAAGCAGCCAATAAAAAGCCCCTTCCTCCTCCTACTGCCCCTCACTAATTCAGTGAGGACGGTACCCAATGTCAGTGTTTCACCATCCTGAATTACCGGCGACATATATGGTTTTTTTCAGACATATTATGCACCTATGAAATAATTTCAGCTATCAGGGGAAAAAAAATTCCCCTGCAATAGTCCTAAATACTTCTTCAGCCTTCTATATAGTTATACGGCGCAAAATCGTTAGGCTATAGAATGAAAAAGATCAGATCAATTACGGCTATTGTTCTCCTTATCCTACTGCAGACTGTTAGTATATACGGGCAGGATATGAGTAAGATAACAATCAGCCTTGAATTGCATAATGCTACCCTGGAGGAGGCTTTTCTCAAAATAGAACAGGCAACTCCTTTTAAATTCAATTACAGATCCGGAGACATAAAGGGTATTCGTAATTTAAACTATTCGCAGCGGCAGGTTTCCGTAAAAAAGATCCTGGACGATCTGTTATCCCGCACTTCATTGCGGTACGAACAGATGCAGTATTATATAATAATCAAAAAAAACAATAAACAGGCCGCACAGCAGGTAACGGTATTTGGGTTTGCAAAATCAGCCCATTCCGGCGAAACATTACAGGGTGCTTCCGTACAGGTATCGGGCAGTAATACCTGGTCAACGATCACCAATGCCTATGGTTTTTATTCGGTAACCCTTCCGGCCGGATCGTACCGGTTAAGTTGTTCCTATGTTGGTTACCGCGATTTTGATCAGGTAATTGATTGCAGCCAAACTTTTCAAAACAATATTGAGCTGGGTGTTAAAGAAGATAATAACCTGCAACCAATTACGGTGTATACCGCTGCAAAAAAAAGTAATATAAGAAAAGCCATTACCGGCAATCATCATTTAACCATCACCGAGATCAAAAAAATGGCCATGATCGGCGGGGAACCGGATGTGCTGAAAAGCCTGCAGTTCTTACCCGGCATACAAACTTCGCATGAAGGCACCACCAATTTATCGGTGAGGGGTGGATCGTATGATCAAAACCTCATCCTGCTCGATGAAGCCCCGGTATATAATCCCACGCATGTGCTTGGTTTCTTTTCAGCCTTTAATACAGACGCACTGAAAGATGTGTCCATTTATAAGGGCGTATTTCCAGCCCAGTTTGGCGGCCGCTTATCTTCAGTGATCGACATCAGGATGAAAGAAGGCAATAACCGGCAGCATATAGTTACCGGTGGTATAGGCGTGCTGGCAAGCCGGTTAACCTGGGAGGGGCCAATCAAAAAAGATAAGTCTTCGTTTATGCTTTCGGGCAGGTACAGCAATATAGGCGTATTGTTGAACAGGAAGTTTGTTGCAAAACGGTTTAAGATCAATTCAAACAATAACAGGATGGCCTATTATGACCTGAATGCAAAATTCAATACCACTATAGGCAAAAAAGACAGGCTGTATTTGTCGGCTTACACGGGGCACGACAATTTTTTCATGGACCTGATCGACAAATCTGACGGTATGAAATGGGGAAATACGACCGTTTCGGGCAGGTGGAACCATGTTTTCAATCCGGGTTTGTTTGCCAACACCTCGTTGCTGTACAGTAATTATAATTACTCCTATTATTCAACAGACGTTACTAAAGATTTTAACTGGAAAGCCAGGCTGCAGGAAATAACGGCCAAAACAGACTTTGACTGGATGATCAATACCAGTAACCAGGTAAAGTTTGGGGCTGGTATCACCTGGCAGAATGTATTGCCTGGCAAAATAGTTCCCACCGGCGACAGCACTACCGCAAAAGCCATATCGCTGAAAGACCGCAGCTCGGCACAGTTGTTTGCCTATATCAGCAATGATCAGAAAATAGGCAACCGGATCAATCTTTCTTACGGAATGCGGGCAACCGGTTTTGCGGCTTTGGGCGATGCTATGGTGTATCGTTATAATGCAGATACATCGGCTGTTATTGACAGCACCTGGTACCCCAAAGGAAAGATCATTTCGTCGTACATTGGCCTTGAACCAAGAATTACGGCAGCCGTATTAATATCCAATACCGGTTCCCTGAAATTATCCTATGGCCGCAATTATCAGTACCAGCACCTGTTAACCAATTCTTCGGTAGGGTTACCAACCGATATCTGGTTGCCCTCTGATACTTATTTCAAACCACAATATACCGACCAGTTTGCAGCAGGTGTATACAAGACCCTGCAGAATGAAACCTGGGAAGCCAGCATGGAATTATATTACCGGCAGTCGTATAATATCATTGATTTCAGGGATAATGCAGAAGTGTTCATGAATAATAAAATTGAAACACAGATATTGACCGGAAAAGCAAAGGGGTATGGCGCAGAATGGCTGATAAAAAAGAACAAAGGGGCATCAACCGGGTGGATAAGCTATACCTGGTCGAAGGCATTGCGTAATATTAAAGGGATCAATAACAATGAGTGGTACCCGCCCACCTACGATCACCGGCACAATATCTCCGTGGTATTCCTTCACAAAATAAATCAAAGATTAAGTATCTCCGGTAACTGGATCTACCGCAGCGGCGGGCGCACTACCATGCCCAAAGGGTCTTACATTTATAACGGGGTGAGGTATGTTTTTTACGGAAAAAGGAACGGGTATGTAATGCCAGCCAGTCACCGGCTCGATGTAAGCCTTATATGGCAAAATAAAATAAAACCGCAAAGACGGTGGCAGGGCGAATGGGTCTTTAGCATTTATAATGTGTACAACAGGCAAAACGTGTTTGCCCTGTATGTTAGCCAGGACCGGTTCTATACCGGCCTTTCAACAGCCAGTCAGGTTTCCCTCGTTGGCTTTTTGCCATCAATCACTTACAACTTTAAATTCTAAATTTTTAATAATAGTTCTTATGCTTACAAGATCTTTTTTGTTGTTCATTCTTTTATTAATGGTGGCAGGATGCACTAAAGAAACTGAAATCAAACTCGATAAAACGGAACCATTGATCGTTATTGACGCAAGAATAAGCGATCTGCAAGGCCCTTACTATGTTCGGGTAACAAGATCAACCAATGAAATAGCCAGCGTTCCCCATTGGTGGAAATCGTCTGACGATACAGCATTGGCAGTAAAAGGGGCCCAGGTGATTATATGGGATGATATGGGCGTATCAGACACCCTGAAACCAAGTGTTTATAGAAACCCACCGCGATTTAATTATTTTATGCTCAATGGCAAGCTTGATTCTTTTAAGCAGGATTACCAGAATGAATTTTTAACCAATGACCTTGGGTATTATGAAACAACAAAAATGCAGGGTATTGCGGGGCATACTTATCACCTGAAGGTAGTGGTTGACAATAAAGAATACCAGGCTTCGGCCTATATGCCTTTTGTACCGGCGCTCGATTCCGCTGTATTAAAAGGCCCTATCGCTTCCGCTTCATGGGATAAATATACCCTGCCCTTTGTATATTTTAAGGAACCCCAACAGGAAACAAATTATTACCTGTTACAACATAACAATATTGGCGACTATCCCCATGATAACCCATACGGAAGCCGTGTGTTATCTACCCGTACGCCATTCTATGTTATAGACGATAAAACATTGCCGCCGTATGTAAATGGCCAGGTGGTGTGGGAAACCGAATCAACCCATAATCCATTTGGGTATCATCAAAATTATATTATGCCTGGCGAGGCAGTACAGGTACGACTGTCTTCTTTAACCAAAGAGGCATATGACTATTACAGGGTATTAACCAGTCAATTCGAGGACGATGGCAATGTGTATAAACCAATGCCCGCCTCGGCAAAGGGAAATTTCAGCAATAATGCATTGGGATTATTTTACGCCACCAGCGTTTCGTATAAACTGATATTACCCTGAGCAATTAATCTGTCAACTTTATAAATACAGCCGCGATCGCCAGCCAGCACAAGGCAACACAGGCGCCTGCAACTACATCGGATAAATAATGTACATGCAGGTATACCCTGCTCATGCCTATGACACAGGCATACAGGAACAGGAAAATAGTTGCAGTCAGTTTTGTGATAAAAGGCCATTTTATTTTCCAGGTTATCCAGGCCAGTATGCCGCAAAGCGTAAAAGTGCCCAGGGTATGCCCGCTGGGAAAACTATAGCTGATCACATAATCGAAATGAGGCGGTAATGGCCGCGGCCGGTGAAAGATTTTTTTTAACAGCCAGCTCCATAAAAAAGGGGCACTGGCAACTACAACCAACTGTATAGCCTGGCGTTTAAAATTATTACGGAGTAAATAATAAAAGATCAATAAATAAACAGCGATCAGAAACGCGTCTGATCCACCACGTGTAACCACTAACGCGATTGTAGTATGTGCCGGTGTGATCCATGGCCGTAAAAATTGAAAAGCAAGGGTGTCGAACCAATCCTTTTTTTCAATAACCACCTCCTGTGCCAGCCATACAAACAGCCAGCCACTTATTAATGCTAATGCTGCCAGCACGAAAACGTGCCGGTAAAGTAGCTTTTTGTGTGCCTGGTCGATTGCCATATGAGAGTCAATGTACAAACTTATCTGAAATAATTACCGATAATGTTATTCAGTATAAACCACGTTTTTCACTTCTTAAATAAACTTTTTTTAAACATTAATTTTATGAAATCGAGTGTGTCTTTATTTTGTTTGGGTTTAACAATTTTAACAAGCGCCTGTCATAAAAAGGATAACAATGACGGCTATACCTATGGTGTAAACTGGCAACAAATGCTGGGTGGAACCAATTGGGATGGCGCAAATGATGCGAAAAAAACAGCCGACGGCGGGCTTATTGTTACCGGCTATTCAAAAAGTGCCGACGGTGATCTAACCGGCAATAAGGGCGCAGAAGATATCTTAGTGGCGAAGCTCGACGCCTCGGGCAACAGGCAATGGGTTAAAAATTTTGGCGGCTCGGCTGCTGATAACGGTAACGCTGTTGTAACCACCCCCGATGGCGGTTATCTTATAGCAGGAACCACGCAAAGTTCAGATGGCGATATCCCTTCGAACCAGGGAAACTCCGATTTCGTGATCCTGAAACTCGATGCTTCGGGAAATAAATCGTGGGTTAAAACCTATGGCAGCTCAAAGCTGGAAGAAACCACTTCTATTATCTCAACGCTTGATGGGGGGTATTTGCTGTTGGGAAGTACTACCAGTACAGATGGAATTGCAACCGGCAATCATGGCGGCAGTGATATCATGCTCATTAAGCTCAACGAATCGGGCGATAAGCAGTGGGTAAAACTGTTGGGCGGCTCATTAAACGAATTGCCTGGTCAAATATTAGCAACTGCCGATGGCGGATATATGCTTTGCGGGTCAAGTGAAAGCAAAGATGGCGACATCAGCAATAATAAGGGTGGTTTTGATTATCTGTTAATGAAACTGGATGCTTCTGCCAACAAGGTATGGGATAAAACTTACGGCGGCTCAGGTTCTGACTATGCCCGTGGTTTAACAGTTCCTTACAACAACGAATACGTGCTCACCGGAAATACGAACAGCACAAATGGCGACGTTGGTTACTACCATGGTGGCGCTTCAGATATCTGGGTTGTTTATGCAGGCGCATCAGGAACAAAACTGTGGGAGAGAACTTTTGGGGGACCACAGGAAGATTTCTCCTCCTGCATTACCCCTGGCACTGATGGCAGGTTCATTGTTGGGGGCTTCTCAAACAGCAAGGAAGGCGAAACCGATAACAACAAAGGTGGCTATGATCTGTTATTCCTCAACTTAACTATTAACGGCACCCTGGCGCCCAGCTCATTTGGCGGCTCCCTGAGCGATCAATCGGCTGCCATTATTCCAGTTGGCAACCGCACGTATGTGGTGGCCGGCCATTCAGGCAGTACAGATGGTGATTTTAGCGGCAATCATGGAAATGAAGACGCATTTTTAATGAAACTGGGCTTGTAAATGGTAAGCACACGGGAACGGTCAGTTGTATCAAAAACAAACGTTGCCATGTATCGGAAACGAACAGCCTTATAGTTTGAAGATCTGTAATTAATTGGCGGTCAAAACAGTAATTACCTGGCATATTTTTTCTATGCCAATACCTGTTGCTATCCAATTATTATGATCCTTTATTATCTTAAAACGGCAGTCAGAAGTTTGGTCCGTAACAGGATCTACACAATGATCAACATGGCCGGTATGGCTGTTGGTATTGCCGTTTGTATGATGATCTTTATCATTATACAATTTCAGACAGGCTTCGACACTTTTCATGCAAAGAAAGATCGCGTTTACCGGGTGCTCACCGAATATCATCATGCTGATGCAACGAATATTTCTTATGGGAAAGACGTTCCCTTTCCCATACCCGAAGGGTTGAAAACCGCTTTTCCCCAAATTGAACAGGTAGCACCGGTTTTTGCAAGCCAACAAGATCAGTTGCTGATACCTGACAATAATGGGAACACGGAAAAAATATTTAAAGAACAAAGGGGCGTATTTTTTACAGCCCCTTCGTTCTTTAACCTGTTTGATTTTCCCCTGCTCGCAGGCTCGTATGCCTCCTTAAAAGATCCAAACAATGTATTGCTTACAAAAGAGATCGCCCAAAAATATTTTGGCGACTGGAGAACGGCCATGGGTAAAACCATTAAACTACAGGCCGGCGGCTATACCTTCGAACACGGCACCGAGGTATTAAAAGTTTCCGGTATTTTGGCAACCATCCCGGCCAATACAGACTTTCAGCTAAAACTGGTGGTGGCTTATGGAACAGGTTTTACCGGAAGTTTAATGGCACAATCCCAGGATTGGGATGAAACGACAACCGACTTTGGTTGCTATATTTTATTACCGCCCACTGTTTCTGTCAACAATTTCAATCAGCAATTAAGCGCATTCGCGCGAAAGTTGGGGTCAGCCGGCAATAAGAATAGTTATATTATACAACCCATATCTGCTGTGCATTATGACGCACAAACCGGCAATTACAGCAACAAAACAATCAGTCGCGACCTCATTAATGTACTATGGCTGATCGCTGCTTTCATCCTGTTAATTGCCTGCGTTAACTTTATCAACCTCTCCACTGCACAGGCCGTTACCCGGGCAAAAGAGGTGGGCGTAAGAAAAGTGTTGGGAAGCAATAAAACGCAATTGCAGGTCCGGTTCCTCGTTGAAACATTTCTGATAGTCACAGGCGCCGTACTGCTTGCAACCGTCATTACAGGTATTGCATTGCCTGCAGTAAATCAATTGCTGGAATTGTCGCTCTCCTTCAGCATCCTGAACAACCCTGCCATTATTTTATTTCTTTTGGCTGTAACCATTGTTGTAACCGCATTCGCCGGTTTTTATCCTTCCATTGTTTTATCACGTTTCAACCCTGTTAATGCTTTAAAAAGCAAACTCACCGTAAATACCACAAAAGGACTTTCGTTAAGAAGAGGACTGGTAGTGTTTCAATTCATCGTTGCACAGGCGCTCATTATTGGAACATTGATCATTGTAAAGCAAATGGATTATTTCATGAATCAGCCGTTGGGCTTCGATAAAAACGCCATTATAACTGTGCCTTTCCGTACAGACAGTCTTCGCATCAGCAGGCTCGATTATTTAAGGAAACAGTTGCTGTTGGTAAACGGCGTGCAGGCAGTAAGCTACAGTTCAAACACCCCGGTCGAAGACATCAATGATATGTGGAGCCCGTTCAAATTTGATCATGCCCTAAAAGAAACAGATTTTAAAGCTATCCTCAAATTTGCCGACCCCGAATATGTGCCGGCCTTTAAGTTACCGCTGATAGCCGGAAGGAATTTGCAGCCTTCCCCATTTACAAAAGAATTCCTGGTGAATGAATCGCTCGCAAAAAGTTTAGGATTTAAAAACCCGTCAGCTATCCTGAACAAAGAAATAAGCATCTGGGGCGATCGGATAAAATGTCCGGTGGTGGGTGTACTGAAAGATTTTAATAACCGGTCGTTTCGCCATGAGCTGGCGCCATTGCTTATTACCACCAACAATACCATGTACAGCGAGGCCGCCATAAAACTGGGCACAACCAACATTTCTTCTACCCTGCAGGCTGTTAAAGAAATATGGGCGCAAACATTTCCCGATTTTGTTTATGAATACCGGTTCCTTGATGATAAAATTGACAGTTTTTATAAACAGGAAGAACAGCTGGCGCAATTGTACAAGATCTTTGCAGCAATCGCGATCTTCCTCAGTTGTCTTGGTTTGTATGGCCTAGCCTCCTTCATGGCAGCGCAGCGCACAAAAGAAGTTGGTATTCGTAAAGTGCTGGGCGCTACTACAGGCAATATCGTTTATTTGTTTTCAAAAGAATTCGTCCTGCTCATTGCCATTGCCTTTGCAATTGCCACCCCCATTGCCTGGTATTACATGCACCAATGGCTGCAGGATTATGTTTATCGCACCCACATCGGCTGGTGGTTATTTGCCGCAGGCGGACTGGTTGCCATTATTATTGCATTGGCTACGATCAGTTTCCAGGCAATAAAAGCAGCCCTGGCCAACCCAATAAAGTCATTGCGAACAGAATAGCCCCCTACAACAAATAAGAAGATAGTTGTTGTAGCTTTTATCACTTAACTGGGTAAAAGGCCTGGGAAAACTGTCATGAACACAAAACTTACCTACTTTTGGCGGCCAAATTAAACCGCACCCCTTATGAAACGGCTGGTTCTCGTCCTGGTGTATTGCTGTGCTGCGTTTATCACCATGGCACAAACCACTGCCGATTTCTCCATCAACAAGAAAGAAGGCTGTATTCCCCTCGGTGGCGTAAACTTTACCGACATATCGACTGGCGGCACCGTAGTGCGCCGCGACTGGAACCTGGGCACCTGTAATGAAGGCAAAACCGTAGTGGTAAAAGGAACAGTAATGCTGATCCGCTAATAAGAGAGGCCTGGAGAGATATTTTGCCGGAAGTCGCTTTTTTGTTTTCAATTCCCGACTTTTGTACCCGGAAAGCATATGCCAACCGCTCTAAAAAAAACATCTTTGGACAATTCGATCAGTTTAAACAAGTTTATCAGTGATACGGGTTATTGTTCACGCCGGGAAGCAGACAACCTCATCACCGCAGGCCGGGTATTATTGAACAACAGGCCGGCAGTTTTGGGCAACCGTTACAAGCCCGGCGATACTGTTGAAGTGGATGGCAGCCTCGTCACCGCCGCAAAAAAAGAAAAACGCGTATACCTGGCTCTTAATAAACCGGCAGGCATCACTACTACTACCGAATTACACATCAAGGACAATATTATTAGTTTCGTAAACTATCCCAAAAGGATCTTTCCCATTGGCCGCCTCGACAAAGACTCTGAAGGCCTGATCCTTCTTACCAATGATGGCGACATTATTAACAAGATCCTTAGAGCCGATAACCAGCACGAAAAGGAATACATAGTAAGAGTTAACAAGCCCATTGATCATGCATTCGTACAACAAATGTCGCAGGGAGTGCCCATTCTCGACACCCGCACCCTGCCCTGTAAAGTACAGATGATGGGCCGCCAAACCTTCCGTATTACGCTTACACAAGGCCTCAACCGGCAGATCAGGCGGATGTGCGAATACCTTGGCTATGCGGTAACAGGTTTGCAACGCGTACGCATCATGAACATCCGGCTCGACAAACTGGCCCTGGGAAAATGGCGTTACCTCAGCGATGCAGAATTATCGATGTTGATGGAAAATATAGCCGGCTCAACCAAGGTCAACAATGCAGGTAAGCCGCCCGCAAATAAAAGTAAAGGCGCGGGCCGTACATTTACTCCGCCCAAACCCGGCCATTCCACCAAAGACCGGGAGCAGGCTGGTAAGGCTAAAGCCACAAAACCCGCAACCAAAGAAGGCAGATCCCAAACAGGCGCAAAATCCTGGAAAAAGGAAGATCCTTCGAAAAGAGCTGCAAAGGGCCGTAAGGACCAACACGGCCGTCCGGAAAAGAATACGGGTAAAGAAAGCCCTGATAGTAAAAAAGGAAAACGGTCGGGCACAGAAAATTCCTTTAAAAACTATAGAAAGAAAGGACGCCGCTGATTGTATACGCCGGAACTATAACGGTAGCCAAAGGTTCCGCATATTCAAAAAATCCACAGATTTGTATTGGAAGTTTGCCGCAATTAACATGAAAGCTCCCAGCCTGATTTGTTTATTTCTACTGGTATATTCCATTGCATTTGCGCAAAGCCCGCAAATAGCCAGCCCGGCTATCGATTCTATTCCTCCCAATCATTCCCGGGAAATGATCACTAAACCCGATGTTACCTGGCGCTCAATTATCATTCCGGGAACAATGATCGCGTATGGCGTAGTGGCCTTAAACTGCGACTGGTTCCAGGACTGGAACGAATCGCTTAAAGACGAGGTATGGACCCAAAACCCTCATAACCTGGTTCATATAGACAACTATTTGCAATGGGCCCCGGCTGCCAGTACTTTTGCCCTTGGCTTTGCCGGAATAAAAGGCCGGCATAATTTCACCGACCGGGCCCTGCTGTTTGGAATGGCCGAATTGATCCAAAGCTCAGTAGTGGCTTCCATTAAAAAGATCAGCGGGGAAACAAGACCTAATGGTGAAAGTAACCAGTCGTTCCCATCGGGGCATACCTCCAACGCATTCACCGGGGCCGAGTTTATGCGGCTGGAATACAAAAATGTTTCGCCCTGGTACGGTGTTTACGGGTATGTTGTAGCCGCTTCCACCGGTTTTCTGAGAATGTACAACAATAAACACTGGCTGAGCGATGTTCTGGCGGGCGCCGGTACAGGGATCTTATCCGTTGACTTCACCTACTATATTTATCCTAAGATCAAACGGCTGTTCTCTTCAAAACATACCCTGCATGCTATTGTAATTCCTACTTACAATAATGGAGCAATGGGCCTTACGCTGATAAGAAATTTCTGAAACTGGCTGGGGCATACCCTGGCCTCAACGGCGGGTATATTATACAATCCGGTTCTTGACATTTTCAAATTCAGTGTCCCTGTCCCTTTTTTTCTTTACGGTTGATTTTCCAAAATTATAGTTAAGAATAAATGCCACACTGCGGGTATCGTTATAATAATGTTGTTTTATTAACAGGTCGCCTGCTTCCACCCTGTATACGTCTTTATTGCTTTTGAACAGGTCTGTTACCGAAAGGGTAAAACTGAATGCTCCGGCTGATTTTTTTATCCTCAATTCCGTATCGAACCGGTCACCTACCCGGGTATTCACAACGGTAAAGGGCAGGGTATTATTGGCTATCAGATTACAGCTTAACCGTTGCTTTTTTGAAAGCGTAAATGTTTGATTGGTTGAAATGCTTAAGTAAAGCGACCGGTTATCGATGGAAATATTACTATTATAAGCCCCTTTAGACACAACATAACCCGTTGAGACAGTAGCAGCCAATTGCCACCATTTTTTCAGTTGGCTATTGTATAAAGCCGCTACCGAATAGCTGTATTTGTTCCCATAATTTGTTTTTTTATTTACCACAACGCCTGTAGAATCTTTAAAAGCCAGCGGGTATATCTCGTTGATGGTTTGGCTTGCTGCCAGTTGAAAAATGCAATTACCGTTGCCGGCATTCAGTGAATGACTGAACTCTTCCCGGTAATAGGTAGAAGGTGATAAAAAGGGATTGCCTTCAAAATAAGCTTTATTGGTAGTATAGGTCCTGAAAGGGTTAACATCCCAATAACCCGGCCTTGTTATGCGGCTCGATACCGCCAGGGTATATGTTCTGTTCCCGGAAGTTGAATATTTCAGATAACCGGTTGGGAAAACATTGACATAGTTGCGGTTTACCACCTTTTCACCTTCAAGGTATCCTTTGGCAATGGTGTTTTCAAGGCGGGCTCCCAACTGGTACGACCATGCCCCATTTATTCTTTGGTTCAGTTGTATATAGGAAGCATTTACATTTTCATCGTAGGAAAATAAATTACTGCGCGAAATGTCTTTTGCCCAGGAATTATTCCCCATATAGTTTTCAAAAACAAGATTGTTGTCAATTTGCGAAAAAGAAGCCCTGATACCGAAATCAAGATAGATGCTGGCGCTGAAGGGCCAGTGCAGATCGGCTTTGAACGATTGATTTTTTACATGTTGTGGCGCCGAGCTTCTAAAATAATCGCTTACGTACAACGGGTCATAGGAGGCAGCATCCAATGCGCTTGTTTTGCTGAGCGAAGTATTTTCAGAAGTATAGTTCAGTGCGTCGAAATCGATATTTAACTTTTTTCCGTGCGCATCAGCCCATCTTCTTTTTTCTTTTTAGTGACGATATTCAGAATACCCCCGCCGCCTTCGGCATCGTATTTACTGGAGGGTGTAGTGATTACCTCAATGGCTTCCAGATTATCTGCAGGCATACTGCTTAAATATGATCTTAACGCAGCACTGGAAAGCACCTTCTTTTTATTATTGATATATATCACGGCGCCCGAAGTTCCACTGATCTGTATGGTACCGTCAGATGAAATGGTCACCAGCGGCGTTTTTTCAATAACATCCCAAATATTATTTCCTGCAACCAGGTCTGTGCCCGTCACATTGAACCGTAACCTGTCTATTTCCATTTGAATCAGTGGTTTCTTACCGGTAACCTCAACCTGTTGTAACATTTTTTCATTAACCAGTTGCAGGTTGATGACCGTGTCGGCCAACAGGTGTATCGGTATTACGGAGTCTCTGTAAGAACGGTGACTGATCAGCAAATAATAATTTCCCTTTTTAATGTTTTGAAACCGGTAATGCCCTGTGCTGTCGCTCATTGTGGAACCAATGAGGGAATTACCATTCCGCATGCATACTACAACATATGGAAAAGATTGCCTGTTTTCGTTAGCTATATTACCGGCGATGGTTAGCTGTGCCGTCGTAAACTGGCACAGCATCGACAGGAATAGTGTTACAAAAGCCGCCAGCTTCTTCATATAGAAAAAGGTTTGATCTAAAGATTGACCTGAATATTTTTATTCATATATCAAAAAAATACCAATGCCATGGCACTGGTTCTACCGGTGACAATATTATTTAATTCGAATAAATAACAACCATTTTTTTGATAGAAGGTCATTGATGTTCCGTTTTTAAAGCAGCATATTCCTGCATTCAGGTATATAAGGCCTGAGAAGTGTACTTTTTTCCGGTATTTAAGTGAATAAACAGGCAAATTGAGTGAACCTGCGTTATAAAAAAATTAGTTATTAATGATCTTAAGTGATCTTTTATGGAAATAAATGGAGTTACAAAAAAAGAGAGCTGCAAATTGGAAAAAAAATTTACTTCTGCTATCAGGCAATCAACTTTCCCTAAAAGTAATGTACTTTAAATGAAATGATGTTACAACCGGCAAAAAGTAGTTATCTTTTCTTTAAATGATGTTAATTCTGATAAAAAAATTATCTCCAATGCAGGAAAAATTATAACTGCCAATTCTGATGTTATAGCCCGGGAAAAAGTAGTTATCGTCCACAAAAAAGTAAGTATGACCCGTAATAAATAATTATCGGCTCTTAAAAAGTAAGTATGACCCGGTAAAAGGTAAATATCGGCCTCCAAAAAGTAAGTATGACCCGGAAATAATAAATATCGGCCTCCAAAAAGTAATTATCGGCCCAAAAAAGTAACTATCTCCCGGCAAAAGTAGTTTTCGCGTGGATAAGAAATATATTCTGCCATCAATACCCGAATACAAGCACCTGGAACGTATTGGGAATTATAGCAGGCCGGCCATTGGCGCCTGCAGCAGCCTCAAAGTCGGCAACGGGCAAATAGATCTTATGGCTGGCAGTATCAATGGCAAGGGTACGCGCCCCTTTTTTTGTAGTAACAGTAGTTACTTTACTAAAGCTGTCTTTTGAATTTTCCTTTATTACGGTTAGCGTTCCATCACCGTTTGACGTAAAAATAGTATTACGGCCGGCATCAAATGCTACCCCGTCACAATCGGCGCCTATGGGTAACGAAGCCACCACTTTACCATTGGCAGCATCCATTACAACCAGGGTTTTATTATCACTGCAGCCCGAAAACAACCGGTTGGTTGTTTTATCAAAGGCCAGGCCGGTGGGCGCTTCTCCGGAGCCCAGCGGCCAGCGAGCTGTTACCTTAAAACTACGGGCATCTATTGCCACGATCTCGTTTTTGTCTTCAATGTTCACATAGATCATTCCGGCGCCATTGCTTACTGCTTCTTCCGGTTTACCGCCTACAGCTACCGTAGCCACTACTTTATCAGTGGCGGGGTCAACAAAGGTTACTTCATGACTGCGACCATCGCAAACAACCACCTGCTTTATAAACTCATCGTATATAATAGCATCGGGGTTCTCCCCTACCTTTACCTCACCCGTGACCGCATTTGTTTGCCAATCAAATACGGTAAGTGTATTTAACCGGCCATTACTGGTATACCCTTTTTTCAGGGCAGGCACAAATGCAATGCCATGCACACCGGTCGTATTGGGAATAACGGCAAGGGGCGTACCGGTTGAACTCTCCACCACATTCACCTGCGTACCATGCGATACGTACAATTTATTTGAATTGGGTTGAAGCGACAGGTAATCCCAGCCGCCAGAACCACCTATATGAAAAGTAGTCAATAGTTTAATACCCGTCGCAGGCTGGGCGCTGCAGCTATTTACACCTATAACCAGTGTGATTATATATAAAGAACGTAGCATAAGAGCAATTAATATTTCCGCCAATTAACAGGCGCATTCTGAAGGAATGTTGGAGCCCCTCGCCCCCATAATTAAGGGTTGCCAGGTCTAAAAACCACTAAAATTTATTAAAAATGATAAAGCGATTGTTAACGCAATCGCCGGCCCCGATATTTCCCTTTCAATTTGCTAATTTGTCCCCAATTGTATAACATTCATTCTATCAGCCTATAGCACCTTTTTAGTAACGACACCCAATGAAGTAATATGAACTTTAAAGAACTAACCAGTAAAATATTAAAAGGCGATATCACCGGCCTGCTGGGCTTTAGCCGTGATAACAAAAATGTACATCCGGCCGAAATAGCAAGGGTACTGGCCGGAATGCCGTTTGAGGCCACCTACCAGGCCTTTCAATCGTTCCCGGTAAAAACGCAGGTGGGCATCTTCCCCTACCTCGACGCACTTACGCAAAAAAAGATCATCAGGCAGTTGGGCAATGAAAAAGCCGCCTATATTTTAAATGAACTAAGCTCCGACGACCGGCTAACTTTTTATTCTTCCCTGAAAGGTGTTGAGCTGTCGAACTTTATTGAATACCTGAACGAAGCCAATAAAGATACCACTCATGACCTGTTAGGTTATCCCGACAACAGCGTGGCCCGGCTGATCAATACAGATTTTGCCTCCATTGAAAGGGGAATGACCATTGCCGAAGCCGCTGAACATTTACGTAAGTACCATAAAGACACAGAGGCTGCCAATGATATCTATGTGGTAGACAATGAGGGAAAACTGATCGATGACATTCCCGTTCGGCGACTGGTATTAAATGACCCTCAAAAGAAAATAGAAGACATCCTGGATGGCTTTTGCGCCCTTTTACGCATTACCGATAGTAAAGAACAGGCCGTTGCCCTGTTTAAGGAATACGACCGGGTTGTATTGCCTGTCGTAAATGCTGATAATATCTTATTGGGGGTGCTTACCGTTGATGATGTGCTTGACGTAGTGGAAGCAAGGGACACCAAAGAAATGCAAAAATTCGGCGGTCTCGAAAGCCTGGACTATCCGTATGTAAAAACGCCTTTTTTCTCCCTGATCAAAAAACGGGCCGGCTGGCTCATCGTGTTGTTCATCAGTGAAATGTTAACGGCAACAGCCATGTCGTACTTTGATATGGAAATTTCAAAAGCGGTAGTGCTGGCGCTGTTTGTTCCATTAATAATTTCAAGTGGGGGTAACAGTGGCTCGCAGGCCGCCACACTTATTATCAGGGCCATGGCCGTTAAAGAGTTAACGATCAAAAACTGGTGGTATGTCATGCGCCGGGAAATTTGTTCGGGTTTAATATTGGGTTTGATACTCGGCAGCATCGGCTTTTTGCGCATTTCATTATGGCAAAATTTTCACTGGTATAATTATGGGCCGTACTGGATGCTGGTTGCCATAACCGTTTGCCTCTCACTCATTGGTATTGTAATGTGGGGCACCTTAAGCGGTTCCATGATACCCATCGTTTTAAAACGTTTTAAACTCGACCCCGCCACCTCTTCGGCCCCGTTCGTTGCCACGCTGGTTGATGTAACCGGGCTGGTCATTTACTTTACCATAGCGGCTATATTATTAAAGGGAACTTTGCTGTAACCGGTCTTTATAAATAAAACGTATACCCGTTGGCAATACGATCAGCAATAAGGGTAACGCCATTACAAAGCCGCCGATTACGGCAATGGCCAGTGGCTGGTGCAACTGGGCGCCGGTACCAATACCCAATGCCAGGGGCATTAACGCTATAATGGCGCCCAGCGCCGTCATCAGCTTGGGCCGCAACCGGGTAGAGATGGAATAGATAATAGATTCATCGGTATTTTTTTCATGAAGCGATTCTTTGAATTGCAGAAAAGTAAATACAGCGTTTTCGCCAATAATGCCCACGATCATAATGAGGCCGGTATAGCTTCCCACATTCAGTTGCGTACCGCTAAGGTACAATGCCAGGTAACTTCCAGAAATGCCCAATACGGCAATACCTAAGATCAATAAGGCTACCCTAAAACTTTTGAACAGGAACAGGATCACGGCAAATACCAGTAAACTGGAAGAGACCAGGATCATCAGCAATTCCCTGAACGATTGTTGCTGACTGGCATATGAACCGCCATATTCAATATGATACGATGGCGGCAATTCAACGCCGTGGGAAAGTTTTTTTTGCACATCCTTCATCACGCTTCCCAGGTCCCGGTTTTCCAAACGGGCTTCTATTACGCCCATTGATTGCAGGTTTTCGCGTTTAATTTCTGCATCCCCCCCATTGATATTTACCTGCGCCAAAGCCGAGATGGGTTTTAACCGGCCGTCGGGTAAAAAGATCTGCAGTTCATTAATATTTTTCAAACTCAAAGTCCTGCTGCCGGGGTATACCAGCCTGATGGCTGAATACTGTTGCCGTTCAAATAAATTGCCCACCACGTTTCCCTGCAGCGAGGTTTGCAACTGGTATTGAAAGCCGGCAGCCGTAAGGCCAAATTGCGCCAGCTTTTGATAATTAGGCAGCACGCTGACAGAGGGGCCGGCGATAACGATGCCATCAAATACATCGGCTGTACCCGGCACCTGTTCCAAAATACCGGCTACCTGTTTCGACAATACCTGTAACTTTTTTTGATCGTCGCCAAATACTTTTATTTCAACAGGCTGTACACTGGTCATCAGATCGCCCAGCATATCACCGATCACCTGTCCAAAATCGACCCGCAACTCCGGCTGAGAGGTTTCTATTTTATTACGAATGTCTTCAATGACGGCGGAAGTGGTCCGGCTTCTTTTCTTTTTCAACTGTATTAAATAATCGCCGCTATTAGGTTCGGTAATAAAGAAACCCATTTGTGTGCCGGTGCGGCGGGAGTAAGCCTGCACCTCGGGTATAGTGGTTATTATTTTTTCTACCTGCCGCAGCTCCCGGTCTGTTTCCTCGAGCGAGGTGCCAGGCGGTGACGTGTAATCGAGCACAATGCTGCCTTCATCCATTTCAGGCAAAAAGCCGGTCTCCAGTTTTGGAAGCAAAATAACGATCAAAATGATTAACGCAACAGCTATTCCAATACTGATATAGGGCCGGGTGATAAAGAACGACACCCATCTTTGTGTTTTTACAGCGTGTGGCGTTTCCTCCCTTATTCTTCTTCGGGCAGCCTTTCGCGTCAATAAAAGATATACCACGGGCAATCCGAGCCAGGTAACAAAGAACGAACACACCAGGGTAATGATCATGGTATTGGTCATTACACTGAAGTAAGCCCCCGCCACCCCGGTCATTAATAAAAATGGAATAAAGATCACGATGGTGCTTACAGAAGAGCCCAGCATGGCCGGGAAAAGGTAACTGATGGCCTTTTGCACCAGGGTAGTTGAGGGTTCTTCGGGATGTTCTTCATGGGTGCGGTGAATTTGTTCCACCACCACAATAGCATCATCGATGATGAGCCCAATGGCTGCGGCAATAGCGCCCAGGGTCATTATATTGAAGGTATACCCTATTGCATACAGCACGATCAGGGTTAAACAAAGGGTAATGGGAATGGTGATCAGCAAGGTAGCGCTGGCTTTCAGCGAACGCAGAAAAATGATCGCTACTATAATAGCCAGTACGAGCCCTATCCAAAGGCTGTCGGTCACACTTCTAATAGAATCCTTTACAAAATTGGCCTGTATGTAATAAGGAACGATCCGTACATCTGCGGGCAGTATTTTTTTCAACGCTGCCACCCTGGCTTCAATTTTATTCGACAGGTCGACCAGGTTGGCATTGGGTTGTTTAATAACAGCCACCAGCACCCCATCCCTGCCATTGGCATTGATCTTTATATATTCCACCGCGCCGTTCACCTGTACATCGGCAATATCTTTTATTGTCACCACTCTTTTGCCGTCGTTCTTTATGACGATCTGTTCCAGCTCTTCTTTATTATGCACCGTTGCATCGGTTACGGTAAGGTATAAATAACGATAGTCGGTTAAATAGCCGTTCGATTTTATAAAATTGGATTGGTTGAGTGCGGTGGTTATCAGATCGGGGGTAACAGACAGGGTGCTCATTTTTTGTACATTCAACTGCAGCCAGTATTCTTTTGTTTTACCACCGGTGATCCTGATCTCCGATACGCCATCTACCTGCGACAAAAATGGTTTAATGGTATAGTTGGCAATAAGCTTTAATTCAATGGGCGACCGGGTATTGCTTTCGAGGGAATAGCCCATTACCGGCAGTATTGATGGATTCATGCGGGCTACATTGATCTGGGTTTCGGGGGGCAGGTCGTTTCTGATCTCCGCAATTTTTGATTCAATCCGCTGCTGGCTGATATCGACATTGGCATTCCAGTTCAGAAAGGCGGAGATTTCGCAGCTGCCCCGGCTGGTGGTACTGCGAATGGTTTGCAGATCGGGCACCTGTTTAATGGCCGCTTCGAGTGGTTTGGTTACCGTTACCATCATTTTATCGACTGGCTGCAGGCCTGCATCGGCTATGATCTTGATCTTGGGAAAAGTAATTTCAGGAAATAATGAGGTTTGCAACCTGGTATATACAAAGGTTCCACCGGCTATAATGAGCACCAGCAGAACGGTAAGCGGGTTTTTATGGGTGAGAAAAAAGTTATTCACCTGTAACTGTTTTACTGCTTTACTATTTTAATTTTCGCGGTATCGGGCAGGCCATAACTGCCGGTGAGCACAAACCGGTCGGCCGGCGAAAACCGGGGCGAATCAATTTCTACCTGGTTATTGCTTTCCAATCCCTTTTTAACCGGCACCTTTACCGCTACCGTATCACCGGCCACCTTCATAACCCAGAAATTTGTTTGCGTTTCGTCGCTCAACACAGCTCCTTTTGGCAATGACACCACACTGGCTTTTGCAATTTTTTCAACGGTCACTTTGGCCACCAGGTTCACCGGTAATTTGTTCTGGTTCACTTTAATAAAAATACTCTGTGTTTGCGAAGCCGAATCAACCATGGCCGTTACCTGGCTGATGGTGCCGGGTAATGACTGGCCATCGGGTAATTTCAGCAATACATTTTTCTTCCCTAAAATATACGGCCTTAGTTCATAGGGCAGGTTGAGCACAAATACAAAACTGTTCACATCATTGATAACTGCCAGTTGCTCCCCTTCCTGTACATAATCGCCGGTTTGATGATCTACTTCCGAAACATGCCCCGTTAAAGCAGCCCTTATGGTAATAAGACCTGAAAATTTAAAGGTGGAATCCAGCGCATTGATGGTATTGCCAATACTGCGGGCTTCTTTTGTTTTTAGTACAAATAACTCACTGCCTGCCGGCACTGTTTTTCCCACAATGGCATTTACCGTTTGCAGATAGCCATTGGCACTGGCCTTTACAATGCTTTTTTGCAGAAAGGCTGAGGTAGCGTTCAGTTCAACATATTCCGCCATAGGCGCTATTGTAATACCCGTAATAGTTACCGGGGTAATGGTTTCCGGTTCCGGCGCATCATCATCTGCTGCCTGATGACCACAGGAAATAAAGGTTGCCAATACAAAATATAAAACGATCCTGATCATATATATGCATATTACCTGTTCCAGTAATTGAGCTGGTTGATAATTTTTAACCGGTCAATATAATTTTGAGTAACCAGGTACCGGGCATTAAAATAATTGGTAAGCGACAGTATAAAATCGGTTACCCGGATATCACCGGTACCAAGCAGCTTTTCATTTACCGTAATAAGCGTTTCGGTATACCTGATCTGCTGGTTAATATCGCTGATCAGTTTTTCGGTGGCATGCAGCTGCTGCAACAACTGAAAGATCTGTTGCTCCCGTTGGCTAATAAAATAATCTCTTTTTGCCTGCCTGGTTTGCTCCTGCAGGTCGATCTTTTGATACTGCAACCTGCGTTGCCGGCCATCGTAAATGGGTACAGAGAGGTTTAACCCAACACTGGCGCCCATGTTTTTGCCGGGGTGCACGGTAAGGGATGAATTATAGCCCGCATCGGCAACCGCATTGATCTTTGGGCGGTAGTTTATATCGATCAGGGCCCGGTCGTTCCGCAGTTTCAGGCTATCGAGCACATATTGCCGGTAAAATGCCGAGCTGGTATAGTCTGGAAGCGAATTCAATGTAAGCCGCGGGTCTTCCAGCACCGGGGCAGCCAAAGTATCCCGGATACCCGAGAGGTAGTTCAATGCCGCATAATCAAAATTGTATTGTATTTCGAGCTGGGTGGTGTTCAGCAATTGTTGCTGCCTGGTAACAGCAAAGGCGAGGTAGTCGGCTTGTTTGAACACATTGGCTTGCGTAAGGCGTTTTAATAGTGAATCTTCCCGCCCTAACAATTCATTGATCTCTTTATTGAATTGCAGTTGCAGCCAGTCGCCAAACGTAACGATGTACTGATCGGTGATCGTTTTTTTAATATCCTGCTGCGACAGGCGGATATTGTTGGTTGCCGACTGTGCCTCTATGGTAAAGCCGGCAATCTGCGTAGCTATACTCCTGCGGCCAACAAATGCCTTGTTAACTGAAAGTAAAGCCTGTAGCTGTCCCTTATTGGTTATCGCTTCATCGTACCCATAGCCATTAATGACAGGCGCATACAAATTGTTACTGACACCTGTTACCTGGGGACGCAGCGTGGCACGCAGGATCTGGCTATCTATCGATAGCGACGCCACCTGGTTTTGAAAGTCTTTCAGTAAAGGGCTGTTTTTTATAGCATATCCCAGGTAGTAATCCAGCGTATTATGCTGCGCCGCTGCGCATAGTGAAAGCAGGAGAACAAGTATAACGGTACCTGCCCTCAACAAGTTAGATCCAATGTATTTGCTTCGTCTGAAGTGAACTATCACCATTGACCGGGATTTCCAATCAATTTGCATTCAAAAACCGGGCCCTGCCCACTTCAAAATTCCTTCAGAATTGAGTGTTTAATTAGCTTATTCTTCCTGCGATATTTTTTCGGGCTTGTTTTTTAAAAGCGTGACACATGAGCCTTGAACAAGAAACTTAGATACTTCGATCTTCCGGTCATCACCTCAGGAACAAGCAAAAAGAGCCTTGTCGTTTTTTTTATATTACTATTTCTTATCGTTTTAAGATTATCATTAACAGGCCTGATGGGGCTTATGCCACAGGATGCCTATTATTTTTTTTACAGTGAACACCCGGCCCTTTCTTATTATGACCATCCGGGCGCAATAGCATGGGCGTTATGGTTTTTCACTTCTTTGTTAGGGAAAAAAGTATTTGTCGTAAAGCTGGCGGCCACTATTGTTACATTGTTGACACAAGTAGCTTTTGCGGTTTTAGCTATGTGTTTTCTGGATTTTAAAGGGGTATTACTGGCAATGATATTGTTGCTTTCTACCGTAATGATCTCTGTATTATCCCTGATTGCATCACCCGATGTTCCGTTGGTATTTTTCTGGACCCTTTCTTTAATAGCGTTATACCTGGCTGTTTTCAGAGAAATAAAGCAATGCTGGCTTTGGGCTGGCCTGTTAATGGGATTGGCCTTCGACAGCAAGTACACCGCTGTTTTTCTTCCTGCCGGCCTTATCCTGTTCCTGGTATTAACGCCTTTATACCGGAAATTACTTTTATCAAAGTGGTTATATGCCTGTTTGCTGCTTTTTATTATCACTGCCCTGCCTGTTATAATCTGGAACTATGATCATGATTTTGCTTCATTCAGATTTCAATCGGTTAACAGGGCCGAAGAAGCCGAAAGCAGTTATTTTAGTGTAAAAGACTTTTTTGGCGTTATTGGCCATCAGGCATTTTTGCTGGTACCTGTATTATTCTTTTCCCTGATAGCCATGTTATGGGGGTTCTATAAAAAATACCGCCTCAAATTAAGTAGTATCCCGGCGCAACAATTATTTCTACTTTCCTTCTTTGCACCAGTTTTTATTGGCTTTTTGTGTATCTCATTTTTTTATTGGGTAAAAATAAACTGGATCATGCCGGCCTATATCACCGGTATAATACTGGCAGGCATGTATGTAAAACAGAAATGGGTACTGCCCCAATTGATTGCATCCCTGGTTATTCATATTGTAATGGCGGTGGAAATTATTTTTTACCCGGTAATTGTGCGATCAGATGATACCTGGGTTGGCTGGAATGATTTGTCGCAACAGGTAAAAAGCATTAAGGCCCATTACCCCGGTTATTTTATCTTTTCTGCAGATGATTATAAGACTGCTGCCGTATTAAACTTCTATTATGATGAAATGGTATATGGTAAAAATATCCTGGGGGAGCCGGCTTTACAATTTGATTATGTAAATACCAATTTGCAAACCCTGAAAGGAAAGAATGCACTGTTTATTGACTCTCACCCCAACCTGTCAGATTGCGAAACCTATCTACCAGTTTTAAACCGGTATTTTACGCAGATCACTCCTTTGCAACCAATTCTGGTAAAAAAAGGAGGCAGCGTGGTTAGAAAATTCTGTGTATATGCCTGTTTGAAATATAACCCACCGGCACATCAGGCGCCTTAGTGTATTGCTGTTACATTTACCTTTTCAATACCAATGGTATATAACGTTATGTGCCTGTCTTTCGCCTTGTTTTCAAACTCGCTTATTATTTCAAGGATATCGTAATCTACGAAATTACAATTACTGCCGTCAATAGTTAAAATACTGTTCTCAGGCACTTCATCCAATGCCTTTTTTAGTTTAACCTTATTTAAAAAAGTTACATTGCTGTTCAGTTTGATCAGCTCTGTTTCCTTACCATTCATAACCGTTCTGGTGATCCTGTACTCGGCCCTGAAATTATTCTGAATAATAAAATAAGCCGACAGTAATAACCCTATACTAACGCCAATTAAAAGGTCTGTAGCCAGTATCATTACGATAGTCAGTATAAATGGCAGAAATTGCTTCCAACCCAGGCTAAACATGTTCTTATACAGTTTTGGCTGGGTAAGGTTATAACCGGTCATAAGCAGAATGGCTGAAAGCGCCGCGTAAGGGATCCTGTTTAATACAAAAGGTATTAGCACAACCGCCAGCAACAACAAGGCCCCATGGGTAATGGCCGACATTTTCGTTCGGGCGCCGGCGTCTACATTGGCCGACCCGCGCACCACTACCGCAGTTAAAGGAATGGCCCCCAATACGCCGCAAACCATATTGCCAATACCCTGGGCGATCAATTCCCGGTTCACCGGGGTAATGCGATTATGCCTGTCGAGCTTATCAATGGCTTCAATACATAAAAGGGTTTCCAATGTGGCCAGCAACCCAATAACCACACCGTTCTTCCAGATCTGTATATTGGAGAAAAGCCGCTTAAATTCAGGAAAGGAGAGCTTTGAAAAGATATCAGCAGGTATATTTACCAATTGATCCTTTTCCACAGCCAGTATTCCGGAAAACAATATCCCCATACCAACAACCAATAACGGAGCCGGCAAAAAGGAAAACTTTTTTGCAAAAGGCAATCGCATCAACACCAGTATCAACACCGAGCATATGGCAATTAATAATGAAGCAGTGCTTACATGATGAAGGAAGGGTTTAACCTGATTTATAATCAGCATAAGACCAATAGCTGCCAGCATTCCTTTGATCACCGCCGATGGAAAATAGTTGGCAATTGCGCCCAATTTCAATACGCCCAGCAATACCTGAAAAGCTCCGGCAATAATTACTGTAAGCAGGAAAGTTGGGTAGTTACCTAACGTAATAATGGAAGCAGCCACTAATGTTGTTAATCCTGCTGCCGGACCACTCACAGCCAGTGGTGAGGCGCTGATGGCGGCCACAACGATGCCGCCGATCATCCCGGATAAAAGGCCTGCATACAGGGGAGCGCCTGACGCCAGGGCGATACCCAGGCACAACGGTAACGCCACCAAAAAAACAGACAGCCCTGCTGCAAGATCGTATCGCAGCCACATGATCCGGTAATATTTTAGTGTTCGTTTCACCTCGCTGACATTTTCAGGATTTCTTATTGTAAGAGACCAACACATCCATCCCATCCCGGGGATGAGTAGCCCAATCTACGAGCAACTTGCTGTTGATTGATTCATATATTTCTATTTCACCCTGATCGCCCGGGAGCTCCTTCATAGGGATCAGCACCAGATACCGGGGTTCCATATAATCCAATCTTTTGTCGGATGTAAAGCCTTTAACCTGAACATACTGAAATCCGCTGTGCTTTAATTTTTCCAAAACAGCTATAGAGAATGGAGCCGTGGTCCCAAAGTTATCCCTTGTTTCGTTTTTCATTGTCAGTGTTATTTCTTTTAGCATCTAAAATAAGTTTGGAGGGCTGGTCTTTTGTTTAGGGGTACATCATATCCTCACCGCAACCCGTCCAAACTACCGGGTAGGAATTAAACCATCATATCTTTATCCAGAACTTTAACAGGTTATCAAAATGTGTTTCAGCCAACTTGTAGCAGGGCGGTATTTCATCGCCCCAACTGCAATAAGTTGCCACTCTTGTACCAACGCGCATTCTCTCTAATTGATTATACAGGTAAATGCTATAATAGTTATACAATTCATTCGAATAAACGATCTCATTATCTATCTTTTCGGCGCCATCCAGGTTTTCAAAAAAAGCATTGTAGAAATAGAAATGATCATACTCACAAAGATTAAGCTGGGTAAAATTGCGATGCAGGAAATGTACATTTTGAAACCCCAGTTTTTTCCGGGCCAGTTCGGCATGTTCAATCAACTCTTTTCGTTGCTCAACCCCAAAAAACGAAACAGCCGGTTTATAAAACGCTCCGGCCAAACAGAATTTGCCTACCCCACTGCCGATATCCAACACTTTTACCTGATCGTTTTGCGCCAGGTATGATACCACTTTTTGTGTAATGTATAGTGGGGACCAATGCATGCGCGACAATGCTCTTATGGGTTCCGGATATAGTTGAAGCATTTTAGCATCGGTACTAAACCAATTTTCCAAACGAAGCGGTGTTTTAAGGGTAGGCTTCATAAAATGTGTTGTAATTTTAATTGAGCTGCATTTCACTTTCAGTAGCATCCGTTTTTTCTGCGTGCCAGTTTGCATTATAACGTACAAAAAACGATAACCATATTGCCCTGGACAATCGCATTAAATAGGGCTGTAACAAAACCAATAACCCTATATTTATTCCCAACCACCAAAAAAATCTATTATCATTCACCGACATCCCTATCAATACCCACCAAGCAACGAATGTAGTTACGGATAATGCCACTGTTAAAGCATAACTAACATATCCCGTACCATAATAAAACCCCACTTCTAATTCCATACGCTGATCACAGACCGGGCATTTATCATGCATCTTCATTACATGTTTCAATTTGTAAGCACTCCGCACCTGAAACATATCGCCTGACCGGCAGCGCGCACACTTATTATGAAGCAGACTCCATAAATAACCAGGCTTTTGATCTTTTTTATCGGCACACATACTTTTAGCTGTTTTTTTATTACAACACCTTTATCCAGAATTTTAATAACGTTTCTACCTGTGAATCTACCAAATGATAATCCGGCGGTATTTTATTATCCAGGCAATGAAAAGTAGCCACCCTTGTTCCCGCAGGCATTTCTTTGAGCTTTTTATACAACTGTTTATGATAAAAATTGAACAGGTAGGTTGAGTAGGTTATATTATCGTCGATCTTCTCATTATCCAACAGGTTTTCATAAAATGAGTTAAAGAAATAAAAATGGTGGTATTGCCTGAAGTCGAGCTCGGTAATATTGGAATGGATAAAATGAACATTTTGCAATCCGAGTACCTCCCGGGCGTTTTCGGCATGCTCCACAAGATCTTTGCGTTGCTCAACGCCGTAAAAAGAAGCATGCGGTTTATAATAGGCGCCGGCTAAACAAAACTTACCAACTCCACTTCCAATATCCAGTACTTTAACACCCGGATGTGTTACCAGAAATGGCGCCACCAGCCGGGCAATATGTACTGGCGTCCAATGCCTGGCCGCCAGTAATTGAATAGTTTCAGGATATAATTTATTTAATTGGGCATCTTTGCTAAACCAGTGATCTATTGAATTGGGGTAAGTTTGCGGTTGATACATATTTGTACAAAAGTACCTTGTTTATTAACCGCTCACAGCAGGTCATTGTCACTCCAAAAAGTGACTTTTGTCAATTTTTAATGCAGGAATTATTTATAATTGGCAATTTTTATAAGCTGGTTAACATCATGTACAATTATCTTCCGGCCCTTTGTTTCAACGATACCAGCCTCTTTAAATTCGGCCAAAATACGTACGGTAGTTTCACGGGCAGTGCCTACAATATTGGCCAGGTCGTCGCGGCTGATATTGATCTCTACCGGCATGCCTGGTTGAAAATTAACTTTATACTTTTCTCTTAAGACTATCAATTGCAAAGCCAGTCGTTCCCTAACCGATTTTTGCGCAAAAACCGAAAGGCTGTTGGCTAATACAGCGAATTCATGACTTAAAGTTTTCAGCAAGCGTTTACTTAATACGGAGGACTGTTGCAAAACGTTTAAAAAATCTTCCCTGGGAATAAATGCGATCCTGCTTTTTTCCAGTGCGGAGGCAGAATCGGGATAGCGGTCTTCAGAAAGAATGGCATGGTAACCTAAGATCTCGCCCTGGTTGGCTACATAAATGATATGCTCCCTACCCTCTTTGTCTACTTTATACTTTTTTACTTTTCCGTCAATAATGTAAAAAATACCGGCGGGATAGGCGGCTTCCCTGAAAATGATCTCCCCCTTTGAATATAGCTGTTCCGTTTTATTGGCGGTGAGTAAAGCAAAATCCTCAGGGGGCAAATCCATTAAAATAGATTCGCTTTTAAAGTCCCATTTATCAATTGGAAAAATGCCGCGTATACTCATCTGACGGCAAATTTACCTTATTTAAGGCTGTTTCAGGAGATATTTACAACAGCCGTGAATTTACTGCAGCTGCGCCTTCAGCCACGCTATATTCTTTTCCTTGCCGGCATTCAGGAGATACTGGCAATAGGGCGTATAAAACCGGTGCACCTCTAAAAAACGGAGTGTTTGTACAGGCTGGTTAGCCAATTTGGTATGCAGGCGCGACTCATTTTCCTGCCACACCAGTTTATTGAGACTTTTAAAAGTATCTGTACCCAAATGATATGTATCTGCATCGCAGATTATTTTTTCGAGCAGCGAGTTGGGTTTTGCGGGCATTTTGGTTGACAATATGCAGGCCGTGATTGCTTCAGCGGTTGCCGGTTCAATGGGAAACGCAGCCAGGAATTCCAACATCAATTGTACACTTTTTTCTTCGTGGTGCCCCCCATCACCAAACAAATAGCCCGTATCATGAAACCAGGCAGCGCTTACAACAATAAAGAGGTCGTCATTATCGAGCCGGTTATGATAGCTTATTTCATAGGCATGAGCCACTACCTGTTGCGTATGCGCAAAATTGTGATATAATAATTGCGGCCGGTGATAGGTATCGAATAAATTCTTCACATACATCTCGACGGCTCCTAACAGGGATCTTTTTTCCATGCGTAATAAAAGACAAATCTTCTGTGCAATTCTGAAGACATTCTAAAGTATCCTTCTTAATACATCTTCCTTATCTCCTCTGCCGTTAACCGTAAAAACCGGGCAGCGTTATTAAACAGGATATCGCGCTTTTGATTGTTGCTCAGGAACTTAGCCTGGTTAATAGTTTGTATGCCGGCTTCAATAGCGCCCGGCCAGATCATATTATCAGAACCAAACAGTATCCGTTTGCCAAACCCGGCATTCACCAGGCGTTCGAGGTAAAAATAAAATTCCTTTTTGGGGATCATAAAACAAATGGCTGCCACATCAACATACAATTGCGGATGTGTATACAGGGTAGCCAGCATATCATCGAGCATGGGCCAGCCGGCATGCATGGCATATACCCGTAATTTGGGATGCCGCAGCAAGGCTTCTTCCAATCCCAATGCGCTGTGCAGGCGCGCCCGGTAACGGGGTGAACCGAGATAGGGCGCACCAGGCGCACCACAACCCACATGAATACCAACAGGAACATCGAGCCGCTCTGCCATGGCCAAATATGGTTCGAATAAGGAATCGCCGGGCGAATAGCCTTCGTATTGTATGGTGACCTCACCAAAAACTTTGAACTCGCCCGAACGAAAGAGTTTTTCAAGCGAATCAACGGTCAATCCTTCGTGACGCGCACTATTAAAATCCCAGTGTATGGAAGGGATGATGCGGTCAGGAGCTTCCTTCTTCCATTTTCTTACAACATCAATATCCCCGCTGGTAATGCCATACACATTGTTCTTCTTCATAGCGGCGATTGTAAGCTGCCGCAGCGAATCTGTTGTGCCGGGTGAACGAAGCCAGCTGTTGCTCCAGGCATTTGTTCGCAGGGCTGAATCAAACACCATGCTGTACTCATTTGCGGCATCAGTAATACCCAGGTCGCGAAAGGGCGCTCCAATACAAGGCGTTGCACCACGACGATCTTTAACCCGTTCGGCATGTACATGCATATCAATAACAGGCAATGGTTTTGTTTGGGAAAATGAGGCAGATAAAATGAAGTGAGAAATGAATAAAAATAATAAACGTTCTTTCATAATGCAGCGCCGGCTTTCCTTCTATGATTGTAAGCGATTCATTTTCCATAAAGTAACCCGGAATACCGGCGTACCGGAGGTACAATTATGGCCCGTAATAAAATGTTCCATTAGAAACAACTTGATCAAAGTCAATATTTATAAATATTTATTACCGGAGTATTATGATATCATTAAAATTATTAATTTACAGCATAGGATAAGGTTTAATGGTTAATGGTATTTGATTAGTGCAGCCTCCCTCCGGGAGGCTTTTTTTATGGCCCTATATAAGCCAATTACATCTATAGCCGCACGCACCAACACTAAAAACATAATTACCATCGTTGCAAACAGCGCCCCTACTATTAAAGGTGAGCTCCAGAAA
The DNA here is from genome assembly GCF_002077945.1 of Niastella vici. Lineage (GTDB taxonomy): Bacteria > Bacteroidota > Bacteroidia > Chitinophagales > Chitinophagaceae > Niastella > Niastella vici. Next base: position 84,871 of record NZ_LVYD01000113.1, read on the forward strand.
CTTTCTTCGTTTAATTGATTAACAGGGGCGATAACCTCATTTGCGGAGAGTATATTACAAAGAAGTAATGCAGGAATTGTTAGCAGTACTGATTTCATAAACAGCAATCCCCTTTTATCTGTTAATTAAAATTAATATGCCAGATAAAAGGGGAAAAATATACCACTTATTTCATCGAAAGCGAATAGTCTATTGTTTCAAAACTTTTTTGACCACCACGGTTGAACCGTTATGAAACAAAACAAAATATAATCCGCTGGCAAAGCTACTCATATCAATCGTGGAAGCGTTTGTATTGGCTGGTAACCACAGGTCTTTCATGAGCATTCCCTGTACGTTCAGGATCTGAACATGGCCATCGGTTGCCACCTGGGGATACTCGATCTTCAGTTTACTTAATACCGGATTTGGCGACAAGCCAAAATCAGTACGCTCACCTGGCAATGCCGCCGTTTGAATGCCCAGGTAATCCCAGGCTACAGAAGATGTTGTTCCTTCTGCCACTCTAAATGCATCGAGGTCGGCTGCCGGGGTATACATGCCGCTTTGAAAGAGCTGCAGGGCATTCCATTGGGGCCCGTAGGGAACTTCGCCGGTAGTGCTTAGGGCAAAGGAGGCTGTACATTTGGAACCGGGAGCCGGTTCAGCAACGGTAGAAGGATTCACCCACAGGAACGCCTTATCAGGGCCATCATTCACAATATCGTAGCGTATTACTATTAAATAGGTGTTGCCGGTGTTATACCTGGCATCGGTGGTGGTAAAAGCAGCATTGCCAATTCCTACAGCAATCCCAAACTGTATCTCCTTACTGGCGCCCGGTTCCTGCTGTACAAAAAAACGGCAGGCAATATTGGGGGTTAATGCCGTAGTATCGCGCAGCACCAGGTAAAAGAAACCTATATTACTCATTACTTCGTTTACCCGTATAACGAAACTTGTAAAAACTGTTTTGCTGGTGGTTGTCTGGATCTTTGCAGAGAATGGTTTGTAGGGGTCTTTACCATCAACATGATCAGTAGTGATATACTGCCCGCCGCAGGAATAGGTTGTGTATAGCAACGGACGGGCATCATTAACAACAACCTGAGATCCGGTATTCTCCTCGCCCCACCTACCCTGGCCTTTGAGGGCGCCATTGGTATAGCCGGTAAAATTTTCATTGAGCACTAACTGTGCATGTACGGTAAGGGCAATAAAAGATACCATGACAAAAGAGTACATCTTTTTCATCTTAATCGGGATTTTTAAAATGAATAAATAGTCAAGGGTACCTCAATTGTGAGATAGACTAAATGGCATTGTAACTGGCCAAAAATCAGGTGAAAGGAATTCTACAGGATGTTGGTACGGAACTGTTTGGCGTGAATATTAAGCGAAGTAACTGATCAGAGCGTCTATTATAAATTTAGATAATATTTTCTGAAAAAGCAAGTGTTTTCAAAACATATTAACAAGGTTCAAATCTACAATACAAAACTCAATGTTTGTTCGCGGATAGCTTTCAATTTTTATGGCCTATAAATTTATTGGTGTAAGATCTAAGAGATATTTATTAGTCACAGGAATGTCCTACCGAAGGTTCCGTGCAACATTAAGCTTCATCGTTGACGCTTCGTACCCGACGAAGCTTAGTTGTTGTACGTTGTGCTTTTCTCAAGTCGTTTCGCTATTGGATTTGTGGTGTTTTTGTTCCACATTTTTTATTCTTTGCTTGGTTTTGTAAAAATATAAGCTCAGGAAAGGACGGCCGGCATATCAACTGTAAGGGAAAATTCAATGGAATATTTTTTCAGGACGGTAATTAATTTTGATTATCTTAATTCATAAATGCTGCTTTTGAGAAAAAAGGGATTACTTTTCTTATTTATCATTTTTGGCTATGGTCTTTGCGCTCAATCGAAAGTCGATAGCCTGGTATTTTATCAACTCAACGAGCAAAACGGGTTAAGCGATAACCTGGTAAACTGTTTTTTCCAGGATAGTAAAGGGTTTATGTGGATTGGCACTGAAGATGGACTGAACAGGTACGACGGTTCTGCTTTCAACGTATATAAATCAAAAAATAAAACAGCTACTGAACTGGCCGATAATGACATCCTGTCCATTACAGAAGACAGGCAACATCATTTGTGGATCGGCACTAAAAATGGCCTGAGCCAATACGATGCGGCTACCAACAGCTTCCATACCTGGCGAACGGAGGATGGAAATATAAACAATATACTGAAAGACATACTAATTGATTCAACAGGAACAATATGGCTGGCCACTTTAAATGGATTGCTGAAGTTTAACAGTAAAACCAATCAATTTACCAGCTATCTTAATAACACCATTCCGGCAGGCTACGTGTACGGAAGATCCAATCACATCAATAAAATTTTAATTGATACAAAAAACAGGTTCTGGCTTTGCACCTATAACGGAGTGTGGCGTTTTTATCCGGCATCGGCACAGTTTGAACAATACATCGGCAAGAAAGATATTCCATCGGGGGAGACCTTTACCAATACCATTTTTGAAGATGCTTATGGAAAGCTATGGCTGGGGCTGGCTGCCGATGGAGTACAGTTATTCGATCCCGAAACAAAAACCCTAAAAGATGAGCTCAACGGAAAAGTGAAGGGAAGTAACCTTAACAGCATAACTGCCATCAGGGATATACAGGGTCATTATCTTTTGAATGCCGGTATTTTTCAATTCAACCCGGTTGCCCGAACCAGTCAGCCGCTTGTGCCGCAGACACCCGCCGTTGCTGAATTTACGATCCGGAAAGCGTATACGTCCAAAGACAACCTGCTGTGGTGGGGTACCGACAAAGGTCTACGGATTGTTGACCTCAACAAAAGGTTTTTCCACAATCTCATCCTATCTTCAACACCTGTTACGCACCAGTCGATATCCCTGCTGCAAAAAGGAAATGCATTGTATATTGGCGCCAGTGGAAATGATTTTTTGAAATTGTATGATTCCACTTTCCGGTTGCAAAAAGAGGTATTGGGTAATAAAAAAATGCCGGCTTTACTTAACATAGTCCGGGAAGACGATAGCAATATATGGCTTTGTACAGAAAAAGGTTTGGTTTTACTTAATGAAGAAAACAGCTGCACCAAAACATTTCGCATTACAAACGAACCCAGCCCGCCAACAATAAATTTTATCAGCAACCTGTTCATCGATTCGCGCGGCAACCATTGGGTATTTCCCTGGCGTAGCGGCATTTGGCAGATTGATAAAAATACCGGCAGGTTTAAAAAAATATTCACCGGTTTTTTAAGGGAGAATAATGAAACTAAAAAATTACTGGTTGCATGGGCTGTGGAAGATGCTACGGGTAACATCTGGATGGCCGATTTGGATGAAGGCGTGATTCATTACAATCCTGCATCGGGCACTTTTTCAAAACCAACTGAAAAAGCATTTGGCAAACGCTATACGTTAACCAGCCTGTTACTGAACGGAGATTGGGTGTGGGGTGTTATTACAGGAAAGGTTTTTCGCATTCACATCCGCACACAGCAAATAGAGCAATGGAATATTCCTGACGAGTTTAACACAGATGTACATGGTTTTTGCCAGGATATGATCGGGAACTTATGGATTACCACCCGAAAAGGGTTATTATCTTTTAATAAACAAACGCACCTGTTCAATAGGTATACTACCAATGATGGCCTGATGGAAAATACCATGACGGAAGCATTGTGGCCTTTGCAAAACGGAAAAATTATATACACTGCACCAACCTACCTCACCATTTTTGATCCTGCTGAACTATTACAGTTCAATACAGCCTCGCCGGTACTGTTAACAGCCGTTTACTCGCAGAACATGAGTTGCTATGTGCAACAGAAAAGCAACGGAGGAAAATTCGTTGACCTGGATTATACCCATAACAATTTCACGTTTCACTGGGCCGTGCAGAACTATAATAATCCTTTGCTAAACCAGTATTACTATAAAATGGAAAGGGTGGATGCCGACTGGAAATATGCCGGTAATAAAGGCATCATTCAATATGCGGGTCTTTCGCCGGGCAAATATATTTTTAGAGTGCGGGGTGCGGGCAGCAATGGCGTTATTAATAAGCAGGGCGACTACGTTGTTGTTATTATACATTCGCCTTTTTGGAAAACGGCCTGGTTCGTTATAATAATTGGTTGTGGTGTGCTTACTCTATTAGTGATGGTTATCCGGTATATTTCTCAAAGAAACCTGCGTGAAAGAATTCTGAAGCTCGAAAAGGAACAGGCCATTGAAAAAGAAAGGAATCGCATCAGTCGCGACATGCACGACAGCCTGGGAAGCGGTTTAACTAAAATTGCCATTTTGAGCGAAGTAGTAAAAAAACAACTGCAGGAACCTGAAAAAGCCAAACAGCAACTGGAAACAATTGCTGAATCATCAAGAGAGCTGGTAGATAACCTGCAGGATATTATATGGGTATTAAACCCGCAAAACGACACCCTGGAAAGCCTGGCCGCTTACATCAGGGAATATGCATTACAGTTTTTTGAACCCTTTGAAATAACTACCCGGTTTTATTATCCCGAAAAGTTTCCAGATATAAAGTTGTCCGATGAGATCAGGCGAAATACCTTCCTTACAGTAAAAGAAGCATTTAATAATATTGGTAAACATGCCTGGTGCAATAAGGTGGTTATTGGCATTGAACCAAAAAGTGGTGCGGTAATAGTAACGATACAGGACGATGGAAAAGGGTTTGATGCCAGTGAGGTACGGCAGTTCGGGAACGGCTTGCTGAATATGCAGCATCGCCTTAAACAGGTAGGGGGCGAATGCCGCATCTGTGCTGAAAAAGGAAAAGGTACGCACATAAGCATAGAAATACCGTCTAACACTTTTGTGTGAGCACAGCGAATAGATTCCTGTGCTATTTTTATATATTAAAATCCTTTCTTTTGAAATTATACGGGGGAGTTGCTTATGATTCACATTGTTATTATAGAAGATATCAAAGAAATTCGGGAAGGTTTGCAAATGCTTATCGACAGCAGCGATGGATTTGTGTGCAACAAGGCATTTGCTACGGCCGAAGAAGCCATTGCAGAGATACCTGCTATTTGCCCTGATGTGGTATTAATGGATATTCATCTTCCCGGCATGAATGGCATTGAAGCCATGAAAAAACTAAAACCGCAATGCCTGCGTACGCAGTTTATTATGAGCACCATATATGAAGACGATGAAAAAATATTTGAATCGCTCAAAGCCGGCGCCAGCGGTTATTTGCTAAAGAAAACAGCGCCTTCCAGGATCCTGGATGCCATTGTAGAAGTATTTGAAGGCGGCAGCCCTATGAGCTCGCAAATTGCGCGGAAAGTAATTACCTCTTTTCAGCATAAAGATTCCATTGACGAAGTAGATATTCTTACTCCCAGGGAAAAAGAAATCCTGAAAGCCCTTGCCAAAGGACTGCGCTACAAGGAAATTGCTGATGACATGAACATCAGCATGGAAACCGTTCGCAGCCATGCCCGCAAAATTTATGAAAAGCTACAGGTGCAAAGCCGCACCGAAGCCCTGAATAAAATATACGGACGACGCTGACGCTTCTAAATGTTATAATGTCCCACTTATATTAAAGCTCACTGAAAGACAGCTGACCTGCTTCTTCTAACACTTTTTTGTGATTGCCCTGCTTCGCCCAAAAGAACAACTTTATAAAAAAATTATATGAAAAAGTTGTTAGGCCTGCTGTTTCTATCAGCCCTTGTTATGGCGCCTGCACATAGCCAGTTGAAAAAATTAAAAAGTAAAGTAGCTGAAAAAGTTGATCAGGCCATTGACAAAGGCCAGCAAAAGGCCGAAGAGAATGTAGCAAAGGCCCCTGCTGCAACACCAGGTACTAATCCGGTGAATGCCGGTGGGGAGCCTGCTTCACCAGGTTTAAAAATATATAACAACTACGATTTTATTCCCGGCGATAAAATATTATTTGAAGACCATTTTACCGATGACCAGGATGGAGAATTTGCTACTCATTGGGAGCTGAAAAGCGGCCAGGCTGTGTTAAATAAAGTGAATAATGAACTGGCCATGCACCTTACCGATGGTAATTATGCAGTAGTGGCACCCAGGATGAAAACCGAAAAATACCTGGCAGACGCGTATACCATTGAGTACGATTATTATCATGTGCCCAACGCCTTTGGTGTAGTTATACAACTAAAGGGCTATGATAAGGTAGAAGGACTCGACAGGGAATCGCCTCTTTTCATTGGAGAAAACAACGTTAATTTTTCGGGAACCGCCGGGGGAGTTAAACTTTCAAGAGATTACTCACCCGACCTGGCTGCCAATTTCGACAATAATTGGCACCATGTGGCCATTGCCATAAAGAACCACCAGTTGAAAGTATATGTTGACCAGTTCAGGGTATTGGTAATCCCCGATACCAAAGAAGACTATACCAGTTTAAGTTTTGCCGGTATTGGTGATGAAAAGAACCCTGTTATCTTCAAAAACGTTCGTGTTGCAACCGGCGGCGGCATGAATATGATAGGCAAAAAATTTACCGATTCAAAAATAGTGACCCACGGCATCAACTTCGATTATAACAAAGCCATCATCAAACCCGAAAGCATGGGTACGTTGAATATGATTGTGCAGGTAATGAAAGACAATCCCGATGTTAAATTTGAAGTAGGCGGCCATACTGATGGCGATGGCAACGATAGCTACAATTTAACCTTATCGCAGCAACGCGCCGATGCGGTAAAGGACCAGTTGATAAAAATGGGTATCGATGCCGCGCGGCTTACGTCGAAGGGATATGGCAAAACCAAACCCATCAGCGACAACAATACGCCCGAAGGAAAAGCCAATAACCGCCGGGTTGAATTTGTAAGAAAATAGCTCATCACCAAATAATTCCGCTGATATGTTTAGTAGAACTGCTATCGTGCTTTTTATTGGTTGCTGCACCATTACCATTCTTCGCAGCCAGGCACAACCCAACAATATCCTGAGCGTGCCGGGAAAGATTGGTAATTATTCCGGGAAAGAAGGTCCGCCCAACGTGTTAAACAACAGCGGGCTGGATGTAGTAACGGTGAACACCATGAAAACATACATGTTGAAGATAAACGGTGTGGCTGAAAGTTGTAGCGACTTTCAGCAACCCAAAGGATTTGATCTTCACGTACAGATTTCGGTTGATAGATCGTCGCCTTATGAGTATCCGGTGCAGCATGTAATTACAGCCGATAGCTGGTTCGCTATTCATGAATTGTATAAGAACGAAAACGGGAAAACGGTGGCTAATGAAGAAACAGGGGCAGGGCTTTTTATAAAGGCGAATTGTTTTTTAAAACTTTTCCCTGATGAATCGGGCGGAGCCTGCGACGAATTTCAACTGCCCCGTTTTTTCTTTAAAAGGAATTTTGTAATAAAAGATTCCACAGGCGGGTACCTGGTACTGGAAAACGGCACCCGGATCATAACCAACGGCCGGCCGCTTTATATTGCTTATACCAGGGAACAATACCTGCAGTTTTTAATAAAGGAAAAGGTGCTTGAAGAGCAAAAGAAAGCGCTGCAGGATCTTAAAGATATGAAAGAAAGGGCCGCTACGGCTCCCGACGGGCATAAGGTAACTGCTGCCGACGAGAACAATGAAAAATATAGCTACATGCTGGTCATACTTAATAACGCCGGCAAAAATATTACTGCAGCACAGAACAATGTTTCACAGGTTCAGCAAAAGCTAACGGCATTAAATGCACAGTTAAAGAACATTCCGGCAGAAGAAAAACACAAACAGGCCTATATGTACTTTAATACCGATGCCTATGCAGAGAAAGACGAGAACGGGAAAGCAAAAGATGCAGACAAATATTTTGAGCTGACCACCGAAAGCGATCCGCATGGTATGGCAGTATGTACACCCAACCCGGCGTATTTCAATGCTGCACTTCCCAAAACCAGCCTTCAGTTAATTGCCATTGTAAAAGATGTAGATACCCGGTTTGTGCAGGGACCTTATATAAGGATTATTGACCGGGTAAGCGATTGCATTGATTACAAAGCCCTGAAAAGTATGATACAATACTAAGCGATCATAAACAAAACGGTATGCGAAAATTGTTGTTATTCCTATTAATGGCCGGGCAGCTTTCGTCCTTTGGCCGGCAGGTATTTCCTGTTACTGATTCTACTCCCGTCACCAAAGACGGGCTTACATTCGGCTACAGCATTGTTAACGAACAGGAAAAAGAAGTAAGCAAGGGAAATGCCAGCCGGTATAAGGTGAAGTTTTTTATCACCAACACCAGCGATCAGGCAAAAATATTATTGCGTCCGCAGGGATCGGGTTTGTTGGTCAGCACTACTTCGTACTACCTGGTGCAGTTCAGATGCCTGAACGCTACCGGCGCCCGGCTTACAAACAAAGAAATGAGCCTGCAGGCAAAGCCATGTGTTATAGAGGCCGTTATAGAAGATAAAGATTGTTCTTCCGACAAAACCATACAGAAAGAGCGGCCTGCCAATATCGGCTTTTGGTTAAGACCGAACGAAACCATCCAGGGCAGCTGCATATTCATTGTTCCGCTAAATGAACGGCCCAACATTACAGCCACGTTGTTTCCTATGAATAACAATACCCTGGTGGGTACATTTTCACTGGGGCCCACCAGTAATCTGGCTGCGCAATTCCAGGGGTTTATTCGTATCAGGAACCTGGCAGCTAACAATTACCTGAATAACCAGCGGGGCCCTGTTGCCTGCTCAACCATCAGTTATGATTGGTTCAGCGCGCAATGGGAGCTATTACCGGTTGAGGGCACCCGCTACTATTTAATCCGCAACAGGCAAAGCAATCGTTTTTTCAGTATAGACAATAACGCTATGCTTTCCGACAACAGTGAAACAGCCAATGCCAGGTGGCTGATAGAAGAAACAGGTATGCGCAACACCTACACTATAAAGAATGCATCTACCAACGCCAAACTGGTTTTGCAAAACGATCTGTTAACTACAACAGATGCATTCACTACACAACCGAACATGCAATGGATCATTGAACAATAACACCATATCATGAAATTATTGATATTCCTGTTTGCTGTAATTACAGGCATGCATTGCATTGCCCGGGAAAAGAACGCTGTCTTTACACAATCCCTGTTCAAGTATCAGCAGCAGCACCAGGCCGGTGCTGGCGGGCAAAGTAATATGCCTGTTAAAGATGTTTCAAAACATGTTTCGGCCATTGCTGTGTTAGATAAAACCGCTATTGTTCAATTGGCCGCAGGGCTTCAGGCACAGGTTAAACCTGCTATAGATGGCGTGTTGTTGCACGAGCTGGAAATCGCATTCGCTAAACCCGGCGGCGATACCAGCGCTGCCGCCACGGGCATGATGTGGTGGATAGCGGGCAACAACAATGCGGCAGCCATCTGGCTTCTTACCCTCGGTATTCAAAAAAATGCCGACTCCTGGTATGTGAATAATCTTGGCGTTATTCTTAAAAGCAAAGGATTGTATGATAAAGCATTTCAGTGTTTTGTTTATGCCGATAAAAACAGGCAGCCGCTTTCGGCAATTGTAAAAACAAATATGGGGTGGACAGCCGCTTATTACGGCGATTTTGAAGCAGCAAAAAAATATTTTACCGATGCGTTGAAGTTAAGCAACGATCATGATGGCGCCCTGGAGGGACTGGCAACCATTGCCTATGTGGAAGGCGACAGTAAATCGCTGATGAACTATTTATTCAAACGGATCAAATGCAACAGCGGGGGCGGGAATGCATCGCAACAAATAGCGCCGGGTATGATTGATGTGATAGAAGAAAGTTACAATACCGCCGACGTGCGAAAAGCCGACCCTTTTGAAAATCACCTGTTCGATAATAATAACGAAAACGACAACCAGCCTAACCCCGGTGGCGGGGCGAATATGCTGCCGCAAATGCCGGCGTTGACTGCTTACTTTTCCTATGATGCGTTTGGTCTTTATGAGCACATGGATGATATACGGCAATTAAAACAAGAAATTTTACTGGAACAGAAAAAAGCAGCAACAGCTATATCACGCGAACAAGCTGCCTTACCCGCCTGGAAAAAAGAACCCTACCGCGATGAGCAGGGCGATCTCATCATTCCTTATAACTACGAACCGGAATATAAGCTCTTTCAACGGGTAACGCTTGAATTTAATAAGCGCGACATATGGATTGGCAAAAAAATGATAAAGGAGGAGATGGCATTTAATAACACTATACGAATGGGCGATCAGTTAACGAAAATGATCAATGCCTGTGCGGGCCAGGCCGGTTCAGATTGTATGTGCCGTTGGGCTAAACCCAACTTAGCCGTAGTGAACAGTGATTATTCAGGTTACTTTGGTTTCTGGAGCAGGCTGTTTAAACAATGGCTTGATAACGTGAACTGGTATATTGCCAGCACATCGCCATTTATAAAACGGGTACATCATCCGCAATTGAATACCTGGTTGAATCATAAGCGGCAGGTAGAAGTACAAAACTATTTAATGACGAAATACAGTGCCTGGCTCGACGACTGTCTTCGTATAGGCGGTGAAGTGGATATATTGCATATATCGAAGCCATGCGTTGATAATCCGCCTGTAATATCCATTGCCGCAGCGGATGCAATCAATCCCCCTTTAAAGAAATTGCAAACCTGGCCGGAAAAATGTAATGTACCTACCGGGAATTATGATTTCAACAAAGCGCCGGCCGGCATCATCATGACCTGCGATGAATTGAAACTGCGGTTCGGCGCCCTGCACATCGATACAAAGTTTGGCGAAAAGGAAAGCCAGGATGTAACAAAGATCTACATCGGCAAAAAGCTGGAGAAATCTGCCTCAAAAGATGTAAACATCAGCGGGCACACAGTAGGCGAGTTGGGCCTGGGCGCTGAAGTGAGCCTGGATGCTTTTATAACTTTTCAAAATGGTCATGTAACGAATTATGGGGTTGAAGGAAGTGCCGACCTTACCGGCTCGGCTGCTGTAAAAAGCGGGAATGATAAAATTGATAAATACCTGCCTAACGGCGCCATTACAGCGAGCGGCGATTTTATCATCAGCGCCGAAACAGGCATGAAAGGTACGGCAAAGCCTGTAGACATGAGCGCCGGGGGCATTTTGCAAAACTTAAAATAATACAGGATGAAAAATATACTTTTAATACCCATCTTTTTAATAAGCTGTATAGCGGCGGCAGCGCAAACCAACATCGGCGACCCGTTTGCAACCGACGAAGATAAGATCCATGCGATTTTGCAAAACTTTTGTACCAATGCCTGGCCAAAGTACAAGGAAATAGACAACTGGATCAAAGCCCATAAAACCCTACCACCCGAAGTGCCGGTACCACCTGCGGTTGACCCTTTTTGTTATGACTGTTCAGCGCCCAAAGGAAAAGATCAAAGCGAAGAAAAGGTAGATGCCTTTGTTGCGAAATCGATGCAACCGGAAGCCGATATGATAAAAACCTTACTGGCCATTACAAGGGCCTGGACCATGCTGGGTGGCAAGGATGGATACCCGGCTGAGGAGTATGACCGGCTGCCTGAATGCATGAAAAAATTATCAGGTCAGGACATGCTGGGAAAAGTAACCTGGCTGGTTGAACGGGTGTATGAGGACAAAGCGTTGAAGATGGCAAAACAATATAAAACGCATCCCGAAATGGAGTATGCCGGTGTAAAATTTTTGCTGGCCTGTACACGCGGATATGCCCTGATAACAGGCGGTTCCGTTAACGACAGCAGGCCCATGACCTATGCTTCTGATTGGCTGCAAACTTATTTTGATAAATATGAAGAACGGTTAACCAAACAATATCAGTATAATCTTTTCCCCGCTTTTATTTACCTGCCGCGACAAATTGCCTTAATGCACGGCGGAGAAGGCCCGTCAATAGAAAATTTGCAGAAATGGATGACAAAGGTGACCGATTTTATGCATTTCAAATTAAAGGTTGATTTTGAAGCGCAGGGCCATGACGATAACGGCGGGAAATACCATGCCCTGGCAATCGGCGAAACAACCATTCAATGTAAATTACAGGAGGGTGGCTGTTATGTATGGGAACCTGTTGATGGCAATAATATGGAATTTAAAGTAGTGGATGTTGTGTTTACTTCCGACCAGGGCGTGGCCGTTTATAAAAGTCCGCAAACTTTTTCTGCGCCGGTTTCAATAACGGTGAATATGTGCGACGACAACCCGGTTTTTAAAATTGCTTTCAGCAAATTCGGCGGAGACAATGAAACCTATACTGCATCGGACGGCAGCGATTTCAATGCACCTATGTTAAACAGTCTGGCTATGGCTACACTAGGTTCGGTAAATATGGCTAAAATGCAGGTACAGGCGCAAAACATGCAAAGCAAAGCAGCGCAGTTCAGCGGAAAAGAAGCCCAGGTTGATGCAGCTGCCAAAAGATTGCGGGAGCACGGGAATGATCCCGGTTATATGCAAACAGCGCAGGGCAAAGCCGACATGGATATGATGCGCCAAATGGCAAAAGGGATGGGGTACGACCCTAACAACATACGACCCGACCCGGCTCGTATGAAAAACCTCGATAACCTGCATAAAGCCAATGAGGCCATGAAAAAACGAGATGCGAAAATGACACAACCCGGCTACCTGGGTTCGGAAGAATATTATAAAGACCAGGCAAACATTCAGCAACTGCAGGGCAATGTAAATATGAACGCAATCACCAATGCAGCAGGGTTAAATATGAATATGCTCACCATTGAGGCGCCTTTTAAAATAGGTGTTAAACAGGTAGTAGATAAAATTCAGAAAGATAAAATTGACCAGATTGCCGGTTCAAAAGGTGGCTGGGAATTCGGGCAATTTCATGTAACGCTTGAAAATATAGTTGCACAATAGAAGCATACTTCTATGTCACACTAAGCCGGCTTATCCTATCCGCAGGCATCGCATGCTGATGCCTGCCAGCACCTCTTCATACGTGTGCGCAATTATGAAAGACGATTCATTTTCGCTTGTATTAGCAGGTGCCATATTGCAAATACCCTGTTAGCGGTTCGTTGTTTCAGTTCTTATGATTAATCTTCGTTACCAAGGTATTTCTCCTGTTTCAGGATTATTTTCCTCACTAAAAAAATTTCCTGTTGGGCCATCATTGTCAATTAGAGCATATTTTACTATCCGTTTTCCGGCATCGTTAACAGTTCCGGGCCCACGATGTCCATTGAAATCTGTTTTTGTATATCCCGGGCAAACGGCATTTATTTTGAAGTTGGTATTTTTTAATTCGTATGCCAAAACAACAGTGTACATATTCAAGGCTGATTTTGAAGAAAGATACACAACGCCTTTGTAGTCGTAGTATTTATATGTTGGGTCGCTGTGCAGGGTAATTGAACCCTGACTTGAACTTACATTTACAATACGAGGTTCTGCCGACTTTTTCAATAAATCAATAAATGCCTGTGTAACTCGCACCACGCCGTAAATATTTGCATCATAAGCTGCTTTAAACTGGTCAATAGTTGAGTCAAGTGCCGTTTGTGGGTAACCACCGTAAATACCCGCATTATTAATAAGTATGTCCAACACTTTTGTTTTTTTACCTATTTCCTTACGGGCTTTAATTACTGATTCGTCATCTGTAATGTCAAGCTGAATAACTTCTACATTGTTTAATTCCTTCGCTTTTAATTTACCAATGGCTTCAATACCATTTTCTAAATTACGACTGCCGAGGTAAACATAAATTCCTTTTTGAGCAAGTTGCTTTACAACTTCAAAGCCAATGCTCTTGTTAGCCCCTGTTACTAATGCAAATTTCATTTCTTATGTGAATTTTATGAGGCAAAAGTAGAGGACCAAAAAATAGCGGAAATGGACAATTCATTTTATTTCCCCGACAAATCTTGCCTGGGCAAAAACTCACTTGCACTTTTGCCTGTGCTTTTTTTGAAGAGCCTTGAAAAATAATCAGGGTCATTAAAGCCCAATTCATAGGCCAGATCTTTGATAGAAGTATTTGAATAACGCAATCTTCTCTGAGCTTCCGTTATCAAACGGTTAATAAAATAATCTTTTGGCGATGTCCCGGAATATTCTTTTACAATCCGATATAAACTGTTTGTAGATAAGGCTAATTTTTCTGCAATTGCGTTGATAGAAGGTTGCTCTGTCAGGTACGTTTCAACGACCAATTTGAACTCGATAAACTTTGAAAGGTTAGTGTTTAAGGGATTGAGGGGTTCTTTGTTTTTGAAATAAGCGCTGTTTAATTCTGATAGCAATGTGTTCAAATAAGCTAATATTATTTCAGTGTCGGTTTCATATTTATCCAGGTGAAGTAGCTGATTTAAAATTCCAAAAACCTTTATTACTCTTTCTTTTGCAGCACTGTCAAGAACAATGGTTTGTGCGTTTAAAGGGTTCACCAAAAAGGGAAATTGTTGTGGCAGCAATGCCAATGTATTTTCATCAAACAGCAGCTTGAAATATTTTAGATTGTCTGTTTTAGCGGGTGGCGTAAATAATTGATTTGGCATTGCAAAAAGCAATTGCCCGTCGGTAAGCGTAAAGTCTTGTAAGTCTAAATTGTATGAAATTGAACCGCTTTCAATTAATACAATAAAATAAGAAGATAATCTGCGAGGTTGCAGCAATTTTTTTTGAATATCAACTGAAAGATAAGGATTGTCGTTTGAGCGAATCTTTATTCCCAGCTCATCATTCTGTAAGCCCTCATATTTCCCTTTTTGTTCTTGCATATTATTTGCTCAAAAGTTTGTAGGGTATCGCCATACAATGACCGCTAACCTGTGATTGGAATATTACGTCTTTTTTTATCCCTTTGTAGGGTTACTTTGCCACTTTGGCTCATTTTCACAACGATTATGCGACAATATACAGATTTATACGTCAAGAGCGTCACGCTACCTCTTTTGCGACATCAGGAGGCTACTTAATTATTGTTCATGATAACTCGAACCTTCTGGTCATTTGCCAACAAATTTTGAGTTCCCGGGAGGTGTAAATCAATGTACTGTTCATTTGTAAATTGAATTAATACAGTTCCAATTGCTTTTCAACACAATAATTATGTCATTGCCATTATGACAGACAAATTAAAGTGTCAATTTTTAGCTCAACGTTTTGCTATTTAAGTTTATCAACTGGCCTAATGCTAATAATTGAATATATTTACATCCTATTAGGCCCTAAACTCACGTCAATGCAACTTTCCTACCTGAAAACAGCCTTTAAAGGCTTCTTATCCCTTGCTATTATTTATATTTTTTCCCTTTCGTCTGCTTTGGCGCAGATGCAGCAGATGTACCAGGATGCTGATCCGGATAACCATCTCAATAAAATAAGTTTTTATTCACCGAATGAAGGCTATGTAGCTTTTGCGAAATGGATCGGCTATACGACCGACAGCGGCAGAACCTATACAAAGAAATTTATCACCCTCAGTAACGTCAATTACGGCAGCTATACGAACGTCAACTTAACCTTTGGGTTTGGTATCGAGGGTGTGAAGGCCTTCGATAAGAATACCCTTATCGTATATGGCGATTACGGGCTGGTACCGGCTATTTTATATTCTACCGATGCTGGCAATTCTTTTAAGCTGGTCTTCCATTCCCAGTTTGATCCTTCGACACTGAGGACAGGGATCAAGGACATGGTTTTTCCTCAAAATGATAATATCGGCTATGCGGTGGATGCAGACCGGGTGCTGAAGACGACGGACAAAGGGATGAACTGGTCGGTGCAGTCAACGTGGTCCGCCACCTTTTTTGACCACCTTGAGGCAGTTGATAACAATAATGTAATTGCGATCAGTACCGATTATAATGCCAACCGGTTAATAAAGACCAGTAATGGCGGCGCGTGGTGGCAGCCAATCACATTGCCGCAAACAGGCGTTCTAACCTATGCGTATTTCCTGGATGCCAACGTGGGATGGCTAAGTATGTACAGCGGGCAGGACCGCTATTTTTATAAAACAACAAACGGAGGCGTGCGCTGGACCCTTCAAAACGACATTGATGCCACTCCTTTCAATTGCGATAAGATGCGGTTCACCGACGTCAATACCGGCTATGCCCTGGTAGCTCCTTACCGTGTTTATAAAACAACCAACAGCGGCGTAACCTGGGAACCCCTCTCCCGGGAAACCAATTTCACTTACCTGGGTTATTCCCACAATGACCTGCAGTGCTTGTCTGCCACACAATTGTGGGCAGGTGGCGGCCATGGCTACCTGGAAATGACCACGAATGGCGGAGGAACTCCCATAGCTGCTGCTTATTTTAAAACAGATACCTCAGGGATGTATATAGCCGGCAACGTTCAGTTGTTGAATTTTTCCAGAACAGGGTGCCAGTACCAATGGCTGGTTAACGGATCATTGGTAAGCACGAGCTATAACGCGACCTATACACATGATATCGTCAGAAGCGTTGATACGATACAGCTGATCGTTACTGCCGGAGGAATTTCCGACACCCTCACCAAATACCCGCAGTTTTATGCAGGAGGCATCGCCAGGGTATCTTCTTATTATCCAAAATCGGGCAGTGCCGGCACGTTCGTAACCATCTCCGGTTCAAAATTCACCAATATATCAGGTGTTTCGTTTGGTGGTACGCCTGCGGCTTCCTTTACTGTTATAGGTGACACGGTGATTACTGCTGTCGTTGCAGGCGGCGCTACAGGAACTATCACGTTGAAGCAATTCTATGGCATTGTTCCGGTTGGTGGCTTCACGTATAATCCGCCACCTGCTTCAGCGCCTCCGGTGATCCAGGCCGTCAGTCCATCAGCGGGCATAGCAGGATCCACAGTAACAATCACCGGCAGCGGATTTAGCACCACCGCTTCACAGAACAATGTTTTTTTTGGATCTGTTCCGGCGAAGCTGCAGTCGGCTTCTTCGGGGCAGCTTGTATGTACGGTGCCTGTTGGGGCAAGCCTCGGTACTATCCAGGTGCTTAACAAAGACAATGGCCTTTTGGGAGAATCCCTATCCCCTTTCCATGTGCCATTCGCTGACAGCGCTGCTAATTTTACACCTAATTCCTTTACCGAGGGCATTATTATAAATAAAGGCGCGGGAATCCCTTCCGGCCTGCAGGGGAAAGACATTGACGGTGACGGAAAACCTGACCTGGTTGTAAATATAAGCGCAGGACAGGGCGATTCGGTGGTGGTGTTCCGTAATACAACCACAGGGGGGCGGTTTTCCTTTGCACCAAGAGTGAATATCGGTCAAATTTTCTTTCCCACATTCGGTCATTTTACTATAAACGACCTGGACGGCGACGGGCTTCCCGACCTTGTGTCGCCAACAAATGACAAGTTGGTGAAAGTGCTTCGGAATGCAAGCAGTCCGGGCGTCGTTTCATTTGAAAAGGAATACCTGGTCCCCGCCGGAAGAGGCACCCAGGAAGCGGTTATTACGGACCTGGACAATGATGGAAGAAATGACATCGCGGTGACGGCATTTTCTGACTATTGCGTGTCTGTAATGAGGAATACAAGCGTGCCGGGCGCCCTGTCTTTTGGCGCCACACAAAACTTCACTTCTTTGATGACGGTTATCGGGATCGCTGCCGGTGACCTGGACGGCGATGGGTTGAAAGATGTTGTCGCCTACGGAA
The DNA here is from genome assembly GCF_002077945.1 of Niastella vici. GTDB lineage: Bacteria > Bacteroidota > Bacteroidia > Chitinophagales > Chitinophagaceae > Niastella > Niastella vici. The sequence goes on from NZ_LVYD01000113.1 coordinate 102,540, forward strand.
GAGATCCCAACTCAGGCAGTTTATTACTGTATCGGAATACCAGCAGCGGGGGAAATATTTCTCTCGCTCCATTTGTTAGTGTAGGCGTGCCAGGCTACAGTTTGAACGGCAGCTATATTTCAATCGTGGACTTCGATAAGGATGGTATACCGGACATTGTTGTTTGCAATGACGTTAATATCTGCGTATTCCGGAACAACAGTACTGTGGGGAACTTTTCTTTTCTGCCTCCTGTTGTCATGCGTCTGCAACCAAATAATTATTTTACGAGTGGTTGGGGAGGATGCGTGTCAAATTTCAGCGGAAGCGTTAAACCTGATGTAATTTCTGCCACCGACGGACCATTTCGCCAAATTATTATGGAAAAAAATAGCTCCCTGCCCGGCACTCCCAAACTGGACAGCCTGGTATATGGACCTGGCGCCAACTCCACCGGTATTTTTACCCAGGCAGTTGCAGCGGCGGATTTTGATGGGGATGGCAAACCTGACCTTGCTGCGTCGACCGGTAGTGATGACAAAATCGTCATTGTATATAAAAATACGGTCAATGTTCCGGTCATCACGCCCATGTGTACGAGTAAACAAGGTGGTAACACGCTGGGGTCTGATATCAGCGGTAAGATTTATCAATGGCAGCAGGATGCCGGCAGCGGGTTTACCAATGTCGTTAATAATGCCAACCTCAATGGCGGAGCCACGAGCACCCTGCAATTCGACAATACCCCTGCCTCGTGGAATGGCTATAAATACCGGTGCATGGTGGATGGACGTTATAGCAGCACTTTTGTACTGCAACTAAACTATACTCCCAGTCCCGGTTTAATTGTTACAGCTACTGACACCAGTTTCTGTCTTGGAACGAATGTAACCTTTACCGCTACCGACTCTACCGGTTATAAACATAATTATTTTTGGCAGTGGCAGATCAATGGAAAGAATACCGGTTACATTTTTGACAATTTTCTTTCAACCAATACGCTGCAGGATCTGGACCAGGTGCGGGTGATTCAAATCTATAATGATATCTGCGGCCTCGAACGCAGGGATACCAGTAAGGCTATCACCGTGCACGTAAATGGCGCTGCAGCTTCCGTGCAGATAAGCGCTTCCAACCTCGCGGCCTGCGTGGGAACCCCCATTACATTTACGGCGACGCCTGTGAATGCAGGCAGCCTGCCGGTATATGACTGGAAGGTAAATAATGTATCCCAGGGGATCAATAATGCGATCTTTACCAGCTCAGGCCTCAGGAAAAATGACAGGGTGCAGGTATTGATGAAAAGCTCTGCCACTTGTGCCTATCCCAGCCCTGCCCCGAGCAATTTTCTTACAATGGCCGTTACGGATACAACTGCCCTGTCCGTTAGTATATCAACTGCCACGCCTGCCGTTTGTAACGGAACGAATGTGTTGTTTACAGCCACTCCACAGAATGCCGGCCCTGTATCAAGCTATCAGTGGACGGTTAACGGGATTGTTACGGGTTCAAACACAAACACTTTCAATAGCTCCACGCTACACGACAAGGACATTGTTCAGTGTGCGCTTACCAGCCCTGCTGCCTGTCGCCTTCAGCCGCAGGTAAACAGCGGGATAATTACAATGACCGTGAACAGCATCGTAATCCCTTCCGTTTCCCTGTCGATCAATGATACCGCCATATGCGCCGGAAGCTCAATCGTCATTACGGCTCGTGCGGTGAACCCGGGTTCTTCACCTGGTTATCAATGGAAAAACAATGGGGTGATAATAGGAAATAATTCTCCGACCTATACCATCAATGGGCTTTCGAAAAATACAACAGTCTCGGTCTTGCTACGGAGTAGCGCTTCCTGCGCCATTCCGGATAGTGCCGCCAGCGCTCCTGTAGTCATTACGGCAAGCCCTGTACCCGATGTCAGGATTTCCGGGGATACAGTAGTTGTAGCAGGATCTAAAAACCATTTGACTGCTACCACATCCTATTCCGGCACGGATCTTCAATATAATTGGCAGGATAGCACTCATTCGCACGGATGGCAGAACATCAGTGGAACTGCCGGGGATACGATAAACTACGCCCCGGTTGCAAGCGGCGATAAGGTCAGATGTGTAGGCAAGACCAATGCAGGTTGCACGGCTATAAGCAATTCAATTTCCATGAGGATCAGTTTGCCTACGGCTATCCCCGGAATTCCTTCAGCCGATGCTGATTACCGTTGGTATCCCAATCCTGTAAACTCAATGTTCTATGTGCAGGATGAAAATCGATTTGACCCGGTTTCGACAATAACTGTCTTCAGCAATGTAGGTATAACGATACTGGTGATGAACAATGCCGGCAGACAGTCAACAATCAACGTCAATGTGTCAACGCTGGCAACGGGTGTGTATTTTGCAGAAGTGCGAAGAAAATCGGGTAAAACGAGTTATTTTCAATTCCTGAAAGTGCCATAAGGGAATCGATGCCCGGTTAGCTTTACTTGTGGTGAACAACTGAAAAGAAACGTTAAGCGAAAAGGGGTAAAGTAAAAATTTAAATAATAAAAGGCCGCCGGTTTTCGACAGCCTTTTATAGTCAATATGTTTCTTTAAGGAAATGCTGATCGTTTGCTGGTGCTATGGATGCGAATACAGCTTATACACCAGCGTACCCGATGGTGGTACATCCGGGCCACCATCGGTATAACCCTCCAGGTCAAGGGTACCATTGGTAGGATCCAGATCATCGCCGCTTACAACCAGTGCATTTGCCAGCGTACTCCATGCTACGAACTGTCCGGCAGGAGTATACCATGCGTAATTTCTTATCACTACGGGATAATTCGCATGGTGTTGCTGCCAGGGGGAGAACGAGCTTAACAGCAACGTGCCGGCCAATAGCGGCAACAACAAAAGGATTTTGATCTTTTTCATTTGATAATGATTAATGTAATGAATTAGTGAACTATCCTTTTAAAGTTACAAAAGAGGTGGTTACGAACAAGGTGAGTATACGATTTTACTTTTATAGTGACCGGCATAAGCCGGTATATGCTAATAATTTTAGGTAAAAACAAGTTAACGGCATATATTTAAGTGTTAACGGTCAACATTGCCAAATAAAAATCTGATAGGATGGTAAATAGATCCTTTACACCCTTTCCAACTTTGACAACCGCAAGACTAACTCTTAGACAATTATCAACCGATGACGGGGAAAGTATTTTTGCCTTGCGTTCTGACAGGGAGATAAACAAGTATCTTGAAAGACAACCAAGCCAGACAATTGAAGACGCAATCAACTTTATCAACAAGATAAATGATACCATTGAAAAAAATGATGGGATCTATTGGGTAATAACCCTGACAAACAGTAACACCTTTGTTGGAACAATTTGCCTTTTTAGCTTTTTAAACGAAGAAAATAAGTGCGAGATCGGTTATGAACTTCTGACAAATTATCAGGGACAGGGAATAATGAAAGAAGCGGCTGAAAAAGTTATTGACTATGCCTTTCATACATTGCAGCTTCAAAAAATAGAAGCATTTACTCATAATGGCAATCAGCAGTCAACCAAACTTTTGTTGAAGTTTGGATTTAAAAAATCAATAGAAGCTGACAAAGAGAACCCTGACTATACTATTTACACCTTGACCAATTCAGACCGGTAACCAAAGTTTTTTATGTGTTAGCCAGGAAATAACAATGCGAGTAGATGGCCTCGATCTCAACATTAGAGACATGCTATAGGCGATTTGCGCACCTGACAGATCCGCATAACGAGTTGCTAATAATTCGATTTCTGAATCAAAAAGTGTGTTGCATCGTGTCATTAATAGTGGTCGAAAGCGGAAAAATGCGACACAAATTTGACACACCTTAAAAGAAAAAGCCTTGAAAGTAATACTTTACAAGGCATTAAAAGTGCCCCGAACAAATGAATAAAGGCCCACTTTCGCGGGCTTTGTAAGTTATTGGCGTCGTAGGGATTGATTTAATACACCACTCCGGTACACTTTTCTATTGATTTAAATCCTTAATGAGCTTGTGCACCGGCACTTACTCCATGATGTTTGGTACCTATGTGTGCACCGGCACTACAGGAGCTAATTGAGACACCAATCACCATAAGCATAGCAACAATTATTGAAAACTTTTTCATAATGTATGTTTTAGTATATATAAATAAAAAATTGTGCCGCAGTTGTTTTGCACAGTTTGGACTGGCGTATGTCCTGAATTAGTGGCAGGGAGATACTAACTACTATTCGAAGATGATTTACAAAGCTATTATGATCCTGCAATATTGTGCCCCAGCATCTTCCTACTCACCTTAAAAGTGCATTAATGATAGGAATTGTGCAAACACGATAAATGAAGTGAATTAACTTGCACACGTTGAAACGGCAATCAGCCTTCGCTAATTAACCGGAGACAGCTTACCGACTGTTCCCGGCGTAAAAACCGTATTTATGAAAAATACAACCTTATCCGGCAGCGCAATGAAAAGAAATGGTTTTATGAATTTTGTTGTTGCGAAAAGAACTACGATTGTAGAAGTGATTTCGGCTCTGTTTATATTGTTGTTTGTGTATACGGCAATTAATAAATTTCTTGTTCTTAAAGATTTAAAATATGTATTAAAAAACTTTCCCCTTATTGGCAGCTTTCCGCAAGTTATAACCTGGGGGCTACCTATCAGTGAATCAATTATTGCATTGCTATTATTTATACCCCGCACTAAATTATCAGGTCTTTATGGTTCACTGGCGATGTTGACGGCATTTACCTTTTATCTTGGTTATATGCTTGTATTTACACCTAAATTACCGTGTACCTGTGGCGGCATGCTACAGAAATTAAGTTGGCCGCAGCATTTGATATTCAATATATTTTTTGTTTTCCTGGCCATTGTTGCCATCCGGCTATATAAAAAGCAACAGGATACAGGAGAAATTACAGAAACCCCTCTCGTCATATTTACATAACTAAGATTCACTGTTTTTTACTGAAAATTCGTAATAAATTTTTTTGTAGTTGGGTCCAACACTACAACTGGAGTTGCGCAGCTCAGGTTGTAAGCGGAAGCCACCGCCGTTATGGTGGTAAACCAGGGAAAGCCGAAAACCTGTTTAAGAGAGTAGGCGATCATTAAACTTTAAAATCACATTTTATGAAAAAGTATTTATTAAGCGTATCCGCCATTGCTTTGGCAGTTGGCTTCACTGCTTTCACAGTTAAAAAAGACGTTACACTTTATCGGTATGATGGTTTGCAGTCAGAAAATGAAAGAAAAATTGCAACAAATTATACAAGAATGGATTCTGACATAATTTGCCTTGGTTCTGGCAATGAGTGCGCCGTTGTGATGTCATTTGACAATGGAGATCATCCTGATTTTACAAACGTTACCTTCCAACCTGGTACTGGATTTCCTAAAAGCGGAGGTGCATTTTTATTTAATTTACGAAAGAACTAATAATTGGCGCTCCTTCAACTCATAACAGATGATGATGTAGTTGAAAGAGGAAGCAATTAAGTTTTCGCAGTCTGATATGCAGTCATTACAAGGCCATCCCAACAGTAAGGGTGGCCTTTTTTGATGTGAACGAGCGGTATTATGAATAAGAGAGAAATGAGAAAATATTAAGATATTTGCCCCTATGAATGAACTGGAAACCTATATCTCTTCGTTTTGGAATATTACGGGAACAGACCTGAAAATGGTCGCCTCCTTTTTTCAACCCGAAACCATTCAGAAAGGCTCGTTTTACTTAAAGCCCGGTAAAATATGTAACACCCTCAGCTTTTTGCAGTCGGGGTTAATGCGGGTATACCTCATCGATGACAGCGGCCAGGAAATTACCCAATGGATCGCAGGTAAAGGCGGTTTCATAACCGATCTGGCGGGGATGCTATTTAATGACGCTTCAAAATGCTATATACAAGCCCTCACTGATTGCGAATGTTATACCATCAACCGTACTGAGTATAACGCCATGGAGAAAACCGTTCCCAAATGGCACCAGCTGGAAAAACTGTTTATTGCACGTTGTTTTATATTTATGGAACAGCGCGTTTTCTCCCTGTTGTCAATGACCGCGGAAGATCGCTACAAATGGTTGTTCAATTACAATCCTGCGCTCTTTAATGAAGTGCCGCTGCAGTACCTGGCGTCCATGATGGGGATGTCGCCAGAAACGTTGAGCCGGATCCGGAAAAGAATAAGTTCTTGACAAAAGTCAAGCGGTCAATTGTTCTTTTCGATGACATTTGGATCCTAAATCAAATGACACATGTTTATAGGACATTTCGGCGTAGGCATGAGCCTTAAAAAGACCGCACCTGCTATCTCTCTCGGAACTTTGTTTATCGCTGTACAACTGTTAGACCTGATCTGGCCAACATTTTTACTGTTGCATATAGAAAATGTTATTATACATCCTGAACTCGGCGGCAACCGCATCCTGGAATTTAAAAGTTACCCCTATACACACAGCCTCGCAGGCGCAATAGGCTGGTCGGTATTATTTGGCTGCGTATACTTCCTGGTTAAGAAAAATGTCAGGAATGCCCTTATACTTGGCGTAGCAGTATTCAGTCATTGGGCGCTCGATTTCTTTGTTCATTTTGGCGACCTGCCTTTATTACCTACCGACAATTCAACCCATGTAGGTTTAGGTTTGTGGGGTTCACCCATGGTTGAAATTATTATAGAAGTAATTTTGTTTGTAACAGGCATCATGCTCTATCTCCGCAGCGTTCAGTTTAAAAACCCCCTGGGTAAAATAGTTTTTGGCGTACTGATCGCGCTGTTTGTACTGGTACAACTTTCCAGCCTATGGGGACCGGCGCCTGCCAGTGAAAACGCCCTGGCCTGGAGTGCCCAGTTTCAATGGTTGTTCGTTTTGCTGGCTTATTGGGTGGATCGCAATACCAAAAGGGTACTTTTCACTTTATAAACTTCTCCAGTTCCGTTCGATGGTCTTCGCCCCATTGAGCTGTAGTATTAATAGCAGGAATAATCGTTTCGCCCAGCGCTGTTAATGAATATTCTACTATTAATGGACGTTTAGAATAGATGGTCTTTGAAATTAAACCATGTGCCATCAACTCTTTGAGCTGGGAATCTAAAACCCTTCTCGAAGCTTCTGATATCGCTTTGTGAATTTCACTTGGACGCTTATAGCCTGAATGAATACACCAAATCAAACTAATTTTCCATTTTCCGTTCATTACAGCCAAAAACAACTGTAATCCGCAGTCATTGGACACTGGTATCTTTTTTTGATACATAGCTTTTACCGGAATTTTAAATATCAACGATTGTTCATATCACATCTGCTGCCAAAGGAGGATAAATTTATCCGTGCTTTGGCAGCATTATTCATCAATCTAATTTCGCTAAAAAGAATGTATGTGGACAAAAAATAAAATTCCTGATTTAAGCGGTAAAATAGTAATTGTCACAGGCGCCAATACAGGTTTGGGGTTTGAAACGGCACTTGCCTTATATGAAAAAGGGGTACATGTAATTTTGGCCTGTAGAGATTTACATAAAGCGCAGCAGGCAATTGCAAAAATAAACGAACATAAAGGGACTGGAATAGTAGAAGCGGCCAGACTTAACCTGGAAAGCTTAAAGCAAATAAATGAGTTCTCCGAAGTCTTTATCCAGAAATACCGGCAGCTTCACGTGCTAATCAATAACGCAGGCGTTGCCATGCCACCTGCATCTAAAACAAGCGAAGGCTACGAATTGCAATTCGGCGTAAATTTTCTGGGTCACTTTGCGCTCACCGGGCTTTTATATCCTTTGCTTTTGACAACACCGGATTCCCGGATAGTAACAGTAAGCAGTAACGGATATCAAGGGGCACTCATTGATTTTGATAATTTAAGGTCGGAAAAAGATTATAATCCAATTAGGGAATACAGGCAAAGTAAACTGGCAAACCTGATCTTTTCAATTGAGTTGAATCGCAGAATAAAAGCAAAGGACCAGAAAATATTATCGATAGCTGCACAGCCTGGCGCCAATAAAACAGCATTGACCAGACATTTGAGTGAAGAAGAAATTGCTATTGGTAAAGAACGGCTCGGAGAATTTATGGAGCCGTGGCAGGGAGCCTTGTCGTTGCTTTATGCAGCAGTTTCTGATGAATCGGTTGGAGGAAGTATGTACGAGCCAGAAAACAGTGGATTGAGAGGCTACCCAACCTTAGCCAATATACAGGAAAATGCAATGGACGAGGCTGTTGCTAAAAGGCTGTGGCATTTTGCAGAACAAGCAACGGGTATTCATTTCCCAGGTAGTTAGCAAGGTCAGTTATAACGAAATTGAACAGGGGCATCTGTATAACCTGGTTGAAATCATCCTATTGATAAGTTGGTGCCCTTCCTTCTCCTGAGGGAAAAATATCGCAGCGACCTGTCTCAATTCAGACACTCCCTGTATCGGAATCGAACAGTCATGGGCGTATTGTTATATTTAAAAAGTTAATTATGAATTAGATATTCAACTGGTATTTTATTTGCCTCATCTACCTGTCACCCTACCCCGAAAAATGATTGCTATGTTTAAAAACTATTGGCTTGTAGCCTGGCGTACGCTCGTCCGTAATAAAATTTATAGCCTCGTCAACGTGTTAGGCCTGGCATTTGGTATTTGCGCCTGTTTGGTCATTTATTTAATTACCCGGTTCGAATATAGTTTTGATAACTTTCATCCGGACCGTGACCGCATCTTTTGTGTAGACTTCGGGGCGCATGGTGCTCATTTTAATTGCGTGCCTGGCCCCATACCGGCCGCCATGCGCCAGGAAATGACCGGCCTTCAGACTGTGGCGGCCTTTCGTACCTATGCGGCCGATGTAACGATACCAGGTTCCTCCCATTCAGCACCTGGGCGCTTCGCCGATGACGGTAGCCTCATTATCACTGAGCCACAATACTTCGACATCTTTCGCTACCAATGGTTAAGCGGTAATGCCAAAACTTCTCTGACCCTGCCCAATTCAGTCGTCCTTACTGCGGAAAAAGCCAGAAAATATTTTGGCAATCTCGACCCGGACAGGATCATAGGCCGCACCATCTATTACCAGGATTCGCTGATGGTGACCGTAACAGGTGTTGTCGCCGATCTTACAGGCAACAGTGATCTTAATTTTAGCCAATGGATCTCTTTTACCACTATCCCTGCCAGTTTTCTTAAGCAAAAGATAAAGTTAGACGATTGGAGCAAAATAGATGGTTCCGGCCAGGTGATGGTCAAGCTGTCAAAGGGCGTAGCGCCTTCACAGATCGATACGCAATTTGTGGCCCTGGCCAAACGGCACTACGGCAAGGATCCGGTGTTCAACGCCATTTTGCAACCACTGTCGGGCATCCATTTTCATCGGGAGTATGGCGGTTTTGTGGTCAGAAAGGCCAACCTGGGGGTCTTGAAGGCACTCATGGTCCTGGCAGTTTTTATCCTTATTCTTGCCATCGTTAATTTTGTCAATTTGTCGACCGCGCAATCCATGCAAAGAGCGAGAGAGATCGGCGTGCGAAAAGTAATGGGCGGCAGCAGGAAGGGCATCGCCGTTCAATTTTTTACCGAAACCCTGTTGTTGACGTTAGCTGCTGTGGTTGTTGCGGTGCTGATGATACAGCCGGTGTTATACCTGTTCGCTGATCTGATACCGGCAGGTGTTCATTTCCGGATGGATGGTGCTACACTTTTGTTTTTATTGTTGGTAACCGCGGCGACCACCCTCCTGGCAGGGTTTTATCCGGCAGAGGTGCTGGGAAAATATCAACCCACGGTGACCCTGAAAGGGATCACTGCGGTACCAGACGGCGGCAAAGTGGACCTGCGCAGAGGATTGATCGTTTTCCAATTTACCATCTCGCTGTTGTTCATCATAGCGTCCTTCATCATGGGTTCGCAGCTGCGGTACCTGTTGCATATAAACGTGGGTCTCAAAACCGATGCGATCATCACGATCACTCCTCCGCGCGAGCAGGAACGTGGCGGGGTGACTATGAATCTGCAGGGGGAGCAGTCAGCGCCTTCCGTAATGCCGGGTAAGATGGCGGTACTGGCTGATAAGATCCGGCAACATGCGGGTGTAGAGCAGGTGATCAAAGAGGGGGCGCCGCCGGTAGGTTTTATGCGTATGAGGTTCGGCGGCGGCGGGCTAAGGTACAGCGATGAGAAGATGGAGGTATCCCAGCATTACAGCAACGAAGCGTACGTTCCTTTTTATGGGCTCAAGCTGATCGCGGGGCGAAATCTGCTCCCGGGCGACAGCAGCAGGGAACTGCTGATCAGTGAAACCTGTGCCCATGCATTGGGTTTTGCCGATGTGAGCAAGGCCATTGGCCAGGAGGTGTTCGTAGGCGAGTTTGAAGTTCGGCCCGTAGCTGGCGTGGTAGCCGATTTTTATGACCTCTCTTTTCATCAGGCGAGCTTGCCGATCATCATCACTCACGATCCCACGAAGGAGATCGTTATTGGGGTGAAAATCGCCGCTCAGCGTATGACCGCCGGCGAGCTGAAGACCCTCATTGGCAATTTAGAAAAGGACTGGAAGACCGTGTTCCCCGGGAAGCCGTTTGACTATTCTTTCCTCGACGAGATCATCGCCGGTATGTATGCAGAAGACCTCAGGAACGAAAAAGTGATCAATGTGGCGATGGGCATTACCGTTTTTATCTCTTGCTTAGGCCTGCTCGGTTTGACCATTTTTTCTACGGAAAGAAGGGGCAGGGAGATCGGCATCCGAAAGGTATTTGGGGCCACCGTGTCGAATATTATGGTCATGCTTTGTAAGGAGATCGTGCTGCTGATCGTGATCGCCTTGTTGATCGTGACACCGATGGCCTGGTACATTATGAATAACTGGCTCCAGGGCTTTGCTTACCGCGCGCCGCTTAGCGGTCTGATGTTTATTGCAGCAGGAGCAGCCGCCATTGGAATAGCGCTGCTTACGGTGGGTTTGCAGGCAATGAAGGCGGCAATGGCCAATCCGGTGAAAACATTGCGTACTGAATGACGATTGAGTTGCCGGAAATGAAGTTCGAATCCATTCAGGTTTCACGAGACCCCGCGCGCAAAAACACAATCGCAACACTAACAATTGAACTGACGGAGATGATGGTCGGTATGCTTGTAACTGAGGCGCCCGACCTGCTCTTTGGTCATTCTTCCAAAAAAGGGATGTATGAAGTCCTGGTCTGGAAGCCGGCCACAATCTTCTATCAGGGCGATCCATTTCTCTTTTCTTAAAGCTATATCGCCTGAAAAGTTGTTCTTTATCCTGATCTCAGGAACTGTAGGCATATTCTGCCTGATTTGATTTTCATCCTTTAAAAGGCTTTTCAAAACCATTCTGCCGAACAGAAGCCCGGAAAATGATCTTTTGCATTTTATGCGGCCTAACATCATTTCTTCATACCGGATGCAATGATCCAGCATTTGACCGGGATCCATTTTGCCCCATTGAGCCGCGCAGCCTTCATTAAGGTTATTGATCCTGGCGATCAGTTGATCTCTCGTTGTTTTGTCAAATATAGTTTTCATGGATTAATTGATTTGTGCGAGTGAAAACCAGTTGCCCGAGTCATCCTTGAATATAGCTTCAGTGCCATAAAATTCTTTTGTGGGAACCTTGGTAAATTCCACTCCTTTTACCCTTAGTTCTTCATAAGTTGCAAAGATGTCGCGACATGTGAAGACGGCTATGCCGAAAGTCCCTTTTTTTACCAGTTCCCTCAATGTATCTGCAGTCTCTTTAGACATATTACTCTTTGCAACCGGGAATAATACGATTTCAAAACCTGGCTGTTCCGGAGGGGAAACAGTAAGCCAGCGGCCATCCTTGCCCATAGGGACGTCTGTGACAACTTTAAATCCGAGCTTGTTGGTGTAAAAGTCGAAGGCGCTCTCCTGATCGAGAACGTATACTGTTACATGGGTCATTTTAGATATCATGTCCTTTGTTTTAGATTGTATAGCAAAGGACGACGAAAAGCTGATACGCTGTTTCTCTAAAATTGCGTTTTTTTCAGCCAACCGTTCTTTTCAGCGAAGCAGCCTGGTATAAAGGCCAGAGGAGATTCGGCTCTTTGCGTTCTCAACTTTTGCTGCCGGGCCAAATAACCCGACGGTGTTGTGCCGGCAATCCGTTTGAAAAGCCCGCTGAATGAGCTTAAGCTTTCAAATCCTACTGCATAACAGACGATTGAAACGGGAGTCCCCGATCTCAGTAATTCCATTGCCTTCTCAATCCTTACGGAGATCAGATACTGATGTGGTGTTTTGTGGTATATATTTTTGAACAGTTTGATGAAATGAAATTTTGAAAAGTTTGCTTCGTCTGCAATATTATCAAGATCGATAGGTTCGGCATAGTGGGTATCGATGAAAAGCTTTGCCTGCACCAATCGTCTGTATAAATACATTTTTGGGTACTGCGGGTCTTCCATACCTAGTATTGTAAACGTCATCTGTTATTTCAATTTTTTGCGAACAGGGAGATGTTGTATTTGCTTTCTAAATTCAATAGGCCCCATTCCCGTAATTTTAGAAAATAACCGTGAAAATGAAGATGGATCATCAAACCCAATATGATAACATATCTCAGAAATTGAAAGTTTCGTTTCTTCCAGTAACGTTTTCGCCATGTCAATCCGCTTTATTTGTATCCATTTTCCAGGACTTATCTGAAGTTCATCAAAAAATTTACGGGCCATAGTTCTTGGAGACATTCCCAATTGTTTTGCCATTATCGAAATGTTTATCCCGGGGTTGTCTTTAAAAAGTCTGTTCATTTTTTTTTCAAGTTGGCCGGCATAATTATCCAATGAAAATTCATATGGGCTTTGAAACTGACGTGAAGAAGGTAAAACCATAAGTTTTCGTACACGACGTTCCTGTGTTGAAAAACCGAGATCAGAGAGAAGCGTGGTAATTAATTCCAATCCTGAAAAGCCACCCCCGCTGGTATAAATCCGGCCATCACGAACCAGAATGCGTGTTGGTTCCCACTTTACGTTTGGAAATCGCGCCTGAACTTCTTTTTTCAACCACCAGGATATTGTTGCTCGTTTACCATTCAATATGCCGGAGGCGGCGAGCATGTATGATGCACCGCAGGTTGCTGTAAGAATAGCTTGTTGTTTTTGTGCAGATTTTATCAAAGGTTTGGCAATCCGCCATTCTTCATCTAACAGCCTTGGCGCTGAAATCACTTCCGACCCCAAACCACTTAAAAGAACTAACACATCTATTTTTTTCGAGGGTCTGCTCTTTGCATTAAAAGAAATGCCTGATCTTGATACAGCCTGCCTGTAAGGTGAAACAAATTCAAATGTAAAGGGCTTCGGTTCATTGAGATCATTTATTGCCTGCAGGATCTCAACGAATGTTGAAGCAATTGCCGAATAAAACCCTGATGGTAAATAAATCACAAAATGCATAGTGGCAGTTTTTGCATAGTATTTGTCAAAAACGACAGGTCAAAGTTATGCAATCTGATATAATATTGCCATCCAATAAATACTGATATAAATTATGAAAGCGATTGTATTTGACAGAATTGGTTCTCCTGAAGAAGTTTTGGAACTTAGAGATGTACCTGTTCCTGAAATAAGTGATGATGAAGTTTTAGTCAGGATGGTGTCTGCATCCATAAATCCGGGCGATTTTTTGTTCATACAGAATCTTTATCCGGAACCTAAAAAGCCACAATTTCCCGGTCAGATTGCAGGAAACCACGGTGCCGGAATTATCGAAAAAGCAGGAAGACAGGTTAAATTACAGCCAGGGACATTTGTTGCATTCAGTTATTACAATACCTGGGCTGAATATACGGCTGTGCCAGCTGAATGGCTGATACCCTTACCCGCTGATTATCCAATTGAGCTGGCAGCGCAGTTAGTGAATCCTATAACGGCATGGGATTTACTTGATCAGGTAGGATTACTTCCGGGCCAATGGCTTGCCCTTACTGCAGGTAATTCAACAATTTCTACGATGGTGGCGCAATTTGCCAGGCATATGCGCATAAATGTTATCTCTTTAGTACGCCATGCCCAAAAAACAATTAATCTTACTTCAATGGGTGCCAATGCTATTGTTGAACTTTCTAATCTGCCGGATGATTTATTAAAAGAGCGAATTATGAAACTTACAGAAAACCAGGGAATTAACGGAGTAATTGATAATGTCGGTGGCCCGGTTACAGGTGAATTGATCCGAAGCATGACTTTTGGTGGACGGCTGATAATTAATGGAGGAATGAGTGCCAACAGGTTTGAATTGCATAACTTTGATATTTTATTGAGGGGCATAGAAATCAAATCCCATGTATATCGTTATTTTTTCAACCCGCCGAAAGAAAAGGACACTACTATTCTCAAAGAGATCATAACGCTATCTGCACAACCAGATTTTCAGGTGCCGTTAGGAGGATTACACGGTTTAGAAGATTTTGGCATGGCTATTGCAGAGAGTATAAAGTTTCCTCAAAAAGGTAAGCATGTTTTTAAAATTTCACACATATAAAGATATGTGGCTTTCAAATCCTATGACGTTAAGGGCCTTCAAGTCATAGGATCTGAAGGCCCCTTTTGGTTCGAAGTCTCTTGTAAAAATTCGGTTGTTAAAAAAAGGCGCTTCGAGGGTGCATAACAGCATTCAGCCTCAACCACAATTCGGCATATTCGTTGCGTCCATATAAACTATTTCCCATTGATGTCCATCAGGATCTGCAAAGCTGTGCTGATACATCCAGCCGTAGTCTTGCGGTTCAGCATAAATGGAACCCCCAAGTTCAGTTGCTTTTGCGATGGTTTGCTGCACTTCTTCCCGCGACGCCGCATCAAGCGCCAGCAATACTTCAGTTGCCAGGTGTGCATTGCCCACCTCTTTTTTGGTGAAAGTTTTAAAATAGTTTTCTACCAACATCATTATATAAATGTGCTCGTTTACCACCATGCAGGCTGCCTTGTCGTCGGTAAATTGTGGATTAAAGCTGTAGCCAAGTCCGCTGAAAAATGCCTTTGACCGGTCCAGGTCTTTAACAGGAAGGTTGATGAAAATTTTTGTTGCCATGATTGTAATTTTTTAATTGTTATTGATGCTCAAAGTTGCGGCAACCGTTTTCCACAAAAATTTACATATGTTGAGAAAAGCAAAAAATCTTTACTTATTCGCAAAAAATATCCGGCTTAACTTCGTTGGAGTGATGCCGAGATAGGCGGCAATGTGCTGTTTCTTTAGCCTTTTTACTAAACCAGGGTATTTGCGGAGAAAATTATCGTAATTGGTTTTAGCCGATTCATATCGCAGCGATACTTCATATGGTTCTTTTTCGATTATCCAATGCTGCTCCATATAGCGGATATAAAAAGCGGCGATATCGGGATAAATGGCAACAAGTTTTTTAAATTCCATGAAATTGTATTCGAGCACATCAGTATCCTCAAGCGCTTTTATAGTAAAATTACTTGGCGACTGGGTGAGCGTAGCTGTCATGGAACCGGCAATCCGGTTCTCTGGGAAGAAATATTTAACCACCATATCGCCGTTTTCGGCAGTAGAGTATTGATACATTAAGCCATTCACAACAAAGGCCACCTTTTTAGGTGTCTGGCCTTCGGTAACAAAATTGTCGCCCTTGTTGTAGGTGTTTTCGCGGAGCAATGCAGTCCACGCCGCTTCTGCCTGCTGCGAGAGTTCAGCGTAAGTTTTTATTTTTTGGAAGAAAGCATCTTGGCTCATTGGCTAAAGATAGCAATCTTAATGTGCAATTGAATGCAGGAAGTGCTCAACCTGCAAAAAAACCGGAACGATTACAGGCTAGCTAAATGTCTCCTCGAATTGGTCCCTTGTCATTAAAACTTGCAATGGGATCTGCGTGGCGATGTACCAGCTTCCAATTGTCATTTTCCTTTCTAAATGTAGTAGTGACTCTGAGATCAAATGAAGAAATTTCTGATTTTCCACCAACCCTGGATGTCCATTTTTCGATCTCAAATATGGTTAGAAGGTCATTAGTTTCGTAAGTAGCAATTCTTTCGAAACTTTTTACTTCACCATCTCTGAAGCGTGATGATGCCAAATCAAGTGCTTCGGAAACCCGTTGCCATCCTTTTACAGTTGATCCGAACGGGTTGGCCAGCATAACATCATCTGAATGAGCGTACATTTTTTTCACGGGGTCAGGGTTGCCACGTGAAAAAATATCAGCAGCCTTGTGATATTCTTCTATTGTGAGTTGGATGTTCATGGCTCCATATATTAAGTCGCCCAAAAATTATTGCACCGCTACAGGTTAATTGCGGTTACCGATAAAGCATTTATGTCTGGCATTCGCCCTAAACAAATGCTAAATAAAGTTACAAAAGTTCATTCAACAGATCATCAGCAACCTATTCTGTCCAGATTTTTCCTTTGGTGCACGGTGAAGACAAGGGGGAACCTGACTTTCAGGATGATCAACCGCCAACCTCCATAGGTGACCCAAGCCTAAGCTTATTGGACGTGCATCAGGTTCAGCCTGATAGTGTAGATCAAAAAAATGTTCACTTAAGAATGATTCAAAACCTTCCTCTGCTCCATGATATAGCTTTTTGAGTTCATCACGTATTTCCGGAATAAGGACTTTCTTTTTGCCTTGAGAATTTGGCAATATTTCACTCGACTCGCCATAGTAAGTGCATAAAAAGGTATCGATCGGTATAGGAGAACGATCTACGTGAAAAGAATAAACATCGGTTGGAAAGAATGGGTAGGTATCATCCCGATCATAGTGGTTGATCACATTAAGGATTGGCGATGCGCCATGAGCTTTCAATACCTTCAGGTCATTTAAAAGAATTTCACGGGCAAGTTGCCCTTGTTCACTCAACTGAAGTTCACAAAGTTCCTCTTGTTCAATTGCCGTTATATTTCCGCTTAGCGCTACCTTTTTAACAATCTCAGAAAAATCACCTATTAGTTTACGCGTCCAACAAACAGCATTAATCATTCCATTAAATGGCGTAGAAACAAGGTCTTGAAAATTCGTGACACAGTGAATTTGATTCCCGGCATGAGGCAAATCTATCATAATAGCTAATATAAGCTCATTTTACAACGAAGTACGGGAATTTTGGAAATTTCTCATAGTAGATGACGAAGTAACCCTGTTAAGGGAAAATCTTAAATCACGTTGCATTTCCTTCGGATATTGGATTAGTTATGAATTACCAATTTACCATTCCGGTAACTGGCGCCATCGGAAGCTTTAACAAAATAGATTCCGGCCGGCAAGCTTTGCAGGTTCGTAAGCAGCAATTCATTGAGGCCCGTTTTTAACTGGTATTGCCGGCTCAGCACGGCATGCCCGGTTACATCAAACACGGTAATTTGAAGTTTGTTATTGCCGGTTGAAGACCATCTGATCGTGGATTGCCCGATGGCAGGTACAGGACTTATATCCAATGCATCTTCAGCGAAACCAGTTTGTATGGTAATAATCTTACTCAAAAATGTTTGGCCGTTTGTACCGCGTGCTTTGATCCTGTAAAAGACAGTCCCTTCTTTACCGGCTGATGCATCTGAAAAGTTATACTTGCCAATGTCGCCATTGCCCCGCTTACTTACTATGCCGGCTTTCACAAAATTGTTCCCATTGTTACTTCGTTCTATGATATAGTTTGTTACATCTTTTTCATTGGCAACCTCCCAGTTGATCAACACCTGCGCCCCGTTCTTTTTTCCCTTTACGAACAGGAATTGCATAGGTAAAACTATACAGCCAGGCGGGAATGCCATAACCGGGCCTGTAACTGATATACCTCCGTCACCGGCCTGGGCGCCATAAGGGATAGTGCCCGATCCATTATTTGTAGTGCCGGCCATTCCGCCGGTTACCGAAGAGGCAGCATTCAGTGTTCCGTCGGTATATATAACGCCGCCGCCGCCGCCGCCACCGGGTCCATGCGGAGAGCTTGTGCCATGATTCCAAAAATTGGTACCGCCAGTGCCGCCATTCGCATATACTGTGATGTTTGAATGACCGCTGCGGGCGTTGATCAATACGCTGCCACCAGCGCCACCGCCGCCTGATGCATCGTTGACAATGGTGCTGTTTGCGTTACTACCATTCGCCAATACAAAGCCGGGGTTTATGATGGTGCCGGCGCTTATAATAACAATGCCACCACCCGCGGCGCCGCCGGAAACCAATCCGCCGCCGGGGCTGCCGGTACCATTGTTAGTGTCGCCGGCTCCGCCGCCGCCACCCATCACCAGCCGCAACGCGCTTCCCTGCGCGAATGGGGCGCCAGGGTAACCACCGTACGGCCCATTCGTTCCATAACTGTTGCCGCCTTTTCCGCCTGCACCGCCGTTACCACCGCCACCACCGCCACTGTTGTTACCATTGATCAGGGTGTTATCATCGCTTCCGCCTCCACCGGCATTGCCGGGGGCGCCCATACCGAAACTTCCGCCGGGATATCCTTCTTCTGTATTCTTCTGCAAAGAACTATAATTGTTGCTGTTAATAAGCCGCGGTGTTCCGGCAATCCCTTCTCCCTTCGAAGCATGGTTACCAACCTGGGCACTAATGTTGGCATTGGTGGGCGACACCACGGCAAAGTCGCGGGTGGTACTTGTGCCACCAACCAGCTGTACGCCACCACCACCGCGGAAACCGGCACCGGTAACGTTGATCGTATGCCCGTTCATGTTAAGCGTGTTCATTACAGCCATCACTATTACCCCGCCGGTAGCGCCATCCCAATTAGGCGGTGTAATGTCGGCGTTCAAAATGAGGTCGTAATATACAGGTACACGAATTACCTGGTAAGTGTACTGGCCATCAGTGCCAAAAGCGGCTTTTTTATAATTATTAACCGTTCCCGTCTGCAGCGTCAACATACCGCCGGTCAACGGAACGGAATTAGTTGCTATTACATATTCCATATTTCCGGCGTATAATTCAGCATTATTCAGGTAACCTCTCCCACTTACGCTATCGCCATAGGTGTTGTTATTGGTTGAATTGATCTGCGCCCCCTGCATTTGAATGATCAGTAAAACATCTCCTGCACTGATAGGGGTTGTTCCGTAAGTGGCCCCATCTATGGTAACAGAAGTACTTCCTGCACTTACTGTTGCCAGTTGCCCGGGATAATATGTATTGGAAAAAGAAGTTATTGTAGCCGTAACAGGCGACGGGCAGGTTTGCGCCTGTACCGTATTTACTGATAATATCGCTATACACAATATAACCAGGAAGCATTTGACAGGGCATTTTTGTAAAACGGATCTCATCAGGTAATGGATTTTTATTATAGGTATCAGAACATAGACGCGTAAAAATGAACAAATGGAGGAACCTGTTTCCTAGTATTAGTTGTATACTGATAATTCGTTACTTGTATGTTGTGTGCCCCTGGGAATGCCCCGGCCAGTGAATAGCTGCCCATAACGGAAATTCGCCTATTGGTTGTTATACAAACGCCAGGGAAACTGCGTCGGCAGTTCAGGCGGCCATGACTATGACCTTGAACATATAGTAGTACAGGGCTACAGCAACACTAAGAAGTTCATAAGCATTACCTATTTCCAACATGCGGGATGGTATACCAGAGACTGGCGGGGATTGCCAGCCAGCTATCATTCCTTTGAATATGTGGGTAAACATGCACACGGCATGTACGATAATTCAAGATCCAAGAGCTTTTTAGGTTACGAATGCACCTACTGGGGCGATTACCGCAACCCTGCCGGTTCCCAGGACGAAGCTCATACGTGGAACAATATTAGCCTGATGAATTGTGATATATCACAGTTCAACTTCAACGGCAACTGGGGCGATCCGGGCCAGGGCCCGCTCTACCGGAGAAGAGATTATTGGAATTTTACCAGTTGTAATGGGGATGGCGGCGAATTATCAAGTGCAGACGGTTGCAAGCGCTCCGATTTTCCGCATGATATGCTGCTCGGCGCTATCCAATAAAATACAAACGTGTAATACCCGGCCCCTGAAAAGTTGATGTTTCCCAGTTGTCCCGACTAAAAAATGAACCCTTCAGATCGTTGGATTTGAAGGTTTTTTTAATATTGCATTTGATTAATTTCCCTTTACGGGCAGTAGATTTTGTTAACGGGGGGCAGTAATACTCACCCTATCTATTCTATTGCAGAAAAAATATATAAGTAAAGAACGATTGTAAACACGATTAATTATGAGTGAAATTATATTAAAGTCAACTATTACCTGCCCGGTTTGCGGACATTCTAAAGAAGAAACTATGCCTACCGATGCTTGCCAGTATTTTTATGAATGTGAAAAGTGCAAAACGATTTTAAAACCACTTACAGGTGATTGTTGTGTGTTTTGCAGCTATGGAACTGTAAAATGTCCGCCAAAGCAGGAAAACTTTTCATGCTGTAATAAATAACAAATGTTGATGCGACTTTGTAGATCATTTACTATTGCTGCTTGTAATAACATCTTTCCGTTCAGGTTCAATTCCCATAAAATAAAAAAGGGAGCACAACCAATTTTGTACTCCTTTTCTTTATTATCATTATAATTCAAAGTTATAGCTTCACCTGTAAGGTAAGACGATAAGCAGCCCCCTTACCTTTTGTATTATTTCATCTATTTTGCCGCAAATTTGATCAAGTAAGGGTTGTTTTATTGTAGGAAACGGGAAAAGTAGTTGCGAAAAGCGGAATTTAATTGTCAATGTTGCTATTCAGTGTAATATTCTTCCCCGTTTCGATAAAAGTGGATAGCGGGTTGCCTTTTATGTTTAAAAAACCCGCTGCGAGAGCGGGTTTTAGTTCAATAAGAATTTTTTCGAACGGAAGTGTTATGTAGTATCTGGTATCTGTTTAAAATGCTGCCGATATTCCAACATACATCATTCTGCCAATTGAAGGGATAATACCGGGACCCGGATATTCATCTGTACGTCGGGTAAAATAGGCTTTATCAGCAATATTATTTACACCAGCTTTGAACGCAATGTTTTTTATTTTGTACGAGGCGCTGACATCCAATACTGAATAGGATGGTATATAACCTGCAACCGGGTCATCGCTTAGTTTTGTATTGGTTGCATCTCCGTAGGCGCCCCCTACATTGCTCATCTGAAATGTCGCAGATAATCGGGAATCATAATAAGTAATCCCTGATCTGTTTATATAATTAGCCGCTGCTTCAACCCGGTTGCCTTTAAATTCGCCACTGGTATATTTTGCATCGGTAATAGCCAGCGAATTAAAAATACCAAGCCCTTTTTTAGACTGCTGGTTAAGATATTTTAACAGGTTAAATTCAATATAACTTTCTATTCCCTTATGAACACTATTGGCTACATTCGTTCGAAGCGTATATTCAGTAGCAGTGCCTTCATTCATCAATACTGTTCCAATGCGTTTATTGTAAGCGAGGTAAAATAAACCGATATCAAAATTCAGGAAATTATTAACAGTGCCACGGTAACCCAGATCGGCGTTATAACCTTTTGCATCTTTTAAGTTGGGATCAATTTTAGAAGTTACCCCTATCGGGGTTAACTGCGAGTAATCAATAGGGCGGTATGCCTGGCTGATGTTTGCATACACATTTGTGTTGTCTGTTACCTTATATTCTATTCCCAATCCAAATAATGGTATTGAACGATTCCGGCTTTCATTGGCAATCAGCTTATCGTTATCCTCCACTTTATAACCCTTTGCCGTGCTTTTCAAATATTCAAACCTGAAGCCGGGCGTTACCGTTAAACGGTTGGTAAGCCTGAAAACATTTTCTATAAAAGGGGCGAAATTAGTAGTGGTAAAATCAAGGTCGTATTCGTAGTCGCCTTTAATGGTTAAATCAAAATCTGATCCTGTTGTCCCTTCACCCCCACCCTGTCGCTTAAACCAGGCATAGGCATAACGCATACCGGTTGCTAAAGTATTATTCATACTGCCTAAATGGTAATTGTGTAACAGCCGTATTTCTGTAGTGCTGTTATGCATGTCTTCATTTTCCACTTCCCTGGGAACATATTCACCGGTTAACGGATCTTTTTCATCAAGCGCTTCGGCGCCGCCATCTTCATTTCGCCAAACCAAAGCCCGGTTGCTAAACAGCAATGAGGTTTTTACATTCAGCGATGTTTGGGGCGACAATTTATAATTGGCATAAGCACTTACTAAATTCCACGGACTTTTCAGCCAGTTTCTGCTGCGGAAGGAAGAACGTGGATTGGCATTATACATACTATCAGAAAGGCCGCCAGGCATTTTAATGCGGTTTCTCAATAAAGAATATTCAACGCCAATATTTAATTTATTGGAAGCATTGTATTGCACTCTTCCAAAACCCGATAGTTGCCATTGCTGGCTATTAGGTCTCCATCCATCCATTCTTCTATATTGAACAAATCCATAGTAGCTCCATTTTTTTATGCTTCCACCGATGGCATTAAATGTATTAAATAAGCCATAGCTGCCGCCGGTTTCGGAAGTCGTCCATTCAAAAGGCTTATTCTTTGGCGCTTCATTTAATACATAGTTTACCATACCGCCAAATTGCGAACCAAATTGCAGCGAAGCTGCACCTCTTATCATTTCAATGCGGCTTACAGCTTCCATCGGTGGTAAATAATAGGCTTCATTATAACCGTAAATATCTGCACTGATATTATAGCCATCCTGGCGGGTATTCATTTCAATACTTTGGTTAGGATTTAATCCTCGCGTGGCAATGCCATTGGCGGTAAATCCGCCGCTTTCCGTTTCTACAATATTTAATCCTGGTATCCTGCCAAGGATCTGGCGGGTATTGTTGATGGCTTTATTGGCATCGAGGCTATCAACCACAATCACTTCATTTTTTTTACCGGCATAAATAATTCCGTCTTTGACTTCAGGCATATGGCCGGTGCCACGAACTGTTTTAATGGCGGTAACTGTTACTTCTTTAAGGTATCGGGTTTTGCTGCTATCCTTCGGTTGCTGGGCATACAGGGTTATGGGTATTACAAAAAGGAGTATGAGATAATAACATTTCATTGCAGTTCAGATTTGACCGCAAAATTGAATAAATACATTAATGAAAATTTACATGAGCAGGAAAATATATTACGAAATAAGAAAAATTAAATATTTTTCTACCATAACTTCAATGTCACACATAATAGATTGCAGTTGAATGAATTAGACATTCAGTGATATTTTGCACAGACTATTAAGCCCTTGAAGTACAGGACCCGCAGATCCTGGCGCAGCACCGAAACTCAGCATAGAAGACAATAGTAAACGGGAATCACGTGTGAAGGTATTTGTTTCCCAATTCATCTATTCGTTTCATTACACCATTTACAATGCGGTCGCAGCAAACCAGGTTAAATTCGTAAATATCTTCGGTGGAATATGTTTTTTCAATCTCTTTTCGAAGCATGGCTTTTGCCCGGTTTAACCTGACCTTAACATTACTGGCGGTAGTGTTCATCGCCTCTGCCGTTTCTGCAACGCTAAGACCCGTGAGTTCCCGAAGCGTAAATGTTGTTCTATACTCTTGCGGAAGTTGTTGAAGGCAGGCTTCAACAACTTTATTAAATTCTTTGCTGATCACTGCATCGTTGGTGTAGCTATGGTTGGGTAAAAACATAAGCGATGAATTGTCGGGTAAAATATCTGCCGGGAGTTCTTTCAGGTAATTGAACTTGTGTGCATTGCGATAGCATTGGTTCAGCATGATCCTGATAAGCCATGTTTTAAAGGAAGAGCGTTCAGCAAATTGCTTAAGGTTGACATAACTATTAATAAATGTTTCCTGCATCAGGTCTTCCGTGTCCTGGTGGTTAAAACCATAGCTTCTTCCCACTTTGTAGAGGTAAGGATTATACCTGCGGATTATAATTTCAAACACAGCAGTATTGCCTGCCAATACCTGCTGAATGATTTCGATATCGGTATATTTTTGAATGCTCTTGTCCGACATGTTTAATGCCATAGCTATTCCTGTTTAATGCTACCGGTAATTCAAAGTTACCAAATCGTGAGTAATATTATTATACCTATCCCCTGGAGAATGATGCGCTGCTATTAGCCTCCTGCGCTTTTGATGCCCCGGTTGCCTGGGCTATTTGAGCAAGCGAATAAGCGCCTATGGACATAACAAGGTCGCGAACCGCTACGTCGAGATATCCTTTGGTAGCAAGAAGCGATAAACCAATGAGTGCAAGCCATGCACTTACAATATAAGCTCCGAGCGCAGGTCTTGAAAGAACGATCAGTCCCGCAATAACTTCAATCACACCAACAATCAGCATAAATGTATGTGGACTAAACGGAAGTATTTGTGCAATGGTGGGATTGAGGTATTTTTCCCAATCTGTAAGCAGGTTGGTGAATTTATCTAAACCTGCCACAATGGGCACCAATCCATAAGTAACTTTCATAAGCTTGTAAATGCGCTCCACTCTTGGTGAAGTTAAAATTGCCGTTTCCATAATATTTGTTTTTGATGACCTGAAAAGTAAAACTCTTCAAAACAATTGAGCAGATGAGCGTACAAAAGGTTACAAATGCCAGGAACAATAAATTTTCAAGAGGCCCTATGTGCCCCGCGGAATGCCCCGAACATTGAATAGCTGCCCGGTGCAAAAAGGCTTAACTGATATCAAAAAGCCTCCCGATGCATCGGGAGGCTTTTGCTGTATGAACTCATGCCTGTTTACATTCATCTGCTACTGATATGCTCATTTTTTCAGCAGTTTTTTCTATAATAACCGGTTACTACCGTCCGTAACTTCCAGCACATAGATGCCCGGTGTAAGACCTGCCGGAACATTTAAATGCAATGACTGGAAGCTTGTTGTCAGTTTTTGAGAGATGCTGAACACAGTTCTGCCGAATAGATCAAACAGTCGTACTTGTACTGCTGCGGCTGTATTTAACTGTAGCTGCAGGGACCAGCAGAAAACTACATGCAATACCCAGGATATATGGAATATTGGGTGCAGGTATCATTAGTACCAATCTCCTGCCGGGTAAAAGGCAGCGGAAACCCCGATAACATGAAGGTGAAAGTCTATAACCAGCAGCCATATGCAGCCGAAGCAGGCCTTGGTTTTTTCAGCCGCACCGGTAATCATATTTTCGTTGACCTTGCCTGTAAGTATATTGTCTCTGCAAATTATTCGCCTGAGATCGGGGGATTGATATCTTATACAGGCTTAAAATTGCAGTTAAATGTGGGCTGGATGCTACATGCAGGTTTCAGCAGATTAAAAAAAAGTGATTTCTAAACCAACAGAGCCCTTCAAATCTTTGTTTTGATTTATTCCTCCGACCCTGGCCTCATCGCCAAACAAAGTCATTATTAAACATATAAATTTTTCCCCATACCAGGCTCAAATAGCAGCAATCATTTCAGCTCAGCAGCTCTGCAAATGACTTAGGCTTACCTGTTACAAAGCCACCTCACTATAACGTACTACTTACATAACAGCCCGGCTATTTATTGAAATTTACAAGGTATAAAATTTGATATATAATTTGAAAACCAAATAATAAGATAGGATCATTATAAATATTCGTATATCATTAATTAAATAACCAATATTTGCATTGTTAACCCCCTGAAAACACGCCAATACGCCCAACCATTACCTGAGTTTCCTATGCTAAAACCCGAACTTGCATGAAGAGCACATTGTGTACTTTCGCTTCCTGTTTGCTAATTCTATTTGTAATTCCTGCCTGTAATAAAGCTGATAAAACAGACCCTGATGCGGTTGATACAGGCAATGAGTCAGGTAATGAGACCAACCTCACCAACACCACTTCTACCCAATGCCCCAATGCACCCAGCTATGGCGACAGCATACTGTACCTGCAACCTGTAAAGGGCAATTATACGGTTGAACCCGTCAATAACAAAGGCGTGCAGGGTACATACCTGTCATGGCCCGAAGGACTCGACATCAACGCTACTACCGGCCTTATCAATATTACGCAAAGTGAAACCGGCATCAGGTACAACGTAGCCTTTGTAAAAAAAGGAACGACTGATACCTGTATCAGTACCCTTATCCTCGGTGGCGTTTCTTATATCGACAGCATTTATGTACTGTCAAAAAACGATACCCTTGCCGCGCCCATTTTTAATGCTAACCCCAATGCCTCCCCTGTTTGTGATGGCAGCGATGATACCGACTACCCCGACAACGGCAACCATAACGGGAATAATAAATGCCAGTTTGATGATGATACAACCAGCCAGGGGGCAAACGCGCAAAAATTGCGTGTACGCACTGTCAGCGGCATTATCAATTTGAAAAAATCACTGGATGATGGCCTGTTGGGTAAGAACCCCAGGAACGGACACTTCAAAAAAGTAAAGATCGAATACCGGCTGAACGACAATAGCAAGAAGGCCGATCAAAAGATCACCGTCCAGGTGATGTACTATGATAAAGTTTCAAGTATTCCCAATGATTTAAAGCAGGACGTTGCCTCCAAACGGAAAAACGCATTCACTTACAAGATCATTGCCGAAAAACCCCGTCCACCATTGTTGATCATTGCGGGCCTGGCGAATTAAACTTATTGGAGGGAAGAATAAATCTTATTCAGCAAATAAGATTGCTGATAAAAGATGGGATGAAACAAAATTGTCGCTTTTTTCGTATTGGAGTTATGAGTAAAGAGAGATATTCGCAATTGATTGTGGAAGATTTTCTACAATTGCTTCCCTGCTATCCTCATCTTTTTCCTTTTCAGCAAGTGCATCGGCAAGTAACCTTATTTGTTCCCTGATTTCCTGAAGATCGCTGATGGTGGCGCCAAACTCCAATGCCATTGCGAATTTTCGCATTTCATGAATAATAATTGTTCTAAGCTGGGCTGCAGAAAGTTTTTGAAAACGTGGTTCCATTCTACACTTTTTCTTTTTATTATAGCAATTGTTATTCCTACGCATCTCTCATAGTTTACACTTATTCAATACTAAGTGTTTCACCCATGCAAATCAATCACATTACAATATGGTATAATGTTTGCTTTTAACCTAAGCCAGGCCGAATCCTGTTAATAAAGGATCTCGGCTTTATTGTTATCCATACTCTAAACTATGTGGAAAATTATACAACCAGGTGATAAATTAGCACTGGGTGATACAGTTAAGCTTTTACCCTCGTCAATTTACAGTTCAACTAAAAAAGAAAAGCTGTATCAGGTAGTTAAAACCGAACAACATTATTTCGAGATCATGCTTAAGCCCGACGATGGTGATACCGGTGAAAATGCCCAGCGTAGAATTATAAGATACCTTGATATCGGTTATCATATAGCCGTGGAAGTATGGGAAGAAACTTTACAAACAGATCAGTAACAGTTCCATCGCTGAATAATTGTGGATTGGACTAATAAAAAGGGCGAGTTCTTATGGATATAAGGCCCCGCTCATCCATTTTAACTAATGGCGAATAAATGCAATTTATATTCCATGAAAAGAGTATAGTAAAAGAAAGGCCCTCCCGATGCATCGGGAGAGCTTCATGCAGACTTTCTTTTTACTAATTCAGCGCTTCACTATGTAACTGGCAGAATAATAGGTGCATTTAGTGATCAACACCATCAGATAACGTACGCTGTTTCCTGTTTTTGATCTCTTCAACAAGGAAATCAATGATTATCCTTTGTTGCTTAACTTCCTCTGGTTTGCCACTAATAAATGCCTTTGTGTACTTTTGCGTTTCCTCTGCCAGCAAGTCAACCAACGTTTGCAAATCAAGATGCTGGTACTTTTGATGCATAATCTCAAACCTCAGCAAACTCCAATCCAGTTTTTGCCAAATAAGAGTTAGCACTTAAAATAGTTATTATTGAAGAGGAAAGGCTGAAAACAAAAGAACTTTAAAGGACCATTCCTGCAGCAGATGCAGAGATGCAGATCAGCGCCCTTTTACATTCAACTGAAAGGCCATTGAGCATTACAGGAATATTGACAGTGCAAAAGATTCCACACCCAACATACAAAGAAATGTTTTAACTTGCATAGAGATCATTCCCCAAAAACTTCTGATGTATTTACTCCCAATATCTCTTGTATCACAGCGTGCCTGATGTAGCCCCAATCGAAAGATAATCCTGTTGAATTACCCACACCTCCCAATGAGTGCTTTATAAATACAAAGCGGCAACGCTGTTGGCAATATCCTGCATGAATGCCGGCAATCCATAATTATTCATGGCCTGTAACCGTATGCGTTTTTTGTGCCTTACACTTCGGTTATTATAACAACTTAAACTTACGTGTTATGAGAACTAACTACCCAAACACTGCCTGTATGGTGACTCCGGCTTTTTCTAACTGCATTACCCTCCTGTTACTGACCATTTTGATATTACCCGGCTGCCAAAAATCAAATGAACCTAAGATCATGATAGGTATCGACATGGAATTGTTAGCCGATGATTTTGTGTCGCCCGTTCAGGTGCTGAGCACCCACCACAGCGAACGCCGTTATGTAGTTGACCAAATCGGGAAGATCTGGCTCATTGACAGAAACAACAATAAACGGCCCACGCCATTCCTCGATATCAGTAGCAAACTGGTAAAACTTGACCCTACCTATGATGAACGTGGTTTACTGGGAGTTGCCTTTCACCCCGATTACAAAACCAATGGCCGTTTTTATGTTTATTATCAGTTGCCGCCACGCGCAGGCGGGCCAGCTCCCGGCATTCCATGGAATAATCTCAGCCGCATTTCAGAATTCAGGGTTTTACCCGACTGGTCGCGAGCCGATCCCAACTCAGAGAAAGTGATCCTTGAATGGGATGATCCGCAAAGCAATCACAATGGCGGCTCCCTTGTTTTCGGGCTCGACGATTTCCTGTACATCTCCATTGGCGACGGCGGCGGCGCCAATGATATTGGGCCGGGCCATAGTACCGACTGGTACTCTATAAATGCCGGCGGCAATGCGCAGGACCTTGAAGCCAATTTCCTGGGTAAAGTGTTATGCATTGATGTAGATAGTGGCGATCCTTATGGCATACCGCCTACCAATCCCTTTGTAGGCAAACCAGGCCGCGATGAGATCTTTGCTTTTGGTTTCCGTAATCCCTACCGCATGTCGGTCGATAAGCCAGGACACCAGATGATCGTAGGGGATGCAGGCCAGGTTTTATGGGAAGAAATTGATGTGTTGGTAAAAGGTGGCAATTATGGCTGGAACGTGAAAGAAGGCCGCCATTGCTTCAGCACCGCCGACAGCTCGAAAGTATTAGCCAGCTGTCCGTCGGTTGATGACAGAGGTAAACCATTGCTGGAACCGGTAATAGAGCTTAACAACTGGCAAAACCCGCTGGGCGGCAAAGCCACCGCGGTTATTGGCGGGTATGTTTATCACGGCGAAACGCTCAAAGACTGGCAGGGTAAATATATTTTCGGCACCTTTTCACAAACACCCACCACACCCAATGGCCAGCTTTTTATGGCTACCCCTACAGGCGACTCATGGCCGTATGAAAAAATTTCGTTGCTGAACCACCCTGACGATCTGGGTTATTATTTGCGGGGATTTGGGCAGGATGATGACGATGAATTGTATGTAGCCGTTTCTTCGATGTTGGGCCCGCAAGGCAATACCGGCAAGGTGTATAAAATTGTTCCGGTCTTTGGAAAATAAAATAACTGATATTAAGGTCCTGATGCGTAGCCTGATCGTCACGGGTATGTAAAACCGCGCTCCAAATCCTGCGCAATTCTCCATAATGACCAGGCAGCTTTTTTCTTCATTACGTGGTCTGTAAACGAAGAACCTGATTGTGGTTAGGTTAATTGCAAATATGAATTATGGTTCGTATTTTAATAGAGGATCCCTGATACCATCAACGATAATTACTTCCCTTACTTTCTGCCTGATAGTTCGTTGTAGCGAAAAGTAAATCCTGTTGAAATGCCCACGCCTGGTCAACTATTCGAAAAACACTTATTAAAGTTGAAACAATATCCTGAGTGAGTGAAAGCATTTTGTACAATGCTTATTGAGATCGCCTTGTTTGTTTTAACCGTTTAAATTGATGTGTTATGAGGCTCAACCCACCAACCAGTGCCCAGCATTTGATTGTCACTTTTATCGTATTGACTGACCTGCTCCTGCTAAGCCTGTTCATTTTGGAAGGCTGCCAAAAAAACATACATGAAGATCTGAATGAGGATGGCATGAAACTGATCGCAGAAGATCTTGTATCGCCAATACAGCTTGTTGCTTCGCACTACAGCGAACGCCTGTATGTAGTTGACCAAATAGGGAAAGTATGGGTCATTGACAGAACCGGCTACAAACGCCCCACTCCTTTTCTTGACATAAGCAGTAAACTCGTATCACTCGATGCCGGTTATGATGAACGTGGCCTGATCGGTTTTGCATTGCACCCCGATTTCAAACTCAACGGCCGTTTCTTTGTGTATTACCAATTACCGCCCCGTGCCGGTGGACCAGCCCCCGGCGTTTCCTGGAATAACCTCAGCCGGATCTCAGAATTCCAGGTGCTGCCCGATCTGTTCAGGGCCGATCTCAATTCAGAAAAAGTACTGCTTGAATGGGACGATCCGCAACCCAATCACAATGGCGGATCGCTGGCTTTTGGCAATGATAATTACCTGTACATTGCCATTGGTGACGGCGGTGGCGACAATGATACGGGGCCGGGGCATGCCGACGACTGGTACACCGTGAATGCCGGTGGCAATGCACAGAATATTGAAGCCAATTTCCTGGGCAAGATCCTGCGTATTGATGTTGATAATGGGAGCCCTTACAGCATCCCCGAAAGCAACCCCTTTGTAAATAAACCGGGCCGCGATGAGATCTTTGCATTTGGATTCCGGAACCCCTGCCGGATGTCGTTCGATATGGAAGGCGATCATCAGTTAATAGCTTCAGATGCCGGTCAGGTTTTGTGGGAAGAAATAAATGTTATAAACAAAGGTGGCAATTATGGCTGGAATGTAAAGGAAGGAACGCATTGCTTCAGTACCGCCAACAATTCGAAGGTGTTGCCATCATGCCCTACAATTGATGACAGAGGCAAGCAATTGCTGGAACCGGTAATAGAGATCAACAACTGGCAAAATCCTTTGGGCGGACAAGCAACAACAATTATAGGGGGCTATGTTTACCGGGGCAGTAAAATTCCGGAATGGCAGGGCAAATATATCTTTGGCAGCATTTCACAAACCCCATCAACACCTAATGGTGAATTATTTATAACCACTCCATTGGGCGGGCCAGGCACTGCCTGGTCATATGAAAAACTTATGTTAAAAGAGAATTCCAGTGATCTGGGTTATTATTTGAAAGGTTTTGGGCAGGACAATAATGGCGAACTCTATATCACAGTTTCTTCCAATGCCGGCCCCGGGGGCAATACCGGCAAGGTATTTAAACTGCTTAAATCATCGGTAAAGTAAAATAATCATAACAAAAACACTCATTCACCCTGGTATTTTACTCTTATTTAAAAAGATGGTTACTGCTACACGGCAATGATACATCATCATTGCCGTTTTTCTTTTTTGGGGAATCCTGTTCAAAAAAGAAGTTTTATAAGTACAAATACTTATTCGCATTTATAAATAACTTTTTAGTATTCGATCAACTTCTAAATAAACCGGCCCTCATATTAATTTCAGGCACTATGTTTGTTAAATAATCGAACAGTTCAGATAAATACTCTTTTTGAAAAACTAAAATATCCCTGTGATGAACACAATGTTTAATTTCCTCCGGGATGCGTGGAAGATGGCAACCGGAATTATTTTAGCTCCACTGCTACGAGCAGAAAAAAAAGATATCCGTACTTATAGTATAAAACGTGCACTCAGCCGCAATTACGCGCTTCAAACACTTTCTCCCCTACACAGTCCCAAATTAGAAAGGTCCCGCTATATGGACCAATGGTTAAGGACGCATACTCCACCAATAGTAGAACGCAGGAACTACTGACAGAACGATGACTTAAAAATTGTTCTTCACTTTTACATCAGCATCAGCACCGGTTAAATGGTTATCTAAAATTCTCCACGAGGAGATTTTCGTAAAGAGAGTTGTACAGTCGCCAGGCAGAAAAAAAGTGTTGCAAATTCAGTGATTCCCCAACCAGACAGGGCTGGAATACAAAATTCCGGTACTGGTTGAAGCATATTGTTATTGTGAAGTAAAGAAAGTTTTTGAGAAAGTGCATACCCGGGAGAACAAAGTGACCTGAGATAGAGAGCAACCGCAACCTTGTGAAAGAACCTTACCTAACACAGTTACACCGTTAACATTAATCTTACCTGTCGCTTAAGCTTTTTCCTATTCAAGAGTGAATCCTATGTTAACAGCGTATTCCGACTAACCGAAAGCATAAAAACAGAACCTTGTTTCCTGGTTAAGTTATGCCTGAATAAGTTTTAATCAAGTTCGGAGATCTGCTGAAGTACAATGGCTGCCATGCACAGCATGCGGCCCGGGACAAGTATGCCCCACTCTTAAAGCAAATTGAAAAACAAGAACCGCCATCGTGGTTAACACATCGCAGGTAAAAAACAAACCTGTGATGTGAAAGGGGAAGCTCTATGCAAGTGCGTAACCACGAAAGGCCAGTGAGTAGTGTATCATTCATTAATTAATAACCTAAAATGAAAACATCAATGCAAACAGGTAATTTCTTTCGCAAGCATCAGCGCGTGCTGACCGTGTCCTTGTTACTGGCTTCAATTTATTCCTGCAAAAAAGGAGTTATGGAACCGTCCCTTGAAAACACTACAGACAGTACCTTGAACACTACTGTTTCTGCCCGCTCAATTGGCAACCTTATTTATCATGAAACTGCTGATGGATCAAGCTTAAGCACTTATCCCAGCAAACAGGCAGCTGCATCCTACAGTATTACACAATCCACCACACAGTTTTTCAATGGCACCAAAGCAGTGCGGTTTGAATTACATGATACAGATCCAGAGGTGTCGAACGGAACCAGGGCAGAATTGAGTTTCCCGAAAACCACCAATCTGCATCGCTGGTATTCTTATGCCATGTATATTCCCAGCGATCAATTCAAGTACGACACAGATGACGATGTGATTACCCAGTTTCACCAGGGTGGCGGTGTTACACCGGCCCTTTGCCTCCGCGTAAAACAAGACCACCTGTACGTAAGGATCCTGGGAGTATGGAACGACCTTGGCACACTGGGTAAAGACAAATGGCATTCATATGTATTGCATGTGAATCACTCATCCAACTCAGATGGATTAACTGAGATCTGGATCGACGGAGCAAAGGTGTTCAGCAAAACAGGCGCCAATGCATACCCCGTAGGCACCACTTATTCAATGCCCTGGCTTAAAATGGGTATTTACAAGTCGAACTGGAATGGCAGCGGCACTACACTTACCAATGTTCGCGTGCTCTATTTCGATGACATCAGGATCGGCGACGAAAACGCTACCTATAATGACATGGTGCCACAAGGCAGTGGCAGCACCTCAACCACTACCACTACACCTACAGATACCACATCAACTACCAATACAACAACAACCACTCCGCCCACAACAACCACAACCACTCCCACTTCCGGACAAAGTGTGACCAATCTCAAGCTGGTTAACGCAGCCACCGAGCAGGATGTGATCAGCATAACTGATGGACAAACCATTAGCCTGAGCGCACTGGGCGTTACCAAATGCAACATTCGCGCATACACCAACACCTCCGTCGTGGGAAGTGTTAAATTCGAATTAAGCGGAACGCAAAGCAAAACTTCTACTGATAATGCAGCTCCCTTTGCGTTAATGGGCGATAATGGCGCCGGCAATTTCTATTATGGTAACTGGAATCCACCAGCTCTGGGAACATATACCTTGAAAGCTACCCCTTACACTTTAGATAATGCAAGTGGTTCAGCGGGTACTTCTAAAACAATCACTTTCACTATCGCGAAATAGTGGGGGTTATTGTTAATGAAAAAAAGGGCGGCCTGTAAAAAGGCTGCCTTTTTTTATTGTATCTTTAAGGAAGTTAAATTTCGCCCCGTGTGATCCATAAAAAACATATACTACTGGCAGGGGTTTTATTATCAGGAAGCATGGTTTATAGTTATAAAGATATGCTCCATGACAACAGGCCTCCATTGCCCCCAACGGAACTGCAAACCCATATTCTTTACCAAACGGGTTTTGAAGCCAATACACTTCCCGCCTTTGTATCATTACAAACAGCCACGCCTTACGGAATGCAACTGGTGAACAACCCGGTTTATGATGGAA
Organism: Niastella vici; assembly: GCF_002077945.1. Taxonomy (GTDB): domain Bacteria; phylum Bacteroidota; class Bacteroidia; order Chitinophagales; family Chitinophagaceae; genus Niastella; species Niastella vici. Next base: position 136,826 of record NZ_LVYD01000113.1, read on the forward strand.
ATAAAGCTGCCCGTTTTGAGCTAAGGCATGGCGACCCCGAAAATAATAATGGCACCAGGGCCGAAATATCATTTCCCCAGCCCGACAAAGCAACCAGCCTGGAGCGGTGGTATGCATTTGCCGTTTATTTCCCGCAAAACGATTATGATCCTGACAACAGCGATGAAGTGATCTGCCAATGGCACCAGGGTGGAAAAGCAACGCCTTCCTTATGCATCAGAACAAAGGCTGGCCGCATAAAACTCCGCGTAAAAGCCGACATCGATAAAAAAGAATGGATAGAAATGGGAGAAATTAAAAAAGAGGTTTGGCAATACTATGTGATACACATAATACATTCCGCCGCAGCAGATGGGCTCATTGAAATATGGCAGAATGGAGAACAGGTAGTAAAGCATGCCGGCATCAACATGTATGACATCTCTAACGGCAACTTTCATTTGCCAAACTGGAAACTGGGAATTTATAAAGCCGACTGGAATAATAATGCTGAAACGGAGAGCAATAAAAGGGTTTTATATTTTGATGCCATAAAAATGGGCGATGCGCATGCCACCCTTGGCGACATGAAAAAATAACCTACCTGTTTACGAGCTAAAATCCCGCAGCATTCATGGTTTTACAAAACAACGGGTCAGCCGACAATAGTTGAATAGTTTTCCTTCCGGTATAATTAGCCGCCTCCAGGGCCATGCTTTTCACAAATGAAAGCAACCGGTCTTTTCCCGTATTATTACAATACAGCCTTTCCAGCACCATCGCACTTTCAGGCGCCGGTACCTCCGGCTTGTCAGTTGAAACTGCATCGGGAAAACTGAACCAGGCACAGCACAACAGGCGGCCATTCTCTGTGCAGGTATAACAATGTTGTTTATCTTCGAAGCGATGCATGGCATCTGACAGGAATGCCCACCTGGTTATATCCACCCTTTTTTCCTGTTTAAACTGCAACAGGTCATTCAGGTTGTCTTTATGCAATGATATTTTTACTGATGATAATGTACTGGTATCAACCTGATACAGTTTTTGAATTTGTTTTCCCTGTATTTTTTTTACCAGCGCTTTAACCGGATCTGACCAACGCCAATGCCGTACCCGGTAAAGGAATTTTTTCAGGTTAAGCTCTACCGACATAGGTCTGATACCCGCAGCAACAAGGCGGGCATGCATCTTACTTTTTATTTTCCTTTTCGTACGAAATTTCAGTTGGCTGCTGATCACCCATTCCTTTACTTCATCATGCGCATTGGCCAGTTCTTCCTTATAAGTATCATACCCCGCGGTAAGGTCAAAACAGGAAATACCTGCTGCCGACAGCTGTTTGAATAATAATACAAAATTCATATAGCCCGGTGAATAGTACCTGCTGTTAAATGGCGCATGGCAGTTGATGCCGGCCAAATGCACCCACTTATCCTTACCGGTTACCGCCACCACAGCGGCCATCATTTTTCCATCCACATTCAATACGGTTACATGAAGCAGGTTAAGGCGGAACAACTGCAACAGGAATTCTTTTTTTGCGGGATCATCCCTGAAAGGGTATTTATTGAACAGGGCGCTTTGCCTGAAATCGAACAGAACGGTCATTTCATTCAAACTGCTTTCAAACTTTGTATAATCATTTATGGTCTCAAACTCAACCTCGCCCAGTTTTTTCAGCCGGTTCAATTTATGTTTGAAATGTTTGCGCTGAAACAGGTTCACATGGTTGGGGTTGTTGAAATTTAACAATGGCCGGGTGTACGACTGAATGATACTGTACCGGTTTAATTGTTTATCTTCTTTTATCCAGTTCAGCGGCGTTCCGGGCGAAAGGAACCGGAATGCTATGGGATGGGCCGGAAATTTTTTCAGAAGAGCGGCCAGGGCTTTTTTTATGAAAAGTTCTGATTCAGCAGGCGCCGCCAGCCAGGTTTGGTATTGCGCTTCATAATGCCCTGCACCCGCAATTTTACCGCCTTTTCCACCATCGCCGGCATTTAACAAAACCACTGGCAACAGGCCTTTCAATTGCCCCCTTTCAGTTGCTTTCACCAAAACGGGCAAATGCTGATCGCGGTATAGCCGATACCAGGCCGTAACAAATGGGCGGCTTTGAAAAACAGTGCCCCATGGGCAACAATCATATAGCATATCCCAGCTTTGTTGGAACGCAGGTTCCAACAACAGATCAATTACTGCAATGCCTGTTATCACCTCTATGGAATAACCATCGTTGAGCCTTATTTTGTTTTTTACTTCAGGAACAACGTCTTTGTATAATTCATTTTGGGTATCTGCTGTTGTATTCATATAGGTATTTTTTTGGTTGGTCACTGTAACCGGTAAAACCCTGCTTTTTCAAATGCCCGGTCTTCATTACGATCTGTAAGCAAATAAAAGGAGGAATGCGGATTATCGAGCGCTAACACATTCCCCAGCGATCGCAGGAACAGTGGAAATTGTTTACGGCCTTTTGGATTGCAATAGAGCGCTGACAATGAAATGATGAACCCTTCTGTTTCATGAACAAATTTGTATGCGGTATTCTCAGCCGGCGCACTGGCTATCCATACACAGGCTAATAACCGCCCATCTTCGGCCCAGCTGTAACAATGCCCGCCTGCTGTAAACCGGTCCATGGCATCAGCAAGGAATTCCTGCCGGCTATACCAGCTCCCCTGTTGATCATACTGCAGCAAATGGTGCAGGTCATCGCGCCTGCAATTCAATAAGCCGGAAGTGGCAAAACCTTTGCAAACGACCCAGCATTTCGATGTCTTGCGGGTGCTTTTTAATTTGTTGAAAAAAAGGGCAAAGAAGGAAGCTACACCCTGCCTCGCCATATGCATACATTTTCCTCTGAGCAGGATATAGCTCCTTTGCCCTTTTTTGAACACATCCCTTTTTATCCCAATGCTGGTAGCAGCATTTTTTAAATAGTTGTTGAGCCCGGTTTTTAACCGGTTTGTAAAGCCATGATAATTATTGCCAATACTGAGTGTATGTGCTACCGAATAATCTGTTGCCAGCGTTTCTTTGTACCCATCGGCGCCGGGGGTAAGATCAAAGACTGTTGCGCCTTCCTGCGCCAGTAATTTACCCAGCATTAAAAAATGGATGATACCGGGCGAATACCGGGCATAAGCTGCATCAAAGGAATTGATGCCCTGCAAATGAAGCTGCCTGTTATCGCCTATACTTACATTGGCGGAAACTATTTTATCATTAATTTTTAATAAAGTCGTGTGCAGGATATTTTGTTGGAACAATAGCAGCAAAAACTTTTTTCGCCATGGATCAGTTTTAAAAGCAACCTTATTATACATCGCCCCTTTTCTGAAATCAGATTGCAGCGCCAGCTCATCAAATACCCCAACAAACCTGTTAAAACCGGTAATGCGTTCAAACGACAATTCACCCATTTTTTTCAGCCGGTTGATCTTTTCGCGCCGGTTCTTCTTTTTTAGCTCACTGGTAAAATGCGCCTCATCAATGAGCATGACCGGCTGCGGGGATGTTTTTACAAAACAGCGCTTTTTAAAAACCGGGTCCTTTTTGGTGAAGACCAGTGAAACACCTGCGGGTACATATTTGAGCAACACTTTTTTACGGGGAAAAGTGCGGCGAAGCACCTGCAGAGCATTCTTTATAAACGCTTCGTCGTTTGCATCTGCGGTGATCCATACCTGGTATTCAGCCTGATTGGCCCCGGCGCCGGTTATGAGGCCTTTTTTATCCATTGCCAGGGTAAGCAGTCCCGTAAGTTTACCCGCCTGTTCACCTTTTATCAGAACAGGCAGCCAGTCATTTTCATATACCCGGTACCAGGTTGCTACAAAAGAAGGGTGCTGAAATACGGTTGCCCAGGGACAGGCGTTGTTGAGCCGGTTCCACCCGTCAAGGAAAGCTTCGTCGTTAAGCAGGTTCAACACTGCTGACCCCGTCAACAGTTTTATTGATGCCGTTGCAGGTGGAATGGCAACGCCGAAGGTCTTTATTTTTGTTATAGTTGTTGACATAAATTACAATCCCAGATTACAAGAAATATACTTTTAATCAGTTGTTTTAATGATTCCCGGGAGTTGGTCCCTGTTACCGATTGTTGCATTTCTGCTGAACTGGTTGCATTGAGCACTGCATCGGCGATCTGGTTCAATTCAGAAGGGGTCAGATCCTGGTGAACCGGTATGGCAAACACCCGGTTCCGGAATGCCATGCTCCGGGGAAATTCCTGTACGGGAAGCGAGGGATGTGCATTGCGCCAGAAAAGAATACCTTCCACTCCATAGCGGCGTAATTTTTTGAGCACCGATGGCGCATCATTTACTTCTACCGGAAATGCAAACGGGCAGGCGCCGGCAGGCAACGCTGCAAATGGACGAGGCACCAGATGCCCCAGCTTGTGAAGCAGAAAATAGTAATTTTTTCTTCGCCGTGCAGCCGTGGTGCTGTCAACTACTTTTGGCAACAGGCGCATCGTCATGGCTGAAGGTGGTGAAAATGGATCACCCAGGGCAAACTCTCTATGCGGATCACACTTCTTTTTCTTAAACCATTTCAACATAGGTTTACAACTCAGATGCATGGAGCCTATCGCAGCCCAGCGTTCGGCCAGCCAGTTAAAGTGGCGTTTAAACACCCGCCATCCACCCTGCTTAATTGCCGACCCCGGTAGTGGCGGCGGCGCCATGGAGATCACAGCGCCCCCATCAGGCACACCATACGTTTTGTACAAACAGAACACACCGGCATGCCCAAAAGACCCAACGGGTTTGTGATCAATTTCAGTAAGAAATGCCTGGGCCGCATCTTCAAAAAGCAACAGGCCCCGGTCATCGCACCATTGACGCCAGCGCCCGGCATCCTGGGGAAACCCCAGGTAATGTATAATGTAAAGCACCCGCACATCGGGCGTGAGCAGGCTTTCCAGGTTTTGAAGGTCCGGCTCCAACAGTTCAGTCATTTTATAATAACGGATATTCACACCCGCCTGCAGCATGGCTTCCACTTCGCTGCCATGGTGATAGGCCGGCACCAGCACAATATCTTTAGCCCCCAACCCCAGGGTATGACAGGCATTCCAAATGGCATGGCGTGCCCTGGAGAACACCCGGCATCCATCATCATTCAGCGGGTAAGGCAAACAGGTTGACTCATTCCTGAAATAAACGTTTATCGGCAATGTTGGCCAAATGGCCAGTCGGCGTGCCCACATAACTTTCAATTTCTAATTAATAATTGCTCGTTTGCTACTTCCGCATTCCATCGTTTTTTTTCCACTGCTTCTTCCTGAAAAATTGGAAGATAGGTCCAATACCAACTGGCAGATTGCAGCAGGCCCTGGCGTAATGAATAGCATGGGTGGTACCCCAGCAATTCCTTTGCTTTTTCGGCAACTGCTTCGGGAAGTGCATCCTGCTCAGGCCCCGGCTCATGCGCCAGGTCAACGGCAGCAATGCGTGCATCAAATACACTCAGCAATTCTTTCAGGCACAGGGCCAGCTGAGGTAAAGAATATTTTTCCTCAAAAGTGATATCGTACACCTGGTTCACTGCTGCCGGGTTATTGGTTAGCACCGCTAACAGGTTTGCCTGTACTACGTTTTCAACATAATTGAAATCGTGTACATACGCACCCGCGCCATTGATCACCGGCGATTCGTGCCGCATCAACTGCATCACGAAGGTTGGAATAATGGCAGCATACCCGCTACGGGGATCGTGCCGCTGGCCAAAAACATTTGAATACCGCAGCCCGATGGTTTCCATTCCATACAAACTGGCGAACTGTCCGGCATACAACTCATTGATATCTTTTGAACCATTGCAAAAGAAATCTGACGCATACACAAAGCGTTTCACTTTGGCATCATGTGCAACACCCAGCATGTTTAAAAAACCGGGCGTATTTACATTATTGATGGTCACGGGGTCGTTTGCTGACCGGGTAGCCGCATAATGGAAAACATAATCTATTCCTTCGCAGGCTTTTTTACAGGTATGTACATCCCGGATATCGCCATCGGTATAGCCAAACTGTGGATGATTGGCAAAGGGGGCCAGATTACCAAAACGGCCCGTTGAGAAATTATCCAGCACACGCACCTTGCTGGCGCCGTCTGTCAACAGGCATTCGGCAAGATGCGAGCCTATAAAACCGGCCCCTCCTGTAATGAGGAAGGAGGACCCGGCTATTTTTTCTGATTGGTTGGGGGTCAGTTGCATATTCTCACGTTTTAATTTAGTAAATGGGTACACTTTACTTTTTAAGCAGCTTCAGTGTTTGTATTTGCGAGTTGGTCTGGATCTTTATGAGGTAAAGCCCGCTGGCCAGGTACGAACCGTCGACAGAAACATAATTTTGAATGCCCGCTGCAGCCCAGCCCTGTTTCAACACCCTGATCGTTCTTCCCTCGCTATCGTATAACGTAATGCTATAGGGTCCCGGCAGCATTAGCTTAAAATCAAGTGTTGCATTGTTCACAAAAGGATTTGGCCGCACCTGCCAGTTTTCAGCCGCCACAGGCAAAGCAGTGGCAACCCTTGCCAGGTTGCCGGGCGGTGCATCGGTAGCCAGTACGCCCAAAGCTTTAAGCGGGTTAACATTTTCATTCGTTGTAAGGACCACAATGGCGGGATTATAGGTTTGATGGATGCTGGTAGTATATTCAAGACTGTTGACGCCCAATCCATTAATCAGGGTCACCGGCAGGCCAAACGAAATATTTGCCGTAGAAGATTCCCTGTACAGTATATCCCCGCTACGGGTGCCATCGAAATTGTCGAGGTGGGTTGAATAGATCACCTTTACTTTACCCGCGGCCTCATTCATTATGACGATGGGCCTGTTCCCTTCTTTGGATGAAGTAACTGCATACAAATTATCCCAGCTGTTGTTGGGGCGGCGTACCAGTAATGCCATTGTTGGCAGGCCGGCTTTATCGTACCCGGTTTTTACAGCACAGTACAGGGTGCCATCGCTGGCGGCCAATACATTTACGTAATTATCGGCCATTCCCTTATTAATGTTCTGAGCCGATTGTGATGCCGGCACTTCGTCGGCCGACCACAGCGTGGGATCGGCGCCGTCAGTATGCGTTTTAAAGCCAAACCGCTTTGCAGTCTGGTTCGACCAGAATACCCCGATCTTTCCGGGTAAAGCAGTGATGGCGCAAATATCCTCGCTCATTGCGCCTGAAGCAATGGTGATGGGTGAACTCCAGGTTGAATAAGGCGCATCACTGTAACGAACGAGCATATTGCCATTGCTGCAGGATGCTATCCAGAGCCTGCCGGTACCATCTTTATCGAGCGTAGCTGTTATTGTTCCGGCCTCAAAAACGATGTTTACATTGGCGGTCCTTTGTGTCCAGCGTTTATAGGTATTTGCAGCCGGATCATACTCAAGCGAAACAATATAGGAAGTAGCAGAAGCACCCCTGAACAGCAGCATGTGCACCAGGTTGCCCACTACCCGGCAATCGGTCCTGGAATTGTTTGCGGTGGCTATCGTTAATACATCTGTCCAACTGGTATTATCCAACCGGTAAATTTTTGTACCGGCTGATGTTGCTGCAACCGCCCACCATTTGCCTGCATAGCTCCATACTTTTGCCTGTGGTATTTCGCGCGTTGTACTTGAGATGGTTACCGGATCAAGGTCCATAAAGGATTGAAAGCACTGCGATGAAGCCACATTTACAGTATAGGTTTGCCCGCTGGTATAACCGCCACTGAGCGCATTGCCACTAACATCGGTTATTCCTGTATTGCTGTTCTTCACATCTAACCGCAGCACGCCGTTTCCGGCCAGCGCCCTTACAGCTACGTCATATGTAGTGCTATCGGTTCCCACCACTTTTACGGCATCGGTGAGCGCCGTGGAAGCCGCCTGCTGGGCCACCTTCGAGAGGGTTCCCCGCACATTGCCACTGGTGGCAACGGTGATGAAATCTGCCGCATCGACCCCTCTTACTTTTTTGGAAAATATAACCCTGTATGTTACCGTGGTGGTATCGGTGTTTTGGTTAACCGGCAATTGCCGGTTGATGCTGGTGACTACCGGCGGCCCGTTAAGATCCTGAATAATATAAGTTTCGCCATTGGTAAATCCTGTGCTGATGGCATTACCGGTAGTGTCGCTGATACCGGTGCCGCTACCGTTCAGATCGAGCCGCAGCGTGCCGTTACCCTGTACATTACTTACGGTTACATCATAAGCAACGCCATTTGTGCCAACAGGAACTGCTGCCCCATTCGCCAGCACACCGCTTGCTGTTCCCGAAACCGTGGTCACCGTAAAATCGGCACTATCCACTCCTGTTACTTTTTCTGAAAAGGTGGTCCTGAATGTAATACTTGAAGCATTGGTCACCTGGGTGGCGGGCGATAGCCGGTTGATGCTGGTGACTACCGGCGGCACATCAGGAAGCTGCTGCTGAATAATATAGGTTTCACCATTGGTAAATCCTGTGCCAATGGCATTGCCGGCAGTATCGCTGATACCGGTGCCGCTCCCGTTCAGGTCGAGGCGCAGGGTGCCATCACCCTGTACATTACTAACTGTTACATCATAAATTAACCCATTTGTACCAACAGGAACTGCAGCCCCATCCGCCAGCACCCCGCTTGCTGTTCCGGAAACCGTGGTCAACGTGAAATCGGCACTATCCACTCCTGTTACTTTCTCTGAAAAGGTGGTCCTGAATGTAATACTTGAAGCGTTGGTTAACTGGGCAGCAGGCGATTGCCGCAAGATGCTTACGGTAAATGGTGGCGTAAAGTCAACAATATAGGTTTCACCATTGGTATATCCTGTGACAATGACATTGCCGGCAGTGTCAGCGATACCGGTGCCGCTGCCGTTAAGGTCGAGCCGCAAAGTACCAGCACCCTGTACATTACTTATTGTTACATCATAAGCAATGCCATTTGTATCAACAGGAACTACAGCCCCATTTGCCAGCACACCGCCTGCTGTTCCTGAAACCGTGGTCAACGTGAAATCGGAACTATCCACTCCTGTTACCTTCTCTGAAAAGGTGGTCCTGAATGTAACACTTGAAGCGTTGGTCAACTGGGTGGCGGGCGTTTGCCGCAATATGCTTACGGTAAATGGTGGTGTGCGATCGACCATGTAGGTTTCACCATTGGTAAATCCTGCGCTTATGCCATTGCCGGAAGTGTCGCTGACACCGGTGCCGCTACTGTTCAGATCGAGGCGCAAAGTACCGTTACCCTGTACATTACTTACTGTTACATCATAAGCATCGCCACTTGTACCAACCGGAACTACAGCCCCATTTGCCAGTACGCCGCTCGCTGTTCCGGAAACCGTGGTCAACGTGAAATCGGTATTATCAACGCCCGTTACTTTTTCCGAAAAAGTGGTCCTGAATGTAACACTTGAGGCGTTGGTCACCTGAGTGGCGGGTGATTGCCGCAAGATGCTTACGGTAAATGGTGGCGTGTGATCGACATTGTAGGTTTCACCATTGGTAAATCCTGTGCCAATGGCATTGCCGACGGTATCTGTGATACCGGTGCCGCTATTGTTCAAATCCAGGCGCAGGATACCATCACCCTGTACATTGCTTACTGTTACATCATAAGCAATGCCATTTGTACCAACCGGCACTACGGCCCCATTTGCCAGCACACCGCCTGCTGTTCCGGAAACCGTGGTCAACGTGAAATCGGTATTATCAACACCCGTTACTTTTTCCGAAAAAGTGGTCCTGAATGTAACACTTGAGGCGTTGGTCACCTGAGTGGCGGGTGATTGCCGCAAGATGCTTACGGTAAATGGTGGCGTGTGATCGACATTGTAGGTTTCACCATTGGTAAATCCTGTGCCAATGGCATTGCCGACGGTATCTGTGATACCGGTGCCGCTATTGTTCAAATCCAGGCGCAGGATACCATCACCCTGTACATTGCTTACTGTTACATCATAAGCAATGCCATTTGTACCAACCGGCACTACGGCCCCATTTGCCAGCACACCGCCTGCTGTTCCGGAAACCGTGGTCAACGTGAAATCGGTATTATCAACACCCGTTACTTTTTCCGAAAAAGTGGTCCTGAATGTAACACTTGAGGCGTTGGTCACCTGGGTGGCAGGTGATTGCCTCAGGATGCTTACAACAACCGGCGGAGTTACATCTTTTACCCCCGACAATTGCATATCAAAAGCCAGGTCTGCATTGTTGCCCGTTTTTTGATGAATTTCAGCGGCGATAATATTATTGCCATTTACAAAAGCAGATGTATTAATAGTAAAAGCCTGGGTAACCGTTCCATTATCACTGGCATCTTTACCGGTAGTTAAATAATTGACACTTCCCGTGCCCATATTATTCCGGTACACTTCCACCCCATTTACATAAACCACCACGCCATCATCCCTCAATACACCGGCAGTAAAAGAGATGAAGTGGGAAGTGTCTGAAACAGCAATGATCTTTCTGAAGTAAGTGGTAATATATTTCTGTTTTGAGTCGGGCCCATAGCTTACAATGGTTGAAAGCCCGCTGAGCCCATACCCAAATTTACCATTCCCGGTTTTCCAGGAAGCATCGCTGAATGCAAGGGATCGCCAGGCAGTACCCTGATCTGTACCGTTATCGAGGTACTTCCAGCCTGAACCATAAGCGAAGATCGAGGTTTGCGCAAATACATTTTCCCTGCCTAACAATAAAAACAGGCAGAATAGGACACACGTTTTCATGACACAGTGGTTTAATTGATCAATATTTTTGAGTTAGCCTGAATAGGGTATACTAACAATCAAAAAGCAGCTTTATACACTTTGTGGCTGAAGATGGTAAGGAAAACGATCTTTATATCGAGCCAGAACGACCAGTTCTCAATGTACCAGAGATCGTGCAGGGTGCGTTGTCTTTTTTGTTCTTCTGTATCGGTAGGTCCCCGCCAGCCGTTCACCTGCGCCCAGCCGGTTAAGCCGGGTTTTACATATTGCCTGAGCATATAATGGTATACATTCAGCTGCAACTGCCGGTTCAGGTACCGCCGGTGCGGCCTTGGGCCCACTACGCTCATATTACCTTTTAAAACATTGAAAAACTGAGGCAATTCATCGATGCTGTATTTTCTTATTATTCTGCCAAACCGGGTGATCCTTGGATCATTTAATGTGGTAGAGCAAATACCATCTGCAGAATTATCGTTCTCCTTCATGCTTCTGAACTTGTATACTTTGAAAGGCTTTCCGCCTTTTCCGATACGGATGGCGGAATAAAAAACAGGGCCTCGTGATTCCAGCTTTATTATAGCACCAATAACAAGAAAAAGTGGCAGCAGCAGCAGCAGCGCTGCAACGGCGAATATTTTATCAAAACAATTCTTAAAGAAGGCGGCCATTTTTCCGTCAGTGGGCAGTTCCCTGATGTTCACGGCATCAACCTGCCCAAACCGGGTGATCCTGTAATGATTGCCAAACAATTCATGATAATCCAATACATATTTAACCCTGATGCCATGGTAATCGGCAACTGTCAAAATTTTTTGTATGGCCCCTATCTGGTTATCGGGCAAGGCAATAACGATCTCATCAATGGGATTCGATTGCAGGTATTGATCAACTGAATCCAGATCGGTCAGCACCTTTCTATTCTCGATCATACAGTCTTCCTGGTTATCGCAGCTAATAAATCCCTTTAGATGATAACCGTGGTAATGACTTGTGAGCACCTCGTCTTCAATTCTTTTTGCTTTATTCCCCGTACCTGCCACAATAACGTATTTCGGGTTGGAGGGAAGTATGTCAAATGCCATGAACGGGATCGCACGTCTCTGTTTTACAACGGTCATAAAGCAGCTGATTTTAATGTTAACAAATCGATTCTACATCAGGGTTATTTTTCGATACTGATCTTAAAAAAGCTTGTAGTGAGATATGAAATGAAGTAATTGCCGAAAAAGAACCGGCCGGGCCTTCCCAGCCGGTTTGGAGAGAGCCATACCACCTCCGGATTCCTGAATCCGGATTCCTTCAATAATTTAATCCAGGTATGTGGCTGCTGATGTTTATGCCATTCAATAGTTGGAACCAACCTGTTTTTCATTCCCACATCGTTAAAGAAATTATTACAGGAACAATCCGTTACTATCAGCGTGGCTTTTTTCTTCATTACCCGGTAAACATTTTTAAAAATGTTTACATATCGCCTATAGCTGGTTTCATTTTTCAATAAATGAATGCATGCTTCCTCGTCGAGATGGTTGATGGAGTTATACATAATGACCACATCAAAGGTGGCGGGTTTGGTTTGCTGTAAAAACTCCTGCAGGGTAAACGGCATCAATTCAACGGGCAACGTTGCCGGAAATGCCTGCTGCAGATCACGGAATGCGTTGATCACTCCCCGGGTCGATCCTGCCTGTTCCGGTTCCAGGCAAATGGCTTTTTTAGCGCCTTTAATGGCCGCATAAAACGTGAGCAGGCCTTTGCCGCCGCCCACATCCAGCACTTCTTTTTGTGCCAGCTCTACATGTTCAAAAAGATTGTCGAGGTGAAATTTGAGATTTTTCTTACTGGAATACATTTTCCGGTTGACCACCTGGTCAAAAAAACCTGTTTCAATTTTCTGTGCCATAGCAAAAGCATTTAAATGTTAATCGGTTCTTTTCTACAGTTTCTACAGGCCCTTACTATTTCACATTGGTGTGTTTTACCAGCAGATGCCCTCATAATTGGGCAACGCTTCGAGATCGTGGATCCTTACCAGATCTATAATAGCTGTTTTATCTTTTAACAAATGTTGATATTGTTTGGGGTCAAAATTCCTGTGACTGATGATCACTACATCATTTTCTGCAATGGACTGTTCAAGGTTGTTACTTAGGTGCTCCGATAAATGGGGCAGGCGTTCATTGATGTACGCCTTGTTGGCGCCAATGAGTTTTGAAAGACAAACATATTCATCATAAATGGTAACATGATACCCCTTCCCGATCAGGGTTTCGGCCAGTTCAACGAAAGGACTGAAACGCAGATCATCGGTACCTTCTTTAAAGCTTAGGCCTACCATACAGATGTTTTTCTTCCCCGTATCGTTTATTAATTCAAATGCTTTTCGCCGGTGCTGTTCATTCGAGGAATTGATCACTGACAAAATGGGGGTATCAAGGTAATTGTCGTGCCCCAGGGTTACAAGGCCTTTCAGGTCTTTCGGCAGGCAGGAACCACCAAAGGCAAATCCCGGTTTTAAGTAAGCGGTTGAAATATTCAGCCGGGTGTCTTTGCAAAAGAGCTCCATTACTTTAAACGGATCGATGTGCAACGATTTGCAGATGGCGCCCACTTCATTCGAAAAAGCGATCTTGAGGGCATGGAAGGAATTGTTGACATATTTTATGATCTCGGCCACTTTAACATCCGTTATTTCAATGGGCGCATCGAGACAACGGTATAAAGAAGCCACCTGCTCCATGGCGAACGTATTATCGCCACCTACCACTGTAACCGCGGGGTGGTAATAATCATGGACGGCCGTTCCTTCCCGTAAAAATTCAGGATTTGAGACCACTGAAAAATCAACGCCCCTTTTTTTACCTGAAAATTCTTCTATGATGTCGCCATAACGCCGGTTGGTGCCGGGGATCACCGTGCTGCGAATGACCACTGTGTGAAAGCTATCTTTTGCCCGCAACGCTTTTCCTATTTGTTCTGCCGTTTTGAAAATATAGGAGAGGTTCAAATGCCCATTCGAAGAAGGCGGTGTACCCACACAAATAATGCTTACTTCAGTATTCAACACCGCCTCCTCAACGAATGGGGTTGCTGATATACGGCCTTTTTCAAATCCTTCGCCAATGATCTCGTTAATATCTTTTTCCTGTATCGTGGGCCGGCCATTGTTGATGAGCTCAATTTTAAAATTGCTTACATCAACACCTATCACTTCGTGCCCGTTCTTTGCCAGGCAGCCAAGGCTGACGCAGCCAACATATCCCAAACCAAAAATTGAAATTTTCATGGTGAACTAAATTTTATAACGGTTTATCTGTTCTTTCATGAATGCGGTCATATCATCCCATTGCTCAAGCAGGTTGTTCCTGGTGCTGAGTTGTTTTCCGGGATCAAACTTGTTTTCAATGGTCTTATTTATAAAAGACAGGGCGCCGAAGCCGGATAAATGTTCCAGCATACCTGCCTGTATTAACAGGTCATTGGCTTTCATTTTCCTTGTTCCACAATACACGCTCGGCACGCCCAACATGGCGCCCTCCCTTGCCATACTATCGCCCGATGAGATCACCATTCTGGAATAATAAATAAGCGAATGAATGTCGGCAATGGGCTCCTGCAAAATGGTCCAGTGTGCAGGATACCTGTTGGTGTAACTCTTATCTTCAAGCGATAGAATAACTTTTGTGTTGGTGTTTATGTCATTCGCGAAACAGCTGATGATGCCATCGGGCTGATTATAATAATTAAAAGATCTATTGCTCACTTCCCGCACAAAAACATATTCATAAGGCGCCAGTCCATACTGTTGCAGCACCTGCTCATTGGGCTGAAACCGCCGGGGGCTCAGATAGCTCCATTCTTTAAGGCAATTGAAAACCGATACCTTCCGGTCTTTTTTTACTATTGGCGGAAAGAACAGCTGGGTAGAAAGACTGGCATTTACAGCATTGATCCGCTTCCTTTCGGGATCATCGTAAAACTGGATGACCGGAATGCCGGCGAGCTTACCCGCCAGAGCCAGTGGGATGCTGCTTGCCGCCACACAAATATTGTACTGTTCTTTTCTTATCAGTTCAAGGAAGGCGAATGTTCGTTTCACATTTCCATCCCATAGTATTGACCACCTGGTACCCCTGCTGCTTCCCACGGGGATGGCAGTAAAGCCACCATATTCCTTTTTAATAATATTTGGCAATTTGCCCCTTTGCAGGTAACATATTGTTACATCCCAGTTTTCATTGCGTAACTCATTGCACAACCCTTTAAAAAGATTGAGCTGGGCGGGGTGTTTGATATCAAAGAGAATTTTCATAAAGGAGAACTGCAATTATCAATATCCGGTATAATGCATCCTGTAAAACCTTTTCCAGTACTGAACCTTCTTCTGTTTTAACATTCGAACGCCTCGAAGGGTGATGTGGCAATTTGAACATGATCGGTTGCCATACGCCAGTGATGCGGCAGATATTCTCTGCCATTGAAGCGCCTTCGAGGAAACCGAACCTTGGTAAGGTAAAATTATCTTTCAGCAGCTCCGGTGTCAGGTATTCAGGATCTGAAGAAAAAGCCAGCCGGTAATTCAAGGCCTTCAGGATCTGTATTTCACGGTTGCTATAATCGCCATTCGGATAAGCAAACGAGGCTACTTCGGTACCGGTCCACATTTCCAGTTTCTGCCGTGATTTTTTCATTTCATCATACACCTGCCGTTCACTGCAGTTAATAAGAATGGGATGCGTTTGCGTATGGGCGCCGATCGTAATAAAGGGCGATGCAGATATAGCCCTTACCTGTTCTACGGTCATAGCGTCCCTGCCGGGCTCTACCTTCTTTTTTACTTCCTGCAGAATGCCCTGCCGTTTTTCTTCGGGCATTTTTTTCAACGCCTTTTTGGAATATTGTATAAGCCCACATTCTTTTGCCTGCTGTACATACGACCACCAATACGGCCCTTCTTCAACCGGCGTGGTAGCAACAAAAATAGTCACCGGCACTTCATACGTATTTGCCACCTCCACAACATTGGTCACATTCGATTGCCAGCCATCATCGACCGTAAGCAACACTGCACCTTTTGGAAAGGGCAGTTCCTCATTCTTTATTTTGTTGATATCATGCAGGCTTAAAAATTTGAATCCCTTTGATTTCAGCCACCTGACGCACTGTTCAAATTCATCTTTGGCAGGCTTGTGAAAATACAGGGCAAGAATACAATTTGTATTCTGGGCCTTTTTCCTGGCATGCCTTACAAAGCCTGTCATGATGAATACAGTCGCTACCAGATAACCCAATAAGTTTCTAAAACTTTTTTTCATAAATCAGTTCCATTAAAGTTGAACAAACCAGGGAGAAAAGAAACAACAGGCAATAAACAATTTACAATAGGCAAAGGCGCTTACTATTAACTATGAACTGTAAACTTTGAACTATTAACTGCAAGCTGCAAGCCGGGAGCCCTCCCCAATGACCGCTTATACACAGCTATAATGCGCCGGGCAACAGTTCCCTGATCGAGCCCCAGTGCTATGAGCCGTTGCCTTCCGCTGGTGCGCCCATGCGTTTGCGAGAAATGTATTGCCATCGCTATTTTTTCCGCAAAATCGGTTGCATCAAATGAAGCAAGATAGCAGCCCTTTGTTTTACCAAACACCCAGCGTACATCACCCACATCGGTTGAAACAACGGGACAATTGCAGGCCATTGCTTCCTTGATGACATTGGGCGAGCCTTCCATAAACGAAGGAAAAACCAGCACATCCGCTTCATTCAAATAACGTGGCACATCGGCATGCGATACAGGATAAGGACATATCAGTTCTACAGGCGACCCTTCCAGGTAACTCATGGCAGCCTGTACCAACGGAAAATTTTTACCGGGTTTTGTTTTACTGGCGAGGAACAACACTTTCATCTTTCTATTTTCCCCTGAATGATCATTATTTATTACCCGCCATTGCGGTTTGAATTTTTCCAGATTCACGCCATTGGGAATAACGAAAGATTTATGCCTGAGGTACACTGATTCTTCTATGTTCGCCGATTTGGAAATGATGGCTTTTACAAAAGGTTGTATGAGCCAGGTAAGAAACGAAGAGATCCTGCTGCTTAATTTAACCTTGTTCTTCCCTTTATATTCCCCATTGGCATCGCTGCCCATTAACGACAATACTACAGGTGTTCTTCTACCTGCTCCTATAAGGGCGGCATAACCGGAATAAATAAAGTGTGCATGAATAAGATCACAGGGTTCCCTTTTCAGCAATTTGCGCAGACTGAACCCTGCTTTTATATAACCCCGCAAACCTTTTCCCACAACCGGATAATATTCCACTTCAATTCCTTC
Source organism: Niastella vici (assembly GCF_002077945.1). Taxonomy (GTDB): domain Bacteria; phylum Bacteroidota; class Bacteroidia; order Chitinophagales; family Chitinophagaceae; genus Niastella; species Niastella vici. The sequence goes on from NZ_LVYD01000113.1 coordinate 153,868, forward strand.
CGCTTTCAACGACTCGCCCTGCTCTTTAATAAAAGGAGCGATGTCGAATTCTTTACTATTACCGCTACAGACGAATAATATTCTCATCGATTTCTGATTTTTTGATTTTGAGATTTTGAGATCTTATTTACTGTGGCGATCCTACAAATCCTGAAATCCCTACATCCCGAAACCCCAAAATCTCATCGTAGGTTTGTTCAAAAGCTTTTCCCATTCTGTCGATAGAAAAAGTTGCTTCAATGATCTTCCGGCCCGCCTTTCCAAAAGCAGTGCATTTCTCCGGGTTATCGATCAGGCTCAGGATCATGCCGCTAATTTCGGTTTGTGATTGCCGCGTTACCAGGTAACCATTCACATTGTGTTGCACTATTTCTTTGGTTCCACCCGCATCGTTGGCGATCACCGGCAGGCCAAGACTCATGTATTCTATAATGGCATTTGAAATGCCTTCTCCATGCACGGCGGTATTCGAAAAAAGCACCCCCACTGTACAGCAATTGACAACCGCTTCCACGTCATAGATCCTTCCGGTCATTTTTATCAGGGGATTGCAGCGGGTCAACTCCTGGTAACGCGCACAGGCGTCCGGGTCTTTGCAACTATCGCCCACTGCAATAAAGGTGATATCATTTCTTTGTTTGGTGATCTTTTCTGCAATGCTGAAGAACAGTTTATAATCCTTGTTGGCCGAAAAGGTAGCAACCATTACCACGGCAAATGGTGTAGTGATCCCGTATTTCAACCGTACCCGTTCCAGCGGAGGCAGGTGCTCAAATCGCTGAAAACTTATTCCGTTGTAAATTATTTTCATTTTTGCGAATGGCGGTCTGTACGCTTCTATACCTGCCCGGGAGTTTGATAAAATAACCGTTGAAAAATTAAAATTGATGCAATCGATCAATTTTTTAAGCGACCACCTTGCTGCATGGGGCGGAGCAGAAGTGATCTGTCCGTTCACCAGCCGTATACCCTGGCCAATTACAGCCGGCAGCGCATAAAATGTTTGCATGCGGCCCCAGGTATGGATAAGATGCGGTTTAAATTGCCGGCAGATCTTATAGAACTGGTAAAACACGGTGAGGTCGTTCTTTTGCCATTTCTTTTTAATTATGCGGCAGGTAAGGTTCAGATTGTAGAAAGCGGGATAATCAACTATGGGATCGGTAACTACAACTAATAATTCATAACGGTCTTTGCCCGACAGGTAAGATAATAATTCTATCAATCGCCGTTCTTTTCCTCCCCCCTTGAAACTGCCGATAAAAAAAAGGATACGCTTCCTGTAGTTATTCAGTTTCATGTTCCTTTAATTTTTCCTTAATGGTATAATTGATCGGTAGCTGCGTGCGGTCGTTTTTGCCGGGTATTATTTTATCGGTCACGGAAAGATACCGGAGCAGTTTCCGCGACACCAACCGGTAATTATGATTGAGCGAAACATAATCCCGGGCATTGGCCGACATAAGCTGATACAACTCCGGTGTTAAAGCCGCGTATTGCCTGCACAGGTCAAACACATCATCGTAAATAATTCCCAGATCGTTCTTTGAAATAATTGAATCAGGATTAACATTCACACCTGAAATAACCGGTGTACCCACCGACAGGGCTTCCAGAAATGTATTACTGAACCCTTCATGATGCGAGGTATTCAACAAAAACCGGGCATTCGCCAAAAAGGGCAGCACCTGCGTACGATGCAGAAAACCGGCAAATTGTACATTCGGCAATTGTTTTAATTTTTCCAGGTAACAAAGTGATTCCTCATCACAATTTGCCCCTTCTTTTCCGGCAATAAGGAATTGCTCTTTTTTCATCAGGCTGGCGATCTGGTATAAAAGCTTCAGGTTTTTCTGGTACCGGTAAATGCCCAGCCAGGCAATATAGCGCCGGGTCCTGTTCGTAACAACCAGCTCCTGATCATTTAAGTAAAACGGGTTCGTCATTTTGATGGCTGATTTAACTGGGAACTTTTTCCGGATGGTCATAAGCTGAAAATTATTCTGACATAAGATGTGATGCGACAGGCCGAAACCCCAGAACAACAATAATTGATGGATCAGCGAATGATCTTTACGGAACCGGTTGTCTAACTGGTTGTCGTTCGAAATGCGTTGAATGAATTTGATGTTTAACCGGCGGCAAATGATACAGAGCAGCAGGGAGGTCCAACCCGGAATGCTCACATAGAGATAATCGGGTTTTACCGCCTTCATTTGTTTCCAGATATACGGCAGCCGGTAATACAACCACCGCAACCAGCGAACGCCTTTGTTGCGATCATACATGGGAACAACCGGAATATTGCGGCATTCTTCTTTTAACGGGTTGGCGCCGGGCGAATCGGTCATAATATATACCTCCTGCCCTTCTTCCATCAATCCCCTGATCCATCCATATGTTTGAACGGCTGATCCGCCGCAGGGCTTTTCAGCCTGCATCATCAGGTTGATGAGCTTGTCGTCGTAAAATAAAAACCGCGCCATAACTTAACAGGATTGTGTAATTAAATTCAGCGTTGACCCTTCTTTATTGTTTTCTGATCCGGCATCCCGGGTGGTCTCAATTTTCTTTAACAACTTAATTATACGGGCAACATTTTCCTTTACCGGTTGATGCCCATTAAATCGCACGACCCCAACACCTGCCTGTTGAATTTTTTCAAGGATGATGTGTTGAACATGCCGCCAGTTTTCAATATCCCTTAGCAAAGCCGCATCATCTTTGCCACTGTGCGAAGCGATGATCTTGTTGCGGCCGCGAAGCCGCTTTACGATCTCACTGTTATCGGGTATATCCATATAAATGACTGCATAAGGCAATGGCGCCAGCTGTAAATATTTATCGAGCATACAATTGGTGAGCGGTTCATCAACCTTGGTATCTCTTATAAAAAAAGATTTTTGCAAAAATCCTTCTTCTATAATACAGGGTTTCTCCGACGCATTTTCCAATACAGCCTGATAGGTGCTAAAAGTGGTGAATAAAAAATAGGCCGACCGGTAGCGTTGGTTGATCTCATCGTCATTATAAAATTGGATATAGGAAATAAGTTTCCAGCAAAATGCTGCCAGTTCCTGTTCCTTTGCAGCAAATCGCAAGCCGTACTCTACCGGAATTGTCTTTGTTAACTTTCTATGCAGCACCATACGCAGGTGGTAGGCAAGCCATTTTCTGGCTGAAAAAAAATGTGGCCTGGCTGTCAGGAGCACATCAGGGTATGCCCATTGCGAACCAGGCTTCCAGGTTCTGCACAACGATTTGTAAATAGCAGATTTCCCGACTCCCGGCGGGCCAATTATTTCAATGATCTTTGGCTTCATAGTTGAACGAAGGGTGTCTAAAGGGTTTAAAAAAGTCAAATGGGTCAAATGGTCGGTCAAAGCACTTCCCAAAGTTTTCTTTTTGTTTCAAGCAGCACCTGTTCATAAGGCCTTCCGGCATCTATGTCAATGACGGTTGCATGGCCGAATGATATGCCGGAAAGATTTTCACATTTCTTTTCGATCAATTTATTATCGTGCTCAGGTTTACGTTGGGCAGCTATTTCAGGAGGTACCTGCAATTTGAAAACTACATCAGCTCCGTTTTGGCAAAACAGGCTGAACTGTTTTCTTTCAAGCCGGGCAAACCAGGTGTTTGTATTCGCCTGCAATTTGGGGCCATCGAAAAACCCCAGTATATCTTTTTGCGGGAACCGGTCGCAGATCACCAGGCTTCTCTTTTGGCGCAACCGGTTGGCAAGCCGTAGCATGTTTATTTTTTTATGTATCAGCAGCAGATAATAAATATTACCTGCCAGTTTTCTGAAGTATTTTGAAACAGCCCGGTCATTGAAAAGGAACGCCGTTATGGAAAAAAGCCGCCACCCATAACTTTTGATGAATGGCCGTTTGCCAAAATAAAAATAATGGGTATCTATTTTAAACGTGAGCCATTTAATGACGTCATTACACAGCGTACTTTTGCCGGCCCCATCACTGCCTACCAATGCTATGACCTTACCACCCGCCAATAGTGTTTTTTTTAATTGAACAGGCCCGGTAAACCGGCCTGCATGCTTATAGAATTTGAGAAAATATTTATAATAAAAAGTCTTTATTGCAGCCATTGGGCTGGCGGTTATAATACTGGCTGAAAGCTGGTGATAGATCTGTGCGGAGAGATGGATCATGGCAGGCACGCTGTGGTATTGTACTATGTTGTTTATTTCTACCTCCAACCCGGCAGGCACTTCCAATTGCAATCCGGAGCAAACCTCCCTGAAGCGCTGTAGCTGTACCTGGCTTAACAGCTGCTGCAGTTCCTTTTGTTTTACTATCGGTATCACCGGTTTATCATGGAGCATATTGGCATGGATGCGTACCAGCAGCACCAGGGTTTCCATTTCGGGTATTGGTACAGGCCACCCGGTTAGTTGATCTATTTTCAGCTGCTGAAAGAAAAATTCCAGCCAGGGCAAATGGAGAAATTTTTCTTTACCGGTTTTGGTGGCCAGATCGTAATGCGTATGCAAATGCAGGAGCCTGCCGGTATCGGGATCGAACCCCAACCAATCTTCAATGCCCGGATAGGCATTGCGCGGTTGCGATTGCATTTTTTTATAGGAACGCCGCCGTAATATGGCCTCAAACTGCAGGCGGCAATTGGGGTGTACCAATATCTCGATATCGGATCTTCCTTCGAGTGATTGCAACAGGTGCGAATTACCTTTCCAATGGGCAAAACGGAGATGTTCCCGTTTACAATCGGCCAGCAGTTCAACCGATTCACGGGTAATGTGATCGCGTGACAATTCAGCCCCGCTATCAGAATGGGAAACAGAAGGGTCTGTTAACAGCACCATATTTTATTTATTTTACTGCTTCCGGGGAAACGGGTGGGGTTTCTTCTTCAGAAGCTTCCGGATCTTCATTTTTTGTCAATGGCAATAGGAGCACGAGGAATAACAAGGTGGTTGCCGCCGTTTCGGTATACCGGCCGGTAACGGTAAATACCCCAAATGACAACGCACAAAAAAGAATTATTAATTTATCCTGGTAGCCCTTTGAAGCCTTCAGCGCCTGCCAGAATGCAGTAGCTACCATTAAAAGATACAGGGTTAAACCGATAAATCCGCTTGAATGAACGATGTTGGTTAAATCGCCATGCAGGCTTCTGTCGCCCAGCACGCCATGACCGTAATTTCCGGCGCTGTTCCATAATTCAAATCCAAACCAGGGACTATAGGCGTGGTAAACAAACATATCATTGTATATAAGGGAATATTCAATAAAGCGCTTTTCTTCTGTCAGGGCCCGGTCATCGAGTTTACGTTCCTCTACCCTATCCCTGATCTCCTGCATAAAACCTGTATTGGCATACACCAGATAACCTAACACAAAGACCAGCCCCCCGATAAGGAAAACCATTTTTGCTTTCTGTTGCGTCATCATGGTCAACAGGGCAACCACAACACTTAATGCGCTTAATCCCATAACCGTACGCCGCAGCGTAAGCATGATAAAGAAGAACGATGCCACCGCAAGGAGAATAAAAAGGAGCTTTCGTTCACTGACGCCTTTCAGGAATACCACAAAAAAAGCGAAAGGCATGGTATTGAATGCAGCAGCCCAAAGGTTGCCATATAAAATACCGTTGGTGAAACCATACATATCGGTAGGCGCAAACTTATAATGAGTACTGAACAGTGCATTGACTATAAAAAGCGCCAGTATCAGGAACGAAGCATTACTTAGTTCCCTGAATGCAACATCGCGCGGGATCTTTTTGTAGAGCGCAGGAATTATTGGCATCATAACAAAGAACCAGGTAACAGAAAAAGCATATGGGCGTATCAGGTCAAGGTCATGCGATTTATTTAGTAAAAGGAGAAAATAAATACTTATAAGTATTGCCCAAACATTATACTTAATAAACAGGCCGCTTTTTAAGATGAGTATGATAACGATCAAACTTAACATCCCATAAAAAATAAATGCAGGATGGGTTGTACCAATGATCTTGTCGACAAAAAGCAATACCGGCATATAAAAAATGCTCAGCTCATTTTTTACGAGCAAACAATAAAAGAAAAGGCCATAGAAAAATACAATTTCAACGAACCAGAAAAAAGGTGTCATGGCTGCGGGAATTTCAGTTCATTACAATTGAAAAACGATCGAGGACCAATTGGGAAAATTTTTCATAAAAAACATCGGCGCTCAGGTTTTCCCTGGCATATTGGAGAGATTGCCTATGCATTTGATGCAGCTTCTGCTGATCTGAAACCAATATTTCAAGCGAGGAGGTAAGTTCTTCCAGGCTGTTTGACCTTACAACAAAACCGTTACCGCCATTGGTGATATTGAAGCTGGCGCCGCAGGTATCGGTACAAACAACAGGCAACCCATAGCCCAATGCTTCATTGACCGAAACTCCGTATTGTTCGTTTATAGCTGGCAGTACAAAAATGTTGTGCGCGGCATACAGTTCGGCCATTTTATTATAAGGAATGTCCTGTTTGAATTCAACGCGGCCGTTCAGTTCCAGCTTATCTGCTTCCTGCCTGATGACCCTGTAATTGAGTTGTTGCTCGGGGGTTGCACATTCGCCGGCAATGGTTGCAGAAAACCGGTACCTGTCTTTAAGGGAGTGCAGGGCCTGCAGGAACAAGGCGTGTTTCTTTCTTTCCTGGTGATACTTGCCCACCATCAATATCCTGGGTGCTTCCCCCGAAAAATTGTTGTTGTTCTTTTCTTCGCCGTTAACAATAACAGGCAAAGGAACATAATACATATATTTCAACGCACCGTTATTTACTGACTCAGGACTGGTTTTTACCGGGCTCATCCAGGCAGCTTTAAAAAAACGAATGGTCCCTTTTTGTTTTAACAGCGTTCGCCACGATCTGTATCTGTTTATATCTTCCTGCGTATAAAAAATGATCTTTGCGTTTGTAAGCCGCGCATAAATTGCCACAGTAAGAGAAAATAATTTAAAAGGATCGCGAATGACCACCATGTCGGGCTTCAGTTGTTTAAAAGTGCGCCAGTACTTTGCCAACTGCGGAAAATAATTTCTTCGGGTAGCTGCGCCTTTTCCAAAAAGTTTTTCGGCGACCAGCGACAATTTACTTTGTTTGAATTGTGCAGGTTTTATTATGCTGTGATCTTCGGTTGGGCCAATACTTGCGGCATGAAAAATTACCTCATGCTTTTTTTCGATCAGCTTTTTTATCAATTGAACCTGGTTGGTATGAAACCGGGGGGCCACGAAAAGAATTTTCATAAGTTTCTTTTAATTTTTACTGAAGCCTGTATCCGATCTGAAGAATTTTATCGACGTAACCAGGTCCCGTAATTCTCCTCTGTCTGTTCTATTCAATCCCAAAAAATAAAACACGAGCAAAGCGCTAACGAATGCCAGGGGGGCAAAAACTATTAACTGATAAATGCCGGCTGTTGCTGTTTTTGTGGCCAGCCACCAGGCCAGCGCCAGCATAAGCAGCGCCGTTACAGAGGGCCTGAAGTTGATGATGGATGCAGCCCGTGTTCCGGCATTTATTATTGTTGACAGTACTTTCCGTTGTCCTATAAACAAATACAATCTGCTTATCATAAAACTGAGGCAAAGTCCGGAAATGCCCATATAACTCACCAGTAAAACGCCAAAACCGGCAAACAACAACGCAGAAATGAGGGTAAGAATAACCTTTTTCTTAATGTCCAATGTTGCGCTGATGATACAGGCGTCATTCTTTACAAAAGTATCCTGAATGGTCATGATCATTATCAGCATATTGGCGGTATGGCCGGCAAAATGCCTGTTGCCCACCCATACGCTTAAAAATGATTGATTGAAAAGTATGATGGTAACCCCAAACGCTGTAGTTAGCAGTAAAGAGATATTGTTTAATTTTTTTCTTACGGCATTCACCCGGGCATAATCTTTAAGGCCCAGCAGCTTTCCTATTCCGGGCATTATGCCAAGGATCAACCTGTTTATGATTCCCTGTAAAGCGGCAGGTATAAACTTCGTCAATGTGTAATATGCTACGGTGACCGGTCCTGCTATTACCCCCAGCAGCACCTTATCACTGTTCGTATTCAGCATATTGGCGCCTGCATCGGCCAGGTACCAGGCGCTTAATTTACCGAACCGGAAAATATCTGACCGGTTTGGTTTGCTGAACCCGAACCATTCCACATTTCTTTTTACCACCACATAAAATGATATTCCGATCACCAGCGTATCCAATAGCTGAACAAGGGCCAGCCCTGTTAACCCATAACCCAATTTAAGCGCCAGCACCTTCAGGCCCCCGCCGGCGATCACGATAGCGGCCCGCAGTCCCATGCGTTTGAAGGTAAGGTTCATTCCCCGCAGTATGGCTTCAAACATTTCGAAGATCTTAAACACAAGCACTGAAAAGATCAGTAGCGAGCAAGTGATCCTGATCAGGCTGTAATGCGCTTTGGCTGCATGCGTAATATAGGGAGCATACCAGGTGATAACAGTACCGGCAATTAATATCACCGGCATTACCAATAGCATTACAACAAAAGCGGCCCCAGCCTCGCGTTTCAATTCTTCTGCAGTAGCCACGTCTTTTTTCTGTGCCACCGTCCATTTCAGCACTTGTGATGACCGGGTATCTACAATAGTAGCATAATTGGTAAACTGGCCAAGCATTTGCCAGATACCGAATAAAGAAGTTCCCAGTCCCGTGATCATGAAAGGATTTACAAACAAACCGGCGAGCCGGTTTGCTGTATAATCCAGTATGCTTGATACGGTATTCAGGTACGCTCGTTGCTTCAGGTTTTCTTTGGTCCCTCTTTTCTTTTTCTCAAGACCAGCATCTTCAGAGGGTTTACCTATTATTGGTTTTTCAATCATTGCGTTTGTTATTAATATGCTTTATTCAAATGATCTATTTCCACCTGTTCAACCGCATAAAACTGCCGGTACCAGGCTATAAATTGCCGAAGCCCTGTTTGAACCGGTGTAGTGGGTCTATAGTCAAAGTTGGTTGCCAGGTCATTTATATCGGCCCAGGTAGTGAGCACATCACTCCGTTCCAGGTCCTTCATTTCTATTTTTGCTTTTTTTCCGCAATTCATTTCTATTTCCCTGATGAAATCCATTAACTCAACCGGGTTATCGTTACCGATATTATAAATGCGATATGGAGCTGATGAACAGGATGGATCAGGGCTCAGCCCATTCCAGGCGAAAGCGGGTGCTGCCGGTTTATCGAGCACGTGCACAATGCCTTCCACGATATCATCTATATAAGTGAAATCGCGTTTCATTTTACCCTGGTTGTACACGGTAATAGGCTGCCCCTTCATTATGGCATCTGCAAAAAGGAAACAGGCCATATCGGGCCTGCCCCATGGCCCATACACCGTGAAAAAGCGCAAACCGGTAGTGGGTATATTAAACAAATGGCTGTATACATGCGCCATCAGCTCATTTGATTTTTTTGTAGCTGCGTATAATGAAACAGGATGATTGGTGCACTGGGTAACCGAGAATGGCATCTGTTCATTCAAACCATATACGCTGCTTGAGCTTGCATAAACCAGGTGCAATATGTTGTTTTGCCGGCAGGCTTCCAATACATTCAGGAAGCCGGTAATATTTGATTGTATATAAACATCGGGATTGCTCATGGAATACCGCACGCCCGCCTGGGCTGCCAGATGGGCAACCAGATCAAATTTTTCCTTTTTAAAAAGGGTTATGATCTCTCTTTTATCTTCCAGGTTCAGTTTAATGAACCGGTAATTATTGTACCTGCGGCTTTTCACCGGTTTGTTCCAGGCAATGCTGGTTCGGTCGATCCCGTTATCGGCCAAACGGGCATACTTTAAATTAACATCGTAATATTCATTGATGTTATCAATGCCTGTTACGTCGTCGCCCCGTTCAAGCAATTTTTTTGTGAGGAAGTAGCCAATAAAGCCGGCACTTCCTGTAACCAGTATTTTCATACTAAGCGTGTTGCAATTTGTGTTTTCGGCTCCGTTTTTCGCGATATACATTTTCGTAGCCATACCCATAACTATAGCCATACATGCGCTTCAAAACACCTCTCGATCTGATGCCATTGAATACAATGTGCGGATTTTTCAATGCTTTGAATTTATTATTGCTATCGAGTATTTGCACCATAGCTTTTGGTGTACGACCATGCCGCATAACAAACAGGGTCATATCGCAATATTCAGAGAATACATATGATTCTGAAACCGGGTCAATGGGGGAAGCATCGAGCACGATGTAATCGAATGTATTGCTGAGATACTGTAGCAGGCTCTTTAACCGGCTGCTCAAAATAAGTTCTCTTGAATTATCTTTTTGCTGACCGGCCCCAATCACAAATAAATTATCGTCAGTGGTACTGCTGATGATCTCTTCAGGCGTCTTTGTTCCTTCGAGGAACTCAGCAACGCCCGCTTCGTTGGCCACACCCATAATAGAAGAAGCTTTTGGAATGCGAATATCAAGGTCAACCAGCACCACTTTGTTACCGGCCAGGGCCAGGCTTCGGGCCAGGTTGGTACTGATATAGGTCTTTCCTTCTGATGATATGCTGGAAGTGACCAGGATCCTTTTTATTGCCAGCTCCTTTTGCCGGCCAACCAATGCAATGGCAGCCCGCAGATGCCGGAACTGCTCGGCAACGACCGATACTTTGGAACCGGTCTTTATAAGCGAAGCATCTTCTTTATTGGCTGAAATTTCTGCAATAATTGGCGCATTGGTCAACGATTCTATTTCAGACCTGAACAGGATCTTTTTGTTCAGCAATTCTTTGGCAGAAACGTACGCGATGCCCAGGCCAAGGAAACCAACCAAAACCGCAAAATAAACCAGCATCTTTTTGGGACTAACTGGCAAAACGGAAGAATTGGCCATATCGATGATCTTGCTGTCTGAAACGGCAGAGGAACTTGCCAATGCGGTTTGCTCCCGTTTTTCGAGCAGGAAGTCATAGATGCTCCTCTTTATGGCCTGCTCCCGGCTAATAGCCAACAACTCTTTTTCCTTTTGGGGAATGCCGCGCAGCATGGAATTATAATTGCCACTTGTAGACGTGAGGTCTTTTTTTCCGGCTTCCAGGTTGATGCGGTGCATGCGCAGTTTTTCGAGGATCATTGGACGGGTTTGTTCTATAACTTTCGCCAATTCAATGGCAGCAGGATTATTCTCGCCGGTTGTTTTCATCAGCTTCCCGTATTCGACCTTTGCGGTGTACATCTTTTGCATGAGATCGGTGAGCACCGGATCGGGTATGTCCATAGTAGAAGGCACTGTCTCGGTGTTGTTATCTTTCGAATTTGCATAGCGCTCCATTTCATCCAATGCCGCCAGTTCCATACTGAGATCGGCTATTTTCCGGTCATTGGTGCCCACATTTTCCAAATACTGTTTGCCCTGCTCAGTAAGATCAACTACTCCCTGATTTGTCCTGAACGTTTGTATTTTACCTTCTATAGAATCCAGCTCATGTCGAACACTTTTCAAACGGGTCTCAATAAAAGCGAGCGTATTGGCCGCGGTTCCTCTTTGTTCGTCTATTGATAGCTGGTTATACGCCAGCAGCAGGTGGTTCATAATATCTTCACCCCGTTGAGGCACTGCATCGCTGTACGTGAGGTCCATTGTTGAAGACAACTTGTTCTCGGATGTCACAACGAGATTGAGACTGATGGTGGGCGCCAGGTTCTTCGTTTTGTACAGATCAAAATAAAGCTGGCCGGTAGAGTCAGTTGTTTGCCTGGCATTTTTTTCAAACTTCAATACGCCATACGGTGTATTACACCAGGTGTTCATTGGATAGGCCTTTTTATCAATGACCACTTCTTTAATTTCTTTTGAGGCTTTTCCATTTGGGCCGGGAAAATAATTAACTGAGAAAAGTACATCCGTATCGCCCGTCTCCTTCACCTGGTCAGGGTCCTGGGCCACAATGGTAATGGGTGAGCTGAGGTAAGCTGAAGTGGCATGCATTTTCAGGCTGCCAAAATCAGCCGCCTCAGACACCGGCGCATATAAATGTAGCTGGTTGATCACATCTGTTATCAGTTTCCTGGAATGAATGACCTCCATTTCATTTTCAACGATATTTTTTGTGGGAAAGATCTGCAGGGCTTCACCCATACCCGATTCATCCACACCCTTTTTTTCGTCTTTTACCATTACGGTAGCATAGGTTTCATAAACAGGAGTAGCAAAAAAATTCAGGTAAACCAATGCCCCTGCAGAACCAAGCACAATCAGTATCAGGAACAAAGGCCAGTAGGGCAGGTACCAGTTTAGGGCAAGTGAAATGATATTCATTTCATTGCCTGTCTTTTTGTGTGTTTGCATGACTATCTGTTTAAACGATAAAAAAGTACAGCGGCCAGCGAGAGCCCGCTCAAGATAACCGGGAGCCAGTTGTGAACATTGCCCGAAGTAGATACTTTCGCTTTATTGGGTTCTACATAAACTATATCATTCGACCTGAGATAATAATAGGGCGAGGTAAGCAGGGTGCCCGAGTTCAGATCAATTCGCTGCACGATCCTGCTTCCATTTTCTTCCCTGATCACCGCAACGTTGTTGCGCCGGGCGTAAACCGTGAGATCGCCGGCAAAGCCCAGGGCTTCCAGAATATTTATTTTTTCATCGGGCACATTGATCACCATTGGATGGGCTACTTCGCCCAGCACAGTAACTTTAAAATTCAGGTAACGAACGTTTACAACCGGGTACAGCAGGTATTTATTTTCAACAAGGTTCGTTGTTATATTTTCTTTCAGCTCTTTTTTTGTAAGGCCTGCTGCTTTTATGCGGCCGAGCATAGGCATATCTATATACCCATCCTGGTCAACCAGGTAACCGACGGCCTGCGTGGAGGTATAACCAACCGCCTGGGTCGACACGGTTATAGCCGTATTGAAAGGCTGGCTTGCTATTGCATTCGGGCTGCTGACGGTAATACTAAGCAGATCGTTCTTTTGAATAACAGGCTCCAGGTTCTCAACGGCATTTTTAATTACTGTACCATTAACGTCATTCAGGTACGTTACCTTTTTCATATTGGTACAGGCCGTGAACAATACACCGCATACTACAGCGGCATACAGCCAGGCATGCCTGTGCGGCTTGCTGTTTTTTTGATATGTTTTCACGATAATAATAATTGATAATAAAATAATAGGATGAACAACAGCTCTCCCCTGCTTCTGGTGCTAACCACCTCTACATTCGATTTGGGAATTTCAGCCAGCATGGCATAACCCAATGAAGGCAGAAATACCCTGAGACTTTTGCCCAGTACTTCCATTACTTTACCTTCCTGTTCCATAAATAATCCGCATTTTATGCGTACCGTATCATCAACTTCCACGTCCAGTCTTTCCAGTCTAACGCTGCTGTATTCAAGCAGGAAGTTCCTGACCAGTTCAATTTCAGCATCGCGTATTACGGCCGGCTTACCCTGCCAGCTTACATAATTAAGTACGCCATCTGTTTGCAGCACGCTTAAATATTCTTTATCGGTTATGCGCACAAAAACATAAGAGGTGAACAATGGCTCAAACATAATTTTTTTCCGGTCGCTCCATTGCCGCGCTACTTTGTTCAGCGGGCAATAATTTTCGATGTCTTTACGGGTTAATAAAGTAGCAACTTTTTTCTCCCATTTGGCATGTGTATAGATTGCATACCATTTTTTCATAAGCGCAATTTTAAAGTTGGTATTGATCAATGGCCCAGACGAATAAAGGGCTTCGCCTATCATAATCACATTGCCTGATTTTGACAAATAGCCTAAAGGCCACTACTATTAATTAATGGATAGAAAATGGATTAATTCTCCAGGATGAAACATGGATTAATACTGATGAGAATAGAGAATGGATAATGGATTGGAATGGTCTACGCGAAAGAAGAATGGTACAAAAGAACCGATCAATAGATGGAGTTTGCGTGCATCACACCAGGCAAGGTTATATATTACCAAAGGGATGGAATCATTACTTGTTACAAAGCTTTCGGGATACAGCGATATTCAGGGGATGATTGGTAATCGTTATTCTATAGTTAACAAAAGATAGCAACATTAGAAAAACAATTCAAGTACAGTACCCTTTTTTTTAATCACACTAAGGGTTTACTGTTAATTGCACGCTAAATGATCGCATGATTTTATGACCATCGTCATATGGCCTCCGCCAATCATGCTCACCTATTTCCCCGGCCGTAAAAATAAGATCCACTAAAATAAATGGATAATGGATTGGAAACGAATTAGCAAGAATAATGGATTGGAATAAAAACCTGCATGAAGAATAATACTAAAAGAACTGCTTATTGGTTTGGAGTTTGTAGGCATTATTAGAATAAGGTCAGTTTGAATATAGGGCTTCGCCACTCATCATCCCATTAATGGATTTAGATAAAAAATTGCCTTAGAGCACTAACCTTACCTCACAATGTATGAATGGATAATGGATAGCGGAAGTATTAGCATGAATAATGGATAGAAAAACGAAAGAAGAATAACACTAAGTTACCAGGTTATTGATTAGCGGGTGTTTGGTCAAAGCATTTCAACGTTTATTTCCTTGCTTGTAATACATTCTACAAGGACTGTAGGGTAATATTACTTCCCTAAATAAATTCCGTTTGTGAATGCAAATCAAATTTAATGATATTTATTTAATACAAAAATTAAAATAAGCAGCAGCCGGAACGTTTTATTCAAAAATATTCATGATTCTTTGAGAGGAAAATTTTCCACATTAAAAAAGGAACAGGGCCTTAGGCAGCCCTGCTTTATCTTAATAAGGTGAGGTAATACTAATTTAAAGTTTTACATAGGCAATACTAAAATAGGAACTCAAACTACCGGGGCAATGCGGTCTTTTATTCCATGGGTTGAATGATGACGGCCTCGCCTGTTTTTCCTTTCAGCGAAACAGGCCATTGATCGCCTTTCTTTACGGGAATACTTCTTTTGCGGATACTGTTCTTTTCCGCATCATCTTCATATACGATGGCAATATACTTTTTTCCTTTTTGAAGAAAATCGAGCCGGACAGTAGCATGCCAGTCATCCAAACCGGCTGCATTGCCTATAAACCAGGTGCCGCCTTTTCTGCGGGCCACACTGATGCCTTTACCAATATCGCCGGCCAGGTAATGCGTTTCGTTCCATACGGTGGGGACCAGTTTGAAAAATTCTATTTCGTCTTCATTGGTATAATCGGCTGGTATGCCATACCAGAAAAGGGCCTGCAGCGGACTGAAATAAACAACAGTAAGAGCAAGCTGTTGCCCCCTGCTTACCTTCAGGTTCTTTGAGAACTGATTCTTTGCATTCGGATAGCAAAACGTAAAATCCGCCGGTCCCGCCAAAAAACGCGTAAAGGGCAATACGGTGGTATGAAATGCGTCAGGACTGTTCTCATCGCCCCGAATGCCTTCCTGCGTCAACAAGGCGGGCCAGGTACGGCTTAAACCGGTTGGTTTGTAATTGTCGTGGATGTCGAGGATAAAACCAGCTTCATATACTTTTTGAATAGCGCCTGCCAGCCAGGTTAACCCGTGCTGGGTGAGGCCATCTACAAAACCGAATTTCAAGCCTGCCACGCCCCATTGTTTGTATAAAGGTAAAATGGTGTCGAGCTTTGCTTTCAACCCAACATAATTCACGTAGAGGATAACGCCTATGCCTTTTTCCTTTCCATACTGTATCACTTTCGGCATATCGATGGCGGGAATAACCTGTGTGGGATCGGAGGAGGTGCGGAACTCTGCGCCATACCAGCCGGCATCATACATTATATATTGTAAGTTGTGTTTTGCCGCAAAGTCAATACAATCGAGTCCGCTTTGTGTAGTTAACTGCGCCCTGATGAGTTTACCGGGCTTTATCCAATCTGGTAAGTCCTTGCTGGCTGCCGGGTTCAGCTTCAAATACAACTGACTGAAATCATGTAACCCGATCGCCGTTTTTGACACGCTGATGGTGCGCCAGGGCGTTGAAAACGCACCGGCCACCTGTACAGCCGAATCCCGCGGAAAAACAACCGCCAGGGTATACGGCCCGCCACTTCTTTTCAACTCCGCTTTGGTATAGTTCACATTGTTTGCTTCGCCAATACTTACAAAGAACTTCCCATTGGTTAATGTGGCGGGCAGATCGCAGGTCTTTGTAAACGTATCAATGGATACCGGGGTAAACACCGATTCCTGGTTGTACTGGTACAGGGTGACCGGTGCCTCAAAGCCAAACGTGGTGCTTTCTTTTTTGATGCAGTTGATGCCATTGTAAATGTCAGGCAACTCGTACCGGAAGGCTACACAGCCTTTATACGCACGCACAAGCACATTGAACCGGGTTGGCCCGCTGCTGCACGACAATACCAGCTCATTGTAATTATCGGTAATGCTGTCTGCTTCGCCCAAAGGCCAGGGAAATTGGGCTGTATGCCTGCCTTCCTGTTTGTTTTTTATGACTATACCCGCTGCTGTGTCGCCGGCATTTGTTTGCAATCCCAATTGCGACCAGCGCGTTATGGCCTGGCCGGCAAACGAAAACCGGTACAATAAAAGCCCGTTCGCTGTTTTTACCTCGAACGAAGTTGACCGGTCGGGTGAGAATACAGTATACGACCTTCCGGTTTGCGCCCTGCTTTCGGTGAGCACAAACATACCTGTCAATAAAAGCAGCCATTCTTTGATCACTCTCAAGGGTTGCTGATTTTTAAGCGATATTACTGGTTTTTGTTCAGTCTGAGCGAAGCCGAAGCGCGAAACTCCACGCCTTCCACATGATCGCCCAGCGCTATATGGGCCATATCAGCCGTTCTATACCAGCCTGGTTTTCCTTCCATATCGTCTGAAATGACCCGGCCGTTTATTTTTAAATTTTCAAACACGATATTCTTTACTTTCCGTTCTTCATTATACCCTGAAATAATGGAGAGCTCTGCGTGCTGGCCATTGTAGGTAATGTCTTTGAATAGTACATTCTCTACGCCCCTTCCCGGCGCCGTACAGTATTTCTTATTAAAGAACACGCGGATATTGATGAGCTGTCCCTGGCGGAAATCTTCCACCCTGATATTTTCAAAAAGTACATTGCGCACCAGGTTATTGTCGCCGGCATCGATGCTCAGGCAGCCCTGGTAATCGATCTGCGCTTCTTTGTGGTCAAGGATATCAATATTGATGTAATGCAGGTCTTCCAATACATCGGGATTAGGCGTATTGCCGTGCGTGCCTATTAAAATGGGATGCGCCACATCGGCCCACAGGGTTGAATTCTGCATGGTAATGTTGCGGCTGCTGCCGGTGAACCCGAGGCGGGTTCCGTACACCGTTGTACAATCGTCTGAATTGCGGTTGAACACGCCGTCGAGGAGTACATTGGTGCTGCTGATCACATTCATGCCATCGCCCCAGCCATAATAGCTCATCGACTTTACATTGCGAATGGTCACACTGTCGCTACCGCCGGTAAAACATTGGGTGCAGAAGATGCCTTCTACCTCCACGTTCCTTGAATTGGCAATGCGAACGCCCTGCTTTACCGATTGGTCTACCATGCCTCTTCCCAACACCCGCACATCATGCGCATTGCTGATCAGCACCTGCCCTTTCAGAATGGCGCCGCCGGCGAGGTATACCGTTTTACCCGATGATACATGCAAAACCTGTCCTTTTATTTCATGCACGCCGGGGCCAAAATACAGGAGGTTGGTATCGCGCAGGTCGGGTTTAAATGCAGAGACCGGGTTGGCAAACAGATGCAGGTTGTGAAAGATATCGCCATTCACTTCCACCGACAGGTTGGCCGGCCTGTTTAACTGAAAGAAGACCGTTTTGCCGTTGATCGTAGGCGGAATACTGTAAGAAAGCGGCCTAACCCTGGCTTGCTGCACCAGGCCTTTGTTATAGGTTACCGCCACTTCTACCACTCCTGTAAAATCAAAATAGCACATAGAGGCTTTTTCTTCTTTGTGGCCGGCAGCAGTGGCCCTGCTTACTTTAACCGTATAAACGGCCAACGACTGCCAGGCTTTTCCTTTTTGCCGCACCTTTACGGTAAAATCCTTATTTAACACCGCGTTGGTGGGGGCCGGGTATACCGTTAAACCGGGCAACACAGGATCAAAGGCAAAAGCGGTTGTCCATTTCACTATACAAACGGTCAATAATACAAACAAGGCCATTCGAGGCACGCACGGGCTATACTTCATACATCTTTCTTTTTTCTTCTTTATTAAAATAACCAGAATATCGTGTTCACTGTAATGGTCAATGGTCAATCGTCAATGGTCAATAAAACCCTATTGAGCAAGCCTCGAAATCAATAGCGAGACACAAAAATTGAGAGACCAATTCACCATTCACCAATTCACCATAATCATCTTTCTGCAACCGACAACTGACCTCTTACAATTCCGGCTGCATACCGTTTGGTATTGATCGTGAAATAATAAGCACCCGACAAAAAACCGGCCTGCTCATCGGTGGTGAACCCGTTATTGCCGGCCAGGCCAAGATTAACACTGCCGGCTTTATTGGTGTTTACGTATGGAAGCGTACGCAGCAATGGGCCGTTCTCCGTAGCAGCGGCAGGTCCATAAAAATTGATGGCGGTGATGGTATCTTTTTTCGTATCACGCCACAGATCGTTCCACGTAATGGTATACGTTAAAATATTTGTTTCCTTATCGTACAATCCGGTAAACGTGGCGGTGGAGGTGGTATCGATCATGGGCACCAGCTGTTTGCTGCTGGCCTTCGCTATTACGGAATATTGAACGCCACTGATGCCACGGAGTTTACCACCTTTGGTACAGGCGATGGCCAGAGAGAATATGATGAGTATGATTGTCATTATCTTCATAAAACTGATTCTCTTAATTGTTAAAAAGTTTTTTAGTTGTTCAGTTCAAAGTTTTAAGTTCAAAGTTGAATTGCGAGGCAACTGTAAACTTTGAGCTGTAAACTTAATAACCCGGGTTCTGCACCAGTGAAGGCGATTTTACGATCTCGCTTTGCGGAATAGGCCAGAAATACATGGCATCGGTAAACACGTGTTTCCTTATTGGAATGATGCGGTAAGAAAAGGTGCCATTAGCGGCCCGCGTAATTTCCATTCCATGTGTTTCGGCGTTCTCGGTTTGCGGAGCGATCTTCCAACGGCGGATGTCCCAGAACCGGTGTTCTTCAAAGGCCAGTTCAACCCGGCGTTCATGGCGAATGGCATCGCGCATTTCGTCTTTGGTCATGCCGGCTTTCAATCCGTACAACCCATTTGTACCGGCCTGTATGCCGGCGCGGGCACGGATCAATTTCAACCAGTCATAAATTTCTGATGTTGGGCCGTAATATTCATTGGTAGCTTCTGCTGCATTCAACAATACTTCTGCATAGCGCATCACTACCCAGGGACGATACAATTCACTGCCGCCGCCCACGCCAAAATTGTTACACATCTTGTAGCGGAAATAACCTGTTTTGGTGCCGGTAGCCGAATAAATGCCATCCACACTGGCGCTGGTGGCGGCTGCATTTCCCGTTGGCACCACACCAGTATAGGTATTCACCGGCTGATCGCCCAGGGTACCCATATTGCGTATAGACCCATTGTAATGGACCGTAGTAGTAAGCCGGGGATCGCGGTTCTTGTACATATTGTCGCCCATTCCCGGATAACCCGAAGCGGGATCGGTAATACGCAATCCGTTGATCATATCAAATTCATCGACCAGTTCCTGTGTAGGAAAGTACTTAGCCCCCACATAGCCGTTGGTGGTACCCCGCGATTGCGGGTTGGCGCTGTTCTCCACATAAAAATTATTGGAAGTACTTACAGGTTGCCAATAGGCCAGCACATGTTCGGTCTGCGGCGTATTTTGCAGGAAGAAAGTATACATGGGTGTTGCCGAAGTGGTATATAAGCTGTACACGTTCAGGTTAATGACGGCTTTGGCCGCATCTGACGCATTTTTCCACCGCTCATTATCGGCCGTTGCATAGGAAAGCAAATGATCGGGATCATCGGCCCGGGGGCCGCTATTGAAGAGCGGACTGGCTGCATACAATAATAACCTTGCCTTGGCCGCCAGCGCGGTACCCTTGCTTACGCGGTTCTGGTTTACGTTATTAGTTGGATAAGAGGCGGGCAGCGCAGCGGCGGCTGCATCCAGTTCGCCCACTATATAACTAACGCAGGCTTCATAGGAACTGCGGGGCACATCGATCTTGTCGCCGTCATCATAGATATTATCACCGATGAGCGGGATGCCGCCATAATGCTTCACCAGCATCATCAGGTACCAGGCCCTTAAAAATCGCACCTGGGCGGTCCAGTAATCACGGGTGGCGGCAGTTATGGGAATACTGTCCCTGTTCTTCATAAAAATATTCGCAGCGCGCACCATCGTAAAAACCGTTGTCCAGGTATTTTTATCGGCATTACTGGCGTTCACCCCGCCATTTGAAATGATATAGGAGAAAATGGTGGGGTCGCTGATGGGTTCGCTCTCGTCGCAGGCCGCATCGAGCCCGGTATTGTTGACCCGCCGGGCATTAAAAGAGAAACCGATATTCGAATATAAATTATTAATGACGCCGAGTGTTTTCACACTGTCTCTGAATACAGCCCCTTCGTCAACGGCTGAAAGGGTCTTTTGATCGAGGAAATCTTTTTTGCAGGCAGTCAGCAGCACCAGGGCGGCAACCGGCAAGGCCAGCAAAGATCTGCAATATTTAAGTGAGTTCATTTTAATTGCTGTTTTAGGGTTAAAAACCTAATTGTACACCGAAATTAAAGTTGGCGGTATTGGGATACGCACCACCGGTACCATTGGCGATCTCAGCATCCTGCTGAAACTTGCCCATTTGCTGGTAATTGAGCAGGTTATAACCCGTGAGGTATACCCGCGCATTCTGAACCACCCTGAGCCCGTTTAAAAATGATTGTGGCAACTGCCAGGCCAGCTCCAGTGATTTCAGGCGAACATACCAGGTATTGGCATACCAGAAATCGGAAATGGTTACCCAGGAAATATTGTTGATGTTGGTGTTCAACCCAATGCGTGGATAGGTGGCTGTGGCAGCAGTTGCAGGCGTCCAGCGTTCGAGGTTCCAGGGTCGCAAATTGCCATTGAACGCATCGCCGGCGCCTTCGGCCGTTACCTGTACCGCATAGCCATAAGCGCTTTGTACCAGGGCGCGTAAAGTAAGTCCTTTGTAATTTACCATCAGGTCGAGCCCCAGGTTATTGGTTGGCAAATTGGGTTTCGACAAATAGGTACGGTCGGCATCGGTAATAACGCCATCGCCATTGAGGTCATCGTATTTAAGATCGCCCGGTTGAATAACACTCCATACCGGGGCGGGAACGCCTTTCTTCACTTTTCCGTTGCCGTCAAAATCATCCATTTGATAGAACCCAAGGTTATGATACCCGAGCGAACTCAGCACGCCGATGGCGCGGCCTGTTTTTGCCAGGTACGGATAGTCGGGCGCCTCACTAACATAGAGGATGCGGTTCGCCGCGAAAGAATAATTCGCACTCACTGAAACGTTTACCTGGCCAAAATGGTTCTTGTAGGTTAAAGCGCCATCAAACCCTTTATTCTCTGTTCTACCGATGTTTTTCTTAGGCAGGGCCTGGCCTATTGTCAGCGGCACATCGCCCTGGTCAATCAGCTGATCGTACCGGTAGTTATAGAAGTAGCTGCCGCTGAAGGAAACCTTACCACCAAACATACTAAGCTCAAGACCCAGGTCGGTTTTACGTTCTTTTTCCCAGGTCACATCGGGGTTTACCAGAGCGCCTTCAACTGTGGTGTTGCCATAGTTATTGCCTCCAGTGGTTGTATACTGGATCACCGAATTAACCGTGCTGGGATAGCTGGCATCGGAACCTACCAGTCCGTATGAACCACGGAGCTTGAACATATCGAAGAATGGCAACGCCTCCTTGAAAAACCCTTCCTCGGCCAGGTTATATCCCCAGGAGATAGCCGGGAAAATTCCATAGCGTCTGTTGGCCTGAAAAAGGTCATTACCGTTGCGGGCAACCGTAATGCCAAACAGGTATTTTTGTTTGTAATCGTAATCGAGACGGCCTGTTGTTCCGCGATAGTTCACCGGGATAGCGCTGCCGTTTATATAATTCCGTTGGTTAAGCAATAGCAAACCGGTAATGTGGTGGCCATTGAATGTGCGGTTGTAATTCAACATGGCCTGCAGAATGGTGGTTGAATTAAAGGCGCCATTGCTTACACCTACGCCGTAGGCCGGTGTGCGGTATTCCCCGGCATTCCTGATGGCGTAAGTATTGGAAACAGGATCGTATTTGTAAGAAGCGAGACCGGCACGTGTAAGGTTGCGGGCTTCATTGTTATTACCGGCATACGACACGTTGAATTTGGCCGATAAACCGGTGGTAATGAAATCGAGCCTTTGTTCGGCGCCGGCCACAATGTTGTAGTTGTTGTTAAAATTTCGTTTGTAGCCGCCGTTAGCCAGTCGGTTGATCGGACTGATTTGCCCAACGGAAGTAACTGCGCCTGTATGCGATGCATAGGGGTAAGAACCATCGGGATTATAAACGGGCATTGCATAGGGGGCCAGGTAACGGTATGCACTGATCTCATAGAACAAACCGGCGCCTTCTACCACCCCACCCGGGTTATTGATTGTTTCGAACCGGCCATTTACATCGAACCGGATCTTGAGGGTTTTTGTGGGGGTGATATCGAGGTTTGAGCGATAATTGTACCGGCGATAGAAGAAATTCGTGTTCACCTCATCACCAATGGGTTTGAAATCTTTTAAAATACCATTTTGGGTATAATAGCCCAGCGAGGTATAATACTTTACCAGTTTGTTGCCGCCACTGAAATCAATATTGTAACGGCCCTGGGTAGCAATTCTGTTCAACAGTTCTTTTGTCCAGTTTACGTTTGGATGCCCGTATGGGTCGGAACCATCTTTAAATTTCTGCAGGTCGTCCTGCGTAAAAGGCAGCACGGGGGTTTGCGATTGCCCGTACGCATCATTGATGGTGGCTTCATTTCGCAGTAAAGCGGTGGTATACGAATCGAGAAAAGTGGGAAAACGGATCACTTTGGTAATACCGGCTTCAGCAGTTACATTGATCCGCGGCTTGCCGAGCCGTCCGCGCTGGGTGGTGATCACCAGCACGCCGTTGGCGCCCTTCAAACCGTAAATAGATGTGGTAGCCGCATCTTTTAAAATGGAGATGGATTCAATTTCGTTGGCGTTCAACTGCGAGAGCTGCGTATAGTCATATTCTATATCATCAACAATGATCAATGGCTTGTTATCACCATTGAGTGAGTTTACGCCACGAATGAAAAAGTCGGCGGCATCGGCCCCGGGTTGCCCGCTTCGTTGCTGGGAAAAGAAACCGGGCATGCGCCCAACCAGGGTATTTTGAATATTGGCGGTTGGAACCGTTCTTATTTCGTCGCCCTTGATGGTGCTTACTGCGCCGGTATTGGTAATGCGTTTCGTTTTTCCATAACCGATAACCACCACATCTTCGAGCCCCTTTACATCGGTGGCCAGTTTTATATACAGGTCACTGCTGTTAACGGTTTCAACGGCTTGGGTCACATAACCCACATTGCTCACGGTAAGCCGGTGTTTACCGGTTAGCAAAATGGTAAAGCGGCCGCGTTCATCGGCAATGACGTTATTTTTTTCGTT
Source organism: Niastella vici (assembly GCF_002077945.1). Lineage (GTDB taxonomy): Bacteria > Bacteroidota > Bacteroidia > Chitinophagales > Chitinophagaceae > Niastella > Niastella vici. The sequence goes on from NZ_LVYD01000113.1 coordinate 177,613, forward strand.
ATTTTCTTCGGTGATGGTAGCACCGGACACTGGTTGCTTTTTATCGCTGGTAACCACACCGGTCACCTTCCTGCTTTGCGCCAGCAAACCGCTGGTGCCTGCCAGCAACAGTATTAATAATATATTTAAACGTAAATACATGTTAATGAGTTTGAGGTGAATGATGTTTAGTACCCGGGATTTTGTTCAATGCCCGGGTTCACCTGGGTTTCCTTCAATGCGATCGGGTACAGGTACATGGCATCGGTGAAATAAGGCGTCGTTACCTCTTTGGAAGTATACGTAAATGTTCCATTGGTATTCTTTGTAATGGTGACGCCATGCAACATAGTGCCATATACAGCTTTGGCAATCTTCCAGCGGCGGATATCCCAGAAGCGTTGTTCCTCGAAGGCAAGCTCAATCCTTCTTTCGTTCCTGATAACATCACGCAGTTGCGATTGCGATAACCCGGCAGTGAGCGTATAGGGTGAAAGCCCGCCCCGTTGACGGATCTTTTCTACTGCACTGTATATGGCAGTGGATGGTCCGCTGTATTCATTCATGGCCTCTGCATACATTAGCAAAATATCGGCATAGCGAATAATACACCAGGCAGGCACAAAACCGTTGTCGCGATAAAGGGTGTTTGTATAGTTTGTACTGCTGCTGTCGTTGGCGCAGAATTTTTTGGCATAATACCCGGTTTGCGTTTGAACAGGCGCCACGGTTGGGTTGTTGGGTTTGTCTTTTCCGCCTTCAAAGGTCTCAATGGCCCGTTGCAACCATTTGGCGCCGTTATAGAATACTGTGCGTTCCAACCGCGGATCGCGACCGGCATAAGGCGCGGCGGGATCATAACCCGAAGTGGCATCGGTAATGGGTTTACCATTCTTCATACCAAATGCATCAACAAACTCCTGCGTGGGGCTCACCCGGCCTTCGCTTTTGGTGCCCGAGGGGGCAAAACCCACCGGCGACATATAATAAGCGTAAGTATTGGAAACACGGGAATCACTTGTACGGAAAAAGATATGCTCTTTGTTGGCCCGTTGCAAAACGAGGGTATATGGATTGGCTTCCAGATCGTACAGGTTCAGGTCCATCACCGCTTTCGCCGCATCGCCGGCAGCCTTCCATCGCCCGGCATCATACGAAGCATAACCAGTGTAGGGTTTATTGGGCGTTGATGACGGATTGAATAATGGACTGGCCGCCAGTAACAGCACCTTGGCTTTTATAGACAGCACCACGCTTTTGCGCATGCGGCCAAAATCGGCATCTGTGGTCCTGTTGGCCAACGATGCATCGGGCCTAAGACTGTCCTTTGCAATGTCGAGCTCCTTTACTATATAATTAATGCATTCTTCAAAACTGTTGCGTTGCAACTGGGTGAGTTCGGCATCAGTGGGATTATACACTTTGTCGCCCACCAGCGGCACCCCGCCATAGCGTTTCACCAGTTCGTAATAGAAATAAGCGCGCAGCGCCCTTGCTTCATTGGGGAACCATACTTTACGCGAAGAGTCGGCCCAGGGCACACGCTGATAATTGGCCAGGAAAACATTGGCCTCGCGAATGGCATTATAACAAATGCCCCAGGTATCATCAAAAGTAGAGATGGGACTGTATCCCCCACGGATCACATTCCAGTTACCATTTCCATCGGCACTGGGTACTGCATCGTCTGAAATAGATTCGAGCGGCGCACTGTTATACCGGGAATAACCGGTTTGTATCCTTGAATAAATATAGGTCAACCACTTACTTGCCTGATCGCCGGTAGGGTCATTTGCATCAAAAATATAATCGATCGTCAGCAGCTCCAGTGGTTTGTCTTCAAATGTTTTCTTACAGGAAGAAGCTGCCACCGTCACCAGTATTATACCAAATAAATAAAAATGTTTTTTCATACTACAAAGCATTGGCAGGTTAAAATTTAACGTTGAGGCCGAAGTTGAACACCTTCATAATAGGATAGGCTGCGCCCCATGATTCCGGATCGAGGTCTTTACGCACTTTATAGATCTCGGCCCAGGTAAGCAGGTTCAACCCATTCGCAAAAAAGCGCACAGTGGGCGAACCGATCCTGCGCATCAATTTTTCGGGCAGAGTATACCCCACTTCCACATTCTTCAGCCGCACAAAATCATTATTGAACAACCAGAAAGAAGAAGTTTGCGAATTGTTTGTGTTAGTGCCTAACCAAACCCGTGGCTGGGTAGCTGTTTCAGCGGTTGCCAGGGTAAACCGGCCCAGGTTATATTCATAGGCGGTATAATTTCCATTATTGCCAAAACCATTCATGAAATCACCGCTGAGGTACGATTGGCGGTTCATGGTTCCCTGCAACAGCGCACTGAGGTCAAATCCTTTAAAGCGTAACCCGATGGTTGAACCGAAGTATATAGTAGGTTTGGCACTGCCAATACCCGATTGATCATTTGCATCGATAACGCCATCGCCATTACGGTCGAGGTACCGGATATCGCCGGGGCGCAAAGATGATTTTGGCGCAGCAGGCATTACAGCCGTTGCCGGGTCATTTATTTCATCATAACTTTTAAACAGTCCGGTAGCCGTATAACCATATAATACCCCAACCGGTTTGCCAGTGAGTACCTGGTAATCGTATTGTTTGGGCAGTTCGGCATTGTACACCACTTTCGATTGCACCATTGAGAAATTGGCAGAGATATAATATGCGAAATCCTTCACCTGGTCCTGCCAGGTAGTAGTTATCTCGGTACCATAATAATTGAATTTCTGATAATTAAGCGCAGGATAGCCGGCGCCCAGCACGGCTGTTGTCATAGTAGGGGCGGCCACCAGGTCGTAGAATTTATTATAGAAATAATCGGCGGTGACCGTTAACCGGTTCTTCAACAAGCCCACATCAATACCTGCATTCGCCTTTTTGGCTTTCTCGGGGCCCAGGTTGGGATTTGAAATAGCATTTTCACCGGTGCTTCTTTCGAGCGACATACCGGCGCCATACCAATAAGCCACCGCATTATTGGTGTTCGTTCCGGGGTTGAAATAGGTTTGTATATAAGAGAAATAACCGGCATTCACCTGTCCCGTTAACCCGTAATTGGCGCGCAGTTTCAGGTTGCTGATGAAATGCAGGTTGTCTTTTATAAAATGTTCGTTGTGCAGGTTCCAACCCAAACCGTAGGCCCAATAGGTTGCCCAGCGTTTGGCCGGCGTTAAATAGTTATAACCACCGTAACTCACCGCCCCTTCAACTACATATCTATCGTCATAGGTATAATTCACCTTACCGGCATAGGCGGTATAATTTTCAGGCAGGTTGTTGATATTGAACCAGAGCCTGCTTTGCTGGTTAGCTATTGCCTGTACATCAATGGCATGGCGGCCAAAAGTTCTTTCATAACCGGCAGCGCCTTCCAGATATACGATGCGCGAGCGCTCATTGACCCCGCCACCTGTCGTTTGCTCGGTAGTGGTGCCGTATTTTGTATAGCTATTAGTAGTACCGGCATATTGATACACCTCAAAGTTCTTCACCCGGGTGGTAGTATAATACGCCGTATTGTTATTCGATGCTTTGGCCCTGAGGTATAAACCTTTTGTGAGCACATCCAGATTTTGGGTTACTTCAAGATCAACGGCAATATCCCGCACATCCTGGAACTGGTAACCGCGCGATACGGCCTGCCCGTAGATGTTTGCATTTTCGCCATACACGCTCGTTCCGCCATAGCTGCCATTGGGATTATATACCGGGTAAGCCAGTTGCGGTGTAGTGAGCAGGGAAGAAAAAATACTGGCTACGCCCCCGCCCGGCTGGTTATAGCGCTGAAAACGGCCGAATAAATTTAATTGCACAAAGGTGCTGGGTGTTACATCCACGCCGAGGTTCGAGCGAAGGATATAGCGGTCGAGCTGTGAATTGGTATTATAAGGATTCTTGTCATCATCGGTTTTAAACAGGCCCTTTTGATTGAGCTTGTCGAGGTCAACAAAATACCTGAAGCCTTTGCCGCTACCCTGAATATTAAAATTATAACGGGTTACGCGGGCATTTTTATTCAGCACGGTTTTGTACCAGTTTACATCGGGATAGGTATAGGGGTCGGTCTGGTCTTTGTAGGCATCTATTTGCGCCTGACTGAAAACAGGTGTTGATGTTGTTTGTCCCAGGTCGTTTTGCCGCGCTTCATTATATAGCGTTGCATATTGCCAGGCAGCCAGCGGTTTGGGCAATGCCGAAGGCGTTTCAAAACCTGTTTGGGCGGTAAAAGAAAGCCGCGGTTTACCTACATCGCCTTTTTTTGTTTTGATAGAAATTATGCCATACGAAGAGCGCTGGCCAAACATCGCAGTTGACAAAGCATCTTTCAGTACGGTAATAGATTCGATCTGTTCGGGATCGAGTGAGAGATAACCGCGTTCAACGCCGTCAACCAGAATGATCTGGGCCCTTGCACCGCGAATGTCGAAACTCATCCCGTTTCCATCGAGACCGGGACCGCCGCTGGTAAAGCGGATATTCAACCCGGCCAGCCGGCCAGGCAATGCCTGTAAGAACTGCGGACTGGGTGTTGTTGATAGTTGACTGGTGTAAACAGTAGCAGTCGATTGAAGCAACCGGCTTTTCTTTTGAACACCGAAAAGCACCGGTTCTACATCGGGCGATTTCAATAAGGGGGCATTGGTTGTTTTAAGCGCCAGCTTAATGGTATCATCATCCTGCGCCTGTGCAGAAAAAGAAATAGTGAGGCAGGCTAGCAGCAAGGCCCTCCATAATAATAATGGAGAAACCGAACCCGGGGGTTTGCAGGCAATCATAAGCAATCGTTTTAATAACAGTATTGGTTACAAATAGGCTTAACCCTGTAAAATTAACAGGGAGAAAAGGGAGGTATGTGGGGGGTAAATGTCTTAAATGAGGGGTAAATCTGTCATTTGGTTAGTTATACCCTTTAATTATTCCCTGTTGTCGGGATTAATGCTATCCTTATCAACCGTGAATTGTTTTCCATGCACATTGCGGTAGCGACGGATATATTCAGAAGGATTCATGCCGAACAGCTTGTTAAACTGTTCGCGGAAGTATTTGATGTCGTTAATGCCGACCATATTGGCCGTTTCATTTACATTATAATTGGAGTTGATGAACAGTTCTGCTGCCTTGCGCAACCTGATGAACCGGATAAAGATATTTACCGATTGCCCCGAAACAGATTTCACTTTCCGGAACAGGTTCGAATGGCTCATGCCCATTTCGGCCATCAACGTTTTTACGCTGAAATTGTCGTCATCGAGATGGCTCTCCACAATGGCAATACATTTTTCGAGGAAGGCTTTGTATTCCTGGGATATCCGCTGGTTATTTTTATTAAGCGTGATCTCATTATAAAAATACCGCTGCAGGGTGTTGCGGGTCTTAAGCAGGTTAGTTACCCGGGCCTGTAACAAGGTATTGTCGAACGGTTTAATGATATAATCGTCGGCTCCGCCTTCCACGCCTTTCAGTTTGAATTCATCGGAGGTACTGGCGGTAAGCAAAATGACCGGAATGTGGTTCAGCGAATCGTTCCCTTTTATCTGTTTACACAATTCAATGCCGTTCATTTCCTGCATATGTACATCGGAAATGATAAGATCGGGCAAATAGGTGACTGCAGCCTTTAAGCCTTCTGCGCCGTTCTCGGCCTGGTGAATTATATAGGTATCCCTGAACAGCTGCGCGAGGTAATTCCTTATTTGTTCGTCATCGTCGATGAGCAGAATGGTTTGTTTATCGGTGACCACCTCGGCCGTAGGCAATTTCTCTTCTACCTGTTTTTTGCTTTCTTCGATGGGTTCTTCCTTTACTGTTTGTAAAAACACGGGCCCCGATTCATGTTCCGCTACAATGGGGATGCCATTAAAATGCTCAGCGCCTTTTAATAAGGTAAGAAAGAACGTGGCGCCTTTGCCTTCTTCACTGGTGTAGGTGATATGCCCCTTATGCTGGTCGGTAAAATGTTTTACCAGGAACAGCCCGATGCCGAAACCGGTTTTGGTGCCGGTGATGGTTCTTTCGGCCTGGTAAAACTGTTCAAACAATTTTTCACCGATCTGCCCCGGAATACCGGCGCCGCTATCGGCGATCTCAATCTGCACATTTTCATCCTGTTCGGTCACCGTGAAGGTAATGGAACCGTTGGCCGGCGTATATTTAAAGGCATTGGACAGCAGGTTGTAAAAAATGATCTCCAGTTTTTCTTTATCGGCGCAGATCTCCAATTCCTCATTGGCACAATTAAAAGTGTACGTGATCTGCTGCGAACGGGCCTGCTGCACAAAGCAGAGGTATACATCCCAGGCAAGGTGATGCAGGTTCAACCTGGAAGGTTTAATAGTATCCAGCCCGCTTTCGGCTTTGCGGAATAACAACAGTTGATCGGCCAGGCTCAACATGCGGCGCGCATTGCGGTAAACAATGCTCAGCTCGCCATCGGGTTTTGCCTGTTCCTCCTGACGTTTTTTGAAAAGGTCTTTGAGCGGATTGATGATGAGGGTAAGCGGTGTTCTGAATTCATGTGCAATGGTGGTGAAATAGGAGATCTTCTTTTCATTGATCTCCCTTTCCTTTTCGTTCAACATTCGCTCGGCCTCGCGCTCCACGTGCTCGCGCTCCCGTTCGGCCCTTTCTTTTTCCAGCTCCGCTTTTTCTTTGGCGCGTTCAGCCTTTTCAGTTTCCGCATTCAGCCGCGCAATTTTCACTTCATAAGCCAGCCGGGTTTGTTTTATGCGATACCTGTTGTATACATATATAATAGCACCTGCCATGAGCACATACATCAAATAGGCCCAAACAGAGCGGTACCAGGGCGGCAGTACAATGATCTGTAACAGCAATTCCTTTCCATCCCATTTTCCGGGCGTGCTGGTACTTTTTACCCGCAGGGTATAGTTGCCTTCAGACAGGTGCGTGTACACCGCAGTTCTGGAATTGTTGGCGTAGTTCCAGCCCCTGTCCCACCCTTCGAGAAAATAAGCATATTGCATTTTGTCGGGCGCCGAATAATCGAGCGAAGCAAATTCAAAGGAAAGAATGGCTTTGTTAAATGGCACTTTAATGACCTCAATGCTGTTGCCGGTACTTTTTTCAATCACCGAATTTTCCTGTTCTATGGGGGTGTTGTTTATTTTGATATCGGTGAACAGGATGGGCCGGGTATTTCTATATTCAATAATATCGGCGGGCTGAAAGATGTTGAACCCTTTTATGCCGCCAAACACCAGTTCGCCCGATCGTAATGCAAGGGCCGCGTTATAGTTGAACTGGTTGCTTTGCAGGCCATCATTCTGATAATAATTGGTAAACTGTTGATCTTTCCCGTTGAATTTGGAAAGGCCGTTAAAGGTGCTGATCCATAAATTGCCCTGCCGGTCTTCGAGGATATTTAAAATGGAATTGCTGCAAAGCCCTTCGTCTGTAGTGTATCGTTTTACGATCTTTCCGGTCTTTCGGTCGAACAACAGGAGACCGCCCCCTTCGGTTCCAACCCAGAAATTACCGGCTTTATCTTCCTGCAGCGAACGCACGGGTTTTCCAATATTAAAGAAACGGTGTTGTTTTTTTACCGGATCTATGGCAATTAAATTCGACAAAGAACCGGCCCATAAAGTTCCTTCCCTGTCCTGGGTGATCAATAACAGGTCTTTTAATTTGTCATCGAACAACTCAAAAGTGTTGGTCGCACGATTCAATACAAAAAGTCCATATTGCAGGGTCCCGGTCCACAACCTGTTTTGTTTATCCTGGAACATGGTATAAGTGAGGCCGTTCACGAATTCCCTGAATGGGGCCACCTGTACAAACCGGAAATGTTCAAAATTATTGGCAGCACTGTTATAGCGGTTCATGCCGCCTCTGTAGGTGGCTACCCAAACCTTATTTTCGGGATCGCTTGTAATGGCGGTAATATAATCGTTGCTCAGTGAATGCGCATCAGCCGGGTCGTGCCGGTAATTGCGGAATGTATTTGTTTTGCGGTCCCAGATGCTGAGGCCATTGCCATCGGTTCCCACCCATAATTTCCCATCGGATCCTTCGTAAAAAGCAAAAATATAATTACTGAGCAGTGTATTGGCCGCCAATGGGTCAACATCAACTTTGCCGAACAATTTCTTGCGGTTGTCGATAATATTGATACCGCCGCGCAAACAGCCGATCCACATTCTGCCATCGCGGTCTTCCAAAACAGAAGTGATGGCATTACTACTCAGCGAATACCGTTGTTTGTCAGCCTCCAGGTATTGCATGGATTGGTCGTTTGCAATATCCAGGATGGTAATGCCGGCATTGGTTGACACCCATAATTTGTTATTGCGGTCGCAGGTGAGTGCGATCACATCATTCTGGTGCAGGCCATTTTGCTCATCGTAATATTTATCGTAGGTGTTTTGTTTAATGCTGTACCGGTGCATGCCTCTGCTGCTGCCCACCCAAATAAGATCGCCTTTTACCTCGAGGCAACTGGCATTGGTAATGGATGCGTTTACCAGGCGGAGTTTTTTCGCGGCAGCATCAAAACGGTACAATCCTTTTGCCCGTACAAACACCCATATCGTTTTATCGGTGCCTTTTTTAATGGAGGCAATGTCGAGCACCTGCCCTGCTGCCTCCCCATCCATAGGAACGCGAACACAAACGCTGTCACCTGCCGCGCAAAAATATACGCCGGCATCAATGGTGCCAATAAACATATTGCCATCGCCATCGCTTTCGAGATCGCGGATCACGTTTGTTAATTTAACGAGCGGGCCTTTACCTGTTTTATAATAAACGGGCGTAAAACTATTGGCCAGGCTGTGGTAAACAGCGACTCCCTGCCGGGTGCCTACCCAAATGTTACCAATGTTGTCTTCATCGATGGCGTTGATGAAATTGTTGGGTAAAGAAAGCGGGTTGTTGAAATTATTGCGGAATACTTTAAAATTATAGGCATCGTACCGGTTCAACCCATCATAGGTGCCGAACCATACAAAACCTTTTTGATCCTGGAAAATACAACGTACCGAATTGTTTGATAAGCCCTGTTCTATACCCAAATAAGAGGTGATCGGGTAATCCGTAGCATAGAGGGGCCGGAAGAGATTAATTAACAGTAACGACAATACTGTCGCTTTGACAATTCCTATTTTCATACGCAAGCACTAAAGCAACAACTTAGAGCTAATTCTGGTTACACCATAAATGTACAATTCTTGCTGTATGCGTAACCATATTTTTGCGGGAATTTTAAACTGTTGAAAGGAATATTTTAAAAATCAATCGATTAATCCTTCGACGGGAGGCATCGCTCAGCGCATGCCACGCTCCTTCGATACTTCGGCTACGCTCAGTGCGCTCAGTACCAGTGCGCTGCCCACGAAAAAATCCCCCGACTAATGTCGGGGGGTGCTCTGATGTGTAAACGTTTACAATCTGTAAACTACTCTTTAATAATTGTCCTGACTACATTACCCGCTCCCTGGTTCACTTTTACGAAATAGGAACCGGGCGCCAGTCTCGAAATATCGATGGTATGCCTACTGCCCTGGGCATTAGCCGAATACATCAATTGCCCATTCGCATTATACACCTGTATAGTTGCTTTTTCTTTGAAATAAACGGTCACCTGTTTTTGAGCCGGATTGGGCGTTATCAACAAGGTGTTTTGTTCAGTGGTTGTTGTGCCGTTTTCGGTGGTAACCATTCTTGCACCTGAAACAGGAACGAGTTGCCATTGCTGATTGGCGGCGGCGAGGTACGTCCACTGTTGAACAAGCGCGCCATCTGCTGTGGAACCACCGTTTACATCGAGGCATTTGCCACTATGTACCGGAGTAATGCGATAATACCCATTACCGGCAGGAATAAAGGTGAACCGTTGATTATTGCCGCCAGTGGATGTCCAGATCTGCACTTTGGCGCCATCGGCGGTGGAAGCGGAATTTATATCCAGCGCTTTTCCACTGCCTACGCCGGTTACCATATAGCTGCCGCTGCTTTGGAACGCCAGGGTCCACTGTTGGCATGCACAGGTGTTCGCCGTCCATTGTTGTACCTGGCTGCCATTGGCGGTTCCATTGTTTAGTACATCGAGCGCCTTGCCACTGTGCCGGGCATAGATCTTATAGGTGCCATTGGCAACAGTATTCGCCACAAAGGGATCGCGGGTAAAGGTCAATGAGCCAAAGCCCAGTTGATCGAATCCGCCACTGGCGGTGCCATAATTGCCACCGCCACCTTCGGGCCTGTGCAGCTGAGCATAGGCGGCCATACCGGGCACAGCTATTCCGAGGCGATTGGCATAATGGTTATACACCATTTCCCAAACCGGGCGCAGATTGCCCCTGCTGGCGTCAGAAATAACTGTTTGCGACATTTGCGCACAATTTTGACCGTTGCCCCAGGTATATGTAGTGTAGGGCACGGTATTGCCGATATTATATTGTGCCACATATTCGGCGCCTTTCATAAAACGGTTGCTATCGTACCCATACATATCATCGCCCTGGTTCCAGGCCATTTCACAAAAAGAAGCCAGCAAACCAATACCCAGGGTGCAATGGCCCTGGTCGCGGCCACTCTCCTGCCACTGGCCCAATGTGGCCGAGTGCAGGTACCAAACAGCATGCATGATGGAACCATTGCCCGCGCCGGTTTTGAAATAGTCAATGGCACGGTTGTAGAGGTCGCGGCGATCGCACAGCACACCAATGGCCAGAATGGCGGCCATATTGCAGAGGTCCCAGTTAGCCCAGTAATTGGTGATGCAGGCGCCGTTGTGATTGAGGAGAAAGTTATCGCACAGGGGATAAAATTCATTCAGCATCATGTTCTTGAAGCGGGTAAAATCGACTGCGGCCCAACCGCTGTAGGTGCGCATGATCTCGGCCGCATTGGCGAACTGATACCCATAAATGCCCGAAGCAAGAAACCGGTCGGCATTTCCCGTGATCTCCTTCAGCGTAGATGACCAGGCATTCATGATGGCGATGCTTTTATCGGCGTAAGCATCATCGCCCGAAATTTTCCATCGCAACGCACATTGATAGGCAGCGGCAATGTCGTTGTACAATTGTGGATAGTTCTGGTTGGTGCCGCCTCTTCGCACGGTATCTGTAGGCCGGGCTACATACCCCAATTGCGAATGGCTATTGGCGACAAGCAGGTCCCAACTCCCTTTCCAGGGTTGAGCGCCGGCATTGACCTTGGTTCGCATTCGGGTGAAATCGGCTTCGGTGTGTAACAAACCGGGATGAACAAACGCCTGTGCGGCAGCTTGCCGGGCGGTAATGGCAATGAATAGCAAGCAAAGAACAAGGTTCTTTTTCATGATCGTTAGTATTGAGGTTTAATAATTAACTTATTACAACCTGTTTTTCATGTGCTATAAGTGGTGCAGCGTTTAAGAGAGGATAGTCAAAAATAAATGGGGGGTGGAAAAAGGAAGGCGGGGGCAATGGTCAAATAAAGGGGGTGGAATGACCAAAGGAGAATGGTCAATGGTGAATGGTGAATAACTCGCGTTATTCGAGATTAATAACTGATTTTGGGCCCTAGTTACCAATAAATTAATTTTGAAGGAATAAATTCGCAAATGATCAATTCTGTGGCAGTTTCAATAAATACAATAGTGTATTTCTTTTTATATGGAGTGCATTTATAACCTAAACGTTCGCGGGAGGGTTCTTTACAAACGGCATATGATTTCCTTTGATCCGAAAGTTTCAGGAAGTGATCATATACATTATCAACAAATTTGTCGGCAGTAGCAATTAAACCTTTGGATTCAATATACCAGGCAATAGCGGCAATATTATCTGCTGCTGATTTTTTTACTACGACTTTTCTGCTGCCCATTTCCTGATCATTTTTTTACTATGGGCCCTTGCTTCCTCGATAGTAAACAATTTTTCAGGTTTTGTTTTCAGCGCTGCCTTTTTTTGTAAGGCCTGAAAATCTTTCTCCGGGATCAAAACATACTTTTTCTTGTCTATTACAATCGCTGTCATAATTGCCTGTTTATTAGTCAAATTTAATAAAAAAATGGCAAAAAGAAGGGACGAATTCGGCCGTTTTTACTGGTTGAAGATCCTTTCCGCATGCTGCAGCGATTGATTGGCAGTGAGCTCGTAATTATAGAGGGCCACTTTGCCAATGCTGCCATGAAAGAATGAACCGGTGTCGGCGGTGGCAATGCGAAAAGGGGCTGAACCGGCCTGCGGCACAACGGAATAGCCGATGAGTGCATCTTTATCCTGGAAAGTAACAACGGTGCCGCTGTTGTTTTTGCGATGTACATACAGTTTTGTATAGCCGGTTGGATAGTCGGAAGAAATATCAATCGTATTTATGATCAACATATAATGGATCCACTCCCCGGTTTGAACGGGCCAATTGGCAGCAGCCTGGTAATAAGAACCGGCACCTTTGCCGCCTGGTAAATTAAAGGCATAACCTGAGATGCGGTTCAGGCGGTTGCTATCTTCCCCGGTAGGATGTTGCCCATACATTCTGGCCACATATTCGCATTGCCCGTTCTCCCGCTTGCCCAACCAGTGCACATAACCGGTACCTTCTGTTTTTTCAAAGTCAAGTATATCGGGGCGCAGCCAGGCTTCCACCGTTAGCACGCCGGTAACGGGTACGGAAAAAGCGGGTGCGTTGGCCACTTCCCCATATTGCGAAACACCATTAAACACCAGCGATGCATCGCCATTGGGCATGGTAGTTACCCCGGGGTTGTTTATAAATGCTGCAGCATGTCCATGACCGGTGAGATCGGTTCCGGCCGTATTCCAGTAAGCAACGGGATTCCCCGACAGAACAAGATTATCATAGCCAAACATAGCGTTGCCATGTTGGGCCAGGCGCGCACTGTCGGGTTCATAACTGTAGAGCGCCGCTTTGCCTATAGCGCCTTTGAAGAAAGAACTCAAATTGCGGGTCCCTATGCGAAATGGCGCGGTGCCGGCCAATAATTCACTTCCATTCAAAGGGTCCTGGTCTTCAAAACTGATAAGCTCGCCATTGCTGTTCCTGCGTTGTATATACAGCTTCGTATAACCGTAAGGTTGTTGTGCGGAAACAGCTTTTGTATTTATTACAAATACATAATGGATCCATTCGCCGGCTGAGATTGCCCAGTCGGCACCTGGTTGATAATATGAGCCCGCAGCTGAACTACCGGCAAGCGTATACGCATTGCCTGCCAGCCGGTTGGTGCGGCCCTGATCATTTCCGGTGGGGTTTTGTGCGTACATTCTGCATACATATTCATGCTGGCCGCTTTCGCCCTTACCCATCCAGTTTATATAGCCCGTACCTTCCATATCAGGAAAATCAAGTACATCGGGGCGTAACCAGGCTTCCATGGTAAGGACGCCGGTTGCCGAAACAGATAACGCCGGCGCTGCATGCACCTCGGCATACTGATTAACACCATTGAACAACAAAGAGCGATCGCCATTAGGCAAAGCAGTGGTGGTGGGCGTGTTCATCAATACACCGGTATAGCCATGACCGGTAACATCAGTACCTGAAGCATCATTCCAGAAAGCTACCGGCTGATCGGCCAGGATCATATTATCATACGGACTTACTGCTGCATTGATAGTAAAGGCCAGGCGCGCCGTATTGGCGGCGGACTTATTTTCATTCTTTGTATCAGGCTGAATTTCCAGGTTGCGGTGGCAACGGGTGAAACATATTATAACAACTAAACAGGCCGGTAATATTGTTTTCATTGGTAATATGATCTTGGGTAATGATCACCAAGATGGTAAAAGAAATGACAGAAAACAAATATGCTATTTTGATTATTTGACAAGATGCGGCACAGGCTTTACTGATCGCAGGTAGGAATAAATGGCATTGACCTGTTTATCGGTGAGACTTTTAAATTTATCCATGGGTGGAGATAGCTCTCTTCCCGTTTTAAAATAAAACCGGCAACCGATACCAGTAAGGATTATCAGCAGGATGTAAACAGGCCATCTTGCTTTATTGCGTACCACCATTGGATAAATTTTATGCTTGTCTTATTTGGATCCGTTCTTTCAAACTTATTTCCGGCTTGTCATCGTCTACTCCTACATGGTGTTTCTGAACAAGCGTCCAGCCCAAAAAGCCGGCGGCCAGTGTTAATATAAAGCCGAGGGCAGTAAGCGGAATGGCCAGGCCCAGCGAAGGCGTGGCATCGTCCCATTTTTTATATTCAACAAGCGCCGCTATACCGAAACATACCAACGCCGCCACATTGCAAAGCATGTGATAGATGCCGGTCTTTTTTGCTTTTGAGTCAGTTGGGATATTTAACCAATCAATGAAGCCGGGGATTGCCGCTAAGGCTGCCATGGCCACACCGGCTATATTGGCCACTACTGCCACTTTAAACCAGAAAGGATTGCTATTACTATTGTACACAATGTAGCATACAAGTGCGGCTGTATAAAATGCTACGGGGAAGGCAACCAGCATGGGATGCACCGGGTGCCCTGCAATTTTTATTTTGGAATACATAAAAGAGCTTTATTAAAATTGCTGTAAAAGCTGTGCCATACCCCGGCTTAGCCAGGCTCTTTTGTATTTTTTAAAAAGAAATAGGACGAAGTATGTATCATACTACATCAGGAAGCAATCAACCTGCCGAGCTGTTTTAATTTATGTTGCACTTCATCTGTCCAATATAAACCAAGCGAAAACCGCATACAGTTTTCATATTGATTTTGCAGGGTGTACATTCTGCCGGGGGCAATGCATATTTTTTGTTTAAGGGCTACATCAAACAGTTCCGAGGTATTTACTTTTTTATCGAAGGCAACCCATAAAGCCAGGCCACCCTGCGGCCGGCTGGTTTTGGTGCCTTTCGGAAAATATTCAGCAATGCCATCTATATAATGCTGATAATTGCGTTGCAAGGTCAGCCGCATTTTTCGCAGGTGATTTTCATACCGGCCGGTCTTTAGAAAATTGGCTACTGCTTCCTGTGTAATGGTAGAAGAAGAAATGGCATGCACCAGTTTTAATTTCATTATCTGGTCCCTGTATTTTCCGGGGGCCACCCACCCTACCCGGTAACCCGGCGCCAGCGTTTTTGAAACAGCACTGCACCACAAAACGGTGCCTGTTGTATCAAATGCCTTGCAACATTTTGGACGTTGATTGCCGAAATACAGATCGCCATAAATATCATCTTCAATAAGCGGAATATTATGTTTCGCCAGCAGCTGTACCACTTCCTTTTTATTTTCGTCGGGCATACAACTGCCCAATGGTGTATTGAAGTTGGGGACCAGCAAACAAAGATCGATCTTGTTAACCACCTTCCTGAGGGCATCTATTTCAACACCTGTAACCGGATGCGTAGGTAACTCCAATACTTTCAGGCCCAGGCTTCGGGCCAGTTGCAAACTACCGGGGTAACAGGGACTTTCCATTGCAATGGTATTACCGGGTTTACTCAACGCCATCATGCAAAAGGATAAAGCATTCATGCCGCCTGCAGTAGTTACCAGGTCATCTTCGCGCAGGTTCCCGCCCCACGATAAAGAACGGGCGGCAACCATCCGGCGCAAGCTTTCATTGCCCTGTAACTGTTCATATTCCGTACCGCTGCCACGTAACTGGCGCGTTGCATACATTATTTCCTTATTCAGTTTTGACAAAGGCAATAATTCGCCGGATGGCGCGCCTATGGAAAAAAGCATCAGGTCTTTACGGCCCATGGTAGCATACACTTTCCTGATCAATTCATAGGGCTCTTTCGGGCTACTTACCAATGATGGCTTGCTGACCTCCGGAAGCGGCAGCCGCTGATAAGGCAAGGGACTTACAAAATAACCCGACTGAGGTTTTGATTCAATAAGCGACTGTGCTTCCAGCTCGAGGAATACTCTTTTTGCCGTGTTCATACCAATGCCATGTTCCTGACATAATAGTCGCACCGATGGCAGGCGTTCACCGGCCTTTAAAACGCCATTCCTGATTAGGCTGGCAATATTGTTAGAGATGGCTACGTATAGAAAATCCTTTTCCATTCAACAAAAATAACTGTGTCCATCAAAATACACAAAACTGGGACTGTGTTTATCAAACACGCAAGACTAGTTTTGCATAAATAAATACAGGTACATATGTCGCAAGTGATCATTAAAACAGGAAAAGAAAATATGGATGTCAATGTGATACATCGTTATTTAAGTGTAGATTCTTATTGGGCAAAAGGCATCTCTTATACGCTGGTAGAACGTTCGATGGAAAATTCTTTTTGTACCGGCGCCTTTGTAGATGGGAAGCAGGTAGGTTTTGTTCGGGTGATCACCGATTATTATACATTCGGCTGGTTCGCCGATGTTTTTGTATTACCTGAATACCGGGGCCAGGACATTTCGAAAAAAATGCTCTCGCATATTCTTGATCAGCCCTGGAGTAAACGCCTGCGCAGAAAAATGCTGAATACCAGCGATGCGCATGGGTTGTACCGCCAATTTCAGTTTAAGGAACTTGCCACACCTACGAACCTCATGGAAATTGTTAATGCAGACATTCATTTGAAATAGAGTCTGCGATACACATTCCTCAAAGCATCTCGTGCAGATAACTCTATAAGTTTGGAAGATTGGAGCTCAGCATACCAGGCTAAGTTTTCGCCTTACCAGACTCAAAATGTCACATTTTGACTTAAGGATGCCGCATTTTGATTCAACATTTCGACTTACCAGAGCAACTTCAGCGCATTGCAGCCCCGGGTTGAGCCATACCTGAATGGAATTTCATCCTACCAGACTCGATTTACATCATACCCGAATGGATTTTCATCATCCCAGGCTAAGATTTGGCCATACCAAAGGGAGGTATAGCCAAATCTTAGCCTGGAACGGCGAATTCTTAGCCAATGATACCACAATGTTGCTTACTGACGCTCCATAATGAAATTTGGATACGACATTATGAGTTCCGGATACACTATAGTAATATCGGGATATTATATAGTTATTACTGAAAATTGCATAGTTCCTGGATGCTGCCCCAAAGTTGCTAATTATGCCGCATATGTTGTAAACGATGGGGCACTTGTTGCAAACTATGGGACATTTGTTGTGAACGATGGGGCGCTTGTTGTAAACGATGGGACACTTGTTGTAAACGATGGGGCACTTGTTGCAAACGATGGGGTGCTTGTTGCAAACGGTGGGGCACTTGATCGCAACTTCTTGTGGAAAGTTTTTAAGGTTGAGGTGAAACTTCAAAACATTGGGGTCTAAGTTGCGAACATTGGGGCCTAAGTTGCGAACATTGGGGCGTAGGTAAAAAACAAGAGACAGAGAATTTGATTTACCCTTTTGGCGAGGGCGTGGATTTGAGATGCCGCTTTCTAAGCTTGCTCCCAGGATTCCCGTGCCTCTTCACACCGTGGTAACGGAGCGATAGAAGAAAGCACGATCACAGAAGAAAAGATCAGGAAGGTATACGGGCTGAATAAAATTGCATTGGAGCGAGGTCAGAATTTAGCCCAGATGGTCTTATCATGGGTGTTGCGCGACAAACGGATCACTTCTGTCCTTTTAGGCGTCAGCAAGCCTGAACAGCTTACAGACTCGCTGAAATGCCTGGCAGCCGCCCCTTTTACAGATGAAGAGTTGAAACTTATTGAAGATGTATTGCGCGGCTATTGATAAATATTCCAGAAAACAAGATTTACGTTTTTTTATGTAACTGTCCAATTCACCCCACTATAAAGTCCATTTAAGCCCCGCCTGGGGCGAAATATAGCCAGTACATTTGTTGCCTAAAACCTGGCATCGTGAAAGCAATTCAGCTGGAACAATTTGGTATTGAGCATTTACAACTCAAAGAAATAGCAACCCCATCAATTGGGGAAAATGAAGTACTGGTGAAAACCACTGCCGTTTCATTGGAGTTTCACGACCTGATCATTGTAGAGAACAGGATCCCATTTGGCATTCCGCTTCCACTTATTCCCGTTTCTGAAGGCGTAGGAATAGTAGAAGAAGTCGGCGCTAAAGTGTCACGTTGGAAAAAAGGCGACCGGGTTATCATTCCTTTTATCTCCCGTTGGGAAGCAGGCAAAAACACTCCTTACAACGACCAATTGCGAACCAGCTTTTCACGTCCGGGCCTTTTGGCAGAATTCACCGTGCAACCTGAAAACACGTTGGTAAGAACACCCAAAAATTGTACAGATGAACAGGCAGCTCCATTATCAGTTTGCGGTCTAACGGTTTGGACCATTCTTGTTGAACAGGCTAATATCCGGGCCGGACAAACAATGCTGATCCAGGGCAGTGGCGGTGTTAGTTTGTTTGCATTACAGATAGCCAAAACATTTGGACTGAAAGTGATAGCCACCACCGGCAGAAAGGAAAAAGAACAGCAACTGAAAAACCTGGGAGCCGATGAAGTGATCAACTATAAAGAATTTCCACAATGGAGCAATGAAGTAAAACGCCTGAATGGTGGCGCCGGTGTAGATGTAACGCTGGATGTAGCCGGCACAGACACTATTGAACAAAGCATACTCTCGGTAAAACAACACGGATTTGTTGGCCTGATCGGCCTCATGACAGGCACCAAACTAACCATAGACCTGATCCCGCTTATTACGAACTACATCCGGCTGCAAGCTTATTCAGTTGGCAATGCACAGGAATTAAATGACCTGGTAAACGCTATTGAAAAAAATAACATCATACCCGTTATCGACAGCGTTTTTCCGCTGGAAAAAGTTCAGGATGCCTTTCACCGGTTTAAATCGGGCAAGGCATTTGGAAAAGTGATCGTTACCTTATAAACATTCAAATTTAAATCTATAAAAATGACTACATCAGATTTTACTACAACCATACTGGTCAATCGAACACCGCATGAAGCATTCAATGCCATCAACAATGTTCGTGGCTGGTGGTCTGAAGAAATTGAAGGCAATACCAATACACTCAATGATGTGTTCAATTATCATTTTGAAGACATTCACCGTTGTCAAATAAAATTAATAGAAGTAATCCCTGACAAAAAAGTAGTTTGGCTGGTAATGGACAACTATTTCAAACCGGGGATCTTCGATGAAACGTCGAAAAATAAGGGTAGCAAGCAACCGTTCCCACATGACAAAAGCGAATGGACAGGTACCACAATCAGTTTTGAAATTGCTGAAAAGGATAACAAAACGCAGGTGCGCTTCACTCATATCGGACTGGTTCCCGACTATGAATGCTTTGAAGTTTGCCAAAATGCCTGGACGCACTATATACAGCAAAGCTTGATGGGTTTAATTACCACAGGCAAAGGCCAGCCGAACGGTAGCGGCAAACCCATGACCGAAGATGAAGAGAAATTTCATGGGGCAACAGGCAAAGCATAATTTTTCAAACGGGGTTGTGCCGATTTATCGGGACGGCCCCGTTTGCCCTTTCCCGGTTACCAATAAAATTGTATATTGGCACCCTACTTATGAAAAAGTATCAAATCATCCTGATCAGTGTTTTTGGGGCCCTTGTTTTATTAATCGTTATCGGGCGTTTAACCAATGCACTTCAATATTACAGCGTTCCCACAAAATCAAATGAACCCACTTTCAAAACAGGCTCACATTTCCTGGCCTCCAACTTATTTAAGCCTCAAAGATTCGATTTCATTTGTTATAAATCAACCGCCCCTGAATACGAAAAACAAACCTGGTTTCATAGAGTATGCGGGATGCCGGGTGATATTGTTGAGATCAGAAATGGCGACCTGTTCGTAAATGGTAAAAACAGTGATGGACCGCTTAACCTGAAAAAACTATACGTTATTCCCTATGCTATTGCAATCAATCTCGATTTTGAAGAGGGCGAAGCAATACCGCTTCCGGGCGATAGCATTTTGGCGCCCCTGGAAACTATTAAACAAAAAGACATCATACAAAAATGCAGGCTCTATATTGACAGTAAAGAAGACCCTGCCATACATAGCACTTTTGGCAAACCCTGGTCGCCCTATAATTTCGGGCCCTATACCGTTCCTGCCAATACCTATTTTGTAATGGGTGATAACCGGTACCGTTCTATGGACTCCAGGTATAATGGTCCGGTGGAAAAGAAAAATTACCTGACTACCCTATTTTGATAACTGCAAACGGCATTATTTTTTAAAAAGCATTATATAGGCATTGTGGATCTGATTGATCCGGTGGGTGCTTTTTGCAAATAAGAAATTGAGCATTCCGGCATTTTCATTATGCATAGGTGTAACATCTGAATACCCAAAATCTTTTTGTTGAGAAATGAACGGGCAAAACAACATCTTGTTTACAGTCATTTCAGAAAGCTTTTTGTCACCTATTACAGAATCATCAAAAGGTTCATTGAGAATAGATTGAAAGAATTTTTTAAAAATGATTATAAATTGAGTTGAAAAACAAAAATTGGTCCATACCCTGTTTTCACTAACGGGTAATGCCAATCCAAATTTGCCCGATCCGCCAGACATATAATCAACGTGCTGACCGTGTGCTTCAATAATATTTCTTATGAGTATCTCTTTGGAGTAATTTTCAGTGAACTCATGATCGTCTTCGCAAATAATAATTACATCATCATCATTGACTATTGCTGCTTCAATTACTTTCCTGATACTCAACCATAAACCAACTGCCCCAACTTCATGACGGCATGCCTGTATTATGGAAACGTCGAACTCATTTTTTCCTCTAAATTGTTCCTCTATGTGTTTCCTTCGCTCGGTTCTTTCAGGTAGGTTGATTATATAAGTTGGAATTCTATATGATCCTATTTCGCAAAGATCCACCTCTTCCTTTAGCGAAAGGGTGTTATGGTAAAACTCCGAAATGTCTTTAATGGCATCAATTGTGGTGCAACTCTTTTTAAATAATGCTTCCACCCTGCCCTCTACATTGTTCTTTGCAGTGGCATCGGAGTATCCAAACTCCTTTTGAACGGAAATAAATGGACAAATAAAAAATCTACGGTCTGTTAAGCTACAGATCTTATAATCGGCATCATCTCCGGCATTAAAACCGGCATTTAGCATTGTTTCAAAGAAATTCCTGAAAATTATCAGAAACTGAGTACCCGAAAACATTTCCATCCAATACACATGCTCTGTACACTGTATAGTTCCGGTGAACCAACTTACCCCACCAGACAATACATCAGCGTTCAGCTTTTTTGCATCTGCAATGGCGTTAAATAGTTTTTCTGACGAATAATCATCTGTGAACTGATGATCATCTTCACAAACTACTATAAAATCGGCTGACCTATTTTGAGCAATGGTTATAACCTTTTTGATACTATTCCATAAACCAATAGGGCCAATATCGTGTGAACAGGCTTCAATTATCTGAACATCGAATTCCTTTTTATTTTTAAATTCCTGTAAAATGTATTCTTTTCTTTCTGTCCTGTGCTTTAAATTGATCACATAAACAGGAATAGGATGGTTGAACATGAATAATTTTTATTTGATAACATATCATTTAACTGACCTGGAAAGTAAATCAACCAGAACACCCGGCCTGTCTTCTTCACTGCTATAAACAATTACGCCTTCCTTATTGATCAAATAAATCAATGGAATTGGTTTGCCACCATAATTTGTATAAATTTCCCTTTGGCGGTCGAAAATGGTTGTCCAATTTATTTTATGTACACCCATGGCCTTTGCGAAGGCTGAAGAATCTGAATCGATGCTTATACTTATTACCTCCAGTCTATCGGCGCTGTAATTATCACGGATCTTTCTGATCGATGGCATTTCCTGCAGGCAGGGACGGCACCAGGATGCCCAAAACTGCAGCAGAATATATTTCCCCCTGTAATTGCCTGTATTAATTGTTACGCCTGTAATATCGTTCGCCGAAAAAGCAGGCGCTTTTAGCCCTTTATTTGCGTGCACAATTCCATTCATAACTCTAACGGTCTCTTTCCCCTCAAAACTATTTCTAACAGCTGCAGGAAACGAAGCAAATACCTTTGATAAAACGTCGGGCTTAATAAAGTTAGTTCCTGAAATATTCCGTTTGAACACCCAAAAGGAATAATATTGATCATTATACTTTTTTACAAATTCCAGTTGCTTTTTAACAAGAACACCTGACCTTTCATGCATGACCTGCATAACAGAATCCTTATTTGTTTCGTTAGTTTTATTGTCATAATAATCCATAATTTCATCCAGCTGCGAGGTTTCTTTTGCTGTAAAAAGGCGCATTTTTACTGCTGCCGGCAATTTCCTGATCTCAATGGCATTTAAAAGTTTGCAGCTATCTAAAGGATCAGCGGGTGTATCGCCATTTTTGCTTTCTGCAAAAACAAGTGAAGAAGACCCTTCGTTCAGGAAATACTCATTACTATAAAATGCCCCTGATGGCTTTCTGTATAAAACTGCAAGCATTACATATTTTGAATAAAACGTACCGGAAATGGTGGCTTTATTTTCATTAAACGTTGTGGCAACCGGGTATACCGTTTTGCCATTATCATATTGCATAATGACCTTTCGGGTATCTATATTTGCAGGAAACCGGATCTCAGTAGTAAACTTTTTTTGGGCATAACAATCCTGCGCAAGGTATATCGAAAGGGCAGCAATGAAATATCGCATCATATTCTAATAAGTTAGGTACCTATAAAGATAAAATATTTCTCCAGGTTATTCCCGGGTGCAACCTGGAGAAATATTAATGATACCCGGTTTCAGGTAATATTAGTGACAGGAACTATTGGAACCGTCGGGGCATACACATTGTGTATAACCGCTAACTACCTTTGTATTGCACACTTTATATGAACTTCCCACAACACACAACGTAGAACATTGGCCGCTTCCGCCATCGTCTAAAACAGAACCACCAAACACATTTTTTAACTGATCTCTGGAAAGAACTTCTTTAGCGCCGAGTTCAAGCGCTTTCAACTTCAATTTTTTCATTTTTTTTCGTTTAGGACTGTTTAATAATTAAGATCTTATCAGTTTGATAAGAAATATTTCCCTCCATTGTACCATGGTTAAACAGAAAGAAAATATTTTAGATCTGTTACATTATACATTTTTGGCAACTGATAGCCGTTTACAAAAAAAGTGGGGGTAAAATCTATCCTGTTTTCCATACACCAATGCTGCATACGTTCTACTTTGCTGACCTGGTCTTGAATTTCGCCATTCAGCGGGTACATTTTTTCGAACATTTCATAGTCTTTTATATTTCTCATATACCAGTTATCCAACGCCTCTCTTGTTATTGTTTCATCGCCTTTTTCAGCTATCGCCATTAAGTGTCTTGCTACAGGTTTTCTTATATCATCTTCTTCGTTGGCTGTAAAAAAAATAATTTGTACCTGCAAATCAGGATTATTGGCCAGGAGACCATCTATGATCTTATGAGATTCGGAACAGGGTTTGCAATATGGATTGCAAACCTTAACAATCCGGGTAGTTGCGTTTCGATTCCCCAACAGCAGCCCCATCCCCTCCACTGACCTATCTATACTTCTTTCCCGAACCAGCAATGTTTCAAATATTTTGGGACTATGTTTAAGCCGTTGCAATTGAAGCTTGTTGCTTTTACTTTGTTTGGCCGAACGGTACGCCGGCTCCAGCAAACTTACTGATACAAAAGGGACAAGAATTGCTACAACAACCGGAAGCAGGATGTAAGCAGACAGGGCTTCATCAACCGGTATGGCCGTATGCCATTCTGCTATAATGGAAGTGACCAACTGCAGGAGTAAAATAAATTGTACTGACAGGCATAGCACACACCATTGTTTTATCACGCGCCATTGATAAAAAACAGAAAACAATATGTAAGGCGCTGCCATTGCATTGAGCCAGGAGATAACAAAAAGCGCCCTGGGATTGGTTATACCCCAAAATAGTAACAATAATATTTGTGCGGAAAAATAAGTAAACCCAAGGGTAGCCCAACTGATACCGGCTATTTTAGCCCCCCTTGAATTAAGCACCGCTCCACAATTGATCTTATTCGTGGGGCGACATATTTTTTGAAGAACGGGCGTATACTGATCCAGCTCGAATAACAGCAGTAATACGCCAACGACTGCTCCCGCAAGTGTAAGTATTGACATTGAAAATGGGAGCAAAGCATTCATTCCCTGTTGGGCAAAACTAAATACACCGTAAACAAGAAACACAAGAGGTAAACAAATTGAAATAGCCGCAAGAAAAAACTGTTTATTATTCTCCTGCCTTATTTTCTTGTTGTAATCGATTTCACCAGCACCTTCTTCTACTTCCGCCATTAAAATAACGCCTGAACTTCTTTCATAAAAGTCATCAGCACCACAAGTTTCCCACCTGGCATTCTCATGATCGTAATATCGAACAGCACCATTGTTTATTGAAGAAACTACCGCAAAATAATTGACAGGTCTTTTTATACCTCTTAGGTTGGTAATAAACGGAGTGGGCACTTCAAAAAAACTGTTTTTGTCGAAACTGGCTGAAATATTAGAGATCCCATAGCTATTCAGCACATCGCTAATACTTAAAAGACTTGGATAATCAGGATGTTCTTCAATGTCTTTTGTAAGTGAGGCATTCGTTATTTTAACCCGTAGCAGATCAGCAAACAATTTAGCGGATTCAAAGCAATTGGTTTTAGGCTCAAATAGCTTATAGATAATGTTGAACATCACTTGCACTTTTAAAATTTACAGAAAGAGGATATGCAATAACTATCCATTTGAATATTCTCTTAAAGAATATCCAGCGATTCAAAATGACAATACCTGATCATGCATGTTACAACATGCAATCACTACAACTGATTAATTTTTCCCGAATGTTTACGCTGTCTGATTAACGGCTTAGGTAAGTCGGATGCTTTTTATTACTTTTATTTCCCCGATTGTTGAAGAGTTTGTTACCGGGTTGAATTGAATTGAAATTTCTACTCTTGTACAACAATGATCAAAAAACTTCTTTCTGGTTTCTTTCTGTACTGAAGTTATTAGTTTTTTTCGTTTCCCAAAATTTTTTTTATTCAACCAGTTTGTTAAAACCGTGACAAAAGATACATCCTGGTCATAAGGCTGATCAAAAAAAATTACTATCCTTAAGAATTGATAAAAAGAATTAATCTAAAAAGAAAAAAGAATGTCCTTTACACATTATAAGCAATTAAATGCTATGGACTGCGGTCCTACCTGCCTGCGAATGGTGGCAAAAAAATATGGGAGGCATTATAATGCAGAAACCCTGCGGCAAAAAACCGGATTTAGCAAAAGAGGAACTTCTCTTTTAGGAATAAGCGAAGCCGCTGAAAACATTGGATTCAGGACAAGAGGCGCTCAAATATCATTCGATAAATTACAGATGGTTCCTTTA
This sequence comes from Niastella vici, assembly GCF_002077945.1. Taxonomy (GTDB): domain Bacteria; phylum Bacteroidota; class Bacteroidia; order Chitinophagales; family Chitinophagaceae; genus Niastella; species Niastella vici. Next base: position 202,973 of record NZ_LVYD01000113.1, read on the forward strand.
CCTGCAATTCTACATTGGTCAAGCAACCATTTCGTAGTATTGACTGATATTAATAAAAGGAAGGCCACTATAGCAGATCCGGCCTTAGGCATTTTAACGTACAAAAAAGGAGAGTTCCTTCAATATTGGATATCTAACAAAGCTGCATACGCCGGCGGTATTGGAACAGTATTGCTGCTTGAACCAACACCCGCATTTTTTGAGTCTGAAAGTGAAAAAGAAGAAAGGGTGACCTGGAGTTTACTTACCAGGCATCTTACACCAGGCAAGTGGCAATTAATGCAGGTATTAATGTCTTTACTTACAGGGATGTTACTCCAATTGATATTACCATTCCTGAGCCAGAGCATGGTTGATACGGGCATCAATACCGGCAACTTACAATTTATAACCATTGTATTGCTTGCACAACTGGCGCTTACTTTAGGAAGCACTATCAATGAGTTTATCCGAATGAGGCTTCAAATGCGCATTTCCAATATCATTAATATTTCTCTGCTCTCCGACTTCTGGATAAAAGTAACAAAGCTTCCGGTATCTTATTTCACTTCGCACCATACCGGTGATACACTGCAGCGCATAGGCGACAACAAAATAGTACAATCATTTCTTACCAGCCAGGCATTGTCGATGTTAATTTCAATTTGCAGCTTTTTTGTTTATGCCGTTATTCTGAGCTTATACAGCATCCCCTTATTTGTAGTTTTCTTTACCGGCAATCTGCTTTATTTTGGATGGATACGGCTCTTTCTTCGTTTTCGCAGAAAGATGAACTATGCAGGCTTTCATCTTTCCAGCAAAATGAATAATACAACATTGCAGCTCATTCAGGGAATGCAGGAAATTAAATTGAATAACGCCGAACAATTGAAACGCTGGGATTGGGAAAATTTGCAGGTGCAGCAATTCAAACTTAATTACAAAAACCTTAACTACGATCAAATTCAAAATATTGGCGCCTTATTTATTAGCCAGGGTAAAGACCTGATACTAAGTTTTATGGTTGCTCAAATGGTAGTTCAGGGACAGTTGACCCTGGGTACGATGATAGCTGTTCAATTTATCATCAGCCAGTTAAGCGGACCGGTTTCTCACCTGGTCAATCTTGCTCAAAATATGCAGGACGTGAAAATAAGTCTCGAAAGACTTAATGACATATACAAAATAGAAGACGAAGAACCTGCGGGTAAAACTTTTATAACCCAATTGCCACATAATAAAAGTATCAATTTAAGCCGTGTGTCCTTTACTTATAAGGGCGATGGCAACAAGCCGGTATTGGAAGATATTTCATTATTGATCCCCCAGGGCAAGGTAACTGCAATAGTTGGCATAAGCGGGAGCGGCAAAACAACACTTTTAAAACTATTATTAAAAATTTACGACCAGTATAATGGAGAATTAAAGGTTGGCGGAGCTGATCTTAAGCATATAGGACATTCTTTCTGGAGAAATCAATGTGGAGCAGTATTACAGGACGGATATATTTTCAATGATACAATCGCCCGCAACATTGCAGTAGGCGACGAATACATTGATGAAGACAGGCTTTTACATAGCTGCCAAATGGCAAATATCCTTTCTTATATTGAAACACTTCCCAATGGTTTTAATACCCAATTGGGATCAGAAGGAGTTGGTATAAGCCAGGGGCAAAAACAACGGTTGTTGATTGCGCGGGCAATTTATAAAGATCCCCAATACCTTTTTTTTGATGAAGCAACCAATTCACTTGATGCCAACAACGAAAAGATAATTGTAAAAAATCTGAATGAGATCTTTAAGGGCAGAACCGTTGTCGTAGTAGCCCATCGCCTTAGTACAGTAAAAGACGCCGATAAAATAGTTGTATTACACAACGGGAAAATAATTGAAGAAGGAACGCATACCGAATTAACTTCGATCAGAGGCGCCTATTATGAACTGGTTAAAAATCAACTCGAGTTAGGCAATTAATAATAAAACCTTATCTATGGATAAAAAAGATATCAATGGCGCTTCAAAAGAAACGACCTTTGCCGAAAGTATTAAAGAAACCATCAGTCAGCGGTCTGAAATAGTTCAGGACGTTTTGGACCGAAAACCAAAATTTATTGAAAGATGGGCCTTCCCATTATTCCTGATCATTTTAATAGCCCTGTCAGGCGCTTCCTGGTTTGTTCAATATCCCGACATCATTGAAACAAGGGCGACTATTACTGCAGCCAATGCGCCCAAAGAGATCATGCCTTATCAGGAGGGAAGAATAGTTAAACTATTTATTAAAAACAAGGACATTGTAAAAAAAGGCGATCTGTTAGCCTGGATAGAAAGCACGGCCAATCATGGAGAAGTATTAAAGTTATCGACTCTTCTTGATAGTTGCATAGAATTAATAAGCACAGGGCAAAACGCTGCCGTATCAGAGCTGTTCAATACCAATTTTAACAATTTAGGTGAACTGCAACAGGAATATCGTGGGTTTGTTTCTTCATTGCAATTATTCAATGACTATATCGCAAACGGGTTTTATACTAAAAAGAAAAGGAACATTGAAAATGATATACAGTCATTAGAAGGAACCAGGCAAACAATACAAAACCAAAAGAACCTAACCGAACAGCAGCTTAAACTGGTTGAAGAATCATACAATATGAATAACACTTTGTTCAAAGACAGGATCATATCTGCAGAAGAACTAAGGACACAAAAGGCAAATTTATTAAATAAGCAAATGGATGTTTCGAAAATAGACGCGTCACTGTTTTCCAATGAAGTGCAAAAAAGAGAAAAGCGCAAGGAAATAGAACAGATCGATCACGATATTTCGCAACAGGAAAATATATTTCAACAGGCACTTCTTTTACTGAAAAGCTCGGTTGATCAATGGATAAAGCGATACGTGCTGCAATCACCTATCGACGGAGAGGTAAGCCTTGTGATTCAATTGCAGGAAAACCAGTTTATACAACAAGGCAGATTAATTGGATTTATTAATCCCCGTGACAGTCGTTTTTATGCCGAGACCTATTTGCCACAACAAAATTTTGGCAAGATAGCAACTGGTGCCAAAGTGCAATTAAGAGTAGACGCTTACCCTTACCAGGAAACAGGGATCCTTAATGGGAAATTAGACTATATATCAAATGTCGCATCAGATAGTGGTTTTTTGGCGACCATACAATTCGAAAGAGGTTTGACAACTAATAATAAGTTTACCATTCCCTATAAAAACGGCCTAAGGGCACAGGCTATAATTATAACTAAAGACATGCGGTTATTACAACGCCTCTATTATGGTTTAATTAAATCAACTTCAATAGGAAAAAAGTAATTATGCACCTCAACTATTTAATATTAGCCCATAATAACCTGGCACAATTAGATCTGTTGATTGATTCCCTTGATAATGACAAAACCAGCTTTTTTATCCATGTCGACAAAAAAGTACCTGCAGCTGAGATCAAAAAATACAGGTTTTACAGAAACAGCCGGGTTAAAATTACCGGGAACAGGATCAGTATAAACTGGGCAGGGTTCAGTATGATACAGGCAACACTGCTATTAATGAAAGCAGCAATAGCGGCGAAGAAGAAAGGATATTTCATTTTGCTAAGCGGCCAGGATATGCCGGTAAAATGCAACGAATATATTTATGATCACTTACACGCCAACTATGGAAAAGAATACATTAACTTCTGGACTATTCCATATAGTGGCTGGGGACGCGACGGTGGGGCGCACAGGATCAATTACTACTGGCTTATTGATAAAATAGGATATGAAGAAAGTCATGTTCTTTATATTCTTCAAAGAAAAGTTAACCTGAAGAGAGCATTCTTTAAAGATTTTGCGCCTTATGGCGGATCTCAATGGTGGTGCTTAACGCATGATTGCATTAAATACATATTAAAGTATATCAAATTCAATCCGGTGATCATGGATTATTTTGAATTAACTGCATTTGCTGATGAAATTTTTTTTCAATCAATAGTACTGAACTCTCCTTTACAGGACCATATAGTAAATGATAATTTAAGATACATTGACTTTCAGGATGGGGAATCGCACCCCAAAATATTAACCGCTGATGATATACCTGTCGCAATACGATCTGACAAACTCTGGGCAAGGAAATTTGACTTCCAGCATAACAGCATCATTTTTGAAGAGCTCGCAAATCAATTGAAAACCTAAAAACTAATTGAATAGCTTATATCTTTTAAAGGTTCTTCCCTTCCGCCGTAACCAGGCATGGTAACAGGAAGGGATATCGCATTCCGGCCCGGGCAACAGGGAAGAGATAATGATCCTGTCTATTTGCGATAGTAAACCAGTTACCAAACAAATACGAAACAACCAGAGCGGCTGCGTTCCTGCCAGCAGAAATGTAAAAGTAAAAAGCAACAGAACGCCCCAGGTTTTGGAAAGCCAGTTATGGGCGCAGCCGCTTTTTTTGAACTTCACCAGGTTGATGAGATCCGATACCGGTTCCAGCAAAAACAACACGGCAATAAACCCCAGATGGTCTTTCAGCAATTGCCCGTTCAGCAACCAGATACAAACTCCCGCCGCCAGCCAGAATACAATATCAACATTGGCATCCCATTTACGCAGGCTGTTGGTAGCCACCCCCAGATTGCGCGCAATGATGCCGTCAAAGATATCAGAGATCATTCCGGCCCACAAACAACTCACCAGGAACCAGCCGCTTCGATGGGTTTGCAAAGTGTAGCCAAGCATTACCGGCGCCAACAGCAGCCGGAAGATCACCAGCGAAAAAGGGACCGCTTTTTTTATTTTTTCCACGCTTTATTGATTAGTTGAAGGAATATAAAACCAATGACAAAGAACAGGCTCAACGTAGCCACGCTCGAGCGCATGGAGCCCGTCATGTATTCCATTAACCCAAATAAGAACGTGCCTATCACCACGCCTATTTTGTCGAGCACATCATACAGGCTGAACCAGGTGGCATATTCATCCTTTTCTTTTTGAATGAGGGTGGCAAACAAGGAACGCGACATAGCCTGGGTTCCACCCATCACCAGTCCTACCAGGCAGGCCATAATATAAAATTGCGTACTATTTTGTACCGAATAGCCGATGAAACAAATAAGCACCCAGAACAATACGGATATTTTTACCGCCATCAAATTGCTGAACTTTTTTGAGACCCATACAAATACATAAGAGCCGGCAATGGCCAGCAATTGCAGTATGAGTATAACACCGATCAAATGGGCCGTAGTAAGATTGAGTGTTTTAGTGGCAAATACGCTCGACATGCCCATGATAGTGGTAACACCCATATCGTAAAAAAAGAAGGCCAGCAGGAACAGCGCAATAATGCGGTGCTTGCGCGCCTGGCGAAAAGCCTGCACAATGCGCGCATAAGACTGAACAATTATTTTAAAACTGATAGCATGATGCTTATGATCGGGCGGCAGTCCCTTTAATGAATAGGCGGCAAATAACAACCACCACATTCCAATAAAGACAAATGAAAGCCGCACCGGGATGGCGGCGTGGATTTGTTCGGATGAGAACCCGATGGTTCCGGCAAATTGAATGATAAGCAAACTGATCACCAATGCGATCATGCCACCCAGATAGCCCCAGGCAAATCCTTTGGCACTTACCGTATCGTATTGTTCGGGACCAGCAATCTCGGGTATATAGGCATTATAAAACACCACACCAAGGCTATAGCAAACACTGGATATTATAAATAATGCAGCAGTTAACAGGATCTGTTGAGAAGTTGAAAAATACAGCAGGGCGCAACTGATGGCCCCGATGCCCGAGAAGAAGGTCATGAAAAATTTCTTGCGGCCGGCATAATCTGCGACAGAACCAAAAAGCGGACTTAAGAACAGCAGGAACAAGCTGGCGAATGAATACATGTAGGCATACAAAACGGAGTTGCTGAGCTTTTGCCACCAGGCCGTACCGTTACCCGCCGTATCAAGACTAAGGAAATAACTCGGAAATATAGCCGAGGTGATCACCAGGGAATAACTCGAGTTGGCCCAATCGTACCAACACCAGGCGTTGATCGTTTGGTTTTCCTTTTTTTTCAACATAAGGGTTAGCGGGCAGGGTTTACCGTTTTTGAAAGAACGATAATAATACAAAAAATGGTGAATAAAAGGATTTTAACATTTTAGAAAACAGCGCTTATTTTCTGTTTATCCGCATATACAAACCGGCTTCGCCAATAAAAACAATATCGTCGAACCGGTTATTCAGATAATCGCGACCGGTATAGGTATGTATCAAAAAGCCAACTTCATTGGTAATAGATGGCATATAAGTGAAATAGGTATGCCAGCCTAAGCGGTACTTATTCTCTAAAGGGAAGTTACCAAGCTCACCAACAATATACTCAAGATCGGTGCGAATGGAGAACTGTCTTTTCCTGGCAATCTTTTCTGAAGCAGAACAGGCAGCTTATCAAAAATGCCAACCTTTTCATTGACAGTTGTTTTCATATTCATTGAAAAAAACATACCCCATCATTTCTGTACTGGGGTTCACATTGATTATTAAGTTATTAAGCGTATATTGCCTGATTAATTTTGCCACAAGGAGAAAAACAGCATGATACACCCTTATACGCATATTAAAGACGGCGCTAAACTTGCCCAGAATGTAAAAGTAGATCCGTATACGACCATTTATGATAATGTGGAAATAGGTGGCGGAACATGGATAGGCAGTAACGTTACTATTATGCCCGGCGTCAGGATCGGCACCAACTGCCGCATTTTCCCCGGCGTGGTAATAGCTGCCTTAGAGGGTGAAGAGGAAGTGTATTCAGATAAAATTTGCGTGGAGATCGGTGATAATACCATTATCAGGGAATACGTGACCATTGACCGCCCCCTGAAAGACCCCATTAAAACCACCATTGGTAAAAACTGTATGATCAACGCCTATAGTTGTGTAGGCAGCGGCAGTACCATCGGCAATAATTGTGTTATCATAAATTGTACACAGATCAAGGAATTTGCACGCATAGATGATTGGGGCTGGGTAGCCGGCATGTGCTATGTAAATGAGGATGTGCATATAGGCAAACATGCATTTATTGCAGGCGGCAGCACGGTCGACAAAGATGTGCCGCCGTTTGTTAAAGCCGCCCACACCCCATTGGGCTATGCAGGCATAAACAGCACCGGTTTAAAACGCAGAGGATATGCGCTCACCTCAATCAATCATATTCTTGATATTTACCGAAGCATTTTTAATGCCGGACTCACCCTCGAAGAAGCGCTCTTAAAGATTGAAGAGGAATTAATGATGAGTGAAGAAAAAGACGAGATCCTGACCTTCATCCGCAGCAGCCGCAAAGGCATTATTACCAGGTAATATTGGGTGAACCACTTCAAGGCGCCAGTACTGAGGCACAGCTTCTGTGGTCATTAACACCAAAGGCATGATGGTAGCAGCCAAAACAATGGCGTTCTCCTGTATTGACCTGTTTACCCAACAGGCGCTGATCGCAAAGGCAACCGAAGAGTTCAACCAGGCCAAAGGCCCCGGCTTTAAATACCAATCTTTGATCGGCGACCGCAAACCGGCGCTGAATTACCGCGACCAGGGCCCTGAGCGCCCTGCCCGTAGTCGAAAGGTAGCACCCAAAAGCGTTGCGCGAAGTGGAAAAGCTTAACTAAGCGACATTAAATTTATCTTTAGAGAACAACCAGCATAATATGAGAAAATTATTCCTGCTCAACCTGATCATAACAGGGGTACTGGCTCTTCAAAGCGACTTTCTGTACGCACAAAAAAAAGCGACCGGCAATGCCGATGCGCTAAAAACAACCGCCCTCAACGATGTTCAATCGCAGTACGATCTCTACAAAAAAACCGAGCAGCAGATCTGGAGCTATGCCGAAGTGGGTTATAAAGAATACAAAAGCTCCCATTTATTGCAACAGGTTTTGCGCGACAATGGATTTACCGTCGACAGCGGCGTAGCTGAAATGCCTACCGCCTTTGTAGCAACGTACGGTAGCGGAAAACCGGTGATCGGTATACTCGCAGAATTCGACGCCCTACCCGGCTTATCGCAGGACACCAGTCCTGAAAAGCATCCACGCCCCGACATGAAAGAAGTGAATGCCGGACATGGTTGCGGACACCATTTGTTCGGAACGGCCTCTGTAGCTGCCGGGGTGGAATTGAAAAAACTGATCGAAACTGGCAAACTGAAAGGCACCATCAAAGTATATGGCTGCCCGGCGGAAGAAGGCGGTTCCGGAAAAGTTTACCTGGTGCGCGCAGGATTATTCAATGGCGTTGACGTAGTGATGCACTGGCACCCCGGCGACCGGAATGCAGTGAATGCAGGGCGAAGCATGGCCAATATCAGCGCCAAATTCCGTTTTCATGGCATTTCGGCCCATGCGGCCGCTTCACCCGAAAAAGGACGCTCGGCAGTAGACGCAGTAGAAGCCATGGACAATATGGTCAATATGATGCGCGAACATATTCCATCGAGTACCCGTATCCATTATATTATCACCAACGGCGGCAAAGCCCCCAATGTGGTGCCCGATTTCGGTGAAGTGTATTACTATGTACGCAACCAGGACCGTGAAATAGTGCGCAGCGTATTTGAAAGAGTGGTGAATGCCGCCAAAGGCGCCGCATTGGGAACCGGCACTACGATGGATTATGAAATTACCGGTGGCGTATACGATCTGTTACCCAATATGGTATTGAGCGAAGCCATGTACAAAAACCTGGTTAAAGTAGGGGGCGTAACCTATACGGCAGCAGAAGAAGCCTATGCAAAAAAAATACAAACAAGCTTCGATTTTAAAGCCCCTGATGTTGAGGCAGCCAGCAAAATAGACAGCCTGAAAGCCGATACAAGCGGTGAAGGGTTCGGTTCTACAGACGTAGCCGATGTAAGCTGGACGGTGCCTACCGTGGGTTTAAGCACCGCCACGTGGGTACCCGGCACACCGGCCCATAGCTGGCAGGCGGTAGCCGCAGGCGGTATGGAGATAGGCGCCAAAGGCATGATCAATGCCGCCAAAGCTATTGTACTTACCGGCATCGATCTGTTTACACAACCAGCGTTGATCGGGAAAGCTACGGCTGAATTTAACCGGGCAAAAGGCGCCGGTTTTCAATACAGACCCATGCTGGGCGACCGTAAGCCCGCATTGAATTACCGGGATTGACCAACAGCAGTTTGTTCCATTCAAATATGGTGATCGTAAAATGGCCCCGAACAGGGTCATTTTTTTGGCGGGAAAGATGCGCCAACAACGATTATTTTATTAACAGATTGTTATTGACAACGGTTCCCGCCCGTTAAATTACCAGGGCGTAGCCGGGGTTTTGATTTTTTTTATAATTTTACCGCATGCAGCGTGTAAAGCTCAGGTCTGTATTAGGAAAATCCGGCATATTGGGGGTGTATCTACTTTTCTTACTGGTTCAATTAAACCTGAAGTATACCCTTCCCAATGCAAGCGACATAAACATAGTTGCGGCTGCCGGCAATGACCTCAACAGTGCAAAAAGCTGCAAGTACATTTCTCCCTCAGATAAAAAGTTGTCGGTTTTACAGCCCCAGCTTAACAAGCGTTACTTTCATCAGCAGGTTTATCAGCTTAATCATTTACCCAAACACATCGCTGTTGCTTTTGCTGTAGAACGCAAACAATTCATTCACCCCGTTCCCACCTTACAAAGCTTTAAACAGCTACACTCCCCTTTTCGAGGGCCACCTGTTGCCTGATCTCTTACTGATTATCTTACTATTAATTCCTGTTATTAAAGACTGGCATGCGCGCCCCTTTATGCAGTAAAATACTGCCTAAGCGGCCAATTCATTCCCATCAGGCATGTGGCATAAACTTTCATCAGCATGGTACTATTAAAAAAAGCGCATCTCATTTGCGCTTATTGCTCGTTATCGTTTATTTATAGTTCGGTACAGGCCCAAACGTCAGCTGCTGTGCCCGCATTAAAACTATTACTCGACCAGGCCAATGAGCGGTCGCCTTTTCTGCGTGCCGATTCAATGGCTATTTTAATACGGCAGGCACAGCAACATGCAATAACCTATAATTGGTTGCCCGATCTCAATGTTGGTATGCAGGCCGATATAGGTACCAATAATAATATGCCCGGCGGCTATTTTTCTTATGGCATGGTACCCGGTAATTCAAAGGTACGCGCCATCGGCAACTCTTCTTCTATACTCACCGACCTGGCTATTGCCGCTGTTGATTTCACGATCTATGATTTTGGCGGACGCAAAGCGCAACAGCAGCTGGCTGCGTCTGATGTGCAGGTGGAATTATCAAAATTCAATCAACGGAAATATCAATTGCAGGCCCTGGTGATCGACAACTACCTGCAATGGCTTCGCATTGAAGACCTGTTGGCTATTCAACAATTAAATATTCAACGGAATATAGAAATACGGCAATCGGTGATGGCCCTTGCCCGCAGCGGCGTTAAAGCCGGTGTTGATACCAGCATTGCAGAAGCGGAGATCTCGAAATCACGGTTGAATTATGTTGAGCTCAAAGGCCAGCGGCAACAATACAAGCTGATGCTTTCGGCCATTACGAGTATACCCACTGAACAATTACAACCCGATACCGGGTATGTAAACAAACTGGTTGAACACAACCAGGCGCCGCCATCCATTGATACTGCCCTGGCGACCCATCCGCTGATCACTTATTATAAATCGCTTTACCGCAACAGCCTTGAAAAGGAATCACTGGTAAAGAAGAGCTACTACCCCAGCGTTTCCTTACAGGGCGCGGTATGGGGGCGTGGCAGCAGCATCAACCCCACCACCGATGAGTTCCGCAAGCTGTCGACCGGTATTGGGTTGGAACGCGGCAATTACCTCGTTGGCGTTGGCATTAAATACGACCTGTTCGATCTGAAACGGAAACAATTACAATTAAAGACGCAGCAGGCCTATACCAATTATGCCGAAAAGCAATTGCAGGAACAGGAGATGCTGTTATCGCTTAGTGAGAACAGGCTCGATGCCCAACTGGTGACCGCCGGCGAACGATTGCAGGAAATTCCGCACCAGCTGGCAGCAGCGCAGGCCGCTTACCGGCAAAAACTTTCTTTATACAAGAATGGCCTTACCGACATTTTAGAACTCAATTCAGCCCTTAACGTGCTATACCGCGCCGAAACCGACCTTATCATGGCGAAATACCTGTATTGCAAAACACTGTTTGAAAAAGCCATTGCAGCGAACCAGGTACAATCACTTTTACGCATCACCAATTAACCCGGTATTATGTCATTAGTTTCATCGGCGCTTAAAAAGCCCATTTCAAATATAGTCATCGCAATCAGCCTGTTGTTCTTTGCGGTACTGGCAACATTGAAAATGCCCGTTGATATATTCCCGCAATTGAACCTGCCAACGATCTATGTGATCGAAAGCTACGGCGGCATGAGTGCCCAGCAAATGGAAGGCTTTTTCAGTACCCGCCTGCAGGACCAGTTCCTGTATGTGAACGGCGTGAAAAGCATTTCCACCAAAAACATCCAGGGGCTCACCATGCTCAAACTGAGTTTTTATGAAAAAACCGATATGGCCGAAGCAAGCGCCCAGGTAGCGCTGCAGGTGAACCGGGCCATGAAGTTCTTTCCGCCCGGCGCACTGCCCCCGCAGGTTATTCGTTTTGATGCATCGTCCCTGCCGGTTGGGCAGTTGGTTATTTCGAGCAAAACCCGCAGCCTGAAAGAGATCTACGATCTGGCCGCCACCCGTATACGCCCTTCATTTGCCAACGTTTCCGGTTTAACGGCTCCCCCGCCCTTTGGCGCCAACTCAAGGTCAATTACCGTAAATGTTGACCCCGATAAATTGCGCAGCTACAACCTTACGCCTGATGAAGTGGTGAGCGCCCTCGCCAAATTCAATGTAATGTCGCCTTCGGGCAACCTGCGGCTCAACAATACCATGTATGTAACCACCATCAACACCCTCATAAAGGATGTGACCGAATTCGGCGATATACCCATTACTACCAAAAACGGCGTGCCTGTTTTAATAAAAGATGTGGCGCGCGTAGCCGATGCAGCCGATATTACGGTCGATTATGCATTGATCAATGGTAAACGGTCAGTTTACATACCGGTGGTAAAAACTGCCGATGCCAGTACCTGGCAGGTGGTAAAAGACCTGAAGGCAAAACTGCCCGATATCCAAAGCCTGTTACCCGATGATGTAAAGATCTCGTATGAATTCGACCAATCGGTGTTTGTGGTGAATGCGGTGAAAAGCCTCGCCACCGAAGGAGCGCTCGGCGCCCTGCTTACGGGGCTTATGGTGCTGCTGTTCCTGCGCGATTGGCGCAGCAGCCTCATCGTTATTATTACCATCCCGGTTTCCATCTTTATTGGACTGCTGCTATTAAGCCTGTTTGGACAAACCATAAATATTATGACGCTGAGCGGACTGGCGCTGGCGATCGGTATCCTGGTTGACCAGGCAACAGTTACCATTGAAAATATTCACCAGCACCTGGAGATGGGAAAGAACAAAAAACAGGCGATCTACGATGCCTGCGAGGAAATTGCCTTTCCCCTGCTATTGATCCTGCTGTGTATACTGGCGGTTTTTGCGCCTTCGTTTTTAATGACCGGTGTGCCCAAAGCCATGTTCCTGCCCTTATCACTTTCCATTGGGTTCACCATGATCGTTTCATACATCGCAGCGCAAACACTGGTACCCATTTTTTCAAACTGGCTAATTAAAGCAGAGCGGTACCAGCATTACCATCATGGCCACATACACGCCCATGCCGCCCAGGCGCTCAATGACCAGGAGATAAACCAGGTGAACAATCACCTGGAAAATGAAAAAAAGGAACCGGAAAAGAACGATTTGTTCGAACGGGTCAAGCTCCGCTACATGCATTTTTTACAACGCGGCATGAAACGCCGGAAAGCAACAGTCATTGTTTACCTGGCCTCCGTACTGGCATTGGCAGCATTGGGTTTTGTTATCATAGGCAAAGACATGATGCCCAAACTGAACAATGGCCAGTTTCAGGTACGCATTAAAATGCCCGATGGTACGCGGCTCGAGCGCACAGAGGAAAAATTACGGCAGGTGCTTACGGTGATCGATAAAACAGTGAACCACCAGGTGAGCATCAGCTCGGCTTATATTGGGTTAATTCCCAGTAGTTATGGCACCAGCAACCTGTACATTTTTAATACGGGTACGCACGAAGCCGTTTTACAGGTGAACCTGAACGAACATTACAAAGTGAATATGGATGAACTGAAAGACGCCTTACGCAAAAACATTCGCCATGAAGTACCGGAAGTACGTGTATTGTTTGAACCGATCGATATGACGGAAAAGATCATGAGCCAGGGCGCCGCCACGCCAATTGAGATCAGGGTAGCAGGAAAAGATATGAATGAAATTGAAGGTTATGCCAACAAGATCGTTGACAGCCTCAAAAAGATCCCCTACCTGCGCGATGTACAAATAGCCCAGCCGCTGAAATTTCCTGTTGTCTCTATTTCAATTGACAGGTTAAAGGCGGCTCAAATGGGATTGAATGTGCAGGATATTGCCCGGTCAGTAACAGCCAGTACCTCCTCGAGCCGGTTCAGCGAAAAGAACCAATGGCTCGATGAAGCCAAGGCCTATACCTACCAGGTGCAGGTGCAAATACCCGAATACGTTATGAATACCATGGATGAGCTGCGCGAGATCCCGCTCGTTAAAGGGCAAAGCAGCCCCGTATTGGGTGATATAGCCACATTTAAAACCACCTACGTACCCGGAGAATATGACCGCAGCGGCCCCAGGCGCTTTGTTACCGTAAATGCCAACATCTTTAAAAAAGACCTTGGCACTGCCACTACCGATGTACAACACGCATTACGTTCTATAGGTGCGCCACCCAAAGGATTGGTCGCGGAGGTAAGAGGGATGTCGAGCCTGCTTACAGAAACCCTGTCGAGCCTGCAAAGCGGATTATTGTTTGCCGTGCTGGTGATGTTCCTGTTGCTGGCGGCGAATTACCAGTCATTCAAATTATCGCTTACTGTATTATCAACCGTTCCGGCGGTGATCACCGGGTCGCTGGCCGCCCTGCTGCTGACCGGTTCTACCCTGAACCTGCAATCGTATATGGGCATGATCATGAGTACCGGCGTATCGGTAGCCAATGCCATCCTCATTGTTACGAATGCCGAGAAATTACGGCTGGAATACCGCGACGCCACCAGGGCCGCCGTCATGAGCGCCTCCATCAGGTTGCGGCCTATTTTAATGACCAGCTTCGCTATGATAGCAGGCATGGTACCCATGGCCTCGGGCATGGGAGAAGCCGGTGAACAATCGGCCCCGCTGGGCCGGGCCGTAATTGGCGGTTTAGCCGCTTCTACCCTGGCCGCTCTACTGATATTACCACAGGTTTTTGCCTGGGTACAGAAAAAATCGAGCTACCAATCGCCTTCCCTGATGCCGGAGCCTGAGGACAGGGAGCATTCCATGAATGGCAAAACGAATACACACATCCACTCAACCGTAAATATAAACGCATGAAAAAAAGCTGTTCCGCATTCCTGATCAGCCTGCTGCTTTTCGGCTGTTCGCAAATTGAAAAACCCATTGACCTCACGGCAAAAGCAGTAAACGAGAGCAGCAGGTACGAAACCGGCCATGTAACTGAAAACCCTTTATCGAGCTATGTAAAGCTGCCCGGCCAGTTAAAACCTTTTGAAGAAGTGAACATTTATGCCCGGGTAAACGGGTTTGTGGAGGAAGTGTTCGCCGATCGCGGTACCGTGGTAAAAAAGGGACAACTATTGGTGCGCCTGGTGGCGCCTGAAATGGAATCGCAGGTGCAACAGGCCGCTTCAAAGTATGTGCAGGCACAGGAAAATGCCATTGCCAGCAAGGAGAAATACCGGCGGCTAAAAGAAGCCGCAAAGGAAGAAGGAGCTGTAGCGCCATTAGACCTCGACAATGCCATGGCCCGCATGAAAGCCGATGATGCTATTGTGATGGCTGAAAAATCGAATGTAGATATGATGAAGAACGTTAACAGCTATCTTATCATCAGAGCGCCTTTTGATGGGGTTATTACCCAACGCAATATTTCAGCAGGCGCCCTGGTGGGGCCCGGCAGCAAATCGAACGACCAGCCCATGCTGGTATTGCAGCATTTGCAAAAGCTGCGGCTCGAAGTGTTTATCCCCGAAGCATATGTTGACCAGGTTGATGTGAAAAGACCCGTCAATTTTGTTTTTAACTCAATGCCCGGGAAAACGCAGGAAGCCAAAATAAGCCGTTCGGCCAATGCGCTTACAAATATGCGTTCAGAGGCCATTGAAATAGATGTGCAGAATAAAAGCCAGGAACTGAAACCAGGCATGTATGCCGAAGTAAAGATCCCCCTGCTGTCTGCGGCCAAATCTTTACTGGTGCCCAATAATGCCATTGTACGGTCGACAGAACGCCAATACGTAATTACCGTTAAAGCCGGGAAAGCCAGCTATATAGATATCAGGGAAGGACTTAAAACAAAAGATTCGACCGAAGTATTTGGCGAGCTGGCCGGCGGCGATGAGGTATTGCTACATGCAACGGATGAAATAAAAGAAGGAACGGTCATTAAATAATTGTTACGCCTACAATTCCATTATGACCACCGTTCAACGACAATCATAAGTGCGGGTGACAAGCATCAACTGCTGCAAAACCCCAATACGATATTTTTACATCGGTTTTTCATAGGATATTGGATTAATACCGAAGCCTCCCGATTCATCGGGAGGCTTCCTCATTTTTGAACATCGATGGTGGTACCTGTCATTTATTACGTATCTACAGTATACACCAAAGATACCAGCCATAATGAATCGACTATTCGTTTTTGCCGGCGCCCTGGCGCTCGTTCATTCAACCCTGGTTGCACAAACCGACACCAGCAAGGTTACCATTAACTGGGATAAACAGCTCATTGTATCAAAAACCACAGCCACCCTGCAGTTGGTCGAAAACCCGATGGTGCGGCCCAATTCCCCCATTCATAAAAATACCTTTAAAGCATTGAAGGAATTAGGCGCCGATTATGTTCGCTATGTTCCCTGGTTCCCCTACCCTAAAATGGCAGTAGCGGAACTGGAACCACCCACAGCTACCAAAACATACTGGGACTTTACCTACCTCGACAGTACCATGGCTGCGCTGATGGAAGCTACAAAAGGGCATTCAACCGTCATCAATTTCAGCACCACACCGGCCTGGATGTGGAAGACCGCCAAACCGGTGAAATACCCTGATGATCCTTACGGCCTTGGCTGGGATTATAACCAGGGCACCGAACTACGTGACACCACTATGAAAGAATTAGCCGGATATTTTGCGCGGCTGTTCAGTTGGTATACAAAAGGCGGATTTACCGATGAACTGGGCGTATACCACAAATCGGGACACTATTACGATATTCCCTATTGGGAAGTGCTTAATGAACCAGACCTGGAACATCATATACCGGTTCAATTATATACAAAAATGTACGATGCCATTGTAGGCGAGCTGAAGAAAATATCATCCCAAACAAAATTCATTGGGTTATCCCTTGCCTATATACGCGAACCGGAATATTTTGAATATTTCCTCAATCCCAACAATCATAAACCCGGCATTCAGCCCGAAGGTATTTCGTACCATCATTATTCAAGACCTTCCTGGCCACAGCAAACTATCGAAAATTATCAGTATACGTTTTTCGAGCAGGCTGAATCTTTTCTTGACAAGCTGCGTTACATCGAAAGCATAAGAAAGCGTTTGGCGCCACAGGTATTTACCACGATCAATGAGATCGGCGTTATTCTGCGCTCACCGCGCGAATCGGGGCCCATACCCGATGATTACTGGAACCTCGCCGGCGCTATGTACGCTTATATTTTTCTTGAGCTAATAAAACTGGGCATTGAGGTAGCAGGCGAATCGCAACTGGTAGGCTATCCCACCCAGTTCCCTGATGTAAGCATGATGAACTGGGAAAATGGCAATCCCAATGCGCGGTATTGGGTGTTGCGCCTGCTGAAAGAAAATTTTGGTGCGGGTGATATCCTGGTGAATACTTCCTGCAAAGGGAAAAGCGGCTATGTAATTGCACAGGCTATTAAAACCAAACAGGGAAAGAAGGTGCTGCTCATCAATAAACACAATACCCCGCAACAGGTGCTGTTGCCCCAGGCGAATAACCGCATCATAAAACAGGTTGATGTAGACACGCGCGAAAACCCGCCGGCACAAACAACGATAACAGGCAACCTGGTTACATTAAAACCATTTTCTGTAGCGGTGGTGGAGATAAAAGATTAAGATCATATAAAAAACAACAGAGGCTATCAGAAATTGATAGCCTCCCTGTTTTTCAAGAAAAAAGAGCAAGTAAAAACAAGCCCTTTTTATGCTATTACAAGCATCACATGAGAGCAATTCAGGAATCTCCAATCCTGCATTTGTAATCGAATACGGATTAACAATGTGCTGTTTCGACCGGGTTTTTCCAGGAATAATTCAATTCGTGTTTACATTATTTTGTACTGAGCGTATTATCTATTTTTTCAATCAGGTCCTGTAAATGGTATTTTGTCATAGTATCCTGCACCACCGGCAAAGCCCCCCTCATTTTTGACCTGAGCATAACCAGTTGCGCCCTTCCTACAGCCGATATTTCAGAGCTTTTTAAAGGAGTGGTACCGGCAGGCGGCTTTACATAAAATGATAACCTGTCGATGTACAGTTTTTGCAAATTGCGCCGGTACACATCGATGGGGGCCTTTGTTTCCAGTTCACTCCATACACCTTTGTACAGATCGTTAAAGAATTGAAGCGCTGTATAGGTTTTGCTATTGACCGATTCATTATTCATCAACCGGCTTAAAGTTTGTGAACTGAGCAGCTTCGAAATCGCACCATCCTGTAAGGCATTTATGATCTCCATTGGGTAATTGCCGGTATAGGAAAGGATCTTTTTATCGAGTAACCAGGTGGGGGTAATGAATACATTTTGATGAATAAAACGCATGGCTTCCGATTGCACGGCTTCGGGCACCGCTTCATATACAGGGCCTGGCTGTTCTACAGACTTGAATGTTTCGTACCGCCCGCCGATATTTTTCAGCACATGGCCCACATAGCGGTTGAACTGCTGAAATAATTGCACATGCATGTTCTGCAGGTTATCGTAGCCTTCGTTGTCTTCTTTTGTCCATTCAACCAGGTGGGTCATAATGCGCTTCAGGTTTTTAATCCCATACTCACCGGCTTTCATGGCATTATCGCCCAGGTCTTCGTTCTGGCTGCGCGGGTCATCTTCGCTTCGCTCGTATCCAAACCAGTAGCGTTTGTCGGCTGAACGGGCGATGATCCATTTATTCAGGGTAGGTGTTTCTTCTGTGGCCGTTTTCACGTCAGGTATTAACCGGTATCCCCATTCAATGGCCCATTTATCGTATTCACCTATACGGGGAAATAAGCCCTTTTCTGAAATGCTGTCTTCGGGTTGAGCTACATAATTGAAGCGGGCATAATCCATAATGGAAGGCGTATGTCCGTTTGCTTCCACCCATTTTTTATCGCGTAATTTTTCAACAGGCGTTGTTGAGCTGCTGCCGAAATTGTGCAGGAGGCCCAGCGTATGCCCTACTTCATGCGAAGAAACAAACCTGATCAGTTGTCCCATTAATGCATCACTAAAGTGCATGGTACGGGCAGCCGTATCAACGGCAGCCGCCTGCACAAAATACCAGTCGTGCACCAGCTTCATTACATTATGGTACCAGTTGATATGCGTTTCAATAACCTCTCCGCTTCGGGGATCAACAATATGCGGACCGCTTGCATTTGGCACCGCTGAAGGCTTGTATACAATGGCCGAGTGACGGGCATCTTCGAGGCTCCAGGTAGAGTCTTCTGCAGCTGTAGGCGCCATTTTCCCGATGATGGCATTTTTAAACCCGGCTTTTTCAAAAGCCACCTGCCAATCGTTTATACCCTGTATAAGATAAGGCACCCATTTAGCCGGCGTTTCCGGATCAATGTAAATAACAATGGGCTTCACGGGTTCTACCAGCTCGCCGCGATTATATTTCTGCATGTCTTCCTTTTTTGGTTCCAGCCGCCAGCGCTCAGCAAAGGATACACGCTTTACGCCCTGGGGGTTGGCGTCGAAATCGGTATAGGAAGTAGAAAAATAACCCACCCGGTCATCGGCATAACGGGCCTGCATAGGTTTTTCAGGCAGCATTACAATACTGGTATTCAATTCAACCGTAACCAGTTTGGGGGCCGGCGTATTGGTGCTTAGTACGCCATTGAACAGGTTGGCGGTATTGTTGGCCACTTTCATATAAGTTTTCACCGTTCTGATCTCGGTATTGATCGGAAAGCTTTTTACATATTGCAGGTACGATTTATCGGGTTGATAACCGGCAACGCTGAATTTACCTTTTGACCCGCCCCAGAAGAAGAGGTCGTTATCGCCATTAATGATATCGGTGAGCTCAATAACCGTATGTTGCACGCCAGATATGGAATCCTTTCTGGTTGCCCGAATATCAAATGCCAGGCTGATGGGCTGTATGTTTGAATTCATGACCGCTTTATACATATCACTGGCAGTATCTTTTACGCGTTCGCTATAGGAAATATCGCGGATAAAGAGCTTGTTGTTCGGCCCTTTTTCGAACCGCACTACCGACTCATTAAGCACATCACCTGCATAGCCCGACATGGAACTGCCCGAGCGCATATCGGCGCCGGCCTTCGCCAGGCGGCTGATGATCAGCATATCGTGGTTGAGAATACTGTCGGGTAATTCAAAATAAATTTTATCCTCTACCTTATGCACAATGAACAAACCGGTACAGGATACTGCTTTGGCGGTAATAATATCCTTATAAGCTTTTGGTGCGGCCTTTACCGCCGGCGACGGCTGAGCGCCTGCATTACCTCCACCGCCTGTTGCGGCAGACCCTTCAGATTGTTTTTGCTGGGCAAAGCCTGAAACAGTAATAAAGGTCACAGCAATCAATTGTTTTATTCTTTTATGCACGACCAATACCTGCCTGTTACTTTTCACTGAGTGTGTCATTTGTATTTTCTATTAAATAAGTTGCGAAATAGCGTCGCAGTTTTTGTTCAAAAAATGTTTTGTATATGCCTTCATAATGATGCGATTGCCCGGGCAATACCAGCATATCGAAATCGCGGCCTTCCCTTATGAGCGCATCGGCCATTCTGAAGGTATTTCCGGGATGAACATTGGCATCTGTTTCACCGGTAACCAGCAACAAATGGCCTTTAAGGTTCTTTGCCAGCGTTTGATTAACATCTGTTTTAAAAGGAAAAGAAGTAACCAGTTTGCCATTGGGCAATGTATCCGTCTTCTCTGTGATGCCCTGGTAGGTTTCACCCCAGGTGCGGTTGTAGATTTTATTATCATGGTTACCCGAAGAGGCAACCGCCACTTTATAAAAATCGGGATAGGTGCAAATAGCAGCCGTTGCCATCATAGCGCCGCCTGAATGACCGAAGATGCCTACACGTTTCAGATCGATATATGAATATCGTTGCGCCAGTTGTTCCAGTCCATGCTTATCATCGGCCAGTGGCGCATCGCGCAGGTTGCCATATTGAAAGGTGGCATATTTCTTCTCCCGGTAAGGCGAACCGCCCCTATGCCCCATGCAAACCACAATACAACCCAGTTGCGCCAAAGGCGCATTGTTGTATTTGTCAAAAATGGTAAAGTCACTCCATACGGTTTCGGTTTGCGGCCCCGGATATACTTGTGATATTACCGGGTATTTTTTGGTGGAATCGAAATCGAAAGGCTTCCACATGATCCCGTACAGGTCTGTTACGCCGTCTGCCGCTTTGATGGTGAACGGCTCGGGCGGCCGCCAGCCATAGTTGTATAATTTTTCAAGGTTTGGTTGGGCCACCGTCAATATCAGTTTACCGGTATGATCGCGTAATACGGTCTGTGGCGGTGTATTTATGGTTGAAAAATTATCAACGAAATAATGACCTGTTGGTGATAAATAAACTGTATGCGTGGCATTCTCCGGTGTTAGCAAAACGGCTTGCTTGCCATCGAAGCTTACTTTATATAGATGCGCATAATACGGGTTACGGCCGGCTTCCTTTCCATAACCATACAGGTACAACGTTTTGGTAAGGGAATCTATATACACTATTCTGCCCGCTGTCCAGTTGCCCTGTGTTAATGCGCCCTTTAACTGGCCATCACCCGAGTACAGGTAGTAATGCCCCCACCCCGTGCGGTCGCTCCACCATATGATATCCCTTCCATTGTTGATGACCGACACATTGAACAGGTCTTCATTGATATAGGGTTTACTGGTTTCATGAATGATCACGCGCACCTCCCCGGTTGTCATATTACCGGCGCACAACTCTACTTCATCACGGGTGCGCTTTTTTCGCAGGAAATAAATTTCATCCGAAACGAATTTGGTTTTCACCACTTCCAGCTCCTGGTCTTCCCATTTGGCAGTCTTTATTTTTACCAGACGGCCGGTTGCGAAATCCCCGGCAAACAATTCATATTGTGTAACGTTCTTATCGCCCGGCAACTGGTATTTATAGGTTTCGAGGCGGGGCCTTGGCCATGCCAATGAATGAACAATCGATAAGGTTCCTACTTTCCTGTTGTCTTTGCGAACGAGATAAAACCTTTTACTATCTGCCAGCCATACGGCATCTGCCGGTTGCTTTTGTGTGAGGGATGTATCGCCTTCATTGATTGCAAAGGAATAATAAGGCGCCGCATCTTTACTAAGCTGCATTTCTGTTGTATCGCCCAGTTGTTGCAGGTACAGGTTGTGGGCCAGCGTATACAACTGCCATTTTTTATCGGGCGACAGGGTTCCCACCGCTCCCTTTGGATAACCGGGCACTTTTTCTTCCCTGGCGGCGGCCAACAGGCTATGCTTATAAAAATTATATGCATATGACTGTCCTTTATAGGCTACAATTACAGTTTGCTGATTGCCGGCAATATTGAAGGGAGCGTTAAAATTGATAAGCGCACTATCAATAGTTTCTTTCCGCAATTGTTGTAACAGTGCTGCCACCAATGACCGGTTGTACAGGAAGCCCTTTTCTTTTTTTGCCGGATCAACATAATAATAATTCCTGCCCAGCTGGTCTTCATAAACAAACCAGAACCGGTCATCGTTTTTGAAAAAGAAGGGCAGCACGGTCAATGAACCCACTCTTTTTTGCAGATTGGGTACATCATACTTTTCTGCGGCGGCATAATTGGCCAATTGGGCATTCGCCATCACCGGCAACCATAGCACAGCCAGTAAGAAGCAACAGCTCCTTTTCAAATACATCATAAAGACTTCCAGTATTTATTGATTACAGACTTTTTGCAAACCGAACCAGATTTTCGTTCCTGTTGCTTTGAATGATGTTGTCAATTACCCGCCTCAGCTGCGGGTTCTGCCTCAATTGCGTTGCATTGAACATGCTCATGTAAGCAAAACCAACCTGTTGATTTTCGCTGGAGAACCCACCAATATTTTCTATCATCAGGGTGGTCACTCTTTCCGTATCTTTTTCGCAGGCCGCCTGGGCAATATTCATCAGGGTGGTCAATTGAGCTTTATCTTTGAAGTCGGTACTTTTTATTTGCGCCCGGTAACGGTCGAATTCTGTTTTATCATACGGTATCGGGTTCTTAAGCCTGTCTTTCAAATACCAGCCATGCAAACAAAACTCCGCTATCCGCTGGTACATATGACGCATTTTGTTTTCCACCACTTCCCTGCCATTTGTTTTTACAAAATCGCGCCAGTGATCGGCCAGGTACATAAACGTTCGGCTATGCACGTTCGACAAATAAAGAGAATACCGGTTTTCGCCAAACAGGAACCAGTTCTCAGGCATTACTTTTTCTTTCGGGGTAAGCATACTAAAATATTCACCGGCAACCTTTTCGCCTATTGACATTTCCATACCCTCGATCTTTATTTTAATATATTCCCGTAACAGGTCTTTGGTGCGTTCGCCGCTGTTATACCGCTCGTTGAGGATGGCCACACGGTTCAGGGTATCCATACCTTTTTTGATCTTTGCCAGGAACGTATCGGCGGGCATTGCACCCACAAAACGATAGATGAGCTTGCGGTTGCTGTTCAGCAGCAAATAGGTGGGGAAAGCTTCTACATGAAATTCTTTTTGTATGGCAGGTCCTTCACCCTTTTCCATATCCAGCTTTACATTTACAAAATGTGCATTGAAAAAGTCGGCCACACTGTCCTGTGTAAATACAAACTTGCTCATTTCTTTACAAGGGCCACACCAGGAGGTGTAACAGTCAACAAAGATCAACCTGTTATCGCTTTTTGCTTTTGTGAACGAGTGTTCCAGGTTGCTGCTGTCAAAACTGATGCTCCTGTTTTGGGCCACCATATTGCCTGCAAACAGCAATATGGTGGCGAAAAATGCCTGTTTCATGAATATAGGTTGTTTAAATGATCTCTGTTTACCGGTTATTTATCTGCAGCATTGCCTATGGCCTGCAGGTCAACACCATAATTTGTGATAAAATAATTGCGGATAATATTATAGCGCTGTCTTATTTTCCCGTTGCTGTCCTTGGTGGTGTTTAAAATGCCCATGTAGGTCATATCGGTATTGGCCGTGCTCTTTTTCAGGTTTGCCTCCGACCGGCTGACCATCGCCTCCATATAAGCATTCCAGTCGAGCTGGGCGCTGCGACCGTTGTAATAAATGGTAATGATCCCTTGCGCATAGGCGTTGGCCTGGCTGCTGAACGTTCCATTGTAATTTGCAACGGAAGTAAAATCATTGGTGGGGGCGCTCAGGTTGCGACCCGGGATACTTTGTATAAAGATGAGATTGGTCTTTGCCAGGAATTTAAGAGAATCACCGGATGTCATAGCAGTAACCCCCGCATTACCATAATTCACACATATGTTATCATAGTTGAACCAGGCGCCTACGCTTTTGTCTGCATTTATAGCCTGAAAGGTTGGCGTAAATACATAGGTGGTATACAATGAATCGACCGATGCGCACAACATAACCTTTGCAGGCAGAAATTTGACAAGGAACTTATCCGTGTAATAGGAAAGCCATAACTTTTTGATCAACGCCAGTTGGCTGGAAATGAAATTAGTATCAGCCCTGGTTACCCCGTATCCTGTATTCCAGGTTCCGGAGGAATTCAGGGTAGCATTCTTCCAGCCGGTGGGTGTCCAGTAGGTGTCTTTATCTGTAAAACGGTACAAAAAATATGCGCTGTACTTATTGTATAAATCAAGGATGGTAGTATCGTAACCATGATAACCTTGCGGCAACGTATACCCCTGCTCATCTTCCGAGGCAGTCAATGCGCCTTCTTTCTTACAACCTGTTACCATCAGTGCCGTTATAAAGATCAGAGCTGTTATATATGTTAGCTTGTACATAAGTCGTTTTTTCAGGTGAGTGGAAATTTTACCGGGGATTCTGTTGCAGGTTATAATTCCTGTTTATGGCTGTATAAGGAATGGGCAGCGCATATAACGGGCTATTACCAGCCAGTGTATAATCGGAGGCGACCCCATTAACATCAATAAAATGATGTGTAACTGAAAGCCCCCAGCGCTTCAGATCGGCCCAGCGGTGACCGTCTTCCAGGCAAAGCTCACGGCGGCGTTCATCCCTGCAAAAACTCAATAGGGCATCAGGGTTGGTAATAGTAACCGGTACATAAGCGGTATTGCGGGTATCGTACCGGCTGATGCGCAGGGTGTTCAGATCGCTCAGGGCAAGGGAAAGGTCGGCCGCCGCACCACTCTTTTTATAACGCCGTATAAGGGCTTCGGCACGGTTCAGGTATAACTCGGCCACCCGCAATCCTTTATCGCCATAAATAACGTTTAAGCCCACTTTATAGCTTCGGTAAGGCCAGGCCGGCGAGCCGGAAGTTTTTACAAAATAGGCGGCATAACGAAGATCACCGAGATTGCCTGTACCTGAACCTGTACCCTGATCGTACAGATTCACCAGTTCCTGTGAAACACTGAAAGGCGGTTGCGAAGCCCCCGATTGTAATGACTGGGGATAAAAATAAGCCAGCCCTTTGGGATTGGAGCTGTATTGCCAGATCACTTCCTGGCTATAGGTAAGATCGTAAATGCCAGCTGCATTAAATGCGGTAGCAGATGTAAAATAAGTGGTTAAAAAGGTGAGCGCCGGTTTTTCGGCCAAAACATTGCCGGCGTATAAAATAACATTATCCATATCCTGGTCGCGCCCCATATACAGGTACAACCTGCTTAATAGTGCGTAGGCAGCCAAATGACCTGCGCGGAAGGTATTGCCCGGCACAAAATTATTCTTCAACAGGTCAGCAGCCTCGAGCAGGTCTTTTTCGATCTGGCTGTATACTTCGCCCAGCGTATTACGCGGTTTATTTTCATCGGTGACCTGACTGGTGAGTATTAGCGGCACCCCGGCGGCAGTAGCCGGGTCAATGCCTGTGCCGTTATAGGGCTGGCAATACAGCGTAACCAGTTTTAAATAATAAAAACCACGCAGGAATAATACCTGTCCTTTCAGGGCGCTCTTTTCTTTATCCGTTCCCGACACCTTGCTGATATAATCCAGCACCACATTACAGCCCTTTATTTTTCCATAGTAGATCTTCCAGGAGTCAACACCACTGAGGTTAACCAAATTAACCGACTGCGTGCTATCGAACATGGTGGCATCGAAAGTAAATATGGGGGCGCCGTAATTCAGAAAACCCCTGTATACATCTGTTGTCAACGACCCGTTCACGGGTATGCCCGTGCATTGAATATCATCGGTGAGCAGGTCGATATAACTATCCATCACGGCTATATAAGGATATGCTTCGCCGTTCATAAGCTGGGTAAGGTCGGCCACTGAAGAAGGGATCAGCTCATCCTGGCTGGTTTGTGTAAGAAATTTTTTGCAGGAGGTGAATACCAAACCCGCCAAAAATAACCAACTATATTGCTTTAATATTTTTTTCATGTTTCCCGTTTTAAAAATTAAAAACTGGCATTCAGGGTAAGCGTATAAGTTCTTGTGCGGGGCTGATTGCCGGTTGCTACTTCCGAATCGATGCCCTTAAAATCTTTGCTTACAATGGCAAAAGGTGATGTAACGCCAGCCCCTACCCCAGCCGTCTTAAGCCGCATCTTAGTGATGAGCCTGGCGGGCAATAAGTAGTTGATGTTAATATTGTTGCAACGCAAAGTTGACGCGTTCACCACCCTGGCCGTACTGTAATTGTACATTTCATAAGGATTGGTATAGGTTTTACCATTTGGCAGCAAGGTGGAATTACCCACGTTCTTATCGGGCAAACCGGGGAAGGCAGCGTCTGTTTTTCCGGGCGTCCAGCGGTCTAACAATTCCCTCGACAGGTTCTCGAATTCAGACGGCAGATAAGTAGTGAGTTTATAGGCGGGTGCACGGAACTTCTTGCCGCCTACCTGCAGGTAAAGTGAAGTTGACAATGACAGCATTTTATATCTGAAAACCATTGAAAGGTTGGTAGTAAGATCAGGGTCCATCTTTCCCATATATTTCATATAAGAAGTAGGATCGTTAAGAGAATCGCCGCCAGCTTTGGGTTTGTAATTTATGACAGGATAGCCGTTCGACGAATTTATACCCTGGTAATCGAAAGCCCAAAAACCGGAAACCGGATAACCAGCCTTGTATAATTGTCCGCTGGTGGCGGTTTTCCAGGTAAGACTTTGAGCGGTACCCGTCTTTTTGATCTCATTGAAATTCTTTGACAGGGTGAGGCCCACTGACCAGGAAAAATTTTTGGTACGAACAGGTACGAATGAGGCGCCTATTTCCACGCCACGGTTATTGAGGGAACCGCCATTTACGGGCATGCTCTCTACCCCGTATTCCTCAGGCACCACCAGGTAAGTGATGATATCGCGGCCCATTTTCTGGTAATATTCCACAGAAGCATTGACCTTGTTTTTAAACAGGCCCATGTTCATACCCAGATTAATAGTTGTATTCTTTTCCCAGCGCAGGTCGGCATATGGCAGGTTCGAAATGGTCAGCAGATATTCGCCGGTAAACTGGTCGGTAACCGTACTGGCGGGTGTAGTTGGTATTTTCAGCACCAGGTCTGGACTGAAATTGCTGGCCAGGTTACGCTGAAAACCAAACGAAGCTCTTACACTAAATTCCGAAAGCCAGGCACTGCGATCGAACCATTTTTCATTGGCCACATTCCAGCGAACACCACCGGCCCAAACGGGGTTGAATTTTTCGCGCGTATCCTGTCCAAAGCGGTTCGAAGCGTCGGACCGTACGCTCATGTTCAGTACATAGCGGTTATCGTAGGTATAACCGGCGGTTGCATACATGCCCATATTGTTCACCACTTTGTCGGTTATGAGGTGCGGCATTTGCAATAAGGGATTGGCAACGTTCGATGAAGTATAGGTCAATGGCACTGCTGCAAATGCATTTCCCCGGTCGCGCAACCAGCCATAGGTTGTTTCGGTAAAACCGGTATAATGAGTAGAATTGATCTCTTCACCGATCAACACCGTGACGGCGTGTTTATGATTAAACAATTTTGCCCAGTTGATGCTGTTGCGCCAGTTGAGGGCCACACTTTGTTCATTATCCTGGTTATATTCGCCGCCAATGGGCAACTTGCTGTTGATATAGGCCGCATCGGTTATTTTAGCTGTCCCGTATTCGAACCCACGCAGGGAGTCGATATAGTTGCTCTTGTCTGTAGCGTAGCTAACGCCGTTGGTTGACGTAACACTGTAACTGAACAGGGTTTGGAAGGTAACGTCCCTGAACACGTTATAATTCACTTCAACATTAGCATTGGCCATCAATGTTTTGTTATAACTAGCCGTATTATCCAGTTCGTCGAGTATATTGAAAGTATATCCCGGGCCATTGTTAAGCGTATTGGCATAAAAATACCGGTTGCCTGCAGAATCATATGCCGGTATTACCCGGCTGGTGAACGATGCATACCCGTACGGGTTCACCCTGAAAAACCCGTCGGTCTTTCTTTGCGACGCCGACAACCTGATGCCTACATTTAATTTGTTGGTCAACCGGCTGTTGATTGATAAATTACCAGTGTACCCTTTATTGTTGTTACCGATGGCCGTTCCCTTTACATCACTGAAACCAAGCGAGGCATAATACCGGGTATTGGAGTTGCCACCGCTTATGCTGAGGTTGTGGTTAGCGCTGATGGGGGCGCGGAATAAAATATTGAACCAGTCGGTATTGGCAGTTTCGGCAGCCCTTACCCGCCGGTTAAATTCATCATAATCGATGCGCTTGAACAGGTAATCGTTCAACGCACCTGCATAGCCAATACTTGTGTTATAGTTGTTTTGAGAGATCAACCCTCGTTCAAAGATCTCTTTTGAAACAGCCACCCTGTCTTTTGAGTTCATGAGGTTCAGCTTGTCGTAGGTCACCTTTTCTGAGATGCTGGTATTTACCGAATAATTAATGGTGGCCGGCCCTGTTCTTCCTTTTTTGGTGGTGATCACGATGACCCCGTTACCGGCGCGGATGCCATAAATGGCTGTTGCGGCAGCGTCTTTCAATACGGTGATATCCTCAATATCCTGTGGGTTCAGCCAGGAAATGGCATTGCCCACATAATCTCTTACATAATCATAATTGTCTTTGGTAACGCCCCCTACTGCATCGAGGGTGCTGGCTTTGAAAGGCAGTGGATCCTGTTGTATAATGCCATCCACCACCCAAATGGGGTCCTGGTTACCGAATAAGGTAGAAGTACCGCGCACCCGGGTCTTCTGGCGAACGCCAACCTGGCCGCTTTCATTGGTAATAGCTACACCTGGCAGCTTACCCTGCAAAGCCTGCTCAAGGGTGTTGATGCCATTGAAATTTAATTCAGATGCTTTTATGGTATTGGTTGAACCTACCACCTGTGAACGTTTTAAAAACTGGTAACCGGTAGGCACTACTTCCACATCATCGAGCTTATCGATGCGGGCATCCAGCTTAACAACCAGCTCCGTATTATCAGCGGTGATGGCAATATTTTTGGGCGTAAATGAAACAGAGGAAAAGAGCAACACATCGCCCGGGTCGGCCTGTATGCTGAAATGGCCATTCTTATCGGTCCTTACACTTTTTCCTTTCCCTTTAATGGTCACCGTGATATCAGGAATTGGCCTTCCCAGCGAATCACGCACAATACCGCTAATGATCGTTTTGGGCGCCGGTTTCTCTTCTTCAACTGCCGGCGCCTCTTTCATTTTTACCGTTACCAGCCTGCCTTCAATTGAATAAGTAAGCGGCTGGTTTTTAAAACAGGCATCCAGGGCTTCCTGCAGCGATACGCCCGTTACCTGCACGGTAACCGGTTTACTTTTTTCGAGAATACGGTAGTTGTAAAAAAATACATACCCCGATTGCTGTTTAACCGACTGCAATACCGATTCCAACGAAGCATTTTTTTCCCGAAGTGTAATAGATTGCGCCAGGCCCCGGCCGGCAACCTGTAAACAGCCGGCCACCATGAAAAACATCAATAGTCTCATAAAACGCAAGGTTTTCCGGAATGCCTTGCTGCCGCTTTTCTTTTTGACAGCGCAGACGATTCCCTTAGCAGTTAAATGCATACATTTGTTTGGTTGGGTTAACAATGTGCCAGCTGGTACTTTACAAGAGGAGCAGCCCGGCAGTTTTGGTTTATTAGCTCAATACTTAACCGTTCCGGCTCGCGAAGCCGGAGCGGTTTTTTCATGGTAATACTATGATCGGCTTGTTAGGTAGGTTTTATGATATATTGATTAGTTGAAAGCTTTTGTTATGGGGTCACTATTACTTTCTTTCCCTGAATGGTAAAATGTACCAGGCTTTGTTCCAGCGCATGCAGCACCTGCGACAAAGTGGCGTCCCTGGGTATACTGCCGCCGAACCTGTCATTTGTAACCGGCCCGTTATATTGAATATCCACATCGTACCAGCGTGCTATCTGCCGCATCACGGTTTGAATATCAGCCCGCTCAAATTGGAAGAAACCGTTCTTCCAGGCCATTACCACATCTGTCTGAACTGCGATGGGTTGGGATAATTGGGATGACTGGGATAAGGAAACCTGTTCTCCAGGACTTAATATTGACGATTGACCATTCACCTGTGACGACATTTTCACTTTTCCTTCGAGCAAAGTGGTCTTTATATTCTCCTCATCATCGTAGGCATTGATATTAAAATGAGTACCCAGTACCTCAACCCGCCCATTATTACCTGATGACGTTTTTATATTTACGATAAATGGCCGGGCGGCATTTTTGGCCACTTCAAAGTAGGCTTCGCCGGTGACTTCCACCACACGTTCCTTTCCTTCAAAAACAGCCGGATAATGAATGGAAGAAGCCGCATTCAGCCACACTTTTGTACCGTCTGACAAAACCAACCGGAACTGACGGCCCCGCGGTGTGCTTAATGTGTTATAAGCAATGGCGGCGTTATGATTACCTACGTTAGCAGCCTCGCCATAGTCGATCAGACTGTCGTGCTTAATTATATGTAACCCGGGCTGGGCGGTCAATGCGCCATTATCAGCACTATCCAAAACCAGTTTTTGCCCATTGCTTAAGGTCAAAATTGCGCCGTTCTTACCGGGCATAATATCGGTTTTCATGGCAACAGTGGGCTTGTTAATTTGATTGTCCGAACCTTTTTGCAGCCACCACCAGGCGATCATTCCTATACAAACTACTACCGCGGCCGCAATGCCTATTTTTCTGAATACCCGCATGGTACGAACAGGCGACGGCGCTGCAACCTCCTGTTGCTGCAGCACCGTCTGCAACAGATGCTGCCAGTTTACCTGTTCTTCCGCTTCGTGGTACCGGCTGTTACGCACTTCTTCCAGCAATAGTTCCTCAATTTGCGTTATCTCTGTTTGCACTTTAAGCAATGCCAGCAATTCCTGGTATTCTTCATAGGTGCAAGAACCTGTTATATATTGTTTTACTAAATAAGCGGTTCGGTCGTCAATAGATTGCGACATAATAAATTAATTAAAAGATAAGGTGCTGTTTATAAAGTGACGGGCGGGAAAATAAGATGGACTAGTTGTAAATTAAATTTTTTCTTTGTTACCCAAAAAAATCCCCAGTGCATTTAATTGCATTGGGGACAGCGTGGCTAATGATTACCGGGGTTATTTTAGATTCTTCTGCTTTGGGGCAGGCTGGGTCCTTAATTGTATAGTATCATTCATAAACACCCGCAGCACCATATTTTCGAAGGGATGGCAGGTTCTGCTATTGGACAAATATTCGTACCAGAACAGTTTACCCGGGTGTGCAAATGTTTTATGAAGCATTGACTGATGGTTTGACGACAGGTAATATAACTCGTACATAGCCAAACCAGGATTAAAATAAGCACCCAGCAACCTATGCCCGCTGATCTCTTTTGGCTCTTTGTTGAAAAGGTTGTTGGTTACCCGTTTATATGTTTCGGCGGTTGCTCTTTTTGTACCATAAGCATAAATAAACGTAATTTGGTTGGCGTCGCTGTAGTCTACCCTGGTAGTAAATTCCGTTTGAAGCCTGGGGCCAAAATTCAATTTATTGCCATTTCTTTTATCGGGACAGGCAGAATATTTAAAGAAGCAAACCTTTTGCTGCGCAAAAGCAGAAGTTAACAACACTGAAAAAAATACCGCCAACAATATCGTTCTGCCTTTGTATCCGGGTTTAAACAATGTATGCCTGTTCATTTTTTATTAATTTGATGGTATTCCTAAAAAATAGGATCCTCCGTCACTGTAAACCAAAAAGGGAACTTCCTGCTGCGGAAAATTACAAGAGCCGTCGTAATAATCTTCATGTAAAATATCATTATCATAAAACTGAAATTGGAAAGTCACTGAATAGCTTGTTTGTGCATCAATAGAATATTTAATAACATCACCATTAGGAAGCACTGCTCCTACGGGATAATTTTGCGAACTGGCGGCCTTAAACATACGAGCCCCACTATTGGTTACAATATAGACCCTTTGTTCTTCCATTTGACCATGTACTGTTCCAATACCAAATTCATTTATCTGAATATCAGCAGATTGACCAAATTTTATACCTGTGGCTCCCGAAACTGAAAAAGCGGGCGGCTGATTTCCTTCTGCATACATCATTTTCGGATAGGCGCCATTAGCACGAGGTGCAAATTTTACCGAAAAACTTATTGAACATGATATCCCCCGTTCTGCATAAACGGCCGAAAAAGCCGGCTTTACTATCTTTGACCCCCCATAAGGCCCGATATAAAATGCACCATATGGACTACTAAACCAATAAGGGCATACATCACTGAACACGGTGCCACTATACGTACGAAGACTCCAATCGGTTTCCCATAAATAAGTGGCTGGAAGATCCTGTCCCCAAATAATACCGGTGGTACTTGCGCTGTTGATGCTTGCTACGGGTGAAGGTATCTGATCATTATCAAGCGTATTGGCTGTTCGGCCATTTGCAGTTGAAACGGTTGCTTTTTGGGTAGTTCCATAAGGGGTACCATCCTTATTTACCCGGGTGTAATTTTTAGTCATGAAATCTATAGCTTCCCATAAGGAAGCAAATTTCACAGGGATTTTTACATCCGGATTGCTTTTCTTATCAAAATACATGGATCCGGATAATTTAACACCTGCTTTAGCCGTGTCAGCAGTCTCAATGCCCACTTGCTTCTTACAAGCAAAAAGAACACTGAAGCAAACCAGTAACAATGGTTGCAACTTTTTCATTTTAATCGATTTAAAGGTTAATTAAGTTGGTTAACTATAGTCAATTAAAATGACGGGATGAATACGGGGTAAGACCAGCGGGAGGATGAATATTTTTTATCCTTATAAGACCGATTAGTGAAGTAAGGTTTAATTTATAAAAAGAAGCCCCGGAAAGGTAACCAGCACCAGCACAATTGGATTGCCATATTTTTTTCCCAGGTATTCCCTGACAAACTTCAGGGCCTTCACCAGGTGATTTTTTACTGTGTTGCCGGCGATACCCAATTGTTCACCTATTTGCTCATAGTTTAATCCTTCGTAACGGCTCAATAAAAAAACTTCTCGTTGCTGCGGCGGCAACTGTGCAACGGCTTCATCAATAAGCCGCTGGGTTTCACTAACCTGTACCTTTTGTAATGTGGGATTGTCAGATTCCGAAATGCCGGCCCATACTTTCTTTTGCAGGCCGGCGTCGAGCGAGAGGCGGCGTAAATAATCGACCCCGGCATTGCGGGCCATCATATGTAAATAGCCTGCGGGATTGTCAATGGCTGGTAAATTTTGCCGGGCAAGCCACAATTTCACAAAACATTCCTGAACCAGCTCTTCTGCCGCTGTATGTGATTTGGTGATCTTTATGCCATAATCGAAAAGGGATGACTTATAGCGGTGGAAAATAACGGCGAAAGCCGATTCATCGCTTTCCCCTATTCGCCGAAATAGCTCCTTCTCATTATACATTTCCGATTGAGGCACGGGAATTTATCTGCAGTTTTAGTTTTGCAGGTAAATTTATCAAAATTTCTCAAACTGTTGGCAGTTAATCAAGATGCCCTGTATATGCCATTAACCCGCGCTTCTTTAATTCGGTCCAAAAGCCAGGCGGCATGGGTATGGTAGCCATATCGATATTTACTTTCACTTTCGAAGGCCTGCTGGTGCTTAATGCAATACTGGTTACTCCGGGTGCCTGAATGCCAAATTGTATACCCGCATGCGCCGGTTCAATCCCATATTCCGCGCAACGGGCAAAGAATTCCTTCCGCCATTGCAGCAATGCATCCTGGCCGGGTTTTCCGGCCTCTACCAGTTTGTAATTATAATAATCCCCACCAGTTAAAAAACCGCCGTTGAACACGGCCGAGTTGATGATGCTGGTATTTTTTGTTTTCAGCTGTTGCATGTATTGCAACAGATCGCTGGGATGCGAATGCAGGGTCATGCTGTTGGCGATCATCACCCAATCAAGTTGTATATGATCGGTGATCTCTTTTATGATTTTCCAGTTCTTTGCCCCTACCCCAATGGCTTTTACTTTCCCTTCTGCTTTGAGCTCGAATAAGGCGCGGTATGCTTCTTTAATGTTTTCAAATCGTTGAGCCCTGTCTGCTTCACTGCTGGCAGCCGCCAGGTATTCATCAGGATCGTGAACCGATACTAGGTGTGCATGGTAACCATTTAGCAATTCGTTGCCCTGCTCGTAGCATTGCAGTATTCCTTCATAACTGAT
Source organism: Niastella vici (assembly GCF_002077945.1). Lineage (GTDB taxonomy): Bacteria > Bacteroidota > Bacteroidia > Chitinophagales > Chitinophagaceae > Niastella > Niastella vici. The sequence goes on from NZ_LVYD01000113.1 coordinate 237,332, forward strand.
GCGTTGTTCTGCATCGTATTGAATATCTTTCCAAACACCCGGTTCAAAAGTAGGTTCGGCTGTAGTGAGGGGTATGCGATACCAGCCCAGTTTGTTGCTGATAAGTACATCTTCCGGCTTCACCTGTAACTGGCGCAAACATTTCCCCAATGATTCCAGGGATAACCCGGCCCCGTATTTACCTGCTGAATCAAAGACAGCGGGTATGGTTGAATGTTGTATACATTCTTTTACAATAGCGCATTTATCGGCCTCAGATAAGGCAACATATAAATTACCCAGGCCGCTGGTGCCAAAGATGACCTTTGGCAGGTTGAGCTCACTCATCAACTATTCTTTAATATTTATTAACTGATCTTCAAAACTACTGCATATTGTAATGGTGGCCTGTTTTCGGGGAGCATTACTTCCAACGCCACTGCATTTTGTTGGAACCGCAATTCTCCACCGCCAAACATTTCTATTTTGCTGATGCTGCCGGGCCTGAATGCGTTTCCGGCGGCCAGGCTTTTGATATTTATTTTGCCGTCTTCGGGCCAGCCTAATAAAATTGTATAAAGGATATCGCCCTTTACTGTAAAACGCATATCTCCTGCGCCTAATGGTTTTCCTTTACCCTCATTAAAGCCCTGGGCCGAAAGCGCCGCTGCTTCCTGCATGGCTGGTCCTTCGCCAAATACTTTCCAGGGTCTTGTATCATAAATGCATTCTGAATTCAGCTTCATCCATGCAGCCACTTCTTCCAGAATGGCCGTTTCCTGGTCATCGATGGTGCCATTGCCTTTAACCGGTATATTCAGCAGCAGGTTGCCGTTCTTACTCACTACATCAACCAGCGTTTGCACTACGGTTTTGGCGGTTTTATACCGCTTGCCCTCATACACTCTTTTATCATAATGCCAGCCGCCGATACAGGTATCTGTTTGCCAGGTGAAGGGTTCTATTACATTGCTTTGTCCTCTTTCAATATCCCACACCATGCATTTGCGTTGCATTTCATTCAGGATCTTTCCATTTAACACCGCCTGCAGCTTTCCCTTGTTGCGTTTAATACTTTGGTTGTAGTGATGCGCCGCGATCTGCAGCCCGGTGTCATTCAGCGGGTAGAAAGGCAATACGGTATCATCGAAGTAAATAAGTTCCGGTTCGTATTTATCGATCAGCTCCATAGTCCTTTTCATGAATAGCTCGCAATACGCATTTGACGGTTTTGCCGCTCCCGCGCCCCAATCCCAATGCTTACCCATATCGCCGCCTTCACTGAGCGGATGGTTTTGCGCATACAATGCCTGCGGGTCGAGGCCCTGCCACCAGGCGCCTTTTCCGGCTGCTTTCGTCAACTTTCCATCATAGGGCATGCCGGCAAGGGGGCCATTTTTATCGGCGCCCTGCGCCACTTCGTACCAGGTGTAGGCATGGGCGGCATGCACACTTACGCCAAAAGGCAGCCCCTGATTTTTGGCGGCTTTTGCCCAACCACCGATCAGGTCTTTTTTGGGACCAACCTTCATAGCATTCCAGGGTTGATATTTCGAATCCCACAGGTCCATATTGTCGTGGTGATTGGCCATGGCAAAAAAGTATTTCGCCCCTACCCGTTTGTACAGGGCAACCAGGTGTTCGGGGTCCCACTGATCGGCCTTCCATTGATTGATCACATCCTTAAAACCGAATTTGGATGGATGGCCATATTTCTGCACATGGTATTTGTAATGATCGCTGCCTTCTTCATACATGCCACGGGCATACCAGTCGCCATGCTCGGGTTCGCACTGCGGGCCCCAATGCGCCCAAATACCAAACTTGGCATTGCGATACCATTCGGGCACCGTATAGTTCTGTAATGATTCCCAACTGGCATTAAAAGGCCCGGCGGCAAAAGGCGGGGCGGGTATATCCAGCAAAGAGGCACCTGCGTGTTTTGAGAGCAGGTAACTTGGTATTGACAGGCCCAGGTATTTGACAAGCGTTCTTCTATTCATTTTTCGGTTTTTATTCATATAGCAATTACAGCGATCAGCATTAATGATATCCGCCCCATAGCAAGGTGGTTCATCAATTGCCAGCCTGACAAAGTTAACCGCAGCAGTATTTCCCCTATTTTCTGAATAAGACTTTGTTTTATACAAATCCGACCTTTTTGGTACTTTCAAACCTGCTGTACGCGTATGAATAAAATATTGTTTAAACATGCCTTTGATGAAGGAGAAGGGTCCAGCTCGCTGGTGAAGTCGATATGAGCTAGCTTTTTTTGACCCCGCGGGTATTATAATCAGCAGAAAAATTAACGCCGGTTATGTGTATAACTTCTGAAGCATTCTTTGTAGCCGGGATCTTTCCTCCTTCCTGCGGCAACTGATTGCGGGGGAGTTTTATTTTCTCTACATCGATCTGTTTAGAAGCATCCTTTACATATGCTCCAAGGAATTTAACAAAGAAAATGACAAATGAATCTGCCTGTTTTTCGTCAGTGCTTTCGGTATAGTATTCCTTCACAGTCAGGCGAGCTTTAGCATTTGATTTAAGTTCCTTGATAATAAAGCTAATGACATTATCCTTTTCTGTGGTACGATTACCAAACATATAGAAATACCCCAGGTCAATATTTTGTGGAGCAATGACCGGATTGTTGGCTGCAGGTGGAACCTGGCTTGTTTGCGCCGGATAGTTATTCTGAACAGGACTATTAGCTTTTTGATCATCTTTCGCAAGCTTCTCAAACCTCAGGTTTAATTTCAGCCAAATTCGCTGGAATGGCAGAAAACTCCGATCAGCCGCAGTATTGAAGCTAATATACAGGTCATCTATCTCATCAGGATACTTACTATTGGCCAGAATCCTTTTCATGTCCGGTAACCGCTTTTGATCAGTAGCATTGGATGCAACGCCATACATTGATACTTTTTGATTCATAATATTACCATATATCGAATCCACCTTCCGGTCAAGCTTTCTTTTTTCCGATGGCACCAGTGTATAACCAGACACAGGTAAATAAATAAGTTCCGGATCATTGGGATAAAACAGGCCCATGGTATTGAACCGGTCGCAATACGATTCATCGCGCTTCCGCAATTCTTCTTTGGTAGCAGCAAAATCCTGACAAACGCTCAATTCAAAAGATTGCGGTTTTACATTCCGGATAAAAAACAACTTATAACCCTGCCGGGTATGTGTTATGATCCTGTAAACTCCATTGCCATTAAAGCAGACCTCATCGAAACCATAAGTACCATAGGTATTGATGTCACCTGTAGAATAATACATCACCTTGTTCGCCAAATCAATTTGCAAAAACCGGTTAATGGTACTGGTACTGCCTTTCCATATCTCGTTCAGCGAAGCAGGTAAGGCGCTTGCTGCAATTGACGTACAGTTTTGCCGTGGGTTCAACCAGATCGCCAGATCGGGTTTGTTTACAAGGGGGGTCGTGAAATCACCGACCAGTTCGGGCTTAATATTTAATTTCAACAGATCGTTCACGGTAGCGGCAGCCAGTTGCGCATCGGGCAAATGGTTGGCAGATAAATAATATACCCGCGCGGCTGTGGTATCCTTTAAGTTTACATTGTCCAATTCGACATTAAATGCGGCCGGCAAGTTTTCCGCAATGGATTTTGCCAACGGAACAGCTGCGACATTGCCGTAAAGAATGGCAAGAGGAGTTTTAGGTATTTCTTTCAGATCAATATAATAAGTATCGGCATTCACCCTGAAAGAATCCTGAAGAAGAAGTTGACCACCGTCTGTAGTAATAGTATAGGCGCCCATAACATTTGTATCTGTCAGGGGTAATATATCAAAACTAAAATGCGGGGTATCTGATGGGAACGGCAATGGTACTGGGAATACCTGTGTTACAGAAATGTTCCTGCCTAAATTAATAGATAAATTTCTCACTGATGCCGTAGCCCCGGTTATAACAAAACGCTGCACCACGGGAAGCGTTTTTGTCCAGGTGAGATAATCAGTTTTTTCTTTTATCAGGAAAAAAGCAGCTACGGCCACTCCTACAACTATCAGCAGCGAATAACCGGCGGTCACAAAAAAGTTATGGCGGAACTTCAGTTTGAAATAATCACGAATACCAACAGGTGAATCCTTCTTGAGCGGATTGCGCAGCAAGGTATTCCGGCCTTTTTCGAGAAAGATGGCCTGGCCTTCATCTAACTGATCGCTGTTTAACAGGTTCCAGATATAAGCATCAGCTGACCGGGAGGTACTATCGTTATTGTGTATGGCCAACAACCAGTTATTGAGCTTACGGTGCCTGTCGAACCGGGTTTTAACGATCGAATCATCCGGTATGGTTTCTTCTATCAATTCTAACTGACCGGCCAGTACCTGCCTGGCCAGAGCCTCTGCATCGCGGCTAAGGTAAGTGAGCATTTGCACCCGCAGCGATTGCGGCAGTATACCATCCTGCATCCAGGAAATGCGGCCCAGCTTCAACAGGTTGGTATAATTCACCAGGCTCACCGGCTGGCCCTTATCGTTCGCTTTTTGCTCAATGGCCTTACCCATAGCCAGCGTAAAATTCCAGTCAATGGCATTGTATACCGCCAGGCTGCATACCCATTGCAATAACCATGCATCGTTAAGGTATTGCTGCAGTACTTCAAATTCATTGAAATTAAGAGTACGGCTGCGATAGGCATCATCGAGCGGTTCTTTCTTCTGTGCAGGAATATCAATGTGCCGGCTAATGACTTTGTCCAATACTGGTATACCCGACAGATCTGCCGGCAGCACCACAAAACCCGAATCGATCAACAGCTTTTCCTTTTTATCCCAATCGGCTTTTGCATAAGGTGTAATAAGGAACCTTACCGGCCAGCTTTCGAGCTTACGCGAAACCCAGCTTTTCAGCGTGCCTTTTACCGGGTACAGGAAATAGCGGGCATCACCAAAAATAAACAGGGTGGTATCGGGATACAGGGCTGCCATTTTTTCGAGCGGAATGCGGTTATGGTTCAGCTTTTCATTGCTCAGGAACAACGGTTCTTTGAAGTATTCGTACACATACACGTTCACCTCTTCTCTCTTCAGCTTTTCCATCAAATACCCGAATAACCTGGTCAGGTGGCTATCGGGTTTTTCTTTATCGATAAACACCAGGTAATTCAAAGGTTTGGTGAGGGGGCGGAATTGTAAAACCGGCAAACCGCCGGCAGTGATGGTGGCACGAATGGTTTTGCGCATGTTCAGGATACTCACTTCACTCACCTGACGTTTTCGAAGTACATCAGCCAGTTTGCTGATCCCATGCTCTGTATTGATATTATTATGCTGATCGGGAAATTCAATGGCAAAAGGACCTTCGGTGCCGGGTTCCAACACCTCAGCTTTTGGTAAACGCCTCTTCCTGGCACTGAGCAAACGAAACGCAAGCATTCCAATAACGGCAGGGGTCAACAACAGCCATAGTACACTGAACAGTATATTGCCCCAGTTGGTATTGTTGTTTATCTGCGGCCGGCCTTTTGTTTGCAAAGTTGCTTTTACAGCTGGTGTAGCAAATATTTTTGCCGTCATAGAATCCATGCTGCAATGGAGGCCCCTGGGCCAACCAACAACCAGCGCTATACTATTGTACGGTTTTGCATAGGTGAACACCGCATTGGTTGAAGCCAGTGAATCGTCAACATACCATCTGTAAGTATATTTATCTTTTTTCGGAGAAGGGTTTGTGAACTGAGCGGTAAACTGTTTCTTTTTGCCGGGCACTTTATAGCTGCCGGATGAAACATCTTTTTCGTCGATAGCTACGGAGGGCGTCGCTTCACAATAAACAGTGTCCTGATATGTATCCGAATCAATGATGCGGCCTCTACTGTTTTTCAGGTAAACCGTTAATAAGAAAGAGCATGGCCGTGTAAGAACTTTTACTACTGTTAACTGATTCCCGATAACCGTATCTGCCATTTTCCATTCAACATGCACGTTAGCCGTATCGATACTTTTATCGAGGACAACAGCGGTGAACCCGACAGTATCGTTTACTATAAAGGAATGCATGTTGCCCTTAATTGAAGTGATCCTGATCTTCTTTCCCTCCGCGTGAAAATTCCTCACAAAAAACCAGGCCATTGTTATTAACCCGCAGGCAATGATCGCAAGGAGACCCAACCACAGGTACTGGAATTTATTTGGAGTTTTTTGGCCGCCCGCCTTAATGACTGGCGCCGGAGGTAACGCCGCCGGTTTGTATTCTTTTTCCAGTACACCTTCCAGTTTGTCGAAAACCTTATGCACAAGTTCCTGGTCTTCTTTATTGCGGCAGATGAGCGGACTGAGCAGGTATTTCAACCCAGCCAACGACTGCCCTTCCTGTAAATTAACCCTGGCAAGCACCTTTTCTATATCTATAGCTGTAGTGGTGGTGATCTCAATACCTTCCTCCTGCAATATTGATATTAACCTTTGCAGCAAAAGTGTCTTATATATCAGCAGTTCACTCATTAGCCGGCGTATGCATACTTCTTTTTCAGGACAGAAAGGCTTTCATCGTTTTTAGCCAGTACCGGCAACGCCAGGTAAAAGGATGCCTGTTGTTCCCTGCTAAGCTTATTGAAGTCAACACCTCCATTAAAGAAGCCCAGCTTCTCCAGCGCTTTCACCCATTCAAGTAGTTCTGCCGTGGCAGGCTGTTTATCAGTCAATATATTCCTGATCTCTTCGAATTTTTTGATAATAGCTTCCAGGTTGTCGTTAATATTACTCATTACACGCGCCAACTTCTCCCCTTCTTTTCCATATAATTCATTCAGGTGCGGTTTCAATCGGGTGCTCACGATCTTCATAAGACTGTTGATACCGGGAAACGGGATATGATAAAAAAGACAACGGCGCAAAAAAGCATCGGGCAGGTTTTTCTCAAAGTTGCTTGTCATGATCACCACGATCTGCGCCTGCGTGGGCGGCATGGCAACCGGCTTGTTCATGAGTTCACTGATATAAAATTTCAGATTTTCAATCTCGTACAACAGGTCGTTTGGAAAATCGCGCGGCGCCTTGTCTATTTCATCGATAAGCACTACCGAGCTGCGCGGTCCTTTTTCCAGTTTATTGAATTCTGCCAGGTATTGCAGATCATTCAGGTCTTCATTTTGCAAAATGGCATCCTTGCCCCAGGCTTGCAAGATGGCATTGCCCAACGCATTCATTTTAATAAAGGGATGGGCCGTAGCCCCCTTTTTTTCTTCAGCGCCCCTTCCATCGTGAGCAGCAGAGGCCGAACTGGTAACTGTGACCTTTCCGGTGGGCGCATATACATTCACTTCGTTTTCCATTTCGTCTACATACCGGCGCTGAAAATGCCGCACGGCGTCATAATAATAGAACAGGTCGGTGCCCGTGCTGGTGGTCTTGGTATTGAAAACAAAAGGTTTGTCGAGAAACGGACAGGTACTGTCAACATTGCTATTGCCCCCGGCCGACAGTAAATTCGCCACCTTGAAGGCCAATTGGGTTTTGCCCGTTCCCGGCGCTCCCGTAAGCAATAAAGGCTTGCCCAGCCAAATGGCCATTTGCACTGCGGTTTTGAGCCCTTCGTCATCCAGCACATAATGTTCTGGCGCTGTGTCGTGTTTGGTGCGGATGGTCTTTAGGTCGAACATAGCTGATGGTTTAAATATTAACGGTTATACAGATCAATGATCCTTGCCAGGCACCCTTCCACTTCCTTGAAGAACAGGGGTCTGGTATGCAGTTCTTTCAGGTACAAACTGATCAGTTCTTCTTTACGCGATTCCAGCATTTCAATTCCCGCATCTTCGAGCCAGAATTTGATGTCCTGTATGCCGATCTTGTTTAGCTTCATGGGAGTATGCTCCCAGCGAATATTGCTGATGCGTTTATAGAATTCTTCTTCTGTTACCATATTGCCTTCTACGTATTGTAAAATGCCGAAGAAGAGGATACGCTTGTCGGTTTGCAGGCTGGCATTAATGCTATTGTACTTTTTGTAAAAGGAGATCACAAACTCTTTGAGCCGGTCATTCTTCCACAGGGCGCTTTCGATGAACCAGGAAATGGAAAGATAATCGAGCTTTTGTTCCGTCATATAATCGATGACACCCTGCGGCGTTACATCTTTTGGCAGCCTGAACTTTTTATACTTCAGCTGGTTAAAGATCTCGCTTTTAATATAGATCTCGGCCTTGTCAAAATCCTGCACCGTATCTGGAATATTCGGTACTATACGGATATCTTTCCACGCCAGTTCCCTGTCCTCAAATTCTATTTCCTGCCGGCGGATAAAATAATGCGGCAGATCGTTTTCATGGCCATTCAACACAAAGAACTGGATGGGGTCTTCATCGATCGAGGACAGAAATTCCTGGTTCACTTCCGTTCTGTCGCACAGGTAAATTTTGTCGCGCAACAGGTCTTTTTTCTCAATAACGGTTTCAATGCGTTTTAAAGTAAAATAGTCGAGGCTTTCCAGTATTTTTTGCGGTATCTCTGTTTGTTCGTTGTAATACACGGTTTGTATCTGCGAACGGGCGATCTCCTGCTTCCAGGCCGTTAACAGGGGCGGCTCATCAGGGGGTGGCGTACCAGCCTTGAGCAGGATCAGCCTTTCTATAGAATGGCCATTGGCCTTTCTTTTATTGGCCTGTTCATATTCCCAATAAGTAAAGGACCTGCCCGAAGGCTGCCCATCTTTTTGAGCAATGGAACCATACTGATCGCCCAGAATGAGTACATAAATATTGCAGTTATCTACATCTTCCAGGCATTTCTGCAACACATCCCTGTCGGCCGCCCGGTAATCTTCCATAGCCGTAATTTCATACAGGTATGTACGTGACTTTATAGCAGTGAGGAACTGCTCACGCGTGTCCCTGAACTCCATGTAGGGGGAAGATAAATAAACGTTCAACTTGCTCATTCGTCACGTATACGTTTATGTGTTAACCCGGATATTGTTCATTATCATGGGGAATCAGCCTGTCAAATATTAAGAAATAGTTGACTCTTATACAATACCACAATATGGTTATGCCTAATTACGACAATTTAGCGGGGTAAAAATGGGTGTTTTTCACGTTTTTCTATAGAAGTGGGCTGAAATGAAAACAGGCCATCCCGACTCTTAGCCGGAATGGCCTGTTTAACTTTATGGTTAAGTTACCTGTAATTACACCCTAAGTGCGCCCCGGAAGCCCCGGGCGGCATAATATGACTCTGCGCCATTGTGATACAGGAAGACGGTGCCATAACGGTAATCACAAAACACAGCGCCGCCGAGCTTTCTGATAGCAGCCGGTGTTTTTACCCAGCTCGATGTTTTTGTATCGAAAGTACCCAACTGTTGCAATGCGCGGTATTCTTCTTCCGACAACAATTCAATGCCCATTTCAGTGGCCATATCAACAGCGTTATCGGCTGGTTTATTTTCCTTTCTTGCCTCCAGTGCTTCGCGATCGTAACAAACACTTCTGCGGCCTTTAGGACTTTCGGGGGAACAATCATAAAAAATATATTCGCCCGTCTTTTTATCATAACCAACCACATCAGGCTCGCCGCCGGTTTCTTCCATTATATGGAGCGACCATAATTTTTCAGGGCCGGCATTGAGCTTTGCTTCCACTTCGGCCCAGGCAATTCCTTTATGACGATCTTTATTTTTCTCAAAACGGGTTTTCAGGGTATTGAGTAGTGCTGTATTTTCTTCCGAAGACAACTTCTTTTTATTATTTTTCATATGCCGTATTATTATTCGTCTTCCAATCCCTTTCCATCGAGAATTTGCTGTAAATATTTTTCAATTCTTGACTCGCGGGTCTTTGACTGTTTGGCTGATGAAAAATAAAGCAGGTAGCCTCGTTGCCGGCCCGGCGTCAATGCATCAAAGGCTTTTCTGAGCGCAGGCATTTTATTTAACTTCTTTTGAAACTCTTCAGGCACCGCATATTCCTTGGTCTTTTTTAATTGCACCTTCAGGCCAAGCTTTTCTACTTCAATGGCTTCATAGATGTAAGCTTTCAGGGTTGATTCCAGTTTGACGATCTCTTTCAAACTGGTGAACCTGATCTGGCGTGCCGCCTGTACATTCTCCGTTTGCTGTACCAGTATACTATTGGGGTCACTTAACAATGCGCCTTTGAAAAACAAAAACGCACAGTATTCTTTAAACGCATGTATTAAAACGACATTAGTGTCCTGATACTGGTAACAGGGACAACCCCATTTTAATTCTTCCGTTAGTCCACAATCGAGCGCGATCGTTCTTAATTTCTCCAGCTCTTTTTGCCAGCTTTGTGCTTTGTCAAAGTAGAAATCAACCTTGGGATTCATACTACATCATTTATTGGTAATTGAAATAGGTCTTCTATCTGCAGGCCTGAAGTACCACGATAATACGGTCAGTAAAATTAATAATATTGGTCCAAAAAACTCTTTGGCTGCCGAGCCGCTGGCAAAATGTGAAAACACAGCGCCCGACATGGCAAAAAAGAAGCCTGCATACGCCCATTCTTTTAATAATGGAAATTTAGGAATAAGTACGGCAATAACGCCCAGCAATTTCCAGATGCCCAGTATGGTTAGAATATACAGCGGATACCCAAGGAATGCCATCTTACTGGCTTCTGCCGGCACTTTTAACAATTGTACAATACCGGTTGCCACCATTCCTAATGAAAGCCACAGCGTGGCGATCCAATAGATGATCTTGTTTCTTTTTGTCATAAGATATTATTTTACTTTACTTTACTAACAACTTCCTGTAAGCGGTTATGCGCCATATTGAGGCCGGCCGCAAAAGGCATTTTCAGCAACTGATCTCTGAGCGCAACTGACTTGAATACGATGTGCATATTGAGCCGGCTGGTGTCGTCGGTGATTTTTTCAAATTCCAGGAACTCCAACTGCACATCAAAAGGCGTATTGGCACTTTCGAAGGTGCGGGTGATCTTTTGCTCCGGAACAAACTCATGAAATACCCCGCCGGCGCTGTACAGCACATTCCCTTTTGCATCAACGGTTTCAAATCCCCAGCTGCCATGCTTTTTATTTTCCAGCTGCAGCACTTTGGTTGTTCCATACTCATGCGACATCCACTGCTCAAAAAGCTCCGGCTCTACATGCGCCTTGAAAAGTAATTCAACCGGCAGATCAAATTCCCTGGTTATTACCAGGTCATGTTTGCCATCTTCGGCAGTGACCTTTGTTTTTCGTTCCATGGTATGTTATTTTTTGGGTTTGTATTTTTTCATGATGTCTTCCAGCTTATTGAACCGGTCATCCCACAACTTGCGGAATGGTTCTATGAAGTCGGCTACCTCTTTCATTTTTTTGGCGTTTATGTGATAGATTATTTCCCGGCCGTTCTGCTCCTGCTCAAGCAGTTCGCACTCGGTAAGTATTTGCAGATGTTTTGAAACGGTGGGCCTTGCCGTGTCGAAATTGGCCGCTATGGCTCCTGCCGTCATGGCCTGTGTGGCTACCAATAGCAAGACGGCCCTTCTGGTAGGGTCTGCTATGGCCTGAAATACGTCTCTTCGTAAATTCATTTTATGTAGCTATTTGACTACAAATATAAATGTAGTCATTTAACTACGCAAATATATTTTTGCGGGACCTCTTATTTAGTGGTATCCTTCTGGTGTTTCCACAATTCCTGGAAAATGGGGCTGTGCTCGCGCAGGTGTTCAAAAGTTCCCTCGGCAGCTACCTTTCCCTGCTTTAATACATAGATATAATCGAACTGGTACAGCAGGTGCAGGCGGTGCATGGAAGAAATAAGCGCCTTGTTTTTAAATGCGCTAAACATCTTCTGGTAGATCATGGCTTCCGTTTTGGGATCAACACTGCTGGTAGGTTCATCGAGCAACACCACTTCGCTTTCGCTGGCCGCCAGGATTCCACGGGCAAGCGCCAGCCGTTGTTTTTGTCCGCCCGACAGGTTCACGCCTTTTTCCCGGATATCCGATTCCAGTCCTTTCGGCAACTGACTGATCACATCGGTGAAATGGGCGCTTTCACTAACCGCCATAATTTCCTGGTCAGAAAATGGCAGGCCAAGCGTAATATTATAAGCAATGGTGTTCTCAAAGATCTCCGGCTCCTGCGGGAACAAGGTTACGGTTTCATTGATAGTGCTCAATGCAAAGGGTTTGCCATCAACCTGTAACTGCAGGCCCTCTTCGGGATTGTACAGTCCGCGTAATAAGGCCAGCAGGGTGCTTTTACCACTGCCACTTTCACCAATAAGCGCAATCTTTTTTCCCCGCCCAATGGTGAGGTGCAGGTTATGCAGGCTTTGCGGCGCATGCTCGCTATCGTACTGGTTGCGGTGTGAGAAGCTGAGATTACTTATCTCGATGGTCTTCCAGTCTTCCGGCAAATCGGTAAGCTGATCGGGGCGATGCTGTTCGTGGTAGGCCTTTTCAATATTGCGGGCTGTTTCCAGATGCGTGTTGTACTGTACAATTTCGGTGTATTGCCAGGCCACATCATGGAATACGGTGGTGAACTGATTTACAAAACCCAACAGGGTAACCAGTCCGGCCACAGGGAAAACCCTGCCCGGTTCCCAGTTCTGGTATACAAAGCCGGCGGCGATCACCACATAAATAAGCGTGACCATCATATCGGCCACAAACCATTTCCATTCATTGATGGTGGCATTCTTTCTGAATGGCCGGGCAATCAACTGCACTTTACTCAGTAATCCGCTTTCCATGCTTTTCTCAAGCCGGAGCGTGATCACGGTCATGATGTTCGAAAGGCTGTCGAACAGCGTGGAAGAAACCACATGTTCGCGCTCATTTACTTCATCGAGTGTTTTAATGAAGGGTTTGTCGAATTTCATGATCACCCAAATGGTGAAAATACCGAGCAATATACCAATGCCCCCAAACACCGGCGAGAAATACAACATGGCTATTACTGAGAACAACAGTTTGGCCAGCGCATGAATGTACATGAAACCTTTATCAAAAAATTCTTTCAGCGCTTCATATGCCTTGCGAATGCGGTTAATGGTAGAACCGCTGTGATGGTCCTGGTGCCATTTTACGGGCAGATGCAGGGCCTGGTGGTAGCGTTCCAACAAAAAATTACGGCTAAGGTTAAATGCCAGCTGGCGTTCCATAATGCGCGATGGACCGTGAAAGCTCCATTCAACGAATTTCATTCCAAAATAAGCAACGGCGTATAGAAAGGCATAATGAAAAACCTGTTTGGTGTCCTGCTGCACTTTCCCAATAAACCAGCCGAAAAGAATGGGATTCAGCGAATAGATCACATTGGCAATAAAGAATAACGTATACACCAGTACGTATTTTTTTTGTTCATGGCGGGCATAATGCCATGCGGTGCGCAATAAAGAAATATATGGATTAGGCATTTTTTCTGATAAATGAAATGTAAACAAAAGGGTTTCCTCCTGGCGAATTCCCGGGAGAAAGTTGGATCGGAGCGGGCTACAAATGGAATGCAGCGGAAAGACCCTGGTACAAGTTAGTGTGTGAAGGCCATCAGCATTTTCATCATTCGCTTTTTACAATGGAATGGCAAAGGTCTGCATTTTTTCCGAAATAAAGAAGGCCATCCCCGACCCTCAGTCACAGGAATGGCCTGTTAAACTGTATTGTTCTATTAAATTTTAATTACATTTTCACCTTCACCACGCTGTTGATATATTCCTCGATGTTGGTATAACCATCGCCATCCCTGTCTTTCACTGCATCGGATGCATCATTGGGATTATCACAGATCAATAAATAAGAATGTGTTTTCGGTAAAGCCAGTACCTGCAATATGCGGTTGTTTTTATTCAGGTTGTGCCAGCGGGTAATTGGGCGATGCGTAATAACCAGTCAATGGTTCATGACTATCCCGGCGGATGATCATGATCATCTATTGCAAATAAGGGAAGTTTAGGGTGCTTACCCGAACATTATTTTCACGGTTTGATAGAACAGCCGGCTTTGGAGGTGTTGCGCCTGTTCTGAAAAACCCTGCAGACCGAAAAGCCCGGCCGCATTGCCCTTATTAATGGCTATTTCGAGGTAACCGGCGGCATTGAACAGGGCCAGCTTCTCCCCTTCAGCCACATCGGCATAGGATTCGGCAATTTTGTCGATTATTTCATTCCGCTTGAAAACGATGCGGAAGGGACGCCCTTTCCGGTGTTCTTCAAATTGTTCGCGGGTGATATTTACCACAATATTTTCGAAGTGGTCAATAAAAATGATCTGCCCTTCCATCCAGTTCTCCCCAAACAGCGGCCGCAAATGGTTCTTTTCAATAAATGGCACATCGGGCATACCAATATCCTGCAAGCGGGCGCCGGCGTGCAGTTGCTGAACGGCTTCACCCATTACCTGGGTTAAATACAGGGTGTTCTTGATGGCTTTGGGATCAAGGGGCAGTCCAATGATCATTTCGGGCTTATCTTCCAGGATCATGGTGAGCAACCCGTTATCGGCGCATAAAATATATTGTTCCTGATGCCAGGCCAGCAGCAGCTGCTCAGGCTTTTTTTCATACAAATTGATCAGCAGCAGGTGAAACGTATGAGAAGGAAATTGTTTTATGGCATTACGGCAAACATAAGCAGCCTGCGGATAATTGAACGGGGAAATGGTATGCGAAACATCAACCAGGGTAAACCCGGGGTTCTGTTGCAACAACCGGCCTTTTACTGCGCCCACCAGGTAGTCTTGCATACCAAAATCAGAAGTGAGGGTTAGTAAAGGCATTCTGGAAATTAATAATTAAGAATTAGAAATGAGAAATAAAAATGTGAAGGCAGCCCTGCAATTTGTTATTTAGTAAGCTCATTATTTTTAAAAAAGAATTTGTAAACCAGTTTATCTGTTAATGAGGGGAAGAGTTTGTTCATAAAGATGGTCCTTTTCCCATTAAAGGTAAGAACAAGCGTACGCTTACGTTGTTCAATGGCTTTCAGAATTTCGCGCGAACAGGCTTCTGCGCTCATCAGGCTGGCTTCATCGAGTGGCGATTCACCCTGTGGGTTACCTTGTTCGTTCAACGCAACATTGCGAATATTGGAAGCCGTAAAGCCCGGGCATACCCACATAACGTGTACGCCGGAATGTAATAATTCGGTACGAATGGCCTCGAGCCAGCCCTGCAGGGCAAATTTGGAAGCAGAATAGGCGGCGCGGCCGGGCAGGCCCCGGTAACCGGCAATAGAAGAAACGCCTACAATGGTTCCTTTGCGTTCAAGGATAGAAGGCAATGCATATTTGGTGCAATACACCGAACCAAAAAAGTTTATGTCCATCACCTTTTTGATCACTTCAATATCGGCATCGTTGAATAAAGCACGCATGCTGATGCCGGCATTATTGACGAGGATATCGATACCGCCGAAAGTTTTAATAGTAGATTCAATAAAGCGCTGGCAGTCGGCCTCTTTACTTACATCGCAGGTGATGGTATGCAGCTCAACATTGGCATGCTGCAATTGAAGGGTATATAATTTGTCATAATTACGCGCACAGGTAGCCACTTTTGCCCCTGCGGCAATACACGCATCAACTAAAGCCTTTCCAATTCCGTCGCTTCCGCCTGTAATAGCTACCACCTTATCTTTTAAAAATGACATAGCGTTATATTTGTAATTACAAAAATAGCGGAGTTAACGCGCTGAAAAAATACAAGTTGAGAAAATAGTTCATGATTTTTTTTCAAAAAATTTGGTAACATATGATTTTCCCCTATTTTTGCACTCCCAAATCAAACATACCGATACAAAAACGGTCAGAAAGAAAAGAGAATGAAGCAGTTGGAAAGAAAATTTGGGACAGATCTTACAAAAAAAGCAATATAAGTTTTATCTTGCGGCTCAATTTAAAAGCATTGAGAACGGAAGTTAATCCTTAAGTTTAATAAAAGTTTTTAGGTTGATCTCGTAGCTCAGTTGGTAGAGCACAACACTTTTAATGTTGGGGTCCTGGGTTCGAGTCCCAGCGGGATCACAGAAATGACAAGAGGCTATCAAAGTTGGTAGCCTCTTTTTTTATCTCTTTTTTACAGGTTATTTCAGGTCGATCTCCCGATTTTATCGGGAGTGCCTGGGTTCGAAAGGTTAAAATAGGTTTTCTGATAATAAGACATTTCAGGTTGATCTCGTAGCTCAGTTGGTAGAGCACAACACTTTTAATGTTGGGGTCCTGGGTTCGAGTCCCAGCGGGATCACAAAAATGCAAAGAGGCTATCAAAAATTGTTAGCCTCTTTTTTTATGGTCTGAAAGCAGTGCCGGCACGGCTTATTCGTGAATTTATTTTGCATTTATCTTTTCCAACAACATACAAGCTCCACCTCCTGGCGCCAATTTCACTTTTATCTGATCTTTATTGTTGACAATCTGCATTTTTACGGTATAGTGATCTTTATTCTTTAAATAACTGGCATCTTCTGAATCCTGAATAATGGTCGCCTTATAATTTCCTTTCTCCATCACCGAAAGCGGAATTATAAGCTCCCGTTCCTGTTCGTTGGTAACGGCGGCGATCAACCATTTTCCCTGCGCCGATTTACGAGCCATCACAATATATTCCCCGATTTCCCCGCTCAAAGTTTTGCTTTCCTGCCAGGGCATTGTTTCAGAACAGATAAATTTGAGTAATTCAGGGTGCATTTCATAATACTCGGGAATATCCGGAAGTATGGTAATACCCGAAAAAGTAATCAACGTACGAGCTGCTTCGGCAACAATAGTTGAAGGAACAGGCATGGCATTGTCTACTCTTCCTTTCTGTTCCATATCCATAATTCCATTATTCATATCCAACGGACCAGCCACCATATTTACAAACACCGATGTAACAAATGTTTTGGGTTGAAATACCCGGCGGGCATCTAACTGGGCCTGGCAAAATTCCCGGGTTACCGCATTGGGATAAGTTCGCATTTGCCCATACGGATGAACCGGATTATCGTGATAGTCAACCAACAGCTTATACAGCGCACACAGTTTAGTGATATTTTGTGTCTTGGGGTTCTTCTCCCCTAAACTGCCTTGCATGAACCCATATTTGACTCCCACTGCCCCCCATTCTCCGTATTGCTTAATGGTTTCCTCTAACGGATAATGACTACCACCCACATCATTCAGATATAACCAAATACCCACGCCTCTTTCCTTTGCATACCTGATCAATTCTTTCACGCCTTGAACTTTACCTCCATTTATGGGATCAGAGGTCTTGCTAAATTCGGGACCATACCAGTCGGCATCCAAAACAAGGTAGGGGATGTTATTTTTAGACGCGAAATCTACCATCCGTTTCCAGGAAGGAAGCGACATTTCATACCTGAAACCGTTGAAAAGGGCTCCATTAATACGCCAATCCCATACAGCCAGACCGGGTTTTACCCACGAAAAATCACTTCCTTTCTCCGGCTCAGGATTCAACAACTCTAACAAATGAGTATCTGCTAAATCTCCCGGAGAACGCCCATACATAATTACGCGCCACGCACAGGCTTTCTTTGATGCAACATAAAAAATGGTTTTGCCGGCAACATGTTTTAATAGCAATGGCTCTCCACTTTGCAAAAAGGCTTCATGAATTGAAACATATTGCCTGGTCGAGATCTTTATAGTCATTACCGGATATCGAATGGCTGTTGCTTCGGTAAGATATTCAGGTCCGATGTTATGATTTTCGCCATTATAATACCATGCCTGATAATTCCCCGCAAAATTAAATGTGGTAAATTCCGAATCTACCCTCACATTTTCATACCTGAACGCAAAACCATCGTTGTAAAGCCTTGCCCTGATTGAATAAGCATCGAATTGCAAAACCAACTCGCGGTAAACATCAGGACAAATACTACGCTTGCCCCATAATGGCTTCCACACCTTGTTGACCAATTTTTGTTGTTTGCTCTTTAATATCGGACAAACTATATTATTAACCCCCAATAGCGATGGTTGTAAAAGGATATGGTCATCGGCCATAAAATTATAGTAGACTGTACCTTTTTTGCCATTTAGAAACTCAACTTTTAACTTACCGTCGGGAGATGCCAGTTTTGCAAAAACCGATACAGGCTGCGCTTCAAGGTTTGCTGCAAACGATAATAAAAACGAGAAAGTAAAGAAACTTAATTGTGTCTTCATAAAATACAACAAATAATTCTGCTATCTAAAAATGTTATTTAAGCGAGTATTGCTTACAGTACGCTGTATGAATTAAAACATAACGGAGTTTGTTGCAAACATATGATTGATCCTTAAAGCGAACCGATGCTAAATTGACTTAATCCGATGCTATTTTGATTTTAAAAAAATAGACAGTA
Source organism: Niastella vici (assembly GCF_002077945.1). GTDB lineage: Bacteria > Bacteroidota > Bacteroidia > Chitinophagales > Chitinophagaceae > Niastella > Niastella vici. The sequence goes on from NZ_LVYD01000113.1 coordinate 255,627, forward strand.
AGTAATATGCAATTAATCATACTCACGGGATTGCGAAACAGGAAAACAGTCTAACTTATTTTTTAATTTTATATAAATATTATTATTTACAATACCTGGTAACCTGATTTGATCTCAAAAGTTTATCATACAGAACCCCTCCTTCTTCAGCAACTGGCGCAGGGATCAGCATCTGCTTTCGATAAGTTGTATTACCAGTATTACGAACCTGTTCGGTTGAATATCCTGAAAATTACAAGGGATGAAGTGGTGGCTGATGATATTCTGCAGGAAATCTTTATTCTTTTGTGGGAGAAAAGGGCAAAGTTTGCATCGTACGAAAAAATAGGCGGCTGGCTTTTTGTTACCAGCTACAATCGTTCCCTGAATTATTTGCGCAATCTTTCTGCTGAGCGGTTACGTCAAAAGACTTCGACAATGGAGGATATTAGTCGCGACTGGCCCCTGGAAGATAATTCCCAGGAAGCGCAATTGAGGTTGTTGGAAGAAGCCATTACGCAATTGCCGCCACAACGCCGCCGGGTGTTTGAACTTTGCCGTTTTGAAGGCAAGAGTTATGATGAAGCAGCTGCTGAACTTTCCATTTCCAAAAATACAGTCAAAGAACACCTCGTCCGCTCCAGGGAAACAATTCTTTCTTATGTTCAACAGCAAGGGTCTACCAGCTCAAAGATCACAGTCATAGTGCTGGCTTCTGTAATTGAATACTACTTTTTAAAAAAATAAATGTCTGCAGAGCCCCCCATTTTGATAAGGCCGGTGTTTTTAGAAAAACTTTATTTTGGAAAACATCAAAACCAGGCTTGCCGATTTATTCAGCAAAAAAGAATGGACACGGGAAGAATATGAGTGGTACCTGGAATTGATCCGGGTAAAATCGCCGCTTGAACTCCAGCAATATTTTCAGGAGGATTATCTGGCCAGCCTTTCAAAAGAACAGGCTGGTGATCTTCAACATGCGCAAACTTTGTTGCGCCTGATCCATCAAAAAGCCTCGATCCAACCAGAACAACCGACGGTGGTGCAAATGACCGCACGCAAAAACCGGTGGCTGGTTGCTGCCGCCGTGGCCGGCATTATAATGATGCTGGGCGTTTCCTATTTTATTATCACCGGCCGCAATAAGAAAGCACAACCCGTAACCGTCACTCAGCTGCCAATACCAGAAGATGTAATGGCGCCGCAAAACAGCCGGGCAATGATCACACTGGCCGATGGTAAAAAAGTATATCTCGACAGCCTTAATAAAGGACAACTGGCCTTACAGGATAATGTGAAATTAGTGAAGCTCGCTACGGGCGAAATCGTTTACCGGTCTGAAAATGGTAAAACCATCAATGAGCAACGGTATAATACCCTGGTCAACCCGAAAGGAAGCCAGGTGGCCGCGATCACCTTTTCAGACGGTAGTAAGGCCTGGCTCAACGCTGGTTCTTCGCTTACTTACCCTGTGGCCTTCGTTGAAAAAGAAAGAAAAGTGGTTGTTTCCGGTGAAGTTTATTTTGAAGTAGCCTCCTCTGTATGGGAAGGGGAAAAGCGGCCCTTCCTGGTGCAGGCCAATGAGGTTACTACAGAAGTGCTGGGAACACATTTTAATGTGAACAGCTACAATGATGAGCCGGATGTAAAAGTTACGCTCCTGGAGGGGGCCGTGCGTATCAGTAAACATAAGGAAAGCAAATTACTGAAGCCGGGCGAACAGGCCCAGGTTTCATCTGCTATAAAAATTATTAACGATGCTGACCTGGACGAAGTAATGGCCTGGATGAACGGACACTTCCAATTTGAAGGCGCCAGTGTAGAAGAGGTAATGCGCCAGTTAAGCCGCTGGTACAATGTAGAGATCATTTATGAAGGTAAGCCCGCAGAACAGCATTTCAGAGGAGGTATTTCAAGAAATGTGGAAGTTTCCAAAGTATTTAAAATGCTTGAGACCACTGGTGCCGTTCATTTCAAAATTGAGGGGAAGCGAATAATAGTTATACCCTGAAAAAATTAAGGATAATCCCAAAAAACAGGACCCCGTGGGGCGGGGCCCTGTCATTAGCCTGGATTACTTAATATACAGATCTCGCTAAAGTCTGTTTTTATTAAAACCAAACCAGTTCCGGGGTAACCGGAACAAGCAAAGTTATGTATTTAACGATTGATTTTGTTCCTCCTGCTTTAGAGGGGCAATTGACCAAAACACTGCGGATTATGAAACTGATTGCTGTTCTGTTAGTTTCGGCCTCACTCACTGCCGGCGCTACCGGGTATTCACAGAAAGTAAACCTTTCTGCAAAAAATGCCCGCCTTGAAAAATTGTTTAAGGAAATCAAAAAACAAACCGGGTATGAATTTTTGTACACCGACGAAATGCTGCTACAGGCCGAACGTGTTACCGTTAAAATGAAAAATGTTGGGCTCACAGATGCCTTGAATGCCTGTTTTAAAAACCAGCCATTGAGTTATTCCATTCAGGAAAATACGGTAGTGGTGAAACCAAACCATGTTATTGTTTCCGGTGATGAAACCCCGCCACCACCGGTTAAAATAAGCGGTACGGTAACCGATGAAGGCGGAAAGCCCTTATCAAAGGCAACGGTAAAATTAAAAGGGACCAATAGGGGCACTTCTTCCGATAACCAGGGAAATTTTTCGATCGAAATTCCCGATAACGGCGGTATCCTGGTTATATCCTATATAGGATACGAAACAGCTGAACTGCCTGTTTCGGGAAATGGCAGTGTAAAAGTGGTGCTCAAACTGGCTGATAACAAAGCAGAAGAAATAGTGGTAATAGGTTATGGTACGCAAAAGCGAAAGGAAGTATCAGGCGCCGTTGCTTCTGTAAAAGTGAATGAAATGAGCGCCAACGCTTCAAACAATGTGACCTCAGCATTACAGGGCCGCATAGCCGGCGTATCGGTTGAATCAAACAGCGGCGCCCCCGGAGCTGGCTTGTCTATTACGATCAGGGGATCAGGCACATTGGGCAACAATAACCCGCTGGTAGTTATAGATGGAATTCCCTTCGGAAGCCTGGACGGGCTTAACCCCTCGGATATCAAGAGTATTGATATTCTTAAAGATGCTTCGGCAGCCAATATTTATGGGGCAAGGGCCGCAGGAGGTGTGATAATTGTTACAACCAAAACAGGACGGAAAAATTCAGCGCCCAAAATACAGTTAAATGGCGTGTACGGACAAAACAGTATCCCCAGAAGAATGTCTGTGCTGAGCAGCGAGCAGCTTACCAAATTATTTAATGACAATGGCGGCGCTTACCCATCGGGCAACGGTGTAAATACCAACTGGCAGCATGAGATTTTTCGAAGGGCACCAAACTATAAAGCAAATATTGATTTGACCGGCGGTTCCGAAAACTTTTTGTATAGCCTGTCGGGAAGTTATGTGAAGCAAACAGGAGCAATTATCCGGTCGGATAACAGCAATGCCAATTTCAGAATAAAATCTGTTTATGAAAAAGGCAGGGTGAAGGTAGGAGAAACATTTATTTATAATAAGTCCGGCGGCAGAAACTATTCCGGCGGCAGTGCCGACCAAACACATAGTACGATCATCACGGCCCTGGTAGCCTCCCCTACTGTGCCCGTTTATGATGCAACCAATCTAAATGGCGGCTGGGGAATGCGCCCTGCGGCATTAAAGAACCTGACGAATATCGTTGCCTTCCTCGATGCAACCCGTAATTATACCAACAACGGAAATATTGTATTAGATGCCTTTGCCGAAGTGAGGCTGATCGATCAGTTGAAATACAGGTTAAACGTTGGTTACAGCAACCAGCATAGCTATCAAAACAACTACCTGAATCCATACTCAGATGGCAGTACAACTGTCAAAAATCCTCAAACCAATATGGGCTCTTCCCTGAGTAATCAATGGCTGGTAGAAAATATCCTCAGCTACGAAAAAAGCATTGGGGTACATAGTTTTTCAGCAATGGCGGGCTATTCTGCACAAAAAGATAGTTCAAATAACTTTGGGGTTACCGCGTATTACCCGGCTTTAGGTTTATATGGAATATCGGCGGCAACCTCGTTTGACAAGCCTTATGGATCAAGCCAGTCCAGTACCAGAACATCTCAGTTTGGAAGGGTTACTTATTCTTATAACAATCGATATTCTCTTTATGGATCGTTGCGCCAGGATGCTTCATCCATATTTGATCCTGCATACAACAAAGGATTGTTTTATGGGATATCAGCCGCATGGGATCTGAGCAATGAAGCATTCTTCAGGAATTCTTCCATAAAAAATAGTCTTAATTATCTTAAGATCCGCGGTGGTATAGGCACACTTGGAAACGATCGTATTTCTTTATATACAACTCAGGCCCTGTTAAGTTCTAACCTGAATTTTCTTACCGATGGCGGAATGGTGATCGGCAGTATACCCAATGGAGCGCAATCACCCAAAAATCTTACCTGGGAAAAATCGAACACAACAAATATTGGTTTTGATGCCAACTTATTTGAAAATAAGTTGGGGATTGTTTTCGACTGGTTTAAAAAGCAATCAAAGGGCGTGTTGTTGAACGTACCTATTCCTTTAAGTACTGGCATTAATGGTTCGCCTGCTGTAAATGCCGGCAATATTGACAACACCGGTATTGAGTTGAGCCTGAATTATGGCGATAAGAAGAAGGACTGGTCTTATAATATCGGCTGGAATATGACTGCCATCAAAAACAAAATGGTAGCGGTAACTATCGGTAGCGGTAACCAGCAATTTGGCGATTTGCAAAGAGGGATTGTGGGCCGTCCTTTGGGAAGTTTTTTCCTGATCAGGAATGAGGGTACTTTCAAAACACAACAGGAGATTGACGCCTATGTGGGTGCTAACGGAAAAAAGATACAGCCAAACGCACAGCCCGGCGATCTTAAATTTGTAGACTATAACAACGACGGCATCATTGATAACAACGACCAGCAATACGTTGGCTCGCCTATCCCTACGCTTGAAACGGGGCTTAGCGGTAACGCTACCTGGAAAAGTTTTGACATCAACATCCTGATCCAGGGTGTATTTGGTAATAAGATCTACAACAATCCCCGCTACTGGATGGAAAAGATGAATGAATACACTAACTTTTCCAGCGATGCTTTAAAGGCATGGTCTCCCACTAACAACAATTCCAATTTTCCCCGCTTTATTCTGGCCGACCCTAACCTGAATGCAAGGAGCAATAGCGACAGATGGCTTGAGAACGGCTCTTACGTAAGGTTAAAACGTATTGAGATCGGTTACCAGTTGCCATCGGAGATTACAAAGAACAAACTGGGACTTGAAAAGACAAGGGTGTATATCTCGGCTGAGAACCTGTTTACAATAACAAAATACAGCGGCTATAATCCGGATATGGGTAATGGTGGCAGCCCGCTTAGCAGGGGGAACGACTATGGCGCATTTCCCATTCAACGGGCGGTTATGGTAGGTATCACGGCATCATTCTAATATTTAAAATATTAAACCTCTTATAATGAATAATTTTTTCAAGCTGTCATTTATTGCCATTGCGACAATTGTCACCGTGGCAATAGGATGTAAAAAAAGCTTTTTGGAAACCAGCAACCCTAACCAGATGACGGAAGATAAGTTCTGGAAAACAGAAGCGGATGTAAAGTCAGCCATCGCGGCTGTATATAGCCCTATGCGGTTACCCCTGAGTGGTTATTGGGGCGCGTTCAGAGGTTACCAGGATATAAATGCACTGGGCGACGATGTGCTGACCATACCCGGAGGCGAACCCGCAACAATGCAGGTTGCCTTCTTCATTAATGATGCAAAAAATGGCGATATCCAGGACATATTTGCCAAATTGTACAGTTCAATTTACCGGGCTAATTTGGTTATTGAAAATACTGCTAAAGCAAATTTAGATGCAGCGCTCACCAAAAGCTATGTAGCAGAGGCTAAGTTCCTGCGGGGTTTGTCTTATTTTATTTTAGCATCCAACTTTGGGGATGTGCCGCTTAAAACAGGGGTAGCACAATCTTCAGGCGATGCTTTTATTGCCGCTTCGCCCGTGGCCGAGGTGTACCAGCATGCCATAAAAGATTTTTCGGAATCCGCTACAGACCTGCCGCTCACAAGAACGGCCGGAGATAAAGGCCGGGTTACACAGGGCGCCGCATTGGCGTTCCTCGGAAAGGCGTACCTGTATATTAAAGATTACCCCAATGCTGAAACTACTTTGGCAAAGCTGAAAACAGCCCCTTTTAATTACGATCTTATCGACAACTACGAAGATAATTTCACCGACAAAAATGAATTTAACAAAGAGTCGGTCCTGGAATGGGTATATGGTCCAATTAATAGCCCATACAGTCCATGGAATGAAGAAAGCGGTGGCAATGCTATGTACAACTATCGCCCGCAACTTACCGGTAGCCCTGCCAGTGGCGGCTGGTTCAAGTATATACCTTCCCAGTTTCTCGTAAAGGAATTTAAAAAAGAATTAAGACCCGGCGGTTCCGATACCAAATTTGATAAACGCATGTACGCAACGTTGATGTGGAAGTATTCTGATTTTGGAGAAACCGATGCAACCTGGTACGACAACAAAACATTTGATGATTTATGGGCTGCGGCAGCAACCAGTATTGACAGGTTTGAACCTGCTTATAAAACTTTTCCGGAAGGCAGGTTCTTAAATAAAAAATTCACCAGCGCATGGCGCAATGTAGGTGGCGCTGATAACTATTGGTCGGCAACCCCTTCTACCGCTAATGTAGAGGCAATGCGTTTTGCCGAAGTGCTTTTACTGCACGCCGAAGCAGCACTGCTGAACAATCATCCAGATAAGGCGTTGGAGAGCATCAACAGGATAAGGCAACGGGCCGGGTTAGTGACCAGGGCAGCAACCGACTTTCCTGCCACGGCAGATATGATGGCGGAAATTCAACACCAGAAATTACTCGAACTGTATTTTGAACAAAACAGGTGGAACGATTTAAAAAGATGGTATCCTGCTGCTGCCGCGCTGAAAACCTATTTGTCTTCAAACCTTAAGCAGGGGGCCGATAAAGTGGAAACCAGGCATTACATTTTCCCCATACCCGCTGCAGAATTGCAAACCAATAACAAGCTTACTCAAAACCCATTATGGAAATAGTGAAGAGAGGTTCCTTTTGGATACTACAGGCGTTGCCTGTAGTATCTTTTTTTTGTATGCTGATTTCGGGCTGCAGGCCGGGTGGTGTAAGAAAGTTTGCAACAAAAGAAATACCCCTGGCCGTTCAGGAAATGGTGATGCCAGCCGAAATGCAGGATACGTTGCCAATCAGGTTTTCAAAGGGCTTTTCGCTGATTGCCCGGCGTGACCTTCCGGGGCAAATGTATATCATAAATGCGCAGGGAAATATTGTATGGTATCATACCATCAAAGATGCAGGGTTTAAAGTGGCGCATTTTACAAAAGCATCCACCATTTTATCCATTGTAGCCCCGCCTTCCTACCCCACCAGTTATGGCGATGAAATACTGGAAATTTCATTGGCCGGCGATACGGTATTCCATTTAAAAAAGGGAGAAAGCGGATTTGACAAAACCATTCACCATGAAGTATTCTATAATACCTGTCATCAGTTGGTTACGCTCACGCTTGAAAAGAAGGTGTTTGATCTAAGCAAACTGGGTGGCACAAAAACAGATACAGTAACAGGAGATGGAATACTGATATTAGACGACAAGGGTAATAAGGTTTGGAGCTGGTCGGTGTTTGATGTATTAGACCCGCTCACCGATCCGGATATTCTGAAGGATAAAGCTGACTGGCTTCATGCCAACGGCCTGAGTATAGACCGGGACGGAAATTATTTGTTGTCATTCTACCTTTCGGGCCAGGTTTGGAAGATCGATGCAAAAAGCGGAAAGCTGATATGGAAATTAGGCCGCGGCGGTGATTTTAGTTTTCCCAAAGGCGGGGAATTTTATGAATCCCATGCGGTGCATAGAACCGCAAAAAACCAGTTGCTGCTGTTTGAAAACGGCACCAACAAAAAGCGGTCAGGGGTTTGGGCTTATACGTTAGACGAGCCCGGCCGTAAGGCGAATGTAAACCTGTTTATTGAGCTGCCGTTGAATCTTTACAGTGAAAGAATGGGAAGCGCTTATTGGGTTGATGAGGCGAGCCTGTTGGTTTGTAGCTCACAGGCGCAATCTGTTTCATTACTGGATACTACCGGAAAAATTTTATGGCGGGTTAGAACCGGATTTATTCCATACCGGGCAGAATTTATTGACAGCCTGCCTTAAGTGATGGTCCATATGCTTCCAGGCCGCAATGCCCCATTGCGTTGTATTCAGGTTTCCCAAAGCCGGATGGGTTAATCCGGTCAATGTTTCACCGCCTTTGGTATAATATAACCAGATTACCCCCTTATTAATAAAATACAGGGTTTGGGCGGTATCGCCTTCTGCGGTCAGGACCTGTTTTTTAGGGATACACTTTAAGGTAAACGCATTGACCACCCTATGCTTTTTCTCATCCGTCATTGAAATGATGGAGTCAATGCAGCTGAATATTTTAGCATACGGGTTTGTGAGGCTCATTCTATTTTTCAATAAAATTAGCCTCCGCAATGTGTATTTGCAGCTAAAATATCAACTCCGTCCCGGTTATTTTATTCCCAGCAATGGTTTACAGGCAATGAACTTGTCGATAAGTGCCGATGGATTGGCGCCATTAAACTCGTCAAAGCCAAGTACGAAGGCCGGAGCGGGCATAAAAAACCGGATAGCGCTGGTTACCTCTTCCAGATATTCCGTTGCGTATCCGTTTGTTATTTTAGTGGTTTTTTGGGCCATGTCCCAGTTGGTCGATTGTTCCGATTTAAGCGTAAGGAAAGGAATGATAAAGGGAACAAACTTGCTGAGAGCCGGGTTTTCTTCATATGTTAACCTGGTATCGGGCCAAACCTTTAATTCATTAAAGGCCGAAGCCGCGTTCATGGTGTAAACGGCCCGTTCGTTCTTCATATTAAAGAACATTTCATCTTTGTTCTTATTGACCACAACTTTTAAATAAGCATCCATCCATGCCGTTACGCCTTTACCATTAATGATAAAATAAGGGTGGAAGGAGTTGGTAATGCAAACGCCGCCAATACGGCCTATCACCAGTTGATACAGCTTATGAAACGCTTCAATATTAGAGGATGTGCTATTAGGGTCGTTTGAAAACCCATACAAATAATAAAAACTGAAATCTTCTAACGCGAGGTGGGTGCCGGGAGCAATAGGGGAAGCAATGGTCTCTTCCTTCGATTTCCTGAATAAATTTAATAAAGCCATGGTTTTTACCTGGATTTGGATTTTGGATAATACGTAAACATAAGTAATATATGGTATTATTGCTAACATTAATCGTTAAAACCACATATATTTACGCTAAATAGCCTAAAGTAATCGTTTAGCAATCACAAGGATATATACGCCGCATGATACGAAACCTATACCCGCCAGTTATACCGGCCTTCCGTTTTTCTCAAATCACCCAACTTTCAAACAACCTGACCAGTTAGCGGTAACTGCCAACCAGCCCTGGTAACCGGTCCCCGGCAGCCGGAAACCTGGCCTAACCCCCAAATAATCTAATAGTTAACCTAAACTTTGACCACAAAACTTAAAACAGAGAACTTATATTTGCCCATTCTTTTAAACCAACACTTTATGAATTTTAACCGAGTGAACAACATAGTGGGTTGGATCGTGTGCCTGATTGCTTGCAGCGTGTACGTACTCACTATGGAACCAACAGGCAGTTTTTGGGACTGCGGAGAATTTGTCAGCAGTGCCTATAAACTCCAAATCCCCCACCCGCCCGGCGCCCCGCTCTTTGTTTTATTGGGCCGCTTTTTCATCATCTTATTTGGCGATAACCCTGCCAATGCCGCACTCGGCGTAAACTTCATGAACGCCATCGCCAGTGGTTTCACCATATTATTCCTCTTCTGGACCATCACCCATTTTGCCCGTAAAATGGTAAAAAGAGATAGTGCCCCGTATACCAAACAGCAACTGATCACCATTATGGGAGCCGGTGCTGTAGGCGCCCTGGCCTATACATTTTCCGATTCTTTCTGGTTCAGCGCTGTGGAGGGTGAGGTGTACGCCCTGTCGTCACTGTTTACCGCCATAGTTTTTTGGGCCATCCTTAAATGGGAACACGAAGTTGACCTGGAAAACAAGACCGACGGCCATAAATTCTCCCGTGCCGACCGCTGGTTGATATTTATTTTTTATATGATGGGTTTGTCGATCGGGGTGCACCTGCTGAACCTGCTGACAATTCCCGCCATTGTAATGGTGTATTATTTCAAACGCTATAAAGTTACCCGTTGGGGAACTGTGGCCGCCTTCTTTATCGGCTGTGTTATAACCGGACTGGTGCAGGTTGCCATTATTCAATGGTCGATCAAAGGTGCCGGCCAATTCGACATTTTCTTTGTGAACAACCTGGGTACGCCCTTCTTTGTAGGGTTCGGCACTTATTTCGTGCTGTTAACCGCCCTGCTGATCCTGGGTCTCCTGTTCAACGATACGCAGATCAAAAAATTCACGCTTTTCCCCGTTTGGTTATCAGCCATCATTTTCCTGTTCTGCTTCCCTTTTATTACATCAGGCGGAACATTCTTCTTTCTGATATTAGCACTGGCAGGTGTTATTGCCTTTTGCTATTATGTTAAAAATAATATCATCTCCTTTTTGAAGATCGGTCTTTGGTCGGCCATCTTCCTCATACTGGGTTATTCAACTTATTTTACTACCATGGTGCGGTCTTCGGCCAACCCATCGGTTGACATGTACAATGTTGACAACCCCGTGAGCCTGGTAGGTTACCTGAGCCGTGAACAGTATGGCGACTGGCCCATTTTGTATGGTCCCGACTTCGTTTACCGTTCGCCTTTTGTAACCACCGGCGATCTGTATGTAAAAGGAACCGACAAATATGTACCTGCCGGTAAAACCCGTAAGCAGGACTTCGGCGCCAAACCAAGCGATGAAGACAAACAAGGCCTGCAACAACAACACCCCGAGTGGGATGTAGACAAAATAGGCCCCCACATTTTCCCGCGTATGTGGGACAATGGCAACGAGCGCAACCAGGAATATGTGTACCGCACTTTTGGCGGCATGAGTAGCGAAGATCAACCTTCGTTCTTCAACAATATCCGCTACTTCCTCGACTACCAGTTCCGCTGGATGTACTGGCGTTATTTCATGTGGAATTTTGCCGGTAAACAAAACGACCTGCAGGGCTTTGGCAACCGCCGCGATGGCAACTGGAACAGCGGTATCAATTTCATTGATAAAATGTTCGGGCATAGCACACCGGCCGAACTGCCCGCTACCGCCGGTTCCAACAACAAAGCCAATAACAAATTATTCTTCCTGCCATTTATATTAGGCATTTTCGGTTTTATAATCCAGTTAAACCACAACCGGCGCGACTGGCTCATCAACTTCCTGTTATTCTTCTTTACCGGTTTTGCTATCGTGATCTACCTGAACCAGAGTGGCCAGCAGCCGCGTGAACGAGACTACGCCTATGTGGGTTCGTTCTATGCGTTTGCCGTGTGGATCGGTTTGGGCGTTATTTCGGTGTGGAAATTTTTGAGCCGCTACCTGAAAGGCACTATGCCCGAATACGCCGCATTAGGCCTGTGCTTGCTAGCCGTTCCCGTATTGATGGCCTCACAGGAATGGGATGATCATGACCGTAGCAAAAAAACGCTTGCCCGCGACATGGGTAAAGATTACCTGGAAAGTTGTTCCAAAGACGGTATCCTCATTTCGTTTGGCGATAACGATACCTACCCGCTCTGGTATGCACAGGAAGTGGAGAAGATCCGTCCCGACCTGCGCGTGATCAACTACAGCCTGTTGGGAACCGACTGGTACATCAATGAGCTGCGTTATAAAGTAAATGAAAGCGCGCCTACCGATGTCATCTTTACACCCCAACAAATAGAAGGTGATAAACGAAATGTGGTATTCACCGGTTCTTACCTGAGCCGCGCCAATTACAATGCGCCACTGGCCGGGTACGATCAGAATAAATATTACAACGCATACGATCTGCTGAAAACCGTAACTGCCAGCGATGATCCCAAATACACCGTTCCATTGAACGATGAAGATATGGGCAACATTCTGCCTGTGAACAAATTGAGCATTCCGGTTGATGTGGAAGCAGTGAAAAAGAACATGCAGCTGAACCCCGGCGACAGTGTGGTAAGCGAGCTGAAACTGGATATCAAGAGAAGTTACCTGCAAAAGAATGACCTGGCAGTACTGGCCATCATTGCCGGTAATAAATGGAAACGTCCCATTTACTTCACTTCTACCCAGGAACTGGAAGACCTTGGGTTGGAAAAATATGTGCGTATGGAAGGCCTCTCCTATCGCCTGGTACCTGTTGAAGGCACCAATGTGGAAATGGATGTATCGTACAAGAACATCATGGAGAAATTTGGTTACGGCAATGCCAGCAAATCTTCAGTTTATTTCGATGAGGAGAACCGCCGCCACATCAACAGCCTTCGCCAGGCGCATGCGTTCCTGGGTATGTCGCTGGTTGATGCCGGTAGAAAAGATTCTGCTCAAAAGGAATTACGTAAATACGACAGCCAGGTATCGGAAAGCAATGTTCCTTACGGCATGACCTCGAACCGCGGCAACTTCCACGACCGGGTTACCATGACCTTCCTGTATGCGGCTTATCGCAGCGGCGACATGGAACTGGCGCGTAAGGTTGGCAAATCGGTTAAAACCGATCTGGAGCAACAAATGAAATACTATCGCTCACTGGGCGATGAAGGTTCCAATAACGAACAGCTGGCGATGAATGCCATGGGTTATTTGAACAATAAAGGCGGCATTTTGTCAGAAAAACAGGAAGTGTTTGCGCAGGATATTGTTTCATCGTACCAGATGATGATGCAAATGGCCGATTGGGAAAAACAATACGGCAGTGGTGCCGGAAACGGCAAAGGCGGCGCAGAGAATGCACCCGCAACGCTGTCAGGACCTGACTCTGCTAAAAAAAAGTAGATACAGCGCATTAAATTAGTATATATCAAAATTATACGCACAGAGCCATTCCGGTTAACAGACCGGAATGGCTCTGTTGTTTTAAAGGGTTTTTCAACAATTGCTGCCGTCTTTTGTTGTTCTTGTTAACAAAAATTACATGCGTCATTGAATGAATATTAATGTGTAAATTGGGTTAGTCGGCCCGAAATTGGGATGAAATACATAAACCTTAAAAACAGATAAGCGTGATAGGACATCATTTCACCAAATTCGATCCCCGTCAACAGGGTAAATCGAAATTCGAGCAATTGCTTGATGTGTTCATGCAATTGCTTACCTATACCAACGGCGACGTTAGCGAAGCACTGAGCTGGATGAGCCAGCTCGATAAAGAATATGAGCTTACCAACGAGGAATACGGCATGGGCGATTTCATTGAAGAGATGAAAGAAAAAGGTTATATCCAGGAGAACCAGGTGAACGGGGAAATAAAGATCACTTCCAAAACAGAACAGGGTATTCGCAAAAGATCGCTGGAAGAAATATTCGGCAAGCTGAAAAAGACCAAACAGGGCGATCACCATACGTTTAAACCCGGCTCGGGCGATGAAATAAATCCCGAAACCCGGCCCTTTCAGTTTGGCGATACATTGGAACAGATCGATTTCACCACCTCCATCCGCAATGCGCAGATCAATCACGGTATTGACAGTTTCAGCATGCAGGAAGATGACCTGGCCATCAGGGAAACCGATTTTAAATCGCAAACCTCTACCGTATTGATGATCGATATTTCGCACTCGATGATCCTGTATGGAGAAGACCGTATTACACCGGCGAAAAAAGTAGCGATGGCGCTCAGCGAGCTCATCACCACCAAATATCCCAAAGACACGCTCGATATTGTGGTGTTTGGCAACGACGCCTGGCCCGTTGAAATAAAAGACCTGCCCTATTTACAGGTAGGCCCTTACCATACCAATACGGTTGCCGGTCTTGAAATGGCCATGGATATTTTGCGCCGCCGCAAAAATCCCAACAAACAGATCTTCATGATCACCGATGGTAAACCAACCTGTTTAAAAATTGGCAAACGGTATTACAAGAACAGCTTCGGGCTCGACCGGCGTATTACCAACCGTTGTTTGAACCTGGCTGCGCAATGCAAAAAATTAAAAGTGCCCATCACCACTTTTATGATCGCCACCGATCCTTATTTGCAGCGGTTTGTGCAGGAATTTACCGAAACCAACAGCGGCAAGGCCTTCTTTGCCTCGCTCGACCGGTTGGGCGCCTTCATATTCCGTGATTTTGAAAATGGAAAAAGAAAGACTGTATATTAACCATCAGACAGAAAAATAATATGAGTATACCAAAAATAAAAACGCTGGGTGAATTAAAGAAGAGCGGCTATCAACCAAAGTCGGTAAAAGATGAGATCAGAAAGAACCTAATTTGCAAATTACAAAAGCAGGAAAGCACCTTTAACGGTATTATTGGTTACGAGGAAACGGTAATTCCCGATGTGGAAAGAGCCCTGCTATCGCGTCACAACATATTATTCCTTGGTTTGCGCGGACAGGCGAAAACCCGTATGGCCCGCCAGATGATCGAATTACTCGATGAATATGTACCGGTTATTGAAGGCAGTGAGATCAACGACGACCCGCTGAACCCCATTTCGCGTCATGCGAAGGATATACTGGCCGAACACGGCGATGCCACTCCTATTCAATGGATCCATCGCACCGAACGGTATGGCGAAAAGTTGGCCACACCCGATGTAAGCGTGGCCGACCTTATTGGCGATATTGACCCTATTAAGGCAGCCAATTTGCGGTTAAACTTTGCCGATGAACGCGTGATCCACTACGGTATTATACCCCGCAGCAACCGCGGTATTTTTGTGATCAATGAAATTCCCGACCTGCAGGCCCGCATTCAGGTGGCACTTTTCAATATTCTGGAAGAAGGCGATGTGCAAATACGCGGTTTCAAACTGCGGATGCCGCTCGACATATTGTTTGTGTTCACTGCCAACCCGGAAGATTATACAAACCGCGGTTCAATTGTAACGCCGTTAAAAGACCGTATCGAAAGCCAGATACTGACGCACTATCCCAAAACCATTGAAACGGCGCTCACCATCACCGAACAGGAAGCCGATATACTGCACGAACAAAAATCAAAGGTGCAGATGAGCGACCTGCTGAAACGGCTGATAGAGCAGATCTCCTTTGAAGCCCGCGCCAGCGAGCTGGTTGACAAAAAAAGCGGGGTATCGGCCCGGTTAAGCATTTCAGCCTTTGAAAATGCCATCAGTTCGGCCGAACGCCGGTTGTTGATCAATAAAGAGAACAGCACACAGGTATGGATCAGCGATATGATCGGCCTTATACCTTCCATTACCGGTAAAATTGAACTGGTGTATGAAGGCGAACAGGAAGGCCCTTACCAGGTAGCGATGAACCTGTTGGATAAAGCCATTCGCACCCAATTCATTCAGTATTTTCCCAACCCCGAAACGCTGAAGAAAAAACGCAACCAGCAGGCAGCCGAAGAAAATCCTTACCGGTCAATTTCTTCGTGGTTCGATAAAGGCAATTCATTGAACCTGCTTTTTCATACCCGCGATGAAGATAAAATACAGCAATTGTATAAGGTAGATGGCTTGCATGCCCTGGTGAAAAAGTATTTCAAACAGGCCAATGAAAAAGAAGCCGCGTTGCTGATGGAATTTGTACTGCACGGACTGGCCGCCTTTTCCATGATCAGTAAAAAAATACTGGAAAGCCGCATCGAGTTCAAAGACCTCATGGGTTCCATGCTGGGCAATACCACCTCGTATGGAGAAGAAGAGTTTGACAACGATGATTTCAATTAATAGCTCACTTAGTTATACAAGCGCCCTTCACCGGTTGACGGAGGGCGCTTTTTTTTTATTAATTTCGTTCAGAACCATTTGCCCTATTCAGTCATTATACCAGATTAAAATCCCTTTTCATGGCAATTCATTCAACGTCCGTCACCATCGATGCACCGGCAACCAAAGTGTTTGAAGCCCTTACGCAGCCCCAACTGGTAAAATTGTGGCAATTTGGAAAAACCGTACAATCAGACTGGCAGCCGGGCCATGCCATAAAATTTATTGCAGAAAACGAAGGAAAAGTATTGGAACAATGGGGCACCATACTCGAAATGCGCACCAATGAACTGATCAAATATAATTTGTTCACCCCCGCCCCCGGCGTGGAAGATAAACCAGCGCATTATAATATCACCAGCTATATACTGACCAACGAAAATGGACAAACAAAAATTGAGCTTATTCAGGAAGACAACCGGCCATTTGGTTTTACACCTGCCACGCTCAAACCCATTTTAGTGGCATTAAAGAAAGTGGTGGAGGGAAATTGAGCCCTACACCACATTCACCTCCCTTTCCAGCGATACGCCAAACTTTTCATACACGCTTTTCATCACGTCTTCGCTCAGGTCATAAATATCTTTCCCCGTAGCATGGCCATAATTCACCAGCACGAGCGCCTGTCTTTCATGTACCCCGGCATCACCACGCCGGAAACCTTTCAGGCCGCTTTGTTCTATGAGCCAGCCGGCCGCCAACTTGATGGTGCCATCTGTATTGGGATACCCAACGATATTGGGATATTGTTTTTTTAACTGTTCAAATGTAGCTGCTGCAACGGAAGGGTTCTTAAAAAAGCTGCCGGCATTGCCGATCTTCGCCGGATCGGGCAGTTTGGATGTGCGTATGTTGATCACCGCTTGCGATACTGCCTGTATGCTCAACTCCTGAACGCCCATTCGTTCCAGCTCCTGCTCAATAGCGCCATAACTGGTGTTGAACCGCGGCTTTTTGTTTAACCGGTAGGTAACATTCAATATTACATACTGGTTTTTGTATTTTCCCTTGAACACACTTTCGCGGTAACCGAATTCACAATCACTGGCGCTGAATACATGTATCTTTTTTTCATGTAAATGCCAGGCCTCCAGCGATTCAAACACTTCTTTGATCTCGACCCCATAAGCGCCTATGTTCTGCATGGGACTGGCGCCTACGCAACCGGGTATCAGGGACAAATTTTCGACCCCGGCCCAGTTGTGCTGCAGGCAAAACTGCACAAAGCCATGCCACACCTCCCCTGCGCCGGCTTTTATGTAAACATGGTCCGCATCCTCTTTTATGATCTCCAAACCCGGAAGATCATTTTTCAGCACCAATGCATTTACATTATTCTTAAAAAGAATATTACTACCACCTCCTACAATAAAGGGTGTTTTTCCCGGTATGGGGTCTTTCTCGATCAATTCACTTAATTCATTAACCGAAGTAAAGGCGGCAAAGTACCTGGCTATAGCGTCAATACCCAGTGTGTTGTATTGCCGGAGCGGAATATTTTGTTGAATTTGCGTCATCAGCAGGGCAAAATAACAAATTATGCATCGAAAAACCGCCGTTGTACTGGGAGCTACCGGATTAATTGGTCAGCACCTGGTACAGGAACTGTTACAAAACGAATTCTTTAGCAAGGTTAGAATACTGGTACGCCGGCCCTTTTCTATTGATAATCCCAAAGCCGATATACAGGTAGTTGATTTCAATGATGAAAAAGATATAGCCGCAAAGATCGATATTGGCGATGTGATCTTTTGTTGTATTGGCACCACCCGCAAAAAAGTAAAAGGCAACAAGACCGAATACCGCAAAGTTGATTATGATATTCCCATCATTACGGCCCGCCTTGGCGTTCAGCATGGCTTTAACCAGTTCCTGATCGTATCGGCCATTGGCGCCAATCCCCTCGCCGCCAATTTTTACCTGCAATTGAAAGGTTGTATTGAGGAAGATGTTACCGCGCTCCCATTCGAAAGCATTCATATTTTCAGGCCCTCTTTGCTGTTGGGTAAACGGGAAGAATTCCGCGCCGGTGAAAAGATCGGCCAGGCATTTATGAAGGGCATTTCCTTCCTGCTACTGGGCGCCTGGCGCAAATACAGGGCCATTCCCGCCGCCACCGTAGCCAAAGCCATGGTTGCCGCCGCCAATAAGGAAGAGGCCGGTGTTCACCTGTATGAATACGACGAAATGCGGAAATTGCTAATGGGATAAATGCTATTGCATGGATTAAATTCCCGCCTTATATTGGCGATAAATATAATAATAGAAAACTCTTATGCATTCTATTTATTATGTTTTTGTGCTTATTATTTAATCAATTACCCTCTGAAAAAACAGTAGGATTATGAAAACAAACATCCTGAGGTTCGTGGCAGCCGTATTGGTTGCCGGTTCTCTTTTTGCCTGCCAAAAACAGATCGCCAGCGATGCAGAACAAACAACTGCATCAACGAATTCTTCCCTTACAACATCAAGTACACTGGTTTTTGCGCCTTCCTGTGGCATGTTGCGTACACAAACCCAGGGCGGCTGGGGCGCCAAACCTGCCGGCAATAACCCTGGCACTTATTTACATGCCCATTTCAATGCAACTTTTAGTGGAGGTTTAACGCTGGGTTGTTATCCCAACAACTATTACATCAGGTTAACGAGCGCCCAGGCGGTTACCGACCTGTTACCGGTTGGTGGCACGCCTTCGGCTTTAAAGGCCAATGCTACAGACCCTGTTACGCTTAAAAATGTGCTGGTGGGTCAACTGGTTGCCCTGAAGCTTTCGGTTTCATTCGATGCCGCAGATGCCAACTTCGGCCAGTCATCTGTTGCCCTGGGCAATATGATCATTGGCAGCGGTACCTTCAAAGGTTTAACCGTAGCTCAATTCCTGGCGCAGGCTGAAGCCGTATTGGGCGGTTGCAGTAAGGCCTATACGCCACAGCAGCTGAATGAAACAGCCACGTTGATCAATCAGAGTTTCGATGATGGAACCACTAACAGCGGCTTCCTGTTGTGCCCCGGCGATGGTGATGGCGGCGGATCTGATATTCCAGCCTAAACATAATTAGCTCATTTGAAAATCCTGGCGATGCCGGGATTTTCAAATTAAATACTATATAGCATCCACATCTGCAATTACGACCACGCTTCTGAACCGTTTATCGTTATGCAACACGGCTACCTGCTCCTGAATAAACCGTTTGCAGCGCTGTATGAGTTCCCCATCTTTGGGCAATTTCACCAGTAATTCCATCAGGAACTGGTTGCGCACCCGGTTTACGACCGGTTCTGCAGGCCCCACCAGGAATTTTCCGTATTCTGCCTGCATGGAGAAGGTCATCATTTGGGCGGCGGCTTCGGCCACTTCTTTCGTCTTATGTTTAAAAGTGAGTTGTATCAACCGCGAAAAGGGCGGATAAAAGAACACTTTACGGCCTTCTATTTCCTGCTGGTAAAACAACCCATAATCGTGCTGCTGCACAAAATACAGCACCGGGTGCTGGGTATTGGATACCTGTATGAACACGTGGCCCTGCTTGTCTTTACGGCCGGCCCGGCCACTCACCTGCTCCATCAGCTGAAAGGCCCGTTCATTTACCCTGAAATCGGCAAAACTGAGCAGGCTGTCTGCATCGAGGATGCCCACCAGGTTCACATTTTCAAAATCGAGCCCCTTTACCACCATTTGCGTACCTACCAGTATATCTAACCGGTTCTGTTCAAATTGTTGTATCAGGCTATCGTGCGCCGTTTTTCCGCGAACGCTGTCAATATCCATGCGTGCAACGCGGGCTTTGGGAAATAATTCTTCCAGGTGTTCTTCGATGCGTTCCGTACCAAAATTGCGCTGGGAAAATTTATCGCCGCCGCAAGCCATGCAGGCATGTACCGGCGGGTATACCGTACCGCAATAATGGCAATGCAGCTTATGGGTGTTCTTATGAAAAGTAAGCGTAACGTCGCAATACTTGCAATGGGGTATCCAGCCGCAGGTTTGGCAAACCTGGTAGGGCGAATAACCGCGCCGGTTCTGGAACAGGATCACCTGCTTATTCTGTTCAAGCGAATGATCAATAGCAGCTTTTAATGGCGGGGTAATGATGATCTTGTTCTTATCGGCCCCGTACATTCTTTTTGTATCCACGATATCAATAGCGGGCAGTTGCACGCCACCGAACCGTTCGCCCAGCAGGGCCAGTCCGTACTTTTGCGATTGCGCATTGAAATAACTTTCTACCGATGGCGTGGCGCTGCCTAACAAAACATTCGCATTGAATAAAGAGGCATAATAAATAGCGCCATCACGGGCATGATACCGCGGGGCCGGGTCCTGCTGTTTGTAAGAAGTATCGTGCTCTTCATCCACCACTATCAATCCCAGATCGGTAAAGGGTAAGAAGATCGACGAGCGGGCGCCCAGCACCACTTTCAGCTCACCGGTCTTTACTTTATTCCAGATCTCAACCCGTTCGTTCTGGTTGAATTTGCTATGATAAATGCCGATGTACCCGCCAAAATGCTTTTGTAACCGGCGAATGACCTGCGAGGTAAGGGCAATTTCGGGCAACAGGTACAACACCTGTTTTCCCTGCCGTATGTACCGTTCAATGAGCTTGATGTACACCTGGGTTTTACCGCTGGCCGTTACCCCATGCAGCAGGCATGCCTGTTTGCTTACCAGTTGTTCGGTAATGGCATCAAATGCCCGTTGCTGCGCGGGGGTTAATTCAAAGTCTATTTGAATATTGCGGGGAAGGTATTGCAGCCGGTCAACCTGCCGTTTTTCGAGCCACAAAATGTTTTTGTCGACCAGTCCTTTCAGCTGCGCATCGGAGGCGCCGCTTTTCTTCAGCAATTCCGATTTGGTGACCTCACCCTGCGTTTTTATCAGGTGCAGATAGCTGAGCAGCAACTCCAGTTGCTTTTCGGCCCGTTGCAGCTTTTTATCGTCATTGAGTAAATTACTCAACTCTTCTTCATTATCGTATTTGGCATTCAGCAGCACAAATGTCTCTTTTTTGGGCGCCCAGGTTTCTTTCAGCGCTTCCCAAACAAAGCATACTTTTTTTTCGATCAGCCGTTTTATAACCGGATATACGCGATTCGAATCGAGTACCTGCTGCACTTCGCCCAGCTTCAATTCCTTTTTCAGCAACAGGGCTTCGCCTACCAGGTATTCATCGTGATCGAGGGTAGAAAAGTTATCGCCGAATTCCTCATTAAAAACAAGCACCGTTTCACTGCTCAATTTAAAATGGGCGGGCAGCGCGGCTGCCATTACCTCGCCTTCGCTGCACATATAGTAGCGGGCTATCCACTCCCACAGCTTCAGCTGTTCCTGGAAAATAACCGGTTCTGCATCCAGGATATTAAGGAGGTCCTTTGCGTCGAAAGCTTCCGGCTTTTCGGTATGAAGCCGTTTCACCACGCCGGCGTATTTCTTGTTCTTACCCAGCACTACTTCCACGCGTGCGCCTACCTTTACCTGCTCACGCAGCGCTTCGGGCACCGACCACGTATAATTTTTTGGCAACGCCAGGGGAATAATGACTTCTGCAAACAAAATGGAATGGCTCATTTCACCGGCCAAGTTAAGACTTAGTTCACAGTTTACCTTCACCCCTCAAAGTTTTGGGAACCCTGCAGATCTGACAACTATTCTAGCCATCCTGCATTATATTCCTTCAACTTTTCCTCCATAACCCGGCGAACCTGTTCTTTCAAGGCGCCCACATCCTTCCCCGTTAGTGCGTTCACGGGTATTTCGGGCAAGAAAACGGTGCGCGACCGGCCGGGATTTAAACTCCATACCGTGGAATAATGCATGCGATGCCAGGTATCGAGGAACAAAATGGGTTTTATGGGCGTTTGTGTTTCAATGGCTATGCGGAAAGCGCCATCGTACAACTCTTTCAACGGCTTACCGGTTTCATTGAACGTGCCTTCGGGGAAAATAAAAATGGAAATGCCTTTACGAATGACCGATTTCAGAATGCGAACGCTATTGGCCCGCGCGGCAGCGCTGCTGCGGTCGACAGTCACAACAGCATTGCGGTAAATAAACCCGAACAGGGGCACTTTCGATACTTCCACCTTACCCAATGCCCGTACTTTTTGGTGAAGGGCTTTTACAATCACCGGCGCATCGAGATAGGAAATATGATTGGCAACGAAAATGTATTGTTTGTTTTTATCGTGGGGTTGTTCGTACAGGTTGCGGTGGCGAATGCCGATCAAAAAGAACCATACGCTGGCCCAGTAGCCGCAAAGCCGGTAAATAAAATTACCGCCCCGCACCTTGCCGAAAAAGGAAGCGACCACTACCGGCGGAATTACCAGCAGCATGCACAAAAAGAACAATAGCAGGGCATAACAACAATAGAAAACTCGAAGGAATCTCATGTGGGTATCAATAGGTAGACGGAAATATTTTAGAAAAATACTACATATAATCCGGATATTAAGTACGCAGCCTTATTATTGAAAAAGTATTGAGCCAGATCAAGTTGACAAGGGTATTTTATTTACAATCACAGGTCCATTCGGTGCCCAGGTCAATGACTGTTACAACCACCATGCCCCGTTTGGAGGGGGCGAAAATGATGCGCACTTCCTGGCCATCGTGGGTAGTGCCTTCCAGCGCATATTTGGGATCGGGGCGGCCGGCCGGTTCGCTTTTGCGGTAATTGATGCGGCCTTTCTCCAGGATCTCCTGCACTTCCCCCTCGTCAATATGGCGGCACCCCATGCGGCAACGGGCATGTTTGGTGAAAATGAGTTGACCGGGGTGGCGATCGATAGGGTCGGAACCGGAATTGCCATTATCCGGGGCAGCCTGCGGGCCATTGCCGAACTGATCATCAGAAGTTGCCCGGTTTTCACGGTCCTGTTTATGATACTGTTTGTGATGGTTGCGGCGATTACCCTGGCTCTCCTGGTTCCCCCCATTATTTTGACAGGCGATCAGTAGAACAAAGCCGAAAACGAATATCCTGGAAAGTATTTGCTTCATAATGAACGTAAAAGGAAGGCAATTTAGGGAGAAAGTAGAAGACGGCATACTGGCTTTCAATGGAAACACCCTCGTTTTTCTATTGGAAAGACAGAGATATCCCGGAGATATCCCGCATATAACCCACTAATGACCTGCAGATAACCGGCCTCTTATTAGAGGTGGAATATCTGTAGATCAATGGTAATACCGTTACAGATTTTCTGACCAAATTCCAGCTGGTTGCCCTAAGTGAGCCCCTGTTTATTTATCGAGTTAGCGCTCTTACTTCCCCCTCTAGGGGGTTAGGGGGCATTTGATTATCTTTGCGCCCTCTATGGGCGCAAAAAAAACAGTGGCATTTCATACATTAGGCTGTAAACTGAACTTTTCAGAAACCTCTACCCTTTCGCGCATGCTTGAAAATGAGGGGTTTGAAAAGACGGCCTTTGAAAATGTGGCAGATGTGTATGTGATAAACACCTGTTCGGTGACCGATAATGCCGATAAGGAATGCCGTCAGCTGGTTCGGCGTATTCAGCGCAAATCGCCTGAAAGCCTGGTAGTGATCACCGGTTGTTACGCCCAGCTGAAACCCAAAGAAATTGCCGCCATCCCCGGCGTTGATATGGTATTGGGCGCTGCCGAAAAATTCAATCTGGCCCAGCATTTAAAAGAGCTTACCAAGGGCGATGCCACCAAAATTTGCAGCTGCGATATTGAGGAAGTAAATGGTTTCCATTCTTCGTTCTCCATTCACGACCGCACCCGCACCTTTTTAAAAGTGCAGGACGGCTGCGATTACAATTGTTCTTTCTGCACCATTCCCATGGCGCGGGGCAAAAGCCGCAGCGACCTTATTGAACGGGTGGTGGAAAATGTAAAACAGCTGGCTGCCAATGGTGTGAAGGAGATCGTGCTCACCGGTGTGAACCTGGGCGATTTTGGAAAAGGCAATGAGCCAGATCCGGCGGTCACGGGCAGTCCCCGCAACCGCGAAGAGAACTTTTACGAGCTGGCCAGTGCGCTCGACAAACTGGAAGGCATTGAACGGTTCCGCATATCCTCTATTGAACCCAATTTGCTTACCAACACAATTATTGAGCTGGTAGCCAACAGCAATACCTTTATGCCGCATTTCCATATTCCCCTGCAAAGCGGCAGCAACCGCATTCTGGGGTTAATGCGCAGAAGGTACCGCCGCGAGCTGTATGCCGAACGCGTTAAACTCATCAAAACGCTGATGCCGCATGCCGCTATAGGGGTTGATGTAATTGTTGGTTTTCCCGGCGAAACGGATGCCGATTTTCAGGAAACATTCGATTTTCTGCACGAGCTCGATGTAACCTACCTGCACGTATTTACCTACTCTGAACGGGATAATACCCATGCGCTTACCCTGGGACCGGTAGTACCCGTGAACGTAAGGCATGAACGCAACAAGACCCTGCGTAACCTCTCCTACATGAAACAACAGTACTTCAACCAGCAGTTTGCCGGCCAAACCCGCACCGTTTTGTTTGAAGAGAACGAAAAAAGCGGAATGATGGAAGGCTACACCGATAATTACATCAAGGTGGTAGCGCCGTACAAAGCGGAATGGGTGAATAAGGTTGTTGAGTGGAAGCTGTAGGCCTCGTTCCTCCTATTATTTTTTCTTAGAAACCCAGGCCGGTTTGTGTTTCAATACTACTTTATACACCGGACAGGAATCAATATGCGCCCCCGGCAGGTAGCCAGTGCTTTGCAGGAATTCGCCAACAATTTCGCCGCCCGTAAACCGGAAGGTCTTTTTGAACAGCTTTACCCATTCTTCTTTCGATAACGGATGATGGGCATCGAGCCAGTTCTTGAAAGAACCGTGTTCTTTCTGGATCTGCAATATGCGTTTAGCGTTTTCAATAGCCGCGTCTATTTTCAACCGGTTACGGATGATGCCGGCATCCTGCATCAGCTTCTCTACCTTTTTATCGCTGTACCGCGCTACTTTCTGAATATTGAAATCATCAAAGGCTTTGAAGAAATTATCTTTCTTCTTCAGGATGGTCGTCCAGCTTAAACCGGCCTGGTTGATCTCCAGGATCAGGCGGGCAAATAATTCATTATCATCATGTATGGGGAAACCATATTCTTTATCGTGATAGTGTATATGTACATTGCCGGCTTCCATTTTATGCACGGCCTCGCAGTAGCTAGCAGGTTTTTCCATAATCAAAAATAATGATTTGGGCGAATCGATCAGCGCGTCAGAAACACATCAACAAATTAGGGTTTTCACTTATACAATAAGTAGTTTCCTTGATTAATGAATGAATATGCGAATTTATTTAATCAAATAGAGTAGATTACAGTCGGTTAACAGTAGCAGATGAATGGTATCACATTTACAGTTGGTTATGTAATTGATACGGGTTCACTTTTACAAAACATGGTTAATAGCTCTGGGGTAGTATAAACATACACTACTCAAAAACATGCTATGCTTGCAGCGAACCATTCTTTGAATATATTGGTGGTGGAAGATAATCCCAGTGATTTTTTTCTTTTTTGTGAGTACCTGAAGCTCAGTAAGCTTCCCACCAAAAATATATTCCGCGCCGAACGCCTTAGCGAAGCAGTACTATTAGTACACGAACATCAACCCGACCTCATTTTTCTCGACCTGAGTCTTCCCGATAGCGATGGCATCAACTCCTTCGAACGGCTTAATGAAGAAGCACGGCATATCTCTATTATTGTACTGAGTGGTTTAAGCGACAGGCAAATTGCGCTGAACACTATTTCCCGCGGTGCACAGGACTATTTGGTAAAAGGAGAATTTGATGATAAGGTGCTGGCCAAATCAATTCAATACAGTATTGAAAGAAAAAAGATCCTGCAAAAAGTAGTGGAGAATTTCGAACGGTACAACACCCTCATTAAAGCAACCAGCGATACCATTTGGGACTGGGACCTTCGCACCAATGATGTACTCTGGAACGAAGGCATCTCTTCTGTTTTTGGCTTCGCCCCCGGCGAAGTGCAAAACACCATTGAATGGCATCACCAAAATATTCATCCTGAAGACCGCGAACGCATATTGCAAACCATTTCTGCCTGTATGCGCGAAGGACTTGACCACTGGCAGGAAGAATACCGGTATAAATCGGCCAACGGCGTTTATAAATTTGTGTATGACCGGGGCTATATTTTAAAAGCCGAACACAACAAACCCTATCGCATCCTGGGCGCCATGATGGATATTACCGAACGCAAGAAAATGCAGGAAGAACTGGTACGCAACCAGATCGAAACGCAAAAGCTTATTACACAGGTGACCATTCAAACGCAGGAACAGGAACGGCGCGAAATAGGCCATGAGCTGCATGATAACATTAACCAGATACTGGCCACCGCCAAGCTGTGTGTTGATATGGCCATCAATGAAGAAGAACACCGCAAGGAACTGCTGAGCAAAAGCTATGAGAACATCACCAAGGCCATTAATGAAATACGTGCGCTCTCAAAAACACTGGTTCCCCCCTCATTGGGCGATATTGGCCTCAAAGAAGCCCTGATTGAGTTGATCGAAAACCTGACGGTATCGCCCGAACTAAAGATCAGGATAAAAGCCAACGACCAGCATATTGAAAACATGTCGAACAACAAAAAGCTCATCATGTACCGCATTGTACAGGAACAGTTGAACAATATACTGAAGCACTCGGGCGCAACGGAAGCATTGATTGAACTAAAGACCATGCGCAACTGGCTTCAGCTGAATATCAAAGACAATGGCATTGGCTTCGATACCCGTAAAAAGAACCGGGGTATTGGGTTGAACAATATCATTAGCCGGGTTGAAATGCAAAATGGTAAAATGGAGATCATCAGCGCGCCAGGCAAGGGCTGTACGTTGAAGATAGAGATCCCAGGATAGTTGCCGGTTACCAGTTACCCATTCCCGGGCCTTGAATTTCGATCACTCTACCTGCAGTCGGAGTCTCCGAATTTTTTTCCTGGCGACCAGAAACCGGTAACCGGTAACTAACTCCCTAAACCACATTGATCAGGATAGTATTTTTTTAAAATGTCCTGCAACATGACCGACGTGAGCGGCTTGTTCCTGAACTCTTTCACAGAGGGTATTTTGCGGGCCTTTAACTCATCTTCTGGGTTGAAGGAAGTGGTAAGCATGATGACAATGATGCTGCTTTTACGTGCATTGGGCAGAGCTTCGTATTGCTGCAAAAATTCCCAACCATCCATGGCAGGCATATTGATGTCGAGAAAGATGATCTCGGGATTGGGACAGTCTTTGTTTAACGGGGCGGGCTGACCCGCACAGGTAAGATAATCCAATGCTTCGCGGGCGCCAGGAATGATCTTAATATGATGCGTACACTCCAACTCTTCAACCGCTATCTTATTTAAAAAGTTAGTAGGCTCATCATCATCAACTAACAGAATACAATTTAATTTCACCTTCATAACAAAGATGGTTTCAATATAGGTTTAAACGGGTAATTTTTCAGCTGCTGTGTACTGTTTTAAAACATTTAGGGGTTAAGGTTTAAACACACTTCTTTACAACCGGCATGGTTGAAAACCTTCTTAAAACAGTAACCTGTTCGTTTATGTATAAATACAGAGCGGGGGATGTTGGACGCGCAGTTTCCAATTTAAATTCAGGAACTACTCAGGGTAAAATCAGGAAACCGGCAGAATTTATGATCCCGTACGTTTTCTTAGGGTTACTGGCCTTCTGGTTTATTTTGCAACCGGATAAAGATAAAATATAAACCGAATTAAATTATAATTAATTTACTGATGTATATATTTTCACTTATACGTTAGGTATACTAAAGCGATTTAATATGAGGAATACAGACGAGAATTCTGATTTTGCGATTGCGGAATTTTGGGATTTGATCAAATCTCAAAATCTGGAAATCCCTACATCATTATTGTGCGCCATCAGCAATCGTAAAGTAAAACGTACTTCCCACTCCCGGTTGCGATTGTACCCAGATCTTTCCACCATGCAATTCTGCAATTTTTTTACAATGGGCCAATCCTATGCCCGAACCATCGTACGTTGAACGATTGTGTAACCGTTGAAAAATAACAAAGATCTTTTCCAGGTATTGTTCATCGATACCAATACCATTATCCTTTACCGAGAATTGCCAGTACCCATTAGTTTGCAGGGCGTCAATGAATAATGCCGGTGTAACACCGGGTTTTCTGAATTTTATGGAGTTACTTATCAGGTTCTGAAAAAGTGATTTCAATTCAGTAGGAAATACATTATTTAATACGGGTAACCGGCCTGTTTTGATAAGCACCTCATTTTCGACGATCATATTATGCAGGTCGGCCAGCACTTCCTGAACCAGCACATTGCAATCAACGGGGCGACTTTCGTTACCGCGGCCTATGCGGGAATAATCGAGCAGGTCCTTGATGAGGATCCTCATTCGACCTGAGGCCTGAACAATATAATCAATGTACTGATCAGCCGTTGGGTCAAGCTGGCCATGGTATTGTTTACGCAATAGCTGTACAAAGCCCGAGGTGGTTTGCAGCGGTTCCTGCAGGTCGTGCGAAGCCACATAGGCAAACTGTTCCAGCTCCTTGTTCTTTCTTTCCAGTTCGGCCGTACGTTGCTGCACTTTTCTTTCGAGCGTTTCCAACAGATTCCTGACCTTCTCCTCTGCCATTTTACGCTGTTCCACCTCGGCTTCCAGTTCTGCCGATGAACGCAGGGAAAATGCCACCGGCAGCAGTTTGATGAGGTAAAAAACCGTGATCCAGCTTAAAATACCCGTTATAGCCCGTACCAGGGCATTGATGCGGTAAACAGGATACCAGAAGGTAACGGCATCGAAGAAATGGGTAGAACCGCAGGCCAGAATAAAACCGGCAAATAAAAAGTATACCCTTATAAAACGGGCGTCGTGCTTTTTGGAAATATACCGGATAATGATGAGGGGAATGGCAAAATAGGCCGACCATACCAGGATATCGCTGATAATGTACAACCAACCGTGAAACTCAGACCATTTACCACAATGCCAGCGTGGTGGCCAGTCTGATGTATCGAGTAATTTCCGGAAGAAGTCGGCTACCTGTTTCATGAAAAAAGGATTTTAGTACTGTATGTATTAATACAATAATGCGCTAACAGCTACTAATAAAAATCTGGGAATTGTGATGTTGGGAGCCTAACCGGAATGCCTGTTTTAACCTGTACCCAAGGTAACACAAAATACGCTATAAATAAAAAAGGTCAGTGGTATAAACAATGACCACTAAAAAACAAGGTGAGCCACCCTTACAGGGCGACCCACCTTTAACCTATCAATTATCAGAAATGTTACTCTACTTTTTTGGTGGCCGAGATCTCGGACACCGTGCCAAACCAACCGTAAATTTTTGTTTTACCGGTGGTTGACTGGTTGTTCAAATTGGCCGGTACATTATGCATCACCTTGCCAAACAACCCATCATTGGTAAGCTGCTGCTGCACCTGTTGCAGGAATTCATACGAGTTTTTCGACACCCCGCGGATCAGCACTTTTACCACGTCGCCTTTTTCGTAAGGTTGATCGCCTGGCGTTACGCCATCGCGGAAAGGCGGAATAAAAGCATATCCATCAGTAAGGCCATCATCACTAAAAGAGCCATCGGCGCTCAGCATTTCGCCCACATGATAATTCAGCGAGCCATTTTTGTACGTCCGGATCCAGTAATAATCAACCGCACCTATTGCATCATGCACATACAGCTTTACGTAGTAGCCTTCTTTATCTTCCCCATCTTTCTTTTTAAATTCAGATGTCAGCGAATCTATTTTGGTATTGCGTTTCAGGTCATCGGTTGCTTCAAACTGTTCGCCATTCCAGGTAATGCTTAATTTATAGGTATGCCCAATTACCCCAATGGAGCTGCTGCCGGCATCGTAATTATAGGCGCCATTTGAAAACGTGAACGGATACGACTTACCCGCTGTTACGTCGGTTACAGTGATCTGTGCATTGGAAACCACTTCGGGCGCATTCCTGTTCATATAATCAACTGCCTTTAAAAACTTGATTGTTTGTACCCCGGGCTGATCGGTGATCCAGGCATCAACATAAGGCAGATCATCTGCTTTGGGCAGATCGAGGTTAATGACCTTTGTACAGGAAGCAAAGGAAGCACCTATTAATACAACAGAGATATATTTGACTACTTTATTTCGCATCATTTTTATTTTTGTTTGTCCTATTTTTCTTTCGCTCGAACTTCGGTTTGTTTAGAATTTAAAATTCCAGGTCACAGAAGGAATGAGAGAGCCGATGATAGATAAACGCACGGCTTCTTTCTTTTCGGGCTCATCTTTATTTGTCTGGAAATAGATGCTATAGGCATTCTGGTGGGCGTACAGGTTATAGATACCAAACACCCATTCCTGTTTCATTTTTTTGCCCTGGCGCCCCTGCATGGTAGCCGAAACATCGAGGCGGTGATAAGCCGGCAACCGGAAGTCGTTGCGTTTATTGGTGCTGTTATACGGGATACCCATACCCTGTATGTCTAACCGTGAATCGGGGAAAGTGGAAGGGGTACCGGAACCAAGCGTAAAGTTGCTCGAGAACGACCATTTATCGTTCAAGGTATACATTACACAGGTATTGAGCACATGGGTGCGGTCGTAGCGGCTCAAATACCAGTCGTTGTTACTGATACCTGCTGTTCTGCGCAATGATCTTGATAAGGTATAGTTGATCCAGCCCTGCCATTTACCGGTTTCTTTTTTCACTTCCACTTCAACACCATAAGATTTTCCTTCGCCGGTGAGCAGGTCAGCTTCAACCAACTGGTTCAGGTCGAGGTTGGCGTTGTCGATATAATCGAGCAGGTCCTGCATTTTCTTATAGAATGTTTCCACCGAAACTTCCAGCGGCCATTTGTTAAGCTGGGTAACAAACCCTACTGAGTACTGATCAGTTAAAGAAGGTTTAATGTTGTTGGTGCTGGGGAAGTACAGGTCAACCGGTGTGGGCGAAGCGGAGTTCGTCAACAGGTGAATATATTGCGTAGCGCGGGTATAACCGGCTTTCAGGAAAGTGTTCTTCTGTAACTCATACCGCAATGAAATGCGGGGCTCAAAGAAATACCATTCTTTCACCGGGCTTTTGCTGGTTACATTGTCAACATGGTCGAGCGGTTTGCGCACATTGGCGGTGGTATCCCTGAAGTAGAATACAGAAGTATTGCCCAGGTATGCGTAGCGGTTGAGGCGAACGCCGGCCTGTAACTGCCATTTTGAATTCATTTTCCAGGTATCTTCCAGGAAGGCGGCGGTTTCGGCGCCATAACGGCGTTTAAGCAAAATCTCGTTTTTGTTGCCTTCGCTGCTGGCTACGCCTTTTCCGGGGAAGAAATCATAATAGATCAGGTTCACTCCGGTTTTTATTGTATGCTTATTGCTGGCATACCAGGTAAGCGATGGCTTAATGCCATAGGTTTGAATATCTGAGGTCCAGTCGTACCCTTGTTGCACATCATCGTCTGATTTAAATTTCAGGCTGTAATCGTATTTGGAATAATATACGCTGGTGTTCAGGAACAATTTGCGGTTGAACAGGTGGTTCCAGCGGAATGTACCGGTTGTATTACCCCATTTGAATTTTACCTGGTTGCCAAACCCAAACACATCGCGGCCGAAATAACCACTCAGGTAAATGGTGTTCTTTTCATTCAATTCATAATTCACTTTGGCAGTGAGGTCGTAGAAATACATGGTACTGTTGCGGTCACTTTCTTTAAGGAAAGGTTTGGCCAGCACGTCGATATACGAACGGCGGGCAGCCACCACAAAGGAAGAGCGGTCTTTTTGCAGGGGACCTTCAACCGACAGGCGGCTGAACACGTTACCGATACCACCATTCACGTTATACTTCTGGTTGTTCCCTTCTTTCATGCGAATATCGAGCACCGAAGAAGTGCGACCACCATATTCGGCGGGGAAGGCACTTTTGTACATGGTTACGTTCTTTACCGCATCGGGGTTAAATACAGAGAAGAAACCCAACAGGTGCGAAGAGTTGTATACGGGCGCTTCATCCATGATGATGAGGTTTTCATCAACATTACCACCACGTACGTTGAAACCGGCAGAGCCCTCACCCACTGTTGTAACACCGGGCAGGGTAAGCAGGGCTTTAACCACATCGGGTTCACCCATAAAGGCCGGGATCTTTTTTATTGTGCTGGCGCTTAATTGTTGTATACCCATACCAACGGTATTGGTGCGGCGTAGTTTTTTTTCACCGGTGATCACCACTTCCTGCATGTCTTTACCCGCAGTGGCCATTGACACATCAACAGTGGTATTGCCTTTCAGCTCAATTTCTTTTTGCGATGCCTTGAAACCGGAATAGGTGACCAGCATGGTATATTTACCGGCCGGCAGGGTAACTGAGTAATAGCCATATGAATTGGTCATTACGGCTATGCCGGAAGGCTGAATGGTGATGGTAGCATTGATCAACACTTCACCGCTTGATTCATCTTTAATATACCCGTTAACGGTGAATTTGCCGGTTTGTGCCTGCAAGCCCCCCATAATGAGTAGCATTTGTAAAAAACTGATAACAGAAAAACGCATCAACTGTCGGATCATAAAAATTGTGTGTTTGAGAATATGAGACAACGGGGATGTTGATCACCCCTATTGCGTTGCAATATTTTTTATAAAATCATCATTTTAAAGATCATGGGGTTCATATAAGGCAAGAATCTTATACAAGTTTGTAAATGCCCACGATTGGTAGCAATGACCCGGAAAATATTACATGATAAATTCACAGGCACATGAACCTGCAGGCAATACTACCCAGCTACCCTTGTTCAAACAGGGAGACGAAAGAACATTCAACAGATTGCAAAATTCAAACAAAAAGGTGATTATTTTTCCGGATTGGCCGAGAAGTCACCGATATTTTACCGATAAATGATGAGTGGTAGGAAGGTGCGTTTTGATCAACGAAGCATTGATACAATAAATATTATGAAGAGAAACGGCAAAACAGTTGTTAGTAGAAGGAGGAGGAATGAGCAAAAAAAACGGGCTCTTCCTTACGGAAGCAGTAGTTATCCAGGAAGCCAAACAAAAAGAACAGTAATTCCACACACAAATAAATGATGCCAATTTTATTTTTTATGCGGTGCATTGTTTATTGGTTGCGAAGTTTTTGTTGTTCGCCTGCTGGTGGTACGAAGCGTATTATTCTGCTAATGTGAATTTTGCTTAGGAGCATTCGATAATATTTCGTTGTTAAACCTTTTTTCAATACGCTTCAATTCATCATCTTTAATCTTAGACCTACTAAAAACCCAATGATAACGATCAATATTTTCATTGAACACACCCATTATCCAACAAGGGAATGCATTAATTGAAACCCTGTAATATTCATTTGGGTACTTTTTAAAATAAACAATTCTCTGTTCTTCACCTAGCGGCAGGCCACCCAAAGAATCTAAAACTTTATAATTAGCAGTATCAAATTTAAGAACCGAGTCAAAGTATTTAATTAAAGATGAAGCCTGTATACTTGTGTCTTGAAATATTATGTCCAAATTCTCAACCTCTTCGTGTACGGCGTAAATATGGCGTAAGCAACCCTTACAGCTTAAAAGACAAGTCGCCGATATTATTATTGAAACTACAAAACGATTCATTATGATTTATTTTTTGGCTTACCAGATAAGCCTTTCGCATAGGAGCAATTGCAGAGAGGTATCATGGAAAATAAGTTTGTATTAATGCATAAATTCTTCTGGAACTCCTGGATGTTCATCAGCCTTTTCCCACTTAAGATTAATAAGGTTAATATTTTTTGACAAAACAATATCAAATCCCTGTGAGTATCCCAATCCTTTTTGATACACTACACCCCAAAGGGTATCTGCAGGACCGGAATAATATTTATACAGCTCCGCTTTTTTAATACATATATAATCACGACTATGCAAAGGATATGTTCTACCGGTGTCATAAAATACGGATCTAAAATCCTCTTCCACTCCTTGGTAATATATTGCCATCAATCCATCTTTCAACCTGCCAGGCATACTATTATCTAAAAATAAAGCATAATCGAAGCAGTATCGCATTCCAGAATACTGTCAACATTTTTAACACAATCACTTCTCTTCTCTTTACAAGAAAGCAGCAGAATAATTACAAGGCAGACAATCACTCTCATGGTATCTTCTTTATATAATCATCGAATTTAGTTTCAGTACCTGGCTTTTTCCATCATAGGCGCCAATACCAACCTGAAGGCTGGTGCAATCTTGCAATTTTAACACTCGAGGATTAGTATTCAACATAGAAAGACAGCATCTTTTATTCGTGTAAAACGGCCTCCACGACCACCATTTTACATAATATTTTCAGGGCAAAAAAGAGTTTTGGGATCCATTAACCTTTTATCTCCCACATACCTAAAGATGCATTCATTATTATCTGATATTAAACCTACAAAAACAAGTAAAACACCAGACTTTCGACTTACATAAAATCCTAAATTGTCATTAGGGTAAATGAAATTAAATTTTCGAAAAACTATCTTAAAAATAGCATCATTATTACCCTTAACAATTTTATCCTCTACAATCAAGAAATACTCTTTTGATACGTCCTGCCAAGCCGCTTGAAATCTATTAAAAAGGAAATTGTTATGTACAAAAATCGAATCTCCTTTCTTCATGTTGAAATCAAAAAACAATGAACGGCTATCATTAGTTTTCCTCTGATAAAATATTCTATCCCCTTCTTTCGAAAGCAAACCTGAATACCCAAATTCAGGAATAAAAGTATTTGAACTGTCAACATAGCCTTTCCATGAATTCAGTCTAAATTCAAAATATTGCTTCCCTTCATTCTTGAAAGAGGAGTCATAGGATATCAGTTTTGATGAAATAGGTTTAAAAAAGGCACGTTTTATTACCAGTACAACAAATAAGGCTCACCGAAAAAACCAGGTAAATGAGCTTTGTGATAAAATGTGTATGCAACGTTTTCATGGCGTTTTACTTTTGCCTTTTCGCTTTTTTCTTTTTCGTCTGAGATTTGCCTCGTCAACGAACAGAATTACACATGAAAATCAGTGCTGCATTTGCTTAAAATCCGGGGGCAACGGCATAAATTTTTCTTCCGGCTCTTTCAATAAGGTTTTAAATAGTACATAGTTCAATACCTTCTTTGAGTAAGGCAAAAATCTATCCGGGTAAAAGAAAACAACTAATTCACACTTTTTCAGGTTTAAAGAAGAATCCGTCATATTCAACAATGTTATCAAAACAACATTTTCATCATTTTTGCCTTTTTCCAGAGAGATACTATCTAACACCTGAGCCCCATATTTTTTCATTATTGCTGTTATCATTTTACCGTCGTTTTTAATACCATCTTTTACTTCTTCATACCTTTTATTCTCATCAAACAAGCCATGTATCCTGGCAGTATCATATTTTACCAAATAATCCACCAGACTTTTTGTTGTTGATTTAAAATATGCATACTGGCTTTGTGCACTAACCACACCAGGCAGGAACATAAAACACAAAACCTTCATCACAATCAAAATATAACGTTTCATATTTTCCATATCAACATATTGATTAACAGCTTTTACAACCCGTCAGCAGATCCCCGGCGATTTCCATCATGATCCTGCGCCTTTTTGAGTTCAAATTTATTTCATAATATAGCAAAAAAAAGATTGAATACCCAACTATGAATAGGTATTCAATCTCTTTTTTTTTATCGTAAGTCTCGAATATCCTCCTTTTCTCAATACGATATAATCCTCCGCCTTAAGGCCAATGGATTATTAAATACAATTTTCTTTTCCGAATACCTGTTCTTATCCACTGCTCCTTTTATAACATACAGCCAACAAAACTCATCATCTGCCGGGAAATCGGCATCATTAATTTTTTTGTAATATTCCAGACTATCCTTTTGCAATAATTCAATTATCCTTTTATAAAAGATAGGAGCAACAGAATAAGCAGGATCTTCAAAATTCAGTTCAGCAAATCTTTTAGTTTGATAAAAAAATCGTCCATTTTGTATATCATTGGAGTATACATACCCTGAAAGTTGATAGGGACTGCAATACTCCTTAATAACAATTATACTTTTTACGCTATCGAAATCCTTTTCAAACCTGTTCGCGATTTTTTGTTCTGCTATACGCAACGAACGACCGTCATCATCTGACCTGTAGTGCTGACTTTTAACATATTGATCCAATATATTAAAAGTTCTATTCCGACTCTCATACTTCCCAGTTACACATGACAAGCAGAAAGAAATATAAATAACTATCGATATCCTGGCAATTGTAATATCCTTGGCTCGAGAGCGAGTTCTTTCTGGCATAGGGATCCTTGTTTGCTGATGAACTTGCTGTATACTCAATTGCGTATATCTTAGTTTAAAATTAATTAAGTTTGTTCGCAAAAATTCCATATACGTATTAGTTGTAAAACTAGACTCTCTCACAACCCCGCCACCTGCAATGGGTGAATAATGTGTTCTTAACGGGAGATTATTTTTAAGTCTAATTTTATTCTCTATAAAAGAGGCAAATATTTCGTCCTTAGAAATATCTTTTTTCGCTGGCTCATCCGGATTATTAGGATTGACAACATCCTTTCTACTTTGCAACTCACGCAAAGGGTAAAGCTCTTCACCTGCGCTGCCCAGGTCTTCTACCAAGATCAGTTTGTGTTTCAGTTTCCTGTTTACCGGAGTAGTAAAGAGCATTTTCTGAAAGGCTGGTAATCTGGATTACATCTTCTGGTAGCATCAGTTCGCCTACACCTGATTGTAAATGTGTTTTACCAATATCACTGCTACCCAGACTGATCACACGCAATGGTTCTTTTCGCTTCCTCCTTGTAAACACAAGATACACCAATAACCGGTTATTATCTTCACCAATTCCTCCACACTTTGGCCGATCAAAACATTATTTCTTTCAAAAGCACCGGGTGCTTCAAAAATTCTTCAGCCTGCTTTTTTCTGCTTCAGTTAATTGCATTATCGGTTCTTTTTCTTTAGCCTGTTGTTTAAGCTGTTCAAGCCTGTACGCTTCCAGATCATTGATCAGTCCAGCAAAAGCAATAGCCAGATAAGCTGCACCCAGTGTAAACCTTTTAGCACAACACCTAACCAGTTTATCCAGGGCTATCATTGTTTTACAGGCCCAGGTTATGCCGTACTGCTACCTATTTGAATACCACTTTCAGGGTTACCCGCATCCCAATGCTTCTATTCTAAGGCCACAAGAACCAAAAATTAAATTATCCAAATTGCCAGGTAACATATTCCCGGTTGTCTGTATTGAGTTTTACGATCGAGTGAAATAAAAAAGAAGGCCGAGCCAGACCTTCTTCAATGGAATAAATAAAAAAAGCCAAGCAGTGTGCCTGGCTTTAGTTTATTTGTTTATGTTATGTTACTGAATACCCGAACACTTTATTATGGAAGGTTCGTGAACGTTGCACCGCTCTCATCTTATTCAATATCATCATTTATAAAGTTGACCATATCATCTATAGCATCTCGAAACCAATCCCAGAAAGTATTATATTCTTTAACAAGCTCGTAACCAACAGAAGCATAATCATGAATAATAATCAGTTTGCCTTCATTGTTCAAATCCCAGCAGGCAACATCATCACAATCTCTTC
Source organism: Niastella vici (assembly GCF_002077945.1). Classification (GTDB taxonomy): domain Bacteria; phylum Bacteroidota; class Bacteroidia; order Chitinophagales; family Chitinophagaceae; genus Niastella; species Niastella vici. The sequence goes on from NZ_LVYD01000113.1 coordinate 293,324, forward strand.
TCTGCGCAAAAGGAATAAGTTTACGCTCTGGATATCTACTTTTCAACCCCTCATATCTTAGTTTAACTCGATCATCAACTAATATCTCCCATGGTTGAATATTCACTAATCCAAGCTCAACAATTCTTATATATTCAGGAGGATAAATGAACTGAAATTTCAAGTAGGATTCATTTAAAAAGTTCATGTTATTGTGTTTTACTTTTTATTTTTACCGCAGGAAGATCAAAACTACCATTGGGATTTGCAGTACAAAACTTCTTTCCTTGATCTTTGACTCTTAACTTAATTGCATCACCCCAAGTCTTAGCATCAACGCCATATTGTGCTTTAATTCTTTCTTTCATAACTTTATCAAGTGTTTCAGTATAATCATGTACAATTGCTATAACATCAGTTTCAGAAGACTTGGCAGAATATAATCGTTTATTATCAAAAGAGGTATATGCACCATCCTCCATTTTAACAACATCAATCGCATCTCCTTTCCACCCATTAGCGGTCATAGATTCTGTGACTTCCTCTAATACCGTACCATTAACTGTACGTTGTGAAAATCTAACCAAGGAAGGGTCTAGTTTCGTTACAGATCGAAAACTACCAGCAAATACTCCTGCACCGGCTATCCAATTTATAGGATTTGAAACTGTTTCTTTCCATCCCCTAACAAGCGAGCTAACACTAAGAGGCTTAATGCCCAACGTCCAAATCCACTCAGATCTATTGTGAAGACCTTCCGGATTTTTTGCTAGGTCTTTTACACCATCTGGTCCAACCACCCATTCATCATTGTACATGCCTTTAAAGCGACCCTCTTTATAATGATACCTCGCTATCCAGTATGATTCTCCGTTTACACCAACTAATCCTCTTAATTCGTAATTCCCAATCCAAACAGACTTGGTTTGTTGAGCCACGCCGGGTGCAGTTGCATTTGAAATATGCGTAACACCTTTAGGCACAGATTGAGGATCAAATTGTTCAGCTCCATCTAAATCAATATATCTAATAGGATTATTCCCTGAAAACTGATACAATGAATAATAAGGAAATTTTGCAGATAGAGGGTCAGTACTCAAGAACTTCCCAATCCTCGGATCATAAATCCTGAACCCATAATCATACTGATTCCCCTCTCCCTTTACTTCATTATCACTTTCCTTGTCATTAAACCCATACCTATACCCATCTGCATTAAAACTCCTACCCGGCTGCAACATCCCAAACGGATAATAGTCCTGCGCACTTACAACCTGTGGGTTAAAATAATCTACGGTATTGTTGTTAGAAGAAACACCTAATTTTTTATCATTTACCGTTACAAGTACGTTCCCTAAATGGCTACTCAGTTCAAATAGCTTATCACCTCTGCCAAAGGTAATATTATTACCCAAACCAAGCAATGGCATCGCCATATCATCAGGATTGTAATCAATGGCTACGTCCAGGTTACGCCGTAACAGCCCCATCCTACTACTGCCATATAAATGTAGCTCGATTTGGGACAAGTGGCCAGTGTTTACTGTGCTATTTCCTGACTCATAAACACTCATCACATTTCCCTGCGCATCCCGTATGTACCAGGTGGTGTCTGCCGAAGCAGGAGACGATTTCACTACTGCTTTGCTGATCCGGTTGCCACTGGCATCGTAAGTGTATGAGATATCCGTACCATCCGATTTAACAATGCGGCTGATCTTTCCATATATTGTCCAGCTGATCTTATTAATACCCTCAGCGTTGTCCTTTACCAGGTTGCCAATGGCATCATAAACATAGTTACCCGCTGTCTGTTTATCGATATCCACATCGTAATTAGTCGCAGGCACACTATCACTCATATGGTCCAGCCGGTTAGTCCCCATTACATATTTATAGGTCAAACTATCCATTCCCAACGGCTTGCCACCTGCTGTGTTACCATTGCGTTTGTAGGTTAAGATATTTCCATTGGCATCGTAACTCACCCGTTCCTGGAAGTCGCCGCCCAGTTTGATGATATCACTCCAGTCATTGCTGTTCTTTTGCCAGGCATCCATGGCTACCAGGCGGTTGAGCTGATCATATTGGTAATTATATAGCAATGGATTTCCCAACTTCTCATTGTTCACTGCCATGCTACTGATATTGCCATTATACAATGGACGGTATTCGGTGCCCAGTATAGCATTCACCCCATTATCCTGCGGCGTAGCCCCACTGATTGCCTTATAGTCTCCATTAAAGTAATTCAGCATGAAGTTATATGCCGGCTTGCCTATTATACTGCCTGTGCTGCCATCTGGTTGTAAGGTATTTCCTCCACCAGTTAATATATTGGGGTTAACAGACTTTAACCACCCCTGCAGATTATAAGTATAATTAATGCCCTGCACCTGCTGTTCACCTATTATGGCCCTGGTTAATGGCCCATGATCATAATACTGGTAAAACGCATCATTATCCCAATTGATACTATCTGCACTGGTGAGTACATTGACAATGCGATTCTCGGCATCATAGGTGTATTTATGATAAAACGCATCGGCCTGGCCAGGCTGATAGCTTACCTGATTCACTTTTCCACTTACCAGATCAAAATCATAGGCAATTTTCTTAAACCGGTTGCCATTATTAGCCATTGTGCCTAGCCTGTAGTCCTGCACCAATGTATCCACATTGCCTAATATATCATAGGTATAATAGGTAGCTGCTGCAGCTTCATTATTACTCAGATCGGTAGATGTATTGTATAACCCGGTCCATGATACCCGGTTACGGAGGTTGCGGGCCTTTAGCACGGGTTGTATCGGCGTGTATTCAGCATCATAGGTGGTTTTCGTGATCTGCTCTGCGGTTGAAGCGGCCCCCGTTAACCATCCCGTCAGTAATGATTGATCGCGGCTAATATTATCAGTGATAGCTGTGCTACTTGTAAGTTGTCCAACCTCGATAATACGTCCTATTCCATCATACTTTGTATAACTATACTGCGTACTATCCTTTTGCTTTGCATTCTGTGATACACTCATCCTTCCTAATCTATCGTACCAGAAGGCGCTTGTTCCGCCATCGGGCGAGTGTTGCGCCACCACCTGATTCAAAGTATTATACCGGTAATCGGTATACATCGTATGCTGCGCAGCCAGTTCAGTTCCTGCTGCGCGGGCGAGTCTTACCTGTACAGTATCGTATTCATGCACCCCAGCCGGTGGAACAGTGCGGATCAGGTTACCCGCCTGATCATAATAATATAAAGTGTAATGGTATTCATTCTTTTGATAGGTAACTGTAAACGACTCATAGCGGTAAGCCTGTAAACATTTATCGATGTACCGCTGTTCAAAAGCACCAGTTAGTGAGTCAGTATATACTTTATACAGCTCCGTCCCTTTACTTATTGCAAAGAAAGTACTGTCTGAACAAGCTCCTATGTATTCATTTTTTAAGGGCGGCAGTACTGTTTGTGCTTTACCACAGAGCCGTGGCCCTTCATAAATATTGTAGCAGGTGCCATTGCCCGGACAGGCCAGCGTAGAGTCTTTAGTTAGTGACAAAGCCATTGCCGACAAGACAACTCCGGTATTGGTTGGCACTACAAACTGGCTTGCCACCGGCGCCCAGTTGATGCGGCCCATTATTGGAGTTGTTATTCCTCCTGTTACTGTATTATCATAACAACCATAGTTTGGTTTTACTACCAGGATCAGCATCTGACTATTGTTATCACCCACCACCGCAAAGCTGCTGTCGCTCTTTTGGATGATCCGGCCAACAGTTTGTGTGCCCGACAATGCTGTCTCGGTTGACCATTGCAGGTTGCCCGCTGCATCCATCCGTTGCCAGATGATGTGCTCGCTGTTATTACCCGTTTGTGCTATCATGTAACCACCATCACTGGTTGGGAACACCGCAGAGGTAACCATCCGGTTGCTGCCTGCTGGCACATTGAACCGTTTGTACGATGCCACCGCACCTGTTCTTGTCAGGTTCACCACCGATACCTGTGCATTGGTAGTTCCCAGCTTCTCTGCATTGGTGGCCAGTACCAGATAGCCATTTTCAGTGGCATAGATATCCCTGAACCAGGTGCTCTTTGTTTCGCTGGTGCTATCGGCATAATGCCAGGAGTTCACCAGGGATCCATTATTTTTATCAATACGATGTACCACGCCAAAATAACGGTCACCCACATTGCGGTCATATGCTGCACCGGTCACCAGCAGGGTGTCCGCATCCTGCAACAGGCCATACGAGGGCTTGCCATCATATGATACCGTATCGGCGCCTGGCGTATAACATTCATAACTGTTATTCTGCAAACGGCTCGTACCAAACCGGTGTGTCCAGTTTATTGTTCCATTGCTTTGCAGGCTCGTGAGCACAAACTCACCAAAACCGGTATGCTGGTTATAAATACCAAGAGCAGCATAACCGCCATCAGCCGTTTGAATAACATCATAGCCCCGCTCACCGAGTGGCGTTCCAAAACCGATCGTTTTTGTCCAGCTGGTGTCGCCACCGGCATTGGTTTTTACGATCAATATAGCGCCCGTTGTATAGTGACCCGATTTAGTGGTACCGATGGCTATATACCCATTATCGCTCGTGCGTCTTACCCGGGTAAAATAATCTTCGCTGCTGCCATCGTATTGTTTTGACCATTGAATGGCGCCCACACTGTCTGTTTTTATCAGCACCGCATTCGATCCGGTCTTCCCTGCCATGATGTAACCATGATCAGGGGTTGTCTGCACATCTTCCAATTTGCCAGAAACAGCTGTCAGGAACAAACTTCCTATTCGCTGGTCAACGCAATGGGTTACACTACTGATGCTGCCGGCAGAATCGGCACACTGCTTCATGAACTGCAGGTATTCCCAGCTTTGCAGTGAATAACCCAGGCGGTTATTCATGTAGTTTTGGAAAAGCGTATTACGCTTGTTCTGCAGGGTATCATTGGCTTCTGCGATACGTGGCGTATCGTTCGGGTATTGCTCTTTGTAGCTTTGGTACAGGCTCGCAACCACGGTACAAGACGTACATACTTCACCCGCATTACATTGCAGGGCCGGTGGCAGGTAAATTGGCGTGGCGAGGAACGTACAGGCTACTCCCGCATCTGTTGGTGTGCTCGTATTGTTACATAGATTTAATAAAGCCTGCAAATCGCTATCTGTCATCGTCGCTCCCTGCGTTCTTTGAATATAGGCTGCAAATGTGGCGTCCCTTCTTCCAAACAACCGGCTCACCCTGTATTTTACATACAGATCATTGATCAGGTGACACTCACAATCGGCCGGTTTGGTAACAACCGGTTTGTTATAGTATACCGGTTGCTTATCATAAGGCGCAGGCATCGTGATCAATTCGGCATTGCAATCTACACT
>NZ_LVYD01000114.1 GCF_002077945.1 Niastella vici
CAACAAACCCGCGCAAGCGGGTTCTCTTTGGCAACAAAGGGTAGTTCTTTGACATATTGGGAGTAAATATTTATAAGTTGTAAATGACGAGTAATAGTAATAACTCTTTTAAAGCACTTAAGGGCGTATGGTGGATGCCTTGGCTCTGAGAGACGATGAAGGACGTGGTAAGCTGCGATAAGCCGGGGGGAACTGCACACAAGTATTATATCCCCGGATCTCCGAATGGGACAACCCAGCACATTGAAGATGTGTTACTCCGCAAGGAGGGTCAACCCTGGGAACTGAAACATCTAAGTACCAGGAGGAAAAGAAAACAATCGTGATTCCCCAAGTAGTGGCGAGCGAAAAGGGAACAGCCCAAACCTGTATTGCGTGCAGTACAGGGGTTATAGGACCTCATTTAGAAACCAACATCAAGCTGAACTTTCTGGAAAGTTAGACCATAGCAGGTGATAGTCCTGTAGGCAGAAATTGTTGGGGACGAGAGGTATCCTGAGTAAGGCGGGACCGGAGGAATCCTGCCTGAATTTGCCGGCACCATCCGGTAAGGCTAAATACTCCTCAGAGACCGATAGTGAACCAGTACCGTAAGGGAAAGGTGAAAAGCACCCTAAACAAGGGAGTGAAATAGTACCTGAAACCGTGCGCCTACAAGCGGTCGGAGCAACGTAAGTTGTGACGGCGTGCCTTTTGCATAATGAGCCTACGAGTTACTCCTCACTGGCGAGGTTAAGTACTTAAGTTACGGAGCCGTAGCGAAAGCGAGTCCGAACAGGGCGTTTAGTCAGTGGGGGTAGACGCGAAACTTTGTGATCTATCCATGGGCAGGTTGAAGGTGTGGTAACACACACTGGAGGACCGAACTCATTAGCGTTGAAAAGCTATGGGATGACCTGTGGATAGGGGTGAAAGGCCAATCAAACTGAGAGATAGCTCGTTCTCCCCGAAATGTTTTTAGGAACAGCCTCGGATATAGATGTTTGCTAGAGGTAGAGCTACTGATTGGGCTAGGGGGCTTCACCGCCTACCAAACCCTGACAAACTCCGAATGCTAGCAAATTTCTCCGGGAGTGAGGCTGCGGGTGCTAAGATCCGTGGCCGAGAGGGAAATAACCCAGATTAGCAGCTAAGGTCCCTAATACGTAGTTAAGTTGATCAAACGAGGTGGGACTTCTATAACAGCCAGGATGTTGGCTTGGAAGCAGCCATTCATTTAAAGAGTGCGTAACAGCTCACTGGTCGAGAGGTCCTGCACGGAAAATAATCGGGCATCAAACTACGAACCGAAGCTCTAAGATTGCCGCTAGGCGGTATATCGGTAGGGGAGCATTGAAACCTGCATCGAAGGTGTGTGGTGACGCATGCTGGAGCGGTTTCAAAAGAAAATGTAGGCATAAGTAGCGATAAAAGTAGTGAAAAACTACTTCACCGTAAGACTAAGGGTTCCTGATCAACGTTAATCGGATCAGGGTTAGTCGGGTCCTTAGGCAAACCCGAAAGGGGCAGCTGATGGAAAACTGGTTAATATTCCAGTACTCGCTTTAATTTCGATGGAGTGACGCAGAAGTGAACAGCACACGAGGGAAACGGAATTCCCCGTTTAAGCACGTAGCTATAGGGATTGCAGGCAAATCCGCAGTTCTTGGCGAAATGTGAAAGTATATGAGGGCTTCGGCCTGATTGAGTGCTCTAATAGCTGCCGAGAAAAACTTCTAAGGTTAGGTTAAAGCGACCCGTACCGCAAACCGACACAGGTAGTCGAGGCGAATAGCCTAAGGTGCTCGGGTGAGCCGTGGAGAAGGAACTAGGCAAACTGTGGCTGTAACTTCGGGATAAAGCCAACCACCTTCTGGGTGGTCTCAGTAAAATGGTTCAACCAACTGTTTAACAAAAACACAGGGCCCTGCAAAATCGTAAGATGACGTATAGAGCCTGATACCTGCCCGGTGCTGGAAGGTTAAGGAAGGATGTTCGGCGCAAGCCAAAGCTTCTGACTGAAGCCCCAGTAAACGGCGGCCGTAACTATAACGGTCCTAAGGTAGCGAAATTCCTTGTCGGGTAAGTTCCGACCTGCACGAATGGTCTAATGAGTTGAACACTGTCTCCTCCACGAGCCCGGCGAAATTGTAGTATCGGTGAAGATGCCGGTTACCCGTCACGGGACGGAAAGACCCCGTGAACCTTCACTACAACTTTGCATTGATTTTGAGCAACCGATGTGTAGAATAGTTGGGACGCTATGAAGTGGTGCCGCCAGGTGTCATGGAGCGGTCGTTGAAATACCAACCTTCGTTTGCTTAGAGTCTAATCCCTTCCGGGAAACAGTGCATGGTGGGTAGTTTGACTGGGGTGGTCGCCTCCTAAAAAGTAACGGAGGCTTGCAAAGGTTCCCTCAGTACGGTTGGTAATCGTACGCAGAGCGCATTAGTATAAGGGAGCTTGACTGTGAGACAGACAAGTCTAGCAGGGGCGAAAGCCGGCTAAAGTGATCCGGTGGTTCTGCATGGAAGGGCCATCGCTCAAAGGATAAAAGGTACTCCGGGGATAACAGGCTGATCTCCCCCAAGAGCTCATATCGACGGGGAGGTTTGGCACCTCGATGTCGGTTCGTCACATCCTGGGGCTGGAGAAGGTCCCAAGGGTTCGGCTGTTCGCCGATTAAAGTGGCACGTGAACTGGGTTCAGAACGTCGCAAGACAGTTCGGTCCCTATCTGTGATGGGCGTTAGAATATTGAGTGGACATGACCTTAGTACGAGAGGACCGGGTCGTACACACCGCTGGTGTATCTGTTGTGCCGCCAGGTGCAGTGCAGAGTAGCTATGTGTGGCCAGGATAAACGCTGAAAGCATCTAAGCGTGAAACCTTCCACGAGATGAGTATTCTTTTAAGGGTCGTCAAAGACTATGACGTTGATAGGCTACAGATGTAAAAGTGGTAACACTAAAGTCGAGTAGTACTAATTACCCGTACGCTTTAATTTTTTTTAACAATTTTGAAATTATCAATAAGTTGTTAGTTCTATTGTCTCTCATTTACAACTTTCCCAATATGACCTTATTATGGTTGTTAACGAAAGTTATCAGCTAAAGATCTTATGGTGGTTTTACCGAGGGTGTTCACCTCTTCCCATTCCGAACAGAGAAGTTAAGCCCCTCATGGCCGATGGTACTGCATCTCGCGGGAGAGTAGGTAGCTGCCATATTTATTACAAAAAGCCTTTTGAACTTGTGTTCAAGAGGCTTTTTGCTTT
>NZ_LVYD01000115.1 GCF_002077945.1 Niastella vici
TGTATTTAACGTTTGAAAAGGGTACCAGAATTCAGTTGAAAAGTATACCAGTTCAGTAAGCAATAAACCAGTCCCTTTGTGCGCAAAAAGGGGCATAAATTAATGCTGGACGTGGAAACGAATCATCAGATCATATTACTTTATTTTAAGGAGGGATTAAGTCAAAGAAAAGTAGCCCAACAGTTAAAGATCAGCCGCAAAACGGTAAAGGCACGTGTCGCCGAGTATGAGCGTTTTAAATCTCAATCAGTCAACGCAGATCCCACCTCCATTTCTGCCACTAACAAATACCTAACCACTGGCCCTGCTTACGACAGCAGTAACCGCACCAAACGCAAGTTAACACAGGAGATCGCAGATATTATTGAAGCCTGCCTGCAGGAAAATGAGATCAAGCGCCTGGACGGCCGTAAAAAGCAGCAATTACGCAAAACAGATATTCACGAGCAACTTCTTAGAGCCGGTTATTGTATCGGGTATACAACCGTCAGCGAATATATCAGGACCAGGAGCGCCCATGCCCGTGAAGCATTTATCAAACAGGGCTACGGGGAAGGCTCCGTTTGCGAGTTTGATTGGGGCGAAGTTAAAATAATGGTGGACGGTAAATACCGTCGTTATTACCTGGCGGTCTTTACCAGCGCCTACAGCAATTACCGCTACGCTTTACTCTTTCAGCGTCAGGACAGCCTGGCCTTCAAGGAAGCGCATATCTGGTTCTTCGAACATATTGGTGGGGTATACCATCAGATGGTCTATGACAATATGCGCGTGGCCATTGCTCACTTCGTGGGCAAAACAGAAAAAACACCCACTGAAGGATTATTACAATTAAGCCGCTGGTACCAGTTCCAGTGGCGTTTCTGTAATACAGCTAAAGGCAATGAAAAAGGCCATGTAGAACGCAGCGTGGAATATGTGCGCCGTAAGGTTTTTGGCTTTAAAGACCGTTTTGAGAACTTTACAGAAGCCCATCAATATTTACAAGAAAGAGTAACCGAACTCAATGCAAGACCTGCCAGTGGCAACCAGCAAAGCCCTGCCGAAAAGCTGGAAATGGAACGCAAAGGATTATACGCCCATCCCGGCCGCATGGAATGCTTTAGCGCAGAGAATCTGCGGGTAGATAAATATGCTACGATCACTTTTGGAACCAACAAATATTCCGTACCTGACCGTCTGGTGGGCACGATGGTATTTGTAAAAGTTTATTCCGAGTGGCTTAGGGTCTACGACACGGGTGGCGTGGTGTGCGAGCATAAGCGGCGATACGAGCGCTTTGGCTGGCAGATCGACCTGAATCATTACCTGTACACATTGCAGCGTAAGCCAGGTGCTATGGCTGGTTCAGTGGCCCTGAAGCAGGCCCCTCAATGGCTGAAGGATATGTATGCCCGCTACTTTATCCATGACGCCCGTTCATTTATCGATTTACTACAGTACTGCCAGTTAAATGCGATCAGCGACGATCAGCTCATTGCCTGCGTGGAGCGTCTCGCACGCCAGTCGTCTTCCCATGTTATGGCAACGCATGTCATGGCGCTGTTGGGCAATCAGCCGGAAGAACCGGTTGATGCAATCGCTCAGCCAGACCCCATTGCTATTGTAGCTATGGAAAACCTCGTAGAACTGGCAGCCATGATGAGCTACAATTAAATCACCCTCACTCATAAAAGTTACAATGAACAAAAAAATCATCGAACAAATCAATCAGTTGAGTATGGACTTAAAACTGCCTGCCTTCCGTAAGGATATCCAGACAGTGATAACAGAAGCAATAAAGCAAAATGCCTCGCATGAACAGCTTATCCTCACGCTGCTCACCAATGAACTGCAACAGCGTATGATCAATCGCGAAAAGGCTCGTTTGCGAAGCGCCAACTTCCCGCAGCTTAAATACCTGCAGGACCTGGACAGAGCAGAGCTTCCCGAAGATGGCAGGGCCAGACTGCCTGAACTGGAAACATTGGAGTTTATTAAGGAAGGACGGAATATAATATGCGGCGGAAGTCCAGGAACAGGAAAAACGCATATGGCCATCGGGTTGGGCATAAAGGCTTGCATGCAGGGCTACAGCGTTATGTTCACACAAGTGTCCAAGCTCCTCACCCAGATCAGGGAATGCCATTCTTCACGCACTTTAAGAATCCTGGAAAGCAGGTTTGAAAAATATGACCTGGTTATCTGCGATGAACTCGGTTATATCTCCTTCGATAAACAAGGCGCAGAAATGCTTTTTAATCACCTCTCTTTAAGATCAGGCATCAAATCCACGATCATTACCTCCAATCAGTCCTTTGACAAGTGGCAGGATATCTTCGGTAAGGATACCGTTTTAACAGCCGCCCTGCTCGACAGGCTTACCCATAAAGCTTACCTGGTCAACATGAATGGCAAATCCTATAGAATGAAAGAGACTAAGAAGATGATTAAACCCCGCAATGGAGAAAAATTACAACACGCATAACAAATGCTCAGATACCAAAAGTATTCCTGGCAGGTTGCACCTCTGCAGAGCCTGCTTCCGCTTCCTTCCGGCGGCTCAAAGGTAAAGTAAGCAGAGAGCAAAAAGCAAATACCGGCAAGAATAATTATTTAAATAGCTAAGCGAAAAATGGTCGAAATTTTAAAGAAAAAAAGAAGCAAAAAAAGAAAGAAATGGAATGGGCTATCGCCCATATATTATTTATGTTAGGTTTTATAAGGCATAAATATCCAAGCATAGATAACAGTAAATCTATTACATTTGCGACCTGCTAACTGGTATCCTTTTCAACTGAAATCCTGGTATATAATTCAACCGTTAACTACA
>NZ_LVYD01000116.1 GCF_002077945.1 Niastella vici
TAAACGTTACTAATCAACGGTGAGATCGTTCCGCCCTGAGGGGTACCCTCAGTCGGATACACAAGCTGTCCGTTATCCAATACACCAGCTTTGAGCCATTTGTCTATCATCTTTCTGATCACGCCATCCTTTATCCTGTGGTCAAGGAACTCACGCAGGCATTGGTGGTTAATACTCCCGAAGTAGTTTTGCATGTCAGCGTCTATGATGTAGCGCTTTCCCTGCAAGCTGACTTGACGGGTTAATTCCTCCAATGCCTGATGTTGTGATTTACCTGGCCTGAACCCATACGAACTGGAATAGAATATATCCTCATACACCGGTTGCAACACCCTGGTTACTGCCGTCTGTAGCAGCTTATCTTCCACGGTTGGTAGACCAAGCGGGCGAAGTTTGCCATCGCCCTTGGGTATATAGACCCGCCGGATATTAGGCGCTCGGTAATTACCGCTTTTAAAGGCTGTTAGTAACTGTGGGATTCTTGTTTCCCGTTGTTTGTGATAGTCCATCCATGTTTCTGCATCCACGCCACTGGCTCCCTTTTTGTTCAGGGTATCAAAACTCTCCTGTAGCAGTGGTATATCAATAAACTCATGCAGGTTCGTCAGTGCTTCCAGCCGGTATTTCCTGGCCCGCTCTGCTATCTGCATTTCTACTGTTAACATCTTTTCCATGTCTCTGGTACACTCAAATGTTTCTAAAATGCAGTTCCGTAAACAGGCATCCCCCTTCCTTACTAAGTGGCTTTCATGGAACTGATTTCCCACCGTTCTATCAGTACTATGGGGATGCTAAGACTGCCTCCGCCCTTCTCCTTTCCTGCGATTTCTCTCGGTCTGGATACCTCCCGGTATCGCCTTTTCTTATCGCTTGTCAGGATGGCGATACATACCCTGTAAGCCCGGACTGTTGGGTTTCGGTCAGTCCTTGTTAACCGACTTTCGGTTGGAGGCGGTAGGCTCTCCTGTGTTCCCGTACTACCCCTGTCTGCCTGTGATATGTTCTCAGACCCCGGTCGAATCTCCCCAACTCGTCGTAACGCTGGTTTGATGTTGTCCTGATCTATCGAACAATCAGGACTTCGGCGTGTAGGACAGTTTCGAGGCTCAATAACATACCCTCAGCAGTCGCTGTCTACGCTTCGTGCAGGCATCTCTGCCTACTACGCAAGACTCGCTTCCGGTGGTTGACTAAACCTTATCGGACAGGATTGGTTACCTGTCAGGTAATTTCGAGGTGTTTCATTTTCAAAATCCCCACCTCACGGACTTTGCACAGCGCGATCGAAATTCGTCCAGCCCTCCCGACTTTATGCGATTTGGTTCGATTTGGAACGAATACGATCAATAATGATCGATTTTCCCCATTTATCAAACGTTTATCCTGCTTTTTCCCATTTTAAAAATCCAGGGAATCCGTCTCTTTCCGGGCGGGACTCCGTAGGGCACGCCGTTGCTGGTATAACCCGCGAACCGGATTTTTTCGGGTATAGGCGCTCATAATGCCATCAGCAATAATCTTTGAATTTTGGCTTTCATATACTAATTGGAAAGTTTACAAGCTATATTCTGTTCTGAATTTCAATGGCAAGCATTCGCCGCTATATGCGGGATGAATAAATGATTTTTTAATTGAGTACAACTCTTATTATTTTGCCGGATAATCCGATTATAATGAAGAAAAAGATAATGTTTTTGTTTTTCAGCATCTGTCTATTCAATAGAGGCTTTGCAAATACCCTGGTTAACTACCAGCCTTTCTACGGCGAAATGGATACTGTACGTAAAATTGGTGACGTAGTTATTGCTTCTAATGAGCTTACGAAGGGCCTGCAGGATCTGGATGCTTTTGATGTGTATAATAATACCATGTACATTGTTAATAAAAAGAGGTTACTGCAAATTGACCTTAACAATGGAGCCATCACTACAAATAAAACCATAAACGGTTTTTTAGCCAATTTGCTTATGCCGAATTTGTATGTTTCGAACCTTAAGGTGGTTAATGATGGCTTTTGGGTAACTATATTAAATAACCTGTATTTTATTTCCACCACCGGCGTTGTTAAAAAGGTATATCATACTTATCGTTTTTTTTATACGTTTAATACAGCCAATGATAACCTGCTGGTAACTACTATGGATTCTGTAGAGCTGATCTCTAAAAGCGGGAAAAGGTTGTCTGTTTTGCAATTTCCGCTGACTTCCGGCAATGGTTGGATACATTCAACAACTGGATTATATTACAATGCTATTGAACAGGATAGCATTGCCGCCATTGAAGCTACCGGCAAAAATGTAATCAGCACAAAAAGGTATGCACCGCTTGCAGAGATGAAAACAATTAAGGAACCATATGTATCCTACGTTTCGGATAAATATTTTGTGGTGATCCCTTATGCTACCAGAAATGTAATATCCCTGGTTTTGAAGAACGATTTCCCCAAGCGGGTTTATAAATCTTTTTCGATAAAAGGATGTACGCCTGACCATAATCAAGTGGAGATGGAGGAAGATATCCCAAGATTTCGAACAACTTACGAAGGGGATCGTTTTTTCGTAGCGGCTATTGCGCGCGGGCATTTACGCATATTTTCATTTATCCCATAGGTTAATAATTAAAATATATTACGCTGATTATTAATCAGGCTGCATGACAGATTTTGTCATCCACAGTATTTAATGTCAGGATTAAGGTTTACAAATTCTCCTAATACCCTTAAATCCTGTACCAGCAGGTTCCGGGTAGAGCGGTTCGTTGC
>NZ_LVYD01000117.1 GCF_002077945.1 Niastella vici
ACATATAAAGACACCCTCACCAGTGCCGCCGGTTGCGATTCAATTGTTACCCTGACATTGAATGTTAATCCAGTTGTAACAGGGACTCAAACTGCGACTGTTTGCGCTAACCAATTACCTTATACCTGGAACGGCAATACTTACAATGCGGCCGGAACATATAAAGACACCCTGACCAGCGCGGCAGGTTGCGACTCAGTAGTAACACTGACATTGAATGTAAATCCAGCCGTAACAGGAACCCAAACCGCAACTGTATGTGCTAATCAATTACCATATACCTGGAACGGAAACATCTACAATGCCGCTGGAACTTACAAAGACACCTTAACCAGTGCTGCCGGTTGTGATTCTATCGTTACCCTCACACTGAATATTAATCCAGTCGTAACAGGAACCCAAACCGCAACTGTATGTGCCAATCAATTACCATATACCTGGAACGGAAACACCTACAATGCGGCCGGAACATATAAAGACACCCTCACCAGTGCCGCAGGTTGCGATTCAATTGTTACCCTGACGCTGAATGTTAATCCAGTTAAGACTGGCACACAAACAGCTACCGTATGCGCTAACCAATTACCATATACCTGGAATGGAAATACCTACAATGCCGCTGGCACTTATAAAGACACTTTATTATCCGCAGCAGGTTGCGACTCAGTAGTAACACTGACATTGAATGTAAATCCAACCATAACAGGAACCCAAACCGCAACTGTATGTGCCAACCAATTACCATATAGCTGGAATGGTAACACTTACAATGCCGCTGGCACATATAAAGACACCCTGACCAGTGCCGCTGGTTGCGATTCAATTGTTACCCTGACGCTGAACGTTAACCCGGTTAAGACTGGCACACAGACAGCTACCGTATGCGCTAACCAATTACCATATACCTGGAACGGAAACACATACAATGCGGCCGGAACCTATAAAGACACCCTGACCAGTGCTGCAGGTTGTGATTCTATCGTTACCCTCACACTGAATGTAAATCCTGTTGTAACAGGAACCCAAACCGCAACTGTATGTGCCAACCAATTGCCATATACCTGGAATGGAAACACCTACAATGCCGCTGGAACTTATAAAGACACCCTGACCAGCGCGGCCGGTTGTGATTCTATCGTCACCCTCACACTGATCGTAAATCCAGTTGTAACAGGAACTCAAACCGCCACCGTTTGCGCCAATCAATTGCCATATACCTGGAACGGCAATACTTATAATGCGGCCGGAACATATAAAGACACCCTCACCAGTGCCGCTGGTTGCGATTCAATTGTTACCTTGACGCTGAATGTTAACCCAGTTAAAACTGGCACACAAACCGTAACCATCTGTAACAACCAACTGCCTTATACCTGGAATGGCAACATTTATAATGCCGCAGGAACTTATAAAGATACGCTGACTAATGCTGCTGGCTGTGATTCCATCGTAACGTTGACATTGAATGTCAATCCTGTCGTAACAGGAACTCAGACCGCAACTGTTTGCGCCAACCAATTACCTTATACCTGGAATGGAAATACCTACAATGCAGCAGGAACCTATAAAGATACCCTGACTAGTGCCGCCGGTTGTGACTCAGTAGTAACACTAACATTGAATGTAAATCCAACTAAGACCGGCACACAAACAGCTACCGTATGCGCTAACCAATTACCTTATACCTGGAATGGCAACACTTACAATACCGCAGGAACCTATAAAGACACACTAACCAGTGCTGCTGGTTGCGATTCAATTGTTACCTTGACGCTGAATGTTAACCCAGTTAAAACTGGCACACAAACCGTAACCATCTGTAACAACCAACTGCCTTATACCTGGAATGGCAACATTTATAATGCCGCAGGGACCTATAAAGACACCCTGACCAATGCTGCAGGTTGCGACTCTATCGTTACCCTGACCTTGAACGTAAATCCTGTTGTAACAGGAACTCAAACCGCCACTGTTTGCGCCAATCAATTACCATATACCTGGAATGGAAATACCTACAATGCAGCAGGAACCTATAAAGACACACTAACCAGTGCTGCAGGTTGCGATTCAATTGTTACCTTGACGCTGAATGTTAACCCAGTTAAAACTGGCACACAAACCGTAACCATCTGTAACAACCAACTGCCTTATACCTGGAATGGCAACATTTATAATGCCGCAGGGACCTATAAAGACACCCTGACCAATGCTGCAGGTTGCGACTCTATCGTTACCCTGACCTTGAACGTAAATCCTGTTGTAACAGGAACTCAAACCGCCACTGTTTGCGCCAATCAATTACCATATACCTGGAATGGAAATACCTACAATGCAGCAGGAACCTATAAAGACACACTAACCAGTGCTGCAGGTTGCGATTCAATTGTTACCTTGACGCTGAATGTTAACCCAGTTAAAACTGGCACACAAACCGTAACCATCTGTAACAACCAACTGCCTTATACCTGGAATGGCAACATTTATAATGCCGCAGGAACCTATAAAGACACTCTGGCCAGCTCCACTGGTTGCGATTCTATCGTCACCCTCACACTGATCGTAAATCCAGTTGTAACAGGAACTCAAACCGCCACTGTTTGCGCCAATCAATTGCCATACTCGTGGAATGGCAACACCTACAATGCCGCTGGCACTTATAAAGACACATTATTATCCGCAGCCGGTTGCGATTCTATTGCTACCCTGACTTTAAACGTTAACCCAGTCGTAACA
>NZ_LVYD01000118.1 GCF_002077945.1 Niastella vici
TACATCTGGCATGGCAAATCACTTAATGCTACAGGCACCTATAAAGACACATTGAAGAATGTGGCTGGTTGCGATTCTATTGTTACACTTACTTTGACAGTAAAAGCAGCATTGACAGGCACCCAAACGGCAACCATTTGTAGCAATAAGCTCCCGTATCTCTGGAACGGGAACTCTTATAACGCAGCTGGCACTTATAAAGACACGCTAAT
>NZ_LVYD01000119.1 GCF_002077945.1 Niastella vici
CTGAAGAACGCGGCTGGTTGCGATTCCATCGTCACGCTCACACTCACTGTAAAAGCGGCCGTGACTGGTACACAAACCATAACCATCTGCAACAACCAACTGCCTTACACATGGAATGGAAAATCTCTTAATGCGGCTGGAACTTATATGGATACCTTAACCAGTGCTGCAGGTTGCGACTCTATCGTCACCTTAACCCTGTCAGTAAACAGTTCAGTTACCGGCTCGCAATCTGCAACTATCTGTAACAACCAGTTACCATACATCTGGCATGGTAAATCATTTAACGCCGCCGGCACTTACAAAGACACATTGAAGAATGTAGCTGGTTGCGATTCTATTGTCACACTCACTTTGACCGTAAAAGCGGCCGTAACTGGCACTCAAACGGTAACAATCTGTAATAGTCAATTACCATACATATGGAACGGCAACACCTATAACACCGCAGGAACCTACAAGGATACTTTAACCAGTGCCGCTGGCTGCGACTCTATCGTCACTTTAACCCTGATTGTAAACAGTTCAGTTACCGGATCGCAATCTGCAACTATCTGTAATAACCAATTGCCATACATCTGGCATGGCAAATCTCTTAATGCTGCCGGCACTTACAAAGACACATTAAAGAACGTGGCTGGTTGCGATTCTATCGTAACCCTCACTTTGACCGTAAAGGCAGCCGTGACCGGCACTCAAACAGCAACCATTTGTAGCAATAAGCTACCGTATCTCTGGAACGGGAACTCTTATAACGCAGCCGGAACTTATAAAGACACACTGATCAGCGCTTCGGGTTGTGACTCAATCGTGACCCTGACATTGAATGTTAACCCAACCAAGACGGGCGCTCAAACAATAGCCATTTGCAACAATCAACTGCCTTACACCTGGAATGGTAAATCTCTAAATGCCGCTGGAACCTATAAGGATACTTTAACCAGTGCTGCAGGTTGCGACTCTATCGTCACCTTAACCCTGTCAGTAAACAGTTCAGTTACCGGATCGCAATCTGCAACTATCTGTAACAACCAGTTACCATACATCTGGCATGGTAAATCACTTAATGCTGCCGGCACTTACAAAGACACACTGAAGAATGTGGCTGGGTGCGACTCTATCGTAACCCTCACACTGACAGTAAAAGCAACATTGACAGGCACTCAAACTGCAACCATCTGTAGCAATAAGTTACCGTATCTCTGGAACGGGAACTCTTATAACGCAGCTGGCACCTATAAAGACACATTGATCAGTGCTTCGGGTTGCGACTCAATTGTCACTCTGACATTGAATGTTAACCCAACCAAGACCAGTACACAAACTGTAACCATCTGTACAAGCCAATTACCGTACACCTGGAATGGCAACACCTATAACGCAGCAGGCACGTACAAAGACACCTTAACCAGTGCTGCTGGTTGTGATTCTATCGTCACTTTAACCCTGGTTGTAAATAGTTCAGTAACCGGTTCTCAATCTGCTACTATCTGTAACAACCAGTTGCCGTACATCTGGCATGGTAAATCTCTTAATGCTGCCGGTACTTACAAAGACACATTGAAGAACGCGGCTGGTTGCGATTCTATCGTAACCATCACACTGACAGTAAAAGCTACATTGACAGGAACTCAAACTGCAACCATTTGTAGCAATAAATTACCGTACCTCTGGAACGGAAACTCTTATAACGCAGCCGGAACTTATAAAGACACTTTGATCAGTGCTTCGGGTTGTGACTCGATAGTGACCCTGACATTGAATGTTAATCCAACCAAGACGGGTGCTCAAACAATAGCCATTTGCAACAATCAACTGCCTTACACCTGGAATGGTAAATCTCTAAATGCCGCTGGAACCTATAAGGATACTTTAACCAGTGCTGCAGGTTGCGACTCTATCGTCACCTTAACCCTGTCAGTAAACAGTTCAGTTACCGGATCGCAATCTGCAACTATCTGTAACAACCAGTTACCATACATCTGGCATGGTAAATCACTTAATGCTGCCGGCACTTACAAAGACACACTGAAGAATGTGGCTGGGTGCGACTCTATCGTAACCCTCACACTGACAGTAAAAGCAACATTGACAGGCACTCAAACTGCAACCATCTGTAGCAATAAGTTACCGTATCTCTGGAACGGGAACTCTTATAACGCAGCTGGCACTTATAAAGACACACTGATCAGCGTTTCGGGTTGTGATTCGATAGTGACCCTGACATTAATTATTAACCCAACCAAGACCAGTACACAAACTGTAACCATCTGTACAAGCCAATTACCGTACACCTGGAATGGCAACACCTATAACGCAGCAGGCACGTACAAAGACACCTTAACCAGTGCTGCTGGTTGTGATTCTATCGTCACTTTAACCCTGGTTGTAAATAGTTCAGTAACCGGTTCTCAATCTGCTACTATCTGTAACAACCAGTTGCCGTACATCTGGCATGGTAAATCTCTTAATGC
>NZ_LVYD01000120.1 GCF_002077945.1 Niastella vici
CCATTCTTGTTTATGTTGACCCACTATTCCTGCATGTTGACCCACCTACTGGAGAAGGGACTGTTTTTTTCTACAGACGATATTCTTGCATGTTGACCCACTTACAATCTCACACACTGCCGGTTTTTCCTTCGCTATTCCTGTATGCTGACCCACCCATGCGGATGTATTTTGCAGGCTGATATCTGACATTCCTGCATGTTGACCCACCCCCAAAATGGTAATAAAAGTTCTGCTTGCTGTCTTTTTGCTCCTCAAATAAAGGAGCATGGCACAAAAACCGATAGCAATGGAACAGTTAAAACAGGTTCTTCAACTTCAAGCCGATGGTATTTCTATTAGGGAGATTGCCCGTCGTGTTGGCATCAGTCGTAATAGCGTTCGTAAATATCTATCCCGGCTCAGGGCAAGTGAAAATAATTCAGACAGAGACCTTACCGATAAAGCGTATAACAATGATATTCTGGAACTGGATGCAGAACGCCTCCGGCAGGTAACAGCTCATTTTAGCGCCACAGGGGCTGAGCTGTCCAGAACAGGCGTTACGCGGCAGTTGCTATGGAAGGAATATCTGGCTCAAAATCCTGATGGATACAGTTACAGCCGGTACTGTTACCATTTAGAACAATATTTTAAAAATCGGGATTTGTCAATGCATCTGGAGTATGAGCCGGCAGACATGACCATGATTGATTTTGCCGGTAAAAAGATGCACTATCTTGACCAGGCTACCGGTGAACGCATCGAGTGTGAAGTATTTGTTGCTATCCTTCCTTTCAGTGGTTTTATCTTTTGTCACCCTGTGCACACCCAGCGAACCGCCGACTTTGCCCACTCCATTAATTCCATGTCAAAGTTCTATGGTGGCGCTACAGCTACTATTGTTTGTGATAATTTAAGAACCGCTGTAAAGCGTGCCGATCGTTACGAGCCAGAGTTTACTGATATCTGCTTGCAGCTTAGCGAGCATTACGGCACCACCTTTAGTGCCACGCGTCCCTATAGTCCACGAGATAAAGCAATGGTGGAACGGGCCGTGAATATCGTGTAC
Source organism: Niastella vici (assembly GCF_002077945.1). Classification (GTDB taxonomy): domain Bacteria; phylum Bacteroidota; class Bacteroidia; order Chitinophagales; family Chitinophagaceae; genus Niastella; species Niastella vici. The sequence goes on from NZ_LVYD01000120.1 coordinate 1,052, forward strand.
AATCATGTATACGGGCCGCTGCGTAACCGGGAGTTTACCAGCCTGGCGGCACTCAACGCAGCCATGCACGAGCAACTGATCCTGCTCAACGACAAGCCTTATAAGAACACTCCGTATAGCCGCCGGTATTTTTTTGAACAACAGGAACGCCACTTGCTTAAACCTTTGCCTGCTGAACCGTTTAGTTCAAAAAAGGTAGTACAGCTCACCGTGCAGCGCAACTATCATATTCAGCTTAGTGAAGACCATCGTTACTATAGTGTCCCTTACCAGTATGTAGGTAAAAAAGTAAAAGTGCTCTACGATGCAAGAGTAGTAGAAGTATACCTGGAGGCTGATCGCATTGCTTTGCATGTCCGTAAAAATAATAGTAAGGCCTACACCACCCTGGCAGAGCATATGCCGCCGCATCACCAGCGCATGCAACAGATCAAAGGTTGGAACCGCGACGATCTGCTTACGCAGGCTTCGCGTATCGGGCCTTCCACCCATCAGGCCGTCACCCTGATGTTGGAAAACAGTATTTATATCGAGCAGAACTATAAAGCTTGCTTCGGTATGCTGATGCTGCAGAAAAAATATACTGCCACCCGATTGGAGGCTGCCTGCACCAGAGCCCTGCAGGGCTCACGTGTCAACTACACCATGATAAAAAACATCCTGGAGCGGGGACTCGATAAGCAGCTATCGCTGCCAGTTCCTCCGCCTTTGCCTGACCATGACAATATCAGGGGTAAAGATCATTATCAATAATCAATTACTCATAAAACAGTATAACAATGAACACAACACAAACATTGCAGCAAATGCAGCAGCTTCGTCTGCAAGGCATGTACCAGGCCTATCGCTCACAACTGGAACTCCCTATGGACCAGCAATTGGAAGGACATGACCTTGTTGCCTACCTGTTACAATCCGAAGAACTAAACCGTGCCAATGAAAAAACAGCCTATTACCTAAAGCTCGCCAAACTAAGGCTACCAGCCACTGTTGAGCAGATCGAATGCAGCGCTGCGCGCAATCTCACCAAACCACAATTGGCTTCATTAGCAGAAGGCCGCTATTTGCAACAGGGAGAAAATATATTAATTACCGGCGCCACCGGCTGTGGCAAGAGCTGGCTCGCCTGCGCCCTTGGACACCAAGCCTGCCTGCAAGGATACAAAACTGCCTATCTGAACATGAACAGGCTTATTGAAAAGGTTACACTATCAAAACTGGATGGTTCTTACATTAAATTACTCAATCACCTTGAACGCCAAACCCTTATTATTCTTGATGATTTTGGATTGCAACCTCTGACCCAGGAGATCCGCCTTACTCTTTTACAACTATTGGAAGACCGTTACGGAAAGAAAAGCATTATTTTAACGTCGCAGCTTCCCGTAGCCAAATGGTATGAATATATAGGCGATCCTACGCTCGCCGATGCCATTATGGACAGGATGACAGCTAATGCAAACCGTATAGAATTAAAAGGAGAATCCCTGAGAAGAAAAAAATCTAAAACCAATCAATAGCTCTTTGTATTTTTAAAGCCACATCAAGCTCTTACTCTTATTGCCAATAACTGGGGTGGGTCAACATGCAAGAACCCTGGGTCAACATGA
>NZ_LVYD01000121.1 GCF_002077945.1 Niastella vici
TTTGCGGGGCATGCCCCGCAAAGGGAAAAAGTCACTTTTGCCGCCTAAATTATTGCGGCGATGTCAATGACCCCTTATTTATCGAAACTTATGATCTATCACCAGGTACATCAGCTCTCCAGAGATGGTTTTTCCATCAGCTATATCAGTAAGTTTTTTGGCCTGAACTGGCGCACCGTTAAACGGCTGTTATCCATCGAAGACGATCGCGACTATGAGAAATATCTCCAAAGCTGTTCAATAAAAAATAAGGTGCTGGAGCCTTACGAGAGCTTCGTTAAATCGAGGGTGGAACTATATCGCGACACCTCCTCAGCTCAGATGCACGATTGGCTCAAAGAGCATTTTACAGACTTCCCAGCCGTATCACCCAAAACCGTGTTCAATTTTGTAGCATGGATACGCCAGCAGTATCATCTGCCAAAGACAGATGAAGTCCGCATTTACGCAATGGTAGAAGAAACACCGTACGGTCTTCAGGGGCAGGTAGATTTTGGCGTGTACAATATGCGTAACAGCCAGGGCAAAAGGGTTAAGGTGTACTTTTTGACGATGGTGCTCTCCCGGTCCCGCTACAAATATGTCTTTTTCTCTAAAGAACCATTTACGGCTCATACAGCTATAGACGCCCATGAAAATGGCTTTGTCTTTCTGGAAGGGATACCAGATACACTGGTCTACGATCAGGACAGGGTGTTTATGATCGATGAGAACAACGGCGATCTTATTTTAACGGATGCTTTTAAAAACTATCAGCAGCAACGGGGCTTCCGGCTTCACTTCTGCCGAAAATCAGACCCGCAAAGCAAAGGCAAAGTAGAAAATCTGGTCAAGTATGTTAAGCAAAACTTCCTGTACAACAGAACCTTTGTCGATATCGATCTGCTCAACTCCGAAGCACTGGCCTGGCTGGCCAGAACCGCCAATGAACTGCCTCACAGCTTTACCAGAAAGCGACCTGTAGCGGAATGGGAGATAGAAAAGCCGTTCCTGCGTCCTTTTGGTCCTGTGGTCATCAGTCGGCCCGACGCAGTTGAATATACCGTCCGTAAGGATAACAGCTTCTCTTATAAAGGGAACTTTTACTCGCTGCCAGCGGGAACCTATAAGGGCCGGGGAAGCAAGGTGTTGCTTGAAAAACAAGGCACCTGTATCGTCTTGTATGATTTGCAACACCGGGAGCTTTGTCGCCACCTGGTAAGCGCTGGCAGAGGAGAAAAGATTATCAACAACGATCATAGAAGGGAAAAGAGCCAGGCCATCATAGAATTGGAGGAACAGTTCTGCTCACTGCTTGCCGATCCGCAAAAAGGACGACAACTGGTATCAGCCATCCGCCAGGATAAACCACGTTACGTCCGGGACCAGTTGATGATCCTGGTGCAGGTGGCCAGTGCTACCACCCCACAGATAGTTGACGATGCGCTGGCTTACTGTCAGCAACATGGTATCAATGGCGCCGGCGACTTTAAAGCCATTGTGGCCCATTACCTCTACGAACAAACGGATGAACCCCAGCAGCAGGGAGCCGGCTTACAACTAACACTAAATCCCTTAAACAATCAACCGCCGGACCAGGCGCTGATACAGCCGGCAACGAGCTCCATCAACGATTATGACATGTTTTAAATTTTTTTATTAAACAACAAAACCAATGGAACAAAAGCAATTAATCAGGCAGTATTGCCAACAGTTCAACATGAGTGGCATAAACAAGGTCATAGACGAACTTATCACCGAAGCAGAAGCTAAAGCGCAAGGGTATTTGGATTATACCCTTAGCTTCCTGCGTGCAGAGGCCGATTACCGCCAGCAAAAGGACATTAAAAAGCGAATGAAGCTGGCTTGCTTACCGAAACACTGTGACCTGAGCACGTACGATCACAGCGTCAATAATGGGCTCACGATCGCTAAACTGCACCAATTGCAGGAACTGCACTGGATGGACCAGATTTTTAACATCATCTGTATGGGGCCATCGGGTACCGGAAAAACGTTCCTCTCGGGAGGACTTTGTTTTGAAGCTATTAAAAAAGGCTATAAGGCTTACTTCAGAACTATGGACGGCCTGATCAGCACCCTGAAGATGAAGGAGATCACCCGGACTGCAAAAGCTGAATACAAACGGTTACTACAGGCACACCTGATCGTAATCGACGACATCATGCTGTTCCCTGTCGAAAAAAAGGAGGCGGTGAGCCTGTTTAATTTTATCAATCAGATTTATGAAAGAACATCCTTTATCATCACCACCAATAAGAAACCAGCAGAGTGGGCCCAAATGCTCGGTGATGAAGTACTGGCAACTGCCTTGCTGGACCGCTTACTGTTCCAATGTGAAGTGATTAACCTGTCCGGTAAGAGCTACCGGCTGGAAAACAGGAAAACAATTTTTGAAGACTAAATCAATGCTCTTATTTTTGACACCGCTCTGCACTCTTGTTGCCAATTTTTGTGTAATGGTTGTTGCCAAATGTTCTGCACTTCTAATTGCCAAAAACTCTGCATTGTTGCTTACCGACTACA
>NZ_LVYD01000122.1 GCF_002077945.1 Niastella vici
CTTCAAGTCGTTGGATTTGAAGGCGTTTTCTTGTTCGAATAATTTTCACGAGATTAGCTCTTCTTTAAATGGATTTGATTATCAAATAATTAGTAGGTTCGAAGTGTTACTAAAAAAATGGCTTTTTCTATTACCCGGCTGCCGAAGGTTCCGCGCAACGATAAATTTCATCGTTGGCGCTGCGCACCCGTCGATCCTTAGTTGTTAGCCGCTGTTATTATTGCCACTTTGATTTATGTTCTCTATAAAGCCTGTATAAATCAATTTTATCGGCTTCGATGTTAAAAAATCCACAATCGAAATAATCAACCATTTGTCCATATGACATTTTCCCTCCTGAACTGCTAAAAATAACTAAGGTGTTATTTTTATATTTCATTGGATAAATGTTGTCAATACCAAATGCTGTGTCGAATAATTGTTGTACTTTCTGAAAATTATTGCCTTCATGTTTTCCTAAATAAATTGAAGAATCATTTTTTACTATTGTAAATAACTCGTTGCCTTTTTGAAAAGTATAAATTGGTACAGAATATCTGTCGAGGTACCCATAGCTATTAAAACTCCACTTCTTTATTGTGTCTGCTAGCGCTTCGTATTGCTTTCCCGGCGATGCAGCTAAGTGAGTATATAAAATATTAAGTTTTTCTGCTTGTTGAATCGTAATCTCAAAAAGCTGTTTTGGATTTTTTATTTTGATAACCCCAATGTTAGTTGAATCATGTTTTCGCCCATCACAGATAATATAGTATTCCTCCTGAAACTTTAAAACTTGACGTGGGCTATAAGAAAAAATTGCAAAAATAATTTTTGTTGACTTTTCAAGAAAGTAAGTAAAGAAACCATCTTGCCCAATTCGATTTGCAAATATTTTATATAGTGAGTCTTCAAACAATAGTTCCCCCGGCATTTGACTGTATTCTATTTTTTCTTTAAATGCTTTCAGTTTAAAGTCGTTTGTTAAGTAGTACGTTTCTGGAAAACCGGTTCTATTGCCGTCATACTTGCAAAGGATTACTGAATCATTGGTCTTATAGATAATAGTACTTGGAAATTTATTGATTGAATCCTCAATTTGTTGTTGTCTTCGGAAAAAAGTATCCAATACAACGACTTTCTGGCTTGCCTGAGAGATAAAAAAATATCCATTACTGTAAACGACATCATATAACTTGCTGTCAATTTTTAATTCATTATATGATGTTGAAAATAATTTTTGGCCAGCTTTTTTGTCACTAGTCATCTTACAAGATGAAAGAATGAAAAGGGATAATATTGTCGTAAATATCAGGTTCATCATGAATTGCAGCTAATGATTCGGGCTTTGCGAAAGGCGGAGAATTTCAATATCTCTGTTCAATAGAATTACGTATTTGGAATTATCACTGTCGGCCAAATTGTAATGAGTCAGCCCTGCTTCTAATAATACCATGTTATGCGCCTGTCGTTTGTTGTCCATTTAAAAATGGCTGTTTCGTCAATTGATCCTGGTAGTCAATTTTTCTAAAGAATGGCCACACATCATAGTCGCCTAACTTTTGCCACTCGTAATATGAAGTAATATGTTTTTCTCTTTTATTTCTGTAATGGTGTCCTAGTGTTATAACTGATAAGACTAAGTCCTTTAATGAAAATCGTAACAGTGGATTGTTCATATTTAAATAAGGCCATTCATATTCTTTATCGGAATGTAGAAATAGAATACACCGTGAAATGATTTTCAATGCATCCTTTGTTAATACATCTGATTTTATTAGCTTATGATTTCTTGTGTCGTCGTATAGCCCCCAACACAATTCAAGAATAGGCCTAATGATAGGATCGTCATCGTCACTCTTTGCTAATTTCGAACGGTAATATTGCTCTGGGAGCCATCCGTCCGATACGTTGTCCATAACGGCTTCCTCAAAGTCGTCGTTTGAAATTAGCCCAACGGATAAATGGCGCAAATGAAGTGCGAGTTTTTTTCTACGCTCCTTGTCTACCATGTTGATGATTTTGATTTGGTATTATACCTCTATTATACGCTACCTTAAACCAAAAAGCAATTTTTTGCAAGCGTTTTTTAGCTTCTTAGTAAAAAAGGCGTGGCTATCACAAGGCAACTCAAATACGATTCAAGTCAGGTTTAGATCATCCAGCGGACTTTTAATTTTTAATAAATCTTTGTTCGAAACAGCCCTTATGTTCGAACAAAATCCCCATCACCGACATCTATATCTTTTTCACGTTGATGTTTGAATCTTTACAAAATACTCATTATAAAAATCTACAATCTTATTGAGTTCCTCCCCAAACCGGTTCGAAAGTTGTAACCTACAGC
>NZ_LVYD01000123.1 GCF_002077945.1 Niastella vici
TCAGTCAACCAGCCAATGCCACTGTCGCCTCCTGTACGTTTGCTGATCAAACAACCCTCGATGCAGCCATCGCAGCATGGGTAACACAGCAGACAACAGCCATCGCAGCAACTGGTGGTTGCGCACCACAGGTGACCAGCAATTACACCAACCAAAGTATCAACCTGTGTGCTGGTGGCAATATCACCATCACCTGGACGATCGCTGATAAGTGTGATACCACCACCGTTAACGCCACCTATACCGTAACACCGGCACCGGCAGTGACATTAACTTGTCCTCCTTCACAAACCTCCTGCGTAGTAGCTGACAACAATTATACTATCCCTGCACTTATTGTAACATATAACTGCAGCAGGCAACTAGCTATTACTTACGAGGTAACAGGAGCAACCACAAGAAGCGGTACCGGCACAGATGCAAGCGGAACCTTTAATGTTGGCGTTTCAACAATAACATGGAAAGCTACGGATGCATGTGGCAATGTTTCCACCTGCACAACAACAGTAACCATTAATCCGAAACCAGTAACAACACCAATCACCCATAATTAAAAATGAAAAGCAATAAAGAAATGAAACCAAATTAAAAACATCCCAAAGCTGCAAACATGCACACTTGCTTCCCTGAAGCAGTGTGCATGTAGCGCTTTGTTTTGGACAACATAAAATAAAAAGTTCGCAAGAGTGCCGCTAATAATGCGTGCATGAATGATCATAATGCTTAAACGGTTACTACATATCATTGCATTGAATTTGCTTATGTTCGGTGTCAAAGAGACATCTGCGCAAATGGCTATGCCGGATCATGTATGTATCGGAACCACTAAAAAATATTCTGTAAATGACCCAAGCGTTCCCTCTACTTACATATGGAAAATCGATGGCATTACACAAACCACGACTACCAATGAAATAACTATTACTTGGAATACTGCTGGACAATTCCTGATCACCGTACAGGAACGCTCGGTAGATGGTTGCGAGGGCGATATACAATCAGGAATTGTTTATGTCTATCCAGTCGTCACCGGATCTCAAACCGCCACTGTCTGTGCCAATCAATTACCATACATCTGGAACGGAAACACTTATAATGCCGCAGGAACTTACAAAGACACCCTGACCAGTGCTGCAGGTTGCGACTCCATCGTTACCTTGACATTGAATGTAAATCCAGTCGTAACAGGATCTCAGACAGCCACCGTTTGCGCCAATCAATTGCCATACACCTGGAATGGCAACACTTACAATGCCGCTGGCACTTATAAAGACACTTTATTATCCGCAGTTGGTTGCGACTCTATCGTAACATTGACCCTGAACGTAAATCCAGTCGTAACAGGAACCCAAAGCGCAACTGTATGTGCCAATCAATTACCATATACCTGGAATGGAAATACTTATAATGCGGCAGGAACCTATAAAGATACGCTGACTAGTGCCGCGGGTTGTGATTCTATCGTTACCCTGACATTGAACGTAAATCCAGTCGTAACAGGAACTCAAACTGCCACTGTTTGCGCTAATCAATTACCTTATACATGGAATGGAAATACCTACAATGCAGCTGGAACTTATAAAGACACTTTATTATCTGCAGCAGGTTGCGATTCTATCGTAACATTAACATTGAACGTAAACCCAGTCGTAACAGGGACTCAAACGGCTACAGTATGTGCTAATCAATTACCATACACCTGGAACGGAAATACTTATAATGCGGCAGGAACCTATAAAGATACGCTGACTAATGCCGCTGGTTGCGATTCAATTGTTACCTTGACGCTGAATGTTAACCCAGTTAAAACTGGCACACAAACCGTAACCATCTGTAACAACCAACTGCCTTATACCTGGAATGGCAACATTTATAATGCCGCAGGGACCTATAAAGACACCCTGACTAGTGCCGCGGGTTGTGACTCCATCGTTACCCTCACACTGAATGTAAATCCAGTCGTAACAGGATCTCAAACCGCCACTGTTTGCACCAACCAATTACCTTACACCTGGAACGGAAATACTTACAATGCGGCTGGCACTTATAAAGACACTTTATTATC
>NZ_LVYD01000124.1 GCF_002077945.1 Niastella vici
GCGCCTCTTACTTTTGAGACGCCTTCTTTTTTCTTTTGATCCGGTTTCTATATTATCATTATTGCTTAATGATCTTCGTCATATTCACTTCCTTTCCATCATTCTTTATCTTCATCATATAAATACCTGCAGGCAATGCTGAAATATCAAGCTGCGAGTTGGTTGTACTTACCTGGCGCTGCATGATCATGCGGCCGTTTACATCAAACAAACGGACATCCGATTTTCCGGTGAAACCTGTAAGGTTGATGTTCACAATATTGCTTGTTGGGTTCGGGAATACAGCCACTTTCTGCACATCGCTGGTAACAAGATCATTTCCACGGCTGGCCGTACCTAATTGTACTTTTAATGTATAACAGGTGGTAGCGCTATTGGCCCCATTCCAACCATACACCTGTGCATAATAGGTACCGGCAGTATAGGTTCTGCTAATACTTTCACTGGTAGTGCCGCCTGCCTGTGAAATGGCAAGTTGTGTACCTGCGCTGTTCAGCACTTTCAGGTCATAATCGCCAGGCAGTGTGGTTAAGGTAACAGTGGCAGTGCCGCCGGTAGTGATCACGAATTTATAATTATCAATATCGCCACTTGGGCTAATAAGGCCGGTAACATTGGTATTGAACGGAATGGTGGCTGCACCGGAAATTGTTCCGTTGGTTGAATTATCCAATGTACTTGCACAGGTAGTGCTGGCAGTAGTGAACTGTGCAGTTGAATAGGTACTGCTGCCGCCTGAACAATTTGTTCTTACCCGCCAATCGTATAAGGTGGAAGCCGTTAATCCGCTTACACTAACAGAAGTGGCAGTGGTGGCGGTGGCGGCATTGGTCCAGGTAGAAGTAGAATTTAATTTATAATCTGCATCATATGATACAGCGCCGCTTACAGCCGTCCAGCTAACAGTAGCGCCGCTGCTTGTTACGGAACTGGTTAAACCGGAAGGCGCGGTACAGGTTACTGTTCCTGTGGTTGTGAACTGTGCCGCTGAATAAGCACTGCTGCCGCTGCTGCAATTGGTTCTTACCCTGTAATCATACGTAGTGCCCGTTGTAAGCCCTGTTAAGCCAACAGAAGTAGCGGTGGTTGCAGTTGCCGCATTGATCCAGGTACTGGATGAAGTGGCTTTATAATCCACATCATAGGAGGAAGCGCCGCTTACAGCCGTCCAGCCCACGGTAGCCGATGTAGTGGTTATAGCAGAAGCCGTTAACCCTGCAGGTGATGAACAACCTGAACCGGCGGTAATAGTGAAGTTGGTATTGGAAATATCAAAGAAAATATTTCCTACCGCTTCAATTTTTATTCTGGCGGTGGTAGTGGGCGTATTGGGAATGGTCACCGCTTCGCTGCCGTCATTAGCCGTGCTGGCCACCAGGGTGCTGAATGTAGTGCCACCATCGGTAGAGATGGAGATCTTTACGTTGGCGCAACTAACCGGTGATGCGGTTGTACTTGCTACATTCCAGGTAATGGTTTGTGACGAATTGCCGGCCCATGATACCGCCGTATTAGGCGATGTTACGGCAAAAGGCCCCGAAGCATTGGAGACGGTCACCGTCATATCAGCAAAATTGGTTTGTGCAATGGTCACCGGTGCCGTAGAGCTGTACGGTACATTATCCCTTACCGTTAACCGGAAGTGCAGGGTCCTTGCAACAGAACTCAACGCTTCAGTATTGGCTCCGGCATCGCCACCTGTAAGCGGGCCGCTCACTAAACCGCCAGCCAGGATAGTGGCCATTTTGGGGAAATATCTTATGGGTGAAGTAGAAGGCGAAAATGAGATCCAGTTGGGGCCGCTTGCTTTGGTAGCGCTGGCCACGCTGGCTGTCCCTGTTTGAGAAGAGGAGGCATTATCATTTTGCTCCCAGCAATACGTGAGCACATCACCGGTATTGGCATCAGTGGCAGAACCGGTCAATGCAAACGGGGTGCTGATAGGAATGGTATAATTGCTGCCGGCATTGGCAACCGGTGTGGCGTTATTGGCGCTTACACTGGTAGTTACGGGACAGGTCTTACTCGATAAATTAGACTGGATCTGCGCAATGGAAGCGGCATGGTAAATATCAATGGAATGCGGCGCAAGGTCCTGGCTGGTAATACCGGCATAGCCCATAATAGTAATACCTGAACCGGGTTCCACATTAACGCCTGTGCCTTCATTGCTCATGGAGAAAGTATGGTTGGCGCCCAACTGGTGCCCTACTTCATGTACCACATAATCGATATCGAAATTATCGCCCTGCGGAATACCATCGGCAGGTGATGTAAAGCCGCTTCCTTTTGAATTGTCGACACAAATGCAACCGATACAACCGGCATTACCGCCGCCGCCCGATGCACCGAACAGGTGCCCGATATCATAATTCGCGGCACCGATCACCGAGGTCAATGTGTTTTGCAGCTGGCTGTTCCAGGTTCCGCCGGCGCCTGTGCTGGCATCGTCATATGGATCTGTTGAAGCATTGTAATAGATCACATTGGTAGAGGCAGCCACCAGGTTAAGATGGATGGCCAGGTCCTTTTCATAAACCCCATTACAACGGGTGAGCGTGGCATTTATAGCCGCCAGCACCAATGACACCTGTGAAGAACTGGTGGCCCCAAAATAATTGGAGTATTCGGCGGTAACTGACTGGGCCAGCCGCAATGTTTTTACATCGCCGGTTGACCTTGCATTCGCGTTGGTGATCTGGCCTCCTATACTGGTGGCCATTTGCTGCTCGGGCGTAGTACACTTCCAGGGCAAAGCCTGCGCCCGTTTTTTAAACACCGTATAAACAGTGTGGTCGGCTGAATAGGGTTCAATAAACTCCGTTTCTTTTTCGGGACGGAATACCGTTGTTTGTAATCCCTGCGGAGAAAGGCTCAGCTTTACCGTAGCATACTTATCGGTAATGCCTTTTCCTGAAAAGGCCCTTATTTCAGGAAACTGGGCCTGCAACGCCGGTTCAAAATTGGAAGCTTCAATAATTTCGAACTGTTCAATTTGTCCGTTAGCATTTGGCAGGGAGATAACAGTGGAATGCTTTGACGCATTGCCAACAGTTTTGAATGCTTCATTCCTTAACGGCGTAAAATTCAGATCAAACAATTTGAAGTCGGTTGGAAAGGCAAGCCGGGCCACGGCTTTGTCGGTTTCAATTCTGGCGCCATCGGTGTGTGGCCGCCAGTAATCCTGGGCAAGCATCGCTGTAGTGCACAACAATGCTGTTGCGAAGAGTAAGACTTTTCTCATGTGACTGTAGTTTTAATGGAAAAAATGGTATCTGGATAAATTTAACTTAATTTTCAATACTAACAACTGTACCTACCCGTAATACCCACATACCATGAGCTATAAAAAATTTGACTTATAGCTTACTGAATTAGATGATTTAATAAGAAGACAGAGGAAGAAATAAATAAATATGAGCCCAAACATCGATATGATCAACAGGAAGGATTTCATGTTGTTTGGATGAATGCCGTTTCCATATTATCATAGATCCCGCAGGCTATCACCGAACCGGTTTCCCAACACAAAACCTATAAGTATTTCCTGTGATCCATGCTTCCAGCCTATTGTGGGATTTATAAGTGGAATGCTTTACGTAAATCGAAGATTACCATTATTTTAAACACCCGGCATCTTATTATGATTTTAATTATATGTTTTCAGCCTGCTGTTTGTTTATTATATTTGCGCCTATTTTACACTTATATTAAGAATAAAACGGTTATTCAAAGAATAGCCTGAAAAATAAACCGAATTCATATCCATAACAAAAGGGGTCATGTTTGAGTTTCACTTTGACAGGAAAAGATATTTCGACATCCAGGTACTGAATACAGAGCAGTATGTCATTCCTTTTATTGAAGAAAGCTTCACCATACAAAAAGGAATGCGCGTGCTCGAAATAGGCTGTGGTGAAGGGGGCGTTTTAAAAGCTTTTATCAACAAAGGTTGTACAGGAGTAGGCGTTGAATTATACGAAGAAAGAGTTGAGAACGGAAAACAATGGCTGCAGGAAGATCTGGCCAACGGAAACATCCGCTTTGTAACTAAAGATATATATAAATGCGATGTAGAAAACGACCTGGGTGGCGCCTTTGATATAATTGTATTGAAAGATGTTATCGAACATATACATGATCAGGCTAAGTTAATAGGCTGGATGAAAACCTTTCTGAAACAGGGAGGCACTATTTTCTTTGGTTTCCCGCCCTGGCAAATGCCATTTGGCGGGCACCAGCAAATGTGCGCGAATAAATGGATGGCTAAACTACCCTGGTATCACCTGTTGCCACGCTTTCTGTACAAAGCTTTACTACAACGCTTCTCCAGGGATGCGGTAGAAAATTTGCTGGAAGTAAAAGAAACAGGTATTTCCATTGAACGCTTTGAACGCATTGTAAAAAAGCAGGGCTACCGTATACCCCATAAAACATTTTACTTATTGAATCCCATTTATAAATGGAAATTTGGCTGGGAGGCTAAAAAGCAAATACCCCTGCTAAGCCACCTGCCTTTTGTAAGAAACTTCTATACAACCTGCGTTTATTACCTGATAGCAGCCAGATAATGATTATTGAAGCCTTCAGGTCGCTACACCTGAAGGCTTTTGTGCTAAGAAAAACTTATTTGACCAATACCCACCTGTTCAAAAAATTATTGGGCGTTTCGATCACTATTTTATAAAATGAAGATCTACGATCTTCTACATTAATAACTGCATGCTGCGCCTGCAGTGGTACTGTAGTCATTAGCGTATAATCATCCTGACCTCCTTCTTTAAAATTATTGGTAGTAGCTAACCATATCCTGGCATCTCCTTTACCGGTTGCCTTCCAGCTAACGTTCAACTTTCCATTTTCCAATGTTGCCTGGGGTGAGGAGGCTGATAGTGGTCCGGTTAAAGGTATACCATCAATTTCCATGAGCTGTGGTCGGGGTATACGTATATCAAGAAACCTTGCTATAGATGGCATAATATCTACTATACCCGGGTTCCCCGTTTTAAAATAATCATTCAATCCTTTTGCGTTGGTCACAATCCAGGTGCTTCTTTCCCTGTTCGACTGCCCGCCATGTCCTTTGCCGGTACTGGAGTCCCTGCCATGATCTGTAGTAATATATATCACCCAGTTTTCATTAAATTTTTTCCGGCGATATTGTATCGCATCCCATAAACGTCCCATTTGCTTATCCATGAGGTCAACTGCCCTGTAAAATTCCGGACTATCGCCATACTTATGCCCCATATCATCTGTATACTCGAGGTAAACCCACGACAGATCGGGCGCTTCCTTCTTTATATTTGCAACAGCCTTTTCTACAACAGCTTCATCTATGCGGTGCATAAAGTCGCTGTTCTTATCATGCGGGTAATTAATGGTATCCAATTCCAGTCCGTCAAAATGAAAATCCAGCTTTAAATTACCGGTTGCCGGCAGGTTTTCACCTACTAATTTTGTACGATTATCTTGCCAGCTCGAAAATACCGCTGCTTTCTTTTGGGGATATTGTTCTTTAAAGAAACGGAATATAGTGTAGTAATTATAATTGGGCGCTTTGATATCATTATCCCAAACATTGTGTTTATTCACCCATGTGCCGGTAAGCAAACAATTATAGCCTACTGCCGAAATGGTAGGCGTTTGCGAATAGCTGTCTCTTTCGCCACCCACATGAGCTTTTGTATAGCCACCCTGTTTGGCAATCGCATCTAAAAAAGGAGTAGGCTGCTTTTCTATAACATCGGCGGCAATTCCGTCTACTATTACGAATACTGCTTTTTGAGCCGGCTGAGCGTAGCCGCAAATGGTTATATTGACCATTAATAAAAATGCCAGGTGTTTTTTCATACTCAAATATTAATTATGGTTACTGAAGCAGCCATATAACGCCATTTATAAATTGACTGACTATTCAGTTTATTTTATCAAATATGAACAAAAAAACATAACCGGCAAAAATAAATTGAATGCACGTTCAATTTATTTATTATTTGCTAAGAATAAGGAAAAAGCCCCCATCCAACCCAGCAACGCTGTTAATAAAAAATAAAACAGAGCCCCAATATGCCTTTTGCGAAATTTTCTTTTTATTTGTCAAAGCTGAAATTCGAACGAATTGCCCCGGCATAAACTGATATATGAAAAAAGAATTGTTAAGCAGGCTTTTTCCTCATTTTGTTGCAGTAATTACCTTCCTGATTGTTGCTACCATTTATTGCAGACCTGTTTTAGATAACCAGGTATTAGCGCAACCCGACATTATCCATTGGAAGGGAATGGCGCAGGGATCGTTTGAGTTTAAAGAAAAATATGGCCGGTTTCCATTATGGACAAACAACTTATTCAGCGGAATGCCTGCTTATCACATTGCAATGGAATCTGATATTATTGTTTCGCCCGGTTGGTTTAACAGTATTTTTACGTTGTTCCTGCCCAAACCCATCAGTTTCTTTTTTTTAGCCAGTATCTGTTTTTATTTTCTAACCCAGATTTTACGGATCAATCCTTATATAGGGCTGGTAGGCGGCCTTGCCTACGCTTACACCACTTATAACCCAATAATAGTTTCAGTGGGGCACGATACAAAAATGATGTCCATAGCGTTGCTGCCTGCTTTTATAGCCTCGCTGATGCTCATTTATAATAAAAAATACCTTTGGGGAGCAGCGCTCACGGCAATAATGACGGCGCTGTTAGTGGGTTATAATCATGTTCAGGTTATTTATTATCTGCTTATCATCGCCACTATAATGACCATTGGCTATGCCGTAAAATGGATCAGGGAAAAGGACCTCAAACACCTGTTTTTGGCGGTGAGTATAGCTGTTTGTAGCGGCATATTGGGAACGTTAAGCAACGCGGTTACCCTGCTTACCACCTATGAGTCTTCCAAAACTACCATCAGAGGGGGATCAGAACTGGCAAACAAAAATGCAGCTACTGCCGGCGGGCTGTCAAAAGAATACGCATTTTCTTACAGCATGTATCCCGGTGAAGCATTTGTCATGTTGGTGCCCAAAATTTATGGTGGCAGTGGCGGGCCCGAGGTTGATGAAGCGCATTCAAAAGCTATAGAAGAACTACGTCAAATGCCACCGGCATTGGGTCAGCAACTGCAACAATACCTGAAATTTTATTGGGGTGGTATTGGCGATACTGCAGGCCCGCCTTACGTAGGCGCTATCATTTGCTTTTTGGCCCTGTTTGGTTTCTTATTACCAAAGAATGAGCATAAATGGTGGATACTGGCAGCGAGCGGTTTGACCATCCTTATGAGTTGGGGTGGTTATTTTGCAGGCTTTAATGGCTTTTTATATGATCATTTGCCACTGTACAATAAATTCAGAGCGCCAAGCATGATCATTATTGTGCCCACCTTTCTTTTTTGCCTTATGGCAGTATTGGCCCTGCAAACCATCTTATTTACAAACGACAAAACAGCGCTGTGGAACAACTATAAGAAAACCATCCTGTTCTCAGGCAGCATATTGTTGCTGCTGCTCCTGTTTTATTTTAATACAGATTACACTTCTGCAGATGATAAATATCTTTTAAGCAATGCAAAAGCGGCTCCTGATTCCGTCAAAAGCTATATCATGAACTTTTTAACTGCGTTAAAAACAGATAGAAAAGCTCTTTTTGGCGCAAGCCTGCTTCGTTCGTTTTTATTTATCTCGGCAGCTGCTGTTTTAACAGGCCTGTTTTTAAAAGATAAAATAAAAGCAGGAATAGCACTTGCCGGTATTGGCTGCCTGGCATTTATTGATGTAATGGCCATTGATTGGCAATATCTGAATAAGGATAATTACCAGGATGAAGCTGATTACCAGCAAACCTACTTTACACCCTCCCCGGCCGACCGAACCATTATGCAGGACAAGAGTTATTACCGGGTTTTTGATATTCGTGACGGCGTGCACAGCGCTTTTAATGCAAGTGCCCTGAGCGGATACTTTCATCATTCAATTGGCGGCTATCACCCCGCAAAATTGAGCATTTACCAGGACCTTATTGAGCACCAGTTATATAACTACCCCCATTGTGCGGCCGCCATCAATATGCTGAACACCAAATACATTATTGACAAAGACTCAACAGGAAGGGATACTGTTATTACCAATAAAGCGGCATTGGGTGCTGCCTGGTTTGTTAACTCGGTGCGTTTTGCCAATGACCCCGAAAGCGTTATGAATGCCTTAAGTTCATTAAATCCCAGGGAAACCGCCATTGTTTTTGAAAAGGATAAAAACTTAATTCATTATGATCCTTCCCAAAACAGTTCCGACAGCATTACATTAATAGAAAATAAAAATGACGAGATCGTATATGCATCAAATGCAACAGCACCCCGTTTTGCCATATTCAGCGAAATATTTTACGGGAAGGGCTGGAAAGCATATGTTGACAATACAGAAGTTGAGATCATAAGAACAAATTATGTTTTACGGGGCTTATGTGTACCAGCGGGGCAACACCGGATCCGGTTTGAGTTTCGCCCGGCTTCTTTTTATAATGGAAAGGCCATTGCGCAGGTTGCAGGCATTATAAGCCTGTTATTGGTTTTGACGGCCTGCTTAGTTACTTATGTACAGGCCCGTCAACGAACTTCATGACCAAATAAGCCGGCAGCAATAGCTAAAGTACATTTTAACAGGTATTAAATGTGGGCCATTAAAAGAAAAAGCCTTCCGCCAGTTGGGGAAGACTTTTTTCATTATGCACATTTTGATGGCTGACTATTGTTGCTCGTAAGCGCCCATATCAACGGCACCATTGACTACCCGTGGCTTACCATCGAGGTCTTTTTCAGTGGCATCAGTGATCCAGGCGGCATTGCCCGTTTTTAAAGCGGGGCTGCCTGTTTTCAGATGCAGGTCGGGCGTTGTAAGACTCGTGAAAAGCGGATCCTGGAAAACAGAATGCGCATCCATGCCTGTTTTGGTTTTATAGGTAGAAAAGGACGAATAACTTGTACTACGCCAGTTGATGTTGATGTTGGAAGCGTTTCCTGACTGCGTATACCAGTCATTGTAGTCAAAGCTATTGCCGGTTTGCGGCGAAATATTCTCCAGGGTGAAAAGGGTGTTCTGACTATTAGTATAAAACACATTATTCCCGATGGTGCAATTGGAGGCTTTGGTCATATATATTTCTCCGGAACCATCATTGTTGGTATTGTTCTTAAGAAAACTGTTATTTCTGATAATACAATTTGTTACCTGCCCCGAATTGCCCGAGTCATAGCCGCCAATGGCAATGCCCGCAACCTCGTTCAGGTAAATAACATTATTGGTGACAGTGATATTGCTAGCGGTACCATTTTCCTCATTACCTATTTCAATTCCATAACCATTTTGATAAGTTATGTTCTGGTCAATTTTAATATTCCCGCCGCCATCAACATAAATGCCGCCGCTTGTTGCATAACCAGCTTTGTTGTTGTAGCAGATATTTCCCCTGATCAACCCATTACGGCTCTGGTCTAATGTTGAATTGCTGCTTGTGCCGTAGTGGCCTATCGCGGCAATGCCAATGTTCGAATTATCGTGCACTTTGTTGTTGGTGATAGTGAACCCATCGATATTTCCATCTAAAGACAATGATTCGCTGTAACCGGTAATATTGCCGGTGAATTCACAACTATCAATGACCAGGTTCGTAATGGCATTTGCCTGAGCGGTCCCATAGCCAAATGCAATGAATGGTTGTGCATTCTGACTGCTATTCGGTGTGGTAGACGCACTGCTTGTCCATTTAATATTTTTGAACACCACATTGCGGAAAGTTATATTACTGGCCGCACCGCTTTTACTTGCTGAAAGCAGCACACCTGTGGCATTGTTCTTTGTCATATTTTGGATCGTGAGATTGCTGAAAACGAGATTGCTTTTATCGGCGATGGTAACAATGGTAGTACCTGAATTCTTTGACCCGTCAATGATCACCTGTTCGCCATTGTAATTCGTAAATGTAACCGGGCTGCCCGCAGTACCGCTAACCTTTACGGTCAGTTGCTCATAGTAAGTGCCGCCTTTGATCAGCACCAGTCCGCCCGCCACAGCCGTATTAAAGGATTTCTGGATCGTTTTCCAGGCGGTGGCAAGGGAGAGACCATCATTCGAGTCGTTGCCCGAAGTTCCATCAACATAATAAGTCTTCACCGCGGTGGCATTAACAGGATTATCCTTGTTGTCAGGATTTACGGAAGAATCTTTTTTACAGGAAAAGCAAAATAACAGCACAGATAGCACAAAAACGTTGCGCATTACCATAAGGTTTGATTGCATTAACATAAGGTTTGATTATTAAGCAGATCATACAGAAAAAATAATGCCGTTTTGCATCTAACGCATAAACCTTTACGGTAATACGAAGATCAGGGCCGGGTTTGCCTGGTTTAAAGAAAATATGCTAATATTTTTTTGCATCACTTACCACCAAATTGCTCCATAAAAAATTGCAGGTTGTCTGCTTCATGAAAGCCTGCTGTAAAATGTAAAGTCATTTCCGTGATCGCTCCTGCACGGGTACACATTTTTTCTTCATACGCTGCAATGGCCTGCCCTATCGTTTCAAATGTGTCGCCACACAACGCCTCATACAGGTCCAGCGCATCGGCCAGCGCCTGGTTAGCGCCCTCGCCCGCATACGCCGGCATGCGATGGGCTGCGTCGCCCATTATAGTGAGGTTGCTCAGCGGCTTCCAACGCTGATCGGTTGGAAAATGATACCAGGGACGGGGAACAATGGTAAGGGTGTCAGCCGCCAATAGTTCATTCCATTCCGGATGCCAGGAAGCAAACTCCTGTTTAAACCATGCCGCCAGTGAAGCCCGGTTGGTAATATCAATGCCCAAATTCGCCAGCCAGGATTCCGCAACTTTCAACCCAATTAAGAACGCAAGCGTGCCATCGCCTTTAGTAATGAAAAGAATGGTTCTGCCGTTTTCCAGCGCAAACAGGCTTCCGCCTTTTGCCAGCTGCCAGAATTTTGGCGCGTTGACTACTGCGTTCTGAATATTCCCTTCAATGGCCGTTACGCCTGAATAAACCGGTGGAATATCAGTAATATATTTTCTAAGCTTTGAGTTAGCGCCATCGGCAGCGATCACCAGGTCGGCATAGACGCTGGTACCGTTTTCAAATTGAATGTTCCAGCCCGTGCCATCCGGGGTCATTGCGCTGAACCTGGCATTCCAAACAATATTGTCTTCCTTAAGGGAGGCGATCAGCATATCACGCAAAGCGCCGCGGTCTATCTCGGGCCTAAAATGCTCGTCGCCAAAGTTCTTTTCGTTTTTGTCGTCATGTTCATCGAGTAAGACCTCCAGCTGACTGTTTACAACCACTACCCTATCTGCCCCCGGCCGGTACTGCTTTTTAAATTCATCCAACAATCCTGCGGCTGTAATGGCTTTCAAACCGGTATCAGTATGCATGTCGAGGGTAGAACCCTGCTGACGCACATACCGGTCTTTATCGCGTTCATACACTTTTACGTTTACTCCCTGCTGCTGTAAAAGCCTGCCAAGCGTTAAACCGCCCGGGCCGCCACCGATGATGGCCACTTGTTTATTTGCTAACAACATATGTTTTTGTGTTTTGTGCCACAAAATTCTATTTAGCTTTGCGATTAAAATAGCCGCATTCCTTAATAAAATAGTCATAAATGAAAATATCCGTCAATGGTTCGGGCATTATGGCCGACTTTGCCCGGGCCATCGGCGCCACCGTACGTGGGCGTTTTGTGCACATTCCGGAAAGCAGGGGCGCGGGTTACATCACCGGTTTCAGGTGGGGAAGCGATCTGCGAATGATGATCCGGAATTACTATCTGAAAGAAGATATTTCTATAGAATGGACGAATGAGTCGATTGAAGAAAATGAAACGGTTGTCTTTATGCTGAGTGGTATTTTTCCTTCATTGATACAGCCCGGAAAGCAATTATTGCCCGAACAGGCGAATGTATTTATTTGTCAGCAGGCGGTTTCTACTGTCATCAGCATGCCTTCCAATACGATCTTCGGAAGTGTAGTCATTGCGGTTTCCAGGCATTATCTGTACCAGCTTTTTGGGCAAATAGAACATCCGGTAGTGATAAGCGTTTTAAAGGCCGCGGATAACTTTGTGTTGGAAGCCGGCCTGTCGCCCCAAATAATCAATGCCGCCAGCGAACTGCTGAATGAGCCTGTTCCGGAAATAATGGAAAGCTATTTCTACAAACTGAAATGTGAAGAGCTGCTGTGCTATATTGTCGCCATCCTGATGCAACGGGAGGCAGTACCGCCGAGCGCTATGCATATCGATGATATCAAAGCCATTTATGCCATTAAATCACAGCTGCAATCGCATATGGATGAACCGCCCAATATCGCTGCGCTGGCGAGGAACGCCGGCATGAGTGAACCCAAACTGCGGAAACTCTTCAGGCAAACTTTTGGGAAAGGGGTCTTTGAATATTACCAGCGCACCCGAATGCAGAAAGCCGCCCAGTTACTACGCGAAAAACGGCTCACCGTTTCCGAAGCCGGGTATCAGTTGGGATTTACCAATTTGAGCCATTTCTCCCGGGTTTTTTCAGAACATATGGGCATGAAACCAAAGAAGTATTCAGCCTTATACGCAAATTAATACACCAGGTTACCACCCATTATGCCGGGCATAACCTATTGATTTTGATTTGCTATAAATTGCTTCAGCGTTGTGCTTTTTAATTTTATATTGCGAAGAACATAATACATAGATATAGCGTGAAACTTGCCACCCAGGAGATATTGATGTTGCAGGAAAAAATGGCTTATTTACAGGATGAAGACGCTTACAGGAAATTATTCTATCATTTTTATCCTGTTTTATTAAGTTTTTGCACTACTATTCTCAATAATAATGAGGATGCAGAAGAGGTTGTGTCGGAAGTGATGCTCAAGATCTGGACCATGGGCTCAGCCCTGAAACAGGTCGACAACCTAACCGTTTATTTGTTCACCGCCGCCCGCAACAAAGCATATGATGTGCTGAGAAAGAAAAAACGCGCCCTCCATACCGTCTCCATCTCTTCTACTATCCAGGAAGCAATAATTGACAAAAACTCCCCTGAAACGGTATATACCCGCGACGAGCTGGAACAATTTATCGGCAAAACGATCCACGCATTGCCTACCCAATCCCAATTGGTATTCAGGTTGATCAAGGAACAGGGCCTGCCTTATAAACAGGTGACCGAAGTGTTGGGTATCTCACTCAATACAGCGGAAACTCATATGCGCAATGCGCTGAAAAAGATCCGCACGGCCCTGAATGTGTACCTGACCGAAAAAAAATAATTTTCTGCCATTCACGGCAGCCTCCTTTTTATACGTCTATCCAAATATAACACTGTATGCATCCATCTGTAGAAAATAGGTTTTATGATCTGCTCGGCCGTAAACTCACCGGGGAAATTCAGGCGCCAGAACTGGAAGAACTGGAATCTATACTTCAGCAAAACCCGGAGCTGCAATTTTTTTATAACGAGCTATTAGCGCATTCAACCGAAGTATCGGACCTGCCGGATATTGAAACTGCCTGGTTAAAGCACCGGTCTAAAATGTTTCACCCCTCATTATCGGCCGTTGAAACAGCAGAAGTAATTACACTACCCGGCCGGTATTTTTGGGTTAAACGCACTCTGGCCTGGGCGCTGGTGGCCGCTTCTGCTATTTTAATAGTGGGCGTAACCTGGCAATTCTTTAAAAGGAATAAGCCGGCCGGTAACAGGCAAACCATTGTAACCACAGATTCCCATAAAGGCTCAAGGTCGACCATGACCCTGCCCGATGGTTCTATAGTTCGGTTGAACGCAAAAAGTAAGGTTAGTTATGGGGAAGGATTTGGCAAAACAACCAGAGAGGTCTTCCTGACCGGAGAAGCTTATTTTGAAGTAACCCATAATGCCGCCATTCCTTTTATAGTTCATACCGATGAGGCGGATATTAAAGTACTGGGCACCAAATTCAATGTACGTAACTATTCAAATGAACACCGCATGGAAGCCGCGCTACTGACCGGCAGCATTGAATTAACGCTGCATGCCAGTACGCAACGTAAGATCCTGCTGAAACCATCCGATAAAATTATTGTAAAGCAGGCCGCAGCCGGCGATGAAGTTGTAATACCTGCCGCGGGGGATAAAAAAGTTGAACTAACAAGCATAAAGGTGCAGGATAGTGTTATAGTTGAAACCTCGTGGCTGAACGACAAGATGGCCTTTGTTGATAAACCATTTTCAGAAATAGCCCTGGACCTGGAGCGGCAGTTTGATGTAAATATCGAGTTTAAAAATAATGCAGTGAGCAGCTATAAGTACACGGGGGTTTATGATGAAGAGAATGCAGAAGACATTTTGAAAATATTACAAATGATCAAACCATTTCAATATACCCTTAACAACAAACAAATCACTATTTACTAAAACAAACCCATGCGTTTATGATGTAACAAGCTTTACATGCCATAAAAGAAAGTGAGGAATGTCGCCACATCCCCCACTCTAGTTTCAAACGAAATCTTAGTCTTTTAAAACCAACCAAAATTATGAAAATTAGCGATTGCTTTTTTTCTGTAAGGGCCTTTTTATGCTTACGGAAAATTAAACTCCTTATGAGATTATCCACCGTATTTCTTTTTATCGGGTTACAGGTATCGGCTAAAAACCATGCGCAGGAGACTATTAACCTGAAGGTTGACAATGCAAGTATTCAGGAGATCTTTAAGAAAATTGAAGGTCAAACCAAATACCGTTTTTTTTATAGCAGCGATGACCTGCCGGCCAATCAACGTTTTTCAATTGATCTTGCCAATGCCGGGATCAATCAAACGCTTTCTGCCTTGTTTAATGGCACCCATCTTAACTGGAAATTGATCCCCAGTCACCGGGTTGTTATCACCCTTTCGAATCAACCATTTATTGCCAACGCAAAGTATAAAAGAGTTACCGGTATGGTGCGTGCCGAAACCGGTATTGCCATTCCCGGGGCTTCCATAAAGGTAAAAAATACCACCAGGGGTACCAGCACTGACAACGAAGGCAATTTCAGCATTGAGGTGGCCGAAGGCGAAGTGCTCGAAATTTCCGCCATTAATTATGAACCGGCGGAGATCACGATAGGTAGTCAATCCCAGCTTGCAGTAACCCTGAAGTTGAGTGACGCTATTTTAGGCGATGTGGTAGTGGTAGGTTACGGCACCAGAAAACGACAGGATGTTACCGGCGCCGTTGTAAAGGCCAATTTACAGGTGCAGAAGCAATCGCCCAACTCGAATGTGATGTCGGCTTTAAGAGGAACCGTGCCGGGCCTTACTGTGGGACAAACAACCACAGCCGGCAGCGACCCTACCCTGATGGTGCGTGGCCGCAACTCCATTTCGGGCACTACGTCGCCCCTGATCGTGCTCGACGGGCTTATTTACCGGGGATCGATCACCAGCATTAACCCCGCCGACATCTTAAGCATCGACCTGCTCAAGGATGCCAGCGCCGCTGCCGTTTATGGTTCCCAGGCATCAAATGGCGTTGTACTCATTACCACAAAAAGTGGCGCCAGCGGTATGGACAAAGTAACGGTTGACTATACCGGTTCTTATTCCATTCAGGAAATGACAAAAAAAGAAATGAAGCCCATGACGGGCCCACAGTACATACAAAAATTGGGCGATTGGTATTTGAGTGAAAGCAGGGACCCCAGCGACCCCACCAAAATGAACCCTAACTGGGACCCCAGTACTAAACTGGCCGCCGTGGAAGCCAGCAATTACAAGAATGGCTATACGGCCGACTGGTGGAGCCTGATGACCAACAGCAGCCCCCGCATACAAAATCATTCTATTGGCGTAAGTGGCCGGTCAAAAAAGACCAAGTTCTATTTTGGCTACGGGTACTTCGATCAAAAGAACCTGATCATGAATGATAATTACAGAAGGCACAGCCTGCGCATGAACCTCGACACAAAAGTGCTGGACTGGCTTACTGTAGGTGCGCAAACGGGTTTATCCATCAACGATTACAGTGGCGTATCGCCCACTTTTTCAGATATCATGTACCTGAAACCGTACACCCTGCCCTTTGACCCCACCACTGGCCAAATGCTCACCTATTATCAAAACACCACCACGCCTACGGCGCTGGAAATATTGAGAAGGTCGCAGGATAAGGACAGGAACCTCAACTTCATCGGTAATGTATACGCCAGTGTTGACATTCCGCATGTAAAAGGATTGAACTACCGGGTGAACTTCGGGAACAATTTTATATACTATAATAGATTTAATTACAACCAACCTACTGTTGAAGCCACGGCCTATAGAACAAACATGACCGATTATTTTCTCACTATAGATAATATCCTTACCTATAAAAGGGAATTTGGCTTACATGGCATAGATGTTACCCTGCTCTATGGCGCTGAGGTAAACCGGCATGACGGCTCCAAAGATTCTGCGGCAGGCATCCTCAACGGTGCGTTATCTTTCAACAGGCTCGATGTGGGCGATGCTTCACGGCTTACCGTATCAAACGATCTTTCCGTACTGCCCTGGAAAGAACAGGCGCTTTATCAAATGGCGCGCGCTTCCTACTCCTATGACGGAAAATATATTCTCACCGGTACAGTAAGAAGAGACGGCTTCTCCGGTTTTTCGAGTAAGAACAAAACCGCCACCTTCCCTTCTATTGCTTTTGCCTGGCGGGTGAGCAAAGAAGATTTTGTACAATCCTTCTCCTGGTTAAACGATCTTAAATTGCGGGTATCGTACGGCTCAACCGGTAACAGAACAGTGGGCAGGTATCAGACCCTGTCTCAAATGAGTGTTGGCCTGGGTAACGGCTATTTATATGGTTCATCAGGCGGCGCACAGTTGGGATCGTACCTGTCGCAGCAACCCAATACGAATTTAAAATGGGAAACTACCAATTCAACCAATACCGGTTTAGACTTTTCACTGTTCAATAACCGGCTTTCGGGATCGTTGGATATCTATTTCTCCCAATCAAAGAACCTGTTGAACGCCCGGGCTACGCCAACTATTACCGGCTTTACTTCTTACCTCATCAACATCGGTAAAATTCAAAACCGGGGCCAGGAGGTGAATATCACGGCTGTCCCGGTCGCAACAAAAAATTTCAAATGGGATGTAACCCTTAACTTTTTCAGGAACAGGAATAAGATCGTTGATATTGATGGAACCGGTAAAGACCTGATCAATGGATCAGATCCAATCCTGAGTTTCTTCATCGGTCAGCCTTACGGAGTAGTGTATGATTACAAGATCACCGGCATGTATCAACTGGGCGATAATATTCCTACAGGTTTAGCCAACCAGGGCTTTAAGGCCGGACAATACAAGATCGATGATGTTGGAAAAGACGGCATCATTACGCCCGACGACAAACAGATCATAGGAAAGCTGGACCCTTCCTACAGCTTTGGCATCTCAAACAGTGTTACTTACAAAAACCTGAATTTAAAATTCTTTATCAATTCTATTCAGGGTGGTAAGAACGGCTACCTGGGTAAGCCCGGCGCCATGTTGCAAAACCCTGATAATATCAGGAATAACAATGGCTTTGTATTCGACTACTGGACACCCAATAACCCGGGCGCGCGCTACAGAAGCATAGCTGCTTATGTGGCTACCATGGGCGAGAATTTCTGGCCGTACCAGTCAAGAAGTTTTGTTCGCCTGCAGGATGTAACGCTTACTTATAGTGTGCCCGATGGTTTTCTTCGGCGGATAAAAGGCATAAAAGCATTTAATGTTTATGTGAACGCGACCAACCTGTTCACCATTACCAAATGGGATGGCTGGGACCCGGAAGCCAATCCATCTGCCAGTCAAAGGACCTCGCTTGGACAAAGAATTCCGGGAGGTTTGGGCTTAGACCCCAATGGCTATCCGGTTATGAAGAACTATTCTTTGGGAGTAAACTTATCATTTTAAGGGTTGAACAATTAAACTGTACGACATGAAAAAAGTAATAATCAGCATATTCGTTCTTAGCATGGGAACAGCTTTGTTCTCCTGCAAGAAAAGCTTTTTGGACGAAGAGCCACTGTCGATATACACGCCGGATAATTCGCTGCAAACATCTGCACAATTTCAGCAGGCTATTAATAATGTGTACAATGGCATCAGGAATATTTACATGGGAAATATTAACCTCGATACCTATTTTGGCTTGTATTATGCCACTGATTTTGCCTTCAACGCTACAGACTACGATCCTGCAGCAAAATTGAATGCGTATAAAGCCACCATGGTGCCCAGCTATTTTATTCCGCAAAATATCTGGACTGCGTATTACAAGATCATCACCAACGCCAACCTCATTATTGCCCGGGTACCCGAAGCCAGTCAGCTTTCAGATGCTGACAAGAACAGTTTCCTGGGGCAGGCGCTGTTTTTCAGAGCGTATTCATACAATATACTGGCGAACTTATTTGGCGGGGTACCGCTTGAGCTGAACGAGCTCACAGAGCCCCGGTACGATTATGTGCGGGCTTCGCGCGATGAAGTATATCAGCAATGCAAGAAGGACCTGCAGCAGGCAGCAGCGTTATTAAAGAACATCAATGAAGTAAGCGACGGCGTGGTAAACAAACAGATCGCGAACCACGTACTCACCGAAGTGTTGATTTCCTTAAAAGATTATGATGGCGCCATTGCCAGCGCCACCAGTGTGATCAGTTATTCAGGCGTATCGTTGATGACAAGCCGCTTTGGAAGAAGGGCCACTACACCGGGCGATGTATACCGGGATCTATTTGAGTACAACAACCAAAATTACAGTACAGGTAACCATGAAGGATTGCTGGTAATTCAAACCGCCCTGAATAACCTTGCTTCCGTGGGTGATCAAACAGCCTGGGCAATAGTGCCCGGTTTTAACAGCTTACGATATGTGGAAACAGGCACCAGTACCAAGAAGAATGTAATGTATAACGGGAACTTCGTAGATAGCATATCCTCCAATGGTATTGGCTGGATACGGCCAACCAACCATTTTAACTATGAAATATGGACACCTGGTGATATTCGTAACTCCTCCTACAATATTGTAAGGGATATCCGTATTTCCGGCGTTGCGTCCACTTCGCCCGATTATGGCAAATGGTATGTAAAAGATGGTTATAAGGCTAAAACCTTACCGGCCGATTTCAGGGACACCATCCGCAACTTTTACCCCATTATCAGGAAGACATCACCCTCGGCAGGCGACTTTGTTTCAGCAGCCGGTCCGGCTATGTTAACCAACACAACCAATCCGTTTGGCGGCATCCTGCTTAATGGCGCTACCAGATTGTTTATGCAAAAATACATGGCCCGCCTGGCAGAAACTTACTTACTGCGGGCTGAGGCTTATTTGGGAAAATCCCAAACACAAAAAGCAGCTGATGATATAAACGTACTGCGAACAAGGGCTAACGCCACACCCGCTACGGCTGCAGACATGAATATGGATTATATTCTCGACGAGCGCCTGCGGGAGCTGTACCTGGAAGAATTCAGGGCAGTTACGCTAACCCGTTTGGGATTATTGTACGATCGCGACAAACGGTTCAACCCCAAATCGGGACTCACCATTGAAACCTATCACAATTTGTGGCCCATACCTACCACCGAAATAACCCAGAATACCGGGGCGGTGTTGAAGCAGAATGACGGGTATCAGTAGAGCAGCAGCTTGCTTCATCAACATTAAAGAGAGCCTTCAGATCGGTAGATCTGGAGGCTACTTTTAGCAAAAAAACAATGGAACCTGTAAAAACAAAGGTTTACTTACGAAACCGATTGTAGTATTTAATAGCTGTCATATTACTTACCAACTATCTCAATCTCTTTTTCAATACTTGCAAAGTCGCCTGTGTGTGCATGTTTTTTTATTACCTGCAGGAATGCGGCTTCGTTAATTTCGCCGCTCTCAGGTTTCAAATATTCAATATGGCTGATTGGCATTACAGGTTTACTTATTTTTTTATCAAGATATGAAAGCAAAAGTGATTGATTTCTTGTCTTGATAGCAGCATATATTAAAAGCTCATAATTGTTGTTTAGGTCAAACTCCTGGGCCTCTATTTCCATTCGTCGCTCAATTATTTTTTCGTATGAATTATAACTTTGAAAATATTCTTCAACTTCCGCTTTTATTCTTGTCGCCAGGAAAAAAGCAAGGTCGTTCCATTCCTGGGTTAGCGGATAGAATGTCCTTCGATAATTATTCATTATATCGCCCAGCGGTACAATATTGAGCATTGTAAATATGTGTCGCCTGTAAAAGTCAAGCGGTTTAATACTGGTCCTAACCTGGAGTTCATATGAACCCCGGCTTTTCCCGATAAAAACAGCCTGTTCAAGCTGATTGACCTGGCGTGATATTTTGATCATAGAACTCGTCTGGTCAATTATATAACCGTCAAGATGTGACAACAACGCCTTCCCGAACTTTTTAAATGTTGGGTTAATGTCTTTTTTATCCAGTTGCTTGTATACTTTCAATTCTTCCCACATGCAAATTGCATTGAATACCGAATAAAGTATTTCTGCTATTATACGCCAGATTTAACAGTAAACAAAATATTCAATTTCCCTGTAGCCCTTATCAGTGCAAAACTTGCTCAAAATGCTGCATTTACCTGTAACTATATGGCGTCCGTGAATCAAAATGTAATATCCAGATCTCAAGATGCCGTATTTTGATCTAACTTTTTTGTATCCAGGTTCAACTATAGTGCTTCGCTGCTCAACTTTGAGTCATAAATGCTTAAAGATGGAATGTCAGTGGCTATTTTTAATTTATAAATCGCAAACTTATAATCCAAAGTTACGCAGGGAAAGTGCATAGTTTTGCACTGACGCGATATAGTTGGTTACTGACATTCCATAATGAGATCTGGATACAAAAGCTTGCGTACTGGATTTACTATAACGATACCTGGCTACAGCATACTTAGCTTCGGATAATCCATAGTTAACTCTGGATGGGGAGGGATGAATGGCGCAGGGGGCATAACCTTTTATCTTATGCTACAAAACACATCAAAACTACCCTCAACCTGCGATGTTTTTCCTGCAATGTAATAATCATAACCGCCTGGCTGTTGTTCTACATTTGCCAGGATACCACTAAATTGTCCTTTAATCCTTTTAGTTTTAAATGGATTACCAGCCTGTTGCTCGTCAGTTACTGAAGTGATAACCAGCGTTAACGGTTTAAGTCCAAGTTTAGGCGCATAATAGGCTACCCGAAACAGGTTTGTTGGTGGCATTGGGTCTTTAGGATATGGGCCATAAAATGCTGATTGGTTATTGTCGGGTACATTCTCATTACATTCTGAGGCAGACTTACAATCGTATACCTGGTAAGTTCCTGTTTTTAGATCCTGCGCATATGCAGCAATGGTAAACTGAAGATCATCTTTATCACTTAGATAACCTAACATAAAGTGAGCTCCTGCGTAACCGGCGGTAATAATAGGTGCCGGATCAAGTGATCTTTTATTTCCATCGATCATCAATTCTATCTTTTGTCCTGCGTCATCTCCTGACCGGTTTTCTTCTGATGCCGGTCCTTTGCAACTTAATAATGACAAGGCCAATAACAAAGAGAGCGGTTTGTAGAATGCTTTTATCATTTAGTCAATATTACCAGCTAAAATAGAAAATCAATTGTATTCATGCTGTCATTTTTTGTTAAAAGCCGGTAATATGTATTTCCCTATTATTTCATCCGAGGGTGACTGGGTATTGTAGTTGCCACCCGTAATTACGGTTACCATAATTTGCTCTTCCCCGATATATATTTTTTGTCCGCCGTTAACTTGAGCGGCCTTTCCATAATATTAAAGAACTATTGGTCAAACGGTTACAACAACTGCATCTTTTTACATTGTTCGCTTTTTGATACAAGATATGTCCGGTGGCAAACAGTCTGGTCATCGGGTTCGCTGAGTTTCTCGATTATTGTTTACCTTTAAAAAACAGCTTTTTACGCACTAATCAAACCAATATAAATGCTATGGATCTCCTGAACTGTGTGATTATTGAAGATAATCCCGTTGACAGGTTGTTGCTCGAAGAATATCTTGCAAAATATTCCTTTATTAATATTACAGGCACCTTCGTTAATCCTGTTGAAAGCCTGGAACATTTAAAAACGAATCTCATCAATATTTTATTCCTTGATGTGGATATGCCAGTTATTAATGGCATCGATTTTTTAAAATCTTTAGCTGATCCCCCACCCTGCATTATGGTAACGGCTCACCCCGAATATGCCATAGACGCTTTTGATGTTCAGGCCATAGATTATCTGTTAAAACCTGTAAAACCCGAGCGTCTCGATAAAGCCATTCAACGCACCCTCGAATTGCAGGAAATAAAGTCGAAAGCGGTTCAATACAGCATGCACTTTGAAAATGATTTCCTGATGATCAAAGAAGGCACCGTTTTAAACAAAGTGCATATCGCAGATATTCTTTACCTGGAGGCCCTGACCAATTATACAAAAGTGGTCACTGTTCAAAAAAAATACATTACCCTGAACAACCTGAAAAGCTTTCTGGATTATTTACCGCCAAAAAGGTTCTTACGCATCCATCGCAGTTATGCGGTAGCGGTAGATAAGATCCAGGGAGTTTACAAAAATGAACTGTTGATAAGTGAGCAGCGGCTGCCGTTAGGAAAAACATACCGCCAGGAAGTAAAAAAACACTTTACCGAAAGTAACTGACCATTTGCCATTGCATTGCATGAGAGTAGTTTTCGTAAGCATAATCCTTATTGTTGTAGCTTTATTGCCGGCCGCCAGGGCGCAACCCGTCAATCCTGACTCGC
The DNA here is from genome assembly GCF_002077945.1 of Niastella vici. Taxonomy (GTDB): domain Bacteria; phylum Bacteroidota; class Bacteroidia; order Chitinophagales; family Chitinophagaceae; genus Niastella; species Niastella vici. The sequence continues at coordinate 22,873 of NZ_LVYD01000124.1, forward strand.
TCTTCACCCTGGCCGGTAAATACCGCACAGATGGCGATTTTAACCGGTCCATCGCTGTCTGCCGCCAATGTTTGTCCATTGCACAAAAAAATAAAGATTCGTTAAGGATCGGTAATGCATTGATCGGTATTGGAATTGCCAACGATAAGAAAGGGAAATATGAGGAGGCCCTGGAGTATTATTTTAAGGCCCTGAAAGTTTATGGTAACATTGGTAACCAGGTAAAAGTTGGTGGAACGCTTAAAAACATCGGTAATACCTACCGGGTGCTGCAACGGTACAACAGCGCATCCAGCTTTTTGCTACAGGCGCTTGCCGTACAACAAAAAGAAAAAGATTCAACCCGGATAGCCAATATTTTAAATGATATAGGGTCGGTATATTACGACCAGGATAGTTGCGCCAAAGCATTGAGTTATTTCAAAAGGACCATTACAGCGTTTAATGCGCATGTTACCGATGAAATAAGAGCCAATGTGCTTAACAATATAGGGTTAACCTATGCAAAACTGAAATTATACGGGGAGGCGCTCAGGTATTATCAGCCGGGACTTGCATTGATGCAAAAAAGGAACGACCAGTATGGTATTGCGTTGGTGCTGGGCAATACGGGTGATCTATACTACAATATGAATAATTTTTCAAAAGCGCTGGAATACCATTTGCAGAATCTGGCCATTGTACAAAAGATCAATTCAAACGAACTGTTGCAGCAATCCTATAATAACCTGAAAAGAACGTATTTGGCGTTGGGAAATTATAAAAAAGCATATGAATACCAGCAAGGCGAAATGGCCATTAAGGATACCATCTACAAAAAGCAAAGCATCCTGAATTATGAAGAAATGCAGGCTAAATACCAGGCAGAGAAAAGCCAGCAGGAGATCATGCTCTTACAGCGCGACAATCAAATTGCTACTATTGAGCTAACAAACCAACGTCGTACCAAATATTTCCTGTTAACCGGTATTGCCTTAACGCTTATCCTTGCTGTTTCATTATACAGAAGCTATATCAATAAAAAAAGAGTAAACCAGGAACTTAACCACCTCAATAATAAACTGGCTGAAGCCAATAATTCAAAAGTTAAACTCCTAAGCATCATCACACACGATCTCAGGAGTCCGGTAAGCAGCCTTTTCAATTTTCTGCAATTGCAAAAAATAAATTCCGGTAAGCTCAATAAAGAGGAAAGGGAGAAAGTTGACCGCAATATTAGTCAATCGGCTGAAAACCTGCTGGAGGCCATGGAAGATATCCTCATCTGGTCAAAAAGCCAGATGGAACATTTTACGCCGGTGCGGGAGTTTTGTGATGTGGATGAATTGCTCGACGAAATAATCCATTTAAATTCGCCATTTGCCGCAAGCAAAAACATAATGCTGAAAAAAGAAGTGGCCAGCGGGTTCTCTTTTTATACAGACCCAAATTTTATCAAGATCATCTTACGTAACCTGGTGAGTAATGCCATAAAGTTTACCCCACCAGCGGGTATGGTTATCCTCGCATCTGTACAACATAACCAGGTTATTGACTTCAGCGTAAAAGATACTGGCCAGGGCATTGAGCCAGCCGACCTGAAAAATATTTTTGAATGGAACAGCATTCGCAGTGATTCTTCAGGGTTGGGATTAAAGCTCGCCCGGGAGTTTACCGAAAAACTGGGGGGAACCATATCGGTTACTTCACAAAAAGAACAGGGCACTGAATTCATTGTGTCAATTCCACGCCAAAAAAACGAACAGGATAGCCGTACCATCCAATAGCCGTTCCTGTATTTTTTCAACCCACTGCTACATTGACCGGGAAGCAAGAACCGTATTAAAGCTAATTTTGCTGCCTTCCGATATTGATCCGTAACTATGAAAGGTTTATATCCCCGCCTGAAAACCGCTCGAAACCATCTTCAGAACCTTAAAACACACATCATGTTCAACAAAAAAAGAACAACCGGTTTTATACTGGTGTTTTCAATTCTTTTCTTATGCCGGTCATCCTCCTATGCCCAGCCCGGATCGGTAAGAGACACAACGTACGAAGTTATATCCTGTTGTGTTGGTTCAGTACCCGACACAGCTTATGCGGCGGAGATAATGTCTGACAATAGCTCTAAACAACCAGCACGCATCACATTCTACAGGATCTATTGCAAAACCTGTTGTTTCATATTGCCTTCCGGCCAAAAGACCCTGCCGAAGAAAGACAAGGTAACAAACCCGGAATTGATCAAAAAACTGCGTGAAGTATTGAAAAAACAATTGGAGCATAACCTGAAAGTGGTGAACACCACAAAGTATTAGCTGGTAACTGTAAAAGATAGTTTGTAAAAGTGTTCCGCCGCAGCGGGGCACTTTTTTTAATGCCCGGCCATGCCCTCCCTTCGTGTATTATTTCCCGCCCCTTATACACTATAATTTACATCCGTTCTTTACTGTAATAAATTTATTGGCTAAAGTCATACCTGTTACCCCTCCGGAAAATAATTATCCCCTCCTTTGAGAAAAGCCAACCTGTCATTTTCTAATTATTAAACTTTTTAATCTATGAGCCCAAGGGTGATAGACGTTTATAAAAGGATCTGGATAGTTTCTGGAACTGTTATGGAAGCAAACACTTTCACCCCATTGAAAGGCATGTCGGTGGTTGCTTTCGACTGTGATGGCTTACTGGGTACCGACTGCCTGGGAAAAGCGATTACAGATGATGAAGGCCGGTATTGCATCATTTTTACCTGGGATAATTATAAACACCTGCTTGTATTTCAACCGGATGTATATGTTAAGGTGTACGATGAAAATAAAAAACTGCTAAAGGATACCCGTAAAGAGGTAGTACGTACTATGTCATTCCGCAAAACGATCAACATTGAGGTAGACGAGCATGCCTTGTTTTTAACCATCGACGACCTGATGGAAATGATCAGCTAAGCGGCGTCCGAAACACACATTTTAAAAGCATTTCGTGCAGATAACAAAAGAAGCCCTCAACACAGTGAATTTGGATGGGTCAACCTCCGGCAATAGCGTCTTCCACTCCCTAATCATTGTGAGATTTTAGCCTGATAACGGCTTACCAGGCTAAGATTTCAGCATACCGGACTAAGTTTTCGGCTTACCAGACTCAAAATGTCACATTTTAACTTAAAGATGCCGCATTTTGATTCAACATTTCGTCTTACCAGAACAACTTCAGCGCATTGCAGCCCCGGGTTGGGTCATACCTGAATGGAATTTCATCATACCAGACTCGATTTTCATCATACCCGAATGGATTTTCATCATCCCAGGCAAAGATTGGGCTATACCTCCCTTTGGTATGGCCCAATCTTAGGCCGGAACGGCGAATTCTTAACCAATGATACCACAATGTTGCTCACTGACGCTCCATAATGAAATCTGGATACAATATTTTGAGATCGGGATTTAGTATAGTTATACCTGAATACTGCATACTTAGCTTGGGATAATGTATAGTTAACGCTGGATACACTATTTTGAAGGAGGAATAGCAAATTCAACTACAACATTTACCAATCCAACTACTTTTTGCCGGGCCGGATGCTGGAATTTTGCAGTTATACAAACATCATCATCATGTATAATCAACTTGAAGGTAAAGTAGTGGCCATTACCGGAGCAAGCAGCGGCATCGGGAAAGCAATTGCCCGGAACTTGTCAAAATCTGGCGCCAGACTTGTTTTGGGCGCCCGAAGAATGGAACAATTGGAAAAGATCGCAGAAGAGATTAAAGGCTCAGGAGGCGAATGTGCATACATTATAATGGACGTCAGGCATAAAGTCGACCTGGAACATCTGGTGAATACAGCTGTTAAAAAATATGGCCGACTCGATGTGATCATCAACAACGCCGGCGTTGCCCAGGTTAGCAGGATCGATGAATTGGATATCGATGGCTGGGAAGAAATGATCGACATAAACCTGAAGGGTGTCCTCTATGGGATGGCGGCAGCCATACCCGTATTCAGGCAACAGCAATCCGGGCATATCGTCAATATCATTTCCACTGCAGGAATAAAGATTGTGCCTACACAGGGCGTGTACGCTGGTACGAAGAATGCCGTTCGTACTATAACGGAAGCCTTCCGGCAGGAATCTGATGGCACTATACGGATCACAGGCATTTCCCCGGGAATGGTAAAAACGGATTTTGCCAATAATATGAAGGATCATGCAACACGGGCAGCCATATCAGAAAAGATGGAACAACTGGCCATTGAACCGGAAGCTATTGCTGATGCCGTGCTCTATGCCATCAGCCAGCCTGCAGACGTTGAAGTGGGCGATATTGTTATCCGCCCCGCACGGCAGAATTAGTAATAACTTTGCATATCCCAAAGCGCTAATATGAAACCATCAATGCCAGGCACATACACAATCGGAAGCATTTCAGAACTGATGCGCTACCTGCAACAGCCAGAACCTTTGCATCCGCTGATTGCCCTGGTGAACTATAACCAGGTACAACCGTATGGCTTTGAAAAGGGAAAGAAGATCTGCCTCGACCTGTACAAAGTGTCGTTCAAAACAAAATTCAGGGGACAGGTAAAATACGGACAGGGATATTATGATTTTGAGGAAGGCGGGCTGGCTTTTATAAAGCCCAGGCAAATCGTTATCTCTTCAACTGACGAACAAAGCTATGAGGGCTATGCCCTGTTCTTTCACCCCGATCTTATCAGGAACTATCCGCTTAACAACGTGATAAACAACTACGGCTTTTTTTCATATTCTGTATCAGAGGCGCTCTTTCTTTCAGCCAAAGAAAAAGCTGTTATCAACCATTTGTTCAGCAGCATTGCAGCAGAATTGGAGAATAATATAGATCAATACAGTCAGAATATACTTGTGTCACAAATAGAGCAGTTGTTGAATTACAGCGACCGGTTTTACAACCGGCAGTTCATTACCCGCAAAGCCATAAACAATGAGATCATCACATCATTGGATAAACTGCTTATTTCTTATTTCAATGAAAACAAAGGACTCGAAAACGGTCTACCTTCCGTGCGATATGTCAGCAGCCGGCTGCAATTATCATCACGCTACCTCAGCGATCTGCTACGATCCCTCACCGGTCAAAATGCCCAACAGTATATTCAACATAAAGTCATCGAATATTCGAAAGACATGCTTGGCTCAACCGGCCTCTCCGTAGCCGAAATAGCCTATCAACTTGGGTTCGAACATCCGCAATCTTTCAGCAAACTATTCAAGGCAAAAACCAATCTCTCGCCAACGGAATACAGGCAGTCGTTTAATTGAACTTATTAGGAGACATGCTTTCGAGAAAGCCTTAAAATGTTCAAATTTGTGAGTTAAAGAATTGGATTTTAATATTTTCTTTTGGTTTTCTCAAAGTATTCCTGTAATAAATTTATCATTTCACTCTGATGGTTTAATGCCAGCTTATCATTCCATATTGGATACTGGTAAATGATATCAGATTTAAGAGAGTCAAAAGTCCCTTTTGATTTTTTGTCTTCAAATTTTGCCTTTTTAACTCCATAGGGAAAATCACTGTATTCAGAGTTTATGCTTCGTGTCACCAACGCCAGGTTGCCAAAATTATGAAGTTGAGTATCGCATAATTTATCTTTTGAGTTTCGAGGTGATTGTGGAGAAATATGTTCCACGGAGTTTTTTGCTGTTATCCTGTACTCTTTCCATTCTTCGCTCTTGTTGAACTTAACTCTTTCATGCCATAAAACAAATTCAAGTTTGTAAAACCAATAGTGGGGAAAACTTGTCCCCAAAGCTTCTGTCAAAACTTTAGTAGTTGGTTCAATATCTGGATAACCATCCATGCATTCCTTGGTTCGGTCAATAAGCTCCCTGCCTTCTTGCATACTTGAAAAAAGTATGTTGTCAAGAACTTTTAGCCATGCAAAAGCATCATCAAATGAAGGGAACTCAAGCAACCAATTCAAAAATGGCGTAAGCCAATATTGCGTGGTGTTTTGCTGAGAATGATAAAGAATGCTTTGTAACATCGCAAAACCGTCTAACTCTTGTGTTTTTTGCCTGCGTAAGTAATAAAACCATCCTTTTTTCTTTTGATTTTGCTTATAAACTTTTTTTATCAAATGTATTTCGGTCATATCATTTACTTCAACCCACTTGATAATGTATTTATCAAAAGCCTCTCGCATTTTAAATAGCAGGTCCATGAAAGCAATACTTTCTGTTTCGTCCTCCTCTCTCCTGCTTTCATAATCATTTTGATTTTTTAGAAAAAAATATTCCGAATAAATATGTAATAATTCCTTTTCATTGATCCTCTGAATGTCTATCCGTTGATTACGATGTAAGTAAACTCTAAGTGTGTGTAGTAATAGTTGAGGAAAGGTAAGAATACTTCTAACTGGTTCTAATTCATCATCTGTTGCATTTGGATGCATTTCTTCAAAATCAGGTTCTTCATCTCCGTAAACTGCTTCATCCCAGTTTTTCCTTTTACCAATGATATCTTGCAATGTAAGTTTTTCTGCTTTTGCCTTTTCATCTATTAGAATATTTTCAATTTGCTTCCAATCATGAACCCACTGATCATATGTATTTGCCACACCTCTTGCATATCCTGTTTCATAGGTTAAACTTCTTTCAATGTAGTTATTCATATCACTGCATGCATTCCAGAGAATGCCATACCTGTATCTCTTTTTGCTGTTTCCTATTTTTGAAAGAAAGTGTGTTTTCAATATTTCATGCTGCGCTAATTGAATGCCCCTGTTGTTTAGTGTTTCGAAAAGTTTATTTAGGTCAGTAGATGGCGGAACTTCTGTAATAACCATCTTGACCTTTTGTAATAAAAAATAAATATATTTATTTTTTAGTTCTTTTGATTGCAGGTTCTCGGTAATAAGCGCCCCAATGATTTTTCGCGCCTTGCTCAATCTCACTAAGTCATCAAACTCTGTGTCATTCTCTATCGATTCCGAGCCAGACAAAAGTTGATTAAAATACATTTCTACATTTTTCCTTATTGAAAAGTTTAGTCGTAAGCCATTTACTGTACGTGTAAAATCTTTAATCGACTCCCCTAACTCGTTTGCCAAAAGCCATAATGTGGTGAATCGTTGTTGCCCATCAACAAGATCAAAGCAGTTTTCAATTTTTTGATACTTAACAGTAATTATTCCTCCAATATAATAAATGTCCTTATTCGCCTTGCATGCGATCAATATATCATGGAAAAGGGTGTTTACCTGCTCTTCTTTCCAAACATATAAGCGCTGATACCGGGGTATATTATAACGAAAATCTTTTTGAATTATGGACTTGATGTCGTATAACTCTGAATTCACTATATCCATTGTAATCTATCTTTTAATGTTCCTTCGTTTTGCTTAAAATATGATAACACTCTTTGTTTGTAGGCATTTCTAACTCCATAGTCTTGACTATCCAAATCTTCGTTCTCATAAATTGTCTGAAGATTTCTTTGTGATTGAATAAAATCAAAAACCTCCTGTGGCATATAAGCATTTGCAATTACATCCAGCAAATTATTGCTATTATCAATCAGGCTGTTTTTTACGGCTTCCTTTTTTACATAATACTTTTCAATCCGAATGCTCCCAATATAATAATCAAAATACTTTACAGCTTCTTCAATTTTTACAATTCCAAAAGTGTCGTAATACATAACCATACAAAGTTGCATGAAGTTTCGCAAGTAAACAGACATATTCTCTGTATAAATTGAGTGATAATATTTCCTTGCTTCAATTACGGAATTTTCCGCAATATTTTCTGAAAACAAGTATTCGTGAATCCCATGATACTTCTGAGTGAACCTGAAAAAATTGTGTCCTTTAAAAATAGGCTGGCGAATAGCAAAAGGTAAATCAAGTGACGATTCGTTTACATTATTATTAGCATGTAATATATACGTATTATCAGCATTTAATGAAATAGATTTATACCGTTGATTTACTCTTCCGGGAAACAATTCATAGCCATCTTTAATGGAGCTTTTGTGAGTTTGTTTTTGAAAAGTTTGTAGCAATATATCTTTGTCTTCCGGAATTAGTTGAGATTGCCCTCTCCACATCCTTGCTCTATAAAGGATTTTATAAAACAAATGCTGTAAACCAGATTCGGATTTTTTTTCCTTTTGGGATTGGAAGACAGCTCTTTCCCACTCTTGTGCAAGACGTTCCTGCAAATCTTCCGAATAAATTTCTCTTAGGTGATATGCCTTTAGAAAATCGTCTGCACCAAGTGTTACACCTCTATTATTTTGCGAGTCAAAAAAAGCAAAAGCATTATCCTCATTATCACTTATGATAAGTGTAAACCGTAGTCGGATATAGAAGTTGAAATGATTCAGTTTCTCAAGCAGCGACTTTTTTCCTTCAAGGTAAGTAAGATTTTTTTTAATGTTGTAGAATGAAATATGGTTGTTGTAAGCTAAATTTTGACTTTCCGATAGCTCTCCAGTAAGAATATATTGAATCAGGGTAAGTGTTGTTAATCTTTGCTGTCCGTCAATTATCTGAAACCTCCTTTCCGTATCTTGATAAAAAACTATCCCACCCATATAATATTCAAGATTGGGATTTGGTCTCAAAATAAAGAACTCTTCAAGATCACTTAAAAGTTCATCAATTTTTTCCGTTGTCCACCTGTATGGTCGCTGATATTCAGGGATGAGAATATTTCTGTATTGTTTAAAAATTTCATTGTATGTATGAGTGTAAACCTTTACCATCATCTTTACTGTTTTGTAATCTTTAACTCCTATTATTAGCCATGAATTGTCATTAATATTAATCAGGCTTAACTAACGCTTATGTGGAGCTATAATACACTATTTTTGATCAAAAAGCAATTTCCTGTATTATACTTTTAGAATGTATGGGGTAAACATGTAGCATTTAAAGCGAACTGATATTACGTTCTGAACTGAACTGAGGTCTGGAATCAACTGGCCTGAAAAAAATAAGCAAATAAAAAACGTGAAAAATACCTGTTTTAAAAGGCATGTATGTTTTGGTAAGTAGAGCTTATAAAAAACCGATCGGAACAACTTATTCGACCAACATACTAGTGCCCGAAGATTTTAAATCATGGTTACAATCCATTAAAGATGAAATATAAGATATAAAATTAAAATACTGCTAGTATATATGAAATATTTCAATGGGGCCAATTGTGATGGCATCCCATTTTTCTACAATAGCAATGGCGAGCGATTAAATTTACTGCAGGAAGTTAATTTTGATAAATTCCTGGCAGAAAGCACTTTTATAGAACTCGTATGGTCATGTGCACAAACAAACCCTCCTAAAGAATATTAAATATATATATAAATAGAGAGGTTGTACCGCCAGTTGGCTGACAGCCTCTTTTCGTTATGGTTCCTGTTTTATAATTCAAACAAAAAGGCGTATAATAGCGAAACAAATAATAACGGTCATTACAACAGCATTTACCCCTAATGAAAAAAAAGATATTTCGTGATCGCCTTTATAATTTCATTCTTCCTTTGGTCTTTTTAGAATGGTGGTATGTTATGCTTGCTTTAATTTTCGTAGTGCTGATTGAAACTTATATTGTAAAACTATTTATAAAAGAAAAATTCAAGCGGCTGTTAGCGCTTCTTATTAAGGCAAACATAATTACCACTTTAATGGGTTTCCTGTTCCAGGGGATCATCAGGGTGGTTCTTGGAATAATAATTTATTCTACAACTGACCAGGATTTTGTAAATAATCCGGTAATTTTGGGGATATTCGGAAATGTAGGTATTGGCTCTAAGTTTGATAGCGCTGCCATTTCGGATATCATCACAAGTATGATAATATGCCTCGTTGTATCAGTAATTATTGAGGGAAATATGATAAAAAAGGACTTACAGAATACCCATAATAGTACCGTAATATCGAAAAGCGTTTTGATTGCAAATATTATTTCCTATCTTCTTCTAACGCCATGGGTGTTTTATAATTTTTACCGGGCAAGTAAATAACTATGCGGTTACAACCTTAGTAACCCAACTTTATGCAAGGTATTCACCGGCTTATTATCCCAGAACAGTTCAAAATCTTCCAGTCCGGCGGCATGGTAACTGTCCATAACGTCCTGTAGCGTTAGCAGCTTAGGATTATTGATCGACAATTCCTTCAGCATGCCGGCCAGCCAGTCGCCCTGTTCGCGGCTAACACTGATGCTGAATTGCATTCGTTTGTCCTGAAATGTTAAGGAAGTCATTTCCCAGCTATTGCCTTTTTTACTTTTGGTGATGTGCTCTACAATGGGTGGCCTGCCCAGGTATACGATCCTGGCAGTAGGTTTGGCAGCTATATAAAGATCCTGTTCCAGCACTTTTTGAATATAGTCAGGCGCTACTTTTGTTTTGGGCACTTTAAACTCGAACCATTTTTGTAACGGTTCATTAAGTCCAATGCCATGCATATAGTTGAACAGGGATTTCTTCAGGCCAAACGAAAACTCTTCATGCTCGGCGCCCGTTTCATCGATGTGCACAAGGTCGTTATTCGCAAAGGCGCCCATCAGCGCCGACTCTCTTTTTACCTTGAATTTTTCGGGTTGCATTCCTATGGGGCTATGCACCGTCATGGTAAACAAATGCCAGAAGGCCGACTGCAGTATACCGGCAGCGAATAGCTGCCGTACCATTTCCAGCGAATCGATGGTTTCCTGTTCGGTTTGAGTGGGAAAACCATACATCAGGTAAGCATGCACCATTATATCGGCCTCGGTAAAGTGTTTGTTCACCTGGGCTACCTGCGCTACGGTAATTCCTTTCTGAATAAGCTCAAGCAGGCGGTCGCTGGCCACTTCCAACCCACCTGAAACAGCAATACAACCGGAGCGTTTCAATAACAGGCAGAGATCGCGGGTAAAGCTTTTTTCAAAACGCACATTGGCCCACCAGCTCAAAGTTAATTTGCGCCTGATGATCTCCAGCGCCAGTGCCCGCATCATGGCCGGCGGTGCGGCCTCATCAACGAAATGAAAACCGTTCTGCCCCGTCTGTTTCATCATCTCTTCCATGCGGTCGACCAACAGAGCGGCGGCAATGGGTTCATACAGTTTGATATAATCGAGTGAAATATCGCAGAACGTGCATTTACCCCAATAGCAGCCATGCGCCATGGTGAGCTTGTTCCAACGGCCATCGCTCCACATGCGGTGCATGGGGTTTACTACTTCAATAGCAGAAATGTATTTATCGAGCAGAAAATCGCTGTAATCGGGTGTGCCCACCTGCGCCTGTTTGTAATCGCTGCAACTTTTGTTATCGATGTAATGCACGCTCCCATTCTGCAGGGTAAAAGTTCTTTTCAGGTCTTCGGCTGAACGATGGCCTTCTACCAGTTGCACCAGTTGTTCAAGCGGCGCCTCGCCATCATCGAGGGTAATATAATCGTAGAACTCGAATACCCGCGGGTCGGTAAGCGAACGCAATTCGGTATTGGCAAAGCCACCACCCATGGCCACTTTTACTTCGGGATAATGCTGTTTGATGTACTGCCCGCAACGCAGCGAGGTATACAGGTTGCCGGGAAAAGGAACAGAAATGGCTACCAGTTTCGGTTCCAACCTTTCCATATGTGTTTTAAGCAGCCTGATCAGCAATTCATCAACAAAGGTATATTCATTTTGCAGGGCCTTGTACAATTCGTCGAAGCTGTTGGCGGAACGGCCCAGCTTTTCGGCGTAGCGGCTGAACCCAAAATGCTCGTCCACACATTCGCTAATGAGGTCACTCAGGTCTTCGAGGTACATGGTGGCAAAATGCTTGCCTTTGTCCTGCGTGCCCATGGAGCCGAATGCCCAGTCCAGGTCTTCCAGTTGAGCAAAACGGCTGGCTTCGGGCAAAAAATCCCTTTTACAGATGCGGTGCGCCATGGTAGGGTTATGGCCCTGTAAAAAGAGCACCACGTCGTTGATGGTATGAATATAATCTTCCTGTAGGGCCACCATGCGGGCGGCATTGTCGCTCAGGGGCTTTTCGAGGCGGTTTATGCGGTTGAACAATTCCTGCAGCCCTTCCTGGCAAAACAGGGCCAGGGTTACCTCAATACCCAAATCGCTCTGGAAGGAACGGATATTTTTGGTATTCAGAAAGCCCTTCAGATATGCCGTTGCCGGATACGGCGTATTAAGCTGCGTAAACGGCGGAGTGATCAAAAACACAGGAACGCTCAAAATCAAATAATTTGGGGCAAAATTAGGCTAAAAACCCGGTTTTTGGCGGCGTTTAACTTCCCCCTAAATACTGGTTTATTTTAAAAACATTGTTCCCTATTAAAACAGGATTTCCCGCAACAGTATGGCAGGAAATTGTCATTTTGCCCCGTTCAAATGAAAGCTCGTTTTTTATAGCCCTTATTTTTTGCTGACAATACAACGGCCAGTACCCCATTTCAACGAAAGATGTGATCACTGCCTGTTCTTCGCTGGTGAAATCAGCATCGGCCGTAAGCGTAAGCGAGATCCCATCTACAGCCAAAACAGATCCGATAGCAAAATTCAACGTTCCACCCAGGCTAAAATATTTCTCCCATCCGGCGCTGGAACTCCATGGGGGAACCGATTTGGAAGCCAATGCGAGATGAAGCAGGCCTGAATTATACCAGGCGCCCGGAGTAACGGTTACTACAGCATAATGTTCAAACCTTATGGAAAGAGTGACGGCGCTTTGTGCAAATTTTTTATTGAGCAGGAACCCACACCAGCTTCCCGTCCATAATCCAAAGAAAGCAGGATCAATACCAGGCACCCAGGAATTTGATACATCCGGATTGCCATTCATTGAGGTAAATAAAAGATCAGCCGGTGGAGCGGCCTGAAGCGTGGTAATTAAGTCTGAAAATAATGGTGAAAACTCAGGTGCTTTCGCATTGGGTCCCAGATAAGGCGCTAAAGCCGCCAATCCACTTTTTATAAGCACCCGGCAGGCAAGGCCGGTGCGGCCGGTATTTGCGACCGAAGGCGCATTGAGCATAGCCCATTGAAACCAAACGGTAGGTAAGGTATTTTCAGGTGGCGGTTGGGGTAAGCTATTCAGATAAGCGGTCCATTTTGCATAGGTAGCCTTACCAATATCATTTTCAAATGAGCTTTCCGGAAATTGCAATTGTTGTACTATCGCTGCATACTGGCTGAAAAAAGTTGGCTGATCGTAATACCAATAATTATATTTTAATGTTGCCGGCGGCACCAAATTAAAATACGCCCAAAGACTTTCGTTATTACCAGGCATTCCTGCAGGCAGCGTCAATTGAAAATTATTGACCGGCAATTTCAGGCTATCACATAACAGATTGTACCAGGCATCTGTAATTCCTGTAATACTTTCACAGGAAAGATCTTTATTGTTCATAATAACTGAATATGAAAAAGAAGAGGCATCTTCCTGTTTCAGGCGAGCCTCTCCTTTTTTAACAATCGAAGAAGATAGTGCGCTATTAAACGCACGCATACTTCTTCCCCCTTACCCTTTATGCATATTTCTCAAATTCCTTCTCAGGTTTGAAGCTTTTCGCAGCAGCATACAGCGAAGTACCCATAGCTGCGGAGTGCCCTACAAATTGTGCAACAGGCAGTACATTTACGCCAAGCACAACAGGTACACCTTTCAAACTTGTTGTAGTAATGGTCATTTGCCCCTGTTCATTAAAAGTGGCGGTATTGGTTGATGAGCTGCCGCTTGAACCGGAGTAGAAAGGCCAGAACCCTGATGACCCACTGGAAGTAATGGTTTGTTGATCCAATGTTGAATAAGATGCATCGGAGGTTACTTTAACAGTCATGCCCGATGCAATGATCAGGTTAGCTGCAAAGAGTTGCATATTACCGTTACTTCCAAATGTATTATTCCAGTTGATGGAGGACTGGGCACTCCATGGGTTTCCTGTTTTGTTGGCAAAGGCCAGCCCCATGGCAGATGAATAATACCATAAACCTGGAGTATTGGCAAATACTAAAACATTATCAAACGATGCAGTTACGGTTACATGGCTGGCAGCGAACTGCTGGCTGATCGAAGAACTGGTAGTGCTTCCGCCCCAAAGGCCGAAGAAGCCGGAATTTGAACCTTTCGTCCAGGAAGTACTTACATTGGAATTCATGGTTTGGCTATCGAAGCTGAATTGCCTGCTGGGGCTGGCAATCAATTGCCCTACCATATCCATGTAGCTGAGCGTCCAGTTAAAACTTTTTGGAAGCCCGTTTATATCCGTGTAGATCAATGTCAATTCATTTTGAGCGGTGGCAATGGGATCTAATAAGATCGCCGCATAGTCAGAAGACCCGATATTGGCCACGTTGGGCGCAAAGATCATTGCCCAGTTCCTGAATAAAGTAGGTAGCTGGTTCATAGAAGGCGGTGTCGCCAAACCCAAAATATAATTTTGCCATTTTGTATAGTTGGCAGCGCCAATATCGGCCTGAACATCTATAGTCCTTGAAGGAACCAGGGCCGACATCAATGCTCTGTAATTGTTATAAAACTGGTTACCACCGCTCGGTGTAAACTGTTGCGTAAGGGAAAATGGCGGAAGGTTATTGTAATAAGCCCAGAACATGGAATCTGCAGCTGTGCCGCTTGCGATAGGAGGCGCCGGCTGAATGATCTGGAATGAATTCGCGCTTTGTCCCATTCCCTGGAGGAAGCCATTATACCATCCATTTTGTAAATCTAAAAACGTACTCATTTGAATTGTTTTATATAATTTACCCCTACTCGTTAGGCTTTTCGGGATTTGCCCCCGCTGAAGATCTCTGCAACAGGACAGATCGTTTTTTTAAGTGGTATCAGAACTCCACCTTCCAAAAGCTTATAATATCTTATTACTAATTCATTAACCTTACCGGAAAAGCATACGATTGATGGCTTGTATTCTTTCCAAATACAAACTGATAAAAACAAACAGATGTGATAAAGAATTGAAGCTCAAATCAGGATGGAACTAAAAATCAGGCAGGAGAAATTGATACTATCAATGGTGTAAAATTTCTTAGGAGCAACAAGGTAGTAATAAAAATCATATGTTAGATACCGTTAAACGATAATATCGCCCCCGTAAGAAAAAAAAGGTGTTTTCACCTATTTTATAAGCGCCTGACCGTTTGGGTGTTATTTTGTTCGGTTACCCATCCTATCGGTAAAATAAACAGCATACAAGCGCCGCCGGTAGATCAAAAAATTCTCCACATCCTGATAAGTTGATCTTGCTAAACACATAACTTTCCTTCTAAACTTAAATCCTATGTTTAAATCCTTTCCTACGGCAAAGGCAGCTATGCTATTGCTGTTGCTGACTTTGTTCATTGCACCGTCAATGACCCATGCGCAGGATATCACCGACCTGGGTGGCACCATCAGCGCTCAATACCAGACAGGCTCTCCTCCCGGTGAAGAATACACCAATCTCACCGACAACAATGCTTCTACCAAGTACCTCACATTTAATGCTTCGGCCTGGATCCAGTACCGGACAAATTCAGGTTATATTGTAACAGGTTACGCCATTACCTCGGCCAATGATGCCGCCGAACGTGATCCGCTAAACTGGACCTTGCAGGGATCGAACGACGGCGTCAACTGGAGCACGATCGACACCCGAACGAACGAAGACTTCCCCGACCGGTTCCAGAAACGGTCTTTCGCCTTCAGTAACAGCGCAGGCTACACGTACTACCGCTTTAACCTGACCAATAACAGCGGAACGATATTGCAGCTGGCAGAGATCGAATTATTTGGCACACCAGCCTCAGGTAACTGGACCGCCAACTGGATCTGGGCGGCCGATCAGGGACCCAATAACACCTGGTTATCGTTTAGAAAGAAGGTAACCCTTAGCGCCCAGCCTTCAAAAGCCATTACAAGGATCGCGGCGGAGAACAAGTACTGGCTGTACGTAAACGATAGCCTCGTAGTGCGCGATGGTGGGCTCGACATCCGGCCCGATCTCAACAACACCTATTATGATGAAATAGATCTCGCGCCTTATTTGAAGAGCGGGGAAAATACCATTGCGGCACTGGTATGGTATAAAGGTGGCGCCGACGGTTATTCGCAGCGAACCGTAGACAATGGCGGCTTTTTATTTGAGGCTGCTGTCACAGGCGCCAGCCCTGCTTCCATAGTATCAGACAACAGCTGGAAGGTGAAGCTCAACCCGGCATTTAACCGCGGCACTTTCAACTTTAAATATGCAGTGAGCGGTACTATCACGTTTAATAACGCCACCTTTCTCGATCCCATCCCCAATGTAGTTAAGGCAGGTTATTACAGAATCACCGGCAGTGGTAATCCATGGACGAAATGCGCCGATGAAAGCGGGTCCTACACCCTGCCCGGCGTATGCGATGTAGCCTATGGGTCGGAAAACAACCAGCTGAAGCCGGCTGGTGATTATAAATGGGTTGAATGGCCGGTAAGTTACGATGCCATGAACACCATGCAGGGCTGGCAAACAGCCAGCTACAACGACGCCAGCTGGGGCAATGCCACAGCAAAAGGCGCACCGCCCGTTGCCCCCTGGAATACCCTGGTGCCCAGAACAATTCCATTCTGGAAAGACTATGGACTAACGGCTTATAATAACGCATTTCCTTCAACAATCAATAGCAACACTATTATTACAGAAAACCTGGACATTAACATCCAGGGAACACCTTACCTGAAGGTGGATGCCCCCGCCGGGGTGCGCATAAAGATCATCCTGAATGATTTTTACTGGCAGGAGTATATTACCCGGGCAGGTGTACAGGAATTCGAATGTTTTGCCTGGCAGAACTCGAGCAGCCACAACGTGAAATACGATTTCTCCAATGTAACGGGCACTGTTACCATCCTTGATATGAAGTTCAGGCAAACAAGTTACAACACCGCCATTCGCGGGGTGTTTTTAGGTGACGACGTGCGCCTAAACTCCCTTTGGAACAAGAGCAAAAATACTTCCCGCGTATGCATGCGCGACATATTCTATGATTGCCCCAACCGCGAGCGCGGCCAGTGGTGGGGTGATGTTTCGGAACAGATCCTTTACTCGTTCTACCTGTATGATCAAAATGCCAACCTGCTGGCCAAAAAGGCTTTCAGGGAACTGATGCACACGCAAAAAGCAGATGGTTCGTTGTATACCACCGCACCAGGAATTGCCTTTCATCTTCCTGATCAAAATATGGCTGCCGTGGCCATGCTGTGGAAATACTACCAGTATACAGGCGATGCAGACCTCATAAGAGAGGTTTATCCGCAAGCAAAAAAATTCATTGATTACTGCGCCAGTACTGCCAACAGTGACGGCATGCTGATACTGCAACCCAACGTGTGGAATTGGATTGACTGGGGCAGCAACATGGATATTGTGACAGGAAGCGCCAATACAGTATGCAATGCCTTATACATTACTTTGCTCGACGCCATGATCAACATGGCTGATCTTACAGGCGCCAGTTCCGACAAAACCTATTACCAAACATTGCAGAACAGGGTAAAATCCCAATTCAATAACTACTTCTGGAACCCTGCGGCCAATGCGTATGTTTTCCACAGAAACAACGGCGTACAATCATCGGTCATTGACGACAGAAGCAATGCCTGGGCGGTGCTGGCCGGCATGGTAGATGATTCACGGAAGGCCGGCGTATTAGCAGTACTGAAGAACCAGTACAATGCAGGCCCTTACCAGGAAATGTATATTGAAATGGCCCTGTCGATGCTCAACGCCAATGATGCCCTTACGCGGATGCGAAGCCGGTATGCCGTTATGATCGATAACTGGTCTTCGACCCTATGGGAAGAATTTCCGGCGAGCAACAGCAGCAGCAATCATGCCTGGAGTGCCGGGCCACTTTACCAGTTAAGCGCTTATACATTAGGCGTGCGGCCTACCCTGCCCGCCTATAATGAATTTATTTTTCAGCCACAGGTAACCAACCTTAACACTATGTTGGCCTCGATCCCTTCGCCCAAAGGCGATATTATTGTTTCCTATATCCGGGACGCGAACGTGTTCACACAAACATTGATCAATCCGCTTAATACAGTTGCTATTGTGGCAATTCCCAAAGGCATGCTTGCTGCCGGCGTGAAAGAGATCGATGCCAATAAGGTAGCTATCTGGAAAAATGGTTCGTTTATAGCCGGCGTATCAGGTATAAGCTACGTGGGAGAAGATACTGACTACATCCGGTTCAGGGTGCAACCCGGTACATGGAAGTTCACCGCCTTTTCACAGGCAACAACAGCCGATGGGCCGGTGGTGCTTTACATCGATTGCAATTATGGTGGAAAGGCAGTTAGCCTGCCTGTAGGCAGTTACAATCTTTCCGATTTAATAGCCAGGGGTATGCCCAATGATTCAGTATCATCGATCAGGGTACTGAACGGATACCGGGCCGTCTTGTACTGGGATGCCAATTTCAGTGGTAATACGCTGACGAAAACGGCCGACACCTCGTGCCTTGCAGATGAGGGCTGGAACGATGTACTAAGCTCAATTATTATACAACCCATCACTGCGCGGAAGGAAACAACCGCTACTGATAAACTACAACCTGCCGGTGATGATAAAACCGGGGTACAATTGTATCCCAATCCTGCCAGCAATGTGCTTACCGTATACCTGGGGAATGTCGGTTACAGGTACCTGAACATTATTGATATGAACGGGCGCACCGCAATAACGAAAACCCTCCCATCAGAAGCATCTTCTGTAACTATAGATGTAAGCCACCTGAAAAAAGGTATTTACTCGGTTGTTTTGAAAGGCGGCAGGAACGGGAACTTATTGAAAAAGGTGGTGGTGGAGTAGTGATGATCTGATCAAGTACTTTTTTAGAGCAACAAAGCCTTCAAGTCGTAGGATCTGGAGGCTTTGTTATTGTTATAAATTATTTTTTTGCGTGTTAAGTAAGTAATTATCTTTTATAACTGCTTTTTCCTCTTCTACAAGTACTTTTTCCCGGAAATAGATTAAAATGGATGCGACATAACTACCTTTTTTCATTTATAAGTTAGAATCGACAACAATTATATTTTTTTTCAGAAAAAATAATTAGTTCCAGTAAAAAAAGTGTGGTGCCGGCAAAATGATGTTACAATTCCCGAAATAAAACTAATTCTGAGGAAAAAGAATGAAGTTGTGAAGAAATAAATTTAGTTGTAAGCATATTGAGTTAATTCTGATAAAAAAGTAACTATTTCCCAGGAAAAGTAGTTATCTCATATAAAACAATAAGCAATAGCTGAAAAACTGAATTATCTTTCATGAAAAAGTAGCTAACACCGTCAGAAAAACAATTATCAGCTACCAGGAAGTAACTATCGTCCACCAAAAAATAAATATCGCCCACCAAAAAGTAAATATCGGGCACCTAAAAGTAAATATCGGGCACCTAAAAGTAATTATCTCCCCAAAACAGTAATTATAGTCCACAGTTTTTTAATTTATCTACGAAAAAAGGAGCTAATTGTGGTGAAAAAGAATTTATTGCCCCTTCAACATCACCGATAATCTGTTTGCTGTTTCGAGGATGCAGGCACTTTCTTTTATTTGGGCAAACACATTTGTTATCGTGCTGGAAAAATTTGACAAACCAATAAATGCACCCATTATTTGTGCGGCAAGTGATGCATTGGTATCTGTATCACCGCCACAAAGTATAATTTCGGAAAGTATAGCTTCAAAATTGCTTTCCCTGATCTTATTAGCTGCAAAAATTGAAAAAGGCACCGATTCAATAACATGGCCAGATGTGCCTACTAAGGTTGCTGCTTCGCGAATGCTCATTGAGGTATCAGCTAATATTAAAAGATTATCCCGCACCGCGCTGTCGGGCAGTTGGGGTAATAATAATTCCCCCAGACTAATTCCCCACTTCCACCTGTCAGTTATAATGTAATGCAGGGAATAGAGGATTGCCAGGCACCCAACATAGGCTTCATCATTTTTGTGGGTAATATTACATACATCCCGAATAAGCGTTCTATCTGTTTCGGGGTTGATAAAAAAAGCAAGTGGAGCAATACGCATAGCAGCTCCATTGCCGGCTGCTTAATCCCCCGACCGGCCTGAAAGGGCCCAGTGAGCGCCGGCCTGCAGATCGCGCAACGCTTTCAATGTACTGGCGCCAAGACCGGTTAATTTTCCCTTATTATACCACGTTAGCATATGCTGTGCGATGCTGGCGGCTGATACCTGCCCGGTATCGAGAATAGATTCGCAGGTTGCCATGGTAAGTTGCGTATCGTCAGTTATGCCATTGACCACCTCTAAACTGATCATTTCTACATTCGACCGGCCTTCGTAATAGCTACCAATGGCATCACCGATGGCGCCGCCGGCCAGGCAACCGCTTAGCCTGTCACTTGTAGTTATAGTCGGTCTGGGATTGTCTTTAGCCATATGTTCCTGAACAAGCTCAAAATCCCCGAAATAGTTTTCAGTTGGAATTACCTCTTCTATTGCTGCATTTTGCCTGGGCTTTAAATTAGCTATTACAAAAGAGCCCTCATTGACGCCATGAACTGCAAACAACACCTCATTGCTCAAGCAGTGTTTTGCCAATGTTGAAAAGGTAACGTTTGTGTCGCCAATTACACGGAGTAATTCATCTTCCAGGTCAATCTTTTGATCAATAGTTACCTGCTGCCAGGGTGCGATCACAAACGGTTTGTTGCTTTCAAAATAATCTTCGTAAACGTGGTAATGAACACCGGCCACATGAAGTTCGATTTGTTCATCGGGAAAATGGGCAGAGTCAAGAATTTCAACTCCACCAATAGGGAGTAAAAAATAGCCATTCTCGAGTTGTATATTAAATCTGAATGAGTACCACTTTTCGTAATCCTTCTTCCCCTCATCACAGAATTCCTGAACCTCCTTTTTTATTAATTGATATGCCTCAGCAGGTATAAATTCACCCCAAATATGTCCCATGCCACCGAAAACCTGATGAAATTGGGTTGTTCCGATCAAAACTTTATGAGAATAGATATAACCTTTCATGACAGGATCATTGAAATAACAGGTATTTATACGAAAATAATCAGAATCGGCAGATTTCCCCAACCCATAGGGTAAAACTATGCCTGGCGGCCCTTATTCGTCGCTGAGTTTAAAATGGATCTTCCAATACTTACCGTAGTTGTCTTCTGCCAAAAAGGAGTTGCGATTGACGCAAGTAACGAATTCTATAATGGTGTTGGCTATAGCGTCCAAATAAACTCTTGTTTTAACGCGACCATCAATCATTTCACAAACCTGTATTTGTTGTTTTTCGTCTGTACCGGGATTGTTTACACAAACAAAGTTTTTCATATTTTGAGCAAAAACAGGCTGCCCGATCAATGTATCAATAGTGCCTGTTAACCGATTAAGAAGATAAAATTCTTCATCGTTGTATTCAATCCGCTGTACGAGTGAAAGCTTTGTTCCTTTTACATCGCCTAAATATTTGAACTCATGAAAGTCTCTATCAGAACTGTCGTCTTTGAAAACTTTTGCAGCTTTGGCCACAATTGGGATACGCAGGCTCCCTGACTTTTTCCTTATTTGAGCATTTGCAACGAGATAAGATACCTTACCACATTTATCAAACTGGTCTTTATTGATTTTTGTGGTATAAAATGAAATTCGTCGCTGGGCAGTTGTTGAAAACGACAGTACCAGTAAAAAAATTATGGATAAGAGGTGCTTCATGGTGGTTCTATTATTTGTTTCGCTTTCTAATAACTGGAGCCGGCCCCAATGTGACAAAAGGTAAAAACGATAGTAAAATAATAAGTATCCGTAGTGTCATGTGTAGTATTATCATTTAAACCTCACTATCAAACAATATGATTTTTGGGGGTTGTTTTCTGATGTTTGCGATCAACAGCAATTCACTTATTATCAATATAAGGGCCACAAGGATAAATGCTTTGGTCATACTTCCAAAAATATCCGATAATTTAAAGCCACCGTTGACATAGTCCAAATATCGTCGTGGCATTGGATCTATAAATTTATACAGTAGCCAGGGTAAAACAAACACGGTTATAAATGTAATGTGCAGATGCAACAAGATCAATTTGAATGAATAGATCTTTTTCCTGAATATCCGGTACGACAACCATATCAGAAGAATTAATAATGTCACACTGAAAGAATAATTAAATGACTCATCATCAAAAAACCCGTTGTCTTTTTTATGTATGTCAAGAGTAGATCTTTCATTCAATAGATAAAAGGCCAGCATATTAAGCATGGCCAAAGCCAAAAACAGATGATAAAGTTGTGAAGTTTTAGGGGACATAAATAATTGCAGTTAACCGGTTATTTTTCTATTATTCACCCTGCCAACCAAAGCCCCAACATACGTAACCACACAACTTCCCACCCAAAGCCAGTAACCCGTGGTAACGTTCTTAATGATGCCCATATTTCCTGCTTCATCTTCCATGATGGTATGGCAAAATAAAAAAGATAAACTAAACAGAGATGCCAGCAGCGCCAGGATCATTCCCCCCTTTTTATTCATCCCCAATAAGATCCACGAAACGATCAGCAATGGGTTGGCCAGCCAGGCAAAATTCCCTTCAAACATTTCAGCCCATCCTAACACAAGTGCATCGATGGATGGCCGGCAACCTTTATCAGTACAAAAGCAATTAAAAAAAAGGGATAATATAAAAAGCCCTGCCCCGGTGATCAAAACAATAGTGGTAAATCCTGGCCTTTTCTGAATCAATGCGGGGGCGTTGTTTGTTAAGGGCATAAGGGTAGTTTTCACTTTTACAGACCTCCAAATATAATCAATTGATTCACTATAACGAACTATAGTACTATACCCCAGTATAGCGCTATACTTTTTATAGCAACCTGCCGTAACTTTGTGCTGTTAAATTATTTCATATGTCAATAAAAAGAAAACTTGTCAATATATATACACCGACCGGACAACCCGGTTTTCTCGGCCGTGGCCATATTGCCCGCCCGGTGATTCAGGTAGACTATACCGATAGCGATCCATTTATCATGCTGATGGATGATATTCTCGATAAAAAAGATGAGACACCCGTTGGCGGCCCCCATCCGCATGCCGGGTTTGAAACGGTTTCGTTATTACTGGAAGGCGAAATGGGCGATGAGGCGCATAAAATGAAAGGTGGCGATCTGCAAATGATGACAGCCGGCAGCGGCATTATTCATACCGAGACCATCGAAAAAAAAGCCAAAATGCGGTTGTTACAATTATGGCTGACCCTTCCTAAAAAACAAAGATGGACATTACCCCGGGTACAGGATATTCCGCTGGAACACGTGCCCCAACGTTCAGCTAATGGGCTGAACGTAAAAGTATACAGCGGTTCTTTCGCCGGTCTCTCCTCCCCTGTTCAGAACTATGCGCCGGTGATCATCGCAGACGTTAAAATGCAACCCGGCATCACCACCGTTCAGCGAATCCCCGCTTCATACAGCACTTTTATATATGTGCTGGAAGGAAGTATACAGGTGGGTGAAGATAAAAAAGGGTTGCAGCACGACCAGGTAGGCTGGCTCGACCGTTTTTCGGTTACAGCTGAAAGTGAATTGATAATAACTGCCGAAGCAGCAGGCGCCCGTTTTGTGCTGTATGCCGGTGAGCCACAGGGCGATCCCATTGTTTCGCATGGCCCGTTCATTGGCGATACTTCAGATGATATCAGGCGGTTGTATCACGAATACAACCAGGGCAAAATGCAACATATTTCTACCGTATCGCAAGCGCAGCGGTTCCTGTGGTAGCTAATTAGTATCCTATTTGCTGAACCGCCTTTTTTCCTAACCGTTCGGCTAATTGTGCCAGGTACAGGCTACCAGGATCAACAGGAGTATTATGTGCGTCGTAAATACCTTCGGGCAGCAAGGGTCCCGCATCAAAGGGAATAGCTTTTTTTTGAGATTCGCCTTTGCAACCGATCACCCAGTTGGCCGATCCGGGTGGTAACTGGTTCAAATAAGAGCGCGCCGTACAGTTCCAGGCAACGGCCCAGCCAATTGCCCAACCATGCCCCGATCCCATGGCGCCCCGGTTCATAAAGTCAATACCACCGCCGGGTACCTGGCATCCGTCAACCAGTAAACCGGTGGCCCAGCGCTGATGCGGTTGTATCCAGCCGTTACCCTTAAAAACGCAGTTCAATAAAACAACAGGTCCCGATACTTTGGGGCCGGTAGCAAAGAAAAAAAGATTATCGCCGGTAATTTGGCATTGATCAAAGAGCAGTTGTGCACCGCTCCCATTCAGGTCGGCCGGTTTGGCAGCGCCTTTTGTGGGCACCTCATGCCCGATGTTTACATGATCAACCGTTACCCGGTTCGCCGTAATGCTGATACTATTGACCGTATTCATAATTTCCAGGTTACGAACCCAGCTATCCCTTACGCCACTCATGGTTAACGCCCGGTGATGCCCTTCATTGATGGTTACCGATTGTGCCGGTGCAATAATCCGCAGGTGCTCTACACCAGTTTGTGACAGGGAACCGCTGGTAGTGATCTTTGTTACTGATACCCCGTCTGTTCCCAAATAATTCATGTCGTAGGAGTCGGTGAGCGGGAAATCGACCATGACCGTATTCTTATTGATCTTCGTAATTACCCTTTCCGTTGTTATATCCCCGGTTACCCAGGTTTGTTTTTTGCCGTCACGCACCAGTTTATCCATTCCCATCAGTTGCACCCAGGCATCGGTTACCGGCCTTGCAATCCGAATGATATCACCTGGTGCAAAGCCTTTTGCATTGCGTAATTGAAAACTGATACTACCTGAAGGAACATACTGGTTGGCGATCGTAGTAGTTGTATTGGTGGCTTTAATTGTGACGTTGCCTTTTACTACAATACAGGCATGCGGCGTGCCGGTCATATTAATGATGGAACCGTTTTCGCCGCAGCCGCTTCCCTGCAATACCACACCACTCGCACTAATTGTTATTGGCCGTTCGCAATTATACATACCCGGTTTCAGCAACACGGCTCCCCGTACACCATTCACGAGGGCCTTGGAACTTACCTGGTCAATAGCCTGCTGAATCATGCTGGTATTATCACCTTCCGACGGACTAACAACAATTTTTGCGGGTACTGCTGGTATAGCAACCCCGCCGCCCATATAGCCGGCATAGGAAAAATCCATTATTTTGTCGCCCCGTTCTGTTGTTTTATATTCCAGTTTGTTAGCGGCATTCAAATACACCCACTGGCTTTTAGCAGCGTTTGTTTGTGCAAATACATTGGAATGAAAAATGATACCAAACAGTAATATTTTGGGAAATGAAGACAATTTCATGGCTATACTTTACCATGCAAATAATTACAATATTAACAGTAATAAATAAACAGCTTTAACCAGGTAGTAAGCTGGATTATCACAGATTCAACCGCCCCTTCGCATCCTCATTACCGCCCCGGCTATTTGGTGAGGCCGTTTTTCCAAACTTATACGATACGGCCAGTACAAACTGCCGGCTATCGGTGTATTGATGACCGGTTAAATGAATGCTGCCCGTACCTGAACTAAGGTGGTAACCGCCATTATGAAAGATATCGTTCACCGCAAGCTTCGCATTTAGTTTCCTTTCAAAAAATGCTCGCGACAACCCAACATTGATCATCGAGCTGCCCGAAATTTGATACAATCCATCGATATAAGCAGAATTATAAATCGCCGTGAGGTCGGCCTTTAAATTCAGAGGCAGGGAGAACGTATTGATGGAATTGATGGTACAGCTGAATTTCCCCTGGTCGTAATCCGCCCCTCCTACCTTACCCGATTTGTCGGCAAAAGAACTGTAAAAACCCTGCAGCGTATTGTCGGTAGTGAACCAGCGGGCGATGGTCACAGGTAACACCAGGGTGCCATCAACATTTTCCCTGCGCGAAAAATTGCCCTTGGTAAAGGTCCAAATCCGGGTTTGCGGGTCCTGTTCAATAAAATCGGCAATGGCATCACGGGTATGCGTATAAGCAAGCGTAAAGATCATTTTACCGATCGAATTTACCAGCTCAAAACTATTCGTATACTCGGGTTTTAGTCCGGGGTTGCCTTTTTCCTGCGAATACCGGTCAATCGGTATAACAAATGGGATCAATGCTTTGTAGGCGGGCCGGTTAATACGGCAGGTATAACTCAATGTGACCTGGTATTTATCTGTAATTTTTTTACTCACCAGCGCACTGGGAAACCAGTCGAGATAACTGCTATGCAAACCCGTACTGCTCAGCCAGGCATTGGTATGTTCAGCCCTTAGCCCCGCCTGCACGCGTACCGTTTTCAATTGCCGGGTCAGTACCAGGTAGCCCGCAAAAATGTTCTCTTTATACGAGGTTTCGTTTTGCGCCGGTTCGGGGTTCAACCCATTTTCCTGCTCATTGGCTGACCGGTTGGCCGAACGCGTGAATACATCTTTACAACCGGTTCCCAATGAAAAACCTGGCTTTATGGTGAGCGAATAATCGGCCTGAGCATTCGTAATATCAATAATGGCCCTGGTGCTGTTAAATGACGAAGCATATCTGTCGGGCGTACCGCCTTTCACATCAACGATCGTGGTATTCACGATTTGCCGGGTATCGCTGTTGAAATGCGTTTGATTAAGGTCCAGCGCTAGCTGGTCGCCCCTGGCATTCAATTTACTTTTAAAATACAGATCGTAATTAGTGTAATTGGTATTGTTAGCCGGCCGGCTTTTTGATGTAAGGATGGAATCAGCGTCGTTGGTATCGTTTTTAAAGGAAGATACCGCAATGGCGTTATTGTTTGACCGGGAAAAAATACCATCCACACTTAAGCCAATGGTGTTGGAAGGATTCAGGGTATAGTCGACCCCCAGTTTGCCCGTTGTAGCCCTGGCATTTCTAAAAAGTTCGGTTGGCATTTCCAGTGTCTGCAGCAGGCCATTGCCTGCATTGAGCGCACGGGTGATCTCTTCGTTCTTATAAGCTTTGCCATCGCGCCCGTTAACAGTGCTGTAGACATTTATCTTTTCTCTACGGTAATTGAGCGAAATACCGCCATTGTATTTGCCATAGCGGCTTTCCACAGCCGATGCATTGACTAGCCCATTGAGGCCGCGGCCCGTGCCTTTCTTCGTAATGATGTTTATGATACCACCGGTGGCCGAGGCATCGCTGCTGGCAGAAGGCGTTGTGACCAACTCTATCTTCGAGATCTGCTCCGGTGACATACTTTGCAAAACATCGGCCAGGGTTTCGCCCGGAACAATTTTTCCGTCGAGCATCACCAACACATTATCTTTTCCTTTCAGGCGAATGCTGTTGTTGGCACTCACCATCACCATTGGGGTCATTTTCAACAGCTCCAGGGCATCGTTACCGGCGGCTACAATACTGTTCTCAATATTAAAAACAAGTTTGTCGGGCCGGTGCTCCACCAAAGGTTTGGAAGCCCTGACCGTGACGACGACCAATTGTTTGGTTTCGGCTGTGAGGCGTATATTGATGGTAGTGTCGGTTGTGGCGAGTTCAACAGGTATCAACTGCCGGGCATAGCCCATCATTTGGGCAGCAAGCAGGTAATTCCCCGGTTTCAGGTGATCCAACAAATAGCTGCCATTCTCAGCAGCCAGCGTGCCTTTGACGAGGCTGGTGGTATCAGTAGCCTTTAGCACACTAATGGTAACCCAGGCCAGCGGCTGACGGGTTGCGGCATCCGAAACAACGCCCCCGATGCGCTGGGCAAAAAGCGGGCAGCTAATGGTGATGAGCGCAAACAGGACAGGTAATTTTCTCATGTGATGGTTTGACTTGAATTTTCTAACCAAAACAACAGGCTACCTTCCTGTTTGCAGAAAAGATTTGACCAACTGACCCTAACGAATGTTAAAGTAATTATAGCACCTGACAACAGGCATGCGCGTTAGTGCCTGTACTGCTTGTCGGTATTGGCGCTTCATTGGTACTGGTAAATCCTTCGTTTGTCAGTAATTTTAGGTTATTTCGTCATTTCTTTTCATATTGGCTTATGGAACTGCTTACCAGGTGGAAACAATCAGGCAAATTCCCGGCTACGCGTATCTATTTGCATGCCCTGTTCATACTTCTCATTATGACCTTTGAGGCATTGTTCAAGAGTATATATGTTAAAAGCTATCAGTTCTCGTTTGCCTATGCATACAGTCCCATCGCGCTGGGCTTTTACCTCTTTTATTTAAGTTTTGTTTATGCCACCGCTTTTATTGTGTTGCCATTTGCGCAGCGATTACCCCGGTTTTTTCGCATTCCTTACCGCATTTTGTCGCTGGCGGGCATTTTCTTTTTATTTACGCCGCTGCGATACGGGGTAGAACAAATACTGGTGTACCGCTTACTGGGAGAATCAAACTATCCGCAGTCGACCACCTGGAAATATTACTTCCACGACAACCTGGGCATCTCTTTTTCGGTATTGCTGGCGGGCGCATTTGTAAAATTTATGGATGACTGGTTTGTCACCGACAGGCTAAAGTCGACGCTTGAGCGGCAGAATCTACGGCTGGAACTCGATTTTCTGAAATCACAATTAAACCCCCATTTTTTATTCAATACCCTGAACAATATACAGTCCTTTATAGTGCAGGATGAAAAGGCAAGATCGATAGAACTGATTGGCCGGCTGTCTGAATTCATGCGGTTTGCCTTATACGAATGTAATGAGGAATATATTGAACTGGATAAAGAGATCAGTATTTTGCAGGATTATGTAGAGCTGGAAAAAGTACGTTGCGACGACCGGGTACAAATTGATTTCACCACCGGGGGTAACTTTGCCGGCTACCGCATACCGCCCCTGTTGCTGATGCCCTTTGTAGAAAACGCTTTTAAACACGGCGCAGATGCTCAGCTGGGGCATTCATGGATCAGGGTATCAATCCGTCAGCAAAACGGACGTTTAGACCTGACCGTCGAAAATGATCTTACGTTGCCCGGGACAAGGGAAAATAAAAATGGCGGTATCGGGTTGCAGAACGTTCAACGAAGATTACAGTATTATTTTAACAACAGCCACCGGCTTGTCATGGATGCCGGGAACAGGGTTTACAAAGTAAATTTAACGTTGGAGCTGGAATGAAACCAATTACCTGCATCATTGTGGATGATGAACCACAGGCGCGCAAATTAATGGAAGCCTATGTGTCGCAGCTTCCGGGCTGGAAGATACAACAGCTTTGCAGCAACGCCATTGAGGCGTTTGAGGCGCTGCAAACCTATGCAGTCGATGTGTTGTTCCTCGATATCAGGATGCCCATTATTACCGGTATTGATTTTCTAAAGTCGTTAAAAACGCCACCGCTGGTGATCTTTACCACTGCGTATAACAAATATGCGATGGACGGGTATGAACTCAATGCCGTCGATTATTTGTTAAAACCCATTTCCCTGCAACGGCTAATGCTGGCGGCGCAAAAAGTTACGGAGAGATTGCAGGCCCGGTTAATCGGTTCCAACCAGGCGCCCCAACCGGTGGTCAATTATTTTTTCGTACGGCATGATAACAAACTGGTAAAGATCGATTTTGCCGACATTCTGTTTGTAGAAGGCATGCAGAATTTTGTGAAGATCCATACCACCGCAAAAACCTATGTAGTTACCTATACTATGAAGTCAATGTCAGCGCTGCTGCCATCAGCCGATTTTATACGGGTGCATAAATCTTATATCGTAGCGCTGGCGGCCATAAATACTGTATTTGGTAATACTATTGAGATCGGGCAAACACAAATACCTATTGGCACCAATTACCGGCTGGCTTTTATGGGTAGGATCTCGTGAAATGGATAATATCGTTTGCTTCATCATCACTATTTTAAAATATAGTGTGAATGATGTAACTTTTATATTTAATTATGTAACACTTATCACTAAAATAAGGGCCACCTTTACACAATAGTTTCATTAAAAAGCTATTTTAAAATGACTATAAAGACACCATCCAGTAAAAACTGGAATGAGCAGAAAGCAACCCTTAAAAAGAAATTTCCTGCACTTACAGATAATGATCTGGTTTACGAGTTTGGCAAGAAAAACGAGATGTTGGAAAAACTACAGGTCAAACTGGGGCAAAGTAAAGAAGAGTGGGAAAAGATCCTGGAAACGCTTTAACCTTTCAAACGCTTGATAGACCACCGCCTGTTTTCATTTACAGGCGGTGTTTTTTTATATTGCTTTTATTGCCATTTTACCAAGCCTGCCCGGGAAAAAAAGCGCTGTAGAGGAGCTACACATATTTTTCAGCCATTTTCCCTTTTATATAAGTTTCCAGTTGCTGTTTAAAAACAGGATTGTTATAGCAGCTCTCAAATAATAATTCAATATTGCCGGAAGACAGGGATTTTGATTTCACCAGTGCAACAAACTCCGGATTTGCTTTTTCCCAATCACCGGGAAGACAATGATCTTTCAGGAAATATACAATGAACTCAGCTTTATAGTCGCAGACAATATGCTGGATCTCTTCCTTTATCAAATCAACATCATTGCCTACAAATGAAAAAAATTCAGGATCAAACTGGTCTGTATTTTTAACCAGGTATTTTTTGTAATGGAGCATATAATTCGGTTTATGAACATCTATAAAGAGGTATACTGCTTTATTTTATTCATCTCTTCGCCTTGCTTCCTTGACCTTGATCGCCTGATTATCGATCGTAATGCCGTTTAATTCGCGGATAGCTTTCTCCGCTGCCCTTGTATCATTCATTTTAACAAAACCGAATCCACGGCTGCGGTTGGTAACTTTATCCATAATAATGTTAATGGAAGAAACCTCTCCGTATTGCGAAAAATGTTTTTTTAGATCTTCACCCTGTACATTGAAACTTAAATTAGAAACGTAAATGTCCATTTTATACAATTGAAAAATGAATAATGATCTGAGGAAAAAAGCAGGAGGTAATGAAAGGTAGAAGGATCATTCAATTACAAAGTGCTAATAAACTCAAACTGTTGTCTCTTAAAGATACAATCTTTTATTTGTGTTTATTATATTATCTTAAGATTACCACATGGAATAATATAATAGTTACTACCAAATAAATAGGTTACCTTCAATCGCTTTATTGAAGATAATCCCGCCAATCCTTCATTACGTTGCGTTCACTCCGGTTTGTAAGCCATAATTGATTTTCTGAAGTTCCTGGATTCAAGGTTATATCGTATTGCATTGACCGAACTATTACTGCACTTTTTAATTACTAAACAAACACCTGCATGACAACATCTGGTTCACCATCAAAAATTCTTTTTATTAGTACTTATCCGCCGGTAAAATGTGGAATAGCCAGTTTTACACAGGACCTTACTAAATCAATCGCTCCTGAGATAAATGGAAATTATTTAATCAATATTTGCGCCCTTGACAAAAAAGAAAATGCAGGGTTATATAATTTCATGGTGAGTATGACCATGGATGGCCATAACCTGGACTCCTGTATTGAAACAGCTAATACTATTAACCGCGACCGGAATATTGACCTCGTTTGTATTGAACATGAATTTGGCTTGTATGGTGGCGACATGGGTTCATTCTTACTGGGATTTCTGGCAATGCTTGAAAAACCTTTCATCATCCGGTTCCACACAGTACTACCATCGCCGGATCCACAAAGGCTTAAAATGGTTCAAACAATAGGATTACTGGCCGAAAAAGTAATTGTAATGACTTTGAACTCTGCCAGGTTATTGAAAGAGGATTATCAGTTGGATACCGAAAAACTTATCATTATCCCACATGGTACCCATGCAAACAGTAAAATAAGCCCTGATGATCTGAAATTAAGATACGACCTTAAAAATAACCTGGTGCTTACCACCTTCGGTTTATTAAGCCCTAACAAAGGGATAGAAAAGGGCATATTGGCCATGAAAGAAATAAGTATAGAATTTCCACATGCTATATACATAGTCCTGGGTCTTACGCATCCTAATCTCCTGCAGCAGGAAGGCGAAAAATACCGTAACTATCTTCAACAATTAATTGAGGAAAACAACCTGCAAAATAATGTACGGTTAGTGAATGAGTATGTTCCCACAAAAAAACTGATGGAATACCTGGCGTTAACAGACATTTACCTGTTTACATCCAAAGACCCCGATCAGGCTGTAAGCGGCACTTTCTTATATGCGATGAGTGCAGGTTGTGCTATTATCTCTAATTCGTTTGTTTTAGCAAAAGAGATGCTGGATGAAACTACCGGTATTATCATTGGACCCGGCCAGGAACATGAATTGGCAGAGAATGCGATCTACCTGTTACAAAACAAGCACGCAAGAAAACTGATGGGAAATGCTGCTTCTTTAAAAACAAGAGATACCCTCTGGAAAAAAGTCGCCGGAAAGCATCTGGAATTGTTTGATAAGATCCTGCAAAAACCAATGCGCAAAATTGAACTGCCTGATCAATTAATATCTAAATAATAAATACAGCATATTTTATGGAACTAGAAGATACTTTACTACTCACTAAACCAACTTTGTTTACAGTGGCGCAAATGCCGGATATAAACTTTAAGCATATTAGTGATTTAACTGATCTTACCGGCATTATTCAGCACGCCTTATTTGCCACTCCTAACAGAAAAGAAGGCTATTGTATCGATGATAATGCACGCGCGTTGTTATGGGCAGTATGGGCTTGTAAGCATATTAAAAAAGATCAGGTTGCCATATACCACCTTCCGGTTTACCTGAGTTTTATTCATTATATGCAAAGGGAAGATGGATATTTTCGAAATTTTTTGAGTTATACAAAGACAAGTACAGAAGACCGGGGTTCAGAAGATTCATTCGGAAGAACTATGATGGCATTGGGTTTTTTGATCAATGAAGGTCCCACTCATCTGTCGATCAGAACAGCGCAGGAAATTTTTTCAAAAGCATTCCCACATGTTAATAAACTTACCTCACTGCGAGGTATTGCCAATACAATTATTGGCATCTGCCAGTTTATTAAATATCATTACCCTGACGACAAAAAAAGAGACATGGTAATTAATCTATCCAATAAAATGGTTAGCATGTATAACGATAACAAAAGCACTAACTGGCTTTGGTTTGAGCCCGTTCTTACCTACGACAATGCCATGCTGCCATTGGCTTTATTGAATGCGTTTGAGATTACGCAAAATGAAGAATATCTGACAATCGCTTTTGAATCCATGCATTTCCTGGAATCAAAAGTGTTTGTTAATGATACGCTCAGGCCAATAGGCAATGATGGGTGGCATAAAAAAGGCGGGTCGGTAGCTCAATTTGATCAACAGGGCATTGATGTAATGGCAATGGTACTTTTTTATCAACAGGCTTTCAGGATCACCCGCGAACAAACATACCTGGCCCGCATGTATAAAAGCTACCAATGGTTCCTGGGTGATAATGATATGGGACTTTCGTTGTACGATTTTTCAACCGGGGGATGTGCAGATGGCATACATTCAGAAGGAATAAATCTGAACCAGGGCGCTGAAAGTACCCTGGCATACTGGATATCGCATCTGGTGGTAGTTTCAACTTTCCAGGAATGAAGAACCGGTATTACTAATTGCATCTAATAATGCGTTCAATGGCACGGCAGCAAACGATGTAGCATAATCAGAAACCGCATAGGGGATAAATAAATTTTCCTGATGAATGATGGTGCCGCAAGAATAAACTACATTAGGCACATAACCGTGCCATTCATCTTCATCAGGCATTAATAACGGTTCTTTTAACCGCCCCAGTTCTTTGGAGGGATCGTTGAGATCAAACAAACTTGCTCCCAGGCAATATTTACGCATAGGCCCTACTCCATGGGTGATCACCAGCCATCCCCTTTCCGTTTCTATGGGTGAACCGGCATTCCCGATCTGCACAAATTCCCATGGATACACTGGTTGCTGCAATAAAGTAGCAGTTTCCCACAGATACAGATCATCAGAGAACATGATGTAATTATTAACGCCATCGATACGGGATATCATGGCATATTGCCCATTGATCTTCCTGGGAAATAAAGCGAGGTTTTTGTTAATAGCCGCCTTTCCATGAAGCGGAGACATTTTAAAATGTAAAAAATCTTTTGTTTCAATTAAATGCGGTAAAATAAAAGAACCGTCGTAGGCGGTATAAGTAGCCATATATGTGCCGGAACCATCTTCAGCTGTAAATTTCATAAACCTGGCATCTTCAATTCCATTTTTTTCGGTAAAAGTTACGGGAAAAATAACCCGTTCCGACAACAAAGATTCCGGCAAAAAGTGCACTTCATAACCGGTATTTACCATGCTGAGGATCTCATATTTTATCTTGTTTTTGGCCATTCCGGTTTGCACTTGCTGCAAGGCAGTTTTTAAGATCGATTCAATTTCTTTATAAGAAAAGGTATCAGGTAACTGGCTTAATATGCCTGCACGAATTTCGGCTGGTAATATTGAATGAGAAAGCAATTCTTCAAAAGCCTTTTTGTTGTTCCGTTTCTGTTGAGTTATCCTTCCCTGGCTCATATATTTCCCGGAAGGCTCAAAATGAATATTGGAATTTTTGTCAAGCTTCGCCCGTTTAAATACCAGGGATGAGATATGACCTTCACCGGTAGCTCTGAAACTTACGATCACATTTTTTTCTCCGGCGGCCGTACCCGATTGATCCGGATCTTCCACTATAGAAGGATTGAACAGGGCTGCATGTTCCAGTGAATATTCCATTGTAAAATACGACCCTATCAGTAATTTTTTATCGTTAGGCAATGTAAGGCGTTCCTTATCCGGCAACAGGTGCTTTACCAGCTCGAAATGTTTTTCAAATACAACCCGGATATTATTATAACGTTTACGAAATTCGGTGAGAACCTGTAGTAATAATTCACTCACCTGTTTATCGGGCAATAACATTATCCTGTTGATCAGCGCCCGTGCACGTTCATCTCCGGTATTAAAAAATCTTGGAATTACTTTCCTGACATCAGGATTC
This sequence comes from Niastella vici, assembly GCF_002077945.1. Taxonomy (GTDB): domain Bacteria; phylum Bacteroidota; class Bacteroidia; order Chitinophagales; family Chitinophagaceae; genus Niastella; species Niastella vici. Next base: position 57,851 of record NZ_LVYD01000124.1, read on the forward strand.
AATCGCACACTGATCCTTTTAACGGGTGGTTTCATATATGAAATAAGTCAAATGATAATAATTATTGAAGTTAGTTCAATAAATCAATAATTGACCAGAAGAATATTCTGGAAATGTTCCCGATGTGATTGAGTTAAGTAAATTTGCCGGTTTAACGACTTTTTTTATGAAAGACAAGGAAATGACACCGATCTTTTTTGCCAAACAATCCGATTTCAGAAAGTGGTTACAGAAAAATCATAAAAAGGAAACTGAGTTACTGGTAGGCTTTTATAAAGTTGGCAGTGGAAAACCCAGCATGTCCTGGTCTCAATCAGTTGACGAAGCGCTATGTTTTGGATGGATTGACGGCGTTAGAAAATCTATAGACAAAGACAGTTATCAAATTCGCTTTACACAACGAAAATCAACGAGTATATGGAGTGCGGTTAATATCAAAAAAATTGAGAAATTAACAAAGGAAGGACTTATGCAACCAGCCGGAGTAGCGAGTTTTGAAAAAAGAATAGAAAGTAAGTCTAAGATATATTCCCACGAAAAAGACGAAGTGGAATTAACTCAGCCTTATAAAAAACTATTTAAAGCAAACAAAAAGGCCTGGGACTACTTTCAATTACTGGCACCATCATATAGAAAAGTATCAACACATTGGGTAATGAGTGCGAAGCAGGAAACGACTCGGATAAAAAGACTAAATCAACTTATTGCCGACAGTGCGGCAGGAACGAACCAGTGGAAAGACAACAAGTACAAGAAATGATAGGTACTAAACTACAGACAATGAGCCACCCTGATGATCGAAGCATATAATCCTAACATCATCAAAGCAAGGAACAGGCAACAAAGTATCATTACCATTTAGGTTTTGCATGAAGTGCGGTGACCGAGATCTTCTTGCCATCCAACATTGTTTGATGAAGCGATTCAATCGCCAGCAGGGCTTCTCTTTCAATAGGCATTTCAACCATTGCGTTGCATTTTGAGCGGCCATTCAATTTATCTCTAATGACTTCTGCTGATGCAACAATACCAAAAGCAGAAAATAATTTTCGCAAGTCGCGATCCGCGGTATTCAGACTAAGATTAAAAACCTGTATGTTCATACATTTTTTATTTGTTAAATTCTTTATACCCGTTTATGCTGTCATCCGGCTCAATTACTATAATACAAGTAAACCCCGCGCAACCAGTTAAAAACGGATAATTCACTTTTTACTTCCTTTGGCAATTGAGCAGAAATAAGCTCTTCCATTTTGAGTCCGTCGGTGACGGTCAGTTTGCCAAGTGATTTACCGAAATGATTAATAATGAATAGAACCTGAAAGCCGTTAAAGCGGTCAAAAACCCTTCGGTCGGGCTCATTGTTCCCTGAGGAATGATTCAGGCCAATTGCCCAATTATAATGGCTTTTGCGTAAATGTTCTTTTAAAAATATCATTGTCATCTTTTAGAGGATTGGCCTACATGTGCAATAGAGGAATAATTACTAAACCCCAGCCTTAATTAATAGTGGTAACCGTTTCTTCCACACTGATGTAGTAATTCATAAACCGGCTGTTATTGAGCTCACTGATCACCATTTGACCTGCTTTAAATTCCATTTCGACCACCGCTATACCTTCCGAATAGCCGCTTTTCACATTCATCATGATCACAGCTGACGATACCAGGCCAAAAGGACCCAGAAGAGCTACTACCTGTGAAGTGGTGGTAAACCTGTTTAAATTGCTGATCAATAATCGCATACTATTCAAATTTATTTAATTTGAGAATTGACCAGGTATAGTGTATAAGGAGACCAATATAGGAGGGAATTACACAATAGAAAGTCAGTTACTAAAATTAAGCTTATTATCGCCAATAATCTAATTTATTATTTATAGCAACTAATGCACTGGCCTGCCACGGTTTATAAGGCCGGCCGGGGCAGGCCGGTTAATATCATTTATTGAAATGTAAAAAATAAGTGGTACCTTCATTTTGTTAATTTGAGCCTCGCATTAGTATTCATTAATTACATTGCCTAGTTATCTGCATTATAGTTAGTCTCTTACTTCTTGCCTTCCTCGAAATTATTCATCAATTAATTTTTTCAAATGAACATTTATGTTTCAAATTTAAGCTTCGATGTGCACGATGAAGACTTAAAGAATTTTTTCGCTCCTTATGGAGAAGTTACTTCAGCTAAAGTCATTACAGACAGAGAAACCGGCAGATCAAGAGGTTTCGGATTTGTTGAAATGGCAGATGAAGCTGCATCAAAAAAAGCAATTGCTGAACTTGATGGATCTACTGTAGAAAACAGAACGATCAGCGTTTCTGTTGCAAAGCCGAAAGAAGACAGACCTTCCAGAGGTGGTTTCAATAGCTCGAATAGTTATAATAAAAATAGATACTAAAGTTATTTTGACTGCAGATAAAGCCCGAAAGGGCTTTTTTTTTGCCCTGGTCCGAGTATTACCTTGTCAGGGTTGTAATAATTGGCCATTATGGCCTGCCCCCTATTTCCCGGATAATTTCGGACTTTCACTTGCAGTGCAGCCTCACCCGTTGAATATCAACATCATACAGCACAAATTAAAACACGCCTGGTTGAACTAATGTATTTTATGCAGTAGTTGACTTTCTTTCACTTTACTGATGCCGATCACTATTGGGGATATAATTATACTGATGGATTGTCAGTAAATTTGGATGTATTTTTTCCCTAACTTTTATGCCCCAACACCGTCAGCTTGCAGCCATCCTGTTCACCGACATTGAAGGATACACTGCTATTATGCAGCAGAGTGAGCAAAAAGCATTGATCATAAAAGACCGGCACCGCGAAATCCTGCAATTAGAACACCAGCAATTTAATGGCCGCATAATTCAATATTATGGAGATGGCACGCTTAGTATTTTCCCAAGCGTTGTTGAAGCAGTGCAATGTGCGCTATCCATGCAACAGAAATTCCTTCAATTGCCACAGGTTCCTGTGCGAATGGGATTACACATCGGCGATATCATCTCTGACGAAGACTTTATATTTGGCGACGGAGTTAATCTCGCATCCCGCATTGAATCCCTGGGAGTAGCCGGCAGTGTATTGATCTCCGATACAGCAAATGACGAATTGCACAATCATCCTGAACTTAAAACAGTATCGGCCGGTGTGTATCAATTAAAAAATGTAAAGCGGCCGGTAGAAGTGTTTGCACTTGATCATGAATACCTGGTAAAACCGCCACGCAATTCACTAAAAGGAAAGACCGAAGAAGAAAAAGTTCCCGAATATGAAACACGCAAAAGATCAGATACTAAAAGTATTCCTTTAAAAAGTATTGCTGTATTACCATTCGTGAACATGAGCAATGACCCTGATCAGGAATATTTCAGTGATGGCATTGCTGAAGAGATCATTAACTCTTTAACCCATTTAAAAGATCTAAATGTAGCGGGGCGCACCTCCTCTTTTCAATTCAAGGGAAAAAATATCGACCTGCATGAATTGGGTGAAAAACTGAGTGTACATACCGTACTGGTAGGCAGTGTGCGTAAGCAGGGCAACCGGCTTCGCATAACAACCCAGTTGATCAATATAGAAAATGGGTATCAGCTGTGGTCTGAAAAATATGACCGGGAAATGGATGATGTGTTTGCGATCCAGGACGATATCGCTCTTTCCATTACCAAAAAACTAAAGCTGACATTACTGAAGAAAGATCGTGACCTGATGACTAAAAGCTATACACAAAATACCGAAGCCTATGAGCTCTATTTAAAAGGAAGGTTTTATTTAGCCAGGCGTGGCGCTTCGGTAATAACCAGTATACAATGTTTTCAAAAAGCAATTGCTATTGATCCCGGGTTTGCCCTGGCCCATGCAGGATATGCAGATGCCAATTTATTAATTGCCTCCTACGGATTATTGCCACCCAGGCAGGCAATGGCTCAGGCAAAGCTATCTGCAGAAAGAGCATTGGAATTGGATCCTTCTTTATGCGAACCCTATTGTTCACTTGGATATTATTATACCTGTTTTGAATGGAACTGGCCAGAGGCCAGGAAAAATTTCCTTAGGTCCATTGAAATTAATCCACGGTATGCAGAAGGTCATTACCGGTATGGCTGGAACTACCTTACCTGTGTGGAAGGAAAATTCGAGGAAGCTGAAAAGCATGGAAAAACAGGGATAACGCTGGAACCACTCAATTCAATTTGTTATGCCAGCTATGCCCTGATCCTTCATTGCGCCGGCAAGTTCAAAGAAGCACTGGCTGTTTGCAAAAAGGGAATTGAACTCGACGCCAATTCATTTTTATGCCATGTAACGGCAGGTAAAACACAAATAGCCCTGCAAAAATATGAGGAAGCAATTTCTTCCTTCGAGTCTGCCATGAAGCTTTCGAACAGGCATTCATTTACAGTTCATGGTTTTATCTGGACATATTGCATCACCGGGCGTACCGACAAGGCCCGTGTATTGATGAACGAATTAAAAGAAAGATCACAAAGTGAATATGTTGCCAACACGCTCACTGCAATATCGGCAGCCTACCTGAATGACCTGGATGAAGCTTTTGATTACCTTGAAAAAGCGTACGATGACCGCGACCCCATTTTAGTTATGCTCAAATATGAACAATGGGTTCCTGCCACACTCAGAGCTGATCCGCGTTTTCAACTTTTTTTAGATAGAATTGGTTTCACTAACAACGCTGATAACGAAATCTACTAATCCTTTAACAGCTATAACCACTGTTAGTAGCATACATTTTCTTCAATTATTATACTCTTCATCAGTAACAGGTTGCAGCCACACTGTTGGCCCGTTTTGCGTATTCGTTATGGCAATTTGAACCAATCCTTCATCCTTACCTGCACCATGCCAGTGTGAAACATTAGACCAGGGCAAATCGGTTAGCCAGTTAGCCTATAAATTAGGATTTAAGTATCCCCAGCATTTTGCCCGTTTGTTTAAACAACGGGTGGGATACTCACCAAATGAATACCGGTCGCTCAATTAAGTATATAGAATGCGCACACCATCCTGTTTCATAAGGGAATTATAAAACGACCGCTGGTGATACAGCCTTTTTTTATTTTCTTCGTAAAATAACAGACCCGCTCATCGTATTTACCCTATACGTTAGTGTTTAGCCACCCAATTTTCTTTATTAAATATTTTAATTCATCAGGATGTTTATTAAATTTGCGCCCGCCAGAAAAGAAAGGGAATAGGGAATCGGACGTAATTAAAAATATTTTATGAAAAGATCATTGATTCCCATTCTGTCCTTGTTATTTATTATTTCGCTTGATTCGTGTAAAAAGGATTCTGACAATCAACCTGAAGAACAACAGTTAGGAGACACTACGCGGGTGGTAAAAACCAACTATAACCACAGCACCAGCTCAACAACCGAAACTACTTTTTTTGAGTATGATAAGTCGGGAAGGATCATTTCGCTTAAGGATTCTGCCGATCCTACCTATTACATTACTATCAGTTATGTTGGCGATGAAGCTATCTTCCAGGAAGCACCGGCCGATCCGGGAAATTTTAATTATTCGGCACGCTATAAACTGAACAGCAATCGCCTGCCCATTCAGCGTATTACTGCCGAGAACATGGATGGTATGTCTACAGCTAATCCCCGTTTTCAAATACACGCCGATACGTGCAAATTTGAATATGATGCTGCCGGTTTATTGGTTAAAGCCACTGGTACCGGCTACGACACCAGCTGGTCAAAATATAGCCAAGCGGTTTATTATAGTTCTAACAGAAAGGCATATACCATAAACTATACCAACCAGGACGGAAAGTTAATGGCTGTTAAGATCACCGGAGTAGAAGAGTCGAGCAATACGCAGGTAGGAGCTAACACCTATAAAAGTACTTCGAACACCGAGGAAAACTACTCGTTTGAATACACTAAAAACTACGGCAATAAAGCTGATAGCATAAATGCATGGGTGTTTGCCGAATTGGGAACGTTGTACGGTGACAAATTCCCGGCGATTAAATATGCCAATTTGCCTGATAAAATGAACCACTCTACAAAACGCACAGATGTGGCAACCGGTGTTGTGAACACTTACACAGATGACCCACAAACGAGGGAGTTGGAATATTTACCATCAGGTTATATTTCTTCTATTACTTTTAGTGATGGTAAGTACTGGGATAAGACCAGGTTTACTTACAATAAATAATAAAAGTTAATAATAATGAAGGCTGTATCAAATTGAAGTGATACAGCCTTCTTTTATTCGGGCAATTCACCGAATATGAGTAAAATTGCATTGGTCCCCTGATGCAATTGTTCTGCTAATTCCATCAGCTGCAATGAGATCCACGCCTTCCAACAGGAATATTACCAGGCAGCTTATTGCTTAATATTCATTAATTTTAAATATACAAAAGATGATAAAACAAATATGTCTGGTCAAATTTCTGTAGAAGCCTTCCTGCAACAACATATTCCCGATTCCCATTCGTATAATGAACTTTATACTGAACAGGGGAACATAAGGGCAACCTGGGAAAGTTTTTTTTCTTCGTGGCAAGGGATGGGGCATACGGAAATACAAAACCGCACCAATGATATTTTAAGGCTGCTGAAGGAAAATGGCGTGGCGTATAACATTTATAATGATCCTTCAGGAGAAAATCGTCCCTGGGAGCTAGACCCCATTCCACAAATTATATCCGCAACAGATTGGGCAATCATTAATAATGGGCTGGTACAGCGGGCTACGTTGTTCAATTTATTGCTAAAAGATATTTACGGTCCTCAAACGCTTATAAAAGAGGGAATTATTCCACAGGAGCTAATATATATGCACCCCGGTTTTTTACGATCGTGCATGCATATTAACTTACCCGCACAACAACACCTGGTGATATACGCAGCCGATATGGCACGCGGTAGTGATGGCCGGTTATGGATCATCAGCGACAGAACCCAGGCCCCTTCGGGGTATGGATATGCCCTCGAAAATCGCTTTGCCATGTCGAGCGTTTTACCTGAATTATTTTCTAACCTGCAGGTAAGAAGATTATCACCATTTTTTGACTCCCTGCAACAAGCGCTCCACAGCATTGCGCCGAATACAAACGATACGCCCAGAATTGTAATACTTACACCCGGCCCGGAAAATGAAACCTATTTCGAGCACTCCTATCTGTCTGGTTTCCTGGGCATTACCCTGGTGCAGGGGAATGATCTGATGGTAAAAGATAATTTTGTATGGTTGAAAACCATTGACGGCCTTGAAAGAGTAGATGTGATCCTGCGCAGAATGGATGATGTGTATTGCGATCCGCTGGAGCTGAAAAGCGATTCATTACTGGGTGTACCAGGATTATTACACGTAGTACGAAAAGGAAACGTAGCAATTGCCAATCCCCTGGGCAGCAGTATTATTGAAAATGCCGGGCTTATGCCTTTTTTGCACCTGGCCGCCCGCCACCTGCTCAGCGAAGACCTGATAGTTCCCTCCATTGCTACCTGGTGGTGCGGGCAACCCCGGGAAATGCAATATGTGATCGATAACCTGCCGCACCTGGTTATTCGCAGAATATTCAGGCAAACCGCCGGCACCCGCACTGCTATCGACGGCGCTTCCCTGTCTGCCGCTGAAGCAGCCACGCTTATAAGAAAAATTAAAGCCAATCCTCATTTATACACCGGTCAGGAAAAGATCAATTTCTCATCCACCCCTTCGTGGGTGAACGGAAAAATAGAATCCAGGAATTCGCTGATCCGGGGTTTCCTGGTAAAAAAAGAAGACAGCTTTGTTGCTATGCCGGGAGCGCTTACCCGCACCAATTACACCAAAAGCAGCTTTGTTATTTCTAACCAAACCGGTGGCATCAGTAAAGACACCTGGGTTATTTCGTCGGGCGAAGACCATGTGCAACCGGTAAAATTTCAGTTGCAAACCAGCGGCTCTTACAATTTGATACAAAAGGAATCTTTGCCAAGCCATACAGCCGAAAACCTGTTTTGGGCCGGACGCTATACAGACCGGCTTATTAATAACGCCCGGTTGCTGCGAACCGTTATGCAATTTGTTATGCACAACCAGCAGCCTTCCCAGGCTACAGCAAACGCTACAAAAAAAATATTGCTGGCAGCGCTTACACATTGTACCTATTCCTATCCGGGCTTTACAGGCAATGAAAATACCGAACAGTATCAGCAGTTGCTCAATAATCCCTGGAATGAATTTTTGCAAACCCAGTATGATGAAAATAAAAGCGGCGGGCTTTCGCAAAACCTGGTCCTGTTTAAAAAATCGGTGTACAATGTTCGCAGCTTTTTATCGGCCGACTCCTGGCGGGTGGTAGACCAACTGGGCGAAACATGGCAACGGGCAAAAAGCCAGCCACATCACGAACCGGCATCTATGATCAACGACATAGACAATCTGAACACTTCCATGTTTGCTTTTTTGGGCATGAACCGCGAAAGCGCCCGGCGCGAGCAGGAATGGGCGATCCTTGACCTGGGAAGAAAGTTGGAACAGTCGCTGTTTATTATCCGGATATTGCAACAGGTATTGTATAAAAGACAGGAAACGCAAACAGAATATGAACTGCTGGAAGCCATACTGGCGGCCACTCAAAGCATGGTTACCTACCGGTACACCTTCAGAGACCATTTGCAACTGCCCCTTGTACTGGAGCTGCTGATGTTAGATATGAACTATCCCAAATCACTGGCTTACCTCATTGATAAGATCAGGCTGCACGTATCGACATTACCCAAACAGGGTAAAACCCAAACATTGAGTGAGCCGGAGCGGCTGATGCTGGAAGCGCATACCCTGCTGAGTTTGTCAAACGGGCTGGTATTATCAAAACTGGAAGGCAGCGGCGAAGAATACGTTCCCCTGAGCAAATTGCTTGTTAAGCTCAACGAATTATTACTGGAAACCAATGCCGTTATTTCAAAAACCTATTTCAAACATACCCTTTCGCAGCAACAGTTATTTGTTACCCGGGTCTTATAATTGCTTTATGTTGTATAGCATTAAACATACCACCACTTATACGTATCAGGAAACGGTGCCGCTTTGCCATAACCTGGCCACGCTGGCGCCCCGCGATACCCCTTCGCAGATCTGCCGCTCCTTCTCACTCGATATATCGCCTGTAGCCGGCATTGTTGATGAATACACTGACTTTTTTGGTAACCGGGTTTTCTATTTCGTGGTAGAGCAGGAACATGAAATGTTATCGGTAACCACCTCCTCTATTGTAGAAAGGAAAACGCCGGAATGGAAACTAACCGCCAAAAACCTTCAAAGCTGGGAAAGTGTACGCGATCTGCTGCAGTCATCAACCGGAAAATACATGCACGAGAAACAATTCGTTTTTCCTGCTGATATTACTGTTGCAACGGAAGCAATTCAGCAATATGCCGCCCAGTCCTTTACCCCACAACGCCCCTTAATGGAAGCAGCAGGCGACCTGATGCAGCGCATCTATACTGATTTTACCTATACACCAGGCTTCACAACGGTTTCTACTCCCCTATCGGTAGTAATGGGAGAAAGAAAAGGGGTATGCCAGGATTTTGCCCACCTGGGCATTGCCTGTATGCAGTCGATGGGACTGGCCGCCCGGTACATCAGCGGTTACCTTGAATCGATACCACCACCCGGAAAAGAAAAGCTAACAGGCTCCGACGCTTCGCATGCCTGGTTTTCGGTTTTTATACCAGAAATGGGCTGGGTTGATTTTGACCCTACCAATAACAAATTGCCCGATGAACAGTACATAGTTATTGGCTGGGGAAGGAATTATTTCGACATCGTTCCCCTGCGCGGCGTTATTATGAGCAGCGATCTGCACCAGCTATCTATTGCCGTAGATGTTAAACGGTTAACAGGATCCCGTGAATAGTGAATGGCCTACCAGTTTTTCTTTTTCCGAAGGTCGAGGGTGGCAGGAAACTCGCTATCAATATCGGGTATTGGTGCATCATATATGAACGGTAACCGGTTGTTCAATACATAACGCGACACGCCCGAAGTGGATGACTGTAAAGATTGTTGTCCCTGTCCCTGGGTATGGCTGGTAATACCAAACCGGTTATGACGACGTGATTCTGCTTCAAAACTATTTACCGGAAATGTATCATAACTTCTGCCGCCAGGGTGCGATACATAGTAGGAGCATCCGCCAATGGAACGGCCATTCCAGGTATCTACAATATCAAAGGTCAATGGAGAATCTATTCCAATGGTAGGATGCAGGGCGCTGGGCGGTTGCCAGGCCCGGTACCTGACACCACATACATATTCGCCTTTTACGCCGGTAGCTGTCAATGGCACTATCGATCCGTTGCACAATAAAATATATCGTTTATCAATCAAACCTTTCAGCTTTACCTGCACTTTTTCAAGCGAGGAATCAACAAAACGGGAAGTACCCGTGCTCGACATTTCTTCGCCCAACACATGCCAGGGTTCTATGCCCATGCGCAACTCCAATTCTATATCGCGAATGTTTAAAGAACCGTATTGCGGAAACCGGAATTCAAAAAAAGCATTGAACCAGTTTACATCAAATGCATAGCCTGCATTATTCAAATACGCCACCACATCATCCATATCCTGTTTTACAAAGTGGGGCAACAGGAACTTGTCGTACAAAGCAGTTCCCCACCGTACCAGTTTATGTTTATAAGGTTTTTTCCAAAATGCAGCAACCAGGGCCCTGATGAGCAATGATTGCAGCAGGCTCATGTGTTTGTGCGGTGGCATATCAAATCCGCGAAATTCCAGAATACCCAACCGGCCCGACGACGAATCGGGTGAAAACATTTTATCGATACAAAATTCCGAGCGGTGGGTATTACCGGTAAGATCGGTCAATAAATGCCGGAACAACCTGTCGGTTATCCAGAAGGGTATGAATCCCTTTTCCGGCACCTGGCTGAACGCAATTTCCATTTCATACAAATTATCTTCCAACCCTTCATCAATCCTCGGCGCCTGGCTGGTGGGGCCTACAAAAGCACCGGAAAATAAATACGACAACGCAGGATGGTGTTGCCAGAAGGTGATCAAACTGCGCAACAGATCGGGCCTTCGCAACAAAGGACTATCAGTAGGTGTTGCACCGCCAATGGTTATATGGTTACCACCACCCGTGCCGGTATGCCGGCCATCGAGCATAAATTTTTCAGTACCCAATCGCGACAGGCGGGCTTCCTCATACAACATATTGGTATTAGAACAAAGAGTTTCCCAGCTTTTGGCAGGATGGATATTTACTTCTATCACCCCAGGGTCGGGCGACACTACCAGTTTTTCGAGCCGGTTATCGCGGGGTGGTTCATACCCTTCAATACGAACCGGTATATTCAGTTTGGCAGCGGTGGCCTCTATGGAAGCTATTGCATCCAGGTAATGTTCCAGGTAATCCATGGGAGGCATAAAAACGTATAAGAAGCCATTTCTTATTTCCACGCTTAATGCGGTTCTGATAGTAACAACGTCAAACGTAATCTCCTGATCAGGTTCAGGAGGCGTTTCTTTGGCCGCAGGCGCTTTCTTTTTCCTGCCGGGCCCTTCACCGGCAGCCACTATGGTTTGGTGGGCGATCCGCTGCACCGGTGCTGAATGCGCCGTAATGGTTCCATACCGCCCGGTAATGGTATCATGAAAAAAATCCAGCGCCGGCAATTCTTCAAACATACTACGTTCAACAGGTTGCTGCATTTTGGCCCTGGCCATTACCGGCAATGAGTCTAAGGGCAGCCGTAACCCTACAGGTGAATTTCCAGGCATCAAAAAAAGATGTTCCCGGTTAAACACCCATTTACAGCTCAGCCATTTATTGTTCCAGTAATTCCATTGCAGGGGTAACACATAACCAACAGGCTCACCCAGCCCCTGGTTCAGCAATTGCGCCAGTGTTCTTCTTTCCAGCGGATCTTTCAGGTTGCTTTTCAGCGGATCAACGTTTACCGGCAGTTTACCTTCCGACCATAGAAAATAAAACACATCTTCATAGGCCGGGCTTATATTATCGGCGCTAACGGCAAGGTGCCTGGCCAGCTCATTCAGAAAGCGCTCCGCATCTTTATATGTAAGGTCCAGGCCCTTTTTTTCATGAGCAACCAGGTTAATATTACGCCATACCGGGTAACCATCTTTACGCCAGTACAATCCATATTGCCAGCGGGGCAGTGATTCACCCGGGTACCATTTTCCCTGGCCGTAATGGATCAACCCACCCGGCCCGAACTTTTCGCGTAATCGGTAGATCAGGTCGTGGCTCAGGATCCTTTTTTCATAGCCATCAGCCGCGGTATTCCATTGCGCCGATTCCATATCGTCGATAGAAACAAATGTGGGTTCGCCGCCCATGGTTAACCGCACATCACCAGCTTCCAGATCTTTATCAACCTGGTAGCCTATGGCGTTAATTGCCTGCCATTGCGCTTCAGAAAACGGGTGGGTTACCCGCGGATCTTCATGAATACGGGTAACCTTATTTTCAAATGTAAATGTAACCTCACTTTTATCTGCCGCGCCCACAACGGGGGCGGCACTGGCATAATCGGCTGTGCAGGCCAATGGAATATGCCCCTCGCCAGCAAACAGGCCCGAAGTTGGGTCAAGGCCAATCCAGCCGGCGCCGGGCACATATACTTCCACCCAGGCATGCAGGTCCGTAAAATCACTGGCAGCACCCGAAGGGCCATCAAGCGATTGTTCATCTGCTTTCAACTGCACCAGGTAACCCGATACAAAGCGTGCGGCCAGGCCGGCATAACGCAAAATATTTACCAGCAACCAGGCCGAATCCCTGCACGACCCCAATGCTTTGGTCAACGTTTCATCGGGCGTTTGTACGCCCGGTTCCATACGGGTGGTATAAACAATTTCATTATTCAGTTGCCGGTTTATGTTCACCAGGAAATCAACTATGGGGGTTGGGGTATTTCTGTCAATGTGTTTTTCAACCCATTGTTGAATTAAAGGCCCTTCCACTTTATGCTCAAGGTAAGGGGCCAGTTCTTTAGCCAGCACAGGTGCATAGACAAAAGGAAATAATTCAGCATAGTCCTCTACAAAAAAATCGAATGGATTGATCACCTGTAAATTGGCGATCACTTCTACATCGATTTCCATTACATTCGTTTTCTCGGGAAAAACTACCCGGGCCTGGTAATTCCCGAAGGGATCCTGCTGCCAGTTTATAAAATGGTCCTGGGGCTTCAGCTTAAATGAATAAGCCTCAATGGTAGTTCGGGAGTGAGTTGCAGGCCGCAACCGGAATATATGAGGAGAAAGCGCAACCAGCCTGTCGTAGGTATAAACGGTTTTATGTTGTATTGCCACCCTGATAGCCATAAAAGGGAATTTGGTATATTATTATTGAAAGCAATACAATCGTTACTTAAATTTAAGGGTGAAAATTGTGATGTTAAAATATATTTCGGGGCAGTTGGGTAAAAAATAAAGGCCTGTAAAAGATAATACTGGAAATTGCGGCTTGAATAGCAATGTCTGCTAAGATGAGATTGTTTTTATTGGACCTGAAAAAGAATTTAGACAAAATAGCATGTAAAAAAACCAGAAACGCAGCAACCCGATTCCATGCAATTATCAGAAGCGATATCGTTGATTAAAAAAGGAATTGCTCCGCAAAACTCTCCACAAACCTGGGCCGATCTTGGCGCGGGCAAGGGATTATTCTCCGAAGCCCTAATCTCCATATTACTACCGGGTTCAACCATTCATGCGGTTGATTTACATAAGCGACCAAGCCTCCAACACAATCCCTCGATCATATTTCACCAGGCGGATTTTGTGAAGGATATATTGCCAGTTCCTATTCTCGATGGAATACTAATGGCAAATTCCCTTCATTATGTACGGGATCAGGTAGCATGCATCCAACAATTAAGAACCCATTTACGCAATCGCACGGGCGTATTTATCCTGATTGAATATGACACCGATACAGGAAATGAATGGGTCCCATATCCTGTTTCATTTGCCCGTGCACAAACGGTATTTAGTGCCGCTGGCTTTTCCAGGATCGAAAAAATAGGAGAACGCTCATCCATTTACCGCAGGGATTCAATTTATGCAGCTCTAATCAGCCAATCCGTTGCTTCTTAGTGTCACGGTCTCTTTTAGTATGGTACCACTTGCAGTGGTGAAGCCTGACTTAGCTGGCGCTAATTTTCTAATCAATTTTAATGCGTATTTGATTGATTTCCTGAAATGCAGTTCATGAAGTAATATAGTTACCGGACGTATTTGCTTATTCATCCGTTAGTTTATAAAGATCCCGGAAACTTCGGGCAGGCATAGTTGTTTAATTATAAACCAGAAACGATATCTTTATCAATTATTCAACATCGTTTCGCCACCAACCTAATCTATATGAAAAATTGGTTTTTGCTATCTGTCAGCTTGGTTTCTTTTGTTGCCTGCAAAACAAGTACTACCGAAAAATCTTTTATAGCTATTAATGGGATAGACTCGACCCGCCAGCCGGGCGATAATTTTTTTAATTATGTAAATGCAAAATGGTATGATACTGTACAAATACCGGCGAGCCAGTCGGGCGTAGGCGCCTACCGGTTCATGAACTTTCAGCAGCGCCTCAAGTTGCAAGGCATCCTGGATAGCGTATCGAAAAGTAACAATGCGCCGGGAAGCCTGGAACAAAAGATCGGTGATTTCTTTGCTTCCGGAATGGATACCAATATCATCAACCAACGCGGCTTTGAGCCCATTAAAACCGGGTTAGACCGGATCAATGGCATCACCAGCATTTCTGGTATGATTACATTCATGGCAGAAGAGAGCAAATTGTCCAACTCATCCCTCATTTCTTTTCAGGTTTCGCCCGATCAGGAAAACAGCAGCATGAATATGGGGCATATTTCTCAAGCGGGTATTGGCATGCCCGACAGGGACTATTATTTCAAGGCCGACTCCGCCTCCGTTTCTATTCAGCAAGCCTATAAAAAATATCTCGCGGATCTTTTTACGCTGACCGGAAGCGATTCAGTATTGGCGCAAAAAAACGCGGCGCTTGTTTACAGTATTGAAAAACAACTGGCTGCTTCACATAAAACCAATATTGAAACACGGGATATAAAAGGCAATTTTCATAAAATAGCCCTGGCTGATTTAATTAAACAACAAGGTAATATAGGTTGGACAACTTACTTCAATACCCTGGGCGCCACCATGGATTCGCTGGATGTAGCCCAACCACGTTATTATGATAAAGTGAACACGCTCCTGAAATCGATCCCGCTCGGGGATTGGAAAATATACCTGAAAGCGTATTATATTAGTAGCTATGCAGATTACCTGAGCAAGCCTTTTGTTGATGCATCCTTCAGATATAACAAGGCCTTGACGGGACAGGCCGTGCAAAAAACACGCGGCGAGATCATGGCCAGCGCGGTAGATAACTCTCT
This sequence comes from Niastella vici, assembly GCF_002077945.1. GTDB lineage: Bacteria > Bacteroidota > Bacteroidia > Chitinophagales > Chitinophagaceae > Niastella > Niastella vici. The sequence goes on from NZ_LVYD01000124.1 coordinate 73,309, forward strand.
GGGCCAGGCGCTGGGACAATTGTATGTGAAGCTATATTTTCCCGAGTCGGCCAAAACACGGATGCTGGAGTTGGTGAATAACCTGCAAAAGGCCTTTTCCAATCGGGTTGACCAGTTGAACTGGATGAGTGACAGCACCAAGCAAAAAGCCAAGGAGAAATTATTTGCCATTACCAAAAAGATCGGATACCCCGATAAGTGGCGCGATTACAGCCATGTAACTGTTGTAAGGAATAAATATTTTGAAAATGTGGTATCGGCGGCTGCAAACAACTTCCAATATAGCCTGGCCAAACTGGGGAAACCCGTTGATAAGACCGAATGGTTCACTACGCCATCCACAGTTACTGCTTATAATAATCCTTACGCCAATGAAATTGTGTTCCCCGCCGGAATTCTACAGCCTCCTTATTTTGACAATAATGCCGATGACGCCCTTAACTATGGGGGTATCGGTATGGTTATCGGGCATGAAATGACGCATACGTTTGATGACCAGGGAGCACAGTTTGATAAAGACGGGAACGTAAAAAACTGGTGGACACCTCAAGACTACGAAAAGTTTAAGGCCAAAACCCAACAGGTCATTGACCTATACAATAAATTCACCGTGCTGGACAGCATTCATGTGAAAGGTGCGCTTACAGTAGGAGAAAATACAGCGGATATAAGCGGCGTTGCCGTGGCTCTTGACGCTTTTAAAATGACCAAACAGGGACAGGATACCACGAGAATCGGCGGGTTTACACCCATGCAGCGATTTTTCTTTTCAGTTGCCAGGATCTGGCGGGTGAAAATGAAAGACGAATACTTACGCTACTGGGTAAATAATGATCCCCATTCGCCACCCATGTGGCGGGTGAATGGCCCACTGATGAACAACCCGGCTTTTTACTCAGCATTTAATTTGAAACCTGGCGAGATGATGTACCTCGACAACGATAAGCAAATCAAGATCTGGTAAATTGGAGTGGCCAGTTGATTCAAACGGCTAACCAAAGAATTAACTTAACTTCGATCATGCGAAAATTACTGCCCCTACTGTTGCTAGTAGTCATTGGCCAATGCATCTTCTGCCAAACGCCCGCCTTTATTACAGATAGCCTGGACAGTTACATCCGCCAGGGTATGAAAGACTGGAATGTACCGGGGTTAGCTATTGTAATAGTGAAAGATGGGCAGGTTGCTTTTATGAAGGGCTATGGAGTGGCTGATACGGCTACACGCCAACCCGTAGATGAAAACACCTTGTTTATGATTGCCAGCAATACCAAACTGTTTACTGCTACCGCGCTTAGCAAGCTGGAATATGACAAAAAGCTTTCGCTGGATGATAAATTCACCAAATACTTTCCCGGGTTTAAATTATATGAACCAACCACCACCGGTTTGTTAACGATCCGCGACCTGCTTAGCCATCGCATTGGCACCAAAACCTTCCAGGGTGATTTTACCTTTTGGAACAGCCGGCTTACTTCGCAGCAGATCATGCAAAAAATGAAACTGATGAAACCTGAGGCCGGTTTTCGTAGCCATTATGGGTATTGCAACAGTTGCTTTTTAGCGGCAGGCGAAGTAATTCCCAAAATAACCGGTCAGTCGTGGCAAAGGTATATACAGGATAGTATACTTACGCCCTTGCAAATGAAGCATACGTATACCAGCATACACAGCCTGTCTGATTCCCGCCTGCTGTCGAAACCGTATACTACCAGTTTTACCGGCATACTGAACCAGGTGCCCTGGGATGACTGGGATAACCTGGCTCCTGCCGCATCTTTGATCAGCAATGTGAGCGATCTGTCGCACTGGCTATTGTTTCAACTGGATAGCGGCCGTTATGAAGGAAAGCGTGTGATGCCTTTTAGTGTGCTGCAAGCAACCCGCGACATTAATACCCCTATTACAAGCCGCAAATCACCCGTAGTGCCTACCCACATTGCAGGATACGGATTAGGCATCATAGTAGGCGATTACAACGGCCGGCAGGTTTTCTGGCATACGGGCGGCGCTGCCGGTATGGTAAGCAACGTATGCTTTGTTCCCGAAGAAAGGCTCGGCATGGCGGTGCTTACAAATAACGATAATCAGAATCTGTATGGCGCCTTGCGGGCTCAGGTGCTGGATGCCTACACTGGTATGCCTTACCTGAACAGAAGCAGGAATTATTTGGCAGATTTCAATAACACCATGGATGATACTTTAAAAACCATTCATGGTTGGCAGGCCCGCATAAAAGGCATGGCTCCATCACTTCCACTATTGGCTTACGTGGGGCATTATACAAACGCGATGTACGGATCGCTGGATATTAACCTGGCAGCCGATAAAAAAAGCTTACATGTAAAATTCAACAGTCATGATCATTTAACCGCCCGCCTTTCGTATATGGATTCGAAAGAATGGCTACTGCAATACGACAATATTGAGTACGGTATCTTCTCTGTACAATTCAAGATCAGCGGCAACAAAGTAATATCCATCGAAACCAAAGAAAGCGATTTTGTGGAAGAAGATCCGTATGTTTTTGTGAAGCAGCAATAACAAATCACCGTAGTGTTTCTTTTTAAGGAGATGAACCATGGCCTATCAACGATATGCTCTAAATCATATTGGCTTAAAGATACCCTGGTGTTATATCAACAAAGCCCAAGTAACAAACGAGCCATGCCATTCAATATGAATGGTAATAAATTTTTTAATTGCTTCAGGGGGTATCATAAGGCAGGTAGTTTAAAATTTTAGATTTACGAGCTCAGCTTTAAGTTTTGTTTCAAGGTCTTTAATGCTTGTGTATAGTAGGCACCGTTGCCCTTGTGTATCAAATCTCAGGTCTTTTGTATCCTTCTTAATTACTAAAATGGTTCTTTTGTTTTGTCCCCAGGCGAAACCAACTTCCAAATAAACACTTGGATTTGCAGTTGTTAAGTCAGCAATAATAAAATCAGCCGACATAATTCTGCTTTTTACCCATTCCATAACATCCCCTGTGAAAGATTGCAGGTCGGCCCTTTCACATAAATAGCCGGATGCATTTACTGCTCCATATATTCCATAATGATAACAATCATCAAAATCTGAATCAAAAGGCATGGCAACGAATACACTTTTCTTACTTTCTGAAGTATACCCAGCGGAGCGAAGTGTTTCCGACGAACCATTACCCATGTCTTTTAAGCCACCTGATTTGGGGGGAGGAATATAGCCGTCAGGTAAAAGTCTTTTCAATACCCTTTGAAGTCTTTCAGCCCGTCCTTCAGAACGTTCGACAAAAGTGATTTCCTGAAGATCAGGAGGGCAATTTCCTGCAGTGATGCTTTCAACTATTCCAGCCACCTGAGCTTCGAAAGCTTCAAATTCATCAAGCCCAAAACCAGGGCCATGAATTGTCAGAATAATTGATTTTGTTTTTGGATCAGCTTTGGCCAATGAAATCAAGGCTATCCGGCCAAAACTCCTGATATCCTTATACTTCAGATATGCTAAAGGTGGTGTTCCTATGAAAAGAAGACTTTTTGTATTGGTAACTTCTTTACTCCCCGTAAAAAAGAAGTTCCAGGCACATGGAAGTTTTTCATAAATGGGGTATCCCATGCTTTCAAATTTCCCAATAACGTCTCTGTCAAGGCCATGTGCCTCTTGTGCAAATTTTAAGATCAGGGTGTCCGCTTTTGTTGTAAAAGCGTCGCCATCAATAACTGAAATTTTAATCCCGGGCATTTGTTGAGGTGTTTGGCAAGCTTACAAATATTTCGGATTATAAGAAAAGGTGTTTTTCACGTTTTTTTGTTGTCTTTTTTGTGCTCGTTACGACTTCATACAGGCTGCTGCATTTTGTTTTGAGTGTTGAAAGGAATTGTTTTTGAGTAATATGCTCAGAAGTATTCAGTGTAACATGTATGCTGCATCGTAATGCTGTATCAAATTTAATAATATAACAGTAATAATTAATTGATATATTTTTCAGATTATTTAAAAATTATTATATTTGTTAACCCATACGCTCTGATATAACATTCCACACAACACCTGACGAGGTTTTCCAAGTGTAAATAGATGTGATAACATTTAAACTAATAGTAAGGCTATTACTATTAGCATATCTATTTACACACTTAATCTAATTCTATAAAACTGTGTAGAATGAAGTACGAGTCGTATTCTGAATTTGCATTTACTGAGGATTTTAGTGTAATTGATTTCATAAGCATCGGTAAGAATGGGCCAATACCTAAAAGGATTACATTTACAACAACTGAGCTGGAGAATGTTTATAATCTGGCCTTTGGTGATGTAGATTTAAATGGAGAGATAGATGATTATAGGATAAGTGATAATGGTGATAGAAATAAAATATTATCGACGGTTGTTAAAGTCGTAGATGACTACACAAGAAAGTATCCTGAAAGATGGATATTAATTAGAGGAAGTACCAAAGAAAGAACAAGATTATATCGAATGGCTATTGGTAACAATCTGGAAGAATTGACCAGTAAATTTGACATCTATGTATTTACTAATGAAGAGTTAATTGTTTTTGCTAAGAACATGGAAATCAACGCATTTTTAATTAAGCGAAAAAATGTTTAACTTTATGAGAATGAAAAAGGTATATAAAATCAAGAGCGAGTTGTTTAATCAGGTGAGCACCTACACTGTTGATGAAAATCTCAACAAGTTAAAAGGTAAGGTGCTGGCGCCTAAAAAGCTTGAGGAAGCGAATAAGTTGCTTAGAAAATTAAAAACGCCTTTACCAAAGTAAATTGGCACAAAAATATTTGAGTCTAAATGAAAAGCCTCCCGGGAGGCTTTTCATTTATGCAGCATTACAGTATCTCCACATACCCTTCGGTCCCGTTCACCCGGATCCGTTGCCCATCTTTTATCAGTTTGGTAGCATTCTCTACGCCCACAACTGCCGGCAAGCCATATTCGCGGGCAATCACTGCGCCATGGGTCATCAGTCCGCCCACTTCGGTGACCAGGCCTTTTATCGAGACAAACAAGGGTGTCCAGCTGGGGTCGGTAAAAGTGGTGACCAGGATATCGCCTTCTTCCAGCGCGGCAGCTGACATATCCAAAATAACCCGTGCCCGGCCCTCTACAATGCCCGAAGAAACAGCGAGGCCTGCAATGGCTTCGGCGGGAATATTTTCCCGCTTGTACCGGCCCGTCATGATCTCTCCTTCAGACGTAATAACCCGCGGCGGTGTAAGTTTTTCAAATAATTTATACTCCTCTTTCCGGTTGTTGATGAGCTGGTAATCCAGTTTATTTGTGCGGACTGCTTCCTGCAATTCTTCAAAAGCGAGATAGTAAATATCTTCTTTTTCATGAATGACGTTAGCCTGTACAAGCCGTTCCGCTTCCTTTAGCAATGCCTGTTTATAAACGTAGTAACGGCTAACAATGTCATATTTCGGGTATTCACGGTAACCAATGAAATTCCGGATCAGATCGATCATTTGTTTTGTTTCGCCAGCTTTTTGTTCTCCATCCGGTAGTTGCTTCAATCGATCTAATAACTCCTGTTCTTTCTTTAATGCTTGTTGTAGTCCTTCTTCAAATTTCCGCCTGCTGGCGCCCCGCTCCTGGTTTTTGATGTTAGTAAGGATGAGGGGAACGAGTATCATTGGTTTTTCGCTCCAGCGGGTCCTTGTAATATCGATCTCGCCGGCACATCGCATTCCGTATTTGTCGAGAAATGTAATGATTGCAGCCCGGGTTTCCCGGCCACCCTTAAATTGAACCAGTTCATCGAGGAAGTTATCTTCATTCATCCCGACGTGCCGGGATAAAAATTCAATTATTTCGGGATATGGGCGGATCACATCTGCCACATCTAACAGCGCCAGCCCCATTTCAGAAGTAATATTGTTTGGAACCGATTGTGAAAGCGTATCAGCCGGGTTTATTTCTCCTAACCACTCATTCATTTTTTCATTGATCCAGGCCGATGCATGAATGGCGGACATGATCACACTCAAATTATTCGTATCTGCCGCCCGCTGCCGCCGTTGCTGCATATCTTCCAGGATACAATCAAATACATCTAATCCTGATCTCGTTTGAATATTTTGTTTTAACGCTGACAACGATTCCTCACTACTCCTGATCAAATCAGCTACAATTGCCGGATCGTTTCCTGCCTCTGCCTGAATATCCGCAGCCGTCATACCCTTATGGCTTTTAACGGGCCCCATATCGCTTTTATCATCCGGGACCGATCTTATAAAATCCCGCTCAATGATGGTAATAAGCGCGTCTTTTATGAGCGGATCAGAATGCCCTAAAACACCCAGTAAATTTTGCCTGCCAGCCGGTGAAGCCAGTCCCATCGTGATATCCACAAACAGCCTTCCGCCACCTTTTTTAAACATGGGCCGGGCACCTGTTAACATCCAAACAGAGATCCCCAGTGGTTTTATAGGATCAGTCATCATTTGTTGATGACCAACAGATACGTACACGTGATTCTCGTGGTCATTTGTTTCGGGTATAGGAAATAAAGTAGTGACCGGCCTGCTTTGCACAATATAAAATGTATCATCAGCCAAACACCATTCAATGTCTTGCGGACAGCCAAAATGGTTTTCGATCTTTCTACCTGTTTGCTCCAACTGTAAGATCTGCTCATTTGTGAGCGCTGGCTTGTTCTGCTGCTCCACCCCTATCTCCTGCTCTTTTGTACCCCCATTTTTTGTGGCATAAACAGCCAGCTTCTTGGTTGAGATTTTTGTATCGATAACCTTGCCGTCACGTACTTTATAAACATCTGCATTCACTATACCGGCAACCAGCGCTTCTCCAAGGCCAAAGCTGGCGTCTATAGATAACACCTTTCTGTTACCAGTAACGGGGTCAGCTGTAAACATGATCCCGGCCGTTTGCGGGAAAACCATCTTTTGAATAACCACAGCCAGATAAACCTTACGATGATCGAAGCCGTTTTGAATGCGGTAGGTTACTGCCCGCGCAGTAAACAACGATGCCCAGCATTTACTGACATGTTGCAGGATTGCTTCCTTTCCGATTATGTTCAAATAAGTATCCTGCTGCCCTGCAAATGAGGCCGTGGGAAGATCCTCTGCGGTTGCGCTGGACCGTACAGCCCAGGCATTGTTTTCGCCAAGGAGGGTAAGCTGTTGAGTGATGGCTGAATTAATATCGACAGGAATTGTTATAGCCTCGATAAACTTACGAATGGCAGCACTCACTGCATTGATCTTTTCACGGTCTTCAACCTGTAGAAGTGATAACTGATTGAGCAATTCGTTGATCGATGGTGTTTCTTCCATGATCTTTTTAAAGGCTTCGGTAGTAATACAAAAACCAGCTGGCACGGGTATTCCTTCAATGCGGGAAAGTTCACCCAGGTTGGCGCCCTTCCCTCCTGCCAGCATGAATTTTGATTTATCAACGTCCTGGAAATCGAGCACAAATGAACTCATATATTCTCCTTTTTAAATTGGGTGTTATATCAATCCAATTGCAAAAAGGATAAAAAACCATTAATAACCAACCATTTCAATGAATAAATTATTTTTTATTGAAATGGTCAACAATCCATGAATTCAGCTTGTTGTTATTGCAAAGGAGCCGTCCCAAATGGCTTAAAATCAGGGTCTGAGTTTACCCTGTTTTTCTAAAGTCCCCAACAACCAGCTGTTATTTCTTTGATCATCGAAACCTGCATCATCTATCGCTGCAGGATATCCCAGGCGCAGTACGATCTTATTACCAGATGATAATGAAATGTCCATCGTGATGGAATTGGTACAGGAAGAACTGGAAATTCCGGGTTTAAAGAACCCATAATAGATCACCTTCCTGTCGACTGTAACTGCAAAGGGTGTGAAATCATGAAAGGCTTTCACCTTTTGAATGGCTATAGCAGACAATTTAAATTCCCGTGCAATCTGTGAATATTCCAGGATGTCATCGTTCGTTATCTCAGGCGTATCCTGTATGGAAGAAGCTGCAGCATCTATTTGACATTTGCCGGGAACAGTCTGGCTGGTTTTGAGCAGATAAATTTCAACGGTTTCTCCCCCACTCACCTTATCTTTTTTGCACGAGAGAAGGATAATATTAAAAATAAGCAGTATTGGTATGAGTTTCATAACCCACCTTTAGCAGAATGACAATAAATAACTGGCTATCGTTGCACCAGACTGTATTTCGTCAATAGTACTGATAATGATCGTAATGGAATTCCTGTGCACGCTGCAGGTAAAAGTTATCCGTTATTGCTTTGCTTATATTATCGACTATAGCATTTAAATCTCTGATACGCGCCCTCCTTTCCGGATCTAATAAGCCCTCGGTATTTTTACTTCCATCACTATAAAGCAGCCGGAGCGATTTAATATAAAGGTCTTTTTGTTTCGAGATATCGTAAGGTTCTGAAATATCCTTTTCATATAATTTGTACACATAAATTGAGTATTCGGCATATCCCAGAATCCGTAAACCCTGGTGTCCAAAAAAAGTGCCGCCATTGTGCAACCGGGCAAAAAGCAAATTAATGTTTGAATATATATCAATCAGTCTTTTTCGACGCATTGCATATTTATCAATGCCATTTTTCTGTTTCAAAAAATAGGCATACAACACATAATATACGTCCTGACCTGCCTCACTATTATATGCATCCCGGCTGCCATTACAATAAAAAGTAAGGTCCGGATACCGGATATCGTCACTATACAACTCGGGATGTGTGTCAACAATGGTATTAAACTCATCCCTGCCGTAAATTAACGTGTCGCCGGTTTCCGTTGCGATGAGCAAGCTGTCCTTGGTTATATAGTAGGCAGATCTGTCACCTGGTTTGGTTGCTTCTGCCTGTACCGTTGCTGTATCAACACGGGATTCCTTACCCCTTTGACCAACATGGGCGTCCTTCTCTCCCTGTTTCGCTGCCCTTTTGCAACTTAAAACAGTCAATAGCGAAACACACAATAGTGTCTTCATTAAATTGCGGCTATCAGCCATTACTTTTTGGCTAACTGTTCTGCTACCCATGCTTCCAGTTTATTATTAGTGTCGAGCTCAATGAGCTTGTCCATCTGCTCGTCTTTCGTCAAACTTTTGTTAGCCTGGTAAAATTTGATCACACTTTTGAGCCCCGCCAGACTTCCTTTAATTTCATCTTTGGAATACGAGTTCTGAAGTGCGTACTTCGTCCAACCGCCCAGGAATACTACCAATAACACGTTGTTCTTTTCTGTAAACGGCATTACGTTTGAATTAAACGTAATGGTAACTGTTGGTGAGTTCGTTACCCAGGCTATAAGATTGGCAGCAACTATTTTTCGTTTTTCGATATCCTGGTCCAATGGGGTGTTTTCAAACCAATTGATCGTATTAATTACTAAAGGTTCGCTTTTTACAAATTCCTTTTTTTTAGTGGGCACGGTTGTCAGCAATTCCCCCTCCTGGGAAAATGATGCAAAGGAAATCAATGTCAGAACTATTACAAAACTGCCTTTAAGTAAATTCATATTTCAATTTTAGGGTTATGGTCACGAAAGATAAATATTTAATGGAATCAATGCAATTACTAAACAGGCAATCCGGAAAAACTGACAATTCCATTTTCACACTTATCCTTAAAAACTGCACGGTTATGCCCCAAAACGACGCACTTACTGGCTAAATTAACACTATAAAAAAACCCTTCAGATCGATTGACCTAAAGGGTTATCAGTTTGGAAAAAGAAGTTTATAATACCTCCTGCAGCTTTTTGAGCAGCGCCTCCCCGCGTAAATGTATCGCCACGATCTTTCCCTGTGGATCGATCAGGAAATTCATCGGGATCTCATGAATGCCATACAGCTTTGTCACGGTGGTGTTCTCTTCGGGAGTCAATGTGGCTACCTGCGGCCAGGTAAGCCTGTCCTTGATGATGGCAGCCACCCATGCTTTGCGGTCGCCCGGCTTTTCCAATGACACGCTGAGCACGGTGAAGTTCTTATCTTTAAACTGGTCATACGCCTTTACCACTGAAGTGGTGTTTTCATAGCGGCAGGGTATGCACCAGGAAGCCCAGAAATCGAGCAGCACATATTTACCTTTGAAGGAAGACAGCCGAATGGGATTGCCCAGGGTATCGTTCAGCACAAAATCTGCAGCCGGTTTGCCGGGTCCTACTTTAAATGCGGTGGCAATCAATTCGCCCAGTTCTTTGCCGACAACTGTATTTTTTAAAGGGGCAGCGAGTTTATTATACAGGGCGCTCAGCGTTTCTTTATCTTCTGCCAGTGCTTTTGCTGTTACCATTTCCCGTAACAATCCCAACGATACATGCGAGGCTGGGTTGGCTTTCAGATATACCAATTCTACGCTGTCGATCCGTTGCTTGCATTGTTCATTGAGGGCCTTGTAATTTATCGTAGCCACCGAATCGCGGTTGATGATCGCATGCAGCATGTCGTTATATGATGCCCGTTCCTTATCCTCAAACGGTTTCAGTTTTGCCTGAAAGGCCAGGAAATCCTGCTGTGATTTTCCGGGGGCCTTTACAGCAACCGTTGTTAAGGGATATCCATCAACGGTAACTTCGCCGCCTTCTATATAAAACTCGCATTTCTCACTCGTAAACCAGGGAATACCTTCCCGCTGTTTTTTGGTGGTAGCGATGGAAAGTGTTGCCCTGGAGGGCTCAACCAGCGTACCTTCTATTGTAAACAAACCGTCTTTAATAGTGGCCGCCGTATACACTCTTTTACTGCCATTGTAATAACTGAGTGTAACCTTTTCGCCATTCCTGGTAGTATCCTTCAAATTCCATTTGATATTGAATGGGGTTTGCGCCGAAAGGGTCATGGTGGCGCCAGTCATTGAAATTACTGCTACAATTGCCTTTAAGGTATTCATTTGTTTTTATTTTATTTTTTCTGAACCGCCTTTAATTAATGGCTCTCCAGTTCATGTCTTTTATTTTTATTAACCCATCCCAGTCCGATCTGTCAACCGGGGTAATAGTAACCGTATTGGGGTTGGTGCCCACCATATAACGGCGCAGCCTGCCCTTAGTAGTTGAATTGTATGTTGCAACGTACAGGCTATTGGTAGCGTAATCGATCTGGGTGTCGAATTTGAGCATGGTGATTGCATCTCCACCCGTTTCAGGGAACTGGTAGATCTTTTCAAGCCCCTTATTGTAGTCGTATGCATACAGCCGGTTGCCTACTGAATAAAATACCACACTGCGGTTTGAAGAAAATGCATATTGTTCGGCCTTATCAAAATCAGTAGCCAGCGGCAATACAGTATAAAGATCCCGCTTGGGCGGCGTGGCGCCGCTGGCGTAAAATTTATAAATATAGTACTGGTTGCTGTTGTTCTTCATGATTGCAAATGAATTGCCATTGGTGCTACCGCCATCGGTATTGCGCGTATTTTCTCCATACACCAGCACCCGGCCCGCCGCGGCCTGGTTCCAGGGAAAACTATCTGTTGTTTTATCCGTTAATGCGGAGGAAGTGGTACCAATACCAAAGCTGCTGAAAAGCATGAAACGCTGGTTCTCGGTATCGTACCACAACATGTTGCTCATGCTGCCAATAGCATACCACAGGAATGGCGCTGTCTTAAGCTTTTTGTCGTAATTGGATGCCTCCCGGTTAACCGGGTTCGTATAGTAATCACCGCCCGCCGTCAAAAAGGTATGTGTGGTGAATATATTGCCATCAGTTGTCATCATCGCCCGCGTATATGAACTACTGGTTGTGCCACCCCGCTCCTTTATTTGCGGTACAGCCAGGATGGGCGTAAGGCTAGTTTTATCGGCAAACTCATTGGTAACTGTAATGGTTGCAAATATTTTTGACGGGTTTCCCAGCATGCTCTTGCGGTCGAGATAATAGGAGCCGCTTTTTGTCATTACCCACAATCGGGCGTTATTGCTGTTTGTATCTTTTCCGCCGATCTGCATAATGGTCACGGGGTCGTGCAATGCAGGCAGGCCGCTGTTACCTAAAATGCCATGTATCGCCAGCGTATCGTTCACCATCGAGATCATATCCACTTCGGCATTCCCGTTCTCACCGGTTCCCATCAGCATGAGACCGGTTGAATACCTGGTGCCCACTGTTACTTTAGTGGCTGCCTTCCAGGCAACGCCTGTTGCATTGTCAATGATCCTTAAATACAGGTTGTATAAATCCGGGGTTACATTTATTTTGGCATTCAGCACCGCTTCCCGCCCCAGCGTATCTATCACTGCGCTGCCCCTGTATAAGATCCAGTAATAATTAAACCGGGCGGGATCGGCATCGGATTCACTCATTTGTATGGCCGGCTCAATATGCAATGGCCCTACCCCAAGCACAACCGAATAGTTGGTTGCCAGACCATTTATTTTGATCTCATTGATGTTTTTATAATCATAGTTTCCCTTGTCTTTGAAACAGGCCAACAGGAAACTTATATAAGCAGTAAGTATGATGAGGCTGATCTTTTTCATAATGAATTGCGGGGATGGTTAATAATTAGGGATAAGGCACGCCAATGATGGAGGTCCAGGGAACGGTTCCACACCACATCAGCCGGCCGTCATCCTCTTTTACCGGTGTTCCCGCATTGAACTGGTTAATGAGGTAACGGCTCATTTCGGTAGTGATGAGGTTCGACAATACCAACGTCATCGTTACATCAGAGCTGAAGTCCTCATATTTCAGATTGAAGAGCTGGCACATCAGTTCCATTTTTTTACGGGTAAACGCGCCCCAGGCGCCGGTTTCCACTTTGGTGGCGGCCACTACAGAACCCCGCCACACAGCCGGTTGCACCATGAGGTCGCTTATATTGATGGTATGCAGACTGGCGTCAAAAGCGGTGTCGGCGCCCAGGTAGCTTTCGCCCAGTCCGGGTATCGCTTTCCAGTTCTTAAACACAAGGCTGAAATTTTCATTGGCCACCAACCGCAAACCGATCTTTTTACTGGTGGTGGCCAGGTCGGCGGTGCGTTTCAGTGTCACCGGTATATAACCATAAATTGAATCGGCCGGAACAGTAAAGGTGTTGCCGATGGGCAAAAAGTGTACACCTTCCTGGGCGGTGGTAGAATCGGGGTTTACCTCAATCGTGAATGCCCGGTCATAGTCTTTAACGGGGCCCACTATCATGACCCTTATATTGGCGATATACTCTTTTACACTGGCTGGTTGTTTTACAAATTCAATATTTGTGTAAGGGCGGTAAGGCCATGAATTAGGGGCTGCGTAAGAAGGCCCCGAGGTCACCGCAAAATAAATTCCCTCCATTCCCTCATACCCCATCATCTCTTTTTTGCAGGAAGCCAGTGAAAAAACCATTATCAACATTCTAAAGCAGTAAATGAAACTTTTCATTGTATAGGCTTTTTAAATGATTAAAACCATCGAAATAATTTCGGGATTTCGAGATTTCTAGATTTAGAAATAGTTCAGGATGCCGAATAAAATCAAATCTCAAAATCCCTAAATCTCAAAATCAGAAATCTATCAGTTGTACCTGTTAGCCACTTCACTGGGCGGCAATGGCACCACATAATTATTCAGGCTCATAGTTTTTGTACCGGTGAGCGCCGCATTATTAGGTATGGCCGTCATGGCATTGCGCTTGTAGTAAAAGAACATTTGTCCTTCGCCCAATACTTCTTTTCTGAACTCGCGGGTGATAAAATCTTTCAATTGTGCCGTTGAAGTGGGCGCCAGGCTAACGCAGTTCCTTCCCGTACGTACCATATTCAGGTAACTAATGCCATCGCTGAGCGTATTGCTGCATTCTGCGGCAATCAATATCACCTCACTCAGCCGTATCAGCGGTATCATATGGGGGCCGGGTCCGTTGGTAGTTACGCCAAACTTCACATGGGTAAGAAAGGAGCCATTGGTATTGTTCTGTATCATCCATGCCTTCAACCGGTAATCATTCTGGTCGTCGTACAGCTCATTCCGCCGCGACAGGTTATCATCATTATTATTAAAACTCAACCGGTATCCTGCTTCAAGGTCAGGCGCAAAGAAAGAAGTATAAATGTTCTGCCGGTTGATGGTGTACAGCGAGAACATCACTTCTGAAATGAACAGGTGATCGAATTCGGCCAGTGAAGGCCCGCTGTTGGAAGTGCCTATTTTGAAAATGGGTTTGGAAGGGTTCAACGCCGCTGTCAATATCTCCTGCGTCTGCTTCAACGCGTTTTCTTTATCCTGCTTCCACAGGTATGCCCTGGCCAGCAATGCCTTTACCGCATAGTAGTTCAGGCGGTACTGCCGCAAATACAGGTCGTTGGCGCCACTGGCATTGGGCGTGCTACGAACACCTTCCGTAATAATAGGATCTGCATCTTTCAATAACGCCAACGCTGCCGTGAGGTCATCGATCACTTGTTGCATGATGGCTGCAGAACCCAGCAATGGCGATACAGTTGGCCGGGAGGCCGTATTGTAAGGTATACAGGGCTTATCTTTAGTTGCATCGGAATAGGTGGGACCAAACACGCGCAGCATATCCAGATGCAGCATGGCGCGTAATGCGAGCGCCTCACCTTTCACCAGCCCGAAATAAGGAGCTGGTAAAAGATCGTTGCTTTCCCCGCACCTTTCAATGATCACATTGCAGTTAACGATGAGCTCATAGCTTTTCTTCCACATGTTGTCAAATATGAGCTTCGAATTGTCTGTTGTATAGTTAAACACGGCGAAGTCGTAAAACCGGTGGGTAGAAAGGATCAGATAATAATAGTTTGCCATTACGTCGAGACTGCTCACGGTCATTTTCTCGCCATAGATACTGGCATTGGTCAGTTCTACATACACCCCGTTCAACGCGCTCAGGTAGCCTTCCCTGGTACTGAACAACTGGTCTTCTGCCAGCCGGTCGCTCGGCTTTACATCGATCCACTTGCGACAGCTGCCCAACCCCATGACCAGCATCAAACAGGATACAATTATTTTTATTTTCATTTTTTTGTTTTGGTTGTTAATTAAAACCGTACTCCTACAGATAAGGAAACCGACCGGGCAAAAGGATAATCAATGCCGCGTTCGTTCCTGACGGTACTCAATCTGAAAATATCATTCATGTAGGCCCTGCAGGTCACTGAAGATGCTCTTAGCGCCTTCACCCAACGGGCAGTGGAATTTTCATATCCAACTGAAATGGACTCACCTGAGAGAATATTATTGTCTTCTACAAAACGCGATGACATGGGGTTTGAAGTGATCTCCTTTATAGATTTAAACTTTGCGTTATCGCCGGGTTTCTGCCAGCGGTCGTGCAAGGCACGTTTATCCTGGTTCAATCCTACATTTTGATTCGGAATATTTTCTACTTTATCATAGAGCGTTTGCATGAAGATCTGTCCGCCGATGCGGTAACGCAGCGCTACGTTGGCCGAAAAACCTTTCCAGCTAACAGAAGAGCCGAAGATGCCTTCCACATCGGGATCGCTGTTACCCACTACCACTTCATCCTGGTAATTGTGAATGAACGTGTGCTGCCCGTCTTTGGTAAGGAACACTTCCCTGCCGGTGGCCGGGTCAATACCCAATGAACGAACCGCCCACAGATCGGAAGGACTGGCCCCGTCGTAATAACGGGTCATGTTTACTCCCTTGTTCTTTTCATTGAAAGTGGAAAGGGCATTGCCGAAATTCCTGTATTGAGAACGGAGCCGGCGTGCATTGGCATTGACCATCCAGGTGAGCATCTTGTGCCGGATAAGAGTATAGTTGGCAGAGATGGTGAAGCCTTTCTGTTCAAGCGCCCCCATATTATCGGTTACACTGGTGGCCCCTGCTGAAGAAGGCAGGGTGGCAAACACCAGCAGCGGATCGGTTGTTTTGATGAAATAATCGGCGTTTATCCGCAACCGGTTCTTCATGGTTTCCAGGTCGAGCCCCATGTTGCGGTCAATTGTCTTCTGCCATTTCAACGAAGGGTTCCCGTGGTTCTGAACGATCACACTTGGGCCGAAGGGGTTACGGTTCTCATTGTTGTACCGGTATACCCGCGTGGAAATATAATCGCTGAAATTCTGGTTGCCCGGGTTACCAATAGAGGCGCGCAGCCGCAGGCTGTTCATCCAGTTGAAGGATGGCTTTTTGAAGAATACTTCCTTGTGCACATTCCAGGCAAGGCCCATTGACCAAATGGTGGTGAACTGCCTGTTTGAACCAAATACGGAAGCCCCGTCTGAACGCAGCGTGGCGTCGAGCAGGTAACGTTCATCAAAAGCATAACCCGTGTTCAGGAAGTAGCTGGCACTGCGACGCTTTGACTCCAGGTAAGTGGCCTGTTTGTTATCTGAATAACCAAAGGCAAATGCGGCATTGGGAAAATCATCGCTGATAAATCCACGCACTTCATAGGAGCTGGTGATTGCCGACAACTGGTTCAGGCGCATACCCGCCACTACATTCACCATATGTTTTCGGGCCAGCAATTTTCCATAGGTAAGGGTAAGATCTCCATCATAGTTCAACTGGTGATCGTTCTGCTCATCGTAGGTGCCCTGCCGTAATGGGTCGGTGCCGGCAAACTCCCCATTGAAGGGCGACCTGAATATTTCATCACGGATAGCCAGGCGGTTGATACCGATACGCGCACGCGCTTTTAAATCGTTCAGCACCCGCCATTCTATTTCGAAATTATTGGTGAAGCCCTGCGATTCTGACTTGTTCACATTATTATTGTGCAGGTCATAAAGCGGGTTGTAGTAGACCTCGGTTTGTATGGGCGCGCCATAGAAGGCGGCATAAATAAATGAATTCAGTACTTTGTCGATACCACCCACCTGATTATATTTCCTGAAATAAGGATTGGCGCGGGAGAAATCGGAGAAGGGCACGGTTTCCCGGGTAGCGTTCACAATATCTATACTTAATGAATTGGTGGCCGACAGGCGGCCTTTGCGATAGATGAGCCGGATGTTACCATTGGTCAACTTACGGTCACTGCCTTTCATTACCCCCTGGTTATCGCCATAAGACAAAGAAACGCCGTAACGCAGGTTGCCATCGCCCCCTTCGGCAAATAAGGTATGCCGTTGTGCAGTGGCAAACCGCAGGGGTTCGTTCATCCAGTACGTATTTACACCGCGTCTTACTTCTGCCAGCAGCGCATTGTATTTTGCATCGGCATCGGCCATAACAAAATTACCGTTGGCATCTACAGACCCCAGGAACCCGGTTTGCTTTTCGAACTCCAGTTTCTCTTCCGAATTCATGAGGTTATAATCACTGAGGTCGGCAAAGCTGAACGTTGTATTGAGGTTATAGCTTAACCGCAGCCGGCCGGGGGTTGGGCGTTTTGTTTCTACCACCACTACCCCATTGGCTGCTTTTGACCCATAGATAGCGGTTGCCGCCGCATCTTTCAACAGCGTAATGCTTTCAATACGGTCCATACTGAAATCGCTGATGACCTGCAGCGTGGTCTCAAAACCATCTAAAATGAACAATGGCTGGTTGGGGTTGGTGCCGTATTGTTCCGATAAACCGATCACACTGCTTTTGCCCCTGATCTCGATATCGGGCAAGCGGTTTGGGTCGGAACCGAAAGAATTGTTTTCGACGATCGCAAAGGAAGGGTCAAGGGTTTTCAAAGCCTGTAAGGCACTCTGGTTGCCCACCATTTTCAGCTCTTTGGCGGTAAATGTAGTGGAGGAACCGGTGAAGCTTTCTTTTTTACGCTGATAAATACCCGTTACCACCTGGTCTTTCATGGCGGTAGCGGTTTGCACCATTTTAATGGTAAAAAAAATGCCGGCGTTTACCCGCAGTTCCATTTGCTCGTAGCCTACGGCGGAAAAAATAAGCGTTTGTCCGGTAGCGGCGCGAATGCTGAAAATGCCTTTGCTGTCAGTAGAAACACCTTTAAATGTTCCTTTAATGATCACACTGGCGCCGCCAATGGGTTCGCCGGCCTCTGATGTAACTAAACCTGAAATGGTACGGGTGCTATCGGCGGGTGCAATACCGGGAGCGGGCATTTCCGGCAGCGCCCCTGCGGCGGTTGATTTGCGAAAGAGAATAATGGTTTTGCCTTCGATGCGGAAATTCAGCGGCTGATTGTTCATCACCGCCTGTAAAAATTCGGTAAGCGGCATGTTCTGGGCAGAAATAGTTACAGGCTTTGCACTGCTGAGCAGTTGCTTGTTGTAGAAAAAAACAAAACCGGTTTGTTGCTCCACCGCTGTAAATACATTTTTCAGCGCCAGGCCGTTTGCCGACAGGGTTACACCTTGTGAAAAGGAATTTGCCGATACAGTAAGCGAAGCGGCACACAGTAATACGATCACGAATCTCATGGCTTTGAACAGTGAAGAAGCGCTGGCAGTTCGCTCCGGTTTGTATATACCGGAGCAATGCCGCATACCTACCCTGGAACACGGGTATGGTTCGGCAAACAAAAAAGGCGCCTCCCACTGAACACAAGTAGCAGTTTTGGGCATACTTTTGTTGCAGTTTGGTTGGTTAATAAATGCTTACAGGTGTTTTAGATCGACCCGGCTTTTGGCCGTCCCGATTGCAGTCGGGACGGTTTTTGCGTTTGGGCCAACCGGGTATTATATGGATTTAATTTTTCTTTTACGGTAACACGATCAGTTTACGGCCTTCTACCCTGAAGTGCACATCCATCTGCTGTAGTGATTTCAGCAATCCTGATAAGCTTACATCATTGCTCATTTTTCCGCCGAACGTAATATCAGGAATACCTTTTTCGTACACCACTTCTATATCGTACCAGCGTTCCAGTTGGCGCATCACTTCTTCGAGGCTGGCATCTTCGAAATTGAAGAAGCCGTTCTTCCAGGCGATGGCTTTGCCTACATCTGCATTTTTCTCCAACTTTATATGATAAGTATGGTTGTCGGTTTGCGCCTGCTGTCCGGGCTGCAGCACAACTGGTGAATGATAATCGATCGGTGACCCCGCCAGTACTTTCAACCTTCCTTCTACCAGGGTTGTTTTTATTGTTGCTTCATTCGTATAGGCATTTACATTGAACTGTGTTCCCAACACTTCCAACTGACTGCCGCCCGGGCCGCCGCCGTTATGCGGGAGAATGTTTATTATAAATGGCTTTGTTTTGTCGTGCTTCACTTCAAAGTATACTTCACCTGCTATCTGAACCCGGCGTTCATTGCCCGAAAAAACAGTTGGGTAGTAAATCTCACTCTCAGCGTTTAACCACGCTTTCGTGCCATCGGGCAATATCAGTTGAAACTGCCGCCCCCTGGGTGTGGTGAGCGTATTATGCATTGGCATGGCAGCGTTTGAACCTGCGCCATTATAGGCCAGCTCACCATTTTGCAATACTACCCGGGTGCCTTTTTCAGTGGCGATTACCCCATTTCCCAAACTGTCAAGCACTACCTTCCGGCCATCGGCCAGCGTTAATATGGCGCCATCGCGTGCCGGCGGAATGTCGGCCGGCGTAGCATGCTGAACAACTGGCGGATTCTGCGTTTTATGGTTCCACCCAAAATAACCAACACCAGCGACCAGTAATAGTATAGCCGCTACCGCGGCCCAACGCCGCCACGTATTAATTTTTAGAACCGGGGGCACCGGCTGGCTGCCGCTGATCTGTTGTTTGATCTTTGCCATAATGAGGGCCTCATTGTCTTCTTCCACCTCCTGGTGATACGCCATGATCCATTGCCGCAATTGTTCTTCATCGTTGATGGAGTTAAACAAACGGCGGTTCCGTTCTGATTGTGTAAGCCAATGGTCAAGCTGCGCCTGCTCCGCTTCAGTCAAATTTCCCTGCAGGTGCTTCGTTAAAAGATCAATAAGGTCGTTAATGAGCATCATATACGTACACTACAATTGAACAACCCAAACCAACCAGTTCAATGTGAAGTTTTTTTTAATTTTCTTTTTTTAGGGAAGGCCGCTGAATTAGAATATGTCGCGGTATTTCAGCAGTACTAACAAAGAGGAAAGCAAAAAGTCTTTGCCCAGCGCCGATTGCAACAGGCGCACCGCGGTTACCCGCTGGTTGATCACGGTTTGCGGTTTTATCTGTAGCAGTTCTGCAATTTCAGCAGGTTTTAATCCATCGCGGTAAGAAAGCAGAAATATGGCTTTCATGCGGGGCGGCAATTTATTTACCGCATCATAAATGCGGCTAACCAGTTGCAGCTGTACCTGCTCTTCGAAGAAATCATTATCCCCGCGTTCGTTGAGCTGGCGTAGCAGATCGTCGCGGCGACCGGCTTTCATTTGCCGGTGTTTTAGCAGATTATAGCATTTATTGCGAACGGTTACATATAAGAATGCCGCTACGGCATCGAGGGTGGGAAATGTATTGTTTTGCTGCCACAGTTGAACAAAGGTTTCTGCGGTAAGGTCGCGGGCATCTTCGGTTTCGTCAACAAACTTACGGGCAAACCAGAATACCCGCTGGTACAACTGCCGGTACACCGTTGTAAATGCATCCTCGCTCCCGGCGCGGAATTGTTGCATCAACACAACTTCATCCTGTATTACATTTTTTGATAATGCCACAAGTGCAGAAAAACCTGAGTATTGTTATTATGATATAATTTAAGATAAGGAGAATAATGGGCGCATGCAAGATAATCACAATTTGAGAAGAATATAATGGCAAATGCCCTCCCGGTGCATCGGGAGGGCATTATTATCAATACAACCCTGACAGGTGATCAGGCTGAAACGCTATCCAACTGCGATTCGGGAACGCTTTCCATTTCCGGCGGCGCCATTGCCCGTAACTTGTCAACCTCCAGTTTATGCAATTGTTTTTTCAGGGTCTCCCGCACTTCTTTATAGGCGGGATCGTAGGCCAGGTTCGTATATTCAGAAGGATCATTTACCAGGTCGTACAGTTCATACTGGTTGTAATAAGCGCCTGCCGCATCAAAATAATAACTGTACTTCCATTTCTCGGTGCGAATACAACGGATGCGGTTGGCTGCATTTACTGCCGACCATTTACTGTTGGAACCGGCCTTTGTATCATCGTAAGTAAATAAGATACTTTCCTGTACCGGCGTACCATCCTGTATAATGGGCAACAGGCTGGTACCTGCCAGTCCGGAAGGCGGGTTCTGTACATGGGCGATCTCCATGAAGGTGGGCATAATATCAACCAGGGTTGCCAGGGCCATCGAGTTTTTGACAGTTTGATCTGAAAATAAAACCGGATTTGAAATGACCAGGGGAACCCGTATTGCTTCTTCGTAAGCCACAAAGGTTTTCTGGCGCAGCCCGCCGTGTGCCAATCCCATTTCGCCGTGGTCTGAGGTAAAAGTTACGATGGCCGTATCGGCCAAACTTTTTCCGTTGGCATCTTTAGCATATAATTCCCTGATGAGGAACCCGACCTCTTTATCGACCCAGCTTAACAGGTAGCCATAAAAATTTATGTAGTTCAATTTTTGTTCTGTTGTTGGCAAAGGCCCTAATAAGCCATCCATTCCCAATAAGATCTGTTCCTGCGCCATTGGCTTTTTATTGAGCAGTAAATGTTCGTTCACGGTATCGGGTAAACCTATTTCCCGGCCACTCCAGGCACTGGAATGATAACCGGATGTTCCTGCAGTTTTCGGATACGCCAGTACGTCGTGGGGGTTCACCAGCGATACAATTAGGCAATAGGGTTTGTTGTCGCCTGCCGCCCGCCTTGCTTTTACCTGCTGCAGGTATTGAATGGCTTCTGATACATACCGGGCGTCGTGGTTGGCAAAGCCGCCACCAAAATTTAACGGGTTCACGTCTTCGCCGGCATCGGGCGCCACCCAGCCCATGGCGCCAAATAAAGAAATATCCGCGGCCGTTAAGGTATCATAATTGGTCACGGCGCCATTGCCCGCTACTCCTTTGCTCATATGCCATTTACCGCGGTACTGCACATCATACCCTTCATTCCAAAGTACGTTCATAATGTTTGGTAACGCAGTATTGAGGGTAGGTTCTGCAGGCGATAAGGGCCCGCCTATAGTGAGGGTTTGGGATACCAGGTGTTTGGCCGGATAAATCCCGGTAAATAAAGTGGCCCGGCTGGGTGAGCACATACAGGTATTACAGAAAGCCCGGTCGAAGCTGAAACCGTTCTTTTTGAGAAAAGTAAGCGTGGGCAGATTTTGCTGCTCCCACCCCGGGGGAAAATGTTGGGTGGCCCGCTGTTCATCGGTAATGATCAGGATGAAGTCGGGCTGTTTGCCCAATTGCGTTAATTTTTTTGAGAGGTCCATGGTTTATATGTTTTAGTGTAGAAAATTCAGCAGGAAACAATGCTATCTCAGGCAACCAATGGACTGTATGATCTTCACCTGTGCTATTACGAAAGTTACTGATATTAATTATTGTTGATGGGTAAAGCCCACAAAAAAGGTGTTTTAACGGTGCGCCTGCCGGTTGATGTAGAAAAGACGTAGTGCACTATTCATTGAAGTTTCAGCTGGCAGTATTTATGGCAGTCATTTTGTATTGTACTAACACCTTCTTCAATTAACAAATTCGTTTTATAAAAATTTCATCTGTACTATGAAAAAAAATGGGAGAATCCTCGGTGCCGGAATTTTTTTACTGGCCCTGTCAACCTTGTTCTTAAAATGTAAAAAGGGAGAACAAAGCAGTCAGACAGTTACACCAACACCAAAAGAAGAGGCTGCTGTTACCGCATCGGCAGCTGCCATTACAACATTTGTGCACCCCGGCATATTGAATACCAAAGAAAGCCTTGATAAAATTGGGGCAGAAGTAAACGGCGGAGATGCCGTTCGCCTGGCAGCCTATCAAAAAGTACTGGATTATGTTAACGACAATGCCTTACCCACTAAATTCTGGGAAACGGTTACCGTAGGTTCAAACGGAGCAACTACCGAATCAAAAAGCCAGATAAGGAAAGACGCTATATTAGCCTATGCGCTGGCCTTACGCTGGGCAAAAACCGGTACCATGACCTATGCCCAACAAGCCATTGCTATCCTGAACGGCTGGTCGTACACCTTCAAAAAGTATGCAGTGCTTTCCGGCTCCAACGCACTTCAACCATCGTTGGAAGCTTCCTGGACCACCCCCAGCTTTGTGGCAGCAGCTGAAATACTGCGCTATTATAAAGCATTTGGAAAAGCATCGGGCTGGGCTGATGCAGACATTACCCAGTTCATCAATTACCTGAACCTGGTAAAGAACACCTACATCAATAATACACCTGAGTATAATAATAACTGGAATGCCTCTGCAGGCTATGCCCGCATGACCATTGGCATTTTCATGGATAATACAACTGTTTATCAAAACGGGTATAATATCATTCAAAGCCATTTGCCGGTCATTATAAAATCAGACGGCACCATTCCTGAATATTGCGACCGCGACGATTGTGTGCACTATCAGTATTCCCTTACAGCTTTTGCTTATGCTGCACAACTGGCGAGGATACAGGGTGATAACTCCCTGTTCACCTACAATTCGAACCTGCTGAGCAAGGGATATGATTATATGAGAAAGGCGTATAACCACAATGCGGCCTGTGATAAATGTTCCTCATCGAGCACGGTATTTCCCGGCACCGAGGTGGCGTATAATTATTACAAAACAGCCAACCTGAAAAGCCTGAGAGAGCTGCAGGACCCATTGGGTGTAACCAGTGACAAAACGTTCCTGGGCTTTACTTCTTACACACATTTCAATAGCGGACTGTAATATATTCTTCGACTACACTCAGAGCAAAGATCCCAGGCCGGTTGGTGTGGGATCTTTGTTTTTATTTATTAGATACGGGAACCTATTTGTATGACATAATAATCGCTTTCGCAGTTGTTACCCGCCTGTTAACGACACGCCGTTAAAGGGGATAATACGAACACAGTCAATAAAAAAATTTGGTAACACTAAAATAATTGCTAATTTGACATTTATTATTCAGCTTGCCATATAACTAACATTGCAAACAACCCGAACTACTGAACTTTGGAACTGCATGCGTGCAGGCGATCCCGGTGCATTAAAAGAGTTGTATAATTCATTTTATCACTTCCTCTTTTCTGCAAACTTCGCTGTATGCACCCACCGCGACATTGTAAAAGACAGTATTCACGAGGCCTTTCTCAATATCTGGATCAATCGCGACAAACTTCCCCCTGTATCTTCTGTTGGTGGCTACCTCAATGCCTGTGTACGCCGTAAATTGATCGATGCTTTAAAGAAAGAATCGCTTCCCGAAGCCGCTTTATTGAGCACGGATGACGAACATGAGTTCTCCTACGAAGAGGTCATCATTGCTTTTCAGGAACAGGAAGCAACCAGTAAAACCCTTAAAGAAGCGCTGTTGCAATTAACCACTAAACAAAAAGAAGCGATCCAGCTGCGTTATTTTGAGAACAAAAATTACGCAGAGATCGCAGAATTACTTGGTTGTGAGCAGCGTACCATCTACAACCGCATTTATGAAGCAGTTGAACGCCTCAGGCATTATTTCTCGGCCAAACATACTTCTTAAAAAAAAGCTGAAAATTTTACGGTAAAAAATCCCTGATCGCACGTCCTGTTATTAAGTAACACCGAAATGAAGGATTATTTACAATATGGCGTGGAGGATTTTATCACAGATGAATCATATCTGCGGTATTATTTCAGGGAAAATGAAGCGGACATCCAATTCTGGACCGAATGGATCAAACTTCATCCTGAAAAGCTGGACGTCATTATTTCTGCCAACAATTACATCGATGCTTTTTCTGTGCGGCTCCCTGAATCGGAATTTCAGCGGGAACAGCAGCGTTTTGCCCAGGCATTGAACGAGCTTTCACCAGGTAACAGTCTTTCGGGGAATGCCACGGAAGAACCGGATGAAGCGTTGAGGGAGTACTACAACTACAGAGCGCGAAAACGCAACCAAAGGATAACCAGAGCGGTGGCAGCCCTGCTCTTTGTAACTGTGGGTTCAATTGCCTATATAGCCCTGCAGAAAAACAGATCAGTTACCCCTGGCAGGGAAACCGTTCAATTAATAGAAAAATATGTACCGAAAGGCGAGCGCGCAAAAATTACGTTGCCCGATGGTTCGGAAGTAGAGCTGAATGCCGATAGTAAACTAACGTATCCCGCAAAGTTCACGAGTAATACAAGAGAAGTGCAGCTTACCGGCGAAGCATTCTTCAGAGTGCAGCCCGATGCGCAGCATCCATTTCTGGTTACCAGCATCAATATAGGAGTGATGGTACTGGGCACTACATTCAATATGCAGTGTTACCCCGATAAAGACCAGGCAACCGTTGCCCTGGTTACCGGTAAAGTAAAACTGAATGCAATCAGTAACGGGGAAAATAAGCAAAGGCGGGTTAAAACAATAACACTGGCGCCCGCTGAAATGGGCGTATTAAATAAGAACGATCAATCGCTCCAAAAAACTGCATACGATCTGAATGAAGAAACAGGCTGGCGACAGGGAATTGTTGTATTCAGGAATGCCGGTTTTACTGAAATAGCCAATCGATTTGATAAAGTATATAATATCAGGCTGATCAATCAAAGCCGGAAAAAGGAATTCAGGTTCAATGGGTCATTTTCGAATGTTTCACCTGAAGAAATTGTAAAAAGTATTTGCCTTTCGAAACAACTTTCCTATACAATCAAAGGAAATGTAATAACGATTCACTAAATATCTAAAACGCTAAAACAAAAATTGCCATGGGTAGAATTGGTATGCTCCCCGGGAAGGTATTGTATGCCCTTTCCCTGCTGATAGCGCTTTCCCTTTTCAACTTTGCAAAGGCCTCGCCTGGTGACCGCGACCAGGATTATAACAGCACGGTTATAAAGCTTACTAAAAAGAAGTTTTTATTAGTTGAGCTTTTCACTATTGTAGAAATGCAGGCCAGCGTGAAGTTCGCTTATGATGCTACAGAATTGAATGTACGGGAGCCGGTAGAAATATCGGCCGGTAAACTCCGGTTAAAACAACTGCTTAATGAAATAAGTAAACAATCGGGCGCCACCTTTGAATGGTCGAAAAATGTAGTTACCGTAATACCACCGGTAAAGGTCACTCCGGCCGTTTTTAATGTGGGTGAAAACCGCACGGGCATAACCGGAAAAGTGGTTGACAAAAACGGCCAACCGGTTGCCAAAGCAACAGTGGCAGTAAAAGGCACCTCAACCGCTGCATCAACCGATGAAAACGGCATCTTCAAAATAAATGCAAACCCGGGCGATGTGCTGGAGATCAGTTTTGTCGGGTACCGTACTGTTGAAGTAAAGGTTACCAGCACCACCGACCTTTCGGTAGTACTGGATGAACTGAAACCATTGCTAAATGAAGTAGTGGTGATTGCCTACGGTACGCAAAAGAAAACAAATTTAACAGGCGCTGTGGGCATTGTTAAAATGGACGATATGGCTACCCGGCCAATAACCAATACCAGCCAGGCATTGCAGGGCACCGTTGCCGGTGTGTATGCGCTGCAGGCATCGGGCAAGCCGGGCGATGATGGTACGGTGATCGACATTCGTGGTGTGGGCACATTTGGCGATAATACGCCCCTGGTATTAATTGACGGGGTTCCGGGAAATATCAATGATGTAAATGCGGTTGACGTACAGTCCATGTCGGTGTTGAAAGATGCCGCCTCTGCCTCCATTTATGGTAGCCGGGCCGCCAACGGGGTAATTCTTATTACAACTAAAAAAGGCACAGCCGGCAGTTTAAAGATCAATTACAGCGCCTATATCGGTACACAAAAACCAACTCGGTTACCGCATGTGCTGAACTCGGTTGATTATACGACGCTGTATAACGAAGCTTCTTTGAATTCAGGCGGTAGCATTGTTTATCCCGACTCCACTATCGCGAAATACAAAGCCCATAATAACCCCATGTACCCCGACATTGATTATTTCAATGTATATTATGGAAGCGCGGCCATTCAAAATCACCGGTTAAGCCTTTCAGGTGGAACCGACAATATCAACTATGCCGTTATGCTTGGGCATTTAGACCAGGATGGTGTGCTGGTTGGAACCAATTATAAAAAGACCGATTTCCGCACCAACCTTGATGGATTTTTCTTAAAGAACAAAAAATTGCGCATCTCCACCAAATTAGCCGGGAACCTGGGCGTGAAAAACGAACCCACCGACCTGTGGAGCGCCGAGTGGTACGCCACCCTGGCGCCCATACATCCCCTGCAAAATGCAGCGGGCCAATGGGTATCGGTAAATGGAGAACGCAACTTCTATGGTGAAATAAAAGAAGGCAGCACCGCACAAACAAACCGCTATTATTTTACCGGACAGGTAGAAGCTGAATACAAGATCGTAGACGGGTTAAGCGCCCAGATCACATATGGCTATAATGTGACGAACTCAAAAACAAAAGCCTTCCATGCAAACGTCACCTTGTATAATGAAAGCGGTACTACCACCAATTTAGCCTCCAATTTAAATGTGAGCAATGAGACAGACGTTCAAACCCTGCTCACCAGCCTCCTGAAATATAATAAGTCATTCGGCAAACATGATGTTACTGTATTGGGCGGTTATTCAGAAGAACAATTCAATTATGATTGGGAAAGCGGCTACCGCGCCAACTTTGTCAATAACCAGCAACGGGTGCTTAACCTCGGCGACCCCGCAACGCAAACCAATAATGCAGGCAGCTATGATTTGGGATTACGCTCCTATTTTGGCCGCCTGAATTATGCGTTCGACGGAAAATATTTGTTTGAAGCCAATCTCAGAAGAGACGGTTCTTCCCGGTTCTCCAAAGAAAATCAATGGGGCACCTTCCCCTCCTTCTCTGCCGGCTGGGTACTGTCGAAAGAGAATTTCCTGAGAACTTTGAGCTGGCTGAACCATCTTAAATTGCGCGCTTCATGGGGTAGATTAGGCAACCAGAACATCAGCAATTACTACAACGGAAGCGACATTTTATCAACCGGTAATAACTACTCACTGGGTGGCACTTTATATTCCGGCGTAGCTATTACTCAAATGACCAATAAAGAACTGACCTGGGAAACCGCCCAACAGCTTGACTATGGTATAGACATGGTGGTGAAAAATGATTTCGAGATCACTGCCGACTGGTTCGACAAGCGCACCAAAAACCTGTTGCTGAACCAACCCATTCCGCTTACAATGGCCGAAGCGGCGCCCTATGCCAATGCCGGTGAAGTGCAGAACAAGGGTATTGAAGCAGCAGTGACCTGGAAAAAAAGCTTTGCGAACGGGCTTCATATAAGAGCAACCGTAAACGCCTCTCATATAGTAAATAAAATAACCAAAATGAATGTTGCAGAGCAGCTTGTTTCGCCTAAAGCGATCAAAGTGGGCGCTGCCATCAATTCATTCTATGGTTACAAAATGGATGGCATTTACCAGATCTCTGACTTTACCTGGCAAAATAACAGCGACGCCAGCATCCCATACGCCAGCCGCACCTATACCCTTAAACCAGGCGTAGTGCAGGTAGCTAACTATACCGCGCAACCGGGTGATATCAAATACAGGGACCTGGGTAAGGACAACATAGTTGACATGAATAACGACAGAACGATCATCGGAAGCCAGTTCCCCGATCTCACTTATGGCTTCACGTTCAATGCAGACTGGAAAGGATTTGACCTCAGCTTCTTCTTACAGGGCGTTAAAGGAATTCAGGGTTATACTTACTATGAGATCGCAACGCCATTCAGTGGTTTTGCCAATATGGGTGACTGGTGGTTGAACAGGTGGACACCGACAAACCCTTCCAATACATTACCCCGGCTCACACTCGATGGGGTGCGCAATAACATTCATTCCTCCTTCTACATGGAAAATGCGGCGTATTTACGGATGAAGAACATCGAACTGGGTTACTCAATCAGTCCGAACATCCTGAACAAAGCAGGCATCAGATCGCTCAGGGTTTACGGAAACATACAAAATGCCTTTACCGTTACAAAGTTCAAAGGCTTTGATCCGGAGCAAACTGTTAATCAAACCAGGGCCCAGGCCTTCCCGCAGGTACGTGTAATGACGATGGGTGTAAATGTTAACTTTTAAACGAGCAGGATATGAAAAATATAAATAAAAGCATTCTTTTCATTTCAATATTGGCTTTTACCGGTTGCGCAAAAGACCTTTTAGATAAAACGCCAAAGGACAGGCTTTCCCCTTCCACCTTTTATCAAAACGAAACGCAATGTAAAATGGCGTTGATAGGTATATACAATGCCATTCAACCCAACGCTACTCCCGCCCATTTTTACCAGTTCGATTATATGAGCGACAACGGCTATTGCCAGGACGCCTGGCAGGGTTCGAAGGAAGTGGGTGAATGGCTCACCAATACCTCGAGCTGGGCGCCTTACGCCAAATGGACGCAGGATTATACCATTATAGCCAGGGCCAATGAATTTCTGCAGGACATTGCCAAGGCAAGCGTAAGCGATGCCATAAAATCGCAAATGAGCGCCGAAGCCAAATTTTTGAGGGGTTATGCCTATACCGACCTCATCACCTATTTCGGCGATGTACCGCTTATTACCAAAGTACTGGCCCTGTCAGAAGCGTATGTGTCAAGAACCGCCAAAAGCGACGTGCTTACGCAGATCCTTACCGACTTTAATGACGCAGCGGCAGCGCTTCCCACCTCCTATTCAGGATCAGATGTAGGCCGCGCCACCAAAGGAGCAGCGCTTGCTTACAAAGCACGGGTATTGTTGTATAATAAGAAATATGCCGAAGCTGCACAGGCTGCCCTGGATGTAATCAATTTGAAAGCATACAGTTTATATCCTGATTATGCCGGCACCTTCGATGAAAACCACGAAAACAACGTAGAGGTGATCTTTGATATTCAATACATACCTACCACCCAGTCGCAACCATGGCCAACAGCCGCTCTGTCATTGAGCAGCTGGCCCACAGCGAATGTGACTGCCGACATGATCAATTCCTATTACATGACGAACGGGTTGCCAATTACCAATGCCTCATCGGGCTATAATGCACAAAATCCTTTTGTAAACCGCGACCCCCGCCTGGCTGCATCAGTGGTATTGCCCGGTTCAAAATTCGGTTCCACCACTTTTATTCCTGCGCTTGACCAGGTACCCTGCGGCGCCCGGCCACGCAAATACGCCAGCATTGGTATTGCCGATGTAAACAACAATTCTTTGAATACGATCCTGATGCGCTATGCAGATATTTTCCTGATGCGGGCAGAAGCGCTTATTGAAGCAGGTAGTACCGATGCCGAAATTTATTCGCTGATCGATAAAGTGCGGGCCCGCGTAAGTATGCCAACCGTAGAATCAGTGGAAGGAACCGGTTTAAGCCAGTCGCAATTAAGAGCTATCGTGCGGCATGAAAGAAGGGTGGAGTTTTATAATGAAGGAACCCGCTATGCCGATATGTTGCGGTGGCAGGATGTTTCGCTGGTGCACGATGTGTACGGCTACGATAAATCGTTACTCAGTGACCCTTCGAGCTCAGCTACCTGGACGTTCAAGCTGGTGAAACAGGAAACGCGGAGTTTCGATGCCGCCAAAGGATGGTTGTGGCCCGTTCCGCAGGGAGATATAGATATAAATAAAAACCTGTTGCCAAATAATCCGGGCTATTAATAACGATTGCTGATCGATTGCTTGCATTAAACCATCACAAAATAGAGTCATATGAAAAAACTCTTCCTCATTCAGGCTATTTGCCTGCTGGCTGTATTAGCCGGTTGTTCAAAAAAAGAAACGGCCGTACAAACAACGGATGCCACTTCCGCCACTCATTCAACGGCCAGAAGCGCTACGGCCAATACGAATGGCTTGCGGGGCATAAACTGGGCCGACCCTAACGGGAACGAAGCCGCCTCAAGGGTTGTTACCCCCAGCGGCCTATCCTCATCCATTTCGGCAACCAATGCGGCGGCTGTAGGAAAGCGGATCGCTGATTCGGTTAAAGCAAGCGGTGGCACCACCATTCGTATGCCTATCACTCCGTTAACTGCCAGTAATTCCACTTACTGGCCCGTGTATCAATCGGCCATTAACGCGGTCGTATCAGAAGGGTGCAATGTGATCCTTTGTTACTGGCCCATCGATGTGCATCATGTGCCCGACACCACGCAATGGTACACCATGTGGAGCACGGTTGATGCGGTTTATAAAAACAACGATGCGGTACTATATGAACCCATCAACGAACCGGTTGATTATTCGGGCACCGACCTGTGTAACCTGTATGCCAATTTCTTAAGAACGATCAATCCATCAACCTGGAAATGTATCCTCGATGGAACCGGTTACGCCGGCGAAGTGGTCACCGTAGGAAACGACAGCCGGTTAAGCAGCCAGTATCTGGGCATCCATTGTTACTGGTGGTTCTATGGGTCGTATAATGTATGGTCGGGTTACTACAATATAATCTCAGGGAAGGTAGGTTCCTATGCAGCAAGAACAGTTGTTACCGAAATTGGCGTTGAAAACTATCGCAATGTAAGTTTCTGGTGGCAATGGGATACGGGCGTGTACGAAGATCAGGCATTCATTACAGGCGGACTTGCCTATGCCAAAGACAATTCAATGGGAACCATCGCCTGGTCGGGCGTGAACGATATTGATACCTATCGCTGGTATGTAGCCAACAATAACCTGATAGAGGTTAACCCCGGTTGCGCCAATATGTTCCGGTGGTCGTGGAAGCTTTCCACCGCAGCCAAATGGCAGGGCCCCATTGCAGATGGAAGATATAAATTGCAGAACCGGAGCAGCGGCCTCATGCTCGACAACCTGGGCAGCACCACCGACGGTGCAGCAGTTGCACAATGGGCATCCTCTTCCAGCGCCAACCAACTATGGAATATCAGCTATACGGCCGGCTATTATACATTAAGCTGTGCTACCGGAAAGAAATGTCTTGATGTAGGTACCAATACCACCGACGGCAGTGTTGTTCAACAGTGGGCCTTAGGCTCGAGCACCAACCAGCGGTGGACACTTGTTTCTCTTGGCAATGGTTATTATAAAGTAGTTAACCTTACCACAGGCAAATGTCTTGATACTGGCGGACAAACCACCAATGGCTCGTCTATGCAACAATGGTATAGCGGTTCAAGTTATAACCAGCAGTGGTCACTCATTGCACAGTAACAAGGTCAGTGTTCTATTTTTCCTTTCAACAGCCTTTCCCGATGAATCGGGAGAGGCTGTTTTTTTATAGGCATCTCAGTGCCCAATACCCAAACACCACTGAATTGTCTTTATCACCAAAAAATAACTTCCTGCACTGTAATAAAAAAATATGCGCATCGACTGATCTGTGAGCCCCCTAATGGACCCTGAATAAAACAATTTTATTTTTTCCATTAAAACAAAACCTATGCGCAAAATGCAATTCATTGCTGCATTACCTGTCTTATTTCTTGCAACCATTCCATTCTACGGCCATGCACAATCTACTGTTGACCAGGTAGGCAACACCGCCGACAAAGTGGGCAGCACTATTGACAAAGTAGGTGGCTTATTTAAAAAGAAGAACAGGAACAAGCCGGCTGATACAGATGCTACAAAACCAACCGCCTCCCCTACCAGTGTTGGTATTAATACAGTGTATGATTTTGTACCGGGCAACACGCTGTTGTTTATAGATCATTTTGACTCCACCAAGAAGGGTAATTTCCCGGTTAAATGGCTCACCAATGCCAGCGGCGAAGTGGTTACCCTGCAACAATACCCGGGCAACTGGTTTAACATTACAGGTACCGGGGTGTATATTCCAAAATTAAAAACCGGTCTTCCCAAAGATTTTACCGTAGAATTTGACGTGATCATTGACGGTGGCAATAGCAGTACCCTGTTTGTTGATTTTGAAGATGCGCTGGATCGGAATTTCGATAAATACCCTTCCAACCCATACCTGCAATTCAGGATGTATTCGGGCGGCAGCGCCTATGTAGAATGCAAAGGCAAAGACCTGGATACGCACGTTAACAGCGACGCCTATAACACAGGCGGAAAAATAAATCACATCGCGTTTAAAAAAGAAGGCGAACGTTTACGGGTATACATCAACCAGGAAAAAACATACGACATTAATCATGCCTTTGAAGGCAACAGAACTTATAGCACCTTTAAACTCGGCGCCGATTTCTATAGCCCAACGCATATGCTGATCTCAAATGTTGTAATAGCGGGTTTATAATAAAAAAAATCCCCCTTCAAAAATTAGACCTGAAGGGGGATTACATTAAATATCTTACGCTAAACATTGTTGGGCTTACCCCTTAATTATTTCCCATTTCGACACCATTATGACATATTCGTTGTCATTTCCGGCCTCTCCGTTTACGATGATCAAATTCCCATCTTTAACTTCTAATTTCAGTACTGCTTTGGTGGTGCTTCCGTCAGCTTGATTGGTATATACTGAACAATTTTCGCAATGCCTGTTGATGAGCTGCAATCTGTACTTACTTAACCTTTAAAATATTTCGCCCAGGTTTACAAAGAATCCGCGGGAGCCGTTCTGGCCAAATCCATAATCAATGCACAAATTGGCGCCGGAATGTTTATTGAGCTTTATGCGCAGGCCCAGCCCATAACCGGGAAAGTAAGTACTGAAGGCATCAGATATTTCGTTTGAAAAATGCTGCAGGTTTACAAATGCCACCCCGCCTATTAAACCATTGCGCGTAATACCAAAGCGATATTCACTTTCAAAATACTGCATATTGTTTCCCCTGTACCGGCCCTGAATATATCCACGGCCCGAATTGTAATTATCGTCCCAACCGGTGCTGGGCAATAATAAATATGGCGGTGAACCGTCGAGGGTTAGCCAATCCATGAGCCAGAAGGAAAGCACATTGTGCGACTGCCTGGGGAAATGCAAATAAGTACGGCTATCGATCAACAGCGATTGCCAGTTGCTGTAGCTACCCAGTCCTTTCAGGTTGTTGCGGTATACAATATTGAAATAGATGCCCTGCTGCGGATTGATCTGGTTCAGTCGTGAATCGTATAAAAAACGCAAGGCAAATCCCGATGCTGTTTCTTTCCTGTGAAGGGTTTGTTTCAATTGCTCTTTAAGGTCATCTGACAGGGAATCGGTGGCTCTTATATGCCAGATCTTATCGAAGTAGTAACCAAGCCCCACATAAAAATCACCCCCCAGCGCTCTCATGACCGTTTGATGCACCTTGATACCTGAAAAATCAATAGTATAGCCCTGGTTGGGATCTGAATCGCCGCCAAGACCATAAATAACAGATGGATATTTAATAAACCTGAAGTCGGTAATGATATTGTACCGGTTGCCCTTTGTCCACAAATTGATTTGAAAGGGGATCATGATCTGCCGGTATTGCGAGTAGGTAACATTGGTGCTAATGCTCGAAATTTTGGCATCACCTGCAATATCATTGTACCAGGCCATATTGCCGCTAACAAGACCGGCAAAACCTGTTTGAAGGGTATACCCAACTGCGGGCACGAGTGAAAAATGTTTTTTGGTATCCTTTACTTCTGTAGAATCGGCGGGCAATGGTTTGTGCGGGTAAAAAAGATGGAGCAACACATCGCCCATATCTTTTTCTTTGGTTTTTGCGGGGCTGCTGGTGTCCACAGCGTTTTGAGAGACCGGCCTTTGAGGAAGCGGGGTTTGCCCATTATTCTTCAAACCCAACAGCATCACAGGCATTAATAAAAATAGCGTTCTTATCAAAAGTCGGTATTTAGGGAAATAAAGCACTAATCTGCTACAATTATAACAAAAGCTGTAATATGAAAAAATATTCATGGTAAATTAACTGGGGCTTAACCAATTGCCCCATTACAGACCTGTTCACCAGCAACCGGGTTTAATGGCCATTTACTATTTATTTTTAGTATTCTTGCATCCCTAAATAAAAGTTAAACCGACGTTTAAAGCCATATGAACAGGTTAACAGGAATCTTATTGGGCACCATTATGCTATCAATTGCCAGCACCGCTACTACCCTGGCGCAAAATAAAGTCCCCGCGCCTAAACCCGCTTTTGCTGATCCTGTGTATGATGGCGCTGCCGACCCGGTTATTATCTGGAACAAAAAAAAGAAAGCCTGGTGGATGTTTTATACCAATCGCCGTGCCAATACCAACGATTCATCGGGTGTTCGCTGGGTGCATGGCACCCGTATTGGCATTGCCACTTCAACAGATGGCAGCACCTGGCAGTATATGGATACGGCAAATATCAATTACCGCCCCAATGAAGGCTATACCTTCTGGGCGCCGGATGTTATAGAAAACAAGGGCCTTTATCACATGTACCTTACATATGTGCCGGGTATCTTCGATGACTGGAACCATACCCGCAATATTGTTCATTTAACCAGTACCGATCTGCAGAACTGGAAATATGAAAGCACCCTCAAACTGGCCAACGACCATGTCATCGATGCTTCTGTATACAGGTTACCCGATGGCAGCTGGCGCCTTTGGTATAACAATGAAAAAGATGGAAAGAGTATTTATTATGCCGACAGCAAAGACCTGTTTCACTGGGAAGATAAAGGCAAGGCCATTGCTGCCAGAGGCGAAGGACCAAAAGTATTTCGCTGGAAGAACAGCTACTGGATGATCATTGATATCTGGAAAGGGATGGACATTTACCAGTCTGACGATCTGCTTACCTGGAAACGCAATGCAAATATCCTGGAAGCGCCGGGCAGGGGTAACGACGATGGAGCTATCGGCGGCCACAGCGATGTAGTGGTAAATGACGGCAAAGCATTTGTCTTCTATTTTACCCATCCGGGCAGAGCGAAAGCAAACCGGGCGCCCGATCAATCCCTGGCGGCCAGAAGAAGCGTGATCCAGGTTGCGGAACTACAGCTGGAGAATGGCATTATTACCTGCGACCGCGACCGGCCAACCTATATTCAACTGAAAGCAGTCAAAAAATAAATGGGGTAAACATATACACAGCAAAGCCTTCCGATGCAACGGGAGGCTTTGCTGTGTTATAGCATTGTTTTTACCGGTTGAAATACCGTTCGTGATCAATATCGGCTAACAAGCCAATTTGAGTGGGACGCCAGCCAAGTATTTCCTGTGTTAGCGCAGCTGATGCCGGCGTGTTGAAAGAAACGGGATGCGCAAACCAGCCAAAATGATCGGCTGCTTCCTGTTTCGATTTAGAAACAACAGGCACATTAAGCCGCCGGCCGATCACTGCTGCAATTTCCCGGAAAGGCACGCCTTCTTCGGCCACTGCATGAAAGCGGGCCACCGTTCCCCCTTTCTCCAACGCCAGCCTGAACAACCGGGCAGCATCGAGGCGGTGCACAGCAGGCCAGCGATTGAGCCCATCACCCACATACGCCGAAACGCCTTTTTGCTTTGCAAAATCAATAAGTGCCGGAACAAAACCATGATCGCCATCGCCATGTACCGATGGCGGCAAACGCACCAGCGACACGCGCACGCCATTGGCCTTTGCCGCAACAGCGGCTTCTTCTGTAGCTGTGCGGGGAAAGTCGGTAGTAGCAGGTACATCTTCTTCTGTTGCCAGGCGACCAAGACCCAGGATGCCGATACCGGAAGTAATGATCAAAGGCCGGGTGGAACCGGCGAGCGCCTCAGCGAACGCCCCAATAACGCGCCTGTCTATTTCACAGCTTTCCTTAAAATTCGACCAGTCATGAATAAAGCCGGTGTGAATAACGCCATCAGCCGCGGCCGCACCACGTTTAAGGCTGTTGAGGTCTTCAAGATGGCCGCGATGCACTTCGGCACCTGCGGCGGCCAGGGAACTGGCTGCGGAATCGTTGCGGGCCAGTCCTGTAACCTGGTGGCCGGCAGCGATCAATTCCTGTACAACGGCTGAACCCACAAAACCTGTAGCGCCGGTAACAAATACTCGCATATGTTGTTTTTATTTTATTGAATAATTAATTTACTCCACAAATTTGCGCCGGAATGCTGCCCCGGCCCAAGGGCATTTGACACAATTATTTGAGGTCATTTGACCTTAACTTTGCGAGCAGGCAGCTGAAAAGAAGTAAACACTATGTTTGAAATTTTTGAAGCTTATATTACGTCAATAGCGCATTTTACCCGGGATGAACTGGCCCTTATGCGCTCGCTGGCCACCGAAAAGAAGTTGCGCCGGAAACAATTCCTGTTGCAGGAAGGTGATGTATGCCGGTACAAAACATTTATTTCTAAAGGCTTATTAAGGACCTACCTGCTGAAGGAGGATGGAACGGAATATATTATGCGGTTTGCCTGCGAAAACGCCTGGTGTATTGACCATGAAAGCTATAATAACCAAACGCCTTCCAGGTATAATATCGATGCCCTGGAAGATACAGAACTGGTATTATGGAAAAAGGAAAATTTTGACCGGTTACTGGAAACTATTCCCACCTTCAAAATGCTTTCAGATAAAATAAAGGAGATCAGTCATGACGCCAACCACGAAAGGATACTCATGAATATCAGTTTTACTTCCGAAGAAAAATACCAGCATTTTATAGAATCTTTTCCCAATGTGTTCCCGCGGGTGCCGCTGCACATGGTAGCATCGTATTTAGGCGTATCGCGCGAAACGCTGAGCCGCATACGGCATGCGCAGCTGAAGCAACAGAAAGATGATAATTAATGGCAGCTCTTTCGGTTAAATTATTTTTTTGATCGTTTTGCCGACCACTCAATGGCCTGTTGTATCAGTTTGCGATAATTTGGGTTGGAATAACCGGATGGGCCGTGGCCCAATTGTATATAGATGACATTCGAATTCCCATAATGATTGATCCATGCCAGGTAGCGCATACTTTTAGGATGCGTGGTACTGAGCAAAGGCTTTACCTGCGGCAGGATCTCCACACCACCATACACCTCATCAATAATTTCAAAATCGCTGATGCCCTTTGTAACGGGATGCTTTTTATCTTCCACTTTTACGGGAATGGTTACATCATGCTCATAACTGGTATTTAACGTATCGCCGTTCACTACTACGGGATGTGTGTGGTATTGTCCGCCAACTATCTTTATAAATTCAGGCCAGTTTTGATACGACACCAACGAATGATGAAGAAAGATCATGGAAACGCCTTTATTCAGGAGGTTTATATATGCCTGCTGCTGCGCCGGTGAAATGGAATCGGCCATATCATAAAACACCAGCACATCATACTGGTTCACTTCGGGAGAAGCGATGAACGCATTGGCCTGCGGTTGAACCAGCGTATCGTAGGTAATAGAGCTAATGGAACTAAAAACTTCATAAAAAGGCTCGTGTTTGAACCCATGTCCGCCAGTAATGAGCAATACCCGGATCTTTTTCTCCTGTGCAAAAGAATACTGCGAGCATAATGCCAGTATAACGGGTACCAGGAAGGCCGTCACCAGCCAGGAAGGGATCTTTTTCATATTGTTAAATTACAGGTTCAATTTAACAGGTTTCTCCCAGGCTGCGTAAGCAATTCAGTAACCTATTTTACCCAATAAGCCTTTTGATGTTTTTTTAAAAATTTTTTCCGGAATTTCCAACCTTCGGCAGCCACCATGTAGTTTATAGTATCGTAGAAGCCGTAACAGCGGGGTGATAATTTCACCCGGGACAACAAATTAAGGCTCATTTTAAATGGTACATTTGCACAGGACCGCTATCAGCAACCAATGAAAACGGTCCTGGCTTAAAAACCCGTGAAATTTGGATAAGTTAATAGATGGCTGCAGAAAAAACGATCCTCAAAGCCAGGAAAAATTGTATAAACAGTTTTACCCGGCCCTGTTTGCATTGTGCAAATGTTTTTTCACCGACAACCACGATATTATTACCGCAGTAAACAATGGCATGCTAAAGGTTTTTAAGAATATTCATCAGTACGACCCCGCCAAAGGCGAATTGTTCAACTGGGTGTATACCACCGTGCGAAACGCCGCCCTCACGCTGATCAGGGATAAAAAGACCAAACTCACCTTCGAGCTCACCGAAAACGACGGGAACGCTGTAATCAATAATCCCTTTAAACAACTGGAATGGAAAGACATATACTATTATCTCGATCAGCTACCTACTAATACCCGGTATGTTTGCAGCCTGTATTACCTGGAGGGATTTTCCATAAAAGAAATTATCGGCCTGATCGATATGAAGGAAGGCACTGTAAAATGGCACCTGAATGAATGCCGCACCCGGCTGAAAGTAATATTTGAACAAAATAACTCGAAGCAAATTGGATAAGAAAAATTTACCTGATAACGCGAGCGGGCAAAAGTATCCGGAACCCGATGTACCGGTTGAGGACGCCTGGGACAACATGAAGCAACTGTTGCAACTGGCGCCTGCCGCTGCCGCATCCCCGTCGGGGTTCTCATTTGGCAAAGGCATAGGCCGGTGGCTGGCTGGTACAGGTGTAGTGATCATTGCCGCAGTGATCACTTATGTTGTCGCTATTAAGAAAGAAAAACCGGCCCCAACGCAAACACAATATACCAGCGACGCCAAACCCGGGGCCGATACAATAAAGGATACTACTATTGCTTACCCGGCTACCCAGCGCAGTAAAACGGTAAGCCATGAATTCAGCAATACACCATTTAAAGAAGTAGCCCTATTTCTTGAAAAAGCTTACGGAATCACAATCGTCGTGAAAAACGATGCTATCAATAATTGTATGGTCACCACCCGGTTCGATAATAAATCACTGGAAGAAATACTCGATATTCTGGGGTATACCCTCGCTTTTAAATATAAAATTGATGAAAAGAAAAACCAGGTTATAATATCAGGAGATGGATGTAATTAAGAAAAGTATTTCCGCGCTGTTCCTTCTTTTTATATTGACAGCTGGCGGAAATTGTTTTGCACAAAGTAAGCCCAATGCGCCCGGCAATCAGCGGGTGCAATTTTATTTTGATAAACCCATAACACTCGATTCGCTTACCAAATTTGTTCATAGCCATAGTAAAATACGTTTCTCCTTTAACTCCTCGAAGGTAAAGGGAACTAAAATTATCAACCTTAAAAAAGGAACGTATACCATAGGATCGCTGCTGCAGCAGATACATCAGCATACCTCCCTGTATTATTCCATATATAACGGGTACGTTATTTTCCAGGATAATCCGCCGAAGCAAAAAACGGTTTCCCCCGCGGTTCCTTCCAAAACAAAACCAACACCGCCTGTAAAAAAGGAAATGGTTGCTGCACATCGCAAACCAGTGAGTAAAACAATTACCCGCGAGCCTGCCGAAAACACCCTTCCCCAACCTGTTATTGTAATAGACAGTACCCTTAAAAAAGATACAACAACTGTACCTGTAAAGCCGGTTAAAGCGGGCCGTCCGGTAGTAAAAGACACTACTGATGAAAAAGTTATAACCATAGCTATTATTCCGTCTTCAGCAGATCGCCCGCTTGTCATCAGACTTGGCGACACCTCCGTTGTAAAGAACCAGTCAACAACGCCTAAAAAAAAGCCGGCGCCGGTTTACGCTACGCCGCCTGCGGCTGCAGCCAAAAAGCATGAACGCACCAGGATTGCCCGCGCCCGGAGCAGCAATTACGGAAATGGTCCGCAAGGCAACTGGCAATGGCAATTTGGCCCGCAGTGGAAGGCAACTATACCCCTGTATGGCACCCAATACTATTTTACAGGTACCAATACCCTCAGTCAGCCCTACAACCTGCTTATTCCCGGCATATGGGTAAGTGCAATGGCCCATGACAAACATGAAATAATGTTGCTGGTAAAACCGGCAGAGTGGTACTTCTACAATAAAGATCCCTTCCGCAAAGACTCTGGTTTTGTTATCAGGAACTTTGATAGCATACCGGTAAAAAGCAACACCAGGCTCATAAAGACAGGAGGTTGGTATGGCAGCCTGCAATACAATTATCACATAAATGAAAAATGGATAGTGGGCGCAGGTATAGGTTTCCACCTGCGCAGCGGCGGGCTGGCTTACCAGCAATCGTACAAGCGATTTTCTGACACCCTGGTAACCGATTCTTTATACAATATTAACAACAGTAAAGATTCCATTAAATACCTGTCTTCCTCATTTATATCGGGAAAAATAGAACTGGCATATCGCTTTGGGGCATTAGACGCAGGCGTAGCCCTGTTAATGCCGCTCACCAATCCCTTTACCGATAAAAGTTTGAATAAAAGCCGTCCGCTGAATGCACAGCTTTTTATACGCTGGCGCATAAACCGGCGCGATGAAGAATGACCATGGTCAGCATTTCACTAAGCTATTTTAACAAGTTGTTGTTTTGGCATTTTTTAATCAGCAGAAATAATAACTTGTAAGTGAAATCTACTTATTATGAAACGAAATGCCGGCCATGCTGTTATTGCCATGCTCATTACTGTTACTGCATTTATACAGCCGCTGAGGGCGCAATGGCCTGCTGTACCCGATGTTGACCTCTCGCAATTCAAGCCTTCCGATTTTACAGATGAGGAGCTGGATATCCCCTATTACCTGAAACATTTTCATACGTTCGCCAACAGCGTACTGGAAACCGGGCCCAACAAAGGGTTTATCAATATCTCAGTATGGCGTGCTCCTGATGTAAACAAGCCTTATGATGCCCGCATCATGGAGAACATACTGTCACTTGCTTATTTCTATTGCACCAACCGGCCATGGAATGTATATTATGCCTCCCCTGCCCTTCGGCTGAGATTGGAAGCAGC
Organism: Niastella vici; assembly: GCF_002077945.1. Taxonomy (GTDB): domain Bacteria; phylum Bacteroidota; class Bacteroidia; order Chitinophagales; family Chitinophagaceae; genus Niastella; species Niastella vici. Next base: position 114,957 of record NZ_LVYD01000124.1, read on the forward strand.
CTTATCGTTCTGGTGCCACAGTCAAAATACGGATGGCCGTTTTAGTGAGTATGGCCCGCAGCAATGGAACCTGCCAGCAACGGCATTCAGCACCAAATTCATGGGTGAAACAATTCGACTGCTTAAAGGCGGTCCGGCTATTGATACTGCTTTAATGCAAAATGTAATTGTTGCCGACAGAAAAGCTATTATGGCGGTGCTAACTATAGAAGATCTGTACAAACATGGCAAGGATTATTCAAACCAGTATACCAATGTATGGGCCGGCGCACTGGCGTATTTATCATTATTTCCTGATAAGGAAATAAGCGACCGGTTAATTGCCCGCATAAAACAATCGGCCACCGATTTTCAAAGCCCCGCAGGCTTTTTTTATGAAGCGGGCGGAACCGATTTTGGTTATAATTTCAATACCCATCACAGCAACCTGTGGATGGCTTATAGCTACAGCCGCAACACGCCGCTAGCCAATGCATTTATTGAAGAAGAAAGCCGGTACTATACCTGGATCAGTTATAATGCAGTGCCCGAACCAGCTTCTCTCTACTATACCATCAACAGGGCCATAGAAATGCGGCAAAAAGCCACCACTACTCAAAGCTATTTTATTACCAGTCCGCTGGGTGAAGCAGTAGCAGGTGTACGGGCATTCAATATGAATACAGATGAAAAGAAAAAGTCTGTTGCTGACGCCCGGAAGAGCCTCGAACAAAACTGGCCCAATGTGCAAAAGCTTGTCACCGGCGCCTTCAGCGCATTTTCTCCCTATGCCTTTCTTCACCGCACCCATTACCAGTGGTATCCCTCACCGCAACAAAAAGCAGCTGCAATAAGTCAACTGCCCTACATAAAAAGCAACAGGTTCATACACCAGAAAATGGACAGCCGCAACCCTACTGTATTTACCTACGTGCGGCAGCCGGGTTATTATGCCTGTTTTAATTCAGGGCCCAGGTTAAAACCACAACAGCGTTATGGTATTGGCTTGTTGTGGCATCCAAAGGCCGGTTCATTTCTGCAATCGCAAACTGATACCGATGATGCAGCCTGGGGCACAAAACCCGAAAACGGCCGGTTGTATGAAGCGGATACGCTGGATGCCCTGTTCTCCATCAACAATAAACCCATACACCCAACGCCCGGTAGCCACGATTTACCCAACGGCACATTAACGGTGGCTTATAAATTAGGTACAAGTGGTAAAAAGTCGATCGTCTTTCACGAACAGGCAATCGAGGTCAGCATTCAACACCCCGGCCGTTTCACAGAATTCATTCCCCTCTTGTTGGGCAATACCGATTCGGCCAGTATTATTGCACCCGGAAAACTAAAACTGGAAAAGCCCGGTGGCGCCATTTATATATTATATGATGCGGCAGCCAAAGCAACCCTGAAAGAAACAACGCTTAAATCGGGTTTGCAACGGGTAATGGTTTTGGGTATTGAGGAAACTGATAAATTGAATTATTCATTTTCCACTAAATAGAGACTGCATCAAAATATAATTAATACAGATATGATTGCACCCAATCATATTTGTATTATGCTTTGTTAATAAAAAGTATATCCCTTCCCGTTGGTCAATTAATATTTCTGCTAAATTTGCTGTAGCAACACACTAATTACCTTTTATGCCCTGCTCCTATCGCACCTCCCCCCTGCCGTTAATTGAATATCCAGTTTAGTGCTTATAATCATGCTGTTCCTTTTTGAAGGACCGGTACGGCTAATGCTTTATATAAACTCGATTTTGTTATAATTAAACCTTTCGATCATGAGAAAAAAAAGTAGCGTCATAGCTACCTGTATCCTACTGGCTTACCTCAACAACACCTTTGCACAAAATTTTAATTATGCAGAAGCTTTACAAAAATCAATGTTCTTTTATGAATGCCAGCGCTCGGGACAATTGCCCGCTGATAACCGGGTAACCTGGCGGGCCAACTCAGCCATGAGTGATGGCAGTGATGTGGGCCATGACCTCTCCGGTGGCTGGTACGATGCCGGCGACCATGTTAAATTCAATTTCCCCATGGCCTTCTCCACCACCATGCTGGCCTGGGGCGGTATTGATTTTGCGGCAGGTTATAACGCTTCCGGACAAATGAAATACCTGAAAAGCAACCTGCGTTTTGTAAATGATTATTTCATTAAGTGTCATACAGCGCCCAATGAATTTTGGGGGCAGGTAGGAAATGGTGGTACCGACCATGCCTGGTGGGGCTCAGCCGAAGTAATGGCCATGACGCGCCCCGCCTATAAGATCGATGCCACCAATCCCGGTTCCGATCTGGCAGCAGAAACGGCCGCCGCCATGGCAGCCAGCAGTATTATCTTTAAAACAGATGATGCGGCTTACAGCGCTACCCTGTTGAGCCATGCCATACAACTGTACAATTTTGCAGATACTTACCGGGGAAAATACTCCAGCTCCATTTCAGATGCCGCAGGCTATTACAACTCTTACAGCGGTTATAATGATGAGCTGGTGTGGGGCGCCATTTGGTTATACCGGGCTACAGGCGATGCAGCCTGGTTAACCAAAGCAGAAACCTATTACGCAAATCTCTCTTCCGAACCCCAAAGCACCATCAAGTCGTACAAATGGGGCATTGCCTGGGACGACAAATCATATGGCTGTTATGCATTGCTGGCAAAGCTCACCGGCAAAACGCAGTATAAAGAAGATATGGAGCGGCACCTTGACTACTGGACAGATGGCTACAACGGACAGCGCATAACGTATACGCCTGGTGGACTGGCTTTTCTGGATACCTGGGGCGCCTTACGCTATGCCATCAATACCGGCTTTCTTGCCAAATATTACAAGGACATTGCTACCACTACTGCCAAGGGAACAAAGTATAATAATTTTGCGTTGGCGCAAATGAACTATGCTTTGGGAAGTAATCCCCGAAGCAGCAGCTATGTATGCGGGTTTGGTACTAACCCACCGGTAAAACCCCATCATAGAACCGCACATGGATGCTGGTCGAACAATTTGACCGGCCCGCCGGCTGAATCAAGACATATTTTATATGGCGCGCTCGTTGGCGGACCCGGCAACAATGATGCGTATACAGATGACCGCGGCAATTATGTGAACAATGAAGTGGCTACCGACTATAACGCGGCCTTTTCAGGACTGCTTGCCGGCCTGGTGCAGGATTATGGCGGCACCCCGCAGGCCAATTTCCCGGTTGCAGAAACACCCACGAAAGAATTTTTGATAGAAGCCCGGTTGAATGGCAGTGGTAATACCTATACAGAATGGAGTGTTTGGGTAAACAACCATACGGCCTGGCCGGCGCGCATTGCCTCAAAACATGCCTTCCGGCTATTTATTGATATCACGGAAGGCCTCGCAGCAGGCTATTCTCCATCGAGCTATGTGGTGTCATCAAACAATTCAGATGTTACGTTTACCCAACTGATAGCCTGGGATGCACCAAAGAATATTTACTACACAGAAGTAACGTTTAACCCCAGTATCAAGATCTGGCCGGGCGGACAAGGTGAGTCAAGGAAGGAATCGCAGATCCGCATCCGCCTTCCCTATGAAGCAAGCGCTTCAGCCTGGAACCCGGCAAACGACTGGTCGTCACAAGGCGTTGATGGAACATTGAAAGAAGTGGGCACTATTCCGCTGTATGTAAATGATGTGCTTGTTTACGGCAGCACCCCAACCCCGGGTGTGGTAGTTCCTGTTACAGGATTAACTGTTACTCCGGCCTCCGACTCTTTACAGATCAACGGAACCCGGCAACTTACGGCAACGGTAACTCCTTCCAATGCTACCAATAAAACCGTGACCTGGAGCTCAGGCGCACCGGCTGTTGCCACTGTAAGCAGCACCGGTTTGGTAACAGCGCTGGCGCAAGGTTCGGCGACAATCACCGCTACCACAACAGATGGAAACTTTAAAGCCACTTCAGCCATCACCGTATCGGGTGTTGTTGCACCCAAACAATACACCATCACCACTGCAGTGACAGGTTCAGGCAGCATTGCATTGAACCCGGCCGGCGGCACATATACAGCAGGCACCCAGGTAACGCTGATCGCAACGCCGGCAAGCGGCTATCAATTCAGTACCTGGAATGGAAGCATTACAGGCACCACCAATCCGGTAACAGTAACGTTGAATTCGAATATTTCGGTAACTGCCAACTTTACGCCAACAGCCAACCAGGGCAATTGTAACAGCCCGGTCACTGTATCGCTTCCATTTAAAAAAGACAGCGCCGGCGAATTCTGCTATGTGATCACCGGAAACATCTCCTATGTTAATTCATGGAACATGAGTTTGGTGGAGATCAATGGCGTTAACTATACCAACAAGTGGTCGAACAGTATGCCAGCCCGGGTGAACGGCGGTTATAATGTGCATTATGTGGGTCAGTATCCCTGGTCGCATTTTGAAGCAGCCGGCACCAATGCGTTGGTCAATCAGCTCATTGAAACCAGCATAACCGAAGTAAAGGGCGCCGGAATAATATATCCAAACCCGGTTACCCAACGCAGCTTCACCATTCGACTGGCCGATCAAAGCATTAAAAATGTAACCGTAACAATTACCGACCTGTATGGAAACATTGTGTTAAGGAAAAACGCAAAGGTAAATGAACCTTTGTCTTTAAATACACCTGTTCCAACCGGCCTTTACCAGGTTACTGTTGCATCAGGAAGCAAAAAAGTATTGAGTACAAAATTGATGATCCGGTAAAGAACATCTATATCTAGAAAGGGGCTGACTAAAAAGACCTGTAAGGTTCGCCATTTGAAATAACCTTAACAGTGGGTGTAAGCGAACCTGACAGGTCCTAACCTTTTGATAATTAGACCTGTCAGGTGCAATCCAGCATCTTTACAGTGCAGATTTCGATGATGCACCTTACAGGTCATCTCCACCTTTTTGGTCAGCCCTTTTTTATTTTACACCACGGCATACCCTGAAACCCTGGTCGGGTCCCCTGCCAGTTGCTTCATAACCGGCCCTGAACGAGGGTTCGCAGCAAAAGTCGGCGCCCATCCAGCCGCCACCTTTCCAAACGCGTCCCGGTGGCGCATCAGCCCCATTTCCCCTGTCCCAATCCCAGCACCACTCCCGTACATTGCCCGACATGTCGTACACGCCTAACTCGTTGGCATACCTGCTGCCGACCGGTTTTGTTTTATTGTTATTTTTCTCCAACGCAGCCCATGACCAATAACCCGACAAATAACTACTACCGCTATTTTTCCAGTACCAGGCAATGTCGTCTATATTATTGCTTCCACTGTATTTATAATTTTTGCTTTGCTGTCCGCCCCCGGCAACATACTCCCACTCAGCTTCAGTTGGCAACCGGTAACCATTTGCATTCGCATTGGTGGTTACCGTCCATTTTTTATCATCGGGCGCATTGGTATTATTCGTATCCTTCTTAATGCTATCGATATTATAATAAGGTTGTAATTTTTCTTTTGTGCTTCTTTTATTACAATAAATAATACAGTCGTACCAGCTTACCGATTCAACCGGCAAATTATCGCCTTTGAATACAGAAGGATTGGCGCACATTACCTCCATCCATTCTTTTTGCGATACTTCATATTTACCGATAAAGAAGTCAGCTATAGCTATGCTATTTCTATAGTAATAGGATTTAAGGTGCTTAAAGGAACCGCCTTTTACCAGCACAAGCTTCTCTGACTGCTTTTGCGAGCAGGCGCCTGCAATGATCGTGATCACCGCTGCGACTTCAATAAGTAATTTTCTCATTGATAGGTCTTCTTTATACAGGTAGGAAAAAAGAGGGGCCGCCGTTGGGGCGGCCCCAAAACTTATCAGGCGATTAAACGATTACCAAACAGTGGCGTTGATATAACCGCTTTTACCACCCCAGGCTTCCAGGGCCAGTATCTGGTAATTGTAGCTACCAAAACCCTGGCCACCTCTGCTACGCCAATTGTTAATGTGGTTGGCCATGTTAATGGAGCGGTTGGAACCGGTAGAAGACCCACCCCAGGTATCTTTGTACTGCCAGAAGGTTGCAGTACCAATGATGGAAGGTGCATTCACCCGTTGCTGTTTGTAAAAGCTATAGCTATGCCCATCACTGCTAATAGAGTTGATGTAGGTTCCGCCAGTAACAGAACCCATTTCAGCGACGTAATATTCAATGAGCGGACTGGTCGTCCACCCATATACGCCAACAAAATTATAGCTACCGCTCAGGGCGCCTACATTGTAGCCTACGGTTCTGGCCGATCCGGGATTCCAGCCTTTACCGCCGACCACATCATTGACATTGCTGTAGCTGATAGCGAAGTTACCGCCTGAGCCGTGGGTTATACTGGCAGAGCCGCCTTCGCGGTATAACGACCAGAACCAACCGTTAACGGTGCCCTGGTCTTCGGGCTTGGCATTATCCTGAACAAAACCACTCTGGCGATCGCCCGTAGTGGTTTGCGGTTCAGCAACAGATCTTTTGTTACAGCCTGATAAGATGGATGATGTTGCGACGAGCATAATGGTCGCGCAGAAAGTAACCCTCCGGGCCACTTCCGATAGGAATGTGTTTGATTTCATAATGGCAATTAATTGTTAGTCCATAAATTTAATGAAGTCGTTTCATTCATGTAACCGATTACAAAAATAAAGTTGACATATAACTCATCACTTATATGTCTTATCTGGTAAAAACACGACATTTCCGTCATGCAACCGTTTACAATAAACAAGCCTATATTTTAATTATAAATAATATTAAAGTGACGGGGTTTGACGTGCAATGTCCTTTGCATATGCTCAATTGCGTATATGTCTTTTAGTTATGGGGAGCAGGCAGCCTGTCTTCACAATTAACAATTCGGGCTTTTGTAATTCGGGTTCATGAATGGGGTGTTTCCTGCATTGCGATGTATTATAGCACATGCCAGGGCTCCTGATCACTGATCCTGAGTTTAGCAAATAAAATTTCGACGTCCATATCATTTTTAGTCGTAACTTCTACCTGCAATTCCTACACTACCTGTTCCTTTATACATCCGCACAGTCTGAACCCCACTTCTACAATCCCTATTATTCAATTTAAAAAATGGAGGTTTTATGATTGTCCGACTAACTTTTCTCAGCTTCCTGCCGCAAAATATTGTACAGGCTAAAAAGGTTTTCGAAGAAGAAATTGTTCCCGTTGTAAGAAAACAAAGAGGTAACATCGATTGCCGGCTGTTGGAGCCTATTGAAAAAACTGATGACTATATTTCCATGACCACCTGGGAAACCAAGGCCGATGCCGATGCTTATAACAGCAGTGGTATATACAGGCAACTTGTTGAAAAAGTAAAAAAGGATTTTGCCAAAGATCCGGTTTTAAAAGTGTACACAACAGAAAGCATTCTGGCACATGCATAGCAAGAGAAGATTGAGTGACATTCCAAGGGCCTGCAGAGGCCCTTTTTTGTACCCATTACTGATGGAAAGAAAAACCTGACAAAAATCACCAATATTTTATCGAATTAAAATACCGGTTCTACACGTTTATTTGCCCTATTGCACACTTATAGCCCAAAACAGCACGCTTATTAATTCGACCATTCCGGAGATATTTTAATGGCTATTTTTGCCGCCACTTTAAAAAACGGCATTAAACCCTAATATTAACCATTTCCGGAATCTGACTACATGAAACAAGTAACCCTGTGGCTGCTGCTCTTTTCTTTTATTTCGGCGTGCAAAAAAGAAAAGGAGTATGTGGTGAACCCACCCAAAACCCTGCTTAAAATTGACAGGGTAGTTAATGATTCTACCATTGTTCTCACATGGTCGAAATTCACCGGCAATAACTTTAAAAGGTACCGGCTCCAGCGCACTGCCACTTATATGAGAAATGGCCAATTTGGCTCATTCACAGAGGAAGTATATTCGGGCAATGATCTAAATGACCTAAGTTTTACCGAAAACAAAATGCCTTATGCCAGCTACTTTACCTATACCCTGTCTGTCGTAATCTATCCCGATGGTAATGCAACAGATTCAATAAAGTTGCCGAGGATCATTTCCTACCAGCGGCCCGATGCGCTTACAGGCAACCCGGTTGAGATCCTGACAAACAAACAACAGAAGTGGCTTTATATAACAGAAGATCAAAAGGTGACACTGGTTGATTATTCAACCGGCCGGCAAATAACTTCCAAACAATTTCCGGCAAAAACCGGCTACGCATGCCTGGGCGATTTTAACGGCACTAATGAATTATATGTGCCGGTACATGATGGTACGGTGTTGATCCTGGATGCTGCCACCCTGCAGTTGAAAGATAAGATCTATGTAGGCGGACTGGAAGTTGGTTCGGTTGCCGCGTTTAACGGAAAGCTGTATGTTTCTACCACCGATTATACCGAGTATCCTATCAGATATATCAAGATATATGACCGCGCCACCAAATCACTGACAGCACGGGTTGGCACGGGTTATAATACCAGGCTGATGATGCTGGAAAGCACATCCGTTGAGCTGGTTGATGTGTCTTTGTACCCCTCTTCTTATTACGATCTCAAATATTATCAATTCAGCGCAGACGGTCAGCTCATAACATCACAGGCAAGAAACTGGAACGACAACACCACTGTCAACAATGGCATCATGCGTTCATTTCCTGACGGAAGCAGGTTTATCACCTCCAACTATGGGTCAATTTATAAAAAGCCGCTGACCTTTGAGGGCAATATAACTACACTCTATACCTATTCCGACTATGCGTTCAATACAGATGGATCGATCATTTATGCAGCTGATATCTATCATAATGCGATCTATGCAATCAGTTATCCGGCAAGGACAATCACCAAAACTTACAAGACGGTCCTGAATCCGGTCAAGATCTTCCGTGATGGCAACACCTTGTATTCTTTAGGAAAATCTCCCAACCAATCCAACGCAGCCGGCAATTTGATGCTCATTGAAAAAATTAACCTTTAACCCCTATGAAAAATAAATTCCCCTTTCAAAAGCTTACCTTTTTTATTCTTTTTGCATCCCTGGCCGCCTGCAAAAAAAAGGAGATAATAGACCTGAATGAACCCGTTGCCTGTTTTAATGCACAAGCCCTCTCCGCCCCCGCTGCCCTTCGCAATCAATTCCCGGGTCCTGTTGTGCAAACAGATTCTACAATTACCTTCTATAACTGTTCCGATACTGGTAACAACGTCACCTACCATTGGGATTTTGGCGACGGAACATCGTCTGATGAAAAAAATCCTGCGCATAAATATGCCCGGCGGGGATCGTACCAGGTCACCCTGGGGGTTTCTGTTGAAAACAACAGGGCATTCGACACCGCACAAAAAACTGTATCGGTGGTGCTGGGTGAAAAAAACATTTCTTATGGAAGCGGCAACGATGCGGTACCATTCGCTATTGAAGAAATGGACGGCAATGAATTTGTGGTGCTAAGTGCTACCAGCAAAGATGGCAGGTATTATTTAATACAACTGGACAGCCTTTTAAACCAGAAAAGCATGAAAACCCTGCCTGCAGGTTACCAGCTTAACTCCATGCAGCCAACAACAGACGGCAACTATATTTTTACCGGCACCACGCAGGGTTCAGGTAAAGACAATGAATTGATAAAAATGAAAGCAGATGGCACCCTGCTGTGGACCAAAACCATTATTGCCGGAGATAATTACACCTATGCTGCGCAAACACCGGATGGCGGCTATGCGATCATTGGTTCAAGACTTTTTGTGGTGGGTGGTCCTTATGGCGTAGCAAAATATGTTACCGTGGTTGCTAAAACCGATAATAATGGCAACCTGCAATGGCAAAAGGCCTATGACCAGGAATTAATGCTAACCACCCGGGATGTAGTTGTTGAACAAAACAGCCTCGTATTAGCGGGCGTCACACAATATAATGGTTCTTGTTCAACCTGCGATTCGCTATATATTACCAAACTCGATTATGCAGGCAATTTGGTTTGGAAGAACACGATGCCCTGGAGCCTGCTCAATTACGGCTGGGCAGGCACACATATCAGCAAACTTACAAACGGCAACTATGGCGTATTTAACGATACCGCAAAAGCCCTTTATTATTTCACTCCATCGGGGAATTTTGTCGACCGTATATTGATCAAAGATAATTTCTCCGGTTTTGCAAACGCCGCGGATGGAAATCTCATTGTTTTACTTACTCAATCGTCCTTCGGCATAGCCAAATATACTTTAGATGGTTACCAGCAATGGCTTAGCCTCGCAGATGGAAAAACATACACCCGTTCAGTGGTCATCCGCCGTTTACGTAATGGCGGTTACATTGCCATTGGCTCGCGATACCTGTACACCACCAGTTATCCATACATATACAGGGTCATCTTATTACAGGAAATGGATGACACAGGTAAAACGAAGTGATTGTAATGATTGCAAGGCTATATCAGGACTTATAAAAATAAACGAGGTTGTATCAAAAGTATGATGCAGCCTCTTTTTATTCGGGTACCTGATGGAGCCCGGTAGTCGTTTAAGTGGTTCTCAGGTCCTTCGTTTTACTTTTGATACATTCTCGTTTATTGAAATATTTATTTGTTTAACCCAAGCTGTTTACGCAGGTCAAGGTTCAAACTATACTGTTCTTCAACCGGCACCGCCTTCCTGTGATTCTTATTTATGTCTTTCCCTTCCTTTGTCCAAAGAAATGGATAAAAATTAAAGACCTGGTCACCTTGTAATTTCGAAACCTCACTTCTCCAATTTGTCCACCGGAGGCCATCATAAAATTTTTCCAGGTCATTATTGAAACAAAACTGCAGAAATTCGGAATAGGTTATATCCAGCGGTTCATACTCCAGATTATCAGGTGATAAATAATAGATCTTGCCAACATCTTTACCAAATCCACCACCATTTAAAAGAAAAAAACCACCAATTGCATCGTCAGCGATCAATAAAAATGACGGCGCTTCTCCAAACTCTTTGAATGATTTTCCCTTGTTCCATCCAGGTAGTGTCCGGTTAAGTTTTGAACATCCTGAACCAAGTATCCTTATCCATCCGCCATCAACTAAAAGCCCACCTGTCATATAAATTACCGCCCCCATTGGCGACCGGGTTGTTACCTGTGTTTGATACAATGCCTCCTTTGCTTTAACTGTGTCAACCGGTAAGATCTCAACTTTATTTTTGGCAGAATCTATCCAATCCTTCACAAGGCTCCAACCTGGGTCGGACTTATTTATCAGTTCATCAACTGATCGCATTTTAAGTTGAGCTTTCATCGTTAAAGTTAGCAGGGTCAGAATCGTTATCAGAAAATATTGTTTCATAATGGCATTGACACAAGATTAAATAATAAAAGGCGGGTTTGCAAATTATAGTCATTTAACATTCAATGGCCGCAGCGTATACAATCGATGCTTCTGCACAGTTATTCCTTAAATCAACACGTTTATCCGCCATAACTGCACACTATGGGTTATATATTAAATTCAACAGGCAGTAATTATGTCACTTCCCATTAATCACCGCAATCGCTTTTTCCAGTACTTCATCGCGGCCTTCAGCAATTCCCTGTATAGTTTGCTGAACCGTAATATCAGGAACGATGCCTACGCGCTGCGTTTCGCGGCCATCGGGATAATATACACCAATGCCGCTGAACTGGGTCCTGATACCGCCCGGTAAAAAGAAAAAAGTTACATTGCCATCGGCGCCAGCCGTTGTGCTGCCAACAACGGTTGATTGGGGAACGGCTCTGAATGCCATGCTCGTAAACTCCCCGGCGCTTTGTGTGAGCTCACTTACAAGGATCACCACACGCCCTTTATAATGATCAGGATTCCTGGAGCCAACTTCCCGGGGTTTCGCCAAAATAAAATAGCCGGGATGTTCAAGGTCGGGAAAGGCAAACCGCACAAATGGCGTTTGCTCAGCCAGCAGGAATGTTGACAATATTTCCCGCACATCATTGGGCGGATAACTGCGCATATCTATGATCATTCCTTTTGTATTCTTTAACGAAGGCAGCAACCCGTTCAAATAATCCTTGCGCATGGTATCGGGAAACAGGTAGGCAATATCAGGTGTAACATATTTGAAACAGCTATCCACCTTCATACCGCCCCAGGGCACCAGTTGCGGCTTATAGCAGCCAATGCTGGCAGATCGCATGGTGCTTCCACGCTGATACGTAATATTTATAACGGTATCCACTGCTCTTAACAGGCTATAAGCCATATTCCTTAACTGGGTTGAATAATTTGAACCGGATGTATAAGGCAGCTTTTCCTTTATGATCGCCTCTATACTTTTGCCATTCACGCTGGTGATAACATCCCCTTTTTGCAAACCGGTTTTGGGGCCCAGGTCTTTATTCAGGTAATCTGTTACCACGGGTTTATTGTCAATAAAACGTATTTTAAGCGGTGCATAATTATTACCCAATACTTTTTCAAATACCAGCGCGCCCATACCGGCGTGCGAATCATGGATGCGTACGATCAGCGACAAAACCGCCTGTTTATAGGCCAGCTCCTCAGGGGCATTTACAATTGGCGGTATGAAGGCGGGTAACATCTCATTCCAGTTTTCGCCGATCAGGTATTTATAAGGAAAGAAATATTGAACAAGGTTCCAGTAACGGTATAACGCCAACAACCGGAGGCCGGCATCGGGATATCCCCTGTCGGCATAGGCTCTTTCATTTTTGAAATCCGGACTACCCGATCTTCCCCATCTCACGTAATAATTGTTAGTAGTACGTTTGGCGCTTTTAATGTCATTTAACAGGGCAGATAAGGGATCGCCCAATACGGCCACTTCATTGATCCATAACAGATCGGGTTGAAGTTTTATCAACCCGCTATCGGGTTGTTTGAATTTTTCTGTTTTAAATGCTCCCAATTGCTTTACCCACGTATACAGGATCTCATTCCTTTCTTTGTCATTATTGCATTGCATTACCTTCGGCAGCACCCTGAACAATTCGGAATCCCAGTTATATTCCCCGGCGCATACCGCGGGATGATAATACTTTACAAATCCCCATACTTTTCCCAATACGACCAGATCATTGATGCGGCGGTTATCGAGCGGAATGGAAGCGATGCCAGAACCTTTATTAAACTGGCTGTCGAGGTCGGCTTTGTATTTACCTGGTTCCTGCGTCCGGGCAATACAGGTTATCATGAACAAGGCAATCAGCAGTGGTATTCTTTTCATAAATAGCAGCAGGTTTAAAATACTGTTAAAACAATTGAAACCAAAAATTACAGGAATAAATAATAAACGTAACGGTGACGCGAAAATTTATTTTTTCATTAACTTAAAAACCCGTCGTACTTATCCAGTATTTAGTATTATTACCACACACATTCGCTTACAAATAATTCTCTTATATTTATCTCTAAGAGAGCCCATACTGCAAAATATTATACATGAAATTTATTCCCGGCGTATTCATTACAGGCTTTATACTCGCAGCCCTCTTCAGCTGCCGGTCGGTGAAAACCATTCAAACCGCTATTGCCAAAAAAGATACAACGCAAATAGTGGTCCCTGTTGTAGATACCCGGAACGATTCCCTGCAGTTCATTCGAAAAGTGCTGGATTCTCTTCAACGCAACCATATCGAATTCCAGACCTTTTCTTCAAAAACCAAAGTGCATTACGAAGACAATGATGGTAAAAATGATTTCACAGCTTACATCCGGTTAATAAAAGACAGCGTGCTATGGATCAATATCCGTGGCCCTTTCGACCTCGATGTTTCCCGGGCCCTGGTAACGCGCGACAGTGTTAAAGTAGTAGACAAATTGAAAAAAACGGTGTGTTTGTGGCCAATCGATCACCTGCAGGAACTGGCCCATATTCCGCTCACGTTTTCCGATCTGCAAAACGTGCTCATTGGCAATCCTGTATTCTTCGACAGTTCTGTTGGCACTTATAAGATCGATGACAGATCGGTTTCACTTGTTTGTATAGGTGCTGTATTCAAACATTTTCTTACGGTAAATAAAAACGATTACACGCTGCAGCATAGCAAACTTGATGATATAGACATGAACAGGGCAAGAACAGTTGATATTACATTTGGCGATTACCAGTACGGCAAAAGCGGCATCCGCTTTTCTACCTATCGCCGGGTCACCGTGTCGGAAAGATCAAAGCTTGATATAGAGTTGGATTTCAAACAGGTTGAGTTTAACAAGCCACTATCCATTTCCTTTTCGCTTCCACGTAATTACAAGCGGCTGTAAACGCAGCACCCTACCGCCCACCAGTACATAACAAATAAATCGTATACCAAAATTTACGGTGGAACCTCCACAATTTTTCGGTAATTTTCTTTATCCTTTTTTTAATCACTCAAAACCTTAGTCCATGAGAAGATCTACTCCCAGGGATCATTTACTGGTTGTGTATCGCTTTGTCACAACCCATACTCCACACAAAACCATCTTCATTTCATTTTTTGCCCTGCTGTTCTACGCATCAGGCTATGCGCAAACCCGCCGTTCGCCGGAAGACAAGATCGATCCTGCGTTCCGGTTTGTAATGGCCAAGGGGACGCCCGGCGCGCGGCAGGCAGCGTTGGGGTTTTCACCCGCTTACAAAACAACGCCAACGCTGGTAATACCAGCGGCCGGGCAACCAATTGAAGAACGGTACGATTGCATCGTTTATACATCCAATGCAACGGCCGTTCGCAACACCGGGGCACTCGTAAACTCGGTGCTGCCCCAGTTTGTAACGGCCTGGGCTACCCTTGACCAGATCACCCAACTCAGTAACCTGCCCGGTGTTCAATACATTGCCGCACCGGTCATGGATGCGCTGCACAACGACATTGCCGTTGCCACCACCGGCGCTTCCCTCCTGCACCAGGGACGGCTGAACAATACGGTGTACAAAGGGAAAGGCGTAATTGTCGCAATTTTTGACTCGGGCATCGACTGGACGCATCCCGATTTTCGCGATCCGGCAGATACTACCAAAAGCCGTATCCTGCGCATCTGGGACCAAACCCTTTCGCCCATTGCCGGCGAGGTTTCGCCCGCAGGCATGAGCTATGGCGTCGAATACACCCAGGACCAGATCAACGACGAACTGGATGGAACGCCTGCCGGCTATGTACGGGAACGCGACATTAACGGCCACGGCACCCATGTGGCCGGAACCGCAGCCGGAAACGGCGCTGCCATTCCGCTCACCCGCAAATACACCGGCATGGCGCCAGAGGCAGATATCGTTATCATAAAAGGCGGCGACGGTTCTTTTTCAAACACCAATGTCATTAATGGCCTTACTTACTTAAAGAACCTGGCCACTACACTGGGGGAACCGGTTGTACTGAACATGAGCATTGGCGGACAATTTGGCCCGCACGATGGTACCCGCGAATACGAAGTAGCGGTTGATAATTTCACCGCTTCGGCCCCCGGCCGCGCCGTGGTGATCTCGGCCGGAAACGAAAACGGCACCAATATCCATAACCAGTTGTCGCTGGCAGCCGCTGATTCCGGATCAATTACATTCTCCGTTCCTTCCGGTACTTCCGGTACAGATATTTTAGAATACCGCGTGTATGTAAACGATAGCAGTAATATCACCGCTACATTAACGGCGCCTGCCGCAGGCGGCATAGTAACCGCCACGCCCGGACAATCATCATTTGGATTTTTGCTCAGCAACAACTTCTATGCATTTGTGAGCAATTTTATAGAAGCCGGTAATGGCGACCGGTATGTGGATGTATATATTGCCCGCAACGGCAGCAACACCGCAAACCCCGCCGGTAGCTGGACCCTTTCATTGACTAACAACACGGCTAATACGCTATCGCTGCATGGCTGGCTGTATTACAAAAATGCATTTTTCAGCACCGCCACCGTATCGGGCGGCAACAGCGAATACATGGTAGCCTCACCGGGTAGCGCCACCACAGCCATCACAGTGGCCTCCTATGTAGCCCGGCCTTCCTGGTATACCTTCGGTGCCATTGGCTCCTATTATGGCACTACAGCCCGCAACGATGCTATTTCCACCTTCAGTTCACATGGGCCGCGGCGCGATGGGGTTATTAAACCAGAGATCGCCGCCATTGGGCAGCATGTGATCTCTGCCTTCTCTTCAAGCAGTACGGCGGCTTTAACAGATATCATTTACCCGGGACGGTACCGGAAGAACCAGGGCACCAGTATGTCGGCCCCCGTTGTTACCGGTGCGGTAGCCTTGTTGCTGCAGACAAACCCTACCGCAACCGTTTCGCAAATACGCACCACCCTGTTCAATAATACGGCAACCGATTCTATAACCAATGCGGCCGGCGCAATGCCCAATACCACCTGGGGCTATGGCCGCCTGGATATTTACAAGGCTGCGGGCGCCGTATTCAATTGTTCACCGGTAAACCGCAGAACCTATCAATACGATGCACCGAACCTTACGTCAGAAGATGCAGGAATAACCTTAACGACACAGCGGATAGCCGTACGGTTTACACCGGATATCAGCGGCCGCATGGCCGGGGCCTACTACCACCCTTCCACCACCAAAACAGCCCTGGTGCTGGAAGTGCGGGCCGACAGTGCAGGGAGGCCCAATGCCCTATTGGGAAAAGTGGCGCTGCCCGATACCCTGGTGGGCACTTTTTCCTGGAACTATGTTGACCTTAGTAACCTGAACATTCCCGTTACCAGGGGAACCGATTACTATGTAGTGGTTTACCGCGATAGCAGCAGTTCGGCCAACTGGAGCCTGCGCCGCGAAAATACCCGCCTCGACAACCGCTCCCTGCTTTCAACCGATGGCGTTTCCTGGAGCAGTCAGGTTTACGATTACAAGATCCGTTCAGTAGTGTACAGTAACCCACAGCTAACGGGTAATTTGGTGACAACCAATGCAGCCATCACCCGCAATATTGCCACTACCAACCTGTTTATCGACAGCAGTTGCCAGTTGATTGCCGGGCTAACACCAGCTGGCGCCAATGCAGTGAGTGGAAATGTTACCGCTACGGTATGGAAGGAAAACAAAGTGCCGCATGACTGTGGTATCCCGTTCGTGGCCAGGCATTACCAGCTTTTACCCGCCACCAATGCATCAACCGTTACAGGCAGGATAACCCTTTACTTTACGCAGGCAGAATTCAATGCATTCAATGCCGATATACTCAGTTTCCTGAACCTGCCGGCCAACCCAACCGACAATGCCGGAAAAGCCAATTTACGAATAGCCAAATACGATGGCGCCACTGGTAATGGCAGCGGTTTACCCTGCAGTTACAACGGCGATGCCACCCTTATTGACCCGGCCGACAGCGATATTGTATGGAATGCCGATGCCAGCCGCTGGGAAGTAAGTTTTGACGTTACCGGTTTCGGCGGTTTTGTCGTACAAACCCATCGCTCCATTTTCCCACTGGTTGAGAACTTTAACGGCCGCCCACAGGGCAAAAGCAATGTGCTGAACTGGCTGTTCGAGTGTTTGCGGAAATGGGCCACATTCGATATTGAAAGCAGCCCTAATGGCACCGATTTCACCAGCATCGGCAAAACAGGCGGCTGGGACGATTGTCATCACTTCTTTACTTTCAACCACGACAAACCACAAAATGGAAAGACTTACTATCGTATCAAAATAACCGATAAAGCTGGCGTGTATTATTCCAATACCATTGTGCTGGAAAGGGAAAAGATCACTGCCACCACACTATACCCGAGTGTTATAAAGAAGGGAGAAAGCATTCAGGTAGTACTGGCCGAAACCGATGCCACCTTGCGCATAATAGATGCCACCGGCCGGCAGGTGTACAGCCAGCCGTTGCTTTCAGGCATGCAAAAGGTAACGCTGCCGGTATCGGAAAGCGGGGTGTATTTTTATAGTATACAGAACAGCAAAGGAAAAGGGACGAGTGGAAAATTGATCATCCAGTAAGCTTAAAAATAACGGTGGGCCGTTCTTCAGGAGCGGCCCACCGTTTTAATACAGATCAATTTACAGGAAGAAATACTTAGTGATAACCGGTGGTTGTGCTACCGCAATACTTTGACCAGATGATTTCCAGGCATAATTACCTGAATTGTACTGGTAAGTACAGTTATACTGAATGAACAAACCTTTCGTACAAAAAAACCTTTCATTTTATCCTTTCCGAAACATTGTACCAGTTCCATTCCCAGGTTTTACCATTATCGGTTGAAAAGGCCTGGCTCCATACGGGGTGTTCTTTATCCCTAATATCCCAGCGGAACACAACAAGAACGTTTTTTCCATTATAAACGTCTTTGGCAAAAAAATGTCCCATGTTGTTTTCAAAAGAACCAACCATCGGCGGATCGAGCACGCCCCGGTTGCTGGCAACCCAGTACAGGCTCCATAATCTGGTTTTAGGATCAAATAGCCGTAGCGTGAGGCCTTCAAATAGTTTACCTTCCAACCCCGGCATTTCTGTTGTGTGATAGGTGTCCATATTGGCAGTGCCGCTTAAAACCAGCTCGTTTTCATCTTCGGAATTGAACTCCGTCCAGTCGTGGCAATTCACTAACCGTTTGTTCAGTCTGCGATGATGCATTTTCCATTTGCCAACCAGGAAATCAAAATCGCGTTGGGAGGAACCGGCCGATGCCGTTATCTGCAATGCGCCATTTGTGTCAAATTTTACCGGGGGAATAGCAATGGAGGTATCGGTGGTGAGCACCGGTCGTTGTGCCAGCACTACTGTACCGCTAATGGCCAGCAGCAATGTCAGTATGCCCTTCATGGTTAATGGTGTTATCTCTTTAAGATAGGCCATTTAACCCGGCACAGGCGCCAGCTTGTTATCGTTGGTCAATTCAAGTGATTGGTGGCCGGAATAATGGATCTAATTCAACCATTTAATGAGATTGGCGCGATTGTTTTTAACCGCGATATCCAACGGCTTTAAACCTTTTTACCTGCTTTACCTGCAGATAAGCATCGATCGGGAAATTCATTTGATCGCCCAATGTATTATTATTTGCCGGTTCCATTTACTGTTTATTGCTCCATTCTTCCAAAGTAATTACGGTTGCCTGATGTGGAAACACTTTTTCAGTAAGCACCCGGTGCACTTCGGGATCGCTATCAGTACAGCAGTTTGACAATACCGTAATTAGATAATCTTTATCAGCGGCTTCACGTAGCGTTGATAATACCACGCCACTGGTTGCAACACCGGTCAGCATAATATGTTGAATACCTTGCGCCCGAAGAACTACTTCAAGGTCGCTCCCGGTAAATGCACTGACCCGGCGTTTGGTAATGATAATCTCTCCCGGTAATGGGGCAACGGCATCGTCAATTTTCATCAATCCTTCCATGCTTAAATTAGCCGCCCTTTGTTTACTTGCCGCCAGAATTTTATTGTTCATACTCACTTCAGGCATCCCGGGCCTAAAACCGACCGTTACAAAATAAACAGGAATGTCTTGGGCGCGCGCAAAGGCCATTGCCTTAGCCACATTAGCAGTAATTTCATTGTAATCGGGATAATTACTAATAACAGCTACCTGCATATCCATTACAAGCAGGGCCGTGTTTTGATTGTTTGCGTCCATATATTTTTTATCTTATTATCTGATTACAGCAACAAGCCTGAAACCAATGGAGTGATCCCCTTGCTCAAATCTTTTACCACTGGTTGCATTACAATGGTCGATCGGGTCTTTATAAGAGCCGCCGTAGGCATAATCTGTATCGCCAACCAGTTCTGCAACATTTCCTGTTAAATTATAAACGCCCTGTGAATTTACACACCCCTCGTATATCGATCCTGGCATAAGCTGCCCGGTAGTATCGTTCTTATAATATTCGCGACAAACGATGTTGCCATTTTTAAGGGGTGTACTGGCAATTGCTATCCACTCCTGCGAAGTGGGCAAACGGAAGGTCACATTTTCCGAAAACTTCTTTTTCTTACCCGGTCTTAGTTTACTAAAAAACTTTTTGTAATCTGCTGTTTTGAAAGCACAATATTCGTTTGCCTGCCTCTTGTCAATGTTTACTACCGGTAAATAACCCATGACGGATGTAAATGAAATGGCTCTATCCTTTATTTCATAAAGAGGATTGTCGTATTTAATTAGTTTGCTGTAGTATGAATCCCACGCTGTCCAGTCGGTATAATTCGTTTCGGGCATACAGGCAGCAAGCATGGCGCTGTCTTTTTTAAAGTCGTGCAGATAAAGCAAAAAATAGGAATAATCCCTGATCGAAGTTTCAGTCGTTGCAATAAATAACGTATCGTTTATTTGAACAAAGCCAGGTAATTGTTTCCTGTTTTTAGCCGTTTGTCCATGTGAAAAATGGCATAAAAACAATGCCAGGAGCAGAGAGAATGATTTCATTATTTCAGGCCTTTATTGTGTTCATTCGGTTGCAGCAGGTCCCATAAATTGCCATAGAGATCTTCAAATACCGCCACTATACCATAGGGTTCTTCTTTCGGGGGTCGAACAAAGTGAATACCGTTTGCGAGCATTTTATTATAATCGCGCCAGCAATCATCGGTGAACAGGAACAGAAAAACCCGGCCACCGGTTTGGTTGCCAATGCTGGCAGCCTGTTGTTCATTGTCAGCTTTAGCCAGCAACAGGCTACATTCGGTTGCACCCGGCGGGGTTACAAGCACCCATCTTTTGTCGGGAGATAACGTGGTATCTTCAAGCAATAGAAAGCCCAGTTTCTGTGTATAGAAATGTATGGCTTCGTCATAATCCTTTACCACTAATGCAATATGTGCGATCCGTTGCTGCATAAAATATACATTTCCATAAATGTGCGGTCAAAATACATTTTCTTCTGAACAAAAAGAACTTTTAAATTTGACCCTCATATGAGCCAGCTTATCCTCAGCAAAGCACAAGCCAGAAAGATCATCCTCCATGCGGCGGGATTATCAAAACTGGCGCCCTTTGGAAAAGGCCGCGAGGCGGTGTATAAACTTATCGACCATCTGGGTTTTATTCAGATCGACGCCAATTATGTGGTGGAGCGTGCCCATCATCATGTTATTGCCGCGCGGGTACCCGACTATAAACCCATTTGGCTGGAAGAGCTGCAGGCAGACGGGAGGATCTTTGAATACTTTACCTCCGATGCAGGATACATTCCCATGCATGACTTTCGGTTTTCGTTGCCTGTGATGGAAAGCTTTTCGGCCAGGAATTCCCAAACACAAGCTGAGCTCAACCTCATGAACCAGGTACTTGACCGCATTGGCCGGGAAGGACCGCTGCGGGTAAAGGATTTTGAAAATGACCGCCAGGTGGCCAGCTCGGGCTGGTGGGACTGGCGCCCTTCGAAGATCGCACTTGAGCGATTGTACCTCGACGGCAGACTGATGGTATCGCGAAAAGATTTCCAGAAAGTATATGATCTGCCCCGGAATTTAATTCCGCATGATATTGATACCACCCCGCCAACACCCGAAGCCTATGCGCGGTATGTTATCAGGCGTGCATTGCAATCCCTGGGTATCGCCTATGTAAAAGAAATGGCCTGGCGTGCCCGCCGGGTGAAAAATAATCTGATAAAACAGGAGTTACAAAAACTCGTGGCGGAAGGCAAAGTTTACCAGGTGGCCGTTGAAGGACTTACCACTGCCCCACTCTACATGTTACCCACTTATAAGAATAAAAAAATAGAGCTGAGTGGTGAAGCAGTTGTTCTTTCCCCATTCGATGTATTGAACGTGTTCAGGCACCGGTTAAAAGATTTCTTTGATTTCGAATACCAGATAGAATGCTTTGTTCCTGCGGCAAAACGGAAATACGGCTATTTCTCCTTACCCATTCTGGTGGGTGACGTATTTGTCGCCCGTATGGATTCAAAGGCCGACCGTAAACAACGGGTGCTCACCATCCACAACCTCCACTTTGAACCGGTGAAGCTAAACAAACCAATGATCGAAAAGGTCACTGATGCCATAAAAGCATTTGCCAAATTCAACCAGTGCGCGGAGATCGTTATTAAAAAATCAAACAATAAGCAATACGGGAAAGCAATAAAGGATGGGTTGTAAGCCCATCCCCCTGCAGATGTGGTCAATATGTTATCATTTGGGAAAATCACTTACAATATAGAACAGGTGTTTACCAAACCAGGGGCTCCTCTCCCTTCCAGAACAAATACCTTTTTATAGCTACATAACAGGTATTGGTGTTGGCCATAACGTCGGTTTTATTCGTTCAATCTATTTCCGGATAACGAAAATATCACTTATAAAGTTATATCCATTTGCGATATGCATTGAAGATAACGTATCTTCAAAACCAACCTTATATCCCATCGCTATAAAAAATTATATGCAGAAAAAATTCAATCTGAGATCTTTCAACCTCTTCGAATACCTGAAACAACAGAACGCCCATAGTATTAATTTACCCTTCTTCCTTGCCAACCGGAATACCTATAAGAATGCACATGTAAGGTTTCCATTCCGGTCATTTACTTATGGACTGGGCATTACTTATACAGGTAAAGGCGAAGTGTTCAAGATCGGCAGTACTGATTATATGCTAAAAGCACGCAGCCTTACTACGGTTGGGCCGGGAATGGTTTGTCAATGGACCGGCAAATACACAGCAGAACATGATACGATCTATTTTACAGAAGAATTACTGGAAGGAATACAGGTAAAGTCATTTCTGCATTCACTGCCATTCTTTTTCCATGGCGGCAACCATGTGATCCAATTGACAGCCGATCAGGTCAGGAAGATAAATTCCCTGTTTGAATCACTTAAAGCAGTAAAAGACGAGAAAGAGGCTGTTCCGGGAATCGTTCACTCCCTGCTGATGCTGGCAAATTCATTTCATGCCATTCAAAATAACATTCCTAAAAGCAGCACTGTTTCAAGAAGGGAAGAAATTACGCATGCGTTCAGAAAGCTGGTGGGGCAGCATTTTACCAGCCATAAAGAAGTAGCCTTCTATGCAACGCATTTGAATATTACGCCCAAATATTTAAGCGAAGTATTGCAGATCACGTTGGGCAAATCGGCAAAGACCTTTATCGATGAATTTGTCATGATGGAAGCCAAAAGCCTGTTGAAACAAACAACAATGTCTATACAGGAAATATGCCATTGGCTTGGCTTTGAAGATGCTTCGCATTTTACAAAAGCCTTTAAAAAGCTGACAACAACCACACCTACGGAATACCGCAACCGATAAAGGTTACACAAATACCGAAATTTATACCATTTCTTCCGACATGTCATCTAACAACGAACCTGTTTGAACCAATAGCTTTGCCTGTATAAAACAAAACATAATGAATAAGTTGCATGCTGTCTTGCCCGCCCTGCTCCTGTTGAACATCACCAACACTTATTCACAACCAATAAAAAGAACCGCAATGAAAAACGTAACAGAATTCAAAGTAACAGTATCCCAGCAAGTGCTGGATGATTTGAAACACCGTTTACAAAATACCCGCTGGCCGGGTGAAGCTGCCGGATCGGGCTGGAACTTTGGCACCAGCGAAGCTTACCTGAAGGACCTGGCTGGTTATTGGCTCAATAAATACGACTGGCGCAAACAGGAGACGTTGCTGAACAAATATCCCCAATACATCGCGGATGTGCATGGGGTAAAGGTCCATTTTCAGTATATAAAAGGCAAAGGGAAAAACGCAAAGCCGCTTGTATTGACGCACGGCTGGCCCGACAGTTACTACCGGTTTCACAAACTCATTCCATTACTTACCGAAGGGGATCAAAGCTTTGATCTGGTGATCCCTTCCATACCCGGTTTTGGTTTTTCTGATAAAACCTCCCTTGGCAGCGAAGCAGTTGCCGACTTATGGAAAACGTTGATGACAGAAAACCTTGGTTATGAAAAATTCTATGCAGCCGGTGGCGATGTAGGCATGGGCGTTACCAAAGCGTTGGCTTCGAAATATCCCGAGGTAGTGGCGGGCGTGCATTTTACCGATGTAGGTTACCCCATGGGGCAGGAAGATCCAGCAACCATGACCGAAGCAGAAAAACAATTTGCACAGTTTGTACAACAATGGTGGTATGCCGAGGGTGCTTATGCCATGGTACAGGCTACCAAGCCCCAATCCCTGGCCTATGGCCTCAACGATTCGCCGGTTGCCCTTGCCGGTTGGATCCTTAGTATGGTCAATGCCGGCGCACCCCCCGAACTAATAGAACAGGCATTCGGTGGTAAGGATGAGTTACTGACCAACATCATGATCTATTGGGTAACACAAACAATTGGATCATCTGTAAAAATGTATAAAGTAGAGGCGATGGCTCAATGGGGTGGTTCACAGCCATTGAAGAAAAGCAATGTGCCAGCCGGTGTGGCGGTGTTTCCAAGAGAAGCACAATTCCCCAAAGAGTGGGCCGATCGTTTTGTAAACATAGTCAGCTTCAAAAAAATGAAAGAAGGCGGACATTTTGCGGCACTGGAAGTACCGGATGTTTTCGCTGAAGAGCTACGTAATTTCTTTTATAGCATCAAGTGATGGCACGGGAAGGAAATGCCAGCAACCGGCGGATGTATATTATCCGCCGGTTGCTGGCATTTTTAATGATTGTGGCTAATTCAAACGCCCGGGCCATAATCAGAAAACTACTTTTATTGTGGCAATCTTTACTCCACTATCCGTATTCAACACTTCTGCAAAACAAATATTGCTCCGGCCCAACAAAGCAGGTATGCTTATGACATTCGCCCCCATTTCTATTACTGCCTCGCTTGAAATACCATTTGGACCGGCCGCATCAAATACATGTTACCATTTGAAGCCAGGACCGCCTGCACTGGCATAAGGCCTGTAGTTGCACCAGCAACAGCATTCCAGGTGGTGGCGCCATCGGTAGTTTTATACAGGTTGGCACTACCCGTTTGTATGATGCCTACATATATTGTTTGGGTAGCATTGCCCGTTGTGCCGGTGCTTTTATCGAATAATACAAATGACACGCCTGCTCCACTGAATGTTGATACCGGGAAACTGCCTACCTGGCTCCAGCTGCTTCCATAATCGGTGCTTTTCCATAAACTGTTACAAAAAAATTTTCACCGGAAATAAAAAATTGTTCTACTTTTGAAGCAGACCAGACCAGACCAGACCAGTCAGACTCTTCAACCCCTTTAATGCTCAGGGATCTTATTTCCGGGGTGAGAAGCTGATGGGGATTTGCCATAATTAAAACGATTGTTATGCCAATAATTGCTTCCTGTCATCTGCACGATAGTAGTTAGCGGTCACACTTTTTTATACCCGCTACAATTTTATCCTCTCTGTTACATACCAAAACAACTATTTATGAAAAAATGTTTTTCAAGGGGGCTGCCCTTTGCATGCCCTTTCCTAACGAAATGTATGCTCATCTCTCTTTTTCTTTTGCAGTTTATTATGGTGCTCCACCTTTCTTCAACCGCCCAAAGCGTTACTCAGGTTATACAAGGGATTATAAAGAACGATAAAAACGAGCCTGTTTCAGGCGCGTCTGTAATGGAAAAAGGCTCCGCAAACGGAACGGTGACTTCACAAGACGGCAGGTTCAGAATTACTGTTGCCGGCAAAAATGCCGTTCTGGTCATATCCTATACTGGCTACGAAACAAAGGAAATTCACGTTGACAATGACAAACCGCAGAATATTGTCCTGGCGCTTGAAAATAAAGGGCTCAATGAAGTGGTGGTCATTGGATATGGAGCGCAAAAAAAAGCATCAGTAACCGGTTCTGTCGCTTCCGTAAAAGGGAGCGACATTGCACAAAGCAGTTCTGCCAATATTTCAAATGCCATTGCCGGACGTATTCCCGGTGTAATTGCAAATAACCGTTCAGGCCGTCCTGGTGATGATGCTTCTACCATCCTCATCAGAGGATTCAATTCATTTGGTGGCGGCACCAGTCCGTTGGTAGTGGTAGATGGTGTTCCCGACAGAGATTTTACCCGTATTAATCCTGCTGATATTGAAAATATTACCGTGTTAAAAGACGCGGCTGCTGCCATTTATGGAGTTCGATCAGCCAATGGTGTTATTCTGGTTACTACGAAGCGGGGAAAAACGGGAAAACCCACCATTCAATATGATGGTTCTTATGGCATTCAGCAATTGACCCGTTTGCCTGAAATCGTAAATGCCTGGCAATACATGACGTATTACAATGAGATCAACCCCAATACCTATAGTCAGGCTGATATAGACAAGTATAAGGCGGGAAATGATTCCAATTATAGAAGTACAGACTGGATCAATGAGGTGTTCCGCAAAAATGCTCCGCAGCTGGCCCATGCGCTCTCTGTAAGTGGCGGAACAGACAATGTTAAATATTACTTTTCCGGTCAGTACCTTGATCAATCAAGCAATTTCCGTAACAGCATTGAGCATTATAAACAATTCAATATTCGTTCTAATATTGATGCAAGGATATCGAGGAACCTGAAAGTGAACCTTGATCTGGCTGCACGCAGGGAGGATAGAACCTATCCTACTTATGGAGTTAACAGTATTTTGCATGAAGCCAGGTCGCTGTACCCATTCATTCCGGTGCGCTGGGCCAATGGATCGCTAAGTGCCGGCGTATCGAATGGAAGGAATCCCGTTATCCTGGTAACCGGCGATCCGGGGTATGATAAAATAAAGAATTACGTACTCACCCCCCTGGCAGGATTCGATCTTCAATTGCCTTTCATAACGCGGGGTTTGTCTGTCAGCGGATATGCTTCCTTTGACATCAACCTGCGCAATGAGAAGATATTTACCAAGCCATGGGATGCCTATTCTTATAACAGAACGACCGGTGAATATGCCAATCAGAAAACATCAACCGCTATCACCAGCATCACACAGGATGACCGTTTAACTTATTACAACACCAATTTCATCAAGCTTGCGTACGACAGGCAGTTTGGCCTTCACAACATCAATGCATTTGCGGGGTATGAACAAACTTCTTCCAATTATTCGCAAACTTATGCCTACCGGAAAAACCTGTTAAGTGATCAGATAGACCAGATCTTTACGGGTAATGCAGAAGGACAAAATGCGACTGGAGCGTCGGCACAGGATGGCCGTGCCAGCTATCTCGGCAGGCTGGGGTATAATTTTGATAACAAATACCTGGCAGAGCTTTCTTTCCGCTACAACGGCTCTTTCAATTTTCCTGCTTCAAACCGATGGGGATTCTTTCCTGCAGTATCTGTTGGTTGGAGGATCTCGGAAGAAAAATTCTTCCAGGAATTTGTCCCATTCATCAATCAGTTGAAGATAAGGGCATCCTGGGGTATGATGGGTAGTGATGCAGTGGCGCAATACCTGTTCTTAACCAGGTACCAGCTCGTGACCAACAAGAATTACTACACCTATTTTGGTAACGATTATGCGCTGGCTTCCTCCTTGTTATTGTCAAGTACTCCCAATACCAATATTACCTGGGAAAAACAGGATACCAGGAATATTGGATTTGATGCCACCTTCCTGAATGGTAAACTAAACATCAATGCTGATTATTTCCGTTATCTCAGGAAGGATATACTCGCTCAACGCAGCGCTTCCATACCATTATATACGGGCATGTCACTGCCTGCCGAGAATATCGGAAAATCACTGAACAGGGGATTTGATCTTTCTGTCAATTACAATAACCGGAAGGGAGCGTTCCAATACAACATTGGTATTAACCTGACGTATGCCAAAAGTAAAGTGCTGTTCCGCGATGAAGCGGCCAATGTGCCTGAATGGCAAAAATCGGAGGGACACCCCATTGATTCGTGGCTGGTATATAATACCAATGGCGTATACCATACAAAGGAGGAAATTGATGGGTCGGTACATTTGCCAGGTGCCAAAATCGGTGATCTATGGATTAAAGACATTGATGGCAACAAAAGTATAACGAGCAATGACATGGTAAGAAGATTCGAATCGGCCACACCTAAATTCGTATATGGCATCAACCTGGGTGCCTCCTATAAAGGAGTAGCAGTGAATCTTCTCTTCTCCGGTCAGGAAAAGGCCAAACAAATGATTCTTTCGCAAATGCAGGGCTCACTTGTTGCACCGCCGAAATGGTTGTATGATGGCAGATCAACTGCCGATAATCCCAATGCCCAATACCCAAGAGCGTTCAATGCCAACGACAGCTACAATAGTATTTATGCCGATTTCTGGTTGAAGAATGCTGCATTCCTGCGCCTGAAATCAGTGGAAGCATCTTATTCCCTACCAGTTCATCTTTATTCAAGGTTTGGTTTCTCCAGCATGCGTGTATACGCCAGCGCTTACAACCTGCTTTCGTTCGACGGTATGAAGAAATATGGAATTGATCCGGAAACGAATAATATAACCGGCGTTAACTATCCACAATCAAGGATATTCAGGACAGGGATCAATGTGGGGTTATAATTAAATCTTTTTACTATTAAAAAATGCTATATGAAGCTTAGAATACTGACCGGAATTTTATTCACCAATATACTGTTGTCATCCTGTTCGAAGGTGTTGGATAAAGCGCCATTGGATTCCTATACGGATCAATCTGTATGGAATGATCTGAAACTGGCAGAAGCTTTTGCCAATAATATTTACAATGTACTTCCCACCTGCACCTATGATTGGGGAAATTCGATTAACCGAAGCTTCCTATTGTCCTGTGCAGTGGACGAAGGTTATAATAAGTTTGATTATGCCGGCTTGCGGAGTGTTATTACCAAGGGAATACTTTCACCGGACAATGCGGGGGACTTTGACATTTGGGCAAAGAATTACAATCATATCCAGAACGCCAATATCTTTCTGTCGAAGATCGATGCCATTCCCGGCGACGATGCGCTCAGGAAGAGAATAAAAGGAGAAGTCATTTTCTTACGGGCATTTGCCTATTTTCAACTGGTTTGTGATTACGGCGGCGTACCCCTGATCACGAAACCTTTTGAATTGAATTCCGATTTTCAGGTGCCACGCAGTTCGTATGAGGAAATGGTTAAATTTATCGTTTCGGAACTGGATATGGCTGCCGGCCTTTTGCCGGCTGCTAATTCAGCATCTACCACAGGCCGTATCACCGCGCCCCTGGCGCTGGCTATTAAATCGCGGTTGTTGTTATATGCTGCGAGCCCTCAATGGAACCCCGCAAACGATCAGGCAAAATGGACAGCAGCCTCAGCTGCCGCCAAAGCAGTAATAGACCTGAACCAGTTCAGCCTGTTCACCGGCAACTATGCTGATATTTTCACCACATTCAATGCAGAATTGATCGGCGTAAGATTATCCAATAAACAATACAACTGGAGCGCATTTAATGGTATTGAAATGATGTGTTATCCCAGTGGTTTCCATGGCTGGGCTGCTTTTGCGCCCACACAGAACCTCGTGGATGCATTTGGTACAGCCAACGGAAAATATATCACTGATGCTGCTTCGGGTTATGATCCGCAGAAACCGTATGTAAACCGTGATCCGAGGTTCTACGCCAACATCGTGTATGATGGTCGTTCATTGGGCAATTCGGCCTATGTAGGCTGGCGTAAAAGCAGCACGAACCCCGACGGCACCCTCGCTGAATTTTATGAAGGCGGGCTGGATTCCCCCCAGGGTCTCGATACCTGGAATAACAGCGAAACAAGATATACCTTCCGCAAATACATGGACACAACCTATGATTTCAATGTTTCTACCCAAAACAACAAGTTCTGGATACTCTCAAGATTGTCGGAGATCTACCTGAACTATGCAGAAGCTGAGTTTTACCTGGGGCATGAAGCCACTGCCAGGCAGTACCTCAACCTCATAAGGAAGCGGGCAGGGATAACTGTTGATATTACCGAAAGCGGCGCCGACCTGGAAAAAAGGCTCCGTAATGAAAGGCAGGTTGAACTGTGTTTTGAAGGACACCGATACTATGACGTACGCCGCTGGAAAATTGCGGAGGCAACCCAGAACCAGCCAATTGGCCAGGTGATCATTACCCGTGCACAGAATGGTACAAAGACCTACCAGTATAAAGATCTGGAACAACGGTATTTCAAGGCCAGTAATTATTTGCTGCCGATCCCCAAAACGGAAATCCAAAGAACTGGCTTACCTCAGAACCCAGGTTATAATTGATATCAATCGCTATTTGCCTATCCGGCTTTTCCGAAAAATATGTATTATGGGAACGGTTATAGTTGGATAGGCAAATAGCCTGTTTTAAATTTTTTTTTGCGATCAGTATGAATAGAATATCCTTTTTAACAGCAGCATGCCTGTTGGTAAGCCATCTGGTCTGTGGCCAGGTGAAGCCCATTGATTTTACTTCTTCGGATACGGCCATGCAAACGGCTTTCAGGAACGCCCGGGAAATGGCTTTGCATTATAAAAGAAATGCAACGGACCCGGTTGGCGCCTGGTATGAGGCTTCATTGCCCGGCAGAAGGGCTTTCTGTATCCGGGACGTATCGCATCAATGCCTTGCTGCAGAAGCATTGGGTATGAGCAGGGAAAACAAAAACATGTTCCTGCATTTTGTTTCCAACATTTCAGAAAAGAAAGATTGGTGCACTTACTGGGAAATAAACTACCAGGGAAAACCGGCGCCGGAAGATTACCGTAACGATACCGCTTTCTGGTACAACCTCAATGCAAACTTCGACATTATATACGCCTGCTGGCGATTGTATTTGTGGACGGGCGATACCGGCTATATCAAACATCCCGCTTTTAAATCCTTTCATCTTCGCTCATTAAATGAGTTTGTAGCGCGCTGGATACTGCAGGCAGACTCGCTGCTTCAGCGGCCCCCCTACCCCAACGCGCCTGTGCCCTTTAACATAAATGATTATTTTCATCGCTGCCGGGGATTACCTTCCTATGTAGAAAATTTAACCGATCTGAAAATGGCTGTCGATCTGGTTGCAGCCATCTACCGGGCTGTAAAAACATGGTCGGAAGTAGAAGCGTGGAAGGGGAATAAAAAAGCTGCAGAAGCATATGCCCGGAAAGCAGCAGACTATCATCGTGAACTGGAATCTATTTGGTGGGATAAAGAGGTTGAACGATACCATACACATGTCACCAATAAGGGAGAATTTGGAAAGAGAGAAGGAGAGACCTTCCTCTTATGGTTTAATGCATTAACCGACAGTGTACGGATCAGAAAAACGATAGAACACCTGTTGGGGAACAATTGGAATGTTGAAAATCTGTCATACCTGCCTCATCAATTATACAGGTATGGGTATTGGGATAATGCTTATAACTTCATCCTATACCTCACCAACCCCACTACAAAAAGGCGGGAGTACCCTGAAGTATCATTCGGAGCTATTGAAGGCATCATACAGGGCCTGATGGGTGTTGAGGCCGATGCCAGGTTTAACCGGGTTTCAACCCTTTACAGGAGTCGTACAGCAGATAGTGCATCACTGCTACATTTACCCGTTCTGTCAACAAGC
The DNA here is from genome assembly GCF_002077945.1 of Niastella vici. GTDB lineage: Bacteria > Bacteroidota > Bacteroidia > Chitinophagales > Chitinophagaceae > Niastella > Niastella vici. Next base: position 146,369 of record NZ_LVYD01000124.1, read on the forward strand.
GTCAACATTACACACCGGAAAAATGGAAGTACATTGCAGAATGAAGGCCCGCAAGCTATCAACTGGCGGATAGCCTGTAATAGCCGTATCCCCTATATAGTGATTGGTGGCCGGAAAATGAAAACCACCCAGGAGTGTGGAATAATGGGTAATTTTATTTCTTACGTGGAGGTACGAGTGCCCCCGGGTAAAAAGCTATTGGCAAGCTTTACAAAAAATTAGGATATAATAGCTAGTTGTAAAAAAAGATGCAGGATGAGCAAAATATTGTATGAAAAAATAAGAGAACTCGAAAAAGTTACTGCCTATTCAAAGCATGATCGCCTGGTGCAGGGGATCATCAATGCCATCAATGAAAAGATGCTGGTACCCGGCGATACCCTGCCTTCTGTAAATACCATGATCAGGGAATTTCATTTTTCAAGGGAAACGATCATAAAAGGGTACAATGAACTGGTGAGCAGGGGCATCATTGAATCAAAGAACCGGCTGGGTTATTTTGTGGCGAACGGCAACACGGTGCAAATGCTGAAAGTAGCATTGCTGATGTATAACCTCGATACTTTTGAAGAGCAGTTCTATCGTAATTTCAGAAATACATTGGGCAGTGGAATTGAACTACAGACTTTCTTTCATCATGGCAATATTGAAATTTTTGAAACCATTCTGCAGCGTATTAAAAGCCGTTTCGGCATGTATGTTATAGCACCTATCCCCCATCCGAGATCAAAAGAATTGTTGGAAAGTATACCCCGCCAAAAGTTGCTGATGGTCGACCGCTTTGAGCCGTTGGATGGGGAGTTTAATCATATAACCCAGGAGTTTGAACAATCTTCCTATAAAGTATTCTCAGAACTGGCGGAGGACATTAAACGCTTTGATGAAATTATCTTTTATCATTCGCCCAACTCGCTTGACCCGAAGGAAATTGTGAATGCATTCAGGAAATTCCTGAAAGCTTACAAAGTAAAAGGCCGGGTGATCAGGGAGTTTATTCCAGGTACTATTGAAAAGGGTAAGGTTTACTTTACGCTCGACAACTTTGCTATGTGGGAAATATTAAAGGAATGCAAAGTCAAAAAACTGAAACCGGGAAAGGATGTTGGAATCCTATCTCACAATGATGAGCCTGCAAAGGAATTTGTTGGAATAACCACTTATTCGGCTGACTTTGGATCAATGGGCGCCATGGCTGCTCAATCAATATTAAATAGAGAGAACATCCAGGTTACCATACCCTTCGTACTAGCAAGAAGAACTTCACTTTGACAATACTATAAATACAACCACATGAAACAATTGATGGTGCTGGCATTTTTGCTGGCTGGGATTTCTTTGCCTGCTCAGCAGCAATATTGGCAATTAACTCCGGATGGCGGTATTCGATGGACTGTGCAGGCGGGCCAGGTGCACGCCGATCACATAGAGATGAGTGGAATGCAGGTATCGGCTATTGTTCGCTATGGTGTAGATGAAACCGGGAAAATGGTTTTTAGCCGCAAACTGGTTTTTCCTATGCTTCGAACAATTCCCAATGACACAAGGGGGAATCTTATTAAAGAGTTTACCGACAATATAACCGATTCCATTATAATTGGAGGTAGATTGGTAAAAGGCAGGCCACAATGGTTTTATATCAGGGGAATATTGGAATGTACTACTCTTTTGGAAAAAGGGGTCAGTATCCAAAGAAAGGTATTCCCTTCTGTCGATAAAGCTGCCTTCATCGAATACTACACAATCCGTAATAACAATACTGATGCGGTTGCCGTCCATATTCCCGAAACTGATAAAAGTGAGATCACAGACGCCGCCAGCGGAGTATACGGGGCCTATACTATTAATTATAAAGTGTATAATGGTGGCCCGAAAACACTTAATGGTAATAGTGAACTTCAATTTTGGGTGGTTATATCTGCGCGAAAAACATTTGATGAACCGTATCATTATGCTGCCAGGTATGAGTGGGAAAAGCGGCTTGCCCTGGTAGATCAATTGCAGGATAATCTGGTGTTGAAAACGCCTAACGATACTATTAACTGCATGTTTGCCTTTGCTAAAATAAGGGCAGCAGAAAGTATATTTGACACCAAAGAAGGCTTAATGCACGGCCCTGGCGGCGGAGAGTACTATGCTGCTATCTGGGCTAATGATCAGGCTGAATACATCAATCCATTCTTTGCTTACCTTGGATATAATAACGGTATTGAATCGGCACGCAATAGTTTCCGCCTGTTTGCCAGCTATATCAATCCTGCTTTCAATCCTATTCCCAGCTCCATCATTGCCGAAGGCGCCGGTTATTGGAATGGCGCCGGAGACCGGGGAGACCAGGCTATGATTGGCTACGGAGCGTCCTTTTTTGCGTTGACCTGCGGCGATACATCGGTCGCCACTTCACTTTGGTCTTTGATCGATTGGTGCAATGCTTACCTGCTTCGGAAGAAATCGCCGGAAGGTGTGATCGCTTCTGAATCTGACGAACTGGAAGGAAGATTTCCGGCAGGAAAAATAAACCTCTCTACCAACGCATTGGCCTATGCATCCTTCCGCTATGGCGCAAGCCTGGCAGCAGCACTGGGAAAATCAGATAAGGCGAATGATTGGAAGAAAGAAGCAGAAGCATTAAAAAGAAATATCGGCAGTTACTTTGGTGCATCGGTTGAGGGCTATAATACCTATCGTTATTATGAGGGGAATAACAAACTGCGTTCCTGGATCTGCCTCCCGCTTGTTATGGATATTCATGACCGTAAAGATCAAACAAGGGATGCTTTATTATCGCGCCATTTATGGACTACCAATGGCATGCTTACACAATCGGGCACTACTACATTCTGGGACCGGTCAACTTTGTATGGTTTCCGGGGCTTATTCAGATCGGGTGCAACAGACACCACTTATCCCTACTTCGCATATTACTCGGCCCAAAGGCTCCTGGGCGGGCATGTGCCTTATGCTATTGAAGCGTGGCCGGAAGGCAATCAGCGCCATTTGTCGGCCGAAAGCGGCCTTTATTGCCGTGCCATCGTTGAGGGACTTTGGGGATTTGATCCGGTTGGCTTCAGGGAATTCACGATATCGCCAAAGCTGCCAAAAGGATGGGAGAAAATGTCCCTGCATAAAATCCATGCATTTAATACCAGTCTGGATATAACGGTATATCGTGTTCGGGGTAAATATCGCGTATGTTTACAGGAAGCGGGCAAGCCGGCAAAAATGGTTTTCTGGAATGGCATAAAACCGTTGCACTTTGTACTGTAATGCATAGCTTTAGTTAATGGATACGATTGCCTGCCTTACTTTTCTTGCCATTACTGCCCCCAAAAAGTAACTATCTCCCGGCGAAAGTAGTTTTCGCATGGATAAATGATACTATCGCTGCGACTGTTTGTTCAATCAAAGCGTTTTTCCCTATTCAAAACCTGTCCAGTCAACTTCTATATGATTGTTGTCCTTCGCTACAACAAACAGGTTTTGGATGCCCGGCTCAAAATGCAACAATGGCGCCTTTACCAACTGCCAGTCATTACCTGCAGCAATGGGAACCTCTGCCACGACCGGCCCTTCAACATCATGTATGCGTATTTGCAAAGAGCCCCCTTCCGGAGCCAGGGCCCGTACCGTAACCGATTTACGTTTCTTCTGCCCAAAGTCTACACTGTTGTATTGTACCCACGCTCCGGTTGCTTCCAGCACCGTTTTCCAACCCTGGAATTTACTGGCGGTATCAAGAAAAGCAATGGACGCCCCTCCATCACTAATACGGTTGTACCGGTCGATCTGTATTTGTGTATTGGCTTTTGTAACTCCTATTCCCCGGTAAGTAGGAGTTACTTTCTTTATGGTGCCATCGGTATTAAAGAACAGGCTATCAGCCCTTATTGACCTGGCTTTATCGAATGCGGGTGAGTAATCGTTATGATGATAAAACAGGTACCATTGATCTTTAAATTGTATAATGGAATGATGATTGGTCCAACAACCGGTGGGCGACTCATCCATTATAACGCCCGTTATTTTAAAAGGACCAAGCGGATTATCCCCTATCGCATACTCCAGCCGTTCAATCTTGTTTTCCACATGTGGATAGGTAAGGTAGTAAGTCCCGTTCCGTTCAAACAGGTACGGACCTTCCTTCAATCCCCTGTTCGGCAATTCTCCCAGCACCACAGGATCGGAAGCGAGCTCCACCATATTATCCTTCAGCTTTGCGCCATAGATATTTCCCTGCGACCAGTACAGGTAGGCCTGCCCATCTTTATCAATAAATACATTGGGATCTATGCCTCGTACATTCATGATAGGCGCAGGCTGTGGAACAAAAGGTCCTTCGGGTTTATCGGCAATGGCTACACCAACCGTAAACCCGCGCGCATAACTGGTATCTTTTGGCGTGGTTGGAAAATAAAAATAATACTTGCCGTTCCGGTAAATGCAATCCGGCGCCCACATGCTATAACTGTCTGGCTTAACCCAGGGAACTTTATTCTGGTGAACGATCACGCCATGATCTGTCCAATCGGTAAGGTTGGCCGAAGAGAACACATGGTAATCTTCCATACAAAACCACCCCACCCGGCCCCGCTCCTGGGTGGCCAGTATATCATGAGATGGATACACATATACTCTGTCGCCAAATACCCTGGCAGAAGGATCGGCGCTGTACTGGTCACGGATCAACGGATTTTGCGCATGTAATTGAATGGTAATACCGACAAGCAGTATATACCGGCATATCATTAAAATATATTTATGCATTGTATTTTTCATATTCAACAATGATCATTTGAACAGCCCCTGGGCAAAATTGTACAGGTTATTCCGCCATACCGGCCAGCTGTGACCGCCGGGATATTCACTGTACTGATATTTAATATTCATTTCATCAAATTTCGAAAGCATGATCTTGCAGTTGCTGTAAGCAATATCTTCTTTTCCGCCCATGGCGATCCAGAAAAGCTTCAGGTTGTTGTTAATGGTGGCCGCATTGCTTTTCATAAACTCGTACTGGGGCCCCGAAAGAGCTGGTTGATTAGACCACCAGCCAGAGCTGAATACGCCGAGATAGGAAAACAGTTGGGTATTTTTTATACCGGTATACAATGTTTGCAAGCCACCCATCGATAAACCGGCCAGCGCCCGGGCCGAAGCCTCTGTAGCTGTGCGATAATTTTGTTTTATAAAGGGTATAACGTTTTGCTTTAACTCGCTTTCAAATGCTTTTAATGCCTGTTCGTTAAATCCTGCGATCCCTGAACTGAAGTTCCCATCCATCATAACCACCAGCATGGGCGTTGCTTTTTTGCCGGCAATCAGATTATCCAGAATAAGATCAGTTTTCCCCTGGGCAGCCCAACCGCTTTCATCTTCACCGCCACCGTGCAAAAGATATAACACGGGGTATTTTTCATTGGCATTTACATCGTAACCGGGCGGCGTGTAAATGAACAGCCGGCGCCACGTATTGGTAGTTGCAGAATAGTATCTTTTTATTCTTATATCACCATGGGGCACATCTTTCACCGCATAATAGCCGCCGCCACGGAACGGGATCTCAATACCACTGGCCATTCGTCCCATACCATAGAACGTTTCACTGGCCGGGTCGGCCAGGGCAATACCGTCAATCAGTAAAGAATAGTAATGAAAACCTTCACTAATGGAATCGGTAGTAACACCCCAGTACCCACCGGTATCTTTTACCAGGTCATATTTCTTAACCAGGTCTATTTGCACTTTTTGCGCATTGGGCGCTTTGATCCGGAAAACAACCCGGTTATCGGGAAGCACCTGGGGGTAACCGGCCGAACGTACATTTGTTGAGGCTGGCGTTCCCAAAACAGTATATTTCATAAAGGTGGAACTGTCAACCGGTTTAAACAGGAATTGGGAAAACATATACAGGCCGTTTTTCCAAACTTTGAAATCATGTACGCCCGGTTCAATGTAATAGATGTGCGGAACATTGTGCTCATACAGGTAATCGTGCGTGCGTTTGCTGAATGTGATCAGCCTGTCGTTATCACCGCAGGAGATCCATAACAATTTCAATTGCTTTTTTGCTGCTTCAGGATCTGGCACCAGTTCTTCCGGTTTTTTAGTATTGGGGGCAGAAGAAAAGCCACCCACCCAGGCAAATTTGTCCAAATTGCCTAAACCAAAATTCAGCGATTGCCCGCCGCCCATTGAAAGCCCTGCTATGGCCCGGTGTTCGCGGTCAGCCAATACGGGATATTTTTTTTCGATGAAAGGGATCAGGTCGTTCAGCAGGTCCTTTTCAAAATCGGCAAATGCCTGCACTTTATCAGGCGCCATGATATTGCCGGTGGCGCGATCGTCTTTCATGGCTCTTCCGTTGGGCATTACTACTATCATTGGTACAATCTTACCTGCTGCATACAGGTTATCGAGTATCACTTGTGGCTTTCCGCCATTCAACCATTCCTTTTCATCGCCTCCTATACCATGCAACAGGTACAAAACCGGGTACTTGTTCTTTTTTGAAAACCCGGGCGGCGTATAAATGAGTGACCTCCTGGTAACCCCCACAGTTTTTGAGGCATAGCTGATGGTATCGATCTTTCCATGTGGAATATCTGCACGCAATGAATCGAAACCGGTTGGCGCCTGTTTAACAAGTTCCTGTGAGTTGGCAAATGAAGCACTCAGCAAGAGAGTGACCAAGGCAAACAATATTTGTTTCATATAATAATTTTCCTGTTGTATTGAACGGCTTATTTTATTGTAACAGCTGCTTTGATTTGAGTAAAGGAATGGGGCGGAAACGTATAGGTAAACTGTTTTCCCCTGGTTTCAACCATTTTTTTAACGGGTATATACTGATCCTGTTTGTCAAATTCATATACCTCGTTCAATGAAGTGCCTGCAATAAGGCTGGCTTCCGCGTTGCCGGCAAAGGTCCCCGAACTGGTACCAATGTCGGCAGTTATCGCTTTCTCTTTATGACGGTTCACCACATTGATGAAAATCGTGTTTGTTTCTTTCGAGTAGGTGGTAGTAACATCGAGATAAGGAATATCGTTGAATTTTGGGGTGTTAAACGTGTCGCAGGTAACATAGGTATCTACAGACCTTCCCCGGCAATTGTTCGAGAATGCCTTGAAAATATAAAACAACGGTGTTTTAAAAGTTCCCTTCTTTGTGTCACTGCCCAATAGCGAGGTAAGGAGTGTAAAATTCGCCATCTTAACCTCATTCGCATGGCGCAGGAAAGAATTAAAACACTGTGCAACAGGCAGAACAGATAATGTGTTCCTCGACATGAGCCCCCACTCGTCTACCGAAATATAAATTGGTTTTTTAAAGCCGTTTTTTGCACGTGCCGCTTCTATCTGGGCTGCCGGCACTTTGATCTTTTCTTCAAAATCCATAGCGCTTTGTCCCATGTAAGCATAATAATCATCCGATCGTTCCCAATACCGGTGAATAGATAAATAATCTATCTTATCGCCGAGTCCCTCAAGCACTTTGCGGTTCCAGTCAACCCATATACCTGTAGGTTCATAATACGAAGAACCGGAGGCCACGAGCTTGATGGTGCTATCAACTGACTTCATGGCTTTTGCTGCTTCCCTTCCAATTTTTACATAATCTTCTGCTGTTTTGTAGCCTAGTTCCCAGGGATAGCCGTCCACTTCATTCCCAAGGTCCCATAACTTAACATGGTATGGTTCTTTATGACCGTTCCTGGCACGAAGGTCTGAATAATAAGTTCCCATTGGATAGTTGCAGTATTCAAGCCAGTAAACGGCATCTTTGATCTCGCCCAGACCCAGGTTAACACATACCACATTTTCACTGCCTATTGCCTTATTCAGGGCCATCCATTCATCGATACCCACGTGATTATTATCTACTCCGCCCCATGCCAGGTTAATACGGGCCGGACGTTGATCTTTGGGTCCAATGCCGTCCTGCCAGTTATAACCCATTAAAAAATTCCCGCCTGGCCAGCGCATGTTGGTAATCTTTAATTCCTTCATCGCTTCAATATAATTTTTCTTAAAGCCGTTCTCATCTGCCAGTGGCGAAGAAGGGTCGTATAAAGTTCCATACAATGTATTGAACTGCACAGAATCGGGTAAACCAAACCTTCTTCCGCTAAAGTGAATAGGTTCCATAAATACCCCATAGATCCGGGGGTCAATTTCGCCAATGCTTCTTTCTATATCAATTTTTATGGTCGCATTTTGTGCAGCAAGCAGCGCAGGCAAAACGATCAATAATGAGAAAAGTATTTTTTTCATTCGAGACAGGTTTTTTATGCGAATTACTTAATCGATACCTTCACTACCTTCAGGTCTTTTTCTGCAGAACTATTCCCATATAATAACTCATATTCACCGGCCGCTACTGCCATTTTCCCATAACTGGCATCATAAAATTCAAATGCGGCAGGCGGCAGACTGATATTCGCCATAGCCCTTTTTCCTGCTGGAACTGCTATCCGTTTAAATGCTCTCAAGGTTTTAAGTGGCCCGTCGGTATCGCCTGTTTTCCGCACGTATACCTGTACAATCTCCGTTCCGTTGCGTTTGCCGGTATTGGTTACAGGTATTAACAGGTCAATACTTTCCCTGTTGCTGATGCTTGTTTTATTTACTTGTGCAGTACCTATTGAGAAGCTGGTATAGCTTAAACCAAAACCAAACTGGAAAAGCGGATCACTCATGAAGCGGTAGGTTCGGCCCTTCAGGGAATAATCTTCAAAACCGGCCAGCTGCGTGGTATCCTTATAGAAGGTAACAGGTAATTTACCCGAAGGGTTGTAATCACCGAACAGCACATCAGCCACAGCCTGTCCACCCGATTCGCCTCCATACCATGCCTGCAGAATAGCATCGCAGCTTTCGGTCTCAGGCATCAGGCCAATGGCCGAGCCCGAGCAGTTTACAAAGATCACTTTTTTACCCGCTGCCTTCAATGCTTTTAAACAATTGCGTTGCACTTCGGGCAATTGAATATCTGTACGATCGCCGCCCTTAAAGCCGGGATAAGATACCGGCATTTCCTCCCCTTCCAACAAGGTAGAAAGGCCGCCAACGAATACTACTTCATCAATTCCCCTGAGTTTATTGATCAGGCTGCTAAAATCGATGTCTACTTCCTTACCAAAATCAAATTCGATATTTGCCTGCCAGTTGTTCAACTGGGCAAAGCGTACTTCTATTTTATATTTTTTGCCACTTTCAACTTTATAGGAAACTCTTGAAAGCAGGGTGCGCCAGTTATTGGTCCTTCTTACCATTGTTCCGTTCACATACAATTGCATGGAACCTGTAGCCCCGCATTTAAAAACTATTTCCTCGGTACTGGCCGCAACAAACTCCGTTTCATATAATGCTGAAAAATTTTCGAGTTGAACACCCGATGCAAACTCGTGTTGGCCGGCAGTGGTCAATTTTAACGGATTGGCTATTTGTTCGGTAATAACAGCATCGCCTTTCATTTCGCGGTTGTTCCAGTATGTGGCTTTAAACCCTTTTTTACCGTCGATGGAACATTGTGAAAAATAGCTTTGCGTCACCTTGTTCTCTACCAGATCGCATGCCTTGTCGTATAACACCTCGTTCGCCGGCATTTTAGACTGGATGCCGCTCAGGATGTTGATCGTTCTAACCGGCCTCCCATTATAATTTCCCCAAAGCATGGGACTATTTTCAGCATTAGGCCCTATGACAGCTATTTTCTTTGCAGTTCTTTTTAAAGGAAGGATATTATTCCTGTTCTGCAGCAGGGTCATCGATTCAAGCGCCATATCCAGGGCCAGCTTTCTATGCGCCTCGTTATTAACGACCGACATGGGAATGGCGGCCCAGGGCACCAATGCATCGTCATCCATCTCGCCCAGATCGAACCGCCCGGTCAACACGCGTAGCAGGTGCTTATCTATTTCTTCTTCGGTTATCAATCCCCGGGAAACGGCCTCGGGCAGGCTTTTAAATGCATAGCCTTCCCACACACATTCCACATCGGTGCCCGCCAAAGCGCCCTTTGCAGAAGCATGCACGGCATCGGACGACACTTTATGGCTGGTAAAAAAATCGGTGATGGCGCCGCAATCTGAAACCACCACATGTTTAAACCCCCAACTGTTGCGCAAAATGGTTTGCAATAAACGGTTATTGCCGCAACAGGGCTCGTCATCCAAACGCTGGTAAGCACACATCACCTGGCGTACATCGGCATCCATCACCAGCGATTTGAATGCAGGCAGATAGGTTTCGTACAGGTCGCGGGGCCTCACCTGGTAAAGGTTCAGTGTATGCCTGCTCCATTCAGGACCCGAATGCACGGCAAAATGCTTGGCGCAGGCCAGTAACTTGCGGTATTTTGCATCGGCGGGCCCCTGCAGCCCCTTTACTACTGCAACGCCCATACGCGAAGTGAGGTAAGGATCTTCCCCATAGGTTTCCTGGCCACGGCCCCAACGCGGGTCACGGAAGATGTTGACGTTGGGCGTCCAAACGGAAAGACTCAGAAAGCGGCGGTTTTCTTTTCCACTCCGGATGGCATCATGGTATTTGGCACGTACTTCATCTGAAGTAGCATCAAAGATCTTATATACCAGTGAATCGTCGAACGAAGCAGCCATACCAATGGGTTCGGGAAAAACCGTAACATTATCATTATTGGCCAGGCCATGTAATGCTTCACTCCACCAATTGAATTTTTTTATGCCCAGCCGGGGTATGGCCGGGGATTGATCGAACAGCAACGAGGCCTTTTCTTCCAGCGTCAATCGGGCTACTAAATCTTTGGCCCTTTCTTCTGAAGGCAGGTTGGGGTTCTGATAGGGCAGCTTTTGTGCAAAGCCATTTATCGAAAAAATCAGGGCTGCTATAATTGCAATGCCGGTACCAGTGGTTTTGTATGATTTCATTATTATAATTCAAAACATTTTGTATGATCCCGTTTACCAGCCGGGCGTTTGTATGCATTCTGAAATACCGGCAGTTAAATTTCTGTACGGAAAACACAAACGTCAGTCGTACATTTAATAACAAATTTAGCCAGGTCGCTAATCCCGGTGCGGGCAATTTTGTTGGATATCCTAGCAATTTTGTTCGATCGGGGACACTCTATTATATTGATTATTAAAACGATTGCAAACATGCGAAAATATATCTATATATTTTGGTGTTTCGTATTAATCACTGCCATTCCAACTTCCGCACAAACCAAACATATCAATTTCACTTCGCTTTCAAGCCGGGACGGCCTGTTATCCAATTCTGTAAATGCTATCATAAAAGACCGGTATGGGTTCATGTGGTTTGCTACTGAGGATGGATTGAACAAATTCGACGGAACGAATTTTACAGTATACCGGCATTTACCTGGTGACACAACCAGCCTGCGAACGAACGAAGTGCTTGCATTACATGAAGATAGATCGGGTAATTTATGGATTGGCACCGGCGGTGGAGGCCTCAGCCTTTATGACCGGAAAAAAGACCGTTTCTTACATTACCCGGTAAAAGCAGATACGGCCATGCTTACAGGCAGCGATGTTATCCGGGGCATCTGCAGCGACTACCAGGGCCACATATGGATCGCGCAATTCTCAGCATTGTATATGCTCGATCCTGTAACTCAATCCATTTCAAAACACCCGTTGCGCGATGGGGCCGGCAAAACAGTAAAAACAACACTTACTTCTATTTACGAAGACAGTAAACACCGTATGTGGATTGGAACCGATAACGGCCTTTTCTTATATAATGTGCGAACAAACACTTTCAGGTTGTATGAGAACAACAAAACAGACCTTTTCAGCCTGCCCGGGAACAACATAAGAGCGCTGGCAGAAGACAACTGGGGAAATATATGGGTTGGCGCTGCAACCGGGTTAAGCAGGCTGAAGCCAGATGGATCAGGCTTCATTCATTACAGCTATGTAAGCGGTACCGAAATCAATTGCATAGCCGCCGACGACCAGGGCTTATTATGGATAGGCAGCTCCAACGGTTTGTACGTTTATAACATACAGGCCGGCACGCATAGCGTTTTTTCACATGAATACGGTAATCTCCAAAGCCTAAGCAGCAAATTGGTGCGGTGTATGTATATTGACAAACAGGGCATTTACTGGTTTGGCACCTACCCCGGTGGCATTTGCAAATATGATAAAAACCTTAACCTGTTCAACCTCACGTTAAGCAGCAGTTTTCAGCAAAACAAAGCTAATATAGGCGTTATCACTGCGCTGACCGAAAATAACAATGGTCATGTACTGATTGGAACAGATGGCAACGGTTTATATGAATTCGACCGAAAAAAAGAACAGATACATCCTGTGAACCTTCGGCTGAAAAACATTAATGCCAGTAACCTCACTATATTTTCGATGCTGCGCACCCGGTCGAATAAATTGTATATAGGCACTTACTCCCGGGGGGTGATCATCCCGGACCAGGAAACCGGAGCGTATAAACAATTGATAAAGGGCCAGGGTATAAATGATATAACCGGTAACGATATATTTTGCTTATTCGAAGACAGCAAGGGCAATATCTGGATCGGCACCAATGGTGACGGTATTACTGTGGTGAACAACAACCGGGTAATTGCCCGGTATTCTCCCCTGCCCCAAAGCAATCGCGAGTCATTGTTGCCCATCAATGGCTATATACGGGCCATTGAAGAAGATGCCTATGGCAATATATGGATTGGCACACATGGTGGCGGTATTGCAGTATATGAACCTACCACTGGTAAATGGACGAAATACACCCAGGAGAACAGCCAGTTGCCGAGTAATAAAATCCAGTGCCTGCATTGCGACAGCAAGGGAAAAATGTGGATTGGCACTTTTAGTGGACTGGCTGCATTTGAAGCGGATAAGCACCTGTTTACTTTTTTTAGCGAAAAAGACGGGTTATTAAATAACATGATCTATCAAATTGTAGAAGATGGAACAGGTAAGTTATGGTTATCAACCAATACAGGGTTAAGCCAACTCGACACTGATACAAAAAGCTTCAGGAACTTCACTTATTTGAACGGCATTCAAAACTCGAATTTCGTTCGTGGAGTTGGCCTGCGGTTAAGGGACGGTGAAATGCTTTTTGGCGGTATGGATGGATTCAATCATTTTTTTCCCGGCCAGCTCACGGTCAATCGCAATGTGCCGCGTGTAATATTAACTGATCTGAAGATATCCAATAAATCTGTTGCTGCCGGTAACGATGCTCCTATTAAAGAACAGATCTCAGTAGCCAACGAAATAAGGCTGAATTATAAGCAAAACTTTGCGCTGAGTTTTGTAGCCCTGAATTATACCATACCAAAGCAAAACCACTACGCCTATAAACTGGATGGTTTTGATAAAGACTGGAACTATACCGGCACATCCAACATGGCTTCCTATACCAACCTGGACCCCGGTGAATATACTTTCAGGGTAAAAGCCAGCAATAATGATGACATCTGGAGCACAAAAGACACCACGATAAAAATAATTGTAAAGCCACCCTTCTGGCGTACCTCCTATGCCTATATATTTTATATACTTGCCCTTGGCGGCTTACTCCTGTACAGCAGGTACAGAGGTTTATCGAGATTAAGAAAGAAGTTTGCTTTGGAAAAGGAACAGCAGGAAGTTAATCGTATACAGGAACTGGACCGTATGAAGCTGAAATTCCTCACAAACCTCAGTCATGATTTCAGAACACCCATCTCGCTGATCATGGGCCCGGTAGACCAGTTGATTGAAGGTGAAGGAAGCCCTGGAAAGCTTGAAAAACTAAGTATGATCAGGCGTAATGCCAGAAGGCTGCTCAACCTGGTTAACCAGTTGCTCGACTTCAGAAAGATGGAAGAGCATGAATTGAAATTACAGGTAACGAAAGGCGAGTTTGTTTCCTTTTTAAGGGAAGTCACAGAATCTTTCAGGGATATGTCGGAAAGAAAAAATATCCGGTTCAATTTCAAAACCTGTATCAACCGGCTCGATGCTCTTTTTGACCGGGATAAGATGGAACGGATCCTTTTCAATTTACTATCCAATGCATTCAAGTTTACTTTAACCGGTGGGCACATCACCGTTGAGCTGCAAAAGGCTGAGATCTCCGAAGACGAGGAGACAACCCGGGTGTGGATCAATGTGATTGATACAGGCATTGGTATTCCCGATGATAAAAAGAGCCAGATCTTCGACCGGTTCTTTCAAAATGACACCAGCACAGCTATACTTAACCAGGGCTCCGGCATTGGTTTGTCGATAACCAAAGAGTTCATCAAATTACATGGAGGAAGCATCCATGTAGAAAGCGAGCCGGGAAAAGGGTCTGTATTCACGATACAGGTTCCACTTAAACGCGTTTATGAAACTACCATGGCACAACAAACGATGATGCAACCGGAACCCAAAGCTTCACACAACGGCCGTAACGATGCGCCGGCCGCGCCGGAAGAAAGCATTACGAACGATACATCGCCGGTACTGCTGGTAGAAGACAACGATGATTTCAGATTTTACCTGAAAGACAACCTCCGGCATAAATACAAAGTAATGGAGGCCACGAACGGCAAAGAAGGATGGCAAAAAACACTATCCAATCATCCGCAACTGATCGTTAGTGATATAAGCATGCCTGAAATGGATGGAATTGAACTCATTAAAAAAATAAGAGCCGATAAAAGAACAAGCCACATCCCGGTGATCCTGCTCACGGCCATGACCGGCCAGGAACAGCAGATCAATGGATTGGAAACAGGAGCCACTGATTATATTACCAAACCATTCAATTTTGAAGTGTTGAATGCCAAAATAAAAAACCTGCTCGATCTAAAGCACACCATGCAAACCACTTATTCGAAGCACATAAAGCTAATAGCCACAGAACCGGAAGTAGAATCGCCTGATGAAAAACTGATGGCCGAAATAATCAGTTACCTGGAAAAAAACCTCACCAATCCGCAATTGTCTGTAGAGAACTTAAGCAGGCATCTACAGATGAGCAGAAGCACCTTATACGCCAAACTGCTGCAATTAACCGGTCAAAAACCCGTTGAGTATATCCGTTCATTCCGGTTGAATAAAGCTGCGGCATTAATGGAAAAAAGCAATTTGAGCATCGTGGAGATCTCTAACCAGGTTGGTTTTACAACATCTAATTATTTTGCCAAATCGTTCAGGAGCCAGTTCAACATGATCCCTTCAGAATATATTGCAAAGGTTAGAAAAGTGAAACCAAACAATTCTTAGGGGAATATAACCGTATTTTTTTTGCTCCGATAAAATATTCTGATTATTAAAAAGGAAGGGGGTAGCCCCCCTCCGAAATTAATGTTTATGAGAGACTTTTGAATTAATACTTCCATTAACTCAGCCCGACCCATCATTTTTTCTGGTTAATTACTAACCGTTTTTAAAATTACTGCTTCACTATTTTTTCATAGTAACCTGTTCCCCATTCTTTATCTGTACATAGTACAGATCAATAATGCCGCAGTAACTTTACTTTCGTTACCCTCCAGTACTGGTTACCAAGCATAGTAGCCAGGAATCCCAGAGACACGGTATCGTCCTGGGGAAGGGTAAATGAGATGGCTTTAAAAGACAGGTCAGCTGATGCCAATGCACCGGGCGTTTGACCATTGACAAAATCAGGCAAAGTTGTTCCCACCGCTGCCACTAAACGCACTGAACCTGTATACCCCAAAGGTCCCAACTCTACCTGCAAAGTATACGTGCCAGCAGGCAACAGAACGCTTTGGTATATTTTTCCATTTATGATATCCGGAGCACCCCATCCTGATTCCATGCAAAGCACTGTATTATTATCACTCCCCCATCCACCCATATTATTATGGTTTTGAACGGGAGCGTTTACTATCCAGTCCTTCGGATCCCGGAAGCGATTGGTCGTTTGTACCGACAAAAAAGGTTGTGAAGTATTTTTCAGGTAAGTGGCTGTTACATCCATCCTTATTTGCAATGTATCATAGTATTTCACATAAAAAGTGTCAATCGCAATATTTGAAGGTTTATAAGAGGAACGGTATACCACGGGTGTTCCTATCTTCCAGTCTGAAATAGTCACCATCTTAGTGGCTGGGGCTACATCAATCTTTTTACTCTCGCCCGTTGCTGCCGTATATTCCACAGCCGTTGAAATATTGGTGACATCTGCATTAGAAAATGTTGTCACTATATTGTAACCGGGGTCAATGGCCGTGCTTGCTATGGAGCGATTAACCAATCCGGACAGATACAAATTGCCATAAACTTTTACACTATTGACAGCCGTTGGTATAGATCTATTGTTTTTATTGTCGTAGGCATATACTGTAAAAAAATAAGTACCCTCGCTGAGATCATTCACTATTCCACTGGTAAACTGAGATTGTTTGCCGTCGGGAACATTAAAAACAGCCGAATCGGTATAATTATTCCAATAGATAATATATTTCGCCACACTGGGATCGGGACTCGGCATCCAGCTGAATTGTACCCGGTTTTTACCGGGGTAGCAGGTTATATTTGAAGGAACGCCGGGATAAACTATTTCGCTGTTATTAAGGTACTTCCGGTATTCAATGTCCAGCTTTTTACAACTGATCAAAATATAGCAACCAGGTATAAAAAGTAAAAAAAACTTAAATAATATATCAGAAAATTTCATGTGCGTAAGATTTAATTTTGTAAAACACCCTGATTAATTACCCCCATAGAATGTGAGTTCGGCTATATAATCCCCAGGGCGGTTTCCCCAGGTTTTAGAGACACTCATTCTTAAATATTTTACTTTAGGAATATTCACAGGCATTTCAAAATTCACTCCATCGTTCCACCATTGTATATCAGCTGCAGTCGGACTGGATGTAGCGCTGCCCGAAGGCGGTAGCGGAAAATTAAAATTGGCAAGATTCACCCAGTCGCCCATTATAGTTCCTTCAGGAGCCGATTCGGGTAAGACAGCATCTCTTGGAGCATCATTAGCTGTTCCCCAAATGCTGAAGGATTCTACATTGCCATCTCCCCAGTAAGCAAATTGTCTTTGATTATAAATAAACCGGCTTAGCCGGGCTAGTTGTCCAATCCCAAATGTAATTACATATGGCTTGGTTGTGGCAACAACAGGAGAATACTGGTAGTGCCAGAAAGTAGTAGCGCTATTATCCCATATATTTTTAACAGGGAAGCTGCCTTGTGTGGGAATATCGGATGGCAACGGATATGGAGAGAATTTAGACTTATCCAGCAACACTTCAAAAAAGGGTGAAATGGTGGCATATTTAACCGGCGACTTGTTCCCCCACCAGTCGCTTACGTATGCGCCAAACCTTTTTGGCAACGTATCAAATCCGCGGATTGAATAGTTGATCTCCAAAGCATCGAAATACTTTTGTTCACGAATTACATATTTGCCCTGCGCGGGGTCGTCGTATAAATATGCAATCGTAACTCCCATTGCATCAGGATTCAGGGTATGCGCATTAACGCCACCAAATGTTGGCTGAAGTGTTAAATTGTTAGCAACCGTGAGATAAGCAGGCGTATCGGGGTTCACCGTTACCGAAACAGGGTCAGAGGCTACGTTCGCACGCGTTACCGCTTTCAGGTTTACTGTATATGGTTTTGGCGCCGCAAAGCCTTCGACCACCATGGTATCTGTATAATAACTGGTTTTGGTTTGCCTGCTTGCACCCGTGCTGTCATTGATCACATAATCTGCCTGTATATACAGTGTGTTTTCGGTTTTAGGAAGATCATAAATGATATAAGCACCGCCCTTAAAATTTACAACCCTTATATTGGAGGGGGCCCCGGGTTTGGTTTTGTCTGTAGAAACGGTTGAATTATAATCGCTGTTTTTCTTACAGGAAACAGCGATTATGCCACATAAAAAAAACCAACCGGATATGGTATAAAAAAGCCTGTTTTTCATTTCGTTTTATTGTTTTGGTCAAAAGAAGAATACAATACCACTACTGCCAGTACGGCGCCTGTACCAGTTTATCGTTCCTGAGCAGTTCGTCTCCGGAGAGGGGCCACAGGTAATCTTTATTACTTATAACGGGTATCATAAAGGTTTGCAGGGTATAATAAGATTTGATATCGGCCTGCATCACATTCCATCCCTGCACAGGCTTCGAAGCTTCCGTAACATATTCTTTCCAACGGCGCAGGTCCCAACCCGTTTGACCTTCAAAGCACATTTCAATCTTTTTCTCACGGTGAATAATGTCTCTTAAACCATCTTTGGTAAGAGGCTTTCCGGGCATGTTGGAATAGCTTGCCCAGGATTCAACTACCCCTTTTAGTTTTGCCCTCGACCGCACCGAATCGATATAACTATACACTTCGTTTGATGGACCACTGGCTTCATTCAGGCATTCCGCATACAACAGGTACAAACCCGCCAAACGCATTCTGGGCATGCGATAACCAACAACAGACAACCCGCCGCTGCTGGTGATGGCCGTTTGGTAGTGCGCCAGTTTTTTAGGCCAGTAACCGGTTACATTTGCACGGCCATATTCCTGAACACCCGATATCCCATCTTTTCTTCCGCCTACGTACAACATTGACTCCTGGTCTAACACCCCACCGCCAAACCATGTTCCGCCGTCAAATGCAATACTTGCGTAATAGCGGGCTTCTCTGTTAAAATTCCCCTTTACCGTGCTGTAACCTTCTTTTATGTAATATTTATCAACCTTATCGGCCGTTTGCATGGAAAACCGGTTCCCATAATCCCATGACTTATCTTCCTCGATAGGCACGCCGTTCTTCGTGTAAAACAATTCAGCAATAGCTAACGGTACAGAAAGATTACCGGGAACAGCGCCAAACACATCAGTATTTGTGGTTAAACGGGGTATACAATTTGATTGATAACCAAACGTTCCGTTGAGTGCCCAGATCAGCTCACTATTATTACTCCACTTTTCGGTTACGGCGCCTTGTAAGCTCAACACCAATTTCAATGAATCGTTTAATTTGGAAATTGCAGGGGGAATCAGGAAGGAATACAGCCTTAAATTCAAACCAGCAGCCTGCGATATTGCTGCCTTACATGCTTCTGCCGCTCTTTTCCACTTTTCATTATCGACAGATGTGGGAAATAGCTGTACCCCATCTTTATCCTGGTAACCTGCATAGTCAGGATTACCATTAAACAGCGGACTGGCCTGCGTGGCAAGCATCTCAGCTTTTTCGGCCAACGCAATTGTTTGTGTAATACGCCCGAGCTCATCGTTAACATTTACAATAGCAGGAGGCAAACCCGGAATTGCCTTGTCAAGGAGGCCAACGATATAAGAAAACACACTGTCAACAGGCTGCCGTTTCTTACGGAATGTTTCTACAGGCTGACTTATATCTTCCTCTACATCCATAATTGGAATGGGACCATACATCCTTAACAAAAAGTAGTGGTAATAAGCCTTAAGAAAGTTGGCCTCGGCAATCCACCGTTCTTTTTCAGAAGCGCTTAAATCGATCGGTTTATCAATGTTTTTCAGAAAAATATTACACCGGCGTATTGCCTGAAAAAGATTCGGTCCGCTATTAGTGCCTTCCCAGTAATTCAAAAGCGGCGAGGTGGTATTCTGACTGCCGCTGAGCAGGGTAAAATTATTGGTTATAAGATTTCCGGCATAACTTTGATTATACACTTCTCCTGAGGTAATAAATCCCGGATCGTTAATAGGATTGCTAAGCGCCTGTAAAGTTCCATAACAGGCAAACAAATAATTCTCTGCCTCGTTCCGGTTACGAAAGGCATAATCAATGGTGCCTACGTTTTCCGGCGTTACGTCAAGATACTTTCTGCACGATGGAGTAATACACACCATACCAAAAAGCATGATACCAACAAAAGGAAAGAATAGATATCGTTGAATTTTTATTTTGCTTCTCATTATGGTAATTATTAAAAGTTAACATTAATGCCAAGGTTATACGTTCGTTGCAAAGGATAGTTGAATGCATTGCCCCCCTGCTCAATATCCCAATACCTGAATTTGCTGAAATTGACAAGGTTCATCCCACTAAAGAATATTCTGCAGTTGTTCAATCTTAATTTCTTTGCTGCTGTCCCGGGAAGCGTAAATCCTATTTCTACCATTTTAAGCCTGATAAAACTTCCATCGCGCATCCACCAGGTACTATTTTGAAGGTTGTTCGAAATTTCGGTGGTGTTGGTCCCCAACCGCGGATATATGGCATATAAATTCTGGTTTTCCTCAGACCAGTAACTATCCGCATATACCTTAAGTGCCTGCGAAATGCCTGTAATAGACCCGGTACCTGGTATAAACGGACTTGTGGCTTTTGGATCGATAAAGAAGGTTGAACGGGCCTGACCCTGGAATCGGGCATTTACATCAAGCGATTTATACCCGAATGAAAAACCAAATCCGTATACTACCTGCGGTGTAGTGGGATAACCCATGGGCACCATATCGGCGTTCGTGATAACACCATCATTGTTTACATCTCTGTATTTAATATCCCCGCCTCTTGGCGCACTGCCACCAAAGAGTTGAGACGGAGAGGACTTTGCTTCTTTATCGTCAACAAAAAGACGCTCGGCTATATACCCGAATTGCTGATTCAGCAAGGTACCGGCCCTATAGCGCCATGGCTCGGCATAAACAGGCTCCTCATATTTTCCATACCTTCCCTGCGAATAAGTGAGGTTCGACATGAACTCGATCCAGATATTCCGTGAAAGCTTATGACTGTAATTGGCCGTAAGGTCTACGCCTTTTATTTTAGCGGTGCCCACATTGGCTTTTATACCGGCCTCAAGCCCGGCGCTGGCTGGCACATAACGGTCCATTAAAATATTCGACCGGCTCTGTTGCCAGTATTCTGCAACGATATTCAATTTTTTAAACAGTGAGATCTCAATGGCCGTATTGGTGATCTGCGCTTTCTCCCAGGTCACATTCCGGTTCTCATAATTACGAATAACCACGCCCGGTCTTGAATAAGCATTGTCAACGCCAAATGACGAACCATTCCCTCCCTGAAGATTCACATCCGACAGGTAGAAAAACCTTTGGTCGCTGATAGCATCATTACCAGTAAAACCAAAACTGCTTCGCAACTTCAGGTTCGTAATAATATCAGCAATGGCGCCACCCCAAAAGTTCTCATTTGAAACCATCCATGAGCCGCCGATAGTGGGAAAAAAGCCAAAGCGGTTATTCTTTGAAAACCGCTCAGAGCCATTATAACCGGCATTGAATTCAACAAAGTATTTGTTTTGATAATTGTATGAAACCCTGCCAGCTATATTCAGGTTGCGGTATGGCAAACCCGTCTGTAGCGTAATGGCCTGGGAATTGAGTGATTGTTGTCGTACACCAATAAGTGAAGCGCTTATATTATGATCACCGAAACCCTTGTTATATTCAAACTGTCCCTGAAATTGTATGAAAGTATTAGCCTTGGAACCCTGTGAAGAGAAAATAAGATATTCTGTAGGCAAAGGATTACTGCTGGTAGATGAATTCAGCCAACGCAGTTTGTAAGTATTGGCCGAACGGTCATAATCGCGGGCAGAAATCGTATAATAAAATGGGTTATAAGCCATCTGGTTGGCGAAGTAGGCATACCTGTTGGTGGTAAAAAATCCTCTGAATGTAAGCCCGGGCACTACCATATCAAGCTTCTGGTTCAGCTCGAGGGTTGTTGACATGCGCGATTCTGAAAACCGTTTATACCCTCTGAGCAATTCGGCGTAAGGATTTTGAAAACCCACATTGCTGGTACTGGTAGTATTTCCCGGGTTATTCCCGAACAAAATATGCTGTGCCTTCAGGTTGGCAGAATCAGGCTCATAATAAGCCGGAAAAAGCACCGGGCTGGTGTGCATCGCCATTTTGTACAGATCTGTGGAAAAAGAAGCATCCTGTGTAATGGGCCCGCTGTAATCGTTGAAATTGCCCCACAAACGAACAATCAATTCTGTGGTGCGCGAAATGTTAATATTCACATTGGAGCGAAGTTGATAGTTCTTGTAGTTAACATTATTATTAAAGCTGTTCATGGGATTTTTCTTCAATATCCGTTATCATTACTATAGGATGCAGAAACCATATATCTTGCCACCTTACCACCTCCATTCACATTCATGGATGCCCGCTGGTTAGCCGTTCTTTTTTTGAACATCACCCCCAGCCAGTCGACCACCGGATAAACATACTTATTGCTTCCCGGTGCATTTTCAAGCGTTTGCTGTCGGTTATAAATATCATCCTCACTGTAAAAGGGTATTCCTTTTTCATTCCGTGTCATTATTGCTTCGTTATACATTCGCATATAGGTAATGGGATCAGCCAGCTGAATACTTTTTGTGGGCTCAGAAACAGACTGGTCTAACCGGATATTTATCCTGGCTTTACCTTCCCTGCCCGACTTGGTTGTTACCAATACCACACCATTAGCCCCCCGGGCCCCATATAAAGCCGTTGCACTGGCATCTTTCAAAATCGAAAAACTTTCAATATCCTCCACCTGCAAACGGGCAAGGTCATTGGCTGTAAGCTCCACGTTATCAATTAGGATCAATGGACTCTGGCGGTAACCGAATGTAGTTACACCCCTGATGAAGAAATTGGAGTTATCAAGACCGGGCTGGCCGTTCTCCTGATAGGCGATCACACCAGCCGTTTGGCCTGCAAGTGCATTTGTAAGATTGCTCGCAGGTATACGCAGCTTATCGGGTTCAATGGTGGATACCGAGCCTACAACAGCTTCCTTGCGCTGCTTTCTGCCAAACGCTACCACAATAACTTCTCCCATGGATGATGAAGAAGCTACTCTAAGAACAACGTCTATCTTTATCTTTCTGGGTGTGAGTAAAACCGAATCTGGCTTGTACCCTGCATAGCTGAACACAAGCAAATGATCGGGCACGGCATTAATTACATACATACCGTTTTCATTAGTTGAAGTACCAATGCCAGTACCAGCCTGTACAACACTTACCCCCGTAAGTATTCGACCGGTGGAATCACGCACGGTACCGGTAACCGTAAATCTTTCTGTATTCTTTTGAATACGTTCCTGCCCTGATAGCCCTATTGCAGCAGCCATCAACAGACAAAGCACGAGGCAAGGCCTTAATTTCTTCGTCATAAGCGTTCTTTAAAGTTCAATTTTTTAGTTTTGGTGGTTTTTATTCCTTCCCTTTCTTTCAAGCGAGTCCCGGTTTTAGGGCAATACAAAGCAGGTCAATATTGCCATCATGCGGTAAGGCAGGCATGGCAAACTGACAATTAGTTTATGTTCCCTGAAAACCAGTTAATCGATTAAGCATTAACTTGAAAAAAGCCGGGTTAAAGAGTGGGATATTTTGAAGATTGATAAAACGGGGCAGTTCCCGTTAGGCATACTAAGGCAGTTCATTTTTTTCATTGCTGACAATCGTTTTGGTTTACCTGAACTGATGCCGGTTTGGCACCTGATGAGTTCAAAATTAGGGGTGGGTAAAAGGGAATCAGGGGGGACAGATGCTCAAATTGGTATGAAAATCGTCCATTTTTGATTGCTGAACCTCATTTTTTGCTACCTGACGTTCGTTTTTCAACTGGTCACAAGTTAAAATTCAGGATTGGTGATGAAAAAATGACATTTGGGAGGCAATTACCTAACTTCAATTTACGCAAAAAGAAAAGAGGCTGTATTCTATGATGCAGCCTCTTTTTATTCGGGTACCCGCTGGAGCCAGGTAGTCGTTTATGCGATTCTCAGGGCCTTCGTTTACTTTTAATACATCCTCGAATTAGTCATGGCAGGTCACAATCTGAATGGTTGTTTTTTAAAAAATACGCGGTAATCTTTTATCATACCATCTGTTTTATTATCTGATCGCGGCAAATACCGCATACCGGTAATTACCTGAATGGCACCAATATCAATGACTACCTGGTGAGGATATAACGGTCTGCCGCCTGCAGATTGGCTTTGCCAGAAGGTAGATTCCTGCAGATCAAAAATTTTGTCAGCAGCATGATTGCCTGAAGTGATCTCTTCACTGCTGGCATAAACGACCTTCCATTGTAAAGCAGACAAAGCTTTACCGTCTTTACCTATCAGTTCCAATTCAGCAATACTTGCCAGGGGATCATTGGCCCGCCAGGCATTTACTGCTTCCAGGCACAGGTAACGGCCTTCAACTTCACCGGCAAATTTGATCTCTTTCCAGCCCCCATCTGCAGCAAAACTTCCTGAATCAACCGGAAGTTCCTTTTCAAGTTGAAGTTTTTGCCCCATGGCCCTGTGTAATAAAGATGCATCCGGATTGATCTTATCCAATATGGGTTTCAACACACCGGCCACATTCCTGTTAACCGGATTATCTACATCCAGAATAATGATCTCATTTATACCTCGTTTCAACCATACACCGGGCAAATACAGGGTTTGCTGAGGACCTATTCGCCAAAAACGGCCCAGGTTATGACCATTCACCCACACCATGCCCTTCCCCCAGGAGTTTACATCCAGCCAGGTATCCCCTGTTTTAGTTATTTTAAAAGTTCCTTTGTACCATCCCGGGCTATTCCCTTTTGCAGTAGTGTACTTTTTGCTCTTTTGAAATTCATAATCTACAGGAAAATTATATACCTGCCAGTTTTTCAATATCTTTTTTGTGCTGTCTGTTTCAAGGGTTACTTTTTCGGTTATACCTTTATGATCAATAATGGCCTTGCCAAAATTTACCCGGCCAGTAGCTTCCACCAATATATCCAATCGGGCATTGGCAACAACAGCGGGTATTTCAATGGCGGTATCTCCCATTCTGCGGTCGAGTTTACCAACAACTTTTCCATTTATAAATACAGTTGCCCAGTCGTGCACTTCCCTTATAACCAGTTTATGTTTTACTGTTGAAGCCGGCAGCTGCGTACGATACAGGATCTGGCCCCAACCCTGGTTAAAGTATTCCATAGGCTGAATGTCTGCCGTCTTGTGAGGAGCAGGCAGGTTAGAAAATAAGGGAGCACATTCAGTTAGCTCAAAGGCCGGAATTTGTATTACCGGCAATTCATCGGGAATATTGCCAATGGCTTCGCCCTCCTGAAGGTAATTTTTCAACAGATCGCGCACTGCAAAAAACTTATCTGTTACATTTCCCTGTTCACCAATTGGCGCATCATAATCATAAGAAGAAACCATGGGTGAGTAAGGCCCGGCATTGGCGCCGCCCCACTGTGCGAATGAAGTTCCGCCGTGCGTCATATACAGGCTGAAAGACACTTTACGGTCCATCATATCTTTCAAACTACCGATAAAACTGCTGATGGAACGGGTTTCATGGGGCTTACCCCAGTGATCGAACCAGCCGGTCCAGTACTCACTGCACATTAATGGGGCCGAAGGGTACAACTTCCGGAAAGCCTGGAACTGGTTATCTATATTGGATCCCGCACCGAAATTCAGGGTGGTTGCTACCCCATCTAACTGATATTTGTTAAAATTTGATGACCAATCACAACGAAACAACTGTACTTTATCAAAGCCCGCATCGCGTATACCGTTGCGTATGGCCTCCATATAAGCCTTGTCAGAACCGAATGTTGCATACTCATTCTCTACCTGCACCATAATAATATTACCACCACTTTGTATTTGTAAAGGGGCCAATTGCTTACCTGCCTCTTTAAAGAACTTATGAGTACGTTCTATAAAAAAACTGTCGGCAAGACTGCGAACGCCCAGGTCCTTTTTCCGGAGCAACCACCAGGGCAACCCGCCCATTTCCCATTCAGCACATACATAAGGCCCCGGACGCACAATGCAATACATCCCGTTTTTCTGCACAAGGCGCACAAAAGCAGCTACGTCATTCTGACCGGTAAAATCAAACTGATCCTGCATTTGCTCATGCAGGTTCCAGAACAGGTAAATGCAAATGGTATTCATGCCCATTGCCTTGCATAACCGGATCCTGTGCTCCCAATATTCTTTTGGTATACGGGAATAATGCAATTCTGCGGCCCGGATCACAAAAGGCTTTCCGTTCAATAAAAATTCCTTGTCACCGGTTGTAAAATTCCCCGTTACATAAGTAATCTTCCGGGTTTGACTAATAGCATTATTAAAAAGCACTATAATCAGCAAACTGAAAAACAAAGAAAATTTCCTCATTACCATTTGTTAATATGATTATCACCTGGAAAAATCATCCTGAATAATAAAAATAACCATGAATTTCCATCAACAAGGGGGGACAATCGATTAAACAGGGGTGACAATCGTCCATTAGGTGAAGTAAAGGTTCGTTGTTAATGATAGATAGCTACTTATTCCTGATTCGTGAAAACTGATCGTTCAGATTGGTTTTATTCTGGAAAGAATTCCGGTATTTCTTAATATACTCCGATGGCTTCATTTTAAATAAACGGGTGAATTGCTCGCTGAAATATTTAGGATCGCTGAACCCAACCTGAAACGCGATCTCTTTTACCTGCCCGTCTGTGTGGATCATCAGTTCTGCTGCTTTCCGCAGGCGGATCAATTTTACGAACTCGTTAACAGATAAACCGGAGATCGCCTTCACATGCGTATACAATTTGGAACGGCTCATCCCCATCATTTTTGCAAATACTTTACTGTCGAAATCATCCCTTTCAATATGTTCTTCCACTACAGAAATGCAATTGGTTAAAAAGCCCCTGAATTCATCAGAAACCTTTAATGTATCGGACTGCAGCGTGATCTCATTAAAAAAGAATTTTTTCAGTACGTCCCTGTCCTTTAAGATATTGTTGACCCGTGCTATCAGCAATTCACTGTCAAATGGCTTAAGAATATAGTCGTCTGCTCCGCATTCAACACCTTTTAATCGCATGTCATTGGCTGAACAGCCTGTAAGCAAAATAACCGGAATATGTCCGTACACATTGCTGTTCTTTATTTTTTTGCAAACCTCAATTCCATTGGACTCATCCATTACAATATCACATATTATTATATCGGGCACGAGTTCCTGCACTTTTTTCCATCCATCTGATCCGTTCTCAGCCTCGATTACTGTCATATGTGCAAATAAAGTTTTTACATACGAGGTAAGCTGCCTGTCATTATCAATCACCAGCATTATCCTTTTTTCTGCAACAAGATCGCTTAACTGGTCATCTGAGGTATCAGGGGCATCAGCTATTGTGGTTGTTGCCGGGTTGTTTAGAAAAGAATAGACCGGCAACTCAGTTTCAATCATTTTTTCTGTGATGGATTTGAACGCCGGGCTTTCCCGGGGGGAGACAAGTGAAAGATCAGCTGTTTTCTTCAAACAGAAAGTAAATACAGTGCCGCCGGTTTCCGGACAATGATAAGTAAGCGTTGCCTGATGCATATCGGCAAAGGCCTTCGCAAGGTACAACCCTATTCCAAAACCCTTACCGGGCTTTGTGGATTGTTTATCAGTCACCTGGTAAAATTTCCGGAATAATTTATCGCCGATGTCTGCAGGTATGCCAGAACCGCTGTCATTAACCGTAATGATAAACTGATCATCTTTTTCTTCCAGTTTAAAAAAAACCACACCCCTGCAGGGGGTGAATTTTATAGCATTCGCAATAAGATTAAAGATAATGATCTCTATCTTTTCAGCATCTGCAACCACCTCGGCAGCATCAAGCCCACAATCAAAATCATATGTTATGGATTTTGAAGCAGCTTCATCACTGAAACAAAAATAGATCTGCCTGCATAAATCAAGCAAGTCAAGTTTTGCCAGTTCTATTTTTCCGAATTCATTATCGGCTTTTCTGAACAGCAGCAACTGGTCGGTCATTTTTAGCAATCTTTGCGCATTGCTATGGAGCACCTGCAATTTGTAGTTATCTTCCGGTACCCTTCCGCTTTTTAAAATTTCTTTGATGGGATTGATAATGAGGGTTAGCGGTGAACGGAATTCATGCGAAATATTGGTAAAAAATGAAAGCCTCTTTTCATTCAATTCCATTTCATGCTGATGTTTCAACTCGGCGATCTTCATTTTGTATTGTACCCGTCGCTGCTTATCCCAATAATATAATAATGTGCCTATGATTGCGATCACCACCAAAATAACCGCCAGGCGTAACCACCATGTGCGGTACCAGGGGGGCAGCACAATTACAGGCAAGCGCAATTCTTTTGTATTCCATATACCTGAGATATTGGTGCTCCTGATCCGTAAAACATAGTTGCCTTCCCGCAGCTCTGAATAGTTGGCCGTTTTAAGGCTCCCTGCCTGACTCCATGTTTTATCCCAACCCTCCAGAAAATATGCGTATTGAATTTTACTGGGTAATGAATATTCCAATGCTGCAAAATCAATGGAAAGAACGGCCTTGCTGTATGGCACTTCAATTTGACCGGGAATATATAAAGAAGTCCCTTTTACATATTCGCCAACCCGTTTCACCTGTTCATTCAATATCCTGATCCCGGTTATACCAAGTTGCGGAAATGACTTTTCCGGAACACATGATTCGGGTTTGAAAATGGTAAATCCTTTTATGCCGCCGAACAGGAATTCTCCGGATCTGAGCTTCAGGGCAGCATTGTAATAAAATTGATTGCTTTGCAATCCGTCGACATCGAAAAAATTCTCAAAAGTTTCCGTTGCCGGTTCAAATTTCGAAATACCATTAAAAGTGCTCATCCATATAGCGCCACTGCTATCTTCAAGGATATTCAGCACATTATTATTAGGCAGCCCTTGTTGTTCTGTAAATGTTTGCCACCTGCCCCTGTAATATTTTAACAAGCCATTGCCCTCTGTTCCTACCCATATGGCGCCGTCCCTGCCCTCCAGGATGCTTCGCACCGGCGCATTTGTATTGCATGTGTACAGGATATTTCCCTCTTTATCGATTTGCTGCACTTGTTTGCGCCCACCATACCATAAATGGCCATTATGATCTCCGGTCAATGCCAGAATGCCCCCGGTAACAATATTCAGCGGGACCAGTTCCCCTTTCTTTTTATCATATTTAAACAGTTTGCCACAGGCTGCCCACATATTGCCTGCATTGTCATTATATAACACCCAGGCAAATTTTGTTTCATTATACGGCGCAATTTTTTGAAATATATTACGGTTTCTGTTGAACCGTACAATGCCACCGCCAAAGGTCGCTATCCATACATTTCCATCTTTGTCAACCGCCAGGTTCGGGATATTATTATGAGGTAAACCGCTCTCCGCGGGAGTATATGAATAATTTTTAAACTGGTTCGTCTTCCGGTTCCAGACGCTGATGCCGCCCCCATCGGTTCCTATCCATACATCGCCATTTTTATCTTCACAAAATGAAAACACGAAATTGCCGGCCGGATTTTTCCCTTTGTCGTTCTCCGGTTTGACAGAATAGAATTGGTTGCCTTTATGATCGATAATATTTACGCCGCCGCGAAACGTGCCGATCCATAATCGCTGTGCATCGTCTTTATATAAACAATAAATGGCATTGCTTGAAATGGTTTGATAGCCTGCAATATCCCTTATTGCCAATAAACGATGCGTTGCAATGTCTATGACACTAATGCCATTTCCATCCGTAGCCACCCAAAGCCTGCCAGCCTCGTCGTTGCAAAGCGACATTATACGGCCTGGCCGAAACGGTTGGCCCTGTTGCAATTTGTAAGGCGACAATTGGGAATTATTAATAGAATATTGGTAAAGTGCCTTATCTGTTCCTGCCAATAACGTATCACCCTGCAGCTGAACAAAACAATTGGCCTGAATGGCGTTTTCATGTTTAATTACTATACTCCCGGTCTTATGATCGTACTGACATATGCCAATGTGGTCTACATATAACCATATTTGCCCTTCACTACCTGCAAAAATGGTCTTAACCGTATACTCTGAAAGCGTTTTGCCATGATAACGCAGGCCCAGTTGTGAGCCGGTCAAAGCTCCTTTTTTAAAAACGATGAGACCTGTACAGGCTGCCCCCACCAACATGTTACCATGTCCGTCGTTAACAATACTGTTTACAAACACTTCAAGGGTTGCAGCTTCTGCTCTGGGCGAAACCTTCGTTTCCTGCTGAAGCAATGGCTGATATTTTACATGAGAAAAAAGGGAAGTCTTATCATCCAGTACCGAAACGCCCGGCCAGGCAGCAATCCAATGCCTGCCCTGGTCATCTTCGGCAATGGCTATAACCTGATTTCCGGCCAGGGAAGTGGAGTCTCCTATCCGGTGATTGTATTTCTTAAAAGCATATCCGTCGTACCTGTTCAGCCCGTCGTAAGTGCCGAACCACATAAACCCCTGTTTGTCTTTTGAGATGCAGGTAGTGGTATTGTTAGCCAGTCCCTGATCAATGGTCAGGTAACGTACTTTATCCTGGCCGGTAGCGGTCAAAACAAAGCATAAAAGCAAGCAGTCAATGGCAAGAATCGTACGTTTCACAATTATTTGGGAATAGCATATAAAAATACGATTTCCGTGCACATATATAATAAAAAACCAACATTCTTTTAATTCACCCTAACAGAAATACAAATAAATGTAAATGATTTAGCAACAAAAATCACGGAAATTATATTCATGGCTGGCCAATTTTTGCAATACATAAACGGCAGCAGCCAAAGTCCGAGATCTGGCATTAGATCCCTGAAAAGCAATAAGGGATGGGCTGTAAACCCATCCCTATTTTATTGGTGTTCTTATTCATTCCTATTTCTTTATAACCTTAAACGATCTCACTTCATTTACACCATATACTTTCACTACATACACGCCGCTTTTCAGCGAAGCGCCTAATGACAGGGAGTTTAATATGGCAGCCTGTTCAATAGTTTCAACCTGCCGGCCCATTATGTCAAAAATGGCGATGCGCAACACTTTACCGGGATCGGGAATAGTAAGTTTGAAATTGGTGGTGAATGGGTTCGGATTTAATGCCAACGCTGCCATTGATTCATCGGGCGATGAAACAACAGGCATGCTAACATCTCTTCGTCCATTGGCTAGGGTAGTTACTGCCCACTGCTGGTTATTACTACTGCTGTTTTGCCATTGACCCAGGTCGGCCCCATTGGTTGTTGCGCCGAGGCCATCGAGATATAACCCCGTTGCCCGGTTCTGGAATTTCATATAGCTGCCCGCTGCAACCTGTAGCCATTGCTGGTTATTACTGCTGCTGGTGGCCCATTGGCCGCATATTGACCCATTGGCCGTTCTGCCCATGCCGTCGAGATATATGCCCGTAGCCTTGTTTTTTATTTTAACATAACTGCCGGCCGGCTCCAATACCCATTTTTGTGCATCAGAGCCACTGCTACTGTATTGGCCTGCATTGGAACCATTGGATGACCTGTACATTCCATCGATCAATAATCCCGTTGCCCGGTTGGTTAACGTAACATAACTACCCGTTGAGATGCCTGCACCCTGCATAATGGCATCTATAACGGGCTGATCGAGTACCGCAGAGGTGCTGCGGTTGTACATTTGCATATTGATGTCCCAACAGATCGGGATTATTCCTTTACTCCTTGCTGAGTTTACCAGATACTTATAAAAATACAGCCGGGAAGCAACGTGCAGCGACTGATCTGAGGGCGCACTCAAATTTCTTTTAACGGCCGCATATTCACCAATGATCACAGGTATCCCTTTATCAATGAACTTTGATTTCATTAACCCCAATCCCCGCTCCACTTCACTCTCTTCGCCCCAGGTGGCATTGCGGCTTGCGTCGGTTGTGGAATGATAACCATTTCCCCAATAGTAGAACATACTGCCCCATGATGCATCTTCCGTTAAACCACAGAATTGCCATGGCGTGTAATAGTGCACTTCCACCATCAACCGGTTGGCAATCTGGTCAGTAGGCATGGTATTCATAAGGTTATTGGTGAGATCTATATTTGTCTGCGGCCCCTGGATAATAAGCGTGCGGGAACTGTTATTTCCACCGGTTGCACGCACCGCATTGATAAATGTCTGGTGGTACGATAACAATACCGACATGCCGGTGGCATCAGTCGCATTCGGCTCATTGGCGCTGGCAAACAACAACCGTTCATTATAATTTTTGAAATAATTCCCTATCTGGGTCCAGTAGTTTTGTTGCTTCGCATTTACGGAAGCCTGTGCCGATGTTGTTACATTGTTTTCGAGCCAGCCATTATCCCAATGGATATTAATGATCACATACAGGTTCTGGTTCATACAATAATCCACCACTTGTTTAACGCGTGCCATCCAGTTAGGGTCAATTACGCCGTTGGTGGCATGGCAGTCCCAGGAAACCGGAAGCCGTATGGTATTAAACCCCGAGGCCTTTACGGTATTGATCAGTTGCTGTGTGGTAGTGGCGCCACCCCAAACCGTTTCGCCACAAATGGCTTCCAGGGTGTTACCCAAATTCCAACCAACCTTCATTTGGCTGGCAATAGTTTGTGCGGTAGGCAATTGCGTGCGTGCACTAATGGATAGTAAAAGCGCAACAAGCAAATGCGCAATGGCAAATTTCCTCTTTGTGACAAGCATCAATAGACGTTTTTTCATACTTTAGTTTTTTTGGTTTATAAAAAACTGGCAGGCAGATCGCTAGACTCTCTTGTAAATCTAATTTGATGCTGTTTAAAACGTGGGGGCCAAATGTTTCAGATTGGGCTATTAAATGTTGTAATGACAATGATACCAAACAAAAAGGTCCCGGTGCGCCAGCTGACGCATCGGGACCCTTCTTTTCACAAAAAAATATTGTCTATAAACTTACCTGTATATCATAATCTCCTGATTGTAACGTAAAAACATATTTGCCGCCGTTAGACCGTACCAGTTTTACCCCCCTTAATGATAGCACCGGATTAACACCCGCACTAATATTCTGAATGGAGCCTGCCTTTAAATAAAGCGTTGCCGTGGTATTGGCAGGAACCGAAAAATGATAATAACAGCTTTTCCCTTTTATCTCCCACCCGCTTTCAATACGGCCATACAGGGAGTTATAATGCCCTTTAGCCCAGGTCATTTTTCCGGTTGGGTCTGGTTGTGGGCGCAGTACAAAATGCTTAAAGCCGGGAAAGGCCTCATCCCGTTCAATGCCCAAAGAATAATTATACATCCAGGCGCCCACGGCGCCAAATGAATAGTGATTGAATGAATTCATGCGGTTATTTCCACCAAAACCGGCTGAATGCGTATAGGAATTCAGCCGCTCCCAAATGGTTGTGGCGCCCTGCTCTACCGGGTACAACCACGAAGGATAGGTCGTTTGCTGAAGCAGCTCATAAGCAATCTTTTCAGAGCCGTTATCTGATAAGGCTTTGTTGATCCAGGCGGTGCCAATAAAACCGGTCATCAAAGAATTGGGTGGGCAAACGGTACCATCATCGGCTTTATTTTCCCGGGCAATGCCTGCTACAAAACTTTTCACTATTGCTGGTTTATTCTTTTCGTCAAAAATATTGAAGGCCAGTGGCAACACGTAGGAGGTTTGGGTGTCGATGGTTCTTCCGCGAAAAGCGGTTTTGCCAGTTGCAGGGTCAACATATGTTTTATTGAAGAAGATCTTCCTGTCAGCGCCTTTTTTCATGAACCAGGCGGCATCTTCCTTTTTATTTAAAACACCGGCTATTCTGGACATTATTTCCAGATCATAAATAAAGTAACTCTCCCACAACAGCGTTTTTTCTGACCGATCGTATTCGGGGCTCAACCAGTCGCCCAGTGCCCACCATTCCTTACTGATCCTGTCATCCAGCACATTTGTTACGGGATCAATGCTGCGGACCAAAAAAGTCATGTATGCTTTCATCGCATCGTAGTGTTCTACGAGCATTTCCTTATCATTAAACTGCTGATAGCTTTCCCATGCTACAGTTATCCCTGCGCTGCCCCATAGTACACCGCCAAAACCGCCGCCCAATGGCGCCACATCCGAAAAACGCCCATCTTCCCGTTGTACATCACGCATAGCCCGCATATGCCTGCGAAAAAATTGCGGAACAGCAGCCAGGTAAGTGGCGGTACGGGAAAATACAGAGATATCGCCGCTCCACCCCAACCGTTCATTCCGTTGCGGACAGTCAGTTGGTATAGACATGAAATTGGCATACATCGACCAGGTGATATTTTCCCAAAGCTTATTAACTGTTATATTCGAAGTTGTATAGGCCGATGTTAATTCCTGTACAGAACTTAACACGGCTCCTTTAACTGCCTCAACTGGTAATGGTGCTGAAATGCCGGTGATCTCTATATAACGGTAACCATGCGTGGTAAAGGAAGGATTGATCATTTCATTCCCACCTTTTGTGATATAAATATCCTGCGCCATAGCCGCACGGATGTTTTCCAGCATGATCATCCCGGCATTTTCCTTATAGCCAGGCAGATCAGGATATAACACTTCTGCAAACCGCAGGGTTATTCGTTTTCCCGGTTCCATCCCCTGCAAACTGATCTTTGGTACGCCTGCCATATTCTGCCCCATATCGTACACAAAAACGCCGGGGTGCACTTCTTTTACTGATACTGCCGCCAGTTCTTTTATTTCTTTCACCGGCTCACCAAACTGACCCGTCAACACCAGACCGCTATAATCATCGACCATTGGCATATTGACGGCTTTATTTTTTTCGTCCTTACTGATATGATCTTCCAGACCGGTCTCTACAGCATTTTGCCATTTGTTATCAACATATGCCGCCGTACTCCAGCCGGCTGTCAATGTTTCTTTGGAGGCATCGTATACTTCACCCTGAAAAAAACTACTGTATAGTATTGGCCCATCATTAAAATATTTCCAGATAGCAGGGTCTGTTACCATACTGTCTTCTTTTCCGTTAGCATAGGTGATCACGAGTTTTGCCAGCAGGGATTGCCGGTCGCCAAAGAAATTCCAGAAATCACCCATATAGGTGGCGCCCCCACTCCACCATCCTTCGCCCAGTATTGCGCCGATCGCATTTTTACCAGGCAGCAAATAATCGGTTACATCATACGTCTGGTACAAATGTGTT
Source organism: Niastella vici (assembly GCF_002077945.1). Taxonomy (GTDB): domain Bacteria; phylum Bacteroidota; class Bacteroidia; order Chitinophagales; family Chitinophagaceae; genus Niastella; species Niastella vici. The sequence goes on from NZ_LVYD01000124.1 coordinate 181,344, forward strand.
TTGTTATATTGAGTAAGACCCGGATTGAAATAATCATTTCCAATCCGTTTTCCATTCAGATAAATTTCATAGATACCACGTGCTGTTACATACAAACGCGCCTTTGCTATGGGTGTTGTTGATGGCGAAAATGTCGTTCGCAGCATGGGCATGGAATTTCTTGTTGGATCTGCGATCACAAAAGCATCCGAGTTTATTGCTGCTATCGGCGTGTCTGCTATAGAGACCAATACATTGCCCGGACTGCGATAATTCCTGATCTCGACGTTTGAGAAATAAGCGGCCTGTCCTTTAGGTACCGAAAAACCAATATTAGCCAGTACCGGAAAAGCAATAAAATCACCGCCTTTGCCTAATGGATTAAGATTGATATTCCCTATCCCGTTCTCTTTCGACTGGCCATCTATATAAATTTGTGTATCCCCTAAAACGGAAGAAAGATATACGGTATGTTTCCCGTATTTGTTCTTATCATTAATAAGGGATAAGGGAATAGAGAAAGTTTTAAATGGAAGCTCTTTTTTATCGCTGTGATCGTATCCCACGCGGTAGAGAAGCAATTTGGCAGCATCGTTATTCGACAGCACGGCAATATCAAGCTCAACCAATATATAGGAACTGTCTTTTTTATTTTCCAGTTTATACAAATTCTTATTCGGGTCCATTAACCGGTTATCATTGGCGCCATATACAAACCCGGCCCGCGTAGTTTGAGAAGCTTCATCTAATTGCAGCGTAAAATTCAGGTTGAAAACAGGCAGGTATTGTGCATATAATACCATGTTCTTATCACCGCCGCCGATCCACCGGGCCCCGCTCCATGCAGAAAGTCCCCCGCCCTTGCGGGAGTTCATTAACCCCGTTTCAAACCAGGAAGCTGCAGTATGCTTTTTTTTAAGCTGGTCCCAAACGATCAGCTTCCAGTTATAACGGGTACGCGGTTGTAACCGTGCACCCGTATATTTTATATTCAATGAAATATCGCTGTTGTTCTTCCCGGAGTTCCAGACTATTTGCCTTCGTTCATCTGTAATTATTATTTGCCAGGCAGTTTGGGAGCACCCGCCTTTTTCTGCTTGCATTTGCCAGCTGAACCGGGGCTTTTCAATATCAATGCCTAACGGCGTTGTTGTATATTCAGTTTTCAGGTTTACAATACGTACGTCCTGGGCTTGCAATAAACCCGGTAATAAGGTGGCAGAAAACAATAAAAGCAGGTAGACAATACAGGATCTAAGCATATGTTACAAGCATCGGATTCATCTAACAATGAAGGCGCCGGAAGATCGATGACCGGCGCCGGATGCCTGCAAGATAATATTTTTCAAGAAAGCGTATAATTGACATTTACGAGTAAATATGGGCCCTCGGGCCGGCTGAAATGCAAAAAGGTTTTAATTATTTAATAGCCTTAAGGGTTAAGTTTGCAGCTGATAAACCGGGCGAGCTTACCATCAGATTAATATTGCCTTCCTGATGTGTGCTTTTAATTACAATCAGGGCACGCCCTTTCCATACATTCCGTATGTCGCTGACATAGGGATCGGGATCTTTCAGGTTAGCATTAGCAGAACCGGCGATAACACCTGGTCCTTCTATTTTTAACAATAACAGGCTTTCTGCATTGGGCTGAAGATTTCCTTCCGCATCGGTTATTTCAATCGTAACAAAGGAAAGGTCCTGTCCATTAGCCTGAATGCCTGAACGGTCTGCAATAAGCTTTATGCTGGCAGGATTCCTGGCAGTCTTCAATACAGTAGCTTTTTTCTCCTTGTTATTGTCAACACCTACTGCTTTTAACAACCCGGGCGCATAAGGCAATGTAAAAACAGCTTTGAATTGCTGTTCCATGCCTGTTGGTTGTTCGCCAATGAGTTTATTATTCAAATAAAGGCGAACCGACTGGTATCTTGAATACACCTCAACCTGGATCTCTTTTCCTTCATGGCCGGGCCAGGTCCAGCTTTCCCAGGTAGGCCAAACAGCCCAACTGGTTAGTTTAATGGGTCCATTATCGGGGTTAGGCTCTTTTACAGCCATATAGAGCTTCTTATTATCGTTGTACAACAGATCGCGATAATGTGATATAGGCTTCCTGTAACCAGTAAGATCAATATCGCCGCAATAAGCGCCATGCCAGGGATAGAAATTCTTTTCCCAATGCTGGCCATCCGGTTCACCGGGATAATAATACCGGCCAATAGATGACTCGCCTAAATAATCCATGGCCGTCCAAACAAAATCGCCGATGATATAGGTATTATCGTTTATCAATTTCCAGTTAGCGAAAGCATCTTTCGGATACGATTCTGTTTGAACAATAATGCGGGAGGGCACGCGCTGGTGATCGGCCGGCGCCCGGTGTAACTGGTAGTTATAGCCGCCGATATCATGGGCCGCAAAAAGCGGATCAAATAGCTCCCATTCTTTATCCCAGGTGGTCATGGCCGAAGTTACCGGGCGGGTGGCATCAAGCTGGTGGCAAAGACCGGCCAGGTTATTGGCAGTCGTAATTGCTTCAGCTTTTTTACGCTCGATGATCTCATTGCCAATACTCCACATAATAATGGATGGATGGTTGCGATCGCGCAGCACCATAGAGCCGAGGTCGCGCTGCCACCAGTCATCAAAATATTTTGCATAGTCGTTGGGCGTTTTCTTTTCGCGCCAGCCATCGAACGACTCATCAATTACCAGCAGCCCTAACCGGTCACAGGCATCTAAAAACGCTTCTGAAGGCGGGTTGTGGGAAGTACGCACGGTATTAAACCCTGCCAATTTCAGCAGTTCCACCTTTCTTGTTTCGGCCCGGTCGTAAGCCGCTGCGCCGAGGCAACCATTATCATGATGCACACAGCCACCATTGAGGATTATCTTTTTCCCATTTAACCGGAACCCGTTCTCCACATCGAATGACGTGGAGCGTATGCCGAAAGCCTGACTGATGCTATCGATAGCCACCCTTCCTTTTAGCATCTTTATTTGCGCTTTATACGTAATGGGCGTTTGAGGCGACCAAAGCCGCGGGTTACTCACGGTTATTTGTTGCGTTACTTCCTTTATTCCATTAGCAGGTAAATCTACTGTAAGCTCATTATTGCCCGCCGCTTTTGACTGCTGACAGGCAAGCAGTGTATGCAGGATGATGCGTTGCGGTTGATCAGTTTCATTTTTTATACTTGTTCTAACGGCAACGGTCGCTTTAGCTTTGCTTATTTCAGGCGTGGTGATCGTTACGCCCCATTGGTCAATATGAATAGCACTGGTCACCAACAGCTTTACATGCCGGTAAATACCCGAACCGCTATACCAGCGGCAATTTTTTTGTTGGGAATTATCTACCTTAACCGAGATAATATTTTCTTTACCGAAATTCAGGTGGGGAGTTAATTCATAGGAAAAAGAAGAAAACCCATAAGGATGAATACCCAATGATTGTCCGTTTATAAACACTTCGGAATTCATATATACGCCTTCGAAATAAATGGAGAGGTGCTTTCCCTTCCACGCAGCCGGAACTATAAATCTTTTGCGGTACCAGCCGGTTCCGGCGGGGAAATAGCCGCCATCGTTACCTGAGGCGTTCAGCGAATCCACCCTTCCTTCAATACTCCAGTCGTGTGGCAGATCAAGGTTTCGCCAGTTATTATCGTTAAAATCAACGTTGCGGGCATCGGGGTGATCGCCCAGGGAGAATTTCCAGTTGTAATCAAAAAGTTGTGTGCGGTTATTGGTGAGTTTTTGAGCATTGACTGCAATAGAATATACAACCAGCAATATCGTTAGGGGAATCTTAATACATTTGATCATAGCGACCGAAGATAATAAGATTTTCCATTTGTATAAAAGCCAGCCCTTTACCGACGGCCCGCTGTAGTAAATTTTTGTAACTTTAGTTTATGGAAAACAAGCAACTGCGCCCACTTTCCGAATTCAATACCGAACTGAAGCAAAAGGGCTTCACCGTGTTCCAGATCGAAAGTGATGGCCATGCAACCCGTATTTACAGCAGAAAGGATTTCTATAAGATCTGCCTCACCACCGGCAAAAGCATCATTCACTACGCCGACCGCAGTTTTGAAACAGAGGGCACTGTATTATTCTTTGGTAACCCGCATATCCCCTATTCATGGCAGACAATCTCCACCAGCTATGTGGGATATACCGTTCTGTTTGCAGAAGATTTTTTAAAGCCGGGCGAACGGTCAGAAAGCCTTCAACAATCACCGCTGTTCAAGCTGGGCGGCACGCCCATTTTTAATATAACGGTAGAACAACGGGAGTTCCTGAATACCATTTTCAAAAAAATGATCGACGAGCAACAAACCGATTATGCCTACAAAGATGAGCTCATCCGCAATTATATTAATTTAATCATCCACGAAGCGTTAAAACTGCAGCCCTCGGAGAACTTCGACAAACGTAAGAACGCTGCATTCCGACTCACTTCCGTATTCCTTGAATTGTTGGATTCCTGCGAAGCTCATTAAAGCGATCGATTAAAAACACCTATTTTTCGTTAGGATATAATAGTGCACCGCTATTTTAAAATCTGTCAGTGAGCCCCAGGAGAGGAACCGGCAGAGCGGCTGTCGTTTTTGATTTTCTGCCGGTGATGCTCTTAACTTATAATACTACCCCGGGTCTGAAACAGCCGGCAGGGTAAAATAGAACCGGCTGCCTTTGCCCTGTTCACTTTCAATACTAAACCGGCCGTTGTTCGCTTCGGCAAATTCATGGCACAACAGCATCCCCAGGCCTGTACCTCTTTCATTGGCGGTACCATAGGTAGTAACGCTTTCTTTGCGGCCAAGCTTCCTCAATACGTCTGCAGGTATTCCTATACCAGTATCAGCTACGCATATCTCAACTACAGCGCCTGCTGTTTTGCTATTTATAGTGATGGTGTCGCCGGCATTGCAAAACTTAATGGCATTTCCAACCAGGTTACGGATCATTACCTGTACCATATTTTTATCAGCCCAAACCAGTAAAGCCGGATGAATGTCATTTTTCATTGAGATCTTTTTATCAGCCGCCTGTTTTATAAAAAGCCCCATTGTATCGCTTACCAGTTGATGTACAGGCAACTCAACCGGCGAAACAATCCTGCCATCGAGCTGGCTGCCGGCCCATGAAAGCATATTGCTGACCAGTTCAGCAGAATAATTAACATCCTGCCCCAGCTCTTCCATAACCTCCTTTATAACTTCTTCCGGCAGTTCATTTGCATTAAGCAGGGCAAGCATATTCCTTAATGAATGCAGCGGCATTTTGAGATCATGGGCAATAATGGAGAACAATTTATCTTTTTGCTTATTATTCAACATCACCAATACTGCCTGTTGCTCAATTTCTTCATTCATGGCTGCCAGTAGCTGGTTGTGCTTTTGTTTGGCCGCCCTGCTACGGCACAACAAAAAGGCCAGTACGCTTAAAAAAAGGATCATTAAAACGGCTATATAGAGCAGAAGTTGATGCAGCGCATCTTTTTTCTTCTGCTCTTCTTTTAGCCGGCTTTCCTTTTTTTCGTATTCATATTTCGCTTCAAGCTGGCCGGTCTTTTTCAGCATTGTTTCATTTAACACACTATCCGAAGCCTCTTTATACGCCCTGAAATATTTCAGTGCGCTGCTCGCATCGCCCTTGGCTTCGTAAATATCAGCCAGTAACAGGTCGGCTTCTTTGATATAATTTTCCCCCCTGATCTCAGTTGCCTGTCTCAGGCCCAGTTGTGCGTATTGCAATGCGTTCCGGTGATCCTTCAACTTAAAATACGTTTGGGCCAGTGCAATGGCATTGCGCATTTGCCGCATCTTATCATCGGTATGGCTAAAAAATTCTTTAGTGCGTAAAAACCGGCTCAGCGCTTCTTTGTACAAACCTTCCCTGAATAATACAATACCTATATTGTCGTTCGAAACTACTACCGAATAATTGTCTTTCATAGCTGTTGCAACAGCTAATGCCCGCTGGTAATATTGTAAGGCTTTTTCATATTGCTTTTTGTTTTCCCATACTCCCCCGTATGAAATTAAAGCTTTATGCCAGTTTAGACTATCACGCATTTTTTCAAAAATATCACCCGCCTTCTTCAATAACACCATTTCCTCATCATATTTTCCCATATCGTTATAATACCTGGTGGCCATATTTATGCTTGCCTTGGCTATGCTTATAGGATCGTTGATCTTTTCGGCAATGGTCAGCGCCTGTTGATAGCACGATAACATGCTGGCGTAATCACCGATCAATAAATAAGCATTTCCTTTCAATCGTAAACTTGCCGATGCGCCTTTGCCATAACCCATTTGTTCAGCATATGCGAGGGCTTTATTGCTATACAGAAATACACTATCGGCATTGATGCGGTAATAGGCAAAGGCCAGGCTATCGAGTATATCAATGTAGGCCGTATCTTTTGCAAAATTCTTGTTGGCCTGCATTTGCAGCATTATCCGCCGCAGATGGGGAATATCAGCCGACTGTGCATGCAGCTGCTGTTTTAATAGCAATGAAAAGATCAAAGCCAATATCATATTACCAGGTGTGTTCACACATCAATGATAATCATTTTCATGACTAATCACGAGGCAACACCCATATTTTCATGTTATTGCACATGAGCTATTGTGGAACATATTGACAAATACAGATCACGCCGTCAAAATATAAGGGATAGCCGTATTGCACAAGCTATTGATTACATCAATGAGAATTTGAGTGATAGTAGAGTGAAGCACCTGATCTATTAACTCAGCGCATCATGCAATTGTTCCAGGTCATACATGATATCATCGATCTGCTGAAGCTGTTTTTTATTTTTGCGAAACCATGTCCATATACCAACTCCCAGTATATAAGCTGTAGTAAGTCCTAAAGCGGTCAATGTAAACAAAACCGACCCCTTACTCGTAACTTCCACTATATAAAAGCTTACAGCAAGCCATATAAGCACACTGTAAATCCATACATATCTTGTCAGCACCTGTCGCTGCCATTTCAACTTGCTGATCTGGTAGTCAATAAACTCAGCACTGAGGATAAGGTATGCAAGACAGAAGGGTGCGTTCTATCTCAACCTTTATGACAGGCCAGACAGTTTATTGTTGTTTTTTTGCTTCGAAAACAATTGGAATAACATCTACTAATTCAAGGGACTTCACCATACCCCCTGTACCCGTTTTATATTTTTTAAAATGTGGTGTTTGAATGTGTGATTCATAAGCTTGCTTACTGGCATAGGTTTCAAATACGGTAACATGCGTCGGTTTATTCTTATCATAAACCGCATACATTCTTAACACGCCGGGTTCCAAACGAACAGCTGTTTCTATTCCTTCTTTGAGTGCAGCTTTATAATTTTCAAGTTGCGTGGAATCAACAATAATTTTTGCAATGCGTACATATGGATCCCGGGTTTGTGCGAAGGAAACATTGTACATAAATGTAAGTATGAAGAAAAAATGGGCCAATAAAATACAACGGAATTTTGTCATACTATGAAGTTACAAAATATAGTACCTTGCCGCAATACCTATAAATACTATATTGGGTTCATCGTAAAAATATAAAAACCAGCTATGCAAATAACAAGAGTAGGCGCAATGCCTTCTGCCAAAGGACCAGGAGATTGGTTTACCGGATCAGTAAGAATAGATCCTTTATTCGATGCCAATGATGCAAGAAGGGCTGCAGCAGCCAGCGTTACCTTTGAGCCGGGGGCAAGAACAGCCTGGCATACGCACCCGCTCGGACAAACGTTGATCATAACGGCCGGTTGCGGTTGGATGCAACGTGAGGGCGGCCCGGTTGAAGAAGTATATCCCGGCGATGTAGTTTGGTTTGCACCCAATGAAAAGCACTGGCATGGCGCTACGGCAACAAATGGAATGACACATATTGCCATACAGGAAAATCTGAATGGCAAAGTGGTTGACTGGATGGAGCAGGTAACCGACGAACAATATAATGCTGAATAATCAGGTTCAATTACAAAAACCAAATTCAACGAAAATGCTGCCAGCCAGGTATTGCAGGCGGTTTTGAAAGAACGACCGTAGCATAACGCAGCCCCAAAAATAACGGAACGCAGCAACGCTTCCCAGAACGAGACCATTGAACAAGCGTTGATATTTCCCAAAACTTAAGTAAGCACAGCACCTGTATACACATTAAAAGGGCTGCCCAAAATTTCTTTTGGGGCAGCCACTTTTACGGTTGCATGAAGGAAGAAAAAACACTCAACAGGAACGGTTAAAAAATAAGTTTTCCCTGCGCATCACGCGCTTACTATTATTCTGCCAGTGTATTAAAATCTGTTTCTTTCAACGGAAGTTTCCAGGTCCATTTGTTGTTGGCATCAGGTGTAATGGTTAGTGCCAGGCTCGTAATGAAATTACCTCCATTGGCATACGTTTTTCTATTGATAGGGTCATTCCATCTTTTCATATCAAACCAATCGAATCCTTCACCCCATAATTCAATAGCCCTGTACAGTTTAATTTCATCGAGCAGCGCAGTGCCTGTTTTGGTGCAGGTATAGCTGGCATTACGCCCCGATGTGTTATTCAGCGCCACCAGCAAATTCTGCACTTCTGCATCCGGTTTACCCTGGCGGTATTTAGCTTCGGCTTCAATGAGGTACATTTCGGCCGATCTGAAGTGATTGAGATTACCTACACCCGGTTGATCGTTGGCAGCAATTTTAAACTGCATATAGGCATATACGCTTGCGGTGCTGTTCAAAGACGGACGCGTGGTGAATGCATATTTATACAGCAGCGTAGATGAAGCCGCATTTCCGGTTGAGGTTGTATAGGTATAACCCGTAGGATCGAGGAACAAACTCCTGCGCATGTCGGTTGATGGTATTTTATTATACAATTCCCGGCTGATCATTTTGGGTGTAGTTCTCACTGCACTGGCGCTGGAATTATAGGCGATATAGGCAAAATAGGAATAAAAGTATAAGGTTTCATCCGAAGCGCCATAGCTACCCCATATCCATTCCCGGTTTGGCGTACAAAATCCGGCATTGTACTCGGTGTTGGTCATAAGTGGATAGCCATCCATTGCCTTCACAGCATAGGTTTCGGCATTCGCATAATCCTGCCGCGTTAATGCCGCTCTTGCATAAATGGCATAGGCAACACTGGCATCAACTTCATAATTTTTTGTTCTTTTCAACCCCGAGCTTGTATACAATGCAATTGCCTGATCCAGATCGGCATAGATCTGTTTATAGCTATCTTCCAGATTGGCACGTGCCTGATCGCCATTTGATTCATCGGTTCTCAACACAATACCAGGTGTAGAGCCGCCATGCGAATCGTCCCAGCGATTGCCGTACAGTTGCACCAGCATTAAAAAGCAATATGCCCTGTAGGTTAACGCCTGCGCTTTGATAAAATCCTTTTGCGTTGAAGCGCCGGTAGCTTCATCTACATGCAATATGATGGTATTGGCATTTCCTATTATTTTGTAATAGTAATACCAGGGATAATAACAGTAAACGCTTATGGTATTATCGTTATAAGTAGAATTGATAATAGGCGCCCAGCTCGAAAGGTTTATCGAAAAATGATTACCGGGATAATTCCCATAATACATTTTGATGGTACCTTCCCCATTAAAGCCCTGCGTACTAAGGTATTGCTGCGTCATCATTTTGGCCAGGCCGTTAACCGCCATTTTAGCATTATCGGTAGTTTCAAAAACGGTACCTATTGAAATAGCATTGGTAGGTTCTGTATCGAGGTAACTTTTTTTACAGCTCACGATCGACGAAACAGCCGTTACGATCAGTATATTTTTTAATAATTTTTTCATAGTACTTGTTTTTACAATCCAACATTTAACATGAATGATAATATCCTCGGCGTCACAAAAGCGTTGTCGCTTATTCCGGTATAAGACTGCTGTGGATTCATGCCCCTTAACTTTGTTCTGGTATACAGGTTTTCAACACTCACGCCAATCGACAGGGTCCTTAAAGGGATTGCGCTTAACAGCTCTTTTGATAATTTGTAGCTGAGGTTTACATTTTTCACTACGAAGTAAGAGCCATTCTGCAGGAACTGCGTTGAAGTAGCGTTGTTTTTGTCACTTCTGAAAAAGTCAACTACGGGAACGCCGGCTGCAATCCGGTCCGCTGAGGTTGCCGTCATATCTTTGGGCGCACCGTCCCAGGCTTTCAACAGGTTCTTATGTAAAGCCGAGGGCGTACCACTCATGCTCATTAAAGAAACATAAGAGTTGTCGTATGTTTTTCCTCCTATAGCATAAGTAAACAAACCGGCGAGGGTTAAGTTTTTATAAGTAAAAACAGGAGAAACGCTGCCGAATACATCAGGGATGGCACTACCGCTCCAGTCTCTTTTTGCATAGGTAGTATAAGTGGTGTAGGTTTGCCCGTTAATAGTTACAAGGTATTGTGCAGGTATTGGATTAGCCGCCGAATAAGTAACTGTATCGGGTAAATACAGGGCATTGCCGGTCATTTGATCAACCCCAACGTACTGAGCCAGCCAGAAGTCATAAACACCATGCCCTTCCATGATCTTCTTGGTGCCATTGATGATCCCATTTTCCTTGTTTTCATCGGGCAGCTTCATCACCCTGTTCTTCATGAAAGTAGCATTCGCGCCAAGGTTAAACCGAAAGTCATGCGTTCTTACCAGATCAACATCGAACGTAAATTCCCAGCCTCTGTTCGAAACCGAACCAATGTTCTTTGTAATTACAGAAACAGCGCTCGTTGTAGAGGTGGCGCCAGACGATAAAGGCAAATTCACATCAAAGATGAGGTTATGCGATTGTTTGTCGAAATACTCTACCATAAAATTAGCCCTGCCAAAGATCCGTCCTTCAATAGCAGCGCCATAAGAAGCGGATGTTTCCCAGATCAGGTTTTTGTTGGCATTCTGGCTTTTATACAGTGCTGAAGCATTACTATTCTGGTTCATATCGTACAATGGCATCCATGCGTAATAACTAATGCCGGCATCGCTTCCTACTTCACCATATGAAGTGCGCAGTTTCAGGGAATTGACCTTATCGGCAACAGATTCGAAGAAAGCCTCTTTAGATATCACCCAGCTACCGCCAACAGAAAAGAAATTACCCCATTTGCCAAAGAATTTCGACGACGCATCTCTTCTGTAAGAACCTTCGAGAAAGTATTTGTCGGCATAGTTATACCGGGCACGGCTGAAATAAGCTTCGGTGCGGTATACATCTTTGTAGTCGGTTAAGCTGGTAATGGTTGTAAAATTTTGCAGCTGTACTCCATTGGCAAATGATTCATTTGTTTTATAGGCATACAAATAATTGTAGTCATAGTTAAAATTTTCATGCCCAACCATTACATCAACGGAATGCGCATCGAGTTTTTTATTCCAGGTAAGCGACTCCCTTATGGTATAGTTCTGATACCTGTAGTTGTTACGGGAAGCCCGGCCATGATTGCCTGCACCATCGCCAATGATCGCATTGTTATAGATCTGTTCATCTTCAGTTCGTGCGTTCATATCAGTTGTTACACCCAATGTAAAATCCTTTAAAAAATTAATATTTACATAAGCCTGGCCCATCAGGGTATTTCTGAAAAACTGGTCTTTATTCAGTTCATTTTCCCAAATGGCATGGCGGCCAACATACTGGGTCCTTGAAGTAGTGCCATCATCATATAGTTTGTTACCAGGCGCATCAAGTGTATAATCGCCTGTGCCGGCCGTATGCAAGTGAACCGGATAAATAGGTGCAATGGTTCTGGAATAATAAATGGGATTCACAAAAGAGGTAGCGCTGCTTGTGGTAGCCGGGGTATTGTTAGCCATCTGGTGTGTGGCGCCAATATTGAAGCCATACTTCAACCATTTGGCCGCCTGCAATTCGGCGTTTATTCTACCTGAAAAACGTTTAAAGTCCGAATAAGAGATATACCCTTTTTCATCGAGATACCCTACTGAAAAATACAGGGAGTTCTTGTCAGAACCGGATCTTCCATTTAAGTTATAATCTGATCTTTGACCCAGGCGTTCATAGTCTTTGTACCAGTTAAGGTCTTCGGCGTAACCCGGTAAGATCTGTGCGTCGGACACCAGTTTACCGTTTGCATCGAACAAAGCATTATCTGGCTTATTATAGATATTCAGTTTTAAATAATCACTGATCAATGACTGGGTGGCTTTTGCACCGGCCACATCATCTGTAGGATATGTAGCGGGGTTAGAACTTTTGAGGTAATTCCTGTAGCCCTTCCACATGGTTTCCATAAACTCATTGGCATTCATCTTTTGATACTCATTGATCCCCTTGTCGTACACGCCCTGGTTCATTGTAAAGTTTAAACTGCTATTGCTTTTACCTCCCTTTTTGGTAGTCATGATAACAACCCCGTTAGAGGCCCTGCTGCCGTATAAAGCAGAAGAGGCAGCATCTTTCAGCACAGAAATACTTTCAATATCGGCAGGATTAATGTCGGCCACATTACCGCCAAAAGGAACACCATCAATAACATACAGCGGGTCGTTGCTATAATTCACAGAAGCAAATCCGCGAATACGCACAGTGGGGGAAGAGCCGGGTTGCCCCTGTGTATTATTAACCTGAATACCGGCCGCAGCGCCTTCCAAAGCAGCTATGGCATTCGTCAACGGTCGTTTTTCGAGCGAAGTTGCCGAAACGGTAGCAACCGCACCAGTTAATGATTGCTTACGGGCAGTGCCATATGCCACCACCACAATCTCATTCATGCTCTCTCCCTCAAGGGAAAGTGAAATATTAAATTCAGTCTCGTTGTTTACCTGAATTTCTTTTACGCTGTATCCAAGCGCAGAAACAACAAGCATTTTTGTGTCGGAAGGAATTTTTAAATGGAACTTACCTGCAGTGTCGGTTACAGTGCCAGTAGCGGAGGCTTTTACATTAATGGTGGCTCCGCCAATGGGAGCACCTTTTTCATCGGTTACTTTTCCTTTTATAACCTGCTGGGCCCATGCACCCGAAACAGTTATAAGGAATACAATAGTCATCAAAAGCAAATGTCTCATGAACTTTATGGTTTGGTTTACAATAGGGACAGGGCAAAAGATTCCCGGTAGCTTTCCTTTCCTGTTTTTTCGCTGTTCAGTCACAGGCATACGAATGCAGCCCGGCAATACACGACAGGAATGGAAAGCATATACTATGCTTTTCGACTATGGCATTAAATCAATGTGGTATGGAAAATCAATAGAAGCGTATATACTTATAAGAGTATACGCCAGGGTAAACCACCGGTTTATTTCACACCAGTAACATAATCATGTGGAGAATAACTCCTGTAGCAGGTTAGGTCCTCAAATGAGACGGGTAACAGTAAGTAAACAATCGTGTAGATGTAGCTATATTAGACTATATGATGCAGGACAAATATATGTTATGACTTTAAAGTATCATAACTTTATCGACTCAAATAAGTTGGATTTTTCATGTGTTTATGTAACACTTATTATTTGAAAATAAATCAGAGGATCGCTTCAGGAGAAACTACCGGCAGGATAAAATTTGATGGCATTACCAACCAGGGTTGCGGAATATTACCTGTATCATATTTTTATTAGCTCAAACCAGTAAAAGCCATGGCAGTTGCTGATGCCGTTAATTTATTGAATCGTTCACCGGCTGGCTGTCAACAAATTGTTCAAAGCTTATGATCTTTCCATCTTTCAATTTCCAAAGGTGAGCTACCCGGGCTTCAAAATATTTACCGGTTGTTTTATAGGTGCCGGAATAAGTACCATAGGCCACTACCCTGTCTTCATTGGCAACGTAATCTTCAGGGGTGAATTTATAATTGATCCATTCGCTGCCCAGCCTGCTGAAAACATTTTTAACTATACTGGCCAGGCCAACATAAGTGCCTGCGTAAGGAAAACCCCGGGCTTCGGTCCAGGAGATATTGTCAGCAACATGATTAGCCAGATTCTTCCCATTTTCTTCAGAAGTTTTTCCTTCATACGTGCTCCTGATAATTTCGAGATTTGTCATTGTTAGTTTTATTAAAAGAACAACCCGACAGTGCATCGGACACTGTCAGGGTTGAGATAATATATTTTACCATTTCATTTCACCGGTGTTCACTTTGGCGCCTATTTGCAGAGCGATATCAAAAGTCAATGCCGGGTATGTTGCCTTTAAGGTAGCGATGAGGGCTTCTGAAGTTTTATTAGCTTTCAAAGCATCTTCATAGTGCTGAATATAAGACTTTGTATGTTTCACTGCCGATAGATCAAACGGCGAATCTGATTTGGCGTGGGCAGGCACTACGATAGCCGGTTGCAGCGATTCAATTTTATCTAATACGCTTATCCATTGCTTACGGGCTGCTTCGGTTTGCGCATCGGCCATCCAAAGATGGAAGGTGGTCCCAAAAACGTTAATTCCGCCAATAACGGCTTTTATAGCCGGTATCCATACAAAGGTTTTTGCGGGAAATTCATCCAGGCCAATGATCTCCAGTTGCTGGCCTTCCAGCTCAATACTGTTACCTTTTAAAACCTGGGGCAGCACCACATTGGAAGTAATGTTTTTGCCTAATCTTTCTCCCCATACTTCCAGTTTCTTTTGAGCCGTAGCCTTAATATGTTCTACTGTGGCGGGTGCTGCATAAGCAGTAACCTCGGGAAAATATTTCTTGAACACTTCCAGTCCGAAATAAAAATCGGGATCACCGTGTGAAACATAAATGGTGGTGAGCTTTTTGCCGGAGTCCCTGAGCTCCCGGGCTACTTTTTCAGCATCAGCCAGGGTAAATTGAGCATCAATTAAAATGGCATCCCTTTTTCCTGATACAATTACCGATGCCACACCAAAGCTATTTTCAGAAGCGTTGTAAACCTGTAGTTTGAGATTGTTTGTTTCAATGGTTTTGAAACTTTGTGCCTGTACATCCATGTTGAGTAAAATTGAAATTGTTAATAATACGGCCGGTATAAATTACAGGCACAAAGATGCGCCGGCCCCATGCCCGAAAACATTGAACAAGTTCAATAAATAGCCCGGCCTACTTATTTTCGGCCAGTTTCTTCCTTATTTTACTCAAAAATTCGTGGCTAATGCCCAGGTAAGCCGCTATTTGAAGATTGGTAAGCCTGGAATAGATATTGGGGTATTTTTCCCTGAAGTCGAGGTACCGCTGATCGGCCGTCTTGCTCAAATTATCTATCATGCGTCTTTGCAGGGCAACATGTGTTTTTTGCGTCATTACCCGGAATAACTTTTCGATCTTAGGCAAATTCGCATACGCGAATTCTTTATTCTTTTTTGAAATCAACAGCACGGTGCTGTCTTCGAGCGCTTCTATATACAGTTGTGAGGGCTTTTCATTGGTAAAGCTGTCGATATCGGTCACCCACCAGTTCTCGATGGCAAAATAGAGTATTTGTTCAAAGCCATTCTGGTCAATATGATACACCCGAAAAAGCCCCCTGGTAACAAAGCCTTCAAACCGGCACACTTCGCCCTCTCTTAATAAAAAACTTTTCTTTTTAATAACTTGCTGTTGAAATAAATTACAAAAGGCTTCTGTTTCATCCTCAGAAAGCGAAATATGGCTGGCGATATTTTGTTGAAGAAGGGCTGTCATATGTAAGGTTCATCCAGGCGTCCAAAGATATTGATTTGATTGGTTTTACTTCGACGCTTTTTCCATGGTATCAAGTACTTTATCGGGATGTATATCCTTGGCCAACTCTTCAATTTCTTTGTTCCCGGCCACCTCTATCTTCATTTTCCTGGCAATTTCTGTTACCAGCATTAACATCCGGGTAACCTCGTGTTCTGTTAACATGCTGATCTGAAGATCCAGCTCTGCCCATTTATCGGCTTGGGCATTCATTTGCTTTTGACCGATCAATACAAAGGTTGTAAGGAAAATAGCTTCAACGGCTGCAAAGGTGGCGAGAATAATAAAGTTTTTATCAAATGGTTGCAGCCGGAGGTAACCCAGGTTCCAGGCTATCCACAACGTAAAGAAAAATGTATGCATGTAAATAGAGAGCATACTGCTTGCGAAAGAAGTTATGGCAGCCACTACTTTATGCGCAAAACTCATTTTTTTACGATCTTCTTTCTTTCTATTCAACAGGGCATTGACATTGCGCTCTATGAGTTTGGTTATATCCTGTATTTCATTGTCGGCAGTGGCACTCATGTACACGTTTATTTATATAGGTAGGAATTTTTGTGCCAGCGCCTGGCGGCCGGTCCTGTAGAACAATTTCCACCTGACCGGGAAAAAACATTAAAAAAACAAAATAAGCTGTATTTTAAAGCAGAAAAGCAGGCCTTTGATATTTTTAACATTGACAAATGGCAAAGAAAACATTAATATTTTTGGCACTTGCGACCTCATTCGGTTTTGGTTTCGCAATCAATTCAATTATAACCAGCACAACTAAAAATCAGGTAAACATGAAACGAGTAATAGGGATCGGGGGCATTTTCTTCAAATGCCAGGACCCGGAAAAAATAAGAGAATGGTATAAAACCCACCTTGGCTTTGACGTAAACCAATACGGAGCAAAATTTGAGTGGAAACAGGAAGGGGATTCAACCAATAAAGGCTATACGCTATGGAGCCCTTTTGCCGAAAAGACCAAATATTTTGAGCCCTCCTCAAAGGACTTTATGATCAATTACCGGGTCGAAAATCTTGAAGCACTCGTAGAAGAATTAAAAAAGGAAGGTGTTACGGTGTTAGATAATATAGAATCATATGATTATGGAAAATTCGTTCACATCCTTGACATAGAAGGCAACAAAATTGAATTATGGGAAGCGAAGGATTAATTGCAGGCGAGCGAACAAAAAAGTATAAAACCGGGGAAATGCCAAAGACCGGGGACTTTTGTCGACGGCAATCCCTGGTTTGGCGGTTCTTTTCACGCCCTTTATTTACTAATAACCCAATTATTCAGAAACCGGTTTAACTACCTTTATTTTCAATGCACTTTTCTCAAATTCAATTATAAGACCAACGTAAGCACAAACGGTATGTGAATTTTGTATCGCAGGTTTCCATTGGCCAGCAAAGGAAATCAACGCCTCATTAATAGTCTCTTCATTTTTAACGTCGCCTTCCACTTTTTTTAGATCGAATATCTTTGACTTTGTTGTAACGATAAAGGTATACGTTATACTTCCTTTTTGGGGAATAGCAGTTCTCTTTCTTAAATATCCGGTAAGCGAGTCTTCAAAAGCAGCCTTGCCATTTTTAAGATCGGGTAATGTTTCAACCTGGGTAAAAACTTTATCATCACATACACTGTCAACTTCTTCTGTTTGAGCAAAAAGAATGGCAGGCAGAAGGATGGTTATTAATATACAAAGGGCTTTCATCGTAATATTAATTTATTTGCTGGTAATTTAACGAAAATAAGTTCAATGGCGCTGATGGATTGTCCTTTCAAAGGATTGCCCGGGGCTGTTTTGATTTATCGGGACAACCCCGTTTTTTTTAAAAGAACAAAGCCCTCCGATCATTCAGAGGGCATTTGTTACCATAAGCCTTAACCAGGTTATTGCACTTTTGCGCAATTGCAATAAATGATCAATTCGCGATTGCTGCCACTGCTATTATGGGCTATGATCTTCCAGGTAGTGGTAGGCGCCGACGGATCAGGCCCATTATAATCGAGCCGGATATCTTTTGCAGCTGAATTAAAATCGCGGTGACCACCGCCGCCGCTGATCAGCTTGTAACCAGCCGGGCAGACCAGCGTGAGTAGTTTCGTAGTATTTCCAGCCACTGTAGATTGATGACTGTAATACTGCATGCCAATCAGAAAATTGCCGGATGCTTTTATATCGCCATTTACATCCAGCGCGGCTGTAGGTGCAGCGGACTGATTGATAGACACATTACCACCCACTGCTAAAATCGGTGTGTGTACACCATTACTAATTGAAAATGCGCCCGGAATACCCGAAGAGACACCCCAGGTACGCATATTCCACAAAGTACCAGACGAATTATTTAGCAACGCCAGGTTTGTATATACACTGCTTGCAGATTGTACCACTAATGATGCAGGTCCTGTATTTACAGCTCCAACAGTAAGGGCATTCCCTATTTCGCCGGAATTTGAAATACTAAAATTGCTGTTTGCCTGCTGCACAGTCTGGTTTCGGATAAAATTTCCCGTTGAATTGGGTACCAGTTGCATCCATTGCGGTGCACTTCCTGTTCCCATGTTGATATACAATCCGATTCCAGCACCATACATACTGTTGGTATTAAAAACCATAAGGCCTGTGGCCGGAGTTGTAACAGGACTGAACCCCAGGTCAACTCGCGGTATCAGCAATCCTTTATCGGTGCTCCTGATCTCCAATGCCGCACTGGCATCGGGTTGCGTAGTGCCTATCCCCACCTGTTGTGCATGGGCCTGTGACATAATAAATAGTGCATAGAGCGTGATAATATAGATGCGGTTCATATCCCTGATATTTGTTGAGTTACATGTTTGCGGGTCTTTGGAAAGGATCTGGATATGAACGTTGCTGATTAAAGCGATGCAATATTACCACCGCGTAATTCCGGCATGGGAGGACTTGTATGTGAACTGCGGAAATTTGTATGTAAACAACGAATCGATTTCCCGGGCCTCACAGACGGTTTAGTCGTTCACATACAAAATCCTGCCGCTGACATACAAAGGGAATAAAGCAGGCCCTGTAGTATCGTAGGTTTGCGCAACCGTTAATCACCTGCTGTATGCGGAACCTATATTTTTTAACCATTTGTTTATTGCCTGCTGGCGTATTGGCGCAGAACGCTCTTTACTTGTCGCCCGGCGCCAGCCTGTACATCAACTCCGGCACACCGGTAGCGATCGACAGCCTGGTATTAACGCCATCAACAGATTATACGATCACCGGCAGCAACAGTATGCAACGTGCGGCCACTGCGCTTCATAGTGGCAGTAACCCCTACATTCGCCGGGTATATCAATGGGCGAACACCCTGCCGCCTTTTACCGGCAATGTGTCCCTATATTATCAGGATGGAGAATTGAATGGTCTTAATGAAACGCAGCTTTCGTTGCAGGTGCATAATGGTTCAGGCTGGAATACCTGTATCAATAATATTGTCCGTAACAGTACAGATAACCTGATCACAACTACTATATCAGGTATAGCCCTGAATGAATTAACCCTGGTAAATGCGGCACAAGGCCCGCTGCCCCTGGTATGGCTCGAGATTACAGCCCAACGTCGTAATAATGCGGTACAAATAAGCTGGCAAACAGCCGATGAAACCAATTGCGCCGGTTACCAGGTAGAAAAAAGCAGTAATGGTATTAACTGGAACAACCTGGGTGCTGCGCTAAATGCGCATAATACGACCGGGCCGAATAATTACAACCAGGTTGATGCCACCCTGCCCACCGCCATCAGTTTTTACCGGGTGCGGCAGCTGGACCTCGATGGCCGGTATTCATATTCAAAAACCGTTTCAGTCAAAAACGACCAGTCAAATGGTATCTGGCTCTACCCCATTCCGGCCAATGATGTGTTAACTGTAGTAAGCGGCAATCAGCCCTTGAAAGGGGTGAATATTTACACATCGGCCGGCAGCCTGGCAGCTTCGGCACAGCTGCAACAAGCAGTTTCGTACTCGATGAACATTCAACAGCTGGCAGCAGGGAATTACACTGCACTCATCATCCTGAATGACAACAGTACTATTACCAAAAATTTTATTAAAAGATAAAACAGGGATACATTTAAATAGAGAAATCAACAAAGAAGGGCCGGTTCTCCGGCCTTTGTGTTTTAATGATTAGGAGCGGGAAGATGCAGAAAATTCCGCCATATTACAAACGTAGTTCCTACAATTGCAGATTTTACAGTAGCCCCTCTTCCAGTTTATTCAGCAATTCCAACCCAAACCCCGAAATAAAGAACCGTTCTTTTTTATTATTGAGTAACTGTTGTGTCCAGTCAACCAGTCCGCCATCGGCAATCTCAAAGTCGCGCTGCTGCAGTGTGATGATCGCCTTAAATTGTAAGCCCTTGTAATAATTGTTCATGCCAGGAGTTTCATCAATGGTGACCTGTGCAACGGGCAGCCTGTTTTGCAGGTAGTCCAAAACCGCCGGAATAAATGCATCGGGGTAGCCTTCTCGTTTCTGTAATTTAAACCGTACGGGACCAGCATTGAAAACATTAGTAAGCACATCGCCTAACGCCGCGAAATGTTCACCAATGGCCTTCTTTTCAAATGCATAATTACCGGTATCAACACCCGATGAAACCATACAGCCAATAGTAAAATGCGGGGAGAACCCTTTTATGGGGAAGGGTTGCGACCGTACATGCCGCTGTACGGTGCAGTATTTTATATGCGTGTCGCCGATTGCGTTCTTTTGCTTCTTTTTCTGGCTGCTGATATACAAAGCCAGCGCATTGGTGGCGTCGGACATTACCTCACAGTTGCGCAGGGCCGAAACAACTTTATCCTGGTCAACGGTGGCTATAACGGAGCAACTGCCCAGTTGACTGAGCGGCGAAACCTGCAGTGGTTTAAAGTCGTGTTGCAATAAGCATTGCAGCGTTTGCAGCGATCGTTCCAGCAGGTGAATGAAATCCGTTTCTGCCGGTTGTACAAAACGGTTCTGCTCAAATTGCTTTAACAATGTGGGAGCGCTCTGTTGTTGTGCCCGGCGCGCAAACACCTCCAGCAACAGGGAATTGAGATCGGAACCCGGCAATTCATTGGCCAGTATATTGATCAGGTCCTCATTGCCTGTACGTTTGGCTATTATCTTTCCGATCTTTCCGGGCATCTTATTTTA
Organism: Niastella vici; assembly: GCF_002077945.1. Classification (GTDB taxonomy): domain Bacteria; phylum Bacteroidota; class Bacteroidia; order Chitinophagales; family Chitinophagaceae; genus Niastella; species Niastella vici. The sequence continues at coordinate 202,190 of NZ_LVYD01000124.1, forward strand.
ATTTGCCCGGTAAGATACAAAATGCCCGAAAAGTTTCTGCCATCCCCGTTCTTCAATGGTTTCGGGTTTTTCGGGCAGGGATTCCGTATACCTGATGGCTCGAAAATATATTTTGTGGTTGGCCGCCTGCAATAAAAAAAGCCTTCCCTCGGGCTTAGCCGAGGGAAAGGCTTCAAATCAATTGATCTATTTCGTCTTAATTATATTGAGCGAAATTCAATGCGATATGATTACCATCTGTTACCGCCACCGCCATAACCACCACGGTTACCACCGCCACGGTTGCCACCGCCGCCGCCATAGCCACCACGGCTACCGCCGCCGCCGCCGCCGAATCCACGGTTCTCGGTTTTGGGTCTTGCAACAGAAACTGAAATGTTTCTGCCTTCAACTTCTTTTCCTTCCAACCCCGAAATGGCTTTTTTAGCTTCCTCATCAACAGGCATTTCAACAAATCCAAACCCACGGGATTTGCCGGTTTCCCTGTCTGTTATAACCTTGGCTGAGGTAACAGTACCATAAGCCGAAAATAAATTCATCAGGTCATCATCGTTAACGTGAAAACCTAAATTTGAAACGTACAAATTCATTACTGTAAAATTAAATCGTGATAAATTGAACTGAGCAATCACAAAAAGTAGAAAAAGCGAACGTTCACAGCGGAAACCTAAATATCGTTTCAAGTACTTTATGCAGTATAACTCAATTGTCGTAAATAAAGATAACCTATAAAAAGAATACAGCCAACTATACTTTTACAGCGATTTATTGGGAATGTCCCCAATTATACACACTGATAACAAATAGCATTAATATTCATACCCGCGCCAACAGATGCAAATAAAATAACATCTCCGGGGTGCAGCCGCTGATCGGTAACCTGCTCTTTACATACCAGATCGTACAAAGTAGGAATGGTAGCTACCGAGCTGTTTCCCAACCAGTGAATACTCATGGGCATAATGTGTTCGGGCGCCTGCTGAATGCCATACAGGTTATAAAAAGCAGTCACCATGGCTTCATCCATTTTTTCATTGGCCTGATGGATGAATATCTTTTTCAGTGCCTCTATGGGAACACCACTTTTATCCAAACATCCTTTCATTGCCTCGGGAACATACCGGACCGCATATTCATATACTTTCCGGCCCTTCATTTTAATATAACGGGTGTCTGAATTTGATCCTGCGTGGTATGATTCACCAAAATTGATATAAGCAACCTCGTTCACACAATCTGACCTGGTGCTGGCGCTCAATATGCCCCCCGGTTTATCACCCATTTCTTTATATTCAACAATGCTGGCACCGGCGCCATCCGAAAAAATCATGCCATCTCTGTCGTATTCATCCACTACCCTCGACAATGTTTCAGCGCCGATCACGAGGCAGGTTTTTGCCATGCCGGCCTTGCAAAAAGCGTCGGCCTGTATGAGGCCCTGAACCCAGCCAGGACAACCAAACAACAGATCATAGGGCACACAGGCCGGGTTGCGTATACCCAGCAAATGTTTTACCCGGGATGCTACCGACGGAACCGTATCAGACTGCGTACTTCCTTTCATTACGTCGCCATAATTATGCGCAACAATGATCTGGTCAATCGTTTCCGCATCAATGCCGCTGTCGTCAATAGCCAGCTGTGCTGAAATGGCTGCAATATCAGAGGTATTGAGGTTGTCGGGCGCATACCGTCGTTCCTCAATACCGGTAATTTGTTCAAACTTCTTTACAACTTCCTCCGAAGGAAGCGTAAGCGGTTGATTATTGCCACCATAAAAACTCCCTGTAAAAAAGTCTGCGTTTTTTTTAATGACCGGCGGAATATAACATCCTGTTCCGGTAATGATTGAACGTAACATAAAAAAAATTAAACGATACTACTGATCGGGAGCAGACAATTTGGTGAATTCCGAGCCATTGAACATTCTTGCCAGACCCATGTCTTTTGACTTTCTGAAACTTTCAATATTCACCTCGCCAACGATGCGCCAGAAATTTTTTGCCTTCAATTCACCATAATCTGCAGAGGTAATAAATATTCCCACTATCGGTTTCCTGCCTTTAAAGCTGACTTTCACCGGCTTTTTATCAATGTAGTTCTGTTCCAGGAATTTTTCGATCTGAATATTTGTCATATTTAACATTTACAATGTAACACAATTATTGAATTGTTTTATGACGTTTGGGGCGTCTTTTATTTGACCATGAAGACCGTCCAGGGGCTTTTCCCGCAATCTGGGGTGTCTTAGCTGGCTGCCGCACCCCGCTATTGGCCTTATCATTATGAAACGGATGATCGGCCCTTACCGGTATTTCCCTGGTAATGAGTTTTTGAATGTCGCGCAGGAACTCTTTTTCTTCCCCGTCGCAAAAGGATACCGCAATACCCTGGGCACCGGCACGTCCTGTGCGGCCTATGCGATGCACATACGTTTCAGGTACGTTGGGTAATTCATAATTTATCACATGCGACAACTCATCAATATCGATGCCCCTGGCGGCAATATCGGTTGCCACCAGCACTTTTATTTGTTTTGATCTGAACTGGTTCAATGCTTTTTGCCGGGCCTGCTGCGATTTGTTTCCATGTATCGCTTCTGCCGCAACGCCCCTCCCGTTCAATGCTGCCGCAACCTTGTTAGCCCCATGTTTGGTGCGGGTGAATACCAGGGCCATAGGAATGTCGGTATTCGTCAAAAGATGCAGCAATAATGCGGGTTTATCTTTTTTCTCTACAAAACAAACCGCCTGCCTGATGGTTTCTGCAGTGGTGGCAACCGGGGTCACTTCCACCTGAGCGGGATTGATAAGTATGGTGTTGGCCAGCTTGCGGATGGCAGGCGCCATGGTAGCGGAAAAGAACAGGGTTTGTCTTTGTTTAGGGGTTCGGGCAATGATCTTTTTTACATCATGCACAAATCCCATGTCGAGCATGCGATCTGCCTCATCCAGCACCAGCAATTTGATGTCATTGAGGTTTACATAACGTTGTTCCATCAGATCGAGCAGGCGTCCGGGCGTAGCCACTAAAATGTCGACCCCATTCCTTAAAGCATTTACCTGGGCATATTGCGATACACCGCCAAAGATCACCAGTTGGTTCAGTCCGGTAAATTTCCCATACGCCTCAAAGCTTTCCTGGATCTGAATAGCCAGTTCACGGGTTGGCGTTAATACCAATGCTTTAATAGTTTTTTTCTGCTTTTCAGGCTGTTTTTGCTCATGTAAAAGCTGTAATACAGGAATGGCGAAGGCCGCCGTTTTACCGGTACCTGTTTGGGCACAGCCAAAGAGGTCGCGTCGTTGAAGTATAACCGGAATTGATTGTTCCTGAATTGGAGTGGGTTGAGTATAACCTTCGTTCTTAAGCGCTTTTAATATAGGCTCAATAATTCTTAACTTTTCGAAAGACAATTTTTGAAATTTAAATTAATAATAATCTGGTAAGCTGCCAATGAAAGACACGTACCTGGCTTAGAATCTTACCTTCACAAATGTTGAACGCGGAAAATCAAGATAGGTGCAGGGAGGAAATAAGTTGTGCAAAGATAAGCATTTAATACGTATATGGCTAAAAAACATGTCGTTATTAGCATAACTCACTCATTTAGTTAAAGTTAGGTTACTATCAGGCAGTTACCGCAACTCACTTACGGAGATCTTTTTGCCATCAACCATGGTTTGATCAAGAGAAGCTATAGCCCGTTTAGCATCGTGTTCAACAGGCATTTCAATAATGCCATTCCCCTTGGAACGGCCGTTCAGTTTGTCGCGCACCACTTCAGCCGAATTAACAATACCGAATACAGCAAACAATCGTCTCAGATCTGAATCACTTACATCTCTGCCCAAATTGTAAACCTGGATATTCATGAATGTTCATTTAATGAAAGATAAGCCTTTTTGGGGTACGATGGATAATTTTTAGGGGCCAGCCCTTTATGGATTTTTACCGCAACCGCATCCCATGTATCTACCATTGTATCAAATTAAAACTTCATTGCGTGAACCGGTTGTTGCTGTTTTTCCTGATCTGTCAGTCATACACTAACTGCCAGTCGGCTGGTGCCCCCACTCCAGCCACGCCTGCACAAAAAACAAAAAAACCGGTATCGCATACGCCTGCGCTCACCTTCGACACATCGGTAAAAACGATCCATGTATTTGTGGCCTTATGCGATAACAAATACCAGGGCATTGTGCCCGTTCCGGCATCCATCGGTAATGGCCAGGACCCTAACAGCAATTTATACTGGGGTTGCGATGCCGGCATTCGTACCTGGTTCAAAAAAAGTAAGGAATGGACAATGGTAAAACGGTATAAAGTAGACAGCATCCGGCTCGAACGGCTGGTCTTCAAACATAAACTAAAAAAATACTACCTGGTAGCCGATGCCTATGATGGTAAGTACATCAGGCAATGCACTATTGATTTCCTGCAAAGCTGTGCCGGACAGTTAAAAGACACGCTGCATATTGATGGAATAAAATTGGGCATTCATGGAAATGGCAAACTGATGGCCTACATCGGGCACGATGGATTAATGGATTTTCCGCTTCCCAATATTTTCCGAAATACGGATAGCCTCACCCGCGATGCCATCATTTTAGCCTGTATAAGCAAAAAATATTTTGCTCCCCTGCTCGCTGCCACCCACGCCAACCCATTGGTATGGACCACCGGTTTAATGTGCCCCGAAGCCTATACGCTGCACGATGCATTGAGCAGTTATATGCTGAATGAACCGGTAGCCAGTATCAGAAGCAGGGCTGCCAGCGCCTATGCTCAAAACCAGCGCTGCAGCGGGAAAGCTGCCAGGAATTTACTGGTGTCGGGTTGGTGATGTGTGAGCCCCGGAATATTATAAATTTGTTCTCGTCTCATACGGGTCATTTAATCATGACATTTCCGTGATAAGACGCAATTATTAAAGTTTCCATATAACCTAACGCATGCCATCCATTCGCCCCTCAATCATTACGATTTTCCTCCAGGTCATTTTAATCGCCCATGCCGCCGGTCAGCAAAAGGCACTGTTCCGTGTTCTCGCCTTCTACACCGCCAAAAACGACCCGGCTCATATCAGCTTTGTACATGAGGCCAACCGCTGGCTGGCCCAACAAGCCGCCTCCCATCATTTCCAATACGATTCAACCAATGACTGGAACCTACTGAACACCCGCCACCTCGCCAACTATCAGGTGGTGCTATTTTTAGATACCCGGCCGCCCGATGATCCGGCACAACGGGCGGCTTTTGAGCAATACGTGCAGCATGGCGGCGCCTGGATGGGTTTTCATTTTGCCGCTTTTGCACTTACTCCTTCTACCTACCCGCAAAACTGGGATTGGTACCACAACACTTTCCTCGGCTCTGGTCAATATGCCGGCAACACCTGGCGGCCAACATCAGCAGTATTACGGGTAGAAAACAAAAAACATCCGGTAACAAAACACCTGCCGGTAACATTTACGGCAGCCCCTAATGAATGGTATAAATGGAAAAATGACCTGCGGAAAAATAAGGATATACAAATACTGCTATCGATTGACTCAACCAGCTTCCCATTGGGAACAGGCCCCAAACCACATGAGATCTGGCACAGCGGTTATTACCCCGTGGTATGGACGAACAACAAATATAAAATGCTTTACATCAACATGGGGCATAATGATATTGACTACGAAAACAAAACCAATAAAGAATTATCGTTCCAGTTTGATAATAAAGAATATTGCCGCCTCGTGCTGGATGGTTTGTTCTGGCTGGCGGGGAAAAATAAATAAACCCCATCTTATATACCAGGCCTGCCCGCGAACACCAGCTGTATCAATTCCGGACATTCGAAAGTAATTATGCAGCTATAATATATTGATTGCCAGCTCAACCGTAAACCGGCATCATACTAGTACAAAAATCCGGTGTTCCATCACCTAAAATCACCGTCATGTTTAAAAATTACCTGAAGCTGGCCTGGCGCAATCTTCTGAAAGATCGCCAGTTTTCATTCTTAAACCTGCTGGGTTTATCTGTTGGACTGGCTTGTGTGTTATTGATCGGTTTGTGGGTAGCCGATGAATGGCATATGGAGAAATATAATAAGAAAGATGCACGCATCTTCCAGGTAATGAGTAATAGCAAATCGGAAAATGGGATAAGAACGGGTATGTATACGCCAGGTATACTGGCAAAAGCCCTGCGGGCCGATCTGCCCGAGGTGGAAGATGCTACTTCCGTACTCGCAGCATCCTGGTTCAACCCCGGTGGCGTGGTGGCCGCAGGTAATAAAAAACTTAAAGCCATTCCGCAATATGTCGACAGCAACTATTTCAATATCTTCAACTGCTCCTTCCTGGAAAGCAACCCACGGCAATTATTTATTGACAAACAAGGGGTAGCTATCTCTGAAACTTTTGCCAACAAACTATTTGGTACTACTGAACACGTCATTGGAAAGGTCATCCACTATGACCGGTACGAGTTCTCTGGCGATTTTGTGATCAGAGGCATTTTCAAGCCTAATCCAACAAATGCTACCGAACAATTTGATCTGTTGTTCAACTATGACCTGGTACTTGAAAAACGGCCGGGGCTCAATAATTGGTACAATGCAGACCCACATACCTTCGTATTGGTAAAACCAGGAGCCGATCCTGACTTACTGAACAAAAAGATCGCCCAATTTATGCGAGGCAAAGACAAAAACGCCCTCGGATTCGAGCTGTTCCTGGCCAGGTTCTCTGATCGCTACCTGTACAACCGGTATGAGAATGGCATTCAAAGCGGTGGGCGCATCACGTATGTGCGCTTTCTTACAATCATCGCCGTCTTTATCCTCATCATTGCCTGTATCAATTTCATGAATCTGTCTACGGCCCGTGCAGTACACCGGGCTAAAGAGGTGGGCATTAAAAAAGTAGTGGGCGCCAACCGCTCCACCCTCATGCTGCAATACCTGGGCGAATCACTGCTGATGACGTTTTTGTCACTGGCACTGGCCCTGATTATGGTTCGGTTTCTATTACCAGTTTTCAATGACATCACCGGTAAACAGTTAAGCCTGCATTTTGAGCCGGCATTTTTACTATCTATACTGGCCATAACCATTCTCACCGGATTGGTAGCCGGTAGTTACCCGGCATTGTATCTTTCCGCCTTCCGGCCTGTAGCCGTTTTAAAGGGAACGCTTCGTACATCCTGGAGCGAGCTATGGATACGCAAGGGACTGGCCGTTTTCCAATTTATATTATCCATCATCCTCATTGCAAGCGTAATTGTCGTTTACAGGCAAATGACCTATATACAAACCCGCGATCTGGGTTACAACCGGGACCACATCATTCATTTTGAGATCCCGCTCGAAATGGATTCAGTAAAGCTGGCCGCTGCCGCCAGTTTTGTAAATGAGCTTAAAAGTATTCCTGGTATTGTAAATGCCGCCAGTTACGCGCATAACCTCACCGGTGATCATGGCAGCATTGGCGGAATACACTGGCCAGGTAAGAATGAGCGCAACGATATCGACTTCGCTAATATAGAAATAGGTTATAATTTTCTTGAAACAGTCGGCATAAAGCTGAAAGCCGGCCGCAATTTCTCCCAGGATGCCCGGTCTATGAATGAGATCATTTTAAACGAAACAGCAATAAAGGCAATGGGCATACAAGACCCTATTGGAAAAGTAGTACGATTCTGGGATGAAAAACGCGAAATTGTCGGAATTGCAAGCGACTTTAATTTCGAATCGTTGTACCAACCCGTTAAGCCTGCATTTTTTCGCTGTTATCCCGTCGCTAATCAAATTATGGTTCGCCTGAAAACCGGCAGCGAACAAACTACTATAGCGGCCATCAAAAATATGTATAACAGATTCAATGCCGGGATGGCGTTTGAATACCAGTACCTCGATGAAGATTACCAAAAATTGTATGTGTCTGAAATGCAGGTAGGCATGCTGTTACGTTATTTTGCAGGCCTCGCCATCATTATATGCTGCCTGGGTTTATTTGGCCTGGCTGCTTTTACAGCACAGAAACGGAAAAAGGAGATCGGTATAAGGAAAGTGATCGGCGCTTCCGCTGCTCAATTAACCTATTTATTAAGCAAGGAATTCATGTTACTCGTAATGGTGGCCACTGCCATTGCATTTCCATTGGTTTGGTTTGGCATGTACCGCTGGCTGAACGAATTTGCTTATCGCATCCCTGTTAAACCAGATATTTTCGTGATTACCGGATTCATGTCAACGATCGTCCCGTTGATCACTATAAGTTTTCAAGCTATCAGGGCCGCTACAGCAAACCCGGTAGATAGTTTGCGAACGGAATAATAAACATCCTATCCAGGCAGATAAATGTTTATCGTGGCGCCTTCATTTTCTTTTCCTTCGGCTGTAATAATACCATTGTGGTTCTCCACTACTTTTTTGGCAATGGCCAGTCCAATCCCTGTTCCTTCATACTCCCTTCGGCCATGCAGGCGCTGGAACAATCCGAATATTTGTTCATTGAACCTGGGATCGAAACCGGCGCCATTATCTGCAATGGATAAGTGCCAGTATTCTTTTGCGGTAATGGCTGCAGGGTGATCGATGCGCTGACCAGCAATACGGGTACAGTTGATAGTAATACGTGGCGGCACATCGGGCCGGGCAAATTTGATAGAATTGGCGATCAGGTTGGTGAACAGTTGTTTGAACTGGAATGGAATGAGGTATAATTCAGGAAGCTTTCCGCAAACTATCCGGGTGCGGGTGGCCACCACCTTTTCATTCAGCTCCTGCTTCACTTCAGCTATCAATTCATTCAGATCGATCTTTTCAAAATGCTTTTGCGAGGTATTGGTACGCGAGTACGTAAGCAGGTCATTGATCAACAGCTGCATACGGTTGGCGGCATTGTCCATCCTAAGCAGGAAGTCGCGCCCTTCATCGCTTAACACCTTCATTTCCTTTTCCATGATGCGCTTGCTGAACATCTGGATCTTACGCAGGGGTTCCTGCAGGTCATGACTGCTCACATAGGCAAATGAAGTGAGCTCTTCATTCATTTTGGTGAGTTCCCGGTTCAGATCCTCCAGCTTTTTTGCATGCTTTTCCTGTTCTGCAATACCCAACAGGGCTTCGGTCCTTATTTGCTGGGTCTTTATCTGCGACGAGATCCTGGCAATTAATTCGCGCGAAGAAAAAGGCTTGGTAAGGTAATCGTCGGCGCCCGTTTGCCACCCAACGATCTTTGATTCTTCGCCCGCCCGGGCAGTGAGCAAAATAACCGGGATATGCGCAGTGGTCTTGTTTGCTTTAATTTCTTTTACCAGGGTAATACCATCCATCACCGGCATCATAACATCGCTTAATACCAGGGCTGGGTGCTGTTCCTGTAGCCTTTGCAGCGCCTCCTCTCCGTTATTGGCGGTGACCACATTAAAATGCTGTAATAATATGGTTTGAATGTGCTCCCGCATATCGGCATTATCATCGACCACCAGCACCAGTGACAGGTGCTTTTTATCAGGTGCAACAGACGCTTTTTGCGTATTGTTCTTTACCAGCAGGGTTCCGGCTTCTTCTACATACATGGCTGAACTGGTTAATTCTCCTTCAACCGGCGCCGCTATTTGTTGTTGCGCCAAATGCGCCCTGCCCAATGGTATCTTAACAGTAAATGTGCTTCCTTTATGAAGCTCACTGGTTACACTGATCTCTCCTTTGTGAAGCAGCACCAGTTCTTTGATAAGCGACAGGCCAATACCGGTTCCTTCAAACGTTCTTCCCGATACCTGCTGTACCCGGTGAAAACGTTCGAACATATGCGGGATCTCGGAAGGCGGAATACCAACACCGGTATCTGTTATTTTCAGCACTGCATGGCCGTTTTCAGCAGCAAGAGCTACCGTAATACTGCCTTCGAGTGTATATTTAAAGGCATTTGATAACAGGTTGAAAACAATTTTCTCCCACATGGCGCGGTCAACATATACGGGTTGATCAAAGGCATCAACCTGTACGATCAATTGCAGCCCCGCTTTTTCCACCACCGACCTGAAGTTGGCAGCCAGGTCTTTTGTAAAAGTGGCTATATCGGTGGCCGTATAGCTTGCCTGCTGCCGCCCTGATTCAATGCGGCTGAAATCGAGCAGGGTATTTACCAGCTTCAATAACCGCAACGCGTTCCGGTATACCGTTTCAATACTTTGTTTTTCAATTATCGACAAACAACTGCTCTGCTGGTCAAGTAGCTCTTCGAGTGGGCTCAGTATTAAAGTAAGCGGGGTTCTGAATTCATGGCTGATATTACTGAAGAAAACCGTTTTGGCCTTGTCGAGCTGTTCCAGCGCCTCTGCCCTTTTCCTTTCTTCTTCCCAGGCCAGCATTTTATTTATTTCCAGGGAAACCCGTTCGCCGATCAGCTCACAGAATTGATGGAACGCTTCATCAAACTGTCTGTATGGATTAAGCGCTGCAAAAATAATGGCATAAGGATGATTGCTGCCCGGAGCTGTGACAGGAATGTATACGAATTGCGAAGCTGTTTTCTTCCAGGGTCCCCGGGGAAGCTCCCCCGTTACTCGTTTTATACCTGTTACAGAAACTTTATTCAATTTGTATGCTTCACAAAAATCGGCGGTAACAGTTGCAGGATCATCCAGGTCGATCTCCGCCGGTAAAACATATTGATTGTTATCTGTACCTGTTGAAGCGGCAGCAATGGCGCTGCCGCCATTGTTTTCAATTTTATATAGAATGGTAAAAGGAAAATCTTTATTGTTTTTTCCCAACGCATTGGCAACATTCCGGTATATTACATCAAGCGATTTCTCGTCAAACACAACAGTTCCCACATCACGCAGGGTTTGCAATCTTCTTTCGTTTATAACCCGTTCTGTACTTTCTGAACAAATACCAAAAATACCTTTTACAGTTCCATCATCACCTGGGGCCGGGCTATAACTGAACGATACATACACTTCTTCCTGATAGCCCTTGCGTTCCATGATAAAAAAGAACGATTCGTCATAAGTTCCTTCATTCTGCTCTACACTTCTGATCTTTGGTATTAACGAATCCCAGATCTCAGCCCATACAGTTGATGCGCGGGCCCCTAAACCGGCCGGATGTTTTTTGCCCATGATCTGGGCATAGCTGTCATTATATATGTTTATGTAGGAAGGCCCCCACCATACAAACATGGGTTGGGCCGAGGTAAGAATAATACGTACACAGGTCTTTAAGCTCTGGTCCCAGGTTTCCGGATCTCCAAGCGGGGTTGTTGTCCAGTCAAAATTGCGGATACGTTCACCCATTTCACCCCCACCCGATAAGAAATCCAACTGTTTGGTTATTGCAATATGTTTATCCATGGTTGGTTATACTAATAAGGTCATTTTTTCTTAACACGCTTTAATGGTTAACCACAGTTTGGGCAATAGTTTGCCCAACTTCAGGTTTGAGGGGCTTAAATAAATTTGTTCTCACAATGGCCTGCTTTACCAGATAAAGCAGTGCCTATACAACAGGATAATGATTACAGCCGGGTTTCCTTCGTTTAACTTGTGTATTTACAGTTTTAAATTATGATTCCTGAAAGCAACAATTTCAAATGATATGCCATCTGCCACTGGCATGCTTGTTATTAATTGAATATTAATAAAGTTCAACATACATACGGTTGGTTATGGATCTTAGATCAGACTATCCCTTCTGGCTGCTCGACAGGGGCATTATTCACTCTTATCCTTCGCTGTTACAGGATGTAAGGGCCGATGTTGCCATTATGGGCGCCGGCATCAGTGGCGCCCTGGCCGCCTGGTACCTTTGCCAGGCCGGTTTTAAAACAGAGATCGTTGATAAACGTCATGTGGGCATGGGCAGCACTGCTGCCAGCACCGCTTTGCTGCAATACGAAATTGATACGCCCCTGGCCGAACTGATCAATAAACGTGGCGAAAGCGATGCGGTAAGAAGTTATTTGCTTTGCCTCAAAGCCATTTACGACCTGGAAACGATCTGTGGTCAATGGCCCGAAGTGGCATTTACCAAACGCCCCAGTATGCAATATGCATCGCACAGGAAAGATGTGCCGTTATTAAAAAGGGAATATGAGCTGCGCAAACAATATGGCATAGCGGTTCAATGGCTTCCTGAAACCGGCATCAGGGAAAAGTTTGGCTTTAATAAAGAAGCCGCTATTCTTTCCCGTGATGCAGCCGAAGTAAAAGCGTATAGTCTTACCCATGCCCTGCTGCATCGTTGCCAGGGGTTGGGGTTAGAAGTATACGACCACACGGCCGTTACTACCTTTCATGAAAACAAACGCGGTGTTGAGCTGGTAACAGAAGAAGGGAAAAGAATTAAAGCCCGCAAACTGGTGATCGCCTGCGGCTATGAATCGGCGCAATACATTCCTCAAAAGATACAAACGTTGCAGTCGACCTATGCCATCATCAGCGAACCCTGCCCTACCGATCATCACTGGCATCAGAATGCGCTGATCTGGGAAACGGCCCAGCCCTACCTGTATTTGCGAACAACAGCTGATAACCGTATTTTGGTTGGTGGTAAAGACGATGACTTTGCTGATGCCCGCCGCCGCGACAAAGCCCTTCCGGCAAAAGCAAAGGCGCTGGAGCAGGCTTTCAAAAAATTATTTCCCGCCATTCATTTCAGAACCGATTTTAAATGGGCCGGCACCTTCGGTTCTACCCGGGATGGCTTGCCGTATATCGGCAGTTTGCCTGGAAAACCGCATACCTATTTCGCGCTCGGCCTCGGTGGCAATGGCATTACCTTCAGTGTGCTGGCTGCACAGATCATTACCAGCCTTGCATTGGGTTTGCCCGATGATAATGCCCGCTTATTTGGTTTCAACCGCTGATAATACCACCCACCGGGGAATTTTTTCCCTGTATAGCATGCTTTTTCTACATCATACGCCTTCCTGTAGCTGGATGAAATTTGCAGTATTATTGAAAATAGTATTATGATACAAAGGGATGGCGCCAATATCAGTCTTTGGCAAAACTCATCGGAAGCATTTACGCCCAGCCGGCAGGTTTCATTAGATCAGAACTATGATGTAGTGATCGCAGGCGGCGTCATTACCGGTGTAAGCACCGCCCTGTTATTACAACAGGCTGGTTTACGTTGCATCTTACTCGAAGCGCATACCCTGTGTTTTGGTACAACCGGCGGCACTACCGCCCACCTGAATACGTTGCTCGATACGCCCTATACAACCATCGCCAATAATTTCGGCAAGGAAAATGCGGCGCTGGTGCAGCAGGCCGTACGCAACGCCATCCATACAGTTAAAACCAATGTAACAACCTATAATATCAATTGTAATTTTGAAGAAGCAAGCGCCTTTTTGTTTTCACAGAATGAGGAACAAACCAAAGAGCTGGAATCAATTCACCACGCAGCGATCGATGCAGGCGTTACCTCGGCTCATACCGATACGATACCCGTACCGGTAAAATTCGACAAGGCGATAGAGGTAATGAACCAGGCAAAATTCCATCCGGTGCGCTATGTAATGGCATTGGCAAAAGCATTTGAAGAAGCCGGCGGCACCATTGTGCAACATTGCCGTGTAATGGATACCGACAATACAGACCCCCTGGTGGTAAAGACCGAAACGGGCGACCTGCACGCCAGCTGGCTCATCTATACTACGCATATTCCGCCCGGTGTGAACCTGCTGCATTTGCGTTGTGCGCCCTACCGTTCTTATGCTATGGCTGTTAAACTAACATCGGGCAGCTACCCCCGCGACCTCGCTTATGATATGTACGATCCCTATCATTATTACAGAACACAAATAATAGATGGAGAACCTTACCTCATCATAGGTGGTGAAGATCACAAAACAGCGCATGCAGAAAACACCAACGAACCCTTTCTGCGGTTGGAAAGTCATATTCGCTCGCATTTCGATGTACAGGACATTCCCTATCGCTGGTCATCGCAATATTTTGAACCGGCCGACGGCTTGCCTTATATCGGCCACCTGCCGGGCAATCCGGGAAAAATACTGGTAGCTACCGGCTTTGGCGGCAATGGTATTACCTATAGCAGCGTGGCTGCCCGCCTGTTGTCGGACATTGTTTTAAATAAAGAGAACCCATATATAAAATTGTTCAACCCCAACCGTATAAAACCGGTGGCCGGTTTTACCAATTTTGTAAAAGAGAATATCGATGTGGCAAAACAGTTGATAACGGGTTTCTTTACCAAAGAAAAGATCCATGAACTGGCCGATGTGGCGCCGGGTGAAGGCAAGGTGGTACAGGTTGATGGGCATACCCTGGCCCTGTATAAAGACGAATATGGTGAAGTGCATGCCCTGAACCCGCGTTGTACGCATTTGAAATGTACTGTAAGCTGGAGCCTCGCCGAAAAATGCTGGGAATGCCCCTGCCATGGCGCGCGGTACGATATCAATGGCAAGGTGCTCACAGGCCCCGCCGATATTGACCTTGAAAAGATCACGCTGTAAGCATGGCTGCATGTACCGCCCGCAGCACTTTATCGCGGGTGGCAAAATAGCCCCGTTCAATGGTATTATCGATCCAGCAGTGCACTTCCAGTTTTATGGCATCGCCATTATAATCTGTGTACAGCACCTCCGATTTATCATTCCTTACTTCGGGTATTTCTTCGAGCGCATGCTGAATACGGCGCTCCATGTCGTTCACGTTCGACTTTCCCGGCACGGTAAGCGTTACGTCTATCCGCCGTTTGCCACTCAATGAATAATTGGTGACCGGCTTTTGAAAAATTTCCTTGTTAGGCAGCATAATATGCAAACCATCGAAAGTTCGGATGGTGGTGGAGCGCAATTGAATTTCTTCCACAATGCCGGTAAACCCGTTCGTATCAATTATGTTGCCCACATCGAATGGTTTTCTGAAAATAATAAATACGCCCGAAATAAAATTGGCCGTGAGGTCCTGAAAAGCAAACCCCAATGCCAAACCGATGATGCCTGCCCCTGCCAGCATGGAAGCAATGGTTTTCTCCAAATGCAGCAATTGCAGACTGATAAAAAAACCGATCAACAATATCAGGATAAAAAATATACTGGAGAAAAGGCCGCTGATGGCTGCTTTATGGGAAATTTTCAGCAGCAACTTATACATAAGCTTTCGCAACAGCCGGGCTACCAAATAAAAGGTCACGGCTACCAGAATGGCCAGTACCAGGTTGGGTAACATTTTAACCAGGGTTGTTAACCAGGATTCTAATTTCTCTTTGATCAGGGCAATCCACTTTTCCATAACGGATACTATTTGATGCATACCTTTTTTCAGTCAAATCAATGCCACCGGGGCTCATTCGCCCATATCAGGCAACAGGCGCCCGTAATGAACCGTAATGGGGAAACCACACCCCATTTATCACAATCCCCACGATACCGCTTTCCTTTCTTTGTACATTTAAGAAAACAACCTTATGACCCGCCTGTTCTTCCTGCTGTCTTTATTTGCCACTACCACTGCCATGGCCCAAAAAGGCGCAACCATTTCATTTGAAAAATGGATAAGTCTGAAAGGCGCTTTTTCTCCATTAATATCGCCCGATGGCCGAACCATCGTGTATTCGGTGAATAGCACCGATTGGGCAAATAATTCCTACGATACGGAATTATGGATGAGCCGCGATGGTGAAACACCGGTACAGCTCACCCGCACGGTGAAAGGAAGCAGTTCGGCTCCCCGCTTTTCGCCCGATAGCCGCTTTGTGAGTTTTTTGGCCGACCGGGGCGACAAAACGCAATTGTTTATCATCTCCGTAATGGGTGGCGAAGCGTTGCCTGTTACAAAAGAAGAAGACGGCATTACAGCCTACGAATGGAACTGGGCCGGTGACAGGATCGCGGTGGTGAAAACGGAGCCCGACAGCAAACAGGATAAAACGCTTAAAGACCGGTATGGCGCTTTTGGCGTGGAAGGCGAGGAATACAAACACCGGCACCTATGGGTACTCAATTTTAATTATGATTCGGTGGTGATGGCCGGTCAGCTTCCCTGTTACGACACCAAAAAAGATTCAACGAAAAAGGATTCTGCCGCAATGGCTAATTCAAATTGTATTTCATTGCCAGCTGTTAAAAGGCTCACTGAGGGCAATTACACCGTTACCAATTTTGCCTGGAGCCCCGATGATAAGCAAATACTTTTTAATAAACAGGTGAACCCGCTGATACTTTCCTATACAACCTCTGACATCCTGTTGCTAACACTGGCTACCAAAAAGATCGATACCCTGGTAAGCAATCCCACCGCCGATGGCATCATCCGCTGGAGTCCCGACGGAAAGGCATTTGTTTATCAGAGCTCCCTTAATGACAGTATTTCAGATTATTATAAAAACAATCGATTGTTCATATATGATATGGCCACAAAAACCAGCCGCGAAATAGCCACCGATATCGATGAATACAAATCGGTGACCGACTGGAACAAGCAGGGCCTGTTCCTGAGCGCGCTGGAAAGAACCAAACAAAAACTGTTCATTGCTGATATTAAAACAGGCAAAACAAAAACAGTGGAGCTTCCCTATGATCTTATCAGCAGCGTGTCATTTAGCCGGAATACCGACAAAATTGCGCTAACCGCCCGCAATTACGCAGACCTTAACGAAGTATATGCCGGCACTTTCACCGGTATAATTAAACAGCCTTTGAAAAAGATCACCAGTTATACGGCGCAGATCGCCGGCTGGAATACGCCCGTGAATGAGCTCATTCAATGGAAAAGCAAGGACGATGCCCTTATTGAAGGCGTATTGATAAAACCGGCCAATTATAATGCGCAAAAGAAATATCCGTTGCTGGTGGTGATCCATGGTGGCCCAACCGGCATCGATATACCCGACCCCACGGCCACTTATGTTTACCCTATTATGCAATGGGTTGAAAAAGGTGCGCTTGTATTGCGGGTGAATTACCGCGGCAGCGCCGGCTATGGCGAAAAGTTCCGTTCCCTGAATGTGCGCAACCTTGGTGTGGGCGATATGTGGGATGTGGTGAGCGGGGTCGACTACCTGAACAGCAAGGGTATGATCGATACTTCAAGAATGGGCTGCATGGGCTGGAGCCAGGGTGGCTACATTTCTGCCTTTTTGACCACCAACACGCATATTTTTAAAGCCATTTCGGTAGGCGCAGGCATTTCGAACTGGGTCACCTACTACGTGAACACCGATATTACACCATTTACCCGCCAATATTTGCAAAATACGCCCTGGAACGACATGGACATCTACCGCAAGACCTCACCCATGACCAATATTAACCAGGCTACCACGCCAACACTTATTCAACATGGCGAATTGGATAAACGGGTGCCCATTCCAAACGCATATGAATTATACCGCGGACTGCAGGATAGAAAGGTGCCCAGCCGGCTGATCGTATACAAAGGATTTGGCCATGGCATTAACAAACCCAAAGAACGGCTGGCAGCTGTTTGGCATAACTGGCTATGGTTTAACAAATATGTTTTTGGCGAAAAAGAAGAGAACATTCCCGTTGAATAAGCGAACTGATTTGTTAAAATGATTGTTTCAAAAAATGGAGGTGATGCATTGATGCAGATAGCAATTTCAGGTTTGTGTAAAAATTAAATTTTAATGTGGGCAGTTGCATTACTATACCAGAAAAAATGATTAAATTAGGTTAAGCTGTTTAAACTACCGATTGCTTAGGAAGAAAGGATATGTTCTATCGCTTTCAGCATGAGGTTTTGTTAAGGCCATCATGGTACATGTGAAGTAGCATGTATGAGAACTTCTATCCCCTGCACCGGGCAATACATAAGCCCAACGCAAAACAGCAAATGACCGTATATGGGAAGAGGTGGATCGGCTATAACAATCTGCTTGCAGCCATAATTAAAACGACATCATTTAATTAAGGATATCATAAAAGAAGAACAGTTAGTATCAATAGCAAAACAGAATAGTTTGCCCGGCATAATTTTTGATCTTTTTACTTTGAAAGTATGCACATTTCGAGTGTGTTTGAAAAGTGGGGGAACGCATTACAACAACTCACAACAAGGCATCGGATCAACTGACGAATTAACGAATCACTATCACTACTTTTGTCCTCCGCCATTTTGAGAACCCATGCACGAATGCATAAGCAGCAATTCACAGATAAACGCTGTCTAATATTGTAGATGAATCATTGAATCATATTATCCTCTTTTTAGCTCCACCCTATTTAGCCGATAATATGCAGCAGAACCTTTTTAACACCGCTAACAGATCCGAAGAAAGACGAATTGTACAACACTGTATCCTATTTACTGTTTAGATCGGAGCATTAAGATATTAAGCCAGATTATACTTACGTATAAGACGACGACCTCTTTATTATTGTTTGTTTTTTTCGTAACTAAAAATTTAAGAGATATGAAAAAAGAACACACCTCCCTTTTCAGCAATCTCTTTGGTGCAAAGGGCAAACCCACAGAGTCAGAAAAATCAACACCCGTGGTTATCACTTCTTATTCTCAGCCGCATGTGCTGCAACAGAGAATGAAAGAAGAAAAACTGTCACATGGTGAAACAGTGACAGCTAACATTTCCCCGGTACGGTTGGAAAGCAATTTCGGCAAAATGGTACTCTATTTCTGCCCGATGCAATCAATCGAAATCGTTGAAAAGGTGAACGCCGGTGACGGAGGCAGCTTGCCGGCCGAAGCAATCGTTGATGGGCTTACAGTTCCAGGGAACTGCAAACCCGGCTTGTACACATTAAAAAATGTAACATTGTCCTCTAACGGAACCATGCAGGTTATAGCTACAGAAAATACCATGTGGGAAAGCGTTTAATACGCATGTAAAAGCTATAATAAATAGTGTGTCCAATGGAGTAAGTTTTTGATGTGAAGCCCTACAGGAGCAGGATGCAGGTACATTTTCGTCTTTGTAATCCCTCGTCTGCAAATGTTTCATGATTATCGATTCTGCCTCACCAAACAAATCGGAATACAAAACCTCCCGGCATGCCGGGAGGTTTTTTTGTTTAAATGATGGTCAGCTGCACCCTATCATTAAATATTGAACCCGCCATCCATCGTCAGCGAAGCGCCCGTCATCATCCAGCTGGCTTCACTGGCCAGGTAAACCACCAGTTCGGCTATATCTGCCGGTTTGCCATATTTCGGAATGGCCATGGCATTGCGCAATGCATCGGCATGCGCACTGTTGGCCGGGTTCATATCAGTATCTATCGGTCCCGGGTTAACCATATTCACCGTTACACCTTTAGGTCCCAGGTCTCGCGCCAGCCCTTTTGTTAAACCGGTTAACGCCGATTTGCTCATGGCATACAAACTGCCGGTAGCAAAAGCAACGCGTTCTGCCATATTACTGCCAATGGTAATAATGCGCCCGCCTGCCTGCATATATTGTGCAGCTTTTTGCGAAGCCAGGAATACAGCGCGAATGTTCACCGCAATGGTATTGTCAATATCCTGCAGCGTATAATCGGCCAGTGGTTTGCCTATATAAATGCCGGCATTATTTACCAGGATGTCGATGCGGCCAAATTGGGCGATTGTTTTTTCAATAGCGTCATTGATGGCATCGGGCGAAGCATTGTCAACGGGTATCGCCAATGCCCGCCGCCCTAATTGCTCAATGTCATCAGTTACCTGTTTTGCCCGGGCGGCCGAATTTACATAAGTGATCACTACATCGGCGCCTGCTGATGCCACACGTTTAGCGATACCTGCTCCTATGCCGCGGCTTCCACCCGTAATAAATACAACTTTGTTTTGTAATTGGTTCATCGTTAACATTTTTATTGCTTGCAAAACTATTGGCCGTACTGTAAATTTGCCGGTACATATAATGGTGTTAGGTACTATCAAAAATGTAAGTAATGCGAAAAGAGAATTCCACCAATACGCTCAATAAACAAAATCTTGAAAAGGAATGTGGCATGTCGTATGCGCTCACCACGATTGGGGGAAGATGGAAACCCGCTATTTTATGGCGGCTGTGCAAAGGCAAAATGCGTTACAGCGAATTGCGCGATGCTATTCCCAACGTTACCGAACGGATGTTGGTACTACAATTACGTGAAATGGAAAAGGACGGTCTCATAAAACGGATCGTATATGCCGAAGTACCGCCCCGTGTTGAATATGAAATGACCGTCAAGGGTAATTCACTGAGACCCATACTGAAGAGCCTTTCAGACTGGGGCGATGAGAACAGATTGTGATCTTGCACATTATTTTTTGTAATAGTGTTGCAAATTTCTATACTTTTGTAACCGATGACAGGTAACCGCATCATAACAAAGCTTACTACCCTCCTTCTTATCCTGGTGTTCAGCCAGAAGATGGGTGTAGGCCTGTATCTGCATAACTGGTTACACACGCCACAACAACACAGCACGTCATCAAAGCCGCTTTCAGGCCAGGAAATACAGTTCGCCTGCGGTTGTATCAATGATTTCAACCTGCCGTTCACAGAGACTACCGTGCCTTCAATTGAGGTGCCGGTAACTACTGTAATAAGGCCCTACACCACTCCTGTGTTTTCCATCCCGGCTGTATTCAAATACTTTCACTCCCTGCGCGCGCCACCCGCTTTCAGCTAAATGAAGAATGAAAAATGAAGAATGAGATAGTAAAGGCCAGGGTGTCTTTATTATTCAGCATTCACCATTGACCATTCACCATTCACGATTATCATCCCCTGGAAACGATCTTATCAACCAGCTTTATCCAGACAATGCCTTTGCGGGCTCTTCAAACCTATTCATTTATGAGATTAATAAATGCGTTACTCACATTTATATTCAGTATAATTAGTTTAATTACCTATAGTCAGAATAATTTTGGCCCCAGCGAAAAACATGCATCGGCAACAACCGGCAATACCCCCGGCGTACTAACGGGCAAAATAACCGATGCCAAAACTGGCGAAGCTTTGCCCGGCGCCAGCATTTACCTGCACGACCTCAAAAAAGGAACTATCTCAAACGATAAAGGTCAGTATCGCATTGCCAATCTGAATGCCGGCAAATACCTGATCGAGATAACATACCGGGGTTATTCAACCATTATAGAAACAGTTGTCGTCAATGGCGATACCCAAAAAGATTTTGCTTTGAAGGAAGCAGTGGTAGAAAATGAAGAGGTTACGGTTACCGGTGTATCTTCCGCCACCCGCATCAGGCAATCGCCCCAACCGGTTGAGGTGTTGAAAAAAGAACAGTTGTTCAATGTATCGGCCACCAATGCCATCGACGCCCTGGCCAAAACAGTGCCCGGTGTAAATGGCCTTTCAACCGGCCCCGCCATTTCAAAACCCTTTATCCGCGGTCTTGGTTATAATCGCGTGGTCACCATCAACGACGGCATTCGCCAGGAAGGGCAACAATGGGGCGATGAACATGGGATTGAGATCGATGATTACAGCATTCAGCGCGTGGAAGTATTAAAAGGCCCCGCCTCCTTAATGTATGGCAGCGATGCGCTGGCCGGTGTTATAAACATCATCACCCAACGCCCCGTGGCCGACGGGCATATAACCGCCAATGTATTGAGCGAATACCAAACCAATAATGCACTGCGCGGGTTTTATGGCGACGTAGCCGGAACAAAGAATGGCTTCAGCTTTAATGCCTATGGCTCTTATAAAGGAGCCCAAGATTACAGGAACAAATACGATGGCCGCGTGTTCAACTCAAAATTCTATAACCAGAATTTCGGCGGCATGCTGGGTTACAGCGGCGCCTGGGGTTACAGCCATATAATGGTCAGCAATTTTGATCAGCATATTGGCATGGTTGAAGGTGATCGCGACAGCGCCACCGGCGCTTTTGTGAAAGCATTGCCCGGCGGTACCCAAAGCATTGCCGGTAATGACGATTTCAAAAAGATAACGCCGGAAATTCCCTGGCAGCACATCCGCCATTTTAAAGTAGCCACCGACAACAACTTTGCCCTCGGAAAAGGCAACATGGATGTTACACTGGGTTATCAGCAAAACCAGCGGCAGGAATTTGGAAATGCCGATGAAGCCAATACGCCCAATGCCTGGTTCAGTTTAAAGACCATCAATTATGCGGTGCGCTGGCACCTGCCTGCTACCCAAAACTGGAAAACAACCATTGGCATTACGGGTATGTCGCAAAACAATACCAATAAAGCGGAGGAAGTGATCATTCCCGATTACGACCTGTTCGATATCGGTGGTTTTGTGTTCACCCATTACCAAAAAAATAAATTATCACTCAACGGCGGTATCCGCTTTGATAGCCGTCATGTGAACGGCAAACCGATGACCGTCGACAACGACCTTAAGTTTACCGGTTTCACCCGTAATTTCTCGAATATATCGGGCAGTGTGGGTCTCAGTTATGCAGCCAGCGACCTCGTTACGCTGAAATTCAATGTGGCCCGGGGTTTCAGAGCGCCCAACCTCGCCGAGCTCGCCAGCAATGGCGCGCATGAAGGTACCAACCGCTATGAAGTGGGCGCCAATGACCTGAAGTCAGAGACCAGCCTGCAGGTAGATGGTGGTTTTGACTTGAACTCGGAACACGTATCGCTGGAAACAAGCCTGTTTTATAACCATATCAGCAACTTTATCTTTTATGAAAAATTATCGAACAACGCCGCCGCCGATTCTATTCTCACCGATCCCGATACCGGCAATGAGCTGAACGTTTATCATTTCGATCAGCGCAACGCTAATTTATATGGCGCCGAGCTGGCCCTCGACATTCACCCCCACCCGCTCGACTGGTTGCATTTCAGAAATGCATTTTCGTATACCCGCGCTCAGTTCACTTCAGCAGTAGACGGCACTAAAAATATTCCCTCTATCCCCGCTGCGCGGTTGTTCACCGACCTGGCAGTGAATTTTCTTCCTAAGGGAAAAACACTTCGTAACCTGCACCTGAACCTTGAAAGTGATTACACCTTTCAACAGGACCATCCTTTCACCGGGTTTGCTACCGAAACCGCCACACCCGGCTACTGGCTCATCAATACAGGCATCGGTGGCGATTTTGTGAACCATGGAAAAACCCTGTTCAGCCTGCGCTTTACGGCGTACAACCTGGGCGATGTAGCTTATCAAAATCATTTAAGCCGGTTAAAATATACAGCAGTGAATAATGTAACCGGCAGGGCCGGCGTGTTTAACATGGGCAGGAATTTTGGTTTCAAACTGAATATTCCGCTCGATTTTAACTGGTAGGGTTTCCGGTTACCAGTTGCCAGTTACCAGGCCTGATTTTCAGTATGCTCAACAATAATCAACATGCTTTTGATTTGAGCCCCGGTTACTGGCATCCGGTAACTGGTAACTGCAGTTGATGAACTGAATTCCCGGTGGTACCGCCGGGGTTTCTTTTTTGCAATTACCTTTGAGGCCATACAACCAATTCTATGGGCAAACGATCAACCAGCGCATTACCCGAAATTCCGCAGTATGCTTTAAAAGGCTTCCGGTCATTGCACCGGAAAGAAGATGATACCTCAGATTTCGGGTACAACCGGCTCGATGCGATCAATCCCGTTGAAGGTTTTGAACTGTATTCAAGCCGGGGATTAAAACCCTCGCTGGGCCCGCTGAAATCAGCTTTTTACCGCATCAGCATCACCATCAGCGGTTCTGTGGATATACAAATAGGGCTGCAACATTTTAAACACCAGCCGCGCACCGTAAGCTTTACCTGGCCCAACCAGGTTTTCTCAAAAAGCAATATCAAAGCCGATACATTCGGTTATTACCTGTTGTTCAATGAAGATTTTTTGCGCGAGCTCATTCCTGCCGTCAACATCCCAACAGAATTCCCCTTTTTCGATTATGCCGGTGTTCCCTTTTTTCAGCTCTCGCCCGATGAAATTGTACGGGCCGAAGAATTTCTGCTGAAAATGAATGAAGAACTGAAACTCAACCGGCCCGGCAGGGAAAAAGCCATCCGGCTTTATCTTTACCTGCTATTACTGGAAGCCAAAAGAAGTTATGAACGCCAGCAATTGCATGTGCCAGCCAATGCTACCGACAATGTATACCTGGTATCGCAATTTCAAAAACTGGTGAGCCGCGATTTTTTATCAAAAAGAAAGGTCACCGATTATGCCAGCGTGCTCGCAGTAAGCGCCAATCACCTGAACCGAACCGTTAAGGAAGTGACTGGTAAAACCGCTTCTGAATCCATTGCCGAAATGCTGTTGCAGGAAGCTAAAGCCGTGTTGAAATATACCGGGGCCACCATAGCTGAAATTTCTTACCAACTCAACTTCAGTGAACCGGCCGCCTTTAACCGCTTCTTCAAAAAAATGACCGGCGAACCACCCCTTGCCTGGCGAAAGAATGCATTGGGTCAATAGAATGCATGATTGGGTCAATGAGGAATACCCGCCACCGCGTGAAATTTGTTCTCACAAAAACAGAACAATATGAACGCAGCATTCGAAAACAAAAAAGTAATTGTAATAGGCGGCTCATCAGGCATTGGACTGGCAACCGCACAGCTATTGGCCAACAGCAGGGCATTGGTAACCGTTACCGGAAGAGATGAAAACAAACTAAAAGCCGTTCATCAAACAACCGGTATACAAACCCAGGCAGTTGATAGCAGCGATCGCACCGCGCTGGATGCGTTTTTCAGCACCATAGGTAAATTCGATCACCTGGTGATCTCGGTAAGCGGCTCAAAAGGCATGGGCAATTTTGCCAGCCTGCCCCTGCAGGAATTAAGGGCCGGCTTTGAAGGAAAATTCTGGCCCCAGCTCAATACTTTACAGGCCGCCCTGCCCTACCTGAACGAAAATGGAAGCATCGTGCTCATTACCGCCATTTCATCGGTGGCGCAAAAACCCGGCACATCGGGACTGGCAGCTATTAATGGCGCCCTTGAATTAATGGTTCCGGTGCTGGCCCAGGAATTAAAACCACTTCGCATCAATGCTGTTTCGCCCGGTGTGGTTGATACCCCCTGGTGGAACTTTGTGCCTGAGGAAGCCAAACAGGAAACCTTCAAACAATTTACCGCACATATTCCTGCCGGCCGTGCGGCAAAAGCGACAGAGATCGCCGATGCAGTGGTGTTCGCCCTGGGTAATAATTACATGACGGGCTCAGTGATCCATTGTGATGGGGGCTTCAGTTTGTAAATTAATCGTTATGACTTCATATGACATTTAAAAGACCGTATCAGGTAACATGAACTAACGGAATAAATGTCAACCTGTTGAATATACAATTCCCATTTAATGAAAAAGAAGGATGGCATAATGCTTGTAATGAAGGGGAACAATTTTATTGATCATATACATTTTTTTCGAAAAACGCAGAGATAGGAATGATTTTAGTGGAATAAACGCTAATCCAGAAATACCCCAGAAAACGTTCACCAGGTGACTGAAATTATTTCCCGATTTATATTGGCGACCTTTTCCTGACATCATTGGTTTCTAAAGGCGCTGTGTACCACCCATAAGAAGCAGTTCCCTCTTTGAAGTTGATGTTATATACATTGTATATACTGTGCGTATGCACGGAACGAAGCTTTTTTTGTTTTTAGTTCAGAAATACACTTTGAAAAACCATGGATTGGTTTTTTGCTATACATATAAAATGCCTGCTGCCATTTGGCAAACCATTTTTCATGTTTAACAAGGAACCCGTTTTAATTCCCCTGCTGTGGTGGGGCAATTAAAATAATGGACTATCCAAATTCCCGGGAAGAACCCGCCAATGTCTATGATCACTAATAAAGAGGCATCCGCCAGCTGGCCGGGCGCCTCTTTTTATTTTCGCAAAAAGATGTAATATTTGCAGGATCAGGGCTTTAAACAGACGTGAGTCGGGCTTTGTGCAGGGATCATTCATATGGCCATCGAAAAAATATAAAACCGTTTAGATGAAGAAAAAGAAAACCGTCCCGCGAGACCGCGGTGCTGCCCAAAGCAGTCCTAAACCGGTTGCCCCATCACCAGCGGCCGCTCCTTCCGGAAAGCAGGCTTCCCCCGCCACAACCACTGGTTTTAAGTCGTTTATATTATTTGTAGCAGCCATTATTTCACTGCTTATCTTTTTTGGGTTGGAACCGAATAAACTCTGGCTCAATCAACGCATTATACCTTACTGGGATGATTTTAAGGAACAAAAGCTGAACCTCGACCTCGAAGAGCGCAAACTGGCCCGCTACCAAACCGATTACCTGTTCGCCAAAAACGTTACCGGCTTTTTTGAAAAAAGAGGCTCGGCCGGTAAAGTGCTGGTACTGCTACCACCCACCGATTACTTCAAAGCCCATAATCTGGACATTCACGTGCCCGAACCAGCCGTATTTTATTATTTCACCGGCTTAAAGACCATTTGGCCCAATAGTGCCGAGGCGTCTAAAGCCAACTGGTTCATTTCAGTTAAAAATGGCGGACTGGTTTTCGACAGTGTTAGCAACAAACAGATCTTACTCGACACGATCGCAGCATTTAACAAATTCAAAACTTCCTTATGAGCGGCATAATGATCATTATTCTTTTTACGATCATTCAGTTTATTGCAGGCTTTGGGCTCCTTAACCTGTTCAATATACAATTGAAACCCGGCCTGCTTATTTCACTGGCCATCTTACTGGGTGTAATGGTTTTTTCAATTATGCCCTTTCTTTTGCAGCTGGCGTATATCCCACTCACATCAACTAACGTATTCATTTCTATAATTGTAGCTTGTGTTCTTTTAAATATTAAGTTTAAATCGGGTATTGCCCGCCTGCAGCAATTGAAGGCCACTATGCGATTCAAACTGAAAATTTATGAAATACCCTATTTAGTAATGATCATCTTTATTGTGTTTGTAAGCGCCTGGCGCTGCTTCTACTTCCCCCCTACTCCACGCGACCTTACCTCGGGGGCCGAAGTGATCGCAGAATACGCCATTCGCGAAAAAACCATGATCAACTCCGTATTCAGTGTTAACCTCGAAACCACCAACAACGTATTCAAATCGCCGTTCATTACCTGTTTGCAGATCATTTATAAATATGCCGGGTTCGAATTTGGGCAGGTTTGGTTAAGCACCATCGTTACCTGTTTTTTGATCTTTTTATACCAGGCGCTTACACTTACCGTACATCGCCTGTTCGCCGGACTGCTGGTATTGTTCTTTATGGCCATACCCGAAATGTTCGCCTACACCTTTATGGTGTTGTTCGACTATGCAAATGCCGCGTATTTCTGTTTGTCGGTCTGGTTCCTGTACCAGTTCTTCCAGAACCAGCAACGCAATTACCTGGCCTTTGCCGGGTTGCTGATGGCCTTTGCCACTTACATCCGCTCCGAAACGCTGATCCTTGGTTGTATGATGGCGCCCGCCATAGTATGGTACCACTGGAAAAATAAAACGGGTATGGTAAAAGGCCTTATCAGCAGTGCCTGGTTTGTGGTACCCTCGGTATTATCGTATATCATTTCTGTTACCATATACATCAACAAGTACCTGCCGGTAAAATATAATATCCAGAGCCTGGTGAATAAGAACCTGGGCGATCTGTCGCCCCTGTTCGACCGGTTTACTGATATCAACAGCAAACTCATCTTCAGTGACATGGGGGTTGGCTATTATGGTTATTTCATTTACTTCTTCCTGTTACTGTTGCTGCTTGAACTGGTCATCAAACGCCAGCTTACACCCGCCACCCGTAATTGGTTATACGCCGTGCTGGTGATCTATATCGGGTTCCCTGTAATGGCATATTTATTACCATTGCTCGATCTGAACAATTCAACCAAAAGAGGCTTGTTCAAGATCTTCCCGCTGATGTTATTGTATATGGCGAATAACAGCCTGCTGGTTAGCTGGTCGCAAAAGATCATGAAGTGGGAGACGAAATAAATAGACAAACAAAAAATTATATGCAACAAAAATGGTCCGCCGCAGCGGACCATTTTTTATTTTACTTACCTAAGCCTTTAAATAATTTAAATTTCGCAATGCCCGCTTTTTGAAGAAAGTACTGCATACTCACCCGCAGTACGCCCAACCCGTATATGGAACTGCGTTTGAAGTTGATGGAAGAAGCTTCATCAAAGTACTTCGTGGGACAGGTTATTTCGGCTATTTCATAGCCTTTGAAAAAGATCTGGCCCAACAGCTCATTATCGAATACGAAATCGTCGGAGTTGTCATTGAAAGGAATTGACAGCAACACATCTTTATGATAAGCGCGGTAACCGGTATGGTACTCACTCAGCTTCTGGTTCATCAAAATGTTTTGCGTCATGGTGAGCATGCGGTTGAAGATGTATTTGTACAATGGCATGCCGCCTTTCCGCGCGCCCTTGCCCAAAATGCGCGACCCCAGCACAACCGGGTACACTTTATTGGCAATCAGCGAAACCATGGGGGTAATTAAAGCAGGCGTATATTGATAATCGGGGTGCAGCATTACTATGATATCGGCGCCGATCTCGAGGGCCTTATTATAGCAGGATTTCTGGTTGCCGCCATAACCCTTGTTCTTTTCGTGCCTGATAATATGTTGAATACCAATTTCGCGGGCTACAGATATGGTATCGTCTTTACTGGCGTCATCAACGAGGATCACCTCATCCACAACCGATCTGTCGATTTCATCATAGGTTGGCCGGAGCGTTTTGGCTGCATTATACGCGGGCAGCACTACTACTACTTTTTGTCCTTTGATCATACTTATATACAATCTAACAAATATAAAAGGAAACCCCGAACCGGGATAATTCGGCGCAATAATATAACAATTACCTCATTTTAATTTGAAAATCTCTAATGATTTTGGGCCGAAAGCTCCGATTCAAGGGAAACGGCCACCGAGCTTTTCAGCAGGGCATTCCCTACCCCGCAATCGAGGCATTTTTTGGGGTCGCAATAGCGGCTTTTCAATTCCAGTAAGGCCTGCGAATCGCAGGCGCTTTTGTTAACGATCCCCAATTCGGTATACCCATGGGTAATGGCATTGGTTTCGGGTTCCAGCTCATCGAGCCAGTTCAACGCCCTGTTCTTGTATTGCTCTTCATTGTGCAACAGGCCGTAGGCGAACAGCATGGGTACTACGGTGTTGATGATAATGGTGTCAATCATCTGGTTGCCCAGCTTTTTAGGCCGGTGAACCGATTGTTTGTGGAAAGTATAATGATGGTCCCAGAATTCGCTGGCCGTTACAGCCAGCCATTTTTTTACGTCGCCGAGGTCGGTAGTGTCTTTGATAAACGCGAACAAATGGCTTGAACCGTGTATAAGCATGGCCAGCTGCGCCAGCCTTACAGTTGGAAAATTTACAGGGCGGGTGCGCAGGAAATGCACTGCCTGCCTTACCGGTTCCAGCTGATACTTCGTTTTTAAATGCCCGTATTCTTTTTGCAACATAAGGGGGTAGGCCGAATCGAATTCGCCTTCCAGTAAACCGCACTGGCCAAACAGCAGGGCTTCCAGCACCGGCAATTGATTTTTGTACCGCGCCAGCAGGGTTACAGGCAGGCTTCTGGCCAGGGCCTCGAAGGGTTCAAAATTCAATACGGCACCGAAGTTGCGGGCAAGCAGCCACCAGAAGGTTTCTTCCCAATGCTGGGCCGTTTGCAACAGGAACGAGAAAACGGCTGACGATTTGCGTTGCATCCGTTCGGCCAGCAGCCGCTCGCGCCAGGAAATCCAGATAATACGCGATACCTCCTGCATCTGGGTTCCACAGGCAATAAAACCGGCATTGTTCATCCAGTGTTCATACTGGCTCAACAACAACCCAGGTACTTTTGACTGTAAGGAGAAAACGGGTATGCGGTTATCCATATGGGGCAGGTCGTTCTCCCACACTACATGCAACACCACGTTGTCGTAGTTGCGGTCGAACTGATGGGCATGCCTGAACCAGTCGCTGGTTTTTAAATGCAACTCAACATGCCCCACCCACAAAGTATTTTCTATTTTGATCTTGGCTTCCAGAAAATCGGGGCCCTGATTGGTATTATAGCGCCCGGGGTGAATGACCTGGAAAACATCACCATTATCCAGGATCAACGCTTCTTTATTAAAATACTGGAATTGCCAGAGGTATTGTAATAGCCTTTCTGTCATAGTAATACAAATAAATTACACCACAATCAGCGACCACACCGATGCTACTATGAAAGCGGCCTTAAACAGTAAGAAAAAAAACAATCAGTAATCAACTGATTCACTACTATGCAGAGCGGAAGAAGATGCCTTAATTCCTCCTAAAGCTAACGCACATTTCCTATATTTCAAATTATTTATATCAACCGGCCCAGTTCACTTACCACCCGGCTAACGGGCAGGCCCATTACATTGTAGAAATCGCCCTGTATTGATTTAATGCCCACCACACCGATCCATTCCTGTATGGCATAGGCGCCGGCCTTGTCGTAGGGTTGATATTTATCAACATAAAACGCGATCTGCTCCGCAGTAAGCGGGTGAAACCAAACGTCGGTGGTATCGGCAAACGCGATCTCCTGTTCCCCTTTCAACAGCACCACGCCGGTTATTACCTGGTGTTTGTTGCCCGAAAGGCGGGCCAGTATATCCAGTGCATCGGCGCGGTCCTTTGGTTTACCAATGATCGTATTACCCAGTACCACTATTGTATCGGCAGCAATGATAATGTTGGTATCATGATGCAGTGTTTCATACTTCTTTCTAACCGCGATCCCTTTTTCGCGGGCAATATGCACCGGTACTTCGGGTACCGGCATCCCGGGCGGAAAGCTTTCATCGGTCGATTGTACCATGATCTCAAAGGGGATCTCGGCCCATTCAAGCAATTGCTTGCGACGGGGCGATTGGGAAGCCAGGATGATACGGGTGCCGTTCATGTTATGCGTAAAGTTTAAAGAACAACATCGATAAAATGCCGCTCAGCATCACCAGTTTTAACCAGGTGCTTATAGTATGAAAATGGGCCGGACTAACGGCTTTAAAGAGTTTCCGGAAAAGTAATAATAAAGGTAAAATGATCAGGAATGCGCTGTATGCAGCCGCCCACCACCATTTGAATGGCAGTATATAGGCCAGCATTATAATAAGGGCAGTGATCAAAACAATGAGCCAGGTGGCCGTGAATACTTTCGATACATTAATGCCCCATACTATTGGCATGGTACGGCAGCCATAACGGGCATCGCCGGCAATATCTTCCATATCTTTCACCACTTCCCTGATGAGCGAAGTAATAAAGGCAAAACCGGCATACAGGAAGGTAAGCCGCATCAGTTTTGATGCATTTACTCCTGCATACATATCGGGTCTTTTAAACACAACATAATGCGTAATAAAGCCAATCACCAGTATTGTCCAGGCCGTCAGCAATGAAATGATCACATTGCCGCTCAATAATTTCTTTTTGAAGGTGGTGCTGTAAAACCAAAGGGCGCCCACACAGCCAATATTGGCGGGTATCAACCACCAGGCCCGGGTTTTCCAGGCTACATAAGCGCTGCACAAAACACCAAGGCTGCTCAACACCAGGTGCCAGATGATGGCCCAGCGGCGCTTGATGATCTTTTCCACCACCAGCTTACTGGGTTTGTTCACCAGGTCAATGTTCAGGTCAAAATAATCATTGATGATATAACCGGCCGCTGCAATAAGCACCGAGGCGGCAATGAGGGTAATAAACACAGGCAATGCAAGTACCGGTGGCACCTGTGCGCGTTGCAACACAGGGTTAACAATACAATACTGAAACAGCAATTGGGTAACGGCAATGAACAGCAGGTTCACTGAACGTATTAAGCGTAAAAATGCTGCCAGTAACTTCATGAAATACAATTTCGGGATTTCGGGATATCTGGATTTTGAGAATTCTGGATTTAGAGATTTTGAGATTTTAGCGAATCCTGCATTAGAATAAATCGCAAAATCCCTAAATCTAAAAATCAGAAATCATTTACTAGCTATATCAGTATGCAACTCCCACTTATTATTCAACTTCAACACCTTCTCTATCACCTCACGCACGCAACCCATACCGCCCGGCAATGAGGAAATATATTTGGCTATCTGTTTTATTTCCATGGCTGCATCGGCAGGCGCGCAGGGCATCCCTACCTGCTGCATTACCTCATAATCAGGAATATCATCGCCCATGAACAGTACTTCGCTCCATGCAAGGTTATGCTGTTGTACGTATTCGGTCAATTTGCCTTTTTTATCGGTCACCTGCATAAACACATCGTTTATGCCCAACCGGTTCAGGCGCTGGGTAACGGCATCGCTTGCCCCACCCGAGATCACGGCCACCCTGAATCCCTTTTTAACGGCCAGTTGAAGCGCAAACCCGTCTTTAATATTCATGCGGCGCACAAACTGTCCGTCATCAAAAACAAACAGCGTACCATCAGTCAGTACGCCGTCTACATCAAAGACGAAGGTGGTGACCTGCTTAAATTGATCTAAAATATTCATACTCATTAGATGGGTGCAAAAATAAGCGGAAAATCCATCTTATACCAGTGGTGGAACGTTATGCCTGAAAATAAAAAACCGTCCTGTTGTCAGAACGGTTTTATTATATATACAATGACTGTTGTTACTGATTTTTGTTTACGTTGGCGTACACCAGGTTGGTTTGTGTAACCATATCATTCAACACATTGGTAGCCTCGTCGAGGTAAGGATCGTTACGCAGGTTCTTTAACCAGGTCTTGTAACGTTCCAGCTTGGCATTATCACCACCAGCTTCAATGCGTTTCATGTCTTCTGACAACGGTTCCACATTCAATTCATGTGGCAATTTGTTCTGTTGCTCTATCTGTTTGGCGATCGCCTTGTTCTTTTTCTGTTCTTCCTGGTATTTCTTCAGGCTTAACGAAACCATTTTATCGCTTTGTTTGGCCAGCCATTCTGCATTGTTGTGAATGGTGGTGAACAGGGCGTTTGATTTAATACGCTCGGCACTGGCTTTTCTGATGGGGTTCAGGTCGAGGCCGTATTTCCAGCGGTTGTAATCAGCTTTTTGAATTTCATCCCAGGCCAATGCATCCGGATTGTCTTTCTCCCTGATCTTGGTATACTCAAAAATATCGGGGATGTTTACATCACTGGCTACGCCGCGTAATTGGGTTGAACCGCCATTGATGCGATAGAATTTTTGCAATGTAAGCTTGATGGTTCCCAGTTCGCTGTTGGGGTCAAGGAAACCCATTGTTTTATCTAACCCGATGTTACGTTGTACAGTACCCTTACCGTAGGTAGAAGTGCTGCCGATGATAACACCGCGGTCGTAGTCCTGAATGGCGGCGGCAAAGATCTCAGATGCCGAAGCGCTGAATTCATTCACCATTACTGCCAGCGGACCATCATATAAAACTGCTTTATCGCGATCGTAGTAAACCTGCGGTTTGCCTTCGCGGTCTTTTACCTGAACAATGGGACCACCTTCAATGAAGAGGCCAACCATTTGCACTACATCATACAGCGAACCACCGCCATTGTTGCGCAGGTCCATAACGATGCCATCAACTTTTTGTTCTTTCAACTTGATGATCTCTTTGCGTACGTCTTCTGAGCAACGGGCGCCTTTTGGATTATCGAAGTCGGCATAGAACTCAGGCAGGTAAATAAAGCCGAGTTTGCCTTTGGGTGTATTGATCACCGCACTGCGGGCGAAAGTTTCATCCTGAACGATCTCATCGCGGATCAGGGTAACTGCTTTAACCGAACCGTCGGTTTTTCTGAGGGTGAGGCGAACTTCTGTTCCTTTTTTGCCACGGATCAGTTTCACCGCATCCTGAACATTGTAACCGGTAAGGTCAACAGGTTCTGCAGGTCCCTGGGCTACTTTGATGATGGCGTCGCCAATGGAAATTTCACCCGATTTAAGGGCCGGGCTTCCTGGCAGTACCGAACCGATCTTGATATTGCCGTCTTCTTCGCGTAAAGAAGCGCCAATGCCATAGAAACGGCCGCTCATTTCTTCATCAAAATACCGTTTATCAACTGGCGGCATAAACGTAGTGTGGGGGTCCATCGATTCGGTGATGGTCTTTACAAACTCGTTAAACCGGTCGTCATCGCTTACTTTCAATTTCAGGCGATCGTAATTCCTGTTCAATATTTTCAGCACCCGGTCACGGGCTTCCTGTTCTAACTGCTCATCAGTTTTTACTACAAAGTTTTCCTTGCCTTTATTCTTTTCCCGGTCTTCGAGCAGGTCATAATAACGCTCCAGCGCCATGTATTTTAACCGTTTGCGCCAGGCTTCCTTGCGGTCTGCCTCTGTTTTGGGGTAATCGAGCTTATCATCATTCAGGTTCGCTGTTTCATCCTTTGTAAAATCAAAGGGTTTCGACAGTATGTCCTTATAGATCTCTTCTGTTTCGGGTAAACGTTTTTTATAGATCTCTGTAACGGCCGGTACAAACTGAACTGGCCCGCCAAGGATCTCATCATCGATCTTGGTCTCGTATTTTTTCAATTGCTGAATATCCGATTGCAGCAGCACATTCTTTTGATCGTCGATCTTTTCGCCAAGGTATTTCTTAAAGATCTCTTTTGAAAAGTTATCGTCGATCTTTTTAGGGCTGTAATGGATCTCGGCAAGCATTTCCCCCACATTATGAAGTATCTTTTCATATTTCGTAGGGGGATTACCATTACCCAATCCAAACCCCAGCGACTTGAACGCCAGGATCAACCCTGCACCAAATAAAAGCAAGACAATGGGTAAATTTTTTCGTTGTAGCATAATATTTAAAACTTTTGGCATCAATTCAAAAATAACGATAAAATTTATGGGATGTTGCACTAATGTTATAATTAACAACCCATTTTGATGAATGGTTTTTAGAAAGATTTTTTACTAAAACATTTTTTTCCCTACATTTGCAGCCTGAACACGGAGGTTGTAGCTCAGTTGGTTAGAGCGCTAGATTGTGGTTCTAGAGGTCGAGGGTTCGAAACCCTTCATCCTCCCTCAGATATCTCCCCGAAGGTAAACTTCGGGGTTTTTTATTGGCTGAATTTGAGGGTATTTCCCTGGCATAATATACGGTTTTTTATTTAAAAAGGTTTTATGAACTGGTGGCTATTGATCATTATCCCGTTTCTTTCGGCATTTACTGGCTGGGCAGGCAATTGGCTACTTATTAAACTATTGTTCCATCCCCAAAAACCCCTACGCCTCCCTGGTTTTACCATTCAGGGTATTTATCCCAAACGGCAAAAACAGCTGGCCGCTCAACTAAGCGCATTGGTTAGCAGGGAATTGCTGTCGTTCAGCGACCTCGAAGCAAAGATCACCAGCCCCGATAGTTTCAGTAAAATAAAGCCCACTGTAGAAGAGCATGTAGACGATTTTCTGCGTAATAAGTTGAAAGAGGCCTTCCCGATGATCGGCATGCTGATCGGCGACAGAACTATAAATACCCTCAAAGAGATCTTTATGAATGAACTGGAGACCCTTTTTCCGGTCATCATGAAAGCATACATGCAAAACCTGCAAAAGGACCTCAATCTCGATAAACTCATCAGCGATAAGATCACGTCTTTAACGCCCTCAACACTCGAAGCTGCCTTGTACGCGAATATGGGAAAAGAATTAGCCCAGGCGCGGCTGGTGGGTTTGGTGCTGGGTTTGTTGGTAGGTTTAATACAGGTGGGGATTATCATCTTGTTCCAATAAATTCGAAGTAAGAAGTAAGAGATAAGAAGTAAGAAATACCCGATAACAGGGAACTTTAAACTGGAAACTGAGAACTGGAAACTGAGAACTGGAAACCGTAAACCGGTAACCAATTATCGGCATCTCCGAAATTAAACCTCTTCCTGCTTCTGCCCACCGGAATCTGAAAACTATCAACTGTGAACCCAAAATCCGTGAACGCCCCCCACCGTTCATCACAAATAATCCCCCCTTCACAAGTTCTACGGCAATTTTGCGTCTAATCGAACTCAACCATAGCACTTACTCATGAAACATTTTGGATGGCTCTTAGTACTCATTGCCAGTTTTCAGGTAGCCCATGCCCAATTTCCCGGCGCAGGCGGGGGCGGAAACCGGCAAGGTGGCGGTCAGCAAATGAATATTGGTCACTTTTACGGACGTATTATCGACAAAACAACCAATAAAGGATTGGATGCAGCCTCAGTTCAGTTATTCCAGAACAAATTCGATACGGTTAGCAAAAAAAGAGCAGATGTGGTCATCGGCGGTATGCTCACCGGCCGCAATGGCGATTTTAGTCTCGAAAGCCTGCCGGTATTTGGCCAGTTCAAACTGGTTATTACCGCCATCGGTTATAAAAAGATAGAACAGAAAATAGCCTTCGATATTAAAATGGGTCCGGGCATGGACAGGTCGCAACTGCTTAATGCAGTTGATAAAGACCTCGGTAATATTAAAATGGACCAGGACGCTACCATGCTGCAGGACGTAACCGTCACCGGTTCAAAACCCATGATACAAATGGGCGTTGACCGTAAAATATTCAACGTAGAAAAAAGCATCACTGCTTCGGGCGGAACCGCCATCGATGTAATGCGCCAGGTTCCTTCGGTAAATGTTGACATAGATGGGAACGTTTCGCTGCGCAATGCGGCGCCACAGATCTTTGTAGATGGCCGCCCCACTACCCTTTCTATGGACCAGATACCCGCCGATGCCATTTCAAGCATCGAGATCATCACCAACCCATCGGCCAAGTATGACGCCAGCGGTGGCCAAAGTGGCATCTTAAATATTATCTTAAAGAAGAACCGCAAAACCGGTTACAACGGAAGCGTGCGCGCCGGTGTTGATTCGCGCGGCAAATTCAATGGCGGCGGCGACATCAACCTGCGTCAGGGCAAGGTGAACGTGTTTGCCAATGCCATGTATAACCAGCGTAAATCAAAGGGCTGGGGCGAAACCGACCGTACCAGCTTCATGGATTCAAAAGAAGCCTACACCAAACAATACAGCAAGAACGTGTTCAATGGCGCATTTGCCTTTGGCCGTTTTGGATTCGACTACTTCATCGATAACCGCAATACCATTTCATTATCACAGTCGATCGTGAACGGCGATTTCAAACCCGATAACCGCACCAACAGCATTTACGATACAACGAGCGGCGGTTTTACAACCCAGTACCGCAATACCACGGGCAAAAATAATTTCCGCAATTATGGTACGCAGCTGAGTTATAAACACCTGTTCGCCCGTGCCGGTCAGGAATGGACGGCCGATCTGAACTACAACCAAAGCAAGAATACCAATTACAGCGATATTCGCTACCGCTCGTTCTCTGATATTGACATGAAGAACGCCATTAACGATGAAAACCTGCAAACGATCGATGGTGGCGGCCAAAACAAATTCTTTATTGCACAAACAGATTATGTAAATCCCATTACCGATAAGATCAAATTGGAAGCAGGTTTGCGGGCGCAGGTGCGCAAGTTCGAAAGCTTCCAGTACAATTATTTCAATGGCACTTTTGCCCCTTCTTTCAGTAATAACTTTGAATATACCGACCACGTATATGCCGGTTATGTTACCTACTCGCAAAAAATTAAAGAAAGTTTCAATTATCAGCTGGGCTTGCGGGCCGAAAGCAGCGGCTACGAGGGAAAACAGATCGGTAAAGACACCTATAAAAATGATTTCCCGCTCAGCCTGTTCCCCAGTGTATTTTTAAGCAAGACCTTACAACATAAGCAGGACCTGCAGCTGAACTATACGCGCCGTATTAACCGGCCTAACTTTTTTCAGTTGATGCCGAATACCGATTATTCCGATCCATTGAACTATCAAACCGGTAACCCGGCCCTGAAGCCCGAGTTCACGCATTCGCTCGAACTCTCGTACCAGAAAACCTATGGCAAAAACGGCAATACTTTTCTGGCTACGCTGTTTGGGAAATATACCACCGATCTTATTTCACGGTATCAATACCCCGGCAAGCTGGGCAATTTTCCCGACTCTGTTTATATAGCTACTTACATTAATGCTTCTACGGCATATGCAAGCGGTCTGGAATTGATCTTCCGCAACAACTTCACCAAATGGTGGGATGTTACTACCAGCACCAACATCTATTATTCAAAGATCAATGGCAGCAATGTAATAGCCAATCTGGAAAATGAACGCACCAGCTGGTCGGCCAAAATGAACCACAACTTTAAATTCAATAAAGGCTGGAGTGTTCAGATCAGCGGCGACTACCAGGGCAAAAGCGCCCTGCCTGTAAGCACCAGCAACAGCGGCAGTGGCGGCGGTGGCGGTGGTTTTGGTGGCGGCGGCGGCGGCCGTGGCGGTGGCGGTTTTGGCGGTGGCCAGCCTACAACCACGCAGGGTTATATAAATGCCAATTATGGAGTTGATATGGGCTTGCGCAAAGACATTGCCATTAAAAAGAATACAGCAACTATTTCTGTGAACTGGAGCGATATATTCAGAACACGCCGCTATTTTGTACACTCCGAAGCAACCGGTTTTGTACAGGACGACTGGCGCAGAAGGGACCCGCAGATCGTACGCCTGAATTTCAGCTACCGGTTCGGGAAATTTGATGCGTCCCTGTTCAAACGCAAGAATCTGAAAGGCGACCAGGAAGGTATGCAGAACGGCATGCAGGGAATGCAGCAGTAGTCAATGGTGAATGGTCAATGGTGAATGAATCTCCGAATAATAAAAAGTCTGACAATTAGTGAAGCTCGCGAATAATCAGACATCAAAAAAATTAGTGAACCGACTCACCATTGACCATTGACCATTCGCCATAGAAACTACATGAATTATGTGGCAGGGGTTGAGCAATCAGCCCCTTTTTTATTTCCAATTTATAATTCTTCATTTTTAATTTCTTTGTATTTTTCGCCCCCATTTACAAGCTATGTCAAAAACATATTCTTACCTGGCTTTAGGCGACTCCTATACCATTGGCGAAAGCGTTCCCATCTATGAAAGTTTTCCCTATCAAACCGTACAGTTATTGCGCCGTGCAGGGTATGCATTGTACGCGGCTGAAATTGTTGCCAAAACCGGCTGGACGACCGATGAATTACAATCGGGTATCACCAACAGCCATTTGCTTCCGGGGTACGATATGGTTTCTTTACTTATTGGGGTAAACAACCAATACCGCGGCAGAAGTGTGGAAGAATATACAATGCAATTTGAAACGTTGTTAAAACAGGCTATCGTTTTTGCGGGCAACCAGCCGCAACATGTTTTTGTGCTCTCTATTCCCGACTGGGGCGTTACCCCTTTTGCGGGTGGAAAGAACAGCGCTGCCATAGCGCAGGAAATTGATGCGTTCAATGCGGTGAATAAGGCATATGCTCAACAATATTCGGTGAATTATATTGATATTACACCGGGTACCCGCGAGGCCGCCACTGATAGCTCCCTGCTGGCTGCCGATCAATTGCATCCCTCGGGAAAGGATTATGCCCGGTGGGCCGCAAAACTGGCAAATGCGATCAAAAAAATATATGTAAATAATTAAGCCCCTGTAACCTGATTTGTTTCGCTTCTCTTAACGTATGATACATACTTACCGGGCGGCTCAATGCGTTTCAACAAATATTATTAATAAAGTCCTATGGTTAAATTAAGCTGGAGAGAAAAATACGCCGGCATACTGGTCTTGTTGATCAGCATTATTTATTTATTGCTACAGCTGGCGTCCCTGTCTGGGCAAAGGTCCGGTCCATACACCATACAAAACGGCACCTTCGTGATCAATAAGAATGAATTTTATTCCGATCTCAAAACATACTCCCTCATCATTGCAGGTATTGTGGCAGGCTGGTGTTTGCTGAAAGGGAAACGGCTGGGCTGGATGTTGGGTCTTCCGATCCTGTTGTTTATTACTGCAGTAATAGGAACTATAACTGTGGAGCAGTTATTGAAAACAAAGAAATTCAATAACAGTATGATCGGGTTCGGCGCAGGCATCTTTCTGTTATTCCTGGCCATCCTGTTCCTGTTATTGCCTTCGGCCCGGCAAAAATACAGGGTTAGTAAAGGCGTGCTTATACTAACCCTGCTGTTATTTGTAGGCCTTGGTGGCGCCTATATGTTCTTACAATAGGTCTTCGCCGCTGAACTGGTAACGCTCCTTTATTTTGCGCATTACTTCGTCCATGGAAGCCCGGTGGTCGCGTGGGTTCCAATCGCCCCGCTCCCATTTGTCCAATTCCTGGTCAATGTGCTTTTGTTGCAGCGTGGTCATTTTTTCAACCAGCTGGTCACTCACTTCTTTTTGTTTCTTGTACCAGGTGTTCTTTTTATCAACCAGCATTTCCTTGTTGCGGCGCATTTCTTCCTCTGCGGCCGCCATGCTGGTAAGCTCTTCTTTTGCCAGCGCTATATCATAAGGGCCAACGGGCATAATGAGCTTTGAAATAATAGGCCCTACCTCAATGAGGATGATGAGCAGCGATAACAAAAAGCTGGTCCAGAAAACACTGCTTTCTTCCGAAGCCAGATCGGTCAATGCTTTGTTCTTTTCGAGGAAACCAACATTTTCCAGCGCGCTCAATTCATATTTTGCGCGTTTGGCTTCCATATTGCTTTTTGCATTGGCCAAAATACTGTCCTGCTCATGAATACTGTTGGCGAGCTGTTGCAGTTCAGGTATTGCCTGGCTGGCAGAAGAAGTATAGGCATCCAGTTTCAGCTTTGCAATTTTTTGCACGCCACGGATCTGCGAGCCGCCGGTTCCATCGGCTTCCTGTACATAGGATTGCTGTAAGCGGGCCAGATCAGCTTCAATAGTTTTCTTGCGTTCGAACAACCGGTTTCTTTCTGCTTCGGTGGTTTGCATCAACGCCGTGTTTTCTGCCTGCAGCAAACTGTCGTTCAGTTGAATTTTCTTGTGCGTGTTCTCAATAACTTTTGTATTGATCTCCTTTTCAAAGATCTTCAGCTCGAGCGGCCTCGCAATGGTAAAACCGATCAATATGGCCAGCGCCATACGCGGTAATGCCATGGATAATTGTTTGCGGCGGCTTACGCCATACTTGCGCATGGTAGAAACC
This sequence comes from Niastella vici, assembly GCF_002077945.1. Taxonomy (GTDB): domain Bacteria; phylum Bacteroidota; class Bacteroidia; order Chitinophagales; family Chitinophagaceae; genus Niastella; species Niastella vici. The sequence goes on from NZ_LVYD01000124.1 coordinate 243,201, forward strand.
AGAAAACGGTCGAAGTTAAAGATGATCAATCCCCAGATGATGGCAAAACATAGTGTCCAAACCCAGTTGCCAAACACACTGTAAATAGCATAGCCGGAAGATAATGCAGCGAGTACAAAGGTGGCCAGAATAACACCGCCTAATCCCCAGTATTTGCTGTGTTCAGAGGGAAATTGTTTCAGGAGTTCCTGGTGAGCCCCGGAACACCACCATAAAAAATTAGTGTCGGCCTTTTTGCCGGGGCCTCTGCCGGTAAATGAATCATAGGTATACAGGCCAGTATCAGGCCCTTGCTGATTGTCAGCCATAACCGTTACGGTTTAATTAATGGAATAATTGTTAAGAAAAATTTCTTATTAGGTGGGTTGAGTGGGTTGGAACAACACAAATAACGATAAAAAATTCGGTATATGTGTAAAGGAACCGTAAAAAAGAACGCTTTTAACAAGGCGAAAATAGTGCCGCAAACACAATTAACACAAATTCATTATGTCATTGGTAAAAACCGCATGAAACAGGAAAAATTACGCTTGCAAAACAGTAATTATATTATCAGGCCGCAACATTGAATTTATAAGTTGCTTAACAGATCAACAATGGTTTTGGCGCCCATGACGCCCATGATAATTACAACAATTAAACCGGCCACCGATAGCCATACCGGATGTTTATAATCCCCCATCAGCCTCTTTTTGAAAACCGCCATTAACAACAAGGCCAGCGAAACGGGTAATATCAATCCGTTCAGGGCGCCGGCAATTACCAGCAACTGCACTGCTCCCTGTTGCAGAAATGCAAAAATGCCCATCGATACCAATATGAACAGGGAGGTAACAAGCCGTTGGTATTTTTCAAATACCGGATGCAGCGTACGCAAAAACGACACCGATGTATAGGCAGAACCAACAACAGATGTAATGGCAGCGCTCCACAGCACAATGCCGAATATTTTATACCCCACATCACCGGCTGCGATCTGAAATACCGATGCGGCCGGATTATCTTTCTGCAAGCTTCCACCGGCATATACCACGCCCAATGCCGCCAGGAATAACAGGATGCGCATGGCCGATGCCAGTAAAATAGCGCTTATGCTGCTGCGTGTTACTTCGGGTAAATGTTCTTTTCCTTTTATGCCGGCATCGAGCAGGCGGTGGGCGCCGGCAAAACTGATGTAGCCGCCAACGGTGCCACCCACCAACGTTACAATGGCGGTGGTATTTATTTTAACGGGAAAGAAAGAGCGATAAATGGCCTGGCCAACCGGCGGGTGTGAGCTAATGGCTACATAAAGCGTTAACCCTATCATTACAAAACCCAGTATTTTGGCAAACCAGTCCATAGCCACCCCGGCTTCTTTGAACCAGAAAATAAAAAGCGCGATGGCCGCGCTGATCCCGGCTCCAATTACCGGATGTTTGAGATCGGCATCAAACGGATACACGACGTTCATACCCAGGCCCGCCCCGGCTACATTACCAATATTAAACACCAGTCCGCCCACCACAATAAGTATTGCCAGAAAATATCCCATGCCGGGTAATAAACTATTGGCAAGGTCCTGCGCCCGTTTTTCTGAAACGGCGATGATGCGCCACACGTTCAACTGGGCGGCTATATCGAGAAGGATAGAAACGAGGATCACAAAACCGAAACTCGTAAGCAATTGCTGGGTGAATACCGTAGTTTGGGTAATAAAGCCCGGACCAATAGCAGAAGTGGCCATCAGGAAGGCAGCACCTAATAAAGCAGATTTGGAGGAGCTTTTCATTAAGATTTTATCATTTGTGATTTATGATTACAGTCAGCAAACGTGAACAGTTACCGGGTGCCGGTTTCCGGTTGCCAGGACCTAAACACGGGATGCCCGCCAATAATCAGACTGCAATTAATTTTCGCCCCGGGTAACTGGTAACTAGTAACCGGTACCTGTAACATGTAACTTGTAACGTGCAACTACTTTCTACTAACCACTACAATCCCATTCCTCTCCAAAGTTTCCTTTATAACCCGGGCAAACGCTACAGCAAACTCCCCATCCCCATGTATACAAACCGTTTCAGCCACCAACGGTACTTCGCGTCCATTTATACTGGTAACGCTTCGCTGTTCTACCATTTGCAGCACCTGCTGCAGTGATTGATTTGTATCGTGCAACAATGCCTGCGGGTGCGTGCGCGGTGTAAGATGGCCATCATCCTGGTACGTACGGTCGGCAAATACTTCGCTGCAGGTAGCCAGCCCCGTTGCATGGGCGGCTTCTATCAGTTTACTGCCCGATAAACCATATAACACCAGGCTGCTGTCATAATCACATACGGCCTTGCAAATGGTTTCCGCCATTACTGCATCTTTTGCCGCCATATTGTATAAGGCACCATGTGGTTTTACATGATGCAAACGGGTATGCAGCACCTTTAAAAAAGCATCCAGCGCTCCAATCTGGTATAGTACGAGGTCATATATTGCCGCAGGTGGCAACAACAGGTTGGTTCTTCCAAAATTCTCCCGGTCGGCAAAACCCGGATGGGCGCCAATAGCCACACCGGCCTCCACGGCCGCTGCCACCAGTTGGTGCATGGTAGGTGCATCGCCGGCATGAAAACCGCAGGCGAGGTTTATGCTGCTCACATACGATAACAACAACAGGTCCTTCTCAATATGGTAAGGCCACAAATGGGTGCTTTCGCCCATGTCGCAATTCAGATCAATACTTAACATACCAGGTTATTCAGGCGCTCGGTACAGGCGCGTTGCAATATATTTAATTCCTGTTGCTGGGCGATCAACAGGTTTTCGGCAGTTGCAAGGTCCGTAATTTGAAAATGAATACAATCGCTTGGGCGCAATTGGGCCAGCTTGGGTAAATGGGCCGAGATCACGTGTCCCACCCGGGGATAACCGCCCGTTGTCTGGTGATCGGCCATCAGTACTATAAGCTGGCCATTGGGCAATAACTGAATGGTGCCAAAACTTACACCCGAAGAAACCAGCTCGGTATCTTCAACCCGTTTCAGATCAATACCCTTTAACTGGTAGCCCATGCGGTCACTGAACGGATGAATGATAAAATTATCTTCCAGCATTTGTTCCTGCGACTGGCTGGTCAACTGCTCCCATTCATTTCCTTTAATGATGTAGATCTCGTGCGGATGCAGGTAGGTATGGCCCGTATCAACTTTCCACTTCATCACTTCCAGCTCTTTTCCGGGCTTTAATAATCCGGCAAAATAGATACAGCTTTCCCGGTAAGGCACTTCATCTCCTTTTTCCAGTTTGCGGCCTTTAAAGCCACCGGCCCCGGCTTTTAAATGGGTGCTGTAACTGTTCAGCCATTTGTTCACACAAAACCCGCCATGTACGGCCAGGTAACAGCGGTTGCCGTATTGCAGTTTGGGAAAATGCAATATCGCATTCTTCCGTACCACTATGGGATGCCATAACGGTATGGGCTCATCGTTGATCATGGGACCAAAATCGCCACCGGTAATTGTGATGAGGGAATTTTGTTCAAACAGCACCTGCGCGCCGGGAAAATGGATCTCCAGCACAGCTTCCCGCGTGTCGTTCCCCACCAGCATATTGGCCACCTGGGCCGCATACCTGTCCATAACCCCGCCGGCATTTATACCCAGCCGGCCATACCCTGTTCTTCCAAGATCCTGGATTGTGTCTAGTATCCCTGGTTTGATAATTGTTAATGACATTTTCTAATGATTCCTTGTTCTCAGTTCATGAGTTATTCAGTTTGTGAGTTATTCAGTTCTATCATTTTTAGAGTTTCTGATCACAAATCACGAGGCCTGAAATCAAAGGGAACTCAATACTCAATCCTGAACAACTTAATAACTTTCAAACTCCTGTTTAGTTATCGCAAAAAATTGTACCCGGTCGCCGGCCTGTAATTTTACCGGTTCGGGCACAAAGGGATCGAACATCTTTAATGGAGTGCGGCCAATGATCTGCCAGCCGCCGGGACTATTTAAAGGATAGATCCCCGTTTGTGAACCGGCAATCCCAACGCTTCCGGCCAAAACGGGTGTGGGCTGTTGCTTTCGTGGTGCTGAAATTTGTTCATCAACTACACCCATATAGGAAAAACCAGGCAAAAACCCGATCATGTACACATTATAAATAGGACTGGTGTGCAGGTTCACCACCTGCTGCCCGCTTAGCTGTTTTTGCTCAGCCAGCGCTGCCAGGTCGGGGCCATAAGGGTCTTCATAACAAACCGGTATACGAATGACCTCCCTGCCGGCATTCCCTGTTTCCTGCGCTTGTTCAAATGCCTGTTGCAGGCGTTCGGCAACCCAGGCGAATATGGTTGTAGTTGGATTATAATATTTTTTGATAACAACGGGATTGTACAGCACCGTTATTGAACTATAGGCCACCAGGCAATCCTTCAACCCTTCAAACGGATGAGCCAGCAACCATTGCTGCATGGCCAGCGCCTTTTGATTGTGGGCTTCGCTGATCACATTACCCATGTCAAAGGTTATCGCGGCATCCCCGAGCGGAAATATTTTATGTTGGTTGGTCAAGGTTGCTTTAAAAAGACTGAAGTTAATTTTTTTACCACATAACCGCGCATTCTGTCATAAATATCACCATATTATATTTTTATTATGGTCATCTGTACCGGGTTTCCCAAATGCAATTGGCTTGTTTACAGCCTTTTTCCGGCCAGGATGGTATCCCTTTAAAAATAAAAAATAACCGACATTTCGGCACGTTATGTTTTTACCAAATAAGTACCAATTTGTTGATTTCATTGTTATACTGTAAACTTGCACGCCAGCGACATGCAGTTTCTGCCGCCAGTGCAACAAAAATTCAATTGTAAAGATCATTGAATTTGAAGGAAATAGCTAGTTGTTTGTCCCAAAATGCGGGGCTGTAAAGGCATTTTACGACCGAAGGCAACCGATCGTAAAAAAAGTGCATATAAACCATTTATTGAACCTATGGCCAAGAATTTATTGATTGTTGAGTCTCCCGCGAAAGCCAAAACCATCGAAAAGATCCTGGGGAAAGATTTCGAGGTTAAAAGTTGTTTTGGACATATCCGTGACCTGGAAAAGGAAGAAATGGGTATTGATATAAAGAATGGTTACAAACCCCGGTATAAAATTCCCGGTGATAAAGAAAAGGTAGTTAAAGAACTCAAAAGCCTCGCCAAAAGTAGTGACGAAGTTTGGCTCGCAACGGATGAGGACCGCGAAGGAGAAGCCATCAGCTGGCATTTGTGCGAGGTATTAGGCCTCGATCCCCAAACTACCAAACGCATTGTTTTCCATGAAATTACCAAGCCCGCCATTCAACAGGCCGTAAGCAACCCACGCAGGTTGGATATGAACCTGGTGAACGCCCAGCAGGCCCGCCGCGTGCTCGACCGTATTGTGGGTTTTGAGCTGAGCCCGGTACTGTGGCGCAAGATCAGCGCCCGGGGTAGCAACCTGAGCGCCGGCCGGGTACAAAGCGTGGCCGTACGCCTTATTGCCGAACGCGAACGCGAAATAAACGCCTTCCTTGCTACCAGCACCTTTAAAATTGAAGCATTATTTACCACACCCGATATTACCGGTAAGAACGTAACCTTTGTTGCCGAAGGCAAAAAGTACGATACTGCCGAAGATGCAGAAAAATTCCTGCAAACCTGTATCGGGGCAAAGTATAAGGTCAACGACATTCAGGTAAAGCCCGCCAGGAAATCGCCGGCCGCACCGTTTACCACTTCTACCCTGCAACAGGAAGCCTCACGTAAAATGGGTTTTGGTGTTAAAAGAACCATGGTGCTGGCGCAAAAGTTGTACGAAAGTGGTAATATAACCTACATGCGTACCGACAGCGTAAACCTGAGTGATACTGCAATGGCAGATATCCGCAAGCAGGTTACCGGTCAGTATGGTAATAATTATTACCAGCCCCGTAAATACAAGAACAAGAATGAGTCGGCCCAGGAAGCGCACGAAGCCATCAGGCCTACCTACATGGAAAACAAAACCAGTACCATAGATGATCCTGATGCCCGCCGTTTGTATGAGCTCATCTGGAAACGCACCATGGCCAGCCAGATGGCTGATGCTGAGCTGGAAAGGACCATTGCCAAAATTGAAATTTCTACCAATAAAGAAGAACTCACCGCCAGCGGTGAAGTGTTGAAGTTTGACGGGTTTCTGAAAGTTTACCGGGAAGACCGCGACGAAGAAGATATAGCAGACGATGAACAACAGGAAGGCATGTTGCCCCCGTTGACCGTTAACCAGCAATTACCGTTGAACGAAATGAAGGCAATTGAGCGCTTCAGCCGGCCTTCGCCCCGTTATACGGAAGCTTCGCTGGTAAAGAAACTGGAAGAGCTCGGCATCGGCCGCCCTTCCACCTACGCGCCCACTATTAATACCATCCAGGAGCGCAAATACATTGAAAAGCGCGATAAGGAAGCGGTGAAACGCAACTTCCGCATCCTCACTTTAAAGGGCGATCAAATAAGCAAGGTTACAGAACAGGAAAATACCGGCGCCGAAAAATCGAAACTGTTCCCCAGCGACCTGGGTTTGGTGGTTACCGATTTCCTGAAACAATATTTCGACGATATCATGGATTACGGGTTCACTGCCCGTATTGAAAATGAGTTTGATGAAGTGGCAGCCGGCAAGCTGAAATGGAACAGCATGATCGATGACTTCTATCTGCCTTTCAAAAAAGACGTTGACAATACCATTGAAACAGCTGAACGTGCAAAAGGCGAACGTGAGCTGGGCATTGACCCGCAAAGCGGTAAAAAGATCACTGCCCGTATAGGCCGCTTTGGCCCTATGGTGCAGATCGGCGATGCAAATGAGGAAGAAAAACCGCGCTTTGCCGGTTTACGCAGGGGACAAAGTATTGAAACCATTACGCTCGAAGATGCATTGAAATTATTCGAACTGCCCAAAACCCTTGGTGAGCACGAAGGCCAGGAAATCGTTGTGAACATGGGCCCCTTTGGCCCCTATATAAAATTTGGTGAGCAGAACATTTCCATGCCACGGGGTGTAGATCCCAACGATGTGAATATGGAAAAGGCCCTGGAATTTATCGCGGATAAACAAAAAGCCGACGCGCCCATAGCGCATTACGATAATAAACCGGTTACAAAAGGTACAGGCCGCTTTGGTCCATTCATTAAATGGAACAACATGTACATAAACGTACCGCGGCGGTACGATTTTGAAAACCTCAGTCAGGCCAACATCGATGAGCTGATTGAAGCAAAGATCAAAAAAGAAGAGAACCGCTACATCCAGAACTGGCCCGATGAAAAGATCTCGATTGAAAATGCCCGTTGGGGTCCGGTGCTGAAATTTGGCAAGAAGATCCTGAAGGTGACCCGCAAAGCCGACGATTCAAAATACACCGCCGATGAACTGACCACCGTGTCGCTCGACGATGTAAAGAAAATGATCGAGCTGCAGATACCCAATGCATTTACCACTAAAAAAGCAGCTGCCAAAAAAGCGCCCACCAAGAAGGCGGCGCCTAAATCGGCCACCAAAAAAGCAGCGCCAAAGAAGAAATAGTAATAATATGAGCGCGGCCCGCAATGTGGATTAAAAGAAAGGGTTAAAAGAACCAATAAATGCATTATAGAAAGGTAAAGGGGCTAAATTGCCCCTTTCTTTTTGCATTGTAGCATTTGTAAACAAGGAAAACCCATTACAATTCACTACAAGTTTTCACTATCCATGCTTAACCTGAAGTACCACCTTACTGAAGAAGAATATTTCGACTATAACTATTACACGGCCTGGGCAGCGCCCGACAAAAAAGCATACCGTACCTGGTACTATGTACGCGTTTTTGTGCTGTATGCTGCGGTGGCCGGTTTGTACGTTTTCAGCCGGCGGAGCGAACAGATCTTTATTGACCTGATCATCTTTAGCGTCATTGCGATCGTTTATTTTTTAATGGTTCCTTATCTTATCAAACGGTCGATCCTGCGCCGGGTAAGGAATATTCTGGCCAAACCCGAGAACCAGCATGTGCTTGAAGAGGCCGAAGTGGTACTCACCGATGCCGGTATTATCGATAAAGACACCGCATCGGAAAGCAGGTATACCTGGGAAGCCATCGTTAAAAAAGCAGAAACACCCGCCTGTTATTATTTATATACAAATTCGTATCATGCCATTGTTATTCCCCGGCGGGTGATAATAACCACCCAGGAAAAACAGGAGCTGGAACGATTATTTAACCAGTATCTGCCCTTGAGTTCAGAGTTCCCCACATAGTGAAGAAACTTTGTGGATAAGATTTTTATTGATATCTTTTGTAAGATTCCGATATTGATACCGGCTAAACGGCAAGAACTGTAACAAGAGTAATGGAAGAAAACAAAGAAATATCGGCATTGTTCCATTTGATTGACGATCCCGATGAAGAGGTCTTCAATGTGGTATCTACGCGCATAATCAATTACGGGAAAGGGATCATCCCCAATCTCGAAAACCTTTGGGAGAATACCATCAGCGAAGATGTGCAGGAACGTATTGAAATGTTAATTCACCGGCTGCATTACCGCGACCTCACGGAAGAACTGACGCAATGGAATAACAATATACACCAGGACCTGCTTACCGGTGCGTTACTGGTGGCCCGCTTTCAATACCCCGACCTGGTAGCCTCGCAGGTGTACCAGGAAGTTGAAAAATTACGACGTAACATCTGGCTCGAGCTCAACAGCTACCTCACTCCGTTGGAGCAGGTAAATGTGGTCACCAGCATACTGTATAATTATTTCAATTTACGCGGCGCAGAGATCGGCTATCAGAACACCGAAGAGTTCCTCATCAACAAACAACTCGAAAGCAAACGCGGCAATACCATTGCCAATGGTATTTTATATTTGATACTGTGCGAACTGCTCGATGTGCCGGTTCGTGCCATCAATATACCGCACCAGTTTGTGCTGGGTTATTTTAAGACCGATTACGATTTTACCCGTCATGTAGAGAACCCGTTGTATAAAACGGAGTTCTTTATTGATCCCATGAGCGGACAGGTATTCACGCATAAAGATGTAGAGAATTACTTCAAACGCATTAATGTAGCGCCGGCTGCCGGCTACTTCAAACAGCTCTCGAACAAACGGGTGATACAATTTTTGATGGAAGAATTCAGCAAGTGCTTTACCGATGAGAAGAACAGTTACAAGCAAAAGGAATTGCTGGCACTCGCAGAATTAATTACCGAAAAGCCAAAGACAGAAGAATAGTTATATAGTTCAAAGTTCACAGTTTAAAGTTTTTATATTCCGAACTTTAAACTGTGAACTTAAAACTTACAAACTTACAATCCCAATCCCCAACCTTCACGATATTCTCTCTTCACAAACTGGTTGGCTTCATCAAAATTCGTGATCTTCATATTCTGGGCATCCCACAGCAGGCGTTTTCTGCCAGGATATTTGTTGTCTCCGGCGGCACTGGGGTTCTTCATCATAAAGCTGCGAATGGCCAGGTTACCCATCAGAATGCTTTCTGTGAACGGACCTGCATATTCGAACGGCGAACTGGTAACCCCTTTTCCATAACCCTCCATACAGGCGTTTACCCATTGAATATAGTGACCTTCAGGAACACGTTTGATGGTTTCCTTCGGCATTTTCTTTTCTGTCATCAGTTTTGTTGGCAACAAGCGTGGGTTGGCGCCATAACAATCGCACATGATCTTTCCTTTTGTGCCTTCCATGATAACGCCGCCATCCCAGTTACCCATGGCTTCTTCGGGCAACAGTTCGGAAGGGCGTTCAGGTAACAACCCACCATCGTGCCAGCTAACCTTGATCTCCCCTTTCCCATCTTTACGCGGATAAACCAGGTGCATGATAGAAGAGGGCGGACAGCTATCGGGGTTCATGGTATCGTCCCACATTTTTTTATAAACAGTGGCCACACTGCATTCAACCGAAGAAGGGTAATCAATAGGCAGTATGCGGAATACCGGGTCCATAATATGGCAGGCCATATCGCCCAGCGAGCCGGTACCAAATGCCCACCAGCCGCGCCAGTTAAATGGCAGGTAAGCCGGGTTATAATCGATCTTCTTTGCAGGCCCTATCCAGAGGTCCCAGTTCACTTCGGCAGGTATATCAAACTGGCCGGTAGGCGTTGGAACACCCTGTGGCCATACGGGCCGGTTCGTCCAGCAATGCACGGTGTGCACGCGGCCGATGAGCCCCGCATCAACCATCTCTTTCATTTTGCGAACGCCATCGCCCGAACCACCCTGGTTACCCATTTGAGTAACTACCTGGTAGCGTTTAGCCGCTTCGGTAAGCTTGCGGGCTTCGTAAATATCGTGGGTCAATGGTTTTTGAACGTACACATGCTTACCCAACTGCATAGCCGAGATGGCCGCTACGGCGTGGGTATTATCGGGTGTGGAAACGGAAACAGCATCAATATTTTTCTTTTCTTTGTCGAGCATTTCGCGGAAGTCCTTATAATAAGGGGCTTTGGGGAAGCTTTGACGCGATTTCACTGCCTGGCGATCGTCAACATCGCATAGTGCAACGATATTTACTTTGGGGCTTTTGGCAAATTCAGCCAGATCGCTGGTACCTTTTCCACCCACTCCAATACCGGCAATGTTCAATTTATCACTGGGTGCAATGTATCCTTTGCCCAGTACATGACGCGGAACAATGAAGAATCCGGCAGCTGCCAGAGAGGTGTTTTTAAGGAAGTCCCGGCGTGACTGGTTGTTTTGTTTGTTCTTCTTCATACAGAAAAGCATTGAGTTTTTGGAAGCCTGAAAGTATAGATTTAAACCGATTTAGCAAATTAAGTTACTTTAATCTTTCTATATCCGCCAAATGATTTTTGGATGTTTGACTGCAAAAATATTTTTGCAAAATGGGAGACGAAATTTAAAGGCAATGTGTTGCAAAGCGGGTGAATTTTTAAGCAAACGATTGCTTAGTGAATCATGAGTGTTTTATTACATACATCACTTTCTTTAGCCAGTGAGTTTTGGGCATGGCCGCTTATATGTTTAAATTTGCGTATAGCATTTGATGCACAAAAAACCAGTTCAAATAATTGTTGCATCCCGCTGGAACTGGCTTGCTAAAAACTGCTGAACAACTTCGCCCCATTCTTCCCTTATTATTTACTGCAGCTTTACCCCTTGTTGGTACCGGTATTATACCTGCTTCGTATCAGCTTTGCTAACATTTCCTATGTTTCATGTAGGTGTTCCCCTGGTATGCCATAGATATCCCGTACCTATAAAAGAACGGAACATATACGGGACATATACGAGACATGTACGATATATATACAGGAAACAGGAAAAGCCGGAGCGAAGCCAAAGCGAAGCAGGAGTAGCCCAGGTACCAACCTGAGGTAGTTAATAAAAAAGAAATGGTAAAAGGAAAACTGAGTTATTCCCGGGTAAGAACCGGGTTATATGAAGTGATATAAAGATACGAAAAAGAAGTAAGAAGCATAACCACATTTATTGATTTTGAGATTTGGAGATTTTGTGATTTAGAGATTTTGTGATTTCCCTGGCTTCGAATTTTCCGAAAAATCTCAAAATCCCGAAATCCCTAAATCTCAAAATTTCTTACTACTGCTGACAGTATTTGCATCAAAGTTTCCAACCATTCCGGTATTCCCGCTTCACAAACGCATTCGCTTCCTCAAAATTCGTGATACGCATATTGGCGCCATCCCATAACAGCTTTTTGCGGCCGGGGAAATCATTACCAACTTTAATATTATAGCTTCTTACAGCCAGATTGCCCATCAGTACGGTTTCAGTGAGCGGACCAGCCATATCAAAAGAAGAACTGGTGTAAGTGCCGAACCCTTTTTTGCAGGCCTGCACCCATTGGGTCTGGTGCCCCTCTGACCCCTTCTCAACAAACGGGAATTTTGATTGGGGCAGTTTGGCGTCTTTCATTTTTTGTGTGGGCAATAAAGTGGGCTTGCGGCCAAATAAACCGGCTATCAGCTTACCCCTGGTGCCTTCAAACAAAATACCGCCATCCCATTCACCAAAAGGTTCATCGGGCAACAGTTCTTCGGGCCGGTCGGGTTTTATGCCGCCATCGTACCAGATCATTTCTACCGGCGGCATTTTATCGCGTGCGGGAAACCGGATACTGATCCTGGAAGAAGGCGGATAGCTATCGGTATAGAACACTTCTTTGAAAAAACCAGTGTATACCGAACCCACACTACATTCTACCGATTCGGGGTACCCTAACTTCAGCGCCCGGAACGGCACATCTATAAAATGACAGCCCATATCGCCCAACGAGCCCGAGCCAAAATCGACCCAGCCACGCCAGGTGGCCGGTAAATATGCCGGATTAAAATCGCGGAACGGGGCTGTGCCCAGCCACAGGTCCCAGCTAACTTCGGCGGGAATATCGAATTTACCGGTGGGGGTTGGAATGCCTTGCGGCCATACGGGCCGGTTGGTCCATACATGTACAGTATGTACCTTACCTATGACGCCGGCCTGGATCCAGGTTTCCACATTGCGGGTATCATCGCCGCTGCTGCCCTGATTACCCATTTGCGTAACCACTTTATATTTTTGAGCGGCCTGGGTTAATAGCCGGGCTTCGTAAATATCGTGTGTTAAAGGTTTTTCAACATATACATGTTTGCCCAGCTGCATGGCGGCCATGGCCTGTACAGCGTGCATATGATCGGGCGTGGTAACAATAACGGCATCTATGTTCTTGTTTTCCTTTTCCAGCATTTCGCGGTAATCGCGGTAATACGGGGCATTGGGCCATCTTTTGCGGGCGTTTACAGCCATGCGGTCGTCAACATCGCAAAGGGCCACAATATTTTCAGCGCCATTGTTGTACGCGAAAGGCAGGTTCACTTCGGCCTTGCCACCAGCGCCTATGCCGGCAATATTGAGCTTATCGCTGGGGGCAGTATACCCACGGCCCAGTACATGACGGGGAACAATAAAGAAGCTACCGGCAGCCAGGGAGGTATTCTTTATAAAGTTACGCCGGTTGATGGTGCGTTTGTTTGAGGGCATATGGCAAGTTATAGCAGGATGAAAGTTTAATAAGATACAGGGATCTGTATGAGAACGTTTTGAAGAGATCAATTTCTGATTTTGAGATTTAGAGATTTTGAGATTTCGCCAGATTTGAATTTTCCGAAAAATCTCAAAATCCCGAAATCCCTAAATCTCAAAATTTCTTACTTCTTTTCCCTACTTATACGAGTGACGCATCTAATGTGATCTCTGCATTCAACACCTTACTCACGGGGCAATTCGCTTTCGCGTCATCAGCACATTCCTTGAATTTATCGGCGCTGATACCCGGAATGCTTGCTTTCAACACCAGGTGCGAACTTTTAATAGCGCCGTCTTCGAGTGTAACGGTAGAAGTTACATCGAGCGTATCGGGTGTAAAACCGGCGCCGCCCAGCACAAAACTCAATTTCATCGCAAAACAGCCGGCATGTGCAGCGGCGATCAGCTCTTCAGGATTGGTTCCAACCCCTTCTTCAAACCTTGATTTGTACGAATACTGCGTTTTGTTTAATGTAGTGCTTTGTGTAGTCAAATTTCCATTTCCATCTTTACCTGAGCCGTTCCAAACGGCAGTAGCTGTACGTTTCATTTAGTTGTAATTTATTTTTGAAAAAATTATAAGCAATGAGCAACATCACATGGGACGATTTCGCAAAAATAGAGATTCGGGTCGGAACGATCACGGAAGTTAATGATTTTCCCAAAGCCAAAAACCCGGCCTGGCAAGTTACCATTGATTTCGGAGAATTGGGTATTAAAAAATCATCAGCACAAATAACCCATTTGTATGATAAGGGATCGCTGGTTGGCAAACAGGTGGTGGCTGTAGTAAATTTTCCACCGAAACAGATCGCTAATTTTTTCAGCGAATGCCTGGTGCTGGGCGTATACACTGATAAAAAAGAGGTAGTTTTACTAACACCCGACCGGCCCGTTGAAAACGGCTGGAAGATCGGTTGATCATATTTAATTTAACAATATGGAAATACCCAAACCGCTTCATGACGCTGAAAATTCAATGCAACGGGTAGAAGCGTTTAGTGATGGGGTTTTTGCCATAGCCATAACCCTGCTTGTTATAGAGATCAAAGTACCGGCGCACAGTGAACTGGAACACGCGTCCCTTACACAGCTTTTATTGAAGAGCTGGCCCAAATATGCGGCCTATGTTTTTAGCTTCTTTACCATTGGCATTTTTTGGGCCAATCATCATCACTGGCTAAAGCTATTCAGAAAGACCGATCATGTTTTTATTTTATTGAATGTATTTTTTCTGATGTGCATTTCGTTCCTGCCCTTTCCTACCGCAGTACTGGGCGATTACATTACTCATCCCGAACAAAAACAAACTGCAGTCACCTTTTATACCATCGGTATTTTTTTGCCGGCCGTTGGGTGGCTCCTCCTTTGGTTATATGCAAGCCATAAAAAACGCCTGCTGAATGAACGGTTGTCGCCGGCTTACATTCGCTATCTTACCCGGTTGTACTTTATTTCAAATTGCGCTTATTTTATGGCTATTATTATTTCGCTTTTTAATCCAAACGCCGCTATAATTGTTACTATAATACTGGCATTCCTGTATTTATTTCCCCCTAAAAAACCCAAATATGTGTAGCTAATGCCTGAATCATTCACCACATATTATCAATCGCCTGTAGGCCTGCTGCAAATTGAAGGCACGGGCCATTTCATCAGTAAAGTACATTTCATTGATGAGCAGGACGAAGTCACGGCTGGAACCGATACCAATTCGCTGCCACCAATGGCCATACAGGCGGTTGAACAGCTGATCGAGTATTTTCAGGGACAGCGCCGTTTTTTTGAATTGCCCATATCGCAGGAAGGCACGCCTTTTCAGCAAAAGGTTTGGGCCGAACTGATGAATATACCATTTGGTAAAACCATCAGTTACCTGGAACTGTCGCACCGCCTTGGCGATCCCAAAGTGATAAGGGCAGCTGCAGCCGCCAATGGGAAGAACAATGTGGCTATTATTGTGCCCTGTCACCGGGTCATTGGCGCCAATAATCAACTGGTAGGTTATGCCGGCGGATTGCCCCGTAAAAAATGGTTACTGCAGCATGAGAACAAAATTGCGCATGGCGTGCAAACGCTTTTTTGACGGAACCAAGCGGCATAGGTTTTGAAATTTATACTTTGGAATACCATCCCGAAATCTCAAAATCACTAAATCCAGAAATCAGCAATAATGATCACATTAGTACAGGGAGATATAACAAAAATGAAGGTAGACGCGATCGTTAACGCAGCCAATAGCAGCCTGCTGGGTGGCGGCGGTGTCGATGGCGCTATTCACCGTGCAGGCGGCCCCGCCATACTGGAAGAATGCCGGCAAATAAGGGCCCGGCAGGGCGGTTGCGAAACGGGTGAAGCCGTGATCACCACGGGCGGAGCATTACCGGCCAAAAAGGTGATCCATACAGTTGGCCCCGTATGGAATGGCGGCCAGAAAGGCGAACCGGAACTGCTGGCCAACTGCTATCGTAATTCCTTACAGCTGGCCGTTGACAATGGCATTAAGACCATTGCCTTTCCCAACATCAGCACGGGCATTTATCATTTTCCAAAGCCCGATGCAGCGTCCATTGCCATACAGGAAGTACAACGGTTCCTGGCAAACGATAATAATCTCACTGAAGTGTTGTTTGTTTGTTTTGATGACGAGAACTATAGTTTGTATAAAGAACGATTATAAAGAAATTGCTGATTTTGAGATTTCGGGATTTCGAGATTTAGAAGAAATCCCCAAATCACAAAATCTCTAAATCTCTAAATCAGAAATCATATATATGCCATTTAAAGCCCTTTGGGTAACAGAAACAAATTCAGGAACCTTTGAGCGGAATATTGTAGACAGGTACATCGATGATCTGCCGCAAGGCGAAATGGTGATCAGGGTGCATTATTCTTCCCTGAATTATAAAGACGCGCTATCGGCAACCGGTAATAAAGGAATTACCCGCAAGTTTCCGCATACACCGGGCATTGACGCCGCCGGCGTGGTAGAGATCAGCCGGAACGAACTGTTTGCCGTAGGTGATGAAGTACTGGTAACAGGGTACGACCTGGGCATGAACACCTGTGGCGGCTTTGGCCAGTATATAAGGGTGCCAGCCAGCTGGGTGGTTAAAAAACCCGGGAATTATTCATTGAAAGAATGTATGATCATTGGCACGGCCGGTTTTACCGCTGCCAATGCTGTATATAAAATGGAGCTCATGAAAATGCAGCCCGATGCTGGTCCCATTGTAGTAACAGGAGCTACCGGCGGTGTTGGCAGCATGGCCATCTCTATATTATCAAAAGCGGGTTATGAAGTGATAGCGGTAAGCGGTAAATCAAATGCCCTGGAGTATGTAACCCACCTGGGCGCCGCGCGGTTAGAGAACAGGGATTACGTGAACGATCTTTCTCAAAAATCATTGCTGAAACCCCAATGGGCAGGCGCTGTTGATACGGTTGGCGGCAATACGCTGGCCACTTTATTAAAAGGCTGTATGCCCGAAGGCTGTATAGTAAGCACCGGACTGGTAAGCTCACCCAAACTCGATACAACCGTGTATCCCTTTATATTGAACGGAATAAATTTGCTGGGCGTAGGTTCTGCCGGAACGCCTATGGCTGTACGCCTTATTATTTGGGAAAAGCTGGCCACCGAGTGGAATATAAAAGATAAATTATCTGCCATTGCCAAAGAAGTTACCCTCGAAGAATTGAATACTACCTATATCGACAGCATTTTGCAGGGAAAAGTTATGGGCCGGATAGTGGTGAACTTAAATAACCTGTAACTATGGAATTACTGCAATGGAAAGTGATACAGGTGATACGCGAAACACCTGATGCGGTAACCTATATGCTGGAAGAAGCAACCGGAAAACCGGTTAGCTGGGATGCGGGTCAAAGCCTTACCTTCCTGTTCAACCAGCATGGGCACGAAATACGCCGCTCCTACTCTATTTGTACCGCGCCGGGTATCGACAAACATTTGGGCATTACCGTAAAGAAGAAAGAGAATGGCGAAATCTCGCGGCACATTCTTCGCACCTGGGAGAAGGGAACCAGCGTAAACAGTTTACAACCGGCCGGCCGGTTTATCATTGATACCGATCCTTCGCAACAACGGCATATCTGGTTTATTGCAGCGGGAAGCGGTATAACACCGGTGCTGGCATTGCTGAAAAAAGTATTGTACCATGAACCGCAGAGCCACATCACGCTCATATATCAAAACCACGATGAACGCCACATCATTTACCACCAGGCCCTGCAGGAGCTGGCAAAACAATATGCACACCGGTTCACCCGGATAGATCTGTTGAGCAACCCGGTTGACCCCGATACCAAACCGGCGCGATTGAATAACTGGTTGCTCGAACAGTTGGTAACCCATTCGGCCGGCAGGGCTCCTTCGGCTGAGTTCAGGACGGCTTCTCATTCACCCCTATTCTACACCTGCGGACCCGAACCCTTTATGCGAATGGTGCAGTTCACCTTACGGGTGCTGGGTTATAATGAAGACCAGTTGCGGAAGGAACATTTTGTAATTGAAACCCTGCGCAAACCTGCGTTCACCATGCCATCAACGGCCTTTACCGTGGTGGTGCATTATGCCAATGAAACGCATCAATTTACTACTGCCTGGCCCAATACTATTTTACAATCGGCCCAACAACAGGGCATCACCCTGCCCTATAGCTGCAATACCGGCCGGTGCGCTACCTGTGCCGCCATTTGCCGTAAAGGATCGGTGACCATGAGCAATAATGAAGTGCTTACCGATGGCGACCTGGAGGGCAAACTGATACTTACCTGTACGGGCTATGCGGCATCGGACCTGGAGCTGGAGATATGAATAAAGACTTACACATAGCTTTTACGGAAACGGTCAAGCGTAACGGGGTGTTTATATGCTGAGAACAGGTCGAGGATTGCATTCACGCCATGCTCTTTTTTCAGGGCATACTCCGCATCGGTGAGAAAGGTGAGCCAGAGAAAGGAAACATCCTCATTATCTACCTTAAATGCCGGTTCATTATCTGCTTTAACAATGGAAGTGAGCGTAAGCAAGGTGGTTAAAGAAGAATTTGGGAACAGCTCGCCCATGTGAATGGTATGCCCCCATCCAAGGAAGGTAGGCGGTTCCTGCAAAGAGGGAAAAGCCCCGGTGAAGCATAACCAGTTGGCAAGATCATCGAGCCGGGTTTCATTTTCATTTACATAGGCGATCATTTCAGCGCGCGGGGTATCTGTATCTTCTGCCCGCTCATCCATGACCATTGGTTCAAGGCTCATACCATAAGTGACCAGGGTGCCCCAGGGACGGCCGGTTTTTTCTGCCGGAAAATAAGCGCAACCTACAGATGGCGCCTCTTCGCTGGGATCCCATAATAAGGAAGGCGCATCGCCGAAATGTTTGGTGAGCTGTTTGAGTAAGTTGGTATGGCCAGGGCTCATTTGCAAGAAGAGTTAATTAGTTCGTTAGTTATTAAGTTCATAAGTTAATACAGGCAATAACTCAATAATTTAATAACTTATTCATTTCAGCTCATCGCTGGTAAACGCCAATGGCAGCAATGAACTTGCGCTGGGTATTACATATACTTTTCCTTCCATACCGCCCAGGATAAGCCGGATGGGATGTTTTACCCGCATTTCATATTCCTGTAACGATTGCCGGCAAATACCGCAGGGCGAAATGGGATGATCACTGTCACCATTACCTGCCTGGTAACTGATGGCCAGTGATTCAATAGGCACTTTGGGATACAAGGAAGATGCAGAAGCCAACAAAACCCTTTCGGCGCACAATCCTACCGGGAAAGAGGCATTTTCCTGGTTGCTGCCGGCCACAATTTCTCCATTGGCCAGCTTTGCCACCGCTCCTACATGAAAATGCGAATAAGGCGCATAGGCGAGTTCCGTTACTTCCCGGGCCTCATTGAGCAGCCAGGCATCCTGTTCGCTCAATTCATTGATGGAATCATACACCTCAAATGAAAATGAATATTCATCTTTTTTCATCTGTAAATATTTATTGTGTTATAGCCAGATGCCCGCCCGGATTGACCGGTGTATGGGATCATGACCAGACAAAAAATCCTCTCCGCGCAGTGCGGAGAGGATTCTTAAAGATAGTAAATAAATGTCTTAATGTATTGATTTGAACATCCGGTTCCACCGTACACCATGGTCCCAACTCATCCAGATCAACCAGGCCGAACCTACCACGTGGTCTTCCGGTACAAAACCCCAAAAGCGGCTGTCCTGCGAACGATGGCGGTTATCACCCATCATCCAGTAGTAATTCATTTTAAATGTATAGGAAGTAGCTTCCTTACCATTGATGAAGATCTTGCCGTCGCGTTCTTCCCAATCATTATTCTCGTACACTTTAATGGCACGTTTATAACAGGCTATGTTTTTAACGTTCAGCTGAATGGTAGCGCCTTTTTTGGGGATCCACAAGGGGCCAAATTCATCGACACTCCACAGTACCACGGCTGTATCGCGTGGGAAAATGCGGGGGTCGCCAACATTTTCCAGCTTACGGGTAACAGTTACGCCCGGCATCTTTCTCAGAATATCGGCTTCGGCCTCGCTCAGGTTTATCTGGTAGCTGTTGGCGCCGTACTGAATGAAATCGGGGTTTCTTTCATCGCTGTTCAAACGAATACCGGCCTCGCGCAGTTCATCATCATTCAATATTCTGTTACTGGCGGTGGTAACCATATAATCGGTTGCAGAAGTGGGCGAAATAAAGGCTTTTTGTCCGTTTACATACAAAATGCCATCAACGATCTGGATGGTATCGCCTGCAATGGCCACACATCGTTTAATGTAATTCTCGCGTTTATCAACCGGGCGGGTCATAATGGTATAATCGCTCCAAACAATTTCCCGGGCCTTTTGCTTGCTTACGGCCTGCAGTTCGGCTTCATTGGCAATTTGTCCCTTCAACTGCTGATACTGCCGCATTTCCTCACTTTGCAGAATATCGTAATAGGGATCCTGCGAATCAAGTTCCTTGGTAAGCGTATCGCCTGCCGGGAAGTTGAACACCACCACATCATTGCGCTTTACAGGGCTGGCAAACCAGCGGGTATAAGGCAAATGAATGATCTCGGTGTATGATTTTGTATTGAAAACAGGCAAAGTATGGTGTACGAACGGAATGGCCAGCGGGGTATTGGGGATGCGCGGACCGTAGGTGAGCTTGCTAACGAACAGGAAATCATTCACCAGCAGGGTCTTTTCCATTGAACCGGTTGGAATGGTATAGGCCTCAAACACAAAAACGCGGATGAGGGTAGCCGCCACTACGGCAAACACCCCGGCATCGATCCATTCGCGAACGGTTGTTTTTTTATGATTTTTAACCGCCTGGGGCCCCAGGAATTTCACTTTTTTGTCGGCGCCGATATAGGGAAAATACAGCACCGATAACAGGGCTGCGCCCACATGGTCAAGAAAACTGAACTTGCCGAACAGTTTTACAAACTCAACCAGTAGCCAAATGCTTATGAACCAGCCTGCTACGGGTAAAAACTGCCAGTAAAACCAGTGTTTTTTTAACCCGGTGGCTTTTAAGATCTCCCAGATATTATAAAATGGCACCCAGGCTTTCCAGGAAGGGATACCGGCTTTTTCGAATAATTTTGCTAACCCAAAGGCAGGCAATTCAACAATCAATAAGGATATTAATATGATTATAAACAGATCGTGTAAACTCATTATGGGGCTGTTTTATAAAAAAATCCGGGCAAAAATACCATATTAATTCTCACAGAAACAGGCTAATAACGAACATTTTGCTAAAAAATATGTAGTATATCCTTAGCAGAATGGCTTTATTTAATGATGAACAGTATTTCTCCAGATGAATTAGTTGTAATATCTTACTTTTTGTTACAAAACTATGAATCTCTTTTCCATCCGGGATATTGAAAACTTAACGGGAATTAAGGCGCATACCCTGCGTATCTGGGAACAACGCTACAACCTTTTCTGCCCTAAGCGCAGGGAAAGCAAGCACCGTATTTATGATTGTGAAGATCTTAAGCACCTGTTACGCATTGCCTACCTGTATAACCAGGGACATAAAATTTCCCAGATTGCGGGCTGTTCGGCCGAAGAAATGGCCCGGCTGGCACTGGAAATAAAGCCCGATACCGAAAATCACGAAATTTTCATCAATCAGCTTACCGAGGCGGCCATTGACCTTGACCAGCCCCGGTTCGATAAAATACTGCACAACCTGGTGCTTCATGCCGGGTTCGAAAAAAGTATGATCAATGTGCTGTACCCCTTCCTCAAAAAGATTGGGGTGCTGTGGCTTACGGGGCAAATGATGCAGGCGCATGCCCATTTTGCCCGGGCCCTCATCATCAAAAAAACAATGGTGGCCCTTGACGGGCTCGAAAAAACGGTTTATACCGGCGGAAGACGGGTACTATTGTTCACCCCGGCCGGCGATCACCACGATATGCCGGGCGGCGAATGCCAGGAGCTGCCCCTGCTGTTCATGTATTACATGCTGAAAAAAGAGGGCGTACCCACTATTTATATGGGGAAGAACGTTCCACTGAGCATGTTAGAAATCATTTGTGCGCAACTGCCCTGTACCCAGTTGTATTTCCTGCTTATCCCGAATTTGAATAAATGCGATATGCATGAGTACCTTAAAAAGTTCTCCCGCATGTTCCCCGATAAAGAGATCGTTTTTTCAGGCCCCGAAGCCTGTCAGTGCAGTTGCGATCATTTGCCGAATGTGCGGCTGTTGAAGACGATTGAAGAGAAGAAAATATTTTTGAAAGAAGGAAAAGTTAACGAGCTAACCAGTTAACCCGTTAACTTTTCAACTCAATATATTACCGTTTCGGAATTACATATGAATTTACATCATCGGGCATAATGGTTTTGCCCGATAAGATGATGAGGCGTTCTACCACGTTACGCAGCTCGCGAATGTTACCCGTCCAGTTATGTTGTTTCAGTCCTTCCAGCGCGTCTTTATCGATCCCCTTCTTGGGAATACCATAATCGGCACAAATATCGGCAAGGAATTTATCGACCAGCAAGGGAATATCCTCGCGGCGATCATTGAGAGAAGGCACATGAATGATGATCACGCTGAGCCGGTGGTATAAGTCGAGCCGGAAATTCTTGTCATCCACTTCCCGCAACAGGTCTTTATTGGTAGCCGCAATTACGCGCACATCCACACTGATATCTTTATCGCCGCCCACGCGGGTAATTTTTCCTTCCTGCAGGGCGCGCAACACTTTGGCCTGCGCGCTGAGGCTCATATCACCAATTTCATCGAGAAAAAGCGTACCGCCATGAGCCTGCTCAAATTTACCAATGCGTTGTTTTACGGCAGAGGTAAAAGAACCTTTTTCATGACCGAACAGTTCACTTTCGATCAGTTCGCTGGGAATGGCGGCGCAGTTCACTTCAACCAGCGGACCTGCCGCGCGGTTGCTTTTTTCATGCACCCAGCGGGCCACCAGCTCCTTACCTACCCCATTTTCACCAGTTACCAGAATGCGGGCATCGGTGGGGGCCACTTTATCAATGGTTTCCTTGATCTTTATGATGGGGGCCGATTCGCCGATCATTTCTTCCACCTTGCTCACCTTGCGTTTGAGCACTTTGGTTTCGGTAACCAGGTTGTTTTTGTCCATCGCATTGCGAATGGTAATCAGCAACCGGTTTAAATCAGGTGGTTTTGAAATATAATCATAGGCGCCTTTTTTAACCGCTTCCACGGCGGTTTCAATAGTACCATGGCCCGAGATCATGATCACCGGTACATCGGGGTTGGCCTCGCGGGCTTTATCCAGAAATTCAATACCATCCAGCTTGGGCATTTTGATATCACACAACACCACGTCATACGCCTTTTCCTTAAACTTTTTGAGGCCTTCTTCCCCATCGCCGGCTTCTTCTATTTTATAGCCTTCATAAGAAAGGATCTCACTGAGGGTTTTACGGATCGCTTTTTCGTCGTCGATAATTAAAATGTTTGACATAGTTGGTTTAACAGTCTTTTGCTATGGAAAAATATAAATCCTTCATCTAATGGTTCTTCAAAAGTAATGATATGGAACGGAACATCCACTTGACAATTATCCTGCCGGTTTTACTGTTGTCATGTATAGAAAAAACCCCACATGCAATTATTTCCAATGCCGTTGTGCCCGAAATTCCGCCAAGGCCAGCTTCAGTGGCGCTCGTTCCGCTCCCTGCTGGCTACAAACGGATCAATTATCCCGAAGGTTCATTTGCCACCTGGCTGCGTAAAATAAGCATTAAAAAAGACACTACCGTATACCTCTACAACGGGCAGCCAAAGAAAAACCAGCGCGCCCAGTATGCGGTGCTGAACATTCCGGTTGGCAATAAAGACCTGCAGCAATGCGCCGATGCGGTAATGCGGTTGCGTGCTATGTACCTGTACAGTCAAAAAAAGTATATGGAAATTTCATTTGCCGATAACAATGGCAAAAGATATACCTATCCGGCAGGTGCCGACAGCATCCGATTCGAACATTATCTGGAAGAAGTGTTCAGCAATTGCGGCACGGCTTCGCTCGAAAAACAATTACACCCGGTGGCTGATTTTGGCGCACTACAACCGGGCGATGTTTTAATAAAAGGCGGTTACCCGGGACATTGTGTAATAGTTATGGATATGGCGGTCAACAAAAGCGGTCAGGTCATTTATCTATTGGCGCAAAGTTATATGCCGGCACAGGATATTCACCTGCTAAAAAATCCTGTGGACGAAAATTTAAGTCCCTGGTATGAAGTGAAGACCGATAACTCATTCATTTACACGCCCGAATGGACGTTTGAGCCCCGCCAGTTGCGCAGATGGTAAATATTATCAGCATCCGTAAGAGTATTCCTTAGTAAAACTACCTTGCAAGACTTATAAATGCATATTATTTTAGAGCCATATCCTTTAAAAAACACATTTCTAACCAAAATCCGTTACTTATGAAGGCATCTGCAGTAGATGTTCAATCCCATCTGTCATTATCTAAAGTTATTACCCGTTTAGTGCTTTTAGGTGGAATCGTTCTCGGTGGCATGGTTGGTCTGTTGACCCTGTGTTCTTCCGTGTTCAAAATATTTCAGTAAACTCTTTTATTAATATCCAAAGCAAGCAAGCAGCCTCGCGAAAGCGGGGCTGTTTTATTGGGGAGTAGTGAATGTTTGCTGGCCCGGTCTTACAGACACTATTTGTGTCATGCAGTTTCAGTGTATGCCGTTTTCGTTTAGACGTAGGCGAAGGGTGCAAAAAAAAAATTGGCTACAGATCTTATTTCTGTAACCAATTTCTGAGATATAAATTGAGTAATGGTCTCCGGCATAAGGCATTTAAACCTTATACTTTCAACGTTCAACTATTTTCTTGTGTACATCACTTCTTTTACCAGGCGAACTGTTTTATCAACACTTGGTAAAGCAGCTTCAACCAGGTTGGCGGCGTAGTGCAGCGGCGCATCGGCAGCAGTGAGGCGGCGGATAGGCGCATCGAGGTAATCGAAACCTTCTTTCTGAATGCGATAAGCAATTTCAGAAGAAACTGAACACATGGGCCATTGCTCTTCCACGATCACCAGGCGGTTGGTCTTTTTAACGCTCTCGAGGATGGTGAACCAGTCGAGCGGGCGAATAGTACGCAGGTCAATCACTTCAGCGCTGATGCCTTCTTTTTCCAGTTCAGCAGCAGCACCGAGGGCTACCTTCATCATTTTATTGTAAGAAACGATGGTAACATCGTTACCGGGTTTCTTTATGTCGGCTTTCCCGATCTCGATAATATATTCTTCTTCAGGAACTTCGCCTTTATCGCCATACATTACTTCGCTCTCCATGAACATCACAGGATCTTCATCGCGGATGGCGGCTTTCATCAAACCTTTAGCATCGTATGGGTTTGAGGGAGAAATAACTTTTATACCGGGGATATTTGCGTAATAGCTTTCAAATGCAGTGGAGTGCTGGGCACCCAACTGACCGGCAGAACCATTAGGTCCGCGGAAAACGATGGGACAGCCAATTTGACCACCGCTCATGGCCAGCATTTTGGAAGCCGTGTTCAGGATCTGGTCCAGCGCCAGAACGGCAAAGTTCCAGGTCATGAATTCAACGATGGGACGTAAACCGTTTTGAGCAGCACCTACCGCAATACCGGTGAAACCCAGCTCGGCAATAGGCGTGTCAATAATTCTTTTAGGGCCGAATTCTGCCAGCATACCCTGGCTTACTTTATAGGCACCATTATATTCAGCAACCTCCTCACCCATCAGGAAAACCCGGTCATCTCTCCTCATTTCTTCGCTCATAGCTTCGCGGAGCGCTTCGCGAAATGCGATAGTTCTTGCCATTCTGTATTCAGTTTTTAAAACCCGGCAAAATTATTGGTTGAAGGCCATAATAACAAATTGCCGGGCAATAATAAATTAAATGTCTAAAAGACAGAAAGTCAGGTAGAACCGTAAAGGCCCGTGGCTGGCGGTTTTAGCTGGTCCTGAGGCGGCAATAACTTATTTGGATTTTTGATCATTTGAAGGCAAATGGGAGCTCCCGGCCGCAAAACCTTCGATTTTTTTTACCGCCTAATTCTTTTCACCACCGGGAACCGTCCATACGTCAAAGTAATTTCAGCCCCGTAACTCCGGAAACTAGGTTTGTAGAAAATTAACCATATGCAACCTGTTTCTACCCGCCAGGCGTATTTAGACTGGCTTCGCATTTTATCGATACTGGCTGTTTTCTTTCTGCATTCCGGCATGGCATACGTGGAAGATTGGGGATGGCACCTTAAGAACAAAGAGACCAGCAACCTGCTTATGGAAGTCAATTTCTGGATAGGCAGGTTCAGAATGCCCCTGTTGTTCTTTATTTCGGGCACGGTCACCTATTTTATGTTGAAAAGCAGAACTACCGGCTCGTTCATCGGACTGCGGTTCAGGCGGTTATTCATTCCGCTGTTATTTGGCATGTTGGTAATTGTACCGCCCCAGGTATATATGGAACGACTGACCCAGGGATTTAAAGGAAATTTCGCCGACTTCTACCCTTCTATTTTTACAACTGGCGCCTACCCCAAAGGCAATTTGAGCTGGCATCACCTTTGGTTTATTTTATACCTGTTCCTGTATGACATCATTTTTGCACCGGCATTTAAATGGAGCATGAGCGAGCGCGGCAAACAACGGTTGGCGTTCTTTAATAAACTGGCCATAGGGAAAAGGGTTTATCTTTTGATGGTGCCTAGTGTGATCGCTTATCTTTCCATGAGTTTATATTTTCCCGAAACGCACGACCTTATACATGATTGGGGCCGGCATGTATACTGGATATTTTTCTTAATAACAGGGTTTACCTGTATCAATTTTCCCGCGTTGATGGATAGCCTGGAAAGGAATCGCCGTACCTCATTTCTGTTTGCCTTTACCAGTATTTTTATCATCAATTATTTCCGCTGGAACAACCCTGGCCCCGAGCCGGATTGGGGACGCGACTGGCTTTCGTATGCACATTTGTCGTTATTTCCCCTTACTGCCTGGCTTTGGATATTTACCGCCATCGGATACGCCAAACGATATTTGAACAAGAAACATCGCATTCAGAATTATATAAATGAAGCCGTTTATCCGTTCTATATTTTGCACCAAACGATCATTGTGATAGTAGTATTTTATGTAATAAGGACGAATGAACCCGTGTTGAACAAGTTCCTGTTCACTTTTATTACTTCCTTTGTGCTGGTGATGTGTATTTATCATTTGTTCATAAGGCCATATGCCCTTACGCGTTTCCTGTTTGGGATGAAACCGAAGAAAAAAGAAGTGAAGCGGGTTGTTGAAACTGGCGACGCCCCCTTGGAGAAATCAGCAGAAACAATACAACCGGCCATTCAATTATCGTAAATTACAAGAGATGGGACCTGCCTGCGTACAGGCCGGTTCCATTTGGCCAAAAAATAAATAAAAATTTCAGATGAAATGGTTTTGGAAATATGTGTTCCCCGGTTTGTTTGGCTTGTTTATTTATGCCAACATACGGGTGATGAATGATACGCTCTCGCATTTCAAATTCTGGCGGCGGGCCTGGTCCATAACGGGAATTGAATTGGTGTTTGTTGTGGTTACGGGTTATATTACCATGTATGCATTTCAAAAACTGTTTCAACGGTTCGATAAAAAACTGCAGCACAATATTAATTTCAAAATTGTGCTGCAGGAGCTGGCCTGGGTAGTAATTATTGTCGAATTGATCAACAACATTGTCGTTACACCTATGGTAGCTTTAACCGACGACGGCTTAAGCTGGGGCGACTTTGCCAATATTAACATCATTCCACTTTTATACTGCCTTATTTACTATACAGTGGTGCGAAGTAATAAATTGTTGCAAGCATATATAAACAACAGGTTATTGCTCGAAAAAACGACGAATGACCATTTGCAAACTGAGCTCAAGTTCTTAAAAGCGCAATACCATCCGCATTTTTTATTCAATGCGCTCAATACCGTTTATTTTCAAATGGACGATAACGTAGCCGAAGCCAAGAGAAGTATTGAGAAGTTCTCCGAATTGTTACGTTACCAGTTATACGATCAGCAACAAACCGTTCCGGTAAGCAGGGAATTGCATTACCTGCAGAATTTTATTGAACTGCAAAAAGTAAGAAGCTCCGATAAATTACAATTACAGGTTCATTTTGATGATTCGCTAACAGAAGAGCAGGTGTATCCACTCTTGTTTTTACCACTGGTGGAAAATGCATTTAAATATGTTGGCGGCGATTACCGCATTACTATTGATGCCCGCAAAGAAGAAGATCGCATTTGCTTTACTGTTGAGAACTCAATACCCGAAGAAACAGCATGGATAAAAGAGAACAGTTCAATACCCCGGAACGGAATTGGCCTGGAGAACCTGAAACGAAGACTTGAATTATTATATCCGGTAAACCATACCTTTACCGCAATAAAAAAGGATAAAAGCTTTTTTGCATCGATTCAACTACCCGTAATATGACGCCAACCATAAAATGTGTGATAACAGATGATGAACCTATAGCCCGCAAAGGATTACAGGGTTATATTGATAAAATTGATTTCCTGGAACTGGCAGGTGTTTGTGAAGATGCGATACAGTTGAATTCGTTATTAAAACAACAACCAGTTGACCTGCTGTTCCTGGATATTGAAATGCCCTATGTAACCGGTATCGATTTTCTGAAGAACACCCCCCAGGCGCCTAAAGTAATTTTCACTACGGCCTATGAACAATATGCTATCAGGGGTTATGAACTGGATGTGCTCGATTACCTGTTAAAACCTATTTCCTTTGAACGGTTTCTAAAAGCTGCCAATAAAGCTTACGATTACTTTGCCGGAGCTGCAGGCAGCCAGGACAATTACCTGTTTATTAAGACCGACAACAAGCTGGAGAAAGTAAACCTGCATGAACTGTTGTTTGTAGAAGCCATGGAAAATTATGTTGCCCTGTATACCGCCGATAAAAAGCTGATCACCCATTCTACCCTGAAAGCCTTACAGGAGAAACTACCAGGCGGCCTGTTCATTCAGCCGCACAAATCGTATTTGGTGAACATGCAATGTATACAATCTATCGAAGGCAACATACTGCATATAGGCGGCAGGTACCAGATCCCTATTAGTAAATATCAGAAGGATGAGGTTATGGAGAAGATTGTGAATAATAAGTTGTTGAGGAAGTAGCACTCTTCTCCAGCACCTGCTTCTTCTCCCCCGCAAAACTTTTCTTCCTTGTATCCTTTACCAACATCAGCTTTTCATCGTCGAGCGGCCGGTAACCATAATCATAACAATAATAATATTTCTCGTTCTCCTTGGTGCTATAGTGCTCCGTGAAGTAGTCGAACCGATAACCCTTTTCAACCAGCTTTTTCTGGTCAACAACCAACACCTGCTTGTTCAATCCCGATAACAGGTCCATAAGTATCCGCCGGTTCTTCCTTAAAATATTATTGATGTTTCGTATCAGTGGGGTCGCGTCACTGTTTAACCGGTTATTGTAGTTATTCCGGCATGAATCGTCGCAGAATTTCTTATCCGTGCGGCCTTTAATAGGCCTATCGCAGGCCAGACAGTTTTTAACAGTCATTATCAAAGGTTTAGATGGCTATTGAAAGATGGAAAATACAAAAAATAGCCGTTTGTAAGCGACAACAAACGTTTAATATCCGGGTATAAACGTTTAAAAACCGACTATGGCTTTCCGTGGGGGGCATCTTTGTGTGGTCAATCGAACGGCGCCCGAGCGACTGAAATAAATCGATAATCTTAAAAACTTACAGTTATGTACGCAATTAGAAATAAAGTTCAACTGATCGGCAATCTGGGGCAATTACCTGAAATACGCACTACCGAAACCGGTAAAAAAGTTGCCCGCTTTTCAATCGCCACCAACGATACTTATAGAAGCGCTAACGGTGAAAGAATTACACAAACATCCTGGCATAACGTTATAGCCTGGGGTAAACTGGCAGAAATTTCTGAAAAATACCTCACAAAAGGAAGAGAAGTGGCCGTTTCTGGTAAACTGGTTCACCGCAATTATACAGATAAGAATGGGGTTAAACGCTATGTTACAGAAGTGGTGTTGAACGAATTGCTTATGCTGGGTGGCGGTAAAGGCCAAAATGAGAACCCCGATTGGCAAGAGGAAGAGCAAGTTGAACCTGAAGCAGAAGGTTAATAATCCTGAGAATTCCACGAATTGGCAAACTGGATCTAACGCGATCGTAAGAGTTCGTGTTCGGAGACATGTTCGCAGAAGGGCTTTGGTTCATGTAATCGATCATCAAACCTGGGCATTAAAGTGCCAATCACTAAAACAAGGTATAAAATCAAATTCCATGTTTAGTATATAATCCATTCCTGCCACTCCAACAACCTTATGCGAACTGCTGCCATATCCGTACCCTACATATTAGCTTCCGATGTGGTATTGCATGATGAGCTCATATTGAGCCTTAAAATCCGAAATCAACATAGTGCGGCCCCTGGTTGTATGTGCATCAGTCATTGAGGCTGGGCCACACATCCCATGCTCAGGTTGGGCAATGCAATATCAACTTAAAATAATATCGGGTAGTAAGTACAAATTGTACCTGAAACAGGGGTAATTAATGTGGTGTAGCAATGGGTGTTCATTCAGTGTACAAAGCTCAATGCTGCCTGGCAATGACAGCACATGATTGAATGTATGCGCCTGTCAGATGATTGTTTTATAATTTTTTAGAAAGAGCGTATGGTTGTAAAAGGTGTAACACGCATAGTTCATTCATCCCTCCTCTCATAAGCCATGCTATTTGAGCAGCTTACAGTTGTGTAGAGCCCGTCGATATCTATCGGCGGGTTTATTTTTACAACACTTTCTTCATCAACCAGTCTGTTTGCGGGTCATTGCCTAACATAAACACATGTTCGCCAAATTTTTCAAACCCCCATTTCATATAAAACGCAATGGCTTTCTGATTTTTCTCCCATACCCCCAGCCAGATCACCCGGGCACTCTTTTCGCGGGCTATTTCTATACTATGTTGCATCAGGGCACGTCCTACCCCTTTGCCGATGCTTTTTTGTACCGCGTATATGCGGGCTATTTCCAGGGCCAGGCCATCTTCTATTAATAACGGACTACCCGTTTCACGCAAACGCGCATAGCCTACCGGTTCACTGGCCTCATAAGCCAGTAAAAAAATATTGCCGGGAACGCCTACTTCCGCCATTAATTTTTCGCGGGTGAACGCTTCGTTCATAAACTTATCCATATCCTGGGCTGTATTGGCCGCTGCAAACGTATCATAAAACGTTTGGCGGCTCAGGTCGGCAATCAGGGCCGCATCTTCTGTTGTTGCTTCTCTTATGCTGATCTCGTTCATGCTGCAAATGTAGTGCGAAGTACACTGTTATAAGGGTATTGATCTATATCATTTTTTGCTGCCATATATTCTTTGTACCTTTTCCATATCCTTTTTCTATAATTCATTCCTTCCCTATTTATCACTCTTCACTAAATTAATTAACCCGAAAAATCGTTTAAACATGAGAAAAATCTTTCTCTGTTGGCTACTGCTTCCTTTTATTGCAAATAGCCAAACTAAAAACGTTGTAAGCACATTCAGGGCCTTTCCCAAACCTGAAAAAGTTGCTGAATTTGAAAAAGCGCTCACAGCGCATGCGCAAAAGTTTCATACCGGTGATTGGAAATGGCGCACCTACGAAGTTCTTTCCGGTCCCGATGCCGGGGCATATCATGTAACTGAAGGCCCTAACAGTTGGGCACAACTTGATGATCGTAAAGACATCAGCAAGGAACATACAGCCGACTGGAATACCAACGTTTCGCCCTTAACAACCGGCCAGGGCACCCAGGGTTATTCCGTTTACCGCGAAGACCTGAGCTCGGTGCCTTTACTCGAGTTCACTGATAAAATGGCCATCACCCATGTATTTCCCAAACAGGGCTGTGTTGATACCATTACAGCCCTGATCAAAAAGGTTAAAGCAGTGTGGCAAAAAACCAATGAACCGGTTGCTGTTTACCAAACATCGGGTTCCGGGCCGGCGCAATTCGTACTGGTGTTCCGGTATAAAACCGGCTGGAAGGAAAGAGACCCCAGCTTCCGGAAACCATTTATGGAAAGATACAAAGCCGAATACAATGAAAGTGGTTATAACGATTACCTGGCCGTAATACAACAATATGTTGAAAGAAGCTGGGCCGAACTCCTCATCTACCGCCCCGACCTCAGTTCTAAATAAATAACAAGCCCTCCCGGTGTACCGGGAGGGCTCCTTTAAATGTAGTGTTATTTTACATACGCTCTATCACCATGGCCGATGCACCGCCGCCGCCATTGCAAATGCCGGCTGCGCCATAACGGCCATTGTTATGTTTCAACACATTGATAAGCGTTACAATAATGCGCGCGCCACTGGCTCCTAACGGATGGCCTAACGATACAGCCCCGCCATGTACGTTCACTTTCGCCGGGTCCAGTTTCATACGGCGGGTATTTTCAATGCCCACTACCGCAAACGCCTCATTCAATTCCCAATAATCAATATCGGTCATTTTCAGTCCGGCCTTCGCTACCGCTTTGGGCACAGCTACTGCCGGTGTTGTGGTAAACCATTCCGGCGCCTGCTCTGCATCGGCGTAGGAGACGATCCTGGCAATGGGTTTAAGCCCCAATTCTTCTGCTTTTTCCTTACTCATCAATACCAGCGCTGCAGCGCCGTCATTCATTGTACTGGCATTGGCAGCGGTAACAGTACCCTCCTTTTGAAAAGCGGGTTTAAGTTCAGGTATCTTATCAAATTTTACATTAAACGGTTCCTCATCTTTAAAAAAGGGAATGGGGTCGCCTTTACGTTGAGGAATTTCTACCGGCACTACCTCATCGGCAAATTTTCCTGCCGCCCAGGCCGCCTGGCTGCGTTTATAACTTTCAATGGCAAATTCATCCTGTTCGTTGCGGGAAATACCACACTCCTTAGCACACAGTTCGGCGGCATTACCCATGGCCTTGCCATCGTATACATCGGTTAACCCGTCTTTGGCCAGTCCATCAATCAGGCTGCTGTTACCATATTTATTTCCCCAGCGCATACTATCCACGTAAAACGGCACATTGCTCATGCTTTCCATGCCGCCCGCTACTACAATGTCTGCATCGCCGAGGGCAATGCTTTGCGCAGCCTGGGCAATGGCTTTCATGCCACTGGCGCATACTTTATTTACGGTGGTGCAATTCACTTCATTTGGGAGGCCGGCAAATTTCGCGGCCTGCCGGGCAGGCGCCTGTCCCAGGTTAGCCTGTATTACACAACCCATGAGCACGTCCTGCACCTGGTTTGGTTGCAAACCGGCTTTATCAAGGGCGGCTTTTATGGCAATGGCGCCCAGTTTGGTAGCGGAAAAATCTTTTAACCCGCCGCCAAAGCTGCCCATCGGTGTTCGAACGGCTGAAATAATATACACTTCTTTTTTGTTCATATAATAAGTTCTGTGTTTTGAGATGCGGTTTGTTAATGGTAAGCACAAAGATATGGCTTTACTAACAATCGTTAGCTATTAAATAACGATTACCGGGAACGGATTGTTCTACCCTTCCCGCCCATATAGTTTCCGCAACTCGTGCTTTGCTTTTTCGAGCGGCTGTTTGCTTTTGGCAGAAAACTGTTTGCCCGCCCGGTTAATGTAAAAATTCAGCATTGACATGGCCGACTGGAACGGGGTTCCTTTTCTTCTTTTACTTTTTTCGGCCGACCGCTTTAATGACCGGGCGATCTTTTTGGGATCTTTTGATTTGAATACGCCCGATTCCAGGTCCAATGCATCACTGGTTTGCATTACCCGGCGCGACCATTTCTTTTTGGGTGCCGCTTTTTTGGCGGTCTTTTTCCGGACAGTCTTTTTGTGGGCCGTCTTTTTGTGTGCAGTGGATTTTTTACGGGCAGTGGAAGTTCTTTTTCTGGCCACTGTTGCGCCTTTCTTCTTTTTTGCGGTTGCCATAGGAAACTTTTAAGAAACCGATGCAACCATAATACCATGCCCAATCCTATTCTTTTAAAAATTGAATTACAGTGGCTGAAAATTCCGGTGTTCTGGAAGCATTATTATGATCACCCGGAGTAGCTTTAAATACGCCATGTGTAAAAACCTTAGCAAGGTCTTCTGCAGAACCATTATCACTATCCTCACTTCCACAAATAACCAATATGGGTTGCTGAACTTTTTGCAATGTTTCACGGGGTGTTGAAGGTTGCTCTTTTTGCAATAAGGCCAGCGCCTGCTGATCGAGCCCCGATTTTTTTACATAATTCACCATGGGCGCCAGTTCTGCTACTGTATCACCAGAAAGGGCCCGGTAAAATAATTTCCGCCGCGGCCATTCAGGATTGGTGAAATCGGTTCCCATACCACCCATAACGGCTTTGCTGACCCTTTTATCCAAAACCAGTAAGCGGGCTGTAATAATGGAACCGCGCGAATAACCAACCACTGCATACTTTTTTATTTTCAGGCTTTTTAGCAAACCCATGATGTCCTTTGCCTCCGCATCATTGGCATAAGCCGAAGCCTCATGCGGTTTGTCTGATCTTCCGTTACCCCGCATATCAAAAGTTATCACCTGAAATCCTTTCGCTATCAGATCGGAATATAAAGCTGATTTCTTCCATGATTCGCCATTAACAATAAACCCGTGCACCAACACTACTGGTTCACCGGTCCCTTTTACTTCGTACCAGATCTTTGTTCCATCAAAAGAAGTATAATAGCCTGCAGAATCAGTTTGGGCAAATAACAGGCAGGAAGCTATTAGCAGGCCAGATAAGGAAAGCAGTTTTTTCATAGGCTTAAGATACGGTTTAATTGGAGTACACAAACTGGCAGCAATAAAAAACCCCGGTTTTACCCGGGGCTCGTGATATTTTTTTCCCTTTATACTTTTACGTATCCGCCATTATTACTTTTCTCCAAGAGAGCGTAATTGCCGGAAGGAAAAAATTATCGCTTATAATCATAACAGAAAATCCCGTGCCAGCGATCTTACAATTCAATCGGTCCGGCAATCAATCAATTGTGTAATGAACAGCCCTGGATCGGGCGCACCCCTGTAGAAATATTTCTGCAATATTAACCACCTGCTTCAACAAACAACCGGTTCCCCAATAAGCAGCCGTAACTTTATTACTGAAAAACACCGGTTTACAGGCCTCAGGGTGGCACAGGTTTTTGACATGTTGTATAGCACGGATTTAATACGAGACAGGATTTATTGAACGCTGATATTTTTTCATTTAAAAAACTTGTTTATGGAAACGAAACCTTCTGAAATGACAACCTTAACCGAAGTGCTGGAAAAGTTAAGACATCAACACAACGATAATGAATTTAAACCTAAGAACGATGGCTTCATCACTCCTGCTGGTAAATTTTACAAACCAGAAGACCTGACCATTATTAAAACCTATCGTTTTGAGGGTGTTTCCGACCCTGCCGATTCATCGATCGTATACATTATTGAAGCACATGATGGCACCCTGGGTTACACCATGGACGCCTACGGCGTTTATACCACCCATGATGAAGTGGATAATTACGATGACCTTATAAAAAGGCTCCCCGTACAGGAAAGGGAAGAACAGGAAATTTTCCATTAATAATGCCTGATGAAAAGAATACATGAGCCGCTCCCTTATTCTTTAAATTAAAATTTGCAGGTATGGAAGAACTACAAACGAAAACACTGGATATTGCAATAAGCGGTAAAACCATTTCCTGCCAGATCAAGGAAAGGGATTTTGGCGATCTGATCGTTTTTGACGTGTTTGGAGATGACCAATACCTCTTCACCCTTTCGCAACAAGGAGACGTGTTGTTCAATGAGTATGAAGTGGGACACCAGATAACAATTATGGATCCCCGTCAGTTGAATGAGGTTATTGAAATGGTTAAAGCAAAATTGGATACAGAACCGGATTAGCCCCTACCCCCCAAACCGCAGAAAACGCTATTGCCTGTTTAGGAGATTGCACAGCTGTAACCAGCTTGCAGAGAGGAAAACCTACAGCCCTCTTACCATACTGTTAAAAAATCCGGAATTATATAACGGCTCTAAAATGCATATAACTTCATGCTTTAATTATACCTGCATGTTGCTTAAACATTATTCTATTTGCCTTTTACTGATTTTTTGCCTGTTGGCTCCAATGTTTACACAGGCTCAGGTTGAATATCCCTATCCCGTTCAAAAATTCAATATTACCCTGGAAAATAAACCGGTGCAGATCGCTTACATGGACGCCCGGCCCGACTCTTCTATTAGTTCGAACATGAAAACCGTGATGCTTTTCCATGGCAAGAATTTCAATGGCTATTACTGGAAAGATGTAATGGCCTTTTTAGTGAAAGCCGGTTTTCGGGTGCTCGTACCTGATCAACCCGGCTGGGGACGGTCAGACAAGCCGGAGCTACATTACAGTTTTCATTTGTTGTCCTATGCCATGAACCGCCTGCTTGATTCATTGCATATCGAAAAAATATACCTGGTAGGCCATTCCATGGGCGGCATGCTGGCCGCGCGGTTTTCGATGTTGTATCCCGGCAAAGTGGAAAAACTGGTGCTGGAAAATCCGATTGGACTGGAAGACTATAGACGATTTGTTCCTTACCAAACCATTGAACAGTTGTATGAAAATGAAATAAAGGCTACCTACGAATCCTATAAAAAATACCAGCAAGGTTATTATCCGCAATGGAAACCTGAATATGAACAATATGTACAGGCCCAGGCCGAAGCACTTAAAAGCCCGGAATTTCCCCGTATAGCCCGTGTAAATGCCATCACTTATCAAATGATCTATGAACAACCGGTGTGTTACGAATGGGACCGCATTTCGGCTCCCACCCTGCTGATCATAGGCACCGATGACCGTACCATTGTGGGCAAAGCCCTGTTAAGTGATGAAGACAAAAATAAATACGGCCAGTATCCGGCGCTGGCGAAAAAAACAAAGGAACAGCTTCCCAACGCCCTGCTGTTCGAAGTACCGGGCGTCGGCCATATACCACATGTGCAGGATCTGGGACAATTTAAGCAGGTATTGCTGACTTTTCTGAAATAAGGTCAGCAGCCTTGCGGGGTGATGGTAGATGGCACAACTTTTTTGAAATATTTAATATGAGTCTTGCCACTTATAAAAAGAAAAGGTCGTTCAATAAGACACCCGAGCCGGAAGGCAAAAAGAAAGCCAGTGCCGGTTCGCTGCATTTTGTTGTACAGAAACACGATGCCACCCGGCTGCATTATGATTTCCGCCTTGAAATGGAAGGTGTGCTGAAATCATGGGCCATCCCCAAAGGCCCTTCGATGAACCCTGATGACAAACGGCTGGCCATGATGGTGGAAGACCATCCGTACGATTATAAAGACTTTGAAGGCATTATTCCGCCCGGCAATTACGGGGCCGGCACAGTGATCGTTTGGGATGAAGGCACCTATGAACCCATGAATTTTGAGGGCGATAAAAAGAAATCAGAGAAACATTTGCTGGAACAATTACGCAAAGGCGACCTCAAGATCAGCCTACACGGGCAGAAATTAAAAGGCGATTTTGCCCTGGTGCATATAAAAAGCAGTGAAGACAATGCCTGGCTGCTGATCAAGAAACACGACAAACACGCCAGTAAAACCGATGTCACCAAAAAGAATAAATCGGTTCAATCGGGTATGAAGCTTGAGCAGGTGGCCAAAGAAAGCACCCATGAATGGGTAAGTAATAAAAAAAGCAGTACGGCGAAAAAAAGCAAACCCAGACCCGCCAAAGCCCCGGCTAAAAAAGCGGCTACGCGTACATCAGCTACAAAAAAGCAACCCGTTAAAAAAAAACTCCCAACCGAAATAAACGATCTTATTAAGCAGGGTAAACGGCAGCCCATGCCCAAAGGCATTATTCCCATGCTGGCCACGCTTACCGACGACGCATTTGATGACAAGGACTGGATATTTGAGATCAAGTACGATGGTTACCGTGCTGTGGCCTATATCAACGATAACGACGTCACCATCATGTCGCGGAAGAACCTTTCTTTCAACAAAAAATTTCCACCCGTAGTGGAAGCTTTGCAGGAACTGGGACTGGAAGCTGTTCTCGATGGCGAGATCGTTGCCTTGAATGAGGAAGGCAAAAGTGAATTCCAGCTTTTACAACAATGGCAAAAGACCGGTGAGGGCGAACTTATTTATTATGCGTTTGACCTGCTATGGCTTAACGGCTATAATTTAATGGACCTGCCCCTGTATGAACGCAAGGCAATTCTGCAGCATATATTGCCCGAGCACCCTATGGTCAGGTACAGTGACCACATTGAACAAAAAGGAAAAGAATTTTTTGAAGCGGCTATACAACAGGGACTCGAAGGCATTATGGCCAAAACGATTGACGGCCCGTATACCCCAACAGTACGCACCCGGCAATGGTTAAAGATCAAAGCCAACCAACGGCAGGAAGTGGTGATCGGGGGCTTTACCGAAACCCGCGGCAGCCGCAGTCATTTTGGCGCCCTGGTGCTGGGCGTGTATGAAAAAAATAAACTGATCTATATAGGACATACTGGTTCAGGGTTTACTGAACAATCTTTAAGCGCTGTTTATAAAAAGCTAAGACCGCTGATCACTACTACAACTCCTTTCGCTCAGAAACCAAAAACCAATATGCCCTGTACCTGGGTGAAACCGGTTTTGGTTTGTGAAGTGAAGTTCAGTGAATGGACAAAAGATAATATACTGCGCCAGCCCATATTCATGGGTTTGCGGGAAGACAAAAACGCAAAAGACGTACACAAAGAAAAAGCCATTCACACCAATACGGCCGTAGCTGAAGGTGAAAAAGAAAAGGAAAGCGTTTCCAAAAAACAAACCCACACTGCCAAAAAGATGCAAACGAAATCTGCTAAAAAGAAAACCGGTTCCGCTCCCACAAAGACAGCCACCTCAAAGAGACCTGCTATTTCGTCTACATTGCCCGATGCCCTGTTGAACGACACCGATAAGGAACAGGTGGTTATTATCAATAAGAAAGAGCTCACTTTTACCAACCTCGACAAAATATACTGGCCGGCCGATAAGATCACAAAAAGGGATCTGTTGAACTATTACGATCGCATATCACCATTTATACTGCCCTATATGAAAGACAGGCCGCAATCAATGAACCGCCATCCCAACGGCATTAACAAACCCAGCTTTTACCAGAAAGATGTTACCGGTAAAGTGGCCGACTGGATCGAAAAGCATGATTATGTAAGTGAATCAGACGGAGAAAAGAAACAATACCTGGTGTGTACCGATGAAGCATCGTTGTTATATATGGCTAACCTGGGTTGTATTGAAATGAACCCCTGGCACAGCACTACTAAAAAACCCGATAACCCTACCTGGTGTGTTATTGACCTCGACCCGGGCAACATCTCATTTGATAAAGTGATTGAAACAGCGTTGGTGGTTAAACAACTGGCCGATGAACTGGAAATAGATTCTTACTGTAAAACATCAGGCTCCACCGGTTTACATATTTATATTCCTTTGGGGGCGGCTTATGATTACGATCAGTCGAGACAGTTAGCCGAATTACTGGTTACCCTGGTGCACACCGAGATCCCCTCATTCACGAGCCTGGAACGAAGCCCGGCCAAAAGAAAAAATAAGATCTACCTCGATTATTTACAGAACCGCTCTATTCAAACCATTGCAGCGCCTTATTCGCTGCGGCCAAAAGCAGGCGCTACCGCCTCTGCTCCTTTATATTGGGATGAAGTGAAGAAGGGTTTAAGTATACAGGATTTTACCATCGAAAATATGTATAGCCGGGCGAACGAAGCAGGCGATCTGTTCAAACCCGTACTAGGGAAAGGGATCAATCTTAATAAAGTACTCGCCAGGATCGGAGGTCTGCAAAACAAATAATTTCTTTTAGCTTGACTTCTTCATCTTTTGCGGCATTTTCTGCGGCTGGTTTAAAATGCCTTTGACAATACTGTGCGAAGTATGCAGCCCACGTAACTGGTTCTCGAGCATATACTGCAATTCACCGGCAGGCAACTGCTCAATTGCCCTGCTGTAAATAACCTGAATAGCTTCTTCGCCCTGTTCGCTGCTTTTCAGCATGTCGTAAATATTGGGGCCCGAAAAGGAAACCCCCATTTCTTTCCATTGGTTAAACAGGTCACCGAAGGTGAGCTGCGGTAATGGCTTTTTTAACCCAGGGTGATTGCTCTGTAATTGTTCCAGCTGCTGGCGAAGTGCAAAACTGTTTTGCCGGCTTTGGTTGGCCAGTAAGGCAAAGGAACCCCGCAACTCCAGGTTAAAAATGAAATTCAGAAAAGACGCCTCTTCATAAGCCTTAGCCCGTTCGCGGTTAATTGTAGAAAGGTCATTTAAAATTTCCGCTATTTGTTGATATTCCACAAGCGTGAGGTTTTGAATTGTTAATAAATAATCATTCCAATATCGTTCTATAGACGTGTAATTCAACGCCCGCAGGCGACAATTACTGCTGTTTAGTCAATCATTAACAAAACACGCATAGGATCACTACTAATTTAATGAAAATTTTTCAGGAAGATGACAGTTGAAAATGAGAAATGAAAAATTTAAAATGAAAAATGAGAAAGTATCAGGACGCTGCTTTCCGGCGACCGCCTCCTTTCTCTTTTTTCCCGCCGAGGCTGGCTTTCAATTGCTCCATAATGTCTTGCGAGCGGGAATGCACCACCCGTAAAGTAGGCGCTGTAATCTTCTTGCCTTTTGCTTTATCCTTGATCAGCTTCAACAGATCTTCGGAATAAGTATCCTTAAAATGTGATATATCAAATTCGCCCGATAACTGGTTGATCAGGGCGATGGCCATTTTCAATTCTGCCGCATTGCTCTTGGTTTCTTTAATATCCAGCTCAGAAGTATCGCGTATTTCCTCACCAAAACGTATCTTATTCAACACCAATATCTTTTCATGCGGCTTTATGAGGCAAATACTTTCTTTATTCCGCAACACATAGGTGCCCAACCCCACTTTACCGGTTTCTTCCAGCGCATCACGCAACAGGTTATACGCTTTTACCCCATTCTTTTCAGGCGCCAGGTAATAGGGATTTTCATAATACATGGTATCTATCTCCGTTTCATCAACAAATTCGGTTATGTTAATGATCTTTGTCTTTTCGGGCCGCACTTTCTGAAAGTCCTCATCGGTCAGTACCACATAATGGCCATCCAGATTATAACCGCGTACAATGTTCTCCCAGGCAACCTCCTTGCCCGTATTTTCATTCACCCGCTTGAACCTGATATTGGCATGGTCCTTTTTATCAAGCATATCCAGGTCAAGCTCACTGGCTTGTGTGGCGCTGTATAATTTTATTGGAATGTTTACTAACCCGAAACCGATGGCTCCGGTCCAAATGGCTCGCATAACTGAATTTTTAGAAGTGCTTAAACTTTTATGCCAGTTGAGATCCCCTTCCCAAAGTGGTAATATTCTTTGATCTGATGAGTTGGTACCAGGCTGCTGAACACATTTGGTAAGGCCATTATTACCAGTAAAACGCTGCAATTGGGTATTTTTTTACGCAGGTTTTGTGGCCAGATGATTGTA
Organism: Niastella vici; assembly: GCF_002077945.1. GTDB lineage: Bacteria > Bacteroidota > Bacteroidia > Chitinophagales > Chitinophagaceae > Niastella > Niastella vici. The sequence goes on from NZ_LVYD01000124.1 coordinate 284,531, forward strand.
ACCACAACGTTGATACTTGTTGCAATTTAAATTATAGAGAATGAGATATTTATGCCTGGCAGCAGACTATGACGGAACATTAGCGACACACGGTAAAGTTGAACAACCGGTTATTGATGCCCTGAACCGGTTAAAAGCATCTACCCGCAAATTGATACTGATCACCGGCCGTGTACTGGACGAACTAAAAACCGTTTTTCCTGAACACGAATTGTTCGACCGCATTGTGGCAGAGAACGGGGCTCTTTTGTATAACCCCGACACAAAAGAAGAGCGTTACCTGGGTGAGCTGCCACCTGCTTCCTTCATCAATGAATTATACCGCCGCCGGGTAGAACCTTTGTCGATCGGAAAAGTGATCGTGGCCACCTGGGAACCGCATCATACAACAGTACTGGAGACAATTAAAGAGGCCGGGCTTGAACTGCAGGTGATCTTTAACAAAGGCGCGGTAATGATCCTTCCGGCAGGCATCAACAAAGCAAAAGGCCTGAAAGAAACGCTGAAAGAATTGAATATGTCGTTGCACAACGTGGTAGCCGTTGGTGATGCAGAGAACGATGGAGCCATGTTACAGGCAGCCGAATGCGCAGTAGCCGTTTCAAACGCTTTACCGGCCGTTCAAAACATGGCCGACTGGGTAACTGACTATGCGCATGGCAAAGGCGTTATTCAGCTTATAGACCGTTTACTGGAAAATGATCTGGAGAACCTCGACGGCAAATTGATCCGCCATTATCTGCCCCTGGGGCAGCAACTCAACGAAACCTGTTTTGGGATCAGTCCGTACGGCCCTAACATCCTGCTCTCCGGCACTACCAAAAGTGGTAAAAGCACCATGGCTACTTTTATTCTCGAAAAGCTGATTGAGAAACATTACCAGTTCTGTTTAATAGATCCTGAAGGCGATTATGTTGACCTGCCTTCTGTTGTGCGCATCGGCGATAACGTGCATCAGCCGGTGCTGGAAGAAATGATGTCGTTGCTGGCCAATCCCATGCAAAGTGTGATCGTATGCATTCTGGCCGTTCCGCTCGAAGACCGGCCCCGTTTCTTTAACGGCTTATTATCGGCTTTATCGCAAATGCGCAGGGAAATGGGCCATCCTCACTGGATACTGGTCGATGAAGCCCACCACATGTTACCGGCGCCGGCAAATGCATCGTATTATGCCATTCCCGATGAGTTTAAAAACTGCCTGTTCATTACCGTTTCCACCGAAGGCATGAATGAAGCCATTCTGAATAAAACAACCCTTCTGATCTCTATGGGCGATGATGCCGCCAAAGCCATCGGGGATTTCAGTGCCTTCAGGGGTATTCAATTGCCCGGGAACGCCGTAACGCCCTTACAGAAGGGCCAGGCCTGGGTATGGGATGTGGAAGCGAGACAGGAACCGGTGCTCATAAACACGGGTACCCCGGTGTACCTGCAGCAACGGCACAAAAAGAAGTATGCTACGGGCGATATGGATTATAACAGCTTTTATTTCAGGGGCCCGGAAGACAAGCTAAGCCTGAAAGCCTACAACCTGGTGATCTTTACGCAAATGGCGTCGGGCATTGATGAGGAAACCTGGCTCTTTCATTTAAAAAGAAAGGATTATTCGAACTGGCTGCGGAATTCGGTGCACGATGTAGAACTGGCCGACCTGGTTGAGGTGGTTGAGAAAGACGAGAAGCATTTCCGGGATTCCCGAAAAAAGATCGTGGACCTTATAAATGAACGATATACAGCATAATGTGCTATTTCCGGTTAAAGCCTGAACCGGTTGGGCCGATTTGCCAATAAGGGGAAAATCTGAAACTGTTACCTATATTCCATGCTCCACGGGATTAGCCAATTAGCAAATTGGCATCCTTCTGCCAGCTTGCCCGGCCTAAAACCGGTGCCAAAAACCGCTTTTAACGGAAGCGCCCGAAAATTTAAATTTCATCAATTAATGTTTGCCAGCTAATAAGGCTAAAACACGCAAACCACTGATTGTCAATAGGCAAATTTAAACAAATTATAAATTCGGGTTGGCAGCCTCCAGGATTATGGCCGGTGTGATTATTTATCCTAATTTTGGTTTGTACGCGTTCCGGGAAACTTTACTTACATATCCCATTATACTACATGGAACCGACCCATTAAATTCTGTTAGAACGAAGCGACGTACACTACCTATTAAATTCGGCTTGCAACCTGTTGATTCTTCTTTTTTGAAACATTAAAAAAGGTGGAGGATATTAGTATGTATTCGTATTCATTATTAGAGCCCGGCTGTTATTATTTGATACAGGAAAAAGAAGACGAACCTGTAACGCTTATTAAGATAACGGTAGAAACTGACCAGTGCCTGTACATAACCCAATATGAGGATATGCCGGTACTGGTGTGGAAAAAGAAAGCTGATCCGATTTTTGACATCCTGGAACTGCTGAGTGACGACAAAGTCAAAGAGTGGGAAGCTGTTTACAACGACAGCCAGGATGCCTATTATGAGGAAGAAGACGACGAGTAAAATTTTTACTCTGTAAGATAGAAGGTTTAAAGTAGTTGACTCACTTGATGAAATACGCTTTAAAGAGAAATTTCATGTAAAGTGGTAACAACTTTAAACCTTTTTCTTTTCTGTTTATCACAAGGGGAAACCCTTTACTTTCTAACTGGTTTTTCGTAAGTTTGCTTTAACCGGTCACCTTATTGTTTCACTGTAATCCGGGATTCAATTTGGCTAACCGGCGGTAAGCGCCTGATACCACTCCATGCAATTTTATACCGCGTTATCAGGTAAAATCTTTACCGGTTAAATAAGTAAAAGTTTAACACTTGCCATACGATAAAAACGGTTGATCTTACGTTATGTAAATTACAAGCGTTATGAACCAAGCCCAGGACGACAAATACGGCCATACCCGAAAAGTGCTGCTGGTTATATTGAGCATACTGGCAGTAATTCCCTTGGCCCCATTAATCAACCGCTACATTCCACCATTAGTACTTGGCGACTGGAACCTCGATCTCACCGTTTCCATTATTCTTGCCGCTGCACTTACTTTTACAACCCTCCGGCTGTTCCGTTTTTTATTGTTACCTGCTGTAGGGTTATTGATATTGGTGCTCATTTACAACCAGCTTACCAATGGCTACGGCTTTGGTAATATGCTCAGGGATTATAAAACCATGGTGCAGAACAACTGGGGTAAAAAGGAGCAAAAGGAAATTGACCTGGTTTTACGTCCAACCTTTTTTGACGGACCGCTTACCAAAACGGTTAAAGCGCTTCAATCGAAAGTGATCGCCACCGATTCTTTGGTTAGAAATTATTCAGTAAAATATTCGCTGGAGTCGTTCGATGAATATTATCCCAAATATGGGTCGCAGGTGCGCCTGTTATCGCTGTTCAAACATATAAACAGCAACTTCAAGTATGTATCCGATTCGGAAAGGGATGAATATTTCGCCACAGCCAGGGAAACCATCCAGAATGGCCTCGGCGGCGATTGCGATGACCATACCCTATTGATGGTAACCTGTATGAAGGCCATTGGCGCTCATTGCCGCATGATACTCACCGACGGGCACTTATATCCCGAACTGCTGTGCGGCGACGAAAAACAGTTCGAAATGATGCAACAGGCCGTAATTCACCTGTTTGGCAATGAAGCCATCGACAACATGTATTACCACGAACAAAACGGACAATACTGGATCAACCTCGATTATACCGCCCGCTATCCCGGCGGCCCGTATGTGAGTGAAACTGCGTACGCAATTATTAATCTGTAGGGGGAAAAGAAGCCGGTTTTTAAGTTTATAATTTAGTTGGAACTAACAAACTTAAAAACTAACAAACGCTATAATCAGAAACTATCCCCTCACGTAATCAGGAATGCTTTTATTGTACTGATTTTCCATAAAATCACTGACAGGTGGGGGCGCTTTTATGCCTTTGATCAGAAATCCGCAGATCGCTACGGGAAGCGCAATCAGGGAAGATAAATAATACACAAGGAAATTATCGGCAGTAGATGAAGTGCCCGGTAAAAAGTAATCGAAGATGTAAATAACAATGAAAGTGCCGTATTCGAACAACAGGGCCGCACAGATCAGTAATAATCCTTTTGCATGACCGGTGAGCCTGATCTGCTGCAGTTTCAGGATGATCTCCCAAACGATAACACCACAAACAATGAGCAGCTCAATGCCCAGCACATACTTGAGTGCATCAGCGGTAAATCCATTGATCATACAATTTACCAATGAAACCGCCAGCAAGGCTGGCGCTACTATTTTAGTGAACTTTTTAACGGCCGCATCCCCGGAAGAAAAGTAAAAGACCGCAAGCACCAAAGGAATATCGAACAGGTTATAGATAACGGTAAACAGCTCTAAAGCAGCTGTAGACACAGGCAGGAATTCAACGAGGTTTGCCACAGCACATACCAGCCAGTACAGGGCAAATAACCGGAACGGCACTGCAGACCATAACTTTTTCCCTATCACAATTAACATAGGTACGAAATACAAGCCCACCGCCAAAACAGAGATCATCTGGTATATTATACTTTTCAAAATCATGCACGGAATTACCTCTAAATCGTGAAAGTACAGCAAAATATTGCACCTGGCATGTTATTCAGTAATTGTACTTTTATCTCATTCTGCATAAAATACTATGCTTAAAACCATTTCTACACAATCGTTTGCATAAGGGGAATTGAGTATTATCAGGCATTTGGCGGCAATTGTACTTCTTCTATCGATTTAGCAATTGATCAGCGCGTGTACAATTGGGTTATATCTGTATCACACAACCGATATTTCTACTTAGTGAGAGCCACATATTACAGGGTATAATTACCCCGCATGCATTGTGCGTACTTTCTTACCATCATTTTATGTTATTAGTCACGGCGAAAAAGGGCCCGTAAAATTTCGGAAAGGCGGGGTGGTCAATCTGCGACGGTCCAAAGCCCTTATTACTGTGTACCAAAGTCACTTTCCACCACTCGACATCGTAGTTTTACTATACCACTAACTGGTTATTCACCACGCCCCTATGTGCTTTAAACTATGAAAAACGTAATAACTGAAGATTTTAAATCGGGCATATTTGCTCTATGAATTAAAGAGTTTAACATATATTTTTGATTTAACGATCAAATGATCGAAAAGTAAATAGTAGTAAGTTTTTAAAAGAGGTTTCAAAATCCAATATCCGGCCACTGTCCAATATCAAGTGAAAAAACCAACATTTCAAAAAAACGTAATATTTACGTATGTAGATCGTATCCGAAAAACCGTTCACAGTTCAATCCAATTCCTGATTTAAAAAACCAAGATCCAAGTTAAATCCTTAGAAAAACCCAGTCGATATCCTGAAAACCCGTAGCCAAAAACGTGTTTTACCTTTGAAATAGAAATCCGATACCGCTGAAAACTTCACATTTGGTAGGTCGACTGAAAAAATTACAGAGCCTCTCGATACATCGGGAGGCTTTTTCTTTAAATTCATGCCATGAAGCATAAACTTACCGTTCTGATAATTACACTTACCACCCTTTTATCGTGCAACGCATACTGCCAGCCATTGAGCACTGCCGATTTTGAAAAAGGGATTGCCCAAAAAAATATACAATTACTCGATGTACGAACAGCCGATGAATATAATGGGGGCCATATAGCCCAGGCATTACAGGCCGACTGGAACAACAAAGAGCAGTTCAAAAGCCGGGTACAGCATATTGACAAATCGAAGCCGGTATACGTTTATTGCGCCGCTGGCGGCCGCAGTAAGCAGGCCGCCGATTGGTTTCGAAACAACGGTTATAAGGAAGTATATGACCTTGCCGGCGGATTTGTGAAATGGAAGGCCGACGGCAAACCGGTTGAAGGCATGCCCAACACAAAACCCATGAGCCTGGAAGCCTTTAACGCCGAAACAGGGGCGGCTGGCCTGGTGCTGGTTGATTTTGGCGCTGCCTGGTGCCCGCCCTGCCGTAAAATGGAACCGGTGTTGCAATCGCTGCAGCAGCATATGGCCGGAAAATACAGGCTGGTTAAAATTGATGCCAGCGTTGATACCGACCTCATGAAACAGGTAAACGTGAGCGAAATTCCCACCTTCATATTATATCAGCATGGTAAGGAAGTATGGCGAAAAACGGGTATCGTTGATGAGAAAGAGTTGGAGAAAGAACTAAACAGGTGATTGCTGATTTCGTGATTTTTGGGATCTTGAGATTACTTTTTATACAAACGCTCTTCAATATTCTGAATTCCCGCATTTCTAAATCCCGAAATCTCTAAATCAGTAAATCTCAAAATCTCTTAAATTGGGGAACTAACCCAAAACATCAACATCCATGAGCATTCGCTTCTCTATCCTCCTGTTCCTGCTGAGCGGCCTTACCTTCTTTTCTTCTGCCCAAACTATTGAGCAGCTAACGAGCGGGCAGGCGGTATCAATAAGGGGGCTTTCCCCGGTCAATGATGAGGTAGTTTGGGTAAGCGGCAGCCATGGCACTGTTGGCAGATCATTAGATGGCGGTAAAACCTGGCAATGGATCATTGTAAAAGGATTCGAAAAAACAGATTTTCGCGATATAGAGGCTTTTAATGCGCAAACAGCCATCATTATGGGCATTGCCGAACCAGCCATGATATTAAAGACCACAGACGGGGGGGAAAGCTGGAAAGTGGTCTTTACCGATTCAACCAAAGGCATGTTCCTCGATGCCATGGATTTTTACGATAAGAAAAATGGCGTGGTGGTGGGCGATCCTGTAGATTCAAAATTCTTTATTGCCAAAACAACCAATGGCGGCAATACCTGGCAAAAAACGCCGGCCATTATGCAATCCAATTCTGCGCCGGGTGAGGCCTGCTTTGCCAGCAGCGGCACCAACATACATTATTTCCGTAACAAGGATTTCCTGTTCGTAAGCGGGGGCACGCTCAGCCGGTTACACGATGATGCAGGTGGCCGTATAATACCTATTATTCAGGGAAAGGAAAGCATGGGCGCCAACTCCATTGCCGCAAACTCCGATGGCCCGCGCGTAAGCAATACATTCATTATAGCCGGTGGCGATTTCTCCAATGACAAAGACACCACGCAAAACTGCGTGCTCACCCATGATGGCGGTCATACGTGGATACGCCCCACTACCCCGCCCCATGGTTATCGCAGCTGCATTACCTACATCACCAACAAAAAGCTGTTGTGTTGCGGCACCTCGGGGGTTGACCTTTCAACCGATGGCGGCATTACCTGGCGTTTGATCAGCGAGAACGGCTATCATGTATGCCGGAAAGCAAAGAATGGGAAGATTGTTTATTTAGCCGGCAGTAATGGACGAATTGCAAAATTGATATTGTAGGTACAGGTTACAAGTTTCAGGTTACAAGAAAAATAATGAAACTGCTTCTTCACCTTGCAACCTGTAACCTGAACCCTGTAACGGCTATATTTGCCACCAGCGACTCACTACATTTTACCAGCTATTTTTTAAACATAAAATACACTGCTCCCAGCAACAAGGCAAAGCTAACCAGGTAGCGCCAATGAAAAGGCTCATTTAAATACAAAAGGGCAAATGCGGTAAATACTACCAGCGTGATCACCTCCTGGGTCATCTTTAACTGAAACCCGTTGAAGCCATTGGTAAAGCCCCAGCGATTGGCCGGCACCATAAGGCAATACTCAAAAAAAGCAATGCCCCAGCTTACCAGTATGGCTTTCCACATAGGCACATGCTGCTGTTTTAAATGACCGTACCAGGCAATTGTCATAAAAACATTAGAGCATATCAGTAATAAGATCGTTCGCATAAGTCAAAAATAAAGATGATTGCGGTAATATTTTAACTAATAATATTTCAGTAATTTGAATAAAACTACTCACGATGATCTCGGGCAAAATTGAAGCAGCTTTAAACCGGCAGATAGACCTGGAAGGGTATTCTTCGATGTATTACCTGGCTATGGGTTCCTGGGCTGAAGTAAAAGGATATAAAGGAGTGGCGCAATTCCTGTATCACCATTCTGACGAAGAAAGAATGCATATGCTCAAGTTGTTCCGCTATATTAACGACCGCGGCGGCCATGCTATTGTTCCTCCTTTTGCCGCACCGCAGAAGGATTTTAAAAACATCCGCGAGATCTTTGATATCGTTCATTCGCATGAAGTAAAAGTATCGAACGAGATCAATGCGTTGGTTGAATTGTGTATCCAGGAAAAAGATTACACCACTCACAATTTCCTGCAATGGTATGTTACCGAGCAGATCGAGGAAGAAAGCCTTGCCCGTGAGGTCATTGATAAACTGAACCTGATCGGTGAAGACAAAGGCGGTATGTACCTGTTCGATCGCGACCTGGCAACCATGGCCGGCCAACAAGGTGGTGGTGGAAAGAAAGGCGCACATGGGCATTAAATACGAATAACACCTAAAATATTAAAAGCCCCGGTAGATACATCCCCGGGGCTTTTTAATTTTCAACCACTATTTCAGTAATGCCTCCTGAAAAGTGGTCTTTACAGTAGTGTATGGATTCATGGCTATGGAGAGTTACTGTAAAGTAAAGTGCGGCGAAATTAGAGATTGTTATCATAAGTGTGGGCACAAACTAATAACTGCGTCGTTTTGGCTAAAATCCGTGCAATTTTAGCTAAAATTCGTGCAGCCGGAACCGTACGAACTACTGTTCGTAATTATTCGACTCCACTCAGAACAAAAAACCCTCCCGGTATACCGGGAGGGTTAAGAAAATACTATTGTCGCGCTTCCATAATTCGCTAATTCAAATTCCTGAAGTCAACCGGCACCAGCTTGCTCACACCAGGCTCCTGCATGGTTACCCCGTAAATGACATCCACGGCGCTCATGGTTTGCTTGTTGTGCGTAACAATGATAAACTGGCTCTCCTGGCTGAACTTGCGGATCATTTGCGTGAACTTACCCACGTTGGCATCATCGAGCGGCGCATCCACCTCATCGAGGATACAGAACGGCGCCGGCTTAATGAGGTAGATCGCAAACAACAACGCTGTTGCCGTTAATGTTTTCTCCCCTCCACTCAGCTGCGTGATCGAAGACGGGCGTTTACCTTTGGGCTTGGCCACAATATCGATACTGGTTTCAGCCAGGTTCTCAGGATTCTCCAGGATCATGTCGGCCGAATCGTCTTCGGTGAACAAAGCCTTGAACACCTTCTGGAAGTTCTCGCGCACCTTGTTGAAGGTATCGAGGAACTGCTGGTTGGCCGTGGCTTCCACTTCCTGTATGGTTTGTAATAAACTGTCTTTTGCTGATACCAGGTCATTTTTTTGTTCCATAATGAACTCATACCGCTTTTTCATTTCCTGGAACGCTTCAATGGCCGTGGGGTTTACTTCACCCAGGTTCTCGAGGCGTTTCTTCATGCGGTCGCCTTTCTCCTGCAATTCTTCAACCGGCGTTTCGCCTGTACGGGGCTGATCGATGATATCATCGAGGTTGATCTTGAACTCCACGCTCAACCGCTCTTTCATTCCGGCCAGTTGCAGTTTCAACTCGTTCAGCTTGTCTTTTATTTCGCCCAACAAATGCTCGGTCTGTTCTCTTTCTTTTGATTTATGACGCAGCTCGCTTTCTTTTTCGCTCAATGCATTCCGGATGTTATAATAGGTCTGGTCGGCTTCGTTGAGCTTTTTCTCTTCTTCTTCCTTGCGGCGCATCATATCGATCAGGCCGTTTTCAGCAGTGCTCAGTTGTTCTGCGCTTTCGGTGATATTTTCCAGCGTTTGCTTTAACTGCGATGCATTTGCCTCTACCTGGTTGCGCAGGTCGACCAACTGTTTGCTCTTGAACTCCAGCTCCGTTTTCAATGAATTGATCTTACTGGTTTGCCGGGTCAATTGCAGGTTATATTCGTTGAATACCGCCTGTGCGTTGTTGTATTCGCTTTCAGCCGATTTGTATTCGCCCTCTACACTCGTCAATTGGTCTTTTAGTTCATTCAACTGGTTCACCAGTTCCATCCATTGCTGGCGGGTGCCAGAGATAGAGGAGGTGGTTTCTTCCAGGTTCATCTGCAATTCTTCGAGCCTGTTTTGGGATGAACTTTGCAAACCGTGCAGGTTCTCCATTTTGTTCTCGAGGGAGAACACCTGGTTGGTAAGCGTATTGATATCGGCCTGTGCCTGTTTAATAGCAGTATCTTTCAATTGCTCGTTGTACCCGATCACCTCGTTGTGCTTTTGCTGAATACCGTCTTTCAGCCCCTGTACAATGCCTTCCAGCGCTACGATCTCTTCGTGCAATTTCTCCAGGTTCTTTGCCCGGCCGATCTTTTTACCTTCAAACAATCCAACGCTTCCGCCGGTGAGCGAGAATTTGCCTTTTACATATTTACCGGTTTTCTCCAACACCACTGAGCCATTGCTGGTACTCAGGGCGTCATCGCTTTCGGCAATGAACACATTGCCCAGTAAATATTCAGCCAGCTGACGGTATTGCGCATCCACTTCAATAACATCCATAGCGGGGATGGTATTGGCGGGTGCATGACCGTTCTCCTTATCGCTGCGTTCGTTCAATTTATCGAGCAGGAAGAAATTCGCTTTACCCTTTTTGTTATTATCGAGCAGGTGCACAGCCTGTAAACCTTCCTGCAGGTTGTTCACCACGTAATAGTTCAGGTAAGGTTCCAGCACATTTTCAACGGCTGCGCGGAATTCTTCCTTTACATAAATGATATCTGATAAAATAGGCGCGGTATGGTTCCAGCCCGGGTTGTTGTGCAGGAATTTCACACTTTCGGGGTAGCCTTCCATGGAGTCGATCAAACTTTTCAGCAGATCGCGCTCGTTCTTTTTGGAATCCAGCTTTCTGCCTTCTTCAGCCAGCTGCTGGCGCAGGCCTTCCAGTTCGCCCTGTGTTATTAAGATCTGTTCTTTGGTTCTTTCCTGATGTTCCTGTAACTGAACCAGGTCTCTTTGTCTTTTTTCCAGTTCCTGCTCCTTCACCATCTTTTCTTCTTCCAGTTGTTTTAACTGGCTGTAGCGGGCTTCGCGTTCCTCTTCTATCTGGTTGATGGCTTTTTGCACGTTCTGGATAGAAGTATCGGCAACGGCCACTTTCTTTTCGGCATCGAACTGGTTGCGTTGCAGGCTCAGGTTCTCGGCTCGCAGTCGGTCTACATTTCCTCTCATTTGGTCAAAAACACTGCGCTTGGTTTCCACCGCCTCTTTATGCTCTTCAACCATTTGTTCCAGTCCTTCCAGTTTGCCCTGCTCCTCGCCTACCTGTATGCGGGTATATTCAATACTGTCTTCAATTGATTTCAGTGTGCCTTCGCTTTTGTTCAGGAACTCCTGCAAGCTGGTTTCTTTCTCTTTCAGGAAGTTCAGGCGTTGAGAAGCCAGGTTCTTTTCATTTTCTTTGGTGCGCAGCGTTTGCAGCAGGTCGTTAAACTCGTGTTGCATGCTTTGCAGGGCGCGTTCTTTTTCAATGAAACCTACTTTCTCCTGCTCAATCACCGCTTCTTCATTGGCGATCTCGGCATCGAGCCTGATCTTTTTGTCGGTCTCTGTTTCTGACTGGCTGTTAAGATCGCGATACGTGAGGTTAAAGCCTTCGAGGGCTGCTTTGGCCAGCTCGATGCTCAGCTCACGGTATTCCTTCTTTATTTCGTAGTATTTCTCTGCTTTTTTAGCCTGGTTTTCCAGCGTCTTCAACTGGTTGTTGATCTCAAACAACAAGTCTTCGATACGGGCCAGGTCCTGCTCAGTGGCGTCAAGCTTTTGCTTTGCTTCTTTTTTGCGGGTTTTATAGATCGTGATACCGGCGGCCTGCTCCAACATGCGGCGGCGGCTGTTCTCTTTATCTTTAATGATCTCGTCAACCATACCCAGCTCAATAATGGCGTAGCTGTCGGTGCTCACCCCGGTATCCATGAACAGGTTCTGGATATCGCGCAAACGGCATTGCACATCATTCAGGCGGTATTCACTTTCCCCGCTTTTGTAGAATTTACGGGTAACGGTGATGGTGCTGAACTCGGTAGGCAACAGGTTGCGGGTATTTTCGAAAGTAAGGCTTACTTCGGCTAAACCACTGGCCGACCGGGTTTTAGACCCGTTAAACACAAGGCTTTCCAGGTTTTCACTGCGGAGGTGGCTGATCTTTTGCTCCCCGATAACCCAGCGGATACTGTCAATAATATTACTCTTACCACATCCGTTGGGTCCGATAACACCCGTAATACCCTCATCGAAATGGAGTACGGTTTTATCAGCGAAACTCTTGAACCCTTTGATTTCTAAGCTTTTTAAGCGCACTTGATCTATTTTTTTATGGGAAACAACAAAATTAACGAATAGGGATACAAAATAGTGCCGGATCGCCTATTAGGGCTCAAAAGTTGTGCACTTTTGTGGAATAAGGCCTGTGAAATTGTGTTTATAAATGTTAATATCTTGTGGGTATCCACCGGGAATAAGGCCTCACTATCCAATACCCGTTTGAGGTTTACACATTAATGGTTTTGTGTGAATTAATTGATTACTAATTGGTAAGCTTTCTGTTATCCACAGCGGTAGGCTGGCCTTATTTTTCCATTGTTACCTCGGCTTTCTGTACTAACTTACTGGTAGAGACTGCCATATTCACCAAAAACTAATCAATCCCATTTAACTATGATCACCAGAAACTGGACAGGCGTTGTAAAACCTGAACGGGCTGAGGAGTATCTTGCTCACCTGCAGAACGATACGTTGAAAAAATTATCTGCCATAAAGGGTTTTGTGAATGCGAGCATCCTGCAAAGGGTGGTGACCGACGGAATTGAGTTTTTAGTGGTAACCTATTGGGAAACCATGGATGCCATTAAGGAATTTGCCGGCGAGGCAGCCGATATTGCGGTGGTGCCGCCCAATGTACAGGAATTGATGGTGCGCTACGATCCGGTTGTAAGACATTATGAAGAAGTAGTGACTTTGGCTCCGGTTGAAGGGTGAAGTCAGGTACCAGTTACCGGATACCAGTTGCCGGGCTTTTATTCGTAACTCGCTATTTTTGCAGGGCCCGCCCCCCCGCCCCGGTAACCGGAAACTGGTAACCGGAAACTATTCTTAACAGCAAATTATACCTCCGGGGCACAACCCGGAGCGGTTCTACATAGTCTATTCCAATACGAGTATTAAACCATCGTATTTTTGACTATAATTTTACTTAGTACATCATGTTGAAGAAACAGCCCATCGTACCCATCAAACAGTTGTTCTTATTGCTGCTGACCATCAGTGGCAGCATGGCCGGCCATGCCCAGCAGGTAGACAGTATCTTCTTCCACCTGTATACCGACAGCCTTAAGAAAGGCACTTATAATTATATTAATGTGGATGGTAAGTTATCGAACGGCCGCTGGCTTCCCCTTACTAATAAAGAGATAGCCTTTTCGGCTTCTGCCGGAAAATTCGATGGCAACAGCCTGGTGATCGATACTGCCTTCAGGGGAGAATCTGTAACGGTAAAAGCCGTACTGAAAAACAATTCAACGATCTGGAAAGAAACAACGATCTATATCAAGAAAGTGGAAGCGGTTGAAAAATTGAGAACAGTAGATGAGATCCTGAATACACCTTCGCCGCGGCGGAACAGAAAGAATTCACGCGGCCTCGTATATGGCACCTGAAAATAAACAAAGCCTCCCGATGCATCGGGAGGCTTTTATTGTAAGACATATTTGTCGTAGTTCGATCCTTCAACTTATTTAGCGGTAGCCAGCTCAGCACGCATTTTCTTGGCGTCATCGAGGAATTTAGCCAAACCGATATCAGTCAACGGATGTTTCAACAGGCCCATAATGGGTTCCAGGGGTGATGTAACAACATTAGCACCTGCCTCAGCGCATTTCACAATATGCAATGGACTGCGGATAGAAGCTGCCAGGATATCTGTTTTATAACCCTGTAACTTGTAGATCAGGGCGATCTGTTTTATCAATTCCACACCATCCCAGTTACTGTCGTCAATACGGCCAATGAACGGTGATACATAAGAAGCACCGGCTTTGGCAGCCAGAATTGCCTGACCGGCAGAGAATACCAGTGTGCAATTGGTCCTGATATTGTTGTCGGTAAACCATTTCAATGCTTTCACGCCATCTTTGATCATAGGAACTTTTACCACAATATTGGGGTGAATAGCGGCCAGCTTTTTGCCCTCTTCAATAATTTCATCAACGTTGGTAGATAATACTTCAGCACTTACATCGCCTACTTTCACTAATTCGCAGATATCGAGGTAGTGTTGCATTACGGCATCTTCGCCTTTAATGCCTTCTTTGGCCATCAGTGAAGGGTTGGTAGTAACACCGTCGAGAATTCCTAATTCGTGGGCCTCTTTGATCTGGGCAAGATTCGCTGTATCAATAAAAAACTTCATGATTATTTTAGATTTATAAATTGCAATGCAAATTTACGAATTTGCTGTGTTTTCAGGCTTATTTGAGTGAAACGAGTTGTGCGAGCTGTAGTATTTTCTAAAGTCAAATTCAAATTCAACCTAATCGTGTGCAGTTCTGACGGGATCTTAAGTCCCAAAAAAATAAAAAAAGGCAGGCGATTTACATCGCACCGCTACAACCACCTACCCTTGCTGCCTTCCGGCCCTGGGGGGGTTCAGCGGGAGCTGGTCGTGTAAGACCTGCCGGGTGCAAATGTAGGAATCAATTAGCAATTAGCAATAGACAATAGACAAAAAATTCAATTTGCTTATATTTAATTGCTCATTGCCAATTGCTTATTGCCAATTGTCTATTGTATCCCCTTCCTACCATTTAATGAGCTTACATGTGTAATTCCAACCAGCTCATCGGCACGGCCGGCCAGTGCACGATAATACACGAGTATAGTATAATCATTTTCCGTATCCCAGAAATTACCTTCTGTATTATCATAGGATGCCGCTCTTTTAGGATCGTTCTGATCAATGGTCACATAATTGTAATTATAATAACCCTGTTTCAGGAAAAGCGTTTTTTCATACACCCGGGTATCATTGTTGAAAACCATTTTTGCAGAGTCGTCGAGATTGTAACCGTTCAACTGCCCTATTAAAAAAAGATCTTTATTGGGAAAAGGCACATTATCGGGCGGAATATAGGTGAACCGAACAGTTGCATAATCGGTTTGCCAGTATGGATTAATGCTCTCTGTAGTTTCAATGGTATACATGCCATCGATATCGCGATAATATACAAACCGCTGCTGGCTTCGGTCAACATCCGGCTTTACAAAGATCTCTGTTGCGCGGGGCGAGTAATTGGCCTTTGCCACGCGATCGCTTTGCAGGCGGAAGCTGCGCAGATCGAGCCAGCGCCATTCCTTGCCACCGGGCATAACGATCTCGTTCTCGGTATTGAAATCAAGTTTTTTACCCGCAAAAAAAGTAGCCTTCACATTGGTAAGGGCATTATCCCAACGGCTATTCTGTAAGATCACTACTTTTATCTGCTGCAAATGGTTCATCACCTGTAAACGATCGCTTAACTGTACCTGGAACGGGATCTTTTGCCACGTGCGGAAGATCTCGCCGTTAAAAGGTTGTTGTATTTGCGCAGCGATGCTGGTTTGATTATCTACTACCAGAAAGCGTTTGGTAAAAGCCACTCTTGATGTATCGCCGTTCAGAAATACTTTCAGAATATAATTGCCCGAGCGCGAAGGGGCACAGTTATTATCAGGTATTACCGCAGAATAATGGGTGTAACGGGTAAACGCAACAGAAGAAATACGATAGGTATTGATGCGTTGATAGGAAAATCCTTTTATGAAATCAAAACTGCTCAGCATGGCGGGCGTCCAGTCGGCATTGCACAACTGGTATGTATAGGAGTAATTCTTAACATTTGCGTCGAGGTCGTCGAAATGCAGTTCAAGTCTTTCGCTACCATTCAGGTTCATCACCGGATACCCCAGCTGATTGCCCGAAACGAATAGTTGAGCGGTCTTTATATTAGGGTAAAAGATGGCTTCTTTCAGTTGCGCTTTTGCTGCCAGGGTAGTTACCAGGCCACCTATAAACAACAGGATAATATTTTTCATATTGAGTGTTTCGTCCCATTAAAAGTAGCAAATAAAAACACCAAAATACAAATCACCCCAACCAAATAGCAGTATTTCAATCTTTTGGAATTTGTTTTTTGTAATTTGGGGCATTATAGTGTTATTTTGATGAACTAAAAATCATGCCGGTTGAATATTGCCGCTTTTATAGCACGGAGAATTGCGTTTAATCAGCAGAAATCGTTTTCCCGTTTTGTTATCAGGTTGTCAATTGCCGCTACTGTCATCAGCGTTACAGTAATGATATTGACATTGGCCTTTGCCAGCGGGTTTCAAAAAACGATCAGCCAAAAAGTTTTTAGTTTCTGGGGACATATCCGCATTCAAAGCTATTATTCAGCCCGGGTGGCCATTGCGGAAGAAACACCCATCCGCCGCAGTGATTCGGTGACCGGTCTTCCTAAATTATATCCCGCCATAAAAACGGTTCAGGCCTTTGCTACCAAGAACGCTATTCTTAAAACAGCCGAATCCATTGAAGGGGTATTGTTTAAAGGCGTGGAAAAGGATTATGATTTTAACAATCTCGCCCAGTTCAGGGTCGATGGCCACTGGCTGCATTTCACTGATAGTGGCTATAGCAACGAAATCATGCTGTCGGCCTACACAGCCAACGTATTAAAATTAAAGCCGAACGACCAGGTGTTGATCTATTTCATTCAACCCGGCGCCCCGCCCCGTCCCCGCAAGTTAAAAGTGGCCGGCATATTTAAAACCGGGATCGAAGAATATGATAAACTGATCGCCATTGGTGATCTGAAGCTTATTCAACGGTTGAACGACTGGGATGCCAGCCAGATAGGCGGTTACGAGATCTTTCTGCACGATTATAACCGCATGGATGAGATCAGTGAAGCAATTGTGGCCGACATTCCCATTGGCCTGCAAAGCAATACAATTAAATACATTTACCCCAGTATTTTCGACTGGCTTGCCTTACAAAATAAAACGATCTGGATCGTGCTGGGCATTATGATCGGCATCGCTATCTTAAATTTAATTACCTGTTTGCTGATCCTGGTGCTGGAGCGTACCCGCATGATCGGGATGCTGAAAGCACTGGGCGCCCGCAATTACACCATACGGGGCATCTTCCTGTTCCATGGCGCCATTATTACTTTCTTTGGCCTGCTGCTGGGAAATGTATGTGCGCTGTTGATTGCTTATGCGCAAAAACAGTTCGGGTTTATAAAACTCCCCGAAGATGCTTATTATATTTCTGAAGCGGCCGTTGATGTGGTTTGGTGGCAAATAGCGCTGGTAAACCTGGCTACTTTTTTAGTTTGCTTTCTGGTTTTGCTGATACCAACGATCATCATTAAACGGGTGCAGCCCATCAAGGCGATCCAGTTCAGATAGTTCAAAGTTTTACAGTTCAAAGTTTACAATTCACAGTTTCCTGGGATTAACCTTAAACTGTGAACTAATTAACGAACTACTGCTTCCTCCCCATATAGCTGGTCTTTGAACTTCAAAGATGGCGATGGAATAAATGCACCCAGTCCCAATTGGTCCCATTTGGCATCAACCGCCCCAATGGTTTTATCATCGGCGACAATGATATTTGGCCAGTCGCGCTGGAAATCGTCGAGCGCGGCCGTTTTAATGGTTCCGTCGAAACCCATACAGGCCCACATTTTACCGGGCATTTGCCGGGCGGGTTCCTGCACCAGTATACTATCGCGGCGGGGATCGAGGTTGTTACAGAACCGCCACAAAGCAACCGGCAGGTCATTGGCATTAACGGTATGTTCTACATACAGGATCATTTTGATGCCTTCTATCATACCGGTAGCGCATAACTGCTGGTGCAGCTCGCGTACATGGCCTTTCCGGTTCTTTTCAACCGAAATAATCAAACAGGGTATATGAATGGCCGGCAGGGCATCGTTGATGATCTTTATTTCAGGGAACTGCTGGTGCACTAATTTTTTATCGAACCGGCTGCTTAATACCGGGAATTCAAACGCGGGATCGGTTTCTTCATCAAATTTGCGGGTTCCGTCAATACACATTTTGCCACCAAAGCCCAGCTTGCTGCAGCTATGATCGAGCACATCCATAGGACCCGATGATAAATTGATATCCGTGGCCGGATTCATATTGGCAAATACATATTCAGCCAGTTTGGTATAATCCTGTATAGTAACGCCTTCATCGGCCAGCACGAGTATCTTGTTAAACATCATTTGACCGGCTCCCCACATGGCATTCATCACTTTTTGTCCCTGGCCGGCGTATTCCTTTTTGATCTTGGTGATAACCAGGTTGTGGAAAACGCCTTCAACCGGCATGTCCATATCAATGATCTCGGGCACCATGGTCATTTTTATAGGCGCCAGAAAGATCCTTTCGGTAGCCTTGCCCAGCCAGGCATCTTCCTGCGGCGGAATGCCTACAATAGTAGCCGGGTAAACCGGGTTCTTTTTGTGTGTAATGGCCGTAATATGAAAACGCGGGTACCAGTCGGGCAATGAATAATAACCGGTATGATCGCCAAACGGCCCTTCCCAGATCATTTCATCATTGGGATCAACATACCCTTCAATCACAAAATCGGCATCGGCCGGCACTTCTATTTCAGGCTGGGTTATGCATTTTACCAGCTCCACTTTTTTCTTACGCAAAAAACCGGCGAGCATGTATTCATCCACATTTTCAGGCAGCGGGGCGGTGGCGGAATAAGCATAGGCAGGATCGCCACCCAGTGCAACAGCCACCGGCATGCGTTTATTCAACTTTTTGTATTCATTGAAATGCCGGGCACTTACTTTATGTTTATGCCAGTGCATGCCGGTTAATACAGGCCCAAAAACCTGCATGCGGTACATGCCTACGTTGCGGATATTTGTATTGGGATCTTTGGTATGAATAATGGGCAGGGTCACGAACGGACCACCATCTTTTGGCCAGCAGGTGATCACCGGCAGTTTGGTGATATCGGGGTTCGCCATGATCACTTCCTGGCAGGCGCCCTTACCGGTTTTCACTTTGGGCATCCAGGATGCAAACTGCGACAGTTTGGGTAATACTTTTAGTTTATCGATAATGCTTTCCTTGGGCGAAGCCAGCAACTGGAATAAACTTTCAATATCCCGGGCCACATCATCGAGGTGTTGAACACCAAGGGCCAGGCACATGCGTTTTTCGCTGCCATACGCATTCATCAGCACCGGAAAATCGTAGCCTGTATTTTCAAATAACAGGGCTTTACCGCCGCCCGTAGTTTTACTGATCCTGTCTGTAATTTCTGCTATCTCCAGTTTGGGGTCTACATAGGTTTTGATACGTACCAGCTCACCAGCCTGTTCCAATGTATCAATAAAATGTTGCTGATTTTTGTATGCCATGCCGCAAAGGTAAGGTAGGAAGAAATGAAAAAGTCCGGAAGAAAGGGCTGTAACCCAATTTCTTCCAGACTGTGTATTGATATTCTCTATATTTTGTTAACTGCGTTTTAACATCACTCAACGCTTTTTGCCGCCCCTTCGATCCGCCAGCTGGCCTGCAGGCTTTCGCTCAGGGTCTTTGGGTCTACAATACCTTCGGGCATCCCAGCTGGTTCCTTCCACCGCGGGTATGGCCGAACGGACTGCCACCGCCATTGCCCGAACCCAATCCGATGTATAATGTGAAACCGGTAAAATAGTACCAGTCTTTATATTTTGATCCCCCGCGTATACTACCGCCGTCGGGATAGGTTGTATTACCGCCTTTTACTTCACCCCCCCGGTAAGCCATTTCTACGGCCTTCAACCCACGCGCCGCGGCAAGCTCTGTTTTATCAAAATATGTTGAACTTACATCATCGAGATAATCAGTAAGCGTTTTACGCACACTTACTTCATATGCCAACACGGTATTATCGCTGATCCTGAATTTCACGCCAAACCCAACCGGTATGGCAAACTGGGTGAGTTTGTAAGGCTTGCGATCGGGATCAATGCCCTGCCCTTCGGTGCTAAGTGGTTTTAGAAAAACCTTATTACCAAGGGAATCATAAGCATATGGATTGAAGTGAAAAACAGTAAGACCGCCGTAAATGAAAGGAGAAAACCTTCTTTCCTCCAAATTTAATAAGGTATACTCCAGCAATAAACTGCCTTCATTGATCTTTGAGAAAAAGCTCAGGTTACGGGCGCGCAATGCCGCATCTTTACTTTTTTTATCATCGCCTTCAATAGAGCCGTGGGTAAACGCTACCCGCAATGCAAAGTTGGGTGTAAGATCATATTTAAGACCGGCGCCAAAAGCAAAATTCGATTGTTGCAGGGTAAACTGATGATCTTGCAGATCGCCCGCATAATTCGATAAACCGCCAAAAAGAGTAACATGGAAACGTTGTTGGGAAAAGGCAACTACCGGACATAGAATGCTCAATAGCAAAAGTTTTCGCATGAAGATTTTTTTAATGAGTGATTTCAGGGAAAGTTTCCAGGGGATACCGGATTAATCAATCATTATAGAAAAGGGTAGATACGAAAAATATGGACCGGGGGTTGGTAAGCAAGTATTAAGCCAAATTAAGTTTTTTGCCCATAGGACATGGGACTACCGGCGTAGTGTATGGCAAAAATAACAGGCAGCCAACTCATTGTCAATACCTGTGGGAAAGTTTTTTGTTACGGGGGGTGATTGGCGGAACTATTTATTCAAAAACCAGGTCGCCAAAAAACTGGCGTAAATGAAAATTAGGTTGCGGCCATTGTATGTTTGACCAGGTCACAAAATGCGGCTCGGGCAATTCATCGCCACATTTATAAAAATTGGCAACACATTGTTGCCCTTTCAGGGATTTGAAATGATGAAAATGAAAAGCGGTAACAGGTATCAGCAGGGTCAATTCCCAGCCAATGGTCTCCTGGTTCTGGTCGTTAGTAAGTACAGATTTGTACTTTATTTGCTGACCAATATCAGTTGGCAATAAGGTGCGGTTTAATTTATCTTCACCATATCCTATTAAATGGGCTCCAATGCAATTGAATTCAAAATTGTAATAGGCCGGTTCATTGGGGAAGCCAATAAAGAACTCCACGCAACTGTCTTTATACACAGGTGAGTTAAGTGTAGTATTGACAGCTCTGATAGATTTTTCTTTTACAAAATATTTTATGAACAGGGCATCGCTGCCATGCGCCATGGAAAACTGCACATCGGGACGGTAAGGGTATTCCCTCCACGGAACATACACCAGTTGCTGCTTTGGCGCTTTGTCAAGCACCCGCGAAATATCGCTCAGGGAAGTATGTTGATCAACTCCATCCAAAAAAGGAACACGCAAATTCATACAGTTGGGCCGCTTCGTTTTTGTTAAATGAAGCTGAAAAATTACTCCATACGGATGATTTGAAAAACTAAAATTGTGCAAACGATTGTTCACGCTGAACGCTTAATGCCAAACGCTAAAGCTTGAATACACCTCTAATGCTACAAGCAGTTACAAGTTGCAGGTTTCAGGTTGCAGGGAAACCAATGTTATTTGCATTTCCCTGTAACATGTAACTTGTAACCAGGAACAGTAATTGACTACCGATAAAGTAATTCTTATAACTTACATTTTCCTGAACACAACGATGCCATTATGCCCCCCAAAGCCAAATGTGTTACTCATAGCAACTTCCACCTTCTTTTGAAGCGGTTCTTTCAATACCAGCTGTACATCGGCCGGCAACTGGGGATCTGGCTGTTGGGTATTGATGGTGGGCGCAATAACGCCTTCGTTTATACTTGCAATGGAAGCAATGGCTTCAATAGCGCCGGCGGCGCCCAACAAATGGCCGGTCATTGATTTGGTAGCACTTAAATGCACCCTGCCGAGGTCGTTGCCAAACAATTTTGTGATGGCGGCAATTTCGCTGAGGTCGCCAACCGGTGTAGAGGTGGCATGCATATTCACGTAATCAACCTCGCTTGCGTTCAACGCAGCATCTTTCAACGCCAGGCGCATGGCATGGTAAGCCCCCAGTCCTTCGGGATGGGTGGCCGTCATATGCCAGGCATCGGCCGTCATGGCCGCACCCGCTACTTCTGCATATATTCTGGCGCCGCGCTTACGGGCATGTTCATACTCCTCGAGCACCAGGGCGCCGGCCCCCTCGCCCATTACAAATCCATCGCGGTTGGTATCGAACGGACGCGAAGCTGTTTGCGGATCGTCATTCCGCACCGACATGGCTTTCATAGCGCAAAAACCACCAACAGAAGCCGGCGTTATGGGCGCTTCAGAACCTCCGGTAATGATCACTTTTGCTTTTCCCATGCGTATATAATTAAGCGCATCCATTATGGCAGTATTGGAGGTGGCGCATGCCGAAACCGTGGTATAGTTAATGCCCATCAAACGGTATTTGATGGAGATCATGCCCGAAGCCATATTGACTATAAGCTTGGGCACAAAAAATGGGTTGAACCGTGGGTTCCTGTCCCCTTCCACATATTCAGTTACCTGCTCTTCAAAGGTTTGCATACCACCCTGTCCCGAGCCCCAGATAACACCGGTATCAAACGGGTCCATGGTCGAAAAATCGAGCCCCGAATCTTTGATAGCCTGACCGGCTGCTACCAGGGCATACTGGGTGAACAGGTCGGTTTTGCGCAATTCATTTTTATCGAGAAAAGCCGTAGCATCAAATTGTTTCAACTCGCAGGCAAACCGGGTCCTGAAGCGGCTGGCATCAAAACGGGTAATGGGCGCCGCGCCGCTGGTACCTTTCCAAAGATTGTTTGTAAACGCCGATACATCGTTGCCTATGGGCGTAAGCGCGCCCATGCCGGTAACAACCACTCTGTTCATATGAAAATATTGACCGCTTGCAAAATACAAGCGGTGCAAAGATAAAGAAAACTACTTTATATTTGCAAGTGGTATTAAATAGCACGCTATGCGCTCTGATTGCCCGCTGAACTACGGCCTTGAAATATTTGGTGATAAGTGGTCCCTGCTCATCATCCGCGACCTTATGTTCTTTGGCAAACGGTATTATAATGAATTCCTCACTTCTGCCGAAGGCATTGCCACCAATTTGCTGGCCGACAGGTTAGTGATGCTGGAAAAAGAAAAGATCATCAAAAAAGAAAAAGACAGCCAGCACAAACAAAAGATCGTGTACACCCTCACCGAAAAAGGCATTGATCTGTTACCGGTGATATTTTGCATTGGTTTGTGGTCAGAAAAGTATGCTGATATAAAGCTGAACCCTGGCCGCGATATAATTTTGGGCGAAGCAAAGAAGAGTTTACCGAAGGGGGTTGAGAAGGTGAGGAAGAAATTAATTGCGGAGCACGGGAAGCCAAAAGGCAATAGGCAATAAACAAACAATTGCTGATTTTGAGATCTGGAGATTTCGGGATTTCATTCAATGCAGCAGGTGCTACAAATCGCAAAATCCCGAAATCGAAAAATCAGCAATTAATATTTCGCCGGTGTTCCCGCTTGCGGTATTGCTTTAAGAATAAACTCTCTCAAATGCTGGTTAGCCGTAGCCAGGTCTTCTTTCCGTAAATACATCATATGCCCGCTGCGATAGCCTTCCCACGACAGGCGGCCTTTTAATTTCCCCGCTGCATCTATTTGCCACAGGTTGTATTTGGCGTTGAAATAATCGCAGGCGCCATCAAAATAACCCGATTGCACCAGCACATGCAAATAAGGATTCTGCGCCATGGCCTGCCGCAGGTTCTCGCCGGTATTGTCGTTTGAGCGGTCCCATGGGTGAACCGGCCCAAACATATAATACTTGAGATCGGTTTTATAATGCAGTTCTTCACGCAAATACATATTGATGGCAGGGGTAAACGCATGCAGCCATGAACTGAGCTCGGCATTATAATCGGGCTGCGTACCGGCATCCATGCGGTCGATACCGAGGTAGCGGCTGTCGAGCCGGCCAACCGTATACCCTTTATCGCGCAGCAGCTCTTTCCAGAAGGCCATAGGAAGAATGACGAGGTTATTCTGCAAAATGAATTGTTGCGACAAACCCGTATAACGCGCCATTTTAGCCGCTATGGCATTTTTATCGGCATCTGGCAAACTGCCGCCTTTCGACAGGGCGGGTACCAGTTCATTCACGGTGAAATTCTCCACTTCGGGCAACACCGCTGTAAGGTCTTTGCTTTGCAGATCGCCTGGTAATTTTTTATGGTACCAGGCTGTGGCGGCAAAATAAGGGAGGCTAAGCGCCCCGTCAACCGGGCCATTGCGGTTGATGCCCAGGTCGGTTGGCGAAACCAGGATAACACCATTAAGGTACATCCACTGAGCGTTCTGTAATTCCAGCGCCAGTCCCGATACGCGGGTGGTGCCATAACTTTCACCAATAAGGAATTTGGGTGAAGCCCAGCGGTTGTACCGGGTTACAAAGGTGCTTATCCAGCCGGCGAGGTACCTGATATCGGCATTCACCCCGAAAAAGGTAGCAGCCGGGATATCCTTTTCGGCCGGTCGCGAAAAACCGGTATTCACCGGATCAACGTATACGATATCGGCCACATCGAGTATTGAATTGGGATTATCGCGCAAGCCATAGGGTTGAATGGGATAGCCTTCATCATCGATCTTCAGCACGCGCGGGCCGGTATAACCGATCTCCATCCATACAGAAGAGGTGCCGGGCCCGCCATTGAACGAGATCACCAGGGGGCGGGTCGAGAGGTCCTTTACATCAGACCGTTCATAATAGGTATAGAAAACGCCGGCGAGGGGTTTTCCCTGTTCATCCCATACGGGTATAGAACCGGCGGTTACGTTGTACGGTACCCGCTGTCCTTTTATGGTAATGGCATTGGAAGTGGTTACACTGCTATCAAGCGCCAGGCGAATGATCTGGTTATTGTCGGCCGGTTTTGCCACTTTGGGTGGCACCGGTTCGCCCCCTGTTTTCTTTTGCGCCTGTACAGTTAAAAAGAAGCACGCAAATGGAACAATGATCAGTAGTTTTTTTCTCATGATGATGTAGTTGGGGTTTCAAGGGGTCAAATTTAACGGTTCTACCCTTAAAAGAGCTGCCAAATACACAGATGGTCAATATTCTATGTTTGCATGCCCTATTGTTGCTGCGTGTATGAAATAGTCATCTTTACCCTTATATTTGAGGGCCATAAATGGGTATACTCATGCAAATTCGTACAGTTGCCGAAATGATTGCCGCTGGTTCCACTCCCGATATCCTGTTCTGGGTTGGCTGTTCAGGAAGTTTTGATCAGCGGGCGCAAAAGATCACCAAAGCATTTGCCACTATTCTTACCAAAGTGGGGATCAATTTTGCCGTACTGGGCAAGGAAGAATGCTGTACGGGTGACCCTGCCCGGCGGGCCGGCAATGAATTCATGTTCCAGATGATGGCCTACCAAAATATTCAAACCCTGAATAATTATGGCATCAAAAAAATAGTAACGGCCTGCCCCCACTGCTTTAACATCCTTAAAAACGAATATCCCGAACTGGGCGGTAATTACGAGGTCATTCACCATACCACCTTTTTACAGCAACTGATCGATGAAGGCAAAATAAAATTGAAGGAAGGTGGCACCTTTAAAGGACAGCGCATTACCTATCACGATAGCTGTTACCTGGGCCGGGCCAACGATATTTATGAAGCGCCGCGCAAGGTGCTTGAAGCGCTGGATGCCGAGCTGGTTGAAATGAAACGTTGCCGAAGCAAAGGATTGTGTTGCGGGGCCGGTGGCGCGCAAATGTTCAAGGAAGAAGAAAAAGGCAATGTGCGCATTAACCAGGAGCGCATACAGGAAGCGCTGGAAACTGAAACACAAATTGTGGCAGCGGCCTGTCCGTTCTGCAATACCATGCTTACCGACGGCGTAAAGCAAAAAGAGAAAGAAGATTCGGTGAAAGTGCTTGATGTAGCCGAGCTGGTGGCGGCGAGTATGGAATAACAGCCACCATCAGGCTTTTTTACCAACAGCATTGGTGAAATCAATGACAATACCATTTCTTTTTTCAGGATTTGCCCACGGTGTAATACCTGGAACTACTTTTTCCTGCAGTGCCCGGTTGAATTTGTAAGCCCGGCTAACGTCGGTGATCTCTTTCAGTTTTTCTCCTGTTTTATAATAATGGGTGAGGTAGCACATGTCCTCTGTGTATTTTGCCGCAAGCCATTCGTCCAAATCAAATACCTCCAGTTCATGAAGTATGCGAATTCCATAACAGTTGGCCTCCCATTCGTATTGTTGTAACCTCAACAATGTACCATCGTCGGGCTTCTCATGTAATACGGAACCTAAGGAACGTAGTTCATTACTTACATTCCATTGAATGGAATGCCCTACCAGGTGAAGCACATTGAACAATTCTTCTTCATCGTCAAGTGCACTGGCTATCCAGATGCTTACCCCATCGAGGTCGCCCTTAAAATAAGGGTCCAGGTCAGAAGTATCAACGATCTTTAAACCGAGCCGCTTATCGGCATAGAGCTGTACTTTTTTTAATACGTCTGTAAATCGCTGGGGAGAAATCGACATATTCGCAAATAATTATTTTTTTCCGGTAAAACTGGGTAAAATGCAGGCCGGCAGTCCTTTAAACGCCAAAATTAGCTGAAAATGATCACCAATTTCAAGAAATGTTCGAAATTAGCGTTTAAAAAATGCCATAAATTTGATGGGAACCCAGGCGTTCTTATCTTTCTCCAAAGTATACCCCGTTCTAAATAATTCAACAATACAACACCATGTCACTTAAAAAATTCCTGCAACAAAAAGGCTTCATTGAAAAAGAAGAGGAAACTGAAAAAAGCGAGGGCGAAAAAAAGACCGGCAGTTCGGGAAAACAAGACCAGCAAACGATAGAACCAACTTACTTCCCTCTTTATAGCGGTGAAACAGCACCGGCAGAACCCAAATCAGGCGCCACCACCACTGAACCCAAATCGTTCGTTGTGGCAGATAGCGCCGCCGTGAATATCACTAATACGGCAGAAAGTGTTGATCCGGCATTTATTAAATTTTTTGAAGATGAATTAACAAAATCAAACTTCCCGGGGCCGGACTATTTCGAGTTTCGTAAACAAATGCAGGCGATGTATCAGAAGCTTGGGAAAGGCACCCCTCCTAACGTTATCCTTCAGGCGGTGTTAACGAGTTTTGAAGCAATGAACGTTCCGTCGGCCAGGTTGCTCGAAACCGCTAAACAATACAAAGACGTCCTTGAAAAGAAAAAAATCGACTTCCTGAACGGCGCGGCGGCAGAAAAAGACAAGCAGCTTAAAAAAAGACAGGAGGTTTTGCAAACCCAACAAAATAACCTTAAACAAATGCAGGACCAGCTGCTGCAATTGCAAAACCAGGAGAAACAATTACAGGATATGATCAAACGCGAGCAAACCCAGCTGGAAGTCAATAAAACACTGGGGAAAGAGAGCATTGAAAAGATTGAACGCGCTGAAAAACAAATATCTTTGGCACATAAGTATATGATCACTGCCATAGACACTGATATTTCCCA
Organism: Niastella vici; assembly: GCF_002077945.1. Classification (GTDB taxonomy): domain Bacteria; phylum Bacteroidota; class Bacteroidia; order Chitinophagales; family Chitinophagaceae; genus Niastella; species Niastella vici. The sequence goes on from NZ_LVYD01000124.1 coordinate 312,097, forward strand.
GCTTATTTCTACCGGTCATTAATTGCACATCTTGTAATATATTATTACTTTTCGCGACTAATTCCTAAACAATTATCTGTCATTATATGAGCACTCTGGATAAAAGTTCTTCCATCTTTACACTGGAAACAACTGACGAAAAAAAAATGCGAATGATAATTACCGCGGTAGCTATCATCGCATTCCTTGGAATAGGGTTCTTTTTCCTGCCAAGGATCACCCAAATCATCCACAACTGGATCGACTTTGGCATTGCATTAATGCAACTATTCATTATTGCTGTGATAATCGGGACCTTGTTTGTCATGCGTAATGTGTTGCTCAATTTATGGAAAGCCCTGGTCAGAAAAATGACCCGCTGGCTTATTAAAACAAATTTGCCCGACCTGCTTGAAGTAGTGGTAGCCAACCGCCGGGCGGTTCTTGCCAAATTCAATGACAGCATTCACAAAATGATGAATGCGATCACGCTGCATGAAAGGAAAATGACGGAAAGGAAAAAGTCGATGCAGGACAACCTTGATTATGCTACGCAATTCAGGAAGCAGGCTGAAAATCCAAAAGCAGATCAGCATACCAAAGAAAAAGCCGATGACCAGGCGAAACATTTTGGCCGCGAAGCTGCTGAAGATAAAAAATTGCTCGAAAGCATGCAGGCCGATAAGGAGAAAATGCTCAAAAGCTACAACTTCTTTGATCGTTTGTACAACAACCTTCAAAATAGCACAGAGTCGGTCGCCAATACAATTGGCCGCCTGAAGGACCAACTGGAGACTTCAGACACCTGGCGCGAAGCCGCACAAAGCGCATCGAGCCTGCTTGGGGTATCAGAATTTGAAACTATTACGCTGGAGGAAACCCGTAACCGTATTGCCCAGAACGAAGCAGAAGTTATGATGATGATCCACGATCATGAAACATTGCTCATGAAAATGGAAGCCGAAAATGGTATTATGGACGATGCAGGTCAAAAACTGTTGGAGCAATACAGCAATAAGGTAGATGTGTTTGCCTTTATGGAAAACAAAGGAACCGACCGCCCCTCTGGTGGTGGCGACTCGGGTCTTGATACCTCCTGGTTATCTGCCAACCAGGACCTGCTCAAATAATTTTTATAAATCATTCGTTTTCATAAACTCTATTTTCTATTTTTCGATCGTTTTAACCCGAATCAATTTGTCATGGAATTAACACCAAAAGGTCGCCAGGCCGTAAAAGCAGTTCGCAACCTGGCAATACTGCTCGCTGTTCTGGCTATAGGCTATTTTGCTATTCGTGCCTGGGGCCCCTCCTCAAAAGATGGAAAACTGACCATTGGCGGAACAAGCGGCAAACCAGATCTTGTACTTGCCTATAACACGTTTACCGGTGTGGAAGGGATCGTATTAATGAACGGTGGAATGGACCCCAATGAAAATAGTGAGCTGTATAAAAATTACGGAATAAAACTCCAGATCAAACAAATGGACGCGGTAAAGGATACCAGGTCGGGCCTGCACGCAGGAGATCTGGACCTTGTTTATTGCACCACTGACGCCCTCCCGGTTGAAATGGGCTCAGGCAGCGAATTGCGCTCAGATGACGTAGTGCAGATCATGCAGGTGAACCAGAGCCATGGGGCCGATGCTATTGTTGTTCGTAAAGGTATAGACGAGGTTAGCAACCTGAAAGGAAAGAAGGTTGCTTATGCAGTGGGAACAGCATCGCATACGTTGTTATTAAATGTGCTCGAAACATCAAATATGAAGATGTCGGATATTGATGGTTACCAGGTAGCAGATGGCGTTGAAGCGGCTAATGCATTTAAAAACGGGCAATGTGATGCAGCGCTTGTGTGGGCTCCCGATGATGAAGATTGCGTAGCGGCCTCAGCCGGTTCAAAAGTGCTGGTAAGCAGTGCCGTGGCAAGCCAGATCATTGCCGATGGATTGCTGGTAAAGAAAACCGTGCTCGACCAAAAAAGAGCGGTTATCACAAAACTCGTAAAAGCCTGGTTGCAGGGCAATGCAAAGATCAATACAGATGCCGCAGCCAAAAAAGAGGCCAATGCGCTTTTTGCAAAAGGATTCAAATTCCCCGAAGACATTGCGGCAAAATCTGCCGACAAAGTATATTTTTCGACATTTGGTGACAACGTCAATTTCTTCGGACTGAACAGTACCTACACCGGTATGACGGGTGAAAGAATGTATGGAAGAATGGCGGTGAAATATACCGAGATCGGTTTGGCTAAATCGCCGGCTCCCTGGAGAAACATTTCAGATCCTTCGGTTATACAGGAATTGATGAACGACCAGGCTTTTGCCAACGACGCCAAGCAGGGAGCTGTAAAACCTGAAGCATTTCAGCCGGCTACACAGGAAATTAAAACCCAACAGGCACAAAGCAGCAAGATCGTAAAACTGGAGTTCCCGGTTAATTCGGCACAGCTTACAGAAGATAATATTGTAACACTCGACAGGGAAGTAAAAGAATTGATCCAGGGCTTTGAAAAAGCATATGTACGTGTAGAAGGAAATACAGATAATACCGGACAGGCAAAAACCAATGAGCGCTTATCGCTCGACAGGGCGAACGCCGTTGTCAATTATCTGGTAAGTGAGCAACACCTCGATAAGAACAAGTTTATCGTTATCGGTAACGGTTCAAAAAAACCGGTAGCTGGCTGCGAAGGGAACCAGGATGAAGCCTGCAAAGCCCGCAATCGCCGCACAGAATTTCAGTTCATCTGGAAAAAACCAGGCGAAACTGAGTAACCAATTTCTTTGTATCCCGGCCACCTGATGCAATCAGGCATGCGGAAACATCTTATTGTTTATTTATGACAAACAGCCCGGAAAATAAATCGAACATACTCGTAAAGAAATTTCTGCGCGATCATCTTTCATTGCTGCAAACAGCGGGATGGCTGGTCATTTTCATAATCTGGTACCTGATCACGAATTTTGGCCTCATCAATACACACGTATTACCCACTCCTCAAAAAACGTTTAGTGCTTTCAGGGAGTTGCAAAAAGATGACAATCTTGGCCAAAACATTCTTTTTTCTGTACGCATCAACGTCATAGGTTATTTGAAATGCATTGTTGGCGCCATTGCCTTTGGCTTTGCCATAGGATTGAACCCAACGTTGAGGAAAATGTTCAGCCACCAGATCAATGCGCTACGTTTTGTACCTATTACTGCCATGATGGGAATATTTATTGCGATAAGCGGACTAACAATCGCTACCAAGATCAATTTCCTGGCCTTTGGTATTTGGGTATATCTTGTACCGGTGGTGGTGCAAAGGATCGATGAAGTATCGGTCACTCACCTTCAAATGATGAAAACCCTTGGCGCCTCTGCCTGGCAAACACTGATACATGTACAATGGAGATCGGTGATCGCCCGCCTGTCGGATGACATTCGCATTCTCGTAGGCATCAGTTGGACCTATATCATCGTTGCTGAGCTGGCCGGTATTCAGGGCGGACTGGGCAGTCTTATATTCCTGGGCGAAAGACAAAGTAACGTTGGAAAGGTATATGCAGTGATCTTTATCATTGTGGCTATTGGCATCATCCAGGATATTATTTTCAAGCTCATAGACAGATTATTATTCAAATTCAAATACCAATAACGGCATGAGCCAGTCAAGCGACCTTCCTCCTATACTGGAACTACGTGGTATCCATCAAACATATTTTGATGACAAAAAACAACAGGATTTTGTCGTCTTCAACGATTTCAGTCTGGCAATTGAAGATTATACCAACCTTGGCCAGTTTGTAGTAATAATGGGCAAATCGGGCTGTGGCAAATCTACCTTGCTGCGCTACTGGTCGGGCTTGCAAAAGCCTACCGCAGGGGAAGTGCTGATCAGCGGCAAGCCTATCGGAGACAAGCAGAGTATCCCAATGGTATTTCAACAGTACTCTTCCCTGGAGTGGTATACAGTACTTGAAAATGTGGCCTTACCGCTTACATTGAAAGGCGTATCAAAAAAGGAAGCGCATGAGAAAGCCATGGATATGATCAAGGTCGTTGGCCTGGAAGGGCATGAAAATAAATTTGCAAAAACGCCGCAACTGTCGGGCGGGCAATTACAGCGTGTAGCCATCGCCAGGAGCCTTGTAGCCAACCCGAGTATGATCTTGTTGGATGAACCTTTTGGGGCGCTGGATGGGTTTACAAGGGCTAAAATGCAATTCTTCCTGCTCGATCTGTTCCAAAAAAGTGAAGTGGCCGATCTTAACCCAACCGTAGTGCTTGTTACCCACGATCCGCGTGAAGCGGTGCTGCTCGGTAATGACATTTACATTATGGACGCAAACCCGGGCAGGGTTATCAAACATCTGAAACCTGAGTTACCTAATACAAGGGACAGAGCCATTCGTAAAGATTCGCGCTTCATTGAAATAGTTTCATATGTAGAAGATGTGATGGAAGGGAATATTAAATAAAACAGCTTTTTCCAATAAAAAATGCGTCCCGATGCATCGGGACGCATTTTTGTTTTAAGAAGTTATTACACTAAAACACATTATACCCAAAGCTCACATAATATAAACCGCCCACACTGGGATTCCCAAACGCACTGGTATAATATTTATTCAACAAATTGGTGGCGCCGAGCTTGATGAGGCTCTTGATCTTCGGTAACCGGTAGCTGATCTGTGCATCCAGCGATCCGAAGGATTTTACGTCTCCGGTTCCAAAGGTTCCTTCCCATAACATTTTATCCTGCCAGCGATACAGGATATTAAAGCCCCAGTTTGTACCATTCACCTTTTCATTACCCAATGTAACATTAAAACGAACTTTCGGTGTATTGAAGAAGGTAACAAGGCCTGAATCTACATTGTGCAATTGATCGCCCGAAACGTTCACGCCAAAATCATATCCTTTGGGGAAGCGATAGTTAACACTTACCCCCCAGCCTATGGCTTTTACCGTATTGGCTGAATTGGATATAAAAGAGTAATTGGTAGTAGTAAACGGACTGGCCAATTCAGTAAATGCTTTCGCTTGCTCGGCGCTTGCCCCTCTGCCAACCGCTTTACGGCCCAGGAAATCTTTGTATTCGCTATAATACCCATAGGCATCAACCAGCAGGCTGCTGGTAAGCAAACCGCGATACCCAATTTCATATGAGTTGGCTATTTCGGGTTTCAGCGTACCGAAATCAGCCACTTTCAGTAAAGTTGGATTAGGAGCACCAGTACTTATTGAATTGCGGTAAGCAACTATGCTTTCAGCTGTATATGCAGGACTGGCATCAAAATGATAAAAAGAATAAAAATCAGGTAAGCCGCCAATAAGTATGCTGGCCGGTGTGCGCAGGTTGATCCATTGGTCCTGTGTAGATGGGAAACGATAAGCCTGTTGATACGATAAGCGGAAGCTGTTATCCTTCGCCACTTTTATTAACGCCGTGGCGCGGGGTGTAAAGCGTCCTTTGAAATTTTCGTTCTTATCATAGCGGCCCGACACTGTCAATTTCAACAGGTCATTGATCACCCATTTCGATACCTGCGCATATCCCCCCACTTCACTGATATTAATTCTTCCGGTTGAATCGGCAAATATGGTACCATTGGAGTTCAATGAGTACAGGCGGTAACTGGCGCCCACAAGTACTTCGGCAAATTTTATCTTGTCTGAGAAATTGTACTGTCCTTCGAAGTGGTACATGTCGCTCCTGTCTTCGAATTTAGCGCCGCCTTTGCTGATGGGAACATTCACTACACTATCAAAAGCCGCTTTAAACCTTGGATCACTGACATCATAACGACCCTGATCAGCAACTGTTCTTGCAGCTGCGTGGGCGTTGGCATCTGGCAATATTGTGCCCGGAGCCGTAGGCAGAATGCCCAATCTGGCAGCCCCGTAAGTCCCTGCATATTGCTGAAACCAGGTAGCATCCGATTTCCAGGTTCTGTTAATAGCCACCGCCGCAGTGGTGGCAGTATACGCATCGCCCGAATTTTCCTGAATGGTAAAGCCTCTTACAAACCAGTTCTTCCCTTTTACCTCCAGTTTATACTGGCCCATTTTCAGGTTCTTGATGCTGTAGCGGTCGGCGCCGGTATATACTGTAGTACCAGTACCCCAGTTACCCGCTAATATAGCTTCTATGTCTTCGGTGATCTTATAATGCAGTGCGGCGGATACTTTTACATTGTAGGTATTATAATCAACCAGGTTATTTTCATTATAGCCGGTGCGGCTTACATTCTGACTAATTGAATTAATAAAAGTTCCCCGGTATTGATTAGTGGCAACAGTACTGGTTGGTATCAGGAAAGGCAGGGCCTGTTGAATTGCAGGGCTTGCGGTTCCCCAATAAGCGGCCATTTGTTGTGGCGTCCATCCAAGTGCAATTTGCTGATCTATTCCTGCCAGCGCGGCCTGACCTTGTGCCGTAGCACCTACCTGAGCACGTGCTACCTGGGCAAAAGCCTGCATGCTGGCGCTGGCTTCATCACCAAATACGTTTACGCCATCATAATTGGGGTCAGAAGTGCGATCGCCGCCTTTTAATGAGCTGAACACATTATTGCGTTGCAGATTTCTGTAGTCGGTAGCCTGCCAGTCATCGGCTTTAATGAACTGCCCCGATATCCTGAAAGCAAACTTTTCGCCGATCTTTTTGGCATAGCGTAGTGACCAGTCGTAATACGGCGTGGCATTTTTTTGAGCGGGGTCGCTAAAATGCATAAAACCCTGTTTTACCTGAAAGCTCAGGCCCTGGTACTTGAACGGGCTCTTGCTGGTCATCAGCAGTGTTCCGTTCATACCGCCCGAACCGTACAGGGCCGAAGAAGCGCCCTGCAGCAATTCTACGTTATCAACATCCAGCTCGGTAAGCCCGATGATATTACCCACGCTGAAGTTTAACCCGGGGGCCTGGTTATCCATACCATCAACCAACTGGTTGAACCGGAGGTTACCGCTGCCGTTAAAACCGCGGGTACTGATGGTGCGGAAGGTAAGACTCGATGTTGTAAGGTCGACCCCTTTCAGGTTGGCTACTCCATCATAATAATTGGGAGCAGCTGCCGCCCTTATGGCGCCCACATTCATGCGTTCGATCGACACAGGCGATTCCAGGATACGCTCAGGCACGCGGCTGGCCGAGATAACCACCTCGGTACCTAAACTGGAACCAGGCACAAGGTCAACCTGAACAGGCGATCCGGCGCTGGATACTGATACTTCCTGTGAAGTAAAACCAATGGATGTAAATACAAGCGTTAGGGGAAGCGCATGGGATGTGGTCAACTTGAAATTACCATTTTCATCGGTAAAGGTCCCGGTGCTTGTTCCTTTAATAGCCACCGAAACGAAGGGTACGGTTTCTTTGTTCGTACTACTTCGAACATTGCCCGAAATAGTAGTGGTTTGAGCGCTAGCAGCAATCGTAAACAATAAGAGCAAGGATAAAGCTGCCAGGCAACGAGGGCATTTACTCATAGCATGGAGTTTTTATGGTTATTGAGCAAAATACGACTTGTAATTTTTAACAGAAAATTTTATTTAATCACATCTTGTTGATTTTGTTGATATTTCGGGAATTCTTTTTTTTCATCAATTTCCCCATCGCTGGTATCTTCGGCCCATGAAATCATTACAATTTCCGCAGCAGACGAACTTTTATAAAGGTAAGGTCAGAGATGTGTATACCATTGACGATCAGTGGCTCGTAATGATAGCCAGTGACCGCATCTCTGCATTTGATGTAATATTACCCCGCCCCATTCCTTATAAAGGACAAGTATTAAATCAGATAGCTGCATATATGCTGCAGGCCACCCGCGACATTTGTGCCAACTGGTTAGTATCGGTACCTGCTCCCAATGTATCAATAGGAAAAAAATGTGTGCCTTTCAAAATAGAAATGGTGGTGCGTGGCAATTTAACAGGCCATGCGTGGCGTACTTATGCCAGTGGCAAACGCGAGTTATGTGGAGTTGTACTACCTGAAGGCATGAAAGAAAATGATTATTTCCCCACACCTATTATAACGCCCAGCACCAAGGCAGAAGCCGGTCATGATGAAGATATCTCAAAAGAACAAATTATTGCGACGGGGCTGGCAACGGCCGAAGATTGGGCTATACTTGAAGACTATACGCGGAAATTATTTGCCCGGGGCAAGGAAATTGCCGCCAAACAGGGCCTTATATTAGTAGATACCAAATATGAGTTTGGCAAGATCGGCGATACCATTTATTTGATGGATGAGATCCATACGCCCGATAGCAGCCGCTATTTTTATGCCGACGGGTTTGAAGAAAGACAAAAAACCGGCGAACGGCAAAAGCAACTGAGCAAGGAATTTGTACGCGAATGGCTGATCGCAAATAATTTTATGGGCAAGGAAGGACAAACCGTTCCCGAAATGAGCGATGAATGGATAAACACCATTTCGAAAAGATATATTGAGCTGTATGAAAAAGTGATTGGGTCGTCATTTAAACCCGAAGATTTATCGGAAGAAGAAACTTACAGCCGCATCGTGAAAGAGCTGGAGAAGGTGAAATAAGTTGATGAGGTTAAGAATTATAAAATTATGCCCGGGCATTACCTGAATGTTCGGGCTTTTTACTTGTTGAGCTCATCTATTAATTTAATTACGTAACATTAGCTTCTCAATAAGCTAACTTGTCAACTTACCAATTTGTGAATTGCTCAAGGGTGCTTTTCCGTATCTTCCATGTATGAAATACATCTGGCGCCTTATTTTATTGCTTGCAATTCCTGTAATCGGTGAATGTCAAATGAATTACTACTTATTGATCGGAACCTATACCAAAGGAAAAAGTGAAGGGCTATACGTGTATAAAATGAATACCGAAACCGGCGATGTGGTAGCCATAAGCAAAGCCACGGCGGCCAACCCCTCCTATCTCGATGTGTCGCCCGATGAAAAATTCGTATATGCGGTGAACGAAGATGCCAACGACAAAGGCAGCGTATCGGTTTTTGCATTCGATAAAAGCAATGGCGCCCTCAAATACATCGATAAACAAACAAGCGGTGGTGACCATCCCTGTTATGTGGCGGTAAATAAAACCGGCAAATGGGTGGCTGTGGCCAATTATACCGGCGGCAGCTTTTCTACCCTGCCCATTATGGCCAATGGAACGCTTGGCACACCCACAACCATTCAACACACCGGCAGCAGCATTAATAAAGAACGGCAGGAAAAACCGCATGTGCACTCCACCGTTTTTTCGCCCGACGATAAATATATTTTCGTTCCCGACCTGGGTATCGATAAAGTGATGATCTATTCCTTCAATGCGGGCAGTGGCAAACCCGAACCGGCCAAACAGCCTTTTGTGAAAGCCACTGAAGGGTATGGTCCAAGGCATTTTACTTTTCATCCCAATGGCAAACTGGCTTACCTGGTTGAAGAAATGGGTGGCGCTGTGGCAGCCTATAAGTATAAGGACGGAAAATTGACCTTTATTCAACACATATCTGCATATCCGGCCGATTTTACCGGCAAGAAATGGTCGGCTGATATTCATATTTCGCCCGATGGCAAATTCCTGTACGCCAGTAACCGTACGCCGGCCAATACTATCGCCATTTTCTCCATCGACAGCAAAAGTGGTAAACTGAAGGCATTGGGCTATGAATCAACCAAAGGCGATGTTCCGCGCAATTTCACGATCGACCCCACGGGGAACTTTCTGCTTGTTGCCAACCAGGAAACCGATAATATCGTGATCTTCAAACGCAACAAAGAAACCGGTCTGTTGACCGATACCGGCAAACGCATTGAAGCGGGCAATCCGGTTTGTTTGAAATGGGTGGGTGAAAAGTAATGCCCCGGGGCCTATTCTCCCAACCTCGGCCTTAATCTATGGCGTGATTTATTGAAGATATTACGGCCTTTATCGATGCCCTTACGAAGCTCTTTTCGCTCTTCTTCGGGTAAATGAATAAAATCCTGGCAATCCTTGCTGCAGCAACCTTCATATTGCTGGCGGCAGTTCTCGCATTGTATAAACAACAGGTGGCAACCATCATTGGCACAATTGGCATGGGTATCGGCCGGGTTTCCGCACTGGTGGCAGCGGGCGATCACATCGGGTGTAATGCGTTCCCCCAGCCTGTTGTCGAACACAAAGTTCTTCCCAATGAACTGGCTTTCGAGCCCCTGTTCTTTGATCTGTTTGGCATAATTGATAATACCGCCCTCGAGGTGAAACACGTTCTGAAACCCGTGGTGCAGCATGTAGGCGCTGGCTTTTTCACACCGGATACCGCCGGTGCAATACATAATGATATTGCGGTCTTTGCGGTCTTTCAGCATGTCAACCGCCATGGGCAACTGCTCGCGGAACGTATCGCTGGGCACTTCAAGGGCCTTTACAAAATGGCCCACCTCGTACTCATAGTGATTGCGCATGTCAACCACAATGGTCTCGGGATCGTTCAACAGGGTATTCATTTGCCGGGCATTTACATACTTTCCCTTGTTTTCCATGTTGAAGGTTTCATCTGTAATGCCATCGGCCACGATCTTATCGCGCACCTTTATTTTCAACACCCAAAACGATTTGCCATCATCATCTACGGCAATATTCAGCCGCAGCCCGTTCAGCGGTTCAATGGTATATAAATAATTCTTAAACGCCTCAAAATTGCTTTGCGGAACACTGATCTGTGCATTAATACCTTCATGCGCCACATAAATGCGGCCAAACACTTTTAATACTTCTAAATGTTTGTAGAGCTCGTTGCGGAATTGCTCGGGTTCGGCAATGGGAAAATACTGATAGAAAGAAATAGTGGTACGGGGTTCAGTTTCCTGGTACAAACGTTCTTTCAGCTCCTTCTGGGAGACGCGGTTGTGTAAAATAGCCATATTTGAATTTTTGCGACCGCTTGCAGGGCAGTCAAAAATTTTTAAACGGGGCAAATTTAGTTCATTATTATTAAGTTATTCAGTTCATAAGTTCGAAATTCAGAAAGCTTTATAAAAGATTAAAACTCAGCAATTAAAACAACTGAATAACTGAACAACTGCCTTACAACTTCCCAAATCCCCTGATTCCCAGGCGTACCCCCATGGTAGATACGCGGCCCTGTTCAAAACCCCATACCCAGTCGAACCGGGCTATTTTGAGGATATTCTCAAAACCGGTGAATACTTCTACATACTCTTTATTGCTGCTGATATAAAACGCATTGGCGCCCATGACCAGGTACCAGTTAATGCTGCGCAACACAGGTATTTTATTTGTTAGCAGTCCATTGAAATGGTGTTCTATATGACCTTCGGCATACAGCTTGTTCTTATTGCTGTATTTATAATAAGGCAATAACTGAAAACCGCTCAGGTAATCGGCAGAAGCCAGGATCTGGTTTCCGTTAAAATGGGTATAATCGATCACTGCCACACTATCACGTTTCAAAAACCCGCCCAGTGCCAGCTTATACCTGAAATTGCCACCCAGGTTCAGGTTCAGGCTTTGGCTCACATCAAAACGCCATTTTGAATAATTGATATCACTGCCCAGCCATTTGTTGATCCCCTGCGTGTACGTCAATGTAAACAGCGGATACCGGGAACCCACGTTCACGATCCTTTCAGGATACTCAATATATTTAGTGCCGGGCAGCCAGCTTATACCCACATTGCCGATCAATGCCTGGTGCCGCTTAAAGTTCTCGCCCATGATCTCTTCCGGATAATTCGGGGTGAATTCAATGTTCTTTCTGTTTGCCAGCGTATAATCGGTGGTATTCTCCAGCGGTAAGCGGTCTTCAAATTTCAGTGCGCCAAAAAAAGTTAACCCGCGTCCCACCTCTTTTGTGAAATTGAACTTAGCATACCAGGCCTCATAGAATTTCGCATAGTTACGCTCGAACAACCAGCTGCGGATGGTATTGCTGAACTGGCTGATGGGGTTGGCATTGTTTAGCTGAAAGATCCATTTACCGCCGCCAAAGGAGAAGGATGAAAAATATTTTCGGCCATGCGTATAGGTAAATGTTCCGGCATAATTGATATGATGATTGCTGAATCCATAACGTAATCCCGGTTCCACATACATGGCCCGCCGCGACGTGGCAATGGTATCGAGCCGTTTTGAATACCGGCCACCCAAATTCACCACCCAGCCTTCCACGGTGTTATAGGCAAATGTTTGCAGCAGCGGGTTAACGCCATAAGTTTCGCGATTTTTTTCATGATAGAAATTTTCGCCGGTAGCAAGGAGGGAGAACCAATTTACTTTGTTGCGCCGCCGGTCGATTGAATCGAGATAATGTGGGTTTTTATGCGCTTCTTCCAAACTATCTTTCCGTTGATAATCGGCTATTTCTTCTGCATGCAAAGGCACGGGCCTGATGCTATCCCAGAAAACAGCCGGCTTTTTGTTAGAGCCCTCATAGATCTTCAGGTAAGTATTGTTAAAGAACCTGTGCTCAAAAGAGGGCGCTATATTGAACCGGGAATACACATTCACAAAACTGCCGAACGCATCAAAGCCCAGCAGCTTTACTGCGGGGTATAATACCTGTGTTTTAATAACCCAAACATCTTTGTTATATGGAACATACAATTGCTCAATATTCAACGAATCAATGAGCTCCATCTGCGATGTTTTGGTGAGGCCCAATTGCAGGCTATGTATTCGCCAGTCGCCTTCGGTGATATTGATATAACCGCTGAACAACGGTTCATACCGCCGTTTGGGAATAACCTTAATACGATTGATCTCGCGGCCATCTTCAATAAAACTTCCCTCGTAATGATAGCGGTAAAAATTCAGGGCATTGCCGGCAATGGGCGAAATAAATCCGCGCGGGTTCAGGTTGCGCCCCACCTGAATATTGTTTTCATAAAACGAAATGATCTGCGGTGTACTTAAGCCAAACTCATCGCTGCGGCCACTTACCTTGGTACTCAGTACTTCGATCTTGCTGCGGCGTGGCTTTTCCACTGAGTAGCGGGCAACGGTCTCTGAGAGAAAAAGCATTTTTTTCTGGCTGGTATCGCCATCTTCAAAATCTATTGTTTCGCCCATGAACTTCTTGGGATAGGCCCGCAACTGCAATTGCCCTTTTATATACACTTCGCACTGGAATGTCTTGAGCTGGTTGAGGTAATAGGGTCTTTTTTGAATGGCATTTCGAATGACCTCATACGCGGGGTCTTCGGCGCCGGGCCGCACCACCACTTCTTTCAGACTTAATTGTTGTATGGAAAGCTGGAAATCGAGAATGATGTTATCTGTGCCTACCGTAATTGTTTTTTCCTGGCGGTTATACCCTACATATTGTGCCACGATGGTGTAGGTACCGGGTTCAAGCTGCATGAAATACCCGCCTTCCTTATTGGCCGTGGCGCCCTGGGTGGTGCCTTTTATGAGAATGGAAGCGTATGCCAGCATCTGCCCTTTTTCGTCGGTGACCTTGCCGCTGATTCGCGCGGCCTGCCCGGATCTATAAATTCCAATAAAGAGGGTAAGTAAGGTCAGTAATCTCATATTCGCGACGAACGCGAAAATAAGGCCAATTGTTGATTAGCTACTCAGTAAAATAGTTAAAACACCCGTACAAATAGACCAACCGTCCTTTTTACGAGGTGAACCAGTAATTCCCCTGAAAACCAGCCCGTCATTTGCTGGCATCTATTACCATTGTTTGTGCAACCCGGTCGCCTAATCGTTGCGCCTTTTTGTTATTGGTGGTGAGTGCCAATCCGAGAATTCCGGCAAGGGGAAGAAAATCTATACAATCCAACAGATGTCTTACGATACTGCGTCCAAAATCAATCTTTGAACCATCGGATTTTATGGCTTTTATTTTGAAAAAGGCTTTGCCAAAGGTTTTACCATCGTTGATTGTTTCAATGCCCGGTAATAATAGCAACCAGGGTATAAGCAACATCCCAATTCGTACCAGGCCTTCCAGGTCGAACATACCTATTTCGCCATGTATGGGCCGGCCATCAAGAAAATATTGAATGATGCCGGTTAATAAAAAACAAAACAGGTAATCAATAAAACTGGCCAGCCAGCGCTTTAATCTGGATGCTGGCACGGGGGAATCATAAAAGTCGTTCAGGATATCTTCCATAAGGCGATCAATGCCTTTCGCGGCTATCAATATACTTGCGTAAAAAACTACCCGATAAAGCCCCCAAACCGCCAATGATAGCGCCTACCACCGAACTTACCAGTATCAATAATGCAGAAGAACCGCCTAATGGAAACAGGGTTGCCATGCGGTGCGACAGAATACTGTCGTTTTGCGCATCGATCCACCAGGCCAGTGCCCCCCACAATAATAAGATGCCCAGGAAGCCGGCTAACCAGGCCATGCCCGGCTTTTGATAAATGAATACAGCAACCAGGAACGACACCAGCGCTACGCTCCAGAAAGGAAGATAAAGACCGATTGCGAAACTCACGATCATGGTTAGTAATATGGCAACTCCGAATTTCATGAATGTTTTGTTTGATTCTAATTACTAAAGTTCATGGCAAATAATATGCGCTTATCCTTCGCATCCTTCTCGCCCATCACCCACAGTTTATTATACTTCCCTGCGGCCCACTGATCAATAAAATTATCATAGTATTTACTGCCGGGGTTACCACTTTGTCCGCCGGGATAAACACCCCAGGCTTCCGTTGTATCGGTTAACTCAACGATCATGCGCCAGCTGGGCCCATGAAATTGTTTTGTGGCATTAATGATGTTTTCGCCACCCCCGGTCATTAAATGAAACCGGCTCAATGGCGCCAGGCGCAACAAATGCCTGATGCCGGCATCCTTGTATTTACCCCAATTGAGCGCGCCTTCGGCATCGGCCATCGAAACAACCGGCACTGCTTTTTTCAGCGCTGCGGTCACCACATCGCGCGTAGTCTCTATGGGGGTGGTACTAATATTATCGGCAAACTTGAAGTTCGCCATGGCAAGGCATTTTACCAGTGTTGCCTTTTCGGGCATTATTATTGGTTTATTTGCCACATCCAGTTCATCACTCCATACTTCTTTTTCCAGGTTGTCGATCCAAACCTGAAATATAGCCGGCGCTTTTTCGGTGGCATCGCTGCGCAAATTCCAGCCACGTAAAATATCGAGGTACTTCTTCTCTTCACTGCTCAGGGTGCTTTCATCAACATTGGCCATCAAAATGGGTAATGCAGTTTCGGCAAACACATTGAAATTATCGGTCTGCATTTTTTTCATATCGTCGATGGTAATACCACTCAATTGTTGCAGGTACCGGTTAATGATAATGCCCCGGTAAATGGGATAGCTGCTACCGAGGTAATATGGATACGATGTATCTACGGGAGTCTGGTTGGCGCTGCTTACAAAACCACGTACAGGGTTTTCAATATGCGGGTTGTATTTCTGATCAATTTGTGCCTGCCACATGTAAGAAGAATCGGTTCCGGGCATAATAAAATCGCCCTGCCTGCGCCATTTGGCCGGAAAACTTCCCTGCTGCCAAATAGCGATATCACCGCTCTTGGAGGCAAAGACAAAATTCTGGCCCGGACAGGAAAAATATTTAATGGCTTCCTCATAATCACTTTTATTCTTCATGCGGTTGAGCAGGTAAAATGTTTTCAGCTCCTTGGAACCATCATGCGCCTTCCAGCGTACGGCGTAATTGTTGTTGGCCGAAGATCGGTTGTTACCGGTAAAGGAATTATCATACTGTACCGGGCCAAAAATGGTATAGGCCACGGTATCAAGCAAAGGCTGCTGACCTTTTATCTTAAATGTATCAACATGCAGATCGCTTTTTAACCATTCGCCATTGAACTCGTATTGCTCTTTTGACCCGTCTTTGAACCGCACATTAAAGTAATCCTTTACATCGCGGCCTGCATTGGTAACGCCCCAGGAGCAGCTGTCGTTAAACCCGATTATAACGGCCGGTGATCCGGGAAAAGAAACGCCATATACATTGTATTGCGGCGTATGCAATTGCATTTCGAACCAAAGCGAGGGCAGGTTCAGCCCCAGGTGCGGGTCGTTGCATAATATGGGCCGGCCGCTTTGGGTTTTGCTGCCACTCACCGCCCAGTTATTACTGCCATTGTCTTTATCGGGTTTATTGATGGCGGCTGGCATCAGGTTCGAAAATGAGTTCCATTTGAAATACAGGGAATCGGTAGAAGCCGGCATTTGCGGACGGGTTACCTGTGGCGGCGTTAAAACGGTTCCTTTGGGGATGATGGGGTCCAGCGAATCCTGCATAACGGGATACAGCAATTCAAAATCTTCGCGGCTCAATACATTGCGCACATTGGTATATTCAAAATCGTTTTCCGAACCGGTAAGGTCGAAGCTCATATATTTCAGGAAGAGCGCCGTTTTAAAATTGCTCCAGTGCTCGGGCCCATAGTTCAACAACCGGTATTCGAGCGGCAGTTCATTGGCCGGTAAATGATCGATATAACAATTCACGCCGGCAGTATACGCATCGAGCATGGTTTTGGTGACAGGGTCACTTTCCATAGTATCGAGCGAATGCCGCGCACCATATTGCATGCCTAACCGGCGCATATTGCGGTCATAATTGAGGTACGCGTTGTTGGGGCCCGTACCCAGCACTTCTGACAGGCGGCCGGCAGCTGCATGTGTTTGAAATTCCATTTGCCACAGGCGGTATTTTGCATGCAGGTATCCCTGTACGAAATACAGGTCTTCATCATTCTGCGCAAATACATGCGGCACCATTCTTTCATCGAAGTACACCTGCACTTTGTCTTTCAGTTGCGGAAAATGAAGGTCAGGGTTGGGATGGGCATCAACCGGCTCGGCATTTTGCCAGAAACCCGTTTGCGGACTCAGAAAACTACCCAAAGGGGGAATGCTTGCTATAGGTTTGCTGAGTGTGATGAGTAAACCAATAGTAATAACTACGGTAACAATAAATGGAATAATGCGCATATGGCTTGGTTCAACATCGGGGTTAGAAGGATTTTTTAAAAATAGTGTATTTTTTAATACAGAAAGCAGCGGTGCAGGGAAAGCACCAGGCGGCAGGCAGAAACTTCACGATCATTTAAAGTTAATGCTAGAAGCTATTAGCACCCGATTCATTTATATTTTTTCCAATTCGTGGCAGCAAAACTACCACAAAGTTGTATTGTGAGGATTGCTACTTATACGGAATTTTGTAGTGCAGTCAAAGCGATACATGCTTTAAAAAAATGAAATGAGATGGAAGCCCGGACCTATCAAAGAAAGAAATTAGTGCTGGCGTTATTATTTACCGGGTTAATAGTAGTCGCATTATTTGTATAGCAGGTATACATTAAAATAGTTCGCAGTTCAGTAGTCATCAGCAATCGTTTAGTTCATCAACCTTAGAGGTTACAGTCCGTGGTACCGAGTCCCGCCAACTGGCGGGATTCTTTTTTTACAGGGATCAATGGGATTAGTGCGATGATGAGATAACTTGATAATTAAAAGAAACGCAAAGCCGGCAGTTTTCCTTTCCCCATCCCATAACTCCCATTCATCCCATAAATCCCGGTCCAAAATACTGACACTGATCACCCTTCCTGGCCAAAGCTCCCCGCCCGAACGTTCCGTTCGGTACGGGTGGGCAAAACTAATATGTAATTGTCCAAATTTTAGTAACTTACTTATCAGTTCTTTCATTTATTCGTCACCTAAATATTGTTTGCTATGAAAAAGACAGCCCATTATGCCATGGCAATGCTGCTGGTTCCATGGCTGTCCTGCACCAATCACCCGGTACAGAACCTTGCAAATCCTCCTATAGAAAAAGGTGAAAATGCAAAAATGATACTCCCGCCCGTGAAAGATACCCTGCTTAAAAGTGGTAGAAAGAATATTTACCTCACCGGAAACCGCCTGCAACCCGGATTCTTTATTGAACGCTACATATTCCCGCCCGGTTATAAAGGCATGCCGCATGTGCACAATTCTGATCTGTATGTAACCATTATCAGCGGTTCAGCCCATATTGTAATGAATAAGGTGTTTGATACCACAGAAGCTTCCATGGCGTATGGTCCCGGAAGTTTTGTAATCATCAAAGCCGATCAACCGCACTACGAATGGTTCACGCAGGAATGTACTATGCAGGTGAGTGGTATTGGCCCTAATGAAACATATTATTTACCGGAGAATGAAACAAAGAAACCGTAGGTTCACGCACCTAAACAATCAATCAGCTGCTGCAGTTGGGCCATAGTATTGTAAGCGTGTAACACTATCCGTAATCTCTCCCCACCTGCCGGAACCGTAGGATATAAAATAGCACGTACGTCTAATCCGGATGCCTGCAAATCACTGGCTACTTTTTTTACCTGGTCGTTACCGGGGATAATAACTATTTGTATAGGCGTATCGGAAACCAGTTTTTCCCAGCTTCCCGTTACCTGTTGAAAGGTGCTGATCAGTTGTTGCAGGTGGGCCCGTTCGGCATGCATAGCCGGAAATAACTCATATGCACAACGGATGGCGGCTACACTGGCCTCGGGCAGCGACGTGCTGTAAATAAAGGACCGGCAAAAATTCACCAGGTAATTCCGCAGCCGCTCACTTCCCAGCACAATGGCGCCATGGCAACCCACTGCTTTGCCAAAGGTGTGAACCCGGGCAAAACATGCTGCCGTAAGGTTCAGCTCCTGAACCAGTCCGGCCCCATTGGGACCCACTACCCCCGTAGCATGCGCTTCATCCACAATCAGGTGCGCACCATATTTTTCGCACAATGCGCTGATGGCGGTTAACGGCGCTTTATCGCCATCCATGGAGAATACAGATTCAGTCACCACGAATATTGTTCCCGTAGCGGCCTGCAGCCTTTTCTCCAGATCGGCCAGGTCATTGTGCCGGAAAGAAAAGGACTGCGCAAAACTCAGGCGAATGCCATCGCGCAGGGAGGCATGACTGAGATAATCGTATATGATAGTATCGCCGCGTTGGGGTACGCTGCTCAATAATCCCAAATTGGCATCATATCCTGAATTGAAGATGAGTGCCGCCTCAGCCTGGTGAAAGGCCGCCAGCATTTTTTCCGTTTCTTCTACCAGCGCATAATTTCCCGCCAACAACCGCGACCCGGTTGATCCGTGTTTATATACCCGGTTAAGCGGCGTTTTCCCAACCGACCCCTCGACCCCCAACAGCAATTTTTTTTCGATCAGTCCATTGTGCACGATACCGAGGTAATCGTTCGAGCAGAAATCAATTTTGCCACCGGGCAATGTGAGCCGGCGGAACGCATTCTGTTGCTGCCGCTCGTTGAGTTTTTTGAGTAAGAAATCGTCGTTCATGGTTTAAATTGGTGTCTGGCCCCCGGTTACGCAGGAGCCCTTAATGCAGCGCCTTCGACTGCGCTCAGGCCCAAATATCGCACTTACGTGTTAACTTTGTGCACTTTATGAGCACTACCAACGAAACAAAGAATATCCTGGGGCTGCACCTGCCCACCGATCCGCGCTGGGTGAACCTGGCCGAAATGTCACTGGAACATATTCTTACCGATCATGCCTATTGCGAGCAAAAAGCCGCTACCAGTTGCATTTCGCTGATACAGCGGTACAGCGATAAGGAAAAGCTCGTGAACGAACTGGCGCCCATTGTTACAGAAGAATGGGGCCATTTCAGACTGGTGCTGGCCGAACTGCAAAAACGTAACCTGAAGCTGGGCAAACAGCGGAAAGATGAATACGTGAACCAGCTGCTTCAATTTGAAACAAAAGGCGGTAGCGAACAACAACGCCTGCTCGATAAATTACTGATCTGCGCCCTCATAGAAGCCCGCAGCTGCGAACGCTTTAAACGCCTGAGCGAAGGGCTCGATGATGAATACCTGCGCAATTTTTACCGCCGCTTTATGGAAAGCGAAGCCGGCCATTATCATTTGTTCATTGAACTGGCCGAAACCTATGTTGAGAAAACCATGGTGCGCAAACGCTGGCAGGAATGGCTCACTTATGAAGCGGAATTAATGAAGAAGCTGGAAGTGAGGGGGGATAGGATGCATTAGGTTCGAGAAATAAGAGGTAAGAAGTAGGAAGTAAGAAGAGCTTGAGTTTTGTACTTCATTATAAACTTCGACATTCGGGTTCTTCTTACATCTTACTTCATACTTCCTACTTCGGCGTCTTTAGCTTCTCAATATAAAGTTTCACATACTCTTCTACCTTCTTCCGCCGGTATTGCATAATAAATCTTGGATGCGGCAATGGAATGATCTCCTTAAAGAAATGATGTTTTGCATTCAGGCGTTGAAAGATCTTGTAATTGGTGCCCTCGCCCAAACAATAACATACATCCCTGTCCGTAGCAATAGTGCTTAACTGGTCTTTTATACATTGTATAATATACGGCTCGCTGTCTTTCAGCAATTCTTTATCGTCATAATAATTCAGGTTGATGCCATTCTTTGTAAAGCCCAACGGTGATAAGGCGGTAATAAAAAAATCGTGGTAAAAGGCTTCCGCCCCGCCATACGCTTCTACCACTGCGTATATAAAATGAGAAGATAACTCCGCTTTTTTAGGCAGCTCATTATCGATACCGCACACTTCTTTCAGCCTTATGGGGTCAGTAAACGGAATGCCTGTAACCCCACCACCAAAACGCCCGGGGTTAATGCCAAAAATGAAAGTGCGCTGATGAGTATCGTTGTAAAATTTGTTGTAGAACGTTTCGGCCAACCGCCAGGAATCCGCATCGGTAAAGGGATTCATAATAGCCACACCAGCCGGCAATTTGAGCTTCGGCGACAGGTTTTTATAGAAATTCAGGATTGCATACGATTGCGTGATTTTATTACCGGCGGTCTTCATGTTGGCTTATTTACTATTTTGGCGTCACCAAATTTCACATAAAAATAAGGCTATGAACCGAAGAACGTTTGTCAAAAATACCGGCCTCGCAACAGCCGGTTTTGCCATATCTCCAACCGCCCGTTTTTTCTCCGCACCCGAACCCAGTGTTAAGTTGGGGTTTATTGGGGTTGGCCTGCGCGGACAAAACCACCTCGATAATGCACTTCGGCGTAAAGATGTAAATGTAATAGCCATATGTGATATTGATGACCGAATGCTTGATATGGCCGGTGAGCTTTTTAAAAAAGCGGGCAAACTACAGCCCAAAGTCTTTAAAGGCGATGTAAATGCCTGGAAAAAAATGCTTGAACTGAAAGAGCTGGATGCCGTCATTATTGCAACGCCCTGGGAATGGCATGCGCCCATGATCATTGGTTCGCTCGAAGCGGGTATTAAATATGTTGGAACCGAAGTAATACTGGGCATTACGCTGCAAGACCATTGGGATGTTGTGAAAGCAGCCGAACAACATAAAGGCCACGTAATGATGTTGGAGAACGTGTGCTATCGCCGCGATGTAATGGCCGTATTGAATATGGTGCGGCAGGGACTATTTGGCGAACTCATACACCTGCAGGGCGGTTATCAGCACGACCTGCGCCAGGTAAAATTCAATAACGGGCAAAATGCTTATGGCGGCGGTGTTGAATTTGGGGAGAAGGCTTTCTCTGAAGCACGTTGGAGAACAGAACATTCCGTTCATCGTAACGGTGATTTATATCCCACACACGGCATTGGCCCCGTTGCGGAAATGCTCAATATCAATTATGGCAACCGCTTTGTATCGTTGAACTCCTTTGCTACCAAATCGCGTGGCTTACATGATTACATAGTAAAGAATGGCGGCGAACAACACCCCAATGCAAAAGTTGAATTTAAACTGGGCGATATTGTTACCACCCAGATCCGCTGCGCCAATGGGGAAACCGTTTTCTTGCAACACGATACCAACCTGCCCCGCCCCTATTCACTGGGCTTCAGGGTGCAGGGTACTAAGGGCATCTGGATGGATGTGAACCACTCCCTGTATATTGAAGGCGTAAGTAAAACCAACGACGCCTGGGAAGATGCCAAAGCTTACCTCGATAAATACGATCATCCTTTATGGAAACGCTGGAGCGCTTCAACCGAAGGCGCCGGTCATGGCGGTATGGACTTCTTTGTACTGCATGCCTTTGTAGAATCTATAAAGCGCAAAACCCCCACTCCTATGGACGTATATGATGGGGCAGCCTGGAGCGCCATTACGCCGCTCAGTGAAAAAAGTATTGAACTGGGTAATGAAACGGTTGAGTTCCCCGATTTTACAGGCGGGCAATGGATGTACCGGAAGAGTTCGTTTGCGCTTACAGATGAATATTAAGTGGTAACATTTGACTATATTGGTGATAACTATACAAAGTAGGAAGTATGAGGTAAGAAGTATGAAGAACCCGATTGTTGATATTTCTAAAAAGTTTCAACTTTTATGTTTTCCTTACTTCCTACTTCCTATCTCTTACTTCTATAAGTTTTATCACTGAAGAAAGTATCTTATGTCTTCATCCAGATTAAGAAATGGGTACTTCTTCTGTAACTCCTGCGCCTTTTCCAGATGCGTTTTTAAAAACCTTTTATGCGCTTCAGTTGAAGGCTGAAAAGGTTTGTGTTTGCGCGCGATCACGATCTTTTTTATTTCCTCTGCCAGTTGCTGCGCTTTTTCATCAACAAAATGCCGCATGAATTTGTCGAGCACAAATTGCGTGGCCTGGTAGTTGGGATGTACCATATCGATATCGTAGAACCGGTAATCGCGTAATACATCGATCACCAGCTCATAGGCCGGGAAGTAATACAGCTTGTCGAATTTATTCACCAGGTGATGCACCACTTCTATCAACCGCGCCTTGCTGCGGTTATTATCAATAACGCCATCGCGTATATGCCGCACGGGGCTTACGGTGAAGATCACTTTCAACCCGGGATTGAACTGGAACAACTGGTGTAAACAGTTGTCGAGCATGGTGGTGGTTTCTTCGATCGTAAGCAGGTGTTTATTGAACCAGCCGGCCGGTGTGCGATGGTTGTTGGCAACCCCGCCACGTACAGCGCCCCGCCTGAACGAGATGGGCACCTGATCGGTAAGCCGGTACGAGAATGAAGTACCAAGGGTAATGATAAGCCAGTTGGCGGTCTTTAAATAAGCATGTGCTTCCTGTTGCGAAGCATTGATGCCGCGCAAACATTCCTGCAGATCGGTTTTGGAAAAGCGGCTGTGGTGCTGCCAGCTTTGCCATACCTCGTTATAATAGAAAAGCTCTTCGGTTTGATACTGTTTGTTCTGAATATACGAAACCAGACTGCTCACGACACTGGCGGGATCGAACAAAATACCATTGGGATTTTGCAGCACACTGAACTTAAGCTCTTCGAGCTTTTCACCAATATGTTCGGTAAAGCACGATCCCATCAACATGATATTGTCCTGGTAATTGACCGGTGTCGACAAAGTTGAGATCTGGATCGGTATCTGTAGGTCCATAATCACGGTTATCTGATTTATACATTATAAGATAAGGTATATTCAAAGGAGACTATCAACCAGTGGCCAGTACTTGATAATAGGCGTAGTTATGATGAAGGGCAATTATGGTAAATCAGCCTGTGTGCAGAGCGCAATCCCGCTTCGCGGGATGATCGTTTCCCCAGGGTGATCTTCATAAGGTAAATATTTCGTTAGCTAAGTTAAGACTTTTAGCCAGCGCTGTTTTATTTAATCCATTCAAATTCTCATATTGTTCTAAATATGATATGAGCCATTCGGTATCTATGTTACCAACCAGGTCGTTATTGGCCATAGGACAGCCGCCAATGCCTTTTAAAGCGCTATCGAACCGCCGGCAGCCTGCCTGCCAGGCCGCTTCTATTTTAGCCAGCCGGTTGTGCGGGCTGCTATGCAAATGCACCCCGATCTGGTGATTGGGTAGTTTACCGGTGACGTAACTGGTGATGTCGGCCACCTGTCCGGCATCTGCCAGCCCCACGGTATCGGCCAGCGAAATAATGGGCACGCCCAGGTCGGCGATCCTGTTCACCCAGTCAAAAACGATCTCAGGTGACCAGGGGTCGCCATACGGATTGCCAAAGCCCATGGAGATATAGATCACCAGTTGCTTGCGGCTCTGTTCACAAATGCGTTGTATTTCGGCTACCCGTTGCAGGCTTTGCGCAATGGTGCTGTTGGTATTACGCAGCTGAAAGGTTTCACTTACCGAAAAGGGAAAGCCCAGGTAACTGATCTCGTCAAAAACGGCAGCTTCCTCTGCCCCCCGTACATTGGCGATAATGGCCAGCAATTTCGTGGCCGTATCAACCGGCATGCTTTTCAACCCTTTCAATACTTCTGCAGTATCGGCCAGTTGCGGAATGGCTTTGGCCGAAACAAAACTGCCAAAATCGAGGGTATGGAACCCTACCTGTAAAAGAGCATGCAGGTATTCGATCTTTTTTTCAGTTGGAATAAAGACCGGCCAGCCCTGCATGGCATCGCGGGGGCATTCGACAAGTTGTATAGGTTTATTTGTGCTCAAGAATTTATAATTTGAAGTTATAGGTTGCAGTCACCGTTTACCAGTTACCCGTTGCCAGGTACCCGACGGATCAGCATTCGGCGTTTCCGGGAAATGCAGTGAAAGCTGCATTAAAAATTTGGTAACCGGAACCTGGTAACTGGTAACAGTTCCTTTATACCCCATTGTTCATTCTATTCTTCATTGCTTCATACAAAACGATTCCCGTTGCTACCGATACGTTGAACGATTCAAAATTACCTGCCATGGGTATCTTTATTTTTTCATCGCATATTTTCATCAGCGCCGGAAACACACCATTCTCTTCATTGCCCATCACTATACAACAGGGTTCTGAATAATCCACTTCGTACAGGAACTTATCGGCGGTCATTTCGGTGGCAAATACTTTTATCCCGTTCAGGTGCAGGGTATCCACCGCTTTCATCAGGCTGTTCACCCGGCAGATATTGATCTTTTCCAGGGCGCCGGCCGATGATTTCATGGCCTCTTCGTTCAGGGCCCCCACTCCTTTGTCGGGTATAATAATGGCCTGCGCCCCGCAACACACCGCACTGCGGGCGATAGCCCCGATGTTGCGTACATCAGTTATACCATCGAGTATCACAAACAACGGCGTTTCACCATTACCCAGCACATGATCAATAACCTGTTGCAGGTCCATATATTGAACGAGTGCGGCAATGGCAATACAACCCTGGTGATTGGCTTTGGTAAAAGATTGCAGTTTTTCGGGCGGAACCTGTTGAATAGGGATATTATTTTCCCGGGCCAGTTGCCGGATGGTGCCAATGGCATCACCGCTCACATTGCGCTGAAAGAATATTTTATCAATGGGCCGGCCCGATTCAATGGCCTCAATAATAGGTTGCCGGCCAATGATCAGCGACGCTTTATTAATACCGGGTCTTTTCTTATGAAATCCGTCCATCTGCCAACATAAGTTTTACTTTTAAAATTGCTGCCACCGACATCGAATCAGTGATCTCGCCCCGCTCTACCATTTGGTATGCTTCTTCAAAGGGCAGCTTTTTTACCTGCAATTGTTCCGTTTCTTCGGGACTGGGCGTATGCTGACTCAGTTCGCGGGCCAGGTAAATAACCGCATATTCGTCGGAGACGGAATTGCTCAGGTACATCTCCACTATTTTCGTCCATGCTGAGGCTACCAGTCCGGTTTCTTCCAACAGCTCGCGTTTGGCCGATTCTACGGGGTCAACGCCAAAAGCGCCGCCGCCTTCGGGTATCTCCCAGCTGTATTGATTAAGGGGAAAACGATACTGACCAACCAGGTAGGTATTCAACGTTGAATCCAATACAAGCGCGCCTACGGCAATAGATTGATAATGCACCTTGCCATAAATGCCTTTGCCGCCCGAGGGATTAATAACATCAAACTCCGTGATCTTTATCCAGGGATTTTCGTAGATCTCCTTTTCTACTAATATCTTCCAGGGATTGTCTTGTTCGTTCATTTGTCGAAAATAAAAAATCCCGCCAAAGCGGGATAATGTTATTTTGGTCCCGATAGCCAGCTATCGGGAAGAAATCTCTTATCTGATTCCAAACGCCTGCTTGATCTTTCTCACATAATCCAGTTTCTCCCAGGTAAACAGCTCTACTTTCTTCTTAACGGTTTTACCATCAGGAGCAGTGAATGTTTTTTCTACTACTTCAGGTTGACGGCCCATGTGTCCGTAAGCAGCTGTTTCGCTGTAAATAGGATTACGCAGTTTCAGGCGTTGTTCAATAAAGTAAGGACGCATATCGAAGATCTGAGCAACGCGTTTGGCTATTTCGCCATCGGTAAGCTCCACTTTGGCAGTACCATACGTGTTGATGTACAATCCCATTGGCTGGGCAACACCAATTGCATAGGAAACCTGTACCAGTACTTCATCGCACAAACCGGCAGCAACCAGGTTTTTGGCAATGTGACGGGTAGCGTAGGCAGCAGAACGGTCAACTTTTGAAGGATCTTTTCCGCTGAAAGCACCACCACCGTGAGCGCCTTTACCACCATAAGTATCTACGATGATCTTACGGCCGGTTAAACCTGTATCACCATGCGGACCGCCGATCACGAATTTACCGGTTGGGTTTACGTGATATTTGATCTTGTCGTTGAACAGGTGGGCATATTTTTTATATTTTGACTTAACACGGGGGATCAGGATGTTAACAACATCTTCCTTGATCTTTTTCGCCATTTTGGCTTCAGTGTCAAAATCATCGTGCTGGGTGCTCACTACGATAGCATCAATACGAACGGGTTTGTTGTTATCGTCGTACTCCAACGTAACCTGGCTCTTTGCATCAGGACGCAGGTACTCGATCTTTTTGCCTTCGCGACGCAGTGCAGCCAGTTCAATCAATAATTTATGTGCAATGTCCAATGCCAAGGGCATATAATCTTCAGTTTCGTTGGTAGCGTAACCAAACATCATACCCTGGTCACCAGCGCCCTGTTCTTCTTTTTTTGTTCTGTCGACACCCTGGTTGATGTCTGAAGATTGTTCGTGAATGGCCGACAACACCCCGCAAGAGCTGGCTTCGAACATATACTCAGATTTGGTATAACCAATTTTGCGGATCACTTCACGGGCTATTTCCTGTACATCAAGATATGCCTTTGACTTTACTTCTCCAGCCAGCACTACCTGACCGGTGGTAACCAGCGTTTCGCAGGCTACTTTCGATTGGGCGTCAAATGCCAGGAAGTTATCAATCAGGGCATCAGATATCTGGTCAGCTATTTTATCAGGATGACCTTCCGAAACACTCTCAGAAGTAAATAAGTAAGGCATACTACTTTTTGTTTGAGGAATTGAATTAGTAAATAATGGGTAAATATATAAGATTTCTGATTTCGGGATTTAGCGATTTGGAGATTTCTTTTGAGTTTGCATAATGAACAAATCTCAAAATCCCGAAATTCCAAAATCAGAAATTGCTGTTCAAAAGGACTGGCCCTTAAACATAGACATTACAATCTTATTATTTGGTTAGATCGTGATAGAGCTGCAGGTAATCAGTAAGATCCGACTCGGCGTTGTAAGTGAGCACTTTTTTGCCTTTTACTTTTCCGAATTCCTCTACCAGCTTTTTATCAACCTTATCGGCGCCAAAAGTAATGGCATCGGCATAAGTAGCCCCACCCCGCATCATGGCAGTGGTAGTGCCTTCCTTAAAAGGCTCCAGGTCTTTTTCTTTAACAAAAGAGCTGATAGAAGCTATTTTCAGAAAATCATCGCCCAGCTTTTCTTTCACCGTGTTATTGCCAATGGTGTAAATAACCTTGCTGTGCGAGAACACCGGTTCTTTTTTGTAGGCCGTTTTTTGATAAAGCGGGATCAGGCCGGTCATCCAGCCGCTGCAATGAATGATATCTGGCGGCCAGCCGAATTTCTTAACCGTTTCCAGGGCGCCTTTACAGAAGAATACGGTACGCAGGTCATTGTCATCGAACCATTTTTCGCCTTCATCGTGGAAAATGAACTTGCGTTTGAACAGGTCTTCATTATCCAGAAAGTAAACCTGCAACCGCGCATTGGGTAAAGAGGCTACTTTAATTTGTAAGGGATAATCATCATTACCTACCGAAACATTAATGCCCGACAAACGAACCACTTCATGCAGGCGATGACGTCTCTCGTTGATGACCCCAAACCGGGGCATAATACAACGCACTTCAAAGCCATTTTCATTTGCCTTTATTGCCAACCGGTTAACCGTTTCGGAGAATTCCGTTAATTCCAGGTAGGGGGACATTTCGTTAGCAATAAATAAAATTCTTTTCTTTGTCAGCATTATAGATAATAGTTGATGAGCTAACTTTTAAAAATCAGGGTGCAAAGTTAAGGTTTTTTTATTAGTTGTAAGTCCTGGTCCCTACAAAGTCGGGATTCCGGGCTCTCAATTCAATGTTTTGGGAGCCCCGGGAACTAACCGGGGCAGGCTGGTATGGAATCCTTACTGCCGAAGAAATAAGAGGCCATTCACCCATAGAAACAATAATAGCGCATCTTTAAAACTTAAAATTTCGTTAAATGATCATTTTCAAATATGCCGACCAGCTTGCCCGGTATATTCAACAACAAAAGGCCGCCCAAAAACAAATAGGTTTTGTACCTACCATGGGCGCCCTGCACAACGGACATATTGCCCTTATTGACCGGTCGAAACAGGACACAGCCGTAACGGTTTGCAGCATATTTGTAAACCCCACCCAGTTCAATAACGCCACCGATTACCAGTTATACCCTAATACCATTGAACCGGATATTATGAAGCTGGAAGCCGCCGGCTGCGATGCGCTGTTCCTGCCTTCCATAGCCGAAATGTACCCCCAGGGCACTGCCGGCCTCGAACACTACGACCTCGGTTATCTGGAAACCCTGCTCGAAGGAAAATTCCGCCCCGGCCATTTTCAGGGCGTTTGCCAGGTGATGTTCCGGCTGCTTACCATGGTGCAGCCGCATAAGTTGTTCATGGGACAAAAAGATTACCAGCAATGTATGGTGGTAAGCCGGTTGCTGCAATTGATGCAATCTGCCACCGAACTCATCACCTGCCCCACCCTGCGCGAACCCGACGGACTGGCCATGAGCAGCCGCAACATGCGTTTATCGCTCCACGACAGGCAAATAGCCACCACCATCTATAAATGCCTTACAACCATAAAACAGGAATGCAACAAGGGCATAACCTGGCCGGTTATTAAAGAAAAAGCTGAGCAGCTACTGACCGGGGCCGGTTTTATTATTGATTATGTGGAACTGGCCGATGCCACTACCCTGCAACCCGCCCATGCTACCATGGCCACCATTTACCAGGGCCCCCGGGTGGCTTTAATAGCCGCCTTTTTACACGAGGTTCGGTTAATTGATAATATACTGGTTTAAACCTGCCCGGCTGCCCCGCGTTTGGGCGGGTGTAATGGGCTAAATTGGGCAGCCATCAAAAAATCAATTAAATACCTAACTTGCGCCCGTTTTATAATCCCGAATAACAAAAACAAGACATGGAGATAGAAATACTGAAATCCAAAATCCACCGCGTAACCATCACGGAAGCCAACCTGAATTATGTGGGTAGTTTAACGCTCGATGAAGACCTGATGGAAGCCGCCAACATGATCGAATACGAAAAAGTGCAGATCGTGAATGTAAATAACGGTACCCGTATTGAAACCTATCTCATAAAAGGCAAACGCGGCTCAGGCGTTTGTTGTTTGAATGGCCCCGCAGCCCGCCAGGGCGCCGTAGGCGATATTGTGATCGTTATTTCTTACGCTACCATGGATTTTGAAAAAGCAAAATCTTTCAAACCCTCCGTAGTGTTTCCTCAAACGGGAAATAAATTGTAACTAAGAGAAATTACCCCCAATAAACCGGGGCAGGCGGAACTTATGTTAATAAGACCTTATATTGACAGCATAATTTGAAAGTTGTCAACTTGTTAACCCGTAAAGCTGTTAACTTGTTAACGGGTTAACTTAAATTTGCAATACAACATAATAAGCCCTCCATATGAATAAAAAACTCCTGAGCATATTACAGTACATCCTGTTTCTGGGGCTCAGTGTTTTTTTGGTATGGTGGTCGGTACGGGGTATTAATGATGAGGGCTGGAAAAAGATCAAAGAAGCTTTTCGCAACGCGAATTACCTGCTCATTATTCCGGTAATGATCACGTTGTTGCTCAGCCATTTGAGCCGGGCCATGCGGTGGAAGATCTTAATGGAGCCGCTTGGTTATAAACCCCGCCTTTTTAATACGTATATGGCCGTGCTCATCGGTTACATGGCTAACCTGGCCGTTCCCCGCCTTGGCGAAGTATTGAAATGCACCATACTGGCCCGTTATGAAAAGGTTCCTGCCGATAAGCTCGTAGGCACCATTGTTGCCGAACGCGCGTTTGATGTGCTTTGTCTTGTACTGGTTATTATTATCACTATACTTACCCAGGCCGATGTAATAGGCGGCTACGTCAACGAAGCATTAAACACCATCGTAAATTCAAAGACCAGCTCGCTGTCTGTTTCCAAAATAATCATCCTGCTGGCCATTTTGTTACTGGGTGTGGGAGCCGTAATTGTCGTTTTTAAAAAGTTCACGCATATCCGGTTCATTCAAAAGATAAAGACCATTTTTGAAGGCATATGGCATGGCATTATCAGCGTGCGTTACTTAAAGAACAAAGGCTGGTTCGTATTTCATACCATTTTTATTTGGTCAATGTACCTGCTGAGCGTGCAGATCGGCTTTTGGGCCATGAAAGAAACTGCGGGTTATGGCATACCCCATGCTTTATCAGTTTTAACGATGGGCAGCCTGGCGATGATTGTGCCGGTACCGGGCGCCGGTATTGGTATTTATGCGCTGGCTGTTAAAAATACCATGCATGCCTATGGGCTTGAAGAAACAATTGGTTTAGCCTTTGGTAACCTTATGTGGTCAGTGCAATTCTTCTTTGCCCTGCTCAGCGGTTCCATTGCCCTGAGCTTATTACCTTATTTCAATAAAAGAATTTCTGTTAATGAGAAAAGCTGATATCATCCCTGCAAGAATATGTACCTTAAATGAAGCAGTGCACCGGATCAATCAATGGCGAATAACCGGTAAAACGGTGTCGTTCACCAATGGGGTTTTTGATATTCTGCACCGCGGTCATATATTTTCATTGTCCCAAACTGCAGCCGAAGCCGATTACCTGGTAGTGGGTTTAAACTCCGACGCCAGCACCAAACGGTTAAAAGGCGATAGCCGCCCGGTGAACGATGAACAATCACGGGCACTGGTACTGGCTTCCCTGCTTATGGTTGATATGGTCGTGATCTTTGAAGAAGACACGCCGTTAAATCTGATCACAACACTGCAACCCGATGTGCTGGTAAAAGGGGGCGATTATACGCTGGAACAAATTGTTGGCGCCAAAGAAGTGATGGCGGCGGGGGGAAAAGTTATTATCAATCCTATTGTGGAAGGGTTTTCGACTACGGGGATCATTGGGAAAATGAAATCGTGAATCAGCAGTCGGCAAAATCAAAAAAAATCAGGCCTTAAAGTAAAAAGCCCCGGTCATTCCAGGGCTTTCTTAATTTCTTTTACTACTCCCCCTTTAGGGGGCTGGGGGCATTATAATCGCTGCATTCTGTCAATTTCCTGCACTATCATTTCTATGTCGCGCTCATCGCCCTGTGCATTGTACGGCTGCTTTAAGTTGCTGCTAAATACAAAGGCAACGGTTTGCCATACCCGGGCGGTAAATCCACCTTTATATTCCTTGATGATCTCGTAGCAGTTATTACCCGTTTGCCGGTTAATGAGCTTCATCAATACCTTTCCCTGGTAAATTGATAATTCGCTCAGCGGCTCAGCAAATTGCTTCTTTAGCTCTTTTTCGCGGGTTTTAATATATTTCTTTTTCTCACTTTCAGGCAAATTGGCAATGTGCGCATTGATGTCGTTCATGATGGCTCCGGCCCGGCGGGCGTACGGATAGGTAACATAAACGGCATTGCGCAAACGCGTCCATTCCTGTCTTCTTTTCAGTAAATGTTTGGGATAGGGCGCCTGTACCCAGGTCCATTCGAGGGTTTGTGCAGGCACATACTCATTACCGACAACCTGTGCCGGAACGGGGATAGTATCATTCGGACCTAATTGAGGTAAGGGTATTGAATCAGGGGCCGTTTGGCCATTTGCCTGAGTAACCGCTACAGCAACCAATGCCCAAACTGCTAACAAATTCCTGAATATTTTTCTCTTTGCAGTCATTCGAGTGCTACTAATATAATACAAATTTACTTGTAATAATAATTCCCAAAAGACCAGAACGTAACCCGTCCCGTTGCAAAACAATTTCTTAAAAAAAGTTTAAGATCTACAGTAAAGTTACTGTACGTCCAAATATGGGAAAACAGTTGGGGAAGGGAAGTTTTTAAATTAAGATAAATCACTTAGCATGCAGAAATAGATTCCTGTCATGTTAGGATGTCAGGAGTTGAGTAGGATTCAGGTTACAAGTTCCAGGTTTCAGGGCTTTAAATATTAAGACCCTTCAATTATGTCGGCAGCCCAAAATTCGAACCCTGCAACTTGCAACCTGTAACTTGTAACGCAATTCCTGGCACCAGGAAACCGGTAACCAGCAACTATAGCAATTTAATTCTTCTGATGAGAGCCATTACAAACCCTGCGATCATAAGAACGGTTCCCAGCCAAACCAGGTTAATGAAGGGGAACTGCAACACCTTCAACGCCAGGAAAGGCGCCAGGCGCGAAGATTCTTTCACACTGATCTCCAGGTGTTTATCGTCGGCAATGCGGGTAAGGCTGATGGCCAGTCCCTGCGAATACAATGTATCTAATATATATTGGGCGCTGTTGTTGCGCACATAAAATACCGGTTTGGCGCTCAGTTTCTGCTGCTCCTTGGTGTAAACGCTCAGGTTGGCCATAATAGCCGTATCCCTGGGGGTAAACTGGTGTTTGCCGTCGTGCGGGTTCACCGTTACACTATCCAGGATCATAAAGCCTTCTGAATAAAACAGCGTGTCGCCGGTTTTTACCACATGATTTTTGAACTGCGCCGTATCGGTGCCTTCCTGTACCGAGCTGGCATGGTTCACATAACTGAAAATATCTTTATGCAGGTAATGGCGCGAATCGGGGTTGTTCGACATCCCCTCCTGCCCCTTGGTGTTCCTGATAAGATCGGGATACAGGGTGAATTTATCTTTTCCATCCTTTCTTTCCATATCAACCTGGAACCAGGTCATACGGCCATTCGTGCTTACCGAATCTTTCACATACGTTGCCCAGTAAGTGCCCATATCGGTTTTTACGCCGCGAAAAAGGGTCAGGTTCTCAAAACCTTCTTTTGGCTTATCGGGACCAAAATTCAGTGGGTTGAAAGTATTCACCGACAGCACTTCTTTTTTGGAAGAAGAGATCAGGATGCCCACCAGCAACAGGCCAAAACCCAGGTGCGCTACCGAAGCGCCCGCTGCCTTAAGCTTGCCGTTCAAACCCGTATATATGTAAGCGGCATTGGCAACAACGGCATACACCGCTGCAAACAGCGCCAGGTGAATGGCCGAAAGAAAACCAATACCATATTTATTATAATTGATATGGCCGAAATAACTGATTGAAGCCGAGATCAATATAGCAGCCACCGTTGCCCACAGCAGTTTCTTCGTGAAATAGGCTTTTGACGTGTTCTTGTATTTGAGGTACTGGCTGATGGCCGTTAATACCCCAATAACCACCGCTACGAAGATCTGGATGCGGTTATAGGGAAACTCCTTGTCTTCCCCGATCACCAGCTTGGTACCGAACAGGGTATTGAAGATGGGGAATGAAGTGGGAATGATAATGGCCATGGCCGACAGGAACAATACCAGCGAACCGATGAACATCCAGAATTCCCGGCTGTTGAACTCTTCCTCTTTGGCAATATGCGGGATCTTTTTATACCGGGCTATCAGCAGGGCCAGCGCCGGAACTACAAAGATGAATACCCAGCTGCGCAGCTGCCAGTTCATCCCCGAATCAACAAAGGCGTGCACCGAGGTATCCTGCAGGTCGCCACTGCGGGTAAGATAGGTTGAATACATTACCAGCAGGTAGGCGAGTATAAAAAATACGTTAGTGGCGCGTAAGGAATGACCGGTTGAATTGTAAATGAGCAGGGTGTGAATACCCGCCACCAGTACCAGCCAGGGCACCAGCGATGCGTTCTCAACCGGGTCCCAGGCCCAGTAACCGCCAAATGTGAGGCTTTCGTAAGCCCAGGCGGCGCCCATCATAATACCCAGTCCCAGAATGCCACCCGAGAACAGCGACCAGGGTAACACGGGTTTGGTCCAGCTAAAATCTTTCTTCCACAAACCGGCAATAGAATAAGCAAAAGGAACGATGGTGCTCGCAAAACCCAGGAACAGAATTGGGGGATGGATCACCATCCAGTAGTTCTGTAATAACTGGTTAAGGCCATTTCCATTATGAATTTTCGGCAGGCTCAGGTAATCGGGGCCCGAAAAGATCGGCGCATCGGCAAACTGATGGCGAGTTAACAAAAACGGACTGCTGCCCACTTTTACATTGAAAATATACAGGCCCAATATCATGGTGGCCAGGCAAAGCTGGGCAAAGCTTATCACCGTCATAACGGGGGCTTCCCATTTTTTGGCCGTGCGTATCAACACCACACCAATAACGGCATGCCAGAAGGTCCACAGTAAAAAACTGCCCTCCTGCCCTTCCCAGATACTGCTGAGCAGGTATTTGGGCGACAGGGACCGGTCGCTGTGGTTCCAGGCGTAAAAATATTCGTGAAAATGATTGGCAATGAGGGTAAAAATGATGCTGAATATGGCCAGCACCGAGCCGGCATCGATCATAAATGCAATTCGGGCCAATTTCTTCCAGCTATCGTGCTCAGTAGGTAATGAGGCATTGGAGGCCTTAAAATAAGCAATGGTAGCCACCAGGGACGCTACCAACGAAAGCACTACCAGGAAATGTCCCAACTGACCGGGTAACAGGTGTTCACCGATATACTTCATTACAGGATTTTAATTTTGAGTCAGGTTGTTCTGCGCTGCTTTGGGATCGTCTTTATACTTGGAAGGACATTTGATAAGGATACCATCTTTACGGGTGATCACAAAAATATCGCCCTGCATTTTTCCTTTCAGCACAATACGATCGCTCTTCTCCATATCCATAGGCTTTTCAAAATAGTAACGCACCTGCGCTCTGTTACCCAGTGAATCGATCACAAAGAATTGGGTGAGGTTGGGGTTTTTAGCGGGGTCGTATTCGATGGGGGTAGCCACCGATTTATCGAGCTTCGCAATAACAGTTACTGTTTTTCCTGCTTTCTGACGGGCTGAGGCAAGGGTTTCATAGGTCGACAGATCGGCCATAAAGCTCAAAAGGATCATGATACAAACCGCTATGCCTACCAGTATAACAATATGGATCTTTTTCATCTGAAATTTTTATTGTAACAGCTTGCAGGCGAGCTACAAGTGTATTATGCACCGCAAAGTTAGTTCAAAAATGGTTTGAGGTACAGAATGATTTTCATCATATGGGTGCCTGATCAAATGTTAACAGTTTCTATATAAAAAAGTTACCGCCGCAAACGGGAAAATTTGGGCGGAACCGGAAAATGGTACGGGAACCCCGAAGGGCGGGCGTTGAACCGTAACCTTTGGACTGTAAACTGTAAACTGTAAACTTTAAACTGTGCACTTTGAACTGTAAACTGAGAACCAGGAACTGTGAACATTAAACTGAGAACTAAGAACTTTGAACCTCATTTCCTAACAAACGTAAGCTCGTTAACCATAATTTTTTTGCTGCTTTCTATTCCTGCACTAACTTGCATCCCGTTTTTTAGTGTATGATATATGACAGATCTATCACATTTTGATCCCAACGCGGCAAGTAATCCCAATAATAATATTTTTGGTTTGCCCTTCACCGAAGAAGATGCCCGCCTGGTTATATTACCTGTTCCCTGGGAAGTAACAGTAAGCTATAACGCCGGTACCGCCCGTGCAGCGGATCATATCTTCAAGGCCAGCATGCATGTTGACCTTTTTGACCCTGACAACAATGATGCGTGGAAACAGGGCTTTTTTATGCGCTATCCCGATAAAAAGATCCTGCTGAAAAGCGATTACCTGCGCAAGGAAGCCGAGCTGTACATCGACTACATTTGTCATGGCGAAAAGCTCGAGAAAAACCTCTTCATGTGTAAATCGCAGCGCGATATCAATGAAGGCGGCACCTATTTGAACAAATGGGTATACGAACAAACAAAACAACTCCTTAACCGCAATAAACTGGTAGCCGTACTGGGCGGCGACCACAGCATTGTGCTGGGTTTCTTTAAGGCAATTGCCGAACTGCATGGCGATTTTGGCGTTTTGCAGATCGATGCCCATTGCGACCTGCGCCAATCGTATGAATTTTTTACGTACAGCCATGCCAGTGTTATGTACAATGCGCTAACTGAAATTCCCTCGCTTACGCATTTGGTACAGTTGGGCGTACGCGATTATTGCCAGCAGGAATATGAATATATACAGAATAACCAGGGCCGCGTGATCACTTATTTTGATAAGGATATAAAAGAACGCCAGTTCGAAGGCGAAACCTGGAAACAGATCACCGATGAGATCGTGAATAAATTACCTGAAAAAGTACTGGTAAGTTTTGATATTGATGGGCTTGATCCTAAATTGTGTCCTAATACAGGCACACCCGTACAGGGCGGATTTGAAACCGAACAGATCTTTTACCTGCTTAAAAAAATAGTGCAAAGCGGTCGAAAGTTCATCGGGTTCGATCTTGTTGAAATAGGCGTGGGCGATAATAATGAGTGGGATGCCAATGTGGGCGCGCATATTTTATGGAGATTAGCCAATCTGCTGGTGGCCAGCAACCAATAAATGGCCTATGGTATATCAATATGTTGTCACCCTTAAAAATCAAACAAGCCGGTATATTGATATACTGGGACTGATACTGAGTGTTTTTTCTGCGTTTTGTTTTGGGTTTGAACTGGTGAAAGCCAGTTCTGTGAGCCTGGCCTGCCTTATCGGCGTTATTGCCGTGCCGGGTTTTGTTATCTGGAACCTGGTGCTGCAGCGAAAAAACCGGAAAGTGTATTACAGCCGCGCTTTACTGATAGCCGCACTTGTTTGGATGAAGATGCCCTGGTTTCAATGGCTGGCATTTATCTTTATCATTCTCGCCTTACTCGAATACCAGGCTAAATACTCCATTGAGATCGGATTTGCCGATAATGAGATCGTTTTTAACTCCCTGTTCAAAAGAAGATACTCCTGGCAACAATTCACCAATATTGTGCTGAAAGATGGTTTGCTCACCCTCGACTTTGCCAATAACAAAATTCTGCAACGCGAAGTGGAAGACGATGAAGATGATGATGCAGATGAAGATGAGTTCAATGACTATTGCAGAAAACAGTTAAACAACTAAATCGCTATTACAATCAAACAACCTGGTCCATCTTTCCATCTACACTTAAAGAAGGGTCGTGCTTTTTATATTTTATTCTTGAAGACAGTTTTTGAGAATTCTTTTCAATAATCCGGTAAAAAACGTATGAACAAGCTATGGTAAACAGGTAACCTGTCATAATTACAATTGGCTTTTGATATCCGGCCCTGAACCTGTGCGACAGGATATTGATTAAAGCACTTCCTGTTATCTTATGGATCAAATAAATTGAATAAGAAATATTTCCGAGAAATTTGAGCACTTTATTGGTCAGGCCGGGCAGATACTGAACAATAAGAAGAGTAAGTAACCCTGCCGCAATAGTATCTACAAAAGGTAATGTTATAAAGCTTACCACAATACAAAGCGCAGTTACATTCAGATACTCCTTACTTTCAATGATATTCATTATTGAAAAGGCATATAATATTCCGATCAGGAACAGCGGCGCATACAAAGGAAAAAAAGCATCATGAGGCAAAATAAAAGGGATTGCAAGAAATATAAAATAAAAGCAATACCTGCTCTTACTATTTCCATTCAGCGCCAATGGTAATAATAGTGATAAGGCAATATAATATTGAAATTCGATACAAAGCGTCCAGTACGGAGGTTGTATCCATTTAGCCCCTGCAAATGGCACCAGGTAACCTATGTGCAGCGCAACATCCTTAGAGGAAGGAAACACAGGTAAATGAACTGCGGATGAGCCCGCTATTATCATTCTGATCTTAAAATAACAAAGCGCTAATATAATTGAAGCCAGATAAGGAGGTTCAAGCCTGGCTACTCGTTTCAGCATGAAATTTCCCCAATTCCCGATTGTGTAACCGCCCCGGATCATTGAAAGCGGTATCACAATCCCCGATATCACGAAGAAAATAAAAACGCCAGTTCTGCCAAGGGCAAAAGCACTTTTTATTTTTTCATTCTCTATATATCCAACCGTTGAAATAAAGTGATCGAAACAAACCATTGAAGCAGCTATTCCTCTCAGGCTCCCAATGACCGGAATTGGTTTAGAATTTAGATCGGCTTTTAACATAAAAAATGACAAATATAAAGATATAATTAGTGCTGCAAATAACAATTGGCCCAGAAGCCAGCCTGTGTTTGCCAACGATGGTACAACCGACTGCCGTTTTATGCGTTCAGCTTGAAGCTTGAGCGTACAGCTTGAAGCGGGTAGCTTGCAGCTTCTTCCCCACGACATTCACAAATGTTAGTTACTT
The DNA here is from genome assembly GCF_002077945.1 of Niastella vici. GTDB lineage: Bacteria > Bacteroidota > Bacteroidia > Chitinophagales > Chitinophagaceae > Niastella > Niastella vici. The sequence continues at coordinate 350,802 of NZ_LVYD01000124.1, forward strand.
TTGGCCAAAAATGCACCATATGGATTTTCTGGCTCCGCTGAAAATAGACGAACTGAATTCGGGCGTTTCAACAGGAAACACCATCCTTACCGCCCATGGCGAACGCATAGCTTCACACTCCCCCGTTGATGGCAAACTCATTGCCACTGTACAGGGCGGCGATAAAAATGATTATGAAACCGTAATAGCCAAAGCCCAGGCTGCATTTCTGGAATGGCGCACCTGGCCGGCGCCCAAACGTGGCGAAGTGGTTCGCCAAATTGGCGAGGCCTTGCGTACCTATAAAGAACCGCTGGGCAAACTGGTTAGCTACGAAATGGGTAAAAGCCTGCAGGAAGGTTATGGCGAAGTACAGGAAATGATCGATATCTGCGATTTTGCTGTTGGCCTCAGCCGCCAGTTGTACGGCTTAAGCATGCACAGCGAGCGCCCCTCGCACCGCATGTACGAACAATGGCATCCGTTAGGCATTGTAGGCATTATTTCCGCCTTTAACTTCCCCGTGGCAGTATGGAGCTGGAACGCCATGCTCGCCTGGATCTGTGGCAATGTGTGCATCTGGAAACCTTCTGAAAAAACGCCCCTGTGCGCAGTGGCGTGTCATCATATTATTGCAGAAGTACTAAAACGCAACAATGTGCCCGATGGCATAAACGGACTGGTAACTGGCGGCCGTGAAGTGGGCGAATGGCTTTCGGCCGATGCGCGTATTCCGCTGGTTTCGGCAACCGGTTCAACGCGTATGGGCAAAGCCGTGGGGGCAACCGTGGGCGCCCGCCTGGGCCGGGCTCTGTTGGAGCTGGGCGGCAACAATGCCATCATCATTTCAAAACATGCCGACCTGGATATTGCCATCCGCGGATCGGTTTTTGGCGCCGTAGGCACGGCCGGGCAGCGCTGCACTACCACCCGGCGTTTGATCATACACGATGAAGTGTACGATTCGGTAAAAAGCAAACTGGTGGCCGCTTACCAGCAATTGCGTATCGGCAACCCGCTCGATGAAAACAACCACGTAGGACCGCTGATCGATAAAGACGCTGTTATTATGTATAATAAGGCCCTGGAAGCCTGTAAAAAAGAAGGCGGCCGGTTTATTGTAGAAGGCGGCGTGCTCGATGGGGATGGTTACGAAAGCGGCTGTTATGTAAAACCCTGTATTGCTGAAGTGGAATCGCATTTTAAGATCGTGGAGCAGGAAACCTTTGCGCCCATCCTGTATTTAATGAAATACAATACCCTCGACGATGCCATCGCCATTCAAAACGGAGTGCCACAGGGTTTGTCATCCAGTATTATGACCCTGAACCTGCGCGAAGCAGAACAATTCCTGTCGGCCAACGGCAGCGATTGCGGTATTGCCAATGTGAACATTGGTACATCGGGCGCCGAGATCGGCGGTGCATTCGGTGGCGAAAAAGAAACCGGCGGTGGCCGCGAAAGCGGAAGCGATGCCTGGAAAGCATATATGCGGCGCCAGACGAATACGATCAATTATTCTACACAATTACCCTTAGCGCAGGGAATTAAATTCCATGTATAATACACCGAAGTAAGAGGTAGGAAGTACGAAGTAAGAAGAAACCTGTATTTCCTACTTCCTAATTAATCGCGAGCATTGAAATTCGAGCTCTTCTTACATCTTACTTCTTACTTCCTATTTCTTTTCCCTTACCTGTACACAGGCCTCCAATCAAACAATATTACAGTTTCCCAAACGTTATTACCTGTCTGACAAGCTGAAAAACCGGTATGAAGAAACTTTACGCCCTGTTGTTATTGACCAGTATCACGTATGCCGCCAATTCACAAATGCGGCTGGGGATCATGGGAGGTCCGCAATCGTCGTCAGTAATTGAAAAAAATTTCATACCAGGCTGGGAAACAACCGTTAAGCCCTTCTATTCAAAAAGAAGCGGCCTTAACCTGGGTATCATCGGCGAAATTCCGCTCGGTTATTCGAATAAGGTCTTTTTTCAGCCCGGCATTTTTTATTCGACCAAGGGCCGTAAATACCAGCGTTACTTCGACACGGCCGCTGTAAAAACCGATACCTTATTTCACAACAATACTTTTTCACCCAATTATATTGATGTTCCGCTGAACATAACGTTGAAATTACACATGAGCAGGAAAGCCAGTTTTTTGCTCAGCGCCGGTCCCTACCTGTCGTTCTTCTATAGCGGAAAACAAACTACCGAAACAAGGGTAGCTAATGGTACCGACGTTAAATATACCAGCAACGAATCGAATATACAGGTGGGTAAGGACGATAATAAAGTTACCACCTTTGATTTGGGCGTGAATTTCAGGGCCGGGTTCGAACTGGGCAATGTACTATTGACCGGTTTCATTAGCCAGGGGTTAACCAACTTTTACGATGCTTCGTACAAAGGCACGTTCAAACATCAGGTCATTGGCGCCTCTCTTGGTTTCTGGTTGAACAAAAAGACCGTATTGACCAACGACAGGGATAAAGATGGTGTTCCCGATAAAGCAGATGCCTGTCCCGATGTGCCGGGTTCGGCCAAAGCTGGCGGTTGCCCCGATAAAGACGGCGACGGCGTTGCCGATGCAGTTGATAAATGCCCCGATGTGCCGGGAGAAGCCCGCTACAGAGGATGCCCCGTCCCCGACCGCGACCACGACAGTGTTATAGATGACGAAGACAAGTGCCCCGATGTGCCCGGGCTTGTTAAATACCATGGTTGCCCGCCGCCCGATACCGATGGCGACGGCCTGAACGATGAAGAAGATCTTTGTCCCGATAAACCAGGTCCCAAAGAGTTTAATGGTTGCCCCATCCCCGACAGTGATGGAGATGGCGTAAATGACAGGGACGACAAATGCCCCACCTTAGCGGGCACGAAAGAAAACAATGGTTGTCCGGCCATTAAGCAGGAGATCATTGAAAAAGTGAACTATGCTGCTAAAAAAATATTCTTTGCAACCGGCAGCGACAAAATATTACCAGCTTCGTATCCCGCGCTGAATAATGTTGCGAACATTCTGAAAGCCAATGGTACCCTGATACTGGTAGTAGAAGGTTATACCGATAATGTAGGTAAACCGGCATCCAATTTGACCTTATCGCAGCAGCGTGCTGATGCCGTGAAAAATTACCTGGTTCAAAAAGGCCTTGACGCCAGCAGGTTACAGGCTACCGGCTATGGACAGGAAAAAGCCGTTGCCGATAACAGCACACCCGAAGGCCGGGCAGCCAACCGCAGGGTTGAACTGAGGGTTTCACAGCAATAGGGATGAGGAGGAGTTATAATTTGATTTTAATCTATTTGTAGCTAATACTTATGAACAAATTATCAGCCACTCATGTAATAACATACATGTGTGGCTTTAATTTTTTTATTTTGTGCCGGGGGAAAATGAACGTTAGTTAAAGCCCGAAAGGGGATAATTTACACAACAGCTTTCCTGCCTTAAGGCGTTAAAAGGTTCAAAATGTTAAGAATTAGTAAAAAACCAGATATTTGGACCTTATATCCCGCAATAAAAATAAACTTACGTTACACATCTGTAAAGAAAAAAACACTCGTAAATGAACAAACTGGTAAAAGTAGCAGGATTAGTAACTGCCCTTGTGATTGCTGACCATACCTCCTTTGCGCAGCAAGAGAAAAGCATAAAAACAGGAGATGTGCCGAAGGGATGGCACCTGCTCGACAAAACCAAAGACGGATACTATGGGATCAGTATCAATAAAGCCTATGAGTTTATTCATAGCAAAAACCTCAAAGGCAAAACCGTAGTGGTGGCCATTATTGACTCGGGCATCGATACCCTGCACGAAGACCTGAAAGACATTCTTTGGGTAAACCCCAAAGAAATACCCGGCAACGGTATTGATGATGATGGCAATGGCTATATCGATGATGTACACGGCTGGAACTTTATTGGCGGTAAAGATGGCAAGAACGTAAAACAGGACTCTTACGAAGGAGCCCGGGTTTACCATATGTTTAAAAGTAAGTATGAAGGCAAAACCATTGACACCACCCAACTTTCGGCCGACGATAAAGACGAATATGCGATGTGGCTGAAAGCCAAAAAGAAAATTGAAGGCGATGGTAATGAGGAAGGGGTCGACCTGGTAATGTTGAAAAGAGCGTTGATCAGCGCACAAAAAAGCGACAGCGTTATGCGTAAAGCGTTGAATAAAGAAACCTACACCGGTAACGATGTAGATACCTTCAATGCCGTTTCAGGTTCCGATAAATCGGCCAAAGGAGCCCTGCTGTATTTATTCAAGGCCAACCAAATGATGGAAACCACCAACAAAGAGTTCATCGATGGTTTTGAAGAGTTTGTAAGCGGTGAAGAAAGAAAGGCCGAAGCCAAGGAAAAAGCGCCCCAAAACTACCGCGGCGATATTACCCACGATAACGAGCAGGATATCAACGACCGCAGCTACGGTAACCCCGATGTAATGGCTTCTACCCCATTCCACGGTACGCACGTAGCCGGTATCATTGGCGCCATTCGCAACAATGGCAAGGGTATGGATGGCGTGGCCGATAACGTACGAATAATGATGATCCGTGCCGTGCCCGATGGCGATGAGCACGATAAAGATATTGCCCTGGCCATTCGCTATGCAGTTGATAACGGCGCCAAAGTGGTGAACATGAGCTTTGGTAAAGACTTCTCGCCCCAGAAAAAATGGGTAGATGAGGCCGTTAAATATGCCGAAAGCAAGGGCGTGTTGCTGGTACATGCAGCTGGTAACGATGCCAAGAACGTTGATACCGCTGATAATTTCCCGAACCCCATTATGAGAAGCACGCACACCCAGGCCTCTAACTGGATCACCGTAGGCGCCAGTGGCGACCCAAGGGCCGGCGGTTTCACCGCTTCGTTCTCGAACTACGGTAAAAAAGAGGTAGATGTATTTGCACCCGGTGTAAAAATTTACTCAAGCATTCCCGGTGGTAATACCTATGGAAATGCACAGGGTACCAGTATGGCCTGCCCGGTTGTTGTTGGAACAGCCGCCTTTTTGCTGGAATATTTCCCTTACCTCACGCCGCAGCAGTTAAAATACTGCATCACCAAATCGGCCCAGGTGCCCGATGGCAAGGTTAAAAAACCAGGTACCGATGAGCTGGTTGCCCTGAGCGACCTGAGCGAAAGCGGTGGTATCATCAATGCGTATGAAGCCGCTAAAGTAGCAGCTACGCTTGATCCTTCGGGTAAAACCACCCCCAAAAAACCATCGCCCAAACCAACGTTGAAGAATAAGAAAGGATAGTTTTCCGATATATACAACAGGGCTCAAATAACTGGCATGACCACTTATTTGGGCCCTTTGCTATTCTATGCAGTCGCCGGTTACCGGTTGCCAGTTTCCAGGCCTTCAGCTCAGGATGCCCGCCAATAATCAGACCGCTAATAATTTTTGAGCCCCGGTAACCGGTAACCGGTAACTGGTAACTGGTAACTGGCAACTGGCAACTTTTAAGTACATTTAGCAAAAAGTATGGTTAATAAAAAGGAAATTACCGTACCTGATTTTTACAAAACCTATATCAACGCACTGCAGGAAGACAACCTGCCCGAAGCCCTCGCCAACAACACCCGCCGATTTCGCAAACTACTGAAACAAATACCCCACAAAAAGATCAACTACGCGTACGCCGAAGGCAAATGGACCATCAAGGAACTGTTGCAACACATCATCGATGCCGAACGGGTATTCATTTACCGGGCGCTTACCTTTGCCCGTATGGACCCCGCTCCCCTGCCCGGTTTTGATGAGAACAACTGGGCCATTACCGCCAAAGCGCCCAAACGTAAATGGAATGACCTGGTCGATGAATTCAAGGCCCTGCGCAGCGCCAATGAACTGTTCCTGAATTCGCTCGACGATGACCAGCTGCTGCAAACCGGTTCTGCAAACAACAATACCATCAGCGTGGCCGGACTGGCATTTGTTTGCGCGGGTCATGTGGCCCATCACATGCGCATCATCAGGGAAAGGTATTTGAACGATCAGCCGGCAAACGCAAAAGAAGAACCGGTGAAACCTGCCGTAAAAGGAAAGAAAGTGAAGGCCAGGGAAAAAGTAAAAATTGAGAAGAAGAAAAAGAAGAAGAGAACTGTTAGGTAGGAACACAAGGCCCCTGATCTTTTGTAGTACTGGCTTGTAACGCATTGGAATGCTCGAGCCACCTTCGCCATTGCCCCGCCTTCGCTCCGCTATGGACGGGCAGGCATTTATCCTTTATACATTTTCCGGATACTATCTGTAAACAACGCGTATAAGGCTTTCAGTGAAGGATGTTGCTGCAAAAGCGCCAGGTGTTTTTGAATAGTAGCGTCGTCGTTCCTTATGGCCGGACCGGTTTGTACAGCCGCCGGTTCATATTCGTTCAGCCTGTCGGCCACGGCAGTGATCAGTGGCAGCAACATAGTAAAATCCAGTTTTTCGTGTAAACAATAAGCTTTGGCCAAAGCATATAAATGGTTGGTAAAATTGCTGACCATAACGGCCGCTACATGCATTTTGAGGCGTTCTTCATCGCCGGCCTGTTGTACCTGGTGAGAAACTGAGTTTGCAAACTCAGTGATGAAGGCCAGGTCATCTTCGGTGTTGCCATCGACCAGGAAGGGAATATCGGGCAATTCATTTAATTCGCTGCGCAGGCTTTGCAGGGGGTACAAAACCCCGTAGTTCCTGCTACAGGCGCTTAATACGTCTTTCGACACCGCCCCCGCAGTATGCACAACCAGTTTATTATTCAGCCGCAGGTTCGCAGCTATGCCGGCCACCGCGGTATCGGTTACTGCCACCACATACAGATCGGCATCTGGTGTCAGCTGTTTCACATCGGCGGTAAAGGAGGCAGCAAGCGTATCGGCCAGCTCCTCGGCATGCAGGGGATTCCTTCCACAAACCTGCACTATCTCGTGGTCGGCCGCCAAAAATCTTTTTCCCAATATTGTGGCAACATTTCCAGTACCTATGATGACTACTCTCAATTTCTTGATTCTTTGTTCTATGATTTATACATTCCTGAGTTCTTTAACTTCTGGTTGCCGGGGTTTCTGGTTCCCAGGGCTTCCCCGAAGAATGCCCGCCAATAATCGAACGCTATCGATTTGCGCCCCGGTAACCGGTACCAGGTAACTGGTAACTTCTATTGATTTTTTCCTTCAACCATTGGCACAAACGAAAATTTATCGTACAATTCTTCGGCCACACTGCCATCCGGTTGTTTGGTAAGGCGTAACATGCGTTGAACATGCCCCTCGCCTACCGGTATCACCATTTTACCGCCCACTTTCATCTGATCTATCAGTTTTGGCGGAATATACGGCGCCGCTGCGGTAACGATCACTTTATCGAAAGGCGCATAGGTGGGCAGGCCTTCATACCCGTCACCATAAAAATATTTTATGTTGGGGTATTTGCTCCGCAGAATAAAACCGCGGTGTTCTTCAAACAATTTTTTCTGCCGTTCAATGGTGTATACCTGGGCGTTCATTTCGCCCAGGATAATAGCCTGATAGCCGCTGCCCGTACCAATCTCCAGCACCTTTTCGTAAGGCTTTACCTCCAGTAACTGGGTTTGGTAAGCAACGGTATAAGGTTGTGAAATGGTTTGTCCTTCTGCAATGGGAAAAGCCCGGTCTTCGTAAGCGACCCTGTCTAAAGCTGAATCGAGGAAATAATGCCGGGGAACCTGTAAAATAGCTGTAAGCACCCGTTCATCGGTAATGCCTTTCTGTTTTAATTGATCAACCAGTTGTTTTCGCAATCCCTTATGCCGGTAAGTATCTTCAAACGTTCTCATAAACGCCACAAAGATAGTTCAATTGTAGTTACCGGTTGCCAGTTACCGGTTCCCGGGACCCGCAAACTGGTAACTGGCGACGTATTGTTAATTGTAATTTATCTGTTGTTAATCAATGTTACAGTTCACCTCGTGAAGCGGCATAAAGTTCGTACCAATCCTGGTGATCGAGATCAATGGTGAATGCATTGGCGATATTGCGAATGCGTTGTTCATTGATGGTGCCAATAAGCGGCAGGGCGCCTAATTTTACCAGCCAGGCAACAGCAAGGGATTCTATATCAGCATTGTATTTTTTGCCAATTTCTTCCAGCTTTGTACGCACTTTTACCGCCTGCGCATCGGTGCCATTCGCAATACGGCCGGCAGCCAGCGGCGCCGAAGCCAGCGGACGCATATACCGTTGTTTTATATAATCAACCTGGCCATTGTCGAGCGCCGCCGTGTTCAACAGGCTCAGTTCAATATGATTGGTTACAATAGGCGTTTTTAATAGAGAAGCCAGCAGCTGGTGTTGGAACACAGTGAAATTCACCACGCCCACGTTCTTCACCTTGCCCGAATCTTTCAGGCGTTGTAAGGCCAAAGCCGTTTCTTCTACATTCGACAGGTGATCGAGGTGATTGAGCAGGAAAATATCAATATAATCAGACTTAAGTTTACGCAATGAATTATCAACACTTTTGAGAATATGCTCCCTGGAGGTGTTGTAATGTTTTACGCGCACTTCTGGTTTACCGGCATTCGGTACAACCAGCCCGCATTTGGAGAATAACACAATATCTTCCCGTTTGAACGACTTGCGGCTGATGAGCTTTCCAAACAGTTCTTCGCACTGGTAATCGCCGTAAATATCTGCATGATCAAACGTGTTAATACCTAATTCCAGGCAAAGATTTACGATCTTTTCCATGGTTTGGGCAGCATCGCCTGTTACTTCATTCCATCTGTAAAAACCATAAATGGCCGGTGATACCTTGGGTCCTGAATCGCTGAGATAGATCTTTTCCATGCAGATAATTGTTTTTTACTAATACGCAATTATCGGGATTAAATGAATACAATACAAAATTTACCCCTTACAAGTTTTTAATTCCCCCGCGCACGCGCGGGGCAAAAAAAAGGCGTCCCGATGAATCGGGACGCGTATTTATTCGTCAATTAAAACTGTTGTTATTGATAGATCACCACCAGTTTGGGGTGCTTATCAGGATAGGTAGCATTGTGGCTGGCTACAAAGATCCTGCTGTTATAAGTAACCTCGTTCTGCAGTTTTAAAAAAAACCCATAATTGGCATTGTTATTTACCATTGAACCAACCATCGCCGTTACATCCAGGTTCAGGTCAAGCGTGCTTGAATTGGTATGCGGTACCAGTATCTGGTTAGTGGTTGTTACAGTCGGTTGATTACTCCATGAAACGGTTGAAGTTGACCAGTTTGAAGTTACCTGTTGTACATACATTGCATTGGCCGTACCATAATTCGCATGAATTTGGTCACCGGTTGTAGGCGCCGGGTTTGAATATAAATACAGGTTAGCACTTTTAATGGTGGCCGTGGCCGGAATGCTGCTTAAATCAAATTTTACAACTCCCCGCAGCGTAAAAGGACCACCCGAGGTCCATGCATCTGCTTCAAGCGAGGCCTGGGTTAAACCCGATGCATCACTGCCATTTAATGTGGCTATGGTATATTCCAATGGGTTGTTATTGGGTTGTAAGGTGAGCGTTTTTGTGGTTACCACCGGCGGGTTAACCAAAACCGCCACCGTGTCAACACCAGTAGCCCCTTTATCATCTGTAACCATTAATTGAAATACATAACTTCCCTGTGCAACGAATCTAATTGCAGTAGACGCCGAACCCGGGTTTACAATGGTAGTATTGGTAGGCCCCGAAACCTGGCTCCACAAATAAGCCACCACTTTACCATCGGCATCTGTTCCTGTGCCTGAAAGCACTACTGAATCGGGAAATGTAATCGTCTTTGACTGACCGGCATCGGCAACCGGTACTTTATTCTCTTCAAAATCTTTCTTACAGCTTACCACGAACAACACCATGGAAAGAACTGCCAGCGAGTAAAGGGTTTTGGACATAACGAGACTATTTTAAATTAACAAGCAAAATAATACTCATTATTCCGAAAAGGAAATCTTATAAGCTCCATTTGATAACCGTGCAGAAAAGGCCGATAACCGCGCAGTTTTGCCAATAAGCGTGCACGATTACCGGCCCCAATAAATGTTTTATACCTCCAGCACACATTCCTCTTCGGGTATGAATGCCTCTTCAGCTGGTTGTTGCTCAACGGCTGTTTCCCCGGCAGCAGCAGACCGCTTACTGAGAACCACAAACGTAAGGGCAAGCGATACCAGTAATAACAGAATGCTTATCCAGATAACCTGGTGAATACCAAAACCCGCGATAATGATACCCCCTAAAAACGTTCCCAGGGTTACCCCGGCATTTCCAAACGATACCATTAAGCTGGCTGCCAGCTCCGGCGCTTCGGGCGCTTCGGAAGTAGAACGGGTTTGACCAATTAAAAACCCGCCGGTATGAATAAAACCCCATATCCCTACAATGGATGCCATGGGTACAAACAGGCCACCGAATAAATAAGCCATAACGTGTACTGCAATAAGAGAAAGTAAAAAGAAACGCGTGGTGAGCATCACATTTTTACTTAATGCCAGCCCCGTAACCCAGTTACCGGCTATTCCGGTTGTACCAAACAACAACAACATGATGCTTATTTGTTTTCCATTCATGCTGCTGATCTTTCCCAGGTATTCGGCCAGGTAACTATAGGTGGCGAAGATGCCCGCTATCATGATCATGGTGGCAACAAGGTTCACCCACATTTGTCCTTTACGCAAGATCACCAGTTGACTTTTAACCGATTGCTTTTCGGTAACGGGCATGGAAGGTACAAAGGCCGACAGGGCCGCAAATGCGATCAGGTTAATAACACCCGATACCCAGAACGAAGCCTTCCAGTTTATTAATTCAGATACATAAGTTGTAAGCGGAACGCCCAGTACCGTAGCCACGCTTAAACCGGCCAGCACAACCGAAACGGCTTTTGGTGCATCTTTCGGCTCAACCTGTTTGGCTGCCGCCACCGTAGCCACTGCCCAGAATACCGGATGCAAAAACGCCGGTAGTATACGCGCTATCATCAATACCGTAAAACTGGGCGCTACCGCCGAAAGCATGTTCGATAGCACAAAAATGAACAACACCAGGCTCATCATCCATTTTCGGTTTATTTTAGAAGTTAGTAGAACGGTGAACGGTCCGGTAAGCGCAATGGTGAGGGCAAACCCGCTCAATAACCAGCCGGCCGTGTCAATAGATATTCCAAAGTGTTTTGCAATGGCGGGCATAATTCCAATAATGCCAAATTCGGTAGTGATAATACCAAAGGCCCCTAATGCCATAATGTAGATCGACTTCTTCATAAATTTAAATATTCAAATGTTTCGATATTTTCAGTCAAAGCAATGTCCCGGCAAACCTGGTTTGCCGCAGTTTCCTGTTGATGGGGGCCTCGCCCCCGGCTTCCCCGCTATGCGGGGGAAAAAATACTATGTGGCTTGTTGCCTGAAGCGCGTGCACTGCCCTGGCGAACATTTGTTTCGCCGCAGCGCGTATACCATTCAGCCTTGAGCTTTCTACCCTTTCAGGGCATTGAGAAAAGCAATGTAATCGTTGACCACCGCTTCGTTTAACTGGTACTTCAGGTTGCGGCCTTCTTTTTCGGGCAACAGCAGATCGGCATCGACCAGCTGTTTCAGGTGGTGAGATATAGAGGGCTGGGCAAGATCAAGCATATCATGAATTTCAGAACAGTATAAACAGTCTTTCTTCTTTTTGAATTTCTGCAGTATCACGATCCTGTTGGGATCACTCAGTGCCCGCGAAACCTTTTCAAATTTTTTACTGTCCATACCGGCTTGTTTGATTTGCCAGCACAAATATAAATAGATAGATCGAAATGTTTCGATATATTTTTTGTTAAATGGGTGAAAGAAAGTTACCAGATACCGGGTACCAGTTGCCGGGCAAAAAATTCGGAAAACCCGACGATTTGCAAGAGTTCTCGAAATTCAAGTCCCGGTAACCGGAAACAGGTAACCGGTAACAAAAAAAAATGAACCCCGCTATTAGCGGGATCCATTTCTCATACTGGAACTTACTATTTACTAGTCTCTAAAATTTGGTAATGATGCCGCCCATGTTCTCATAACCGGTGAGCGATGGGCCCCAGGCCGAACCGTTCCACCATTTATGGAACAGCGCCGAGTTGGTGCCTATCACAAATACATCTAACCGGTTCGAACCCCAGCTGGCAACCCTTGGCTGACCAATAATGGTTCCGCCCATATTTTCATAACCGGTAAGCGATGGGCCCCAGGCCGAGCCGTTCCACCATTTATGATACAGGGCACTATCGGTGCCTACCACAAATACATCGAGCCGGTTCGGTCCCCACGATACCACTTCGGGTGAACCATTAATGATGCCGCCCATATTTTCATAACCGGTAAGCGATGGGCCCCAGGCCGAGCCGTTCCACCATTTATGGTACAACGCCGAATTGGTGCCTACCACAAATACATCGAGCCGGTTCGGTCCCCATGATACCACTTTCGGCTGGCCGATAATGGTTCCACCCATATTTTCCCAACCGGTAAGCGATGGGCCCCAGGCCGAACCATTCCACCATTTATGATACAGGGCGCTATCGGTTCCCACCACAAAGATGTCGATGCGGTTGGGTCCCCAGCAAACCACTTCGGGATTGCCAACGATCTTTCCGCCCAGGTTTTCGTAACCGGTAAGCGAAGGCCCCCAGGCCGAGCCATTCCACCATTTATGATACAGTGAACGGTCGGTGCCCACCACAAATACATCGAGCCGGTTGGGCCCCCATGATACCACTTTCGGTTGTCCCTGAATAATACCGCCCATGTTTTCATAACCCGTGAGCGATGGCCCCCAGGCCGCGCCGTTCCACCATTTATGGTATAACGCTGAATTAGTGCCCACCACAAATACATCGAGCCGGTTGGGTCCCCACGATACTACTTCGGGCGAGCTAATGCAAACGCCGCCCATATTTTCATAACCGGTAAGTGATGGGCCCCAGGCCGCACCATTCCACCATTTATGATACAGCGCTGAATCGGAGCCAACAACGAATACATCTAACCGGTTAGGTCCCCAGGCCACTACAGGTCCCGATGCAGATGGTGATGCGGCAATGGTATCGAGCGCCTGTTTGGGCCTTATGATACCGGCGCCGGAGTGCTGGTCCCACCCGGCCGGACCAATATCCTTGGCCGTATTTTTTAAAGCTGTTTTCACCTGGTCTTGGGTTAAGGAAGGCTTGGCCTGTTTCAACAGGGCCACGCAACCCGCTGCTATGGGGGTGGCTGCAGAGGTACCACTATCGCTGGTAAAGAAACCGGTGAAATGCGAGATAGAACAGAAATCAGGTTTTTGCGGATCGAGCGCTGCCGGTCCCTGGCTGCTATAACCGATGAACTGCTCGTTCTTGTTAACGGCGCCCACCGTCATAACCCGTGGATGACCGTTAGCTCCCCAAATGCTCTTGCCCGGACCGTTATCGGTTCCGCACCGGCCATCGGGACAGCTACTGCCGCAGTTACCGGCTGCAAATAATACGATGATGCCTTCATTCAATGCATCTACCACCTTACGCGTGAATGGGTGATTGGGATTGGTGGCATAATCGGGGTCCCAGTTATCCTGGAAGATACCCCAGCTGTTACTTAAAATTTGCGGGGTGCCATTGGCTTTATGTTGATCTATTGCCCATTGAAAACCGGCAATGGCATTTGAAATGGTGGCGCCAATATCGGGCGCGGCAATGCGAATATCATAGATCTGCGCATTGGGAGCCATACCCAATACATCGGTTGAGGTCATGTTGCCATGCCAGCCCCAGCTGGCGCCGGTAGTGCCCCAGTTAGCGGCAGGAAAACCGCCAATAACCCGGGGAACCAGTTTGTTAGGCCAGCCGGGCGCGCTTGTATCATTATTATTAATGGTACGGCCCTGTGCGGTTATACCGCCATCGACTATACCTACCACAATACCATCGCCTTTGAAGCCGGCAGCCCAGATCTGGTTAACGCCCAGGTAATTGGCTACATCGGCAATAGTGCCCTTCGGTGTTCCGGGCGCACAATCGCAGGTGCCTATGGGGCAGGTACCCAGCCCTTCCATGGGCATTATCTTTATTTTCTGCTCTTCTTCAACCAGCACATCTGCATCATATTCAAAATGTTCGATCCTGGTATCGTTCCATACTTTTATAACATTGGGCTGTTGTTCCAGCTCATTGATACGCGAAGATGGAACCGTGCCGCGTACCAGCACAATCTGTCCTTCCTGTTCAGTTGCACCGGCCTGGGCATTGGGACCACCGCTAACGGGTACCGGTTCATAGTTATAATCTAACTGAAAGCCATAAGAAGTTAATCCGGCGCCCATTTGCAAACCAAAGGAGGCTGTTTTGGCAGAAGGTATGCGTATCTCTACAATTACATTCCGCATGTCGCCTTCGCCATTGCTGGCTGAAGCAGACATTTCAGACATAGGCATGCCCGTGGAAGGTGTAGTAGTGTCGGCTTTGGAGCTTCCCTCCATACCCGACGCAACCATACCACCCGGGGTTTGTTTTTCAATGGCTTCACCAGGCATTTTACCCATGGCGGCAGTTTCTTCCTGCGACATGCCGCCCACCGGCATTTGATGTTGTTTCTCTTTTCTCATAAAAAAGAATTTTTAAAGATTAAGAAATGGAACAAGAGCTACGTGCGGCTAATCATTTCAATAACCTTCCCCGGTCGTCAGAATAACTGACAACAATCAGTGATCACATGCCACATACGGGCATGCAAAAGAGCACTGCTTTAGTTCAGATAGGAGGAATGGCTTTCTGAGGGTAATGCGTTGCAGTTGTTGACAAATGTCAGCACTCCGATAAATTTGATTATTATTTACGGCCTATGTGGGAATCTCGTTTCGTGCAGGCTTTACGATCACCTGCGTATCAATAAGTGGAACGGGTATGTATCAGTTATCTGCTAGTAACCAGGCCGTATAAAATGAGAGTTCAAATGATGCTTTCAGTGATCCCGGGCTTTAATTGATTAACCGGCAGCGAATGTAAGTAATAAATTATATACGAACAATAACAAATTTATCTTACAGGGTCACATAACCTATAATTAACATTGGTTAAAGGTTAGTGTTCAATGGGCAATGTTTCAGATACCGGGTCCCGGTTGCCGGTTGCCGGTTGCCGGGTCCCGGTTGCCGGACAAAAAATTCGGAGATATTAACTACAACCAGAGTGATCGAAATTAAAGGACCGGAAACTGGCACCTGGTAACTGGCATCCCGTATAAAGAATAGAGCCATCGCTGGTTTACAGGATGGCTCATACTCCCCTCCGGGTATTCAGGAATCCCATGGGGCGAAACAGCAGGTGCGCCTGGGGCGAATGATACGGTAACCAGTAACTGGTAATTACCCCCCCTTTAGGGGGCTGGGGGGTATCTTATTATCTTTCAGGTATTGCGCAAATACGATGTGTGTTATTTTGGTATAATCAACGTCGAACAACGTACTGATACTAACGATCTCCTGTACGGTAAGATCATCAACATTTGTTACAAGGCGGGTCATTCGGGGATTATTGGTATGAAGATGCCTGCCCAGTAAACTTTTTGGAATGTAATGGAAAATTTGTTTGAATTCGGTTATGTGTCCGGTCTCGATCATGAACTTGATACTTTCATATCGTTTATCCATACTCATTATTCAAAGAAAAAAAGAATTATGCATTAATTCTCAAAAAACACCGGTTCGTATTTTTTTTGTTCCGTCAGGACATCCGATAGTTCATTTTGTATTTTTTTTCTTTCGTTCGAATTAACAAAGTAATACACAAAGGTTGTTACTTACCGGTTCGCTTACCCCGGCCGGGCCGCCGGTGCTCATCCTGCAAAGCCATATTCACCAGCACCCTGGTTTCTATACCAATGGCCCGGGCTATCTTCGACAGCTCTATCAATTTAAATTCAAGCGGATCATTTATAAGCCGGGTAAAGCGGTTGTTGTTCGTTCTCAGTTCTGTACTCACCACCGATTTGGGTATGTAATCGAAGATCTCGGGAATCGTTTTAATATCTCCTTTTTCTATAAATATGCGGACAATATTATACCGATTTTCTTTGTTCATATGACCAAAGAAAATAATTATGTTTCAATCTAAAGCATAATAGTACAATGCGTACGAAGAAAGTTCTGTACTGTACTTTTTACGTTTAAATGCATACTTTTTCAGGACACGATAATAGCTTCAGCCTTAAATGCATAAACCTTTTACACGTATTTTAAAATTGTGCAGATTATTTTTTTTGATAAACCCGTACATAATCCACTTCAAACAACGAGGGAAAGCTGGTTTGGGCCGGGTCGCCGCCATTTTGCCCGCCAATGGCCAGGTTCAACAGCATATAATGCGGTTGTTTAAACGGGTTGAACCCGCTGCCGTCTTTGTTCGTCAACGCTTCTACACGCACCTTATTCAACAACACGTTATCGACATACAGGGCAATTTCATTGGCCGTCCAATCCATTCGCCACACATGAAATTTACCGGCCCAGGTTGAACCGCCCAGCGAATCCATGTTGAAGGTATTGCTATACCATTCGGGCCGGTTGTTATTGCCAAGGCAGGCAATATTGGCCAGCAATTTTCCGCGGTAATATTCCATAATATCTATCTCGCCATTGGCCGGCCAGGGTTTGCTGATGCCCAGCGTCCACCAGGCTGGCCAAATGCCATTACGGATATCGATACGTGCGCGCAGCTCAAAGCGGCCATATAGCCAGGAAGCCCTGCCTTCTGTAAGCATACACGAAGAAGTAAAATCGATCGCTGGGCGGTTCTTTCGCCAGTCTTTATCACCGGCTGTATAGTTAGGGTTTGCTTTTTGTTCGCGTTTTGCTTCAATGGTGAGCTGGCCGTTGCGGCAACTGGCATTCTGTGGCTGGTACCACTGAAATTCTTCATTACGCACAAAGCCTTCTTCATACCGCCACTTACCGGCATCCGGTTGTCCATCCCGGTTAAACTCATCGGCCCATACCAGTTGATAGCCTTCCTTTTCATAGGGATTATTTTTTGCAAACTGGTTCAGGTCCCAGGCAGGTATAAATTCAACCACCGGTTGTTCGTCGCGCATATGCAGGGGCAGCCACAAATAGCGGCTATCGCGCAGGTCATGCGGGTTCCATTTATCGGCCATGAAAATAAAGGCATCGCTTTTACCGGCCACCGGTTGTATATAGGTCGATTGCGCCCCGAAGGTGCTATCGGCGCCGGCGCCGGTCATGGGATTATGGTCCATTTTCGTCCAGGGCCCGGTTAAAGAGGTAGCCTTGTGTACCGTTGCCTTATTGGGCGCCCAGCCGGTACAACCACTGGTGATCAAATAATAGGCCTGCCGGTATTTGAACAGCGCGGGCGCTTCCCGATGCGCGCTGAACAGCAATTTATCTTCGGTGGTGGGTTGTAAATAATCATCGGTGAGCCGCACAATACGCAGGTCGTAATTTTCTTTGGAAGAATACACCTGCCAGGCAGCCCCGTCGTCATCGACAAACAGGGTCATATCGCGCGACATATTCCCATTGGGGCGAAAGCTACCGACAAATTTATACGGACCGGTAACCCGGTCGCTCACGGCCACGCCTGCGCGGGCGGCGCTGTAACCTTTCCCTTTTAGCTCCAGGTGAAACCACATTACATACTTACCGGTTTTGGCGTTATAGATCACTTTTGGGCGTTCCATTACACAACCGGTTGCTATATCGCTGGCTTCATTGGCGCTATCGGTTTGTAAAGCCAGGGCCTCATACTTCCAGTTATACAGGTCTTGCGAAGAATATACATTCACGCCACTGGTGCCCTGGCGGCCGCGGCGTTCCCCAAACCAGTAGTAAGTATTGCCGCTGTACAACAACCCGCCGCCATGCGCATTGATCACTTCTCCCCTGTCGTCGTACCAGGACTGGCCGGGGTTGAATCCATTGTAGCGCTCATGAACTGGGCTTTTTGCACTTTGCCGGGCAAAACAACCGGTAACCGGTACTACGAACAGCAATAAACTGAACACGACTGTCCCATGCATTCCTTTCTTGTACATTGCTAAACTTTTTCTATAGATGTTTCGGATAATTATACAGTCGTACTAAAATATTCCCCTTTCAGCGGGAGATATAGGGGGTATTTTGCTTTAAATGAGGGTGTAATTGGTAATATTATTCCTTATTAACATTCTTTCCGGTAACATTATACTGGTTATTAAAAGACTGCCGGTACTTTTTAATATACTCCGAAGGGTTCATGCCGAACAATTTATTGAACTGGGTGCGGAAATACTTGATATCGCTGATGCCCACTTCAAAAGCCGCCTGGTTCACATTGCACTCGCCTTTGAGCATCAGCTCTGCCGCTTTGCGCAGCCTGATGTAGCGAATAAAATTGGTGATCGACTGGCCCGAAAGCAGCCTGATCTTCTTATACAGGTTCGAATGGCTCATGCCGATCTCCTTCACCAGCACCTTGATGGTAAAATTTTCATCGGTAAGGTGGCGCTCTACAATGGCAATACAGGTATCGAGGAACTCCTTATACTCTGCAGAAACTTTCTGGCTGTTTTGCTTCAGCGTGATCTCGTTAAAGAAATAGTTCCGCAGCTCGTTACGGGTTTTAAAGATGTTCTCCACCTTCGCCAGCAGCAGGTCTTTATCAAAGGGTTTGGTAATATACAGGTCGGCGCCTTCTTCAATGCTTTGCAATTCGGTGTCTGTGTTCTGCGAAGCGGTCAGCAGTACCACGGGAATATGGTTCAGGGCCGCATCTTTTTTTATGGTGCGGCATAAGGCAATGCCATCCATGCCATCCATCCTGATGTCGCTGATGACCAGGTCGGGCAATTTTGTTTGAACCATGGCCAACGCTTCCTGTCCGTTCACGGCTTCCATTACCTCATATTTATCTTTCAGCATTTGTTGCAGGTAATGCCTTATCGACTTGTCGTCATCAACAATGAGCACGCTGTGCCGGTCAGTCACCTGCAAAAGGGTCTTGTTGTCAACGGTATCAACGGCTGGTTGTTCCTCAACCGGTTCTTCGAGCAGCTCTTCGAGGATCACCGGTTCTTTTTGCGCTGCTTCCAGAATGGTTTCATTAGCCAGGTGCGCTTTTCCTTTTTGTAAAGTGATGGTGAAAGTAGTGCCCTTCCCTTCAGCTGTTTCAAAGGTCACCAAGCCTTTATGCGCTTCAATAAAATGCCGCACCAGGTACAAACCGATGCCAAAGCCCGGTTTAAGTGGCGCTTTTGACGCCGTAACCTGGTAAAACTTTTCGAACAGGCGGGGGGTTGCTTCGGCCGGAATACCGCAACCGGTATCCTGCACCTGCAGCACAACGGTATCGTTCAACTCCTGTACTTTAAATGCAATGGCGCCACCCGGCGGGGTAAACTTGATGGCGTTTGAAATAAGATTGTACAACACGATCTCCATTTTCTCGCGGTCAACGTACAACTCCAGGTCGGGGTTATTGCATTCAAAAGTATAGGTGAGGTGGTTGCTTCGCGCCTGTTGCACAAAACAGAGATATACTTCATTACACAAATTATAGAAATGATGCCGGGCAAAGGTCATTTTATCGGCTTCCACATCGGCCTTTCTGAAGATCAGCAACTGATCAACCAGGCTCAGTAAACGCCGTGCATTGCGGTATACGATGCCGAGGTCCTTCCCGGGCAAAGGCTCCCCCTCCCCGCTCTCACGCAACATATCTTTTATGGGATTGATGATAAGCGTTAAAGGCGTGCGGAACTCGTGTGAGATATTGGTAAAGAAAGAGTGCCTTTTTTCATTGATCTCTTTTTCTTTTTCGGCATTGATGTGCGCCAGTTTGATCTCATACTCCAGTTTCGCCTGGCGTGCCCGGTACCGGTAATACATATAAATGAGTGACGACACAATAGCCAAATACAACGCATAGGCCCACCAGGTACGGTACCAGGGCGGCAGCACGATTATTTTTATTGTGGCTTCCCGGGTATTCCATACACCTTCGGCATTGGTTGATTTGATGCGTAACCAGTAAGTGCCTTCGCTGATGTTATTATAGTTAATGTTGCGTACGTTGCCGCTATAGTTCCAGTCCTTATCCCACCCCTGCAGAAAATAGGCGTAGTGCACTTTTTCGGGCGAAGAATATTCCAGTGCCGTAAAATGAAAAGAAAGGATCGCCTCATTATAAGGTATGCGCAACGTGGCAATGCGGTCCTGACTGGCCTGCTCAATATAGTTGGGCACTTCCGACAGGGGTTTATTGTTCACCCAAATGCCCGAGAACAACAAGGCGGGCATGAAGCGGCGGGTATTCACCTGTTGCGGAAAGAACAAATTAAACCCATTGATACCGCCGAAAGCCAGCTCGCCCGATTGCAGCCTGAGCGCCGCGTTGTACGAGAACTGGTTGCTTTGCAGGCCATCGCTTTGATAAAAGTTCTGGAATACTTTTTTTACGGGGTCAAATTTCGATACGCCGTTAAAGGTGCTTACCCACAGCTGGCCGTTTGCATCTTCCAAAATATTCAGCACCGCATTATTCGTTAACCCATCGGCCATGGAATAGCGGGTAGCCACGGCTCCTTTTTTACGGTCGAACAACAGCAGGCCGCCGCCTTCGGTTCCCACCCACAGGTTCTGATGGCTATCTTCAAAAATAGCCCGCACCGGTTTACCGGTCTCATAATAGGTGTGTTGGCCGTTTTGTTTATCGAGCAGTATCAGTTGCCGCGCACTTCCCACCCATAAAGCGCCGGTATGGTCCTCAGCAATGGCGATGAGATCGTTTAAATGCGCATCAAATTGTTGGAACCGTTCCTGTTCGCGGTTGAAGCGGTACAGGCGGCCATTCCCGAACGTGGTTGCCCACAGGTTTTTATCATGGTCTTCGTACAACAGGCAAACATTTTTATTTTCTTCCCCGTTTTTTTCATTGATGCATTGGTAATGGGCAAAGCTGCGGGTAGCCGCGTTGTAGCGGTTGATGCCGCCGCCGAAAGTGGCGATCCAGGTATTGCCGAGGTAGTCCTGCTTTATACAGCTCACCGCATTATGACTGAGGGAGCTGTTATCGTTTACCCGATGTTTGAAATTGGTGAAGGTGTTTTTTTGCCGGTCCCAGATGCTGAGGCCGCCGCCATCGGTTCCCACCCATAGCTCACCGTTCGGGGCTTCATAAAAGGAATAAACGAAATTACTGATGAGGCTGTTGGCATCGAACGGATTGTGCGTAATTGTCTGGAACCTGCTTTTATGTACATCGAGGACGTTTATGCCGCCCTTTAAAGTACCCATCCACACCCGCGATTCCTTATCAACAAAAATGGAATACACCGATTCGCTCGAAAGCTGGTCCCTGCTTTCGCCGGGCATCAGGTATTGAAAGGCGCCGGTGGTCTTGTTGAGGATATTGGCGCCACTGTTCATGGTGCCGATCCATAAATTATCCTGCGCATCGCTGCACAGGCTTACCACCATATTGCTGGTGAGCTGGCCTTTCTTTTCTATAAAATGATTGACGATCGTGTTCGATGCAATGGCGTATTGGTACAGCCCGCCTTCGGTGCCCATCCAGATGTTACCGGCATTATCTGCCTCGAGACGGATGACCGACTTCAACGAATTATTCACCAAACGAATGGTATTGTGGCTGCGGTCGAACAAACAAAGCCCCATTGTTTCAATAAACAACCATACATTACCCGGTTTATCGACATAAATGGACTGCACATTATAATAAGAGCTTTCTTTAGTGCCCGTGTTAACCGGGATCTGAATGGCCGCATCGGCATCCTGTTTTTTCAGGAACAGTCCCCAGCCATTGGTGCCAAAATAAATAGTGCCACCTGCATCTGATTTAATGGTATTGATGCTGCAGGTGATGCGGTCACGGCGCTTTACGTCCCAATTAGGATGAAAATATACCGGAGAAAACCGGTCAACTATGCGGTTGTATACCGCCACCCCGAGCCCCGTACCCACCCACAGGTTATTGAATTTGTCTTCATGAATGGTATAAATGTAATTATGCGGAATAGAGGCGGTATCGTTGATCCGGTTCCGGAAAACCTTGAAGGCATAGCCATCATAACTGTTGAGGCCATCGTAGGTGCCAAACCACATGAGGCCGTTATGGTCCTGGTAAATACATTGAACCGAGTTGTTCGATAATCCCTCCTGAATACCTAAATGCGTGATGGTTGCACCGGTGTAGGCCCCGGCCGGGCAGGTAATTAAAAATGACAGAACGGCAAATAATATATATCTGCAGAAGATACCCATAAGCGCTAGCTGGTTTCAATCGTTAGAGCCGCTCGCGCGGCTTTCCTGCAGGACGGCCGCAGGAAGATGGTGCTATTTAACAATTGTAAATCTAACATTTTTTAAATACAAGTCAACATATGCAAACAAAGTCATATCTGATAAATTTGGAACTGCTGTGAATCAAGGTCTGCGAAGTAGGAAGTAAGAGATAGGAAGTAAGAAAATGCCGAATGTTGTAGCTCGTAACTAATAGCGATTTTGAGATTTCGGGGTTTCGGGTTTTGTAATTTGTGCCGAGTTTCGAATTTGAGGTAAATCCTACCTCTTACTTCTTACATCAGTTTTCCTACTTCCTACCTCTTACTTCTTACTTCAGTTTTCCTACTTCCTACCTCTTACTTCTTACTTCAGTTTTCCTACTTCTTACCTCTTACTTCTTACTTCAGTTTTCCTACTTCCTACCTCCTACTTCTTACTTCAGTTTTCCTACTTCCTACCTCTTACTTCTTACTTCAGTTTTCCTACTTCCTACCTCCTACTTCTTACTTCAGTTTTCCTACTTCCTACCTCTTACTTCTTACTTCAGTTTTCCTACTTCCTACCTCCTACTTCTTACTTCAGTTTTCCTACTTCCTACCTCTTACTTCTTACTTCAGTTTTCCTACTTCCTACCTCCTACTTCTTACTTCAGTTTTCCTACTTCCTACCTCTTACTTCTTACTTCAGTTTTCCTACTTCCTACCTCCTACTTCCTACTTCAGTTTTCCTACTTCTTACCTCTTACTTCTTACTTCAGTTTTCCTACTTCCTACCTCCTACTTCTTACTTCAGTTTTCCTACTTCCTACCTCTTACTTCTTACTTCAGTTTTCCTACTTCCTACCTCCTACTTCCTACTTCAGTTTTCCTACTTCTTACCTCTTACCTCCTACTTCAGTTTTCCTACTTCTTACCTCTTACCTCCTATTTCACAATCCTATGAAACCAAATGCTACCCTATTCAATGGAGCTATGTTATAAATAACGTACATATTTCTTATTTTTAACCAATGATGCGCCGCTGCCAAAAACTGGTTCTGCTTACAGGAATTGTATTCTTCACTCCCCATTGCATTGCACAAACCTGGCGTACCCAAACCGACAGCATGCTGCAGGTGGCCAAAACAGCTACCAGTACGGTAAAAAAAGTGAAACTGATCACCGACGCAGGCTTTATTATGTTGCTGCAAAAACCCGACACGGCGGTAATGTTGAGCAGCCAGGCTGAAAGCATTGCCGAAAGCAGTGGCAATGATACGGCTATGGCCATGGTGTATGCCCTTAAAAGCGGGGTACAGCTCACCCGCGACAACAATGCCCTTACACTGGAGTATGCATTAAACGGACTGAAGATCAGTGAACGCACGCCATTGCCTGCAGACCTCATGGGATCGCTGTACCGGAAATTAGGCTATGTATACCGCAACAATGAAAATTATACCGAAGCCGTTGCCGCAAATAAAAATGCCCTGTTCTATTCAACCGAATCGGGCAAACCCTACGATATGGCCATCACCGCCTTCAACATCGGGAACGTCTTTAATGCCTTCAACGAATACGACAGCGCGCTGGTGTACCTCGATAAATCGATCGCAATAGCCCGGTCCAGTAATTTTCAGGATGTGCTTGCCCGCGCTTATATGAACAAGGTCCTTTGCTATAATGGCAAGAAAGATTATCCAAAAGCATTTCAAACGGTTTCCGAAATGCAGCCTTATATCAGTTTGGCCGAAGTAACACCACTTACCAAAGGACTTATTTATACCGTGATCGCCAACCTCGACCTGCGGCATGGTTCGCCCCAACACCAACTGGCGGCCATGTACCTCGACAGCATGAAGCATTTGATGACGGTGACCTCGCCCGGTAAAGACAACCTGGTAGATTATTACCTCAACCGCTCGCTGCTCGAATTCAGTTTGAACCATTTTGATTCAGCTTCTGTGGCATTGGAGAAATACAAGGAGCTGAAGAATATGCAGGACTCGGTCATCAAGAGCGGACATGCGCAGGAACTGGCCACCCGGTACGAAACGGGTAAAAAAGATGCACAGATAAAAGACCTGGACCAGGAAAACCGTTTGCGAAAAAAATTATTGTTCAGTTCACTCGCCGCTTCGGGTGTATTCCTGGCATTGCTGTTTTGGGTATGGCAGCAGAATAAAAAGATCAGGAAACAGGAAGGACACCTGAATTACCTGATGAAAGAGTTGCATCACCGGGTGAAGAACAACCTGCAGATCGTGAGCAGCCTGCTGAACCTGCAAAGCACCCGCATTGAAGATCCCATAGCGCAAAAGGCGCTGATGGAAGGCCAGCACCGCATAGAAGCCATGAGCCTGATACACCAGAAACTGTATCAAACCCAAACAAGCAGCCGGGTGAATATCCGGGAGTTCATTGCCGAACTGTCGGAGAACCTGATGCACGCCTATGGGTACAAGCACGACTATTTTAACCTGCAATTACAGGTAACGGTGCAGGAGCTGGAGGCTGATATGGCCATTCCCGTAGGCCTTATTCTGAATGAAGTGGTGACCAATGCATTTAAATATGCATTCAAAAATGTGAACGAACCATCATTATATATATCATTACAGGAAAATGCGAACAAGCTGCAACTGACCATCGCCGACAATGGCCGGGAACTTACAGAAAAAGCCTGGAAACAATCCGCCTCGTTCGGGCGGCAACTGATCGCCTCGCTTACTATGCAACTGGAAGGTTCCATGCAATTGAATTGCGATGCCGGAGCTGTTTTTACGTTCACCTTTCCTGTTAAACCTGTACACGCATGAACGACCAAGTAAAGATCCTGATCGTGGAAGATGAATCAATTGTAGCGTTGGACCTGTCGATGCGATTGCAAAAAGAAGGATATGAAGTGGTGGGCATTGCCAGCAACAGCGACGATGCCCTTGCCTTGTTTAACGAACAAAAGCCCGACCTGGTGCTGATGGATATCAATATCAAGGGCAACAAGGATGGAATTGAAACGGCAAAAGAATTAAAGAAGGTGCAGGAAATACCGCTGATCTTTCTCACGGCTTTTTCGCAGAATGAATATGTTAGCCGGGCCAAATCGGTAAATCCCTCGGCATACCTGGTAAAACCGTTCAATAACGACAGTTTGCATACCAGCATCCAGATCGCCATTCACAATTTTGCCCTGGTAAACAAACCAACCGATCCCCAACCGGCTGCCGAAAGCAGGGACGACACGGGGAAGGAAACCCTGTTGTTCTTCAATAATTATTTCTTTGTAAAGCACAATTACCGGTTCAACAAATTTTCATTGGATGAACTGTTGTTTGCCGAAAGTGATAATAACTATATAAAGCTGGTGACCACCAGTAAAAAGATCGCGTTGCGGGTGTCGCTGCAATATATTGCAGAGAAGTTCAATCATCCCGCGCTGGTGCGGGTGCACCGCGGTTTTATTGTGAACATCAAAAATATCGACAGCTTTAACGAGGAAGAGATCATCATTGGGCCGCACCAGATCCCCATTGGCCGCAATTACAAAGATGACTTTTTGAAGAGTTTCCGGTATTTATAATAAAAGGAACAGGCTGGCGTTGCAGGCGCAAATGGCGTTCCCTGCAAATAATTTGCGTAAAAACTTGCATAAGAAATCAGAAGTGTTATTTTTGATTGACATCCATAATCCTGTACCCAATATCTACCAGCTTATGCAAGCAGCTAGTATGAAAGCCGCCCGCAACATTGCCATCGTGTATGCTGAATCAGCATCCGCTTCCCGTTCCGCCGCTGTTGCTTTACAAAAAGCTTTACAATTACGACAGCCCCAATGCCAGGTACGCCTGGTGAAAATTACCAGCTTTTTTGATTACCACCGGGTGTTTGGCCCCATTGTTCGTACCGGTATGAACCGGATGAGCAGCCTGGCCCATGACCTGGTTGGCGAAAAAGGCATTCAAAAAATAGCCGCTTACTGGAAGCTGTTTTTACCAGATATCGTTATTTCGGTAGCGCCCATTTTTAATCCGGTGTTGTACCGCAGTGCGCAGCTGGCCAACCCGGCCGTTCAATGCATCACCATTCCGGTCGATCTGGAAGAAGTGGGCAGCCGCACCTGGTTCACCCCATCAATAAAACAATATTACCTCAATGCCACCGATCTGTTAGATAAACAGGCAGCCGAGGCAGGTATACCAGCCGACTATCGTTTTCGCATAAGTGGTTTGCCGGTGGCAGAAAGCGCTTATGAACCGCGCCCCCGCAACCGCGACTGGCAATTGAAAGCGATTGGGCTGAACCCTGCATGGCCGGTAGGCTTTATATCGTTTGGAATACAAGGCAGCCCGGATATTTTACAAATAACCCGTGCACTGGCCAAACAGCACCAACAGCTGAACCTGATCATTATGTGCGGTAAGAACAAGAAATTATTCAGGCAGCTCACCACTACGAAAATTCCCTTCCCTACTGCCGTTTATTATTACCTGCCGCAAACACCGGTGCAATATCTGCAGCTGGCCGATTTTGCCATAGGCAAACCCGGCGCCATGACCATTACCGAATCACTGATCACCCGTACGCCGCTTATAGTTCAAAAAAGCAAAAACGCATTGCACAAAGGCAATGAAGCCTGGCTCACCAAAACCAGAACGGGTATTGTTTCAGCAACGCCGGCAGGTATAGCCGCAAGGGTAAATGAGATCATCAGCAATCCATCGTATAAAGAACAGCTGGCGATACACCATCACCAGGCTATTTATGAAATAGCGGCGCTTATAGAACAGATAGCACAATTGGAACAACGGATGAAGAAAGCGGCGTAAGTGGGGAATTATTGTTTAACCCTGACCAGCTTAATAAAATAAGGGTCCTGGGCGAGAATGATGGTATCCATCGTTTTTTTTACGATAAACAAGGAGTCCCTGGTTCCATCCGAAAAAACCTGGCTGGCTCTGTAAACCCAGATGCGGCGATGGCTTTCAATATCGCCATCAACAAAATAAGCAAATGAGGTAGAATTCTTAACCGGGAAGCTGTCAACGGTCGTTTGAAAGCTGTCGACTATAGTAATATCTTTTACCCCTTCAAACACACAGGTTGTATCAGCATATAATTTATTGGCCTTTATAATAAACTTCCTGGAAACACAGGTATTGAACAGCACTTCCTTTTCAGCTACAGCATCGGTAAGAAAAATGGAGGCGGCGGTTACTACAAAATCACCTTCAATAGACAAGTTAGTCACCTTAGTCACCGGGTGTTTACACCCAAGCAAAATGGCTATACTTATAAGCACCAATCCTGTTTTACTGGTTGGCGCCGCTTGTTTGATTGTTTTCATTTTACCTGATTACCTGAAAATACAAAGAAATGGTGGCAATTAATAATGCAGTTTGAACACCACGCGCCGGTTGGCGGCCCTGCCTGTTGGGGTGGAATTATCAGCAACCGGTTGAGGCTGTGCGATGGAAGCAGTGGTTATTGACAATAAAAAGCCTGTAAAGATTGCCTTAGCGGAAAGATTATCGATTGTCACCTGAATTAAGCGCAAGGGGTTAATGGTAATAGTGATTGCGGGGTAAAAATACAGATAAAACCAGAAACTACTATGTGTTGTGAATTATAAAGAAAAGTTAGGTTTTTGGTTCACATATTTGCTTTCAAATGATCCTCAATCTTGAATTTTAATTGAAGCAGTTGAGAAATGAGCTTTGTTTTTTCAGAATGTTTACTGGAAACTTTTCTTCTATGTTCACGAAACGCTTCTAACAAAGCCTCCCGTTCCCTGGAATTTTTGGACCCGGGAAAAACAAACGATTGGGCAATTTCTGCAGGGGTATATGTAGCCTCAATTTTTTTTAATGATTTCATACAACTTACATTTTCATTTGCCGGCTGCTGCTATACGAATGTAAGTAAGATTTATAAAAACATAACCCTTATTGCGTATGCTATTATCCACACTCAGGATGAGCCATTATCTGTTATCAACTCCTTTAAAAATGAATAGCTTTCAGTTGGCAGGTGCAAGTCGTGGGCAATGCGCTCGATCAATTCATAAGTCTCCCGGTCGATTTCTATGTTATAGTCATAAAGCTGGGTAACAATTGTGTCAAGGCCTAACCCAAATTCATGATGGTGGAGGAGTTCTTTTGCGTTGGTTAGATCTGATTCGGGCAAACCAACCTGAACGAAACGGACAAATCCTTCAATTAAACGAAATCGTGTTTCAATTTAACTAAAAGTGTTTTGCGTTAAACGAAACGGGCAAATCGTTTAATCGAAAGTCCTTTGAATTAAACGGAATTGACTTTCGATTTAATTAAAAGTGTTTGGCGTTAAACGGAACAGGCAAATCGTTTAATTGAATTGAGCTCGCCGAAAATCGAAACAATTTGATTCTCAGGCACATAATGATAACCGTTTGTCAAGTCCCCCCAAAACGCCAGATCTACTCCTACTTTTCCGCCCCAAATGCGTACGCAATACACCCAATTACCACAATGAATCAATTCTTAGCCCCATTGATCTCCTAGCTATTTTTGGATGAGATAAGCCTACACAATCAAAGAAGAATCTGAGTATTGTTAATCAACATCATAGAATCTTTAAAGCGGCTGCCCCACCCTGCCACCATTTTAGAAAATGCGCTTTAAATACCTCGCGTGGTAGAAGCATCACCGGAGCTGGCAGCGTTCAACTACGGCTTAGCATAACTTTTCTTATAGCTATGGTACGGCTGGACATGCCTGAGTGTATACGGCACATATAACGTTCCCTTGTTGCTGCATCTGTGCTGTTGATCAGGATCAATTTTGTCAAATACATAAATTGGGGGTATTATAACTTCTGAACTTTATTTTATGGCCGAAGTTTTTGCCCCATTTATCATTAACCGCACCATGCATAACCTTACATTTTACAGTATGGCGGGCAGGAACTTTGTGCGCACAAAAAGCTCGCTTACCAAAAAACGGGTGCTTCGTTCTCCTGAATTTGAACGCACCCGCTATCATGCCGGATTATTGGCAAAAGCTTCCCGCATTGGCTCCCTGGTTTACAACGAGTTGCCCGAATATTGGCGCCAGGGCTGGATGTACCGGTCTTTTACCGGCGAAGCTTATACCATGCTAAAAGTAGGGAAAAGCGAACAGGAAATACAGCAGGTACTGTTGCAGCGATATGTGGAAGAAGTCGCCAGCAAACAACTTAAGGAGCCAATTACTGCCCCATTACATATTCAACCCAAACGGCCCTATCGAAAATCGGCCGGCGCCTATTGGCGGGGCAAGACCATCAAACGCAACCGCCGTAAAGCTCACCAACAAAAATTACTGTACAATGCCGGCCTGCTGGCGCGGGCATCAAAATTGGGTTCAAAATTATACGCTCATGTAAGTTCCCGGTACAAATGCCGGCGTTACTATCAACAATTAACCGCCTGGGCCATGCAATTACTAAAGGAGGAATGGCACGAAGCCGATATTCTTGCAGTACTATTACCAGCTGTAAGAGAGAAACAGGTCTCCCAAAATCAACAGCCAGCCCAGGGTGGTTTGGTAATCCACCCCAATGGACAATATTATTTCATTACTCCTCTATACAAACGGTTTGATTTTGATGGAGGTCAGCTGTTGTATCGCAGCTCAGCACCTGTTGCGTCGCACTCTTGTGCGTTTGGATCTTTGTTCAACACAAAAAAAGCCCCGCCTGGAGACGGGGCAGTTACCATCAGTTATTCATTTTTATTGGATCAGTAATTTATGCAGGTATGTTTTATCATCTACGGTTATTCGCAATACATAACTTCCTTTTGACAGGCTTCCCAGATCGAGCGGCATTTTGAATTCATTGGTATGTTGTACACCGAATTGTCTGGTCGTGATCAACCGGCCCTGCTGATCGAGCACCTGCACCAATACATTGCCATCCACACTACCCTGTAATTTCAGCGTTGCATGTCCTGTAGCGGGGTTAGGATACAGGGAAGAAATAATGTCTGCCCCATTTTTCACATTCACCAACACCATGGTCGAGAAGCTTTGCGATCCATCAATATCAACCGACCGCAGTCTGTAATAATTATAACCAGCTACCGGTTGTTTATCTTTAAACAGATAAGCCGTTTTCCCCGGTTGAACCGTACCAATTGTGGTGAAATCAATGCCATTGGTGCTGCGTTGTACTTCATAACGCTTCAGTTTATCTTCCTGACTGGTTGTCCAGCTTACGTTTACCACAGCGCCATCCAGGGCGGCCTGGAACGATAACAAGGTGACCGGTAATGGGGAGAACAGGAATACCAGAGTCTGTTGCGTATTCGTTGCTACCGGCAGGTTATAGTCAAAATAAATGCCCGCAGTATTCTTTATGATATCCCCTGCCAGTACAGTTGATTTGGGTTTTATGCGATAGGCTATATATCCATGGCTATCGGGTTCTGTGTAAGGCAATTTGATATTATTGAATTGCCAGGTG
Source organism: Niastella vici (assembly GCF_002077945.1). Lineage (GTDB taxonomy): Bacteria > Bacteroidota > Bacteroidia > Chitinophagales > Chitinophagaceae > Niastella > Niastella vici. The sequence continues at coordinate 381,575 of NZ_LVYD01000124.1, forward strand.
AGTTTGTTGCCGTCTTCGATAGACAACTGATAGTCATGGCTGGCTGCGATCATTTGAAGGGAATTCCAGTCGAGCCTGCTTTCCAGGGTATCCCGAACGGTTACATTGAAAGCGGTATCAGTTCCGGTGTTCTGGAACCGGATGAGGTAATTAAGGTATTCCCCATTGCTTACCTGGGCGGGGGTAATTACACCGGCATTTGCTTCTGTTTTATCGTTGGGATCAAAGGATCCTATCACTCTTTGCTTTAAAGTGGAAGTATCATCGATGGGCGTTACATCAATAGCATCTGACTCAATAATTGCTACTGACTTTATTGTATCGCCAAGATTTACTGAAGGGGCCGTACCCAGTACAAAATTCAATGTAATAGAAGCTTCGGCATTAGGCGCCAGGTTACTGTAATCCCAGGTAATGAGATTACCGTTAACAGAAGTTGCTGCCGGTACGGTGCTGCTTAAACTAAGCCGGGTATCCTTTGTAAGTTTAATAGTACCTGCCCCTACACTGTTGGTGCCAACATTTTTATATACCAGCTTATATTGAACCGCAAAACCAGGGCGGGCGGGTGTAAGTGGGAGCAAACTTACTGTTACATCCCGGATGCCCGGTAATGGCTGAACCGCAAAATATATGGAGTCGGTATTGAAATAGCTATTGAACGTAGAAGTTTTTGCTGCTGGGGAAATAGTATAATAGTTGTTATAAGGAACAGCTTTTGTGGAATAGGTTCCGGTATCTACATCCATTGTATAATACCCATTCCTGGGAATAGCAGATGTGGTGTCGCCATTCTTCCCTGACTTTATAGTAACCTTGTCAAAAAATGATTCGCCATTATTTTTTATGCCATCGCTATTGGCGTCGTAGAAAGCGTAGCCGGCGATAGTATTACTAGAGCCTACTTCAAACAGCCATGCGGCAGAATTACCTCCGTTGGTGTTATTACCACCAATAACAATATTGCCATTAGGCCTTACTGCACTGCATACTCCATTTTCAATTGGGTAAGGACCGGAAGACACATAGGTCTTTTCCCAGATTATTTGGCCGGAAGTATCAAGTTTTACCAGCCAGCAATCGTTATCGCCTGATGAAAATGACACATCTCCATTGGAAGATCTTGTATGGCCAACTGCCAAATAGGTATGATCGGGTAATACCTGAATACCCCTGAACATTTCGTCCCGATCACCACCATAAGTCCTTTGCCATTGAAGTTGACCAGTTTTAGACAAACTAACAACCCACGCATCATTAGTTTGGTACTGCTCATCGGGTGCCGTGGGGTGGTATCCTGTCACATCTCCGTTTGTAGAGGCAGTAAGTCCCACTACAATATAACCTCCGTTCAGAGAGATATTTATATCGTTTGCATATTCATAGTTTGTGCCGCCCAGGCATTTTTGCCATTCTATGTTACCAGTTCTATCAATTTTAACAACCCATATATCCTCTACTGTTCCATGAAGCCCCTGCACATCGCCGTCGTTTGATTTTGTTGTTCCGGTTATGATAAAACCGCTATCAGGTGTTTGTTTTAAGGCAGTGGGAAATTCCACTCCGCTACCACCAAGGCATTTTTGCCATTGAATGTTGCCATTTTTATCGAGCTTCACTACCCATATATCTCTACTTCCCTGATGCACGCCGGAAACATCCCCATCGTTAGATTTAGCCTCTCCTAATAGTATATACCCATCGCTTGTTTTCTCAATATACGTTCCGGTTTCATCACTAGTACCGCCGTAGCATTTTTGCCAGATAATATTTCCTTTGTCGTTTAACCTAACCACCCAGGCATCCTCTCCGCCATGATTTCCGGAGACATTGATATCATTAGATTTTGTATAACCAGTCAGGATATAACCGCTGTCATGGGCCAACTGCAAAGTACCAAGTTTGTCAGAGGCTGATCCACCTAACAAGACAGACCATTTTATATTTCTTGAGGTATCCAATTTGTAAACTTTAAAGTCGACTTCACCATATCCTCCGCTGCCAATTCTGGTGGTTGCGACAAGGTAGCCGCCATCCCTGTCAATTAAAGATGTTTTACCAGGCCCGATATACTCTGCTACAGTAGCTGTTCCTCCAAAGATCTTTTGCCATTTCATAACTGGGGCATTTCGCTGGGCATTACAATAATAAACAGCCGTAAAAAAGAAAATAATTAATAAGGAAACTGGTTTACGCATAATGATGTACAATGACATTCCTCTGTTTTGAAAGACAGACGTATATCTGGTTAATAATAAAAGATTAGTTTCTATGCTTTTGTGATAACTGAACAGGTAAAAACAACGGTGCCTTTTTATAGAAGATTGGATGCAGTTAAAATGAAGAGGGGCAAAGGTAATAAATAATTATTGTCAAAACGTTAAAAGCCGATAACTGCGTCGTTTTGTTCAATAACCGTGCAATTAAGCCAATAGACGTGCAGAAGCAGGCGAAAATTCGCTGTTAAGATCTCCTTATATCGGCCTTGCCCCGTACAGGTTTCCAGGCTCCCTATAGCTGATATATATACCTGACGCACATAAAAAAAGAGGCCGTATTGACCTCCTCCAATTGATTCGCTAACAAAGATTATTTTACCTGTTACAAGGATTAAAAGATTGAAAAAATTCAGTGGTTACATTATTTCCACTGCATATACCCGGCGCCCAAAACTTTGATTTAAGATAAACGCGCAATACTTCCTTTTCATTAGCATTCGGCTCCTTTACCTCGGTATCGCCACGCATTGGTACTACTTTTCTGATCTCGCCGGTAGGATCTATGATCATTTTGATCCTGACATTGCAGTACTTTGAGGCATCAATATTTTCAGTTCTGAGGTTTCTATCTATATACCGTGCCCAGGCAGCCGCGCCGCCAGGATATTCAGGTTCTTTTTCTACGCCGGTATAAACAGTTAGTTTAAGCGTCGTATCATAATAGCTTGTACACCCAAAAGCAGGTTGAGGCGTATAATTTGTTTTGATCGATGCATTAGACCATGACAAGAAAAAAGAAGGAAGCAAAAAGGCAAAATAAGTAATAGAGTTCATGATAAAAATAGGGTTTACGGCATTCAATATTGAGTAGCCGCACTAATATACAGTTTTTTTATTGCCAGTCAAATGCTAAAGATCAGGAACCTATCACTTTATTTAGGCATCCCAGCTGGATCTTCATCACTCCAGTGCTCTCTTCGGGTAATATGTAAGTCATAGCCCATAAAATGTCATTTAGTCCCCTTTCCAGCCTGGCAATTTCGCTTATTCCTACTAAGCCCTGCTCCGACTCCTGACGCTCGACTATCTATAATTCGTGGAAGTTACAGCGCTATTAATCAACACAAGGATTTGAATTATCGATCAATAAAAACCATTTTCTTTCAAGTGCTTCATATTCTATATTTCTCTTTGACCTCGTTTTTAAATCACTACCAGCATCAGAATAGCAAAAGCTAAATGAAGTGCAATTACTTCTTAAACCTGGCATATTTATATCAATAATAGTAATACTTCTATTGTTACTAATTGAATCAAACTTGACCCACCAAATAGAATTAGTCCCATCCAGATTTTTTAAATCTACTTCAGCATTTAAATACTCAGAAAGCTTTCTTGATGAAATTGCAGGATCTTTCGATTTTAAACTATCTATTTTAAAACCTATAGCTTTAAACTCATTGATATTTTTTCCGAAGAAGGACTTATACTCGTCTTTGTCAATTTCCATTTTTTGATAACTCGAATTACAACAAATGAAAAAAACACCAATTATGCAGAAAAACCAACCACACTTCATTATTATCCTCATTTTTGATTTGCTTTACCCTCTTATAATCCTTTTGTGCCAGACCATTAGATTAAGGAAATTTCCTCTATCCCTTAGGTCCATAACCTGATTTGCGTTCGCGTAGGTCACACACCAACTACTTTGATACATTCCCCTATTTACTTAGGGAAAACAAAAGCTTTGAATTCCTTATCAAACAGAATATCGGATTTTAGTTCCAAATTAGTGGCACTTACTAATGCCTTAAAAGTCAAATACGCCACAATTGTATTGCTAGTATCTAATTCATTATATTTTATTTCTTTCACCCTAATATTTAGCCCTATTCTGCTCATGCAATGTTCTAGAAAATAAGTAGCCCCAAATAAAACACCTGACTGCCAGCGTTCGAGCTCATCATCGAACTCCAACTCAACTTTTTGATACCTACTGGTTATTTCAACCTCAATTTCAATTTCTCCATAAAATCCATAATTGCCTATTTGCTCAGCAATTTTATAAATTCCAGTTTTCATTTGAATAATTTATTTTGGTGCTTTAGAACCTGATCATGTCAATTCTTTTGCAATCTGTCGAATTTTATCCGGAGGCTATATTGTGGAAAAATCGTGGAGATGGACGACACATAGTCTTATGGAACTCCAAGTATTCTCTCTAATTCATTCTCAATATTTGTCTTTAGAATACTATATTCCTCAAGACTTATATCGTTTTGTACCCGTTCTTTTTGCCATACCATAAATAATGGTATGTACCATAATAATGAAACGACTCGGCTTGAAATTAACTCTTCCTTCAAAAGAAATCGATTTAAGCAAGACTAAAAACTTATTATACAGCTCTTTGTCAAAATCACCTTGACGTAATTTCCAAAAAAAGCCCGAATCAACTTCCCATACATCCTCTAATTGTTGAATGATTTCTTGTTTCATTGATTTAATATTGAAATTGCTCCATGAGAAATAAATTTTCCAATTAATACCTCAAGATCTTTTTTGCCCATTAAAAAAGCATTGTCAGATGCGACTTTATCTAAATCTCCAACAAGCCAGGATCAACCGACTGGTAGAAAACAAAAAACCAAGTGCTGCTATCACAATTTCTGATAAGCAGCACTTGATATTAATATAATCCTGCACAGCACAAGCTAACTCTAGCGCCATTATGTTACTTTACCGCTCAACATTTACCAGCTTATCAATCTCTTCGTACGTCATTGCCTTTAACTTCGTTTTCCCTTTCATTCCACCGAATTCTTTATCCAAATATCCAAGGATACAACTATTTTTAAACCAAACGGTGGAGGCAGCATCGATAAGGCCTCCTGTCTGGGGAAGCTTCTTTTTCTCTTTTTTATTAGCTGATAAATCAATAATATAACAATAATCGTAAAAGGTTGCTAAGCCTTCCGATTCCTCGCAAAGAACGTATAACTTTTCATTATAAATAAAGCTGACCAAATGCGAATTAAAGGAGGCATAAGCCTGATAATATTTATTCAGAACGGTTTCATGTAAAGGTTTCAACTCTTTATTAAATACAGAAACAACGGCTGCGTTATTGAGCGCTGCCACAGCGTTGGGGGTGCTATATAAAGTGCGGATTTCTTTTACCAGTATAACCTTATCATGGGTGGTCAAAATATCGACCGGTACCATTTCATCTATCGACTTTAATCGTTTTTTAGCATCAGGCTCCTTTTCTTCTAAAGTTCCGGCATATACTTTATCGAGCAATACAGGAGGCGCCGTTTTCACCTTTTCGGCGTCAAAATCAAAGCGGTACAAACTGATTGCTTTGTCTTTATCCGTATTCACATATTGTATGGCAACCAGTGTATTATTAGCAAACGTATCGAGCCGGCTTACAGCCGTAAAATAGCTTTTATTTCTTACGTCAATGTCAACTTGCAGTTTGCTCTTTACCTCGCCTTCTTTGTCGAATTTTTCAGCAATCAACTTACTATTAACCATACTGGTAAGAAATATGTCGCCCTGTTTTGATGTATGAATGTCAATAAAAGTTCTGCTATCAGCAGGCATTAGCATTTTCGTGTAAATTTCCAGATCTGCAGACAGTGTTATCATATTGATCAGCGGTTCACTCCGATTACTTCGAAATAAAAGACTGCTAAAATTATAACGGGAGTCATTTTCAACAGATATGTTACCATCCTTTGGAATATCATAAATAATCTTGTCTTTGCTGATCTTCTTTTCTTTTAGATCAACAATTGTTGCATGTAATGGTCCACCATTTGATTTTTCAGTATAGAAAAAAATAACATTGCCATTCCATTTGCCTTCACCTTTTATATAACCCCTGACATGTTCACTCCACAATAATTGGCCTTTTTGATCCACAACTAAAAATGCCTCATTTAAAGAGCCATAAACTACATGTCCAACAGCTGTGTTGTCATCAATAGGGAGCATACTACCGATTTGCCCTTTTCCGGGAAAATCCTGCGCTTTTACATTTATTGAAAAAGAAATGACAATAAGACTCCCGATAAGGAATCTGAAAAGATAAATTTGCATAAAGCTAATGAAGGTTGATAAAAGTTAATTATTGGGTTAACAAAACTTCCGTGATACCGGAAATGCATAAATATATATAATTTCTGTAAAGTCAAAAAAAAGAAGCACAGTAGGACTTTGAATGCCATCCGGATATCCGAACGCTTTATTGTGTAAAGATTATAGAGGTTGCACCCGGTATAAATTGCGGATTGGCATCTCCGCTAAATAAAAAAGCCTCCCGACAAGTCGGGAAGCTTTCAGAAATTTAAAGGTCCATCTCATTAATGCCCCATCCCCTTCTTCCCCGTTTGGTCCAACGCCGCTTTTAATCCTTTCGCCAGTTGATCTGCAGGCCCTACACCCCAATAATGCAGGAAGAAAATGCGGGGCGTTTCATAAACCATATGATTATGCACGGCCACTACTTCTATCCCATTTTCAACCAGCGCTTTTATCACGGGCGCCACTTCGTTTTCGAGCATGGTGAAGTCGCCACATACAGCTGCTTTCTCGGGTGTTCCCTGCCAGGCGGCCCAGGTATTGAATCCTAAAAACGTGCTCACCGGTATACCATGTTCCTGTAATTGTACATCGGGCCGCCCGATGGTATATTTATACACGCCCTTGCTCATCTCCCCTTTTGCGCCAATAACAGCATCCAGCTTCGCTATATCGATCGTATTCACCACACTGTCGGGCTTGCCTTCTTTCGGGTCCTTGCCTCTTACCTCCTTCACTTTATCAAAGATCGCTTTTACGTTGGCCGACAACTTTTCTACCGTGCCTTTTCCATCTATATGCATATACAGGATATTGGGATGGTTCCGCACAAAATGGTTATGGATAGCGCTTATCATCATGCCCTGGCGGATCACTTCCTGTTGCACCGGCTTCAGGTCATTCTCCGTTACAATGATATCGCCCATTACCATGGCGCTATCGGCACAGGGTGTAAATGCAGCCCAACTGCCCAACCCCATGGGTGGAATTATTTTGAAACCATCAACCACTACTTTCAGATCATGTTGCGGAACAGTGATCTTGTATTCATTATTCTTCGCCGTTCCTTTCATGCCCGTGATCTGTTCTATCTTTTGAATATCCAGTTTACTGCTTCCGGGCAAGCAGGATATGGTATCTTTTTTCGGTGCTGAACTGGTAGCGCTTTTGATTTGCACTTCCGGATCATTACAAGCTGCCATATAACTAACAAGGCTACATGCTAATATGAAATTACGTTTCATGATGTTGTATTTACAGGTAATTTTTTATGATCAGTCCCAAAATTGCAGCTGCTAATATAACAAACGGTTCCTGAATTTTTTTGAACCTTAACAATAGCAGCATGGTGATAACAGCCATTGCCACAGCGATCATATCAGTGAGTTGCCGCTTAGCCAGTACACAAACCGCGCCGGCTATAGCGCCTACAGCTGCAGCAGTAACGCCATCTACAAACGCCCTGATACCTGGATGCTTTCCATATTTTTTGAAGTAAGGGGCCGGAAGAATAGTAAACAAATAGCAGGGTAAAAATGTGGCCAGGGCCGCTATACAGGCGCCGGGTGTACCGGCTATCAGGTAACCAATAAAGCCTACAGTTATTACAACAGGTCCCGGGGTGATCATGGCAACCGCTACGGCGTCTAAAAACTGCTGTTCATTCAACCAATGATATTCGGCTACCAAGCCGCCATATAAAAAAGGCACAATGGCCAGTCCGCTGCCAAATACAAATGCGCCGGCTTTAAAAAAGAACCAGGCGATCTGGATCAGCTTTTCATTGAGCAGCACAGCACTGGCTTGCAGTAAAACAGGAACAAGCACTACAACGGGCAATCTTTTACTCAACTTAGGGGGCGACTTATACAACCACACAACAATTCCGGCTGTAAGGATCAGCCAAAGGTTTTCTCTTTCCGTTAAAAACGTAACCATTGCTACCACAATGGCAATGGTCCATAATAACCAGTCTTTAACCAGGCTTTTTTTCGACAGTTTATAGCTGCTGATGGCAATGATGCCGATCACCGCTGCGCCAATACCGTAAAAAACCGCCTGCATCCAGGGCAGGCCGCCGGCTTTTACATAAGCGAAGCCAAGCGCCAGTACCATTGCGAATGAAGGAAGCACAAATGCGATGCCAGCCAGGGTGGCGCCGATGATCCGGTAATGAACATAGCCCAGATAGATCGCCAGTTGCGCCGCCAGCGGACCAGGCGCCAATTGCGCCAGCGCAAGTCCTTCTTTATAATCTTCCTCTGTGATCCATTTGCGTTTTTCAACCAGGTCGCGATGCATATACCCTACCAATGCAACCGGTCCGCCAAAACCAATGGCGCCCAGTTTCAGAAAATACAATGTCAGCTCGCGTAATGTATAATTAGGTCCATTCATTTATTACAAAGTTCTTATTTTAAGAGATCGGGGTCCCAGGTATGTTTTTCTGCCTGCACATATTTTGCCCAGCTATACAGCGCATCATATATTTTCATACCAATGGCCAGCTGCTCATGGTCGTTTGTAAAATTATAAGATAATCCGGCAGAAATGGCCCATAACCCGGCCGCCTGTGGCGCCAGGTGAAATGAGGCCGTATCGGCGCCCCTTACAATAGTGGCGATCTGCAATACGGCCGGGTCGGTGATGGCATGCTTCTGAACTATATAATCGAATGTGCAGTGATCGCCATAATGGGAGTATTCCGCCCCGGGTATATCGTAAGGAATGGCTTGCAGTTCCGCCGCCTTATCAAACACCTGCGCTGCGGGAACGTAAATAAATTCCGCTTCTTTGTCTACAAAATTTTTAATTAGCCAGGGACAGGCTATGCGGTCTATTTTGGGTCTTTCCCTTGTTATCCACTTCATACCCGAAAGTTTTGTGCAATTTCCTTAACCCGCAATGCCTGAAATAGAATGGATATAACTATTTGTACGGGGATTACTTTTTTACCAGCTTTTTCCTGTATACCGAAGGGTTTTGGCCGGTGTGCTTTTTAAAGATGCGCGTAAAATGGCTTTGGTCTGAAAAACCGGTGAGGTAGGCAATTTCCGTTAATGAATACGATGGCTGCTTCATGAGCGCTATGGCTTTTTCAATACGCTGTTTGCGGATGTATTCGCCAAAACTCATGTTCTCGAAATACCGGGAGAATTCCCTTGACAAATAGGATGGATTGATGTCGAGTCCTTTCGATAATTCTTTCAGGCTCAAATTAGCATCGATATGGTCCTGGATAATATCTTTTAACTCCTGCGCCCAGGCGGGTGTTTTCTTCTTTGAGCCCGGCTTATTTTTAAGATACCGGTTCAGTACAGAGATCAGCAGGTCTTCAAAGGGTTGCTGGGTATGCTTTTCCTGCTGCAGGTGTTTTGCCCAGCTGTAGAGCGCATCGTACAGAAGCATTCCCTTCTCCAGCAATTCATGATCATTGGGATAATTATACGCAAGCCCTGCTGATATAGCCCATAATCCGGAGGCCTGAACAGCCAGGTCGTGCCGGTCGGTATCGGCGGCTCTTACGATCACGGCCATGGTATGAACGGCATCATCCTTTATTTTATATTCTTTTATCAGGGCGTCAAATGTGCAAAGTGGTCCGGCGTGGGTAAATTGAACATTGGGCACATCAAATGGAATGGCATTTTGTTTGGCTGCTTCGGGGAGCACCTGGTCAAAAGGAACATAAATGAATTCGGCTTCCTTATCAATAAACCGCCTGATGAGCCAGGGACAGGCAATGCGGTCAATTTTAGGCCGTTCCCTTGTTATCCATTTCATGGCTGCAAATTACGACTATTCCGGCTGGAGGCACTCAGCTCGCCTTCGTGAGCATATACAGCTTATGTAATGGGGTATTCATGGTACCGGCCGATAACGTGAAGTGGGCTTCCTTCACCCATTCCAGCAGCATGTGGTTGCTTTTATATACCGGTATCAATATGCGGTTGGCTTTCCTGGTCACAAACACATAATCCAGGCAGTTATATAAGCCACGCCAAATGGAGCTGTCGGCCGCATTGGGGGCAAATTGCAGGCGGAGGGTATAATCGCCGGGGCCAACGGCATCGCCGGCGCCGAGGTCATCGAACAGGGCTTCGCAAATGTCTACCTGAAGAATGGGTTGTTCATTTTCCCATACCATCATACACTGCATAAAACTGCCCGATGCAGTGTTCTCATAAAAAGTGGTAAGGGCTTCGGCTGCTACGCCTGTCCATTGTTGTAACCACCGGATATCATCCGGGATCGCTACTGGCCTGATGGAGATCTCAGCCGGCGCATTATCTTCCCTTTGAATGGCGCTGACCATCATGTGAAGTTTTAAACAATGATTTAATTAACCAACTTTGTTATCAGGGATCAGGATGCACTATATAACCGGGAAACCGCTACCAAGAAGATATTTAACAGTAAAATATTTGAAGCCGGATAAAGGTACATACTTTGCACCTCGTAAACAAAGTTAAAAGTCATCGCATTTGCTCACAATTTCACTGTAATTCAATCTGATTGATGCAATACCGTGACACTCAGGCCCATGTTCGGTTACTGGTCACTGATCACGCGCCAAAATTTATTCCTGATTTCATAACGGCAAATTTGGCGGATTCATTAATTTTCCTTCATTAGCCCTTACGAAGGGAGTTAATAAATCAATTAAACCTTTTCCATGTATCAGATTCACTTATCCGTAAAGGATCTGGATAAGATCCACGATGCCGCCAGGATCATTACCGACAGGATAGAGCATCATTATACCATCCCGGAATTGGCCGAACTGGTCGACATTCCCGAAAAAAAATTAAAAGCAGGTTTCAAGTATCTATTTCATACGGGCGCTTTCCGGTTCCGGTATGGATTGCTGTGGAATAAAGTCAAAGGCCTTCTGATGGAGGATAAACCTTTAAAGACCATTGCCCAGGAAACAGGCTTCAAGGACAAGAGCGCTTTGATAAAATCGTTCAAAAATGAATTCGGGCTCACCCCGCTGCAGTGGCGGCGCGACCAGCCAAGCAATGTAGTGGGGGTAATTAATCAGTAACAGTGATCGACACACCGGTCAGTAACCCGGTAATAGGATTTGCCATAACAACAGGTACCCGGCTATAGGTACCTGTTGTTACGGCAGAAATTTTCAGCGCGCCTAAACTATGCGCATCAAAACGCATAATGCCGCCAGCCGCCATCTACTACCGCAACTGTTCCGGTAATGTACCTCGCCCGGGGCGATAACAGGAAGATAGCCATATTGGCAACGTCTTGCGATTCACCAAAATCACCTAACGGGATCTCGCGTTCTGCAAAATTGCGGCGTTCATCGCCCGGGAAGAACCGGCGGATGTTCTCGGTATCGATCAATCCGGGTTGCAGGCAATTTACCCTGATGCCCAAACGGCCCAACTCCCCTGCCAGCTGTTTCGACCATGCCACCACGCTTGCTTTAAAAACGGCCGAGGCATTGATGGTCCGCAATTCGTAGGTACTGATAATATTCAGGATGGAACCCTGCTTCCGTTCCATAAAATGTGGTAACAGTTGTTGCGTCAGCTGCCGGTGCCGGTCGAAGTCGAGCGTGAGTGCGGCCTGCCATTCTTCTTCGGGTCCCACTACATCGAGCGGACGGCTTCGGCCTGCATTGTTAATAAGCAGATCAACATTCCCTAACTCAGCCAGCGCTGCTGCTGCTATTTTTTGCGGCGCATCCATGGCTATAAGATCCTGCACCAGCGTAACCGGCTCTACCCCACCCGCTGCAACCACTTCCTCCTTTAGTTCATTCAATAAATTTTCGTTTCTCGCTACTGCCAGTACTTTTACCCCTTCCAATGCCAGTTCTTTTGTTATGGCGCGGCCCATACCCTGACTGGCGCCGGTGACCACTGCTGTTTTTCCTTTCAAATACAAATCCATACTATTGTAATTAATTTGCTGTCAAAAGTAATTTGCAGCAGTTAATTTTATGGCACCTGTAATTAATGTAAGAGACTAACAAAATTGTAAGTCGATCGTCATAAAGACAAACACAACGCCACAGAATTCACGGGCGGACGAACCTTATTCTTCAAAACAAAAGAGACCGATGAGGTGTGGGCCTCCTATATTCCCAAACAGGGCGACCTCATCGTATTTGAACAACCATACCCTGCTCAGCGCTTCGTATGACGGCACCATAAAAACCTGGAATATCTAACAATTACTTTATCACCGGATTCTCTCTTAAATATTTCCCGCCATCAAAACTGATCATGTAATCAGAAGGGAAATGCGTGCTCTTCGCATAATAGTCGGTCGTTATGATCTGCGCGCCCGACTGGCAGGCTGCGAAGAACCGGCTCTTATCATTTCTACGGGCTTCTTCGGTATCAGCATCTGCTCGGGTACGTACTATATATCCTTTTTTCACCAGTTTCTTTATGGCTTTTCCATCTTTTATGGCATCGTTCATGATCAGGATCGCCGCTTCGGGCGAACCCGGCTTCGCATTCACAAATAGCAGGCGTTTTTGTAAAGATGTATGTCCCTGTACATAGTCCTTTACTTTATCCCCTTTTTCATCGAGGATGAAAATAAATTTACCCCTGGCGTTTTTCAGCAAAGGCCAGTTGCCTTTCAGCACCGCTTCTTCAAGCGTTGCATAACTGCCTCTTACTTCATCGGGGGTAAGTACATGTTGCATACCGAGGTCATGCGCAATGGTGCTATCCAGCTGATCGTATATAGCCGGCGTAAATTTTTCGGGTATGGTGAAATCAGGCTTTTTGATGGTATCGTCTTTGGCATTCATGGTAATGAAGACCGGATAATGATCTTTGTGCGCATCGGACCATTGTTTAAGCTGTTGCAAACAATTCCTGAAGGTGAGACAATGGTTCCTGAAATCAATATCCTGGATATGCAACACTTTAAAACCCGGTTCTTTCATTATGCCGCCGGGATCGTAGGGTGGTAAATTGCTGGCATGCCCTTCCCACTCGAGCCCTTTCGGGTGCGCGTATTTGCCACCTTTTGTATCGGCATAGATATCTATTTCAAGGTTCAGCAGTCCCAGGTTCAACTGGTCTGTTATGGGAATATGACTGTAGTCGATATGACGGGCCAGTGCAGAATCCTCCTTTTTAAGTAGGTTGAACAAAGGCGGATCAATAGCCTGTTTGTAACTATTGTGCGACCCTATCACCTGGATCTTATTGATGGGCAAATCGTTTATATCAATGAACAGAAAAGAGGTCAAAACAACACATAGCCCGGCAACAAAGAAGGTGCGTATCATAAGCGTAAGTTTAATCAAAGTTGCTAAGATAAGGATAAGGGGTTATGGGAATGTTAAACGTTTTATGATAGAATGTTTTCTATCAGAATAAATATATCCTTTTTGCCTATCCCAAAACAGTTTTGTATCTTTCCCATTCCAACCATTCTAATAAAGATTCCCCCCGCATATTTTTTATTGTTAACTCTGAACTTTCAAACAAGAAAGCGCCTTTTCTATACATAAGAAATGAACCTTAAAAAATATCCTGTAATATCAACCAATGAACACCGGACATATGAATTCTTAAGTGAAGGTCCAAATGGTACTATTAAGAAAGTAATATATTTTCAGGAAGTAGAAGAAAATCTATTTAACCTGGCGTTTGGTGATTGGAATGAGAACGAGCAGGGAATTGATGATAAAGCCAGAAGTAATAACCATGACCGGGATAAAGTGATGGCAACGGTGGCATCTGCTGTTTTGGACTTCATAACCCATTATCCTGATGCAAGGATCTTTGCTAAAGGGAGCACGCAAGCCAGGACAAGACTTTATCAAATAGGAATTTTTGCTAACTTACACGAAATCAGTCAAATATTTGTGGTAGAGGGGTATATGAACGACGATTGGCACCCCTTTGAAAAACTACAGAATTACCAGGCTTTTCTGGTGAGGCTCAAATAAATATTGTAATTTTGAATTAATCGAAAATGAGGTTTTATGCCAGCAGCATCTATAAAAAAGGATCAAATAAATAATATTACAATCGTCAAGAAATTGAGGGATTATAGTAACGATCCCGTCTTTAAGAAAAAGGCTGAAGATGCTATTAAGTTTTTAAAGAAACATGGATTACCAGAATCTTTTAAAAAGAAGAAATAAGCAACCGTAATAAAATTCTTTGAAACCACATGTCACAAGGCATGTGGTTTTTTATTTTAGCCAACCGCTCTCCCCTTCAGCTCGCCTTCGTTAAAGTCAATAAAACAAAAAACCCTCCCGGCGAACCGGAAGGGAAATGCAAACACTCAATGAAACGTACCCTGATCAAAAAATTACTTTTCTTACTTCATTCCATCCTGCATTATCATTCAATTGTACCACGTATACTCCTTTCAAATTATTTACCGGCATGGTAATACGGTAGGCAGCCTGCTGTTGGTCGCGTTGTGCTTTTACCTGTCCATTCATGCTTATTATGCGTATGGTGATGGGATTTTTTACTTCTTTATTGAACTCAATGTTCACCGTATTGTTGCTGGCATAAATGCGGGTAGCCGGTGCAGCTTCAGTTGCTTTGATGCTCTTTGTGGTTGTATATTCAAACTGACCGTTCATATCAACCTGCCTGATGCGATAGTAAGCCACCCCCGCGGTCATATTCTTATCGGTAAAACTGTATTGTTGTACTGTGTTCGAATTTCCTGCGCCCAGTACGATGGCCATTACCGACCAATTGCTGCCATCAAAACTCCGTTGCACTTCAAAACTGTTGTTGTTCAATTCCTGGGCAGTGCTCCAGTTCAGTATAACGTTGTTATTATTTCTTGTTATATAAAAGCTGTTAAAGACTACAGGCAAAATGCTTAAATTAAAACCATTGGGGGAAATGCCCGAAGCTTTGGATGCATAACCGAGTCCGGATTGAATGGCAGGTGCATTTTCATCATATTTAAGTACACCATCTATCGTAACCTGCTCCACATTGCGTTGAGCGCCATCAGCCTTGATGCTACCGGTTGCTGACAGTTCAATAACCGAGGTAATGCTCAATCTCATTTTCTTTTGGATGGTCAACACGCCCATCACTTTAATATATACATTGGCCAGTGTATCGGGTTTATCGAAACTCACGCTCTTTGATTGCGGGATCACTATTGAGTCATTAGACTGCGGAATACGGTTCAGGCTCCAGTTGGAAGCCTTTGACCAGTCGCCCGATGAAGCGGTAAATGTAATAAGGGTTCTTGACTGCGCTGCTGCAGAAAATGTGATGAAGAGGATTGCGATGAGGGTGTAGATCTGTTTCATAAGGTAAACTTTTTTTGTTTGCTGAATTCATGGTAACTGTTTCCAACGGCATACCTGTTTTTGGCACGGAACGGTTTCCAGCATGCCATTTGCACAACTCACACCTATAAACCTTTCAAATACAGTCAAATAAAAAAACCTTAGTAGTTAAAATAAATTCAGCTGTGCTCAACTGGCAAGTGGGTATTCTGCGGGAAAACGTCCCAAATCAGGATTATAATCTATAATTTGGGAACCGGGAAAGTTTGTGGGATATTCAGACAAAGGTAAACAACGGTAAGGGATAGATGATTTCTATTATTAGTGCGGGTAATCACTTATGTGCTACTTCTTATTCCAGAAAGACGTAATATTCAAAATATGCCAAAACATTATTTCAACCGTTTACAAAACATCGACCGCCTTATTCGCGTGAGGGGTACCGGAACGCCCAAACAACTGGCGCAACGGCTTCATATTTCTGAAAGTCTGTTGTATGAATACCTGTCGTTCATGAAGGAACAGGGAGCGCCGATCGCTTATTGCAAAGACCGTAGAAGTTATTACTATGAATGCCAGGGTGGATTTAACCTGCGCTTTATAAGCCAACCTGCAAAAGGTTGACCTGTCAGGTGCACATGGGCCAACCAGCCCCGTAAATTGCTGCGGTGCACCTTACAGGTCAACGTGATCATTTACACACTACAGCGGATATAAAACCGCAGCAGCCTGCTTGTCTTTCGTTGATAACACCGTAGCCCCGCTTCCGCATTGACCGCCGTTCATGATCGATGACGCATCGGTACCCCCTACCCCTGGCACAGCAGTAGCAGAAGACTCGCCAATTGCTGCCCAGTTGGTATGCCTGAATGAAACGTTATGGCCCATTTCATGACAAATAGTACGTGCCCGTTGTGCAAAGCTATTTCCGGCAATGTAGTTTTTGTTGATCCGGATAGTACCACCGGCATTTCCGCCAGAAGGGAAAGTACCCTGTCCGCATACGCCCGTTCCCAGGTTGTAGTTTACAATCAGTACATCATAAGAGGTTCCGGTAACCACCGTCCAGTGAATACGGCAGCCAGACACGCTGTTCCATTGGCTGATGGCCGAATTAATTTCAGATTGCATCGAGGTCATGGACGCATCTACCTTTAATCTAATGTTTGTTACTTTGGTGCTGTTAACCAGGCTGCCGGTGTAATACTGCTCGGGCTTAACCTTTTCAGCCGGCACAATCATATTCTTGGAGAATACGATATCTTCCTCTACAATGAACTCGCCAGGTTTTTCAACGATCTGGCTGGCGGGAAAGCCCAGGTCAAGGATGTACGCATATACCTTTGCAGCATTATCATCCTGTTGCGGTGTTTCGGTGGTGCCCGTTTTTTTACACGCGGCAAAGCTTATGGCCAGTACGGCCATAAGGGAGAATAAATTTTTTTTACTCATGTGACTTGAGTTTTAGATGATTAAATAAAATTGACTGCCGGTAAAATTAACAGCGCTGGTTCCGGTATTACTGGAGCGGGTAACCGTATATTAATACAAAGGGTGAGCTCTCTTTGAAAGAGGGCCCACCCTTTGTATCTTACTTCTTACTTTTTAATAATACGAAGTAGGAAGTAAGAAGTAGGAAATACAGGATCTTCTTACCTCTTACTTCTTACTTCTTACTTCTTACTTCTTACTTCTTACTTCTTACTTCTTATTTCGCCTCCAGCACCAGCGTTACTTTATTGAAATCCGCTGCGGCATTGATGATCTTCTTGAAGTCTTCGTACCAGGCCAATGGGTATTGGATCTTCCGGTACTGCTCTACCACATGCACTTTGATCACATTGCCTTCCTGGGTATACGTCGATTCAAAACCCATGGCGAGCTCATCATTATCTTTATACACTTTACTCATTTTAAGATCGTCGGCGTTCTTTACCTTGTATCCGTCGGGGATGGTGAATTCGATGGTGCGGTCGAGCACATGCGGATAATTTACATCCATCCCATACTGGCGGGGCTTTTCCTGGTACATCTCTACCTGGGGCCCAATGATCTCGCCGATCTTTACCAGGATCTTGTTACCGGCCTTCTCAACCAGCTCACTGGCATTTACCACCATATCGAGTATAAATGGTTTGTTATCCTGGTAGCTTTCCATTTCCTTGTTCTCGATCTTTGAGGAAACCACCTGTTCTGAACTGGTTCCAAATTTCACCAGCTCTTTCAGCAACAACCGCTGTTTTTCTTCTGAGGTGAAGTTAAAGCTGGTGCGGTAGTACACGGCCGAATAGCCCGAATACAACTGGCGGCTGTTTACAACCAGGGTATCGAGGGTTTTATTCAACCGGATCTTTGCTTCAATATTATTGCCGCTACGGGTATAGTCTTCTCCTGCTACCGGGCGAATAAACGCAACCGCTGTGGCAAAATTACCGATCACCGTGCCTTTACAATGTATGCCATTGGTGCCCACCCACGATGGATCGATGAGCGGGTAACGCATTTGCAATAAAGTTGGGGCAATATATTTATTCAGTTTTGCAAAATAGATCAGCTGGTTATCGCAGTTGTTCCAGTTCTCAAATGATCTATCAACCGAAAAATCATCGCGCGAACCGCACATTACGAACTCATAATTTACGGCCAGCTCTTTAAAGATGGCGCCGTATAGGCGTACAATGCCGCGGTAACTGGCAATTTTATTCTTAATGATCCATTCCAGGTTTTCCGCATTATCGTCGGCAATATCTTCGCGGGTGCTGATGTTCGTCTTCAGGTAATGTTCAACTGCTATTACAACCGCGGCTTCATTGCCGGTGTTCTTCCAGCCATTGCTGCTTATTAATCCATCAACCTTTTTCAGTTCTTTATCGGTATACGTGGCATAAATGGAATAAGCCCGTTTGGCCAGTTCATTCCAGGTAAACAGCCGGCTATCGGTCTGGTTGCTTTTGTTATATGATAATTTATATTCTACCCGTTTCAGGTTGGCAGTGAGCGTTGCGTATTTTTCATCTACAGCGCCGGGTATATTTTGCTGATGAACGGTGATGAACCGTTTGGTGCCAAGGACCGTATCAACAGGCGCGTTCACCTCATTATATCCTTTTGCTTCGAAGATCAGGCGGGCCGGCGATACCACTTCCACCTTTTCATCCAGCACAGGAAAATGCCGTTGTATCACGTCGCGGCCAAAGAACGACACATTGGCCTTATAGGTATAATAGTATTCAATTTCACAGTCTTTCACCAACCCTTCCATGGCAAAGATCTTGTACAGCTGATCATCTTCCTGCATGTCTTTGATATTCTTTTTATCCAGGTCAATGACCTTGCCGCCGGGCAATATGGTACGGGCCCTGATGTCAACGATATCGGCGTTATTATTTACCGGCAGGTAGATCTTGTTGAAACTTTCAATTCCCTTGTCGTCGTTTATATGAATGCGGGTGTGAAAGGTTTTATAAGACGCCAGGTCGGTTTTTTCATCAATATATTCTATGCGCCGTTTTTCGAAAAGGATGACGGCCGATTCACTGCTGTATCTGGCATCGGGGGTTTGTATCGTTGGCTGGCCATTCCATTGCTCCTGTTCAATGGCCGGAGCCGTTTGGGCCAATACCGGTACGCTACATACCAGGAAACAGGCGGCTATTACTTGTTTATTCCAATGTAACATGTAAGGTCTATTTTTTTGAAAGACTGATAGATTCTTTATACAGGGGAAAAAGATGTTCCAGTACTTCGTTCCAGGCTTTGAACATATCTGCTGTCAGCAACAGGTGATCGTTGTAAAACTCCTGGCTAAGGACGATCGTGTTCCCTTTTTGCTCATAGTTCATGGTAAAGCCCCACACATCGTTTTTGAACGAATTGCTTTGTGGCAAATAGCTCACTTTATAGCCATCGGGTATGGTGAGTACGGTCACGTATTTTTTTATGAACCGGAAATCGTATTCCACCGGCATTTTGCGTTTGGGATAATCGATCTCTTCGTGTTCATATAATTTCAGCAGGTTGATGTTCAGGTACCATTCGTCGCCAATGCGGCGGGCATAATCCTGCAACTCGAATTTTCCGCTTAATGCAATGTTGTTCTTATCGCTGCGGTCGCCGGTTTCATAGCTGATGAGCTGAAATTTGTTGGAACCGCGCGAGAAGCGCGCCCGCATGTATTTGTCCTTCTCCTTTCCATTGATATAATTCAGCGTGGCGTTGGTGTTCATGGCATAATAGCCGCTCAAATGAATATTTATGCTGCCGGTGATCCCTTTGTCGGTCAGCTGCAGAAAACAGGAATCAACCAGCTGGTTGGTTTCCTTGGGCGGTGAAGGCACTTTGGCAATGGTGTACCTGCCATCTTCCAGTGCTATCAGCGCTTCCTTATCCTGAATATGGCCGGAAGGAATGCCAAATACACAGGTAGGGTCGGTGCCATCGAGGAAAGTGAATTCTCCTTTCTTTAATTGAATGGCGCAGATCATATGATTGTCGACAATTGGCAGCGGTGTTTCGCGGTAAGTATATGGCAGGGAGCGGGTACCTATCCAGGTATGATAGGCTGGTACCCCGGCCGTATTCAACATCAGGGTCAGGATGCTGGCCATATCCTTGCAATCGCCGAAACGGCGGCTGCAAACAAAGTTGGCATCACGCGGAACAAACCCTTCCATGCCGTCTTCAAATGCCACATACTTGATATTGTTCTGCACCCAGCTGTAGATGCGCCGGGCTTTTTCTTCCTGCGACGAAACGCCGGTTGTCAGGGAGTCAACGAGCCGTTTCAGTTCAGGCCCTGCGGTTTTGTTAATATCCTTTATAAAGCTGCTGTTCAGTTTGAAAAGATCGTTTGTATCGGCCAGGTAGGATATTTCCTGCCCCTTGTCATTTTTATATTTCTCAATATAAAAGACCACATGGGGCGAATAGTAAGCTACGCCCGGTGCATCGGCATAATCTTTTTCAGCCGGCTGATCGGTTACCCTAAAGGAATAGGTGATCTCCCCGCCCCTGCTGTCCTGCGTAAATTTGATCTTATCGGTATCCTGTCCTTTCAGGATGTATTTTACCGACATATCCTTCGGGAAAGAGATGCGCAGCTCATCATTGATCACCGGAATGCTGCGGGCAAAATAATGGGGCGAAAGCAGATAGGGCTTTTTATGGACCACCTGCATGTTCAGGTTACCGGTGGCGCCCTGGCCAATGGCCGGGAAGTCGAATAGGGTTTCCTTTACATCGTCATAAAAAACGCCCGACGAATTGCTGCTGCTGGTCTTGAAATTAGTGACCTTTATTTTTTTGTTATCGGCCGTTTGGGTATAGGCCTCGTATTCCTTCACTTCATGAAAACTGCTATGGCCAAAACCATACTGGCTCAGGTACGCTGCGGCATTGGCGGTCAGGAACATCAGCTGTTGCGACTCTTTGCTTTCCACATACGGTTCCCCATCCTTTAATTTGATCTTATACTGGGCCGATGAATTGAGCATAACGGCTTCATCGCCGGGATACTTACGTTTCAACTCATCGACACTCTGTGCAATGGTTGCATTCGATGCGATCAATGTGGCTGCGATCAATAAGAATTTCAGGCCTGTTTCACTTCTCATTTTACACTTAATAAGTTTCCGTAATAATAGATCCTTGTTTGTTTCAATTTACCGCTCTCATCATAATAGCGGATCTCGCCATGGTCATTGCCATTATACGAACCGCCTTCTTCTATCAATACGCCTTTCTCATTGTATTCTTTATACGGCCCATGCGTATTATCGTGCAGATAACTGTATACTGAACGAAGCGTGCCATCGGCATAATATTCTTTCAACTGGCCTTCCGAGTTGCCATAGTTCTCTGTATTCTCCAGGCTCAGTTTTCCGTTCGTATGATACAGTTTATAGTTGCCATGCTGGCTCCCTTCTACATACTCTACTGCTACGGCGGCATTTCCATTCGGGTAAAATGATCTTACGGCGCCATTCCCCTGCACCAGCGGAATTTCAGGCACTAACTGATTGTTCTTATCCAGGTAGCTATACCCTGCCAACACATCTTCATCATAACGCATCTGGTATACCAGCACGCCCTCTTCACTGTATTTTTTGTAGAGCCCATCGCGGTCGCCGTTCTTATAAGCTATTTCCGTATCGGGCTTGCCATTTTTAAAGAAGTAGGTACGTGTGCCATGCAACTTACCGCCTTTAAATTCTTCTGTGCGTGACAGCGAGCCGTCTTCGTGGTAATATTTCCAGGTACCGGTTTTATCGCCCAGTTTGTACATCCCTTCTGCACTCAGCTTTCCGCCATAATTATAGGATCTGTAAATGCTGTCGCGCAAGCCATTTTTAAAGTATTGCAGCACCTGGGTACTTCCATCGAAATAATAATGTTTATACAAACCTTCGAGGTTGCCATTTACATAATTGCCTTCGCTGCACAATTTACCGGTTATATACAATGAAGTGAATTTACCGGTACCGTTTTTTAGTTTCACTTTGTTCAGCACCTTGCCGGTAGTGTCATACTCAGTCATTTCAAGCAGCGTACCCATATCGTACAGAGTTTCAGATTCCAGTTTTCCATTGGGCCAGTAAGCGGTTTTTATTCCATTCAACTCCCCATTCAAAAAATTGGTGCGGGAAACCACCACGCCCTGTTCGTTATAAGTAAGCCATTCGCCCTGCAATTCGTCAGCTGCGTACCAGCCTTCTTCCTGTTTGGTGCCATGCAGGAACCAGGAGATATAATAGCCGTCTTTTTTACCCGCCGAATAGGTAGAAGCGATGCTTTTTTGCCCGTTGGGAAAATAAGAAATGGAAGGGCCGGTCAACTCACTGTTTACATAGGTATTTGTTTCTTTTTCTTTTCCGGAACCGAAATAAAATACCTGCGTGCCATTCACTTCTCCTTTTATGCTGTATGGGGTGAACACTTTTTTACTGCCATCGGCCCGGTAGGTCGTAAGGTCGAGCTTTCCTTTGGAGACCTCGGAAATACTGATCTGTTTACCGGTTTTATCAAAATATTTGGCCACCTTCGGTTTATCATTGTCGAAGGTTACCGTAGAATATAATTTGCCATCTTTATCATAATACTGAATATCGCCGTCGGTCTTTCCTTTCTTGTTGGTATATTTTGTATTTATCTGGCCGTTGTCGTAATAAGAAATATATTCCCCTTCCACCACGCCATTCACGTAATTCTCAACACTTTTCAGTTTGCCATTCTCATGGTATTTTTTCATTTCGCCGGTTGGCTTATCCTGGTCGTATTGGGCAGTTACCGATACCACGCCGTCGTCGTACCAGGCTTTATAGGGGCCGCTCAGTTTATCATCAACATATTTACCTTCCGACTCCAATTTGCCATTGGCATGAAAGGTTTTGAACCCGCCGTTCTGCACGCCATTGACATAATTCACTTCAGATTGCAGCAGGCCGGCTGTGGTAAAGCTTTTTCTGATGCCGTTCAACTTGCCATTCTGGTACTGCTCAATGGCCTTTACGATGCCATCCCGGTAATAGATGATATGCTCTCCATCGGCGTCCCCGTTCTTATAGGAAGCGCGCGAAGAAACAACGCCATGGTCGAAATAGTAGGTCTCTTTTCCTTCCTGTTTGCCACCGCGGTAAAACTCTTCGCCTTTCACTTGTCCGTTGAAATAATAATACTTCCAGTCGCCTTCCTTCTCCCCTTTTTCATTGTATAAACCGGTAGCCTTTTTATTCCCTGCGGCAAAATAAAATTCCCAGGGGCCGGTTAACTTTTCGCCATTATTTGTTGTTGCGCCCTTTCCTATCAGTGATCCGTTCTCATAATGATAGTATGCACCGCTGGTAGTGCGTTTCGCCACATCCAACTCACGGGTGCTGCGTATTATTTTTAAGTATTCAACCAGGCCGGTTGTAAACGCTTCTATATCTTTTTTCCTTTTCCTGTTATATTCCTTAATGGCGGGTAAACTCACGCCTGAAAAAGCATAGTTGACCAGGTATTCGAATTGTTTCTCCTCAAACGCTTTCTTAAAAAAGGGAACATAGAACTGCATCCAGTAATCCTTATCACCGGCTTCGAAGGAGAGTTTTTCACAGATCACCTGCAACTGCCTTGAAATGGGATCATCGAGATTGATGATGGATTTATAATTTTTATCCAGGGCTATTTTCGACAACACGATCTGTTCAATCATGCGGAAATTTTCATCCGGTTCTTCTGTTCGTTTGTTCACCAGTTCCACAATATCATCTTTGCCTTTGGCTATATTATCAAGCAGGGAAATGCTGTTCATGGCGAACCGGCCTTCGGGTTCCATAAGAAGATTGGCCACCAGGCTTAAATAAGCCGGAACAATATTGCCCTGGTTCAATGCACAAAGACCGAGTTTATAATGCGCGCTTGCTGAAAATGGATTGATCAGCAATGTTTGTTTAAATACTTTCTCGGCTTCCTTATATTTTTTCATCCTGAGCAGCGTGGTGCCTTTGCTCACGTATAACATGGTATATGCCGGATAAACAGCTATTGCCGAATCAAAGATCTTCAATGACCGCTCCTGTTGACCGTCATAATCGAGCAGGATACCATATTGCGTCAACAGTTCGGGGCAGCGTTCTCTTTCCTTGATACCCGCCAGGGCATCCTCACAAATCTTTATCCCCCATGTAAACTGGCTGTCGGTGGCACAGGTCAATGCCATTTCATACTGCGCCCATACATAGTTGGTATCGCCCGCTTTTACTTTTTGATATTCTTTAAGCGCCTCTTTGTATTTGCCATCATCATATAATTTGACGCCGGCCTGGATTGCCTCTGCAGAATTAATAAGTGGATTATTTTCCTGTGCTGTAGAAAACAGGCTACCAAGGCAGAGTACGGCAATCAGGGTTAAATGTCGGTTCATGGGTATAATTTACCTTTTTACTGATTGTGAAGGTATAATGAAGTTGCTAAAAAAGAAATGCACAACCGGGATTATTTTAAGGCTGTAAGTATTGCCTGTTAGTATTGTTTTTCTCAGCTAATTCAACGTTTTAAAGCACAAATTATTATTTATCGGAATAACTCTCCGGCAACCCGGCAGGCTACACGCTTATTGCCCAAAATGACGCACTTATCGGCAAAAAGTGCACAGTTATCAATTTTCGTTGCCATCATTGAACTGTTTTATTAGTTTTACCAGATTTCACGTTTATAGTCCGGCCTTAAGAGTCAGTTGACCAAACCCCTGAACAATACCTAGTATCCCATAGAAAAATGAAACCCTCTATAATACCCTATATATTTATAGGATTAATTATTACACTTTGCAGTAATTATTCCTATGGCCAGTCTCCTACCCTGCAGGCAAGCGCCAACCCTACAACCTGTAATGGTTCTGAAGGGTCTATTACCTTAAGTGCATTGACGCCCAACGCCTCCTATCAGCTAACTTATATTGATGACGGCGTAACAATAGGCCCAATAACCGTTGTTGCCAATGCATCGGGTGCCATAGCCATTACCGGTTTAAATAAAGGCTTGTATACCAGTTTTTCCTTCACGAATGGTGGTACTACATTGACCTATACAGGTGGCGTTATTTTAAGTGACCCCATATTTATCCCAACCTTCCCTTCCTTTCCGTCTATTTGTGAAGGGGATACGCCGCCCGTTCTGCCCACAACATCGAATAATGGCTTCACGGGAACCTGGACCCCGAGCGTAGTGAATAACATGCAGTCGGGCATCTATACGTTTACCCCTACAGCCGGCAGCTGTGCATTGCCGGTCAATATAAGTATTACGGTTCGACCCAAAACAGTACCAACTTTCCCATTTGGGATCAGTCTTGTTATTTGTGGCACCGGGCCCGTACCGATATTAACGAACACCTCCAACGAAGGTATTACCGGCACCTGGAGCCCGGCAGTGGTTGACCCCAATCATTCCGGCACCTATGTGTTTACACCCAATATTACAGGATGTATTACCGGCACCACTTATACAGTTACAGTGAACCCGGTCATTACGCCTTCATTTTCTTTTGGCACCAGCGCTACGATCTGTGTGGGCGATGCAGTGCCAACCTTACCAAATATTTCAACGAACGGAATAACCGGTACCTGGAGCCCGGCAGTGGTAAGCAATACAAACAGCGGCACCTATTCATTTACGCCTGATCCCGGCCAGTGTGCGGTATCCGTAACTTATTCAGTAGCGGTTTATCCGAAAACGACACCAGTCTTTAGTTTTGGTACAGCTGTATCGATCTGTTCCGGGGCAACGGCGCCGCTTTTGCCAACTACTTCAACCAATGGAATAACCGGTACCTGGACCCCCGCAGTAGTAAGCAATACAACAAGCGGTACCTATACATTCAACAGCACATCGAACCCCTGTTCGCCATCAGTGACATTGACTGTAACGGTGAACCCGGTAACAACGCCTGCATTTTCTTTCGGCACCAGCGCAACGATCTGTTCAGGCGATGCAGTGCCGGCGTTACCAGCCACTTCATCAAATGGAATAACCGGTACCTGGAGCCCCGCGGTAGTAAGCAATACAGCAAGCGGCATCTATAACTTTACGCCTACCTCGGATCCCTGTGCGTTGCCGATAACATTTACAGTAACGGTGAACCCGGTTGTTACGCCAACCTTTTCTTTTGGCGCCGCTGCTTCCATTTGTGCAGGTGATGTAGCGCCGGTATTACCAACCACTTCATCAAATGGCGTAACCGGTACCTGGAGCCCGGCAATTGTCAGCAATACAACAAGCGGCACCTATACATTTACCAGCGCTACCCCCTGTGTGCCGCCGGTAAAATTCACGATGACGGTGAACCCCATCATTAAACCAGCATTTACATTCGGGCGTTCCCAATCAGTTTGTATCAATACAATACCACCGGTGTTACCGGCTGTTTCAAACAACGGCATTACCGGCACCTGGAGCCCCGCCGTGGTCGACAATCAAACAACGGGAAAGTATGTGTTTACACCTACTGCCGGTCAATGCGCCGATACAACGTCTTTTTATTACGAGGTGAATCCTATACCAGTTATAACTGGTATAGGAAAGGATACATCGGTGTATGATGGCGATATACTGCCGGGTTATAACTGGGAATTAAACATCCCTACAGCTGGTTTGGGCTGGGTAAATTCAGAGCCCTCGATCGGCTTGCCGCCGTCGGGTTCGGGCCCGGTGCCTTCGTTTACCGCCACCAACATGACGAATGATTCGGTAACTGCCGTTATTATTGCCACGCCCTATATTAATGGTTGCAAAGGCGCGCCGGCCACTTACAAGATAACGGTGAAACCATTGAATAAGGATGTTTTTGTGCCTAACGTTTTCTCACCAAATAATGACGGGCACAATGACGGGCTGTTTGTATACGGAAAATACATTGCCACCATGGAACTGCACATCTTTAACCAATGGGGGCAGCGAATGGTAACAATAACCGATAAGACACAGGGCTGGGATGGAAAATTCAAAGGAAGCCCACAACCGGTAGGCGTATATGTTTATGTATTAAAGGTGGTTACCACAGATGGACGCACAATAAACAAAAAAGGTTCTATAACCCTGGTGCGATAAAACAAAAGCCATGACTAACAAATTCATCCAACGATATATCTGGTACACGGCCTGTTTGTTTTTTATAACTGTAATAAAAACAATTGCACAAACAGATCCCCATTTTACGCAGCAGTATACATTTCCGATGTATGTGAACCCGGCGCTTGCCGGCAGTTCGGATGGCGATTACCGGGCTTCGGCCATTTTCCGTAACCAGTGGAGCAGCATCAGCAATCCTTACCGGACCATCGGCATTTCGTTCGATGCCCGCACCAACAAGAATGTGGCGCTGGGGTTGAACGTGTTGAACCAATCGGCCGGCGATGGCGGTTTTAATTACCTTACTTCTTCGTTTTCGTTTGCCTATACGGGTGTTAAATTCGGGAATAACCTGAGCCAGCATATTGTGATGGCCATCCAGGGTGGCATCATCAACCGCCGGGTCAATACATCAAAATTCAAGTGGGGCGAACAATGGAACCCCATCGACGGATACCAGGCAAGCCGCGCATACACGGAAACTTTTGCGCATACCAATTCCACCGTGCTGGATATTGGCGCGGGCATTCTGTATTTTGATGCTTCATCAAACAAGCAATGGAATCCGTTTGGCGGCTTTTCGATCTATCATCTCAACAAACCGAAAGACCCCATCATTGCCATTCAAAGCACAGAGCTAAATACCATTCCTGTACGCTATTCCATTCAGGGCGGCGTAAGTTATACTATATCAGATAGGACCCGGATCATTCCGCATGCCTTGTACATGCGCCAGGGTACTGCCTCAGAAACCACACTCGGCGTATACGGACAAATAAACGTTAACCCCGATACCGATTTTATGCTGGGTGGTTATTACCGGGTGAACGATGCGGTGGCGCCATTTGTAGGCATCGACTACAAGAATTTTGTTATCGGTTTAAGTTATGACGCCAATACCTCGAAACTGGGTTCCATGACAAAAAATGTAAACAGCTTTGAGCTGAGCCTTTCTTATATCAAACGCTCCGGCACCCGGAACGTTATGGACTTTATCCGTTGTTCAAGACTTTAATTACCAACTATGCGACTATTTACACTCTTTCAATCATCAATGGCAAAAGGCGCAAGCTGGTTGGTAATTTGTACAGCCTGGTTACCTGCCCAGGCTCAAACCAAACAGTCGGCAAAAGGCCCGCTTGAGCTGGCCAAACAATATTATGCCGCCGGCGAATATTATACCGCCGCTCATTTGTATGAACAATACCTGAACCCGCCGAAAGATCCTAAAAAAGACCAGGCATTCCCGGTATACGCCAACAAAAGAAAAGCGCCAATAGATAAAAATACCCGGAGCGCCATTTTGTACCAAATGGCAGAATGTTACCGCCTGGCCAATTACTGGGAGCAGGCCGATTCGTTATATAAAGCATGTACCGGTAATCCAGATGCGTTATACTGGAGCGTTGTATGTGAACGAAGCCTGGGAAAATATGATGAAGCAAAAGAAAAAATAACCGGATACACCCCGAAGGATCAACAGATTTCAGAACTGGTGGAAAAAGAACGGGGAACTTTACGATTTATCGACAGCCAATTGATGCGGCCCGATGCCAGCCTCACCACTGTGCGTAAACTCAGGATGCCGGGCAGTTATGAAAAAGGTTCTTTCGCCCTGGTGCCGGTGAGCGGAAACAGATATTTGATCAGCAGTACGAGAACCGATTCGCCTGCCGTTGCCGGAAGCAACCCGAATAACAGTCATTTGTTCTACGCCGTATTGAATAAAGACAGCCTGGGAAAGCTCGCGGCCCTTTCCCTGCCCTCCGATGGCCTGATGAGTAACCAGGGCGCGGCCACCGTAAGTCCCGATGGCAACTGCATTTATTTTACCCAATGGCAAAAAGTGAATGGCCGTACCGTATCGGCCATCTATGTTATAAAGAAAAACAACGGCCGCTGGTCGGGCGCGGAATTACTGGAACAGGTGAATAATCATGTCTCGAACAGCAAGCAGCCCTTCTGCACGGCTGATGGAAAGTATTTATTTTTTGCATCTGACCGTCCTGGCGGTTTGGGCGGTTTTGACATCTGGTACGCACCTTTACAGGGCGATGGCAGCGCCGGTGAACCGGTGAATGCAGGTGCGGTCATCAATACAGACGGTGATGAACAGGCGCCTTTTTATCATACCAGCAGCGGCTCACTGGTGTTTAGTACCAATGGCCGGCAAGGCATGGGTGGCTATGATCTGTTCACCGCCAAAGGCCGTGAAACCACCTGGGGCCAGCCGGTGAACCTCGGTTACCCGGTAAACTCCTCACGCGATGATGTTTATTTTTATGCCCCTGAAAAAACAGCGCTCCTGGCCGATGCCGTGATCGGTTCCGACAGAGGCGCCGGCTGTTGCCTTGAAACTTACCGCGTTAACAAAACGCCTAAGAACAACCGGCTCACCGGACAGGTATTTGACAGCAAAACCCATAAACCGGTAACCGGCGCCGGTATTGTGTTGACCACGCCTTCGGGAAAAACCACCCGCACCACTACTGATGAAACGGGCAACTATGTATTCGATAGCGTTGATAACACTACCACCGGTTTTACCATTACAGTGAACAAAGATGCCTATGATGATACATTGGCAGTGGTAACGATCACCAAAACCGACGAAAGCAATCTACTGACAGATCAGTTGTTCAATACCGATATTTACATCGCCAAAAAGTTTGTATTGCGGCCCGAGAATGTTGTTACCGTATACTTCGACTTTGATAAATACAATCTGAAAACCGAAGCCGTCAACAAACTCGATTCCGTTTACAAGGTACTGGTAGAATTACCCACCACAACCCTGCAGATCTCCGGTTATACCGATGGCAGGGGCAGCGATGAATACAACAAGGTACTGAGCGACCGCCGGGCCCGGGCCTGTGCCGATTACTTTATTCAAAAAGGCATTGCAGCCGGCCGCATCAGCTTTGCTTCATTCGGGGCCTGTTGCCCGCTTGAAATGGAGCTGATCAATGGCCGCGATAACCCTGATGGAAGAAGTAAGAACAGAAGGGCGTTGATCAATATTACAAAGGAATAAAGGATATTTACCAACAATGGATTTACGTTGCCATATTTGCGATAGCGAAAGCTTTCATACCCTGGTGAATTATGGAAGCTATTACCTGCAATGTTCAAATTGTGACACGCAGAACGTGGCCACCAGTTTTATTGCCATAGGCCCTCAATTAACAGGGAAATATGACATCATTGAAGTAGATGATCAAATAAATGAAATAAAAAAGCTGGCAACGGGAAAAATTGCCAACTTTATCACTATGATAAGTAAGGAAGCCTACCAGGGCAAGATCATTCTGCTGAAAAGAAAATAGCCACAGCAATGATCAACTTTATTTAAAGAAATGCTTCGCCAGTTTCTTTTTTTTTGCAGGTCCTTTATTGTATTTTTTAACTTCTCTTCAACCGCTTCTTCAACAAATGCCCCTTCCATAACCAGAGACCTGAGATCACCAGCAAAGGGAAAATGATCAACTTTACGACCATGGCCTGGCGGGGCATACCCGCCAGTGGGCCGTATAAATAACCAAGAATGGGAATACTCAGCACAATGTGCAACCATCTTATTATTTTTCGTTCGGTTGATGCTTTCATGGTATTGCTATTTTACCGGTTTACAGTGGAATCAGCAGGCTGGTGATCGCAATGCTCATAATAATGACCGCGATGATGGTTATAACCACGCCAGCCGCCAAAGCGCATGGCCAGCCCTGTGGTGGCAAAAAACAACACAATGACCAGAATAGCGGCTATCTTACTGAAAACAGCCAGGGTCCGCCGTTGCAGAAAATTACCGAAGACAGCCCCGATAATAAATACCATGCTCGCTATAAAAAGCACTCTCGATACAATGAATAATGGTAACATAATTACAGGTTTTAAAATGAATAATACCCTTCGACTCCGCTCAGGGTCTCTTTGATGACACAAAGCTACACCCCGGGCATAGCCGTACCGGGCGAGAGTAGATGAGCTGGCAGTATGAGTAGACTTTCTTACTTATTCAGGGAGAGCAATGCTTCAACAGCAGGGCGGTAACTATCACTCAATGGTAATTCAATGTTACCGAGGCAAATGATATCGCGCTTCAATGCAGTAACTTTATCGGCCGCAATGATGTAGGATTTATGTATGCGCACTAACCGGTAAGGCAGTAGTTTATCTTCCAGCGCTTTCAGGCTCATTTTGGTGATCACGGGTTTGGTACCCGTGGTCAAAAATATTTTCACATAATCTTTCATGCCTTCTATATATAGAATATCGGCAATGGTTATTTTCACCTGGTTGTATTCTACATATACAAAGAACGAGGCCGGCAATTCTTTGGTGGCAACCGGCTTTTGTTGTAACCTGAACAATTCATGCGCCTTGTTACAGGCCTTTAAAAACCGTTCAAACGATACCGGTTTCAGCAGGTAATCTACCGCCGCCAGTTCAAACCCTTCCCAGGCATGCTCCTTATATGCCGTTACAAAGACGATCATGGGCGGGTGCTGTAACGACTGCACAAATTGGATCCCGTTCAATCCCGGCATTTGAATATCGAGGAAGATCAGGTCCACTTCCTCGCGATGTAACAGCTCGATGGCCTCCAGGGCGTTCTTACAACGGCCCGCCAATTGTAAAAAAGGCACCCGGCTAATGTTATCAACCAGCAGGTCAAGCACCCATTTTTCATCATCCACGGCAATACAACGCATCATAACAATTTACATTTTAAATGAACAGCATATATTCCATCATGATCTGAGATGTTCAACTGGTAATTGTTGGCATACAATAAGGCCAGCCTGTTCTTAACATTGGAAAGGCCAATGCCCGAATGCCTGTCTTTCGACTGGTTGGCGGCATCATAATTATTCTCCACGGTAAAGGTGAGCAATTGTTCTTTTACGATGAGGGAGATCTTTATGAATGGGTCCCTGACCATACCGATGCCATGCTTGAAAGCGTTTTCGATAAACGGCACCAGCAGCATGGGTTCTATCATGCCTTCGGGATATTCGTTCTGAATATGTACTGTTATTTTCACATCTTCCCCGAAACGCAATTGCTGCAATGATATATAATTTTCTATTTGCTCAATTTCCCGGCCAATGGAGATCTTTTCTTCATTGCTTTCGTATAACATGTACCGTAACAGTTCAGACAAACTGATCAGCGACGGTTCCAGCAAAGGGGATTGCACCCTCGCCAGCGATACCATATTGGTGAGCATATTGAACAAAAAATGCGGGCTCACCTGCGATCGCAATAATTTAAGTTCGGCATCGAGCCGTTGCGCCCGGGCCTCTTTCTCCATTCTTTCAAATCGTATACGGTCGTACACCAGCCTGAAAATAATGCTGGCAAACAAAAAAGGAACGATAGGAAAAAAGATCACGCGCCGGTTCACCGGGGTGAAATGAAAATTGGGGTCCAGCTGCAAAAAGAAAACCTTGGCAAAGCCTGAGAAAACAACGATCGCCAGCAGGCAAATGAGATAGAGCCACCAGGTACGCCGGTTCAGTAATTTGGGATACAGGTAAAAAGCGTTCAAATAGAACAGGCCGATATGATACAGGGTAGTGATGAAGTAAAACTGTACCGGCAGTCCAAAAAACGTTTGGTCCCAAAGGATAATGCCGGGCACGCCCAGCAATAATATCCATACCGCCGCATGGACCCATTTTGATGATACAGTAAGCTGCCCCGGTTTCATACATCAAATATACCAATGCGGTGTAAATTAGCACGTATGTGCATCATTTGGTCCGAAGAGTAGACCAAAGGTCGATATGAGTAGACAATTGAGGTGCTAGCTATATGAGGTATGAAGTAGGAAATAAGACGTAAGACGTTCGCGCTCTTCGTACTTCCTACTTCATATTTCGTTTTCCTATTATTTCCTTACTTCACAATTAATTACAATATACCTTTCGATAGATCTCAATCCTGTACTATTCAAAAAAAGGCATACCCGGGATCGCATATTTCTTCATCCCCGCTTCATTGATCTCCACGCCAATTCCCGGTTTATCGGATACAGTTATAAAACTGTTGTTCACCCATTCGCCATCATAGCTAATGATCTCTTTGAACATAGGCTGGGTATGAAAATACGATTGCCACTCCATGATCATGAAGTTGGGCACGGATGCACAAACATGGGCAGAAGCCATGGCGCCGAGGAACGAAGCCACCATATGCGGCGCAAAAGGCACATAATATAAACTCGCCAGGTTGGCGATCCGTTGTCCCTCCCCCAGCCCGCCACATTTTTGCAGATCGGGCATTATAATATCCACGGCGCCGATCTCGAGCAATCTTCTGAACCCATAGGCCAGGTAATGGTTCTCACCGGCGCAGATGGGCGTGCTGGTTGAAGCGGTGATCTTTTGATAGGCTTCTACATTTTCGGCCGGGATGGGTTCTTCGAGCCACATGAGATTCAGCGATTCCACCCTTTTGGCTATGGCCTCCGCCGTAACAGCGTCGTAACGGCCGTGCATATCTGCACAAATGTCGATAGCAGGGCCCACTGCTTCACGCGCAGCAGCCAGCTGATCGTACATGCGTTGCAGTTCGGCAGGGCCGGCGGTCCAGTTATACCTATCATACTTGTTGGGATCATTCGCCTGGTCCAGATCGAACTTGATGGCATTAAAACCCATCTTCTTTGCAGTCAATGCGGCTTCGGCAAAATCTTTCGGCGTTGGCAAATTTCGCTGGTACAGGGCCGTGTCGCAATACACCCGCACTTTATCGCGGAACTTACCGCCCAGCAACTGGTATACGGGCAACTGCAGGGCTTTTCCTGCCAGGTCCCACAGGGCGGTTTCAATAGCCGACAATACCGCCACATACATGCCCGACTGGGCGCCCTGGAAGAAACCCGATTTACGGATGTCTTCAAACAGGCGGTGCACATTCAACGGGCTTTTACCTTTGATGCGTTCGCCAAAATTTTTTACCAGGTGATAGGTGCCCAGAATGGCGTCCACGCCTTCACCGCAACCCCAAAGATCCTGGTTGGTATATATTTTTACAAACAGGCTGCCTTTGATATATCCGCACTTCACTTCGGTGATCTTCAGGTTGGAAGGTGGTGACGCTTTTGGCGTTCGCTCTATCGCTTTCTCATATTCCTGACCGAAAGTGGATAAGGAAGCCAACGGGGCCATAGCCGCCGCAATGGCTGTTTTGGTTATGAATGATCTTCTTGAAGTGGTCATTGCATTTTTGTTTTAAATGATCGGGGGATCCGGGGATCCCCTTTAGGGGGCTGGGGGCCTAACTCCACAACCTGTCGTGCGACCGCACATCGTTCCATTCGGGCGTTGGCGCGAAATACGTTTTATTCGCCGGCAGCAAATGTTGTTTGATGGTTTCTTCCACCAGCTCAATGCCCAGCCCCGGGGCTGAGAGCGGCACATTCGCATAGCCCTTCTCGAACAGCTTGCGGCCATCTGTAGTCTTTACCAGGGTTTCCCACCAGGGATTGTCGAGCGAGTGGTGTTCCAGCGCCAGGAAATTCTGCGTGGCTGCCGCACAATGAACATTGGCCATAAACGAAACCGGACTGCCGGCAAAATGCATGGCCATGGCCACGCCTTTTTCTTCGGCATAATCGCCAATGCGCTTTGTTTCCAGGATGCCACCGGCTGTTGCGAGGTCAGGATGTACGATATCAACCGCACCTGCATCTATCAGGGGTTTGAAGCCGTTTAGCAGGTAGATGTCCTCCCCTGTTAAGACCGGTGTTTCCAACGCATCGGACATTTTTTTGTATTGATCGGTGAATTCCCAGGGCACCATGTCCTCGAGCCAGGCAAGCCGGTAGGGTTCTACTTTCTTACCCCAGCGAATGGCATTGTTCAGATCGAAATGACCATAATGGTCGCTCGCAATAGGAATTTCGTACCCCACTACCGAACGCACATCATGTACGATCTGCGCCATGCCGTCAAGGCCTTTTTCTGTTATCTGGATGGCGGTAAACGGATGTTTGGTATTGGCATAGTCCATATAACCACCGCGCCATTGCGCCAGGTTGCTGCCCCAGAATTTTCCGTTCACCAGGGCGCCTTCTTTATCTTTCACTTCACCGATAGAGATATCCATCTTCAACCAGGTCATGCCCTGGTCTTCGAGCCGGTGTTTGATCTTGGCCTTGAACTCATCGAAGGTGGCCGCTTCGGGCGTATCGGCATAAATGCGTACTTTATCGCGGTACCGGCCACCCAGCAATTGCCATACAGGAACATTGTAGGCTTTTCCGCAGAGGTCCCACAAGGCCATTTCCACCGCACATACGCCACCGCCCTGCCGGGCATGACCACCAAACTGCCGTACCGTTTTGAACAGCATTTCTACATTACAGGGGTTTTGATCAAGAAGGCGGCTTTTTAGCATCAATGCATACCGTTCATCGGCGCCATCACGCACTTCGCCCAAACCATATATACCCTGGTTGGTATCGATGCGAATAATAGGCGTACGCCCAACGTTCTGAATGATGCAATAACGCATATCGGTGATGCG
The DNA here is from genome assembly GCF_002077945.1 of Niastella vici. Classification (GTDB taxonomy): domain Bacteria; phylum Bacteroidota; class Bacteroidia; order Chitinophagales; family Chitinophagaceae; genus Niastella; species Niastella vici. The sequence continues at coordinate 417,296 of NZ_LVYD01000124.1, forward strand.
GAGATCTGATGGATTGGAATAGCGGCTGACCTTTTGCGTGGTTTGTGCAATGAGCTCTTCAATGGGCCATAATGCACTGATGCCACCCAATGCAATGCCGCCCAGCGTGGACCTTTTCAAAAAAGACCGGCGGCTGTTGGGAGCCTCACAGCTGGTATGATCACTAACAGGCGCCGGGTCTTTTAAACCCAGTTTCGTGAGGAATTTTTGGGATGGGTTCATGATGTAATTATTTTGAAGTTGATTAATTGTAAAATTTGAGTTTGTAGGAATACGAAGTAGGAAGTAAGAAGTAAGAAGTAGGAAGTAGGAAGAACCTCATACTTCAGGACTCAAATCTTTTTTTTCTTTTACACCAATACTTCGTACCTCTTACTTCTTACCTCTTACTTCTCTCCCCTACCAGGTCCTATCTTTCATAAACACATCCAGTTCCTGTCTCGACATCGGCAGCTTATCAGGATTCGCATCGAGCCATTTCAGAAAATCTTTTTTGATCTCGTCTGTCCATTGGGTATCGATCTGTCCGGGTGTATACTTTCCTTCGCGCAAGCGTTGGTGACCAAAGGCATCACGCAGGGCAATGAACTCAGCGTTCAACACCACATCTTCCAGCAGCTGGGCCGGAATAAACACCACACCGCCTTTTTTCGCCAACACCGCATCGCCGGGTAATACAGTAGCCCGGCCAATACGAATGGGCACATTAATGCCACCGAGCATCATTTGTTGAATGTAAGAGGGATCGTACCCTTTGATCCAGGCATTGAAACCGTTTATTTCTTCCAACCCTTCCCTATCACGTACAGCGCCGTAGAAGATGACCCCGCGGGCAGATCTGGCGTAAATAGCATTGCCAAGGTTATCGCCGATGAGGGTGCCATCCACCACTTTTCCATAACTGTCGGCAATGTAGATGTCACCGTGCTGAAGCACATCGATGGGCCAGGAATTGGGCGCGCCAATGCGGCTTTCGGCTTTTCCTTTTTCTTTTATCAGTTTGTCAACATCGGGGCGCATGGGCAGGTATTGTGCAGTTACCGCGCGGCCGGTCATGGCCGAATCGGGATGCAGCACCATCCAGTCGCCTTCGAACTGGTTCATATACCCTTTGTTGCGTAAGATGCCCCAGGCTTCTTCGAGCCGTACCGCTTTGAGCCGGGTCAATAGTTTGTCGGATACATGCGGCCGCCCATCGGCAGAACGTTCGCCTTTCCAGTCTGGGGTTAGCGCCTTTATTTGTTCTGGAGTCAATGTCGTTTGTTGTGCTTGTAGCAGTGTACATAGCAGGAATTGAAGTAGAATAAAGCAACACTTTTTCATATATAGCAAGTTGTTATTGTTTACGAAGTAAGAAGAAGGAAGTATGAAATACAGGTTCTTCTTACTTCTTATCTCCTACTTCTTACTTCTCATACCTATGAGCTCAAAACTTACTTCTTCTTAAAAACATCCTCCACCACCCCATACTTCTGTTGTAACCCGCCGATCGCTTCAAACTCATCATACAACTTCACACTCAGCTTTTCAAAAATGCCAAAGTAATCGGCATAGATAGCATGGTGTTGTTTATTGGGTTTATATACATCGGGCAACTCCACTGTTTTGGCAGCTTCATCGAGCGATTTGTAAATACCCATCTCCGTGGCGCTTAATAACCAGGCGCCAAAACTTACACTGTGAAATTGCTGCCGCAGCCGCACCGGTTTGTTGAACAGGTCGGCAATCAACTGGGTACAGAATGGAATGGTGCCGAAACTTCCATTTACCGAAAGGCTCTTGATGGTGCGCTGTTCGGCCAGCGTTTTCCCAATACTGTAGATCTCATACATAATACCTTCAATGGTAGCACGCACAAAATGGCGGCGTTCATGTTTTATATGCAGGCCGAAATAAGCGCCGCGCGCATTGGCATTCCAGATAGGCGCACGTTCGCCCAACAGGTATGGCAGGAACAACAGTCCATCGGAGCCAGCCGGCACTTTGGCGGCTTCCTCCATCAATTGTTGTATGCTGTCTTCTATGTCGAACGGATTGGTGAAATCCCCAAACTGCCGGGTGAACCATTCGAAAATATTTCCACCATTATTGGTTGGCCCGCCTGAGACATAACAATTATCGGTAAGCAGATAATTAAAGAAACGCATTTGCTCGTCTTTCAAAACGGCAGGTCCCATTACACGCACGGCGCCGCTGTCTTCAATGGTAATGGTAGCCTTGCCCTCGCCTTTCACGCCATCGCCCAGAGTGGCCAAACAACCATCGCTTGACCCGATGAGGATCTTTGTTTCGGCCGGCAATCGCAGCGATTGTTGATAGGCTTTTTTCAGTTTACCCGTAGCCGTGAATATGGGTGCGAGCTCAGGCAGCTTGGCAGCGGTAATACCGGCATACTGTAATGCATCGGCTTCCCATTTTATGGTATGAATATTCAACAACCCGGTTGCGGAAGCTATGCTGTAATCGATCATGTATTCGCCGGTGAGCTGGTGAACGATATAACTTTTAATAGAAAGGAATTTGTTCGCCTGTTTAAAGCGTTCTTTATCGTTGCTCCTGATCCATGCGATCTTTAACAGGGGCGACATGGGATGTATGGGTGTGCCCGTTGCGGCATACAATTTCTTTCCCAATGCCGAACGCCGTAATTCCTGCGCTTCTTTTTTGGCGCGGTTATCGGCCCAGGTAATGGCATTGCCCAGGGGATTGCCATTCTTATCAACCGCCAGCACGCTGTGCATGGCGGCACTGAAGCAAATACAGGCCACCTTTATTTTTTTCGGATGTATATATTCGTTCAATAAATTCTTGAGCACATACAGCGTGGTAATAAATATCTGCTCAGGGTCCTGTTCACTGTGATCGGGCTCGGTATGAAATGTAGGATAGTAGCCCTTCAGGGAACCGATGACCTGGCCACTGAGCGTAAAAGCAAACACCCGTACGCCGTTTGTCCCCAACTCTATGGTGATGATGCATTTCATGTTTCAGTCGTTATTTATTACGCAAATGGTTGTTTCGGAATTCACTGGGCCGGTAACCAGTCAGCTTTTTGAACGTGGTTGAAAAATGTTGCGATGAATAAAAACCGGTATCCAGCGCAATATCTGTAACCGAGATCCCGGGCCGCTTTAATAATTTAATGGCTTCAGAGATCCGGATATTGATCAGGTAATTGATGGGTGAAAAGCCGGAATAGCTTTTCACCCTTTCCGTGAACAAAGTGGTGCCCATACCCACCAGGGCAGCCATTTCTTCCACGGTCCATTGGTGTGAAAGGTTTTGCCGCAATACTTCTTCGAGGTGCATAAATGTTTTGGGAAAGTCGCGGGTGGAGTGATTTTGCCGGGTCATTTGCCGGGTTAAAGCAATCAGCAGTTCATCGAGCTGGTGATTGACCCGCGCCTGGTACGCCACTTCATTATTGAATAATTCACCCTGGATGCATTTGAGTATTTTGCCGGCATCGGGGAACCGGCTCAAAACCGGCGAGGGGTTCAATAATAAGATCTTGCCAATAGCCGCGCCTTCGCTTTCCGATAAACCGCTCCACTTGCCAAACATTGGCTGGCCATTATCGGGCTTTTGTACGTCGAGGTGCAGCCAGGAAAACGAACCGATCTCCAGGGCCCCTTTATCGCTGCCGAACGACGTACCGGGCAGGATCACGGCCACATCACCCGGATAAAAAACATACGGTTGGTGATTGATGCGCCATTCGAACCGGCCTTCAATAATATAATAGATGCGTAAGCCTTCCGTGACTGTGGTCAAAAAAGTATTGAAAAGGATAGCGCCATTCTTCTTCAACCCCAATTCCAGAATATGGGGGAATAATAGCAGCTCGTTCGATTTACCATATTGTAGCACGAATTGATTCATATGGCGTTACATACTTATCGTGGACCCTCTAACCTTAGCAGGAAGCGTATATAAAGAAAGGGAATTTATTCGTCACGCATGTACAAAATTCAACGCAGTTTTATTTTGGTAGTTTTTCATTCCAATACCGGATAATTTGTCGACCCAACGATTACTCACCAAAACAACTTGCCGGTATGAAAAAGTATCGCAACGGCAGGCCATCCCGCTTTACGGGGCTATGGCTGCTTTTCTTCTTTCAATTGATCTTATCCGTTACTCATGCACAAACCATAACAGGTACCGTTTCTGATGAAAAAGGTACGAAGCTTTCCCGGGTTTCAGTAATAGTAAAGGGTACTTCCGTGGGAACTTCTACAAATAATGAGGGCAAATTCAGCATTCAGGCCCCCGCCAATGCCACTTTAACGTTCAGCTCTGTAGGCTTTAAAACCGTTGATGTAGCCATTAACGGAGGCACGGTGGTGAATGTATCATTGACCGGCGACAACCAGAACCTGGGCGAGGTGATTGTTACCGCCCTGGGCATAAAAAAGCAGGCCCGCAGCCTGGGTTATGCCGCCACCAGCGTAAAGCCCGAAGACCTAAGTGTAAACCGTACCAGTAATGTCATGAATGCCCTGCAGGGCAAAGTGGCCGGTGTAAATATTTCTTCCCTGGGTACGGGACCGGGCGGCACCTCCAAGATCCGCATCCGCGGCCAGTCGTCTATTTCGGGACAGAACAATCCCCTCATCGTTATCAATGGCGTACCGGTTGATAATACCAACTTTAACGACAACACCATATCTGTTAAAGGTGGCGGGGTGTATGCCGATGGTGGCGATGGATTATCGAGTATTAATCCTGATGATATTGAAAGCATGACCATTTTGAAAGGCGCCCCGGCTTCGGCCCTGTATGGTTCGCGCGCCAAGGACGGGGTTATTATGATAACGACAAAAACGAAAGGAAAGACAAAAGGCATGGGCGTTACCTATAATCTGAATTATACCAACGATACCCCACTCGATTATACCGATTACCAGAAAGAATATGGTCAGGGTGAGAACGGTGTTCGCCCAACAGCGCCCAACCCCACTTCGGGGGAATGGTCGTTTGGTGAAAAGTTTCAACCGGGCATGACGCATATCCTGTTCAACAACCTCACGGTACCCTACCAACCCCAGGGAAGCCGTATTAAAGAATTTTATCGACATGGCGAGAACGCTTCGAACACCGTTGCTTTTGAAGCCAGCAACGAGAAGGGCGGCCTGCGGTTATCGCTCAACAATACGAGCAACAAGGGCATTATGCCCAATAATACGTTCAACCGCAAATCGATGAACCTCGGTTTCAGCTATAACCTCACTGAACAATTCACCTTGTCGGGCAACGTCAATTACTCGCGCGAGATCAATAAGAACCCACCTAATATCGCCAACCAGGACAACTCCATTCCCACCACGCTGATGGCACTGGCCAATTCCATGCCGCTGAGCGTGCTTAATGAGAACAAATACAATGCGGCGGGGAACGAGTACAACTGGTCGCGGTTCACGAACCGAACCATTCCCTATTGGGTGTTGGCAGAACAATTCCATAATATCAAACGCGACCGCATCTTCGGCAATGTGGCTTTAAAATATAACATTCTGCCCTGGTTAAGCGTACAGGGCCGGTTTGGGCAGGACTACTGGTCGCGCGATGAAGATGTCAATAACTTCCCCACCGGCCAGGCTTCGAGGACGGCTGCGCCGGCCGGTTTTGTGAACGGCATCTACACCCAGGAATCGCGCCGGTTCCGCGAAACCAACCTCGACTTCCTGGTGAATGCCAACAAAAAATTCGGCAACCTGGATATTAATATAAATGGCGGGGGTAACCGCATGCGCAAACGTTCTGATATAAACAATGTACAGGTAACCGATTTCGTCATCAGGGGATTGTATACCGTGCAGAACGGAAGGGCCAAAGACCCGGTATACACATTAACAGAACAGGGTGTGAACTCGCTGTACGGTTCGGCCGAACTAAATTGGAAACAAACTTTTTATGTGACCGGTACGGTACGCAACGACTGGTTCTCTACCCTGTCGCCGGCAAACCGCAGCATATTATATCCATCTGTTTCGGGTAGTTATGTTTTTTCGGAACACCTGCCCACTTTAAGCTGGCTGAACTTTGGTAAACTGCGGCTGGGCTATGCCGAGGTAGGCAGCGATGGCGATGTGGCGCCCTATGCCGATCAGCTGTTCTATACAGTGAACGCCAACTTCATCAACAATCCCAATGGCACACCCGTACCGGTAGGCACCAGCAATATCATTCCCGGCACTACCAGCGGCACTACCCTGCCCAACCCTAATCTGAAACCCAGCCGGGTAGCCGAAACAGAAGCCGGTTTGGAAGTGCGCACGTTCAACAATCGCGTCAACCTCGACCTCGCCGTTTACCGGAAGATAACAAGCGACCAGATCGTACTGGCGCAGATCTCCGATGGATCGGGTTATTTTAATACGCCCATCAACAGCGGCAAGAGCCGCAATTACGGGTTTGAGGCCATGGTGAACCTGGTGCCGGTACGCACAAATGATCTCAGCTGGGAATTCACCGCCAACACTTCTTACAATATCACCAAAGTGCTAAGCATCATTACCAGCAAACCGGGTGAACGCATTACCACGGGCACACACGTATTCAACGGCGAAACCCGGCATGTGGTGGGTGAAGAGATCGGGCAAATTGCCGGCTACGGCTATGCGCGTGATGCAAAAGGACAACGGATCTTTCAGTCGAACGGATTACCGCAACGCACCGCCGACTTTGTATTGTTTGGCAGCGCACTGCCCAAATGGGTAGGCGGTTTCCTGAACACCATCAATTACAAAGGTGTTAACCTCTCCGTTTTTATTGATTACAAGCTGGGCGGCAAAATGCTGTCGGGCACCAACTTCAATGCCATACGGCATGGCCTGCATAAAAGAACGCTGGAAGGGCGCGAAGGCGGCGTAAAAGGCGCCGGTGTTGATGCCAGCGGAAATCCCAATACCGCAGTTGCGGCGGTGCAAACCTATTGGGAACATTTGCGTTCGCAACAGATCGTTGAATCGGTTATTTATAACAGTGGTTACTGGAAGCTGCGGCAGGTATCGCTGGGCTACGATTTCACCAAACATCTTCCGGCCAAATGGCCCGTCAAAGGCCTGAAACTCGACCTGATCGCCAATAATGTTTTACTGTTAAAGAAATGGGTCGATAATATAGACCCCGAAACATTTGGCTTTGGCTCCGATAACCAGGTTGGGCTTGAATCGCCCGGCCTGCCCACCACCCGCAGCCTTGGATTGAATTTGAACATTAAATTCTAACACCTTCGATCATGAAAAAGATTGTCAATTATAGTCTGCTTGTTTGGTCAATATTGATCATGGCTTCCTGCGAAAAAGGATTGTCTGATCTGAACGTGAACAAAACGAGCCCCACCGGGCTCGACCCGGCCTTGTTGCTAAACCAGGCTGTTATCAATACGTCGTTCCCCGTAAAATCAATGGTGTTCGACATTGGCATTGTACAGCAGATGGTAACGCCCAATGGCGGTGTGCTGGCCGGCGCCAATTTTAACCAGGACAGCAAGGATGTTACCTCGCAACCTTTATGGACGGCCTATTATCAAAGCGTGATCAAGAACACCTATGACGCCCTTACCCGAACAAAGGATAATGCCGCGCGAAGCAATATGTACAATATGACACGCATTTTTCAATCATATGTTTTTATGATATTGACTGATGAATATGGCGACATTCCCTATTCACAGGCCGGCGCCGGATTATCGGACCGCGTGTTGTTCCCAAAATACGACCGGCAGCAGGATATTTACCCAAAGCTTATTCAGGAGCTTACAGATGCAGCAACAGCGCTGAGCACAAAGGGCACCATTGAAACCGGCGATGTACTGTATGCCGGCGATATTGCCAAATGGAAAAAATTTGCTTATTCCCTGCTCTTGCGCGCAGGGATGCGGTTGAGTAAAATAGATGCCGCCAAAGCGCAAAGCACCGTACAGGCGGCTGTGGCGGGCGGCGTCATTACCGACAATGCCGACAATGCTTACATCCGTCATGATGCCAATTTTACGCAACCGATCGGCGGTACGCTCAATGGCAGTGAAGCAGCGAACTTCTACCTTACCAAACCTTTTGTTGATCAGTTGAAGAATACCAGTGACCCACGCCTGCAGGCGATCGCGATCAGGTATGTTGGTGCAGGCAGCGGCGCCGGACAAACCGTGGCTGCAGGCAGCACTGATCCTTCCAAACAAATTGGTATGCCCATCGGGAAAGACAATGGCACCGTGGGCGCTGCCGCAACGGCCGATGGACTGGCAAGCTTTTATGATTACAGCCAGGTCGACCGCCGCCGCATGGTGAAGATCTCCTCGCCCGTGTTCCTGGTAACGGCTGCACAAACCAACCTGTTGCTGGCCGAAGCCCGCTTTCGCGGCTGGATCACCAGCGGTACGGCCGCACAATATTTTGCCAATGGCATTAAAGCAAATATGGACCAGATGGCTATGTACGACGCCAATTCCGCCGTTTCCGCCACGGCCCGCGATACCTATATAACGGCGAACCCGCTTACCGCAGGTACTGAATTACAACAGATCAATACCCAATACTGGATCGCTTCTTTTTTGAACGGTCCGGAAGCATTCGCTAACTTCAGGAGAAGCGGCTTTCCGGTGTTGACACCAAACCCGTATGGACAGCCCAATAACCCGGATGTACCGAATGGCACGTTTATCAGAAGGCTTACCTACCCTACTTCGGAACTGAGTGTGAATACCGACAATGTAAATGAAGCCATTGCCCGGCAGGGAGTTGATAAGTTAAGTACACGGATCTGGTGGGACAAGTGAGTTATATTGTTAAAATAGTGAATATAGGAATATGAAGTAAGACGTAGGAAGTAGGAAGCGCCCTAATCTTCAGACCTCTGAATAATGGCAGCGCTTTGAAATTATCGGGTATTTCTTACCTCCTACTTCTTACCTCCTACTTCAAAAAAAATAACCACATATCTCTAACTACAAACAAATGAAACAAGAGAAAAAACTAAGGAGCGCCGACTGGTTCGGTAAAGACGACAAGATGGGATTTGTGCATCGCTCCTGGTTCCGTACCCAGGGCTATCCCGACGATTATTTCCAGAACAAACCCGTGATCGGCATTTGTAATACCTGGAGTGAGTTAACGCCCTGCAATGGGCATTTGCGCGATCTGGCCGAAGTAGTGAAACGAGGCGTGATAGAGGCCGGCGGGGTCCCCCTGGAATTCCCCGTTACTTCGTTGGGCGAAACCGTTATGCGGCCCACCACGATGTTATTCCGCAACCTGGCCAGTATGGATGTGGAAGAAACCATTCGCGCCAATCCTATCGATGGCGTGGTGCTGCTCACCGGTTGCGATAAAACAACGCCTTCTACGCTGATGGGCGCCTGTAGTGTGAACCTGCCCACCATTGTAGTGCCCGGCGGTCCCATGCTGAACGGACGCTTTCGTGGTGAATGTATGGGCAGTGGCACCTTTAACTGGCTGATCAAGGAAAAACAGGGTGTTGAAAATTATAGTGCAGCAGATATCCTGGAAGTGGAAACCGGCGTGGCCCGCAGCCAGGGCCATTGCATGACCATGGGCACCGCCAGCACCATGGCCTGTATGGTAGAATCGCTGGGCCTTACCCTGCCCGGCGCCGCCGCCATTCCGGCGGTAGATGCCCGTAAAAAAGTAATGGCCCAATTAAGCGGCCGGCGTATTGTAGAAATGGTGCGGGAAGACCTGAAACTATCGCAGATACTCACGCGCGCTGCTTTTGAAAATGCCATTGTCGTCAATTCTGCCATTGGCGGTTCCTCCAATTTTATTATTCATTTGCTGGCCATTGCCGGCAGAATAGGTGTTCCGCTCACCCTCGAAGACTTCGATGCCATTGGCAGCAAAGTGCCGTTGTTATTGAACCTGAAACCATCGGGCCAATACCTGATGGAAGATTTTTATTATGCCGGCGGATTGCCCGTGATCATCAGGGAAATGCAATCGTATTTGCACAACAACACCATTACCGTTAACGGAAAAAGTATCAGTACAAATAGTGCTTCTGCTGCCTGTTATAATGCAGCTGTGATCGCCACGGTGGAACAACCGTTGAAACCGGCAGCTGGTATGGCCGTGCTGAAAGGCAATTTGTGTGAACAGGGCGCCATCATAAAGCCTTCCGCTGCTTCGGCACACTTATTAAAACATCGTGGCCGTGCGGTGGTATTCGAGAATATAGAAGATTATCATGCGCGTATAGACGATCCGGCACTGGATATTGATGAACATTGCGTGATCGTTTTGAAAGGCGCAGGACCGGTAGGTTACCCCGGCATGCCCGAAGTAGGCAATGTAGACCTGCCGATGAAATTGTTGCAACAAGGTATTAAGGATATGGTACGTATTTCGGATGGGCGCATGAGCGGTACGGCCGGCGGTACGGTGATTTTACATGTATCGCCCGAATCATCGATCGGTGGCGTGCTTGCCCTGGTACAGAATGGCGATATCATAGAACTGGATGTAGCAGCCCGGAAGCTGCACCTCGATGTGAGCGATGAAGAACTGGCAGCGCGCAAAGCACGCTGGCAGGCGCCTGCCCCCCGGGCAACACGCGGTTATGTAAAGTTCTATATCGATCATGTGCAGCAGGCGCATCTGGGCGCCGACCTCGATGTATTACGTGGTGGGTCGGGCGATGAGGTAGTGCGGGACCTGCATTAGCGATTATAAGGGATACCAGGGATATCTTTCCTGCTATCAATCCTTTTCATCAATGGGAAAGAATTCTAAATTATATTTTTTTGATAGCGGCATTACGATGGCCGGTTCCATCAGCACATATTCATAGAATGCTTCGCCTGGCATTCCTACAAACCGTTTCTTTTCCTTATTATCAATCAAACATAAGTTGAGCAATTTAATCAGGCGCTGCATGTCGTTGTAATCGTGCGTACCTTCTTCAGAATAGCCCAGCTTGTAGATCGATTTATTATATTTCACAAAAAGGCTGTAGTGATAGTCATCTTTATTGATGGATTTAGTTACCTGGCCAATGGTGAAATGATTACATCCCTGCGCTTTAACCACCCATTTGAATTCATCCTCAAATAATTTAACATAATTTGTAGGCACATCGCCATCCTCGCGGTAAAATCCAATAAGCAGGTTGTTGGCACGGAAAAAATCGTGAATTACCCCGTATTGATGTTTTATAGCGATCTCGAACTTCATCAATTTATTCAGCCTGATCTCAGGAAGATCACAACTTACAGCAACCTTATTTAAATCAGCTACCAGGCTATTGATCTTCTCTTCAGGCATTAAAAAGACAGGCATAATTTTTTCCTTCTTTATATTCTTTGCAGCCAGCATTTGAGCGTGGCGATCTTTATCGAGATAGTAAGTAAGTTTATACAGATCCGTTGTTTCAAAGTCTTTTTGAAGCAACAGCTGAAACAACAGGTCGGTTGCTCTTTTGGCAGTGGACCCGTTTTCTGATAAACAAAGATGATCAAAAAGATTTCCTTTCTCAAATATGCCATACCGGCTGCCTAAAGAAAGATATTTCACCCTGTCATGGATCAGATCATCAACAAGTATTTGCAGGTAATCAAGCGCTTCTTCATCTTTACCCATTTGAACCAGCCAGTAAACCAGGTCGGCTTCCTCATGGTATTTAATATCAAGATTGGGCCTGCTTTTAAAGTAATCGACTATCATTTGATAACTCTCCGGATACAACGACTGGGTCATAAACTTAAGCTTCCGGTACCGGAGATGCGCTTGCGTTGACTTTTCAAACTGCATTCCATCAAAATAAGCATTGATCAATGCTGTTGCTTCTTTCGATGACCGCCAGAAATTACAGGATTCAAAATTAAAACATCTTGCTCCGTCCCCCACCGTATCAGCCAGGACGTCTTTTATGAACTGTATTTTTGAAGATTCTGAATAGGTTGGGCTCTCCAGAATTGCTTTCAGTATACCATCGCCCAATTCCATTTTGGCCGTATATTTTGGAATGGAATCGCTACACACAAAAACAACTGCAGCGGGGTCAATACCGGTAACTTTGACTGTTTTACGTTTTTGATCAGCAAGAATAAGCTGGTCGAATGGTGCATTGAGGTTGTTTTTATTACTATTCTGCGCTGTCATTATCCGGGGTAATAAGATCAATAAAAAAGAAATCAGTTTTCGCATTTGCTTTTGTGATACGTATAAGGATTCATTTTTCTGCCGTCAATATACAAAAAAAGCAAATACATGGCAGGTTGCCCCCGATGTATTACGTAGTGTGCCGGGCGATGAGTAATCCGGCGCCGCCGGTTGCGGGTACCGGCTCACTCATTCCGCAACGACCGCACCGGGTTCACCAGCGCCGCTTTTACCGATTGCCAGGCGATGGTAGCAAATGCAATGCCCACGCAGATAATACCGGCTTCCAGAAATACCAGCGGCCCTATGCTAATGCGGTAAGCAAAATCCTGCAGCCATTTATTCATGGCCCAGGTGCACAGGGGAATGGCAATGACGATGGCAATGAGCACCAGCTTTATAAAATCTTTTGACAACAGTAGCACGATACCGCTCACTGATGAACCCAACACTTTGCGGATACCTATTTCCTTTACCCGCTGTTGCGCCATAAAGGTGGAGAGGCCTAACAAGCCCAAACAGGCAATACAAATAGTGAGGCAGGAAAAGAAAGTGAACAGTTGGCCGAAATGCTGGTCGGCCGAATATTGCGCATTAAACGACTCGTCGAGGAAATGATACAGGAACGGCCGTTGCGGCGCTACTTTGTCCCAGGTCCTTCTCAGTTTGGCCAGCGTTGCGGGGATATTATCACCTTTGATGGCAACAGAGATGCGGTTGAGGTTATCGGGATACCCATATCTTAAAGTCAAAGGTTCTACCGGCAGGTGAAGCGAGCGGAAATTAAAATCCTTTACCACGCCGATAATGGTTCCCTTCCTTCCCCATTGATCAAATTTTTTACCCACGGCATCGGCCGGGTTGGAATACCCATACAGCTTTGCCGCTGCTTCATTGATGACCATCGATTGGGCACTATCGGTAAGGAAAGACCGGGAATAATTTCTACCGGCCACCAATGAAATATGATAGGTAGGAATGAAATCAAAATCTATTTCATAAATAAGCGGCCCGAGACCTGACATTTGTCCGCCAGGCGCTTGTATTTGTGTATAGGCGTTTGGCAGAAATTCACCGGGAACGGCACGCGAGGATGCCACCGAAATAACACCGGGTTCACCGGCAATGGCCCTCTTAACAGTTTCAATATTCTGCTGCACTTTTCCATCGCCTTCAAAATCGAGGATCAGCATCTGGTCATCCTGAAATCCCAATTCATGCCGGTCAAGGAATTTTAACTGGGTGTATACGATGATAGTTCCGGCGATGAGCGCAATAGATAACGTGAATTGAAAAACGACCAGCACTTTCCGCAAGGAAATACTTTCACCTGAGGGATTGAATTTTCCTTTTAATACAGCGATGGGTCTGAACCCCGACAAGAACCAGGCCGGATAAATGCCGGCCAGCAAACCAACAACAATGGCAAACCCGGCCACATAAACGAATGTGAGCGGGGAGAAGAAATTTGCATAAGCCATCTCCTTTCCCGATAATTTTTCGATCAGCGTAATGCCGGGACGCACCAGCACCAATGCAATGAACGCAGCCGCCAGGGTGAGCAGGATTGATTCAAACAGGAATTGCCACATCAGCCGGGAAGGCAATACACCCAGCACCTTCCGTACGCCTACTTCTTTTGCCCGCTCCAGGGAACGTGCGGTAGACAGGTTCATAAAATTGATACAGGCAATAAGCATTATAAAAATAGCGATGCAAGTAAACAGGTAAATATTGAGCAGGTTACCCGTGGGGCCAGGCTGGCGGCTGGCTTCTGAATGCAGGTAAGCATCTGTCATCTTTTCAAATGCGATCGTATATTTTTTGTCTGTATTATGCCGTTTAAGAAAATCCGTCTTTTTTGCCTGTAGCGATTGAATGCTGGTATTTTCTTTCAGCAGCAGATACGTATAAAAATCAACATAGCCCCACCAGTCAAAAATTTCCGCTCTGAATTTTCGCATGGTGGTCATGGAGATCAGTCCGTTAAAAGTGAATTGCGAATTAGGTGGCACATCTTCCATGACGCCGGTGACAATAAAATTATTCTGATTATCGACCCGCAGTGCCTGGCCTACCGGGTTTTCATTCTTGAACAGTTTCTGCGCTACTGTTTTTGTGAGTACAATACTATAGGGAGACGTCAATGCCGTTTTGGGATCGCCATAGATCATTTTCCAGCTGAACACATCGAATGCGGTGGAATCCATGAACAGCAGGTTATCCTGTTGGAACCGTTTTTCGCCGCGTTGCAGCAACATACTGGAAGGGCTCATAAACTGCACCACTTTTTCTATTTCAGGAAAATCGGCCTGCAGGGCGGGCCCTAATGGCGCACAACCCCAAACCTGGTAATCTTTAGGCGATGGGCTTGCACCCTTTTCAGCACCACCGAACACCTGTGTAACCCGGTAAAGGCGGTCCTTTTTAACGTGGTACTGATCATATGACTTTTCATGATAGATATACAACGTGATGAGCACGCAACATGCCATGCCTATTGCCAGACCGGTGACGTTTATTAAACTGTAAAATTTACGTTTCAGCAGGTTACGCCAGGCGATCTGAAAATAGTGACGGAGCATGGTTGTCGATTTAGTGCCAATGAAGGAACAAGCCGTGTGCCATTACGGAAGTAGCTGTAAACTAAGGGAAATGATTGTATTCAGTGTTCACATGTGGGCAGCGGGTGTGCGGTTTTGATACAGTGGAGGGGGCTTTTCTTATCGTGGTTTTTAAATGATACGTTTTCTTCCGGGCACATGCTTTTTCACTTTTTGGCGCCCTGGTTATTTTATATACCTATTTTTCAAGTTACTTTTCACCAGGAACGCAATGTATCCTGAAAGAATAAGTATCATCCCAAAAATACTCATTAGAAAAAAAACTCTTCTGGCCCTGTATAAAGAAATTGGCTTTGATCAGGATACCACAATCTGGTTTTTTGTCTACAAAAAACAAATATCTTTCGATACATTCCTTATCTGGAACATAGTGATAGGAAAATCCATGATCGAGCATCGAGTAATCAGGAGCAGTTTCTTTCACATAGTCAACTGCTGAGAAATAGTTACTCTTTAACATGGTGTCATTGGGAATGATCCAGTAGCTGATACGCACCGAATCCACATCAAAACTGGTAACGCCACCATTCTTCATGTGCAAAACATATTTCAATATACATTTTTTCTCATTCATTGAATCAATTTGTAATTCACAGAATGATCTGGCAGATGTTTCGAGTATAGGTGCATCTTTTAAGTGGAAACTATATATTGCCCAGGTAGCAGCGATCAGTATGGCAACGATCTCTGTTACATTCTTGACTATCTCAAGCATACCTGCGTTTGCCAACAAAACCGCCTTTAACTTTCTCATGCATCTGTTTTTAATGGCGCTGTAAACGGCCGTATATGCTCACTATGCTTTTTTAGATTCCAGGTAAAAAGGCCGCCGCAATCCTGTAGTTTGGTGCAATTGTTACATTCCGGCAAATAACTTTGTTTCCAGTCAGAGATTGACTTACGGGCATATTTCCAAAGCTGTTGGGGCAATATACATAGTTGCGTGTTATAAATGGAAACGTGCATTCCCTGCCCTGCCAGGAATTCAACGGCTTCCCCCAATTCATCCATATAATCATAAGGATCTATCCACAATTTATCGATGTTGTGCGGAGTATACCCGATATATTCCAATCCCATAAACGTTACGTGTGCAGCAAACGGCAGGTTCTTGTAAATATATCGTGCCAGGCGGGTGAGCCGGGGAATGGATTGTTTGTGTAATACCACTCTTATCTCTATGCGTTGGTTATAACGGGCCAGGTTATGCAATCCCAGGATGGTTTGATTAAAGGCATCTTTGGCCTGAACAATATAATCATGGACCTGATAATAATCTGAATATACAGGAATACCAAGCATTAACCGGTCATACTCCAAATTTGCCAGCCGTTCGGCCATGGTATGCCAGGCAAAAGAACGGCCATTTGTCAGTAAATGGATTTCCGTATCTGGCAAATTGGTTTTAATATTCTCAAGTAATTGAAAGAATAATTCTCCCATTAAGGTAGGTTCTCCACCCGAAATACAGAGTTCGGGGCAATCCTTGGGAACCAAAGGAATCATTTTTTCATAAATACTAAAAATCCCTGGTATGTCATTCCTGTTGCGTGGAGGCTGGGAACACATGAGGCAATTGCTGTTACACCTTTCCGTAGCCAGGATGGAATTATGAAATGAATTGACCCGGTACAAGGTTTTGATATTACCATCATTTCCTACCACCACGACATCGCCTTCCTGCAAATGATCGAGCGAGGGGATCTTATATACGGAAGGATATCCATTAAGTCCTTCTTCCTGCTGAGAAGAGGTAAGGACACAGCTAAATTGACCGGCATTGATGCGCTGCTCTTCTTTATCACAAATTAGAATGGCTTGTTCGCCTGTCGCATCGGGATTCCTTGTTACCCGGCCAACTATAAAATCCTGAATATTCAGGGATACACCTTTTGTACGTAACAACATATTAAAATTGTGGTTTTACCCAGCTTTCGAAAATGCTTTTTATTTTTTTATCGCTATCCATCAATTCGATCAGATAACGAATGATCTCCATATTCCGCTGACAAAAAGTACTGGTAGGCCGGTATCCGATCATATCACCCTGCGTGGCATGATGATGGATTGGATCGGCACCGCAATACAATTGATAGGCGCAATCTGAGCAACCGGGCAGACTTTCATTAGTACCCGCCGCTACTATTTTACGTGCTTTCTCTCCATACATCAGATCCTCATAAGAATCCGTATCCAAATGCCCCAGCTGAAATGTAAAATCTTTCATTTCTGCCAGCATACGACTTTCATCACTGGCAAATACAGCTCCATCATAATTAAAAACAACCACATTAGTAACAGCACCCGTTGGAGAATTCAGATCTACATATCCCACCGGAAATGGAGTGAGTATCTTTCTTAAAATAATAGTAGCATAATCTTCCCGGAAGAATTCACCCTGGAGATTATACTCCAATATCCTGTTAAGCGCTTTTTTATAGAAAGAAAGGAACTTGTCCATCTCATATTTATTCTTTGCTTCGTTTTTCACCGCAAAACCATAGGGCGAAATAGGCCGCAGGAAAATATTCCAGAATCCCTGCCGGTAATATTCCTCTACAATTTCTATCGGGTGTTCAAGTGACAAATTTGTAGTTGTCATTAATGCGGAAACCCGTGATTTACCCAGGATCTTTCTAGATAATTCAATACCACGGATAGCCAGTTCATAACTATTTTTCCCAGGCCTTTTCCTGTTTTCGTTATGAACAGAAGCAGGGCCATCCAGTGAGGAAGAAATAAGAATATTATTTTCTTTGCAATAATTCAGCATTTCTTCATTAATAACAGCCAGGTTAGTACAGATCACATAAGTGACAGTTTTATTATGCAACAGAGCAAGTTCTTTAGTTCGATCAACAGCATACACAATATTATCAAAGGCCAGCAAGGCTTCCCCACCCTGAAATTCCATAGTAACATGTGGACTGGGCGATTGCATCATAATATCGATTCCTTTATCGATATGCGCCCTTGACATATCAAATTTGCCTTTATCCTGTGTTACCCTGGAAACCTGACAATAGTGACAGGTATGCTCACAACGCAGCGAAACAACGAACAAATGCAAGGTGGTGAAATTATCTAAAAAAGATTTTTTGGTACGGTACCGGGTAGCCAATACATCAATAAGAGTAGGAATAGGACTTTCAGCAATAAAATGTCCTGCCACCAAATCTCCATACAAATCGGCTTCCCCTTCTTTATCAAGCTCCTTTTGAACGAGTCTGGCAAAAGTGCCGGAAGGAACTACCAAATGGTCTCCCACTTCATTGACCAGCACTTCCTTTTGATCATTCAACCGGTGAAAACGGATCGGCATCAAATAATAATCGTTATTCTGGCGGCTATCAAAAAAGCCGCTTCTTTAAACTTTCTGTTAGTAGTGGCTATATCTGTGACTGACATAATTCGGGTTTTCTTCGGTGCAGATGAATAAAATAGAAGCAAATAGAAAGGTATGCTCCTGAAAATGGGTTTAGAATATCCATTCTCAGGAGCCTTTTATGCAAATAAATTTGTACTGTAACTCAATAAACTCTTTACGCCTTAAACCAATGGAGCAAAGCCAACGGGGTCAGAGATCTCTCCTGGCGGCGCTTCATCATATTCGCCATTGGAAAACGCCTTTGCCACCAGCAATTCTCTTATACTGCCGGTTTCATTATTTACAATATCCCGTAAATGAAAATCAACCAGGTCGCGTTCCAGTTTTTGCAGGTAATATGGAAGTTCTCCTTCTGAAATATTAGCATTAGGCATAGGCCGCAAGGTGATCACATAATCGCCACTTTCCTGTTGCACGTTTACGTGGAATTTATCACCAAACCAGTAAGTACACTTAAATACTGTTTGGCTGGAATAAAGGCTTCCATCAACAGAGGCGATAATTTCCCCGTTTTGGATACGATTTTTGCTTGTCATATTTATATTATTTAAGCAAACATGGCTCCTGAGTAGTGAGAATGGTGAGAACTATGAGAACTGTGGGAAGAATGAGAATTGTGTTGAGCTACAAACTTGCTTTGCCCAGGGTTTTGCGGGTTAAGTTTAAGTACCGGCATTTTTTTGGGCTTTGCAGCGTCTTTCGCATAATCGATGTTTTTACCGTCCGCAGCGGGAAGCTCCGGGAGAGCCGTTGCACTGGTTTTTTGTACGCCTAAAGCCGCAATGGCAGCACCAACAATGATTGCAATCTTTTTAGTAAGTCCTGATTTTCCTTTTTCGTGATTCATTATTAAGGGGTTTAGGGATTAATAGGTTTGAGTGTATTAACTAAAAATAGCCTATATTATTTTGCTGTGCAATACCTGTGGTAAAGGAAAGGCCGGGCTGCGTTATTTAATTGGTTGCACATTTTAAATATTAATTAAACTGACAGGAGATGATAATTAATTGAAAAAGAATAGAATCAGGTAACGGTAACCAATACTCACACCATTTGCCACAATGACCTAACGCTAACAAACAGAGTAAATTTATTGATCGAAATCAACAATTGATTAAGATTGGCAGGTAGATGGTAATAACTTTATAGACTAAGTGAAATCTTGTATTACAACTTTTGGTAGAACCCCATTTTGCAGCAGTGAACTGTTCTAAAAGCGACTATTAAAAGTAGTTTCATTATTAGGTGTCCTTGTTTTGCGCCGTAAGCGAAATTATTGTGCGTTGATTAAATGTTTTTCATCAATAACCATTGTTGATGTCCAACGATCCTGCCAGGGATTACAGGGCGAACCTAACGCGCTGAAAACACAAAACGGAACAGCTTTGCTGAAACCTCTGCCAAAAGCTTTACTCCAACTGATCTTGCTTCCATCATAATTTACAGCCCTTGTTTTTGTAATTAGCTTACCCAGCGATTTACCTTTGAACAATCCTTCAACAATCCCCATATACACTCCATACAGGAATATACTAACGATGCGATCAGCGAGGCCGAAGCCTGGAGAATCATCCATACTGTCAAATACAGATGGGTTTATAAGTGCCATGGCTGCTCCAAGGACGACCATTACTCCATAAAAACCCACGACGTCAATTATATAGTTAAGGAATCTTTTACCTGCATCGGCGCGAACTAAATTTTCTTCAAATACGAGCAGATCTGGATTTTCTGTGTGTGGTTCCATTTTTAAGAGGTTTGAATTTCCGCTATTATACAGTATTTTTTAGTGGGATGCAATCCTTTAAAATTATTTTTTAAACTTTCGCTCTCTATAATTCCTGGAAAATCACTTATACGCTACCTGTTCAGCATAATCTTAATCCCTCAGGCAATAAACCTCTTCCCAACATGAGATAGCTTCCTCCAATCAGGCGATGGCCGCCCCCGTTAGGAATTAGCCTTCTCCCATCGGGAATTAGCCCCCCTCCCGTTAAGAATTAGCTCCCCCGTCGGGTGATAGCCTTTTCCTGTTGGGAAATATCAAATCCCCACTTGCGAAGACTTTAATTTGATCTGGGAAACGAAATCCCGTGTTGGAGAGATCAAATTCCGAGTTAGAGAGATCAAATTCCCGATTGGAGGAGGCTTCCTTTCGACTGGAAATATTAAAAACCAAATTGGTGATGGCTTTTAGCGATTGGAAATATCAAATACCGGGTTGGAGTAAGCTATAAACTGATTGGCGGAACTAAAAATTGAGTTGCCAAACCTCCAGTAAGCCCTGGGTCCTGAGCGAAGTCGAAGGATGAGGCACTTCAAGGCAAAATAACAACCGGCCCCACAAACAGCTGGTTGTTTTTAAATTTTAGGGTAATTACCCCTAAATTCATTTTAAAGACCAGAATTTCCCTACATTTGGAGGGTAAACACCCTAAAATTTGGACAATTTCGAGATTGACAGATTGTTAAATTCTGCATTTGAGGACGCGCCAGACCTCCGCCGGCTTTTTAATAAAAAGCTGGAAGAATATGATATTGCGAAATCCAAAGCCCTCACTTTTCTTGGAATAGATAAAGATGTTTTTGAAGATATAATAAGCGGTTCTGCAAAACAACCAAACCTGATACATGTAGTTAAACTGGCAGAATTTCTTGGAATTGGTCTTCAGCAGGTTGTTGCTGCAACTATGAAAGAACAAAGCGCCGAGACGATAGCTTCACTGGAAAAATCAAGAAATGCAGTCTTCCTTCTAAAACATTTTGACATAAAGAAGCTTACCAGCCTTGGTTTCATTGATAAAAATGCAGATGTAAATGAAATTACAAACCGCCTGCTTCAGTTTTTTGGCTATAAGTCAATCAATGAATTTGAAATAAGTCAGGAAGCGCCTTTATATAGTCGTACAAAAGCGATGTTTACCGATAAGATGATGAAATTCTGGGTCGATTCAGCTTATCGTGTTTTTAAAGGCATTGCCAACCCGCATGAGTATAATCGCGAGGCATTGAAAGGTATCATTGTAAAAGCAAAGCCATATTCCCAGGATGTAAATAATGGACTTTTAACGGTATGTAAAGCACTGTACCATTGTGGAGTAACAGTCATTGCCCAGGAACTGTTACCTACAACACAAGTACGGGGCGGCACGTTTGTAATAAATGGTAAACCATGTATTGTTCTAACTGATTATCGCAAAAGTTATCCTACAGTATGGACGACCCTTATGCATGAGTTGCATCATGTGCTATACGATCTGGAAGTAATAGAAAAAACAAAATTTCACTTAACCGATGAAGGCCGGCCAGATCTGTTCCTGATAGAAGATAAGGCGAATGAGTTTGCGATGGATTATTTCTGCGATGTAGATAAGTATAATTTTATAAAGCACCATATCCATAATAAGTACCAGGTTGATCGTTTCGCCAAACAGTTACAGGTACACCCTTCCATGATCTATAATGCCTTTCAGTTCTATCAGCAAAAGTTGCATTCAAAGAACTATTGGGGGGCATTCAAAGAAGAGATTCCCAAAAACACGCTCGCATTAGAAAAATTAAACCCGGTGAGCTGGAAAGAAGAAAGTATACAACAGGTTGCCGAAAAATTAAAAATTGTTTTTGAGGTAAATTGACAATTATGGAAAACGAACAAAAAAAACAAACCGAAGAAGAAAAGAAACAACTTTCTGCTGAACAACAAGAGCAAGAACGTATGGAGCTGCTTCGGCGTGCTGCAGAAACCCCAGGAAAGCAGTTGCAATTCGATTCTTTCAATAATGAACTTAGGGAAGTCGACGAATTGCGGGCCATGATTGGCGCACAATTTGAAAATCCGGAAGAAAAATTCCAAGCCTACTACAATGGGATGCGCAAAGTGCTAATGCAATTTTTGCCATCTGGCAAGGACTTTAAGCAAGCAAGGGATATTATATATGACGAGAAGAATGTTTTTTTGAACCTTGGTAAAAAGAAATCTGATAACAATGGCGTTCGTGGCAGTGATGGCCGAATGACATTTCAACCAGTTATGAACGAAATGGTTGACATTATCATTAATTGGGTCTCAACCAGTCAAAACCCGTTTACTTTATATAACACCTTATACGAGCTGAATGAAAAGCACGGATATGGCCATGAAGAATATGATGATACTACCCTTAATTACGCCAATGCTATGCGTAAATTAAAAGATACAGAGTAAAAGTTTAACCTTCTAACAACCAGCCCTCCGCCACCTACCGGAGAACTGGTTGTTAAATTATATAAAAAGCAGCTCCCCTCAATTCAAATTATGCCCCGCCGCCATACCGCCATCAACATTAATGATAGCTCCATTGATGAAATTACTTTTCGCTACGGTATACACCATCTGTGCAATATCTTCTACTTCCCCTACCCTGTTAACAAGATGCAATCCGGCGCTGTCATCAACAGCGGCTCCATGCATCGGCGTGCGGATGGTCCCTGGCGCAATCAAATTCACGCGGATATTGCGTTTGCCGAACTCTGCCGCCAGTTGTATCGTTAAGGCATGAATGGCGCCCTTACTCGATACGGGCGCCGTAGCAGGCGCACCTCCTAACGCATGATTCACCAGCGGCGTACCAATATTGATCACTACACCATTCTGCTGCTTCAGCATTTGTGGTATAACAGCCTGGGTAGTGAAAAACGTTCCTTTCAAATTGGTGTTCAAAAAGCGGTGGAGGTACGCTTCATCCACTTCCAGGAAAGGCCGGGTCTCAAAGATGCCGGCATTATTTACCAGCACATCGGCCGAACCAAAATGCTCAACCGCAGCGGCCACCAACTGCTCACCAGTGCGTTTATCACTCACATCACCGGCTACCATGGCCAGGTTCGGTCCGGCGCCCAACTCCTGGTATGTCTGTTGTAATTTTCCGGGCGTTGCAGAGTTGATCACTACATTGTCGCCTCTTTCTAAAAAGTATCTGGCCACTTCTTTGCCAATTCCGGATGAAGCTCCGGTCACTATGATGGTTTGCTTTTTCATAACTTTATTTTTTATCCGCCGTTATTCCCCGCTCCCTTAACACCGATGATTGTTCCCCCGCATAGCCCCAGTCATCCAGTTCAATTTCCTGTATAACTACATGGGTTAAGTGCGGGTCTTTGTTGAGTATATTGGTAAACAGGTCGGTTATCCCTTTTATCAATTGCTGTTTTTGTTCGCGGGTAACTCCTTCGCGGGTCAATTCCACTTTAATGTATGGCATATAAATAGTTTTTAAAGCCAGGGCTGTTAAGCAGCAGCCCGTGCAGTGAGGTTAATATGTAAATCAAAATCATTGTAAATAAGCGTATCACCGAGGTTGTTGAAGAAATTCCCCGAACGGAATTTGATCCCGTATTTGGTGCGGTCAATCACCAGATGTCCTGAGGCGGTCAATACATCGCCCGCAACACCAACATTGGCCTCAAAACTAACAGCATGTGTAATACCCTTAATAGTCAGGTGTCCTTCAATGCGGTTGTTGTTTACAGCAGTAATTTCAAACGTGGCCTCGGGATACTGTTCAATAGAAAAGAAATCATCTGATGCCAGGTGGCCGGCAAACTGTGCATTGGTGGCGGGGTCGGTTACATCGAGCACCTTAATAGTAGTAGTGTCGATGATGAAGGTGCCGCCCGTAATTTGTCCATCATTTACCGTGAGGGCGCCCTGTTTAATAGAAATTGTGCCATTGTGCGAACCGGTAATTTTCCGGCCTTCCCAATCAATGATGCTCTGTGTAGCATCGATCTTAAATTGTTGTTTTTTCATTTTTGTGTGCTTTTATTGCCACACAAAGATGAACCGGAATGGGCGCCTGATTGCGTGAGGTACATCACATTCTGCCGGGGTATAAAAAAAGACAGGCTTTAACATTTTGTTGTCAAAGCCTGTTATTGCATGCTATATGTTGACCGGTCTTGTTACTCCACCGCCTTCAATTCCAACACCACACTGGTACGGTTGGCCCGTGCATCGGGGTTAAAGCCAACAGTCATCAGGAATTCGCCCGTGTACGTTTTATCGCTGTTGATGGTTGACAGGGTACCCGGATAGATATTTAATTCTTTAAGCTGGTATTTCTTTTTAGGGTCAAGGCCTTTCAGGCGGATGGGCCGTTCACTCGCCGCCCCGTACCGGTTATTCACCAGATAGTTGAAGATGACGCCGGCCGATTGTTGCGCATCGAGATACAGGATTGATGCAACCGAATTGCCAACAGGATCCTGCAACCGGTATTGATTGCCCTGCCAGATGATGGGCTTAATGGTAGTATACGTTTTAAGCGCTTCCTGGCAGAACCGCAGGTCTTTCTCATTCAGCTTGCTCACTACAATATCAAAACCCAGCTTACCCATCATGGCTACATCCGTTCGGTATTTGATGGGTTGCCTGCCCCAATCGGTCACATGGTTGCTTGAACTGATGGCAGGATAGAAATAAGAATATTCCCATTGCATGTAGATGCGTTCCAATGGGTCGGTATTATCGCTTGGCCAGAACTCGGTAAAATACTGCAGGGCCGCATAGTCAACACGGCCGCCCCCACCCGAGCACAACATCATGGGCACGGTTGGGTATTTTTTCCGGAGCTTTTGCAATACTGAATACAAGCCCTGCACATACTGAATATAAAAATGCGATTGGTTGGTTAAATGGGCTGAATATGCATTGTACACCACTGCATTGCAATCCCATTTTATATACGCGAGCTTTGGATTTTTTGTAAACAGGTTATCAATGGTATTGAAAACAAATTCCTGCACCTGCGGATTGCTGAGGTCAAGCACCAACTGGTTCCTGAAATAATATTCCTTCCGGTTCGGTTGCTTTACCACCCAATCGGGATGCTTTTCGTATAACTCACTGCGTGGGTTTACCATTTCCGGTTCTACCCAAATCCCGAATTTCACCCCATTGTTCTGTGCTTCACTAACAAGCGATGCGATGCCATTCGGCAATTTTGATTTATTTTCCTGCCAGTCGCCCAAACCGGCATCATCATTATTGCGCGGGTATTTATTGGCGAACCAGCCATCATCGAGCAAAAACATATCCACGCCCAACGCTTTGGTATCTTTCAACAGGGCTTTTAACCGCGTTTCGTTGAAATCGAAATAAGTGGCCTCCCAGTTATTCAATAAGGTAAGTCTTGAACCTTTTCCATCGAGCAGCCTGTAATTACGCGCCCAGGCTTGCAGTTTGCGGCTTGCATCGCCTTTTCCCTGGTACGACAAAACCGATAAAAATGCCGGGGTGGTAAATGTTTCGCCGGGTTGTAAGGTATAGGGAGATGCATGGTTGTTGATACCGGCCATTATGCGCAGGTTGTCCTGGTTATCGAGTTCAAGGTCGATGCGGAAATTGCCGCTCCATTCCAGCGCCCCATATAAAACGGCGCCCTCGTCTTCCGTAGCAGGTTTATCTAACGAGATCATAAACACGGGTGGTTGAAACAGATCGGCACGGGTACCCAGTTTTGAATCGAGCGTTTTTATGCCATGGGTAAGCCTGCTCTCTTCCGGCTGCATTTCTTTTGCCCAATCGCCATGGTATTGACGCAGCCAGAAGCTTTGCGCTTTCAGGTACAAACCGGCTGAAGCAAATTTCTGAAGCACTACATTGCCCTTCTCATTATTCCTGATCTCGCTCCATTGTTCCATTACATCTTCGTTGAAAAAGGTCTTATAGTTCAACTTCACTTCCAGATCATACACCGGGTCTTTTAACAACACAGTTATCAGGGAAGTATTTTCATCGAGCTTTGTTGTTTCATGCCGCACATATTGCAGATCGAGTGATGTATTGCCGTCGGCATGGGTTACGGTAATCGCCGGTTCAAACAAATTGCGGGAACCGGAAGCTGCATAGGCGGCATTGGCTACACCGGTATATTCAGTGGTTTGTTTGTACATGGCCGTTATGGCCTCGTATTCTTTTTTATCGGTCAATTTAGGCCCCAGGTAAACAATACCCACGTTATTACTGCTATTGGTTTGTAATACCAGGGCATTGTGCTGTGTTTCTACAGGTATAGTTATATTCTGGGAAAATGCATGCTGTTGTACAAGGAAGAATAAGGTTATAACGGTCAGGCAGGTCAATCCGCTCATGGGCTTTTGCATGGTACGTATTGGGTGTTACAGGTTAACTATTAAATTATTGTTGTATCAATTGAGGTGCATATTTTTTTCCCTCCGTGATCGATTTCCAGTTGTCGGTACGGAAAGGCGCTGCGGGATAATTGTCTTTATTAAACAAATTTGCCTTGCTGTCATCATCGGCCCAGGCATAGCGTACCGCAACAGGCTTCGCCACTTCCGGGGCTGATACTATTACGGTATTCCCTGAAATGGTGGCTTTTGCCGCATAAAAATGCTGATCGGCGCCAGCTATTTCAAAACCCGCCAACTCACTGTTGGCAACAGGTTGTGCCGTTAAGCCTTTTCCGGTATTTACAAATTGTAGTACGATGCGGTTTCCCTGCACCTGCATGCTTTTGTAAACTGGTCCCGACACCACTTTATTGATCCCATATGTTTTTTGTAAGGCCAAACCGGCAAGTCTTTTACCCACTTCCTGTTTATTACGGGGATGAATATCTTTGGGGTCGCCCACATCAATGGTAACCGCCATGCCCGCATTCGGCAATGAAGCGGCCATTGTTTGCGCCTCGCGTAATTCGGCCCAGTTGCTGCCCTGGTTGCTGTTGCCATTACCGGCATTATAACTGGTAAGCTGTACAAAATAAAAAGGCATAGCAGGTTGTTGCCACTGTTTGCGCCAGTCATTAATGAGCAGCGGCATTGCCTTGCGGTATTCAACTGCGCGGCCGGCATTGTTTTCACCCTGGTACCAGATGGCCCCTTTTACAGGCAGCTTCACCAGCGGATTAACCATAGCGTTATATAAGATAGACGGATAATCGTTGGGTCCAACCCCTTTGTTCATTAACACCGATTCCATGCGGTATTTCCATTGACCGCTGAGCGCGATTGTTTTGCCTTCAATCGTCAGTGAACAATCGGCCGGTTCGCCGTAAATGCCGCCGCCGCCACCGGTATCTTCAACCCGCACGGCAATAACATTTTTTCCTTTTTTCAACACACCGTTGTTGATGTTATATACCCGGGGTACATTATAGCCATGTATGCCACCCACCTGTATGCCGTTAACATAGGTTATATCATTGTCATCGATCATGGCCAGCTTCAATACGGCCGGTTTGCCGGCGTCGGTTTCATCGATCATGATCTCTTTGCGCAACCAGATCACGCCATCGAATTTTGGTCCGGGTTGCTGGCTTTCCCATAAGCCCGGCACATTCATGGGCCGCCATTTGCTGTCATCGAGTTCCGTTGCCGGCCATTGACTCAGCGTGCTGGTATCGATATCATTCAATTGATTGGCCACCAGGTAATCCTGCAGTTGTTTATCTTTTATGGCAATGAGCTCTTCGGTGCTTTTTTCGGGGGCCAATTGAAGTAACCAATCATAATAGGGTTCTTTTTCAAAACCGGTCCTGCTGATCCAGCTTTCTATATCGGTTCCACCCCAGTTGGTGCTAATGAGGCCAATGGGAATATGCAGTTGTTGATGCAGGGTGCGGCCAAAGAAATAGCCCACTGCCGAAAACAGCGGTATATGTTGCGGGCTACAGGTTTGCCAGGTTCCGCCTTTTATATCTTCAGCGGGTTGCCCCTGTACATCTTTTTCAACAGTGAATAACCGGATGGCGGGATATTTTGCTGTAGCTATTTCCTGCTCAAAATTCAGCACCTGTCCCCAACCGTTCAGGGGCATTTCCATATTCGACTGGCCTGAACATACCCAAATGTCGCCCATAAGAATGCCACGCAGCGTAATGGTTGTTTTTTCCTGCACCTGCAATACGTAAGGCCCACCAACCGGTTCAGGCGCCAGCACCGCCGTAAAGCTACCAGTAGGACCGGCCTGCGCTACGTGTTGCTGATTATGGAATTTAATACGAATGGTTTCACCGGGTGTTGCCCAGCCCCAGATCTTTATGGGGGCGTTGCGTTGCAGCACCATGCTGTCGCCAAAAATTTTGGGTAATCGCAATTGCGCCTGCAGGGCGTTCGGGAGAAAAAACAGGGAAACAAGAACAATCGTTAGCTGAATTCCTTTTTTCATATATGGCAGTTTTATCTGTCCTATTCTGTACTAGTACAAATATAAAGTTATTTTATCCGAACAAAAATGGGAAATTAATTATTTCCCACCAGAAGTAATTACATAGATCATGGCATCGGAAGGCGGCACCGTAATTTTCACCGGGGCCGCCCAGGTACTTTTAGAACCGGAAAACAACGCTGTGGCCTGTAATTTCATCTTATCATTGAGCCCCAACCTGGCTAACGATATGGCATACGCACGCGCGCTGTTGCTAAAATTAAACAGGGCAACATATGTTTTGACGCCAACAGTTTTTACAAACAGTTCTACCCCCTTGTTATTGGTATTGGCTTCAAGCGGCCGAAAGCTATGGCCGTCTTTTATAATATTCAACAGGTCTTTGTTCTGCAGCCAGCGGGCAGCGGCCTTTGACCAGGGGCCCTGCTCTGAATAATCATCACCAGTGATGAGCGTACCGGTAACCAGGGCAGCTGCGAACCGGGCCCGGTTCGCCCCCTCGCTTTCGCGGTTGAACACCACATGATCGGCATCTACATAATTATACAAATGGCTTTGCCACCAGCCATAGCCGGTACTGTTCAAAGTATATTCGGTATTATCTATGGCACTGAATGCATCGCAGGCAATACGGCGCATATGTACATAGGGAGCCGTGGCCATAGTGGGCGAAATGGCTGCATACACCAGCATGGAATTGTCAAGCACACTGTCTACATATTCCATTCCCATGCGGTAAGCCTGCATACCTGTCGTTATTGACGCATCATAAAAATGATCGCTCTCTAAAGCTCCATGCCCCAGGAAGTCGATCTTGATCATTTCAAAACCCAGCTTTTTCAAATGGCCGAGGTACCAGGCTATGCGGGCTTTTGTTCCGGGATGCGTGGCATCCAGCGCCAGCGCCCCATCCACTTCCACGGGTTTGCCATTTTGCTTTAACCAGGCCTGCGCATAGGTATAGTTGGAACCTTCCATTTTACGATCGTTCTTGCCCCAATCGGTAAATGGCGCCCAGTAAACACCTGGCTTCACATGTTTGCTTTTGCAATATTGCACGAAGGTCTGTAATTGGGTTACATCACCATCTAACCCGCCTTTGACCAGATTGTCCCAAAAAGAATCGAGGTCAATATACAAGGTGCTATCGGCATTGCGGAACCGGTTGCAGGAATCGCTGAAGAAATCAATAACACCTTTTGCTTTATCGAGCGTGAGTTTGGTTTGCAACGCTCCCCAGCTGTTCCAGCCCATAGGCGTGGCTTTTTTCCAGGGGGCAATGACCTGTTCATTGAATGCGGTGCTTAAGGTGGCATATTGCTCCATACCCATGCGCCAGTCGCTGAACATGCCCACCATTATACAGGGTGAGGTACAATTTGTATCTCCAATGGCTACAGCGCCATGAGGAATTTTATCGTGTGTGAGGTTGCCATCGGTTAACCCGCCAAAAGCAGTCACCGATACGGCGTTATTGGCGGTGTGTTGTACAGTGATACCGGTTTTCCAACTATCATGTTCCAAAGAACCAATTACCAGCCCGCGGTAGGTGTCGTTATTATAGATGGCCGTAACCTCGCTGCCGGTGAAACTGGCCTGCGCCACCGGTTGTGCATTATAGCGCACCCACATATCATTATCGAAGGGCACAAACAATGCGCGGTTGTCACCGGTGTCTTTCACTATCACCGTTCCATTGCTCATTGGTGAAATATAATTGGCTGCAGCTTCCGGGCCTGCAACGCTTACCCAGGTAATAAAAAAATCGCGTCCCGGTTTTAATATAAATGTTTGTGTCACGCGCATGCCTTCACTTACCCATGTTACACTATGTATATTTTGTTTTCCAATTCCAAAACCATGTCCATCGCCGCCTGCAGCATATTTGCCCGCACCGGCATTGTTGCTGGTAATTATTTTCCTCCCTTTATAAGTAGCACAGGCGTCGGTTATAACAGGCTTGCCATTGCATAACACATCCCAGGTACCTCTTTTCAGATTCACCTTGAGCACATTATTCTTTCCGAATGGTATTGTCACCAGCGTATCATTTTCGCCAACAGGCGCTCCCATTGCTGCAACAGTTGTCAAACACATCCCTATTGCAGTAAGCACAATGATGCATTGCTTGTTTAATAGTGACCAAATGAACATGGTTGGGTATTTTATAATGGTGATTTTTATTGGGCGATCCCTGCTTTTGAAAATAATACAAAGGCGCCGGCCATCAGCGCCAGCAACAGCGCGAAGAACCAATGCCGGTTGCGCCAGGGTTTTAGCTCAACCATCGCTGTGTCCTTTGGAATATAGGGCGTGGCCATGGGTTTGTACCGGGCTATCAACAACATCAACCCCACCGTTGCCACAAACAGAATACCCAATACATGCAGGTAATGAATTGGCAAATCAAACACCAGCTGGCTCAACATATAAGTGGTTATAAAAAACAACAATCCGGTTGTAGCGGTCCTTTCCGACACCCGCTTTGTGCAAAAACCCACGATC
Source organism: Niastella vici (assembly GCF_002077945.1). Classification (GTDB taxonomy): domain Bacteria; phylum Bacteroidota; class Bacteroidia; order Chitinophagales; family Chitinophagaceae; genus Niastella; species Niastella vici. The sequence continues at coordinate 448,103 of NZ_LVYD01000124.1, forward strand.
ATTACCGTAAATACCGGCACGCTGAAGAAGCTCGACATTTTCTGGATATAATAATAGAACCCGCCGCTGAAATGGCTGATAAACGGTGAAAAGCACATGGCCACCACGGTTATAGCAATCTGGAAAATGCGGGCCGCCTTCACCAGTTCGCGATCGCCGGCGCGCTGCCGCCATTGTTTGTACAGGTTCATAATAAACAGGGTGCCCGAGCTGTTCAACCCTGCATTAAACGTGCTGATGGCTGCACCAAAGACCACGGCGGCTATAAAACCGGTTATTGCGGGCGGCAATACATCACCCACCAGTTTTGGAAAAACCGTGGCAGTATTGTTCAAATGCGGATATACATGTACGGCAATGAGGCCGGGTACGTTCAGGAACAGTGGCGCTAACAATTTGCCCAAACAAGCCAGGGAAATGCCCTTTTGCCCTTGCGACAAACTGCGCGCTGCCAGCGCCTGTTGCATAATATATTGCTCCATGCCCCAGTAATACAGGTTAATGAGGAACATGCCCGTGAACAGCGTACCGAAAGGAATGGGATCATGCGGCCTGCCAATGGCATTAAGGTGCTCTTTCTTTGAAGCCAATATGGTTTCAATACCCTGCAGTACACTACCCTGCCCCAGGTAACGCAACCCAAACACCAGCAACAGAATACCCCCTATCAACAAGGCAGCACCCTGCACCAGGTCGGAAATAGTGATGGCCTTGAAACCACCCAATACCGTATAACAGCAACCGACAATGCCCACTACAATCACCAGCAGCCAGATGGCGGCAAAATAGGAAATGCCCAATACTTCATCTACATGAAAAAGGCCATTGAGCGCCACGGCGCTTCCATACAACACGGTAGGTATAAGACTAACCACATAACTGGCCAAAAAGAATAGCGAAACGATCTTTTTTAACCGGGGCCCAAAGCGTTGCCCCAGAAAGTCGGGCGTTGTAATGGCGCCCATTTTCAGGTATACGGGTAGAAAGAATTCTGCAACAATAAGCATGGCCAGCACAGAGCTCATGCCCCAGCCCATCACACTCATATCGTTCGTATATACGAATTCGTTCTCCCCAATGAGCGTATTACAGCTCATATTGGTAAGAAAGAGTGAAAAGCCCACCATCCAGAAACCCAGGGAGCGGTTACCCAAAAAGTAAGCGGTCGTTGTGTTCAACCGCATCTTCCTGGTATTGTAAATAGAGATGGCGGCAACCAGCGCCAGGAAAAGTAAAAAGCAGCAAAGTCCGGTTATATTCATGGTGTACTAAGCTCGTTACAGTGAATTGCGCCGGATAAGGACGGTTGGAAGTATTTCGCGGATCTTTTTTCGGGTCAAAACAAACTCGGCAGCCTTTTCAGCCATTACTTTAAAGTCGGCCGAATAGGTGGTAATACCATCAAAGATCAGTTCCTTCACCACTTCATCGTTATGTGATAGTATGCCTACATCTTTTCCCGGTTTCAGCTTTTTGAGCTTGCAGTCTTTCAGCATGCTCCACAGCTCGGTATTATTGATGGTAAAATATACATTTCCTTTTTCAAGCGTGCCGGGGATGTATTCGGTCCTGATCTCGTGTTTTATTTTATTTGTTTTCACAAACGATTTGAAGGCATGCAGGATCTCGATAGGCGTATCGGCTGCGGGGCGATGGTAATAGATCATGGCGTTGTAGCGCCTGATGGTATCTTTCAGTTCATCAAACACGCGGTAACTCGACTTGTCAAATTCCTGTGCTATGTACGAATGATCGCCGGCGATCTTTTCATACCGGTCAATCATCAGGAATTTATCCATCGGCAGGGTTTCCAGAATTTCGGCTGTACGTTTGTGCGGAATGGGCGCCACCACATAGAAGCCATAGCGCCCGCGAATGTTCTGGATGGTACTTTCGAGCACGTCGATATTATTATGGTGGAAGAAGACGTCGATATGCACGCCCTTGCCCAGCTTTGAGCGGAACACTTTATAAAAGGTTTCCTGGAAGGCATCAAAGGCAAATAATACCAGGGCCACCCGCAGGTGTTGTTTTATATCGGTATTGGATACAAAAAAACCCACGCGGTTCTTCGATTCCACTACGCCGCGCATTACCAGGTCTTTATAGGCCTTGGCAATGGTTTCGCGGGCAAAACCAAATTCATTTATGAGGTTGTTTACGGAGGGCAACAGGTCGCCCTGCTGCAGGGCTTTGTTCTGAATGGCGTTCAGTATGCCGTTCACCAATTGATCGTGTTTCGACAACCCGCTCACCCCTTCCATTTCGTAGATCTGTTTGTAGATATCATTCATATGGCAATGCAATCAATATTAGCAAATTCCCGCACCACCTGTCCTATTCTATACTAATCTATGATCAAATGTAGGGAAAAGGGTGTAAAAAACAATAGTGGAACTATATTTGCCGCATCATTTTAAAATCATTCCCGGTGAAAAAAGAAATTCTTTTTGTTCTATTTGCCTCTATCATGCTGATCGGTTTCTCATCCTGTGCCCGCAAAATAACCGAAACCGGCAAGGGTTCTTTTTATGCCGATAAATTCCAGGGCCGCCCTACTGCCAGCGGCGAAAGATTCGACCAGCATAAAATGACAGCGGCCCATCGTACGCTGCCCTTTGGCACCAAAGTAAAAGTGACCAACCTCGCCAATGGCCGTTCAGTAAATGTTACCATCAACGACCGCGGCCCCTTTGCCCCCGGCCGCATCATCGACGTTTCCAAAAAAGCGGCGCGCAAACTGGGTATGGTAGACGCCGGCGTTGCTTCGCTCGAAATAAAGTATAAACGCAGGAAAAAATAGGGGCGCTTCGAACGAGGAACATGACAATATTGTTTATAAAGAAGAGCTTCACAATGTAGAGATGTCGCAATCGGCGGCAAGGACTATCGGGAATCATATTTATCCCAATATAACCGCGGGTTACAAGATCGGTTACAGATTTTGATCACTTAAAACTTACTGTGTACCCATCACAACAAATTAACATTCAATTCATATTACATTGTAAATACCGTTAAAACACGGTCACCAATCATATTCAGTCAAACGTATATTTGAGCATTCAGCTGTTCAGGCGCATCGATGCCCCGCACCCGCCTTTACCCTGCCCATTATTCCCATTGGTAAAGGAATAATTACTCCTTAAGGCTCCCTAAGCAAGATTGTAGCAAGTAGTTCCGGCAAGCCGGGATCACAAGCAGGCTGCCCTGGCTTGATAGAGGGCGCGTTGTTGCTTCTTACGAGAAGAGAAGTAGTCATTTTAACAACATCAACAATGAAAGAAAAAAAACAATCTGGCGAAAAACGTTACATCGTAACTTATGTTGATTCCAAAACAGATGCAGTAACCGCATCACAAATATTGAATGTAAATGCCAACAGCGTAGCAAACGGTGTAGAATTAATGGCAACAGCTGCTGAATTTGGCGGGGCAGATGTTCTGCACCTGGATGGCATTGGTTCTACCGTTCTTAGTTTAAGCGACCAAAAAGCAGAAGAACTTAAACAGGACAACCGCGTTTTAGCCGTTGAAGAAGATGTGGAAGTGTTTGCTTTTGAAACCCTCGAAGATTATCAACATCAACAGGATGTTGAAACAGCTTCAAACGAACAGGACCCTTATTATCAATTGGTCCAGGAATATTTCAAACAGGGTTTTGAACAGGGTAAGGCCGAATCACAAAAAAGTTTCTTTGAGCAACTGCAGCAGTTCCTGGGCAACCCAAACACCAGGATCAACACGGGTAATACCAGCGGTAATGCATTTTCCAGAACTGGTAACCCGTTTACAGGCCTTCAGCAACGGACCGATTATCCATTCCCAACACCTACCACTTCGCCCTTCGCACGCCCCACACCATCCCAGCTTTTCCCCGTGCAGCCTACACCGTGGAATATTGCCATGGTAAAAGCGCCGGCAGCATGGGCCAGAGGGCTCAGAGGCAATGGTATTAAGGTAGCAGTAATTGATACCGGTATCGCCGCTCATGCCGATCTGGGTGTAAGCGGTGGCGCCAGTTTTGTACCTGGTCTCGCTTCTTATAATGATGATAACGGCCATGGCACCCATTGCGCCGGCATCATCGCTGCCCGTAATAATTTTATTGGGGTGATCGGCGTTGCGCCTGCCGCCTCCTTATATGCCGTGAAGGTGTTAAACAGCGCCGGTTCGGGTATGACGAGCTGGATCCTGGCTGGTATGACCTGGGCCCGGCAAAATGGAATGAAAGTAGTTTCCATGAGCCTTGGAGCCAATGTTCCGCCCATGGTAGCTTATCAAAATGCTATTACTCAATTAACCAATGCCGGCGTAACTGTGGTATGCGCTGCAGGCAACAACGGCCAGTCAACGACTTTCCCTTATGTGGGCGCTCCTGCCAACAGCCATCCGCTTGCCATTGCAGTAGGTGCTATTGATATCAATAAAATAATAGCCCCCTGGTCGTCAAGAGGTACACATGGCTCACCCTGGAACCCAGTAACGCTGGTGGCCCCAGGTGTTTCCATAAATTCAACTTTCCCATTCCCTGCAAGCAGTTACAAAACCCTGTCGGGCACCAGTATGGCCTGCCCGCATGTAGCAGGTGCAGTGGCCTTGATAAAACAAAAATTCCCGCTGTTTACACCGGCGCAGGTAAAAGCAAAACTGATCGTTTCTTCTTCTGACCTCGGTGTTCCGGGCAATGATCCTACGTATGGATCCGGTTTGCTGAACTGCGATAAGGCAACGCTGTAAAGCAAATGCATCCGCATGATATCATTCATGTGAACCGCATAGTGTGAAAAGTGAAAACGGCGACAGGGCCCATCCCTATAACAATCGGGATGGCTCTGTCTTTTCAATTGCAAATAAATCGGTTACCAGTTACCAGTTCCCCGTTACCAGGCAAAAGAATTGAGAAACACGATAATTTGTAAAGTGATCGAAATTCAAGCCCGGGAACTGGAAACCGGGAACCGGGAACAAATACTAATTTGCATAGTTCTTTTATCGATTCCTGTAATATAAAACGATGATTATGACCAAACAATATCTTGTTTCTCTGGCGCAAGACCAGGGCGCGCAAGCCGTGGAGGCGATAAAGACCGAATTGAACAACCTGAATATTAAAATGGTTGATGAGCTGGGCGAAGTAAATGTGCTGGTGGTTAAAATTCCCGATCACGAAACTTTACAAAAGGCAAGGGCTATAAAGGGGGTGGCTGCAGTTGAAGAAGACCAGGAAATGAGGACATTATAATAATGGTCCGGGCAGCTTGCCTGCCAACGGGAAGCGTTCATTATCAAACATTTAATACATAATTGGGTTGGAACCGGTTAGGTTCCACTTATAACCGGAAAACGTAATTTTTCCGGATCGCGTAACTCGATTTCCGCTTACGGCACAGGGCCCCGCTTCGCGGGGCTTTTCTTTGCAAAAAATTTCGATAACGTGATCAGACTTTACACCCTATTGCTCACTGCTTTACTTGCTTCTACCGGCAGCTATTCCCAAACAGCCATGCTGACTGCACCAACCAACCAGGCTGTTGCATTACCGGAAGACAAGGAAACAGGCGTTGTTCAGGGCAGCATTCAAACAACCGATAAACAACCTGCGGCTTATGTAACCATTACGCTGAAAGGCGCCAACCGCAGCACCTATAGCAACGAAAACGGTTCTTACATCCTGAAGAATATAAAACCCGGTCAATATACCCTGCTGGTGACCATGGCCGGACTGGAATCAAAAGAACAGGTCATTACGGTTAAAGCCAATGAAGTAGCTGAAGTAAATTTTACCCTGGCCGAAAATCATAAACAACTCGATGAAGTTATTGTAACCACGCACAAAAGTTTGAACACTCAGCCGGTGAACGCAGGTAAAATAGCCCTGAACCCGATGGACGTTCCCCAAAGCCTGAGCGTAATTAATCAGGGCTTGATCCGTGAACAGCAGGCCCTGCGTTTGAGCGATGTGATCCGCAATGTGAACGGCGTGTATGTTACAACAACCCGTGGCAATGTGCAGGAAAGCTTTGGCGCCCGCGGTTATGCCCTCGGTAGCACCAACCTGTTCAAAAACGGGTTTCGCATCAACTCAACCGTTCTCCCCGAAATGAGCTCGCTCGAAAAAGTAGAGATCCTGAAAGGAAGCGCCGCCATCCTGTACGGACAGGTTGCGCCCGGTGGTATTGTAAACATGGTCACCAAACAACCCAAATTCAACTTTGGCGGTGAAGTGTCGATGCGCGTTGGCAGCTATGACCTGTACAAACCCACTTTCGATATTTACGGCCCCATTAATTCATCCATAGCTTATCGCGTTAATGGCACGTATGAAAAAGCCGGCAGCTTCCGCGACCAGGTTAGCAGCGACCGGTACTATGTAAACCCTTCCCTGCTGTTCAAGCTGGGCAAACGCACCGAAATTATAGCAGAAGGCGATTACCTCTATAATAAATTCACACCCGATTTTGGCATTGGCAGCATCGGCGACAAAAATATTCCCGATGTGCCCCGCTCCCGTTTTATGGGCACCCCCTGGCAATACAACAAGATCTGGCAAACAACCAGTACGCTTACGTTAAAACATCAGCTGTCGGCCAACTGGAAAATCAACACCTCTTACTCGTACCAGAATTATAAAAGAGATTACTATGCGGTAGAACGCATACAGGCCGATAGCACCGGAAAATGGAAAAGACCGCTGGGCAGAATTTATACCACCGAAAAATTCTATGCCGGTCAGTTTAACCTGATCGGAAAATTCAATACAGGCCAAATTGAGCATAACCTGCTTACCGGTATCGACGCTGACCGCACCGTTACGTTCAACAACGACTATGACGTTACCAATCAGATCTACGACTCTATCAATGTGCTGGACCTGGGAAAATATGCAGCCCGTACCGATATACCCGTAGCTACCGCCATCAGGGAACGGCTGGCGCCGGTGAACCGTTTTGGCGTATTTGTACAGGACCTCATTAAGCTGTCGCCTACATTCAATTTACTGGCCGGTGTAAGATGGGCGTATGTTGAAACCCGTGGTATTGATTCAACCAACCTCACCAATGGCACTAAAGTAACCGGCGTAACCAGATACGATAAAGCCTTTTCGCCCCGCTTTGGCCTGGTGTACAAACCATTCAACTCCACCTCATTCTTCGTAAGCTATTCAAATTCCTTCAGCACCAATACCGGTCAGGACATCTATGGCAAAGCGATAAAACCTTCGCTTATTGACCAATATGAAGCGGGTGTAAAGAACCAGTTCATGAATGGCATGCTGTCGGCCAACGTTACTGTTTACCGCATCAAGAATAACAACCTGGCGCAAACAGCTCCTTATACATTGGATGGCAAGCAAAATTCAAACACCAATATCAAAATGCTGGGCGGTGAAACCACCAGCGATGGTGTTGAAGTAGACCTGGCCGCATCTCCATTGAACGGACTAAACATTACAGCCGGTTACAGCTATAACTATATGCGCTACACTAAAACCGACACCACCGTGGGCAGTTTTAAAACCGGTGAGCGCCTGGTAAATAACCCGGCCCACACGGCCAACGGAAGCATCTTCTATACATTTGGAAAAGGTGCGTTGGAAGGGTTGAAAGTTGGTACCACCATCGTTTACATTGGCGACCGCGTTGGCGGCTGGAACAGCGATGTTACCAAAACCAATCCGGTTACCTACCGCGACCGCCGCATTTTCGTAAGCGGTTTCACTACCATCGATCTGTCGGCCGGTTATACTTTCAAAAAAGTGGCTGTACTGGCAAAGGTTTCGAACCTTACCAACACGTATAACGTTTATGTACACGAGAACTACAGCATCAATCCCATTCCGCCTGCTCAATTCTCGGCAACTGTGAGTTACAAGTTCTAGCTCTATACATTGATCAATGACCAATAAAAAAAGGTCCCGGCATGCCGGGACCCTTTTTTATTGGAATTATATCAGCAACCGGTTACTGTTTTACGGCAAACAGTTCTTCCAGTTTGGCATCGAGGTCTTCACCACGCAGATTTTTACCAATGATCTTACCCGTGGGATCAATCAAAAAGTTCTGCGGTATTGACCTGATCAGGTATTTTTTGGCTACCGCATTATCCCAGAATTGCAGGTCCGATACCTGCGTCCATTCCAGGCTATCCTTTTTGATGGCTGCCACCCATGCATCTTTTTTATTGGGCTGGTCGAGCGAAACGCCTAAAACAGTGAAATTTTTATCCTTGTATTTATTATAGGCCATCACCACATTGGGGTTTTCTTTACGGCAGGGGCCGCACCACGAAGCCCAGAAATCGAGCAATACATATTTGCCTTTGAAATCGGATAATTTCACCGGCTTGTCATTCACATCATTCTGGGTAAAATCAGGCGCCATGGCCCCAATGGCGAGCGCCTTTTGCGCCTCTATATCATTCGCCAGTTTTTGACCCCGTTTAGTGGCCTGTACTTTGGCAGAAAGACTTTTGAAAAGCGGTGCTGCTTTTTCATGATCATTATTTTCACTGGTAACTTCCAACAACGCATCGAGGCTTATATATGAATCAGGATGTTGTTGAATGTAGGCATACTTTTGTTTTTCCCTTTCTTCCATGGTTTGGCCGGCTACACTCATAAGGCCATCCCTGAATGCGGCATCATTCTTTTTTTCGGCAGGCGCCGCTAAATAAAGGGCATCCAGCGAATCAATGATCTTCTGCGCCGGGGTTAACACCTTCGCCTTGTACAGCACGTATTCCTTATTAATGGCGCCGCCGGTGAGCGTGGCCTGTTTCACATTATCGGTACCGGTAAATTCCATCTTTCCTTTTTCGAGGTATACACCCGTTAAATCGGCCGTTCTGTTCATTTGCGGCCCCGCGCCCGTATGATCGAGTACCAGGTAGGCTTTAACAGGTTCTGTAATGTTGCCTTTAAACGACCAGATGCCATCTTTACCAACTGCAGAATCCATTATTCGCTTTTCATCCTGTTGGTAAATCAGGTAAGCCTTCCAGTCATTTTTTAGCTTTGACAATTTTACCGTTACACTAAATGGAGTACTTTGTGCGGTGGCCAGTAAAGGGAGCAGTGCCATCGCCACGATCATGTTCTTTTTCAATGAAGTTTTTGTTTTTAATTTTAACAATATTAATAACCGGGATTAGGTGTTAAATTGGTATTTAATATAATATCGTCGGGATTAATTGGCCACAGTGACATATAGCTCTTCCAGGTAGTTCCTTTCTGTTGCGCCGCCACTGTCATTACTGCATCAATGGTGCCGGTCCTTTTCAGATCAAAAAAACGGTTCCCACATTCTGTGAACAATTCCACCCTTCTTTCGGCAGTAACAGCGCTGATGAGCTCATCACGGGTACCGGCAGTTGTTGCCGGCAGTCCGGCCCTTGTTCTTATCATATTCAGATCGACCTGGGCACCCCCGGTATTCTCCTGCCGGGCACGCGCTTCGGCCCGTATCAGGTACATTTCGGCCAGTCGCAATAATACCGTTTTTTCGGCGCCACCAGTAGCAGATTTATATTTATTAGGGAAATAATAAGTGATGGACGGCGTTGTGGCAGATGCTGCAACGGTTGTTGACCGTACCCAGTTGGTAAATCGCTGGTCATTTGTCTCAAATGCATTGGGGAGTGCAGGGTTCATGGCTACCAGCGTCCAGGCAGAAAGGTCCTCGGGCGGCGTTATAGTGGCCGGCATGGCATTGTTGTACATACTGTATTCGTACGTTTTTTCATCATTATTTGTTGCCAGCGCCCAAATGGTTTCTTTACTTTCTGTTAAAAATGTTTGATCCGGGGCTTCCAGTTTATAGGCTCCATTATTAATAAGCGCAGCGGCATGTACTTCGGCACTGTCCCACTTCCCGGCAAATAAAAAGGCCTTGGCCAGCAACGCAGTAGCTACCGCCCGGTTGGGCCTTACCCGGTAAGTGGACGTGGTACCAAAACCATCTTTATAATCAGAGCTCAATAAGCTTTTTGCCATCCGGCAATCTGCAATGATCTGATCGTACACCTGGCTTTGCGGCGCCCGGCTCAGTTTGCTGTTCACGGTAAAATCACTCGTGAGCGCCAGTGGTACATCACCATAAATATTCACCAGGTTAAAATACAGGAAGGCCCTTAAAAAATAACACTCGCCCAACCATTGGTCTTTGTAATACAAATAGGCCGGTGTGCTTTTAATGCCTTCAATGTTGGCATTAACCACATAGATCTTGTTGTACAGATCGCTCCAGTACCCGGTATTTTTTGTAGTAAGTGCATCATTATAATATACCTGATTGGTAACGCTACTGGTAGCCACCGGTTTCAGTTCGTCGGTAAACAACCCCATCAGGTTTCCCAGGTTTGACGAACTGCCTCCTGAAAAAGGACCGGATCCGTTCAGGCTGAAATAACTGCCCGTTACAATGGCAGAGATGGAATTGTCAGAAACAAAAGCATCATCACCGGCAATGGTGCCAGCGGGCAATTGTGTATTGTTGAGGTACTTTTCGCACCCGGATATCAGTGATACCGACAATACCAATATGGTAAGCGTATGAGATATAATTTTCAATTGCATGGTATTATTTTTTCAGGCTTTATAATGATACATTGATGCCGGCGGTGAATACCCGCATAGGCGGAATGGTGGCTGCGTCGAGGTTTTCGGGATCGAGCCCGCCATACTTTGAAACAGTAAGCAGGTTTTGCCCCTGCAGGTATACCGACATATCCTTTATGTGCAGCCTTTTAAGATAACCGGGTTTCAGGGCATATCGTATGCTTACATTCTGCAACCGGGCATATGTTGCATTGCTGTAAGCGCCGGTACTTTCCTGAAACAACATATGCCGCGCCCATTGGCTGAACAGCTCGGTACTTACCCGGGGCATATCGGTTATATCGCCCGGCTTTTGCCAGCGGTTCAACCATTGGGTTCCGCCATTGAGGCCTATATAGCCAATAGGATATCCTGTTTGTGCCAGGAAGTTCTTCCCTACCCGGCTGGTGTAAGCGATCGAAAAATCGAATGATAATTGTTTATAAGAAAATGAGTTCTGCACCCCGCCATAGTATTTCGGCGCCAGGTCAAGGAATTCGGTTTTGTCGTCGTTGGTAAGGCCGCCCACGAAATCATCCTTTTTTCCACTGGCGTCGGTAAAACTGTAATAACCGGTTTGCGGATTAATGCCTTCGTATTTGTACAACAGCACGCCGGTCACCGGTTTATTAATGATATACGCTTTATCAAGCACCTTGTGTTCGGGTAGCCTTATGAGCTTACTGCGCGGGATAGAAATATTGACGCGGGTTGACCAGTTGAAATCCCGGGTTTTAACGTTGGTAGTATTTAACGCCAACTCCCAGCCGCTTGTTCTGATGCGCGCAGCTGAATTAATAGGATAGCCGCTAAAGCCGGTCACTGTAGGAAGCGACATACTGATCAACTGGTTACTGGCTATATTCCGGTAAAAATTTCCTTCCACATAAATGCGGCCGTTCAAAAAGCCCAGCTCCAGCCCGATCTCGGAGTTCTTATTTTTTTCCCAGCTCAGGTTTGGATTGGTGAGCGAAGAAGTGGTGAGCCCGTTTTTTCCCTGGTACGACCCATTTATAATACTATAGGTTCGCAAATAGGAAAGATCGCCAACCGCATCGCCGCCTACCACACCGGTGCTGGCCCTTAATTTACCGTAACTTAAAAATGGGAGATTATCCTTTATCAATTTTTCTTCACTGAAGATCCAGGCCAGGGCCACCGAACCAAAATTGCCGAACTTCTTTCCCGAGCCAAACTTTGTACTGCCATCTCTTCTGGCATTCAGGTTGATGATATATTTCTGGTCCCACGAAAATTTTGCCACTGCATGAAATCCCAGCGCCCGGTAGGGTGTTTCGGTATACTCAGCTGTAACGGTGGCGCCGGCTGAAGGATTACTGAGCAATGCATCGGAAGCAAAACCCACCCCATGGATCATATCGGTATACTTTAATTGATTGTCGAGTATGCCCCCGGTCTTCAGGTCCAGGTCGCCCCTGCCTCCCACCTTGATGTTATACTCTGCATAAGGCGAAAAAGTGACCGTGCGCACATCATAATGATGGAATTCACTATGGGATTCTGCAGCGGCGTTGACGTAGGTAGGCGCTTTTGTAGTGGTTGGATAGCCCATAAACTCCTTGCTGAAAATTTCGCTGTAAGCGATAATGGAACGAAGCGTGAGGTGTTGCACCGGTTTGTACGACATGGTAAAATTGGCCAGCAGGTTATTGGTGATATTTTTATAGGTCCTGTTTATATCATCTGCCAGGTCATTGCTTCCTGTTTCCCAGTTAATGCTGCCATCGGGCGAAAACAGGGCCGGTGCGTTGGGCGCGGCATAAATAATGCTTGAAGAAAAATCGGTAGGCACCATATTATTCACAGCCGAGAGATAACTGCCCGAGATCGAAAAGCTGAGCTTATTGTCGGCTGAGTTGGTATTCAGCGAGAACCGGATGGAACCATTTCTCGATTTTCCTTTGTGCCGTTGAATATTGCCATTGTCCTTAAAGCTTGCATTGATGAGGTAGCTGGCATATTTGGTACCCCCCATATAATTGACGCTGGCATTGGTGGTTTGCGCACGGCCACCCAGCAGGTCTTTTTTATAATCGTTGTACTTACTTTCGGGCCAGGTGCCATTCAGATCTTTATCAGCAGCAGTAACCGTGAGCCCATCATTTTTTATGGCTTCCCGGCGAATGGTGAGGTATTGTTCTGTGTTCATCAGCTTTACCGTTGAGCCCAGCACCGACGTACCGGTATATACATTGGCGCTTAACGACGAAGCTTCGCCCAGCCTGGCTTTTTTGGTAGTGATCAGTATTACGCCATAAGCGCCGCTTGAACCGTATAAAGCCGTAGCGTCTGCATCTTTTAAGATATTAATGCTTTCAATATCCTGCGGATTTATAAAATTCAACCCGCTGCCACCCTGCAAAAAACCAACGGTGCCATAGCTGCTTGTCGACATAGGCAAGGTACCGCCGGGATATCTTACGCCATCCACCACAATCAATGGTTGCGGCGCCCCGGCCTGAAAATTAGCGGCCCCGCGCAACCGCAAATTGAAGGCGCCATCGGGTTGCCCCGTTACCTGCTGTACAAATAATCCAGGCGCATGCCCCTGTACGGCTTCCAGTACATTATTAACCGGGTTCTTTTCAATATCTTTTGCAGTGATGGTAGTAACATCGCCGGTATTCATGCGCTTGGTGGTGGTGCCATAAGCAATTACCTGAACCTGGTTCAATTCGTTGTTGCTTACAGTAAGTGAAAAGGAAACCGCCTTTTGGGCGATCATCCCAGCTGTTATACTGATCTCGCGGGTATCGTACCCTATATACGAGATCACCATCAGGTCGCCTTCACCGGCTTTTATGGTAAAAGCGCCTTTGGCATTGGTGCTGGTTGAATACGCCGTTCCTTTAATTACAATAGAAGCGCCCCGCAACGGGCGGCCTTCTGTATCTTTTATTATTCCCGTAACAGAATCGGCAGGCGGTGGTGAGCTGGCTACCTGTTTAGGTGCAGGTGTTGCCGGCAAAGGCTGATGGAAGATGAATACAGTGGTATTCTTGATAGAAAAATCGAGTTGCTGATTGTTGAGCACGCGGGCCAGGAAGGCTTCCAGCACCATATTGGTTACACTAATGCTCAACGGTTTTGTTTTGTCGATAAGATCGCTGTTATAAATAAACGTATAACCGGTTTGTTTTTTTACGGCATGGAATACCTCCTGCAGCATTACATTTTTACCGGTATAGGTTACGGTTTGTGATCGCACGCCGGCCGATACATGCAGGGCTGTTGCGGTCAGTAAAAGAATAGTTAGTTTCATAGCTAACAGTGTTTTGGTGCTGAGCCTTCGGCGGGTGCACCCGCCTTCGCCAGGGCTACGGCGGGTAACAGCAGTTTTTTGCATACTTTTGTTTTGTTTGGGTTAATGAAGCAGTCTGTCAGGACTATTAGTTTCTGAAATTCAAACACCGGCCAGGAGTGTTCGTTGCACTACTGGCTTTTGTTTAAACAGCTTTATGTGAAAACCTTACGGTTTATTATTTACTTCTGTAATAATCAGGATAGGTATAGTGCAGGTGATCTCTTTAGGGCATAGCATGCCCACCCTGCCTGTAGCTCAGGTCTTCATCTGGCCAGCAAAAATTCATTCATTGATTGAAAGGGCTATGGGGCAATGATCAGCTTTTTTCCTTCGATCCTGAATTGAACGCCCATTTTATCAAATCCCTCCAATACCTGCGATAAATTCAGGTCCCTTTTCATTTCTCCGCCAAAATTTATAGTGGGTATTTCCTTTTCGTATATAACGTCAACATCGTACCAGCGCGACAACTGCCGCATCACTTCCGAAAAAGGCGTACGGTTGAAGAAGAAGGTGCCGTTCTTCCAGGCCATTACCTCTTCTGTCTGAACTGAGATGGGTTGGGATGGCTTGGATTTATGAGATACGGATGTTTGTTCGCCGGGTCTTAATATAACTGATGCAGCATCCCTCGTAACCTTTACCGACCCCTCCAGCAATGTTGTTTTAATATCCTTTTCATCATCGTACGCATTGATATTAAAATGGGTGCCCAGCACCTGAACTTCCATACCGTTCGCCATTACATGGAATGGCCTTTTGCTATCCTTTGCCACTTCAAAATATAATTCACCGGTTATTTTTACCTTTCTACTATCACCTGTAAACGCTGTAGGATAGGTTATAGACGAAGCTGCATTCAGCCATACGGTTGTTCCATCAGGTAATAATAATTTATACTGTCCGCCCCGGGGCGTGCTCAGGGTATGTTCTTCCACCACGGAAGAGCTGCCTGTATAATCAAGCTGATTATCCCGGTTAGTTACGTTGAAATCCTTCTGTTGTATAATATTTCTGTGGGAGCTGTCGAGCAGCACCTTTTCGCCACTGGCCAGGGTCAATATGGCCCGGTCGCTTCCCGGCAGGGCATCCTGTTGCTGGTTATTGGTGAGAACCGGCGCATCGGTTTTGTGCACGGGTTTACCCATTTTCCAAAGGGCTACCGATGCTACTGCGATCACGAGGATGGCCGCAGCCCAACCCCATACGAGGTACCGGCTTCGCGGGTGTTTTTGTATTGCGGGAGTAGCGGCTTCCACTTCGGCGTTTCCGGTGTGGGAAAATGCCATTGACCTGAACCGTTCCAATGCCCGTTGTTCATTCTCCTGATCGAGCCGCCCTTTCAGGTATGCTACCAGCTCTTTATCTTCTTTGAGTTGTTCCAGTATACCTGCTGCGTCCGCCGTTTCCCGGAGCCAGTTGTTTAACAACGCCTCTTCTTCCGGGGTTAACGGTTGCTGCTGATGAATTTTGTAAAGCACTCCCAGTATGGGTTCATTATTCGAACTCATAAATGTTGATATAACAATAATTTGTATTGTAACCACCGGTACCGCACGCCCACATCAGATAGTCAACCGGGACAGGCAATTCATCACAAAAAATTAATAAAAAAATAAGGAGACTATTATTCGCCAGCCTTTTTTTACCACCGAGGAGCGGATGGTTTCAATGGCGCGGGCCTTGTGGTTGCGGATATTATTAGGGGTGAGCTGCAGCCGTTCGGCAATTTCGTTGGTATCCAGTTCTTCCAGAAAGATCAGCCTTATTATTTCAGCCTGCCGGGGTGGCAGCGCCAGTAACTGCTGGTATATTTTATTAAAGATATCTTCCTGTATGAGGGCCTGTTCCACCTCATTTTCCGATAAAGGCGCCAGTTGCAACAGGTCGTTTTCCCGGCCCGCCTTCATTTTTTCCCGTTTATTATAATTATAACACCGGTTGCGCACCATTTGAAATAAATACGCCTGGGTGCTCAGGGGTGTTGCGCCCTTATCGCGCACATTGATCCAGAAGTTCATAAGCGCTTCCTGAGCGATGTCTTCTGCTTCTTCTTTATTTCCACCGGTTAGCTTATGGGCAAAAAAGCAAAGCCTGCTAAAATATTGCTGAAAAACAATTTCCATAGCAGTTTCATCACCGGTTGAGATCAGAGAAAGCAACTCCCGTTCATCATATGATTGGCGGTTGGTCAATTGCGGTTACAGTTAGTCTGCGATAAAAATACGGAAATGACGCAAATGACACTATTGAAACTTTCGGGGCGGCCTATTCGGTTCGCAAACTTTTCATCCCGCAGTTCGCGGGATCTCCGGATAAGCTTTAGCCCAAAAATCACTCATTTTTTAAAGCTACGACAGGGTTAGCAATGGCCGCTTTTATAGCCTGAAAGCTTACGGTAATGAATGCAATGGCGGCCGATGCAAAACCTGCTGCTACAAAAACCCACCACGAAATAGTTACCCGGTAGGTAAAAGCAGTTAGCCAGTTATGCATGAACCACCAGGCAACAGGCGTTGCAATGGCAAATGAAATAAGGACCAGTTTCAGGAAGTCTTTTGATAATAGCGTGGTGATATTTTGCACACTTGCGCCCAGTACTTTGCGAATACCAATTTCTTTCACCCGCGCATGCGCCATATAGGTAGTGAGTCCCACATGGTCTTTAAATAGTTTCTTATCATGTTAATGCGTTTGAAGGAGCTGAGGGTCCGGGCATACGGATGCCTCAGCCGTAAGGAGGGCTCAATGGGTGTGCCAATTCCTGAATCCCTTTACTGGTAAAGCGTTCGGCAATAAGAAGCTATAAGAACTGTCCGGAAATAAACAGCTCCTGCCCGGTCCCCCGGCCAAAATAAAAGGGCCGTTTTGAATGAGGTTATTTTTCAACCACCCTGAACCCCTGGTTGCTGAAAGAGGCATGAACATGTACCTGGCCAATGCTGTAAGAATTAAAGGCATGGCAGGCGCTGCTGCTGCACCACCAGCTGCCGCCGCGGGCATGGGCAATGGAAGGCCTTTCGGAAGGCGTTAATTTGCCGGTGCAGAACTCAAATACATTGCCATACATATCGTATAAGCCCCAGGCATTGGGTTTAAAATGCCCAACAGGCGAGGTGTACATGTACCCATCGCTGTAATCGGCTTTTTTGTGATCGTGGCCATGCCATACGTTGGCATATGTTTTTATGGATCTGTCGTCGTTGCCAAAGAAATAATTGGTGTGCGTGCCGGCGCGGCAGGCAATTTCCCATTCATCGAGTGTAGGCAACCGTACGCCGGCCCAGGTGCAATAGGCCTGCACATCGCGGTAACTGATGCAGGTAACGGGGTGGTTCATACGGTCGTTGATGCCGCCGCGGCTTACGCCATTGGGATACCGCCAGTAAGCCGTACTGTCGTTCTTCCACCTGAACTCATCGAGCCCCGGTTCAAACACCAGGGCATTGTGCTGTTTTTCTGCGTCTGTTATATAACCTGTGGCGGCAACAAATGCTGCAAACTCCCGGTTGGTGGTTTCGTAAATGGCAATGCGAAAACTATCCACGGTTACCTTCCGCAATGGATTTTGTGTGCTGGTGCTCTTCCCCACTTCGTAAATACCTTTTGGCACCACCACAAACTTTTTATGGTCCTGCGCCATGGCAGTTACTGCGCCCAGCAGCAGCACAAGCGCAAGCGCCTCCTTATTTCGCCTGTAGCCCATTGTAAAAATTAGTGGCCTGTTGAATTATAAGCGCTTCATTGGTATTATTGTATGTCAGGTGGGCGGAATATCTACCTGTCTTCAGATCGTACAATGTCCGGTAAAAAGCAGATTTCATGAACTCAGGGTAATTATTTTCTTTCATCAACAACATAAGTGCAGTCAGTATGTAATGATCCTTCTTCTCTTTGTTATAGATCCCTATAAGCAAAGGGATAAGCTCTTGGGAATTCATGATAACAATGGCTTTCTTGAAATTTTCCCCTACCGCCCTGTTCTTTTCTATTACTGACTTTATCAGTTGTTGCACCGAATCGCGGTTATCCTTAAAAAAATTATATTGACGTGAACTCCAGCTGAATTCCCCGAAGATATGTGGCAATTGTCCGTATATCCGGTTCGCTTCATCAGTTCTTGTGGGTAGTATAGAGCAATTCTGGCTGTAGCTTTCCGGGTGTATCATGTGATAGGTGAATTTTTCGTTAAATGAAAGCGAGTCATACACCTTCGCATCAAGCTGAGTTGCTACAATAAATTTGTCGGTAGATTCCGATTCCATCTTTGCTATCAGTGCTTTCAACCTATCAAGACCGTAAGGGGGTTCCATTATACTTTTATCTATAAATGGTATTAGCTTAAAAACATACTCTTCATCAGGGTTTGTTGCTTTTGAAGCAGTATCCTTTTTATGGGATGCATTTTGTGATCTTGCATCGGGTGCGGCACAGGCAAAAAGCGCCAGCATAAGGCCCAGGAATAAATAAAAAGGTTTCATAACGGTAAAATACTGATTTTATACAGGCACTACAAACGATATAAAGGATAAGAAAACGGTTATTTCGCCTGTAGCCCATTGTAAAAATTAGTGGCGCGTTGAATAATGAGGGCTTCATTCGCTTTATTATAAACGAGGTAAGCTCCATATTCATTTTCATATTGTTCATCCTTAAAGTCATACAATTTTTTGTATGAAGTGGAACTCATGAATTCGGGATACTTATTTTCTTTCATCAACAACATCAGTACTGTCAATACATAATGATCCTTCTTTTCTTTGTTATAGAATTCGATCAAATAAGGGATCAGTTCTTTGGCATTCATTTCAACGATGGCTTCCCTGAAATTTCCGCCAATTTTTTTGTTGATCTGGATCAGGGGTTTCATCAGTTGTTCTACCGCATCGCGGTTCTCGGTAAAAAATTTCAGTTGCCGTTCGCTCCAGCTAAAATCCCCGAAAATATGGGGCAAATGTCCGTAAATGCGGTTCGCTTCATCCGTTCTTACGGGCAGGATAGCGCAGTTCTGGCTGTAGCTCTCTGCATGGATCATGTGATAGGTGAATTTTTCATTGAACGACAGCCCGACATACAGGTTTGCGTCGAGCGCTTTGGTTCCCATCTCCCCACCATCGGGGTCATCTACAAATTTAATTTTATCAATCAGGGCTTTTACGGTATCGAGGCCATAAGGCGGCACCGTTAAGTCATCTTCAGGATACGGGGTTAGTGAATCAACAGGCTCTTCCGAGGTGTTAGCTACGGTTGAAGCATTAGTATCTTTAATCAGCACATCCTGCTTTTTGGTTTTTGTACCGGGTGACGAACAGGCAAAAAGCCCCAGGATAAAGGCCAGGGATAAACAGATCGTTTTCATGGCCGTAAAATACTGCTTTTATGGAGATTACAAAATGGTGCCCGCATTAACAGGATGCAATATCACGAAAAGCATTCCCATAAATCTTAGTTAAATCCCCGTTCCTGCCTGCTTTATGCCATGCCAGGGAATATCTTAATCTTAATTTAGTATCGGGTTGCTGTTTAAATCCTTGGCTCATGGGGAGAAGATCTACAAAACTCAAAATTGCTTTCTTTAGTGTATTGCTGACTGGCTTTGTTGTCATTCAATACAGTTATGTAATTTCCCTGCGAAAAGATAAATTGGAGCGATTCAAATCGCGGGTTATAAGCTGTATGGCAAGAACCGGTGAAAAGATCGCTTCCAACAATTCGAAAGATGTTTTAACAAACAGCGAGCTTGCCTTCCTGCTTCAACAATCGTTTTCCGCCAAGGGATTGGGCGATCTACAATTTGAATATTCTTTCGGTTCGGGCAATAAACAGCTTGCTTCGCGTGACTTTAATGAAAAACTAAAAGCCAACCCGGCTAATCTTGTTCTGTGTTATGAATTGCCTCCTTTTGGCCGGCAGGAAATTGCGGCTCCTCCTTTAACGCTGGTAGTACCTTACTGGAAGAAAATTGCTTTGAAAGAACTGGGTTGGGTCATTGCAGCAGCCGTGTTTTTTACCTTAATGCTGGCAGCAATATTTTGGGTGGCCATTATCCTGGGCGACCGGCGGCAACAATTGTTTTATGATAACCGGGAGAAGATCATACAATATTTGATGCAACAACTGGAAACCCCACTCAGCACCATGTCTGTTGCGGCCGAAGCCCTGCGCAACAAAACTGTCATGCACGACCCCGGCCAAACCAGCTACTATCAACAGGTGATCAACGAAGAAAACAAACGCATGCGGGAACAGGTAGAAAAACTGCTGCGGGAGTTGATGTAGCTTGTAAAGTGATATCTTAAAGTACTACATGCTACTTTTCATATCATATAAATTCGATCCCCCTCCCTCAAGTGTCTTATATTGCATTTTAGCATTAAACGTAAAAAAGTCATAGGAAAAACGGGCAACTTTGGGAACCCATTTTTTCACTACCTCGGCATTACCCGGAAAACTTTGAACACTTATTATTTGATTTATATGTGGAGCCAGCCTTTCTGATTTCTCATCTAACAGCCTGATCAGGGTTTTTCTTTCGAACGCTTTGGCTATATTTTTCTGTTGTTCTGCATTAATTAAAAATATCGTAAATATTTCCCCGCACTGTGCAGGAAATCCGATCAACAAGGCTAATAAGAACATGGGCAATTGGAATTCCCCTGCTATTTCTGCAGTACCTTCAAATGTTGATAATTCTTCAGCTGGTACCCCTGCTTTTAGCAGGCGGTAAATATTTGTGAACCGTTTGGCAGAACGTGGCGATGTAATGAAAGGGAAAAGTTCTGCAGCAAACTTTGTCTCCCATTCTTTAATGCGCAGCGCTTCTTCTATAAGCTCATATTCCTCTTCTTTATCAACTTTGGTTTGCTTGCCTGCCAGGGTATCAATTTGTGTATTGGCATCCGACACATTACCTGACCCAATTATATTTTGTATTCCAGCATCTGGTCTGTTATTGCCTTGGCTGTCTGAACCCGGCGAATTGGGGTTTGTCGCTTGTCTCGTTTCCTGCGGCTCTTGTATCTGCTGGTTTGTACTGATCTCGGGTGACAACAAAGCATTCATCATAATATTAAATCCCTCTTCATTCATAGGTTCAAGGCCAAAGGGCACCTGGAATATCTTTTCCAAAAAATCATGTGGGGTTCCCATAAACAATTCACTATTTACCTTTCCATTATTTTCTTTTTCAAATGTAAGGTAGGATGCCTCAAGAGATCTTATAAGCCACTTAGGATCTACACCCACTACCACTACAAATAAGGGATAAGCCAGCAACAAGTGCACAGCCTGCAAAACTTCCAATACTTTGTTAGGAGGACAACGATCAAGGTCGTCAATATAGAGTATGATCCGATCTACCTGTTTGTATTCTAGATGGGGAATGGTAGCTTTAGAATTCATTTTTTCCTGCAGCAATCTGAAATCTTCCCGGATTGTCGATATGATGCCAAGATGTTTCAGATAATCTACTGAACCACATCGATCCTTTAAAAAAGTTGACAAGCTCCGCTCTTCGTAAAATGACCGCAGTTTTTCTTCCAGGGCAACTATACCGGAATTTGCCTGTTCAATTGTTCTTTTTTTCTCAGCAATATCCTTCTGCAG
The DNA here is from genome assembly GCF_002077945.1 of Niastella vici. Classification (GTDB taxonomy): domain Bacteria; phylum Bacteroidota; class Bacteroidia; order Chitinophagales; family Chitinophagaceae; genus Niastella; species Niastella vici. The sequence goes on from NZ_LVYD01000124.1 coordinate 469,629, forward strand.
CGTATCAATATCTACCTTCAATTCATTTTCCCGCTCTGTGGCAACTTCTTTTTTCCTTTCGATCACCTCCTCGACGCTTTTTTTGGAAGCTTCAATGGTCTTGATCCCTGCTTTCACTTTATTCAGTCCATTTTTCAGAATAACAGCTATTCCACTAACAACAGTTGTAATTCCTGCCAGGAAAGCAGTAACTGCCGCCAGGGCATGTGTAAGCCAATCTTTAAGAACCCAGCCCAGCATGGGTATTCCAACGAGCAACAATACGAGTAAAACAATGATAACCGTTCTATTAGGGGAATTTATAACAGATAGGAACAGATTATTGATGGTTCCTCTTACAGTTTTTGCATCCTGCAATATGTTATCGAGATCATGAATACTTTTTCGCGTAGCAGGCAGCCCTATTTCTTTTATAGATTGAGCCAGTTTTTCGTTTTGCTCTTTATCAAGCATTTCTTCAATATCATTCAGATTTATTTCTTTCAGTTCCACAATCCTTGTAAGACGCTGGTGCTCTAATCTTTTAAGCTCAGTTTCCTTTTCTTCCAACTGAGAAATCTGTATTTGTTTCAGGTCTTCAATATCCTGCTGTTCCTTCTTTTTATTATCAATCTGCTTTTGTAAATTCTCTACCTGTTCTTTTTCAGACATGTGTGGTATTACAAAGCCTGCCAATGTTTTGAAAATATTATGTGCCAAACTGGCCAGCAGGTTCGTATCCAGGTAATGCCAGGCATTGAATTCCACTTCTACTATCTTGGTATGAAAAGGTGACAGAGGGTCTTCATTGTATATTTTTTTAACAGTTTTAACCTCTTCCCTCAACGCATGCATAAAGAAACTTTTTCCGGAACCCCATTTACCAAATAAGCCAATTGCCAGCGGTGGATTAATATCTTTAGCAAGCATTACAGCTGACAGGTTCTTTACATCATTGGTAATATTAAGATAATCTTTTTTAGGATCAATTGAATCAGAAGCATATCCTGCAATAGCCGAAACCGGAGATACTTTTCGTGTGCGGTAATTTCTTAGTATACGTTTTAGACCATTCGCTGATAACCTGAATTCGTTGTTGCTACGTGCTGCATTGAGCGCCTGATCCACTTCAATATCAGGCAGCACAAATAACACCCAGGCAAGCCGGTACATAGTGCCCGCATCTGAAAAGTTGACTACACCGATTAATCGATCTACAAAACCATTAATAGTAATAAGTTCTGTTATATAAGGCACAGCTGCTTTCGCCATTTCCGGATTGGTCAACGCATTTAACGCGTCATAAGCCAGTGGTTGAGCAGGCATTAATTCTCTAATAAGCCGTACTACACTTTTGGCAAGACGAGGCATAGGCACTATACGAAGAATGCGTAACACTTTCCATCGGGGAAGAAATTCATCCTGTTGTAAACATTCTGCGAAGTGTGATTCAATATTTTCTGACGATTGAATTGCTAAAACAAACATCATCATTAAAGAACCTGGAGACTCCTGAAATTTTAACTGATCGATCGCAGCTTGCAGGTAAGTTACTTTCTCCCTGTACAGACCCGCCAATAGCCAATACTGAATAGTTACATCTGGTTCGATGTCGGACATTAAATGCTCCAGCAGCATTTCTTTATTTTCCTTGCGTTCTGCACCTGTACAAATGAGCGCACTTAACATCCATGATCTGATAGAAATCATTTTATCCAATGGGCGAACATTTCGTCCCAATTCATTGGCTATTCCATGCCTGAACTTTGTTGTTATATCATTACGCAGCCGCACGGCGATACTCTCTTTGTCAACCTCACCCATACTACTAATCTGTTTCAATACCTCCGATCTTTGCTCATCGTTGCCATCCATAAGCGTTATGAATACCTGGTCAAATTTGGACACATGGTCATCCTGTTTCCCAGGCAAGCCAATTGCCTTTAACAGGTCACGGATAAACTGTTCTGATAGGCTGGTGAGATTTACATATCTGAAATCAGCAAACAGCCGATCTGCTTCTAAATAAGCATCTGCCTGCGGCTCACCGATAAGGACCGGAATAATTTCTTTTTTTGCATCCTGCGCCAGCTTTACCAAACGCAAATGATTTGGTCCCCATCCCAAGGTACCAAGGCAAACTATTATTTTTCTGGCCAGATGCATGTGATACTCTTCACCTTCTTCTATTTTCTGACCAAATTGCACATCTTTTCTCCAAAAGAAGGTAGTATAGCCTCGCTCTTCAAGAATATTGACAATCCTTTCTACATATTTAAATTCCTCTTCCTTATACAAAAAAAGAACATCCACTTGCCCTTTAGGCTGATCTGAAAGTATTGTTTCGCTTTGCATAGATGAAGGGGATAATTGAAGCTTCTTAAAATAGCTGGAAGTTATTAGGAATTAGGCGAATTGAACACCGTTTTTTCACCCTTTTTACCAATTGGAGAACAGGATCAGTTGCCAACATCTATCAGAATGTTTATTCGATTTTACATCGTTTATTTCGCCAATCCATCTGCTTCTACAATGGCATCGGCAAACGCTTTTGGTGCTTCCAGCGGTAGATCGTGACCAATGCCGCCAGTAATGGTATGATGCGCATACTTCCCGGTAAACTTTGCTTTATAAGCTGCAGGATCAGGATGCGGCGCCCCATTGGCATCGCCTTCCAACGTAACTGTTGGTACGGTAATAGCCGGTGCGCCCGCCAGCTTCTTCTCCAACTCATTGTACCGGGCTTCTCCTATAGCAAGGCCAAGCCGCCAACGGTAATTATGAATTACGATGGCCACATGATCGGGATTATCGAATGAAGCAGCTGCCTGTGTATAAGTAGCCTCATCAAAATGCCATTGAGGAGAAGCCGTTTGCCAGATCAGTTTGTTAAAGTCACGGCGGTTGGCTTCATATCCCTTTTGGCCGCGCTCAGTGGCAAAGTAAAACTGGTACCACCACGACTGTTCTGCTTTGGGCGATAAGGGCGCTTTGTTTGCCTGCTGACTGCCGATGAGGTAACCGCTCACCGACACCAGGGCCTTCACGCGTTGGGGCCATAAAGCCGCCACTATATCGGCCGTACGGGCGCCCCAGTCGAAACCGCCCAAAACGGCTTTATCAATCCTGAGGGCGTTCATGAATTCAATTACATCCATTGCCAGGGCAGCTTGTTGTCCGTTGCGCGGGGTGTTGGCATCTAGAAAACGGGTGGAACCATAGCCACGTAGGTAAGGCACCAGCACCCTGTACCCTTTAGCCGCCAGCAGCGTGGCCACTTCTGTATAACTGTGAATGTCATAAGGCCAGCCATGCAATAAAATAACGGGTTCACCGGTGGAAGGGCCCACTTCTGCGTACCCGATATCGAGTACACCTGCTTTTATTTGTTTGATGTTATCAAAGGAGGTGCTTTGCGCCTGTACGTTTTGGGTTCCGCTCAACAGCACTGCGAAAAGCAGTAAGGCGAGGGTGAATAACCGGCGGAGATCTATGATAGTATTCTGTTTCATATTATTATAGTTATTTAGTTTGTAGCAATCATTGTTTGTGCTGGATATAATTTCCGGAACATGCTATAGGTCACTGTTACCATCAGGAAAGCAATAATGGCATCGATGGTTGCCGCAAAGCCAAGCACGCTAAATTTGGAGAAGAAGGCAAACAGGATATCGAAAAATACGCCGGCAAAAACCCATTCTTTCAACCGGAGTAATTTGTTCGGGATCAACAACACTGCCACGCCCGATAATTTAGCTACGCCAAGTATATAAATGAAATGCGCCGGGTATCCTAATTGTAAAGTAATGTTCCATACAAGGGGGTTCTTTGTTAATTCGCAAATGCCGCTGGTGCCAAACCATAATGAGGTTAAAACGATGCCTGTCCAATAAATGATCTTTGCTGTTGTTGGTTTCATAAACTGATTGTTTTGTGTTATTTGATGACTCAAAGATGCAACGCATCAACCCGCTGGCGAAGGACATTGCCGCGAGTTAGGCGAATTAAGGGGCAGGTTAGACAAATCCAATAGTGAAACATTGCTACCGTTCAGTAACGCCCGTTTTTTGGGTCAACTGCTGTTTAAGCATTTTCCATTGAGACAGGAGAAGATGGCTTCTCACAGGAAACGCTCCAGGACTTAGTTTCAGCATTAAAAATAATTCGGGGAATATAATTATTATGACCAAAATCATGACCAAGCTCATTAAAATGATTGATTACCCTCATTTTTTTTGGCGCATTTACGAGCGAAATTAGTGTCAAATTAATCATTATGAGTCAGCTGGCATATTCCCGTAGGACAATTGTAAGAAAACAGGCAGCCCCTGTAATTCCTATTCATGTTGGCAAAAAAGTGGAAAGCACCAAACAACATGAAAATGGGTCAAAAGAAAGTGCCAAACATGATATTCCATTATTTTATAACAGGCCAATATTCAAAGCTAAAAAGCATGATCCGCTGTAATTAGTGCTGCGGATCTCGTATTAAGATCACCTTACATACGGGCCCTTTTTTGAACAAAAAATTGACATTCTCCGCTGTTATTCGGCCCTTTTTTTGTAATCTCGAAGTCAGGCAAATTACAACTAACAATGACTGAAGAGATCATCCAATCAATACCCTCTTTTTACTGGTCAATACAAAAAGAAACTACGGAAAGTGGTTTTACGATGGCTAGCGATATGCTCACCTGTTCTTTATTAAGAACATTGGCTGCCTGCAAACCGGCCGGCAAATTCCTGGAGCTGGGCACAGGTACCGGGCTTTCAACAGCGTGGATACTTGACGGTATGGACAGCCATTCAACCCTGACCTCGATCGACAATGACCAAACATTTTTGTCAATTGCCGGTAAATACCTGGCTCATGACCAACGGTTAAACCTCATTCATACCGATGGTGAGGAATGGGTAAGGAACAATGCAGACCAAAAATTCGATTATATTTTTGCCGACACCTGGCATGGTAAATACCTGTTGTTAGATGAGGTGCTGGAGATGCTGAATGTGGGAGCTCTGTACATTGTTGATGATATGTTACCACAACCAAACTGGCCCGAAGGGCATGCCGAAAAAGCAACCCGGTTCGTGCAATATCTCGAAAGCAGGATCGACCTGGTGCTAACAAAGCAACACTGGGCAACCGGCATCATCATTGCCGTAAAAAAACAGGGCGGCATGTAAAAAGAGTATCTTTGCGCATTCCTTAATAATACAGGGACCCATGAAAGTCAGCAACCTTTTACCAGGTGAAAAGATCAGCCAGTATGTTGAAAGGATACTGGTCATTGAGGAAGTGCTGGTCACCAATCCTTTCACGTTGCCGCTGTATGCCAATGGAGCCCCCACCCTTTTATTTCAAACGGCAAAAGGACTTATTAAGAACAATAGCAATAACCTCACCTTGTTCGGGCAAACCGTTTTTCCCGATACGCTTACCATTCGTGATAACTTTACGCTGATCGCTTATTTCTTCAAACCCTTCGCGTTGTATTCCCTGTTCGGTGTTTCGGCCCAGGAGCTCACCAACAGTCCCATCGACCTGAACTTATTGTCACCGGCCAAAACCCGGGCATTGCAGGAACAGTTGCTGAATGCCGGTACCACCGAAAAAATGATTGCCCTGCTCAATGAGTATGTGTTCAGCCTCATCACCAAAACCACTGTCGATTGCCAGCTTATAAGGTTCGCCACCCTTACCATTGTACAAAACGCATCCAAAGACGCGCTGTTGAAAGTGCAGCATGAACTGCATATTACCGAGCGCACTTTTCAGCGGCATTTTGAAAAGAACATCGGCGTGGCGCCCAACCTGTTCCGGCGTATTTCGCAATTCAATAATGCCTTTCAGCAATTGAACGGCAGGCAATTCAAAAAACTCAGCGACATCGCCTTTGCCAATGGCTATGCCGACCAAAGCCATTATATCAGGGCTTTTAAGGAATTCACCGGTATTACCCCAAAAGATTACCTGAAATTCGGCCAAAGCGAATAATGTCGGCTTTGTTCTATTCCAGCACTCCCCGGTGCCGTTTCTTTGTGGTATCAATCAAACAAAAAAACAAAGAACATGACTAATCAAATTTATCCCTGTTTGTGGTTCGATGGACAAGCGCAGGCTGCTGCTAAATTCTATTGCGCTGTATTTAAAAATTCGAAGATCACAGCCGACAACCAGATGGTGGTGACATTTGAACTGAACGGAAAGAAATTTATGGGTTTGAATGCGGGCCCGCAGTTTACATTCAATGAGGCTGTTTCTTTTGTTGTGGATTGCGAAACCCAGGAAGAGATCGATTACTATTGGGAAAAATTAACCGCGAACGGGGGCAGTGAAGGCCAGTGCGGCTGGTTAAAAGATCAGTTTGGCGTTAGCTGGCAAATTGTACCTGCTATTTTACCAAAGCTGTTAAGCGATCCGGCCAAAGCACAAAAGGTAATACAGGTGTACATGCAAATGAAAAAGTTTGATATTGAAAAACTTGAAAATGCCTGAGTAACGCAACTGCACGATATATAACAGGGAGATGCCATATGCATCTCCTTTTTTTATCCCTTTAATTTTCCCCACTGTCAGTATTTGCTATTCTTTTCCTGTCCTTACCAGTTGGCTGCCGCCAGTCGATCCTTAACACATATAAAACCAATCATATGAAAGTTTCACAACACCTCAAAGCGGGGATCATTCCCATACTAACACTCGCCTTATCGGCCTGTGGCAAAAAGGAATTGAACCAGACGCCGGATACTCTTTCCGCCAAAAACGGCAACAGAATAGCAGCCGTTGAAAGCAGTACACCACCCACAAAAGCAGAAGCCCTGCTGGCCATGCAGTGCTATAACAACGCATTCTACCAACAGTATGGCACATACGGGCCATCGTATAAAGCCTATTATTATTCTGATGTAACCCATACCGGCCGCATGGATTTCTGGCGGCAGGCCGAAGCCATAGAAACCCTCATTGACGCCTATACCGTCAATAACGATACCGACCTGCGCAATAAATTCGTATACCTGTACAACGGCATGCGCGATAACTGGGGCTTACTATGGTCATCGAACAGCTATAATGACGATGTGATCTGGGGCGCACTGATGTGCATACGGGCATTCAGGATCACCAATGACGGCGGCATGAAAGATATGGCAAAAAATAACTTCGACCTGGTATGGTCCCGGGCCTGGGATACCAACCTCGGTGGCGGGTTGTGGTGGACAACAGGCAAAACAACCAAGAACGCCTGTGTAAATGCCCCGGCTGCCATTTGCGCCATCTACCTGTACCAGGCAACCGGCGATGCCGGTTACCTCACCAAAGCCAAACAGCTGGTAGACTGGATGGTGAGTAAATTGTATGCAAGCGGTTCGGGCGCAGTAGCTGGCGCCATGAATGCAGCCGGCACCATCACCGAAGGCACCCGCACTTATACACAAGGTACTTTTATAGGCGCCTGCAACCTGTTGCACACGTATTACCCATCAAATAATTACCTCACTATGGCGGCTAAAGCCATGGATTATACGAAAAACAATATGTGCAATGCCGCCGGACTGCTTCCCGATGAATATGATACTGACGACTGCCAGGGCTTTAAAGCCATTTTTGCCCGCTGGGCCTGCCAGTTTGTACGCGACCGGGGTTATCAGGGCACCTATGCCAACTGGCTTAATTACAATGCACAACAAGCCTGGCAATACCGCAACAGCAGCGGCCTTATGTGGGGGCAATGGTGGCGCAGAACCCCCGACAGTTACGTGAATTCTTTTGAAACCACCTGTGGCGCGTCGATGATGAACGGGGTCTGGCTTTTTTAACCCCCGCCTATGATACTTACCGGCCATTCTTCGACTTCGCTCAGAATAAAAAACCCTCCCGATGCATCGGGAGGGTAAAAATTAACCATATCAAAGATAATAAATCCTCATTAAGCAGGCTGTAGCTCACCTACCGGCACCTGTGCATAGCTCACTGATAATTCTGCCACCACCAGTGTCATAGTTCCCTGTACGGTGGGCACCTGAATGGTGGAACCATTGAATGCCGCAATACATTGGTTTTGTTGTGCGGTATAAGAAAAGGCGGTCTTGTTTGTAACGTTATTCATTGTACCAAAGGGACCATAAACCTGACCTGCCTTTGTTTTAATGGTAAGTTGTACCACCACATTCCATCCATACCAGGTGCCTGTATAACCCGACACCTGAGTTATAACGTCACCGGTATTGATGTTGATAGCATTACTACCGCCACCGTTACCGCCATGTTGCAACAACGCCAACGTGCCCGGGTTACCATTAAAACTACCGGTACAGGTTGCCTGCACCGCATCAATTACATCGCCGCTACGTATAATAAGATTGGCAAGCAGCGGATTGTTTACCCTGGCCACAATGGCGCCGTCGTTAAAGACGCCGCCAGCCTTTTTATACGCCAACTGGTACAACAGTATTTGCTGGCTTTGTTCATAAATATAGTTACCTGAATTGAGCCGCCATTGGCCAATATTGTTGTAGATGTATTGCTGATTGTTGTAGCTGAAACCAGCCAACGCCTCAGCGTTTGCCTGATTGGCCGTTTGTTGGTTCGATTCAAACTTTGCGCCATAACCCAGTAATTGGGGCATGATGCCAATACCTGTATAGTCGGTTGGGAAGGTAAACCCGGAATAATTCTGCAGGGTGATCAAATCAAAGCAGGTATTTACGGTTGTTACATCCAGGTTCCCCACTTCGGCGGGGCACATGGTGAGGTACATATAGGTACTGTTTGTATTGAAAGCGCTGCGGATGGCCTTGAACAGCATGGCGAATTGAGCCTGGGAGATATTGGTAGAAAAGGCCCCTTCCCAGTCAATATCCAGCCCATTTATTAGCATGGTCTGCAGATAATTTTTTACGTTTGAAGCAAAATTGGTCACCTGCGCAGGCCATTGCTGCTGGTTGCCTGAAAAGATCTGCGCCAGGTTATCATCGTTATAGTTCAAAGTAGCCAGTATTTTGATACCAGCGTTTTGAGCCTTCGCGTCGAAAATAGTGTACTCGAGATACTGCTGCGTGGTTGAACCGTCGGCATGAACGGCATTTTTATTCCCGATCTCAATGGTATAAAACCCTTTTCCATCGGGCACTACAGTGAAGAAGCAGATAAACAGCATGTCGGTACTGGCGTATACCTGGTTATGCACGAGCGACTGGTAACAACTGTTGAAAGATGTATAACCGGTTCCTGCCGGTTCATCTTCATCGAGGTAGATCCATGTGTTGACGCTTTTTGAAGGAATGTTGGGGGAAGTCATAATAAAATGGTTTAATAGTTACAAGGAGGCGTCAAATATAGTTTTTGGCTGGTTAAATAGCCGGTAACAAACGCTTAACTTAAAAAAGCGGGTTTTAACGATAGGTAAAAGCTACCTTAATAAGATTAATATGAACCTAAAAATACTAACCGGGCTAACAGGCATTTTATTCCCTTTTTTACTGCAGGCCCAGATCCTTAACATAGACAAGACCGATACATCTGATTATAAGCGCGGAGGAAAATTTTCCTGGAATTTCAATTCAGGCCTGGAGGTAGACCGGCAAAAGAACGTGCTGTACGATGCCACCAATACAGCCGAAGCCATGTGGCAGCAATACAAAGAACTTTTTATAGTGTCGGGCAGCTATCGCTTTACCTATAACGGCCCCGATGATATTTTGAATGCCGGCTATATTCACCTGCGGTACCGGCATGGGTATAAGAATAAGATACAACCCGAACCTTTTGTGCAATATCAATGGGATAATAAACGGGGCATTGAACACCGCTGGCTGGCCGGTAGCAATATCAGGTATAACATCACGAAAGGAGAACGCATCGATTTTAATTGCGGATTGGGGTTGATGTATGAAGAAGAGAAATGGGACTATATAGCGGTTGATTCGGCCAAATTACCAGCCGATGTAACCCCGGTGATAAATAAACTGGTAAAAATAAATTCATATGTGCGCCTCACCTGGAAGCCCAATAACAACAATGATATAACCTGCAATATATTTTTACAAACGCGGCCCGACCGGTTCAAACCCCGTATTGCGCCGCATGTGCAATGGAATATAAAGGCGGGAAAACATGTTGATTTTACCGTTGCTTTCACCGGTTTGTACGATACCTCGCCCGTTGTGCCTATTGAAAAATTCTATTTCAGCCTGAGTGATGGCATTTTGCTTACCTTCTAAAAAAGGTCTTTCTGACCTTTCTGGTGCAAAATTCTGCATGGGCCCCAAAAATAAAGTTATCATGAGTGTATCATATTACAGCAAAATGCCCTAATTTAGGTTATGATTGCCCGCCTGCTTGCATTACTACGATTGCCCCCATTTGAATGATCGCATTTTTCCCGGATCTCTTTCTAATTAAACCAAAACTAAAGTCACATGAGAGAAGCAAAACTGCTTACGGGCATTGCTATGCTCCTATGCAATGTCCTCTTTGCTCAAACCGACATTTCGGGTAAGATCAGCGATTCAAAAGACGGCATGCCCATTGCAAACGCCACGGTGAAGATCAAAGGCGGCGGCGCCACGGTCACCGATGCCGAAGGACTATTTACCCTGCACAACACGGCTGCCGGCGTAACGCTGGAAATTTCTTCCATTGGTTATTTATCTAAAATTGTAAAAACCAATCAGAACAAAAAGCTGCTCATCACGCTGGAGTACGATCCCAAATCACTCAGTGAAGTGGTAGTGACGGGCGTGGGTGTTGCCACCAGCAAAAAAAAGGTTGGCATCTCTGTGGAGTCTATTACATCCGACAAACTTCCAGCAGTACCATCCGGCTCCATAGATCAGGCGCTGGTGGGCAAAATAGCCGGTGCACAGATCAGCAGCGTTGATGGCACTCCGGGTGCAAAGACGAATATCCTGCTGCGTGGTATCAACTCCCTGCAATTAGGTACGCGGCCCATGATCCTGATAGATGGCCTTGAAGTAAGGGCCACCGACCTCAATGCGCTTGACCTCAGCAATGTAGAACGGGTGGAAGTGGTGGAAGGCGCAGCATCGGCCACTATATACGGTGCACAGGGGGCCAATGGGGCCATTCAGATCTTTACCAAAAAGGGAAAAGCCGGCAAGATCAGCATAGACGTATCTAGCAGCTACGGTACCGGTTCTTACCTCAATACCGGCAATCTGCACAAACCATCCACGCATGGTTTCAAGACCGATGCCAATAATAATGTCGTAGATAAGGACGGTGTCATCATTCAGGTAAAACCCGACGGCACCTATACGGCGGGCGTTAATGTAGATGGCGTAACCCAAAGCGGTATTGTATGGAACAGTACTTCCCCACTTACAGATGGCAGCAAACCATATGGCCAGAACCTGAAATATTATGATCACTTTAAACAGTTGTTCCGCTCAGCCGCCACTATTAATAACAGCATCAGCGTATCGGGCGGTGCTAACAAAACTGATTTTGCCTTCACAGCCTCCCGTTCTTACCAGGAAAGCGCCATCAGGAAGAACGGCGCGCTCAACCGCTACAATTTTACATCCAATGTAGGAACAGAGCTGTTTAAAGGATTCAGGTTTCGCTCTATTACGCAAACAATATATCAGAAGAACAATTTCAATCCCTATTACGCAGGCGGCAGCGACGCCATTTACCAGATGCTGAACACCTCTCCTTTCTTTGACCTCGACTGGAAGGATGCCAATGGTGATTATGCCTACCGGCTCAATGCATCGCCAGTAAGTATCAATGGCGCCAACCCCAATTACTATTTCGAGTATTCCTCTGGCAAGGATGAAACGATAGACCTTATCCAGAATCTACAGGGCTCTTATCACATCAACCGGTTCATTGACCTGGAAGCTAAGTATGGCATCAACTATGAAAAAGAAGATATCGCTTACATTTATAAGAACCAGTCGCAGAATATCAATGCGCTCAGCAGAAGCTCATTTATCGGCGGCTTCAGCTCCAATGCCGGCGGGCTTTCCAACACCTCTAATACCACTACCTTCCAGAATGCAATGACATCAGCCACCATTCGCCTCGATCTTGATAAAGATCTTCACCTGAAGGTACCCATTACATCTACCACTTATGCAGCTTATGATTATCGCAAAAATGTATTCAAACAATATACCACCACGGGCGATGGGCTGCAGCTATACCCGGTATACAATATGCGGCAGACCAATACGCAGCAGGTGACCGTGGATTACAAAAAACCATTTATAACATTTGGCTGGCTGGTTGACCAGGGATTTGATTATGGCAATATCGGTGGTATAAAAGCGGGTTTAAGAAGCGATTATTCATCAGCCTTCGGCGGCGGATCAACACCACAAACCTTTTACCACAGCAACGGCTATTTGCGGTTATCGCAATTCAATTTCTGGAAGGGTATTTCCAACATTATACCCGAATTCAAAGTACGCGGAGGGTATGGTGAAGCAGGTATACAGCCCGATGCGTTCGACAGATACCTGGTATTATCTACCAAAAGCATCGGTAGCGGACTCGCCTTTTACACCGCTTCCACGCAAAAAAATCCCGACCTGATGGTAGAGGTCTCAAAAGAAACAGAGATTGGAACCGATGTTACCATTAATTTGAATAAAGGCGAATGGTTCCCCAACGTGGGTATAAGCACTACCTTCTGGAAAAGGAAAAGTGGAGATGTGATCTATGCAGTAGATGCGCCCCCTTCTTCCGGTGGCGGCGGCTATTTGACCAATGCCTTCTCCCTGTCGTCGAAGGGATTTCAGTTCTCGCTGAACCTGAGCGTGGCTTCTACCAGGAACCTCACCTGGGACTTTACCACCACCTTTGGCCATCAGTCGTCAAAAATTGATGCCGTATCAACCAACCAGGACATAGTGTTAACAGCCTCTGCAGGCAGCACCAACCTGGTATTGAAAGCGGGTGATAAAATTGGGCAGATCTATGGGTTGAAAGCATTTACCAGCGTAGAACAGACCCGCAAAGACGGCACCCGGTATATCAGTAAAGCAGATGAAGGAAAATATGCAGTGGTCAACGGCCGGGTGGTAGATACGGCAACCAGGGGCATTTTGTTCACCAACGAAACGTATGCGATCGGCGACCCCAATCCAAAGTTCAACGCTTCCTTTATCAACAGTATAAGGTTTAAAGATTTTCTCACCTTCAGCTTCCAGTTCGACTGGATCTATAAAAGTCATTTGTACAATCAAACCAAGGAATGGATGTACCGCGACGGCATTCATGGAGATTTTGGCAATAAGGTCACTGTGAACGGTCAAACCGCGGCATTTTCCAACTATTACATCAGCGCTTATTCAGATATGTGGGGAAGCATAAACGGCGCACGCAATTCAACAAAAGATTATTTCTATGAGGACGCTTCCTTTGTAAGGCTGCGTAACGTATCGGTAGCAATGGATGCAGCCAAACTTTTCCACCTCAAATACTTCCAGAAGCTGCAGTTGGTGTTATCGGGCAGAAATCTGTGGACGGCCACCAATTACACCGGCCTGGATCCCGAGATCAATGCAAGCACCTCCAGTAGCTCTTCCTACGAAAGAGGTATTGATCATAACTCAATGCCAAATCTCAAAACCTACCAGATCGGATTGAACCTTGGTTTTTAAACTAAATTATTATTACAATGAGAATACAGCTATCATACTTACTGGGCGTGCTGCTGATGGTACAAACAGGTTGCAGAAAAGAAGAACTGAATGTAGAAAATCCGAATTCCCCTACCCCGGGAAGTGCAAAAACAGAAGCCGGCATTTTATCCTTATCGCTCGGTGCAGTATATCAAACAGGTTTTAACGGTATAACTGATACAAAATATTCAGGCTCGTTCCTCGGAAGCAGTTTCTGGTTCCTGGCGCCCGCTTATCACGACCTTATGGCCGATGTTGTCTCTGCCGAAGCGGCCAACAATATCATAAACCAGGTAAGCGTACCCGATTATGTAGTAATGGACGATGGCACCAAAATTTCGAACACAGCACCCGCCAAAGGGGTGGTAAGGCTCAATAACTCGCGTACCAAGGCGGGCAGCAATATGTTCTATTTTGAATGGACGTGGATGTATTATTTAAACAATGCCTGTAACCTGGTGCTTGAAACGGTTGATAACGTTTCATTCAGCGGCGATGCCACCACCAGGAAAAATGCCATCAAAGCATGGGCCTATTTCTGGAAGGGCTATGCGTATTCGAGGATCGGTTCAATTTATTATGCGGGTCTTATTAAAAACGAATCGGCCAAAACAAATGGCCTTTATAAAACGAGCGCTGAAATAATTGCAGAGGCCGATGCCAATTACAACAAGGCCATTGAAGCGTTGAACGGTATAACAACGCTTACTGATTACAACACCATGGTAAAAGCATTGATCCCCACGCAATGCCAAACCGGTAAAGGCGGCGTTCTTACGCCCACTATGTGGATACATACCATCAACACCATGAAAGCGCGCAATATACTGGTGAATAAAAGAGTGAAAGACATGACCGCCACCGACTGGAATAATATCCTCACCCTGGTAAGCAACGGTGTTACCAGTAGTGATCTGGTGTTCACCGGCCGCTCGGCTTCTGCAGGCAGTTTTCTCAGCGCTACCACCGGCAGTGTAGCGGCCATGACCATCGGTGACCCTACCAGCACTACTTATAAGATCACCGAACGCCTGATACAGGAATACAAAACAGGCGATAAAAGACTGGCCAATAATTTCAGCCAGGTAACGGCCTACCTGAACCAAAAAGGCGGGTTCACTTTCAGTACCCGTTACAAGTTGTTAGATGGAGGAAACGCTATGAGTGGCGTACAGGTAGTAGGCAGTAAAACAGTAGGCGCTTATGAATTATACGTTGCCGCTACCTATGAAGAAAATGAGCTGATGAAGGCGGAAGCCAATATAAAACTCAACAATATCACCACTGGCCTGGCCAGCGTGGATGCGGTGCGTACCTACCAGGGCGCAGGGCTCACCGCCGTTTCGGGCACTATTACTGATGCCGCACAGGCATACGAGGAATTGCGGCGGGAAAGAAGGACCGCATTGCTTTTCCGGAACGTTTCCTTATACGATAGCCGCCGCTGGGGTTACCTCGATGATATTGGCGCAGGCGGCACGGGCAGAACCAATGCCGTAGTGGTAAGCAGCACCGGCGTTGTGAACACTAAAGCAACCATTAACTATAATTTCCTTGATTACTGGGATGTTCCGGATGATGAACTGGCATTAAACCCGCCCACTGATGGCAGTGCGCCCGTGCAGAATCCTAAATAAGACGTTATATCCTATGAGAATTTTTCTCATGAATGCGGGGCTGTTTTTACAGCCTTGCTTACGTTAGCCTCCCGACTGATCGGGAGGTTTTATTTTTGTAAACCCGTGAATTATTTTCTGCGCCATTTAGTATATTCAATTTCATTTAGTCAATCAGTTTGCACATGAGACAATGTATGGGATTCTTTTTAATCATATTCATTTCTATTTCTGTAACAGCCCAGCTTAGTGAAAGAACTTCTGTATACGATCCAAAAGCTGTTTTTCCTGCACTGCCCGTTTTACCGGCCGGCAACGCATATCGTACAGCCAGTGGTGAACCCGGTAGTGCCTATTGGCAAAACCGTTGCAATTATACCATCGATGCCATGCTCGATGACGAACGCAATATTATTCAGGGCACAGAGAGCATTACTTATACCAATAATAGTCCGCATGCGTTATCTTATCTCTGGCTCCAGTTAGATCAGAATGTTTTCAAATCGCATTCTAAAGGACTGGATGCAAAACTCTTCCTGGATAGTAATAATGCCAAACTCAAAAAAACATTCGAAGGCGGGTTTACGATCAAAGCCATTCAACTGATCCTTCAAAAAGATAAAAGAACTGATGAACAACGCCATTGGTGAAGACCTTACCTGGTTCTGGAAAGAAACATTTATGGAGAATTATAAACTCGACCAGGGGGTTGTGGCAGTAAATTATGATTCATCCCAAGCAGCTGAAATTATTATTGAGAACTATGAAAAAGCGGCCATGCCGCTGATCATTGAGATCACTACTGCAAGCAATAAAAAAACCCGGCAAACATTGCCGGTTGAAATATGGCAATATGATCACCGTTATATTTATAAAACAGGTATTACAGAACCTCTTTCCAGTGACCTTCAGGCAGGTGGTGCGCTGCGAATAACCTAACATGGAAACAAGAAAAAGAAGATTGTTGCAATTTGTCGCATAAGGTATGCGTAATATAAAATAAAAATCCGCTACCTTAATCCTATGAAACCGTTAATTGTTTCTATACTGCTTTGCCTGTTATATACCTGGGCCACAGCTCAACATATACAACACGATCTTCCTGACACCATCGATGCAGCCGGGTATTACCTGTTCTATTTGCACGGCGGTGTGGTTACCAACAAAGGCGACAACGCTATTAATGATCCGGTACCGCAATTCGGCCCCTACCAATATTCGCGTATTCTGGATACCCTTCGGGCGCATGGATTCTATATAATAAGCGAAAGAAGATTTCCCGGTGTTGATGATTCGGTATATGCCCGTAAAATAGTGCAACAGATAGATACGCTATTAAAAGCAAATGTGCTGGCAAGAGACATCATACTGGTAGGTGCATCGGCCGGAACGGATATTGTATTACAGGTATCGGTCCTTTTGAAAAACCCGCAAATGAAATATGTGATCATGGGCGGCTGTTGGCCCAATGAATATAAGACCTGGCTTACAATGCCATTAAAGGGAAGGTTCCTTTCCATCATTGAATCAAATGACCCGCATGGCACCTGCAACAAAATTTTCGAGACCCATAAGGAAATAAAAGATCATCATGAGATCAAACTGGAAACAGGGCTCAGTCATGGGTTTCTCTATAAACCCTATGCAGCCTGGGTCAACCCGTTGGTGCAATGGTTCCAGATCTATGCAGCAGGTTATAGAGCCAGAACCCCTGCGCTTATTGATGGGCATTAGGCGTAATTCAGGCATAACAACAGCCTGCCAAAAGTCCGGATCACCACCTGCAATTAGTTAACTCAGCCTGCTCATTCGTTTTCCAATAATATAACCAATTACGGCGCCGGCCAGCACGCCAGTTACTAACCATACCGGGTCAGGACCTGCGGCAATCAAAGCTGCTATAATACCCAGTATACCTGCAAAAATAACCATAATGGTAACTGGATTTCTGCGTGCTGTTTTAACTGACTGGGGTTTACGGGCAGGTTCATGCGGATGATGGCGATGTTGTTTGTGACGGTGTCTGCTCTGTGGCATATGTCAATCGTTTTATAGTACTGATATCCGGTTCAAATGTAATGGCTTTCTGTTCATTTACCATTCGTTTTTTCCTGGCTTCATATTTATCAAAGAACTGTTCAATGTGATTGATTACCAAATGTACTTCGGTTGCTCATCGGCTATCAAGGTGTCATCATTACGCCAGGGCTGCATTGAGGCCCTGTTAAAGAAAACAAATAAATAGACAAATTTGTCTATTTATTAAAAAATCCCCTACCTTAGCATCAGATTTGAATACCATGAGTAAATTAGGTCCAAGGGAACGAATATTGGAAACCGCTTCGCGGTTGTTTTATATCCAGGGATATAATAATACCGGCATCAACCAGATCCTTGATGAGGCCAAAGTAGCCAAGGCCAGCCTGTACCAGCATTTTGGCTCCAAGGACGAATTGGGGATCCATTATTTAAAAGCTGCCCGGGAAGAATGGTTTGGGGGCATTGAAAAATGGGCAAGCGCAAAAAAGACACCCTTTCAAAAACTGGTAGCCTGTTTCGATTTTCTTGAATATTCCTTACAGCAGAACAATTTCCTGGGCTGTAAATTCATCAACATGCTGTCAGAGATCGGTGATACAAGCGCCCCCATGTCGCACGAAATTCTTGAACATAAACGCAAATTGCGACAATTCATAAAAAGCTTCATAGAACAAGCGCTTCATGGAAAGCCGGCCGACGAAATAGATGTCATCAGCGATGCTATTTACTTATTATTTGAAGGCGCCATTGTTGAATCAAAGATCTACAAGGAAACCTGGCCGGTTAAAAAGGCAAAGAAAATGATCCGGATCCTGGTAGAAGAAAAATAAAAAATTTTGCCCTATAAACAGACAGAATTGTCTGTATAAATAAAATACTAATCATGAACAGAAGACATCTCCTGAAGAACATGTCCATCATGGCTTTTGCTTCCGTAGGAAGCCCCATTGTGCAGCCACCCCATCCCGCTTTTACTGCCGCTGCTTCATCAGCAACTTCATCCTTTGACAGCATCGAAGAACTGGCAAAAGGGGTGTTCTTTGCCCGGGGCCGGGTAACTTATTTTGAGAACGGAAACATGCAGGACATCGAGTGTAATAACGGCTGGATCATCTTTGATGATTTTGTACTGGTTATTGATGCCAACTTCCCCATTAAAGCAGCTGTGCTGTTACAGGAAATAAGAAAGACCACCGACAAACCCATAAAATACGTTTTCAACACCCATCACCATGGCGATCACATTTATGGTAACAGCGTTTGGACCAGCCAGGGAGCCATGGCTATCGCACATACAGATGTTATAGCCGAACTGCACCATTTTGAAACCGGTTATTATGGAAAAGAACCCGGCCGCTGGGAAAGCATGGCTAAAGTTAGAACCGATCTGCACCAGCATACGCTGGTTCCCCCCATCATTACTTTTACTGATAAACTGGTGATCGAAGATAAAACCAAACGGGTTGAGCTGCTGCACCTGGGCATTGGCCATACCATTGGCGATGGCGTAGCCTGGCTGCCAAACGAAAAAATCCTTTTCGCCGGAGATGCCTGTTTGAATGGCCCCTACAATTTGTTCAGGGATGCCGATGTTAAACCCTGGATCGCCACACTTGACAAAATGCACAGCCTGCAACCCGCCATCCTGGTGCCCGGCCACGGCCCGTTGGGCAATAGCAACACCCCCCACAATCAGCAGGCGTATTTTAAACTGCTGTATAACTGGGTGAGTACAAAAAAAGCAGCCAACAACAATTTCGACGCCCTGAAAATGCAGTTGCCCGAATTGAGATCATTGGTTCAGCAAAATGAAAAAACGAAAACCTACCTTATCCCCGATCCCGAGATTGCCACAGGATTTTCTTTAGAAGCGCAGACTAAAAAAATATTTGACACCCTCTCTTAAAATAAAAATTGTAACACATGGAAAAAAGATTCCCGTTGCCTCCATTCACCCTGGAGACCGCAACACAAAAAGTGCAGGCGGCTGAAGATGCCTGGAACACCAGAAATCCCGAAAAAGTAAGTCAGGCCTATACCATTGACACGGAGTGGCGCAACCGTTCCGAATTCCTGAAAGGACGCGCCGCAGCACGCCAGTTCCTGGAAGGAAAATGGGTAAAAGAACTGGATTATAAACTCAAAAAAGAGCTATGGGCTTTTACCGATAATAAAATTGCAGTCCGGTTTGAATACGAGTGGCACGATAAGGCTGGGCAATGGTATCGATCGTATGGAAATGAAATGTGGGAATTTGACGCCGATGGCTATATGCAAAAGCGATATGCCAGCATCAATGATGTAGCGATACAGGAAGAAGAAAGAAGGATAAAGTAACCGTCTGCCCTGCGTTCAAATGGCTGCGCTATAAAGAAAGAAGCATAAAAAAGCATCCGCCGGCTGGCGGATGCCCTCTACTGAATGTATCTCCATGGCTATCAATTACCCTGTTTAACTTTTAATACGGAGGCCGGCAATAAACCATGTGCTTCCTTATGGGTATTTATTACTGAACTGGAATCACTTGCTTCTGATAAACACATGACCACGCCATTCTTTTCATCAACCCAATAGTTGATGAAATTTACGCCATACTTCTGCTGAACCGCCAGGTCTTTTTGATGCGCGCCTGCTACGTCCTTTGCGGTTACCTTTCCCGCGCCTAATTCATGAATGTCGAGGTACAAATTCTTTGATCCTTTTAACGCAGCTTCCTGACCCTCTGTTACCAGGAAAATATTGTTTGGTAACAACCCATGCGCTTCGGCATGCGTATTTTTGATAGCGGCAGTATCAGTGGCAGATGAGAGGCAATATACCAGCCCTTTGTCTTCATCGACCCAATATTTGATAAAGTCAACCCCATATTTTCCTTCTACTGCCAGGTCTTTGGCATGGGCTGCAGCTACATCCTTTAATTTCACCTTACCAGGGCCCAACTGATGTACATCTATGTAAAGATGTTTTGCTTTTGCATTGGCCAACGTATCCCTTTTGTTTGTTTGCGCGCACAAACGAGAAGCACTAATGCATACCATGGTGAACAGGATGCCGATAAAATAAACTTTCATGTCAAGATGTTTTAATTTTATCGAAGCTACACCCCACTCTATCCAAAGGCTGTAACATTTAGATCAAAAGCTGGTAATTTTAATTCAAAGGCCCGGCTATCCTGCTTTGGCTGATAAAAGATCAGAGGGCATGTGGCCATACCTGCTTTGAAAACATTTGGAAAAATAAGAGGGGCTGCTGAAACCTGTTTCAAAGGCGATCTCCGAAACGTTACCGGCATTTTTATTCAATAAGGTTAAAGCTTCTTCCAACCGGTAATCCCTGATAAAGGCATTGGGCGATTTACCGGTTAAAGCCATCAGCTTGCGATACAATTGCGATTTGCTGCAGCCAACCGGTTTGCTGAAATCATCCACTTTAAAATGGGTATCGTTCCATACAGCTTCTGTATAATCCATTAAAAGGGTCAGGAACTGCCCATCTGCCTGAGAAAGGGAGGTTAAAATTTCCCCTTCCTGTAAAGCGTTCAGGTTTTCACTGTTATATAATTCCTTTACTTCCGAAGAAATGACAATGTAACCTTTTACGACCCTGCACATGCGTTCAGCGAGTTTTATCGCTTCTTCAAAAATGAGTTTTTTTTCGGTTACCGGCACCCCGGCGCTCAACCCTATATTCAAATGCACTTTATTATAGGGAATGCCATCCCCGAGCTCGGTAAAGCGTAATTGAATTTCCAGGGCGGCACGCAGGGCATTGGTGACCGACTTAAATGAGACTAATAAATAATTTTCAGTTTGTTTAACCGGCGTTCCTTCATAAGCGTTCAAAAGGTTAAGCACAGTAGTATAATAATCCTGCATTGGTGCGGGATCATTATGTATCAATGGCGATCGTTTTACCGTTATAACCATTATTGTTCTGAAGCCGGGATCATTGATAATATTTAATTCCGTGTTCTTTGCATTTTCAGGATCTTCAATTCTTCCCAAAAAAGATTCAACGATACCAGGATCTACTTCAATAACCCGGTGGGGCACCTGCCCATGCGAATGGTTATGCATATTCAGGATGGCTTCAGCATCGGGCGCCTCAATTAAACAGAAGGCTGTTTTTCTTTTTTCGTCGAACCAATAGGTTAAACCTTTACACCCGAACTGGTCCTGTATTTTCAGGTCCTGCTGATGCAGGTTGGCTATTGTCTCTGCAGTGACCGTATCGGAAACGTCATGACGGTCCATAAAAATTGGCATACGCGGCTATCTTTCCAATAATTTACTTAATTGCCCGTACCTAAAAAAATGATCTCCGGCAGCCGGTGGGCGTTCTGTGCTGCGGTTCCCCAAAATTGCCGACTGATTACCAGGTACTTAAACCCGGCTGAGCAATCAGCGACAAGGCAAACAGGGCCACCAAAGTATAACCAATTCTTTTATTCAAAAAGGGTGAAAACACCCGCTTGCTATTATTGTATGCGTTTGAAGACTGATATGGGGATTGAACCGTCGGGCCGGGCCGGTACACGCCAGGTGAGTGTATCTCCTTTCAATGTGTAAGGACGCACTTGCGTAGTTTGATCAAGGTTCGGGAAAGAAGCCCGGTCAAGATTAAAGGTGATGGTGCCTTTGTTAGTGTCAATGGCATAGGTACCGAAATGACAACTACTGCTGAACAGCGCATCTTTATATTCTTCCAATGTACCTGTGGCGCGATCACCCGATGCAAATTTCATCCGCTTGTCGCGGTAAATTTCCACCGCATAGTTACCCGCTGTTGTAAAGATGGCTATTCCATGCGGATCGGTTCCATAGTCGGTTACCTGGCTGCCATCAGGTAATATCTTATCGGCAGCGATCAAACGCCAGGAGCCGGTAAGCGGATTCGATTGGGCTAAAGCAGGTAATGCAATCATTACGCTCATAACGGAGAGGAAGCTTTGTTGTAATGTCCTTTTCATGAAACTGTTTTTAAGATTGGTTGAATTGACAACAAAGCTGCAGTTTCTGGTTTACCGGTTCAACTATATTCAACCAACAGGCATTCCGGCTCAACAAATTCCGTGTTATGCATTTAAAATGTTCTTTTTCGAACAAGTTGCATCAGGCTGTCCCGGAATTTTTCACCAACCGGTATTCTTTTTTCACCAATATGGATATGATTATCCTGTATGCTGATCATATGGTGTATATTCACAATAAAGGATTGATGAACCCTTGCAAAGTGAATGGGCAACTGGGCTTCTATGTCTTTGAGGCGGCGGTAAGTAAGTATGTCGTCAGTTGTGGTCTTTACCCGTACGTATTCCTTCTGGCTTTCAAAATAAATGATATCCTTTAAAAAGATCTTTCGATGTGCGTTGCCTGACTTAACAAAAAAATACTCGCCGGCCACATTTTCATTTTCTTCTTTCGGGATTATTCGGTCTACGTTGAAATGCGCTTCCACCTTTTGCACAGCTGCCAGGAAACGCTTCAGCGTGACCGGTTTCAACAAATAGTCAATAGTATGGTAAGAATAACTTTCAACAGCGTATTCGCTATGTGCAGTAGTAAACACAATACCCTTCTCCGGCGATAACAATGAGGCCAGTTCAATACCGCTGATCAGGGGCATATTAATATCCAAAAACACCAGGTCAACGGCATTGTTCTTTAAAAAAGCCATCGCTTCGAGACCGTTGTAGCATTTTGCAAGCAGTTGCCAGTTGGTTGCCTGCCCTATAAGTACTTCCAGCAGATCAACCGCTTTGGGTTCATCATCTATTATCATGCAACGTAACATCATGTAAGTGGAAATTTTAAATGGGCAGTAAAATATTGATCGTCTTCATTAGTATTCATTTCGAAATTGGTACCATAAAGGATCGTCAGGCGCTGGTGCAGGTTCTTTAGTCCCAGCCCATGTTGCTGCCGCGGATCAGCATGCCTGTTCAGGAAATTCTTTGTTTGAAAAACCAGGTGCTGGTCTTTTTCATAAAGCGAGATGAAGATCCTGTTGTTGCCGGAGATTTTATCAATGCCATGCTTAAAGATATTTTCCACGAAGGTCATTAACAGCATGGGGGGAATTTTTCGCTGATCGTCGGCATTGCATTGAAAGCTGATCTCCGGTTCAGGCTTTATGCGCATTTTTTCCAGGGCAATATAATTATCGAGGAACCCGATCTCTGTACTCAGCTGCACATATTCCTTTGTACTTTGATCAATAAAATAGCGCATAATATCAGAAAGCCTTTCAATGAGGAGCGCAGTTTGCGGGGCTTCCATATACGCTTCATAATATATAGCATTGAGAGTGTTGAATAGAAAGTGAGGCTGCACCTGCGCCTTCAGCAGCCGCAGTTCGAACTGGCTTCGTTGCAACAGGATCTTTTCAGCCTGCCGCTTCAGCGTAAAATAAGCCATTGCCAGCCGGAAGATAAAGCTTAGGATAAAAACAGTAGATACAGAAAGCAAAAATGTAATATTACCCCAGGCATTCAACCAGTGAGGTGCAGCAGCGAAAGCTACGTTGCGAACATACAGCGACAGATAACCGCGGCCAAACCCGGCTATGAGCAGCAGTACTAATGAACCCAATACATACGGGAAAATTTTCTTCTTTTGATAAAAACGGGGGTACAGGAAACAGATATTTCCATATACGATGAGGGCATAAAAACTACAACTGATACAGGCAGATAGAGCAGAAGGCCATGCCCCATCGGCCTGCAACATGGAAAAGAAGCTGATGAGCAGGATGGAAGCCCAAACCAGGAAGTGCGCCCCCACCAACCGGATATTTTCATTGAAAGGTTTAAGCGGCATTGTTAGCTAAAATAGCTGATTTCCGCCTCATTTTTGCCAGCTTCAACAAATGGGGCAATTTGCTCAATGAATGCGGGGGATTTCTGGAAAGGGGATTGGTTAATTTATTGGTTTGGTATAAATTGAGCGATGACTTCGAAGTTAAAGGAATCGATCGACCAGCTTTACAGGATATTTTCAACATATCGAGGCAATCCGAATATGGTTGGCAGTCCACTCATTAAGGACCTGGAAAACTTTAATAGACAATTATTTTCAAAACCACTAACCCATTTAACTTCGGATGATTTAAGCACGTTTACCGGCAAAGCCATGACAACATGGGGAGAAGTGAACGACTACAAGCATTTTTTGCCAAGGATGCTGGAATTGACAGCAACAAACAATGCCCCTTATGATATAGAGATAATATTTAGCAAGCTTGAATATGGTAACTGGCAAACATGGGACGAAATTGAACAAAAAGCCATTCATGAATATATGTTTGCCCTGTGGGAAAACCTGTTGCAAGACAATACAGAGAAGGCTGAGGACGAATTTTCAGGCTATTTTTATATCATTGCTCTTCATTACCCAGATCTCAACGAGCTCTTAAAAATTTGGTTGGCAGAAACGCATATCGCTTCAACGAAACATTTAGCAAACTTTATTTTTGATGAAAGAGCCAACATTTTCGACAAGCCTGCCAATTCTTTATCCGAATTAAAGGACTGGTTACTTTCAGAAACCATTATCAAAAGGTTGGAAGCAGCATTTTTTCAATACGAAAAAGAGTCTTTTTCGGAAAGAATATCCTGGGCAGAGAAAATACTGACTGACGAGAGAAGAAATTCAATTAAACAATGAAGAAAAAATTACGCAGGCTCACGTAATTCATGTATGGTCAATGCTCCGATAGTCTCGCTCATGGCTGTAGCCAGCAACAAACTGAAATAATCTTTTTCATCAATTTTCAATAACCTGTTCTGAATGGCTTTGTTTGAACCTTCGCTTAGCATGTTCACGAAGACCGGAAAAAGCACATCACATTCATAAGGAGCTTCTTGCTTCGGCAGCGTAAGACTTATCGCCTTACTTCCAGGTGTAGCCAGGTAGTTTTTATCATAAACGAAATGGTAGGTACCTTTTGATTTGGATAGAATACCAGCAAGTTTGCCGTTGTATCGTACTTGTGCAGCTCTCATCCATTAAAATTGCGCATTACACTCCGCATTTTGGTATAAATTAGGTATAAAAATTACATTATCAACAAAAAGCGAAGTTTACTACGCTTTTTACGCAAAGACGATGAGCAAACAACATTCAACCTGGCGCCTGCCCATTTTTTGGAAATTGCTGAAAGCTTCGTTCAATGGCTTGCAGCAAAATGATCCATTGCGCATGGCCGGGGCAACAGCGTTCTTTACCAGCTTTGCGCTACCGCCCATCATGTTACTCCTGTTTCAATTGTTAAGCATTTTTTTCAACAGACGACTGGTGGGCGCCGAAATGCGCGAAACGCTCTCGGCCACATTGGGTAATGAAGGGGCTGAACAATTGAGAAATACCGCCCGTGGATTCCGCCACCTTGCGCAAAATTGGTATATGGGAGTATTGGGATTGCTATTCCTTGTCTTTATTGCCACTACCCTGTTCAAAGTGATCAGAAACACCCTGAACGATATCTGGAATATCCGCCTTGAGAAGACCGGTTTTATTTATGATCTCAAAACCCGGGGTAAATCGCTGGTTATAATGATTACAGCTGCAATGCTATTCATTGTCTCTAATATGCTCGATCTGCTACGGACCATTGCCGGTAGTTATATCAGAATGCTTTGGCCCGAAGCGGAGATCTTCCTTACCGGCATCTTTAACCAAATTGCCGGTGTGGTAGTGGTTGCTGTATGGTTTATCGTGCTCTTCCGGTTCCTGGCCAATGCGCGCCCCTCCTGGCGTGCGGCATCAATAGGTGGATTGCTTACTGGTATTCTGTTTTACATTGGAAAAACCATTCTATCCTCTTTAATGAGCAATAGCAATGCCGGCGCTATTTATGGTGCCGGCACCGCCATTGTACTAATATTGTTATTTGTGTTTTATTCTTCCTTTATCCTGTACTTCGGCGCCAGTTTTATAAAAGAATATTCCCTGCTCACCAATGACCCTATTGTACCCACTTCAGGGGCATACCATTACCAATTGCAAAAAGTAGTCGATGAAAAATCGTAAACTACATTATACCCGGCCAAACAGCTGGAAATCACCGGGTTGAATTACTTTTTTTAAATACTCCTGCAATTGTGCGTCAACCACATCGGCCATGTTTTTACAGCCCCCGGCCTATTGACCAGTTCATTCAACATTTGCAGCGTGTTATAGGTAAAGTATAAAATAAATATGTCCCACAAATACAGGGTCTCTCCTTTAGTTTTACCCCGGTTTTGTTTGCTGCGGCACCGGGTATGGTTATTACTGTAAATTGCATTAAATACTTTGAGCGATGTCATTCGAAACCCATATAAACGGAAATAAACCGGTTGTCGTTGATTTTTTTGCCACCTGGTGCGGTCCCTGTAAAATGATGGAACCGGTGTTGAAGCAGCTAAAGGAAAAGATCGGCGAAAATGCCACCATCTTAAAGATGGATATTGACAAGAACCCCGCTTACGCCAATCGTTATGGCATACAGGCGGTTCCAACCGTAATTGTATTTAAGGCAGGAAAGATAATATGGAGAAAAACAGGTGTGGCGAACGTAAATGAATTGCTGCAGCAATTGAACGGGGTTTAATCGCGCTATAAGCGCATAAGCCATTTAGGTTTACTTACCACAAATTTCACCTCCCCTACCCGCCTGACGGGTATAGCTAATCATTGGTATGCCAAATGAACAAAAGAGGAATTACCAATAAAAAAGCGTAACTTTGGTTATTATTCGTTTTAAGCTCCGCATTCTATATAACCGCACTATTTTTCTTGCTTATTTCCTTGCTCAGCTAATACGATAAAAATGTTTTAGTGCCATCAGTCAACTTAAGGTGGCTTTATTGATCAGTTATATATAAACAAAATATCCTGCCAGGCAGGAATCACCAAATAAATAAATATGTCTAAATCCCAGGAAACATTTAACAAGAAAGAAAGAGAAAAAAAACGTCAGAAGAAACAACAGGAGAAGCTGGAAAAGATGAAAGAACGGAAAGATAATAAGGAGAAAGGCAAAAGCCTTGATGATATGATCGCTTATCTTGATGAAAATGGTAATTTAACATCCACTCCGCCCGATCCACGGAAAAGGAAGATCTTCCGCCAGGAAGATATGCAAATCGGTGTTCCCAAACTGGAAGAAAGACCAGCAGATGAAAAAAGAACCGGCATAGTCAGCTTTTTTAATGACCATAAAGGATTCGGTTTCATCAATGATTCAGTTTCGAAGGAACGGATATTTGTACACGTGAACGAACTAACAATCCCCATAAAAGAGAATGACAGGGTTACTTTTGAAGTACAGAACAGCCCCAAAGGCCCGGTTGCTTTAAATGTGGAACTGGTGAAATAACCGGGACTGTTAAAAATAGCAATACTTTTTATTGACGTACTTTTGCCAAATGCAGATATCTTCCTTTTCAATTGAGGACACACTTTCTAATTTACAGATAGAGACATTAAATGAGATGCAGCAAGCGTCTCTTGAAGCCAATAAAACGTCAAACGAAGTAGTATTGCTGGCAGATACCGGTTCTGGCAAAACGCTCGCTTATTTGCTGCCGGTAACGCAATTGTTACAAAGAAATTCGCGCGTTTGCCAGGCGCTCATCATTGTACCTTCGCGTGAACTGGCCCTGCAAATTGAACAGGTATTCAAAAAGATGGGAACCGGTTTCAAGATCACCTGTTGCTATGGTGGTCATTTGCGCGAAACCGAAGAGAACAACCTGAAGCAGGCACCCGCGCTGATTGTGGGAACACCTGGCCGGCTGGCCGATCATATACGCCGTGGAAATATTATTACCACCCATATTGAGACGCTGGTACTCGATGAGTTTGACAAGTCGCTGGAACAGGGCTTTGAAGAAGAAATGTCGTTCGTAATTAGCTCCCTGCCTGGTTTAAAGAAAAGGATACTTACTTCTGCAACAGAAGCGGTGGAAATTCCTGCATTTGTAGGGTTAACAAACGCTATAGCCATCAATTTTTTGAAGGGCGAACCCTCAGCCGCCCTGGATGTTCAAATGGTAAGGAGCGACGACTCCGACAAATCCGACACATTATTCAAACTTATTTGTGCACTGGGCAACCGGTCGACCATTGTGTTTTGCAACCAACGCGAGTTTGTAGAGCAGGTGAGCGCGTACCTTAAAGATAAAGGCATTGTGAATGTGTTTTACCACGGCGCTATGGAACAGCAGGAACGCGACAGTGCCTTGTGCAAATTCCGGAATGGCAGTTCCAATGTATTAGTGACCACCGACCTGGCAGCACGTGGACTGGATATTCCGAACATTCGTTACATTGTACATTACCAGCTTCCCAATACCCGGGAATCATTTACCCACCGCAACGGGCGCACGGCCCGCATGGAAGCCAGCGGCACGGCCATATTAATACTGGCGCCACATGAATACCTTCCAGAATATATTACCCCTGCGCCCACTCCGATCGACCTGCCGCCCACGGCCATAGTACCCCAAAAGCCGGTATGGACCACCCTGTTTATTGCAGCCGGCAAAAAAGATAAGGTGAACAAAGTGGATATTGTGGGCTTTCTCACCAATAGAGGCCAGTTGAAAAAAGAGGATATCGGATTAATTGAAGTAAAAGACTTTTTCTCTTTTGTGGCGGTACGTAAATCAAGAGCAAGCCATACATTACAGTTGATCAAAACAGAGCGCATCAAGAATAAAAAGGTTAAGATCGATGTAGCGAAGTAGTGAGTAAAACGATCTTACCATTAACCTGTTGTTGCACTAATCTGCCGGCGGCTTCGTTTATTTTAGTCCAGGACATTTCACTGTCAATAGTTGTTCTCAGCTCTCCTTGTTGTACCATGTTGGCGAGGCGATCGAGTAAAGGGGTGCTGGGAAAAACTGGCTCCCGCCCCAGCCAAATACAACGGATACCATGGAATGGCCAGCCTGCAGCCCGCACGTTAAATGAGGTTGCCTCACGGGCAGAGTTACCAAAATTGATGCAGAGGCCATTTCGGGACAGTGCAGAGAGCGCAGTTGCCAGCGTATTGCCGCCTATGGAATCCCATATTATATCATATTCACCGGCTTCTTTTGCCGCTTCTACACTGGTAAAAACGGGAACCGGTTTTATTCCATCTTCTTCTAACTGGCTCGCCAGATCGCTACGGCGGCTAATGGCAGTTACTGTTGCCCCAGCCCTGGCTGCCAATTGACAGGCAAAACGCCCAACCCCACCAGCAGCACCGGTAATTAACAGGCGACGGCCCTTACAATCTCCGCTGGCATCGAGACAAGCCAAAGCAGTGAGGCCTGCGATGGGTAAACAGGCAGCCTGCGCATCACTGATAGATTCGGGAATTGCTGCAATTTGCACACCAGCAGCAACCAGGTACCCGGCCCATGATGCCTGTGCTACATAACCGAACACCCGTGTACCAGTAGCAGGCGTACTGCCATCTGCAGCCGCTTTCACAATTACACCGGCAAAGTCCCAACCCGGTATATAACTGGTGGTTGCAGCCATTGCGGTGCGGGTTTCACCCTGGTTCAGAGAAAAAGTATTCACTTTTATCAGCGCCTGACCGGGAGTTGGAACAGGAATAGCTGTTTTGCGGAAAGTAAAGCCCTGCGTATCGGGATCAGTGAAAATAGCGTTCATCATTGTTTCTTCCATTCCTATAATTTTGCCCAAAGCTATTGGCAATCCGTAACGGAAATTTTGATTGGAATCAACAATAAAGTGCCTATCTATTAGTATTGCGCAACCTGCTCAGTGTTTCTTTCGTCATGCCCAAATAATTGGCCAGTATATGATGAGGTATTTGCAGAAATAATTCGGGATCGGCATTCATTAACTGCTCATAGCGCATTTGCGGCGTTTCGTAATAGGAAGCCAGCAGCCGTTCCATGGCATAACAGGCGGTACGTTCTGCCAGGTGGCGGCCGGCTTTCTGCCAGGCAAAAGATTTGTCGAACAATGTAAGTAAACGTCCGGCATCCATGCAGATCATCGTTGTATTTTTAATAGCAACAATATTTACTTCACTGGGCTTTCCTGTTATTATGCTTACATAGTCGGTCACGAAATCGTTGGTTACAGCAAAATCAAAAGTGCGCTCTACCCCATTAAGGTCCTTTACCCAGCGAACACACCCCTCGAGTATAAAGCCGACTGTTTTACAGGGGCGACCTGCCTTTTGAATATATTCTTTTTTATCAAACTGTTTGATAGATGCGATCTCTTCGAGGCAATGCCAATCGGTTTCATCAAACGATGCCAGTTGACTTAAATAAGATTGCAGCGGTGTAAAATCAAAGGGGTGCGAGCTCATGTGTTGGGAGCATTTCAGGGTGCAAGATGCAATAAAAAGGTTTACAACGCTATCCGTGCACGCTAAGCGCGTTCCATTTCTTTACAGATTTATTTTCTCCTTTTCCAACGCAGGTATATTAAATTATCCATTTGTGGCTTACTTTCTCTTTTTCATTTCAACATTTGCTCAAATTACACAACTATAAGCTATCCGGTACCGTTTTTTGGAAAGTTCGGTTGGAAAGTTGCTAAGGATGCCGCGTATGTTGCAAACGTTGGGGCACTTGTTGCGAACGTTGGGGCACCTGTTGCGAACGTTGGGGCACCTGTTGCGAACGTTGGGGCACTTGTTGCGAACTATGGGGCACTTGTTTGCAACTTCTTGTGGAAAGTTTTCAAGGTTGAGGTGAAACCTCAAAACATTGCCTGGAAAACTCACAAGATTGGATGGAAAGTTTAAAACATTGAATGGAATGTTCAAAAGATTGCGTGGAAAGTTTAAAACATTGACTGGAAAGTTCAGAACATTGGGGCCTAAGTTGCGAACGTTGGGGCCTAAGTTGCGAACGTTGGGGCCTAAGTTGCGAATTTACGTCCCAGTTGACAAACTCCCGTCTCATCTTGAACGACTTTTTCCACTAAATTGGCAACTTATGCGGTAAAAAAATAAATTTTGAATTTGGCTTTTAAACATCATCAAAACTTTTAGGCGCCTCTCTAAATATAATATGAACATCAGTAACAGGGCAATCTATATATCCCCATTTACTCCAGTTAGATTTTAACCACTCAATATTTATTGCATAACCTTCATTATTTGCAGGAACAGATTCCTGGGGCAATACAACAAATGTCAACCCGGCTTTATAACCGGATATCACCAGCAATGCATATTCTCCCTGTTGTTCAATTACCATGAAATCTACATAATCTTCATAAGGGTACATCCCTTTGCATCTTAATATGGAGCCCCGAACAAGATCTTCTTTTGAATCTATTAATTTTATGTTTCCCATATTTTATTTTAACCGCATTTTAAATCATGCTTGCCCTTTGTGTCAGCAGGCTTTTTGAAAACGCCATCAATATCGTGCTCACCTAAATGCTTTCCTCGCTTATCATTATATTCAATTCTTCCATGCTGCGTATCCGCTGCATATAGATTACCATCAGCATCTTTATAAACATCTCTATTGTTTAACCTGGTAATTCTATTATCTTTTTCCCAACCATTTTTTCGGGCCACCTTGGCCACTTTTCCATTTACAGCAAGAACCCTTTCTCCAGGCGGCATTTTTGATATTCTCGCTTCAAATTGCGCAGCCGTTTCAGGCGCTGCATTTAAACCCAATGGGTCTATTAGAATATTAGGATCGTTCACATACCCATATAAGGTAGGATTATTCCCAGCCAAACCGATCGGGTCCTGACTTATATAGTTCCCCTGTTCGGAATCATAATACCTGCACCTATTATAATACAATCCCGTTTCCACATCTTCATACTGCCCCTGGTACCTGAACGGCAGTTCGCTGCTGCTACCGCATAAAGTTCTGATTCTTCCATAAATATCCAATACACCTTCCCAAACTTTTTTCCCTTCTACATCATACATCCATCGCGGCGTACCCACATGGTCGTTTATTACGCTATAGGTTGCTCCATTCACGATTTTGGCGGCCAACCGGTGGCTATCCTGCTCAAATATCCAGGTTATATCCTTTTCTTTTTCCAATGCGTTCGCAGGGTTGGGTTCTTCCTTATTATAATTAACGTCACCCCACTCGTTCACTACAGATTGAGGTTTTTCTTCCTCTTTGTAACTCCATTCATGTAATGGCTTGTCTCCATCCCACACCCAACGGGTAATGATTCCGGCAAATGTTTTGGAAATACGGCGGCCCAACGCATCATACGTAAATGCAACCTCCCTTCCATCGGAGCGTATTACCTTTTGTAACTGTCTATTGGCGTACCATTCGTATATTGTTTTTTTGAAAGTACCTTTTTCGGTTTTACTTACCAGGTTCCCCTCCTCATCATACCTGAAAATATATTTATCATTTTCCAGCAAAGCACCGGCGCTGTTATAGATGCGATCTGATTTTGTTGTGGTCTCATAAATATTACCGGTTGCATCCGTTGCCCGGTGTACAATACGGTTATCGGCATATTGTGCAAATACCAGATTGCCCAGCAAATCATACTTGAAATGGGTATTCCCCTGTGCAATGGCGTCAAAAATATTTGTCAACCGGTCATTGGCGTCCCAGGTATATTTCTTCCAGCTTTGTATCACACTGCCCTGGGTAACCCGATGTTCACGTGGCCTGCCTGCGCCATCGTATTGCCATTCACTGGTGATGCCACCCGGTAATAATCTTTCTATCTCCTGCCCTGCCTGGTTATATTTCAGATGCGATTGCCACAACATCTCATGTTGTTTTGCTTGCAGATGTGTTATCTGCCCCAGCTGATCGCGTTGTAATTTTATTTCGGCACCGAGGTTACTGGTTACCTGTATGCGCTCGCCTGTTTTGTTATAATGACTATGCACCTTGTATTCGTTCTGCGCTTCTGATTCTACCTGCCCAATTTTATTGCGGGTAAATTGTACATGACTGTGCTCATTAATTGCTTCCTTCAGGTTGCCATTACTATCATACGTATATAATTCCCAGCTACCATCTTCCTGCTCTACCCGTATGACCCGACCATTGGCATCATATTCATAATTTGTAAAACGGCCTCCGGGACGAACCATCTTCACAACCTTACCGGTTTCATCCCGTTCAAACGTACGCTGCAAACCGCCAAAGCCAGTTTCTTTGATGATCTCCCCACGTTTGTTGTAATCAAAAGTATAATGCCGGCCGGCTTCGTTTACCACAGTATTCAACCTTTGTTCAGTATCGTATAAAAAACACAGCTCCGTGTGTTGTTGCTTCTGTTTGGCAAGCTTTCCCAAGGCGGTGTATTCGAATTGCACATCCTGGTGTTTATCTGTGACATGAACCACTTCCTCATACGCATTGTAAGCCAGTTTTATCGTATTGCCATCGGGCAGGTATACATGACGCAAACGGTTCAATGCATCATATTTAAATTGCCGTACCTGTCCGGAAGTATTGCTGCTTTGTATACAATTCCCCAATGCATCATACTTCCAGCTGACGGCAGCTCCATCTGGCCATTGCAGGCCCGTCAGATTCTCATCTTCATCATAACTTAAGATCGTTTTGCGATTACCGCTTTCTATGATCGCTGCTATTTGACCTGCTGCGTTGTAATCATAGGTTATTGTATTTCCATTGGGATAATTCACAAACCGCAGACGGCGTGCAGCATCATAACCCAGGGTTTGACTGCTTCCATCGGGATTGATCTTTAAAACAGGCTGATTGTATTCGTTGTAATGAAACTGGATGCTGTTACCATCGGGAAATGTTTTTTCCTGTAATAATCCGCGTTCATTGTATTTGTAACCGGTTATGCTGCCAGTTTCATCTATTTCGCGGTACAATTCAAAATCATCGGTATATTCTGTGTAGCGATGATTGCCATAATGGTCGGTTTTCTGTATACACAGATCATTCTCGTCGAAATAATAAATGGTTGTTTCCCCTAACGAGTTGGTTATTTCGTTACATCCTTTGCCATATTGTATAAACCCTTCCAATATGCCGCCATCGCCCCAGGTATGCACACACCGGTTGGTATCATCGTATTCCCAGTAAAAAGATTGTCCGTTACGATCAGTCTTTTTAACCATCAGGTGATCGCGATACTCCACATGAACCGACTGCCCCTGCGCATCAGCAATAGTCACCAGGTCGCCGGCTTCGTTGTAACCATAGCTAACCAAAACCTGTTCAACTGTTTTGTGTTTGAGCGTTACGCTGGTAATGCGGTAATGCTCATCAGATGAAAAAAAGAGCTGCCGGCCAACAGAATCAGTAATAGCATTTATATGACGGCCAGTATAATGTACCTGTATGCGGTTGCCGCTGTAATCTTCAATAAACGACAAACGCCAGATGCCCGGTTGCTTACTGAAGTTGAAATGGTAATAGCAATTGTCATTATAATCTTCCAGCAAAAAATGGCCGTTTTGTTTGCGCCGCAGTAATAATTTTTCCTGCGAATGATAATATTCCTCCCCTTCTGCCAGCAATGGAAAAACCACCAACCGGCCATCGGCCATCATTAACGACAAACAATTGTCCTCCTGCCATTCCTGCACCCAACGATCGTAGCTCAGGTGAACACCATGCCCCAACGGACCTGCAAGGGCAGAATCGCTATCCCAGCTACGGGTAAATTTTAATGGAATGGGCCCCGGCAATTCAATATCGGTGTAAGTATAATTTACGCGGCCGGTAATGAGGTCAACGGGGTCGAAACCCATGTGACATAATTTTTCGCTTAGCTTTTTGGTAGAAGGGAATTTTTTGAGCAGCTTGTTGTTTAGCGCCTTTAACAGTTTGCCGCCTATTTTGCCAAATATTTTCAGGAAAGAACCAAAGACAAAGGCTTTCAACAATGCCATGAGGCTGAAATTGGGCACCAGCGGACCGCCTACCATTACCGGTTTGCCCCATTGCAGGGGTATACAAAATGAGGTAGGCAGGTATAAAGAAGGAATAGGTTTGAATTTTTTTCCGGGCCGGAACGAAAGTGGCAACCCAATGTCGTTACAGGTCATCATCATGTAACCAGCCCCACTCATGGGTGCGCCATCTACCGACACCGTTTTGCTGCCAAAGAAGTTCTGGCTATCGTGCCCAATGATAGGCATCAGCGAAAACCCTATGCCAAAAGGAATATGCATGAACGTAATGATCATACCGCCCGTATCGGTATTGCCACGGGGTACATGATTCACTTTTACAGTTGCACCAATAAATGGAATATAATCGAAGGGATCTATTACCAGGCCAATGTATGGATGTGGAAGCGGAATAAAAGGGATCGGCGTGTTCACAAAATGGAGATCAATACCGATCACAGGCTTAAGGTGTGTGTTCGCAACGTACATATTAGGTTATTGTCTAATGGTTAACACAGAACGGAATAGTCGCATAAAGCACAACGTAATAAACAAATTCCGTTCCGTATTCTCTCTTTCAACAACATACGAACTTTTCAAGGTGGCGGATTTAGTCACATTATTCGCAATAATACCCAAAGACCGGGATCGGTAATAAAAAGAAATGCTGATTACAAATTCAACTACAAATGGCTTCAATTGCGAAGTGGCCTGACTTGACCCAGATCAAAATTTGACAATAAATTTGTTGTCAACGATACTTAGCAATAAATTTGTTGTCAAACCAGCAATAACCAAATCACTGCAACTATATGATTATGAATTGGATAAACCCTAAAATCATTATAGGCAATACAGCCACAGGCGATTATTATTATGACAGGCCAGAAATAATAGGCGAAATATGGCAACAGATATTAATTGGTAATCATGTATTACTGGCCGCACCTCGCCGGGTGGGGAAATCATCCATTATGAAGCATATGATTGATAATACTGTAGATAACTACAGATGTAAATATCAAAATGTGCAGGGACTTGATTCAGCTGAGCACTTTTTTAAATCGATCTATGAACTCATTAAATCATGCATGAATTTCAATCAAAAGGCATCGGAATGGCTGCGCCTGTTAAAAGAAACGGGAATTGAAGAAGTAAGCATTACCGGCACTTTAAAGATCCGGGAACGTTCAATTAACTTTTTAGAGGCAGTGAATCAATTATTGCTTAAACTAAAACAGAATGATTATAAAATAGTATTCTTAATTGATGAATTACCCGAGGTTTTACATAACCTGAATAAGAATAATAATAAGGAAGATGCAGTAATAATATTAAAAACCTTGCGTCGATGGCGGCAGGAGGATCAATTCAGCAATTTTCGCCTGGTGCTTGCAGGTTCAATTGGTATTTATCATGTGATAAAAACAATTGAAGGAAGGAACGTTGACTGCAACGACTTTCATAAAGTAAAATTTGCAGCTTTAACAAATGAAGAAGCCATTGATTATATCCTTTGGGCTACTGGCAATAAAGCCACAATTCGCTATACCGAAGTATTGATGCAGTACCTGCTATCTAAAATACAATACTGCCTACCCTATTTTATTAACCTGATGCTGGATGAAATTAACAGTAAAGCTAGAAAGAATCACAATCCGGCAATTACTGTTAATGATATTGACAGGGCATTTGATGAAGTGGTAAAAAACAGCGATCATTTTAAAGATTGGAAAAGCAGGCTGTTTGATTATATGCCATTGGCAGATGCTGAATTTGTAAATGAAGTATTAATTTTTATTGCTCACAAAAATACGATCAGTATGCAAAAACTGTATGATATTGCAATAAGACATGGCAAGAAAGATACCTATATGGACTTTATAGATGGCCTTGAAGAGGATGGATATATCACTGAAGAAAACAATACATACTTTTTTGTTTCGCCTTTTTTGCAGGCATTTTGGAAACGAAATAACCCGGTTTATCATGGATAACCAAAAGAAAATAACTGGCAACAAGGTTGTTGATCAGCTTGATACATATCAGTCGGCTAACAGCGATTATCAGACAGTTAAAAATAATTTCATTGTACGCGTAGCTGAATTTCAATTGATCATTGACGATC
Source organism: Niastella vici (assembly GCF_002077945.1). Lineage (GTDB taxonomy): Bacteria > Bacteroidota > Bacteroidia > Chitinophagales > Chitinophagaceae > Niastella > Niastella vici. Next base: position 506,901 of record NZ_LVYD01000124.1, read on the forward strand.
TCAAAAACAAAAAAAGCAAAGACCCATTGCAACACGAATTAATTCTGGGCAGAAGGGGAAGCGGTAAATCTACTTTGCTTAAACGAATTCAAATTGAAATTGAAGAAAACCCGGCATTATCTAAAAAATACATTGCAATTAATCTGGCAGAAGAACAAGCTGGCATTTACCGGCTTTTTGATCTGTGGTTGGAAGTATTAAAAGAAACAGGCGTTAAACTGGAAATACCTTTCACTCTTAAGGAATACGATGCATTTAATGATGACCAAAGCTATACACGTTATCTATATGACGAGATCAATAAAGTGCTGAAAGCAAAAAAAAGAAAGATCGTATTATTACTGGATAACCTGGACCGGATTATTGAAAATTTTATTGATGATGGCAACTTATTGCGAGAAACGCTGCATAATTATAATGACATCCAAATCATTGGAGGCAGTACCCGCATGGATGAACACTTTTGGCGATATGATAAACCATTTTACGAATTTTTCCGGCGCCATCGGCTAGGGCCCTTATCATCGGAAGAAATACACCTACTTCTAAATCACTGGAGCCAAATGATGGGCTTGTCAGAATTGGCAGTTTTCACAAAAAATAATCCCGGAAAAATTGAAGCGGTACGAATTCTAACAGATGGATTACCCAGAACGTTGCAATTCTTTATTGAAATATTATTACAGGATTCCACACTTTACGGGTTCGACTATATTCGAAAAGTGATGGACAAAGTAACTCCATTATACCAGGAAAGACTTAATAATTTACCGGCGCCTCAGCGAAAAATAGTTTTGGAAACGGCTTTTATTTGGGAAGCCTGTACCGCCAGGCAATTGGTTCAAAAATGCAAAATGGAAAGCAAATTGATCTCTGCACATTTGAAACAATTGACGAATAATGGCATTATAGAAACTTTGTCAACCTCCAAAAAAAATCATTTATACCGTTTATCTGAACGATTTTTCAATATGTGGTTGATAGTTACGCAGGGAAACCCAGAACAGAAAAGAAAAGCAAAATGGCTAACCATTTTCATTGAAACCTGGTATGATACTGCTCATCTAAGAACGCTTGTTGCTAAACATATTGCCAACGTGCAGGAAGAAAAGATTCCTTATGAAAGGGCTTTAATATTAACCAAAGCGTTTAGTCAGTCGAAATATATTAGCACCCAAGAAAGAGATGAAATGTTGGTGTATACTACTAAATTAAAGACTTCATCTGAATCAAACAATTTTTTAGAATTACCCAAAAAATATTCCGACATCGTAAATGAAATTACAAAGTTAATTGAGGAAAGAAATTATGTGGAAGCCCATAAACTAACAGATGAACTGGAAAATGAAAATGATGGAGTAAAATTTTATTTAAAAGGAGTGGTATTTAATAGAGAAGGTAATAATAAAAAAGCGAAAAGCTATTACCTGCAGGCTATTGAAAAAGGAAACGTAAATGCTTTATATAACATAGCCGTTCTTTACAAAGATGAAGGCAGAAACAAAGAAGCAGAAAACTACTATTTACAGGCTATCGAAAAAGGGGATATTAATGCATTAAATAACCTAGCCAGTCTTTATGATGAGGAAGGTAGAAAAAAAGAAGCGGAAAACTATTACCTGCTAGCTATTGAAAAAGGCCATATCAAAGCTTTAAACAACTTAGCCCTTCTTTATGATAATGAAGGCAGGAAAAAAGAAGCATTAAACTATTACCTGCAGGCCATTGATAAAGGAAATATCAAGACTATAAATAACTTGGCCCTTTTTTACTATGAAAACAACCAGCATAAAAAGGAAGCACTTAAATTGATTAACAGGCAAAGAGAACAAAACCCCGATATTAATTCACTAAAAACTTTGATTGTTATTGAGATTTGGAACGCCGTTTTTAATAAAATTGAAGAAAAGTTGTGGCAAGTCATCATCGACAGTAATTACGAAAACCTGTACTGGTTTTTCACTAATCTGTTGATACAGGAACAAATGCAAATTGTTTCAAACGCCTTTGCAAATGAAACCCATGGCAAAATCTTACGGGACAAATATTCATTATTGTATTATGCCACACAGCTTTTAACAAACAACCACGACGTGGATAATCCTGAACTGCGCATTCCACCCGAAGTACTGCCTACTGTGCTGGAAATAAAAGAAGATATTGAACGGAAGAAGGCAATGTATGCAAATAAAAACTACTCTAAAAATGACTACATCTAAATTCTCTGGCACTAATTAAACCCTAATCTATAAGGTCGCCAAATGATCTCCCCACAACCCCAATCAATAATTCCCCGTATATTTGATTTTTGCAAATAAAAGTATATGGCAAAAAAGGAAGCAAAAACCCTGGAAGAGTTTTATAAAGGCATCGATGTCAATCTTCCCGATGGCATCAACAAAGCCGTGGGGCATTTTAATGTGTTTAAGATCGATGAGGTGCTCGCCACCCTTCGCAGTAAAAAAGGGGTGATGCCGTATAACCGGCGAAATTTTTACAAGATCAGTTTAATAAACGGCCGCAACCACGTTGAGTACGCTGATAAAGTTCTCCATATTGAAAAATGCGGGCTGTTGTTTGCCACGCCCCGCATTCCATATCATTACGTACCGCAGGATGATAACCAGCTCGGCTATTTCTGCATTTTTACCGATTCTTACTTTACTTCAGGTAAAAGCGCGATCGCACTGGATGAACTGCCCATTTTTAAACCCGGCGCCTATCCGGTATTTCAGCTTGGCAATGAGGAGTATGAAGAAATTGCCGCCATATTTCGTAAAATGGCCAAAGAACTGGCTTCTGACTATGCCTTCAAATATGATCTGTTGCGCAATTATGTAATGGAGCTCATCCACTACGGACAAAAGCTGCAACCCGCTTCTGCCCTCGTTACGCCACATAAAGCAGCCGACCGGGTAACCTCGCTGTTCATTGAACTGCTCGAAAGGCAATTCCCCATAGCAACACCCTACCAGAAGCTGGAGCTGCGAGCCGCTAAAGATTATGCCGACAGGCTATCGGTGCACGTGAACTATTTAAACAAGGTGTTGAAAGAATCAACCGGCAAAACCACTACCGAGATCATTGGCCAGCGGGTATTACAGGAGGGAAAGATCTTATTGCGGCACACCAACTGGAACATTTCCGAAGTTGCCTGGAGCCTGGGCTTTGAAGAAGTGGCACACTTCAGCAACTTCTTCCGCAAACATACCAGCTTCTCGCCCAACGCTTTCCGCGAAGAATTGGAAAAGATTTGATTTTTGCAAACATTGGATTGTTGCTTGCAACTCCCCGCCCCGGCTTTCCTGTTACCTTTACACTTCCATTAACGAAGTAAAAAAGTAAATGAACATGAAACCAAATAGTAAAATTCTTGTAACCGGCGGCGCATCCGGTATTGGATTGGGAATTGTTGAGTATTTATTGAAAGACGGGCACACCGTAATTGTTTGTGGCCGCCGTGAAGACGTATTAAAAGATTTAACCGCTAAGCATCCGGCTGTTATTACAAAAAAAACCGATCTGGAAAATGTGGCCGACAGAGAAGCCCTGTACAAATGGATAGCAACGGAACACAAAGACCTGAATGTACTGGTGAACAATGCCGGTATTCAAAACTGGATGTCGCCTGCCGACGATAATTTCTTTACCAGGGCCCAACAGGAAATTGCTATCAATATTGAAGCGCCCCTGCACCTGATATCCCTGTTTATTAAGCTGCCTGCATTGGATACGATCATGAATGTAACTTCCGGACTGGCATTTTCACCTTTTGCCAAAGTACCTGTGTATTCGGCTACCAAGGCGTTCTTCAGGTCCTTTACGATTTCATTGCGCTATTTACTGAAAGACCGCAATATCAATGTAGTGGAAATTGTTCCGCCTGCATTGAAGACCGATCTGGGTGGAAAAGGCTTGCATGATCATGCACCTGAAGTGGGTCCCTTTGTTGAAAGCATATTTGAACAATTGAAACAAGGGAAAAATGAACTCACCTATGGCACCAGTGCCGACAGGGCAAAAATAGGTGCGGAAGAATTTAAAAAGGAATTTTCCAAACTGCATCCATAATAATCAATGAATGTATAAGCCGTTCCGGTCTTTCGACGCTTCGATTTCGCTCAGCGCAAGCCAGCTCAGGACCGGGGCGGTTTTTTATATCTCATACAGAAAATAAGGACGCCCATATCCTACTTTTTTCAGCACATGTTTGGCAACGTTGAACACTTTTACCTTGCCGGCGATATTCCCTTCGAGCACTCCCACATGCGCATGCCCGTGGAATACCACTTCTACATTACGCCGCAATAAGGGCTCTGCCAACCGGGAGGAACCTAAAAATGGATAGATCTGTTCCGGTTCCCCCTTAACCGTTTCCTTTATAGGTGAATAGTGAAGCAGGGCAATTTTTTTAATGTTATTATGTTCCTGGTCGAGGCGGGCCAATGCCCGATCGAGGTGCAATGCTTCCTCAACCGCTTCCTGCACAAAAGATTTCATGGCGCCTTCGCCAAACATCGACAGCATGTGGTTATCGAAGCCGCCGCCAAATCCTTTTACACCTGCAAAGCCTACAGGGCCAATTACCACCGATTCACCATCCAGAATATGCACGTTGGGATGATTTTGTATGACCTGCCTGATCAGCTTATGCCGGCTCTTCTCATGGTCATGATTGCCCAAAACGCCAACAACCGGAATAGAGCAGGCTTTTAATTCTTCCACCAATATATATGCTTCCGATTCATCACCCGTATCTGTAAGGTCGCCACAGATGGCAAGTATATCGGCATTTTTCGAAACGTCAGCAAAAAAATCGGTCCATTTGCCTTTATCCGTATCACTAATATGCAGATCGCCAATAGCGGCCACTCGTGTTTTGTTTTCACCGGACATAATCAAACTGTTTTAAGCGTATACGATTTATAACCCCATTCTTTAATGTCGATCGCATATTGTGTTTGATCGATCACCGGGCCCCGGCATACCTTTTCCATGGGTGCGGGAATCTCGTACTGTTCTGCTGCTCTTGCCATCAGATCATCAAAAAGCCATTTAGGAATGATTGTATGGAACTCAGAAGGATATACGAACTGGAACGAAAGGATCTGCATCAACAACAGGTGCCAGTGCTGGTCCATTTTTCGCGCAAGCCTTTTCCAGTCGAACGTCTTTCCCTGCTTCAACAATAAATGATTAATATCTGCGCCATCATATCGCTCGCGGTTCTGTACATAAATTTTGCACCACACCAATTCTTCCGGTGACAAAATTTTAATGTTAAAGCCCAGGAAATCGACAGGATACGCATGCAGGAACCATTCCTCATCGACACGGCAAATATTATTGGGCGTATCAAAAATGATATCGATGTAATATTCTCCTTTAAAGATCTTGGCAAGCCAGCGAATGTCTGTGAGCTCTGTTCTATATCCTTTGGAACCGAAATATTTCAGGATCCTGGGGTACTCACTGGCTGCGCAGTAAATGTCAAGATCTTTTGTGTCTCTGTAAATGCCAGTATGATGAAAGATAGCGAAAGCACCCCCTATCATATAGCTGGCGCCACACTCCTGCAACAATTGAAGGGCCTCCCGGTAAAATTCAAGTGCTTCGGTATTCGCCTTTTCATTCATTGTCATCATAAAATATTTTTTGCAAAACTGTTGCCTCCCATTCCGTATTATTTGTTCCCCGTTATGGGGAAAAATTCCGGAATGAACGATCAAAAACCCGGAACCTGTATCTTTGGCCATTATGAAAACTGTGCATTTTGGCTTGTTTATGGTCATATGTTTGTGCACCCGGCCATTGGCAGGGATGGCCCAGTTCAGTGACTCCGTTAATTACTACGTTAATTTTGCTGGAACCGGTAATTTAAACAGAACGAATACCGGCACCACCTACCTGCTGAATAATGTGCTGCGTTTTCAGGTAGATAAAAAGAAATTTTCAGTCAATAGCCTGATAAGCCATCTTTATGGCCAGAACCCCGTATCAAAAACGAACGACGATTTTTTTACCATTATCAATGTCGATCTTTTAAAGGGCGTACAAAAGTTTTATTATTGGGCATTGGCAGACTATGAAAAAAGTTTCTCCTTAAAAGTTGACAACCGGTTTCAGGCCGGTGCAGGCGTTGGATATTCTTTTGTAAAAAATGCCAACGCAAACCTGGAATTAAGCGATGGACTTTTATTCGAAACGGTGGATCTGAGTATACCCGACCAACGCGGGCAAACCAGTTACCAGATCGTTCGAAATTCGGCACGGTTGAAATACCGGTTTATTATTAAAGGGATCTTCCGCTTCGAGGGCACCAACTTTTATCAGCCCTCGCTTTCTGATGGCAGTGATTACATCCTGAAATTAAATAACAATTTTTCGGTCAATCTGTATAAATGGCTACACCTCACTACTTCGTTTAATTATAACCGGCAGAATATTACCTCCACTGAGAATTTATTCTTAAGCTATGGATTGATGGTGGAGAAATACTTTTAAGCGGCTGGGCAACTATTCCGTGCAGGCGCTAACGGGCTCCCCGCTGTCCCTTTCTTTATAGGCCACTAAGCCCTTTTAGCATACTTTGACTTAAATCAAATGATACATATTACCGGTAAATAATCTGGCAAAATACTCTTATTTCCAGATTTAATACCCCCTTCCCATTCATTTAGCTGCAATAGAATTAACAATTTCCGTTCTTATTATAGTAAACCCAGGCCTGAAACTCAATTGAGATCCGGCTAACTATGAAAATAAGTATTAAAATATTGAAGCTGCTTTGTTTGACCTGCATGTTTTTGCTGTCACTCTTTAAAGTGCAGGCGCAACATGAAACGGATTATACGATACAGGCCAACCTTATTTACCGCTTCACAAAATACATTGACTGGCCCGCTAATAAAAAGTCGGGCGATTTCAACATCGGTATTGTAGGAGATTCGCCGTTATATGATGATCTGAAAAGCTTTATGAACAACAAAACTGTCGACAACCAGAAAATCGTTGTAACTAAAGTATCTGGTTCAGACAGCTATACAAACTACCACATTATTTTCATCAGTGAAGAGAACAGTGGCAGTTTAAAAAAGCTCGCTGCGCTTACAGCAAATTCCCCGGTATTAATTATCACAGAATATAATGGCCTTGCAAACAAGGGGTCGTGCATAAATTTCATTACGCTCAATAACCGTTTGAAAATAGAGATCAACAAGAATAATGCTGACCAACGAAGTTTGCACATTGCATCTGAATTACTTGATCTGGCGATAATTATAAAATAAAAATAACCATGGCCCCGAAATCTGCATCTCTTATGAGAACCATTTTTATTAAAAGAACGCTTTGCCTGCTGGCAATGTCTACTGTGACAGGTACTATAACTTACAGTCAGACAGACTCTGCAAAACTGGCACGTTTAAGTCTGAAAGACCTCCTGAACGTACAGATCACCACAGCAAGCAAAACGTCGCAGGACCTGGAAATGGCGCCGGCTACTGCCATTGTGATCACCCGGGAGCAGATCAAATCGCGGGGATACCAATCGTTGTTAGATGTGCTGTATGATCTGCCTGATATGAAGGTAGATGACAAAGTGCGCTCCCACCTCCATAATAATTTTGTGATGCGGGGCACGCCGGGCCAGGAAAAATTTATTATAATGCTCGATGGCATGCGTATCTCGTCTCCTACAAATGAAACCATGCCTATCCTTGAAAATTATCCCGTTAACCTGGCAGAACAGATCGAAATAGTACTGGGCCCTGCTTCGGCGCTTTATGGTGCAGACGCGGTATCGGGCGTGATCAATCTCATTACAAAAAAGTCTTCTTCCAAAAAAGAGTTAAAGATCGATGCTACATCGATGGCCGGCAGTTATGGTTATACAAACAATACGCTATTCATTGCCAAAAAATTAAGCGATCATGCCAGTCTCACTGTTTCCGGTCAATATAGTCATAACCAGGGAGCCGACTATACCAAATTGTACAAAGATTCCTTACTCAATACCGAAGGATACAGAACAGGCACTTTCAATACCATTTTCGGGCCAATGACCCCCAAAACGCCCGTAAACAGCAGGATAGAAATGCCATTGAAAGCATACAATGTATACGCATCGTTGCATATTGATGAGTTTTCGCTCTCGGTTTTCAAGAACTATGCACAAACACCCACATTTTACGAAGAGAATCCCAGCAATGCCGTTTATAACAAAGATGTTTTCATGGGTCAGGGTATCAATATGGCAAGCGCTTCCTATAAAAAATCATTTGGAAAGATCACCTCTACTTCCACGCTGCTGGCCAGTGAATATATCATGAACCCGAAATCGAATTACAGAAACCTTTTTTCGGGAATGGAACCGGCTTACAAATATTCTTTTGGCTCGCTGGTGAAGGGGGAAGAACAGGTTGACTGGAAAGCATCGGAGAAATTCAACCTAACGGGTGGTGTTACCTACGAGAGTTATTATTCCATTCCCACCAGTGCCGATCTGGCCACGCCCGTTGATGTGAGCGGAGATCTGCATGGAACCTATATCGGCACAAAGACCTATTATACGCCCAATGGCCTCGATGCTAAATTCTATACACTGAGGTATCGAAACACCGGTACTTATTTACAGGTGCAATATGCGCCGGTTCCAACCCTGAATTTTACTTTTGGCGCCCGGCATGATGTTAATTCAAGGTATGGGAGCACCTTAAACCCAAGGGCCGGGGTGGTTTACAGGCCAACCAGTAAAACAACAATTAAAGCACTGTATGGCACCGCCTTCCTTGCTCCTACCACGTTTGATTGTTATGCTTATTATGGCGCCTTTGAAACAGGTGATTCCGGAAGAACTTTCCGTTCCAATTTTATGCATTTGCCCAATCCTTATCTCAAACCCATTATCTCTAAAAATGCTGAGGTAAGCGTTAGCCACTATTTCACCAATAATTTCAATGTAACAATTGATGCCTATTATACCGTTCTTTCAGGGCTACATGAATTTGCCGATGATAATAAAGCGACCCATCTGTACCATAACATGTTTAATGGTATACCAGTTGGGTATGTTGAAGTATTTGTGAATCAAACCAGGCAGGTTAATTACGGCGGAAGCGTTCAGTTAAATTACAAGCATTCCATTGGCGGTCTCTGCCTTAATTCTTACCTGTCGGTAAGTCACACAAACGGATTTGATGATTATTCGCGCAAAGATCCGAACCTGCCTAAGGTGAAGCTTGAATTTATTTCTCCTTTTATGCTTCATGCGGGTACCGATATGATAGCTGGAAAATTCACCTGTTCGCCCCGGCTGATCCTGATGGGCAGGCAAAACCTTACAGGCATCACCAATGACATGGCGGCTGTTCGCAAACGCCAAACGATTGCAGGATATGCGTTAATGAACGTATCGTTAAGATATAATGTATTTAAAAAACTGGCTGTTTTTACCAATATCACCAATGCGCTTAACCAGCATTACAAAAGTGTAGGCTTCAATATGGACCTCACAAAAAAGAACACCGAACTTTTTCATGGCCAGTATGAAGACCCGATAAGGATAATGGGCGGTTTAAACTTTACTTTCTGATAATGTATGCCCCTTAAACCATGAAAATAAACATTACCATAAAGAAGAGGATTTACTGGAGCTTTACCGTGCTGGTATCATTGTTTGTGATCAACGGTATTATAACTTTCATTACGCTGCACAACAACAAAAAGTCATCCGCCTATCTATCCCAGGTGATCGACCCTTCACTTCAAACATTGGATAATTTTGAAAAGATGATGGTTGAATCAAAAATGTATACTACCAACTGGGTGTTTTTAAGATACAAGCAGAAGGACAAAAATTCATTGAAAAAACTGCAGAGCTTTGATTACCTGAAATTAAGGTCACGTATCAATAGTTATGCGCAATTCTGGCCAAATACAAATTGGGCCGACAGCTTAAATAAGGTTTATTCGGGCTTTGATGAGGTGCTTGTTATGGAAAAAGCCATAATGGCCTCCTTAAAGATGTTTGACGACTATGATGATGCGGTTACCAAGCTGGTGGCTGAAACGAAGCTGGAAGAAGCAGTACTCCCACGTACCGATGCATTAATAAATTCCTTACACAATATCAGCTCTTACATCCAAAGTATCAGGGAGCGGGAAAACAGCAAACTCACCCGTTCTACTGCGGAACTTAGGATACTTATCATTTTACTGGCTGTAACCATCGTTTTAGCCGGTTTTTTTCTATCCTTATACCTGGCTAATAAGATCATTAGTCCGGTCAACAAAATAAGATCCATCATAAACGACCTGGGCAAAGGCATTATCCGCCGTATAGATTATCCGGTACACAGGGATGAGATCGGTGACATGGTGCAATCGGTGAATAATCTTTCTGAAAATCTGCGGGGAACGGCCAATTTCGCCTACGAGGTTGGAAAAAGGAATTTTAATATCCCGTTTACCCCACTGAGCGATGAAGATACATTGGGCAAAGCACTCATTTCCATGCGCGATAATTTAAAGACCGGTGAAATGGAATTGATGGAAATGACGGGTTATTTAAACAAAAAGGACCGCCTGTTGCAGGCGGTTGGTTCTGCAGTTCACGAACTCATCAGTAATAATGATATTGAAACGGCCATTGGCAATGCCATAAAATTGCTGGGCGTACAAATGGGTGTCGACATGATATCAACCTATCGCAATTATACCGACACCATCGATGATAAAACCTACAGCAGCCAGTTAGCCTGTTGGAATAGCACTACGAATGAAGTTGAATATCATGCGCCCGAATTTCAACAGGTGTTCGTTTGTTTTACTCCCGTCATAAAGGAAACGTTACAGCGAAATGAAATTTTTCATGGTAATGTTACGCATTTGTCAGCATCGCCGGTAAAAGAATGGCTCCAAAATAAGGAGGTTAAATCGTTCACGCTTATTCCGGTATTTGCAGCAGGCAGGTTATGGGGTTTCATCAGTATTAAGGATTGCAAAATAGCACGCGAGTGGACGCGGGCGGAATTTTCTATCCTGGAATCATTCTCCGGCACATTGGGCTCGGCGATCGATCGAATACATATGGAACAACAGAAAAACAATGCAGAGGCTGCCAGCATTGCCAAAAGTGAATTTATGGCCAACATGAGCCATGAATTGCGTACACCCATGAATGGTATTATTGGCTTTACCGACCTTGTGCTAACCACCAACCTTCAAAAAACACAGCGGCAATACCTGCAGAACGTTCAAAAATCAGCTTATAACCTGCTCAATATCATTAATGACATCCTCGATTTCTCCAAAATAGAGGCAGGAAAGCTGATCATTGACAATGCCTGTTTCAGGCTTGATGAAGTAATTGAAGAAACCGTCGATATTTTATCCATAAAAGCCCAGGAAAAAGACATTGAGCTTATTTGCAACATAGACCCGCAGATCCCCACTCAATTTTTGGGCGACGCAGTGAGAATAAGACAGATACTGGTAAATCTCATTGGCAATGCAATCAAATTTACCCTTAAAGGAGAAGTATTTATTACCGTTCGGCAGGAATCGGCCCTCTACGAAAAAAATGACAAGAAATTCATAGATCTGGCTATTGCTGTTAAAGATACAGGTATTGGTATCGCTGCTGAAAAGATCAATTCGATCTTTGAAAGTTTTACGCAGGCCGATTCATCAACTACCAGGAAATTCGGTGGCTCGGGACTGGGCCTTACCATTTCCAAAAGGCTGGCAGAACTAATGGATGGCAATCTTCAGGTAGAAAGTGAATTTGGTAATGGCAGCACATTTACGCTGCGCCTTGCCATGGAGATCGTTAACGAGCAGCCTGCTATTTCATTTACCCCGAAGGGTGTGTTAGGGAACATATTGGTGATTGACGATAACCTGACCAATTGTAAATTAATGGAGAATATCTTCAGGCATTTGCATATTCCCTGCCAGATCTGTTATAACGGCCCCGAAGCATTAGAGCTCATTGAAAGATCCGTTTCAGCCAACAAACAATTTGATCTTATCATAACCGATAATCATATGCCGGAAATGGATGGCATTACACTGGTACAGGAGATCAGGAAAATAATAAAGAGAGATGAAACACCATTCATACTTATGCTTTCATCGCTTGAAAGAACAATTTTCCAACAGGAAGCTGAAGATATTGGTATAGATAAACTCCTTTCCAAACCGGTAAAATTAGGCGAACTCAATAACCTGCTATCGTCCCTTTTTGAAAACCCTTATTCGCAGGCAGTACAACCAGAGCCGGTAACCACGCAGGAAAAATTATTTCAGGGAATAAAAATACTGGTGGCAGAAGATAACCCGTTGAACATGGCGCTTATTTCAGAAGTACTGTCAAAAATGGGCGTTGAGGTAATAGAAGCCGCGAATGGCAGGGAAGCAATTGACCTGGTGATACAACACGATCCTGCGTTGGTGTTTATGGATGTGAACATGCCTGAGATCGACGGCTATTTAGCCACCCAGAAAATTCGCCGTTTACCCCAACCCTTTAGCGACGTTCCCATTATTGCACTAACAGCTGATGCCATGAAAGAAGACAAAGAACTCTGCCTGAAAGCAGGAATGAACCATTTTATATCCAAACCATTCCGGATTGAAGAAATACAGTTTATTATGAACAATTATGTAAAAAAGAAGATGGCCATAACAAAATAATTCAGTAAACAGATTTTCATACAACATTAAGGAGTACTACCTATTTAATAAACAGTTTGCCGGCCATAATAGAAAATAACAAAACTTAATATTACTATTACATATATCATCCAATAGCCTCTGCAAAAAGATCCAGCTCAATACCTGTGGAATATTTAACCCTAAATCGCCTTAAATATGACACCAGTTGTTACCTGCAATTGCCACAGGCATTTGCGGATATCCTTTTTTTTACTGCTCTGGATGTTTTCTTATGTTCAAATGATAGATCAGTTACGGCTCGATCTGTCTACACTCAAATGCAATACAAACACCAGTAATACAACCACTCATTAAAAGCGATTCCATGAAAAAATTTATCCGATCATCGATCCGTTTTTTCAGGTTCCGGGTAAAATATAAAGCGCTTAGAAGCATTATTACTACGGTTTAATAAAGGGCACAATTGTTTAGCGCCAAATAGCTAACTTCGTCAGTAAATTGGGAGTAGTTGATGAAAAAATTATATTTCTCCATTTTACTGGCGGTCGTTACGCTGCAATTAGCTGCCCAAACAAAATTAACGGTTGCCGTTGCTGCCAATATGCAGTACACCATGCAGGAGCTGAAGGCGGAATTTAACAAAACCGACAAAACGACAATCGATGTGGTAGTGGGCGCATCTGGCAAACTCACGCAACAGATACAACATGGGGCCCCCTTCGATATTTTTATATCCGCCGATAAAGAATATCCTCAAAAACTGGCCGATAATCATTTAACGCTCGAGCCGCCTAAAGTATATGCACAGGGCCTGCTGGTTTTATGGAGTGTAAAGCCAGCCATTCAACCGGCAAAGGACCTGAAACTTTTATTGGGATCAACTATAAAAAGCATAGCCATTGCCAATCCCCAAACGGCGCCTTATGGCAGTGCTGCGGAGTTTATTTTAAAGAAATACGCACTGTATGATAAAGTATCCGCCAAACTGGTAACCGGTGAAAGCATTTCGCAAACAAGTCAGTTCATTGCCACCCAAAACGCCGACATTGGCTTTACCGCAAAATCGGTCGTTATATCAACTGAAATGAAAGGCAAAGGCAAATGGGTGGAATTAAATGCCAGTGACTACCCCCCTATTGAACAATCGGCAGTGTTGTTAAAACATGCAAAGCAAAGCAATGAGGCAGCAGCCAGAAAATTTTATAACTTCCTCTATTCTACAAAGGCAAAAGCCATTTATAACAAATTTGGGTATATTGTAAAATGATAGAGTTAGCACCCTTGTGGCTTACATTAAAGCTGGCCCTGAGCACTACGCTCATTTTATTCATAATAGCAGTTCCGCTGGCGAACTGGCTAACCGGCGATAAAAACATTTTCAAAGTAATTGTTCAGGCCATCGTTAGTATGCCACTGGTTTTGCCACCTACCGTCATCGGGTTTTATTTATTGCTTGCATTCAGTCCGGGCAATGCTTTTGGCAAGTGGTTGGAAGAATGGTTTAACATACGGCTGGTATTCTCATTCTCCGGTTTACTGATAGCATCGGTCATTTACAGTCTTCCCTTTATGGTACATCCCATTCACTCGGGCCTTTCTTCCTTATCGCCAAGTTTAAAGGAAGCGTCGTATTCTTTGGGAAAAACCAAATGGCAAACGCTGATGAAAGTATTACTGCCAAATATCAAACCTTCCTTACTCACAGCCATCGTATTGACGTTTGCACATACCGTTGGCGAGTTTGGCGTGGTGTTGATGATCGGTGGTAATATGCCCGGCAAAACCCGTACGGCCTCCATTGCTATTTATGATGAAGTTGATGCATATCATTATTACAATGCAAATGTGTATGCAGGGATCTTGCTGGCCTTGTCATTTGTCATTTTATTGATACTTTATACATTTAACCGCAAAATGCAGCAGGCTAAATTTTATTAACCGGGAAAACCCAGCAATGCGTTATGATCAGTTTCTCTTTGCAAAAAACGTTACATACCGCCGAAGGCGAAATGCAATTACAGGTAAACGCCCAGGTTGAAAAAGGAAAATTCGTCAGCCTGTATGGGGCTTCGGGCGCCGGCAAAACTTCTATCTTGCGTATGCTGGCCGGCTTTATGAAGCCCGACAACGGTTTTATAAATGTAAACAATGCCGTTTGGTATGATGCTTCCCGTGAGCGGGACCTTGCACCGCAGCAAAGAAAGATCGGCTTTGTATTCCAGGATTATGCCTTGTTTCCCAATATGAATGTGCGGGAGAACATTTTGTTTGCACTTGACAAAAACGAGCCCCGGAATATTGTAGATGAATTACTGGAAGTTACCGGGTTAACCAATCTCGCCACCAGAAAAATACAGACACTCTCCGGCGGGCAACAGCAACGGGTGGCGCTGGCCAGGGCCATTGCAAAAAAGCCCCCGATCCTGTTATTAGACGAACCTTTGTCGGCCATTGATAACCTGATGCGGGAACAACTGCAGGACACATTAAAAGAAATACACCAACGCTATGCATTAACCACCATTCTGGTAAGCCATAACCCCCGGGAGATCATCAAACTTTCTGATATTGTTATCCATCTTGAGCAGGGCCGGTTCCGGCAACAAACAACGCCTGCCCTTTTTTTCCAGAACGGCGGGGAGGCCTCAAAAATAACGGGGAACATAATCTCCATTGATAAAAACGGCCATGCGGTTGTTTTAATTGAAAACCGGCTGGTAAGCCTGCCCGTTGCCGAAGAAAGACCTGCTGTTAATGATAAGGTGGAAATTAGCTGTGGCGATCTGAAAAAATTAAGCTAGTGAGCTCCCCGTTCACATTTTGAGCGCCATAAATTCATCTGGTCCGGCTTTTTATAGTTACTTTGCTGTTATCTTATTTATTTACAGTCATGTACGATCTGTTCTTCCGCAAATTCAATGAAAGAGTGGCCCTTACTTCTGAGGAAGAAATGCTCATAAAACAATTGCTTACGCCCAAAAAGCTGCGTAAAAAGCAATACCTGCTGCAGGAAGGCGACACCGGCAAAAGCATTTGCTTTGTTGAAAAAGGGGCGCTCAGAGCTTATGTGCTCGATGAAAAAGGCAATGAATACATCACTGCTTTTGCCTTCGAAGGCTATACGATCGGCGATCTCTACAGTTTTATGAATGCGGCGCCAGCCACCCTGAACATCGATGCCCTCGAAGATTGCGAGCTGGTATTGCTCAGCAAGAGCGCCCATGAAGAACTGTTGCAAAAATTGCCGAAATACGAAACGTATATCCGCCTGTTGCTGACCGATGCCTACATCATGCTTCAAAGACGAATGACCAACATGATCAGCCTGCCGATCGAAGAACGGTACATCGCCTTTTCAGAAATGTATCCCACCATCTTTCAACGGGTGCCCCAACATATGATCGCTTCTTTTATGGGCCTGTCGCCCGAAACATTAAGCCGGGTGCGCACCCGGATCAGCAATAAAAAATAACCCGCCGAAAAACGTTGACAAAAATCAATGCTTTTACCTGACCAAAAGCAATGGTATTTCTTGTCCGGAAGCATTGGAGCGAGGCCTGTCGTAATAGTAGTTTTGTGTCATCAAAAAGATCGCCACTATGAGTGCAAAACAAACTATAGCAATAATAGGCGCAACTGGCAATATGGGTGCCGCCATCGCCAGATCGCTTTCAAAAGGAAAGAACCGGTTACTGCTTTTTTCCCATAATCAGGACAAGAGCCAACAGCTGGCGCACGATATAAAAAACAGCCATACTTCAGCGGATGTAGAGTCCATTGAATGCAAGGTGAACGCCTCCTGGGAAGCCGACATCATTATACTGGCCGTTCCTTATGGGGCGGAAAAAGAAATTGCCGCGCAGATCAGGGATGTTGCCAACCAAAAGATCGTGATCAGTATTGCGAACCCATTGAATGAAACGTATAAGAAAATGGTTACCCCAACCGATACCAGCGCTGCGGAAGAATTGCAGAAACTGTTACCCAATTCAAAAGTGGTAAAAGCTTTCAATACCATTTTTGCAGCCGATTTCGCAAATCCGGTCATTGATGGAAAACAGGTTGATTCATTTATTGCAGGCAATGATGCAGAAGCTGTGGACACCGTAACAGAACTGGTAAAGACAGCCGGTTTTAACGCAATAGTAGCAGGTGAATTACCGGCGAGCAGAACATTGGAGCATATGATGTTGTTATTGATCCAGCTAACCATGAAGCACAATTACAACTGGCTGGCCGGTTGGAAGATCTTACATAATTAGAAAGCAACCCGAATGGAAAGAAAAAATTTCATACAATCAATTATAAAAGGAGCAATAGGTATGACTACATTATCAGCATTCAGGAGTTTTACCGATGGTTTACCCGAACAGGGGCAGTTAATGCCTGTATTGTTTGTTGGCCATGGTTCGCCGATGAATGGAATTGAAGATACGGAATTCAGCCGCCGGTGGACGCAGCTTGCAAAAGAGATCCCTACCCCCGCAGCCGTGTTAGTGGTATCGGCGCACTGGTTTACCAAAGGCACAAAGATCACCGCCATGGATTTCCCCCAAACCATCCATGACTTTGGTGGTTTTCCCAAAGAATTGTTCGAAGTGCAATACCCCGCGCCGGGCAATCCGGCATTGGCAAAGGAAACAGCCGAACTGCTTCACTCGGCCCATGTTGAACTGGACCATGACTGGGGTTTAGACCACGGTACCTGGACCATCGTGCGGCATATGTACCCCGATGCCAAAATTCCCGTTCTGCAGTTGAGCATCGATTATACCAAAGGAGCACAATACCATTATGACCTCGCCAAGGAACTGTATTCCCTGCGAAAAAAAGGCGTATTGATCATTGGCAGTGGCAATATGGTACACAACCTGAGAATGGTGGCCTGGGATAAATTGAATGATCCCGAATATGGTTTTGACTGGGCAATAAATATCAACAACAAATTCAAATCGCTGATCCAGGATGGCAACCACAAACCCCTTATCAATTACAGCGAATTAGGAAAAGAGGCCCTGTTGGCCATTCCTACACCGGAGCACTATTTGCCATTGATATATACATTAGGCGTTAAAGACGCTAATGACAACATAAGCTTTTTTAATGACAAGGCAGTTGGTGGTTCGTTGACCATGACGTCGGTTAAACTGGGTTAATGGAAACTACAAAGGCCCCGACTACTACGTTAGGGCCTTCTTTCTATTACCTAAAAAAACAACGACAAAAATTTATCAGGAAGGTAATGACAGCAGCGGCACGTTGTTGCCCGAAGCCATCATCCTGGTTTTGCTCCGGTGCACTATTGAATCCCAGAAACCATATTTATACGGCGCCATAATGAGCAGGTCGGCACCGGCTTCGTTTATTTCATCCTGTATTGCGTTTATGACCTTGCGGCTTAAGATGTTCTTATAATAATAATTAATGCCGGACAGGGATTTGTCAATAGCAACATGTTCTGCTTCTTCTATCTGCAGCAATTCTTCAATTTTATCATTTACATACAGCACTTCCACCGTTGCGCCGAATGCCGTTGCTATTTCATGTATGTTTTCCAGCACCTTGTCCTCTACCCCTTTTTCCATATCACAGGCAAACAATATTTTGTGAATGCCCTGGTATTTTGTTGTAATGGGAATAGCGAGTATGGGAAATTGCAGCTTGTGAATAGTAGCTGTGGTAGTGTTGCCCAACAGATCCTGTTCAACAGATCTGTTAGCCATACCCATGACCACCGCAGCAGCTTCAAATTGATTGATGCAGGCGACCAGGCTTTCGTAAAAATTACCTGAGGCCAAAAAAGGGGTCACTTTTACGTTATACTTTTTGCTGAGCGCCTGGGCTGCTTTGTTTACATTGTCGTGGTATATTTCCAGCATTTCGTCAATGGCGCTGCCGCTTACCCGGGCATTTAAAACATGAATGGAAATTTCGCTGTAATTAAAAAGGATCAGTTCGTGGCCTTGTTCTTTTGCCACTGCTGCAGCAAAATCAGCTGCATTTTCAGCTTCGGCCGAATAATCAGTGGCGATGATTATTTTCTTCATATAACCAGGGGATTAATTCTCTTCAATAACGTGATACAATTGTAATTTGTTTGCGCACTATGAAACTTTTTAAAGTTTCCTGTGTTTCTGGTCAAAAGTACAATTGATACAAGCGGTGCAAGCTGATCACGCTCATATCGGCGAATGATCCTGATCTCTTGATTATATCAACCCCGTTTCCCTGGCCCGGTTAATGAGGGTAACAATATTGTTCACCTGAAATTTGTGCAGCAGCGTGGCACGGTGTGTTTTAACGGTGAGCGGACTAATAAACAATGCTTCCGCAATAGCGGCCGACTTTTGTCCTTCGGCCAGCAACTGCAAAATTTGTTTTTCTCTCTTGGTAAGCTCCGGCACCGGCTGTAAAGTGTTAAGGTCAGGTTGCTGCAAGATCTCCTTCACTTCCAGGCTCATTACTGTTTTGCCTTCGAGCACGGTGTTCAATGCATCCAACAATTCTTTGGCCGACAAATTTTTAAGCAAATAGCCTTTGGCCCCATTGCTGAACATTTGTGAAATAATGCTTCGTTCATTCAGGTTGCTAAGCGCAACAATGATGATCTCCGGATACAACTCATCTATTTCTCTGCAAAAATGAACGCCATTGCCATCGGGCAGGGTGATATCAAGCAATACTATATCTACCCGCTGCTGTTGCAGAAAGGTCATAAACCCCTGGCCGGTAGTAAAACACCCGGCAATTTCATACAACGGGTTATTCTCCAGCAACGACCTGAATCCCTGGATCACAATGGGATGATCATCTACAATGGCAATACTGATCTTATGATTGTTGGGCAACATGTAGCTCGATATTTATAATGGTTCCTTCGGGTGATGATTCAATAGTCAGATTGCCGTTGAAATAGTCTACCCGGTTACGGATATTTTTCAGTCCGATCCCCTGCGAATGATGCCGGCTGGCATCAAAGCCTTTGCCATTGTCCTCCACGGTAATGAAAAAGCTATCTTCTTCCTGACTGCATTGCAAAAGAAGAACGGAGGCGTTGGCATGCTTCACCGCATTGCTGATGATCTCCTGGATCATTCTATAGATCATGGTTTGCGTGGAAAGCGGCAATGCCGGATCGATATTATACGCATTGTATACCAAACGCAGCTGTGGGCTCATTACAGAGCTGCACAGATCTTTAAGCGCATCGGACAACCCCAGCGTGAGCAGCGATTCGGGCATCATATTGCGCGAGATCCAGCGCAATTCACTAACAGCAGCATCCAATTGGCCGGTTACCTGTTGCAGAGATAATTCCTGCGCTGCGCTTTCGGCCGGAATGCGCGACAGCCCCAGCTTGATGGCAGCCAGGCTGCACCCCAATCCATCGTGCAGGTCGCGCGCCAGGCGCCTGCGCTCCTGCTCCTGCCCTTCCATGAGCGCCGAATAATTCGATAATTGCTTTTCTTTTTCTATTTTTTCCAGTTCATTCCGGTGCTCTCCTTCCCGCTTTGCGGCCAGTTTCTTACGGTGCTGCAATTGCATAATGGCGAGAATGGCAACAAGGCTCAACACGGCAATCACGGCCAGCAACAATAGCAGCTGGTATTTCCGGTCCCGGGCACTGATCTTTTTTTCATGTTCCAGATCCCCTATCTGTTTTTCTTTCTCAGCCGTTCTGAAACGGGCTTCCAGCGCAGCCATTTCGGTTTTTGTTTGCTTTTCATAGATGGAGTCTGATAATTCGGCATACTGCATCAACCAGCAATAAGCGCTTTCAGCATTCCCGGTTTGTTTTTCAGTTTCTGCCATATCGAGCAGCATTTGCCTTCTATCCCGGGAAAGCGGAAAGCTTTCTTCCAGACTTAATCCCTGCAGCAAGACATTTTTAGCTGCCGCATAATTCTTTTCTGCCTTGTATACACTGAACTGCTCATACAACAAAGTGCGTTTCTCGAATACATCGTTCATTTGCCCGGCCAGCGCCAGTCCCCGTTCAAGGCTTTGATGCGCCTGCGTATAGGCGTTGGTGTACCGGTAATAAGAGCCCTCCACCGAATAATACAACGGCCAGAAATAAGAATCAGGATTCGGCTCCAGGATCTTTTTTGCTTTTTTCAAAAAAGGAAGCGCCTGTTCGGGCCTGCCATCCAGTATGGTTGCCCGGGCACTCAATACGTACGCATCGGCCACGTCAGCATATACGCTGTTGCCTGCTTCCATAATGACAATAGCGCGGGAGAAATATTGAAGGGCCCGTTGATTCTCGCCCATATTCAACAGCACCAACCCTATATTATGATAATTCAAAGCCATTCTGGTACTATCGCCGGCCTGTTGTGCCAATGGCAATGCTTTATTGATCAGAATATCGAGGTACGCACGCGCATTATCATGCCGTTGTTCAATGGCCCCATAATTATTCCAGGCCCTTGCCCGGTAGATCAGCGCTTCTTTTTGCGGGAACGGGCGTAATAATTTTTCTGCATACAAATACTCCTGCTGACTGCGGTTGGCATCAAACTCGAAGTACACGCCGGCTAAATAGAAATGTGCAATGGCAAACAGGTAGGCATCCTGTTTGCTCAGGCTGATGCTTTTCCGCGCATAGCCAAGGGCTCTGCCAGTATCCCGGGTACTGTAATAATCAGAAAGCCCAAAAAGCGCCTCCAGTTTATCTTTCAGCGTATTTGATTGTTCGAATACCCGTTGCAGGCTGTCGGGAAATTTGCGGTCATCTACCACATGTTGTGCCGCTGCCCGTACGCTCATGCACAGCAGCAACAGACAATACCCAATTACCCTGATCCTGTTTGTTGATAATTTGTTCAATAGACAAATATTTGAATCACATTCTAAAAATAGGGAGAAAACGAATGATGGCAGGCATCTTACAACCTCAACCATTAAAATTACTCCTTTGGGAGTATTGTCTTGCGATGCCGCCCGGCGGATTTTTGTAGAAGCAATTCTCTATTTCAACCATTAATCATTTAATAACATGAAAAGGCATTTATGCTGGCTGGCCCTGGTATTGATATTTTCAGGCTGTACCAAAAATGAGAAAACAGCTGATAATAACGGAACAACCCCAGGCGGCGCAGGTACCGGCGGCACGCAACTGGGTTCAGGCATTCTTTATTACAGCTGGGCTACGGAAGGCGAGCTGAAAATAGATCTGAAAACAGGGGTAAAAGGACAGTTTATGCAGTATGATACCCGTCGCAATGGCTGGGATGTAAGCCAGGATAATACCCTGGTGTTAGAATCAAGAGACGATCCGGACGATTATGATGCGGAGATCTACACGATCATAAATATTAAGGATAATACCGTTGTATCGAAATTCAAAAAAAATACCGGTTATGCCAATCACACCAGTCCA
The DNA here is from genome assembly GCF_002077945.1 of Niastella vici. Lineage (GTDB taxonomy): Bacteria > Bacteroidota > Bacteroidia > Chitinophagales > Chitinophagaceae > Niastella > Niastella vici. The sequence goes on from NZ_LVYD01000124.1 coordinate 528,964, forward strand.
AGATTGTCTTACGATAAAAAACTGATCCTGGCAATGCCTACAGACGATGATGGCATTATGGTACTGGATTTACAGGGAAATATCCTTTTCAATCTTATGTCGTTCCAGGGACAGCCATTGAAAGGCCGGGTGGTATGGATGCCCGACAATACGCTGCTGTTCAACCAGGGAAACAGTTTGTACCGCACCAACAAGGAATTCACAAAGGCTACACTGGTAAAGACGCTCAATTTCGCCGATTGGGGGCAATTCAATGTTAGTCCCGATGGAAGCAAAATAGCATTGAATGGCGGCAACCACTTATGGATGATGAATGCTGATGGCAGCAACCTCACACAGATCACCGAAAGCAATGCCATTGAAGTGTGGCCCATATTCTCGCCCGATTCAAAATACCTGCTGATCGGGTACGATTACACGATAACCAACCAATGGGGACGATACTGGCATATGGCCATTATTCCTGCAGACTTCAATAAATATAATTTAGATAAAGGGGCCGACAAACGGGTGATCCCCATTATAGCAAAAGGCGAAACAACCGCTGAAGCTTCCGATGGCGTTACGATCTGGCGTTAGCAATTTCCGATCCCAAATTCCAATATACCCAATAGCATCTGCCAGCTGGCGGATGCTACTTTATTTTTTTGCGTACCCTATGGAAATTTCTATCTTCAATACATGATCCTTGTCTTATATTCAATTTTCTCAAATATTCAATTGCCTATACCGAATAAGTGATTATTTATCTGGATCCGCTTTCGCCCATTTTTTTGCCATTTCCAGGGTATCATCGGCAGTGATTGTATCGTCTTTTACTAATACATTGGGAATAATTTTATCCTTATACACCTTCTTTTTTCTGTCAGCAGCATAAGATGTGGCCAATTGCAAGATTGTTCCATTAGAAAGAGTAAATGTAAAATTAGCTGTTGTGTAACCCGCAGAAGGCTGGCCGAAAGTTTTTACATTCGGTAAGCCGAGAAACGAGATAGCTGTCATTTCACCGCTACTTGCTGTAAAAGAATCAATGAGCACAGCTATGGGCGATGCCAGCTTTTTTATCTTGTAGAACTTTCCCGTCCCCATCATGCCCCGCCCGTACGAGTACCATTTTAATTTTTTCTTTTTTGAAGATACCCAATAACCTGCTACGCCATCCTTTATCAAGGCATTCAAACCGGCCAGCATAGGCCACATATTGCCTCCTGTATTGCCTCTCAGGTCTACGATCCACGCAGTGATATCGTTCTCCAAATCCAGTTTTTTTATGAGTTGCTGAATGGTATCTCTGTAAGCATTATTCATTTGTTCGTTAAAAGACATGAATGCAGGGATTTTAATGTATCCTGTATGTTCATCAAAAAGCTGTGCATGGACCGGTTTTGGCTGAACTGAACCGGTGTTTAATTTTTCTACTCCCGGTTTATCAATAAAGAAACTATGCTTATCGCCGTTTGTCCTTAACGTTTTTACAATATAATTTAATACCGGTTTGCAACTATCAATAGTAGTTATATTCATGGAAAGATCAGTTACGTCCTTCTCGTATTTGGCCCAGTCAATTTGCCTGGCTACAATACTATTATTTTTTATGATACTGGTTATTTCGGTTATATATTTAGTAACCGCGGCGCTTTGAGAAAATGCGCCCAGATGCCACCAACAAAGTAGGATTGTTACGGTATATTTATTCATTCAATATGTTCATTTTAGATTTACCTGAATAAAGAGCGTTTCATATAATAAAACTCACTATTAAGACTAACCCAAACCTAGTAAAAAAATATAAGATTGCGCTCATTTACCCAAATGCAGAAATGCCATCTTCGCATAGAAATCTTCCAGCATCAACCGGATGTCGAGATCGGTATAAACCCTGATATTGCGTCCTTCATGGTTAGTCATGTACTGCCCGGCATCATTGATCTTCGGCGCCTGAACAATTACATATTTGCAGGAGGAAGGATCAGCTTCCCAACCAGACTGTAACGCGGTTAATAGTACCAGTGGGCTATCGCCCAGCACATAAGCCTCTCCTAATGTGCGGTTCGATTGTATCAGGATCCTTTCAATTCTTTCTACCAGTAATTTTCCGGTTTCTCCTTTGTCCCCCACCCTATGCAACAATTCATAATAGGAAACCAGGGCCTGCCGGTATGCATTGCGGGGCACCTGCCAAAATGAAATGTTCGATATATTGAAAATAACCTGTCCGGCTTTGACATCTATACCCAGATTATATTCTATGTTTTGATAATGGGGCGGCGGTATCGCCAACCCACCATACTCCGGACCACCAATCCAGATCAGTTTTATTTTTTCTGCAATCTTCGGTTCCATTAAGTAGGCGCTGGCAATATTGGTAAGCCCAGCACCACAAACTACATACAGTGGCATTTTGGTATCATCGCGCATTGCTTCACGCACTATTGCATTGGCCCCTTCTGACGAAACAGGGGTTTTTAAATCGGTCAATCCAGTCTCAGCTCCATTGTATACGGGCGGCGCATCTTTTAATCCCAATGTTTTTAATACTTCCTTCGCCTGTTCACAAGCATAAGCGGCTGTGCCAGGTGAATTATAAAAACCGCCTTTATAAAGATGTGATCCAATAATTGCCTTTACTTCAACCGATGGAGATAAAACCTGATGCACCAATTGAAACAATCCATCCGGATCACCGCCAAAATCATTGTCAATGATCACCCTTGCCCGCGGCGCCACTGCATTTTTTACAGCGACACTATTATCCAATTGTGCATTTGAAATAAATTGTGAAAAGCAGATACCCAGAAGTAATGTAAGTCGGGATGCCAAATTCGTAGCATTTCGGCGGCCTGATCTCATTTTTTGACAAGAAAGATACCTAAATAATGCTTCGAACCCAAATATACCCCGGCTGGGCCGATGAGGAAAACAGCCGGAAACAATACTGATAATCAAACAAATACGCCAACCATGTATTATTTACACCCATTCAAATGGATAGCTTTTATCAATTAAACTCCTAAAAACTCCTAATTTCGTAAAAATTAGGAGTTTCTATGAAGGTTCCGCAAAGACCTCCTTATACCGGTAAATTTGATTACAGAGAAATCCTGGATGATCTTGTTGAAAAAGGCAAATTTCAAGCCTTTCATGATCTCATTCAGAACGAGTATTATTATTGGGATAAGTGGAAATACATTGCGCAGGACTGGAAATATGACAGCAAAAAGTTGTGGTATGCAGTAAAAGCAAACCGTCTTTCGCATAACGTATTAAAGCCATTTGGAACTGACGGGTTATCTTTTGAAATAAGAGTACCTGCTATCATACAGCAATATTTACACGAATTTGATCTGAATTTGGTGGGTCCATTACAGCGTGATAATATAATTCCATCACAGGAAAGAGACCGGTACTTAATCAGTTCGTTGATGGAGGAAGCAATTGCCTCCAGCCAACTGGAAGGAGCGGCCACTTCCAGGAAAGTGGCAAAAGAAATGTTGGAAAATAACCGGAAGCCGCAAAATCATTCCGAACAAATGATCCTGAATAATTACCTGGCAATGAAATGGATCGTTGAACATGCCCAGGAAAATTTAACCCTATCAAACCTCCGGCAATTACACCGCATTCTTACAGAGAAAACATTGTCTAATGAAAGTGAATCAGGCGCTTTCCGTCAGGACAACGAAATTAAAGTGGTGGATACACAAACAGGTGATATCTTACATTCGCCTCCCTCCTTTGAGCAATTGGATACACTCATGGAGCGGTTTTGCCATTTTGCCAACGATAAGGATAAAACTCCTTTTTTTATCCATCCAATCTATAAAGCCATCATTTTACATTTCCTGATAGGCTACATTCACCCATTCGTAGACGGGAACGGAAGAACTGCACGCACGATCTTTTACTGGCACCTTCTTAAAAAGGACTACTGGCTGATTGAATACCTGTCTGTTTCACGGATCATATTGTCTTCAAAATCGCAGTATGCAAAAGCTTATTTACACACTGAATTTGACAGCAATGACCTTACTTATTTTGCGATCTATAATTTACATTGCATACACCGGGCATTGGACGACCTGAAAAAATACATAGAGAGAAAAAGATCAGAAAAACACCAGGTGATCGCTATGCTGCGGAATACAGCTTTCAATGACCGACAGATAGCCATCATCCAGGATATTATTCAGGATGGCACATCCGTATTTAGTGTTCAACAAATGGAGAACCGGTTTAATGTAAGTAATCAAACTGCAAGAAATGACCTTAATGAACTCGTAGAAAAGAAGATCTTACAAACCCGCAAGAGCGGACATAAGATCCAATTCCTTGCGGCTAAAGACTATTTGAAGCAATTGGGGGTAAAATGAATTAAAAAATAGGTTTATCAAAAATGAATGAACCACGGAACACCAAAGAAAATACTATAACTGATAATTTATTGTTCGGTCAGCAACAGGAACAGCACAAAATATTGCAGGCGCTGCAAGATATGTATTACCTGCTCAACAGGAACTATCCGCTCAAAGCATCCCTGGCACTGGCAGGCAACAGGTATCAACTGGTTAAACGCCAACTCCAGGCGTTACAGGGAATGGCTTGTTCTGAAGAGGAGATCAGGAAACGAAAAGTAAAAGAGCTGCAACCTGCTGCAATGAAGAATCAAACCATCTTCCTCGATGGCTTTAATATCCTGATCCTGGTGGAAACAGCATTATCTGGTGGTTTTGTATTTGAAGGCCTGGATGGTTGTTACCGCGATATTTCCTCGGTTCATGGTAATTACAGAACAGTAGCAAATACCGAAGAGGCGTTGCTCATTATAGGAACAACGCTTCAACAATTGCAATTGCATAAAGTGATCTGGGTATTTGATGCGCCTGTAAGCAACAGCGGTAAACTAAAAGCCACCTGCTATGAAATAGCCGGTAAACACCATTTTCCCTGGGAGATCAGGCTGGAAAATGATCCTGATAAATATTTAATCGACAATAACGGGTTAATATGCAGTGCTGATGCAGGGGTGCTTAATGAATGTAAGTCCTGGTTCAACCTGGGCGCATTGATCATCAACAATTCGCCGGGCATAAAACTTCTTCGGTTAAGTGAACTGAACCTCCCTTACAGGTAAGTTACCCCCCTTTTCCCCCACCCCAAAAAGGTGAAAACCTCCTTTAATTACCCCGATTTCCCCTGCCCTTCCGCGGAAGCAAATTATACTTTAGCAATTATAAAAATCATATTATGAAAAACACAATCCCCCGGGATTCGTTGACCTATATTATAGGCAGCGACAAACTCATAGAAACTCCGGAAACGAAGAAAGGAAACCAATGTACCCTCCTTTCCGAAAAAAAACTTTTTTACCAAATTCGTCGAACAATCAATCAATCTCCCATGTTACTTCCTGGTTAATTAAAACCAGACTCTTCTTCCCTATTAAATTTGGAAGCGGAAACAGGTGATCTATTACTGCTATGATAAAAAAATAGTCTATGAAGACTACTACTGTATACCTGCCTACCATGACTATGAAGGACATGAATGAATTTAACGATCATTCCTGGCACATGGACGGCCTGCGGGTATTGTTTAGCAAACCGGAACGTAAAAAAGAAATCCTTCACTACCCATTCAGGTCCGATTCGTACTGGATTGCGCTGGTCATGCATGGCTCGCTCACAATCCAATTGAATGGTGAAGAGCAGGTAGTGCATGAGAACAGCATCCTGATCATTCCGCCGCACGTAGTGCGCCAGTTTGATGATACACACGCTAACTGTAAAGCAGCCTGTGTGGCATTTACGCCCGACTTTATGCTCGATACCGGCCTTTCACAAAGGCACATCGATCTGTTCGAATACCTGTTCAATAGCCGCAGTACACATATCAGGCTGACGCCCGAAGACACTGCCCGGTTCCTGAATGTGATCACCCTGTTGCGCGAAAAAAATTTCTCCCAGGAACACCATCCCTTTGCCGCCGAGGTTATCCGTCACTTCTTTAATGTATTCCAGTTTGAGCTGGCCGGTCTTTACCACAAATATTCAAATCAGAAAAAGACGGTACATGATCACAAAGAGGAGATCTTATGGCGGTTCCTTGCCTTACTATCGAAACACGTTAAAACCGAACGCAACCTGTTATTTTATGCCAACAGATTGTATGTAACCCCCAAATACCTTACGCAAACAGTAAAGAAGCTCACCGGTAAAACAGCCGGCAAATATATTGATGACCTCGTGATCGTGGAAGCCAAGAATTTACTGCGCGATCCCTCATTGACCATTGCACAGGTAGCAGATCTGCTTTACTTCAGCGACCAGTTCTTCTTCAGCAAATTTTTTAAACGCTATACCGGAATTACGCCTTCTGACTATAGAAAAAGCGTTTAAGTAGAATTTTATACATCCCTTTTAGACATACCCATGCAGGCGCATACACAAACATTATGCATGGATCTTGCAATCGTTATATTGACGCAATACAAGCGTGAACAGGCTTTTGTTCACCGAAGGAAAATTTATTTTTTAAATAATGCAGGTTGGGAATTTTAGACATATCCCGGAGACTTTCTGACATTGTTGTTGTGTGACGCTCTTTTCAACTTTGCATACGAAGATTGGATTCTATAAAGATTGGAAAGTTATTTAATGCGACATATACTACAGCAAAAAATTTCATTGTTTAAAGACGCGGACCTGATCAGAGCGCAAGATGTATATCCTTATTTCCGCGTAATTGAATCAGGACAGGAAACTGAAGTAATACTCAATGGGAAGCGAGTGTTAATGTTTGGTTCCAACTCCTATCTCGGTCTTACAAATCATCCAAAGATTGCAGCAGCAGCCAGTGCAGCTATTGAAAAATATGGCAGCGGTTGTGCAGGGTCAAGGTTTTTAAATGGAACGCTTGACCTGCATGTTGAACTGGAACAGAGGCTGGCCGCTTATACCGGCAAGGAAGATGCTGTTCTTTTCAGTACAGGTTTTCAGGCCAACCTCGGCGTGCTCTCTGCCCTGTCGGGCCGTGCCGATGTGCTGTTGCTCGATGAGTACGACCATGCCTCTATTATAGATGGCAGCAGGTTATCATTTTCCCGGGTCATCAAGTATCGCCATAACGATATGCAGGACCTTGAGCATCGCCTGCAGTTGCTTCCTGCAAATGCATTCAAACTCATTGTTACGGACGGCATTTTCAGTATGGAAGGCGATATCGCCCGCCTGCCTGAGATCACAGCGCTTGCAGAAAAGTATGGCGCTGCCGTAATGGTCGATGATGCACATGCCCTGGGTGTCATTGGTGCAAACGGCGCCGGCACTGCTTCGCACTTCAACCTCACCAGTGAAACCGACCTGATCATGGGCACTTTCAGCAAATCGCTTGCTTCACTGGGCGGCTTTGTGGCCGGCGACAGCGGAGTAATCGATTACCTGAAGCACAAAGCCAGGTCGCTGATCTTCAGCGCCAGCATGACGCCCGCTTCCACTGCCAGTGTAATAGCGGCCCTGGATATTATTGAACAGGAGCCGCAACGCATACACAAACTGTGGGATAACACCAACTATATGATGGGGTTGTTGCAGGAACAGGGCTTCCATACCGGCGACACCGAAAGTCCTATCATTCCCGTACGCATCGGCGACAATCATAAAACATTTTTGTTTACCAAGGCATTGCAGGACAAAGGCGTTTTTGTAAACCCCGTGGTATCGCCCGCAGTTCCTTCAGAATCATCGCTGATAAGGCTTTCGCTGATGGCCACGCATTCTTTCAGTCAGATCGAAGAAGCGGTGGAAAAAATGAAAGAAACAGCCCTGATGCTGGGCATTGAACTGAAACTGAAAAAAGAAAGCGCATGACCGGTATAGTAACCGCCAATACAAAGAAGCAATTAAAGGCTTTCATTGATTTCCCGCATGACCTGTATGAGGGAGACAGCAATTATGTACCTGAACTTTTTATTGCCCAGCGCGATCTGCTGACCCCGGGCAAGCATCCTTTTCATGAACATTCGAAGGTGCAGTTATTCCTTTATTATAAGGACAATGTCATTCGTGGAAGGATCGCTGCCATCCTGAATAATAATCACAACCGTTTTAATAATACGACCGATGGTTTCTTTGGTTTTTTCGAATGCATCAATGATCTGCACGTAGCTGATAGTTTGTTCAGCGCAGCAGAACAATGGCTGTTGGAACAAGGCGCCACTACCATCATTGGCCCGGTGAACCCCACCACCAACGATCCCTGCGGTATGCTCATCGATGGGTTCGATAAACCACCGCTTGCCATGATGACGTATAATAAACCTTATTATACTTCTTTGATGGAAGCCATGAGCCTTAAGAAAAAAGTAGACCTGCTGGCCTGGGATATTAGCAAGGAAGAAGTTGGCGACCGGCCGTTGTTGCTGGAAGAACGATTGCTAAGCAGGCTTCGCCAGAAGAATATTACTATCAGGCCCGTAAGCAAGAAAGACCTTGAGAATGAAGCCAAAAATGTACGCGAAGTATACAATGCCGCCTGGGATAAGAACATGGGATTTGTTCCTATGACCGATAAGGAGTTCAATTACCTGGCAAAAGACCTGAAGATGGTGCTGGATGAACAGTTTTGCCTCATCGCTGAACACAACGGCAAACAGATAGGTTTTGCCCTGGCCATTCCCGACATTAACCAGATCCTGATCAAAGTGCGGCGGGGAAGATTATTGCCCACCGGCATCTTCAAGCTGTTGTTCAATATGAAAAAGATCAACAGCATCCGGGTGCTGGCCCTGGGAGTGAATAAAGAATACAGAAAGCTGGGTATTGAAGCCTGCTTTTATGCCGCTATTATCAGGCGGGTAGGCGCACGCAAAATGCAGCGGGCAGAAGCATCCTGGATACTGGAGCACAATGAAATGATGAATAAAGGTATTGAAAGCATTAACGGAAAGGTATACAAGCGGTACCGCATTTATGAAAAACCGTTATGAGAGAAAAGGTATTGATAACCGGCGCCAGCGGCTTTATAGGCTTCCATTTAATTGAAGCGGCGCTGCGCAAAAGGCTCGATGTGTATGCAGCGGTGAGGCCAGGCAGTGATATCGATCACCTCGAAGATTATGATATCCGGTTTTGCGAACTGGATTACAGCAATGAGGAACTGCTGGCGAAACAGTTGGCCGACGCCGGTATTACTTATATCGTTCATGCCGCCGGCGCTACACGGGCAGGTTCACAGCAATTGTACGACAGGGTCAATGCCGATTATGCTTTTACCCTGGCCAGCGCTGCCGTAAAAGGCCTCGGCACCCGTTTGAGAAAATTTGTATTTGTAAGCAGCCTGGCTGCTGTAGGGCCGCTGAATGACCGCAATGCGTTGATCACGGAAGATACCACACCGGCCCCGGTAACCGCTTACGGCAGAAGCAAGCTGCTGGCCGAGCAAAAATTAAAAGCGCTGCCATCGCTTCCGTTAGTGGTACTACGGCCCACGGCGGTGTATGGTCCACGTGAGCGGGATATTTTTATTATGCTGCGTTCCATTCATCGCGGTATAGAACCATATATCGGCCGGGTTCAACAACAGTTAAGCTTCGTGTATGTGAAAGACTTCGCAGCGGTGGCCATTAATTCGTTGTTCACCGGTCTGTTGCACAGGACGTTCAATATTTCTGATGGCGAGGGCTATGGCCAGTATGAGCTCGCCGGTCTTTCCAAACAAATACTGAACAAAAAAACAATACGATTTCACTTGCCATACCCATTGGTCAAAGGGCTTGCCTTTGCCCTGGAAAAAACGAGCCCGCGCGGAAAAACGCCGGTGTTGAACAGGGAGAAGCTGGCTGAATTAACAGCGGTCAACTGGCAATGCAGTATTGAAAACGCAAAAACGCATTTGGGTTATTCACCGCAGTATTACCTGAAGCAGGGACTTTGGGAAACATTACAATGGTACCGTTTAAACAAGTGGTTATAATTATATAAGAAAAATTAAGGTTTATGAAAGAACAAATGTTGCCGGCAGAAGGAAAATTAGGTATCCTGCTTCCTGGCCTGGGCGCTGTAGCCTCTACTATGATCGCAGGAGTTATTGCCAGCAGGAAGGGATTGTCTAAACCAATTGGATCGCTTACACAAACCGGTCATATTGAGCTGGGCGAAGGAAAAGGCGACCGTTATCCGCTTATTAAGGATTTTGTGCCCCTGGCATCACTCGACGAGGTGGTTTTTGGTGGTTGGGATATTTATGAAGATAACGTATACCAGGCAGCCAGCCATGCGCGGGTACTTGACCAGCATTTGCTGAATGCCATCAGGCCCGAGCTGGAAACTATAAAGCCCATGAAGGCGGTGTTCGACAGAGATTATGTGAAGAACCTGGATGGTACATTCATTAAGCAATCTGCTACCAAATGGGAGGCGGCCCAGGAACTGATCAGGGATATTGAAACGTTCAAAAAAGAAAACAATGTAAGCCGCGTAGTGATCGTATGGACCGGTTCTACCGAGAAGTACCTCGAGCAATCGGCCGTACATGAAACCATCGCTTCTTTTGAAGCAGGGTTAAAAAATAATGATGCAGCTATTGCCCCCAGTATGGTGTATGCATATGCAGCAGTGAGCATTGGCGTTCCTTTTATCAATGGCGCCCCTAACCTTACGACCGATATTCCCGCCATTGTGCAACTGGCCCGTAAAACAAAGACGCCTATTGGCGGCAAGGATTTTAAAACCGGGCAAACGCTGATGAAAACGATCGTAGCGCCCGGCCTGGCGGCCCGCTCACTGGGTGTGAACGGCTGGTTCAGCACCAACATCCTCGGTAACCGCGATGGCCTTGTGCTCGATGATGAAGAGAACTTTAAAACGAAGGAAGTTTCAAAACTGGGCGTACTGGAAGATATTCTGCGTCCCGACCTGCACCCCGATCTGTATGGCGAATTGTATCACAAGATCCGCATTAATTATTATCCGCCACATGGAGATAATAAGGAGAGCTGGGACAATATCGACATCTTCGGCTGGCTCAATTACCCCATGCAGATCAAGATCAATTTCCTTTGCCGCGACTCTATTCTGGCAGCGCCCATTGTATTGGACCTGGCGCTTTTTGCCGACCTGGCCCAACGTGCAGGCATGTACGGTGTACAGGACTGGTTGTCGTTCTATTTGAAATCACCCCAAACGCAAGCCGGAGAACCTGCAGAGAATGATATATTCAAACAACTGAATACGCTGAAGCAAACCTTGCTTGGGATGATGCAGGAACAAACACCGCAGGCGCCGGCCGTAAACCGGGCCAAAGCAACGGAAGCAATTATATGAGAGCGATTGCCAGCTTCATAGCGACTGCAGGCGGTATTGGCTTTCTCGTGAAGGGTGGAGGCACAGCCGCCGCAGTTGTTCTTTGCATAGCCTGGTATTTTTTTCCCATGGGGTATGCCACCCAGGCATTGTTGCTGGCAGTGATACTGGCAGCCGGAACCTGGAGCGCCACTAAAATGGAAACCGTATGGGAACACGACAGCAACAGGATTGTAATAGATGAAGTGGCAGGAATGATGATAACCCTCGCCTTTTTACCCAATAAGGGCGTGTATATTATTACAGGCTGTATGCTGTTCCGCTTTTTTGATATAGTAAAACCATTGGGTATTCGCCGGGCAGAATTATTGCCGCGCGGCATGGGTGTAATGGCCGATGATGTACTGGCAGGTATTTATGCCCATTTGATCTTATGGCTATGGGCGGGTATTTCTGATTTAGGGATTTAGAGATTTTGAGATTTGCTTTTGCTAAGCAGCTCAATAGATTGCGAATTCCCTAAATCTCAAAATCCCAAAATCTCAAAATTCTTGTATTTCGATGATCACTTTTCTGAAAGCCAATATGGCATCGCTGGCAGCTTCACTAAGTGATCTTTTACTGACCGTGCTGCTGGTTCAGGGGTGCAAAACAAATGTGGTGATAGCTGCGGCGGCCGGTACGGTAACAGGCGGTATTATAAATTTTTTGATAGGCAGGCATTGGGTTTTCAGGGCAGGCGATGAAAAAGCAGTAAGGCAACTTTGGAAATATGCGCTGGTATGGGGCGGTAATTTATTATTGAATACGGGTGGTGTATATGTATTGGCCGGTAAGGCCGGGTTGCATTACACCCTGGCAAAAATAATGACATCGCTGCTGGTTGCTTTCCTGTACAATTATCCCCTGCAAAAGAATTTCGTGTTCAGCAATAATTGGTAGATGATGATTAGTTTGATCTTTAGTAAGAAAAGTTTCACCTTACTCCTTTTTATTACCTGCTTTGCTGTTTGCGCGCAGGCGCAAACGGTGATCAAAGGATTTGTAAGAGATGCCCAAACGCATGCACCGCTTGCTTTTGTAAGCGTATATTTCAAAGGCAGCAAAGGCGTGGTGAGTGGTGAAGACGGTAGTTATTCTATTTCCACCACTAACCCCAAAAACACCACGCTGGAATTTAGTTTCAATGGGTACAGGGTATTGAGAAAGAAAATTGAGGTGGGCGTTACCCAGGACTTTGACGCCAGCATGGAAGTGGCCGAAATGGCTTCTGTAACGGTTAACTCCAGAAAACGAACTAAATACAGCAACCGCGATAACCCGGCAGTAGACCTTATCAGAAAAGTGGTCGACAACCGGGAGCATAACCGCATGAAGGCTTTTGATTATGTGCAATACCAGCAGTACGAGAAAATGGAATTGTCGTTGACCAATAAGCCTGAAAAGCTGATGCATAACCGGCTGTTGAAGAACTACCGCTTCCTGGTAGAGAACCAGGATACCTCCAAGATAGAAGGGAAAGCCCTGGTGCCGGTATACATTGAAGAAACCATCTCCAATAAATTTTTCAGAAAGAGCCCTTCAAAAGAAAAAACATATGTGCTGGCAAAGAAGAAGGTGAACCTGGGCGAGTTTGTCGACAACGATGGCATTACGCGTTACCTGAATAGCATGTATACGCCCATCGATATTTATGAGCCCAATCTGATGTTGCTTTCGAACCAGCTGCTTAGCCCGATCTCAGACCTCGCTCCTACCTTTTACCGGTTTTACCTGGGCGATACCGTTGAGCTGGATGGCATCAAACTGGTAAAACTCACCTTTGCGCCCCGCAATGTAAACGACCTTTTGTTCAGGGGTTCCATGTACGTAACGCTCGATGGCAACTATGCTGTTCAAAAGATCCAGATGGGCCTTGCCAAACATGCCAACATTAACTGGACAAAAGAGCTGCGTATTAAACAGGATTTCGAGCGGGGCGCCGATGGCCGCTACCATGTAGTGATGAGCAATATATTGTCCGAATTTGCTTTGTCGAAAAAAGCCTCGGGCGGTCTCGTTGGTGAGCGAACAGTTTCTTATAAGAATTATGTCATCAACCAACCCGCACCCGATTCGGTGTATGAAGGCAGGCCCGAAGTGTACGTTGATGCCGCAGCATCCGGGGCCGATAGTTTCTGGACGGCTAACCGGCACACCGCCCTCTCTGCTACGGAAGAGAAGGCGTATACCAATATGGACAGTCTTAAGAACATGAAGTCGTACCGGCGCATGATGGACTGGGCCACTTTTTTGCTGGCAGGCTATAAGTCGGCAGGGCCGTTCGAGATCGGGCCCGTGAATGCCTTTTACAGTTTTAATCCGGTGGAAGGCTTCAGGTTGCGGTTTGGCGGCCGTACCACCCCGAAGTTCAGCAAACGATTATATTTTGAAACCTATGCCGCTTACGGTTTTAAAGATGACCGGTGGAAGTATTTTTTATCTGCCGCTTATTCATTCAACGCGAAATCGATCTATTCTTTCCCCCTGAATTATTTGAAGGTAAGCTATCAGCACGACACCAAAATACCGGGACAGGAATTGCAGTTTGTACAGGAAGATAACTTCCTGCTCTCGTTCAAACGCGGCAATAACAACAAGTGGCTGTACAACGATATTTTCACGGCCGAGTATGTGCGGGAATTTGGCAAGAACATCAGCTATACTTTCGGTTTCAAGAACTGGAAACAACAACCTGCCGGCAGCATCATATATGAAAAACCTATTGCTACCGGTACCTCCACCATACCTGAAATTACCACTACCGAGTTGTCGGCCGAAATACGCTGGGCGCCCCATGAGCAGTTTTACCAGGGGAAGGTGTACCGCATTCCTATCAACAACAAGTATCCTATTTTCCGCCTGCGCTATATCGCCGGCATTAAAGGATTGGTGAACGGGGATTATAATTACCAGCAACTGACCATGAACATTTTCAAGCGGTTCTATTTTTCGCAATTCGGCTATGCCGATGTGGTTACCGAAGGTGGTTATATTTTTGGTCAGGTGCCCTACCCGTTGCTGACCATTCACAGGGCCAACCAAACCTATGCATACCAGCTCAATTCTTTCAACATGATGAACTTCATGGAATTTGTAAGCGACCATTATGCATCGGTAAGCACAGATTATTATTTCAACGGATTTATTTTTAACAAACTACCCCTCATCAAAAAACTGAAGCTGCGTGAGGTGGCCGGCTTCAAAATGGTGTATGGTGGCGTACGCCGGGAAAACGATCCTGCCTATAATAAGGAAACGTTCTTATTCCCTACCGATGAAAAAGGCCAAACCACTACTTTTTCGCTGGCCGGCAAACCCTATATGGAAGCCAGCGTAGGCATCAGTAATATATTCAAATTATTGCGGGTTGACCTCATAAAACGGCTTACTTACCTCGATAATCCCGATGTACCCAACTGGGGCATTCGCTTCAGGGCAAGGTTTGAATTTTAATTAAACAATTTTGTTATGAGCCAGATCGCTATACGTGACCGTTTGCAAAAAAATATTTACAGTGTAATTGACCCGGCGGTGCGCGGGTTGGTAAAAGCAGGCGTTACACCGAATTTTATAACCACCACCGGCCTGGTGTTGAACATTGGCGTAGCCATTGTGTTTATTGTGGGTGCTGAGGAAGGCAACCGGGGCGACCTTAGGTATGTTGGCTGGGCAGGCGCACTCATTCTCTTTGCCGGCCTGTTCGATATGCTCGACGGCCAGGTGGCGCGCATTGGTAATATGAGCTCCCGCTTTGGCGCTTTGTACGATTCGGTGCTTGACCGCTACAGCGAATTGTTTATGTTCCTCGGTATTTGTTATTACCTGGTGGCGCATCATTATTTCCTGAGCTCGTTGTTTGCATTCATTGCCCTTATAGGTTCCATGATGGTGAGCTATACACGCGCCCGCAGTGAAGGACTGGGTATTCAAAACAAGGGCGGGTTAATGCAGCGGCCCGAAAGAGTGGTATTAACGGCCCTGTCGGCCATTGCCTGCGGCATTACCGCTTCGCTTATTGGCGGCGATTATAAATTATCGGTTCCCGGCATTCCTTTCCATGTATTTGAAACCATGTCGGTTTTTACCATACCTATAACGGTAATGGCCGTGTTAACGAATATTACCGCTGTTAAAAGATTGATTGACGCTAAAAAAGCGCTTGACAATAACGTATGAGACGAAGTATTTTCCTGGTGGCGCTGTGCAGCCTGTTGTCTTTATGTGTAGCGGCGCAGGAAGGGTTTCCCGTACCGGCAGGCAATGCCAACCAGTTGTTTTATTTGCAACGCACCTCCAATACCAATACGATCGTATATGAGTTGAATTATAAAAAAGGAAAACTCGACGAAGACAATCCCGTGCATGTTTTCTGGATCAGGTATGCCGAGAAAGGCCAACGGGCCGAGCTGAGCTGGATCCAGCGGGTATTTGCCTATGGTGTAAAGACAAAACGACTGGCCGACAGCAGCTACCGCATACGGCTGGTCTCTTACGCAGGCTATTCCATGTACCTGAAAAAAGGACCCGATAATAAATACAGGCTGTTTGCGCCCATTAACGGATCGCAGATGATCCTGAAAAGTATTTTCGTGAAGATCACCGGCGGTAGCATGTGGTCGCCCGATATCGAGTATTTCGAGGTGAGCGGCATAAACCCCGCCACCAATAAGCCGGTTGCCGAACGCAAGAAGGTACTGGCCAATGAGATCAAAGAGAAATAGGTAACCGGTTACCGGGTACTGGTTACCAGGAAATGCAAAACACAGGCCTCCCGGCAACAGGTAACTGGCAACAGGTAACCGGCAACTGGCAACTGAAATTTTAGGCCCTAATTATTGTATTCAACCTAAGTGCTTATTTAATTTTTTCGTGATGAAGAAACTGTATGTCTCCAATTCAACCGGCTCGGTGCGCATGTTCAGGAGCAACTGGATGGAAGCCCTGTCGAAGGTACATTTCTCTGTACCGCTTTTTATTTATATTCCCGTTATTGCAGTAATGACCTGGCTGGCATTTGATAACAACATTTCCATCGCTTATTATTTTTTACTGCTGGCTGCGGGTGTAGTGGTATGGACAATTACCGAGTACATCCTGCATCGCTTTGTTTTCCATTTTGAACCGGCTTCCGAATGGGGCAAGCGCATCCATTTTATCTTCCATGGCGTACATCATGATTACCCGAAGGATGCCATGCGGCTGGTGATGCCGCCTTCGGCCAGTATTCCCATAGCCATCGGTTTTTATTTTTTGTTTTCGCTGGTGTTCACCAATAAAACCTTCCTGTATCCCTTCTTTGCCGGTTTTGTTGCCGGCTACCTGGTATATGATATGATGCATTATGCCATGCACCATTATAATTTCAAAAGCCGGTTAATGAAACGGATAAAACAGCATCACATGCTTCATCATTATGATGACCCTACGAAGGGATACGGTGTAAGTTCTTCCCTGTGGGATGTTATTTTTCAATCAGGATTTCCCAAAAAGAAAAACTAGTATGCTTAATTCTGCACCTGCTGTTTCATTGGCATCCCGCACGGTATTGGTCACCACGCTTATTTCAATAGTATACCTGTTGTTATCGGTATGGCTGGTAGGTTTCAAAACCGATCAGCTGGTATTGATCGCGATCTTTAATGGGTTGTATTATGCATCCCCTATTACCCGCAAGTTCATTACCGGTTTTTCGATCTTCATCGTGTACTGGATCATTTTCGATTACATGAAGGCTTTTCCCAATTATACGTTCAGGCCGGTGCATATTGGCGAATTATACCATGCCGAAAAGTTGTTGTTCGGCATTCACACGGCAACAGGCGTGGTTACCCCCAATGAATATTTGCGGCAACATCACTTTACAGCCGGTGACTGGTTAAGCGGACTTTTTTATTTGTGCTGGGTACCGGTGCCTTTGCTGTTTGCCGCTTATTTATTTTTCAGGAACCGGCCTTTGTTCCTGCGATTTGCCATCGCATTTTTTGTGGTGAATATGATCGGGTTTGTGGTGTATTATATTTATCCCGCGGCCCCGCCCTGGTATGTTCAGGAGCATCAATTTAATTTTATTGCGGGTACCCCCGGCAATACGGCCGGACTGAAACGGTTCGATGAACTGGTGGGCATTCCCGTGTTCCAATCGTTGTATGCCAAAGGTTCGAATGTTTTTGCGGCCATGCCTTCCTTACACTCCGCCTACCCGGTGATCGTATTGTTTTATAGCATAAAGGGAGGGTACCGGTATGCCAGTGTACTTTTTGCCGGCATCGCGGCCGGCATCTGGTGTTCGGCGGTTTATACCAGCCATCATTATGTGCTGGATGTAGAGGCGGGTATTTGTTGCGCCCTTACAGGCATATGGCTGGTACAGCGGGGCGTTTCGGGGCCCGGATGGTTTTCGAGGTTCTTTGATTCTTATTTATCTAAAATTATTTAAGTGACCGGTATGAACCGTGCTTTAATTGTAAAGGAAAAACAAAAGGAACTAACCAGGTTGAGCAATGGCGATTTTGATGCGTTCCTGTATGATTGTGACGGTACCCTGGCCGATAACATGGAAGGGCATAAGGCCAGTTACCGCGCGGCAGCGCTTATTTATGGGTTCGAACTGAATGATGCCATCATTGATGAACTGGCCGGCTGGCCCATTATACAGGTTGCCGAAGAGATCAGGAAACGCTATGGCGTTCCTTTTAAACCGGAAGAGTATGCGCAGTTAAAGAATACGTTGTACGAAGATGCTTTTATTCAGGATACAAAACCCATCGACTTTGTAGTGGCCCATCTGAAAGCGCATGCCGGCAAGGTGCGCATTGGGGTAGTATCGGGTGGCGGCCGCGTTTCGGTTTCCAGAACACTGCAGCAACTCGGCATTACTTCGCTGGTGGAGGTATTGGTATGCGCCGGTGAAACTTCCCGGGGCAAACCTCACCCCGATCCTTTTTTATATGCAGCCAAACAGCTACGTGTTGACCCCTCCCGGTGCCTCGTTTTTGAAGACGGCAATCCGGGTGTACAGGCCGCTGTAGCGGCAGGTATGCAGTGGATCCGCATAGACCAGGTGTAGGGGCCGGGCCCCGGAGGCCGGCTTTTCAGATTATATTTCCAAACCGGTAAATATGGAACAATTGATTGCGCTTATGCGGATTTGGTTATACCGGTAAGCCATTTGCTTACAGACTTATTGCTTAATCACCTTCCCGATACCCACTGCCTCACCCTGCACCAACCGCATTATATACGTACCCCGCGGCACCCCGTTAAGGTTTGTGAGCCTTAACACATTTTCGCCTTTCTTCGCGGTAAATGTGCGGTGTATCATCATAATACCCGTCATGTCGCGCAGCTGCACTTCAACCGGGCCGCTAACGGGAACGATACAGCCAATTACCGCCTCATTCTCAACCGGATTGGGAACGATCCTGATCACCTGCGGCGTGTTATCATTCAATTTTATAGTACCGCCAACCATGACCGTTGGCTGAAGAGCCAGGTTGGGTTGGGTCGCATCCAAACCATTACCACTTTGGTCGTACCAGGTTGTCACATACCCATCACCGCTGCCCACAAAGTTCTTCAGCTTCACCGTATCGAGGTCGCCGGCCGCGGTAAAACCAATATCCATTGAGGAATTATCACTGCTGCGCCGTACCTGGATGGCATTGCCTGTATAGGCCGAGCTCAACTGCCGCAGGCTGAATGCAACAAGCGGTGTGGCGGTGGGGTTACCGGTTCTATCCAGAATATTTTGAGCGAAAAGAATCTCAGGCCGTGTTAGATAAATACAAATGAGCAGCGGTGCCATTACACAATGCAATGCACGGAGTTTGGTTACTACAGTTTTCATAGTACGGGGGTAGGATTTTAACAGTTGCGGCGCAAGGTATTCTCTTTATCCCCGGAATAAAATAGAAATAGTTGGATTTCGTATACTAAATATTACTATACGAGATCCAACTATTATGGTATCGCTGTTAAGCGGATGATTTTTTTAATTTAACCCACCATGCCCGCCGTATAAACTAACCGGCTTATCGAGCTTTACTTTTAATACTGTTACATATTTATCAGCAACCGACTCAGGTACGTCAATATAAACCAGTCCGGGTATGGGACTCCAGGAGATCTTGCCCACCACTTTCGATTGCAATTTTGTGCCATTGCCTACCACGGTAATTTCTTCCACTTTGTTTCTAAGCCCTTTTATCATTACCGGTCCATTCACTTTCCCATGCAGGAAAAGGTACAGGGTGGTGGAATCTTTTGACAGGGTGGATGGCCCGTAAAAATGGCCATGTGGCAATCCGCCTATTGTATTGAAAATGGCTTCCCCATTTTTTTTGTTCCAGGCGCCTAATTCCTTCAATATATTAATCTGCTCTTCGGGAATGGTACCGTCTTCTTTGGGTCCCATATCAAGGAGGAGATTGCCGCCATTGGCAACAGCATCTACAAAAATGGTGATGAGCTCATACGGTGTTTTCCAGTTGTTGTCATGATGAAAACCCCAGTTGTCGTTACTGGTCATGCACAATTCCCACCAGTTAAAGGCGGGCCGGCTTACGGGAAAATTCTGTTCAGGGGTTTCATAATCACCATAGCCTTGTAACCGTCCGTTGATTATAGCTTTGGGGTTACCCGATAAAATGATACTCCTTACTTTCTGCGCTTCCCATTCTTCGGCACTGTGTTCCCAATCACCATCAAACCACCACAGGTCGGGGGTGAAGAGTGTGTTGATCTCTTTTATCTGCCCCTGGAAAAAATTCCGGAAGCGGTTCCAGCGATCATAATCTTTCGCCACCAGGTACCGGCCACTGTCGTTCAAAAAACCGGGATAATTGGCATCGCTCCAGTCAATGAGCGAATAGTAGGCGCCGCATTTGATATTGCGTTTACGTAATTCCTCAAAGAAGGGTTTTATCATATCCCGTTTCGCCGGTGTTTTCTTTACAATGCTGAGATCGCTGAGGCGGGTATCGTACATAGCCACGCCATCGTGGTGTTTGGTAGTAATAACGGCATAGCGCGCGCCACTTTCCTGGATGAGGGCGGCCCAATAAGCAGGATCGTATTTTTTTAACGTAAAGCCCTGCAACTGCTTCATGTAATCGGCATAGCTGATCTTCCTGTTGTGAAAGCTCCAGCTTTCATCAATGCCATTAACCGCATAAATGCCGGCATGAATAAAGATGCCCAGCTTTGCATCGGCAAACCACTGCATCTTCTCACGAATTTCTTTGGGGTCGATATTTTTTTGACTAAGAACGGCCGGGGCAAATGCAAACAACCCGAGCACCATCAATACAATCGTTTTCTTCATGCGGCAAATATAGAATAAAGCGGTGGAGGGGTTTGCCCTGAAAAGAGCAAACGATTGCGTTCAAAACCAGTGCTGCTATAAAGGCTTTGGACTCGCCCCTTGCTAACGGTGAAGAATTACTTGCAGCCTGGTACACGGTTTGTAATTACAATAATCATTTGCCAATATGACTACACCTAAATTTGCTTTTTTACCGCTTTTTTTAACCGCTACTATCGTAGCTTATACACAAAGCCGGCCAGCAGTAAAAAATGTTTCACAAAATAATTTCATAACCGATGCCCGCCAGGTGCTGCAACGCACCATTGGCAGCAAGGCGGCCGCCATTCGTTTGGAGCCATTCAAATCCCTGAATGGGTTGGATAGCTTTGTGGTGACCGCCCAAAACGGCCAGCTCACCATTAAGGGCACCAGCGCTGTGGCGCTCTGTTATGGCTTTAATACCTATTTAAAAGAATATTGCCACGCCATGACCACCTGGAGCGGCAAACACCTCAATAGGGCAGCCATGTGGCCGGCCTGTACCGCATTGCGTGGCGGCAGCCCGTACCCCTACCGGTATTATTTGAACGTAGTGACCTTTGGGTATACCACGCCTTATTGGGACTGGAACCGCTGGGAAAAAGAGCTCGACTGGATGGCCCTGCACGGGATGAATATGCCGCTGGCCGTGGTAGCCAGTGAAGCCATTGCCCAGCGGGTATGGCTAAAACTGGGCCTCACCGGGGAACAAACTGCTGATTTTTTTACCGGGCCGGCCCACCTGCCCTGGCATCGCATGGGGAACCTTAACAAATGGGACGGGCCTATTCCTGCCAACTGGCATACCCAACAACTTGCCCTGCAACACAAGATCATCGATCGCATGCGCGCCCTCGGCATGCACCCCATTACGCCCGCCTTTGCGGGTTTTGTGCCCGAAGCATTCAAGCAATTGCATCCGGAGGTACCAATGAATGCGCTGAAATGGGGCGGTTTCCCCGCAGCGTACAATGCATTCGTACTGGCGCCCGGCAATGAATGGTTCAATACCATCGGGAAATTATTTATAGAAGAATGGGAAAAAGAATTTGGGAAGAACGAATTCTGGCTCTCCGATGCATTCAATGAAATGGATGTACCGGTATCAAAAGATCCTGAAGAAAAATACCAGTTCCTGGCCCGCTATGGCGAATCGGTGTACCAGAGCATTCGCGCTGCCGAGCCCAATGCGGTTTGGGTTACCCAGGGCTGGACCTTTGGTTACCAGCATGCCTTTTGGGATAAACCATCGCTGCAGGCATTGTTATCGAAAGTGCCTGATACTAAAATGCTCATTCTCGATCTTGGCAATGAATATCCGCCCTACGTATGGCACATTGATCCAGTATGGAAAACGCATGAAGGCTTTTACGGCAAACAATGGATCTACAGCTTTGTGCCCAATTTTGGCGGCAAAACGCCTTACACCGGGGTCATGCCGTTGTATGCGTCCGGTTCTACCGAAGCCCTGCACTCGCCCTACAGTAAAACCATGGCGGGGTTTGGCTTTGCGCCTGAAGGCATCGAAAACAATGAAGCCGTGTTTGAATTGCTGGCCGATATGGGTTGGAAGCGCGAACCGGTTGCCCTTGACAGTTGGTTGCATACCTGGTTCGAAGCCCGCTATGGCGCCGTGCCTGGTAAAATGGTATTGGCCGGACAGCAATTATTACGTTCCTGTTATAACAGTTTCTCCCCCTATCCACGTTTTGTTTGGCAAACCGTTTTGCCCGATATGCGCCGAAAAGGAAGCGTGAATGCAGATGCAGATTTTTTCAGAGCAGTGGAGAATTTCCTCGATTGCAGCGATTCATTAAAAACAAGTGACTTGTACCGTTATGACGCCATTGAAATGGCCGCCATTTATTTAGGGCTGCGCGCCGATCAATTTTATAAACAGGCGCTGCAGGCCGATTCTACCGGTGACCAGTCCACTAAAAAAGCAGCATTGGATAAAGCGGTACAGATCCTCACTGAAATGGACCGCCTGCTTGAAAGCCATCCGTTGCACCGCCTGCAGGTATGGATTGATTATGCCCGGCGCTCCGGCACTACCGAAGCTGAAAAGGATTACTATGAATCGAATGCCAAACGGCTCATCACTACCTGGGGCGGTGCGCAATCAGATTATGCTGCCCGCATGTGGAGCGGACTGATCAGGGATTATTATATTCCCCGCATAAAAATGACGTTCAGCGATACAAAGATCAACCGCGCAGCCTGGGAAGAAGAATGGATAAAAAAGGGAAAAATATCACCTGTTACTCCCCTGCCCCATCCGCTGGCGGCGGCAAAAGCGCTTGTACATCAATACAAAGACTAAGGTTAACCCAGCTTACTGTTTTGCCGATACACAATAATACCGCAACGGATTATTGTGTGTACTTTAGAACAAACAATTACCTTGAAAGGAACCGGTCAGCTGCTGTTTTGTATTGTCCTGTTATTTATTGCCCGCGGAACAATTGCCCAGCCCATTTACGCCGGCCGGTATACAACTATTTTTACCGCGCCCCCGGCCAATGTACCCACCCCCAAAACACCGGACGCACCCCTCACTGGCAATGGAGATATTGGCCTAACGTTTGGCGGCGAACCCGGCGAGTTGCAATACTATTTTGGAAAGAATGATTTCTGGCGGGCGTATCCTGTTTATCCCGGTGGCGGCATTGCATTACCCGGCGGGCTCAGGCTTACTATACCCGCATTAAAGGGCGCTGATTATTATGCAGAACAGTTACCCGGTAAAGGGGTTATTCATGCCAGTTTTAAAAAAGAAGCTCAACAGGTAACTATTGACAGCTGGGTAGCAGCCACCCACAACACGGTAGTTATTGAAATAACCGCCAATAAAACCTGCACGCTGCAACCCGTGTTATGGGCGGCGAAAGGTAATACAGCTATCAACACAGCAGGTACAACGGAAAAGGTTACCTGGGTTACCCGTTCATTTGAAAATACGCCGTTGCTCGAATGGCCATGTCATGTGGCATTGGCCATGCGGGTATTGGGAAACAACGGTTCAACCAATAAAACAATAACCCTGGCGCCCGGCAAAAAAACGATCATCGCTGTTACCATTTATACCAGTAACGACCGTACCAACTGGAAGGAAGCCGCCATTACAGAAGCAAAAGCATTAACACCCGCAGTTATAGAAAAAATGTATGCGGCGCATCAGCAATGGTGGCGGAATTTTTGGGACCGATCAAGCGTGCAGGTAAACGATTCCGTCATAGAAAAATACTATTATACCTCGCAGTATTTATTTGCCTGCGCATCGCGCGGCAATAAATTGGCGCCCGGCATCTGGGGCCCGTTTATTACAAAAGATTCTACAGCCTGGGGAGGCGATTATCATCTTAATTACAATTACCAGGCGCCGTACTGGGCAGCATATTCTTCTAACCATCTTGATCTTACCGACAATTACGACCAACCGTTACTCGATTATATGGAGAAAGGGAAAGTACATGCAATGGAACTGTTGCAGGTAAAAGGCATTTATTATCCGGTGGGTATTGGCCCCAAAGGTTTGTGCACCACGCGCTGGCCGCTTACGCCGGAGGAAATGTTACAGCGGTACGGAACCAGGGACAATACGATCGACAGCGGTTACAAATTCCTTGGGCAGAAAATTAACGCGGTGTTTGGAGCCGGCAATATGTTGATGCGTTTTTACAGCACGTACGATGCTGTATATGCCTGGCGCATTTATCCCTACCTGGTAGCCTGCGCCGATTTTTGGGAAGATTACCTCAAGCTGGAGAACGGCCGGTATGTTATTTATATGGACCATTATGGCGAAGTAATGCCCAACCTGCGCAATAATGGCCAATGGCGGCAACTGCTGGGCGATTTTAATTCCACCCTTTCGCTAGGATTGGTAAAAATGTTATTCAAAGGCATCATTGAAGTAAGCACCTTTTTGAAACAGGATATTTCCAGGCAGGAAAAATGGCAGGATATTGTTACGCGCCTGAGCCCTTTCCCCGTTGGAGAAACCGGGGGCAGACAGAGCCTGCGGCCGGTAGAGCGAAGCCCGGCTGAGTGGTTAAACAAACCAATGGGCCTGGCAAGAGTATCTATACACGGGCTGCTACTCCCCGGCGGCGTTTGCGGACCTATAACAGATAGTGCATTCAATAATATACTGCTAAGTGATGTAGCGCATTGGAAAGACAAGATGCAACACATAGGCGAATGGGGTAATACATTGAACAATGGCATTGAAACCTGTTTTCCCGGCGCTGTACGGGTGGGTTACGATGCGGATGAAATTCTGCAGCAACTCAAAGACCGCATTGCCGTACAATCATTCCCCAATGGATGGATCACGCAAGGTGGCGGCGGTATTGAAACCTTATCGGCTGTACCCATGACCATTAATGAAATGCTGCTGCAAAGTTATGAAGGCGTGGTGCGCATTTTCCCCAACTGGAACCATTCAAAAAATGCCAGCTTCAGTAAACTGCGGGCTTATGGCGCTTTTTTGATCAGCAGCCGCCTGCAAAATAAACGCATTGAATTTGTAACCATTCTGAGCGAAAAAGGCCGCGCCTGCGTTATGGAAAACCCCTGGCCGGGTAAAGCGGTACAGCTCATCCGCAATGGGAAAAAATCCGGGCAGCTTTCAGGCATCCGGTTCTCCTTTCCTACAAAAGAAAATGAATTAATAGTATTGAAAGGAATTTAAAAATAGTTCTTCGCGCCAGTACCTCTCCGCCAATCAAAGGCATCAAAAAATCCAACTTTTACTAGGGAATAGTTGCAGGTAATAGTTCAAATTTACAGTACCGCCTTCTTTGCGTTATTTAACCCCGCCTTTTATTATTCCCTATTGGATCATCCTATAAACTATTATCTTATGCTATTTTACTGGTACAACGTAATTAGAGTAGTGCTGATGCGCTATCTTAAAAAGAGGTTGGATGTTAACAAGCCGCTAATTAAAGAATTCAGGGTAAAAACTTTTGACTGTGATGCACTGCGGGTAATGGCTGCTTATAAATATTTTTTGTATATGGATTATAGCCGGTGGGAACAGTTTGCCCGCACCGGTTTGTTTAAAGCCGTATTAAGCAGGAAGCTGGCGCCCTCCCTCGGTTCCCAAAAAATGATCCACCGCAAACCCATCAAACGCGGTACCAGGGTTACCATGCAGGTGGAAATTGCAGGTTGGGATAACCGTTGGTTTTATCATGTGCATACGTTTATACAGCAAAATGAAATAAAAGCTATTGGCGTAACCAAGAGCCTGTTCTGGCGAAAAGACAAACCGGAGACGCTGGAAGAAATTGTACGATCGGCCGGTTTTTCGAGCACAATTAAAACGCCGCCCAACTGGGTGCTGCAATTGTTTGAAAACGACAGCCAGATCATTCGCGACCTGGCGCCGACATCCCCAGAAACCATTTTAGTTCCAGTAACAGCCATGCGGGTGGCTGTACAATAGAAAAGAAAAGCGTCCCGACGCTTCGGGACGCTTTTACTATATGAAGAAGGGATGCTGCAATAAAGTAATGGCCGGGAATAAGCGTTTCTATTTGTATGCCGCTTACCATTTCCATCACTTCTTAGTTGGATTTTTGATCCGTCATCCTGGCTATAGGGGTCGCAATACTTTCTGCAACTCCACAAACGAAAAATCGGCCAGGGCTTTGGAAGATGCATTGGAGAAGGGTTCCACTTTTCCGGTAGGCACAAACCCTTTCCGTTTGTACCAGTCAATTAGTTCATGCCGGCGGTCGATAACGGTTATGGTGAGGGAAGTATAGTGAAGTTCGCGGGCAGTATTTTCTGCATGTTCTAACAACAGCTTACCAATACCCGAAGCCTGCTCGTTCGGATTAACCGACAACATACCGAGGTATAAAGTGTGCGGCTTTTTCTCGAGCAGCATACAGCCAACAATGTTTTGCTGTTCATCCATGCATTTGAACATAGTATTGGCGGGCTGTTGCAGTAAGTTGCGAACAAGGTCTTCGGTAGTGCGTTGACCGGCCACCAGGTGGCTTTCTGAGGTCCAGCTTTTGCTACCCGGTTCACCCTGGTAGGCGCTGTTTACCACCTGGGTGATGGCGGGAACGTCGTTGAGTGTGACTGGTTGAATGTGTAAAAGGCGGTTCATGGAAGTGTAAATTACATCAAAAGCGTATTGGATGCGTTGGTTAGAACAATTTCAGCTGCGCATCGCCGGCAGGGTTGTTCTCATCAACAAAATTAGAGACGCCAATTCCCAGCAACCGCACTTTTGCTTCCAGGATATCGGTTTTTAACAGGAGTTGCAGGGCGGTGGCGGCAATGGTTTCGGGGTCGCAAAAAGCAGCAGGCAGGGTTTGGCTGCGGGTAAGTTGTTTGAAATCGCTGTATCTTATTTTGAGGGTAATGGTTTTTCCTTTGAGATCGTATTGCTGCAGGCGGTTGGCAACAATGGCAGCCAGGCGATCGAGCTGTTCTTTCATTTCTGTCGGGTTGCTGAGGTCGTTCAGGAAAGTATCTTCAGCGCTGATCGATTTTGTTTCGCGGTTGGGTTCAACGGGGCGGTCGTCGATACCACGAACAATTTTATAATAGAAGCTACCATTTTTGCCAAACAACCGCACCAGTTCCACTTCAGAAAGGCGTTTGAGATCGGCGCCGGTGAATAGCTTCAGCATGTTCATTTTTTCGGCGGTTACTTTACCAACGCCGTGAAATTTATTGACCGGCAGGCTTTCCATAAACGCTTCCACTTTGTCGGGCGCAATAAAGGTAAGACCGTCGGGTTTGTTCATATCGCTGGCGATCTTGGCCACGAATTTATTGATTGATACACCGGCGGAGGCGGTCAATTGCAGCTCATCGCGGATGGCTGCTTTTATTTGCATGGCGATACCGATTGCAGAGCCGATCTGTTGTTTATTTTCCGTAACATCAAGATAAGCTTCATCTAATGATAAAGGTTCAATGAGATCGGTGTGGCGGTGAAAAATTTCCCGTACCTGTTGCGAAACGGATTTATACACGGCAAAGCGCGGAAAAATAAAGATGAGGTCAGGACAAAGCTGAATGGCCCGTTTGGAAGGCATAGCCGAACGAACGCCGAATTTGCGGGCTTCGTAACTGGCTGTGGCCACTACGCCGCGGCTATCGGGCAGGCCGCCAACGGCGATGGGTTTTCCCTTTAGTTCGGGGTTATCGCGTTGTTCAACCGAAGCATAGAATGCATCCATATCGATATGAATGATCTTTCGTTGGGTCATAAACAGGTGCAAGGTACGAGGAACATCAATTACACAGTACTTCTGCAAACTTTTTTGTAGTGTGCGCTTTAAACAATTTGAGCGCCGTCTCCGTTAACTCACCGGCTTTGCTATCGGCGGGGATGATCTGTTGGTTGTTCATAAACCGGATCACCCTACTGCTTTTTACATATACCCTATACTCCGACTTTTCAACTTTTCCATTTGCGGGGCCGCCGGTCAATGTTTCGTATATAAAAATAAGATCGCCATTGCGGTAATAATATTCGGTAGTCCAGCTACCATCACCTATGCTACCCGATTCTTTTATTTTCACGATCTGTTGTTTATCGAGGAAATAGTCCACTACCCCATCTTCGGCGCAGCCTGCAGCTTCATTCGTGTAATGCTCTTTTGTGAGTGATTGGCTATTTATTTCTTTATATGCGGAGCGGATGGCTTCAATGTCAGCATCGGCTGCTTTTTGCTGAGCGAACAGGCAGGTAACGGGCACAGTGATCAGGAGGGCGATAAAAGCTATACACCTGGTGAGTGGGTACATAAGGAAACGATTTAAGAGGTGAAAATAGGGAATTTGGGGGATGGGGAGAAGGATTACAGGGCATTAATCAGCTAATCACCAATGCCATGCTCATACGAGGTTCAGTGGTGGCAGGCGGAAAAAAAATGAGCAAAATCTATAATTTAAAAAAAGATTTAGCAAACATAAAAACTGACTTATATATATTTGCGACGCAATTACGTAGCCGCTTTAAGGAATACGGTAATCAACGTTTAAGCGTCACCCCAAAAGTTATCCACTCTCCAATAGAAATACCACTTTTTACTCAATAAAACTTTCAAGATCATGGTGGTATCTATACCAACAGTCCATTGCTGGTTTAATAAATCATTACGTTTTCTTCGGTTTTTGGCTGTTATAGTCATTTTATTACTGCTGCAGTTTTTTAAAACTAATGGGTACGCCCAAATGCGGCAGTTATATGTAGATGTCCGTGATGATAATGAAGTGAAAAAGATCAGTTTTTATTCTCCGGCTGAAGGTTATGTTGGGTTTACCTCATGGATTGGCTTCACGACAGATAGTGGAAGGACTTTTACAAGAAAGTATATTACATACAGTAATGTTGACTTTGGCAGCTATAGTGTTAACCTCACTTTCGGGTTTGGGGTTAGCGGCGTTAAAGCATTTAATAAAGATACACTTATAGTTTTCGGAGACTATGGAGCTGTACCAGCTATTCTATATTCCACGGATCAGGGTAATTCCTTCAGGCTAATTTATCAATCCCAGCTAAACACGCAAAAGAGCCTGGAGGGAAGTGTTAAGGATATGATTTTTCCTACTAACAGAGACGTTGGTTATGCGGTTGAAGCTGACCGGATCATTAAAACTGTAGACAGGGGAAAAAACTGGTTTGTCACATTGAATAGTCCCAACAGTTTTTATGATGTGGTGGAAGCGGTTGATGACAATACTGTTTTCGCCTTCAGCACATATTTCACCAATAAATTCATGAAAACCACCAATGGTGGAACAACCTGGCAGCAGTTAACGGTACCGGCAGGCACCATTACTTATGCTCATTTTATCTCCTCTGGTAAAGGCTGGCTGAATATGAATTATGGAAGTATATATTATACATCCAATGGAGGAACAAGTTGGCAATTGAAAAATGGCAATACTTCTGTTTATGCATTGAAAATGAAGTTTATCAACGATAGCACCGGTTATGCCACGGGTGAGTCATTTCGTATTTATAAAACAACAGATTCAGGTAAGGTGTGGGAGCCTTTACCGCGGGATAATAGTTATGAATACCTGGGTTATGGTCATAATGATCTGCATTTTTGGAATAATAACCAGTTTTGGGCAGGTGGCGGCCATGGTTTTCTCGAGATAACCACCAATGGAGGGGGCATTCCTTTACCTAAGGCATTTTTCAGCATTGATACCACCAACCTCTCCCTAACTGGCATTGTGAAACTGGTTAACTACTCAAAGCCAAATCACCAGTATTTATGGTATAAGAATGATACGTTAATAAGCACAAGTTATCATGCAAGCTATAACCATAAAATCAATAAAAGCTATGACAGTATTAAACTGGTGGTAACGGACGGCTCGCACAGCGATACTGCTATATCAACAATATATTTTAATGTTCCCCCTCCACCACCTATACCCACTATCACTTCATTTAAACCGGCTATAGCACCAAAAGGAAAAACGGTAACCATTACAGGGACAAACCTCACGGGTGCAACCAGTGTCAGTTTTGGGGGTATGCCTGCGAGTTCCTTTACAGTTATTTCTTCAACAAATATAAATGCAGTAGTTGGTAATGGCGCCACTGGTAAGGTCTCGGTTACTACCCCTTATGGAACGGTTGATACCAGCGGCTTTACTTTTATTCCAGCACCAGTAATCAGTGCTTTCACTCCTGCTTTAGGAAGTACCGGCGCCACGGTCACCATTACTGGCTCAAATTTTACCGGGGCTACAGCAGTAAGCTTCGGTGGAATACCGGCGGCGTCTTTTACAGTTGTTTCAGACGGTACCATTACCGCTGTGCTGGCTACAGGCGGCTCAGGAAGTATATCGGTAATAGCACCCGGAGGTACAGCTTCCCTGCCTGGGTTTATTTTTGGTTATCCCCCTGCCATTACAGATTTTACCCCAACAGTGGGGCCTACCGGCACCGTGGTGACTATTAAAGGAAATTATTTTGCGGGTGCAACAGCCGTTAATTTTGGCGGGGTTCCCGCAGCTTCATTTATAGTCAATGGAGATACCAGCATAACAGCTACGCTATTTATAGGCGTCTCGGGTGTAATTACCGTTACCTCCCCATTTGGTACCGGAAGATCAATAGGAGTTTTTACATATGTAGCGCCATTAGCGTTTGATTCATTTTCCCCCACAATAGGCGGCACAGGGACCAGGGTAACTATAAATGGTACCTCTGTTGAGTATGCCACTTCCATAACTATTGGGGGAGTACCTATTCAGTCGATATTTGCTAATAATCTCCACTCAAAAATAACAGTTACTGTTGGGGCAGGTGCTACGGGCGATATAGTGGTTACTACACCATATGGAACAGTAACTAAAGGAACGTTTATATTTTATCCGTTGCCTGTTGTTTCGTCAGTCAGCCCTGCTACAGGTACAGCAGGAACAGAAGTTACTATTACCGGAATGAATTTTGATAGTGTACAGGCGGTAAAGTTTGGCGGAGCCCTGGCTACTTCATTTAAAGTAATTTCCAGTACGATAATTAAAGCAATTATTGGAGAGGGTAATTCAGGGACAGTATCTGTCACCACTCCTGGCGGAACTGGTAGTGGAAACAACTTTACCTTTATTCCTTCGCCTGCCCCCACGATTACCTCATTTACACCTGTTGCGGCGCCTGCAGGCGCAATCGTCAGCATTACAGGCACTAATTTTAAACCTGACGTCAACGGTAATATCGTTTATTTTGGTGCAGTAAAAGCAGTTGTTACAAAAGCAACAACAACCAACCTGGAGGTAATAGTGCCAGTTGGCGCTACTTACGATTATATTACGGTAACCACCTATAATCTGACGGCTGCTACGAGTCAGCAATTTTCCGTTACACCACCAACGTTAAGTGATATTACGCCTGGTTCATTTACCAAAATACCTGATTCTTTGATAACATCCTCAAAGGGTTCAAATTCTGTCTTTATCAAAGACCTGGATGGGGATGGAAAACCTGATATTGTGAGAACGACTTCTAAAGGCATAGTTATATTAAGAAATACCACTACCAATGGCAATATTTCTTTTTCTAAAAAGATCAATTATGCCTTTCTTGATTTTTGCAGTATAGCTACCGTAGGTGATCTTGATGGGGATGGACGGCCTGAGATAGCGGTTGTTCAGGATGTTTTAAATTCGTTGAGAATATTAAGAAACAATAGTTCTGCCGGGAATATAGCGTTTGATACCACTACAAGTATTGGAATTGGCTCAAATCTGTATCATATAAATATTTGTGATATGAATAAGGATGGCAAGCCCGACATTTATTCAATGAACTCCGCAAACGCCAGTATCGATTTTTTAAAAAATACAACCCAGGGAGGAAGCATTTCTTTCAGAGGTGGACCGTCTATTCGTTCTCTCCATGCTATGCCCATACCTGTATCCTGTGATCTTAATGGTGATGACAAACCTGAGATTATTATGGAGTATGATGTGTTTAATGGTAAACCTCCTTCTCTTGCTGTGTTGAGAAATATAAGTAATAATAGTACCATAGCTTTTGCGCCATTAAAGGATATAATAAGCGGAAATTTTCGAAATCTCCTTTCGACAGGCGATATGGATGGGGATGGCAAGACAGATGTGATCATATCAACAACAAACGGATGGTCAGTGTTAAGAAACATTTCCATAGACACAAACTTCTCTTTTCAAAGAACTGATTTTCTAAATAGTTATAGGGTTTCTCCTGCTGTAGGCGATATTGATGGAGATGGCAAGCCTGATATTATTGTTGCCAAAGGAGATTCAATCTCTATATTCAAAAACCTGTCTACACCCGGAAACATATCATTTGTACAAAAGTCAAATTACCCGGTTGGAAGCTGGTTTTACAACGCAATAGTATGTGATTTAAATGGAGATCAAAACCCGGAAATTACCTCAACAAATGATGTGACCGACAAAATGGTTGTCATTTTAGGTAATACAGGTAGTTCCGGAAGCAGTTTGATTCAATTCTGCAACAATAATGGCATTTCCTTGGCGGCAACAACTGCCGGTACTGTTTACCAATGGCAAATGGATTCTGGTTCAGGGTTTGCCAATGTCAATGATAATAGTAATCTGAATGGAACACATGCTTTTGTATTACAATTAAGTAATGTACCTGCTACCTGGACCGGTTACCAATTCAGATGTTTGACAGATGCCATTCCTGGTACCGCATTTAATATTGTTGTCAATAATTCTTCAATACCATCAGTAACCACCAGCGGAAACAATAATGTAAACTCTGGACAAGCCGTTAGTATACTCGCCAATGTTACTAATGGGGGCACTTCGCCAGTATATCAATGGCAGGATAGTACGACCGCTCATACCTGGTTGGATATTTCAGGTGCAACCACAAGTACATTGACTTATACGCCGACTGCAACAGGCAATAAAGTACGTGTTAAAGTAACAAGCAATGCTTCCTGTGCCAGTCCGGCAATGATAATCAGTACGCCGATTACATTTACGGTAAATATGCCAACAGCCATTAATCCGGTACCGGCTGCTAATTATGGCATTCATTTGTACCCAAACCCCGTAACGACTTCGTTGACGATAGATACGCTTTCATTAAGTGACCAATGGCAAACGCTGGAAATTCGAAATGTTGAGGGGGTACAGACGTTTGTTCAGAATATACAAAATCAAACGAAAATAGTTGTTTGGGCTGCACAGTTAAGCAAAGGAATATATGTGGCAGTTTTACGTAAAAAGAATGGGGAGGCTGTATATTTAAAATTCGTTAAGATGTAAATTGAAAAGCCTGTAATAACAGGCAATCTAATAAATCTGGTTCCCAGTATTATCCTGATAAATTGACGGACAAGCGGGTGGAATTGATAGCGTATTAAGTACAATCTTGAATACTGGGAACCATTTTGATTTTTCAATAGTTTTATCGCGCATTCGGCAGTACGCTTTCTCTTATCACGAAATAGCCTCTTCCTAATGGCAGATTGCCTCCCCCATCGGGCAATAGCCCTTCTCCCACTAGAAATTAGCTTCCTCCTGTTAGGTAAAAGTTTCCACCACGTTGGAATTAGCCTTCACTCATTCGGAATTAGCTTCCTCCCGTTGGGAATTAACTACGTTCCATTCGGAATTAACTTCCTGCCGTTAGGTAACAGCTTCCACCAATTTGGAATTAGCCTACACCAATTAGGAATTAGCTTCCTCCCTTTAGGTAACAGCCTCCACCAATTTGGAATTAGCCTACACCAATTAGGAAATAGCTTCCTCCTGTCAGGTAACAGCTTCCACCAACTTGGAACTAGCCTTCACCCATCAGAAGGTACCCTCCACCCATCAGGTGATAGCCTTCTCCCAACAGGGGGCACCACCTTTCCCATCGGGTGATGACTTAATTCCATCGGGTGATCGCTATTTCCCGTTGGGGATTACCCAATCCCAACTTGCGAAGACTTTAATTTGACTGGAAATTTGAAATTCCCAGTTGGAGAGATCAAATTCCGATTTGGTAGAAGGTGCCACCGACAGGAATTATCAAAAAATCGAATTGGAGGAATCAAAAACTACGCGGGGATTTCAAGATACGAATTGCCGGAGGTCTTTTATCAATTGGCGATACTTATATACAGAATGGAAAGGCCATGTTTTGTATCATATTCCAGCTCCCTTATTGATATATGAAACAGGAATTTACAACCGAAATTGATCTTAATCAAGTGTGTTAAATTGGATACCAATTTAACATGCTTAAAAACCCTATTTTAAAAATTCTTCTCCCTGAGAATCAATGTGGTAGCAGGGCTAGTACTAGGGTTACTAGGTTTTTCAATCTGTTTTCTAAATTATATTTGACTTATCAACCAATCAGGGACGGATAAGCGTAGTAAATGCCATGACCATGGTCAGTTTTTTGAGCGAAAGTAAAAGCAAAATTTCTTAACGAAGTTCATTCGTCCCAGGTTTTCCCGAAGCCCGTCCCATGTTTTCCCGAAGCCCGCCCCATTTTTTAAAAACAGATTTCAGGGGTATGTATATTTGTATTGAACAAATGAACAAGATGTATAACCGAACAGATGTGTACTTGCAATTGACAAAGTTCATTTTCGTTATCGCTCCACAAAACAGCTAGCAGCTTGCAATCGGCAACCATTGCATCTGCTCACCCCAGTCGGGGAAACAGGGATGCGATGGACGCAAGGTGACTTCCTTTTGTAATAAGTACGATGGATCCAACAACTTCAGGTGAAGCTCAGCCTTCATTTGTACTGCACTTTCATTGGCCAATGAAGTGATTAAGCCTGATGAGTAGCTTAATTGGAATCTTTATTTTTTAATTTTTAAAACGCTTTTATATGAAACTCAAAATCAAAAGTTCGTATAGAAAAGGTAGTGATACCTATTTGCTTGTATTAACTAACCGGATAAAGGAAAGCCTTAAGGAGAATGCCTATTTCCCTAAGCCAACACCTGAGTTATCAGTTTTGGAGAAGGCTTTTCTTGACTTCCAGGCGGCGAAATCCGTATCCGGCCGTAACGACATGACCCTGTCATCAGCCAAGAACGACAGAAAAGCTGAATTGATCGGGATATTGGACGACCTGGCCGGCTACATTACAACGACCAGTAACGGTGATAGAACCATGCTGTTGAGCAGCGGGTTCGATATCGCCGGGATCAAGGCTGCATCACAAAATCTTGGTCAAATCGAAAAACTGGAAGTTGAGATCGGTCCGCCCGGACAAGCCATTACCCGCATCAAAAAAGTGGCCGGGGCGAAGGCATACATTCACCAGTGTACGCCCGACCCCATCACTTCTGATAGCGAATGGACGAGCGAAACCATTGTTGAAAGCGAAAACACTTTCACTAACCTGAAGTCTATCGCCAAATACTGGTTCCGTGTGATTGCCATCGGCAAGGGCAAGCAAACAGTACATTCAGTGCTTGTTTCGAAAGTGATTCAGTAGGAAGGATCACTACGAAAGGCAGTTAACACCGACCTTGCTTCGTGCTCCGTCGCTGAAGCTTTAGCGCAAGCGACTGAAGCTACGCGAAGGCGCAGCAGGTTCGGGAAGCTGTATAGAAAAACAACCGGCTCTTCTGCAGGGAGCTGGTTGTTTTTATTCTTTGAAAATTTTCAAATCAGAGAAAAAGCCTTCCGTTCCTACATCGACCTATATTACCACCTTCACCGCATTTATTTATTGCAAACCAATTTGCTTTGCATAAGTTTGGTTATCCCAGAAAAGATGTTCTTCTATCATAACGCCATTTTCCCAAATACCAAC
This sequence comes from Niastella vici, assembly GCF_002077945.1. Taxonomy (GTDB): domain Bacteria; phylum Bacteroidota; class Bacteroidia; order Chitinophagales; family Chitinophagaceae; genus Niastella; species Niastella vici. The sequence goes on from NZ_LVYD01000124.1 coordinate 564,939, forward strand.
TGTTGCCATTGGCATTTTGAAAGCCTTGCCAGTCGGTTGAATGTACTTTCCATTTCCAATTGGCATTGGTTTAGTGAATGTACCTTCAAACACACCGGTAACAAGCGTATACTTACCAGAACCAAATTTGATAGGATGCTCTTTAATGCGGGTGTCTGGCGCATGTACAAAAAGTTTTTTCAGGTCTTCAATGTGTTGAGCTATACCTTCTACCATGCGACCATCGGGCCAGAACACCTTTATATTCTGCGCATGACTTTCCTTCAGCCTGTCCCATTTTTGATTACTGAACACATCAAAATCCAGCTCATCAAAGGTTTTGAGGTGACTTGCAATAGTGTCGTTCGATGCGACCAATTGCATCGCTATTTTTTTCAAGCTGTCAATATTCTCTGACGAACCTGCTGTTGAAGGAGTGGATTGCTGACAACTTTGAAAAATACCTAGAGAAAGAATTAGCCCCAGGGCAATCAGCATTGATTGTACGCGTATCTGTTTCATTTGATGGTAGTTTAATAATGTAAATTGTTTTTTGATCCAGTGCTATTCGATTACATAACTGGTTTGAGAATGTAAAACTCCGACAAAGAAGAATGTGCACCAATGACTTGCGTCAAGAAATAGGCTTGATGTAGATTAAGAATTCTGGGTGATGGCCATCGGTAAAGTTTTTATTGTTTTAACAAGAACAACCAGTTAGCTAATCAGGGTTTTTACTTATAACTAAATTTATCGACCCGAAAATTATAATAAAAGGTAAATATCAATCGTATACTAATTCACCTAAAACCAACCCATGAACCCCTTATCAACAATTTTACCAGCTCTTACTGGTTGCATTCTATTCATTTCCTGTAACAATATTCCATCTGCTTCAACTGCTAATACAGCCCAGGTACAAACTGTTGCAGATACAGTCGCAGGGCCTCCCATCAAAACGGCGGCAGAATTAAGGCATGAGTTGTTGGAATCAGAAGCCGCTGACCCGGCAGGTATGTTGTCGATAACAGGCAATATGCAGGAGAATAAAATACAAACACAAAAGCCTGATTTCTTCCATCACTCCCAATATGCCACTGACGGCTATATTATCAAAGGCCTTATCAGAAGTAAGGCATCAGTAGCTACTCTTAAAGATGCTGTTGTACAGATAACCTTCTTAACAGAGACCAATACAGAGCTGGCAACAACAGATTCCAGAGTATATAAATACTTTCCACCCAATGAAGCAACATCTTTTGAGTTGAAGGTATACCCTCCTGAAAACACAAAAAACTTTGAGATGCGGGTAGTTAGTGCAATGGCTGTAAAGTAAACTAGCATCTATCCATCACTTAAGATATATTTTTATCGTTTCCTTATGGTTAAACCTTTAGAAATTTCAAACTTATTCTCATTTGTAAAACGAATAATTGCTCATCAAAAGGAGCTAGAGCGCCTAAAAGGAGAGCAATTCAATATTTTTTCAGTTTTACGTATTGAACGAAGTGAAAATAGCACACATTCAACTTTCTTAGCAGAATTACTCAACCCATCTGGTACCCATTTAAAAGGTGACATATTTCTTAAATTATTCCTTGAAATAGTCAACTGCCCAAATCATTTATCCGTAGGAGAAGCCAAAGTAATTACCGAACACTATATAGGAGAAAGAAATGATATTGAAAAAAGCGGCGGACGGTTGGACATCCTTATTAAGGACAAAAATAATAAGACTATTACGATCGAGAACAAGATCTATGCCGGCGATCAGCCAGGTCAAATAGAACGTTACTGTAATTACAACAAGGGAAACAATAAAGTCTTTTATTTAAGCCTCGATGGAAAAGAACCTTCTATAGAAAGCAAGGGTAATCTGCAGTTAGGACATGACTTTTATCCAATTTCTTATAATAACGAAATAAAAAATTGGTTAGCGCTTTGTCTAAAAGAAGCTGCAGACGCCCCTATGTTAAGAGAATCCATTAAACAATACATAATACTAATAAGGAAAATGACTAGTTCTCCAGACAATCAGCATGAAAACGAGCTAATCGAATTGATAAAAAACAACTATGAAGCCGCCGCATTGGTATGTAGTACAATAATTAAAGCCAGACAAAGTATATCAGACGCTGTAAGGCACGCTGTTCTTGAAAAACTAAAGGCCAATCTGCCTCCTGGTTTAACTGCAGAAGTAGGTGATCGAATTGATGAAAGATATGCCCAAATATGGGTATGGCATAAAGCCTTCTCAAACGACCAGCTATGCTTCGGAATTGAATCCTTCAATGGTACTGGCAATTATAGTGGAAATTTATTTATGGGGGTATTCAATCCTGGCCCCACTTCCAATAGTTATACTGCCGAATTTGGAGAAGCTCCCAAACATTGGTATGAGGTAGAATTTCTTAAACTCGAAGGCGCCCCTATTAATTTCGGCAATCACACATTAATATTAAATATTCAAAATTCATCTGAATTTAAAGAAAGTCTGGAAGATCAGATAGTCGTACAGTTTATAGATTTTATTAAAAAAAGAGAAAAGAAATTGCTGGCCCATTTAAAAGGCATGAATAAACGTTGAAAGTTGTAAAACCTCCATAATGAGTTTTAAGTTTGATCCAAACGTCATCCACAGATATTTAAACTTAATGGTAGATGATCCATTTCATAGATATTGGTCATGGGACTTTTGCTTCAATTCTTTTTCTGAATCAAGAGAGACTAATAAAGATAGTCTTGCTCTTTCTTTGGCTTCCTATTTGGCAAGTTGGGGTATGTATAGAGGTTCAGGAGGATTATTGCAAAAAAATCATCGAATCCATGAGCAAGCAGTTGAAATTATTAACTCTGAAAAGTACGATCTAGTTAGATGTCACAAAAATCTGGAAATCGATCGTTCCCTTATTCCTTTAATTCTTGATTTAAAAGCCTCGATTGGGGCATATTATAATTCTCTTGATTTTATTAGAGGGGGATTAGGTAGACACTTCAAAATTTTACTTTTAATTACATTATTATTATTATAACAAAACCCGCAAAAGATAAGCATGACAATTGAAGAAAAAATTGCAGATTTCAGTAAATGAAGTCTGAAGAATTATAAAATCCCCCACGTTTCCCCCACGCATCACCTCATCTTCCACCAGGATGGACTGATCAACTTCCACAAACCACTCAACCCCGTAACACACAGGTGGCAGATAGCACGGTCCTGAGCCATACACACAAGTAAATTGAGCCATTAGCGAAACAGGCCCTGGTACAGAATGCGAATCTTTGCAATTCAATAAACACAACGTACCTCAATTATGACTAACAAAAAGATCCGTGTTGGAATTATTGGACTGAACCCCGACAGCCAATGGGCTTCCAAATCTCACTTTCCTGCCTTAAAACATTTATCCGATGATTTTGAACTCGTAGGTGTAGCCAATTCTACTTATGAAAGCGCCCTGAAAACAGCGAATGCATTAAATATTCCAATAGCATTCAAAAGTGCAGTTGAATTGATTCATTCCAATGAAATTGATCTGGTAACTATAACGGTGAAAGTATCTTCTCATCTTAATTTAGTAAAAGAAGCGCTATATGCCGGAAAGCACATTTATTGTGAACATCCACTGGGTGTTAATTTAAAAGAAACTATGGAGTTGGCAGAACTGGCTTCCAAATGCAATGTCGTAGCTGCTGTGGGCACACAAATGCCTTTTGCGCCCGAGGTAATTTACCTCGAACGGCTTATTAAAGAGAATTATCCCGGCAGGGTACTTTCTACTTCGCTTATTGGTTCTGGTATCTTCTGGTCAAATGAAACAATGGCCAGCCTCTATTATATGTACGATAAAGCGGCAGGCGCAACAATGCTCAACATTCCTCTGGCGCATACGCTTACCGGCTTCCAGAAAGTGCTGGGCCCCATCAATACACTTAAAGCAAAAATGATAAGCAATTTCAGCACCGTTAAAATTAAAGATACAGGTGAAGTGAAACCTAAAACTGCCGAAGATCAAATAATGATAATTGGAGATCTAAAAAGTGGCGCTGCTTTTAGCATCCATTACCGGGCAGGCATGTCAAAAGGCACCAACTTCCTTTGGGAAATAAACGGTACAGAAGGCGATATCCAGGTAACCGGCAACCTTGGTCATGGTCAATTTGCCCAACTAACTATTATGGGCGCCAGGCACGATGAAAAAACAATGACAAAACTGGATCCGCCCCGGGAATTGATGGCGGGTTTACCGGAAGGTTTGCTGGCCCGCAATGTGGCAAACTTATATAAAGCCATCGCCTATGATATAAGAAATAATACACATACAGCTCCTTCGTTTAGTGATTCAGTGAGCCTTTTTACATTATTGAATGCAATCGAAGCGTCTGGTGCTGCCGCTTCATAAATTAATTATCAATGATTCGAATTTCTTTAACATTCATCACTGGCCCCTACCCTTTTTTCCCCGCAAAATTCATCTTATGTTTGTCTCATGCACCTCCTGAGATTATTTACAACCATCACTTTTCTGATTGTATTCTCCCTCCAAAGCGCTGCCCAGGGAAAAATTGACCAGTCAAAAGAAGAGCTGAATAAAAGAAATAAAACCGTAAAGGGTAGCCAATCAGACCAATCAGTTCACTCATATAAAAGCGATGAACAAAAATCATTTGGTGAAATAATGTTCCAGGGCGTCGCCACAGGCCTTGCCTACCTTACCTGGTATTCAACCATAGGCGTTTATAAACTGGAAGATCACTTACACAGCAACCTTACAAAATACCCCTATTACAACAACCAGTCGGGCAATTATGAAAGCACCGATTCGGTCTATAATTCAAAACTCCATTTCCGTTTCGACCTGGATTATCATTTTCTTTATTCTAACAAAAACCTGATCGGTAATTATTTCAAATGTAACATTCGCCCCTTTCAATATTTTTACCTGCAGGGACAATACCATCGGTTGACAGAACATAATACTGACCACACGTATTCTAACCTTTCCCTGTTCAACGCTTATTTTTGTTACGACCGGTTAAGATTTGAAAGATTCAACGTGGGCTGGAAAGCCGGCCTATGTTACATCGCTGATAATATTAACAGAGGTGGGTTTTCTTTTGGGTTAGATGGAGAAGCATTTTTGATAAAACCGGTTAGTGTATATATATCAAAACAATGGGGTGCTATTAATACTAAACCCGTCAATCAATTTGAAGTTACCGGAAAGCTTCATTTAAAAAGATATAACATCCACCTGGGCTATGAACATTTAAAAATAGCCAGCCCCGTATACGATTATGTGCTTGCAGGGGCAGGTGTTCGTTTATAAGCCCCTATGGCACCCGGTTTGCAGCAAAGTAAGTACCTTGTTCACCGTAAGCCATAGTATATGAACAACGAAACAGACATTGCATGGCAACCACCCGTTGAGGAACGCGCGGCCCCCCGTTACTGGCTCACCCGTTTTATGATCCTTCGTTTGCTGGGTGTCATTTACGCCATCGCCTTCCTGGTGGCCATCAACCAGGTGCTTCCCCTCATTGGCGCTCATGGCTTGCTTCCCATGGAGGTATTCATAAAAAAAGTGAACCAATGGCTTGGTTCAACCGGCGCCAGCTTTATTAAACTACCCTCCCTTTTCTGGTTCTGGCATTCCGACACCGCCTTGCTTACAGTCGCATGGACCGGTTTCATTTTATCGTGCCTCGTGGCGGCTGGCTTTGCCAATGCCATCATCATGGCGCTGTTGTGGGCGCTGTATTTATCGCTGGTTCATATAGGACAGGAATGGTATGGCTATGGCTGGGAAATACAACTTTGTGAAACCGGTTTTCTGGCCATCTTTCTTTGTCCGCTCCTCGACATGCGCCCCTTTCCCCGCCGGGCGCCTCCTTTTCTCATTATAGTTTTATTTCGCTGGCTGATCTGCCGGCTTATGCTGGGGGCCGGATTGATCAAGCTTCGGGGTGATGCCATCTGGCGCAACAGTACGGCACTGTATTATCACTTCGAAACCCAACCCATTCCCGGTCCGCTCAGCCGCTGGTTCCATTTTCTGCCGCATTCCGTATTGAGGACCGGCGTATGGTTCAACTGGCTGGCCGAACTGGTAGCCCCGCTGTTCGTCTTCTGGCCGCGCCTGGCAAGGCATATAGCCGGTGTGGTGATCATCCTGTTTCAGTTAACGCTTATTATCAGTGGCAATCTTTCTTTTCTGAACTGGCTAACCATCGTTCCGGCACTCGCCTGTTTCGATGACGGTTTCTGGGCAAAACTGCTTCCCAAATGGCTTGTACGTAAAGCCGAAGCTGCAGACAAAACCGTTGAATATTCAAAGCCCATGCGCACGACCGCCCTTGTAATAACGGTGATCATTGGCCTGCTCAGCATTCAGCCGGCCATTAACCTGTTGTCTTCAAAACAGATCATGAACACCTCCTTCGATCCATTTGACCTGGTGAATACCTATGGCGCTTTCGGCAGTGTGGGAACAGAACGCTTTAATGTTGTATTTGAAGGAACGATGGATAACGATTCAACCGATAAGGCACATTGGGAGCCATACATCTATAAAGGACTCCCGGTATTACTTAACCGGCGTCCGCCGCAAATTGCGCCTTATCAGTTACGGCTCGACTGGCAAATGTGGTTCGCGGCTATGTCTACTGTAGATGATTATCCATGGACGGTACACCTCGTGTACAAATTGCTGCACAACGATCCACTGGCAACCGGTTTGTTTGCCCAAAATCCATTTCCCGGCAAGCCACCCCGGTATATCCGGGCTGTACTGTACCGCTACCGCTTTGCCAAACCGGGTAATGCGCAAGGCGCCTGGTGGACGCGGGAGCAACCCAGCCTTTGGTTGCCGCCTTTATCAGCCGATGATCAACGTTTGCTTAATTTCCTAAAAGGGCAAGGGTGGTTGCGGTAATAGCAGCCTGTCAATTGCCAATATACCTCCTAAAAAATTCATAAGTACGCAGCATTTGATCAATACGCTGGCGCACATCGCCACTGCGTACCAACTCATGACTGGCTCCGGGCTGTTGCACATATTCAACTGGCCGGCCCAGTACCTTCAGGCTCTTGTATAACATTTCGCTCTGGGTTAAGCCGGTACGAAGATCATTTTCGCCATGAAAAATAAGTAATGGCGTGTGAATGTTTGTCACATAGTTAACCGGCGATTGTTCTCTCAGCACCCGCTGCACTTTCTCCTGCCATGGATATCCCCCAAAATAACGGGGCACCATTCTCCAAACGTTTGCTTCACCGAAAAAGGTGCTGAAATCATACACACCCCGTTGGCTGCTGGCAGCCCGGAAACGATGGTCATGACTGATGATCCAGGTAGTTAAATAACCTGCGTACGATCCGCCGCTGATTAACAAATTTGATGTATCTGCCCATCCCTGCGCCACGGCCATTTTCAACGCCATCAGTACATCACTGGCCGGCCCGGGGCCCCAGTCATTAATATTTGCTTTTAAAAAACGCTCCCCATAACCGGTAGACCCTCTCGGGTTACAATACACCACCCCAATACCTTTACCGCAAAAAAACTGGAACTCGTGCCACATCGATTCCTCACCGGGCCCCCACATAGAAGCAGGCCCCCCATGCATTTCCAGCAGCAACGGAAATTTCTTTCCCCGCTCGAAGTTTACCGGTTTCATAACCCAGCATTCTACCTCCATTCCCTGGCTGTTTTTAAAAATTACTTTCTGCGGAACGCTGATGAGCTTACCGGCAAGCCAGGCGGTATTTAAAGAGGTGGCAGCAATTTCGTTCTTTGCAATCGTATCGGCAATAAAAAGCTCCGAGGGATTTACTGCACTTGTTTTAGCATATACAAGGTGATTGGCACAAATGTCGTAATCCGTTATGCCTTCTTCTTCCGATGTTAATTTTAAGGGTTCTCCCTTTACAGTGCTTACTTTATATAAACTGGCCCCGCCATTGTTGCCAGATACAAAATAAATATATTGTTCATCAGGCGCGAACCGCACATTGCCTGTTGGCCGATCCAGGTTTACCAACCTGTCCTTTGCTGCGGGTTGCTGCCAGTCGATAATATGTAACGATGGTTGATTCACTGTGCCGGGAAAACTTTGCTGATAAACCAGCCATTTGCCGGAAGGCGATACCGCTGCAACTGAAAATGCCATTGCCGGTTTTGCCAACAACGGGGTTGAACGCGAACCATCCGTTGACAGCACATACACCTGTTCCTCCAATGTTTCAGCGGGATGCAGCCGCTCATTTACTTTGGCGTTCACGATCAGCGTTTCATTGCCGGCAAAAAAAGGATTCGAGAATGAATAGCATCCTTTGGATACAGCTGTTGGCATTGCTTCGGCTGTTGTGTCGACTATAAAGATATGCGACAACCTGATCTCGCTGGAAGTTGCTGTTTCGCCCTGAAACTGTACATGGTCAATAACCTTCGCCTTTTTATCAGTTTCGTTCCTGAATAAATATGCTCTTATTTCTGCAAGTTCTCCATCGGGATCGCCTTTGGCTTTTTGAGGCAGCATATACCCGTTACCGGTAAAACCGGGTTTGCCCCCGCTCCAGGTTGGCACCAGCTTTTGTGGATTCAATACCGTATCCTTAATATAGCTCAGCAACGGAATAGAACTGGTGAATACAATCCGCCGGCCATCGGGGCTCCACTTTGGATTGGTAGCTCCATACCTGAAATGCGTCAATTGATGTATTATACCGGTAGCCAGGGTATATATAAATATCTGGGACTGCCCCTTCACAGTTTTGGTATAGGCAATTTGTTCACCCGAAGGGCTATAAGCAGGCCTTGTTGCATTTTCTTTTGACGAATCCATCAAACGGGGCTCCCCTTTACCGGTCAAATTAACCAGCCAGATATGCGTTTGATAATTATAATCCAGTGTACTGTTTGAATCGGGCTCAATACTGCTTACTGTAAACACTGCCTGTTGTGCATCAGGCCTTATTTCAACATCGCCGGCCTTCCGGATCTTTACCATATCGGTTACTGCAACCGGTGCTTTTATTGATTGTGCATGGGCAATATTGCCAACCAGTAACAGGAGCAATACAAATCTGAATAGGCGGTTTCTCATATTATCAATTAACTTTCTGTAGTAACATTTCCATTAAGGCAGTGGCAGCCACTTTGCTTTTTTGCTGAATAAAATCACGGGAAGTTTTATCACCTATTTCATACACCAGTGCTTCCGTTCCGTAGGTCTTAAACAAATAACTGAACGAAGTATAGGTTGGCCCTTCACTGTAAAGCGGTTTAACATTAGGTGTATAACCAGGTATACGCTCACGCAACTGATCGAGCCAGGCCGGAATAAAACCAGGCAATACGCCATTTAATTTAGGATCGACCAGGTAAAAAATATCATCATAGGTGGAATGAAAATCGAGCCCAAACCATAACTTATTATTTTTATCACCCAGTTCTTTCTGCAGGAAGTCACGCACCGCTCTTGTTTCCGGTTGATTAAAAGCAGCCCAGTCGCGGTTAAGGTCAACCCCACCGGCATTGTGCCGCCAAAAGCCTTCGTCGACCCCATCGGGGTTCATCATTGGTACCAGGTAGATCAGGAATTGTTCGCGGAACTTTTTAGCCAGGGGCTCATCACCGTTCAGGTTCTCTATAAAGGCCTGCATGGCCAGTTGCCCGGTCACTTCAGGCGGGTGCTGTCTTCCTATGATCAGCATGCGGTTTTTAGAAGCCGGGTTTCCTATTTTCAACAAAGTGACCGGCCTTCCGGCATGCGTTCTGCCAATATCGGTAACCGTAACCCCGGGTTTACGGCTGATCACTTTTACCCACTCCTTCACCCGGCGGGAGGTATACAATTCCTGCGCCGCCACCCAGGTGGTGTCCCTGCTAACGGTTAAATGAAACCGGTACTCGACAGGCAAAGAATCAGTTTCGAAGATCTTTTTTGCATCCGGCCCTTCAATAGAAAGCCAGTCGTGGCCATTCTTACTGAGCCTGGGCGCATACCGGTGGCGAATGCCCTGTTGATAGGTGAGTACGATAGTAATAGCCTGTGGCCGCTTTGACCATACTTTAAATGCGTACCACGGACTTTCATTTACCGGTGTATTCTCTGATGTGATCAATGCCGAGAAAGTAGAATCATTTATACGGGCCACGCCGTTGAGCCGCCCGCCTTCAAAATCATTATCAAAAAACACCTCACTTCCCGGAAATGAAAACAGGCCCTTCCATTGCTTTTGCACAGGGCGGTCTTCTGTTGATACGCCTTTTATTGGCCCCTGTCCCTGAAATTGCCTGGGAGCCTGTGCCATTATTTTTCCGGCAATGGTTATACAGATAAAAAAAACAATTCGATTACAATTCATACGATCTTCTAAAAAATAGTAGCGATCATTAATGGTTCAACAATTCGTCCAGCTTCTTTTGCAATTCCTCGCCCCGCAGGTTCCTGGCCACAATGATACCATGTTCATCGATCAGGAAATTCGATGGAATGGCGCGAACACCAAAAGTTTTTGCGATCTCACTGTTCCAATAATTCAATTCAGACACCTGTAACCAATTGAGGTGATCGTTTTCAATGGCCTTTATCCAACTGTCCCTGCTTTTATCGAGCGATACGCCAAATACATTAAATCCTTTATCCTTATACTTTTGAAAGGCAGCCACCACGTTTGGATTTTCTTTCCGGCAGGGCGCACACCAGGATGCCCAGAAATCGATGAGGGTATATTTCTGATAATGCGCCGACAGCTTTACCGGCGTTCCCTCAGGGCTATTGCCAATAATATCGGGGGCTTTTTTTCCTACCGCCAGTCCGTTTAATGTACGAACCAGTTCTTTCAGTGTATTTACATATGCTGTATTATGCAAAGAAGGGTCGAGCAATGCGATGTTTTCCTCAATTTGCGCAGGCGTTAACCTGTACGAATAGTTGCGATATAAAATATAAGCCGTAACCAGAGAAGCAGGGTGCGCTTTGATATAGTCGCTTATATTTATAGCAGGTTCCTTTTTAAAGTCATTGAACTGGTCCTGCAGCACCGACCCCTTTACCAATGAGGTACTGTAGCCTTTTGCTGAATCAAGTTGTACCGAAATTTTTTCCTTATCTAAAAATATATAAAGAGGAACGCGGTTGGTGTCAATGCTTACCCCATACAATTCAGGGAGCAGCAAAGCTGTATGAAATTCGAACTTCCCTTTTTTAACACGCGCCGAATCTACTGTATGAAAGATCTTGTTATCGAACTTTTGCAGGTATACCATGGCAGGTTGCGCGTTCAGCACTTCCCCACTCAGGTTGAGTGTAGTTGTTTGCGCCTGGCTTGCTATTGAAAGCAACCAGATGATCACTAATGTACTCCAGTATTTCATAATCGAATGGTGTTTAAATTTCGTAATCAATATCAGTACGATGGATTTTGTGTAACGATGCCGTTTAATGAATTGGTTATTTCCGTAGCCGGCAACGGCCATAAGAAGCGGTAATCTGTATTCCCTATAGCGGCTTGCGCTTTGGGAATACTGGAATAGGCAGCGCTGCCACTATACAATGTTTTGAAATTGGCAGCAGTGATGCCCGACGCCAATACCTTGGCGGGTATGCCAGCGGTAGTGGCGCCTGAAGTGCCGGATAATACCGCATTATTAAACTGCGGGTCAAGCGACAACCGGTGAATATCGCCCCATCTTTTACCTTCCCCCAAAAATTCTATCCGGCGCTCAGCCAGCACCGCCTTAATAAATTCTGCAGGGGTCGCAAATGAGGCTATTGTATATTGACTGGCTGTAGCGGTAACAGCCCGGTTTCTTACTGCATTGAGGTAAGAAAGTGCGGTGGCATCAACGGTACCATTCACCCGGGCATAGGCTTCTGCCATGGTAAGCAATACCTCTGGGTATCTTATTTGTGGCGCATCATCGCCCCAGGAAGCATCGCGATACTTGGTGGTGAAATACATGGGCTTTTTGCCGCTGGGCGCCGTAGAAGGATCGTTATTGGTAAAGTTGGGAGTTACCAGGCTCCTTCTGAGATCAGCCGCATTCCAGTACGACAGGTTCCAGATAATGGGGCTGATACCGATCAAACCGCGTGCACCAACGGAGGTACCATTGCTACCATACATACTTTGCATGGCACCGCTTACACTGCCGTTATCTGTAGCTGTATTTTCAATGGAAAAAACATTTTCAACAGAAGTGTTGTTTGCAAAAGGTCCGTCGGGTGTGGAAGTAAGTTTCCATCCCCCGATGGGACTGGAGAAAACCGTACCGTTGGAGCTGATAATTTTGCCGCCTGCAGTAAGCACATCCGCCCATTTTCCCTCGTGCAGATATACACGCATTTCCAATGCTATGGCAGCCGCTTTGGTGGCCCGGTAATTTATATTGGCCGTGCGGGTGGCAGGAAGATTGGCTTCCGCAAAAACAAGATCATCTTCAATGAACTTATAGCAATCGGCCACCGAACTTCTTGCCACCGCATTTGCCTTTGCAATGGTAGCATCGCTGTTGATCGCAAAATCACGTATAACAACACCCAACTGGCTCCCCTGCCCGTCTGCATAAGGCCGCGCAAATTCAATCAGCAACTGGTGCATGGCCAACGCCCGCAAAAAGCGGCATTCGGCAATATAGGCGTTCCCTTCCCCCTGCGTAACTACATTCGCTGTAATAGAATTGTTCACCCCCTCAATGACCACATTGGCTTTATTGATGAGTGTGTAACAGTTATTCCACATATTATAACAGTTGGGCGAATTACTGGTATAGGTGTTGTTATAGGTTATCTGGTAAAAAGACTCCATATTTATTACATCTTCGCCCCGCAGATCGTCCTGCTCTATGTTAGCCGCGCCAAAGGGATATCCCCTGGGCGCAAGTCCTTCCGGATAAAAACCGGTTTGAGCGGCATCATATACCCCCGCAATCGCCAGTTCAATCCTGTCTTTCGCTGTGTAAATCGTTTCATCGGTAAAAGCCGTATAAGGTGTTATTTCCAGTGTTTTCCTGCAAGACAGTATACCTGCCGCAAAAATCAAAATGTATATATAGGTGATCGCTTTTTTCATTGTAGTTCAATTTGCGTTTTAGAAACCAAGGTTTACTCCAAAAGAAAAAGACCTGATAATGGGTATGGCAGTACCCGAAGCCCCTGTTTCACTGATGAGATCGGGATCGAGCCCTTTAAACCTCGTCAGGGTTACCAGGTTTTGCCCGGTCACATATACGCGTAGTGACGACAGATAACCTGCAATGCGCCTGATGGCCGTTTTATCTAAAGTATAGGATAAGGTGGCCGTTTGCAGCCGCAGGTAATCTCCTGATTGCACCCACCGGTCGCCCGGCGAAAGATTGATAAATGCCTCTTTGCCATACCACAATTTGGGCACATCTGTTATGGTGTTTGTTGGCGTCCATCTGTTCAGGATGTCAACCCCATTGTTCTTGAACTTCTGATTGAGCAATGTTCTTTCAAGGCTATTGTCGATCTTATTGCCGCCCGAAAAACGGATGAAAGCATCGAGGCTGAAGTTTTTATAACTCAGGCTGTTGGTTATTCCGCCATACCAGGTAGGCGTAGGTGAACCCAGCATCGCTTTATCATCATCTGTAAGCGTGGTGGTGCTGGTCATGGTATTGTCGGTCTTTGAATCGGCATAGTAATACAACTGGTTCGAAATATTTCCCTGTATTAAACGGCCATCTGCCTTGTAATACATGGGATTGCCGTTCATTTCGTTCACCCCCGCGTACCGGTAGCCGATCATGGCGTATAAAGGCGCCCCCTCTTTGATCAAATAGGAACTGCCGTTAATGGTTTGCCCCTGGTATAATTTGGTAACCTTATTATTTACTTTCGTGAAGTTGGCATTGACCGACCAGGTAAGACCAGATTGTTTGATCACATCAGCGCTAACCGTTAATTCAATACCATGGTTAACCATAGCCCCGATATTCCTTGTTACGGAATTACCCGGAATACCAAATGAATTGGGATAGGTAACGTCCATTACAAGGTTATCGATATTATTTTTGAACCAGTCGAAGGCAACCGTAATGCGGTTATTAAGAATACCTGCTTCCAGTCCGGCATCATACTTTTTACTGGTTTCCCATTGCAATGAACTGTTGCCGACGTTGGTGATGCTGATACCGTTCTCAGCGCCATATGGACTGGCCCCATAAGTGCTCAGGTAAGGAAAACCGGTTAACGCATTACCCACTTTACCATAACTGGCCCTTATCTTCAACGAGGGAATAATACGATCAATGCCTGCGTGTTTCCAGAAATCTTCATCAGATGCCCGCCAGCCAATGGAAGCGCCGGGAAAAGTACCAAAGCGATGTTCATTGGCCAGGGACGACAAGCCATCGCGCCGGATAGTTAATCCCAGTAAATATTTACCTGCATAATCATAGTTCAACCGGCCGAAATAGGATAAGAAACTTCCTTCTGAATAACTACCGCCCGACAATTGCGTAGTATAGGTACCGGTTATCAGGTTCTGTTGCTGAAAAAAGTAATTGGAGAAACCCGAACCGCCGGCCATGGCGTTTTTATAGGTATTTTTCTGCACCTCATTACCTGCCGTAAGCGTGATATTGTTCCGGAGAAAACTTTTGGTATAAGTTATATAGTGTTGCAAATTGTATACAGAGCGGTTAATGGTCGTATTTTTTACCAGTCCGCTATAACTATATCCATCACCATGGCGGGAGTCGAGTGCATAGAAATCGTACCCTTCTTCTATATCTACCCCACCCTGTATACGATATTTCAGACCAGGTAACAAGGTAAGCTCACCATAGGTTGTATTCAGGATACGGTATTTGTCAATTGAATATTTATCGTTGTTTAAAGAAAACAGGATATTCGGGTATGCATCATCAATGGTTTGCAAATTGGCGCCGGCGCCCAATGATTTGCCATCACCCGACAAATTATAGCCGGTAGCATTGGCGGCATCGTACGGACTTACATTAGGTAGCGCAATCAGGGAATTGGTAATGATAGTTGACAATCCCGAACTGTTGTTTACGCCTACGTTCCTGAGTTTGGTAACACTGGTGCTTGTTCCTATTTTAAATATTTTGTTTACCTGGTGATCTACATTCGCTCTTATTCCATACCGGGTGGTGGCGTTTTTGATCACTGCGCCCTGCTGCGCCAGGTAGTTCACCGAAAAGAAATACGTGGTTTTGTCGGAACCGCCGCTAATACCCAGGCTATGGCTTTGCGAGAAGGCATTCTTATGATAAATAAGATCCTGCCAGTCGGTATTTGTGTTGCTGGCATCCATTACAGCCGGGTTGGTGGTAACGCCTGAATTAGTATATTTTTCATTGGCGATCTCAACAAATTGCTGTGCGTTCAACAACTTAGCCGTTTTCACCGGTCCCGAGAGGGAAGCATAGGCATCATAATTCACTTTCAACTGTCCCTTACTGCCATGCTTGGTAGTGATGAGCACCACTCCATTGGCCGCCCGGGAACCATAAATAGCCGAAGCGGCGCCATCTTTCAACACATCCATTGAAAGGATGTCATCGGGGTTTATATCAGCCAGCGCATTGGTAGTGGTGTTACCGCCCATATCGCCGGTTGAAACAGGCACGCCATCAATAACGATCAACGGATCGCGGGAATTATTAATAGAATTTATACCTCTTATCCTGATACGGGGATTTGAGTTGGTGTTGCCACTGTTCACCGTTACCTGTACGCCGGCCGCCCGGCCGGCCAGTTGTTGATCAACACTGGTGGTTGACAGGTTGGCCACCTGCCCCATATCTACTTTAGTAATTGACCCCGTTACCGATCTTGACAACTGGGAGCCATATCCAACAACGGTCACTTCGTCGAGTTTGCGGACGCTTGGAGATAACTTTACACTCACCTGTTCCTTTCCTTTGACTACTATCACTTCTGAAGTATAACCAACATAAGTAAATTTCAGGGTAGCACTGGAGTTTGCCACTGTTATCTTAAAATTCCCTTCTCCGTCAGTCAGCGTTTTGTTTTTATCAACGCCTTCTTCGCTGACGAATACGCCTGCCAGCGGTTGTCCCTGGTCGTCGGTAACCTTTCCTTTTACCTCTACCGGGTCGGCACTGGCTAACGGGACCGGTTTGTCTTTACTATCAGCGATATTATCCTTCCTGTAAAGCGAAATGGTTTTCCCTTCCAACCGGTATGAAAGCCCCTGGCCGGTCAGCACCTGGGTCAGAAAAGAGTTGAGTGGCGTATTGACCACAGATACCGTTACGGGCCTGGTATTGTTCCAGACCGAACGATTGCCAAAAACAGAATATCCTGTTTGTTTTTCTACAATACCCATTACCTCTTTGAGGGCCATGTTCTTTACTGAAATAGAAACGGTTTGTGCAACAGGAGTTGCATGCACAGCCATTGAGGCCGTGAAAAATAAAATTGTAAGCAATCTCATAAGAACGCTGTTTTGGTTAGGAACCCGGCGCCACACTTCCCACTACTTTAGTAGGCTAAAAAACACCGGGGGTATGAAATTTATTGATCCTGTTATTGAATTACGACCAGGCGGCGATTTCCCTCCATGCGAAAATGCACTTTGGCATCTTCCAGCAGTTTCAGTACGCCGCTTAAAGGAATGTCCCTGTTCATTTTTCCGGTAAAATAGATCTCAGGTATAGCGCCCTCATACACCACATCGATATCGTACCAGCGCTCCAGCTGTTTCATGGCTTCTTTGAGGCTCAGGTCTTCAAAATTGAAAAGCCCGTTCTTCCAGGCCATCACCTGTTCCAGGTTGGGTGAATGGTCAATGATCAATGGTGAATGACTCGCCAGTACGGCCTGCTCGCCAGGTTTCAGGATACCTGACTCTTCTTTGCCGGTTTCACGTTTCACGACCTTCACCCTTCCTTCAAGCAAAGTGGTTTTAATACCGGCTTCATTTTCGTATGCATTTACATTGAAATGTGTTCCCAGCACTTCTACAGAAGCCTTGTCATCGACATTTACAATAAAGGGCATTTTTGCATTGTGGGCCACTTCGAAATATGCTTCCCCGGTTATACTTATAGCGCGCTTTGCACCAGTGAATGAAGTTGGATATCGAACAGAACTTATTGAGTTAAGCCATACTTCGCTTCCATCAGGTAAGGTCAAATGAAAATGTCGCCCCCGGGGCGTGCTCACCGTATTATAAACCCAACCGGCGCCTGTTGATTCATAAACCAATGATCCGTTCACAATCTTTGCAGTGGCGCCCCCCTGCAACGCCACCACACCACTTTTAATGGAATCGAGCAATACCTGTGAACCATTGGCCAGGGTAAGAATGGCGCCATCTTTACCGGGCGCAATATCAGCAGGTGCAGTAACTGCTACAACCGAACGGGTATTTTCGCGCCGGGAAATCCAAAACCAGGAAACAACCATTAACAACAATACCGCAGCAGCAGCCGGCGACCAACGAAGTATGCGGTATGCAGGTTTTAACTTTTTAACAGGCGCCTGCTCATTCCCCGCTTTCATCATAATTTCCTGAAAGATCAATTCCCTGTCTTTTTCAAGATCGTTGGTGGCGGCAAAGGGTTCATTCTCAAACACAGACAGCATCAGTTCTTCAAGCTTTTTCTGACAGGCGGGATCAGCACCCAATATTTTAAACTCGGTTCGTTCCTCAGCCGACATATTATCAGCAAGGTATTTTTCCCACAATATGGTTAGCCGGTCAACAGACATAGTATTGGAGTTTCACTCGTTGATTTCACTCGTTAATAAAATAGAGACGTAAAAAAATAGCAGGTTAAGACGTGAATACAAAAAAAATTATCACTTCAGCGTAATGAGGGCCATGATAGCGATCCCTCCTTTGTATTCAGCCAGTATTTTGCGTAGCTGGAGAACGGCCCGGGCCATATAAGTTTGGGAGCTGACCCTGGATATATTTAATTTTTCAGCGATCTGCTGATGGGAAAGACCTTCAAAACGATGTAACGTAAACACCCGTCGCATTTGGGTAGGCAGTTTATTTACCGAGGCCAATAATAGATGATTGAGTTCCTTCTCTTCCAGTTGAGCAGCCACATCTACACCGTTTGCCGAAAAATACGCCTCAAAATATTCATTGGTAAGATTGGGAAGGATTTTTTTACGAAACTCATCCAGCACCAGGTTTTTGGCGACCCGGTATAAAAAGGCATCGAAGCGCTCAACCTCCAACAATTTATGCCGGTATTGCCATACCCTGATAAAGACTTCCTGCGCCAGGTCTTCTGCCAGCTCAGGTTGTTTACATATATGCAGAATACTTGCGTGGATCCTGTTCCAGTAATAAAGAAACAGGACCTTGAAAGCAGCCTCATCTCCTTCCACGCACTTTTTAAGCAGCACCCTTTCGTTGTATGGTTGATTGACTAACAATGATCTTGTATATCAGGTGATTTACAATATACTTATCTCAGGCAATACGCCACATGTTACAATTAAATTTTTAGGATTTACTTCATCCGTATAAATAAGGTAGATGGTCCGATTAGATGTTTTAGGCAGGCAATGATCAACGAATATACAAATAATACGCTATATAATTGTACGATATTTTTTACCAATCAGGGCGGGAAAGTCAATTTGATATATCAATATTCGTATGCATTTACAATGATCGAAAACTCATCTTTAAGCGCTTTGCAGGCGGCATGATACCCGCACATGCCATGTACGCCGCCACCGGGTGGTGTTGAAGAAGAACAGATGTAGATCCCTTTTGCCGGTGTGGTATACGGCGACCAGCGAATGGCCGGGCGCGTATACAGCTGCCGCAAATTAATGATACCCCCATTGATATCGCCCCCGATATAATTGGGATTATACGCTTCCAGCTGTGCGGTATTCATGGTATGCCGCGCGAGAATAAGCTCCTTAAATCCCGGTGCAAAACGTTCTACCTGGTTTTCAATCGCGGCCGTCATATCAACCATAGAACCGTGCGGTACATGGCAATAAGCCCAGGCCGTGTGTTTACCCTGTGGCGCCCGTGTAACATCGAACACACTGGGTTGCGCCAGTAATACAAACGGCTTTTCGGGATGAATACCTTTTGCTGATAACTGTTCGCTTGCAGCGATCTCGGCCATGGTATTTCCTATATGCACCGTACCGGCCTGGCGGCATTCGGGTGCCATAAAAGGTATTGGTTCCCGTAAGGCCCAGTCAAGCTTGAACACCCCCATTCCATATTGATATCGCTGTAATTGCCTGGTATAAAAGGAAGAGAACCGGTCACCGGCAATCTGTAATAACTGCCGCGGCGTAACATCGAACAACACGACTTTAGCAGTGGGCAATTGTTTCAGCGAATGCACCCAGGCGTTCGTTTCTATTGTTCCACCCAATGAAATAAAATGATTGGCCAGTGCATTCGCAATAGATACAGACCCGCCTTTCGGAATTGGCCACCCTTTTACATGGGCCACCGCTATTAACACCAGTCCGATAGCTGAAGTAGCGGCATTACTCAATGATTGTATGGCATGCCCCGCCATGCCGGCCCACAGGGCTTTTGCTTTTTCGGTATGGAACCTTCCGGAAAGATAGCTGGCTGAGGTCAACGCATGCACGCCAAATTGCGCCATCTCTAAAGGATGTTTCGGAAAATGTAAGGGACCCAGGAGATCAGGGGCAATCAGGGGCCAGTGCTGAAGCAAAGGAGCTATCAGCCTTGTATAGCTGCCTTCATCGGCTCCTAACAATTGCGCAGTTTCCCGAAACGATCTTTTTAGCACCGCTGCGGTACCATCATCGAACGGATGGGCCGCCGCTATGTCGGGAACTATAAATTCCAATCCATATTCCTGCAACGGCAACGAATTAAAAAATGGCGAGGCCACTGCCATAGGATGAATAGCAGAACAAACATCATGCAAAAAGCCAGGCAGGGTAATTTCAGCCGTTCGCAAACCGCCGCCAATAGTTTCCTTCCCTTCCAGCAACAAAACCGATACACCGGCCTGTTGCAGCGTGATGGCCGCCGACAATCCATTGGGTCCGGCCCCTACTACTATTGCATCGTATTTACTCATCCATACAAAGCTAAACAAGAACTACCTATTCTGAACAAAGGAAAAGCCACAGTAGAAACTGCGGCCGTAATGAATGAATGAAAATCAACGCATATTAAAAGCGAGTCAAAATATTATTTATCATACAGGAGATTCCCTCCCTGCCCATTGAGCAGGTGGCCCCGAACGAACAGCATTTTAACCGTGCTACTTATATAAATTAATTACTGATAATATTACAATGATCACATGCAGGCAAAACAGGCGCTACTCCGGTATACCGGAAAGCACAGCATATTCAGGAACATTCATTCATTGAGGAAAAAAAGCAGCTACAACAGTAGCCAGCAACAAAAAATTTAGCAAGAAGCGATTACTCTTGAACACCACAAAGATAGCCAGTGAAAATTAATTGTCAAAATTAATCTATTTATTTAGTAGACTTTATCACAACGCCTTACCAGCCTGCAAAAACCAGCAAAAAAATAGCACCGGCAGCCCATTTTTTATTTACTGAAACAGTTACCGGTATTTCAAAATTTAAAACTATCAAGTTCGCATCAATCATCCTTTCAATTCGCCACTTAAATAGCTACGTTACCGTAACTTCGTTGGTCCCGCCTGATGATTTTAACTTTACACTACATTTGCCCTGAATGAAAACAACAGCTCATTTGTATAGTTTATTATAACTATTCTACTTGACTGCATAGGTTGCCTGTTGTTGTTACACGCCATAGCAAACTACTCTCGACACTAATTTTAAATGAATGCTGACCCATTGCCAGGTCAATGAGCCTGCATTGCCATTCGCTATCAATGCCATGATGGCCGAAGACATCGTCATTTTATACATCAACTATACACGTATGCTACAAAAACATGGCTTGCTCGCACTGATCCTGCTATTCAGCAGCGGGCTTTTAGCTCAACCAAAACAGATCCGCGGTGTGGTGCTGGCCGCAGAAAACAAACAGCCCCTGGAAGGCGCTACTGTCGCCGTAAACAAATCGGGCCATCGCACTGTTACCAATTCCCAGGGCCGGTTTGAAGTGGAATTGACAGAAAACAAAACCCTGCTTACCATTTCATTTGTAGGAAGAGAGCCCTTCGAACTGGAAGTAAAGGCAGGCGAACCAGACATTACCATTCTTTTAAAGGCAGCCAATACTACTTTGGAAGAAGTGGTAGCGGTTGCATACACTACCGTCAAACGATCTGGTTATCCCGGCGCCGTAACTACCATATCTTCTGACAAGG
Source organism: Niastella vici (assembly GCF_002077945.1). Taxonomy (GTDB): domain Bacteria; phylum Bacteroidota; class Bacteroidia; order Chitinophagales; family Chitinophagaceae; genus Niastella; species Niastella vici. The sequence goes on from NZ_LVYD01000124.1 coordinate 586,235, forward strand.
TGAACAACCGGCTCACGCCCAATATCACCAACGCCTTGCAGGGGCTGGCTCCCGGCATTCAGTCTACTTCCGCAAACGGACAACCGGGCAACAGTTCCACTATTCGCATCCGGGGCGTAGGAAGCATCAATGCGTCAAGTGCACCGCTGTTCGTAGTGGATGGCGCGCCATACGAAGGCGATATCAATGCACTTGACCCGGCCGACATTGCCACCATCAACATCCTGAAAGACGCCACAGCCGCCAACCTGTATGGTTCACGGGCTGCCAATGGTGTTATCATCATTACCACCAAACAGGGAAAAAAAGGCGCCGATGTAGCTATCAACGCCACTTTTAACCAGGGCTGGAGCAGCCGGGCAGTGAAAGATTATGACAAGCTGGGCACCTCTCCCTATTTCGAGTTGTATTGGGAAGCCCTTCGCAACAAAGCCCTCACCAACGGACAAACGGCCACGCAGGCAGCCGCAACAGCCAGCAGCCAGCTGGTTTCAAGCCTTAACATCAATCCTTATGGCCCGGGCTTTGCTCAACCTGTTGGGCAGGATGGCAAGATCGTTGCCGGCGCCACACCATTATGGAATGATGACTGGGAAGATGCCATGCTGCAGAACGCCCGGTACCAACAGGCGCAACTCAGCTTTTCAGGAGGTGGCGAAAAATCAACTTACTATATTGGCGGTGGCTACACGAATAATGAAGGTGCCTATCTCGCTTCCGGTTTCAAACGATATAATTTCAGAAGCAACTTAACCCTTCAGGCAAAACCCTGGTTAAAAGTGGGCCTTAACCTCAGCGGCGCCAGCACTTCGCAGGACTACCCCACTTCGTCTGATTCAAAACAGGAAAACGTAGTGTTGTTCGGCAGAACCATCCCCGGCTTCTATCCTATTTATCAGCGCAACGCCGATGGCAGTTACAAACTCGACATCAATGGCCAGCGACAATACGACTATGGCGCTTACCGGCCCAACGCAGCGTTACCCCGCTATAATCTTATGGGCTCCTTACCGCTTAACAAGTCAAGAAATACCAATGACAACATTTCTACCCGCACCTTCCTCGAAGCGGCGGTCACCAAAGCGTTGAAAGTAAAAACAAGTTTTAACCTTGATTATACCAACAGCAACCAGTTGCTTTATACCAACCCGCTTGTTGGTGAAGACGCCGCCATTGGCGGTACGGTGAGCAAAAGCAGCAGGCGCTTCATCGCTTATACCTGGAACAATATTGCTACGTATGACCTCGACATTGCGTCGGCACATCATATCAACCTCCTTGCAGGTCATGAATATTATTACCTGAACACAACCGGACTGAACGGTAGCCGGCAGAAATTTGCGCTGCCCGACCTGTACGAGCCCGTGGCCGCATCACAACTGATAGATTTTTCAGGCACTACCGATAATTATACCAAGCTCAGCTTTTTTGGGCAGGGACAATACAATTACCTCGGCAAATATTTCTTTACCGCATCTATCCGCCGCGATGGATCATCCCGTTTTTCACCCGACTCACGCTGGGGAACCTTCTGGAGCACCGGCGCTTCCTGGCGCATTTCGGAAGAAGCATTCCTGAAACCCGTGAACTGGTTAAGCGCGCTCACGGTAAAAGCGAGCTATGGCGCTTCAGGCAACGATAACCTTTCCGGTTATTATGCCTACCTCGCCCTATACAGTATTCAGAACAACCTGGGTAACGGCGGGGTAGTTCCTTCCCGGCTGCCAACACCCGGTTTGAAATGGGAAAGCAACCTGAACTTCAATACCGGTATCGACTTCGGCCTGCTTAAGAACCGCATCTATGGAACCATTAATTATTACAGAAGAACAAGTAAAGACCTGCTATACTCGAAACCGCTCGCTGGCTCTACCGGTTTCACTGCCGTAAACGCCAATATAGGAGAATTGCGCAATACCGGCGTGGAGCTGGAACTAAACGTTGTTCCGGTAAGTACCCGCGACTGGCATTGGAACGTAGGCATTAACGTGGCACATAATAAGAACAGGATCACCGCCCTGCCGAAAAAAGAGATCATCAGCGGTACCAAAAAATTAATGGTGGGCACCTCTGTGTATGATTTCTTCCTGCGTGAATGGGCCGGTGTTGATGCCGCTACAGGGAATCCTTTATGGTACAAGACCACCCCCGATGGAAAAAAAGAAACTACTACCACCTACGCGCAGGGTACACAATATTACGCCGGCTCTTCCCTGCCCGATGTAACCGGTGGTATTACAAGCTCGCTTACTTATAAACAGCTGGAACTATCGTTTGTATTTGCCTATAGTATTGGCGGAAAAGTACTGGATGCAGATTATATCGGCATGCTCAGCGGCGCCGTATCACCAGGCCGTAACTGGAGTACCGAATTGCTCAACCGCTGGACGCCTGATAATACAAATACCAATGTTCCGCGTTTCACAACCGACGACCTGGGCTTTACCTCCACATCGACCCGCTTCCTGTATAAGGCAACGTATGCCCGTCTGAAACAGGTGTCGCTGGGTTATAATCTGGCGCCGCAACTACTGGCAAAGATCAGATTGAGATCGGCCAAAGTATATGGCCTGGCCGAAAACCTGTTGACCCTCTACGGCCACCAGGGCATGGACCCCGAGCAGTCTATTGACGGTACTACATATTATCAGTACCCGCAAATGAAAACAATATCGGTGGGCTTACAGGTAGGCTTATAATCATCACTCAAAAAATCATTGTATGAAAATAAACAGATCGTATATATTCATTGTTGCGCTGGTAACCGGTTTATCGGCCTGCAACAAGAAACTGAACACCTCCCCGTCAGATGCAGTGCCTGAAGAGATAGTGCTGAAATCCGTTGCCAATTTAACCGCCTTATCTGAAGGCACCTGGTCATCCATGATGGATGATTTTTATGGCGGCATTTTTGGTAATCCGGGTTTCAAGACCATCACACTGGTAAGCGAAGCCATGGGCAATGATGTAGCGCTGATCACCACCAAATACAGCTATGCCCCTGTTTACCGGTTCACACAAATGGTCGATAAAACCACCAGCCGCAATAATGCCATCTGGAACCAGTTGTACAAGATCATAAACAACAACAACATCATTATTGCCAATGTAGATAAAGTGACAGGCGACCTTACCGACAAAAAGGTATTGAAAGGACAGGCACTGGCATTGCGGGCACATATCTATCTTACCATCGCATCGTTCTACCAGTTCTCTTATTTGAAAGATTCGCTCGCGAAAACCGCGCCCATCTATACCACGCCTACCACCGATACCACCAGTGGTAATCCCAAAGCAACCCTGAAAGACATCTATACCCTCATCATTTCAGACCTGCTGCAGGCGAAAGGTTTGCTGGATGGTTATCAACGTACGGCCAAATACAAGATCGATAAAGATGTAGTGAACGGATTGCTCGCACGCGCTTATTTGAATACGGGCAGATGGCTTTCAGCCGCAGAAGCAGCCAATGAAACATTAAAGAATTACCCGCTGATGCCACCAGCTGATTATAGCAAGGGATTCAATGATGTGAACAATTCGGAATGGATCTGGGGACACCCGGAAATACCCAGCCAAAGCGATGGCAGTTACAGTTTCCACTTCCTCGATGTGTCTTCTGCCTCTGCCTATTATTACAGCTTTATGGCCGATCCTTTCTTTGGTGAGCTTTTTGAGAACGGGGATATCCGCAAAACCCTTTTCTCCTGGGATGGCAACGCCGGCCTTGAAGGATACCTGCAATATAAAAAATTCAAATTCCGGAGCGACCAAACTGCCGACCTGGTATTGATGCGAAGCGCCGAAACTTACCTGATCAAAGCGGAAGGATATGCGCGTGACAACAATATTACCGAAGGCGCCGCTGCACTCAATGCCTTACGTGCCGCACGCGGCGCAAGCGCGTTCAATGCTGTTGGCGCCACAAAGGACCAACTGATTGACGCCATTCTCACCGAACGCCGCAAAGAGCTGTGGGGCGAAGGCTTTGCACTGGCCGACATCATCCGCAACCAGTTACCTGTTGTGCGCAAACCCTATGTTGACGCCAGTGGGAATGACCGGCTGGTTACCATAACAACACCAACCGGTACTACCAAACAGGTGCCCGCGAAGTACCATACTGCGCTGAAATTTGCCGATGGCACTTCCTTCGTTGCCAACAGCCCTAATTATCTTTTCACCATTCCACAGTCAGAAGAACAAAACAATCCAAACCTGTCGAATTAATAAAGCAGGAACAGCGTGTGCCCCATACCGGAGGCACCACCACAAAAAAAGCTGTCCCGGGTAAGCCGGGACAGCTTTTTAATTTTGGGTGATCCGTTTTACATTAGAACACTTATTTAGTTATATGTGGCAATTGATCATTGGTGTAAGCCGTGCCCGCTAACGGCACCATATCCCTGGAATGACCTTTTTCAAGAAATTTTTTCCGGAATTCCTTTTTTGAATCCTTGTAAGAAGTAACCATGCCCATTTTGTACAATGAATAGATATAGATCCACGGTACATCCAACTGAAACGACTGAAACCCTGCCCGCGCACTACCCGGATATAAATGATGGTTGTTATGCCATTCACCGGCAAATAAACCAGGCCGGCTTTGGTTTAGTGATAAATTGCTGCGATCGAAATCAATTCCGTCCTTATGGTGCGCTTCACCCTTACCATGGCCGGTATAATTGAATGCCCGTACCAATACAAACCATAACATACCTGCCGTGAACATGGCACAAGCCAATCCGTTTCCGCCAATCCAATAAAAAATGGCATACCAGCAAACCCAGTTGGCCACCCACATACCTATTGTATACAATGGAGTAGCCAGTGAGCCCCATTCCTGATACTGGGTATAGGTGTTCAATTGCACACCTGTATGTTTCATAAAATGCGCGGCCCGCTTATAGTCCTGCTCGTTCAGGTTTTTATTAATACGCTGGTGGTTAACGTCCGACAGCATGCAGTACATAAAACCTCCCTTCGGATTGTAAGGATCGCCGGGCACATCGGAATTTACGTGATGCACATGATGAGATACCACGTAAATTTCTTCGGGAAAAGTTTTTATGACCAGGTGCTGCGTTATAATGCGCCATACAGGATGGCTGAATTTATAGGAATTATGGGTGCAATACCGGTGAAACCAGATAGTGCCATGCGTGCCCATCACGACCATGCTGTACACAACAATCGCAATTACCAGTGGCCATGAAAAATAATAGAACAGAAATGAAAAAAAGAAGGGCAGCATCAATACCACCATTAACCAACTGACCAGGGTGATCCAGTTCTTTTTCGTTTTAAATACGTTGATGCGGGAGAAAGCTTCAATCCAAAGTTGTCTGGTAGTAGGAACGATCAGGTTACCGTTTTCATCTTTCCAGCCATACGAAGGCGCTTCGAGTACGTGATCAATAAAAGCCATACAAACACGAGGTTTTTCAGGAATAAATGTAATAATTACCAATCTAGCCAATTAAAACCAACAATTCTAACAAATCATCACAAATGATTGGTAAATATGAAAAGCGACTTTGCAGGGAAATACCCGCGCATTGATCATGATGTTGTTGCAGCAAGTTTCAACTGTTCAATATCCGGTACTTTTTCGCTTCTGGTTTACCCCCATGTCGTTTGCCGGACATTCTACCCCATAAAAAGCTATTAAATTTGTTATTAGTATCTTTATAATATACAAAGCCTGATGTCCCATTTAACCAATATGGAAATTGAGCAGGAACTGCAATTTTATCATTTTACCGTAGCCAACCTGCAGGAAGCGGTATTCTGGGTAAATGCTGCCGGAGCTATAATACAGGTAAACGAAATGGCTTCCAGCCTTTCGGGTTATACAGCCGGTGAACTTACCCAAATGCAGGTAACCGATTTAAACCCCTCGCCCATCGTCGCCAACTTCCCCCAATTCTGGCAACAGTTAAAGCAAGCAAAGAAGATCACTTTTGAAGCGCAGCACCGGCATAAGGCAGGTCATCTGTACGATGTTGAAATTACCGGGAATTTTATTACCTATAATGGAGAAGAATATAGTTGCAGCATTGTACGCGATATCACTAAAAAGAAAACGGAAGAACGGTTATTACAAACAATTTCGGAAGCCACCAGCAACATAACCGGAAAAGATTTCCTGGTTGAATTGTGCAAAAACTTTACACGGGCGCTCAACATGCAATTTGCGCTGATAGCTGAATGCATACAGGAAGGCAGTACCCAGGTAAGAACCCTTTGCCTGGTAAATAACGACAAAGTCATTGACAATATTGAATACGACGCAAAGGGCCGGCCCTGCGAAGTTATATTGCAGGGCAATGCTTTTTTTATGTCAAAGGAAGTATATAAACATTTCCCGGCATCTGAAGGCATTGAAGCAGCCACTGGTGTGCCTATCTATAGCAGTGTATCGCGGAAACCCATCGGGCATATAATTATTTCCAATCCATCGCCTGTAGCGGAAGAAAAAAACCAGTTACCCATTTTAAAGATCTTTGCAGCCCGTGTTGGCGCTGAAATGGAACGCATGCAGGCCCACAAAGCGCTGCAGCGTAAAAACGAGCTGCTGCAAACCATTTCAGAACGAACGGCGGGTGTTACGGGCGAGGATTATTTCCGGGAATTGACCAGGTTTATAACGGCTACCCTCAAAGTCAGGTATTCCATGGTAGTAGAATGTTCAAACGGCAACAACACCCGGCTGAGGATGTTGTCGTATGTTGACAGGGAGGAAGTGCTGGAAAATATAGAATACGATACCACAGGAACCCCTTGCGAAATAGTAATGCAGGGCAAAGACTTCTTTTGCGCCAGTGACCTGGAAAAGTCATTTCCCCGCGAAAAAGGGATCCAGTCATGGATAGCCGTGCCCATTCACAGTCCCTCTACCGGGAAGGTAATTGGCAATATTGCTGCATTTGACCAGGCGCCCATGTCGAAAGAACAAAATCAAACCGCCATACTTAAAATATTTGCTGCGCGCGCAGGTGCAGAAATTGAAAGAATAGAAGCGCAAAAGGATCTCGAAAAAGCCAATGAAGAGCTGGCAAAGCGCTTGCAGGAAATTGAGCAATTGAAAAATCAGCTGGCAGCGGAAAACAAATACCTGCAGGAAGAGATCAGGCTTACCAACAATTTCGATGATATTGTTAGCAAAAGCAGGAATTTTCATAAGATACTTCAGCAAATTGAGCAGGTAGCCACCACAGATGCCACAGTATTGATCGTCGGCGAATCGGGTACCGGCAAAGAACTGCTGGCCCGTGCCGTTCATAATATCAGCAACCGCTGTAAACGGCCGTTAATAAAAGTGAATTGCGCCACCCTGCCTGCCAATTTGATCGAAAGTGAATTGTTTGGTCATGAAAGAGGGGCATTTACCGGTGCTATGGAAAAAAGGATCGGCCGCTTTGAGCTGGCCGACGGCGGTACTATCTTCCTTGATGAAATTGGTGAATTGCCGGTTGAATTACAGGCCAAACTGTTACGCGTATTACAGGAAGGGGAATTTGAACGATTGGGCAATCCTAAAACCATTAAAGTGAACGTGCGCGTTATTGCCGCCACCAACCGCAACCTGGAGCAGGCTATTGAAAAGAAGGAATTTCGCGAAGACCTGTTTTACCGGTTAAATGTATTCCCGATCGTGAGTCCGCCACTGCGCGACCGGAAAGAAGATATCCCCTTACTGGTTAAACATTTTTGTCAGAAATACGAAGCAAAGATCGGGAAGAAGATCACCAATATACCTGCCAAAGTAATAGATGCTTTAATGGCATATAACTGGCCGGGCAATATTCGTGAACTGGAAAATATTATCGAACGGGCGCTCATCCTTAGCCGTGGCAATACCCTTGAATACGGGGAATGGGTGCCTGCGGAAAAGGGAATTAACAATGAACAACCGGCCGCACAAAAACTGGAAGATATAGAGAAAGAACATATCCTGGCCGTACTAAACAAAACCGGCTGGAAAGTAAGCGGCGACAAGGGAGCCGCCAAAATATTAGGGCTGAACCCCACCACACTCGAAGCACGTATGAAAAAGCTGGGTATTGAGCGGAAGAAATAGCAAGCCGCACAACGCCCCCAGGAATTTCGCTATTTTATGGCCAGCTCCCCTGCCCCGGTAATTGCCATACTGTTTTCGTCCTGTGTAAATGCAATTACAGCTACCTCGTTTGATGAAAGCCGATCTGGTATAGTAAGCCGGATAGTTCCTGAAGCCGGTCCGTGTAACAGTACGCTTTTAAGCTCCCGCACTATATTTACGTGATGCAATTGACGTCCTGCATTTTCGCCCCGCTGTACATTTGTTACCGCCTGCCGTTGTACCAATGCAATATGCAGGATCTCATTTTCGGTACGTTCCGTTTTATAGGCAACGGTAAGGTTCCGTTTTTCTATTGTGTCAATTGATAAGTGAATAACCGATGTCATAGATAATTCCAGCTCTTTTTTTAGCGTTTTGCGAAGCAATGATTCATTCGACCCCACCAGCTCTGTTTTCCCGTTTACGATCATTTGAGGGGTATAAATGCTGTTTAGTTTAAAATGGGCCCCATATTTTTGCTGGCGGCTGGTGAAAGCCGGCTGGCTAAATGCATCCTTCCATCCCAGGTAGTTCCAGTAATCAACATGAAATGCCAGTACATACACCTCCTGATCAAATTCGCGCCCAATCCTGGCAGCCAGTTCATCGGCCGGCGGACAACTGGAACACCCTTCTGAGGTAAATAATTCTATGACAGCAAACCGGGTAGTGTCCGCAACAGCTGCATTTTGAAACATCGTTTTATCAGCCAACCATTGCAACCCGGCACGCATCGTTAAAAAGAAGATCGCTGTAAATAATATGAATAGCTTATTCATCTTCATGGTTTTCTTATTTCATGCTTCCAGGCGGCTGACATCCCCGTTTCGCTCACTTTAATTCAGCGCTTCCAAACAAATGATCATATTGCTGGCAATGGATCAACGCATATTTGTATTGCATAAGATCGGGCATGCCACTGATAACATATAACTGGTTGCCCATGGTTGATCTTATTTTTCCCAGATCAATGAAATTAACCGGTTGTATCTCTTTTGACAGATATACATGCAGATCGGGCCCGTTACTGATCATTATATCCTGCAAGGCCAGTGAGTATTTTCCATTCTGCTGAAAGATGGCAACCATTCCGGAAACCGTTCCATATGGACCTTTCACAAAGCTGCCGGCATGGGTTTGAACCGCAGTAGTATCAGGCATTTCATTAACTGGTGAAGTAGGCGATCCATTCTGCTTGGTGCAGGCTGTCACGAGGAACAATAAGATGGCTGTTATCCAAACATAGTTTTTCATATACGAACGATTTAATTATTAAAGTGGTAAGAAATGCCTATCCCCAGTGTATTCACTTTATTTCTGAAGCGGTCGACCATTGTGCCATCGGGGGCCGTTTGTTTAATGCTGCTGGTTTGGTATTCGGCAAAATAATATTCATAAACAGCCTTGATACCCCAATGGCTATTAATACGGTATTTGATAAAATATTCCGAATTAAGGCTGCCATAGTCATTATCCCCGGTAAGCAATAAATTAAAGCCATAGGGTTTGGCATTGGGTTCATTGCGCGTATTGCCATTACTGGTTAAAATGCCACTACCTCTTCTGCCAAATGAAAACCCGATAAGATCAATATTAAAACCGGCCGACCACTTTGGCGTGAAGTTGTACCCGAAGTTCAGCGAAAAATTCAGGGAATTGATCAATGGGCGTTGTACCGTGAGTGTATCCCAATTGCTGGTTTTCTGCCCGGCAAAAACAATAAGAAATGGCGTTGTGTTTGAACGCGCCAGCCGCGCAGGCGCCGTAATAAAATCTGTTTTTGTTCCAAAGTAAGCCGTCCAGCGAAGTCCGGCACCGGCTTCCCATTTTCTTCTTTTTCCTATATGCCAGTTATGAACATAAGAAGCTGCTATGGTACCCTGCGAACTGCCGCCAGTGCCAGTTATATCGGCAAACCGGTTAACGCGGGGAAATATAGGGTGCTGTGCAAATAATGCCGGTGCAGGCAAAAGCAACAATGCCGTTAACAAACCATATAATTTCATGATGCTTTATTTAAATTTAAAGTGATAAGATAAGCCAATCCCCCACCCTTTAGGCACATTCCGGAAACGGTTGTTAAAGCCCCCTTTTTCCATTTGTATTTTTTCGGTGGTTTTATATTCCACATATAATAGTTGATAAAAAGCTTTGATCGCTACTTTGCCGTTCACCATGTATAGCAGGTAGAATTGGGAGTTCTGACTGCCAATGGCATTGTCATCGATCTTTAATAAATTAAGGCGGGCAGGGCTGGCTTCAGTTGTTGTGACATTACCGTCATGTATAAATCGCACGGTACGCATTTTACCAAAAGAAAAACCGGTTACATCAATATTGAATCCTGTATATAATTTAGGTAGCACTCTAAACGACATAATAGCCATTAGATTGATCATCCACATTCGCGGGTGCCCGATTTGAATGGTATCCAGATTCTCATTGATCCGTTCTTTAAACAGGATACCTGGCCCCGTAGCCCCCTTTGCTAAACTGGCAGGGGCAGTAAAATAGTCCTTGTTCGACGCTCCATAAACGGTAATCCGGATACCTGCCCCGAGCAGCAGCCTTTTTTGTTTGCCGATTTGAAAATTATTTTCAAATGAACCTGCAATGGTATAATCATTTTTCCCGGCAGCCATTACCAGCTCAACCGATTGAATGGAAGGAGGCCACAGCTTTTTCTGTGCCTGACCTGTATAATCAGTCAGCAGCATTATAACTACATATACGAACGGCTTCATTTTTAGATTTTCGATCTACAAACAAAACTACCATAGCTATAATCTTTGAAATGTCGTGATCGTGACAGACCGGCAATTGAAATAATGCAGCTCCCAAAATTCTTTACCTGATTTTTACCGGTTGTTACAGCCCGGCCACTTTCCCAATTATTTTTCCCAATCTATTGGGACACTCCCAACATATTGGGAATTTATTACCGGCCACCCGGCCTCAAATACAAAACCACCATTTTCTACAACGCAGTACCAGTAATGGTTTCAGCGCATTCTTACGCCCCAAAAATACATTGGCACCCCGTTGGCCCTTTAAATAGTATGCCGAAAATTTAACCGATATGTATAAAGAAGTAACCCAGCAGGATTTTACAAAACATGTAATTGAAAACAGGACCCTGACGATTGTACAGTTCAAAAAAAGCTGGCTTGGTACCTGTCAGATCATAGAACCGGTGTATATGGACCTGGCCAGGATGTTCAGGGACATAGCCAGCTTTTATACTGTTGATGTAGAAAAGGAAACTACCCTGGAAAAAGAATATGGCGTAATGGAATTACCGACTATCCTATTCTTTAAAGGTGGCCAGGTTATCGATCACGCCATTGGTTTAACACCCAAAAATGTATTGATCGCAAAGATCGAGAAAGCCATTTCATCAACCAACCAATAATTTACTTTAAAAGCAACCAAGATGAGAAGAGATCTGAAAAAATATTTCGAAGTGCACTTCGGCACATTTGTGCATGTATCGGCACATGAAATAGAAACAGCATGTTCATTGGAATCACCACTGTCTGGCCTTGAAGGTTTTTTATACATCAAAAGTGGCCAGACAGTTTCTGTTAAACCATGGATAATTCCCGCCGCTGCCATCCGTAAAATACTTACAGATGCACTAAACAACAGTAAAAATTAACCTCATTTAAACATACGATCATGTCGCAAGAAATTAAATATGCTTACCTTAAAAGTCATCCCCTGTTTGCCCATGAAAGTGAGCAACTGATAAATGACACCTGCCTGCTGGCAAAAGTTAAAACCATTTACCGGGGCGAAACGATCAATTATGGCGAAGGTGAGTACAGCAAAATTTTCCTGCTCATACAGGGAAAAGTAAAAATTGCGGAATTAAATGACAACAGCAACGAACTAATAAAAGATATATTGACCGCACCGGATGTTTTTGGCGATATGAGCCTTGATGGCAGTCCTTACATGGATGAGTTTGCCGAAGCATTAACAGCCAATACCATCGTTTGCTTTTTTACTGTAGTGGATTTTAAAAAGATATTGCAGGATAATCCCATGATGGCCATCCAATATGCCAATTTGGTGAACAACAAACTCAGGAAACTGGAAAACCGCCATGCCGACCTTGTTTTCAGGGACACCAAATCGCGCCTGATCCGTTTTATAAAGAACTGGGCGCGTACAGATGGGAACCGCATTGGTGATAAAATTATATTGAACAATTATCTTACTCATACTGATATTGCCAATGTAATTGCTACTTCGCGCCAAAGCGTAAACGTATTATTGAATGAATTACGCGATTCGGGATTACTATTTTACAACCGCCACCGCATTGAATTAAATGATCTGCGCGCCTGGAATTGACCGGTTTTGTAAACACTGCGACAATTTATCTTTTGCACCCTAACGATCTTTGTTACAGGAAGCCTCAAACTCAATATTGCCATGTCTTCAGTATGCCTGTATTTCAATGTTCATCAGCCCTTTTTGCTGAAATCATTTTCGTCGATGGATATCGATGTACGGCATACTTACTTCGATATGGAAGCCTGTAAAGCAGCTATTCATGAAAAAGCCGACCGTTGTTACCTGCCTTGCAACAAAATTATGACCAGGCTGATCAATAAGAACCGGGGGCGGTTCAGGGTACGCTTTTCAATAAGCGGAACAACAATGGAATTGTTGCAATTATACCGGCCCGATGTAATTGATTCATTTCGTAAACTGGTGAATACTGGTCTTATTGAGATATTAGCAGCGCCTTATTACCATTCGCTGAGTTTTCTATACTCCCGGAAAGAATTTCAACGGCAACTTTCCAAACACCAGAAACTGGTAAAAAAAATATTCGGCATACACACTACCATTTTTAACAATACGGCACTCCTTCACAACAATGAACTTTCAAAATATATTGCAGGTGCAGGTTTTAAGGGAATGCTGTGCGAAGGAAATGTGAACCCCATTGACCCCGTGAACATGCCGGTACCCGAACTGAACTTACTGAAAAAGATCTACGCCCTCGAAAACCTGGTGTTAAACAGCGGTTGCGAAAAAACGATCGACACCTGGGGTTGCCTGCAGTCCCTCGATCATTTCGAAGCCAGGGAATCTTTTCAAAGCTTTTCAAACATAGTCACCGACTTTGAGATCACGCTGATCAGGCAATCTATTGAGAAACTTAAAAAGCAATCTGCTTTACGCCCTGTGCGAACACCCTTACTTTAACTTAACAAAACAAACCTAAGATGGAAAACAAATTACATGGCCAGGTGGCCATTGTAACCGGCGCCGGCAGCGGTATTGGAGCCGGTTGCGCCCGGGAAATGGCAAAAGCCGGCGCTACAGTAGTTATCAATTATCCCACTACAGCGGGCAGCGCCATGGCAGCCGATGTAGTGGCGTCTATTGCCGCCAATGGAGGCATGGCCATTGCTTACCAGTGCGATGTAAGTAAGGAAGACCAGGTGATGAACATGTTTGCCGACGTAATTAAACAATTTGGAACTGTAGACATTCTTGTAAACAATGCAGGCTTGCAAAAAGATGCGCCCTTTACAGAAATGACACTCGAACAATGGAATTTTGTACTGAGTGTAAACCTTACCGGGCAATTTTTATGTGCGCGGGAAGCCATTCGCGAATTTTTACGCAGAGGGGTGAATGGCAAGTCAAAATCTGCCGGCAAGATCATTTGCATGAGCAGCGTACATGAAGTAATACCCTGGGCAGGCCATGCCAATTATGCCGCTTCAAAAGGCGGCGTGCACCTGCTGATGAAAACCATTGCCCAGGAATACGCGCCTAAGAAGATCCGGATCAACAGTATTGCACCCGGCGCCATTCAAACTCCCATTAATCACGATGCCTGGGACACGGCCGCCCATTTACAAAACCTGTTAAAATTGATTCCGCAAAAACGCATTGGCCAGGTTGAAGACATAGGAAAAGCAGCCGTTTGGCTGGCCAGTGATGATGCGGATTATGTAAACGGTACTACCCTGTTTGTTGATGGCGGCATGACCCTGTATCCGGGTTTTGAAGATAATGGCTGATCAATGGCCTGATGATTAAATGATAAAAAAATATTCAACATGAACATTGAACAACAACGCCTCAGCAATGCGGCGTGGAAGAAATGGGGCCCCTACCTCAGCGAACGCCAGTGGGGAACCGTTCGGGAAGATTACAGCCCCCATGGCAATGCATGGGATTATTTTCCGCATGACCATGCCAGAAGCAGGGTTTATCGCTGGGGCGAAGACGGCATTGCCGGAATAAGCGATGACATGCAACGCATTTGCTTCGCCATTGCCTTGTGGAATGGCAACGACCCCATAATAAAAGAGCGGCTCTTTGGGTTAACAGGCAACGAAGGCAATCATGGCGAAGATGTGAAGGAGCTGTATTATTACCTCGATAATACGCCCACGCATTCCTATATGAAACACTTATATAAGTATCCGCAGGCAGCCTATCCGTATGCCCACCTGGTACATACCAACCGCAACCGGTCGAAATATGAAAATGAGTATGAGCTAACCGACACCGGTATATTCAATGAGAACAGGTATTTCGATGTGTTCACGGAATATGCCAAGCATGATACTGAAGATATTGCCATTCGTATAACAGTGCATAACCGCGGCCCCGAACCGGCCTATATAGCTGTATTGCCAACGCTGTGGCTGCGTAATTTGTGGAGCTTTGGATCAATGAAGAAAAAACCGGTCATCCGGAAGCAGGGGCACAGTGACGGTTTTTGCGTTGCAGACATCATCCACGATCAACCCGGCAATTATCATTTTTATTTCGAGCCCCCCGCCTATACCCTTCTCACGGAAAATGAGACCAATACCGAAAAACTGTATGGTGTTCCCAATGCAACGCCTTATGTAAAAGATGCGTTTCACACAGCCATACAACAACGACAGTTCGCCTGGCTCGAAGAAAAGAAGGAAGGAACAAAACTGGCGCCCCTGTACGAATACAATATTCCTGCTCATTCGGCTGTTACCATAAAGCTCAGGTTAAGCAATAAACCCGTTTATAACCATCCATTTGAAGCGTTTGACGCTTTATTTGACCAACGTATACTCGAAGCGAATGAATTTTATGCAGCGGTAACCGCTACTGATAACAAAGAATTACGCACTATTCAGCGACAGGCATTTGCGGGTATGCTTTGGAGTAAACAATATTTTAACATCGACATTCCACAATGGCTGCAGGGCGATAAGAACCAGCCCGCCCCGCCGGAAAGCAGAAAAACCGGCCGCAACCAGCATTGGAATACACTCAACAATGAAGATGTAATATCCATGCCCGATAAATGGGAATACCCCTGGTATGCAGCCTGGGACCTGGCCTTTCATTGTATCCCATTAAGCATGATAGACCCCCATTTTGCCAAAGAACAACTACTGTTGTTCCTGCGTGAATGGTACATGCATCCCAATGGCCAGTTGCCGGCTTATGAATGGGCATTCGGCGATGTAAATCCACCGGTTCATGCGTGGAGTTGCTTACAGGTATATAAAATGGAAAAAGAAAAGAATGGCAGGGGCGATATTGACTTCCTGGAAAAAGCGTTTCAAAAACTGCTGATCAATTTTACCTGGTGGGTAAACCGCAAAGACCATAAAGGCAATAATGTATTTGAAGGCGGTTTTTTGGGCCTTGATAATATCGGGGTATTCGATCGCAGTAATACCATCCCCGGCGGTGGCACACTGGAGCAGGCCGATGGCACTGCCTGGATGGCGATGTATTGCCTGAACATGCTCGAAATGGCACTTGAAATTGCGCAGCACAATCCCAATTATGAAGACGTAACTACCAAGTTCTTTGAACATTTCGTGTATATAGCCGAATCACTGAACCGTATAGGTGAAAACTGGACGGGCAGCTGGAACGAAGAAGAAGGCTTCTTTTATGATGTGCTGGCCCTGCCCGATGGCCGGTACATCCCGGTAAAGGTGCGCAGCCTGGTGGGGTTAACCACTTTGTTTGCCGTATTGGTTTTAAAGAAAGACCTGCTTGAAAAAGTTCCTGAATTTCACCGGCGGTTAAAATGGTTCCAGCAATACCGGGCAGAAAATGGACAGTACCTGGTGATCGAAGACCTGAAAGAACATGATGATATCTTATTGTCACTCGTTCCCAGGCAGCGGCTCGAAAAATTACTGCAAGCGTTACTCGACGAAAAAGAGTTCTTAAGCAAGGGCGGCATAAGGTCTGTTTCGAAAATACATGAAGCCGGTTATTCGGTAAATATAAACGGACAGGAATTTGGATTGAATTACCAGCCGGGCGAAAGCACTACCTCGTTATTTGGCGGTAACAGCAACTGGCGTGGCCCCGTGTGGATGCCCATGAATTACCTAATCGTGCAGGCATTGCATCAATATTGTGATTATTATAAAGGCGAATGCAATGCGGAATTCCCTACAGGATCGGGAAACAACATGACCTTACGCGAAATAGCGCATGCCATTTCAAAACGACTGATCTCGCTGTTTCAAAAAGACGAAAACGGTGATCGCCCCGTAAATGATCATGCAGCATCTTATCGCGATGATCCGCACTTCAGCGACCTGGTATTGTTTTATGAATATTTCCACGGCGATACGGGCCGCGGCGTTGGCGCTTCGCATCAAACCGGGTGGACGGGCGTAATTGCAGAGTTGATAAACCGGGTTGCCCTATACGAAAACGCCCAGCAACCGGTAATGGAACCGGTATGAAATTCTTAAATTATCATTTATCATGCTTTCAATTCCTGCCTCCATTTTACAAAACTATAACGAAGCCATAAGCCATGAATGGCTCGAAACGAACGGGCTCGGCGGCTTCAGCAGTTCATCGGCGATCCATTGCCACACCCGGCGATATCATGGATTACTGGTTGCTGCAGTGATTCCCCCTGCAGGCAGAATGGTGCTGGTTTCGAAACTGGAAGAAACGATCGTAAGTAATGGACAACGTTTTGAATTAGGCGTCAACGATTATGGCGCTGTTATTCATCCAAAGGGGTATAATTATATAACCGGCTTTACAAAAGATCTCTTCCCTGAATTTAATTATGAAGCAGCTGGCATTCAACTAAAGAAAACGATTGCCATGGTGCATGGGGAGAATACGGTGCTTGTTGCATATAATGTAACAAAAGCCCCGCAGCCTTTTACCCTGGAATTATTGCCTTTGCTGGCAGCAAGAGGGTACCACAGCCTGCAACATGCCAACGGCGCCATTCCTCATCAGGTATTGTTCGACAACAACACATTAAAAGCAAATGCCGTACAGGGAACGCCCGGTATATTTATTAAGGTCCCCGGCAGCACCTGGCAACCCAATACCGGCTGGTACTATAATTTTCACTATAATATAGAACAATCCCGTGGGCTCGATTATATAGAAGACCTGTTTACGCACGGCCGTTTCAGTGTACCATTACAACAAGGCGATTCACTGGGGATCGTTATTTCAACCGATGATCCCCTTAACAAAAATGCACATGACCTGCTTGAACAGGAAAAAATGCGCCGCCAGGCATTACTGAAAGATCAGGCTGATAACGAAACCCTGCAACAGCTATTGTTAGCTGCCGACCAATTCATAGTAAAGCGAGGTACCGGTAGCGAAGAAGGTGCCACTATTATCGCCGGTTATCACTGGTTTACCGATTGGGGGCGCGACACCATGATCTCATTGCCTGGCCTGTGTTTAGCAACCGGCCGCTATGAAGATGCCCGCAGGATCTTACTGGCCTTTGCCAGTACTATAAGCAACGGCATGCTGCCGAATCGTTTCCAGGATAATGGAGAACCGCCCGAATATAACAATGTGGACGGCACGCTTTGGTACTTCATTGCCATTTACAGGTATTTGCAGGCCACCAATGACCAGGCCTTTGTTATAACCAGGTTATTACCCGTATTAAAAGACATTATCGACTGGCATTATCGCGGAACGCGCTATAATATTCATGCAGATGACGATGGATTGCTCTATGCCGGTGAAACCGGCTATCAGTTAACCTGGATGGATGCGAAAATAGGCAACTGGGTTGTTACACCCCGCATGGGCAAACCGGTAGAGATCCAGGCATTATGGTACAATGCCCTGAACATTTTTGCAGAGCTGCTTGCCCTGAATGATCAACCGGCAGATGCGGCATTGGTTCGTAACAGCGCAGCCAGGGCAAAAGAAAGCTTCGGGAAAATATTCTGGAATACCAACGGTAATTACCTGTACGATGTTATTGATGAACAGGGCCATCCCGATGCTACACTACGTCCCAATCAGCTTTTAGCCATCAGTTTACCATTTCCGTTAGTTGATGA
The DNA here is from genome assembly GCF_002077945.1 of Niastella vici. GTDB lineage: Bacteria > Bacteroidota > Bacteroidia > Chitinophagales > Chitinophagaceae > Niastella > Niastella vici. Next base: position 604,679 of record NZ_LVYD01000124.1, read on the forward strand.
TGAAAAAGCGGAAGCGATACTATCTATTGTAACAGAAAAATTATATACCCCGGTGGGCATACGTAGTTTGTCGCCCGATGACAGCCGGTATACAGGCGTATACGAGGGCGATCCGTATAAACGCGATTCATCGTATCACCAGGGGGCAGCCTGGAGCTGGCTGCTGGGCCCCTATATTGATGTGATCATGAAACTGGATGGTTCGGGCAAAAAGGCATTAACTGTAATTAATAATTTCCTTTATCACCTGCAGGAAGGATGCCTGGGCAGCATTGCCGAAATATTTGATGCCGACAAACCCCACCGGCCGAAGGGATGTGTAGCACAAGCCTGGGGCGTAGCAGAAATATTGCGGGTGATAAAAGAATACAGGTTACTGGAAAAATAAAATAACCTCAAACATCTTTCAACATGATTAACCATTATGATATCGTTATTATTGGAACGGGTAGCGGCGGTAGTACGATGGCGTATAAACTGGCTGCCAGTGGAAAAAAGGTCCTGATACTCGAAAGAGGCGGTTTCATTCCTAAAGAAAAAGAAAACTGGGATGCGCACGAAGTGGTAACACAAGGCCGTTACCGGCCCAACGACGTTTGGTACGATCAGGACGACAAGCCCTTTAAACCATTCATTCACTACAATGTAGGCGGCAATAGCAAAATGTATGGCGCCGCCCTGTTCCGGTTCCGCGAAAGCGATTTTGAGACAGTACAGCATTTCGGTGGCGTGTCACCAGCCTGGCCATTGACCTATGCGGTGTATGAACCCTATTATACCCAGGCAGAAGCTTTATACAGCGTGCATGGCAAAAGAGGTGTTGATCCTACAGAGCCGCCGGCAGGCAGCGAATACCCGTTGCCGCCATTACCGTATGAACCTTTGATCCAGGACCTCAATGCAAATATGCAACAGATCGGTTTGCATCCTTTCCCCCTGCCCATGGGCATCAAACTGCCGCAGGATCTTTCAAAAACAGAAGCACCGGTGATGCTGGAAAATTTTGATGGATTTCCCGATCCTACCGACAGCAAGGCCGATGGTCAGATCATGGCCCTGCGCCCTGCCCTGCAACATAAACACGTTACGTTAGTAACGCATGCCTACGTGCAAAAACTGGAAACCAATGAAAGCGGCACCCGCGTTACCAGGGTGATCGCGGAGGTAAAAGGCGAAAGCACCGTATTTCATACAGATCTTGTTATCATTGCCTGCGGCGCCGTAAACAGTGCCGCGCTTATGCTGAGAAGCGCTAATGACAAACATCCCAACGGCCTGGCCAATTCATCGGGACAGGTGGGCAGGAATTTAATGCTGCACCACAACGGGTGTTTAGTGGCTTTTACAAAAGCGCCCATCAATGATTGTGTTTTTCAGAAAAGCCTGGGCCTGGCCGATTTTTATCATAATGCCGGTGACAGTGAATTTCCATTAGGTGAAATTCAGTTGATGGGGAGAAATGATCCCGATACTATTTTATGGCTGGCTGAAAAAATTTATCCGGGTACGCCCTATTCTGCATTAAAACAGATGACCCTTGATTTTTGGCTTACAGCCGAAGACCTGCCTTCCCCCGAAAACCGGGTAACTATAACAAAAGATGGTCACATAAAAGTATATTATCACCGCAATAATTATACTGCGTACGAACGGTTAAAAGAAAAACTGAAAGAAGTGATGCAGCAGGTAGGTGAACTGGACGATCGTTTTAAAGACCTGCAGTGGGCAGGATATGATCTGGATATCAGTGGCATGAGCCACCAGAACGGCACCCTTCGTTTTGGCGTGGATCCCCGAACCAGTGTGCTCGATCTCAACTGTAAAGCCCACGACCTCGATAACCTGTATGCAGTGGATGCCAGCTTCTTTCCAAGTTGCGGCGCCTTCAATCCTTCCCTCACCATTGCAGCAAATGCATTGAGGGTAGGCGATCATCTTTTGCAGGATGTATTACAGGTAGCCCCGGTAAAAAAACAATTCGTAAAAGCATAACCGCGCGTTCAATTTTATGGAACTGGAACAAACTGCCAAACTGTGTACCATATATGTAGGGCATGCAGTAGAAACACTGGCTGCCTTTATCATTGGTTTAGCTGTTGTTAAAGTGATGTGCCACTACACTCTCACCCTCTTTTCAAAAAAGGGCTCTTTTTCAAAAGAAGCCATCCGGGTACAGTTTGGCAGCTCGGTAGCCGTTTCACTTGAAATGCTACTAGGAGCCGATGTGCTTGCTACGGCAGTAGCGCCGGGCTGGGATGCCATTGGTAAACTGGCTGCCATAGCCGTGATAAGAACAGCATTGAATTATTTTCTGGGAAAGGAATTAAATCATATGCCTGCTACCCCTGAAAATTATCAATGAGCGTCGCTTATTTGACAAACCGCTTTCCGTTCATTTTATTCCTTTGTATTATGAGAGCAATGCCAATACAGGTAAGAACCGGCAGTACCGGTTTCGTGCAACTGAAAGCATCGTTCAGGAAAAACTGGATGCACTACCTGCAGGAAGCGTTGGGTTTGGCGATATTTATGATATCGGCCTGTTTTTTTAGCGTGATGCTGTATGCAACCGGTTCGCACTGGCACCAGGTCATTCAGAACAACTTTACCATCTCAATGATCACCGGCTTGCTAATGGGGTTTACAGCGCTGATCATTTTCTATTCGCCGTTTACCGCGCCTTCGGGGTCGCATATAAACCCGGCGGTAACCCTCACGTATCTGCGTCTTGGAAAAATGTGCCGGTACGATGCCCTGTTCTATATCTTTTTCCAGTTCATAGGCGGAACGATTGCTGTTTACCTCATGCAATTTGTAATGGGCAATGAATTAACCGATGCACCGGTTCGTTCTGCAGTGACAATTCCCGGTAAAGCCGGTTTATGGGCTGCCTGCGCCATGGAATTTTCAATAGCATTTGTAACCATGACCATTGTGCTTTTTACGTCTGCCAGTAACCAATTAAAAAGATACACCAGGCTCTTAGCCGGTTTGCTGGTATGCCTCTGGGTGATAGTGGCCGGGCCGGTATCGGGTTTTGGGATGAACCCGGCCCGATCATTCGCCAGCGCTTTACCAGCCCACATCTGGACCGCCTTCTGGATCTATTTATTAATGCCCATAGCAGGCATGCTAGGTGCCGCAGAATTGTTTCTGTGGTTAAACAGTCCTTCCCCTGTTCGTTTTCACCGCCATTCACGATTCATTAAATAACCAATATGAAACGCATTCTTATAATTGCCTGCATAACCCTTATACATTGGGCCGCTTTTGCACAGGTAAAACAAGTAGACGCCATTGGCTTTACCGTAAAAGATATGAACCGGTCGGTAAAATTTTACAGTGAAGTGCTCGGCTTTAAAAAAATTTCCGACAAACTGGTTTCCGGCGCCGCTTACGAAAACCTGCAGGGATTGTTTGGATTACAAATGCGTATCGTACGCCTGAAACTGGGCGATGAGTGTATTGAACTCACAGATTATTTAACTGCCGGCGGACGCAGCATACCGGAAGATCAGCACAGCAATGACCTGTTCTTTCAGCATATAGCCATCGTGGTAAGCAATATGGAAAAAGCATTTCAGCAGTTACAAAAGCACAATATCGAATTTGTAAGCACAGCGCCCCAAACCTTACCGGTCACCAATTTGGCGGCAGCGGGTATAAAAGCATTCTATTTTCATGACCCCGATAACCATAACCTTGAGCTGATCTATTTCCCAAAAGGGAAAGGGCAGCCCAAATGGCAACAGCAAAATGGTAAATTGTTCCTGGGTATTGACCACACAGCCATTGGCGTAAGTAATACAGCAGACAGCCACCGGTTTTACCACGACATATTGGGCATCGATAAAAAAGGGGAAAGCTGGAATAAAGGAACTGAGCAGGAACACCTGAATAATGTAGCCGGCGCCTCCCTGCATATTACAGGGTACAGGGCGGCAAAAGGCCCCGGTATTGAATTCCTGGAATACCTGGCGCCGGGCCCGGGCAGGCCTTATCCGGCCGACTCAAGAACTGATGATTGCTGGCACTGGCAAACTACCCTGATAGTAAAGAACATAGCGCAATTATACAAACAGCTTCAATCGGAAAATTATAAAATTCTCTCCAGCCAGCTCGTTCAACTGCATACCCCGGATGGTAAAATCGCCAACGCCTTTATTGTGCGCGATCAGGATGGCCATGCCATGCTGCTGATGGAAGAACTGCCGCAAACACCGTAATAATTGGCCATTCATATTTTTTTCTGACATTTGTATTGATCCTCTACCACTCCGTCAACTACCCGACATTCCCGGTTTTATTTAATTAGTTGCTTTGCAATAAGATCCTTGCACTCAATAAATAGCACTATGGTTATTTCAATAGTATTGATTTTGATAGTGACCTATCTCGCCTGCGGACTATTATTCGCGATCCCCTTTGTAATAAAAGGAGTTGATAAAATCGACGAAGCAGCCAACGGCGGCAGCATTGGGTTTCGCATCATCATCATTCCCGGCGCCATGGTGTTCTGGCCATTATTATTAAAAAAATGGATAAAACAGGGAGGGCATAAAAAATGATAAAGCCATTACGAAAAAGGCATTTGCAAATATGGACCGCCCTGGCGGTCTTATTGCCTTTAGGTATTATTGGCGCCCGCATCGCCACACCAAAATTCCCGGCGCAAACGTTGCTGCAGCCCGATGCGGCAAAGCCATTGCCTGATATACTGAAGCAAAGGGAGAAAGATAATTATATAGTTTTTATTCGCAGTAACCCACAGCGTTCGGCCTTTCAACTCGAATGGCTCAATAAAAACCCATTGACCTGGCCATCAGCTACCATTTACAAGGTTCCCAAAGGAAGCAGCGTAAACAAAGGCATATTAATAGGCAGGATAGAATCGCGCGGAACATACCGGTTTACCGTTGACGCTGCTTTTGAACCGGAAAAACTTTCTACAGCTCAACTCATTCTCTACGATTTTATCCATGAGCAAATTATTGACACCATAAATTTTTAAGCTATGGGTGCGTCTTATCTTGCAGTAGGCTGGAACCGTCAGAAAAAAATATATGACTGGTTCATTTTTGCATTTTGCGCATTGTACCTTACCACGTTCATTGCAGTAACAGCGTTATATAATCCTGATTATACCTTTGAAACGGCGCTCATTCGGTCAACGGCCACCCTGGCCATTTTGTTGCTGCATGTAATACTCAGCATCGGCCCTCTTACACGCATTAACAAAAAGTTTTTACCCCTGCTTTATAATCGCCGGCATTTAGGGGTCACCATGTTCTCGGTTGCATTGATCCATGGCAGCTTCAGTATGCTACAGTTCCATGCATTAGGCAATGTAAACCCGTTCGTTTCTTTATTTACTTCCAATACACAATACAATTCCGTATCGCAATTTCCTTTTCAGGCCTTGGGATTTTTTGCATTGGTCATCTTTTTCTTAATGGCCATTACCAGTCACGATTTCTGGCTGCATACACTGTCACCCAAAATATGGAAAGCCCTGCATATGTTTGTATACCTTGCTTATTTCCTGGTGATCATGCATGTAATGCTCGGTGTAGTGCAATATGAAACCAATCCTGTTTTGTTCGTAATGGTTTTAGCAGGCGCTGCCACGCTTGTTACGTTGCACCTGGTGGCAGGAACAAAGGAAGTACGAAAAGACAACCGGATCTTCAAATTAAAAAAAGAAGGCTTTGTGTATGTGTGCGAAAGCCAGGATGTACCTGATAATTGCGCAAAGATCTTTTGTATCGATAAGGAAAGGATCGCCCTGTTCAGGTTTGAAAATAAATTATACGCCATACACAATGTATGCAAACACCAGGGCGGGCCATTGGGTGAGGGCCAGATTATAGATGGCTGCATCACCTGTCCCTGGCATGGCTATCAGTACCTGCCGCAAAACGGCCAATCGCCCCCACCTTTCAAGGAAAAAGTAAGCACTTATATTGTTACAGTGGAAGGGTCACAGGTGTGGTTGAATCCTCAGCCTTTGCCTGAAGGCACTGAACGGTCCGGAGCAGCTATTATTATTCCTGATAAACAAATTATAGAAAATGTCCAATAACGAGTTTTACATAGGCTGGATGCCGAAAGCGCCGGGCGGTTTTGCCCGGCATACAAAAAAAGTGATCATTGCTTTATTGATCCTGACAATTACTGTTGGCGTTTTGCTGGCTATATCACAAAAAAAATTCGGCACCGGACAATTCGAGTTTGGCCAACTAACCAATATAACCGGTGTTTATTTCAAAGAACCGGTTCCCGCCATTAAAGTGATGAGTGGAAAAGACCTGTTGGGACGTTCCGCTTATATCACCATTCCGTTGATTGGTTATGGAAAATCTGGCGCCGATGGTATTCTGCTCGATCTGGAAAAGCTACAACATGTTGACCTGAATAAAAAAGAGATCACCCTGAAAGGAACGCTGCTGTATAACGATGGTAAATTACTTATGCAAATAGATGCCGCCGATAACCCGTTGGTATCGGTAAATAAAACTGCCGGTGAAAATATGTTACCCCTGCAAAAAGAATTGGGCGAACAAACCATTCAGGGCGAAATTGTTGATCCCAAATGTTTTTTCGGTGTAATGAAACCCGGCGAAGGCAAACCGCATAAAGACTGCGCCATCCGTTGCATCTCAGGCGGCATACCCCCTGTTTTAAAAGTAACAAACAAAGAGGGTGATTGCAATTATTATCTACTGGTGGGCGCGCATGGCGAAAAAATGAACGAGGCTGTAAAAGAATTTGTAGCAACACCGGTGGCAGTTAAAGCAAAAGTAGTAGCATACGACGACTGGGTTATCTTGTACGTAACAGATCAAAAAGGCATCTCCCCTATTGCCGGCTGGCAACTGGTTAAACCCGGCAGCCAGGCTATTAGCTGTATTGCCAGGTGTATAAAATAATAAACAAAACCATCATCTGTTAAAAAAATAACCAGCATAAGCTGGTTATTCGCATTTAATGAGTAAGTGAAAGTTCCTCACGAATTATTATAGGCCTTTATGACCGGCTCTCTTAACACCGCCCCTTTTTCAGACACAACAAACTCCAGGATATCTGCTAACTGGCAGGGAGTTACCCAATTTGCCGGATTGGCATCGGGCATATTCTTCCGGTTAAGTGGTGTATCGATCGTACTGGGCACCACAACAGTAGCCGTAACGTTCTTTCCTTTTGCTTCTTCGTTCAGTTGGCCGGCCAATGTAAACAATAATGATTTCGACAGGGCATAGGCAATCATGTTGTGTCCGTCGGCTGGCTGTAAGGCGGGCCTGGCGCCAATAAAGATCAACCGGCCAAAGCCATTACCCAGCATATGTTGAAACAACGGCCGTGCTAAATAGTATGCAGTTTCAAAATTCAGCGCAAACTGTTTTTGCAGAACAGCGCCTGAAGTAGCGGCAATATTTCCCAAAGCAAAACCACCCGCCAGCATGAGGGCGGCATGCACCTGTTGTTTTTCTTTGATGATCGTTTGTACAAACGAACTCACTTCCTGCTCATTCGTAAGGTCCAATGCATGTACTTCAAGCTGTTCATGAACCAGCATATTCTTTTTATCGCTTTCTGTCATTACCGTAGCAATTACCTGGTACCCATTTTTTAAAAATGTTTCAGTAACTGCCATTCCCAGGTTGCCATTGGCGCCGGTTATTATCACTGTTTTCATTTTTTATGAATTTTATTTTATTCAATGTGCCCCGCCGGTATCCAACCTTATTTTATACAGGCTGGTATGCGCCGTGAGGTATAAGGTCTTTCTGTCGGCATCGCCCCACGCCATGTTGGCCGGCCGTTCAGGCGTTACGATCTTTCCCAGCAGCGTTCCTTCATTCGAAAGGATCCAGACACCGCCGGGAGCCGAAACAAACAGGTTGCCTTCTTTGTCAACTTTCATTCCGTCTAGCGCTTCTTCATCTTCGGTAAAACTGAAATCAAAAAATATTTTCCCGTTCTTTAACGTACCATCGGGCTGTACTTCATAGCGCCAAAGCGTTTTGGTATGATGAATATCGCGGATGTCCCAGTTCGTTACATATAAATATCGCTCATCCGGTGAAAATGCCAGGCCATTCGGTCCGCCCAGGTCTTTTGATACCACCTCCGTCTTTCCGTTCCTGATCATAATTACGCCTGAATAATCCAGCTCCTTTCGCCGGTCATTAAAAAACCCGGGCAATCCGTAAGGCGGATCGGTAAAATAAATAGCGCCATCGCTTTTTATAACTATATCATTTGGACTGTTCAGCCTTTTACCATCCACTTTATCGGCCAAAACAGTTACCGGCCCTTTTTTCTCGATCCGGATCACCCGCCTGTTCCCATGTTGATCAATGATCAGCCGGCCCTCTTTATCAATAGCAAGGCCATTGGAGCCGGGCTGGCCATATTCACCGATATCGGCTCCCGTGTATCCGCTGTGGCTCATGTATACGGTTACATTGTGATCAGCCGGATCGTAACGGTAGATCGTGTTGGTATTAGGGTCACTAAATAACAAAAAGCCATCCGGATGCCATACCGGGCCTTCTGTAAAAGAAAAGCCATCGGCCACCTTCTCCACTTTTGTACCCGGAAGGATAATATGGTTAAGTTTTTCATCGATCGTATATATTTTACCTGCATCTTTCCATGCAGGATCCCTGACAGGTATTTCTTTATAAAAATCAATAACGGCATTTCTAACCCAGATATAATTATCAGGTATCATGCCGAGCGGGCCATTGATGCCAAGAATTGCAATAGTAAATTTGTCGCCAGCCACTGCATTATTGGTTAACAGCACGCGGTTGCGGGTATTGTATCCGGCAATAACGCCATTGCCGCTTTGTCCAAACTGATGCATTTGTTTACCATTCACCCATATTTCGCTGTAATCGTCCATCACTATTTCAAATACCGCTGATGTTCCCTTTGTATCCAGTGAGCCGATGGTTGCAGGGATAACAATTTCAACTTTGTACCATGCCATGGACACCAAACCCATTCCTTCGCGCATTTCAAGATCACCAGGCTTTACGGACATAAATGCCTTATCAAAATCCGGCGCATTGATTTGCGGATGAATGGTATGGGTTTTTATTTTTGTACCGGTGGGGTATAACAATAACATATCCGATGCAGATGCGCCCGGTAACCTGAAATCGGCATCCCTGATATGGGCTGTTTGAACATACCATTTTGCCTGCACCAATGCCGCCCCTTCATTGGTTTTAAGATCAGCGATGGCCATGGGTTTATCAACCGCCAGTTGCCTGGTTTCCTGTGAATATGCATGCACCAATGGCCATGCAGCCATCAGCCATGAAAGAATTCTATACATAAAAAGTGTTGAAGATTTTAAAAAATGCTGCACCTCACCGGCTACCTGCCGGCTATCGCTTTCGCTCCGGCATTGGCCATATCTTCATCCTGTTGGGCACTGAGGCTGCCGCTTACACCAATGGCGCCAATAACCTGCCCCTCATACATAACGGGAATGCCGCCCTGTAAAAAAGTATGTCCAACCGTGATCAGGGCCTGCCGGCCGCCATTGACGGCATTCTCTAATTTTGAAGAGGGAGCTTTAAAAGTAGCTGCAGTATTGGCCTTTTTGATGGCGACTTCAGCTGCAGCCGGAAAGGTATTGTCCAATCTTTCGAGGTACACCAGGTTACCACCGGCGTCCACTACAGCAATAGCGGCGCCGGGTGCATTGTTGGCAATCGCATATTTCACCGCTTCAGCTACTACTTTCTTTGCTGTTTCCAGTGAAATGTTCTTCGAATTGATCACCTGGGCAGCTGTCATTTCAGACAGGGCAATGGTGAGAAAAGATAAAAATATGATGGGTTTCATGTTTTGGAATTATTTAGCTGGTTTATCGAATTTTACTTTTTTGCCGGCATGCTTTTTAATTTGTACCGGCCAGTTGGCATCAGCTTTTGTAATATTACCCCGGAGGTCTTTGTGGAACTGCATGTAAGCATCCTGCGTATGCTGTAATATCAAACGCCCATCTATCACATCGAAGATCTCAGGATCAACGGGCCGTAATTTGCCCAGGCTCATGGCATAGCCGCAAAAAGCGCCATACTGTGGAGCATACATTTCAGGATGGTCTTTAAAAAGCGAGGCATTTTTTTCAGAAGAGAACCAATAAGTGGCCCCATTATACCTGGCAGAAAAGGAAGGATTGCCCTTAACGGCTTTCTTATCGGTAAAATAAGAAACGGCATCGTACCCCTGTAAGGTAACACCGTCATGATCGGTGTTGTTCAGAAATCCCTTTTCTTCCTCTGTTGTTACCTGTTTACCGCCGTTCTTTGAAACAACAGGCCAGTACTTATCTGCTTTTTCAATATTACCGGGTACATCTTTATTCCAGCCGCTCACAGCCCGCTGGTTGTGCTGAACAAACAGGCGGCCATCAACAATTGAAAATGTGTTAACGTCTATGGGAGCTATGCGTCCCAGCGAAACCGCATAGGCACACCAGCCGCCGAATTGCGGTTTGTATTTTCCAGGATTGGCTTTAAACAGATCGAGGTGCTGTTGCGATGCGAAATAGTAAACAGCATCTTCATACGGGTATTGAAAACGGGCATCACCTTTTACGGGCATATTATCAGTAAAAAATGCAACGGCATCATAACCGTCGAGAATAACACCGCTGGCATCAACGTTGTTAAAATATTTACCCTGGTATTGCTGCGCATTTGCAATACAACTGAATATCAGTGTCGCCGGCAACATAAACAATAAGCGAAACAACCACCTGTTAACCTGTTTTGTAAAAGATGGCGCATCCACTGCCCGATCAAGCAATGCTTTCGGGCTCAAACTGATTTCTTTCATACGTTATAATTTTAAAGCACAAAGAAAATCAGCCTGCAAAAAAAATTATGTCTGTTATTTTACAAAAGGAGGTAATTAAATGCTCCAGGCGTCAATGAGGGAACGCTTTTTTATGACCTTACCAACGGCGGCACTGAGCCACCCAGACAAGTAAATTGAGCCATTAGCGAAATAAGCCCGGGCGCCGAAACGCCCATCTTTGTGTCGTAAATCAATAACACGACAATGACGACAACAACAACAATAACAAAGATCGCCCTGGGCAACAAGGGCCCACTCGTTTCCAAACTCGGCTTAGGCTGTATGCGCATGTCAACAGTTTGGGGCGGCCCAATGAATGATGAAAACGAAAGCGTGGCTACCATTCAGGCCGCGCTTGACAACGGTATCAATTTCTTGAATACCGGCGACTTTTACCACAGTGGCCACAATGAGCTGCTGGTAGGCAAAGCCATTAAAGGCAGAAGGGACGATGCCTTTATTAGTGTGAAAACAGGCGGCATCGTTTACGACGGCAAATTTCAGGGTTTAGACCTGCGGCCCATAGCCATTAAGAACTTCATCAATTATTCGTTGGTGCGTTTGGGTATTGATACCATTGATCTGTACCAGCCGTGCCGGCTCGACAATAGTGTTCCCATGGAAGATGTAATAGGAACGATTGCCGACCTCATTAAAGAAGGAAAGGTGCGTTACCTTGGCGTGTCGGAGATCACTGCTGCACAACTGCGTAAAGCCCATAGCCTGCACCCGGTAACGGCATTGGAAATAGGTTATTCACTGGCCGACCGGCAAATAGAAACAGACCTGCTTCCCACGGCTAAAGAACTGGGCATAGGCGTTGTTGCTTTTGCCAATACGGCCGAAGGGTTATTGACGGGAGCAATGAAAGCCCCGCTGGCAGCCAATGCTTACCAAAATCATTTCTCACGTTTTCAGGGTGAGAATCTGGTAAAGAACCTGGAGAAAGTAGAAGCATTAAAAAAAATGGCAATAGAAAAAGGATTCACACCCACACAACTGGCTATTGCCTGGGTGAATGCACAGGGTGATCATATTATGCCATTGGTAAGCATGAGCCGGCGTTCAAGACTGCCTGAAAATATGCAGGCCATGGAAATTGTGTTCACGCCAGAAGAAATGAATTTCCTGAACACGCATTTTGCGCCAGGCGCCATTGCAGGCGGCACCTACCTGCAACGTTAACCGGCTTCGCATACCCTGAACTTTTTATACCTTTACGAAGTGACGAATCCAAACGAAATAATTCCCGGACTTATTTTTTACGGCTACCACTCTGCCATGCGAAAGGAGAAAGTAGGTTTCCTGAATAACAATACCCTGGTGTTGCAGGTTTCGGGACAGTTCACATTGGAAACAGCGAGCCAGAAAATTTCCATGCGGAAAGGTGAACTATTGCTGATTGGTAAAAACCAATTGGGACAAATCACCAAGTTACCGCTGCCTGGTGATGAAATTTATGAAACAATCGTTATTAGCCTGCAGGAAGACCTATTAAGGAAAATTGCGCTGGAGGAAAAAATAGCAATAAAGCAGCCATACACCGGCCCCCGCAACGTACTTATTCCCCGGAACGATTTCCTGCAGGGCTTTTTTCAATCTATAATACCCTACGTGCGCAATCCGTCAGAAAAAATAACGGAAGCCATGGGACTGTTGAAAGTAAAGGAAGCGGTGAAACTGGTGCTGCATACCTGTCCGGAGCTCAGTGGATTTTTGTTCGATTTTTCGGAACCCTACAAGATCGATCTGAAAAAATTCATGCTCAGCAATTTTCATTACAATGTGCCGGTTGAAAAATTTGCCCAGCTTACCGGAAGAAGCCTTGCAGGGTTTAAACGTGATTTCAAAAGCACGTTTAACGCATCGCCCCGGCAATGGCTACAGGAACAACGGTTGCAGGAAGCACGCCACCTAATAGAAAAGAAGAACAAAAAACCGGCTGCCATTTACCTCGACCTGGGATTTGAAAGCCTCTCCCACTTCAGCCATTCATTTAAAAAGAAGTTTGGCAAGGCACCCTCCGAATGGTTGTAGATCACCCCTGAATATGCTACCTTTCATCCATGCACCAGGAATTTGAGACTCCGCCGGAACTACAGGATTCCATAAAGTGCTTTTGGTACGACAAAAGAGACTTTGGAGAGCAAGCATCGGGTTTTGAGGTATTACCAGATGGCTATGCTGAAATTATTTTTTATTTCGGAAGCGACTGTAGCCTCCTGAACAATGGAAGTTTACAGGCATTGCCTTCACCGTTTATGGTGGGGCTGCTCAACGAGCCAGTTATTTTTTACTCAAAAAAACAATTAGAGATCATCGGTATCAGGTGCTTTCCCTGGACCGTGTTCGATTTGCTGGGGCTGCCATCCGGAAAAGACAGCGTGCGCATTTTTGCGCATCCTATTGCCCAATTGCAGGTTACCTTACATGAGTGTATACATGCTGGTAACATAACCGAAGCGATGGCCCGGGTAAAACAGTATTTTCTGAATGCCCGGTCTACAATCGCTATTGACAGTATGTTATACAAAGCGGGCGTTGCCATGAGTAAAGCAAACGGCACCCTGCCGGTAAGCCAGGTAGCGGTGGCGGCGCATGCAACGGTGCGTACCCTTGAAAGGAAATTCAAGCAAGCGGCAGGCCATACGGTTAAAGACGTATCGGGCCTTATGCGGTTTGAACAGGTGCGTAACCGGTTATGGCATTTTCCCGGTTCCAACCTGGCCGGGCTGGCCCATGAACTGGGCTATACAGATCAGGCGCATCTGAGCAGGGAATTCAAACGCTACAGCGGCACTACACCCGCAGCCTTCGCCCGGAAAGCAAAAAAAAGAAAACAGGTAAGCACCGATTTTGTCGCGTTTGTACAAGCCTGACGCATCCGCATTCCGCAATTTTGTGCCTCAATCATTCTTATGAAAGCACAAGATCATGCTGTTTACGATGTAATTATTTCCGGCGCAGGGCCGGTGGGCCTTTTTCTCGCGGGCGAACTGGCCCTGGCCAACTGTTCAGTACTAATACTGGAAAAGGCCGACAATCCGCACTCGCCATTAAAACAATTTCCTTTCGGCATGCGGGGACTCTCGACACCTACTATAGAAGCGCTTTACCGCCGGGGTTTGTTGGATGAACTGGCCGTGCATAAACGCCTTAAAACCCCGCATTTCAACTCCCCTTCTGTACAAGGCAAACCTCAGCCGGGAGGACATTTCGCCGGCATTCAGTTTAATAGCACCCAAATTGACACTTCCCAATGGACACATCGCCTGCCAGGGGCTACCGACGCCCCTTTTCTGATGTCTGAAATGGCAGAGATGGAAACCGTGCTCGCCCGCCACGCAGAAACCCTGGGGGTAACCATCAGGCGTGGATTGGCCGTTACTGAATTTCAACAAAACGAAGAAGGCGTAACGGTTCACACCGATGGCCAGTCTTTTACCGGCAAATGGCTGGTGGGTTGCGATGGCAGCCGCAGTGTGGTGCGCAAACTGGGCGGTTTTGAATTCGCCGGTACGGAGCCGGAATTTACCGGCTACTCGACCAAAGTTGAGATTGCCGACCCCGGAAAGCTCGGCACCGGCCGCATTGTTACACCAACAGGCATGTACCTGCTATCCCAGGCAGATTACGTGATCATCCAGGACTTTGATGGCGGTGCCTTTCATAATTCCCAACAACCCATTACGCGTGAACACGTGCAGGAAGTGTTACGCCGCATCTCGAACACCGACGTTACCATCAACGCCCTGCATATTGCCACCACCTGGACCGACCGCTCACGCCAGGCCACCAGTTACCGCAACGGACGGGTGTTACTGGCCGGCGATGCTGCGCATATTCATTCGCCGTTAGGCGGCCAGGGACTTAACCTGGGCCTCGGTGATGCCATGAACCTGGGCTGGAAGCTCGCGGCCACCATTCAGCAAAAAGCGCCGGAAGGTTTGTTGAACAGTTACTTTACCGAACGGTACCCAATAGGTGCACAGGTGCTTGACTGGTCACGCGCCCAGGTTGCCATCATGAGACCAAACGCAGCTGCCCGTGCGCTGCATGCCATCATCCGCGACCTTCTGCATACCCGCGATGGCGCCACCTATTTTGCAGGGAGGATATGGGGTATTAACAACCACTACAATAACCCCGGTGGCGGTCAACCGCTCACAGGCCACAGCGTTCCCAACTTTGAATTCGAAGACGGTACAAAAATTGGCAGGCACATGCACGATGGCAAAGGGATCCTGCTCGATCTTACAATGAATGCTTCACTTAAAAAGCTGGCGGGTGAATATGGCGGGCAAATAAAGTATGTTTCTGCGAAGGTGAAAGAACAATTGGGCCTGCACGTTGTACTGATACGCCCTGATGGCATTATTGCCTGGGCTGCAGACACCGACGCTGATACCAGCGAACTTCAAAAGGCTGCGGCGAAGTGGTTTGCCTGACCTTTAGGGACGCTCACCAAACATTTTCGAGGCTTTCGCGTGTGTAGGTAAAGTTGCGTTCTTTAAAATAAGAGTTGCTGCCGGCCTTCTTTTGCACAGCGTTCTTCCCAAATGCTTTAAACAGGAATGAGATGGGCACCAGGATAACAAAGAAAATAATGGTAAGGATAATTTTGCTGGTAACAGCGCCCAGCCCTTCAGCGAGCTTCATCCACACCAAATGGATCTTTTCGGCAAGGGCGGGAATAAACAAACCAATTGCCCCCACGGCAATGGCCAGCCCAAACAGGTACCTGTTATTTGTGATGCGGTAAAAGACCACAAGGGCCAACACCAATACCAGTATAGTTTCCAGTACTTTGTTCCTGGGCATAGTTTGTTAAAATAAAGTGTAAATAAATGGCGCCAGGGCTGTGCCTCCCAAAACGATCAAAATACCAAGCAACAACAATACAATGATGAGGGGGGCCAGCCACCATTTTTTTCTTGCTTTTAAAAAGGTCCAGATATCTTTTAATGTTTCCATTTCTGCGTGTTTTTAATCCAGCGTGAACTCCTGCTCCCAATCGGTTTTTTCGTGCCACGCGGGTTGGTCTTTTTTGCAAAAGATAAAGTTACCGATTATCAGGTAATCCATCCCGGTTCGCATAAAACAACGATAGGCATCTTCGGGTGTATTAACAATGGGTTCGCCGCGCACATTAAAACTGGTATTGATTAGTACCGCACAGCCGGTTTGCTGTTTAAAAGCGTTCAGCAGTTTCCAGAAACGCGGGTTGGTTTCTTTATGTACAGTTTGAATACGGGCCGAATGATCGATATGGGTAATAGCAGGCAAATTGCTGCGCTGAAAATACAATTTACCTAACAGGTCGTTACTTTCATAACCTGGCGGATATGGGATCTGCCGGTCTTTTTTTACCGGTTTTACCAGTAACATATAGGGCGAAGCGCCCGCATGTTCAAAATAGCCGGCCACCTCTTCTGCCAGCACCGCCGGGGCAAAGGGCCGGAAGCTTTCCCGGAATTTGATTTGCTCGTTCAGCTTCTTTTGCATTTGCGGGTCGCGGGCATCGGCCAGAATGCTTCTGGCGCCCAATGCGCGCGGACCAAACTCCATGCGCCCCTGGTGCCAGCCGATACTACTTTTTTGGGCTATTAACCGGGCCGTTTCGTTTAACAAGGCATCTTCCTCCGCAAACTGTGTATAGGGCGCCCTGTATTTTCTTGCCATGGCAAGAATTGCCTGGTCGGCGTATTCGGGTCCCAGGTAGGAGCCCTGCAGGCTGTCCATTTCCGTTGTACGCCCCTTCCGGTTCCCGCCAAAATAAATATAGTGTGCGGCCAAAGCGGCGCCCAATGCACCGCCCGCATCGCCGGCTGCCGGTTGTATGAACAGTTGTTTGAAAAGCCGGGCATCGTCCAGTTTCCCATTGGCAACACAATTCAATGCTACCCCACCGGCCATGCATAAATGATCGGCATTGGTAAGCCTCTTTGCTTCGCGGGCGAGGTTGAGCACAATTTCTTCTGTTACCTCCTGTATAGCAAGCGCCAGGTCGCAATGGGGTTGTTCCAGTGGTGATTCGGATGGGCGGCGGGGAAAGCCAAACAAAGCCTGCCATTTTTTATCGTACACCATGCGGTCACCGGTGGCATAGCTAAAATATTCCTGGTTCAAAAAGATAGATCCATCTTCTTTTACATCGACCAGGTGCCGGGTGATCAGTTCTTTAAACTTCTTTACATTTCCCGAATTTGCATTGCCGTAAGGCGCCAGGCCCATTAATTTATACTCGCCCGAATTAACCTTAAACCCACAATAATAAGTGAACGAAGAATATAATAAACCCACCGAATGCGGGAAATGCAGTTCTTTGAGCGTAGTGATCTTGTTACCTTCTCCAATGCCAATAGAAGCCGTTGCCCATTCCCCCACTCCATCAATGGTTAATATAGCTGCCTTATCAAAAGGAGAAGCATAAAAGGCGCTGGCAGCATGCGAAAGATGGTGTTCGGCAAACAGGAGCTTCAATTTCTTTTTATCCACTTTTTCAATGCTGTTCAACCCCTCGCGGATGTTTTTTTTCAGGAACAATTTCTCTTTGATCCATACGGGCATGGCCATTATAAATGACTTCCACCCTTTTGGGGAGAACGCGTAATACGTTTCGAGCAGGCGTTCAAACTTCAGCAGTGGCTTGTCGTAAAAAACAACCGCATCGAGGTCATTGATGCTACGGCCGGCGTGTTCGAGGCAAAACCGGATGGCATTAACGGGAAAGGCGGCGTCATGCTTTTTCCGGGTGAACCGTTCCTCCTGTGCGGCGGCAATGATGTTGCCATCTTCGATGATGGCTGCCGCAGCATCGTGGTAGAACGCCGAGATCCCCAGAATTGTTTTTTTGTCCGCCTCTCTCATATTATTCATGTGCAAAAGAATGAAAATTGCGGGAAATAATCCCTTTTAGCTCCGGGGCAATGATGGCGGCCATTTTCCCGGCGCCGGCATTGGTAAAATGTACGTTATCGTAAAAATAAAGGCTGTTTTTCGGCATCAGCCGGGCCAGATCGATCACGGGTACATTTTTCTGCGCGCATAATTTCCGCGTAACATCATTGTACAGTTCCAGCACTTCGAATTCGCAACGGCCATTCATACCATGCCCGGTATCGAAAGTTTCGAGGTTTACGCCGGTGAGGGAATCAGTTCCCTGCCCAAACAGAAGCGCCTGGGTCATAAACACCGGCGTTATGCCATACCGTTGGCAGGTATCTATCAGCTGTCCCAGCCGTTTTTCGTAGCCAGGCAGGAATTTATTTTGCTGTTCTTTTCGCGCAGCGAGCTGTTGTTCAGTCATTACCCTGGCTGTACCTTTCTGCAGATCGATCATGGCATGGGTGGTATTATTCATTTTCTGCGCCCGCCAGCCCCGCGCCAGGTTCAAACCAATATTCAGTACTTCGCTGTTGTTGAAGAGATAATGTTTCAGGTCGGAATAGCCGCCGCGCCGGTTCAATTCGTCGTGAAAAGAGGGCTGGTCATTTTCAACATCATTGATCCCTACATAGAATAGAATTATTTTAGGTTTGAGCTTAATGAGGTAATCGTTCAGCAATACCTGGTGGCCGAAAGTGGAATGCCCGTCAAAGCCCGCATTATTAAGCCAGAGGTTTTTAATGGCAGGTTTCAGCAGCTGTTCGAGCTGGTATTCCCAGGTTTTGTTATCAGAGAGAAAATGGCATTCGGTAGTACTGCCCCCAACTGTTATCAGGGTGAGGGCGCTATCCCAGTTAGCAGGCTTTTCGGGTCCCCTGAAACCGAGGCCGTTCCGGGTATTTATGATAACAGAGTCGAGTTTGGGGTTGATCTCATTCTTAATGGTCAGTTGTTGGCTAATGGGCAGCAGGATCTGGTTTCCCCGGATCCTGAAATGTAACGGGTTATAAATGCGCAATGCAATTTCGAGGAGAACAAATACCACTATGAGGAGATAGAGAAAGTAAAGGAATTTCCGGCGCAGGGAAGACTTTGTCATCGAGAGATATGGATATAGATTGAGGGGCGAAGATAGCTAAAAAAGAAATTGGGTGCGGGTGGCAGCCAATGGGGTAAAATGGAGGGGCCAATGGCGCCCCCTCAAGACACAAACATCTTATTATCAAATAATTAAACAATTTCCAAACAACCTGCTACCGCCGGCCCTGTATAACCCGCCCCGAAAACGCATTTGGCATTGGCTCAGGCAGCGTTGTTCTTTTCACCGGCATGCGGGTAGTTTTAGCGCCATCAGGCACCAGGCAAAGCATATTGTCTACTGGCATCCCGTACACTTTTCCGGCACTGTTAGTGCCCAGCAGCGTGCCTTCCCGGTACCAATCGTCATTGATTGGTGAACAGCCTAAGCCAGTGGTGGGCCTTATAGGCAATTTCACCGGCGCGAGCTTTGGCAACGGCAACAACTGAGGGCGGGTCATAACAGGGTCCTGTTGCTGGGCAGAGGCGGCTACTGCTGCGATTGTCATCACTAATAGCATGAAAAGAAAACGGCGCTTCATAGAAGTGTTTTCTTTCCTGATGCAGGGTGTATATGAATTACATATAGGATGGATACAGTTTTTTTAACGGATCAAAACAAAACTACCTTTGTCCCTTATGGTATTTCCGAGAAGATCTATCCCTTCAGCTACCCAGATATAAGTGCCGGTTTGTTGTAAAGCACCATTCCAGGTACCGTTCCATCCATCATTCAGGGTTTTTGTTTCAAATATAATTTGCCCCCAACGATTGTATATTCTAAAATAATTCAATTCTATATACCCCTTCACCCGTAGCTGCAGCCGGTCGTTTTTGCCATCATTGTTAGGCGTAAAGGCATTGGGTATGGTGTCCCAATTCGTTTTTCCATTCCAGTTTCGAGTTTTGGGTATAAGAAACGCGCATCCCCGTTATGCTTCCATTTGACAGGCCGCAGGCTGGTTGCTGAATAGAAGGATACATGGTAATTACCGGAGTAACATCATCCAGTACAATACTTTGGTATATAGACTTTATACAGGTGCCGCCATGTACGGCATACAGCAGGTATTCCCCCGGGCCGGCATTCACCAGGTCTTTAGCTTTGCTCGCAGTATCGCCTGTTCTCAAATTGATCCAGTAATAGGCTTCTGCACCCGCTGAGGTTATACCGGTAATACTTCCGTTCTGTAATCCGCAAACGGGTTGTACCACTTTTTGGGCCGTATAATTGAATGTTTGCGCATATACCAGCTTGGTAACATTCTGAATTTCACCTTTTTATTTCCAGGAACCCAAACAGGATCTGATATAAATTGATTAAATTCAATATTTAAACCATTCAATATGCCAAACGAATATATGTTGTACATACGGAATGCCGGGGATGCAAAAGCCAGCCTTTCGCCCAACGAGCATTTGCAATTCATTAAACAATGCGAAGTTTATATTGAGCAGCTAAAATCACACAACAAACTAATAGCTGCACAACCAATAGTACGGGAAGGTTGTATTATTTCAAAAGCAGCTAATGCATGGAAGACTACCCCGGTTGATCCAACTAAAGAAATACAGGTGGGCTATTACCACATTATAGCAGACAGCTTTGACGAAGCCGTTGAAATTGCCAAACAAAATCCGGAATTTGCCTTTGTTCCTTCTGCAAGTATTGAGGTAAGACCCATAAAGACAAAAGAAGTTCAAACCAATTTTGTTTATCCGAAATAATTTCAAGCCATACAAACCCATTACCAATAGCGGCGATCATAAAATTCAATGATGATTGGTTTACAATGGTAACCACCCTATCTTTGCACTGTACATAAGAGGAAAAGGTTATCAACAATATAAATATGTCGAAGTTATCTTTAAGCATTCCCCATACACAGACGCAGGAAGAAGCATTGAGCCGGGTTAAACAAATGCTGGGCCGCATACAGGAAGAACAAAAAGGAACAATTACCAACGTACAGGAAAACTGGAATGGCCCCAATGGCAGTTTCAGTTTTACCGCCAAAGGTTTTACTATTGACGGCACTATACAGGTGAAGGAAAATGAAGTGCAACTGGAATCGGACCTGCCTTTTGCGGTAGCGCTATTTAAAGGACAAATTGCGTCTATGATCACAGAAAAAGCAAAGGCATTGCTGGCATAGCAGCCTCCCCCAATACTATCATCACCAACGCAAAAAAATAATAATCCATTACGGCCGTTGAATGGGCACCAGTTTGCCGGAAGCCAGATCCACAGGCACTGAAATATGTTCAAGTGCGATCAGCCAGTTGCCGGCTATCTTGCGATAGCCGTTGGTAACGCGTACCCATCTGTTGACCAGATGACCTTGCGTATCGGTACCTGTAACGTACATGAAGCAGTGACCGAATGCAACCGCACCATCAACAGTAATAGCCTGACCGGCAACTTCCATTTTCGGGCTGCCCTCCATTCGTGCAAACATATCGGCCCAGGCCTCGCGATAGGCATCGGCGCCCCGGTATTCCTTCCGCGGCACCACATCGAACACCACGAGGCTTTCGTCCCTTACATAATTGCTCATAATAGCTTCAATATCCCCCGCGTTGAAGGCTTGTATAAACCTGAATGTAAGCGCCCTGATCGCGGCCGCATCGTCTCCTGAACCTGTCATATCCCCATTATCTTATTAAGCTTAATAAAGAATGAAAACTATCCCGCTGTAAAAACAATGCCACGCAAAAGAAAATAGTCGCAAAGGGCCCTTATAATGTCGCAAAGGCACCCGGCATGAGCAACACATCCGGTTTAACTTTGTTGAACACTAAAAGAAAAACATGAGCAGTATCAACAAAAGCCATTGAACTAATGACAAAGAACAGGTAAGAATAATTTCATCAAACCAATAAAAAGACAGGTGGAGCAGCAACCACTTTAAAAACGGGCGGAACCGAAAAGCCAGACGAGTAGGATCAAAAAAAATTCTTATGTCGAACAACACTGTTTCGCTACACAGAGTACTTAAAACATCACCGGAAAAAGTATTCCGCGCCTTTACCGAAGCGCCCGCCATTGCGTCCTGGCTGCCTCCTTACGGGTTTGTTTGCATCGTTCATGAAATGAATGTAAAGCCCGGTGGTTCTCATAAGATGTCGTTCCAGAACTTTTCAACCGGGAATAGCCATTCATTTGGTGGAACATACGTGGAGATCAAACCCAATGAGTTGTTGAAATACACTGATAAATTCGACAATCCTAACCTGCCCGGTGAAATGACCACCACTGTTCAGCTCAGGAAAACCATTGCAGGTACAGAAATAAAAATTACCCAGGAAGGCATTCCTGCTGTTATACCTGTTGAAATGTGTTACCTCGGCTGGCAGGAATCGCTGGAAAAACTGGCGAAATTAGTAGAGCCTGAAATACCGGATGCTTAATTCAGGAGGTATAGCCATTTACAACAACAAAGCCGCATACATCATTCGATCTATGCGGCTTTGATATTTTAATTATGCGTAAGCTCCTTTTTGATGGTGGCCACTTCTTTAAGCAACAAGGGAAAGGCGGGCTGCGCCATTCCACCATGATCAAATCCATCTAATTCGCATAACCTTGTGCGGGTATGCCCGGCCAGTTTCATCATGCGCCATAAATAGGCGTTTTCTTCATATCGCCCCAGCATTTCCAGCTCCCGGTCGCCGGTTATCAGCAGCATGGGCGGCGCATTGTTTCGAACATGGTACAATGGGGCATATTCATCGATAACGGGTTGCGTTCCCTTGATGCCTCTTTCACTGCGGATAGTAAAATGGGTGATTGCCTGTCCACTGAATGGAATAAGGCCCGCTATACTGTCTGCATCGATGCCGTATTTGTTCAAATATTTTTTATCAAGCCCGATCATCATTCCCAGGTAGGCGCCTGCTGAATGTCCCGAAATAAAAATAAGCCGGGTAGTACCACCATAACTTTGAATGTGTTGATATACCCAGGCTACTGCCGCTGCCGCATCTTCAATATACGCCGGCGCTTTCACCTTTGGCGACAACCGGTAACCCACGCCTACCACCGCATAACCCTTTTCCATAAGAGCAGCAGGAATTTCTTTTTGTCCGCCGGTTAAACCGCCGCCATGAAACCAAACAATGGTTGCAAAGTTCTTCGAGCCTTTGGGATAGTACAGATCCAGTTTGCATTGCGCATTCATGTACGCATCCTTTTCAGAAACGGACGCCGGATAATAAGCAATATCCTTTTCAGTTACATACGTTTGCTGTGCCTGTATATAGGTTACCTGGAGAAGAAGGAAAAATAGGATCGCTCTCATACGATGATAGTTTGGTTATGGTCAGCAGCAATATTACTATTTTAGCCAGATTGCATCCACCAAAAAATTCCCTCATCAGAACGCTGATTTTCTTACTCCCTGCCTGAAATAAATCACCCTGTTCAATGACACCTGTCACAACTTCAGTTTAGATAAAATACTACTTTCAATAATGAAGGGGTTGACCATCCTGTTTAAACAAAGTATTACAGATGAAACTGCCATTTACCAGAGAACAATTTTTGGAAGTATTTCATAAATACAATATCAGTGTATACCCCTTACAGGTTCTCCTCTTATTATTGGCTGTTTTAACTATAATGATCATTTACAGAGGCAGTAAAAGGCAACAAAAGATGGTACCCATTATTCTCGCCACCTTTTGGATCTGGATGGGTATCGTGTATCATATCGGGTATTTTTCGGCCATCAATAAGGTTGCTTATTTATTTGGCATGCTATTCATTTTGCAGGGCATTTTCTTCCTGCATTATGGGTTAAAGAAATTTCCTTTATTTACATTTCAAAAAAATATACGCAGTATCACCAGTGTGCTACTATTGATTTATGCGCTTATCTTTTATCCATTGACCGGCCATTTCGCAGGTCATGACTATCCTTATTCGCCGACTTTTGGCCTTCCCTGCCCCACCACCATTTTCACGCTTGCTGTATTTCTATTAACTCAACCACGTATACCCTTTTACCTGTCGATAATTCCGCTATTATGGTCGATCATTGGCTTTTCAGCAGCTTTTAGCTTAGGGATTTATGAAGATGCGGGACTAATTGTTTCAGCATTCGCATTTTCCGCTCTATACTTCCTGAACGGCAAGCGCCCGCAGCCTTTCTAACCAATTTTTAATTTAAGAGTAATACATTTGCCCCTGGTTTAATGGCAAGTGGTACAATTCTTGTGCACCTGCCCCAAAATCACATATCCACAATTATGAATAGAATATTTACTGTAACGAAGCTATTTATTGGCGCCCTGGTCCTTTTAAGTAGTTGTGTTCCTACCAAAAAATTTAAAGCCTCACAGTCGGCATTGCAATCTGCCCGGAACGACAGCGCTGCGCTTGCCCAGAAAGTGAGCCAGCTAAAACAACAGATAGCTGATCACGAGAAAACAATTGATTCAAAAGCAAAGACCATCACTGAACAGGAAGAGCAAATTGACAAATTGTCAAAAGAGATCTCCGATCTGAACCAGGAAAGGGTCAAATTAATAAATGAATCTTCCAACAAGCAAACCCAGCTTAATAAGAGCGGACAGGAACTGGTTAATCAGCGGAAAAAACTGGAACAGTTACAGGCATTGATGGACCAGCAAAAAATGGCCATCGAAGAGATCAGAAAAAAGATGGCTGATGCCCTTACCGGTTTCAAATCGAATGAGCTCACTGTAGCCACTAAAAACGGTAAAGTGTATGTGAGCCTCCAGGAAAATTTACTGTTCCCTTCGGGCAGTGCCGTAGTGAATCCCAAAGGAAAAGAAGCGCTGGCAAAACTCGCTGAAGTGCTTAATGTGAATCCGGAAATAACAGTAGACATTGAAGGCCATACAGATTCCATTCCCATTCGTGGCAAATACCAGGATAACTGGGACCTGAGCCTGGCACGAGCGGCCTCCATTGTAAGGATATTGACGATTGATTATAAAGTGAGCCCTGAAAGGGTCATTGCTTCGGGCCATAGCCAGTATGAACCGGTTCAATCGAATAGCAATGCGGGCGGAAGGGCTTTGAACAGAAGAACAGAAATAATTCTTTCGCCCAAACTGGATGAATTGTTCAAGTTACTGCAAAGCTCGTCGGCCAAAGCAGATTAGAGCTATAATATAACAGATAAAACCCCGGCAGCGGCGATCATTTTTCGCAGTTACCGGGGTTTAGTATTTAATATATTCATCCTTTCGTTGGCGCTTTCCCATACCACAACCCAATTATGGTATTATAATTTTATCAACTCTATATCACCCAATAACCTTACTTCATCGCATACAAGGAGGTTAGGCATTTGAATTCCTTCCACCAAACTAAAATTGGTGTTATATTTAGTACATGAAAGCGATGCTACTAATGATTGCAGTTATGACCACATTTGCAGGCATGACACAGGCACCCGTAGAAAATTATCCTGTTGACCCTGCCAGCGAGGTACAACCGGGTGTGCCAAAAGGAGAAGTACTGAAATTCACTTTTGATCATTCTACCATTTTTCCCGGCACCTGGCGTGAATACTGGATATACATACCTGCCCAGTACCGTCCCGATCAACCAGCCTGTGTATACGTGAACCAGGATGGCATACAATGGAATGCCCCTACCGAATTCGACAATCTTATTTACAGGAAGGAAATGCCGGTTACCATTGGGGTTTTCGTTACGCCGGGCAGAGTAATGCCCGATAGCGGCGCAATAGCATTGGCACGCTTCAACCGCAGTTTTGAATACGATGGCCTGGGAGGTGCTTATGCACAGTTTATTTTGAACGAGATCTTACCCGACGTTGAAAAACAAAAAACAAGCGACGGTCGTGCAATACGTTTGTCTAAAAACGGTAACGACCGTGCTATTGGCGGTTCCAGCAGCGGGGCTATCTGTGCCTTTACTGCTGCGTGGGAATATCCCAATGAATTTTCGCGCGTATTCAGCGCCATTGGCACGTATGTGGGTCTACGTGGTGGCGATCGCTACCCGGTGCTTATTCGCAAATACGAGCCAAAACCGATAAGGGTTTTCCTGCAGGACGGGGCCAATGACAACAACAAATATGGGGGCGACTGGTGGAAAGCAAATGAAATGATGGAACGTTCATTGATCTTTGCCGGCTATGAAGTAAACCATGTTTGGGGTGAAGGCACGCACAACCACAAACAGGGTACAGCGATTTTCCCCGAAGCCATGCGCTGGCTTTGGAAGAACTGGCCTGCGCCGGTTGCCAAAGGAAATTCAAAGAACGAGTTTTTAAACGATATACTTATTCCCGGTGAAGACTGGCAATTAGTGGGACAGGGATACCAGTTTACAGAAGGTACGGCAGCTAATGCGGCAGGAGAAGTTTTCTTCCAGGATATCCGCAATGCAAAAACATATAAGGTGGCACTGGATGGTAAACTGGTTACGATAAACCCTGATTCCAAAAGAGCAAGTGGCACCAGCTTTGGTGCAGGTGGTAAACGGTATGTGGTAGCCGGCGCAACCAAACAGATCATAAGCTATGATAAGAATGAAAAAGAGACAATAGTGGCAGATAGCTTTCCAGGCAACGATCTTGTAGTGGCAGGCAATGGAAATATTTATGTTACAGTACCCGATGGCGCTGCCAAACCGGGCAGGATCTATCTTCTTAGGCCTAATGGAGAAAAACTGGTTGTGGATGAGGGATTGAAATATCCAAACGGCATTACGCTATCACCCGACCAAACGCAGTTATATGTAGCGGAATCGGCGGCTCACTGGATATGGATCTACAAAATTTTGCCCGATGGGAAACTTACCTATAAACAACGGTATGGCTGGCTGCATGTACCCGATACTGATGAAAACGCCTGGCCCGACGGCCTTAAATGTGATACGGCAGGAAGGGTATACACAACAACACGCCTGGGCATACAGGTACTCGACCAGATAGGCCGGGTAAATGCTATCATACCCGTGCCGTCAGGCACGCCCTCCAATTGCTGTTTTGGCGGTGCCAATTTTAATACTATCTATGTTTCCTGCGGCGACAAGGTTTATCGCCGTAAACTCAAAGTTCGTGGCTGCAATACGTTTGAGAACCCGCACAAACCGGTTACACCAAGGCTTTAAGTGGTAAGCCCTCCCCGTAACTGCCTATGAGCATCACTTACACTAAAAATTTCAACTTCCAGCTCCTTACCCCTCAATTTTACAACATCTACCCGCTCCCACTGAAAACCGTTCATTTGTTGAAGCCGGTTCATCAAAATTCCGGAAACAAGACAGTTGCGCTGGTATTTATTACATTCATCCTGAATTCTTGCAGTCGTATTCAGCACATCGCCGTTATAGACTATTTCACGCTTGAGATCACCAATTTGCGCGCTTACTACTTTTCCGAAATGCAGTCCGGCCTTGAACTCGGGCTTTACGCCAAATTTTTTGATATAGTGTTCACTGTTATTGATCAGATTTTGCTGGAACAGGAAAAAAGCCCTTAAGCAATTCGAATTTTCCAGCCCATCCTTCACCTCCCAGGTAAGCACCACCTCATCGCCGATGTATTGATAGATCTCGGCTTTTGTTTGAAGTACCGGTTGTGAAATTTCATGGAAGAGCTCATTCAATAATTTATAGAAACGCACGTGCCCCAATTGCTCAGCAATCGTGGTTGACGACTTCATATCAAGGAACATGAAAATGCGCTCTTCCTCGTGGGGTTGATGGTATTTGCCACGGATAAATTTCCATAAGACGCCTTCTCCCAGCAGTTGGTTCATCTGGATGAAGAACACCAGCAATCCATAAATTACCAGCGTGTAAATCACTAATACCAGTTGTTGGCGCGATGCCAGGATTGCCGGGAGTTCTCCCCATTTGCGGCCTTCAAACAATCCTCCTATAATCACCAGGGAAATTGTAACAACATAAATGACGACCGTATAGAACAGGGTTTTCAGGATGAAAACTTTTGTAAAAGACCATTTCTGCCCCCATTGTTTGGCTTTTGGAAGCAGAAACAACTCAAGCAGGCCACAAACCAGGCCTAACGGGAACCCTACCAATACACTATTATGATCGAGGCGCATTTCCCTGATGAGTTGATAAATGACGCCGGCGAAGCTGGTAAACAGGCAAATTAATGCCAGGGTTTTGATCCTCCTTGGAAGGTCGGGCAGCATAAATAAAAGGTAATGCAAATTATGATCATATACAATGAGGAAGATCATCCTGTTATCATTGTTGGGGTTGACGAGGCTCATTCAATATTTCATAGCTATTAAGTACCTTAAATGACAATCCATATGCTGAAAACAACAATTATTCACTTCTAAAATTTCAGCTATGAAACATTCATTATTCTTTGATCTCGCAACAGGCGAAGCAGGCACAAGTATTGGTTCACCGCATATAGAGAACAGGACCATGACCTACAAACATATTGTTGTTAGCCACTATGGCGGGCCCGATGAACTTCATGTGGTTGAAGAAGCATATCCTGAGCCGAAAAAAGGTGAAGTACGGGTAAGGGTACAGGCCGCTGGCGTGTCGTTGCCCGACGTAATGATGCGTGAAGGTATTCATCCGGAAACGCCCAGGCTGCCTTTCACCCCGGGCTGGGATATAGTTGGAGTGGTTGATAAAGTAGGTGATGGCGTGTCTGGGATCGAACCAGGCCAGCAAGTGGCGGCGCTGCCCATATTCGGCGCGTATACTGAGGTTATTTGTTTGCCACAGCATTTATTGGTGCCGGTGCCCCAGGGGTTAGATCCCGCAGAGGCCGTCAGCCTCGTACTGAACTACATTACGGCGTATCAAATGTTACATCGTTCGGCCAGAATTAAACCAGGGCAACGTGCGTTGATCCATGGTGCAGCAGGTGGAGTTGGTACTGCGTTGCTGCAGCTTGGGCGCCTCGCGGGGGTGGAGCTATACGGCACCTGTTCATCGCGGGATATGTCGTTTGTATCCAATCTCGGCGCTACGCCCATCGATTACGAGCATCAGGATTTCGTAAAAGAAATTCAGCGTTTTACAGGCAACGGCGTCGACGCCGTTTTTGAAAGCATCGGTGGCGCTCATACCTGGCTTTCCCGTAAAGCACTCCGTCCTGGCGGGAAGGTCGTTGCTTTCGGTCTTACAGGATCGTTACGCGGCGGTCGAACGACGTTAGGTGGCGAAGGACGTCGTCATCGCTATCGTGCTATTAGCATCTTCCTGTGGTATATCTTTCTAAGCAGAATTCTGCCTGGCCGTAAGCGGGTAGTTCCTTACAGCATCCAGTGGCTGATGCGCCTGAAACCCGCATACTTTCGACAGGATCTCATTACCCTGTTTGAACTGCTTCAACAAAAAAAGATCAGGCCGTTTATTGCACAGCGATTCCCGCTTAGCGAGGCAAAACAGGCACATGAGCTGCTTGGAAAGGGAGGCGTTACAGGCAAGATCGTATTGGTGTGCAACGCTACTTCGAATGAAAATGCATAATTATGATGAGTGAAGAGGAAAGGGTAAAAACAGCCGGCTGGAAAAAATGGGGACCGTATGTAAGCGACCGGCAATGGGGTACGGTGCGGGAAGATTACAGCATCAATGGTGATGCCTGGAATTTCACAACGCATGATATAGCGCGTAGCAAAGCCTACAGATGGGGCGAAGAAGGCATTGCCGGTATTTGTGATGACGAACAGCTGTTGTGTTTTGCATTATCGCTGTGGAATAAAAAAGATCCTGTTCTGAAAGAACGCTATTTTGGATTGACCAACACAGAAGGCAATCACGGCGAGGATGTAAAGGAACTCTATTACTATCTGGACAATACCCCCACCCATTCTTACATGAAGATGTTGTATAAATATCCGCAAACACCTTTTCCATATATTCAGCTCCTTGAAGAAAATCGCCGCAGAACCAAACAAGACCCTGAATTTGAGCTCATAGATACCGGCGTATTTGATGACAACCGTTATTTTGATGTCATAATGGAATACGCCAAACAATCACCACAACATATTTTAATCCGGATTACCATCTATAACCGGGGCAGCGAAGCGCAAGCGATCAACGTACTTCCTACCTTATGGTTCCGGAACACGTGGGCCTGGGAAAATGATGTCTGTCAGCTTCAATTAAACGCAAGCGCTACCGGCCTCCTAGAAGCTTTTCACCCGGCTTTAGGGCAATATTATTGTAAAGCCGAAGGCTCACCCGAATTGTTGTTCTGTAACAATGAAACCAATACCATTCGCCTGTATGGGTATGCGGGGAACACAGTCTACTATAAGGATGGCATTAATGATTATCTTATCTACGGTGCAGCAAGCATCAATCCGGCAAAACGAGGCACTAAAGCTGCATTTAATTATGACCTTACTATTCCAGCCGGTTCACCGGCTGTTGTTCGTTTGTCGTTGTCGCAGGACCCGAATTATACGTTTGACAATTTTGATCAGATCTTCTCTTTACGAAAAGAAGAAGCCGATGCCTTTTACGGGGAAATTTTAAAAGAGGAGAAGAACCCGGATATAATCAATATCAAAAGGCAGGCGTTGGCGGGTTTGTTATGGAACAAACAATTTTATTACTATGATGTGCATCAGTGGCTGAAGGGCGATCCGGGAAAGCCCTCCCCCCCTTTGCAGCGATCACAACTACGGAACGCTGACTGGAAACACCTGCACAGCAAAGAAATACTTTCGGTGCCTGACAAGTGGGAATTTCCCTGGTTTGCCGCCTGGGATATGGCGTTTCATTGTTATACGCTGGCTATGGTAGATATTGAATTTGCCAAAAGCCAGTTATTATATATGGTAAACGAGTGGTACATGCACCCAAATGGACAGCTGCCCGCCTATGAGTGGAACTTCAGCGATTGTAACCCGCCCATTCATGCTATGGCCATTTGGGAAATTTATAAAGCTGACAAGCAGGCCAACCAGGGCAAGGGGGATGTGCTGTTTTTGGAAAAAGCATTTCACAAGCTTATGTTGAATTTTAACTGGTGGGTGAACAGAAGAGATGCCAGGGGCGATAACATATTTGAAGCCGGTTTTCTGGGGTTGGACAACATTGGCGTAATTGACCGGAATGCGGTGCTTCCTGGTGGCGGCTATCTTCAACAATCAGATGCTACCGGATGGATGGCTATGTATGCCCTGAATATGATCCGCATTGCGCATGAGCTTTTATGGCATAATCCTGCATATACCGAAATAACATCGAAGTATTTTGAACATTTTCTGTATATCGCCGGTGCGATGAATGGCGTAGAAGGAAATTTATGGGATGAAGAAGATAATTTTTATTACGACCGCTTGTTCCTGCCCGTTAACTTTTCTGTACCACTGAAGGTCAGAAGTCTTGTGGGCCTTATCCCGCTTTTTGTAGCAGAAACTGTTGCCGACAGTGAGATCAAAAAAGATGATTTTTTTGATAATCGCAGGAAATGGTTCGAGGAACACCGGCCCGATCTGGCGAACCTTGTTATGCACTGGAACAGGACAAATAAAGAAGGCATTCATCTTTATAGCCTGATGCGGGGTTTCCGCATGAAGATGACGTTAAAACGTTTGCTGGATGAAAATGAATTTCTAAGCGACTATGGCATTCGTTCCCTTTCAAAATTTCATTTGGAACACCCCTATCAATTCAATGGAAATGGACAGGTGCAGACCGTGAAATATGTACCAGGAGAAAGCGACAATAATATGTTCGGCGGCAACAGCAACTGGCGGGGGCCGGTATGGCTGCCTATGAACTGGCTGGTGATTGAAAGTTTACGACGCTATTATTCGTATTATGGAGATGAGTTCAAATTGGAATGTCCAACCGGATCAGGCAGGTATATGACGCTGAATGAAGTGGCCAATGAATTGAGCCGCCGGGTATTCCGGATCTTTGAACGAAACGAAGCAGGTATTCGTCCGGTATTGGGCCATTCAATAAAAATGCAAACAGATGAGCATTTTAAAGATCATCTATTGTTTCACGAATATTTTCACGGCGACACGGGCGTTGGTTTGGGCGCCTCGCATCAAACCGGGTGGACGGCGTTGATTGCCGCTTTTGCTACCCACGGGAAATAAAAAAGCGCCCGGTCAACTCCCTTTTATTACTGCTGATAACATAGCTGCAGGTACCTTCTTTATGGGGCATGTACCTGATCTTGTAGAAGCCATTACCATCGTGCTACCCTCCTGTTTTGGGCAACCACACCGCCAATATGGCCGTATTTATGTGTGCAATCATACCGAGGGATCGTTTTTACAAGATCGGAGTAATGAAGCGTCCACGACACGCATTTACAGGAGTATTCAAACATAAACTTTGAGACAGGCAGCCGTGGTTACAACTTACTCAACCATGATAGCTTAGCCCGGTATCATCGGGGTGAGAAGATTACTTTATTAATTACTAAAAACGACCTTGAAAAAAAGCTTAACCATGTTAAAGAACCTACGTTTCAAGAGAAACATTTTGGTTGGCCAACAGTACACATCTATGGTGTTGAGATAAACAAACACCCTATTTATTGGTCTGAAGAATATAAAGACGATGTTTCAAATTCAGAAAGCAGTAACGGAATATGGAGACTGATCGCAATTGGAGTGGCAATTTTACTATTCGTCTTTGGCTTTAAAATGTTTTCCAAATCCAGGAAGCAAAGAATCTAAAAATACGGTAACTGGCAATGAGAAAGAAAATTTTATTAATTATTAGCGTTCTTACAATTGTACTTTTCAGTTATCTCACAATTTCAACTGCAGAGATCAGGTCAGGATCTGATGGCGAAGACACTTACGGTTATCCGCTAACATTTTTCATCAGATTTAGTGGAGAGTGTGACCCTTGTTTGCCAGATGCACCTGAAACTGAAATTAATTTTTTGAAACTTTTATTGGACCTGTTGTTTGCAGCAATCTTTCCTATACTGGGCTGGGCATTTATTATTAAGGTGAAAAAGGACATTAAAAAGGACCTTAACAAATAAAAGCGGCATTAATGGAGCAAGTGAGCCACTACCCCTCCCGGCTTTTCAACCTCGCCACTACTAACATAAATGACCCAACAAACAATCCTATAGCAGCCAACCACAACAACCAGTTGTATATGGGACTGGCATTCCCCAACAATAATCCAACTCCCTGGATCAATAAAATTGTTTCCTGAAAAATGACAGCCCCTGCAAATACGAAAATTGCCGACCGAACAAACCGCTTTTCAATAGTAAATGCACCGGTGCTTATATAATTTGATAAAATATAAAAAGTACATAGCCCCAGAAAAACCAAATGCAAAAAGCCAATGATAACGGGCCGTAATCCAAAGACAGCATTGCCAAGACCCGGGAATAAGGTACCGGTTTGTAATAGTGATTTAATTACAAAGGAAAAGAGCGCTAAAAACCAAAGCCATCTTGCTATTAAAGATCTGTAGATATGCCTGATCGGAAATGTGCTGCCCACTTTAAATAAACAGATCAGGCAGCCGATAATCAGCACCGCCCCAAGAATAGCCAACGTTCTCTCCCAATTACCAGAATGCCATAATAATGTCAGAAAGAAAGAAGGCAAAACAGAGGCACACAATAACCAGGTAAACCATTTGGTGATAACCGGTACCTTATTGGGCAAACCAGTTGTATTGGCAGCAAAAAAAAGCATGGCGAAGACAGCCAGTGTGAAGAACCCGTTATACTGAAAATGCAGGTAAAAGTAAATAGCATCTTTAAACAAAATGGCATTTCCCGATTTGGAGGCCATCAAATAAGCCAGGGTAAATGGCCCGGCTGAAGAAATAACCAGGCATATAATAGAAACGAATGCCAGTATATACGCCGGCGGCCTGTTTTTAACAGTTAAGATATCTTTTATAAACACCCAACTATACCCATAGGTAAAGAATATAAATAAGGTAGAAAAAATTATGGCAATTGGGCCGTACCCCTGAAAAGGAAAAGAAAAAAGCATCCCCACAGCAGTAAAGAACATACCCCACAACATCCATTGATACCATGCACGTTGTTGATATGGCAATGGCACCAGCGTATGCGTGAACAGGTTTAAAAATGCCAGCGTAAGCCAACCGCCGAAAGCAAAATGAGAATGGGCATTAATTAAATTTCCATAGTTTATAAAATTCAGCGGGAATAAAATTTTGCTTCGCAAGGTAAAGCCCAACAACGCTACAATGCATAAATTCACCAATGATGTGGTGATCCAAAACTGTTTATTCTTCATGCCATAACAAAGGTGATCACTAAAATTAGCACTCACCTTGACGTTTGTCATGGCCCCTGGTGACTTCGCTCACCGTTCTAAAATCTTTGACTGCTAATGAAATTTAGCAAACATTTTAACAGGTACCAGGGTACCGTGCGTAACAATTCGTTATTTGCTGATCTTTTATTATATTGTATCGATTGTTGTGATGTAAGAAAAGACCGACCCTTTATGAAAATACGCATTGCTATTGCACTCATTGGGCTGTTGATCGCTTTTGGATCTTTTGCTCAACCTCAGCGGTTAGAGCACTACCGGCAACTCCTCACCGAAAAAGAAAAAATAAAAGGATTCGGGAAAGACACAGGGTATATTAACCTCCTGGCTAAATTTTCTACCTGCTTTTACGAAATAAATCCCGACAGCATGCTGTTCTATACGAAAGAAGTATACCGGTATGCCAGCAACATCCATTATGAAAAGGGGATACTGGAAAGCTATTGCTCAATGGGATATTTCTATTCCCTTACCGGCAACTACGCACAATCACTATCCTGGTACCAGCAGGCCCTTACCCTGGCCGAAAAAATAAACGACAAAGAGGTTGAACTCAATATGCTCAGGAATATCGGATCGTTTTACCTGAACACGGGAAAGGAAACAGCAGCAGCACAGCATTTTGACAAGGCTTATAAAATAGCCACAGACATAGGACATACTGTAGCCAAAGCCTACCTGCTTGTTGATAAGGCGGCCATCCCACTCCTGCACCACCAATATGACCAGGCACTGGCATTATACCGCGAGGCGCTACAGGTTATTAATGATCCCGACGGATATGTGGCCGCCTTTGTACGGGCCGATATAGCAAATATATTTTGTGAAAAAAAGCAGTACCAGGAGGCCATACCTTTACTCCGGACCTCGCTGGATTATTACCTTCGTACCCATGACAAGCTGGGCAGAATGAACACTATGGCCGCGCTGGCAAATGCCTACGGGGGGCTTGAACAAACAGATACAGCCATTTCATATGCCACGACAGGTCTTTCACTGGCAAAAGAGATCAAAAACATAGAAGGAATAAAAATCGGAGCAGACTGCCTGGCCGGTCTGTATGAAAAAAAAGGAGATTTCCGTAACAGCCTTACTTATTTCAAATTATATAAAGCCTATTCAGATAGTATCTTCAACGATGATACCCGAAAAAAGACAGCAGAACTGGAAGCTAAGTTTATTTATGAGAAAAAGGAAGCTCTCTTAAAACAAGCGCAGGCCAATAAGGTGAGAACGCTGCACTTCCAGATTGCGATAGCCCTTATTTCAGCTTTATTGATGGCAGTGCTCATCATTTTTTTCCTTTTTCCCAGGTGGTTACAACAGTTACCCTATTTCAGGAATCTTCCCCCGCCCGAAAAGTATGAAGAAAAAAAACTGGAGTATTTGTGATGGTGTTGCCATCACTTCAATCGCCACCGGGCTTGTGCGGGGGCAGTATTATATTCGTGCGGGCGGGGAGACATTGAGTTTTATGAAATTTTAATAGTATGAAAAAGCCCTGCAATGTTCGTTTTGGCAGGGCTTTTCAATGTGGTTATTTTTCCGAGATCTTCCTGATAACATCCGGAATATTACTGATGCCCCAGTGCTCTGCATACATTCCCTGGTGAAGCCGTATGATATCGATCACCTGAATAGTTACGCGCTTGTTTGAAGGGGGAATACCCATAAATTCACCAGTGTGCGTGGCATGAAAAACTTTTCGCGTCGTAACCTTGTCTCCCTCAGCTACCTGGTCCAATATTTCCACTTTTATATCAGGAAAACCCACGCGCAATACCTGTAAGATGAAATGGTGCATGCTTTCGGGGCCATTAGGCGTGTTTTCAGGCGCTGCATGATTAATGACATCCGGTGATACCAGTTCATAGAAAGCCCCGGCATTGCCCTGCTCGATCACTTCCCTGTTAAATCGCAGAACGATCTCCTTGTTTTTTTCAGTAGTAAATAGCATATCTGTAATATTTTATGCCATAAAACTACGATTCACCGAAAATGGAAGCCTGTCGTTAATCATTCAAAAACTGTGGCGGATCGTTCAGATATTCCAATTGAAATTCGCCGGGCGTTTTACCAAATACTTTCCTGAATGCCTGACTAAAACTGGAATGGCTTTCGTAACCTACTTCACTATATACCTGACTGGGCTTTTTATTGTGATAGAGCAGCAGCTCTTTTGCCAACTTCATTCTTTCCTGCAGGAACCATTCGTTGGGCGGTTTATTATATAGCTTTATAAACCGCCGCTTGAAGGTGGATATACTCATATGGCACAGGAAGGCAAGTTCGGCTATACTGATATTATTGGTAATATTTGTTTCCACCGCTCTTCGGATGGTGAGGTCATCTGAGTATCTATTTGAACCGGGTTGAAAGGATAATAACCGGGTTGGATATTTCTCAAGCAGGTACAGCCACAATTCTTCCAGCTTCAGCAACCGCATTTCTATTGAAATTTGCTGTTTCGATTGCAGGAGCAGCAATAAAGAATCGATAAAATTCCGGATAAAAGGATCCTTTGCGAAAGAAAGGTAAGATGATGGGGGCTGTTTTTTCACCCCTTTGATCGTATTTACCTGGCTGGCGTACTTTATAAAAAAATTAGTCAATAAGTCATTGTCGAAGAATATAAGCAGGCTGCGGAAAGGGGTTGTAGTTGCCAGATCCATGGAAGCCACACAATTGCCGGCCGACAGGAAATGGAATTCAGTATCCCTGGTGTAAACAGTCTTTTCTGCAAAATGCATTGTCTTTTCTCCGCTAATGACCAGGCTGATGGCGTTTTTGTGAAGGATCGCTTTATTTTTATAGGAACCGGGCGGAGGAGAATAATCATAAAAAATAATGCTATCCGAACGGTTTCCGTCTTCCGGCAAAATATCCTGTGGCAGGTTTATGATGTTCATATATTGAGACAATTACGCACTGTCAACCGCCTGAACCCTTAATCGTAAGAGGAGAAGCCGCTACTTTTGATTCAGAACGGGTTCCACTGTACAATTCATATTCCAGCAGGCGGCAGTCAATAATACTGGTATAAAATTCTATACGTCGTGTTGCTTTCAGGCCAATCTTCTTGGCAAGTTCAAGATTGCCGGTAAATACATAACCAAAGTAACCGCCGCATTTTTGTTTCATAAAGTCACCAATACGACCATATGTTTTTTCCAGTTCCGCTATTTCTCCCAACCGCTCACCGTATTCAGGGTTCACATAAAAGATACCGGGCACATTGGGCGGCACCTCTGTAGCAGCAAAATCACAAACGGCAAATTCTATCAGGTTGGCCACACCGGCGGCCACTGCATTCTTACGGGCATTCTCAATGGCTTTGGCGCTGTAATCGGTTGCGATGATCCGAAGACCTGGTATTTCTTTGATCTGCTCTTCCAGCCGGGCATCTTCCTGAAAGTATACCTGCTCATCATAACCCTGCAGGTGCATAAAAGCATAGTTGGTCCTGAACAAACCGGGCCTGCGGTTGGTTGCGATCATTGCGGCTTCAATAGCAATAGTGCCGGAACCACACATAGGGTTCACGAAGGGGCTCACTCTGTCCCAACGGGAAGCATAAATAGTGGCAGCTGCCAGCGATTCCAGCATCGGCGCCTGACCGGGTATTTTGCGGTATCCATGACGGGCCAGTGAATCACCCGAGGTATCAATAAAGACTTCGGCGTTCTCCTCTTTCCAAAACAAATGGATCACTGCACCTGTTAAAGCAGAACCGGTGGCGGGACGTGTTCCTTTTTTTTCGCGCAGCCTGTCGATGATGGCGTCCTTCACGCGCAGGTTGGCGTACATGCTGTTATTGATGCTGTCGTTGCTAACATTACTGGTAATGGAAAAGTAACCACCATCAGGTAAGATATTTTCCCAGGGATAATGGAGGAGGCAATTATAAACATCATCAGCATTACGTGCCTCAAAGGATTGAAGACTATACAACACCTGGCTGGCGCAACGGAGGTTCAGGTTGAGCCTGATACATTCATTCACCGTTGCTTTTAACTTTACACCGGTAACAAAAGTTTCTATCGGGTCAAAGCCAAGCTCCTTTACTTCCTGTTCCAGGTAAAGCATGGTGCGCTTATGACAGGTAATGGTAACAATCCCGGGGGTGGTGTAGATATTCATACTGCTCATCAAAGGTGAAGATAGTTTGTTTTACTAAATAAATTTTGTCAGTTCTTCCTTATAACCCCCGTTTTTAACCTATCGCTCCCGAAAAATTCAATTGAGCTACGGCCATAAAAAAACTCCACATTTCTGTGAAGCTGTGAATAAAAGAGTTATGCATATAACGGGTAATTTATTTCTTTAAAGCTTCCTGTTGCCGAATGCTTTCTTTATGAATTTCTTCGTAAAGGGCTTTAATAAATTCCTCCGAAAGTCCTTCCTCTTTACCGGATGCTATGGCTTTTTGGAGTACCTCATTGAAACGATTGGATTGTAAAACCTCCATTTTATGAGCCTGCTTATATACACCAATAACCCTGGCGGCGCTCATTCTTTCACCCAGAAGATGAATTAACTCCTTGTCGAGTTGGTTTATTTTGGCTCTAAAGATGGTCAGGGTGTCTGTTTGTGAGGCTGATTGCTGTTGTGCTTTTGCGGATATTAGTGCTATACCGAGTATGCCCGTTAAAAAAATCCTTTTTTTCATATTATAGGTTAATTAAATTATAGTGCAAACCTATGTTTTGTTTTTGACAGTTTAATAAAGGAGTAAGAGCCCAAAGCCCCTTATGGTTTATAAAATGATATTTGTGCGATAACGATCCGTGCAATGGACGGGATACAAATTTAAATCTTTAGCAAGCGCAACCCCGAACCAATATGTTCAAGATACCCAATCCCTTAAGCCAGGGAGAGGTATGCCCTGCTAAAAGGGTTATTTCAAAGCAGGCAATCAATTGTTAATGCTGATGAAAATGCTTACCTTAGAATATAAGACGACTGAATCCTCTCCCTTTTGCCTTTTCCTCCATCACTTTCTACCCTATTCATTTTTAAAAAATTTACCAATTACTTTATGAGAAAGATCTATCTTTTCACAACGATTGCTTTTTTAACAGCCTGCACCTCCAGCGCCGACAAATCAACAACAACAACAGAAGCGCCAAAAGCATCCGCCGATTCAAGTTCAGAAAAACAGCCTGCCCTCACGTATCCTTACACGGCCGATTACTCTTCCGATTTTGAGATCGGTGATGCAAAAAATGCCCAGACATTGCTTGAATTATACAAAAACTGGGACAACAACACCCTTAACAACTCAAAGAGTGCTTTCGCAGACAATGACACCATGTATTTTGCAGATGGCAATATGTTTGCCGGCAGCAGGGACAGTCTTTTTGTTATAGCTAACAAGATGAGAGGGCAAATGGGTACTGTTGTTGATTCTATTCATGCCTGGATCCCGCTCAGAACCAGGGATAAAAAAGAAGAATGGGTAGCGATATGGACCCGGGAAATTTCAACAAACGCCAAAGGTGTAAAGAAGAGCAAAGAACTGCACGAGGTATGGCGATTTGATAATAACGGGAAAGTTAACCTGGTGTACCAATACGAGCAGATGCCGCCCAAAATGCCGCCACCGCCAATGCCCAAAAAATAATAGTGCTGATACTTTTGATAAAATTGCACCATCCGCCAGCTGGCGGATGGTGCAATTTTTTTTACTGTACACTTGAACCCAATACGGCCATTGCAAAACGATGTTAGCCTATTCACAACCTGTAAACCTGCTCAACACTTACTGGTATTTTAGTACCATCTCCCCTGCCCCATTGCTTACAGTTATCGTTCTTATGATATGCCCTTCCGGCTCACTCGCATCGGCCTGCGGATCAAATTTTGAAACCGGCGTCAGCAATGATTCAAATTCACTGCCTGCCTTTTGCCCGCCTGCTATTAACTCATTCTCTCCAAAGCCATGCAACGCAAATTTTATAAACTTAAATTTCGATGGGTAATTGCCCTGTACTTTACCCAGTACAAGCTGTCGTGTAGCCGGGTCGTAGGTTATACTACGGCGATAGTAGTCGCCTTTCTCATAGTTATAACCCGTACCATCATCCTCATAGTACAGGAAGCTACTGCCTGAAGTACCTGCATACACATGTACCAATAAGGTATCTGACGGCAGCTCACCGGTATGCTGCACCAACGATTGCATCGGAACAATGCTACCCTCCCGCACATATACCGGCAATTTCGACATCGTCAGCGGCGCCACCAGCTCCTGTCCGCCTTTGATCACCTTGTCAGTATACAGATCATACCAGTTACCTGCCGGGAAATAGATATTCCCAAAGCCCTCCGATCCGGTAAACGGCGCCACCATAAACGCCCGTCCATACATAAATTGATTCTCGAAAGCCGGCCGATAGATCGCGGCATCATCCGTATAGTCTAACGCCAGCGTACGCATCAATGGCAATCCGTTTTGCGTGGCCTCGTAAAAGTTTGAATACGCATAGGGCAACAACCGGTAGCGGAGTGCTATATAGTTTCTCACTATCTCCATGGCCTGTTCACCATAAGCCCAGGGCTCGCCTGACTTAGTATTCACCGCTGTATGGTTGCGCATGTATGGATTAAAAGAACCTACCTGCATCCAGCGCACGTATAACCCAACAGAGGGATTACCAGTGAACCCGCCCACATCCATGCCCGTAAAAGGAACACCGGCCAGGCCCAGGTTACACAGCATTCTTACTCCCAGCAGCATGTGATCTTCTTCCGAACGGTTATCGCCCGTCCAGATGGCGCTGTACCTTTGCAAACCGGCATACCCGCTGCGTGTTAATACAAACGGCCGCCGCTTCAAATGCTGCCTGAACCCTTCAAAACTGGCCCTGGCCATATTTAACCCATACACATTGTGCATTTGCAAATGCGAGGCTGTTTCTCCTTCATTGTTAAATAAAACGTTGTCGGGCATCTTTTGCCCCCAGGTAGCAATTTCGTTCATATCATTCCAGATGCCACTGATGCCGTCACTGGCATATTTACCGATCTCCTTTTCCCACCAGGCGCGTCCTTTCACCCCTGTAAAGTCAGGGAAAGCACACCAGCCAGGCCATACCTGTCCGTTATAATCAGTACTGTCGGGGTATTTGATAAAAGCGCCTGCCTTTTTTCCCCGCTCATATACCTCATATCCTTCTTCCCGCTTCACGCCCGGATCAACGATCACCGTTAGTTTAAAACCCATCGCTGCCAGCTTTGCACTCATGGCCGCCGGATCGGGGAACCGCTGTTTATCCCAGGTGAAAACCTTGTATTTATCCATATAATGAATATCCAGCGTAATACCGTCGGCAGGGATCTTTTTCTCGCGCAATGTTTGCGCAATTCTCATCACTTCCGTTTCGGGATAATACGAATAGCGGTTTTGCTGGTAGCCCAAACTCCACAACGGCGGCAGCTTCATACGCCCGGTTAGTCCGGTGTAGGAAGTAATGATATCGGCTACCTGCGCGCCGGCAATAAAGTAATAGTTCATTTCTCCCCCGTGCGCCCCGAATGAAGAAAACCGGTCGGTACTGGCCCCGAAGTTGAAATCGGTTTGCCAGCTATTATCGAAAAAGATGCCGTAACGCAACCCGTGATGTATACCAATGTAAAAAGGAAAGGTAGCATACAATGGGTCTTTATCGGTACGGTATCCGAAGTTGTCTGAGTTCCAGTTGGTATACCCATTCCCCCGCTTATCGAGCCCGCCCGTTTTTTCTCCCAGCCCAATAAACCGCTCCCCTTCCTGCAGGTGCTTGTAGGTGGTTACAAAAGAATTTACCCATGATGTATTCAATCCCTGTTCGTCTTCATTGATAACACGCCCATCGCGCGTATAAAACGCCACATGAAAGGGCTTCCTTGATATAACTACCTTCAGCGAATCCGTTTGCAATGTTACCGCCTCCGGCGTTTGGTTAACGGCAATATGCGTTGCCACCGGACCATTGACCACCGCATAGGAAAAGTCCCTGCCCAGTGAACGCTGATCGAGCCGTACCCGCACTACCGTTGGGCTATATACGGTTACTTCCCCAACTGCATGTTGCATGTTCAGCACCAGTTGCTGCCCCTGCACCTTAATGGAAGTAATGTTGCCGGCACTATGAACCTGACCAAAACCTTTTCCTGTCAAAAACAAACCAATAACAAAAAGATATTTTCTCATTTTAATAGGGTTACTGCTTCAGCAGTGTATTACTGTAAATATGATATTCTCCCGGAGCCAGCGTTATGGAATAAGGCGTGGCCGTCACCGATAGCATTCCACCCGAAAGGTTGTCGTACCAGGCGCCCGATGCCGGAAAAGCAATAGCAGCCGTTTGAGCTACTACATCAAAATTTCCTGCCACCATTACCCTGGTACCATCGGAGCCGGTGAGCGAAATAGTTTTCACCGCACCAT
Organism: Niastella vici; assembly: GCF_002077945.1. Classification (GTDB taxonomy): domain Bacteria; phylum Bacteroidota; class Bacteroidia; order Chitinophagales; family Chitinophagaceae; genus Niastella; species Niastella vici. The sequence continues at coordinate 647,223 of NZ_LVYD01000124.1, forward strand.
CCAGCTTATACGAATAGTTGGTGGTAGTAAAAACAGGGTTCTTCTTTTTCAGGTTGATTAGCTTTGCATAGGTGTTATACAACGCCAGCCGGTTGGCATCCTGCCGGTAGTTCCAGTAAATGGGCTTGCTACCCGTACGGCCATTGTAGTCGATCGTAACATCGTACCCCAGCTCACCAAACTGCCACAACATCTTCGGCCCGGGCGCAGCAAATTCAAACGCCGCAATCAGTTGTTGCCGGGCCAGCCCGGTAGCCAGGTCCCTGATATTGTACGCCCCTGAATAATTGCCATAGTGCTCGTTCTTATACTGCAGCCGCTCCTCATCGTGGCTCTCGATATAGGTCATCAGGTTATACGGCGTGGTAAATCCATGCGAATCGTAGAACATTCGTTTAAGGTCCCACGAACCACCGGCATCATTATACGACATGGTGGCCTGGCTGGCGTTCGTATTCAGGTTATTCCACATAATAGCACCGAGGCCGGCGAGCGCTTTCTCTTCCTGGTCAGCCGCAAAGTGTTCCAGGATTATATAAAAGCTGGCATCCAGGCTTTGCATGTACCTGATATACTTTGTCCAGATGGCCACGCGGCTGGCATCATAAGCCGACCAGGTGGCATCATTGCTGCCCGAATTGGTTTGGGTAAACCCTTTCGACTGATCGAACCGGTACCCGTCTATATGATACTCCTGCATCCAGTATTTCATTACATTTTGGCTATAGTAAACGGTAGCCGCACTTTCGTGATTTAGCTGATAGCCCACTGCATAGGGATGCCTATTCGTTTCATTGAACCAGGGATTTTTGGAAGAAGGACTGCCTGAAGCTGTTGCATACATCCTCACCATGGGCGATGAACCAAACTGATCTTCCAACACAATGTCCTGGATCACCGCTATGCCTCTGGCATGGCAGGCATCAATAAAGGCTTTATACGCATTGGGCGTACCATAGTATTTATCAAGGGCGAACATAAAGTTGGTATTATACCCCCAGGAGTCATTACCTTCAAATTCATTCACCGGTAACAACTCTATCGCATTTACACCCAGGCTTGCCAGGTAGTTCAGCGTATCGGTAAGCGTGGTATAGCTGTGTGTAGCCACAAAATCCCGCACCAGCAGCTCGTACACCACCAGGTTTTTAGGATCGGGCCGGGTAAATGAACCCACCTGCCAGGTATAGGCAGCAGGGTTTGCCTGCATCACGCTCACAATGCCCTTTGCCGCCGTACCGGTGGGGTAAGCCTTCAAATTCGGATATGCACCGCCGGGGACCGCCCCATCGTTATCGGGATCGAGGACCTTGTGCGTGTAGGGATCGGCCACCTTCAGCGTATCGTCGACCAGGTATTGGTACGCATATTCTTTAGCCGGGTCCAGGTTATCTATTTGCACCCACCAGCGATTGCCGTCGGTTGATTGCGTCATGGTGGTGGCCGTCCAGTTATTGAATTCGCCTGTTACCGCCACTGTATTTTTACCCGGTGCATACAAATTGAAAATGGCCGAGGCGCCACTGTTGATAAACGTTACGCCATCCGATGCTCCCGAAGGCACATCTGCCGTAGTAACCTGCTTCGCCGTGGTGAGCCCGGAATTTTTATTACAGAAGGTAAACCGGCTTGCAATAAGGCAAAGCAACACACCGTATAGTTTCCAGTTCACTGATCAATATTTTATTGTTTCACTAAAGTATATGTCAACGCGGTTGGGTTTATGGTGATCGTGTAGGTATCGCCCCCCGAAGCGGTTGCCGGGATGGTGATATTGGAGCCACCGGCGGAAAGGGTGCCCGTACCGGAGCCTGCCCCCAAATTGGTTCCCCAGTCGTTCTTGAAACGGAACTTGATGGTTTTGGTGCCATCGCTGGTCAGCTTCATGGTCACATACCAGGTATTGTTTGTTTTGTTCAGGTACATTTGGGTATCGGTACTCCAGCCGCCGGCGGCATCGCCAATAACGCTCCATTGCGGTATAAAGATCAGCGTGAGCAGATCGGTATTCAGCGTGAGCAGGTAGCCGCCAATACCCGGTGCGGTAAGGTTACCGCCCGATAAACTCACAGTACCGGATGTTGATCCCTGACCATAAGCCGAGGCCCAGTTCTTTGCGGACGTGATCTTAAACGCCAGATCGGAACCGGTGAAGTTGATAACGCCTGTATAAATGCCATTGGATGTTTCTGAAACCAGGCTGTCGGCCGAGGCAGGCGACCATCCCTGGTAAGCGCCCGGCACATATACAGAAGAAGCCGCGGAGAAAGGCGTTACCGTTAGCGTAATGGGATCGCTGTAAACAGTTACGGTAGACACCGTACTCTTCAGCCGCACCTGTACCTGCCCTGCAGCATTAATATGCAAGCCCAGCTTCATTGCCAGTGTATTGAAATTATAGGTGGTGTAAGACAATGTGGTGGCTCCGGCCCCCATGGTAACCGACACGGGTTTTGCCCAGTTGTCGCCAACGGAATCGAACTGCAGTTCATTGGTAATGGCAGCATCGTAACCGAAGCTGGCGCTTTTGATCGTAAACAACACGCTTGTATCTGCAGCGCTTATCTTCGAAACATCGAGTACAATTTTGGAGGAAGAAGCGGTTACTGCCCCGGCTGTACCATTGCCCAGGTAAGCGAGGGAACCGGTCTTTTTACAGGAGGCCAGCATCAGCGCCAAACCGGCACAAAATGCAGCGCAAAGTATAAATATCTTTTTCATATTGCGATTCAATCGTTTATTAGTATCCGGTGTTTTGTTTCAGGTTGGGGTTCACGCTCAGGTCGGCGGTAGGCAGGGGAAATAAATTCCGGTAAGAAGATACGCCCGTACCATTTTTCGATCCGCCTTTCCATGGCCACAGGTAAACTCCATCAGTAAACCGGTCGTAACGAACCAGATCGGTTCTGCGGAAACCTTCCCAGTACAGTTCGCGGCCCCGCTCATCGAGCAGGAAATTCAGGGTCATATCAGAAGTAGTGATCGTTCCGCCATTACCCGGTCCGTAAGCCCTTGTTCTTAATTTATTGATGTAGGTGAGCGCCTGTGAAGCATCGCCACCAGCGCCACCACGCAGGGTTGCTTCGGCATAGATCAGGTACTGCTCGGCCAAACGGAAAACGGGAATGTCGATGTCGGCATAATAGATATTCTTTCCTGCAACGCCATTCACATCTACATTCCGGTATTTGGTCATAGGGTAACCATTCGTATATACGCTTACGTCGGCAATGGCCTTGGTTTGACCATTCATCCAGTACTCTGCACGCGTGTCGGGATTGCCGTTGTTGGGGAACGCCGTGCTGGTGGGCGCCGGGAACAGATCGATCAGGTTGCCCGTGGCGCGAATGCCGGCCCATCCACCATCGACCCCGAAGTCGGAGGCTTTTTCCGTTCCGCCCACAGGTGCATGCGTCATAAACGTAGACCCGCCATAGTTCTGGGTGGCATTGCCATCGTAGTTGATGGTTAAAATAAACTCTGAGGTATTGTTGTTGTTATCGGCCAGCATCAGGTGCGTGTAATTGCTGATCAGGGAATACCCTGCATCTATCACCTTTTTTGAATATTTTACCGCATCATCCCAATTTGCCGTTCCCGTATATACTTTGGCGTTCAATGCCACACGAGCGATCAGCGCCCATGCCGCAGCCTGGTCGGCCCGGCCATATTCATTCTTCCTGGGAGCAATCAGACTGCCTTCCATATCCTTCAACTCGTTCATGATGTAGGTATACAACGAAGCCCTGTCAATTTGTTTGGGCGTTGCAGATCCCAATTGATCACCTTCGGTGGCAAAAGGAGGATTTCCGAAAACATCCATCAGCACCCAATACTGGTAAGCCCGCAGCAACCGGGCTTCCTGTTTGTAATAACGGATCATGGTTGCGCTATCACCCGAAATGCCCCTTTTGCTAAGGTTGGCATCGGAACACTGACGAATAAATTCATTACACAAAGTGATCTGATAGGTACTGCGATAGTACAAACCTGCCAGGAAGGTATTGGAGGCCGACCAGGTCATTGAATGAAAATCGGGTAAACCGGCATCGGCCCAGCTCACCACTGCCTCGTCGGTCGACAGTTCCTGCGCACACCAGAACAGGCGGAAGAAATCGGAAGTGCCTTCGTCGATGCCCGCAATATCGGCGCTGCCCGCAGGGCCATTGTTACCCGTAAGTGCAAACGCCGCATACACTTTTGCCAGTACCGATTTATAACCCGCTGCGGTACTGTACACAGCCGCTGAGGTTACCTGGTCGTTGGGTTCAAGAATTTTGTTTTTGTTACACGAAACCAACAGCGAAAAGGAGATTGCTGCGATGAATAATTTATTATTGGCAAATCGTTTCATTGTAATTGTGTTTTACAGGTTTAGATTAAAGGCTCCAGCTTACACCCAGCACATACGTTCTTGGCCTTGGATAGAAGTTGTTGTCGATACCCGACGACACTTCCGGATCTACCCCCTGGTATTTGGTAATCAGGAAAACATTCTGCACGTTGGCCGAGATCCGCAGATCGCCTTTGCCGGCAATGATCCTGCCCAGGTTATAAGAGAGATGCACATTGTCCATCCTAAGGAAAGAACCATTCTCCAGCCAGTAGTCACTCAGCAGGGCCTTGTCGTTGGAACCTGTAAGGTTACTTTTCAAAACCGTACGGCTGCCATTGTTGAGCGTACCAATAGGGTTAAGAATATAATGCTGAATACCTGTATAGCTGGCTACATTGTTATACACATAGTTGCCAAAACTGGCGCGGGCTACCAACCCTGCTCCCCAGCGTTTGTACCGGAAGTCGGTACTGAAACCGAGGTATGCTTTGGGATCGGGGCTCTTGTTTATGTACAGATCGTTCTGGTTAATAACACCATCCTTCCTGCGGTCAACAAACAAACCGTCGATGGGTTTGCCGCTGGCGTCATATACCTGTTTGTACAGATAAAAGGAGTATTTGCTTGCACCCACCTGGTTTATCTGAACGGTGTTACCGGTGCCACCGGAAATACCACCTGTAAGCAACCCGCCTGAAGTTTGGCCGGGAAGCGCCGTGAGGTTTGTAATGGTGTTATGATTATAGGTAATGTTGAAACCTACGGTCCATCCTATGTTCTGTTTGTCGATGGCTTTGGCGTTGATATTGAACTCAACCCCTTCATCCTTCATATTGCCAATGTTGGCAGTGATCTGGTTGCTGAAGTTGGTGAGCGCCGATTGGGTGGCCGTAGCCAACAGGTTTTTGGTTTTGCGGCGGTATAGATCTATACTACCTGTAATGCGATCGCCCCACAAACCGTAGTCTATCGCTATATTTTGGGTAGTGGTAGTTTCCCAGGTACGACCGGGATAGTAAGCGCCCGGACGATACACATAATAATTTGTTTGCCCCAGTTGATACCGCGCTGTTGATGTACCCATGCTATAGTCACTCAGGTAATCATAGCTGCCGATGCCTTCCTGGTTACCGGTAACGCCATATTCCAACCGAAGTTTCAGGTTCGAGATGACCTTATTGTATTGAAGGAATTTTTCTTCATTGATGCGCCACGCAAAAGCGGCAGATGAGAAAACCCCGCTCCTGTCGGCCGGCGCAAATTTGGTGGAGTAGTCGTTGCGCATGGTGGCAGTGAGGATGTATTTATCGTGGTATACCCAGTTAACACGCCCATACAACGAAGTAAGAATATACTCATTAATGCCCGATGCATAGGTAGGAACCGAGTTCGGGTTCAATGTGCCATCTGCAAAGTACGAAGCATAATTATAGGTAGTATTCCTGAAATCCTGATTGGCATAACCGGCCACTACATCAACATGGCTCTTTAAGGCGTCGATGTTCTTGCTATAATTGAGGAAGCCTTCCAGTAACCGGTTACTGCTGATCTGTTTGTAATAATGCGAATAACCACTGTAGCTAACCCCATTGCTATCGGTATAGGTATTCAGGTTGCTGGCTGCAGTTGCAGGAATTGTTTGCGTACCTGATCCTTTTGCCCCATCATAACCCAGATTAACGTTAATGTGCAGATCGGGAAGAAAGTGTACCTTATAATCGAAGGCCAGGCTGGTAACCGTACGGTATACGTTACTTACGTTGTGGTTCTCTTCAAGCAGTCCCAGCGGATTACGCGGTGCATTCGATTTTAAACCGGTTACACTGTTGGGATCGGTATATTCGAAATAACCGCCATAAATATTCTTACCCGAATAAACCGGCTGCGTGGGGTTGAAGCTAACGGCTGCACCGATCGCACTCTCGTTCGCAAAACGCTGTTTTACCTGGGCTCCTTTCATGTTAACGGCTACCTTCAGGTGATCATCGAAAAAAACAGGCGCCAGGCTAACGTCGCCTGAATAACGCGTAAGGTTCGAGGTTTTCAAAATGCCATCCTGGTTGGTATAACCTGCTGATACCCGGTAGGGCAGTTTTTTGCCCACCGAACCCGATACGCTCAGGTTGTTGTCGGTGCTCACCGCCGTTTGGTAGATCACCTTTTGCCAGTTGGTACTGTATTGGCCGAGCAGCGCCTTGAAGGTACCACCCGAAGTGGTGTCATGGCTGTTTACATAATCGCGGAATTCGCCGGGCGAAAGAACGCCCGCCTCTTTCGACAGTTGTGAAACCGAGAGTTGGGTGGTAAAGCTGATCTTTGGTTTTCCACGCTGCCCCTTTTTGGTAGTAATGAGGATAACCCCGTTGGAAGCGCGGTTACCATAGATGGCTGCGGCAGATGCATCTTTCAGTACATCTACCCGCTCGATATCGTTGGGGTTGATGAGATCGAGTGGATTGGCAGCTCCTGCAATGGAAGAGGGATTTAAAGGTACCCCGTCTAATACGATCAGGGGATCGTTGCTCCCGTTGATGGAAGCGCCCCCACGGATCCGGATCGTGCTTCCTGCACCTGGCGCCCCACTGTTTGAAATAACAGATACGCCCGCCACCTTACCGGCAATCAGTTGTTCCGGCGTAGTGATCTGGCCCTGTTGAAAATCTTTAGCCGTAATGGAAGCAATAGCGCCCGTTACATCCTTTTTCCGTTCCGACCCATAACCGATCACCACAATCTCGTTCAGGGAAGTTGAAAAAGCAACCATCACTATTGACAGCGAAGTGGTAGCCCCTACGGAAACCGTCACCTCTTTCTGCTGAGCGATGTACCCAATATGTTCGAAGATCACGGTGTATTTTCCCGCAGCAAGATTTGGCAACATAAAGCTGCCATCGTCGTTGGCCCGCACGCCGCCGGTAGCGCCCTGCAGCCTGACGGTAGTTGCGGCTAACCCCGCCTGCCTGTCGTCGAGAATTTTACCGGAAATACTTCCGGTTTGGGCAAAGACGGAAATATGCAAAAAAAGAAGAATGGGAAGGAATAATACCTTTTTTAAATAATGGCTAAGCATTTAGTTACAGTTTTGGATGAATAGAGAATTCTTAAACTGAACACTTATCGTGTATGGCAAACACAAAAGAATGCCTACTGCTAAACTTTTCCTAGCAGTTTAAAAATAATGGCTGAAAATTGAGACTTTTTTAAAATTAAATACCTGCCGATCAAACAGTTAATAAAAACTCAATCGCTAAATATTTAAACTTTATAACCCCAAAAAAGGCGTCAATCAGGGGTGTTTAACGGGCAGCAGTACTTAACCGCCGGGTGGAGGCTTGATAATTATTATTATAATTGTGTCGAATTTACGAACCATGCGCGCTGCCATACTGACTATTTGCCTGCTGTCATACACCCTGGGTGTATTGGCGTCTGATACCACCGACTCGCTGCTCGCGAGGTTGAAAACCGAAATTGAGCAAAAAGCGATGTACGACCATCAAAAAGAACAACGCATTTCCATGATGCGGGATAGCCTTCAACAACTGCCCGCCGGTAACAGCGCACAGCAGTTCCAGCTTTGCAGCCGGCTGTACGAAGAATACAAATCTTACAAGTACGATTCAGCCTATGTGTATGTTAGCCGTATGTCGCCCCTTGCCGATCGCATGCACGACGCTGTAAAGGTTAATTATACCAAAATGAAGCTGGGCTTTATCCTGCTTTCGGCAGGAAAATACAAGGAAGCCTTTGGTGTAATTGAAACCATTGACCATACCGGGTTCGATGATGCCACCCTTGAAAGTTATTATGCCGTTATGAGCCGCGCGTGGTGCGACCTGGCGGCTTATAACAACGATGTTACCTGGTCGCCCTCCTACCGCACGAAAGGCCTGAGTTATAGCGACTCAGCCATCAGGCTGGTGCATCCTGGTTCTTATGGAGCCCGCTTTCTCGCTGGTTACCGCGACTATAACAACGGCAACAATGCCGCCGCCCTGAAAGAATTCCTGGCCTTTTACCAACAGTTCAAACCAGCCAGCCACGACGACGCCATCGCCACCTCCCTGCTCAGTGAATTGTATCAGCGGCTGGGCGATACCGAAAACGCCACCAATTACCTGATCAGGGCTGTAATTGCCGACCTGCAGGCTTCTACCAAGGAAACCCTTGCTATTTTTAAGCTGGCTGAATTGGCCTCAGCCAATGGCGATATTGACAACGCCTATATTTATATACAGGAAGCGCTCAAAGATGCCGCCTTTTACGGCGCCCGTCAGCGACAGATACAGATAAGCGCTGTACTCCCCCTGATCGCGGCAGCCAAGGTTAATTTTGTAGAAAGCCAGAAAAAACGTTTCCTTATATACCTCAGCAGTACCATCTTCCTTTTACTCGTTATCATCCTGATCTCCTTCCTGCTCTATAAACAATTGCAGCAACGGGCAGCCAGGGAACGGCTCATTCAGCAAAACAATGCCAAACTGGCCGCTATGAACCAGGAACTGATGGCGGTAAACGCACAGGTGGTGGAAGCCAACCGGAAGTTTGCCGAGGATGCCCACATCAAAGAAGAATACATCGGCTATTTCTTCAACGTTATCTCCGGCTATATCGGTAAGCTTGAAAAAATAAAAATTGCGCTCGAAGCCAAAACAGTGCAGAACAAATTGGATCAGATCCAGTCTATCACCAGCCAGATAGAGGTGAATAAGGAAAGGGAGGCGCTCTTTCAAACGTTCGACAAAGTGTTCCTTAAGATCTTTCCCAATTTCGTTACCAGCTTTAACGCCCTGTTCAAAAAGGAAGACCAGCTATGGCCTAAAGACCATGAGATGCTGACCACCGACCTGCGGATCTTTGCCTTGTTGCGGTTAGGGATTTCCGACAATGAATCCATTGCCCGTATACTTCAATACTCTGCCAAAACCGTGTATGTATATAAAATGCGGCAGAAAGCCAGGTCTATTTATTCATCAACGGAGTTCGACCAACGGCTGATGGCTATTCAGGCCGTTGAAATGCCTGCCCGTATAGAGGAGCATATAACTGCATAGGAGCATTGATAACCTTTTGACTAGCAAAGGAAAAACTATCAACCACTAATTTGTCGGTTAGCGAGATCGCTTATGAACTGGGGTTCGGGCATTCTCAATCGTTCAGTAAATTCTTCAAAACAAAAACCACCACCTCGCCGTTGGAATTCAGAAAGACATTTCATTCGAATTAATATTGGTAACAATGCACTCATTTTTCTGCCTGGGCCTTCAGCTCTTTGAGCCATAATTGCAGCAACGAAAAGCAGGCCGTAAGAAAAAAAGGGGGGCTGCCTCTTCAATGGAGACAGCCCCCCTGTGCTTATAATGCGCTTAGCCTATTGGTAATTGTAATTATCCCAATATGGGTTTACATTTCTCAAAGCTGCAGGCACCCAAAATATCGGGGTTGTAAAGTTGTCCTGGCTTTTTACAGTAGCATAGTTGTCGGGGTTTGTCTGCTGTTCAGCAGTAGGATACCTCAAACGCTCAGGGAGCGGTTTCATTACTTTAGTGTTGAAGGTCATAGGCTCCAGTTTGGGATGCCGGGTCCTTCTCAACTCGGCCCATAACTCGTAAGGACACATGAGGTTCAGGTGAACATATTTCTGCTGCATCAGCAACTCCATCTTATCCTCGGTGGTTACACTGCTGTTGAACCTGGCAGCAATTGAATCGGCATAGGTATTAATAATGGTTGCCGAAGGCCTGGCAGGGTGCATCAGCGTGTTGGTGGTAGCAAATGGGCTATTCTGGTTTAAAGTATACCAGAAATTGGTGGAGTGATTGATAGCGTCTTTGATGTGCGCATCGGGCGTTTTACCCGTTGTGCCCAGGTTTTTAAGGGCAATCTCAGCCAACAGCAGATCTGTTTCGGCCAGCGACATCATGTATACCGGAAAGGTCTCATTACGGGCAAACGTAGCGAGATTATATATGGAGCGGGAGTTCTGTTTGAAATGTTCATTCAGATCGCCATAGGGACCGCCTGTATAGTACTTTTCGCCCGCAACATAAGCAGCCTTCTGACCATCGGCATTCATGTTTACACCCCGGTAGTCGCCTACTGCCGGAACGGAAACAAAATCACTGAATTTGGTAGGCATTGCCAGAACAGGCAGCCGTGGGTCATCAATGCCGGGCTCGTAACGGGTATTGTTCCTGTTCATTCTTCTCATAATAACATCGGGGATGAATGTATCAGGCCACCCTTCGCCGATACCACGGATCCACTCACCACCGCTATTGGCCATCAATGCATAGGGCATTGCCCATACCTGGTCACTTGTGGGCAGGTTATTTTTGGAAAGCACATCCTGGATATGCGACTTGGCAAATGCCTCTTCCACACCGGAGATCCTTACGGCAAATTTCAGCCGGATGGCATTTATATATTGCACCCATTGGTTCACATCGCCCCTAAACGCAATGTCCTGTGAATTGAATACTGCTTTGGCAGATACAGACATTTTGTTATACTGACCTGGCAGGTCGCTGGATATTTTTTTCAACTCGTCCAGCACGCTTTTATAAATTTCCCCGGGGTCGTCGTATTTAGGGAAAAAGACCCTGTCCTTGCCTTTAAATGCCTCCGAATAAGGAATGTTATTATAAAAGTCAACCGCCAGCAACGCTGCATAATCTTTCATAACGGTTGTAAGGGAATAGTATACGACATTATCATCCAGGTCGGGGCCCGATACCGTGGCTATATTGTCCTTAATAACCGCCCAGGTATTCACACTGCCGTAAAAGGCGCCCAGCCTGTTTTGCCAAAGCTGCTGGTTATCGGAGCCAAAAGCGGTGGTGCCGGTGAGGTCGTCATAAGTCGAAAACCAGCCATACCGGTCTGTAATATAACGATGAGCTATCTGCGAGTAGGCTGCAACCCCCATTGCACCGGAGCCCTGCAGCTCCCACCACCACTCGCCATAGTCCTGTACATACAGCTTCCAGGCATACAGGGTTTTGGTAAACATGCCGGCAAACAGGTTGCCGGTCTTATCATAATTTTCCGGGTTGGGAAACTCTTTTTCAAGCGACTTCTTGCAGGAAGCAAGCGCTACTGAAATAGCGATCATCCCTATAAATATCTTTTTCATAATTTTTTTGTTGAAGCTTTTAGAAACTAACATTTACGCCAAAACTGAAAGACCTGATAGAAGGATAGAATGAATTCTCAATATATCCCTGTGCGCCCAATGCGCCTTCGGGGTCAATATTGGGCAGGGTCTTGTACAAATAGCCCAGGTTCCTTGCTGCGGCAGTTAACGAAAGCTTCTGCAATTTCAGCATGCTCGAGACCTTCTTGGGCAGGCTGTACTCAATGGAAACCTCGCGCAGTTTGACGTAATCGTTTTTGAACAAACGGTCCGGCGGCCACGATGTGCTATTATCGCTGATGTACGTCTGGTAGTAAGCCGGTGCAGCTATTATAACATCATTCTTTTCATATTTAACCGTGCCGCCCGTATTCACTTCCTTCACCCCATCGAGCACAATACCGTCGTGGTAAACAATACCATCCCGTGCATTGGCGGGAGCCTGTTTATTATGCTCCCAGCTTACGTTGGCGCCAGAAGCATTGTCTATATAGTAGGCCTGCCCGCCGGTTGCTTCATCCCTGCCGTGGAGTGAAGCTTTTATTACACCTGTGCCCATGAGGTAGTTATTGGTGTAAGAGAAGATGGTGCCCCCGAATTTGTAGTCAATGCCAAAATGGAAATTGAAGCCTTTAAAAGAGAAGTCGCTGTACAAACCGCCAAATACCTTGGGGTTTACGTTTTTACCGGTGCCGGTAACCTGATCGCTCAGCGCATACAAACCATTGCCGCTTACGATCTTGTTGCCATTGGGGTCGCGCTTGTAGTCATACGCGCGTATTTCGCCTATGCGCTCACCTTCTTTGGCCCAAACCTGGAACCCTGAGTTGCCATCAATATATTTCTGGGTTATACCGGGATATAGTTTAACAACTTTGGAAAACTGGTTAGCTGCCGTAAAAGTCAGGTCCCAACGATATTTCTGTGTGGCAATTGGCGCTCCCTTTACTAAAAATTCAAGCCCCCAGTTCTTCACGTTACCGGTATTGATCTTTGCTGCCGTGTAACCAGTTGCAGGTGTAATGGGTTGCTGCACAATTTGGTTGTACGTATTGTTGGTATAGAAAGAAACGTCAAACTCAACCCTGCTTCTTTCGAACCACCTGGTATTAAAGCCAATTTCAAATTCACGTTTCCGGAAAGGCTTTAATGGCTCCAGGAAGAGGGCTGAAGGCGGCGCAACGGTAATAGGGCCATAGGAATAAGGAAGCTGGCCCACGCTGTAGGCATCATTGGCAAAATACCTGTCACCAACAGCCGTAGTAGGCCCACCACCTACGTCGGCCCATGCAAGGCGAAGCTTACCGTATTGCAATTTGGGGATCGTAAAATCCCTGTAGAAATTATAGGTAAGCGACAGGCCCGGGTAAAAATAAGCGTAATTGGGCGCTTTCAAGGTAGAGTTCCAGTCGTTCCTTGCCTGCATTTCCAGGTAATAGGTTTCTTTCCAGGAAAGCGTTGCCGACCCCAAAACGCTGTACAGCACATCTGAGCCTTTTTTCAAGCCGGTAACCTTACTCCTGTCGCCAGAGGTAGGCCAGAACCTTGTGTCGGCGTTCCCAAGCGAATACCAGTCAGGGAATAACAAACCCATTTCACCTGTAGATGAATACATGCTGTTCTCCGCAACCTTCTGGTAAGCACCGCCACCGAAAGCAAAGAAATTGAAATCATGGAAGGTCTTTTCATACTTCATCAGGGCCTGGAAATTCTGAACAGTCGTATTGCGCTTGCTCCAACTGTATTTGCCACCCGACCTTACAGGCGCCAGGCGGGTAATTTTATTTTCTGTAATAAAATCTGTATTGGTGTAATCCAATGAAGCCTGTGCAAGCAGGGAGATGTTTTTTGTAAACTGAAGTGTTGACCTAACGGAGCTTACCAGGTGAATCTTGTTATCCTGGTCTTTGTTGTCATTTTGCTCCCACATGATGCCGGCAACCGCATTTGGCCAGTAACCGGGGCTTCTGTCTGCAAGGCCATAAGGATCCAGGTCTCTTTTAAACCCGTCCTGGTCGTGGTAAAAGGATTTCATCCAGTTGTAATCATAGTCCCTGTTGAGGCCTGTTGCCACAAATTGTTGAATATTGGGGCGGCGGTTTTTCGTTTGCACACTGTACAGGTTATTTACAAATTCAAATGTGGCAAACTCCGAAACCTTAAAATTACCATTGAAACTAAATGTATTTTGCTTTTGTGTAAACCCGGGGATTATATCCTCATAACTATTGCGGGTGTAGGAAGCCCTGACGCTTCCCAAAGTGCCACCCCCTGCTATCGCAATGTTGGTGCGGTTTGAGACTGCGGTATTAAAGAAGTCGATAAAGTTATTGGGATATGCTTTGTAAGTGCCCATTGTACTGTCATAAAGCATTACACGGCTGTTATCGAACCGGGGGCCAAAGCTAAAGCGGCTCAGTGGAAGCTTCCTGGTATTTACCCCGCCAATTTGCGCGTACTGGGTATCGCGGATGGAAGCACCAGACCCAAAGTCATTTTGAAAATCGATGTATGTAAATGGCTTGTCAATTGTTACCTGATGAGAAAGCTGGATGCCAAGTCCCCTTGTCTTTTTCCCGCTTTTTGTAGTGATGAGCACCACGCCATTCAGCGCCTGGCTGCCATAGAGCACGGTAGCTTTTGCACCTTTCAGGATCTCAATTGATTCAATATCGTCGGAGTTGATGTCATTTACCCCTGATCCATAATCGAAAGAGTTTAATGGGTCATAACCCCTGCTTTCCATGGAAGTTTTTTCATCATATAACGGAACACCATCTACGACAAACAATGGCCTTGTATTGGTGTTTGATTCAAGACCGGCAGCGCCCCTGATGCGCACGTTTACACCGCCGGTTGGGCCGGCCGAAGAAATGTTAATGCCAACGCCCGCAGCCTTTCCGTACATGGCAAGAAAGGGATTAAGCGTTGCACCGGCTTTTACCAGGTCTTCCCCTTTAACCGTTGCGGTAGCATACCCAACCGCTTTTTTCTCCCTTTTAATGCCCAGGGCGGTTACCACCACATCTTCCAACCCGGTCTCGCTGGCTTCCAATACTATTTTAAGCACACTGCTTTGGCCAATTTTTACTTCCTGCCTTTTGAAATTAATTGAGCTAACAACCAATATGGCGTTGGGGTTGTCAATACTAATACTGAACCGGCCATGTGCGTCGGTAACGCTGGCGTTATTAGTGCCTGTAATAAGTAACGTGGCCCCGGGCACGGGATCCCCTTGCGGATCGATAACTGTTCCCGAAATGGTTCGTTTTTGCTGGGCCATGACAATGCCCACCCAAAAACAAAATAACAGGACCATTAAGGTCCGTCGTTTTGCATCCTTCATGTTGCAGTAGTTTTGGTTTTAAATGTTAAATAGCAATTCGTTAATACCCTGGTTTATTATAGTTGCATCGAAGCTCATTCGTTACACAGTATACTTTTCACCTGATCATGGTTTTACCAATACCCGCTCCGCCATATTTTTCACCGGTTGCTTATCATAATTTTCAATGACCAATGCAGCAGAACCAATCAGCTCAGCGCGGTTATTGAAGGTAGATACCGTTAACTCCGACTGGGCTGCCAGCCTGGGTATGCAATAGCGGTTTAAAGCCTGTTGCACCGGCGCCAGCCAAAGTTTGCCTGCCGAAGCGCCCCGGCCGCTCAGTACGATCAATTCGGGATTCAGCACATGGATCAGGATGGCAATGCCTCTGCCGATATTGTAGGCAACTTCAGAAAGCAGTTCTACAGCAAATGTGTCGCCGCCAATGGCTGCATTAATAATAGTATGGCAGGCTTCCTCAAAATCTTCAGGCAATTCCTTAATTGTTGAAACGCGCCCGTTTCTCAATGCTTCCCCTGCCTTTTCAACCAGCACCAACATGGATGTTTCGGTTTCAAGGCAACCGCTCTTGCCACAACTGCACAATTTGTTGTTGAGGAAGAGCGGAATATGGCTGAACTCCCCGGCAAACCCTATGCATCCGCGGAACAATTCACCATTCAAAATAAGCCCCAGTCCTATGCCCCAGTTAATATTGATGACCATTACATTTCTTCGGCCATGGGCCGCGCCCAGCCGGAATTCTGCAAGCGCGATCAGGCTGGAGTCATTGTCTATATGAACCGGTATCCCAACCTGGTTCTCCAGAAAATCGACTATGTTGGTACCGGTTTTGATTTCAAGAAAAGAATAGTTGATCCCTTTGCCTACATCTACAAAGCCAGGCATCCCAATGCCCATACCAATGATTTTATTGCGGGCGATCTGTGAATTGTCGATAAAGCGGTTAAGCTGATCTGCCAGCAGCCCAAGCGCATCCCGGTTATTTAGCAGGGGCAGACTGA
The DNA here is from genome assembly GCF_002077945.1 of Niastella vici. GTDB lineage: Bacteria > Bacteroidota > Bacteroidia > Chitinophagales > Chitinophagaceae > Niastella > Niastella vici. The sequence goes on from NZ_LVYD01000124.1 coordinate 663,047, forward strand.
TCTTTTCAGTATAGATAATATCACAGCTATACATATCTATAAGCCCGATGCGCGTAACAAACTGGTCCATTGCCACTGATACTACATACATTTTCCCTGGCTTAAGGGCATACATCTGCGGACGCCTGCCCCCTGATGAAGGCGCGTATCCTTTTTCTTCTATCAGGTCTTCAGTGATCAGTTCACCCAACATACGAACAGTCAACGGCAGGCTTTTTTCTATTCGCAAACTGATCTCTGCACCAGACAAAACATTCCCAAAGCAGAGTTCCTTTAAAATTTTTCGTTTGTACAAACCTGTTTTACTAAACATGGACGGAAGATAAAAAAACAATTACAAAACTCATCAGAGCTTCTTAAATATATTAAGTAGTTAACTCAAGAATAGTTTAAGCTATTCCGTTACATTAAATCTTATTACAAAGTATTGACCCTTATTCTATAACGCAGAAGGCAATGTGGAGTTTACCGGCGAACAATGCGTGCCTGAAGAAAAAATAGCATCAATAAAAGTCAAAATAGCACAGATAATAAATTATTTTAATCAGGTAGTTTCTATCTAACCAGAAGCACCGTTGCTCTACCTTTCCCCCGGGAAGTATTGCTAACGGTGCTATTGAATATACGTACACGGCGCCTGAAGAAAAAATAGCATCAATAAAAGTCAAAAATAGCACAGATAATAAATTCTTTTAATCAGGCAGTTTCTATCAAACCAGAAGCACCGTTGCTCTACCTCCCGGGAAGTATTGCTAACGGTGCTATTGAATATACGTACACGACGCCTGATGGAGAGCGCAGCTGGCTATTGGTGTTATTTCAGGCTTTTTCCTGTTTCCTGCTTAATGAAGGCGGCCTCTTCCGCTTTATAAGGCGTACCGTCTTTGCGGAAAATATCATGAAACCACAATGGGGGTTCACTGTGATAGCTTTTTCTCCAACTGTCCCATGGATAAATGGTTTGCGATTTCCCGTTTACAAAACCCCAGTTTATCATGGCAACTTTATATTTTTTTCCTACCGGGAGGCAGGTTTGAAAAGTGCTTTTATTAGGCCTTGCCATGTACTCGGTGCAAAATAAGGGCTTGCCGTATCGCAGCAATTGATTAATTTTTTCATTGAGCCGCGCCGAATCATCATAGCAGTGAAAAGAAAGCACGTCCGATTCTTCCAGTTGCAATTTCTCCATGGGCTTCAACGTACTGTCTGCGGCCCAATTACCGGCCCAGATACCCGAAGTGAGGGGTTGTGTGGGATTAACTGAACGCGCCCATTCAAATGTTTTTTTCAGCAGGGGCAGTACTACTTCCGGTTTGTTCGCCAATTCCATTTTAATATAAGCAGGGTCATTGGGGTTGTCGGGCTCATTCCAAACATCCCACATAACAATACGCGGGTCATTGGCAAAATGGCCAACAACGGCTTTCACATATTTTTCCAGCACCGGGTATTGCGTGGGATCTTTTAGGATGTTCTCCCCGGGGCTTTGCACCCAGCCTGAGTTGTGCACATAGGGTACTGGTGCATGCTGCTCCCCTGCTTTAGGGAAAGGATCCCAGCACGAATCAAAAATGGTAAATAGTATTTTGATATGGTGTTTATCGGCAATCTGCAACAGGGTGTTTATGCGGTCATAAAAGCCCGGTTCGTCATTTTGCCAAACCAGGTTGTGCAGAAAGACGCGCATGATATTCATGCCCAGCGATGCTGCCCACCCGAATTCTTTATCGATGGTAGCTGTATCGAACGTTGGTTTTTGCCACATCTCCAACTGGTTGATGGCCGTACTGGGTAAAAAGTTTGCCCCTACAAACCAGGGCTGGCCAGCATACCATGCTGTTGCTTTTTGTGCAGACCATATGGTTCGTCCGGAGCTATCGGTGTTAACCCTGCTTTCTTTTTCGGGCACCGGTGCAGGATTACCGCATGCCATCATTACGGCCACCAGTAAAAGAGTGGTGATAAAGGCAAAAGGATTTTTCCGGTTGATCATGTGTGTTAATTGTTTGATCTTATTCACCTGAGGGTTTTTTAATTTGTACACCTGTGCCTGCGGGAACGCCAAAACTGGGTGTACCATCGGCATTCCAGGCTATTTTTTGCATCCGTGGGTTTCGCTGGTCGCCACACCCCTGCCCGCTTGCCGAATTGGCGTGGTAAATGATCCAGTCTTCTTTACCATCCGGCGATTTAAAGAATCCGTTATGGCCGGGACCAAACGCATTGCCGCCTGTATTTTTTGTAAAAACGGCATTGGGCGATTTCGTCCAGTCTGCTGCGTTCAGCGGGTCGCCGCCAGGCTTTAATAACAGCATGCCTAAACAATAATCATCTGACCAGCACCCGTTTGCCGAATAGGTTAGAAAAAGGTTACCATTACTGTTGAACAAGGCTTCGGGGCCTTCATTGATGATGACATTGGTGGTAATTTTTTCCCAGCTATAAGTGGGTTTTGAGATCAATACCCGGCTGCCCAGCGTATAGGGGTTCAACATTTTTGCAATAAAGATATCCTGTTCCCCATCGGCATCTCCCTGCCATCCGCTCCAGGCCGCATAGTTACTGCCGTTATAAGTGAAGATCGTTGCATCTATGGCCCACTTGTCGGCGCTTTCCATGAGTTTACCTTTAAATACCCAGGTGCCTACATTCATGGGGTCGGCAGCCGTATTTTCAAGTACATAAATACGGTGAGTGGCATTAATGCCGGCACTGTCTGCAGCAAAATAAATATACCATTTATTGTCTATAAAATGCAGCTCGGGCGCCCAGAGATCTTTTGAATAAGCCGTACCCGAAGGCGGTGTAAAAACCGTTACCGGTGAGGCATTCGACAATTTATCGAGGTATTGTGTTTTTGAGATGGCCAGCCGGTTACCGAGTGTACGCATGAAATAATAATAGCCGTCTTTTTGTATCACCCAGGGATCGGGCCCTGCAGACAACAATGGATTGGTGAATGTAGTATCTGCTGTGGGGGGCTGAACGCTTCCGCCACCAGAGCCGCCACGGGAGCATGCGATGAGCGCAATAAAAGAAATAAAAAATAATGTTTTCATTTGCAACAAAAGGTATTTATATGGGAAAGTTCGTGACACTCACCATCCCGGGTTTTGTTTCAGGTTCGGGTTTACATCGATATCATACTGCGGAACAGGCAGCAGGGCATATTTGGTTTGGTAATTGGTAAAGCCTGCGTCCCTGGCAGCCAGTGTCGTACTGAGGTCACCCCATCTTACCAGGTCTTCCCAGCGATGCCCTTCGCCGCACAATTCAGTCACCCGCTCATGTTTCAATTGTGCCAGGAACTGTGCCTGTGAAAGCCCGGGCTTTACACTGGCGAGCGCGGGTAAACCTGCTCTTGCGCGTACTTTGTCAACATACTGATAAGCCTGCGTGGTTTGTCCCTGTGCATTCAATGCTTCAGCATATTGCAGCAGGATATCTGCATATCGCAGGTAACGGTAATTATTGCCCGAATGAAAGTACTCATAGTTGATGACCCCATCATCTAAAAATTTACGGAAGTAAACGGTATGCGTGGTGGCCACGGCAATGGGATCGCCGCTTACATTGCTATAGTTACGGGAAGCAAAGCTTTGTCCGTAGATCATGCTGAAATTGGGGCCCCTTACATCGGTTGAATCATACAGGAAAGTGGCATCTACACGTGGGTCCCTGCCACCGCTGGTCGTGTTCTCGGCCAGGAATTCCCATACACACCAACGGCGGGCCTGCCCGTCGGTAAACCCGATGGGCCGCGGCGCGAAAAATGGTGGTATGGAAGTGCCATAGTTCAGATTGTCTGAATTGCCCTGCGTATCATCATCATGGTTATCTGTGGGGTTCACGGCGTTTTGTATTTCAAACACCGATTCGGTGTTGTTTTCCGATGCTTCGAGGAAATTGGAGCGATAGTTTGATACAAGGCTGTAGATATTTTTTCCGTTGCCATTGATCAACCAGTCGAATGCCTGTTGTGCCTGCGCATAGTCGTGCATTTGCATGTAACATTTGCCCAGCATTCCGTATGCTGCCCCTTTTGTGGCGCGTCCTGCGTTGCTGCCATTGTATGTTTCCGGCAATACAGCGGCGGCATCGGCGAAATCTTTTTCAGCCTGCGCATACACATCGGCCTGTTGGGTTGTTGAGGGATAATCGGTAGGGGCCGACGTTTTTAACAGTACCGGCACATTCCCCCACAAAGTGGCGAGATAGTAATAAAAGAATCCCCGCAGGAATTTTGCTTCGCCCAGGTATTGCGCTTTCAATGTGTTGTCCATTGTAATTTTCGGCACATTGTCAAGCACCTGGTTGGCCCGGTTAATTCCCATATACAGATCATACCACACGGTGGTGGTTTCCCAGAGATTATAATTGGTTACATTGAACACATCAAAATTGTTTATCAAAATTGAGTTGGGACTGGTACTGAATCCTTCATCAGAGCGCACAATAGTGATAAAAAACTGGTTGCGGCAAAAGCCTACGCGGTGAAACGTACTGTAGATGGCATTGATGCCGGTTTGTGCATCGGCACCTGTTTTCCAGAAATTACCGATCGTTGGCGTATTGGGATTATCAATATCCAGGTCTTTTTTACAAGCGCTGAAAAAGACAGGCAGCGTTATTATGGTGAATAAGAAATATTTTTTCATTGCATAGTATTTTTATATGGCAGATCACAAATCGATATTAACTCCGGCTGAAAAGATGCGGCTGCTGGGCCAGAACCCCGAATCAAAGCCGCGCATCCCCAGGTTGGTATTGGAAATATCTGGGTCAAGCCCCTTGTATTTGGTAATAGTCAGCAGGTTTTGCGCACTGATGAAGAGCCGCGCCGAATTGAACTTTATTTTATTCGTAAATGCAACCGGCAATGAATAACCTACCTGCAGGTTCCTGAGGCGTACATAGGAGCCATTTTCGAGCCAGCGGTCTGTTTCCCCCATATTATTGACCGATACCGTAGGATCGCTGCCATTGTCTACAGCCAGCCGCGGATCGGTGCCGCCGGTATTGGTGGAAGACCAGGGGTTAATACCTTTTCTGAAATTGGTCAATTGATAATTATCCATGGCGCGCCGCACGTCATCATAGATCTTGTTGCCGAATACGCCTATCAGTTGTATGTTCAGGGAAAAATTTTTGTAGCTGGCATTGAACTGTAAGCCGGTTTGCAGCGTGGGCCAGGGTGAGCCGGCAAATGACCTGTCCTGGTCATTGATGCGCCCGTCGCCATTTGCATCAACGTACCTGATATCGCCAGGTTTGGCATTCGGCTGAATGATAGTTCCCGCTTTGTTGGTATACCCATTAATTTCTGCCTGGCTTTGAAAGATACCGTCGGTTTTGATCACATACCACGATGCCATGGAATGGCCTACCTGTGAGCGCACAAAATTAGCCGGCTCCAGGTAATCTATAGCATGACCGTTGGCATCTACACCCTGGTTACCCACCGACAATACTTTGTTATTGATGGTGGTGAGGTTGCCGCTAACATCCCATTTCAGGGCATGGTGATAGTTTTTATACCCCAAGGCCAGCTCAATACCGGTATTACGGATAGAACCTGTATTCACATAAGGGCTGCCGGCGCTGCCAAGGTATTGTGGCAATGGCACCAACACCAGCACATCCTTTGAAAGCGACCGGTACCAGTCGAAAGACAGGGTCACTGCATTTTCAAACAACTGTGCATCGGCGCCCACATTGGTTTGCATGCGTGTTTCCCATCTTAGGTCGGGATTGGTGATCACCGCCTGGTAGGCGCCTACCGACGGCGTTTGGCCGGTTCCGTAGATGGCCCGCGGATCGCTGTTGAGATAACCAATGTACTGCCAGGCACTCAGTACATCGCTAAAGCCGAGCTTGCCGTAAGAGCCGCGCAATTTGAGCTCGTTTATCCAGTTTATTGTAAAGAAGTCTTCTTTACTTATTCGCCAGCCTACTGCCGCAGAGGGAAAATAGCCTGTACGGTTATTAGGGCCAAACCTGGAGTCCTGGTCAATTCTGCCGGTGAGGGTCAGCAGGTATTTGTCGGCGTAGGCGTAATTGACGCGTCCCAGCCAGCCATGGTTTCTCCATTTATTGTTAAGGCCGCCGCTGGCAGCCGGGGCGCCCAATGCCGAGCTAATGGTACTGAACAATTGGCCGTTTATATTTTGCAGCAAATTTTTGGAAGCATTCGTATAATCGCGTCCCTGGTCGGCCCTTGAAAAACCCACTACTCCATTAAGAGCATGAAGACCGAAAGTTTTATTGAAGTTTAGCGTATGCTCCATCAGGAAATTGACATACCTCGAGCGGCCTTCGCTTACAAAAGTCTGGGGCGGCTGGTTGGTGTATCGCCACACACCTGTATCGCGCACTTCCTTACTGTAGTCAAAACTGGTTTCAATACCCACATTGAATTTATAGTCGAGCCAGGATGCCAGCTTTACACCCAGGTATGCATTGCCTACAATTTTTGCGTAACTGTAATTCACTTTATCAAGCGCCACATTGGCCAGGTAGTTGTTTGCATAAGTAGGGTTATTGGAGGAGCCCAGTCCCCACCCGTCGGGGTTGGCAGGATACAGGTTAGCGTCTTTGTACAGGTCATTCTGCACCATAATGGTAGGCAGCATCTGCGCCGAATTGTAGAATGCATTTACGCCACCGCCCGGGTAATTACCATTGCTAAGGCTTAACAGCATATTTTCTCCCACGGTAACGATGCCTTTTTTTACTTCGGTATTGATGCGCATGCTTCCCCTGTTAAAGCCGTTACCAACCACTGTTCCTTCGTTGGAGTAATATCCGCCCGACAAATAATAATTGCCACCCGGCGAACCTCCTGAAATAGCAGCATTATAATCCTGGTAGGCTGCATGCTGGTAGGTTGCTTTTTGCCAGTCGGTGTTGATGGTATTGTTGGCCAGTTGCGCGGCTACATCCGAAGGCAGGGCCACCCCGGAATTGGCGTATTGCTGCTTTACTGTTTGCAGGTATTCCGGCGCACTCATCATGTGCCAGGTTTTAGGCAAAGACTGCATGCCATATTTGGCTGCAGCGGTGACTTTAGGTTCGCCGCTTTTTCCTTTTTTGGTGGTGATCAAGATCACCCCGTTGCCTGCACGCGATCCATAAATAGCAGAAGCCGAAGCATCTTTCAGCACCTGCACAGAAGCTATATCATCGGGATTGATAGTTACATTGGCATCTGCGATCATGCCATCAATAACATACAGCGGATTGGCGTTCCCAAAACTTCCCACCCCTCTTATTTCAATGGCAGCTCCCTGTCCCGGGGCGCCACCATTTCTTACTGTAACGCCGGGCACCAGTCCCTGCATGGCCTCAGCCACAGAACCGGTAGAGATCTTTGAGGCATCTTCCATTTTTACAATACCGGTAGCCCCTGTAAGGTCCTTCTTGCGTACGGTTTGGTAACCTATTACCACCACATCGGCCAGGTTGGTTGACTCAGGTGCCAGTGAAAGATCGATAAGGGTGCGGTTGCCCACCCCTACGCTTTGAGTAAGAAAGCCTACATGACTGAATAGCAGCGTTGCATTGGGATGAACACCAAGCAGGTAATTGCCAGCTGCATCGGTTATGGTTGATGCGGAGGTCCCTTTCTCCTGTACTGTTACGCCGGCCAGCGGAAGACCTGTATCATCCGTGATCTTTCCTTTGATCGAAAGCGACTGGGAAAAAGCGATGGATGGAAGAAGGAACAAGAGTAATATGGCAGTTGCAGTTAGCTTATGTTCATGCAGCAACATAAGCATCCCGTTCACCTTTTGTGAAGGAGAATATTTCATAAAGCATTAGTTTAAATTAGCAATCGGTAGCGATAACAAAATTAGGTTTGCTATTTTCAGAGCCGTTTTATTTCAGTTCATTTATTCATCAATTTGTCTCATTTTTATACCACATATTCTAATTTTATAAACCAGATTGCCCCGTTTGAAAAGAAGCATAGCGATATCGATGTTTGCCTTGTTTGTTTGGTTAAGCGCTTTTTGCCAGCCATTCGACTTCAGGAGTTACCAGGTGGAGAAAGGTCTTTCCAACAACACGGTCACCTGTTCGTTGCAGGATAAGCGGGGCTTTATGTGGTTTGGCACTAAAGACGGCCTGAACCGTTTTGATGGCCGTGGTTTTAAAGTATTCAGGCAAATAAATGGCGACAGCAATTCACTGGGCAATAACTCCATCACAAAATTATTACAGGATAAACAGGGCGTATTGTGGGTAGGTACTGAAAGAGGGTTGTACAGGTATAATGAAGAAAAGGAAAATTTTTCCCTGATGAACAACAGCCTGCCCTCCTACATCCAGGGAATTGGGAACGATGGGTATGGCAATCTCTGGTTTATTTCTAAATTCAGGCTATTCAGGTATACAACTGTCAATGGAAAGATCACAGAATATCCTTTCAAGAATAGCGATGATTACTATACAGCTGTTTGCGGTGATACATCGGGGCATATATGGGTGGCCAGTGGCCGCGGACAGTTGGGATTGTTTAATGAAGCCAATGGCCAGTTTACATTTTACCCGCTCTTCGGGCATTCCAGGCCGCCCGTGTCGACCTACGTGGAAAAAATATTCGACAGCGGTGAAGGGTTTTTGCTTATAGGCACTTCCAACCAGGGTGTAAAACAATTTGATCTGGCGGCCCGTACTTATTCAGATATTCTTACTTATAACGAAGATGGCACCGAAATTTTTGTGCGCGATTTTATAAAAAGGTCCCGCTATGAATATTGGATTGGCACCGAAAGCGGCATCTACATTTACGATACGCGCACCAACAGCGCCATCAATCTGAAAAAAAATTATAACAACCCTTATGCGTTAACTGATAATGCCATTTACTCGCTGAGTCGCGACCGCGAAGGCGGATTATGGATCGGCACTTATTTTGGCGGCGTAAATTATTATTCGAATCAGCATCTTATGTTCGAAAAATTTTTCCCCCAGCTGGGGCAAAATTCAATCAGTGGCAATGCAGTGCGGGAGATTGTACAGGACAGCACCGGCAATCTCTGGATTGGAACCGAGGATGCCGGCTTGAACAAATTCAATCCACATACTGGCCGGTTTCAAAACTACCAACCAGGCAGGTCGCCTTACAGCATTGCACATACTAATATCCACGGACTGCTGATCGATGGAAATGTTTTATGGATCGGTACTTTTGAACATGGGCTCGACAAAATGGATCTCCATACCGGGAAAGTTATCCGGCATTATGTTGCCGGCGCCGATGCCAACAGCCTGAAGAGTAATTTTATCTATTCCTTATATAAAACAAAAGCCGGGCACATCTTCCTGGCCACTTCAAATGGCTTTTACCGTTATAACCGGGATGCAGACAATTTTCAGCTGCTATCATTTTTGCCCTTCAACACCTTTTATTCTGCTGTACTGGAAGATGACCAGGGCACCTTGTGGATAGCTACATTCAATGCCGGGTTGTTCTACTACAACCCCGCAAAAAATATGTACGGCCATTACCGCCTGCTCAGCAATGGTGAAGATGTATTGGCTAAAACGCGCATCACCCGTTTGTACGAAGACCGGCAACAGAATACCTGGATCTCTACAGAAAATGGTTTGTACTGTTTTAACCTGGGGCGCACCTTCCTGAAATTTTATTCAGATAAGAACGGGTTGCCCAGTAATTTAATTTACAACACCCTGGAAGATAAACAGGGCAACCTTTTTATTACCACTTCAAAAGGGCTGGCCAGGTACGATGTCAGCCATGGCACCATTACTGTTTTTACCCAGGCCAACGGGCTGCTTACCGACCAGTTCAATTATAATTCCGGATTCATTGACCCAGCCGGCAAAATGTATTTTGGCAGTGTGAAAGGAATGATCGCTTTCAGGCCGGAAGGCTTTCAGCCGAACAATTTTGTTCCTCCCGTTTACTTCACCGGCTTTCAGATATTTAATAAGGAAGCGGCCATCAATGACCAGGGCTCGCCGCTGAATAAAAGCATTGTGCTTACTCAAAAAATAACGTTGCCGTATAACCAGGCTACTTTCAGCATTGAGTTTTCGGCATTAAGCTTCAGCTCTCCGGGCAATGTGCAATATGCTTATCAAATGCGTGGGATAAGCAATGCCTGGAACTATATTGGCGCCAACAACCGCATCTATTTCACCAACCTGCCACCCAACAGGTATCAATTGTCGGTAAAGTCGGGCAGCAGTAATAGCAGGTGGAGCAACAATATGGTCAGTATTTATATTGAAATAATGCCCCCGTGGTGGAAAAGCACTTTGGCCTACCTGTTGTATAGCGCGCTGTTGCTGATAGCGGCTTTTTTGGTTTTCCGGTTCTATCACAACAGGCAATTGGCAAAACAGCAACGGGAAATGGAATTATTTGAAATAAAAAAAGACAAAGAGTTTTACCAGTCCAAAATGGACTTCTTTACAAAAATTGCCCATGAGATCCGTACACCGCTGACCCTGATCAGGGCCCCCATGGAAAAAATGCTAAAGCAGGTAGATGCCCTGCCCCAATTTGAAAAATACCTGCTGGCAATGAACAGGAATACGGAGCGGCTGCTCACACTGACGAACCAGCTGCTTGACTTCCGGAAAATTGAATCGGATCATTTCCTGGTGAATATCACCAGCTTCAACGTAACCGAACTGCTCAGGAATTCCTGCGCCAATTTTCAATCGGCAGCCGAACAAAAAAACCTGCACATGCAGTTTATTGCCGCAGGCCCTGTTTTTGTGCAGGCCGATGAAGAGAGTACCCTTAAGATCATCAGCAACCTGCTCGACAATGCGGTGAAATATGGCCAATCGAGGATCATTGCTGAAATACAGCCAGTACAACTTACTGACAAATGGGTAACCATTGCTATCAGCAACGATGGCAATCTTATTCCAGACGCATTGCATGATAAAGTATTTGAACCCTTTTTCAGGATGAAAGAAAACGAAAAAGCAACAGGCACAGGAATTGGGCTGTCGCTGGCCCGCTCCTTATCGCAATTGCAGAAAGGCGACCTCACCATTACTACCGCCCACGGACTAAATACATTTAATCTTACATTACCTGTTTAATGAGCATACCAGTATGGAACAACAAAAAACACCGCTGCCAAAAACCACCATTCTTATTGTAGATGACAATGAAGAGATCCTCGACTTTTTGTCAGACGATCTGCAGGCAGCTTACCAGGTGCTTACTGCCCGGGATGGCGAAGAAGCCCTGCAGCAATTACATGAGCATATCGTTCACCTGGTGATCAGTGATGTAATGATGGATAAGATGGATGGATTTGAATTATGTCAACGAATAAAGGCTGATTTTGAATTGAGCCATATTCCCATTATACTGCTAACGGCTAAAAATATTCTGCAATCAAAAATTGAAGGGCTTAAATCGGGGGCCGACGTATATATTGAAAAACCATTTTCGCCAGAGCACCTGAATGCACAGGTTGCCAGCCTGCTCGAAAACCGCAACCGGCTTAAAGAATATTTCGCCAAATCACCACTTGTGCATATTAAAGGCGTTGCACACAACCGGATGGACGAAGAGTTTATGGAACAATTACACCAGGTTATACAAAATAATATTACGGATCACGAACTGGATGTGGAACGGCTGGCCACCCTGATGAATATGAGCCGCCCTACCCTGTACCGGAAGATCAAAAGCATCACCGATCTTTCGCCCAATGAGATGATCAATCTTACGCGGTTAAAAACGGCAGCGGAACTAATTAGCCAGGGGAATACTCATATGAATGATATTGCAGAAAGAGTAGGCTATAATTCATTGACCCAATTCGGCCGCAACTTCCAGAAGCAGTTTAATATGACACCTACTGAATATGCGAAACAGTGGAGTTAGAGCGGGCGAATTTTGTTCAGAAATGTCCTGGTAGGTGGAGATCTTCTGACCGTCTGACATTTTGCTTAAATTTTGTTCAACTTCATTTCCTGTAACTGATCACAAGAACCAGTTATCGGAAGCCGGTCCTGCAGGTTGGCCGGAAAAAGTTTTTTTTGTTAAAACTACAACTGTAGTTGCTTGATTACAGAAATAGTTCTAGTTTAGCGATATGAAAAAACGACTCAGCGAAAAAGAGGAAGCGCTGATGCAGGTCATCTGGCGGCTTGAAAAAGCCTTTGCAAAGGACGTGCGTGAAGCGCTGCCCAATCCAAAACCACATATTAATACTGTAGCCACCACTATGCGCAGGCTGGCCGACAAAGGATTTCTTATTTATGAAGATTTCGGCACCACTTATCGTTATTCGGCTGCCATTTCCCAAAAAGAGTATACAAATAAGTTTGTGAAGCCGCTACTGACGCGTCTTTTCGGCAATTCCATGAAGAATGTGGTGGCATTCTTTGCCGAACAGGAAGAGGTTTCTGTAGAGGAGTTGAAGGAAATCGTTAAAATGATAGAGAAAAAAAATAGAAAATAAATTCCGGTTTATGGGGGCTATTCTACTTTATTTGCTGAAAGCGAACCTGGTCATCAGTATTTTCTTTTTGGCCTATTACTGTTTGCTGAGAAAGGAAAAATTTTTCAGATTGAACAGGATCGTCCTTTTGAGTGCTATTGGCCTGGCCTTCCTTTTACCCTTATTGCCCGCCCTCGAGAGTACTACTGAAAATGGGCTGAGGCGCGGCATGTGGGCCATGAGGCCTTTCTCTCATTGGGAGCATCCATTCAGCGATGCACCGGATACGGCAGCCATAAGCCCCCATGTACATTCCCCGGTGTCAACACTGCAGCCTGCACACAATACGATACCGGTAATCAAAGTTGTGAATATTCTTGACCGGGTATATTTTTTGGTAGCGGTAGTGCTGCTGCTACGTTTGCTTTTTCAAATACAACAAGTCTGTCGCATAATTAGAAGAAGCAGGCGCGAAAAAGTAAACGGCATTATTTACTGCTATCATGAACTGGACCTGCCAGTTTTCTCATTCTTTCGTTGCCTGGTAATGAACAAAGGTCATTATCCGCCTGCAGATGTTGAGCAGATCATTTCTCATGAGCAGGAGCATATCCGTCAGGGACACAATTTTGATCTGTTGCTGGTGGAATTAGTGCATGCATTGTGCTGGATCAATCCATTCCTCATTGGATTAAAACGAACGGTGAAGCTCAACCTGGAATTTCTTGCAGACAAGGCGGTACTGGACAAAGGAGCTGACCCTTCTTCCTATCAATACAGCATGCTGAGATGTCTGCGGCCGTCGGGACTACCGTTGGTCAATTTATTTGCTTCATCTAAAATTAAAACACGCATTTATATGATGAACAAAAAAAGTTCTCCCATCCGCAATATGTACAAATATGCGCTGGTGCTTCCCTTGCTAACCGGGTGCTATTTCATGGTGAATCCCTTAAAAGCACGATCAATGCCTTCCACCAACCACCTGGAAACGGTACTTCCCCCTCGCCAGGACCTGAAAGCGTTTGAAGGCTATTATCTGGCCGACTTCGATAAGGATACTTATATTCAGATCAGGGCTACAGGTAACCAGTTAATTCTTAAACAACTGTGGAATGATAGAGAGATTGTATTCAATCAACAGTCAGCGCTGGAGTTTTTAAACGTGAATAAAGATTTTCCCCTTAAATTTTTCAAAAACGACCAGGGTGCGGTTGTGCAACTATTGGCATACAATAAAGACCATTGGAATAAAGTGAAGAGTTATGCACCACCAAAGTACATTCATCTTCAAGCCGGGCAATTGAAATCTTTTGAAGGTTATTACCAGATTGACGGGCAGGATGGCAAAAGGGATTATATCCAGATCGAATCTACCCCCGACGGGCTGAAACTCCGCGAGGGTTGGACTGGAAGGGAGATAATGTTTAGGCCTACAGCAGCTACAGAATTCTTTGCTCAGCAATGGAGGTTCCCGCTTCAATTTACCAAAGATGACAATGGTAATGTTACGCAGGTGCTGGCTTTTCATCGCGATCTGTGGAAAAAGATGCAGGACCCCTCTACCGCTGTAATGAAAAAGGAAGTTAAACTACAGCCTGCGCAGCTAAAGGCCCTGGAAGGCAAGTATCAAATAATTGCTGGCGATAAACTCACCATTAAAGCCGAAAAGGAAGGCATCGTACTCACACAGCTGTGGGACAATGTAGCGGTGCACCTGGTGCCTTCTTCTGCCACGGAGTTCTTTAGTAAAGAGAATGGTATGCCTCTTGTCTTTACCCTCGACCAAAATGGGGTAGCTACAGAAGTGCTTGCATACGAAAAAGACCGTTGGACGAAAATAAAAGAATGATTTGCCGGCTGGCGAACAATCTATAAAACAAAGACTGTCTTTTATGTTTGCAAAAGCATGGAGACGGCCTTCCCGGCGAAGCAAAAGCAACTTAAGCCTTATACCATTTTGCATTAAAATGAAGCAACCGGTACTTCAGCAGTCTGGACAAAAAGCCCTGTTTTATTTACTGAATTCCATAAACTTCGACAGGTCGAATTTTTTCGACAGGGCAAGGGAAACAGTTGGTTTGTTGTTGGGTTTTATTAGTCCCCTTACTTCACCGGTGAAAGAGATACCATAGGTTTCTTCGTTCAGGCGGAACTGTACGAGATAAAAAGGCAGCCAACACCCCCTGCAAATATTGACAGGTTTTTGTTTTCGGGAAGGTTACTTTTGCTCTTGCCAAAGCAGAATGGCCTGATGTCGCGTTTGTAAAGAAAAACACCCTTTTGTTACACCTGACCGGCATTGCCAACTTCGAAGCACTTGTAGCTATTTATGGTGTACCAGGCACAATACCCCCCTTAGATTGTCGTATTACCCACCCGTAAGTTCAGAAAGAGTGCGTTACATTCGGGAAACAGATCTTAACCGGTAATTTTATATTTTATATGAACGTACAGGAACAAATCAAAAAGTATATTACCAGCCAGCCTGAACCAAAACGCAGTGAAATGCAGGAGTTGCACCAGCGCACACTTCAGGCGTTACCAGGATGTAAATTATGGTTCGATGATGGTAAAGACAGCGAAAATAAAACTGTTACTAACCCTACCATAGGATATGGATTACAAACATTAAAGTATGCCAATGGAAAGACCAGGGAGTTTTTTCAAATTGGAATAAGTGCAAACAAAACCGGGATCTCTGTCTATATCCTTGGCATTAGCGATAAGAAATACCTGGCCCAAACGTATGGGGAAAAAATAGGTAAGGCCAGCGTTACGGGGTATTGCATTAAGTTCAAAACGCTGAAAGATATCAACGTTGATATACTAGAAGCGGCCATACGGTATGGGTATGAGGCACAGCATGAAAAAAAGTGAAGAAACTCCCAAATGATGCCCTGCAGCTTTTCAGTTTGACCATTTAAGCAGTTAACGGTCTCGTATAAGTTGGTAAAATTTGTATATTGCTCACAATTATGGCCCCCAATTTTTCAAATTGTGGGTAAGAACTACAAAGGCTGTGGAAGAAGTCGCTAAAGATGAGACATAAGTCGCAACATTGCCACATAAGTTCGAAACTTTCCACCCAATGTTTTAAACTTTCCACGACATCTTTTGAACTTTCCATTCAATGTTTTGAACTTTCCATCCAATGTTTTGAACTTTCCACACGAAGTTGCGAACTTGTAAAGCAAAGTTTGCAACTTGTGATCCAATGTTTGAAACATATGCGGCATCACAAGCGTTG
>NZ_LVYD01000125.1 GCF_002077945.1 Niastella vici
CCTGGTATATAATTCAACCGTTAACTACAACCTACAGTTAAAAAAGTCCTGGGTCTTCCTTCATTCCAGCTCAAATAAACTCAATTTTCATCCGCCTTTCCGCCAAACTTAGATCGAGCTGTGTTGAATAAAATTTCACAACCCTGATATTCTACCGGATAGCGCCATTATAAGTTGTATTTAGCCTATGAAATAATCCTCCTGAAACTAGGTTAAAGCTGTTTGTAATAATCTTATCTTTCTATCCTAAACTCATGACTTAATGGCTATCAATACAGAATATGCTACTGAAAAGATTGACTATTTTCTCTTTAAATGGCCAATAGAAAAAATTCTATCTATGACGGTTGAGCAATATGCGGATCTCTCAGATCATAATGCGTTTTGCTATTTGATGGAATATGATTCTCGTGAAGTGGGTGAACTGGGAGGAATGCCACTAACTAAATTTGGACTTTGGAAATACAAGCAAGACAAAGAATATTCAGAGACTTACCTCAAAGATACAAAATATGCTTGGAGCGAAGAATTAGGTAAATCAAGAACAGAAGCGTTTGTGAAAGTAAGGCAACGTATCTACGAGATTGCCACTGCGGCTGACAAAGGTGACTTGGAAGTAATTGAGAACGTTAAGTTTCATTCAGTGGCAAAGTGGAAAATTGCTTTTATGTATTCCCACCGACAAATTTTCCCTGTGTATACTCGGGAAGCACTATTAACTATCGCAGCAGTTAAGATGGGAAGATTTCCTGAGAATGCTCGAATAGTTGATTTGCAACGATACATTATTGAAAAAAAGCCTATTACAGAGGACATGATTGCTTATGCTCAATATCTGTGGGAACACCATGTGCGAGGAAAACCATTTAGGAATTATTTCATTATCGGTTCAAAGTATAAAAATGAAAAGGGGGAAGACAAAAAAGACGTATTTCCAGAAATGCTCAGCAGCCACTCGGTAGCGATAGGGTTTCTTAATGAATACGATATGTCGCATCTGATTGGTGCCGATGACGAGACTATTAATGCGTTTGTGGCTCTACATCACAAAAGTGACAAGAACAATCTTTCTTTTATACAACGTTACTTTCGAATCCTCCTCAATTTAAAACAAGGAGATATTATTGCAGTGAAGTCACATGGCAATCGCGGAAACTTAAACATCATTGCATATGCAGTCGTCGTAGCAAGAAATGGAACCTTCTATTATTACGATTCTGAAAAATTGGGACATCATGTTCATGTGGAGTTTGTTGAACTGGGAATCGATAGGACCTTTAATTTTAATTACTCAGGCACATTGTATTATATTGAACCCGAAAAAAAAGATCATCTACGGGCGATTTTTGGACCTTTTTTGCAGGTTGACAATATTGCTGTAACTGACGACGATGATACTCTTGAATATACAGAGCTAGATAGATCAAAGTCGGAAGAATCCTATTTGCGAGGTCCTGTAGCAGCCGGAATGGTAAAGCAACTTCATAATATTATTCAGAATAGCTTCTATCGGGAATTAAAGATAAAATACCCAAAAGATGTAATTACACTGGAATATAAGAAGCGGATCGATATTGTGCGGGAAACTGCTGATACATTATACTTTTATGAAATAAAACCTTTCGAAAACGTGCCGGCCTGCCTGCGCCAAGCAATCGGTCAACTGATTGAATATGCACATTTATTTTCTGACACGTCAAAACAAATAAAATTGATTATTGTCGGCCCAGGGGAAGCAAGAGGTGATGCCTCCGTCTATTTACAGCATTATCAGGATATTGTTCGTATCCCTTTAAGTTATGAGCAACATATCGCTTCTAACCGTCGCGCAGAAATGGACAAATAGGCTACGGAGTGCTTTTAGTTTATGTAGAAATTCTTTGGCGACGCCCACTTATCCGCATGGCGTCAAGGGAGCGGCGTAGAGCGGTGGCGTCCCGTAATACTATCGTAACATATGTTATATGTTTAAATCCTTAGCTTTTAGTAAATTTTCGATCCAGCAGTTCCGGGTAGAGCGGTTCGTTGCCTCC
>NZ_LVYD01000126.1 GCF_002077945.1 Niastella vici
GCGTTAACCAAAGGCAAGGGTGTCCTCCGCGAGGAGGAATCTGAAGGAAGCCAGCGGTAAATCTCTGGCCTGACGAACAGGAAGCAGATGAGGCAATTATCTATGGGCGAGTTTGCCAAACAAAACAAAGCCCAAAACTATCCGAAACAGATAACTGTATATCTGACAGGTACATGGAGAGAAAGTTTGCGCACCTTACCCGGGGAGATCTGTTAAACAGTGGACGGAGGGAGAAGCGCCACCCGAAGGAGCAAGAGTATATAGAGATATATACTTGTTTAACAGAAGTCAGCCGAGGCCGTAGTACCTAAAGAACAAGGGAAGGGCCGAACATTAAACGTCCGTGGAGTACCTCTGGAAATGGGATGATCGTGAAGAAAGCAGAAAACTCCGAATGGAGAGCTGCCCTGCAAGAGCTATGCTGGAAGCAGAAGGGTACCAGGGAGCGCTGAACGACATCTTGAAGGAAGGAAAGAAACAAGGAAACAGGAAAAAAAAA
>NZ_LVYD01000127.1 GCF_002077945.1 Niastella vici
ACAAGGGAAGGGCCGAACATTAAACGTCCGTGGAGTACCTCTGGAAATGGGATGATCGTGAAGAAAGCAGAAAACTCCGAATGGAGAGCTGCCCTGCAAGAGCTATGCTGGAAGCAGAAGGGTACCAGGGAGCGCTGAACGACATCTTGAAGGAAGGAAAGAAACAAGGAAACAGGAAAAAAAAAAAAGAGATGAATGTTACTGGAAGTAATCCTAAGCAGACCCAACATGCTAGCTGCCTACGACCGTGTGGTCGGCAACAAAGGAGCTGCAGGTATCGATGGAGTAGAAGCCGCAGACTTTCAATCACAGCTTCAACGCGACTGGGCTCAGGTTAAATCCCAATTGGAAAATGGAAGCTACCAGCCGAATGCAGTAAAGCGGGTAACGATTCCCAAGCCCAATGGAGGGGAACGCCATTTAGGGATACCAAC
Organism: Niastella vici; assembly: GCF_002077945.1. Taxonomy (GTDB): domain Bacteria; phylum Bacteroidota; class Bacteroidia; order Chitinophagales; family Chitinophagaceae; genus Niastella; species Niastella vici. Next base: position 435 of record NZ_LVYD01000127.1, read on the forward strand.
GTACATGGATCGGTTAATCCAACAAGCAATCTCCCAAGTATTGGTGCAACAGTATGAGCCTACGTTCTCAGAGACCAGTTATGGGTTCCGCAATGAAAAGAATGCGCATCAGGCTGCTCTAAAGGCAAAGGAATACATCAACGCTGGCTACAGCCATGTAGTAGACCTTGACCTGTCGCAGTTCTTTGACCGGGTAAACCACGACTATCTGATGAATGAGCTAAGCCGTCGGATAACGGACAAACGGGTTTTAAAGCTGATCCACAAAATACTTCGAAGTGAGATAGCAGAGAGAACAAACCGCATACCCTGTAAACAAGGCGTACCTCAAGGCGGCCCACTAAGTCCACTGTTGTCAAATATTATCCTTGATAAACTGGACAAAGAGCTGGAGAAGCGAGGCTTGAGATATGTACGTTACGCCGATGATTGTAGTATTTACGTTAAGAGCAAACGTTCCGGCGAACGGGTAATGGAAAGCATTACCCGTTACATAGAAAAGGAACTAAAGTTGGTTGTAAATACGGTCAAGAGTAGCGTAACTCGCCCCTGGTCGATGAAGTTGTTGGGCTTTACCTTTTATCACCGAAAGGGTGAAAAGGGTATTAGCGTCCACCGCAAAAGCATCGCAGCATATAAGGACAAAGTACGTATAATCACGTGCCGAAGCAAACCTTATAGCATGGTGCTGCGAATGGAGCACATGCGCCAACTGAACCAGGGTTGGGGAAATTACTTTAAGCTAAGTGAGGCAAAATCGGTGTTTGAAGAATTGGACATGTGGGTCAGAAGCCGGCTACGCCTGTGCTATTGGCACCAATGGAAAAAGCCCCGCACCCGAATTACAGAGTTGATAAAATTAGGGGTAAGCCCAAATCAGGCATACCAATGGGGTAATACTCGGAAAGGAAAATGGCGAAGCGTACAAAGTCCGATGCTCCGGCGTGCCATGAGTAACAGCTACTTAAAGAAAGAAGGCTTCACTAGTCTAACAGACATTGTAAAGCCTCCTAAAACTGTTAATGTTTAATGAACCGCCGTATGCCGAACG
>NZ_LVYD01000128.1 GCF_002077945.1 Niastella vici
TCTATGAAAGTTAAGTGAAGCAACAGCTAAAAAGTTATTTTTTAGCGCTATCTCTAAAAAGGAGGTATTCCAGCCGCACCTTCCGATACGGCTACCTTGTTACGACTTAGCCCCAGTCACCAGTTTTACCCTAGGCGGCTCCTTGCGGTTACCGACTTTAGGTACACCCGGCTTCCATGGCTTGACGGGCGGTGTGTGCAAGGTCCGGGAACGTATTCACCGTATCATTGCTGATATACGATTACTAGCGATTCCAGCTTCACGCAGTCGAGTTGCAGACTGCGATCTGAACTGAGAAGGGGTTTTTGGGATTAGCTCCTTGTCGCCAAGTGGCAGCCCTTTGTCCCCTCCATTGTAGCACGTGTGTAGCCCTGGGCATAAAGGCCATGATGACTTGACATCATCCCCTCCTTCCTCGCGTCTTACGACGGCAGTTTCATTAGAGTTCCCAGCTTTACCTGATGGCAACTAATGATGGGGGTTGCGCTCGTTGCGGGACTTAACCCAACACCTCACGGCACGAGCTGACGACAGCCATGCAGCACCTTACAAATTGTGTATTGCTACAAAGTGAGCTTTCACCCACGGTCAAAATGCATTCTAGCCCAGGTAAGGTTCCTCGCGTATCATCGAATTAAACCACATGCTCCACCGCTTGTGCGGACCCCCGCCAATTCCTTTGAGTTTCAACCTTGCGGTCGTACTTCCCAGGTGGGATACTTAATGCTTTCGCTCAGACACACACTGTGTATCGCGTATGTCGAGTATCCATCGTTTAGGGCGTGGACTACCAGGGTATCTAATCCTGTTTGATCCCCACGCTTTCGTGCCTCAGTGTCAATACTCGTGTAGCAAGCTGCCTTCGCTATCGGTGTTCTATGTCATATCTAAGCATTTCACCGCTACATGACATATTCCGCTTACCTCCACGAGATTCAAGATTGATAGTATCAACGGCAGTTTCCGAGTTAAGCCCGGAGATTTCACCACTGACTTACCAACCCACCTACGCACCCTTTAAACCCAGTGAATCCGGATAACGCTTGCACCCTCCGTATTACCGCGGCTGCTGGCACGGAGTTAGCCGGTGCTTATTCATCGGGTACCGTCAACCCAGAAAGATTTCCGGGGTTTCTTCTCCGATAAAAGAAGTTTACAATCCAGAGGACCTTCATCCTCCACGCGGCATGGCTGGTTCAGACTTGCGTCCATTGACCAATATTCCTTACTGCTGCCTCCCGTAGGAGTCGGGCCCGTGTCTCAGTGCCCGTGTGACTGGTCGTGCTCTCACACCAGTTACTGATCGTAGGCTTGGTGGGCTGTTACTCCGCCAACTACCTAATCAGGCGCACGCCCATCTTTAAGCGCCGGAGCTATAATCATCAAGTGATGCCACTCAACGATGTTACGAGGTATTAATTTTCGTTTCCGAAAGCTATCCCTCACTTAAAGGAAGGTTGCGTACGTGTTCCGCACCCGTTTGCCGGTCGCCGCCCATGTATTGCTACACTGCGCTGCCCCTCGACTTGCATGTATTAAGCCTGCCGCTAGCGTTCATCCTGAGCCAGGATCAAACTCTCCATTGTAAATGAGTTTTGATCACTTAGCTTAATTCTCTCAAAAAGAAAATCAACTTTGTGAATCTGTTAATTTTTTCGAGTCGCTAAAATCTTACCTTGAATTACTTGAAAGTTATTCAAGTGCTGTTGCTTCCAAACTTTCAAAGATCTTTATAATATTATGCTTTCTTTACCTCTATCCTATCTCACTCATCGTATTAATCTAACTTGTTTCTTTGTCCTCATTTTCTCTCTTCTCTCATCCCCTTCTCCTCTT
>NZ_LVYD01000129.1 GCF_002077945.1 Niastella vici
GAGGCTGTCTCAAAAGTAATTTGAGGCGGCCTTTTTTGTTTTCAGTTTTTAGGGCGGGTTTATCCACAAAAGCACTGTATAACTAAACGCGTTGGTCATTTAGTAATAAGCTCTGGTCGTGTTGTTTTTAAGGGTATGGCAAGAGGTAAAACATTATCGGTTGTTTTTAAAAGCAACTTCCAAAACCAGGCGATGTTACTCCCACCTGATTTAAATGAGATGATTGCTGCTAACCATCCAGTTCGTGTTGTAAACGAAGTCTTGGAAAAAGTGGACATAAGTGAGTTGATCAAACTGTACAAACCGGGCGGCACCAGCAGTTACCATCCTCGCATGTTACTTAAAGTGTTAGTATATGCTTATATTAATAACATCTACAGTAGTCGTAAAATAGAAGAGGCCGTAGGCCAGACTATTCACTTCATGTGGTTGGCCGGAATGAGCACGCCAGATCACAATACCATCAACCGCTTTCGTGGACAACGCCTTCAGAAAACGTTACAACCGATATTCACTCAGGTAGTTTTATTGTTATGCGAGGAAGGATTACTGAGTATCAAAGATTTATACACAGATGGCACCAAGATAGAAGCCAATGCCAACCGGTATACATTTGTATGGGGCAATACAATTAAACACAACAGAGAGAAAATAAAACAGCAATTAAATGAATTGTGGCAGTATGCCAAGTCTGTTGCAGCCTCAGAATTAGATGATACAGATCCATCGGGCTTTGATAAAATAGACTCAGAAAGCGTTTCTCGGACCGTAGATGCGATTAATGCTGCACTTAAGGATAAGAAAATAGCCAAAGACAAGAGGCAAAAATTAAACTATGCAAAAAAGAACTGGCCAGCCAACCTGGACAAATATGAAGAGCAGGAAAAAATAATGGGTGAACAAAGAAACAGTTATAGCAAAACAGATAAGCACGCCACCTTCATGCGCATGAAAGAAGACCATATGAAAAATGGTCAGTTAAAACCAGCCTATAACGTCCAGATCAGTACTAATAATCAATACATAGCCTCTTATAGTATCCATCAAAACACTACTGATACTAACACGCTGATTGACCACCTTAACCAACACATAAACAACTTCAAACAAAAGCCCAATAACGTTACCGCCGATGCAGGTTATGGAAGTGAAGAAAATTATCAATGGCTGGAAAAAAAGCGCATCACAGCTTATGTGAAGCACAACCAGTTTGACCGGATGCAGAATGAAACAATCCGTAATAATACTCCATTTAGTATAGATAAGCTTACCTATGAAGAAGAGAACAACCAATACTTTTGCCCAATAGGTGAACCAATGAAACATATTGGTTGGACGATAGAAGAAACTAAAACAGGGTATCCACGAGTGATAGATAAGTACAAGGCTTCAAACTGTAAAGGTTGTTTTTTATATGGAACCTGTCATCAGCAAAAAGGTGATCGAATAATAGAAGTCAGCCTTAACAACCAACGCCTCAAACAAAATGCAGAAAAGCGATTAAAGAGTAAACGAGGTATCCAAAAACGTAAACAGCGTTGCTTCGACACAGAACCTGTATTTGCAAATATTAAATATAATCATAATTTCAAACGCTTTATGCTACGAGGCAAAGAAAAGGTAGCAGTTGAAACCGGTTTACTGGCACTCGCACACAACTTAAGGAAGAAAGCAGCCTAAAAACAGCCAATAACCACTTCGAACTTTTAAAAAACATCTTCCCAAAACATCTCCTTTAAGAAAATCCTACTTCAATTCTATTACGCTCTATACATCGCCATAAAACAGAAAAAAGGCGCCTCTTACTTTTGAGACGCCTTC
>NZ_LVYD01000130.1 GCF_002077945.1 Niastella vici
TCAAATCGAATTCAAATAGTATTTAAATGATAGTCAACCTGGGTGTCCAATCAAGAGACTCATTAGGGGAGGAGACAATTTGAGGAAAATCGAGCCAAATTGTACCTAATCGAAGAAATTCAGATATAATCGTATGCATTCGAGCGCGTTTGCAAAGGTACCCTATAGCCCTAGCATACTTTTGTGTTACAACTGATTCTTTAAAAAAACAAAAAAGTATGTCAAGCAAATTAATAACTAAAAAAGAGTTGAGTATTCCTGCTGCTATCATTACAGAAGTGGCAGAGGTATTGTTAGAAAACGAGATCAATAATGATATCATTGGTGCGGATACAGAAATTGATGAAGTGTTAATAGAAGTACAGTTTGAACGGGAACAGCGTGATGTTATTCATCAAATAGTAGACATGATTTCCGATTACCAAGAAACGGAAGAAGAAGATGATGGTGAAGACGATGATGAGGAAGATTAGATCACTGCAGTCAGTTAAACGAAATCGTGGGATAACCTCACGATTTTTCCATTTATAAAGCGATATATAAAAATCCTTGTACTATGAGAACCACAATCAAAAACCTGAAGAGCCAGGCGGATGGTGCAGCATTTGCCCAGGCCATCAATCCTAAAAAAGAACCATTAACCGTTGAAAAGCTACGCACCTTTCCTGGCTGCGAACATTACAGCGATGAAGAAGCTGAACAGGTAGTGCAAACCATTCACCAGTATGCTCTTATTCTGTTTGAATGCGTTGCAAAAGCCAAAGTGGTCCCTTTACAACACACTAATAACATTTCATACTTAAATCCTATTAAAAAGAAAGCATCATGAGTCAGCACCTTGATTTGTTTCAGCAATGGTCAAAAAGGCCAGTTGTGCACTACAAGAAAACGTCAACCGGCAAATTTTGCGTGGTGTACACCCGTGTATCCTCCAAAGAGCAATATGAAACCAACCTGAGCCTGGACACACAGAAACGAGCCATTGAGGAGTTTGCAGCCCGTAACGAATTTGCCATTATGGGTTACTTTGGCGGAACCTATGAAAGCGCCAGTACCGATGGCCGTAAGGAGTTCCAGCGCATGCTTGAGTTCATTAAAAAGAACAAAGAAAAAGTAACCCATATACTGGTGTATCTGTTGGACAGGTTTAGCCGTACTGGCGACGGAGCCATGCGACTATCGAAAGAACTGCGAGAAAAATATGGCGTTACTATCATTGCGGTTACACAGCCCATTGATACCAGCAACCCCGGCGGGGTGTTCCAGCAAAACATGCAATTTTTGTTCAGTGAATATGATAACCAGTTACGTCGGCAGAGGGCCATTGCCGGTACAAAAGAAAAGCTGGAACGAGGCATTTGGTGTTTGCAACCGCCGATGGGTTACTCTATTGTCAAAGAAGATAAGATCCGCAAGATTGTTGTCAATGAAATAGGCAAAAAACTGCGCAAGGCATTTGAGTGGAAAGCGCAAGGCATGAAAAACGATGAAATCCTATCCCGGTTACAGGCAATGGGGGTTAAGATCTACAAGCAGAAACTTAGCATGATCCTTTCCAACCCATTTTATTGCGGAATCATTGCCCA
>NZ_LVYD01000131.1 GCF_002077945.1 Niastella vici
TTTGGGCGCTTCTGGCAAAACAACCAGCAGTAAGTTATTAATAGTGAAATAGGTGAATGGTGAATTGATTCACTAAATATAAACCACCCGCCAGCCTGCTCAGTTCGCGAAAGCTCAGGCAGGCAGCGGGTGGTTTCAACCAAACAGTTTCTAAACATTATGCTATGATCAAAACACGACAGATCCTTCTTGTGGTATTCGGGTTACTGCTATACTCGTTTGCAGGGGCGCAGTCGACCAATATCACGTTTATTGTAAAAGATCAGAACACCGGATTCGCCGTACCCGGCGCCGTTGTACAGGTAACGGCTCCCAACGGCAGCACCAGCACGCTAACAGCGGCTGCCAATGGCAGGCTTTCCTTTACAGCCGTGAATGGAAAGTACGATTTCAGCATTGGGGCCAATGGTTACAAATCATTAGCCACTTATTTTTCATCGGGCGAAGTAACAACCATTGAAGCCAGTATTAACCTGGAGCCAGCCGTTGACAACGCCAGGCAACAACTCCTTAGGGCCAACGTAAACCAAACTGTTCTCAGTGGCTATGTGCGTGATGAAGCAGCCAACAGCCCGCTCGCCGGTGTACGGGTAAGCAGTGGCGTTGCTGAGGCCATTACCGACAGCAAAGGTTTCTTTTCACTGGCGGTAGCTGCTTCCCCAACCATTTCACCGGGCAAAGCACCGGCTGCAGCATCGATCACCTTCACGAAAAACGGGTATGCCCCTTATACCATGCAAAACGTTTTTCTGTTACCTGATGTGTATACAATGAAGGTGGCGATGTCGCCGGCGAACGGAGCACGGATACAACCCAATGGCCAAACCGAAAAACAGGTTCATGGGATGTTTGACAGGACCGCTGCTGACGAACAACAACGCAACGCGGTTTCTACTGTGCCCCAGGCAAGAGAAAATGCGGTGCTGGCCGCAACGGTTCCAACCAGCATACGCGTGGGCACCAGCTGTTCCTGCACTACCTGCAGCTCGGTTGAAGTAATGACTTTAGAAGAATATGCAGGATCGGGCCTCGATGACGAGTGGATCGCCAGCTGGGGCGCAGCTTCCTTACAGGCCGGCGCTGTGGCGTACCGTACCTATGGCGCTTATTATGTATTGCACCCCGTTAAAAGCAGTTACGACATCGCAAGCACCACCTGTAACCAGGTATGGCAAAGCGATAAGTATACCAGTTGTATCAATGCCGCCAAAGCAACGGAAAGTATTGTACTGGTAAAGAGCGGCGCTATCTTCAGGGCCGAATATTCTGCAGAAAATAACAACGCCGGTTGCGGCGATGGGTATAGCGGAACCGGTTCGGCCTGGCCCTGTATCTCTGATGCCCGCTGTGCGGGGTATTCAACAAGCGGACATGGCCGCGGTATGTGCCAATGGGGTTCGAGCCGTTGGGCCAGCGACAAAACCTATACCTGGATCCTTAATCATTATTACAACCCCGGCAGCGTATATATTCAGTTGCCGCCTTCACCGGCTGTTACCACTATGTCATTCGCAGTGAAAGACCAAAGCA
>NZ_LVYD01000132.1 GCF_002077945.1 Niastella vici
CTGCCATACATCTGGCATGGTAAATCACTTAATGCTGCCGGCACTTACAAAGACACATTGAAAAATGTAGCTGGCTGCGATTCTATTGTTACACTTACTTTGACAGTAAAAGCAGCATTAACAAGCGCACAAACTGTAACCATCTGTAATAGCCAATTACCATATACCTGGAATGGTAACTCCTACAATGCTGCAGGAACATACAAGGACACATTAAACAGTGCCGCAGGCTGCGATTCTATTGTTACTTTAACGCTAAATGTAAATACATCCGTAACTGGTTCACAAGCGATAACCATCTGTAATAACCAGCTGCCATACTTCTGGCATGGCAAATCACTTAATGCTGCCGGCACTTACAAAGACACATTGAAAAATGTGGCTGGTTGCGATTCTATCGTAACCCTCACACTGACAGTAAAAGCAACATTGACCGGCACTCAAACTGCAACCATCTGTAGCAATAAATTACCGTATTTATGGAATGGAAACACCTATAACGCAGCTGGCACTTATAAAGACACCCTGATCAGCGCTTCAGGTTGCGACTCAATTGTTACACTTACATTGAACGTCAACCCAACCAAGACGGGTGCTCAAACAATAGCCATTTGCAACAATCAACTGCCTTATACCTGGAATGGTAAATCTCTAAATGCGGCCGGAACCTATAAGGACACTTTGATCAGTGCAGCAGGTTGTGATTCTGTCGTTACCCTCACACTAACAGTAAAAGCAACATTGACAGGCACTCAAACTGCAACCATTTGTAGCAATAAATTACCGTATATCTGGAACGGAAACTCTTATAACGCAGCTGGCACTTATAAAGACACCCTGATCAGCGCATCGGGTTGCGACTCAATTGTTACCCTGACATTGAACGTCAACCCAACCAAGACGGGTGCCCAAACTATAACAATCTGTAATAACCAATTACCATACTCCTGGAACGGCAACACATATAATGCAGCCGGAACCTACAAGGATACTTTAACCAGTGCCGCTGGTTGCGACTCAGTCGTAACATTAACTCTCAATGTAAACACATCCGTAACAAGCTCTCAAGCGATAACCATCTGCAACAACCAACTACCATACTCCTGGAACGGAAACATATATAATGCCGCTGGTACATACAAAGACACATTGAAGAATGTAGCCGGTTGCGATTCTATCGTCACGCTCACATTGACCGTAAAAGCAACCCTGACCGGCGCTCAAACCGTAACCATCTGTACAAGCCAATTGCCATACTCATGGAACGGCAACACCTATAATGCCGCCGGCACTTACAAAGACACCTTGACAAGCGCCGCTGGCTGCGACTCCATCGTATCCTTAACTCTCAACGTAAACACCGTCGTAACAGGTTCTCAAGCCATAACTATTTGCAATAACCAATTACCATACACCTGGAATGGCAACACATACAATGCCGCTGGCACTTATAA
>NZ_LVYD01000133.1 GCF_002077945.1 Niastella vici
ATGGCAAACCAATCGGTGGCTGCATGCAGACTACGATTGACTTCTTCGGGTTTCATATTCGTCCAGTCGCTTAGCACAATGGGGATAGTGGGAATATCCCATTCTTTTCTTTTGTTCATGATAAAGGCCCCGTACATACCTATTTGTTCCTGCAAACCGGAATGACTATGATACCAGTGTGTTCCATGCTGAACGATAGGAAATTTGTACAAATACGTTGTATGTGGCTTTATTGGCATCTGAGTAAGATTGGGTACGCCATCCATTCTGTTGGGTAGAAATAAACCATGCCAATGCAGGGCGGTTTCTTCATCCAGATTATTGTGCATATAAATTTCTGCCGTATCACCTTCTGTAAATGTTAAGGTCGGCATGGGTATTTGTCCGTTCACAGCAATGGCGCGTTTGGGTTTGCCGCCAAAATTTACCGTGGTATCAGCAATATATAAGTCGTACCGAACCGTACGGGGTGGAGTAGTGGCATCAATAGTTTTTACCGGCCCTAAATTAGCTTTTGCTGTTTTTATATTTTCCGCCAGCGTGCCATTATCTCCCATATCCATTCCGTCCATTTTTACGCTGTCTATTTTACCCATGCTGGTTGCGCTGTCTTTCAAGGGCATTTGCATACTGTCCTGCTGATGATCAGCCTGCGGGGAAATTGTTGTTTTTTCCCTTACCAACTTCATCCCACATTTAGGGCAATTGCCAGGTTTAGTAGCATGTATTTCCGGATGCATTGGACAGGTATAGGTCACCGGCTGAATCTGCAGTTTATCCTGCTGCGAAGGCATTTGCATATGCTCCATGTTGTCCACCTTTTTCGAGGTATCTTTCGTGGGCATTTGCTTTTTATCAGGTGTTGGTTTTTCAACAGCTTTGTTTTTTGCTTTCACCAGTTTCATTCCACATTTCGGACAATTTCCAGGTTTGCTTATGCGCACCTCCGGGTGCATAACACAGGTATATATTACCGGTTGTTCCTGTTTGCTCGCTTGCTGCTGTGCCCGGGAAAATGACCAGGAAATGAACAACAGAATTATTAAGAATATATTTTTCATTTTTATTTATTTCTATTGACAACACTTTTTCTTCCTGATAAAAATAGATTTCAGGAGTCGCACTATTGCTTTACCAATACGTTTAAGCATTCCATTAATTTTTACCAGCAAGGCTGTCTCTTGTTATTCTTGCCCAATCTATGATCCGCGCTTTTTCTTCTTTTGTCAGCCTTGCATTTTTGTGAATGATTGTATAAGATGATATTGGCATGGTACCATCCTTAATGCTATTCTCAATTGACTTTAACTTGCTCATCTGCCTTCTTGATGAGTAAGCTCCAAACTCGCTAAAGTTCAACTCCGCCT
>NZ_LVYD01000134.1 GCF_002077945.1 Niastella vici
AAAAGGTTATGTGATACATTAAATATTGAAACAAGCAGTAGTAGCTTGATTCGGCATATTTATAAAAAAGATATTAACGTACCAACGGCACCTTCCCACATTGGAATTGATGACTGGGCTTATAAGAAAGGCCACACATATGGTACTGCAATTATTGATCTAAAGAATCGAAAGATAATTGATTTGCTTCCTGACAGGGAAGCTAGCTCTGTAGAGATGTGGCTGCGAGCGCGGTGTAATTGTATTAAGATTGTTACAAGAGATCGATATGTAAAATATGCCAATGGAATAAAAAATGGTGCTCCCGATGCAATGCAAGTTGCCGATCGTTGGCATTTGCTTAAGAACTTGGGAGACGCAGTCAAGAAATTTCTGGAAAGGAAAAGGCAACAGCTTCGTAGGGAAGAAATAGCTTGTGCAGAAAAAGCTAAAATTGAGCAAATAGTACCTGAAGAAAACCCGCTTTTAACCGAACATAACATTATAACAGAACGATCTTCTAAGCTGCGTGAAATTAAGCACCTTCATGCGCTAGGTACACCAATACGGGCCATCGCTGGAATTGTAAAAATGAGCCGTAATACCGTTAGAAAATACATTCATCTGGATGAACCACCTAGTAAAAATGGACCAAGATCCGAAATTTTAAATTTTGCTGATTATTTTAAAGAAAGAATAAAAGAATGTCCAGGCATAGAGGTAATCCAATTGTGGAAGGAGATAAGGCAACTCGGTTATGCAGGCAGTCGTTCTGTAGTTTACCAGTTTCTTAAAAACCATACAAGATCCAGAAATAAAACAAATAGAACCTACATTCCACGCCAGTCATGGAGTGCCGCAAAAGTAAGCTTGTTGGTATATAAATGTTATACTGATCTGTCAAGTAGCGAACAGGCCTTTCTTAATATTCTAAAGGAAAAATCACCCGAAATAAATATAGCTATGGATTTGGTACAGGAGCTTAAAGAGATAATGGAAAAGAAGCAGGGGGAAAAACTAAGGGAATGGATTGACAAATCGATGGAATGCTCAATAAATGAATTAAAGGCATTTGCCAGGGGGCTTCTCACTGATTTTACTGCTGTGAAAAATGCTTTCTCCACGCAATGGAGTAACGGGCAAGTAGAAGGTCAAATCAATAAATTAAAAACAGTTAAAAGGCAGATGTATGGCCGTGCAAGCTTTAATCTGTTAAGAAAGAGAATGATTCTGGGTGGAACTGACCCCCAAATTTGACGAAGAACCAACATGACAAGAATTTACA